>CAWGMT010000013.1:0-1271440 GCA_963823675.1 uncultured Isosphaeraceae bacterium | reverse complement strand
TCGGCCCGGTCTTCCACGGCTTCATCGCCGTGGCCCCATTGAAGCTGCATCAGCTCGGCCGCGATCAGCGTCCGATGCCGCGTCTTCCACGGCTTCATCGCCGTGGCCCCATTGAAGCGCTGATCGGCGATCGATCGCAGCGTCGCCGATCGCTCGTCTTCCACGGCTTCATCGCCGTGGCCCCATTGAAGCTCGACGAGCGTCGCAGGTCCATCGGCGACGAGTCGTGATCGTCTTCCACGGCTTCATCGCCGTGGCCCCATTGAAGCGTCGCTCGGCCGACGCTCGCGATGCAGGCCTGATCGCGTCTTCCACGGCTTCATCGCCGTGGCCCCATTGAAGCCTGCGATCGCGTCGACTGACCTGCGATCGCCGATGCCAGCCGTCTTCCACGGCTTCATCGCCGTGGCCCCATTGAAGCGATCGACGCCGGATCGGTCGATGCAGCTCGGATCACGCGTCTTCCACGGCTTCATCGCCGTGGCCCCATTGAAGCCTGCGACTGCGGCTGATCGCGCCTGCGCAGCACCCCGAGTCTTCCACGGCTTCATCGCCGTGGCCCCATTGAAGCATGCACGACATCGCGGCGCGTGCTCGACGCGCGCATGCCGTCTTCCACGGCTTCATCGCCGTGGCCCCATTGAAGCGCGATCAGCCGATCAGCGCATCGTGACCGATCGCGTCGCTCTTCCACGGCTTCATCGCCGTGGCCCCATTGAAGCGTCCACGTCCGCGGCCGCCGAGTCAGCGCCGACGTCACGTCTTCCACGGCTTCATCGCCGTGGCCCCATTGAAGCGCACCGACGTGCGACGACCTCACGGTCGCTCGATGCTCAGCGTCTTCCACGGCTTCATCGCCGTGGCCCCATTGAAGCGTCGACAGTTGCGAGTCGTCCAGCGACTGCGCCAGCTGCTCTTCCACGGCTTCATCGCCGTGGCCCCATTGAAGCGGTCAGCCGGCGTCAGCGCGACGTGGCTCGGCAGGCGTCTTCCACGGCTTCATCGCCGTGGCCCCATTGAAGCGATCGACCGCCGGCTCGCGACGCTGATCCGCCGCCATCGTCTTCCACGGCTTCATCGCCGTGGCCCCATTGAAGCATCGACGTCCGTGACTGCGTACGACGGCCGACGTCGATCGTCTTCCACGGCTTCATCGCCGTGGCCCCATTGAAGCCTGCGCGATGCCGCGATCGCCGACGACTCGACGCGCAGCGTCTTCCACGGCTTCATCGCCGTGGCCCCATTGAAGCGACGACGCTCGATGCGATGCATCGCCGGCTGCGATCCGTCTTCCACGGCTTCATCGCCGTGGCCCCATTGAAGCCGCGCCATCGGCTCGCGATCGGCTCGCGAGCATCGGCTCGTCTTCCACGGCTTCATCGCCGTGGCCCCATTGAAGCTCTGCCAGTGCCGGCACTGCCGACGTCGGCGTGCATCGGCGTCTTCCACGGCTTCATCGCCGTGGCCCCATTGAAGCCAGCTCGATGCCGGCCGATGCGCCGATGCCGGCGTCGTGCGTCTTCCACGGCTTCATCGCCGTGGCCCCATTGAAGCGAGCATCGACGTCGTCCGAGCGTGACGGTCGATTGAGCGTCTTCCACGGCTTCATCGCCGTGGCCCCATTGAAGCTCGGTCGCTTGTCTCGCCGCATACCTGACACGCATTCAGCATGTCTTCCACGGCTTCATCGCCGTGGCCCCATTGAAGCACAGGAACGGACATCGAGGGTCGTTGATACCGATTCAGTCTTCCACGGCTTCATCGCCGTGGCCCCATTGAAGCGCCAGCCACGACATGCAGGCACCGATCCCGGAACCGCGTCTTCCACGGCTTCATCGCCGTGGCCCCATTGAAGCAAGAAGAAATACACGTTGCCCGGCGCTGCCGCTGTTGTCTTCCACGGCTTCATCGCCGTGGCCCCATTGAAGCTTGAAGTTCGGCAGCACTTGCGTTGGCACCGGGCCAAGTCTTCCACGGCTTCATCGCCGTGGCCCCATTGAAGCGAGATTTTCGGCTTCGTTCTCTGGCCGAACAAGTACCCGTCTTCCACGGCTTCATCGCCGTGGCCCCATTGAAGCGATGGCAGTTTCGTCCGCCGCGACCGCGGCCCAGCGAGCTTCATCCAGCAAAACAAGGATTGAAACCTCTCATTCGCCGACGGCCAACCCCACACCTTCATGCCAGCGAGCTTCATCCAGCAAAACAAGGATTGAAACCCGCGTCATTGCGGAACGAGGCGGCGGGGTCGCGATCGCCAGCGAGCTTCATCCAGCAAAACAAGGATTGAAACACCGTGCTCCAGGTGATCGCGCCGACGAATCAGCGCGCCAGCGAGCTTCATCCAGCAAAACAAGGATTGAAACCCGCGGGCAGTGCGGATGGTGGGGCCGAGGTCACCCCCCCTGCCCCCCCTTGGCAAGGGGGGGAGAGAGCGCCAGCGAGCTTCATCGAGCAAAACACGGATTGAAACCCGCGGGCAGTGCGGATGGTGGGGCCGAGGTCACCCCCCCTGCCCCCCCTTGGCAAGGGGGGAGAGGCGCCAGCGAGCTTCATCGAGCAAAACGAGGATTGAGACCCGCGGGCAGTGCGGATGGTCGGGCCGAGGTCACCCCCCCTGCCCCCCCTTGGCAAGGGGGGGAGAGAGCGCCAGCGAGCTTCATCCAGCAAAACAAGGATTGAAACCCGGATTCAGACTCAGAGGACAGGCGACTGACAGCGGGGCTGTGGGCGCTGTTGGGTGCCTGTCCACTTCCGAACTCCGAGAGTGCCTGTCCTGCATGCCCGCCTCCTGGGCCGGTTCCTGGCGGCAAGCCCCCAGCGGCTCAGAGAAGTCGCCGAGCGGTTGGGTCTGCGCCGGGCAGTCAACCTGGGCGGTTGCCTGGTTACCTGAGGCTGGCACGAGACCCTCAGGTCAGCCACTTTTCTGAACCCGCTCGCTGATTCCCCGCGCTCTTCGGCGGGGCACACGCTCGGGTGGCCTGGGGGACGGGGTTAGGTCACACTTGGTCTCTGTCCACCAGCGCTCGTAGATCCAGCCTGCGACCAAGGCTGTCGCCAATTGGGGGGCGGTCAGATAGGAAGTGGCTAAAGCATATCGACAAACATAATCAGCCGTAGAGTAAGGCTGAAAGCCCGTGGCACTCAGCAAAGGGGTAAGGGTGCAAGTCAGGTGCCAAGTGAGCGCTTCGGATGCCCGCACACAAACGGCAACATAAATCAGAAGACTAATCCCGGCGACAGCCACGAACCCGATGAGAAAAGGAGGCGGTTTCTCCGTTAGCCTGCGCCGTTGAAAGATGAGGAGCAGACCGATCATCAGGGCGTTTTGCATCGGCATTGACCCGAAGATGAGGCAGCGGAGACTCGGAGAAGCTTGCCCCATCCGTATCTCCACACAATCCAGGGCGACAATGACGATGATCGCCATCATTTCTGCGATCGAGAAATAGGGCAGCCTCATGTTCCAGCACAGCCCCCGGTTTTACTTCAGTTGGAGCCGCACCGACCTTGATGCCGGGCGGTAAGGGTGGGCACGATGCCCGCCACCTCGATCACTTCGTCAGATCCCACAACGATCCAGCGGTTGCTCACCGCTTGATGCCGCCAATACTGGTGTGGACAATACCGCTCGTGAAAGGAAATACAATGACGACCTCCTTCACAGATCGAGTCGCCGTGCGACTCGTACCTTGGTGGCGCTTCGCGCGGTCAAGCCTGGTTTTTGGTTTGCGCTCGCCGTGCTGCGTGAACCGAGGGACGACGCTGGCATCACACTAATTCTACTGTAACCGATTTTCGGTGACTTTTTCGGCGCGTCTTTTTATCCTTAACTACGAGGAGGATATACACACTGCACGGAGGCCCGAAGATGTCGCTTTTGAATCTCCCTGAGGCACAGACGCTCTTGGCTGACGCCACCATCACTCCCGAAGCTCTTCAAGACGGTTCGGACCGCTTGACGGCCTTCCTCCGGCGCTATCTGCCCAGGTTCTACCGCGTCGAGCAGCGCGC
Organism: uncultured Isosphaeraceae bacterium; assembly: GCA_963823675.1. Lineage (GTDB taxonomy): Bacteria > Planctomycetota > Planctomycetia > Isosphaerales > Isosphaeraceae > CAWGMT01. The sequence continues at coordinate 1,267,429 of CAWGMT010000013.1, read as the reverse complement.
GACTGCGACCCTCGTCATCCGAGGGCATCTCAGTGGGCTGGAGCGCAAGACGTGTGAGCCGATCGCGATTGAGGCTGGCTTGCCCCGCAAGCCGATCCAGTTCTTCGTCGGCGCGGGCAAGTGGGATGACCAGGCCGTAATGGCGGAGCTAAGGCAACACGTCTGCGAGGAACTGGCCGATCCCGATGGTGTCGTGGTCATCGATCCGAGTGCCTTCCCCAAGAAGGGGACGGAGTCGTGGAGATGTTCGGGGCCGGCAATGGCGAGGCGGGGCTCGATCACTACGAGGTCCGGAGCTGGATCGGCTGGCATCATCATGTGACACTATCGCTCGTTGCACTGTGGTTTCTGTGCCTGGAGCGACGGCGAGTCGGGGGGGAAAACGCCGGCCGTCACGGTTCCACAGACGCGTCAAGTCTTCACACGACTACTCCGGCATCCGATGTCTTCTCCGGAGGAGATCGCCGCGGTGGTCACCCGCGTGCTGCGGCGTAACGAGGAGTCGCGGATCTACCACTGGCACAAGGCCACCGGGGGATTTCCCCCACGACGGCCGAGGCCGAGTACGAGTTAGGCGGCAGGGCCGCATAAAGAATGAGCATCACCGTCGAGTATTCCTTCAACTCCCACCTCGCGCTGTCTGAGCTGGCTTTCGAGATCAGCCGGCGGCTCGGCTGCGCCCTCGACCCCAACCCGGGTGATCCGAAGGGCCTCTTCTCCGGCGGCTTCTTCGGGATGGAACTGACGCTCTGGACAGAACACAATTTGGTGAATGACCGCGACCTGAACTTTGAGGATTACCGCTATCAGCTCGGGAACAAAACTTGGGCCGGCTCGCCCCTGCGTCCAATCCAAGTTGAGGTGATCGCGCTCACCGCCTTCTTCCTGCACGACACGTCACTCGCAATCCACCGCGGCATGCTCTCATATGACGTGCAAACCCTCCTGGCCCGCTACGAGGAGAGAGGTGAGGAGTGGTTTGATCTCGTCGGCGACAAGCGCGTCACCTATCCTGAGCATCTGGTTGAAATCAAGGCGAGGATTGACGACCCGCGAGGGGCAGGGCTGATCGCCTGACCTCACGCTGTAGCAACCTTCGCACCCGTCGCGGCGATGAAACGGTTACAGTAGAACTAATTAGGGTGCTCGAATAAAACGACGAAAATTCACAGAAATTTTAAGCACGCTAGGACGGAAACAGGCCGGGTAGCCCCAGGGATTACTCCCTGGGGCCCCCACAGATCCGGACGTGCCCGTTAAAGGCATCCGGTTCGTCACGTTGTGGAATCGCTGTCCCTCGCACGACTGGGCCGTTTCGCGGTGACACGTTGGTGAGGCACAATGTCCTCGGCGTGGTTCCGACTCCCGGTCCACAACGCGGCGCCCCCTTTGCTCCACCGGGTCCGGAGGGTCGTTCCCCGGCTTCACAGCTCCTATGGGGCGCTGCGACTTCCTGACAGTCTTCTCGCCGCGCTTCGTTGCCTTCGCTTGGCGATACCTTGGAGCGCCTGCGTTTCGTCCCCGTTCGGCCGCAGACGCATGGCCGACGGATCATCCGGGAGTTTGCTGTACCGGTTGCTCCCGATCCGGTATTCTTCAGGGAACTGCCAGGATCTCCCACGTTCCCGTAAAACCCGTGCGTTCATTCGCCATATTCCTCCGACCCCGGTGTGACCAGGCACGCTGATGGGTCCAGGTGTCGCTAATGCCTGGCTCGGCCCCCGCGGGCGTCCAAGACGAGGGCTCACGACAAGGAAATTTCGGGGCTCAATCACACAGCGTTTGAACTCGCTGTCTACGCTTCGCAGTGACGGTCACCCGCCCCCACGCAAGACTCGCTTCCCGGCTGCTGGCCCGGCTCTGCCGGACGGGATTGGTTACCCGCAGGGTTTCAACGAAAGGTTTCACATTTTTGAGATGATTCTCCTTTCCCGAGCTTCGTGGCGCAAGGACGCAGCTAGTTAGCGGTCGGGGGAACCGTGACCGGGACGGCTTTCGGTTCTCTTGCATTTGGCATTGCCGGCACTCACCTGGCGCAAGTTCGCCATATCGTCCGCAACTTGGCTCGCTTTGCGGGGCCGCCCTTCCGGACGAACCGTGTGCTGCAAGCCCAGTTGGAAAAGTCCGTCAATTGACCGTCCTGCTCCGGCCAGACGACGAAGTGCCAATGATTGGACAAGACACAACCACCCCGAACCACGCAGACGCCTGCCACGACGCGCCGCGTTCCGGCTTGTCGTGCAAAAGCAGCGGACGGCGTGAACTGATGTAGCCCTATCGGTGAGAAATAATCAAGTAAAGATCGGGCATACGCTTGACACCGATCGAACCCGCACCTTAGAGTCTTTCCTTCGGTGGATCGACGGAGGGCGACGATTGTTGGCGTCCCGCCTGGAAGCATGAAGCGCGGGAAAAACGCACATCCACCAGTCTACCCTGCGGGCGTACGCCGGGAACTGCCACGATCAGGTGGCGCCTCTCGACGAGCAGCCCAGCCGTGTAATGTCCCGGATTGGCACGAGGAAGCGTCGCATCCACGCGTCACACAACTCTGACAGAGCGAAGGATTCACCATGGGAAACACCATCCGTAGACGACTGCTCGCGGCGGCTGTGCTGGCGATGACAATCGGTACGGCCCGGGCTGAAGTGGTCATCAGCATCACTGAGGTCGGCCCCAACGTCGTGGCCACCGCGTCCGGCAGCATCGACCTCACGGGCCTGACATTCTCGAGCACTGATGACGGCAGCTTCGGCTCCGAAATGGGACCCAACTACGGATACATCGTCGTCGGCACCGCCTCCAGGATAGACGAATGGCTCGGAGTCACGGGCCCATCCTCTTTCGGTAATGGCGGGTATACCCAAGCCACGTCCGGCTCCGGTGGCTTCATCGGCATAGTAGGACTCGATGGAGACTTAGGACTCCAGCATAATTACATCTCGGGCACGACCATCACGTCAACAAGCGAATATGACAACACGACACTCGGCGGTCTCGGTCTGATCCCGGGCACATACATTTACACTTGGGGAACAGGCGGACCCGACCACACCCTGACGGTGCTAGTCGGAGTTCCCGAGCCCTCAACCGCCATCGTGGCGGTGTTCGGTGCCGTCGCCTTCACCGCGTACGGTTGGTCCCGCCATCGCCAGGCGCAGCGGCGGCAGGCAGCCGCCTAGCGCATTGACTCACCGGTTTTGTTACCGACTAATGTCTGTTGCCTCACCAGGCGGTCCGCTAGGCACTCATCGTCCTTATTCGACACCCACCCCTGGCGGCGAGCCGACGCAGGCAAGCGGACCGGCCGCGGAAATTCGCGCCGAACAAAACGCCGACCGCCGTCGAATGCCTGGATAGAGATAAGTGCGCCGGGCGGACCCGGAGTCCCTCCCGATGACCCTCATCGCCGTATTGATCCTCTTCCCGACGCCGTCGCTCCACGCCTGGGGGCCGGATGATGCGATCCCCGGGGGCTGCGACGGGTCGCGCGCGGTCGCGGTCCAGGTGGGCGGTCCCCTATCGAGCGCCTCTCCGGGCGATCCATTCGGGATCGGCGAGTGCGCCGACCGGGAATGGGACGACGACGATGGAGTCACGCCCTTCGTCGATCTGTCCTCCCTCCCGCGCCGGTGCTGGCGGGGCAGCCCGCCGTCCCGCCGATGCTGGTCGCCCATGATCGATTCGCCCTCGCTGCGAGCGCGCCACCTCCGCTGTTGATCCCTCCCGTTCCGACCTCCGTCGCGTTCCGCCACCTCCCCGCACCCGATACCCCGCGGGCGAGGATGGCCGTTGCAACATGGCCGGTCGAAGTTGAAGACCGGGGGACGCCGGCCCGGTCGGTCCCGCGGCGGGATCGCTCCGAGCCTGGGGGCCGGAGGTCATCGGCCGGCGATCGGGAGGCAATCTGCGGACGAGGGAGGGTGTCATCAATGGGGAAGGGTGCAGGACCGAACTCAGGGCCGGCGCGCGAGCCCTGCGTCGGCGTTCGCGCCCGTCGGTGGGCGTTGGCGGGCTTGATTGGTCTGGCGATCGCCTGGGATGTCGGCCTCTTCGCCGCGGTCGGCGCCCGGCTGCGAGGCGCGCGCACTGTTGCCGGCCCGGCGCGGGGATCGGGGGAAGAACGCGGCCTTGCCTCGGGAGCCACGGCGGCCGCCCGTGATGCCGCGACCGCGCCTCCGAGGCCCGGTACCGGGCCCGGAGCCGCCCCGGGGCCGCCCTCTGGATTCCCCGGCTCCGCGGCCGCCGCGGGTCGAGGTCCCACCACCGGCCGTCCCGTCGCCGGATGCTCCCCCACGGGTGGCCGGCGCGGCGGAACGTCGGCCAGGGGCCTCGATGCTGCAGGAAGGTCGGCCTGGACCCGCCCTTCCGGCGGCCGGAGCGGCCGATCCCCCGGCGGGGGATGCCCGCTCGCTGGGGCAGGAGCTCTTCGCCCGGACCTGGCGGCCCGACGACCCCCGCTGCCACGGCGGCGACGGCCTGGGGCCGGTCTATAACGCAGCCTCCTGCCTGGACTGCCATAGCCTGGGCGGACCCGGAGGCGCGGGGCCCGTCGACCGGAACGTCGAGCTCGCCACCGGCATCGGCTATACCCTCTCGCCTACCGGTCCGATGGTCGTCCTGGACCGACTGCTCGGGGAGAAGCCAGGGCTCGATATGGTGGCCGCTGATCCCGACCCCGCCGACATGGTGAGGATTCACCCGGGCTTCCGCGATGCCACCAGTATCGTGCTGCATCGTTTCGGCGTTGAACCCGACTACAGCCGATGGCGTGCGACCTTCCGTTCCCAATCCCGCCCGGTTCCCGCGCTGCCGACGTTCTCGTCCCCAGAGCGATCCGTTCGGGCTCGGCGATCCAACCGCCGGCGTGCGACTGTCCGTTTCCCATCTCGCGAGAAGCGCGCCGTGATCCCTGACGGCATTTCCTACATAGCCGACCGGCAATGCCGGCCCTTCGAGCCGGTCACGTCCGGGGACCGCGCGATCTTACGCAAGTGCCTGGACGAGATGGGGGCGAAGGACGTGGCGATCGGCATCACGGCACGCAATCCACCCCCCCTGTTCGGGACCGGCCTGATCGATGGATTGGCCGACACGGAGCTCGAGAGGGTGGCCAGACAACAGCCTCCCAGCACCCGAGGGCGGGTCCATCGCCTGAAGGATGGGCGGATCGGCCGGTTCGGCTGGAGGGCACAGGTAGCGAGCTTGGAGGACTTCGTCCTAAGCGCCTGCGCCAACGAGCTGGGACTGGAAGTCCCTGGTCGCCATCAGGCCGCCTCGCCCCTGGACCCCGCCGCGAAGGCCAAGAGGCTCGACCTCACGCAGGACGAGTGCGATGCGCTGGTCCATTACGTCAGGAGTTTGCCTCCCCCCGGCGTCCTCGCGCCGTCAGGCGGACACGGGTCGGCCGCGATGGAAGGCCGCAGGCTGTTCCAATCCGTCGGATGCGAAAGCTGCCACATCCCGGACCTCGGCTCGGTCCGGGGCATCTACAGCGACCTGCTGCTGCACGACATGGGCGAAGAGCTGAGCGACCCCGGGAGCTACGCCACCGAGGATTCCGCCTCACTCGACCACCTGAAACGCGGCGAATGGCGGACGCCGCCGCTGTGGGGACTCCGCGACTCGGCCCCGTACCTGCACGACGGGCGGGCGAGGAGCCTGGCGCAGGCGGTGGTGCTCCACGGCGGCCAGGGCGCGGCGTCGGCCCATCGGTTCCGCACCCTGGGTCCGGGCCAGCAGTCGCAGGTCCTGGCCTTCCTGGAGTCGCTGGCCGCGCCGGGCCCTGCACCGCGCCCTGATCCGATGATGAAGGAGCAGCGATCATGGGAATGTCTCCGGAGACGATCGCGTCCGGCGCTCGCTCGCACGATGGGCTGCCGCGGCGAGCCGCGGGGCCGGCGGTGACCGTCCCTCGCGTCCGGTGCTCGGTGCTGGCGGTCCTGCTCGGCCTTGTGGCCGCCGCGGCCTCCGACCCGGCGGATCCGCGGCCGAGGGCCTCGATGCTCTGCGATGCGTTGCCGCGTGGACCCGCCCGGGCACAGGACGGTGGCGCGGCTCGTCCGGCGGGAGATGCCCGCTCGTTGGGGCGGGAGCTCTTCGCCCGAACATGGAGTCCCGATGACCCGCGCTGCCACGGCGGTGATGGGCTCGGGCCGGTGTATAACGCGACCTCGTGCGTGGCCTGCCATGGCCTGGGCGGACCCGGGGGCGCCGGGCCCTCGGGGATGAATGTCCAGCTCATCAGCGCCGTCGGCGACGAGATCACCGGCGAGTTCGGGTTCCGGAGTAACCAGATCACTGTTGGCAATAGGTCCGACCCACGGGTGCCGGACCTCACGCGGATCTCGGAGCGGGAGTCCCCTCAAATTCGCGGGCGGGTCAGCCGCATGAAGAGCGGACGGATCGGGCGGTTCGGCTGGAAGGCCCAGACGACGGACTTGCGGGAATTCGTGCTGGGGGCCTGCGCCGGCGAACTGGGCCTGGAGGTCCCCGGCCATCCGCAGGCCATCTCGCCCCTGGCCCCGGACCTCAAGGCCAGGGCCCTGGATCTGACGCCGGCGGAATGCGACGCCCTCGTGGCCTACGTCAAGGCGCTTTCCGCCCCGATCCGGCTCGATGACCCCGACTCCCCGTCCATCGAGGCCGGGCGGCAGGCCTTCGAACAGACCGGCTGCGCCGATTGCCACCGCCCGAGTCTGGGGAACATCGACGGCATCTACAGCGACCTGCTCCTGCACGACATGGGCCCGGACTTGACCAGCGTGACCGTCGAGGTCTACTACGGCCCGCCTGAGAAGGTCGATGTCCCCACCGCGGCCAGCATGGCCGATGGGACCGAGTGGCGGACGCCGCCGCTGTGGGGATACCGCGACTCGGGCCCGTATCTCCACGACGGCCGCGCCAGGAACCTCGTTGAAGCCGTCAGGGCGCACAAGGGCCAGGCCCGCGACTCGGCCGCGCGCTTCTTACGCTCACCCCATCAGCGGCAATCACTGATCGAGCGTTTCCTCAAAGCGCTGGCCGCGCCAGCTCCCGCGGAACCGACCGTCATCGCCGATGGAAAAGAGCCTTCGGAGCGGCGAGGCTCCCTCCCGAGGCCCCCCGCGAGTCTCCCGCCCGCCCGGCGAGGTACCGCGTTGACCCGAGCCGAAGCCGTGGCGCCAGCAAAGCAGGAGCGGATTGCCGCGTCGCGGCTCAAGCTGGCTGAGTCCCTGGAGAAGATGGATAAGCCGCAGGGCGCGCTGGTGTTCTACCGCGAGATCATCCGGGATGAGCCCGACACCGATGCCGCCCGCATCGCCGCCGAGCGGATGAAGGCCCTGGGCGGCGAGGTGGCGGCCCAGAAGGGTCCATGAGAGGTTGTGAAGTCGGTGCGACTGTCGCGTTGCGCGTCGGTCCGACACACAGTCCGACACACCGAAGCAGTTACTGCGAAGCTCCAGCCGTGCCCTCACTTGACAAGCCTCGTGCAGCGGCGTCTCGCGCTGATAGTCGAGCACCCCGCTGGCCAGTACGCGGCAATCCAACCCGCGGGCGGTCAAATTTGTGGAATGTCCCCAGGATGACCAGGAACAGATCGGCGCCGCTTATCACGCGCCGATCTCCCGATGCCGGAAGCAGCCGACCAAGTGGTCGTTGACGAGCCCCGTCGCTTGCATCAGGGCATAGCAAATCGTCGAGCCCACGAATGTGAAGTCCCGCCTCTTCAAATCCTTGCTCAGTGAGTCGGACAGTGGGGTGCGGGCCGGGATTTCATCCAAACGGCTCCATGCGTTTCGGACCGGACGCCCTGCGACGAACCTCCAGATGTAGCTGTCGAAGCTGGCGAACTCCTCCTCGACCTTCAGAAAGGCGCGAGCGTTCTTGACCGCCGAAGTTACCTTGAGCCGGTTGCGCACGATGCCAGGGTCGGCCAAGAGCGACTCGATCCGAGCAAGGTCGAAGCGGGCAACGGCGGCCGGGTCGAAGCCTGCGAAGGCATGGCGGTAGTGCTCCCGCTTGCGGAGGATCGTGTCCCAGCTCAGACCCGCCTGGGCACCCTCCAAGATCAGGAACTCGAACCAGCGGCGGTCGTCGTGGACCGGCACGCCCCACTCCTGGTCATGGTAGCAGATGGCCAGTTCGTCCTTCGCCCAGCCGCAACGGTTCATCGCCTCGGTTCTCCTGTTAAGGAAACAACGCCCTTGCCATTTTCCCTCCCCTGCGACAGTCGCGGATGGCAACTCGAGCGGGTGCGATTCTATACGGACGTGCCTTCGCCCGCGAACAACGCCTTTTGTCACGGGTTTTGGTCGAACAAGCTGGCCGTGATGGGTCGGCGTGGTGTCGTGGTCTTCAGCCAGAAAGAACTCCGATTGGCTAGAGGCTTATGTTCCTCAGGTTTACGCGCAGCATCGAGGCAAGTGCATCTGGGTCGCGGGGCGAGAACTGTTCGTGGCTGACACGGCACCGGAGGTTGTGGCGCTGGCGCGCAAGGCTCATCCCGAAGATGATGGCCTCTTGCTTCGTTGTATCCAGCACGAAACGATGGAGCGCATCTATGCTCATTCGTGGGCTTTGGTCGCTGTGTGATGGCGGTGTCATTCGTACGGTGATAGAAGGGTTCGAGGCTGCGCGAGGCCCTGGAATCTCTCAAACCTCGTAGACCACGAGAATGGCTTTGCCCGTGGCCGTCGCTCCGGCGATGGCCGGTGGGCCGGTTGAACGGCCGAGTGGGCGGGATTCAAACTCGCAGTGAGCAGAAGGCGGAACTACACGGCTTCGTCCCAGCAATCGCAGTGAGGATTTTTTCGCGTCAGCGAGTTGCCGCAGTCGGTACATTCGCCATTCCGCCGCTTGCCATTGCCGGCTACAATGCAGCCGGGAGGGAATCGCGATGCAGACCGTCACGCTATCCGAAGCCGCCGTCGCCACGCTCCGCCTCCACGTCGATGGCGAGAAAATACCAGCCGGCAAGCAGAATCTGCCCGCTTATGGAGAACTGGTCGAGGCCGGGATCATGGAACCCGCACCGGGTTCGGAGCGAGTCTATCGCTTGACTGCCAAAGGCCATGAGCACCAGGAAGCCATCCTCGAGAGGGAAACGAATCGGATTGAGCGCGAGCGATTCGAGCCTCCGGACGCGAGCAACCTGTCGGGAGCCGCCCAGGAACTGCTGCGGCGATTGGTCTCCGGTCGCGTCGAAGTTGCACCCGAGAATCGGCCCGCTTTCCGCGAGCTGGCGGCGGCCAGGATTATCCTGCTGGGCCATTCCTTCGCCGGAGGTCCCGAATCTTATTACCGGTTCACGTACTGGGGATGGCACCGGCGGTTCGAACTTCTGGCTTGCGCGAAGGAGGCGGGGTGATAGGATGCGAGAAGGCTGCGGAAGTAGAAAGCTGACACTCTGGGAGAAACGGGGACAGCAGACGCGCACGGGTAGGGGAGGGCGACTTCGAGTATCTGGAGCCCGTTCTTAACCGCGATAGAAAGAGCGCAACGCGGAGAACGCGACTTGCAACCGCAGCCTACCTCGCCATCGCCCTATTCAGCCGCCTAGCCTCGTCGCTGATCGGCAGCTCTGTCTTCGCCGCCGCCTTCAGTGCCTCGGTGTGTCTGCCGCCGGCGCGGAGTTCCTCGTACTCATGGGCGATGATCGCGTCGATGCGGTCCTTGACCCGCATCTTCGGCCAAATCCGATTGCCCTTCTTCCCCCTCAGCAATTCTGGGTTGAGTACGCCCGAATCAACCGCCGCGCCGGTCGTGTTCGCGCCGCCCTGCCGGCCGTGCGGATTGAAGGCGCGCCATCTGCCATCCCCGCCGTAGGTCGGCTCCCCGATCATTTCGTTTGGGATGCCCAGTTCCTTCATCCGCCGCCGCACATAGCGCTCGCCCACGTCTTCCCATTCCTGGGCTACCTGGCTTGCATGCGCAGCGATGTCGGCCGGCCGGCCACCGTGCGCGGACGGGGGTAGCCCGGTCATTCCTGGTGATTCATGTGGCCTATCTGACGGCGGTTTCATGAGATATGCATACCATGACAATCAGTTCCTTGGAACGCAAAAAAAGCCCGCCGCGCGATCAAGCGCAGCAGGCTAAGAATTCGTCATTGCTCAAGACAGGGGGGGTAATGGGAATAGAGCGAGAAGCCCTTTATGGAGACCGGGTATGCTCCAGCCGCTCACGCGTGAGTTCCGGATTGTGCTTCCGGGCGTCGCGCATCGAGTGAACGATGAAGCCCGTCCGGCAGGTGGTCAGCGAATCATTCCCTTCCGCAAATTTCCCGCAGCGCCCGTCGTACTCCATCGAGATCTTTATCTGCCGGGTCGGGGGCGACGGCCAGGAAATCATCTTCCTGAATGCCCAGATAGTCGAGATTCTCCCGTTTTTTGGCCGGTGGCATGTCCAGGAACCACTCATCCGCCTCAAAGTCTCTGTCCCAGAGCATAGCGTCTGCCAGCGACTTGATCATCGAGTTCCAGGCGTCCGTCGGTCCAGAACAACTCCGGCTCGCCGGACTCGATCTCCATCTCGACGCGATCCCAGAGCGTGCCGAGCGCGGTCCGGAACAGCTCCCATTCCGCGCCTTGAGCGCCCGCTCTCCCAGCGGTGTCCGCCACATACGGATTTCCCCAGCCACACGATCCGCGACCTAACTACTCGGCTTCGTCCCAGCAATCGCACTGAGGGTTTTTTCGCGTCAGCGCGTTGCCGCATTCGGTACACCACAGTTGGCCGCACTCGTAGCAACGACCGACGAGGAGACCGTTGATTTCGGGATCCGCTTCGCAATCACCCGTTTGGTCACTCCCACAGCTCGGGCACGGGCCGACCATAATGCGATTGGCAAATTCCTCCGCGCTGGCGCTCTGTCTCATCATCTCGCCCAGTTCGGCAAGAAGCTCGGGCGGCATTTGCTCGAGGAAATCCACGACGGCAGCCTCTTCCTCGGGGCTGGGCGCTTCCGTCAAGTCCGCTTCGCAATGCCCGCAGACCCGCGCTTTTTTGGACACCCTATAGCCACAATTCCAGCAGCGCATCACTCACTCCATGGGCGGGCCGATCATGGGGAAGGACAGCCGTTGCCGACTCCAAGCTGGCGCCAGAGCGGACAGGGCGCCATTCGAACCCGCGGTGGCTGTGACACCGCACGGCATTTCCAGTGCCGCAATTCGAAGGCGGATTCGCCCCGCGCTTGTGTTTTAAGTCGTTTAAATTCTTAGAGTTGTGTCGCCCACGTCTTGGAAAACGTCCGGGCTACGTCTCTTGTAAACCTTCGTGTAAACCACGCGTGTGGTGAGCATGCGGCATATTGTAAACCGGCAGTGCAAGGAGTCGAGCCAGTCCAAGCTGCAATGACGCGGCGTGTCTAGTCTACCAGGGAATTGGAAAGCTGTGAAACAGAAGGTTTTCTCTGGCAGGACAACTGATACCTCCAGTCGAACTGGCCCCGCCGATCCCGCAGGACTTGAGCTCCGAGCAGTGCATCGCACTGTGGCGCGAGGCGTATGCTGCGGGCGAGCAGCTTCTGTTAGCAGGGCTGGCTTGGGAAGTCGGTCCTGGCGGCGACATCCTGGCGGCCTATCGCCGCTGGAATGAAGATTACCTCAGGCAGCACGACGAGACGATCTTTCACATGCTCACCAATCTCCACTCGCGTGAGGCTGCCCGTGGCCGCTAGCGCCGTCACAGACTCCCTGAATCGTGTCTGGACTGCTCTTGATCCATAAGCTTCTGGCCGGTCGTATCATCGACAGCGCGAACGTGGCGGCGTTGCTCCGCGCGAATCGCGCAGGCCTGGACTTGGCGTACTTGAAGGCCTGGTATAGTGGACCCCAAAAGATGGACCACTCAGGCCACCTGTATTTGTTAAGGCTTTTCCCCTGTCAGCCCCCGTGAATCCCGGCCCGATGGACCTCTCGAGGGGTCCGGTAATCGAGAGACTGATGGGGACGCTCCTCGTCGTAAAACCAGAAGTAGGCCCTCAGGCCCGTCTCCATTTCTGGCACTTGTTCATAATTCTTGATGTAGATATCTTAGTATTTTACGCTCCTCCACAGACGCTCCACGAACACGTTCTCCAACGCCCGCCCCCGACCGTCCCGGCTCACTGCGATCCCGGCCTCCTCGAGGCGGCCGGTGTACTCCTGCGCCGTGAACTGCGAACCTTGGTCGGTGTTGAAGATCTCCGGCCGGCCCATCGACAGCGCCTCGTCGAGGGCCTCGAGGTAGAACCGCCCCTCCAGCGTGTTCGACAACCGCCACGAGAGCACGTACCGGCTGAACCAGTCGATCACCGCCGTCAGGTACATGAAGCCATGCCTCATCGGAACATACGTAATGTCCGAACTCCAGACCTCGTTGGCGTGGGTCAGTACCCGATCGCGGAGCAAGTAGGGGTAGACCCGTGCGTCTGGCGCCGCGGTGGTGGTCCGTGGCCTGGGGAAGACCGCCTCGAGGCCCATCAATGCCATGAGCCGCTGAATCCGCTTGCGATTGACCGTCTCTCCGGAACGCTCCAAAGATGCCGTCATCCGCCGGCTGCCGTAGAACGGGGTCCTCAAGAACTGCTGGTCGATCAGTCTCACAGCCACTCGACCTCCATCTTGAGCCGGCCGATCTGCTCGTACAACTCGGCCTGAATCGCCTGGCTCTCGTCGTGGTCGCGGCGGCGTCCGTCGCGGAACAAGGATTCGATGCCGTCCAGGAGTTGCTTCTTCCATTGACTGATCTGGACGGAGTGGACCTGATACCTTCCTGACAGCTCGGCGATGGTCCTGGTCTGCTTGGCGGCCTCCAGAGCGACCCGAGCCTTAGAGGCTGCCGGATATCGCTTGTTCGTGCCTTTCATGACGCTCCTCGGAATGCAAAAGTGATCTTCGATCAGTTTAACATCTCGAGTGGTCCAGTTTTAGGGGTCCACCTCAGTCTGTGCCTCGCCAAGTCCGGGGGGGAACTCCTCCGCCATACTGCTGTGTGATGATTGCGAGCAAGCTTCGACGGTCGGGGACTGACGCTGCCACCGATCGCCCGGTTTCGGCCGGCCGCGTCTCCCCCCGTTCAACTCCGGCCGCTAGTCGATCCCGGCCGGCTCCTGCATCTGGTGACGCTGCTGCGCTTCGCGGACTTGATCGGGAAATTCCTCGATCGTCCAAAGGTAGGCGGAAGCCGTGCGGTCTGGGTTATGCCGGCGCTGCTCCCAGTGCTGCAAGGTCTTGAGAGGGATTCCGTAGGCGCGAGAAAATACGGCTTGGCTCATGCCAAGTCCTTCCCGGATCGCTTTCGCATCGGCAAACTCAACGACCGTCGCGCGGCCCTTGTTGGGCTGGCCGTTGATATGCGCGACGACTTCCTCCATGCCTGCGATAAGCTGCTTGTCGAAGTCCGTAAGTGCGTCGGTCTTCTTGCTCATTGTCATCTCTCCTTCTGCTTCGCCTTGATGCCGGCCTTTGCCGCCTCTGCCAGCTTGGCGAGGATCGCCATGGCAGCGGGCGATGGGTTTTCCTGCGCGGCCTTGGCATAAGCCATGAACAGGTAGAGGGGCGCCGTTTCGTTATAGTAGTAGTAGATCACTCGCGCGCCGCCTCGCTTCCCCATGCCGGCCCGGCTCCACCGTAGCTTTCGCAACCCGCCCGTGCCGGGCATCTCATCGCCGGCAAGGGGGTTGCGGGCAACGTAATCCTTCAAATCGTCGAGCTCGGCCGCAGACCATAGCCCCGCCGCCTGTTTTATGAAGGATTCCGTCTCGATGACGGTGATAGCGACATTCGATTCCATAGGACACCTATACTCGAATTGAGGATAGTTGGCCAGCGCTGTTTTGGGTGTCACGGAACGACGACAGATTGAGCGGCCGGGTCTTCTTCACGCGGACTGCCGAGAATTCACGGTCCAGGAGGCTCGCTATCGTGCGCGATCTGGACATCGCTCGCGTTCCCCGCGGTGAGCCCTCGCACCGGTATCGTCGGATTTCACGTCAATCGTTACCGAACCGGGCCAGCTTCCATCTTGAAATCAAGCCGAAACGGTACACCCGTGTGTCGTAACCCTAGGCATCGACGGTAATTAAAGCGGAGAGGGCGGGACTCGAACCCGCGGTGGCTGTGACACCACACGGCATTTCCAGTGCCGCACCTTCGTCCGCTCGGTCACCTCCCCAAACTTACTGAACTCATTCCTATTTCTCGAGATGCGTCAATCCGCCTGTCGGCGATCGGGCACGGTTCAAAAGCTGGTCACACCTCAAGGGTGGCTGGGGTCAACGCCCGACGGGCGACGATCCCAGATCCGAGGCATGCGCGCTGGAGGCTGGCTGGCTGTCGCCGCCTCGACCACGGGCACCCAGGTCCTGTCACCTCCGAAAATGCGGAAGTTGAACCAAGCCGGAAGCCGGGCTGCGCGGTAGAGGTTTCGCGCAGGCGCACCACCGGTCGCAACGGGAATCACGTCGCTGTCTTCCAGATAGGTCAATACGCGTGGACCGCTCTGGGTCATGGCGACGGTGTGTTCGAAGTGGGCGCTGGGACGGCGGTCCTTGGTCTCGACGGTCCAGCCGTCGTTCAGGGTTCGAACTTCCCGGGTCCCGAGCGAGACCATGGGCTCGATGGCCAGCACGATTCCCGGCTCGAGCTTGATGTCGTGTTTGCGTAAGGCCTTGCTCACGAAATTGGGAACCTGGGGGTCTTCATGCATGTTCTGGCCGATTCCGTGGCCGACGAATTTCTCGATGACATAGTAGCCCTGGCTGCGCACGAATCGTTCCATCAGGACCGCGACTTCGGACCAGTAGCGACAGCGGCTCATGGCCCGCAGCGCCAGGCTGAGGGTTTCGGACGTCACGTCCAGGAGCTTCTGGATTTCCGGCCGGACGGCGCCAATGGCCAGGGTGACCGCGGCATCGCCGCACCAGCCGTTGACCTTGCAGCCGGTATCGATCGAAACGATGTCTCCTTCGCGCAACGGACGCCGATTGGGGATGCCGTGGACGACCTGTTCGTTGACGCTGGCGCAAATAACCGCGGGGAACGGCGGTTTCCCCTTGTCGGCGCTGGGATAACCCAGAAACAGCGGGATCGCGTCGTGCTCGCGAAAGATCGCCGCGACGGCTTCATTCATGTCGGCGGTGGTTATGCCGGGCCGGGCCATGCGGCCGACCTGATCCAGTGCCCTGGCGACCACTCGTCCGGCGTCGCGCATCAGGGCGATTTCGCGCGGACTTTTCAACCGGATGACGGGAGGTGCGTCCGCGCGTGCTTCGGTTTTCCCTGGCGGCTTCGGCCGGCTTACCAGGCCCGAAAACAGCGATGGGAACACCGACCGGGATCCTAGGCCTCGGTGGGAAGACACTTCGCGGGCTCCTCTATGCCAAGAATGCACCTCGCAGACAGTCATTCGATGATATCTACTATACTACGGTTTGGGATTTTCAACGACGATTTACCAAGCCGCTGTAGTTTCGCATCACGAGGTGGCTGTCGATCTTCTGGACCAGGTCGAGACAAACGCTGATGACGATCAGAAGGCCGGTGCCGCCCAGGAACGATGCGACGGTCCAGTCGAACCGAGAGCGCGGCCTGCACCAGCGAGGGAATCACGGCCACGAGCGCCAGGAACGCGGCGCCCACGTAGGTGATCCGCAGCATCACCTTCTCCAGGTAGTCCGCGGTTCGCCGGCCCGGGCGGTAGCCCGGGATGAAGCTGCCGTAGTCCTTGAGGTTTTCGGCCATGTCCTTGGGATTGAAGGTGATCGCCGTCCAGAAGTAACAGAAAAAATAGATCAGGATGATGTAGCACACCGTATAGATGTAGCTTTGCCGCTGAAACGCGTCGGCCAGCTCCTGAAACACCCCTGCGAAAAATGATCCGGGCGACCAGGAGTCGGACCTCAGGGTGGAGGTTGCGCGTGACAGGCTGTTGAAGACGAACGAAGGGAAGATGAGCAGGCTGGAGGCAAAGATGATCGGCATGACGCCGGCCTGGTTGACCTTCAAGGGAAGGAACTGCTTGGTTCCGCCGAAGACCCTACGGCCCCGCACGTGCCTGGCCGACTGGGTGGGAATCCGGCGTTGACTTTCGGTGATCGCGATCACACCGACGACGACGGAGATGAACAGGCCCACCAGGAGCAGGATCGTGACGATTCCATACTTGCCAGGCTCGGGAGTCAGCTTCGAGGTCGAATTTTCCCACAGTCCCTTGAGCGCGACGGGAAGCCTCGCCAGAATCCCGGCCATGATCAAGAGACTGATCCCGTTGCCGATACCATATTCGTCGATCTGCTCGCCGACCCACATCAAGAAAATCGTGCCGGCGGTCATGATGCAAACGCACACGAGCCCATGCCAGAAATCCCGATAGGCGGGAAGCACGACATTCATCTGCGGGCTCATCATGTACTGCACCCAGAACGCGCTTTGAACGGCGCAGAGCGCGACCGTGGCGTAGCGAGTGTACTCGTTGATTCGCTTTCGTCCGCTCTCACCCTCCTTCATCATGGCTTCGAGCGAGGGCACGACGCTGGCCAGGAGCTGGAAGATGATCGATGCGGAGATGTAAGGCATGATCCCCAGTCCGAAGATGGTGCTCATGCCGATCGATGTGCCGCCGAACATCGCCACGGTTCCGAACAGCTTGCCCGCAGTGTTGCCGGATTGCTGCTCTTCCCAGTTTTTCAGTTGCCCCTGGTTCACGATGGGGAGCGGCACATAGAAGCCGATCCGGTAAATGGCCAGGAGCACGGCCGTGAACATGATCTTGCGCCGGAGCTCGGGCACCTTGAAGATTGTGAGCAGCTTGTCCACGACGCTTGCCTCCTTATCTGCTGGTCCGATGATCGGCAGGGGAGCGGAACACACGATCCGCTAGATTGCCGGCGACTGGGCTAGAATCGAGCTCGTCATCCCCCGAAGCTTACCCGATCGGCACCTCGACGTTCGTGACGTACACCTCCACTGAGAGACGCTGCGCAACCTCCTGGGGGGATGCGCACTCGAAAAACAACTGTAAGGCCTCGGCAAGGTTTTGACGCGCGGTTTCGACCGAATCGCCCTGGCTGGCGATGTCAAGCTCCGGACAGAGAGCGACATAACCGTCCCCCTCGCGTTCGATGATGGCGGTGAGACGTTGCGTCATGGGTTGGGACCCCGATTCAGTTGCCCCTGGTCCACGATGGGAAGCGGCACCGAGAAGCCGATCCGGTAAATCTCGTTAAAATCAATAGGACTGTGGTGGCTCAGCAATCGCCGGCCCAGCGTTCCATTGGCGGCGCACCTCGCGAGTCAAACCTGGGATCGTGCGTGGATGGCGTGGGGCTTGTACGCGACGACGACGGTCTTGCCGCCGGCAGCCGCGATTTTCTGGGCGGCTGTCGCACTGAATTTGGTGGCGTGAACCTCGAGAGGCTTGGAGATCGCGCCGTCCCCCAGAATCTTGATACCGTCGAACTCGTGGCCCTTGACGAGTCCCCGGGCCCGCAGCGCCTTCTCGTCCACGACCGCGCCTGCTTCGAACCGGGCATCGAGGTCGGCGAGGTTGACGATTGCGTAGCTTTTCTTGAACGCGCCGTTGACGAAGCCTCGTTTGGGTACGCGGCGGGCGAGCGGCATCTGGCCGCCCTCGAAGATCGGGCTGAGCTTGAACCCTTGGCGCGAGGCGTGCCCCTTGTGCCCCTTGGTCGAGGTTTTCCCGTGTCCCGAGCCGATCCCCCGCCCGATTCGTTTCCGTTTCTTGCGGCGGTGGATGCCTTGATGGACGTCGTGTAATTGCATCAGAGCGGAACTCCTCGCAGACGAGCGATGTCGTCCTTGGTTCGAAGCTGTTTCAAGGCGTCGATGGCGGCCTTGACCAGATTGAGCTTGTTGTTGGATCCGAAGCTCTTCGTCAGGATGTCCTTGACCCCGGCCGCCTGGACCACGGCCCTGACGGCTCCGCCGGCGATCACGCCGGTTCCGGGGGCGGCCGGCAAGAGCAGAACCTTGGCTGCTCCGTAGTGGCCGACGACGGCGTGGGGGATCGTGCCTCCGCGCAGGTTGACCCGATTCATTTGCTTGTGGGCGTCCTTGACGCCTTTTTCGACTGCGGGGGGGACCTCGTTGGCCTTGCCGTAGCCCCAGCCGACATGGCCCCGGCCGTTGCCGACGACAACCAGGGCGTTGAAGCTGAATCGCCGGCCCCCTTTGACCACCGCCGCGCAGCGGCGAATGGACACGACGCTTTCGTTCCACTCGCCTCGATCCCGGTCTCGGTCGCGTTCACGAGCTTCGCTCGACACTGACGTACTCCTCGGTCAAATTGAGTTCGGTCAAAACTTCAGGCCCGCATCACGGGCGGCCTGAGCCAGAGCCGCCACGCGACCGTGAAACTTGTAGCTTCGGCGGTCGAAGCAAATCTTGTCAATACCGGCCTTCTTGGCACGATCCGCAACCACGCGGCCGACAATCGCCGCGGCCGCCTTGTTTCCGCCGTATTTGAGCTGGGCTCGAATTTCGGGATCCCGGGTGCTGGCCGAAACCAGCGTGGTTCCCGTCTGATCGTTGATCATCTGCGCGTAGATGTGCTTCGAGCTGCGAAAGACCGCCAGCCGCGGCCGTTCCGGAGTCCCGAACATCCGGTTGCGGACCCGCCGCTGGCGCCTCAGCCGGCGGGTTTGTACCAGACGCTGTTGATTTGCGATGTTCACGCGACGATCCTCAAATGCTCCCTGACCTGATCACTTCGAACCGAAGGCCTTGCCAGCCTTGCGGCGGACGAATTCGCCTTCGTAACGGATCCCCTTGCCCTTGTAGGGCTCGGGGGGGCGTACCTTGCGGACCACGGCGGCGAATTGCCCCACGGCCTGCTTGTCGGGGCCTGCGATGGTGATATGGGTGGGGTCCGCCACGGTTACCGACACCCCCGGGGCGCTTCCAGCACAATCTGGTTGGCATAGCCCACTTGCAGCGCGATCGTGTTGGCCTTCTTGAGCTGGGCCTGGTAGCCGACGCCAACGATTTCGAGCTTCTTGGCGTAGCCGGTGGTGACCCCATGCACCATGTTGGCAACCAGGCTGCGCGTGAGCCCGTGCAGCGACCGGTTGAATCGTTCGTCGTCGTGCCGGCTGACGGTGATCTGCTGAGCGGCCTGATCGATTTTGACCTCGATCTCGGGGCGATACTTCAAGCTCAGCTTTCCCTTGGGCCCTTCGATCTGGATCGTCGAATCGGCGATCGAGACTTTCACCGACGACGGTATGGGCACCGGTTTGCGTCCAATTCGCGACATGGCTCTGGTCATCCTCAACGTTGATCAAATCAAAATGGGGAAGGGCGCGGCGAGCGATGCACGGGAGGGGCCTCGGCGTGTCCCAGGCCCCGCGGGGCTCGCGCAGCCACTTTAGTGAATCAAGGCCAGCACCTCTCCTCCGACTTTCAGATCGCGGGCGCGGCGGTCGCTCACAACTCCGCTGGGAGTGCTCAGAATCTGGATTCCCATACCGCCCAAGACCGGCTTGAGCTCGCGATAGCCCTTGTAAACCCGCCGGCCGGGCTTGCTCACGCGGTCGATCCGGTTGATGAGGCGCTCTCCATTTGGTCCGTACTTCATGTGCAGGCGCAGAGTTCTCGCCGGGACGGTTTCGATTTCCTCGAAGTCCCAGATGTAACCCTCCTCCTTCAGGACCTGCGCGATGCCGCGACGCATGTGCGAGGCAGGCATATCCAGCGTGGTCCGTTCGATCCGGACGGCGTTGCGGATCCGAGTGAGCATGTCGGCGATTGGGTCGGTCATCATGGCGAACAGGCTTTCCTCATGTGATCGCCGCGAAACGGCGGTTCGGTCTACCAACTGGCTTTCTTGACTCCCGGAATGAGCCCGCGGCTGGCCAGATTCCGGAAGCAGATCCGGCAGATCCCGAATTTTCGGTAGTAGCCGCGGGGGCGACCACACAAGCGGCAGCGGTTGCGGTGTTGAACCGCAAACTTGCGGGGCGTCTCCGATTTGATTTTCTGCGCCTTGGTCAACATAGTTCAGCTCGCCAACCTCTGAAAAAGAAAAAAGGAGGACTCGATCTGCGGGTTCGGTTCGGTCGGATCTCGGGTTTTTCTCTGGTTTTTCCCGGGCGATGCCTGATAACCAATCGGTCGTTTGAGCCTGGTCAATGGGTTTTGGCCGGCTGGCGGAATGGTATGCCAAACTGCTTCAAAAGCTCGCGTGCCTGGTCGTCGTTTCCGGCTGTCGTGACGATGCTGATGTCCATGCCCTGTGCATGCTGGAGCTTGTCGGCGTCGATCTCCGGAAAGACGACCTGCTCGGCGAGACCCAGGCTGTAGTTGCCGTGGCCGTCGAAGCTGTTGGGATTGACGCCGCGAAAGTCGCGAATACGCGGCAAGGCGATCGAGACCAATCGATCGAGAAACTCATACATCCGCCGGCCGCGAAGCGTGACCTTGCAACCGATGTCGTTGCCTTCGCGCAGCCGGAAGCCCGAAACCGATGTCTTGGCTTTGGTGACCACCGGCTTCTGGCCGCTGATCTTGGTCAAGCTGTCCACGGCCGCGTCCAGGAGCGCCTTGTCCTGGGTCGCCCGGCCGACCCCCATGTTGATGACGATCTTGGTCAGCTTGGGGATCGCCATCGGGTTCTCGAAGTTGAACTTGGCGGCCATCGCCTTGGCGATGTCATTCTTGTAGAGGTCCAGCAAACGAGCCATTCCCTTTATCCTGTGCCAGGTTTCGGTTCACGACATTTTCGCGGCTTTCTTGGCCTTGGCGGCGTGGGCCGGCTTCCGCGGGCCGACGTTGCCCAGGCTGATACCGCACTTCTTGCAATAGCGCTGTTTTTGACCGTCGTCCGTGAACCGGTGGCCGATCCGGACGCCGCGGGCGCATTTCGAGCAGTAGAGCATGACGTTGGAAACGTCGATCGGCATCTCCTTGGAGAGCCGGCCGCCCTGGGGGTTCTTGCTGCTGGGGCGCAAATGCTTGTAGACGCGGTTGACACCCTCGACGACGACCTTGTTCCGTGCCGGAACCACGCGCAGAACCTTGGCGATTCGACGCGCCCCGGGAGTGCCCCGATCGTCGCCCGCGATGACTTCCACTTGATCGTCTTTGCGAATGTACATGGTTTGCTCGTTGACGGAACTTGAGTTATCCGGGTGTTGCCCCCGGCGGCCTTGCTCAGACGACCTCGGCCGCCAGGCTGATGATCTTCATGAATTGGCGGTCGCGCAGCTCGCGGGCGATGGCGCCGAAGATGCGGGTTCCTCGCGGGTTTCGCTCGGCGTCGATCAGCACGACCGCGTTACGATCGAACTTCACGTACGAGCCGTCGGCGCGTCGGGTCTGGTTGCGCGTGCGTACGATGACGCAGCGCACGACGTCACCCGCCTTGACATCGCCGCCTGGCGTGGCTTTCTTGACGCTGGCGATGATGGTGTCGCCCAGGCCCGCGGCGCACCGTTTGTAACGCGAAGCGCTGCCGCCGAGTACCTTGATGCACATCACTTCCTTGGCTCCCGTGTTGTCAGCCACGTCGAGCCGCGTTTGCATCTGGATCATGGAATTATCTCTTGCTTCCCCTGGGCGGCCGCGGGAAACTCCAGCGTGCCGGATTCGTCATCGGGTCTTGTCGGCCGGGCTGCCGCCTGTGACCGGTGTCCTTTGTCTTGCCCTGGTCGCGAAGTCAGGTCTGAGTTCGAGTCTGGGCCGCCTCGTCCTCGCCGGCCAGTGCCTGCTGGGCGCCAGGCCGCACGATCCGTACGATCCGCCATCGCTTGAGCTTGGACAGGGGACGGGTCTCCATGATCTCGACCAGATCACCTTTGTGAGACGCGTTGGCCTCGTCGTGCGCATGACAGACCGTGCGGCGCCGTAACAACTTGCCGTACTTGGGATGTGGCACGAGCCGTTCGACCACAACCCGTCGGGTCTTGTTCATCTTGTCGGACGCCACCATGCCGATTTCGGTCTTGCGGCGGCTTCGTTTCTCGGTTGGCTTCGTATTGGCTGAGCTCATCCTCGTTCTCGTCGGGCTTTCAGTTTGAGTAGTCATCACGCTCCGCATGATGGTCTTCTAAACGCTTCGAGTGACGGGACATCACGCGGAGCGTGATGAGTACAACGGGACATCACGCGGAGCGTGATGAGTACACAGGACCGGAGACGTCATGGCGCGGCGCGGCGACCGGCTGTTCGCGCTCGATCTGCCGCAGCCGCAGGATCGTCTTGATCCGAGCGATCTCGCGCTTGGCCTTGATGATCTCGCTGGGGGCCTCGAGCCGCTCGGTCTCGCTTTGGAGGCGGAGCCGGAAAAGATTGTTCTGAACCTCTTTGAGTAAAAGATCGAGCTGTTCGTCGGACTGATCGCGAAGCTCGGCGGGCTTGGACATTCGTGGGTCTCCTGTCAAACCGTGGGCCGGCGGCCGATAAAGCGGCAGGTGACGGGCATCTTATGGGCGACGCGGGCGAAGACGTCGCGGGCAGTTTCTTCCGAGAGACCGCTGATCTCGTAGAGGATCGTCCCGGGCTTGACCACGGCAGCCCAGAACTCGACTTCCCCCTTGCCCTTTCCCATCCGGGTCTCGGCGGGGATCGCCGTGACGCTCTTGTGAGGGAAGATCCGGATGTAGAGTTTTCCCCCTCCCTTGACTGCTTGGCTGGCCACGACGCGGCCGGCCTCGATCGTCTGGGCGCTGATCCGGCCGGCTTCCAGGGTCTGCAGGCCGTACTCGCCGAACGAGACGTAGTTGCCTCGGGTTGCGTTACCTTTTACGCGGCCTTTTTGGCTTTTTCGATACTTGACCCGCTTGGGCATCAGTGCCATCGCCAGCCTCCACCTTCAGATAGTCGCCTTGGTTGACCCAAACTTTGATTCCGATATGTCCCTGCGCCGTTTTGGCCTCGGAAAACCCGTAATCGATTCGCGCTCGCAGTGTGCTCAAGGGAACGGAACCGGCGGCGGCCGATTCGGTTCGAGACATCTCGGCTCCTCCGAGCCGGCCCGCCAGTTGGATCTTGACCCCCTTGGCGCCTCCCTCCATGGTTTGCTCGATCGCCCGTTTCATCGTCCGGCGGAAGCTCGACCGCTTCTGAAGCTGTTCGGCGATGTCCTCGCTGATCAGTTGGGCGTCGATTTCCGGCCGGGCGACTTCCACGATCTTGATCTCGATCCGGCGGCCCGTCAGACCCTGGAGCTCTTCCTGGAGTTTCTCGACCTCGGCTCCTTTGCGACCGATGATCACACCGGGCCGCGCCGTCGACAGCAATACGGTCACCGCGTCCCGCGTCCGCTCGATCTCGATCTTGGGAATTCCCGCAAAGCCATACTTTTTCTTGATGAACGCGCGGATCTTGAAATCCTCGACCAGCAGGTCGCTGAACTCATGCTTGGAGGCATACCAGCGGCTCCGCCAGTCCTCCATGACACCTACCCGGAAACCGGTCGGTCGAACTTTTTGGCCCATGAGTCAAACGCCCCTTGATCGTGCCGTGGTGGGTCTCATTTTTCGTTTCGTCCTTGCATAGTGTCTTGATCGCAATGTCGCTATACCGCGGCGGTTCTACCACTTCTTCGCAAGCGGCCCCCGCAATTCATTCATCCGAATCGTCGCCCGTCTCGGTGTCGTTATCTTCGTCGGGGTTCCAGTTGGCCAGGTCGCCCAGGCCGATGGCGATGTGAGCCGTCCGGCGGCGAATCAGATAGGCCATGCCTCGGGCGCGGGGCATGAGCCGCTTGAACATCGGACCGCCATCCCCACGCGCGTCGGCCACGATCAGCTCGCCGACGTTGCGAACGCCCTTCTCCTCGGCATTGGCCATTGCGCGTTTGAGCACCTGTTCGATCAGACGTGCACCGCGGTGGGGCATGTACTTGAGCATGTCGAGCGCGTCGTCGGCATAGTGGCCACGGATCAGGTCCAGAAGCGGCCGGACCTTTCGGACCGAAATCTTGGCGAAACGGTGCGTCGCGTGATAATCGGCTGGAGGGCTCATGGCCAAAGTCTCTCGAATGAAAAAAAGCTACAAGGAGCCGGCCGACTCGCCGCCCGGCACTGATGAGCGTTACTTCTTCGGGGGCCCCGAGGGCGCCCGTGACGCCTTGCCGCCATGGCCCTTGAAGGTCCGCGTGGGGGCGAACTCGCCGAATTTGTGTCCGACCATGTCCTCGGTGACGTACAACTTGATAAAAATCCGCCCATTGTGGATGGCGAAATGTTTGCCGACGAACTCAGGCACCACCGTGCAAGCGCGGGCCCAGGTCTTGATCGGATCTCGACTGCTGCTGAACTCGGACTTCGTGACCTTTTCGAGCAGCCGCTCGACAACGTGAGGCCCTTTCTTGAGCGAACGTCCCATGGCTTTGCGATCCTATTCGGGTCTCTGGGGGCGGACAGTCTCTTCGATCTGCGGACTGTCAATAAAAGTCGATTCGGAATTCCTCGTGCAGGGTGACGATGGTCTTCTTCCAGTTCCGCATCCTGCCGACCTTGAGCCGGTAACGGCGGGGTTTGCCGCGGCGATTCTGAGTCCGGACATCGGCGACCTTGACGTTGAACAAGGTTTCGATCGCATGCTTGATTTCGGTCTTGGTGGCCAGCGGATTGACTTCAAAGGTATAAGCGTTGTGCCGCTCCGAGAGGTGGGTCGCCTTTTCGGTGATGATGGGTCGGATGATCACCTGGTACGGATCGAGAACCGGACCAGGGCGTTCCGACTGGGGTGGGCGGCGCAAGGTCACCATGGCGTTACTCTCCCTGGGTTGACTGATTGGTACTGGAAGCGGCCTGGGCAGGCGCACCCGGCGGCGATCGCCGCGCCGGCTGGTTCTTGACCTGCTGCTTGAGAGCGTCGAGCGCTTCGCGGGTCAGCACCAGGTAGCGCTGTCGGAGGATATCGTAGGTATTGAATTCCGCGACCGGAGCGACCTTGACTCCCTCGATATTACGGGCGCTGCGGTGGAAGGTCGGGTTATGAGCGGGCAAACCCAGCAGGATCGACCTTCGATCGAGAGTACGTCTGCGGGCCAGGGCCTTGGTCTCACCGACGGATTCGGCCGCCTCGTCCTCGCTCAAGTCGGGCCGTCGGATCGCACTCAAGACCCTGGCGATCTCGCGGGTCTTGGGCTCACTGACGGTCAAGCCGTCGAGTACCAGCGCCTGCCGGTCCTGGAACTTGGAGAGAAGCGCCATCAGCACAGCGAGCCGCACCGACTTCTTGGGCATCGAGTAGCGATAGTCGCGATTGCGGCGCGCAAAGGCCACGCCGCCGCCTTTGCGCTTGTGAGTCCGCTTGGGCCCGACGCGAGCGTTTCCGGTTCCCTTCTGGCGAAAGAGCTTCTTGCCCGACCCGGCGACGTCGGCCCGGCCTCGGGTATTGACGGTCCCGACGCGTCTCGCTGCCGAGTGCATAACCACGACGTCGTGCAGCAGTTGTTTGTTGATCGCCCCGCCGAAATCGGCCGGGTCGATGGTTTCTTCGCCAATCTGTTGGCCGGCCGGGTTGTAGACCGGTATCGTCAGCATGATTCGATCCATTTCCAGTTTTTTTTGGTCCCAGACGGTGGGGGCGTGGTCGTGCCAGTGCGCCTTGCCTGCTGGGGGATTCAAACCTTGTTCGTCTGTCGGATCGTGAGATAGCCCCCATTGGGCCCGGGTATGGCGCCTCGGATCAGGAGCAGGTTGTTGGGCAGGTCAACGCGCACGACCTTGACGTTGCGGACGGTAACCCGCTCATGGCCGAAGTGCCCCGGCTTGCGAATTCCCTTCTGGGTCCTTGCCGGGTCGGCGCTTGGCCCCGATGAGCCGGGATGGCGGTGCATGCGCTTGACGCCGTGCGAGGCGCGCAGTCCGCGGAAACCGTGTCGTTTCATGACGCCCGCAAAGCCACGTCCCTTGCTGGTGCCCGTCACGTCGACGTGAGCGACTTCGTTGAACAATTCGACGGTCAGCAATTGTCCCTCGCTGACGTCGGTTGGGCCGTCCTGCCGGACCTCGCGGACATAGCGTTTCGGCTCGGTGTTGACCTTGCGAGCGTGTCCCCGCTCAGGTTGCGTGGCGCTCTTTCGCTTCTTGTCAACGAAGCCGAGCTGCCAGGCGTCGTATCCATCACGCTCCGTGGTTCGAACTTGAAGCACCGTGCACGGACCACATTCGAGGACCGTGACCGGCACCACTGTCCCGTCATCCTGGTAGATCTGGGTCATGCCGACCTTGCGCCCCAGAAGTCCCACACGCATCGCCAAACTCCGTCTAAAGTACGCACCATCTCACCATCATCGACCGGGACGAACGTCGCCGGCTCGGAGACATTTGCGAACCTGGGGTGAAAAGGTGAGATTTCGACACCAGTCGCCGCCAGGTGTTACGGCGACCTGGGCGCCGGAGCTGTCGCACGGGGGCCCGGTCAGTCAGGCCACACCGATTGAGACATCCGACGCAACCGGACGACACGAACGGCCATCGGGCCGTGCGTGGTCCAGGAAACCTTCAAACCCGCCTTGCCTTGCCGCGGGGAGCATGGTTGCGGTTCTCGATCAGGCCCCCGAGGGCGAGGCCTTGATCTTGATGTCCACACCCGCCGGCAGGCTCAGCTTGTTAAGAGCGTCGATCGTTTTGTTGGTCGGTTGCACGATGTCGATCAAGCGTTTGTGCGTCCGAATTTCAAATTGCTCCCGCGACTTTTTGTCGATATGGGGGCTTCGGAGCACGGTGTAGCGCTCGATGCGCGTCGGCAACGGAATCGGACCGTGAACGATCGCCTCGGTCCGCTTCGCCGTATCAACGATGTCCTTGGCCGATTGGTCCAGGATGGTGTGGTCGTAAGCCTCCATCCGGATTCGAATACGTTCGTTGCTGACGCCTGCCACCGTCCTGCTATCCTTCCCAAGTCAAATCGAATCGATCACCCTGACAGCGAGACCCTCTAACCGAACCTCGCACATCACGTAGAAACTCAAAGTCTAGCAGCCGCAAGATTGCGAGTCAACGTGGCTCGATCGAGTTTTTTAACTCGTGAGACAACAGGCAGGGGAGAGGCGCCCGGCGCGCACCAGTTCCTGCCGCAAACCGGATCACCCGGCGCCAACCGCAGCCCCTGCTCCCAGGCACCGACGGCTTCTTCATCCTCGACAGCTCGCCAGTCGTGCAACCGACGCCGACCAGGAAGTAGTCATCACGCTCCGCGTGATGGATCCCCGTCACGCGGAGCGTGATGACTACGAAATCCGCGATGACTTGCCAGTCGTGCAACCGATGCGGAGGATGAGCTAGAATCGAGGGGGAACGGAACGAACGATTCGGAACAGCGAGAAGAGGCCACCGGTACTCCACCCATCACCGATCCACCGCTGCCATCGATAATCGTGGTCGGAAGTAGGTCAATTATCGTGACCACGGTCGCCATCATTTCGTCGAGATTCGCAACAGCCAGCGGACAAAAATTGGGCTTATCTCGACCGTCCTTCGCAACACTCCGGCCGAAGGGTATCATGGACGTCGTCGAACCAAAAACCCGTCATTGAGGGGCCTCCCGCGCATGAAAAGCCCATTCCCCGGCATGGATCCCTACCTGGAGCGCCACTGGGGTGACGTCCACCAGCGCATGATGACCTACACTTGCGACTGGCTCCAGGCTCGCCTGCCCCCCGATCTGCGAGCTCGGATGCAGGAGCGTGTTTACATCGAGCTTCCGGACGAGAAGCGGAAGGAGTACTACCCGGACGTCCGCGTGCTCGAGCGTCCCCGCGGCTCGTCTAGCAGCGCCGCAACTGCGCTGGCTGAGCCGGCGACAACTACTGAAACGGGAAACGGAGAAATGGATGCTTCAGGGGATTAACGATCCCACGAAACCAAGATCGCGAGGACTGCTCTTGCGCTCACCGCGCGGGTAGACTATCCTCAAAGTGAGAGATTCTGTGCCCCTGCGCACGTAGGGGTGGGGGCCAAATGAACTTGCGTTCTTTTCAACTTTGATCTGTGCCCCTGGGCGCAGTAGGGATGGGGAGATTTATCATGTTGACAACCGCGGTGACCGAACCGACGCTCGTGAGCCCGGGTGCCTCCGCGTCGCGACCGCCCCATTATCGCTTCACCGTAGCGCAGTTCGATCAAATGCTTAGGCACGGAACGATCGGCCCGCAAGAGCGGGTGGAGCTAATCGACGGGTTGGTGGTGAGCAAGATGCCTAAGAATCCGCCCCACATCGCGGTGGGTAAGCTCCTGCAAGATGCCCTCCGAGCCGTCCTCCCCCCGGGGTGGCACGTGAGTAAGGAGGACGATGTTGTCATTACCGATTATGATCGGCCTCAACCGGATCTGGCCGTCGTGCGAGGCGCCGCCAGGGATTACCTGAATAGTTACGCGACACCCGCCGATATCGGGCTTGGCGTCGAAATCTCGGGCTCGACACTCGCCTCAGATCGATCGGCCAAGATGCCACGCTACGCGGCCGCCCGCATCCCGATCTACTGGATCGTGAACCTGGTCGACGGCCAGGTCGAAGTCTATACCGACCCGGCAGGGGACTCATACAACCACTGCGAGATCTTCAAGCGCGGCGACGCAATCCCTGTGATCATCGATGGCAAACGGATCGGTCAAATCGCGGTTTCAGAAATCCTGCCATGACCCCATCCAGCCGCATGACCGGGCGCGGTCAGGCGATCGGCGGGTCAGGATTTGGTAAAAGGTGACGCTTTACGTTGGTCTTTGTCAGATGATTACGTACGAAGAAAACTGTACCTGAACTGAGGGGGAGTTCATGGGGAGGTAGCGGCGCGCACTTCATCGGATGTCCTTCGCAATACTCCGGCCGAAGGGTATCATAGACGTCGTGAACCAAGAACCCGTCATTGAGGGGCCGCCCGCGCATGAAAAGCCCATTCCCCGGCATGGATCCCTACCTGGAGCGCCACTGGGGTGACGTCCACCAAGCCCTTGTAACCTACATTCGAGATTGGCTCCAGGATCGCCTGCCGCTCGATCTGCGAGCTCGGATGCAGGAGCGTGTTTACATCGAGCACCCAGAATTTGGGCGCCGGGAATGCTATCCTGACGTCCGCGTGCTCGAGCGTCCCCGCGGCTCGTCTAGGAGCGCCGCAACTGCGCTCGCTGAGCCGGCGACAACTACTGAAACGGGAAACGGAGAAGTCGTCCCAGCCGAGCCGCTCGTGATCCATCTCGATATCGAGCCAGTCACGGAAGGCTATATCGAGATCGTCGATGTGAAGTCTGGGCATCGGGTGGTGACCACGATCGAGGTGCTCAGCCCAACCAACAAACGGCCGGGGGAGGGGCAAGAGCTCTATCTGCAAAAACAGGCGGACACGAAGCGAGCTGGCGTGAACATCGTCGAGATCGATCTGCTGCGCGAGGGGCAGCGAGTGCTCTTGGCCGTCCCCGCGCTGATTCCGCCGTCGCATCGGACCGCTTATCAGATCTGCATTTGGCGCAGCGCGGCCTCGGCAGGTCGAAGTATTTCGCGTACCGCTCCGCGAACCTCTGCCCGTGTTCCGGGTCCCGCTTCGGCCAACAGATCGGGACGCGATCCTCAACCTGCAGGCCATCGTCGATCAGTGCTACCGCAACGGCGGCTACGACGACATCGACTACGGCGGCGATCCTGACCCGCCGTTGTCGGCCCCCGACGCGGCATGGGCCGACGCGCTCCTGAGAGAGCAAGGCAAACGTTGAAGCCGCCGACGGCGCTCAGCGCGCTGCGTCAGGGCGGGCCCTTGGAGGTTCATGATCATGCCCAGTCCGTTTCCCGGCATGGACCCCTACCTGGAAGACCCGGGCATCTGGCCGGATTTCCATCATCGTTTTGCGACCATTCTTAGCGAAGAGTTGAACGACCAGCTTCCGGCGCCTTTTTACGCGCGCATGGAGATGAGGCCTGAGCTGGGTATCGTCGAGGAACCCGAAGAAACGGCGCGGTCGATCGTGCCTGATGTTCTGATCCTGCGGCAGCCGCATCAGACGCAAGGCCCCGGCTCCGGCGGCATTCTCGTCATGGACGCGCCCGGCGACAAGTCGCGCCAGCCGTGGAGTTTGCCGCCTTGCCCGACGAACTTGTTCGGCACCATTTCGTCGAGATTCGCGATAGCCAGCGGGGCCACAAACTGGTCACCTTGATCGAGATTCTCAGCCCCTCGAACAAACGCTCCGGCCCGGACCGCGATAGCTATGCGGCCAAACAGCGCGAGGTTCTGGACAGCGATGCGAACCTCGTGGAGATCGACTTACTACGCACAGGGCGTCGTGTGCTTCCCTCAGCGGAATTAGCCGCCGCAATTGCCCAGCTCGATCCCCAGCCTGACTATCTCGTCCTGGTCAGCAGGGCCTGGCGGCGAGCCGGCCCGATACTCGGTTACAATGCCTATCCGATTCGGCTCCGCGAGATGCTGCCCTGTATATCAATTCCTCTGACGCGCGAGCAGGCAGAGGTCCCGCTGGACCTCCAGTTTGCTTTTCAACGGAACTATGATCGCGGTCCCTACCGCCGCGGCGCGGTCGATTACTCGCGGCCGGCTCAGTCGCTCGCATCAGCCGAGGATGCGGCATGGGCCGATGCGCTACTTCGCGAGCAGGGATGGCGATCGAACAATGGCTGAGGCTGCTCTTGCCGTGCTACGCCCCGGCGATGGCCTCGAGCAGACTGTCCGGCGCGGCTGCGTATTCCAGCGGCTCCATCGAATAACTGGCCCGGCCCTGGCTCAGGCTGCGCACGGCCGTCGAGTAGCCGAACATCTTTTCCAGGGGCACGCGCGCCTCGATGACCATGAGCTTGCCCCGTGAGCTGGTGTGTTCGATCAGGGCTCGACGACTGGAAAGGTCGGCCGTGATGCCGCCCAGGTACTCCTCGGGCGTGACGATCTCGAGCCGCATGATCGGTTCCAGCAGTACGGAGCCGGCTTCCTGGACGGCCTTGCGCAAGGCGTCCGAGGCGGCGAATCGGAAAGCCAGGTCGTTGGAGTCGACATCGTGGGTGGCGCCGTTGACCAAGGTCACCTTCAAATCGACCAGGGGATAACCTGTTCGCCCTCCCGATTTGGCCTCTTCCCGCAGGCCGGACTCGATCGGCGGCAGGAACTCCGGCGGGATCACGCCTCCCTTGGTCCGCGACACGAAGTGGAGCACGGGAGCTCCCTTGGGCTGAGTCTCCGGCTCGACGTCGATCGTCACCTTGCCATAAAGCCCGGCGCCGCCGGTCTGGCGGATACAGCTTCCCTCGACCCGCTTGACGGCTTTCTTGATCGTTTCGCGATAGCTGACTCGCGGCCGGCCCACGTGGACCTTCAAGCGAAAGTCGCGGATCATCCGGTTCTTGAGCACTTCCAGGTGCAGTTCTCCCATGCCCGAGATCAAGGTCTGGCCGGTCTCCTCATTGACCCGGTAGGTGAAGGTCGGGTCCTCCCGGGCCAGGGCGGCCAGGGTTTCCGCCAGCTTTCCCTTGTCCGACGAGCTGACCGGTTCGATCGACATGCTCATGACCGTTTCGGGGAACTCGATGCGCTCGAGGATGATGGGGTGAGCGCTATCACAGAGCGTATCGCCTGTGACGGAGTCTTTGAGTCCGACGATGCCGGCGATGTCGCCGGCCATCGCTGATTGGATCTGCTCGCGCTCATCGGCCCGGATGTGGTAGAGCCGGGAGCACACTTCCTTCTTGTCCTTGCCGGGATTATACACGCGGCTGCTCGACTTGAGCACACCGGAGTAGATGCGTACAAAGGACAGGTCGCCGTGGGCGTCCCTGGTGATCTTGAACACCAGCCCGCAGAAGGGTTCATCGGGGCTGGGCTTGCGGCTTATCTCGGTTTGCTTCTTGGGATGATGGCCGGCGACTGGAGGGCGGTCGAGCGGGCTGGGCAGGTAGGCGGCGACCGCGTCCAGGAGCCGTTGCACTCCGACGTAGCGCAGGCTGGATCCGCACAGGATAGGGTGAGCCAGGCCGGTCAGCGTGGCTCTCCGCAGCGCGGCCGTGATCCGGCTCG
Organism: uncultured Isosphaeraceae bacterium; assembly: GCA_963823675.1. Lineage (GTDB taxonomy): Bacteria > Planctomycetota > Planctomycetia > Isosphaerales > Isosphaeraceae > CAWGMT01. Next base: position 1,235,482 of record CAWGMT010000013.1, on the reverse strand, counting down.
CGGGCAGCTCCTCTCCCTCCAGGTGGGCCATGTAGGCCTCGGTGAAGGCTTCGTCCTTGTCGGCCAGGGAGTTGAGCATTTTCTCGCGCCAGAGGTCGGCCTCGGGGCGGATGGCCTCGGGAATCTCGGTCTCGGTGATCGTCGATCCCAGGTCTTCTGTCTTGTAGAACAGGGCCCGCATCGTGATCAAATCGATCAAACCCTGGAACTCGCCCATCGTCCCCTCGGGGCCGGCCCCGATCGGGATTTGCACCGGAATGGGATGGCTCTCGAGCAGCCGCTCCTGAATCTCGTCGTAGACCCGGGCGAATTCAGCCCCGATCCGGTCCATCTTGTTGATGAAGCAGATACGGGGGACGCGGTACTTGGCCGCCTGACGCCAGACGGTCTCGCTCTGCGCCTCGACCCCTTCGACAGCCGAGAAGACGACGACGGCCCCGTCCAGAACGCGCAGCGACCGTTCCACTTCCGCCGTGAAGTCAACGTGCCCGGGGGTATCGATGATGTTGATCGTGATCGGCCGGCCGTCGGCGTCCTGCCAGTGGCAGGTGATTGCCGCGGCGACGATCGTGATCCCGCGCTCGCGCTCCTCGTCCAGATAATCGGTCGTCGTGTTTCCCTTGTTGACGTCCCCCATCCGGTGGATTTCACCGGTGTAATAGAGAACCCGCTCGGTCGTGGTGGTCTTGCCGGCGTCGATATGGGCAATGATGCCGATGTTGCGGATGAGCAAGAGATCAGGGTGTGAGGGGTCGCTGTCCATCGTGGGTTCGTCCTCGATCAAGTCAAACCGGCGGCGGCATGGAGACTTCCGGCAAACGGGCCAGTGCAGTTCTCCCTTGCATGAACCCGAGCCCGGTTCATCTAGATTAACGCTCCCTGCACCAGCATGCAGCGCGAGTCTCGGGCGCAGAACTGAAGCCGGGGAAATAGTTGACCCCGGCTGCCGAATCCCTTGTTAATATACTGCAAGCTCCAGTTACCGGCGCGGCTGCCGCGCGCGGTGGGTTTCCACGATTCGGGGTTCAGTTGAGGGAGTCAAGGGCGATGAACTGTCCTGGATGCCACCAGCCCTCGCTGGTCGAGACGATGGCCAAAGGGGGCGTGCTCGTCGATGTCTGCAAGACCTGTAAAGGTGTCTGGCTCGATCGCGGCAAGGTCTTCCTGCTGAGCAAGAAGCCCAAAGAGCTCGAACGCCTGTTGACCTCGGAGAGCGACGAGCCCGTGCTCTCCGACCGCCAGTGTCCGCGCTGCCGAGTCAATCTGGAAGAAACGCCGTTTCTGCGCCGGGACCTGCTGGTTGACCGCTGTCCCGAGTGCGAGGGGTACTGGTTCGACTCGGGTGAGCTCACCAAGGCGATGGAGGCCGATCGCCACACCTTTCATCTCGAGACGGAGGGCCCTGGTTTCGAGAGTTCCTCCGATCCTCTGGCGCCGTCTTTCGACCCGATGGAAACATCCCGCGACGAACGTGCGCACGACCGGCTGCGCGACCTGTCCTCGGGCATGCTGCCCTTGCCGAATCTCTTCTTGCGTTCGGCCTCGGTGGTCGTCCTGCTTTATGGCCTGCTCGGGTTGGTCTTGATCACGCTGGCCCAGCTCCGCATCTTGCCGGCCAGCGTGGCGGTGGGGATCGGCGTGGGGATCATCCTGCTCCAGTTTGTACTCGGTCCCTGGCTGATGGATCTTGCGCTGCGGTGGATCTACAAGTTCTCGTGGGTCTCCGTCGACCAGTTGCCCGGCCATCTGCGCGACTTTGTGGTGCGAGTCGCCGGTGAGCAGAACATGAAGGTTCCCTCGTTCGGGCTGATCCACGACGGCGCGCCCAACGCCTTCACCTACGGCCACCACCCCAACAACATGCGGATTGTGATCACCCAGGGCATTCTCGACTTGCTCGAGCCCGAGGAGGTCGAGGGCGTTGTCGCCCACGAGATCGGCCACGGCAAGAACTGGGACATGGTCTTGATGACGATCGTCCAGCTCGTGCCGCTCTTGCTTTACTTCTTGTATCGCACGGCGATGCAGATGGGCAACCGGGGCAAGGACAACGCCTACCGGATCGTGGTGGCCGTGGGCGCGTATGTCCTCTACATCGCCAGCGAATACATGGTCCTCTGGTTCAGCCGCTGTCGCGAGTATTATGCCGACCGCTTTGCCGGTAGAGTGACCGGCAATCCCAATGCCCTGGCATCGGCGCTCGTCAAGATCGGCTACGGGCTGGCGGCTCGCGGTCAAGCACAGACCGCCCCAGAACCGGCCGAAACGAAAGACAAGAAGGGCAAGGCGAGCAAGAAGGGGATGGTTCCCGCGCTCGATGCGATCGGCGCGATGGGGATCTTCGACCGCAAATCGGCGGTGGCGATGGTCGCCAGCTCGGCATCGGCTGGGTTTGACTCGTCCGCGTCGGCCGGCGACCGCGACCGCGACCGCGACTGCGACCGCGGCCCCCCGGATCAGCAAGGAAAACCTCAAGAGCGCGATGCAATGGGACCTCTGGAATCCCTGGGCGACATTCTACGAATTGAGCTCGACCCACCCGCTGGTGGCCCATCGGCTGCAGTATCTCAGCGACCAGGCGGCCGCGATGGGTGACGAACCCTACGTCGTATTCGACCGCCACAAGCCAGAGTCTTACTGGGACGATTTCCTCGTGGACCTTCTGGTGATGTTCCTTCCGCTTGTTACCTTGGCGGTCGGAATGGGAATCGCCTTGGCGCTGGGTCTGACCGGTCTGGCGGGGGGTAAGGCCATCCTGTCACTCATCGGCTTGCCCGTCCTGGGGCTAGGAGTCGGCTCGTTCATCAAGACGGTCCTGATCTACCGCGGCGATTATTTCGCGCCGCTTGCGGTCGCGGGCCTGTTGCATAAGGTGAAGGTATCGAACGTCCGCCCGGTGCCGGCGCGGCTGCGCGGCACGATCATCGGCCGGGGCGTGCCCGGCCTGATCTGGTCCGAGGACTTCGTGATGCGCGACGCGACGGGGATCCTGTTCCTCGACTACCGCCAGCCCCTGAGAATCTGGGAGTGGTTCTTCGGGCTCTTCCGCGCCGGAGAGTTTGCCGGCAAGCCTGTCGAAGCGGTTGGCTGGTTCCGGCGTGCGCCGCTTCCCTATCTGGAGCTCAAGTCGATCACCGTCAACGGCGTCACCCGCAACAGCTACGCCCGCCACGCTCGGTATGTCGGCGCGATTCTCGGCGCGCTTGTCGGCGCCGGTCTGATCGCTGCGGGCTTCCTGGCATGACGGCCCTTCCACGCCCGCAGCCGCGGGCGTGCCGTGAAATGGCACCATTTACACTGAGAGAATCTGCTGCGACAATCGTGCGCATCAAGCTGCGCCTGAATCGTTTTCTCTCCCATCCGCGCCGTCATTCGAGGAAGGGTCATGTCGGAACCGAGTGCCCCGGATCACCCAGGTGATTCGGAAGTCCCGTTTCAGCCTGACGATCAAATCCAGTTTGATCAGGCGGAGTATTCCGCGCGGCAACGCGCAAGCGGTGCGAGCTGCACCAACTGCAATCGACCCATTGCCGACGCCTACTTCGAGATCGGGGGCAAGATTGTCTGCGGGCCGTGTCGACTCCGGATCGAGGAAGCCTATCGGGGTGGTTCTCGGCTGCGCGCGGCATGAGATCGTTACTCTACGGAATGCTGGCCGCATTGGCGGGAGCGGTCGTGTACTACATGATCGTGCGTGTAACCGGCTACAATATCGGGCTCATTGCGATCGTCGTGGGCGTGATGGTGGGTGGCGGGGTTCGCGCCGGCTCGGGGAATCGCGGAGGGCGATTCTATCAGCTCCTGGCCCTCTTTCTGACGTACTCGTCGATCGTGGCCATGAACGTACCCTTCTTGTTCGAGGGCGCCCTCCAGCAGGCGAAACAGGGCAAAAAGCAAGAGAATGCTTCCCGCATTGGCAGCCAGCCGGATTCCGCGAAGTCCAAGACCCAGCTCAAGAGCTCGGAAACGGTTGCCAAGGGCCCGGCGCAGCCGATCGCGGACGGTCCGCCAGGTCTGGCCCAGGACGGCGCCCGTCCAGCGGCCAGAGGAGATCCCGGATCCAGCGAAAAGCGGGCCGCCGAAGCGAAAAAGGCGCCAGACGCCGCCGAGCCGCCGAGTCTGGCTGGGTTGCTCATGTCCCTACTCATTCTAACGGGATTCATGTTTATTTATCCAGTCTACGAATCCTTTCACGCGCCCATTGCCGGGTTCATCTATGCTTTTGCCCTCTGGGAAGCCTGGAAGACCAACAAGAAGGTTTACCTGACATTCAACGGGCCGTTCCGTGTGAGCGCATCACCTGAAGGCGGCGTACCGCCGGAGGTTGTCGGGGATGGCGCTTGAGCCGGCGTTACCCGTAACCGCTCGGGCCCGCTCGTGCCCGGCCTGCGGGAGCGAGATCGCACCGCGGCTGCTGAGCTGTCCCTCGTGCCAGCGCCTGGTCCATGCCGACCGGCTCAAGGAGCTGGCGAGCAAGGCCGAAACCGCGGAGAGGCAGGGCGAGCTCTCGACGGCGCTTTCCCACTGGCGCGACGCTCTTGCCGACTTGCCGCCCGAGAGCCGGCAGTATGCCCTGCTCGCTGATCGGATCGCCCGGCTGGGCCGCCAGGTGGAGGCCAGCCCAAGGCCCGTAGCGACTCCACCGGCGTCCGGGACCGAGCCGGGCGCGCCCTCTGGTTCGCGCCGCTGGTCGGGCGGCGCGGCGGGAGGGGTCGTCGCCACGCTTGCCCTGGCATTGTGGAAGATCAAGTTCCTGGCGGTGTTTCTGCTCACCAAGGCAAAGTTTCTCCTCCTGGGATTGACCAAGGCGAGTACGTTCCTGTCGATGTTCCTGTCGCTCGGGGTGTACTGGACCGCATTCGGCGGCTGGTTTGCGCTGGGACTTGTTTTGTCGATGTATGTTCACGAGATGGGCCATGTGGCCTGTCTCATGAGGTACGGAATCCGAGCGAGCACGCCGCTATTCGTGCCGGGCCTGGGGGCGTTCATCCGCTTGAATCAGGCGATGACCGATCCTCGCCAGGATGCGCGCGTGGGCCTGGCCGGGCCGATCTGGGGGCTGGCCGCGGCGCTGGTCTGCGCGGGAGTCTACGCCTGGACGCGGCAGCCGATCTGGGGTGCCGTGGCCAAGGTCGGGGCCTGGATCAACCTGTTCAACCTGATGCCGATCTGGCAGCTTGACGGCGGACGCGCTTTCCGCAGCCTCGGCCGCTCGCAGCGCTGGCTGGCCCTGGCGGCGACCGCGACGGTCTGGGCCATTACGTCGGAGGGAATGCTTGTCCTTCTCATGGTAGCCGGTGTTGCCCGGACGACGATCGACAAATCGAACCCCGCGCCCGACGTCGTCATCCTCGTTCAATACGCGGGTCTGGTCGCGCTCTTATCGGCTTTGTGTCTCATGACCGTCTCGCTGCCGCATTGAAGACGATGATTCTTGGCACGCCAGGCACAGAGCGGCAGAGCGCGGCCAAGCCGCAGCCGCTGAGTTTGTTTAACCCGGAGCCAACGGCGACGGCGTTGTCTGCGCCAGTTTGAATCGGGTGAATCCGTCGTGTGAGCAGCTTGACAATTGACGAACGCGGGTTATTCTAGGAGATTCGAATCATCTCGGTGCATCGAATCGCAGCGAGCCAGACGGGGAAATGGGAACGACGGATTTATGCCCACAATCAATCAGCTTGTGCGAAAACCGCGCCGCCCGGTGAAATACAAGACCAAGGCGCCGGTGCTGGAGTCATCCCCGTTTCGGCGTGGGGTGTGTCTCCAGGTCAAAACCATGACGCCCAAGAAGCCCAACTCGGCGCTGCGAAAGGTGGCGAGGGTGCGGCTTTCAAACGGTAAGGAAATCACCGCTTACATCGGCGGTGAAGGTCACAACTTGCAGGAACACTCAATCGTGCTGGTGCGCGGCGGCCGCGTGCGCGATCTGCCGGGCGTGCGCTACCACATCGTCCGGGGCGTGCTGGACTGCCAGGGGGTCGAGAAGCGCAAGCAGGCGCGCTCCAAGTATGGCGCGCAACGGAAGAAAGCCGCCGCTCCTGCCGCCGCCAAGAAGAAGTGAAACGAAACGCTCAAGAAGTAAAAGCCAGTAGGACCGACGTTTATGGCCCGGAAGTTTACCGCCAGCAAGACTCACCTTCGCCCTGATCCCCGGTTCGGCTCGAAGCTGGCCGGCAAGTTCATCAACTGCGTCATGCACAACGGCAAAAAAAGTGTGGCGCAGAAGATCTTTTACGACGCGATGGAGATCGTTCAGAAGCGGCTGCCCAATGAGAGCCCGATCGAAGTTTTCACCCGCGCGGTCGAAAACGTCAAGCCGATGATCGAGGTCCGCTCCAAGCGAGTCGGTGGCGCCACCTATCAAGTGCCGATGCAGGTCAACAAGAACCGTCAACAGACGCTCTCGATCCGCTGGATCTTGATGGCGGCCCGCGAGAAGAAGGGACGGCCGATGGCCGTCAAGCTGGCGGATGAATTGCTCGCGGCCTTCAACCGGGAAGGTGCCGCGATCACTCGCCGGGAGAATGTCCACCGTATGGCTGACGCCAACAAGGCATTCGCCCACTTCGCGTGGTGACCGCGGGCTCCGCGAACCTTTCATCACCCCAGTGTCGCGCCCCCCTGTCCCGGTAAGCCGAAGCTTCCGCGTCCATGGCGCAAGACCCGCTGCATGTGCTCTGGGTTGAGCCCAGTTTTCCCGGCCGGCTGGGCGCGGCGGCCGACTGGCTGGTGCGGCGGAGAGGCTACCGGGCTTCATTTTACTGCCATACGCTCGAGCCGCGCTCCTCGTGGCCGGCCTCGGTCGGAAATGGCCTCGAGGTCCAGACGTTCGGCGTGGGCGGTGTCGCACGGGAATCCGCGGTCGCCTGGTCGCGCGCGCTCGAGCGTAGCCTGTGCTACGCCTATGGCTGCTGGGAGGTGCTGGAACAGCGCCGGCCGCGGCCGATCGACCTGATCGTCGGCCGCTCGGCCGGTCTGGGCTCGAGCCTCTTTGCGCCCGTCTACTGGCCCGCGGCGCCCGTGGTCAGCTTTCTCGATTATTACTATCACGCCCACCGCCATGACCTTGCCGATCTGGCCGGCGCCGAAACCCCACCGGCCTACTTTCACTGGCGGCGGTCGATGGCCGGCATCGATCTCCTGGACCTCGAGCAAGCCGCGCTCGGGTGGACGCCGACCAACTGGCAGCGGCAGTTGTTTCCCGCCGAGTACCGCGATGCGCTCCTGGTCCTTCATGACGGAGTCGACGCGCGGCGGTTCGCTCCATCTCCCTGGCACAGAAAAGCCCAGGGCCCGCGCTCGGTCGCCGGCAGGGCCATACCCGATGACGCGCGGGTCGTCAGCTTCGTGGCCCGGTCGCTCGACCGCCTGCGCGGATTCGACCGTTTTTTCGCCGTCGCCAACGCCCTGCTCCGCGCCCGTCGGGACGTGCTCTGCGTCGTTGCCGGCGACCCCGTTGTCCGGCGCGGGCTCGACGTCACGTTTCACAATCGCGATTACCCGGCGCACCTTCTGGCCGCGCAGCCGCCGGCCGATCCCGAGCGTCTCTGGTTCGTGGGACCCACAACTCCCTCGGTCGTGGCCGAAATCCTCGGCGCCAGCGACCTGCACATCGCTCCTGGCCGATCCTATCCGGTCGCGCGCTCGCTGATGGAAGCGATGGCGGCCGGTTGCATCATACTGGCCGCCGACACCGAGCCGCATCGCGAGGTCATCGCGAATGAGCAGACTGGCCTGTTGATCGATGGACCGGATTCCGATGGGTTCCTGCGGACGGCGCTGGCTGTGCTGGCAGACCCGGCTGCATACCGGCCGCTCGGCGACGCGGCGGCGGCAATGGTGCAAGAGCGGTATTCCCACGATGTCTGTGTGCCCCGACTCGCGGAACAGTTCTCGGCGCTGGCTGGCGCCAGGGGATGACGGCGGTGAATGTCCTTTTCATCCATGACGCCTTTCCCGCCCAGTTCGGCCGGCTCGGTCTCGAGCTCGCCAGGCACCATGGCTGGCATTGCAGCTTCCTCGTTCAGAGCCTCTCGAGCTGCCCGACGCCGACTCCCGAGATGCTCCAGACACTTGAGATCCATCAGATTCCCCTGGCCGCCGAACACCGATCCAGCGAGGGCGTCCCCTGGCCGCAGATCTATGGGCACTATCTCGAGCAGTGCCGGAAAGTGCACGACGCGATCCGGTCCAACGCCCGGCTCCGGCCCGACCTGGTCGTCGCACACGGAGGCCGCGGCGCGCCAAGCTTGTTCCTCCGCGAGGTGGTCGATTGCCCGATCGTCATCTATTGCGAGTACTACTTCGCCAACCAGCGCCGGGATATCTCGTACCGGATCGACTTGCCGCCGGCCGAGCCAGCCCCGTTTTTTCCCCGGTGCATCAATGCTCCGACCCTGGTGACACTGGTCGATTGCGACGCCGGCTACTCGGCGACGACCTGGCAGAAGCAGTCGTTTCCAGCGCGGTTTCATTCCAAGATCGAGGTTCACTTCGACGGGATCGATACGAGCCTTTATCACCCCGGCGCCGCACCCAGGCAGATCGGCGCGGCCGCGATCCCGCCTGGCACGCGAATCGTCACCTTTGTGTCGCGAGGGCTGGAGTCGATCCGGGGCTTCGATCTTTTCATGAAGGTCGCCCAGCGCATCGCCCGGGAACGCTCTGACGTGCTCTTCGTCGTGGTCGGCGGCGAGGAGATCCATTACGGCTGGGACAAGCTGCACACGGGTTCGCCCAGCTTCAAGCAGTGGGTCCTGAGCCGGGACGACTACGATCTCAGCCGCTTCGTGTTCCTGGGTCGGATCCTGCCCGAGCACCTGGCCGATATTCTGCGCATCAGCGACCTGCACATCTACCTGACCGCCCCTTTTGTCCTGTCCTGGTCGATGCTGGACGCGATGGCCAGCGGTTGCGTGGTGCTGGCCTCGGACGTCCCGCCGGTGCGCGAGGTGATCGAGCCGGGCCGAAACGGGCTGGTCGAGCCGCTTCTTGATGCAGAGAGGCTCACCGAAACAGCGATTCGCGTACTCGCCAACGCCGCTGAGTTTGCCCCGCTTGGCCGCGCCGCCCGCCAGACGATCGCGGAAAAGTACAGCCTCGAAGTGTGCATCCCGCCGCTCGGGGAATTCTTCGAGAGGGTGGTGAGCAAGGCGACGCGCTGAGTTTCAATCCGCGCCCGGCCCCGGTGTCCAGTCCGAGTGAATTGGTCTTGACCAGCCAAACCGAGCGTATCGCTTGCGGGGAACGGCAGAAGAGCCCCGGTGCGAGCCGCGAATGCGGCGGCAGAGTGAAGCCTGGCGGCGTAAGCCCCAGGTCTTCGGTGCGGTCGCCAGTCCCAGCCGCGAAAGCGGCGGCAGAATGTAGCCTGGCGGCGTAAGCCCCAGTCTTCGGTGCGGTCGCCAGTCCCAGCCGCGAATGCGGCGGCAGAGTGTAGCCTGGCGGCGTAAGCCCCAGGTCTTCGGTGCGGTCGCCAGTCCCAGCCGCGAATGCGGCGGCAGAATGCAGCCTGGCGGCGTAAGCCCCAGGTCTTTGATGCGGTCGCCAGTCCCAGCCGCGAATGCGGCGGCAGAATGTAGCCTGGCGGCGTAAGCCCCAGGTCTTTGATGCCGCGCCAGTCCCAGCCGCGAATGCGGCGGCAGAATGTAGCCTGGCGGCGTAAGCCCCAGGTCTTCGGTGCGGTCGCCAGTCCCAGCCGCGAATGCGGCGGCAGAATGTAGCCTGGCGGCGTAAGCCCCAGGTCTTTGATGCGGTCGCCAGTCCCAGCCGCGAAAGCGGCGGCAGAATGTAGCCTGGCGGCGTAAGCCCCAGGTCTTCGATGCGATCGCCAGTCGCAGCCGCGAATGCGGCGGCAGAATGTAGCCTGGCGGCCTAAGCCCCAGGTCTTCGGTGCGATCGCCAGTCGCAGCCGCGAAAGCGGCGGCAGAATGTAGCCTGGCGGCGTAAGCCCCGGGTCTTCGGTGCGGTCGCCAGTCCCAGCCGCGAATGCGGCGGCAGAATGTAGCCTGGCGGCGTAAGCCCCGGGTCTTCGGTGCGGTCGCCAGTCCCAGCCGCGAATGCGGCGGCAGAATGTAGCCTGGCGGCGTAAGCCCCGGGTCTTTGATGCGGTCGCCAGTCCCAGCCGCGAATGCGGCGGCAGAATGTAGCCTGGCGGCGTAAGCCCCAGGTCTTTGATGCGATCGCCAGTCGCAGCCGCGAATGTGGCGGCAGAATGTAGCCTGGCGGCCTAAGCCCCAGGTCTTCGGTGCGATCGCCAGTCGCAGCCGCGAATGCGGCGGCAGAATGTAGCCTGGCGGCGTAAGCCCCAGTCTTCGGTGCGGTCGCCAGTCCCAGCCGCGAAAGCGGCGGCAGAATGTAGCCTGGCGGCGTAAGCCCCAGGTCTTCGGTGCGGTCGCCAGCCCCAGCCGCGAATGCGGCGGCAGAATGTAGCCTGGCGGCGTAAGCCCCAGGTCTTCGGTGCGGTCGCTCTGAGGGCAGCGCCGCGCAACAAAACCGGAGTGAACGTTTAGCCTCGACGACCCGAACCGTTTACCGCGCCAGCGTCAGCGGGGCTGGTCCCGGCACAATCAATCCACTCGGCTTGCGTGTCCGGCGGCCTCGTCGTGACTACACGCGTGTATTACGACGAGAGCAGTATTGGTAATACCGCGGGGAGGGGGGATTCCCATGAAGGCGATCTCGTTTAAACTACCGGTCGGGTTGCACGCCAAGCTGGGCCGTGCGGCCAGGCAGCGCAAACAGAGCAAATCCGCCGTGGTTCGGGCTGCTCTCGAGCAGTTGACGGCGAGCCGGCGATACCGTCCGGATCGTTGCGAGAAGCTGCTGAGCGGTGGATTGGCTGTGTCGAAGGCCCCGGCGATCTTTCCACCAACCCGAAATACATGGATGGGTTCGGGAAGTAACATGTCGCTGGCCGACGCTTGCCTGGTCCGTATGTCGGAGCTCGCCCCCGAGTGCGTGGTCTTTACGCTCGACAACGACTTCCGCATTTACCGCCGGCACAAGCGGCAGAGAATCTCGCTCTTGATACCCCCGAACGTTTGAGCCGGGACGATCTGCTGCAGGTAACACCTCACGGGTGGCTGGGGTCGACGCCCCCAGGTCCGAGGCTTCCGCACTGGGGCCTCGCTGGCTTTCGCCCGCTCGACCCCGGCCACCCAGCTCTTGCCACCTTCAAGCATGCTGAAGTTGAACCATGCCCGGGTCCGGAAGATGCGCGATTGCTGGATTTTGCTGAAGGCGACGCTCATGCCATGCGCGCCAGGTTGGGGAGCTAAGCGGCGCGGCTCGTTAGCCGGCCCTCCGCGGCAACTCGGGCAACTTCACGCGGCGTGCTGCCCTCCCCTGGCCGCGCCACCCCGCTTGTCAAGTCGCGAACGAGCGCCCGAATTTGCCGTAACTTGAATCGGATCTTGTGCTTCCACGATGCTCATGGACTCAGCGAAATTGGCTTCGTTCGGCGCGTTTTGCCGATTTCGCCCGTCCCGCTCAGCTCATCGGCGTGCTTCTCCACGCCGTCTGGACAGTTCAAAGGTACATCCGCTCGTGCATCGCAGGCCGCCGTGCCCGAGACATACTGGGCACATACTCGGCATAGTGGGCACGCTTCTGCGCGTGCCAAGTATGCCGAATATGTACCGAGAATGCCGTCTGACGACGGAATAGCCCGTCTAACTCGCCATTCCTGCCAGATCGCAACAACCGCCCTCGGCCCGGTTGCCGTCTCAACCCTCGCGTCCGCGACTTCCGCCATGATCGGCAGAACCGGGTGAAACTGCACGAATCCGATCGCCTTGAGGCGGACCGGAATCTAGACAGGGGTATACATGCCGTCCGTCCTGTTGCCTCAAGAAGGGCTGTTTTGAACCAGGCCCGAGTTCCTCCGTCTCATCGAGGTCAAACCCTGAGTACGCTCAGCCTGAGGCTCCCCGAGTCGTTGCACAAGCAAGTTCGCGAACTTGCAAGTCGCGAGGGTATCTCGATCAACCAATGATTACGCGGTCCTGCCGGTATCGGAAGTGATCGAGCCCGGCCGAAACGGGCTGGTCGAGCCGCCTTTCGATGCAGAAAGGCTGACTGAGATCACGCTATATGTACTCGCCGATCCCGCGGAGCTTGCCGCAATTGGCCGTGCCGCCCGGCGGACGATCGAGGAGAGATACAGTCTCGATCCGTGTATCCCGTCGCTCAAGGAGTTTTTCGAGCGCATAGCGACCTGATTAGGGCGCGCTGGACACATGTCGCCGCTCGACTTCGCCTTCGTGCCTGAACTTATAGCGCCGCCAGCCCTTCGGTCGACGAACTGATTCGTGGGCGGGGAGAATCTTGCGCCTCGCCTGTTTACGAACGGCGCGTCTAGTCGGATCTCATTTAGGGGCGCAATCGGCCAACCGCCCGTTTTGATCGACCAGGCCGATGCCCGTGTGCTTAAAGGCCCCGAATTTCGCGTCAAACCTCAAGCTTCAGGAATTCCCACGATGTCAATCCTGCCTCGCCAGAGCCGGGTTAGCGCTCCAACGTTGCGGCGTGTCCGCCGAATGCGCCTCCGATTCGAGAGCATGGAAAGACGGGAACTGCTGAGCACGCTCTACGTGACGGACACGAGCGACTCGGCCACGGACACGGGCTCGCTCCGGTACGCGATACTTCAGTCCAACGCGACGCCAGGCCAGACGAACACGATCGACTTCGCGATCACTGGATCGGGCGTTCAGACGATCTCACCGCAATCCCCGCTTCCTGCGATCACCCAGGCCGTGCTGATCGACGGCGAATCTCAGCCGGGCTATGCCGGCACGCCCGTGATCGAGATCAACGGGCAAAGCTCCGGGGCCGACGACGGGCTGACCGTCAACGGCTCGAATGTCACGATCCGCGGCCTGGACATCGTTGGCTTTTCCACCGGTGCGGCAATTCACATCTCGGGTGCTTCCTCGACCGGCAACTGGGTTTACGGCAACTTCCTCGGCACAGACCCGAGCGGACAGGCAGCGGTGCCGAACTTCGACGGCGTCGTGATCCAATCCGGCGCCACGAACAACACGATTGGAGGAACAACACCTGCCGAACGCAACCTGATCTCGGGTAACTCCTGGGACGGCGTGCACATCGTGGACAGCGGGACGACCGGCAACGTCGTGGAAGGAAACTTCATCGGCACCGATCTCGGCGGCTCGAAGCCCCTCGGTAACGGAGCCAGCGGCGTGGCGATCTTCACCGGTGCCAGCAACAATCTCATCGGCGGCATGGGCGCCGCCGCGGGGAACACGATCTCCGGCAACTCGGAATATGGCGTCTACATCTCCGATTCTGGTACGACCGGCAACTGGGTTTGCGGCAACTTCCTCGGCACAGACTCGAGCGGACAGACAGCGGTGCCGAACGTCAACGGTGTCGCGATCCAGTCCGGCGCCACGAACAACACGATTGGAGGAACAACACCTGCCGAACGCAACGTGATCTCGGGTAACTCCTTTAACGGTATGCAGTTGGTGGGCACCGGCACGACCGGCAACGTCGTGGAAGGAAACTTCATCGGCACCGATAAGAGCGGCTCGATGCCCCTTGGTAACGGAGCCAGCGGCGTGGCGATCGTCAGCGGTGCCAGCAACAATCTCATCGGCGGCACGAGCGCCGCCGCGGGGAATACGATCTCCGGCGGTTCGGGCGACGGCGTCTACATCTCCGACCCCGGAACCACCGGCAACGTCGTGGAGGCCAACCTCATTGGCACCGATGCGTCCGGAACCCGTGCACTGGGCAACAATAATGTCGGTGTTGCGATCCTGAACAGCGCGACGGACAACACGATCGGCGGCACGACTGCCGGCGCGGGCAACACAATCTCGGGCAATTCGGCAGACGGCGTGCACATCGCCGACGCTGGAACCACTGGCAACCTCGTGGAGGCCAACCTCATTGGTACCGATGGGTCCGGGACGCACGCGCTGGGCAACGGCGGCAGCGGGGTGGTGATCGCGACCGGGGCCGGCAACAACACGATCGGCGGCACGACTGCCGGCGCGGGCAATACGATCTCCGGCAATTCGGGCGAGGGCGTCTTCATCTCCGACCCTGGAACCACCGGCAATCTCGTGGAGGCCAACCTCATCGGCACCGATACGGCCGGAACCCATGCACTGGGCAACGATGGGTCCGGTATTACGATTCAGAACAGCGCGACGGACAACACGATCGGCGGCACGACGCCCGCCGCCCGCAACGTGATCTCCGGTAACTCCGTGGACGGTCTGCACATCCTGGGCAACGGGACGACCGGCAACGTCGTTGAGGGAGACTTCCTCGGCACCGATCGCAGCGGCTCACAGCGTCTCGGCAACGATTACGCTGGGGTGGCGATTTTCGCCGGGGCGAACAATAACCTGGTCGGCGGCACGGCGGCCGGCGCGGGAAACTTGATCTCCGCCAATGGGAACAAAGGCATCTACATCTCCGACCCGGGCACGTCGGGTAACGCCGTGGAGGCCAATCTCATCGGCACCGATGCGTCCGGATCCCGTGCGCTGGGGAACATCGACAGCGGAGTGGCGATCCAGGGTGGGGCCAGCAACAACACGGTCGGCGGCACGGCGGCCGGCGCGGGCAATACGATCTCCGCCAATTCGGCTGTCGGCGTCTACATCTCTGACGCTGGAACCACCGGCAACCTCGTGGAGGCCAACCTCATCGGCACCGATGCGTCCGGAACCCATGCACTGGGCAACGATGCGAGTGGTGTCGCGATCCAGAACAGCGCGTCGTACAACACGATCGGCGGCACGACGCCCGCCGCCCGCAACGTGATCTCCGGTAACTCCGTGGACGGTCTGCACATCCTGGGCATCGGAACGACCGGCAACGTCGTTGAGGGAGACTTCCTCGGCACCGATCTCAGCGGCTCACAGCGTCTCGGCAACGATTACGCTGGGGTGGCGATTTTCGCCGGGGCGAACAATAACCTGGTCGGCGGCACGGCGGCCGGCGCGGGAAACTTGATCTCCGCCAATGGGAACAAAGGCATCTACATCTCCGACCCCGGCACGTCGGGTAACGCCGTGGAGGCCAACCTCATTGGCACCGATGCGTCCGGAACCCATGCGTTGGGGAACATCGACAGCGGAGTGGCGATCCAAGGCGGCGCCAGCAACAACACGGTCGGCGGCATGACTGCCGGCGCGGGCAATACGATCTCCGCCAATTCGGCTGTCGGCGTCTACATCTCTGACGCTGGAACCACCGGCAACCTCGTGGAGGCCAACCGCATCGGCACCGATGTGTCCGGGACCCACGCTTTGGGTAACCGCGATTCGGGCGTCTATATCGTGTCGAACGCGACCAGCAACATCATCGGTGGTACGGCCGCTCGCGCTGGCAATGTCATTTCCGGGAACGGCGGAGCCGGCGTCTCGGTGATCGGCAACTCGGTCGGCAACCAGATCACGGCGAACCGCATCTTCGCCAATACGGGGCTGGGGATCGCTCTGGGGACTTCGAGCACGCCCAACCCCAATCACGGGAACACACCGGCCGCTGGTCCCAACAACCTCTTGAATGCCCCGGTCATCACTTCGGCCGGATACGGCTCGACGACCAGCGTCGGTGTTTCATTCGTCAGTCTGCCCAATAGCGCGTGCAGGCTCGACTTCTATTCCTCCCCCGGTCCGGGCAGCCAGGGCAAGTACTGGCTTGGCTCGGTCACGGTGAAGACAGACGCAAATGGCGAGCTCGAACAGGCGACAACCTTCAACCTTCCCGTAGCGACTTCTGCTGGCTCCTGGATCACCGCAACGGCCACGGACCAGACGGGAGACACGTCCGAATTCTCGAATGCGTTGCAACTCACGTTGACGATTACTAAGGTCAATCTGGTCTTCAAGCAGCAGATGGTCTCCCAGATCGTCATCTTCTTCAGCGGCCCCGTCAACTTCGACGCACCGAACGGGCTGGGAAACTATCAACTGATCGCCGCGGGCAAGAAGAACTCGTTCACCATCAAGGATGGTGCTAAACCCATCCCGCTGAAATCGGCCGCCTACAACGCGGTCAACGATACGGTGACGCTCATTCCCAAGAAGCCGTTTGCGTTGACCAGAATGGTCCAGCTTCGGGTCACCGGGCAACCGCCTCGGGTTCTGTGACGAGATAATGTCGACCCCCGTCTGTTTACAAATGGGACGTTCGACCGGATATCATCTTAGAGGGCGAAGCATGTCGAAAGAGTCCGACACCGAAGATGTCCTGTCCGAGCGCATGTGCGCGGGCGAGCAGCATGCGCTGGGAGAACTCTTCAATGCGAATCGCCAGCGGCTGCGGCGGATGATTCAGCTTCGACTCGATCGGCGATTGCAAGGACGCATCGACGCCTCCGACGTCCTTCAAGACGCGTTCATCGACGCCTCGCGCCGGCTGAAGGAATACGCGGCCCACCCGGCCATTCCTCCGTTTATCTGGCTGCGGCTGCTGGCCGTCCAGCGCTTGCACACGCTGCACCGCTTGCAACTGGGCGTGAAGGCGCGCGACGCGGGCCGCGAGGTCTCGCTGCACAGCGGGCCGCTGCCCGCGGCCGACTCGCGGTCGCTGGCCGCGCAGCTTCTGGGCTGGTTGACGACACCCAGCCGGGCCGTATTACGAGCCGAGATCCAGATCAAGATCCAGGAGGCGCTCAACGCCATGGACCCGATCGACCGCGAGATCCTGGCCCTGCGGCATTTCGAGGAGCTCAGCAACCAGGAGGCCGCCGCCGTGCTGGGTTTGCACAAGGCCGCGGCCAGCAATCGCTACGTCCGTGCCCTCCGCCGGCTCAAGGAGCTTCTGGCGCCCACGCTCAACATGATGGACGATTCCGGCTCGTTCCGGTCTCAGGCTTCGAAACAGGAGCGAGGATGACGAGGTACGAACGATGAGCGGACCAAGCGTTGACCGTAATCCGGTCGAACAGATCGCCGAGGAGTTCGCCAGGCGGCTTCGCCGCGGCGAGCACCCGTCGATCACCGAATATGTCGAACGCTTCCCCGAACTCGCCGACGACATCCGCGAGCTGTTTCCGATGCTGGCCGTGGTGGAACAATTCAAGCCGGCGACCGGAGACGGTGGTCCCGATCCCGCAGAATCCGTTGATCCGGCCCGTGGCGCTCATCCCGAACAACTGGGCGATTACCGGATCCTGCGCTATCTGGGCGAAGGGGGCATGGGGATCGTCTACGAAGCGGTTCGCGAGGCGCTGCACAATCATGTGGCCCTCAAGGTCATGCATCGGCATTTTCGCGGGAAGCAGAAGTACCTGCGAAGGTTCGTGACCGAAGCACGCTCGGCCGCCCGGCTGCACCATACCAACATTGTCAGCGTCTTCGACTACGGGGTGCACGACGGCGTCTGCTTCTACGCGATGCAATACATTGCCGGCCAAAGCCTGGATAAGATCCTGGATGACGTTCGCCGGCTTCGGAAGGAGAATGACCAACCGACACCCGGCGCGACCGAGCCGTCGCCCCCGGCCTGGTCGAAGCGTGACTGGTCCGCGATTGCCCGCAGGGTCTTCGGCCCAGGCGAACCGGGGGCGAACTCGTTGAGGCAGACGGTCACAGTGGGGTTTCTGACCGGCTCGTACGACCCAGCCGCCTGCGCCGCCGAAGCGCCGGACAGCCACGACGTGACGCCCCAGCTTGCGAATCCGACGGCGACGGCCGAACCTGGCGGCCTCGGCGTGACCGCGACCGCTCAACTCGGGATGGCAGTCTGTGACACCGGAGACGTCCCAGGTCCCACGGCCGAGCCGCTTCACGGAGTTGAACCAACCGAGAACGCAGACGGTTCGTTTCCCGAAGGTTCCACCAGCACGTTGACCGGAAAGGCCGACGATTGCTATTACCGTGAAGTCGCCCGGCTGGCTGCCCAGGTGGCCGAGGCCCTGGCCTACGCGCACAAGCGCGGCGTCTTTCACCGCGACATCAAGCCTCCCAACCTCATCCTGGATCCACTGGGGAATATCTGGATCACCGACTTCGGCCTGGCCAAGCTTGAGGAGGGGGAGGACCTCTCGCGGTCGCATGATGTGGTCGGAACGCTGCGCTACATGGCGCCCGAGCGATTCCGCGGCGATTCGGACGGCCGGTGCGACGTCTATGCGCTGGGGGCGACGCTTTACGAGATGTTGACCTTGCGTCGCGCCTTTGAGGGCGAAAACCAGCTTGAGTTGATCCATCGGATTGAGAACGATCCTCCCGTGCCGCCGCGGCGGCATGATGGCCACATTCCCCGCGATTTGGAGACGATCGTTCTCAAGGCGCTGGCCAAGGACCCGGAGGACCGGTTCGCCACCGCCGAAAAGATGGCCAAGGATCTCCGGCTCTTTCTCGAGAACCGGCCGATCACCTCGCGCCCGATCCCGTTCTACCAGCAATTCTGGCGGTGGTGCCAGCGAAATCCGTGGCTGGCCGGTGCCAATATCACCGCGGCGGCGCTGACGACCATCCTCGCCGTCGTTTCGACGTTCGCCTGGTTGACAGATCGTAACCGGCTCCATCTGATCGTCGCACAGCGCGACGCGATTCAGAAGGCCGAGGCGGAGGGCCGCGAGCAGTTATTCGAGTCGCGCACGTCGCAGGCGCGCGCCACGCGGTTCAGCCGGCGGATGGGACAGCGGTTCGAGAGCCTGAAGGCCCTGAATCAAGCGGCCGCGATCGGTCGAGCGCTCAAGCTGCCTCCCGAGCGATTCGAGACCTTGCGGGATCAGGCAATCGCCTGCATGGCCCTGCCGGACTTGGAGCCTACGGGTCGAGTTCTTCAACTGCCAGTGAGCGTCAATCCGGTTAGCTTCGATCTCACGATGACGCGCTACGCGCTCCGGTTCCGTGACGGCACGATTTCGGTCCGACGAGTCACTGACGACAACGAGATCGCCCGCTTCCACGTGCCCCGGGGAGATGGCGACATCTGGGTCTTCGGTTTCAGCCCAGACGGCCGCTACCTCGCGACCACACACCAGCCGGGAAACGCCCTGACAGTCTGGGACATCGACCGTGACCGCGTCGCCCTGGACGAAAAGGCTGGGGTAGGAACTGCGACGTTTAGCCCAGACAGCCGGCGGATCGCCCTCGCAAGGGATCGCGACGTCGTCGTCCACGACTTGGCGACCGGCCGACCCAAATGGCGCTGGCTGTCGGGATGCGTGGCCTTTCGGAAAGACGGAGCCCAGGTTGCGCTCATCCACCAGGAGAAAACATGGAACTGCCTGATACTCGAGACCGAGACCGGCAAGATCGTCCGGTCGATCCCTTTGCCCACACGACCGGAGTCGGTGGCCTGGAGCCCCGACGGCGGCACGCTTGCCACACCGTGCGTTGATTACAAGATCTACCTTTGGGATACCGCAACAGGGGCCAGGAAAACGGTCCTCGCGGGGCATTCCAACGATGGACTGAGGGCTGCCTTCGACCCCTCAGGCGCGGTCGTGGCCAGCAACGACTTCGATGCTCGCCTGCGGCTCTGGGACCCGGTCATGGGCCACTCCTGGCTGAACCTGAACGGTCGTACGCCTCCGGAATTCAGCGCGGATGGGCGAATCGCCGTTTCGCTTCCCGGCAAACTGGCCACCTACCAGCTCGATCCCGCACTCGAATTCCGCAGCTTCGTCCACGCCGCGAGCCCGTCGCTGAACTATGGGCGGCCCTCGATCCAGGCTGGCGGCCGGCTGCTGGCCGTGGGCACTTCTGGCGGAATCGTGCTCTGGGACCTTGTCCGTTGGACGGAGCTCGCGTTTCTGCCGATCGGATACGCCACAACCATGTTCGAGCCGTCGGGCGACCTTCTGAGCAGCGGGGACCTCGGCGTCTGGCGGTGGCCGGTTCGGCTCGACATAGATCGCAATGAGCTGCGGATCGGTCCGCCGATCCGGCTCCCGCTGCCGCCGAGCGACTGCGGCCTCGACGAGGACCGGTCGGGCAGAATCGTGGCGCTGGCTGACCGCTCACGAGCACACGTCCTTACTCCGGAGGCGCTCGTTCCAGGTCGGGCCGCTCGATGACTGCCGTGGCGTCTCCCTGAGCCCCGACGGTCGCTGGCTGGCGACGAACCGTCATGGCGGTGGCGACACCCGCGTGTGGTGCGTCCAGGACGGCAAAGAGGTGCTCAATTTTTCCATCTTGGAGCCGGGAGATGCTGTCTTCAGCACCGATGGGAACTGGCTGATGGGCCCGAGCGGCCGGCGCTGGGAGGTCGGTACCTGGCGCGAGGCACCGAAAGGTGGCAGAGCCGGTCATTGCTTTTCCCCCGACGGCCAGCTCGTGGTCGTCACGGATGCAGACAAAATCCAATGTCTCGTCGAAGCTGAGACGGGCCGGACGCTGGCGCGGCTCGAAAGCCCTGACCAGTGCGGAGTCTGGGGGGCGGCCTTCAGCCCCGATGGCACGCGGCTTGTGCTCACGACCAACGATGGGCCGGCCGTGCACGTCTGGGACCTGCGGGCCATCCGGCGCAAACTCGCCGAGATGGGCCTCGACTGGGAGGCGCCGGCCTATCCAGAAACGGATTCAGCCACGCAGGACACACCAGCCTCTCCGCTGCACGTTGTGGAAGACCTGGGATCACTGGGGGCCAAGGTGCAGACACTGCTCCAGCTAGAGCAAGTCAAGGCTGAGCTCGAATCGCTCATTCAGCAAGCGCATCGGCTCGAAGCGGCCGGCAAGTTCGCCGAAGCCGTTGCTGCACTCCGCCAAGCGGCTCTCTTGGCCCCAGGCATTTCTCTGACTCACAACAATCTGGCCTGGATGCTGGCTACCGCTCCCGAGCCGTTTCGCAACCCAACCGAGGCCGTCGAACATGCACGCCGCGCCGTGGAATTGGCCCCGGGGAACCAGTTGTCGCTCAATACGCTCGGCGTCGCCCTCTATCGCGCCGGCAACTTTGCCGAGTCGATCGAAGCGCTCGAGAAGAGCCTCGCGGCCGGCAAGGGCCAATTGGCGGCATTCGACCTGTTCTTCCTGTCCATGGCGCACCACCGGCTCGGGCATCGCGAAGCAGCCCGCGGCTGCTTTGGCCGCGCCCTGCGCTGGCTGCGGGAGCAGAAAAGCCTCGACCCGCAGCATGCTAAGGAACTGGCTGGCTTCCGCGGTGAGGCGGAGGCGCTCCTGGCCGAGCCAGTCGGCGAGCAGCCGGCAAAGGTCTTCGCGGGTGAGCAATAGCCGGCCCCGGGATAGCGCCCCCACATTATGCTAACCCCGTCAGCCAACGACGGACCGCAGGGATCACCCGAATCAAAGCAATCGTCTTCAAAGCGGAAGATACTCGACCCGGTCACGGAGATCATCGGGATCGTACACTTGCGCGATCAGCTCCAAGTCGCGAACCGCCTGACCAATTGAGAGGTCGAGCTGATGTCCGTAGATCAGCCCGGCAAAGCTGGACCCGGCAAGCTGCAGGCGGTGGGCGATCGCCAACAGGTCGTCGTCCTGGCTGAACAGCGCGCGGCCAAGTTGGGTGGCCCGCTCCAGAATTCGCTGATCGTCCCAGGTGTCTGTTCCATCGTCTCGACACGTGAGGATGTCGATCCCTCGCCGGCGCAGCCCTTCGGTGATCGCGGCGTCCACATGATGATCCATGTAGAGCGGAACACTCACGGAAGCAATCCCCGTTCCCGCAGCTTCCGCCGGCCCGGTGACTCTTCCCGAGCTGTGCGCAGGGCCTGGACACGTTCGTGCCGCTGCCTGATGTCGCGGTCCATCGCCTCTTTGTGGTCGGAGTAATAGGCTAGGGCAGAGTGGATCTGGCCCAGCGTAAGGTCGGGGTGATGCCGCTGGATTTCCTCGGCGTCCCACCGGTGGGCGAGGACGTCGAGGGCAATCATGCGAACCTTGATCCGGGTGCCCGCGATGATCGGTTCACCTTCGGTATTAAACTCGATGTGGGCATACGAGATCGTGGCCACGACGATCCCTCCCGGCCAGTGGGACGATTCACTTCCAAGACCGGCTTTTCATGATATCACTTCGCCGCTGCGTTGTCAGTCAGCCAGACGCGGGTGAGCGATAGCCAAGTCGTCACCGGGCAGTCCCTGCCTGCGCTCTCTCGCCCTTCATCTCCGGGCCCAGCTTTCGGAACAGGGTCAGCCACTCGAGCCAGAGTAACTGCGAGATCGTAACTTTCTTGGATATCCGCAGATTGTCGAGCTGCTCGATGGTTTGGCCGTCGTAGTGGCCCATCCAGCCGCTGGCGATCCCGCGCGACCTCCGGAGGAATTCCTCGAGCTCTGCCCCCGAGCATTTCAAGGTAAAGGTCTCTTCGATGACTACCGGCTTGCCGACGGCGAATCCCTTGAGCGTCGTCAGCGCTAGAGCCACCTTGCCTTTCTCGGGGTAGATGTGGACGCTGATGAAATCAAGCTCCGGGGCAACCTTGGCGGGCAAGAACCCCGAGAGATGGCCCCACTCGGGCGTCGACGGCAGCAGGCCGACCGTGATCAGACGGCGGGAATCGTGCCGGCGGATCGCCCGCGTCAACGTCTTGATCCATTGACGCGCGATCTCCTCGCGGGGCCGGCCGGCCGGGTCGAGCGAGATCCACTGGAGAAAGTCATAGCCGCCAAAGGGCTTGCCCGAGTACCACTCGCCCGGCTTGCGGCGGTCGCCCGGAGAAAGCGGCTCGTTGATCAGGTCGTAGCAGAAGATTGCCGGGCTACCGCCACACTGCTTTGCCACGGCCTCCCAGAACCGGGCCTGGACGGCCCAGCGGCCGGGTTCATCGAGCTTGTCATACCAGGCCGGGACATCCGACGTGCGGTAACAGGCCAGGCCCGTCAGGTCGAGATAGAGCCCGTTGGCCTCGGCCTCGGCGACCAGGCGGCTCAGACGGTCGAGTGCCTGCTGGTTGGGTCGATCCGGCCCCGCCATGAACTTGCCGAGCTGAAGGTGGGCCCGCACCACGTTGGCCCCGAGGTCCTTCATCTCGCGAAAGTCACCGGCGATCGTTGGCCAATCCGCCTCCCAGAAGTCCTCGATCAGCCGGCCCGCGTTGCCGTAATTCAAGCCCCAGGGTACGAAGGGCTTACCGGAAGGGACCACGACGAATCCGCGTCCGTCGCGCGCGGCCTCAACCCGCTCCATCTTACCGGGGGCTGGGCTTAGTAACGCCAAGACCAGGAGGATGGCCGTCATCGAGAAACCTAGTATCTGCGGATCAACTTGAGCAGGAACAACAGAATCGCGGCCCCCACGGTGGCGGTAATCAGCGATCCCGCCGTTCCTGACACGTTCATGTTCACTGGGAGGACGCGGAAGACGTAGCCGCCGATCAACGCCCCGATCACGCCGACGATCAGTTTTTCGGCCAGGCCAAGACCACGGACCTTGATGAGGAAACTCGCCAGCCAGCCAGCCGCCAAGCCGATCAAAAGGAACCAAACGATGTCCACGTAGAAGTCTCCGGATGAGAGGATTGTCTTGATATCGTCCAGTGTATCGGCTGCGTACACTGTTCGACACCGAGAACGCCGCCCGTTTCGAAATTCATGGGAATTCGGCCGCCACGATCAGACAGCACCCAGCTCTGGGCGTACGAGTGTTTGTGAGTCGCACAGGCGACGTGATCCCCAACGATCGAGCCATGCTCTCCTTACTGATGCAAGGAGCAGGTCATGTCAGAGTTTTGCTTCTGGAGTTTGGCGCTGGGAACCGCACCGCTCGTCTTGGCGCGCTTTGGGACCAGCTTGAACTGCACTCGCGCCCAAGAGCCTGACTGCGCGCGAATGCCAATGCGCGAATGCGCACAGGCCAGTCAATGACCTCAGTCAGGCCGTACGGACGTGAATCCTTGAGCTTCTCCGGCGCAGCCTGGTGAATAGGCCGGGCCCGCGGGGAGCGTCGCAGCGCAGCGACGAACATCCGCGACCGCCTGCTGAAGTACCTCGCGCCGCGAGGAGTCTACATCGTAGTCGAGCGCCGCGCCAGGAGCCGCTCGAGATGTTCGACCGCACGGGCCGCCGATCCCGCCTCGACTGCGATTTCGGGGTAACTCCGATGGTGGGCCGTCACCGTATGGATCGAGGAACAACCGCAGGTGCTTTCACAGATAATGACATTCACACGCTCGATATCCATGAGTATAGTCTCCTCACTGCTATGCCAAAGCGCGGCGGCAAGAGAGCTTCGCCGTGCTCGTTCGATGGTCCGGAACCAGCGGGGCTTCCGGACCGCGTCACTGAACATCCGTTCATGCACGCATTCCGCGACACCCATCCCTGGGCACATGGAATCTAGCAGCAAAAAGTGCAGCCATTCGATGCGGTACCTGTAATTCATGCTATGGACCGGATGCGGGATGTCAACCCGCCTCCCGACCCATCGCGGGGGTTTCGCCGGTTCGAAGGCGATCAAGCGGCCGCATTTCTTATTGCTTGAACCCACGGCTGTAAGTCAGTAGGATCTGTGGTTGTCGCGCAACCTACGCAAGTCGGCCGTCCGGCTCAATTCAAGGATCGTCGATTCAACCGGCTGGGTGGCCCGAAGCTGCGGGGCTCAAGATTCCGAATTCGGTGCGTGGCTGGAGGTCTGCGCCGGCCAGTTGCATCGGAACCCATACCAGCGCTCCAGCTCCCAACCTGCGATCTTGGGCTTCCGACCCGAAGGTGATCGTATTGTCGGGATGATTCATTTCGCTCCTGGGCCAACTCATGCGAGAAACATGATGCAAGCGATTCGATGCTCCCTGGTTACGGCGTTCCTGGTGATGAGTCCGTTTCTGATCTGGGTCCGGCCAGTTCTTGGTCAGGCCGTGCCGCGGGCTGCACCAGCGGCCGCCGCGCCGGAAACCGCACAAGTTGCCGCCGCATCGGCTGTCAGCGGAGAGGAAAAGCCGGTCCGCGATCTGGTCGATGCGTTTGCGAAGGCCTACAACTCCCCGGATATTCCGGCACTGGCGGCGCTCTTCACGGACGATGCCAATCTCGTCGATTCCGGCGGCGAGACCACGCGGGGCAAGGCGGCTATCGCCGAGATGTATGCATCGTCCTTCGAGGAAAATCCGGGGCTCAAGCTGGAGCCGAAGGTGCAGGAAATCCGATTCCTCACCCCCGACGTGGCACGAGTCGAAGGTCAGACTCGGCTCACGACCGCCACGGGCGATGCGAGTGAATTCACCCGCTTCAGCTCCTTGGCGTTACGGCGCAAAGGTAAGTGGCTGGTAGCCGAGATCAGGGAATATCCCGCGCCCGCCGAAGACGTTTCAAGCTACGACCGCCTCAAGGACCTCGAATGGATGGTCGGCGATTGGGTTGACGAGAGCGAGAGCGTCAAAGCCAGCTCGAATGTGCGCTGGGCCGACAACAAGAGTTTTCTGATCCGGACCTACCAGGTCGAGGTCAAGGGCGAGAAGGCAACTTCCGGCACCATGTTCATCGGTTGGGACCCGCAGACCGGCCAGATCAAGTCGTGGGTGTTCGATGCGGAGGGGGGTCACGGTGAGGCGCTCTGGACGCGAACCGGCGAGAAGGAGTGGGTCTTGAAAGCGCAAGGCGTGCTCCGCGACGGCCGGCCGACTTCGGCCACCCAGATCCACACCGTCCTCAATAACGATTCGGTCAAGACCAGCTCGATTGACCGGATTATCGGCGGGCAGATCGCGCCCGACATCGTGGATGTCGTTATGGTTCGCAAGCCGCCTCAGCCCGGCGGAGCACAGTCTCGACCGGCGGCCGCGCCCGCACAGCCGGGCACCGGCGCACCGAGAAACTGAGCCCACTCCTGACACCAAACTAGCGACTCCGCGAGGTATCCCATGTTGAGGCATCTATCGACAATCGCCCTGGCAGCGACCCTGATTATTCTTGTTGACACGGATGTCGCCCAGGCCCAGCGCGGGCGAGGCGGCGGCGGCGGACGAGGTGGCGGCGGCGCACGAGCGGGTGGCGGCGGCGCACGAGCGGGTGGCGGCGGCATGGCGCGTCCATCCACGCCGACGAACCGTGCAGCGATGGGCGGAATGAACCGGCCGTCCGGCGGCGGCAACATGGCCCGGCCGGGCATGGGCGGCGGCGGCAATCGCCCTGGCGGCGGTGGAATGAACCGGCCTGGCGGCGGTGGATCCAATCGGCCCGGAGGCCAGCCCGGCATGGCAAATCGCCCCGGGGGCGGAGGGAATCGTCCCGGCGGCTTGCCTGGCGGCGGCAATCGCCCCGGTCCGGGAGGCGGCGGCAACCGTCCTGGCATTGCTGGCGGCGGCAATCGCCCCGGTCCGGGAGGCGGCGGCATTGGCGGCGGCAACGGTCCTGGCATCGCCAATCGTCCCGGAGCGGGAGGCGGCGGCATCGGGCGGCCCGGCGGTGGCATTGGCGGCGGCAACGGTCCCGGCATCGCCAATCGTCCCGGAGCGGGAGGCGGCGGCATCGGGCGGCCCGGCGGTGGCATCGGCGGTGGCAACCGCCCCGGCATTGACAATCGCCCCGGCGGAATCGGCGGTATCGGCAACCGCCCCGGCATTGACAATCGCCCCGGCGGAATCGGTGGTATCGGCAACCGTCCCGGCATTGACAATCGCCCCGGTGGAATCGGTGGTATCGGCAACCGCCCCGGCATTGACAATCGCCCCGGCGGAATCGGTGGTATCGGCAACCGTCCGGGCATAGACAATCGGCCCGGTGGAATCGGTGGTATCGGCAACCGTCCCGGTATCGACAATCGCCCCGGTGGAATCGGTGGTATCGGCAACCGTCCCGGCATCGACAATCGCCCCGGTGGAATCGGTGGTATCGGCAACCGACCGGGATGGGGTAACCGACCGGGATCGGGCAATGGGAATATCGGGTCCGGGAACATCGGACAGATCGGCGACAACCTCGGTGTCGTCGGCGGCAACACCAATATCGGCAACATAAGCGGCGGCAACAATTTCTACGGCGGCGGTAATTACTACGGCGGCGGCTGGGGTGGCGGCTACGGCGGCTGGGGTGGCGGCTACGGCGGTTGGGGTGGCGGCTACGGCGGTTGGGGTGGCGGCTACGGCGGTTGGGGTGGCGGCTACGGTGGTTGGGGTGGCGGCTGGGCGTCACCGTATTACGGAAGCTGGTACCAGGGCTGGGGTAGCAATCTCGGCTCGTTCTGGGGCGGCTATGGAGTAAGCGCCCTTACCTCGTTTGGCCTCGGCACTGCGCTCGGTGCCTCGAGCTACTATTCCGCTTTGGGCAGCTACGGTTATGGCGGTTATGGCGATCCGGTTTATGGCGGCTACGGCTATGGAACCGGCTACGGCGTGTATGATTACTTCCCGACCTGGGGAGTGAGCAGCATTGGCGACTGGGGGCTGGGCTCAATGGCGAGCACCTGGCTCAGCAGCGCTTATGCGAACCCGTACTACACAACGGTCGTCGCGGCCCAGCCGGCTGTCACGAGTGTGATCTACGATTATTCACAGCCGATCAACGTCACGGCCGCGCCGCCCGACCCGAGCGCAGCGGAAAGCACCGAACAAGTGTTTTCGGCCGCCCGTGATTCCTTCAAGGCAGGCGACTACCAGCGCGCGCTCGATTTGACCGACCAGGTCATCAAACAGACCCCGAATGCCCCGGTCGTCCATGAGTTTCGAGCTCTGTGCTTGTTTGCCCTGAAGCGCTACGACGAGGCCGCCAGCGTGGCCTATGCCGTGCTCTCGGCTGGGCCGTGCTGGAACTGGACGACCCTCGTCGGCCTCTATCCCGGCGTCGATACCTACACGAATCAACTCCGAGGCCTGGAAGCGGCGCTGCGGAGCAATCCCAATTCCACGCCGGACCGGTTCCTGCTGGCCTACCAATATCTGGTTCAGGGCAACACCGACGCGGCTGGAGCCGAATTTGCAAACATCGCGAAGGCCGAGCCAAGGGACCAGCTTTCGGCTTCGTTTGCCAAGGCGTTGGCCAAAGCCAAAGAACCGGGGCCAATTCCCTCGACGGCTGCAGCACCCGCTGTCGTGGGAGCACAACCGACGACGACCGGAGGGAAACCATTAGTCGCCACGTCCGCAACTGTCCCGACTGCACCGGCCGCCGGCGCCGCGGCGCCACCCTCGGCTGGCGCGACGTCCTCGACCCAGCCGGCCGAGGCTCCTCCCCCACCTCCCGCCGAGCTCGCCGGCACCTGGAAGGCAGCTCCTTCGGCCGACACCGCCGTCACGCTCGAGCTCAAGGCTGACGGGGAGTACACCTGGAATGTTACCAACAAGGGGCAGCAGCAACAGTCCATCACCGGCCGGGCGGTTTACATCGACAACGTCCTCAGCTTGACCCAGGAAAATGGCCCGCCGCTGGCCGGCAAGATCGAGTCTAAGGACGCAAGCAAGTTCTTGTTCCATCTCATGGGCGGAGGTAAAAACGCTCCGGCGCTGACCTTCACCAAATGAATGACGCGGAAGCCGGAGGGCGCGCCACGTTGAAACGAGCCAGAGCGATAGCCATGCCGCCGATGGTGGTCGCCGGGTCAATCGGGGCAATCGGCTCAATCGCGGCGTCCGGAAAACGGGGCGCAACCTCTTGATCGACGGCTGCCGCCACGCCGGTCCAACCGGCTGCGCGGCAGCCCGGTTCATCTCCGGCGCGCTCAAGTGCACCTTCTCGCCCTTGCGGTTCATTGAGAAACTCGCGCACCCTGGCCCGGACGTTGAGTCACGAGATGGCCTCCTGGTTGGCTGTCCACAGGTTATGGTGCTTGCGCAGCACGTCGAGAACTTCGGGTCCGCTCTGGCAGCAAATCGGGATGGCGAAATCCTGCGGGCTGGCCAGCGGGGAATCCGGGCGCAGCATTGACTTCCTCGCCCATTCGACGAACTCGGGCCACATCGTGCCGGCCAGGATAAGCGGCGTGTCGTTCAGTTTCCGCACCTGAAGCAGTTGCCAGACCATCATCATCTCCAGCACTGTCCCGATCCCACCCGGCACGACGACGAAGGCGTCCGAGACGAGCACGAAATGGTGCAGCCGGGAGAAGAACGTGCGGTGCTCGAAGACCTGGCCGACGAACTCAACCCTCGATCAACACGGCGGCCATCGACCCTATGTTGAATGCCTCGCTTCCGGTCGGGTAACGGCGTATAGCATCACGACCGATCGAGCCTCGGCCCGATAAGAATTGAGTTCAATCACCGGTGCGGCCTCCCAGAGAACGATGTCGTGCGGCGAGTCGAGAGCCGTGTCGATCCATCGGCGCCACGAGTTCCCTTCGCCCGCACTGGGCAGCTCGAACTCGAGCGGCTCCCAGTACGCATTCAGAATCAGGTGGAAACGGAGTCCCTCCTTGCGAAGTTCGGCGCTCAGGGCGATGCTGTGCGAACCGTCGCCCCAATCCGGCTGGTGGAGCTTCACGCCGTGCCATTCCTTGTTTGCCTCGGTAAGCAAGGTGCTCAGGCTCACGCGCTGCCGCTCATGCTCCACGTCGCGGAGTGATCGCCTCGCCGCGAGCAGGCTCACGAAGCGGTGGACATCGGCATGCTTCGCCAGGAGTTTCCAGTCGAGCCAGTTGCTCTCGTCATCATGGCAATAGGAGTTGTTGTTCCCCTGTTGGGTACGACGGATCTCGTCGCCCATCAGGATCATGGGTACACCGAGCGCCATCACCGTAGTCGTGAGAAAGTTCTTGACTTGGCGGTTGCGGAGCCGCTCGATATCGCGATTGACGGTCGGGCCTTCAGCGCCGCAGTTCCAGCTCCGATTGTCGTCGGCCCCATCGCGGTTACCCTCACCGTTGGCTTCATTGTGCTTCTGGTTGTAGGAGACGAGGTCGTTGAGCGTGAAGCCGTCGTGGCACGTCACGAAGTTGACACTTTGTTCGGGTTCGCGTTGTTTGTGGCCGTAGATTTCGGGGCTGCCGACCAGCCGGTCGGCCAGGCGAGTTACCGAGCCGTTTGCGCCCCGAAAGAAGTCGCGGACGTCGTCGCGGAAACGGCCGTTCCACTCCTTCCAGGCGTCGCCCACGAAGCTGCCGACCTGGTACAGGCCGGCCGCGTCCCACGCCTCGGCGATGAGCTTCGTGCCCGCCAGGGCCGGGTCCGATTCGATGTCCCAGAGGACGGGGGGATTCGGAAGCGGATGCCCCGTGACGTCGCGGGCCAGGATCGACGCGAGGTCAAACCGGAAACCGTCCACGTGCATCTCTTCGACCCAGTAACGCAGGCTGTCCACGATCATGCGGCGGACGATCGGGTGATTTCCGTTAAGCGTGTTCCCACAGCCCGTGTAGTCGGCGTACCGGCTGCCTCCCTGTTCGAGGATGTAGTAAGTCGGGTTGTCGATCCCGCGAAAGCCAAGCGTCGGCCCGTCCTCCGCGCCCTCGGCGGTGTGGTTGAACACGACGTCGAGGATGACCTCGATGCCCGCACGGTGCAGCACCTTCACCATGTCGCGAAACTCATTGACCGGGCCGAGGGCGTCACGGCGCGAGCTGTAGTTCGCATGCGGCGCGAAGAACGCCACCGGCTGGTATCCCCAGTAGTTGACCAGGCCCGGCGGGCAGGCTTGCGCATCGAACGCGAACACCGGGAGCAGTTCTACGGCCGTGATGCCCAGCTCCTCAAGATACGGGATCTTCTCGATCAGCCCGGCGTAAGTGCCGAGGGTCTTCTCTGCGACTCCGGAGCTCGGATGCCGAGTGAATCCGCGAACGTGCATTTCGTAGATGATGGTGCGTGCAGCAGGCCGGCTCAACGGGACGTCGCCGTCCCAATCGTACGCGTGCGGATCCACGACAACACTCTTCATCGCGGTCGCGGCATTATCACCCTTCTGTTTCGCGCCTTCGCGGTCGTAGTTGTTGGGAACGACCACGCCCCGAGCGTACGGGTCGAGGAGAACCTTGGTGGAATCGAAGCGCAGGCCGCGAGCGGGTTCCGACGGCCCTTCAACCCGGTAGCCGTAGAGCTGTCCCGGCGGCACCCGCGGCACGAACACGTGCCAGTAGTGGTAAGTGCGGTTTGTCGACGGTTCGACCCGTACCGTGCGGGACGGGGTAGCATCGTCCTCGCGGTCGAAGAAGAGGAGTTCAACACCCGTGGCGTTCCGCGAGAAGAGGCTGAAGTTGACGCCCCCCTCGATGACGGTGGCGCCCAGGGGGACGCTTCGGCCAATGCTCTGAGTGGAGGCACCCGGTGAGGCTCCGCGCTGGACCTTCGTGGCGATCGTCACAACTACCTCACTCTCTTCTGTTGTTCGTATCGCGGGCCGAGAGACACCTGCCATGAAAGGCTCGAGTCAATCGCGAGGTTGGGGGACGTGGTTCCACGGGCCGATGATTGGTTCGTCGCGGTTTTTGTGCTCATAACCGAGCACGCCCACGCTAGCCGGACGGCAGTAGAAGAACCTACCAGCCTGTGGCGGGAGGCCGAGCCATCGTGCTGCGATCATCCGGATGATGTGCGCGCTCGAAAACGCCAGCACGTCTCCCTCGATGCCTCGCACCCGCGCGACGAACCGGTCGGCCCGGGCCGCGACGTCCGCCGGTGATTCGCCTTCAGGGCAGCCGTCGCGGTAGAGCTCCCAGCCAGGCCGCTCCTTCAATACGTTTTTGGTCAGCATTCCTTCGTAGCGGCCGTAATCCCACTCGACCAGGTCCGGATCGCGCTCCGCGACCGCTGCGTAGCCGGCCAGCGCGCAGGTCTTCGCGGCGCGCTGGAGCGGGCTGGTGAAGACGTTGGTGAACGAGTATCGACGTAACCGATCACCCAATAGCCGCGCCGCTCCTCACCAGCTTTATTCAGCGGAATGTCGGTGCGCCCGGTACGCTGGCGAGAGTCGGTCCAGGCCGTATCGCCGTGCCGGGCGAGAAACAGTTTTGGCATTTCGAGCGGCATATCGACCCTCCTATCGCATTCTCTTCTGCGGGCACTCACTCCGCCCGATCGAAGGTCTCGTCTCGAAATCGGGTTTCGTGATCCTGGGAGGGCGAGGCTCCGCCCGAGCCACTGGGGAGACGGGCACCCGAAGGGTCGCGCCAGGAGGTTCGCCCGCCCGGAATCGTGCAAGGCCATTTAGAACGTTGTCGCCTTCAGTGGAAGTGCCACCTCGGCCCGACGGCGTTTTCAGCCCCCACTTCCAGTTGCTGATTTCGGGCATGTCATCGCCGTGTTCTGCGATGTATGCCTTGTGATCGATCAGCTTCTCGTGGATCGCCTGCTTGAAGTAGCCGGCGCGAGAGCCCAGTTGCGGCAGCCGGTCGATCACGTCGCCCGCCAGATGGAATCGATCGAGGTCATTGAGGACTACCATGTCGAACGGCGTGGTCGTCGTGCCCTCTTCCTTGTAGCCCCGGACGTGCAGGTTCTTGTGGTTCGTCCGCCTGTAGGTGAGGCGGTGGATCAGCCACGGATAACCGTGGAACGCGAAAATGATCGGCTTGTCCTTGGTGAAGAGGGCGTCGAAGTCGGCGTCCGGGAGCCCGTGCGGGTGCTCGGTGGCCGGTTGCAGCGTCATGAGGTCTACGACGTTGACGACGCGGACCTTCAACTCCGGCAGGTGCTTGCGCAGGAGCTCAACTGCGGCCAGTGTCTCGAAGGTCGGCACGTCCCCGCAGCAAGCCATGACCACGTCCGGCTCGCTCTCCTTGTCGTTGCTGGCCCACTCCCAGATGCCGAGGCCCTGGGTGCAGTGCTTGATCGCCTGGTCCATCGTCAGCCACTGCGGCGCGGGCTGCTTGCCGGCGACCACGACGTTGACATAGTTGCGGCTGCGGAGGCAGTGGTCGGTGACCGAGAGCAGGCAGTTCGCGTCGGGCGGGAGGTAGATGCGGATCACCTCCGCCTTCTTGTTGGCGACGTGATCGATGAAGCCGGGATCCTGGTGGCTGAACCCATTGTGGTCTTGCCGCCAGACGTGCGAGCTGAGGAAGTAGTTGAACGAGGCAATCGGCCGGCGCCAGGGAATGCCGTTACACACCTTCAACCACTTCGCGTGCTGATTGAACATCGAATCGATGATATGGATGAACGCCTCGTAACACGAGAAGAAGCCATGCCGCCCGGTCAGGAGGTAGCCTTCAAGCCACCCCTGGCACTGGTGCTCGCTCAAGACCTCCATCACCCGACCGTCCGGGCTGAGTCTGTCGTCTTCTGGGTAGATCTCGGCCATGTAGCAGCGGTTGGTCACCTCGAGCACGTCCTGCCAGCGGTTCGAGTTATTCTCGTCCGGGCTGAACAGCCGAAAGTTGCGGCTCTGCAAGTTCCCCTTCATGACGTCCCGGAGGAACTTGCCCATCACGCGGGCCGACTCGACCAAGGTCTCGCCGGGATTCTTCACCTCAACAGCGTAGTCCCGGAAGTCTGGCAACTTGAGGTCCCGCAAGAGCAGGCCGCCGTTGGCATGCGGGTTGTCGCTCATCCGGCGATGTCCCTTCGGCGCCAGGTCCGCCAGCTCGGAGACAAGCCGGCCCTGGACGTCGAAGAGCTCCTCGGGCCTGTAGCTTTTCATCCACTTCTCGAGGATGCGGATGTGCTCGGGTTTGTCCATGTCGCTCATCGGTACCTGGTGGCTGCGCCAATAGTCCTCGCACTTCTTGCCGTCGATCTCCGGCGGGCAGGTCCAACCTTTCGGCGTGCGGAAGACGATCATCGGCCAGGCAGGCCGCTTGACGACGCCCCCTTTGCGCGCCGCGTCCCAGATCTCACGAATCTCCGCCACGACCGCGTCGAGCACGCCCGCGAGCTGCTGATGGACCGCGGCGGGGTCGCGTCCTTCGACAAAGTACGGTTTGTAGCCCATGCCCGCGAAGAACATCCGCAGCTCGTCGTGGGGAATGCGGGCGAGGAAGCAGGGATTGGCGATCTTGTAGCCATTCAAGTGGAGGATCGGCAGTACGCAGCCATCGCGGGCCGGGTTCAAGAACTTGTTCCCATGCCAACCGGTGGCGAGCGGGCCGGTTTCCGCCTCGCCGTCGCCGACAACACAAGCGACGATCAAGTCCGGATTGTCGAACGCGGCGCCGTAGGCGTGCGAGAGAGCGTACCCCAGTTCACCGCCCTCGTGGATGCTCCCCGGTGTTTCGGGGGCGACATGGCTGGGTATGCCCCCCGGGAAGCTGAATTGCTTGAAGAGCTTCTGCATCCCTTCCGCATCCTGGCTGATATCCGGGTAGACCTCGCTGTACGTTCCTTCGAGGTAGGCGTGGGCCACCAAGGACGGGCCGCCATGTCCCGGGCCGATGATGTAGATCACGTTCAGATCATCACGTTTGATGACTCGGTTCAAGTGAACGCAGAGCATGTTGAGGCCCGGCGATGTGCCCCAGTGGCCGAGTAGGCGCGGCTTGATGTGTTCGCGCTTGAGCGGTTCCTTGAGGAGCGGATTGTCAAGCAGGTAAATCTGCCCGACTGAGAGATAGTTGGCGGCCCGCCAGTAGGCATCGAGCTTGCGGAGTTCGTCGGTTGTGAGCGGTGCGGTTTTAGCTTGCGAATCGCCCGAACGTGCGGTCGGCCGGTCGGGTGCTTGCGTCTTCAGTGTTGCATCCATCGGTTGACTCCGTTGCCCGGTTACCGTGGTTGACTCAGTTGAACATCTGGGGCTATCAAGACGGGGGACCGCGGCAGATTGCCTCTGTTCGATCGTTACGCTAGCGAATCACGGTGCTTCTTCTAGAGAGTCTGTTTGTTGACCTGCGGATTCGCAAGGCATTCACGCTTGAAAGGGTACGGTGAAGTGCCGCCGAGGCCGCCGATCAGGCTTCGCCCTCACCAGAACGAAGCCAGGACGGATCGGCGGCCGGGCGGTCTGGGCGGTTAACGTGGATGCCGACATCGCGGGCGAATGCTGTTCGCACGTCATCGCGTCGGCGTCGGACCCGGACGGGCCGTCCGTCGCAGCGATCATCCCAGGCCTCCGACATTCCAAGGATTTCCCGCCCGTGTGATTGTCGGATCTACACCATCATTGTTTGATGACAGCCAGGATCGTCGCCAGCTCTTCCCTGATGGCGGTGCGCAGCGCGTTGCCGGCCTCGTGAACCTTGGGCCGGAATTCTTTCCTGATGTCGCTGATCTTGGAAACCTGCTCTTCACTCAGGTTCAGCTCCTTGAAGTTGGAAATCCTCCAGGCCAACCGATCACGCACGTTCTCTCTGGTTTCCTCCCTCTGCTCCTGGAACCTCTCCAGTTGTTGCGGTGTGAGGACATCACGGACCTTCTCCATCTCTTCGCCGACGAGAGCACGCAACTCCTTACCGACCGATTCCAGTTTCTCCTTCTGTTCGGCGCTCAAAGCGAGCGATTCCCTGACTTCGCTCCGCTTCTTGCCAGCTTTCAGAGCGTCCTCTCGGGTCTTTTTCTGGTCATCTGTGAGCACGCCGACCAATTGCTTTACGGCCGCGTGAATCTTGGGGCGGTACTCGTCCCTGATGTCGCCGATCTTCATCATCTCGTTGTCGGTCAAATCGAGCTCGCCTAGGTGCGCGATCCTCTCGGCGAGCGAATCACTTCTCCGCGTGCTGAGCTCCTCTCTCAGCACCTGGGTCATCCGCCTTTGCGCCGGATTGAGTGCGGTCCGCATCGCTTCGACTTCTTCCCGGACGACGTCAGCCAGGGCCCGGCCGGCTTCTTGGAGCTTGGGGCGGCACTCCTTCCGGATGTCCGCAATCTTGGTTTCCTGTTCATCGGTCAGATTCAGGTCCTGGATCCTCTCGGCCAGGGCCTCCCGCGCGCCTTGCCTGCGCTCCTGTTGCGCGGCGCGAGCAACAAAAAGCCCGGCGCATACTGACACCGTGAGCGCCATGGTCAACACAACACTCAAAGCCTTCATCACGCGTCTCCTTCTTGCGTTTCGAGACAGCACCCTGACGACGCCTGCTTGTCGTTGCAAGTCAAAAGGGCAGTCGGCAGGGGCGAACCCGGTCGTTGAATGAAGGCCATTCCCTTGGCGTATCCCCTGGCACGGTTCTTGTGCTCAAGAGCCATTACAGCATTGAGCGATCCGTCGCACGCGGGCCACTCTGGTGGGCCAGCACTGCGCCACCATCAACACGAGTCCCAGCGATGTCGCGGCCGCTGCGACGTCGATTTGAACGAATGCGACGAGGCGCGGCAGGTGTCGCGGAATCCCAATGAGCGAAGCGCGGTTGCGGACGCGATGCGGAATCCGGCAAGCACTTCTTCTCTTTACCGCCCCCGGGGATCGTCCGCAACAGGGTACTGCCCCGATTGGTGCAAAAACATGCACTTAGCAATACGGCCGTTGCAGCGGTTTCTCTGCCATCGCGGTCATGGTCGTGAGGCCAGCTTCGTCCTGCGAGCCGGTTCGCGCCGCGCAACCCTTGACATCTTCAGGACATCAAGTTCGACGACCCGACAGAAACGAAACGCGGTAACGTCGTGATCACCGGCACGGGAAAGGGGAAGAAGTCTGGTGTCGCCGTGGTGTTCGCGGCCGGGGTTCTCGATGCGGGCGCGGGGCAATTCGCCGGGGTGGCCTTTGTCGTCGATGCCCGGATCGAGCAGTATTACAAAGAAACAATCCGCCAGATCTGCCAGACGATTCGCGTCGGCGAGCAGATTGCAGAGAAGAAGTAGTATCTGCGGACGCGACCACACGCCGAACCACCCGGCGTCTGGCCCTCTTGCGTCCCGTTCATTGGGCGGGCGGCTTCAGGCGTACCAGGAGCATCGGCTGCGACTGCGCCGCCCCGAAGTGCAAGAGCGCCGGCGCCTCCTCTTGGGTCAAATTGTAGACGCCCGTTTCGAGAACAAGGTCCGCGTCCTTACCATCGGCGAACTTCATGACCGCACGCTGGCTCTTGGCGTCGACCATCCCCTGGACCGGGCGGCTGACCTGCGTGTCTTCGTTGTAGTAGGTGCCTGCGAGGGCGCCCTGCTTGTTAACGGCGAGTTGGAGCACCGCCGAGGCGTCGGGCGTGTCCTCGGAGGTCACAGCGTAAACACCGAGGGGGAGCCACTCGTCCTGGGGGTTCGCCTGGTCGACGGGGGGAGCCGCGGCCGCGATCGCCTGTGTCTGCTGATAGTACTGCTCGGGCGAGCCGGCGGCCTGGCCATTCACGTAGACGGCGTTGTTTTCGTAGTAGACGTTGCCCCCGGCGCCATAGCCGTAGTAGGTCGGCTGCGCGCTGGCCCAGGCTCCGCCCAACCACGTACCGACGCCCGCCGAGGCAGCCGGGGTCCAGGCGTAATTGGCACCGCGACCGGCCCATCCGCCCCAGTAGTTGTAACCGCCGGCATTAGGCCGACGGTACCAATTCTCGTTGAAGACGTTGTTGTACCGGTTGCCGACGCTTCCCCGCACGTCATTGCCCCAGTTCTGGCGCTGGGAGACCCAGGCCTGGCGATTGTCAGCGTAATTGACCTGGTTGCCGACGTTCACCTGACCCACGTTAATGTTGGTAGCGTTCGCACTGCCGATATTGCTAGCGCCGATGTTGGTCCGATTGGCGACATTACGATCGCCGATCTCACGGCGGTTGTCACCGATGTTGGTCCGATTGCCGATATTGCCGTCGCCGATGTCACGGCGGTTGTCACCGATGTTGGTCCGATTGCCGGTATTGCGGTCGCCGATGTCACGGCGGTTGTCACCGATGTTGGGCCGTTCGCCGACACTCGGCCGTTCGCTCGGAAGCGTGCCGGGCCTACCCGCGGCCGGACCGCGCGAGCCGGGTCCTTGCATTCCGAGGAAGTCAGAGAGCTGGTCGGACGATCCGCCCGGCCGATTCCCGGCGGGCCTACCACCGGGGCGCTGGCTGCCTCCAGGTCCTCCACCTGGCCGTTGGATGCCAGCTTCGCCTCCCGGGCGCTGGCTTGCGCCGGCCCCTCCCGCGGGTCGCTGGCTTGCGCCGGTCCCTCCCGCGGGTCGCTGGCTTGCGCCGGTCCCTCCCGCGGGTCGCTGGCTTGCGCCGGTCCCTCCCGCGGGTCGCTGGCTTGCGCCGGTCCCTCCCGCGGGTCGCTGGCTTGCGCCGGTCCCTCCCGCGGGTCGCTGCACCCCGCCGCCCGGCGCTGTGCTTGGGCGCTGAACGCCTCCCGCGGGTCCTCCCGCCGCGCGCTGGCCGCCGCCGGGCGAACCGCCGGGTCGCTGCGTCCCGCCGCCTGCACCTCCCGGTTGCTGGGCGGGGCGCTCGACGTTGCCCCCTCCACCACGTGGAGCGCTCATCGAGGGGCTGCGATTGGACTGCTTGGCAGCACCATTGGATCGGTGACCGGCCGATCGACCGCCTCCGCCTCCTTCCCGGCCGCGTTGGGCGGTTGCTTCCCCCACCCAGAGAAAACCCAACAGGGCAAATCCGGCCAGAGCTTCGAGGATTGATTTCGTCTTCATGGCTGGTTCTCCTGTTTCGGCTTGGTGACGGGAGGCGGCGCGGCCGGCGGCTCGGCTGCCGGTTTGGCCTGCTCGGCAGCCGTCTCACCGGCTTCCCTGGTCCCGGTGGTTTCCTCTTCGTCTTCCGCCGTCAACTTGCGGACGACGGTTACTTCGTCGATGTCCGGCTGGAGGGTACCGCCGACGACCCTGTTGACGGATCTCCACGTGAATGTCTTGTCGTCAATCGGATGCATCACTTGCGTCGCGGAGCCTAGCTTACCGTCGGGCAATGTGTACTTGGTTCGAATGGTCCAGCGGTCGCCGGTTCGTCGCCAGCGCTCCTCGCCAAAGCCGCCTTCGGCGTCGTAGGTCCAGGAGCGAATTGTCTTCTCGGCTGGGTCCCAGCCGATCAATTGCATGCCGGAATGTGGCGCGCTGTTCTTGACGCTGACGCGGAACGACCGCGTGAGGAACTTGCGATTCTTGGTCCAGTTGACGGACGACTCGATGGTCGCGTCGTCGTCTTGGTCAACCCAGTCGCCGACCATCCAGGCGAGCTCCTCGAGCGGGCTCGCGGCCGGCTCGGACTGCGGCGGAACATCCTGGGATGTTCGGTTAATATCAACATCGTCCGGGGGCCGGAGCGATGTCTGAGCCGGGGGCAACTGCTTGGTGGGCACGGCAGGCGTTGGAGCCTGCGTGCCGGCGTCTTGCCAGCCGATCGAGAGGACCGCCAGTCCCATCGCCGTGAATCGTAAGCTGAATTTCATGGTGGGTGGCTCCTTCACATTCCCGACCCGTCACCATGCCGAGCGCCGCCGCCACACCGCGAATCCATGGTCGCTTGGATCGACGACCTTGCTCTGGATGAAATGGTCGAGCATACCGATGTACGCGGCGCGAGCCGCCTGGAGCAGATTCGCCTTCACACGCGAGGTATCCCTAAACTCCATTATCTTGGCGGTTTGTTCGCTAACAAGGGGGTAGATTTGGATGCCCTCCATGTACGCGACCGCTGACTCGAAGTCGTTCACCGTGATTGGCGACACCGTCAATCGTTGCCTGAAGATCAACCCCAACGACGCTCCTTCTGCCCTCTATGTCGAGCGGTCAGCGATTATCAGGGCGTGGGCGGCAAGCATCGACCGAACTAACGTTGCGTGTCCCGGAGAGGCTGTATCCTGCACGTACGCACAAACCCCCAGAGCAAAAACCAACCCGACTGCGAGACTGTGCATCCAGGCATGCATCATTCGGTTACGCATTTCGGGGAAGGGGCAAAATCCGGGTCGCATCGGTTACGCGGCCGGCTGGTGGTATTTGTCCCTATCGGACGATGACTCCCCGGAGAGGAGGAAAACGCCGATTACCTGAACGAGGGAACGAAACCTTGGTAATCAGCGAGCGCCGCGCACCCGTCAATTCCCCAACGGACACGGGACGATCAAGTCAGCCTGGAACGCCGGCATTTTCTCTGCCTCTTGATCTCGGGCGGCTCGTGAACGAATCGGAGCCCTTCGCGATCGCCATCAGCGCCCAGACGGAGTACCCTCTTCATGCCAGGAGGATTTCCTGCCGCGCATCGTCTGTGTCCCGTTCCCGCTCGGCGCCTCGGTGGAGTCACTGACTAACACCTGGCACGTCTGCTGGCAGTCGCCCACTCAAGCTGGCGATCGACGTCACGGTGACGTAGGCGTTCCCGACTCAGCGGTCGATCCCCAGCAGATACGTGTAATGGCCGGGGACCGTTACCAATTGGGCGTCTTCGGTGAGGGTGTAGGGTTGCCGCCTGTAACGACCGTGCCGGCTAAGGCGGGATAAACCAGAAGGAAGAGCCGGTCTCGCCTTGAACTGGACGAGTCGCCGTGGTTACTGTCAAAGAACTGTCACATCCCGAATTGAACAGTAGAACCTGAGCTGCGAGAGCACGTCCATGACGGCCGAACACCGAAGGCTTCAGGAAGCGCGCGAGCACAAGGTCCCGTGGCGCAAATGGGGACCGTACTTGAGCGAAAGGCAATGGGGCACCGTTCGCGAAGACTACAGCGAAGGCGGCGATGCCTGGAACTATTTCACGCACGACCAGGCCCGGTCGCGGGCTTATCGCTGGGGTGAGGACGGCCTGGCCGGAATCTCCGATGACCATCAACGGCTCTGCTTCGCTCTCGCCCTGTGGAATGGCAAGGACCCGATTCTCAAAGAACGCCTGTTTGGCCTCACCAACGGCGAAAGCAATCACGGCGAGGATGTCAAGGAGTATTACTTCTACCTCGACAGCACGCCGACCCACTCGTACATGAAGTACCTCTACAAGTATCCGCAGGCGGCCTACCCCTACGACGACCTGGTCAACACGAGCCGAGCTCGGAGCCGGAACGAATTCGAGCATGAGTTGCTCGACACAGGCGTGTTCGATCAGGATCGGTATTTTGACGTCTTTGTCGAATATGCCAAGGAAGCCCCGGAAGATCTCCTGATCCAGATCAGCATTTACAACCGCGGTCCGGAACCTGCCGAGTTGCACGTTTTGCCGACGCTCTGGTTCCGGAATCAGTGGTCGTGGCACGATGGATCGGGAAGGCCGGAACTCCGTGAGCTTTCGACAGCTCCATCCCATGGAGTCGTCAAGGCCGTCGAGCAAAAATTGGGGGAACGCTACCTCTCATGCGAGGGGACCGTACCACTGCTCTTTACCGAAAACGAAACGAACACTCAGCGCATTTTTGGTGTCCCCAATCGCAGCCCCTACGTCAAGGATAGTATCAACGACTACATCGTCCACGGCCGCAGGGAGGCCGTGAATCCCGAGAAGAAAGGGACGAAGGCCGCTGCGGATTATCACCTGAACGTGCCTGCCGGCGAATGCCAGGTAGTTCGGCTCCGACTCAGCAGCGTCGCGCCGGCGTCCGCCGCCGGGAGTAATGGCGATCCGGCCGGTCCCTTCGGCAGACATTATGAAGACGTCTTTCAGGCTCGCCGCAACGAGGCTGACGAGTTCTACGCAGCGGTCATTCCCGAGTCCCTCGACGCCGACGCGGCCAATGTCATGCGTCAGGCACTGGCGGGAATGATGTGGAGCAAGCAGTTTTACCACTACGACGTGGACAGGTGGCTGGAGGAGCGCGGATCCGATCCCTTCAAGGCTTCACGCAAGGCCGCGCCCCGCAACGACCGCTGGCACCACATGTACAACGGCGATGTGATCTCGATGCCGGACAAGTGGGAGTATCCCTGGTACGCAGCCTGGGACCTGGCCTTCCACGTGCTCGCCCTGACGCTGGTGGACCCGGAGTTCGGCAAGCAGCAACTCAAACTCATGCTGCGCGAGCGATACATGCACCCCAACGGTCAGATCCCGGCTTACGAATGGAACTTCGGCGACGTCAACCCGCCGGTGCACGCCTGGGCCACCATCTTCACCTACCGCCTGGAAAAAGGGCAGCAGGGAGAAGGAGACCGCGAGTGGCTGAAGAACTGTTTCCAGAAGTTACTGCTGAATTTCACCTGGTGGGTGAACCGCAAGGACCGGTCAGGCCGGAACGTCTTCGAGGGAGGCTTCTTGGGTCTCGACAACATCGGCGTGTTCGACCGGAGTGCACCCTTGCCGACCGGCGGGTATCTGGAGCAGGCGGACGGCACTGCCTGGATGGCGCTTTACTGCGAAAACA
Organism: uncultured Isosphaeraceae bacterium; assembly: GCA_963823675.1. Taxonomy (GTDB): domain Bacteria; phylum Planctomycetota; class Planctomycetia; order Isosphaerales; family Isosphaeraceae; genus CAWGMT01. The sequence goes on along the minus strand of CAWGMT010000013.1, from coordinate 1,193,587 downwards.
TGCTGGAAATCGCCGCGGAACTGGCGCTGACCGACCCTGACTACGAGGACATGGCCCTCAAGTTTTGTGAACATTTCCTCTGGATCGCCTCGGCGATGGGGCACCTGGGCGGGGATACAGGGATGTGGGACGAGGAGGACGGGTTCTACTACGACGTGCTCCGCTTACCCGACGGCCAGTCCCAGCGACTCAAGGTTCGGTCGATGGTGGGCCTGTTGCCGCTGTGCGCGGCCACGACTTTTGAGGGTGAGCTGCTGGCGAAAAGCCCCGAGCTGTACGAGCGGCTGAATTGGTTTCTTGGCCCTCGGCCCGAGCTTCGCGCGGCGATTCACGACCCAACACTGCCCGGCGTCGCGGGCCGCCGTCTCGCCTCGATCCTCAACGAAGCCAGACTGCGCCGCGTGCTAGCGAAGATGCTCGACGAGAACGAGTTCTTGAGCCCGTTCGGCATCCGCTCGCTCTCGCGCTACCACGCCGATCACTCCTATGTGATTCATGCCGGCGGTCAGGCATACGGGGTATCCTACCTGCCGGCGGAGTCGGATACCGGCATGTTCGGCGGCAATTCCAACTGGCGCGGACCGATCTGGATGCCGGTCAATGCTCTGATCATCCGGGCGTTGGTCCAGTATTACCTCTACTACGGCGACAACTTCACCGTCGAGTGTCCTACGGGCTCCGGCCGGCGGATGAACCTGTACCAGGTCGCCGAGGAGGTCTCGCGCCGCCTGGCGAACATCTTTCTCAAAGACAAGGATGGCCGGCGTCCGGTCTACGGCGGGACCAGGAAGTTCCAGGACGACCCGCACTGGCGCGATTGTCTGCTGTTCTACGAGTATTTCCACGGCGACAACGGGGCTGGTCTGGGCGCCAGCCATCAGACCGGCTGGACGGGCGTCATCGCCCGCACGATGCACCTGTTCGCGACTCTGGACCCGGCAGCGGTTCTGGAAGGCGGCAGGAAATCTTATTTCGAGACGCAAGCCCAACCGGCGGCCACGGTTCCCTCGGAGGTTCACTGAGATCACGAAGAGCGAAACGCCGACAGGATCAACCAAAACTCATGAGCGCCCCTTGTTATCCGTTGCTCTATCAGATCAACACACGCGTCTGGTTGACCGAACTGTCCCGGAAGCTGCGGCGCCCCGCCACGCTCGATGATATACCCGACGCTGAACTGGATCGTCTGGTCGAGATGGGTTTCGACTGGGTCTGGTTCCTCAGCGTCTGGCAGACTGGCTTGGGTGCGCAGCAAGTCTCGCGTACGAATGCCGAGTGGCGCCGCGAGTTCCAGGAGACGCTGCCGGACCTGCGCGAAGAGGACATCGCCGGGTCCGGTTTCGCGATCACCGCCTATCACGTTCACCAGAATCTCGGCGGCGATGCCGCGCTGGCCCGGCTTCGCGAACGGCTCCGCAGGCGCGGTCTGCGATTGATGCTCGATTTTGTCCCGAATCATATGGGGCTCGACCACCCCTGGGTCGAAGAACACCCGGAGCATTTCATCACCGGAACGGAATTGGACCTGGCTCGAGCGCCCAAGAATTACACCTGGGTCAAGCGCAAGGGCGGCGATCTCCTGCTGGCCTATGGCCGCGATCCCTATTTCGCCGGTTGGCCCGACACCTTGCAGCTCAACTATGCCAACCCCGCCACGCAAGAGGCGATGATGGGCGAACTGGAGAGGGTCGCCAGTCAGTGCGACGGACTGCGCTGCGACATGGCCATGCTGGTCTTGCCGGACGTGTTCGAGCGGACGTTGGGTCAGCGGCGCCCCTCTTCTGGCCGAAGGCGACCCAGCGTGTGCGCGACCGCTTCCCTGGCTTCCTCTTCATGGCCGAGGTCTACTGGGACCTCGAATGGACACTCCAGCAGCAGGGCTTCGACTACGCCTACGACAAGCGGCTCTACGATCGCCTTCGAGACCAGCATGCTCGGCCGGTTCGCGAGCATCTCTACGCGGGACTGGACTACCAGAACAAGCTGGCCCGCTTCCTCGAGAATCACGATGAGCCACGCGCCGCGTCGGCGTTCCCGCCGGGAATCCACCAAGCAGCCGCCGTCATCTCTTTCTTGTCGCCGGCGCTGCGATTCTTCCATCAGGGACAGTTCGACGGGAGGAAGAAACGGATCTCGCCCCATCTTTGTCGTGCCCCGGACGAGCCCGTCGATCCGGTGCTTCGTCAGTTCTATGACAGGCTCTTGACCATCATGCGTCAGAGCGTCGTGCGTGATGGCAATTGGCAACTGCTCGAATGTGCCCCCGCCTGGGACGGCAACTGGACGAACGACTGCTTCGTGGCCTTTTGCTGGCAAGGGGCGGACGGAGAGCGGTTGGTCGTGGTGGTGAACTACGCCCCGAACCAGAGCCAATGCCGCTTACGGCTGCCGTTTGAGGGTCTAGGCGGCAAGTCCTGGCTATTGCAGGGCCAGATCAGCTCCGACACCTATGAGCGGGATGGCAATGAACTTCAATCCCAGGGATTATTCGTCGATCTCCGACCCTGGCAGGCGTCGGCCTTTGCGTTGAGAAGTCCGTCCGGTCCATCACCATGACACATCCGGCTCACAGCCATTGCCACCATGTCGCTGGTGGAAAACAGCTCGATCCATGGCCGCAAATAACGAAACGGTGGGCATCGGCTTTCTCCATCTTGCTGTCAGCAATCTGCCGATTCTCACATTTCGCGGGATCGGTGTCAACAACCGCGTGAATGAGTGTACGAAATGCCGGCGCAAGTTCAATTCGTCCCATCGCCTCCGCGAGTTGTCGCGATCAGCGGCATTATTTTCTCCGTGTTGTATATGGTCAGCCTGGTGCTCATCCGGCTCGCCGTCCCGGCCGAGCCGACGGAACCTGGTATGTGGCTGGCGGACCCAGCCTTCCGGAATTGGGTTCGCATCGCGCTGAACCTGGTTCCCTTCGCGGGGATCGCGTTCCTCTGGTTCATGGCGGTGCTGCGTAACCGCATCGGCTTCCTTGAGGATCGATTCTTTGCGACGGTGTTTCTCGGCAGTGGACTCCTGTTCGTCGCCATGTTGTTCGCGGCGGCTTCGATTGCGAGGGGCCTGCTGGACACCTTCGCGGCCAGCCGTCCAGACCGAAACGAAATCTATCGATTAGGCCGGGGCATGGCGTACACGCTCATGAACACGTTCGGCACGAGAATGGCGGCGGTGTTCATGTTCGTCACGTCGACGATCGGACTTCGTACTGGCGTCCTTGCACGCTGGGTCTCGTTCGTCGGCTTTACACTTGGCCTGCTCCTGCTCTTGGTCATCACCGAATTTGCCTGGATCGCACTGGTCTTCCCCCTGTGGGTTCTGCTCGTGAGTGCGTACGTCCTCTATTCGGACGTCCAACAGGAACGCTAGACGGCGGCGAGTGCGCAGCCGCCTGACGCTGCACGATGGGGCCGGTGACGATGGACAGGACTGAGTGGACTGAGGACACACCAGGCGATCAATGGTGCGCAGTCGCCATCGAGGGTGGATCACCCCTGGTCGGAGCGTGTGACCGAGACTTCGTGAGCCTCAACCTGAGGCCGCGACTTTGCGGAATAAAACACGTAATCGGAATATTAGGGTTTTGAGGAAACTTGGGTCAAGTCGGAACCGTACTCCGGTCGAAGAGATGATGTGCTTATCTGGTCGCGCCGACCCCGCGTCGGAGGATTCCCGGCGAGGGCCGACATAGGGGCGTCCCCCCTCGAATAGCTGGGATGCTCATTTCCCGTACTTTGAGGGTCAACCGATGGCAGGAAGCCAGACTCTCCGCATGCGAGGCAGACAGTTCGCGGCCACGCTCGCCCTCTTCTTATTCACGTTCGGGGGTTTCGCACGGGCTCAAGACCCGTCTCCACCATTACCACCGTCCGGAATGCCGGCTCCGAATTTCGCCGACATAGTCGATGCCGTATCCACACCGGAAACGACCGCCGGGCCGATGACCGTCCCCCAGCCCTCATACTACCCTGGCGTCGGTATGGTACCGGCTGGCACCCGGGTCGAGATGGGGCTCTTTGACACGATTACAGAGTCGATCTTCGGCAAGCCCGATCCCGACACCTGGCGGCCGCTGCCGGTTTGGACGCTCTTCAGCGAAGGTTGGAATGAAGCCTGGGTGCCGTCGCCCAGCGGTTCGGGCGGCGCACCCCGGCAGGGCTGGATCAATGCCACGGACGGCAATCTTTACCGGCTGTCGTTCTTCACGTTCGCTCAGGGGTTTAACCAAGCACCGAGGGGCAACGCGTACCTCGGCGGCTACACGATCTTCACGCCGTTGAACCGTCGCCTCGTGCTGATCACGAACATCCCCTTCATTCTGCGCAACAACGCCGTCACGGGCTTGCCCGTCCTCGACCCGACCCAGCCAGTGGTGCCGTCGCCGCACAGCTACTCGGGATTCGGCGATATCTCGTTCACGCCCCGCGTCTTGCTGCACGAGACGAAGGACTGCTCGTTCACAGCCGAACTCGCTGTGGTGACCCCGACCGGCACCCAGCCCCTTGCGGGGAAAACAACCACCCTGGTCCCGGCCCTCGGCTTGTGGAACAACTTCGCTGGCGGTTGGGTGATCCGGGGCGGGGTCGGTCTGGCCATCCCGACCAATGGCAGTGGGGACGACCTGATCAGCCAACTCGCCATCGGTCAGACCTTGACCTCTCATGATGTGCCGTTGTTCGGCGACTTCACCTACTACCTGTCGACGGTGGTGAACACCTCCCTCGCCAACGGCCACCAGACCAGCGTGACGCTGACCCCAGGGGTTCGCACGCACCTGGGCAACGACTGGTATTTCCTGGCCGGTTTACCAACGCCGGTGACCAAAGACCGGGTCGCCGACATCGGCATGATCTTCTGGTTCATGAAAGCGTGGTGAGCGGTGGCGGATAGGGATCTTCGCTGCTGCCGCGCCCTGGCTCCGTCTGGAGAAACACGGGCGGTGGTATGCCACGCCGCCGCTTTGCTCGTCGGAGGGCGCTTCTTTTGATTGGCTTTCCAGCAGCGTTTCTCCGAGGCGGTTGCGATGTAGTGTCTCGGGGCGACCTCACGCGGCACACGCACCGTCATGCCGTACGCTTTGCGCGCGTCGCATACCTTCGACGTCGGGCAATCCCAACCTTCGTGTTTGGCCGGGCGGCGGTACTTCAACGTCCCGCGGTCGGGCTCATGACCGATATAGGCCATCTTATGGTGCACCGGAGGGTTGCTCACCTTGTCGTAACAATATATTGTTCCATCTTAGTCATAGACCACATTCGAAGAGCCGTCGTGGCCTGGCAGCATCCGCTCGTGCTCAGTGTGTTCGTAGGAAAGCACCACCTCGTTCTTCACGTCTACAAGCAGGTGGAGCTTGAAGCCAAACCACTCGACTACCTTGGTGACCTTGCCTTCGTAATCCTTGTATTCTCTGCGTCCGCCGCTGGCTTGCGGCAGTCCCTCCTCGATCTCTTGCTGCGCGGCATCGTCGGATTTGCGCCGGTCCGACAAAGCCGTGGCGTCACCAGCGGTGTCGCGGCCCTGGTCGACGACCGCAACGCCCAGGCGCTCGATCAACACGTTGAAGACTTCCTTCAGGAGAGTGCGATGCGGCTCCTGACCGAGCACGTCTTCGAATCGCGAGATGTTCCACGGTCTGGGCACACCGGCTTCCGACTCGACGCCGATGAGCCGGCGCAGGCCCTCGCTGCGGCGAAGTTCCGCGAGCACGGCCTCGGTCGTGATGCGCCGCAGCGCGACCCGCAAGACGACCAGCCCCCACAGCACGGACACCGGGTAGTCGTCGCGGCCCTTGCCCCGAGCTGCACGAAGCGACTTGAGCAACTTGCCATCCGGGAGCGAGGCGAGCAGCTCCTTGATGGTTCGGAGCGACGGGTTGTCCTCGAGACAGTCCCAGGCAAAGCCGGGTTTGGCGGCATGGATGACCATCATGGCAGGGTGACCACGGGGATTTTGAGCCGGAGAATCGACAGCCCACGCCAACTGCTACGCAACATATCCCCGCAGCGGTGGCGCCGTGGTCGAAAAATCGAAGAAAAATCCTCCTTGTGATGCAAAGTTCTGCAAAAACAGCCGCTCTTTGGGGGATCGCCTTCCACCGCCCCATCGCGACGCTCCAATTATCAAGCACTTGCGGACCAGAGCAACCGCCTCTGCGGCACCGATGGGCACTAGATTTACTGGGCTTGCTGAGGTACTCTAAAAGTTGTCGGAGCTGCTTAAGATTGGCAGATCCGGTTGGTCGCGAGGGCCCCGCTACGATTGTTTCGTAGACGGGTTTTTTCATGCGCCGGCGCTTGTAGCCGTCCGGCACGGCCGGTCTGTGGGTTCGCGATCCGGAGTCTGCAAACGGCCCTCGTGGCTTATGCCTTCCGGCACGGACCGCGTGCCGGCCAATCGTCCGCAGCGGGGGCATTGCCATGAGCACAACACTTGAGACTGCGACTGAACTATGCCAACTAGCCGGCAAGGTTAGCCGGCTGGCCTCCAGGCGGGTTGCCGATTCCCAGGCTCGTTTTACGGCGCGGATCTCCGAGACCGTGGCGGCGGGGCCAAAATCGACCGTGCCAGCGACGCCATTTGAGGCTTTTCAGGCTTGGTGCTCCTACCTGACCGATGGGGCGCAACGCTCGATTCTGTTCTGGGACACCATCCGCCAGCGCGGTAACCAGTACCTTGAGCATGAGCGCGCGGGAAAACCCCCGGTGCTCGTGTACGACTACGAAATGGTTTTGGACGGCCGAACGCTGAAGCGTCCGGTCAACTACGCCCTCGTCCGCATCGTCGCCCCCAAAGGCGTGCGGACCGACGAAACTCTCCGTCCGTACTTGATCGTGGACCCGCGCGGGTCATGGTCCGGGCATCGGCGGATTCAAACAGGATTCGCAGGTCGGCGTCGCGCTTCGCGCCGGCTATCCAGTCTATTTCGTGATCTTCTTCCCCGACCCAGTGCCAGGTCAGACTATTCGAGACGTCGTGGCGGCACAGGGTCGCTTTGTCGAGGAAGTCGCGGCTCGCCATCCCGACAGCCCGAAGCCGGTGATCTTCGGCAACTGCCAGGGAGGATGGTCGGTGATGCTCTTGGCATCCGCGGCCCCGGAACTGGCCGGACCACTCGTGATCAATGGCGCCCCCATGTCGTACTGGAGCGCCAATCTCGGCGGCGGACCGGGCGAGAGCCCGATGCGCTACTTCGGCGGCTTGCTGGGCGGAACCTGGCTCACCCGGCTCCTCTGCGACCTGGGCAACGGCAAATTCGACGGCGCCCATCTGGTCGCCAATTTCGAGGGCCTGAACCCAGCCAACACGTTCTGGGATAAGTATTACCGCCTCTACGCCAACATTGACACCGAGCCGTCCCGGTTCCTCGACTTCGAGAAGTGGTGGGGCGGATTCTACCTGCTCAATGAAGATGAGATCTGCTGGATCGTCAACGAACTGTTCGTCGGCAACCGCCTCGCTCGTGGAGAGATCAAGGCCACGCCCGGCACGTATCTCGACCTCAAGGACATCCGCTCGCCGATCGTCATCTTCTCGTCGGGCGGCGACAACATCACGCCGCCCCAGCAGGCGCTCAACTGGATCGCCGACGTCTACTCCAGCACCGAGGAGATCAAGGCCAACGGACAGGTGATCGTCGGCCTGTTTCACGAGACGATCGGCCACCTGGGGATCTTCGTGTCGGGCAAGGTCGCCAAGAAGGAGTATTCCCAGATCGTGGAGGTGCTCAAGTCGGTCGAGCAATTGAGGCCGGGGCTTTACCTCATGCGGATCGAGGAGGCCAAAGAGACCGACGGCCGGCCGTCGTACACCGTCGAATTCGAAGCGAAACGGCTCGAAGACCTGCGCCGGATCAACAAGCTCGAGCGGAGGGACGAGCGGCCCTTCGCAGTCGTTTCGGCCGTCTCTGGCCTCGGGGAGGGGGCCTACATGATGCTCGTACGGCCCTGGCTGCGCGCGTGGCGGAACGAACCGGCGGCCTGGCTGGGACGGGTGTTTCACCCGGAGCGAGTCCAGCACTGGGCCTTGAGCGACGTGAATCCTCTGATGTGGCCGCTCGCACCTCTGGCGGGCGCCGTGAAGGCTGGGCGGCAGCCAGTCGCGGCAGCGAATCCCTTCCTCGACGTCGAGCGCACGGTCTCAACCGGAATCAGCGCCACCTGGGACCTGATTCGCGACGCGCACGACGCCGCCGTCGAATCGCTTTTCTACCTGATGTATGGGGGGCTCTTGTCCCTGGACATACCGTCGCCTGCGGGACCGGAGGTTGAGGCGAAGTCGGCCGACCCGCGCGAACTTCTGGCTGTCCAGGAGGCGCTGGAAGCGATTGACCGCGGCGGTTTCGTGGAGGCCGTCGCCCGCGTCGGCGCGCTGATGGCCTCGCAGCGCGGCGAGTTCCCGTTGCAACACTTGGAGCTGGCGGGCGAGCTGATCCGCTCAGACTCCGTGCTGTCGAAGCTTACCGCCCTTGATTGCCGGCGCGTCCGTGCCGAGCAGGCCACGGTTGTCGCTCTCGAGCCGGAGCGCGCCCTGGAAACACTGCCGGCGCTCGTCGCCGGCCATGGTGACCGCCAGCGCCTCTTCGACCTCATCGAGCGGGCCGTCGCGCTTGTCAACCTGAACGCCAAGCAGGTGGCGATGCTCGAGCGGATACGCCGCGTACTGACCGGAGCCGGAGAATCGTCTCGCGGGAACGGCTGGGCTCGATCTGGTCGCAATTTGCAGTCCTCGACGTCGCCTTCATGATCCCTGACACGGAATTACCGACCTGCAGGTCGGCGCAGATTTGCGAGGACGTATCATGACAAACGTGAAAAATGTGACTTTCGATGAAATTCGCCTGGGAGCGGCTGCCGAGTTTTGCCACACGATCTCCCAGGCGGATGTCGAGCTCCTGGCCCTGGTCTCAGGCGACGTCGATCCGTTCGATCTCACCGGAGACGAAGCGGCGAGTGCTTGGTGAGAGGAGCCCCACGATGGCTCATTTGATCGCGGTACTGAATGCCGGCTCGTCGAGCCTGAAATTCTCGATCTTCGGCGAACATGAGGATCACCTTCAACCCTTCTATCGCGGACAGGTTGAAGGGTTGTTTACGGTACCCCGATTTGTCGTGCATGATGAGGCGGGGACGACCGTCGCCGAGAGGAATTGGCCCGAAGGGACACGCCTGGGCCACGAGGGGGCGATCGAGCACCTGTTCACGTGGGCAGACGCGGAGAGGCAGAAGCTGGGTGGGATACGGCTGGCCGCGGTCGGCCATCGCGTTGGGCATGGCGGGCTGAGATACCAGGAGCCGGTGAGAATCGACGCCAAGGTTCTGTCCGATCTAGAGCAACTCGTTCCCCTCGTGCCTCTGCACCAGCCGTTCAACCTGGCCCCGATTCGTGCACTCAGAGAACGTCGCCCCGAGTTACCCCAGGTCGCGTGCTTTGACACCGCGTTTCACCGCACCCAGCCCGAGGTGGCCCAGGCATTTGCACTACCGCGTGCCTACACCGAAAAGGGCATCCGCCGCTACGGGTTCCACGGCATCTCGTACGAGTACATCGCGTCGGAACTGCCGCGGTATGACCCCCGGTCCGCTGCTGGTCGCGTGATCGTCGCGCACCTGGGCAACGGCTCCAGCTTGTGTGCCCTCCGAGCGGGGCGTAGCGTCGCCACGACCATGGGCTTCTCGTCGTTGGACGGGCTGCCCATGGGCACTCGTTGCGGCTCGCTCGATCCCGGAGTGATCCTCCTTCTCATCGATCACCTGCACATGGATGCTCGGGCCATCGAGGCTCTTTTGTACAAGGAATCGGGCCTCCTCGGGGTTTCCGGCATCTCCAGCGACATGCGGGCGCTGCTCGCCAGCGCCGACCCGCGCGCTACCGAGGCAGTCGATCTCTATGTCTATCGCATCGGCCGCGAGCTGGGCTCGCTGGCCGCGGCCCTGGGTGGGTTGGACGCGCTGGTGTTCACCGCGGGAATCGGCGAGCACGCCGCCGCGATCCGCTCACGCGTCTGCCGTGATGCCGCTTGGCTGGGCCTTGAACTCGACGAGGTTGCCAACCAGGCCGGCGGACCCCGCATCAGCCGGAACGACAGCCGCGTCGCCGCCTGGGTCATCCCGACGAATGAAGAGCTGATGATCGCGCGTCATACCCATCGACTTACACTCGCCTGACCAGATCGGGGGCAAACCATGGCTGACGAAACCACTCGGCCGCTCTCGGGCCAAAAGGCGCTCATGATCGGCATCGCCAATGACCAATCGATCGCGTACGGCTGCGCCCGGGCCTTCCGGCGTCAGGGGGCTGAATTGGCGATCACCTATCTCAACGATAAAGCCCGCCGGTTCGTCGAACCCCTGGCCCGGGAACTCGAGGCGCCGATCTTTCTGCCGCTGAACGTCCAGGAGGAGGGTCAGCTCGAGGCCGTCTTCGACGCGATCAAACAGAGGTGGAACCACCTCGACATTGCACTTCACTCGATCGCCTTTGCTCCCACGGCAGATCTGCAAGAGGGCCTCCTCAACTGTTCGCTCGACGGCTTCCTCACGGCGGTTGACATCTCCTGCCACTCGTTCATCCGCGTGGCCCGGCTCGCAGCCCCGATGATGACCGACGGGGGCACGCTTTTGGCCATGACGTTTCAAGGGTCGGCCGAGGTCGTTCCCAACTACAGCGTGATGGGGCCCATCAAAGCAGCCCTCGAGTCGGTCGTTCGCTACCTGGCTTCCGAGCTGGGGCCTCGGCGAATCCGCGTCCACGCGATCTCGCCTGGGCCGGTCGCGACCCGCGCGGCTTCGGGGCTCAAGGAGTTCGACCGGCTCCTCGAGGGGGCCAAGGCGCGCTCGCCTCTCGGCGAGCTCGTGGACATCGACGACGTGGGCGCCGCGGCCGCCTTCCTCGCCTCGCCGCAGGCCCGGCGGATGACTGGGACCATCCAGTACGTCGATGCCGGCCTGAACATCACAGGCTGAGGCGGCAGATCGGCCTTCGTTCAGTCCCGGCCTGACTGCAAAGCAATGACCAGGGCGATTTAACGTCACAATCTCCTTGACATTGAAAAGCGAGGTAACCCATGTCCGGAATCGACGAATTCCAGCGGCAACTCCGAGGCGAGGTCGCGGCCGGCAGAGAACGCATCGAGACGATGCAGACCCAGGCCGCTGAGCAGTCCCAACGTCAAACTGAACGCGGCGGCGTTACCAACTTCCTTACCGAGGAGTCCCAGACGGCGTTCGAGCAGGATCCCAGCCGATACGTCGGCGGCTCTCAATAACCTGGAAGCGAAAACCGCGGGCATCGCCGAGGATTGTCGGACTCCTCGGGCGGCGGCCAGCCATGGTAGTATAAGGGCCATCGCCGGCCATGGTGTGTCGCTGAATTACCTTGGGCGCAGGTCGACACCCGAGCTGCCGGCCGACTCCCGAGGCGGAGGTTTGCAATCCGATGGAGCCCACCGAGGAAGAGCCCGGGGTCGCCATTAGCGGGCGTGTGGCTCGATTGCGGAGTGACCTCATCCCGCTCTACACGGTGACCGCGGCGGTGTTGTGTGCAGCAGGAGGCTGGTATCTGCTCAAGGAGCTGGCTCCGCTCTTCCGTCCCCTGGTCCTGGCGGTGTTCCTGGTTTACACGATCCTGCCCGCTCACCGCTCCCTGGGCCAAAGGGTTCACGCCAACCTCGCCGGGCCATTGCTAGTGCTGCTGGTGGCCGCAGCGATTCTCGGCCTGGCCGCAATCATCTACGGCAACCTCGTCGACTTGCAGGCTGAACTGCCCCGCCTGATCGACCGGGCCCGAGGGTTGATCGAGCGACTCCGCACCTGGGGCCACAGCCACTTACCCGCCTGGGCGTTCGAAGCGGTCCCGGATACGGCCCGAGCCGAGGGCGAGACAACCGCGCGGCTCAAGGCCCTCGCATCCGGGCTGGTCAACATCGGGGCCGCTTTCTTCGGCGAGGCCCTGGTCGTCGGGTTCTACCTCGTTTTCCTGCTGCTCGAGGTCCGTCGCTTTCCCGCGCGGATCCGGGGAGGGTTCAGCCCGGAACAGGCTGATCACTTGCTCGCGATCGTCGAGTCGATCAATCGCGCGACGACCTCGTACCTTCGAGCGAAGGTGCTCTCCAGTCTGGCTACCGCGCTGCCGGTCGTGGCTATTCTGTGGACCTTCGGGGTGTCATTCCCAGGCATGTGGGGCGTCCTGGCCTTCGTCGGTAATTTCATTCCCTACGCGGGTAGCTTGATTGCGCTTTTGCTCCCCGCCTTGCTGGCGTTTCTCGAGCTCGAGCCGCTCTGGCGACCTTTGGCGGTTCTCGCACTGCTCCTGCTGGTGCAGTTTGTGACCAACAACCTCGTGGAACCGCGGCTGACCGCTCACGCTGTGAACCTCAGTCCGCTGGTGGTGCTGATCGCCCTGGCGTTCTGGGGCCTCTGCTGGGGGGCGGTCGGTATGGTGCTGGCCGTACCACTGACGGTGATGCTGAAAATCGTGTTTGAGAACTTCGCACTTACCCGTCCCCTGGCTCGGCTGATGGCCGAGAGGTGAAAGAGGAGATGATAACGTCCTTGGAGCAGATGAGTGGGAACTTGCTCTTCACCGAGAAGGTCTCCGGGCTTGCTATATGCGCTCGGGCAGACACCAGATATCCTCGACGGGCGAATTGCATGGTATGATTCTGATTGCGGCGACTTTGCGGGGTTTGAAATGGGGAATACGCGAGATGATCCGGGCCCTGCCCTCTTCGCGCTCACGCCGCGAGCGTTCTGTGCGGCTCGACGAGATGCAAATTCATGAATGTATCTGATCTGTCGATCTCGTTTCCAAGGCCGGGCGTGATCCTGCTCCGAAGCCAAGCTCTTTTCGGCGATGCCGAGAACCCGGTCTGCCATCTGCTCCTTGAGCGAATTTCACGGGTTGAGGAGATATCGGACGTCATTGTGACCAGGGGCGAGACGCCGCAAGCCGAGTTGCGTTTCGCCGCCTGGAGATGGAGGCTCAAGGATGTCGTCAGACATCTCGCTTCCTTGCTGTCCCGAGAGTCCGCAATCGACCCGCCTGCGGAACGCGTCAGTCCCCAGTGGGAAATCAAAATCGACCGGCCCGGCCGCCTGCGGGTGAAAAATCCGCTGCTGTACCGCAAGAGCCGGCTTTGCCGGGCGATCGAACGTGAGCTGTTGAGCGTCATCGGGGTCGATCGCTACAAGACGAGCTCGATTACCTGCGCGGTCCAGGTCGATTACAACCCGCGCCAGTTGACCCGCAAGCAGGTTATCGAGATCCTCGACTCCGCCCTTGACGGTGCGGAGCATCCCGAAAAGCTCGACGCCATCGACATTCATCTACCGCTTTCCACGCTCTCGCTTCCGCTGGCTGCTGTCGCCCAGTTTGCCGCGACGCCCCTCTTACCCGTTGCGGCCGTCGTCGTCGCCTATACGTCGATTCCAACGTTTCAGGCGGCGAGGCGGGTCTTTCGCGAGGAAAGGCGCGTGGGCGTGGATGCTCTCGACGCCGTGGTCGTGATCGGCTGCCTGGGAACGCTGTCTGTTTTCCCGGGTGCTGTGATGAGCTGGTGCCTGAGCTTTGGGCGGTTCCTGGTAAGGATGACGCGGGACAACTCCCAGAGGATGTTGTTGAACGCGTTCGGCAAGCAGCCGCGATTCGCCTGGCTGTGCAAGGATGGCGTGGAGGTCCAGGTGCCGGCCGAGAGACTGGAGAAGGGCGATATCGTCGTCGTGCATACCGGCGAAGTTGTGCCGGTCGATGGGCAGGTGGTCGAAGGCCTGGCCATGATCGACCAGCAGACCTTGACCGGCGAGGCGGCGCCGGCCGAGAAGGCGGCCGGCGACCGGGTGTTTGCCGCCACGATTCTCGTCGGGGGAAAGGTCCATGTGATGGTCGAGCGGTCGGGCAGCGAGACGGCATCGGCCCAGATCAGCCAGATTCTCGCTCAGACCGCCGGCCACAAGCTCTCGAGCCAGCACAAGGGAGAGCGGCTTGCCGACCAGGCAGTGCTGCCAACCTTGGCGGCTGGCGCGGTGGGTATGGCCACAATGGGGCCGATCGGCGCTGTGGCCGTTCTCAACAGCGACCTCGGGACCGGCATCCGCATGGCCGCGCCCCTGGCGATGCTCAGCTCGCTTGCCCTCTGCGCTCACCGCGGCATCCTGGTCAAGGACGGCCGCGCGCTGGAACTGATGAACCAGATCAACACGGTCCTCTTCGACAAGACCGGAACACTCACCCACGATCGACCCGAGGTGGGGCGAATCATCGCTGGGCAGGGCTTCAATCCCGACCAGGTCCTCGGCTTCGCGGCGGCCGCCGAGCGGAAGTTCCACCATCCGATCGCCCTGGCCATCCTCCAGAGGGCCGAGCAACTCAAGTTGACACTCCCCTCGACCGACGACACCCAGTACAAGATCGGTTACGGAATCACCGTCCAGATCAACGATAGGACGGTCCGCGTCGGCAGCAAGCGATTCCTGGAAATGGAGGGCGTCGCCTTACCGGCCGGCATCCACGAGGACCTCGACCTTGCGCACCGGGAAGGTCATACGATGGTCCTGGTGGCTGTGAACGACCGGCTGGGTGGCGCAATCGAGCTGCGCCAGCGGTCCGGCCCGAAGCGGTTGCAATTATTCGGGGACTGCGCAGCGCGGAATCCAGCACATCGCCGTGGTTTCGGGCGACCACGAAGCGCCGACCCGGAAGCTGGCCGAGTCACTGAGCATGGACCGCTATTTTGCCCAGGTCCTGCCGGCGGACAAAGCCGGCTACGTCGAGCGGCTCCAGAAGGAGGGGCGCAAGGTGTGCTTCGTCGGGGACGGAATCAACGACTCGATCGCGCTCAAGCAGGCCGACGTGTCGATCTCGTTGCGCGGGGCCTCGTCGATCGCGACCGACACGGCGCAGGTCGTCTTTCTGGAGACAGGTCTTTCCAAGCTGTGCGAGCTGAGAGACATCGCACGCGACCTCGATCGCAACGTCAGCCGGAGCTGGTCGATGATCGTGGCCCCCAATGTCACGAACGTCATCGGCGTCTTCACGATGGGTTTCGGCATCATGGCGTCGGTGATCACCAATAACGTCTCGGCCCTGGCGGCGCTCGCCAATGGGCTGCTTCCCCTGCGCAAGGTCGGCACCCAGTGGTCCCAGGAGGGCCGCGAAAGCCAGCGGAACCGGTAATCGCCCGCCAGCAATTGAGGGTTCGCGTGCCGAACTCAAACCGCGCGCTCGCAAAACTCGTACTGACCCGACGCCGCTCGCTCGCTAAAGCTGGTCAATCAATGAGCGGCTGCTCGGGTTCGCTCGGCTTCACAAATGTCTCCAGCAGCGCCGCCAGGTCGGTCGCGCTCGGGATCTCCTTGAACCGGAGGATCGGGCCGGGTAGGTCCTGGAGCGTCTCCTCGTCGACCTTGAATCGCTCGGAGATCGCCAGCACGAAACGAGGGGGGCCATACCGCGGCAAGAGCCGGATGAGTCGTTCCAGGCTGGCGCGTTTCCAGAAGCCGACGATTTCAATGAAGACGTCGGTATTGGTGGCTTGATGAGTGGCGCGATAGTCGGGCACCCAAACGCCGTCGCGTCCTAGCTCGATCAAGTCGGTGCACTCGCTGATTTGCCAGGCCGGCGCGACCTGGCGGAACCGTTCGACGAACGCGGCGATCTCGGCGGGAACGTACGTACCAGCGTCGGATTGGTGCGTGATCAGGCCGTCGCGCGAGTCGAGATAAAAGCTGCGCGGCTCGCGCCGGGGCCCCAGCGCAGCTCGGCCTCGAGCCGGAAATCCGTGCAGTGCAATAGTGCCGGCAGGAACAGTGCGACTTGCAGTCCGTACCGCGTGGTCGCGCTGAAGAGGCTCAAGGGACCGTCGATGTGGAAGACGTAGCCGTCGCGCATGCTTCCCTCAACCCGGTAGAGCAGGCGGTGGAACTTGAGCCGGCGGAAGAGCTGGCGATATCGTGCGGGCCGTTCGTTGCGCACCTCGGCCTTGACCAGCACCGATCGCAGCAACACTGCCTGCGCGAGCGCCACGTTGTAACGATCGATCAGGCGCTGGGCGGTCATGTCCTCGAACCGCAGCAGCCGGTTTTCGTCCCGAAGGTCGGCGAAGAGCGCATTGGCCATGGCCTCGGGCTCGAGGCCCAGTTCCTGTGCCACGGCGCCCAGCACTTGCTCGCGCTGGAAAATGGCCCGCTGCCCCGGGCCGGCCCCGCCGTCGCGGAGCTTGCGGCGATATTCCGCGGCCGCCGTGAAGACCTTCTCGCGGATTTCGTCCGGCGGCACGTCGGCCACGACCTCGAACTCGCTGCGATCCTCGACGACCTTGGCCAGGCCTCGGTAGACCTGGGTCGCTTTGCCCCCGCCGCCAAAAAGCTCGTCGATCTCGCCGGCGATCTCGGCGCGGGTCATTCCCACCCCTTCGCGAAAGAGGAGCAAGAGACTCTCGGCCGTCTCGAGCCAGTGCGCAGCATTGCGGTCGATGTAGAGCGGAATGACCCGCTGCTTTGAAGTCTTAACTCGAACAAGGTCGCCGGTAAGCATGCCTGTGCTGGATTACCTTGGTCGTGAGAATTCGGACCAAACCGCCATTGTGGCAATTTCCCGTAAGGCTTGCCGGTACGCATCCAAGCATACAACTGCCCTCCGCGGTGACCGAACGAACCATGCCCCCAGCATCAGAACAACGCCAGGTACCACGAACCCGCAGCCAGACGGATCCTGATCGCGAACGATATACATGGCGACCGCGAAGCCGATTGCGAGCACGACGAGTCCCTGCCACGTGGCCAAACGCCCCGGCCAGCTCAAGAGCCTCCAGAGTCCGATCCCGACTGCAAGGTTGACCCCGACAGCGAGCAGGAAACCCAGACCGGTTGCGAAAAAGATGATGGCCTGGCTCCCGGCATACGCCGACGCACGTTCCGGTTCGGGATATCTCTCGAGGTAGGTTGATCTGTTCCAATAGGAAATACCCTCGTGGATCGTCACAAACCCCACCAACAGCGAAAGCGCGGCGAACAGGCAATGCGTCATCGCGACGAATCTGAGCGTAAGCCGACGGCTTCGGTAAGTCCTGACAAAGGCCGCACCCTCTGACCTTGGTTCCTCACATTCCTGGGCGCACGGCGGGGCATAGGGATTCGGCTCATCTTCAGCGTAGTGCTTACGGTCAAACATGTATTGAATCTTTCCTCCGGACGATTTGTTGGCCCGACGCATTCTACACCCGGCTTTGATATTTCTCAATTTCCCCTCGGCTCGCGCATCGCCATCATACGCGTCATGCTGCCGCCTTCGGCTGGAGGTAAATTCCTCGCTCGTCCCACGCGTGATCACCTCGTAAAGCACCGCTTCCTTATCGCCCGACTTGCGCAGCACCCTTCCTAATCGCTGCACATGCTCGCGTACCGAGCCCGAGCCGGAGAGCACGATCGCGACATTGGCCTCGGGCACATTGACCCCTTCATTGAGCACGCGCGACGTGGCGACGATCGGATAGCTGCCGGCGTTGAAGCGAACCAGGATCTCGCGCCGCTCCTTGGTCTTGGTCTGGTGTGTGATCACCGGTACGAGGAACTGGCGCGAGATCTTGTAGACCGTCGCGTTGTCGTGGGTGAAGATCAAGATGCGGTCCCCGTTGTGCCGCTCGAGCAGGCGGCCCAGCAGATTGAGTTTGGCCGGAGCGGCCAGTGCCAGCGAGCGCTGTTCGCGATAGGCCCGAAACGCTTCGCGGCCTTCAGGGGAGCGATGTGCCAGGTAGATGAACTGGCCCCAGCCGTTAGGCTGCCGCATGTCGATCCCGGCGTCGTGCACGAACCTCCGGTACAATTCACGCGCCTGTTCGTAGCGCATCCGTTCCGCCTCATTCAAGTGGACATACAACGTCGTCACGCGATAATCCGCCAGATACTGGCCGCGGAGCTGGGTGATCTCACGGCGGTAGACGATCGGACCGATCAGTTGGTCGAGGTGGAGGTGGGCGTTATCGACGCGTTCCGGAGTTGCCGTCAGACCCAGGCGAAACGGGGCGATCGAACACGTGGCTGCCAGGCCGTAGGTCGGCCCGGGCAGATGATGGCATTCATCGAAGACGATGAATCCGAAGCGGTTGCCCAGCCGGTCCATGTTCAGATAGGCCGAGTCGTAAGTCGTCACCGTCAGAGGCTTGATGTCGTAGTACCCGCCTCCGAGCAGCCCGACATCCACGCCGAAGCTCAGGCTGAGCTCATCGTACCACTGGTTCATGAGGTCGATGGTGGGGGTGATCACCAGCGTCGGCCGCGCGGCGCGTTCGATCGCGAGGTTGGCCAGGTGCGTCTTGCCGGTTCCGGTCGGCAGAACGACCACGCCACGGCCTCCGGCCTCCCACCATGCGTTCAATCCCTCGACCTGGTGGGGAAACGGGTCCTTGGTGACCTGGAGCCGCCACGCCGATGGTTGATACGCCCGCGCGAGATCGGTGTAGTCCTGCTTCGATCTGCGCACATACTCCACGATCGGGCGGTACCAGATCGCTTCAGCGCGGAACTGGCGGGTGCGCTGGTCGAACCGCACGCCCGGCAGCGGAGGTTCTTGATCCGCGGCAAGGCCCTCGACGACCAGGGTCCCCCCGTCGAATGTCAGCCGCAACGGCTGGCTCTTGCCATTGGTCGATTCATCGGCCGGGTTCATCAGGTTGAACTCTCCGGCAGCGGTGGCTCGGATCGAGATGCTGCGCGTTGGCCGGGTTCATGAGCTCGACTCTCCGGCAGCGAGGGCTCGGATGTAGATGCTGCGGCCGGCGGAATGGGGTTCTTTCGCTTCAGCCAGCCAAAGAGCTCGGAGACCGGCAGCCGGTAGCCGAGTAAGACCGGTTCGCCTTCAAGAACTCCGTCGGCGGTTACCTGGGTAGGCGGCTGGCCAGCGCGGAAGACCTGCACAGTCCGAAGTTCCGGATCGATGAGCCATCCCAGAAGGCAGCCGTTCGTGGTGGAGAAGATCAGTTTCTCACGGCACTTTCGGACCGACTGGTCAGGCGAAACGATCTCGATATGGATGTCGGGCGGTCGGACGATTTGGTTGATCAGTTCGCCGTCTTCATCGTATTCGATGTGTTCCTCGCGCAGGAACACGACGTCAGGAATGATCGAATGCCCAGCGAAAGTGCAGCGCAGCTCGGGAAACGACTCCCCGGAGTTTTCTCGCTGGGCGAAGCCGTCGACGTGCTCGATCAGCCGCTTCCGAAGAGCGCTGTGCTTCATCTGCGGCATCCCTTTCGCCTCCATTCTCCCATCGATGTACTCTTGGTAAGGGTGTTCGTCGATCTCGGGCATGCGGAGGAACTCCTCGAGCGTGATTGCCTTGCCGACGTGAGTTGCGCTGGCCATCGTCAAACCTCTCGGGCTGCGAACCGATAATCAGAGCATCGCCGTCGCACGACCCTTCGGGATACATGAGCGGGTCGTGTCATCGCCTCAGAAGTGGCTCATCTGGAACGCACCAAGCTCACGATATCCACTGTACCCAAGTTTATCCTGCGCTGTGAGATCAATCAGTGGTCTACTAGCCTTCTGGTTTGGCTCGACGGCGCAATTGCCGCGGCGCGTCCCGGATCGCTCCCAAGCCCCTGAGTTCATCGATCGCCAACTCGCGCCAATGGCCCGGCATCAAATCGCCGAGCGAGACCGGACCAAGGGCGATCCGCACCAGCCGGAGGGTGGGATGACCGACAGCGGCGGTCATGCGGCGAACCTGTCGGTTACGCCCTTCGCGAATGGTCAGGCGCAGCCAGGCCGTTGGCACGTTCTTCCGAAAGCGGATCGGGACCGATCGGTCAGGGAGCGCGGGCGGCTCGTCCAGCAGGTCGACTTCGGCCGGCCGGGATCGGCCGTCCCGAAGCTCAATGCCGCGCCGGAGCGCTTCAAGGGCCTCGAGATCGGGTACGCCCTCGACCTGAACGAGATACGTCTTGGGATGATCAAATCGCGGGTCGGTCAGCCGATGGGCAAGCGGTCCGTCGTCGGTCAGGAGCAAGAGGCCCTCGCTGTCGCGGTCGAGCCGGCCGACGGGATAGACTCCTGGGACCGGCACGAACGCCTTGAGCGTGGCTCGGCCCGCCGCGTCGCTGAATTGGCAGAGGACGTCGTAGGGCTTGAAGAGCTTCAGGTAATGGAATGGCTTCCGAGGCCTCATCGGCATGGTTCAAAGTTATTACGTGGTGGGTGACAAAAGCTGGGTGGCTGGGGTCGAGCCGGCAACCGCCGGCGAGCCCCCAGAGCGGAAGCCTCCGACCTGGGGGCGTCGCCCTCCGGGCTCCGACCCCAGCCACCCGAAGCGGTTACCCGCTTCGGAACCGTGCCGCCTCACCTTTTGGTTTTCGCGTTGTCGCTCCGGCATTTCTCAGTACAACATCGGATTTGTGGTCCGAGGCCAGTATACTGTCGGCCGAGTTGCATTCTCATCCTGGAAGGAACCTATGAAAACCGGTCGCAATGATCCCTGCCCATGCGGCAGTGGCAAGAAGTACAAAAAGTGTTGCCTGGCCAAGGACCAAGCGGCTCCGCCAACGCGGCCAATGGCGTTTACGCCGGCGGCTTCGGTAGCTGAGTCGCCGGCGCCGGAGTCGTTGTTCACCATACACAGACAGCCTGACAGGCCAAGTCGTCCGCCACAACCTCCTAAAGCCCCAAAACCTCCTCTTCCGCCAGACCCCATCACCGAGCGGTCCGACCGCCGCTGGAAGGAGTTCGAGTCTCAAGGTGCGTGGTGAATGCTCTCGTGGAAAACCGGCTGGAGGCAGTCGCCTCGCTGACCCGGGAGCTGGCCGCCCGGGCCGGGGGCGACATTGATATCTTCAACCGCACAGTGGAGGCCGTCGCGTATCATGGGCAGTTGTCCGTTCGCGTAGAGGCATTCCGCATCGCCTGGCCAGGCGTGAAATCGTCCAAGAAAATCGTGCCCTGGGGTGTATCCGGCTTCATGAATCGGGCGGTCGATTACGAGATCTTCGACTACCTTCCAAGCCATGCCCACATGGCTGCGTTTTCTGGAGTCGCGGCGATTGATCAACGCCGACGTGCGCCGGAAAGTGGCAAACGAGCTGCTTCCGCTGCAAGCGACGCTTTCTGACCTGTGGGCGAGTTACCAGGAAGATCCAACCTTGTATGATCGAGGGCAAGGCTGGCCGGCAGACGCAGCACAAGGACCGGCAGGGCCCCCGACATCTTGAGATGCCGCCGAATGCTCAGGCTGAGAGGTTCATTCCTTGAGAAAGGACACAGACCATGAAACGCATTTTGCTTTTGCTTTTGCTCATCGCCTTCGCTCTCTCGACCGAAGTCCCGGCTCAGGAGGTCAAGCGCGACATCCCTTATGCGACGTCGGCGGACGAGCGGCAGGTGCTCGATGTTTATTCACCGCTTCATGCCAAAGACCTGCCCGTTGTGTTCTGGATTCACGGCGGCGGCTGGCAGACTGGCGACAAGACGAGCGTACAGAAGAAGCCGCAGGCGTTCACGGACAAAGGATTCGTCTTTGTCTCAACCAACTACCGGCTTCTGCCGCAAGTCGACATGGGAACGATCGTGCGCGACATTGCCAAGTCGATCCACTGGGTGCACGACCATATCGCCGACTACGGAGGCGATCCACAGCGGTTTTTCATCATGGGCCATTCCGCCGGCGCGCAACTTGCGGCGCTCATTTGCACCGATGATCGCTATCTGAAGGCGGAAGGGCTGTCGCTGGCGATCATCAAAGGCTGCGTGCCCGTCGATGGTGACACCTACGACGTGCCGGCCATTATCGAAACGGCAGAGACGCGTCGGCGGGTTCATGGTCAGCCGCAACCGAAGCTTGGCCACCGTGAGAAGTTCGGCAACGACCCGGAGAAGCATCGCGACTTTTCCGCCGTGACGCATGTGGCCAAGGATAAAGGAATTCCTCCGTTTTTGATCATGCATGTCGCCGACCATCCCGATACCAGCGCGCAGGCGCAGCGCCTGGCGAGCGTGCTCAAAAGCGCGGGTGTCACCGTGAGAGTCTATGGTGCCCGCGAGTCGACACACAACAAGATCAATGCCGATCTCGGCTTGCCCGACGATCCCGGCACAAAGGCGTTGTTCGAGTTCGTCGGCGAAGCCCTGAAGAAGTGATTGCCGGCCCCGACGGAATGAGCCAACCGACTGTCAAGCCACGCGGCCCTCGTCAAATCTAGGGAGATCGATTCGGTTCCACATGCCCTTCGACGTCGCCGACGCACGTTGCAGTAGAGCGCAATAGTCTAATTCGGTGCATTGCCCGCATGGTCGCCTGCCGTTCAAATGGGCCATGGATTCGCGAGACCATGATCGCCCACCATGTGGTCGCGGACGGCAAGGTCCGTACAGCGCGCCAGCCGCCGGAAAAAACTCGGCAATTGGCTTGAGTAATAGTTGTGAATAACGGGGCGTGGATTGACGCCGTGGGCGATCTGATGGCGATAAACCATCGCATCTTCTAGTCGCTGAACTGCCTGTGCCGACGTGCAGTTCTGCCACGTCCACATTAAATGCACATCATTCAGGCCCAAGCAGTTACGAATCAATTGCTCGACGTTGTGTTGGCTTGGGGTATGAAAGCGTCCAAGTTGTCCGGTCACGTAAGTATCCAGTGCCGGCCAGGGCGCGGCGAATGGCGGGCCAGGTGGACGGAGTGCGAGTAGCGATTCGCGCATGAGTTCCTCAACATAGGACTCCCACGCGGAGACACTCATGACGACGATCGCGCGGTTCAACGAGGCGAGCCCGTACTGCCGTCCGGGATTCCCGGTCCTGAGTTCCGTGTGCGCATCATCCAGTTCTACCGCATCGAGTAGCAATTGCTCCAGGTGAACAGTAAATGCGTTTGACGGCAATAGGGGCTCCCTGGGAACGAACATATGAAATCCGTTCACGCGAACCTGTGTTTAGCGGAACGGGGCTCTAAATGCCGGACTTAACCGGCGCAAGCATCAGTTCGTCGATGTCCATCCCTGTCCGCTTCAACTCAGCAATTCCATCCGCCAAATAGTCAGCTAATGCTGCCTTCCCCTCCATCTGCGAGATTGCGCGTTCTCGCTTGCGGAACCTGTCTTTTATCGTTCTGTAGTGCATCGGCAAGTCCTCCGCACTAAAATCGCCGCGCCCCAGGCACTTGAGGAGAACTAGTTTGTAGATTTCCTCGTCCGGGAGCGTTTCAAGGAAAGTCCTCAATTCGGCTTCTTCCGGCGGCGGAGGCCCGGAGTCTTCCCCCGGAGATACAATGGGGTAGTTAGAATGCCGCTTCGGAAGTTCAGTGTTCCAATAGTCGCGGATCGCTGCCGCGAGGTCGATGACTTTTGTAGCAGTTTGTGAAAGTTTCATGGCTCCCCCGCGCGAATTGACGTTGCCGCTCGATGTTCCTCCCGCCCATTGTAGCGATTTGCGGATAGGAAAAGTGGATAGCCCTTGCCGCTGAGGCGCTGTTGCGTCGCTTGCCAATCAGGTGCGTTCTTGGGAGGCTCGATGTTGACGGCCTGGCCCGGCGTGCAGCAGGACTAATTGCCTGGCCCAACGAAAGCTCGCGAGGCTCGTGATCGGCGAAATGCGCAAAGGGAGAGGCGTCGCGAATCGTTCCTCGGAGCGAGCTCGCTCCGTCAGAACTCGTACGAGAAACTGATGCGCCCTGCAAAAAGGGGCATTAAGCAAGATGCCGGCGTTTGATTATCCGGCTGCGCCGCTCGTCCGCATTCATGGCCCGCTGGGGTACAACGAATAAATGGTCTCTCTTTACGCGGGCCAGTTCCTGGCGGCTGATTCGGCATCTTCCAGCTCCTCTTTGCGTCGCCCGTAGCCGTGCTTTTCGATGAGGTCGCGGGCCTTGGCGAGCTCGGCCTGGTCGCGGAAGAGGCGGGCGCGGTGGAGATGGATGTCGGCCAGGTAGAGCGGCATCGGACCGCGCTCGGCGATCTCGCGGGCCTGGTCGAGGGCCGCGCGGGCCGACGCGACATCGCCGCGGACGAAGTGATACAGAGCGGCGGTGAGCAGGCCCAGCGGAAGCCTGTGGGCCGCGCCCGCGTTGCGGAGGCCGTTGACGGCGGCGGCGACGTGCGGCAGGTCGAGCGCCGGCTGCGGCAGCGGGTGGGACAGAATCACCCGAACCAACCCGACGCGAGCCAGCGTCAGGTGATCGAGGGCGATGTCGAGGATGGGGTCGGCGTCGGGGTTCCAGATCGGGCCACGTCGCCACTCAAAAACGGTGTCTGCTCGTCGTTCGACTTCAGCGCAAATCACAGTCGGGCCCTCTTCGCCACGCTTGTCCATCACAGACTGGGAGCCTAGGCCACCGAGGAGGGCCTGCCAGGCGGCGCGTTCGGCAGGGGCCAGGAGCCAGTCGCAGTACTGGAAGCCTTGCAGCGAGTAAAGCAGGTCGAACTGGGGCTGGTCTTCCTTCTGCATCCGCTCGGCTTCGACGAAGAGCGTGCCGGCTTCGGCGTGCCGGCCGAACTGGTGCAAGGCATCCGCCGCCGTGGTGCGGGTGGCCATTCGCCAGAACGCATCCCCGCTCTGGTCGGCGTGGGTGATCGATTGGCGGGCATCGGCCACGGCGTCTGTCAACCGGCCCAGCGTCACCTCAAGCTCGCTGAGGTTGCTGGCACGGATCGCCGCTTCCCTCCAGTTCTTCCGCTGAACGCACATCTCCAGGCCGGCGCACATCGGTTGCAGCGCCTCGGTCAAACGGCCGAGGGCACGGAGGCGAGTTGCAGCGTCGTTGAGGAGCCAAGCCTGGGCGGCTTCGATGAGATTCGCGGAGACGCGCCTCCAGGGCTCGTTGAAGAACGCCGCCACCGCGGCGAGATCGGCCCCGATCGCCCCGAGTTTCTTCGTGCTGTAAAAACCACCACTCCCCGTGCCCCGCAGGATGCGGTCGCGATACACCTTCTCGCACGCCTCCTGCTGTCGCCCGGCGAGGCAGCCGTGGACGACGGCCTGGTAGAGCGGTTGCAGGCCGTCGAGTGTATCGGGACGGGCCGGCGTCGCCGCGCATAAGTGATCGAACACCCGCGAGTGAGCGGCCTGAAACGCGGCGGGCTGCGTGTCGCGAAGTTGCTTGGCTAAGTATTCGCGGATCAGCGGATGGGCGTCGATGGCGTCCCGCGTCACGGTCAGGAGATCGACTTCGCCAAGCCGCTTGAGCGCGATGTTCCACTGCGTGTCTTTCAGTTTCACCAGCGTGTCGGTCAGGCCGGGAATCGCCGGCTCGGCGCAGGGCTTGCAGGCAATCGCGGGACACCGGCCGGTCGAAGAGGCCGGTGAGCCGCCAGAGCGCGAGCTCGCGCTGCCGCTCCGGCCCGGCCGACTGGAGCCAGCGCTCGTAGGCGATCATCACCTTGAACGCCGAGCGGCCCTGCCGCTCTTTGTCCGCCTCCTCGAACTTCACCTCCTTGTAATGACGGATATCGCCGCCGTGTGCGTCGGCAAGGAACCGGCCGAGTAATTGCAAGGTCAGCGCGTGCCCGCCGGCGTCTTTCCAAGCCGCCTCCATCTCGGCTTCCGTGCCGACGATCTGGAGGTGGCGCAAAAGGTCGATCGCCGCCTCCTTCACAAGCTTGTCGAGCTTCTGCTCCTCGGTCGTCGCCTGGTTCTCGATGTTCTTGAGGTGCTCGCGGGTGGTGACGAGGCACAGGCCGGGGTTGTCAGCGGCCAGACCTTGCAAGAGCGCTTCCAAGGCCTGATCCTTGAGCCGACCAGCCTGCGGGTCGTTGAGCGGATATTGCAACGGCTCGATGCCGTCGAGTATGAGCAGCGTGCGATGCCGGCGGACGAGCCCTGCCAGCCGTTCGCCGCGCTCCCACGGGCTGCCCTTGGTGGGGTCGGAGTCGTCGAAGAACCGGAGCGCGTCCTGAATGAACAGGTCGGACGAAGTTTGCCGTGATTCGCCGGTCCCCTGGCTGTAGAAGGACCAATCGAAGTAGCGTTCGACGCCCGGCCAGCCCTTGGCCGCCATCCGCTGGCTGACCCAGTGCGCCACGAGCGACGTCTTGCCGACGCCGCCCCAGGCGACCAGCGAGTAGACATGGAGCGCCGGCTTCGCCCAGGCCGCATCGAGGTCGTTGAGCCACTTCTCTCGGCCGAAGAGCTTCGCCGGTGAATGCCGAAGGATGCGCGAGGGAGCGACCTTACGTCCGTGGATTCGATTCCTGGGCCGAAAATCGATCACGTCCCGATCGGCAAACGTTGCAGGGAGCTTGCACTCCTCGATCCAGATCGGCACCACCGTTTTGCTCAGTTGGCGCGCCAGGTCCACCTCGCGCTCGACCCATGCGGATTTCATCGACGCCGTGGTGATGACCACCATGAACGTATCGCACGCAGTGATCCCCTCGACAATTTCTTGCCAAAACTGCTCGTCTGGTTTGACCGAGCGACAGTCATTGAAGACTTCGGTATAGCCCATGGCTCGAACTAACGATTCCAGTTCGGCAACATAACCGTCATCCGGGCTGCTGTGGCTGATGAACGCGCTGGGCATGATGTTGACCTGGCTTGCCGTCCTGTCCGTCCGGGGGGTTTGACGAATCGTTGATTGGTACGTGCACGCTGCGTGGGGCGATTTGCACCATCTCAATTCATGATACCGCTTTGGCCCTTGGTCGCAAACAGCTCGCCGCAAGCCGCTGCGGCGAGCTGTTCGTCGTCGAGTCGGGGCGACAAGACACCGTTAGAACTTTTTGTTTTTCCCGGCCGTGAAGTCGGCCGTCATCGACCCCGCGTGCAGTGGCGCAGCGCAGCCCAAGCGATTGCGACAAGTTTCGGCGTTTTCCGTCGCGCAGGCCGGGCAGGTTGTCATTTTGAGTGTCTCAATCGTTCCAGTTCCTGGCGGAGGGGAAGCCAGTAGGCTTTGTCTTGCGCTCGTAAACCGTTCTCTTCGGCGGCCAGCGCGGCCTCGAGTTGTGCGAGCTCACCGAGAGCGGCCTGCTGTAGCAATGGCCGCTTGGCGGCGAGACCTTGGGCGAGGAGCGTATGAGACTGCGCGATTTCCAGCAGCAACTCGGGCGTGCGGAGCTCCATGAGCCAGAATTTGATGTGGGCAGGACGTGGCTTCAGGTTGTTTGCAAAGTAGTGCGCCTCCACCAGCCGCCGGATCATCGGCCAGTCCTTGTCCCGCTGCGTCTTCTTGGCCTGCACCAGATCGGGCAGCGAAAGCAAGTCGCACGTCATTCCTTCCGGGAATGTAATGGTCGTGCGGCGTCTCCAGAGTTTGCTGAAGGAATCGACGCCGCGCATTTTAGACATCACGTCCACGCGCATTTGAAAGGCTTCGGGATGCTGGCAGCGAAAATGGACGGCGTGACCGCGCCGGAGATATTTCAATTCAAATGGTGGAACGGCAATTGGCTCGGCCTGTAAATCGGCGAGCGCTGCACGCAACCTCGTCAGGTTCGCGGCATCGGCAAGGATGGCGAAGTCCGTATCGCGGCTAAACTCGGCCGCGCCGTAGAACACGCAGGCCTGCCCGCCCATGAGCAGCGCCTTGACCCGTCGCACTCGCATCGAAGAAAGGACTTTGCGTATCGGGTTCGGGATCAAGAGAGCCTCCGAGGGCGAGATACGTTTGCCAGAGTTTCTCGCTCTCAAGCCAACGCTCCATCGGCGTAAGTCGATACCACTCGGCCCATTCGTCCCCCACCAGTTGTTCCGGCTTAATCATGGATGTACTGATAACAATTCCGCTGCGCGGCGGCAAATCGAGTTTCATTCTTCAACCGACTCCCACACCGATGGTACGGCCGCACGCTCGTACTACCGCGCAGCTCCCCACCGCTTCACTCGCTGACCCGGATCGGGCTCAGTCGGTCTCGTCAAGCGGCGGCGAAAATCAGCCCAAACTCTCTCAACTCCCCTCCGGCGTCTTGACCCGAAATTCGCGGAGAGTGAACGTCATAGCCCCCAGGATGGCAAAGACGGCACTGGTTGAGAGCAGCGTGATCAAGCAGGTCGAAGCCTCGGGCACCACGGTCGGATCGATCGACCAATCCGTGCCCGCGAGGTCGAGCCATCTCACGCTCAAGACCCGGATGAAGTACATCACCGTGGCATATCGAAAAACGAAATCAATGTTGGCGAGCACCCCCTCGAAGAGGACGATGTAAATCGCACCCACCACCAGAGTCCGGCGCACCCAGAGGCTCAAAAAGCCAAAGATCGTGACGTAGGCCAGGAGACTCAAGGCCAGAAGGGCCGCGGTCACCAACACCCGGCCGGGAACCACCGTCTTCCAGAGCGCGGGGTCACCCCAGTAGATCAACACCAGAGTCGCGGTCGTGAAGATCACGCCGCGCAGGAGCGCCACCAGGAATGTGGCCGCCAGTTTGCAGAAATAGATCAACCAGCGCGGGATCGGCCGCACCAGGAGGTACGTCAAGGTCTGCTCCTCGACGTCGTCCTGGACCATTCCCGAGGCGAAAATCAAAGCCGTCAAAGGGATCAAGGCCTGGAAGATCAAGCCGAAGATCAACATCTGCTCGGCCTGGTCCGCATGATAAGGGACCTGAAACCGCCGAGTCAGGATCGCCATGACGACCGGCAGGCAGAAGAGCGCGGCGATGACGAGCAGCCGGCCTCCCCGGCTCTGCCGCGCGACCGTGATCCGCACGACGGTCAGGAGGGCGGACAGTTTCGTCATGATGGATTGACCAGATACTTGAAGACGGCTTCCATGTTGTCGTCGTCGGAATAGATCTCCTCAACCGGCGTTTCGGGCTCGAGGGCGAGGCGCGGCAACCGGCCGTAGAACTGATCCGGCAGCCGGGTCTCGACCACGATCGAACCGTCAGCGCGGCGGAACTCGACGCCCACGACATCCTCGGCCTGAACCAGCTTGGCGGCGAGCGCCCGCGCATTGGGCGACCGCAGGACGATCCGATGAGGGTGGGTGTCGATCAAGTCGCGGATTTGACGCACGTCGCCGACGGCGACCAGCCGCCCCCGGTTGAGGAGCACGATGTTGCGGGTCACTGCCTGGACCTCGTGAAAAATGTGGCTGGCGAATAACACCGTCTTCCCCTCGCGGCCCCAGGTGACGATGAGGTCGATGAGCTCGCGCCGCGCCACCGGATCGGTGCCTGAAAGCGGCTCATCGAGAAACAGCACCTGCGGATCATGGACCATGGCCGCGGCCAGCTTGGTTCGCTGCCGCATTCCCTTGGAGTAGCCCCGCATCGGCCGGCCGGCATGCTCGGTCATTCGAACCGTTTCCAGCGCACGCTCCGCCGCCTCGCGCGACCGCCGGCGCCCGAGGCCGCCCAGAAGCGCGCAGTTGGTCAGAAACTCCCGGCCCGTCATCCACTCGAAGAACGCATCCTGCTCGGGACAGAGGCCGATCGCCCGGTAGAGCGGCGGGTTGTTCCACGGGCGGACGCCCAGAATCCGCAGATTTCCCTGACTCGGCCGTAGCTGCCCGGTGGCCAACTGCAAGAGCGTGCTCTTCCCCGAGCCATTGGGTCCCAGGAGCCCTGTCACGCCGGATGCGAGCTGCAACGATAGGTTGTTGAGCCCGATCACATGGCCATACCACTTGGAGACCGAATCGAAGTCGATGACTGGCTGACTCATGGGAGCTTTCCGATCATCGCAGCCGGTCAAGACTGCGAACCCGCGTTGTCAAGATCGCACACGAAAGCGCGGCCAGAGCCGCCAGGACGCCGGCCGACCATTGCCAGGGATACTCGGCGGGGGCGAGAGCGGGCCTGCGCTGCCGTTGCGCCGGCGGTCGCCCGACTCCGGAGTCCGGCGGTCGCGGTCGCGCACGAGGCAGCATCAATATCCCGGGACCCAGCCGCCGTCCGCGGCCAGAAGGGGCGGCCGCCGGCGATCCGTCGGGCCCCTGCCGGCCCCCGCCAAAGACGTTCGTCACCTGCTTCCAGGCCGTGTCGGCGTCGATCAGGGCATCACGAACCCGGTTCAGGTTTTCCGTGTAAGAAACCAGCGGGCACCAGTCGGCCCGGACGGTCCTGACCAGGATGCCCGACGCGAAGTCGCCGACAAGCCAGAGGCCCAGCCACATCGCCCCCACGTAGCGCGAGTTCCGCGACAACGACGAGAGGGCCAGCATCAACAAACCCGCCGAAACCACGACAATGGCCCCGAAGGCGATCGAGGCGCACAAGAGCCGCGCCGTATCGCGGAACACGGACACGTCGAGACCGAAGCCAAATCCCAGCGCAAAGGCCACGAGCACCGGCACGATCGTGACGACCGACAGGTAGGCGGCGATCACGCCCAGCTTGCCCAGGAAGTACTCGAACCGCCGGACCGGCCGGGAGAGATAAAGCGGGATTGCGTTGAACCTCAGGTCCTGGCTGATCAGATCGGGGCCGATCAGAAGCACGAGTATCATCGAAAAGAAGAGCTGGATGCCGAAGAACTGCCGGAATGCCAGGGTCCAGATGACCGTGCGATAGCCCTTTGGTCCAGCCCTGAGCTCTGGCGGCAGGTTTTGAAAGAAGAACAAGAATGGAGTCAGCAGACTCGAGTTTTTCTCGAAGAGACTCCAGACAGCCAGAAAAACCGCAAGCAGAAGCGCCGGCGCCAGGGCCGCCAGCACGCCCAAGCGCACCCAGCGGTTCTTGAGCTGCGCGAACCCCCTGGAGCGTGATCGGCAGCCAGCGCCACGCTTGACTGTTGAGCGCGCCCTGCCAGTGTTGATATCCCTGATCGAAGATCGGCATCAGTTTTTTTCCGCAAGTGCTTCGAGAAAAACCTCCTCGAGCGTGCTGCGCCGGGGACGGAGCGAACGGATCTGTTCGCCCGCCTCGAGCGCAGTCTGCCACACGACCTGGCCCGTGGCCGAGGGCGGCAAGCGTACAAGCAGGTGATCGTCGCCCGGCTCCGCCAGGATGCCGTGCGCCGCCAGCGCTGCGGCGAAGGAACCCGGATCGCCCTTGACTCGAAGCTCGAATTGCAGGTCATGGGGCTCTTTGAGCACGTCGATCCGCCCGCATGCCAGCAACCGCCCACGGCCCAGAACCATCACATGGTCGCAGACCGCTTCGACGTCGGGGAGCAGGTGGCTCGAGAAGAGCAAGCTCATTCCCTTGTTATGGCCCAGGTCGTGGGTCAATTCCAGGACGTCGTTGCGGCCAGCCGGGTCCATGCCGTTGGTGGGCTCGTCGAGGATCAGCAGCCGGGGGTCGTGCACCAATGCCCCTGCGATCTTGAGCCGTTGCTTCATGCCCGTGGAATAGGACTCGACCCGGCGGTATCGCGCCTCGCCGAGCCCGACGTAGTTGAGCACTTCGTGGGCCCGCCGCAAGGCGTCGCGGGACTGCATTCCGACCAGCTCTCCCGCGTAGGCGACGAATTCAATCCCGATCAAGCCCGGGAAGAGACACTCGTCCTCGGGCACCAATCCCACCGCCTGGCGAATCGCCAGCCGCTGCCGGCGGATGTCCATTCCCAGTACCCGCCCGTCGCCCGAGTCGATCCGGATCAGCCCCAAGAGCGTCCGGATCATCGTCGTCTTGCCGGCCCCGTTCGGGCCGAGCAGGCCGGTGGCTCCGAGCGGGAGAGTCACTGACAAGTCTTGCAGCGCGACCACTTTTCCGTATGTCTTTGTGACCTTATCCAGCTCGATCAGCATCGACGATCCTCATGGCGAGCGCACGCGAGTCGAGCCAGCCGCGGCAATTCGTGCAGCAGGCGAGCGCGGCCGGTTTTGCGCCCAAGGGGCATCCGCTATTCGCGCGACAGCCCTTTTTATTATTTCGGGTTAGATCGACTCGCTGCAAGCGCGGCGGTCGCGTAACCATCGGTGCATCGGTGCCGTATCGGAGCCCCCGGACCGGGGCGACAGCATGGAGCCTGGGGTGTGAACCCCCAGGGATTGATCCACTCGATGCACATTTGAGAGCTTGCTGCGTCCAGTGTATGATTTGTGGATCGGTTGGTAGCGGCTGCCGGCAGCTTACCCGGCCGGCTGAGTAAGCCGACGTGGTTGGCTTGAGGGTTCAAGCGGTGGACGATCCCGACGATCTATCTTCAACTCAAGACTTACACCCATCCAGCGAGAATTCGTCCGGCTCGTTCTCGCTACTCCATCCCACGAAAATCGGGCGTTACAACCTTGTAAGACGCCTGGGAAAAGGCGGCTTCGGCCAGGTGTTTCTCGCTTACGACGAAGACCTCGACCGCCCGGTTGCGATCAAAGTTCCCCGACCCGAGCGGGTCTCGCGGCCCGAGGACATCGAGGCTTACCTGAAAGAAGCCCGCATCGTCGCCAACCTCGACCATCCCCATATCGTGCCGGTTCATGACGTGGGGCGCACCGACGACGGTCTCTGCTTCGTCGTCTCCAAGTACATCGAGGGAAGCGACCTTGCCGCCAGGATCGAGGAAGCACGCCCGAATTTTCACGAGTCCGCCGCACTCGTGGCGACAGTCGCCGAAGCCCTTCATTACGCCCATACCCATGGCTTGGTCCACCGGGACGTCAAGCCCGCCAACATCCTGATCGACGGCTCAGGTAAGGCGTTCATTGCCGACTTCGGTCTTGCACTCAAGGACGATGACTTCGGCAGGGGCGGCGGGATTGCCGGTACACCCTCATATATGAGTCCCGAGCAGGCTCGGGGCGAGGGGCATCGCGTCGATGGTCGATCCGATATCTTCAGTCTGGGCGTGGTTTTCTACGAACTACTGACTGGGCGACGACCCTTCATTGCCAAAGCCCAGGACAGGGACGACGCTCGCAACGAACTGCTGGACCTGATTGCCACGACCGAAGCCCGACCGCCGCGCCAGATCGATGATACGATTCCCAAGGAACTCGAACGGATCTGCCAGAAGGCACTCTCGAAGCGGGCGTCGGAGCGGTACAACACCGCCAAGGACATGGCGGAAGATCTGCGGGAGTTCCTCAAAACCGCAGGCCCCATCGTCTCACCTGTCGCCGCAGTCGTTCCGATTGTCGCGCCACCAGGCGCCACGCAGGAAACGACACCAGTTCCATCAACATCAAAACAATCGGCCTCCGATCGAGAAGCAATCAGGGTCGTCCCTAAAGGACTCCGATCCTTCGACGAGCAGGACGCCGACTTCTTCCTGGAATTACTGCCGGGACCACGAGATCGGGCGGGACTGCCCGACAGCATTCGGTTCTGGAAGGCCCTCATTGAAAGGACCGATCCCGACAAAACCTTCCGGGTGGGGCTCATCTACGGGCCCTCGGGTTGCGGCAAGTCATCGCTCATGAAGGCGGGACTTCTGCCCCGGTTGCCGAAATATGTCCTTACGGGTTACATCGAGGCGACCGCGGAGGAGACGGAATCCCGCCTTCTCAGGGCGTTGCGGAAAGCCTGCCCCGATCTGTCGCCTCGGATGGGTTTGGTCGATTCCCTCACGGCGATCCGCCAAGGACGGGTATTGCGATCCGGTCAGAAGGTGCTGTTGGTCCTGGACCAGTTCGAGCAGTGGCTCCACGCGAAACGGGGCGAGGAGAATACCGAGCTGGTCGCTGCATTGCGGCAGTGCGATGGCCAGCATCTCCAGTCGGTCGTGATGGTTCGAGACGATTTCTGGATGGCGGCAACCCGGCTCATGACGGAATTGGAGGTCGAACTGCTTCAGGGACTGAATATCGCTGCTGTTGATCTCTTCGACCCACGCCATGCCCGCAAGGTCTTGACCGCATTCGGGGCCGCCTATGGAACCATCCCGGAACGGACGGGCGACATCTCCAGCGATCAGCACGCTTTTCTGGATCAAGCGATCGCCGAGCTTGCCCAGGACGGCAAGGTCATCTCGGTGCGGCTCGCCTTGTTCGCCGAGATGATGAAGGGCAAGTCTTGGGCCCCGGAGACCTTGCGGCAGGCCGGCGGCACCGAGGGGGTGGGTGTGACATTCCTGGAGGAGACGTTCAGCTCCGCGCAGGCAAACCCCAAGCATCGCCTCCACCAGAAAGCGGCTCAAGCCGTCCTCAAAGCTCTGCTGCCCAAGAGCGGCACGGACATCAAGGGAGAGATGCGATCACGTCAGGAATTGCTCGAAGCCTCGGGGTACGCGACCCGCCCGAGGGACTTCGACGACCTGATCCACATCCTCGACCCGGAGCTTCGCCTGATCACGCCGACAGACCCGGAGGGGGTGGAGGGTGGCGAGTGGCGGGTGGAGGGAGAAGACACTCGGAATCGTTCGGGCATCGCTGATGGAGCCCCAAGTCCCGCCACCCTCCACCCGCCACCCGCCACCCGTTACTACCAGCTCACCCACGACTACCTCGTCCACTCGCTGCGCAACTGGCTAACCCGCAAACTAAGGGAAACCCGCCGCGGTCGTGCGGAATTGCGGCTGGCGGAGCGATCGTCCCTGTGGAATGCCAAACCCGAAAACCGCCATCTACCCTCGGTGCTGGAGTGGGCGAACATCCGGCTGCTGACGACCAGGCGAGACTGGAGCGAGCTCCAGCGCCGGATGATGAAACGTGCGGGGCGCGTGCATGGTTTAAGGACGCTCGGATCAGTCATGCTGGTCTCGTTGATCACCTGGGGAGGGATCGAGGGCTATGGCACATTACGGGCTTCGGCTCTGGTGGACGCCCTCCAGAAGGTAGGCACACCAGACGTTCCGGCCATCGTCAAGCAACTTTCTAGCTACCGCCATTGGGCTAATGCTCGGTTAGTGCGTGCGGTACAAACCACCGATGATCAAAGTCGGGAACATCTGCACGCCAGCCTCGCCCTCCTCCCCGTCGATGGCGCTCAAGTTGATTACCTCTTCAACCGCCTTACGAGAGCCGCTCCCAGCGAGCTTCCCGTGCTGCGCGACGCCCTGAAAACCCACCGAGCCACTCTCACGCCCAAGCTCTGGACCGTGCTGAAGTCGGCAAAGCCAGGGGATACCAGCCTGCTTCCGACAGCCAGCGCCCTGGCAAGCTACGACCCGGAAAACGCCGAGTGGGAAGCAGAACGCGGCAAAGTGGCTCAGGCGTTGGTGTCGGTCAATTCGATCTACCTGGGAGATTGGCTCAAATACTTGAGTGACGTGCGTCGTAAACTGACGCCCCCGCTTGCCACGATCTTCCGGGATCCGAAGCGCTCCGAATCCGAACAGACGCAGGCGACGAACATCCTGACCAATTATGCCAGCGACGATCCGGATCGGATCGCCAACCTCGTGATGGACGCCGATCGCAAAGCGTACGCCGCAATCTTCCCCATCGCCCAGCGGCAAGAGGCGAAGGTGATACCCTTGTTCCAGGCGGAGATATCCCAGAAACCGACGTATTCGTGGGATGATCCTCCCCTCGATCCCTCCTGGACCAAGCCGGACGCCGGGCTCGTAAGGGGGATCGAGTCAGCACAGGGCATGCTCACGGAGCGTTTCGCTTTCTGTCAGACGATGCCGCTGGACGAGTTTGTCAGGACCGCCGAGGATCTCCGAGCGTCGGGATACAGGCCCGTGAGGTTCCGTCCGTATGCCGATGGCCGGGCAGTGCGAGCGGCAGCGGTCTGGGCCCGAGACGGACGAAACTGGCGAATCTCTTCCGGTTTGACTGCCGAAGAGATTCGACTAGAGGCCGAACGGAACGCCGTTGGGCGCAATGTTCGGCGCGGGTCTCCGGGCACCCGAAGGGTCGCCGCCGTTCCTGGGACCGCAGGTCTCCCGTCCCCGGTGCCGGACCCGAGGGCTGACCGCAGGTCTCCATCCTCCGTGGCGTCCGCGGATTCGGGGAGACCTTCGGTCGCGGGGAGGGCGGGGTCGGGAGACCCGCGCCCAACACCCGCGGGAGAGCCGCGCCCAACACCCGCGGGAGAGCCGCGCCCAGCACCCTCGGATGGCCCGCGGCCCGGCGAGGGGCAAGGTCGGGAGACCTTGCCCCAACCGCGGTTTCTCCCGGTCGATGTTGCCGGGTACGTCGCGGCCGACAAGGATGGTAAGCCCGCTGACCGCTATGCAGCCGTCTGGGTCGAGAAATCCGGCGACGACGACGCCCGGCTGTACGCTGGGATGACTGCTGATGAGCAGACGGAGATTCACGTCAGGCTCCAAGAGGCGACGCTCATTCCCCGGGCCCTGCACGCCATGATTGGGCCTGACGGTCGCGCGAAATATTGCGGCGTCTGGGGACGGCCCCCGGAAGCTACCATCACAGGTCAGGCTTATCGAGACCAGTTCGAGGGAAGCTTCGAGCAGAACCGGGCGGACCGCGGCGACCAGTTGCTGATCGACGTGGCGATCAGCGGAGCGAGTCAACCACAACCGACCCGAGAGCGCGGCCAGGCTGACGTTCAGAGCGCGGAGAAGAAGCTCAAGACCAAGCCCGACGATCTCGATGCCCGATACCTGCGGGCCATGGCGTACGTCCGGCTGGGAGAGAATCAGAAGGCGCTCGATGACCTTCAGTTCGTGATCGGCAAGAACCCGGAAGCCGTCTCGGCCCAACAGTACCGGGTCATCGCCCTGGCCCGGCTCGGCAAGAATCAAGACGCCAAGTCGGAGCTGGAGAAATTCCAGAAGGGGGACGCCCCGGAGCGTTCCAAGCTCTACCTCGCCGCCGTCGTGGCGGCAGAACTGGGCGAGGGTGCAGATAAAGCGTTTGAAAACCTGGAAGCCGCGATCGGGAAACAACCCCAGGATGCAGACCTGCGCTATGACGCCGCCCGTGCGTTTTCCCTGGCATCAAGAACGGGTGGTGCGCGGCGCGACCCTTCGGGTGCCCGGGATCGCGGGCAATTCGACCCCACCACCCTCCACCCACCACCCTCCACCCTCCAATCGCGATGTCTCCAATTGCTCAGGGAGGCGGTCAAGAACGACGATGCCGATTTCGCAAAGATGGATGAGGACCCCGACCTTGACCCGATCCGGGAGGACCCGGCTTTCGCCGAGATCATGAAGGCTGGCCGCCCCGACCACCGCTATGCCGCTGTCTGGAACAGCGATGCGAGATTCGAGGCGGTTTCGATCTACGGACTCGATCCCGCCGCTCAAGCAAAGAAGTGCCGCGAACTGATCGACCAAGGTTACCGACCCGTGTCATGGTCGGCGAGCCAGACCGCAACCGAGGGACCGCCGGTGACGGCCTCGGTCTGGCACCGCCCGGTTATCGCGGAGGAGGTCAGGGACCGACTGGCGGAACGCCAAGCCCGGGCGGCGGTCGCCCTGGTTCGCATGGACAAAGCGGCGGAACTCTGGCCCCTGCTCCGGCACAGTGCCGACCCTCGCCTGCGGAGCTTCATCATCAACTGGCTGAATCCCCTGGGTGCCGACCCGAGGCCGATCGCCACCGAGCTCGACCGATTGAATTCTCCCGCCACCCATCACCCACCACCCGCCACACCAAAGATGGACGCAATCCTGTTCCATCCCGACACCTCGATTCGTCGCGCGTTGATCCTGGCATTAGGAACTTACGGCACGGAGGGATTATCCCCCGGCGAGCGGGAGCCATTGACCGGCAAGCTGCTCGACCTCTACCGCAACGACCCGGACAGCGGCGTCCACGGGGCGGCGGAATGGGCCCTGCGGAAGTCGGGGCAGCAGGAGAAGCTCAAGAAACTGGATGCCGACCTGAGCAAGCTCAAGGACCGTGGCGACCGCCGCTGGTTCGTGAACAGCCAGGGGCAGACGTTTGCCGTGGTCGAGGGACCGGTCGAGTTCCGCATGGGCTCACCGCCGGCCGAGCCGAGACGTAATGCCACCATGGAAACTCCACGCCGAATGGTGATCCCCCGCCGTTTCGCCATCGCCGCCAAGGAGGTCACGATCGAGCAGTGGCAGAGGTTTGAGCGGACCAACCCCCAGCTCGGATTGCCCCCGGCATTCGTCAAACAGTTCAGCCCCGGACCCGACGGTCCCATGATCGGGTTCACCTGGTACATTGCCGCGAACTACTGCAACTGGCTGAGCGAGCAGGAGGGGCTGCCCAAGGACCAGTGGTGCTACATCCCCGCCGAGGGCAACGCTTACGCGGAAGGAATGACGATCCCCGCCAACGTTCTCGAGCGCAGGGGCTATCGCTTGCCCACCGAGGCGGAATGGGAGTATGCCTGCCGGGCAGGCGCGGCCACCAGCCGGTATTACGGTAACTCTCTCGAGTTGCTGGACGCTTATGCTCGCTATCAAGCCAACAGCAATGAGCACGCATGGTCGTGTGGGAGCTTGCTGCCGAACGACCTGGGGCTGTTCGACATGCTGGGGAACGAGTTTGAATGGGTGCAAGATAGCGTGAACCGGTTGACGCCAAAAAGGAGGGGAGTTTTAGGTGATTATGTAAATATATTAGAATTAGTTAATGAGAAGAACCCTCGTCTCCTGCGGGGCGGGGCGTTCAACTATCGAGCGGCGGGCGTTCGCTCGGCGTTCCGCGACGGGGGCGCCTTGGCGTACCGTGGTACGTACTTCGGCCTCCGCCCCTCCAGGACTTACAACTGATCTCCTTTAGATCTTTACAACTTCCGCTTTTCGTGTTTATATGTAGATCTGTAATTGTCTGTCCAATTACGCCTACCCGGCGCAGCCGGGTCGGACCGAATAATCGCACGCCGCTGCCAATTTGGCAGTCGATCATGCGGTGAATCACTGATGGGAACGGGATTTCAGGCACGGTCAGTGGTGCCGCCGATGAGAAATCGCACTGAAAATCACCTGTCACATTAAATTATAGCACGATGCTTGAACAAGTCAATGAAAAAAGACCAAGAATTAATCGTGATCACCAAGACTTACGACCTGATTCTCTGGTCGTGCAACCACACGAGTAAGTTCCCCCGCAACCACCGGTTCGTGCTCGGCGAGCGGATCGAGCGAAACCTCTACGGGCTGCTCGAAACCCTGATCGCCGCCAAGTACACCAAGAACCGCCAACGATTGCTCGAAGAAGCGAACCTGAATTTGGAAATCCTCCGATTCCAGATGCGGCTGGCGAAAGACTTGCACTGCCTGAAGGTCGAGAGCTACGCGTTCGCCGCCAAGTCCATCGACGAGATCGGGCGGCTGGTGGGGGGCTGGCGACGGAGCAAGGGCCAGGAGGAGGCGTGAAGCGTCAGGGCAATCTGTGGGAGGGGATAATCTCGTTTGAGAATTTGCTTCTCGCGGCTCATGCCGCCGCCCGCGGCAAGCGCTTCAAGCCCGGCGTCGCCCGTTTCCTCTTCGACCTCGAAAGCCAGATACTCCGCCTGCGGGAGGAAATTGCCAGCAAGTCCTACCGCCCCGGTCCCTACCGCACATTCACGATTTACGAGGGCAAGACCCGGCAGATCAGCGCCGCCCCGTTCCGGGACCGCGTCGTCCACCATGCTCTGACTGGCGTGCTCGACCCGATCTTCGATCGCTCGTTCATCGTCAACAGCTACGCCTGCCGCAGAGGCAAGGGAACCCACGCCGCGGTGAACCGCTGCCAGCAATTCGCCCGACGCCACGGCTACGTCCTGAAGGCCGACGTTCGCAAATACTTTCCGTCGATCGACCACGAGATCCTCAAGACCTTGATCACGCGCAAGATCAAAGACCTGGATGTGCTCTGGCTGGTCGGTCTGATCATCGACCGCAGCAACCCCCAAGGCCCAGTGCTGATGTGGTTTCCCGGCGACGACCTGTTCACCCCCACCGAGCGCCGCAGGGGGCTGCCGCTGGGCAATCAAACAAGCCAGTTCTTCGCCAACGTTTATCTCGATCCCCTTGACCACTTCGTCACAGACCGCCTCGGATTGACCTTCCAGCGGGCGGCGACCAAACCCTCGTCTCCTGCGGGGCGGGACGTTCAACAATCAAGCGGCGAACGTCCGCTCGGCGAACCGCAACAGGAACGCCCCGGCGAACCGTGACACTAACAACGGCTTCCGCCCCTCCAGTACTTGGCGACAGGATCTGCATCCTGTTCCGCCAGAATTCGAGAGCTTTTTCGTCTCTCGGAGCGTGCAGCCAAGTCCAGGCCGCCGTCCCGTGCCGGGTGACCTCGGTTGTCCGGACGAATGAAGCCCAAGCCCGGCGGGTCTGGTAGGTCTTCGGACTCGAACGCCCCGCCGGGCACATCTCATCAAAGGCGAGGGATCAACGTCAAGGAGTACGCTTATCGGGAGCGTTGGGACGAACCCCGGCCGATTGCGTTGCAGGTCGGCGGTTGGTTTTCTCTGCTTCGAGACCTACAAATCCTGCTGGCGGTGACTTGTAGCTGATGAATACCCGCACATCGTCAGGAACACTGGAGCGATCCTCCAGGACGCAGAATAACGTGTGACGTTTCGCTTTTTTCACCAAGGCTTCGATTCGCTTGCCGAAGCCTTTCGATGGCGACGACAGGTGAAGTTCCTTGAGCCGTGTGAGAACATCCCGATTGCACACGAAGATCGATGGTACGATGTATTCGCTCTCATCATCGCTTATTACCGTGATCGCCACAAATCGCCTGTGGCTTCCAGTGCACGGTTCAGAAGCCACTCGTTCCAGATAATCGAGCGACAGCTCAATCAGCAGCAAATTAACGTCGCCATAATCCTTTAAGAAATCAACTTCCTTGTATCGTGCGTACAACGGAACTTCGTCGAAGAAATCGGGATCGGCGAAGCTGGATGCAGGATCGGCTAAGGTGGGCTCTAGACGGATTCGCAAATGGTGCACTCTGTTGATCGTGTTGCGCGGTCGTCCGCGCTTTATTCCGTGTATTTATTGTAGCTTCACGTGGCTCCGCGTCGAGGGTAAAACCGACTTCGAGAGATTCGTGGCGTCGTAGCGGAGGCGATCATGACCAGCCCAGGACAGCAAATCCTCCTCTCCTGGAGTTCCGGCAAGGATAGCGCATGGGCGTTGCATGTGCTTCGCCAGCGCGACGATTTCGATGTCGTCGGGCTGCTGACGACCTTCAACGAGACATTCGACCGCGTGGCGATGCACGCTGTGCGACGCGAACTGGTCCAAGCCCAGGCGGCTGCAACCGGGCTGCCCTTGGTTTCTGTGATGTTGCCATACCCCTGCTCGAACGAGATCTACGAGGACCGGATGAAGACGGCGATCGCCGAGGCGAAGGTGTCGGGAGTTACTCACATCGCGTTCGGCGACCTGTTCCTCGCCGACGTCCGGGAATATCGAATCCGGCTCCTGGACGGAACGGGCGTCGAGCCGCTGTTCCCGATCTGGACCACGAGAGAGGACACGCCCAACCTGGCTCGACAAATGCTCGGTGCCGGTCTACGAGCGGTCCTGACTTGCGTTGACCCGAAGCAATTGGACGCGCGGGTCGCCGGCAGGGAATATGACGAAGCACTCCTGGCAGAACTGCCCGCCGGAGTCGATCCCTGCGGCGAGCGAGGCGAGTTTCACACGTTTTGCTACCGGTCTCCGGAGTTTCGCGCAGAGATCCCGATCGCGATCGGCGAGGTCGTCGAACGGGATGGGTTCTGGTTCGCCGATCTCCGGTCTTATGTCGCAATTATGCACAACAATCATGGCAACGACGCTAGCGGCGTGATGAACGGAAACGTTGCCTGGAGTGCCCTCACCAGCCTATCATCAGCCGTCAGGAGTTCGCACCCTTCCCGCTCCGCCAGCACGACGTACAAGCAGTCGTAGACGCCGATCCGAAACTGGGAGGCGACGGCAAACGCTTTCGGCAGGAGAGCCAGATAGGAATGCAGGTTCGGCATATAGGTGAACACGTCGGCCATTTTGTGTGCGCCTTCTCCCTGGTTGATATCCCCGCGCCGCTCGGCTTTGGCGAGTGAGTGGGCGACCTCGATAGGGAAGACATCCGGGGAATGCAGATCGTGAATGCCGTGCCTGAATCCATCACGCGTTCTGATCGCCTTGTCGTCGTCCTTCTCCGGCAGCACCCACTTCAACGCCACATTGGAGTCAAGGACGTATTTCATTCCTCATCCCGGGTTTCGCGGATCAGGGGAACGGCCAAATCCACATTTCCGACCCGCATCCGCATTTCCTCCCGCATCCGGTCCATGCGTTCCGCAGCGTGACGCATGGCCTCGGGGTCGCGTATACCTTTGAGAACACGATCCACGGCCACTTGAAGTTCGGGATCGACGATGATTGCCGCTGCTTTTTCCCTTGTCGGCACGGTCTGGTCCTCCACTCGTATTCTATCGGCCGGACCAAGACTCAGGAAGAAGACGCTTTTTCAGGAAGGCGCCCCTTTTCGAGACGTCTGCGTCAGTTCGATCGGCTGCCCTCAATTGAGAGATTGCACCGGTCCGGATATGATTTAAGAGTGGTTTCCCACCTGAAACTCGCTCGACCGAGGGCACAAGACATGTGGCGATGTCCCAATTGCGATTCCAAAGTCGATGACTGGATGGAGCTCTGCTGGTCGTGCGGGGCGACGCCCGAGGGCGTCGAAGACGCGAGCTTCGTCACCGCTGATCTCGCCGACCCGATCGCCATGGAAGAGGTCCCCAAGGGAACGGCTGTCGATGATCCTCTCGCAGACTTTGCAGGCACACCCATGCCCGATCTCGTTGAATGTTACATGGCAGGCAATACCATCGAGGCGAAGTTCATCGCCGACCAGTTGATGGAACAAGGGATTCCCGCGATTGCCGACCAGTTCGCCTTCAACGTGATGGGTGGATATGCAGCC
This sequence comes from uncultured Isosphaeraceae bacterium, assembly GCA_963823675.1. GTDB lineage: Bacteria > Planctomycetota > Planctomycetia > Isosphaerales > Isosphaeraceae > CAWGMT01. The sequence goes on along the minus strand of CAWGMT010000013.1, from coordinate 1,151,035 downwards.
AAAGTCCGGGTGCGGCAGGACGACCTGCTCCGCGCCCTCGGCTGGTTGAAAGCTTACGAACATCGCTCTAGATCGAGGCGGGATGATCTGGAGTGACTGGCGAGCGGGGTCGCGCGAGCGCCCCGAGTTCTTGCCATCGCACTCCCGGCGCTGACGCGACCCCGCTCGCCTAAGACTCTTCGATCTGGACTATTCTTCTGTTCGCATGTATACTTCAGGCCGCACGAATGGAGTGATTTTCCCGGGAGTCCAAACCAGCGGGCAAGCGGCCATGAACGAGCACAGAATTCCAGCGCCCAAGGGTCGCGGGGCTCAGTTCAACCCGCCGAACCGATTTGAGGCGACCCACCATGAGATCGAGCTCGAAACTGTGGAGAACGACGACGACTACCTCGCGTCGTTGAGTCGTCCTGCGACTGAGTATTTCTCTGACTCATCGCGGAGCGTCATTGCCCGGAACGATAGCCCGGATGTCGGCTTCGAGGCGAGCATCAACCCATACCGCGGATGTGAGCACGGGTGTATCTATTGTTATGCGAGGCCGACTCACGAATACCTGGGGTTTTCAGCGGGCCTCGATTTCGAGACCAAGATCCTGGTCAAACACGATGCGCCCGAGCTCTTGAGAAAGGCCCTCGCTTCGCCGCGATGGCAGCCACGGGTCCTGGGGTTAAGCGGCGTGACCGATCCGTACCAGCCCCTGGAGCGGCGACTGGAGCTGACCCGCCGTTGCCTGGCCGTGCTGGCCGAGTTTCGCCAGCCCGTGACGATCATCACCAAGAACCGGCTGGTTACCCGCGATCTCGATTTATTGAGTGAGCTGGCAAGGCATGCCGCCGTCGGGGTTTTTGTCTCGATCACGTCGCTCGACGACGATCTCGTCGGCCGCCTCGAGCCGCGTACGACACGGCCCGCGGGCCGGCTTGAAGCGGTCGCTCTCCTGGCGGCCGCCGGAATACCCACCGGAGTCATGGTTGCGCCGGTGATCCCCGGGCTGACCGAGCACGAGATGCCGGCGATCCTCAATCAAGCCGCCCAAGCCGGCGCGCAGTTCGCAGGCTACGTACTTCTGCGTTTACCGATGGCAGTCGCCGGGCTGTTCGAGGACTGGCTCGCGCGCCATTACCCGGAGCGGAAGAGCAAGGTTCTGGCTCGGATCCGCGCGACCCGCGGCGGGCAGCTCAACGATTCGCGATTCGGTATCCGGATGCGCGGCGAGGGAGAGGCCGCCAGTGTGATCGGTCGGCTGTTTCGGACCAGTTGCCGCCGTGTTGGGTTGAACCAGCGCCCCTGGCCGGTCTCGGCGGCGGCTTTTCGCCGGCCGCCGCCCGCGGGGGGCCAGCTCACGCTCTTCGAGCTCTAAACGCGGCGCGCTTCAACTTCAGCACCGTCGCAGGTGAGACGAACTGGGTGGCTGGGGTCGAGCTGTCTCGAGTGCGCAGCACAAGTCCTTTCGGCCTAGCAGCTTGAAGCTCGGATCGACTAATGGTGAAATTGCGGTTGGCCCGGTTGGCGAATTTGATTAAAGTTCCGCCACCTGAGTTTCGACACGGATCGTCGAGCTGAGGTCGATTCATCGCGCTTGCACTTCGGTTGGATTCCATGCACTCACGACATGCGGCGTTGAGTTGACGATCGCCGTCCTGTCTTTGTTTTGCAGTGTCCGGGCCAGTTTCGGTCGCGTTCCTTTCCCGATGGGCTGGAAGGGCGCGAAGGCTTGGTCGCGGCACCGGAGGTTCGTCATGCGACAAGCCTGGTTCTCACCGTTGGTTCACCGTCGATTTCTCCAACTCGTTCTGGGCGGTGGTGCGATCCTTACGAGCTGGGGCTGCCATCAGCATTACCACTACTACACCAGTTCCGCGTGCCCGCCGGGTACGACAGCACCCAGTACCGTTCAGTACGGTTCGGTATGCGACGTGCCGACGCAGGTCGTTGATGGCGGGGCCACGCTGTCCGACGCGCCCAACCGCTCGACAACCGTCTCCGGGACCAAGGGTTCCTCGCGCGTGGTTGTCAGTCAACCCAAGGATTCCTCGCCATTCTCGTGGAAGCGCAGCGATCCCGAGGCGAGCCTCGCCACCACCACCGTCGAAGGCGGGCTGGACGGCCAGACGATCAAGCAATGAAAGATAGCGCCGCCGAGCCGCAACCGCCGCGCTCGTTTAACCTGGAGCCAACGGCGACAGCGTTCAGTGCTCCAGTCTAAACGGTTGCCGTCGCCGTTGGCTCCGCATTAAACGACGTTTGCCCCCCAGAGATTTGCGCAGGGTGCGATGAATGATCCAGAGCCGGCGTGGACATGACTCTCGTCGAGGAAGCCGCGCGCAACTCGAAACCGTCCCAAAACGCCCGTCCGGCGCCCCTGAGTTGGAACCGATCGCCCCCTTGAGCGCATAGCTGGTTGTACGGCGTGGCCACCCGGGTCGCAGCGCGGGCACGGGCCAACGCCCGGCGTCGCGGTCTGCGAGAACGATCCGACACGGATCGAATCGATCGCGCTGCGGTTGAGCCGACGACGAACGCAGTCGACCAGGCCGACCTGCAATCGATTATGATAAGAATGACGTGCTGATCGTCATCAGGCGCGATCGGCCGATGCGGCAGCCACGCCGTGATGCCGAGACTCGATCGGATGCTGCCCATTCGGGTCAACCGCGGAGCCGCCGTTGTTTTGCCCCTGGCTTGCAATCCTGATGCTTGCGATGGCTCCTCCGGACAAGCCCAGCCGCCTGGCCGATATCGGCCAGGCGCCGCGAACCGTGCTGGTTGACGTGAACGGCCGCCCTTTCGATCTTTCCAGTCTGCGCGGTAAGGTCGTTCTCGTGTCGTTCGTCTACACGACCTGCAACGGTGCCTGCCCGGCGACGACCCAGACGCTCGTCGGGATCCAGCACGCTCTCAAGGAAGCCAAGCTCTGGAAGAATTCGGTCGAATTCGTCTCCATCACCCTCGACCCGAAGCGCGACACTCCCGAGGTCCTCAACCGCTATGCCCGGCTCTTCGGCGCCGATCCGGCCGCCTGGCATTTTCTCACCGGAGAGCCAACCCAGGTCGGCTCGGTCATCAAAGCCTGGGGCATGTGGGTCAAGAGCGATCCGACCGGTGCCCTGAACCATCCTTCGCGGATCTTCCTGCTCGATCAAGCGGGCCATCAACGCGAGATTTACAACCTCGAGTTCCTCAAGGCCCAAGGCGTTGTCGAGGACGTTCGAGAATTATTACGGGAATAGTCAGTGGTCCGTTGCCAGTGGTCCGTTGTCAATTGAACGAAGGAATGCTCGTGGAAAGTTCTAAAGTGCGCGGGCCTGATCCTGTTCGCGCGCTTTCGTCACTGGCAACTGGCAACTGGCAACTGGCAACTGGCAACTGGCAACTGACAACTGGCAACGGACAACGGACAACGGGCAACGGACAACTGCTCTCAGCAAAACGGCTTGAGCGCGCGGCGCATCGATGTGGCGTCGGTGTAACGGGTCTTGGGGTCGCGGGCCAGGCATGTCTCGATCACCGCGGCCAGCTCGACAGGGAGGTCGGAGCGGCGGCTTCGAATCGGGACCGAAGGCTCTTCCAGGAGCATCCGGATCAGATCGCCGCCGCCGGCCGGCTCGTCGTAGACGTACTTGCAGGTGAGCAAGTAATACAAGGTGGCGGCCGTGGCGTACAGGTCGGCCAGGGGTGTCACTGTTTTGAAGTCGAGCATCTGCTCGGGCGGCATGAACGGGACCGTGCCGCGCATTTCGCCGGAGAAGGTCAGCCCCGAAAGTCCCACACCGCGAAAGCTCTTGGCGAGACCGAAGTCGGAGATCTTGACCGTGAGGCCCTCCGGTACCTGGGCGATCAGGATGTTCTCGGGCTTGATGTCGCGATGGACGAACCCCAGGCGATGGGCCTGCTCGAGCCCTTTGAGTATCTGGCAGACCAGGCGGCAGGCCTGTTTGACGGGATACCGGCCGGGATCGGCCTTGGCCAACGTTTCGAGATTGGTTCCGGCGACGTACTCCATCGCGAACCAGAATTGACCTCGCGTCATGCCCTGTTCATACCATTCCACGATGTTGGGGTGTCGCAGTTGGCTGATGACTGACATCTCGCGCAGGAACCGGTCGATCGCCGCGCGCGTGGTCGCGGTTTCGGGCATGATCAACTTGAGCGCGACCATTCGGTTGGTCTGGTTGTGGCGAGCCTGGTAGACAACACCCATGGCGCCTCGACCGAGCTCCCGCAGGGTCGTGTAGTGGGGCACGGGCTGGGGCAAGGAAGCGGCTTCGGAGCGGCACAGGGCACACCACCACTCGATCGGACCGCCAGGCGCATTCTCGGCCGGGCCGGCGACCGGGAGGTTCGGCCCAGCCAGCGCGCCACAGCCGGCGCATCGAATTGGACCCTGGTTGATTGTCTGGGTGCGGGCTGGCCCATCCTGTGTCTCCTCACCGGACGACAGAATCTGCATCGATTCAACCCTCAATCGAAACACGCTCTGGCCCGCGGCGATCAGGTCACCCGATTCGAGCCGCACTCGTTCGGTTCGGCGATTGTTGACGAAGGTGCCGTTGGTACTGCCGAGATCGCGCAGCTCACATTGCGGCGGATTGACCTCGATCATGAAGTGGTCGCGCGACAAGGCCATGTCTTCGGGCATGGGACAATGCACGAAGCGCGACCGGCCCACGATGAACGTGTCGTGCCGCTCAAAGACGAATGAGCGACCTTTCCGGGGGCCTTCCAGTATTTCCAAAACGACTCGCATGATCTGGTTTTCGGCCGTCGCGCCGGACTCCCTTTCCCTTGACCGTGATTATACCGACCGTTACCGAGAAGACGATGGGCGACGATTCGCCGGCACGCGACGTCTCGGTTTCTTCAGAGATGTTACGTTCGAGGTGCACGGTTGTAACACGCGCTGGAAAAAACGCGCTGAACTGCTCGCAAACAGACTTGCGTGCCTGGTTCAAATTGCCAGAGCCAAGGTTGCACCCCAGCCGGAGCAGCCGGCCGCGCGACAAAGATTCGACTTCAATTCGGCTCGGGCGGGGATCGGCCCTGGTTCATCGTCTGGGCGGGGCCGGCGGCGTGCTGCCGGCCGCCGCAGGTGGATTCGCCTTGGCGCCTTTGAGTTTCGTCGGGCCGAACTCCATGCTCTTGATGATGCGCTCGGCTTGTGTCCGGAACGTGACGTGATTGTCGCGGATCGTCATGCTCTGCGCATGGAAGCAATCGTCACGATTCGAGAGTACAAAATAGTAGTCCAGGTAGATTCTCTCAACCACTCCGTTCGCAGCCGCTGCCTTGGTCTTGACTCCGATCTCTTTCCGGTACACCTTCAACGGGGTCCAATCAGCCTCTGGCAGCCAATCCTCCGGGCCGCGTACGATGTCGAGCTTCTTCCCGGCCCATTCGGCCTCAAGCGTCCGCCGGAATTGATCCACGCTATGGAACTTACGGTCCATCTGCGGGTCTTCTGCACCGGGTGGAAGCTGGAGGATGAAAACGTCCTTGACCCCTACCTCGGGCCGCAAATCTCTGAGCTCCACGGTATCGGGATCCATCGGTTCCGAAGGCGTCTGGAGTTCCTGGGGATGGCGAAACCGGAACCGGCCCAGGGGATCTTCGTAAACCAGCCATGAGTTGACTTCCGTGGGCGTGGGCGGCGGGTTGGGAAGTGCCAATGGCGGCGGCTGTCCGACACCCTGCTGGTTCGCCGCGGCCAGCGGCCGCCGCGCCAGCACGATCTCGTAGGTCACGGTCGTCTTGAGCCGCCCATCACCTTCTGGCTGAGGGATCTCAACCACCCTCGCCATCCTGACCTCGGTGATCCATCCTCGGGCGTTGACGACGCCTTCGTTCTTGTTCCGGGCCGAGCCTCGTCTTGCGACCTTGTCAGCCTCAATGGGTTCCTCGCCGGCGCCGGGAATCGCCGGCACAACCGTCGGGGGCTCGAACGCGAAATGGATCTCGCCGTTGACCATGCTGGGGCCGTCGGGCAACGTCACCGGGCCGGAAAAGCCGATGACCGCCACAAACTTGTTCCCCGATGCCGCCTTGCGCACGTCGGTCAATGTCGCGTCGAGGGCGTAGTCTTCGGGCTCCGGGAGCGCACCTAAGAGGTAGACTGTTGCCTCTCGGGGGACCCTCCACGTGTCTCCCTTCCGCCGCGGGGTGATCGGAAGCAGCGCCTTGAGCGGGGGCAGCGACACCTGGGTTAGCATCAGCTTGAACTCGGACTCGCGCAACGGGCGTTCATTCGTGAGGCTCAAGATTTGAGGAGGCGAGCCGGCCTTGCCGCGGGTAACCCAAACCGTGAGACCCTCGAAGAGGGGGGTCTTCTGCGGGCCGGTTGCTGGCAGGCCCTTCTGGAAGAACTTGTCGTATCGCCGGACTGCATCGACGAGATCCCCCAGGTTGGTTACCTTCGCCGCCCGTTCGGTGTAGATGGTCTGTGTCCAGGACTCCTTGCGTTCGGGCGCACCCTGCAGTTTTTCACGAACCGCCTTCAGAGTCTGACGGATTCCGACCTGGTACTCGGTGACCAGCTCCGGTTGAGTGGGGTCCTCCTCCGGGCTGTACCTCTCCAGGAACCGATAACGCGCGCTGAGCGCGTCGGCCAACCCTGGCACGGGCGCTGCTGCGGGCGGCTGAGCCTGGGCCTCGCCCCCAGCCGCCTGGGCCCACGCCCGGGCATTCGAGACCGCCACGAGAGCCCCGAATATGTTGAGCGCGGCCACGGCGAAAAATCGCCCGTAACGCGGAGGGAGCCCTCGTCGCCCTGTTGCCGCGAGCCCGCATTCCAGGCCGCAATCGTCATCACCCTTTGAACTGGCCCAACGGTCTTGCCTTCGGCCCATGGTGTACCACCTGGGGATCTCGACCTTCACCGGTTCGACGCCCCAATCGCTTGATGTGTTCGTTGCGTGTCGAGCTTCACCCTGATATTAGACCATACCGCGACCGGCGACCGTAGGGAATGCCTCCCCAAAACTCTCATGGCCGTGGATTTCGCTCGATGCTCCCCAGCCCGCCGGGACTTGCCGGCGAAACAGCCTGCGATGCGCTGACCCAGCGCAGCGAGCCGATCATTTCCTGGTCCTGATCGCTAAATGCCGCGGCGTGATCGGCGGCCAGGGTAAACGTCGCCAGGAGTTGTTCACCCGCGGGGCTCGCGACCAGGTAGTAGAACCAGACGACGCCGAGGTTCCCTTCACGTCCTTCCACGGCGACTTTGTAGCGGAAACCACCGGCCGGGTCGCCCTCAACCTCCCCGCCGCCCAGGAACTGGACGAAGCGTTGTTTCAAGGCCCGGCGGACATCGTCCCGGAATTGAGTGGGATCTTGATGGCGCCCCTTGCCGACCGTTGGCCCGAGCATGAGGTTGCACTGAGCAACCACCTGCCCGCGGTCCAAACGCTTCAGCACGGTCAGCTTGGGGTCATCCCAGAGGATGTGCCAGTGGCGGTCGTGCAGCAAACTGGCCTTGCCGCTCGGGGTGATCACCCTCAACAATTCCCGTTGGGGGCTGATGTCAAGGCGGATACCCGCCAGCGCGGAATCCGCGAGGGTCGCAGGCGGCGCTGCCGATTGGCGGGTGACAACCAGCGTGCTCTTGACGTCGAGACCCGCTTCAATCGGTCCGGGCTGGCGAACCTCCGAGCGGTTGAGCTCGAGACGGTCGATTCGGGCCAACTGGCGGTCGAAGGTCATGAAGCCTTCGACGGTGATCGCCCCTGCTCCGCCCAGAGCTGACCCTTTGATCTGTCCCTTGAGTCGAACCCGAGCCTGGTTAGCGTCGGCCGATTCGAGATGGGCGTGCAGATCATTGGATGTGACGACGTCGTAGCCGCTTACGGTCAACGCGGCGGCATCGCCAACCCGCCAGCTCTCGCCGGGAGCAACCGGCTGCCCGGGCAAGAGGTCGACCAGGGCGAGCGGGTCGCCCAGTCCCTGCACCAATTCGAGCTCGGCACGGGTCAATGGGCCGCCCGAGCTGACCACGACCACGGGACCGTCAACGTCGCGCCTCTCGGCGAGCAGCAGCGCGACCTCGGGGCGAATCCCAGCGGCCGCCGGGCGCACCTCGCCGTTAATCGCGGAGGCAGCCTGGATGACCTGCCGCACCGCCACCAATCGCGGCTCTCCCGCAGTCCCCTCGCTCGGCCGGGCACGCGGCACATTTTTCGAGACGGCCCGCGCTGGATCCACCTGGGCGGATCGAACCAACCGTTCGTGGAAAACCAGCCGCGTCTGCACCTCCAGCGACAGCGGCTTGGGCATTCGGGCGTTGGCCGAAGCGCCACCAGGCGGCAAGCCGGGACGAAACAGCCCCTGGGCCTTCAGCTCGATCTGGGCTCGCGTCGTGTTTCCGGCCTCAAGCGTTTCCCGCAACAAGATTTTCGGCGCGTCGTCATCGTGCGCAACCCGCCCGCGCTCGACACCAATAGAATGGACAGCAACAACCCCGTGTAAATCCCCCTGCGCCTCGACACTGATCGTCCCATCCCTGTCATGCTTCGCTCCCTACGCAGCCGTGCGATTGCGATCCGCATCGAGTCCCAGCCGACGCACACCCCCATTATGGAATCTTGGCCCAACCTGTCAATTTGGCGTGTGCCTTCCACTTGCGCCTAATTGGATGCACGCATTTCATTTTCGAAGAAATCTCTGTTCTAGAATTTTCGGGCGAACAAAACATTCGATTCAAACGTCTGTTTAAAGCAGGTGTTCGAATTGGCAGATCGAGAGAACCGCGAAGGTGTGAACCGTGTCAAAGTGATATCAAGCGTGAATTGGCTGGTCACAAATCGAATCGATCCAACGTTGAAGATGGTACGTATAACTGAGGCGGTTGGGGAGCCGCCTTGACGGCAAGTGCGACTGTGAATTGGAACAAACGTTCCGAAGAATTGGGGTACCTGGAGCGAAGAGCTTAGGGGACTACCCGGCGCGACGGACGAGTCGAGTTAACTTTGAATTATTTCGTCGTCGGATCGTCAAAGAGTACGATCGCTTAGGGGGCATGTGAAGGTTTTGACGAAGTTTCGGCATTTGGGGATTGCGCCAGAGGCGGACAATCGCTTGACGTTCGGGAGTGAACCAGGATGGGCATGAGCTATCGCCATCCCGCGATGAAGCAATTGAGAGATCAGCAGACGCGGTACGCGCCGAAGGAGCGGCGGCTCGAGCAGGTTGCACGGGCCGAGCAGCTCTTGGGCGAGATCGAAGGGGCCAAGCGGTATCCCTATGAGTACCTGTGCTTCCGGATCACGGGTTATCGCCCCGAGGGGTGGCCGGCGCTTGTTCTCGAGGGGGGCGACGTCCAGCACGATCTGCGTCTCTTCGTCGAGGACCTTTCGGCGACGGCACGCCAGGCGGTCGATCAGGTTGACGAGCCGGTGTTGACGGTGGATGAAGTGAGTCGGCGGTACAACGTGTCGTCGCGAACGGTGACGCGCTGGCGCCGCCAAGGGTTGGTGGCGCGTCGATTCGTCATCGACGGGCGCACCAAGGTCGGGTTTCTCGAGTCAAGCTTGCGGCGTTTTGTCACGGCCCACCGCGAACAGGTCGAACGGGGGTCGCGGTTTCGGCAACTGACCGAGGCGGAGCGGGACGAGATCATCCGTCGCGCCCGCCGCATGGCGCTAGTCCGTCCAGGCCAGACCGGCCTGGTCGAGATCGCTCGGAGGATCGCACGGAAAATGTCACGCTCCACAGAAACAATTCGTCTTGACACTCAAGGCCTACGACCGCGAGCATCCCGATCGCGCGATTTTCCCGAATACGGTCGCCGCCGCTGGACGACGAGGCCAAGGCCCAGATCTATCTGCGGTTTCGCATGGGCGTCTCGGTCGAGGTTCTGGCCCGGCAATATCGACCGGACGCGATCGAGCATCTACCGCGTCATCAACGAGATGCGCGCCCGGCGCATCCTGGGCACCAAGCTCGAGTTCATCGACAATTCCAGCTTTGGCGAGCGCGACGCGGCCGCGACGATCCTGGGCCCGCTGCCCGAGCCGGCCGATCGGAAAGACCCCGCGGCGGCCCAAAGCGCCCAAGGGGCTTGCCACCCTATCTGGCCAGCCTCTACGAAGTCCCGCTCCTGGACCGCGAGCAGGAGATGCACCTGTTCCGCCAGATGAACTACCTCAAGTATCAGGCGCACCAGCGCCGTTCGAAGCTCGACCCCAGCCGCGCCCGGACCACCGACCTCGACGAGATCGAGCGGCTTCAGGAAGAGGCGCTGGCCGTCAAGAACCAGATCATCCGGGCCAATCTCCGTCTGGTCGTCTCGATCGCCAAGCGGCACGTCGGTCCGTCGAACAACTTCTTCGAGCTGGTTTCCGACGGCAACATGTCGCTGATCCGCGCCGTCGAGAAATTCGATTTCTCGCGGGGCAACAAGTTCAGCACGTATGCCTCGTGGGCCATCATGAAGAACTTCGCGCGGACGATCCCCGAAGAAAACTATCGCCGCGACCGGTTTGTCACGGGCCACGAAGAGATGTTCGAGGCCGCCGCCGACACCCGCACCGACGAACACGAGTATGAAAGCGCGCTCAAGCGAATGCAGGAGGCCGTCAAGGGCATGCTCGGCCAGCTTGGACGAACGCGAGCGGAAGATCATCATCAGCCGCTTCGGCCTGGGAGGCGCCAGCGAACAGACCCTGGAACAGTTCGGCCGCGAGCTGGGGATCACCAAGGAGCGGGTCCGGCAGATCGAGTCCCGCGCCCAGGACAAGCTCCGCAAGATCGCCAGCGAGGAGAAGCTCGATCTGCCGATGCTCTGAGGTGCGTACCATGCGACTCTCCAGCTTTTGGTTCGACGAGGTGATCTCCCACCTCGTGTAACGGCGCGACGGTCGGTCTGCTGTCGGTTGGGCCGGGCCCCCGGTAGGCAACAACGTCGGGGATCATGAGCTTGAGGGACGGGCAACCCCGCGATACAGTGCGGCGATGCTCTCCCAACCGCGACAGCGCGAGCAGTTGGACAGCCCGTGGAAGGAAGCACTCGAGCAGAAAGTCCTTGAGACCCAGCGCTCTCTATCGACGCGCTGGCAATGGAAACTCCGGCTGGTCAAGGGACTGTACGATCGAGGTCTCGAGCCGGAACAGGTGCGGCAACTGTTTCGAGTGCTCGATTGGATGCTGTCGCTGCCGCCGGAACTGGAGCATTCCTTTCGCGACGAACTTGGTCGCTTTGAGGAGGAACGGCGGATGCCCTACGTGACCACTATTGAGAGGCTTGCGCCAAGAAGGGTGCGCAGAAGGTTTGCAGGCGGGGATCCTGGCGCTCTTGGAAACGAAGTTTCAGAGAGTCGGAGCAAAATACAAACGGGAGGTTCGCGCCCTGCGCGACGTCGAGCGATTGGAGGCACCGCTGCGAGCCGCGACCCAGGCCAAGACGCTCGATGACGTGTTCTCACTCTTGCGCGAGGCGCACCGCTGCGCCGGAGGCTGGGAGGCGCCGACTTGGAGATGGTCTGCCATTCGCGATGTCAGGCTTTGTTTTTGGTTTTCGCTCGTCGCTCCATGGCGTCGGGCTTCGGGGTGTCGGGCAGAAAACAAGAAACCAAGTCTGTCACCGCGAAGCCCTAGAAAACAAGAAACCAAGTCTGTCTCCGCGAAGCCCTACGAAGAGAAATATCGCCGCGATCGATTTGTCACGGGCCACGAAGAGATGTTCGAAGCCGCCGACACCCGCGCCGACGAACACGAGTATGAAAGCGCGCTCAAGCGAATGCAGGAGGCCGTCAAGGGCATGCTCGGCCATCTGGATGAACGCGAGCGCAAGATCATCATCAGCCGCTTCGGTCTGGGAGGCGCCAGCGAGCAGACCCTGGAACAGTTGGGCCGCGAGCTGGGGATCACCAAGGAGCGAGTCAGGCAGATCGAGTCCCGCGCCGAGGACAAACTCCGCAAGATCGCCGGCGAGGAGAAGCTAGATCTGCCGATGTTTTGAGGCACGTTGTTTCCACAACCCCGGTTTCAGACGCCAACGACCGCCGACTTTTGCACGTCGAGCGGTCGTCGTCGGCGCGTGATACCCGCGACGATCAGGATGCTGCCGGCCAGAGCCATCAGCGAGGGGATCATGTTCCGGACCAGCCAGGGGTCGCGGCGAACGAGGACCCGGCCCGTCCAGGATTTTGCGGGGAAGAGCCGGTCGTAATCGGCGACCCACGGCACGCGTGGCGGGTCAATCACCTGCACCATCGTTCCCCGGCTCCCGACCGGCCGGAGCACGACAAAATGCCCGCCTCGCGCGTCTTTGAAAAACGCGATCGCGGGCCGATCGAGGGTTTTGTCTCCCTTGCCGAACCGTACGCCCTCCAGCTCCAAACCAAGGTGGGCACCCGCTGCCGCCAGCTCACCCATCGAGTAGCCATCCGGACGTTGGGGCGGCAGCGCTGACGTAATGCGATCGAGCGAGACAGGACGTTGTTCCAGCCGGAGCAAGACAAAGAGGACATTGACGCCACAATCACGCGTCACCTCCTCACCGCGTTCTGCGCCGCGCAGGCTTACCGCCAAGCCAAGTAAACCCACAACACCCAGGACCGCCTGACGGCAGCCGATTCCGCCTCGGACCTCTTCGAAACCCATGATCAGACTTCGCTTTTGCGGGAGCCCGTAGCCCTAGAACCCTCTGCGCCGTTTTTCAACGACTTCGTCTCTGGATCAGCAGCGCGACCGAGGAAGCCACGAGGAGCGCACCAAAACCCCAGGCAAGCCACCATAGCAGGTCGAAGCCCCCGGCAGCCGGGGCAACGACCAGCTCATTCTTCTGTTCCTCAGCCCTCGCAACTGCTTCGTTCAGCATCTTCTCGGCTTCAGCTCTTGGCATTGCGGTTCTGGGTCCGGACTTTTGCTGGCCGAATTGGTACTCAAGCTTGCGGAGATTGTCGGAGATCGGCGTGCCGGGCCCGTACTTGATGCTGAACGTTTCGGGACCCGGGTGCTTGTTGAACACCAGAGTCCCGTTCAAGACGTAGATCGTCTCAACTGTGATCGGCTCTGCCGGGTAATACGGCTTCCCGTCTTTAAAGTCGTTATGCGACTCGGTGACGCCGGATACCGGCATCCACAGGGTCTTTTCTCCTAGTTGGAAAGAATGCAGCCCAATGTTGGACCGCCCCCTCAGCTCGCCACCCGGCGCGAACGTTTCCCACCGCACGACATGCCCACCGCGCCGGAGATCGATCCAGAGCTTATGATATGGGGCCGAGGCGTTCTCAAATGAAATCGAGAGCAGCTTGAGCTTCTGTCCGTCGAGAACATCGTCGGCTACAGAGAAGACCATATTTCGTAAAGCAGTGAACCGCTTGATGGTGTCGATCAGAAAGATCGAACCGAGAGATCCCGTCCGGTTTGTGTTGACATTATTCGGGCGGTCGATGAGGCCCCGGCCGATTGGCGCATTATCGTGTCTCAGATACTGCTCAGCTTCGTCCTTCGATGCCCTGACGATCAACTGTTCTCTCTCGATCGCACCCCCGGGTTCTGTCTGGTGCAACGTGTTAACGTACGTATCGCCACGGGCCGTCCAGACGAATACCCCCGAGACCCGCTCCGAAATGCCATCCTCCGGGAGCTTGAGGCGCTGCTTTACGGCCTCGCTCTTGATCACAGTGCTTCCTTCGAACTCACACTGGAAGTCCTCGAGCTGCGGTTGAGTCGAGGCAATCATTTCGATAAACGACTTGAACTCGTCTCCCATGGTCGAGCGCGACGACTGATCGACCGGTGCCTGTGTAAGCGCCACCGCCATTAGCGCCGATAATGCAGCGGGAAAGTTGAACATCTTTGGGCCATCCGAGATTGTCGCCATCCTGGAATCATGCGCATACGCGGTCGGCGATGCACGGACAGCGCACGGGAAATGCCTCGACTGAAACGCCGCTTCTAGGGACTCTCATTCGGGCTCAACCGGAGGAGGTCCCGGGGGTATTGTACAGGCGTTCTGAGTCTTGCCACCGCCCGGGGCGGTCGTGGAGCAAATAAGAACCACCTGCTGCAGGCACGTGCCGTTATAGATGTTGTTGCAGTTGCCGTGCCCTGCCGCGCCTGGATCGACTTGGCAGCCGGCGCCTGCGGCGGCCTGGAACGTCTGGCCCGCGCTCGTGGGCCCACAGGTGTTGCACGGTACGTTGACTTGCGTGCAGGCAGCGAGGTTCTCCAACGCGTTGCAAGGAAGAGTGTTGTTGAAGAAATGGCTGCCTCGCGACCCGGACATCTCGGATGCAACCAGCCGAGACCGAGCGCCGGGGTACGTAGCAGCAGCCAAACTAGCGGCAAACAGCGTGACAGCGCCCAAAAGCGCGCGGTTGCCCGGAGCCGCCAATAATCTCTGTTTGAGCATGGGGAATCACCTCCAAATGAGCCTAGTGCCACCGTTTCATTCAACAAGCTCGTCGCCGTTCCTGGTGCCGAGGCCGCGCCAGACCTGACGCTGTATCGACCCGGCTACGAACCGGACAGAACCGTCACCGATCAGAGCATTCACGCCGCTTGGGTGGGGGCTGCGGGCGGTAACTATGCCCATCTGCGCAACCACGTGGAGGCAGTCAGGGATAGGACCATTTGGCGCCTGGGCGTGGTTGTACGCGGTGCATTCGAAGTCGCCAAGGAACCACGTGAAGCCGCCTTGTCGGTCGGCCGGAAAGCCCTGGGTTGACGCGACGCGACAGCACTGCAACGCGTAGTCCGCGCCGCGGGTCATGCAGTGGGGCAGGACCATGATCTCACCGAAATCTCTTTGCGGCACCACATCAGTCCCGCCGCCGGTTCCTTTTAGGCGCTCGGAATAGGCCACTGTATGAGAAAGGCCGTCCGGAAAGTCGCTGGCGGACAAAGGACCCGGGAGGGTGTAGAAACCGTTGCCGCTGTCGGACAGTTGCGCCGCCGTGAACGGCGCGGGGCCGACGCCGTGGTTGCCCCGATAACTACAGCCGAAAGCGGTAGGGGCCGCGCTGTTGTCGGTCGGGCAAATGAACGTAGAAACTGTAGTTTGGTATGCGGTGGCGTTTTGCGGAAAGTTAACGCCGCCCATGTACACGTCCGGGTACTGCTGGACGCTGAAATTGATGTCCGCATAAAGCGCTTGCTGGTCTAGGTATGGAAGAAGCCGGGTCAGCGCCGAATAGGGGCGTGCGAGTGAACGGTAGGGAAAACTCGGGCTCGGCAGCGTGCGGAGGTCGCGCCGCCAGTTTAACGGGAAGCACTGGTTAGCCTCATGGTAGTTATGGAGAGCCAAGCCAATCTGCCTCAGATTGCCCATGCACTGCGCCCTTCGTGCTGCCTCGCGGGCAGACTGCACGGCTGGCAGGAGCAGTGCAATCAGCACTCCGATCAGCGAGACAACGACCAACGCCTCGATCAAGGTGAATCCGGGATGGATGAGTGCGGCTCCGCCACTTTTGGTTCGTCGAAGTCCAGTCACGCCTTCCCCCTTTTTGCACTACGCCGTGCTAATCGATCACGACAAACGGCAAATCCACTCTGGCCTGCGACGGATGATCGGTGAAAACCGCGATGGTCCCCCGCCGATCTTGCGGCCGCACCGCCCCTTGACCCCCGACCTCAACCATCTGCGTGAGGGCAGCCGTGGTATCGGCTGCTCGGCCATGAACTCCGGGCACCTTGCATTCGATTCGCGTGACTCGGAACGGTTTCTGGTCCCGCGACTGGATGACCACGCGGTAGTCGCGCTCGCCCGGCTTCATCACGACCATCTTCGGAGAGGCCGTGAGCGGCGAGGCCGCCTCCCAGCTCACGACATGAGTGTAGCAGGGTCGTTCGTCATCCTGGAGCACAATCGCGGCCTTACGCTCGCCGGGTGGCCCGGCCGGATCGAACAGGGCCGTGAATCGGCGCGCCTCGAACGTCAGGTCCTCCTGGGGGACAGCGTTCACCTTGGGTCCGAGCCAATCGACCTTGATCGCCGAGTGCAGCTCCACGCGGTCCAGATCAATCGGCGCCTGCGTCGAGGATCCATAAGCGAGGACGCGGAACTCGACCGATTTTGGTCTATCCGAGCTCAGAAGAACCGTTCCATTGGCCGGCGTTACTTCCTCGATCCGGATCGCAGGGTAAGCCCTGGCCACCGTCCGCAGGACCAGCTCTTCACCAGGAGCAGGCTCGGTCCGGACAACCGTGTCGTGGACGACATCGCCGAATTCTTGCCTGATCGAAAGCGTGACCTCGACTACCGTCTCGTCTCCGGGATGCAGCATCGTCTTGCCGATGCGACCTCGCCACAGCACGGCCTACGGTTGACGAGGTTCGTGACCTTGATGTCGTGTTTTGTCGTATTAACCAGGCGGTAGGCGTGCTTCAGCTTCAGACCGGACTTGCTGATGACCGCACCGAAGTGGTGCGATCTCGACTCCTCGGCGATCAGCGGTGCTCTGGCCGCGGTGCTTTCGTCTGGGGGGGGGGGGCGATATGCGTCTGACCACGGTCGTCGCAACCGGCGACTGCGATCATGAGGATTCCCAGACTTGACCAACTTCGGCTTGAGCTTCGCATGGTGTATCCGAAGCTTTCGGGAACGACCGATTGGGATCGAGCAGCCGCGTCAAAAAATGTTGGTTTGGGAAAAATCTCGTTTCCAAAAAAAGCTTAATGTGTGGGCCGCAAAGAAGTCAAGAACTTTTTTTCCTGAGAGGAACCTTGGCGCCGCCGCTGTCGCTTGATAATAGTTAAGGCACAGATCAAAGCGAGTTCGTGATCGACCATCCCCGGAGCTTCCTCTTGTGATCTCACGGATTTGGTATCCCCACGTCGCTGTCCTGATTACCGGATCGACCGATCACGGATTGCCTCCAGGTACAGGAACCCCTGGGATTCCAAGGCCGGCCCCAAATCGCCCCCCCCCCCCTTCCTTTTTGCGTTCTCGCAACCGGCAAACTTTGCTGCATGTGCGAGATCAACATGGGCTTGGATACTAAAGAACGTCGCAGGGTGCATCCCTACACGATGCGACGCACTCATCCAGGCTCTGGCGACCGTTCCGGACTGCGCTCCCAGGATCTCCGGCGAATCCGTCTCCGCCGGCTATATCCTCCGGGAGAAACCGTCCAAACTCACCCATGAATTTGTCGCGACACACACCGCTCCAGAGTGGGTCGATATCGCTCAAATCGAACGGACTTACGTTGCGGGTTCGTCCAAACTGTCGAAATACCGACTGGCGCCAGGGGGCGACCATGTGCACCGTCCGCGATGGATGTCGCCCGACACACGTGAAAAAAGCCCCCTCCTCCGTTCCGAAGACCAGTCATCGGCGATTCAAGAACCGGCCCCTATGCCGGCCGCGTGGTCGGCTTTTCAGGCACTATCGTTTTCGATCAGAAGGAAAGGAGCGATCTGATGCGGATCCCGAAAGCACTCGCCGCGGCGCTCATCACGCTCGGCCTCTCATCAGCAGTCTCCATCGTCGGCTTCGGCCGCGTGGAATTCGTCAGTGCCGATCGAGCGAGCCGACTCTACGGCGCACAAACCCAATGCAACTCATCTAAAGGCAACACAAACACGGACTACTGCACAAGTCCTTGCAGCCCGATCGTCAACACGGGCGTAGGCGCGATGGGAAGCTTGCAACAAGTGTTCGTGGACTGCGATGAGGGAAACGATAGTAGTGATTGCGAGTATCCGACGTGGCCCGACGACGGTTGCACAGTTCCGCCCCCCTGACCTCCAGCGTTGACCGGAAGAGACCAGTTCGGCGAGAGCTTCGCCCTCCGGACAAACTGCCTTCTGGACCAAGTTCTCGTTAGGCCAACCCTAGGTGGTGTTGAAAAACTCGTCGTAACCCCTGACGCCACAAAGGCATACAAGTCGGTGGCTGTTTGGCGCAGGTCCTTCTGCCTTCGGAGCCTTGGTCGAAATTCGTCAACACGGACCACTCATTCTTCGACAACCCACGAAGCACCTCACCGATGCATCTCCTTCTCGCCATGCTCTTGGTGTGTTTCGAGCAGGGTGATTCTCGTTCTGGAGGGGTGAAGCTCTCTGACGATTACATCAAGATCGACAAAGCCCGTATCAATACGCGTTTGAGAGTTGCCGATGGCTATGCAAAGATCGAGGCTATGGATATCTGGCAGACCGGCCCGTATTGCGGCCTCAACTGCCTCTATGTGATTCTGCGGCTGCACGGTAGACAGATTTCATACGATAAGCTCAAGAACGAGGTTCGCACGACACTGGATGGCGCCACACTACTCGAATTGAAAACTGCCGGCACGCGGTATGGCCTGGAGATGAGCGTCCTTAAGGTCTCGCCCCAGGGTATGGATCGTGTGGAGCACCCTGTGATCGCGCTACTAGGCGACGGAGACGGACCAGACGTGAAGGGGCATTTTGTGGTTGTCTACAACAACACCGAGGACACCGTAGAGGTCATCGATGGAACGACGGGTAACCTCAACCGCATCTCGAAAGGCCTATTCAACCGAGCATTCTCAGGCTACGTCCTCGCCAAGCCGGATCAGGGGCCACTCGACATTCAGGGCTATAATCGCGCAGACCAGTGGCTCGCGATCGGGTGCGGCGCGGTGTTCGTCCTGATCGTGCTCCTCAGCTTGAGAGTCCGATGAGGAGGGCCGTGCCGTGCCAGAGCCGACCTTCAAGCCGCGGGCGAGCACACTTACCCCAGGGCACCAGTTTGCTGACTCGATATCGACGGCGCGGCTGAAAGTTGTCCTGGCACGCCTGCTGCCGACCTGGGATAAGTTCCGGATCGACAAGTCAATCCATGCGCTAAGGCTCTGGGGACACCGGGCGGTTTTCGACATCAACAAATATCCAAGCCCTTTCGGAACGCGCGTCTTCACGGGCCGCGAGCTCCTCACCCTGTTCCTGGACGACGCCTTCTTTCGAGCTGTCACGCGGGGGCGAGCCGAACCGCTCTCGGTGCTCACCAACGACGGCGTCCGCTTAGACTACTCGCCGTCCGTCTCCTTCGTAGGAGGGTTGGGCCACATCGATAAACTGCTCAGAGTTTGTGGCGAATTGGGCATCACCGCGGAGACAGGGGTGCGCACGCGAAACGGGGAGTCGAACGTCGGTCAGATCCTCCAGTACGCCGTGTCGCATTTCGACCTTGGCCAGGAGTTGGAGTGGAGCCTCGAGGCCTTAGCTCGCTATCTTGTCCCACTGCCTGGTTGGACCAATCGATTTGGCGAGACCTTCACCTTCGACAAGGTTACGCAATATATGTGCGATCGAAGGATGGGTGAGGGGGCATGCTTCGGCACGCACTTGCCGTACACGCTGTGCGTGGTCTTGGGCCTGGATCGGAGGGAGAATTTTCTCAGCCGGTCCATCGCCCGTCGGGCCGAGGAACATCTCCGCTCCATATCGGGATGCCTGGAAACACACCAGACCGAGGATGGGACGTGGCCGCATCGCTGGGCTGCGGGTACGGCCGCATCGAGATCCAATAAGGACGATTCGCATTTCGCCGCCTTGACTCTTGTCGGTCATCATCTCGAGTGGATTGCCATCGCACCGCCCGAATGTCGTCCGAGCGAGCGATGCGTCCGAAAGGCGATCGCCTTCGCGCTCGACGTAGCCGAAAGACTCCCAACTGCAGAAATTAACAACAATTATCATCTGTTCACCCACATCGGCCGGGCCCTTTGTCTTCTCGCCGGCGTCGAGGTGCTTGAAGCGTACCGCGTCTTGCTTCATCAGGAGGCAGCGGAGGGCCCGGCCGTAACCTAGCCACGGGATCGAGATTCCATCACACCTTGAGCCGACCAAGGAGCTCTGCCATGCTCAGCCGGACAACCCCTCTGGCTTGGATCTTCCGAAGGGCTTGCGGCGCCCTGATGCTGATGAGCATGCTGTCCGCGCGCTCTGCCGCGACCGGCCTGGGCCCCGACAAATTGGCCGAGGCGATCGACCGATCACACCAACAGTTTTTGAGGATCCCGGGTGGTGTCCGTGTTGGCTACAAGCTCAACGTTTTCCAGGATCGCGCTACCGGCCACTTCCACTGGGAGGATGGGGCGGAGGGGACTGTCATCGCGAAATGGCCACGGATCTACACGAAGTTAGCGGGCTGGAATCATGAAGACCACCAGCCGCGGGAGCGCGAGGGTGAGTACAACTTTGAATCTGGGCTGGGCGCAGGTCGCGACTGGCGCTTCGTGCAGATCACCCCATATCGCCAGGGCTGGAGCTGCAGCATCCTCTTCCCGCTCAGGTTCCTTTTCTTTGCCGAGGCCGACCAGGACTACGTCCTGGGGGAGCCACACAGGTCTGACTACTGGCTGCCGAGCGCCCTCTCGCAGAGCGAATACGCCTTTGCAGGACGGGAGGCGATCAAGGGGCAAGTTTGCGACGTTTACAAGCGTAGAGATGGCAAGGACGTCTTCTGGATCGCGCCAGCCCTGGGCCACGCCGTCTGCCGCCGCGAGCTTCGCGACGCCAAGACGGACAAGGTCGTCGAGATCACCGAAAATGGTGCGTGGAGGCGCATCCATGGCGATTGCTGGTTTCCTTACTTGCAGGTGCAGGAAAAGTACAACTATGACAATAAGATCACTAAGAATACGGGGCGCCCCTCGCTCGTGCTCAGGGTGCTTGTGCAGAGCGTCAAGGCAGGGTCGGTCGCCGATAAAGAGCTTCATATAACGATTCCTGACCGGGCACAAGTGGAGAACCAGATCGTCGGTGTGGACTATCGAACGACGGGCCTGGGCGAGCGCGGGCTGGAGGGGGCGATCAAGCAGGCCAGGTTCGACCTTACCCAGGGCCAGCCATTGCGGAAATGGCGGCTCACCACAGTCATGCTCGGCTGCACGTTTGCCGTCTTGACGATCATACTGGGGATCTTGCTTTTCACGCGGGTGAGGTCGGCCGGATCTGCTCGCGGAAGGATCGGCGGCGGTCCTTCGGGCCTCGCGTGATCGGTTTTCGGAAAGGCTGCTGCCATATGGAGCATCGTGGCGTGAATCTAAACCGACGAATGGCCTTGCGGAGGGGACTGCTCTACTCCGGTGTGGCCGCTGGACTGTCCAAGGTCTCCGGTTGTCAGAGGTCTCCTGTCCCGACCCCACCGGCATCCAACTCGGTCGCTTTAAGGGCCAGGGTGGACGTCATTCGGCTCACGGGAACGGCGGGACGCGATCGGATCGGAGATGTTGCCGCGGGCCTTCTAGCAAACCAGGTCGCAGGCAGGGACGTACTCATGGTGTCGCCCGCCCTTGCGGGTCAGCCCGGCTCACCGATCGAGACGTTTCTTGATATGCAGGATGCGATCGCATGTCACCTGCTTACCAGGGGGGCCAAGGGCGTTACTCTCTGCTCCGATGTGCAGCCGCGTAGGTCCAAGGATTCGGATGTGCTCTACACTGATTTGAGCCGCGAAAAGCGAGCGGTGAAGCGGGTGTACTGCCAGATGCGATTCAGTGGCCGCTTGACGCTCGATGTGCCCGTCATCCTGGCTCAGGGCAGGTTGCTCGTCCTCTGTTCCCTGGTCTCACCGCCGACTACAGTCGGCCTCTCTTCGTTCTCTAGCTTGGGACTAATCAACAGCGATGAGACGCGCCGGTCATCGCCCGTCGGAGAAGTAGAGAGTTTAGCAGACCTTGCGATCAACACGGTCTCCACCATTGAAGCCGACTATACCATCAACATGGTGGTGACCCCAGCGTCAAGACAATTCGCGATGGTGTGCGGTACGAAGCTCGCGTCAGTGGATGCCATGGCTTGCCTGGAGATGGGGATCGACCCCCTTTCGGTCGAGCCGTTGCGCAGGCTACCGTGCTGGCTCGGCCCTGTCACTACGCCGCGAATCGATTGTCGGCGGATGGATGTTTGATTCCCCTGTTACGCGTGCTAATTACGCATCGTACCCGGAGTTGTGGAAATGTTCGACTCTTTCCCTGGCCTTACGGCCGAGCGTCATGAAAGGGCACAGGCGATGAGCGGCGAGCGAGTGAGGATCGTTCACCCCGCATTTACGCTGATCGAGGTCCTGGTCAGCATCGCGATTTTGGGTCTTCTGACGGCGCTGTTGCTGGCGGCTGTTCAGGAGTCCCGCGAGAGCGCCCGACGGATTCAATGCATTAACAACTTGAAGCAGATCGGGCTCGCCCTAAACTCGCGGGAAACGGCATATGGCACATTCCCGCCGGGGTATTACACCAACGCCCCCAGTGTCCCGGGCTGGCGGAACTACCAGCCCGCTTTCGGGTGGGCGGTGTACTCACTTGCGTACGCGGAGCAGGTTTCTCTGTACAACTGCATCAACCAGTCCTTTCCGATGCAGTTCCCCCAACAGGACACGGTTCGGCGGACTTCTCTTCAGGTTTTTCTCTGCCCCAGTTCGGGCGGCTCAGGGCCGGTCCGCTTCGAGAGGACGAATTGGGAGATCGGCTTCGACGACGTTACGGCGAGTCAATACGTCGCGTCGTCCGGCTACTATGATATCGGGACTCACGAGGAGAACGCCGAAGGCGTATTCTTCCGCAATTCGAAGGTGACGTTGAGTGAGATCACGGACGGAGCCAGCACGACCATTTTGATCGGCGAGCGCTCGAGGAATTACGCCGACGCGACCTGGCTTGGGGCCATCTTCATTCCCGTCGGACGCTTTTGTACAGATCCCAGTTGGCCTCGGCAACATTGCGGCTTGACCGCCCTCCTCACCCTCGCCGTTCCCACGCCCCCCAACGACAGGCGATCGGGGCCAGGCGGGTTCGCGAGCCAGCACCGCGGCGGTGCTAACTTCCTGTTCGCCGACGGCAACGTTCGGTTCGTGAAGGATACGGTCTCGCCTCGGGTATTCGAGGCACTCTCAACGCGGGCGGGCGGCGAGGTTGTGGGTAGCGATCAATTCTAAATGACTCCGGACGATCGAAAAGGTGCACGGAATGGCTCGGCGCGGTTCTGCGGGCACTCGAACGGTCGCCGCCGGATCCGCCGACCGAAGATCTCCCGGTTACAGGGCAGCCTCACACCATTGGCAGACCCCCGGTCCGACCCGCGGCGGTGTCAGCGATCTTGTCGTCGAAGGAGCCGACCGCGCCTGGCCCGATGGTCAGCAGCGGATCACCGAGTTGAACTAAACCGCTGCGCGGTGGGCATAATACCAGTTGCACCCCCGCACGCTGGTCTTGGCTCGCCCGGGCTTGTCTTCATCGGCCAGGGGTTTGCGCGGACCACGGCAATTACCCAGCGATTCAAATTCCATGTAGAGCAGAAGCCGTGCCCGGCGGCTCGGTTCAACGAGATTGTATCCGGCAGGCCGTCATTGGCCTGAGTGGAGGCGATGGTACGCGTCGGCCCGCCGGATACAACTTTCTTTGGACGGAAACCGGGACGGGACGGAAACCGGGACGCAGCAAGTATCGTGGCCGCGCCGTCGTTTTGGTACCATTCAGCGTTATGCCTAGAACAGCGAGAGCAGCACCTGGCGGGCTTGTTTACCGTGGGCTGCGGACCTCTCTATCAGGGACGATTCAGGAGCTTCCCGATGCAATGTGACGACCATCTCCTGCCCCTCCTGCGCTATGTCGAGCGAAAGCCTTTGTCGGCGGGGCTTGTCGAGCGGGCGGAGCTTTGGCGCTGGAGCAGTCTGTGGTCGAGGGCACACGGTGAGAAGGTGGTCAAAGCGTTGCTATCGCCCCGGCCGGTGGAACGGCCGACGAACTTGACGGTTCGCGTCAATTCCCCTCTAACCGCGAAGCAATTAGACCGAGTGCGGGTGAGCCTCGCCAGAGGACGACCCTATGGCGCGGACGACTGGGTGATGCAAACTGTAAGCCAACTGGGCTTGCAGCACACGTTTCGTCCGGAAGGCCGGCCCCGCAAAGCGAGCCAAGCTGCGGACGGCATGGCGAACTTGCGCCAGGTAAGTGCAGGCAATGCCAAACGCAAAAGAACCGAAAGCCGTCCCGGTCCCGGTTCCCCCGACCGCTAACTAGCTGTGTCACCGTTTCCGTCCCCGTCGTGTCAGGCGAAGATCAGAAGGCGTGCACCCAGCTCTGGGCCGACGCGGCGGAGGTGTTGAAGAAGGCGTCCGGTCCGCCGAGCCTCGCCTGGCTCCTCCAGCAACTGCCCGAGGTCCGCAAGGCGCTCCCCAACGACAGCCCGCAACTGGCCGGATTACTCGCCCAGCACGGACTGGGCCTCCTGGAGCAGAAAAAATGGATCGAGGCCGAGCCGCTCCTCCGCGAGTGCCTGGCCATCCGCGAGAAGACCGGGCCCGATGTCTGGTCCACTTTCAACACCAAGTCGCTGCTCGGCGGCGCGCTTCTGGGCCAGAAGAAGGATGCCGAGGCAGAGACGCTGCTCCTGGCCGGCTACGAGGGGCTGAAAGAGCGCGAGAAGACGATCCCGCAGCAGGGCAAGATCCGCCTGCCCGAAGCCATGGAGCGCCTGGTGCAACTCTATGAGGCGACCGGCAAGAAGGACGAGGCGGCCAAGTGGCGGAAGGAACGGGACGGGATCAAAACGCCCCGGAATAACCCGGAGAAAAAGCCATGAGCGAATGGACTCCGTTCGGGTCATGGGTTCGCGTGGCGATGTTCAAATGAGGAGCCCCTCTGCCCTCGGACCTGCCTGGATGGGCGCGAGTGGCGGCAGTTCGGCGGCGGAAAAGGGCCAAATTCCTCGAATAGCGACAGGGGGGAGTTCACGAAGTCGCGACACAGTCGCCGGGATCGTCCCAAACTGTCGGCGCAAGCCCGACGCATCCTACTCGGCTGGCGCGTCGAGAAGGACGCCCGGATCGATCCGGAAGTAGCGGGCCAGAATGCCGACGTGCCGGGTATTGAGCCTGCGTCTGCCCAAGAGGACCTCCGACAGCGTCGACTCGGGCAGCCCCGCCTCCGCGGCGACGGTCGCCTGCGTCTTGCCGCTCGACTCGACCAGGTGCCGCAGCGCGTCGAGGCCGGAGACCGGCTCGATCGGGTAGCGCTGGTCCTCGTACTTCTCGACCAGGTCGGAGAGCACGTCGAGGTAATCCTCCTCATCCCCGGCTAACCCACCCCGGGCCAGGAGCCGGTCGATCATCGCGATGGCCCGATCCAGGTCCCTGTCGGAACGGAGCGGGCGCAGAGGAAGCTCCTGGACCAGAACGAAGTAGCGGTCGCTCGTCCGGTCTGGGGGCCGGACCTCAGTCGTCTTTCCACGTGCCACGGTCGTACTCCTTGTGGGTCAGCACATGCTGGATGTAGACCTTTCCCTTCGGGTAACTGACGATCGCAATCAGCCGATACTTGTTACCGCCGACGTTGAACACGACGTATTTTTCAACCTTATCGGCGCTACCGTAGGTCACTTTCAGCTCGGCCCAATCTCGCCAATCGGCCCGTCTGACGATGGATTCCCACTGACGAAGTGGCAACTCGGCGCCCGAGTGTGTCTCCCAGAATTCCCGCAGCGCCTTCCGCGAGATGATGTGCATGGGCGGTGCCCGAACTGCTGCGCCTCTAACTTCGCGATGCCGGAAGTCAAGATAAGGGTTCGCAATATCGGAATCAACCCCAGTTAGCGTTTACCCGCAATGCTTTATGACGGACCAGGGCGCTCTTTTCGGGACGGAAACAGGGACGCATCGAGTATTCTGGCCCCGCCGTCGCTTTGGTATCATCCAGCGTGATGCCTAGAACAGGGATTTGGCGACGTTGGTTATCTCGGCGACGCCGAGATGGCGATGTGACGTGGGCTGAGTTCTCTCGTCTGGAGAAGTGTTACAGTCTTCCCCGCGCTCGTGTGGTCCACGGCCTGCGGAGCGGCGTAGCGAAGTCATAGGATGAGGAGCCAGATGCGTTTAACGCGCACGTCTGGATCTGAGGGGGGCCTGGGTGGGCGACCACCCAGGTCTACCCGGCCCGTTTCCGTCCCGCGGTGAAGCATCGCCCATAGTCGGAGCTATGCGCTATCGCCGCCGGGCTTCTTGAACACCGATTGTGGCTCCGCGAACGGCAATCCGTCATGGTTTAGGCCGTCATTGCCTCACGGGTCTGGGATACCGAGCTGGCGGCAGATCGCCCGTGCGGTCGGGTTGGGAAGCTCACGGTGCCGGGGCACGGCCGACCGCCGGCCGTTGGCCGGGTTCTCCCAGATAGAGTGGTCCGACCCCTCGCGGGCGAGCACGCAGCCGTGGGATCGCAGGTGCCGGATCAGGTCCCGCCGGCTCAAGGCACCACAACCCCGGCCGGCCGTACCTCGACGCCGGTGCTCGCCCGCAGGTGCAGGTGGATCGGCTCCTCGACGTCCGCATCCGGGTCGGAAAGCGACGGGTCGGGACGCGGGAGCGCCTCCCCACGCTCGAGAGCCAGCGCAGCCATGTCGATCAGGGCGGAGGCGAGCAACCGCCGGGCCTCGGCCAGGTCCGGCCCGCAGGTGATGGCCCCCGGGAAGTCCAAGACGTGGGCATGCACGCCGCCCTCGACGAACTGGTAGGCCGCCTTGTACGTGAGCATCGGGATTATCTCGCTCTGATGGGTACCGCGACGCTGATGCTACACTGTCGGCGCCAGGCGCAGCAACTCCCCGGTCGCCTCCCGGCTGGCCGGCCTGACGGTTCGGGCCCTGTACGAGTACACAGAACAGGCAGTGGACGGGACGTGCATGGGTGGTGGTGCTTTCGCCACCTGCCGCTACGGGAAGTCACCGGTCTTCACGGCGGCGCAGACTCAAGCCGCGCAATTCAGTGGCGCAGAATTGTTTTTGGAAAGATTTTTCTTCCGCCAGCAGGCCAAAGACTTGCGTCAAGTTTGCTCGCTGTGCGACTTGACAGCTTACACGAGTTGGATATAATAGGTATATTAGGTAGAGTGTGCGACTCACCAATTCCAGGTTGCCAGAACTCCCGCCGATGAGCTGAACGGGACGGGCGAAATCGGCAAAATGCACCGAACGAAGCCAATTTCGCTGAATCAATCAGCATCGTGGAAGCACCAGATCCGATTCAAGTTACGGCAGATTCCCGCGCTCGTTCGCGGCTTGACAAGCGGGGTGGCACAGCCGGGCAAGTTGAGAATCATCTGAACTGGGGTCAACGAGTTCTCTCCGAATAAACGGAACCCCCGCAGTGTGATCGCCCGGACTGCCTTCGCTGGAACGCAACAACTCTGCGGCGCAGGAACGTGAGACAGCTCGAGCGATGATGAGTCGCGCGGAGGCGATTGAGCAGCCCGATTCGCGGGGCTCGAGAGGGGCTGGAATCGACCGAATTTGACGACACAAAAACGAATGGACAAGCAACTTATGACGAGCACCCACTCCGCCGCCGATCTCCGAGGGATTTCGTTGGCGAACGTTGCGAGATGGGACGGGGACCTTTCGAAAACGTCTCAGATTGTCTCATTTTTTCTCATCGAGAGCTGGTTATCGATCGCGTCGCGGGCGGCGGGGGGGTCGGGAACCCACGCCGACGACATCTTGTCGGTGGCTGGTCCGGAGTACGCCATCCACCGTGTGTCTTGACCAGGTCACCCCTTTCTGGGATCGCACCCCGCGAGCCCGAAGAATGCCCTCGCCATCGAGGAGGAAGAGAGCTGATCGACAAGTGATTCCCGATTGTTTTGCGCCAGTGCCTCTTGCGGAATCCCATCGAGCGTCGTTATGATGAGAAGGAACTGCGGTCCGGCGCTCCAGGTGCGCCTGCGAATCGGCTAGATATGGTCGTTCTTGAATTTGCAGTGTGGAAAAGCCTTGCAACCGCTCGTGGCGGATGTATAGTAGAAAATTTCACGGCTAGCTTGCTGGCGTAGCTCAACCGGCAGAGCTTCGGTTTTGTAAACCGAGGGTTGTGAGTTCGAGTCTCACCGCCAGCTTCGTTGGCGGCGGCTCGTAATGTGAATTCGAGCATGTTCCGGCCGGGCCGGGTATGCACGAGAGTGGACTGTTCGGGTGGATACCCAAGCGGCCAAAGGGGCCAGACTGTAAATCTGGTGGCACTGCCTTCGCAGGTTCGAATCCTGCTCCACCCATGACGATTCCGATTGGGATGGAACGGGTTAGAATCAGGCGTCGCTGGGAGTGGGCCAGTCGGCAGACAGTCATCGAACTCACCGGGAGGATCATCACCAGGAGGGTTGGAGATTCGCAAGAAAAGCACTCCATTCTGGGCCGGTCGGCTTGCTGGGCGTTGTGGCCGACTACGGCTATCCGCGCTGCGAGAGTTGGCTGGACGCCGTTGGAAACTTGCGGGTGTAACTCAATGGTAGAGTACCTGCCTTCCAAGCAGGCTACGTGGGTTCGATTCCCATCACCCGCTCTGCTTCAGCGGAGCCAGCGGGGTCGCAACGAAGAGAACAGGGCATTGCATCACGAGCAGGTAAACCGTGGCATTGACTTTGCGAGCCGGGACGCGGCGAACGCGAATGGCCTCCGCCGGGTCTTGTTGTTGAGGAACGTGGTCGGGAGAGGCTGCCGTGGCTCAGTTGGTAGAGCGCGTCCTTGGTAAGGACGAGGTCCTGGGTTCAAATCCCAGCGGCAGCTCTGGGTCTTTCGCCCGGGCTGGGAGGTCGTTGGGAATCATGATGGGGCCGGCCGCTCGACCGGCCGGTTTCTCGGTGGCGCAGGGTTGGAACGAGGGTTTGCCGGGCAGCCTGTGAGCTTGCCCATAGTTTCAATTGGAGACGACGGGAGCAAAGATGGCCAAGGAAACTTTCACCAGAACCAAGCCTCACGTCAACGTGGGGACCATCGGGCACATCGACCACGGCAAGACGACGCTCACCGCCGCCATCCTGGCGGTACTGGCCGAGCGCGGCAAGGCCAAGACCAAGTCGTACGCCGACATCGCCAAGGGCGGCACCGTCCGCGACGCGACCAAGACGGTGACCATCGCCGTTTCGCACGTTGAGTACGAGAGTGAGAAGCGTCATTACGCCCACATCGACTGCCCCGGCCATGCCGACTACATCAAGAACATGATCACCGGCGCGGCCCAGATGGACGGCGCGATCCTGGTTGTTTCAGCCGCCGACGGTCCCATGCCGCAGACCCGCGAGCACATCCTGCTGGCTCGCCAGGTCGGCGTACCTGCCCTGGTGGTGTTCCTCAACAAGATCGACTTGGTCGACGACGCGGAGCTGCTCGAATTGGTCGAGCTCGAGCTGCGCGAGCTCTTGACCCACTACAAGTTCCCCGGCGAAGAGATTCCGATCATCCGCGGCAGCAGCCGGCCGGCGCTCGACAATCCCAAGGACCCCAAGTCGGCTCAACCGATCATCGACCTCGTCAAGGCGATGGACGATTACATTCCGGAGCCGGTCCGGGAGATCGACAAGCCATTCTTGATGCCGATCGAGGATGTCTTCTCGATCAAGGGCCGCGGCACGGTGGGCACCGGCCGGATCGAGCGCGGCAAGGTCAAGGTTGGCGACCCCGTCGAGATCGTCGGTTTCGGCGCCAAGAAGATGTTGACAATCACGGGCGTCGAGGCCTTCCAGAAAACGCTCGACGAAGGAATGGCCGGCGACAACGTCGGCGTGTTGCTCCGGGGTGTTGAAAAGCACGAGCTCGAGCGCGGCCAGGTCGTTTGCAAGCCCGGCTCGATCACCCCTCACACCAAGTTCGAGGCCGAGGTCTACGTTCTCAGCAAGGAGGAAGGCGGCCGGCATACTCCGTTCTTCAAGGGCTATCGCCCCCAGTTTTACTTCCGAACCACCGACGTCACGGGCTCGGTGCTCAACCTGCTGTCCGAAGACAACAGCGAGGCCGAGATGTGCATGCCGGGAGACAACATCAAGATGACCGTCGAGCTGCAGACGCCGATCGCCATGGAAGAGAGCCTCCGCTTCGCCATCCGCGAAGGGGGCAAAACCGTGGGCGCGGGCGTTGTCACCAAGATCCTGGAGTGAATTTCTCGCTCACCGAATGGACCCAAGAGACTAACGCGGAACGATCGAGGTTTCCGCCGCGATACCCACAGCGCCACAGGCCGTGGGGCCGGAGCAAGCTCATGCGGGAATACGTCTGGCTGGAATGCACCTCGTGCGGGGAGCGCAACTACCGCGTTCAGAAAGAAACCCGAGGCGCCAATCGACTCGAACTGAAGAAATACTGCCGTCGCGAGCGGAAGCATACCGCTCATAAAGAATCGCGTAAGAAGTAGCAGAGCCCCCGCCAAGATTAACCACAACAACCGACGCGGAGAGTTCTGTCACCTTCGACGTCCGTTTCAAGCAAGCGCCAACCCCATGCCAGACGGATCAGGTCCCCCGGAATACGAGCGTAGCTCAATTGGTAGAGCACCGGTCTCCAAAACCGGCGGTTGGGGGTTCGATTCCCTCCGCTCGTGCTGCCGCGAGGTCGCTCGTCGGGATGCGTCGCGAGTCGGGGCCCCATGCCCGAAGTTGTGAAGGTCGCAATTCCAGCCAGAAAGTCCTCCGCCATGGGCAAAGTTAAAGACGAGGTGTCGGCATCGAAGCAAATCAAGAGCAAGCCCGGGGGAGCCTCCAAAGGCCTCTTTCTCTTGTTCCTGCTCAACTTTCTTCGGAGCGATCTCTACAAGCCGATGCAAGGCTGGTATTCCAGGGTTTATACGGCGGCCGGCCTGGGAATGATCGCCGCCGCCGGGGTCTGGAAGATCCACGACGCCACGGTCGAGTACGCGCTCGCCTGGCGCCTCGGCTTGCCCATCGTGTTCGCCGTGATCTTGAGCTGGGTCGTGTTTCGGATTATCGAATTTGCCCCTTTTGCCGAATTCCTGATCGCCACCGAAGCCGAGATGAACAAGGTCTCGTGGACTACCAAGGACGACCTGTTTCGCGCGACCACAGTCGTCTTATCAACCGTGATCGTGATGGCCGTCTTCCTGTATTTCGTCGATACGCTCTGGACTTTCGTGCTGCGGGTGATCGGCGTACTCCAGTTCGGCGGCAGCGGCGGGTTTGGATCGACGGCCTGAGCCGGATGTCGAAGTCAGCCGATCCCGAGCGAAGCGGTTCGGGACGATTTATGGATAAAATGCCCGTTATGCCTGATTACTCACGGGACCTTGCACCACGGTCCACCTCGAAACAGCACAGCCGAATAACTTCCAGTATGCCTCTCTTTGTGATTCTATCATGAGCCATCCGATCCACCGGTCGTCCGATCCAGCACAACCCGACGGGGCGGCGCCGACGGCCCCGAGCGGGAAGCCGTCGTCCGATTCGGCCATCGAGGTTGACGAGCAAACGCCCGACGGTGGGCTGCCCGGCGCCCACGCCGCCAAGGCGCCTCCGTCCGGCCCGCCGTCGTCAGCGCCGCCGGCCGAAGAGCCGCCCGCTGTGGAAGCCGCCGCCCCCGAGGGCGAGGACGACGAACCCGCCCCGGAGCTGGTATGGTACGTTCTCAAGGTCCAGAGCTCGCGTGAGGACACCATCCGCGACGCGCTCCAGCGCAGGGTCAAGATCCAGGGCCTGCAAAAGTACTTCGGCCAGATCGTCGTTCCGACCGAAAAGATCACCGAGATTCGCAACAACAAGAAACGCGTGGTCGAGCGCAAGACTTACCCTGGCTACATCATGGTCCAGATGGAATTGAACGAAAAAACCTGGTTTCTCGTGCGTGAGACGCCCGGAGTCGGCGACTTCGTGGGGGCGCATGGGACCCCGACCAAGATGACCGACGCCGAAGTCAACCAGATGCTGCATCAGGAGGAAGAAAAGACCACCGCCGAGGCCCCCAAGGTCCGCATCGACGTCGAACGGGGCGATCGTGTCAAAATCAAGGACGGTCCCTTCGAAAACTTCGAGGGCACGGTCGAGGAAGTCATCGAAGGCCGTGGCCTAGTCAAGGTGATGCTGATCATCTTCAATCGCCCCACCCCGGTCGATCTCGAGTACTGGCAAGTGGAAAGAATCTAGGCGCTACCCCAGAAATCCGTTCCCCTCGGTCCCGGCCTAAGCTGCGGGGCCGGTTTCACGACCCCGGATGCAGTCGGGTTCAACGAGAGCGAGAAAATATCGATGGCGAAGGTGATGACGGCCAAGGTGAAGCTGCAATGCCCGGGTGGCCAAGCGACTCCCGCGCCGCCGGTCGGGCCGGCTCTCGGGCAGCACGGGGTCAACATCGGTCAGTTCGTGCTCCAGTTCAACGAACGAACCAAGGAAATGAAAGGTACGACCATCCCGGTCGAGATCACGATCTACTCGGACCGAACGTTCGAGTTCGTGACCAAGAGCCCTCCCGCCGCCGTGCTGCTGAAGCAAGCGGCCGGCATTGCCAGCGGCTCGGCCGAGCCCAACAAGACGAAAGTCGGGTCCGTTACCCCGGAGCAGGTCAAGAAGATTGCCGAAACCAAACTCGCCGACTTGAACGCCCGCGACCTGGAACACGCCTGCCGGATCATCGCCGGCACTGCGCGGAGCATGGGAGTCGAAATCAAGTGACCACTGACTTTTGACCACTAACCACTTGGCTGTTCCGGCGCGACCGCCAGCCGGCAGCCGAGACGAACAATAAGGCGGGAGCTCTCCGGTTCGATCGAAAGGAGCGCGAACCTTGGCACAACACTCGAAGCGCTATCGTGCCCTGCGCGAGAAAATCAAGTCGGCCGCTCCGGTTCCGCTGCCCGATGCGGTCCGGATCTTGAAGAGTTTCAATACGACCAAGTTCAATCAGACCGTCGAGGTGTCCACGCATCTGGGTATTGACCCCAAACAGACCGATCAGAATGTTCGCGGATCGGTGGCGCTGCCCCACGGCATCGGCAAGACCGTGCGGGTGGCCGTTTTTGCACAGGGCGAGAATGCCGAAAAGGCGAGAGCCGCCGGAGCCGACATCGTCGGGGCCGACGATCTGGCCCAGCAGATCAAGGGAGGGACGATGGACTTCGACGTCGCTCTGGCGACGCCCGACATGATGGGCGTCGTCGGTCCCCTGGGCCGCGTGCTGGGTCCCCGTGGCTTGATGCCCTCGCCGCGGTCCGGAACCGTGACGACCGACATCACCGCCGCCGTCCGCGAGTTCAAGGCGGGCAAGATCGAGTTTCGCAGCGACAAAGGGGGCAACGTCGCGGTACCGGTGGGGAAGATCGGTTTTACCGAGGAGCAGTTGACCGAAAACATCGCCACATTCTTGAATTATCTCCGGTCGCTCAAACCGGCGGCCGCCAAGGGAACTTACATCCGATCGATCACCGTCTCGGCGACGATGAGTCCCGGCATCCGGGTCTCGGCATGAGCCCGACGCGGAAAAGCCCCGGCGGCCGCTGTCCCGCCGAACAACGAGCCAGCGGCGACCGGACGCGTGCGTTTCTCCAGATGGAACACTATTTCGACAAGCGGGGACCACAGCCGAAGTCATGAGCAAATACGTCAAAGAACTGATGATGGACCAGCTTCGGTCGGACCTGGACGGAAACCGTTCGGTGCTGATCCTGGATCTCAAGGACTTGGACGCCACCGCCGAACACCTCTTTCGGCGCAACTTGCGCAAAAAGTCCATCCGCTTGAGAGTGCTGAAAAACTCGCTGGCCCGCCGCGTCTTCAAGGACCTGGGGATGGACGGGCTGGGAAGATTTCTCGAAGGGCCGTCAGCCATCGCCTGGGGAGGCGAAGGGGTTGCCGAGCTCGCCAAGGAAATCTCCACCCAGGTCAAGACCCTCAAGAAGCCCGCGATCAAGGGAGGGGCGGTCGACGGTGTGATCGTCGGCCCTGAGCAGGTTGAGGACATCACCAAACTGCCGAGCCGCGAAGTTTTAATCGGCCAGGTGATCGGCCTGCTCCTCGGCCCGGCTCGATCGGCACTCTCGCTCGTATCGTCGCCGGCGAGCACGCTGGTCGGTCAGCTCGAAGCTCTCGTCCTGCGTCAGCAAGGCGAGACGGGAGAGCCAGCCGAGCCCGAGCCCGAGCCCGAGCCAGGCTGACCAATCGGAAATGCATCGAGCACTTGTGCCTGTCCCGGCAAGACGTTTCCCCAAGACTTTTCTCTCGAATTTCCTCGTTTCACCCAGAAAGGACTTTGACGCAATGTCCACGGCGGAATCCACGGCAATTGCCGACAACATCAAGACTTTGGGCGATTCGCTGGTCAATATGAAGGTTCTCGAGGTCCTTCAACTGACCAAATACCTCAAGGAAGCCTACGGGCTCGAGGCAGCCACGGTGGCAGTTGCGGGCCCGGCGGCCGGCGCGGGTGCCGCGCCGGCCGCCGAAGCAGCCCCGGTCAAGACCGAATTCGATGTCATGCTCGAGGCGATTGGGCCCAACAAGATTCAGGTTATCAAGGTTGTCCGGGCGGCCACGACCCTGGGTCTCAAGGAGGCCAAGGACCTGGTCGAGGCGGCGCCCAAGGAGGTCAAGACCGGTCTTTCCAAAGAGGATGCCGAGAAACTGAAGAAGGAGCTCGAGGCCACCGGCGCCACGGTGAAGATCAAGTAACCAAAAATCTCTGCGGATTCTCTCTGCTGCCCCCGGCGACGATCATTGCGACGTCATGTTCGGGGGCGGGCCTTGGCGCACCGGGGCGGTCCCGGAAAGGTGGCCGCCACGTGAGCCTGCATTCTCTACTCCCTTTCTGAGGAGCGCGACCCCATGCCCACTCCGACGACCGTCCGGCGCATTCTCCCATCCAAGAAACGAAATTTCGGGCGGATCTCCGACGAATTTCCCGTCCCGGACTTGACGCAAATTCAGACCCGGAGCTACGAACGATTCCTTCAGGCCGACCTGCCAACCGACCAGAGGGCCGACTCGGGGCTCCAGGGCGTCTTCCGCGAGATCTTCCCGATCGAGAGCTACGACAAAACGCTCAAGCTGGAATTCCTGCACTTCGATCTGGGCAAGCCACGTTATGACCCCGATGAGTGCCGCCAGCTACGCTTGACTTACGGGCGGCCGCTCCACGTCTGGCTCCGGCTCAATAAAGGAGAGACCACTCTGGACGAATCGGTCTACCTGGGCGACATGCCGATCATGATCGGCGGCGGCGAGTTCATCATCAACGGCGCCGAGCGCGTGGTCGTCAGCCAGCTCCATCGCTCGCCCGGGCGTCGACTTCGTCGTCGAGATCGAATCGGGCGACAAGAAGCTGCACGCCTGTCGTGTCATCCCCGAGCGCGGAAGCTGGATCGAGCTCCAGGTCACCAAGAAAGACACGCTGGGCGTGCGGATCGATCAGTCCGGCAAGTTCTCGGCCATGACGCTCTTGCGCGCAATGAGCCCCGCCTATTCGACCGACGAGGCCATCCTCCAGGCATTCTACGAGGTCGAGACCATCGATTCGGCCGATTCCAAAGCGGCCGCGAAGCTCGAGGGCCGAATCGCCTGCGGGGACGTCGTCGACCCCAACACCGGCGAGGTCCTGATCGACAGCGGTACGACGATCTCCAAGGCCTCGGCGCAAGTGCTGGCCGATGCGGGCAATCTGGGCAAGATCATCGTTCTCAAGGAGTCACGCGACCCCCTGATCCTCCAATCACTCCAGGAAGATCCGACCACCGATCACGAAAGCGCACTGTTGCGAATCTATCAACGCTTGCGGCCCGGCAATCCACCGCAGCTCGAAAAGGCGCGCGAGCTCTTCCATGAGAAATTCTTCGACACCAATCGCTACCGCCTGGGCAAGGTCGGCCGCTTCCGGATCAATCGCAAATTCAACCAGGACATCCCCGAAGACCGGATGACGCTCGATCCGGAGGATTATGTCAACGCGATCCGCTACATCCTCAACCTGCGGCGCGGCAAGGGACAGGTCGACGACATCGACCACCTGGGCAACCGTCGGCTGCGGACCATCGACGAGCTGGCGTCCGACGAGCTGCGCAAGGGTTTTCTCAAGCTTCGCCGCACGGTCCAGGAGCGGATGAGCTTGAAGGAAGCCGAGGATATGTCTCCGCGCTCGCTGATCAATCCCAAAAGCATCAGCGCGGCGATCGAGTACTTCTTCGGCCGCGGCGAGCTCTCCCAGGTCGTCGATCAGACCAATCCGCTGGCGCAGTTGACCCACGAGCGCCGGCTGTCGGCCTTGGGTCCCGGCGGGCTCAACCGCAAGCGCGCCGGTTTCGAGGTCCGCGACGTGCATATCTCGCACTACGGTCGAATCTGCCCCATCGAGACGCCCGAGGGAACCAATATCGGCCTGATCAGCTCGCTGGGCATCTACGGCGGGGTCAACGAATACGGCTTCTTGATCACGCCGTACCGCAAGATCAAGAGTGGCAAGGCGACCGACACGGTCGTCTGGATGCGGGCCGACGAGGAGAGCGAGGCCTACCTGGCGCCTGCCGATACAACGGTCGACGATCACGGCAAGCTCAAGGGCACCGTCATTACCGCTCGGTACCAGACCGACTTCGTCACCGCCACGGTCAACCAGATCCAGTTCATGGATATCTCGCCCAAGCAGATGGTGGGCGTCTCGGCCGGCCTGATCCCGTTCCTTGAGCACGACGACGCCAACCGCGCGCTCATGGGCTCCAACATGCAGCGCCAGGCCGTCCCGCTTCTGGTGTCCGAGCCCCCCATCGTCGCGACCGGACTGGAACGCTCCGTCGCCGTCAACTCGGGCATGGTCGTCAAGGCAAGTCAGGCAGGCACGGTGACCTACGTCGACTCGAATCGTATTATTCTTGATCATAACCATATCTACAAGCTCAGGAAGTACGTCGGCCTCAATGAGCGGACCTGTCTGAACCAGAAGCCGATCGTGCAGGTCGGCCAGCAGCGTCAAGAAGGGCGAGCTTCTGGCCGACGGAGCGTCGACTTACAAGGGTGAGCTCGCCCTGGGGCGGAACGTCCTGGTCGCCTTCATGGCGTGGGACGGATACAACTTCGAGGACGCCATCATCATCAGCGAAAAACTGGTGCGTGACGACGTCTACACCTCGATCCACATCGAGGAGTTCGAGATCGAGATCCGCGAGACCAAGCTGGGCCGCGAGGAGTTCACCCGCGACATCCCCAACGTCTCGGAGAAGGCGCTGCGCAATCTGGACGACAACGGCGTGGTGCGGATCGGCACTTACGTCAAGCCGGGCGACATCCTGGTGGGCAAGGTGGCCGCCCAAGAGCAAGAGCGAGCTCACGCCGGAGGAGAAGCTCTTGCACGCGATCTTCGGCCGGGCCGGCGAGGACGTCAAGAACGACTCGCTCGAAGTGCCCTCGGGGGTCGAGGGGATCGTGATCAACACCCAGCGCTTCAGCCGGCGGATGAGCCTCAGCGAGGAGGAGCGCAAGGCCTTCGAGAAAGAGCTCAAGGACACGGAAGCCGCCGAGAACGTCCGCATTGCCGACGAGTACAAGCAAATGGTCAAGGCCCTCGAGGAACTCATCGGCGGCCCGGTGACCGACCCCGGTACCGGCAAACCGCTCGGCCGCGCCAAGGACCCCAAGGACCTGGTCGATGAGAGCGATCGGTTCAAGCTCGAATCGCTGGATATTCGCAGCCCCGACGTGGTGAACAAGGCCCGCGAAGTCGTCCGCCAGTACGTGCCGCGGATCGAGGCCTTGAAGGACGAGAAGGAGCGGCGGATCAACAGCCTGAAGCGTGGCGACGAGCTGCCGTCGGGCGTGCTTGCAGATGGTCAAGGTCTATATCGCCACCAAGCGGGTGATCTCCGTCGGCGACAAGATGGCCGGCCGCCACGGCAACAAGGGAGTCATCGCCAAGATCTTGCCCGAGGAAGACATGCCGTTCCTCGAGGATGGCACGGGCGTCGAAATCCTGCTCAACCCCCTGGGCGTGCCCAGCCGCATGAACGTGGGCCAGATCCTGGAAACTCACCTGGGCTGGGCCGCGGCCAAGCTCGGCTTCCAGGCCGTGTGTCCCGTCTTCGACGGCGCCAGCGAGGAAACGATTCGTCAGTGCCTCAAAGACGCCGGCTTGCCCGAAAACGGCAAGGCAGTCCTCTACGACGGCCGCACCGGCGACAAGTTCGATCAGCGGGTCACCGTCGGATACATCTACATGCTCAAGCTCCATCACTTAGTCGACGACAAGATCCACGCCCGCGCCACCGGGCCGTACTCGCTGATCACCCAGCAGCCCCTGGGCGGCAAGGCGCGGTTCGGCGGCCAGCGATTCGGCGAGATGGAAGTATGGGCTCTCGAAGCCTATGGCGCAGCCTACATCCTCCAGGAGCTGCTCACCGTCAAGTCCGACGACGTCGAGGGTCGCACCAAGATCTACGAAAGCATGGTCAAGGGCGAAAACACCCTGGAGGCCGGAACGCCCGCCAGCTTCGACGTCTTGACCAACGAGATCCGCGGGCTCGGCCTGAACATGCAGCTCGAAAAGAAGCGGATCTGAACCACTCGACCACCGACACGGCCATGTACGATGGTAAAGCGCGTAAGATCCGCGGCCCGCGCGGCGATCAGATACGTCACAAACGTTCAGTTGTCCGGATCAAGCGTGGTGAAAATCCCCTGTCAAGAAGAAAATTCGAAGAATTATTCTTGGAATTGGTTCAAGGATTGCGTATCATACGAGGATGGGACTCCATCGAAAGCCGACCCCGCTTCGGCTGGGGTCACGGCTTCGCCACCATTGTCGAGGTTTCGAGTCTGGATGTCGGAGTCTCTCTACGGAACCGGTCAAGGAGGCAGCCGGTTTGACACTCTGGGTCTGGGACGACCGATTCGACCGCGGCGGTTCTCGGTGTTTAGCCGGAGGATTTGCCTGCGGACTTTTTTTGGAAGTCAGACGAGACGAGCGGGGCTGGACTTCGCTCGGCTTTCGCGCCGTGACCTGAACTGACCTGACCTGATCTGAGCAGACAACCCGGGCGGTCGTCCGAGAGCCGGCGGGACGGATCGACCGCTGCTTTCACCCACCAACCACCCCCACTTCGGCACGGCCAGGGACGTGCAGAGGAGAGTGTCTCGTGAGCATGGGCGAAAGTGCCTACGATCGAATTAACGACTACGGTGCCGTCAAAATCGGGCTCGCCAGCCCTTACGATATCCGGAGCTGGTCGTTCGGCGAAGTCAAGAAGCCCGAGACGATCAACTATCGAACCTATCGTCCGGAAAAAGACGGGCTGTTCTGCGAGCGGA
Organism: uncultured Isosphaeraceae bacterium; assembly: GCA_963823675.1. GTDB lineage: Bacteria > Planctomycetota > Planctomycetia > Isosphaerales > Isosphaeraceae > CAWGMT01. Next base: position 1,112,084 of record CAWGMT010000013.1, on the reverse strand, counting down.
TCTTCGGGCCCGAGAAGGACTGGGAATGTGCCTGCGGCAAGTACCGCGGGCATGAAGTACAAGGGGATGATCTGCGACCGCTGCGGCGTCAAGGTCACGCACTCGCGCGTCCGCCGCAAGCGGATGGGCCACATCGAGCTGGCCGCTCCGGTCGTGCACATCTGGTTTTTCAAGGCGATGCCCAGCCGGCTCGGCACGCTCCTGGACATGCGCACGACCAGCCTGGAGCGGATCATCTACTTCCAGGATTATGTGGTGATCGACCCCGGCGGCACGCCGCTCAAAGAACGGCAGCTTCTGACCGAGGAAGAGTTCCGCAAGGCCAAGGAACAGTACAAGGGCGGCCAGTTCGGCGAAGAGTTCCAGGCCGACATGGGGGCCGAGGCGGTCCGCAAGCTCCTCATGCGATTGGATCTGGTCGCGCTCTCCAAGAAGCTGCGCCAGGAGCTCGGTCGAGACCTCGAGCAAGCAGAAGATCAAGGACTTGACCAAGCGGCTCAAGGTCGTCGAGGCGCTGCGCGATAGCGACAATCGCCCCGAGTGGATGGTCCTGGAGTGCATCCCGGTCATTCCGCCGGACCTTCGCCCGCTTGTCCTGCTCGATTCGGGCAACTTCGCCACCAGCGACTTGAACGACTTGTACCGCCGAATCATCAACCGCAACAACCGGCTCAAGAAGCTGGTCGACCTCAACGCCCCGGAGGTCATCATTCGCAACGAGAAGCGGATGCTTCAGCAAGCCGTCGACGCACTTTTCGACAACAACCGCTGCAAGCGGCCGGTGCTTGGGCAGCTCGAACCGCCCCTTGAAGTCGCTGACCGACATGATCAAGGGCAAGCAGGGCCGGTTCCGCGAAAACCTGCTGGGCAAGCGCGTCGACTACTCGGCCCGCTCGGTGATCGTCGTCGGCCCCGACCTGAAGCTGCACCAGTGCGGTCTGCCCAAGAAGATCGCTCTCGAGCTGTTTCAGCCGTTCATCATCCGGCGGCTCAAGGAGCTGGGTCACGCCGACACGATCAAGTCCGCCAAGAAGATGCTCGAGCGGCGCAGCGAGGAGGTCTGGGACATTCTCGAGGAGGTGATCCACAATCACCCCGTCTTGCTCAACCGGGCGCCGACCTTGCACCGCATGGGCATCCAGGCGTTCGAGCCGGTGCTCGTCGAGGGGAACGCAATCCGGATCCACCCGCTGGTCTGCAAGGGGTTCAACGCCGATTTCGACGGCGACCAGATGGCCGTGCACCTGCCGCTTTCGATCGAGGCGCAGGTCGAGGCCATGACGCTGATGATGGCGACCAACAACATCTTCAGCCCGGCCAACGGCAACCCGATCATCAGCCCGACCCAGGACATCGTCATGGGCGCCTATTACCTGACGGTGAGCCGCCCCAGCGAGCTCGGCGAGGGGATGATCTTTGCCACGCCCAACGAAGTGTTCCTGGCCCACAGCCAGGGCAAGGTCGGCGTGCATGCCATGATCAAGCTCCGCCTGCCCGCCCACAAGCGGCTGCGCGGCGACGGTGAAAAGGAATTCACGCCCGGTATGATCATCCAGACGACGGTCGGTCGCGTCGTCTTCAACGACATCCTGCACTCCCGGATGCCGTTCTACAACCTGACGCTCGGCCAGAAGCAGCTTCAGGGCATCATCGCCGACTGCTATCAGATTCTGGGCCGCCGCGAGACGATCGCGCTTCTGGACCGGATGAAAGACCTCGGCTTCCGCGAATCGACCCGCTCGGGGCTGTCATTTGCGACCGACGACTTGAAGACGCCCGCGTCCAAGGACTCGATCATCGCCGAGGCCGAGAAGGAAGTCACCAAGCAGAACCGCTTCTATCAACGCGGCATCATCACCGACCAGGAGCGGTACAACAAGGTACTCGACGCCTGGACGCATGCCCGCGAGCGAATCACCGCCGAGATGATGGAAGCCCTGCGCAGCGACAGTCGCGAGGGCGAGACCTACCTCAACCCGATCTTCCTCATGGCCGAGTCGGGCGCCCGCGGCGGCGTCGAGCAGATCCGCCAGTTGGCCGGCATGCGCGGCCTGATGGCCAAGCCCTCCGGCAAGATCATCGAGACCCCGATCAAGGCCAACTTCCGCGAAGGGCTCTCGGTGCTGGAGTACTTCAGCTCGACCCACGGTGCCCGCAAGGGTCTGGCCGACACGGCCCTCAAGACCGCCGACAGCGGCTACCTCACGCGGAAACTGGCCGACGTCGCCCAGAACGTCGTCATCACCATGGAAGACTGCGGCACGTCCCAGGGCATCACCAAGGGGGTCATCTACAAGGGTGAGAAAGTCGAGGTCAGCCTGGTGCAGTCGATTCGCGGCCGCGTCAGCCGGGTCAACATCGTTGACCCGATCACCGACGAGGTCGTGGTCGGCGAAAACGAGATGATCACCCTGGCCGCCGCCAAGAAGCTCGAGGAGCATGCAGATCGAGAAAATCCAGGTCCGCAGCCCGATGACCTGCGAAGCCTCGCTGGGCGTTTGCCGGTGTTGCTACGGCATGGACCTCGCCACCGGTCAGCTGGTCGAGGTCGGGCATGGCCGTGGGGATCATCGCCGCCCAGTCGATCGGCGAGCCCGGCACGCAGCTCACGATGCGGACCTTCCACATCGGCGGCGTCGCCACCCGCGGCGTCGAAGAAAAGGACGTCAAGTCCAAGCGCGAGGGCAAGATCAAGTTCGTCGGCCTCAACATCGTCACCAACGACGAAGGCAAGCGAATCGCCCTGTCGCGCAACGGTGAAATCCAGCTCCTTGACGCCAAGGGCCGCGAGCTCGAAAAGTACGACGTTCCCGACGGCGCGATCATGCTCGTCGAGGACGGCCAGACCGATCACCCGCGGCCAGATGCTCTGCGAGTGGGACCCGCACAACGTGCCGATCCTCGCCGAGGTCGGCGGCAAGGTCCGCTTCGAGGACATCGTCGAGGGCGAAACGATGAAGATCGAGATCGACCCCTCCGGCCACGTGCGCCGGACGATCATCGAGCACAAGGGAGACCTGCACCCGCAGGTCATCATCGTCGACGCCGAGGGCAAGACCCTCGACTACAAGTACATCCCCGAGCGGGCCAGCATCGAGGTCAACGACGGTCAGATGATCTCGGCCGGAACCCTTCTGGCCAAGACGCCGCGCGAGGTGGGCACCACCCAGGACATCACCGGCGGCCTGCCGCGGGTCACCGAGCTCTTCGAGGCCCGGCGGCCCAAGGAGCCGGCGGTCATCGCCGAAATCGACGGCCGCGTCGAGCTGCTGGACGAAAAGCGGCGCGGCAAACGGACCATCATCGTCCGCAACGAAAGCGGCATCGAGCGCGAGCACCTCGTCCCGCACGGCAAGTATCTCCGCGTCCACGGCGGCGACCGCGTCCGGGCCGGCGACCCCCTGGTCGAGGGCCCGCTCGTTCCCCACGACATCCTCCGCATCTCGGGCGAGGAGGCCGTGCAGCGCTATCTCCTCCGCGAGATCCAGAACGTCTACCGCTCCCAGCGCGTCGAGATCGACGACAAGCATCTCGAGATCATCATCGCCCAGATGCTCCGCAAGGTCAGGGTCGAGAGCGTCGGCGACACCCCTCTCTTGCCCGGCTCGGTCATCGACAAGTTCGAGTTCCGCCGGGTCAACCAGGAATTGATGAACTGCGTGAAGATCAAGGCCGCCGGCGATACTGACTACCGCGTCGGCGAGATCATGCCTCGCGATGTCTTCGAGCAGGAAAACGTGCGGATCGAGGCGGCAGACCAGAAGAAGGCCGAGTGGATCCGGCCCAAGCCGGCGGCGGCCAGCACCCAGCTCCTGGGAATCACCAAGGCCGCCGTCCAGTCCGATAGCTTCATATCGGCCGCCAGCTTCCAGGAGACGACCAAAGTGCTCACGGAAGCCGCCCTGGCCGGCAAGGTCGATTACTTGGTCGGCCTGAAGGAGAATGTCATCCTGGGACACCTCGTGCCCGCCGGCACCGGCTTCAAGGCCCATCTCGACGCCGAAGTCCGGATCCGCCCCGAGGCCCTCGAGGCGCTCGCCGACAAAGGCCCCGCCTACGCCCGCTACCGCGACCAGGAAACCGCCAGCGCCGGCAGGGACTAGAGGCCCTTTGTCCACGCACTCGACTTCCAGTCGCTCCGCTCCAGTTCGCCGGCCCGCTCCGTTCTCGTGACGGAGAGGGCCGGTTTTGATGTGAACTGATCTCGTCCAGTGCTTTGCCGAACCTGACATGCTGTGCGGCGACGATGCAGCTTTCCGCTTCACGAGGACCGCTCGCGGCGGCTCACGAGCGCCTCGACCAAAAGGTCGTTGGAATTCTGCCAGCGATAGCGCTCGGCGATCTCCTTTCCCAGAACGCAGCGCCTGCTGCGTTCCTCGGGGTGATCCAGTAGCTCGCGAAGCGTAGCGGTGATGGCATCCTCGGCGGTCGGGTTGAAATACCAGCCGGCCGCCCCGCCGATTTCGGGCAGGGCGGTCGAGTCGGCCAGTGCGACAGCCACGCCCTGGGCCATCGCCTCCAGGGCCGGAATGCCGAAGCTCTCGCAGAGCGAGGGAAAGACCAGGGCGGTCGCCTCCGCATAAACGGCCCGCAGTGCCCTGCCCTGCCGATAACCCGGCATGCGGATCAATGCCCGCCGACCCGCCGCGGTTGCCGCTTCGCGCAGGGCAAGAGCCTCGGCGGGGTCGCCGGTGCCGATCAATACCAGCGCCAGGTCACCCGCACTGACTTCAGGTATCCGTACCGCTGCATGGATCAATCGCATCAGGTTCTTCCGTGGCTGAAAGTTTGCCACCGAGAGAAGATACGGGATTTGAGGCGGCAGTCCCAGATCGTCGCGGACTGCGTCTCGCTCGCGCTTTGTTGCCGGCTCGAAGAACAAGTCGTCCGCGCCGTTGGGCACGTAGGCGACGCGGCCCTTGCAGGCCGGATAAGCCTCCAGCAGGCGATCGGTGTTGAATTGAGAGACAGACAGGATCAGGTCGGCCTGCTCGAAGACGCGGCCAAGCAACTCGCGCTTCCGGGCTGATTTCGAACTGCAGGTTCTGGAGCACGTCATGGCTGGTGACCGCCCGCGGCGCGGCGCGGGTCGCCACCAGAAGCTCGGCTGGACAGTAGACCCAGTCGATCGGCCCGGTCCACCACTCGATCGGCGGCCAAGGCTTGAATCGCCACCATCGCAGGACATCGCGGGTACGTAGCGGCAACTCGCGCCGTGGCAAGTCGTCGAGGGACTCCCAGTACGCCAGTCCATCGGGATGAGTGATGCGTCCCGAGATCAAGCGAAACGTGATTTCGGGCCGGGCTCGCAGCCGCTCGAGCTGGGCCAGGGCATGTCGCGTGACGCCGGTGGGCGCATAGCAGGCGTCCATATCGTAGAGCATCGCCACCCGCAGGGGGTCTGACATCCCTCGCTCGTCCTCGCTAGGTTGTCACGAGCCGGGCGGCTTCGTCTTCGCCATGGTGCACCTCTCCGTTGGAACCGACATTCGTGTGGCGACGATCGGGACGCTGTACATCCCAGTGAAAATGCTAGACAAGTGCCACGGGCTGTCAATTCCGGGGCTTGAATCTCACGAGTCGAGGATTGAGAATGGGGTTTCCGCGGACGTCAGCTCAGAGGTCCAACAGGCCGTGCGGTTTTTCATCTGCGGCTGGATGTTCGGAGCGCCGAGATCTCCAGGAGACGGAGCCATGGAGTCGAATCGACAAGTTGAGGGAGAGGAATCGCCAGAGCCCCGCTCTGTCGCGTCGCACCTCGGACGTCACGCCCTGCGTGATCAAGACGCTCTCTGGGCGGAGTTTCTCGCGATGGCCCTTGCCGTCGTCGAGTCGCTGGCCAAGAGCATCGAGGTTCTCTGTGAACGGCGGCTGGACGCCGTGCCCGAGGTCAAGAACCTGGAGCGGGATTCCGACTTGGCCGAAGTTCGCATCGAACAAGAGTGCCTGCGGATCTTTGCCCTTTTTGAGCCTGTCGCCTCCGACCTCCGCCGCATGGCGACGATCCTGAAGATCAATCGCGACTGGGAGCGGATCGCCGATCTGGCTGTGCGGATCGCCCAGCGCGCGCGAAAGCTGGCCAGAACCCCCGACAGCGTGCCGATTCCCGAACAGCTCAAGGCGATGGCTCGCGACGCCTTGGTCCAGGTCCATGCCAGTTACGATGCCCTGGCCGCGCGCGACGCAATCCGCGCGCGGGCCGTCATCGACGGCGATCGCGTGATCAACAAGCATTATCAACAGCTCCGGCGCGAGTTGAAAGAGTCGCTCCGCCGGCACGCGGACCGGCTCGAGGAATGGCTGCGGCTGATGAGCATCGCCCGGAACCTCGAGCGAATCGGCGACCACGCCGTCGGCATCGCCCAGACAATCGTCTACATGGAGGAGGGGATCATCATCCGCCACAAGAACAAACCCAAGGCCTCGGACGAATGACTCCAAACTTTGTAGAGGGACCTCCAATGACAGACCGCCACAAGCGCTTCGGATCGATCCTCCGGCTCGGGCCAATTGCCCTTCTGTTCTGCGTTCCAGTCGTCGCCCGGTCGCAGCAAAAAACCGACGCGCCTCCGCCGGCCTCACCGGCAAGTCCCTCGATCCAGGTTCAAGTCACCGGCGAAGTCGCGAGACCCTCAACCTTTTCCGCCGAGGACCTGGCCAAACTGCCGCGCCAGACCGTGAAGGCCAAGGCACACGACGGCGCCGAGTCGCAGTATGAGGGAGTCGCGTTGGTTGACATCCTGGCGAAGGCAGGCGTTCCGTTTGGCAAGGACCTGCGCGGCAAGGCGATGGCGCTGTACGTGGTCGTCGAGGCATCCGACGGCTATCGCGCGGTCTTTGCCCTTCCCGAGCTGGACCCTGCGTATTCGGATCGCGTGATCCTCTTGGCCGACCACCGCGACCGCAAGCCTTTGTCTCCAAAGGAGGGGCCGCTCCAGATTGTGGTGCCCGGCGAAAAGAAGCACGCGCGCTGGGTCCGGCAGGTCATCAGGCTCCGGGTCGGACGAGGATAGGCCAAGCGGCTATTCGATATGATCAACGGTCCAACCCTTGGTCTTGACCAAGAACTCCGCGATGACCAGCCGATGGCAATCGGCCACGCGTTTCTCGGCGCACATCAGGCAGAACGGCGTCGGTAACTCTCCGAGCCGGGCGACGAGCAGATCGCCGGCGCGTTCGAAGAGCATTCTGTAAGCCGGCCGCCAGTCATCGAGGTCGCGGAACAGGTTCCCCAGCTCGAGGATGGAGCGATAAGCGATTCCCTGCTCCGACAGGAGTTTCTCGATCCCCTTATCGGCCGTCCGCGCCTTGACGTACGCGCCCATGCTGGCCCGTTCCGGGTGAATCCGCACGTCGGCGATCGAGCGAACGCCGTGCTGAACCAAGAGGCCGGCGAAATCATCCGGGACTCGGCCGCCGTACCCGATGGTGTAGAACTTCATTGTGTGCCTGGTTGGGCTGGGAATCTGGCGGTAACTACACTGCCGTTGCAGTCACACTATGTCAAAGGGAAATCGCTACCGCTTAGCCATCTCCCGGGCGTGGCGGGCGAGCTTCCTGAGCGCCGCCTGGCCGTGGGCCGACGGCGTGCGGAACCCGGCATAGTCGCGCTCGGCTTGAGGCAGGCCGATATTCTCCTCGATACAGTGCCGTTCTTGAATCGTCAAGGTGTGGCCAGTCCATAACAGGGGACAGACGGCGCGGTCGTCTCAAGCTCTCCACCCGACCGACGAGAGGTTGCGCGCCTACGGCCTGGGCGTGCAGCATGCTCACGAGGACGGGCCGGTTCCCCGCGACATCACGCCACACAACCGGATCTTCTCCAGTCGTTCGCCTGGTGTGGATCGGTGAGGAGTGCCAAAGCGTTGGTTGCTGGATCGCACCGCGGGACATCACCCCCGGCGACGAGTGGGGTGCCGCGATCGTCAAGGGGCTCAACGCTAGCCGGATCATGGTGCTGATCTTCTCCGGTCACGCCAACGCCTCGGTACAGGTCGGTCGCGAAGTCGAACGGGCGATTTCCCAGGGGATGACCGTCTTGCCGGTCCGCATCGAGGACGTCCCCCCCGAAGGCGTGATAATGTATGCTCTGGCCGGCATTCACTGGCTCGATGCCTTCGCGCTTCCGGTCGAGCAGCAGTTGGAGTTGCTCGCCCGGTCGGTCAAGACGCTCCTCGCCAACGACGCCGAGTCGCCCGCCGCCCCCGCGCCGGCGAAGCCTACCGCGGTTGCTCCCGCCAAGTCGCCCCAGGGCTCCCGAGTGACCAGCGGCAAGCCCGCGAGAACGAAAGCGAATAGCCCGATGGAGGGGGCACCGGTAATCAGCGTTTTCGTTTCCTATCGGCGCGAGGATAGCCGCCACCAGGCGGGACGGCTTTACGACCACCTTGTGGCGCAATTCGGTAAGGGGCAAGTCTTCAAGGACGTCGATTCGATCCCGTTGGGGTTAGATTTTCGCGAGGTCCTGACCGAGCGGGTCGCCGCCTGCGATGTCTTCCTTGCCGTCATCGGGGACGAATGGCTTTCGATTGCCGAGAAGAGCGGGACCCGCCGACTCGACGATCCCGGCGACTTCGTCCGCATCGAGATCGAGGCCACACTGAGTCGCAAGATCCCGGTCATCCCGGTGCTGGTTGGCGATTCTTCCGTCCCGCAAGCCGAGAAACTGCCGGAGAGTTTGCGGGGGCTGTCCTTCCGCAACGGACTTGCTGTTCGCCCCGACCCGGATTTTCACAGCGACGTGGACCGCCTGATTCGCGGCATCTACGACGTGGTTTCCACACTGCGAGAGCGCTCGGCTCCTCGCGGTCCCAAGACTCAGAAATCGGAGGAACTGAAGTCCGCTGACGAGAAGTCCTCACTCGACCTCCCGGTCGGCTCATCTGAACCGCGTCGTCCGGAGCCGGATTTCGTCAACCCACTGGAACTGGTACCGGTCATTTCTCCGGCGTCGGACCGAGGCCAGCCCGCGGCGAAAGGCGGTGGACCGTTCGTCGAGAAAAAATGGTCCACGGCCGGGCAACGCAAGAATGAGGAACAGAGGGCCGTATCAACCGCTCGGGATTCCCTGGTCTCGCTCAGTCCACGGACCGGAATTGCCGCAGTGACAGCGCTCGACGGAATGGTCGGTTCACTCAACGTCGCTCTGGGCTGCCTCGCGACAGTCGTGTTGAGCGTCGCGTTGTACTGTACGCTTGGAGCGCCGACACGTTACGTGTCAGGCGAACTGCCGTGGTCCGGGGAAGGAACCGCCGTTCTGATTTGCTTTGTGACGGGCATCAGCCTCGGGGTCGTTCAGGTAATCGCGGGCAGGTCTCTGCTGAAAATGGGGCACCCGGCCCGGAAGTTCGCGATCCGGCACGCCATGGCCAATGTGGCCGTTCTGGTTCTCTTCTATCTCTTCGGCTTGTTGTTAGTCCCGAAGATCGAGAGTACGGGCTATGTCATGCCGCCTGTTGTGCTCATCGTCAGTTGCCTCTACCCTGCTGCAGTCTGGCGCCTGCTGAGCCGGCCCACATCACAGGCCCAATTCAAGGTCGCTCCGAAGACCCATCCTTGAGATTGAGGAACTCCCGGACGATCGGCTGCTCCTTTCATCTCCTCGGTGTAAGATGAATGCTTGGGGGTGTTTCCGCTGGCGTCCCTCCTTCCGCTCCAAGGCGACGGCTCATCGCGGTTGCCGCGATTGGACGTCTTCCAGAGACCACGCCAGCCGTTTGCCGACAGCACGGGCGTAGCGCAAGAGCGTGCTGGAACGCGGGTCGTGAACCTTGCCGTTCTCCAGTCGGCTGAGCTGGGCCTTATCGATGCCCGAACGCGACGCAACCTCATCGAGGCTCAGGCCTGCGGATTCGCGCGCCTGGCGGAGCGATCGGATGAACCCTTCGAAGACTTCCACGTCGGTTTCCGTGACGGGTGTGGACGCGATCGTTCCGGTCGCTCGGTACTCGCGATCCAGGGCCTCGCGGTCCCTGTGTTCCCTCTCCTTATACTCGGGCGACTGGATGCGGGCGAGTGCGGCTTCCGCGTGCGCCCGCTTCTCGGGCGAGAGTGCGGCCAGCGCCTGGCGCGTGGGCTCGGAAAGTCGATTCGGATCCATCAGTATCAGCCCCCATATTCTTGGACAGGGTACGCCGTCACGGGCCGGATGACGACCAGGTTGGAGTCCGATTCCTCGCTGTATACGACGGCGATCCGCTTGCCCCCGGACGTTGTGCCGAAGATGATCGGGTTGCCGGTTGTGTCGGAGTAAGCATCAGGATGGTTACCATGGTGGTTGGAGAGCACTTCCTCTATTTCTTCGGCCGTGACCTCACCGGCCCCGACGATGTGCTGGTAATTGCCGTCAGGCTCATCTTCGGCATCCCAGGCAATCAAGTCGATGTACACCGTCCTGACCCCTCCGTTGTGGAATTCTACAACGAAGTGAGTCGAGCATCAAGCGCCTGGTCGATTTCATTAACCGCGGCGACATCAATTTATCAGCATATCATGCCCACGCGCCGGGCCGGTTGGAAACTTATTGAGGTCCACGTTGAAGAACGGATCGACTTTCATGCCATCCGGGCCGATATGGACTAGCCGGACGTAGAACCGTCCCGAATGGTCCAGCGTCGAGAGAAGCGAATTCGACACGTACATCCTCTTCCCATCTCCGGTCACATGCATCATGTTGGGCTGGACGCACGGGGCGACGGTGCTCGTGAGCTTGGGGCGCTCGGGGTCGGTGACGTCCCACTGTTGCAGCAGGTTGTCTCCAAAGCAGCTCACGTAAAGGTACTTGTCGTCGGGGCTCTGCCGCAGGTCAGCCGGCAGGGCCCCGGTATCCGCGACTTTCTTGAATTCATAGCTGCCGCCCGGCTTGCCCTTGAACAGCCAGATTGAGTTGTCCAGGGCGCAATTGGTAAACCCATAATTATTTTCTGGCTTCAGACTCCAGCGCACTTCCAAAGGTGCCAGGCCAGCTTTTCCGACCTGGATCGGCTGGCGGTTCTTGAAGTCCCAGACGACCAGTTCGCTGCCGAAGTCCTTGAGATCCATCTGCGCCAGTGGCTTCTTGTAGTTGCGGAACGGGGTGAAGCTGCTCGTGACCATCCGGTTGAGCGCGGGCTTGATGGCGACGTCGTAGCCATAGGGGGCTTCACTGGGGTTCTCGAGCCGCCGGATGAACTTGCCGTCGTTGGTAAACTCCGCCAGTCCCGCGGGCAAGCCGCCGCCGGCCGAACCCAGGAACGCGATCAGCATCCGGCCTGGAAGCGCATAGTAACTGTGTGGGCCAGAGAGCCCAGATACCTCGGGGATGCTCTCCAGCACCTTCTCGATTCGCGGCGCGGCCGGGTCGGTCGCGACATCGAGAATCCAGATCCGGTTCGAGAACAGCCCACCGGCCCAGATCCGCGTGCGGTCATCGGTGTAACCCCAGTGGTGGGTCTCGTTGCCCCTGGTGCCGAGATCCACCGTGCGGAGGATCGTGCCATAAGTGGCGCTGTCGGGGTTGACGTCGATCACCGCCAGGAAGTCGTTGTCGCTGCGCGTCGGCGTCGACACAAAAGAGATAAAGATATTTTTCGGGCCGATCCAGGCGTTTGACAAAAGGCGACAAGCAAGTCTCGGCTGCCGAACGCGCGGGCTCAAGCCCCGCGGCCAAGCCGGAAACCACGATCGCCACGCAAAGCCGCAATCGCGCTTGATTCGTCATCAACCCAGTCATGGCTTTTTGCTCCTTATCGAGACGGTGCCGACACCACGGGCTTGGCGGGGCCATCCGATCTCGACCAGCGCGGGGGCGCCAGGATGAAGGCCGCCAGCACGGCCAGGCCGAAAAGGACGTAGAGCATCGTGAAGACCCAGGGCTCGGCCTGATAGAAGATCAACTGATGGACCCAGTAGCCGATGAAATCGCCGGTGTAACCGGTCTGCCCGGCTGTGCGCCGGAGCTGACTTTCCCAGACGGTTAGCGGGCAAGGAATCCCGGCGAGCGACTCAAGAACGACCACGCCGATGGCGGCCAGATGGGCGATGCGGAACCAGAAGTTGCGCACCCACCGCCAGCGCAGCACCGCCCCAACCAAGATCGCCAGCAAGCCCAGAACGACAAAGCTCACGTACGACGCATGGAAAACGACGATCAGATCCGCCAGCATTCGTGCCCAGGGCATGTCGAGCCCCTTTTCCGAGTTAAGGAACGTTCCTCCATAGAATACCAATTCACGGCCCACTGTGAACCAGATCAAGCCCGATTGCACCGTCCGCGGCGTGGCAGATGTGAATGTCCGGGTTCGTGTCGGTCTTCTCGGTGTAAGCGCCGCGCACCGCGCGGCGAAATCGTCGGCTTGCTCCGATCTTACCAGGTTGACGGTGCACCCGGCCCAGCCCGCGCCCGAAAGCTTGCCTCCCAGGAAGCCCGGAGCAGCCTGGGCGGCTTCGATCAGCGCATTCAAGGCGGGCGAGCTGTTCTCAAAATCGTCGCGACTTGAGGCGTGCGAAGCCGACATGAGTCGTCCGAATGCCTCGACGTCTCCGGACTTGAGCGCCTCGACCCCGAGCCGGACGCGTTCGTTCTCGCTCAAAACATGGCGCGCCCGCCTGCGGCCAACCGGATCCAGATCGGGCCAGGCACGCTCGAGTTGGTCCAGCGATACCCACGACAGTCGAAATTCCCCCCGGTGCGGGATCTGACCGGCAAAAGCGGCTGCGACTTTTTCGCATTCGGCGCGCCTCTGGTCGTACATGCCGTCGGCAAGCCGGCGTGACGTTTTGGAGTCGCACACGATGATCGCAGGCGGCGGATCGCCGAGCGGCAATCGGTCGTGGACCAGCGTGTCACAGTCGAGAAACAGAGCATGGCCAGCCCGGCCGAACAGACTGGAGAACTGGTCGAGCAAACCCGAGCCGACACCCACAAACTCGTTCTCCGACCTGCGCAGCACCCTGGCCAGTTCCATGCGTAACAAGTCGGGGTGATCGGATTCGAAATCGCGACGCGATCGGCCCAGGAATCAGATCGAGCTGAATGAGACACCAGGCAAGCGATGCCTGGAGGCTGGCCGAGCTCGAGAGCCCTGCCCCCAGCGGAACGTTGCCGGCGATCGTCGCCTCGAATCCCGAGGCCAGTGGTCCGCACCAATCGGTCAAGGCCCAGCAGACGCCGCGCACATAGCGGCTCCAGGCTCCAGGCTCCGTCTGCTCGATGGCATCGAGCGAAAACGCGTCGCTCGCGCTGAGATTGACCGAGAAGACCCGCGCGACCCGGTATTCGGAACGGCGGGCGACCACGACCGTTCCCCGGTCGACGGCGGCCGACATGACCAGGCCGCCGTTGTAATCGGTGTGATTTCCCAGCAACTCGACCCGGCCGGGTGCACAGGAGAGGATCGCCGGCTCACCGCCAAACTGGGCGGTGAATGCCGCTTGGGCCTGCGCCGAAAGGGTATCCCACCAGGCGGCCATGCCAAAGCTCGGCAGCACATAGAAAAGGAAAACTGGAGGCGGGCAGAGACGCCCGCCCCACTCCCAAACTCCCTCAACTTTCCGGGGGCGGGCCTCAGAGTCCGCCGCGGAGGCGGGCAGAGACGCCCGCCCCACTCCCAAACTCCCTCAACTTTCCGGGGGCGGGCCTCAGAGTCCGCCGCGGAGGCGGGCAGAGACGCCCGCCGTACTAACAGACTCCCTCAACTTTCTGGTGGGGCGGGCCTCAGTGCCCGCCGCGCTCAAAAACTACGCCACATTCGCCGGCGCGAAGGTATTGGCGGCTTCGCGCAGGACGTGGGCTTTGTCGGTCTTTTCCCAGGTGAATTCAGGATCGGAGCGGCCGAAGTGGCCTCCGCTGGCCGTCTTGCGATAGATCGGCCGTCGTAGATCCAGATGTTTGATGATCCCCGATGGGTTGAGCCGGAAATGGCGGCGCACCAACTCGGCGATCTGCGAATCGGGTAGCTGGCCTGTCCCCTGGGTATCGACGTGGACGCTGACCGGCTCGGAGACGCCGATCGCGTAGGCGAGCTGAATCTCGCAACGGTCGGCCAGCCCCGCGGCCACGACGTTCTTGGCGACGTAGCGGGCCATATATGCCGCCGAGCGATCGACCTTCGTGGGGTCCTTGCCGCTGAACGCACCGCCGCCGTGCCGGCCCATGCCGCCGTAGGTATCGACGATGATCTTGCGGCCCGTCACGCCCGAGTCGCCGTGTGGGCCTCCGATCACGAACTTACCGGTCGGGTTGATGTGATAAGTGATCGAACCATCGTTCAGCTCCGACGGCAGGATCGGCAGCACAACCTGGTTCTTGACCGTTTTCTCGATCTCTGCGTGGCTGACCTGCGGGTCGTGCTGCGTCGAAACGACCACGGTGTGCACCCGAACCGGCGTATACCCGTCATACTCGATCGTCACCTGGCTCTTGGCGTCAGGCCGCAGCCAGGGGATCGTGCCATCTTGCCGCAGGTCGGTGATGCGGTTGATGATCCGGTGGGCCAGCGCGATCGGCAGTGGCATGAGCTCCGGAGTATCGTTGCAGGCAAAGCCGAACATCATGCCCTGGTCGCCGGCCCCGATGTCCTTGCCGCGGGTCGCGTCTTCATTAACCCCCATGGCGATGTCGGGCGACTGCTTTCCAAGGGCCACCATGACCGCGCAGGTCGATGCGTCGAACCCCATGTCGCTCGATGTGTAGCCGATCTCGCGGACGATCTGGCGGACGATCGCCGGGTAATCGACCATTGCCTTGGTGGTGATCTCGCCGGCCAGGCAGACAAGGCCCGTCGTCAGCAGGCTTTCACAGGCAACCCGCCCGTACGGGTCCTGCTCCAGGATCGCATCCAGGATCCCGTCCGAGATCTGGTCGGCCATCTTGTCCGGATGGCCCATCGAGACAGATTCGCTTGTGAACAGATAGCGGTCGTGTTGCGGCACGGATCGAAGTCTCCCACCAGTCCATAATCGAGGTATGTCAAATCGGCCGCTCCCAGTCGAGAGGGAAACAGGCGTGCGCCGGATATTGCGGACGGCCGGACGAAACAGTCGTCGCATTCGAACTCTAACAAAACCGGCCGGCGATGAAAAGGATTACCCTCGACGGACCGGCATCACAGGTGAAGTAGTCATCACGCTCCGCGTGATGGTCCGAGATTGATTACTTCGGGCAACATCCAAACGTCGCGCTCAACACCATCACGCAGACCCCTCACCCCAGCCCTCTCCCCCTCGGGGAGAGGGGAAAACGGGGAAAGCGCCGCGGCTTTTTCTCCATTTTGAGAGCGGGGTGGTGTTGGGCGAAAAGTCGCGCACCATCCGCCTCACATCGTGTCCATCTCGTCGTCGGTGTCCGCTTCGGGGTCTGGACCGGCTTGCTCATCCGCGTCGTCATCATCCCGGGAGCGCGGCGTGGTTCCCTCCGCCTGGGCATCTCGGTCGCGGCGATACCAACTCCATAACAGGCGGTGGGTTACGTAATCCAGTAGCGCCGCCGAGCTGGGGAATGCGTGTTCACCGGGCTCCTGACGCGTAAGCAGCGAGCGGGTCGAGGGCGTGATGAAGGCATCGTCCGCGCGGGCACAGAGATCGGCGACGAAAACCGGAAAGTTCTCGGCGGCCGATGTGCTTCTTCGCTCGCCCAGATAGGCATAGTTCATCTGGTTTTCAACCGCGCGAAATGCGATCCGCGGATCGCGGCGGACGATGACCACCTCGCCAACCGGATCGTGCGGGATTCGGGCGGCCCGCGCCAGCCGGGTGTACGGGCGGGGCTTCATGAGAGCCAGTGCTCGAATTCCCGAGACGACCGCCGAGGGCCACCGGGTCGATTGCACATGGCGGAACTCATCCTCGGCCATGATCCGCCCGGCACCGATCAGCTCGATGCGATCCCAAGGCACCCAGTGAGTCGGCTCGCCGCGCAGCCCCTCGATCCGGAAGCCATCGCCCAGACACGCAGCGCGGTGGATTGTCCGGGCCGGGCTCAGATCGGGAAACTGGTCGCTTCGCCACGCCTCGGCGGCAATCCCCCCCTCGAAGAGCGCGTCGAGAAACGCACGGACGGCGGGTTCCTCCAGCGGTTCGGGCCAGGTTCCCGGCGCTCGGGCCAGCCACTGGACCACATCCGTGGGATGCCTGCCCGTCGCCCGGCAAACCGGATCGCGCAGGTCCTGGGGATCCGCGACCTCGTCGAAAATCACCAGACGATATCGAGCGGGCGTCTTGGGCATGACAGGTTTCTGCTCCGCAAACCCGGGCTATTGCCTCGTTTCAGTAGCCATCAACGGCCGTGTTCGGAGTTGTTCTTCTGCAATGAAACAGCTTCATCCTATCACGCGCGCGAAGGCACGCCAATCGAGCGTTCCAAGCATCTTGCCAGGAACGCGCGATCGAAATGGGTGTAAGAGCCCTCGGCCTTGTGGTAGTTTAAGAATCGCCATAAATGGGACGTTGTGCCAGGACCCGGCAGCGAGCGGTCGCTTCGGTTACCGGTTCCCTCCAAGAGGAATTGAGCGTGCGCCAGATCGGAACATTACCCAAGGGCCGGGATCCCAAAATCTTTTCCGACTACCTCCTGACGCTCGGAATCAAGACCCGCGCCGACGAGCAGCCCGACGGCTGGAACCTCTGGGTCTACAACGAGGATCAGGTCCCGCGCGCCAGCGACGAGCTGCAAAGCTACTTGAGCCGTCCGGACGATCCTGTTTACCGCGATGTCAACCAAGCCGCCCTGGCGATCCGGCGCCAGGAGCAAGCGCTCGACAAACAGTTTCGGAAAAACTTCCGCGAAGCTTCCGATCTGTGGGCCTATCCCACCTTCCGCCGCCGCCCTTTGACCGTTAGCCTCGTGATCATTTGCCTGGCTGTTTTCCTCCTCCAGCAGTCGGGCAACCGACGACAGGTGGAGCACCGCCTTCTTTTCGCAACCACGCGAATCGACCCGGACGGCCACGAACGCAATAACGGCTTGAGCGACATCGCCCACGGCGAAATATGGCGGCTGGTGACGCCGATTTTCATGCACGGGAATATGCTGCACATCCTGTTCAACATGTGGTGGCTGAGTGCGCTCGGCACTCTGATCGAAGTTCGCCGGGGTACGCTTCGCCTGGCGGTAATCGTCCTGATCTCCGCAATCCTTTCCAACCTCGGTCAATTCTATTACAACGAACGGAACGATCCGGGCGATCCCGTGCTGTGGGAAGGTATGTCGGGCGTGGTTTACGCCCTCTTCGGCTATATCTGGATGAAAGGGCTTCATCAGCCCGAGCAAGGGATGATCGTGCATCCCAACACTGTCACGATCATGCTTTTCTGGCTGGTGCTCTGCATGACCGGCGTGGTCGGGTCGATCGCCAATGCGGCCCACGTCTTCGGATTGGTCGCGGGAGTCATCTTCGGCGTGCTGCGCTTCTAGCTCCGGCCAGCGCAGGATCGGAATTCCTCATGGGCTCACCAACGGTAATCCGCAATGCTCCGGCGGCCGCTGTGATCGGTGGGGGCTTCATCGGTCCCGTTCATGTCGAAGCTCTGCGGCGGATCGGCGTTGACGTGGTCGGGCTCCTGGGCTCTTCGCCGGCCAGAGCTCAGGCGATGGCCGATGCGCTGGCCATTCCGAGGGTCTACGCCGATCTTGACGACCTCCTGGGCGATGACCGGGTCGGCGCAGTTCACGTCGCCTCGCCGAATTCCTGCCACTTTGAACAAGCCCGGCGCATCCTGGAGTCGGGCCGCCATCTGGTCTGCGAGAAACCCCTGGCGACGTCATCGCGCGAGACGTCGGCCCTGTGCAGTCTGGCCCAGGCCCGGCCGGCCCAGGCGGCTGCCGTGAATTACAATATCCGCTATTATCCCCTGTGCCGCGAGATTCGCGAGCGGATCATAAGCGGTGCCCTGGGCAGGGTGCTCAGCGTCACGGGCTCTTACGTGCAGGATTGGCTCCTCTATCCCGACGATTACAACTGGCGGGTTGAGCCCGACGGCCAGACCAATCTCGCGCGGTCGCCGACATCGGCACCCACTGGATGGACCTGGCCCAGTACCTGATCGCCACGCCCATCCGTGCCTTGAGCGCCGATCTGGCCACATTCCACCCGCGCCGGTTCAAGCCGACAGACCCTTCAGAGACCTTCAGCGCATCGAACAAACTAGGCGGCTTGTTCTCGGTTCGCGACGTTGACATCACCACCGACGACCACGCCGCGGTCCTTCTGCGGTTTGAACAGGGCGTGCGGGGTGCATTCCACGTCTCGCAAGTCACCGCGGGCCGCAAGAACCGGCTGACGATCGAAATCGCGGCCACCGAAGGCTCGCTTTCGTGGGACAGCGAATCTCCAAACCGGCTCTGGATCGGAGCGCGGAAAGGCCCCAATCGCCTGCTCGAGCGTGATCCGGCGCTCCTCGATGCATCCGCGGCCGCGCTCTGCCATTACCCGGGCGGACATGCCGAGGGGTTTCCCGATACCTTCAAGCAGCTCTTTTTCGACGTCTACGGTCGGATTGCGTCAGGCCGGCGCAGCGGAGAGCCGCCGACCTTTCCCACCCTGGCGGACGGAGATCACGAAGTTCGTCTCTGCGAGGCGATTGCTCAAAGCGCCGCCGCTCAAGTTTGGGTGACAGTCCAGGAGCGATAGCACGTGCCCACGATTTATCACTGAGGGACCGCGCGGAATTAGCTTTGCCAGTTATGGTGCAGGCGTCCCGCCTGCCGGCTCGGGAAGGAAAGGCGGGACGCCTGCACCACAAGAACGAATTCGCCAAACTTGTTTGCGGGCAGTTCCCTGACGCCAATACTCAGAGGAGACCGATTGCCATGAAACTCGGGTTCGTCTCGGCGATCTTGCCCGACTACACCCTGGAGCAAGTGCTTGCCTTCGTGCGCCAGGAGGGCTTTTCCAGCGTGGAGGTGATGTGCTGGCCGCCGGGCAAGTCGGAGCGGCGGTACGCGGGAGTAACGCACATCGACGCCACCAGGCTGTCGCTGGACGATGTGGAGAAGATCCAGGACCTCCTGGCCATCCACAGCGTCGCGATCTCCGGCCTGGGCTATTACCCCAATCCCCTGGCGCCCGATCCGGCCGATCGCGAGGTCTACGTCGCTCATCTCCGCAAAGTCATCGACGCCGCGGCGGCGCTCGGTGTCGGCCTGGTCAACACGTTCATCGGCCGCGACCGGTCGCTCTCGGTTGACGGCAACTGGCCGCAGTTTTTGGCAACCTGGCGGCCATTGGTCGCCTATGCGGAAGGCAAAGGTGTGAGGATCGGCATCGAGAACTGCCCGATGCTGTTCACGGCAGACGAATGGCCCGGCGGCAACAACCTGGCGACCACGCCCGCGATCTGGCGCCGGATGTTCCACGACGTGGCGAACCCCAATTTCGGTCTGAACATCGACCCCTCGCACCTGATCTGGCAGCAGATCGACTACGTCGCCCCGCTTCTTGAATTCAAGGATCGGATCTTCCACGTCCACGCCAAGGACGCTCGGATCGATCGCGCGGCGCTCGATCAACACGGCGTCCTGTCGTACCCCAAGCTCTGGCACACGCCCAAGATCCCCGGCTTGGGCGACATCCGCTGGGGTGCGTTCTTCGGCGCCTTGAGCGACGCCGGCTACACGGGCCACATTGCCATCGAGGTCGAAGACCGGGCCTTCGAGGGCTCGATCGAGTCGCGTCTCGATTCGCTCGTGATCAGCCGGCGGTATTTGCTTCAATATATCAAGGGATAATCTTACGAGCCGAATCGTCATCGAGAGCTTCGAGTTGGGAAATCTTCACGGGCGGTCGGTCCGGAAAGCGAGCGATAATCTCCAACGACCCGCCCATTGCCTCGACGAGGCGGCGTAGCGTGCTGAGGTACATATCGGCCCGTCGCTCCAGCTTGGACACGGCCGCCTGCTTGATGCCCAGCTTGTGGGCGATCTCGACCTGCGAGCGTCGCCGGGCGTCCCGCAGCTCTCGAAGCGTCAATTCTTCCACCACGAGCTCATCGGCTCTTTTGCGTATCGCGTCGCGGCGGCTCTTCGGCAGGCGGGCGATATAGTCTTCGGCATTGATCGCCATTATTCGTCACCCTCTTGGATTCGTAGCTCCTTCATGTTCGGGTACTTTGAGCCTTTGACCGTATCCGCTCGCGGGCGGCCTAAATTGGGGCCGAACTGCCTCAACAACCGCACGTGGGCAAGGATTTCATCCTGGAGACCTTCATCGAGCGCCTCGAACCACTCGGCAAATTTCTCGTCGAAGAGTACGTCCCATTCCATCCGTTGGTTTCCTTAGATGCAGTACATTCCTTCTGCGGAATAATATCAAGTTCCCGCGTCTCTGAGCCTCATTTTCGCGGCTCGCGTACCGCCGAGATTCCAGCGAAGCCACGCTCGATCGCGGCTCTCCTGAATTTGTTGTCCACCAAGTCGATCAGATCTACCACCTCTACATCGACTTCAACGTGAATTTGCCCGATTCGCTTTTTGAGCCGCCCGCGCCGGGAAGAATTCACTGATCCACTCCAGCCCATCCCTGAGCGCCTCGGCCGCGTATTCGAGATGGATCACCCGCCGGTGGCCGGGACCGGTTCCTGCCGACGAGGCATGGACGAGAAGCGGGCGCATGACGACGACTCCCCCTGCGGCGACGAGGCAGTCGACCGCGAGTTCTTGAGCGCGGGCCGTCCAGGCGCCGAGGCTGCCGGCATCGAGCTTGCCCGCACGATGCGAGCCCGGCAGCACCCGCATCGGTCCATTGTGCGGCCCGCAGTCATCGAGATGGAGTCGCAAGGTTGCCATTCGCTCCAGGAGACTCGCGGGAGCTATCACGTGCGGAATCCCCGCCTTGAGCGTCCAGGGCCCGAAGCCCGGCGCATCTCGCCGCGCCCGCACCGCGATGGTCAGGTCTTGATGCCAGGGAAGATTCCAGTTGGTTGTCGGCGTCTTGTCGAAAAAGAGCCCGCGCACCGCGAACGCCTTTGGACCGAGGACGGCGCGGGCGATGTCGATGAGCTCTGGCGATGCCGCCAGCTCCTTGATTTCTGGGGCGCGCCAGAGCAAGTCGCGCACCCCGTAAGTTTCACCACCGCGCTCGAGCACGCCGGCTCGCTTATCGGCAAGATACGGCCGGGTCAGGTCGGTCAGCTCAGCGACGACCTGCGGCGAGACCACCCCTTCGATCACGGCGAACCCGTCGCGATTTAGCGAGCCGAGCCAGTCGCGGTTGACAGGGAGTTTTTCCGTCATGGCCAGCATTCCACAAAGAATTCCGCCCGTCTCGAATCGTGCAACACGATTTAGCGGATTCAGCCGAAAAAGGAAATACCACCAGCCGCTTCGCCTTCGAGATGAGGAACGATTTTGGCGCCATGGCACCCAGTCCGGTCTCGCGGCGTGCCCGGAGTGAAGTAGTCATCACGCTCCGCGTGATGGTCTTTTCTCCTGCTTTACGGCGTGCCCGGAGTGAACACCGGTCCCGCCGGGGGAACCTGGAAGTTCCGCCGCGGAACGCCCGGCGGCCCTGCGGCTCCGCGCAACGGTTGCCGCGCCTGCGACGGCCCCTGCACCACGTCCTCGCGAGTCGCGATGTCCAGGATCGTAAGCGCCAGCTCCGACAGGCCGCTGATCCCTTCCGGCATGACCCATACATATACCGTTCCGTGGTGGCTGACGAAGCAGGCCTTGCGGGGCACGTCCCGCTTGGTGCCGGCACGGAGCCATCCGGAGGAGGGACTGCCGCGCGACGCATTCTGGAGAGCGTTTTGATAGACCCACTGCATTTCCCGAATCTTCTCGGGACTGGTGATCGTGCCCAGGTTCCACGTCCCGGTCACGTTCCGCGAAGCACCCAGGGACGGCAACCACCAAGCAGACAGTCCGGGTGCCAGGCTCGCGGGAAAGGCCGCATTGCCGCCGTTGGTCACCTGGATCGACCCTTGCCCCGCGACGGCCAGATAAGGGAGAAACCCAGGGTTCGCCGCAATGAGCGCCAGATTATCCATGACCTGCTGATAGTGCAGGTCCGGCAGCGTGCTGGTCGTGCGTGCCGTGGCAAAGCGAAGCTGCTGATTCATGCAGCCAGAAGCCACCGCAAGCAGCCCGATCATCACCAGGGGGAGCCGTTCCCCGGCACGTTGTCTCCATATCGAGCTCGGACTCATCGACTAGCCTCCTGCCCTGCCCTCCGGGGATGACGCGTCCTGCGTCAAACCACCGCCGGCTCTCTTCTCTCAGTCGGTAATCCAGCCGCGTTTCATAACTAAGCACGATTGCCATTTCGGTGTTGCCGGGCAATTCGTCGAAAGTGGCGAAATTGCTCCAAAGCTCAAGCGTTTCATCGGTCGATACTCAAGAGAAAGAAACGCCATAGTAAACGCAATCCAGTCCTCCCTATCGATTGCGGGTCCGAACACTACCGCGCAACTTGCCGCGAGGGGGGTGCGTCGGCCGAGGCCACAGTGCCGGCGAGGAAGCCCGGACGGGGCCCACTCGGTTCGACGGCCTCGATCGGGTCAGGCAGCTCGATAAGGACACCGGCAGGAATTCATCCACCAGCGGTGGGATTTGCCAGGCGAGAGGGTTCGGTTCTTGCGAAAGAGTCGTTCCTCTAATTGCACCGAAGTTTTAGTCCCCGGAGAGTCCCGGAGTCGGGCGGCCTGAAGGGCCGGAGGAATCCAGCCCAGGGTGCAACCCTGGGATGAGAGTAAAACCCCCAGAACCCCCAAAATTAGGCGGCCTGAAGGGCCGCAGGAGTCCAGGCCGAAGTTTCGACCTCCGTAAGGCACCTCTGGCCCGATACGCCCGTGAGCCTGGGAGCGAGAGTCAAGGTATCGTCATGAAAAACTGGTCATTTCCCGTGCCCCTTCAGGGTACGAACGGCTTGAGGCGGTCGGGATCCCAGGTTTCACCCTGGGCTGGGCGCCTCCGGCCCGTTGGGCCGCAGAGAATCAAACCCAAGAGTACGTACAAATGGGCCGCTGCCATGCTATTGTGAAGTGGCAGCAGACGGAGTACACCAGTGAAAGGGGTCGCGCAGGTGTAGGTCAGGCTTTCCAGCCTGACCTACGGCATACAGAATTCCGCCGTCCCACTGAGCAGGAAACTTGCTTGACTTATTCCCTCGTTTCTGCAGGAACCAACAAGAATGAATCGTCGTGACGTGCTCCAAATGGCGCTGGCGTCGGCCGGCCTGGGCACTACGGCCGCCCGGGCCCTGCTGGCGGACGCGCAGCATCGCGAGTTACCCGAGGCCACGCCGCAGAAGCTGCCGTACTGGCGGGGCTTCAACCTGCCAGTCGCCTACCGGGGCCGTCGCCGAGCGCTATTCGATGAGCGCGACTTCGCCGACGTCGCCGACCTGGGCTTCAACTTCCTCCGGCTCGCGCTGAATTACCACGACTGGACCGATCCCCGCGACCCCAAAAACCTCAAGGAGCCGGTCCTGAAGCAGATCGACCGGGCCGTCGAGCTCGGCAAGCAGCATGGCATCCACCTGCTGCTCGACTTTCACATCGCCCCCGGCTTCGGCCAGATCAGCCCGCCCGAGCGGACGAACCTCTGGACCCAGTCCGAGCCCGCCGAACTGTGTGCGTTCCAGTGGTCCGTCTTTGCCGAGCGGTACAAGGGCGTGCCCAACAGCCGTCTCAGCTTCAACCTGTTCAACGAGCCCGACAACAAGGTGAAGCCCGAGAACCTTCGCCGGGTGACGGAGCAGCTCGTCAGGGCGATCCGCTCCCAGGACCCCAACCGGCTCATCATCGTCGACGGCCGCAACTGGGCTCGCACACCGATCACCGAGTTGCTCGGCCTGAACGTCGCGGCCGACATCCACTCGTACGACCCGATGCCCGTGACGCACTACAAGGCATCCTGGGCCAACTGGAACGAGAGCTGGCCCGCTCCCACCTGGCCGCTCAAGGAGCGGAACGGCAAGATCGTCGACCGCGAGACGATCCGCCGCACGCTGATCGCGCCCTGGCAGGAGCTGGAAAAGAAGGGAGTCGGCATGTTCGTCGGCGAGTGGGGCGTCCACCAGCACACGCCGCACCAGGTGGCCCTGGCGTGGATACGCGACATGCTCGGGCTATTCAAGGAGGCCGGCTGGGGCTGGGCCCTGTGGAACTTCGTCGGCAGTTTTGGCGTCTGCGAGAGTGGCCGGGCGGACGTTCACTACGAAACGTGGCACGGCCGCAAGCTCGACCGGGCCATGGTCGAGCTCTTACAGGCGTTCTAACGGCGTGATGCGCATGACCCAGCGGCCCTCACCAGTGCCCGGACAAACGCGGGACTCGTACCGCAACAGCCGCCGACGAACGACGCCCCAGCCTCGGCGAGTGCGGGAAGATAGCTCGCAAACACGTCGGGTTGCATGGCGTAGACGGTCCGGCCGGCCTCGATCGTTGGCATCCCCGCGCTGGGCTTGATCCAGACGGGCAGGCCCGACGCCTCCTTGAGGCGGCGACAGATCGCGGGAAACAACTCGGGCCCTGCGCCACAATTGGCGCCGACGGCGTCGACGCCCTCCTCGGCCATGGCGCGCGCTGCCGTTTCCGGGCTCACACCCATCAGCGTTCGGTCCCTGTCCTTGCCGCTGACAAACGCGAACGACACGATGATCGGCAGCCCGGCCGGCCTAGCCGCCCGCACCGCGAGGCGCGCCTCGTCGACATCGCTGAACGTCTCGAAGAGCAAGGCGTCAGCCCCTCCGGCGGCAAGTGCTTCCGCCTGGGCCCGGAACGCGTCCGTTACCATCTGGACATCGATCTCACCGGCAGCCACGGACTTTCCGGTCGGGCCCAGGGACGCGAAGACGCAGACATCCCGACCAGCCGCCCGCCGTGAAAGCTCGGCACCGCGGCGATTGAGCTCGAACGCTTTCTCAACCTCCGCGTGCCCGAAGAGCGCGACCGGGTTGCTCCGGAAGGTGTTGGTCAGGATGACCCGGCTGCCGGCCTCGACATAGGACCGGGCCACGGCCAGAACGGCCTCCGGCCGCGTCAGGTTCCAGAGATCCGACGGCTGTCCCAGCGCCAACCCAAGCTTCTGAAACTCGGTGCCCCAGGCCCCGTCGGTGATCACCGGTCCCGTACCAAGGAGTGACGATAGGCGGCTCAAGATTTCACTTCCGAGAGAGCCACTTTCTGCATTGGATTGACCTTCCTCCGCAAGCCAGGCGGCAGCGTTCAACTTGGCGACGATCGCGAGGACTTGGACTTCCTTGTCGGGAGCCATGATGATCTCGAATGCCATTCTACCGAAAGAATGGCCAGGTTTTGGCGGGGAGTCGACAGAACGCCCGTCCAGCCGTCGCGACCGACTTGGGCGAATGTAGACTCGCCGTTGATCCGGCAAAGAACGATTCGGTGCATTGTTATGATGATGACCGGTGCTTCTTTGCGCGCATCTCCAAAACCAGCTAAGACCGAACAAGAGAACCCCCATGTCCGACAAGAAAACCGGCAGCATCCGAGTGGTGATCCCGATGTTGGTGTGCCTCGATGCGGCGTCTGAGATCGACTTCTGCAAGACGGCGTTCGGCGCCGTCGAGCGATCGCGCCGCTCGGCCCCAGACGGAACGGTGGTGCATGCAACCCTGACGATCGGCGAGGCGATGGTGATGGTTCACGGAGAGTTTCCAGCGCTTGCGAGCCGTGCACCCCAGCCGGACGGCAGCTCGCCCGTGGTCGTCTACATTTATGTCGAGGACGCGGACACCGTGATCGAGCAGGCGGTCGCCGCCGGTGCGAGGGTTTTGATCCCGGCGGCGAACCAGTTCTGGGGCGATCGCGTCGGGCGGATCATCGATCCGTCGGGCCACGTGTGGAACGTTGCCATGCGCGCCCCGGAGGCTTCTGCCGTTCAAATGGAGCAGCGGTAAAGAAAGCGCGAGAACGCGAAAGCTCGACCAGGGGAAGCGGGACGGGTCCGGTATTGCTAACTCAATTGAGCTCCCTGCTTGCCGTAGTCCCGCCACCAACGGACGGCTTGATCCTGGTCCCAGTTCCCCGCGCAGGCGCATGCGCCCAGCGCTCGCTCGAGGCTCGCGGCATCGGGATAACGCTCGTCCGCGTCCTTGGCCAGGCAGAGCAACACGACGCGCTCGAGGTCCTTGGGAATGCCGGGGCGGACGCGCGACGGCGGCAATACCGGGTCGCGGGCGTGCGAGATCAGCACCGCGATCGCGTCGTCGCCCTCGAACGGCGGCCGGCCGGTCAGCAGATAGTAGGCCACCGCCCCCAGCGAGTAGATGTCGCTCCGCTCATCCAGCTCCCGACTGGCCGACGCTTGCTCCGGCGACATGAAAAGCGGTGTGCCGACGATCTGGCCAAGGGCGCTCTGGTCGGCCGCACGGACGGTCGTCGCGAGCCGGACCAGTCCGAAATCGAGCAACTTGGCCACGTCGTCCATCCCCCCGCGCCGCGCGGCGATGACGTTCGACGGCTTGATGTCGCGGTGAATCAGTCCGGCCGCGTGCCGCTCGCGCAGCGCCCCGCAGACCTGGCGGAGCAGATACACCACCCGCGCCGGCGGCAGGGGGCCGTAGCGCTCGACCAGCTCGGCCAGGCTCAGGCCCGGCAGGTACTCCATGACATAGTAGTAGGTTCCGTCCTCGGCCCGGCCATAATCGTAGATCTCGACCGTGTTCGGGTGGGACAGCGTCGCGGTCAGCCGCACCTCGCATTCAAACCGCGCCAGGGCTCGCGGGTCGGTCGCCTCACCCGACTTGATCAGCTTCACGGCGCAGGGCCGCTTCAGGAGCTGGTGCTCGGCCAGGTAGACCTCGCCCATCCCCCCGGCGCCGAGCCGCCGCCGGAGACGATACTGGCCGAGCTGCCGGGCCAGAGCGACCTGCCGGCGCAGCCGCGACATCGTGCGGGCCCCGAACGTCGAGCCGACGGCCAGCATGAGCAGGATCATCGCGTCGAAGAGGAAAAGGCGGATGCGGGGGGTGTCACTCAACGACCAACCCTTCCAGAGCCACCCCATTGCCTCGGGGTACCGCAGAATGAGCACCAGTATGGTCGCGAAGGGCAGCACCGCGAGCGGTCCGACCACCAGCGCGGCCCGGCGCCAGCTCTTGGGGACATACAGCCCGTAGGTGAGAATCAAGATGGAGGTCAGCAGCACGACGTTCTTCATCGTCAACTGCGCCATCATCTTGTCCTCGTGCTGCGAGTAAACGAGCATCAGCCGGTACTGGACCAACGTCACCCGGCTCGCCATCATCCCGATCATCCCCAGCTCCAGGGCCTTGAGCCAGGCCAGCGGAATGGGCCAACGGCTCCAGAGCAGGGCAATGAGACCTATCAAGGACAGGATGATCACCACGTCGACCTGGTACAGGGTCAGATCCTCATTTCCCAGGAAGGCGCACCGCCAGAAGATCGCGATCCCGAGCATCAGGATATAGATCATCGGCAGCTCGCGCAGCCGCGACCGCACGAGCGCTGGGGGCTCACAGATCAAGGGTCGCGCACTCTGCGGCGCAATCGCCGCCCTGGGGGTGAAACCCCCGGTCTCTGCCACCGAAGTTTCCCCGTCCGGGGCGATCGGCGCACGCTCCCGCGGGGGGCTGACTCCGGCGCGGGGGTGCCAGCTCGCCGTACCATCCAGAGGCGGGCCGGCCGGACCGTCGGGCATCAGGATCCCGTCCCGGTCCGCCTGCTTGTCCTGCGCAAGAAGGCGACCGACCTCAGCCCGCAGATCGTCGTCCCCGCCGCAGGCGGCGCGGAGCCAGCCTTCTCGACCCGCCGGGTCGATCCGGACCGCGGCGTCGAACAGGTCGCCGATCTGTCGCCAGCGCTCCGCGGTCATCCGTCGCTCCCTCCAAGCTGACCGACGAGCCAGGCCCGCGCCAGTCGCCAGTCCCGCTCCACCGTCACCACCGACACCCCCAGCGCCGCGGCGACCTCCGGGACGGTCATCCCGCCGAAGTAGCGCAGGGTCATGACCTGTGCCTGGCGCTCGTCCCGCTCGGCCAGCCGGTCGAGAGCCTCGTGCACCGCGATGAGATCCAGCCCCTGCCCCTGGAAGTAATCCACCACCGCGTCGAGCGGCACGCGCCGCCGCCCCCCGCCATGGCGGTCGGCGGCGCGCCGCCGCGCGTGGTCGATGAGCACCTCCCGCATGGCCCGCGCCGCCGCAGCGAACAGGTAGCTCCGGTCCGCCGCCTTTTCCAGGACCGCCTCGCCCAGGAGCCGGATCACGGCCTCGTGGACCACCGCCGTGGGCGAGAGGGTGTGGTCGGCCCGCTCCCGCCGCATCAGGCGCGAAGCCATCCCGCGCAGCTCGTCATAGACCAGCGTGAGAAGCTCGCTCCTGGCCCCATTGTCCCCGTTCCGGGCGCGTCCCAGGATCAGCGTGAGTGCCTGCTTGGGTGCGGTCCCCATTTTCCCTCCGGCGACAAAAAACCAGGAAGGGTTATGCCGACATTTTTCGCAGGGTTCATTGAGGGGACAAGAGGCAGACAGCCCGCGAGGCCAACTGACTGCGGCCTCGATGCCTTCTGAACCTTACGCCCTGATCAAGGAAACAACTCAATGCTTGCACCACTGCTGATCGAATTGCTGGTCGCATCGCTGCTGTTCCTTTTCGTCGGATGGCTCGGCGATATCGTCCACGCGAGCACGCACGAAGGTCCACGAGAAGGAAAACGCCAGGCAAAGCTCGGTGGAGACGCCTCACCGGTCCAACTTCTGCTGAGGCGGTTAGAGACGCATCCGGGAACGAGACAATCGTTCGCGGTTGCTCAACACGGGCGGGATTCGCGGATTTCGCCCAGAAACCGGCGTCGCCAGACGGTCGTTCCGTCCAGGGCGCGCAGGGACTCACACTTAACCCGAAGCGACGTGGAGATGTCATCTTCGTCGAAGGCAGCAACGGCGATGCCGGCAACCCCTGGCGCCCCTTCGGAGAACCAGAAAAGCATTTCGCGGTATACTCTGGCTGATCCTCTTCGGGTTAGCGGGCCCAGATAATCTTCGCAGGATCGGCTGTGCCGCCCTGCGAAGATTGGTGATTCCGATTCCGATCCAGGTCGGACGATCAGTTATTCGACCGCCGCGCCCGCGCCGGGTACTGGATCTCGATCGGCTCGCCGGTCAGTTCCTGCCACGCCTTCTTCTGGTCGTCGGTGAGCAGAGCCTGGACCTTGGCCATGTTCTCTTTTTGCCGCGCGACCATCTTGGTCCGAGCGGCCGCGCGCTCCTCCTGGCTGGCGTCCTTGTTGAACGCGCCACCGGCCGCACTCCGCGTTGCTTCGCCGATCTCGCGGATCTTCGACTTCTGCTCTTCGGTCAGCTTGAGCTTCTCGTTGACGGTGGGATTCGCGAAGGCCATGAGCCCCTGCGCTTGCAAGCTGATCTGATCGTACCGCTTTGACTGCTCGGCCGAGAACGACAGGGCCTTCTTCACCTCGGCGCTGACCGTCTGGGTCAGGGTTGCCATCTTCGCCCGCCGCTCCTCCGGCGAGGCGTCGCGCAGGGCCGAAAAATCGTCTTGGTGCTTCTCCCTGATCTCGCGCAGGGTGTCCTGCACCTTCCCGACCTGCTCGTCTGTGAGCTTCAGGTCCTTCTGGACGTTCGGGGCCATGAGAAGCGCGGTGCCACCGCCGCCGAAGCCGCCGCGACCCTGACCCTGGGCCCAGGCTGGCGAGGCCAGGAGCGCCAGGGCGCCAAATGTCAGTGCGAACTTAGCAAAGCAACGCATCATCATCTTCAGACTCCTTACCAACAAATTGGGAGGCACGCACGTCCATCGCCGGCACGGCCGACGACGGAAAGGACGCGCGATCGGGGGAAAAACTTTGAAACGAGGCCGCAGGTTTGAAGCCGCGCGATCCCACCGCAATCCGGGCATGGAGGGCCTGGGAGATCGCCGTGCCCGGCCAATCTCCGGCATGCTGCCGCCCTGGTCACGGCCTCGACCGCCGATTCCCAGGGCATATCTGTCGATAATAACGCCGAGGAAATATCAATGCCAATAAAAATCTACAGAGCTTTCTCATAAGCCTGCCGCAGCCAGCCGATCAGCTCGGAGTCAACCTCCTTGGCGCTGGCAACCCGCACCCGGTGCGTGGCCATGGCGTTGAAGCTGTCCGAGGCTTCGGAAGCGCATGGGCGCATTACTGAGCGTTGCATGAAGAAGGCAAGTCCGGAGGCGGGCAGAGACGCCCGCCCCACTAAAAGCTCCTGGGGCTTTCCCAGTCGGGCGGGCCTCATGCTCGCTGTCCGGAGGCGGGCAGAGACGCCCGCCCCACTAAAAGCTTCTGGGATTTTCCCAGTGGGGCGGGCCTCGTGCCCGCCGCTCTTCGCCCAAGGGATTCCTTCCTTATGCAACGCTCTGTTAAGTTGTAACGGTTCAATGGCAATCGGGACAGATAAGAGGACTGCACGATGCAAAACCAGGATAATCAGACGCGGACTACCGATCTCCGTGGGCCGTCACATGGCTGTCCTTCGCACACTGAACACGATCGACGCGTGCCGGAGATCGATCTGCTGAGTCCGTTGTCCCTTCGTGGGCTCCAGCTCCGCAATCGAATCGGCATGTCTCCCATGTGTCAATACAGTGCCGAGGAGGGCATGGCGAATGATTGGCACCTGGTACACCTGGGAAGTCGAGCTGCGGGCGGAGTCGCGCTCGTGATGGTCGAGGCGACTGCGGTCACGCGGCAGGGCCGCATTTCGCCCGGCGACATGGGAATCTGGACCGACGCACACGCCGAGCCGTTGGCTCGCATCGCGACGTTCGTCCGTTCTCAGGGTGCCGCCGCCGGCATTCAGCTCGCGCACGCGGGCCGCAAAGCCAGTCACGATCTTCCCTGGCGTGGCGGCGCGACGCTCCAGCCTGGGCAGGGCGGCTGGGACGTCATCGGCCCCAGCCCCATTCCCTTTGATGACGCCGATCCACCGCCGTTGGAACTCGACCAAGCGGGTATCCATGGAATTATCGACGCTTTCGAAGCCGCGGCTGCGCGGGCACTTGCAGCCGGCTTTCAAATCATCGAGATCCATGCGGCTCACGGCTATCTGTTGCATGAATTCCTGTCGCCGATCAGCAACCGCAGAACCGACTCGTATGGCGGCACGCT
The DNA here is from genome assembly GCA_963823675.1 of uncultured Isosphaeraceae bacterium. Classification (GTDB taxonomy): domain Bacteria; phylum Planctomycetota; class Planctomycetia; order Isosphaerales; family Isosphaeraceae; genus CAWGMT01. The sequence goes on along the minus strand of CAWGMT010000013.1, from coordinate 1,081,035 downwards.
GGAGAACCGCATGCGTTTGCTGCTCGAAGTCAGCCAGCGCATCCGGCAGTTGCTCCCGGAGGAAGTGCCGCTTTTTGTCCGCATTTCCGCGACGGACTGGGTGGAGGAGGGCTGGGACATCGACCATTCCGTGATCCTGTGCCGGCGACTCAAGGATCTGGGTGTCGATTTAATCGACGTTTCATCTGGCGGAATGACGCCGAGGGCTCGCATCCCCGTCGGCAAGGGCTATCAGGTACCCTTTGCCCGTCGCATCCGCTGTGAAGCCGGAATCAGGACAGGCACGGTCGGGCTCATCACGGAACCGCAACACGCGAACGAGATCATCACCGGCGGCGACGCAGACCTTGTCTTCCTGGCGCGGGAACTGCTGCGCGAGCCATACTGGGCGCTGAAAGCCCAGCACGAACTGGGCGGCGAACCGTCGTGGCCAATTCAATATGGCTACGCAATCAAACGTCGCGCGAAATAGTCGCGTCGGTCGCGCTGCCGGCCGAGGCAATCGCGGACCAAAGACCATGAGACGGATGATCAATGGGCCATGAGCCGGTTGGTCGACTTTCTTGGCGTTCTTGGCGTCTTCGCGGTGAGTTTCTCGCTTGAGATTTTTTCAATTTCCCACCGCGAAGGCGCGAAGGGCGCAAAGGGAAGGCGCAAGGAATAAGACCAAAGACCATGAGACGGATGGTCCATGGGCTATGAGCCGGTTGGTCGGCGTTCTTGGCGTTCTTGGCGTTCTTGGCGTCTTGGCGGTGACTTCGCTTCAGACCAGTCGGGCGGGACGATTGCGGTTTGCACCAACCTGCGGAGTTCCATGCGAGTCGTGCATCAACGTCGCGGACCATTGCCTCGAACCCCGGGGTCCGCTGACCCCTGGGGCGTGAACGGTTACAAGTCGCTTTTTTCGCATCCCACACAGTGCTCAACGCCTTTCGGCATCACAGAGGTGGGCACGCGACGACCTCCTTCAAGGTCCGCACACGACCCTTGTGCTCAACGCCTTTCGGCATCACAGAGGTGGGCACCCACCCGTTCGCGGTCGCCGCCACTTCGTCCAGGAGTGCTCAACGCCTTTCGGCATCACAGAGGTGGGCACTCGACGCGGTGTCGACCAGGGAGATGCCGCGCCGCGGGTGCTCAACGCCTTTCGGCATCACAGAGGTGGGCACCGCCTCTCGAAGCGAGTGGTAAGAGCGCGGCTTGTGGTGCTCAACGCCTTTCGGCATCACAGAGGTGGGCACTACTCCGTGCGTTATCGCTGTGATCGCTCTCGCGTTTGCTCAACGCCTTTCGGCATCACAGAGGTGGGCACACCAAGGCGCTCGAGCCGTTCGGCGACGATCAATAGTGCTCAACGCCTTTCGGCATCACAGAGGTGGGCACATCCCTCGTTTTCCTGGGATGGGTAGCCAATTGAGTGCTCAACGCCTTTCGGCATCACAGAGGTGGGCACGCTGCAACAGCCTTCCGCTGGTCGGCATCACAGTCAAGTGCTCAACGCCTTTCGGCATCACAGAGGTGGGCACGCCGGCGTCAAGCCGAGTTAGTTGGTCAGGCTGCGGTGCTCAACGCCTTTCGGCATCACAGAGGTGGGCACTCATCCGAAGATCTTGTCGGCCCTGCCAAGGAGCAGTGCTCAACGCCTTTCGGCATCACAGAGGTGGGCACATCAGGGCCCTCGCCGGCAAGCTGCCGTGCCGGGGGCGGTGCTCAACGCCTTTCGGCATCACAGAGGTGGGCACCCGTTCTCGCGGTCGATGGCGTCGGTCTCAACCTGTGCTCAACGCCTTTCGGCATCACAGAGGTGGGCACTGCGCCTTTGGTGTTCAGGAAGAGTGGTCCGTTTCTGTGCTCAACGCCTTTCGGCATCACAGAGGTGGGCACAACTCCCGGTTGTTGCGATCCATCTCGCCGCGCGTGTGCTCAACGCCTTTCGGCATCACAGAGGTGGGCACGGCCCTGATGGCGCTGGCGTTCTTCGCGCTGACAAGTGCTCAACGCCTTTCGGCATCACAGAGGTGGGCACGACCTGAGCGTCGCCAGCGTGCTGACCTTGCTCGGGTGCTCAACGCCTTTCGGCATCACAGAGGTGGGCACACGCGATCAGGGACGCGATCGCCTTTCGGTTCGCCGTGCTCAACGCCTTTCGGCATCACAGAGGTGGGCACGGGATGGCCGCGAGCTAGTCACGATCGCGGTATTGTGCTCAACGCCTTTCGGCATCACAGAGGTGGGCACCCGGTTGCCTGGAGCTTCGGCCACCAGTAGGCCATGTGTGCTCAACGCCTTTCGGCATCACAGAGGTGGGCACCCGTTGCGCGCGGCCGGCTTCTTTCCTCTCCGCTTGTGCTCAACGCCTTTCGGCATCACAGAGGTGGGCACTCTGGGTCGGCGGCACGACCGAGGGCGGGACGTATGTGCTCAACGCCTTTCGGCATCACAGAGGTGGGCACACTCAGAACGAGTGCAACCATCCCTGCTTTGACGTTGTGCTCAACGCCTTTCGGCATCACAGAGGTGGGCACCGCCCTGGCTGACGTACAGGTTCTTCGCTGACAGCGAGTGCTCAACGCCTTTCGGCATCACAGAGGTGGGCACTCGAGGTCGTGGACGTACTCTTCCTGCGTCTCGAGGTGCTCAACGCCTTTCGGCATCACAGAGGTGGGCACGACCCGAAAGAGAAAATCTGCGCCGGATTCGGATTGTGCTCAACGCCTTTCGGCATCACAGAGGTGGGCACGTGATATCCGCGGGCTTCATCGGCCATGTTTCCATGTGCTCAACGCCTTTCGGCATCACAGAGGTGGGCACAATTCCTCGATTCGGGCGTTCGCCCCCAGATCAGCGTGCTCAACGCCTTTCGGCATCACAGAGGTGGGCACGTGACCGTCGCCAATGCGGTCGGCACTCCGCAGGACGTGTGCTCAACGCCTTTCGGCATCACAGAGGTGGGCACGCGGCCGCGTTAGATGCAATGCCTGAGCATCGTCTGTGCTCAACGCCTTTCGGCATCACAGAGGTGGGCACACGCCGGGCTCGATGAGGTCAGTTTGAGCTGGAATCGTGCTCAACGCCTTTCGGCATCACAGAGGTGGGCACTCGCCATCGTGGACGCGCACAGATCGCACAGCGCGTGTGCTCAACGCCTTTCGGCATCACAGAGGTGGGCACCGCAATGACCAGGCCCAGCAACCCCAGGAACTGAGTGTGCTCAACGCCTTTCGGCATCACAGAGGTGGGCACAGCATTGCCCGCCTCAATCGATCGGACCCCGAGATGTGCTCAACGCCTTTCGGCATCACAGAGGTGGGCACTCATAAGCGCGTCGAAAATCGGACGTGGTCGACGTGTGCTCAACGCCTTTCGGCATCACAGAGGTGGGCACAATAAACGCGTACAGGAAATCGGGGCAGAGAGCGAGTGCTCAACGCCTTTCGGCATCACAGAGGTGGGCACGCCAGGGCCTGGATCGCGCGCAATGGTTCATTCATGTGCTCAACGCCTTTCGGCATCACAGAGGTGGGCACTGGAAAACCGGCGGGTGGCAGTCGATCAGCTGGGGTGCTCAACGCCTTTCGGCATCACAGAGGTGGGCACAATGCCGATCGAGCGCGACGAATCGGAAATCGCAGCGTGCTCAACGCCTTTCGGCATCACAGAGGTGGGCACTCATTGAGGCGACCGATGATAATCCGGAGGCGTTGATGTGCTCAACGCCTTTCGGCATCACAGAGGTGGGCACCTCTCCCTCTGGCAGCCGTCGGCACATCTCATCGCGTGCTCAACGCCTTTCGGCATCACAGAGGTGGGCACTAACACAGCCAGCGAGTCGGTGCGCTACGTCAACTGGTGCTCAACGCCTTTCGGCATCACAGAGGTGGGCACGGTCCGCTGCCCGACCTGCAACCGCCGCATCTATGGGTGCTCAACGCCTTTCGGCATCACAGAGGTGGGCACTAGGCCAACTCAATTCGGCCGACACCGATCTGTTGTGCTCAACGCCTTTCGGCATCACAGAGGTGGGCACCATTAGCCAAACCTGCCATTGCTCACCTCCTTAGAGTGCTCAACGCCTTTCGGCATCACAGAGGTGGGCACGGCGACCGCCGCGGCCAGGTCCTCGTATCACCAGCGTGCTCAACGCCTTTCGGCATCACAGAGGTGGGCACATCACGTCGGGGCATCGGTTTTCGGGGAGGTAGTGTGCTCAACGCCTTTCGGCATCACAGAGGTGGGCACCAGCAGGCCCCAGCGATGGCTCCGTTTCCGTTCGAGTGCTCAACGCCTTTCGGCATCACAGAGGTGGGCACAACAAAGACGAAACAAACGCACGAATTGCCGGATTAGTGCTCAACGCCTTTCGGCATCACAGAGGTGGGCACTTTCGGACATCAAGGCTTATCCTAAACTCGCGACAGCGTGCTCAACGCCTTTCGGCATCACAGAGGTGGGCACGTGTACTTCCCCACGAGGTACTGCTTTCCCTGGATGTGCTCAACGCCTTTCGGCATCACAGAGGTGGGCACACAAAGCGATTTCCTGGCTTCCAGAACAAGCACAAGCGTGCTCAACGCCTTTCGGCATCACAGAGGTGGGCACTGGTCGTGATCCGGTGCTACGCGTGCCGGCTTTACGGGTGCTCAACGCCTTTCGGCATCACAGAGGTGGGCACAACAGTAAGCCGGAGATCGTGCGGCGAATCCCAGAGTGCTCAACGCCTTTCGGCATCACAGAGGTGGGCACCAGCCAGGATGCGGAATGGTACGCACGGTTGCGGGGTGCTCAACGCCTTTCGGCATCACAGAGGTGGGCACCTGGAGGAGGTGCTTCATCCGGTCGGTGGCCGGAGTGTGTGCTCAACGCCTTTCGGCATCACAGAGGTGGGCACTCAAGGACAACAAGGATGGGCTCACGAAACGCCAGATGTGCTCAACGCCTTTCGGCATCACAGAGGTGGGCACCCGACGTTTACCCCTACCTTTTCTGGTCGATCGATGTGCTCAACGCCTTTCGGCATCACAGAGGTGGGCACCCGTTCGCGGCGCTCCGCACGATTCCAGGCGTCAAGTGCTCAACGCCTTTCGGCATCACAGAGGTGGGCACGAGCTGCGACCGGCTGAAGGCCATCCTGTTGCAAGCGTGCTCAACGCCTTTCGGCATCACAGAGGTGGGCACGCGATCGCGGTCGCGCGAGTCGGTCGCCGTCGCGCGATGTGCTCAACGCCTTTCGGCATCACAGAGGTGGGCACTGCCCATTCCCAACCGACTACCATTCCACCGCTTGCGGCACGGCTTTTCAAGGGCCTTGTCGCAACCTCGCGGATGGCTCGTGCGATGGGCCGAGCGGGCGGTGCCCCCGCGTTCTAAACATCCTGTTCTCCACGGATTACGAACAGTCATGGATCCTCCGAATTGACAATGAGCCGTATCCTCAAGTTAAATCAACCGTTAACGATGATCAACCTTCATCGAGCACGCGCCAGCCTCAGATGCTTGAATTGTGAAAAAGCCGCGCACAATCGCCTGGGAGCCCATTCCGACCCGGAAAAAATGGTTCAAACCACGCGATACGGCTCGGGCGCGTCTGGCCAGTTCGGCACGTTGTGCGCTGAGTGGGTCGTCTCCATCCCCTCGACGCACCGCGAGCAGAGTGGGATCATCAAGACGTCGTCCTCGGCGTCGAGCACCTCGGTCAACTCCCATCGAAGGCGCTGCATCTCGGTCGGGTTCATCCAGCAGCGGAACACGGAGTATTGCATCCGCTGGCCCGTCCCTTCCAGTATCTTGGCGGCGCGGCGCAGCCGCGCGGGTCGCGGACGTCGTAGCAGACCAACCACCACTTCGAATCGCTCATGGAACCGTGCCTGTTCAGCGAGCTCTCATTCGGGCGAAGAGCCATCCGACCTCACGCGGAGCGTGAGGACTGCTTCAGGTGCCTGTTCAGCGAAGTCTCATCCGGGCGAAGAACCATCCGACCTCACGCGGAGCGTGAGGACTACTTCAGGTGCCAGTTCAGCGGAGTCTCATCCGGGCGAAGAGCCCTGGCTCGCCGGTCCACTCCTTCTCGAGCAGCCGGGCCTCGAGCTCGATCGTCCGCGCATACGACAGCGAGTAGCCGATGACCGGGTGTTTCCAGGTCTCGTCGAGCCGTGATTCAAACAGCCCGATCGCCTTCTTGCGGCCGTCGTCGGAGAGCCAGACCTTCGCCTTGGTCGCGATGAAATCGGCCTCCGGGTCCCACTGGCCGCGGTTAAGCGCGCCGATCACGACCATGTCCCAGAGCGGCACCCGGAACAGCTCCATGAGGTCGAGCACCAGAGGATAGGCCGCGCTCCGCGGAGTGTGGAAAAAACCGAGCGACGGCTCGAGGCCAGAAGCGAGCAAGGCCCTGGTAACGGCCGTGTGCAGTAACGCATAACCGAAGCTCAAGACCGCATTGAACCGATCCATGGGAGGGCGGCGGCTGCGAGTGGAATAATGGAGCGACTCGGGAACCGTCGGGTTGATCAGCCGGGCCAGGCCCTGGAAGTAGCCGACGGCGGCCGAGCCCTCCAGGCCGCGGAGCGAGTCGCGGTCGGCGGCCTGGTCGAGCGACGCCAAGGCCGAGCGGAGCGGGACGAGGTGGGCGAGCATGGCGTCGCGCTCCGCGGGCTCGCCCCGCGAGCCACGGAGCAGGTAGCGATGCTGCCCCTCGACCTTGGCGCGAACCAGCGCGCGAGCCAGCCGGAGGCACGTCGTTTCGTCGGCAAGAGCGCGGTATTGCCGCACCCGGCGCTGAACCTGGCCGGACGTGGACGTCAGACTGGCGACGTGCCAGCCCGAGGTCGTCAGCCAGTGGACCGCGACGTCGTTGTCGACGCAGAGGTTGATGGCCTGGGTCGTGATCTGGGCATAGCCGTGGAGCAACACCGAGTCGAGCTCGCGGATCGGGTGCTTGCTGGCCGGTGCCTCGTCGGGCGTCTTGACGACCAGCTCCGCCTTGCTGCGGCCGACCGATGCGCCGTGGGTCAGGACATGGAGGCTGGTACCGTCGCGATCGGGCGGAAAGAGGCGCAATGGCTCATGATCGGGCTGCTCGGCCTGCCGGACTTCCTCGGGGAGGCAGACGGGGGCGAGCGAGCAATGGACGCAAAGGCGTTCGTTCTCGGTGACCGGCGGCCGTTCGGTCGTCTGGCGCAGCCGCCGCGCCGTGGTGATGGCGGCTGCCAGCTCCTCGCGTGCCTCGTCATTGAACGCGACGCGGACGGTGACGTTGTCGGCGTGGTAGCGAATGCGGCCCTCGGCGACGGGCTGGCCGGTGGTCGAGGCGATGAGCGCGGAATAGGCGATGACCTGCAAGCGGTCGGAAGGCCAGGCTTCAGGCCCAGAATCGCCGCGCCGGCAGCGGCCGCGCTTGTGCTCGTAGGGCAAGAGCGACCCGTCCCGGCGGCGGATCGCGTCCACCTTGCCGAAGAGCCCGAGCTCGGGGTCGGCCAGCTCGAGCTGGGTCTCCTCGCCCTCCTCGTCAGCTTCGAGCGAGCTGTGCAATTCGCGCCCGGCGTAGACCCGGTCGTCGGCAACGCGAATCTCCTCGACCTCCTCGAGGTAGAAGAGGCGTTGGCAGTACGCCAGGGCGTGCAGGGACATCACCCGGAGGGGAGGGTCAACGAACTGTCGCTCGGTTGCAGCTTCACCCATCATACCCAGGAACCTTTCTCACTGCCCGGCGATTGAATCTGCTTCGAATCCTGAAAGCCATCGGTCAAAATCCTCGGGACACCCAACCGGCACCATTGCCGTCTCGGGCGGCTGCTCACTCACCTGCGTCTCGGGTGCGAAGAGGGCTGAGCGCGTCTCCGCCATGCTGTCTCGACCGATATGGGCCGTGAGTCGGGTGGTCGATACACGCGGTCGGCGATCGTTTTCTCTTATGAGCGTATACCAGCGTACCGACTGTCGGTCGATCTCCTCGATTCGATCAATCAGGAAGTTATTATCGCCGAGGAACGGGAGGCCATAGCGGTTGCTGTTCTCTTGTCCGTTTAGCCCCCGACGAAGCGCAGCCAAAAACCGCTGATCCTCGCTTGCCACCGACGCGATTGCCTGGACGTCGCAGAGCAACTCCCTCCGTACAGGCGTAATGTTGTTCTTCCTTCCCCTGGCCAACTCCGGCCCGGTCCCTGACTGCGAGCCCACGGGATAGTTGTGAAGTTGCTGGTAGATGGATTCAACGCGCGGCGGCTCGATCCCGGGTGGCAGGCCTAGCCCGAGGGAGAAACGAGGTAGGTCCGGGCGGGCAAGCGTCGCCGGGGTCTTCCCGTCATGGCCTGCGTCCTGCTCCCAGAGTCGCGTTTCGATTCGGGCAACGTTGAGTAGCAAACCATAGACTGTCGAATATGTCAGGAATCCCGCCGTTGGCCGGTACCATCCGGCCACGAACTGGCGGCACGCGGCGAAAGGAGCTTGGATGTAGAGCGAAAGCATTGTTCAGCGCTCCTCGGACACCCCGGGGGCCTTGCTTGCAACTGTACCGAATGCCTTCTCGGCCACTATCTTCAGAAGGTTCCTGGGATCAGAATCGATCGTGGCACCGGTGACCTGACCCTGTTCCGTCCTTATTCTCAAGCGCGCCCTTTTCCTGAGCGGAGAGTTGTTCGGCGATTTCCCCACCGATGTAGAACTCACTCGGAGGTAGCACGGTGTCCTTCGCAAGCAGCCTCTTTAGCACCTTGGACTCGTGAATTCGTTCGTTCGTCGCGGGATCCCGGCGCACCGTGAAGTGGTATTGCTCGTATCCCGGGCAGAGCTGCTCGGTCAATCTTACAACTACGCTGGCAGGCGCCATAAAGTAGAGGCTGCGTGCGTGGTTTCCCGAGACGTTGGCCAGTTCGCCAATGGCCCGTAAGAGCAATCTCGCCCATTCTGAGTGCGCCTTGCAGTCGTCGACGTTAAGGGCAAAAGGATATTGAAATGCCGTTTCGGCCGTCTCACGATGAAGAAGCGCGGAGCCAGTCCCGGCCTCGCCGCCAACCCGCCAAGCATTCCCTTCGGCGAACTTGGGCGATTGCGTGAACACCGTCACGTGCCGGTACGGCTCCAGACCTTTGGCGAGATTCATCCGCAGGACGCTATCCCGCTTGAGCGGGTAATCTTTCCCCTTCAACTTCCGAATCCTGGCCAGCTCCTTGTCCTTGACGGCGAGCAGGTATCCGAACAGGAAATCGTCCGCAAACACGTCCGGGTCCGGCAGGTCCGAGTACTTGACAGCAAGCTGCTGCTTCTCGTCGCCTTCGCCAGCCGTGGGATGGATCCGCTCACGATTCATCCGCTGCTTGTACCCCGGACCGCCTAGGATCTCCCGGAGGGCGTTTCTCATGGCTTCGGGAGAAATGATGGGGTATTCGAAGCGACCATCCGTGATCTTCTGGATAACGGTTCGATTGAGCTCGCTCTCACCTCTGTAATTGGCTGTTGGCGCGGGGTGTGTCAGCACTGTGGCGAACAGGTTCATCGCTTGGTCTCCCCTGGGTGGTTGGTGTGATTGGTGGTGTCAGTTCCTGCGATCAAGCTGCGGGAATGAGCGGCCAGCGCCAGTAACGTCAGCGTCTTGACATCCCCTCGTGTCCTCGGGTGGTCCCTTTCAACCTCGTCGCTGTGAACCCTCATTAGGGCCGAAGAAATACCCATGTACTCATCTTCGGGAAGGTACTGCGCGACTGAACCAAGCGTGGCCGTAAAGTGACGGACGAAATCCTCCTCATTACGTGAGCGCAGCTCGAGAAACAGTGATGAACAGACTTTTCGTCGTTCCTCCTGGTACGCAGGTGTCTCGCGACTGGTCAAGCTGCCGTCGCTCGACTTTGCTTCGTGCCTCCAAGGCGTCTTAGGGTCGTCCTGAGTCATTCCCAGGCGCTGTAAAGCGCGAAGATGGACGTACCGCTGGACAAGCCTGTAGACCAGTCTGTCTACCGAGCTAGGGTCAGTACTGGGCGTGGTCATCTCTACCTCCATCGACTTTTGGTAATTCTCTTCGATCCGTTGAAAGCGTTGAGCTGCCTCCCATGCGAAGCCTATCATTGTTCGCGGTGTGCGGTGCTTCTCCTCTGATGAGTGTATGAAGAACGACCAATCGCGCTCCGCGAGCGGCGCCTCGAAATGGCGGAACCAAGCCTGTCCACGCATCAGCGCAAGCAAAAGGGAGGACTGAAACACAGGGTTGCGATAGGAGTTCCTGATCCCTGAGTAGCTTCTGAGAAGTTCGTCGCGCGGCGGCACTCTGCCGCGCGACATCGTCTTGACGTTATTGCGACTTTTGATCATATAAAAGAATTCGACATTCGATATGTACCGCGATGGAGGCTCGGCAATGACCTTGCGCTCGGCTAGCTCCGCTAGCTTGTGCATGAACTCAAGCGAGCCCTGCTCCGGTAGCGAGATTACGGCTTCCGCGGGCCGAAATCTGAGCCGGGCGGGATCGAGCTGTTGGAGCATGCGGACGAAAGCGCGACAGAAGGCCGTTAAATCACATACTTCCGGAACTGCTACCACGTAACCAGGCAAATCCAGCTCTCCGTCCGAGTGGACCAATCCTGGTACGAAGACGCGAACGGCGAGCGGCCAAAAATGAAGTAGGAGGGCGTGGTCAGAGCGATCTTCGAAAGGGACCAGCTCGGCGTTTTTGTCCTGCACGCCCAGTAATACAGCGCCCGAGAGACCTGTGGTCGCGAGCTGCCCGCTCGAGCGTGAACGTTCGAATCGGACCAGGTCATCCCAAGCCGCCAGTCCCTCTCGGCAGAACAAGTAGCACTTTTTGTCATCCTTCCTTCGGGCCGCATCCATTCGGGGCCATTCGCCCGAGTCGCCTCGGGCGAGTCGGAGCTGAGCCATGTCCTTGTATGGTCCCAGCGTCGCGTCTTGGTTCCGGGGGATCGTGAGCAACATATCTCGCCACAACTTATGCCAGTCTTTCCTCGCGCCGTCGGTGAACCGTCCCAAGAACGAGCCGACCGGCCGAACCGCGTCATACACGTAACGCTTCTCCTTCCTCAGCTTGCCGCTGGCCGCATCGGGTGCGTCCACCTCCTTTGTGTACTTGGGTTCCTTATTCTGCTGCTTTTGCTTGCGATCTTGCTCAACAACCTCGGCGTCGTAGAGGTCGTCGAACAGATTCCAAATGCTGCGCTCGGTAAATCGGATCGTGACGTATGAAGAGGTGCGCTCGACGATCGACGGCAATTCCAAAATCGGCGGTAGCGCCCCGCCGCCCTGCGCTCGTTCATGCTGTCGATTTGCAATAGCAGCCCGGCCAAGCCGGCCTTGTGCTGCGCCGTGGGCAGCTCGTACAGGTCGTATCGAACGGTGATCGATTCAGGTTGTATGGCTTTCTTCTTGGCCATTTCGAAACTCTTCAGGCAATCGTGGCACTTGGCGGATCGTCGCAATAGCCGAGCGCAGCGTGGTAGCGCCCCCCGCTTGCGTAGTGAAGCCAGGACGGCAGTTTGTCATCGGGCTTGGCGAACTTTTTGGGGACGGGCACGATCAGGCCTTGCGCCTCCCAAGGCCTTTTCGAATCGCAAAGCGCCAGATACTCGTCTGGGTTAAGCACGGACGGTCGGGTGTAGTCATCGATATCCCGGAAGTTTTCCTCGCCCATGGCCGCCCAGGGGCCGCTGTGGATGAATCGACACTCTTTTGGAAGCTCCGCCGCCTGGGGCACGTCGGCCAGGAGGTCTTCTAGCTTGCTTTGCGACGCGGTCCCTGCTCGCCTCAACCCCGCAACAAACTCGACGACGCCAAGCATGTCCTGCTTCGTATAGGGGAGGCTGTCCTCGGGTGCGTAGAGGATCACTTCGCCCACCCTCTTGCGCTCCGCTTGATGGGCCATCGGATCCCGGCAGCACCTGCCCATCCTCTGCGCCAAAGAGGTCGCGGGGGCGAATTCCGTGACGAGCAGATCCGCGTCAAGGTCGAGCGACATTTCGCACACCTGAGTTGTCACGGCGAGCAGCGACTTTTTCTCGTCGCCTTCGCCTGGTCGAAACGCGCAAACCACGCTGTCGTGCCATTTCTTGCGGTCACACAACTTGAACCGGCTATGATAGCAAAATATTGCCACGCCCTTTTCCGTGCTCATCGAACACGCCTCGGGATCAGTGGCAAATTGACGGGCGATTTGCTGAGCTCGGTCCACCGTGTTCACGACCCAGAGAACACGCGTCCGCCCGTCGATCGCTTCCCGGACTCTACCCTCTGCTTCTTTGGCGTCGGCGACGACTTCGATTCTGTACCTCGGGTGATCGGCGACGACTTTCAGGTCGTCTCCGCAGTCCTTCAAACCATCGAAGACGGCTAGGTGCGCGGACAGCTTTTCACGCCGTTTCTCGAGAAGCGTGGCGGTCATGCAAAGGACCGGGACGTCGAAAGTCTGGAGGAATTGCAACAATGCCGAGAACATTCCCCTGTCGTAGCTGTGGACCTCGTCGAAGACGACCACCGAGTCAACAAGAAGCGGCAAGTGGCAGGTCGGGCCGTAGCCGTGTTGAAGGAAGCCGAGAAACTGATCCACCGTCGCGCTGAACAATCGCTTCGGCCACTGACGGAGAGCGAACAGCCGAGCCTCGTTGATCCGATCCTCATCTCTCAGGTCACTGTGGATGCCATCGAGGTCGTAGTCGGCCGTTCCGTGGACAAGAGCGGCCTCTTCCGGTCCGGCGTACGACACGTAATCGCGATAACCCTCGGTTGCGGTGCCCCGAGTGGGGTAGAGGAAGATCACCCGTCCGCGAGGCCCCTCGGCGCACCTTGCAGCGATCCAGCGCCAGGCCGCCAAGGTCTTACCGCTTCCACACGGTGCCAGGAGCAACGCCCTCGGCGGGACTCTCACAGGGTCAGCGCACGCCCGCTGGAAGTCGTTCCAGTCGCCCCATAGGTTCCTCTTTCTCAGGTCGTCGAGCCGGGGCTCGATGACCTTCCTTTGGACAGCGGATCCGTCAAGTCGCTTCTCCGTGCTAAACGCGTCCGCGATCCAGGAAGCAACGGATTTCCCCTCCCTGAACAGGGCGGATCCGGCCGCGTCAGAGGCGATTAACGCGGCCCGCACGGCCCAAAGAAGTCTCCGTCTTTGCTCATCCGACTCTAGCTCGTCACCGAACCTCTCGAGACGATCCGTCACGTCATCGACCGACCGAGCCAGGTCAGCAACCGACGCCCCTCCCTGAAAACCCCACACCCGTGGCACGTCGTTGTGCGGAACTTCCGGTCGGAGCTTTAGGCGGGACGCCATTTCCGGTAAGCGGGATTGCCATTCCTCATGATCCCACAGCATACGGACCAAGGTGTCGATCTCCGCCTGGGGCTGACCGAACTCGAGATCGCGAGCCTTGAGGTGATGTCCGACAACGGCCGAGACAAGAAGAGGGAGGTCGAGTTCGCGGTTGCTCGCTAGCCATTTCCAAAGACTAGGCCACGCCATCAGCACCGCGCTGAGCTGTTCGTGCCGAAGGAGCTGCCTGAGATTACCAAGCAACATTGCTTGGAAGCCGTCGTTGGCCTTGCCCCAATCATGGCAAAAGGCCGCAGCAAGGCCGTTGAGCAAGAACGCCCGGACGTCGATCACTCGGAAGAAGCGTGCCCAGGAGACCGAAAGGTTCGATGGCTCGTCAGCTCTGCCGAAGAGCGCCACGAAAGCCGTGATCACGTCGAGCGTGTGGTCGACAAGGGAACGGCCCGGGCGGTTCCCCTTCGGTGGCTTCGCGAGTAGATCGCTGCCGCCCACAGTTCTGAGTCCAGTAGTTCTTTTCGCGCGGGTCACCGGGCACTCCTTCCCATCGGCACAAAAATCCCGCACCCCATCCGCCTCCGGCCGCCAAGCCCCTCCTCTTGAAGCCGCATCGACTCCTCGGCCGTCAGGCCCAGCATCCGTAGCGAATAGCCCACCACACGGCGGCCCTTGATGCGCAACACGCGGCGGAGCGGCTGGCCAGCAAATTTCGCTCGAGTCGAGGGGACGATATGTGGCGTGCCGGCGATCTGCATCCGGTCCAACTCACGACGCACGTCGGCTTCGAATGCGTTTGGGTCGAGGGCATGGCGAAAAGTCACCAGCCGCGACGCCAAATTCGCTGCGGGGACCAAAGCCTCGACGCTCGGGATTCCAACCCGCACGGGATGGCCGTCCAGTCCCAGCGATTGCCCCGCGACCGCGATGTAAGGTGCGATCTCTTCCGAGGGCAGACGGAGCTTGAGTCGCGAACGGCTCGTCAAGCTCAAGATCCCCGGCGCAGTTTGCCGGCCCGGGATCGGATGGACACCCGCCCGCCGGTCACCATGCAACGCAGGGACAACCCGGCATATCGCCGAGAAGAGTGCGTAGCCGTGATCCAGGGGTATCGTTGTTCCCACCAACACGAAGGATAGATCAATCACAGCCATCCATCTCTCCGTTCCCACTCGCGAGCGTTTTCGACAAGCTGGATGCCATCGAAAATCGTGGATCTCTGAAGCTATGCACGCGTGCCCTCTCCGCGACTCGCCGCTTCTCGGCCGTGGGGTCATTTGCGTTCACCCGTGCAGACCGGGACCCGGTTCTCGCTTTGCCGCCTTCCGACCAATCTTCGACTCCGTTCCCGTCGTCCCCTTGCCAAGTCCCCTCGCCTCGTCGCGACGAACGATCTGACGCACTTCGTGCATGATCAGCTCGCGCAGCTCCGGCGGCGCCATCACTTCGCAATCCGCACCCCAATACATCGCCCAGCGCCTGACGTTCAGCAGCTCGCTGACGTGGAACCTCACGATCAGAGTGCCGTCGGGCTGTTCTTCGCGCGTCTGGCTGGGATGCCATTGTTTCTCCCTGATCCATCCGGCTGCCCGTGACCCGAACCGCAAGACGACGTCGTAGCTGCCTTCGCCGCGCATCCCGCGGAAGCTGCCCTTCATGTAATCCTCGGCGCGGAAGCCGGCGGGGCGGTCGAACGTTTCGCCCGTCTCGCTCACCGATCGAACCCGCTGGACCGCAAACATCCGGATCTCGGTAGCGCGGTGGCAGTAGCCGAAGGCATACCATCCGTCGTCGACGAGCGAGAGCTCGTAGGGATCGAAGAGCCGGCTCGTCGTCAGGTTGCGGCTGGCTGTCCAGTAGACCATTTTCAGCCGCCGCCGGCCGACTACCGCTCGCATCACGGCAGAAAACATTTCCAGGTCGTACTCGGCCTGCACCGCCGGCAAGACCGACAGAAAGTCGGCGGTCGCCTCGAGACCAACCGAGACTCCGTCGGGCAGCAGCTCGCTCAGCTTGGCGATCGCCTGTCGCAGGTCCCGCTCGAACGGCGTCCCCCGAAATTGCCGCATCATCCGCTCGGACAAGTAAAGCGCGAGCATCTCCCCCTGGGTCAACTGCGGAAACGGCAACCGGAACGTCGGCTCGGTGTAGTAATACCCGTTGCGCACGCCGTCGAACTCGATGGGCGCATTCAGTTGGTCGCGGAGATAGTCGATATCGCGGCGGATGGTTCGGCGGGTCACTCCGATTTTCTCGGCGAGCGTGCGGGTGTTGGGCCACGCGCTTGAGCAGAGCGCCCTGTCTATTGTCATGATCCGTGCCAGTGGTGGCCTTGCATGGTGATACAACATCGGCGGCACCAGTTCGTTGACAGCCCCGGTGGCGGCGGTAGAGGCCCGATCCGAGGGGGACACCGCCAACTCGCCCGGATCGAATCCCTAACATCGTACCGGGGGGGTAGGACATTGATAGTCCTACGCTCCGAAAAATCAAAAATAATTTTTCGCCGGGCATGGGGCGATAGCGAAACGGCGGTGCTGCGCGTTGGACTTAGTCCGATGACCGGATGCACCTGTATCGCGCGCCGAAGCCACGATCGCGTCGGACATGAGCAGCGCGGCGGTTTCTGCCGACCAGACCTGCCGGCAGGCTGTAAAGTCTCTGACCGTGATGAGCTGGTAGCTTAATTGCCGCGCACACTCGGTTCCCACCGGAACGGGTGCAAGGCTTCTTTCACGGACAGGCCGCACACCTCGATCTCCTTGACGTCGTTCGTGCCGATCCCGAGTGCGGCGGCCATCGCGAGATGGTTATCACCGGGAAATGGTCCCGTGGCCGGTTTCGCCATCGGGTCGTAACCCATGACGGCAGTCGCAATGGCGTCCGTGCAGACCGCATTGCGCCCGGCCAGGAGCAGGTCGGGCTTTTGCGCGGCGAGCGTAAGCCATGGGCCTTCGCCGTTGGAGACCGTTTCGATGCCATCGATGATTGCCAGGTCGATCGGTCGGATGCCGACGGCGTCGATCGTGTGACGGGGCACGCGGTAGGTCGGATTGCGTGGCGAGCGCGGGTCCAATTCTTGCGGCACGCCGTCGGGCGGGCGTTCGGCGCCTTTGTGAAATACCTCCACGCGAGCGGATCGGCTCTTTTCATCGCGGGTGTGGTGGCTGTAAAGCGCCGTGGGGGTGATGCCGAAGTTGTTCTTCATCGAGAGCGTCACGCCTGCCGTGGCATGGTTCTTCAGCTTGGCGAGTGAGATGTATACGTCGCAGTTGACATAAGAATGATTGAGCAGGTAGGACGGATACAGGCTGCCGCCCCAGGGCACTTTCACCTCATGGTAGTTTCGGCCGCTGCCGAGATTGTGCGTGTCCTCGAACTCCACCTTGGCCTTGAGCGCGGCCAGGGATTTGAGGTCCCAACCGGCTGCCTGAAGATAATCCTCCATCGGGCCGTTCTGGTATGTGCCCTCCAGGAAGCGAATGCGTCGCGCCCCAGCCCGATCGAGCAGAGTGGCAGCGGCGAGGACGACATGGGGATGAACATGGTAGGTCCGGCCGGGAGGCAATCCGAGTGCGGGCTGATGTACGTCACCCGTGAGGTTTACCTTGACCGCGACAGTCTTGCCGGCGACCAGCTTGGCAAGGCCGCCGAGTTGATCCATCATGGTCGCGAGTTGCTGAAGCAAAGCGTCGGGTTGATAGTTCCGGCAGCGGGCGATGCTCACCGGAGAGGTCGGTCTTCCGGCTGCCCTTGCGAGCGGGGCGCCCAGACTCGGGAGCAACAGCCCTGCCCCGGCGGCGCTGGCCCTTTGGAGAAATTGACGGCGTGTACAGAGCGGTTTCATGGGTGTTCTCCGAATGTGGGTTGGCACGGCCGCGCACCAGCCAGCGATCCTTCACCGCGTACGAGCAGCGCCGGACAACCCGCATCGGGCGCAGCATCTGAATTATCTGGAGGCGCTCTTGCAGATGCAAGTAGCAGGATCTGTCGCCGGTTCTCGAAGCGTCACGGCAGTTGTCAGCGATCAGTTGTCGGTTGCCAGTTGCACTCCGCCAAACCGATCGGGAGCCGCGCGATCACCGCCCTCCCAGCCAAGGCCTCCAGGAACACCTGGCAAACCCTCGCGGGCAAACGCTTGGGGTGGAATTCCCGCCAAAAGAGGGTATGCGTGTCGAGAACATAGACGGCCGGCGTCATGGCTCGAGTCTGAGGTCCTCCAATTTGGATTTCCATTGCGCGTTCATTTCATCAATTGCCGCTTCGATGTCGTAGTCCTCGCCAAGCCTGCCGAGGAAGAGCCCACTGCAGAACTTGTTGGGCGGTTCGGGCTCCGACTCCGGAACTGGCTCTTGAGTCAGGTTGCACGCTTCCGATCTGAAAGGTGCCTCCTGCAAGTGGGCCTTGTCGATACCCTGCCGGACCGCCCGGCGCCGGGTGTCGCGCAGCTTCGCCATGGCATCGGAATCGGGTTGGGCGAACTCCGCGTGTTTCCGTCCCACGGTGAATTTGCATCCGCCGGTCGCCAAAAAACGCGAGAACGCAAAGCCTGGGGACATCCCCTCGTCCGTCCGCATACCCGGCACATACTCGGCAATTTTTGACACCCACAAAAGCGTGCCCACTATGCCCAGTATGCCGAGTATGTGGGAGGAAACAGCGACGCTGGGAAGCGACGGGGTGCATTTCGTTTCAACGGCGGCCGGAAACGAGCGGTGGCTTCCTACCTCTCAGGAACGCTCATCACGAGGTCGGGGGCGCTGAAAAGAAGACGGCCCTCCCATTCGTAAGATTTGCGCTAGTCGTGGTTTAGATGCTATCCCCGGTTCCTTGCCCCTCGAGGGCGTGCCGGCCGGCTCCTTGGCCCAGGGGCTTGTATCGTGGTGGCCAAAACGGAAAAAAACCAGCGGATTCGTCTCACTGGCTCTCACCCACTGCCATGTCCGGGGCAGATCGCGAGAGTAAGCAAGCCGCGCTTGCCATTTCACCGAACCCTTGTCCGCGGCCGGTGTTGCGCCCTGAGGGCTGCGCGCTGCCTGGGCCGCTCAGGCGACCGGCAGATCCAAATTCACCGGGACTGTTTGCCAATCCGCCCTACAATCGCTCGGTCGTGGGTATGTTTCTATCCGCCGCTCGCCTAAGGCCCCGTCCGTTCTGGCTTCGGGTTCATCCTTCATCCTTAATCCTTCATCTCTCCCCTTGGGTTTGGTAACGTGAAAGAAACAAAAGGCCGAGGAGGGCAAACGCATGGCATACGGCATCGTGGCGGTTGTGGCGGCGGCAGCGCTCATTGCCCAGGCAGGCGAGCCGGCACCCAAGACGAGTGAAAAAAAGCCGGACGGTGGCGCGGCGGCGGCCGTACAGATCAAAGAGGCCCGGCGACTGTTGCAGAACGGCCGCTATGCCGAGGCGGACGAGGCTTACGCGGCGGTGGAGGCACAGGCAAAGAAAGCGCCGGGCGGCCTGACAGCCGCGCTCAAGGTCGCCGTGGTGCTGGGCAAGGCCGAGTGCCTGGCCAGCCAGGGAGATTATGGCAAGGCAATCGGCGAGCTGACCACGCTGGTCGCCCAGGAGCCCAAGAATGCCGATGTGCCGGCGCGGTTGGCTAACCTCTATCTCATTCGCGGTGATTGGCCGGCCTCCGACAGGGCGATGCGGCAGGCACTCGCGCTCGATGCAAACCACTTGCTGGCGCGCTGGGTTCAAGCCCGCTTGCTCGAGTTGCACGGCGAGGTCGATAAGGCTGTCGCCGCCTGCAAGTGGTTTGTCGATCGGTTCAACGACAAGAGACCGGAAATTGTCAAGAACGCCGATGCCCTGCTTTTGATTGGCCAGGCCGCCGAGCGCTATTACCGCGCCACCGCGCGGGGGGAGGAGCTGAAGGATTCGCTGGTCAACGTGATCAGCGAGATTTACGAAGCGGCCCTTGCGGCCGACCCCAATTGCTGGCAAGCCCCCTGGTTGGTGGGACGTCTGTATCTTTCGGGTTACAACGAACGCGCGGCGACGCGCGAATTGGCCCGCGCAGCAAATCAACCCACTGGCCCCCGAGGTGCTCGTGACGATCGGCCAATCAGACCTGGAAGGCTACCGGCTGGCGGCGGGCCGGGCCAAGGCTGAGCGGGCCTTGAGCATCAACCCTCATTACGCCCCGGCTTACGTCCTTCAGGCCGACCTCAATATCTCGGACGAGCGATTTGCCCTTGCCAAGGCCAGCGCACAGAAAGCCGTCGCGGAAAACCCGCGCGACGAAGATGCCCTGGGACGACTGGCGGCCTCGTGCCGCTTGCTCGTCGATCCCGTCGGGGCGGCCGCGGCCGAAATGACCGCGCTGGCCAACAATCCGCGGCCGGCGACCTTTTATGCCGCGCTCGGCGAGCGGCTGTTCGACCGTCGCAAGTATCATTCCGCCGAGCGTGCGTTCCTGCTCGCCGCGGCCGCCGATCCGCGACGGGCCGACGCCCCGATCGGCCTGGGGATGCTGTACATGCAGGTCGGGCGCGAGACTGAAGCCAATGGCCTCTTCAACGCAGCGTTCGACGCCGACCCCTTCAACGTCCGCGCCAACAACATGATCGCGGTCCTGCGGCACATGGCGTCGTATTCCCCGGTCGAATCAAGGCATTACACGGTTCTGGTGGATCCGACCCAGGACGAGCTCCTGGGCCGCTACATGTCGCGGTACCTGGAATCGATCTATCCCACGCTGACCGCCCGGTTCGGATATTCTCCCCCCGGCAAGACCAAGATCGAGATCCTCAAGAGCCATCAGTGGTTCAGCGCCCGGACGCTCGGTCTGCGGTTCGTTCCGACGGTCGGCGCCTGCACGGGCAGGGTCGTGGCTCTGGCCAGTCCGAAAGCCACCCGGACCGCCTTCAACTGGGCGCGGGTGCTCACTCACGAGGTGACCCACGTCATCACCTTGCAGCAGACCGAGTTCAACATCCCCCACTGGTATACCGAGGCCCTGGCCGTCGAGAGCGAAGGATTTCCGCGACCCCAGGATTGGAACCGGATGCTGCTCGAGCGAGTCCCCACCCGCCGCAAGCTCTTGAACCTCGATACGATCAACCTCGGCTTCATCCGGCCCAACGAGCCCGAGGATCGCCAGTTGGCCTATTGCCAGGCGCAGCTTTATGCACAGTATATGCTCAAGCGATTTGGCCCTGACGCCTTGATCAAGATGTTGATGGCGTATCGCCGCGGGCTCACGACCGATCGGGCGATCGCCGATTGTTTCCATGTGGAGAAGGCTGATTTCGAGAAAGCCTACCTGGCGTTCCTGGACGACGTGGTGAAGACGATACGAACCAGGGTCAGCGAGGAGAAGCCGATCAAGTTCTCGCAGCTCGAGCGCCAGCTCAAGGAGAGCCCCGACGATCCCGACTTGAACGCACGGATGGCCTACGAGCATTTCGCGCGGCGCGACTACAAGGAAGCCCGGCCGTTTGCCGAGAAGGCCCTGAAGCTCAAACCGCACCACCCCCTGGCCAGCTACGTCAAGGCCCGGCTGCTGGTAACGATCGGCGATGCCGACGCCGCGCTCGAGGTTCTCGAGCCGGCCCTCGATCCCAAGCGGCCCAACGAGCGGGTGATCGACCTCCTGGCCGAGCTCAAGATGAAGGCGGGCGAGCTCGACGAAGCCGAGCGGCTCTACGAGCTGGCGCAAGGACGATCCCTTTCACACCCGGTGGATCGCCGGGCTGGCGCGCGTTCACCTGCGGCAGAAGAACACGGCCAAGTTCCTGGACGACCTGGTCATGATAGCGGCCAACGACGCCGACGATATCGCGGTGCGCAAGGCGCTCGCCGAGCGTAACCTGGCGCGGGGCGAGGCCGCCGCGGCCGAAAAGTGGGCGCAGGAGTGTCTCTACATCGACGTCTACGACCCGGCGCCCCACGTCCTGCTGGCTGATGCCCAGTCGGCGGAGAAGAAATTCGCCGAGGCCATCGAGGAGTATCAGACCGCACTACAGCTCAAGGCCAAGAAGCCGAACGACCTCAAGGTCAAGGTGGCCAAGGCCCAACTGGGCTTGGGCCAGCGTGACGCCGCCAAGGCGACGCTCGACGGCATTCTCAAGGAAGATCCCGAGCACCCCGAGGCCAAGGCGCTTCGAGAGGAGATCGAGGCTCACCGATCGAAGAGCTGATCGTACGGCGATAGGCAGATGCAAATCGGATCGCGTGGAACCGGGGCGGTTCATCGCACGCTTTACGCATCACGCTGGCTCACCGGCCTGTTCGAAGAGCTCCCGTATTGCGAGCCGGAAGCCGGGCAGAACATCGCCACCGTCCAGCTCGTCGCCAGGGGCCAGCACGCGGACCGCGGTCGTCGATGTGTAAACATAAACTTTCGATTGGCGCGGATACACGACCCACACTTGCCGCATCCCGGCCTTGAAATACTCTTCCAGTTTCCCGGCAACTTCGTCGGCGCTGTTCGTCAGGCTGACGATCTCGATGGCCAGGTCGGGCACGACGGCCCAGGACCGTACGCGCGGCATGCGCCGATCCTTGGCCCAGCGGTCGTACGCGACAAACGCGACATCCGGTCGACGCTCTCGGTTGACGTGAGGTCGGAGGTCGAAGATCATTTCCTGGACGACGCGGCCCAGTAGGTTAGCTTTGACAAATGGAACCAGAGCGTCGTAGATTACCTTGGCGAACCAGTTTTCGTACACTCCCATGGGTTTCTCCACGATTCGGCCGCTGACGACTTCATACAGACCTTCCGGCTCGATGAGGTCGGTTGGCACGTCAAATCGTTCGGGCGTAGCTGTGGCCATGCGCGGGCCTCCGGTTCCTGGGAATTGACTCATCGTCGCGATGATTGTAACACACCGAGATCGATTGGGAGTCACATGAGCCCCTTGAGTAGTGCGATCTCCTTGCCTCGGTGCAACCGGCGGGCCGTCGCTTCTTCCCAGTCGATCTCTTCGTGTTCGAGCCAGTCGATGGACTGCCGCAGCCAGGTTTCGGGAATGCGTACGCCGAGCTCCGCGTGCCGCACGACAATCCCGACGAGTGCAAGCCGGCCCAGCTCGTCCCAGGAATCGGGCGTGCTCTTTGTCCCAAACGAATCGCGCAAGGCCGCGATCGCCGCTTCGAGGGTTCGGGAATTCGCCAGCTTCTGTTGCACTTGCTCGAAGGTCAGCGGGTTGCGGTCGTCCATCAGCTCTTCGTAAAGCGGGCCGTGGACGTGGTCGAAGCCCGCGTCGAGAGCGTCGGCCGCTGCATCGTTCTCGTAGCTCTTCTTGCCCCAGTGTCCCATGAGTTTTCGCCGGCGGTTCGGTTTCGAAAAGCGAGAAGCCACCCGCTTGCCCGCCACTCTGCGGCCGACCACGAGCGGCCTACGTGAATTCACCCGAGCGGACGGGCCATGGCCATCAAGGCTTTGAGCCGGCGCGGCGGGGCGATGAAAGTCGGAACGGTGACCGGAGTGCGGCGGACCATCTCGGCCGGGCTGAGACGTTCGCCCTGGATCGTGCCGTACGAGCAACCGGCCTCGCTCGTAATGACCACGCCCGCGGCGACGTCGTGAGCCTGCTCTCCCAGAAACGTCGTGGCCTGAAGGCGGCTAGCCGCCAGGAACGTTTGCTCGCAACATGCGCTGCCCAGGTCGCGCAGCCGGCCGGGCAGGCTGCGCGGATCGACAGCGCGGAGCGCATTGGTGCCGACGCACACGTTGTCTTGATTGTGGAATGTATCGGCGTCCTGAACCAGCAGCCGTTGACCGTCCAGCCACGCGCCGGCTCCCCTGACGGCCCAGAATAGCTCGTCCAAGGGCGGGACGGCGATGACGCCCAGGACCGGCTCACCCGCGACCAGGAGGCCGATGCTGATGGCCCAGAGCGGCAGACCGTGGACCATGTTGCCGGTGCCGTCGATCGGGTCGATCGACCAGCGCCTTTGACCGGTGCCCCCCTCGATCCCGTATTCCTCGCCGCTCAAGATGTCATCGGGGAATCGGCCGCCCAGGCGTCTGCGAATCAATCGCTCGAGGTCGTTGTCCAGGTCGGTCACGTAGGTCTGGTTGCTCTTCTCGTAAGGAGTCACCCGTCGGCACCGGGTTTTCGCGGTTGCCGCGGCCTCGATCGCGACGGTTTTGACAAATTCGAGTTCGGCTGCGAGATCAAGCATATCAGCCATTTGGATTGGAATCAGACCTCGTAGCTGCCATGCAGCTCGGGGGTGTGGACGGTATTCTGGACAAAGGGCTGGAGCACGGGTACGAGGGCGTCCATGGCCTCGAGCTCGCCGTGGACGAGAAAGGCGTTTTCGATGCCGCCGCCCGTCTGGCTATACCACCACGCCAGGTCGTTGCGATCGCCATGACCGGAGAACCCGTCGAGCACATAAACCGCGGCGTTCAGGTCGTACCACTCGTCAAAGATCTGGACCCGCTCGACGCCTTCGGAAATGCGCCGTCCCAGCGTTCCCTCGGCCTGGAAGCTCACAATGACGATCGCGTTGTCGGGGTCCTGCACCACGTGCCGCAGGTGGTGGCGAATGCGGCCGGCCTCGCACATGCCCGATGACGCGATGATCACCATGGGCCCGTTCAAATAGTTGAGCCGCCTTGAATCGTCCCAGCTCTCGCAGAACTCGACGTACTTCGAGCCGAAATAGAGCGGATCCTTGTCCATCAAGCTTTGCGCCTGGGGGGTGAAGGCTTCCGGGTGGTCGCGGTGGATCTCGGTCAGGCGCATGGCCAGCGGGCTGTCGACGTAGATCGGGATCGGCCGGACCTTGTGCAAGGCATACAGCTCCTGCAGGCAGTAGACCATCCGCTGGGTCCGTCCCAGGCTGAAGGCGGGGATGACGATCTTGCTCTGGAGCCGCGTGGCCCGGGCGACGATCGCGTGCAACTGCTTCATCAGGCGATCGTAGGAGTCGAGCTCGCGGTTGCCGTAGGTGCTCTCGGACACCAATATGTCGATGTTTTGGACGGGAGTCGGGTCCGGAAGAAGGTGGGTGCTGCGCCGGCCCAGATCGCCGGTGAAAACGAAACGGCGGGGGCGGCCGTTCTCGTGAAAGTCGAGCTGAACGATCGCCGAGCCCAGGACGTGCCCGGCATCAAAATAGGTCAGGGTGATTCCGGGCAGGACTTCATGCGGCTCTCCGTACGAGAGCCGTTTGAGCTGTTCGACCATCCATTCGACGTCGGCCAGGTCGAAAAGCGGCTCGGGAGCCTCGATGTGGGGGTATTTGATGTGTGCGTTACGCACTTCCTCGCGCTGAATTCGCGCACTGTCGCGGAGCATGACGTTGGTGATCGCGGCAGTGGCCGGAGTGGTGCAGATCGGCCCCTTATAGCCGGCCTTGACCAGGCAGGGCAGCCGGCCAATGTGATCGTTATGGGCGTGCGAGACGATCACCGCGTCCAGGGCGCGGGGATCGAACGAAATCTGGCGGTTGGGACTGGTAGGATCGATCCGCTCCGAATCAAACAACCCGCAGTCGAGCAATATCCGGTAAGGGCCGATTTCCAGCAGATGGGCACTGCCGGTGATCTGCCGGGTCGCACCGTGAAACGTGATTCGCAACCAAACCACCTCCCTATGATCGATGACCCTCCGGCGGCGCATCCTTTGCAAGCCGCCAACCGGACCGTGCGATCGTCACGATTCTGGATAGTTCTTCCCTGAGTGTTTAACCTCCCGCCGCCGGAAGGCGCCGGGCCGGGCGTCAATTGGGCTGCGCCTTCCCAGGGCGGCTCGCACCGTTCCATCATGACAGGAACGCCAGGTTGCTTCAAGCCGGACAAGTTGACAGAGCAGCAGACAACCAGGACAAGAAGTCTGCGTCGTCAGGCGGGAGAGAAGTCTTGCGAGTACAGCAAAAGCAGATACCTTCATCTCGTGTCGGGTGGTCTCTGGCAGCTCCGTCCTGCCGCTGGATTCCATGTAATCCCGATCTTCTGTTGAACAATTTCGAAACCCGGCGTAGAATTTGCTAGCAGAACGCCCAGTTCTTCTTTATTTGGATTGAAGAGCATACCGATCTGCATGTCGTTCGCCGGTTGCCGT
This sequence comes from uncultured Isosphaeraceae bacterium, assembly GCA_963823675.1. Lineage (GTDB taxonomy): Bacteria > Planctomycetota > Planctomycetia > Isosphaerales > Isosphaeraceae > CAWGMT01. The sequence goes on along the minus strand of CAWGMT010000013.1, from coordinate 1,055,751 downwards.
ATCGTACACAAACGATTGTGACCAATGGGTGAGGAGCACCCGCGATGAACAGGTTGCGAGCGATTCCCGAATCGCATCCGCTGCACAGGCTGTTCCGTGGCCTGACCGAATATGCGTTCATGAACGAGCTGGGGATTGGCGACCCATCGCTCGTCGGGTATGTGGCGGGAATCTTGGCAAACTTTGTGCCAAGCGAAACCATCTGGCGGGTGCGCGACCAGAAAGGTCAACGGCTCAGCCAGGTTACAGAGATGATCGCCCAGGCTGAAGCCGCCCCTGATGCCGAGCGGCGGCGCGAGTGCCACCGCCACGTTGGCGACTTCACCCTTTTCTGGACGGGTGTTTACCCTGAGGCTCTCGCCAAGCTCCAGGCCAAAGGAACGGCCGACGCCCTGATCAGCTACCAAGAGCAGGGCAAGCGGTCGTATTATGTCGCGAGCACCCTGAGTGCCGGTAGCGAGCAGGGCCCGGTATTGCGCCGCCTGAGCGAGCAATTCGAGCTGTGTGCCTTTGGGTTATCGCGCGTGCGCCGTGAGTGGGAAAAGATCGACGGCGACGGCCCGTCCGCTGGGCCCTCCTCTCGTGCCGTGGTCGTTTAGACTTCAGTTTAGTGAAAACGGAACACTTCCCCCCAGGTTTGCACTTTCCTCCGTCTCCCTTTAACCTAATCAAGTGGGAGATGCCGACGATCGACCAGGGGCGATTTCGATTGAGGGCAGTGTGTCCGCGACCGTCATCCGCCGTTACCGGCTCGACGATCTCCGGCGGTTTGCCGCGGCGCTTGCATGCGCGAGCGGGCTCGCACCGCCGCGGGCTTTGGCGCTGGCCTCGCATCTGCTCTGGTTTGACGCGGCCAGTGCTGCTTCTTTTGGCATCGGGAGCTTACCGTGCTGGCTGGAAAGCATCGAAAATGGCAGTATCGATCTCACGGCGACCGGCGAGATCATCGCTGAGCGGCCGTCGCTGGCGACGCTCGACGGACGCAACGGCATCGCTCCTCTGGTTCTGGAACGGGCCGCCGAGGTGGCCATCGAAAAGGCGCGGGACACGGCGGTCGGGCTGGTGCGGGTAACGCACCTGCGCCGGCTCGGGTCGGCGGCCCCAGTCGTGGCGGCGATGTCCGTGAGGCCGGTGGCGGCGTTGGTACTGGGGCCAGGCGGAGTCTGGAGCGCCGCGGTTCCCTCGCTGGCGGGTCTGCCAATCGTGCTGGATTCCGGGCTGGCCGTGATCGAGCAAGACCGCACGGATACAGGAACGTCAGCGCGTTCCGGGCGGCGTGGCGTGGCGCCCAAGCCTGTCAGGACGAGGCTGCTTCCTCCGCCACTCGACGGCGTGGCAAGCTGGAGCGAATTCCTCGTACCGGAAGAATCCTGGCTGGTTGCGGCCGTCGTGATTGCCGAGCTCGAGCCGATGTCTGAGTTTCATGACAGGGTGGGCCGATGGATTCAGGGCCTGGCCGACGGCCCCGGCCGGTTGCTGCCCGCGACCTGGGCGGCGCGGCACAAGGAGGCTCACGAACGAGGCGTCCCCATTGCACCACCGGCCTGGAAAGAGCTCAAGCAGTGGGCCAGGCGTTTCGCCGTCGCGGTCCCCTCGCCCGGCGGATCGTGATCGCCGCGGGGTCGCGCGACATGCCGGAATCAACCCGGGTATCAAGACCATCGCTTGATCATTTTTTAGATTACAGGATGGGCTCCCAACATGGTGCTTCCGCTCGGCGACTTGCAGCGAACCCAGATCTTTCCCGTGGTGAATTACGCCCTGATCGCGCTCAACGTCATCATGTTTCTGGTGCAGCAAGAACAGGGTGAGCCATTCACGCTTGCCTTCGCGGCGACCCCGTGGGAGATCACTCACAACAAAGACATCGACGAACCCGTGCCGCGTATTGTGCAGGTGCTGGTGCGGGATCGGTTCGGCGGCGCTCATGTGGAAGAGCGGGAGCGCGCCATCGAACATTTCCCTTGCCCGATTCCCGTGCGCTGGACTTTGCTGACCTCGATGTTCCTCCACGGGAGCTGGTGGCACTTGATCGGCAACATGCTCTATCTTTGGATCGTCGGCGACAATGTCGAGGAGGTACTGGGCAGCGTCCGCTATCTGATTGTCTATCTGGCGTGCGGCCTGGCTGGAGCGCTGGCGCAGATCGCCGCTAACCCCGATTCGGTGACGCCGACCCTGGGGGCCTCGGGCGCGATCGCGGGGATGATGGGAGCCTATGTCATCTGGTTCCCGCATCACCAGATCCGAGTTCTCCTGTTCCGGTTTATCACCGTGCTGCCTGCGGTGATTGTCATCGGCGGGTGGATCGCGCTTCAGATCTGGCTGGGAGCCAGCTCGCTCGGCCAGACCGGCGAGTCGGGGGGTGTCGCCTACCTCGCCCACGTCGGAGGCGCCGTGACCGGAATTTTTGTGGCCTTCCTCTTCAAGTCCGATGCGGATTACATCAAGGCGCGTAACGCCGCCGGGGAGGGCTGGACTGTGTATGAAGAACCGGATTGAGCATTAGCCAGGGAGGCACCGGCCTGATCTCTCGGGGCGTAGCCGGCCCGGCATGATATAGTTGATGGGATTTGGTCGGTGCCCAGGACGGTCGAAGCTGGCAGGGTTCGTCGGCGGAAGTGGCTTACAAGGAAGCGGCTTACGATGTGCGGTATCGCTGGGGCGTTCGATCTGAATAGTCGGCGCGAGCTCGCCGCTTTGCGTCTGCTGGCGATGACCGGCGCGATCGCCCATCGCGGACCGGATGACGAGCAGATTCACATCGAGCCGGGGTTGGCTCTGGGGGCGCGGCGGCTGGCGATCGTCGACTTGGCCGGCGGACGGCAGCCGATCAGCAACGAGGACGGCTCGATCTGGGTCACCCAGAACGGTGAGCTTTTCGAGTATCCGGAGCTGCAGACCGAGCTCTTGGCCCGCGGCCATCGCCTGGCGACGCGCTGCGATACCGAGCTGTGGGTGCACCTCTACGAAGATCGAGGAGAAGGCGTCTTCGACAAGGCCCGCGGCCAGTTCGCGGTGGCGCTCTGGGACCGCAACACCCGCACGCTGATCCTGGGGCGCGATCGGGTCGGGATCTGTCCCCTCTATTACACCGAAGTCAACGGCTGGCTGCTCTGGGGCTCGGAAATCAAGGCGCTTCTGGCCTCGGGACTGGTCCAGCCGCGCCCCGACCCCAAGGGCATCGACCTGTTCTTCAACACCTGGTGCGCCGGCACTTCGCGCACGTTTTTCGAAGGAATCAAATCGATTCTGCCGGGCCACTACCTCAAGGCTCGCAACGGCCGGGTCGAGCTCAAACGATACTGGGACCTGGATTTTCCCGATGCCGGCGTCGAACGGCGGCTCGACGATCCGGCGCCCCTGGTCGACGAGCTAGAATTCCTGATGCGGCAGGCGGTCGAGCGGCGGCTCCGTGGCGATGTGCCGGTGGTCAGCTACATCAGCGGCGGGCTCGATTCGACGGTCGTGCTCGGTCTGAGCTCGCGGCAGCGCGGCAGCGCGGTGCCCTCCTTCACGATCGGACTGGACCGTGCGGGTCCCGACGAGCGATCGCAGGCAATCGAGTCGGCCCAGGCGCTCGGGTTGACGCTGACGACGGTGACCATGAACCGTGGCGACATCGTGGCCGCATATCCCGAGCTGATCCGGGCCGCTGAAGGGCCCGTCATGGATTCGTCGGCGGCATGTCTCTTGCGCTTGGCCGGCGCTGTCCACGCTCAAGGGTACAAGGTTGCCCTGACTGGCGAGGGGGCCGATGAAGCCCTGGCGGGCTATGCCTGGTTCAAGAGCCAGAAGATTCGCGATCTGGTGGCGCGAGGTCCGATCCTCCGCGTCCTGCAAATGGCCCGGAACCTGTCGCTGGCGTCAGTCGGCGGCTGGGCTCGGCAGCCCGAGCTCTGCGCGACGCAGGGAGTTCGCACAGCGCAGCAGGACGTCTACGATTATCTGGCCCAGGCCAGGGTGCAGCTCTACTCCGACTCGATGTGGAACCGCCTCGCGGGTCATTGCGCCTACGACGATCTCGACATCTCCCATGACCGCTTCACCCGCTGGCATCCCCTCAACCGGTCGCTCTATGTCGGCTACAAGGTAATGCTTCCCGGCCTCTTGCTACTGGGCAAAGGTGACCGCGTGGCCATGAATTCATCGGTCGAGACCCGCTATCCGCTCCTGGATGAGGATGTGATCGCCTTTTGCGCCTCGCTTGCGCCGGAGTACAAGCTGCACGGGCTGACCGACAAGTGGTTGTTGCGCCAGGTGGCCGCGCGGACCTTGCCGCCACGCATCGCCAATCGCCGCAAGACGATGTTTCAAGCAAGCCGGTCCGATGCATTCCTCGCTAGCAACCGGCCCCATTGGGTCAACCAGCTTTTGAGCCGCGAGTCGCTCGAGGCCACCGGTTGGTTCGATCCCAATCGCGTCGCGCGTGAGCGGACCTCGCAGGTGCGATTTCCCCGAATCACCCCCAGACGCATCATCATGGATCTCAGCCTGACCTGCGTCGTGACCACGCAGCTCTGGCATCACATCTATCTGGGGGGCGGTCTTTGCGACTTGCCGATTTGGTCCCCACCGACCCGGCGCGAAGGGGAGATCGGGAGCAATGACCTCATAGAGCCGCGCGAGCGAAGCTATTCGGCTCCAGCCCCGGTTCGCTGAGTCAGAGCCCTCGCGCTCGTGACTGATCTTCGTTCCCGCCGGCGGACGACCAAGGCGACTCCCATCATGGCGATCCACCACGAGACTCCGTAGATCACGTTGTTCCAGTCCATGAATCGCGCGATCAGGAGCGCCGTCAGGTACATTTGAACAGCAGGAATGAAGAACCACGGCGTGAATAGCCAGGCCAAGGTCGCAAAGAAAAAGGTGCTGAGCGTTCCCCAGGCCGCCTTGAACCAGAGCGTCTGCCAGCCGATCGTGGCGTTGAGAGTCGCCACGCTGAACGAGAGGATGAGCAATGTTACCCAGAGACGCGTGATCAACTTGATCGCTGGAGGCGACCAGAACCAACCCTTGCCGGCAACAAGACGCATGGCCACGAAGACGGCTACCAATTCCAGGAACCAGACCAACATGTGCCGGGGGTCGCTTCCACTGCCGCGACTGGGCTCGCGCAGCAGGTGGCAGCCGAGAAATGCGATCAAATGAATCCAGGCGACGGCCATCAGGGCCCGCGACCATCGCCCACCACCGTGCGCAATCGTCTCCCTCAATTCCTCGCGAAGCGCATCGCGCCACGCCAGCAGCGACGCGTCCGACGACAACACCTCCGTCGTCTGTTCCGGCTCCAACAACTGCTCGACCATCAACGTGCCCTCGCCCCCACCGCCAGGTGGAGATTGCCCTGAAATCGCGTCATTATGGATCAAGTCTACCACGCGGCGTGTTAGGCTGGACAAACTAATCGGGATAGCTAAGAGGGCGTGGAGGGAATCATGCAACAACGAAGATTGGGACGCACGGGCCTGAAGGTTTCGGAGATCTGTCTGGGAACGATGACGTTTGCGGGTCAGAGTGACGAGGCGACGTCGTACCGGATACTCGACGTGGCCGCCGAGCGCGGTGTGACGTTTCTCGACACGGCCGATGCATATCCAATTCCGCCCGACCCGGAAACGGCCGGCCGGACCGAAGAGGTGATCGGGAGCTGGCTGGCCCTTGGGTTGGGGCGCCGGCATCATTTTGTGGTGGCGACAAAGTGCCGGATCCGCGTCGGACTGGGGCCGAACGACGAGGGGTTGTCGCGGCGCCACATCCTGGCTGCGTGCGAGGCCAGTCTCCAGCGGCTGCGCACTGAGTACGTGGATCTCTACCAGGCGCATCTTCCCGATTCCGAGACGCCGATCGACGAGACGCTCAGGGCCTTCGACGATCTGGTTCGCTCGGGCAAGGTCCGTTACGTCGGCTGTTCGAATTATCCAGCCTGGCAGCTTGCGGTGGCTCTCGGAGCCAGCGAGCGGCACGGCTGGGCGCGATATGACTGTGTACAGCCGCGGTACAACGTCTTGTACCGGGAGATCGAGACCGAGCTTCTGCCACTCTGCCGCGATCAGGGTGTGGGCGTGATCGTCTACAACCCGCTGGCTGGAGGATTGCTTTCGGGCAAGCATTCCGGCGATACGCCGCCACAGTCCGGAACGCGGTTCACGCTCGGCGCCTCGGGCGAGCTATACCGCGACCGCTACTGGCATGCGGCGCAGTTCGACGCGGTCGCCGCGTTGAAGAGTTATTGCCAGCGGCGGCAATGGGGCCTTGCCACGGCCAGCATCGCCTGGGTCTTGCGGCAGCCGGGAGTCACTTCGGCAATCGTCGGTGCCAGCCGGCCCGACCAGCTCGACGCCACCTTGGCTGCTCCCCAGCTTGTATTCGACGACGACGCACGGTCGGCGTTTGACGCCGTGTGGTGGACGATCCCGCGCCGGCCGCTGGGGCGCTGAGCGCTACCTCTTTGACAAACGTCGTTGACCGATCTGCGTTCGCCCGGTACGCTGGAGACTTCGATCGGGATCAGTGCCGGGCGGGAGCAACGGGAATGACGCACCTCGCGAGCTTGCGCCGTAGCTTTCCGACAGTCCGGTTGCTACTGGCGCCGTTCCGATGGATCGGCCAGAGCCGGCGGCGAGTCTGGTGCACATTCCTGGTGCTGCTGGCGATCGTGGCTGGCCCTCCGCTCTGGTGGGCGACGCAGCTTTGGGGCCTGCCCGACATCGGCGACCCGTTCGACGTTGCGGCGTTCCGGGCCATGACGATTCCCGACGACCGGAACGCCTTTGTGCTTTACCGCCGGGCGGCCGACCTGCTCAAGCCGTTGAAGATGTCGAAACGCAAAAATCCTGGGCGAGTCAACTGGTTCGCCCCCTGGTCGGAGGCCGAACCGGAATTCCGCGGCTGGGTCGAGGAGAACCGCGTGGCGCTGGCCCTCTATCGCGAGGGGGCCGAAATGCCGGACGCGCTCGACCCATCTCCCTTATTTAGTCAAGAGCGCGAAAGGATGACAGCGGCCCTCAGCACCTTCCAGCGTCTGGCCCTGCTCGAGGCGTCGCGACTGGAGGAGCAAGGCGACATGGCCGGGGCCTGGAACTGGTATCGAGCTGCCCTGCGCACGATCCACCAGGTCCGCGTGTACGGTACAGCCCCCAGGCGATTCTCGGCCAGGGACTGGCACGGGAACCTTCGCCGTCAATTGAACACCTGGGCCGCCGAACCCAGGACCACCCCCGCGTTGCTCCGCCAAGCGCTCGATGATGTGATCGCCTGCGAGGCACTGGTTCCCTCGGAATCGTATACGCTCAAGTCCGAATACGTGGATCTGGACCGGTTGTTCAACGAAGCGCGTAATTCAGCCGGCCGGGTTCCTCCTCCATGGGGACAGTTCCTCAGGTTTTCAGATTACCAACTGAGCCCGGAGATGTGGGGGGCGCTCGATGACGCTGGGCGATTCTGGCGTGTTGAGAAGGAACGGAGTCGGCGCGTGGTCCGGCTGGTGACGGCCAACTGGCTGGCGTGTTGCGACCTTCCTCCGGATCAACGGCCCGATCCGGATCCCAACGTCGCCTCGCACGACTTTTACTCGTTCGGCCCAGGGGCGCCGGCCAAGGCTCGCGTGCTCTCGCCCGAGACCCTCGATCAGTGGCTCGGTACAACCGATGATGCCCAGTACATACTAAAGGACTTCAGTGATGTGCGATCCCTCCGAATCAGGGAGCACGCGGACCAACGGGCGCTGGTGATCCTCATGGGCAGTCAACTCTATCTCCGCGATCACGGCACCGATCCACCGGAGCCCGAAGCACTGGTCGGTCCTTACCTCAAGCGGCTGCCGGCCGAATTTCCGGACGACGAGAAATACGAACCGAATTCCGGGACGCGAGGGACGGACATCGACAAGGGCCAGGGCCCGAAATAGACCAAACGGGCTACAGCATCACGACGGAACGAAATCAGCTTGTCAGCGGCAGGCACTCATCCGAAGACGCCTGAAGATTCCGGCTCCCAGGGCGATGAAAATGAGGAAGGACGAGGGCTCAGGGGCCGGCGACTCGCTCACCAACATGGGGATCGGCGACACCTCCGCCAGAGTTTTCGGTTCGCGTCTGGGCAATCGGGTTCGCGCGGTTTCGACCGGTTCCGCGGCTCATCGCAGAAGCCGCGTGCGCGAGGGTTCCGACGGTAGCCGGGGTGAGAGCGATCGTTTCGATCGGGCAGGAATGCTGAGCTGCACAGGTTGTTCCGGCGTCCAACCGCATACTGTGCTCATACTGTGCATACTGCGCACCCGCCAGCGCCTGCACACTATGTACAGTAAGTTTCGAGCGTGGCGGGCTATAAGACACGATTGTATGCACCCTTGCTACGACCATTGCAATCGCTGCCACTGGTCAGCCCCATCGTCAGACCATCCCACGATCAGTCGGAAGTCCTGGCCAGGCGAAACCCGTCGCCCGAGAGACGCATCGACGGCGTGAACCCGACACGGACCGCCGAGCGGACGCCTGCCGGTTCTTCGTCAAACGTCCCGCCCCGAATGACACGAGGGTGCGTTTCATTAATTGATTCAGAGACGACTATCATATCATTGAACAGCCTCCTCCTTTTCGGCATCAGATGGCGCATGCTATCTTGCACCCATTCGAACTCGTTTCCCAGCATGTCGAACAACCCCAGGTCGTTCGGCAGCAAGCCCCCGCACGCGCGGGGATGCTTAACGCTGTTGGCCCGATACCAGGCATAGTTGCCGAGAAGCTCGATCGACAGGCCGAAGTAACGGCTGGTCAGCGTACCCGCGCGGCAGGCGAATTCCCATTCCGCCTCGGTGGGCAGCCGGTAGCCCGTGCGCTTGAGCACGTCGGCGGGAATCGTCATCCCCTCGGAGTAATCCCCGGCCTCGTTGCGGAGGTAGCACCATTGGTCCTTGGGCAACCCCTCTTGCTCGCTCAGCCAGTTGCAGTAGTTCGCGGCGCTGTACCAGGTAAACCAGATCATGGGACCATCCGGGTCGGGGCTCCCCTGTTTGACGAGGATCGGGGGCAATGCGAGCTGGGTGTTGGTCCGCTCAAACCGCTGCCACTGCTCGACAGTGACCTCCTTGGCGGCGATGGCAAAACGGCGGGGGATTCGCACGCGTCTGGGGGTCTCGAACCAGGCGGAACGTTCCGGCTCGGTCGGCGGCGAACCCATGCGGAACTCGACCGGGCCCTCGATCACGGCAAACGTCTGCCCCTGGCTGTTCACGTACCAGCGGCGGTCGCCGCGATCCTTGAGCAAACTCAGCCCGACATCCAGTTCCTTGAGCTTCTCCTGCTGCTTCCATTGCCGCAGGGCCCATTCCGCCGCCCCGTGGATGCCGCTGTCCGGGTCGTTGCGGTAGAGGTCGAGCAGCTTGCGGGTCAACGGTTCCCGCTCGCCGGGAGACAGCCCGTCGGTCCCAAATGTTCCCAATGCAAGGATCAGCGCTCGACGCGTCGACGTCTCGGGGTGGAACAGAATGGCGTCCATCTTTCCATTGGGTGGTGGCTGGTGCGCGGTGGCGGGAGAATCCAAGCGGTCAAATTCCGCGGCGATCAGTTTCGGATCGGCACCCAGGGGACTGAGCCAGTTAACGATGAAACTACGAAGCCGGGGATCGGCGCTATGGCGCAGCAAGGGCAAGATCTCAGCCGGCTTCCCCATGCGAACCAAGGCGACCGCCGCCCGAGCTTGACGTTCCGCCAGTTGGTCCCTGGTCTCTTCGGTGATCACTGGGCGGTGCCAGACCGAGGCGGTCACCTGCGGTCCTTCGGTTGCGGCCTGGCTCGCCGACCATGAAACAGGGCGGTAACCCTGGGCAATGAGCTCCCGGCATTTCCGCAAGTGGGCGGCGGGATCGAGACCGTAGATCGACGTCGCCTCGAAGCTCGAATCGCTGCTCCAGACAGCAGAATAACGGCGGTCGGGGTGACCGGCCTTCATGATCTCGGCGAACGGTGGGTCGTCCCGAACCGGGTCGAGGCCGGCGTCCTCATCCATCTTGCCAAAATCGGCATCGTCGTTCTTGACCGCCTCTCTGAGCAATTGGAGACATCGCTCCGCAAGTTGACAACCCTTCACCTTGTCCGACCGGGAGATGGCTTTTGATGCCAGGGAAAAGGCACAGGCGGCGTTATAGCGCAGGTCTGCATCTTGGGGTCGTTTGCGAATCGCTTTTTCCAGGGTCCCAAATGCCTTCTCTGTCCCCTCGCCCAGTTCTGCTGCCAAGACAGCCGCAAGGCAGAGCTTGGGATGCTCCGGGGCGTCTCCCTTCTGGAATTTCTCCAGTTCGGAGTAGGCGTCTTGCTTCTTGCCGAGCCGGGCGAGGGCGATGACCAGGGTCTGTTTGGCAGAGATCGCTTCGGGGTTCTTGCCGATCACGACTTGAAGGTCACCAAGTGCTTCCTGATTCTCTCCCAGTCGGAAGTTCGCCAAAGCCCGCGCCATCCGGGCATCAAGATCATGGGGTTTGGTCTTCAACTTCCTGTCCGCGCTCTGAAGGTTCGCCTGTATTCGATCGCGGATCGCCAGTGGTTTGCTTGCCCCGCTGACTGCCACGTCGATAAGCAACTGGTCGCTCAGGTTCGCCTGGATCTGCTCGAGGTTTCCTTCGAACTGATCTCGCCAGTCTTGATATGTGATGGCCGCTGATGGCGGTCGTCCCCAGACGCCGCAATATCTGGTGCAACCTTCCGTCCCGATCACGGCGTGCCGGGCTCGTGGAATCAGCTTCGCTTCTTTCAGCCTCTCCTGAATGTCGGTCTGCTCTTCAGCGGTCAGCGCCACGTACAACCGAGCGTCATCATCGGCGGATTTCTCGACCCAGAGGGCAGCATAGCGGTCGGCGATCTTACCGCTGTTCTCGATCGCAGTGTACCCGGCGACATCAACAGGAAGGAAACTGTCGTTCCTGTTCTTTGCATCCTGCTCTTCGATCTGCTCGGAGGAGAGTTCCGATGCCAACCGCCAGTTTCGTCCATCTCGGGCCCAGACCGCAGCTACTCGCGCCACCTGCCCGTCGGCATAGGGACGGAAGCGCACGGGACGGTATCCTGACTTGCGGAGAGCCAAGGCGGTCGTGAGGAACTCGCCCAGGCGCATTGTCTGGCAGAAAGCGAAACGCTCGGCGAGTATCCCCTCGGCCAACTCAACCCCACTCACGAGGGTAGCGTCTGGTTTAGTCCAGGTTGGATCGAACGGCTGATCATTCCAGGAATACGTGGCTTTCCCAGCAAGCTCGGTGCGGAAAACAGGCAAGACCTCTGCGGCGCGCTTTTCAACGGCCGGGAACAGGCTCAGATACGCATTCGGGTCAGCCGACATCAGAACCTCGGCGAGTCTCTCGGGTTCGTCGTTGACGTAGTGGGCGAGGATGTTGGTCGCCAGCTTATGTTCTGACTCGGGGCGTCCCTTTTCCTGGAAGATCGCGGTGAGCGGAGCCGACAGCTTGCCACGAACGGGACGCAGGGCATCGATCCAGGGCCCGAGGAGGACGGCATTGACCGACACCAACGCTTGTGCCACGTTGCCGCCCACGGCTTTCCACTTGCCGTCATCCGGGGCGTACCTCGCCAGGGCACTGGCTGCCGGGAGCAGGCTGATATCTCCTGGCTTTGCCGAGCCCAACAGGGCCCAGAGTTTTGGAATCAGGGTTACACGGTAGGGCGACAAGGCATCACGCAGCACGGGAAGTTCGCTCGGGTTCGATTTGATGAGGCGTTTGAAGAGGTAATCAACTTGCGTGGCATCGACGGGCAGCAACGCAAGGCTGGCATGAAGTTTCTGGCGTGAATCTTCCGAGCTGTTCTCCAATTCGCTTCTCAGCGAGGGAACGATCCACTGACGGTAATCACGCATCACCCCCACGATATCAGGAACTTGAAGGGTGTCGGCATCGAGGAGTCGTTGGACCAAACCGGCTGCCTGGGTGGCATTCTGAATCTCGACAAACTGGCGACGAACGACGAACCCTGCAAGAACTCCAGCACTTACCAGAGCAACGGTCAGGGCAGTTCGGAACCCATGTACCCTTCCCGCCCGTTTCATCATTGTGCATTGAGGATCGGTCCAGTCCCTTTGCTTGGTAAGCAAGCTGATGTTCGCCCACTCCAGCACGGTGGGTAGATGCCGGTTCTCGCGTTTGGCATTCCACACTGAAGATCGCTCCGCCAGCCGCAGTTCCGCACGTCCACGGCGGGTTTCTTTTTGTTTGCGGGTCAGCCAGTCGCGCAGGGAGTGGACCAGATAGTCGTGGGTGAGCTGGAAATAACGGGTGGAGGGTGGAGAGTGGTGGGTGGCGGGATCCACGGCTCCATCAGCGATCCCTAGGCGAGGCCTGGTGCTTTCGCCCTCCACCCGCCACTCCCCACCCTCCACCCCTTCTGGGTCGGTCGGCGTGATCAGGCGAAGCTCCGGGTCAAGGATGTGGATCAGGTCATCGAAGTCCCTGGGGCGGTTCACATATCCGGACGCTTCGAGCAACTCCTGCCGGGACCTCATCTGCCCTTTGATGTCGGTGCCGCTTTCTGGCAGGAGCGCTTTGAGAACTGCCTGGGCTGCCTTCTGGTGAACGCGATGTTCGGGAGGGGCGGTCGAGGCGCTGAAGGTTTCTTCGAGGAACGTCAAACCGATTCCCTGAGTGCCGCCGACCTCACGCAAGGTCGCTGGGGCCCAAGGCCTCCCTTTGACCATCTCGGCGAAGAGAGCCAATCGCACAGAGACGATCTTCCCGTCCTGGGCAAGGCCGGAAATCGATTGATCCAGAAAGGAATTCTGATCGCTTTTGAGATCACCCATCTTCTCGGGCAAAGCCCCGTAAGACCGGCCGAACGCCGTCAGAACTTTCTTGGCATGACGGAGATCGAACAGATCCACCAAGGCGCTGTTCTCGCCCTCCAGCAATCGTATATCCAGGTCCCTCATGAAACGGCTGGCGGCCAGCCAGAAATCATCGCGAACCAGCACAATCGCTTGCACATGCTCGCCATCGCAATGACGAAGAGCGGCGACGAGTTCCGTGTTCTCCTGACCGCGCTTGGCAAACAGCCATTGCTCAAACTGGTCCAGAAACAGCACTACCTTACGCTCAGGAGGTAAGATGCGACCCCTTCGCAAGCTTGCCAGCGACTCGACCAGCCCCGATCCTCGGGACAGCTCAGGACGCGACTTGCGCAGGCCCTTGAGCAATCGGGCTTCTGTATCCTCCGGGGTCGCTTCGACGTAGACGGGAAGGATGTGTTTTCCCAGGCGGGGAACTAACCCAGCCTTGACCAGCGACGACTTGCCGCAACCCGACGGACCGTAGATCAACCCCACCTTGAACGTGAGGTCGGGATCGATTTGCTCGATCTTTCGCTTCCAGAATCGGATGCTGTCGGGCAGTCCGTCCCGGTCCCGAGGTCCGGGCAGAAGTTCCACGAAGAAGTCGGCGTCGTGTTCGTCGAAGGACCGCAGTCCCTTGGGGACGATCTTGATCGGTCGCTGGTCGGAGTCGGACTGCCTGAAGGTCTGCGGAGGTAGAGCGGATTCGAGAGTGGATCCTGGCAGAGTGCTCACGGGAGCCGCCGGAGCGGCAGTCGAGACCGAACCACCCGCGGTTTGGAGGAACAGGCGAAGGTCTTCCGCCATGTCCTTGGCGGTGCTGTACCGCTCCGACGGCCGCTTCGAGAGCGCCTTCTGGCAGATCCGTTCCAGTTCCTTCGGGATCGTGTCGTCAATCTGCCGGAGAGGACGGGCTTCCGTCGTGGCGATCAGGTCCAGGAGTTCGTTGAGCGATTTGTCTTTGTCCTTGGATTTGGCGATGAAAGGTCGCCGAGCGGTCAAGAGCTCGTAGAAAACCACGCCCAGACTGAAGATGTCGGACCGGCCATCGACGCGATGCCCCTCGCCACGAGCCTGCTCGGGGCTCATGTACGAAGGAGTTCCGGCAATCCCGCCACCCGTGCCGAAGTCCTCGTCCTTGAGCGCAAGGCCGAAGTCGGCGACGAACGCCTTTCCCGCGTCATCGATCAGGATATTGGCGGGCTTGATGTCCCGATGGACCAGGCTATGAGTGTGAGCGTAGTGCAGTGCTTCGGCGACGGTCGCCACCAGAGCGGCCGACTCGTGAAAACCGCGACGTGTTCCCACGATCCTGGCGGCAAGGTCGCTGCCCTCGATGAATTTGGACACGACGAAGCACAGACCAAGGTCGGTGCGCCCCACGTCATAAACAGGCACGATATGCGGATGGTCAAGTCTGGCGAGGATCCGAGCCTCGTTCAGGTATGCCTCGATATCCTCGGGCTGCGAAACTCGCTCGGGGCGGGGGACTTTGATTGCAACCTTACGGTCAAGCTCCTCATCAAGGGCTAGAAAAACCTCGCCGAACCCGCCCTTGCCCAAGCGCCGGAGGATGGTGTAACGCCCGAGCTTCGTGGGATAAGGAACTGAGAACGAGCCCGACGAGTCGTCACCCTCGGCTTGTAAATTCTTGGTCGAAGACAAGTTCTCGGCATCGTCCATCGCTCTAACCCTCAAGACAACCGGTCTCGGATTTCAGCCGATCGGTGCCATTCTCGCATCCAGAGCTGGGTTGGCCAAGGACGAAAAGAAAACCCCCAAGGATGACCTCGGGGGCAAAACGGGAAGTCGTTTTTTTGGATGGGTATGCCGAGTTAAACCAGTTGGGTTTGTCGTTGGAGGCATCGCAACTGGCGACGCGTGGTCTTCACGGCTTCGGCCCCGCACCGTTCTGTCTCCAGCCGATTGTGGACGGGAGGCAGAAGGTGACGCCTTACCATGTGAGAGCCTGGATCTCCGCTCTTCGAGGTCCGGGAGCTTCCTCCGAGGGGCTCGGGAGTAACTCCCTCGCCCGGAGCATCTCTTCATCCAGCCCGAAGTCGTCGGTGTTGCGTTCGGCTCTTTGCGGAAGCCGTTCACCCTGGAGACCATGTGGGCGAGATATCCGGCATACCCGCTGCCAGCCGCGCGGACTTCCCTTCAGTTCTCCACCCCGAAGGGCTGCGGTTTCTAGGTGTCCCGCGGGGCTGGTTCGCCCACTAACTGAAGCATAGCTTTTCCGATCTGAGAAAGCAAGAGATAAGGATCTCAACGAACACGGGGATTTGAATTCACGAGGCCGACAACAACGAGCGAAGATGGGCCTGTTGCGCGTCTGTTGCGTCCGGGCGGATCTCCAGCCTCCACTTTCTGCTGGTTTCAAGGGCACGCCGCGGTGCTTGTTCTCTGGATGAATCCCGCGCAGACTTTTCCGAACTCTTTGCCGCCGGTTCTGCTGTAACTTTCGTGGCTGGCTCATCAGTCGTTTTCTTGGCGGTCTCCGCCGCAGGTGCAAAACGGATCCCATACCAGTCGAGTGCCTCGTGATATTCGAGCTCCTCGGTCGAAGCGAGCGCGCGGCGGAACCATTCTTTGAGGTCCACCCCTGCCACGGCTTCGGTGATCGATCGAAATTGCTCGGCTGTAAAGCCCCGTTCGCCTGAGAATTCCTTGTAGGCGAGCCGCATCACGTCGCCGAAGTTCTTCCTGTCGGCAGTCGCGCGGCGAATCTTGGCGTCGAGCAGGAACCCCACCACTGGCCCTTTGACATAATAGCTGACCGCCGTCGCGCGGTCCCGGCCTATGCCGGAGGTCCCGCCCGACCAGACGTCGAGCGAAGATTGTTCGAGACTCTGCACCAGTCGTCCCGGTGCGTTTTGGAGCTGGCCGATGTGTGACGAAATCGATTTGAGGAAGTCCTCTGTTTTGCCAAGGCCAGCACGGATGACGATCAATTCGCCGAAGTAGGTCGTCAGCCCCTCGGAGATCCAGAGGCTGCTCGTGCGCGGCGGTTTTTCATAGTCGAAGGGACCGAGCTCGACGGGACGCAGCCGCTTGACATTGAACGCATGAAAATACTCATGGCTCACGAACGAATACCAGCGGAAGCTCGACTCTGCGCCGCGATTCGCGGGGGGTTTGTAGTCAGCAATGTCGAGTTCTTGTGCTCGAGCCCTCCACCACCCCGACGGAACACGTTCAGAAAATAATAGTTCTGGAACGGCAGCACGCCCCAGAAGCGGCGGTTCTCCCGGACGATCTTCTCCAGGCCCTGAACCGCCTTCTGACCGTCCCACGCGCCGAGATCGCCGATGTCGACCAAGAAGTGTTTACTGCCGTCGACCACGAATTCGTGAACCGACGCATTCCCGGCGACGATCGGTGAGTCCACCAACGTGTCGTAGTCAACAGCGCGATAGTGATTCGACAGTCCGTCCGGCGACGGGTCGAGGGCGGTCCACGCCCGCGTCCACTTCGGCGGCAGCCTCAGAGTAACATCGTGGGGCCGGCGAGTCGTCCCGACGAATGTGAGAAAGGTCGGTGCTCCATTGAGCACTCCCAGGTCGTCACCTACCCAGTTCGTCGTGACGGACCTCCCGTCGCACTTGAGCCGATAGGACACGACAACCTTGAGATTTCCGCCGGTTTTGATCCGCCAGCGATTCTTCTGCGGATGCTCGACCTCCAGAGTCATCCCGCCCGGCGATTTCGCCTCCAGCGACTCGATGCGGCTGGCATAGTCTTCGACCCGATAAAAGCCCGGGGACCAGACGGGCATGAAAAGCTCGATCGACGCCTGATTGTCGGTGCGAACGATCGCTTCGACCTCCGCGAAATGCTTCTCCGGCGACGAGAATTTGACGGTGTACGCGATCGGCTCACCCGTCTGCGCACTCTCCACCCGCGGGCAGGCTCCCAGAACGCCGACGAGGGTCGCGACCCATCGGATGCTATTGAACTCACGATGCCTCATTCGAACCTGCCTGTGAGGTCTTCCCTAGCGCCTGTCGAGACCGGGCTCTACAAACGATGTGGTCAGATGATAAGGGATCCCGTCGATTTGATATTCGAGCTCGCCGAACGCAGCGAGACGACCGCTTGCCGGCTGGGCGATGCGGCCCGTGATCGACTCTCCGGGCTCGAGCGCCGACGATTCCCAGTGCGACTCGCGAAAGTCTCGGGTCTGCGACCGGGCGGTCCAGAGCCGGGCAGACCGAGGCCCCGGTGCGGCGTGAATCGTCAGCGCCGAGTCGCTCTTGCCGCCGTTGGTGAAGCTCCAGGTAATCTGGGGAAGTGGGCGATTGGTGACGACATGGCGGAAGAACGCGCCCACACCGTTCAAGGCCCAATCGCGGTTGGCCTCGAGACCGTGGCCGGCGTTGGGCAGCTCGACCAGATACTTCGGCCCTTTGAGGCCGTCCCAGTACAAGTCGAGGGCATCCAGGGTCCAGTAGCGATCGTTGGTGCCGTTGATCAAGAATTTGGGCTTGGTGAGGCGGTCGCGATAGCTGAACGGGTCGACCATCTGCCAGAGCTTCGTACCGGCCGGTGTCTGGACCTTCTCCATGAGTCCGCGGTCGACGTAGTCATGGATCTGCTCGCTGTATTGGCCCCACACCTTGAGCTGGTTGGGCCCTTGCTTGCTCAGGTTGAGCATCACGATCACGATGGGGGCAATCGCGACGACGCGATCGTCCACGGCGCCGGTCAGCCAGGTCGTCCAGCCGCGTTTCGAGGCGCCGGTCACCACGAAGCGGATCACCGGCGGCTTGCCGTGATCCTTGGCCCAAGCCTGGACTGCATCCATCGCCCGCACGGCACTCTTGACCATCGGAAACAGGAGCGGCCAGTTCTCGTCCTGCGTCTGTAGATAGCGCACGAAGGTCTCGGCAATGAGCTCGTCCTCCGTCTTGCCGTCCAGGAGCGGCTGGTTGGGAACCTGCGGCAAGACAGCCACCCGCGCGCCGCAGAGCCGGGCCAGGCCGAATGCCTGCTTGTGGTCATCGTCCTTGGGCTGACTGTCGGAGCTGCCGCCGGTGATAAATAGCAGCACGGTGTCCGGATAGGCGACTTCGCGGGGCTCGTAGATCCGGAGATCGTGGCGCCAGGTGATCCCCTGCCAGACTTGCGACGTCAGCTTGAGGCTGTGAATGCTACCCGCGGAAGTCGTGTGGTTGCTGACCTGCTGCCAGGCATAGGCGGGGTCGGGTTTCTTGACATATTCGTCCAGCCCGGCCCTGGCAGCCGCCGCACTCGCGAAAAAAAGCCCCCCGCTCACGACGACCAGTCCGAGACGATTGATCTGCCAGCAGCGTAGTGGGATCACGACCAAGACTCCTGCGAGTTGCGGGATTCGTTTAAGGTCTCACTCACGAATTATAGTCACAATCAAAGGGTTACAGCCAATTGAAGTCACGACGGTTTCACGGTGTTGCCGATTCGGCGCTGGCACTCAAGCGGTGTTCTCGAAAAAAGAGCACCTGACGCCTCCGGAACTCGTTCAACGGCTTGTTCGGTCGCCGCCTTTTGCAGCAGCATCGCGCCCTCGAGATCCTGGGCGGCTCCGTTCTCGAGGTAGCGCCGCGCGGCCTGAAGCCAGTCGATCTGCCGGGCTTGAGCGCGTTCAAGGACATTGATCAAAGCACGAAGCTGAGCGTCAGGCGTCGTCGCTTTTCTAATTCGAATCAAATTGCGGGCGCCCCGATCGGTCAGATCTCGAATTGTGACGAGGCAGCTCCGCCGCGAGGCCGCGTCGTCGCGTGCCGCCGCGAGGTCGAGCTTGAAAAGCATCGCGCCAATTGCATCGAACTCGCCGCTGGCCGGAGCGAGTTGTTCCACGACGTCTTCGTACCTTATGAAGGGTGGGACGAGCGTTTCACTGCGGCGGGTGGCGGCGAGTGCCGCGACGACCAACGCCACGGCACAAAGCGCGGTCATCGCGACGCGGCGAAATGCAACCCATCGGCTGGGAACGACCGGCCACGAGCGTGAGAGAAGCAGCCCCGCCAGGAAGCCCGTGATGAGCCCTCCCATGTGGGCCGATTGATCGATGTTGGGCACGACCATACCGAAGACCGTGTTGAAAGCCACAAACCCCACCGCGCTTCCGCGCAGCGGCTTGAGCACCGAGGCCGGGATCGACCGGCGATGGATAATCAGGAAAGAAAGTAGCGCGCCCAGCACTCCAAAAATTGCTCCCGAGGCCCCAACGCTGACCCTCGGCTGCGTGGAGGCACTGGCAATTGCCCCGCCGATTCCCGCGGCCATGTAGATCGCGATGTACGCGAGATTGCCGTAAAGCCGCTCGACCAGAGGTCCAATATTGATCAAGCACCACATGTTGACGGCAAGATGAATCCAGCCGCCATGCACGAAGACGCTGGTGAAGAGCCGCCAGTACTCACCGCGCAGCAAGACTCGAGCTCCCTGATTGGCGCCCCATTCGAGCAACTCCGCCGGTCGGTCTGGCGACACGCCCGCATAGTACATGCCCAGAGACACAGCCGCACACGACAGCACCAAGAGGGGCGTCATGAGGACGCGAGGCGTTGCCGCGAAGAGCGTCCGGCGGAACTCCACCAGGTCGAGGTTCATCGTCCGGGCCTGGCGAGTCACGCTCGCGACGGCGGGAAGAACCCGCGCGACGCGTGCGGCCAGATCGGGATCGATCGCATCAAGCGACGGCACCACGCCCGAGCGGGCGGCCGCGCCGACTGTCTCGAGGTACCGCGCCAGAAGCTGCGCCACACGGAGGTCTGAGGTCTTGAGCGCTAGCAACTGCCCCACGCCCAGATCGAGCCGCACCAAGCCATCCTCACCCTTTACCGGCACGATCGTATCGGCCAGCGCCGCGTAGCTTGCAGCCAGGCAAATCGGTTTCGCGTCGGGCCCCGGCGAACTTTTCGCTCCGGCAGTAGCACCGGCCGATCCCCCTTTCGCGGGACCGTTGGGCGTTTTATCGCGCTGCACGGCAACCCAGTAAACCCGCCGAGTCGTCAGCGCGCAGCAACCGACGAGACCCACTCCCCCGTCGATCAACGCCAGAAGGAGCTCATTACCCTCAAGCGGCAGGTAACTTCGTAACGCGCTAGTGAGCACGTTCGGTGGGATCTTCGGGGAGAGATGAACTTCGGGGCATGGTCCCAGAGGAGCTAGCATCCCCAGGGTAAATGCTTCCCACGGACCGGTGGCCAATTCGCTCCCAGTCGTATTCTCCATCGCCGCCTTCCCACCACCCTGACAATCTGCGTCGGTCCCATCAGTACGGGCTGGCCCACCGATCCAAGGTCGAGGCGTGATGGCACGCCGGCGCTCAAAGCCAGGATCGTACTCTACTCGAAAAGACCGTTCGTGTCATTTCCTCTGATCCGTGATGTGAAAGTTACGCTTGGTCAGGCTAGACACGCCTAGAATTGGTTCGATTCCAGCACGTTGGCGAGCTCGCCCACAAACGCTCCGATCTCGCGGACGACCTCGACGCGAGGGCGGTTGAGCGCTTCGGCCAGCCGGCGCACGATGGCGCTGCCGACGATCAGGCCGTCCGCAACCGGGGCGAGCTGGCGCACCTGATCGGGCCCGCTGATACCGAAGCCGACGCAGATGGGGAGATCGGTCTGCGTGCTCAGCCAGGCGACGGCGTCAGACAGCTCAGCGGGAAGGCTCTTGCGTTCGCCGGTTATTCCCGCGACCGAGACGTAATAGATAAATCCCGTGGCCGACTGGGCTATCTGGATGGCGCGGTCGCGCGGCGTCGTCGGGGTGACGAGCTGGATCAATTTGAGGTTGCGCACGGTCGCCTTCTCGATCAACGGGCTTGCTTCTTCCACGGGCAGATCGGGAACGATCAGGCCGTCGAGACCCGCAGTTGCCGTATCGTTGAGGAAGCGATCGATGCCCAGGCGGTGGATGATCGCATAGGAGACCATCGCGACCAGCGGCGTCTCGTTGAACCGGGCTTGCCCCTCGGCGCGAAGGGTCCGGAGGGTCTGGAAGATGTGGGTGATCTTGATTCCGCGTTCCAGGGCTCGATGGTAGCTCGCGGCGATGATAGGGCCGTCGGCGATGGGGTCGGAGTAGGGAATTCCGACTTCGATCAGGTGCGCGCCCCGGTTCGACAGCTCGGCGATCAGCATCGCGGTGGTGGCAAGGTCGGGATCACCCGCCGTGACGAACGGCATGAGCGCCCGGCGGTTTTCAGCTCGCAGCTTGCTAAAGAGCGCGTCGATGCGGTTAGTCAAATCGGCTCTCCCCGCAGCCGCGCGACTTCGTACGCGTCCTTGTCGCCGCGACCCGAGAGGCAGATGACCAGAATCTTGCCAGGGCCGAGGCGGCGAGCTTCCTTGAAGGACTGGGCGATGGCGTGGCTGGACTCGAGTGCAGGCAGAATGCCCTCCTGGCGGGCCAAGATGTGGTACGCCTCGAGCGCTTCGCTGTCGGTGATGCTCTCGTAGCGAGCCCGGCCGAGATCTTTCCAGTAACTGTGTTCCGGGCCGACGCCGGGATAATCCAGCCCGGCCGAGATCGAGTGGACGTTCAAGGTCTGCCCGTCCTCGTCTTGAAGCACATAACTGAAACTGCCGTGGAGAACTCCCGGCTTGCCCTGGGTGAGGCTGGCGGCGTGTTCGCCCGGCTTGAGGCCGCGGCCGCCGGCCTCGGCGCCGATCAGTGCGACGGCGGAATCCTCGACGAATGGCGCGAAGATCCCCGCCGCATTGGAGCCGCCGCCCACGCAGGCCACGATGGCATCGGGCAGCCGCCCGATCTGTTCCAGGCACTGGGCCCTGGTCTCGCGGCCGATCACCGACTGGAAGTCGCGGACAATCATGGGAAACGGGTGCGGTCCGACGACGCTGCCGATCGTGTAATGGGTCGTGCTGGAAGAGCCCATCCAGTCGCGCATCGCCTCGTTGGTCGCGTCGCGCAAGGTCCGCGAGCCAGTCGAGACCGCTACCACCGTCGCTCCCAGCGTCTTCATATTGAAGACGTTGAGCTTCTGGCGGCGGATGTCCTCGACGCCCATGTAAACCGTGCATTCGAGCCCGAAAAGGGCGCACGCCGTCGCCGTCGCCACGCCGTGCTGGCCAGCGCCGGTCTCGGCAATCACCCGTTTCTTGTTCATCCGTTGCGCCAGCATAACCTGGCCGATCGCATTGTTGATCTTGTGGGCGCCGGTGTGATTCAGGTCTTCTCGCTTCAGGTAGATCTCGGAGCCGCCGGCATATTTGGTCAGCCGCTCGGCGTGAAACAGCGGCGAGGGGCGGCCCACATAGTGGCGCAGATAATGCTCGAAACGGGCCTGGAATTCGGGATCGTCCTTGACCTGGTCGTAGGCCCCGGCGAGCTGGTTGAGCGCATCCATCAAGGTCTCGGGGACGAACCGGCCGCCGTAAGAGCCGAAACGGCCCAGCGGATCGGGTCCCTGCACCAAACGGTTGAACCGAAGAGTGGCCGGCGCTAGATCAGATAGCGCTTCACTTGTGTCGGGCGAAATCATCTTTGGTTGATCTTCTGTGAGCTTAGAGGCGACCGGCAGATGCAAATTCACCGTAAGACGGGTTGCCAATCCGCCCTACAATCACTTGGTCCTGGGCATATTTCCATCCGCTGGTCGCCTTAGCCTCCGCGCGGGGCGTGCCGTGCCTGCGAGCGAGCCGAACCTCGGGAGCTCGTGCGTGCGGATCGAGCGTGCGCGGCCTCCACCTCGTCCTCGTCGGGATCGCCGGGATAGAAGTCAAAGAATCGCTGGCCGGCGAAATAGTCGGCCATGGCTTTGCGAACGACCCGCAGTTGCTTGAGGAACTTGGTGTACTGCCGGATCAATCGCTTGCGCTGATCTTCCGGCAATTCGAGGATGTCGGCATAGTAACGCCGGCTTCGAGCGGAATCGTAGAAGCTCCAGAGCCGCTTGATCCGCAAGCCGGAGTCTTCGTCCTCGTAATCGAGCATCCGCGCGTATTGCCGTGCCTTCATCTTCTTGGCAAAGGCGATCAGCTCGGCTTTCGACTCGTAACCTCCCATCTCGTCGATCCAGTTGACGATCTCCTCGGTCGTGATTCGCGGGCCGTGCTCGGCGCAAAGTTCTTTAAGGCTGGCAACGATTTCGGCAGGTCCCATGGCGCGCTCCCTCGATCGGTCTGTTCAAGCCTGATTCCCGGTTCGCTCCATCACCGATCCCTCACTAATGCCAATGCCTTAGTTTGCAAAATCTGATCCGGGCTGTCCAGGCGCTGATCGACGATCGTTCAAAGATCCGAACAACCGCTAAAGGCAGCTCAGTCGGCCCAATATAGCGCACGAGCCGAGGGAGCGGGCGGCGGACGTAAGAAAGCGGGTATTTCATCGTCACCAGCGTCACCAGCGTCACGCCCTTATCAGGCAACGACTTACGTCGGCCGCTTTTGGAAGGTCTGCGTCACGGTCTGCGTCACGGCCATGTTCCGACCATATTCAACACTCTATATTTGCGCCGGTGGTTCGGTTGCTTATAACGGAAGGGGGACGTCCTTTTCGATCGGCGTTCCGGCGGGGGGTCGAATTACAGTCATGCGTGTGCAACGGCTGAGCCAGTGGCTGGGCATGGTCCTGACGACGACCTTGGTGTCGGGACCTGGCTGGTTCGAACGAAGCGCGCTGGCCGGAGCGAAGACGGAATCTGCAACGGTGCCCGACGCGGCCGCGGCCGAACGAGGACGCGTGGGACTGACGTTGGAGGGGTTTCTCAAGCCCGAGTGGTCGGACGCGGCCTATCGCAACGCCGCGCGGCTCTGGGGTCAGCCGGCTCCTGATCCGGTTAAAGACGCCGCCGCCTATGCCGCCCTATTTCGGCATCGTTACGGCCTGCACCCGGCACCCTACCCCAACGATGGGCTGCCGATGGGCCTGCGGCGCGGGCATGGGCCGGCGGGCACGAAGGTCGGGGTGCAGATCGATTGCATGGTCTGCCACGGAGGCTCGATCGGCGGCAAGAGCTACGTGGGGCTCGGCAATACCCAGCTCGATCTCAAGGCGCTGCTCTTCGAGCTCACGATCGCCGACGGCCGGCGGCCTCCCTTTTCCACATTCGTGCTCAACAGCTCGCGCGGCACCAATAACGCGGGCCAGGTCGCCGCTGCCTTGCTCAGCCTTCGCAATCGAGATCTATCCGTCCGCTCGTTTCCGCTGCCTCTGGGTGTCAACCTTCCCGAGATGGACACACCGCCCTGGTGGCACCTCAAGCGCAAGCGGACGATGTATTACGACGGCCGGACCGACGCCCGCTCGGTCCGGACCAACATGCAGTTCCTGCTGGGCGAAAAGAGCCTCGCCGAGCTCAAGGCGCTCGAGCCGGCTTTCCGCGACGTTCAGGCGTTTCTGAGGAGCCTCGAGCCGCCCAAGTACCCATTTCCCATCGATTCGGCCAAGGCCGCGCGCGGCCGCGACGTATTTGAAAAGAGCTGTGCACGCTGTCATGGGACCTACGGCCCCAACGGTCGGTATCCCAACAAGATCGTCCCGCTCGACGTGATCGGGACCGACCCGGCGCGATTCCACGGGCTCTCGGACAAGCTGATCGCGCATTACAATGCAACCTGGTTCGGCGAAGGGTATCCCGTCAATTCCGAGCGGGTCGGCTACCAGGCTCCGCCACTGGATGGCATCTGGGCAACGGCCCCCTATCTGCACAACGGGTCGGTGCCGAACCTGCACGCGCTCTTGCTCTCGTCAACCCGCCCTGCCCGCTTCACGCGGCCCCCGTCGACCGACTTTGAGCACTACGACGCCAGCCACGTCGGCTGGAAGTTCAGCGAGGTGAGCCGAGACGAGCTGATCTCCACCGCCCGGCGCTCGCCGTTCGAGGCCAAGTTCCTCGTTGACACGTCGCGGTTTGGCATGAGCAACCATGGGCATACCTTTGGCGATAAGCTGTCTGAAGACGAGCGGATGGATTTGATTGAGTATTTGAAGACGCTGTAAAGCGCAGACCCGTCGTTTGCGAGGATTTCAATGACGGATTGCGACTTGACCTGTTTGTCGAAGATCTGGTTGTCGTCGAATTGAAGTCGGTCGAGAAGCTTGCGCCCGTCCATTACAAGCAGGTCCTGACTTACCTGCGACTGCTGAAGTTGCCGGTGGGGCTATTGATCAACTTCGGTGGAGTGACCCTCAAGAATTCGGCCAAACGCATCGTCAACAACTATGTCCCTGGCTCCTCGACGTCCTCGCAGCTCCGCGTGGGCGAAGCCGAGTAACTCAGACAAAATTCGGCTGGCGAGTCGTGATGAGAATAATTCGCGCTGTTGGAGACTCGAATTCGGGAGCGAGCAGATACAAATTCTTCGTCTCACGCGGAGCCGCGGAGGCGCGGAGAGAAACAGATTGGGGGAGTTGATGACAACCTGCGTCAACGTCGTCGATGTGGCCGCGAGTACAGTTTGACGGGGACCCAGTGCATTCCTTTTTCCCCTCCGGGTTTTCGCGTCTCCGCGTGAGCTTATCCGAGTGATGGACGAGGTCGGAGCGGAGAAAGCACGGCTCAGAATCTCCGTTGTCCCGGCTAAACGCACCGTCAGAAGGCGAATTCGGACAAGTTTCTCGACTCACGCGGAGCCGCGGAGGCGCGGAGAGAAACAGATTGGGGGAGTTGATGACAACCTGCGTCAACGTCGTCGATGTGGCCGCGAGTACAGTTTGACGGGGACCCAGTGCATTCCCTTTCCCCCCTCCGGGTTTTCGCGTCTCCGCGTGAGCCAATCCGACCCAAATGTGCCACGCCCGCGCCAAGCGTTGGCACTCGCGCCGGCCGGCAGTCCGACGGGCTGTTACTGCGAGTTGGCCGGGAAGTTCGGTACTCATGAACGGGTTGCCCGGCCGATATGGCGAGCAAGCGCTCGGCAATTCCACGAACTTGACGTATGCCTTGCATGACTGTATGTCTGGCATTTTGAGTTTCTATTTCAAAGCCGGTCGAACCGACAACGCCGTCTGCTTCTGAGCTCCAATTCGATGTCTCAGACCTCCGCAAGTCTCCTGGAACGACTCAGCGATCGGTCCGATTCCGAGGCCTGGACGCGGCTGGTCGAGCTTCACTCTCCGCTGATCCGCGGATGGCTTGGCCGGTTTGAGCTGGCTGAGTCTGATGCGGACGACCTCTCGCGGACGGTCCTGACGGCGCTGGTGGCGCATCTCCCGAACTTCGAGCACAACGGCCGAATCGGCGCGTTCCGGAACTGGCTTCCAACGATCACCGTCAACAGCGTCCGCCAGAAGTTCCGCATGGACCGAAGGATGGCGGGCACGCCGGGCGGAAGCGCATCTCTCGCGAGCTTGAACGAGCTCGATGATCCTGACGGCGGTTTGAGCCAGGTGTGGGATGAAACTCACGATGCGCACGTGCTCCGGACGCTCTTGACCTGGGCCGAGCCCGAGTTCGAAGCCAAGACCTGGCTGGCGTTTCGCCGCCAGGTGCTTGACGAGGTCCGACCGAAGACGGTGGCGGCCGAGCTCGGGATGACCGTGAACGCGGTCCTGGTTGCCAAGTCCCGAGTCCTGAAGCGGTTGCGCGAGCTGAGTCGCGACCTGATCGACTGAATCCGGCAAATTGACCCCAAAAAGGGAAAAGATGTGACAGGAAAGCAGCCGGGCGGCATTATACGTCTTGCATGAGATTCGTTGGTTTGATTTGTGAGAAGGCGAACGATGGAAGAGCTGACCTTGGGACAGCCCGATCCGGCTCGACTCGCTGCGTTCGGCCGGGGGGCTCTCGACCATGACGAGATGGCCGAGGTGGAGAGTCACCTCGCCGTCTGCAACTCGTGCTGCGAACTGGTGAGCACCCTTCCGGACGACGAATTCGTTGACAGGCTGCGGGCGTCACAGAACCTGCCCGGGTGGCCCACGGCATTCCGGAGCGATGCCAGCATGGCCCCGCCGCCGCCAGCCTCGAAGGCAACGGGTTTGGAAGTCCCTTCGTCGTTCGTGCTGAGCGATTCGAGTTGCTCCGCGAAGATGCCGCCGACGATCGGCACGAGTGCCCCGAGCACTCCAAGCACACGCGAGCTTCCTCTAGAGCAGGAGCTTCCCCCGGAGTTGCTCAATCACCCGCGCTACGGAATCGTGCGGAGGCTCGGTGCCGGCGGGATGGGGTCGGTTTACCTGGCCCATCATCGGGTGATGGACCGTCCGGTCGCCTTGAAAGTGATCCGCGGCGACCTCTTGGACAATGCCTCCTTGGTCGAGCGATTCCGCCGCGAGGTCAAGTCAGCCGCGCACCTGTCTTTGCATCCCAACATCGTGGCGGCGTACGACGCCGAGCAGGCCGGCGACTCGCATTTCCTGGTCATGGAATTCGTCGACGGGGTTAACTTGGGCGACCTCGTCAAGTCCCGAGGGCCGCTGCCTTACGAGGCTGCCTGCGATGCGATCAGACAGGCCGCGGAAGGACTGGAGCATGCCCATAGCGCGGCATGGTGCATCGCGATATCAAGCCGCAGAATCTGATGCGAACCTCGGACGGCCAGATCAAGATCCTCGACTTCGGCCTGGCTCGGCTCGTGAGCGAGGTGCTTCCCGACTTGGCGGCCGCCGCCGAGGTGAACGACGAACGGCAAGCTCGATCGACGACGCCGGACGGTGGAATCAAGCTGACGCTGACCGACATGGTGCTGGGATCAGCCGATTACATCGCCCCGGAACAAGCGCTCGATCCGCGCTCCGCCGACATCAGGGCGGACATTTACAGCCTGGGGTGCACGCTCTATCACCTGCTCGCAGGCCTGCCGCCGTTCCCGGAGGGAAACCTAGCTCAGAAGCTCGCGGCCCATGCCGAGCGAGCGCCCATGCCCCTCTCTGAGCTTCGCCCGGACGTTCCCCCGGAGGTCGTCCAGACCGTCGATCGGATGATGGCCAAGGATCGGAGCCTTCGCTTCCAGAGACCCACCGAGGTGTGCGAAGCGCTGGGCCCCTTCTCCGATAGGAAGGGCGAGCAGAAGCACGACGACGAGCCGCGCGAGCGTAAACGTGCCGGGCCTTCGCGAGTCGAAGCTAAGGCCGCGCTCCTTATGTCTTCGGATGACGAAGTCTCAAAAAAGGGAGAGTCGCTTACGGTTGCAGTGCCGCCCCCTCGGCTCGGGACACAAAGCGCGCCGCCGCCCTGGGCGAGTCAATACTCGACGTACCGGCGAGGGTGGCCGTTGGTTGGAGTAGCTGCCGTACTGTCATTGTTGGTTGCGGGCGCGGGGATGGTGACCATTGCCGTCGTCTTCCGGAAACTTGGCTACCCCGGCGGCGCGCAACGGGTGGTCAGCCAACTCAAGGATGCCACCGTTTACGTAAAGGCCAAATTTGCGGGCAAGATTCTGGGGTCGGGCTCGGGGTTCGTAATCGAGTCGAACCGCGAAAGCGTGTTGGTTGTGACGAACAGGCATATTGCCGACCCAGACCTTTCAAGGTTGTCGGAGCGCCCTGCGCCTACAGGGACTAAGGTCGAGATAGAAGTCGTTTTCCACAGCGGTGAAGGGCGCCAGCTCGAGCAGACACTTCCCGCCGAGATCGTCGCGGTAGATACCTCAGACGAGATCATCGCGGTGGACACCTCAGACGAACGCGACGGTGACGTCGCTGCCGACCTTGCGTTTCTGGTCGTTCGGGGAGTGAGTCACCCCCCTGAACCGATCGATCCACACGCGAACGTCGACCCGAGCGAACGCATGGCCTACAGCGGCGCGGGCTTCCCACAGGTGGGCACGTTCGGCAAGGTGACCGAGAGCTACGCCAATCCCTCGGTCACGATCACGAACGGGTCCATCAGCACCTTCCACCACAACAATTCCGGCCAGCTTACCGAGCTTCAGGTCGTCGGCTCGCCGTTGCCGTACGATAGCGGCGGCCCAATCGTTGAAGAGAAGACGGGCAGGCTGATCGGCGTCGTGGCCCGGTCGGGCCAGACGATTATCTCCGTTGTGCCCCCCGAAGAATTGCGACGCTGTTCTGGCGGGTCGGGTGGGCGCTGTCCAGTTGAAATCGCTCGATACCTCGCTAACGACCGCCTTGGAGATCAAAACCCAAGTGGTCGATCCAAAGCGACTGGTCCGAGGCGTGCTGGTGGGCGTGGCTCCAGCCGCGGGTGCGGGAAGCCTGGCGCCCAATAGCGACGGTAGCTGGCCGCCGTTGTCCAATACCCCGCCCGTCGAGCTCAAGAAGGACGAGAAAACCTCGACAGCCTCAGGCAGGGTGCAGGTCTCGCTCAGGGGAGCGCGCGCCGCCAGCCGCAAGATCCTCGTTCAACTCGCCCACCGCAACAGTAGCGGCCAGGTCATTTACTCAAAGCCCAGCGAATTCGAGCTTCCCGAGAAACAAGGCCTGGTTATCGCTTCGAGCAGCTCGGAAGCGAAGCCGGCCCGCAATCTCGAGCCGAACCGATTCGACTTCGGGGCGCTGGCGCGGAGGCCGGTCAAGGTGAAGGAAAAGCTCGACAAGATCCTGGCGTCGCCCCGTTCCTACGCGGGCAAAGTCGTCATCCCGGCCGGCATGTATGAGTTTGCTCGCTCCCAGTATGACCGGCCGGATGGTCCGCGCAAGTGCTCTGTAACCGAGCGCAGATTCGAATCGAGCAACGACGGAACCAAGCTTTACTTAATCGCCGGCGCCACGAGCGATCTGGGGCTGGAGCCCAGGCTGGCTGCGCACCTCGACGGGTTGATTCCGGAGCAATTCGAGCGAAAGCCGGCGATCCTGACCCTTGGGGTCACGGAAGCCGGCGATTGCGGGCTCGTCGCCGTCGCGATCCTCCAGAACTCCTTTCCGCGCTTGAGGGGTGGGATGGTACCCGACATCGTGTACGAGACGCTCACGGTGGGTGTTGACGGGCCAAAACCCGCCAGAGGAGATGATAGGGACTGGGAAAGTGAAAGGGTGTTCAAGCTGGCGAAGTATTACAAAGCTCTTTTCCGAGCTCAGAAGCAGATGTTCCAGAACATGCAGATGACCCAGGTTCAGTCTGCGATGACCAGCATGTGGGCAAACGTGATGCGCGAGGCTGCTGCCCAGGAAGCAATGCAGCCGGCGCGTGCAGCGTGGGCACCAACGAGCGCCCCGGGGGGAGTGTTGCTACGCTGAGTGTTGCTGCCTAGGATGCGCGGCAGCGGTGGGCTGAGGTACGTCGACGATGGTGTATCGGACGGCGGCCTTCTGGCGTTGTATGCCGCTCGAGACCCGGTTCTCCCTTCGCCGGCTTGGCCGCCGGGACTCGTTCCCGGGCAACGACGCCGTTGTCGGCCTCTGGGATCGGGCCAACCGTAACGAGACGTGCCGGCTGGCAGGCCCACGATCCGGACCAATTCCGTCGCGTTCTCACACGACGGGCGCCGGGCCCGATCGGGGACGACGACGAGACCATCCGCCTCGGGCAGTCGCCGGAACCGCCGGGGGCGGAGCGGCGGATGAGCCGAGAATCGAAAGCCTGTCATTTCCGTTGTCAAGAAACTACCGCGAGAGGAAATGTGGAATGTTGAAGTGCGCGGTCGTTCCGGCCTTCCACACCAATTCTCCAACCAGCGAGTTGGCCGTCTGCGCGTGTCTCTGCCGGCTGCAGTCCTTCGGAACCGGTGACACCTTGACGAGAGCGTAAGAATCGAGCGTGTCTCAAGTAACCATCGAAATTCCGCCGTCGGTCACCGAAGATGAGGCGCGATTGTACCTGGCCATGAAACTGTTCGAGATCGGGCGCCTGTCATGTAGGCAGGCAGCTGAGTTGGCGGGCTGTTCCAAGCGCGCAGTCGTGGAATTGCTGAGCAAGCACGGAGCGACGGTGATGGATTACGCCGCGAGCGGGTTGCAGCACGATCTCGGACATGCCTGACGGTCTTGTTGCCCGTCACCGGCACGCTCGCCGTTTTGCTGCGAGCCAAAGAGCAGGGTATCATTCCTTTTTCCAGGAATTCTCCGACTACGCGGTATACTTGGCGGGCTGAGCGCCTTTGCGATCTCGGTCAGGTCCGAGTTGGCGCTGGAAGTGAAACGGAAAGGCTCTTCGGTCCCTTGCCATGGCGAGACGGAAGCGCAGTCCTCGAACGACCGGCCGGCGGAGGGCGCCAAGCGGCCCAGGGACCGACTATGATAGTCCGTGGAAGGAGGCGCTGGATCGCTACTTCGAGCAGTGCATGGCCTTCTTCTTTCCGGAAGCTCATGCCGACATTGATTGGGGCCGCGGTTATAAGATGCTGGACAAGGAGCTGCAACCGATCGTCCGGCAGTCGAAACAACGCCGGCGCTACGTGGACAAGCTGGTCGAGGTGTGGCTCAAGAGCGGCGAGGAACGGTGGCTCCTGATCCACGTGGAGGTGCAGACCTGGAAGGAGGGCGACCTCCCTAAGCGGATGTACGTCTACAATCACCGCATCTTCGACCGCTATGATCGCGAGGTGATCAGCTTGGCGATCCTGGCCGACGACGACCCCGACTGGCGTCCAAGCCAGTATGAGTACGGTCGCTGGGGTTTCCATACCCGTACGACCTTTCCGACTGTCAAGCTGATGGACTATGCGGCACGCGATCAGGCTCTGGAGGCCCACCCGAACCCGTTCGCCATGGTGGTGTTGGCCCACCTTAAGACTCTGGACACGCGGCGGTCGGCGGCCGAGCGGTACGCCTGGAAACTACGGCTGGTCAAGAGTCTGTACGAACGCGGTATGGAGCCGGAAGCGGTGCGCCAGTTGTTCCGCTTCATTGATTGGATCATGGACCTGCCCGTGGGACAGGAATGGCTATTCTGGCAAGAAATCACCACGTACCAACAGGAGAAACGTATGCCATTCGTCACGATTGCGGAACAGGTCGGCATGGGGAAGGGCTTTCTCAAGGGCATTGAGAAATGCTTGAAGTTGAAGTTTGGCGCCGAGGGCCTGGAACTGATGCCGGAGATCCGAGAGATTCAAGACCATGTATTGCTCGGTGAGATTCTTGATGCGATCGAGACGGTGGCCAGCACGGAGGACCTGCGCAAGATGTGGAAGCGCGGGCGTCGGTCGTACAAAGAGAGGCGGAAGTGAGAGGCTCGGGCAGAACGTTTGTTCCAGCCGTCGTATTCGCCGAACCTGAATCTGGTCGAACCCCCGAACGCCGTCGTTGCCGTGCGAGCTATAGGCGAAAAACCGCCGCGACCATTCATCGCTCGCGTCTTTCCGGCTTGATCTCATCAACCTCCGGCGAGGTGCTCGCCCGCAGCCGGCGAGCCACATTCTCCGCTTCGCGAAACGCCCGCAGCGCATTCGCACCCAGAATCTTGTGAACGTCGCTCTCACTGTAACCGCGCTTGAGCAGCTCGTCGGTCAAACGCGGATAGCACGCCACGTCTTCCAGGCCCACCGGCGACATGGTGATTCCGTCGAAATCGGACCCGATCCCGACATGGTCGATTCCGGCGATCTTGACGATATGGTCGATGTGGTCGACCACGTCCCGGTAGCTTCCACGCGATAGCTTGCCCCCTTCTGTCATGTACCACTCGTCGAGCGCCTTCATCCGCTCGGCGCGGTTGGGATACTTGGCTCGCATCTCCTGGAGAAGTGCCCGCATCTTTCTGCCGGACTCGGGCACGATGAATCCCGAATAAAAGTTGACCATGACCACGCCGCCGTTTTGTTTCACGGCTTTGAGGATGTCATCGGGGACATTCCGGGGCGATGGGCAGATGGCATAGGCACTCGAGTGGCTGGCGATGACCGGCGCCTGAGAGACGCGCAAAGCGTCGGCCATGGTGGCGGGGGCAACGTGAGAGATATCCACGAGCATGCCCAGCCGGTTCATCTCCTTGACGATCCGCTCGCCCAGCGGGCTCAAGCCGTCGTGCTTGGGCGCGTCGGTGGCGGCGTCGGCCCAGTCGAGAGTCGTGTTGTGGGTGAGCGTCATGTACCGCGCGCCCAAGGTGTAAAAGGCGCGAAGCTGGGCCAGGCTGTTCTCGATCGCCACGCCTCCCTCGATGCCGATGAGCGACGCGATCTTGCCCGCGCGCACAATGCGCTCGATGTCGGCGGCGGTGTAAGCCATCTCCAATGCGTCGGGATAGCGCTCGCACATCCGGTGCACCAGGTCGATCTGCTCGGTGACCGTCCGCGCGGGATTGGGATGCTCGCTGGGAATGTAGACCGACCAGAACTGGGCCTTGACTCCTCCCTCACGCAGCCGGGGAATATCGGTCTGGCCCGAGTCGAGTCGTCGCGACAGGTCAAACTTGGTCAGGGCGATGTCTCCCTCAGTGCGCAGCCGCCAGGGAAGGTCGTTATGGCCGTCGAACAGCATCCCCGCCGCGTGGACCTGCTTGGCTCGTTCGGAGATCGGCGGCAGGGGATCGCCGGGTGCTTTCTGACCGGCCTGGCTCTGGGACCTTGCTTCAGTAGAGAGGGCCAACAGGCTTGCCAGTACCATCGGCGCAAAACGCACGCGAAAAGCGAAGACCGGGGAATTCGTTCTCATTGGTGTGTCCTTGGAAGGTTAGTAGGGACTCGCCCCTGCGTGCGCCCTCGATATTAACCCGACTCGCCAGCGAGGGATTCAGGCGCGACTCGCCCTTGCCAGCGCGTCGGGTTAGTATACTACCATGCGGTGTTCGCGAATCGAGCGTGAGCCGGCCTGGCCATCATGTTCACCACCCCTTTTCCACCGATTACCCGGAAAGACCCTCTCATGTCACCGAGACAAAAAGCACCTGCGTGGTCTGTCATGCTCTTGTCGATCGCGGCCATTGCCAGGGCGTTGGCACCGGCCCCGGCGGTTGCATCGGAGCTTCCGACCGAGGATTCGGTCAAGCCCGTCGAAGTCGTGCGAACCGGCGACTATACCGAGGGAGTCGTCGTGGACCACGAGGGCAATCTCTATTTCTCGCATGAGAAGATCGTGACCAAGGTGACTCGCGACGGCAAGTCATCGACCTGGGCCGAGACCGGTGCGCCCAATGGTCACAAGATCCTGGCCGACGGCACGCACTTGATCTGCGACGCCAAACGGCATGCGCTGCTGCACGTGAACGCCGACGGCAAGGAACTCGATCCGGCTGCGACCGAGTCGGACGGCCAACCGCTCCGCGGGCCGAATGACTTGAGCCTCGACACCTCCGCCGGCGGAGTCTACTTCACCGATCCCGCCAGCTCGGACGAGAAGAACCCCAATGGCACGATCCATTACCTGGACGCGAAGGGCGTTTGCCACACGATCGCCAAGGGCCTGGCGTTTCCCAACGGGATCGCGCTGCGGCCGGGCGCCCGGGAATTGCTGGTGGCCGAGAGCAAGCGGAACCGCATCCTGGCGTTTCCCGTGACTGAGCCCGGCAAGCTCGGCGAGGCTCGCGTCTTGACCAATCTTCCCGAGAAAGGCCCCGGCCAGATCGACAATCAGCCCGACGGAATCACCCTGGACGATGCCGGTAATCTCTACGTCGCCCATTACGGCATGCGGCAGGTCCAGGTGATCAGCCCCGAAGGCAAGCTCATTCGCCGCTACCCCGCTGGCAATTTGACGACCTCGAACGTCGCCTTCGCCGGCGAGAAAATGGACCAGCTCTACATGACCGGGGGCGATCCGGGCGCGCTTTTTCGTCTCGATCTACCGGGCGCCAAGGGGCTTGTGATTTTGCCGCCACGGCGCAGCTCGAACTGATCGACCGAACTCTGGGGAACAGCGCGTGATGACCGATGCTCCGATCGAGCGAGATGCGAAGAATAATCTCACGTTGGAGCCAGGGCCCACGGTTTCAGGGCTCAAGCGACCGAAGCCGGCACTCCGAGAGCCTGTGTCGATCGCGGCGAACCTCATTGCCGCGTTCGCGAGCTTCCTCTTGCTGTTACTGGCTCCGACGATCCTCGTGGATTTCGTCCCCCTTCCCGATGCCTTCGCCGCGGTTTTCGTGCCGATTGTGCCGATGTCGCTCCTGGAGCGAGCGATTTCAGCCTTGGGAATCGCTCTTGTCTTTGTCGTGCTTGGGGTCGGCTTTCAGCTCTGGCGATACCGCAGAAGGCTTGCTTCCTGGTGGCCGCTCGTCCTGGCGTTTCCCGTGGTGGCCGTCTTACTCGCACCTGAGGCACTGGCCCGCGGAGAATCGATCTGGGTCTGGACCGAGCTCGGGGCGGCGATCGCACTGGCCTTTTGCGCGCATTGGCTGATCGTGCTGGCCGCCGCGGAATTGATTGATTGAGAAAAAAGGCGAAAGCCAGGCGCAGCCACCGTTACGCCTGATGAACAATCGACCATATCCGTGTAGTTCGGTCTGGTCGGGCCGCCCGATGAACTGGTAGACTGATTGGTCTTGATTCCGCGGCAGCGGCGGAGTGTACGAAGACTGGGGAGCGATCCCCGATTTGACGACATCCAGAACAATATCCGAGGTGTCTCGTGCCGTTTCGTCCCCGCAAGAAGGCGGTCAGGCAGGCCAAGTTTCACCGATGTGCTCGGTGCGGATCACAAGTGAGGCGCCGGTCAGCGCGGTGCAAGCGATGCGCCGAGCCTCAGAAGCACAAGTAACGCCGGCGGAAGGTCCGCTCACGCGGCTCAGGCTTTCCGCGCGAACGCATGCGGGGTGGCCGAGTTCAGTCCAGCGGCCGGGGCCCGGCCGGTACTCTGGCCTGGCTAGAATGGATGGGATCCTTCTGCATGGGTGATGACCGCCGGTAGCTCGTCCGCCGTGGCTATACGGAATAACTTTCCTTTGGTACTCCGGTCAGACTGGATCAATCTTTGGAGGTTATGAAGGAAGCACTCAATCAAAACATGCTGCATACCATGGTCGAGCAGAACGTCGGCGTCTCGCACCTCCAGCAATCGCCCGAGGCGCCGTGAAAGTTTCAAGCTGAAGATCGTCCTCGGTATGTCGATCACATAGTCCCCCACCAGGAAAAACGGAATTCGGGACTCATCCTCGGTTCCCGAGATCGATTGCCGTCGCACACGTATGAAAAGATGGTTGGGTTTTCCCTTCAATACCTCTGCCCCGAAATTCCTGTTCAAGACTTCCGCTAGATCGGCTTCGATCTCCGGGATCTCCGCTGTCAGCGATTCCGGGCGGAGTACGATCAATCCCTTGACGCTACGCGTCGTCTCGTACTCCCTGCGAGGTCCAAGCCCGAGCCACGTCGGCGTCCGCCGCCGCTGGACGATTTCGCCCCCCACGAGGATTGGCCGGGCGAAATTGTCATAGAAACCGGCCGCAAGCCCACTCGCCGCCGAAATATCGAGGAGGGGAGCACCATAGAATGCCTGGAGCGGGTTCTGGGCGGCGCGAAGCTTTCTGCGAGTCCTCATCCAGAGGTCGATATCTTGACTCAGTGACTCAGAGGTTATCGGATCTTCCGAAAAATCGACCCCGTGGAAGTGGATCTGTGAGAAATAGAACGTCTGTGTAGTGCGCCCGCCGACCAGAATGGTATCGACGCCGAGTGCGTGTGCCATCGCCAGTTCGTAGACGACGGGTGGTCGATTCCCCGAAAGGTCGGCGATGATCAGGTCGGCATTGTCGATTTGATGGAAAACATTTGTCGGAATGTCGGCTCTCAGGTACCGCTTCCGGGGCGTAAATGCGACAACCGTGTCCTTGCCATTCTTCAAGACCAAGCCGCCCTCCGCGCTCATCCCGACCCGTTCACACCCATGGTGCTTGACTAGGTCATCCGCGAAGAACTCATGCAACTTCTCGATGTGGTTGGGAAAGCGTTTGGACATGGGACCGATCACGAACACCCGCCACTCCATATCCTACCTCCATTGAAGCGGATTCTTCCCGATCCGCCGCACCGTGATGGCCGCTCGGCCCCGCGACATCGGGTTGGAGACACCTTTCCCAAATCTGTTGCCGCTTGAGTTCTCCGGCCACGCCGCACGTCGTAGGGTTTTAATTAAGGACGTGTCCGCCAATTTTGACCCAACGGTTCCGGACGCTCGAATCGGTCGGATTGAGCATTGTGCTTGAGAATTCGACTTCGAGCAAGCGAGCCTCTTCAATGGATGAAATGATCAGACAGATGGCCGTGCAGATGCAAACCATCCTCGACTCGGAACCGGATTCTCCGGCACCCGCGGCTTCAATCTACATCCATGAACGCTATCGCAGCCCCCGCGATAGTTACGGGTTGCGCCTCGTGGACTTGCGGGACCGGGAAGCCAAGGATGCCGGATATCACGCCGCGATGGAGTTCCGTCGCAACTACATGAAAAGGGCGTCCGCGAGGTTTCGACGGCGATTCTCGACTGGCGGCCTGGAGAAGACAGAAGTCCCACCTGAGTTGCAAGAGGGGATGTCGAATGCCGAGAGGAGGGGAAGAAGCGATTACCTCGTCAGATTTGTCCTCGATGAAATGGCGGTGGTGTCCGATGCGACCTTCCTGCACGATCTGGGGATCTACTTGCAGCGGATCACCCGCGGCGTGGTTCGGGAAGAGGAACTCACGTCGATCATCAGGGATGTCGCGGAGGCCCTGTCTAATCGCGGCGAACCCCTGGATCTCCTAGCGCCGATGATTTTGGGTATGGCGCGCGCCCGTAGTCACGATCCGGGAACGAACGCCGAATCAGACTGGGCAGGAGTCGATGGGGTTATCAACGGTCTTTCCGCCGGGGCGCGCGAAATGATCAAGGCAGGAATCCGACGCGCGCTTTTGCGAGAAGCCCAAGAGAAGCAGGACCATCGAGAAGCGCTGGAACGTGCCAGACAAACTCGATACCGGCGGGCTGCGGACTTCCTGGCCGAGCAAGTCACGCAGCAGAACCTGAACCCTGATCAAGCGGTCGAGCTAGTGGCCCAAGTCATTCTCCGCACGTCCGAGGGTTTTCAGTTGGCAGACGAATTCCGCACGACCCTGAACAACCGATTCTCCGATCCCGAATTCGGAAGCCGTGTGGCGAAAAGGATCATCGAGTTGGCGAGCGAAAAAGCGAGGATGCATGACGAGATTGATTGGAATGCGGCCAGGCGAGGTGTTGACGCAGTCTGAAACTGGACCAATAACCGCCACTGCCGTCTCAGGAGCTGGCTGAGAATTACTTCCGGGAGAGTCGTCACGCGCTCCGCGAAGGGCGACGCTTATTTCCGGCCAGCGCCTCACGACTTCCCAACCAATACGAGGTGGTACTTGCCGTCCCGTTTCTGGAGGGAATTTTCCACGCGTCTGGAACCAGTCGCTCTCAACAGAGCTGTGCCACACGCCGTGTACAAATCTCGCGCCGCGGCGAGAGCCTGGGGATCCGCCGCCAGCCGGCCGGAGGGCAAGATGTCCCGGAAGAACAGCACCACTTTCGGAGTCAGCCCGAGTACTCGGTAACACTCTGCGAGCAGACTCCCGGCCGACTCGACTGGAAACGAGCCGATCGAGAAATCGGTGATGACGTCCCGATCTCCGTCCCTCTCCAGCCGGAACCAGAACTTGGGATCAGTCGATGTATACACCTGGTAGGAATAGTCGTCTATCCGCGTTTCCAGGGCTGGGAACTGGAGGGCGCTCATCGTGCGGCTCCGGCGGGAACACCAGCGGCTCGCCGGGTGTAGGAGAGCCCATCCCCGAGAGCGGTCGCCACGGAGCGGGACCAAATGGCGGGTGACTTGGAATGCCCTGAGCGGGGCCTGCCGTCGGAAGAGAAGGGACCGTTGTCCCGGCTGTGAAGTGAGTTTAACCCGTGCCGGTCTGGTGGACAAGGGAAATATCCGCGGTGAGCGGAGCGCTCGAAAAGCTCGGTTATCACGGGCTGTCAAGCGCATTGTTGAGGATGTCCGCGAGCCGCACACCCGCCTGGGCGAGCCGCTGTTCCACCTTTTCGATCGCCCATTTCTGGTAATCGCAAGCGAGGAATTGACCGTTCCTGATCATCTTGCCAGTGGTCGGGCTCTTGTAGGCCTCTTTGGCAAGCTGAAGGCTCTCGTCGGCCCAATTCTCGACTCGCTTGTTCTCGGACCACTTGTCGAGACGCGCCGGCGTGGTCAATTTGGCGAGGCGAGTTACCCAGGCGTCCTCGTCGACGGTCGGGCCGCGCTGGTCCGTGTCGCTGCGGGCGTCGAACTCCAGGATCTGAAAGTCCCAGACAGCGTGCAGGTTGGTCCCCTCTCCGAAGTATCGCACTTGCAGCAGGTTTCCACCTCGGTCATTGTTGCTCGCCACGTGGAACGGTTGATGGATGTCGGCCACGAGATGAATGACGAACCGAAGTGCCTGGCGCTTGGCGAGATGATTCGCGTTCGGGTCCTTGAGGACGTTCATGAATTCCTTGAGCTTCTCCACCACGCACCCTTTGGAGGGGTCACAGAACTTGGCGTCGTAACTTTGGCTTTCGAGCGGCACGTTGACGTAATGCCACGGAGTATCTTGCGGCGTACGATGCTCGTCGGCCCAGTTTGAGGCGCTGGCGAGATCCTCGTCCTTGTCGAGCATGTCCCTCATCTTGGCGAGCACGGCGGGCTTGAGGCGAGTCGCCGCGAGCTTGGCCACGATCCGATGGCCGTGTCGGCCCCACGCCCACGCCGGCGCGTTCGGAGCCAGCAGGAGGCAGACTATGGTGAGGGTCAGGCCGAAACGACGCGGGCTAGTTCTCAGCGCATGCTGGGCCATCACGAGCTCCTCTTGGGTCTCTTTCCTCTTCCTCAATGGGCGACAGAATCGAACTTTCATTCGCCCGCAAACAAGCGTAGTACACTCCAGAGACTGGACGTTCATAATGTGACAGGCGTCGATGAAGAGCCGGACGGAACCAAAGGTCCATGCATCAAATGTCCGTGGACTGGGAGGGGTGCGCACGGTTTGCATTCCGCGGCCGGCCCGAGCGGATGAATCCCGGCACTGGAAAGCGGCAAGGCCGTCAAGGATTCGCGGCGTGCGTGCGTGCGGGGCGAAGACCCATGATAAAATCTTGCTCTTTTGGTGAGTGCTTGTGATCACGGCGCGCCGCCCGGATACTTTCCCGCTTGCCCAGGAACTTTTCGCCGCGGGCGATTCGAAACTGCGCGTCATTGACTTCCGAAGCGTCTGGATTGTCGATGACCAATGGATCGGACTTGTCGGCCGCGGGCTTCGGTTTGCGGTACTCGTCCTGGCACCACTCCAGGGCATTACCCAGTGTGTCGAATAGTCCTACGTCGTTAGGTTTCAGACGACCCACCGGCTGCAATTGTATCGACGAATTCTCTGGGTTCTTCGAATTCACTTCGAACCAGGCATACTTCTCGAGCAACTCATCAGCCTGACCGTAGTATCGCATGGTTATGGTTCCTGCGCGACAGGCAAATTCCCATTCAGCCTCGGTCGGCAGGCGGTAGCCAGTCAGCGACAGGTAGTTGTCCGTAGGTTTCATGCCCGAGGCGTATACTCCGTCTTTATTGGGTTTGTAACACCATTGGTTCTCCGGAATTCCTTCTTGCTCGCTGAGCCAGTTGCAATACGCAGCGGCTTGGTACCAGGAAACGTTAGTGATCGGACAGCGTGGGTCGGCCTGGCCGTCGGGCCCCAGCGCCAGACGCTTTCTGTCAACGTTATGCGTGGGCGAGAATTTTGCCATGAAGTTCTCGACGGTCACCTCATGTTCCGCGATGGCGTAGCCGCGTTCGATTCGGACCCGATGCTGTTTTTCGACTCCCAAATCGGAACCCACTTCGCGAAAGGGCTCGCCAAAGGGCGAGCCGATCACGAATTCCTCATGTTTGGGGATCACGATCATGGTCTGACGTTGGCGGTTTACGTACCAGAGTTGGTCTGCTGGAGGCTTGGTGCCGGCCAATTCGGCATCGGCTCGAGCAACCAGATCGAGCTGGCCCCACTTGCCGAGCAGCCACCGAGCGGCGCCGTGAAGGCCGCGGTCGGGGTCGTGGCGATAAATCAATGCGAGTTTCTCGATCAGAGGCAATCGCTTCGGCTGCGGCAACTGCTCATCGGAGTAGCCGCCGAGGGCCAGCAAGAGCGCTGCGCGTACGGAGACATCCTCGTCTTCGCTGAACGCCCGTTCGACGATCGCCTGGTACGCCACGCCGAACGGCGCCAGACGATCGATGATATAACTGCGGGCCCGGGGGTCGGGCGTGCTCCGCAACAGCTCCCAAACCGCGTCTGTCGGCTGACCAAGCCGAATCAAGGTTATGGCTGCATTCGCCGCGTGCCTTGCGTGTTCTTCGAGGTCGCTGTCGGTGATCTTTGGGGCTGTGCCTTTCCTCACTGCGCCGACCTCATGCGCCGGCCCGCGCGGACCTTTAAATCAGGGCGCGGACCAAGCGATTGTCTCAATTGATCGATCATCGGCTTGATGAGCGGTCGGCCACCCTCGGGGAGTTTGTCGAGCGCATCGGTATAGAAATCGGGATCGTCGTTGTCGGCGAACACAGTGGCCATGATTTCAGGATTCGCGATAAAGTATGTGGCCAGAATGCTTCTGGCAAGCAATCGCTTTGCGCCGGCGTTGCGATCCTTGGGATCGGGTTTTCGATAGATCGTCATGAGGGGGTCGAGCAGTTGAGTTGACGCCGGACCGAGTGCTTCGACAACCCTTTCGAAGTGTCTGGGCTCTTTCAGGAGTTTCTCGACCATCTGGTCTGCGACCAGGGTCGCTGACTTTTTCCATTTCGCAGCCGCATCCACGCTGCGGGTCGCCGCTTCAGCCAGGAAGCAGGCTGCCGGAAGTTTCTGGTCTTTTTCGTCCGCTTTCGCCGGCTCGCTTTCCAACACGTCCCAGAGGGCCCCTTCGACAGCCGCGCGATAGGGCGCTAGTAGCCTCTGCAAGATCGGAAACGTGTCCGGTTCGCAAACCAGCAACTGGCCGCGAAGGTACTCGATCTGATCTGGATCCGGCAACAGCGCAGCGCTACATTGAGACGCTCGCGCTCGAGCCGGCTCCGCTGCTCTTCCAGTTCTCTAACTTTCAGGTGGGAAGTCTCGTCAATGGGCTTGTTCCCCGGCCTTTCTTGGCTGGCATTAATCTGCTCAAGGCGGTGCTTCAACTGGTCAAGCTGGCGGTCGGCGTCGCCGGCAACTTGTCGCAGTAGACGGTCTGCCCGCGTGCGGTACCTGTTCAAATGGTCGATGGCCCGCGGCACTTGAGCGATGTGAGCTTCGCGAAGCGATTCGACCGATTCCCTGGCTCGGTCTTCCAACTGGAGCGTGCGAGCCCAGAACCCCACCACGCCGAGTATGATCAATACGACCAGGAAAGCTGCCCCGCGCCTCAACTGGACCTGGCGGCTGCGCTGCATCATGAGCTTCTGGGGCTCGGTCCAGTCGCGCTTCTGAGTCAGGATTCGGATGACAAGGTGCTCACGCAGCGAAGGCAGAAAGCGATCGGCTGGCTCGTGTTTCCACGTCGACGCCCGGGAAGCGAGCAACTTCTCAGCGCGGCCGCGCCGTGTCTTCTGCTGTTCGCGGTCGAGCCACTGCCGCAGCGCGGGGACCAGGTAATCGTGAGTCAACTGGTAGAACCGCGCGGCGGCCGGCGGGTCGGTGCCGCCGCCTTCCTGCGAATCCGGGCTGTTCGCCTCGAAGCTCGCGGGCGTGATCAGCCGGTACTCCGTATTCAGCATCTGGAGAAGATCGTGGAATTCCGCCGGGCGACTGCGATAGCCGGAGATCTCGAGCAACTGGTTCACGGAGCGCTTCTGCCCCTTGATCTCGGTCCCTTCCTCGGGGAGCAGTGCCTTCAGCAAGGCTTGCGCCGCCCGTCGGTGAGGCTTGAGCGTCGTTGAATTGAAGGTCTCCTCGAGAAACAGCACACCGACGCCCTCGGCTCCGCCGACGTCCTTGAAAGTGGACTGGGTCCAGGGCTTCTCCTTGACCATTTCGGCGAAGAGGGCCAGCCGGACCGGCACGATCCGCCCGTTCTCAGCCAGTCCCTTGACAGCCTTGTCAACAAAGGCTTCCTGATCCTTGGACAGTTTCTCATCGAGCGCTCCGAACGCCTGACCGAATGCGATCAGCACCCGCCTGGCGTGGCGCGGCTCGAAAAGCGCGACCGCCGCGGAGTTCTGGCCTTGCACCTCGATGTGCAGCTCGCGCAAGAAGCGGTGGATTTCCATCCAGAAGTCACCATCGGCCCGGACCATGATGATGGCCTTTACTCGTTCACCGTCACACTGGCGCAGAGCCTGGGCCAGCTCGGTGTTTGCCTCTTCCCGTTTGGCGTGCAGCCACTGTTCGAACTGGTCCAGCACGATCAGCACTCGCTGGCTGTGGTCCAAGCCCTGCCCGAGGCGAAGCGCGGCGATGGTCCCGGCAAGATCCAGATCGCCCGGCACCTCCGGACATTTCTTGCGCAACGCCGCGAGCAGCCGAGCCTCCGTTTCCTCTGCGTTTGCCTCGACATACACCGGAACGACGTACTCGGCGAGCCTTGGAAGTAAGCCGGCCCGGACCAGCGAAGTCTTGCCGCAGCCGCTGGGCCCAAAGATCACACCCACCGTGAAGGTCAGCTCATTGGTCGCCTCGATCCGGTACTTCCAGAATCGGATGCTTTCGGGTAACCCATTTTCGTCGCGAGGGCCGGGGAGCAATTGGAGGAAAAACCTGGAATCGTTGGCGTCGAACGAATGCAGCCCTTTGGGAACAACGGCAATCCGTGTTTCGCGTCGAGACGGAGGAAATGTGTCCCCAGGCTTGACCCGGGGCGATGCCGGCTCTCCTTCGGCGGCAGGCCACCGGCCGTGCGCGCCGGGCTGTTCAATTTCGATGTACCAGTCGAGAATTTTTTTCAACTGGGTCAACGACCGGCGAACCGCCTCTCCTGTAATCCTTTCGTTCCACCGGGCCGTTCCAGCCTCGCTGAACTTGCGGAGCATCGAGTCGAAGCCGAGTTGATCGGGAAGATGCCCCTCCTTGGCGAGGCGCTCCGTGAGAATCTCCAGTGATCGGTCACCGGGCGGTTCGCTGAACCTTCGCCGGTAAACATCCTGCATCATGAGCTCGAGCACGTCGCGGCCGCCGCTCAGAGCCATTTTCGGAGCTTGGTTGGCGATGTCGATCGCTTTCTGGACATCCTGCCGGAGTTTCTCCTTCCTGGCCTCGAATTGTTCTGTTTCCAGTCTCCGAATCAGCCGCTCTGCCTGGTCACGGAAATCGGGCCCCGATTGGATGACCAGCGCTTGCCGATCGACGAGTGCCTGGAGGGTGTCCGGGAGATCAGCCTTAGCGGGCATCGCGGGCCGCTGGCCTACCAGGAGTGGCACGACGCGAATGCCACGATCCAGTGCGGTCTCGATCTCGATTCGAACGAAATCGCGCGGATCGTCGAGGCGCCGCCGGCCTTTGGTCGGGCCATCGTCTTCGCCAGCAGCATCGAGCCAGCGGTCGCCGATCACCGCCAACAAGACATCGCATCGGTTCAGCTCGTCGCTGAGATGCTTCGGAAACTCGACTCCGAGGGGGATGGCCTCGATGTCGATGAACACGCCATCACGCCCGAAATGGCTCACCAGCAAATCGTCGAGTCGGCCGGCGATGTCTCTGCTATCCTGGCGCCGATACGAAATGAAAAACTTGGACATGGCCAAGGTCTCCAGCGACCTCTTAACCCGTTGACCGGAACGCTCCGCGTT
Organism: uncultured Isosphaeraceae bacterium; assembly: GCA_963823675.1. GTDB lineage: Bacteria > Planctomycetota > Planctomycetia > Isosphaerales > Isosphaeraceae > CAWGMT01. The sequence continues at coordinate 1,011,416 of CAWGMT010000013.1, read as the reverse complement.
GCCGCGCGTGTTTCCCGCACTGAAATCTCCGGTTGAGAACCGACTCCGATAGGCCGAGGTGCCAGTATACTATAAGCCAAATGAATCCCGATTCAATCAGTCTCCGCCGCCAGCTCAAGTTCGCTGGCGTATCTCCGCGACCGCCTTCCTCCCTTGCGATCGCTTCCGGAGACGGGTAGGCTTTGAACGACTGACTCAGTTCAATGCAGTGAGACGAATCGGGCCAACTGGGAGAGTTTCATTCGCGTTACCGAGGATCTTCCTGGGGTTGAGACTGAGACCCGGCGTTCCGAGTGTCTCGGACCACCGGTGGGAAGCACCTTGCAGCCAGTGCGGCGCAGTTTGAGCGAATCTGGGGCGCATCGATTCCAGCCAAGTAAGCCCAATCATGCGAGGGAAGCTGTGCCTCATAGATTGACGCCAAGGTCGTGATCAGTAAACTTATAAGAGTCTCTCGCCGGCTTCGTGGAAGCACGGGCTGGGCCGCGTTTCCGCGCGACGACCGCCGCCAGGCAGGCTTCTGCCTCGTGCTCCGGGAGATGCTGCGTGTCACCTGGGGGCTCGGAGTTACGGCCGCGACCGTGCATCCGCACTTCCATCGAGTAGCCTGGGTCTCTTCAGCATGGCGATGCGCCAGCGTGTAGCCTTCGACGTTCGTCCAAGGATTCTCAGCCCGTAAGGCGGGCATTTTCGCCATCACGGCTTCGGGCGCGGTGGCGACGGGTCCATCCGGCCTCGATCCTGGGGCCGATTTGTCCAGGATCGTGGACGGCGATTCGGGACGCGTTCCCGACTCGCAGATCGCCGTAGCTGTGCTTCGAGCTCCGTTACGCTCTGTGGAACGCCGGTACCTAACAGTCGGGGACCTGCGGCCGACGATGAGGTCCCTGACGGCTTATTCCATGGGAAAACTTTTGCTCGCGGCCAGTCATCTCGAAAACCTCCACCGCGCCTGGCGGGACGTGCGCGCTAGAGCACGGAAAAGCTCTTGGCCCCAAATCTGCACTGATCTCACCGCGATCGACTCAGCACCCATTCGTGCCCTCCAGGTCATCAGGAGGCAGTTGCGGGCGCGGTGTTACGAGTTCTCCGCAAAGCAAGGATACACCAAACGCAAGAGTGGTGGATCGCGACGTGGGATCACGGTCCAGAGCGTGAGCGATCGGATCGTCCAGCGATCGATCCTCAGTGTGATCTACACCCAAGATCGCGACCTCCAGAAACTGCTCGGCGAGATCCCGGCCACTCTCGACACGCCCACAAGCTTTGCAGGTGCGCCGGGACGGGGAGTACCGGAGGCCATCGCATCCATCATGCAGGCGATTGTGCGCGGTGCGAGTGCGTTTACACTGTCGGACATGAAGGATTTCTTTCCCTGCGTGCCTCGAAGCGAGGTCGTGGAGTTCTTGAAAGCGAACGTTCACGACGTCGAGTTCCTCGAGCTGTTCGCCAGAGCGTTGGAAACGGAGCTCGCAAACGGTGACGAGCTCGAGCAATGGCTGGACTTGTTCCCGCTCTCCGAGGTCGGAGTGGCGCAAGGATCGCTGTTGTCGGTCCTGGTGGGAAACCTGGCGCTGCGTGATTTTGACCGATGCCTCAACGGCGGCGAGTTGACCACCGTGCGATACCTGGATGACTTTATCATTCTAGGGAAGAGCGCCGAGGTCGTATCGGCTGGGTTCCAGACCGCTCAAGAAGAGCTGGCCAAGCTGGGCATGACCTGCTACGAACCCGGCGACGGCAGCCAGAAGGCCTTCCTGGGCTCGGTTGCCAATGGGTTTGATTTTCTCGGTTGTCGCATCCACCCCGATGGAGTCTCTCCCGCCCGGCGGGCACGGCGGAAACTGCTCGGCGAAATTGTGCGGGAAATCGCCGAGGCGAAAAGCCGGATTCGCGAGCTCAGCCAACCCGCGGCGCGACGGAGGGCCGAGCGAGCCTACGCTCAAACGCTGGCCACCATCGACAACAAGATCCGGGGTTGGGGAGATGCCTACCGCTTCGTTTCCAACAGGGTCGCCTTCGCGCAAATCGACGAACAGATCGACGGACTGGTTGATGGTTTTCAGAGGTGGTTCGTCCGGCGCTGCTTCGGAGCGGATCCGCGTACGAAGCGCCGGATTACGGGCGTCGCGCTCTTGGGCGACACGCCCCCACGGCCGCTGGTCCTCCCGTGTTTGCCCGGGCCGAAGCCGGGAATAGCCCGATCGCGGCGGCCGACATCAAGATAAAGCTCGCCTCTTCGGGCGCGATCGCGCGCCTGAAGAGACGAGCCGTTGGGGAGCGAAACGAGCAATTTGACCACCGCGCTCTGAATGAATGGGCAAACGCTCAGCGGCCCCCCGAGACGGGGGTCGAGACCTGTTGCCCACCGATTTTCGCGTTGAGCGTTCCGCGTAGGCCTGCGACCTGGTACTGGCCAGGCTTGGAGGCGAAGCGAGCACCTCCGGACGGATCGTCTGTTTTGGGCTCGAGACTGAGTTGAACAGTCTGGGATGCCGTCCTTCCCGCTTCGACGACGATATTCACGTCGGACGGCGGTTGATCCAGCGGCGACTTGCCATCGGTTCGGAGGAAATAGGCAACAAGCGACGTTGGCTCGGTGCTGCGTCGATCCCTCTGTTCGGGCTCGTTAACCAACTCGACCAACCCTTTCTCATCGGGAAGCCGGGCTATCGCACCCTGATGCGGGCCCACTCTGATCACGACCTGCGACTCCGGAATCGGCGATGGGCTGCAGCCGGCGAAAAGCCCGATCAAGGCGAGAGCGACAGAGCCAAGGCAGGTGCGCATGGTGCGGTCGTACCTCATGTCAGAGGATGAAGCCCAAGCCCGGAACGGTCCGCCGGCTCGAGCATACGCGGGAACAGGCTTGGGAGCCATTCGGACACAATCTAGTACTGATCGGCGCTGAGGACTTCACCACCGGCGCGAGTTGACAGAGCCTGGTACACGCCCAACTGTGTGACACCGGGAGTTCCGGAGAAGATGTAGTTACTGTAAGTCACCCCGAGCGGAAGTGAGACGCCGTAAAATCCGGAGGGTCCGTCACCTTGAGCGGTTGTGTTGCCGGACCAAGCCCACGAATTGATCGAGTTCTTGATAAAACGGACAGATCCGTCGCAAAAGCCAAAGTTCACTCCACCGGGGTGAAGGCTCGTGGCGTCCGTGGGATCACCGCCGATGAAATTGACGTTCGTGCCTGATGTCGCCACGTTGGGCGGAAAGTAGGTTGTCACCATCGTGTCGAACCAGTGATACGAATTCCAGGATCCGTCGGAATTCTGGTAAGCCGGATCCCAGATCCGGAAGAGCGTCTGGGCACGTTCCCCGAAGAGGAACGTATTGCTTGTCCCGTCGGTAATGTTGGCGATCTTGACGGCGCTGTCGTTGTAAATGACGCCGTTGTACACCGCGAATTGAGCCTGACCGAAAACCTGTTCGAAAGTCCCCGGGAAGGTTCCCTGGTTAGCGCCGTAACTGGTGAACTGCTGATTCCACGTACCTGGGGGCAACGCACGGACATGCTCAACGAAGCTTGAAAACGGCGTCGAGAAGCTAATGACGGTCGGCTGCCACGGGTCGCTGGGGCATTGGAGCGTGTTGATTTGAACGCCCGCGATCGTGATATTGTCGGGCTCGTAATCCGTGAGCTGGAAGTTGATGGCGTTGTAGACGGGCTGTTGCTCCATGAACGGCAATATGAACTGGAAGACCGCGAAATTCGGATACGATGGGTACTGCCAGGGCTGTATTCCCGAGTACGAGTCGGACGGGTAGGAGGTGTTCGCGCTCTCGTAGTTCGCGACGGCCAGCCCAAGCTGTTTCAGGTTATTGGTGCATTGAGCACGGCGAGCGGCCTCGCGCGCGCTTTGCACGGCGGGCAACAACAGCGCGATCAAGACGGCGATGATCGAGATGACGACAAGCAGCTCGATCAGGGTGAAACCGCCGCGACGTCGCATGGTCGGAGGAAACATTGATCAGACTCCCAGGTGTCGAACTTGTTCATCAAGTCCCATGACAAGAAGAGAGGTCAGGCCAATATACAGAGCCGCGCACGCCCTGACCAGCGTCCAGCGACTCGCCACGCAAAAAAGTTGGCAAGCTGACTCGCGTATTGTAAAAACCCCGGTCGAGTCATTGGTGAAGAAATCGTGAAATTCGCACGATTCTTGAGCTCGAGCCTTCGCCGGTGAACTGAGAGAACGATTCCGGCGGCTCAGGCCGAAGTTGCGATCACGAGGGTCTTGCAAAGCCTGGCAGCCTGTGCCATATTTCACGGTCTACGCGGTGCGCCTGGCCCCATCGTTTGCCTAGAGCGGGATCAAGGCGCCTCGCCAGAGGGTCGCGACCGGCCCGGCCGATCGGGGTGCCATTGCTCAGGAGCTGCTCGGGCGGAGCCGGAGCGAGCCTTTGGTCCGATCGGGATTCGGAGTATTTATTCCCGAGCGCGGCGCGCTGCGACCGACAAACGAAACGAGACGCGCATGAGCTGGCAGGTCGGGCTTTACGTGACCGCCGTGTTGATTCCCCTGGCGGCGTTCACGGTCGAGGCCATTTTCATCAGGCAGTTGAAGCGTTTCAACGCATACATCGCCACGGGCGCAATCGGTCTATCGTGTGTGCTCAGCCTGATCGGCTTCATCGACTATTACGGATTTCACGCGTCCTGGCGCAACGCGCATGAAGCCGCGGCCGAGGCCGGAGCAACCGAACCTGGCGGCGAGGCCGAGCATGGCGCTGCCGCCCCCGCTCATCATGGCCCCGTCGTCTGGAAGAAGGATGTGGATTGGGTCTTGCTGGGAGGGCGGGTCGCCTCGGCCACGTCCGGCACTCCCAAGCCGGAGCTCGCCATCCCGCTGGGGGTCTACATCGACAATCTGGGCGTCCTCATGTTTCTCATGGTGACGTTCATCTCGACCTTGATCCACTGGTACTCGATGGGCTACATGCACGACGATCCGCGTTACCCGCGGTTCTTCACCTATCTGTCGCTTTTCTGTTTTTCGATGCTCGGCCTGGTCGCGTCTTCCAATTTGTTCATGATCTTCATCTTCTGGGAACTTGTCGGTCTTTGTTCCTACCTGCTCATCGGCTTCTGGTACGAGGAGAAGGTCAATAGCGACGCCGCGAACAAGGCGTTCATCGTCAACCGGATCGGCGACGTGGGGATGCTGGTTGGCCTGGGCATTCTCTGGAGTGCGCTGGGGACGTTCAATTTCCAGGAAATCAATCAGGGGCTCCGCAGCCCCGCAGGCAATTTGCACACCGTGACCGTACCCGGGCCGGCAGGTGGCGAAGTCGTCCAGCTCGTCGATCCTCAAACCCATCGCGCTTTGACCGACCCCGTGACTGGGCGCCCGCGGCAGATTCCGTTCCTGTTGCTGACCTTGGGAGGATTGGGGGTCTTTGCGGGTTGCGTCGGCAAGAGGCGCAGTTCCCGCTGCACGTCTGGCTCCCCGATGCCATGGCCGGCCCGACCCCGGTCTCGGCGCTGATCCACGCGGCGACGATGGTGGCCGCGGGAGTCTACCTGGTTGGGCGTTTCTTTCCGCTCTTCACGCCCGACGTGCTCCTGACGATTGCCTACACCGGCGGGATTACCCTTTTTATCGCGGCGACGATCGCGATGGCCCAGACTGATTACAAGAAGGTGTTGGCCTACTCGACCGTCAGTCAACTTGGCTTCATGATGCTTGCCCTGGGCGTCGGGGGCTGGGCGGCCGGCCTGTTTCATCTGCTGACGCATGCCTTTTTCAAGGCACTTTTGTTCCTTGGCGCCGGCAGCGTGTACCATGGCGTCCACACGTACGAGATGCCGGCCTTGGGCGGCCTCATCAAGAAGATGCCGACGACTGGATACTGCATGCTAGTCGGGACCCTGGCGATTTCGGGGGTGCCGGCTTTCAGCGGCTTTTACTCCAAGGACGCGATCCTGGCTGCCTCGATCGCTCGGGTTCATCAGAGCCCCGAGCACTTCCTGCTCTTCGTTCTGCCGGCGGTGGGGGCGGTGCTGACGGCGTTTTATATGTTCCGAATGTGGTTCTTGACCTTCGCCGGCGAACCGCGGGGCTTTCCCGCAATGGCCGCCGCCGGGGGCTCGCACGGCCATGGCCACGACGACGCCCACGGCCACGACCGCAATCCGGCCGCGCACGCTCACGAAAGCGAGCCGATCATGACCCGGCCGCTGGTCATCCTGGCGATTTTCAGCGTGATCAGCGGATGGGCCGTCCTCTTCGTCTTCCCACACCCTCTCGGTATTTTCCCCTTCGGCACGCCGGCGCTCGAGATGATGCTCGAGTACGGCGAGCCGTACAAAGCCGTCGATATCCGCGCGATTCATCACTACGGTGCCATGGCTTCTTCCCTCGTCATCATGCTGACCGGCGTCGGTCTGGGGCTGCTCTACTATGCTCCAGCCGGCTTTCCCTACTTCGTCGCGACTCGCTTGAGCGCGGCCCGGTCTGCCGAGCGGTTTAGCCCGATCTATCGCTTCCTGGTCCACAAGTGGTACTTCGACGATCTCTACTGGGCGGTGTTTGTCCGTCCGTGCCTGGCCCTGGCCCGCCTCTGCCGCAAGGTTGACCAGATCTTGATCGACGGGCTGGTCAACGGCTCGGCCGCCGCCACGGCGCTCTTGAGCCGGCTCGAGGGTGTTTTCGACATGATTGCCGTGGACCGCCTTGTCAATCTGATTGGGCAAGCCGTCTACGTCACCGGGGACTGGAGCCGGTCGATTCAGACCGGGCGGCTGCGCAACTACCTGATGTTTCTCGCGCTTGCGCTGGTTGGCCTTTTCGCGGGCGTCTTCGCCTGGATCGGCGGCTGACGCCGGCTTGTGGAATCGAGCTGGGCCGCAGCCCTTGCGCCCAGCGATCTTCGACGGTGGCATGATATCATTGAAGTTTCCCATTTTGATACGCAATCGCCCTTGAACTGGTGACGGCCCCATGAGCTATGACTTGCTGCTGCCCTCGCGCGATAACCTGCTGCTGACCTCTCTTTGGTTGCTTCCCTTGATCGGCCTGGCGATCGTGCTCGTAGTTCCCAAGCGGTCCGAGCCGGCCGTCAAGTGGGTCGCGCTGGGCTTCACGTCGGCGACGTTTCTGGCGTCGCTCTTGATGTTGCTCGTCTATCTTGCCGGGAATCAAGCCCCGCTTCAGGAGCGGGCCGCGCACAATGTCGTGCAGTCCCCCGGTGCAGGCGGCGACACGGTTCGAGGCCGATGAGTCGCAGGGGTATAGCGACCTGGTTGTGCGGCGGCCCTGGATCCCTTATTTCAACATTCAATATTACCTGGGCGTGGATGGGATCAGTCTCAGCCTGGTCGTGCTGACGGGCCTTGTCAGCGTGCTGGCGTGCCTGGCGTCGTGGAAGATCGACAAGCAGGTCAAGGGCTACTACTCCCTGTTCTTGCTGCTCCTGGGCAGCATGATGGGGGTCTTCATTTCACTGGACCTGTTCCTGTTCTACGTGTTCTTCGAGGTGATGCTCTTGCCGATGTACTTCCTGATCGGGATCTGGGGCGGACCGAATCGGGAGTACGCCGCGATCAAGTTCCTGCTTTTCACGCTCTTCGGCTCGGTTTTCATTCTGGTCGCGATCCTGATCCTTTTCTTCTGGCAGAGCACGGTGGATGCGGGTGGGTTCAAGGGCCATTCCTTCGACCTGGTCCTGCTCACCAGGATCGCGTCCGAGACAAGCTACTACGGCCGGGACGTGCAATGGTGGATATTCATTCTGTTTTTCACCGGTTTTATCGTGAAGCTCCCCTCCTTCCCCTTCCACACCTGGCTTCCCGATGCGCACGTCGAGGCGCCGACGCCGATCAGCATGATCCTGGCGGGCATTCTGCTCAAGATCGGCGGCTACGGCATGCTGCGGCTAGCCTGGCCGCTTGCTCCCGCCGGCGCCTACGATTGGTCGTATTTCGTGGCGGCTCTCGGCGTCTTCAGCATTCTCTACGGCGCGCTCGTGGCGATGGCCCAGACCGACTTCAAGAAACTGGTCGCCTACAGCTCGGTCTCCCACATGGGCTATGTGACCCTGGGCCTGGCGGTCATGAGCATCTTTGCCGCCGACGGTTTGACCAAAGTGGATCCGCGCTACTACGCCTACGGCGTCAACGGCGCCATGTTCATGATGCTGGCGCACGGGATCACCTCGGCCGGCATGTTCTTCCTGGTGGGCGTGATCTACGACCGAGCGCACACGCGCGACCTGAACAAGCTGGGTGGTCTGAACAACATCATGCCGCTTTACGGCGCGATATCCTACGTGATCTTCTTCGGGTCGATGGGCCTGCCGGGTCTGTGCGGGTTCGTCGCCGAAGTATTCGTGGTTCTCTCCGCGTTCAACTACAACGTGCCGATGGCGATCCTGGCCGCGGCCGCGGTGATTCTCACCGCGGGTTATATTCTCTGGACGGTTCAGCGGGTCTTTCTGGGCCGAAATGAGGCCTGGAAGGGCTTGCCCGACATGGACGCGCGCGAGATCGCGATCGCCGTGCCCTTGGTCGTGATGACCGTGGCCATGGGCGTATTTCCTCAACCCTTGATCTTGAGCTGGATGAGCCCATCGGTGGATACTCTGGTTCAAGGCATCGCCTCGGCCCGCACGCTCAATGTCCCCGTGTCCCAGGTCTCGGCGCCCTTGCCCAAGGTGCCGGTCTCGGCCGCCGCGACGCGCGTTGCCCCGGCGCCCACAGATCGGCCGTCAAGGAGTTAGGCGCAGCGCAACAACAAGTGTCGCCTTTCGCTCCGCGAAAGGGCTTTTTTTCGCGAAGCGAAGGACGACACTCCCCGTAACCCATTTCTGCCCAGATCCTTAGGTTCTTAACGCCTCGACCAACCCGTTCGACTGGGATAGCAATTCGAGCGTGCGCACCGAGCGAGTGCGTCGTAATCAAGATTTGACAGTCCGGTCCGATCTTTGGCAAAGCTCTCAGGAGCCGTTGCTGCTCTGGCGAATGCATGTGCAATTCCGGAAAGTTGGGTTCCTGACCTTGCACTGAAACCCGCGCCGATGTACCTTGCGGCCCACCTCAGATCATTTGCACGTCGCGGCAGCGGCCAATGGTTTCGGCTGGGAGGAAGGCGCGACCCACCTGTGGGTCAACGGCGATCCGATTTCCGATCGAGGCCGATCGCCCAAGGCCAGGGCCAGCAGCCCATTATCGGATTCCGGGCTGGCTTCCGTCGGCCGATCAAGACAAGAAAACGACCCAGGACAGGCTGTGAAGCGCACAGTCAGGAAGGAGTCGAACTGCTATGCGAGCCAGGTCATGGATGGCCATACTCGCGCTCGTCGTGGGTGGCTCGGTCCTCGCCGCTTTGGGAGTGACCGCCCGGGGCGCGCGTCCGAATCTGGGAGCCGACGAAGCCCAGAGTCAAGGCCCAAAGAGCCCTGCCCCCCCCGCGCAGACCACGCCTCAGAAGCCGGCGGGCGCCGTCATTCCGACCGTCCAGCTCAATCTGGTGATTGCCGGCCTGGGCCGGGCCGGCTGCGACGTCGAGGTCAAGCCCGGCAATCGGAGCTGCCGGTTCCGCGCCGTCGGTGAAAACGGGCCTGCGGCCCGTCATCACGTCGCTCCTGAAGGCAAGGCCAAGCTGGAGCTTCGGGACGTCGAACTCCGCGGCGCCGATCGGACCTGCACCGTGGCGATCACGGTCTACGAGTCGGGCCAGGGGCCAAAGACCGTGTACCGCGGCTTCCGCCTGCCCCAGCGCGCGGGCGACGGCGCATCGACCGCCTCCCCGCCGGTTCCTGCCTTCACCTGCTACCTGAGCTCGCCGTCAAAACTGGCCAGAGGGGACGACTCGCGTACTCGCAAGTAGGCGATTTGGGGCAACTACTCGATTGATCCCCGAGCGCCAGAAGCGACAATAGGAGGAACTCGGTACCGGTCAACGATCGGGAAAACTCAGCTCCAGGGGATGTTCCATCCATGAGGAAGATAATGAGCCGACGTCGTTTCATGGCCTCGACGGCAACAGCGAGCGTGGCGACGCTTGCGATCGGCGCGGGATCGGTCAAGCCGGTCGGGTCGAAGCGGCCGATCGCGATTGCCAGCGGCAATGGCCTGCGGACGGTGGAGAAAGCCATCGAGCTGGTCAGGAAAGGGCACGACCCGCTCGACGCGGCGATCGAAGGTGTGGCCATCGTCGAGGCCGATCCCAAGGACCATTCGGTCGGACTTGGCGGACTACCCAATGAAGACGGCGTGGTCGAACTGGACGCGGCCGTCATGCACGGTCCGACCCACAGCGGCGGCTCGGTGGCCTCGATCCGCAACATCATGCATCCCGCGGCGGTCGCCCGGGTGGTCATGCAGCGCAGCCGGCACTGCCTGCTGGTCGGTCGAGGGGGCGCTTCGCTTTGCTCGTGCCCACGGCTTTCCCGAGGTCAACCTGTTGACCGACGAGGCGCGCCAGATCTGGCTGCACTGGAAGGAAACTCGCGATCCCAAGGACGACTGGGTTCCTCCCCCCGACGAGAAGGTGGCGGCATTCATCCGAGAGGCGCTCGCCCCGAGGATAACGGGAACCATTCACTGTTCGGTGCTCGATACCCACGGCGACCTGGGTTGCACCACGACGACCTCAGGGCTTTCGTGGAAGATCCCCGGCCGCGTGGGAGATTCGCCGATCTTGGGCGCCGGCCTCTATCTGGACAATGAGGTCGGATCAGCCGGCTCGACCGGCGTGGGCGAGCTGAACCTCTTGAATCTCTCCAGTGCTTTGATCGTCGAAGGGATGCGCAGGGGACTGCATCCCAAGGACGCGATCATGGAGGTGTGCAAGACCATCGTCGGTCGGTGCACGCGCGACCCCAAGCGTCGCGACAAGCAGGGGCGGCTGATCGGGAATGTCTCATTTTACGCCGTCAACAAGGAAGGCAAGATCGCAGGGGGCTCGATTTACCCTGCGGGGAAGATGGCCGTTCATGACGGCGAGTCGGCCAAGCTCGTCCCCTTTGATCCGCTTTTCGACAAAGCACCCGGCCGGAGCTGATCAAATTCTCGTGCGCCGATGCCCGACGCTGTAACGCAGGAACTATCGAGCAGTTGGCACTGTCTCAAGAAGCCCTCCAAGAGGGCTTGGAGAAAGGACGAGAAGAAGGAGTCGAAAAGGGAATCGAGTCCGTGGCGATGCGACTCCTCAAGATGGGCCGACCCGTCGCGGAAATCGTGCAGGCAACGGACTTGACCCCGGCGCAAATCCGCAAGCTGAGTAAGAAGTCCCAGAAGTAGCCGCTTCGGACGACCGGTGCCACGCACGGCGACCTGGGTTGCACGACGACGACCACGGAGCTTTCCTGGAAGCTTCCGGGCCGCGTGGGAGATTCGCCCATTTTCGGCGCCGGCATGTATCTTGACAACGAAGTCGGATCGGCCGGCGTGGGCGAGCTGAACCTCTTGAATCTTTCCAGTGCTTTGATCGTCGAGGGGACGCGCAGGGGACTGGATCCCAAGGACGCGATCATGGAGGTGTGCAAGACCATCGTCGGTCGGTGCACGCGCGGCCCCAAGCGTCGCGACAAGCAGGGGCGGCTGATCGGCAATGTGTCGTTTTACGCTATCAACAAGGAAGGCAAGATCGCAGGGGGCTCGACTTACCCTGCGGGGAAGATGGCCGTTCATGACGGCGATTCAGCCAAACTCGTCCCCTGCGATCCGCTTTTCGACAAAACACCCGGTCGGAGCTGATCAATACTGATCGGCCGAGACGACCTCACCGTTTGCACCTGTCACGAGCGCGCGCATCGTGATGGGGTTGATCGAGTCCTTGAGGAAGCGGACGCTGCCGTCGCCGTAGAGAATGTTAGCCCCGCTGGGATGGAACGAGGAAATCTCGTCGTTGTTACCGGCGTTGTTGCCTTGCGCGACGCAGCACGGGCCGTTGGTTTGGGGCCAGTTGTTTTGCTCGTGATCGGGGCGATACTTGTTATTGGGCGTGCCGGAGACGCCGTAAGCTTCGTCGGGCTCAGCCCAGCGCCAGTAGCGGCGATAGGGTGCATAGCCGCCGGAAGGGCCAGGATCGTTGGGATTGATCAGTGCCATGGCGGCTTGGCGAGTGGAGACGCCGTCCCAGTAGCCCTCGGTGTAAGGACTGAGGTAACGGGAATCGCGGCCGCCGTCCTCGGCAACCGCAATCGTGTTGCTGAGCCCGTCGGTGATCTCGGCGATTCGGGTCTTGCCTTGCTTCAGCAGTCCGTTGGCCCGGGTCGTCTTGTCGCGGAACGGTGTCGCGAGAGTCGCGCCGAGCCCGGGAACGCCGATCGGGCTGATGTCCGTGTAGACAGTTGGGCCGTAGTCGTTGTAGCCGTAGCCGCCGGCGATCTGGGAGAATGGGTCGTTGGGGTCAATGCTGTCGCGACCGCCAGACGGATTGGGGGCCGATGACGGGCACATGAAGACGGCCACGACCTGCGAGGAACCGGTGTAGTTCGCGCCAAATGCGTCGTTGTATTCGGCCAAATTGAAGTTGAGCGCGTTGAACGCGGCGCCGCCTTCCATGTAAGGCAGGATGCGGGCCAGGGTGCTCCAGCCGCCGTCGACGAACTGGCTGGAAGCCACGCCGGAAGGATTGGTGAAATTGGTCGATTCACCACCCGGCGGGAAGGCGGTGTTGGAGTTTTCGTAGTTGTGCATTGCCAGCCCGATCTGCTTGAGATTGTTCGTGCACTGGGCGCGACGGGCGGCCTCTCGAGCCGACTGCACGGCCGGCAACAAGAGCGCGATCAAGACGGCGATGATGGCGATTACCACCAACAGCTCAATCAGCGTGAAAGCGTGTCGATCATTCTGCGATCTCGACCGAGATCTCATGGTGCTAACTCTCCTCGAGGATGCCAGGAAAAGGGAACGAACTGGAGGAACTCGACTCTGGGTATCAAGCCTGAACATCGGCAGGCTCTTACGTATACATTCTGGCATCCCTGCCCGGTCTGGGTTTCACGAGCTCGCACCGGGTCAACTCATCGATCTCCGCGCGACGCAGGCGTGTCCTTCGACTGGGCCGAGGATTTACCCGGGACCAGTTTGAACTCGAAGTTATTTTTGCTCTCGTCGGTCGTGACGATGGCCGTCAGCTCCGACAAATCTTCGTCGGTATACTTCCCGTCGAAGGGAAGCTTGGCTATCGGCGCTCTGCCCGGTCCCTTGACCACCGAGCCCGACGACCCGGCTTCGATGCGGACCTTATATTCGCCTGCGGGCAGGCCGTCGCCCGCAAGCCCTTTGAACGTAAACCCACCATCGCTCTCGATGTTGGCCGTGCTGGTTATCGTGGATTTGGTCGCGACGAAAATGACCTGTCCCGAAGTCAGCGGCTTGCCGTCGGCGAGCAAAGCCCTTCCCTTGACCGGGTAAAATGTCTGCTCACCGAGAGGATTACTCTCGCTACAGCCTACCCAGCTCACCACGATCAATAGCATGAGGCCGCCTGCCTGGAACCGGAACAAGCGAGCGCGGGTGACGCGGTTCGTCAAACTCATCGTGGCACACTCATATTAAAGGCCCGTTGTACGTCCATTCTCCGGCCTGGAATGTTATGGGCCCTGGAGGTAAAAGCCAAGTGAATTCTTTATGAATTTGATTGATGTGTACGACTCGCGAGCGCCTGGTGCGCCGCGCGTCGGGAAAAGGCCCGCCAGTCACGACCGACCAGCGCAACTGGCTGATCAAGAAGCGACAATCTAGCAAGCAAACACCGGTTGTGTGTGAATGTTGGAAGAACTTTACGTGATTATCCGGCGAAAGCGGCTTTGGCAGGAGTGCAACGGTCTAAAGGTCGTCGAGATCGTCGGCGGTGGTGTCGTCGAGGTCGGCCAGGGCGACGGTCAACGGTCGGGAAACGGCGGGATCTTCCTGCTGGGGGCTCTGGGAGGTGGTGAGGCTTTCATCGAGGCGTGCAGTCGCGCCTCGCTGGCCCATGAGCCGGACCAGGCCGTGGCCGACAGCCTGTTCGAGGTCGGGGACCAACCGGTCGTCGTAGCGGATCCGCAGCGGGGGGCCGGCCCGATAGATCGCCCTGTGGACCTGGTTCAAGCCGAAGATTTCGAAATAGAGGTCGAGGTTCCCCGGATGAACCCTTACGGCCCGCAGCAAGCGCTCGAGGTGTTCGGTTTCGTGAATGCCCTTCTGGAGTCGCACGATCACGCCGCGCGTCAGTTCGGCGGGGCCCTGTTCGAGCGGGATAATCTTGCTGATGACCACTTCCGCGGGGTCGCGCCGCCGGTCGATGGTGCCTTTGATCCAGCCGATCGATTCGCTCTTGACCAGCGAGGCCATCTTGGCGAATTCCTCGGGCCAGAGCATCGCGGAGGTAGTGCCGCTTAGGTCCTCGAATGTGAGCTTGCACATTCGAGTCAGTCCCGACCGGCTCTTCTGGACGTTTCTGGTCTGGACGCTCGTGATCATCCCGCCCAGAACGACTTCGGTCTTGTTGGCCGCGGCGGCCAGGTCGGCGACGCGATGGGACGCCAGGGCCTGGAGTAAAGCGGCGTGGCGAGCCAGGGGATGACTCGACATATAAAACCCCAGTGCCTTCTTCTCGCAGGCAAGCTTCTCAGCCTCGGATAGCTCGGGGAGGTCGGGCAGGGTAAAGAGTGGCTCGGCGCGACCGTTGCCGTTACCGGTCGGGCCCGCCGCCCTTTCGATCTGGTCGAACAGTCCCAACTGGCCGCGGCGGCGGTCGTCCTGCTTGGACTGCCCGGCCTGGAGTGCGCGCGGCAGGACGGCCAGAAGCTGGGATCGCCTGGCTCCCAGGCAGTCGAACGCCCCGGCGTGAATCAACGTTTCGACGCAGCCGGCGCCTACGTCCTTGGTCAACACGCGATCAAAGAAATCGTCGAGACTCAGGAACGGGCCCTTTCCCTCCCGCGCCTTGACGATCATCTCCACGGCCTTGAATCCCACGCCCTTGATCGCGCCCAATCCAAAATGGATCTTTCCCAGGGTGGCGACTCGAAATTCGAGATGTCCCTGGTTGATGTTCGGGGGTAAAACCTCGATTCCCATCCGGCGGCAGTCCTCGATGTGCTCGACGAAGAACTTGTCGCGCTCGGCGCCGTCCATCTCCGAGCTGAGCACCGCGGCCATGAACTCGGTCGGATAATGGGCCTTGAGAAACGCGGTCTGATAGGCGACCAGTGCGTAGGCGGCACTATGAGATTTATTGAAGCCGTAGCCGCCGAAGAACTCGATCAAGTCGAAGATCTTGGTCGATTTCTCGCGGTCCAGGCCGCAGGCGGCGGCGCCCCGCAGGAACTCATCGCGGCTCTGGGCGATGACGTCCGCTTTCTTTTTCGAGATCGCCTTGATGGTTGCGTAGGCTGTTGACAGCTCGATTCCGCCCAGCCGGTTCAGAATCCGCATGACCTGCTCTTGGTAGACCATCACCCCGTACGTCTCTTCGAGGATGTCTTTCAGGACGGGGTGGAGATAGGACGCGTGCTTGCGGCCGTTCTTGACATTCACGTATTCCTCGACCATGCCTCCGTTGAGAGGGCCCGGGCGATAAAGCGCGTTGGTGGCGACGATGTCGGCGAATCGATCCGGCTTCATCTTGATCAAGAGGTCGCGGATCCCGGCGGATTCGAGCTGAAAGACCCCCTTGGTTTCCCCGCGCTGCAAGAGCTCGAAGGTCTGGGCGTCGTCCAGGGGAAGACGGTCCAGATCGATCGGCGCATCGGGGTGGCGGTCGTTGATCATCCGAACCGCCGTGTCCAGGGTCGTCAGGTTGCGGAGGCCGAGGAAATCCATCTTCAGGAGCCCGGCCTTCTCGATGTCGCCCATGACCCACTGGGTGCTGGTGACTTCCTTGCTCCTGTCCTTGCTGGAGGTCTTTTGAAGCGGCACGAGCTCTTCGAGGGGCCGGTCGGCGATCACGACGCCGGCGGCGTGCGTGCCCACGCTGCGATTGGTGCCCTCGAGCTGGCGGGCGAGCTCTAGCAGGCGGCCGACCTCGGGATCTTCCTCGGCCATGCGCCGCAGCGCGGGCTCTTCCTTGATGGCCTCTTCGAGCGTGATATTCAAGCGGCCCGGGACGAGCTTGTTGATCTGCTCCACCCGGGCGAGCGGAATGTTCATCACCCGCCCGACGTCCTTGATCGCCGCCTTGGCCTTGAGCGTGCCGAAGGTGCCGATCTGGGCGACGTTCGCGTCGCCGTACTTGTTCCGCACGTACTCGATGATCTGGTAACGCCTCTCCTGGCAGATGTCGATGTCGATGTCCGGCGCCTCGGATCGATTGGGGTCGAGGAAGCGCTCGAAGAGAAGGTCGTATTTCAGCGGGCAAATGTGGCTGATCCTGAGCAAGTAGCTGACAAGCGCGCCGCAGGCCGAGCCGCGCGCCGCGGCGGGAATGCCCTTTTCGCGCGCGTAGCGCACGAAGTCCCAAACGATGAGGAAATACGACGCAAAGCCCATCCGGTTGATGATCGAGAGCTCGTGCTCCAGCCGCTCCCGAGCCTCTGCGGGCGGGCTCTCGCCGTAGCGCTCGCAAAGGCCCTGCTCGCAAAGCCTGCGGAGGAATTCCTCGGAGGTCTGATCGTCGGGCGGCTGGAATGAGGGAAAGCTGCGGCGGCCCAGCCCGAAGCTTTCGTAATGGGGCTCAACCATCTGGGCGATCTGTGCCGAGGCGGCCAGCGCCTCCTCCTGCCCGGGCATTGCGTCGTACATCTCATCGGGGCTGCGGAGATAGAACTCCTCGGTTTCAAACCGCATCCGCGCCGGGTCGTCGAGCATCTTGCCGGTATTGATACAGAGAAGAACGTCGTGGGCGGCGGCATCGGCGCGCGTCAAGTAGTGGGCGTCGCTGGTCGCGACCACGGGCAGTCCCATCCGTCGAGCGATATCCAGGGCACCGGCGGCGCATTCGTGCTGGATTGCCACGCCGTTGTTCTGGATCTCGACGTAGAAGTTCTCCGCGCCGAAGACACTTTGATACCAGGCGCAAAGCTTTTCGGCCTCGGCCGTCTTGTCGTGCAGGATAAAGTCGGAGAACTCGGCGGAGGCACACCCCGACAGACAGATCAAGCCGTCGGCGTGCCGCTTGAGGATCTCCTTGTCGATCCGGGGTTTGTAATAAAAGCCTTCCAGGAACGAAAGCGACGAAAGCCGGATCAGGTTGCGAAATCCCGCCGCATTACGCGCCAGCAAAGTCAGATGAAAGGAATGCTCGTGCCCCGAGGAGCCGCCGCTGGTTCGTTCGGTCCGGCGACCTGGGGCCACGTACGCTTCTAGGCCGATGATCGGCACGATATCGGCCGCCTTGGCCTCGAGCAAGAACTCAACGGCCCCATACAGATTGCCATGATCGGTCAGCGCCAGGGCCGGCATGCCCAGTTCCTTGGTGCGTTCGATCAGTCCGGGAATCTTGCTCGCGCCGTCCAGGAGACTGTAGTGGCTATGACAGTGCAGATGCACGAACCGTCCGGTGGACATCATGAGTTACTCATACCGCAACGGTGCCACCTCCTGCCGCTCCGTCGGGCGTTTTCGTGGGGATTCGGGCCGCTTCCTCCGTCCCGGTTGCGCCTCCGCTTCCAAAGGATGTACCAGCGACCCGCCTACTGTACCACAAACGATCGACCTCGACGATCAACCGGAGACACTGG
The DNA here is from genome assembly GCA_963823675.1 of uncultured Isosphaeraceae bacterium. Classification (GTDB taxonomy): domain Bacteria; phylum Planctomycetota; class Planctomycetia; order Isosphaerales; family Isosphaeraceae; genus CAWGMT01. The sequence continues at coordinate 993,791 of CAWGMT010000013.1, read as the reverse complement.
CCAGCACGTGCAGTCACGAAGCGGTCCATCCATCGACTCGCCCGTGCGTGCACGAAATGGAGGTTGCCTGGTAATGAGAAACCCCCGAGATCTGGCCGATCCCGGGGGCGCTGGTTTGCACAAAGTTGTTGAGCAATCGATCAGACCGCGACGAGCTCTTGCCGGCGTTCCTCGACGTCCGAGGCATCGAACGAATTGTTCGAGGCTTCGAGTCCTTGGACCAGCGCGCCCAACTGCAAAGCAAGGAGTCGGTCCTCGGGACTTGGGCTGCGGAGGATCTCCAGGAACGCTTCGGCACCGATCAGCACGGCTTTAGGCTTGCTATGAATCGTCAGGACAAATCGAGCGTCACGTTTTTCAAGCGAATCGAGCACCTTGGGCAGATCTCGATGGAGTTCACGACTGCCAATGAAGCGAACGCGAGACTGAGGCATCAGAATCCCCGGGGCCTAGATTGGCCATGATCATGTGAATATCGAGGCGAACAGACAGGAGCCGCCTCCCCGTTGATAGGTAGACTAAAGTTAGCCAACTTCGAATACCGCGTCAACCAGGGTTCAATCGTTAACTACGGAATCCGGCGGCAAAATGTTGGACGACTCCGGCGCAGGGGTTTGTCCGGGCGTGGAGCCGTCGTCCGCTTTCGTTTCGCTTTTTGGGGGATTGGGGTGAGGCTCGTCGTCTGGCGAGGATGGCGGCGAGCGACGATCGGAAGCGCCGGCGTCCTGGGGTGAATCGGCTTGGTGCCGCTCGCTGGCCCGGGGCGTTTTGCCATCCGGAGCGGCGCGCGTGGGCTCGGTCGCCCCTGTTGCCTGCGGCTCGCGCGGGAACAGGTCGGCCAGATCTGTGAAGTGGCTGAATTGTTCGAGCAGGTTGTTCCGGATCGTGTTGGCTTCGAAGGTTCGCCCGCCTAGTCGCGCGGTCCTTTCTTCATCGAACAGGGTTTCGACCAACCGGCGCCGATCCCGCATGACGACGTCCCTGTCTTTGACTCGCTCGAGGGCCAGCAGATACCAGGGGCGCTGTTCGGGGTCGTCGGGCTGGAGCTTCTGGGCCATTTCTTTCCAGTGGCGCCTGGCGGTCAGATCGTCACCGCGTTCGGAGGCCGCGGAGGCTGAAGCGAAAGTGACGACGTAGAGACTCTCGGTAATGTTGGCAGGCTGATTCAGCTTGCCGACCTTGGCGGGGCTGCTGAGGACGGCGGCCCGGCCTTCCACCACGTCCAGTAATATCTGATCGCGCCACTTTTGAGTTTGCTCGCGATAGGGGTTGTTCGGGAACCGGCTGTCGAGAGGGTCGAGGTAGTCTTCACGGGCGGTCAACCAGTCGTGGCGGCGATTCGACGCCATCAGGAGTTCGGCCTGATGGTAAAGGTAGCCTGCGCTCGGCGGATAAACCCAGTAGCCGATGAACCCGCCAATCGCCAGCAGGGCCGAGACCAGGAGACCGATCTCGACCGTGGATCGGCTGATCCTCAACGAGCGCGTGCCGTCTGCTGCCGGCGCGTGTGTGCCTGATGCGGTCCAGCCGAAAACGGCCGACGGCGCCAGTGCCGCGATCGAGCGCGCCTTCCGCGATTTCTTCGCGGGGCTGCCGGTCGCCCCCGGGCCGCCTGTAGCGCCGCCCGAGCGGGAGGGCTTACCTGGGGCGGACTGGGACGAGGGCCAGACCATGGCGATGGCCGCGCCGCGCTCGGCTTTGTCGCGCAGCTTCGTCAACGCCATGCCCGCCGCGGCGGCGTCCCACGGCCGGTCCGCGGGGATCTTGGCCATGAGGTTCACGATCAGTTCGTCAAGGGCCTTGGGAATTTCCGCGACTCGTGCGCTGGGCCGCGGCGGCGGCTCGTTCAAATGACAGTGCATCAAGACGATCGGAGTGTTTCCCTCGAACGGCATCTTGCCGGTCAATAACTGGTACAACACGATTCCGAGGGCGTAAAGGTCGGTCTTGTGGCTGATCGCCGGCGCGCCCCGAATCTGCTCGGGGGCCATGTAGGCTGCCGTTCCGAGCGTGCGCCCGTGGCTGTCAGCGCGGTGGCGTCCAGGTCCTTGGCGATCCCGAAATCGGTCAACTTGACCTTGCCATCAGCCGTGACCATCAGGTTGGACGGCTTCAAATCGCGGTGGACGATGCCGCGTTCGTGGGCGTAATGGAGGGCGTCGCAGATCTGGATTCCCAGTTCGACGACTTCGCGCCAGGGCAGCGCGTCGCGCTCCTGGATGACCTGCTCGAGGGTCTTGCCCTCGACGTACTCCATCGCCAGGTACGAGGTTCCGCGGTACCGTCCCACGGCGAGAAAGCGCACGATCCCGGGATGGCGGAATTGTTGGAGGATCTCCGCCTCGCGCTCAAACCGGTCGCGGAGCTTGCTCTTGCCTCCCTGGGGGGCAAACTCGCTGCTCAAAACCTTGACCGCAGCGACGCGGCCGTTTTTTTCGTTGGTTGCGCGGTAAACCACGCCCATGGCCCCGGAGCCCAGGACCGACTCGATTCGGAACGATCCCAGCGTTTCACCGTTCTGGATCTGGCTCATGGTCGCAATGCGGTCACGATCGAGGCATCCAGCACGAGACGCCCCCGGCCGCTGGCAAATAGCTATGTTGCACGTAATCCATCACCATCCGGTCGGCGTTGAAGCGCCAGGCCAGCGTCCGGAATGCATTTTTCTGCCTGGCGATCCACTCTCGAGGCAACCCCGTGGCATCTCGCTGGTAATACAGAGGGACGACTCGTTCGGTCAACGCTTCCAGGAGCGCTTTGTGGTCGCGTTCATCCTGGACCGAAGCACTCGCGTGGATCTGGCCCTGGCCGATCGCGAAACCATTCCGCCCATCATAAGCTTCCGCCCACCATCCGTCGAGGATCGAGAAATTCAAGGTGCCGTTGAAGACGGCCTTTTCACCCGAAGTTCCACTCGCTTCCTGAGGCCGTCTGGGATTGTTGAGCCAGACGTCAACCCCCTGGACGAGCTGGCGCGCCACATTCATGTCGTAGTCCTCGACGAAGACGATCCTGCTGGCGAACGGCTCCTTCCTGCTCCAGCGCACAATGCCCTGAATCAGCTCCTTGCCCATGCGATCCTCGGGATGGGCCTTGCCGCCGAAGATGATCTGAATCGGACGGTCGGTCGCAGTGACGAGTTCCGTCAACCGTTCCAGGTCCTGCAAGATCAGGCCGGCCCGCTTGTAAGTGGCGAAACGGCGGGCAAAACCGATCGTCAGCGCACCGAGGTCGAGAGCATGCATGGCACGTTCGATGGCGGCGTCGGGTTCATCGCGGCGCCGCGCCTGCTGTACCAGACGATTACGGATGAAGTTGATCAGCCGTGCTTTCAACACCTGTTGCGTTTCCCACAGCTCGGCATCTTCAACCGCCTCGATTCCCTCCCAGGTTTCGGGAAGTCGTTGGCGTTTCGGCCAATCGGTTCCCAGATTCCGGTCGAACAGGAGGTGCATTTGCGGTGAAATCCAGCTCTGGACGTGAACGCCGTTGGTGATGTGGCCGATGGGGACGTTCTCCTCGGCCGTGTTGGGGTAAAGCGGATGCCACATCCGCCGCGAGACCGCGCCATGCAAGGCGCTGACTCCGTTGGCATGGCGGGATAGCTTGAGCGCCAGCACCGTCAGACAGAACTGCTCGCCGCCGTCGCCGGGATAAACCCGGCCCAGACCCATGAAATCGTCGAACGACAGGCGCAAGGCCTCGCGGATCTTGCCCAGGTGCTCCTCGACCAGCGAGGCTGGGAATCGGTCGTGACCGGCCGCCACCGGCGTGTGGGTGGTAAAAACCGTCATGCCGGCGATCTCGCGCACCACCTCGCCAAAGGGCAGGTTGCTTTGCTCCATCACCGAACGGATCATCTCGAGGATGGCAAACGCGCTGTGTCCCTCATTGAGATGCAGGACCGCGGGATGAATCCCCAGCGCGTGCAAGGCCCGCACGCCGCCAACCCCCAGGAGCAGCTCCTGGCGGATGCGCACCCGGGCGTCACCGCCATACAATCGAGCCGTCAATGTGCGGTCCGACTCGGTGTTTTCGGGGACGTTTGAGTCCAGGAGCAGCAAGTTCGTCCGGCCGACCCCCACTCTCCAGACCCGCGCGTGCAGCGTATTCGTCGTGGTGTGCACCTGGACCAAGAGGGGCTTCTTGTCCGGGCCCAGGACCGTCTCGATGGGCAGTAAGTTGAGGTCGGCATTCAGGTAGGATTCCTGCTGCCAGCCATTGGCGTCCAGGGATTGGCGGAAGTAACCTTCGGCATACAAGAGACCCACGCCGATCAGGGGAATTCCCAGATCGCTGGCGCTTTTGAGATGATCGCCCGCCAGCACTCCGAGGCCTCCTGAATAGATGGGCAGGCTTTCGTGCAGGCCGAACTCGGCGGAAAAGTAGGCCACCGGCCGCGCCCCCAGGGTCGAAGCTCGCACCGATCCCCAGGACTGCCGATCCTTGAGGTACTCCGACAGACGACGAAACGCATAGTCAATTCGCGAGTCGAGCGCCATCTCGGCCGCGCGACGCTCGAGCTGTTCGGCCGGTAGGCGCGTCAAGAACTCGATCGGATTGTGGTCGACCCTCCGCCAGAGTGCCGGGTCCAATTCGCGAAACAGCGCGACCACGTTGGGCTGCCAGGTCCACCAAAGATTGCGGGCCAGTTCACGGAGCCTAGCAACCAGTTGCGATTGACCGTCCAAGCTCATACCCCCATCCCGTATCAACGCCACAAATTCTCCCGTCGGTCCGGCCGCACCGATTCAGACCACATTCCGACGGGCATGATCAGGAGAACCACGTTCCCCTGGCGTATGAGGACTTATAGTATGACAAAGAGGGCGGAAACAAAAGCCAGTCTGTGACGACCCATCATCACCGCACAACATCATGGCTGAACCGAGAGCGATCGACCGAAACCAACTGCTCCCACGGCTGGAACGAGCGTTCGACTTCGCCGCCGGCCAGGTCCATGCAACCATTGAGCGCGAGCCGGATTTCTTCCCAACTCATACGCTTCTAGGGCGATGGAAGCATGAGGGTGAGAGCTGGACTGACTGGTGCGGGGGCTTCCATGCGGGCATGATGTGGCTGATCGCCGAGCGAACCGGTGATCCCTGGTGGTTCCGGACGGCCCAGCATTACTCCAAGCTCCTGGAGCCCCGGCAGCACGACCGGCATGTGCATGATCTCGGCTTCATCTTTCTGAACACTTACCTGCCATGGTATCGACGGTCGGGTGACGCCGTTGTTCAACAGGTTTTGATCACCGCGGGAAGGACCCTCGCCCTCCGATTCAATCACCGGGGGGGTTATCTCCGCTCGTTCGTCGCTCCCGAAAGCCTTTTTATCGACATCATGATGAATGTACCGCTGATCTTTTACACAGCGCGGTCGACCGGCGACGAGGCTCTTTTTGACCTCGCGGTCGACCACTGCCGCACCACCGAGCGCACCCTGGTCCGCGCCGACGGCTCGACGGCCCACGAGGGGCTCTTCGACCTCGAGAGCGGCGATTTCTTGCGCCATGCGACCCAACAGGGACTGCGCAGTGATTCGACCTGGGCTCGCGGCCTGGCGTGGTCGCTCTACGGTTTCAGCATGGTGTACGCATTTACCAATAATCCTGCCGATTTGAGGGTTGCCCAGCGCAATGCGGACTATTTCCTCGCGCGCTCGCCTGGGACGCTCGTCCCACCCTGGGATTTCGACGTGCCGCCCGGGCCTGACCGGATCGACGACAGTTCAGCGGCGGCGGTCGCGGCCTCGGGAATGTGGAGCCTTGCCGAACTCACGGAGCAGAGCGATGTTTGTCGAGCCGGCCGTTATCGCGACGCGGCTCTGGGCATGCTCGATTCTCTTTGTTCCGACCGATATCTGGCATGGACGTCTCCGGGCTGGGAGGGGGTCGTGAAGCACGGCGTTTATCATTATCACAAGCAAATGGGCGTGGATGAGTCGGTCATGTGGGGCGACTTCTTCTTTTTGGAAGCCGTTGACAAGGTCCTGCGCGGCGGTGCGACCGATTTGCGGCCGGGCCGATCGCCGGAGAAAACCAGCATTGCTGATCGATTATGATTGATGGCTCGGCCGGCCAAGCACCGAGCTTTGGCGTCCTGTAAACGTTTACGAGGAGCTCGACAATGTATCCCGATGGATTTCCGGAAGACGAGGCTGGCGAAAAGGTCACGGGCCCTGCCCAGTCTTCCAGCTCCAACGAGTTCTTGTTCGACCGAGACCGGCTTCGAATGATCGAGGAAGACGACGATGAAGCCGACGACGAAGATCGGGACGAGACCGACGTAGAGGAAGACGTTCTCACCGAAGTGATCGAGGAGGAGTCACGGACCGTGCTGATCACGGGTGCGTCCGGAAATATCGGCCGCAAGCTTCGCGCTGCCTGGGCCGATGTGTACGATCTGGTGTTGATTGACAGGAACCCCCAGGAAGCCGATGACGACGTGATCCAGGCCGATCTTGGTGTTCTCGACGACGACTGGATCACGCACTTTCACGGCGTGGACACGGTCGTCCACCTTGCGGCCAACTCCGACGAATTAGCCGCCTGGGACGAGCTGATCGGGCCCAATCTCGATGCGCTCGCCAATGTCTTTCACGTCGCGGCGCTGGCTGGCGTCGAGCGGATTGTCTTCGCCAGCTCGAATCACGTCATGGGGCAGTACGAGAATCGGGGTGATGGACCGATCAGCACCGACATCAAGCCGATGCCGGACGGACCGTACGCGGCGGCCAAGCTGGTCGGGGAACGATTGGGCCGGAGCCTCGCGCGCGCATTTGACGTGAGCTTCATCGCGCTTCGACTCGGGTGGATACAGGAGGGCGCGAACCGGCCCGAAACCCTTCCCCACGATTGGGCCCGCAAAATGTGGCTCTCGAACGCCGATTTGATCCGGCTATTCGACTGCGCGGTCGAGGCCGAGATCGAGGACCGTTCCTTCGTCCTGGTCAATGGCATGTCGCGCAACCGAGGCATGCGCTGGGACCTCTCCGACGCCGCCGAGCTCCTCGGTTTTCTGCCCGTGGACGACGCTTTTTCCGAAAGCCATCGCAGTATCCTCTAGCAATGATGACACCCAAGCCCTACCGGATTCTCGCGCTGGATGTCGACGGGACGTTGCTCGATCCCGACGGGGCGCTCCGGCCCCGGACCGCGGACGCCGTGGCCCGCGCCTCGCAAGCCGGGATCCGGGCAGTCCTCTGCACCGGTCGCCGTTATCGCCGCGCCAGGCCGATCGCTCGCCAGCTAGGCCTGGCCGCGCCTTTGGTGTGCAATTCCGGATCGATCATCAAGGACCCCGCTGATCATCGTACAATCTGGCGAGCCGATTTCGACGACGAGCTCGCCGCCGCCGTACTCGGCTTCTTTCGGCGCGAAAATCAGCAGGCGGTCGTCTTCACTGACCGCCACCCGGACCTGACCGACTTCATCGTTGCGGAATTTCCCACCGGCCGGCCCTATTTCGACGACTACGTGGCTCAGAACCGCGAATACGCCGACATCAACCCGGCAATTCTTTGGGGAGATTTCCAGGAGCTCGATCGCGAGAACGGCAACCGCGGCGCGGATGCGCTGTTCCACGTTTGTGCGATCGGCGAGCGCGGCGAGATGCTCACATTTCAGCGGGCCGCGCACGAGCGAATCGGTGACCGGATCCAGACCTTCGTGCAGCGCAGTCCCCGCTACCTGGGAACGATGTGCGAAATCTTGCGCCGGGATGCCAGCAAATGGAGTGCGATCCTCCACCTCGCGGGCCTCTGGGGGGTTGATCCCAGTGAAATCTGCGCCGTCGGCGACGACGTGAACGACATTCCAATGCTCAAGAACGCCGGCCTGGGCGTCGCCATGGGACATGCGTCGCCTGACGTCCTCGCAGCGGCCGATCTCGTCACTGGCAACCATGACGAGGATGGCGTTGCCACGCTCGTCGATGACGTCCTTCTGGCTTAGGCGCGGCGCTAAAATGAATCTCGCCTTGCGCTCCGCGAAAGACAGCTTTACCGCAAAGTTATTTGCGTCCCGATCCTTAGCTGATAGTAGAGGGCCCTACGCGTGGACCAAAACGACCCGCACTTCGATTCTCGACCATCGTGGACGAGCGACGGTGACGGCGCACACGATCGAACGCTGGTGGAGAACTGGCTGTTCCGGCTGCGCCGCGAGCGATACCGGTCACAAGCCAGCGGCAAGGTGCACGACTACTATGTCGCCCACTTAGCAGACGGCGTGCACGTCGTGGCGATCACTCCCGATCAGAATGTCGTGATGGTTCGCCAGTTTCGGGCAGGCTCCAGGCGGGACAGCCTGGAGACTCCGGGCGGGCTTGTCGAAGCCGGTGAAGATCCGCGCGCGCCGGCGCACGGGAATTACTCGAGGAGACGGGCTATGCCGGCGACCCGCCCGAGTTGCTCGGGAGTTTGTGGCCCAATCCCGCCTTGCTGTCGATGCGCATCGCCACGGTCGTCACCCGCAATGCGCGCCGGATTGCCGAGCCCAAGCCCGACCACAACGAAGAGCTGGCCATCGAGCTCGTCCCGGTCGGTGACATCCCCGCCATGATCCGCACCGGCCAGATCGACCATGCCGTCTGCGTGGCTGGTCTCCTGTGGTGGCTCAACCGGGACCGCGTGGAACAACCGCGGCCGCGTTCTTGACCGCGGCGTTTGCCTGACGCTCAGGGCAAAAGAGCGATTCGTCACCGGCCAGATCGCAAGTGCGCAATGCCAGGACGGCGAACGCCGTGCCCGCGCGGGCGATGTAGTGTTCCTTATCGTTGTTGAGCGACCGCGTAAACCAGCGGCCCGAGGAGCGTTGATTTGCGAGCAGCCAACCGACGCCCCGCTTGAGCGCGGGATCTTGCGTCGGAACCCCCGTCTGGCGCAGGACGAAGACGACCAACCCCGTCGCGTAGCCATCGGAGGGAGCCTCGGGATCGTTGGCTGAGCCGTCGCGCCGTTTCCAGGTGCCCAGTGATGGCAAGCTCCAGCCGCCGTCGCGCCGCTGGAGCTTGCGGAGCCTGGCGATGGTCTGGTCGCGCCGCGGGGAAGCCACGAGTCCGTCCAGGCGAGTCGAAGCCCATAGCAGAATGGTCTCATGATGCAGGTCGGGCGGAGGATTGGCCGCGAAGTAGGCCCGCAGCCCTTCGATGCCCGCCTTCGCCGCGGGGACCTGCGCATAGTCTTCGGGCGCATGTCCGGCGGCGAGCGCCGCGACGACCGCGCCGTAATAGTCATCATGTTCCAGGGGAGGCCAGCCGCATTTGAGCCACTCGAAGCCCCCGTTTGGTTTCTGAAGCGTCCAGACTCGGTCGAGCGCCTTGCGGGTCAAAGGATGCAGCTTTCCGGTCGTGAGGGCGTCGTTTAGAGCCAAGGCCCAAGCGGTCGCGATCACCTCGGCGTCCCATCTGGGCTTGGACGTCTTCGGCGCATCATCCCAGTGCGCGACGCGATCTTCGAAGAAGCGCCGAACTGCGATCGATCCGGCCGATTCCGGTTCCTTCAAAGCCGGCCGCGCGACGAGGTAGGGATAATTGGTGTGGCAACTGCCGCATCGGCGTTGCTCGGTCCAGCTCAAAGCCGACTCATCGAGAAAGGCGGCCGCCTGCCGCAAGGAGGCAACCGGCGCGAGCGGCTCGAGGGCAGCCGTCCCGGCGGGAACGCCCGGTTGAGCCCTGGGCTTCGAATCCTGGGCCGGGGTCGAACCTGACTGGCAGATCGTGATCAACAGGATCACGCCGCTAGAGGTCAATTGCCGCCGTGCCGTCTTGCGTGTGAAGTGTCGAATCACTGCCGCCACCTCCTGGCTCGATTATCCGTCTCGGACGTAAATCCGTCGATTCCCTATCTTTCCCACGACGCCCACTGCTCCGCTTTGTCGAAGGCAATAAGCAACCCGCTGGGCGAACCAGATTGGGCGTTCGATCTCGTGGGCAAGCTCGAGAGTCGTGAATGGCTCCCGCCCGCTCCAGTGGCCGGGCAAGAGAGTCCAGAGATCGGCAGCCCGTCGCAAGCAAGTCGTGCCGTGTATCGTACCCAGGATGCGATCGACCACGGAATAGCCCGGCCAGCGACGGCGCGGCACGCGAACCTCGTCGATCGTGACCTCGAGAATCTCGATCTCGAGATTGGAATGGGGGAAGACGCTCACCACGCCCATGAGATCGTCGAAAACGTCAACCAGCGCACCGCGCCTGGGGCTGCACCGCGCCGAGAGGTTGGGCCCATCGCGTTTTGATCGCCGCACGATTCGGCGTCTGAGTGCGACCGGCTTGACGATCCGCATTCGATGATCGGGGAGAAGCTGCCCCAGTTTGCGGCGCAGCGGGCCTAGCGAGCCCGATTGGATCTCGACGAGCCGTCCGTCGCCGTCGACCGCGTCGATGCGGAATCCCGCCAACGTGACTTCGGGATGTCCGCTGCCGCCAGCCGCGTACCGTTCCTTCAGTGCACGATGCAGGCTCGTCTCCATGACACTTCACGATCCGTCATGCTGCGGCCGCGTACGGCCGAATGGACAGGCGAGATTCAACCCGCGGACGGTCGCGCCGGCCCGGCTTTCAGGCCTGGCGCTTGAGCGGCTCGACGCCGAGGTCACGGATGGTAAGGAGAGGACAGAAGGGTAGACCGCAAGCCGCGAAAGCTTGGGCAGCCCCTTCGAGGCGGTCAAGCACGGCGATCACGACCGCGACCTTGCAACCCAGGGCCTCGACGGCGGCGACGGCCTGAAGCGACGAACCTCCCGTCGTGGCCACGTCATCGACGATCGCGACAGTCGATCCGGGTACCAGCGGACCTTCGACGAGGTTGCCGGTCCCGTGCGTCTTGGCCTCCTTTCGCACCAGGAAGCCGAGAAGATCGTTGCGGCCGCGTAATGACGCAAGCGCCAGTGTCGCGCCGACGATCGGGTCGGCTCCCAGCGTCAGTCCTCCGATCGCTTTGACTGCGCCTCGCGCATCAAGCTCATCCAGCACGCCCGCGGCGACGAGTGCCGCTCCCTCGCTCGACAGAGTGATCTTGCGCCCGTCCACGTAATAGTGCGACATGCGTCCGCTGGCGAGCTTGAACGTTCCCAGCTTGAGCGCATCCCGCCGCAAGATATCAATTAACCGCTGGCGGTCAAAGCGGAAACCGACCGGGTCCATGGGCAGCCTTCTCCAAATGCCCGTGCGTCCAGCAACCGTGGCGGGTCATTGTCGTTGGGGCCGGCGCGGTGGCCGAATCCCGCGATCGTCACGCGTAATTCGCTTTGACAACCTACCAAACGTGGCCGGCAGGTCCAAGGTGAGGAGCGAAAATAAGTGTCGGCTTTCGCTCCGCGCACGCGCGTACTTTCGCGGAGCGAAACGCGACTCTGCCGAAAAGTCATTTGCGCCGCAACCCCAGGGCCTCACGATCCAATACCGCCGCTCCGGATCGTTCGGCGTCAAACAGGATGTCACGACCCCGTTCGGGTCGATCCCACGGTGCGCACATCAATCAAGCCGGTTCGGACAACGGCCGATCTTCCTCTTGGGCGCGGCGCGAATATCAATGTCGCCTCTGGCTCCGCGAACGACAACTTTACCGGGACGATCGACTGATGCCTACTCCTCGAATCCGATCGGTCGGCGACCGCGAGCCGATCGGCCCGTTCCTGCACTATCTGATGGCGGAGTGCGGCGTATCCCCCCACACGCTGGCCGCCTATCGGTCGGACCTCATGCACTTTATCCGCTGGCGCAAACAGGAGACGGCGGGGTCTCTTGCGGACATGGATGCATCCGCTTTAGGCGGCTACGTCGAATGGCTGAACCGGTTGGGGCTGGCACCCAGCAGCGTGTGTCGCCACCTGGCGAGTCTTTCCACGTACTTTCGTTACCTGGTCTTTGAGGGCCGGCTGTCGGACAACGTGGCCAAGCTGCTGGTGGCGCCGGCAGTCTGGGACCGACTGCCCACGGTTTTGAGCCCGGCGGCCGTGGATCGCCTGCTGGCCGCTCCGAATGGCGAAACCCGGCTCGGCCGGCGTGATCGGGCTGCGCTTGAGACTCTCTATGCAACGGGTTGTCGCGCCTCGGAAGTCGCGGGCTTGCGGCCGATCGATCTCGACATGAAGCGGGGCCTGGCCCGGTGTGTCGGCAAGGGCAATAAAGAGAGACAGGTCCCACTGGGTTCGCGAGCCATCGAGGCACTGGCGGCCTACTTGCAGCGCGATCGGCCCGTGCTGGTGGTGCGCAAGCCGGAAACGACAACGGTTTTCGTCTCCAAGTCCGGCCATCCCCTCTCCCGGATCGATCTGTGGCAGGTTGTCAAGCGCCATGCGCGAGCGGCCGGCTTGCGCGCCGACGTCAGCCCCCATACGCTCAGACATAGCTTTGCCACTCACCTCCTGGCTGGAGGCGCCGATCTTCGGGCCGTGCAGGAGATGCTCGGCCACGCCTCGATCGCCACGACCCAGATCTACACGCGTGTCGAGTTGAGCCGGCTACAGGCGGTGCACTCGCGCCATCACCCTCGGTGCCACCAAAAGCTGGACGTTCCGCGGTAACGATCTGGGGAGAAATCGAGAAAGAATCTAATGGCGGTGAGACGTCAATCTGACGAGCTCGGCTTGGGGGCGAATCGCTCATTGAGCTTGCTCTGAATGACGGTCCGATACCCTGCCGGGTCGGTGCCCTTTGGGCTGGCGATGCCGATGCCCTGGCATTCGTGGACCGGCATCACCCGCACCACCTTGCGGTCCTGATCGGCCAGCAGCGCGACCCGGATGTTCCCGATCAGGGCTGTATCGTCCCAGTGGCAGCGGCAGGCGGAGCCGTCGGGAAGGTAAAGCATTACCTCGGGCAGCCCCGCGTCTTTGAGTCCGGCCCAGATTTCTGTAATCAGGTCCATGGTTGTCTTGAGTTGCCGCTGCTGCTTACAGCCAAGAGCGAATCCGGCGCGAGGCGGCACCGCCTGGTTGCGCTTTTCCGGGTCTCGATCCGACGACCAGGCATCCAATCGCGAACCTACCCCGCTTCCTTCGTACTCTCGGCCGTCTGATCCGGACTCGGTTCTGGCCTCAACCTTTTGGTCAGCCTCTCGGACATGCAGCCGATCCAAGGCATCCGTCAGCCTCTTGCTTACGCGCTCCATTTTCGGAAGTTGGAGACCGTTGCTGCTTGCCGCGATGCTCACAGCGGTTTTCATCTCTTTGGCACCCCCTTTACCTTCGAGGTGCCGCCGGGCATCGGAAATCATGCCGAGGTCGAGCTCGAGCTCGACCTGGGTGAGCTTCAATCCCAGCTTGTTCTTGAGAAACTCGAATTTCTTGAACCGGGGCGAGCCCAAGCCAAAAGCTAGAGATCGGGAATCGAGAAATTTTTTGCAGAAGCGCAGGTCTTCTTCAGCTTTTTGCAAAAGATCGAGCCCCGCGCTGGCGTCGGAAAGAAACCCGTTCCGCCTCGATTGATCGGCCCCGCGGATGGCAACCCGGCACCTTATCGCGTGGCACGCATACAAGGTATCCAACGCCAGATCGTCATCGGGAGCGTTGGGCGGAGCCTCCGTTTGCGCTGCGGCGTCGATTGTCCGACTCAGGCGTGTGAGGGCGCCAGAATAATTACCGCGGAATTCCTCGACTTTCGCCTGTTGGATTTGCAATTCCAATGAATCTCGTCCAAGTAACTCCAGGAACCTTAGAGCCTGCGCCGCCAGTTTAAAACTTTCCTGGTGCGCAGCCAAATACTCACGCTCCTCATCTTCGCCAAAGAGCTCGAAGGCGGCCTTGTCCTCAGCCTCTTTGATTCGAGACACCGCGAAGGTTTCAAGGTAGTCCCCGAGCTCAGGGTCTTTCGAGCCCCAGTCCAAGAGCCTGCGGTTACTATCTGGAGACGACAGGGCCTTGCGGAGCTCCGCATCGCTCTCCCTGGTCATTCCTCCTTGCCGATCGAGCGCGAATGCCAGATAGCTTCTGACGAGTACATTTTCCGAATAGCTTGGGAGCAACGACTCCAGGGAGCGGATGGCCTGGTAACAATTGTTTTGTTGGAGGTGAAGAATGGCCGCTTGGAACGCCGGCTGCGAGTGGACCGGAGGAAGGAAGCGATCTGCGATCGGCTTACGAAGCAGTACCCCCAGCAGGATGAGATTCGCGGTTGCGCTCAGGAGTATCCAGCGGTGACGCCTTCCCCAATTGGTTAGCCGCTCACGGCTTGAAGGATTGGTGGCGTGAAGAAGGGGCTGATGGCCCAGGAATCGCTCGAGGTCTTGCGCCAAGGCGTGCGCGTCGCGATACCGATCATCGGGTGAAACCGCCAGGCACTTGGTAACAATCGCCTCCAGGGCATGAGGAATCCTGGGGTCAATGCGGCGAACTTTGGTTTCGAGAAGGGGCCTGCGGTCAAGAACCTGGCGCATGGCGCGCGCGGGCGCGAGCTTTTCGTCCGGCAACTCGGGCATCTGGCCGGTCAAGAGCTCGCGCAAAACCAGTCCCAGCGAGTAAACATCGGCCCGTGCGCTGACCTTGCCCCAGAGCTTCGGGTTGAGGAAGGCCTCAATCTGCTCGGGGGCCATGTACGGGAGAGTGCCCCCATGGATCGCTTCCTGCGCCTGCTGTGCCGAGTGGGGAGACTCCGCCAGGTTGAAATCAAACAACAGCGGTCCGTGTCGGAGCGTCAACAATACGTTGCCGGGCTTGACGTCGCGGTGATAGGTTCCCATTCCATGTGCGTAGTGGAGCGCTCGAGCCACGATCATGGCGAGCCAGGCGGCGCCTTGAGCGAAGGTCCCGCGGACTGGAAATCCCTCCCAACCGTCGCCGCGCGGACCGGCGCGACGCACTTCCGCCGTCAGCAGAGCTTCTTTCTTGGGGTCGGCGCTGGAAATAAGGCTCTTGGCCGAGCCGTCAACCAGCACGTGCCACAGCTCGATTGCCTTGCGCGGCCGTGCCTCTGCGCTCGAGCGCGATAGGACGACGTCGAGCGCAAGCCCGGGATGGTAGGGCATCGACAGGCCGCGCAGGTGCTTGTCGGGCTGAAACGCCACTGAGTTGGCCGGCACGATATGAGGGTGGTCCAGCGGTCCGTGGAGCTTCGGCTCATCGCCGCGATCGAGGGAGACTTTCAGGACGACTTGTTTTCCACCCAGCGAGAGGTCCCTGGCCAAGAAAACACGCGAAGTCCCACCGCGACCCAGCAGCGAAACGAGTTGAAATTCCTCGAAACATTCACCCACGCCGGGAAATTGAGGCGCAGGGGGTCGCCCTCCAGCCGCCTGGCTGAACAGACGGTGGTACTGGAGCTGCGCGATCAACGAATCCTTCCAGCGCGGATAACGGCCGCAGAACGACTCGACATCCGGGGCGTCCCCACCCTCCTCTCGGAGGCAGAACTCCTCATAGATCAAGCTCAGCACCCGGCTATCCGTCTGGCACAGCTTGGGGAACTGTTCGAGGTAGCTGGCGACCGTGGGGGACTGCCCATTGTCGAAACGAAGCCGTAGATCAGCTTTGATCAACTCGGCAAGGATTGCCATCGAGTCACTCGGGTCGATGCCCTGCGCTCGGCATTGATCCGGCCAGTACTGCTCGAGCCGGACTTCGCCGTGGCTGCGCCACTCCTGTTCAAAGGACAGGACAGCGCGCTCCACAAGATCGACCCCGCTGCCCAGGCGGGCCGACGCAAGAAGCGGGTTCATGGTCGGACTCCGGATTAAGGCAGCGAATCGAGCAGATCTTTCAGGAACCGTTGAACCCTGCGAATATTCCAGCCGGTCCGCTCGGCGATATCCGAATTGGAATATCCCTGGTTCCTCAGCTCGATGATGTCGCGCTCGGTCGCGTCGTCACGAGCCATCAGGCGCTCGTGCGTCTCGTTGGCCTGAGCGAGTTGACTGGCGGTAGGTTCATCCGACTCCAGTTGCACCGGGCTGGTATCAGCGGCCATGACCCCAAGCGGTAGTACCCGGCTGAGATCGCGCTTCAGCGTGTGCTGGCGACGGTATTCGTCGATTACCTTCTGTTCGGCGACTCGCGCCAGAAAAGCAATGAGCGAGTTGACCGATGAGAATTCGAGTTGATCCAGATTGGCCGCGAGGTTCTCCATCGCGTCGTTGGCAAAATCCGTGGAATCGTACAGCGACCGCATCGACCGGTTGAGTCGGCGCCGCACAACCCGTCTGACCTTGGGATAACATTCGTCGAACAGCGTTTTCCAGGCGTCTTGACTTCCCTTTTGTGCCTCCTGCAGGGCTTTCGTGAGATCGTCCCCGACCTCAGAACAAGACAACTGCGTCATGGCACACCCCCTTTGGCGCTGGGACATGGAGGCACCCGCCCGGCAACTCCCTCTCGATTGAGTTGCCCACGGCACCGCTACCCCGGCGTTGGCGACTATTGTAGCCTCAGTCACCAAGGGGAGAAAAGGACTTTAACCCAAAAAAAAGCAATCGACCGGATCGGCCTCCCGAAAAATGCTTAAGATGGGTTGAATGGTAAAACTGGTGTATGTCCCTGCTGCCAGATCGGACCTAGCTCGTTCCAAATCCGCGCCATCTTGTCTTAAGAAAGCCACTTCCACATCAGAGGTGGCCAAAACAGGCAATGTCGCCACGATCGAGAGTGAAAGCCTGGCGCGCACGAGCCGTTCGAAAGCGAATTCCGCTCGGACGCCGACTCAAAACCGCCGAAATTCGAGGTCAGCGCATAGTCGCTACGCCACTGCCTTAACAATTAATCGTGGCCGGTGGCGTAGGTTCGCCAGCAACGATCGTGGAACTAGAGCCTCCCGACGTATCGTCCATAGCGCCCATCTGCGGAATGGGCGGCGCGGGATGGAGCGAAGCGCCGTGGGAAATTGCTGCTGCCAGCGCCGCCCCGGTGGCGCTTGGGGAAATCCTGCTGGGCATGAAATCAACCACGGGTGTGAATTCTCGGCGAGTACGCATCGGAAATCTCCTTCATCAAAAAGCGCAACGATGACTTTTGGCGGAAGATCGGGCAACCGACCGCGAGAGCGATCACAAACGGATACCCCGCAACCTCGCACGGCCAGCGGGCTGGCAATGCGAAAGCGGACCAACTCATCCGTACGACCACCCAATCAAACCGCTCGACTCGAAGTGAATCGGAGCGATCATGGGGCGACCGGGCAACGAGTTTAGAGAGGAAGCCTCAGGACTTCTTTCGGCAGGCCGACCCGTCGAGCGGGAGCGAGTGATTGCCCCGCCCGATCAGAACATAATACATTCCACGATCCAGATCGTGTGTAGACGCGATTTGATGCCAGCGATAGCGGTAAGCGTCGGCGAGCGCGATAACCGCGAGCGTTTAGTTCAGAGTCGGCAGGAGCACTCCGGCCTGGGCGTTTCGGCCGCGGGGCGCCAGGGGAAATCGATCGAACAGATAGTATTCATCGGGAATCAGCGCGGAGCTTGCCACCCGATACAACGGGCAAGACTGATGCTGCAACGTGGCGGCGCCCACAAAGTGTTGAGCGAGATCGGCACGATCGGCCCGCAATGCCGTGATGTAACACCCCAGCGGCGAGAGACGGCGATTCCCAGGCCTCAAGACTTCGCGGATGGCGTCGCCCCGCCGGATCGCGCGCTCGGCCCGCCCGATCTCTCTCTTCAGCTCGGTCCTGAGCTGTCGCACGATCTGATTGACTCGTGATCGATAGCGCTTGATTGCTTCAGGTCGAGCGAGATCAAACCAGGGGTTGGCAAACCGGCATGAGATGTCTTGAGCCGCGACAAAGAGCCCCGCGTCCAGCGGAACTCGCTCTGGGTCTTCGGCATGAGCCTGCCAGAGGTAGAGAGCCGCCTGATCCCACACTCTTGCCGTCGAGCAACCCCCCCACCACCGCGGGCAGCGGAGCCGGTAAGCAGTCTCAATGCGGCACGCCATATCATCGATCACTTCTTGATGCGGTATCACGCGTCCAGACCTCGCCTCGTCCCGACATTAGGCTGTCCTGTTTCTGGCGGCCTTCATGACCGCTCTGAACTTAGGACCGAGATCTGCGAACGCCTGCGTCACGGAATTCTTGAATTTTTCTTGAATTAGATTTTCCGCGCTCAGCGTTGCGGCGTTGCCTGCAACGCTTGTGACGTCTGCGCCACCGACGCGCACCATGTCAGAAGTGGTTCAGGCATAGTTAGTTAAGGCCTTTGCGGTGATTCTCGGCCGGAAATCTGATCGACGCGCCGCCCGTTCTGCGTCAACCGCCGCCTATGATTACAATTGGAGTTGCTGCCGGTCATCCTTGACCGCAGCAGTTTTCCAGCGAAACCGCGCAACGTATTGACATTCTGGTCTCAATGGCGGCTCCCATGGATGAGTCAATTCCCGATTGCGATTGGCAGGCGATCAAGTCTGATGTCGCGGCGCGGATGCGCGAGATCCGGGTCGCGCTTTACGGCGAGCACGGCGGTCCCTTGTTAGCCGAAGCTCTGGGAATTCCGTTCGGCACGCTGCATCAATATGAAATCGGTCGCACCGTTCCGGCGCACGCGATCTTGCGCTTTATCGAAGTGACGGGCGCGCACCCGCACTGGATGTTCACAGGCGACGGCGAGCGATTTCTCGATCGTGACAGCCAGCCGTGAAGCCGGCTTGACCCGAATGCCAGGCGGCCTAAATGGGGTTTCGTGATCCTGGGAGGGCTAGGCTCCGTCCGAGCCAGGCAAACAACCGGCTCACACGGAGGTTCGCCCTCCCCGAATCGTGCAAGGCTATTTCGCCTCGCCAGGACGGAGATTTCGCCTCAAGGGCCGGCGGGCCGGGCGATCGGTGCTTGGGGATCGACACCCAGATCGGCCGGCAGTGGGTCGCGCGTATGGAACACCAGGGTCGGGTCCAGCGGCAACTCACCGGTGTTCGCGCCGTAGATACACAGCCCTCCCAGATGGGGTGCGTCGCCCGGAACCGCGAGGCGAAGAACCAACGGCTCGCCCGCGGCCAGTATGGCTCGGTCCCGTTCGGAAAGCGTGACCAACCCGTCGGCGAGCTCGCCGTGGCTCCCGGGTTCGATTCCGGCCAGATGCGAGAGCACGCCGCGTGCGTCCGCCGCGTCGTCCGGTAGTGTGATCCGCTCCGCGATTCGACCGTTCACGGCAAGCGCCAGCATCGAGCTGAACGAGCGGGTGGCGTCCGTCTGAGGGTAGTCCTGCCGATTTGTTCGTTCGGGCCAATCCATGCGCTCGCGCGCCGCTTTCGATCCCACCTCGATCAGATAGTAAAACGTTTCGACGTGCGCTTTCACGACCGAAGCGGGAAGGAATATCCGGTATTCGAAGAAGCCCTTGCCATGGCCATAGACCTTGCCCGCGGGAGCGGTGACTGGCTTGGCCCAACTCTGCCGGGCGAAATCGGCCGGCGCGAAGCGGACGACGACATCCTTGGTACCTCGACGCTGTATTCGCGGCGAGGGCCGGTCGGGCTTGACGACCAGATTGACGAAATTGGCCGCGAATCGCTGGTTATTCGCGTCGCGGAGTGTCAAGAGAACCGCGCCGACTAATGGAAAGTTCGGCGCCTTGAATTTGAGCGGCTCCAGGTTGACGACGTCATAGGGCTTCCACGTGATCGCGACATTCCTGGGCTCGACGACGGTTCTGATGTCGGCCGCCTCGTCGTACCCGCTGGCCCACCACCGCACCTTGACCGGCCCGGTGCGTTCGGAGTAGTGGCTCACGAAGATGGGCAGACTGATTGATTCGCCGGGTTTGGCGACGATGGCCGGCGGGGCGTCGTAGCCGATGAAGTCAGCGCCGAGCAGTTCGTTGGGCCGCATGTCCGGCAGCCAGGTGTCGTATCCAAACAACTTCGGAGTCCGGTCGTAATTGACGAGCCCGTTATGTTCCCATTCAATGTCGCAAAGCTCGGTGTAGACGAACCCCTGAATCTTGGGATGCCTGCGTAACTGGGTTGTCAGATCGCGCAGGCCCCAGGAAATGTCGCGGTCGCCCCCACCGGCCGAAACGGCCCCATACTCGGAGTTGAAGAGCGGGATTGCCGACTGCGCGAGCCCCGGGCAGTAATTGAAGGTGCTGCCTGGCATCGTTCTGGCGACGACCTGCTCGATGTGCTCTCGGGCCGCCCGGTGGTCGTCGATGTAGAAATGCCAGCTATTGAGGTCCGTCTTGACGATGTGGTCGTAGTTGCACGGTGAATTGTCCTCGACGAGCCGGTCGCGTCCGTCCAGCTCACGGATCTCATCGACCATTCTTCCGACCCAGGCTTGGGTGTCGTGGTCCTGCTTGTAATCGGCCGGTTTTCCCAGTCCCCACGTTTCATTGAACGCGATCCAGGCGATGATCGCCGGATGGTTCCGGTCGCGGGCGACGGCTTCTCGCATCGTGAGCTCCCATGCCGCTTTGGCACGAGCGTTCTGCTGCCAGGTGTTGGGCATGTCCTCGAGAATCAAGACCCCCAGACGGTCGGCCCAGTACAGCCTGCGGGGCTCGTCGGGCTTGATATGGATTCGCAGGCCGTTGAGCCCCATCGTCTTCGCGATGATCATGTCGCGTCTTAGAAACTCGTCGTCGGGCGCGGTGTAGAGCCCCTTGGGGTTGAAAGACTGGTCGAGGGCCGCCCGCAGATAGATGGGCTTGCCGTTTAAGAGGACCCGCTCGAACGGCTCGTCGCCGAACTTGCCGTGAGCGATGGTGCGCAAGCCGAAGTAGGTACGGATCGTGTCGATCGGCTTGCCGGTTTGATCCTGAAGCTCGAGCACCACGTCATAGAGGTGAGGAGCTTCCGGGGACCACAATACCGCGCTCTTCACCTTGGCTTCGACTTCCACCGTAACGCGCGATCGGTGATTCGCGGAGCCGTCCGAGGAAGATCCAGCGGGCTCGACCGCCACGGCGGCGGTCTCGACTGCCGGGTCTTCCCCTTTCACGGTGAGCTTGTAGCGATCGTGGTCAAGTCCCGCCAGGTTGACCTTGAAGCGCGCGGTAGCCGGCTGGATGGCGGTCGCGACATGAAAGTCGGCGATGAACGTCTGGGGACGTGCTTCCAGCCAGACGGTCTGCCAGATTCCCGAGCTGGGGGTGTACCAGCCGACTTGCTTGCCTGTCGGCAAGCCGGGGTCGGTCGGATCGAACGCGCGAACGACCAGGACATTCTCACCGGCACGGACGACGGCGTCGGAAATGTCGGCCTCGAAAGGCGTGTATCCCCCCTCATGCTCCGCGACCTTCCGACCGTTCACCCAGACTTCCGCTCTCCAGTCGACAGCGCCGAACCTTAGCCAGACCTTCTGCTCGACCGGAAATTTCTTGGGGATGGTGAAGCGGCGACGATACCAGCCGATTTTTGGCGCCCCTTTGGCTTGATGGATACCCGAGAGCTCACTCTCCCAGGGAAACGGCACGACAATCGTCCGGTCGAACCCCTTCGCGCCCGGTTTCTCCCAGCCGGCCTCGAGTCCTTCTCCGCTGGCATCGAAGCGAAACTCCCACGCGCCGTTGAGATTGACCCAGAGCTCCCTCATCGCATCGGGCCGGGGATGCTCGGGCTTGGGGAGGGTCGCTTCCAGAGCGGCCGTGCTTTTCCAGGGCAGCAAGCAGAAGACGATTCCAACCAACGTCGCGCGTATCATGTCGGCCGCTCCCAGCAGGGTGCACGGGTATTCGAGTGGCAAGCCGGCCAGAGCTTCGGGCTTGCCCGGAGGTTTCTACGAGACTAATCGATCGAGCGCCGCCTTGGGAGTGGCGACCGGTCGGAGCATGCCGGCCCGCACAGCATCCGTCAAACTGGCTTCAAGCCGAACACCTTGGCATAGACATCGAGCTTCTCGACGAGCGAAAGCCGGCGGACACCGCCATCGTTGTGATAAAGAACAAGCAATGTCGCATCATCCTCGGCGCTCGCCGTCTGGCGATAACGGACGACCTTCTCGAGCAGGGCCTGGCCGAGCGTCGCCGGGCTCGGGTCGCGCATGTCAAGCCCGCGAACGGACTCGAGCAACCCCCCCTCACCCAGCATGGCACCGGCAGGATCAGCCGTCTCGCTCAAGGCATCGGTGTAAAGCACGACAAGATCGCCGCGCGCCAGTTCCAGGTCGAAAGTGTAATAGCGCGTCTCCTCGTCAAGGCCCAGAGGAAGGTTTGCCGAGCCGCGCTCGTCGTCGATTTCCGGCAGCAGCGACCACCGCTGCTCGATCGCGCGAAAGAGCAAGGGGCGGGGATGCCCGGCGTTCGAGATCGACAATCGGCCCGTCGAGGCGAGAAAAGTCAGCACCACGGTCGTCGCGAACCGGCGCAACTGGGCCATCTCGGCAAACTCCCGGTTGAGCGATTCGACGAGACGTTTCTGACTCTTCTGGTTGATATTCTTGCGGAGCATGGCTCGCAACCTGGACGAGAATTCCGCCACGTCTCTGCCGTGCCCGGATACGTCCGCGACGACCAGCCGCGTGATCAGTCCGCCCCCGCAAAGCGTGACGTAGTAAACATCGCCGCCCCGATCCTCACCCCGGTAGGGCTCACTGAACACCCAGAGATCGAGGCCCGGCGTTGAAACCGAACGCTCGACCGGCTCGATCCCTCCCCAGATTTCCATGCAGTGTAGAGTGTGCTGTTCCAGGGCTTCATGGTGCGACACGGTACTCGCTCTCCTTCCATCGACTTGTCAATTGGTCCGGCCGGTCTCGAGAATTGTAACATTCTGGACGGTGTCCGCCGATTCACGCCTACACCGAAAGCTTATTGGACTAATCGCGCCGGGTCGGTCACGATGGACGGGGACCGTGTCGCGTTGTGCAAACCCACGTCCACTCTGCCGGAGCCTCCTTCGATGAGCAGGCGATTCTCGTGGTTCATGATCGTGACGTCCGCGCTGACGGCGTGGGGCGCGTTGGCTGCCGTGATTCTTCCGGCGCAGGAAACCCCGCGGTACGCCGGACCAACGTCCGAGGGATTTCTGCTGCCGAATGGCTGGACGTTGAAACCAGCCGGCCAGCAAATTCCACTTGCCGACCTGCCGCTTGACATCATCCCGCTGGCCGATGGCCGCCACGTACTGGCTGCGACAAGCGGCTACAATGCTCACGAATTGTCGCTCATTGACCTCCTCGAAAGAAAAGTGATCGATCACCAGGCGGTCCGGCAAAGTTGGTTCGGGCTGGCCACGACGCCTCAGGCCGACAAGGTATGGTGGTCGGGCGGCGGCGGCGATGCTCTCCACGTGTTTCACCTGGCTGGCCACCGCTTGACGCGCGCCGGCGCCTCCGAGCCGGAGCGAAGAAACCGCTCCGGCGGCCGATCAACCCATTTTCGATCGGGACTGGCTCTTGATTCCGGCCGCCATGTTCTCTATTCGCTGGACATCGATGCGGGGTTGATTCTCGCGATCGACCAGGACAGTCAAAAGGAACTCAGATCCGCGCCGGCCGGCACACGCCCATACGATGTTGTGCTGGCCAGGAACGGCAGCCTGATTTACATTTCCGACTGGGCGGCCCGTAACGTACGGGCCCTGGATCCCGCCGATCTGCACACCGTCGCGAAGATCGCCGTGGGCGAACATCCCAACCAGATGGCCGTTCATCCCCGTGACGACCGGCTGTTCGTGGCATGTGCATCGAGCGATCGCGTGGACGTGATCGACACCCGCCGCGGAGTCGTCACCGAGATGATTCACACGGCCCTTTTTCCCCGCGCCCGGAAGGCAGCACGCCCGACGCGCTTGCGATCGCGCCCGATGGAAAAATGCTCTTCGTGGCGAATGCCGACAACAACTGCGTCGCGGTTTTCGACATCTCCGAGCCTACGCGCAGCCAGGTCAAGGGATTCATTCCCACCGGCTGGTATCCCACGGCGGTGGCCGTCACGCCCGACGGCAAAAACCTCCTGGTGGGAGTCGGCAAAGGCAACCAGACCAAGCCGAACCCGATCGAGCGCAAAGAGGCAAAAGGCAAGACAGACGGCGACCATGTCGCGCCAGGAGGGCCCGTGCGCTTTCCCTATATCGGTACCACGCTTTCGGGATCGCTCTCGGTGGTTCCGATTCCCGACGAAAAAACCCTGGCGCAGTACACCGAGACGGTTTACAAGAACTGCCCTTACTCGGACAGGCTGCTGAGCGATGCGCCCTACCCGGCGAAGACGGCCATCCCCACCAAGGTCGGGGAGCCCTCGCCGATCAAGCACATTCTCTACATCATCAAGGAAAATCGGACCTACGACCAGGTTCTCGGGGATCTGGCACGCGGCAATGGCGACCAGGCACTCGTGATGTTCGGACGCGACGTGACGCCCAATCATCACAAGCTGGCGGAGGAGTTCGTGCTTCTGGACAACCTCTATTGTAACGGACACGTCTCGGCCGACGGGCATCCCTGGTCAACGATGGCCTACAACACCGACTACATCGCCCGCAACTGGGCCTTGACCTATTCGAGCCGGGCAGGTGTGGCCGACGACGACGACGGCGATCTCGCGAACGCGCCCTCGGGATATCTGTGGGATGCCTGCGCGCGAGCCGGTCTTTCCTACCGCAGCTACGGCGAGTACGGCCGCCGTGTCAGCCAGCCGGACGGGTCCGTGCGAGTCGAAGGGGCGGTGCCGGGGCTGGTTGGCCACATGTGCCCCGATTACGGCGTTGCCAAGGCACGCGGCCGCCGCGCGCGGGACACCGATAATGCCGACACGTTCCTCCGCGAGTTTCACGAGTTCGAGAAGAACGGCAACCTGCCGCGATTGATGGTGATGAGCCTCGGAGAAGACCACACCACCGGCACCCGGCCCGGCACGTTCACGCCCCGCGCCTGCGTGGCCAGCAACGACGTCGCCCTGGGCCGGATCGTCGAGGCTCTTTCGCACAGCAAGCACTGGCCGGAGATCGCAATTCTCGTCATCGAGGACGACGCCCAGAACGGCCCCGACCACGTGGATGCACACCGGACCGTCGGACTGGTGATCAGCCCGTTTGCCAAGCGCAAGCACCTCGACAGCACCCAGTACAGCACGGTCAGCATGATCCGTTCGATCGAGCTCTTGCTGGGGCTCTCGCCCCTATCGCAGTACGACGCGGCCGCCCGGCCGATGTTCGCCTCGTTCACCGACAAGGCCGATCTGACGCCCTATATCCAGGAGCCGGCCCGGATCGATTTGAACGAGGTCAATGCCCCGACGGCCTACGGAGCCGAGCGATCACTGAGGATGAACTTCGACGAGTACGACAAGATCGACGACTTCGAGCTCAACGAGATCCTCTGGCGAGCGATCAAGGGGAAGGACGCGCCGGTGCCGCCGGCGGCGAGGAGGGCGATTGCGTATCGAGCTCGGTCGGTGCGCAGGGCATCACCGTAGTGCGCTGGCATCGCTTGGATAAGAGAAACAGCCCGATGATCAATGAGCGCGAGCTTCCTGAATTCCCTTCCCGCCTGGATAATCGTATACGAGGCTCACGCACGCGACTTCCTGAAAGAATTCGTCTCCGAGCATGCTTCTAAGCCACTTGGGTGCCCGGGGCTCTTGGCCTGGCGTCAGTTTGCCGCTGACAAACTCGTAGTCGTAGTGAACCCATCCGCTAAGAATACGTGATGGAGATCCGCATCACGCGAGGGTTCAAGGGCGATGCAACGAATCCTCGAATCCGGTATTCTCAAAGAGAGGCCATCGTCCAATCTGTGAACGCCTGATTACCAACTCGGAGCGGGATATCTTACAATTGGCTAATGTGTAAAGGGTGAATATACCCCACGGATCAATGGAATTTTGTACGACGACTAACAACTTACGTCAAATCCGCGGTGTAACGGCTGATCGAGAGATCAGACTTGCCAGTCCAGAGGGTGGGAGGAGGGCGAATGCTAACCTGGGCGCGCTGGGTTTCCCTCGCCTTGGCCGTATCGTCCCTCGTCGCGTGGGCCGTCGTCTCTGGTCTACGCATCACCTATCAGGGGCCGTCGCTCGGCGAGCTCGCGTCGCCCGGTGAACCCCGGCGGATCTCCGATCCAACAGTCTATACCGTCGAGCCACCGGTGAATCTTCGGACCGTCCGGCGTGCCGAAGTTGCTTTGCGAATCGCGGCGGCCATGTTCGTCGGGGTACATCTGGTCATCCTCAACATGGGGCGTGCCCGCCCATCGGACGCACCTAACCATCGGACGCGCGAACCCGTCCCGCCTTGAGAGCCGTAAACGGTGATTCATAGTTGGCGCGGACATTTGGGCGCGGGCCGATGCCAGTGCGTGGCCCAGGTGATCTAGAGATCAGACTCGTAAGGCGAACGGCGGGTAGGCTGTCCACAAGTTGAGCATCGGAGATCGTCGTGAACAGCGCAATCGAATTTCACGACTCAGTAATCAGCCAGATTCAAGTGACATACCGTTACGTTTTTGTCGAGTTCTCGCCATCATACGTCCACAAATCCGATGGTCAGCCAGGAATCGACACCGGATCCGGCTGGCTCCAGAATGCACGATTGAGGCTCAACGGCGCATCCGCTTCTGGAAACCGCCCTTTGCTGCCGGAGAGTTTATGGCACGGAAGCCTACGGATCGGGGGGCAGAAGCACAACGGTATGCTCCCGATTCCCTTACGGGCCGGCGGACCTGTCGAGCTGAACCTGGTTTTCGTTTCCGGGCATGAGATCGTCGTCTCGGGCGAGGCGATCGAGCTTGAGTTGATGGGTGAGGCGACTTACGTGGAAGAGTTTGATGGCGGCAAAAACGACTTGCTTCCAAGCGAGTAAACGGCGCAACGCCGTTTCCATGTCGCAACATCTATCCAGCCTTGGTGTCATTTGTTGTCCGTTTGCTCCGGCATGGCCCTAACGGCAGCAAGTTCGGATGGCAACCGTTTCTTGAACGTGATAAAGCAGGATGCGGCACACTGCGGAGTCACTTCGAGGTAGTCCCGCCCGTTTCTTCTTGGCTTCAAAACAGTGCGTCCACCCCACCGGGCTGGGCTGGCGTTTCCGCTCAAGAACCACCGCGGCACCTTCTCAACCGTCTTGACAATTTCATCGAAAAGAAAGTCACCACCGGGCACGCCTGAATCGCGGTGGTAGGTGCCTGACAGCCCTTTCTCAGCGAGACGATACACCGTCGCCTTCTTCAGATTAAGGAATGTAAACTCACCGTTCATATCATAGGCGACGACGCCCGCCATGTTTACTCCCACCGTGATTATTTCCCTGTCGCGCACTCCGAACGCGTCCTCGACAAACCGAGCAACTTTGCTGCCCACTTCGGTCAATCCGTAAGACGCGTGAGCACCATCGTGCCCAGTCCTCACCAGGCCACCCCGGCGAAGCTGTGTAACATAATTACTTACCGTATGGACATTTAGATGTAGCTCTTCATTTAATTGGCCGACACCAACTTCACCCCTGGAGAGCCGCAAAAGGATACGCAGCCGCATGGGATGGGCGACGATGCTCAATGCAAACGCGGCTGACCGTAATTGTTTGTTGGCAGCGGTGGCTTGGCCGTTATTACTTCGGAGCAGCCGATACTTGACGCAGGCCACCGTTTGCACTCCGCACATAGAGCCCGACAGCGCTCGCCGTCAGACTGCATCGACACTAACCACAGCCGGTTGAGCGGCACAGAAATACCGCCGCTGGAAGTAAAATGCCACATTGACCAGGCCGACCATCACCGGCACCTCGACCAGCGGGCCGATAACGGCCGCGAATGCCACTTTGGAATCGATACCGAACACCGCCACGGCAATGGCCAGCTCAAAATTGTTGCTGGCCGCCGTGAAGGCAAGCGTCGTGGTTTTCGCGTAATCCGCCCCCAGCCTCCAGCCCATGACGAAAGAAAGAAGGAACATCGCCACGAAATAAAGCAGCAGCGGCACGGCGATTCGCACGGCGTCCAGCGGATCATGCAAAATGTAGCCGCCTTTGAGCGAAAACATCATGACGATGGTGAAGAGCAACGCCAGCAGCGTCAGCGGACTGATTCGCGGGATAAACTTGTTCTCATACCACTCCCGGCCAAGTGACCGCAGCAGCGCCAGCCGCGTGAGCATTCCGGCAAGGAACGGGATGCCCAGATAGATGAATACGCTTTCGGCGATCGCTCCCATCGTGATTGCCGACAGATCGACGCTGCCGAAGCCCACTCCCAAAAGCGGCGGCAACCATTATCGCCATCACAATCCACAGCGTGAGGTACCTGTCGAGACAGGACAACCGTTTCGCTGGTGCCGATTCCATGCCGCTACTCGCCCTTTCCCGGCTGACCGCCCGCCGCCGTCAGCCGCTTGCGGGCCTGCAACATCACCGACAGCATCAACCGCCCGATGTCGTCCCGCCGCTCGGCGTATTTCGCCGCTTCATACGCCCCCCCGTCGTATATTTTGGGATCGAGATACGGCATCGACACCCGCAGCGCAGCGCCTTTCACGAACGGACACGCGGCATCGGCCTCCCCGCACACCATGAGCGCAGCAAAGCCTTGCTGCGGATTGGCGGAATCACCGTAGTGTTTCGAGAATTCCGTCGCTTCAAACGACGCCCCGCCCGTGTTTCCAGACGTTCCCCAGCGCACGCGGTACACCGGGTTGGCGGTCTTAGGCTCTCCCCTCGTTGCTTCCTTACCGTTCGGCTCGACTTCGACCCCGATCTCTTCGAGCGCATTAATCGTCCGATGGTTGAACGCACTCGGAGCCGTGCCGCCGCTGTGAAAGCGAATTTCCGGCATCCCGTAATAGGCGGCGGCGATGTTGCCCATCGTTGCCCCCATGATGCTGCGGCGGAAATTACCCGTGCACACCGCGATCACCTCTAGGGGCTGGCCAGGCCGGTAGTTCGTGGCGATCCACTCGGCCAGCTTGTGTCCGGCCAGCCGATGGGTTTCGTCGATCATGTCGAACGACGTCGTGAGAAAATCGGCGTGCTCCCTTACCTTGGGAAGCAGGAGCAGCCGACTCTCCGGCACGGCGGATTCCACCGCACTCTTGATCTCGGCCGCATCAATGCGGTTATCGGCCCCGGCGATCTTCTTGAATGCGTCAGGTTCCATAAGCCCGTCCAGTTTTGAAAGCGTCAACTCTCCTTCCTTGCCGAGTGCCTTAGACAGCACCCCCTTGACCCGCTGATCGTTTACCGGATCGGCGGCATCGGCTGTGCCGTACCGCTGGATAAGCCACAAAGCCCGGACGAGCGGCCCCGTGTCACTGCCCGCCGGAACGCCGGTTCCTAAGGCTAACGCCGCGATGATCGAAAGGTGCATGGTGAAGGGTACTCCCGATGAATCTCGCGGAATGCCCGATCCTTATCGGGCACCAGGTTGAGCACGCAATTGCTGATAATGACATCGACGGAAGCGTCCTCGACCGGCAGGGATTCGATCTCGCCTTTGCGGAACTCAACGTTGCTCAGGCCGGTCTTTGCCGCGATGGTACGGGCCTGTTCCAGCATGGCATCCGTCATATCGACGCCGACCACCCGCCCGGCCTGCCCGACCTTCCGGGCGGCAAGGAAACAGTCGATTCCGGCCCCGCTGCCCAGGTCGAGCACACTTCACCAGGTTGCAGCGCCGCTACTGCCTGCGGATTGCCGCACGACAGGCCCAAATTGGCCCCCTCGGGTAGCGTGGCCAGCTCGTCGGCCGAATAGCCGAAGGTGATGGCCAGCCCCTCCGCATTTTCCGTACAGCCGCAGAGCGAGCCGCAGGTGGCTTCCCCCCTGGCGACTTCGCCATACCGCTCACGCACCGCTGTCTTCACCTGTTCGCTTTCCATCGCCTTCCCTCCCGTATTTACATCCGCTTATACGGATATATGACTGCAAAAAAATTCTCTCAGCCATCACAGCAACCGCGGCCGGTCAGCCGCTTCCGATCCTCAGCCAAGGTGGTCACGGCTTGAGCGCACGACCCGAGGCCGCTGATCAGCATCCGATGCAGCTCGCCGACAGGTTTTGCCAGCCGGTAATGCACCCACAGCCCTTCCTTGCGGCCGATTACCAGGCTACGTTTCCGCAGATAGGCCAGATGCCGGGAAACCGTCGATTGCGGCAGCTCCAGTGTTTCATGCAAATGGCAGACACAGACCTCTCCATCCGACAGCAGGTTCAACAGCCGCAGCCGTACCGGATCGGCGAACGCTTTGAACAGCTCCACCGTCGAATCCAGCGTGTCAGGTGTCTGCAACTTCATCCGCATACCCAGATATAGCCAAAGACGGCGGTTCGGGTCAAGCGGTGTCTGGTAGCAGATAACAAGGGACATTATTACCCGCTAGTCGCGATCCGCGTCACCTTCCACTTTTACCCGCCCGACCTGCGAACGTTTCTCATACATCCTGTCCTGCCGTGTTTCAGGCACTCCGAATGTTGTCTTCGGGAGTCGATTTGATTCACATCGTCCGATCCACCGCCTCTGCGATCCGCCGGCATTGTTCCATCAGTTGCTTGAAGACGGCCGGGGTTATCGTCTGGGCGCCGTCGCTGACGGCGTGTTCGGGATCGGCATGCACCTCAAGCATCAAGGCATCGGCGCCGGCGGCGATGGCAGCCCGGGCCATCGGCGTGACCAGCCGCGACTTGCCCGTACCGTGCGAAGGGTTGACCACGACGGGCAGGTGGCTTTTTTCTTGCAGGTAGGGGACTGTCGCCAAGGGCAGTGTGAACCGAGTGTGGTCCTCGTAAGTGCGGATGCCCCGTTCGCAGAGCATCACATTCGGGTTGCCACGGTCGAGAATATATTCGGCGGCCAGCAGAAACTCGTCCAGGGTCGCACTCATGCCTCGCTTCAGAAGCGCGGGCTTGGCGGAATCGCCCACCGCTTGGAGAAGCTGGTAGTTCTGCATGTTGCGGGCGCCGATCTGGAGCACGTCCGCGTATTCGGCAACCATAGGGACGTGCTCGGGCGCCATGACTTCGGTAACGATCGCCAGCCCCGTTTCAGCGCGGGCGGTCGCCAGCATCTTCAGGCCTAGCTGCTTGTGTCCTTGAAAGCTGTACGGACTGGTGCGCGGTTTGAACGCACCCCCGCGCAAGCCAGTGGCGCCGAGCGTCTTGAGCGTTCGCGCTAGAGACACGATCTGCTCCTCGCTCTCGACCGAGCACGGACCGGCGATGACGGCGACCCGCGTGCCCCCGACCTCGAGCCCCCGCGACTTCACGACCGTCCGCTCGCGCTTGAGCTCCGAAGAGGCCCGTTTGTACGGGGACATGATCGGGAGGACCTTCTCGACCCCTTCGCCCGGCTCGAGAACTTCGGTAAGGCCCGGCCGCTCCTCCCCGAGCGCTGCGATCACGGTCTGGTGCGTCCCATGAATCACCTGGGGCGTCAGGCCCAGGGACGCAATGTGATTCGCCATGTGCTCGATTTGCAACGCCGTCGCATCTGGTTTCATGACCACGATCACGGTCGACCGTCCTCCACTTGGGAAAAAGTGCCCCGCGGGCACCCGTCAGGAATTGACAAAAAAAGCCCCGGAACCTTGCGACAGGTTCCGGGGCTTAGGTGTATTCTTCGAGAAAATCGGTCGGAGTCAGTCAAATGCTCCGGCCTCAGCCCGGCGACCTGTCGTAGACCTGGTAAACGCCCAAGACCACCACCAGCCACGGTCCAACGAGAGAGCGTAATCATTCGCCAGGAAAAGCCGAGCCAAGTTCAAACTCCTCAGATCCAGACCGAGGCAAAGACAAGCTTACAATCGCAGGATTCGACCAGGCCCGAGCCGTTGGGGCCAAGACCTGGTCGATCCCAACCGTAAGGTTATGGTCAAACATGCGGCTGCCCGACGGGCAACCCGTCGGCTGCCCCTAGGCAAGCCGCCTCTGGTTCTCACTACACACGCGATCACCTCCTTTCGTTCTAGCCACCCCGGTCCTGCCGGAGACCAGCCTCGAGCAGGAGCGGGCTCTAGTCCGTCGCACCACGGTAGCACGACACGAAAGTCGGCCGACTGTGTGTCAGATCTCGACCGACACAACTAATCTAACCGTCGAGGGCTTCCCGATCAACTAGTCTTGCCGGAAAAGTCGTTCGTTTCGATCGGCTCGCCGGACCTGGCTGATCGTGATAGAATGCGCCGAAGGAGCATCCTCATGCCGCTCAGAGACCACTTCCGGCCGCCGGTTTGGAACCAGGCTTCGTGGGAAGGATTCCATGGCGGTTGGCCTATGATGA
This sequence comes from uncultured Isosphaeraceae bacterium, assembly GCA_963823675.1. GTDB lineage: Bacteria > Planctomycetota > Planctomycetia > Isosphaerales > Isosphaeraceae > CAWGMT01. Next base: position 961,725 of record CAWGMT010000013.1, on the reverse strand, counting down.
TGGTTCTCAACCTCGCACCCAAATTACCAAAGGGCTTTGCGGCCGAGCCTCGCGTTCATCTGGGCACCTACTTCGAGATCGACGTATGCACGTTCGACAAGGATGGCAACAGGGATTGGCACTCTGATCCGCATTCGGTGACCAATGGCGGCGTGGCCACGGCCACCTTGGCGCCGCCCGCACCCACGCTCACGGTCGACGTCGATTTCCCGGATCAGTATGTTTACGAAGTCCTGATCTTTGATCAGACGCGCGACCGTAAGCTGGTGGCGGCCGTGGAGATCGTTAGCCCGGCAAACAAGGACCGTACGGAGAGTCGCCAACTGTTCATCACGAAATGTGCAAACTTGCTGCGGAACGACGTCTGCGTCTCCCTGGTCGATCTGGTGACCGTACGCCGGTTCAACCTGTACACGGAGTTGCTTACCCTCCTCGGACAAACGGACCCGTCGATGTCCCCCGACCCGCCACCGATCTACGCGGCCACCTGTCGCAAGCGCCAGGCGGGCCGAAAGACGAAGTTGGACACCTGGGCCCTGCCGCTCGTCGTCGGTGAATCGTTGCCGCCTTTGTACATCTGGCTGACGGAAACCTTGATCGTGTCGCTTGACCTGGAAGCCGCTTACGAACAAACTTGCCGCGCTCTGCAAATCGGGTGAGTCGTTCCAGGAAGCTGCTGGCGGAGTTGGGGGGCCAAAGCCGGGCCGGACAACCTCCTCGGTTTATTTGCGCAGCCTCCCAACGAAGAAATCAACCATGTCGCGGTACTCGGCCTCGTCCGGATCGGCCTCGCTGGGATACTCGTCCTGATGGTGCAAAATGCACTCGACGCCAAGCTGGTCGAGCTTGTCCTTGAGTGCAGCACCGAAGCGCGGGTGATGGATCCCGCTGCCAGGTTTGGCGTTTCGCGGGAGCGGCTTATCCGGCTCCTTGTAGAACAGGATCACCGGCGGATCATCGGTCGAGGCGTGGTTCAGAGGCGACGCGTCCTCGTAAAGCCTGAGGGTTGAGGGTGAACTGAGGTCCGAATCCGACTTGATGCCGAAAAACGGCCGGAGTGCCGAGTGCTCGTGCGCACGTCCTCCGATCAAGGTCCTGATGAATCGCGGGTCGTACGACGTCTGAGCTCCGTCGACGCCCAGGCACCGCACCCGCGACGACTGGCGGGCGACCGGGTCGCGGCTGGCCCGATCGGCCAGATCGTCATGAAACCCGACCCAAAGCGCAATGCCCGCGCCCGCCGAGCTGCCCGAGGCGGCGAACCGGGAGGGATCGAGACCAAGGTTGCCGGCCCTGGATCGAAGGAACTGGATCGCTCTGGCCCCGTCGAGCATTGGAGCCGGAAAGGGTGCTGACTGCGACAGCCGGTAATTCGCCGAGGCGACCGAAATACCCGCCGCGAGACAGTCGGTCACCAGCCAGCCCGGAACGCTCGCCTTGTCGCCGCCGCGAAATCCCCCGCCATGGTAGAAGATGACCATCGGCGTGGCACCATCTTTCCCGCTCCGAGGGCTCGCCTTCCAAAGGTCGAGCACATGTCGTTCGTGAGGCCCATAGCGGACGTCCACGAAATCAGGCGGCGGTTTTTCTGGCTCAGCGCCGGCGAGCGAGCTCGCCCAGGTCCGCCAGCAAACCAGCCCGATCAAAAGCAAAACGCTCACGACCACGTAGCCCCTTCGCGGGCTCGCACTCATCGATGCACCTCAGGTTGCGAATCATCGATCGGATGGCGAGCCGCCCGTTCGACAGCATCGTGCCCCGGCCCAAGCGCCTCACCTTCATCTCAAGTGTAACCCATCGAGGGTCCCTCGGTAGCTGTGCATTCGATCTGATGCACGTCCAATCCGGTCACACCCGCAAAGACGGCATCCATGGCATCTTCTGCGGAGGCACCTGTCGAAGGACGTCGCGGCGATGTTGCCGGCCTGTTCGCCGATTGCCCCCCTCTTCCTCCACCCTGTTGCGGCCGTGCGCACGATCGACGATGATCCGATTGTCTGGGGAACCCTCCGTCCCCGATTGGCTTTCCGGTCATCCCCTGGAAGCACCCGATGAAAACCCGATTGCTCGCCGTGATCATCGTCTCAGCCGGCTCCCTTTGCAGCGCGGCGGAACGTGTCTCGTCGCCGCTGCCGCGCAGCACCCCGGAGGCGCAGGGCGTCTCCTCTGCCGCCATACTCGCTTTCGTCGAGGCGGCCGATAAGCAGATCGACGCCATGAATAGCTTCATGCTGGTGCGCCACGGCCACGTCGTGGCCGAGGGCTGGTGGGCGCCATACGCGCCCTTGCTCCGCACTCCCTGTATTCGCTCAGCAAGAGCTTCACGTCCACGGCGGTCGGCCTGGCCATCGCCGAGCGAAAGCTCGATCTCGACGACGAGGTACTCAAGTTCTTCCCCGAAGACGCCCCGGCCAAGCCGGATAGCCATCTGAAAGCGATGCGGATAAGCGACCTGCTGCGGATGTCGACGGGGCACCAGGTGGAACCACCGCGACCGCCGGACCGGGTGTGGACCAAGGTCTTCCTGGCGCAGCCGGTTCCCAACAAGCCCGGCACCCATTTCCTGTACAACACATCGGCGACCTACATGCTCTCGGCCATCGTCCAGAAGGCAACGGGCACAACCGTCCTCGATTACCTCCGGCCGCGCCTCTTCAACCCACTCGGCATCGAAAACCCCGCGTGGGGGACCAGCCCGCAGGGGATCAGCTTGGGCGGCTACGGACTGAGCGTCCGGACCGAAGACATCGCACGATTCGGCCAGCTCTACTTGCAGAAGGGAAAGTGGAACGGCGAGCAGATTGTGCCTGCCTCGTGGATTGAGGCTGCCACCGTCGCGCCAGACTTCGAACGGGAGCAACCCGAAGAGCGACTGGGATCAGGGCTACGGTTACCAGTTCTGGCGCTGCCGCCACGGTGCGTATCGCGGCGACGGCGCCTTCGGGCAGTACTGTATTGTGCTGCCCGATCAGGACGCCGTGATCGCCATAACGAGCGGCGTAAGAGACATGCAGGCCGTCCTCGATCTCGTCTGGGACAAACTGCTCCCGGCCATGAGAACAGGCGCTCTCGGCGCCGACGATGAATCGCGCCAGAAGCTCGACCTCACGCTGGCGCGCCTCACTCTGCGTCCTCAGGAAGGTTCCAGCTCGCCGACGGATTTCCCGAACAAGAAGTACGTCTTCCCGGCCAACGAACCGAAGCTCGAAGGCATGTCGCTGGCGCGTGACGATCAAAACGGTGCAACGGTGCTGGTCGCGCGAGTCGATGGGGTCGAGCGGCGGATAGCCTGTGCGCCAGGAACCTGGAAGAAGGGGAGGATGGCGTTCGGGGCGATGTTTCCCGAGCAGCCCGTCGCAGCCAGCGGCGGTTGGACGGGGGACGACACGTTCAAGGCCAAGCTCTGTTTTTATGAAACGCCGTTCATCATGACGTTGACCTTGAAGTTCGAGGGAGATCGATTGCGCTTCGACGGCCAGTTGAACGTCGGCTTCGGCCCGACCAGGCAACTGCGGCTCGTCGGCACGGCGGTTCGTCCCGAGCTGCCGGCCGGTCGCTGGCGGCAGCATGAAATCCGGCGCCCGAAGCCACCCATCGTCGAGCCAGGCGAGGGGAGTATTGCACTGAAGCCGCCGAAGGACGCGATCATCCTCTTCGACGGAACGTCGCTCGATGCCTGGAAGTCCGACTCGGGCGGCCCGGCGAAGTGGAGAGTTACCAGCGGCGTCCTGGAGACGGTACCGGGCGCCGGGTTGATCGAGACGAAGCGGACGTTTGGCGACATTCAGCTCCACGTCGAGTGGGCCGCGCCCGATCCTGCCGTCGGCGTTGGCCAGGACCGGGGCAACAGCGGCGTTTTCTTGATGGGCGACTTCGAGATCCAGGTGCTCGATTCGTTCAAGGCCGACACCTACGCGGACGGCCAGGCGGGTGCGATCTACGGCCAGTATCCGCCGCTCTCTAACGCCTCGCGCCCGCCGGGAGAGTGGCAGACCTACGACGTCGCCTTCCGCCGCCCGCGGTTCGACGGCTCCGGCAAGCTGCTGGAGCCTGCCCGGATCACCCTTTTCCACAACGGCATCCTGGTCCAGAACAACGAGGAGCCGTTCGGGCCAACCGCGTGGCTCAAGTGGCATCCCTACCACGACCGCGGCGGCCGCGGGCCGATCGCCTTGCAGGACCACGACCATCCGGTCCGGTACCGCAACATCTGGCTCCGCGAGCTGCCCGACCGCCCTGACCCGACCGCCGCGGACCTCGCCCGGCCCAAGACCATCGCGCTGCCGCCGCAGCTTCTGGATCGGTACGCGGGCCAGTATCTGCTCAACACCAAGCCGGACGCCCCCACTGCCACGATCGCCCGCGAGGGCAACCACCTGACAGTGGCGTTTCCATTCCGGCCCCAACCCCTTGTGCTCGAGCCGATCTCCGAGACAGAGTTCGACATGCCATTCACCGACGGGCGGTTTACCTTCCGCACGGATGATGCGGGAAAAGTGACCGGCGTCCATTTCCGGATCGCGGACGGCGAGCGGAACATGCGGCGGGTCGGGCCGTGATTCGAGGTGGAATTGGTATCAGGCTTTGCTGCAATAATCGATGATTCCGCGTGCATCGCCGAGTAACTCAAGTCGGCTTTCGTCCACACCTGCCGCCTCCATGCGAAAAACCGAGTTTGAGCCGCTTGGGAATGAGATGCGGAAGCAAGTCACGCCAGTTTTCAGCGACGGACATTCCCTTTCCGTTCAGAAGCACGTTGCGATTCTCGTCGAGGTCAATTTCAGCATGAGGGTTTGGAGGAACCCGCACACCCAGTTGTTTCGAGTTAGAGCCGACGACCGGAAATCCATCCGCGGCCTGTCTCATTGCGCGATATATCGTCGGCATCGCAGTTTCAGTCACCAATTCGCTGCAAGCCTCATCCAGGCCTGCGCCGGAAGATCATTCTACCATGGATTCAACCCGGTCCAAGTGGGCGAGCGGTAACCGGCAAGTGGGCACAATACCAACCTGGCAGCGCCGATTCGTACGCGTTCCGGCAAAGGGATCTCGCCATCGAGACCACGACACCATCCAGCACCGCCGAGCTGCCGAAGCACGCTGGACCGCCACGGACGACCCAGACATCGATACGTTGTCATGGTGTTTCGACGCTTCGCCCCGATGCTGACTGATCCCGCTCGGAAGCACTCGCGCCCTTTCTCCGGCCGCCCGCACCTGATTACTTGCTGCCGGGCGGCTTGGGTCTTGCCAGCCATTCTTCCGCTTCGCGCAGGAAGCCTTGAGCCTCGGGATCTCTCGCCCAGCGAGGATCCTTCATCCGCTCCCGGAGGCGCTGAAGCCAGGCCTGGGCTTCCTCGGCGTGGCCGAGCTGCTGCTGCGTCATGGCGAGGAAGGCGAGGCCCGCGGGGTCAGAGCCCTGGTATTCTTTCTGATTGATCAGATCCGAGCGTCGGAGCGTCTCCAGCGCTTTGTTAAAGTTGCCCATGCGGTAGTAGGCCGCGCCCAGCGTATTCAGGTAATAGCCGTTCTTCGGCTCGAGCTGACAGGCTCCCTCGCTGTAGCGCACGGCCTTGCGGTAGTCAGACGTCGCGCGGCCTGGCAGCTTCACGAGTTCCCCGGCGAGATTGTTAAGTGTCTGCGGATCCTCCGGGTGCGATTGGGCGGCGCCGAGGGCCTCCTGCCGCCGATTCGGACTCATGCCGGGCAGCGTTCGTAACCGCTCCAGAACGCTGGCGCGAAAGCCCATCTGGGGGAAGAGATCGGCCACCATTTGATTGGCTGCCCGGCGATCCTGCACTTCGGGAGGAACACGCGTCTCCCAGATCGTCACCGTGCCGAAGCTCCCCGAAGCGAGGCACTGGCCGTCCGGGCTGAACGCCACGCTATTGACGTCGCCGGCATGGCCCTTGAGGGTCAACAGCTCCTTGCCGGTCGCGCTGTCCCAGATCTTCACCGTCTTGTCCCAGCTCCCCGAAGCGAGGCGCTGGCCGTCCGGGCTGAACGCCACGCTAAAGACCTCATTGGCATGGCCCTTGAGCGAGAACAGCTCCTTGCCGGTCGCGCTATCCCAGATCTTCACCGTCGTGTCCTCGCTCCCCGACGCCAAGCGCTGGCCGTCCGGGCTGAACGCCACGCTATTGACGTTACCGGCATGACCCTTGCAGGCGAACAGTTCCTTGCCGGTCGCGCTCTCCCAGATCTTCATCGTGTTGTCATCGCTCCCCGAAGCAAGTCGCACGCCGTCCGGGTTGAACGCCACGCTATTGACGTCACCGGAATGGCCCGTGAGAGTGAACAGTTCCTTGCCGGTCGCGCTCTCCCAGATCTTCATTGTCTTGTCCTTGCTCGCCGACGCCAGGCGCCGACCGTCCGGGCTGAACGCCACGCTGTAGACCCAACTGCTGTGGCCCTTACGAGAGAACAGCTCCTTGCCGGTCGCACTGTCCCACAACCTCACCGTCCCGTCCCCGCTCCCCGACGCCAGGCGCTGACCGACTGGGCTGAACGCCACGCTCAAGAACTGACCGACATGGCCTTTGAGTAAGAACAGTTCCTGGCCGGTCGCACTGTCGCACAGCTTCACCGTCCCGTCCCCGTTCCCCGAAGCCAGGCGCTGGCCGTCCGGGCTGAACGCCACGCTCGTGACCGGCTCGTTGTCGCCCTTGAGAGCAAACAGCTCCTTGCCAATCGCGCTGTCCCAGAACTTCACGGTCTAGTCATCGCTCCCTGAAGCAAGGCGCTGGCCGTCCGGGCTGAACGCCACGCTAAAGACCGAACCGTTCTGGCCCTTTAGGGTAAAAAGTTCCTTGCCCGTCGCGCTGTCCCAGATCTTCACCGTCTCGTCGGTGCTCGCCGACGCCAGGCGCTGGCCGTCCGGGCTGAATGCCATGCTCGTGATCTCACCGGCATGGCCCTTGAGGGCGAACAGCTCCTTGCCGGTGGCGCTGTCCCAGATCTTCACCGTATCCAACCCGCCCGAAGCCAAGAGCCGGCCATCCGGGTTGGACGCCACACTGTTGACCGACCAGTCATGGCGCCCGAGAGCGAACAACTCCTTGCCGGTCGCGCTGTCCCAGATCTTCACCGTATAGTCCCCGCCGGAAGCCAAGAGCCGGCCATCGGGGCTGAACGCCACGCTATATCCCGTCTCGCCGTCATGGCCCCTGATGGTGAACAGTTCCTTGCCGGTTGCACTGTCCCAGATCTTCACCGTCTTGTCATAGCTCCCCGACGCCAGGTGCCGGCCGTCCGGGCTGAACGCCACGCTCGTGACCCAACCAACATGGCCCTTAAGAGCCAACAACTCCTTGCCGGTGGCGCTGTCCCAGATCTTCACTGTCTTGTCGTGGCTCCCCGACGCCAGGCGCTGGCCGTCCGGGCTGAACGCCACGCTATAGACCAGATCCTCATGCCCCTTGAGAGATAAAAGCTCCTTGCCGGTCGTGCTGTCCCAGATCTTCACTGTCTTGTCGTGGCTCCCCGACGCCAGGCGCTGGCCGTCCGGGCTGAACGCCACGCTCGAGACCCCACTGCTGTGACCTACAAGGGTCATACCGTCGGGATGGCACAAGCGATTGAGGTAGTACCACTCGAAGCCCCGCAGGTTTCTACCTGCTGCCTCCTTGGGCACCTCCTCGGGCAGTTCGCGGGCGCGAACGACGTTGTTCTCTTCCCAGGCTCGCTGGGCCAGATTCATCCCCGCTGCATACGCGGTCTCACGAGCCTCATCCCGCTGTTTGTCGGCCTCAATCTTTGCTTTCAAGGCCTGTTGTTTCGCCAACTCCGCGGCGAGTCGCTGCTGGTTCGCCTCGAGCTCGGATTGCTTGGCCATCCGCTCAGCCGACGTGGCCCATACGGCCAGAGACGTGCTCATCACCAGGCCGGCGACCAAGAGGACCGCGAACGCCACCGACGTCGCAAGTGCCGTCTTGTGCTTGCGTGCGAATTTGCGTAGTCGATAACTTGAGCTCGGTGGACATGCCTCCACAGGCTCATCAGCCAGGTAACGCTCCAGGTCGCGGGCTACCCCGTTGGCCGTCTCGTAACGCCGCGACCGGTCCTTTTCCAGGCACTTCATCACGATCCAGTCGATCTCGCCCCGGACCAGCTTCGACAACCGCGCCGGCTCGGTCTTGCGTGTGGCCGCGATCTTCGGCAGGTCGCTTAAGCTGCTGAGCCTGAGGCTCGGCCGCGGCGCTTCCTCCTCTCTGATCAGCCGTATCATCTCATCCAGCGCCGCCTGGCGCAGCCGCGTGCGCTCCAGAGGCGTCGTCCCGGTCAAGAGCTCGTAGAGCAACACTCCCAGCGAGTAGATGTCGCTGCGCGTGTCCACGCCGAACGCGTTCATTTCCGCCTGTTCGGGGCTCATGTACTCGAAGGTGCCTACCATGGCGCCGAACTGCGTGAACATCGTCTTTTCCGTGAGCCGTTGCTCGATTGCCTTGGCCACGCCGAAGTCGATCACTTTGGGCACCGGCTTGTCGTCATACATGGTCACCAGCACGTTGGACGGCTTGACGTCGCGATGGATGATGCCCTTCTGGTGGGCATGCTGGATCGCCTGGCAGACGGGCACGAACAGTGCCAGCCGCTCGCGGGGCGTCAGCTTGTTGTCGTCGCAAAACCGCGTGATCGGCACGCCGTGGACCAGCTCCATGACGAAGTAGGGCCGGCCAGGAGGGGTGGCGGGTGGTGCGTGGCGGGTGGAGGGAGAGAAAGCCTCATTTTCCTCTTTTCCCGCCACCCTCCACCCACCACCCGCCACCTCTCCCGTCGTGCCAGCGTCCAGCACTCGGGCAATGTTCTGGTGGTCCATCATGGCAAGGGCTTGGCGTTCGGCCTCGAAGCGGGCAATGACCTGGTGACTGTCCATGCCGGGCTTGATGATCTTGAGCGCGACCTTGCGGCGGACTGGCACCTCTTGCTCGGCCATGTAGACGACGCCCATGCCGCCTTCGCCGATCTGCTGGAGCAGCTTGTACGGGCCAATGACCGTGCCGGGCTTTTCCGTGAGGCGAGGGGGTGCCGTGGTTGGCATGGGAGGCGGAGTGTCGAGGACGCCGCCCGAGGCGTCGTGGGCGGCCCAAAGGGCCTCGATGCGTTCCCGCAGCGCGTGGTCGGCGCCGCAGCGCCCTCCAGGTAGGCCGCGCGTTCGGCCCGGGTCGGTTTTTCCAGAATCGCGGCGAAAAGAGCTTCTTCTCGATCGGCGGTCGGCATGGCGGCACTCCTCTAACAGGTTTCTTCCTGTACTCCCATGCGCAATCCAGCGCGAAATCGTTCCACTCAAATCGAAAAAAATCTCCAGACCGGATGCCGGCTGTCATTTCAGCGGTCTCGAGCGACTGTGACATCCGGGTCGCGGCGGATCTCCTCGTGCAGCCAGGCGCGGGCGTAGCTCCACCAGCGGTTCGCGGTGGTGACCGAGACGCCCAGCGTTTCGGCCGCCTGTTCGATCGTCATACCGGCGAAGTAGCGGAGTTTCACGAGCTGTGCCTTGTCGGCGTCGCGAGCTTCGAGCCGATCCAGGGCCTCGTCGAGCGCCAGGAGCGGCGCGCTCCTCTCGTCCTCGACCGGTTGCTCCAGATCGAGATCGAGGCGCTGGCGGTCGCCACCGCGTTTGAGGCTGCGCTTGCGGCGGGCGTTCTCGACCAGGATCCGGCGCATCGCCTCGGCGGCGGCGGCGAAGAAGTGACCGCGGCTCTCCCAGTGCCGCTCCTCGCCTGAGCCGACCAGGCGGAGGTATGCCTCATGGACCAGGGCCGTCGGCTGAAGCGTCTGACCCGGCTTCTCCTGTGCCATCCTCTGGGCCGCGAGCCGCCGCAGCTCGTCGTAGACCAGCGGCAAGAGCTGGGCTGAGGCACAGGAGTCGCCTTGCCCGATTGCGTCCAGGATGCGGGTCACCTCATTCATCGACGGTTCCATTCCATTCGACAGGCGAATCCCAGCGGAAACTCCGCGCCGAGCTCCTTCCAGGAACCCCGGAATCTATCCGCTCCGTTTCCTTCTCACTTGGATGAGCTTCCAGGTCGCCTTCGTTTTCACGGAGTCAGCCAATGAGTATATCGCTTGCCTGGCCCCAATGAGTCGGGGCGGCGGGATTTGAACACACGACCTGGCGCACCAGACCCGAGCGACCGTTCCGAAATTGCCCCACACTCGTTGACGACCGCAGGCTTGCTCGTCGCTGCGACGCCCAGACGACGGTAAGTAGGCGCTTATCGGGCTTGATCTACAAAGCTGGGCGCTCGTCGGCCCCATTCGCATCAAAGATCGTCGACCGGTCGGGTATCGGTCGGGATTCCCGCGGCGACGCTGGTGAATTGCAACACCTCTTGACCAAGAGTCGTCAGGGTTTCCCGCTCGGCGCGATATGTCTCCACTGCCGCCAACCAGGCGTCGAACAAGGGGTTTTCCGCTAATGGCAGAACCGGAATCGGTGGCCGGGGTGGGTGGACTGGGTGATCGATCAGAATGGCCCCTCGCTCAAGCCGGTTCGCGATCTTCTCGTGCAGGGCATTCACGGCCTCCGCAGCCGAGGCCGCTTCCGCCGACAAATCCAGCGGTCCACCCGTCGTCGCGCGAAACCCAACCTGGCTGGGTTCGACCAAAATCGAAATCGTCACGGCAACCTCCAACGCGCAAGGGCTTCGTTTACCGCTACTGTATTCTATCAGTCTAGTCATGTGGTCGGAATCAGCCAGAGCGCCACTCCAAGTACGAGTCGAGCTGGCATCAAAGAACGAATTGGGGTTTCACGTTGTCTGCAATTTCGGGGGCCAAGCTCCTTCCGATGGAGCTTCTTGGATTGAGAGCGTGCGCGAGCTCTCCTCCCCCGTCTGCAAACTATCTGCGTCTCCGTTTCCGTCCCGCGTCGCATCGCGCTCAATCGGTTCCCCGTTTCGGGGCCGCGGCTTGCCACTGTGTAGTTTTTCATGGAAACTACTGATTAACCACCTGACACCATTAATCACGCCGGTAGGCGCTGGTTTCGGTTCATTCGGCTGGCTCTGGTTCCGAAAACCGCGACGCGATGGGGTCACGATCATACCATGGAAGTTATATTTTTGGGCGTGCTCATCATCGCCGCAGCCATCGGGGCCGCCCTCGGGGGGGTCATCGGGCTCACCGTTGGATTAATGACATCGCCCGTGCTCTACGCGATCTACGGGGTACTTGCGGGAGGATTCTTTGGCTTCTTCGTGGGCCTGATCATCGTCATCCGAGTCTGGAGTCTCTATAAGGCGTCCTTGTGGCATCTTCAGACTCCTGGCAAGACGTCGTTTCTCAGGGTTGCCGCAGCGCTGGCGCCGTTCCTGGGGCAATCATCGGGCTGACCCTCGGGTGGATGAGCTCGCCCGTTCGCTAGGCAAGCTACGGGATACTGGCGGGTGGGATCCTTGGCTTATCCGTAGGCCTGATCATCGTGGTCAGGGAATAACTTACTGCGCACCTGGAAGGCCGTGCGCTCCCCTCTCCGTTCGCTATCCCAAGGGCAACTCCGCCGGTGTCCGAGCAGCGGAGACAACACTCTTCTGTCGTGCCCCCAATCTGATCACGAATTGAGAGGCGATTCCGCGTCCGAATATCAGCAAAGTTGCTCAAAACTCGCCGAATCCGGGTCGATTATCTTGACCACTCACATGGAACGGCCGGCGAACTGGACGGTTCGCGTCAACTCCACTCGAACCGCGAAGGAATTAGACTGAGTAAGGCAAGCAGTTACTTCCAAGCTTCCATCGGAAGATCGACGCCAGGGGCGGCTAGCCGAAAGCCTGGAGGTAAAATCGGTGGGCAGTTTCCTGCTGCACACTCGCGAAAAATCTGGGTTAGCCGTCGATTGCGAGAACCGCCAATCGACTGACTTGAGGGGACAGTCGCCCATCCAAGCGTCCAGGAGTCAAACATGAAGACAATCGCTTTTCTCCAGGCAATGCTCGTGTCAGCGGTCGTATCAGCGCAGCAAACACCAACGACGGGCCACGCGCCGGTCAACTCAGCGCAGCAAACACCAACGACGGGCTACGCGCCGGTCAACGGACTCAAAATGTATTACGAAGTCCACGGAAGTGGCGAGCCGGTGGTGTTGCTCCACGGCGCGTTCATGACCATCCCCAACAACTGGACCGGGTGGATCGGCGAACTTTCCAAAACGCGGAAAGTGATTGCCGTCGAAATGCAGGGCCACGGGCGCACGGCCGACATCGAACGCGATTTCAGCTATGAAAACCTCGCCGACGATGTGGCTGCGCTGCTCGATTATCTCAAAATCCCAAGCGCGGACCTCATCGGTTACAGCATGGGCGGCGGGGTCGCGATGCTGTGTGCGATCCGCCATCCGGAAAAAGTGCGTAAGGTTGTCAGCATTTCGGCCGTGTTCCGCCAGGACGGCTGGGTCAAGGGAGCGCTCGACGCGTTCCCGCAACTCACGGCGGAAGCATTCAAAGGCTCGCCCGTCGAAACCGGATACAAAAAACTGAGCCCGACGCCCGACGAATTCCCGAATTTCGTCAAGCGCGTCGTCGCGATGGCTGTGAAACCGTACGACTTCGGCGCCGACAAGCTCAAGGCCACCAAAGCGCCGATGTTTTTCATCCACGGCGATGCCGACGGCGTGCGGCTCGAGCACATCTCGGAAATGTTCCGCCTGAAGGGCGGCGAGATTTTCGGCGACATGCGTCCGCGCTCAGAATCGAGATTGGCCATCTTGCCCAACACGACACACGTCACGCTGATGGAGCGCATGCCCGTCATCGTCCCGATGGTGAACGACTTTCTCGATGCAAAACCGCAAAAGCAATAAAGAAGCTGACCAGAAACTAACGCGGCTGCCGTCTGCTGCCGCGGAAGGTTCGGCGTCATCGGCGCGCACATCGCTATCCGTTCCCGGTCGAACGCAGCTTGGGCCCGAACCTCACGGCGGACCGGGCCCGTAGTTTCTCAGACTCAACCTCGCGGTTGCGCGGCTCAGCCGTGGTGACCAACGACCGAATAACTGCTCTGGCTGATGCCGTAACTTCTTCGACCGCGCGCTCGAACGCAAGTTCGTTTGCTTGGGACGGGCTGGTGAATCCACAGATCTTTCTCACGAACTGGAGCGATGCGTCCCGAATCTCCGCTTCCGTCGCGGGCGGCTCAAAGTTGAATAGCGTCTTGATGTTTCTGCACATGGCGGCTCTCGTAAGTCCAGTTGGCCAGGGCAACCTCGCGGTCACGTGACGCGAGCCGTGCCCTGCGCCGGGTGAGTTCTTGAATTGGCGTTCAACACACTCTCTATGACGTCGCGACACTCGATTTCCTGGATTTGCTCGTAAAACTCCCGGTCGGACTCGGTGCAACAGCATGTCAGGCTGGAGGTACTTCGAAGTAGCGGGTTCCGCTACCGCTAGCCCGCGCTATCACGCTGACCCTGCCTTCAGAGGCTCGAACCGGCGAAGACTCAATAACTTCCGGTTCTGATCGCGCCTGCTCGCTCGTAATGCAGGGTGCAGGCCGCCAACGAAAATCCTGACACCAGCAGCCTTCATCTCGTCGTTGAGCGCGTCGATATCGCGGTCCATCGCTTCGCCCTCTGCGACGGACGGGTCGTAGTCGTCGGGGTGGTGACTAGTGAGGCTGCTTGGAGATTTGTCGGCGAATCGTCCTTGCGCCGAAAGCCGCAGCCGATTACTTGATGCGCTCCAAAACGAATTCGGAAAGCGCGCTACCTTTTTCGACTGTAAGCGACGTCGGCCGATCCGTGGAACCGGCGGCTGACACCACAAGCGTCAGCTTGTCTCCGTCGAGCTTGTATACGCCAAGCTGCTTTTTGCCTTCGTCCGGCCCTTTCTTGATGTCGAAATCGATCGTCTTGGGTGACTTCGTGGAATCGATTGAGTAAGACCCCTCCTCGACCATATCGCCGACGGTGTTGGTGTAGTCCTTGCTCTCGAAGTTGAGTTTAAAGTTCTTGACCAACTCGTCGGCCTGCGGCTCACCGCTCATCGAAATCGACACGGCCTTCCACTTTCCTTTGATCGCCTCCGCATCGTCCTTCTTGGTGTCATCAACGGCAAAAATGCTGGCGGCGCAGAGCACAACGAACTCAGCGGTCAATCTCATCTGGCGTCTCCATCAAAAAGTAAGAATGTGAATTGTATACAAGCGTCGGTGCGCGGCGAGCGGGCGGCAGAAAGCGGCCCTCTCGCAGACCTTGGTTGTGATTTCGTGTCCCGAGGGAAGCACCAAATCCAGACCCTTATATCATGGCCTGTGCAGTCCAGGCTAGCAACCAAATACTGTGTCATGACTTCTCCTGTAACCGTCTTCGGGCGGACACTGGTTGCCCTGCCTTCATCACGTAGTCGAATGGCCGGACCGGACTTCGACAAATCGTCCCAGGAATTTTCCGGCCGCTGCTGCGTTGAAGGAGTGCGGACGGGTCCGTACACCAGCTCGGCAGATGCTCTTGCGAGAAGAACACCTCCTTGTCCGGACCGCGCGTGGCCCGCCAGTGTTTGATCCGACGCTGCATCGTTCCCAGCGGTTTGTTTGGGCAAGCCAGCCCGTATCAAGGATTCCGCGCGCGTCAATTTGGAATTCGGTGGTTTCACAATTGGCGAAAAAGGGCTCGCTTTCTACGAAAAGTTCGCACACCGCCGCCGTATGCTGTGCTAAGACGAACTCATCTGATCGTACGCTGGAGTGAGCAGATTTGTGGGCAGCGCGGTGTGGAAGCGAATCCCGGAAAATGTGTATCGATGAATTTGCGCGCTCGAGGAACTCCGGTCGCTTTCACCCCGTGCGCGTGCAGTTCGCAACGAGCGTGCCACCAACTCCCTGATCTCGGGGTCGATCCCGGCGAGCAGGCGCTCAAGAACGACGGCGGGCGGATCGATGGCGATGAGGGCGGTAGCCAAGGCATCAGACGATCGGCACAGTACTTCGTTCTTCCGGATCGCTTCGACCAGGGCGGGGACGGCCGAGGCGGCGCATAAGGCAAATCGACCCAGTCCAGAGGCGGCGTCGTCGACGACGCGCGAGTCGGGGTCTTGGAGTAATCGCGTCAGTTCGGTTACGACTTCGGCGGCTGGGCCGGCAACCGCCGAGAGTGCCACTGCCGCCGAACTGCGAAGCGTGGCAGAGCGTGACGTGAGGCACCAGAGCAGGTCAGGCACGGCGACGCGCGCCGCCTCGCCGAAATTCGGCAATACGTGAACGGCCTCAACCTGAACATCGGCATCCGGATCGCGAAGACGACGTACCACCGAGTCGAGCAGTGCGGCCGGCGGCGGGTCGAGGGCGGCGACGTCGCGGAGGGTGATTGCGCGGACCGTGGGCGAACCTATCGTCAGCCGCTCGATCACCTCGGCCACGGTCGGTGGGTTGACAGGCAGGTGCGCGGTGTCTGGGTGGAAGAGAGAGTCGCCCGTCTTGAGCAGATAGCGAAGGCCTTTCTTGAGCGGTTCGCCTGCGTCGGGCCGGAGGTAGCGAACCCAGGAGGGCTTGGCCTCACCGCGTACAAAGGCAAACAGAGCCAGGGCGTAGCCGAGAATGCACGACGACAAATAGCCTTGTCGGTCGATCTTGAAGTAATGCCAGTTGTTCTGGCTATAGCTTCGGTCGCGCACCGGGGCATTCGCCGTGAAGAGCCCCAAGCCTAGAAATACCGGGACCAGGTTGGTTAGCGGCTCGTGATCCTGCTCACTCGCGGTGATCAGCCCGCCCCCCAGAAGAATGTCGTGGGCCAGCTCGTGGGCGATCGTTGCCACCAGCCGTTCGGGGTCGGAGAGCTGCGCGTATGCCAGCACGATCTGCGGCCGTTCCCCTTGTGAATACAAACCGACCGCACCTTCGATGGCATCGTCGGCGAGAACGTGCAAGTCGAACCGATCGGGATCGAGCTTCATGTAACCGCAGACGCGGTCGAAGATCCGCTGTGCGTCGGCGGGCGTTCCGCTGTAAGGATCGGGAAAATATCGATGTTCGGGAAGAATCACCTCCGCACCGACAAGTCGGTCGAGCCCGAGCTTTTCGACCAGCCAGCGCATCCGACACTCGGTCCACATCTTCTCATAGGTGTCGAGCGGACACTTCGGCCCGAGCCAATCAAACATCGTCGTCCGTCCCAACAAGCAGGACCGGTTCTGGCGTGACTGGAGAGCGAAACGGGTGCGTCTCCACACGGGACTCATCTGCTTCCTGGAACTCAGGATAACGAATCGCCGACGACCGCAATAGAGATCGGTTTCCGATCGCCCCCAAGCCCGCGAGTTCGGGGGACACCATACCTAATTCCGGCGTTGTGGCTGAGCCGAGCGACGGAACGTGTTTTAGTTCGGGGGACACCATACCTAATTCCGGCGTTGTGGCTGAGCCGAGCGACGGAACGTGTTTAGTTCGGGGGACACCATACCTAATTCCGGCGTTGTGGCTGAGCCGAGCGACGGAACGTGTTTTATTGCTCGCTCGCCGATCAAGCAAGAGTCATCGTTGTGCGCCAGAAGCTCTGGATTTCGAATCGCAAGGACGGGCACGTTAGGCGCACGTCGAGAAAAAAATGTGGGGCCGACGGGAATTGCACCCGCCTTCCTAGAAGCGTCGGCGACGGCAACTGCTCTCCTGTTCGGCAGCCAGCTTCTCAAGAGCAGGCGTTAATTTTCGGGAATGTTCTCGTCAAATACGATCATTAGCGGGCGCTGTCAGCGACCAGTTCGTCCGCGTGGTTGATCAGCGCCTCGCGAGCCAGGCGAACTGCCTCGGCGATCGCCTCCTTGGAGATCGACCCATGCCACCGCTCGATAATGGCCTCCCAGGCCATCCCGCGCGCAACGTCATCCAGAACGTCGCTGACAAAAACGCGCGTACCGCGAAACGTGGGCAGTCCGTGACAGACCGCGGGATCGGAGACGACAAACCGCCCCAAGGCTTTGCTCATCGCGGCTGCCCGTTAAGTCGCTTCTCGTCACTGACTTTCAGGACGTGTCAGTTGACCTAAGTAGTGGATGCGGCGGGAATTGCACCCGCGTCCCGAAATCCGTAAGTCGTTTCGCAGCATGCTACTTGCGTCGAACAGGGATGCCAGTGGTTGCACTATGTCTGCACTGAGGAGGCACTACATGGAGCTGGTCGCGAACTGGCACTGCCTGTCGCCTTCCGTCAGGGACGCGGTCTTGGCACTGGTGCGGGGTGGCTGAGTTTCGGGACAATGGCGAGTGCCTGGAGTGTACGGGCGCGTCACTTCGTTCGCGTCCGGCCGCAGGACCAGGTACCCACCCCGAAGCGAACGAGCGTTCGGTGCAACTTCACGAGGCACTGGACAAAATGCATGAGGGTGCCAAGTCGCGGAAGGAACTGGAGGGCACCGAAAAGCCAAGAGACGGATTCCAAGAAATAAACCTGCCGACGTAAAATCGCTGGGGACTGTTCGAGTATCTGGAGGAGACGGCAATGAGTGACCTGACCTTAGAATCCCTTGCCAAACGAGTCGAGGCCTTGGAGAAGGTCATTGCGACGAAGGAGCCCGACCCGTCTCGCAAGGATTGGCGCAAAGTGGTCGGCATGTTCCGCGACAGTGAATTCATGCGCAAAGTCGACGAGGAATGCATGCGGGTCCGTGAGGCCGAACGGGAGGCGGCGCGGCGCGGAGAGTTGGCCGAATGATACTCCTTGACACGGACCATACGACGTTCCTGAAATACCCCGACAGCGAACGCGGCCGTCGTATGACCGATCGACTCAATTCAGTTTCGGCATCCGAAGTCATAGGTGTGGCCATTGTCACGGTCGAGGAACGGATGCGCGGCTGGCTGGGCGTGATCGCCAAGGAGAAAACGGCGCTGCGGCAAGTCGTCGGTTATCGCGAGTTGGCCTTGCTGTTCGAGTTCTACCAAGAGTTCGAAATCGTGCCGTTCGATGAGGCAGCGGCCCGACGATTTGATGATCTCCGCCGGCAGAAGCTTCGCTCGGATCAAGGGATCTGAAAATCGCGGCGACGGCGTTGGTCAACGACGCACTTCTGTTGTCAGCCAACCGAACCGATTTCGAACGAGTGCCGGGCTTGCGAGTCGCGAACTGGCTGGACTGATAGAACGTCTGGGTCGGAAGGCGTACGAAACTAATCGCGTCCCTGTTTCCGTCCCAAGCGGGTTAGGGTGGAGGCCGCTATTTGATACCCCAGCTTTGCAACAGAGCCTGGCAGCCACGGCCGTAGTCTTGGCGGAAGTCCACCCACTGGATCGCTTTGAGCGTCCAGGAGAGCTTTTTCCAGTTACATGGGCGGAGCAGGAGTGGCGTGATGCGGCCCACAAATCGGGCTTCGTCCAGAGCGTAAAGGAGTTCGCGCTTGACCCAGCGTGAGTTCACGGCGCTGGTTGACAAGACGAGAAGGAACCAATCGGAGCGCTCGAGCGCCTTGCCGATTTCATCATGCCATTGATCGGCAGCCATGATTTGACGGGCGCTGTACCACGTTTCGACGCCGTGAGCCGCCAGCGTGTCGGCCAACCGGTCCGCGAACGGCTTGTCGCGGTGCGATTGACTCAGGAAGCAGTTGATCGGCACCGGCCGGCTACCGCTCGCTCGCGATGATCGCCTTGGCAACGCTGTTCAGGCCCCGCCTCCGATTCTCGGTGGCATCAAACACGGTCATCAACGAGAAATAGCCAGGCACGTGCTTGGTCGGCCGGATGATCAGTGGAAACAGGCGATCCTGGAACCGTTCGCTTGTCAGCGCGTGTTCGACCTCCCGCTTGACGAGGTCCGACGTCATGGACGCGGGCGAAACCAAAACGATCATGCCATCGCATCGGTTCAGGGCGCGGCCGACCTGGCGTAGCCAGTCGTTTCCGGGCGGGACCTCTCCGTCCCACCACACGTTCAAGCCGTAGTCCTGGCGCAGTTCTGCATGGATGGCACTAGCGGTGCGCTCATCCTGCGGACTGTAACTCAGAAAGATCTGACTCACTATGTGCTAGCCCTCCCTGGCGAGTGGGTTGTCTCTCTTTTGCCGAACGCCGAAGACTTGGGGCGAGTATACCGCGGCCGTTTGCG
The DNA here is from genome assembly GCA_963823675.1 of uncultured Isosphaeraceae bacterium. Lineage (GTDB taxonomy): Bacteria > Planctomycetota > Planctomycetia > Isosphaerales > Isosphaeraceae > CAWGMT01. The sequence goes on along the minus strand of CAWGMT010000013.1, from coordinate 942,696 downwards.
CGTCGCCAGGATTTTCCCGCGCCGGTCGCCAGCCCAGATTTCGCGAGCAGGCCAACCGCCGGATTTGCGGCGGGAATTGTTGTCAGTTCATCTTTTCGAGCGAGTGGTGACGCATTGATCGGAGCCACGGATCGCCACAACTACCCGATGCGAAACAGGGCCCGTCGTTGGCGGTCGGCGGTGCCATGCGCTGGGACCTAGAGGCAGCGGGAAACGAACCCGCGTCCCTTCTAGGCGTGTCTCTTCACATTTAATCGACTTATGACACAAGAATTGGAGGCGGCGGGAATTGCACCCGTGGACAATTTGACGCAAATCATTTTCTGGATGGTATTTGTGAAAACTGCACCCAGAGGCTGTCGGAAGGGTGTCGGGACTGTGTGGCACTTCGCGAGCTGGTCGCAAACTGGCATCGCCTGACGTCTTCTGTCAGGCACGCGATCATGGACCTGGTGCGGTCTTGCGATGCGTAGTAAGAGGCATGAAGAATCCAACCTGCGTCGCAGGAGCGGCAAGCGTGACTTGGACTTCCCAGCCAATCGTCGCCATCCGAAATAAAGCTCGAATTTCGTCTCGGGGCGACAAGACACCGTTAGAGTTTTTTCTGGCCGGTGTGCGGGCCTGGGATCGGCACGCGATTCTGTTGATGGGCGACGCAAGGCTCACAGAAAATGATCTTACGTACGATATTGACATCGTCCCGTCCGACTCGAACGCGATCGTTCCAGCAAATTGGAACTTTGCATCGCCCTTCTACGTAGCCCGGACTACCCTACTGCGAAGCCTCGGCGCGAGCCTGACTCTGGCCGCCATTCGACTCGATGTGGCAACCACGTTGCCACTGAAGGGTTGGTCCGACGGCTCGATGCGATGCGGCGTGCCGAAGAAGTTCCGGGCTTGAAATCAAAAGGCGGATACAATCGTGAATTGTTTCCGTCGCAGGGAAGAGGACGTGGCGGCTCACCATGGGTCAATGTGCACGGAGGTCAATGATCCCAAAACCCGCTCCAGGGCGGGGCGAAGACGAGCATATTGTGTTTTCGACTCTCTTGGTGCATGCCGATGAGTGAAGTCACCCGCATTCTGTCCGCCATTGAGCGAGGCGACCAGCAAGCCGCCGGGCAACTGTTGCCGCTGGTCTACAACGAGTTGCGCAAGCTGGCGTCACAGCGACTGGCCCAGGAAAACCCGGGTCAGACGCTGCAAGCCACAGCGCTGGTCCACGAAGCGTATATGCGCCTCGTCGGTAATGATGCCGAGCAACGCTGGGACAATCGTGGGCACTTCTTTGCCGCCGCGGCCGAGGCCATGCGCCGCATCCTGGTCGATCAGGCCCGCCGCAAGCAGGCCGACAAACGCGGCGGGAAGGGTCGTCGCGTGCCCATGGACGCCGCCGACGTCGGCTTCACCTCGCCGGCGGACGAGCTTCTCGACATTGATGAAGCCCTGACACGTCTGGCCGGCGAGGATCCCCAGGCCGCCCGACTGATTCAGCTCCGCTATTTCGCCGGATTATCGATCGGGGATGCCGCCGAGGTGATCGGCATCTCGCGCTCCACCGCCTACGAACACTGGTCCTACGCGCGAGTCCGCCTCAAAACGCTGCTGGATCAGGGGTGAACGCCAGGCGGGACCGGATTCTTTTTCTTTTTTTCCCCTTCTCCCGGACAAATCGAACCTCGAATCCGCATTGCAGGTGTCGAACCGAAAGGGACGTGTTCCATGCCAGCCGATATGCAAAAAGCCCGCGAGCTATTTCTACACGCCGTCGGCAAGCTGCCGCCGGAGGAGTGGGACGGCTACGTCGGCGAAGCCTGCGGCGGAGACACCGAGCTCGAGCAGCAGTTGGGGCAGCTTCTCCAGGTTCATCGCGAGGCTGGCAGTTTCCTGGATCGGCCAGCGGCGGCCATGGGGGCCACAGGGGCCTTCACGTCCGGGCCCGGGGAAGAAGCGGCCACTCTCCGCCTCCGCGAGCGCCCCGGCACGATAATCGGCCCGTACAAGCTCCTCCAGCAGCTTGGCGAGGGCGGCATGGGCACGGTCTTCATGGCCGAGCAGACCCAGCCCGTCCAGCGCAAGGTCGCGATCAAGGTCATCAAGCCGGGCATGGACAGCCGCCAGGTCATCGCCCGCTTCGAGGCCGAACGCCAGGCCCTGGCCGTGATGGATCATGTCAACATCGCCCGCGTTCTCGACGCCGGGACCACGGAATCGGGCCTGCCGTATTTCGTCATGGAGCTGGTTCACGGCGTGCCGATCACCAAGTACTGCGACGACAATCACCTGACCCCGCGCGAGCGGTTGGAACTCTTCGTTCCGGTCTGCCAGGCCATCCAGCACGCCCACCAGAAGGGCATCATCCACCGCGACATCAAGTCGTCCAACGTGATGATCACGCTCTACGACGGCAAGCCGGTGCCGAAGGTGATCGACTTCGGCGTGGCCAAGGCGACCGAGCAAAAGCTGACCGACCGGACCCTGTTCACGCAGTACGGAACCATGGTCGGCACGCTGGAATACATGAGCCCTGAGCAGGCCGAGATGAGTGCCCTGGGCACCGATACCCGCAGCGATATCTACTCGCTGGGCGTGCTCTTGTACGAGCTGCTGACGGGCAGCACCCCGCTCACCCACAAACGCGTCAAGGAGGCGGCGTATGGCGAGCTTCTCCGCTTGATCAAAGAGGAGGAGCCGCCCAGGCCGAGCACAAGGCTCAGCGACTCGGGCGAAGCGCTGGCGTCCATCTCGGCCCAGCGCCATACCGAGCCGGCCAAGCTGGCGAAATTGCTCCGCGGCGAGCTGGACTGGATCGTGATGAGGACACTCGAGAAAGACCGCAATCGCCGCTACGAGACGGCCAGCAGCTTCGCGGCCGATTTGCAGCGCTACTTGAATGATGAGACGGTGCAGGCGTGCCCGCCGTCGGCCGGATACAGGCTGCGCAAGCTCGTCCGGAGGAACAAGGGGCCGGTATTGGCGGCGAGCCTGGTGGTTCTGGCCCTCGTGGGTGGTGTCTTCGGCACGTCATGGGGGCTCGTGAAGGCTCGGCAGCAGCGCGATGTGGCCGAAAAAGCCCGCGACGAAGAAGCCAGCCAGCGCCGGGAAGCAGTGGAGCAGAAGAACCGGGCCGTGGTCGCGGAGGCCCTGGCGAAGGACCGCATGGACGACGCGATCCGCCAAAAACAGCGCGCAGACGAGGAAGCCGCCGTCGCCCGAGCGGTCAACGAGTTCTTGCAAGTGAACCTGCTCGGCCAGGCGGACATCGGCAGCCAGCCGGGCGGGGCAAGTAGTGCGGCTTCAGGCCCACGAGATCCGAATGTCACGGTGAGGACGCTGCTCGACCGGGCGGCTCGCGAGATCGAAGGGAAGTTCGCCGCGCAGCCGCTAACCGAGGCCTCGATTTGCCAGACGCTGGGCGACACTTACAGGGCGTTGGGGCAATACGCCGAGTCGCAGCCGCATCTCGAACGCTCGCTTGCGTTGCGAGTTGCCAAGTTGGGTAACGACGACCCCCAAACGCTGATCGCCAAGAACAACCTGGGGATTCTACATAGGTCCCAAGGAAAGTTCGATCGGGCCGAAGTGCTCCACAAGCAGGCGGTCGCCGCGGGCACCGCCAAGTTCGGAGCCGACCACCCCGACACGCTGACCAGCAAGAGCAACCTCGCCGCGGTGTACCTTGACCAGGGAATGTACGACCAGGCGGAGACCGTCTGCAAGGAGGTGCTTGACGCGCGAACCGCCAAGCTGGGGGCCGACCATATCGAAACGCTCATCAGCAAAAACAACCTGGCCATCGTGTACCGGGCCCAGAAGAAATATGGGCTCGGCGAAACACTGCTCGAAGAGGCGATCGCCGCAAGCACCGCCAAGTTAGGGGCCGACCACCCGGACACGCTGACCAGCAAGAGCAACCTCGCCTTTTCGTATAACGAGCAGGGAAAGTACGACCGGGCCGAAACGCTCCTCAATGAGGTGATCCCCGCGAGCATCGCCAAGTTGGGGGCCGACCACCCCCTTACGCTGGCCAGCAGGATCAACCTGGCCTTTTTGTACGAGGCCCGGGGAAGTTATGACCGGGCGGAGCTTCTTTACCGCGAAGCAATCGATGGGGCCCGCAAGAAACTCGGTCACACTCATCCGGATACGCAGTCATACGTCCGCTTGCTGATCGGCTGCTACCTGAAAATGGGCCAGCCCGCCAAGGCCGACGCCGAGTTGTCGAAAGTCATTGAGCTCAATCCGGGCGATGGGACCTTGCACCGCGATCGCGCCCGCCTACGGGCTGAGCTGCAGCGTTCGAACGAGGCCTTGATCGATTTCACAAGGGCACTCGAGATCAATCCCGCCGACTGGGGAATCTGGGACGACCGGGGCATGCTATACCTCTCGATAGGCCATCCGGAGAAAGCGCTCTCCGATTTCACGAAGAGCATTGCCATCGATCCCAAGGTGTCGTGGCTTTGGCAGCACCGCAGTCTCGCCTATCGTGCTTTGAACCGCTGGCAGGAAGCCATTGCCGACCTATCCAAGAGCGTCGAGCTGGCCCCGCAGGATTCAGGCGCCTTGAATGGGCTCGCCCGGCTGCTGGCCACTTGCCCCGACCCGAAACTTCGCGATCCAGACCGAGCGGTCAAAACAGCAAAGCAATTGGTCGGACTGGCGCCAAAGGAGGGAGAACACTGGAACACTCTGGGCATAGCCCAATATCGCGCAGGCGACTGGAAAGAAGCGATCGTGGCACTGGAAAAGTCGGTGGAGCTCCGCAAGGGCGGCGATGCATTCGACTGGCTGTTCCTGGCCATGGCCCAGTGGCAGTTGAATCACAAAGACGAAGCCGGCAAATGGTACGCCCAGGCCGTCCAGTGGATGGATAATAACGCACCGAAGAATGAAGAGCTGGGGCGCTTCCGCTCTGAAGCCGCGGAACTGATGAAAATGGCACCTCGGCCCAAGACTGACGAGCCCCGAAAGAAGTCAATGCCGGCCTGACCCCTCGTTCCCAATGCCCAGCGCTTGGAACAAAAGAAGCCGGTGAGCCCTCGCCTCAGGCCAGAAACGGGGCAATATCATGAGGCCCCCGTCCCGGAGATTAACCGATGCCCAAATACGACCCGAAGCTGATGACTGTCTTCGCCGAAGCCCTCGAGCGGACCGACCCGGCCGCGCGGGCCGCCTACCTGGAAAGTGTCTGCGGTGATGACACCGCCCTCCGCCGCCTATGAACACTGGTCCTACGCACGGGCCCGCAAAAAGGCCCTGCTGGATCGGCAGTGACCGGCATTTGGGACCACATTTTTTATTTCTTTCATTTCTTCCGGACGAATCGATCGTCGAATACGCATTGCAGGTGTCGAACCGAAAGGGAACTGTGCCATGCCAGCCGACCTGCAAAAAGCCCGCGAGCTATTCCTACACGCCGTCGGCAAACTGCCGCCGGAGCAATGGGACGGCTACGTCGCTGAAGCCTGCGGCGGAGACTCCGAGCTCGAGCAGCGAGTGGGGCAGCTTCTCCAGGTTCACCGCGAAGCCGGCAGTTTCCTCAATCGGCCGGCCCCAGCCATGGGGGCGACAGGGGCCTTCACATCCTCGCCGAGCAGTGAGTTGGCGGATATTTCTCTACGCGAGCGCCCCGGAACGATCATCGGCCCGTACAAGCTGCGTCAGCAGCTTGGCGAGGGCGGCATGGGCACGGTCTTCATGGCCGAGCAGAGCCAACCCGTGCAGCGCAAGGTCGCCCTCAAGGTGATCAAGGCGGGAATGGACAGCCGGCAAATCATCGCCCGGTTCGAGGCAGAGCGACAAGCCCTGGCGATCCTGGACCATGTCAATATCGCCCGCGTTCTCGACGCCGGGGCCACCGAGTCAGGCCGGCCTTATTTCGTCATGGAGCTGGTCCATGGCGTGCCGATTACCAAATACTGCGATGACAATCATCTGACGCCCCGTCAGCGACTGGAACTGTTCGTGCCGGTCTGCCAGGCGATCCAGCATGCCCACCAGAAGGGAATCATTCACCGCGACATCAAACCGTCCAACGTCATGATCACGCTCTACGACGGCAAACCCGTGCCCAAGGTGATCGATTTCGGCGTGGCCAAGGCGACCGAGCAAAAGCTGACCGAGCGGACCCTGGTCACGCAGTTTGGCACCATGGTTGGCACGCTCGAATACATGAGCCCCGAGCAGGCGGAAATGAGCGCCCTCGGCGTGGATACCCGTAGCGACATCTACTCACTGGGCGTGCTCCTGTATGAACTGCTGACGGGCAGCACGCCGCTCACCCACAAGCGAGTCAAGGAGGCGGCGTATGGCGAGCTTCTCCGCTTGATCAAGGAGGAGGAGCCGCCCAGGCCGAGCACGAGGCTCAGCGACTCGACCGAAGCGCTCGCGTCCATCTCGGCCCAGCGCCATACCGAGCCGGCCAAGCTGGCGAAATTGCTCCGCGGCGAGCTGGACTGGATCGTGATGAGGACACTCGAGAAAGACCGCAATCGCCGCTACGAGACGGCCAGCAGCTTCGCGGCCGATTTGCAGCGCTACTTGAATGATGAGACGGTGCAGGCGTGCCCGCCGTCGGCCGGATACAGGCTGCGCAAGCTCGTCCGGAGGAACAAGGGGCCGGTATTGGCGGCGAGCCTGGTGGTTCTGGCCCTCGTGGGTGGTGTCTTCGGCACGTCGTGGGGGCTGCTAAAGGCACGCCAGCAGCGCGATGTGGCCGAAAAAGCCCGCGACGAAGAAGCCAGCCAGCGCCGGGAAGCAGTGGAGCAGAAGAACCGGGCCGTGGTCGCGGAGGCCCTGGCGAAGGACCGCATGGACGACGCGATCCGCCAAAAACAGCGTGCAGACGAGGAAGCAGCCATCGCCCGAGCGGTCAACGAGTTCTTGCACGTAAACCTGCTCGGCCAGGCGAACATCGGCAACCAGCCGGGCGGGGCGAACGGCGCTGCTTCAGGCCCCCGAGATCCGAATGTCACGGTGAGAACGCTGCTGGACCGGGCGTCACGAGAGATCGAAGGCAAGTTCGTCGGCCAGCCGCTCACCGAGGCCGCCATTCGCCTGACGCTGGGCAACACGTACAAGGCGCTTGGGCAGTACGCCGAGTCGCAGTTGCATCTGGAACGTTCGCTCGAGCTACACGTCGGCAAGTTGGGCAACGACCACCCCCTCACGCTGGGCAGCAAGAATGCCCTGGGTCTTATCTACAGGGCTGAAGGTCAGTACGACCGCGCTCAAACGCTCCTCGAGGAGTTGCTCAAGGCCCACACCGACAATTTGGGGGCCGACCACCCCGACACCCTGCGTATCAAGCACAACCTCGCCTCGTTGTACCTCGCCCAGGGGAAGTACGAACAGGCCGCGACCATCGCCAAGGAGGTGCTCGACGTCCGATCCGCCACCCTGGGGGCCGACCACTTCCTCACGCTGGCCACCAAGAACATCCTGGCCAGTACGTACCGGGCCCAGAAGAAGTACGTACAGGCCGCGACGCTAATCAACGAGGCCATCGCCGCGAGCACTGCCAAACTGGGGGCCGACCACCCCCTCACGCTGCTTGGCAAGCACGACCTCGCCGAGTTGTACATCAACCAGGAGCAGTACGCACAGGCAGAAACGATCATGGAGGAGGTAGTCGCCGTGAGCACCGCCACGTTGGGGGCCGACCACCCCTCCACCCTGGAAGGCAAGAACAACCTGGCCATTTGTTTGCAGATGCGGGGAAGTTATGACCGGGCAGAGCGTCTCTACATCGAAGCCGTGGAGGGGGCACGCAAGAAACACGGTCACACGAATCGGCAGACTCGGATGTACCTCGACAATTTAGTCAATTGCTACCTGAAAATGGGCCAGCCCGCCAAGGCCGACGCCGTGTTGTCAAAAGCCATTGAGCTCAATCCGGGCGATGGGACCTTGCACCGCGATCGTGCCAACGTACGGGTTCAGATGCAGCATTGGACCGAGGCCTTGTTCGATTTCGGAAAGGCACTCGAGATCAATCCCGCCGACTGGGGAATCTGGGACGACCGCGGCATGCTATACCTCTCGATAGGCCAACCGGAGAAAGCGCTTGCCGATTTCACGAAGAGCATTGCCATCGATCCCAAGGTGTCGTGGCTTTGGCAGCACCGCAGTCTCGCCTATCGTGCTTTGAACCACTGGCAGGAAGCCATTGCCGACCTATCCAAGAGCGTCGAGCTGGCCCCGCAGGTTTTGGGCGCCTCGAATGAGCTCGCCCGGCTGCTGGCCACTTGCCCCGACCCGAAACTTCGCGATCCACACCGAGCGGTCAAAACAGCAAAGCAATTGGTCGGACTGGCGCCAAAGGAGGGAGAACACTGGAACACTCTGGGTATCGCCCGCTACCGCACAGGCGACTGGAAGGAAGCTGTCGTGGCACTGGAAAAGTCGGTGGAGCTCCGCAAGGGCGGCGATGCATTCGACTGGTTGTTCCTGGCCATGGCCCAGTGGCAGTTGAATCACAAAGTAGAAGCCGGCAAATGGTACGCCCAGGCCGTCCAGTGGATCGATAAGAACGCACCGCAAAATGAGGAGCTGGGGCGCTTCCGCTCTGAAGCCACGGCACTGATGAAAATGGCACCTCGGCCCAAGACTGAGGAGCCGCGAAAGAAGTAAATGCCGGCCTGACCGCTCGTTCCCGATTCCCAGCGCCCCGAACAAAAGAAGCCGGTGAGTCCTCGCCGGCAAAGCAAGCACTCACGGGCCAAGACTCGCCCCGGCGTTCGGTCTGCGCACCGGGGTTGGATAACCTTTTCTTTACCAAGTTCCGCCTCCAACAAGGGAGAATCACCATGTCGTTCAAGTCCTGGCTAGAAAACCTCGAATCCGCCCGCAGCGTCGGCTCGGGGGGCCATATGCTCCGCCGGCCCCGTCGTTGGTCGTCTTCCTCGCACCTCCGCCACGGCGGCACGCCACGGCGGCCGCGGGCGGCGTCGCCATTCCTGGAGCAACTCGAGACCAAGATCACATTGAGCGCTACCACGCTGGCCTCGTTCATCGCGCCCGCCGGTTTGGGCCCGCAGGCCGCCGTGATCATGGACAGCAACGGCAATCTGTACGGCACGGCGGAAGCCGGTGGTACCTCCGGCCTTGGCACAGTTTTCGAGCTGGCCCATGGCAGCGGCGTCCTCACTGCTCTGGCCTCGTTCAACGGCGCCAATGGTGCAAACCCGTATGCCAGCCTGACCATGGACACCAGCGGCAATCTCTACGGCACGGCGTCCGCAGGAGGCGCCTCCGGCGACGGCACAGTTTTCGAGCTGGCCCAGGGCAGCGGTACGCTCACCGCGCTGGCTTCGTTCAACGGAACCAACGGTTTGAACCCGCGTGCGGGTTTGATCCAGGATAGCAGCGGCAATCTGTACGGCACAGCAGAGAGCAGCTCCTCCGGCGCCGGTACGGTTTTTGAGCTGGTCCAGGGCAGCGGCACGATCACCAGGCTGGCATCGTTTAACGGCACCAATGGCGCAAACCCATATGGCGGCCTGATCATGGACAGCAATGGCAATCTCTACGGCACAGCGTCGGCTGGAGGCGCCTCACACGACGGCACGGTTTTTGAGGTGGCCCAGGGCAGCGGAACGATCACCACGCTGGCTTCGTTTAACGGCACCAACGGTGCAAATCCAGATGCCGGCCTGATCATGGACAGCGGCGGCAATCTGTACGGAACAGCGTCCGCGGGAGGCGCAAGAAATTCGGCGCGGTATTCGAGCTGGCCCACGGCAGCGGCGCGATCACCACGCTCGGTTCGTTCAACACGCCCTTGGCTTCAAAACCGCTGTCCACCCTGATCATGGACAGCAGCGGCAATCTGTACGGCACGATGGAGGGCATCGGCGACGGCGGGGTCTTCGAGCTGGCCAAGGGGAGTGCCACGATCACCACGCTGGCCAGGTTCAACGGCGCCAACGGCGAAAACCCGTATGCCGGTGTGGCCATGGACAGCAGCGGCAATGTGTACGGCACAACCTATAAGGGAGGTGCTGAGAGCTTTGGCACCGTATTCGAGCTGGCCCAAGGCAGCGGCACGATCACCTCACTGGCTTCGTTCAACTTCCCCAACGGATTCTCCCCGTATGGCGGCGTGATCGTGGACAGCAGCGGCAATCTGTACGGCACAACCGATGGGGGAGGTGCCACGAACCATGGCACGGTATTCGAGGTGGCCTCCGGCAGTGGCACGATCACGACGCTGGCTTCGTTCAACGGCACCAACGGCGCAGGCTCAGTAGCCCCATTGATTATGGACAGCGACGGCAATCTGTACGGCACGGCGGGGGGAGGCGCCTCCGGCGACGGCACGGTTTTCGAGCTGGCCCAGGGCAGCGGCACGATCACAATGCTGGCTTCGTTCAACGGCACCAGCGGTCAACCCGCTGAAGGCGCGTTGATCATGGACAGCGGCGGCAATCTATACGGCACAACGGCATATGGAGGCGCCTCCAGTGACGGCACGGTTTTTGAACTGGCCAAGGGCAGCGGCACGATCACCACACTGGCTTCGTTCAACGGCAGCGACGGTAGCGACCTGGAAGCCGGCCTGGTCCTGGACAGCAGCGGCAACCTGTACGGCACAGCGGAGACCGGAGGCGCCTCCGGCGACGGCACGGTCTTCGAGCTGGTCCACGGCAGCGGCACGATCACCACTCTGGCTTCGTTCAACGGCACCGACGGTCAATACCCGTATGGCGGCCTGATCATGGACAGCAGCGGCAATCTGTACGGCCCAACGATATATGGAGGCGCCTCCAATGACGGCACGGTTTTTGAACTGGCCCACGGCAGTCGCAAGATCACCACACTGGCTTCGTTCAACGGCACCGACGGTGAGAACCCGTATGACGGTCTGATCGTGGACAGCAGCGGCAATCTATACGGCACAGCGGCATATGGAGGCGCCTCCAATGACGGCACGGTTTTTGAACTGGCCCGCGGCAGTGGCAAGATCACCACACTCGCCTCGATCAACGCGGGCGGGCCGCTGGTCATGGACAGCAGCGGCAATCTGTACGGCACAGCCGGCGGGGGCAAAGGTAGCAACTTCAGCACCGTTTTCGAGATCACGAACCCGGGGACAATGCTCGCACTCGGCGGCTTCCCGTCGCCGGCCACCGCGGGCGCGACCGGCACATTCACCGTCACGGCCAGGAGCGCCGACGGCACGACCGGCACCGCCTACATCGGCACGGTCCACGTCACCAGCTCCGATGGCAAGGCCAGCCTGCCGGCCGACTACACGTTCACGGCGGCGGATGCGGGGGTGCACACCTTCAGCGCCACCATGAAGACGGCCGGGACTCAGTCGCTTACGGCCACGGACACCATGACGGGCCGCATCCTCGGCAGCCAGATGGGCATCATCGTCAAACCCGCGGCGGCGAGCCAGCTCAGCATTGGCGGCCGGACCGTCGTGACGCACGGCGTGGCCTTCAGCCTGACGCTGTCGGTGGTGGACGCCTACGGCAACATGGCCTCTGGATATGTCGGCACGGTCCACTTCAGCAGTTCGGCCAAGGAGGCAATGCCGGCGAACTATACCTTCACGGCAGCCGACGCCGGGCACCATACCTTCATCAACAATGTAGCCTTGAAGAGGAAAGGCACGCAAACCCTCACGGTCACCGACACTCTGAACAGTGCCCTGACCGCCAGCATCAGCATCAAGGTGATGTGAGGCCGCGAGGCCTCCCGTAGAGCGCAAGACCGACAAAAATCGGCCGGTGAGTTCTCGCCGCCAAGCAAAGCACTCACCGGCCCGGCCCCACCCCGGCGCTCGGTCTGCGCGCCGGGATCGATGACCGTCTGATTGTATCGCAGACCGCCCCGTGACCAAGGGGCGGCCTGACCCGCAACCGTTCAGCGAAGGGCTCTCACCGCGTGTGTTCCCCGGTGAGGCGTGCGCCCCACCGAAACGTCTCCCTTGTCTCCGTAGCAGTGGATGGTGGACATCATGGCAACACCGAGTTCCCCCGCCGAAGCGACGCAGGATCCTGCCCCCTCCCCGGCGAGGGAAGACCTCACGCCATTGCGGGCGGTCCACACGCCGAACTTCCCCGCGCTGTTGCGGCAGATTGGCGCGTCATTGCTGGTCACCACCTACCAGGCCGGCAAGCTCGTGCTGGTCCGCGACGAGGGCGACCACTTGAACACCCACTTCCGCGCCTTCCAGGCGCCGATGGGCATGGCCTTATCCGGCGACCGGCTGGCCGTCGGCACCAAGATCCAGGTATGGGAATTTGTTGACGTCCCGGCAGTGACCGCCAAGCTCGAGCCGCCCGGCCGGCACGACGCCTGCTTCCTGCCCCGCGCCAGCCACGTCACGGGCAACATCCAGATCCATGAGATGGCCTGGGGCCAGGGCGGCGCGCTCTGGGTCGTCAACACCCGGTTCTCGTGCCTCTGCACGCTCGACGGCTCTGCCAGCTTCGCGCCGAAGTGGCGGCCGCCATTTGTCTCGGCGCTCGAGCCCACCGACCGCTGCCACTTGAACGGCCTGGGGATGAAGGGCGGCCGCCCGCACTACGTCACGGCGTTGGGCGAGACCGACGCGCCGGCAGGCTGGCGAGAGAACAAGGCAAGCGGCGGCATCCTGATGGACGTGGCCTCGGGCGAGGTGATCACGCGCGGGCTGTCGATGCCCCACTCGCCGCGATGGTACGCCGGGCGGCTCTGGGTCTGCGAGTCGGGCGCGGGGACGTTCGGCTTCATCGACCCGAACACCGGCAAGTACGAACCCATCGCCGTGGTGCCGGGCTTCACCCGCGGCGTCGACTTCGCCGGCAACCTCGCCTTCGTCGGGCTCTCGCAGGTGCGCGAGAGCGCCGTCTTCAGCGGCATCCCGATCACCGAGCGGCTGACCGAAGACGAGCGGACCTGCGGCGTCTGCGCCATCGACCTGACGACCGGGCAGGTGGTCGCGCTCTTGCGGTTCGAGACCGCCGTGCAGGAGGTCTTCGCCGTGACGGTGCTGCCGGGCCGCCGGTTCCCGGACCTGATCAACGACGATAGCACGTTACTGGAGAACTCGTTCGTGGTGCCCGACGCGGCGCTGGCCGATGTGTCGGCGCCGCTGCGGGCGTGGTCCGAAGCGGCCCATGGCGCGGCGGGGTCGGCCGGGAACGGGAGTGCGCCGCGCGGGGCGTTCGTGAAAGCGTGAGAACTCTGTTTCATCAGCATTACGACTTCAGCATTACAGGAGTGAGAGAACCATGAGACACAACTCAGCCACAGGTCAGCAGGCGGGCGCGCGGCGAACGGTCGAGGGCCAGAAACAGCGGCGGTGGCGGATGCGGCCAGCGTTGCTGGCGCTCGAGGAACGCACGATGCTGTCAATGATCGTGGTCAACAACCCCACCGACACGCCCGTCGTGGGTCAGATCGACCTGCGCCAGGCGATCGTCCTGGCGAATACGACCGCGGGGGCGGACGCGATCAATTTTGACAGCACCGTGTTCAACACGCCGCGGACGATCACCCTGACCGGCGGCCAGCTCACGTTGATCGACACGGCCACCACCACGATCACCGGCCCGGGTGCGGGCGTGACGGTTAGCGGCAACAACCTGAGCCGGGTGTTCGCCATCAACTCCGGCGGGGCGGCGGCGCTGTCGGGACTGACGATCACCGGGGGCAGCGCGACCGGTTTCGGAACGGCCGGCGACGGCGGCGGCCTTTACATCGACGGCACAGCGACGCTGACCAACTGCACCGTCAGCGGCAACTCCGCCAGCTCCGGCGGCGGCCTGAGCACCCACCTCGGGTTGACCACGTTGACCAACTGCACCGTCAGCGGCAACTCCGCCCCGTACGGCGGCGGCCTGGACAACAGCGACGGCACGGTGACGCTGACCAACTGCACCGTCAGCGGCAACTCCGCCGTTTTCGGCGATGGCGGCGGCCTGTTCACCTACGGCGGCACGACGACACTGACCAACTGCACCGTCAGCGGCAACTCCACCAGCGGCAGGTACGGGGGGGGCAGCGGCGGCGGCATCTGGGGCGGGGCGACGCTGACCAACTGCACCGTCAGCGGCAACTCCGCATTCCGCGGCGGCGGCCTGTTCGGCAACTCGGGAACCGCGCTGACCAACTGCACCGTCGGCGACAACTCCGCCGTGTACGGCGGCGGCCTGTTCAACGACGGCACGGCGACGTTGACCAACTGCACCGTCAGCGACAACTCGTACGGCCTGGCCAACTTCGGCAGGATCACGCTGACAAGCTGCACCGTCAGCGGCAACTCCGGCGACAGCCTGCGCAACTTTGGCAGTATCACGCTGACCAACTGCACCGTCAGCGGCAACGGCGGCGGTTTGTACAACGGAGGAAGCACGGCTATTCTGACAAACACGATCGTCGCCGGTAATAATAACAACATCGGTGGTATCAACAGTGGTGGCGTCTCGGGCAACAATAACCTGATCGGCAACGGCGATTCGGGCGGGCTCGTCAACGGAGTCGATGGCAACATCGTCGGCGTGGCCAATCCGCTGCTCGCTCCCCTGGGTAACTACGGCGGGCCGACGCAGACCATGCCCCTGCTGCCCGGCAGCCCGGCCGTCAACGCCGGAATCAGCGGCGCAGGCATCCCCACCACCGACCAGCGCGGCCTGGGCCGGGTCGGCGCCGTGGACATCGGCGCCTTCGAGAGCCAGGGCTTTGCCCTCACGCTTGTCGCCGGTAGCACCCCGCAGGCCTCGGCGATCGGCACGGCATTCGCCAAGCCGTTGGCTGTAGCTTTAATTGCCAACAACCCGGTCGAGCCGGTCAATGGCGGCGTCGTCAGCTTCGTCGCTAATGCCGCGGCCGACGGCGCTTCCGCGCTCTTCTCGGCCTCCTCGGCTGTCATCGGGGGCGGTCAGGCCGCCATAACCGCCGCGCCCGACAACGCCGACGGCAGTTACGTCGTCGTCGCGTCCGCCTCGGGGTTGTCCGCTTCGTTTCATCTGACCAACGTCGGCCCGGTCTTCGCTAGCCTGATCGTGAATGCGACGAGCGATTCCATCGCCCCGGGAGCAGGACTCTTGAGCCTGCGTGAAGCCATCGGGTTCGCCGACGACGATCGATCGGGCAATACGAAGATCACTTTCGACAAGCGTGTCTTCGCCAACGCCCAGACGATCGCCCTGACCCTCGGCCAGCTCGAGCTGAGCAACACGACCGAGACGGAGACAATCACGGGCCCGAAGGCGGGGGTGACGGTCAGCGGCGGCGGTCTGAGCCGGGTGGTTCAGGTCGACGTGAGTGTCACGGCGTCCCTCTCGGGACTGACGATCAGCGGCGGCAGCGCAGCTAGCGGCGGCGGGCTGTACAACCTCGGCACGACGACGCTGACCAACTGTACCGTCATCGGCAATTCCGCTACCTCCGGCGGCGGCGGGCTGTTTAGCAACGGCACGGCGACGCTGACCAACTGCACCGTCAGCGGCAACTCCACCGGTGGCAACGGCGGCGGCCTGTTCAACAACGGCATGGCGACGTTGACCGCCTGCACCGTCAGCAGCAACTCCGCCGGCTACGGCGGCGGCGGCCTGGACAACAGCGGCACGGCGACGTTGACCAACAGCACCATCAGCGGCAACTCCGCCAGTTCCGGCGGCGGCCTGTTCAACAACGGTACGGAGACGCTGACCAACTGCACCGTCAGCGGAAACTCGGCCGGCCGCGAGGGCGGCGGCGGCCTGTACAACTACCCCAACGCGACGGCCACGTTGACCAACTGCACCGTCAGCGGAAACTCCGCCTACATCGGCGGCGGCTTGCTCAACTTTCTTGGCACGGCGACGCTGAGCCACTGCACCGTCAGCGGAAACTCGGCCTCGTACGGCGGCGGTCTGTTCAGCGTCGGCACGATCACGCTGACCAACTGCACCGTCAGCGGAAACACCGCCGAGGACAATGGAGGCGGCCTGGCTAACTACTTCGGCCCGGCGATTCTGACCAATTGCACAGTCAGCGGAAACTCCGCCAACAACGGCGGCGGTCTGGACAACGGGGGTGGGGGCACGGCGACGCTGACCAACTGCACCGTCAGCGGAAATTCCGCTGCTGCCAGTGGCGGCGGACTGTACAATCTCCCCTTCGCCACGACCACGCTGACCCACTGCACCGTCAGCGGCAACTCCGCCGTCGCCGGCGGTGGCATTTCCAATTCCTACGGCACGCTGAACGTCGCCTCCAGCACTATCGTCAACAACCAGGCCATCGGCGGCGCCGGTGGCGCTGGAATCGGCGGCGGCATCTTGAACAGCGGCGGAAGCCTCGCGCTCACCAACAGCGTGCTGACCGGTAACAAGGCACAGGGCGGCGCCGGGGCCAGCGGCGATGCCGGTGGCGACGGCATCGGCGGCGGTCTCGCCCTCGAGAATAACTCGACGGCGACCATCAGCAGCACCTCCTTCCTGGGCAATCTGGCCCAGGGCGGTGCCGGCGGCGCGGGGGCCAACGGCGGCGACGGTATCGGCGGCGGCATCGCCGTGGCCATCGGCGGTGCCCCGGACACGTCGTCCGTCAGCCTCAGTAACAGCTCGCTGATCGGCAACGCGGCCCAAGGCGGCAAGGGCGGCAAGGGAGCCAACGGCGGCAACGGCGAGGGCGGCGGCGCCTTCGTCGGCGAGGGCGGCTCCGCGTCGCTCGACCAGTTTGATGTCCTCCTGAACCTGGCCCTCGCCGGCCTGGCTGGCAAAGGCGGCAGCAACGGCGACGGCATCGGCGGTGGCCTCTACGTCACCACCGGCGGAGTTGTAACCCTCCACAAGACGACGGTCGCGCTGAACTTCGCCTCCACCAGCAACGGCAACATTTATGGCGCCGTGAGCTACGTCTGAGCGCCACCGCGATCTTCCCTCGCTGGCCGGCCTTCCTTCCCTCGGGCGCACCATCAGCGCCCGGGGGAGGACCGTTTCCGGAGGCGAAAAGGTGTCAGGAACCGTTGTTATGCCTCCCGAATGAGAACCGGTTCCTGCCACCTTTGCCAGGCCGCGATGAAGGTCACTCACCGGCCCAGCGTCGCCCCGGCGCTCGGTTTGCGCGCCGGGGCGATGGTCGTTTCCAGCGTCAAGATTGATCTTCCCATCCTCGGCCACGAAGGTGCGACAATGTCTTACCGCACTTCGCCGGTCGAATAGGCCAATTTAGCGGGGGCATGTGTGGGAACAACCGCTCCGACAAACGAACGAATTGCGCGTCGCCCCGGGCGGCGGATCGTTCTCACGACGTTCGGCTCCCTGGGCGACCTGCATCCCTACATCGCCCTCGCCCTGGGTTTGCAAGCCCGAGGACACGAAGCGATCATCGCCACCACCCGCCACTACCAACAAAGGATCGTGGCACGGGGCATCGGCTTCCACGACGTGCGTCCTGACGGCCCCGATCTGAATGCCGACCGTCACGCGATGCGGCGCATCATGGATTCTCGCAAAGGCACTGAATTCGTCGTCCGCGAACTCCTTATGCCGGTCCTGCGCGAATCCTACGAAGACGTGCTGGCGGCCGCACGAGGCGCGGATCTGCTGGTCTCCCACGTACTCACCTACGCCACCAGGCTGGTGGCGGAGAAGACAGGTATTCCATGGGCGGGCGTTTTCCTCCAGCCCTTGGGCTTCTTCTCGGCTTACGATCCGCCCGTTTTGCCACAGATCCCGTTCTTGTCGAAGCTCCGATTTCTCGGTCCGGCCTTTCACCGTCCCTTGTTCTGGTTGGCAAAGCGGAGCTGCCGTTCGTGGGCTTACCCGTGGCACCGTTTGCGGGCTGAGATTCAATTGCCGCCCACATCGGAAAATCCATTGTTTGAGGGCCTTTATTCTCCGTCGCTGATCCTGGCGATGTTCTCACAAATCTTCGCCGGCAAACAGCCGGACTGGCCTCCCCAGACCGTCGTCAGCGGCTTCCCGTTCTGTGACCAAGTCAATCAGGCTGGGATGTCGGCCGAGCTGGTTCGCTTCCTCGACGCAGATCCTCCACCCATTGTGTTCACGCTGGGCTCATCAGCGGTCCTGGACGCCGGGCCGTTTTTCGAGCACAGCGCTGCCGCCGCCAGATTGCTCGGCCGAAGATCGGTGCTCATCGTCGGCCGTGACAGTGGAAACCGGCCAGCATCCCTCCCGGATGGCGTCATGGCGTGCGAGTACGTTGCCTTCTCGGAGCTCTTTCCACGAGCCGCCGCGATTGTCCACCCTGGCGGCATCGGGACGACGGGCCTGGCGATGCGTTCCGGTCGTCCCATGCTGGTCGTGCCCTGCGCCCACGATCAGTTCGACAATTCCGCACGGGTGACCCGACTCGGGATCGCCAGGACGATCTCTCGGCAGCGATATCGACCGAGCTGCGTCGCGGCCGAGTTGCGGCACCTTCTCGACAATCCACAGTACTCCCAGCGGGCATCGGGGATCGGTGAGAGGGTTCGGCGAGAGGACAGACTGCGGGCCGCTTGCGATGCACTGGAAGAACTGCTTCAGTGCGGTCGCCATCCCGAGTCGGTTGTGAACTGAAAAAGGTTCGGGCTGCGGTACTCGACGCCCCAAGCGCTGAACCGGAACGGGGCCACGATACTGGTTTCGCGCGACATCACACTCTTACAGCGGCCATGGCGGGTGTGCTTGGCGGTTGGCCCTTCGCATCAAGACGATGCTGTCGCAGCAATGCAATCGAATCATATATGTTAGAATATTTGTTAATATAAAGCGATCTTAAGAGTCGTTGCGGTGGGATTAGGACCCCACGACGTCGCGGCCCCGCAGAGAGGGAGCGCAACGGAACCGGGCGACGGAGGTCGAGGAGCGCGAGCTCGCGCGGCACTGGGACGCCCGGATGACGAGGAGCAAGCCCCTGTCAGACTCACTGGACCGAACTGAGCGCGAGCCAGCCTAATTCACATCCGAGATCGGCGGTGGGTCGGGTATTGGTCGGGATTCCGGCGGCGACGCCGGTGAATTACTGCACGTCTTGACTCAGGGGTGTTCCGAGAACAACGACCTAAATTGTTCTTGGTGAGATTGTTACGATGAATGTCGTCCGTCTGATATATTCCCGGGCGGCGGGTTACTTACCCGCGTCCCTGGGTGTGAATGAGGTGACGTAAACACAATAGCACAAGTCACTTGCGATTTTTCAAAAGTGTCGTGAGTGGAGGCGGCGGGAATTGCACCCGCGTCCCGAGAAGCGTCGGCGACGGCCTCTATGGGCGTGGCCTATTCGGCCCTTCGAGTCGCGTGAGCTCTTCCTTTCGGGTCGACTGTTCCGATCGCTGCTGGACGCGTTGCCGCAGATCCGGGTCGGCGACTATCCTACGCTCTTCGCGGGAGAAAGATGAAATAACCGGCACACTCATTACAGGCCCACCGACTTCAGGTGAAGTCGTCTCCCAACCGACAGCCAAAGTCGCCCGCGCGCGGCGGAATCAGTGAACAACCGGAAAAACTTTCCACTTTTTTTTTCGCTTGGCAGCATAAGAGGTTGCGACGAAAAAATCGGCGAATTGTAAATCTTGCGTTAACGAAATTTCGGAATCAGCGCATCTTGAATATAGACAATTGCACGCAGATCGCCCATTCAACATATCCACCAGCGGATTCACCCCGAACGCGTCCCGATCGCGCTGACCCGGACGGAGGTCGACCACGAATCTCACGAAGAGAGACGAAAGACTGGGTTCGAGCGCGGCTCCGGACCTGTCATCACGACGAGGTTGTCGGGTAATACTCAGAAGACGGCCCTTCCATTCGTAAGATTCGTGTCAGCCTCGGTTAAGGTCAAATCCCCATTTCCTTGCCCCTCAAGGGCGTGCCGGCCAGCCCGATGCCCGGGGCTGAGAACCGTGGGCGGGCAAAACGGAAAAAAACCAGTGGATTCGTCCCACTGGCTCTCATTGACTACCATGGCCGGAGAACATCGCGAAAGTAAGAAAGCCCAACTCGCCCTTGCACTTGCGCAGGGGCAGTCCGTACGGGACTGGGCGCGCACCAACCACGTGCCCAAGAGTACGGCATGTCGATGGGCCAAAGATCGCAAGGTCCGCCGCCTGGTTGCCGCATTGCGCCGTCGCTTCCTGGATCAGGCCGTCGGGTTGCTGGCCAGTAACGCCGCCGGGGCCGCGAGCCGGATCGTCAAGCTGGGCGAGATCGCGGCCTCCGAATCGGTCCAGTTGCGGGCGCTGCGGGCCATCTTGACCAATGCGGTCGCCGTCGCCGAATTCGCCACGTTGGAAGAGCGATTGGGTTACGTCGAGGAGGAGCTTCATGAGCGCCAGAGGACCGGCAAGCGTCGTAAGGCGCCCTGAGGCTTACCTTGCCGCGGAGTCCTCGGGCACTGCACGCAACACTTTTTAAACCCCTCCCGTCGCCCATGGTGTTACTACCGAATCGGCCGATTGCCGGGCTGTTGCACTCAGTTCTAACCTCGTGTCCTAGACTTCTCTTATGGCGACGACTCCGTCGTTCACATTCCCAGGGAATATGGATAGATGGGAAAACTGCGTCGGTTGAGCTAAACTTAAAAAAGCGTGATGGTGGGGCGGCCTCGGTAAGTAATCACCACGGATTAGCCATGTTTCGCACACGCCCGAATGGTCGTACGATTTCCGCGCGCGGCGAGCGCATTTCTGGCGGGCCCGGCCTCGGCTGGAAGTGATGGAGTCGAGAAGGCTCCTTTCGACGTTCCTGGTCGACAACACCGGTGATTCCGGCTCAGGCACGTTGCGGCAGGCCATTTTAGACGCCAACGCCGATCCGGCTCCGGGCATCGATGACATCGCATTCGGCATCCCGGCTTCCACGGCCCCGGAGCTCAATGTCCCGGTGTCGGGGTTCGACCCGTCAACTCAAGACTGGACGATCACACTCGCCAGCCCCTTGCCCGTGATCACCCGCTCTGTTTCCATCGATGGCTACACCCAGGGACACGTGGGAATTCCCTACTTCTATCCCGCCGACATCAGCTCCGCCAGTGAGTTTCTTTCCTTCACGTCCACAACCGTCGGCGGTACCTTCACGTTGACCACGTCCGCGCCACTGCCCGTGGCAACGACCATCCCGATTCCCTACGACGCAACGGCAGACGCAGTCCAGGGCGCGCTCGAGGCGTTGATCGGCCCCGGCAACGTTTCGGTAACCGGCGGGCCGTTGAATAGTGCCGGTGTTACCATCACGTTCCAGGGAGCTTACCAGGGAGTTGCGATACCCGACCTGGCGTCGACCAACAACCTGATCGGAGTTCCCGGCACGACCCCCGCAATCTCGATCTTCACGAGCACGATCGGCGGCGTGCCGCTCAGCCCGGCGCTCATCACGTCCGTGGCCAACTCGACGCCGACGACCTCGGGAAACAGCGCCCGGGTGCGCGTCGTGATCGACGGCGGCAATTTGCCTCGGAATAACAACGACATCGGTTTCGTCCTGAGCGCTTCCGACAGCATCCTCCGCGGCCTGGCCATCGAGGGTTTCAATATCGGTGTCTCGGTCCCCAGCCCCGCCGGCGTCGGCGACCTGATCCAGGGCAACTTCATTGGCCAGTACGTGACCTATTCGGTCAACCTCGAGACCGGAGCGCCGTTGCCTGCGCCCGACAATATTGGCCTGGCGGGCGAAGGAAATGTCCAGCAGGGCGTCCTGCTCGACTCGGCGAACGCGACAGTGGGCGGCACCGACCCGCAGGACAGTAACGTCATCTGCGGCAATGGCGCGCAGGGTGTCATGATCCAGCCGGGCGCCAGCGGAAACCAGGTGCTGGGAAATCAGATCGGCGTGGCCGGGCCGGTCGAGGGGTATTACTTCCAGGATGGCAACGGCGCCGACGGCGTAATGATCGAGTCATCAGGCACCGCCGGCGACCCCGCCAGCATCATCTATGCATCGAGCAACGTCATCGGCGGCTTTGACGGCGGCAATGTCATCTCGGCCAACGGCGGCGATGGCGTCGGCCTGGTCGGCGTGGGCGCGACCCGGAACCTCGTCGAGGCCAACTACATCGGTATCGCACCTGGCGGCGGCTACATCTTCGGCAGCGGCAACCCGGGCAACTCAGGCGATGGCGTGAATATCGACGAGGCACCCGATAACCAGGTCGGCGGGCCAACCTCCGGCCTGGGCAACGTCATCTCCTCGAACGACGACAACGGCGTCGAAATCACGGGCCCTGATGCCGTCGGAAACTCCGTGCTCAACAACATCATCGGACTCACCGCCGACGGCTCGTCGGTCCTGGGAAACGATCAGGCCGGCGTCGCCGACACATCCCCGGGGACCACGATCGGACCAGGCAACGTGATCTCGGCCAACCTGATCGGAGTTCTCATCTCCGGCGCCCAGGCGACGGGCGTCCTGGTCAGCGGCAACCTGATCGGCACCGACTCTTCGGGCGAGATCGATCTGGGCAACGCCCAGCAGGGTGTCGCGATCGAGAATGCCAGCGGCAACACGGTCCAGGGCACCGCGCAGGGTGCGCAGGTCATCTCGGGCAACCAGGTCGGCGTCGAGATCTCGGGCGCCACGTCCACGCAAAACCTGGTTATCGGCAACTTCGTCGGGACGGACGAGTCAGGCACGCTCGACCGCGGCAATTCCGACGAGGGCGTGTTGATCGAAGGGGCCTTCGGCAACACCGTCGGCGGCATGACGGCGACGGCTCGCAACGTGATCTCGGCCAACCAGTGGGGAGTCCGCATCGACGGCATCTCGGCCACCGGCAATTCCCTCGAGGGCAACGATATCGGCACCGATAGCTCGGGTATTCGCCCGCTGGGTAATGAGATCAACGGGGTCATCATCAGCAACAATGCTTCTGGGAATTCGATCGGAGGAACGAGCTCCGCCCAGGGCAACATCATTGCTTTCAATGTGGCCGCCGGGGTCAGCGTCAACTCGGGAACCGGCGACTCGATTCTCTCCAACTCCATGTACGCCAACGGCCAGCAGGAGATCGTCCTGGTCGGCACGGCGAACCATGCGCAGAGCGCTCCGACGATCACGGGCGCTGGGGGCGGGGGAACGACCAACGACGTGGAAGGCTCGCTGGCCAGCGTCCCGAACACGACCTTCCTGATCGACTTCTTCAGCAGCCCGACTCCCGACCCCTCCGGACGCGGGCAGGGCCAGAACTTCTTGGGCTCGACCACCATCACCACGAATTCGAGCGGCAATGGTTCCATCAGCTTCGACTTATCCACCACCATTCCGGTTGGCTTCTGGGTGACCGCGACCGCGACCAACCAGAGCAGCGGCGACAGTTCGGCGTTCTCCGACGCGATCGAGGCTCAATCTGCCAGCGTGCAGTTCGCGGCTGCCGATGTCGTCGTCGATTCCACCGCGGGACTCGCCGTGGTCAACGTCGTGCGTTCCGGCAACCTCAATGTGAATGTTACGGTCAATTACAGCGCCACCGGAGGCTCCGCAGCCGCTGGACAGGATTACACACCGGCCTCGGGAACGCTCAGTTTTCCGCCGAATCAAAGCCAGGAAAGTTTCACGGTCGCGATACTTGCCAATGCCGGCAGTCCCACCACCTATACCACGGTCGGCCTGACGCTCAGCCAGCCGACCGGCGGTGCGACTCTGGGCGCGCTTGATGTGGCGACGCTGATCATCATCAACACCACCAATCCCAACGTATCGAGCTTTGTCGTGGACAACACGGGCGACTCGGGACCGGGCACTCTCCGTGCCGCGATTCTCGCCGCCGATTCCGATCCGAACCCCGGCGTCGACAATATCTTCTTCGACATTCCCGCCTCGACTGCCGCCAACCTCGACGTACCCGTCTCCGGTTTCGACCCCCTTACCCAGACCTGGCAGATCAATCTCGCGAGCCCTCTGCCGGCGATCACTCATCCGGTATCGATCGACGGCTACTCCCAGGGCGTCGTCCCGGTTCCATTCCGGTATCCGGACGACCTCTCATCACAAAACGATAACGTGGCTCTCGACCCTTCGGTAACGGGAGGAACCTATCAGTTAACGATTGCCAATTACGAAGATCGTGGCGGCACGTTGCGCGAGGGCAGCACCACGAACATTCCCTTCAACGCCACGGGAGCATACGTGCAGACTCAACTCGAAAGCCTTGTCGGAGTTGGGAACGTCACGGTCATCGGGCAGTCTCAGGCGATCGGGCCGGATTTCTACGACGTCGCTTTCACGGGCGAGTCAACCGGGCTGGCGATCACGATGCAAGCGACTAACCAGTTGCTCGTGGGGACCAATCCCGTCGCGGTGATTATTGTGAACACTCAGGGAGGGAACGCGATCCAGAACCCTGCCCTGATCTCTTCGGTACCGAACTCGACCGCGGCAACCTCGGGCAACGACGCCCAGTTGCGAGTCATCGTCGACGGCAGCCAGATTTCCCAGAGCAGCAGTGATATCGGCTTCGTGTTGAGCGCTTCCAACTGCAGGCTCCGTGGCCTGGCCATTACTGGTTTCGGAGTCGGCGTCTCGGTCCCGAGCCCCGCGGACGTCGGCGACTTGATCCAGGGCAACTTCATCGGCGAGTACCTGACTTATCCCGTGGATTCTCTGGCCGGAACACCCCTCCCCGCTCCGAACACGGTCGCCCTCGTCCTTGAAGGGAACACGCAGGTGGGGGTCGTGCTCGACTCGGCAAACGCCACCGTGGGCGGCACCGACCCCGACGACAGCAATGTGATCGGCGGCAATGGCGCCCAAGGCGTTCTGATCGAACCCGGCAGCAGCGGCAACCAGGTGCTGGGAAACCAGATCGGGATGGTCGGCCCGTCGTCGAGTGGAAGGTACTGGGACGCTGGCAACGGCGCCCAAGGGGTGCTGATCGAGTCGTCGGGAACGGCCGCGGATCCCGCGGACATTGTCTATGCCTCCAGCAACACGATCGGCGGAACGATCGGCGGCAATCTCATCTCGGCCAACCATGGGGATGGCATCCACTTAGTCGGCGTGGGTGCGACCCGCAACCTCGTCGAGGCCAACTTCATCGGCGTCGCACCCGACGGCGGCTACCTTTTCGGCACCGGCGACCCAGGCAACCTCGGCGATGGCGTGAATATCGACGACGCACCCGGTAACCAGGTCGGCGGACCATCCTCCGGCCTGGGCAATGTCATCTCCTCGAACCAGGATAACGGCGTCGAGATCACGGGCCCTGATGCCCTCGGAAACTCCGTCCTCAACAACATCATCGGACTCACGGCCGGCGGCTCGTCGGTGCTGGGCAACGATCAGGCCGGCGTAGCCGACACCTCCCCGGGGACCACGATCGGACCAAGCAACGTGATCTCGGCCAATCTGATTGGAGTTCTCGTCTCCGGCGCCCAGGCGACGGGCGTCATGGTCAGCGACAACCTGATCGGTACCGACTCTTCGGGCGAGATCGATCTGGGCAATGCCCAGCAAGGTGTCGCGATGGAGAATGCCAGCGGCAATACGGTCCAGGGCACGGCGCAGGGTGCGCAGGTGATCTCGGGCAATCAGATTGGCGTCGAGATCTCGGGCGCCGCATCCACGCAAAACCTGGTGACCGGCAATTTCATCGGGATCGATAAAACGGGCACCGAAGACCGCGGCAATTCCGACGAGGGCATCTTGATCGAAGGGGCCTCCGGCAACACCGCCGGCGGCACGACGGCGACGGCCGGCAACGTGATCTCGGCCAACCAGTGGGGAGTGCGCATTGACGGCCCGGCGGCCACCGTAAACTTGATCGAGGGCAACGACATCGGCACCGACAGCTCCGGAACACAGCCCCTCGGCAACGAGATCAATGGCATCATCATCGGCAACAACGCCTCGGAAAACACCGTCGGCGGAACCGTAACGGGCCAGGCCAACACCATCGCGTTCAACCAGGCCGCCGGCATCAGCGTCAGCTCGGGAATCGGCAACTCGATCCTGTCGAACTCGATTTTTTCCAACCATCACCTGGGAATTAACCTGGTTGCTCCGGGCGATCCTCCGAGCGGCGTGACGCCCAATTCGCCAGGAGAGCGCACCGGCCCGAACGACCTCGAGAATTACCCCGTCATGCTCTCGGCGATCGGCGGTGCCGCGGGCTCGGCGCAGGCCACGTTGAACAGTGTTGCCAACACCGCGTTTCTGGTCCAGTTCTTCTCGAGCCCGCTGCCCGATCCGTCGGGCTACGGGCAGGGCGAGACGCTTCTCGACACGTTGCCGGTCACGACCGATTCCAGCGGCAATGCCACGATCAACCTCAAGCTCCCGGGCGGTTTGCCCGCCGGCCTTTGGATCACGGCCACTGCGACCAATCAAGCGACCGGCGACACGTCGGAATTCTCCAACGCCCTCCAGGCCGAAACGGTCAGTCTTCAGTTCGCAACCGCCAGCCTTACGGTGAACGCGACCGCGGGCCTGGCAACGGTCGAGGTCGAGCGTCTCGGCAACTCGAGCGCGCAAGTCTCGGTTGATTATGGGACCTCCAGCGGAACCGCAGTTGCCGGCAAGGACTACAGGGCGGCTTCCGGCGTGCTCAACTTCGCAGCCGGCCAGAACACCGCGACATTCACCGTGCCGATCCTCGCCAATCCGAACCAGACGGCAAGCTCAACGACGGTGGATTTGACGCTCAGCTTACCAACCGGGGGGGCGACCCTGGGCTCGATCAGCACGGCCACATTGACCATCATCAACAATCTGCCGCCAGTGGTGGAATTCAGCTCATCGCAGTATTCCGTCTATGCAGGTACGGGGCAGGCGGTCATCACGGTCGATCGCTTCGGCCCGACAGGCAGCCCGGTCTCGGTCGGATACTCGGCCGGCGGCGGCACTGGAATCCCTGGGCGTGATTACACTAGGGTGACGGGAACGCTGAGCTTTGCGGCGAGTCAAACCAGCCTGAGCTTCGTCGTGCCCGTATCGATCGATAGCACGGCCGCGGTCAGCCCGATCGTGGACCTGACGCTTGCAGAACCCAAGGGGGGTGCATCCCTGGGCCCGATCAGTACCGCGACCCTGAGCATCACCGAGACTCCCCCCGTCAACACAACGTCGCCAGCCGTGATTTCGGCGGCCCTCGTGACCAATGGCCGTGCGATCACAGCCGTCGTTTTCGGCTTCAGCAAACCTCTCGACCCGAACCGCGCGACCCAACTGAGCAATTATGGTTACTACGTGATCTCGGCCGGTGCCGGCAGTTCGATTCCGCTCCAATCGGCCGCATACAACGCGACTGCACAGACGGTGACACTCGTTCCCAGCGCACCCTTGCCACTGGACACGTTCTACCAGGTCACGATCGACGGCCACACCAGCCCGTTCTTGAATAACGGCCTGACTGACACTTACGGCAACCTGCTGACCGGCTCGAGTGGAGTTGTGGGGAGCCCATTCGTCGCGACCTTCGCCGCCGGGGCCCAGCTCACATACGCCGATGGCGGCGGAAACAGGGTAACGCTCAAGCTGAGTCGAGGCGGGCTGATGGAGATGTTTCGGTCGCCGGGCGGAAACGTTCAGCAACTGCAACTGGTCGGCGTCGTTCCGCGACAGTCGACGTTGACCGGTTCATTGAGCCGGCGCCCCGGGGGAAGCGGGCGGACGTCCTTGCTGTCAATCAGCGCGGCTGCTGGCGTCCGGATCGAGCTCAAGACGCCGCCTTTCTTCTTGAACCGCCCCACAAACGGCTAGGTTTTGAGATCTCGGCGGCCGAGCCATCGAACTTGTGGGCTTGTCGCTGTCAGGGTGGGTGACGGGATTTGAACCCGCGATCCCCAGATCCACAATCTGGTGCCTTAACCGCTAGGCCACACCCACCATCAGAGAGACCTATCTAGCTCGACACGATAAACCGCGGTCCGGGTTCACGTCAAGGCGGGCGGCGGTGTTGCAAGAGACCAGATTCAAGGCGATTTGAAGGCGAAACGGGCCACGAAGCGGGCAGCGTTGGTCACATCTCGGGGAAATGCAGTCAAGCGATTCTCGGCAAACAGGTTATGTAAAATGAAAATAAGGTCTTGACACGGTAGGATAAACTCTTGACGAAAGGCCGGCATATTGCTGGGATAAGACCTCAAAAGAGTCTCTCAAGGTCTCCCAGCCTGGTTGCCGACCATTCGGGGTAGTGATGACCAGAACGCCGTCAAACAACGAGACTTCGATCTCCCAGGCACGGACCCTCAAAAAAACGTGCGCGACCCCGCGCAATCCCGCTGATTTCGATACTTGACAATGGACCGTCTCCTTGACTACGACAATGGCTTCGCTCTCGAATCGAACAGAGTTCAGCCTGTTGAGCGCTCCGGGCATCCGCAGCGTTGGTTAGGGGGAATTCCCCGATGGACTCCTAGGCTTGAGGACTGATTTTATGTTGGACTGTGTGCAGACACTCGCCCCGGTCGCCGACCCAAACGCCGCCAACGCGATGAGGGATGGCTGGTTTGATTTTCCTCCCCCATTGATTGGACGACACCCCGACGAAGAAGAAGCCGAGCCTGCAGAAGAAGGCTTCGACGACGAGGATGACCTCGACGACGACTTTGATGACGAAGAAGACGATGAGTTTGACGACGAGGATTTCGATGACGACGAAGACGAAGACATCGACGAAGACATCGACGAAGAGATTGACGACATCGATGTCGAGGAAGACGAGGAAGCCGACTTCGACGATGACGAGGACCTCGACGATGACTTTGATGACGAGGACGAAGACCTCGACGAGGTTGAGCCTTGACCGCATTGAAGACGAAAGCCGAAAAGCCCTGGCGTGCCAGGGCCCTGCGCCACAGCTTCTCCACGGTACCCTTGCAACTTGTGATCGGGAATTCCTGATCGCGAGTCGCCGCATCTCCGAAGGCTGAAGAGCGAAGACCGGGACGAGCCCAGGAGGTCTCGAATCGGGAATCGCTCTTCGAATTCGTGGTTCGGTCTCGTTTGGCTCTCATAAGGCGATTCACTCCATCGGGCTCTGCGGAAGTCTCACCTGACCGCCATCGATTGACGTGTTCCGCGAAAAGAAGCCGCTTGCCTGGTTGCCTTCCTGAACGATCTCTGCCAAAAACGTGTGGCATCTTGTGGTCTGCCTCGGGTTGCGGCTATCCTGAATGGGCAACACAACAGGGCTTGGAAACGGGCCATCTTCGGGATCGGGCGACGTTCCGTGTGCTATCCCAAGCTCCTTTGGGATAACGGGTTCTGTGGTTGGATAACGGCGCTTGCAGATCCTGGAACGTTTGCATCGGTGCCGGCGAGCCCCGAAATCTGGCCGAGCAGGGCGAACCGCACCTGGCCCAAGGGCCGGACCGCGAAAGGTGAGGAGAGCACGCATCAATGGCTGCACCACCAGATCGTCCAGGCGACTCGTTCTCGGACGGCTCGTCTCCGGAAACCTCGACGCGGCGCTTGCGGGAGCAGAGCCAGCTCGACTTTGAGATCGAGTTTCTGGGCAGGGTTTTGGATCGCGATCCGTTTCTGGTGGAAGCCCTGCGTGCCCAGGCGAACAACCTGGCGGCGAAGGGGCAGTATGCTCGGGCCCTCCAGCTCGATCGCCGACTCGTGGGGTTGACTCCCGAGAACGCGATCGCATGGTATAACCTGGCTTGCTCCTACACGGTGCTGGGCATGATCGATCCCGCGCTGGCCGCCTTGCAGCGATCGCTGGAACTGGGGTATCGTTTGATCGCCCGCCTGCGCCGAGACCCCGATTTGAAGGCCCTGCGCCGCGACCCTCGTTTTGCTCGCCTCCTGCGCCGGTTCGAATAGAGACATGACATATCACGAATGGGATCACGTCCAGCAAGCCTCCCGGCTGGTTCGCTCTCACTGGTCCGAGACGCCGAGTGTCGGCATCGTCCTGGGAACGGGCCTGGGAGCCTTGGCCCGCGAGATCGACGCCGGCGCGACGATTCCCTATCCCGAAATCCCGTTCTTTCCGCGGTCGACAGTCGAGAGTCACAAGGGACAACTCGTTTGTGGCCGGCTGGCCGGCCACGCGGTGATCGCGATGGAGGGGCGATTCCATCTTTACGAAGGCTATTCACCCTGGCAGGTCACGTTTCCGATCCGGGTCATGAAGGAGCTGGGCTGCCGGCTCCTGATCGTCTCCAACGCCGGGGGGGGATTGAACCCGCTCTTTGAGAAGGGAGACCTGATCGTCATCGAGGACCATATTAACTTGATGGCGATGAACCCGCTCGTCGGCCCCAACGACGACCGGCTCGGTCCCCGATTTCCCGACCTGATCGAGCCTTATGATCAGGCGCTCCAGAATCTCGCGCTCAGGGTGGCTCTAGAAGAGAACATCATCGCCCGGCGCGGTGTCTATGTGGCGGTGGTCGGTCCCAATCTCGAGACCCGGGCCGAGTATCGCTTTCTCCGTGGTATCGGTGCCGACATCGTGGGGATGTCCACGGTTCCCGAGGTTCTGGTCGCAGTCCACTCCGGCATGAAAGTGCTCGGTTTCTCCATCGTCACCGACATGTGCCTGCCGGATGCCTTGCATCCGGTTCGCATCGACGAGATCCTCGCCGTTGCCAGCGAGGCCGAGGCCAAGTTGCGAACGATCGTGCGGGGCGTGCTCGAGCGCTGGCCGGGGCCGGGCTGAGACCAGAGGCTTGCGATTCGACAAAACCGTTGCGGCTCGCGCCGGACGCAGGATCACCCGGCGGGCAGGGACGCAGAAAATCAGGCCTGATCCGCTTCTGAATTCCGTGAGCATGTGATGTCAACCAGTACAAAGCCTTACAAGGACACGCTCAATCTTCCGGTCACGCGCTTCGACATGAAGGCCAACCTGGCGGTCAAGGAGCCGCAGATTCAAGCCCGTTGGGAAGCGCAAGCCCTTTACGACCGGATCCGCAAGGCGAGCGCTGGCCGGCCGCGAAGAATCCTCCACGACGGTCCGCCCTATGCCAACGGCGAGATCCATATGGGCACCTTGCTCAACAAGGTTCTCAAGGACTTCGTGGTGCGGACATTGACCATGTCCGGATTTGACAGTCCCTACGTGCCGGGCTGGGACTGTCATGGCCTGCCGATCGAGCACAAGGTGGTCAAGGACCTGGGCTCAAAAGCCCACCAGATGACGCACGCCCAGATCCGGGCTTTGTGCCACACCGAAGCCATGAAATGGGTCGATGTGCAGCGCGGCCAATTTCGTCGACTGGGAGTGATGGGCGATTGGGAGCGGCCGTATCTCACACTCGACCCGCGCTATGAGGCGGGAATTCTCGATGTGCTGGCCGACCTGGTCGAGGCGGGCTATGTGGGCCGCCAGCTCAAGCCGATTCACTGGTGTCTCACTGACCGGACAGCACTGGCCGAGGCCGAGCTCGAGTATCACGAGGAAACCACGCCCAGCATTTTCGTCAACTTTCCCCTGGTTTCGGGCGTACCGGAGAGCTGGCGCAAAAGCACTCCCGAGGTTCCGTGGCACGCCATGATCTGGACGACCACGCCCTGGACGCTGCCGGCCAATGTCGCGATTGCGGTCCATCCGGATGTCACCTACGCCGGAGTCCGCTACACCGAGCCCGCGACGGGTCGGTCCGTGGCGACGATCCTGGCGGCCGACCTGGTTGCCACGGTGATGGCTTACCGCCAGATCGGCGAGTTTGCCGAGGTCGGACGGTGCCGCGGACGGGCGCTTGAGCACTCCGAATATCGCCACCCGTTCATCGACCGCGTCTCACCGATCGTACTGGCCAGCTACGTCAGCGTGGAGGACGGAACGGGCCTCGTGCATACGGCGCCCGGTCATGGTACCGAAGACTACCAGACCGGGCGGACCTATCAGCTTTCGGTCCTGAGCCCCGTGGACGGGGCGGGCCGCTTCACCGCGCTCGCCCCGGAGTGGTTGACCGGCCAGCAGGTTTTCTCGGCCAACCCGGTGATCGTCGAGCGCTTGAAGCAATCGGGTCACCTTTACCACGAGCAACAGATCTCGCACAGTTACCCGCATTGCTGGCGCTGCAAGAAGCCTGTGATTTTCCGGGCCACCGAGCAGTGGTTCGTTGCCGTCGATCACGACGACCTGCGCGGGCGGACTCTGAAGGCGATCGGTGACGTACACTGGCATCCCGAGTGGGGCCAGACGCGCATCGAGGCCATGGTATCGCTGCGTCCGGATTGGTGTATCAGCCGCCAGCGCTCCTGGGGGGTTCCGATCCCCGCCCTGGGTTGCACGTCGTGTCAGACCCAGTTGCTGACCGCCAGGACCGTCAGGCACTTCCGCGACCTGTTTCGCACCCAGGGCGCCGATGCCTGGTTCACTCGCCCCGTCGAGGAGCTGCTTCCACAGGGCGCCGCGTGTCCGCAATGCGGCGGGACTTCCTTCCGCAAAGAGGGCGACATCCTCGACGTCTGGTTCGAGTCGGGATCGAGCCATCGCGCCGTCCTGAGTCAGGATTTCGACCTGGGCTATCCCGCCTTCATGTATCTGGAAGGGTCGGACCAGCACCGCGGCTGGTTCCAGTCGTCAATTCTCACCGCAGTGGGAACGACCGGCACGGCACCATTCGAAACCGTGCTCACACACGGCTTCGTGGTCGATGAGCAGGGACGGAAGATATCCAAGTCGCTGGGAAACTACATTCCGGCCGATCTTATGACCCAAAAATACGGCGCAGACGTGCTGCGGCTTTATGCCGCCAGCATGGACTACGCCGACGACATCGGCGTCAGCGAGCGCGGAATCAAGGAAATGTCGGAGACCTACCGCAAGATCCGCAACACCTTCCGCTACTTGCTCGGCAATCTCCGGGACTACCAGCAGTTTGACCCCGCCGCGGTCGACCAGACCAGCTTGCATGAGATCGATCGCTGGGCGCTCGGTGAGCTTAACAAAATCATTCGCGACGTTCGGGCGGCCTACGACCGGTTCGAGTTCTACCGGGCGCACCAGCGGATCTACCAGTTCTGCGCGGTCGAGCTGTCGAGCCTTTACCTCGACGTGCTCAAGGACCGGCTCTATGCCGACGCACCCGAGAGTCCGTCGCGCCGGGCTGCGCTTTCGTGCTGGCCCGACTTCACGATAACCTCGCGCGATTGCTTGCCCCCCTCATCCCGCATACGGCCGAAGAGCTGTGGGAATACGCGCCGGCGACACGCGGCATGCTGCCGAGTGTCCACCTGGCGCAGTTTCCCGAGCCGGGGCCCGAGTGGGACGACGAGAAGCGCGACTCGCGCTGGGACGACCTGCTCAAGCTCCGCGAGCAGGTGCTCGTCGCGCTGGAAGGGCTGAGGAAGACCAAGCAGATCGGCAGCGCGCAGGAAGCCAAGGTGCAGGTCACGACCGCCCGTCCGGAGTACTGGCTCCCCGACCGCGAGCTGCTGGCGACTCTCTGCATCGTATCCGATGTCGAGATCATCCCAGACCCGACAGCGACGGTCGAACGAATCACGGCTGACCGGTCTCCGCACGGCAAGTGCGAGCGCTGCTGGAATTACCGCACGAGCGTCGGCAAGAACGCCCGGCATCCCGGCCTCTGCGAACGATGTGTGCGTGTCATCGAGGAGTTGAACATCCAGGAGGCCCAAGGCTGACGGGATTTGCAATCTTGCTGGCGAGCCCCATAATTGAGCGAGACCCACGATCTGGACCGGGGCGACTGAATCATGGAAAACGCGCCGCGCAACCCGCCGATCTTCGACCCCCCAATTCGATTGGCCGTGTGCGTTTCCGGACAGGGAACCACGCTGCAAAACCTGATCGACCAGATTCGTTCCAAGCGGTTGCGCGCCGAGATCGTTCAAGTTGTGGCGAATCGCCCCCGGATCGGAGCGATCAATCGGGCCGAGGCCGCGGGCATTCCCCTGGCGCTCGCCAATCGCAACGCTCAATCCATCAGTGAGTTTTCGTCATCGGTTTTTGGGCCGATCCGCCACAGCGGGGCCGACCTCGTGATCCTGGGCGGTTTCCTCGCCCTCCTGAAGATTCCGCCCGACTACAAGGGGAGAGTTCTCAATGTCCATCCCGCGCTGGTTCCGTCGTTTTGCGGCCAGGGCTACTACGGCGCCAAGGTCCACGAGGCGGCCCTGGCCGTCGGTGTGAAAGTCAGCGGATGCACCGTTCACTTCGCCGACGACTCGTATGACAACGGCCCCATCATCCTTCAACGGACCGTGCCGGTCCTGGACGACGATACGGTCGAAACGCTCACGACACGTGTGTTCAAGGAAGAGTGCAACGCACTCCCCGAAGTCATCTCGCTCTACGCCGCGGGACGCATCAAGGTCGACGGCCGGCACGTGCACATCACACCGCGGGTTTGACGAGCACCTCGGTCGAGCCCGAGGTGCATCCGGTTGACCCCGCTCCGCCTGACTCGCTCTCGACTGGCAAGTTCACAGCCTACGACGCCTGACGAGCTGATGCGCGAGATCTTGAAGTGATCTGCGGATCGTCTTTGAGTTCGTCCAGCACGAGGGTGCCGAGGCCATCTTGTTGCAGACGGTGGGGACGCACGATGAGGTTTACTAGAGGAGGAATTGGTCGAGCCCACTGAGCCCGACTGGTTCTCGACTGGCAAATGGTTCGGCGTGCTCGACACCGGCTAAATGTCCCCAGTAGCGCGTGCGGTCGCAAACCGATTCGATAATTCCCGGCCGCCCTTCGGGCTGATTCTCGACCAGTTGTGAGCGATACGCGCGCAGGGCTGACAGCTTGGCATCGATCTGGTCCGAGATATCGACCAGCAGGCTGGGCCGCTCGGGGATCCGCAAGTGTACGCTGAAGTAATACAGGATGCGTGCGGGGTGGAATGGGTGGCCGGGGATGTCGGACTTGGTCAGCTTGCTCCAGAACCGCGCGTCCTCGACCAGCTTGGTTGCGGCCGTGTGGTCGGGGTGGGCATCCTCCCAGAAGGGGGCGAAGATAAGACGCGGCCGGACCTGGCGGAATACGGCCGCAAGGGCGCGGCGATTGAGGAGACTGGGTTCCAGGCTTCGATTGGGCAGGCCGAGGTTCTGCCGCCAGGGACTGCCGATGCCCGATCGGCCGCGGCCGTCTCAGCCGTGCGCCGCTCGAGACTTCCCAGCGGCGTCGGCTCGCCGCTGGTCAGGTCGAGGATGCCCAGTTTCCAACCCTGCTGGATGAGCCGGACGATCGTGCCGCCCATGCCCAGCTCGCCATCATCCGGATGCGGCGCCACAACCAAAGCGTCAAGCATGTCCCAATCCGCCCGTCGGACCGACCTTCTTGAAGAACGCGACCGACCTTCCAATGTCGGCTCTGATGCCGGCGGAAACAAGGGATTGCAAGGATCTCGCCGGCCATGGGACCGAGCGAGACTTCGAAGTTAGGGGATAAAATCGCCAACGCGATGTCACAATCACTTTCGAAACGGACATGTTCCTACTATTAGTCCTTAGTCCCTGGTCCTTAGTCCTTGGTCATGCTTCCCGAGCGTCAATCCGTGCCGGGAACGCCAAGGGTTAGCACCAGAACCCGAACAACAGCCAAGAGCTCGAGACGACACGCCAAGGACCAAGGACTCAATGAAATGAGCGACCGACCCAGCCACAACCTCGCCGGCTTGGATATCGACCTGGCTCGCCGCATTGATCAGGTCTGCCGACGATTCGAGGCCGACTGGCGGCAGGGGTGCCAGCCGCGCATCGAGGACTATCTGGTCGACATCTCCGACGAGGACCGTGCCGCACTGCGGGCCGAGCTGGAAGCCCTCAAGCGCGAACTTAACCAGCCAGCGGAGGATGGACCGAACGCGGAGGACCGAGCCGGCCCCGCACCGAAAACCGGGGCGACGCCTCCCTCGACGGTCGCCGAGGCACCGACCATCGCCCCGGCGGCTCCGCTCGAGTCGCCCATTCTGGGCGGCGTGGCAACCTCGATCCACGAGGACGCGACCGTACCGCCGCGCGCCGATGCGACGATCGATCTGACGCCGTTGCCGCAGGACATGGCCACGGCCGAGGTCCTTGGGAGGGCTAACCCGGCGGGCCGCGAACCACCGGCGCCGGTCCATGTCCGCTACTTCGGCGACTACGAGATCGTCCGCGAGATCGCCCGCGGCGGCATGGGTGTGGTCTTCCAGGCAAGGCAGTTCAGCCTTAACCGGCCGGTTGCGCTCAAGATGATCCTGGCCGGGCAACTCGCCGACGACACTGACGTCAAGCGCTTCTACACCGAGGCCGAGGCAGCCGCCAACCTGGACCATCCGGGGATCGTGCCGATCTATCGAGGTCGGCCAGCACGAGGGCCAGCATTATTTCTCGATGGGCTTCGTCGAGGGTCAGAGCCTCTCCCAACGGCTGGCCGAGGGACCGCTGCCTGCCCGAGAAGCTGCCGAATTGATCCGCCGCGTCAGCGAGGCCATCGAGTATGCCCACCAGCGCGGCGTGATTCACCGTGACCTGAAGCCGGCCAATATCCTGCTCGACCAAGCCGGCAATCCGCGTGTTACCGACTTCGGCCTGGCGAAAAAGCTAGAGGGCGACAGCGGTCTGACCGGCTCGGGCCAGATCATGGGCACGCCCAGCTACATGCCGCCGGAGCAGGCCGGCGGCAAGCGGGGCGAGGTGGGCCCGGCGGCGGACGTGTATGCGCTGGGAGCGACGCTGTATGCGCTGGTCACCGGCCGGCCGCCGTTCCAGGCGGCGACGGCGATGGACACGGTGATCCAGGTCATCAGCGATGAGCCGGTACCGCCACGCCGGCTGAACGCATCGATTCCGCGCGACTTGGAGACGATCTGCCTGAAGTGTCTGGAAAAGGGGCAGTTGCGGCGGTATGCGTCGGCGTCGGATCTGGCCGTGGACCTGGGGCGGTACCTGGCGGGCGAGCCGATTACGGCGCGGCCGGTGACGAGATCCGAGCGAGCGGTCAAATGGGCACGCCGGAGACCGGCGATCGCCGCGCTCTTGGGGCTGGTCACCCTGGTGACGGCGCTCGGGCTCGGCGGGGTGCTCTGGCAATGGCGCCAGGCGGTCCGGCAGACCGAGCTGGCCGAGCAACGTCTGTACGACGTCCGAATGAATCTCGTGCAGCGGTACTGGGACGACTTTAAGGGTGACCTTTTGCAGCAAGGGCTCGACGAGCAGCTTCCGGCCAACCAGGGCGGCATCGATCGCCGAGGCTTCGAATGGTTCTACTGGCAACGAAAGATTTCCTCGGGGCGCATCATCCTCACGGGGCACACCGGATCGAGGTCACGAGCGTGGCGTTCAGCCCTGACGGCAAGCGGCTCGCCTCCGGCGGTTTCGACGGGACGGTGAAGGTGTGGGACGCCGCGACCGGGCAGGAAATCCGTACCCTCAAGGGGCACATCGGGCAGATCACGAGCGTGGCGTTCAGCCCCGGACGGCCAGCGGCTCGCCTCCGCGGCTATCGACGGGACGGTGAAGGTGTGGGACGCCGCGACCGGGCAGGAAATCCGCACCCTCAAGGGGCACACCAGGATTGTCTCGAGCGTGGCGTTCAGCCCCGACGGCAAGCGGCTCGCCTCCGCCACTTACGACGAGACGGTGAAGGTGTGGGACGCCGCGACCGGGCAGGAAATCCGCACCCTCAAGGGGCATACGGAACTCGGTCATAAGCGTGGCGTTCAGCCCCGACGGCAGGCGGCTCGCCTCCGCCAGTGTTGACCGGACGGTGAAGGTGTGGGACGCCGCAGACCGGCCTGGAAACTTGCACCTTCATGGGCCGCACCGGCGGTGTCAAGAGCCGTGGTGTTCAGCCCCGACGGCGAGCGGCTCGCCTCCGCCGGTAATGGCCAGACCGTGAAGGTGTGGGACGCCGCGACCGGGCAGGAAATCCGCACCCTCAAGGGGCACACCGGGCGGGTCACGAGCGTGGCGTTCAGCCCGGACGGCCAGCGGCTCGCCTCCAGCAGTGAGCATGGGGAGGTGAAGGTGTGGGACGCCGCGACCGGGGAGGAAATTCGCACTCTCATGCGGCATACCCGCAGTGTCCACAGCGTGGCGTACAGCCCGGACGGCCAGCGGTTGGCGTCCGCCAGCGCTGACTCGACGGTGACGGTGTGGGACACAGGTCCCGGCGACGAAACCTTCACGCTCAATGGGTATACCGGCCCCGTCAACAGCGTGGAGTTCAGCCCTGGCGGCCAGTGGACCGCCTCCTCCACTTGGGGCCAGACGGTCAGGTTATGGGAGGGGACGGGCGTGTCGTTCAGCCCCGACGGCTCGCGAATCGCCGCCGGGTGCACCGATGACACGGTCAAGGTTTGGGACGTGGCGAAACGGCAAGTGACGCTCACGCTCAGAGGGCATGACGCCTACGTGACGAGCGTGTCGTTCAGCCCCGACGGCAAGTGGCTCGCCTCCGCCAGTGGAATGCCGGGGAAGCCGGGCGGGGTGAAGGTGTGGGACGCGGCAACGGGCCGGGAGAGGCTCACACTCGAGGGGCGTACAGCAGAGGCCACGAGCGTGGCGTTCGGCCCCGACGGCTCACGCCTCGCCTTTGTCATGTCCGGCGCGATGGTCAAGGTCTACGACGTGGCGACCAGTCAGGAGGCGCTCACGCTTAAGGGATATGCCCCACTCCCCCCGGTCATCTGCGTGGCGTTCAGCCCGGACGGCAAGCGCCTCGTAGCCGCCAGTGCCGCGGATGGGACAGTGAAAGTGTGGGACGCCGCAACTGGAAAGGAAGCCCTCTCATTCAGGCACGATGGGGGCGTCTCGAGCTTGGCGTTCAGCCCCGGCGGCTCACGACTCGCCTCCGGCAGCCTCGATGGAACGGTGAAGGTATGGGACGCGGCGACCGGCCGCGATACCCTCACGCTGAAAGGGCATACGGAGAGGGTCAACACCGTGGCGTTCAGCCCCGGCGGCTCACGACTCGCCTCCGCCAGCGCCGATAAGACGGTCAAGGTGTGGGACACCACCACCGGTCAGGAGACGCTCACGATCAAGGGACGTACCGGCGTGGTCATGAGCGCCGCTTTCAGCGCAGACGGCCAGCGGCTCGCATCCGCCTGCGCCGATGGAACGGTTGAGATCTGGGACGCCCGGCCGATGGACTACGAGCCGGGGACGCCCGGCCCGTAATCACGTCTTGCGTTGATCTGTGTTTCGGGCCGACGATAGAGATCGTACAATTTTGAGAGCACAATGCGTGCGCGGGACCGCAGGGCGATCCCGGCGAATCCACGACATAGAAACGGCCCATGTGGGTCATGGATCCAGGGTGGCACTGTGCATCTTGGAATGGTCAAGCGAAGCACATGATGAGTGCGGTCAAAGCCGAAGCGATTCGATTGATCGAGTCCCTGCCGGAGCATTGCTCGCTGGAGGACATTCAGTATCATCTTTACATAGTCCAGAAGGTCCGCAGGGGTCAGACCGACGTCGATCTAGGGCGGTTCGTCCCTCAAGAGGGCGCCGAACGAAGGATCGCGCAATGGGGCAAGTCTACTGGGCAGAATCCGCGCTCGACGACTTGAAAGACCTCCTGAATTTCGTGCGCAAGGATTCTCCGGCGTATGCCGACCGGCTGGCAGCCAGCATCTCGGGAGCCACTCGAACGCTAGCGAGCTTTCCGAGGCTCGGGAGTTCCGAGTTCTGGGACATCATACCTGTTGCCCGACTTTGCCTGCGGGACTGGCCGAGGGCGCGACAGAGCACCGTCTTCAGCGGCATCCCGGTGACTGAGGTGTTGGAAACACGTTGCAGCGATGCTTGAAGACTTTGCTTTCAAGGCAGCTACGATGCTGCCCTGATCCACGTAGACGGCATGATTCGATCGCGGGAGGCGTTTTGGAATCCCCGGGGCCCTTGGGCGCATCGGTTGAACGTTACCGACCCGCACCCGGTCTACCGGCTCGCGGACTCGAATGAACGATCGTAACTCGAATTGGGGTTGATGTGATGGTCGCATTAACACTGAGCGGCCCATCGAGACTCCAGACGCGAATTGTATAGCCGGTGCGTGGGAGCCACAGTTCGAAATCTGTCTCACCACGGCGCAGCATGATTTGGTCAAGGGCGATTGCATTGTCGGGCTCCCCGTCCACCATGGCAGCGATCACGACGGGCCATTGGTTGCCCAACCATACACCAGGCACTCTCGTCATTTGATCGGTGAATGCACCGCGCCGATCCGTTGGCTCCTGGCCGAGTCGAGACGGATGAATCACGATGGCATCGACGGCGGGTTGCACCGACGACTCCGAGAACAGCGTTTCCGTCACGTGCCGAGGTGGCGGGACCAGCATCACGGGCTCGGTGATCGGACCGATCTGGCGGATAAGAGTACGATAGACGTCATTCGGCAGCTCGTTGGACAATTGCCAAATCGTGAACGGTTCGACGCCTGTCTTCTCCCACAGTCGCGCGGCCATATACCGTCCGACGTTACGAACTTCATGCTTGAAGACGTGCCCATGCCCGGCATGCACCACCATCCTGATATCCGCTCGCGAGGCGAATCGTTCAGCCAGCTTGGCCGCTTGGTACTCTTCACGCCTGTCGAAATCAGGTTCAAATCGATCATAACCGCCGACTTCGAAACCGAGGCGGATGGCCGTCCGCACCAGATTCCCGAATCGTGGATCGAGCGTGTAGAACCCCGTTCTCGCAGTCGGATATCCGCGGGATTTCAATGTCGAGCCAGATTCGGCGATCGTCTCGGCGAAATAGTGGGTGAACCCGGCCACGCGAAAAAAACCAAGTGTCTGTCCGATCCACGCGCGATGTTCGCTTACGGTATGAGCCTCCATGATCACGACCAAATGCTCTTGTGCCGCGATTTTGGTAATGGCTTCTCGCCACGGCGTCACCACAAACGGTGGACCTGAATCGGATGTGTCGGGAGGGTCAGACAGTTCCTGTCCGACGGCCTCGGGGCGAAGGGGAATCTCGCGAGCATCACGCTGACGGCCAAGGATCGCCAACGCAGTGCTCAATTCCTGGCGCTTGCCCCAGTCATTTCGATCTGAAGATTGTTCGAGCATGACGACTCGCCGCAGAATCACCTGACGTGAATTCGCTTCCTCAGCCCACCGGAACGCCATCACGCAGAGGGCCAACAACACCGTTCCTGTCGCGCCAAACACAATCCACCGAAATCGAAACACCCTGCGTCTCGCTGCAAAAACCAGAGCGGTAATGGTGGCCGCCACGATGTTTATGACACCGAGCACGACTAACGCGAGCGGTTCTAGCGATGGGGGGACCGGCCCGACTGCTGCCATCGGATCGAACAGCCGGCGCCAGCAGTAGATTACGAACATAGACAGCACCGTTGCCGCAACCATTGCCGTAATCATCTGGCGCGGCTGCATCTTGGAGAACGCCGCAGTGATCATCGACAGCATCGTAATCAGACACAGCGAGAAGAGCGCACGCGATTCATCAGGTATCAGGTTCGTCACCGCTGCGGCGGCGACGTATGCTGCGCTCTGAGCCGCTACCAGGAAACAGATTCGCCTCGGTTGCATCTTTTCCTCCAGCCAGCGGTCAGAGCCGCGCGGGGCCAAAGCGTACATCGAATGGACACTGGCATACAAGATTCTCGTCCGTAGTCGCGGCCGGATCGACCTGGTTCGTTTGAGAGAACCCATCGATTTGTGTTAGACTCGCGTCACGAGAAATCGGGCCGTTCCGAGGAGATCATTGCATGCCACGATTCGTCAAGCTGGCGACGCTGGACGAAATTCCCGCCGGAAGCGCCAAAGAGGTCGAGTTCGAAGGCCGAATCTACGCACTTTACAATACTGACGGGGTCATCTCGGCGATCGATGGGATCTGTCCGCATCAGGGCGGTCCACTTGCCGAGGGAATGGTCGAGGGCACGACCGTCACGTGTCCCTGGCATGGCTGGCAGTTTGATGTGCGATCGGGAAAAACGCCCCTGGGGCCCAAAATCAAGCAGGCTGTTTACGAAGTCAAAATCGAGGATCAAGATGTGCTGGTTTCCGTCCCTTGAGCCGGATGGCAAACCGCTCGAAAATGTGTCCAACGGATCTATCACGGATCGTGTAGTGCCTTCGTGCCTGGAAACCCATCAAGACGACCAAATTCGGTGATTCGACTTCGCGCCTTTCGTAACTCTGATCCTCCCGCTCTGGCTCGGCTCTGGAACCAGGCGGATCCCGGAGCACTGGGCGCACAGCCGCTCCGCGTGCACGAACTGGATACTCACGCATGGGGAACAGTCAACTTCGAGCGTTCGGGGTTGATCGTCGCTGAGCGAGATGGTCGAATCATCGGGTTTGTGCACGCGGGATTTGGCCCGGAGCTTCCCGTCGATGCGGCGCGCCCCTGGAAAGTTCCCATGAAATGGGAACCGTCGCCATGCTGGTAATTGAACGAGGCTTCGACGAGCCGGTCGTGGTGGCCGATCTGATCCGCGCCGCGGAAGTCTATTTGCGAGGGCGAGGTGCCAAGGTACTCTATGCGGGAGGCCTCTTTCCGCTCAATCCCTTCTACTGGGGAGTTTATGGTGGTTCGGAGGGTGCCGGCGTGCTCTCGCGCCACGAGCCATTTCGAAGCGTACTTGTCGAACTGGGTTACGAACCCGTCAGTACGACGGTTTTGCTGGAAGCCGACCTGAAT
Organism: uncultured Isosphaeraceae bacterium; assembly: GCA_963823675.1. Classification (GTDB taxonomy): domain Bacteria; phylum Planctomycetota; class Planctomycetia; order Isosphaerales; family Isosphaeraceae; genus CAWGMT01. The sequence goes on along the minus strand of CAWGMT010000013.1, from coordinate 900,235 downwards.
GTTGCGGAATCACGCGACCCGCGCACCGCATTCATTCGCCGCCAGACCCAGATCGATTTTGAGGACGATGCACCGGTGCGGAATTGGTGGCAGAACCTGGCCCTGGGAGACTTTCAGTTCATGCGGACGCGCCTTATCGCCAAGAGCGGTGGCGCGCAGATCGCTTGCGCGGAGACATGGGACATGGGGTGGTTCGCGCGGCGCGATGGCCGAGCTCGCATCGGCCTGATCAACCTCGAAGTGGCGGCCCAGCACCGTCGGAAGGGTTTCGGGCGCCACCTGATTACCGAGATCTTCCGTCGCGCTCGCGAGAACCTCATTGCTCTTGTCGAGGTCCAAACATCCTCGACGAACGAGCCAGCGCTTTCCCTTTACGCCTCGTTAGGGTTCCAACCGATCGATGAGGCCACCCTCTTTCGTTTGCCAGCTAATCGGTGCCGCTAGATATCACTCCTCTAAATACAAATGACGGTGTCATGGCACGACGAATTCTCAATCGGCGAGAGCTGCGGGCGGCGGCGGAAGCCGCCGAGCAGATGGGAATCCCCGATGCAACCCAACCCAAGCGGTCCGGCCAGTCAAGGCCCGAGCCCAGCAGGCGCAGCAAGCCCGCCGCCGGCCCGCGGATGCGAGTCGTTTGGGCAGTCTGCGATATCGGGGGACGTACGGTCGCGAAGTTTGACTACCCATGCAAGGCCGATGCCGAGGCTTTGATCGGTAAACTGAAAGCCCAGGGAAAGGGGATGCACTTTCTCCGTTCGCTCAAGGAACCCATCGTGCCCGATGATGAATGAGCGGTCGCCGCGGCCGCACTGGACCGGCCAATTGAGCGAGCCAGACTGAGTCTCCGGCGGTGCCCTTGGAATTTGAGTCAGGTTTCCAGTTGTGAGCTTTCGGTTGCGCTGCCGGATCGATCCGAGAGCGGCTTGATCACGTTCTGGTACGAACCGGGCGCCCAGTGGCTCATCATCCAATCGAATGGGCCGGGCAGCCAGTGGGCGAGGGTCACGACCGCCCACGCCTTCCAGCTCGGGAGCAGGAATGCCGAGCGGCCGTCGACGCCGCGGACAATCGCACGGACAATCCGGGCCGTCGGCTCGCCCGACGGTAGTAGAGCGATCTTGGCCGCCTGCTCTCCCAGAGCAACGCTGCGAAATTCGCTCTGGGTGCGGCCCGGACAAGCGGCCCAAACGCGAACGCCGGTTCCCCGCAGTTCGTAACGCAGGCTCTTGACCAGGCCGTTGACCGCGTGCTTGCTGGCTGCATAGACCGCGGAAGCCGGTATTCCGATGAAACCGAGAACCGAGGAGATCTGAAGAATCTGGCCGGCTCCCCTTGCCTTCATCGAACGCGCTGCCATCTGGCTGAGGTCGATGAGCGCGATCACGTTCAATTCGAAAATCTGGCGGATGGCTTCAGGATCCTGGTCGACGAACTCGGCATAGTTGCCGACCCCGGCATTATTGACCAGCAGGTCGAGACCGCCAGGCAAGGACTCGGCTCGCTCCCACAATCGCTGGCGGAAGGTGGGGCTCGTAAGGTCGCCGGGCAGAACCTCGATCCGTCCGGCCGGAAATTCCGCGGCGAGGGCGAGAAGACGATCTTCGCGCCTGGCAGTCGCCAGAACGTTCATGTTGCGGTCGCGGACAAGCTGGCGCACCAGTTCGTGTCCCAGGCCCGACGAGGCCCCGGTGACCAGCGCGTTTCTTAACAGAGGCATGAGCAGTCACTCCCACGCAGCCAGCTTCGTCTCATCTGGACCATCGGGCGCTGTCGTCTCGGGTTGTTCGCACGTGGAGAGACGTTGTAGAATATAATAGTTGAGTATACGAGCGCCGCCGGGCGGCTGCCCCTCCAGTTCCGGATTGGGAGAAAAGACGGGCCGTGGCCACCATCGACCGTTCCCAGACGATGACCAAAGTTGCCGCCAGGCCGCTGACGGGAGCGGATGTTCTGGTCGAGTCGCTCGTGCGCCACGGTGTCGAGGTTCTCTTTGCTTACCCGGGGGGGGCGAGCATGCCTTTGCACCAAGCCCTGACCCGTTATCGCAGCAACATCCGCACGATTCTGCCGCGACACGAACAGGGGGGAATTTTCGCGGCGGAGGGATACGCGCGCGCCTCCGGCAAACCGGGCGTCGTCATGGCGACGTCAGGTCCGGGAGCGCTCAATCTCGTCACGGGATTGGCGGACGCCAAGATGGACTCGGTTCCACTGGTGGCAATTACCGGTCAGGTTGCGAGTCACGTCATCGGCACCGACGCGTTTCAGGAAACGCCGATGGTCGAGGTGTCCCGGGCGATCACCAAGCATCATTACCTCGTTCAAGACGCTCGGGACATTGCACGCATCGTCAAGGAAGCATTTCACCTGGCCCGGACCGGTCGGCCGGGGCCGGTGCTGATCGACCTGCCCAAGGACATCCAGAACACCGTGGTTTCCAACCCCGATTACAATGTCGCCATGGAGCTGCCGGGATATCGACTCCCGCCGCCCCCGTCGCCCCGGAAGATCGCAGAGGTTCTCGCGGCGATCAAGAGTAGCGCACGGCCGATCATCTACTGTGGGGGTGGAGTGATCGCGTCAGACGCCGCGTGCGAGTTGCGGGAGTTCGCCGCCAAGACTCGCATCCCGGTCGCGATGACCGTGCACGGTCTGGGGGCTATCCCGAGCGATCATTATCTGTCGCTCAACATGCTCGGCATGCACGGCACCGTCTACGCGAATTACGCGGTGAACGAGGCCGATCTGCTTCTGGCCTTGGGCGTCCGATTCGACGATCGGGTGACCGGCAAGCTGAGTGAGTTTGCCAAGCACGGGCGGATCATTCACGTCGAGATCGACGCATCCGAGATCAACAAGAACAAGTTCGCGCATATGCCCGTGCACACCGACGTCAAGTCGTTCTTGCAGGCGATCATCCCCCTGGTCTCCACAGGCGAATTGCGGGAATGGCACCAGCAGATCGACGAATGGCGCGCCAGCGATCCGATGACCTACGATCAGCGTGACGACGTGATCCTGCCGCAATACGTTCTGGATCAGTTTTCGAGGCTGACCCAGGGCGAATTCATCATGACCACGGGGGTCGGCCAACATCAGATGTGGGCCGCTCAGTGGACCAGATTCAAGCGCCGCGCACGTGGATGACTTCAGGCGGTCTCGGAACGATGGGCTACGGTCTTCCGGCGGCGATGGGTGCTGCGGCCGCGTTTCCCGACGCTCTGGTCGTCGACGTGGATGGCGACGGCAGCTTCCTGATGAACATCCAGGAACTGGCCACCGTCCATTGTGAGAAGCTGCCTGTCAAAGTCATCGTGCTCAACAATCAGCACCTGGGCATGGTGGTGCAATGGGAAGATCGGTTCTACGAGAGCAATCGGGCTCATACTTACCTGGGGCCGATCGACCAGCCAGAAGCCCGGGGCCAGGGCGACGGCGACGTTCCTGATACCATTTATCCCGACTTCGTCGCAATCGCCAAAGGTTTCGGCGTCATGGCGCGTCAGGTGCGACGGAAGGACGAAGTTGAGAGCGCCCTGAGGGAAATGATCGACTATCCCGGCGCTTACGTGCTCGACGTCCTGATTCCGTACCAGGAACATGTCTTGCCGATGATACCGGCCGGAATGACCGTGCGCGATATCATCAAGGCTTAGGCACGTGGCCAGAAGTAGTGTCGCCTTTCGGTCCGCGAAAGACGACTCTGGCGGGAAGTCATTTCCGTCCCGATTCTTGGACCAGTGCTTGCCGGAGAGCGAAGGGTCGAGACACGGTTGCGCGCGGAAGAGTAGCTCACCCGCCCTTCCCGGCCCGAGCTGCTTGACCGTCCGGGTTTCAATTGGCCCAGGTCGGTTCATCGATCAAGAGGTTGTACTTTTTCATCTTTTTGTAGAGCGTCGTTCGGTTGATGTCCAGTACGCGGGCGGTCTCCTGGCGGTTCCAGTTATAGGCCTGAAGCGCCTGCACGATGATTCGTTTCTCGGGTTCTTCCAGGGCCTCCTTCAAGGGTCGGACTCCCATGTTCAGATGCGGGCGAGGCGTCGCCGAGCCTCCTCGGCCTTGGGCTGAGTGCGTGAGAATGGGCGTGAGATGGCTGGACGTGATTCGAGGACCGGTCGCAAGGGCGACGGCCCGCTGAACGGCCGATTCGAGCTCGCGCACGTTGCCGGGCCAGTCGTGGCGCTCTAGGACGTCAAGAGCATCCCGGCTGAAACCGGCGACCGACTTATGAAATTCCTCGCAGAAGCGGGCTCGGAACGCATCCGCCAGCAGCGCGATGTCGGATCCGCGATGTCGCAAGGGCGGGAGCATGAGGCTGATCAGGCTGATCCGATGGTGTAACTCCTGGCGAAACCTTCCCTGATCGATCAGGGCTGGGATGTTTTCGCTCGTGGACATCAGAAATCGTACGTCAACCGTTGACGTGCCGCGTCCCGCGGTAGCCTCGTAGTCGCGGAATTGGAGCTCGCGGAGCAAGTGGTGTTGGAGTTCGAGCGGCAGGGCGCCCACTTCGTGGAGATAGAGGGTACCCCCTCGAGCCTGCGCCATCTTGCTGGACCACTCGGGGGCACTGACTGCCGTCGCCGCCAACGAGCCCAGGGACTGCCGGAGGGAGAGTTCATCAGCCAGCGCTGACGCTTCTACGGTGACGAAGGGACCGTCGGATCGATGAGCCAGGCCGTGAATCAGACGTGCCAGGAGCGACTTGCCCGTACCCGGCTCACCGACGATGAGCACCGAGCTTCGAGCAGCCGCCACGGTTGCGGCGAGGTCGATTGCCTGCAGCCAGCTCGGGTCGTGACCCAGCAAGCCAATTTCTCGAGCGACCTGATCGATCCGACGGGCCAGCACCGGGTCAACCGCCGCGTCGGCAGAACGCGCTACGCTCGCGGTCGCGGCCACGCTCGTCGCAGTCGCGGCAGTGCCGTTTGACAGCGGGTTGTGGAGCGCGGCCCGTGATCCCGTTTCGGCAGAAGGATACGCCGCTCCCGGAGACAATTGCTCCCCGCCGGACGGATACACCGCAGGCTTTCCGGAGTTGGCCGCGTGCGGCAACCGCGACTCGCACGTCATGGCGGCCTGCACGACGGCCGCCCGGAGCTCCCCAGCCGGAACGGGGTATTTCAGCACCGCCGCGGCACCGAGCTTGAGGGCCTCTTTTGCCCGGTCGGGATGAAGCCGCGGAAACAGCAAGATGACCGGAACTTCGCGGTGTTTCCGCCGCACGAACATCAGCAATTCCAGGGCCTCGGCATCCAGCGGATCAACCCCGGCCAGAACCAAGTTGACGTTGTTTCGTTCCATGAAGCGCACCGCCGCCCGATCGGTCGTCGCTTCTTCGATCGCATGGCCCAGCAACTTCAGCATCGACGTCAACAAACCTAACCCTGCCGGATCGGGGTAGAGGATCAGAATTCGGAGCTTCTGCATGGGAATCGTCTCTTCTCCTGCGCTTGTGTCGAGGACACAAAGCCGGTTCATCCTCAGTGAGTGATCACCGTTTTCATCGTCGGTTTTGGACTGGTTGTCGATCACCCGTCGCAAGGACGAAGGGCAGTCAACGACCGCGCTCTTTCCGTCGGTTGTCCCCGTGACTTTTGCTCATCATGGTCGTGTTTGCCGGAACGACGGACGATGCACCAACCGAGTCGTCCTGAAGAAACGAGTATGTCATGGATGCATCATCGTCAAGAAAATGGCGCGGCGAACACATCGGCATCGGTACGCCTGTTCCTGTTCGTGACCGGCCTCCTTGGTAACGGGCGCGAGGTCGGGGGTCAAATTGCACTCGTGGGTCTTATCACCAGGAGCTTACGGACGCATCAAATACGTCTACTCGACATTGAGGCCGGGTGAAAGTCGCGCGCTGGAGTTGGCTGACACCGCCGGCGATCGCTTCTCTTCACGGCTTCGGGATGGGCGGTCGTCGATCTTAGGTGCTTCCCGATGTTCCCGAGCGTGAGCTTAGGCCCGAGGATGCGCCTCATGATAGATATCCAGTAGTCGCTCCTTCGTGACGTGGGTGTAGATCTGGGTTGTCGTCAGATTGCGGTGGCCAAGCAACTCCTGAACGCTGCGGAGATCAGCACCGCTATCGAGCAGATGAGTGGCGAAGCTATGGCGTAACGTGTGCGGGCTTGCTGAATTAAGCAGACCCGCCCGCATCAAATGCGACTCCATCAATCGTCCCACGCTGCGCGTCGTCAGCCGGGTTCCTCGCTGGTTGAGAAACAAAGCGGGTTCTTGTGGGAGTTTGGATTGGCGCATCGGAATCCAGCACTTGAGCCAGTTGGCGGCCATGGGGCCGATCGGACAAAGCCGCTCCCTGCGACCCTTTCCCCGAACCCGAACCAGTTGTTGGTCAAAGTCGAGGTCGTCCAGGTTCAGCCCCACAAGTTCACTGACTCGGAGGCCGCCGCCGTAGAGTGTTTCGAGCATGGCGCGATCGCGAACCCCCGGCTGTGTGTCCGTCGGAACCGAGTCGAGTAACTGGATCACCTGGTCAATGCGCAGCAGACGAGGCAGCTTGCGCGGCTGTTTGGGGTTGCGAAGCCCAGCCGAAGGGTCGGAGGAAACCGTCCCCTCCCGGCGGAGATATCGGAAAAACGATCGCAAACATGCCAGCCGCCGCGCGACCGTGCTCGGGGCGTATCCCTGGCCCGTCAGCCAGGCGAGAAAGCGCCGCAACCTGGCGGGGTCGACGGACGTCGGATCGGCTTGCTCTCCGTGAATTTCACGGAGGTATCGACAGTATAAGCCCAGATCGTCCTGGTATGATCGAAGCGTGTGCGCGGAGGCTCGTCGTTCGGCTGTCAAATGCTCAAGAAAAGCGGTGACCGAGTCGTGCATCACAAACCTTCGCCTCATCGCGGGATCCAGGGCTGGGAATGCCTAACGAACGATCTTCTCTTCTCTTTTTGTCGGCGATCGACCCCTGATTTCTCCTTTCAACTCGAAACTAGAATGCACTTAATCGCGATGACTTGCCGCCAATCATGCTACCAATTTCTACGAAGTGTTGCAACCTCGTGACAGCGCCCTCCCAGCCATTCACGACATTCGAGACGATCATCCCGTCATCAGGTCATGCGAAACATCTCCTGGCCTGACAGTTACTTAAGTGTGCTCACTCTGCCGTCTGCATTGCAGGCTCTTTTTTTTCCAAGCGGCTGGTGTAAAATTGGAGTGCGCCGTGGAGCAGCGGCTAGCTCGCCAGGCTCATAACCTGGAGGTCGTAGGTTCGATTCCTACCGGCGCAACTTCGCCAACGTTCGGACTCGGTATGCGCATGCCCGATTACCAAGCGCACCCCAGCGAGACACTTACCCACCGCTTGGTCCTACCGCGCGACGCCAATCACCATGGCACGCTCTACGCCGGAGCGCTGCTTTCGCTCGCACTCGAAGCCGGTTACGCGTCCGCTTTCCGAGCCGCCGGGCTCAATGCGAATCTCGTCCTCAAACGGGTCCTCGATCTCCGCTGCTACGAACCCGTGCCCGTGGGACGAGTGGTCTTGATCCGCAGCCGCCAGATCATCCGCGCCCGCGCCCATGTCGTGGTCGGTCTCTGGGGATCCCCCCTGATGGAACGAACTGATGCATGGATGGACGGTTTAATGCAATTCGTTCAGGTCGATGCTCAAGGACATCCCGAGCCGCTGGACGGGGAACCCACGCTGGAGGTCGTGGAACTGGATGCGCCGTGGATCGAATTGCAGGAACGCGCTCGAAAGCTACTTCACATCCGACAGTGAACGAAAATCGCGACGGCGGGACTACTCGGCTAAAATCGCGTATCCAAAACGCGAATCGCGGAGAGTACTACATCGAGGAACGACCAGGATGCCAGTTCAGGACAGGAATCCGGATCGTCGGAAAGGTTGAGCGCATGAGCGGGCTGCATGGGCCGAATCGCACGACGGTTTTCATCCAGCTCGAGCGGCTCTTCCATCACGGTACGGCGACGGGCTCGACCGAGTGTGAGCTGCTGGAGCGATTTGTCACGCGACGCGACGAGGCCGCCTTCGAGGCAATCGTGGCGCACCATGGACCGATGGTCCTGGGTGTATGTCGGCAGTTACTCCGCGATCCCAATGATGTGGATGACGCGTTCCAGGCGACGTTTCTGGTTCTGGTTCGCAAGGCCGGTTCGTTGAAGCGATGCGACCTTTTGGGGAACTGGCTTTACGGCGTCGCCCACCGGGTTGCGGTTCGTGCGCGCAGCCTCGCGGCGCGAAGAGCAGCCCGCTCCGCTGCGGCGATCGAGGCGGCCCGGTGTGGAGTCAATCATCGATCGGGTCTTGAAAACGGCATCGATCACGCCAGCCCATCGAAGCCGGAGCTCGATCCCTGGCTTCATCAGGAGATCGCCCGGCTCCCGGAGAAGTACCGCGTGCCGATCATTCTCTGCTACATGGAGGGTTTGACCCACGAAGACGCAGCCCGGCGCCTCAACTGGCCTCTGGGCACTGTCAAGGGACGGCTGGCTCGTGCCCGGGATTTGATGCGCAAACGGTTGGCGAGCCGCGGACTCGCGCTGTCGGCGGCAACGCTCGCAGCGGGTTTTTCAAGCCCCGACGCGAAAGCGGCTGTTCCCGTGGCATTGATCCAGGCGACCTTGCGCGCCGCTGAATCCGTTTCGTCCCGTGCTGGTGTCTCACTCGCCGCGTCCTCGACTGTCTCACTACCCGTTGCCGCACTAGGGGAAGGAGTGCTCCAAGCCATGATTCTGACACAGGTAAAAACCAGTGCTCTGCCGCTGCTCTTGTTGGGGGTGGTGGCCACCGGCGTGGTGGCCCTTGCCGCCCAAGGCAATCCCAAGGAGACGAAAGGCGGTTCGCAAGCCCAACCGTCTGCGAGAGGCGTCAATCCGCAAGGCGTTATTGCCAAAAAATCCCGGCGGCAGCGCCTCGAGGACACACCTGAGCCGGCACCTCAGCCGGAGCCGAAATCGACCGGTCAGCTCCTTTCCGACCAATTGCAAGCTGACCAGGAGCTATTCGACAGTTTGGTAATTCCCGGTCGCAGTCTGCGCCAGGATGACTATCGGCGTCTTGTCGGCTGGTCGCTGCGCTTGCTCGAAACCGGCCGGTCTTTCAGTGGCGACCCATCCGCACGGACGGCCGCCTACGCGGCACATCGAGACCGGATGAAAAAACTGAACGTGTTGGCCGCTCAGTCGTCCCTCTCGGATGGCACGAAAGAAATGACCCAAGCCCAGCTCAGGGAGGCCGAGCGACTCTTGGCGTCAGCTAACTCGCCAGAGCCGCAGGGCCCACGCGAAGGGCAAGCGGGAATGATGAGGAGCATGATGGCCGGTCAGGCAGGCGCCGGCATGGGTGGCCGGGGTGGCATGGGACCCGGCGGCGGCGGCATGGCAGGACGGGGTGGGATGGGTGAAATGATGGCTCAGATGTCACAGCAAGTGGAAGCTCGCCGGCTGCGACAATTAAAGGCCATCGCGGCTGACATGGCGGTCCGCAACCCGGACGCCCGCAGCCAGGTTATCCGCACGAAACTCGACGAGCCGGTCTCGATGTCCTTCGCCAACCCGACGCCGCTTGACGACATCCTCAAGTACATCAAGCAGGCGACCACCACCGCAACATTCGCTGGTGTTTCGATCTACGTCGATCCCAAGGGGCTCGAGGAAGCGAGCTGCACCCCCACCTCTCCCGTTACCATCGATCTCGAGGGGATCCCGCTCAGGACAACATTGCGGCTCGCGCTCAAGCAGCTCGGGCTCGCGTACTGCGTTCGCGACGGCGTTCTTATCATCAGCTCGGTGCGGGGAATCAACGAGGAACTCGTGGAGGAACGCAGCGAACTCGAGGCCAACGAGCCCAGGAAGGCAGGCCTTCAGTAATAGCTACTTTTCACGATCACTCAACGATCGTCTGTCCCTCGGCAGTTGCCCTGAGGTCGGTGCGTTTGGTCATGGGCAGCTCGATCGCGAAGGTCGCGCCGTGACCGGGCCGGGACGTGACGCTGATTCTCCCACCGTGCTCGCGGATGATCTTCTGGGAGACGGGCAGGCCCAGGCCGGTTCCTCGGGAGCCCTTGCTGGAGGCGAAGATCTGAAAGATCGACGGGATGTCGGCCTCGTCGATTCCGATTCCGTTGTCGCTGATCTGGATCGTGACGATTGACGTCGAGGGGTCCCAGCCAGTTTTGATGGCGACGTGAGCATCAGGAGCGCCCTCGCTGGCATCGAGGGCATTGGTGACGATGTTCAAGACGGCCCGATGGATTCCCTCGGCGTCAATCATCACGGGAGGCAGATCGGTGTCGGGATGCCAGCTCAGTTGGACCCCCAACTCGGCTGCCCGTGATTGCATCAGCTCGATCACGTCGTTGATCGTCTCGTTCAAGTCGGCCGACTCGAGCGCGGGTTCGCGGTCCTTGGAGAAGGACAGCATGTCCATGACCAGGTTGTAGATCTTGCTCTGGTTCTTTTCGACGATCGCCCAGCCGCGGCGGACGATGGACTCGTCTTTCTCCTTGAGGCCCAGGTCGATCAGGTAACTGCCCCCTCGGATGCCTTGCAGAATGTTCTTGATGTGATGAGAGAGAGTTGCGATTGTCTGGCCCACGGCGGCCAGCCGCTCGGCCTGAATCTTATCGTTGTAGAAAAGGGTGTTCTCGATGGCCAGTCCGGCCTGGTGGCCGATGGCTACCATGAGCGTGAGCTGGTCCTGGGTGAACCGGCCGCGCTGGCCGGACTTTCCGGTCACCGGCCCGCTGCCGGCCTGGATATCCGCATAGAGAACGCCCAGCGTGGTATGTCTTCCCTGAATGGGCACGCAGATGGCCTCGCGGATCTGGTAGTCGACAATCGACTGGGCTGGGCTGAATCGTTTATCGGTGGGCGCGTCGGCGGTGATAACGCCTTCACCCTTTTCGAGTACGTACTCGATAATGGTCTGCGAAATGGTCATGCGTTCGTCGGGCTGGGCTCTTTCGCGCAGCGCACCGCTTTAGGGGCGAGATTGTCGGCTTCGTCCTTGAGGAGAATGGCACCACGGTCGGCGCCGATCGACTCGAAGACCAGCTCGAGAATCTCGGCCGACAGCGCGTTGACATCGAGCACATGGCTGATGGCCTGGGTCGCGCGGTACATGACCGACAGGTTCATGAGTCGTTCACGCAGCCAGCCCCCCGCGGCATCTGGTGCCTGGAGGACGCGCGATCCTTCGCCCGAAGGGACGCTCTTGAGAATGGCCGACCGATCGCTGGGGTTGCTTCTGGCCAAGAGGTTGACCCGCCCGGTCAAGTCGCGCTCTCGGTCGCCGTTTTCGGCGTGAAAGAGCATGACCGTCTGGCCAAGTTGAACCCGATCGCCCGGATGCAAGGGAGTTTGTTCAACGGGCTGGCCATTGACGAACGTGCCGTTGGCCGACCCCAAGTCGACGATCCGATACCCTTCGCGTTCGAGCCTCAGCTCGGCGTGGCGGCGGGAAACTTCGGTGTCGTGGAGCCGTACGGAGTTCGAGTTGTCCCTGCCCAAGGCGACCGGACTGGTCATTAACTCGAACCGTTTCCCCTGGTCGGCCCCTTGGATCACGAACAGGGAGGCCACGCGGCTGATTCTCCTCGGCTCGGATGCCGGATCGCGCAAAACATTTCAAAGTTTAGTTCAGGCTATCGCAGTGCCACCCAAGCGTCAACCCGTCACGGTGGTCGCAACGGGCCCGCGCTCGAGACACTGGGACATGCATGAGGATACGCTGATCGCACGAGGTCAAGAGCTCGATTTCGAGAGCGCTTCATGGCCGCCTCTGGATATTCGCAGCGCTTCGAGCCAGCTACCTTGCAGGAGATAGCAGAGAGCCATGAGCCGGCGCGATCGAGCATCCGGTCGGAGTTCATAACATCGCCGGGCGTGGTGCAGGGCCGTTTCGGCGAAACCGGCGTGGAGATGCCGGATGCATTGGCGACGATTCTGCTGATAGGCCCGGGTGGCTGAGAGGAACAAGTGAAGATCACACTTGCAGCGGCGGCAAGTCTCGGCCCAGGATTGCCGGGCGCCACAGGTTGGACACCGGAATTCGGTTGGGGTTGGCACGGTTCCGTGTCCATTCAACGATCAAGACGAATCGACCTGGCAACTTGCGGGATCGCGACGAATCTCAGGATCGCGTTCAAGCATCTTGGAGGTAGAAGACGAGGTCTTCGACCTCGCGGGAAACGAATCGAATGGCGTCGGGGTCGCGCTCGCGCACGGCCTCTTCTAGCTCGGTGATCAGTGACCGCAGCTCGTCGGTGTCGTCGGCATTCGAATTGGGCAGGATCGTGTGTGCTTTCGCCAGGAGGGCTTCCGCCGATTCGATCGCCTGGCGCAAGGGGAGAGGTACTTCGCACTCGGGCGGTGCGGCCGCGCGTTCGCGAGCAAGTGGGCTGGAAGGGCTGGCTTCGCTGAAAATCGCCTCTTCATCGCGCTCGGGTTCCTCAGCCGTGCCGAAGACCGCGTCGATTCGATCGACCGCGTCGGTGCGCTGGCGGAGGCGAAACCGCTCGATCGCATTGTCGATCACGACGTGCTTGGCCAGGCCGGTGGCACGTTCCGTGGCGGTCACTTTGAGGATGCCGCTCAGGTCGAGGTCGAGCCGGACCAGAATCTGGTTGCCGGCGGGCACCTCGGCCAATCCTTCGATCAGGAACTCGCCAACCTGGTCGTTGTACCGAGTGTCGTCGTTTTCACCCTGAAAGACGTCGATCTTCGCGGCGTCCTGCTCGTCGCAGACCGTCGAGTAGATTTCGGTACGGCTGACCGGCAGTGGGGTGTTTCGGTCGATGATCGGCGAAAAGTGATACGGCGAGAGGAAGCCGTTGAGCTGCCCCAGCGCACTGATGCCGAGGGTGTGCGGCGTAATATCCACCAGGATCGGCCCGACATCGACTCCGGCAATCAGCCCGCCTTGAACGGCCGCGCCCATGGCCACGGCGAGATCGGGCTCAACCTCGGAGTGAATGGGCCGGCCGAGTCGCTCGCCAAGCAATTGGTGTATCAAAGGGGTGCGAGTCGCGCCGCCGACGAGAATGACTTTATCGATCTGGTTCGCCTGGAGCTTCGCATCGGACATTGCCAGATCCAGACAGGAGAGCGTCTTGAGCAGCAAGGGGCGGATGAGCCGTTCGTAGTCAAACCGTTCGATCTCCATCACCAGATTCAAGGGTTTGCCGTCCTTCTCGGCGATGAACTCCTCCTCGATGGTCGTCACCGGGTCAAACGACAGCCGTTTCTTGGCGTCTTCAACCGACCGCAGCAGGCGGGCCATCGCGCTGGTTGACTTTCTGAGATCAGAGCCGTGCTCGCTGGCAAACTTGTCGCTGACATGGTCCAGCAGCAACTGGTCAAAGTCATCGCCGCCAAGCTGGGTGTCGCCATGACTGGCCAGGATCTCCACGACCCCCTTTTCCACCTGGGCGACGGAGACGTCGAACGTACCCCCTCCCAGGTCGTAAACCAACAGCCGCTCCATCTCGGGGGGATGCGGGTTGTAGGTCAGTACGGCGGCCGTCGGCTCGTTGATGATCCGAACGACCTCCAGTCCGGCAAGCTCACCCGCCTCACGAGTGGCTCGCCGCTGGCCGTCGTTAAAAAATGCGGGCACCGTGACGACGACCTTGGAGACCGGCCCCCCGAGAGCCTTTTCCGCCCGCTGCTTCAGCGTCCGCAAGATGATGGCGGAGATTTCCTGGGGCGTGTACTTCTGGTCCCCGAGGCAGAGCGTAACTTCCTGACCCATCTTCCGCTTGACTGATCGAATGGTCCGCTCAGGCGCCAGGACGAATTGGTTGCGTGCTGCCTTGCCAACCAGCAAACGACCTTGGGGGTCAAGCCCTACGACGGAGGGCAGGATCGGATCCCCGTCTTCTTCCAGGACGACGGGGTGGCCATCCTTGATCACTCCCACCTCGCTGTTGGTCGTTCCCAGGTCGATGCCGATGATTATCTCGGTGGCCATATCACAAATCCTCCGTCAGTATAGGTCGCCGCAAACAGGGGCTCGGGCACTGACCGGCGAGACGTTGGGCTCAAATTCATCCGGCTGTGACCCGGCAACGTGGTGAGACTCTTGGGTTGGCCCTTGTGCCGCGCGCGTCGCCTGAACTTCCGCGTATCGAATCACGCGGCCCCGCCATGTATACCCGCGGCGCACCTCCTTGACGACGATCGCGGGCGGCCGGCTCGGGTCGTCGAGCACCTCGAGCACGGTCATCCTGTCCGGATCCACGGCGTTTCCCACGCAAGCGATCCGCTCGATCTTCTCCGATTTCATGGCTCGGCTGAGTCGTTTCTGGATCAGGCCGTAACCTTCCAAGAGCGCGTCGAACCGGTCATGTTGCCCGAGCCCGGCGCGCGCCACGACGTCAAGCACATCCGCGTGATAAGGGCGAAGTAGCCGGCGGCGGATCCAGGAGCGCCGGCGATGCACGTCGTTCAATGCGGCCTCCAGGGCGCGGATGGACTCTTCCGCGATTTTTCGTTTGGCTTTTTCGATCTCGCGCCGGCCGCGCTCGAGCGCCTCGTCGAGGTCGGCGAGGGCTTCGGCGAAGGGCGTTCCCGTCAACCAAGCAGTCTGGTCTTCCGAATGCTCGACGGCGCGGAACTGCTCGATGGCCTGCTTCATGGCGGCGATCGTCGTCTCGGTTTGCTCGAGAAGGCCCCGGCCGCTCTTGGTCTGAAGCTTCAGCTCATGACGCAGCGCCGTGAACTCCTCGACGAGATCGATGACCCCGAACTCCCGTACGCCGTCCTGCTCCGCCATCGCGCCGTCGGCGGCCATGTCCGGGTCTAGCGGCTCGTCGAACTCGGTCTGGAGCCATTGGCGGAATCGGTCGAGGATTTCTTCCACTCCCTGCCGGTCGTTCATGGGGGGTCCGCAAGGGCAAGTAAGGTCTCGATTGGTAGACGCGCGTTACGCAGCCTCTTGTGCAAGTCAGCCACGATCCGCTCGAAGGAGTCGTCCGCACAATCGATGCTGAAAATCTGCCGTTCAAGACGCTTGATCGGATCACGTAGTGCGCTGTAGGCAGCGTGAATGGCCGCGAACTTCTCCGGAGCCTGATCGGGAGGAAATGCGCGGACCAGCTCCAGATAGCGGTCGCGCACTGCGCCTTCGCCCGCACCTGGCGTCACTCCCAAGATCTCATACGGGTCGCCCATGATCGCTTAAACCCTTCGGCACCCTTGGGAATTTCGGATTTCGAATTCGTGCTTCGCATAGGGGTCGCTCATAATCACTTACGCCCTCGGGTACTGGACTGACCTCTCGGCTTTTTGCTGGCGTCCTCGGGCACAAAAAACCAATCTGGTTCCGAGTCTAGGTCGTCGTCGAAGAAGATTGGGAATTGCGACTGGTTCGGATCGCCGGGTTGTGACTGACCCCTCGCGCGAGACGGGACCTTTGGAGGCGACCGCCTTCCTGGCGTGGGAATCGAAAATGGGAGCCCGCCGAAGAAGAGAGAGCCCAGCGGGCTCCCCGTCAAGTCGTTGAAAACCGACAGCACTTCCTTGATCGCCGGCAGCAACTCGACGTCCGCTCGCTCCGTCAACGAGCCGGCGAGATCGACCGCTTTTTCCAGGTGCCGCCGCGCGACCGCTTGGGACCCGCCGAACATGCCGTTCCGAAACTCAATGGCCCCCGCCTCGAAGTGCAACCGAGCCGACTGGGGATGCTCTTTCAATCCTCGCTTCACCAGCTTTTCCAGGAGGTCGACCTTCTCCGGTAGGTGACCGAGAAACTCGCAGACCCGCTCGAGATCCAACCGGCGGTAAGCCAGCTTGAGGGAGCGGCCGAGGTATGTGACAAGCTTCTTGACCTGGGTATCACGGCCCGGATACTCAACGCCTTCCTTCAAGAGCGAAGTGAGCAACCATGCCATCTCGCCAGCCGTCTCGCTTCTGACCGGCTTTTTGAGCTCCGACTCCCAATGTCGGGCGTAGCCTGCTCGGGACTTCTGGTCTGCGCGGTAGCGGATCGATTGGATCGCGAGCGCCAGCCAGAGCGGCGCCGGTTCGATCAAGCCGAGCTGGGCCCGGGCGATGAACGTGTCGCTTTGATCGTTCCGCCCTGCTCGTGCTTCAAAAACCGCTTTGGTGGCAAGGTGTGCATAATGATTGGAACGGTCCGGAAACAACTGCTCGGCGGCCGCGAACTCTGCGCGCCCATCAGCAAATCGCTTCGCAATCGCGTGGCTTCGCGCCGAGTTCGACTCGAATCGACCATTCCTGCTCGCGCAATGACTCGTCGAGCGGTTTGAGCCCGCGGGCCTTCTGTGCCCATGGCAACGCCGCCGCGGGCTTGTCTCGCGATGAATAATGCTCGGCCAGCAGCGTCAGCGTTTCCAGGTCGTCCGGAAAGACCTTCAGGAGTCTGAGAGCGGCGGCTTCGACGTTAGCCGCATCGTCGATGGAGCAGTAAAGCGTGACGAGCGCCTTGTACGTGGCCTGATACTCCGGCGCGAGTCGAAGGCTCTCCTCCAGGCAATCGACGGCCAGTTTTCTGGCTCGTTGGAGCGCTTTGGTCGTCGTCGCCGTTCGAGCGCGGCGACGAACTGTCATCGGGAAAATCTCATCGTCGTCGGATTCGTCTTCATCCGCGATCAATAATCCGGCCTTTTGATTCAGAACCATGGCTTGGGCCAGCGCGCGCTCCTGGGGGGTGAAGCCGGGGATGCTCTTGAGGTCTTCGCGGTAACGGGACCAGTAGACCAGCGCTTCACCCCTTGAGGCCTTTGACGCATCAAAGACGACTGCGCAGTCGGTTCCAGTTGGGATCCATTGTAGACGGCTCGGCCACCTCGGTGAAGCGATCGATCAACCGCTCGGCGTCTCGTGGATGCCGGTCGGTGGCTTCGTGGATCAGTGAGCCGAGTAAAATGTTGGTCAGACGTTCCGGCAACCTGGGATCGATCCGCCGCAAACTCTGCCGCAATGGGCCGAGCTCGCGCAGGATCTCATCCCACTCCTGCTCGGCCACCAGAACCCAGATTCGCCGGAGCCGGGCGATGACGGGCTCGCCAAAGACAAGTTTTTCCAGCTCTTGGTTGTCGCCCTCATCAGTTCCGGACTTCGCTAGGCCGGCAAAGCTGCTGAGGCGCTGCGCGATGCGGGAAGCCAGCCGGCGGGTCTCGAGACGGCCCCAGTTCGCCTTCCGCACTTCCGTGTCACTGCGGTAAAAGGCGGCCAAACCTCGAACAAAATACTTCCACTCGCTCAAAAGGGAGCTTCGCGGCAGGTCTCGCAGCACCTCAAGCGCGCCGGATTCGTCTCCGCTTGCGAGCCGCTCGATCGCCTGCCGAATCAGGCACACATCTCTCCGCACGTCCGCACTTGCGGATTCGGCCCGCTCAGGATGGACCACCGCCATGTCGGCGGCAATCTCCGTCAATCGGGCCCGATCGTCGGCTGTCCCCAGCCGCTCCTTGACCTCGATAGCCTTTTGAGCGAGCCCGAGCGCTATCAATAACTGGCACAGGTCGACCAACCACTCGCTCGGACTGACGCCAAATTCTAACAAATGTCCCACGACCTCGAGCGCCGAGTCGCGCATCCCGAGTTCACAGAGCTCCCTCGCGCAAGTAATACGCTCGCTCGAGAAGCGCATGGTTCTCCGCCGAGCTTTCGTGCTTGAAGCAAAGCTTGGCCTGCTTGACGGCGTCCTTGAGCCGCTTTTTTTGGATCAGCCGCTCGACTTCCGTGCGTAGCCGGCCGGTCGTCTCAGCGCCGCCGCCGTTGCTCTCGCGTGAGTGCTTTGAGGCCATGGCTGAATGCAAACTCGCGTTGTCTGGCTGCACCTCAATAGAAAAATGGACTGGCCGATCATAACCAGGTCCGCGGTTTGAGCCAACCCGTTTTTGGTGGAATGGGTCATGTCTGCGGCGTGAACACGATGACCTCGACGCGGCGCGAGGGGCTTCCAATCGAGGCGGTGTTAACGACAGGTGAAACGTGAGTGCCGAAGCCGACCGCCGCGATCTTGCGCGACCGGAACCATCCGGCGGACTGGATCGAGTGCTTCTCGACCAAGTATTTGCGCACGGATTCGGCCTGCTCCTGAGTGAGGATGTCGGCGAGGTTCTGATTTTCCGCTGCGTCCGTGAACGCCGCGATGACCACCTCGGAAGCCGGCTGGCTCGATTGATTGCACCATCGACCGATTTCGTCCAGGCGGATTCGACCGCTATTGGTCAACACCGACCGGCCGGACTCGAAGAGGTCGTCGGAGCATAAGGTACGACTGCGGCGGTCGGCGCCCGGCTGATACAAGACCCGCTCGCGGTCCAGGTAGGCGCGGGTGTCAAAATAACGCGAGAGAGGCCAGGTCTGCTTGAGGGCGTCGAGGTTTTCCTCCAGAGAAGTCAAGGTCCGCTCACCTCGACGCGAAAGGTCGATCAGGTGTTGGTAAAGGGCCTCATCCTGCGCCAGCTTGCCCAGGCTTCCCTCGCCGCGCCGGATCGAGGCGGCGAGCAGGTTGATCTCGGCGAGGCCTTCTTCAGCCGCCTGAGCAACGGCATCGAGCCGCGCGAGCGACGAGGTTGCGCGCTTGAGCAAGTCGGATAGCTCGACGGGCCGTTCGGAGGCGATCCTGGCCATTTCCCCGGCCGCCGGCGAATCCGATCGGCCGGGTGCGATCTCGACAACCTTGGCGCCGATTAGCCCTTCGGAGACGATGCGGGCCAGCGAGTCAGTCCGTAAGAGCGCGCGCAGCCGATCATCGATCCGCAAGACAAGTTCCACCGGCTGACCTGGCACGGTCGGCGGAATGATCTGCTCGACGACTCCGGCGTCGATTCCTTGAAACCGGACCCGATGGCCAACCTCGACCCCGCTGATCGTCTCGAACTGGGCGCGGATGTGGAAGGTCGGCTGCACCCGCCAGTGACGACGGGCCACCTGGTAAAGCGCCGAACCCCCGAGCGCCAGGACGGCGAGGGCGAAGCCCACGTTCACCAGCACCCGCCATCGCCCGATTTCGCGCCTCATCGCGGCTCACCTCGCAAGGGATCGGTTGCCATGAACGTCAACTGGTCCAGCCCAGATAGGCGACGCTGCTTTGGATCAGGGGCACCATCACCACGTTGGCCGCAAACACAGCCAGGATCGCTCGAACAACTCCCCGTATCGCGGCGTGGCCGACAGCCTCAGCCGATCGGTCCGCTCTCAAGCCGGTCCAGCAAGCAGTCAGGGCCACCAAGAGGCCGAATACAGCCGTTTTGAGAGTAGCGGGCACGATGTCGGCCATCCTCAGGAATAGGAGAGACCTGTTCCAGAACAAAGCAACTGACGAACGTCCGGCGACCAGTTCGGCCCCCAAACTGCCCGCCAGCGCTGCGGCATCGATCACCACCGTCAATAATGGGACCGCCAAGGCACATGCGATCGCACGTGGAGCGACCAATGTCGGCACCGGATCGGTGCCCAGCACGATGCGGGCGTCGATCTCTTCGTTGCCCAACATCGAGCCGAGTTCCGCTGCCAGCCCGGCGCCCATCCTGGCTGCGACCAGCAGGCCCGCCAGCACGGGCCCGATCTCGACGAGAACCGCGACCGATAGAAAGCTCGGCAGGGATGACTCCGCACCGTGAGCAGCCAGCAGTCGGTGCGTTTGAAGCCAGGCGACCAACCCGAAGCTTGCACCAGCGCCTAAAACGATCGGCAAGCTCTTGAGCGCAACTTGCTCGAATTGCCAGATCACTTCGCTCGACCGCTGCAAGGCTGCCCTGGGCAACGCGACGACCGTCCGGGCGACGAATTCGATAAAGTCGCCCACCGCCGCGCACCAAGGTAATCCCCCAGCGATCATGGCGAATCGCCTTTCACCCGAGCTCGAGAAACAAACGGCGTCTCAATCCATGATCGGCTTTGCATGGCCCTCAAGGATAAGTATATTCGTTGGGCGGTCTCCTGGTATTGTCCGGCAAAGAAATGCGCCCGCACGATTCGAACGCGGGGCGCAGGAACCGACGAGCCGCAGGGATGACGGCTCCGCCGCCGGTCGGAGCCGAGAAGAACAAGCCTCGGCGGAAACGGCGAGTTCGTGGGGAAGGAGAAATCGGGAGGGCCCCGCGTTACTCCCCTTGGCAACGCGGAAAGTTTTTCGGGACGCCGCGCGCAACCAACCGAGCCACGAACGAGCGACGATTCCAGTCAGGCCGGCCCGGCTTCTCAAGAAGCCAGGACCGTGCCCACCGTTCCAGCGTGCGCGGCGATTGGTTTGCTGGTTGGCGTCAATCTTCCCTGTGGGCGGTGTGACAGGCCTTACATGACCCCCCAATTTTCCGGAACGCGGCCTTGGCCGCGGCGAGATCTTCCTGCTGGGCCGCCTCGTTCAGGGCCTTCGCGTTGGCGGCGTAGGCGTTGGCGAGCTTTTTGAAATCCTCCTGGTCGCCCTTGGGCGCCTCGTTCTTCGGCAGCGCCGGGCCGAACTCAGCGAACAGCTTCGTTGACTTCTCGATGGCCTTCCAATCCGGTGAGCTGGCTGCGAGGCCCTTCTTCAGCGTGGCTAGGGGCGAGCTACCACCTTTGTGCAGTTTATCCATGACCTGCTTGATCGTCGGCGTGTTGTCGTCGCTCGACGCCGCCAGCACAGTCGCCGCCAATACCACCAGCAAGCTCGTCGCAAACGTCAATCTCATCATCTCGACCTTCCTCTCGAAAATAGAAACAATGGAGCCGGACGCAATCAATAGACTGAGGCTTGTTCAAGCCCAACGCAACAGGCAAGCGATTTTCGCGAGTCGGGGAATCCGGATGCCAGCGAGAAACGGTACGGGGGTGTGTTTGTGGTCGACTTGCGCGTGACGTTGGGACGACTCGTGCTCAAAAACCCCGTGCTGGTCGCGTCGGGGACATTTGGGTACGTCCGCGAGATGGAGCGTTTCGTCCGGATCGAGCGCTTGGGCGGTGTGATTCCCAAGACGGTCACGTTCCACCCCCGCGCGGGCAACCCCACGCCCCGGACCGTCGAGACGGCCTCGGGACTCTTGAACGCGATCGGCCTCGATAACGACGGGATCACACACTTCCGCGAGCATCACCTTCCCTATCTCCGCACCGTCGGGACCGCCGTCATCGCCAATATCGCCGGCGAAGACGAGGACCAATTCGTCGCCATGGCGAAAATGCTCGGGCACGAAGCCGGCCTCGCGGCAGTCGAGCTCAACATCTCATGCCCGAATGTCAGCCGCGGCCTGGATCTGGGGATCGACGCCCGATCCGTCTGCCGGATGGTGGAACGGATCCGCGACTCGTGTCCACTGCCCATCATCGCCAAGCTCACGCCCAACGTGACCGATATCGTGCCGATCGCCGCGGCGGCCGCCGAGGGCGGAGCAGATGCTGTCAGCCTGATCAACACGATTCGCGGCATGGCGGTCGACTGGCGCCTGCGCCGACCGATCCTCGCGTACGACGTGGGCGGACTGTCCGGCCCGGCCATTAAACCGATCGCCTTGCGGATGGTGTGGGAGGTCGCGCGTGCTTTACCCGGCCTGCCGATCATCGGCGTCGGCGGTATTGCCACGGCCGACGATGCGCTCGAATTCCTGGTAGCCGGGGCCTCCGCGGTGCAAGTGGGAACCGCCACCTTCTACGACCCTACCGCATCGGAGCGACTGCTGGACGAGCTGACACAAAAGCTGGATGACACCGGCGTAACCGATGTTCGCTCGATCGTCGGTGCGCTTCGGTCTAATAGGGTGTGACGGAGAGCCGCTTGATCGCTGCGGCACGCCGACTGCCAGCGATCTTACTTGACCATTTTTTGGTCAGCGATACGATATCGACTCAGGGACGACGCACGCGGTAAATGGTTCCCTCAATCAATCTGCCATCCTCCGAGCGGGCAACGGCCGCCTCGGCCTTGCATTCGAGGCGCCGCAATGCCAGTTCCGCCGGAAACCGCTCGGCTGCCACGCGGTACGGACTTGCGATCAGCCCGATGCCGTCCGCGGTGATCATCCGGTCCAGCAAATTGGCGACCAGGGGCACGAGCCGCGCTTCATAGAGGACGTCGGCACCCAGAATCAGCGGGAACCGCTCATCGGGCAGACTGCGCCAGTCGAGCAGTCGGGTGGCGAAGCGGGAGGGATCAAATCCGTTTTCGGCTGCGGACCGTGCCACGAATTGGAGCGGTGCCGGATCGTAGTCGGTGAATTGGACCCGCACCCCCCGAGCCACCGCGGCCAGGCCGGCCAGGCCCAGCCCGCAGCCGATCTCAAGTGCCTCGAGACGAGTCGCAGATAAGTTGGGATCAATCTCCGGACCACGAGCCACTCGCTCAGCCAGGAGATACGCACCCGGCCAGAGATACGCCCAGTACGGCATGTAATCGTCGCGCTGGTTCCACTCGAGAACTCCAGGGTCATCCAGCAGTCGGTCCGGATCGGTCGGGCGCGCCAGGAGGACGGCCCGACTCCCGAATACATACTTCCCGACACCCACCGGTCCGTTGTACGCGGTTGCGGCCAGCGCCCCCATCCCCAAGAGCACCTGTCGCCGCGGTTCCGAATTGTCCGCGTCGCTCCCCTCCGACACATTCCGTAATCGCTCTTCGTGCATCGCGTTCTCGGATTCCCGCGATCAAACTCAGCTTCCGGTTGACGGGCCAGATCAGCAACGACTATAATCCAATGTGAATTGAGACTCAATCTCAATATGACCCCGGACCGTGTCCGATAAGACAATGGGGCGTGGTAGTCGTGTCGCAGCCAGCGAGGGCCTCGATGGGGCGCGAAGGTATGAGGGCCTGGTTGACGGTCGTATGCCTCTGCGGCATTTCATTTTGGGATGCGTCATCAACGGTCGCTATGGCTGCGCAGGTATCGGGGATTATCAAGATGCCCGAGATCTGTTCTCCCGGGGTGAGTCCAGCGGTGGTGTACCTCACTCCCGCCGGCCCCGATGGCAAGCCGCTCCGAGCGAGGAGCCTCGACCTGAACTCCGAAGCGGAGCGACGCACCAAAACAGACCACGTGCTGGTGATTGATCGCGACAACGGACAACGGACGATCAAGACAGACGTTGTGCTGGTGAATCAACGCGGGCTTCAGTTCACGCCGAGGGTGCAGGCAATCGCGCTGGGACAGACGGTGCGTTTCACCAATCTGGACAATGAAACTCACAATGTGCACATCGTGACGCCGGGCTTCGAATTCAATCAGGTGGCGGGGCGGGGGCAACTCCTGGAATTCACGCCGGCGAGGCCGGGCGTCATGCGTCTAGCTTGCGACATTCATTTGCATATGCGGGGGTTTGTGGTGGTGAGCCCGACTCCGTGGGTTCAGGTTTGCGGACCAGACGGCCGATTCCGGATCGACCTTGTGCCGGATGGCCGCTACATCTTGACCGCCTGGCACGAGACCGGTCCGCCGCTTGACACCCCGATCGAAGTCGCAGGCGGCAAGCCGCTGGAGCTGGCGACAATCCTCCTGTCTGGACCGCCGGAACTGAGCCGATCGGATCAATTGAGACGAGGTCAGCCATCGCAGGTCCCGATCAGACCGTGGGGCGACGTCGTGGACCGGATCAGTCAGGCCCTTGCTGCCAGTGGCGATGCCGCTGTCCGGCCGGGTGGGCTGGCCAAGGCTCGCCGGCTTGCCGAAGATGCATACTGGGTTGAATTTGAAGGTTCTGACCTGGAGACGGCGGTCCGCAGATATCTCGGCTTTGCTCGGTGTGGAGAGATCGAGCGGCAGTTCCGCGCGATGTGGACGGCAGTGTCCGAGGTTGCCGCAAAGCGGCGACCGCCCTCCCATCTGGACGACCTGTCGAAAAAGCTGCTCCTGGATCTCATTTCCGTGGTTCAGGCGCTCAACGCCAAGGGTATCACCGACCGCACCCGGATCGATGCCCCCGAGCTTGCGGTCAATCGAGACGCGGGCGGAAACCCGCCCGCGGGCGAGGCTGAAGGCGCCGGTACTTCGGCAGAGAATTCCGCATTGCTCGGTGCGCTCAAGCTCGGGTTCCAGCGCGTCGAGTCCGAAGCCGAGCGCGGTGGGCCGGATGCGGCCGCGTCGGAGCTAACGACCGTTTACATGACGGAATTCGAGCCCCTGGAGCGCCGACTTCTCGCGTACAGTCCACAGGACATTCTGGCGCTTGAGAGGCGATTCAACTCACTGCGCGGCGAGTTGAGCGACGGGCTCAAGGGGCAGAAGCTTGCGACCCAAGTCAACAGCCTGGTCTCGGATGTCGAAACCCTACTCGCCACGGTCGAGGCGCGCCCCACCGGAACCTTTGGCGCGGCATTCGTCGCGTCGCTGATCACGATTGTGCGCGAAGGTCTCGAGGTGATCCTGGTTCTGGCCATGCTGATCGCGCTTGTGTCAAAGGCGTTCATGCCGGCAAGCGCGCCCTTAGCCGCACACAATGGAAACGGTCGATCTTCCGTTCCGCATCCGGTTCGACGCCTCGATCATCGAAGTGAATTCGATGATTCAAGCCAAAGGTCGGGCGCTCGCGGCGATCTGGTGGGGCACGGGTCTGGCCGCCGTGGCCAGTATTGCCACGGCGATCGCCTTGAGCGCTCTGGTCGCTTCCGTGCAAGGCGGAGCACGTGAGGTGCTCGAGGGAGTGGTCATGCTCGCGGCTGCCTGCGTTCTGTTCTACGTGAGCCACTGGTTGATCTCGCATGTCGAGGCCAAGCGGTGGATGGACTTTCTCAAGCACCAGGCCCGGCGCGGGCTCGAGTTCGGCGGTCGAGGGGCCCTGGCAGTAACGGCCTTCCTGGCCGTGTACCGCGAGGGGGCGGAGACCGCCCTTTTATATCAGGCCCTGCTCGGCAGCGAAGGGAGAAGCCACGCCGGACTTCTCGGCGTCGTGATCGGTCTCGTCACCGGCCTTGGGCTTCTGACCGTGATCGCGGTAATCATTCGCGCCACGACGGTACGCCTTCCCGTGCGTGCTTTTTTCAAACTGAGCGGTTTGTTCCTGTTTGGTCTTTCGGTTGTGTTCGCCGGCAACGGCGTATTCGAGCTTCAGAATGCAGGAGTGCTTCGAACAACCAACATGGGCTGGATGGGCCGAGGGGTGCCGTCTTTGGGTTTGTATCCCAACGTGCAGGTTGTCTCGGTGCAACTGCTCTTGCTGGCCGGCACCGTCCTGGCATGGCTCTTGGTCCCGCGCGAAGCGGCAAGCGACCGTGCACGAGGCGCCGCTCATGCCGACAGCGCCCGAAGCTCTCATCACGATTCGGC
Source organism: uncultured Isosphaeraceae bacterium (assembly GCA_963823675.1). Taxonomy (GTDB): domain Bacteria; phylum Planctomycetota; class Planctomycetia; order Isosphaerales; family Isosphaeraceae; genus CAWGMT01. Next base: position 875,030 of record CAWGMT010000013.1, on the reverse strand, counting down.
GGCGGCCCAGCCAAACGGCGCGGGCCCCAATCCAGTCAGGTGTGCGAGTCCGGCGCCTTCACAAACTGCGGGTGTGGGCGTCTGATCCTTCCCCCCCTTGTTGCGAAGGGGAGACGGGGGGTGATCCCGGCGCAACCAATATACACGGTCCACAGGAGGAATCGCCGCTGTGCTGGGCAAATGGGGAGGCACGATCGTCATCCTGCTGATCCTTGGGGGTGTGCTGCTGATCCTCGGATTGAACCTTGATCTTTCCCAGCGGCGCACAGCGGGCTTGCGCTCGCCAAGATCCGATTGGGGTCAGAACAACCCTCCGGACTCGGAAGGATCGTCGCAATCCTCGAGGCCGGCAATTTTTCGGGAGTATCCGATCGGCGAGGAGGTCGAGAAGAATCAGATGCGAATTGCCGCGGTCTGGCTGCCGCCTGTCCAGATGGATGGAATGGCCGGGCCATCGTCGTCGTCGCTGATTCACATCGAGGCTGATATCAAGGCGACCGAAGGCAACCGAAACGGGTGTCCCAAGGACGAGTTTGTTCCATTCCTGACGGTGCGCTACACGATCGTACCAATCGATAAGCCGTCAAAGGCCTCATCCATCGTACCGATTGGCGGCACGATGATGCCCATGATTGCACGGGACGGTTGGCACTATGGCGCCAGTATCGAGATGCCCCGGGCAGGCCACTACACGCTGACGTATGCCATTGAGCCGCCTGCTGCCGGGCGCCACTCCGACCCGATCACCGGAGTCGATCCCTGGTGGAAGCCGTTCGAGGTTTCGTTCGAATGGGATTATCCCGGCCCTCCGACGACTCGTTAGAGTAAAGCCGTGATAGCACCATGCGCCCGCATACCAGCCCGAAGTGCCAGTTTTGATGTTGCGCTGTTTTTCACGGAATTCATGACGCGGCCCGGTACTCCTTCGGGAAACTGTGACGGATCAAGCGCTTGAGCTTTCGCGTTCCGTGGCTGAGTAACTCGTTCCCACGCTCTGCGTGGGAACGAGTCACCCGATTTCCCTGCTACGGTATCGAAAATCCGGTCAAATGGCGCAACACCAAAACTGGCGCTTCGGGCTCGTATCAAAGTTCGATCGCCGGCACATACCGCCGGAAGTTCTGGGTGAGTATATCAGCCAGCCGCAAAGGCTCGGCGAAGAGCTCGTCGGGGCTCGACTTGATGGCCAGCGCAACCGCCTCCTGACCCAGGTTGATTCGAGCCACGCCCAACGGCACCACGCGCATCCGCCGCAGCTTGATACCGAGCACATCCCGCAACATTGCATCGTCGGCCGGCTGGATTGGTTCTGGAGTCATCGTGATTGCCGTAAGGCCGATGACCAGTCCGCGCCAGGGTGGAAATCGGCCATTGACCGCCATGCCCAAGCGTGTCAGCAGACGCTCGTATCCGGCCGTCGTGCCGGCGATGTCAACCGGCTGTCGGACCAAGGTCACCACACTCCGAGCTCGACCGAAGAGCGGGACAAAACTCAGCCTGACCGAGCGATCGTAATAGCGCACGACGTCGAGGGGCGGTTGGCGAAACTCCTCACCCTCGAGAGCGAGCGAGCCCAGGTCTCGCAGTACCGGATCAATCAAGCCGATGAATTGCTCCTCGGTCATGTCTAGGGCAGTGCTCGCTGAGTTGAGGAAAGCTCGAAGTTCGCGCCATCGTTCCTCGGTGGGTCACGCCGCCGCTCGGCTTCACGCCCGACAGATCTTCGCCCGCATGGCCCGAAACCGCGCTCCGCGTTAAGCTGGGTTTCGAAATGAGGGAGGATTCCCATGACATTGGATGAAGTTCCACCTGAACCGGTTCCAGCCTCTCGGGCGAGGCTGGCCATCATCACCGAGCCGGGTCAAGCGAATGCTTATGGCACCTTGCACGGAGGCGTGCTCTTGCGTCTCGCCGACGAGTGCGGCGCGATCGCCGCGCTGCGCCATGTGGGAAAAGGCCAGATCACCACGGCTGCAATGGATTCGATGACATTCGTGGGACCGGTTTACGTCGGCGAGCGAGTGGAGCTCACCGCTATTGTCACGTATGTGGGCCGCACATCGATCGAGACGCGAATCGAAATCGTCGCCGAGCCGCTTGAACGTGCCGAGCCGCGCAGGGTTGCCGTGGGTTACGCTCTCTATGTCGCGCTCGACGATTCCGGCGTGCGTCCCCAGCCGGTGCCGCCGCTTCTGATCAAGAGCGAAGCCGACCGCCGCGTCCAGGAAGCCGCGATCGCCCGCCAGGCCGTTCGACTCGCTCGTCGATCCGAAGCCCGGGCCTCTGGCGAGTGAAGGAAAGGAGCGACCAACAGCGACGGATCGGGGCGCCCTCAATCGGCGGATTGAGCTGGCGGAACGTTGCCCGGTGCGGTCGGTGAACTCGTCGAAGGCGCGCCCGGCAGCTCGAACTTTGGCACGGCGGCGTCGGAGTAAGCCGAATCCGCGCTCGCTCGCTCGCTCGCTGGCGAACTCCACGAAGACCCGTAACTCGACGACGAACGGTTGACGGACGTCAAATCGAGGTCATCGCCGAGCCCGTTCAACCCCTTCCGGAACTCGACGATGCCTTTACCCAGCGACCGGCCCACCTCGGGAAGCCGCTTGCCGAACAAGAGCACGGCAATTCCCATGACGATGAGCATCTCCACCGGTCCGAGATTAAACATCAGAATCGCTCCGCTTCACTCAAGCTCGAGGAAATTTGCAGTCTCCCATTCGCCCCGTTCATTTTTCGTTCACGCTGATGCGATCGGCCGGCGGGGTCGTTTTTTTCTCCGATGTGACGGCTTGATCGATATCCTCCTCAATTCCTGAAATGCCCTTCTTGAACTCGGTGACACTCTTGCCCAGCGAGCGCATCACGCTGGGCAAGCGGTTGCCAAAGATCAAGAGGGACACAAACGCGATGATCAGCAGCTCGGTCGTGCCGAGATTGGGCAGAAACGCAAACGGCATCATGGGCAGACCTCCCGGATCGAACTCACTTTCAGAATCGATTCGTGAACGAACGCAGCGTACGCATTACAGCGAGAAGGCGGTTGGAGAAAATCAAGAGGGACACGAACGCAATCACGAGCAACTCGGTCGTGCCGAGTTTGGGCATGAACGCGAACGGCATCATGGCCGGGCCTCCGGATCAAGGTCAAATTTGGAAGCCAATCTCATCGACTGGCCCCTGCGCCCGCCCCGCTCACAATCAGAGCTTTCGTGACGATCCAAGCGGCCACGGCCACGGCCGCGAGGATGGTCACGAACCAGAAGAGTCGATTCCCCTCGAGCAAGAACAGCCTGGTCTTGTATCTGCCCGATGGGCTGGTCGAGTCGCTGGCCGCGGCGGCGGAGGGTCGGGCCGAAACCGCGCCCCGTGAGCTCACAGTCCGCGCAACCGGCCTCCGGACCGGCGAGATCCAGGGCCAGATCGTTCGGAATTGCCGGCTCTTGAGAACACCCGAGCGACCGTAAAGCGCCAGCACCACGAAAGCCACCAGGATCAACTCCTTCAACCCGATCATCGGCCCCCAGCTCCACAAAGTTGATCGTACGATGGGTCGACCGTGGCCCGCCCTCAGGGGAAATCACACAAAGGCCGGATTGCAATGGCTCAGTGCGCGGATCACAAACAGATCGTCGAGGTTTCGAGCGGCGCACCCTGGGCCCGTGCTTCCCCATAGTACCGAAAAAGCGCACGTCGATCGTGAGATGAGCCGTCGTGAAGACGAAGACCAAGCCAAGAGGTACACAGTGGGAGTTTGTGGGGCTGATCGGGGGACCGACAGATCGGTTCCAACCGGGGCCAAGGCGCCTCGACAGGGACGGCGCGGGGCGGGACTCTCTTCTGATATCGTAACGACTGCGCACGTCCTGTCAAACCAAATCCGGCAGAAGCCAAACTGGCCTCGGGGAGACTCGAACTCCCACGTCCTCACGGACATCGGCTCCTAAGACCGACGCGTCTGCCATTCCGCCACGAGGCCGTCCTGCGTAATTTAGTAGGTTGGTGAATTATCGTGAAAGAGAGATTCGTTGCCAAGGGGCGCGGTTCGATCATGCGTCGGCGTCGATTCCTGGAGCGGTGTTCGACAGGGCTGGCGGCTTTGCTCGCCGCTGGATCCGGCTCGCGATTGACGCACGCGATGGCGATCACCTCGCGCCGGGAGATCGCCGCCGATCTCGTGATCGTCGGCGGTGGGCTGGGGGGTTGTGCCGCGGCGCTCGCGGCCTTGCGAAACGGCCGCCGCGTCGTCTTGACCGAGCCGACCGACTGGGTCGGAGGCCAGCTCACCGCTCAGGCCGTCCCGCCCGATGAGCACCCCTGGATCGAACAGTTCGGCGCCAGCGCGTCATACCAGGCCCTCCGCCGGGCAATCCGCGATCAGTACCGCCGTCATTTTCCGCTGACCGAATTGGCTCGTTCCGTCCGCTTTCTCAACCCAGGTAATGGCGGCGTGTCTCGGCTCTGCCACGAGCCCAGGGCAGCGCTGGCCGCCCTTACGGCCATGCTCGCGCCTTACGTGTCAAGCGGCCGGCTACTCGTGCTCCTGAACCACGATCCGGCCCGATGCGAGGTCCAGGGTGATCGGGCGCGGGCCACATTCGTTCGCGACCGCGGAACGGGCCAGGAACGAGCGCTACTGGCCCCCTATTTCATCGACGCCAGCGAGCTCGGCGATCTGCTGCCCCTGGCCGGAGTGGAATTTGTGACCGGTGCCGAGTCCCAGGCCCAGACGGGCGAGTCTCACGCGCCCTCCGAACCCCAGCCCGGCGACCAGCAGGCGATCACTTGCTGCTTCGCCGTCGATTACCTCGATGGCCAGGACCACACGATCGATCGCCCGGCCGAATACGATTTCTGGCGCGGCTACATGCCAGCGCTTCAACCTGCCTGGCCCGGCCGGCTGCTCGACCTGACTTCCAGCGATCCCATCACGCTTAAGCCAGCCAGCCGCGGGTTCGACCCGCGCGGCCCGGGCCGCGGGCTCTGGGTCTACCGGCGAATCCTCGACCCGCGCAACTTTCAGCCTGGCTCGTATCCTGGCAGCTCGGGAACCACGCTGGTCAACTGGCCGCAGAACGACTATTGGCTGGGCCCCTTGGTCGGTGCCGCGGTCACGCCCGCCGAAGCCGCCCGTCACGTCGCGCGGGCCAAGCAGCTCAGCCTTTCCCTGCTCCGCTGGCTCCAGACCGAATGTCCCCGCCCCGACGGAAAGTTCGGCTGGAAAGGACTGCGGCTGCGACCCGACCTGGTCGGTACCGACGACGGACTGGCCAAGGCTCCCTACATCCGCGAATCACGGCGGATCGTAGCCGAATTCACCGTTGTGGAACGGCACGTGGGAACCGAAGCGCGGCGCAAGATCCTCAAGTCCGATGACCTCCAGGCCGAGTCGTTTCCCGATAGCGTGGGAATCGGCAGCTATCGCATCGATCTGCATCCCAGCACGGGGGGCAACAACTATATCGACATCAGCTCGCTACCATTCCAGATCCCGCTTGGCGCCTTGATTCCCAGACGCGTCGAAAACGTGCTCCCCGCGTGCAAAAACCTGGGTACGACTCACATCACCAACGGCTGCTTCCGGCTGCATCCCGTCGAGTGGTCGATCGGCGAGGCCGCCGGCGCGCTTGCAGCCTTTTGCCTTGACGTGAACCAGCCTCCCCGCGCGGTTCGAAATTCGCCCAAGCACCTGGCTGCCTTCCAATCCCGGCTAGTCGCCCATGGCGTCGAGATTGCCTGGCCTCGACTGACCCCGAGATAGTCTGGCGGCCAGCTCATCGGTGATCCGCTTGAACACCTCGTCCCAGTCGCCCGGCCGTGTCTGGCGAAAAAGCCGCATCGTGGGATACCAGGGGCTGTCGTCGCGATCGAGAAGCCACCGCGAATCCGACTCGAATGAAAGCGCAACCCACACCGGAGACCCCAAGGCTCCCGCGAGATGCACGATCGACGTATCCGCGGCGATCACCAGATCGAGATTCCGCATAGCCGCCGCTGTGTCCATGAAGTCCGTGTCGCGGCTACCCAGATCGGTGACGGCGAAACGGCTCGCCGCCTCGACGATCTGTTCGGCACCGAAGTCCTTCTGGAGGCTGTAAAGACGCACGCCCTCGAGTTGCGAAAGCGGCTCAAATTGCGTCAGGGCAAATGACCGCTGGCGGTCTCTGGTATAGGCTGGGTTCCCTCGCCAGGCGATTCCGATGCGAAAGCCATTCTCTCGCCCGATCTCGTCACCCCACCGTTTGACTAAATCGCTGTCAGCCGCAAGGTAGGGGATTTGGGCTGGCACAGTGGCAAGAGTTGTTCCGAAGATCCGCGGCAAGCTCGTCGCTGGTATGTACACGGCGAAATCCGGCAACAGTTCTCCTTCCGGGATCACCATCTCGACACCGGGGCAGCTCGCGAGAATTCGTGCTAGTGGCTTCCGAACGGCAACGACCACCCGGCCGCCGCGATCCTGGACCAGAGGCGCGTAGCGAATGAACTGGAGCGTATCCCCTAAGCCGTGGTCGCCGTAAATCAGGATCGTTTGGCCATCCAGCGGCGACCCATCCCACAGCGGCCGGGGATAGGAAGGAATCGCGTAATCTTTACACTTCAATCGCCATTCATATTCGGCCCAGCCCGGCTCGAAATCGCCTAACTGAAGGCGAAGTAGTGCACGGCTCAAATGCACCTGGGCATGGTCGGGCCTGATGCGCAGCGCCTCGTCATAGCATTCCATTGCTTCAGCAGATCGCCGCTGGGCCCGCAGGGCATTCCCCAGGTTGTTGTGGGCGTCGATATGGTCGCGCTTGAGTCGAATCGCTTGCCGGTAACAGGCGATCGCTTCATCCAGCAGTCCCCGATCCTGGAGCGCATTGCCAAGATTGCTGTGCGCATCGGCAAAGTCCGGCCTGCGGCGAATGGCGTCGCGCAAGCAAGCTTCGGCTTGATCGACGCGGCCCAGAGCCTGGAGCGCGACCCCGAGATTGTTGTGCGCTTCCACATGGTTGGGGGCAAGGCGCAGAGCCTGCTGATAGAATTCCAGCGATTCGGCGGGCTTGCCCTCGAGCTGCGCGATCGCGCCGAGCAGATACCATGCCTCGGTGACCGAGGGGTTGGCCCGGATCAGCTCGCGGTATACCTGCGCAGCCTGTGCGAGCCGGCCCGCTTCTAGCAACTTCCAGCCGCTCGCCAGAGTTTCCCGGATCGTTGACATTTTGGGGCCTCAATCACCCGGCGCGATTCCGGGAGAGCGAGCCTCCCGGCGCGACCCTTCGGGTGCCCGTCTCCCAGGCGGCTCGGACGGAGCCTCGCCCTCCCGGGATCACGAACGACCATTTAGTGGATTCCGCGCATTCCCAATGCAACGGCCTCGGTATTTGTGGCCAGGCGCATGGCTTCGGTGCCCGAGATGACCTTCTGATGATAGAGGTCGAGCAAATGCTGGTCGAACCGCTGCATGCCGCCTTCGCGGTTGCCGATGTAGTCGGCAAGATCGCTCAGCCGGTTATCCATGATGTACTTGGAAGTGACGGGCCCCCCGCGCAGGATCTCCATCGCGGGGCGGCGATTGCCGTCGCGCGTCACCGCCAGGCGCTGCGAGATCACGGCTTCGAGCGAGCCGGCAAGCTGCGAGGTCGCGATCTTTCGTTCCTCAGGCGGCACCATCGCCAGGATGCGCTCGATCGTCTGGGCCGCATTCGAGCTGTGCACCGTGGCGAAAACCTGGTGGCCCGTATCCGCCGCCCGGAGCGCCATCCGCATAGTCTCGCTGTCCCGCAATTCCCCGACCAGAATCACATCCGGGTCCTGACGGAGGGCCTGACGCAGCCCGTGCTCGAATGTCGGCGTGTCCTGGCCGACTTCGAGCTGCGAGATCATCGCCTTGGAATTGGTGTGGATATACTCGACGGGGTCTTCGATCGTGATGATCTTGCAGCGGAAGGAATTGTTGATCAGATCGATCATCGCCGCCAATGTTGTGCTCTTGCCGCTGCCCGTCGTGCCGGTCAGCAGCGTCATTCCCCGCAGCGAAAGTGTGATGTCCCTGAGCACAGGCGGAAGCTGGAGCTCCTCGAGCGAGCGGACCTTGAGCTTGACGATCCGCATGACCATCGCCGGAGTACCCAGGTGGCTGTAGACGTTGCACCGAAATCGCGACATGCCAGGGATCGCATACGAAAAATCGAGGCCGGCGACGATCGCCTCGTCGAGTTTCTCAGCCGTCAACCCCGGCTTGATCGAGAGCACGAACTGACGCAGCTCATTACCGGTTATCGGCTGCGACTCGACGGTGCGGATCTGGCCGTTGATGCGCAACAACGGCGACGCGCCCGTTTGAAGGTGAATATCCGACGCGCTCTGCTCGACGGCGAACTTGATCAACTGGTCGAAGTTCATGCGATTATGTCTCCCCCGATTAACACCCCTGCCCACCGGTGCTCAATACGCTGGCAAACTGGGGTCGATCTCCTTGATCCAGGCGAGAATGCCTCCCTTGAGGTTCTTGAGCCGGGAGAACCCGGCCGCTGCGCAAGAGCGTGATCGCCTTGGCACTGCGGACGCCGCTCTTGCAATGGACCACCATCGGCCGAGCCGCGTCCAGCTCGCCCAAGCGGTTGGGCAGCTCGCTCAAGGGAATCACAGTCGATCCGGCGATCCGGCAGATGGCGATCTCCTCCGGATTTCGCACGTCGAGAATCAAGGGAGGCTCAACGTGATCCAGCAGCGTTTTCAGCTCCTGCGGCGTGATCTCGGCGTCGGCTGCGCCATTGGCCGAGCTCGGCGTGACTAGGGGGCCGCGCACGCCGCAGAATTGATCATAGTCAATCAGCTCGCGAATGGTGGCGTTCGGTCCGCAGATGGGGCACCGCGGGTTCTTGCGGACCTTCATCTCGCGGAAGGTCATCTCGAGCGCGTCATAAAGCAAGAGCCGGCCGATCAGCGGCTGGCCCACGCCCAGGATCAGCTTCACGGTCTCGGTCGCCTGGACCACGCCAATCAAACCGGGCAGAATGCCGAGGACGCCTCCCTCGGCGCAGTTGGGAACAAGGTCAGGCGGCGGCGGTTCCGGATACAGACAACGATAGCAGGGACCATCGGGCGGCAAGAAAACCGTCGCCTGGCCGTCGAAGCGGAAAATAGAACCGTAGACATTCGGCTTGCCCAGGAGGACGCAGGCGTCATTGACCAGATAACGCGTGGGGAAATTGTCGGTGCCATCGACGATCACGTCGTAGCCGGCAAAAAGCCCCATCGCGTTTGAGCTGTCAACCGAATGCTCGTGGCTAACAACATTCAGCTCGGGATTGATCGCCTTGAGCTTCTCGAGGGCGCTCGTAATCTTGGGCCGGCCGACGTCGCCGGTGAAATGAATGATCTGGCGCTGGAGATTGGAGACATCGACGACATCAAAGTCGGCCAGGCCGATCGTGCCGACTCCCGCGGCCGCCAGGTACAGCGACAGCGGCGAGCCCAGCCCACCCGTGCCGATGCACAGCACCCTGGCTGCCTTGAGCCGCTTCTGCCCCCGCATCGCCACCTCGGGCATGATCAGGTGCCGCGCATAGCGCTGGATTTCCTGCGGACTCAGGGAGACCGACGACTCACGGTCGCCAAGGAGGTCGGGAGTATTCATGGCTAGTTGCATCGCTCGGGGAAACGATCAGGATTCGCGCGGATCACGCCGGCCATTTGCCGATCGGGCAATCCTCGTGCAAAAGCCGGCTCTTGACGTTGGTGAAGCAGCCGCAGATCTGGCAGCGCAGGCCGGTGTGGTGCTCGCAGGCTGCACAGGTTTGGAGGCGCTGGCGCTGGATCTCGGGAGTCGCGGTTTTGAATCCCGAGCCGACGAAATTGGCCATTGCCTTGGTCGCCGACATCGCCATGCGGAGTAAGCCCGGGCCACTCTTGGCCTGGGCCGCGCCTGACTTTGCGGGTTGTTGAGCCATGGCGTTGGCGACGAGCGAACCGCCCAGGTACGAGTGCGGCGAGAGCCCGGTTGCACCTCCCGCGGCGTCGCCGGGCTGGTCGTCGAGCTGGCCCATGCGATACTTCTGCAAATACGCTCCGTACCAGCCGGCCTGGGGCTTTCCCAGCAGCTTGAAGAGCGTGACGGCCTCGTCGGCCTTGGCAATGGCCAGGTCGCGCTGGCCCAATTCCGCAAACTGAATGCCCTGCTGCCAAAGCACATTGGCCTCTTGGTGCCGATCGCGCACCCGCCGCGTCACCGCGAGCGCCTGTTCATACAGGGCGATGGCGCGGTTGGCATCGCCCAGGTTTCCGGAGGCGATCGCCAGGCGCTCCAGGGCGAGTTTCTCGGCGTAAGGGTCGCCTTTTGCCCGGGCATAGGACAGTTGATGCTGGAATAGCTCCCAGGCCTGCCCCGGCTGTCGAACGGCCAGGAGGGCCATGCCGAGGTTGCCCAGGATGTCGCATTCCCGGTCCTTGTCTTCAAGCTGTCGAACTGAGCGCGAGCGCCTGCTCCAGAAAGTTGATCGCGCGCTGGGGGTCGCCTTCGTTCAGGCCGATCACACCGAGATCCGTGAGTGCCATGACTTCGGCATGGCGATCGCCGGCCTGGCGTGCGAGTGCGAGGCTTTTCTCGCCATCTTCGCGCGGGGTGCCCTCGGAGAGCGGTTGCTGAGATCCGGCTGCTTTCCCGGCCGCCTTGGCCCGGTTGGCGTCCGTTCCAAGCCCTCCGACCAGGTACAGGTTTTGTCCGATCCGCTCCACGCGCGCTGCTTGCGGCCACGCTTGCTTGATCGCGGTTTCGTCGGCAATCGACGATTCCGCCGAGGCCCACACCAGGAGCAAGTCAGCCTGGCGTTCGCCGCATTGCTCGGCGGACCGGCCGCTCGGCAGCGTGAAGCTGCGGTTGCCCTTCCGCTCGCGCAAGCCGTGCAGGATTTTGCCAACGGCCCCGCCGATCCATTCCCGGGCGCGGATCGAAGTCGCGGCCGTCGCGCACAGGCCGTCGCGGGCGGTGACCTCTGCGCGGGCAACCGTGCCGATGCGCTCCCAGTGCTGGAAGGAAGCGTCTCGATCGCTCTTGAGCCAGAGAACGATGCGACTCTCGTCGGTATCCGGTTCGGGAAAGACGTTCTCCGCAAGAACCAGGTCTTGCCAGTGCGGTAGTTTCATCTCAGGCCTTGCGGCTGGTCAGGTAGCGGCCGATCAGTAAGCTGGCGTTATGACCGCCAAAGCCGAAGCTATTGGACATGACTGCGTTGACCCGGACCTCTCGCGCTGTCAGCGGAATGTAATCGAGGTCGCATCCTTCGCCGGGATTGTCGAGGTTAATGGTCGGAGGCAGCACGTTGGTGTGGATGGCCAGGGCCGAGATGACGAGCTCGACGCCTCCGGATGCGCCGAGGGTGTGGCCGAGCTGGCTCTTGGTGCTGGAGATCTGCAAGTGATCGGCGTGCGGCCCGAAGACCTGCTTCATGGCCCGGGTCTCGGCCAGGTCGCCCAGGGGCGTGCTCGTGCCGTGGGCATTGATGTAGTCGACCGCCTCGGGGGCGAATTCGGCGTCGGCGAGGCAGAGCTTCATGGCCCGCGCCGCGCCGCGGCCTTCCTCGTCGGGAGCCGTGATGTGCGAACCGTCGGCCGACATGCCGTAGCCGAGCAATTCCGCGTAGATTCGCGCGCCGCGGGCACGGGCGATCTCGTCGGCTTCGAGCACCACGATGCCGGCACCTTCAGCGAGCACGAAGCCGTCGCGATCGCGATCGAAGGGGCGGCTGGCATGGGGCGGATCGTCGTTCCGCGTCGATAGCGCGCGCATCGATGCGAACCCGCCCAGCCCCATGTGGGTAATGGCCGCCTCGCTGCCGCCGGCGATGATCACGTCCGCTCGGCCCGTCTGGATCAAGCGCAGAGCATCGCCGATGGCATTCGCCGCGGAAGCGCAGGCCGTCGCCACGGCCGAGCAAGGGCCTTTCAATCCCCAGCGGATCGAGATCTGACCGCTGGCGGCGTTGACCATCAGCTTGGGGATCACGAACGGGCTGATCCGCGCGGGCCCCCGCTCTTTCATGATCGAGTGCTGCGTTTCAAACTCATTCAAGCCGCCGATTCCCGATCCGACCATGACCCCGCAGCGCTCGGTATTCAGCCGGGAAAAATCGATTCCGGCGTCGTCGACGGCCGAGATCGCCGCCGCCAGTGCGAACTGAGCAAAGCGGTCGAGGTGCCGGGCTTCCTTGGTGCCGAACCGAACCACCGGGTCCCAGTCGTGCACCTGGCCGCCGAAATGGACCTTGAATTCGGTCGTGTCGAACAAGGTCAGCGGCGCCACACCGCTCTGGCCGGCGCAGAGAGCCGACCAGAACCGCTCGAGGCGGTCACCCAGCGACGTGACCACCCCCATGCCGGTGATGACGACGCGGCGTGAATATATCATGGCTCTCTTATTTAAAAAGCAAAACCATAACGTTACCAATAATGCGGAACCGTGCTCTTGACGGCTCGCGCCCGGAACGAGTCGGGCTACTTGGCGTGTGCGTGCTGCTCGATATAGTCAATCGCCTGGCCGACAGTCTGAATTTTCTCGGCCTCCTCGTCGGGGATGGTGATGTCGAATTCTTCTTCGAATTCCATCACCAACTCCACGGTGTCGAGCGAGTCGGCGCCGAGGTCATTGACGAAAGAGGTCTCCCTGGTGACCTGGTCTTTGGAGACTCCCATCTGTTCGCTGACGATTTCGATCACGCGCTCTTCCACGGACACGGGCGAACCTCCTCGTCTACTTGCATTCGTGCGATCGTTTTTCCGATCGGTTTAATGACACAATTTAGCATCCTTCGCTGTAAATGTCTACCAGACCTGGAAGACCGTTACAGGCAGTCCCTCCCGTTGACGGGTCGAACGGCAGCCTCGCACCATCGTCCAGAGGACCGAGCGCCTCTCCTAAAGAGATCGGAATTTGCCCTGGGTTCCAATTAATCCGCTACCGATCTGATCAACGAACGGCTGTGAACGCCCGTTCATGGATCCTGAAGGCATCATGCCGTGAGTCCGCCATCAACCGCGATGACCTGTCCAGTTACATAACCTGCGCTAGGGCTGGCAAGATAGCAAACCAGATCGGCGACGTCTTCGGGTGCGCCTAACCGCCGGACAGGTACGCGCTCCTTGACCTCGGCCTTGATCTTGTCGGGCAGGACGTCGGTCATGTCGGTGGTGATGAAACCGGGGGCCACGACGTTGACGGTGATTCCGCGCGATGCCAGCTCGCGGGCAACCGTCCGGCTGAAGCCGATCACCCCCGCCTTGCTCGCTGAATAGTTCGCCTGCCCCGGGTTACCGACCAACCCCGAGACGCTACTGATATTGACGATGCGTCCATACCGCGCTCGCATCATACAAGCACCAACCGCTCTTGAGAAGAGGAAGGTCCCCTTCAAGTTCGTGTCAATAACCTCTTGCCAGGCAGAGTCTTCCATCCTGAGCATCAGCCCGTCCCGCGTGATCCCGGCATTGTTAACCAGGACATGAATCCGCTGGAATTTCTCTTCGATGGCATCGACGACCCGCTGAACGTCTCCCGAATCGGCCACGTTAGCCGCATAACCTTCCGCAGTTCCACCGGCTTCTTGAATAGCATGAAGTGTTGCTTGCAGGCCGTCAAGCGTGCGGGCAACTCCCGCGACTGTCGCCCCGCAAGCGGCCAGGCGCACGGCGATGGCCCTGCCGATGCCGCGCAAAGCGCCGGTGACAAGCGCCACATGACCCTTCAGATCAACCCGGCAACCCTCGACCGCCCCGCTCGCTCCTTCGGCCATGGTCATCACATCCTGACTTTGGAGTGTTCTGGTCTGCTGAACCGACGCTGCGACGAGCCCCCAACCGGCTACGTCCGCTCTCCGGAACGGCGAGGCTCCGTCCGAGCTCCCGGGGGGCCAGGCACCATCCGAGCACCGGGAGGGCGAGGCTCAATCCGAGCACCGGGAGGGCGAGGCTCCGTCCGAGCCTTGTGAAGAACCGGCTCGGACGGAGCCTCGCCCTCCCGTGCTTGGCTAAACGTCGTTATAATCGGCTCAGTTCGCCCCCATCAACCCCAAAAAGCGCGCCAGCGGTATTGCCTAAATGGGGTTTTGTGATCCTGGGAGGGCAAGGCTGGCGCGGTGCAAAGTTGGAATTGACGCGAACGAGCGTTCATCCCGGTTTTTTGGCCCGCTTCGTCGCGGCGACGGTTCCTAGCCCCGAAGGGGCGACAGGTCGTAGCCTGGTGGCGTCAGCCCCAGGTCCGGATCGTATTGCGCCACCGCGCATTCCTTCTTGACATCCCTTCTCTTCTCCGCAGCCCGCGAAGCGGGCGGCAGGATCGTCCCCTGCGAACGGCGACTGCCGAAGCACCGCACGTGTCCCTGCTACACCAGGCGTGTCGCCCCGTTCCGGGGCTCAAACCCAACTCATTTCAAGGGGGCCTCTCTTGACTCACCGAGGACCTGGGGCTCACGCCGCCAGGCTACGGTCTGCCGCCGCAGTTGCGGCTATTACCGGGCCGGTGCGGGACCGAGGCTTGCCTGCGAACACGGCGCAACAAAAAACAGCCGGTGTCCTACCGCCGGATTCCCACAAGCAAGAGCAACTTTCAATCGAAGATCGACGCTACACTAGCGGGCCGGGACGCTCGTGCAAGCAGCCTTGCGGTCGACTCGCTTGAGCAGGCCGGTCAAGACTCGGCCGGGGCCGATCTCATAGAAGGTGTCGAAGCCATCGGCGATCATCCGGCGCATCGAGTCTTCCCAGCGGACGCCTTGGAGCACCTGCGCCACGAGGGTGCGACGAATGTCGTCGGGGGTGTCGTGCGGTTGGGCATCGACGTTGGAGTAGACCGGAATGCGGGGCGGCTCGATCGTAGTCTGATCGAGAACCTGAGCAAGCTGAAGGTCGGCGGGCTTCATCAGATCGGAGTGGAAAGCCCCGGCGACGGCCAGAGGCAGGGCTCGCATGGCGCCCAGATCGTTGGCGATCGACGCGACGTGCGCAGCGCCGCGGCTTCGCCGGATACGACGACGTTGCCCGGGCCCAGGAGGTTGGCCTTCCAGAGCCGGCCGAACAGCGCGACTCGCCGGCAGAGCTCATCGATGGCCGGCTCATCCAATCCCAGAACGCTGGCCATCCCGCTCGGGGTTGCCAGCGACGCGGCCTGCATCGCCTGCCCGCGGCGCGCTACGACCTTCAGGCCGGCCTCGAAATCCATTGCTCCGGCGAACACCAGCGCAGTGTACTCGCCCAGGCTGAGACCGGCGGCTCCGTGACAGGCCGCGACGGCATCGGGATTGCTCAGCTTCAGGCTCTCGAGCGCCGCCAGACTGGCGACGAAGATCGCCGGCTGACTCACGTCGGTTGCCTCCAGGGCTTCGGCTGGCCCTTCGAGACACAGACGCCTCAGATCGAGCCCCAGGATCTCGGCGGCCCGGTCGAAGAGAGCCGTCACCGCGGGAATCTCCTGGTCGAGCTCGCGGCCCATGCCGACAAACTGCGATCCCTGGCCGGGAAAGAGGAAGGCGATCTTGGGCATGGGTGGCGAGTCCTCAGCGGGGCCGCAGGCAACTGTATCTATGGTGTAGGACAGGCTTTCCAGGCTGACGTTCTGAAGAGCCAGGCGGGAAAGCCTGAGCGACACTTGCGCAATCCGTTCAGCGGGTGCACTTGACGGCATCGGGACGCGGGTCGGGTCACTCCTCGTCGTCCGAATCGCTCTCGTCCAGAGGCGGCGCGCCGGTTAACTGTTCGACGATTCGCATGCTGAGGCGGTCTCCCGCCATCGTGCCGGCCACCCGCAGGGCGTTCTTGATCGCCTTGGCCCCGGACGCGCCGTGGCAGATGATGCAGGCGCCGCGGATGCCCAGGAGCGGCGCACCACCGAACTCTTCATATTCGAACCGCGTTTTGAGTCGATGCAGCCTGTGTGCGATCCTGTGTCCCGATTCGCCGTGGAGCTCGGGCATGAGCAGGGCCAGTTCTTGCCTGAGGGTCGAGAACAGAAACTCGACCGCGCCTTCGCCGGCCTTGAGCAGCACGTTGCCGACGAAGCCGTCGCAGATGACGACCCGCGCATGCCCTTCGTAGATGTCGCGTCCTTCGATATTGCCGATGAACCGCGCCGCCCAGGGGCTATCCTGGTAGATCGCGCGGGTTGCACGCGTGAGCTCGGTTCCCTTTTCGTCTTCAGTGCCGACGTTGAGCAGCCCGATTCGTGGACTGGTCACACCCAGGATTTCTTCGGCGTAGATAGCTCCCATGATGCCGTACTGGTAAAGATCCTCGGCCTTGGCGTTCATGTTGGCGCCGACGTCGATGATGACGATGGGGCCTTGATGCGACGGATAGATCGCGGCGATGCCGGGCCTGCGGACGCCGGGCAGGAACATCTTGGCGTTGAAGAGGGCCGAGGCAACCATCGCCCCGGTGTTGCCGGCCGAGACCACGGCCTTGACTTCGTCGGCGGCCATCAGTCCCCAGCAGCGGGAGATGGAGTTATCGCGCTTCTTCCTGAGCGCTTCGACCGGTTTCTCGTCCATGCCGATCGCGTGAGCGGCGTGTACGATCGGCAGGAGGTCGCGCCGGGCGTCGGGGAACTTGGCCAGCTCGGCTTCGATCCGTTCGCGGTCGCCGACCAGAACAACCGTGAGATCGGGCAGATCGCTGACGGCCTCACAGGCCCCCGCGACGATTGGACCGGGAGCGAAATCTCCCCCCATCGCGTCCAAGGCTACGCGCATCGTACCACTTTCGTCATGACTTGAAACTCGTTCTGACCTGAAACCGTGCCGATCGGAAACATTCACGGGATGCCGGTAACGGGCATGCTCCCAGGCCTCCACCGCTTCGGACCGTCCCCGGGCCTCGCGGCTTTGATTGGCGCGGCTCTTCCGACCCCGCGCCGTGGGAACCGAAGGTCTCCCGAGACTTTGTAAAGCGCGGGTCTCCTGACCCCGCCCCGTGGGGACCGAAGGTCTCCCGAAGTTGGGAGCCAGCGTCATCGTAGAAGAGCCTGCGCGCGGCTGTCAAGCTCCGCGCGGATCACCAGGTCAACGTCGGTTCTCACTCTCCTGAGACGAAGTGGGCGTGTTGGATACTGACGTTCGCGCTTGCCGCGTTGAACCGTACGGCCGATGGGGTTAGGATAAAATCGGGCGGAGAAAGCATGCTGAAGCACGGGAAACGTAACCAGCACGCGATCCGACATGTCTACTCACGGTTAGCGCTCTGGAGAAATCCCAGTGGCTCCCGAAGAACTTGCAGGTGCTTTGCGAAACCGGCCGTTTGTGCCTTTTCGCATCACGCTCACGGAGGGGAGCACCTACGATATCCGGCACCCGGAGCTGTGCATGGCCGGGCGCAGGTCAGCGATCATCGGCATCGCGGCGCCGAATGACCCCGACCGACTGTTTGAGCGGTCCGTGACCGGGGACCTTCTCCACGTCGTGAAACTCGAGCCGATCGAAACCACTGCTCGGCAAGCCAACGGGCCGACGTGAGACCGACGGTTCGAGGAAGATGTCCAACTCAGGAGGGCGGCTGCGGAGGACCGCGGGCCTGGGCGTCGCTGCTGGAGTGACAGGCAGCGCCGACACGACGGCGCAGGTCTGGGACCTGCGCACCGGGCAGTCGATCGGCCCGTCGCTGGCCCGCCGAAGGCCAGTCCGCGACGGAAAAAGGGGCTAAGGTCCAATGGGGCACCGCCCCCGCTCGCGGCGCTAATGGAGCGAGCCCCTCCAATCAGGCTCGCCGCGTTGCGTTAGCGCCCCGAGTGAATCGAGGAAGACTCCCGGCGCTGACGCGACCGGGCTCGCCGGGGACGCGAGTGGACTGGCTGCCCGCGTGAGTGTTTGAACGTCCATCTGGATCGCCCCCTTGAACGCAGACGGTCGATCCCAGAGAATACCGATTAGCCCGTACATACATCGCGGCGGGAGTCAGGGTGAGCCGGGGGGGACCCGGGCAATGGGGGTTTGTGAACCTGGTCAGGGCGGGAACGCAGCAGCCATAAGCAACACCTTCATGTGCCTGGGAGAACCTCCCCGGCTCTCCCTGGGCCCTGCCCGAAGGGTGCAACCAAGACTCGGCAGCTCGGCAAGGCGGACATGGATCCCGAATCGAACGAACGATCACAGACTGGTGCTGCCATCGACACCACCACTCTGCCGCGCGGCCCGCAGGCGCCTTACACGGTCGTTGCCCGCCGCTACCGGCCGCAACGGTTCGAGGATGTCGTGGGCCAGGACCACGTCGTCCGGGCCTTGCGCAACGCGATCCGGCTCAATCGGATCGCCCAGGCCTATCTTTTCTGCGGGACCCGAGGGGTCGGCAAGACCTCGATGGCACGCATCTTCGCCAAGTGCTTGAATTGCGTCAAAGGGCCCACCGAAGAGCCGTGCCAGACCTGCGACATTTGCCAGGCGATTGCCTCGGGTCAGGATGTGGATGTGATCGAGATCGACGGTGCCAGCAACAACGGCGTCGAGCAGGTGCGCGAGCTCCGCCAGAATGCCGCGCTGCGGCCTAGCCGGTCCCGGTTCAAGATCTATTACATCGATGAAGTGCACATGCTCACGACCGGGGCCTTCAATGCGCTTTTGAAGACGCTCGAGGAACCGCCCCCGCACGTCAAGTTTTTCTTTGCGACGACCGAGCCCGGCAAGATTCCGATCACTGTTCTGTCGCGCTGCCAGCGCTACGATTTCGCGGGCATCACGCCGGAGGTGATCGCCGCGAGCTTGAGCGAGATTTGCTTGCGAGAGCAGGTCGATGCCGAGCCGGAAGCCCTTCAGGTTGTCGCCCGCCGGGCAGGCGGATCGCTGCGCGATGCCCAATCTCTGCTCGACCGGCTCCTGGCCTCCGGAGCCGAGCGGCTCTCCGCCGAGGTGGTGCATGGTCTCTTGGGGACAGCGAGCGACGAACGACTGCTGGACCTGCTGGCGGCCCTGGCCGATCACGACTCGGCCGCCGCGCTCTCGCTGGTCGAGCAGGGCATGACCGAAGGCGTGCAACCTGCCGAAATCTTGAGCGGACTGATCGAATTCGTCCGAGACGCCATGGTGATGGCTACCGGCGCCGAGTCCATGTTGCTTGCGGTCACTCCGCGCCAGCGACCCCGATTGAAGAAGATCGTCGAACGGTGGACCCTGGAGTCGATCCTGGCAGCGCTGCAAGTTCTGGGTGAGGCGCGCGCCCGCATGCGGGGCAGCGTGCACGGGCGCCTCCTGGTCGAGCTGGCGCTCTGCCGCGTGGCGCAGCTCGAAAACTTGACCGCCGTGAGCACGATCGTTGAACGACTCGCCGCCCTCGAATCGGGTTCACCCCTGACGAGCAGGCCGGACGGTGGTAGTCCCGTGAGAAGGCCCGTCCCGGCCGAGCCGCTTGCCGCACCACCGAAACCTCCATCGCCGCGCGGCGAATTGACCGGCGACTCGGCTGGATCAGCGCCGGTTCTGGCGGCGGGCGTTGCGACCGACCAGATCGCACAGCCCGAGGGGGCCGCTCTCCCGAAGGCCACTGGCAAGCGGGCTGGCGGAGCGCGGGCCTTGGATTCGGGAGCGCCGGCAGCTTCGACCGCTGTTGTGGTCGAGCCGGCTGCCGCGGCCGCGCCTGCCGTTCGCAGCGGCGAAAAACGACGATCGACTAGTGCTCGGACACCCGCGACAAGCGGCGGTGTAACCCCGCGATCGCCCGCGCAGGAGCAGCGTGATTCGCCTGCTGCGAGCAGTTCGCCTGCCACGGGCGATTCGACCAGCCCGGCGAGTGCAACGGCCGCGGCCGCTGAATCGCAGCCGGTGAACCTGGCGCCGCTCGATCTGGCGAAGGCTCGAGAAGTTTGGCCCGATTTGATCAAGAAGGTCGGTGCCAATCTCGGCTGGCGGCTCAGCCAGGTCGAGCCGGTTGCCGCGCTGGGGTCGGACGTTCTGGTCATCGCGGCCAAGCCAGGATACAATTCGATGGCCGAAGTCTGCGGGACGCCCGATGCTCTGGTGAAAATCGGGCAGGGCTTGCAGCGGCTGCTTCACCGGCCGGTCAGCGTTCGATACGAGCGTTCCCCCGATAACGGTGAATCGGCGGCCGACGCACGACCCAGCGAACTCAGTCGGGCTGAGTCCGTGATCGCCGACCCGATGGTTCAAAAGGTGGTGGAGCTCTTCGAGGCGCGGCCGTACCGCACGGACGTCAACGATTCCGCTGAGAGTTCTCAATCATAGAAGAGACAAACTGTGTTCAATCAATTGGGAATGATCGCCGACCTGATGAAAAACGCCGGCAAGCTACGCGAGTCGGCCGAGAAAGCCTTCGAGTCGCTCGGCAAGCTTACGGTCGAAGGCGCATCCGGCGGCGGCGAGGTCAAGGTTCAGGTCAACGGCCGCCTCGAGGTTGTGTCGGTCCGGATCGATCCCGAACTCCTGAAGGAGGGGGACGCGGAGCTACTCGAGGACCTGGTGGCCGCCGCGGTCAACGCCGGAATGTCGAAGGCGCGTGAAGCGGCGGCGAAATCGTTCGCGTCGATAGCCGGCGGAATGCCTCTGGGGTTGCTCCCCGACCTGGGCGGTTCAGCCGCGGGCCCTGGTGCCGGGGGGCCGTGACGATGCCCGGCTCCGGTTACGCCGCGGCAGTCAACCGCTTGATCGCCGCCCTGGGATGCCTTCCCGGGATCGGTGCGAAATCCGCCGAGCGCCTCGCCCATCACCTGCTCAAGTGCCCCGCCGCCGAAGCCCTCGAGCTCGCTGAGGCCATTCGCGCCGCCAAACAACAGATTCGCCATTGTCAGATTTGCTTTCACTTGACTGAAGCCGACCAGCCGGTCTGCGCGATCTGCCGCGATACGCGCCGCGACCAATCGATCGTCTGCGTGGTCGAACAGTCACGTGATCTCATGACTCTGGAGAAGGCGGGGGCTTTTCAGGGCGTGTATCATGTCTTGCTTGGCCGTCTGTCTCCTCTGTCCGGCATGGGGCCCGAACAGTTGACCATCGATGCGTTGGTCGCACGGGTCACGTCGGGTGCCGTCGGCGAGCTCATCATGGCCACGAATCCGAACCTCGAAGGGGACGGCACAGCCCTCTGGATCGCCAATCGCCTCGGCGGGTCGGGCGTGCGAATCACGCGGCTGGCTCGAGGCCTGGCCTCGGGCAGCACCCTCGAATTTGCCAACCGGGACATGCTCACCGACGCTTTGAACGGCCGGCAACCATTCTGAAAAGATTCGTGTCTTTCTCACATCACTGCTCTTGCCCTTCTCTGGTTTGTGGCATAATAGTTGCAACAGGGAACGGCCACTCAACGGGTTTGGCCATTCCTGGCTAAACTCTTGCTCTGGATTCGTCACTCTCGACGGAATCGAGGATCATGCGGCTCGACACGTCACAACAGATGCGTACCGAGATGCGCCTGCGCATGGCGCCGCGCATGATTCAATCAATGGAGATTCTCCAACTACCGATCATGGCGTTGCAGGAGCGCATCGAGCAGGAGTTGATCGAAAACCCGGTCCTGGAGAATTTGAGGGAATCGTCGCCTGCCGAGGCTGACGACCAAGACGCGCCGGCTCCGGCCGCTCTGGACGCCGAGCCGGATGGCGAGCCCAACGAGTTCGATAGCCTGATCACTCTGGATGAGAACTGGAGCGAGCTCTACGACGAAGGACCGCGCCGCAGCCGCGCGTCCCTGAGCGAAGAGTCAGACCGCAAGCAGGAGGCCATGCAGAACATGGCCTCCCGTCCTCGCTCGTTCCACGACGACCTGATCGACCAGCTCGGCTTCTTTGACTGCGAGCCGATCGTCCGGGAACTGGCCGAATATATCATCAACAACCTCGATGAGAGAGGCTTCCTCAAGCTCGACCTTCAGGATGTCGTGCGCGATTCCAACGGCAGGGCGACCCGGGCACAGGCCGACGAGGCGCTCCAGTTGGTTCAACGGCTCGATCCGCCCGGGGTCGGAGCTCGAGACATCCGCGAGTGCCTTCTTCTGCAGCTCACGCCGGAGATCCCCTGTCACCAGATCCTTCACGTCCTGATCTCGCAACATCTCGAGGACATCGAGCACAACCGCCTGCCCGCGATTGAAAAGAAGACCGGAATCCCGCTGGAGAAGATCAAGGAAGCCATCGAGCATCTTGGCCGGCTCAACTTGCGTCCTGCGGCGTCTTTTGGCTCGGACAACTCCAACTACGTGGTGCCTGATCTGATCGTCGAGAATGACGACCGTGGGGGCTACGATATCCGGCTGGCCGATGAGAACACCCCGCAGATCACTGTCTCGCGGTACTACCAGCAACAGCTTCGGAACAAGCAAACCGATCCGCAGACCCGCGAGTACATCCAGAAGAAGATCCAATCGGCCCGGTGGCTGATTGAATCGATCGAACAGCGCCGCAGCACCTTGCTCAAGGTGGCCAGAGCCATCATCGATCACCAGAAAGAATTCCTGGACAAAGGCCCGGAATTCATCGAGCCCCTGAAGATGCAGCAGATCGCTGATCGGGTCGGCGTGCATGTGACGACCGTCAGCCGGGCCGTCAACGACAAGTGGGTTCAAACACCTCGGGGGATCTTTCCGCTCAAGCGGTTTTTTGGGGGCGGGACAGTCAACGCCGACGGGGACGAGATTGCCTGGGACATGATCAAACAAAAGCTACTCGATATCATCGCCAAGGAAGACAAGCAGAGCCCGTTGTCCGACGAAGAGATCGTCAACGAGATGGGCCGCGAGGGCCTCACGGTCGCGCGGCGCACCGTCACCAAATACCGCCAGAACCTGCGCATTCCATCCAGCCGCCAACGGAAGCAGTTCTGACCGAAGTTCCGGACCTGGCAGGCCCCCCAATTTACAGTCAGGTCGCCGCCACGATCACCCCGCCGCCGACCCGGTTCGCGGCACTCCCGCGGCCGGGACCGCCGGCGACAGGACCGTGCGAACGTCGGCACGATCCTTCTCCTTCTCGAATTCGATCTCGATCACCGGCTTACCGCCAGTTAACCGGCTCATGGCCACCTCGTAGCCGATAAACCTGAGTAACTCGAGAATGGTCACAACTTCCGCACATCCGATCTTCTGAGCGATCGATACAATTCTCCGTTCTTCGGGAGAGAGCTTGTCGCTCGGCGGGGCTGGCTCGACGTCCAGCGTATCATCGGCGAGGAAGTCGAGTGAGACGCCCACGGCCTTGGCCAGCCGGTAAGCGTTGTCGAGCCCGGGACGCGACTTTCCCTGGAGGATCCGCGAGATCTCCGAATCGCTCACGAACGACTGCCGCGCCAGCCGCTGACCGTTGAGGTTGTGGCGAGCCATCAACATCTGGAGTTTGTCTTGAAGTTTCATACTTCTACCATACGATGTCTCCCCGTTCCGGGGACTTGGAGTATTTCGATTTTGCAAGAAACTCCCCGATTATAGTGCCGATTTGATCGTGAACGCAAATGCAAAATCGTCAAGAACTGCGCCGCACGACGTACTGTGCCAGCGTGCGAAGCATCGATTTGGCGAGCGAATCGCTGAGACAATCCAGCGAGTCGAGAGCGTGTTTGACGTGTTGCTTGGCGCGATGCCAGGCGTAATCGAGCGCACCGGATTCTTCAAGGTACGGGCGTAGCTGGCGGCGCTGATCGGGACCGGCTTCGGTCAGGATCTTGCGCACCGCGATTGCGGTTGCGGGGTCGACCAGCCTCAGGAGCCGGATCACGGGAAGCGTGAGCTTCTGCTTCTCCAGATCGGTTCCCAAGCTCTTGCCAGTGACGCGTTCCTCGCCCCAGATGTCGAGCACGTCGTCGGCGATCTGAAACGCGATTCCGAGCTCTCGGCCGTAGCGATCCAGAGCCGCCACCGTACCAGGCGGTGCCCCGGCGTACGCGGCGCCCAGGTGACAGGATGCGGCCGTGAGCTCGGCCGTCTTACCCTCGATGATCGTGATGTAGTCCGGCTCGTCCAGGTCGAGGTTTCCGCGATGGTGAATCTGTTGCATCTCCCCTTCGCAGACCTTGTTGGTGGCCTGTCCGATCCAGCGACAGGCCTGAGTCGAACTCCAGAGTGGCGGCCAGATGGAAAGCGTGGGTAAAGAGGTAATCACCCAGCAATACGGCCGTTTCGTTACCCCACTCGGCATTGACCGTGGCGGCGTGGCGACGGACCACGGCCTCATCCAGGACATCGTCGTGAACCAGAGTGGCCGTGTGGATCATCTCCACGACCGCGGCCAGGACGGAATGGGCAGGGCGGAGCGTGCCGCTGGCCCGGCCGCTCAGGAGCACGAGCGCCGGCCGGAGGCGCTTTCCCTGGTAACCCGCGCAGTGGTCGACCAGTCGTTGCACGAAGGGAAATCGGCTGCCGAGCTCGTTCTGGAAGATTCGTTCGGCCTCGGCGAGTTCAGCCGCGATCGGTTCGTACAGATCGGCCACACGGCGACGGCTTTCCCCGACTTCCAGCATTGGTCGTGGTGACATCGAATTCTCCTTGACCGACGTCGCGGATTCGCGATTGCCCGTGCAGTTACCGGTCCGCTCAACCAGCGGGATCAACCTCCGGTCCAGCCGCGACTCGCCGATAGGCACCGCGACGGCCCCCGGCCTTCTCCTCGAGCTGGATCTGTCCGATCACCATCGAGCGGTCCACGGCCTTGCACATGTCATACACCGTCAATGCAGCCACCGCGACGGCCGCGAGCGCCTCCATCTCAACACCCGTCCGGCCGTGAACTTTCACGAACGACTCGATGCGGATGGTATCAGGTTCGACTGGATTCAAGGTCAGCTCAATGCCGTCGAGCATCAAGGGATGGCAGAGTGGAATCAGTTCGCCCGTGCGCTTCGCCGCCATGATCCCAGCGATCCGAGCCACCTCGAGAACATCCCCTTTCGCCAATTGGCGATCGACGATCAAGCCAAGAGTTGCCGGCTCGACCCGAATCAAGCCGCTCGCTCGGGCCGTCCGCAAAGTCACCGGCTTGCCTGCGATATCAACCATCCGGCTCGCACCGCTCTCGTCAAAATGCGTCAGCTCAGGCATCGTTGACTCCAATATCGTTCAATTCGTTCTGAACGTATTTTACGAATCGTCCGCGCGTCGGCTAGGGGGAAGTTTTTGGAAAGTGCCAGAGAGCGGAGAGCCAAACACCGCGCCGGGAACGTGTTGAGACCAGTGTTCCGTGACCGCGCAGGAGTCGCTCACGGATCTCCGGGCGCCAATATGCCGTGCGACGGGAGAGGACGATCCACTCGGTGCGGCCGGCTTCCTCGGCGTCCTTCAAGACGATTTCGCGGCGTGCCAGTGCGCGATTGGTCGTCAGGATCCCCTGCCCCGGATACAAGCTCGGCACCAGCGCCGCCGTCGCTCCGGGCTGCGCGAGGGTTGCCAGCCGATCGAGCAAAGTTTGATCAACCGGGTCATTCCAGTAAGTCAGCTCCAGTCCGAGTCGCTCGGCGCCGCGGAGCCCTCCCACCAGGCCGTTGTAATAGCTCAGGCCGAACGGATGGAGCGCTACGAGTCCATAACCTTGAGCGAGCACAAACACCACCAAGACGATTCGATGGCGGCGGCGTGTAGAGCGATGGTTCCACAGCCAATCGAAACCCAAGCCGATCAACAGTGCCCAGGCGGGAAAAACATTGAGAAACAACCGTTCGCCGTCGTAAACCGGCACCCGCGTGCTGAACAAGAGCAGGAAGACCACGATGGTGCCGGCGAGGAGGAGCGGGAAGGGATCGTCGCGCCGGCTTCGCCACGCGCGGGCCAGTCCCACGACACCGAGCAACTGGAGACCCAGGGGCACCGTCGCCGCAAAGTAGAACCAGGGATAATGCCAGGGCACGTCGCGATCGACGACGACCTGGCCGAAATATTGAACCAGGATCGACGCCCGCGAGACGCCTGTGCCCCAGTAAGCCTGGAGCCTGGCCCAGAAGTCGTACCAGAGCCAGGGCCAGCCAATCACGAATCCGCTCACGCCGACGGCCGCCCAGGCCGAGACGGCAGCGGCGGCGCGCCGCGGCGGTAACCGCATGAGCGACCAGACGCCGATAACTGGCAGCAACAGCCAAGCGTGGATCTTGATCAGGAGCGCGAGAGCCCAGATTGCACCGGCTAGGGACATGGCTCGAACAGTCCGGGTCGAGCGAATCGCCCTCTCGGCCGCGAGGAGAGCCCAGGTCCAGAAGAAGCTCAGGAACGTGTCGAGGGCCGCCAGGTGGGCGTGGGCAAAAACGCGGGGCATGGCCACAAGAGCGAACCCGGCCGCTGCGCCCGATGCTGCGCTCCAACGTAGCCCCGCCGCGCCCGTGACCAGGCTCACCAGGGCAGCGAACGCGAGGGCTGGGGCAAGCCGCCCTGACAGGACGTACTGCCCGGTCGGGTCGGGCCCCTTCCAGAGAACCTCGAACGGTTCACCGACAGTCGAAGCGATGCCCAGCAGCCAGCGCCCGAGTGGTGGATGCTCGGAATTGTCCCGGAATACGCGATCGACAACCGGACGGTCGAAAAAACGCAATCCCTGAGACCACAGGGCTGCCAGGTAGGTTCGGCCGGGGCGAACGTCGAGCGGTTCGTCGACCGTGAGCCCCGGTCCATCAAGCGTGACGATCACCGCGAGTCCTGCGCAGATTCCCATCGTCAGCCCAAGTCGCCGGATTGTTCGATTTTCGGCTCGCTTCTCTTTGATCGCGGGCGCCCTTTGAGTCTGCATGGGCGAATCATCTTCCGCAAGGTGCGAGATCGCGGAGCGTGCCTCAAACACTTTCCACCTTATTCCCTTATAATTATCCAGGCCAGACCAGAGCCCGGATTCGACGGCCCGAACCGGGCTCGCAAGAGGTTGATCCTGTTTCGCGCCGAAATGGCGGGAGCGCTCCCGGCCAAGCGCATGTCGCCCCAGGGATGGACTTGCGGTTAAGATGAAGGCCCTGTTTTCCCTGGCGAGCATGCGATCATGGGTTTAACCGACGATAAACGGGTTCGCGTTGTTCAATGACCGAGGCGCAGGCCGCAAGAGGTAGCCGGTATGTGGGGTCTCTCGCTCTCCGACGTTCCGCTCGTTGCCTGGTACATCGGAGTTCTGGTGTTTCTCGAGGGGCTGCTGAGTGCCGACAACGCACTGGTCCTGGCCGTCATGGTCCGCCACTTGCCGACCCAGGAGCGGCGGCGGGTGCTGCATTACGGTATCTGGGGCGCGGTCGGATTTCGCTTCGTTGCCGTGCTGATGTCCTCGGTGCTTCTGAAGTTCTGGATCTGCAAGGTCGTCGGCGGGCTTTACTTGCTCTACCTGGCAACGTCCCATTTCGTGTGGCCCAATGAGGAAGATGCGAATCAAAGCGCGTTTGAGGGAGAGACGGAGGCTCCCGAATCCGGCGCGGTGTCTCGCGGCTTCTGGAGGACTGTCATCTCGGTAACGATGACGGACATCGCCTTTTCGGTCGATTCGATTTTGGCCGCCGTCGCCATGGCGGATAGCTTCCCCAATCGCTTCGGTCACAACTGGAAACTGCTCATCGTTTACGTCGGCGGCGTGCTCGGCATCATCACGATGCGATTCGTCGTGGGTTATTTCGTAATCCTGCTCGAACGGTTTCCCGGTCTGGCGGAAGGCGCCTACCTTCTGGTCGCGTGGATCGGACTGAAGCTCCTTGCCAACGGACTGCACGACGCGGGTATGATCCGGTACCACATCCCCGAGGTGGCCTTTTGGTCGGTGATGCTGTTCATTGCGGTGATCAGTCTCTTGGTCAAGCCCAACCCCAGCCCGCCCGAGGAGCCCGATGTGAACGCAAGTCTGGAACTATTCGACCCGGAGACCGACCGTACTGGAAACGTCGAAGACGAAACGCTGTCCGCCCCTGTGGTCGATGAGACGGTTCATTCGGATGGGATGGGAGCCCAAGACAAGGAAAAGAAGGACGACCAATGGGGCCACGATGGGAGTGCCGCCCCCGCCGCTGCCGATTCGCTCGATCCCGATCGCGAGGCGTCCTCCGATAAGCCGGGCGAATCGAGACGGTGAGCGTGGCGGCTCAATTCATCTCATGATCGGCGAGGACGTCGCGAAGTTTCTGGAAGATGCGGCTCTTTTCATTGCTGACGGTCTTGGCAGCGACTCCCCACGACTGGGCGATCTCGGCGGGGGTCTTGCCCATCAGTGTGTCCTGGACGAGCGCGGCCTCGCGCGGGCTGAGCTTGTGGTCGATCGCCTCTTGCAGCGCGTCTCGCCAGGCCGCCGTTCCGCGGTCCCGGATCGAACTGGGTACATCGACCGAGTCGAGCGACTGATGAACTCGCTCCCGCTGCGCACGCTTCTTGACCATGTCCACTGCGCGGAAGAACGCCAGGCCTGGCGTTGTCTCGCGGCTCAAGACATCCTTGATGCCTGATTGGCCGACGTCTGCCAGCAAGGCATCGAATCGTTGCCGGCCCATGCTCTGCAAGAGCGACGTGTAGACGGCTTGGGAGCTATCGTCATGAGCCTGAGACGGAATGCCCGCGCGGTACCAGGCTCGATTCAGATACTTGTTCAATTGGGAAAGCCCGGACGATATCGCGGCGAGATCGGCGTCGGCTACCGCGACCTGAGGCCCGGAAGAGGGACCCGAAGCCACAACCGAGCCGCTCGAGCCGCCCAGGAGATCGGTCAGCTCTGTCTGAACGAGGGCAGCGTCCCAAGCATCATTCGAGATCGCTGGCGTCGAAGTCTGGTCTCGCCGCGGAGCGGATGGTTGGTCGGGATCAGCCAGCAGGTCGTGTTGCGCGGCGTATCCGGCCAGCGGATGGGCCTGAGTGGCGCTCGAAAGGAGGCGCACCGCCTCCAGCCGCTCCACCGTCGGGCGATATTCCCGCCTCGTTCGTGCTTTAGGATCACTCCCGCCAGCCAAGCCTAATCCTCCCGGTCCAGTCTTCATGGGCGCGAAGCACTGCATGAGCGACGTCGCGAATGCCGCACCAAGTGGGCCTCAGTTTTTCATTGCTCATTACGACCAACATAGGACGACATGACTGAAAAAGCACAGGTCTTTTCAACTTAATCGAAACGTAACACCTCTTCGAGATCAAACAAAAGGCTCAAATTGATTGTAGCATCCATGCACCTGGAGGTCCAGGGTCCCAAGGAAACAGATGCCTGCAATCCGGAGAACTCAGCGGGACAGGCTAAGAGTAAAATCGCTTTAACCGGGAATGACGTACACTTTTTCTCCGACCGCCCGTTTGTTTCTGGCGTGACCTTGACGACCACGAGTTCGGCGGAGGCAATGGTGACGTGGCAATGTGGATAATCGGTTAGCCTTGGGTAATTTCGGTGTTGGCTGATCGAGCTTCTCCTGAACGGGAGACGTCGAGTTAGACCTGCGCCGGCATCTCGAAGCGGCTATTGTATTCCCGGGCCAGGAGCGAATTTGCTTCGACGTCATGAAAGCACTCACTTGCGGCGTCGAATGCGAGCCTCTTTCCGGTGCGGAAAGCGATGTTCCCGAGATGGCAGAGGCGCGTGCTCTGGTTGCCGATCTCGATATCGGCGTTGGGTCTTTGGCGGCTCTTGACACAGGCGAGGAAATTCTCGATGTGATGGGCCTGGCCCAGTGGGCTAGCGGATCCTTTCGAGCCGTCTCCCTCTTCGACTCGCCAGCCGTTTTCGCCGATGACGAGCGTTCCTTTATCACCGTAAAAGGCGACGCCGAAGGGGCTTCCCTCGGTTCCGTGGTTGGACCAGATCCGGTGTTCGTAGACCAGGCATGTACCGGGAAACTCCCAGGTGGCGATCTGGGTGTCCGGGGTTTCCTGGTCGTCATCGAAGACGTACTTGCCGCCCGCGGAGCTTACACTGATGGGCGCATCAACGCCCAGGCCCCAGCGCGCGACATCGATCCCATGAATTCCGTTGTTGCCCAGCTCGCCGGTCCCCCAGTGCCAGAACCAGTGCCAACTGTAGTGCAAGCGGTTGGGATAGAATGGTCTCTCAGGCGCAGGCCCCTGCCACATCGCGTAGTCGATTCCAGCCGGCACGGGGCCCGGCTTACCATGGCCGATGCTGATGCGTTTTTGGTGCGTCCAGGCGCGGGCCATGGCGACCTTGCCCAGGGCGCCCGAATGGACGTGCTCGATGGCGTCCTGCACGTGCTGAGCGCTCCGGCGCTGGGTTCCCAACTGGACGACTCGATTGTACTTGCGGGCAGCCTCGACCATCCTGCGTCCCTCAACCACGCCATGACTGGCCGGCTTCTCAACGTAGACATCCTTGCCCGCCTGACAAGCCAGCACAGTCAACAGCGCGTGCCAGTGGTCGGGTGTGGCCACGGCAACCGCGTCGATCGTCTTGTCGTCGAGCAGCCGGCGAAAATCCTGCTCCGTGCGCGGACCCGTCCTGGTGAGCTGCTCGACAGCCTTGACGGGCTTCTCGAACATGCTCTTGTCGACGTCGCAGACTGCCACGACCTCGCACCCGGAGTTGGCCGCAAACAGCCGCGACAGGTCGGTTCCCCGGTTCCGCAAGCCGATCACAGCCACGCGGACCCGTTCGCTGGGCACCGCCTTTGCCGACCGAGCCGGCAACGCAGTAAGGCCGGCGCCCGCCGCGCCAAGAAAAATCCGCCGAGTGAGCCGGGTCTTCATCGAGGATCTCCCGTTGCAGGCCATGAGGGATTGTTCAACTATCGTTATCGCGCCGCCCGAGAACCGATGCAAGGGGTTGGAGTCGCGCTCCGACCTGAAACTTGATCAAACGGGCGCCGGTGGCGGGTTGCATTCCACGGCGCGAGGCCGACAATCGTGACCAGGGAACCAACACGAGAGGTTCCGCGACACTGGAACAGAGGGGAAGTGAGTCAATATGATGCCGTCGCCCAATCGCGCTTTCGCCGCGCTCGTGGCCTTGGTCGCGCCGATTCTGACCGTGCAGCCGTGCGGCTCGGTCGCACGCGCCCAGGCTCCACGGATAAGCCCGCGCCCGGCCGAATTTGAGATCGTGGTCGAGAAGAATGTGATGATTCCGATGCGTGATGGAACTCGCCTGGCTGCCGACATCTACCGGCCGGCGCGGGCGGGCAAGCCGGCATCGGGACGATTTCCGGCGATTCTCACCCGAACGCCGTACAACAAGGCTGGGAGCGATCGAGAGGGGCGCTACTATGGCGAGCGGGGCTACGTCGTGGTCGCCAACGATGTACGGGGCCGGTATGCCAGCGAAGGAAACTGGCGGCTGATCGCCGACGATCCGCAGGACGGATTCGACGTCGTCGAATGGATCGCCCGCCAGGACTGGTCCAGCGGCAAGGTGGGCACCTTCGGCACGAGTTATCCCGGCGGCACCCAGCACGCTCTGGCCGAGACCAACCCGCCCCATTTGACGGCCATGGTCCCGATCGACGCGGTGTCGAATTGCGGAGTCAGCGGCATGAGACACGGCGGCGCATTCGAGCTGCGATTCATGAACTGGATCTTTCAAACCGGCGCGCCCAATAGCAAAGCAGCGCTGGCCAACCCGGCGCTGCGGCGTGCCCTGGTCGAAAACGGCCAGCGCATCCGCCAGCATGTCGATAGCCTGCCTGTAAGGTCCGGCACCACGCCCTTGAGAGTCGTCCCTGAGTACGAGGCCTGGCTGGTCGAGGCGATGCGGAGCGGGCCCGAGTCTCCATTCTGGCATGTCAAGGGGATGTCGGTGGTGGATCATGTGAGCGATTACGCCGATATTCCGGTCATGCATGTGACCGGGTGGTACGACTCGTGGACCCGCCAGGTGACGATGAACTACGAGGCGCTCGCCAAGGCGAAAAAGTCGCCGCAACGGCTGGTGATCGGTCCCTGGGTGCACGGTAGTCAAGGCTCGAACGTGGCCGGTGAAGTCGAGTTCACTCGTGAGGCGGGAATCGATCTCCTGGCTTTTCGGCTCCGCTTTTACGACCGCTGGCTCCGGGGCGATCGAAACGTCGTAGACGACGATCCGCCGGTGCAGCTCTACATCATGGGTACAGGCGACGATCGCCGCTCGCCGGCCGGCCGTCTCCAGCACGGCGGCTACTGGCGCAGCGAGCGCGAATGGCCGCCGGCTCGGGCCACGGCGACCCGGTTTTTCCTCCACGCGGACGGCACGCTCTCGAGCGCACCGCCCGCGCAGTCATCCAGCCAGACGACCTACGCATTTGACCCGCGAAACCCCGTGCCCACGGTCGGCGGCAATATCTCGTCGAATCAGGGGTTAATTACCAACGGCGGCTACGATCAGCGGCCGCGGGACGACACTCACGCCTCGGTAAATCGGCTACCCCTTTCGGAGCGCAGGGATGTGCTGGTGTTCCAAACATCTCCCTTGGAGGCAGACCTCGAAGTCACAGGCACCGTCCTGGTCAAGCTCTGGATCAGCTCGTCCGCGCCCGACACCGACTTCACCGCCAAGCTGATCGACGAGATTCCCCCCAACCCCGATTATCCGCTCGGCTTCGACCTCAACCTGGGCGACTCGATCTTGCGAACCCGCTACCGCGATGGGCTCGATCACCAGGCACCCCACCTCGGGCCGGGCGAGGTCGTCCCCATCACGATCACGCTCTATCCGACGGCCAACGTGTTCAAGAAGGGACATCGCCTGCGCATCGACGTTTCCAGCAGCAATTACCCGCGGTTTGACGTCAATCCCAACACCGGCGATCCCCTGGGCGACTACCGCCGCATGGTCACGGCCGACAACACGGTCTATCACGACGCCGCACATCCGTCCCACGTGGTCCTGCCCGTGATCCCCCACGCGAAGGTGCCGTTCTGACTGGGTGTGTTTCCGTCCGCCGGTCGCCCTGAGGCGCTGCGCGGAACAAAGAGTCTAAGCGTCTTCACCCAGGAAACGGCCGCCATCGACCCGATAACATGCTCCGGTGACGAAGTTCGTCCCTTCCAGCAAATAAAGAACCAACCGGTTGACGTCGGCGGGCGAGCCGAACCGGCGCAGCGGGGTCTGGGCCAGCACGGCCCGCTTGTCGTCCTCACTGAAATTAGGAGGAGGGTCAATCATCGCCGGCTGGATCATCGCGACCGGAACGTGCGGAGCCAGTTCTCTGGCCAGGGCGAGCGTCAT
This sequence comes from uncultured Isosphaeraceae bacterium, assembly GCA_963823675.1. Taxonomy (GTDB): domain Bacteria; phylum Planctomycetota; class Planctomycetia; order Isosphaerales; family Isosphaeraceae; genus CAWGMT01. The sequence goes on along the minus strand of CAWGMT010000013.1, from coordinate 842,014 downwards.
CGTCGTCAGGCCGCCCTTGGCGACGAGGTAGGGCAAATAGTCCTTGTAAGGCCGATCGGTCGCCCAGTCGCCGATATTGACGATCTTCCCCTTGATTCCGTCCCGGCCGGGCTGCGTGAGCATCTGGTGGGCCGCGGACACGGCCGCGTGATAGGGCGCGGCCAGATTGGCTGCGATCATCTCGTCGAAGTCGCGCGGGGTCAGGTCGCGAAACGGCGTCCGGCGAAAGGCACTCGCCATATTGACCAGGGCATCAAGCCGGCCGAAGCGGCCCACCACTTGAGCCACCGCGTTCTGGGCTTGATCGGCCGTGGAGAGATCGGCGCCGACGGCGAAGCCCGCGCCGCCATGAGCCTCGACCTCCGCGATTGTGCGCTCGATCGCGAAGCGGCTGGCATGGTAGGTCATGGCGATCATGGCGCCGCGATCCGCGAGTGCCAGCGCCAGCTCGCTGCCGACTCGCCGGCCTCCCGTGATCAGGACGACCTGCCCGCGGAGAACGTCGGTGGACTCAGCCGCTCCCGAGGTTGCCATATCACAAACCCTTCCAGACCGTGTCCGCAATGCCCACGCGGTGGTTGAGCACACGGGCCAGGACAAAAAGGAGGTCGCTGAGCCGATTCAAGTAAACAATCAGGGTTTTGGGGACATGCTCTTCCTGTATATGCGTTAGCTTAACGACCAACCGCTCGGCGCGGCGGCAGACGGTCCGCGCCAGGTGAACCTGGCCGGCGGTCAAAGCGCCCCCCGGTAGAATGAATTGGCTCAGCGGGCTCAGCTCGGCTTCGAGCGCATCGATGGTGCGCTCGAGCGCCGCGACATGAGAATCGGTGATGACGTTGTGGAACGGCCCCTGCGGCAGGGGGTCCGCCAGCGCCGAGCCGAGGGCGAAAAGCTCGTCCTGGAGCCTGGCGACCAGTTCATCCAGATCGCCGGCCATGCCGTGTGCTCGGGCGACGCCGAGGACGGAATTCAGCTCGTCGATCGTCCCATACGCTTCGATCCGCTGGTCGTCTTTCGAGACGCGACGATTGCCGAGAAAACCGGTGGTCCCGTCATCGCCTGTTCTAGTGTAGATGCGCATGATCAAATCCCGAGGTTTTCCGACGACCATTGGCGATCGTCGAATCTCGCCATATACTATTCAGCTCAGTGGTCGCTGACCACTCTGCAATTACCACTGGCCCTGACGACTCCCCGTGAGCCGGAGCCCGCCTGATGATCTCGTCCCTGGCTTCCACACTGCTCTTCGCGGCATCCCTGACTGTGCAACATCCAGCGGCCGGAGCAAATACGACTCCCTCGCTCTCGGCGGAGGAAGTGGCCCGGCTCGAGTCCCAGCACTTGAAGACCATCCGGCAGGTGACCTTCGGCCTGGCCCGCGCGGGCGAGGGATACTTCAGCCCCGACGGCCGATCGATTATTTTCCAGGCCGTTCTCCATCTTCCGCCTTCGATTTTCCACCATTCCAGGCCGGACGAGGACGGCTATCAGATCTTTTCGGCGGAGCTCAACGAGGACGCACCGGCCAAAATGGTCAGCACCGGCAAGGGACGCTGTACTTGCCCCTTCTTTCACCCCAACGGGAAATCGATCCTTTTTGCTTCAACCCATCTCAATCCCAGCAACGACGCCGAGCAGCCCAAGGGCCCGGCCTACAGCCGGACGGCTCGGTATCGCTGGGAGTTTCCCGAGTCGATGGATATCTTCGCCGGCGATCTCGACGGGCATCACCTTGTTCGCTTGACCGACGCCCCGGGCTATGATGCCGAGGCCAGCTATTCGGCCGACGGTTCCCAGATCATCTTTACCTCGTTCCGCGACGGCGACGGCGAGATCTACATCATGAGCGCCGACGGCACCAACCCGCGCCGGATCACCCGCGCCAAGGGTTACGACGGCGGTCCTTTTTTCTCGCCCGACGGCAAGAGAATCATCTACCGCAGCGATCGCCGGGGCAATGACCTGCTCCAAATCTACATCAACAACCCCGAGGGCACGGCCGAGCGGGCCTTGACCAGCAACGAATTCGTCAACTGGGGGCCCTTCTGGCATCCCGATTGCCGGCATATCGTTTATGCAACCAGCAAACACGGCCACTCGAACTACGAAATCTACTTGATGGACGTCGACACCGGTCGCGAAGAGCGGATCACCTACCACGACGGCTTCGACGGCCTGCCCGTCTTCAGTCCCGACGGAAAGCGGCTGATGTGGACCTCCAGCGGACGGACCGCTGACCGCAAGAGCCAGCTCTTCATCGCCGACTTCACGCTGGAGCCAGCACCGGCCCCGCCGGTGAGGTCGGCCGCACGCTAGGTTCTGCCGATTCGTTGTACAAACCATTGCCACTCAAGACCACAGGAGAGCAAGAGCGCCATGGGCCCGAAAGACATGATCAACAAGACGCTTGACATGAGCGACTTCATCTTCAAGAGCTACGTGGGAGACCTGTCCGACGCGGATTTGAAGATCGTCCCGCTCGAGGGCATGAATCCCATCGCATTGCAGATCGGCCACCTCATCTCGTCCGAGCGGATGTTCGCGGAGATGATCAAACCGGGTTCGAGCCCTGCTCTGCCAGCCGGATTTGAAGAGGCCCACAGCCTCAAGGATCAATCAGGAAACGATTCGCGTTTCCTCGGCAAGGATGAGTATATGAAGCTCTATGAGGCGCAGCGAGCCGCTTTGAAGGCGGTGATCGACAGTGTGCCCGACGCCGATCTGACCGACACCCGCGACGGGAAACTCCCCGAATGGGCCCCCACCGTGGCCGATGCCTTGAACATGGCCGGCGCCCACGCCCTCATGCACTACGGTCAATTCGTGGCCGTGAGGCGAGTTCTCAGAAAGCCAGTCACGATCTGATCTCACCGCTCCGAGCGCAGCAACCGCTCCAGGAGCGCGGGATTGACCACTCCTCGGAACCGGACCTTCCCATTGACCGCCACGACCGGCACAAGGGTGTCGTATCTGGCGGTCAATGCGGGATCGCCGTCGATATCGATCTCTTCAATCGAAAACCCGTGCCGCCGCTGTGCGTCCTTGAGCACGTCGAGTGCCTTGTGACAGCAACAGCACTGCGCGCGGGTGTAGAGAGTGACGTTGAGCTGCTCCCGGCGAGGCGCTCGGGAAACCAGTCGCGACCAGAGCGTCGTCATCGCGTTCACCCCGTCAACGTTCTGGCAAGCTGAAGTCGTGGTCGTAAAACTCCAGCCGGCCGCACTTCTCGCAGCGGTAAAGATCGAGCGGTTTGATGGATTCACCCAGGTCGGCCAGCTCGCCCAGGAAAAAGTGCCATCCTGGATTGACGCCGCCGATCCGGATCGGCAGTTGTCCCAGTCCGCGAAGCGCTACCTTGCAGTGTGGACAGCTTGGCGCGTGATCAGGTTCCATGGTGCGCTGCTCCCTTTGATGTTGGTTCAAGTTAATCAGGGCGTTCACTCGCGCAATCGCGCTCCTGTCCGTAGCCTGTCTGCATTCAAGCGTTCCCGCCGGCGGATGGTGCGGCCCGCACCTCGACCAGGTTATCAAAAAACGTCGCCCCGCCCCCCATGTCGGTCAGGGCCGACGACGTCGTGCTGTTGACGTTGAACCCACCGCGAGACAGCTTGTTCCAGTAGATGCCCGTCGCCACGGCGACTCCCGGTCGCACGCTTCCAGTCAGGGCGACCCGGGCCAGGAAGCGACCCCGGTCGTTGTAGACTTGGGCCCACTGGCCCTCCGCCAATCCGCGAGGTTGCGCGTCCTCAGCCGCCAGCTCGATGGTCGGGTCGCCGGCCGCGGTACGATGGCGCGGCGAGTTGGCAAACGTCGAATTGAGAAACTGCGGCCGCGGCGGAGAGACCAATTGCAGCGGATACCGCGCGGCCAGATCGGGCCGCGTGAGCGGGTCTTCGCGCGGAGGAATATACGCCGGCAGCGGGTCGTGGCCGTCCGCCTTCATCCGCTCCGAATAAAGCTCGCACTTTCCCGACGGCGTCGGGAAAACCCCGGCGGCAAACGGCGTGAAAACCGCGGGGATGTTCAGCCGGGCCGAACCCTCGGCCTTGAGCCGGTCCAGGGTGATTCCCTTGAGCGTCGGTCCGCCATCGAGAGCCTGCCGGATCAATGCCTCGTCGTCCGGGAAAAGCTCCGGCTCGAATTCGAGCCGCCGCGCCAGGGCGCGAAAGACGTCGTTATTGGAGCGGCACTCGCCCAGGGGCCCGATCGCCGGCGAATTCAACATCACGTCATGATGTCCGTAAGCGCCGTGGATATCGATGTGCTCGAGCTGAGAGGTTGCCGGCAAGACGAGATCGGCGTAATCAACCGTGTCGGTGGCAAACAGCTCGTGTACGACCACAAACAGGTCGTCGCGCCCCAGCCCGTCCAGGACTTTGGCCTGATTCGGTGCCACGGCGGCCGCGTTGCAGTTATAAACATAGAGTGCCCGGATCGGCGGCCCCGCCAGCTCGCCCGCCAGCGCCTCGCCCAGGTGATTCATGTTGATCGTCCGCGTGTCTGGCGGCGACAGGTCCGGGCGCGTGAGCCGGTCCATGGCGAAGTCAAAGGCTCCGCTGGTCGAGAGCAAGGCCCCGCCGCCCGGGTAGCGCCACGACCCGATGATGGCGGGCAGACAGGCGATCGTTCGTACGGCCATTCCGCCGCCACGGTGGCGCTGCATGCCATAATTGAGCCGGATCAATGACGGCTGCTCGCGCGCCAGACGATGCGCGAAAGTGGTGATCGCGGCCACTTCCACCCCGGTAATTGCGGCAACTTTCTCGGGCGGATACTCGCTCATGACCCGCTGCCGCAAGAATTCGGCACCCACAGTCGCCCGGCTCAGGTAATCGTCGTCCTCAAGGCCGTCGCGCCAGATGACGTACATGAGGCCGAGCGCTAAAGCGGCATCGGTGCCCGGCCGGGGCTGAATGTGCCAGTCGGACCGGCGGGCGGTCGGGCTCTTGTACGGGTCGATCGTCGCGATCGTCGCTCCGGCCCGGCGCGCTGCGATCATCAGGCTCCAGAGGTGGCTGTTGGTGTTGACGGTGTTCGAGCCCCAGTTGACGATGAACTTGCACTTCGGGACCGCCAGGGGGTCCGCCCCGAGCCGGCCGCGGCCGACCGTGTATTCGTAGCCGGCCACACCGGCCGACGAACAGATCGCGCGGTCGAGCTTTGACGCGCCCAGGCGATGGAAAAACCGTCGATCGAGGCTGCTCGACTGGAGCTTGCCCATCGTGCCGTAATAGCTGTAGGGAAGAATGGCCTGGGGACCATCGGCCGATCGCGCGATCTCGGCGAACCGCCGGGCGATCGTGTCGAGCGCTTCGTCCCAGGTGATTGGCTCGAAGCGCCCCGCTCCCTTCGGTCCCACCCGCCGCAGCGGATGCAGCAGCCGGTCCGGGCTGTAGACCCGTTCGAGATAGCGCGCCATCTTCTGACAGAGAAACCCGCGCGTGAAGGAATGGTCGGGATCGCCCCGTAGCTCGACCGCCTTCCCGTCGCGAACCGTCACGAGCATGCTGCACGTATCGGGGCAATCGAGCGGACACACATTCTTGACCACGCTCAATCGAGGTTCGGTCGCCACAGTCGCCACGATGCATCGCTCCTCTTGACCCAACGATCTCGCCCGCTTTTGCAAGCCGCAATCATTGTAAGGATTTTGCTGACACGCCCGATAGCCTCGAGGGCCACAGGGCACGGCCCGCGGCCGCGATCAGAGTCCGATATCCGACCTGTCAAGCAGAAATAACGACCGCCGGATTTCGAGCGCTCGCGACAGCGCCGGCGAGCTTCTCCAGCCGGCGACTCCCAAGCGCAAGAACCGGGCAATCGACCAATTCGGTAGTGAGCGCATCGTCGTCAGAGTCTTCGCAGAATACCGTGGCTTCGTTTCGCAACAAGCGCAACTGCCGATTGCCGAACTTTGCTTGGCTTCGGTCCACAAGGCCGCGTCGACGTCAGTGACCACGGACAGCACGGAGGGCCACGGAAAATGGGGTTACTGGAATCTCGGGCGAGTTGGCGACGAATCGTCAGTCGCGCAGCCGGTGCTGACGTGGAAGCGGATCAGCCCTGCGGTCAAGAACTCCCTGAGCCGAAAATGGGAAAAAATGGGACTGGTTGGGACTTTTTCTGAAGGGCCCCAGTCCCATCTCGCGATGTACGGCGACAGAACGCTTCGGGGATCGGCGGCGCACTGGCTGCTCGTCGGAAGTTGCTGATGTGTCGTCACATTCAGCCGGTTCCGGGTACCCCGGAGCCCCGCGAATCGGGCGATCGAATCGCCTCGGGGCGTCCCAGAATCGATCGCGATGTCCCACGTTCCAGCACCGGAGAATTGCTACGTTGCAGCGGCGCCTGTCTGGGCAACCTCGAGTGCGTTGCGCGCCTAATTACACTTATACAGCTACTTTACCCGCGCTCTGTCAAGCTGTCAAATCGCGCGGCGCTCGATTCGCCGTAAGTCTTTGGCTTGATGGCGGAAGAAAATTCGACGGGTTGGGGGGACACTGCACACTGCGCTGATGGGAGATAGATCGGGCCGACCCTGCCGTCCGATCGAACCCAGACATGACACGGTACGGGTTCCGCCGCTCGATTGGCTGGAGGGCTGGTCGGCCTTCCCGTAGCAAACGGACAAAAAAGGGGTCCGATAACCATTGGAACAGAAACGTACGTTAATGGCAGACGCTGAGGACTTAAAATCCTCTGCGCGGGAACGCCCGTGTGGGTTCGATTCCCACCGCCGGTATTGGACTTGCGACGATTTTGAGGGGCGAACTCGCCGAGCGATTTGGAAACACCGTCGATGTGGCATTGGATTGACGTTGGTCGATGGCCCTTGCGACTCAGAGCCGCGAAGGGCTTGCCAGGAGCAGGCAGGATACGACCGAATCGCGATTCAATCCGGTCGCGTTTCCCTTAGGAGTCCTTACGTCGATAAACAAATCGGAGGCGTCAAAGCGGCAAGAATTCGACCTGACCGGCCCACTCCTCCGCCTCACTCGCAGCCCAGATGAGTAGCAGGCTCTCGATGATTGACGACACCGGAGTTCGCTGGCTTGCAAGAAGCAAACCGTGCATCACGAGACCCGCCTCCAGTCGGTTGTAGGCTGCGTCTCTCATGGTGTTGACGTCGTGGGAGACAACGATCCAGTTCTCCGCAGCAGCGAAGTCCAAAACCTCGGAATCGCTCCATGTGGCCAGACCGAGGTCTCGGAGCCGCGCGAACTCCGCTGCCGGCTCGCGCCGTCGTGTACCGACGACAATCGCGTCGTTCAGATCGTTGTCGGCCAGGTATCGTGGCCGGCTCATGGCGCCGTCGAGCCCGGAACCTTGCTGAGCGCACGGAGACGTTGCAGTACGGGACTAGGATTCTGCGCGGCGTGCTGACGCGCTTGCTCCCAGAGTTGTTCTTGCCGCTTCAGATACTGATCGACTTCATTCCGATTGGCCAGGTAATAGGCGACGGCTCCGTAGACTTCCTCCAGGCTTAAAGCGGGATAGAGCTGCTGGATGGTTTCCGGGGAGTGGCCTTCCTGGAAAGCGATCACGACGGAGTCCAGAGAGACGCCTAGCGAGCCCACCCGCAGTACACCCTGGGAATCCGCCTCCACGTACCTTTTCGATGAGTTCATGCGTTCCTCCGAACCGAGCTTCGCGGTCGCTCAGGCCGACCAGAGTGCATTGTACCCGCCGGGTACAGTGTCCGCTATCTGGCGCGCTCAAAGAGAAGCTTGGACCGCGTGAATCAGAAGAGGACAAGCCGAAGCCGCTTTCCCGGTCGCGCTCTTTGACGGCCTTGCGTGATTCCGGGAGGGCGAGGCTCCGTCTGAGCCGGGATATGCCGTGGCTCGCGCGGAGGCCGTCCCACGATCGTGAAACTGCATTTAGAACGGGAGGTTCACAATGGCAAAACGAGCGAAGCAGCCAAGCGCAGCAGCGGTCGATCTCACCACCGGCACACGTACCGCGCCGCACCTACCCGACATCACGCCACCGCAACGTCCCGAATTAGTCCAGCCACAGGCTGAAGAGTCAGCGTAGTTGGGTGCGGATCAACCGGCGGCGGAACAGCCGGCCCGGCAGTGGCGGGCCAATCCCTTTCCCATCAAGACCGTCAACCTGGACGGGTACAAGCTTCAGCTTCAGGAAAGTCGGCCCGAGAAGGAACCCGCAGGATCTGAGAATGACCCGTCCCAGCCCAAGAAGAAAGCCCGCTGGGAGATGCAGATCAAATTCGGGTCCGGCGCAAGAAGAAATGCCGTCCAATGACGTCCGCGAATTCATCAAGTCCCATAGGCTCGACGTCATGACAAGAGAGGGCGAAGAGAAACAGGTCCAGTTGTTCAAGTGGAACGACAAGGACCGGGCCTGGGGCATGGAGATCGATTACAACCGGCCCAACGCCTCGCGCGAGAAAGCGTTTGAGGTGTTCAACGAAACGGTCAGGCTGGTTGCCGACGAACGCGGCGTCGGGAGGGCGCGGTGAAGCCCGTTCCATGCCCTCTTGCCCAGTGACAGTTTTTCAACGCAACAACGGAGGATACAACCATGTCTGACAAGTCCACTACCGATAAGGCGAGGAAACCGGCAGAGAAGTTTCGCGACGGCGCGATCGAAGTCGCCGTTTGGCGAAACGAGAGCGATAAAGGCCCGCGGTTCAGTGTTACCCCGAGCAGGAGCTATAAGCAGGGCGACGATTGGAAACAGTCGGACAACTTTGGCAAGGATGATATCCTCCCGCTCTGTAAACTGCTCGACCAAGCGCATTCCTGGATCTTGAACCAGCAACAGCAGCAACGGGCTCAGCAGGCCGCCTGACCGGCACGCAAACTATGCCCCCACGCCCCACAGAGACCGACAGACGAGACCGACCGCTGAGCAAATACGCGCGCTCCAGGAGGAGGCTGATGTGCAGGCCAAGGAAGTCCTCAGCCACATCTATCAGGCGATCCTCAAGACACCAGAGTTCGCCCTCAAGAACGGAATGAAATGCCGGGTAGATCCCTTTTTCGAGCCGGAGGTAGATTCGGACGGGGACCTGAAATGCGGGTTCGACGTCCTGACGGAGGACGGCGGTCATCTGGAATTCATGGTCAGCCGTACAGGCTGGGGAAAATCCCTCGCCAAGACCGAGGCACAGAAGGTGAATCAGAAAAGGTCAGGAAGGCAACCCAAGCCGCGGCTTAGTTGTAATGATACCGATTGGGAATTTAGCGCCGATTTCGATCGTCAGGCGAGCGCGACCAACGGCGTCTCCTTCCTTGGTCTTTCCCCACTGAAGGCGTGCAAAACCGTCTCCTTCTTCGTTTCGTTACACCGAGGAGTGACTCAGTCCGGAATCAAGTTCCTCGTTTCCATCGAGCGAGGAACCCCACGCCGGGTTCACCACCGTCGTCCTTGGCTGTCTGGCATGAGCCAGCTTTGGGGTCCTCCCTGTCGGTTCCTTGCGCGCCCTGGCTGTAGCGCGCGTCGGGTGTCGTCGGACCGAAGTGCGCAAGCCCGCTCCAAGGCCAAGCCTGCCGAAGTTGTTCAAACTCCTGTCGCAAGGTTGAGCGGTCGAGCTGCGAGCCGCGCAACAAATGCTGATGCAGTTCGCGCGGCTGATATCGTCGTAACCAATTGAGTCACTTGGAAGTTCGCTGATTGACAGGCCGACCTTGGCCCGTCACTATCAATGCGTTTTCGTGAGAGAATCACAAATTCGCTGGCTTGGCAAAGGGTGTTTCACCGCCCCTCGAGAAACGGATGCGGCGATGCCCAAGCCTGATTACGATGATCCTGAGGTCGAGGAACGCTGGTGCAACGACCAGCAGAAGATCGTCGCCAATTATCTTCGCTCTTAGAAAGTCAAGCACGGTCAGATCGGCGAATGGCCGGCGTGGCATGTTGCTCCTTATGCCTCCATCTGGGCTATTGAGAGCCTCGCGCGACCAGAATGGATTGGATGGTGGGTGACCCCCTAGCCATCGCTTCGACCTTCTCGACCTGCTATTTGCTATTCTCCAGCTAGGCCCTCGGATCGCGATAACTGTGGCGACACCCACGCGGTGCGAGCTTCAGCCGATTCGCTGCTCCGTGAAGTGCCGTTTCAGGCATGCGGATGACGAGTCCGATCAAAACCAGGTAAAGGGGTTCCACCACGCGAACTTGCGGGCTGATGGTACAGCCCTATGTAGGGACTGCACGTATTCCCGTCCGGCGTCGGTAATCGCAGCACGCACTCTTCGGTTTGTGATCTGCTCGGACGTGGCCAGCCCGTGCTCGCCGAGGAGCTGCCGGGCCTGACCGACGCCTTCCACGGTGGTGCCGAGTGTATTCGCAACTTCCCGGATCCTGCTGGGATCGTCCAGATCGACGATCAAGTCACTCCGAGCCAAAATCTCAAGGAGTCTCAGTTCGATATCGCCCAGTTGTGGTGCCGGTTGCCGATTCATAGATAGTGATTCCCAGGGAATGCTACGCCTCTGCCCCGCTCATCCGGCAGGACCAACCGGCCTTCGCGGTGTGTTCCCGCCAGTAGAAATTCTACTCTCTTGGGCGGCCTCGGTAATTGACCGATGTCCTGTCTCCGTTCTCGTGTTCAATTCGGAGTAAGGTGAACTACTTGCACGACAGCCAAATGCTCCGAGGTGCCCCAACGGTTGACCGAAATACGTTGGAACGTCATTTGGATGTGCCAATCTCGCGTTCCGCCAGGAACCAATCAGTCCAGTCGTCGAGCAACGGTCGGCCTCTTTTCTCCCAGAGCCCATATGCTCGCAGCTTAATGGTCCGTTCGCGCGACAACTCCAGCAAAGCAAGGTCCAGTTCGTAGGTCCGGTGGGCCCGGGAGTTTTCCTTGCCCCAGGAAGCGCTGCAGCGGAGTCCGTTCCGGAGAAAGGCCACGCGAGCAGGAATCGCCTCCTACTTCCATTATACGTGGCAAAGTTCAGCCAGGTGCGCGCACTGCAACTCCACCACGGTGCCAGCCCTCGCGTGCCCTTAAGCTAGTGCCATTCGTCTGATCGACCGAAGCAACCTCGGATCAATCGACCTCGGTGTGGCGGTGCGGCGCAAGTGTTGAAGTGTGCGCCGGATCAAGCCGCTCAATCCGCGCCGTGCGGCTTGGCGGAGCCCTGAAGCGAAAGTCGCCGGAAAAACAAGCGACTAAGCCGCCGGTCGGTGCTCACGCTCGTTGCTGCACCTTGCTCGCTTACGTCCGGCACATCGGATTTGTTGACCGATTCCCCTCCAGCCAAATGCACTCGTTCAGCAGGCGCGGCGGCAGAGGTTTCCCAGAGAGATCGCCGAAGCCGTCGGGTACGCAAAGTGTCCGGCAGTATTGCACGAACGCGCTGTCGGTCTGGGGCAGGTCGAGCATCGCCGCCAAGCTCCTCCTTTGGACGCTGTTGGCTTTAAAGCCTGCAAACCAGTCGATCTCGCCTCGGATCCAAAACCAGAGCAGCCAATCGCAAACCATGTAATTGGCCAGAGGGTCGCCGACGTTGTAGAAGTCACGGTCTACCGCGGCAACCCATCTCGCTTCCGCTTGGAGCACGTTCCCCTTCGGAGGGACTGAAGTCGGAACGACGGACCGAAGATACGATCTGTAACTGAAGCCGTGAGGCTTGAGGAACGCAGCATTCTCAACATAGGCACGCAGCATCCGATTCGTTTTGCGCGCTGCCTTACCCCCCTTGAATTCGCGTATGGCCACGCCGAAGAGCTCGGCACCTGGAATTCGGCTCGTGAGGAAGAGATCGACCAATGGGCCGATACCCATCGCGGTCAAATCACGGGGCTTGTGCGGATGGCTCCATTTCTTGAAATCGGATTCGTGCAGTGCCCACATGCACGCAAGGTCGGCTATTAGCGCATGGCTGGTGCCATTCCAGCGGTCCCGAAGCCCTTTCCAACACTCGCCTGACCGTTCGTTCCTGCCTCCCGTGAAGATATCGGCAGCGAAGCCCTGCATGTCCTGGCTGTGGGCAAAGAAGAGACGCCAGTTCATCTCCTCGTCGTCATCGGGAACGGCCACAGCCTCGCCTTCGAGAATCTGCGGCAGCCATTTGTCGAGAATTCGCGTGACGAAAGTGGTCGCGATCTCACTCATCTGAACCTCCTTTGTTGGGTCAGCGCAAAAAAGAACAGGGCGTTCGTGAGTGCTTATCGTTGCACTCGCCGTCGCCCTGTTTTTCTGCCTGGCCGGGTTCCTACCAGGAGCTCAGATTTCACGCACAATCTTGCCGGGCCTCCGTCGGAAAGTCAATAGGTCCGGAACGGCAGTCATCGGTTGGGTGAGGTGGACTAACTGGTTCGGCGAAGCCGTCTGATCTGAACCGTTAGAATAGACGGTATGCCAGTCACAATTCGCGGCAAGTTCCCGTAGTGCCGCGTCTTCGCAAAACTGGTGATTTTGCCCGACTTGGTAAGAATTTGGTAAGACTACTGGCCGTGCGAGCCCAATGCGGCTGCAATCGATCGCAAGAAAGGTAGCGATGTAACCGGCCTATAGAACAACGACTTAAACGCCACCGCAACATCAGCCCATTGCCACACTCGCGGCAGACGCTGAGGACTTAAAATCCTCTGGGCGGGAACGCCCGTGTGGGTTCGATTCCCACCGCCGGTATTGGATTCATGAGATTTCGCGCGGGTTTCGGTCGCCCATCCGCATTGGTGAGGGGCGCTCCATCATGGGGGTGGCGTTGCTGCTGCCGCCCGTGAAAATTGACAGCGACGGAGAAGGCCAAAACGGCGCCACTGGCGGTTCGGCCAGCTCGCGATCGCATTGAGCGCTCTTGGGCAACACGTTCAACGCGGCTCATTGCGGTTGCCACGACGCGCAGCTTTCGCGACCATAGGAACAAGATTGCTGGAGGTCTACCATGAGCACCGCGGTTGCTCAAGAACTGACGCTTGCCGATGTTTTGCAACAACTGGGCGGGATTTCACCCAGGCGGGTTCGCTTTCGTCCCGCGCCGGGAACCGCCAGCGAGGAAGATGTCATCAAGATCCGTGATCGCGAGCGCCGCCTCTTCGAACTGATCGACGGTGTGCTGGTGGAGAAGGTCATGGGTTATTGGGAGTCCGTGCTGGCAATCGAGTTGGCGGGTCTCTTGAGAGATTTTCTCAAGCGCAGAAAACTGGGCACTCTCGCTGGCGAAGCGGGAATGCTGCGGTTGTCTCCTGGCCTCGTGCGGATACCCGACCTGTCCTTCATTTCCCGCGCTCGACTGGCGCACCATCGCCGCGATCGCGCTCCGATTCTTCCACTCGCTCCTGATCTTGCCATTGAAGTGCTGAGCGAAGGCAATACGCCCAGGGAGATGGCGCGAAAAGTACGTGAATACTTCGATTCTGGCTGTCGTCTTGTGTGGCTCATCGACCCGCGCACCCGGACTGTCGCTGTGTACACGTCCCCCGCCAAACCCATCATCCTTACGGAGAAGCAAACGCTGACAGGCGGCGATGTCCTGGCGGGTTTCCGGATCCCACTGCGAAAGTTGTTCGGTCTCCTGGACGATCTGCAATAACCCCCCGCGCTGGCGATCAGCCTGCCTGAAGCGCGGCTCCCGCGCCACCCCTACGCCAGACGCTGAGGACCTAAGATCCTCAACTTCGAGGACAGGCACTGCGTTCTTGACTTTTGGATGCAAGTTCAGTAGCGGTGGATGGATCATTCGACTCCAGGAGGATCCTTCCATGACTATGGCTCGCGTGCATTTGGTTGATCCTGCCGTCACGCGCTTCGACCGAATCGGCACGACGGCCCAGACGTGGCACGCACGGCTCGAAAAACTGAGCAAGGGCCATCTGCTGGGCCACTTCTTCGCGGCCAGCCGCCAGCGACTCAGAGAAGTCGCCCAGCGGCTGGGTCTGCGGCGCGTGCCGAACTTGGGCGGCCGCCCGGCGGCATAACGCCGGCCCGCGGCATTGATCGCGAGCCGATTGGGACATCGGGCGGAAATTCCCTGCGCGGTTTGCAGGAAGAAGCGCCCGCCAGCGGCGATTTCCGTGCGAAGTCTGCGGAATCGGCGGACGGCCCAGTGATCCGAAGAGATCGGGTCGAGCCCGGAAACGTTGGAAGCCGACTCGAAACAGGTCGGATGCCCCACACGAAGACGGGGCAGATCCACATGCCTGTCCTAGCCGACCTCACGTCACGAAGAGATGAATTACTCCGGCATGTTGACGCCAAATCGCTGCAAGAATTAGGGTGGGGGGCACATCGCCCCTTCCGCCAATATTAGGGTCAGTTTGTTCGCGTAGGAAGTGCCCGAAACACCTCGCCAACGGATTTGAGGTAGGCCACATCCCCTTTCTCGGCGCGGCGTGCGACCTCGTCCAGCCAGCGCACCGTGGCCGGCTCCAGACACGGTTCGGAGGGGTCTCCCGCGGGGTAAACCACGTCGACCTCAACCTCGACAGCGTATCTACCGCGACGCACCCAGCGCTTACGCTTCTCCCGCCGTTCCTTCACGTCCCCTACTCCACAAGATAAACAGTGACAAGCTTGGCCTGCCTCGCTTCACCTAACCACGACCAGATCACTTCGACCTCAACCTCATCCTCGAGGATTTGCCGGACCACCACGGAAGGATTTGGTTTGCTCCTGGGCCGCTCTCGGACCAGCTCGCCTTCTTCGAGACCCACTACCAGTTGCCAAGCCGTGATTCCGCGGTCCTCGCACCGCTCGTCGGCATGCCAGGCGACGAAAAACCGATCGTTCGCCACCGCTGAGCGAATCTGCTCAAAGAGCTTGCCCATTGCCACATGATAGTGTCATTAGGCTCTCAGCGAAAGCACCGCTAGGTTCAAACGGACCGTAACTTCGAGGACGAACTTCGAGGACGAGCATTGCGTTCTGCTTGGCGAAGGGCCGAATGAACGCAAGTTATGGATCGACAACCGACTGCGAGAACTTGCTGAAGGTCGATTACACCGGCCGGCTTTTCCGCGAGGGCAAGGCGGCGATCTCGCGTGAAGTGGCCGCCATCTTCGACCGAATCGGCACGACGGCCCAGACGGGCACGCACGGCTCGAAAAACTGAGCAAGCCGTTCCGGCCATTCCGCGTATACCTCGTTGACGGCCGGACCTATCTGGTGCGACACCCCGACTTCATCGCCGTCGCCGCGAGCGGCCGCCATCGAGACCTCACCATTCACGACGACGATGGCCCGCACTATCTTGACCCGGGCCTGGTCGTCGAACTTCACCCCGAACCGGCGCCAAGCCAGGCGGGATCCTGATTCGGGGCCGGCTCATGTCCTGGATCAAGCGTCAGGAAACCGTCTGTCACGGCCTGGCGGCTCGTCGTGAATGGCGACCGGGGCCCATGGCGATAAATCGTCAGCTTGGCGTGGTGTTCCACACGTTCGAAGAAGCGCCTCGTGAGCGCGTCGAGACGAGGCTCGCTCTTCCACATGATCTCGGCTCCGCGCTCACGTACCTTGCCCGAGCCGGCGGATCGTTTCCTCGAGCTCGCGGATACGCGTCTCGGCCTGTTTGCGGGCGCTGGCTTCCGCCTGGGCGCGTCGGGCCTCGGCTTCGGCTCTGGCTTCGGCTTGGGCACGGGCATCGGCTTCAGCGTCAATTCGGGCTTCGGCCTGTTTGCGCTCTCTCGCCTCAGCTTCGGCTCTGGCCTCCGCTGCGGCCAGGGCCTCGGTGAGCGCCTGGTAGTCTCCGATCTCCTCGCCCGTTTCCGCGTCGAAACAGGCCAGTCGGTCGCAGTTGTTCAGTTGCGGGTCTCGCACCACGCCCAGCCAGATTCCTGGCGGATCCAGCCAGATCCAGCCCCGCGCATCGGGTGTGATCCGTTCGTAGCCATCGGGCGTGTGCCGGAAGCCTCTCAGGTCGATGCGGCGGATTTCGTCATCCTCTTCCAGCACGTCGGCGATCACGTAGAGTGGAACCCCGGCCCGATGATAGAAATCGGGTTTGATCTCGACGTCATTCTCGCGCGTGCTGGTCGATGTGACTTCGACTACCAAGACCGGCCTGGCCCCCTCCGCTGCGACGTCCAGCGTCGCCCAGTCCTTCCGTCGCTCGATGCCGAAGAATACGGCGAGGTCCGGTGCCAGGGGACGCACCCCTTCGAGATTCCAGTCCACGCGGCAGTCAGACACGGCCACGGCATGTGGGTTCCTGGCCAGCCGTGTGTTGAAAACGCTCTTCAGGTAATTCCTGTCCGAATCGTGGAGGTCCGTCTGCACGATGAAGTCTCCCGTCTCGGGGAACAGCACGTCTTCCAAGGTCAGCGGGACCTGGTTGAACGTCACGGTCCCGTCCGGCCCCGTGATTTCGACGTACCGCCAGCCATAGCGGAAGGGATCCGACTCATCGCGGGGCCGCTCCGTCGTCGCGGACGTTGAGACGGTACTCATGAGCGTAACCTCCTGACCGCATTGATCCTTGGGGATCGAATCCGTCACCCCGCAATTGTAGCCGCACCGCGAAATCCTGTCACTCTCATCCCTGGCGCCGTTCGTGGCACGGCGAAGAGATAAGGCAGGAATGCCAACAGCTCATAGGAATCCCCGCGGTCAACAAACATCGGCGGCAGGTCAGGCTAACGCCGCACGCTGACCCAGCTAGAGTCGAAGTCGGCTGGCGAGTTTCACAGCTCCGACCGTCCGTTGAGGAAGCGGAGGAAGCGCATGGGCAACAGCTTTTTGTTTTTCGCCGGCCTCGTCGCGGTCGGAATGTTCGCGCTGGCCCTCTCACGCGGCTGGTTGGGCCGGAAGCACGCGAAAGCCGCCGAACGCGTCCGGCGCGGCGTGGGACACGGACTGCTCGGCCTTCAGGAATTCATCGAGCCCTCGGTCGAGCACGTCTTCCAGGCCCAGAATGTCGAGCAGAAGGAGGAAGAGGACGACCAAGGACTGGGCGTGGATGAAGAGGCCGTGCGCTCGAATCTGGCGGAGGCGCTGGGCCAGTCGCCGGTCGATCCCGAGGAGATCCGGCGCCACCTTACGGCCGCCGTCAGGGCGGGCATGGACTGGAAGGCCCTCTTCGAGCAGGCCGTTCTTGACGAGCTCCGCGAGCGGCCCTTCCGGGCGCCTTCCATTCCCCCGGCGAGGCGCGTCGCACCCAGGGAATGACGTCAGGGCGCGCAAAACAAGAAATGCCCGGTGCACACCAGCTCTGAACAGAAGGAACTCCGCCTCAACTTCGCGTAATTCGTCTTCACCCAAACCAAGGCTGGACCGTTTCCTCAAAAAAGGTGTACTCTAGCGTACTTCCGGCCAGCGCCAAAGCGGCGTAGCCGCAACCAACAGATCGGGGGACAGCGCCCCCTCCTACAGCGGCACAGCAGCACGTGCTTTTGTAGGAGCCGGCTCCGTCCGGCGATCCCAGAATGCGCACATCGTGCGGAGATGTTTGCGACGAAGAATCCAAGGGAGAACATCCCGTGATCGCACACCCTTCCCCGACACCCTCGCGCGACGGCCATCTCCGAAAACTCTGGCCGCTCGTGCTCGCCGTGTTGTTACTGACGATCGTCCCGCTGGTCATCGACCATTGGGCGTCGCGGGACCAGGCGGGAGCGAACAACTCGGGGGACCAAACGGTCACGGCGATGTCCGCACGAGTGATCCGCAATACTCAGAAGACGACCTTGCTGGTCGTGGCGGCCCTGTCGCTCCTCTATTTTCGCAAGCTGGTTCCGGTCCTCTCGTCGGTCGTGCTGGCGAGCCTCTCCGGCCTGCTGGTCGCTGCCGAGATGGTCCTGATCTTATGGCTGGTCTACGGCGGCCTGGCGAGCGTCGGCATGCCCGGACTGGTCTGGAGCCCGAACCCAGCGACCATGATTCACGCCGCATTCAGCGTGACCCTTTCCCTCTACTGGATGCTCTACCTTCTCTTCGTGCGCGACTTCGAGGTGCATCGCCACCAGCCCGACCGGCATGTCTGGGTTCGCTTCGCTCCCGTGCTCGAGGCCAGCGGGCTTCCCGGGCTCTTGGGAAGCAAGACCGACGGCGCCGACAGCGTGTTGCGGCTGCGCTGGTTCCTCGGGTATGCCGGGCTTCCCGTATTGCTGGCCCTGGCCATTCCGGCGGTCATGCCGGCCGTGCGGCCGGGAGACGGCCGGGTGGTCATCGAGTGGCCCTGGCTGGCGGGTATGGCGCTCGGAGCCGGGGCGATCGCAGCCTTGGTCTGGGCCCGCGTCGCGACCCGGCTGCATGAGGTCTGGCGGCAGCTCGTGTCGCGCCAGCTCCAATTCCGCGCGGTCCTCGACCTCGACCCGGACCGGCTTGACCCTCACGCCAACACGAAGAACATCGTCATCATCGTTGCGATCGTCGTCGCGGCCTCTTTCCTCGAGCCGTTGGTGGGCCACGAAATCATGCACGCGATCATTCCCCCCGTGTTTTCGATCTGCGTCATGCTGGGAGTCGTGGCGACCTTCGTGACCTACCTCGGGACGAGGCGCTGGTCGGCGCGGATCGTGGCCGTTGTCGTCTTGCTGGCGCTGGTGGCAGCGGCGGGAATGCTGAGTTACGAGGTCGAGATCCGCGATCTCCACGCCTTGTACCCGTCGGCGTTCGTCCAGATTCGCGACCAATTCGTGCTCCCTTCCCCGGGCGACGCCGTCCGGGCTGGTGTCGTCAGCTTGGAGCGCTTCCAGAAAGAAATCCCGCCGGGCGCCGCGCACCGGGCGTGGCAAGAACGCCAGGCACTGCTCGATCGTTGGTCCCGGTCCTTTCAGAACCACGCCGGGACGGCGACGGCGAGCCGGCAGCCGATCCTGGTGGTCGTGACCACGAGCGGCGGAGCCTTGCGCACCGCAATCTGGACGCAAACCGTACTGGGTTACCTGGACCGGACGTTCGACGACTTCCCCCACCACGTCCGCCTGATCACGGGGGCTTCGGGGGGCATGCTCGGCGCGGCGCGGTACGTCAGCGGGCACCATGACGGAACCGGCGTCTTGGGCGGGCCGGGCAAGCCCCTGACGGTGCCCGACTACCTCACGCCCATCGCCTGGCACATTGCGTTCCGCGACTTTTTTCCCTGCTCACTGGTCCCCTGGGCGACGTACAATCGGGGCGACGCCCTCGAGGACGCCTGGATCGAGTTCGACGACGGGATCGCCCACACTTTCGGCGAGATCAACCGGAAGGAGCAAGAGGGCCTGATCCCGTCGATCATCTTTTCGCCGATGCTCGTCGAGGATGGCCGCCGGCTGCTGATCAGCAATCAGCCGCTCCACGACCTGGGGGTCAACCTTGGCAGCGCCTTGCTTGCGGATGATGTCCACGCTCTGCGCGAGCAGTTCTTGAAGGAGGCCCAGGCGAAAGGTAAGCCAAAACCGCCGACCGACGATGATCTGGAGTACCCAGAACTCACCTCGGTCTCGGCCGTCGAGTTTTTCGGGATGTTCGGCGAGGAGAGTCGTAACCGGCTCCGGCTGGCGACCGCCGTACGCATGAGTGCGACGTTTCCTTACGTCACCTCGTCGGTGACCCTGCCGACGGTCCCGCCCCGCCACGTCGTCGACGCCGGCTACTACGATAACTACGGAGTGAACCTGGCCGCCGCCTGGATCGCCAGCCACCGCGATTGGATCAAGATGAACACGGCGGGAGTCCTGCTGGTCCAGATCCGCGCCTTTCGCAACGAAGGACGTCTCAAGAAGCTGAGCACGGACATTCAGGAGCCCTCCTCCGGCGACGGCGCGATAGACACTCGGGGGCCCTGGAGCGCGCGAGCGTTTCATCTCTTCCCACGGTTATTCTCGCTCGTGGCCGACGGCGTGAAGTCTGTGGTGATTCCGTTCGAGGGCCTCGCGACGGCGCGCTCGTCGTCGATGTACTTCCGCAATGACGAGCAGATTGTCGGCCTCCACGCGATGTTCAGCAACGTGACCGGCGACAAGGAGTTTTTCCGCTCCGTCATCTTCACGTGCGACACCGTGCAGTCTGGACAAGAAACGCAGAACGTCGAGACGCTCAACTGGTATATCGACGCCAGGGAGTCTGAAAACATCCGCCACAACATGGAGCCCTACGATCCGAAGAGGGGTGTCGGCCGTGATCGCAACGCCTTGAGGGTGAAGACCCTTCAGCAATGGTGGCGCAGCCGGGAAGCCCGAAAGTCTGGAACAGCGCGGGGGCGTTGACAAGTTGGCTCGCGCTGCCCTGGACATCGCCAATCCCCGCGAGCGTGTTACTGCGCGTTGCACAACGAAAGAAAGCTCCGGAGGCGGGCCTCAGTGCCCGCCCCACTAGAGGATCCGTTGATTCTCCCAGTGGGGCGGGCCTCAGTGCCCGCCGCGAAAGAAAGTTCCGGAGGCGGGCAGAGACGCCCGCCCCACTAGAGGATCCCTTGATTCTCTTAGCGCGGCGGGCCTCAGGGCCCGCCGCGAAAGAAAGCTCCGGAGGCGGGCAGAGACGCCCGCCCCTCTACAGGATCCCTTGATTCTCCCAGTGGGGCGGGCCTCAGTACCCACCGCGAAAGAAAGCTCCGGAGGCGGGCAGAGACGCCCGCCCCTCTACAGGATCCCTTGATTCTCCCAGTGGGGCGGGCCTCAGTACCCACCGCTCTTCGCCCAAGAAGTTTCCTTCCGTATTCAACGCTAAATCAAGTGGGCCACCGTCCCATGGAGGCGCATGCTCGCAGCCTCGGCTCAGTACGTGTCGGCGCCGATGATCTCATGGCCGTTTCGTGTCCCCAGCCCCCACCAGGTCTGAAGGGCGATGGAATTGTTGATGAACTTCACCGAGCCGTCGCAGAATCCCACGTTGACCCCGCCCGGATGGTTGCTGGTCGCGGAGATCGCGGCGCCAAATCCGCCGTTGGCGCTCGAAAAGTAGCCCGATGGGTCGTTAGACCCGGTACAGGAGATGCTGTTGGGGGCCATCACATGGGTGTAGGCGTTGTTGGCCGGGGCGAAGTCGATGCTCATGAGCCACTGGGCCCCGAAACCGATGCCCGCGAGCACCGGAGTGCCCGCCGGCAGGCTCTGGCACGCACTGACGAACGCCTGCGCGCTGGCGGTACTCGCCTGATCCAGCGTGACCGTGATGGGAACCGGGAAGAGCCCGCGCCTGGCGTTCCGTCCTCCCGGGGTGACGCTCGAATCATTCGCAATATAGGGAGGGGTGCTCGACAGCAGGTGCTCGCTGAAAAGTGCCGTGCTCGCGGCGCCGTCGGTGATCATCTGCATGCGAACGGGCCCGGCCGAGAGCGGCGAGGTCAAGTTCGCCGCCGACATCAGGTTGAAGACGAGGGACTTGTTGCCTTTGACAGGGACGATCGCGCCGCTGCATGCGCGGATCGTGGGCGGCCCGCCGTAATTGCCGGCGTAGTTCGCCACGCCGAATTGAGCCGTGTAGCCGGCCGGCGTGGCCCCCGAAAGCGCGTAGCTCGGCGACTTGGTCACGCTCTCGGACGGGCAAAGCAAAGTCGCAATCGTCATGAGCCCCACGGTCGTGTTCGCGCCCAGGATCGGTGGCGCCAGTTCCATCATGGGGACATTGAAGTTGAGCGCGTTGAACGCAGGCTGCTGTTCGAGGTGGGGAAGGATGCTGGCGGTCCAGGACGTGAACCAGTTCACGTTTCCCATTCCGTTGGGAAGCATGACGTTATCGAGTGTCTGAGCCGGCAGAACATTCGTCGCCGTGACATAGCTCTGCACGGCCAGGCCCAGTTGCTTCAAGTTGTTGATGCATTGCGCGCGTTGCGCCGACTCACGAGCCGACTGAACGGCGGGCAACAACAAGGCGATCAACACCCCGATAATGGCGATGACGACCAAGAGCTCGATCAACGTAAACCCACTGCGCGGGCGAACCGGCCGGATCATGATTAGCCCTCCTCTTGGGGAATTGAACCCCGATCAAAGAGACATGATCCATCCAGTTTCGCGCGCCCGGCCATGAGCGACAAGCCGAATTCCTTCGGGGAAGAATCAACGGCAACGCTGGGCGAAATCATTGTCGCCTTTCGCTCCGCGAAAAGAAGTTGTTGTCGCCTTTCGCTCCGCGCAGGGATTTTTGTCGCCTTTCGCCCGGATCGGTCAAAGCGCTCGGGTCGCTTCAGGCTCTGGCCTTTGACGGAAATGTCGCCGGGGATAATCAGAGCCAGAGTTGGGAGGTACGTCGCTCGGCCGTCATGATCGAAATCCTTCGAAGTAAACCATTTGTCTCCCATCGCGGCGTGATCCGCACGGTCACCATGGCTAATCGTCCGATGCCGCGGGATACGAACGTTCCCCGAAGCAACGAGCAGGACCGGCGAGCGCATTACTCGAAGAACCGCCCGACCCGAACGCGGAAATCGCCGAGCAGATCGGGAATGGAAAGCTCCTCTTCGGCGTCGAGCAGGCGTGTTGTCCCGTCGGCTCGGTAAAGCTGCGCTTGTCGGCGCTGGTCGTCAAGCACCAAGACGACGGTTACCCCGGCATCGAGATACTCCGCCACCTTGCGCAGCACCTTCGGCCAGCGGTCGCCCGGTGAGAGGACCTCGACAACCAGGTCGGGCGCGATGTCCAGATAGCGATCGGGCAACGGCCCCTTGGGAACGCGGGCAAAGCTATAGAAGGCGATGTCAGCACCGCGGACCGTGTCGGGACCTCGCTCGGTGATCACGCCCGAGTCGTTGCTGAGCAAATGGCCCAAGTCCTGAGCATCGACGTGTACGCGGAACAAGAAGTATGCTCGACCGCAGATTTGCCCGTGTCTCGGTTTGGGCATGGGCATGAGCACGATCCTTCCTCGTACAAGCTCTTCGGGATTGCCCGGGTCGGGCCGTTCGGCGAACTCTTCGGCGGTCAGCAAGGGCGTGGGCACTGATGCCGTGGACATGGCGATCTCCTCCTCGGGTCTTCGATCGTTGAATTATCGCATTCCCACGCAGGCGATCCCAGTCGACCCGTTCCGGTCGTATGACAATCCCTCACGGATAAACGAGCTGCGTCCCAGTTTCCTCCGTGGAGCTTCTCGGTCCCTCGAACGAGGCCAGTTTGTGCTTCACTCAAAGAACCGCCGTAAGGCGACGGCGAAGCCGGGCAGGACCTCGGGGATCGTCAGCTCGTCGTCAGGCCCGAGAAATCGGGTGCTGTCAGCCGTGAAGACTTGAGCGACTTGGCGCTCGTCGTCCAGAACGACGACGACGGCCACGCCCGCGTCGAGGTATTCCACCACCTTGGCGAGCACCTTGGGCCACTTGTCGCCTTTCGAGCGAACCTCGACCACCAGCTCGGGCACTTCCGGCCCATAAGACCGCGGCAGCGGCCCACGCGGCAAGCGGTTGAAGCTGTAGTAGGCGACGTCTGCCCCGCGCACGCAGTCCGGGTCGCGCTCCGTGATGACGCCGGAGTCGTTACACAAGACATGGCCGAGGTCGTGGGCGTCCACGAACGAGCGAATCAGGATGTACGCGTGCCCGCAAACTTGACCGTGGCGTCGATCGGGTACCGACATTGGGACGATCCTTCCTCGAACGAGCTCCTCGGGATAGCCCGGATCGGGCCGCTCGGCGAACTCTTCGGCGGTCATCAAGGGCGTGGTCACAGATGCCGTGGACATGACAGCCTCCTTTTTTGGTCTTCGATCCTTCGATTATGCCATCCCCGCGGCGATGATCCAAGTGGACTCGGGAGCGCGATTCCTCCTTCGCTCGGCTGGCTTCTTGGCGACTTTCCTGGAATTCGAGCGCGTGAGTAGGGGACAGAGCCACGTGACCGAATGGCCGGCGTGACGTACCTTGGAGTATGATAATTGGCGGCTCCTCATGTTATTGATGCCCTGCCGTAGAATCGGAGAGGGCGGTCAAGCGATGAGCACGCTCCAGGATGCCGAGAAGCTGCTGCTCAAATCGAGAATCCGGAAGCCCGGTGAATTTGACATGCCCAAGAGCGACGCCCTAAGCGGCAAGAATGCACGCCGCCACGAAAAGACGGCAACGAAATCCACGGCCACACCACCGACCCACACTGGAGCACGAAACCGACGCGAGCCTATCGACCTCGGCCGCGCTCTTGTCGAGGCTTACCTGACGAACGAGCGGATCAACCAGGTTCTGATCGACTCCCTTGACCCAAAGATCTGGAGGGCCCAGCCTGCGTGCTCGAAGCGGCGCAATATCGCGACCACGTTCGCCCACATGCATAACGTGCGGTGCATGCGGCTCGCGATGTCCGTCCGGGACGAGAAACCTCCAGGAAAGCTCGATCGAGCGGAGGTCACGCCGAGCGAGGCCAAGGAGGCGCTCGCGACGAGCGCGGCAGCGATGGTGCGCCTGATCGAGCATTCGATCGAAGCCGGCGGCCACGTTCCCGACCTTCGTCCTGATGTCGTCGCTCTTGTCTGCGCTGCAATCACGCACGACGCGCATCACCGCGGCCAGATCTGCCACTGGGCCAACCAGCTCGGCGCGCCGCTCACGCCCGAGCAGGCGCTCCGGATGTGGGAATGGGACAAGCGCTGGAAAGAGGTGGCGGGCGGTTAAGCGCGCGGGGGCGGCCTGACAGTACTACGCGCCAACGAGCCAAACGAAGTGTGGATCCTTCGCTGAGGGGTTGACTAACCGAGGCGCTGCTCGATCATCGCGAGCTTGGCTCGCACAGGTTGAACCGCTAGAATGTCGTGAATGGAGGGAGTGGATCGTATGCCTCAGCGCTCGGCGAGACCGATTGAAATGACGATCGAAGAGATTTACGACGAAGCAATCAAACCGCTACCGCCATCGGAGCGGTTCCGGTTGGCCACGCTCATCCTGAACGAGATTCCGCCACAAAGCGTTCTAGACATCCGCGAGGCGTGGAACGAACAAGACATGACGGATGTTGCCGCCTATTCCGCGCGGCTGTTCGACGCGGAATACCCGGAGCAAGACGACCTTGTTGAAACCCGGTGACGTGGTGGTCGTCGAGTTCTTGGCCCTCTACCCGCCGAACGTGAGAGACATCGCGCTGGCAGTGCGCGAGCTCGTGGTGCACACCGTGCCCGATGCCACCGAAACGGTCGATCGGTCCGCGCGGCTCATCGGTTACGGTTACGGGCCCGGTTACAAGGACACGATCTGCACGCTGCTCATGAGCCGAACCGGCGTCAAGGTTGGGATCGGCGCGGCTCCGAGCTGCCGGACCCCGCGCAGTTACTGCAAGGGAGCGGCAAGGTTCACCGGCATGTGCAACTTCGAACTGTCGCCGACGTCGCAAACCCCGGGCTCGAGCACTTGCTCGAAGCTGCCTTGGCGGCCTGGAGACAAAGAAAAGGATGAAGGGTGAAGGATGAAATCATCAAGGCAGGGAACCGAAGCCGGTCGTTGAGTATCGCGATCAGAGTCGCGACGACCTCGCGACGTTCGCAGGCGCACCATGCTGCTTCAGGGCGAGTAGCCCCGCTCTTATCATTGACAAACTTCGGCGTTCGTGGGACGTTAAAATTACGTTGAACAAAGACTTAACCCCGCCATCGCGACCTTATCCCGCCCTGAGTGTTTTCCCATGCGTCCTCAACATGGTCTAACGCCAGCCACGTTTGTGCTGACGTTTTTCACTCTGGTTGCCTTTTCCAGCCAGTGTCTTGCGGCGCCTCCGAAGATCGGCGACATCACGCCCCATGGTGTGCAGCGGGGCGTGGCCACCGAGCTTTCGATCAGCGGCTCCGAGCTTGCGGGGAACCCCCGGCTGATCGCTCCATTCCCGTTCAAGATCGAGTCGCCATCGGCCGGGCAGAGCGCATCGAGCTGGAAGCCCAAGGTGACGATCGCGGGCGACGTCGCGGTCGGGGTTTATCCAATCCGGGTTCAGACCGACGACGGGATCTCCAACCCCTTCCTGTTCGCGGTCGGTCAACTGCCCCAGGTCAGCGAGAAGGAAGACAATAGCGTCTTCGAGGCAGCCCAGCCGATTCCCGACCCGCCGCTGGTGGTGGAGGGTCAAGTTGCGGGCAACGACGTCGACTTCTTCCGCTTTCACGGCAAGAAGGGGCAGAAGATCGTGGTCGACGCCCAGTGCGCGCGGATCGGGTCGGCTATCGACCCCACCATTCGGTTGACGAAGGCCTCGGCCACGCGGACCTATATCGCCTCGGCCGACGACTCGCCCGGCCTGGTGACCGACGCGCGACTCGCCGCCGTTTTGCCCGAGGATACGGATTACGTCGTCGAGATCTCCGACTCACGCTATCAGGGAGCGAGCCGGCCGGGCTATCGGCTGGTGATCGGCAACTTGCCGATGGCCGAGGAGGTCTATCCGCTGGGAGGCCGGCAGGGGGAAACGCTCGGGCTTGAGCTTCGCGGCGGGTCGCTCGCGGGGACCAAGATCGCCGCGGCGTCCGTTCAACCCATCCCAGGCACCGAGCTATTCCTGCCTCGGATCACGAGCGCGATGATCGACGGCGTCAAGGCCGGCGAGCCGAACTACGACGTGGAATCGCTCCCGCCGCTGGTTGTCTCGTCGTATCCCGAGTTGCGCGAGCCAGCGGATCGCTCGGACCAGCCCGTTCGGGCCGTTGCACCGGTCGTTTTCAACGGCCGGCTCGACCCGCCCGGCGACGAAGACCGCTTCGGCGTGGTGGCGACGCCCGGCGAGCGACTGCGGATCACGGTAAAGGCCGCCGACCTGGGCTCGAATCTCGACGGAGTTGTCCAGGTGCTCGGCAAGGGAGGCGGTGTTCTGGCGAATGCCGACGACACGACGATCGCCCGGCCCCCGCGCAATGGTCAGCAGGCCCCGCCGATCGTCCTGGCCGATCCGTCGTTCGACCTGACGATTCCCGGCGGTACGAATGAGATCACGCTGGTCATTCGCGACCTTGAAAAGCGGGGCGGTGTCGGCTTCCCCTACCGGATCGTGGTCGAGCCGCTCCTGCCCGATTTCGAGCTCGTCTTGAGCGAACCCCAGGTGAGCGTGCCGCGCGGAGGGTCGGCGGCGATCAGTGCGACAGTCCGGCGGAGGGGCTATAGCGGGCCGATTACCCTGACCGTCGCCGAGCCCCCGGCGGGTCTGAGCGTTCGGCCCGGGAGCGTCGCCGCCGGCCAGACGACCGGCGTCATCACGGTCTCGGCGAGCGCCGACGCCGCGTTTCCCGCTACTGCGATCAAGCTGGTGGGGCGGGGCCAGCGCACCGATGGTCCTTTCGAGCGGCTTGCCTCGCAGTTATTGGTATTCACCCCGCAAGCGACTCCCCCGGCCGGCGCGATGACCCAGTATGGGCTGGTGGCCGCGCCGGCCCTTCCCACGGCCGTGGCGCTCGACACTCCGGCCCAGCCGATCGAGGTTCCTCGCGGCTTTAGCGCGAAGATCCCCATCAAGGTCGCGCGGACCAAAGGAGCCGATGCGCCGATCGCGATCTCAGGACTGAGCCTGCCTCCGGGAGTGACCGTCACCGGCGCGCCGATCGCCGCGAAATTGCTCGAGGGCAGCGTGACGGTCAGCGCCCGGTCGAGACGGTGCTTGGAACCATGACCATTGCGCTTCTGGCCAAAGGCAAATTTGCCGGCGCGGACCGGACCATCGCGGTTCCGGCCGTGACCTTGAGCGTGGTGCATCCGGTCGCGGCCGAGCTGGCCGCGGCCAGCGTCGAGGTCAAGCCGGGCTCCACCGCCCTGGTCAAGGGAAAGCTGGTGCGCAAGGGAACGTTCGACGGCCCCGTGACCGTTCGGATCAATGGTTTGCCGGCTGGAGTGAAGGCCGATCCAGTCACACTCAGCGGCGCGGCCGCGGCCTTTGCCGTGAAGATCGCCGCCGAGCCCAAGGCGGCACCCACATCCGCGAACACCCAGCTCGCCCTGATCTTTCAGGTCAACAAGAAGGATTACCCCGTTCCGACCACTCCCCTCGCTGTGAAAGTCGCGCCGATCAAGTAAGATGAAGGGATGCGGCCAACGGCCGATGCTCGGAGGACCCAGAGAATGTCTCGAATTCTGCGCACCTGCGTCACGACCGGCCTGGCCCTCGGGCTGTTCCTGGTGATTTCCGTTGCGAGCGAGGCTGGCCAGGGACCGGCCGATCAAGGCGGCCGGCGTCCTGGATCGGCGATCCCGGAGGCGAAAGGAAAGTCGAAGGAGCCTCCTGTGAGCTTCATTCGAGACGTGGCGCCCATCCTGGTCGAAAGCTGTATTGCATGCCACAACCCGAAGAAGACGGAGAGCAAATACGTCATGACGACCTTTGCCCAGCTCGCCAAGGGCGGCCAGCAGGGCGAGGGGACCACGCTCGAGCCGGGCAAACCCGACGAGAGCAATCTCGTCGAGGTGATCGGCCCGGAAGGCCAGCCAAGGATGCCGTACAAGCAGGACCCGCTTACACCCGCGAAGATCGCCGTGATCGAGCGATGGGTTGCGGAGGGAGCCAAATATGACGGCGGTTCCCCCAACGACGACTGGACGATCGTGCTGCGCAAGACAAGGCGCGTCAATATCCCCCAGGATTATCCGGCGACCGTCCCGATCACGGCCCTGGCATTCAGCCGGGACGGCTCGACGATCGCGGCGTCGGGTTATCACGAGATCACCTTCTGGAATACAGCCGACGGCAAGCTGAGGCGCAGGTTAAGCGGACTGGCCGAGCGGGTCTACGACATCGCCTACAGCCCGGACGGCAAGTGGCTGGCCACCGCCAGCGGCGACCCGGGCGTCTTCGGCGTGGTCAAGCTCTGGCTGGCCGAGCCCGATGGAGGCGGCAAGCCGGTTCGCGACCTGGTCGAAACCCAGGACGCGGCGTTCGCGGTCGCATTCAGCCCGGATAGCAAGAAGATCGCCACCGCGGGGGCCGACCGGACCCTGCGACTCTTCGAGGTCGAGACCGGAAAGCTCCTGTTCCAGATCGAAGACCATGCCGATTGGGTTCTGGGGATCGCCTTCAGCCCGGACGGGAAGCGACTGGCGACGGCGAGCCGCGACAAGACCGCCAAGGTCTTCGACGTTGACAAAAAGGAATCGCTGGTGACATTTCCCGGCCACGGCGCGCCGGTTTACACGGTCTCGTTCACCCCTGACGGCAAAGGGGTTGCCACCGGCGGCGAAGACAACCGCATCAGGGTCTGGAACCCGGACAGCGAGGCCAAGGCGATCCGCGAGATCGGCGGTTTCGGCGGCACGGTCTTCAAGCTGCGGTTTACGCCCGACGGCAAGAACCTGCTCGCGTGTGGTGCCGACAAGAACGTCGCGGTCTTCACCGACAAAGGCTCGCAGGTCCGCCGGATGCCGGGCCATCAGGACTGGATCTACTCGCTGGCCATCTCTCGCGACGGCAAGACCGTGGCCTCGGGAGGCTGGGACGGCGAAGTCCGGCTGTGGAACCTGGCGGATGGCAAGCTGCTGCGCACCATCATCGCCGCGCCGGGATACAAGCGAGTGGGCAATCAGGCGGCGGCGCGATAAAGGCTCTGCTGCCAAACTAAGCCACGCTCCGCCTCCGTGGTCTATCGAAGCCGATCCCCCCCCCCTATCATTCGTGTTGCCCGTTCCAATCGACGAAAGAAACCCCGATTGGGAACGCAGATTCCGTCAGCGGCGTCATCGTCTGTGCCGAGCCGGGAGGAGTCCGGCCGTTACGTTGTCTATGAGGCCCGAAATACGGCACTGCGCTCGAGATCAGTAACAAGAGAGCAGAACGGCACGTCCACACTTGACCCCGATCGGTCACGCGACTGGAAGGGGACCTTGGAGCGCTCCTTTGCTTGACGTAATCGGCTGCTCTCCCACTGCCGGCCTGCGCGGCGCTGGGCGCTTTGAACTCTTTACCTCGCGCCAACAATTCTGATGTCAGTAACATGCGAGCAGCCGAAATTCTCCTGGATGTGGTCGACTAGAGACCACTTGTGATCATTCAGCCACTTCGGCTTGTTGCCAGCGAACAGTTCGATCTCCCACGTCGAGTAGAATCGGCCAGTGGACCGCGTGTGCATCCGAACTTCAGAGACGGCCCGGCACCGGTAGAAGTGGTTGACAAGTCTCGTGATCGTCCGTTTGACGTCTTCCGTGCCGGAGCGGGTGAGCAGTTCCGGTTCGGGCGGCCCGGGCAGCAGCGTCGCCGTTTGAAGGAAGTTCAGCTCGTTGATTTTCTTTTCTCGGTTGCAAACGCTGCAAAGCGTCTGGGAATTCTCTACGCTCGTTTCCCCTCCGATGTTGTACGAAACGATGTGGTCAATCTGGAGCCGAACGCCTCTGCCAGACGCACCGCAGCACAAGCACGCGTAGCTGTCCCGCCGCTTGACTTGCTCTTTCTCGGCCTCCGATAGTTCCCGCTTGCTGCGTTTTTCGCTCGAGGTCAAGGTCGTGGGCGACATGCCTCGTCCTGGGCGCAGAGCTCGCCTTACCGCTCCGTCGAATGCCGTGTGGAAACGGTCGATTGTCTTGTAGAAAACCCTCCATAAATTCCCCGGTCTGGTGAACTCTGATTCCAAAAATGTGCTGTTCTCGACCGGGCTATTGTTAAGGCGGCGTCGGGCTAACTCGTCCAAATCATATTTGGGGCGATCCTCGAACGAGTGAAAAGGCGGCGCTGTTTGCGTCTGCGCGATGTGGCGGGCGATCCGTGCGAGGTTCATCTCCAGTCCGCCGCCGAGTTGATCTGCTTCGAGGTCAAAAAACTTGGCCACCCAGCGCTGTGTCTGCGCCATCATCCATTCGAATGACAGGGACTCTTTGTCCCATCCTTCCGGTACGCTGCGCTGGAAATGTTCAATGAAGGCGTCGAATTTCGGCTTTGTACCCTCATAGGCCATCACGAACTCGGTGAACGACTGCGTTTCGTCGGCAGCGTCTTCAGTCGCCACAACGATTTCTGTCTGAAACCATCCGACAGGAACGATCTGAGAGAAAGGCGGAGAGGGAATATCGCCGCCACTGTTGACCTGGCGAGTAAGTTCCTCCACCAAGCGGATCGAAATGTATTCCAGCGGATAGTAACCGCGGATCACTCGCTCCTGCGCTGTGCCGCCGTCAAGCGACGCCGGCGTAGCCCAATCGATAAGTCGTTTCCAGTTATCGATGAACAGGACGATGTTCGCCTCATCGCCTCCGCCTGCCCTTCTGCCACGCAAAGCTCGCCCGATCATTTGGGTCATCAGGATGGCACTCGTTGTCTGGCGGGTCAGGAAAACTGTTCGGACGCTAGGTACATCGGCTCCTTCCGTCAGCATTCTTACATTTATCAGTACCTCAAGAGTGTCCCGCCCCGAGCTGTCCTTGCCGTGCTTGAATTCGTTCAAGATGCGCTCGTTGTCGCTTGCCGTCCGCTTGTTTCGGGCCTCAGCGGACCCGGGATCGGCATCGATGTGCGAGTAAATGGCATCGGCTCTGACGCCTTTGTCAAGTAGCTTCTCCTTCAGGTAGACACACTGGAACCAGCGGTCGGCAAATATGATCGTCTTCCCGTAGCGATCCCTGTTCTGGACATATTCCTGCACAATGTAATCGTTACGCCGGGAATCGCCCGCGAGGATTTCGATCACGTTTTCAGGCAAGTCCTTGTGTTCCCTGACAAGGCGGTTGTAGAGATCATCGGAAACGATGAGCTCCCTCCCCGTCGGCCTTTCGATGTATTTGGGCCTTGCCAAGATGCCTTGAGCCATGAGCTCGGTCTTGTCCGCGTTATGGATAATCCCTGCCTCAAAAATCCTGCTGAGCCATCCTCTTCTTGTCTCGTCCGTGTAAGTGGGCGTAGCGGTGAGGCCAAGAAGGTACGCGCTCGGCACGAGCCGGCGAATTCCAGGCGTGGATTCGTCTTCGTTAACTAACAAGTGCCGGCACCCGTGAGCGGGGGCATGGTGGGCCTCATCCAGCACGACGAACAGACCGTTATTCTTGGCCTCCTCGACAAACCGTCTGAAACTGCTGATAACCCTGCTACCCGTTCGGTCCGTCGCGTCCGAGTGCAGGTTTTTGATGGCTGTTTGCGTGGTCATGATTACCACGTCATCCGTTATCTCGACGGAATGGGGTAGCTGATGCGATGGGTTGCTCGACACACGGCGGATGTGAAGCATTTCCCTGGGCTCAGGAATCCAGGCAGCGTAGTCGTTAAACTCCTTGAACGCTTGGTCGAGGAGGTAAAACGACTGTGCCAGCCAGAGAATCTTCATGTTTCTCGTAAGAGCCCGATCGCAAAGCCATTTGACAGTCGTAAACGTCTTGCCGGCCCCGGTAGGAAGGACGAGCAAAGCGCCCTTGCCGTTGGCATCCGTGAAGGAAAAAGTACGGTCGAGGGCTTTGAAAGCGTCGAGTTGATGCTCGAAGGGAGTCTTCTGCTCTCTCCTGCCATCTTGGTTTCGCAGATCGTTCAAATTCAGCCGGGAAAAGCCCATGAGAGTCGACCTCCACGCTGTTGGACTCTGCGGTCGGAGCGTTGTCGTTTCGTCTTTCGCACCATCGAGCGGAACGGTAGCCGGTTCTTGGCATCTGCAACGATGCCCGCAACTCCCACTCAGACCAGTGTATCCTCCTGCGATTCGAGCCGCACAGGGGTCGTTCAAGCCTTGCTGCAATTTTGCAAACGGTTCCCCGAGGCCACCAAGTCACTGGCGCGGCTGTTGACCCGGATTGCCCATCGCCAGCTATAGGGGAAGAACCGGT
The DNA here is from genome assembly GCA_963823675.1 of uncultured Isosphaeraceae bacterium. Lineage (GTDB taxonomy): Bacteria > Planctomycetota > Planctomycetia > Isosphaerales > Isosphaeraceae > CAWGMT01. Next base: position 809,501 of record CAWGMT010000013.1, on the reverse strand, counting down.
CAAACCGCGAGTATGAGCTCGCCATTCGGTCCGTCGTAGAAGAACCGGCAGTAGGCCAGCATATCACGGCCGATCAAAGCCAGGAGATGACCGGGCCGTCCCCTCCGATCCGCAGTCGGAAGCGGGCCATCAGAGGGTCACGTTGGGGATGTAATAAACGGGCTCGGCGGCCGTGATCTTCTTGACGAACAGCGGCACCACCCCAAACCGACTGTAGCCGGCGGCGAGTGCTTCTTCGCGGGTCGGATAGAAGCCGACAACCTCGTCATCCTTGATGAGGACGTGTGCGGAATCGTGCTCTTGCACCCATTGGGGCAGGCTGGCGTCATACACGGCCTGCTCCCGATTCAAGGTTGTGCTTCGAAGACGCCGACCCGGACGTGCTTTTGCCCCCTCCATAGCGACTCCCCCTGCCAGAATTTAACCGCTATGTCCATCCTTCGATCGAGTATACCACGCCTTGCGATCCGTTGCTCTGCTGCCAAAGTCAACGAAGTTGTTAGCGGACCCCGAAGAGCCACCGGTCCCTACGGGCGCGCACTTGGACCTTGCTCATCCCCTGCCACCCACATCAGGATCGCCGACGCCGTGCCGTCCATTGTCGGTTCGTTGGTCACATAGTCCTTGATGTCGTCGTGATAGACGGCCCGCTCGTCCTGGAAGGGGGCGAGCGGGTCCGGCTCGGTGATCGAGACACCGCGCTGGGACCGGAAGATGCGCTCATAGACGGGCCCGTCCACCAATCCCCCGCGCACCGAGCGCCCCGTGAGCTTCGTGGTCTGTAGGTGTACGTCCTTGGGAAACACAGTGCCCACCTCGGTGAACATCGTGTATCCCCACGGGTTGCGGCCGAGCAGCCAGTCGCGGTTGCGCGCCGCGAAACCGTGGTAGCGTACGTCCCCGGTCATTCGCTCATACAAATAACACTGTGCCACGAGCGCGACGACAAGGTTGTTGGAGCACCAGATGAACGGCACGCCGAGGCGGTACGGATTGGTCTGGCCCGCTCGCACACAACGGTCGATCCCGTCGCGGTAGTAGCCGGCGAGAACCTTCTGAAAGTCGGCATCTACCAGGTCATAAAGCCGGAAGTGGCCGACGTTCAGGAACGGGTAGAACTGATAGTGCTTGGCCTGTTCCCGGCCCATCCACGTGTCGGTGCCGGCCATCAGCGCGTAGCGTTTCGCTTGGTCGAGGTAGCGGCGCTCGCCCGTGGCGCGGAACAGCTCGGCCCCGCCCCATTCCATATCGTCGGCCCAGGTTGTTTCCTCGTAGCGGTAGGGCGCCTTGTAGGAATTGCCCTGTTGCGACCCCTCGTGGGTGCGGCCCAGCTCGTAGACCTCGCGGCCAGCCTTCAAGCAGCGCTCGGCGAAAGCGCGGGCACCCGGGTCGTCCCTCCACGTCTGGTAGGCCAGCGCCATGGCGGCGGCGTATCGGCCCGCGAGGTTCGCCAGGCCGGTCGACTCGCTCTTGAACCGCTGCAAACCCTGGGGGCGGCCGTCCGCGAAATAGACGACACGCGCGCCCCCCTTGCCCCAGCCGTAGTCCGCGATTTCGTTTTGCGGCAGGCGGAAGCTGACATGGTCGCGATCGTCGGCCACCTGGTGGTAGAGCTGGTCGGGCGCAGGGTGAAGCTTGAGCATCCAGTCGAGGCCCCAGCGAGCTTCATCGAGAAGGTCGGGCACACCGTTGGGAACGGGATCGCCCAGCGCGTTCGACGCAGTTGGCGAAGCGCGGACCCCGCGGCGCGGACCGTCGGCCGAGCGCATAGGCCAGAAGCATCTGGGCCGTGGCGTTACCCGACGTAAGCTGGTAGGGCTTGTAAATCTTTTTGTGTCAACACAGTTGGGTACGGAACTTGCAGGGTCAAGTGCGAGCTGGGGTCGGCAGTCGGTCCTCGAACATGATGGCGAAGTGGTTCAGCGCTTCTCTCCACTTCGGGATCGGCATGGTCCACTTCTTCGGCGCTTCGTGGATGGCCAAGTACACGAGCTTCAGCGCTGACTCCTCGTTGGGGTATTGCTTGCGGTTCCGCGTGAACTTGCGAATCACGCTGTTGACCGACTCGATGGCGTTGGTCGTGTAGATCGCCTTGCGGATCGCAGGCGGGAACTCGAACATGGCCGCGATGTCCGGCCACTTCAAACGCCACTGCTTGACGATGGTCGGATATTTGTCGCCCGATGCCGTCGAAATAGACGATTGGCCAGAACGGCGTCGAGCTGCCGGGTGCGCCACGCTGTCACTTGCGCGTCGAGGTCAGTGGTAATCTCTGAGACCAGCGTCGGTGAAACATCAACATCATAGAGTTCTTTCACAATCTGCTGAATGTCCCAAGTGGTCATACCCTTGGCGTAGAGAGCAAGAATCTTCTCGTCGAAACCGGTCAAGCGACGGCGATGTTTGGGGATCAATTGTGGCTCGAAGGTGCCATCGCGATCGCGCGGCGTCGTGACCCTGATTTCGCCAAGATCGCCCTGTACCGTTTTGTGTGAATGTCCATTGCGACGATTCTTTGCCCCCTTCTTCGGAGGCGCCTCGGCAGCACAGTTCGCCGGCACCTCAGCCGGAGAGTCGGCAGTCAGCCCAGGCAGCTTCTTACGTCCGAGATGCACATCCATTTCGGTGTCGAGCATGCGTTCCAGCGCGGATTTCATCATCAGCTTGATGAGGCCGTTGAGGTCATCCAGCGTCCTTGCCTGTGTCGCGACCTCTTTCGCGAGCCGTTCGGCCTTTTCTGTCAAAATCGCATCCATGCGACAATCTCCGTAAGGAAAAGAGGATAGGAAGGAATACCCGATTCCCTACGTTGACACAATATTTCTTACAGGCCCAGCTGGTACTTCAACAAGTCGCCCGCGTCGTGCCAGCCGCCACGGGCGTCGATCTCCGTTCCGTCGGGAAGTGGACCGAAGGCGGTCCGGCCGTCGAGCTGGTGGCACTTCACGCCCAGCCATGGGTTGTAGCCACACCGCTGTTGACGCATGAAATCCAGAAAATGGTCCGGCAAGCCCGCCAGCACGAGCTCGCCGATGGCAAAGGGCAACGATCTCGCCTCACCCATCCGCAGCACGTAGCGGCCCGGCCGAGTTACCCCTGTGAAGTCAAGCTCTCCATACTGGTCGAACTTCCCCCACCGTTCACCGGGGAGCGATACGGTCTCGCCCTCGAAAACCGATGCGCCGGTATCGGCTGCGACCACGGCGAACTTGGCGGGGAGCGGTGACTCGGAGAACGCAATCGCGACTTTCATGTCTTTGGCTGAGTAGCCGACCTGGTTGGCGCGAAGGAAAACCGCGGCATCGGGCGGCGACGCCGAAAGGGCGTTCGAGCACGTGCACGCGAGCAATATGCAAAGTGCCACCAGCTTGCTAAGTCTAGCCGGTGCGAGCCGAGAGTCAGGGTTCACGGTGCCTTGTCCCCCTCACACGCCTGCGACGGGTCGGTTGTACTCGTGCAGGGCACCGTCCAGCCGCTCGTGCGCCGTAGTATCTTCAGGAACATTGTGTGACGGGTGGATTGAGACCATCACGCCGCCGAACTTCAGGCGAATCGTCCACCGACGGCTTAGTGAAACGACGGTGGCGGATCGAGAACTTTGATCGTGAAACAATGCGTGCCGGCGGGGTGGTTCCAAAAGACGCCCGCGTCCGACTCGCGTGGCCGCGCGAAGGTGGCACACAGCTCGTAGGTTGTTTCGTTCTTGACGCGATAACGGTACGGCTGGTTGGTTTCGGGGTCGCGTGGATTCACTCTTCGGTCTCGCGCCCGCTCAGCCGCCTCTTCGAGCGTCTTGGGGAGCGGCTCCTTGAGGGTCCCCTTTTTATTCTTATTCTCGACCATCGACTGAATCTCCCAGGCGATCGTCTGTAGATCCGCCAAACGTTGCTTGTCAAACTGCTCGAGCCGCCGAAGTGCCGGCGAGCCGACCAGCAAAAACCCCCATGCAACGGCGAAGGCGACGACGATCGACACGACAACTGCGAACGCAGCGTGGACTCTGAGCGTCATTTCCTGGCCTCCGCTTCAGAGCGCAATACCATCGCGAGATAGGTTGACAACGCTCCGGCAATGACCAACAGAACGACTACCTTGAGCAGAAAACGAACCGTCAGGTCCCCTTCCACGAGGTAGTAGACGACGACGATCACATCCGTCAGGATCGTCACGGCGCCGACGAACAGCGACAAGAACGATAACCATCGCCGCACACCACTCGTTGCCTTTTCCGGAGACATGCGGACTTCGCGCAACAGAAACGACCAGACTAGCAAGAAGAGCGGATAAGACACGATGAGTGTCGCCAGCGACGCACGAATGCTCGACAGGGCCGCTTCGAGGGCATAGGTCCGTGTCCGCGTCGCCGGATCGGGAAATGCGAACTCAATGTAAGTGAAGAACAAAAAAAATCAGGCTGATGGCCCAGGCGTAAAGCGCCGTGAACGCCAACAGGTGAAAGAAAGCGTCTCTTGCAGAGCCAGCGCCCGCTCGCTCCGGGATGGGCATCGTCAGCTCGCGGGCGGCGAAGGCTTCGGCGATTTCCCTTTCCCTCCAGCCGGTGGACCGCAAGAGCAGGAAGGTGGTCGCGTGGTCCATCCCTTTCTGCCGCGCGTGTTCGATAAAGCGCAAAAGGTTCTCTTGCATGGTTACCCCGGTGCGCTACCTCAAAGCCATTGCCGCGGAGCAGCTCCGGGCAAGGCTGGGAAAGAGTCTACGATGGTGTATCCAAGTGGAAAGAACTGGGTCCCTCGATTTGTAATCAGACACCTCGCCAGCTTCCACCGTGTCAAGCGAACAGTTCGCGAATCGGTCCTCCATCCTCGACGAGCGCGTAGGATTCACCATCGGGGCGGGCGTGGTACTGCTTCCCATCGATGCCCAGGCTGTGGTAAATCGTCGCCAGCAAGTCCTGGGGCGTGACGGGGCGGTCGGCAGGCGCGCCGGCATCGGCGTCGCTGGCTCCAATGACCTGACCGCCGCGAACGCCGCCGCCGGCGAGGGCGACGCTCCAGACCCCCGGCCAGTGGTCGCGGCCGCCCGCGGCGTTGAGCCGGGGGGTGCGGCCGAATTCGCCGGCCGCGACGACCAGCGTCGAATCAAGCCGGCCGCGATCCTCGAGGTCGTCGATCAGGGCCGAAAACGCCCGGTCGAAGGTTGGCAGCAGTTCCCGAGCGTAGTCGTCGAGCGTGCTGAAAGGCGCAGACCCGTGGCAGTCCCAGGTGACCTGATTGAAGACGGTCGCGTACATGTTGACCGTGACGACCCGCACGCCGCCCTCCACCAGCCGGCGCGCCAGGAGGCAACTCTGGCCGAAGGTTGACCGTCCGTAAGCCTCGCGCGTGCGGCTGCTCTCCTCGACCAGGTCAAAGGCATTGCGAGCCGTCGGGGTCAAGAGCGGCTCCGATTTACGGGTTGACGCGATCGCATCCGATGACCCGCCGCTTGCGGCCCGGTAAAGACATGCCGATGCGTTGTCAAAAGCCGAGCGCGAATCGAAATCCGGGGCGCCGGGGCCGGCGTTCAGTGTGAATGGATCGCAGGCCGTGCCCAGCCAGCCCGATGACTGGCCATGCGAAATCGGAACGCCGGTGCTGGCGATCGGGCCAGGAATTATTGCCGAGGCTGGCTGTCCATTGCGCGCTCCCCTGAGCCGGGCGACCACGGAGCCGAAGTGGGGCGGCTCCTCGCGGCCTTGGCAGAGCCGGCCCGTCTGGAGCAACTGGAAGCCCGTTTCATGAATCGGGGCCGCGTCGTGATGGACGGATCGAACCAGGGCAAGGCGGTCCATCCTCGACGCCAAACCAGGCAGGTGCTCGCAGATCCGGACGCTGGGGCAACGGGTCGCGATCGAGCCGAAGGGCCCTCTAACCGCCGCCGGAGCGCCCGGCTTGGGGTCCCAGGTCTCCAATTGACTGGGCCCGCCAACCAGCAAAAGCAGAATCACGGAACGCTCGGCGCTTGAGGCCGGGTTCAGCGCGGCCGGCAATTCGGCCTGGGTGAATCCCAACGAGCCGAGCCCGAGCCCTCCCACCCGGAGGAAATCGCGGCGCGTAACCCCTGTACAGGTTGCCGATGTTCCTCGACCGACGGTGATCATTGTCGTCTCACCCCCGCACTTGGCCCCTTGTGTGCTCCCGAAAGCGACATCCTACCGCGGATAAACGGGCTGCGACAGATCGAAGCAAGAAGACTCTGTGGGTTGTTCCGGTTGTAGGGGATATAGCGAAGACGAGAAGCATCAGCAAGTTCGGTTTAACTCGGCTTCTGCGTCAAGCCGATAAAATCGTGAGAAAGAGCAATCTCGCGCGCAGCGAATCGCCCCGAGTGGATGGGGACGGATGAATACAAGGCGGTTGTTGCGTTGGCGCTGGGTCGAGGAGGGTCGGCGAGCGATGGCGAGCCGCAGTGAGAGATGGGGGATCTGCTGGGCGTTACTCTGGCTGGCGATCGGGCTATCGCGCTCGGCATGCGCTCAGGCTCCGACGATCGAGCAGCAGGCGGTCGTCGCGGGAGCGGCGAACGCGAATTCGAGACCGGGCTCGATGGAGTCGCTCCTGGGACCGATGCCGGGCTCGGGGCGTGGCGTTCGGGGGATGCAGCCCGGGCGAGACGACATGCTGCTTGGCCGGATCGGCACGTCGATGCCGAGGGTTCCGACGGCCGTCACCACCCCCGGAGGCGTCTACCAGGGGCCGCCTGTCAGCCGGGGAGTGACCGCCCCGCAACCGATTCCAGTGCCTCGCCCGCCATTCTATGGGACCCTGGAGCTACCCAAACAAGAAGCTGATGAGGGACCCGCCGATGGCCTGACGCTTGACCAGGCCATAGAACTTTTACTGCATCGGAACCTCGACCTGAAAGCCAAGTATATGGAGATCCCGCAGGGTCGTGCCGATGTGTTGACGGCCAGCCTGCGCGCCAACCCGATCTTCTATGCCGACAGCCAGCTCGTTCCCTACGGGAGCGACTCGATCCGGCGGCCCGGAGGGCCAACGCAGTACGATGTCAATATCTCACAACCCATCGACTTTTCCCACAAGCGGCAGGCGAGAACGACCTATGCGACCCGTGCGCTTCAGGTGATGGAGGCCCAGTATCAGGACGAGGTCCGCCTGGCGATTCAGAATCTTTACAACGCCTATGTTGACGTGCTGGCGGTGCGCGAGGTTGTGCGTTATGTGAAAACGAGCGTGCGCGGGCTAGATGAATATCTGAGAATTAACCTGGAACTTAACAAGCGAGGCAGCGCGACTCGTGCCGACGTCGATCAGGCGCGGTCCGACCGCGAGATGGCGGAGGTTGGCTTGCTCGATGCCGAGGAAAACCTCCGTCAAAGGAAGCGCGTTCTGGGAGAGCTCTTGTTCCTGGCACCCGAGCAAGCCGAGCAGATCGAAGTCCGGGGAACGATCGGCGACCTCGCGCCGCCGCCGCCGCCGCGGGAAGAGCTGTGGCAGATTGCACTTTCGTGCCGGCCCGACGTCGCGGCGTTCCGGCTTGGTATCGAGGCTGCGCAGGCCAATGTGCGGCTTCAGCTTGCCAATCGATTTTCGGACGCCTACCTGCTGTATCAGCCCTACACGTTTCAGAACAACGCGCCTTACCGCACGGAGAGCGCAACCTCTTGGGCGGTGGGCCTTACGGTTCCAATGCCGGTCTTCAACCGTAACCAGGGGAACATCGAGCGCGCACGGATCAATGTCCATCAGTCGCAGTATCAGCTTGTCTCGCTCGAGCGTAAGGTCCAGACCGAGGTCCAGCAGGCACTGAGCGAGTACGTCGTCAGCGGCCGGATCGTGCAGACCCTGCGCAGCCAGGTTTTGCCCCCTTTGCAGCAAGCCTACCGGGATCGGCTGCACCTATTCGAGGAAGGCGAAGCGACCAAGATTGCTTTTCTCGACGCCCAGCGCAAGTACAACGAGACCGCCAAGGCCTATCTCGATTCGGCCGTTCGCCATCGCCGGAGCATGCTGTCCTTGAACACGGTACTGGGCCAACGGATCCTGCCGTAGACGGTCGCGGGGCTTGGGCTCCCTTCGGTCAGGCTGGGGCGTAGAGAACTTGGGCTCGCGGCCATTTCCCGTTCGCTCCAGTTTCGTTGCGCGCCTTTTCCCCCCCTTGCTAACAGCGATTTTTTGGGGCTGGTTAATTTGACATCAGCGGAAGCAAAAGTCGAGTTTAAATCCATACAGCCATGGGATACGCGGGTCGACACCCTCGGCTCGGAGCCTCGCGGGCAGGTCCTGGTACACTTGGCGTAGGTTGTTGTCGGTCGGAGCATTGTAGTACGTTACCAAGATGGTATCTCCCTCGACGACCCGCACGTCTCCTTCGAGCCCAGCGAAGAAAGCCGTGGACAGGTGCCCCGCATCCCAGCTCGCTGCTGTTGGGCCCAGGTGCTTACGCAACCGATCGGTCGCTGCTTGAGCGACCAAGGCCATCGACGCCTGCCCGTACCTGATGTTCAGATTGCATGTCCCGGCTCGGTCCCAGCCCAACGCCTGATGGGCGTTGAAGAACTCCTCCACGTGCCAGCGCATGGGAAAGTCCAGAGTCAAGCCCTCCACCTCGTCGCCGTCTCGGGTCGAGAGGAATGCCTTGAAGCGGTACTCTTCGGGCCGTTCTCCCAGCCGCTGGACATATTGGGAAAACGGTCCGGCTTGGCTGTCCCGGGGGGTGTAGGCCATCTTCGCCGTGGCATAACCTGCCCAACGGGGTTGGAATGTTTCCGGTGGCAGCGCCTGCAGTTTCGCGCCGGCTACGTTGATCGGACATCGGCACCAGCAGGTCGAAGTTGGTCTCGCTCTTGACCTTGTCCAGCAGTTCGACGGTGAAGTGCTCCGCATCGACCAGGACGAGGGTCTGTCCGGGCTGGGTGTCGAGGATGCGGGCCGCCAATTCGAGTAATTCCTCCGCCGCCGTGGTCGCAGTGCGGGAGGACGTGGCGGTGGTGAAGCAAACCGGTTGGTGCGTGTCGGCGTCGAGCACGAAGAAGGTTGGGGCGACCTTGGTGGGGCGTTCGGCCTGGTTGTCGCGGTGGCGGCGCATGTGCCGCTTGCTGAAGCTGCGCACGCGATGCGGATCGATGGCCAGCAGCCGGGCTTGGAAATCGCCCGAGGTTCGGCGGATCTTGCCCAAGGCGACTTGGAGGCGTTGACTGTCGACCACGGTTCGAGCCCCGAGAAGCTCGTGCACGGCCATGTCGGTGGCGAGGAAGGGTAGGCCGTTGGCCAACTCGAAGATGTGTTGGTTCACGGTGCGGCGGTGCCGCAAGCCCGTTGTGCACAGAGCCGCTTCGTGGATCAGTTGCAACGCCAGGCGCGGCTCGACACGATCAGGCCGTTGGGTGGTCCAAGAGCAGACCAGATCCCAGGCACCCAACCGGAGCAATTCGGGGGCCAGCAGCCAGACGCCAGCCAGGTTTCCCATGGCCTTGTCGGCGAGAAGCTGGCGCACGCCCCGTTCGATGCTCCGGGGGTCGCAGGGAACGGGGGTCGTCCGCGTCTTGGTGGTCTGCGCCTCCACAGGTGGCTGGGCGTCAGGGCGGTAGCGATAGAGTTTTTTTTTGAAGGCCATACTTCTCCACGACGCGTTCCACGCTGCGGGTGCTGACGATGAAGCCAGTCTGGCGCAGCTTCTGGGCGATGACCTCGACGGTGGCGTCGGGATCGAGGAAGCGGTGGCGAATGACCTGGCGTTCGAGTTCATCGGTGCGGACGTAGTTGGTTTTGGGTCCGCGTTTTTGAGACTGGAGGGCGAGGGCCCCCTCCTTCTGAAATCGTTTAAGCAATTGATAATACCGTTGTCTTGAATAGCCGTACTTGGCGGCGGCCTTAGCGACGCCTTCTGCTCCGCATTCTCCCTCCGCGAGCATAAACAGCCGTGGGGTGATCTCGTCGATTTCCGGGACGAGGAGTTGGCCAGTAGGTCCGACGATGTGGCGATCGGGCAGCACGAAGTCCATGGGAGGGTCCTCGGGTAGGGGATGGGGGCTGACGATCCTGGGATAGAGGATAAGAGTGTGCGCAGAATGTGTCAACGAAAATATGGCGGACTAATGGCTGTACATCTGGTCAATATTAGGGGAAAAATTGAAGTAATACGGAGCGAATACCGCCATATTTTATATTACACACATGGATGCGCAATGACGGGGGATCATCGACCGCGACGTAGGGGGCTCAGAAATGCCCCCTCAATTGCAGCCAGGCCTTGGGCGCAGCCGGACCAGTGCCCAGGCGGCTTCGCGTCGAGTTCGGCGGTATACTCCGATCGGGTTCAACCAGCGGTTTGGAAGACAATCAACCCGATCGAGATGGCGAAAGGATCCGCGGGCAAGAGAGGGGTCACCCGGCCGAATCTGCGGCGATCGGCTCGACAGCAACCGCCCGAGGCGGCGGATACCCGCGAGGGGCAGCCGGCCACTTGAAAATTAACTGCCCCCAAAAAATCGCTGTGCTAAGGGGGGGAAGCGGGGGTGAACAGCTCGCTAGCAACGCCGTGGCGAACGCCCTCGGGGGAAAAGCACGACTCTGGCCGAGCCGTTGGTGGTGCCGCGCTCACCCCCCCTGCCCCCCCTTAGCAAGGGGGCGAGGTTCTTCGGCGGTTCGCGCGCAAGTGACTGCATGCTTGATGTCCTGCACTCGTCGTGTTGCGCGTGAATGCGGGCCGAGCGATCAAGCGATCAGGTTCTTGACGACGCGTGCGAGGTCGGAGCCGGTATCGGTGAGGCTGTAGAAGTTGTTCTTGCCCTGGCGGCGAGGGGCGATGATGCCGCCGTGGCGCAGGAGGGCGAGGTGATGGCTGACGGCGGGCTGGCTCTGGCTGAGCTGCGAGCACAGTGCGCCGACATGCCGCTCTCCCTCCGACAGGATCATGATGACCTGAAGCCGGGTCGGATCGCTGACGTGCTTGAGCAGGATCGAGGCGCGGCGTGCCTGATGATACCGCTGCTCGGCTGCCTTGACGGCCTTGGGCCGGCCCGGAGCGGCCTTGGCGCTGGGGGCGTTCTTGACACTGGTTTTGACTGATGGCGGCATGACAATGGCCTCCTGACCTGAATTGGTTCGGTTGCTGGCGCGCGGCAGATCGTCCGCACCCCCGACTCCATCTCCGGGGCTCACGGCATCGCATGTAGTCGCCCGTGGACCTACTTCGCCCTCAGGCAACCAGCATTCGCTCCACGAATTGGCGGTTGCAAGCCAGGATGCCGACCTGAAACTCAGTTTGGCGTGCGGGCACTAGACCAGCGCAAAGCCTTGCTGATTACGCCTTAAGTCAAGGTTGCCCGACCACCAACGGCCACGTCGATCAATTGACGCATGACCCGACGATATCCGACAACAGCCCCATCACGATCTTGCGCGAACTTATCTCAACGTGGGTGCTTGAGGACATCTTAAGGTTATTCTAAGAAGTGTCAACCGTAATCTGCAATCTTTTATATCGCTTTGATCCGTCACATTTGTTCGAGCAAGCCAATGCCGTATCGTCGGGGCCGACAGGTGGCAGGAACGAATCAACCGGCCGGCCGCCCCAGGAGCCGAAATCTGCCGCAACGCCTTCTAGCAAAAGCAGATCGGGTAAGACAGCGATAGCGCCATCATTTTCCTGAAGTCGGGATAAGAGAATAAACTGTTTTGAGGAGATCCGCAGTTTCCCATCGGTTGCTCTGCGTTCCAACTTCAACGCGAGCCAGCTTTCCCTCTCGATCGATGACGGCCGTGCAGAGATTATGGGCGACCTCGCCCTGGGTGGGCCCGTAAAAAAGGCCGAGCGCCGGCGCGATCTTCGCGAGTTCTTCATGGCTGGCAACCGCATAGGACCAGAGCGGCGGCGTCGCCCCGCGAATGAGCGCGTGCTTGCGCAAGATTTCGGGAGTGTCATGCTCTGGATCAAATGAAAGTGAGATTAAACGGATGTACTTGGCGCGTTCGGGGAAAGCGCCGATGCTCTGGGCGAGCGCCGAGAACTTACGGTCCATGAGCGGACAGAAATCGGGGAGTGGACAGCGCGTGTAGATGAAGGTGAGCGCGACCACCTTGCCGCGCAGGTCGGCAAGCCGCACGAGCTTACCGTCCTGCATGGTCATGGCGAAATCCGCAACCGGGTCTCCCACCTCGAGCCGCTTGGGCGCGGCGCGCAGTTGCATCTTTCCCTTGGCCAGGTCGATGATCATGGCTTGTCGCGGCGCGGGCTTGGTCACGGCCAGGCCGCGCAGCTCGTAGTCGTTGACCACGCCGCCTCGCGTCTCGACCCGCAATGTGCCCTCGACTTCGTCCCCCGGCCGCAGTTCCGCCAGCAGAGCGCTGTCCTTGAGCGAAAACCGCATGGTCATCGCATCCATGAAGCCGGGAATCGCTTGATGGCGTATTGTCACATGCCCATTGTCTTTCTCGACCTTCCTGACAACCCCTTTGAGCAAGTAGTCGGTCAAGACGACGCCCGAGGCGGCCAGGTTCTTGCGGGCTCCCGGCTGGCCATCCGTCGCACTCGCCCGGTCACCCGTGCGGCCCGGCCCGGCGGGCCCGCAGCCGCCCGCGACCGCAAGCCACAAACCGGCCTCCACCGCCAGGAGCGCGGCGAGCTTGACGTACCGGCGATCCATATCACATCGGAACATTGCGATATCCACGGCTAGTTATCATCTTTCGAATGGAAAAGTCTCATCGAGCGGGCTCTGGGCCAGCTCCCGGAGAAATGAGCTGATTCGTGACGCGACAAGCGCAGTGAGCTTCTCGCCCTTGGCCGCGGTGGCGGCGCGTGGGTCGCCGGCTCCCGAGTTGGTCGTGAGCAGGTGCCACGGCCGCGTGATCTCGACCCAGCCCCGGTTGACCGCCTCGAACCGGCTCGGCTTGATCGCCCCGGCATCGGCTTCTTCCAGCGCGACCAGATCGGGAAAGTGGCAAAGCCCCATGCTGGTCTCCATTTCTCCGGCGTGATCGTCCTTTTGCTCGAAGATCGTCGCGTACACGTCACTGGCAACCTTGTACCAGTTGCAGAGAAACAGCCGCACGGGCGTTGCTCGATGAAGCTCGCGGAGCACCCACTTCAGGTCGTTGCCGCCATGGCCGTTCAAGAGCACGCAGCGCAGGATTCCATGAGCCGCCAGCGAGTCGACCAAGTCGGTGATCACCCGGGCCAGAGTCGACGGGTTGAGATTCATCGCCAGCGGGAACTGCATCTGGTTGGTCTCGGTGCCGTAAGGAATTGCGGGCAGCAAGAGCACCCGCGCACCCTGCTCATGCGCAAGCGAGCACGCTCGCTGGGCGATCGCTTCGACCTGAAAGGTATCGGTGCCATAAGGGAGGTGGAGGTTGTGCGGCTCGGTCGCGCCGAGCGGCAAGACCGCGACCTCGTAAGCGGTCGTCGATTTGACTTTGCCGTAGTTCAACTCATCGAGCCGCCATGGTTGCATCTTGAGTCACCCCTGCACCTTTCGGGTCGAACATCGATCGACTTTCGCACGATCACCCGTTCCCGCCGGACGCACTCGGAATCGTTGAAGGGCGCCCGCGCCCAGTCCGGGACGCGGCGTGTGGCCGCCGGCTCGATCGCCGTGGTCGGCCACTGCCATTGCGGCCCGCGCGGGTGGTCCGTTAGGATCTGGGCGTTATGGAACAATCCCCTCAATCGGCAACGCTTCCAGTTAACACGGGACCGGCGATCTGATGCAAGCCTCCGAGGCCACCAACCATTATTTCGATCAGGCGGCCAAGTGCCTCAGTCTCAGTGACAACGTCCGCACGCTGCTGATCACCCCTGATCGTGAGGTCCGGGTTGAAGTTGTGATCGAGCTGGATTCCGGCGACATCGGCAACTTCATCGGCTACCGGGTCCAGCATGACAATGCCCGGGGGCCCTACAAGGGCGGGTTGCGATACCACCCCCAAATCGATGACGACGAGGCCCGATCGCTGGCCAGCTTGATGACCTGGAAAACCGCGATCGTCGATCTTCCCTACGGCGGCGCCAAGGGAGGGATCAACTGCAATCCTAACAAGTTGTCCAAGCCAGAGTTAGAACGCTTGACCCGGAAGTTCATCGAGAAAATTCACGATATGATCGGGCCGTACAAGGATATTCCCGCGCCCGACATGGGGACCGACGCGCAGGTGATGGCGTGGATCATGAACGAGTATTCGAAATATGAGGGGTTTCACCCAGCCTGCGTCACGGGCAAGCCGGTCGAATTTCACGGTTCAGCCGGCCGCGAGGCGGCGACCGGCTACGGCGTGGCGATCATCACCCGCGAAGCCCTCGCGCGGCTCAAACGGGCTGTTGCCGGTACGACTTTCGCCATTCAGGGTTACGGCAATGTGGGCAGCTACACGGCTCGTTGCCTGTATCAGCTCGGCGGCAAGATCATCGGGGTCAGCGACGCTTATGGCGCCGCGGTCAATCGCGAAGGCCTCGACATCGCCGAACTCGATAAGCACGTCGCGATGTCACACAAGATCGTCGGCTTCCAGGGGGGCGACGCCGCCACGAACGAGCAGCTCCTGACCATGCCCGTGGATGTCCTGATCCCCGCAGCCTTGGGAGGCATCTTCGACCGTGATATGGCCAAGGCGGTTTCAGCCCAGATGATCGTCGAGGCCGCCAATGGGCCGACTCGCCCGGAAGCCGACGAGATCTTCAATTCGCGCGGCATCGTGGTGGTCCCGGACGTGCTCGCCAACGCCGGCGGCGTCATCGTCAGCTACTTCGAATGGGTCCAGAACCTTCAGCACTTCCGCTGGCCGCTCGAACAGATCCAGCGCGAAGAAGAAATCCGGCTCGTCGACGCCTTTCGCGAGATGTACGACCTGGCGGAGCGAAAGGGGGTCACGCTGCGCACGGCTGCGTTCATGAAGGCGATCTCCCGCGTCGGCCGAGCGCATATTCTAGGCGGCATGTAACCCCAATTTACACCGCCGGGGTTAACCTTCGGGTCCGAGGAGTACCAGCCGAGCCACGCGCGGCGGTGGCCCGCACCGTGCCGGGCCCGAATCAGAGATCGTAGCCGCCGGCACGGCCGGCTTTTCTCGGATTACGCACGCCGTGAATCTTGGCACGACGCCCCTTCGCAATGGGCGAACTATCGCACTTCTTGCGCCATTTATAGCTTTTTCGGTGCCGGGTCTTGGTTTTCATAAGCTGTCCAGGTTCTCTTGGTGGCGACGGCCGATGCCAGATACCCATGCCTCGCGATTTAACGATCATTCTGAGCGAAGGGGTCTATTATGAGATGGCCGCTCCCAGGCTTCAAGGCGAAGCCGCCTCTTTAGCGAAACGTCGCGTGCCTGCCGCCGGCGTTTGTCAGGCAGTCGTCTAGTGATGCTTGCGTTTCGGCACGACCTTGATCAGGAATGGTTTGCTGACGCGACTTATGTGACCGACGTCGTTGACCGCCTGTAAGCGGAACTCGTAGGTGCCGACAGGGAGCGGAGTGGTCACGTCCAGTTTGTAGTTGTTGTTCCTGTGGACATTGGTGGTGCCGAACACGATTCCGGCGGGCGAGATGATTTGCATGTAGGTGTGGAAGTGGTAAGTGCCGACCAATGTCGGGTGGTGGAGCGGAGTCTTGATGCGCTGAGCGTCGGCCTGGATTCCGTTGTTTCTGGCGATCTTGGGTACTGCCGGGCTGGGCATGGGCCGGCCGATCGCCAAAGCGGTCTGGAGCACGAGTGAGTAGTCGTTGGTGCCGAGGTAGACCGGCTGCGGGCTGGCGGTATCGACTTGACTCACCATTTGAAACAACGCCGCGCTCATCAGATAGGTCGACCCCGGAGGCGTCTCGGCCGAGCGCAAGACGGCGTTGAACGAATAGTCGAGTCGATGAATGTCGGAAGCGGACAGGGATTGCTTGGAGACAACAGGACGAAGCTCGTAGTTGTAACGATTGAGAGCCGCCGGCGGCGGTCTACGAATGGCGTCCATCATGTTGAACAAGGCATCCGTGATTTCCTGGATTTCGGGCTTGGGGATGAACCGGCCCGGGCGGATCTTCTCCAGATAGTACGGCAGGCGCTCGATCCTGAGTGCCTTTTGCTGGTATGAGATCGGGATATTCAGGTTGCTGGTTACCTGGGCGCCGAATGGATTGAACGGGTTGACGGTTGCCTGGAGCGTGCGTCCTTCGAGGCTTTCGGAGGAGGGAACAAACCGGCGGCGTTCCATCGCGCGGAACTCCTAAGTGAAGGGGCACGCTTGATCCGACGGGGGTGGTCGAAGAAATGAGAAATGGCTTCAACCTCCCGTCCCCTGGGAGGTTGCTGTTCTTACCACAATCGCCGTGCCCTGACTAGGCAGATTGGCGAGGGCCGGACTCGTTGAACTCGTTCCACCAAGGCGCATGCCGCCTTGGCCTGGCACCTGGCGCCCGCTGGCTCAGGTTGATTGGGCCCGTGCCTGGAGTAACATCCGAAGGTATGTTCGCGGCTCGACTTCGGTCAATCCCAGTTGATCGGCTGCCGCGAGAACAGCCGCCTGGGCTGCGGGGAGATCGGCCTCATTGGCAGCCTGAGCCTCGATCTCGGCGAACTGGCCCAATCCGTCCGCGACGTCGATGGCGATCTCCAGCAGTCGAGCGGATTCGGTCAACCGGAAGGTGGTGCGTTGCTTCCGCACCGTCGCGACCGGACGGAACCCCAGGTTTTCCAGCAATCGGGCCAACTGCTCGCAAGCCTCGTCACCGTCGGCGAACCGGATCTCAATCTCCTCGCGCGTCTTGGTCGGCCCGCTCTTGCGGGGCCCCTTGTAGGTGACACGATTCTCGTTTCCGGTACGTCGTATGCGCAGGGCTTCATGGGTCTGGGCAAAGTCGCGCGACGGGTGGCTGAGATAAACATCCGCCTGAACCATCGACGTGCATGCCGAGGCGCCAAGCTCCGCGAGCCGCCGGACGAGCCGGTCGGAATCGGCCAGCCGGTATTTGAGTTCGACTTCGTAGCTCATCCCTAGAGCGTAAGCGCTCGTTTGCGGCGGAGTCAACGGCGTGGCCTTCTGGAGGTTCTCCCGTGGTGGATTTCGTCCAATATTCGACGCCGGTGACGAATAACCGTCAACTCGGGGGGCCGAACGATCCCTCGGGGCTGAAGAATCGGTTATGCTTCAGATAGGCTGAGTCTCGTGATGGGTCGTCCCGCGAGCAGCCCATGAGCGTCCGTTCGTCAAGGAGAAGAACTGTGTGGTCGCCACTCGCAGAGCACGTGGCATCGCTGTTGGCGGCATCGATTTCACCGGGCGTGCCGCCGCTGTTCGCTGCGTCCTCGTCGTGGTCGCCGGTAGGTTTTACACTTCTGGGTATCATCGTTGCGATCGTGGTGGCGAGCGAACTGGCCGGTTTGCGCTACATCGCCAACAACCGGGTCGGGATCGTCGAGAAACTCTGGTCGCTCAAGGGGTCTGTACCCGAGGGTGGGATCATCGCGCTGGCGGGGGAAGCCGGGTTCCAGGCCGAAGTCCTGCGCGGCGGCTTGCATTTTGGGCTCTGGCGCTGGCAGTTCCGTATTCACAAAGTTCCGCTCGTCGCGGTACCCCAAGGAAAAATCGGTTACGTATATGCCCGCGGCGGCGAAGCACTGCGGCCAAGCCAGACGCTGGGCCATGTGATCGATTGCAACAACTTTCAGGATGCCCGCCGCTTCCTTTCGGGTGAGGCGACAAGTCCGGACCA
The DNA here is from genome assembly GCA_963823675.1 of uncultured Isosphaeraceae bacterium. GTDB lineage: Bacteria > Planctomycetota > Planctomycetia > Isosphaerales > Isosphaeraceae > CAWGMT01. The sequence goes on along the minus strand of CAWGMT010000013.1, from coordinate 791,845 downwards.
GGAGCCGATGCTCGGCCAGCGAGGACGTCAGCGGGCCTTCCTGCGTGAAGGTGTCTACGCGATCAACCTCGCCCTCTTCACGGTTATGACCCAGGAGACGGTTTACCGGCTGGAAGCGGGAGGCTCCAAGGAGCTGAAGACGCTCGTGAGCTGGCAGAACGAGCTGAACGAGATCGACGGGTTCGATCCCGTCATCATTGGCGGTCCCGTTGAAGCGCCCGACCCGCTCTACCCTGGCCGAATGTTGACGGTCGACAGCATAGGAATCGTCGCGGTTCACGATGGTCCGAGCCTTCCCCCGGGTGAGATCATCGCCCCGGGCGTGGGCGTTGACCGCAACGACAAGGACTTCCACAACAATTTCCAGGACACCGAAGCGTTCCTCCGTGCCGGCGGACGCCGCGGTAAGCAATATGTCCCGCTCACCGACGGTACTTACTTCATCAACCGCTGGTTCGCCACCATCGAGTCGATCCCCAAGACGATCGTCCCGATCGGCTACGTGGGCGTGATCGTCAGTTACTACGGACGGAGCGGCCACGACGTCTCGGGCGAGACGTTCCGCCACGGCGAACGCGTCGCTGAAGGCGAGCGGGGCGTCCAGGAAAAACCGCTCGGCCCGGGCAAGTACGCCTTCAACACCTATGCCGGGAGCATTGTCCTGGTGCCGACGACCAACTTCGTCTTGCACTGGGTCACCGGCCGCACCGAGGCGCACCGCTACGACGAGAGCCTGCGCTCGATCGACCTCGTGACCAAGGACGCCTACGAACCGGCATTGCCCCTGTCGGTCGTGGTCCACATCGACTACCAGAAGGCGCCCAGCGTGATCCAGCGGTTTGGCGACGTCAAGATGCTGATCACCCAGACGCTCGACCCGCTCTTGAGCGCCTACTTCCGGGATATCGCCCACAAGCGAACCATGCTGGAATTGCTTCAGGATCGTGACTCGATCCAGCGCGAGTCGAGCGGCGAACTGGGGAGAAAGTTCCACAATTTCGACATCGAGTGTGTCGACGTCCTGATCGGCAAGCCCGACACGCAGCAGGCCGGAGGCAAGATCGAGACGTTGCTCGAGCAATTGCGGTTGCGGCAACTGTCGCTTGAGCAGGTCGAAACCTACTCGAAACAGGTCACCGCGGCCCAGAACCTGCGCGTGCTCAACGAAGCCCAGGCCCAGGCGCAGATGCAGACCCAGTTGTCGAACTCGCTGGTTCAGGTGCGCATCGCCGAGAATGAGGCCGAGGCCCAACTCGCTCGGGCTCGCAAACAGGCCGAGCAAGTGGTCGTCACCGCCCAGGCCCACAGCCAGGAGCGCATCCTGGCCGGCCGCGGCGAAGGCGCCCGTATTCTCCAGGAAGGTCTGTCCGAGGCCTCGGTCTTGCTCCAGAAGATCAATTCCTTCTCGGATCCCCGGCTGTACGCCCTGTCCGTGGTCGCCCAGAACCTGGCGAAGTGCACCCAGCCGCTGGTGCCCGAGCGGGTATTCATCGCCGGCGGAGCTGGCGGCGGCACGGGCAGCGACGGCCAGCCGGGCTTGGGCGCGAGCGCGGGGAACGGACTTGTCGGCTTGCTCGTGAGCCTCTTGGTCGCGGAGAAATCGGGATTCCAGCTTGTTGAGCAACCGGCAGGATCCGACTTGAGGGCGTTCACCGACGAGGTGACCCGTCAGGTCATGGCTGGCCTTCAGCAATCCGTCGGCACCAACCCGGCGTTCGCGGCGCCCACGGGCAAGAGCAACGGTGCGGCGGCAGCACCTCCCGCACCCGCGAAAGCCGTCGCGGCGACGTCGCTGACTGACACGGTTGACGGCAGCAAACCTGTCTAACCCGCCGCACAATCGAGTCCGCTCCAGGTCGAGTGGCCGTAAGCCGGCGACGAGCCCCAGGAGCGGAACTCGGTTCATTGAGCTCATCCGTGGCTTCCTTGTAGCACTGCCCCCTGGCCGCTGACCACGAACCACGAGGGCTGCTTGATCAGGCCCCTCCTGTCTGGAACGCCCTGACCGCACCGCTCCTGGTTCCCGCGCCGTTCGCGGGCTGGGTGACTCGCGGTTATCGGCTGAAAGTCCTGGAAACTTACAAGCCTGTACTGGGAGGTGCGGGAAATGTCTCACGACGTCGCGGCGGTTTTTGATATCATCAGGGTGGTTTTCGGCGGGCCGGATTTGCTAAGCTGGGGCCTGAGCCTCGCGTGATGAAACGACACGCCGTTGGCTTCTTCGTTTGAATCAATCACTCCAACCTGACGCTCAAAGAGGAACGTCATGGCAGACAAGACTACAAGCGCCGGTGCAGCGCCCGCCCCTTCCAAAGAGAAAGACCCCCACTTGCCGCCTCTGCACCGGGTCGGCAACCTGATCGCGCCCAAGGCGCCGCAAGAGATCGCGACGACGGGACTGGAACCACGCATCCTGGCCGACATGATGGTGAAGTGGGGTTTCACCGAAACCCGGTTCACCACCGATTGGGTCTCCCAGCGGCTGCACATCTCCCCGTTGCTGGCTCGTAAGGTCCTGGAACGAGTCTGTATGGATGGGACGATGGAGCAACTCTGGGAGACTGGCGAGGGCGGTCACCATTACCGGATCACGGACCAAGGCCGCCAGCAGGCGTCGCGCTTGCTCGAGATTTGCGGCTACATCGGCCCGGCGCCGGTCAGCCTGGAGTCTTATGCGGCGATGCTGCGCTGGCAATTCGCGAACATGCGGCCGGTGAAGCAGGAGAACGTGGTCGCCGCGCTCTCGGGACTGGTTCTCACACCGAAGGCCGCGGAGCTCGCCGGCCTCGCCGTCTCCTCCGGGCGCAGCCTGTTTCTCTTCGGGCCGCCCGGAAACGGCAAAAGCAGCGTTGGCCGCAAGCTCCACTCCGCGCTTCCCGGGGGTTACTGGATCCCCTACGCCATCAGCGTGGGCAACGACGTTGTCCGTCTGTTTGATGATCAGACTCATGAGCGCTTGAAGAGCGACGACGACCAGTCCGCTTCAATCGATCAACGATGGGTTCGAATCCGTCGTCCACTCGTGGTGGTCGGTGGCGAGTTGACGCTCGAGTCCCTCGATTTGATCTACAGCCCGGCGCTGCACCAATATGAGGCGCCACCACATCTCAAGGCGAACGGCGGCGTGTTCCTGGTCGATGACTTCGGGCGCGAGCGTGTTTCACCCGACCAGTTACTCAATCGTTTCATCACGCCGATGGAATACCAGATTGACTATTTCACACTGCGCACCGGTCGGAAGATTCAGTTGCCGCTGCGCCACGTGCTCATCATCGCCACCAACCTCAGCCCCGAGGTGGTCACAGACCCGGCCTTTTTGCGCCGCCTGGGGTATCGAGTCTATCTGGGGACGCCCACGCCGGAACAATTCACCCAGATTTTCCAGAACTATGCCAACGGCCGGGGGCTGGCGGTTACTCCCGAGCTAATCGCCAAACTGCTGGAGCGTTACCGTGCGCAGAACCGGGAACCGCGCTCGTGTGAGCCGCGCGACCTGATCGAGCGGGCCTGCGATATCTGCCGGTTCCAGGGCAAGCCCTTGGAGCTGACACCCGACGTGCTTGACCTGGCCTGGCTCGGCTACTTTGGCGAGTAATGACATGGCGGGAAAAACCAAATGGACTTTAGCACGTCGCATGTCCGCGGCCAAAGGCATGCCGTGCACGGGGAGCCGATGATTGATGGACCGACCGGATGCGTTGATCCAGCTCTTGCCTGCCTCTTTGCAATGGAGCCGCGACGGTGATGTACGAGTTGCTGGGCGTAGGATCGCGCTTTTCGACATCTTGAATGCACATCACGAACTCGGCAAGCCACCGGAGCTGATCGCGGAGGAATACGAACTGAGTCTGGAGCTGATCCGCGACGTTCTGGGCTTCGCCGAGCGTCACCCGGCCGAGGTTGCTGCCTACATGGGCAATTCCCCTGGCCCCGCCTTGGCGGCCCTGCTCGATTAGACGCGGGCCCCGCCGCTCAGTCGTGGGCCGTGAATGGGTCGGCAGGACAGAGGTCCTTCGCGCGCGCTTGACTGTACGGACCAATGGGGCTAAATTCATAGTTTCCGACTATTTGAGACATCGTATGCTCACCGGTCGAGTGGCGTTATCCGCCCCCAGAGAAGTGCTCTGGTTCCCGATGGGTCAAGGAAACCAAGGAAATGCCCCGGAAGAAGTTCGGACGAAACCGCAAGAATCGCTGCCGGTTTTGCACGCGTGACGGGTGCCCCCGGCCGGCTTACGTCGATTACAAGGATATCGGTCTGCTCAAGAAGCTGTGCACCAACCAGAACAAGATCTTCTCGCGCAGCGCAGCGGCAGTTGCGCGGCGTTCCAGCGCGCTTCCAGCGCCGCTGTCAAGCGGGCGCGGTTCATGGCGCTTTTACCGTACGTGGGCGAATGAGGCAAGCGAGGGAGCGGCTATGCATCTGCCGCCGGCCTCGGCGGACGTCGCTCGCTGGCGCGTCGGGTTAGTATGGGCCTGGGCCGCACCCGACCGGGCTTCGATGCGACAAGCTCCCTCTCCGCGAAGTTATTGACGTCCTGATCCCAACGCGGCAGAGCCGCAGCCAACAGATCGGGGGACAGAGCCCCCTCCTACAGCGGCGCAGCAGCACGTGCCTTTGTAGGAGCCGGCTCCGTCCGGCGATCGCAGGATGCGCAAGTTGCGTAGAAGTTCAGCGGAAAGAATCTACGCTTTTTCCGGGACTTCGCCCGGAAAAAGTGGCCCGTTGCGGGGCAGCCGGCAGTCGGGAGACCTTCGGTCCGGCAGCGGGCGGGGTCAGGAGACCCACGCCCAACATCGACAACGAGTTGTCGATCCGCGGCCCTGAAGGGCCTATGGATTCGGGACGGTTCTGATCCCGCCGCTCTGGGATTTCGCGGGTGACGATTCACCACGCGCAGCGCGGCGCGAGCGCTCTCCAGGAACGTCAGGAACTGGCGGTCGAGTGTCTCGTAAGGCTGACCCAGGCGATCCTGGAGCGAGCGGCCTGTGGTCCGTTTGATCCGTCCCCGATAGGCATCGTGGACGTAATCCAGGAAGGCGTCACGGTAGGTTCCTGCGCGCCACTGCATGAGGAACACCGTAAGAGCCATGGCCTGCTGGTAATAGAGAACGATCCGGGGACTGTCCCTCTTGAATGCAGGCTCACCCAAAGCGATGAACTCGGCCAGGGGAAATTTCCGCTTTTGGTTGACCAGCGAGCTGAGTGCTGCCTCGATGCGGCGGCCGACCATTCCGCCGACCTCGAGCGATCCGTCGTCTTGGGGCAACACCGTCTCGAAATAGGTTCCCAAACCCTCGAAGACCCAGTAATTCCCGAAATTCTTGGTGTAAGCGTTGGATGGGGCCGTCTCGAAGAGAAGTTGGTGCGAAACTTCGTGATAAAGGTTGGCCTCGACCGGAAGCTCGCCTTCCGGGTCGCGGAAGAAGTAAGCGGGGACGCGCCCTCGCTCCGACTTGGGTGGATCGTAATAACCGAGTTCGCGTGCGGCGGCTCCGGCCCTGTTGCGGAAATAGTCGACGTATTCCGCCTTGGATGCAAAATAATAAACGACGTGCGGCCTGTACTCGGGCTCGCCCGTCATGGCGGGGTCGCGGAACCGACGGACCAGCGGCAGCTTGTCGCCCAGGATATCGGCGAGGAGCGTTGTGAACAGGTCGTGGAAGGCCTCGAGGCGACGGCCGAAGTGGATCGCCTCCGCGAGCGGCACATTCGTCAGCAGCGTGAAGTGCTCGGTCGCGATCTGCCACCGCTGATCCCAGTCAGCCCTGAGGCGGTCGGCGTCGGCGGCGGACAGCCAGCGGTCTTCTCTTTGGCCTCGTCGCCGGGGCGCCGGCAGCTCGCCGCGCTCGAGATGAGGGAGCCAGTCGGACGGGACCCAACCGAACGTGGGGTGGTTTACCTTCCCGTCCTTGAGCTGGCGGACGGCAAAAGGCCGGGCCCAGCCATCCCCATGCCGGACATACCCCAGCAGCCTGCGCCCTCGGGATGATCGGGTTGCCGCTCGAGCACCGAGCGCAGACACACACTGGCCAGCGAGTACCGTGGCGGGTCCGACTTGGCGCCGCGCTGGGCAACCTCGCACAGCTTCGACGCCGCCTGGGATCGAATCGTGTCAACCTTGGCTTGCCATGGCGCGTCCAGCGCCAGGGAACGTTGCTCCGGTTGCTTCTTGGGCCCGGGAAGCCCGTCTCCTCCAGCCGGCAGTTTACCGCCGTGACCGACGACCTCGGGAAGCGGCATGAACCGGGTCGGTCCGTCCGGTGAAGCGGCCGTCAGCAACAACTTATGGATCTGACCAGCGCCTTCCGGCTTATCGAGACGCGTGAGCTCTTCCGCCACCCCCTCGAGAGCCGTGGTCTCTCGTGCGAGAACCCACCGCCGCGCCGCTTCCAGCTCGCGTGCATTTTGGTCTGTGGGTGAAGGGGGAGGAACCTGGAGAAAAACCAGTAAACCGAGAACACAGCCGACACCGCCCATCGTGGTTTCTCCAACGAAGGTTTAGCGCATCCTATCATGATTGAGAGACGCCGCGGATTCCCGATTATTCGGTACCGGGCGGTTCGACCAGCGCACCGGCTGTTGATGGTACCACAAGGGAGCTGTGCGAGAATTGAACGTCCTTTCGCGGAGCGAAAGGCGACACTTATTCTCGCGCAGCGCCTGACCCGAACGTATCGCATGACGCTCGCCAACACCATGTAGGCGTCTTCGTTGGGCTGGACACCTTCGGCGGATCATTTCACAATGCACCGCCTGCTGCCTCGAAAATGGGGATGATACGTGGAACCGCGAAATACCGCGCGCCGTAAGTCAGGCTTTCCAGCTTGACTTAAACTTGCGCAAGTCGTTCCGCGCGTGGACTTAGCGATCGGTGCCCGAAGACCGCCGCCTCGCGAAGACGGCGAGCGACCCACAAGCTGGAAAGGAGTCGATGATCCATGGCTCTGTCTCAAATGCGTGTTCCTACGGTTGTTGCCGTCGCCGGGGGTGTCGTTCTGGGCGTGCTGCTTGCGAGTCTTCGGCCGGCGCCGATGCGAGCCAGTGCCGGCGACCGCTCTGGCGATTCGGTGGTTGCGACCGGTCCGGTTATGGTTCGTTTCGATGAGGGAACCAAGTCCGCGATCCCGACCGATGCACTCTATTTCCTGGACTATAAGGGCGGGCGTCTGATGGCGACGATTCCATCGTACCGGCAGACCACCAAGTCGCTCAGCCTGATTGATGCCTTCGAGGAGCGCAACCTCGTCGCCGATTTCAAGCTGGATCTGGATACAGGCCCTCGTCCGCATTTCCTGATGACCACTGGCTCGCTGGGCGCGTATACCGAGGGCTGGGCGCCGCTCTATGTCATTGAAACCACCACGAAACAAGTGGGAATTTATCGCCTCCAGACGCAGCAGACCGTGGGAAAATCGGCGAAGTCGCGCTTCGAGCTGGTCGAGCTACGGGCTCTCGCCAGGGGCGACGTGACGAACTCCAGCCGCTGACGTGAGGTTCAAAAGTTGATCTCACGGCGGAGCACCGCCAGGCGCGCCGATCCTGCCGCCAGGCCGGCCAGCCTGTCCTTGACCCTCCGCTTTGCCCTCGCCCTCGTCTCCTCCGATGATCGATCCCTCGCCGTATGGCCGGGCTTCCTGGTGGTCGATCAGCCATTCGGCGCGGGGATCGAAGACTTGCACCCGTCCCCCATGTCCGTATTGCCGGAATGGATCACGGCTACCGACGCCATACCGGGCGAATACGTCACCGGTCGTGTGCTGGAAAAACCCCAGCCACTGATGATCGATACCCAGACCGAAAGGGGGCTTGGATTCATACGTGATCGCGAAGAAGATCTTCTTGTGAACCGGCGCCGCATGAAATGCCAGGATGATGACCGCCATGGTGACGACCGCCCCAGCCAATCCGAAGGCAAGCCGGCCGATGTGGTAGATCGGCGTGGGAAACCGCACTTGCGCGGGCCCGAGGGTCTCGGTAATCATTCGCAACATGACAACCGAGATGCAGAATAGACTCATCATGCAAAGGGTATCTGAGAATCCCCAGTTGATGCCGGTCCGATCCAGCATCGCGGCCAGCGGCTCGTAGAAGTTGAACGCGATCATCGCTCCGAACAAGACGTTGAAGAACATCAGGGCCGCGCCCCAGAGCCCTTCGCTCGTGAGGACGTACGTCAGTCCCAGCGTGAGGAACAAGATGATGCCGTTGATGATATTTGCAGCCATGGCGAATGTCTCGCGTTTCGAGTGTGACGTCCGTGGAAAAGGGTTCTGGGCCCGCGCAGCACGAACGATTTCGTAAGGAATTCCCGCTCGCTTCTTGGTCTATTTTACGACGCGGAGCAGCTCTTCGATGGAGGTGCGCCCCTGGATGACCTGACGCAGGCCGTCTTCCTGGAGGTAGATCATGCCGTTTTTGCGCGCCTCGGCCTTGAGCTTGGTGATCGATGGGTTCTCGCGGATCATCTCCCTCATCGGCTCGGTCAGGACCATCAGCTCGAAGATTCCGATGCGCCCGAAGTAGCCCGTGCCGCCGCATTGCTGGCACACCTGTTCGGGGTTCTCGGGACGCCGGTAGAAGACGTTGACCTTCTCGACGGGGAGGTTGGCCTTTTTGAGGAAGTCGGGCTTGGGCTTGTAGGGTTCCTTGCAAGCCTCGCAGAGGAGCCGCACCAGCCGCTGGGCCAGCACTCCGGAGAGTGCCGAAGCGATCATGAACGGCTCGACACCGAGGTCGAGGAGGCGGAACAGGGCGGTCACGGCGTCGTTGGAGTGCACGGTCGAGAAGACCATGTGCCCCGTGTTGGACGCCTGGCAGGCGATCGAGGCCGTCTCCTGGTCCCGGATTTCGCCGATCATGATCACGTCGGGATCTTGTCGCAGGATTGACCGCAGGCTGCCCGCGAAGGTCTGACCGGCCTTGGTGTTGACCTCCATCTGGGTGATGTTGTCCAGGTGGTACTCGATCGGGTCCTCGACGGTGATGATGTTTTTCTGGTAGCGATCGATCTCGCGGAGGGCCGCGTAGAGCGTGGTCGATTTACCGGCCCCGGTCGGGCCACAGCACAGGAACATTCCATGGGGCTGCGTCACCAGTCCCCGGACCGATTCGATGAGCTTGGGCCTCATGCCCAGGTCTTCGAGCTTGGTGATCGAGGTCGAGTTGTCCAGGATGCGCATCACCAGCTTCTCACCGGCCTTGGAGCCGGATGTCGCCACGCGGAAGTCGAGATCGCGCCCTTGCAGCTTGGCGCCGAAGGAGCCGTCTTGCGGCTTGCGCTTCTCGGAGATATCGAGGGCCGAAAGGACCTTGAAGACATTGACCACGGCGTCGCCGGTGGGCCGATCGAACGGCTCGGCGGCATGGAGAATACCGTCGATCCGGTAGCGGACCGAGAGCTGTTCCGTGGTCGGCTCCAGGTGGATGTCGGTCGCCCGCCGCAGCACCGCGTCGTACACCAATTCCTTGCACGCCATGTACGACCGCGATTCCTCGGCTTGACGCACCCGCGCCGGGTCTTCCTTGCCGGTGCCCTGCGTCTTGCCCACGAACGTGATCGGGGGACCGGCCCGATCGATCGGCCCGGCGTCGCGGTTAAAAAGGGGCTTCATGCCCAGCCGAAACAACAGCTCGTTGGCAACTTCGCCCAAGTGATAGGGAGTCAGCACCTTCTGGTCGTCGGGCACCGTTTGGTTGCGGACGTAAACGTAGGTCAGAATGGGCACGAAGTAGGCAAGCAGCAAGAGCCCCAACCCGAGGGGGTAGATCGGGATGGCGAAGATGAGCAGCAAGCCGAGCGCGCCCGAGCAGAAAACCGCCGTGTTCCAGATGCCGAACTTGAGATTGTTCAGCTCCTTGGTATCGTGCTCGACCCAGTCGGTGCTCCAGGCCCAGAGCAGATAGATGAGCAACACCGGGATGAACTTGAAGAGATTCAAGTACATCCCCGGCCCGCGCACGATGGATGTCGACTGCGCCAGCACGACCGGTAGGAAATCCGAGGCTTGGGCCGCGGCCGTAGCGCCGAGGAACAGTGCGGAAAACGTCAGGAACGCCAGGAACGGGCGAGACATTGCCATCCTTCTATTGTTAGAGAATTCCGGGTTGTGCGAGTGTAATGCCCTTGAGCGCCATTTTCAAAGCCTCGGGACTGGGCGCGACCTCGAACGCCACGCCGCGCTCGATCTTTTCGGCGACGACGAGCTGGCGCAAGCTCTCGGTAAAGTCCATCATTCCTTCTTCCTTGCCGATCCGGATCGCATCGGCCAGCTTCGCGTCCTCCTCGTTTTGAATCAGTTTGCGGACCGTCGGATTCATCCTCAGAATCTCGCACGTGGGGACACGGGTAAGCCCCTTGGCCGCCAGCTCCTTGGTGGTCGGCAGCAACTTCTGGGCGATGATGGCCTTGAGGTTGAACGCCAGGTTCTGCCGCATCGCACCGTGCATGTCGCGCGGGAACAAGTCGAGAATGCGGCTGATCGTCGAAGGCGCACTCGAAGCGTGGATCGTTCCGAAGACCAGGTGGCCAGTTTCGGCCGCGTGCAAGGCGGCACTAAACGTGTCCTTGTCGCGCATTTCGCCGACCAGGATGATATCGGGATCTTGACGCACGGCATGCTTCAGCGCGATGTCCCAGTCGATGACGTCGATGCCGATCTCTCGCTGGTTGATGATCGACTTGTCATCGCGAAAGGTATATTCGATCGGGTCTTCGAGGGTCACGATGTGATACCGTTCCCGCTCGTTGACGTACTGGAGCATCGAGGCGATCGTGGTCGACTTTCCGCTGCCCGTGACCCCCGCCAAGATCACGATCCCCTGGTCGTAGCTGGCGATCTCGCCGAGAACGTCAGGCAGGCCGAGGCCCTCGAAGTTGGGAATCGAGTTGTTGACGCGCCGTGCTACCAGGCTCAGCTTGCCGCGCTGCCGGAACAAATTGACGCGAAAGCGTGTCTCGAGGTCCGCATCGAAGACGACGTGGGCGAGATCGACCCCGCCTTCCTCGTCGAGGATTCCTCTTTGCCGGGCCGACAGGAGCGGATACATCAGGCGCTCCATATCGGCGGTGGAGAGCGGCGGTAGCTGCATGTATCGGAGGACGCCGGCCAGTCGCATCGCGGGGGGCTGGCCGACCTTGAGGTGGAGGTCAGATCCCTTGTACTTCATTACCATTCGAAAGAGCTTGTTGGCCTCGGGCTCATTGGGCAGAGCTTCGATCGGGGTTTCGGTGACCGTCGCCATGAACTTGGCTCCTGTTAATCCGGGAAGTTAAGAACAATCGTCGTGCCGGTAAGCCATTCCTCGTCGCAGCGAGACGTTTTCGACCTATGCCATCTTACCGATACTGGTCCGACTCAGGCGACCGCAGGCTTTCGCGGTTCGACCAGCCGGACGGGCACGCCCCGCCGGGCCAGGTAGTCCTTGGTTTCTCCAATCGAATATTCGCGGTAATGAAAGATGCTTGCGGCCAGGGCTGCGCTGGCACCACCCTCGGCCAGAGCGGCGCGGAGATGCTCGGGGCTGCCGGCACCGCCGGACGCCACGACCGGGATCCCGACGGCGTCGACCACGGCGCGCGTCATTTCCAGGTCGTAGCCGTTTTTCGTCCCGTCGGCGTCCATGCTGGTCAGCACGACCTCGCCGGCGCCCAGACGTTCGACTTCCCGCGCCCATGAAACGGCGTCCCGGCCGGTCGGCAACCGTCCGCCATTGATATGAACTTCCCAGACTTCACTCCCGTCGTGCCAGACGCGCTTGGGGTCGATATTGACCACGATGCATTGGCTGCCGAACCGCCGGGCCGCCTGGCGGATCAGCTCGGGATCGCGCACCGCCGCCGAGTTGATCGAGACCTTGTCGGCGCCGGCCTTCAAGAGAGTTCGGATGTCATCGAGCGTGCGGATCCCGCCACCGACGCAGAGCGGCATGAAGCAGACCTCAGCCGTGCGACTCACCACGTCCAGGAGGATGGCGCGCACTTCGTGGCTGGCCGTGATGTCCAGGAACACGAGCTCATCGGCTCCTTCCGCGTCGTAGCGCGCGGCCACGGCGACGGGGTCGCCCGCATCCCTGAGATTGACAAAATTCGTTCCCTTCACCACTCGGCCATGGTCAACGTCGAGGCAGGGAATGATCCGCTTCGCCAGCATTTGCGATTCTCACCCGGAAAATACAGATCGCCTGGGCCCGGCGCACACGCGCACTTCGACAGCCGCGCCGAGTCTGTTCCTCCCGATTTCCATTGTATTTTATAAAACACGGACGAGCGATCCTAGTGGTCGGAGCGGGAACCGCTCATTAGCGACGCCATTATGGTACACTAGCCTCGTCCGCCGGCATGGCTTCTGCCGTGGCGGGCCCTTCTAGAACGGACCCGGCTGACCCGCCAGGAGTGATCGAGATGTCGTGGTTGCCCGCCCTGATTTTGGCGACCGCCATGGCGGCCCAGGACCAGCAATCGTCGCGCAGCGCGCAGGAACCGCCAAACCAGGCTCGGTCTCAAGCAAAGGACCAGACCAAGCCTGCGCCCGGCCAGACGAAAGACAGGGCGCCCCAGCCAGCGGGTCGGCCTGCCCCAAAATCCAAGCCTGGCGGGAGCGCCGGGCCGGCCTCGACCCAGAAGCCGGCGGCGAGTGCGCCCTTTTCCCGGCGATCCCAGCCGGCGGCCGGCGACGGCCCTTTCGCTGTGGAGGTTCGCACCCAGGCCGAGATGGAGAAACCCAGAAGCCCGTTTCTCATGCCGCCGGGAAGCGATCCCAAGGACCGTTACAACGCCGCCGACGCCGCCGACTGGAACGAAATTCCCCCCTGGCGGCGGGCTTCGTTTTTCGGCATCCGCGAGCGAGGCCTGTTCTTTGTTTACGTCGTGGACAGCTCGGGCAGCATGATCGACGAAGCTCGACTTGCCCGCGCGACGATCGAGCTGCGGCGCAGCGTGCTTGCCCTGCAAGCGCCCCAGCGGTTTGAGGTGATCTTCTATAACCACGAATCCAATCCCATGCCCGGTGGTCCCACGCCCCGAACCGCGGATCTCCAGTCCAAGAACCTCTTGATCTCGTGGCTTCGCTTGATCGAGCCCGACGGCGGCACCGATCCCCGCGCCGCGATGCGGCAGGCGCTGGGACTGAAGCCGGACGCCGTCTTCCTGCTCTCCGACGGCGAGTATCCACCGGGGACCGTCGAAGAGATCACCAAGTTCAACAGGCGCAAGGTCCCGATCCACTGCATCGACCTCGCCCCCGGGCTGGCTGGCGACCATCTCAAGCGGATCGCCGCCGCCAACGGCGGCCGTTATGTCGCGCGGCCGCTCGGTGACCAGGGCCGAAACTGAAAGAAAGAGAATTCGCTCCATGATCGACCCTCGCGTGGCCAGCGGCCTCAGAGACCTGACCCCGGCGGTGATGATTCCGCGCGAGCGAATCCTGGCGGGCTTCCGCGCGACGTTCGCCAGCTTCGGGTTCGTGCCGATCGAGACGCCGCACATTGAGCGGATGGAAGTCCTGACCGGGAAAGGAGCAGGCTCGGATGAGGTTCTGCGGCAGATCTTCGAGGTGACCAATAAAGGTGGTACTCCGGGCGAGCTGGCCCTGAGATTCGACCTGACGGTTCCCCTGGCCCGATTCGTGGCCAAGCACATTGACGAACTGGGTACTCCGTTCAAGCGTTACGCCATCGGATCGGTCTTTCGCGGCGAGCGCCCGGCCAAGGGCCGATTTCGCGAATTCGCGCAGTGCGATTTCGACACGATCGGCACCGAGAGCACGGTTGCCGACGCCGAGACCGCCCAGGTGATCCACGCGGCGCTCATTTCGGCAGGAGTGTCCGACTTCACGATCACGCTCAACGACCGCAGAGTACTGACCGGTTTGCTCGATTTGCAGGGCCTGGGAAATCGATGCGGTCCGGTACTCCGGGCCCTCGACAAACTGGACAAGCTCGGCGCCGACGGCGTGTGCGACGAACTGCAAAAGAGCGTCAACGGTGGCGGGGCGGGTTTGCCGGCGGACAAAGCCGCACAAATCGTCGAGCTAGCCGTTCGATTTCGAGGAGGGGACGAGATCCTGGAAGATGCAAAGAAGGCCCTGGGAGCCAATCCACTCGTCCAGGAAGGCATCGCGAACCTGCACACGGTCCTCGAGCTACTCGTCGCAGCCGGCGTGCCGCCGAATCGGTTCCGGATCAATCTCGGACTGGCCCGGGGCCTTGATTACTATACAGGTATCGTCTTCGAGACGACCGTCAACGGCTGGGAAAAGTTCGGGAGTGTCGCATCGGGCGGACGGTACGACAACCTCGCGAGCTTGTTCACCCCGCGGCGACTGCCCGGCGTGGGGGCGTCGATCGGGCTCGATCGGCTGCTGGCACTCCTGGACGAGGCCGGCCGGCTCAAGTCCAGTTCGACGACGGTGCCGGTTCTGGTCGCGAACTTTCCCGGGACCGACCCGAGCGTACCCATCAAGCTGGCGGCACGGCTGCGGGCCGCGGGGATCGGGGCCGAGGTCTTTCCCGACCCGATCTCGATCGGCAAGCAAATGGGTTATGGCTCGAAGCGCGGCCATAAGCTCGCCGTGATCGTCGGACCGGACGAGCAGGCCAGGCAGGTTTTCAACCTCCGCAGCTTGACCACGCGCGAAGAGGACAAGGGGCTTGACCTGTCGGTACTCGAGGACTCGGTCGAAAGCGCGCTTGAGATCCTCAAGCAGGAAGGAGCCGGTCCATGAACGCTCCGGCATCCCAGCCAGTGCCGCGCGGCTCGATACCGCTGCTGGAGCGTCCGGTCGGGCTGGTTCGCGGAACGCAAGACTACCTGGCGGCCGACTGCTCGCGATTGGCGGCTCTCGAGCGGCAACTGCTCGAGGGCTTCGCGCGAGCAGGTTACGAGCCCGTGCGCACGCCGATCCTGGAATTTGCCGAGCTGCACGAGCGGAAAAGCGGCGCGGGGATTGTGTCCAAGCTCTTCGAGCTGACCGGTGGCGGCCCGGCGGCGATCTGCCTGCGACCCGAGCTCACCGCGAGCATCGTGCGAGCCTATGCCGAAGCGCCTTCTGCCCGCCCCTGCCCTGGCGCGTGAGCTCCTCGGGCCCGGTGTTCCGGTATGAGAGCGACCCGAGCGGCCACCGCCTGCGCGAGTTTACCCAGGTCGGCGTCGAGTTGATCGGGGCTGGGGGATCGGCCGCGGACGCCGAAGTGATCGGCCTGGCCAATCGGTCGCTCCAGGAGGCGGGAATCCCGGATGCGTTCGTTCGGATCGGACATGTCGGACTGATCCTCGAAATCCTGGGTGGAACAGGGCTGCCGCCGGCGGCCACCTCGGCCTTGGTCGAGATGCTGAGCGCCTCGGCCGCGGAAGGGAAAGGCATCCAGGATCTCGAGTCGGCGCTGGATCGCCTGGCCGGGTGGCTCAAGGCTGGAGACGACGCCGAGGCCATCGTGCCGGCGGTAAGCCGGGCCGACGACCGCGGAGTCGATCGCTTGTTCCGGCACCTCGTACCCGACGTCACCGGCCGCCGATCGGGCCACGAGATCATTCACCGCCTGCGGCGGAAGTGGGACCTGGCCCGCTCGCTCGACCAGATCCTGGGCCGGGTACGCCAGCAGGTCCATGCGCTCGCCGAGCTGCGCGGCCCGACCGACATCGTGCTCGCGCAACTAGCCAGATCATTCGCCGCACTGGCGCCTCGATCGGTATCCGGCCTGGGAGAGCTGGTGGCGCACCTCGGCGCGCACGGCGTCGAGTCAAGCCGGGTCGAGCTGGACCTGGGTTTCGGCCGGGGGATCGGCTTTTACACCCAGATGATCTTCGAGCTGGTTGTCCCGACTCCGGCCGGACCGATCGAAGTCTGCGGAGGCGGACGTTACGATGGCCTGGCCCGTGTCCTGGGGAGCGACCGCGACGCGCGCGGCGTCGGGTTCGCTTTTGGGCTCGAGCGGCTGGTCGACGTCACGTCGAACGCGGCATGAAGGATGCTCGGCTCATGTCCAGAGAACCCATCGATCCGATCCGGCTGGCACTTCCCTCCAAGGGCCATCTCTACGAGGGGACCGTCGAGCTCTTGAAGACGGCCGGCTACAAGGTCAGGCGACCCAGCGACCGCCAGTACGAGGCCACGATCGCCGGCCAGAGCCGATTCCACGTCGTCTTCATGCGTCCGGCCGATATTGTAATCCAGGTTCAAGAAGGGCGCTGCCATCTCGGTGTGACGGGCCTGGATGTCTTTTCTGAGCACGCCGCTTTTGCCGACCAGGCGATCGTGGCCGTCTCCGACCTGGGATTTGGCGGCTGCCGGCTGGCCATCGCCGTGCCCGAAAGTTGGATCGACGTCAGCCACATCCTGGATCTAGTCGATCTGACGACGGAATACAAGAGCGCCAGCCGCAGCTTCCGGGTCTCAACCAAGTATCCGGCGCTTGTCCGGCAGCACTTCCGTAAATTCGGCATCTATTATTATCAATTGATCCACTCGGACGGGGCGCTCGAGCTGCATCCGAGCCTGGGGATCGCCGACATCATCGTCGATTTGACCAGCTCGGGCACGACCCTGAGGGACAACCGCCTGCGTGAGATCGAGGGAGGCACCGTGCTCGAGTCGGCGGCCTGCATGATCGGCCACCGGCCGAGCCTGGCATGTTTGACCGAAGAGGGGGATAACGGCCCGCTCGCGCTCCTTTTCGACGCGATCGACGGAGTCCGCGACGCCGAGAGCTGGCTCTATCTCGAAGTGGTTGGCGGCGCGGCGCCTGGGCAAACCGACAACGCCGACCTGGTCGCGAATCACCTGCGCGATCGGGGCGGTCTGCATGTGCGCGCGGGGAGGCCCGCGACGAGCACGGCCGTTCCGGCTGGCGTGTCACCGCACTCCTCCAGGCGCAAGAGCTGACAACCTGCCGCCGCGCACTGTTTCGCCTGGGGGCAAGTCGCGTGGTAGGGCTCCCACCTCGGTTTGTCTACGATCGCGGCATGCCGTTCAACTTATGATGATCTGCTCGGCAAGCTCAAGAGTGACGTCGCGGGAGAGGCCGCATCGGGCTCGGCGACTGGTGCGGTCGGATAGCTCCGGCAGCTCAACGACCAGCGCCTCCCCAGAGTCCAGACACTCAGTCAGTGTCCCCTGCGAATCTGCCGCCAGCCGGCTCAGGGGGATGAGTTTTATGCTCACGGAACTCCTCCTCTACCCCGCACCTTCGATGCGGCTCAGCACTTGGCGACATACCTCGGCAAGTTGCACCAGCCGATGTTCGTCCTCGCCGCATCGGTCGATCATGGCGTGGTAATACCAGAGAACCTGATCCCGCTCCGCGTGGAATTGAGACCAGACCGGACGGCCCTGGAGGAGGTCGACCTCGATGCAGACGAGGTTATGCAGCTTGTCGGCCAGGACGACCGCCCGCGCGGCAAGAGGGGCGTCGGCCAGTGCCGCGATGTGGTCACGCTTCCGGTCGATCCAAGGCCGTTTCAGCCCGAGATCGTCGGTCTTGACCTCGGAGCAATGCCGGACGATTTCGGCCACGCAGTTTCCAAATCGAGCGGCCACCTCCGTGAGCATGACCGGCGTATCCTCGACGATATCGTGAAGCAGGCCGGCGATGACGACGTCCTCGTCAAACCGCGCCCGATCGAGGATGATTGCGACGGCGACGACGTGGGTGATATAGGGCGTATTTCCCCCGTGACGAGTTTGGCCTTGATGGCACTGGGCTGCCCAGCGCAAAGCCTCTTCAAGGCGTGACGAGATCAATGGAGAGCACATGAATCGATCCGTGAGATTCGAGGTTAACGGCGTACCGCTCACAACATCGAAGCCGGCCTCTTGAGACGGCCGGGCGTTGATTCGATACTAGCGGATTCACGAGCAATCGGGGACCGGTTCCCGGCGACGTGATCTCGCGCGGTGAACGAACGACCAAAGAAAGCGAATACGATGTGCGGATTTCCGTCATTGCCGAAAGCCACGGGACTGGCAGTCGTGGTCCTCAACTTGTGCGTGTGTTTCGCCACGACACAACCGCCTGGACGATCCGAGCGACGGTCGCACATCGAGATCCGCGGAATCTACGGGGGCGTGCCGACCCAGATCTTCGACAGGGGATCGTCCCTGGACGACTACGGTGTCAATGCGATCTGGATCGGGTCGGGTTCGGTGAAGCGTGAACTGGTGGAAAGCTTGAAGGCGAGGTGCAAGGGATTGAAGGTCTTTGCCGAGTTCAAGTTGAGTCCCGACCGCTTACATGTAGAGGACGCACATCAATGCTGGAAGGCGGCCTTGACCTTGCGGAGGTGGCGGCGGACGTTGCGCACGACTTCGGTTGTGTGGGTCAAAAAACCGATGTGACCGGCGTTTTCGATCACCTCGAATTGCGCGCCGAGGATTCCCTGCGCCAGGGCGCGTTGCCGGGACGCGGGGATGATGATGTCGCGCAACCCGGCCAGTACGAGGGTCGGTACCTCGATTCGCCAGAGCCGATCCGAAACGTCGAAAGTTTCCAGTAGAGCCAATCGCCGAGCCATCACGCTCTGATCCGTCTCCCAGATCCGGTCAACGACAAAATCAACCAGCGGGCCAGGTTTGGGTTTGGCGCCGTAGAGAAGATGGAAGAATTGGTTGATGAAGCGGTTATCAGTCGGGAGAGAAAAACGATCGAGCACCTGGCGAGCGATCGTCGAACCGAGTGTCGTGCGGAAACGGGCCTCGGCGCCGTGCACGATCAGCCCTCCCAGGCGATGCGGGTAAGCGACGGCCATTTCCAGCGCGACCGCCCCGCCGAACGAGACGCCGAATACCGTGGGACACTCCAGGCCAAGAAGTTCAATGACTCGGGCTAGGTCGTCGGCGTGCTCGCCGATGTCGGAAACACTGCACGCGTCGCTATCGCCGCCCCACGACGAGCGATCACCGCGTAATCCGATGGCGAAGACCTCGAAGTCTCTCGCCAGTTGCCTGGCGAGTGGGAGCACCAGTTTCCAGCTTCCGGCCAGCCCAGGAACAAGAACGATGGGGTCGCCCTGACCCAGACGTAACACGTCAACGCGTCCCCGTTCGAGAGGCACCGATTTGGCGCGCTCGGTGTCAGCGCCCGACGAGACGACGGACCACGAAGTTTGCCACTTCGCCGCAAGCCGCATGGGTGTTCCTCAATCAGAAGCAAAATCTTGATGGCTTGAAAACTTGGTGCAGAATCAACGTTGGACCGCTGCCGCGATCAGGCACACCGCCCGGGAACGAGAACCAACCTTCACGCAGGTCAGATCGGCCTACTAGTAGCGCAGAGGTCATCTGCATCTTTCGTGCCCCTGCGCGTAAAAGCTTCCAACAGCCTGAAGACGCTGAGAAGTCGGTTCGGCGCGCCTGGTGGCCGGGCCCCGGGTGACGTGCTTTCGGCGCCGACACAGGCTTGTCTCCGTTAAAACCTCTAGAGACGATATCGCTAAAGCCATCCTATACACCTTATATTAATGACTAGGGACCTGAATGAGCTGAGTTAAGGCGGTACACGATAGTTATTCTCGCGAGTTCGGGTAAGATGAGTGAAATTCGTAAGACCAGCGAGATACTCCGGAGGCAACGGTGTCGCATCGGCGAACTGGCGATATCTCGACAGCGAAACCCTTGCATGTCGGCGCCGAATGGATAGGGTTGTTCTAGAATAGCACAGTCTTGTCTGCGTTGATTTCACCGAAGTTCCTGCTCCTGCGTGACTGCTCCTTTGTGATGACATCATGGATCTACCAGCAAGTCAAAGCCCGCGACCTCCATTCAACGCAGAAAGTCGGGGTCGCTTCGGTAGGGGCGACTCCTGGGTGACGAGGGGTGTCCCTGGCGCACGGTTTACGACGCTCGGCACGTCGAAGAATCGCACGCTGTTGCGTACCTTCTGGATGGGGTGCTCATTAGGGGTCATCCTCTACTCGATCGCGGTGCTTACCCACGTCGCATGGATGGGCACAATCGGCGCGCGTTGCATGTTCGGGACGAAGCTGGGTGAAGAGATTCCGCCGGAATATGTCTGGCATGACAGGCGGCCCGAAGTAGGCGACACGCTGTTGTGGATCGGTCAGGTGCGCATTAATGAGGGGATTTATGCGGACTACCTTCAGGCGATGCGGGATCTGAACGGGCGAGTCGGTCAGACAATCGACGTGAAGTGGCGCGACCAGGCGAGCGGAGAGATTTGCACTGCCGCAGTCGTTGTGCAGTATCCACCGGCTCGTACTTATTTTTGGTCTTGCGTCTGGTTCCTTCAGGAACTACTGATTTTCGGCATCGGTGCGCGTGTCTTCTGGAAGCGCCCGGATGACGACTCGGCCCAGTGGTTCTTCGCGCTCTGCATCGTCACGGTCGGCGCTTACATGGGAGGCTATCACTGGACCGAGATCGTCCACGAGCCTGCCTTGATCTATCCGTTCGCCTTGTTTGCCGTTTTCGTGCCGGTGGTCAACCTGCATTTCTATCTGGTCTTTCCTCGGCGCAATCCGATTCTCCAGCGTCATGGCCGCCGGGTGCTGGGCGTCCTTTACGGGATCGCGACGGCCTACCTGCTTGCGCTCTGGGGAACCATGTATTCGGCGCGGTGGCTCTCGAGGCACGAACAGAGCCTGCGAGCAGCCGCGGCCTTTGAGATGGTCCGGGGACTGGCGCTGGGCTATGTCGCGCTCGCCGCGGTGACCTTCGGCGCGTGCCTCTTCTGTCTTGCGGCCAGCTACCGCAACGCGCGGACACGCGCCGAACGGAATCAGGTTCAATGGATCCTGCTGGCGTCGGTCATCGCTTCCGGTCTCATTGCGTACTTGCTGGCGCAGGCCTGGCGCGATCCGGCGACGCTGGGGCGGAACAACGCTGCGTGGCCGATGTTTGGCGTATCGTTGCTCTACACGATGGCCCACGCGTTCAGCATCACGCGCTACAAGCTCATGCAGGTCGAAGCGATCATCAATCGAAGCGCGGTGTATTTCGCGTTTAGCCTGACGCCTGGATTGATCTACTCGGCCCTGCTCTTGGTGTTTGGCAAGTTGATCGGAGATCAGTTGTTCGCGACGCACGCGACCTCGCGAGGGGCTCTGGTGGCAGCCGTGTCGGTGATCTTCGTCTTGATTGTCTCGGAGGTCGTGCGCGGGCGATACCAACGGGTGATCGATCGACACTTCTTCCGGGAGAAATACAAGTTCGATCGAGCGATGCAGAAGATGCGCCTGGCAGTCGGCAGCCTGATTGACCGGGTGACACTGGGCCGCCGGTTGCTGGAGGCGGCGGCCGAGGTCTTGCGGCTCGAATGGGGAGCCCTGTACCTCGCAGAAGCGCCGGGCCGGCCGCTCTCGCTCATCGCGAGTCACGGCCCTACGCCCGATGAGCGGACCCTTCATGCCGACAATCCGCTCGTGGCGCGGCTGCGGCAATCACCCACCGTCCGCCTCTCGCATCCCCCCGTACTGAGCAGCTCGTCGGACGACGCCACCGATGCGATGATTGCTCTGGGAGGCGAGGCGGCTGCCGCCCTGGGAGGCGATGGCCACGTTGCCGGGCTCTTGGTGCTCGGTCCCAAGCGCAGCGGCATGCCCTACGAGGATGAAGAAATGGCCTTCCTGGCGGCTCTGAGCTCAGTTGCCACTCTGGTCCTGCATTCCGCCGACATTCAGCAAACACTGGAAAGCTTGAATCGCGAATTACGTGACAAGGTCGAGAAGATCGCCGAACAGCAACGACGCATTCTGATTCTTCAAGATCAACTGCGGGATCGAGCCGAACGGGTGCGAGAAGTCGTGGGGGTCGGGCCGTCCAGTGAACACGCCATCGCGGAGCGCGCCGGCGACCAGTTCGATCTCTCCCGTGCCTTTGACGGCATCATCGGTTCGAGCACCCCGGTTCGAACGATGAACAGAATGGCCCAAAAAGTAGCGGCGACACACTCCGCCGTGCTGATCCGCGGCGAAAGCGGCACTGGCAAGGAGTTGCTGGCAATGGCGATCCACCACGCCAGTTCGCGCGGGCGCGGCCATTTGTCAAGGTCCATTGTGCCGCGTTGTCTCAGAGCCTGCTGGAAAGCGAGCTCTTCGGCCACGTCAAGGGCGCCTTCACGGGGGCGGATCGCGATCGAGTCGGCCGGTTCGAGCAGGCCAACGGTGGGACGTTATTCCTGGACGAGATCGGCGATATCAACCTGGAAGTGCAGACCAAGCTCCTCCGCGTTCTCCAGGAGATGTCGTTCGAACGGGTGGGCAGCTCGCAGCCGATCAAAGTTGATGTCCGAATCTTGGCGGCGACGCACCAAGACCTGGAGGCTCTGATTCGCGCCGGGCGGTTCCGCGAAGATCTGTACTACCGTCTCAATGTGATCTGCCTGCAAGCGCCCCGCTGCGCGAGCGCCGCGAAGACATCTTCGAGCTGGCGGTCTTTTTCCTGAAGGTCCAGTCGCAAAGAACCGGCAAGTTCGTCACTCACCTCGAGCCAGAGGCGGTCGAAGCGCTCGTCGCCCATGAGTGGCCGGGAAATATTCGCGAGCTGGAAAACGTCCTGGAACGAGCGGTCGTGCTGGCCGATGGTCCGGCCGTGACGCTGAGTGACTTGCCGCCGGAGCTGCGGCAACCGATCCGGCGGCGAGTTCGCCCACGACTCCCCAGCGCCGCGGCAACCCCGGCACTTTCCCTTGCCAGCAAGTCGGGTTTTGTCGCTGGCCTGCCCGCGCTGCCGGGCTCTTCGGCTGTGTCACACTCGCTGACAGAGCCGTCATCCTCGACTCAAGTCGACCGCGAGTCTCCAGCGGCCGAAGAGTGGAATGCGGAATTCCTTGCCTACGAGCGCCAGCGGCTTCTCGACATCCTCAATGAAGCCAAGGGCAACAAGAGCGTCGCAGCACGCCTGCTCGGAATTCCGCGAAGCACTTTTTTCAGCAAGCTGAAAAAGCATGGGATCGTCTGAACGAGGCCCGGCTAGCGCTCCATCGTCATGGTCGAGGTTGTCTCGGTCGTCTGGTCGATCTTCTGGTTTGGATCCATCGGCAGGGCGATCTGCAACTGCATCTTCTGGGTGAGTCGGGTGCTAATGATGCGACCGCTGGCCGTATCAAAGGTCATCGAGCCCTTGCCCTCCTGGGACTGGATCTTGGCCGAGACGCCGGCATTCTCCTGGGGCTCAATCGACACCTTGGTCTCGGTGCCGATCAGCACCAGAGCGGAATTCTGGGGATCCGGCCCGAGAGTTGTGAAGGTCTTCTCGACGACCACGTTCCCGATCGGACTGGGGATCTTCGCCGGCTTGCTGGCCCAGGATGTTCCCTGTTCCGATGCGTTCTCGGGAAAAGCCGGGGGAGTCGACTGCAAGATCAGATCCTTGAGCCCTTGTTCCGAAAACATATCCTGAGCCGCCTTTTCGGGAATACCCGCGCGAAGCGTCTTGAGGGTGTTCTCGGGAATCTTCAAGTCCTCGATGACGCCACTGGGCTTGAGCTTGAAGGTGAACTCAGCGCCGGCCATTGCCTTGAGTTGTCGCGCCAGCCCGCCGAACGGCTCGGGAGCGTCGATCTTGGTTGCGCTCGAATCCAGGTCGTACGGCATGAAGGGCGGCTGTTCGATGTGCATGCGCACCCGGTCGAACCGAAGCGCGATTTCCGCGTCGCCACCTTCGGAAACGCCCTTTACGCTCCAGCTCAGATTGGTGGTTCGAGTTGTAGTTCCCTTGTCCTCTTTCTCCATCACCTTGCGTGTGGTTGTCGTCTTCTCTTCCACCGTATACCGCAGGACCTCACCGGCCTTGAGCTTCCAGCTCAGGCCGCCGGCCCAAGCATCTCGATTCAAGCTTCCGCACCCGAGAACCGCCAGACCAAGAAGCGATGTCCGAACCGTGAAAGCCGTCAGGGACCGCATCGGAGCGGAACGCTGTTTCTCGATCAAGGTTTTCTGCATCAGTCCGACCTTTCGCGATAAGGAGAATGCAACATAACCAATCCGCGCCATAAAATCACCTCGAACCGTCAGCTTCGCCTTGGGGCTGACCGTGGCGAGAAGGACGACTGGAAAGCCGCGGGCGACAAATCATGTCGCTAAATGGAGTTTCGTGATCCTGGGAGGGCGAGGCTCCGTCCGAGCCATGCAAACAACCGGCTCACACGGAGGTTCGCCCTCCCCGAATCGTGCAAGGCCATTTAGTCGCCGTCGGTGGTGAATCCATCCCCCGCCCGGATTCTTACCAGGTAACCGAGTGCGGCGAAATCGTAGACCGCGTGCGTGACCATGACGGTGAGGAGATTTCCATTCAGAACCCAGATCGCGCCCAGGTAGAAGCCAATGCAGCCGGCGATCACCATGTAGATGATCGAAATCGGATGAAGCAGTCCGAAGAGTATGCTCGAAACGGCCAGTCCCCAGGGCATACCGAGCCAGGCGCAGAACGAGGCTTGAAGGAACCCTCGGAACAGCATCTCCTCGCCGACACCCGCGGCGACCGAGACTAAGGCGATCTCGGACCAGGAACTCTCGGCGAAAAGCGGCGTAACCTCCTCGTCGCAGAACTTGCGAAGCCGATGCAGGGGCCCGATCGGCCAACGGATCATCGCCAGGAACGCGAGTACCAGCGGAACCGCCGCGGCCGCGCCCAGGAGGCCATCACGCCAGCTCCACCCGAATTCCGCGAGCGGCGGATGACCCAGGAGCCACCCCAGGAACAGGGAGATCGGCGCCAGTCCACCCTCGAAAAAAACGGCGAAGATCAGGATCACGTCCCGGCCCGGCGGATCGTACTGAGGTTCCTCCTGGAGTTCTTCCATGGCGATGCGATCTTGATCCATCGGTGCGGGAGCCATTTGCACATGAACCCTGCCAGCCTGGCGAATCTCAATGTTGCAGCTTCACTCGCAAGCCAATGTTATCAAGCTAGCGGCTTGTTGAGCAATTGTCGATGACAATTCGACCGCGTGCGACTCGGGGACCAGGATCATCAATTCGACCGGGCATAGCCCCGGCGACTCGAAAACGCCGGGACTGCGGTCAACGGCTCAGGACCGACTGCACGTTCGACTCACCCAGAGAGACGCGGCGCGGCTGGATCCCGTTGCGGCGGACCACGTAGAATAGAGCACTTTGCGTCTGAATCGTTTCGGGCTGCCGCAGGACGTAGAGGATGTTGTCGGCTCGGATCGTCTCCCAATGCCGGCTGCCGACATTCATTCCGACGAGGATATCGCCTTTCTGGATCGAAGCCAGCGCAGCCGGACTGCCAGGCAGGACCGACTGCACGTACAATCCGCCTCGGAGCTTGGACGAGACCGCCGCGACATACTCGTTGGAGACGGGAAGTGTTTTCATTCCCAGCAGCTTCCAGACCAGATCGTCGGGATCCACAGGTGCAGCGGCGGCCACGGCTGGGAGCGGTCTGACTTCCAGCGAAAGAGTTGTCTCGACGGCTCCGCGACGGACCGTCACGCTGGTCGGGCGGCCTGGTAGCGCGTCGATCATGCCCCGCTCGACGTCGAGTGCGTTCGTAACACGCAGGTCTCCCACTCGGACCAATTCGTCACCCGGCTTCAAACCCGAAGCTTCCGCCGGACTCCCTGCCTGGACCTCCGCGACCACCAGTCCGCGCTTCGGTCCTCGTCTCTGGTCGGTGGCAACGATCCCGTGCCAGGTTGACACTAACCGCCGTGTGCTCAACAGTTCCGCGGCGACTCGCTTTACGTCATCGATCGGCAGGGCAAAACCGATTCCCTGGGCACCGGCCCTGACGGCCACGTTGATGCCGATCAGCTCGCCGTCGATATTGATCAGCGGTCCCCCCGAATTGCCGGGGTTGATGCAAGCATCCGTCTGGATCAGGTTGCGATAGACTTGATCGTCAGACAGAGTGACGTCGCGATGCAGGGCACTGATGATTCCGACCGAGACGGTGTTCTCGTAGCCGAATGCATTACCGATCGTGACCACCGTCTCACCCACCATCAGGTCGGACGACGTACCGATCTCGACCGCGGCCAAGGGGCTGACGGGATCAATTTTGATCACGGCGAGGTCGAGCACAGGATCGAATTGGAGCACCGTCGCTGTGTAAGTCTGGCCGTCGTACAACTGAACTGCGATGCCCTGAACTCGGTCGACGACGTGGTGGTTTGTCAGAATGTAACCGCGACTGTCGATGACCACCCCGCTTCCCATCCCGTTGACCCGCGGCAGCCGGTTTTCCTCCGGGGTGAAAGGCCAGCGACTATGAGAGGCGGCCTTTTTCTCGCTCGAGATACTCACCACGGATCGGTGAACCTTCTCGATCGCGTTGACGACGGCAGTTCGCCGCAATTCAGACGCGGAAAGGCCCGCTCCCTGAGTCAACGTCAGCACTATCACCACTGCACGCAATGATCGAGCGAATGTTCCAAGCACTCCCGCTCTCCGACTTTTGACGGGCGTTGCCACGGCGGTCGTCCCCTCAGATCAGCGTTAGGTTGAGGCCGCACTCGGGTAAGTCAGATACCCTTCTGCGAAATCTCCCAATCGGCGAGTCTCGGATGCGGATCCCAGCTTGGTTCTGGATCGGTTACCCTGTTTCGCAGCTTGAATCTAGTCACCCCGATGTCCCCTAGCTTTCCCTGATTTCGTAATTATCCGTAGTTCCGACCCAGACTATCCAAACGGCAGGTCCGGAAGGGGCAGCGTCGGCGAAACGGTCACAGAATGAATGCTTGGGAGTACCCAAATGAAGCAACGATGGATTGACATTGGAGCAAGAGCGCCTAACCTAAAATATTAGTGGATTAAGCCCGTAACGAAGGGAGTGCTGTCATTGACGTTGACTTCTCCGATCAGTGCGACGATGCAATCCGGCAACGGGGCAACAACGGCCGCGCGGGGGACGCCGCAGGCCGAGAGCTGGCCGATTGAGAGTCTTCCGGCTTCCATGTTCGGGACGTTCACGTTCCCGACGCGGATTCTCTTCGGAAATGGCGCCCGAAGCTCGCTCGCGGCAGAGCTGGCCCGGCTTGGGGTCACCAGGCCATTGGTGGTGACTGACGCCGGCGTTCTGACCGCCGGTTTGGTTAAGGAGGTTATTTCACCGGCGGAGAGCTCGGCCGTTTTCGAGTCCGGGGTTCATGCCAACCCGACGGAGGAGGACGTCCTGGCGGGCCTGGATCGCTACCGCGCGGACGGCTGCGACGGGTTGATCGGATTGGGCGGCGGCAGTCCGATCGACGCGGCCAAGGCCATCAGGCTGTTGGTTTCGCACCCGGGCCGACTTGCTGACTACGATCTCACGCAGGGCGGGCAGGACGGAATTCGTGCCAAGATGCCGCCGATGGTGGCGATTCCGACCACCGCCGGAACCGGCAGCGAGGTCGGGCGGGGAGCGTTGATCCAACTGCCGCAAACCGGGCGCAAGTCGGCTGTATTGAGCCAGTTTCTGCTGCCGGCCGCAGCCATTTGCGACCCGGAGTTGACGCGCGACCTCCCGGCGGTCCTGACGGCCGGTACGGGCATGGACGCCTTCAGCCACTGCGTCGAAAGCTACCTTTCGACCGCGTTTAATCCCATTTGCGACGGGATCGCCGTGGAAGGTCTGCGGTACATCTCCAAGGGCCTCGAGGCGGCGGTCCGCGACGGCTCCAACTCGGAGGCACGCGTTGCGATGATGATGGGCGCGCTCCTGGGCGGGATCAGCTTTCAAAAAGGTCTTGGGGTCGTTCATTCGCTGTCGCACGCCTTGGGTTCTGAAGGGCGCATCCATCATGGCACCCTCAATGCGATTTTGCTTCCTCATTCCCTGCGCTACAACAAAGAGGCTTCTGGGGCCCGGATGGCCGATCTGGCCGGCCGCCTGGGACTGGGGCGCGGAGGAGACGCCTGCGGACATTTGATCACCCTGACAGAGCTTTTGCTGGCCCGGCTACCACTCCCACGACGTTTGCGACAGCTCGACGGGCTGCGGCACGATCGAATCGCGGAGTACGCTCGCCTCGCCATGCTCGACCACTGCCACCGGACGAACCCCCGGTGCTGTGCCGCGGCCGACCTGGAGGAACTCCTTGACCGCGCGTGGTGAATCGACGGTGTATGACGCGATTCTCGTCGTCGGTTTTGGAGGTCCGGAGCGTCGCGAGGACGTCATGCCCTTCCTCGAGAACGTAACTCGGGGAAGGAATGTTCCTTACGAACGGTTGGCCGAGGTCGCCGGGCATTATTACGATCTCGGTGGAGCGAGCCCGATCAACAGTCAGGTCCAGGCCTTGATTGCGTCGCTCCGATCGGAGCTCGATCGGCGGAGCATCGCCCTACCGATCTTTTGGGGCAATCGGAACTGGAGCCCCTTCCTGGTGGACGCTCTGGCAAGGATGACCGCAGTCGGAGTCAGGAGAGCGCTGGCCGTTGTCCTGGCCGCCTATAGCTCCTATTCCAGTTGCCGCCAGTATCGTGAGGACATCGCACGCGCCCAAGCGGCGGCCGGACCAGGCGCACCCCAGGTCGATAAGATGCGGGTATTCTACAATCACCCCGACTTCATCGCAGCGAACAGCGACCGGGTGCGCGAAGCGGTGGCGACCGGGTTGGTCGAGGATCGCGATGCCCGGCACTTCGTCTTCACCGCCCACAGCATCCCAGTTGCAATGGCCCGCGGATGTGATTACGAGCCGCAGCTCCGAGAGGCGTGCCGCCTGGTGGCCGCGGAGATTGGGATCGGCGGGGAGCGCTGGTCGCTCGTCTATCAAAGTCGAAGCGGCAGGCCGACGGACCCCTGGCTCGAGCCGGACATTCTCGACCACTTGAGGGACATTCGGAGTCGAGGCGTGCAGGATGTCCTGGTCCATCCGATCGGCTTTCTCTCGGACCACGTGGAGGTCTTGCACGACCTCGATGTGGAAGCGCGGGATTGTGCCACTGCGCTCGGAATTCGCCTCGTCCGAAGTCAAACGGTCGGGACCCACCATCGATTCGTCGCGATGCTCGGCGAGCTGATCGCCGAGCGCACCGAAGGCGCTTTGGCGCAGACGCCCCGAGCGATTGGTGGATTCGGACCGGGCGCTGACGTCTGCCCCGAGACGTGCTGTCTTCCGCCACCTCGTTTTCCCGCTTGACTCCGGGAGCCGCGAGGCTCTGGCTGATCAAGCGGCTCTCGAGGCCACTCCCGCCGCCGACATCACGGGCCTAGACATTCGGCCGCGACCATTCTTATCGTGATAATTGGCGGCGGGCAAGCGCGCGATTGCCCGGCCGAACTCGCGAGCGGATGCTGATTGAAAGCCGGCGATACCAGGGCGACTCGCGGACGAGTAACACCTCACGACCCGGATTCTGAGTCTGACACGAGGAGAGAGGGCTGATGGCATCGCGTCGCCTCTTGCTGGTCGAAGATAGCTCCACCATGCGACGAATGCTTTCGACAATGCTCATGGAGGAGCGAGTCGAGGGCGAAAACTGCTTCGAGGTCGAGACCGCTAACGACGGTGTTCAAGGGCTGGCCAAAGCACGCGCCCTGCCGCGACCGGAATTGATCCTGACCGATTACGAGATGCCCGAGCTCGATGGCGCGGGCTTGTGTCGGGCAGTCAAGGCCGATAAGGAGTTACGGTCGATACCAATTCTCATGCTGACAACGCTGGGGGATACGCACAACAAGATCGCCGGCCTGGAAGCCGGGGCCGACGATTACATCCAGAAGCCCAAAGGGGCCGACGAATTCAAGGTGTTGGTTGCGCGAATTCGGGCGCATCTGAGGATTGCGGACCTGAACGCCGAAGTGGTCGACTTGACCCGACTTCAGGAAGCGGCCATCAAGAAACACAAGTTCGAGCTGGGCCTGGCGCAGAAGGTGCAATTTGCCTTGATGCCCCGCCCTCCCAAGCCCCGGGGCATACTGCGACTGGCGGTCCGGTATACGCCGGCCAACCAGCTCGGCGGGGACGTGTACGATTTCTACCGCCTCGAGAACAATCGACTCGGCATTCTGGTTGCCGATGTCTCGGGCCATGGCGTGAATTCCGCCATGCTCTCGGGGATGGTCAAAGCCCTCGCCGCCCCGCTGTCGATCGCCGTGCTCGAGCCGGGTGAGCTGCTGGCCGGTCTGGATGTTGCCACGGAACAGTATTTTCCCGAAGGTTATTTCTGTACGGGGTTCTATCTGATCGCCGACGAGGAGACGGGTTTGATTCGCTATGCCGGAGTCGGCCATCCTCCCGGGATCATCATCGGTCCCGGGGGCCCGCGGACGCTCCAGTCCAACCCCGGGATGCTGGGGATCGGCATGGTCGATGGCACCGCGGGAGATACCGAACGGCTCGAACCCGGCGAGTCCCTGGTGATTTATACCGACGGTTTGACCGACGCGATGGACCCTTGCGACGTCCTGTTTGGGGAGGAGCGTCTCAAGACCGTCTTGCAGTCGCATTACGGTGCCGATCCCGCTGAGATACTCAATCAAGTCGAAGCGGCGCTGGATCGCCACACCGCGCCGGGACGGCCATCCGACGATATCAACATCATCGTCCTCCAACATCTCGCCAAGTGAACGCTCCCCAAGCCTCTCGCGGCATGTTAAACTAAGTTGGGCGTTCGAGACCATCTCGGGTCAGCGGTTTCTGCTCCCTCGATCTCAAGTCCAGCAGGGGTGAGCCTAACATAACTCCGGCGCGCACTGGTCTCTCGATCAGGATCGGACCATGACGGTCGAATCAAAAGAACCCCAAACGGTTGTCTTGTCAGGCCCTGTGACTCTGTACGAGGTTTTGGTGGTCCGCGAGACTTTGCAGGCCGCGATCGCTCTAGGGAAGCGTCTTCGGATCGATCTGAGCGATTCGGGACCATGGGATCTGGCCGGGTTCCAACTGCTGATTTCTGGTGCGAAGTCGGCAGAGAGCCGCGGCCGGAATGTGGTCCTGCTCAATACGCCCCAAGGTTGCGTCGATATCGCCGAACGAGCCGGTTTGTCGGGTTGGCTTGCAGCGCATCAGAGCTGACGGAGGTGCGTGGAGCATCCCAGGTACCAGTCGCGATGAATCTCATGAGTAAAACGGTTTTGCACGCGGATGACAGCGCTTCGGTGCGACGGTGGGTGGCCGAACAGCTTGGCGACCTGGACCTGAAGGTGATCTCGGTCGCCGACGGCGAGGCCGCCTTGCAGGTCCTGCGCGATTCGCACTGCGACCTCCTGCTGACCGACCTGGAGATGCCGAATCGTGACGGGCTTTCCTTGGTGGCGGCTGTGCGCGACCTGCCGGCGCATCGTTTTTTGCCGGTTCTCGTCCTGTCGTGCCACCAGGCCAGTGACTTTGAGCCGGCGCATCGTCAAGGAGTTACAGGTTGGCTGGTGAAGCCGATAGAACCGGAAACGCTCAGACGTTGGGTTCGGCGCGTCTTGCCGCGCTAAACACAGAGGCCCACGAACCTGCGATCGCGTTAAGGACTTTGGAACTTGAGTAGCAGTTCGGACGACCGTTTCCGCGAGATGTTCTTTGAGGAAGCGCGCGAGCTTCTCATCAGTCTTGAAGAAGGACTGATGGACCTCGAGCGCAAGCAGACGGACCGCGCGCACCTCGATAAGACGTTTCGGGCCGCACACACGCTCAAGGGAGCGGCGGCCATGGTCGGTCTCGGCTCGATCTCCGAATTCACCCACAACATCGAGGCCGTCCTCGAGCGAATCCGATCCGGCTTGCTGCCGATCGATTCCGACATCATTACAACGCTGCTCGAAGCGCGCGATCACCTGGCGGCAATGGTCGAGGCTGAAGCGGCCAAGTCTCCCATTCCTCACTCGACGGAGCTGGCGCAGCGTTTGGCGATCCTTTTGCGCGGGCCGGCACAAGGTAGTACCACCGAAAAGCCCCCTGACGACGCGGCGCCCTTGCATTCGATCTCCACGCGCGTCCCTCCGGCAGCCGCTCCGATCAGGCCGGACACCACGATCGCATCGGTCCCCGCCCCTGGTCGGCTCGCGCGATTATCCCCTGAACCACAACCCAGGACAGCCGATGCGTCCGCGTCGCCAAAGGAACGTGAGCCGATTTCGAAGGCACCAAAATCGAAGCGCCGGAAAGCACCGTCGGCTGCGATTCCAGAGACTTCCAAGCCGGCGCCGAGTCGGCGCAAGGCCCGAAGGATGGACCGAGCTGCGGTCCCGCCGGCCGCGACGCCACCAGACAGCTCGCCGGCAGCGACCGATGACGCGAATTTGAGGACCTACCAGATCACGCTTGTGCCCGGTCCCGAAGTACTGCGCCGTGGAATCAACCCATTAGGTGTTCTGGATGAGCTGCGCGAACTGGGTAAGACGACCGTTGCCACCGATCCAGGCGCGGTTCCACCGCTCGAGACTCTTGACCCGGAACGTTGCTATCTGAGCTGGACCATCACGGTCCAGACGGCCGCCGAGCCCGAACGTCTCGACGAAGCATTTCTGTTTTTCGCTGAGGACAGCACGGTCACGATTGAAGAACGGCTGCCCGGTGGAAAGCTGGTGCCCATCCGGGTTGGCCAACAAACCTCGCTCTCGGGTGATGCCAGTGCGAAAGGTGCGAGCGGCGCGAGGGCAATGACACCGGGCCCTCAAATTCCGACGGGCCCCGAGATGTCGCTGCCGGCCGCAACCCCCGATACGGCGGCACCCGCGAGCCAGCCAGCCTTTCTGCCTCGTCCAGTCGCCGCGACACCGAGCCAGGGCGCCGTTCCGCGCCGCATGCGCGGATCCGGGTTGATTCAGCGCAGCTCGACGATCTGGTCGGATTGGCCGGTGAGCTGGCGGTCGTCTCCGATAATCTCATGGGTCTCCGCGGAATCCGCGGTGTTGAAGATTGGGACCATGCCCTCGAGTCGCTACAGCGGGTCAGCCGCCAGATCCGGGACACAACCCTCGATCTGAGGATGGTCCCGGTGGACGAGCTTTTTTCGAGGTTCCCCCGAGTCGTGCGCGACCTGGCCGATCGTTCGGGCAAGGAAATCGAGTTGCGGATCGTCGGCCAGGAGACACGACTCGACCGCACGATCGTCGAGCGGCTGGGCGACCCGATGATCCACTTGATCCGCAACGCCGTGGATCACGCGCTTGAGAGTCCCCACGAACGGCTCGAAAAGGGAAAGGCTCGCGGCGGCCGGATCACCCTCTGGGCCGGACACGAAGGCGACCGTGTGGCGATCAGGGTGGAGGACGACGGGCGAGGCCTCGATCGAGAGAAGATCGTGCGTAAGGGTATCGCTTTGGGAATGGTACCCACCGGAACTTCACCGGAGGATCCGCGGGTGGTCGGTCTCATTTTCGAGCCGGGGTTTTCTACGCGCGATGCGGTGAGCGAACTGTCAGGCCGAGGCGTCGGTCTCGACGTCGTTCGCGACGCGGTCCGCGGATTGCGCGGCAGCGTCGCGGTCGAGAGTACCCCGGGCAAAGGCACCGCATTTGTCTTTCGCTTGCCGTTGACCCTGGCCTTGATCGACGGACTTCTGGTCGAAACGGCCGGCGGCAAGTTTGTCGTGCCGCTGGCGCAGGTTGAAGAGTGCGTTGCGCTCAACGGCACTCGCTCGGCCCTCGCCGAGGGGCGGGCCTGTATCGCCGTCCGCGGTGAACTGGTGCCAATGGTTTCCCTGCGAAACTTATTTCGCGCCGACGGCCCGTTGCCCGCCCGCCAGGAGTTGTTACTGACGCGGCATGGCGGCCAGCGGGTCGGCGTCGCCGTTGACCGCCTCCTGGGTCGAGTCCAGGCGGTCATCCAGTCGCTCGGCGAAGGCTTGCACGGCCTGAGCCGGTTTTCCGGAGCCACGATCTTAGGCGACGGCTCCGTCTCTTTGATCCTGGATTTATCAGCCCTGGTGTCCGAATCGCGATTCGCCGAGCAAACGGCACGTTTGACAGCCCCCGGCGGGGTGAGGGCGGAGAGTTTTCGATGAGAATCACACTGCGCACGCAAGTGACGACCGCGCTGGTGCTTTTCGGCCTGGTTCCGGCATCCATTGTTGCCTACTTCGCCTACCAGTCCAACGATGATTTCAAGGAAAAACAACGGCTGATTGTCCGTCAGGCGGCGGAGGTCATCAGCTACAAGATCGCGAACATCGTTGACACTCGCCAGCAAAATCCGGAAGCGGCGGCGGTCTGGAA
Organism: uncultured Isosphaeraceae bacterium; assembly: GCA_963823675.1. Classification (GTDB taxonomy): domain Bacteria; phylum Planctomycetota; class Planctomycetia; order Isosphaerales; family Isosphaeraceae; genus CAWGMT01. Next base: position 757,795 of record CAWGMT010000013.1, on the reverse strand, counting down.
CCCAACGGCAGAGCAGAAAATCGCCTTTCGGCAAGAGATCGGCCTTGTCTTACGCAATTTCCAGCTTCCCAACGCCCAGATCAGGGTCGTCGACCCCACCGACAAGATCTTGATCAAGCGCGGAGAAAATGGAATGTGGGAGCAAAACCTCGGTCAATTCGGCGTCAGCGACGATCTCGAGGAGCGTTACAAGGAACAGATTTCCAAAACATATCGCCTGCTCGGTACCAAGGAGATCGAAGCTCCCGCGACGGCATCACTGTCCCAGAAATGGTTTTCCGGTGTACCCGAGGTGGTCGGCTTCGCGCACATGGAACTCAGGAACGTGAAGCCGGGTTTTACCGAGCATGGCTTCGTATCGATGGTGATCGTCCCCCGCAAGGATGCGTACGCCACGATCTATAACAACCAGGTCCAGCTCAGTGCGATCCTGGTAGTGGCCTTGATTGCGACCCTCGTTCTGGGCTGGTACTTCGGCCGGTGGTTCATTCGACCTCTGCTCGAGATCATCGAGGTGACCCAGCAGCTTCGTGACGGACGACTTTACAACCGTACGAACGTGAAGCGATCCGACGAACTGGGTGATCTGGCCAAGCAGGTCAATTCGGTCGCCGACAGGTTCACCGAGGTGATCAGCCAGGTTCGGGATTCAACGGCCTCGGTATCCACCGCCAGTAACGAGCTGAACTCGAGCGCACACCAGTTGGCCCAGGGTTCGGCCCAGCAGGCAGCCACGCTTCAGCAGATCGCCGGCAGCCTTCAATCGGTCGATTCGTCGGTGGGGCGCAACGCCCAGCACGCTCGCGACACGGCGCGAATGGCCAACGAAGCGAGCTCGCAGGCGGAAAAGGGGGGCGAAGCGGTTCGCGAGACGGTCGTCGCGATGCGCGAGATCACCCAGAAGATCCTGATCGTCAACGACATTGCCTATCAGACCAATTTGCTGGCCTTGAACGCGGCCATCGAGGCGGCACGAGCCGGGACGCACGGCAAAGGATTTGCGGTGGTCGCCGGAGAAGTCCGCAAGCTCGCCGAGCGCAGTCAAGCCGCCGCGCAGCAGATCAGCGATCTGGCCAAAAAGAGTGTCGCGGTGGCCGAAAACGCCGGTAGCCTGCTCGATCGAACCGTGCCCATGATTCGGGACACGTCGAACTTGATTCAAGAGATTGCCGTGGCCTCGCAAGAACAGATGACGGCGATTCGCGAGATCAACGTGGGAGTCAAGCAGCTCGAGGAGGTCGTGCAGCAGAATGCGGCGGCCAGCCACCAGTTGTCGGCGACGGCCACCGGCCTGGCGTCACAGTCTACAACCTTGCAGCAACAGGTCGATTTCTTCCAGCTCGACACCACGGGGAATGGATTTGTGGAGGGCCGAGGGGCTCGAGAGCGCTCGCATGTGGGAGCGGCGGTGCGAGCGCAAACGCCCACGGCCAAGCCGCTCACTGCGCCGAGCCGGCGCGCGACCGGTTCGTTGGGAGCCGACGGACATCACGGCGCACCGCCGGGCTCCGGCGGCACCGCCCGCCCCCAGGCACCCGCGGCGCTCCCGGCCCATGCCGGTCCCCCGCCTCCTACTTCCAACAACATGGGTGCCCCCTCCCGAGGTGGAGTCGTGGTCAACCTTGACGACGATGACAACTTCGAGCGATTCTCATAATGGCGACATTGGTCCTTAAGATAACTCGATCGTAAAGGTGGTGCGATGGTCGATGTCGTGACGGACGCCGGTACGGACACCGATCGGGCGCAGTCTTTCGTCGTGTTTCGACTCGGCGGCGAGGGGTACGCCATCGAGGTGATGCGCGTTCAGGAGGTCCTCGACATGCAATGGTTGACCGAGGTTCCTGGCGGCCCGAAGTTTTTGCTCGGTGTGATCAATCTGCGGGGCCACGTGGTTCCCGTGTACGATTTGAGGTTGCCGTTCGGCCTGCCGAAAGACGCCAAGCAGACCCGGGCGCCCTGCGTCTTGATCGTGGAGTCGAACGTCGGTCACGACCCACAGATCACGGGGCTTCTGGTGGACCGCGTTTCCGACGTCCTGGAGTTTTCTCCCGAAGAAGTGCAACCCGCTCCTCAGCTTGGACTTGGAAAAGCGTCTCCGTTCGTGCGCGGGTTGATTCGTCACCAGGATGCCTTTCTGCTCGTACTGGACGTGGATCGTATCTTTTCGACTCTCGGGTCGTTGAACGGTGAGGGCGTGTAACGTGGCGACATCGGGCGGCCTGCCACCCCCTCCGACTGAACCCGAGCCGTGGTCCGAGAAGGACTTCCTTCCGATCACGATCTTCCTGCGCCATCAAATCGGGATCACGCTCGAGACCCATCGCATGGGTTTGCTTCAGGCCCGGCTCCGCTCGCGGCTTCAACTCAAAGGGTTTCAGAGTTTCACCCAGTTTCACGAGCATGTGCTCAAGATCGACCCGACCGGATGGGGAGTGCAGCTTCTGATCGATCTGAGCACCGTCAACCATACGGCCTTCTTCCGCGAGCCCGCGCATTTCACGTTCCTGGCCGAGCACATTGCGGGTTGGCTCAAGGACTCGCCGGGACTGCCGCTGCGGATCTGGTCGGCTGGGTGTTCTTCGGGACAGGAGCCCTACAGCATCGCGATCGTGCTGGCCGAGACGATATCCAACCTTCCGTCGCAGAAAGTCGAAATCTGGGCGAGCGACCTTTCGCTCGAGATGCTCAAGGTTGCCGCCGGCGCGGTTTACAGCACGCGCGACGTCCAGGGCGTCTCTCCCGCGCGACTTCGCCGGTTCTTTCTGGTCGGCCGCGGGCCACGCGCGGGGTCGTTCCGAGTCGTGCCTGAGATTCGCGACCTGGTCAAATTCCGTCACATCGATCTGCGCAATCCTTCGTGGCCGGTACCCAACGACTTGCCCATCATTTTCTGTCGCAACGTGTCGATCTACTTCGCCGAGGACGAACGCTTGACACTCATGAACCGATTGGCCCAGCACCTGCGCCCGGGCGGCTGGTTGGTCATGGGCAATGGGGAAATCCTCACCGAAGTGCCGTCATTGCTCCGCAAACATTCTCCATCTCTCTTCCAGAAGGAGGGGTGAGCTGCCATGGCTCGCCGCGGCCGACCCGCTTCCGCCCATCCCCCGACGGACGTAGAACCTATCGAAGTCCTGGTCGTTGACGACAGCGCGGTCGTGCGGCAGCGCCTCAAGTCGATCATCGAGGCCGACCCCCGATTCAAGGTTGTTCTGGCGGGTGATCCCTATGAAGCTGTGGCGATGCTCAGCAAGTCCGTCCCCGGCGTGATCCTTCTCGACGTCGAGATGCCGCGGATGGACGGACTCACTTTTCTGCGCAAGCTGATGCGTCAACATCCCATGCCCGTCGTGCTGTGCACGGCTCAAGCCGAGCGGGCAGTGACGGCGCTCCAGATGGGAGCGATCGAGGTCATTGCCAAACCCGATTGGACCGATGCCGGCCGCCTCGCGGAATGGTCGCAGGGACTCATCGAAAGCATCAGCAACGCCGCTCGCTTGCCATTTCGGGACGATCGTCCCATCGGTCCGGCCGATCCCAGGCATACTGCCGACTCCGTCTTGCCGCGACTGGCATACGTGCCGCGAGCCAGCGCCAGCGAGCGAATCATCGTCGTTGGCGTGAGCACCGGGGGCGTTCAAGCGCTCCAGCAATTACTGGCGGGATTTCCCATAACCACGTCCGGCATCGTGATCGTGCAACACATGCCGCCGGCGTTTACAACCGCCTTTGCCCAGCGGCTCGACAAAGACCCTCGCATCGAAATCGAAGTGGCTGAAGCGACACAACACGAAACCGTCCGCGCCGGTCGGGCGCTCTTGATCCCTGGCGACGTTCACGGCATCATTCGCCGCGCCGGAACCGGCCATCGCGTCGAGCTGGTCGCCGGCCCTCCAGTGTGCCGGCACCGGCCCAGCGTCGAAGTCCTCTTTCGGTCGGCGGCGCAGGCGGCCGGCCCCTACGCGACCGGCGTGATCATGACCGGAATGGGGGATGACGGAGCAGGCGGCCTCTTGGAGATGCGTGAAGCCGGTGCGCTCACGATCGCCCAGAATGAAGCGACGTGCGTCGTCTTCGGCATGCCCCGCGAAGCGATCCGCCGCGGGGCGGCCAAATTCGTCCTGCCTCTGGACTCGATCGCCCCGACCATCACGGCATGGCTCGCCAGCTCCGATTCAGGGAGCTGGCACTAAGGAACTGCGCGAAGATAACTTGCCCGGATAGTCGCCTTATGCTTCGCGAAAGAACATCCTTTCGCGGAGCGAAAGGCGACACTTGCTTTCGCGCGACGCCTCAGTCAGACCGGTTGGAGGGGACGAGCTCATCGGCCCGCAAGAGGCGACGATCCCGCCCCTGATCAACCGGTCCTCCCAGGCCTCTCCTCATTCTCAATATTGATCGGCGCTGATCACTTCGCCACCCTGTATCGTATTCAGGGCGAGCCAGGTCGGCATATTAATGCTGTTCTTCACGAACCGGACCGAGCCGTCTCCCATGAGCGTGTTGATGCCGCCAGGATGCCGGCTCCGGCTGCCGGCGTAGGCTCCCTTGTCGCTCGCTCCGGGCGTGCAGGGCAAGTCCTGTCCCGGGTTCGAGAAGCAGAACAAACCAGGGGCATTGTTGAGAAAGTCTCCGACGAGACCGGTCTGATACCAGTCAATCGGGTTGTTGGGCGGCATCCTCGAGAAGAAGCTCCCTCCTCCGGGAATCGTCGACCAAATGACCCCCCGGATGTCGAACTGGTCGCCTTGGAGAACCTCCGCCAGAAAAATGGTGTTGGACAGCCCATCGGTTACATCCGCGAACTTGACGTTGTAATGCCCGAACGCCGACTTCTGGAAGACGGGGACCAGGCCGGTCACCGGGTCCCTCATCGGCGAAGACGTCGCCGGCTGGTCCTGGCCCCAATAGGTATTGCCGAAGCTCACTCCATAATTGCCCTTACTGAGCAACGGTCCGCTGAGTGCTCCCCCTGCATACCCGGGGTTGATCTGGAAGATTTGAGTCCGGTCGCTGGGACACTGCATGATCGCGACCCTGGTCATCGCGATCGAGCTATTGGCAAAGAAACCGAGGGGCAACGGCGCGAGCGGTCCTTCCATTCCCAGAGTGAAGTTCAACGCATTGTACAGGGTCCCCTGCTCGATCTGAGACAAGAGCATGGTGAACCACGGCGAGTTCTGACAATTGGCGAAAATGGCGCGGCCGCATGCGCCACCCCAGGGGCCATCGACAAGCCCTCTCCCGCGATATTACCCGGCACCACGCAGTTATTGGCGCTCTCGTAGTTGTGGACCGCCAGACCGACCTGCTTCATATTGTTGATGCACTGGGCGCGACGGGCCGCCTCCCGAGCCGCCTGCACAGCGGGCAATAAAAGAGCGATCAGGACCGCGATGATGGCGATCACGACCAAGAGTTCGATCAAAGTGAAACCGCGGCGTCGTTCTGACATGACTCCTCCCACACCCCAAAAACAGCCTGTAGATTCGTCAACTGAGGTCGGACGCGACGGCGTCCGCGAAGTGAATTGCGGCTAAGATCGGCCAATCTCCCATCGGCCGGTTCGCCGGCCCACTCAAACTATCATGTCTGCCTGCGGTATGCGAGAGGAGAGTGATCGAATTGCGGACCGAATTCGAGCATGCTGTCTATCAGGTCCTCGAACGCTCTCTCAAAAAATCAACATTTCATAACAGTTGCTCGGCCAGGACCTGAATCGGGTGTACGGCGTCGATTCCAGCGAGACTTCGAACCTGGCTGCGGCAAGAAAACCCCGGCGCGATCAATCGAGCCGCCGGATCGGCCTTGACGGCTGGTAGGAGCACACGATTCGCCAGCGCCACGCTCACCTCATAGTGCCCATGTTCATACCCGAACGATCCGGCCATTCCGCAGCATCCCGAGTCGAGTTCTTTCATCTCGAGGCCGGGCACTCTGCGCAAGGCGGCAAGCGTCCCCGCCGTACCGAACACCGCTTTCTGCTGGCAGTGGCCGTGCACCAACACACGGGCCACCAACGGTGCCAGGGGCAGGTCGGGAACGCGAGATCGATCACCGACGAACGCATCAACTGACCGCGCCGCCGCCGCGACCTCCTCCGCGGCAGTCCCCAGGCGAAACTCGCGATACTCGTCGAGCAGCGTTACCAGACAGCTCGGCTCACAGCCGAGAATCGGAATGCCCGCTCTGGCATGGGGCGAAAGTATCTCGACGTTCGCAAGGGCCAGACTGCGCGCGCGGTCGAGCATTCCCTTGGATATTGCCGGTCGTCCGCAGCATTCCAGGCCCGCCAGCTCGACGCGGTACCCCGACGCCTCCAGCACCCGCACCGCCGCGATGCCAACCTCGGGATTATTGTAGGTCGTGAAACAGTCGTCGAGCAGCACGACAGCTCCCCTCGCCCCGGCACCCATGCGCGGCTCATGCCGCCGAAACCAACGGCGGAGATCGTCCCGCGCGAAGCCTGGAAGAACGCGCCTTCGGTCGATCCCGGCGATCTTCTCCAGGAGCCATCGGACGGCAGGATTGCGCAGGGTGGCATTGGTAAGAGGCGCCGTCGCGGCGGCAATCCGGTTCATACGGTAGATCTGTCCCAGGAGAAGATGACCCAGCGGGCGCGGCCGCCCCTGATAGTGCTGGTAGAGGACCTCGGACTTGAGCTTGGCCATATCGACCTTCGAGGGGCATTCGGTCTTGCACGCCTTGCATTGGAGACAGAGATCCAGTGATTCGAATAGTGTCTCGTTGTCGAATCCGGAGTCCAGCGAATCGAGATCGCCCGTCATCGCCAGCCGAAGCAAGTTGGCGCGCCCCCGCGTGGAGTGCAGCTCATCGCGCGTAACCATGTAGCTGGGGCACATGGTGCCGCTGGCCGTCTTGCGGCACGCGCCAATGCCCGAACACGTTTCGACTGCGCGGGCGAACCCGCCCTGCTTCGAAAAGTCGAGCAATGTATGGGCAGGCTCATGGGGGTGATACTCTGGCCCGATCCGGAGGTTGCCGGCTGGGTCGGCACTTCCGATCACCTTCCCGGGATTGAGCCGATTCTCCGGGTCGAAAGCGTGTTTGATGGTTTGAAACGCGGCATAAACCTCGGGCCCGAAGAGCTGGCGATTCCAGAGCGAGCGGGCCAGGCCATCGCCGTGCTCTCCACTCATCGAACCCCCAAACTCGATGACCAGATCGCAGACCTCGCGCGCGATCGATCGGATGGCTTCGACACCTTGCTGCGACTTCACGTTGATGATCGGCCGGATGTGCAGACAGGCCACGTCCGCGTGCCCGTAACAGGCAGCCGTCACACCGTGCCGCTCGACGATCTGCCGGAATCGGTCGTAGAACTGCGGAAGCCGGCTGGGATCCACCGCCGTATCCTCGACGAAGGCAATCGGCTTGGCATCACCGACCATACCCATCAGGAGCGCAAACCCGGCTTTTCGAACCTGCCAGAAGTCGTCCTTCTCCGCATCGTGCAACCGCGCCCGAATCCCGATGACGCCCGGCTTGCCCTCGAACTTCCCCGCCAGGTCGGCAGCGCGTGCGGCCAATTCGTCCTGGGAGTCGGCATAGAACTGAGCAGCCAGGACCGCGGCAGGCCGACCCGCGGCAAAATTCAGGTGTTGGGCAAAATGGGGATTCTGCGCGGCCAGATCGAGGATCATCCGGTCGAGCATCTCGACGGCGACAGGCCCCGTCTCGACGATTTCCGCCACGCATTCGAGCGCGGCCGGGATGGTGGCGAACGACAGGACGACGAGGCCCTGGGTTTTGGGGATCGGGACCAGTTTCAACTCGGCCGCGGCGACGACGGCGAGAGTTCCTTCCGAGCCGACGATCAACTTGGCGAGATTGAACTTCCAGGGCTCGTCGTGCCAGCCTGCGGCTCTCACGGCCAGCCCGGGCACAAACTCGTCGAGATTGTACCCGCTCACACGCCGCAAGATGTGGGGAAAGCGGTCGCGAATCGCCCGCTCGTGTTCGGCGACCGTCGTCCGCACGACGCGGTGAATTTCACCGACTCTGTCGCTCCGCGCGCAGGTCGCGTGCAGCTCATCGTGCTCGAGCGGGCCGAGGGACGTCGTGGTGCCATCGCACAGCACGACGTCGAGCGCGCGGATATGGTCGACCGTCTTGCCGTAGCGTAACGAGCGAGCACCCGCGGAGTTGTTGCCGACCATTCCTCCCAGCGTCGCCCGGTCGCTGGTCGAAACATCCGGCCCGAACATCAGGCCGAGGGGCTTGAGATGGGCATTGAGCTGGTCCAGGACGACACCCGGTTCGACGCGCACCCTCATCGCATCCCGATCGACGACGCCGATCCGGTTCAGGTACTTCGAGAAATCCATGACAATTGCAGCGCCGACGGTTTGACCGGAGAGACTCGTCGCGGCTCCTCGCGGCAGAATCGCGATGCGCTCCTGGGCGGCAATCGACACGGCGGCGGCGACGTCGCTGGCCGTCCGGGGCACAACCACGCCGAGAGGCTCGATCTGGTAGAGGCTGGCGTCGGTCGAGTACATTCCGCGCGTCGGCCGGTCGAAATAAACCTCCGCGCACGACTCGCGGCGAAGACGGTCGGCCAGGTGGCTCAAGATCGACGAGGGCAACTGGTTCATCGAGGTTTCGGGCATCGTTTTCGACTCGTTTGCTTGGCCTCAGGAAGACCTACCGGGGTGGATTGTAACATGCCGGGCCTTCGTGCTGAGTCGCCACGACGCTTCGAGTGTGGTCCTCGCCGGCTCGTTTCGAGCTGGGCGATGACGAGCCACCGCGATCGCGACAAGCCATGGTTGGTAGCGAGGGGAAGGGATAGCTTCAGAATAATCAGGTGGGATCGGGCGAAAGACTGGATAGGGCGCAATATTCCGGCAACTTCGGGCTGACCTCCAAAGAGGCATGAAACGAGGTGATTTCAATGGGTCTTTACTACCAAGCAGAGTACCGCATCGGACGGCGGGGCGGGCGCGTATGTCATTCCTACAGCGGCGTTCGTGCATTTTTGGCCATTCTTTTCGACCTCGTGTTCGGATTGTTGTTCGATGTGCTCGCCGCTGTTTTCGCGGTCGTGACGCGATCGCTGATCCGGTGCGTTCGCTTCACGGCTGAGTCGCTGAAAGTCTGCTGGAGAATGCTGGTTTTCGCGATGACCGCACTGGTTGATGCGCTACCGCTCCCGCACGGAGTCATGCACGCGGACCTGGGCGCAGTTTTGCGCAACATGGTCCCCATTCATGTGCTGGCGCTTCCGCGTAGAGTCATGCAAGACACGTTCGATTGGCTAAGCTGGCACGGCTGGCGCGATTCGATCGCTACCCGGCGTGGTCGAGTCGTGAAGCCGGATCACGGCGTGGGCCGGGAAGTCTAAAGATTCTGCAAGTGCTCTTGTCGCATTTTGGTTTCGCACTAAGATGTCGCCCTGACGGAGTTCGGAAGCGTCGCCTCGGCATCCGCGACCGGGGAAATCACCCGAAGCGAGATCATATTCTTCGCGCCCTTAGCCAGTGCTGGGCCAAGGATCGTGTCCGGCCAAGGCAAATCGGGGTGCAGGTTCGACAAGTGAAGCGGCGCTGGACCACGGAGTACGGTTCCTGAGAAGCAGGGAGGCAACCATGCCAGAGCGACGTCGCGCGAGCCGTAGAGTCGCGGGCATTCTCGCGGGTGCCGTGATCATCGCGGCGACTGTGTTTGGCTTCAGATTCGGGTTCTTCGGCGCTGGGCAATACGGTTCGCGACCGTTTGGCTCCGTGCCCGCTGTGGATGATCAGAATTCGCTGTCGGGCCTCAACGAGGGCCTGCGCAACAGCGATTCCCGCACCTTGGCTCTGGTCCTCGAGCGGATCACGCCCAAGGTGAATGTACCGTCTCGCGCCCTGACCGATGCCGAAGGGGCGAATATACTCGAAACCCTGTCGGCTCTGCGCACCGGCTTCTTGAGATTCCGCCCCGCGGACCGTGCGGCCGCGGTGACGGTTGCCTGCCGGATCTTCAACCGGTTCGCCGTCGAACCGGCCCCGGCTTGCTGGCTGCAAACGCTGCCGCCACTTCATGATCTGCTGACGGCCAGCCTGGCCGACTCCGCTCCCAAGACGCGTTTTGTAGCTCTGGACGAAATCGGCCGGCTCTGGGTTTGGGTTCCCGGCCGGTCGCTCATGCCGGTCGAGGAACAAGCCTTGGCGGAATGGAAAGGCGGGCTCCATCCTGCCGTACTCCGTTGCCTGGCTAGCCCGGATGCCATGACCCGAATGGCGGCTGTCGCCTGCTTCGGCACCTTGCCGGTCGATAGCGCCGCCGCTCCCGCACTCGCGTATCTCGACGATGCCAACGCCGACGTGCGGCAGCAGGCCATCGCGTCCTTCTCCCAGCGCACCTTGCTCTTGACCGACGACATGCTTTTCAAGCGACTGCACGATGAGAATACCACGATTCGCGAGTCCGCGAGCTTGATCCTCAAGATCCGGGGATTGAGCCAGGAACAGATCAGTCTCGGTGGTCTCATGTATAGTGACAGAGCCGAACAGCGATTGTCGGTGATCCCCCTGCTGAAAAACCGGACCGATCTGGATCCGGTGGTCTGGCTCCTCCAGCTTTCTCGGGACCCGGTCGAGACGGTGCGGCTCAATACGGTGGAAGCGCTCGCGATCCACAAGACGCCGTCCGTCCAGCGGCGGCTCGCCGAAATGGCCCGCTCCGACCGCTCGCCAGCCGTGCGGACCGCCGCCGCCAAGTTGCGCCCCCAATCGAGGAGACGACCGCCTCGTTGCCCCCCCTGCCCGGATCGTCCAGCCTCAGTCCCAAGGCCAACTGAGTCGTTCGACTGACTGCCGTGTTGATGCCGATGCCTTCGCCTGGCCGGGTGCGAGCGAGTCGAGCGTGCCACGCTCGGCTCGGTTCTCGTCCCCGGCCCATTGAGGTCCGGGCGGCCATACGCCGGCCCGATCGAACGAGTTGACCTGTTTCCGGATGCAGCCGATGGCATCATGACCTGCAATAGCCCGGCATCTGGCCGAACTGGTAAACGTCGCATCATCGTCAGAGTTTTTCAGCGCCCCATTTTCAAGAGCGCGGCGCGTCCGTTCGCGATCGGGCGTGGTTCAAAAGCTGGACAACGACAGTCCGAGTACGCGGATCGGTGAGCCAGACCAGGCTTGTTCCTATGGTCGCGAAAGCTGCGTGTCGTGGCAGCCGCAATGGACCGCGTTGAACGTGGTGCCCAACAGCGGTCAACGCGATCGCGAGACGGCCGAACCGCCGGTGGCGCCGGTTTCGCTTTCTCCGTCGCTGTCGGTTTTCACGGGCGGCAAGAGCAACGCCACCCCAACGATGGAGCGCTGCGCACCAATGGCGATGGGCGACCGAACGCCGCGCGAAATCTCACAAGTTCAATACCGGCGGTGGGAATCGAACCCTCCAGGGGGTTCCCACTCAGCGGATCTTGAGCTGTGCGGTTCCCATGTGAAGGTGCTCGAATTCGTCCTGGCGAAAGCCACGAGTGCGCGCCGTGTCGGCGGCAGCCGTGACGTCAAGGACATGCACTGCAGAGGCAGACGGGGATGAGGACCGAAGGGCCGGCCGTGTCGCAAGCCGATGCGCCGATGCGGTAAAGAGCGATTGATGGGACGTAGCGACTACGATCGGCGTCAACTGCTATGCATGTCCTTGCAGTCGCAATGCATGTGCCTGCAGCCTTCGCAGCTAGCGACGCATTCTGGCGCTTGCCGGCGACGACCGGAACTCATTCGGGTCATGGTAGCCCAATCGGTAGTTAATTATCCCCAGTTGTTGGGAAACCTATCTAGATAGCTTTGAAGCAACCCTCGGAAGCGATCGATCGGCATTGGACTGGGGTCATCGTCCGTATCGTGGGCCCAATAATTGCGAATCCTTCGTACCCGATGCACGCCCTCTCGAATTTGGGTTCGGACGCGAAGCTGGCTCTTGCTTCCGAGTTGATCGATCATGACCGACGATGCCGTCTCGCGCTCTGGATCTTTGAAGATATGACGGTCATAGGAACGGAGCGTCGCCTCAAATGCGGCGAACATTCGGACGATGTATGTGCCCTCCAAGTTGGCGTGGGCACGAGACAAATGCTCACGAACCCAAGCCTCGTCGGCGATCGTGCTCGCGTCCGACTCAACCTGCCTTATCAGACGAGAAACCGAGAAGCTTGCAGCCTTGTATTCGCCCAACACCTCTTGAATATGGGCTCGCCATTCAGACAGAAGGTACGGCATGTTCGACGATCGACCCCAGCGTGTTGCTGATCGACTCTTTGGTGAGGTACGAACGAGTCCATTTCGTCGGATTGCCGATGGCTTCTAACGCGGTCGGAAACGGGGAGTGAATGAACCACTCCCCGTCCTCCAGATAGAGAGTTGCGACGGGGTCGTACGGCGGCAACAGATAAAGGTCCATAACGCCGTCGGCTCCGGGAATGTCATATCCGTTCGGGTCCAACAGAAGTCGGACCGGCCCTTTGATGAGCGTGAGCGATTGGACGGTGTAGACGTTGCCGATTTCATCTCTCATGCGTTTCGGGTCGCGTCTTATCGACCAATCCCGCCCAGATAAAGATGCCTCGAAATCGCTAACGACCGTTTCAACCTGTTTGGCAAACGCATCACTCTTGGCGGACATCTCGGACTCTCCTTTAGTCAATATTTGCGAACTCCCATTCTCTTCGGGTCGCACGCCGCCAGTCAACACAGTCTCCAAGCGCGCGCTACGCCGCGAGTCGGCGCGGGGACCGACGCTCCATGGCGGGAGAAAGGGTGAAAGCGATGCACGGTCGTCCCACGTCGGCCCGTATTTCGCCGGGCCGGACCGGCACTGAACTAGCTTCCATGCCTCGATTCGCGGAACAATTGTGGCATGATCGAGCCTTGATGCGATAGATTCGCGAGCTAAGTGAGCACCAATTGTGGTTCGGCGGGTGTTTCGTGTCGAATGCTCCTCGCCCGCAGCGATCCAAATCCTGCAGAATTCCCAATGCGACCCCAATGCGAACCGGTGAAGTGTTGCTGGTTCTCCGGGTAACTGACACCTCAATAATCGTCGTAAGTCCAATACCGGCGGTGGGAATCGAACCCACACGGGCGTTACCGCCCAGAGGATTTTAAGTTCTCAGTGTCTGCCAGGATGTCGTGCCGGGCTGACTCTGACGGTCCCGGATCTGGTATTATTCCTTGAAGGAGGTGACCTTGATCGAGTTGACCGACGAACAAGCCAGCGTTTTGAGGCAAGGGTACCCCGTCCGCGTGTTTGCTTCAGAGCTCGGTGGTGACATCGTCGTCGTTCTGGCAGCTCAGGGCGAAAGCATAGAGTCGGTCCGCCAGGAAACGCTCGACGAGATCCGCGAGAAAGCAGCCTTATCGAAACTTGGCCGGCAAGCAGCGGTTTCCTGGATGAGTGAGAATCCCTACTGAGGAAACCCGGCGAGATCTAATGGGTTAACGCAACAAAAGGCCCGTGTTCACTTCACCTTCCGCCCGACGAGATCCTCCAACTGGCCCCTGAGTCGTTCGATCTCGGGCCGGGACTCGGGCGCGAAGGACAGGTCGTGGGTCTCCATCGGGTCGTCGTCGCGGTGATATAACTCTTCGCGGCCATCACTGTGCCGGATGTAAACGGAAGCGCCCACGAGCAGCGACTTCATCGGGCCCCGAAAGGCCGGTGAGCAACCGTGGTTCGCGTTCTCCTGCACGGAATCGTTGATCTCGCTGAGGATGGGTTCGCACGGTCCGGGGCCCGGCACCAGGAACCGCGTGAGTGAACGTCCCGTGAACGGAGACGCGCCCTCGTATCCCAGAAGGTCTACCACCGTCGCCGGCAGGTCGCGCAAACTCACCGGTTCGGAGATGGACCGGGCCTCGGGCAAGAGCCCGGCGCGATGATCACGAGCGGGACGTGGACCTCCGGATCGTACAGGCTCCCCGCGTGGCCGAAGAGCTGGTGCTCGCCGAGATGCTCGCCGTGGTCGGCGGTCACGATCACGATCGTGTCGCGGAGCACGCCCTGGCGCTCGAGTTCCCCGCAGAGCTGCCCGAGCTGTTCATCGAGGTAGGCAATGCAACTGTCGTAGGCATCGATGGCCAGTTGCACTTTTTCGGCACCGATCTTCCGCTTGTCCATTTCCCACCAGCGGCCGATGATCCTCTGCTCCGCGCGCGTCCGGGCCGGCCTGCCGAACCGATCGTCGTGACCGTCGGGGAGCAGGTAGGGAGTGTGAGCGTCGAGGTAATTGAGAAAGGCAAAAAACGGACCGCTCTTTTGCTCGGCGAGCCAGTCGAGGAACTGGCGGTTGATCGTCCCTGCATCCTTGCAATCCTTGCGTTCGCCCATCGCACGTGTCGAGCCGCGCAGCAGGTCTTTAGCCAGCGCGACGGCTCTTCGCTCGAATGGTAGGAGTACGCGGCGTCCCAGTGCCGAGACCTCGAGTGCTCCTGCGAGGGAGACCACGTGGTCTTCGTAGTGTGCAAAGCCCCGGGAGAGGCCGGTCTCGGCGGCGCAAAAGACGGTGTTGGCGACGAAACCCGCCGTGGCATAGCCTCGATCGGCCAGGAACTCCGCCAGCGTCGGTTGCGCTGCGTCCAGCGGCCGGTTGTATCCGGCTGACAGCTCGTGGGGCCAGCGGCCAGTGAACATACTAGCGTGCGACGGAAACGTCCAGGGCGCCGTCGAGCGTGCCTGGTCGAACCGGGCACCGGAGCGTGCCAGACGGGCCAGGTTGGGGGTGGTGGCACGATTGTACCCATAGAGGCTCAGGTGATCGGCGCGCACCGTGTCGAGCACGACCAGGAGGACGTTCCGGGCCCCTGGTTGCGCCGGGGGCCGCGCGGCAACAGCCTGGTGTTCCGCCCAGACGTTTCGAGCGTAGGCGATGCCGCAAAGCACCGCCACGATGGATCCCAGAACGGGGAGGCTGAGCCGAACCAATCCTTGGAACCTACGATCCAGGGGGTCGAGCCGGTGCGAGACGCGCCAGGTGAATCCGGCCGCCAGGACCAGGCACGAAATCCCGTGCAGACGGCCGAGGGCCAGAAGCGATGTCCAGACCGCGAGGAAGGTGAGACAGCCCCGCGTCGCGCGGCGGGCGCGGACGGGACTCTGCCAGGCAAGCGCCATGAGGAGCAACCCGGCTGTGCCGAAGACGGCCAGGTTGACGGTGGGAATCATCCAGAAGGCGTGGCGGTTCATCCGAAAAAAGCCCGGAGAGGGATCGCGGAGCGGCTTGAGGGCCTGGAGCAGCGCCAGCTCGCCGAGGCCCGTGGCCAGACCGTACCAGACCGCCAAGAGCGCCACCAGAGCGGGGCGAAGGCCGACACCATGCACGCCCGCGACAAGTCGTGGGGTCGTCCGCCGGGGCCGCGCCAGAGTCAGCCTCTGTGTCATCGTTGCCATCCTTCACGCCTCCTTCGACCTCCGCGGCTACGGCGCTGTCACGCCGAGGTCCTGGCCAGCTCCCGATCGTTCCAGAAGAAGTAGTCGTTGCTGCTGCCCGGGTGCAGCCGTACCCGTTCCTCCAGCGCGTGCAGCGCGGCCTGAACCCACGGAGCCGCCTCGTCCGGGCCCTGGATACCCGACGGCACGTGATAGCCGGGGAGGAACTCGAGCTGGTAGCGGGCGTGATCGTCCGTCCGGCAGAAGATCGGGACCACGGGAGCGCCCGTCATCCCGGCCAGGGCGACCCAGGTCGATGAAAAATGGTAGGTCCGCCCCAGGAACCGCGCGGGTGCGGTCTGCTGGCCTATCCAGCGAACGTCGCAGGCCGCGCCGAGGATCAGGCCAGCCCGCAAAACCCGGACGGCATGCAGGATCGACCGAGCGGCTTCGGCGCGATCGGCCTTGCGCGAAATGAAGAGCTGGCGCTGGCCGAGCGGGCCGTCGGATCCGAACCAGCCTTCGATGTATCGGGAGACGTGCTTGGGCCGCTCCGTGTACCAGCGGACCGCAAAGCCAGCGCGGACCAGCCAGTGGGCCGGCAGCCAGGGGTCGCCGAAGTGGCTTCCCAACAGCAGGACTCCGCGCCCCTCCGCCTGGGCCAGGTCGAGGTGCTCCCTTCCCGAGACAGCGAACCGGGCGACCACTGAGCGATCCGGCAGGCCGTCGAGCAACTGATCTCGAAGCCACCAGCGGACGTGATTGCCGGCCAGTTCTCGGGCCAGCGCCGCAACATTCCACGGGCAGCCGAAGTACGCGTTGCCGCGCTCGGCGGCCGCCTGGAATCGAGCGCGGAGCTGAGGGAAGGCCGCGTATTCGGCCCGCCCGATCCGGCTCATCTGCAACGTCGCGGCGGCCAGCGGCATCCTGCGCAGCACGGGCAGGGCCGCGCGGAAGAGCGCCCTGCGGAGTTTGAGACCTCGCCTGTCCATCGCCGGTCCTTGCTCCACGAGCAGTTGGGGTGGCGGGGAAACCCGACCGGGGCACGGCCGTCCGGCTCATGCCGCTCTTCGCGCCCCGGAGAGGTAGGCGACGATGTCCGATACCGTTCGAAAGCCGATCAGTTCGTCGTCGGCCACCACGACCGCGAACCGGCGCTCGATCTCCAGGATGAGCCCGACCAGCCCCAGCGAATCGATGGCGAGGTCCTCGGCCAGTCGCAGCTCGGGCGTGACCGGGATCGCCGGTCCCAGCTTGGCCGATGTCCGGATGGCATCGATGACTTCCGCGAGCACTGGGCATTCAGGCTGCATCGCTCCATCTCCGCAGAACGAGGGCGTTGTTGGTTCCTCCGAACCCGAAGGAGGCACTCACGATGGTCTCGAGAGCGCTCTGCCGCCCCTCTTGGGGGACGTAGTCCAGGTCGAGGTCGGGATCGGGAATGAGATTGATCGTGGGCGGGATCATCTGCTCGCGGAGCGCGCGCACGCAGACAGCCGCCTCGATGGCCGAGGCGGCGCCCAAGCTGTGGCCGAGCGCACCCTTGATCGAGCTGACGGCAAGGTGCTGGGAGTGGGCCCCAAAGACCTTCTTGAGCACCTGGGTCTCGACCTGGTCATTGACTTTCGTGCTGGTGCCGTGCGCGTTGTAGTAGTCCACGCTCTCGGGCTGGATGCCCGCCTGCCGCAGCGACGATTCCAGGCACTGCACGATGCGGTCTGCGAACGGCAAGGTCATGTGGTAACCATCCGAGTTGACGGCCCACCCCGCCAGCTCGGCCTGGATCGGCAGCGCCAAACGCCGCGCGGCTGACTCGGTCGCCAGGACGATCATGCCCGACCCCTCGGCCATGACGAAGCCGGCCCGATCGGCGCTGAAGGGCCGACTCGCCTGGCTGGGGTCGGAGCTCGACCGATCGCCCGGCCCCGGCGAGAACATCGCCTTGATCGTTGCGAAGCCGTTCATCACCAGCGGGCTGAAGACGCTCTCACTCGCTCCGCAGAGGGCGAAATCGGCCTCTCCGGCTCGCAAGAGAATGCCCCCGAGCGCAATGGCGTGGGCGCCGGAGGCGCAGGCGTTCGACGGCGTGAAACTGGGTCCGTGCAGCCGCAGGTGCTGGGCAATCTGACTCGCCGCCTGGTTGAGAATCACGCCGGGAATCAGGTACGGGCTCGTCTTCAAGCAGGCTTGCCCGGCGGACCGCGTGCGCTCATCCTCGAGGAGGTCCAGGCCGCCGATGCCGGTCCCGATGACCAGGGCGACCCGCAGCGGGTCCACGTCGGCCTCTCCCAGCCGGGCGTCGGACCAGGCGGCCCGGGCCGCCGCCAGGGCCAGGTGAATCGAGCGGACTTCCAGGAGCGCGACCGCGGGGTCGGCGTAGGGCGTGCCGGGACCGAAGTCATCGACCATGCCCGCGATGACCTGAAGGTGGTTTCCTCGCGCCAGTGACGGCTGGCGGCGGAGGCCCGACTTTCCGGCGATCAGGGCCGCCCAGGTCGATTCCATGTCGCTGCCCAGGCAGGTGACCACGGAATGGCCCAAAATCACGATCCGCTCGGACATCATCGTCCCCTCCGGCTCAGCCCGCTCGATCTGGCGATTGACAAGATCTTTACTTCGAGAGGCGCCATCTGGATATTCGACCGCTCGACAGGTCAGACTGCAACAAATTTGACGAGGCGAACGATTACGAGGATGGCAACCGAATGGAAGTTTCCGGGCGACGCTCTGCACGCCGCTCGCGCCTCGGACAGGTTCCGCCGACTCGGATTGACTGAACTTCGATTGTGGGGTAAAGACCCCGGCGAGCGGTTCGCGCCGCTGGGCTCCTGCCAGGCCGATCTGGCGATGGCAACGAGCCATCATGTCTAAATGGCCTTGCACGATCCCGGGAGGGCGAACCTCCGTGTGAGCCGGTAGTTTGCATGGCTTGGACGGAGCCTCGCCCTCCCAGAATCACGAAACCCCATTCAGGTCGCCGAAGGAGCCAGTGCGGGATGTCGAAACGCGCAATGCGCCGGGCGGCCATCCTGATCGCTGGCCTGGCTCTGTTGATCGCGATCGTGGCGCTGCCCAAGCGCGTCCGGCTCGAGCATGGGCTCGGCCGGTATCTTTCCGAAATGACTCTCCGCGACCCGGCCGATCGCCCCGTTGCCCTGCGAAATTACCTCGGCCGGCGGGCCACGGTGCTGGTCTTCACCGGAATCGATTGCCCGATTGGCGATCTCTACATGCCCCGTCTTGGCGAACTGTCCCGGCGCTACGAGCGCCGGGGCGTGGCATTCGTGGCGATCAATTCCAACCTGCACGAGACCAGTGCTCAGGCTGCCGAGCACGCTCGCGCCTTCGGCCTGGAATTCCCCGTGCTCAAGGACCCGGAGAACCGGCTTGCGGACCGGGCCGCGGTCCTGCGCACCAACGAGGTCTTGATCCTCGACGGACGCGCGCGGCTGTGCTACCACGGAGCGATCGACGATCAGTACACCCTGCAAGCACGACGCGAGCGGCCCTCGCGTTCGTACCTGGCAGAGGCCCTCGAAGCGGTCCTCGGCGGCCGCGCGGTGTCTCTTTCGTCCCCCCCGGCCGACGGCTGCCTGATCGACCGCGTCGATCCCGCCCTGGTCCTCGCCCGGCGCAACAAACTCCGGCCCGCCGCGCCGGAGCTGATCGCCATCCGCAACCGTTGGGACGGCCCGGCGCCGGTCGAAGCCGGCGATGTCACCTACGCTCGCCAAATCGCCCCGATCCTCCGCGCACACTGCCAACCTTGCCATCGTCCCGGCCAGGTCGCCCCGTTTTCACTCTTGACTTACGAGCAAGCACGGGCGCACGCTGCCATGATCGGCGAGGTCGTGCAGGATTATCGCATGCCGCCCTGGCACGCCGACCCGCGCTTCGGACGCTTTGCCAACGACCGTAGTCTCTCGGCCGGCGAACGTGCCGCGATCCTCGGCTGGGTCGAACAAGGCGCCCCCGCGGGTGAGGCATCCGGCACGAACGAGGCGCCGTCCGCAGCCCCAGCGATGTGGACAATTGGCACCCCCGACCACGTCTTTAGCATGAATCAACCTTATCAAGTCAGCGCGCAGGGGATCCTTCCCTACCAGCGATTCCGGGTGCCGACCGGCTTCACCGAGGACGTCTGGGTGCAGGCGGTCGAGGCGCGCCCTGGCAATCGCGCGGTCGTGCATCACCTCGTCGTTTACATCGACGATCACACTCAGCGGGAGATCGACCTGTTCCACAGCCTGAACACGCACCTGGCTTCGTACGCTCCAGGCGATTCCGCGCAGGTCTATCCGATCGATGTCGCCAAGCGGATCCCGGCCGGCTCCGACCTCATCTTCGAGGTCCATTACACCCCCATCGGCCGCGAGGTCGCCGACCAGTCGTCGGTGGGGTTGATTCTCTCCAAGTCGCCCCCCCGCCTTCAGGCCTTCACCGACGCGATCGTCCAGACGCGGTTTGCCATCCCGCCAGGCGCCCAGGATTTCCCGGTCCACCAGTCGTTCGTCTTTGACCGTGACGCCCATTTGCTCGGTCTTGCACCGCACATGCACATGCGTGGCAAAAGCTTCTGTTTTACCGCCCGCCACCCGGATGGCTGTGCCGAAGTTCTTCTGTCCGTGCCAGCCTACGACTTCGCCTGGCAGACCGTGTATCGTCTGGCCGAACCGAAGGTCATGCGCCGCGGAACGCGAATCGACTGCGAGGCGCGCTACGACAACTCCGCCGCCAATCCCCGCAATCCCGACCCGTATCGCACGGTGACCTGGGGCGAACAAACCGACGACGAGATGATGGTCGGTTATATCGATTACTGTGAGATCGTTCCGGGCCGAAGGTGACGGTTGGAATCGGGACGCAATTAACTTCCCGGTAATGTCTCCTTTCGCACCGCGAAAGCCGGCCCGAAGCGCAGTCGAAGGGAATGGTCCTTTCGCGGAGCGAAAGGCGACACTTGTCTTACCCTTCAGGTCAAAACCGTTAAGAAGGATCTGAACCTGTGGACGGATCCGAACTCAAGGATCGGCCACGCGCATGCTATCCATGGCGAACAAAAGTCTTCACTGACACCGCGACGTGCTGACCGGGCAGTTCCAATTTGGTGGAATACCGGACAATTTCGTTGTAATCTGATACGAACGGAACGAGGGGCTTGCAGTCCCGGAAAAAACCGACCATCGTCTGTTGGGAGTCGAGACCCTGCACTTGGCCGGCATGACGTTCGGCCACGCCAGTTTGAGGGAGCCTTGACGGGGTCGTCGCGAATTTCGCGTGTCGAACAAACCTGGGTCTTCTTGAGGCAGAGAACGACTTCGCAGAAAGGTGAAGAACGTATGCTTCGAACGCTCCGGAACCTCGTGATTGCAGCTTTGGCGACCGTTCTGGTCGCTGCCGCCGCAAATCGAGTCGAGGCAGGTACCGTGCTCGTTGAAAATCTCTCGGGCCCGGTCACGTCGGGCACGACATTGGGTGGGACCGCCATCTCGGCGGGCGCGACCTTCACGGTCACAGCCGACTTCGACTACACAAAGGGGACACCGGACGGTACCGGTGTGGAGGTCTTCGCGACGACAGCGACGATCACGATCTCGGGCGCTGGCGCCGAGAATGGGACGTACACCAGCGCGGCCGGCTCGGTCGGCGTGCTCACGGTTGGTACAGGTTACGGCTTGCCACTTGGTATAGTCGGCATCGGGTTGATCAGCCTGTCGAATGATAACGATTTCTTTGGCGGGCTATTTGTAGGTGCGACGCCCACGTACGTCACCTACCCGACTGCCGCGACGACCTTCGGTCCTGGCTATGAGACCTACGCCCAAGGCACCACAAGTATCCTCCTGACCAACGGCGAAACCCTGGCGTTCGCGGCCGGGGATCCCACGACGCCGGTACCGACAGGCTCGGTCACGGTCGCCCCCAACAGCGTGCCGGAGCCCGCGACCCTGATCTGCGCGGCACAAGCGGTGCTATTGCTTGGCCTGGCATCGGGCCTGCGTCGCCGCAAGAAGGACTGAAGTTGACGTCCGTGAACGTCGTCTCTGTTATCGATCGAATGACGCCCCGGCTCACACCGGGGCGTTCTTGTTCCCAGGTGGAAGTCGGTCAGACGTCCACGGCCCTGTGCTGGATCGAGAACCGCCGGCCCTTGGGTGATTTCAGGTCAAAGTAGCCGAGGCCCAGCGCGCCGGCCAGGGCGATGTGCTGGGGCTGGCGGACGTCGAAGCCTTCCATTCCCAGCGGATCGAGTGCCTTGCCGCCGGAGGCGGCGACCGGCGGCAGCTTCATCTTCAGACGCTGCGCGTCGATGATGTCCCACTCGACGTGGTCCAGGGCCACCGGATCGGTCGCGAAGAAGATCGCGTTGTGCTCCCACGTCCATTTGCCGTTCTCGCGGGCGAACGGACCGCCGTGGTAAACGCCGCGGATGCCGTCCATGATTTGCAGGACGAACTTCTGACGGATGATCGGGTGGCTCACGACCTGCGGGATGAACTGGTTGCAAACGTTGGTAAACGTGTTGCTGTGAGAGCGGGCCACGTTGTTCACCGAGCCATGGCTCATGTTCTTGAGAGCGCCCGGTCACGCCCGCCGAGCCGTGATCCTTCAAGACCGGGATGGCCACGATCTTGTTGACCGTCCGGCTCACCAGCTTGCCGAGATGCGAGCGGTACTTGCGCTCGTCCTTGGGGTCGTCGCCGTAAGGAACCAGGTCCATCCAGACGAACGCGTCGAGATCGAAGCCGGCGACCGGGTCACGGGCAAACTCGGGGAAATCCAGTTGGAACTGGTTGTAGACGGGATCCAGCCCGCCCCAGTGGACGCCATCGGGCAGGACCTTGTGGTAACCGGCGTCCATGAGCTCGCCGCGGTACCGATCGTAAACGAAGATATCGTTGGTCTTGACGCCGGCGGCCTTGAGCTTCTCGATCACCTCCAGGACGATCTCGAACGACGAATGCGCGTGGGGCTGGCCGTTGGGCACAACCTTGATGCCGACGACGTCGCCCGGCTCGAAGAAGTGCTTCCAGCCTTCGACGGACTCGGTGGCGCCGGTGAGCTCCCGGATTCCGCGATCCATCGCGGCCTTGATCGCGGCCGAGTCGCGCTTGCCGTTGACGATCATGCGCGGGTTTCTCACCTCGACGACGCGCCCGGAATAGAGCCCCGGTGCGCCCAGCTTGCTGGCAGGCAGCCCCGCCCCGCCCTGATGAGTCGTCTTGCCGGCGGTCTGCGGCTCCACGGCCGCGGCCAACCTCGGCAATGCCGGGATCAAGGGAACCGCCGCCGCCGCGCGCAGGAAGGCGCGGCGATCAAGGCCGCCACAGGGATATCTTTGCTGCACGAGTGCGAGTCCTTCTGACCGAGGTTTGCGAAACGCAATGTCTCGTATTTCGACTACTATTGATTATGACAAAATCCTGGTGGCGGTCCATATTTCAGGAGTTTCACCGCGCCAGCTTGCGAGTGCCTTCGCCACGCCCGCCCGGCAAGGGTGCTTGCGTTGGCTGCGAAAGGTACGCGATCAGGTCGCGGATCTCGGTGGCGCTCAAGGTGTCCAGCAGGCCGTCGGGCATGAGTGACGACGGCGACGGCCGAAAGCTCGCGATCTCGGATCGCTCGACGACAATCGCCTCGGTCTGGGTCTGGAGCGCGACCGTGCGATCGGTCTGCCGCCCGAGCAGCCCGTTGAGCACGCGCCCGTCGTTCAATGCCACGACGACCATGCGGTAGTCGGCACTGACCGCGGCGCTCGGGTCGACGATGTTCTCGAGCAAGTAATCCAAGTTATCGCGGCCCGAGCCGGTCAGGTCGGGTCCGATCTCGCCGCCATTGCCGTGCAGCTTGTGACATGTGCCGCAGACCCGGTCGTAGATCACGCGCCCCTGACTGCGATCCGCCCTGGCGAGGCCCGGTCCGTCGAGCTTCCCTTTGAGCTGCCGGATCCGGTCGCGGCGATCGGCGGGCGAGACCCGAAGCTCGCCCCAGACGTCGGAAAGCTGCTGCCGCAGGGACGGATCGCCCAAGCTTGAGATTTGCCGGGCATGGAAGGGCGTGAGGTCGCCGCGAGCGATCTTGCCGGCGGCCAGTTGATCCAGCAGGGCCCGGGCGAAAGCCGGGCGGGAAACCAAGGCTTCGAGTACCGCGGGCCGGTCCGTCGGATGGAACGAACGATAGTTCCGGGCCAGCGTCCGGCCGATTGCCGGGTCGTCAAACAGGACGAGCCCGCGCACGGCCGCGACATTGAGATGGCGGACGCGAACGAGCCGTTCGCAGATCGTTCTCAGATCGCTCGGGCGGCTCGCGATCAAGGTCCGCAGCGCGGTCGTGCGTGCTTCGATCTCCGCATTCTCATCCAGAGCCAGCCTCTTCACTTCTTCCAGGGCACGTCCATCACCGAAGAGCACGTTCAACTCGCGCACAACGGCACGAAGCGCAGGGATCGGCCGTCACGGCGAACGTGGCCTGGAAAGCGTCCCACGACTGGGGCTTTCTGGCCTTGTGGTAGCCGGCAAGGGCGGCGAGCAGCCCCTCGGCCGCCTGGGCCCGGAACGCTTCGGACTGGCGAGCGCCGGCAGCCAGCAACGAATCGATGGGATCGGGCCGCGACTCGATGTCCTCCCCCAGGCGGCGCGCGATCAGGCGAACCACTTCGGGCTGCCGGCACTCGGGCGCGAACGACGCGAGGGCGGCCGGATCGGCATCGGCGACCGGAATCAAGCCCGTCCAGATCAAGGCCGGCAGATTATGGTCGGCGGCGTCCTCGGCGTGAGATACGAGCGCTTCGGCTAGCGCCAGCCGGCGATGGACCGGCAGCCGCTGCAAGGTCGAGGCCAGGACGCAGTCGCACCAGTCCGGACGGATCATCGCGAGCCATTGTTGTGAGCTTCAACCGGAGGTCAGCGGGCAGATCCACGTCCGGTCCAATCCTGCGGCTGAAGACGCTATCGAGCGGCAAGTGATCGGTCAGCAGGCGGATGGCCCAGGCGCGGACGGATTCGTGCTCGTGGTCAAGAAGACCGCGGAGGAATGATTCATCGGCGGCGCCGATACTGGAGAGGGACCAGAGCGCCCGTAGCTTCCGCACTGGGTCCGGGTCCTGAGAAAAAGGGCGCGAAGCTCTTTTTTCGCTTCGACCAAGGGCTCGCTGCGGGCGGACCGTTCGGCCAGGACGCACCGAGCCTGGCGCGACGAACCACTCGTTCGGATGCCGGTGCAGGGCGACCAGATCGCCTTCCGGGAGCCGCGTCAGATCGCCGGCCGGCGCGGGTTTGGGCGGTCCGTAAGTGACCTTGTAGATCCGGCCCGAAGTGCGGTGGACGCCGTCGCGATCGTGGCAATCGCCGGTGTCGCACCAGTCGAGCACGAATACGCCGCCGTCGGGCCCGTATCCCAGGTCGATCCCCCGGAACCAGGGATCCGCCGCAACGAGGAAGTCCGGCTCGTGCCGGCCGGCGTAGCCGCTGCCGGCTCGCTCGAGTCGGTCGACATTCACGCGCCGCCCGTGGAAATTCAGGGTCAGCAGCCGGCCCCGGTAATTTGCAGGCCACTGGTCGGCCAGGTAGATCGAGGCGCCGCAATGCGCGTGGCCGCCACCGCGCGAGCTATCGCCGGCGCCTGGGCGCCGAGGATCAATGGCCGGGAATGGTCCCAGTGCCAGTGGTCGGCGTGCTGGTCGATCTGGGCATACGCCCGCGGGTTGGGATCGATCGTGTGGGGGCGAACGAAGTGTGCGCCGGGGATCATGTGCCAGAGGTGGCCGTTGACCGTATTGACGAAGAAGAGCTCGCCCAGCGCGTTCCAGTCATGGCCCCACGGATTGGTCGTGCCGTGGGCGAGGGCCTCAAAGCGTTCGCGGCGCGTGTCATAGCGCCAGAGGCCGCCGCGGACGGGCACGCGCAGGGTTGCGGGCGTCCCGGGGGCGCCGATCTGGCCCGGCGAGGATGCTCCGCAGCGGCCATAGAGCCAGCCGTCGGGGCCCCATCGCAGGCCGTTGGCGAACGTGTGGTAGTTCTCGGCTGGGGTTGAGAAGCCGTCCAGCACGGCTTCGGCTGGCCCGTCGGGAATGTCGTCGCCATTTCGATCTGGGATGAATAACAATCGGGGCGGGCATAACAACCATACGCCGCCGAAGCCGATCTCGACGCTGGCGAGCATCTGCACGTCGTCGGTAAAAACCTTGCGGCGGTCGAAGTGTCCGTCGCCGTCGTTGTCTTCGAAAACCAGAATGCGATCGCGGAGCCGGAGGTCGAATTTGCGGGCCTGCTCGGCGTAGGTGTAATTCTCGGCGATCCAGAGCCGCCCGCGCGGGTCCCAGGCCATGGCAATCGGGTTTTCCACGTCCGGCTCGGCGGCGAAAACCGTGACCTTGAATCCCTCGGGGACGCGAAAACTCTGCGCGGCCTCGGCGGCCGGCATCGGGCCGGTCGAAGCCGGCTCGGAATTCCGAGGCGGGGGGAAGTTTTGACCGAAGGCCGGCTGTAGCGCCAGTGTGGCGAAAAGGATCAGGGCCGAACGGGAGAATGTCGTGCTGCGCATGCTGATCTCTGGCGGATTGTTGGGGGACCGAGTGCGGATGGCAAATCCAGCTTAGCGAAGCGCGATGGGCCCGTCACGGGCGAACCGCATGATGTGAGCCGCTGGGAGTTGGCCATCAGCCTGAACCTGGATGGATTGCCCTTACCTTCATTTCACGCCTGATGGCCCGACACGAACGCAGGTTGTTTTGAAGTGGTCTGACGAACTGTACAATTAACGAGAGTGTTGGAAATCCTCATTCCCGGCAATCCGAGGGAGGACGCGATGGCTGCCGTGACGATAAACCTACCCGAAGGGGCATTTAACGGCCTAAGTGATTCCCCCGAGCAATTCGTCCAGGAGCTGCGTCTGGCGGCGGCGATCTTTTGGTACTCGCGCGGTGAGATTTCTCAGGGGAAAGGGGCCCAGATCGCGGGCTTGAGCCGACGGGAGTTTATCGAGGCCCTCGGCCGCGCCCAGGTAGATGCGATCCAGATCGACGATAAGGATTTGAAAGACGAGGTCGAACGTGATCTCCAGGCGCGTCGTGAACGCCTCTCCGCTGATCTACCTGACTCACGTCGGGCTCCTTGACGTGCTCAACGAACCTGGGGTGCCTGTCGTCGTCCCCGAGCGGGTCTTGACTGAGTCCTTTCGGCCGCGACAAACCGCGCGAGTTACGCTATGATGCGGCTCAAGAGGCCGGAACGGCTCGTTGACGGAACAAGGACGCTTTGATACCGCTCGGATGCAACCGATACACACCAAGATCGAATCGAACCAGGCGCTGGCGCTGCTTTCGGGCCCGGTGCGCGACTGGTTCACGACTGCTTTTGCCGAAGGCCCAACGCCGGCGCAAGAGCGGGCCTGGCCATCGATCGCCGTCGGCGAGCACGTGCTCTTGATCTCGCCTACCGGCACCGGCAAGACCCTGGCGGCATTCCTGGCAATCCTCGACCAGTTATTCCGCGAGCACGAGGCGGGAACCCTCACGCCGGGTCTGCGTTGCGTTTATGTCTCTCCTTTGCGCAGCTTGAGCTACGACGTCGAACATAACCTGAAAGGGCCTCTCGAAGAGATTCGGCGCCGGTTGAATTACGAGCGAAGCCCGGTTCGGGTTGGAGTGCGCACCGGCGACACATCGCCCCACGACCGCCGCAAGGTGCGCCTCCAGCCGCCGCACGTGCTCATCACGACGCCCGAGAGCCTCTCGCTCTTGCTGAGCCAGGAAAGCTGGCTCGACCACTGGCGCGGCGTCGAGCATATCGTGGTGGATGAGGTTCATGCCCTGGTGCCGACGAAGCGCGGGGCCGACCTTGCGGTCTCGCTCGAGCGGCTGGCGGCAGCCGCCACGCGGGACCCCCAGCGGATCGGGCTCTCGGCGACCTGCCGGCCGCACGAGGTCATTGCGCGATTCCTGCTGGGGCCCTCCCGCACCGGCCGCGTCGTCGAGGCCGCTCAGGGCGCCGGCGCCGCACCGATCGAGATCGCCGTCTCGAGCCTGATCGAGCCGGGCGAAGCGCCGCATCGCGGCCTGAGCTACCGCCGCCTCATGCACTTCCTTCACGATGTCATCGACTGCCATCGCACGACCGTGGTTTTCGCCAACACCAGGGCCTTTGCCGAGAAGCTCACGCATGACCTGAGGAAGGATGACGGCTCGCGAACCGCGGCGGAAAGCGCCGTGGCCGCTCACCACTCGGCGCTCGACATGCAGCGGAGGCGGTTGACCGAGGCTGCACTCAAATCAGGCAGGCTCCGCGCGGTCATCACCAGCACGAGCCTGGAATTGGGCGTCGATATCGGGACCGCCGACCTGGTGGTGCAAGTCGGGCTGCCCGGCAGCGTGGCACGCTGTGTTCAGAGGATCGGACGCTCCGGCCACCGTCCCGGGGCGGCTTCGCGGGGGATCCTGCTGGCGTCGACGCCGGCCGAGCTCGCCGGCGCGCTCATCACGGCCGGAGCGGCCACGGCCGGGCGGATCGAGCCGCTGCGAATGATCGAAGCGCCGCTGGATGTCGTCTGTCAGCAGCTCGTCGGCATGGCGTGCTCGGGCGAACAATCAGCCGACGCGGCCTTCGCGCTCTTCCGCAAGACGGCCCCGATGGCCGAGCTGTCGCGCAGCGACTTCCATGCGTGCCTCGACTATCTGGCCGGCGAGCTGCCCGGGCCAGCGGGCTGCCTATGAGCCCGAGCCTGGGGCCGGGCCGCGCTGGACGGCCGCGCGCCTCTGGCAGAACGACGGACGGTTTACTTTGCGCAGCCGCCGCGTCGCTCGCTGGTTCTGGAGCAATGTCGGCACGATCCACTCGGAAGAGTCGGTGCGCGTGCTGGAGGGAGGTGTCGCGGTCGGCACGCTCGAAGCCTCCTACGCCGAGCGCCTGCTGCCGGGCGACCGGTTTGTCCTGGACGGCCGCGCGCTCGAGGCCAGGCGGCTCGAGGGATCGATCCTGGTCGCCCGGCCGACCGCCGGCGAGCCGAGCCTGCCCCGCTGGACCAGCGATCGCCAGACGCTGTCATCGGAGCTGGCCTGGGAGCTGGCCAAGTTCCGCGTCAATGCCGCATGGGAACTGGTCGCCCGCGGGCCAAAGGTGCTACGCGCTTGGCTCGCCAAAGGCTTCGATATTGACATCCAAGCGGCCGACGTCCTGGTCGAGCTATTCGAAGCCCAGGTGCAATGGAGCGAGGTTCCCGAGACGGACGCGATGCTCGTCGAAGAATCGCCGTCGCCGACTGGAGACGGGCTGGTCTACAGCTTTCATGTCCCGTTGCACCGGTCGGCTTGTGAAGCACTCGGGCGAGCCGCCGCGGCCCGGCTGGGCCGCCGGATCGGCCGCAATCTCTCACTGGCCGTCGCCGACCTCGGTTGGTCGATCCGGCTTCCCGATGACGTGGTTTCGCCAGTCGGTCCGCACACGATTGCTCCGTTATTTGACCTCGAGCGGCTCGACGAAGACGTCCTGGAAGGTCTGGACCGGGGCCAGCTATTGGCGCGGCGCTTCCGGCAGGTTGCCGCCACGGCCCTGATGATCCTCGACAACCCCGAGCCCGGCCGCCGGGTGCGCGTCGGCGGTCTGCACTGGGCGAGCACCCGCCTCTACCCGCTGATCAAGACCGTCTGTCCTGACCACCCCCTGCTCCGCGAAACGCGCCGGGAGGTCCTCAACGACCTGCTCGACGCCCCGGCCGCCGCATCGTGGTTGAAACAAAAACCGCGGTTCCGATTTCGAAGCCTGCCCAGCCTTTCGCCGTTTGCCGCGGCGTGGATCGAGCCGGGACAGGGCGAGCCGCTTCAATTCGAATCGGCCGCTTCGGCTCTAAGGCGCCTGCACGCACGGCTGATCGGCGCCGCCGCGGAGCAGGCTTCATGAGCCAGATCGTCCGGGAAACGGCGGTCCACGTTTTCGAGGGCTGGCAGCTCACGCCCGAAGGAGCGGCGATCCATCACCGCGAACGGACCGCCGTGATCGCCGACGTGCATCTCGGCTATGAATGGGCTCGAGGCGCGGCCGGCGACTGCGTCCCGGCTCATTCGCTGGATGAGACCCTGGAACGCCTGGCTCTGGTCTTGAATCGCGCGGCGATCGCGCGGCTTATCATCGCCGGCGACCTGGTCGAGTCGGCCCGTCCGTGTCATCGAACCGAGCAGGACGTGAGCCGGCTCCGCACCTGGCTGCTCGCCCGGGGCGTGAGCCTGACCGTCCTGGCGGGCAATCACGATCGCGCTCGATCGCGGCCGGCTTCTCGGTGCACCCGCGGAACGGATCGCGCAATTGTAGGTCAGGCTTTCCAGCCCGACGTCAGGCTGGAAAGCCTGCCCTACAGCTTGCAGAATTCCGCGGTTACACCTGGCAGGCCCGAGCAGACTCAACCTGTGCGCGATTGCCATACCGTGGCGGACTGGACGATCGGGCACGGGGACCGTCCGATCACCGGTCCGCGGACGATCTCGGGTCATCATCACCCGGCTCTGCGATTCGAGGGAACGACCGCGCCTTGTTTTCTGGCCGGCCCCGGCCGGATCATCCTGCCGGCGTTTTCGCTCAACGCCGCGGGCTGCGACGTCATCACGGCGGCTTTGCCGCGCGATTGGGTACGGGCCGGCTTCCACTGTGTCGCGAGCACGGGCGTCGAGCTGCTCGACTTCGGGCCGCTTTCGAACCTGCGAAGGTTGAGGGCAAGCGGCCGTGCGAGCCGGCGGAAACGCCGGTGATCTCATCCGGCGCTCGGCGTAGGCAGGCTCACGGTGAGCGCTCGAGCGTGACGACGACCTTTTCGTCCCCCGCGCGGATCGGTTCCAGCTCCCTGTCCTTGAAGCCGGCCGCCTTGACCTCGATGATGTAGCGGCCTTCCTGGAGCCCCTCGAATCGAAATCGGCCCGCGTCGTCGGTCTTGACCCCCTCTGGCCCTCCGCCGTGCGCAGTGTAGCGGAGGTCGTCGCCCTCGTAATGCTGTCGCCCGGTCGGCGTGACGGTGGCTCCAGCGATCGGATTGCCCTGGGGGTCGCGGACCTGCCCCGCGATTGAGTCGCCCTGGTCCAGCACGACCTCCAGCAACGCCGAATCGATGTCTGGCCCGATGAACACCTTGTGCTCCGACCAGGCCCGGGCCGGTGCGTTGATCCGCAAAACGTAAGCTCCTTTGCACAGGCCGGAAATCGCGAACCGGCCGTCGGTCGCGGTCATAGTGCTCAAGGGCGGAGCCACCCCGCGGTAAGTGTGGTTGAAATAACCGCCTGGATTCGCGGACGACAGCATCGTGAATTGGAGCGAGGCCTGGACTTGCGCGCCTGGGACCGCCCGCTTTTGGTCATCGACGATCCAGCCTGCGATCTTTCCGGTGGGATTGGCAGCGAGAGCCTCGCCGGCCTTGCTACTCCACAGCTTGGCGGCTTCTTGGAGCGCCTCGTCCGGCAGCCGGGGAGTCTCGAGAGAGACAGTCTTCACGTCGCGTGCGCCCGATTTCTGCAAGAGCGCAACGACCGTCTCGATGACGCGGCCGCCCTTGAAGGTCGGCTTCCCGGCCGAGTGGATCTTGCCCTCGTGGTCGATCAGGAAGGCACAGATCCTTCCCCTTATGGCGAACGCCTCGGCTGTGGTTCCCGGCGACCCGAGGTTTCCCTCGTCCATGACGACGGGATACGGAAGCCGGTAGTCTTGTGCGAAGCGGCGGATCTCGTCCGCATCCTCGGCTGGCGCGTGGATCGAAAGGATCTCTAGCCCGGCCGGATGATAGACCGAGTAGAGTTCCCTCAATGCGGGGGCGTATCGGGGGCCATAATGGTCGTGGATGCTCCCGAATTCGACCAGGACCACCTTTCCTCGGAGCGAGGCGAGATCCATCGGCTTCGTGCTCAGCCACTTCGCGACGCGGATTGGTGGGGCCGGCTGGCCATCGAGGTTCCGCTTCGAGGAGCTGCCCAGACTCCGGAGCGGTGAGAAATCAGGCTTTGGCCAGCCGAATTTCTGCCGGAGCATCGCCCCGATTTCCGGCCACCACGGGTCGTTGTAGTACGAAGAGCCTTGGGGGAGATTGACGACGTCGACTCCGTAAGGAATCTGGAGCGCGAAACCGATCCGCCGGCGGGACCTGCCGCGGCCGATACTCCACCACCTGGATCCGCCGGCGCGACGCCAGGCGCGAGGTTCCGTCGTCCCGAACCGTGATCGACTCATCCTCAATCCGTTCGGGTGCCCAGATGCCGGGGACGATCTCACGAACCCCTTGAAGCTTGTGCGAGGAATACGTCTTGCCGCGAAGTGTCCATTTCCGCGCGATCGGAAGGTACCCTTGCGAGGGCGAAATGACTGTCTCGCTTCCCCACTTGGGATCCACGAGGCCCGTACCCTCGACGACGTAGCAATTCAGCCCCTCAACCAGCCGTTGCGCGATCGAGACCGCAACCGTGCGCTGCGTGTTTTCCAGGTCCCGCACGAGACCCTCGGTCTCGTTTTTCTCCCAGAAGAGCGGCCGCGGGGCCCACTGCTGGGTGTGGAGCGGAGACTCGCCCAGAATGAACTGGTTCCGCGAAACCTGCCAGTGGTAATGCTGGGTGCCATCGTACCCGGCCGACCAACGGTCGGGGGACAGCCGGGTCGAATCGGAGTGCGTCGTCATCGAGTCATACTCCGCGCGCCAGCGGTCTCCGTCGCTTTCAAAACGGGCTCGGCCGCGGAACGAAACAAGGATCGGTGCTTGCTCCGCGGGCTTTCCCTGGTTCATCATGTATTTGAAATTGGTATCCTGCGTTTCGGTGAAGATAATCCGCAGAGAACCCTTGTCATCGTAGCGACTCATCGACTCGCGGATCTTGGCGGCCAGTTGGGCCGGCGTGATCTCTGGTAGCGGGGCATCGGCCTGAGTCTCTGCCGACGCGCTCTGCACGAAACTGACCAGTTCCACGGGCCCGGCCGCTCCCAGCATCGCCAGGCCAGCGAGAGCCAGGATTGCCCAGGTTCGGCGGCAAAGCGGAATTGCCGATCTGGGCTCGCCCCGCGGGAGCCGCCCGAACCGGTCCGCGGGTCTCATCACGATCATCAAGCCCCGCACGACCAATCCGTCCCGCACTTCGCAGACTGTGAGTGGACCACGCTCCTGGCGCGGTCGAAGGATCGAATACTCGCGGCCATTTGGGGCCGAAGGGCTCGTGCCTGCCATGTCGATTCCTCCCACGGGGTCTTGGTACGCATCAATGGGTATTGCGACCGGCATGACGCCTGTTGTCAAGCGGCAGCCGCGGCGATTACGGCGTGTGGTAGCATCGCCCCGGGGTTCTTGCTGGTGGTGGGTTGACCTTACCGCCCCACGCTGAACGCCGCACCTACCGCCTTGGGCAACTGGTCGTCGCCCTGGCGATTTCCCGCCGCGGACCACGTGGTGGCGCCGGGGGACGGTGGGGTCATGGAAAATCGCATCAGGCATCGGACTGCGCCGGTACCACACACATAAGCTGCCTGGCAAAATCGGTCATGAACCGGACGTTCTCCGGCTTTGAAGGAGCAGGCAGGCCGTGGACGAGCCGGTTTCTTTCGGTCAGGCGTTGCCGCAGTCGGTCATACTCTTCGTGCGAAATAACCCCGGCGGTGGCCAACGTGTTCAAGACAAAAAGGGGTGCGCCGTCCTTGATGTCAAGCTGCTCACGGAGGGCCGCGGTTCTCATGGCTGTCTCGACCGCCGACCAGGCGACGAGGAACGCCGCACGCGGCTTGCCGGAGTCAACCAATTCTTCGGCTTCCGTCAGAAGAGACTCGACATAGGCCCGGCTTGGCTCGCCATCCTCGAGCGGAATGTCATCTACCCCAGCGGGAGGGTA
This sequence comes from uncultured Isosphaeraceae bacterium, assembly GCA_963823675.1. Classification (GTDB taxonomy): domain Bacteria; phylum Planctomycetota; class Planctomycetia; order Isosphaerales; family Isosphaeraceae; genus CAWGMT01. Next base: position 724,578 of record CAWGMT010000013.1, on the reverse strand, counting down.
CACGACTAGATCGTAGCTCCATCCGGGCAGAAGCTGGTCCACAGCCACCGCAAGTGGACTGATCTCATATAACTCGTCGCGCCTCTTGACCTCGACGACGACACGCTCTCCGTCTTTCTCGGCGATGAGGTCAATACGGTCGCGCAGGTGGTCGAGCTCCTTTGGAACTACGCCCGTGCCCGCCGCGACCCTAACGCTGTAGCCCTCGGATCGATACTTATCCGCAACCTTGTACATCATTTCGTGTCTGGTCATAGCATCACTTCAGAGGTTTTTCGTGAGCGGGTGCCGTGGTAACCACGATGTGGAGAAATGGTTTCCCACGGGAGAAGGCTTCCAGCAACACCAGCGGATAAGATCGAATTTGGAACGCACCGTCGATGCTCGTCTTTCGGACCTCGGTGTCCGTGATGCACCGATCGTCCCTGTAAACCAGGCCAATGAGAGCGTCCTGGATCGGCTTCACCATGTTGTCGTTGTCGATCCGCACGGACACTCCCTCGTGATAGTACGAAACAGTAATCTTCAACTTCATATCAACACACGGTTGATCTCTCCAGATTTGGGCTGCTGCGGATCTGACCTGATCGCGCCACTCCCTGAGCTTCGTCTTGCTCTTCGTTTGGTGAGAGAACGGCGGTCCGGGCACGGTGAACTCAAGTAACATCTCTTCAACCAGTACTCATGGCATGATCCAATCATTATGTGACAGATAAACCATGAAAATTCGGGAGTCAGACCATCGTAAAGAATTATACCAGCGTCTCCCCCAGTTTGCCCACTACTTCGGAGGATCGGCTTCGCGGTCGTATCTCTCCGGCAGCCAGCCGCGCTTGACGTAATCGCGGAAACTCCAGGCGCCGCCCTCTTCGGTCCTGTACGTCCAGAAAAACCAGCCCCGCGTGCTGTCGTAATTGATCAACTGCGCGTCGCCGTAAGCGCGCATCGCCACATCGAGTGCCAGTCCCGTCCGGCCCTTGAGCGATTCCGGCGGCAGGGCGCACGACCATTCACCGACCAGGCAGGGAAGCTGCCGGCGCATGTCGTCCAGCAACTTCTTGCGCCCCAGGAGCGCGACTTCGATATGCCCGTGCAGGTCTCGCTTGCGGTCGTCGTCGGTGAAACACTGATAGGGATGCGTATCCAGAATGACGCCGGCATACTCAGGCTCCTGCATGAAGTTTGCCCAATCACGGGGGCGAAAAGCGTCGTGGATGACCACCGCGGCCCGGTCCGGGGCGATGTGCTCGCGGACGCGATGATAAGCCTCTTGATAGAACCTCTTGATGATCTCCAGAGGCACATCCCAGCGCGGCTCGTTGAGTAGCTCGAACCCGATCAGGTTGTCGTGTTGCTTACATCGCGCTGCCAGGTCGTTGACAATGCGCAACGAATGGTCGATGTTCTCCTTGCTCGTATGCCAGCCGAGCGTACCCTGGCGGCCGCTGTGGTCCCAGGCGTTCTGGCTCCCCGGCACGCCGTGCAGGTCGAGCAAGACGCCGATTCCGTGCGCGTTTGCCGTGCGGAATGCCCATTCGAGCGTTTCCGCACCGGTGATGAAAGGTGCATTGTCCTCCGCCACGCCATAACCGATCGGAAGCCGGACGGCGTTGATGCCGTGATCCGCCAGCCACTGGAAATCATCGGCCGTGATCCAGGTTTCGCGATGCCGCTTGAGGCGATCGGACGCCTTGGCTTTGCCGAGCACCTGGCAAAGGGTGTACTCGTCCTCGGCACGCGTACCGCTATAGACCGTGGGTGTGATCCATTTCTCCAGCGCCAGCCAGCCGCCGAGGTTGACGCCCCGCCAGGTGGCCCCGGCCTTCTTGGGAGCACTGGCCCGGGCGGCTGCGCGTTCGACCGCCAACGGGACAGTCCCGCCGAATAGCGCCGCATTCGTGAGAAAATCGCGTCGTTTCATTGCCTTGACCTCCAGGCTCGGGAACCAGGAACGCGTGCGACGATGCCGTTAGGTAACCTCGATGTGTTACTCGCCGCCGCCCCATTCGTGTTGAAGTAGCATCTGACATGGCTCGTCACGGCCCACCGGCTGCCATCAGTTTGTGGTAATTGGCAAGTCCGGAGTTACCCTGCTTTTGATAGTACTCGGCCAGCAGGCGGTGCGTCGCGTCGTGGCGCGGATCGGCACGAAGGATTTCGGCGGTCCACCGCAGCCCCTCGTCATCATGCCCGTGCAGCAGCATCCACCTGGCGACTTCGAAGCGCGCGGCCAGATCGGCCGGCTTCTTGAGCACAGTCTCCCTCCACTTAACGATCTCGGCTTCTTCCTTGCGTAACTGCACGGCCCGCTCGCCTTCGGCGCAGGCGCGCTTCTCGTCTCCGAGAACCTGGAGCGCCCGTCCCAGCGCGTAATGAGCATCAGGGTCGAAAGGCTCGATTTGCGTGAGGATCTCGAGGCGCTCACGTGCCTGCTGGAACCGCCCCAGCCGCAGCTCGATCTGGGCGAGCTCCTTGAGCGCGACGGCGTCGCGCGGGCTCACTGCGAGAGCCTTCTCGAATTGGCGGATCGCCGCGTCGATGTCGGCCTGCTGAAAGGCGTTTCGCCCCATGCCCACGTACGCCGTTGCGTCCTGGGGGTTCTGCTTCAAGTAAGCCTGGTAGGCCTGGTCGGCTTCATCAAACCGCCGGGCCTTGCTGAGCTCTCGAGCAAGTCCGAGCTGAGCCTTGGCAAGGTTGGGGTCACGGTCAAGCGCCGCCCGATAGTTCCGGATCAGGACCGATGGATCGACGTCAGACCGCGTGGCGATTTCATTGGCCCACAGATAGGGCTGGGGATTGCCGGGATCGAGGGCCCTCCACGATTCAATAGCCTCCGCGGCCTGGGCCAGACGATAAGTCGAGAGGTAGATCCGGGCCAGCTCCTTGGCGACCTCTGCACGGGGGGGAACGCCCTGGCGAAAGGCTGCCTCAAGCGCCGACTCGGCCAGCGCATAGCGGCTGGCACGGGCCTGGTAGATCGCCGTCAGGCAATCGAGCCGTTCACGGTCAAAACCCAGGCTTCGCGATCGCTCGATCGCCGCGATGGCCTCGGGCGGGTTATCGACGGTGAGCGCCGAGTAAGCCCGGTAATAGTGCGCTTCGCCCGAGGCGGGCCGGGCGGCCAGCCAGCGCGCCAGGGGCTCGCGCGCCTCCGCGAACCGGCGCTCGTCGAATCGCCGGCGGACTGTCTGCGCCAGCCGGCTCACCTGATACTCGCGATAACCAAAGTAGGCTCCCGCGACCGCCACGATCGCAGCAATCGCGGCGATGGCCTGCGACGGCAGTCTCTTGCGCGCGTTTGCCCGGGCAATCGCCACACGGGTTGGCGCAACCGCGGTGTCCTGCCGAGCTGGCGCAGGCTCGACCGTTGCTTGTCGCCGCTTGCCGGCCATAAAGGGATCCACATGCCCGCAAAAGGAGTTGACCATGCGCGAAATCGGCGTGCTTGACCGTCGCCGATGCCGGGAACCGGACCAAAGTCGATCATGGCCGATGCGGCGGGTCCAGACAAGAGTGAGCGCCATATCAGCCAGGCTGGTGGTGTCCTGCCCGTCACGGATGCGGTTTTTCCGCCTTGGCTGGCACCGAGTCGTGATGCACGCGGATGTGGTGGTCGGTGAAGCGGGAACGCCGGTCCGCGGTCTCGACCTTGGGCATGTGACAGGAGACGCAATTGCTGGCCGGGTTTACCGGACAACTCGGGCCGCCCGAACCGGTTGACCGGTCAGCCATCGAAGAGGGTTGAGTGGGGCTTTTCGCCGTGCTCGACGACATGCTTGGGTGACACTCGAGACATTTTGTCTCGTAGTGAGAGATCGTATTGTCGAGCACGCGGTGGGGTTCGTGGCAAGTCGTGCAACCGAGCTGGCCACCGCTCCCGATGAAGCATCGGCTGAAGAGCAGCGTCGTCCCCTGAGCGCGGGTGAATTCGGGGTCGCTCGGCTCGATGGATCCATCCGAGGCGTGGCACTCCGTGCAGGACTTCAACCTGGCAAGAGCGGGCGACCTGGCTGAGAGAGCAATCGCCACCTGTGCAAATCCCGACTCGACGGCCTTCTTGTGGTTGAGGCCGGGCCCGTGGCACCGTTCGCAGCCGATTCCGCGGTCGAGTGCTTCAGGCCCCTTGGGAGCGGAGCGGCTGATATCGACCGCGCCAAACCAGGTGGAATGGCAATGGAGACAGGTCCGCAACGGCTTGGGGGCAAGCGCGAGTCCGACCTGGTCGCCTGGCTCGCGCGGGGCCGCCGTGATGCCCTTGGTCTCGCCCCAGGTCCGGCCCTCGCCGAAATAGGACAATCGCAATTCGCGATCGATTCCCTGCTCGTCTTTCGCGATCATGGTGATGCCGTGGCGGCCCGAGCCGACCGCATACTCAATGATCGCCCCGATCGCGCGATCGGCGATCCGCGATTTGATCTCGATATGGTCGGTGCCGGTTCGCATGAAGCTATGGCTCAGCCCGGGGAAGTGAGGATCGGCGACCGCCCGAGACGGCAGTGGAACATCCCTCAAGTCCGCTCCCAGGCGAAGAGTCTGCGCATGGCGGCTTGCGCGCTGCTCTTGGCGATAAAGGAAGCGGTGGCAATCGCCGCAGCGCTTCGAGCCGACGAACGGGGCCGGTTCGGGCGAGTTGAGCGGCGCCTGGCCAAAATCACCGGCCAAGGCCAGCATCGCGTCGGCCGCATCGTCTTGATCGAGCTGCAAGGCGGCCCGACTCAACAGCCACGCCGCTTCGCGATCCGGTCCGTTGGTTGGCGAGAGACCGCCACGGTGATTAACGGTGGGCGAACCCGATGCGATCGGCAGAATCAGCGGTTTCAGCAACTCCTGAGCTTTGATCGGCTGACCGACCTCGAGGAGCAGCCGCGCGACCAGCTTGACCGCTTCGGCGACGGAACCGACGGTGGCCAGCACCGAGCGCTCGCGGATCACGAGCCGATCGAGAAACTCTTGCTCTTGCGCGCGATCGCTCGCCGAGCCAGCCAGGCCGAGCACCAGCATGCCGAGCGGCGGACCGCCTCGAACCGCGCTCAGCAAGTTGAACTCGGCTCGCGGCTTCATGCAGCGCCAGCCGCTCGCGACCCTGGGCCAGCACCAGCCTGGCCTGAAGCTTGTCGATCGCCTGGGAGCAGGTCGAATTTCCGGGGTCGATCCGGTGGGCCGCCTCGAGCGCGGCCCATCCCAGGACGATGCGGTCACGATCGAGCAGGGCCATTCCGAGCGCAAGCCAGTCGTCGGCCTGCAATCGTCCCGCGTCAACTCCACGATAGGCCGAGAATGCTTCGTCAAAGCGTCCGCTGGAAAAGAGCGCTTGAGCCCGCCGATCACCCGCAGCGCGGCCGTCTTCGCTGGCATTCCCGGCACGAGTCGGCGTCAAGGCGGCCGGTTCATGGAAGAATCTCGCCCCGGTTGCCAGTCCGAATACAACCGCGATCGTGATGAGCAATGCGCAGACCGCGAGACTGGCAAGCACAACGGGCGCCTTAGCCTGCTCGAACCTTGCCATGCCTTGCTCGCTGACCGCTCGATGTTCTTTTGCTCGAAATGGCTTCGGTACACCCCGCAGCCGGGACCTCTTGCGCGCAAACCGCTGAAACCACGGTCGTTTCGGTGCCCCCGAGATGTCTCCGTAGCGACAGACGGAGGGGCTCAGCGCGGCCTTGCGCACTCGGATGGCCGACGCCGGAACAGTTGACCGCGAGTCAACTCTCATGATACCAATTGCGCGGGCTGCACTGTATCCGCTCCCGATCACAGGCGCAAGTAAAACCTCACGGAAAGCGGAAGACCTGCCATCCGGCAGATGTGCGCAGGCTGTTGGAGGCATTGGAACGATGATAACAAGTCATCACGACTATCGGGGCTACGTATTCACGATCGAATACCAGGCCCGGGATCCTGTTTACACTGTCGAATTCCCAGACCTGCCCGATATCATCACGAGCGGCGCGACTCTCTCCGAGGCCTTCGCCAACGCTTGCGAGGGGCTCGACCTGCATGTGGAAAGCTTGCAAAAGCTTGGATTGACAATTCCCAAACCCAATCACCGGTTGGTTCTGGAAACGGGTACACGCACTTGAAAGATTCTCTTCGGGTTCCCAACCCTCGCAGAACGAGAGGATAAACGGAGTGATGAATCCGGTCTACCCTTGGGACGAGACTGGCCGGACGGGCAGTTTCAAATCGGAGCCCACCCCGCGGCGCCGGAGGAAGGATCGTCAACCTCGTCGATCGCCGAGTTGAGGTTTACACGCAGCCCAGCCCGAGCGGCTACCTCACGCGCCGGGACTACACCCCCGGCCAGGAGATTCCGGTCGTCATCGGTGCCGTCGAGCGCGGCCGGCTCGCGGTGTCCGACATTCTCCCGTGATCCACAATGTCGTAACGAACTGCCGCGACGCGGTGCGCGCCAAGCGGGACCCGTGCAAACGACCGCGTGGGGACAAAACACACGGCGGCGACTCTCGTTTGGGAGGATCGCCGCCGTTGATTTTCGATTGGTTGCGAGCATCGAGCGCCGGCAACTCCAATCAATCGCAAGCCAGGCAAGCCGGAACGACAACGGGCACGTAGGTGCACTGCTGAACGGCGATTTGCCTGGGGACGACCTGAGCCACGACGCGGTTGACGGTGACAGGGACGGCTTCGGGCACACACACCGGCACCTGGCGGCAGGCCGTCTCGGCGACCATCCTGCAGGTCGTAACCGGCACGCGCTCGACGTGCTGTTCGGCGACGTACTCGCAGGTCGTGACGGGGATCGTTTCGACTCGCTCTTCGGCGACCATCTGGCACGTGCGGACTTCATACGGCTCGACGTGCTCCTCGGCGACATAGGAGCAGGTGGTCACCGGAATCGCTTCGACGCGCTCTTCGCCAACCATTTCGCACGTGCGGACCTCGTAAGGCTCGACGTGCTCTTCGGCGACGTAGGAGCAGGTGGTGACCGGAATCGTCTGAACCCGCTCCTCGGCCACGTAACGGCAAGTGCGAACCTCGTAGGGCTCGACCCGCTCTTCGGCCACGTACTGACAGGTGGTCACCGGAATCGACTCGACCCGCTCCTCGGCCACGTAGCGGCACGAGGTGACGGGCACCTGGCGCACCATCGTCTCGCGGACGAACCGGGTCTCGGTGATATCGCGAGCCACGGGACGCGACACGAACACGCGCTGGCTGACCACCCGCGGCGGGCACTGATAGGCGACGGTCGCCATGACCCTAGGCTTGTGGAAGCAACGGAACAGTCCGCCCGAGGCGTACGGGTCACCCTCGACCGGCACCCGCACCTGGCGCTCGAGGATCGGGCCGGGGATCGTCGTGTACTGCCGTTCGTAATAGCCGCATTCGACCACCTGCTGCCGGACCGTCGTCACGGGACGGCAGACCGTGTAGGGCTGATCGACCATCGTCGTTTCATACACCGGCCTCATCACCGAATACCGGCGCTCGCGGGTGGAGGTCTGGTAGACCGGTTTCATCACCGAGTAACGGCGCTCGCGGTGCTCGGTCTGTAACACCGGACGCATCACGGTGTAGCGCCGTTCGTGGTTGACCGTCTGGTAGACGGGCCGCTGGACAGTGTACCGGCGCTCCAGATGCTGCGTCTTGACCACGGGCCGCATCACGGTGTAGCGGCGCTCGTGATTGACGGTCTGGTAGACCGGCTTCATGACTGAGAAACGGCGCTCGCGGCGCTCGGTCTGATAGACCGGCTTCATCACCGTGTAGCGGCGTTCGTGGTTGACCGTCTGATAGACCGGCTTCATGACGGTGTAGGGACGGTCGACGTACGACGTCTCCGTCACCGGCCTCATGACGGTGTAATTCTCCGTCCGATAGGCCATTCGATACCGCGTTTCCATGACGGTCACGGGTTCGTTGACATAAACCGTCTCGTAGACTGTCTGAAACACGGTCTGGACCTGGGGAGCCAGCGCTACAGCGGTACACTGCGTCGCGACCACGGGAGCGGGGGCGCAACTGAGGCAGGCACCCCCTCCGTAGGTGGCCTGAGCCGGGGTGGCAAACCCCGCCACAAGCAAGAACGCCGCAATTGCGCTGGCAATCGGGTGCAAGACTCTCGCGGACTTCAACATCGTTGACTCCTCGGCGGATTTCGGGCATCCCTGTCGCAATTCGCCAGTCGTTCTTCAAATCGGCCCTGAGGAGTGCGGCCTCGTCCTTGAGTTTGCTCCCCCTTGACTCAACTTCTCGAAAAATTCCTGTCGAGTTCAAGAAACGTTGGTCGGATTGTCGAATACAACAACAACTGCGCTCAATCGGCGGATTCTCAATGTCACTATAACATCGGGCACGCGCCAAATTCGGCGAACCAACGAGTTTTGTCGAATTTTGATTTCGCCTTTTGCCGATATTGAGGAATTGCTTGTCGTTGTCAACTGCAAGAGATCTCCAGCAAGCCGCGCGCCGAGCATGACGGCGGGAGTGCCGTCAAGCCGAGTGCGATTGACGTAGGACGATGGGCGGCATCGACGTACAAGCAGCAACCGAGTCGCTCGCGCCCGCCGAGATTGGTATTCAACGGCCGGAATTGGCCCCCGGTCCGCCGCGTTTTCAGCGCCGGTCTTGTAAGTTTTGCAAGACTTCCAGGGCCTGGCTGCGGACGCCGACGAGGCCGGAGCGAGTCAGTTCTTCGATCTGAGGACGGAGCGCGGCGGCCAGCTCGAAATGGCCGGCGGTGATCGACGAGCGCACCGCCCCGAGAGCTTCGAGCTCGATCGATTCGACCTTGTTTTGCTTTTCGGTCTTACCGGGCAGCTCGATGACGTTGTTCAGGCTGGCCGTCGAGAGCATCTCGCGCAAGATCGGCGCGGCCGCGAGATCGCCTTGCCGGGATAGCGCAATTGCAGCGTTGTAACGGACGAAGCGGCTTTCGTCTTCCTGAAGCCGCTTGTGCAGGATTTCGCGGGCCGTGGGGCCGCCGAAGAAGCCGAGCGCATAAACGGCGATTTGGCGGATCTCCGGCTCACCCGCCCTTGCGGCTTCTCCCAGGTTCTTGATGACGGGTGAATCTCCGAGCGTGCCCTCTACCCTGGCCGCCTGCTTCGCCAGGCTGGCGGCTGCGGCGATGCGGATCTCGGTTTCGTATCTGGGATCGAGTGCCCGAGCCAGCGTGGCGAGGGGATCGACAGTCTTTCCGCTCTCGGTCGTGGCCTCGAGCGTGCGGAACACACCGATCGTCAAGGTCACATACTGGATCAGCTTCGGATCCTCGTTCTTGTCGTTCTTGTCCAGCTCCTGTGCCAGCAGATCGGTGAGCTCTCCGAGCAGCTTGGGATCGCTGCCGATCTTGGGGTCGTTCTGGATCAGGCTGGCCAGCTCGAAGGCCAGCCGCCAGTTGGCTGTCGGCGATCGAAGCTGCCGCACATACTCCATGGCGTCGCGCTCGCCGCCGGCCAGCTTGCCGAAGAGCAGCCACACGATGATCACCACGACCACGACCACCGCCGGGATCACGAAAAGCTGCACGACAAAACCGGCCGAGGGAGCCTCCACCGGCGGCAGATCGGGCAAATCCGGGGATTTGTCCGAGCCAGCGCCTGGGTTTGCGAACGGGTCGGTGGCATGATTGGACGCGGTGGGCTGGCTCATAAAATCCAGTGTAGGGACCCAGCCCGGCGCGTCAAGCACGGAGGACCTCACGTCAGCTTCGCAACCATTCGGCCGGTCGAAGCGGAAGCTGTATTACAATACTTTTGGGTTCGGACCGTACTGATTGCTGCCTGGCCGACTTTCTCCCGCCCAGAACACGATGAGGATGATATCGACGAACGGAACCACGGCGAGCAATAGCCACCATCCGCTTCGGCCGGTGTCGTGAAGTCTGCGGACCGAGACAGCGATGCCAGGAATGAGTACAGCCAGGGAATAGAGAAGTCCGATTGCGCCAGCAGTGCCGACACGCCCTTCGATGACGACGAGCACGACGAGCACGACCGAGATGATGAGGTTCATCAGAGAGAACATCCAGAACTCGGCCCGCCGAGCCCGGCCGCTAAAGACCGCATACTTGTTCAGCACAGCAAAATACCAATGCCCGCAGTAGTAAACCGGCACCCCGGCCAGGATGCTCAGAAGCGCGAAGAGCGAGACCCTGGCACGCTCGTGGAATGCCGCCGCCGTGAGCAGGCCCGTCACGACCAAGTAGAAGGCCGGCGTGAGCGGATAAGCCGGCGTGCGGAACGGCCGTTCGAGGTCGGGAAGCCGCCAGCGCAGGATGAAAATCGAGCTCATCGCCAGCATCGAGAAAATCGACAGGCCCACGCTTGCGTAGACGACAATGCTCTCGAACGACCCGGTCCAGAGTAAAACCAGCGCGACGGTGATCTGCAAGGCCGTTGCGACCGCGGGCGTTTGCGCCGCTGCGTCAATCGGGCCGCGATCGCCGGAAATTGCCCCGCCTGAGCCATCGCGAAGATCACCCGCGGGCCGATCAGGACATAGGCACTCAACGTCGAAAGAAGCATCGCACCGATGGCGACGGAGAGTGGAGTCGACCACGCGCGTCCAAACAGGCGTGTTGCCGCGATCTGGGCGATCGGTGCGACGGCGTCCAGTCCTTCGTGGTTCGCCGGATCATCGACGATCGCGTGAATGTCCGCCGGCGTGAGCGCCAGAGCATAAACCACGTTCAGCAACAGATAAAGAAGCAGCACGCCCCCTGTCCCGAGCAAGATCGCCCGCGGCAGCAAACGTTGTGGGTCCCGGATTTCACCGGCCATATAAGAAGCCGCGTTCCAGCCGATATACGCATACGAGACATACACCATCGAACCCATCATGGTGATCGCCAGATAGCCCGTGAGCGGCGTCCGATCGACCAGGTTGGCTGTATTCGGCCAGCCGATGGACAGGCCGGCCAAAACGACAACTCCGAGAACCGCCAATTTAAGCGCGGTTATCCAGCCCTGGACGTTGGCAGTCCGTTTGCGCCCCGAGATGTGGATGAGGGCAAAAGTCAGAATCGCGACGGTGGCCAGGGCGCGTTCCCAGAGAACGGTCTGCGAGCCAGGGGCGCAAATGGTCTGACCACGTACTTCGCCGCGGCGAATGCAGCCGACGCGCTGGGAGCGGAAAACCCGATCAGAAATGACACCCAACCCGACAAGAACGCGGGCAGTGGACCATAGGCTTCATAGAGGTAAACGTAATCCCCGCCGGTCTTGGGGATTGCCGCCGAGAGCTCGGCGAGTGTGAGAGCTCCGCAAAGCGCCGTGACCCCGCCCAAGACCCACAAGAGCAGCATCCACTGGTTGCTACCAACCAGCGCGACCGTGTAGCCAGAAGTCGTCAGTACGCCGACACCAACCATGCTCGCAATGACGACGAATGTGGCGGTTGCCATGCCAAATTCGGCGGGCATTGCCGATTTGGATTGAAGTTTGTCACTGGCCGATTTCCCGATTTCCTCGAATTCTGACATCCTGGGACTCATCTACAAACTGGAAAGAGCATATACTATGGGTAAGAGCGGGGAGTTCTTGATGAAAACTTGGTGAACGTCTGGAAAGTTACTCCGAATCTGCGAACTATTCTTCTGAGAGGATGCACCTATTTCCGGAACGGATTTTCTTAAGCGAGGTGGCTAACGAGGATTTGGGAGTTTTCCCGTGAACGAGCTTCGGACACGGAAGCGAGGCCGAGAGTGGTCTCCTGTTCGGTGTGTCCAAGGAAGGCTCTCCATGATCTTCGGGGACGAGGAAGAGGCTGGCCAGGGCAAGCCTTCGGCCGTCCCCGCCAAAGAAAATCCGAATAATCCCCGGCGGCGTTCCACCAGGACACCGGCGGCGGCACCCGTGGTTCATCCGCCCGAGTATCGCCGGGTCCTGGGCAACTGGCCCGACGCGTGGCGCGAAGAGTGGGGCCATCGCGCCAATGCCCTGGAGGAAAGCGGCCTGTCCTGGCGCGACGCCGAGGCCCAGGCTTTCGTAGAGGTCTGGAACCGGCTGCGGGGCCAGCAGACGCCGCAGGCCAGCGAGCCCGCGATGTCCGCAGCCGGCGCCGAACGAAATTGACTGGTTACGCGCCGCGCTTTCCAACAGCCGTTTCCCCCAAGGCGGGCCGCCGGGGCACGTCAGCCGCGTGATGACGCCGGACGTTCGGTCTTGCGAAACTTCAGGAAGAAGTTTTCCTTGAAGCGGGGCGCATCGGGGGTCGGGACGCTGGTGAAGCCCGCGCGCTCGATTTCCTTGATCACGGTCGCCTTGCCCGCACGAACGTGCTTGAGCACGAACGCCGAGCTGCGTCCCTCGACCCGGTCGAAGTCGATCACCACTAGCCCACCGTCCGGCCGCAGAGCACGATAGATCGAAGCCAGCGTTCTCTCCGGCTTTTCCAGGTGGTGATACACATCGCTCAGAAAGACCAGGTTGACCGAACTCTCGGCCAGACTGGTCGAGTCTTGCGTTGCCAGGGCGGTCACAACCTGACTGTAGCCGCGCTTGGTGGCATCGCGGGCGATGTGGGCGAGGAATGATTTGGCGACATCGACGGCGTAGACTTTGCCTTCGGGACCGACCTTCGGGGCGATAAGCCGTGTGAAGAGGCCCGTTCCAGCCCCGACATCAGCCACCGCCATGCCTGACTTCAACCCCAGGGCAGCCACGATCTCATCCCGCTTGACGTACACCTCGCGCTCCGCCGACTCAAACTTCTTGATGAAGCTCTTCACGTCGGGATTCTTGAACGGCGCGTTGATCTTGGGATCGGTCCTCGACTTCGAAGTCGCCGCCGGCTCCGGCTCCTGTGTTCCGCCCCAGGCCGCTGCCGCGACCACGATCGTCGCGCTCAAGGAAAGGCACAAGCACTCGCGAGAAAGGTACAGCCGGTGCATTGCAATCGCTCCGCTTGGTAAAGGAGGGTTCGACTCGACCTTCAACTGACTATTGCCGGCTGCCTTTCCGGTTCCAGTAGATCCTGACATTATGGGTCGCACGGCCGCAAGCGATGATCTCCGGACGGCCGTCGCCGTCCAGGTCAGCGGCCAGAGCGTCCTCGCAGGCCATTCCCCCGTCGTCCACCGTATGACGATCGAAACGGATCGGTGCAGCGCCGGGCTTGGGGTCGAACACGAAAACGCCCGGCCCGCGCGGGACCGGCTCGCCGTTCCGGTTCGGGTCGCGCTGGCCGACGATCAGCTCGTCGTCGCCATCGCCATCAAGGTCGGCGCACCACACGGCGTGGCCCCACGAGAGCGGCTCGGCGATGACCTGGCGCTCGAGATTGCCACGAGCCAGGGCCGCTCCGAGCACGGGATATTCCGTCCACTCGCTCGGTGCATAGACAACGACCTGATGACCGTGCCAGGGCTCGATCGTCGCCACATACGGCAGATTCTTGTGCCAGCGGCCGACCTTGACCTCGCTCGCTCCTTTGAACGGTTTGGTTTCTTGATTGCCGCTGGCATAGCGCGTCCTGGTCCAATGTCCGGATGGATCGCGGTCGAGCAGGAAAACCCCCTCCCAGCAGGCGAGAACGATCTCGTCGCGCCCATCGCCGTCGAGATCGACGACCTGGAGATTATGGATCGTGTGCAGGGACGACTCGGCAACTTCAACCGGCCAGGACTTGCTGCCGGGCTGCTCGGGAACATCATATACCAGCACGCGAACTCCCTCTCCCTCGCCCCAATTCGGCCCCTTGGTTCCGCGGCCCTGTAAGGGCGCTACAACCAGTTGCTTCTTGCCGGTGCCTTTCACATCACCCCAGCGAATGCGATGCAAAGTTGGCTCTTCGAGGCCGATCGGGTGAACCTGCCAGCGGCCCGCGGCGTCTCGGCCCAGCCACTGAAGCGTGCTGGGGTTTTTCGTATCGGGAGGCCGCCAGCCGGCCCCGAGTGCGAAATCGATCCGGCCGTCGCCGTCGATGTCATGGGGTTGAATGCAGACGTTGTCCCGCGCGGTCGCCTGCCGGATGACGTCGTGTTTGCGCCAGGTCGGGTTCTCATACCAGACGACCGCGTCCTCGGTCGCAACCACGACGTCCGGCTTGCGGTCGCCGTTGACATCGGCCACGGTTGCCGCATAGCAGACGTTCCCGGCGTGCGGATCAATTTCCTGCACAGAAAACGTGGGGAATTCGGCCCCGACGGCGCCGAGCGCCAGAGTCAGCTCGCAGACGCAGACCACGGCGAGAACGCGCATGAGATTCTCCGATCATTTGTCATCTGTCATTTGTCCTTTGTCATTCGCTGGTTGCCGTTGCTCGTTGGAGGAATGGTTGCTCGCTATGCAATTGACGACCACGAAAGACTGAAAACCGATCAGGGTCTACTCTCCGGGCTGGCTCGGGCGCGGTCGAGAAACCGGGTCGCGGCCTGCATGATAGCCTCCTCGGTGGCCTGGGCACGGGGGATCTGCGCCGTGAGGCGGCCCTCGCAGAGGACAAGAATCCGGTCGGCGACGGTCAAGAGCTCGGGCAGCTCGCTCGAAGTCATGATGATGGCTCGACCAAGGGCGGCCAGCTTGCGGATCAGGAGGTAGATCTCGGCCTTGGCGCCGACGTCGATGCCGCGGGTCGGCTCATCGAGCAAGAGGAGCCGCGGCTCGACCAGCAGCCAGCGGGCGAGGATGCACTTCTGCTGGTTGCCGCCGGAGAGACTGGTGATCGGGGCGTCGCCGCCGCTCGTCTTGATCGACAGTTCCTTCAGAGCCCACCCCACGGCGCGGCCTTCCGCCCGAGGGTTGATGAACGGGCCGATGGTCAGCTCGGGGAGGCGCCGCAGGGTGATGTTCTCGGCAACGGACATGCGGTCGAACAAGCCCAGGGTCTTGCGATCCTCGGTCACCATGGCGATGCCGGACTTGATGGCTTCGTCCGGATGCGCAAACCGCACCGGCCGCCCGCCGAGCCGGATCGCGCCGGTCGGCGGCAAGGGACTGGCGCCATAGATTGCTTCGAGCAATTCGGTGCGGCCGGCGCCAAGCAGTCCGGCGATCCCGACAACCTCGCCGGCCGCGATCGAGAAACTGACGTCGCGCAGGCTGGGCCGCCCGCTTTCCGCGGGGCTGGCCAGCGACAGGCCCTCGACGTCGAGCACCGGCTGGTGTCCAACCGGATGTTTTTCGTAATGAAGTGCGGCGATCTCGCGGCCGACCATCCAGCGAATCACCTGATCGGGCGACGTGTCGCCGCGCGCGGCACTGGCGACGTGCTGACCGTCGCGCAGCACCGTCACCCAGTCGGCCAGGGTAAACACCTCGTTCATCTTGTGGCTAATATAAAGCACCGTGGTGCCGGCTTTCCTCAGGTCGGCGATCACGCGAAAAAGCCGGGCGACCTCCGAATCCGACAGGGCCGAGGTCGGCTCGTCCATGATCAAGATGCCGGCGTCGAACGCGAGGGCCTTGGCAATCTCGACCATCTGCTGGTCGCCGATCCGCAGATCGGCGACCTTGGCCCGAGGAGAAATCGCCGTGCCCAGGCGGTCGAAGAGTTGCTTCGCCCGGGTCTCCATCGTCCGGTTGTCCAGCCAGCCGAGGTATCCTCCCCAGGTTTGCTCGCGGCCCAGAAAAATGTTGTCGGCGGCGGTAAGCTGGGGCACCAGGTTTAACTCCTGGTAGATGATCCGGATCCCGGAATCTTCCGCCTCCCGCGTTCCGGCGAAACGGACTGGCTGCCCGTTCAAAAGAATTTCACCTTCGTAATCCGTGATCGCGCCGGCCAGGATCTTCATGAGCGTGCTCTTGCCGGCGCCGTTTTCCCCGCAGAGCGCGTGAACCTCGCCGGCTCGCGCGCTGAACGGGACGTCGCGGAGCGCGCGCACGCCTCCGAAGTTCTTGGCGATGTGCCGCATTTCCAGCCGCACCGCCGTGGTCTCGCCGGGTGGATCAGGAAGTTGCGAGCCCTGGCTCAACTTGAGGTCTCTCCGAGAGCGGCATGGCGTAATGAATCTGGCGCGCGATTTCGACGAACCCGAGCGCTGGGTAAAGGTGGCGGCCGACCAGGTTTTGTTCCAGGGTTTCGATCTTGGCGATCGTCATTCCGGCCGCGCGAAAATGGGCCAGCGCGTGTTCGATCAATTCGCGACCGAGGCCCTGGCCGCGCGAGCTGGCCCCGACTGCCAGATTGTGGATCCAGCCGATTTTCGTCTGCGGGTCGGACTGCATCGTGACGTACCCGACCAAAACGCCGCTCGGATGCTCTTCCGCGACCGCAAGCTCGGCACCCAGGAGATCGAGGTCGCGGTCGATATCACGCATCTTGCGCCAGCGCCAGTCCCGGCCGGCGATCGGCCCGAGCAACTGGTCGAGGTTGTGATCGATCGACACACCTTCGAACGCCGCGGCGGTCAGCTCGCGCAGCATCGATCGGTCAGTTTCGCGGTAAGGTCGGATAAAGACGGCCATGATTCAGGATCGTACGCATCAGAGCGGCGTGCCGAAAGAGGGTTGTCGGCCTGGAGTGTCGATCTTTCGTTTCGCCGACTCGCCGGAGCACGCGGCGAGCGTCGCATTGCGAAGGCGGGCGTAGTTGCAAGAATGGAGCGGTTAAGCGACGGCAACGCAACCAACAGACCAGATGCTGAGCTCATTTGGCCTGGGCAAGCTCGATGACCGCTGGGCCGAGGGCGCCAATCGGGAAGGTCGGCCAAGGAGGAACATCCCGAGCGGCCGACCACCGAGCCGCAGAAAATAATGGGAAAAAATGGGACTGGGTGGGACGTTTTCGAAGGGTTCTAGTCCCATCTCGTGATGTTCGGCAACGCAACACTTCGGGGATCGGAGGCGCAGTGAGTGTTCATCGTAAATTGTTGATCTATCGATTATTGTGTCGTCAACGTCGGCCGATTTTCGGCATGGTTCAAATGCAGGTAACACCTCAGGCGTAGCTGGGGTCGACGCCCGAAGGGCGACGTCCCCAGGTCCGAGGCTTCCGCACTGGGGGCTCGCTGGTTTTCGCCCGCTCGAACCCAGCCACCCAGCTCTTGCCACCTTCAAGCTGGATTTTGCTAAAGGCGACGCTCATGCCGTGTGCGCCAGGTTGGGGAGCTATCGGCGCAGCTCGTTAGCCGGCCCTCCGCGGCAACTCGGGCAACTTCACGCGGCGTGCTGCCCTCCCGTGGCCGCGCCACCCCGCTTGTCAAGTCGCGGACGAGCGCCGGAATTTGCCGTAACTTGAATCGGATCTTGTGCTTCCACGATGCTCATGGATTCAGCGAAATTGGCTTCGTTCGGCGCCTTTTGCCGGTTTCGCCCGTCCCGCTCAACTCATCGCCATGCTTCTCCACGCCGTCTGGACAGTTCAAAGGTACACCCGCTCGTGCATCGCAGGCCGCCGTGTCCGAGACATACTGGGCACATACTCGGCATAGTGGGCACGCTTCTGCGCGTGCCAAGTATGCCAAGTATGTGCCGAGAATGCGGTCTGACGACGGAATAGCCCGTCCAACTCGCCATTCCTGCCAGATCGCAACAACCGCCCTCGGCCCGATTGCCGTCTTAACCCTCGCGTCCGCGACTTCCGCCATGATCGGCAGAACCGGGTGAAACTGCACGAATCCGATCGCCTTGACGCGGACCGGAATCTAGACAGGTGTATAGATTCCGTCCGTCCTGTTACCTCAAAAAGGGCTGCTACAGTGGGCTGATGTCGCTCGTGGTAATTGAGCGACGCCAGATTTTACGTGGCGTCCGCGACTACGTGTCGATCGTAGCCATTCGCGGGATGGGAGCGCGCCAGCTCTTGAGAGGAGCTGAGCGCTTTGTCGAGCGTGGTCAGGGCCAAGTCCGGCCGGGCTAAACGGCGATAGGAGTCGCCGAGCTCGCTTAGCGAATCGGTGAGATACAAAACGTAATCTGGGTCTCCCAGGTGAGCGCGCAAGAGCGGCTCGAAAAGCGCAATCGCTGCTTCGGAGGCCGCGCGATGCTGTTCGGGGCGACCCGTATAGGCGTAAACCTTCGCCAGATTCAAGACGACGAGCGCACGGTCGAACTGCACAGCCGGCTGTCGCACGTAGGCCGCGGGTAAGCCATCGTAAATCTCCCGAGCCGTGCGCAACGTGACTTCAGCCTCTGGATAATTACCCGTCGAAAACACATATCGATGGCCCAGGCTCCGCAATAGGGACGGATACAGGGACGCAGCTAGTGTGCGCCGTGTTAAGGTGTTGGTCTTCAGCGGGTGTAAGTCCCGCCTGGCAACTGGGTCGCTCCAGCCAGGAGCTATCGGAGCGGCGGTGGAACCGGTCGTGCCACCTTCGGCGGCGCCCTCGCGTCCCGTGAACTTGGGTCGGGGAGATCTGGTTCTGCTCGCGACTCGTCTCTATTCTGCGGGTTGGTGACGCGAGTCAGTGGCCGTATTCCCTTTGGTGCTTCCTGCCCGAGGTGGAGCTTGGCCCGAGAGGCTTCGACCTTGTCATTGGCGACTTGCCTGCCGGGTTTTCCCGGCGTGGTATTGATCCCGTTGGGGAGACTTCAAACGTCCCCGATACCCCTCTTGGCTCGCGGCGCCTTGTTGTTTCACCACCCACATCCGCGAACCGGAGACATCCATGGTCGCTCCAAACGAAGAGCCCAAGAAGCCAACCAAGCCCAAGAAGCCAGCCAAGCCCAACAAGTCGCGGGAGAGATCGCGTCCCGTCCCCGTCCCCGCCTCGTCAGCGGGGCTCAGTGTCCTCAACCCAGACGCGTGTGGAATCGATGTTCATTCCAACATGCATATGGTCTGCGTCCCCGCTGACCGCGACGCCAACCCAGTCCGGCAGTTCGGCGCCAACACCGTCGATCTTCAGGAGATCGCCGCGTGGTTAAAGAAGTGCTGCGTGAAAACGATCGCTTTGGAATCCACCGGCATCTACTGGATTCCTCTGTTCGAGCTCCTTGAATCGGAGGGCTTCGACGTCAAGCTGGTGGAACCGGGGCAACTTTCGCGTTGCGGCGCGCGCCCCAAGACGGACGTGCTCGACGCGCAGTGGATCCAACGGTTGCACTCCTACGGTCTCTTGCGTGCGTCGTTTCGGCCTCCGGATTCCGTGCTGGCGCTGCGTGCCTACTGGCGGCAGCGGCAGATGCAGGTTTGCTACGCCGCCAGCCACGCCCAGCACATGCAGAAGGCCATGGAGCAAATGAATGTCAAACTGACCGAAGTCGTCAGCGACATCACGGGGCTGACCGGTATGTCGATCATCGAAGCCATCCTGGAGGGCGAACGTGACCCCATCAAACTGGCTGAACTGCGCCATGAGCGATGTCAGCACAGTGAGGAAGAGATAGCCCTTGCGTTGGAAGGAACGTGGCGGCCCGAGCATCTTTTCGAGCTTCGGCAGGCCTATGAGTTGTACCAGTTCCATCATCGACAGATCACCGAGTGCGACCAGCAGGTCCAAGCAGAACTGGCCAATTTCCCCAACCGGGCGGGAGAAAAGACTCGGGTTGTCAAGCCGCGGAAGCGCAGGCGCAAGAGCAACGACGTGCGGTTCGAGGCGACCGGCCCGTTGTTCCAGGCCTTGGGCGTGGACCTGACAATGATCGAGGGGATCGACGTGGGAACGGCCCTGGTGATTCTGGCTGAAATCGGCGTGGACGTCAGCCGCTTTCCCACCGAGAAACACTTCGCCAGTTGGCTGCGGCTGTGTCCGCCGCAGGATGAGAGCAACAAGACGAAGAGACGCCGCGGCCATCGCAAGGGCACGAACCGAGTGACCATCGCGCTGCGGATGTGTGCCCGGTCGCTGGGCAAAACAATGACGCCGTTGGGCCTGTTCTACCGCCGCATCCGCAGTCGGCTCGGCGGACTCGGAGCAGTCAAGGCCACCGCGCACAAGTTGGCGTGTTTGGTCTACCGGATGCTCAAGTACGGCCAAGAGTACGTAACGCAGTCGATGGAAGAGTACGAGGCCAAGGTGGCGGCTAACATCCTCAAGTCGCTGAAGCGAAAGGCGGCGATGCTGGGCTTCCAACTCAGTCCGCTGCCCACGCCGTAGCTTATATTGATCGAGGCGGTTGCCATCGCGCAACGCGCCTCTGGTCATGCACAACGCTGAGAAACCAAATCCTCCGGCATCGGTTCGCGATACCGGGGTTGGGGGGATTGTCGGCGCCGTCCAACACTCGAGCCGGAAACAGCCTCCGCGCAGTCGCCGCACACAGCGCAGCAAGCGGGGGAGTTCATGGGGAGGGGATGGGAACTCCTCAAGGGGCTCCAATCTCACCACTGTTGTCCAACATCTACATGCGGCGCTTTGTGAAGGGATGGAAGACGGGAGGACACGAGCAACGTCTCGATGCGCACATCGTCAACTACGCGGACAACTTTGTCATCTGCTGCCATGGCACGGCCGACGAGGCCATGAACGTGATGCGGGGGATGATGTCCAAGCTAAAGCTGACGGTAAACGAGAAGAAGACGCGGCTCTGCCGCCTGCCAGAGGAGACGTTTGACTTTCTGGGTTATACCCTGGGCCGGAACTACGATCGCCGCACGGGTGAGTCCTACTTGGGGCCACGCCCGTCGCGGAAGAAGATCGACCGGCTCTGTAACGAGATCGGCGAGCTGACGACGCGACGCAGGACATTTCTGGCGGTGGAGGAGCTGACCGGAAGGATCAACCGCAAATTACGCGGCTGGTCCAACTATTTCCGCATCGGCACCGTCAGCAAGGCCTACCGAAACGTCGACAGCCACGTCCGTTACAGGGTACGTCAGTGGTTGTGCGCGAAATTCAAGGTACCTGGCCAGGGGAAACGTAAGTACCCGGACGCCTACCTGTATCGGAAGCTGGGCTTGTACCAGCTTGCCGGGAGCTAGCCGCAACGGTTCGTGTGCGAACGTGTGCGTATCGCATGAGAAACAGCCTTGTCCGAAAGCCGGGTGCGGGAAAACTGCACGCCCGGTTTGATGAGCGGGGTGTGGAAACGGAGCATGGCGAAGCTAGTGAGGCACCGGCAGACGAAAGGGCCGGCAAACAGATAGGCCAAGCCTTAAGCTACCGCGCCACACCTCGACTCTACTAGCGGTCGAGCGAACCGCGGCCGGGACGGCTTTCGGTTCTTTTGCGTTTGGCATTGCCAGCGCCCACCTGGTGCAAGCTTGTCATCTCGTCCGCAACTTGGCTTGCTCTGCGGGGCCGGCCTTCCGGACGAACCGTGTGCTGCAAGCCCAGTTGGAAAAGTCCGCCAATTGACCGTCCTGCTCCGGCCAGACGACGAAGTGCCAATGGTTGGACAAGACACAATCCGGGGCAATGGGAAGGCCAACCACTGGGCCCACGGTCAATTTGCATCTGCCGGTCGCCAAAATGCGCAGAAAACGCAAGGTCTGGGGACATTCCGTCGTCCGACCGCATACTCGGCACATACCCGGCAAATTTTGGCACCCGCAAAAGCGTGCCCGCTATGCCCACTATGCCAAGTATGATCGCGCCCGTCGGCAATTGCGAGGCATGAGATTGTAGGTGGATGAAGGCGCGTAGACGCTGCGCCAGCACGATTTGGAGGCAAGTCGGAAGCGCAGACCGAGGTCGAGCACGAATAACACGAATTCCACGAATCCAGACGGAAGACTGAATGATCCGGTGACTGTCAGAACCAGTCCTTGACGAGGTCAGGGGCCATGCCCAGAGGACGGCTCTCCCATTCGTAAGATTCGCGCCAGTCGTGGTTTAGATGCAATCCCGACTTCCTCGCCCCCCGAGCGCGTGCTGGCCATCTTCTTGGCCCGGGGCTCTTGACCGTGGGGGCCAAAACGGAAAAAAACCAGTGGATTACTCCCACTGGCTCTCATTTACTACCATGCCCGGAGAAGATCGCGAGAGCGAGCAAGCCCAGCTCGCCCGTCCACCGAACCCTTGCCCGCTGCCGGTGTTGCGTCCTGAGGGGCTCGCGCTGCCTGGGCCGCTCAGGCGACCCGCAGATCCAAATTCACCGGGACGGATTGCCAATCCGTCCTAGAATCGCTCGGCCACGAGTATGTTTCCATCCGCCGATCGCCTTACCATGTTGGCTCATCGGAGAATGTTTCGGCAGGGAAGTCGGTGGCTGGGGGGGTCGGCTCGGGTGTTCTGGTTGGCGATGCTCAGTTTTCCGTGCCGCTTGGCCGATGAGGTTAGCCAGATGGATTCGGCCCGTCAGTTTCGCCGGTTCCGCTTGATCGATAGCAAAGTTTTCCTGGAATCCCGCGGAATTATTGGGCTTAACCGGTCGATTCGACCGATTCCTTAACCGAGTAAAGAACCCGACGACCGCGCCGCAAAGTCGATGGAGTGCGACCCGGAACGAATTTCACGGAGGAGTCTGACTGCATGCGGTGGCATCGGTCAGGCAGGCAAGTCCAGCGGGCTCGGGCGGGCGGAAGCAGGAATGGACTCCCCGACGGCGGTTTTACCTCCCTCAAGGAATGGGTCAGAGGGACCGCCGAAGATGCCAAGGAGGGTGGAAACTATGGGGCTGCCCCGCATGAGATCGCCGCAAGGGTCCACGAGGCGACGCGCGGCGCTGCAGTCGGCGCTGGCCTTGGGCTGGATCATGGCTTCGGTCGGCTGCCAGGTGGAATACGCGGGCATGACGTTGCCTTCGGGCCGTTACATGCACGATGACGTCCAGTACTTCCCGTCCGGCCCGGACTTCCCGTGGGCCAACACGCAGGCAGCGACCCAGCGGGCGAGGATGCGCGCCATGGGCATCGAGCCTCCGCCTCCGCCGGGTACGGCTCCGCCGGCGCCGGGTGCGCTTGACCCGACTCAGAACATCCCCGGCCGGGCAAACAACGTCAACGTCATGCCCATGGGGAACTTGCCCGGTCAGCCGGTCGTTCCCCAGCCGGTGCCCGCAGGTGTGATTCCTGCTCCCCCGGCCCCTGGTGGCGTGCCCGCGCCTGGTGGCGTGCCGGCGCCTGGTGGCGGCGAAGCACCGGCGCCGGGAGAGAAGCCCCCGGGCTCTTGATCACCGGGCTTTGCTCGGTCGATCGATCGGTCACCAGCGTAATTTTAGCGCGACGAGATCGTTTGCCCCATCCGAAAATTCGGGCTCCAGAGACCGGCAACCGGCCCGGTCACGAGGCCGCGAGCGGTACCGAGGGGGCGAAGCAGATCTCGTCGCGCTTTTCTGATCAAAGGGAGTCAAGACGCATGATCAGCCCGCTGGTCGGTGAAATCACGCTGGGTCTCTATGCTCTGCTCTTGGGCGCAGGCGGATTGATTGGCTATTTCAAGGCCGGAAGTCGCGCCTCGCTCGTCGCCGGCACGAGCAGCGCGGCCGCCGCGCTCCTGGCGCTTTGGCTCTGGTCCAAAAACCGCCAGCTCGGCATCTCGCTGGGACTCATCCTCTCGATCGTCCTCTTCCTCCTCTTCGCCTATCGCTATGCGGCCAAGACCCGGAAATTCATGCCCAGCGGTCTGCTCGCGGTCGTCAGCCTGGTCGTGCTGGCCGTGATGTTTCTGGTGATGGACTGGACCGGACCCTGAGCGCCTCGCGGGAAAACTTCGGTAGGTCAATGCCGCTTTTGGATCCGGTCCCGTTCGAGATGTTCCCTCAGCGAAGCGTCGCCGTGTAGGTATACTCCCGACCGTCCTTCGCAGTGCGCACAACCATCTTGAGGACGTTGTCGCGAGCCGCGTTTGTGATGATCCAGGCCAGGTTGCCGGGAACCTCGGTCAAGTAGCTGTTGACGGAGTGGATTACATCACCCTCGTGCAGCCCCGCCTTCTCGGCGGGCGTTCCCGGATAAACCCTGGTGATTTGCATCCCTTTCCGACCGCTGGGGTCAACCACTTGCCTTTCGTCGATGCCCAGGACCAGCCCTTGGCCCGCCCCGTTGTCCGAGCCAATGGTCTGGCCTCCGCCCGGCGCAACGTAAGCCGACGTGTATCCAAACGTCGAGCCCATGGTTGGATAAGACGACGCATACGGATAGCCGTAGCCGTACCCGTAGTAGGGATAGCTATAGCCGTAGCCGTTGTAAGGATAGCCGTAGCCATAACCACCGTAGCCCAGACCACCGTAGCCCAGACCACCGTAGCCCAGACCACCGTAGCCATAACCGCCGTAGCCCAGACCACCGTAGCCCAGACCACCGTAGCCATAACCACCGTACCCGTAGTAGGGATAGCCATAGCCATAACCGAGGCCATAACCACCGTAGCCCAGACCACCGTACCCGAATCCACGACCGTATCCACCGTATCCACCGAATCCGCCGCCGAATCCACCCATGTGGCCACCGAATCCGCCCATGTGCCCACCGCCACCGAATCCGCCGCCACCATGACCGCCACCACCACCGCCGTGGGCGAAGGCCGATGTTCCGGATGCGATACCCATGGTGAGAGCCAAGGCAAGAACCGACGCCAGTACGGCCCAGCCGCTGCGCCTCGTTGATGTAGCCATCGCAGGACTCCTATTCAAATGGGCGCTTTGTTTCAAGATCACGACGAGCCCGACAATCGCTCGCTACTCTCTTTATACGAGAGCGCGACCGCGAACGGCCAGTGATTCTGAGCGGATTGATTCCGTTGGACGAACTTTTTTTGCCCGACGATCAGCGCCGCGGACGTAAAGTTGACGAAGTCTCGCAGGTTTTTCATGCGGCTTCTCGAAACCTAGTGACGCAGATCGGGTTTAACAAATAGCGGCTCCGGAAATACTCGCGGCGGGAAGTCGTGGTTTGTCAGAACGGCCAGATGAGTGCGCTTGGCCGGAATCGTCAAACCGGCAGCGGCGAATGCAAGTGCGCGACTCGTTGCAACTACTTTTGGAAGCGCAGTAAGTTAGTATAGGGTGGCAAGATCGAGCGGGGGAGAACGAGAATGGCGCGGGAACGGATGAGCGGCCGGTTTTCGGGGTTTTTGCCAATGCGAGCGATCACATGCGGATTTGCCGCGGTCCTGACCATCGGCATGATCTCCGTATGCGGTCCGGCGGCCTGGTCGTTCGCCCCACAAGGGCAAGACCAACCCAAGCCGCCGGCGAAGTCGCCGCAGGAGAAGCGCGACTGCGCAAGGCCCGCGAGTTAAAAGCGGCAGCGAAAAAAAAGAAGGTGCAGGACGTTCCTCCCGTGCGCCCGGCCGACCTATCCAAGTTTGCATTGCCCAAGCGACCCGCCCGATCGATCACGCCGCCCACGATGACCTCCGCAGAGCTCGACCGTTTGATTTCCCAGTATCTGACCAAGAACAGTCCCACGGTTGAGCCGGCGCCTCGGACCAGCGATGTGGAGTTTGTCCGGCGTATCTATTTCGACGTGATCGGCAAGCCGCCGACTTCCGAGCAGGTGCAGCTTTTTCTCCGTGACAAGGCCAAGGACAAGCGCTCGAAGCTGATCGATACCTTGCTCGCAAGTACCGAGTATGCTCATAACTGGGCCAGGTACTGGCGGGACGTCATCAAGTTCCATTCGACTGCCGAAAACGCGGCTCGCGTGCGGTATGACTTACTGGAAGAGTGGCTGGCCAAACGGCTCAAGGCCAACAAGCCCTGGGATGAAATCGCCGAGGGGTTGATCACGGCCGCGGGCCCCAACGACGAGAACGGCGCTGTCGGGTTCTCACTGGCTTACGACGCCCAGCCGGTCGAGCTGGCGGGCGAGGTCTCGCGCGTTTTCTTGGGCGTGCAGATCCAGTGCGCCCAGTGCCACGACCACAAGACTGACTCTTGGAAGCAGAAGCAGTTTCACGAGTTCGCGGCCTTCTTTGCAGGCATGAAGTCGAAGCCTGTCGTCCGGGCCAGCCCCGGGCAGCTTCCGGTATTCGCGGTCGTGCCGCAAGGATCGTACCGGTATACCATGCCCGACAAGAATAACCCCGCCAAGCCGATTCACGTCGCGCCGCGCTTCTTCTTGTCGAGCTCCAGATCGGAACCTGAGCCGGCGCTGCCCGAAGCCTTGCCGCCGCCCGAGCGCCACGCCATGGCCGCTTCGTATGTGACCGGGCAGGACAATCCCTGGTTTGCACGGGCGTTCGTCAATCGGATCTGGTACGTGCTCCTGGGCGAGTCGTTCTACGAGCCGATCGACGACATCGGCCCTGAGCGAACCGCCAAGGCTACCGAGGTGCTCGAGGCGCTCGCGGACCAGTGGCAGAAAGGGGGGTACGACATCAACTGGCTGTTCCACACGATTCTCAACACCGAGTCTTATCAACGCCGAGTTCGCTCGACGGCCAATGCAGCGGGCAAGACCCCGTTTGCGTCGAACTGCCCGAGCCGCATGCGGTCGGACCAGGTCTTTGATGCTTTTGTTCAGGCGCTTGCCTTGCCCCTGGATGCGAACGGAAACTTCGCTCCCCGAGCCGGCCAGAACGGCCGTGGGCCGGGCCAAATGAAGAATGCGTTCGCCGCCAGGGTTCTTCTGAGCGGAGCGGCGGGCCCGAGCCCGGGCAACCTCAAGCGGGCAAAAGATCAAGGACTGAAAAAAGGGCCAGCGCAAAAGGCCGCGCAGGCCGCGGGCCTTGCCTCTCAGGTCCCCAAGAAGGCTGCCGCGGTCCAGCGGATGGGCGGGGCCAGACTGCTGTTCGACCGCCTCTTCGGGATCGATCCCTCAATCCCCAGCGAGGACGTGATGGGCTCGATTCCCCAGGCACTGTTCTTGATGAACAGCCCCCTGGTGAACAACCGCACCCAGGCGCGGCCCGGAACGGTGCTGGGTGAAATCCTGACCTCGACTTACGACAACCGGGCAGCCCTGGATGCACTCTACCTTCGCGTGCTGTCTCGCCAGCCCACGACCCGCGAGGTCGAAATCTGCGGACGATATCTGACGAGCCTCGGCAACCGGCGCGAAGCTTTTGAAGACATTTACTGGAGCCTGATCAACTCGACCGAGTTCCTGACCCGGCGCTGATCCGCTTGAAGAAGAGAGGCGAATACTCATGGCGCTCGCAAAGACGATGCTTCACGTTGCGATGAGTGGCGAGGGGCTCTTGGGCCGCCGCCAGTTTCTCCAGACGATCGGCCTTGGCGCCGCGGGCCTGGCAGCGGCCGCGACCGTTCCCGTGAGCTTTACCGACTGGATGGCCCTCCAGGCGGCTGACCTCCGCAAACGCGAGATGGGCTGCATCTTGCTCTGGATGGCGGGAGGGCCCAGCCAGCTCGAGACCTTCGATCCCAAACCGGGCACGGCCCACGGCGGCGAGACGCGGGCGATCGAAACTGCCGTGCCGGGCATCTCGATCGCCGAAGGCTGGAATCAGACCGCCAAGGTCATGAACGACATCGCCTTGGTTCGGTCCATGACCAACAAAGAGGGAAATCACCAGCGCGCGACCTACCAGCTTCACACCGGCTATATCCCGTCCGCCACGCTCAAGCATCCGCATATCGGCTGCTCCGTGGTTTCCGAAGAAGGCGAAAGCCGCTTCGATCTCCCCCACATCGTGAGTATCGGGGGCGCGACCACCGGCGCCGGCTTTCTGGGCGCGGCTCTCGAGCCGTTCGTGGTTCAAAACCCGGAGAAGCCTCCCGAGAACACGCAGCCCAATGTGCCTGCCGATCGCTTTCGGCGGCGGATCGGCTTGCTCGAACGCCTCGAGGGGGCGGGGTTCGAGAAGGTCGGAGGCGCCGACCGGGTTCGCGATCACCGCGCCCTGTATCAACAGACCGCCAAGATGATTCTCTCGCCTCACATGCGGGCGTTTCAGCTCGATGAGGAGCCGGCCGGCCTCCGGGACGCCTATGGCCGCACCGCCTTCGGACAGGGCTGTCTGCTCGCCCGCAGGTTGGTTCAGGCCGGAGTCACTTTCGTGGAGGTTCGCTCAAGCGGATGGGACACACATCAGAAGAACCACGAACGTGTCGGCAAGCTGGCCGATCAGGTCGACCCAGCGTTCGCGGCCCTCATCACCGATTTGAAGCAGCGCCGCATGCTCGATCGGATACTGATCCTCTGGATGGGCGAGTTCGGCCGGACTCCCAAGATCAATCCCAACGCGGGCCGGGACCACTTTCCCAAGGTCTTCAACGTCGCACTGGCCGGTGCTGGAATCAAGGGAGGCAAGGTCATCGGCGCGTCGAACCCGGACGGTTCCGAGGTCAACGACCACCCCGTCACCGTTCCCGATCTCCTGGCCTCGGTGTGCCATGCCCTCAAAGTCGACCCGAACAAGGAAACGATGACCCCGATCGGTCGACCAATCAAGATCGTTGATAGCGGCAAAACCGTCCGCGAGTTGTTCGCCTGAGCGTGCGGCCACTCATCTCCGATGCAAGTCTACGTGACCATTCTGCTGGGGACAGTCGTAGGATGGGTTATCTGGTCAATCTGTAGGCCGCAGTGCACGTTTCTGGTGCAGGTGAGGAACGGAGGTACCGGGCTTGGCTCGGGGAAACGTGTCTCAAGCCTTTCTTCATTTCTCAGCCAGCCAAGCGGTTCACGAGCACTCGCAGTGGGTGATGCGGTGCAAAGACTACTTAAGGAGTCTGGAGAATGTAGCGAAAGTGTACTGCAACCTGATTCGGATCCGCGTGGGTGGCTCGTCCGCAACTGCGCACGGGCCGGCAAATTCCGCGTATTCGTTCCAATCGTTAGAAGCGGTATTTCGCGAATATTCGGACTTCCGAGCGGTGGGTTCTTGAGGGTTGCGCAGGTGCGCTGGCCGATAAATGCAATGAATTGAAGACAGAACCGGAGACCTCGCATTCAACGTCCTTCGCCGGTCGAGCGGAGTTTGGCGGATGCGAAGTGACTTGGGGTTTTCGGTCGGTTCGCGTTCACTTCGCAGTTGAGCGAAACAGAGCGGACCTCGCGGACGCCGGTTGGCAACGATCAGGAGGATCGTCGAATGTCGGAATCTCGCACGAAGGGGCGTCGGTCACCAGCTCGCGGGTTTCAGCCGACAGTCGATGGCCGGCTCGAGTCTCGCGTTTTGATGACCGTTCCCAAGGGTCATACGGTTTCTCGATTTCTGTTGTCGCATACCAGTCCCAAGCCAGCCTTTGACCTGAGACAACCACCGTTCACATCGCCCAACGCGCCGCCCTTCCACAAAGCCTACCATTTGATCACGTCGGTGGGGACGCAGACCGCCCGCGGCGGTCAGGCGGTTGAAGTGACCGCGCAAGACGGCTCTCACTACTTGATCAAGCTGGCTTATACGTCCAACACTCTGGCGACCGCCCCCGCGGAAGGTGGCAATGGCCAGGGAGGAAATTCGACGGCCGCTTCGGCCACGGCGCTGGTTTCGCAACAGAACGCCAATTATCCCCAGCCGATCGGGACGGTTCGCGCCTACGCGATGCCCGGCGGCAAGGTCGGGATCATCGTCAACGGATCGACGTCCAACACCGAGCTGACGATCAATCCGCTGGGGTTACCCCAGAAGAAGGGATACGCGCATAGCTTTGCGTATGGCGAATCCACCCGCAACCACATCCTCAATGTCGGCCAGCTCACCGTCAACAGCGGTGCGATCGCGGACATTCTGGGCTTCCAGGACGCTGTACTCTCTGGACCGCTGATCGTCACGGGACCGACTTCAATTGACCGGATCGCCTTCGACCAACTCTTGCCGGGCGCCGTGATCTCAACCGGCGGCGACTTGCAAACTCTCGATATCGCCGGCTCGGCGACGCTGAGCGGTGCGGGCACGGGCGTCTTCGTGGGCCGCGACCTCAATTTGCTCAACGTCGGCGGCAACCTCGAGATCACCAACGGCGCGAATTTCATCGTCGGTCGCAACTTCGGCCTGATTCCCCAGCCGCCCAAGGGAACCGGGACGGGGTCGGACATCCTGGCACTCAATTTCACGCTCGCCACGGGGTCCACGATCACGCAGACGATTCCCTCGGTCGGCGCCTCGATCGGGGGCAATATCGCCATCACCCCCGGGAGCATCTTCGGGATCGGCAGTCTGATCCACAACACGATGTATGTCGCCGGCAGCGTGACCCTATCCCGTATGTTCATCTACAACGGCTCGGCGTCGCAGACGAATCCCCCATTCGAGCCCAGCTTGCCGTTCCCGCCCGATTTCAACCCCCCGGCGACGCCGGCCGGCGGGGCGCCATCAGGTTATGTGACGGCGTTGGGCGGCATTAACGGGTGAGCCGGGTCACCCGGAGCACTTGCTCGATCGAGGCGCCGCGTCACTCAACCAACGCGGCCGGACGAGAACAGTCAAAACGCCGCGGCACGCTCCGAAACCCTCCGGCAGCGTGCCGCGGCTGTTTCATGCCCTTGGAGTCTCGAGCCAGCGGAGCGGCATCAAGTCGTGGATGGATCTCTCGCCGGCATCCGTCAGGCCGGCATCACGTCCAGCGTGTAGGTCCAGCGTCCCAGCCGGTTCTTGCGGCGGTCCAGGCGAAAGGACCGCCCAAAAACGGTCGAACGAAACCAACCGTCACGGGACGCGACCGCGACATAGCGATCACGTCGCCGTCGCAGGATCTGAAACGAGACCTCGGCATACTGGGCATCGATGAGCCAGTACTCGGGAATGCCAGCGCGGTGGTAGGCCGCGCGGAGCCACTCGGTGTCTTTCTGCACGCTCGACCGGCTGACGACCTCGAGCACCCAGTCGGGCGTTCCTTCCAGCTCCATGTACTGTCCCGGCCGATCCTTCCGCGGCACGAGCCGCACCCGCCCCGCCTCGAAGCTGGCCCAGGTAACGAACGTGGCGTCCGGCTCGGTCGAGAGGCCGGCGGCGGTATTCGACACCAGGGTGCGATCGCTGAAAAGCTCCCCGAGCTCAAGCATTGCATTCAACGCATGCACGGTACTGACGAGCCCTGGTTTTTACCTTGTTATGGGTTTCGAGCTCTTCCGGGCTCATGTCGATCACAACTCTCCTGGTTGATGAACGACGCACAGAGCTTCTCAGGGAAGTTGTCCGACGTGGCCCATGCTCGAAAGCCGCCGTGCGTCATTGCACTCGCGGGAATCCGGATCGGCGGGATGTCCCATCGAATCGCGGGAATTGTCGCCTTCGGCTTTGGCTTTACACCAACGCTCACGTCAGAGTCTCCATGATGCAGAGCGGCGAAGCGTTTCCGGATCCGGAATACGGCCTCTCCCATCATACCGCGCCGCAATCCCAAACAGAGGCCATGCAGCCGGCGAAAACAGGGCCCATGGACTTACCGAGCGTTCCGCAGTCACGGCATCTTCTTGGCAAGCGAGCGCCGGGCACGGAGGCCCGGCCCACTGGGAAAACTGAGGAGAATTCCAGTGAGGCGGGCGTCCCGGCCCGCCTTGGGAGTTTACTTCTTGAGCGCCTTGGCGACTTCGTCCTTGATCTGAGTCATCCTGAACCGCTTCAGGATCTTGCCATCCGTTCCGATCAGGAACGTGGCCGTTAATCGCTCGACCTCATACTCCTTGATAACGGAGCTGGTTGACCATTGACCCAGGAACCCCAGATCGCCCGGCAAGCCGACGTCGTCCGGCCAGCTTGCGCGATTCAGCCGGATCGGCGTCGGGGATCAGGTTGACGATCGCGAGCCGTTCGGCCGGAAACGAACTTGGCCACGTCCTTGAGATAGCGGGATCTGGAACAATGACTGATTGTTCCAGGGTGCCCAGAAGTTGAGCAGCAACAGCTTGCCGCGGTAATCGATGAGTCTCAGAGGCTTGCCATCCAGCGTCGTCACCGCAAATGGAGGTGCGACGTCGCCGTCGCCGGGTGGCTTGGGATTGCTCAGGCGTAGGGATATCGTGCCCAGGTCGAGCGGCTCGTCGCTACGGCCGCCGGGCATATCCGGAATCGTGAAGAAATGCTCGAGTTCGGCCATCCGTCGTCCCGAGGCGGACGTATATTCAGGTCGGTGGAAGCCCGGTGAGCTCGGTCGTGCATCGATAGGTGCCGGCGGGCACGTCGTCGACTCGAAAAGAGCCGTCGGGTCGCGGCCGCAGATTGATCTGGATGAATTGATTTCGATAAGCGACGTCGGCGCTCGTCCGGGCCGCCTTGAACATTGCATTCAAGACATCCTTACTCTTGAGCGCATCCGCGGAAAAGTTGTACCAGGGCCTATTGCTCTCGATGCGAAATCGGAATTCGCCGGAGAAATCGAGGACGCGGCCGAAATCGGGCGGCGGCGCTAACCGGCCCACGACGGCACGTCCCTTTCCACCCAGTGTCACCCGAACCGTTTCGCCCGCCTTGACCGAAACGATTCGGTTTCCTCGATTTCCACCATTCTCCTGCCCTCTGGTCAGGCCGTAAGAAGAAATCCGCGTATCCGGCCAAAACCTGGGGAAAGACGAATCGGCCCTCCGCGTCGGTCTGGACCTTGTCCGAAATGTTGAAGCCGAGCTCCGCCTCGGCCGATCCGGTGTTCCGCATCCCAGTCCCAGTGCGGAGGTTGACAAAATAGCCCGCCCCCGGCTTGCTCCCCACGAACAACTGCCCCTCGACCCGACCCCAGGGCTGGGCTCTCAGCTCGTGGGTCTTCTCGAGTTCTTCCTTGGCTGCAACCGCGAAATAGGCATCGGTGAAAGCCAGCACTCTGCAATTCTCGCCCAAGGGCGGTAACGAAAACGTTCCGTCCCGGCCGGTGGTGGCGATCAAGTGCTGATCGGCGCCGCCGATCTTGCCTCGAGTAATCCACACTTCCCCATTCGGAGCCGCTGCCTCCCTGCGACACCACGACCTGCGCGCCCGCCAACGGCTTGCCATCCGGAGCGCGAACGACGCCCGATGTGCCGGCGCCTGCCGCGGCCGTCAGCTTCTTCAAATTGACGTCGAGATTGACATAGCCTTCGCGGCTTTCGAGACTGCGTGAGACAAACGGCTCATAACCCACCGCGGTGATCCGCAGCTTGTAGGCAGGCGATCGCGTTGCGTCGAGTTGCGCCTGGAACCGTCCCTGACTGACAAAAGTCCTGGCGTCTCGGCCCCACTTGGCGACTTCACCGGTTTTGGGATCAACGATCCCAGTTTCGACCTCGACGTGCTGGCTCGGTGCCTTCTTGGTAGTCTCGTCGCGCACCCTGCCCGCGATCTGAAGCGACGGGGTCAACGTGAAGCTCACCTCCTTGCCATCGGCCACCACGCTCCTGTTCCGGATCGGTAGGTACCCGAGCTGACTGACATTGAGCATGACGCCATCGGGCGGGGCTTCGTCCGAACGGAATCGACCGTCGTGATCGGTCCGGAGAGTCGCTGCCGAGGTCGGGTAAGCGAGCGACAGGTAGACGTTGACGAACGCCCCTTCGATCGGCTTTCCCTGCGGATCGACGACTCGGCCCGCGAGCGGCCGTCCGGGAGTCAAGCGGAGCTCGATCGGTACGAGCGCCGGCAGCGGCCTGGGCCACGACCAGTCCCGGAGCATGCCTCGCGGCTTTGGCCAGAACCCTCACCTTGCCCGGACGGACGTGAGCGAACCGAAAGCCGCCATCGGCGGCGGTCGTCGCCTTGGGAGCGTCTGGGCCGAGCTGACTTTGACCTTCAAACCAGCAAACTTCGCTACCTGCGATTGGCCGGCCTGCTTCGTCGACGACTTGTCCGCTGAGCTCGACGCCGCGCTGCATCACCTGGACGTCGGTGTGCTTCCGCAGCCGGTCGATGTCCGGAGACGACGTTTTGTCCCGATCGCTCGGCTGGCCGAATCGCCGCGCATGAAAGTCATCGTCCGACAGGAATTCGGGGTGCATGAGGTAGAGATTGACGAACGACATTTCCCTCAGACTGCTATTACGCCACTGTCCTTGTGCGTCGGTCGTTGAACCGGACGTGGACGCAGAGCTCGTGCGGCTCCTTCACTTCCTTCAAGTAGCCCCAGAGCTCGACGAGCACGCCGGAAATCGGCTTGCCGGCCTCATCGTTGACGACTCCGCCCCAGGTCACTTCGCCTGGCAGGAGCTTGATCGTGAACCGCTCTGGGATCGGCCCGTCGTTCTGGTGGGAGCCCCACCCAAATCGCTGCTGGATGTAACCGTCCTTCCAGACATCGATCATGACGCGCTGCGGCCCAAGCTCCGTGGACCGCGGAACCCGGACGCGACCCTGGTCATCGGTCGTCAAGTATTTCCAGCGGACGTTGACCGATCTGCGGACCGTCGCGCCCGGGATCGGCTTTGTAGTCCGGGAGTCGACCACGGTCAGCTCAACCCCCGCGGGGGACACATCGGGCGGAAGGACGGCGAGCGCCCGAACTGCCTGCGTGACTGGCATGGTGCCGGGTTGATCCTGCGTCTGGCCAATCGGGCCTGTCAAAGCACCCCGCGCCGTCGATCGTTTCGCCTCGATCGAGCCCAGAAAAACCGCCAGCAGCGTCAGGCTCGCGAGCAGGGCCCTGCGACTCCAGCGCCCGGCAAGCAACAGTCCAGGCCGCGGCTCTGTTCGATCCGGCGGAGGCGCCAGCCCAACCGGGTCGATCGCGCCATTGCCATTCCGATCTCGATCCCTGGCGGCGGCCGGCGTACCAGCAGGCCGGCTGCCGCTTCGAGCAAGGCCGCGCGATAGTCGGCCGGGCCTCTCAGGGCGTGGACGCACAGCTCGTCGCACGCCTGCTCGCGCATGCGGCGAATGATTCGTCCGAGCGGCCATACCAGCGGATGGGGCCAGTAGACGATCGATACGGCCTTGTGCACCACGTTCCAGATGTAATCTCCGCGCTTGATATGACAAAGCTCGTGCAGGAGCACTGCGTTGACGAGCCGGCGGTTTGCCGAATGTTCCATCGACTCCGGAAGCAGAATCAGCGGTCGCAGCCAGCCGGCGGCGATCGGTACGGCCACTCGATCCGAGACGGCCAGGAGCACGGGGCGGTCGATCTCTAGCCGGGTTCGCCAACGCTCCAGCCTGCTGCCCCAGATGTTCTCAAGATCGACGAGGCGCGAGCCGAGCAGCGCAGCCGCCGCACCGCCACCAGTGCCAGAGCGAATCGGGCCAGGAGGAACGCCGCGACCCCGAGGTAGATCAGCAACACGACGTTGGCCCAGCTCGGCTCTGATCGCCGCGCCGGACGCCCAGGCTGCTCGGCTGTTGCTTCGGCCAGGGTTCGAGAATGAGGCGGGACGCGAGGCGCGGCCAATCCCGCGGGGAATGCCGGATCGGTTCCGAGGGACCCGCTACCGAACCGATTGACGCGGCCCGCGAGTCCTGCGTCCCGAGGGCGCGTACCGCCGT
This sequence comes from uncultured Isosphaeraceae bacterium, assembly GCA_963823675.1. GTDB lineage: Bacteria > Planctomycetota > Planctomycetia > Isosphaerales > Isosphaeraceae > CAWGMT01. Next base: position 689,561 of record CAWGMT010000013.1, on the reverse strand, counting down.
CGGTCTCGTCGCGATAGGCCGGAGCTGGCTCGTTTCGTTTGAGCGGGCGCTCGTCCGCTGGGGATTGATCCCAGCTCTCGGCCTCGTCCTCGACAATCGGCAGAGCTCGGCCGATCCATGCTGGGCCGTTGACCCCCAGTCGAGGCACGGCTCTCGCGGCGACGGCGAGAACGAGCAGCCCCAGCAGGCAGGCATTCCAGAGCGCTCCGCGGGCCAGAAGCCGCCGTCGCCCCAAGAGGATGTGAATCGCCAAGGTGAGAATCACGAAGAGCGCCGCCTTCGCCGCCACATCAAAGCCGAATGCCACCCATGCGCCGGCCCAGCCGAGCCGAACCGCTGCCATCACGCCGATGCTCATCGCGCACCTCCTTTGGACTTTTGTTTTCTCGTTCGCGGTTGGCCACGCTTCGACGTCGCGTGCGGATGGCGCTCGGCCTGCCGCAGGTCGGCGAGCTGTTCCGGAGTGATTCGCTCGTCCTCGATCAATCGGAGCACGAGGCCCTCGGCCGAGCCCCCGAAGAACCGAGTGAGAATCGCTTGAAGCACCCGGCGCTGGACCTTCTGAAGGGGAACAGCCGCGGTGTACACATACGCCTTACGCCGCTCTTCATGGCGGACGTAACCTTTCCGCTCCAGGATCCGCAACATGGTTCGGATCGTCGAATCGTGCAGCCGATCAGGAATCGACTCCCGGAACCTGGTCGGCCGTCGCCGCGCCCAACTCCCAGAGAGCGTGCATGATTTGCGACTCGCGCTCGGTCAACGTCTCGGATAGCGGACGGGGCATGGCGAAAACACTCCGCGCGTGTTAACGATTTAACGGAATAGGCAGTCTAGCCGCGAGCAGATCGCGATGCAAGTGGGACCGTGAAAAAATTAACGGCTCGCGGCAAGACAGGCAGGGACCGCGCTGCGATGTCAGGCCGCCATGTCCGAGCGAAGACAGAGCGACGCAACGCTGTCGGCGCATGGCGCGTAAGGGCCCAATGCCTCAGCTCGTGATCCCCTTGGTCAAGTGCATGAACGCAGTCTCGAGGTTGATCTCGTCTTCCTTGAAGAGTGTGAGATCGTAGCCCTGCTCGATCAGCCGCCCCGCCAGGAAGCTGTACTGGTTGATGCCCTCGTTGAGCTTGACGACCAGAACGCCGTTCTTCTCCTGAACGCTCTCGACCTCGGGCTGGTTTTCCAGCATGCTCGAGGCGTCGGTCAATCGCTCGGCGACCGCAATGTTGAGCACGATGTCGGTGCGGACTTGCTTCATCACCTCGGTGACTTCGCCGTTGACCAGGAGGCAACCTTGCTCGATGATGCCGATCTTGTTGCAGATGTCGGCGAGCTCGGGAAGGATGTGGCTGGATACCAGGATGGTCTTGCCCATGGTGCGCAGCTCCTTGAGCAAGGCACGCATCTCGATCCGCGCGGGGGTCGAGCCCCGATGCCGGTTCATCCAGGAGCAATACCTGGGGATCATGCAAGAGAGTCCGGGCCAGGCCCAGGCGCTGGGTCATGCCGCGCGACAGACTGGTTACGAGTGCGTCGCGCTTGTAGGTCAAGTCGACCAGCTCGAGCACTTCCTCGCAGATCTTCCGCCGCGCCGCCCCCTTGATTCGATAGGCCGAGGCGAAAAACTCGAGGTATTCGATCACCTTCATATCGTCATAGACGCCGAAGAAGTCGGGCATGTATCCGATGACGCGCCGGATCTCTTTCGAGCCGTTATAAATGGAATAGCCGCAGACGGTCGCCTCACCCCAGGATGGGTTCAAGAGAGTCGCCAGGATGCGCATCGTCGTCGTCTTGCCCGCACCATTGGGGCCGATGAAGCCGTAGACATCCCCTTGTTGCAGCGTCAGGTTGAGTCGGTTGAGGGCGTAGAGATCGCCGTACATTTTGGTCAGATCATGGGTTTCGATCACCGCGGTGCGCTTCCTTCCCCAGGGCGTTGCCCTGGGCTGATATGTCGTTGCCCCTTCGGGGCGGTCGAAACAGCGCAACACTAAAAAGGTACGAACTAGGATTTGGTCCGTTTGAGCGGCAAGATGACGCGGACCACCGTCAACTGGTCGATCTTGGCGCGGCGCGGGGCGCGTCGAGGACCAGGCGCGCGCCGGGTCGATCGACCCGGGCCACGAGCATCGGCCGTTTCAACGCCAACTGTCCCGTCAAGTCCAGGTCGTGCAGCGGATCGTTGGCCAGGACGCGCTCACTCGCCAGCGTCGATTCACTGTCGTGGAACATGACCGCCAGCATCAAATCAGCCCGGCTGATTCGAGCGTCGGGGTTGGAAAACCGGTCGGACATGTAGGTCGGCTGCTTGTCCTTGAGATATCCCGACAGATTGCGGTCGCTCTTGAGCTCGACCTTGACCGTCGCCCCTGGAGCGATGGTCCCGATAAGGTAGACTTGCTTGCCGAAGGCCAGAATCGCGTCCTCGAGGGGCACCGTCATATTGTTCGTCACGGTACCTGCCAGACGATCGGTCCCCGCGGGTCTCAAGTCCGAGCCCAAGAGCGGGGCGGCCGGACCGAACCATCGACTGCTCAAGCACTTGGTGCTCCAGATCGGGATCCGGACGTTTTCGAGCCGTTCCACGCCTCCGACGGGCTGGTAAGCATAGCCGTCTCCGACGAAGCTGAACCGCCGGCCCGAGTTTCCCATGGCACCGAACTGGTCCTCGGGCGAGCTGAACCAGCTCGTCAGGACCTCCGTACCCGCGGGCGCCGGGGTGGCTCGGCGGCTGGTCCGGTGTCCGGTGTCGGGTCGCGATCGAGCGGCAGGGGCACGGCGCGAATGCCATAATCCCGATTCTGCGGGCTGAAGAGGCTGACCCAGGTCCCGCCCCGCATGAGTCCCGCGGGTTGGTCGATATCCACGATATCGACCTTGTTGACCAGAAGATCATTGCCCTTGAGCAAGTAAGCGGCATAGTACGCGACCAGGCTGACCGTCACCACGATGGTGGGAAACGTGATCCAGGTCAGCTCCATGCGTTTCAAGACTTTCTTGAGGAAGAAGTAATCTCCCGGCCCGATCAAGAGGATGTAAAGGAAAATGAAGAAAGCCACCCATCCGAATGGAATCAACCTCACGCCGGGAAACTGCTCGAGCGCGATGCGAAGCTGGCTCGACAGGTCGGAGACGCCCGACTGGTAAAACCTCGAGCCGCCCCCAAGGTTGCCCGGGCTATTGGTCTGGTCCGCGCGCTGAGGTCGCAGGTCGAGGGCCCGGGCCCAGAAAAGTGCGCGGTCGGGCCATGCCGAAAACGGCTTCTGATCCACGTCGATTGCGATGACGGTCACACGACCGAAACCATGGGGGCCGCGAATGACGAGCGGGAGGTTTGCTGTCACGCTCAGCACGCTTCCCCCGCGTTCGTCGATTCCTTCGAATTTGGTGACCTGGACCGCGGGCGCGCCCGGCGGCGTGATCGGCTTGTGGGAGCCCGCGAACGTTTCGAGAGCGTCGAGCGAGGTGACCCGCTCGCGTCCCGTCGGCTCTCCGGGAAGAATTGGTCCCGAGAACGCTGTCCCGCACCACCTGCCAGTTAGAGCCGACCGAGACCACGAGATGGCCGCCCCGCGCGACCCAATCCACCAGCGGCTTGCCGCGGAGGTTATCAAGCGCGGCCAGAACCTCCCGGTCGCTGGTATCAACCACGATGACGTGGGCCGCGTCATACCCGTACCAACGACCCGGCATCATGCCACCACCCTGGACATCGATCCGGGCCGTCACGATCTCTTCACCCGCACTACGGTCGGTGGCCGCGCCGCCGCTTTTGAACCCCGGCAGTCCAACGATGGCGTCCAACCCTTGCGGCCGCCCCAGGCTTAAGATCACGGTCTCGTCGGGCATGTTCGCGACCGGCGGATCGCGCATCATCACGGCCTCCGAGACATTCGCGACCCGGCGGCCCTTTTCATCGTCCAACCGGATCGTGAACTCCGGGTCGCGCGAGCCGGGACGGGCATAAGCGGTGAAACGCTCGCTCTGATTGGCTCCCACTTCGACCGGAACCTGAAAGGACGTGGGCGTGCCGTCGTCGTCGCCGACCACCAGATGCATCGTTCCCTTGAAGCGCTCATTACCAGCCCGGAGTTGCACCCAAACGGGCGTCCACGTGCCGATCTTGAAGGAATTGGAAGCGCCTTTGACCGAGAGCGACGAGTCGAACCCCACCCGGATGTTCTCGACCTCGATCCCCCGCGCGGCTCGTTGCGCCCGAACGGTCGGAGCCGCCCGATCACAGACGACGAGGGCCGCTGTGATTACCAGAAAGCACTGCCACACCGAGCGCGGCCGGTTCTGCCGCGCTGGACGCTTCAAGCCGGTGGATTGATTCATGGCCGGTAGGTGTCATCGTATGAGGGATATTGCCGACCCGGAACCCCGCCTCTCCGCGTGGCCCCGGAACCGCCGCGATCGTCATTTGCCCCGGGGCCCGCGGCACCAGAGCGGTCAAGGCTTCTCGGTCGGGTCGCAGACACACGGGACGGCCTGGCAACCCGGACAGGCACGACCATACTTACGCAGGACGGCCTCTTCGAGTTCGACGCCGCGAATATTCGCCAGCGTGGCCAGCCAGGCGAGCACGTCAGCCATTTCCGCGGCCAGCTCCTCATGCGTTCCCGATCGCAGCGCAGTGGCCAGCTCGCCAAATTCCTCGGTCAGCCAGAGGAACGTGGCCGCATCGCCCCGGGCCGCGTCCCTCTCGCCGTACATTTGTAAGATCATCCGTTGCAGCCCCGTAAGTGTCAAGCTGCCGGCGGACTGAGTATCTATGCTCATCAGACCATCTTAACGAGTGGCGCGCTCTTCGTGCGAGTCCACTCCACGATCAAAATTGTGTCGAGGTAATGTTGCGCCTCCCGGTATCCACGACAACAATCATTCGGCGCTTGTCGCACGCGATTGTCGAGTTTCTTGATGACCCGCTCCTGTTCCGTAGAAATGCGCGTCACGGAGGCGAGTTCACGGACTTCGTCCGCCAGATGCAGGCGCAGGGGCTGACGCCACTCCAACTTGCAAAACCCGAACGTGCGACCGTCAATGATGCTCCGCGAGGGTAACCATCGACCTAAACGAACTTTCGGCGGTCGATCTCGACGCCCGCCGCGGGGACTTTCTGGGAAATCCGGGTCATCAGGCTGTTCCCCGTGCGATCATATTTGACCTTGACCTCTCAGGCTCCCCGTTGGTTCGCTGACCGTCATGCTGGGTCGCCTGGACGGCGCCCTGCATAGGCTCCGGCTCGATGATGAGCCGCGCGAGCCGCTGGCGGGTCAGGAGTTTCCACGACCACCGGTACAGCGTCCCGATTCGGCTGCTCGTCAGAACCAGGAACTGAATGTGAACGAAGGCCCACACCATCTTGGCGGACAAGCCGGCGGTGCGGATGCGGAAGGCCTCCATGACTGCGAAATTGCGGCCGACAGTGGCCAGGTTCCCCTTGTTAAAGTACTTGAATGCGGGCGGGGCGGGTTGCCCCTTCAGCCGGCCCGCAATCAGGCGACCGACGTAGCGGCCTTGTTGGATCGCGACCTGGGCAACTCCCGGGAGAGGCTTGCCGCCCTCCTCCAGGCAAGCCGTGTCTCCCACGACGAAGATTTCCGGGTGAGACGGGACGGAGCAGTCGGCCAGCACCTTGACGCGGCCTGCTCGGTCCGCCTCCGCACCCAACCATTGCGCTGCCGGAGAACCCCTCACACCTGCCGCCCAGAAAACGTTGCTGGTCCGGATCCGTTCTCCCCGCACGATCACCCCTTCCGCATCTACCTTTTCGACCGCGGCACCCGTGCGGACTTCTACCCCCAGCTTCAGGAGCTCGGCAGTCGCGGCTGCCGCCAGCGATTCGTCGAACGAAGGCAGAATGCGGGGGCCCGCCTCCACGAGGATGAGTTTGAGCGCGACCGGGTCGAACCGGCGGAACTCGGTGGCCAGAGTTTGACGCGCCAACTCCGCGATCGCCCCGGCTAGTTCCACGCCCGTGGGACCGCCGCCCACGATGACGAACGTCAACAACTCGGGATGGTCTTGGGGGGCGGGCGTCCGCTCGCAGGCCTCGAACGCTCCCAGGATCTTGTTGCGGAGCAGAACGGCGTCGGTGAGGGTTTTCAGCCCCGGGGCATACGCTGCATATTCGTCATGTCCAAAGTAGCTGTGGTGAACACCGGTCGCGAGAACAAGGTAGTCGTATGGCAGGGGAAGCGGCAGACTGTCCACGAAGCACACATTTTTTCCAACATCCACTCCGGTGACAGTGGCCTGCAGCACGGTGACGTTGGCCTGCTTGCGCAGCACGTGGCGGATCGGCGCCCCAATGTGCTCGGGTGCCAGGACGGAGGTGGCAACCTGATAGAGGAGCGGCTGGAAGAGGTGGTGATTGGTCTTGTCAATGAGGAGCACGCGTGCCGAAGCCTTCTTCAGAGCCCGGGCTGTCGCGAGACCGCCGAAGCCCCCGCCTACGATGATGATTCGCGGGTCGCGTGCCGTGGTTGCAGAACTGGAATCCATGGTCAGTTCCTCCGAAGTTGGTGGGCCCTGCTGGTGAGCGCGTTTAGTAGAAGCCTTGGTTGTCTCGTTGGACGCTGACTTTGCCGGCATATCGTCGCGAGACGAAAACGAAATACGCGGCCCCCAGGGCGAAACCGATCGGCCACCAGATCGCCGCGTAGGCCAGCGAACTGGGACCGGCGGCGACGTCGTATACCTTGAGGGAGTTTTCCAGCGCCAGCGTCGAGTGCAAGACAACCGGGAAAATCGCCGCCGCCTGGGTAGCCAGCAAGCCGGCAAAGAGCAGGTTCGAACCGATTAACGCAAGCATTTCGTGCCGCGTTGCCAACCCAGAAACCAGCACGAACACTGCGGTGAAGACGCGGAGCAGTCCGAGCCAACAGTACGGGTTGCGAATCGCGTGCCCGATCACGTCGGGGCGCACTTGGGCGGTTTCGACGGTGATGACCACCAAGAGCGGCGCGGCCGCGGCCCAGAGTACCCGCGCGTAGCGTTCGCTGCGGTCGTGCACGCCCCCTTCCGTCTTGACTGTCAGATAGGTCGCACCGTGCGCCGCGAGCGCGACGGCCGCGAAGAGCGCGACCGATACCGTGTACCAGTCGAGCAGCCCCACTTCGCCACGTGGCGTGAAATCAGTGAAGAAGGCCATGCCGAACGTGCCGTCGGAAGCAAGCGGAACACCGCGGGCCAGGTTGCCCGCCGCGGCGCCGAAAAGGACGGCCAGAAGCGTACTTGCGAGCACGAAGACGAAATCCCAGAACGCCTGCCACATCCAGTCGCTCATGTGGCCGCCCACTTCCAGCGAGACGCCGCGCAAGATCAAGCACCACAAGATGAGGAAGAGCGCGAGGTAATACCCGGCAAAGGCAGATGCCAGGAGCTTGGGGAATACGGCGAGCACGATGCCGCCGAAAGCGACCAGCCACACCTCGTGCCACGACCAGAGCGGGCCGATCGCGGCGACGACCTGACGACGCTCATTGGGCGTTCGCGCCACGAGCCAGTGGAGCATTCCGGCGCCGAAGTTGCGGCCGTCCAGTACCACGTAGACGATGAGCATGAAGCTCGCGATGCCGTACCAAACGTCGATCATACGGCCGTCTCCTCTCCCTGTTCGGCCGTGCGGGCGTCACCGGGTCCGCGGCTGATCTCGCGACCCACCAGAAATAGAAACAGCACACCGAGCACGAGGTAGAGGCCGACGAAGCCTATGATGGTGAACACCGTGTCGCCGCCGCTGACGACCTTGCTCTGGCCATCGGAGGTGCGGAAGAGTCCGTAGACGAGCCAGGGCTGGCGTCCTAACTCGGCCGTCATCCACCCCAGCGTGTTGGCGATGTAGGGGAACGGGAACGCGAGCATCAGCACCCAGAGCAGCCGGCGGCTGGATTCCAGCCGGCCGCGCAGGTTCTGGAATCCCGCATAGGCCATCAACACGACAAAAATCGTCCCGAGCGTGATCATGAGGTGAAAGGCGTAGTAGAGCAGCTCGATGTTGTCGGGCCACGATACCTGGGGGAAGTCGTCCAATCCGCGGACGTTGCTTCCAAAGTGGCCGTAGGCGAGAAAACTGAGGGCGCCCGGGATTTCGATCGGGTTGTCGAGCCGCCGGGCCGCAACATTGGGCTGCCCTATCACCGCGACGTTGGCCCTCGGACCACCGACGAATCGGCCCTCCATGGCCGCCAATGTCACCGGCTGGTGCAGGCCCACCATTTTGGCCTGCTGGTCGCCGGTCGGGAACGCAACAAGGATGGAGGCAATCAAGCCGATGACCGTCCCCGCGCGCAGATACATCCGCGCCTGCTCCGGGTGGAGGCCGCGCAAGGTGTAGAATGCGCCGACGGCGGCGACGACAAACGAGCCCGTGACGAGGGCCGCCATCTGATTGTGGTCGAACTGCACCCAGCCCCAAGGATTGAGCAGGTAGGCGCTCAAGCTGTCAATGCCCAGCGAGCCGTCCGCTTCGATGCGATGGCCGACGGGATGCTGCATGAAGGCGTTCGTCACCAGGATGAAGTACCCGGAGAGCCAACTTCCCACCGCGACCGCCAGCGCGGCCAGGAAGTGAAGGCGCGGCCCCAGGCGCTCTTCGCCCCAGACGAGTGCACCGATAAAGGCGCTTTCCAGAAAGAACGCGAACATGCCCTCCATCGCCAAGGTCTGTCCGATGACCCCGCCGCCGTATCTGGAGAAGCCCGCCCAGTTGGTCCCGAACTGAAACTCCATCGGAATGCCGGTCACCACCCCCACGGCGAAATTGAGTCCGAAGATCTTGGCCCAGAATCGCGCGGCCCGGTTGTATTTCTCATCACCCGTCCGCAGGGCGCGCCACTTCCAATACACCAGGAACCACGTCAATCCCATGGTCAACTGGGGGAACAGGTAGTGATACGTGATGGTGAACGCGAACTGGAGACGGTGCCAGAACAGTGCGTCGTCCATGGTGTCCTCCTATCAAAGCCGGGCGTGAAAATGCCATCCGAGCCGGGGCGGCGGTGGAGCACGAGGCCTTCCGTGTTCATCGGAGGAAGTCCTCGTTTGGCGGGTCTAACTGTGCAGGATAACGTCCCCGGGGTTACACGGCGTGGAGTGTGCCAGTTGCCTTGCCAGTCGAGTCGCCGTTGACAGCGGACGAGCGGAGCCGGAGCAGGCCGATGAGCACCTCGTTTTCGTCGTGCGCGAGCTGATCGACGGAGCGGCCGGCGGCTTCGCGCAGGACGCCGTCGATGACGGTCTGCTTCAGCTCGGGCGTGATGTTTGGCGTGCCGAGGGCTTTCATCATCCCGGCCAGTGGATCCATGAGGTGATCCATGAAGTGTTTGATTCCGCCAGCGCCGCCACCCAGATGCCATTGCAGGCTTTGACCCATCACGCCCCAGCGAAGCCCCGGTCCGTAGCACACGGCAGTATCAGTGTCCTCGACGCTCAGCACGCCCTGCTCGATGAGGTAGAGCATCTCGCGATAGAGCGCCGCTTGCAGGCGGTTCGCGACATGGCCGGGAAGCTCCTTCTTCAAGTGAATCGGCTTCTTGCCGATCGACGCATAGAACGCCATCGCCGTCTGGATCGCTTCGGGCGAGCTCTTCGTTCCGCCAACCACTTCCACGAGCGGAATGATGTGCGGCGGGTTGAACGGATGCCCGACGAGGACGCGCTCGGGGCGCTTGCACTTCGACTGCATCACGCTCGGCGTGATCCCCGACGAGCTGGAGGCGATGATCGAGTCCGGTGGCGTGGCGGCGTCCATGTCCGCGAAGAGCTTCATCTTAAACTCGGGCCGCTCCGGGGCGTTTTCCTGGACGAAGTCGGCCTGCGCCAGCGCCTCCTTCATGTCCGACGTGAAGGACAGGCGGTCGCGCGACGCGCCCGGCGAAAGGCCAATGGCGTCGAGTTCCCCCCACGCCTCGTCCACGTACTTGCGCAGATTGGCTTCGGCGCTCGGGGCGGGGTCGGTCGCGACCACGTCGAAGCCGCGCGCCAGATACTGGGCGGCCCAGCTCGCGCCGATGACTCCGGTGCCCACGATAGCGATCCGGTGAATGGGTTTGTTCAAGGACATGATCAGTTCTCCGTATGAGGAAGTTCAGCGTACGCAATGCCGGTGAGATTACCCTGAGCGTAGAGCAGCACCTGCTTTCGCGACCCGTCGAGACTGGCCGAATAGATCGAGCCAGCCAGATCGGTGAGGAACATTCGGCCGCCCTTCGAGTCGAGCGCGATGCCGATGCCTTCCATGAGGTGGGTGAGCACGACGTCCGGGGCCGGGCGCGTGCTGCCCGTCGCCGGCCACATCCAGGGGGGCGCGATTGACGGTGTTGCCGCGCGGCGGGTCGCCGCGGTCGGTCCAGTACAGGACGCGATTCTTGAGATCGAGCTCCAGATCGATGGGCTCGGGCAGGCCGTCGAACAGCACTTCGATGTCCGTGCGATTGGACGCGCTCTGCCCGGCCGGGAGTCTCGATCGAGGCGCGGAGGATGCGACCCAATCCCGCGTCATCCTCGCCTTTTTGCGTCCAGTAAATCTGTCCGCGCCCAGCATCGACGGCGATGCCGACGCACCACCTCGTCTGGTCGCGGCGGTCGACGTCGCCTCGGCCCGTCTCCACGAGCGTCTCAATCGCCGACCCGTCGAGGTTCGCGCGCATGACGCGCATCCCTTCGCGGTCCGACCAGTACAGCTTGCCGCCGAGCTTGTCGAGCTGAAGCTGTTTGGGAGTGAACGTGCTCCCCTGGGGAACGATCGTCTGGCGATTCCGCCCGTCGAGGTCGGCGCGCTCGATGGAGCCGTCGTTCAGGTTGGGGACGCCCATGTTGGTCCAGTAGATGTGCCCACGTGCGACATCGACCGCGATGCCATCAGGCATCCGACACTCGTGGACGATGACCTTGCGGTCGGAGCCATCCGGGTTCACCGAGAGCACGCGGTTGCCGCTGAAGTCGAGAACGTACAAGCGGTCGAGCGCGGCTCGGTCGCCGGAGGCGCGTGCCGGTTCTGAAGACTTGAACATTGTCATATTTTCCCCTTTCATCGTTGACCGCGCCGCAAGCGCGCGATTTCTTAGACACACACTAACGCAGCATCGATCGCCCAAAGCGATTCTTCGTACGCCGATTCCAACCGGTATCGCGCCAGGTCTGCGACGGTGATCATCACGAGGCCATGCGTCTCGCAGAACCGGATCAGATCCGGCACGCGAGCCATGGTGCCGTCGTTCTTGACAATCTCGCAGATCACGCCCGCAGGATAGAGGCCCGCCAGGCCGGCGAGATCGACGGCCGCCTCGGTCTGTCCCCGGCGCTCCAGGACGCCGCCGGGGCTGGCGCGCAGCGGGAAGACATGACCCGGCCGGGCGAAGTCATCCGGAGTGCTGCCCGCGTCCACGGCGGCCCGGATCGTTTGCGCCCGGTCGTGGGCCGAAATGCCGGTGGTGACGCCGTGGCCTTTCATGTCGATCGAGACCGTGAACGCGGTGCCGTGGAGCGAGGTGTTGTCGGGCACCATCGCGGCGAGATCCAGCTCGTCGAGCCTCTCGCCGGTCATGGCCAGGCAGACGAGTCCCCGCCCGTGGGTCGCCATGAAGTTGATGGCCTCGGGCGTGACCAGCTCCGCCGCCATCGTCAGGTCGCCCTCGTTCTCTCGGTCCTCATCGTCGATCACAACGATCATGCGTCCGGCTCTCAGTTCGCCAATGGCGGTCTCGACGCTCGCAAACTCGAATCGGTCTTGCGAGTGATTCGGATCCCCCGTGCGATCATGCTGACCCAGGCTCAGGGCGTGCCCCATCTTTTCCTTCTTGGCACGCAGGTAAGCCAAGGAATGTGGGGTCGGCGCGGCTTCGCAGGGAATCCGCTCCACGACCTCGATACCGGCATCTGACAACGCGCGAGACTTGTGCGGGTTATTCGAGAGGAGGCGAACCCGGCTGACGCCAAGCTCGTGCAAGATCGCGGCGGGCAAGCTGAAATCCCGGCAATCCGCCCTGAAGCCCAGCGCATGGTTGGCGTCGACCGTGTCGAGGCCGGCGTCCTGGAGGGCGTAGGCCTCTAACTTCGCCTTGAGGCCGATGCCCCGGCCCTCCTGATATTCGTAGATCAGAAGCCCGTGCCCTTCCTCCGCGATGGCCCGCATGGCGATCTCCAACTGCTCGTTGCAATCACAGCGCAGCGACCCGAGCACCTCGCCGGTGAAGCACTGCGAATGGATGCGCACGAGCGGAGCGCCCTCCGTCAGATCGCCCAGGACCAGTGCGAGCGCGGTTTCAACCCGTCGGCGTCCCGTTCACAATTTCGCGCTCGAACGCCAGGGTCTGAAACACTCCCCACCTGGTGGGCATTCGCGTGGAGACGACTCGTCGAACTGTCTCAGCTTGCGCGGTTGTTTTCATGTTCGTCCTCGTCGTGGTTGCGGCGTCATTCGGGAGCCGTCGCGATGATTCCGGCGGCTCTTTCTGGATCCGCAAGATGCTTCCGGATCGTTCGGTCAGGATTTCACTCATCGTCCACCTCCCGTGGTTACTACTTCTGGATGCTTGACACCCGGGATGGCACGGCTCGCGCGGAAGCCCTCGATTTCGGTAGCACTGAACCCGAGCTGTTCGAGAACCTGTTCATTGTGTTCTCCAAGTGCCGGGGCGCGCTTTGCAGGCACTTTGGTCACGCCATGCACCTGAATGGGGCTGCTGATCGTCGATTCTAGTTTGCCGCCTGCCCCTTCGAGCGGAACGATGATGTCGTTCAACCGTAGCTGCGGATCCTTGACGACCTCTTGCGGCCCACGCACGGCGCCGAACGTGACATGAACGCCATTGAAGACTTCGTACCAGTGCGTCATCGGCTGCGAGCCGAAGACGTCGTCCAGAATTGCAGTCAACTGCGACATGTTCTGAATCAGCTTGGCCGGATCGGAGAAGCGCGGATCCGTCAGGAGATCCGCACGGCCAATTGCTTTCGCCACGGCGGCCAACTTGTCAGGCGTGACGATGAGCACGAACCAGGTGCCATCCGAGGCGCGATACACATTCAGCGCGGCATTGGCGGGATTCTTTCGGTCGTGCAGTCCGTAGAACTTCGCCTCGCAAAGCGCGGCCTGGATCGAAACGCTTGCCGACCAGACACCTTCAGCGAGGAGCGAGGTCGTGACATAGGATCCCTTGCCGGTGCGCTCACGGCGATAAAGCGCCGTAACAATCGCGGCATACAGGCCGACGGCGGTCACATTGTCACCGCTACCGGCCACCGGCCAGGTCGGCGGCTCGCCGGCGTCGCGGGTCATGGACAACAAACCACTGCGCGCCCAAAACGACGTAATGTCGAATCCGGGAAGATTGGCGTCGGGACCTTCGTCGCCGAAGCCAGTGACGTCCGCATAGATCAAACGCGGATTCCATCGCGCAACGTCGTCGTACTCGAGCTGCAAGCGCGTGCGTGCGGGATGCGGCGTGTTGACGATGAGCACGTCGGCCCACCTAACTAGCCGCTCAAGAACCTGCCGAGCGCTCGGCGATTTCAGGTCGAGCGTGATGCCGCGCTTGTTGCGGTTGGCCAGGTGAAAGGGATAGGGGTCTTGCGCTTGCGGCTGCGGTGGTATCTTGTGGCCTTCGCGCCACATGTCGCCGGTGGGCGGCTCCACCTTGATGACATCCGCGCCAAAGTCGGACAGGATCACCGCGGCGCTGGGACCCGCGATGAAGCTCGCAAAGTCCACGACCTTCAGTCCTGAGAAGATATTATCGTTCATGGTTTGCCTCGTTCGGTTGAGTAAAGGGCGAGCGAGATCGGGCCCGTTCTGGTCACTGGCCTTTGAAGTTCGGCTTGCGTTTTTCGCGGAACGCGGCCACGCCTTCTTTCCGGTCCTCGGTAGCGAAACACTGGGTGAAGAGCGACGCCTCGATGTTCAGCCCTTCGGCGAGGCTCACGTCGAGACCCCGGTTCGCGGCTTCGATCGCCAGTTTGACCGCGGTCGGGGCATTCGCATTGATCTTGTTCAGGATGGCTTCCGCCCTCGCAATGAGGTTATCCTTGGCAACGATTTCGTTGACCAAGCCGATCCGGTAGGCCTCCTGTGCGTCGATCATGTCGGCGCTGAGAATCAACTGCAGCGCGCGTCCCTTGCCGACCAGCCGAGGCAAGCGTTGCGTTCCCCCGTAGCCCGGGATGATGCCGATCGTTACCTCCGGCTGGCCGAACTTGGCGGTTTCGACGGCCAGTCGGATCGTGCAAGCCATCGCCAGCTCGCAGCCGCCGCCCAAGGCAAAGCCATTGACGGCCGCGATGACCGGCTTGCCGAGGTTTTCGATGAGCGTGGTGAGGCGTTGCCCGTTTCGCGTCTTGGCCTCGGCCTCAGCCGGGGTGTCGTTGGCCATTTCGCTGATGTCGGCGCCGGCGGCAAACGCCTTGTCGCCCGCCCCGGTCAAGATCACGCCGCGCACGCCGGCGTCCTCTCGGGCCTCGTTGAAGACCTCGCTCAGCTCGGCGATCGTGGCCTTGTTGAGGGCGTTGAGCACCTTCGGCCGGTTGAGCGTCACGTACGCGATCGCTCCTCTTTTCTCGTACAGAATGTTCTCGCGGACTGACGTTGTTGTTGCGGAACTCATGTGTATCCCCTTCTGAGAAAGTCGTCCATGCGGACTCATACGGATCCTGGTCACGATGCGCGGCCCCACATCCGGCGGGCAAACCGCCACTGCCTGTGCAGCGCGTACCATATCTTCCGAGCCGGGTCCCGCCCGTCGAGCCCGCGACGGCGGCGGCTCACATTTCCCACATGCATAGCGTCGCTCCTCTCCGTTTGCGGCAAGGCACGACGGAGCCCGGACGCCCTGTCGCGCTACAGGAAGGCGCTGAGCCCGGTGATGGCCTTGCCGACGATCAGGTTTTGCATCTGGTAGGTACCTTCGTAGGAGTAGAGCGCCTCGGCATCCGCGAAAAAACGGGCCACGTCATAGTCGGTGCTAATGCCGTTGCCGCCGAGAATCTCGCGGGCCCACGCGACCGTCTCGCGCATTTTGGCGGTGCAAAACGCCTTGGAGAGGGCCGCGTGCTGGTCGCCCAGCTTGCCTTCCGCGTGGAGTTGTGCCGTGCGCACCACCAGGCACTGGCAAGCGGTGATGTTGGCGATCATCTTGGCGAGAAGGTCCTGAATGAGCTGGAACGAGGCGATCGGCCTGCCGAATTGCAGCCGCTCCTGAGCGTACTTGAGCGCATGCTCGTAGGCTCCCATCTGGCAACCCGTCGCTTCCCACGCGACAAGATACCGCGTCATGCGCAGCACCCGCGCTGTGTCGCGGAACGACTTGCCTTCCTGAAGGTGGTTCTCCTCGGGCACCCGAACATCCTTCAGCGTGATCAGGCCGTTCTGGACAACCTTGAGCGCGATCTTGTTCTGGATCTTCTCGACGCTGAAGCCCGGCGTGGTCTTGTTCTCGACGATGAAGCCCTTGACCTGGTTGTCGGCGACGTCGCGCGCCCAGATGATCGAGACGTCGCACCAGGGCGAGTTGCCGATCCATTTCTTCTGGCCGTTCAAGACCCAGGTGTCCCCCTCTTTCTTCGCCGTCGTCATCAAGCCGCCGCTTGCTCCCGAACCCACGAGCGGCTCGGTCAGGCCGAAACAGCCGATCTTCTCGAAGCGAGCCATCGGGGGCAGCCATTTCTTCTTCTGCTCCTCCGATCCCGCGGCGTAGATGGAGCCCATGGCCAGGCCGTTGTGGACGCCGAAGAAGGTCGCAATCGACGAATCGACGCGGCACATTTCCATCGCGGCCAGGCCGAACAAGAGCGCGCTTCCTCCTCGGCACCCGTATCCCTGCATTCCCAGTCCGCCGATATTCAGCTCCTTGATCGCCGGGACCAGCTCGAATGGGAATGCGTCCTCGACCCAGTACTTGTTGATGATCGGCGCGACCTTGGTCTCCATGAACGCACGCACCTGTTTCAGAAGCGCGCGTTCCTCGGCGTTCAAGGTGTCAGCGAGCTCATAGAAGTCGCTGTTCGGTGCCGGCAGCGGCTTTGGTGCCGTGCCCTTTCGTTCGCGTACGTCGGTTTTCACCGGTGCTTCCACGTTCATGGTCATCTCCTCGTTCGTGGTGGTGACTTCGGTTTCAACAGGCGATCAATCGGTCACAGTCTCTCTTTCAATCGCTTGCTTATTCATCCCATCGCTTCTCTCGCCTCTGTATAATGAAGCGTAGCCGGTGGTCATCGAATCGGGTCGTTCAGGGAGAGCATGACAATCGATTGCTCACTCATCGGATCTTTTCCGGATAATGAGATACCGCTTCACGAGGCAAGCGAGCGAAAAAGCAACAACTGTGCCGGAGGTTGGGTGTGGTCCTTCCTGACGATCGACGGATCGCAACACGCCGGGCAAATCCCCGGCATTTCGTGACATTGGGGTAGGCATCTGTCGGATTTCACAGGAAGCGGCGGGGCACTGGCGATCGATGTGAATTGGCAACTTTTGCGTCCGGACGATGGGAAGATTTACCCACGCCGCGTTGAGCTCCAAATTCATCAGTCGCTGCGACGTGCTCCGGTGGCGCTTCGATGGCTGCTCAGTGGGAACGCTTCATCGCATTGACCGCTCATTGGATGTCATTGACCAGTTTTTGCAGCGGCTCGCCCCGGATGGCCTGCAGCGCCAACGTCGCTGATTCTTCGCGCACCACACGCATTGCCCGCTGCTGGAAGCGCACCGCCAGGCCCCATTGGCCGGCGCGCAACAGGTCATGGTTCGGCAGCACCTGACGGGTGAGGGCGAGGGTGAAAGCCAGTGCTTGATCAGCTACTCGTGGACGGCTGAACGCATGATCTCTCCCATCTCCATCGCATTGTTCGACGGGATCTCCTGGAGAGATACCGCCTTGGTCCCAGCTCTGTCGGCTTCGAGCTGTGTCGTCGAATACTGCGGACCGAAGAGGAGATTTCGGTCGGTGGCTACAGTCATGACGCGGCTGCCGAATTCAGCTCCGCATCAGGGTCGCCGATCTTAGATCTCCGATCGTCGGATACCCATCGGTCGCCATCAGCAGATCGGCCTCAGCGAGCAAGCACCGCAGGACGTGGACGATTCCATCGGTCCCATCGAGGGCCAGGCCCCAGGCATAGGGGCGACCGATGCCGACGGCCGTGGCGCCGAGGGCCAGCGCCTTGACGACGTCCGACCCGGAGCGGACGCCCGAATCGAACAGTACCGGCGTCTTGCCGGCCGCTTCGACGACGGCCGGCAGCATGTCGAGGCAGCCGACCCCGCCATTGGCTTGACGGCCTCCGTGGGTGGAGCAGTAGATGCCGTCGACTCCGCCGTCGATCGCCCGCCGGACGTCGTCGGGGTGACAGATGCCCTTCAGGAGCAGGGGCAGCTTTGTCAGCGAGCGCAGCCACGGCAGGTCCGCCCAGGTGAGTGTCGTGCCGAAGATCTCGGCCCAATGCCTGACGGCCGAGGCCGGGTCTTCCTCCGGCGGCTTGGCGAGCCGGGACCGGAAGACCGGATCAGAGAGATAATTGGCGAGGCAGTATCCCCGGAGTTGCGGGAAACTGGACAGGGTCAAGTCCCGCGGGCGCCAGCCCGCGACCCACGTGTCGAGCGTCACGACGATTCCCTTGAACCCGGCGGCCTCCGCTCGATGGACGAAGCTCTCCGCGACGCCCCGATCGTCGGGCGTGTAGAGCTGGAAGAACCCGGGCGTGTCGCCGAATTCCGGGGTCACCACCTCGAATGGGTCAACGGTCAGCGTCGACGCCACCATCGGCACCCCAGTCTTGGCGGCGGCCCTCGCCACCGCGAGGTCGCCATGCCCGTCCTGGGCACAGATGCCGATGACGCCGATCGGGGCCATAAAGAGGGGGGTTGCGAGCTTCATGCCGAACAGCTCGATCGACATGTCTCTCTTCGAGCCGTCGACCATCATCCTTGGGACGAGCCCCCACTTGTCGAACGCCATGACGTTGAGGTCCTGGGTCCGCTCGTCGCCGCATCCTCCTTGGACGTAGGAGACGATCGTATCCGGCCACGCCGCGATCGCCTTCTTCTCCAGGGTGGCGATGTCGATCGGAAGTTTGGGGACGACGCCGCGGAGGCCGGCGGAATAAATCTCGTCTTCATACTGACCGAAGTATTTCATGGGATTTCCTCACGTGAGCTCGATATCGAATAACTCGCGGACCAATCAGCCTTGGTCTCGATCGGGAAGTCGCCAAGCGCGCAAGAACCTCAACATCAGAGCCGCCGCCTTGTCGGGCTGCTCTTGGGGGAGCCAGTGGCCGGCGCCGGGGATGATGTGGCTCTCTGCCATCTTCGTGCAGACTTGCGTCTGGAGTCGCCCGAGCCCGCCGGGGATTTGCTGCACTCCCCAATCGCTGGCGCCGCCGATAAAGATCGCCGGCACGTCGATGGTGCGCCCAGAGTACAGGTCGAGGTCCGAATTCACCCCCCCGGTCTGACACCGGTACCACTTCAAGGCGCCGACCCAGCCCGTGCGCTCGAACTCACGGGCGTGGAAGACGATGTCCTCGTCGGTCAGCCACTCGCATGCAGCGATCGCCTCCGGAGATGGCGTCTGACGCATCGTGACCGAGGGCATGTCTGCGTCGAGGGGCATGACGTAATAGTCCGGCATGATCGACAGCTCTTCGGCGTTCCACCCCCGGAGCATCACTGGCTTATTGGCCGGGTTGTCGGCGCTCTTCTGGTGATAGTAGGCGCGGAGGAATGGCCGCAGTCCTTGGGGCGGCTTCGTCATATCCTCGACTGCCCTGCGGGTCGAGTTGTACCACTGGTATTGCTTGCGCGGCGGATTGAGTCGGGCCAGTTCCGCATGGATCGGGTCCGGCGCTGTAGGCCGGGCGCCCGAACCGTAGGGGAGGGTCGGCGGCCCGGCGACCGGCGTCATCAGGACCAAGCGTTTGAAGATATCGGGCCGGACCAAGGCGCAGATCGCCGCCACTGAGGCGCCGAAGTCGTGGCCCGCGACGGCGTCGACCGATCTGATCCCGAGCGCCGAGACCAGGGCAACGACGTCCCTCGTCACGTTCAGTATCTGGAATTGGCGGAGATCGCCGTCAAAATCGGCGTCCCAGCCGGTCGTCGGCCGTAGCCGCGGAGGTCGGGCGCGATCGCCCGAAAGCCGGCAGTAGCCAGCGGCTTTAGCATCGTCATCCATGAGTACGCCAGCTCCGGATATCCGTGGAGCAGGACAATAGCGGGCGCCTCGCGATCCCCGGCCTCGAACAGGTGCATGTCGAGCCCGTTAACGCCGGGGACGATATGGGAGGAGATTCCGGAGGGGAGTTTGATGGACAATCCTCAGCAACGGGTTTGATGGAACGTGCGTCCCGTGGATACCCGTGGTCGGACGAGGGAACAACGCCCTGCAATCCGGCTGCGTAAATCTCGTCCTCGTATTGGCCGAAAAACTTCACGGGTGTCCTCCGACGCCGTTTGTTTCTGATGGTTCGAGGGACGGCTTCCATTCTGGCTTGCATGATCCGCGCACCGTGACTTCCGGATCTTCCCAGTAACCATCGGTCTCGGAAAACTTCACTGGAGGGGCCAGGCGGACCAGCTCGCCATACGGAGTGTTTGCCGTGATCGTGTCCGGATTCAGCCAAAGGTAATCTTGCCTCCCGCCTCGGACGGGTCGAGCCCAAGGACACCGCAGAAATCGCGGAACTGGGCATCAATGTCAAACGACCGGTGGTTTACGGATATCAGATCCTCTTTGCTTGTGAGGTGACGCCGGGATGTAGCGCAGTAATCGGTGGTACTCACAAATCAACCCTCGGTAAGTGTTGGTGCATTGAGACTTAATCAGGCTTATCTGACAATCGGGGGCGAGATCGCGCGGAAACATCACTAATCATTTGCGTAAAGGGCCTCGAGACGCTGATGGGCCGCGGCGAGGCCCGCCGGATAGTCCGTCCTGCCGCCGACGACTTCGATGTAACACGCCGACTTAGCCGTGGAAGCCTTGGCCAGTGCGGCGTCAAGCTCACCAAGCGTAGCGACTTTGGCCGTGAACCAGCCCTGACAGCCCAGCGCGGCGGGCACGGCGTGATAGTTCCAAGGGGCGAGGTCGTTGTAAACCCAATTCGGATCCGCCTCGAGCGCCCGCTCGACCATGTATCCCTCGTTGTTGAGGACAAAAATGATTGGGTTAAGCCCGTAACGTCCCATGGTCCCGACGGCGGTGGCGGTCAACTGGTGCGAGCCTTCACCGGTGAAAAGCACGGTCCGTCTCGACGGGTCGGCCAGGGCGATTCCCAGTGCAGCCCCAGTGGCCCAGCCGATCGAGCCCCATAAAATTGCACTGTGCGTCTCTGCGCCCTGGGGAAGTGGGAGCGGATAAATCCCCGAGCTCGAACTGCCGCTTTCGAGGACAATTCGATCCATCGGCTTGAAAAAGTCTCGATAACGGGGATACAGCTCCGCCGCGGTGATCGGGTCGTCAGGCTTGCCGCCGGGTTTCGTCGCAGCCTGCGGACGCGGCGCCGTGTATCCGAAGTTCTTGCGAACCGACCTGGCTAGCATTTCAAAGACATCGCCCATTCGGACAGGGTTATAGATTCGGTTCCCGATGCGGACATGGTCGACTTCGATGGTCACCAGCTTGTCGGGCGCGAGCCGGCTCGAATAGGCACCCGTGTTGATCTCGTTAAAACTGACGCCGCCAGCGTCGATGACCAGGTCGGCACCTTCGATTGCTTCGAGGAGGTCGGAGGACGAACCTGCTCCGGAGTAGGTGCCAACGAATTGGGGGTGCGTCTCCGAGAGGACGCCCTTCTCCATCGGCATCACGGCAAACGGGCAGCCGAGTGTCTCGATCAACGCCTGGAGCTTGTCCTGGAGCTTGAACCGCGAGACGGTGTAGGCGGGGAGGATGGCAACGGATCGGGCGGATTGAATCCGCTCGGTGATCGCTGCAACGGCCTTGGCCAGGTCGGGGCCGCTTGCGGGTTTTGGATAGGGGGTCGGGTCGGTGGCCGTGACCGGGGTGACAGCGTAGTCGGACGCCACGAGGATGTAGGCGGGGCGGCTCTCCGCCCGCGCCGTGGCGATCAGCCGCTCCATTTCGTGTGCGCAGTTATCGGGAGTGATAACCGCCGAAACGCACGCTGCCTGCGCCGAGATGTTCGCGAAGTTCTGGAACACTCCATCGCCGAGCGTGTGGTGGATGATCTTGCCAACCCGCTGATTGCGCATCGTCGGCATGCCGACCAAGTGGAAGACACACGACCGCTCGGCCTTGGCCCCCATCACGCCGTTGAGCGCGGACAGCTCGCCGACGGCGTACGTAGTCGAGAGCAGCGAGCAGCCCCGTATGCGTGCGTAGCCGTCAGCCGCGTAGGCCGCGTCCAGTTCGTTGGAACAGCCGATCCAGCGGATCACCTCGCTCCGAACCACGGCATCGTCGAGTTTGAAGGCGAAGTCTCCCGCAACGCCGAAGCAGTCGGTGATCCCCTCACGTGCGAGCCGCCGGACGATGTAATCGGCGACAGTCGGATGCTTACTCATCGGATCTCTCCTCTTTCTGCTGAATAACCAAGCGTGGCCAGTTGACATCAAATCTGGTGCACTCAGCGAGGACCTGCCGGTCGCTCACTCACTCGTCGGATGCCTCCTTTTGCCGCTGAATCACTAAGCGTGGCCGGTAGACATCAAACCTAGTGCCCGCAGTGCGGCCCGGGCATTCGGTTGCGCACTTAGTCGGACGTTTTCCGGATCATGAGATCTCGGCTCAGCATGACAGACGAGGGATAAAGCAACAACCGTGCCGAAGGTCGGATGTGGATCCCCTCGGCGATTGACGGGTCGCGAGACCGCCGGGGAGATTCTCGGCGATATCATCAGACCGGGTTCGACTCTCGGCGGGTACCTGGAGAGTCAATGCGAGGTGGCAACGTTCTTGCCCGGTCGATGGAAACATCTACCCAGACCGCGGATCAGGTCGGGTACCTGGACAGTCAATGCGAGGTGCCAACCTTCTTGCCCGGTCGATGGGAACATCTACCCAGACCGCAGATCAGGTCGAAACGCGTGGTTGCTGCCAAGCGCGCTAGCAGCGAGATTCTAGCCA
The DNA here is from genome assembly GCA_963823675.1 of uncultured Isosphaeraceae bacterium. Taxonomy (GTDB): domain Bacteria; phylum Planctomycetota; class Planctomycetia; order Isosphaerales; family Isosphaeraceae; genus CAWGMT01. Next base: position 667,473 of record CAWGMT010000013.1, on the reverse strand, counting down.
GAGTCTGCCTCCGCTTCGGCGGGCGCGGGGCGGAGGGCCCCAGATCGCGGAGTTTCAGGCGCAGGGTCTGCCGGGCGATCCCCAGTAGCAATGCGGCCTGGTGCTGACTCCCGCCGGTGTGCTCCAGGACGCGGGGCAACGGGAGCCGGTCCAGTTTACGGTGGGCCGCGGCGTAGAGGTCGCGAACATCGGGGCCCAGCCGGAGGCGGACGAGGAACTCCTCGACCCCAGGCTCCTTGGCCGGCGGGGCCGCGGGAGAAGGGGCCAGCCCGGCGAGCGATTCCGGGAGAAAAGCCGGCAGGAGGACGTTACCGCCGGCCCGGAGGAGGGCCTGCTTCAGGACGCTCTGGAGTTCCCGTATGTTTCCCGGCCACGGGTAGGCGCGCAGCCGCTCGAGCGCCTCCAGGGAGGCCTCCCGCATGTCCCGCTCCAGCTCGCGACCGAAACGGCGCAGAAAGTGCCGGACGAGCAGCGGCAGGTCATCGCCCCGCTGCCGCAATGGGGGAAGGTGGATGGTGAAGACGCCGAGCCGGTAATACAGGTCCGGCCGGAACTTACCCTCGTCCGACCACGCCTTCAGGTCGCGGTGGGTCGCCGCGATCAGACGCACATCAGTGCCAATCGTCTCGTTGCCGCCCACGCGCTCGAACGTCTGCTCCTGGAGCACGCGCAGCATCTTGGCCTGGGTGGCCGGCGGCATGTCGCCGATCTCATCGAGGAACAGGGTGCCCCCTGAGCATTGCTCAAACTTGCCGATGCGGCGGCGGTCGGCCCCAGTAAAGGCGCCCTTCTCGTGGCCGAACAGCTCGCTCTCCAGCAGGTTCTCCGGAATGGCGGCGCAGTTGAGGGCCAGGAACGGCGCCTGGCGCGAGGCCCGTGCTGGTAGATAGCCCGGGCTACCAGCTCCTTGCCGGTGCCAGTCTCTCCGGTGATGAGCACGGGAAAGGTCTGGTCGGCGACGCGCCCGATGGCCTTGTACGCTTCCTGCATTCCCGGGCAGGAGCCGATGATCGCTTCCCCCGGGAGCTCTTCGTCCGGCGGCGTCTTCGCAACAACGGCCGGCTCGCGCATCAATCGGGCGACCTTGAGCGCCTCTTTGATCACGCGGTCCAGTTTTTGCAAGTCTATCGGCTTGAGCAGGTAGTCGAAGGCCCCGTGCCTCATCGCCTCGATGGCTGAGTCAGCCGATCGGACCACGGTAACGAAGACGACCGGGATGCGCGCATCGATTTGTCGGAGTTGCCTCAACACGTTCAGGCCGGACTGGTCGGGTAGGCGCAGGTCCAGGAGAATAACGTCGGGGCAAAGGGCGGCGACCCGCTCCAGGCCCGCTGCACCCGTGTGGGCGATCTCGACCCGGTGTGCGGGGCCAGGGAACACATGGCCCACTTGGTCGGAGAGCAGGTCTGGGTCGTCATCGATCAGGAGCAAGTTGGCCACGGGTTGCTTACCCCACGCGCGGCGAAAAGTTCTGGAACGCGTTGTTCATTATACGAGGCTATCACGAAGCGGGCGATTCCATGCTTCACTCCGACGATATGCCCAATCGGGCCATCTCCGACTACCTGGACCTGGGCCTCCGACTAGCGAATGTGTTCCCCAGCGTGGTGGACCTCCAGACGGGCGAGATCGTCGGCCCCGACTGGTGGGACGAAGTCGTCGGCAACCCGGCGGGGACAACGCCGCCACGGTTGGCGGCCTGGGAGGCCGCGATCAATCCAGCCGACCGACCCACCCACGATGCGTCCTGGGCCAACTGCCTCGCCGGGCGAGCGCCGCTCCACGAAGCCGAGTACCAGGTGCGCCGGCACGACGGGCACTGGGTCTGGATCAAGGTCGTCGGTAAAGTCGTCGAACGAGACGCAGAGGGTCGACCGCTGCGGCTGGCTGTTGCGGTCCGAAACATCGAGGATTTCCGGCAGGCCGCGCAGGCGCTGGGGGAGCGGGAGCGGCAGCTCGACTCGTTGCTCGGGCACCTTCCAGGACTGGCCTACCGGGCCCTGGCCGACGAACACTGGACCGCGCTCTTTGCCAGCAAGGGCATCGAAGAACTGACCGGCTACCCAGCCGAGGAGTTTGTTTCCCATCGGCTCAACTACGGCGACATCATGCTGCCCCAGGACCGGCTGGCGACCGCTCGGGCCGTTTTGACCGCCCTGCGGGAGCGCAGGATGTATGAGGACGAGCACCGCATCCAACACAAGGACGGCTCGGTCCGGTGGATCTGGGCGCGCGGACATGGGGTGTTCGAGCCGGACGGCTCACTTCGCTTCATCGAAGGCTTGAATCTGGACATGACCCGCCAAAAACGGGCCGAGGAGGAGCTCCGCCTCGCCAAGGAGGCCGCCGAGTCGGCTAACCGGGCCAAAGACGAGTTCCTGGCCAACGTCAGCCACGAGATCCGGACGCCCATGAACGCCATCCTCGGCATAACCGACCTCGCCTTGGACACCCCCCTCACCGAGGACCAGCGGCAGTACCTGACAACGGTCAAGTCGGCGGGGGACGCCCTCCTCGGGGTCATCAACGACATCCTGGATTTCGCCAAGATCGAGGCCGGCCGCCTGGAACTGGACCCTGCCGATTTTTCGCTCGATTCCGTGTTGGGCTCAATCCTGCGAGCCCTGGCGGTGCGCGCGCACAAGAAGGGACTGGAACTAGTATGCCAGCAAGGTGCCCTGGTGCCCGATGCCTTGGTCGGCGACGCCGGCCGGCTGCGCCAGGTGCTCATTAATCTTGTAGGCAACGCCATCAAGTTCACAGAACGCGGCGAGGTTGTGGTGCTGGTGGAAAACCCCGGCGAGCCCGTACCGGAGGGAGAGGTCAGTCTGCGCTTCGCGGTGACGGACACCGGCATCGGCATAGCGGCCGAGAAGCAAGCGAAGATCTTCCGGGCGTTTGAGCAGGAAGACACCTCGACTACGCGCAAGTACGGCGGCACCGGCCTGGGACTTACGATCGCGGCCCGGCTGGTCGGGCTGCTGGGAGGCTCGATCCGGGTCGAGAGCGAACCGAGCCGGGGCAGCACGTTTTCTTTCACGGCCCGCTTCCGCCAACGGAAGCCCTTTCCGGATCGACTCGCGTCCTTGTCGCAATTTCCGCTCCGCGGGCTGCCTGTACTGGTCGTCGATGACAACGCGACCAGCCGCCGCGTGCTCGAGGAGTGGCTGCGCGGTTGCGTGATGGAGCCGGCGGCCGCCGGCGACGGCGTGACGGCCATGGACGCTCTCTGGCACGGCGTGGCCCAGGGCCGTCCTTACCCGCTCGTGCTTCTGGACAGCCGAATGCCGGACATCGATGGCCTGGCCCTGGCCGCCAAGATCCGCCAGCGAACCGAGCTCGGCGCGACGCGCATCATTTTGATGACCTCGGGGGACCGCCCGGGCGACCTTGCCCAGGCGCATCAACTGGGGATCGCCGCGAACCTGCTCAAGCCCCTCCAAAAGAGCGAACTGATCGAGACTATCCTGTGGGTCATGGGGCACCAACGGGAACCGGAACGGTTACCGAGCAGCCTTGCCCTTGTGCGGCCACCCAGCCCCGAACGCCTGGCTGGCGCGCCGTTGCGGATCCCCGTTGCCGAGGACAACGAGTTCAACCGAGATCTCCTTGAGCACATGCTGGCCCGCCAGGGGCTCTGGGCGACGATGGTGGTCGACGGTCGGGCGGCGCTGGCCCTGCTCGCGCGCGAACCCTTCGACCTGTTGCTCCTGGACATCCACATGCCTGAATTGGACGGCTTCCGCGTTGTCGCAGCGATACGGCAGCGCGAGCGGACGGCGGGAGGCCACATGCCAGTCATCGCATTGACCGCGCGCTCGCGGCAAGATGACCGTGAGAGGTGCCTGCGGGCAGGCATGGACGAATACGTGACGAAGCCGTTCAAGGCCGATGACCTGTGGGCGGCCATCGACCGGGTGTTGAAACGTCTTCCACCCCACAAACGTCCCGGTCTCCACCTGCTTGACCCGCGAGTTCTGCTCGCTTCCTGTGGCGGCGACCCGACCATGCTCCAGAAAATGACGCGGTCGCTCCAGAAACGCGTCCCGGAACACCTGGCGGCGGTCCGAGAAGCTCTGCAAGACCACGACGCCCCGCGGTTACGGGAAGCCGCTCACAAATTCTACGGCATGCTTTCCGCGTTCTCCACCGTCGCCGGCAACCAGGCGGCCGATCTGGAGGACGTTGCTGCTACAGCACAGCTTGACAAAACTCCGCGAATCGTTGCGCAGCTCGAATCGATCACCCAGGAAGTGCTCCAGCAGGTGGACAGTGTGTCGATCGAAAACCTGCGCCGCCAAGCAGAGGCTGTCCACGAATCGGACGCCACAATCAGTCCCTGAGGCAACGGCCTGGGAATCTCTGACGATCGAGGGTGGCGGGAGCCTTGGCTGCACCCCGTAACTTTCCCGGACGTGGTACTGAGCGTGGCGGACGCGCACTCCAACGTAGTAGAATTCTTGCTGATGCAACTCGACCTCAACCGATGGGTTGCGCGATGAATGAAGAACACACCACCGCTGTGGTCCAGCGCTACCTCGACGAGCTGGGCGGCGATTCGCCCTCCGAGCCGATCGTCCGGGCATTGCTCGAGCGGGCCGTCCGACGCTTGCACCTGTTGTGCGCCACCTTGCTGCACCGGAGTTATCCGCGGCTGACGCAGCCGCCCTTGAACGTGCAGGCCGACGAGTTGCTTGGCGCTGTGGCGGAGCGGTTGCTCAAGGCGCTGCGCGAAGCCCGCCCCCGCAACGTGCGCCAGTTGTTCGCGCTGGCCAACCAGCACATGCGCTGGGAGCTCAATGACCTGGCCCGACGCTTAGATAATCAGCCCGCTGCGGTGGAGCTCAACGAGGGGCTTGTGTCGGCGCCGCCCAGCAGCGTATCCGGCCTGACTCCGGACGGCCTCCGCATGCTCCGCGCGATCGACGAGCTGCCTGAGGATGAGCGGGAGGTCTTCGACCTGGTGCGCATCCAGGGGATGACGCAGGCTGAGGCCGCCCAGTTGCTCGGCGTCTCGACGGTGACGGTGAAGCGGCGGCTGAGTCGCGGCCTGCGGCTCCTGACCGAGCAACTGGCCGACCTCGACCCGGGGGACGATCCGACCGGCTCGAACTAGGCGCATGCCGGCAGGATTGGGGACCTCTGGGTGTCGCAGGCCCGGCACGCAGCCGCCTTGAGGAGCCCAGACATGAGAGCCGAAACGCTGGTCCAGCAACTGCTTGACGAGATCTCCGCCTCCGGGCGCACTCCGGAAGAGGTCTGCGCCGATTGCCTGGAGCTGCTTCCGGAGGTTCGCCGGCGTTGGCGGCAGATGTGCGCCGTCGAGGCGGAGCTCGATGCGCTGTTTCCGACGCCCCGGCCCGACCCGACCTCCGACTACGATTCCTTTCCTTTTCGGAATGCCGCGGTCAACCTGCCGCGGATTCCGGGTTATGACGTGGAGGGGTTGCTCGGCCGCGGGGGCATGGGTGTCGTCTACAAGGCCCGGCACCGCCGCCTCAACCGCCCGGTTGCCGTCAAGATGCTGCTCGCCGGTGCGTATGCCGGGCCGACCGAGCGCGCGCGGTTCCAGCGCGAAGCGGAGGCTGTGGCGAGCTTGCACCATGCCAACATCGTTGCGATCTACGATGTCGGCGAGCACGAGGCGTGTCCGTACTTCACGATGGAGCTCGTGGACGGGGGCAGCCTGGCCCAGGCGCTGGCGAGCACGCCACAGCCGGCTCGTCGTGCGGCGGAGCTGCTGGTGACATTGGCGGACGCGGTGCAAGTGGCGCATCGAGCCGGAATCGTGCACCGCGATCTGAAGCCGGCGAACATCCTGCTCACAGCCGAGGGCACACCCAAGGTCGCCGATTTCGGATTGGCACGGCAGTTTGAGGGAGAACCGGGTCTGACGTTGAGCGGAGTTCGGATGGGGACTCCCAGCTATATGGCCCCCGAGCAGGTGATCGGGAAATCCGGAACAATCGGTCCGGCCGCAGACATCTATGCTCTCGGTGCGTTGCTCTATGAAATCCTCACCGGCCGGCCGCCGTTTCGAGGAGAGACGGCTGCCGAAACGGAGCGGCAGATCATGCATGAAGAGCCGGTCTCCCCCTCGCGATTGAACACGAAAGTGCCGCGCGACCTCGAGACGATCTGCCTGAAGTGTTTGAACAAGGAACCCGAACGTCGCTACCCCAGCGCCGCGGCGCTGGCCGAGGATCTGGGGCGATTCGCGGAGGGTCGGCCGATCCAAGCCTGGCCGGTCGGCTGGGTTGAGCGAGCCTGGCGCTGGGGCCGGCGAAACCCGACGGGTGCGGCGCTGTTGGTCACGGCTTTGGCCCTGGTCGCCCTGGCGAGCGGCGGTGCAGTGTGCCTCGTGCAGCAGCGGGTCGAACGGCGAGCGGAAGCGGCCCGACAAGAGGACGAGCTCCGCAACGAGGTCGTCACGACCGTGGCTCAGGCCGAGCGTCTCCGCAAAGGGTTCCACTTCCGCGATGCGCGGGAGTCGCTGGAGCAGGTCACGCATCGGTTGGAGCCAGCGGGGCCGGATGACCTGCGCCGGCAGGTGAAAAAAGCTCAGGCCGCCCTGAATTTGGCGGAGCGACTGGACTCCGCCCGGATCAAGGCAGCGACGCTCGCGGGAGGGAAAGACGGCCTGGCAGTGGCCGAGCCGCTGTACGTGTCGGCATTCGCGGAGGCGGGGCTGGGTCGAGAGGGGGACGGCAGCAAGGCGGTGTCAGCGCGGGTGCGAGCCTCGCCGCTGAGTGCGGAACTCATCGCCGCCCTGGATGACTGGGCCAGTATCACGGCCGACCGAAGGCGGCGGGAATGGCTCTTGGCGGTGGCCAGCGAGGCCGACCAGGACCCGGCGCGAAACCGCCTGCGCCAGCCGGAGCTGTGGCGAGACGGTGCCCGCTTGACCCAGATCGCCCAGGAGCCGACCGGCGCTCTGGTGTCGCCGCAGTTGGCGATCGCCCTGGATCGGGCTGCGCACCAGTGTGGCGCGGACGTGATACCGCTCCTGACCGCGGTGCAGGTACGCTACCCACAGGACTTCTGGATCAACTTCGGGCTCGGTGCGACGTTGGGCGAGGCGCGGCGGTGGGACGAAGCCCTCGGCTACTGCCGTGCGGCACTCGCGGTTCGCCCCGAGGTGAGCGCGGCGCAGAACAACCTCGGCGATGCCCTGTACGCCAAGGACAAGTGGAAGGAGGCGATCGGCTACTTCAAGGAAGCCCTGCGACTCGACCCCAATTCCATCGCGGCCCACATGAGCCTAGGCAATGCTCTGCGCACCGAGGGCCGGCTGGAGGAGGCCATCGACCACTTTCAGCAAGTCCTGCGACTCGACCCCAACTTGGCTATTGCCCGGGCCGGCTTGAGCGACACCATCGCCGATGCCACCCACACCGCCCTACGGGCCGCGGCCAGGCAAAGCTCGGAGAAGGGCCGGACGGACGAGTCGGAGCGAACGCGGCTGCGCCTGCAAGCCCTGGGCTGGCTGCGCGCTGGCCTCCAGCTTGCGAAGAGCCTCCGAGACAGCGGCGAGCGAACGGGCTGGTCCCCGGCGAGCTGGCAAACGGACTCCGCCCTGGCCAGTGTGCGTGATCCGGCTGAGCTGGCGAAGTTCCCCGCGGCGGAGCGCACTCAGTGGCAACTCCTCTGGGCGGACGTCGCGGCACAGGTCGCCGCTGATCCCGAGGAGCAGGGCCGGGCACATGCCGCCCGCCGGGACTGGGCACATGCCGCCGACTGTTACACGCGAGGCTTGACGCGCGGCACGACGGCCGACGGCCACGCCTGGTTCGAGTACGCCGCGCTGCTCTTGCTGTCGGGCGATCGCCCGGGTTACGTGAAGGCGTGCGCATACTTGGTGGACCGGTGTGGCAAGGAAAAGGGACCGCGGTCGTACTACGTGGCCCGCGCCTGTACGCTGGCCCCCCAAGCCGTCGCGGACATGTCGCTGCCGGGCCGCCTGGCCGAGAAGGAACTCAAAGCCTTCGCTCGACAATTCTGGTCACTGACCGAGCAAGGGGCCCTAGCGTACCGCGCCGGCCGGTTCCAAGAGTCGCTGCCCCTTTTCGAACAGAGCCTCGCGGCGAACTCCAAACCGGGCGCCGCCGTGTTGAACTGGCTGTGGTTGGCCCTGGCCAATCAGCGCCTCGGAAAAGCCGATGAAGCGCGACGATGGCTGAACAAAGCCCAGGCATGGCTCGACCAATCCCCTGACGGGATGCCGGCCCACGCCGAAGAGAAGTTCGGGCTGCACCTGCACAATTGGCTGGAAGCGCACGTCCTGCGCCGAGAGGCTGAGGCACTCATTGCGCTCAAAGCTCCCGGAGCAAGCAGGTGCTGTCTTCCCGAGCCCAATCAAACACTGTGTGTTGTCAAAGAGCGAGGTTGAAGCCAGAATAGGGATACCATGAGGACAGATGCGGCTGGTTTTCCCTGCGGTCGGCACCGCCATCGACAGCCGGCCTGATTGTTTCCCAGGAGATTTGACGGTGAGTACGAGCAATCCCGCGTTTTCGCAAGATGTTTTCGCCGGGTACGAGCAAGTCTATGGAAAGCCACGCAGCATGGCGATGACCGTCCAGGGGACGGTCGGCAAGACGTTTCTGCTTTTGGCGATCCTGTCGGCCACCGCACTTTGGTCCTGGAACGCGGTGGCCGACGGACGGCTGGCCGGCGGGGCCTTGCTTGCCTCGGCGCTCGGCGGCTTCGTCTTCGCGATGATCACGATCTTCAAGCCCACGGCTTCTCCCTGGACGGCTCCGGTCTACGCGGCGCTCGAGGGCATTTTCCTGGGGGCGGTTTCGCAGGTCGTCGAAACGACAACCCACCTGAGGCATCCAGAGTACGGGGGCATTGCGCTGCAAGCCGTTAGCTTGACCTGCGGCGTGCTGTTCGTGATGTTGTTCCTCTACGGCTCACGAATCATCCGCGTCACCGACAGGCTCCGGATGGGCATCATCATGGCCACTGGGGCCCTCTGCTTCTTCTATCTGATCACGATCTTGCTGGGATTCTTCGGCGTCCACATGCCGCTGGTCTTCAGCTCGTCGCCCCTGGGGATCGGCTTCAGTCTCTTCGTGGTGGGACTGGCGGCTTTCAACTTGCTGCTGGACTTCGATTTCATCGAGCATTGCGCCCATTCCGATGCCCCCAAGTACATGGAGTGGTATGGCGCCTTCGGCCTGATCGTCACGCTGGTCTGGCTCTACCTCGAAATTCTGCGGCTTTTAAGCAAGCTCGCCGACCGGCGGTGATCCGGCCGCGGGCGGGCCCGGCGCGTTCTGGTATTGCGCTGTTCGCCGCCTCGCTGGGGCAGCCAGATAAGAGCCCAGGGCAACGCTCAGGGAAGGAAGCGGTTAAGGAACTGGCTGAGAATAAACTCCCCGAGAGTCGTCTCCCGCTCCGCGGCAGGCGACATCTGATTCCGGCCAGCGGTCAGGACGCGACGGAGCCTTCGCCGGGCCTCGAGGCTTTTGACTCGCCCCTTGCGGCGGATTGGCACTCGATATAGTGTCGAGTCGACAAGAAAAGCCACACTGGGAGATGACACATGAGTGAGCGCAAGCTGCGCGTCGGGATGGTGGGGGGAGGCGGTCCGGCCAACTTCTTCGGAGCGCCTCATCGCCGCGGGATCGTGATGGATAACTCGGTCGAGCTCTGCGCCGGTGCGCTTCGGTCGAGCGCCGGCGAATCTCTGGCCGCGGCCCGCGAGCTTTTCATGCCCCGCGGTTATCCCGACTGGCAGACCATGATCAAGACCGAGGCCGGGCTGCCGGAATCCGAACGAATCGATTATGTGACGATCGTCACGCCCAACGATGCGCATTTTGGTCCGGCCGATGCGGCGGCGGCCGCGGGCATCGCGGTGCTGTGCGAAAAACCGTTGACAACCACACTGGATGAAGCCCGCAAGCTCCACGCCACGGTCCGGTCCAGGAACGTCCCGTTCGTGGTCGCCTACACTTACACCGGCTTTCCGATGGTCATGCTGGCCAGGGAGCTGGTGCAGGGCGGTGAGATCGGCGAGATCCGCAAGGTCGAGGCGTGGTACCCCCAGGGCTGGCTCGCCACCAAGCTCGAGGCCGAAAACCAGAAGCAGGCTTCGTGGCGGGTCGATCCCGCCAAGGCCGGCGGCTCGGGCTGCGGCGGCGACATCGGCACTCACGCCTACGAATTCGTCCGGTTCGTCGCGGGACTGGCCGCGGTCCGGCTGCGAGCGCGGCTCAAAACGTTCGTTCCCGGCCGGGCGCTCGACGACGACTTCACCGTGCTGGCCGAGCTGAATAATGGCGGGATCGCCACGATCACGGCCTCGCAAGTCACGATCGGCGCCCAGAACGACAACGGCTTCCGGGTCGCCGGGACGACGGGCACGCTCGAGTGGTCGATCACCGAGCATCAGGTGCTCAAGCACTACGCCGGCGGTCAACCGCTGCGACTCTACCGCCAGGGGGCCGAGTACGGCTACTTCCCCGCTTCGGTCAAACCGTATCTCCGACTGCCGTCGGGTCATCCGGAAGGCTTCCACGAGGCGCTGGCCAACTTGCATCGGACGCTGGAATGGACGATCCGCGGCCGGCGCGGCGAGGCGGTCCCGAAGCCCTTCGAACATCCGGGCATCGCCGACGGCGTCGCCGGGATGGCCCTGGTCGAGGCGGCCGTCGCCAGCTCAAAACAGGATGGAGCGTGGGTCGAGGTTCCCAAGGTAGGCTGAGATGAAAGACCCTCTGGTCCGGTTCAGCGTCGCGATCGGGGGAGAACTGCTCCAGCGGTTCGACCAGTATCGTGAAACTCACCGGTATCCCAACCGGAGCGAGGCCGTGCGCGGGCTGATGCGCGCGGCCCTGATCGAGGAGGCCGTCACTCACGACGATAGCGAGGCGATGGGGGTGGTCACCTTGATCTACGACCACCACGTCTCGCGCATCGCGCGCCGGCTGACCGACTTGCAGCATCACCACCTCGATCAGGTCGTCACGACCACCCACGTTCATCTCGACGAGCGCCGCTGCCTCGAAGTGATCCTGCTCCGCGGTCCGGTGGCCTCGGTCCGCGACCTGGCTGATGATCTGATCGGTACCAAGGGAGTCGAGACTGGCCGGCTCGTGCTGGCGGCGGCCAAGCCAGTTCCCGCACGGGATGGCTCCATCAGCGGAGCACCATCACCACGGGCACGCTCACCACCGCAAGGGGAAGTGAAATCATGCCGCTCTTGGATCACTTTCAGGGTCCACTGGACGAGCGTTACCCCTGGGAATCATTTCACTCCGGGTGGGCGACTCGAATCGCAGACCAGTTGAGCGAGCGGGTGCCGGCGGAATTCGTTGTTGCCGAACATACGCATTCGGGCAACCATCTCGAAATCGACGTTGCCACCTTCGAACGCTCCGCCGCGCAGCCGCGGACCGAGCCGGTTGGCCCAGCCCTGGCCCTGGCTCCGGCGTGGGCGCCCCCGGCCGCGGCCCATGTGGTGCCGGCGATCTTCCCGGACACCTTCGAGGTGCGCCTCTTCTCGACGATGGCTGGACTCACTCTGGTTGCGGCCATCGAATTAATCAGTCCCGGCAATAAAGATCGGCCCGAAGAGCGCCAGGCCTTCGCGATCAAGTGTGCTTCCTATCTCCACCAGGGAGTGAGCTTGATCATCATCGACATCGTCACGAGTCGGCGAGCCAACCTGCACAACGAGATCATCGAACTGCTGCCTTCGGCCCATGGGACCGAAATGCCCGCGGAGGCGACCCTTTACGCCGTCGCCTACCGGCCGGTCCTGCGCCGGGAGCAACCCGAGATCGATATCTGGCCCGCGACTTTCGCCGTCGGCGATCCGCTGCCGGAACTCCCCTTGCGGCTTACCGGCGATCTGTTTGTGCCCGTCAATTTTGAAGCGACCTATCAGGAGGCCTGCCGGCGGCGACGGCTGGCATGAGCCTGCGTTTGGTGGACTGTTGTGGCGCAGGCGTCCCGCCTGCGTTCCCCACACCGGCAGGCGCGACGCCTGCACCACAACTGGCAAAAAAGCGAGGAAACGGTGCGATCAGTGCGCAGTCACTTCATCGTGAAGCACGGCCTCGATTCTCTCAAGGCCATGCCGAACTACATCTGGAGAACCGACAAGGGGCCGAACGAGCGCCCCGGGGTTTCGACCAGGTCAAACCGGGGGACCGGTGGATTTCCTTCGCTTACACCACCAGCGACCGTCGGGAACAGGCACTCAGTAAGATCACAGGATTCTACGAATGCACTCGAGAAAAGCGCTACGGGAGTATTCCGCTGACCGCGGGAACGCTCGATGAGATTGCGGACGGGAAGCGAATGGCCTGGTTGATCGAAGGGAAAGAGTATAAGCAGCAACCCCGAGAACCCGTCGGCGTCCGGCCGATCGACGACCTCATCCGCAGGCGCACATTCAAGCAAGCGACTTTCATTCCTATTACCGCTGAAGAGTTCGAAGGCATCCGAGAAAGAACGCTCGCCTCCCAGCTCGACACCGGCAAGATCCCCTTACTGGAGCGCGAGCCCGAAAACGAACAGGAACTCTTGTGTGTGGTCGTATACGGTCACAAAACGCTGGGGATCGAAAAAATCATCCGAGTCCGGAAGGCGTTCCCAGACCTGCTCGTCAAGATCGAGGGAAGCCCCGGGGAAGTCCATCTCGAGCTTGAGGTCTACAGCAAGGGGTTTATCTATCATGGTCATTCCAAGGGCGTTGCCCACCAGACTTTCAAAGAAGATGGCAAACCCATAGCCGTCCTTTGCTGGATTGACAATGCGGCAGAGGTCAGAAAGTGCGTTCACGATGTGTACGAACTTCAATCGCTAATACGAGAAGGAAAGAAGCTTGTTTGGTAAAGAGGACAACCTGATACCGACCTTCTGACGTAAGCCCGGCCTCGGCACCCTCTTCTGGGGTTTTGTTCTGTTATGATCGTAGGCGATACTCGGCGGTCCTGTGAGCTACGCTTTTGCGTGATCCAGATCCATCCGTGTCAGTGAACCGAGGGCGCGACAGTGCGGCTCATCTCGTGGAACGTCGCAGGGAGAGTCCGCCGACTTCCCGATCAAGTCGAGGCGCTTCGGAGGCGACGGCCGGACGTCGTTGCCCTGCAAGAGGTTCGAAAGTTCGACGGTCGAACCCCTAACGGTGAGTCTTCGCAGCATCGGCCTCGAGCACGTTGGCGACAGTCTTTCAGGAGCTTCCAATCCCGAGTTGCTCAAGGGACCGCGGTCTTACGGCCAACTCATCGCCAGTCGATGGCCTCTTAACGTGCGTGAGCCGACGGAGTTTCGGGTTCCGTGGACGGAACGGATTCTCTCCGCGGATATCGAACGTCCGGGTGGAGGGATTGAGATCCACACCGTGCATGTCCCGCCCGGATCCACGAACGATTGGATCAAGATCGAGACGTTCGAAGGCGTATTCGATCGTTTGGCGGTGGCCACAAAAACCCGCCGGATTCTCTGCGGTGACTTCAATTCACCGAAGGCGGAGACGCCTGACGGGGAGACCATCACGTGGGGGCAGAAGCAGGTCGGCGATCGGTTCGAGTGCTGGGGAAAGTGGAGGGGCGGATCGGGGGAAGATTGGGACCGTGCGGAACGCAGCGTCCTTCGTGACCTCGCAGACTTCGACTTGGCAGACGTCTATCGCAACCTTCACGGGTTCGAACGCGAGGACTTCAGTTGGTACCTGCGGCGGAAAGGACGGTCGATCGGCCGCCGCTTCAACCATGTCTTTGCGTCTCGTGCGCTCCATCCGACGGGTTGCCGCTACCTCCATTTCGTCCGGGAGGGTGGGCTGAGCGACCATTCGGCGCTGGAGGTCGAATTCGCCGGATGACGGAAGTTGCGATCAGCCCAAACGGCTGAGCGCCCTCGTAACGCTCGAATTTCAGCGAGTCGTAGACGTGTTGCTCATGGTCACGTAAATTGCAGAGATCATACGCCAAGGCCGAGATCATACGAGCTGCGGCGAAGGCCCCGACTTCTTCATTTGACCCGCACGAGAGTGTCTCAAGAGATGTAAACATGCCGCGGAAGTCCGACACAGTTCACGAACCTCGGAAGTGGGTCTGGATCACCTCTCCCGACCATTACAGCGAGGAGGGTGGCTCCGATCGCCGTTCCCTTGACCCCGGCATGCAATCTGATTCCGGTGGTTGGTGGACCTGCCACAAGGATACCCGAAAGGGTGACCTTGTCCTCCTCTACCGAACCAAGCCCAAGATGGATTTCGGCTATCTCATCCAATCCGAATCCGACGCGTACTCTATTGCCAGCGATGACGATGCTTATGAACACGGATGGGACTATGGTTGCGACTATCGCGTTTTGTTTAAGTTCAAGCGCCCGGTCACTTTGAACGACTTGCGGCAGGACCCTTACATGGACGAGTGGGGGGCCTTTCGCGCTAATTTCCGGAGGCGCGTTTACGGAGTTCCAGAGGGGATTTGGCAACGGTTGCTTCAGTGCATGGAAAAGGCTGAGCCTCGATTCAAACGCTTCCTCAGCCAAGGCGAGATCAAGGAGGCTTCCGCCAAGATTCTGCGCGAAGAAGAATTAGAGGATCGCCTTGTCAAGGACATTGGTATGCTTCGCCGCTTCGGATTCGACTTGGAAGTGCGGGAGCGTCAACTCGTTTGCACAGGTCATGGCGGGCGCATTGACCTTCTCTGCTACGACCGTAAGAAAAAACGCTACCTCGTGATTGAACTGAAGAATGTTCGAGCGGGCCAGAACACCTTCGCGCAGATCGCGACATACCTTGGCTGGGTCCAGCAACGGCTTTCAAACGGCAAACCCACGGATGGGCTCGTTATTGCCCGTGGCTTCGACAATCGTTTTCTTTCCGCTGCCGAAACCAATGAGCGTATCAGTCATCTGGACCTTCAGGAGCTTGGCTTCGAGTGAATCGAAAGGCGATGCCATCGTGGCGGATCATTACGTTTACTTGTATCGGGACGAAAAGGGAAGAACTCCCCGGTATGTGGGTTACGGAAAGAAGCCTCAGCGGGCCACCTCTCATCTCGTTGGGAGCCACAGCAAGGCGCTACAAGCCTTTCTTCAACGGCGCAAATACACGCTCGAGATTGCGGGCCCTTTCGGGTCGGAGGAATTGGGAAGGGCCGTGGAAACGGCCATGATCTCATCCCTCCAGCCCGACCTGAATGTCAACCGCGGGTCGAATAAGTATCGCTTCCGGCCACTTGGCGTTCCGGAGCTATTCGCGGCAAGGCTCGGTGAGCCAACGCTGTCCAGGGTCGATTTGCTGAAGGTGGCGAAAAATGGAGGTCCTTCCCCCTTACTCTTCGTGCTAATCAACAACCAAGACTTCGACGACGGACGCAAGGGTTACGATCCCGTGAATCCGCCGAGCGACGAGGAGATACTAGGTCGCATGGACAAATATTGGTATCTCAAGCGATTCGTGCCGGGGTGGATCGAACGACCGGAGACCTGTCCGCGAATCCTGATCGGAGTGAGCGGCCCCATCGAGCGACGGTTCATCCTCGGATCAGCCTGGATCGACCAGTCAAAGTTCGAGCTTACGAGCCCTTACGGGACCCAGTACGAGGTGCCAACAAACGGCCCGGCAAATCTCGACGCCCGTGGCCTGCGTGGGCGCCGCATTAGCCCCGAGGCTAATATCAAGTTCGGTTCCGTAACGAGCCAGATCTTCTTGATCCTGAAGCCCGATGGCACCACGATCGGAGGCCGCTAAGGATCTGGGCAGAAATGAGTTACTGGAAGAGTCGTCTTTCGCGGAGCGAAAGGCGACAATTAATTGTTGCGCAGCGCCGAAAATTGTACGCCGCCGTAAGTCAGGGGAGCCGTAGTCAAGCCTGGGAGGCCGACCGAAAGCTCACATCGATGAAGGTGATCCTTAGCCGAAAGGGTTTCGACTCCACGTACGATGGCGTTCCGAGTCCGGTTCTTCCAGATGGCTCGCTGTGCCCGCTCCCGATACCGTCGAGTGATCCGCCCCGCCTTAAAGACGTAATGTGGCGTGGCGTACCGCTTTCAAACGTCGTCTCGGCGATTACGAACCAACGAATCGGACCGCGATCCGGCGTGCACTTGGATCCCGACCTTCAAAAGCAATCCCGCCCAAGAGCCGTGGGTTGGCGGCCCGTATTTGGCCAGGTCGATTCCGCTCAAACGCACCTCGAGAATTGTGGTGTGGGCGTCGGCGACGTCTTTCTGTTCTTTGGATGGTTCCGGAGCACGGTTCGAGTGAACGGCCAGTTGTCGATCGATCGCACTGCACCCGATCTTCATGTCATCTGCGGCTGGCTTCAGGTGGGTCGCATGCTGCACCCGACAACAGCGACCACATCAGTCCCTCGGTGGGCCGCCGAGCACCCTCACGTCCGGCGGGCTCAGAGCATGTCGGCTAATAACACCCTTTACGTCGCCTCAAAAAACCTCGAAGTGCCGTCTGTCGCGGGACCAATTCCCGGGGCAGGCGTGTTCGACCACATTTCGAGTGTTCTCACCCTGACGGCTCAGGGCCAAACCCGCAGCCTCTGGCGATTGCCACGCTGGTTCTATCCCACACCGGGGAAACCTCCTCTCAGCTTTCATTCGGATGCTCGGAGGTGGAGATACGATAGCACTGGCTGTTACCTTCGAACAGTCGGGCGTGGGCAGGAATTCGTTCTTGACTGTGACTACTTTCCAGAAGCAAATGCCTGGGTCCGGGACATCTTCCTCGACGCCACCTAACCATTATCGTTGAGGCCAATCCCAATCGCGCCGAGGTTTCGGCCCTCACGTTGGCCGCCACCGATGCATAAACGTTGATTATCGGCCGCTTCGGTCTATTCCCTAATGCCTCGTACCCCCGAATCGCTGGTCAGCGACGCGGTACGACGGAAACCAGGACGCACTTGCTCCGTAGAGAACCCGGAGATGACCGTCCGAATTTCACGAAAGTCTAAGCGCCATGCTAGACAACTATCAGACAGCGAACCTGATCCCGCTTCTCGAAACGATCCGCAAACCTGGACGATATGCCGGACATAATGGAGTCAACGCACTCACCAACGCCGCGTTTGGCCGGGCTTACGACAAGGCTGAGGTCGTTCGTGAATTGCGCCGCGCGGTCGCCGCGGGCCGCAAGAATGACCATGCGTTCGTACCGGAGTTCACCCATCCGAAGCAGGGCTTCGCTTACGGGCTGAATCCCTATTCCGATTGGGCACTTGCTCAACTGGAAGGTCGGCCTTCGCATTACTACCTCTTCCTCGGACTGGATTGGTACGCGATCTCGGGGCTGGGGCATACAGACAGTTGGTTTGACTATCTTCACAATCCATTCCTGGACGTCGGGGACCGCTACTGGCACAACGTCTGGGCTTGGATCCTGCGGAAATTCAGGGCGAATTCCGGTGGAACGCTATATTGGCAGGCACCAATCATGGAGCGAGACGCCGCAGCCTTCATCCGCGCGGATGGCGGTGGGTTTATCTTCCACAACCGCATCCCCTACTTGCGCCCAGCCGGCTACGAAAGCTCGGGCACCGAGTGGTACGAAACCGAATGGAAGAAGAAGTCCGTCCGCGACGATGCAATCGAAGACCTGCGTGTGCTTCGCCTGCAGACAGATAGTCGGATCTTCGCCATCTGCACCGGTGAGGAATCGGTGAATGCGTTGGTTGAGGCGGGCTACGAGCGGCGGAACGTCGTCTCTTGGAAAGCCCACCCATCGCGGGTCTTTCACGCGTCGCGGTTCGAGTTCATCGGTATCGACTGGCTGGACAAGGAGCTGTTCCTGGCACCGCCGCAGGGGGAGAAGCGGCAGCTTGATCTGGTGGCCCGGCTGACGCTGCGGCCAGGCGCGCCACCGCCCCGCGCGGGCGTGACCGACCTGGTGGCCCTGGTTCATGTCGAGCTGGAGTCGCGAGCCAGCACGCCGGCCTTCCGGCCGCGGATGTTCGACTACTACATCCAACTGCGGCGCGACACGGGGCTGCCGGTACTGCCCATCGCCTTGTTCCTGCGCGTCGGGCTCGACGGAATCGGTTGGGACGCCTACGAAGAACACTTCTGGGAACAGCGGATCGTCCGCTTCGAGTACGCCTACGTGGGTCTGCCGGCCCTGGACGGGGAGCAGTACGCGACGGGCGAGAACCTGCTAGGGGTGGCGTTGAGCGCCCTGATGCGGCTACCGGCCGACCGGCGGGCCGAGTTGTACGCCGAGGGGTTGAAACGGATCGCCGTTTCAGGAGAAAATGACTTTCGGCGCTTCCTACTGGCCGAATGCCTGGAGGCTTACGCTGAGTTTGACGAGACCCAGAACGAACGGCTGCAGGCGTTGTTGCACACCGAGGCGTATCGAGAGGTTGAACCTCTTATGAAGACCACCTACGAACGCGGCGTCGAACACGGCATCGAACGCGGCATCGAACAGGGCATCGAACAGGGCATCGAACAGGGCATCGAACAGGGCATCGAACAGGGCATCGAACGCGGAATCGAGCAGGGTGAGCGTCGGTCGGCCCTGCGGCTAATGGAAGCCAAGTTCGGCCAGCTATCTGCCAAGGTCAAGCAACAAGTTGAGGCGTTGTCGCCGGAAGCGCTCGCCCAACTCCAGCTCGATGTTCTCAAGGCGCAAGCTCTTGAGGAAGTGCACCTGCAAGACTGAATCCCAAGTCGTTCGCCGGCGACGCCGGGCGGGAACGCTCGGGGCATGGGGGACGAAAACAGAGTCGCCGCCCGGTTTCCGTCCTCGAATTGCTGCGATGCTCGCTAAAATGCCCCCTCCGCAGTGACGAGCCGCAGCGAGTACCGCCCTCAAACGCAGTGTTCCATCAGCCACAACGCGATCGGCAGCGCGTTCTGAAACGGCGGGTCGATGCGCGACGACTCGAGAGCGGCGGCGACGCGCCCGGCCGGCCCCAACTCGGGGACGCTCACAATCCGGGGCAGGTGGCAGGCATTCGCCACGTCAGCCTCGACACGGACCGCGGGGGAGCCAGGATCCGATCGTCGCAGGCGGAATGTTTCGAGCCCCTGGCGGCCCTGCGCGGTGATCGTCACGTCCACCATCCGAGGTGCAACGGGAAGGCCCTGGGGTATCGGACGGGTCGCGATCTCGACGGCGATCGAGCCCTCGGGACCACGGAACGTTGCCTGGGCGATGCTCTCCGAAGCGGAGCCTGTCTTCAGAGGTTGGCCGTGTTGCTGCCAGCCGAGCTGACCGGCCAGCCAGGACGCCAGCCAGATCGCCAGTCGCGGCGGACTGCTCGGATCGGGGGAAAGCACCTCGAGCCGCACCGAGTTGATCCGGTTCAGGCTTTCGTGATGGCACGTTGGGTCGAAGAACTGGGCAATCAGCTCGCGCCATCGCGTCAGACCGAACCACGCGGTGTCTCGGCTGCTCGGGCAGATGGTCGGGTCGAGTCCCAGGCGGAGCGCGCCGACTGAGGCGCCGGGGTCGGGTAAGTCCAGGACCACCCGCGAACACTCGTCGGCAATGTCGCGGAAAAGTGCCTCGTGCCGCCGTGGATCGCCCGTCCACCAGAGGACGAGCGGCAAGTCGGCCTCGAGTAAGGGCCGGACCGCGCCGGGAATCAGCTCGATCGCGCCTGGCCCGGCCCGCAATACGATCCGCTCGGAGCAAACCTGGGGAAGTCCCGGCGCCGGCAGATGGCAGAGTGCCGAGACCTCGGCCGAGACCCGGCGCTCGGCGTCATCGGTGCCGCGCACCACGATCGCCCGGCAAGGAAACCGCGCGATCACGAATTCGAGGGCCGGTCCCAGCAAGTGGCAGTTGACCTCCAGGCCCTCGACGACGAGATTGGCGAGCACGATGCGCGTGACGTTGGGGCTGTCTATCTCCGGGCCGCCGACCTGTTCGGCCGCAGGTCCCCAGAGCTTGGCCAGCTCGGCCTCGATTTCGGGCAAAGCTACGGGTATCCCATGCCCATCGAGAAAAGACTCAGTCGTTGTGTCAGGCATGGATGTAGCTCCAATCTCGGACGCCGATTCCCCAGACCAAACGCGGCCGCTTTTTGGGATCGATTCCCGCAGTCTGACCAATCACGGCTGACATTCACAGTCTCCGCCAGTGCGCGCCGTCGCAGGCAATGAGTTGATCGGCGGCTTCGGGGCCCCAAGTGCCTGCCTGATATGTGACCGGCGGCGGCGCATCGGGCCGCTGCCAGGTGTCGAGAATCGACGTGATAAACCGCCAGGCGCTGTCGACCTCGTTGGTGCGGGTGTAAAGCGTCGGGTCGCCGAGCATCACATCCAGGAGCAAGCGCTCGTAAGCCTCGGGCGGGGGAAGCGCGAAGGCGGTGCCGTAGCGAAAGTCCATGCGCACTTCCTGAAGCCGGTGCCGCGACCCGGGAATCTTGGCCTCGAACGAGAGGCTGGCCCCTTCGTTGGGCTGGATGCGCAGCACGAGCTGATTGGCACCTGTCTGGCCGTCGAGCTCGGGCTCGAAGAGCTCGGTGGGGGGCCGGCGGAACCCGATGGCGATCTCGGTCGCGCGTTTGGGGAGCCGTTTGCCGGTCCGGAGGAAGAACGGGACTCCCGCCCAGCGCCAGTTGTTGAGTTCCAGGCGGATCGCGACGTAGGTATCGGTCCGGGAATCCGGCGCAACGCCTTTCTCCTGGAGGTACCCGGGAACGTCGGCTCCCTGCGTTGACCCGGCGGTGTACTGAGCGCGAATCACGTTGCGCAGAACCTCTTCGGGGCGCCAGCGCGGGAGGGCCTGCAATACCTTGACCTTCTCGTTTCGCACGGCGTCGGCGGAAAGGTCGACCGGCGGCTCCATCGCCACCAGGCTGAGCAACTGCATCATGTGGTTCTGAACCATGTCGCGCAGGGCGCCCGCCGTGTCATAATAGGCGCCCCGGCCGCCGGCCATGCCGACCTCCTCGGCCACGGTGACTTGCACCGAGCCGACGTGCCTGCGGTTCCAGACCGGCTCGAAGATGCTGTTGCCGAACCGAAGGGCCAGGATGTTCTGAACGGTCTCCTTGCCCAGGTAATGGTCGATGCGGTAAACCTGGCTCTCAGCCAGTACCGCGGCGACGTCGTGGTTGAGCGCACGGGCGCTGCCGAGGTCACGGCCGAACGGTTTTTCAACGACCACCCGGCTCCACGGGGCCTCTTGCTGCCGCGGATAAATGAGCCCGGCTTCGCCCAGCTTGGCGATGATGGTCGCAAAAAACTCGGGAGCGACCGCCAGGTAATAAACCCGGTTGCCCTGGGTGCCGTGGGAACCGTCCAACTGCTCGAGTTTTTGCTTCAACTTGAGATACGCGTCGAGATCGTCGAAGGTGCCGGGCGCAAAGACCAACCGGCTCGCGAACTCGGACCAAACCTGCCGGATCTCGCTTGCCCCCGGCTTGATCATCGACTTTTCGTACTCGGCGCGGAAGTCGCTGTCGGTCCAGTCGCGGCGGGCGAAGCCGACGATCGCGCATTCGGACGGCAGGTTGCCTTCGCGCGCGAGCTGGAACAGGGCCGGAACCAGCTTGCGGTGGGCGAGGTCTCCGGTCGCGCCGAAGAGCACCACCGCGCAGGGATCGGGCACCCTGGTCCGCGGCAGCGCCTGGCGCAATGGGTTGATCTCGATCTGGCTTGTCGCGTGGGACATTGGCGCAACTTAAGTTTTTTGGCCCGCAACCGTGGATTATGCGTTATAGTCTCAGTAACAGCAGGCCGGGCCTTTGTTGCCCGGCGTCGGTCGGTCGGTGCCGCGTGATTTTGGACCTTGCCGCACAGCAGCGGCTGCGATCGTATCTCCGTGCGCTCGATCCCGGATTCGGCAGGATACGTCCGGAGAACCAAGTGACGGTCGTCAGTCCGGTTGTTACGCTCCCAACCCCGGACCTCTCGACCTCTCGCGGTACGCCCCTTTGTCGGGGAATGCCGGGGAGGTTCAAGAGGCGCGGGGTTGGTCTTTGTCACTTTTGTTTCTTGAGCTCGAACAGGACGGATTCATCAGGCACCTGTTCAAAGTCTTTGGGGCAATCTTTGCCGGGATGTGAGACACACATCGTCAGCTTGTCGCCATCGAGCTTGTAGATCGCCTTGGAAGTCTTGCCCTTGGCGTCTTCGGGCCCCTCATCGATCAGGAATTCGGCCGTCGCATTGGGCTTTGCCGCAGGGTCCAGCTTGACCTTGCAAGTGTATTCCATGCCGTTGACGCTTGCCTTCATACTCGCGCCCGTAAAAGTGAACTTGGCGTCGATTCCTTCATTTTCCTTTGTGACCCAGGTGCCCTCCAGGGCTTTGAGGGCTTCGGTCTGTGCCTTGTCGTCGTCAAAGGCGCGGGCGGCGACGCCGGTCCAGCAAACACTGGATGCGAACGTGAGCACCAGAACGAAAAGGCCGACTACAGACACTCGCCGACGCGTTTGATTCGTCACGGACATGATGATGATTCCTCACCGGGGTGCCAGAACCCATTCCCTCCTCGAGCGCCTTGCGCTGGAGGAAACACAATCACACAACGCTGGTCCGAATTGAATCATTTCGACGCCCTCCGTGCAAGGGTGTCCGAAAGGATTCGTCTCGAGAGGCAGCTACGCGCCGGTTCATCTCAAATCCCCATTCGTCTCCCGCGAGGTTCAGAACGCCTTGGAACTTACCATTGGCGACCTTCCTCACGACCGCCTCGCCGACGGTGATCTTGCGATGACCAACGAAGCTGAGATGGATCTGGCCCATCGCATCGATTGAAGCCTCCCCCACCGGATTGCGGGCGTCCAGGTGATAGATGACCCCATTGGCGATCTTGAATGCCCCCGGCTGATTCAACACACCAAACCGCCGGATAATGAAGTTCCAGCGTGAATCAACCAGAATCTTGGGGTCGAGCTTGAGTGCGGGGGCAGTCGCTGCAGCGTCGGCGGGAGGTTGCTCGGGCGCACGTTCGTAAGCGACGAGCGGGGCGGCAGTTGCGATTAGCTTTTCGAGTTCCGATTTGAGGCCATTGGCCTGCGCGTCATTCCCGACACCGGTGGCAGCGCGAATAGCCCGCTTGTAGGCATTGGCAAGGTCGTTACGCGCGTTTTTGATCCGCTTGGCGATCATGGCTCTGGTCTTGCCGAGCGAAGGCGGAATTTTGTTGACGTTTTCCTCGAACGCGCTTTTCTCTGCGGTCAATTGCTCCACAATCTCCGTGTTTCCCTTCTTCTTCCGTCCGGCTGCGATCTTCGCGTCGAGGGCGGCCGCGACGTCCTTCTTGATGGTGTCGATTTTTGCTTGAAAGGCGTCCTTGGACCGGTCAAGGTCAGCCTTGATCGGATCGGCGGCCGCAACGGGCTCGTTGGATTGACCGCGCGCGACTTGCCCCCCGAACAGACAAGCCATGGCGAGAGCGGCGACTGCCAGTTGCGGCGGCGGAAGCGTTCGGCGAACGGTCATCTTCGACTCCTTGGGAAATTCGAGAAGGTGCGTTCCGGGTTTGTCGTCCACCAATGGATCGGCTACGAGCCACCCAAGGTCTGCCGGGAATCGACCGATCCTGAATAGGAAAGGCCCGTTCCGAGGCAAACATGTCGCGAAAAAGTCAATTTACACAAATCGGTCGTCGGGTTCCTCCCCCAACTACTTGTGCGGTCCAGTTCTGGCAAGAATCACATTGACTGGCTCACCGTTGCATCGCGTGCGCGTGCGGGCGTGATCGCATGCCGCTGACGTGCGCAACCGTTCCGCCGTGCACCGGACGAATGTCCGATCCTGAATCATCTCGAGTGCGTTTTCCCTTTGGTTCGCCACAGAACCACGACAGCCGCGATGGCCCCTGCCGCCGCATGCGCTAGCACGAGCAGCCACGGGCCCCAGAAATCTCCCTTGTAGTCTGCGAATATCGAATCGGCTTCCGCAGCCAGGCCTTCGAGCGCTCGCTGAGCCCAGTGGACCGTGACGAGCCCCTTCGCGATCAGCTCAACCCGGCCGCTCAAGGGTGCAACCACGCCAGCCAGGATCAACTGCGGGATGACGATGATCGGCAAGAGGGCGATGGCGACTTCTTCCGATCGGGCCAGCGCCGAGATGAAAAGACCGATCGAAGTGCCGGCCACGGCGAGCGCGGCGAGTACGGCCCACTGCTGGAGTGCCCATCCCGCTGGCTGGCACCACATCCGGACGATAACGAAGGGCTCGCACGGGGACTGAACCCTCGACGGCCGTGTCGTTGACGAGCGTTTTGTTGCTCTGGCTCAGATGAACGAGGACGAAACCCGACCCCGCCGGCTCGATCCGGGCATGCAGGCCGGAGACCATGGGGAAGGCGAGGGGGTCGATGGCGATTTCGCAGTCAGGGTTCCTGCCGAGACGGACAACGTCTCCGATCGACTGCGAAATCTGGATAATCCATTAAAGCCATCTTACCCTCCCGCACCGCGCCCCCAATGACAGCAGCCATAAAGGACCTCCGGCCGGAGGCGAACCACGACAGGGCGATTGTATCACGAGCCGGAATCGCGACGTAGGAATGCACGCAAACACCGCCTCGATGGGTTCTGTCACTTTCGAGACAGTATTCCGCTTCAACGGCGGCTACTTTGCGGAGTTGCCCGAGGATTCCTGCGGTTGCTCGTCTGCCTTGTGATCGTTGGCTAACTCCTGGATCAAGATCTCCTGGAACTGCACCGTAGAATTGTACTGGCAGAGCAGGGCAATCGCCCCGGAAGCGATCACCGCGTCGTCATCAACGAACACTGCGAGTTTCTTCCCATCGATCCAATTGGCGATTTCGTTCCCCATTGCCTCGATCTCGAGAGTATGCCACTGATTTGGGGCGACGGAAATCGAGGCGGACTTTTCCTGGAACGCCCAGCCCGAGCCGTAGGGGTGACCAACCAGTTTTCTGATTTTACCGGGGGCGTTGGCCCAATCTCGGTTGGACGGCCACACACCGAGGGAAACGGGGTAACTGCTTCTCGCCGTGTTTTCAGCGTCGTAATTATAGCGGACCTCGATCACTGCGCCGCCGTCCTCCGGAAAGCGGAACTTCGCTTTGAGGTGGAAGTTAGCGAAGTCTTTCCTTTCCGTCACGAGGGTGGCTGCGATCCCCCGTTCGCCCGAGCCCCGGCCTTGGAGTAAACCACCAACCACCGTCCACTCTCCTCGATTCATCGGACTTTCCATCCAGCCGGTCTTGTCCTTGCCGTTGAAGACAGGCTTGAAGGCAGGCGCGCAACTTTTTCGGATCGAGGTAATCGCGGCGTGGCTACCGATTCTGTGCCGGCGGCGGTCGTGACGGGGGCCCGAACGTCGGAGCCTGCCGGCGGTTGTTGGCCCTTTAATTGAGCCTTGATCTGGATGTTTTTAGGGGGGCCTTCAACCACGACCGTGGAGTCATCGGGCACGGTTATCTTGGTCTCGCGACCGTACTTGTCTTTGACGGTGATGACGATCACACCGAACGCGATCAGTGCGAACAGCGAGCCTCCCAGCGCGACAGGCCACGTCTTCCACGGCGGCCGGCGCGATGATCCGAGTTCTAATTTCGCGTTCGTCGATTGTTCGGCCCCGCGAACCGCGACCAGGCTCTCGCACGGAGCCTCAGTTACTGAACGCTTGGCCCTTTTCGCGGAGGGTGCGTCGAGGCGTGTCGCAGCCATCGCCGGCTGGGTCGGCGAGGCACCCGCTGCGGCGAGCGGCCGGCCCACGGCCGGCTGACCGGAGTGCGAGACCTCCGCCGGCGGCGTCTTGAACGCCTGACTTCCCGTCTTGAAAAACGGCGCAGCGCCTCGGCCACCTCCGCCGGCGTCTGGAACCGCCGAGCCGGGTCCTTGGCCATCATCTTGGCAACGAGTGCCGCCAGTTCCGCCGGCACCTCGGGACGAACGAGGTTCAGCGGATCAGCTTCGCGCGAGATGTGCGCCTGGTACATGTCGTAGAGCGAGGCCGCCTCGAACGGGGGACGGCCCGCCAGGAGGTAATACAGCGTCCCGCCCAGACTATAAATGTCTGCCCGGATGTCGGCGCTCTGGGCGTCGACGATCTGCTCGGGGGCGATGAAGTCAGGCGTGCCCAGGGCCTGGCCTTCGGAGGTCAAGGCAGCGTCAACCTTTTGTTCGCGTGTGACCTTGGCGAGGCCGAAGTCGAGGATCTTGATCGTCGCCCGGTCTCCCTTGGGAGCCAGCATCATGTTGCCCGGCTTGATGTCGCGGTGGATCATTCCTTTCTCATGGGCGTGTTGCAAGCCAAGGGCCGCTTGATAGATGAAATTGCAGGCATTCGCGATGCGCATCGGTCCCTTGGCCTTGACCATCCTTGCCAGGTCGAGCCCTTCAACGTATTCCATCGCAAACATGATGCTCTCGCCCACGCGCGTCGCGTGGTAGGCCGTGACGATGTTCGGGTGCCGCAGCGTGGCGACGGCGCGGATTTCGCGCAGGAAGCGATCAACGACACCCGGACGTTCCATGAGGTGGCGGCTCATGACCTTGAGCACCTCGTCGCGCGCCATCAACCTGTTATGAGCCAGGTAGACGACGCCCATGCCGCCCCGCCCAAGCTCCTGCTTGATCTCATAATCGGGATTGCCTGCCAAATCGGGCGGGAGCGTCTCGGCCGGTGGCAGAGCCTGCGCGCCCGTGCAGTTGGAAACGCTGCTGGGCATGGACTGGCCGAACAACGACTTGTTCGCCGCCTTTGCGTCACGAACCCGGCCGAGGAAGCTGTCGGCAGACATCTCGGCCACGCGTTTGCGACAGTCGGGGCACTGCTCGAGATGCTGGTTGACGGCCTCGAACGAACGGTCATTCAGCTTGCCCAGGCCAAACGAGCTTAGCGTCTGGTCGGTTGGATGCAGGGACGGGGCGGCGTCCATGGGGCGGTCTCCGGCTAGAGGTCGAGTGACGGGCGTTTGACTGACATCAGAGGGGAAAGGGCGCTTCTACGCCGAATATGTCGCGAAAAAGTCAATCTACACTAAAAGATCGCCGGCTTCCTCACGCAACCGCTTGAGAACACGGGCTTTGGCCAGGATGACCGAATTCTCGGCCATGCCCAGCTCCTGGACCCCGCGCCCGGCGGGCTCGCCGTCGACGCCGAAGCGCTGGAACGCCTGCCGTGTTTTCGGGATGCCTTGCAGCCGGCCCCAGTCCGTTCTCCAGGCATCGCATTCAGGGAGTCTCCCCCTGAGCAAAGTGAGCCAGCGGTTTTCGTGCCCGCGATTCACTCTCGGCCCGCCGATGCCGGTTTGCCAGTTTTCGACATGGATCGCCTCGATTTCCAGGCGCCCTTGGCGGCGTTGTCTGCCTTTGATGTGGTTTCGCCGCCGCCCATCATGCCACCCGCCGATGGCGAACCCTTCGTCCTGTCCGATTCGCTCCCGGCCATCATTCCTCGCATCATTTGGCCCATCATCCCGACGCTTTCCTTGCTCTTGGTAATAATGAGGAAGCCTTTCCGGATCGAGGACTCCATTCCGGCCTGTGCGAGTAACAACCTGAGTGTCGTCCTCAATGGGACGTTGTCGAGGTCTACCGTCACCAGCGTGGCCTTGGCTTTCTGAACGTCCTGCGAGTCTGGTGGGTCGAAACAGATCGGGATGGCCGTGTCGCTTTTCCCGCGCGTCAGGCCTTTGATTTGCTCAACAACATCCTTGAGCGGCTTGTGAGCGAATCTCAGTGCACGTGGCTTGCTTAGCTCAGTCACGATCGCCTGGCTTTCCGGCTCGTCATCGGCGGTCGCGGCGAGCGGTACGGCTCGTTCCGCCGAAATCCTTGCGGGGGTGCTGACGAAGATCAAGCCGTCTCGTACGCAATGGGCGAGTCCCGCCTGCTCAAACAGTAGCTCCAGCGTGTCATTCAAGGGAATGTCATTGAGGTCGATCGACACTATCGCGTTCTGGGCCTTCTCGGTGTCACCGATGCCAACCGGGTCGAAGTAGATCGGTATCGCAGGCTCATTCGGCACATTGATGGACTCCCTGACATACCTGAGGACGTCTCTCAGCGGTCTGCTCCTGGGGAAGTTCATGGGGATCGGTTGATCGAGCCTGGCCGCGGCCGCCTTGGTCCTCGGCTCGAGGTCGTCGGGATTCTGGCCCATCATGCCACCCATCCCCGCCATCACGCCCATCATCGAGCCTCCGGGCATCGTTCCCCCCATCCTACCGCCTCCCATCATCCCCATCATGCCCATCATCGAGCCTCCCGTTTCCATCTTTCGATTGATAATCAGGATGCCTTTCTTGAGCGAGAACTCCAGTCCGGCTTGGGCGAGCAGCAGCCTCAGGGTCGTTCTTAACGGGACATTCTCGACGTCCATCGTCACCAGCAGCGGTTTCGTCTTCTCAGCGCTTCCGGCAGGCTTGGCCGTGTGCGACGAGCCCATCATCAGCTCGGCCTTGTCGCTGTAAACGGCGGGATTGACGTAGATCTGCATCGACGGGACTTTCGGCCCGATTGACGTGCCTTTGATTACCCTTAGCGCGTCCTGGAGGGGTGTCCCGTCGCAGAACTTGATCGCGAGTGGCTCAGCGAGCTTCGCCGCGATTGCCTGGCTTCGCGGAGCATCGTCGGAGGGCGCGGCCGCGGGGACCTCTTTCTCTGCTTCCACGCCACTCGGCGTGCTGATCACCAGAAGGCCGTCTTTGACGCAATATGCAAGGCCGACCTGTTTTAGGATTAAGTCCAGCGAGCCCTTCAGTGGACCGTTCGGTTCGTCGAAGGTCACCCTCGAGTTTAGTGCTTTTTCCGCGTGGGCGACTTGGGCCAGATCCACGTAGATCGGCATGCCCGGCTCGTTCCGTTTTTTGGTAGCCTCTCGGACGTACACCAAGACCTCGCGCAGTGGCGTCCTTTTCGGGAAGTTCATCGCGAGCCGTCGATCTAGCTTGGCGAGGACCGCCTTCGTTCGCGGAGAGACGTCGTCACGCTTCTCGTCCGGCGTGAGACTCGTGCCGCCTCCCATCATGCCCGTCATCGAGCCTCGGCCGCTCATTTGGCCCATCATTCTGGCCATTTCGCTGTCGCCTCCCATCATGCCTGTTGAGGCTCCGTCCTGGCGATTCGCCGCGCCTCTCGTACCTGCCATGCCGCCCTTCTCTGAACCTGCCGCGGACTCGTCCGTCGGCTGTCCACCTCGCATTCGTTTCATCATGTCCGACATACTGCCCATCATTCCCGCCATTCCGTTCATCCCCGCTCCTGCAGAAGGCGTTTGGTTCGGCTCGATTCCGTCGGCATTACCCATCGCCAATCGTGCCGGCGGTTCCCGCTTCACGGTTAGCTTGAGCTCCTTGCCCGATTCGAGGGTCACAGTTTCACCCAGGAGTTCGTCTTTACCTCGCTTGACAACGACATGGTGTGTGCCGGCTGGCACTTCAATCCTCACCGGCTCGCCTTCAGTTGGAGTGACAGTCACCCGATTGCCATCGACCTCCACGGCGGCGCTCGCTGGAATGTTCTCGATCACGAGCACCCCTTCCTTGGTCTTGACCCGGAGTAATCCCGCCAGCCACGCAGCGAAAAAGCATAGGATCAAGCAACCCGCAGCCACCGACGGCCACAACAACCTCGTCCGATTTCTGGCGCCGCAGCCGGTGCGACCTCCGCAGGTGCTTCCCTCTCGCTCAACTCGACCAAGCTCTCCCATCGGGCCTCGGTCGTATTAGGCTCAGCCTGCCCTCCGGATCGGACCGCCGGCCTTTTGGACTCCGTCGCCGGCTGAGTCGGCGTAGCAGCCCTGCCGGTCAGAGGCGGGTCCGCGGTCGATTGGCCGAACTGTGAGATGTCTGCCTTCGGGGCCTGAAACGTGGCGCTCCCTTTCTTGAAGAACGGAGTCAACGCCTCGGCCACCTCCGCCGGCGTCTGGAAACGCCGGGCCGGCTCCTTGGCCATCATCTTGGCAACAAGCGCCGCCAACTCGGCCGGCACCTCCGGCCGGACCAGATTCAGCGGCTCGGCGTCGCGCGACATGTGGGCCTGGTATATGTCGTAGAGCGAGTCGGCCTGAAATGGAGGACGGCCGGTCAAGAGGTAATACAGTGTCCCGCCCAGGCTGTAGATGTCGGCCCGGATGTCGGCGCTCTGCGCGTCGACGATCTGCTCGGGGGCAATGAAATCGGGAGTGCCGAGCGCTTGACCCTGGGAGGTCAAGGCGGCGTCCACTTTCTGCTCGCGGGTGACCTTGGCCAGCCCGAAGTCGAGGATCTTGATCGTCGCCCGGTCTCCCTTGGGAGCGAGCATCATGTTGCCCGGCTTGATGTCGCGGTGAACCATCCCTTTTTCATGGGCGTGCTGGAGCCCAAGAGCCGCCTGATGAATGAAATTACAGGCGTAGGCGACTCGCATCGGCCCCTTGGCTCTTACCATCCGTGCCAGGTCGAGCCCCTCGACGTATTCCATCGCAAACATGATGCTCTCGCCGAGCCGGAAGGCGTGATAGGCCATGACGATGTTGGGATGGCGGAGGGTCGCGACGGCGCGGATTTCGCGCAGGAAGCGGTCGAAAACGCCGGGGCGCTCCATGATGTGCCGCCCCATCACCTTGAGCACCTCGTCACGGCCCATCAGCTTGTTGTGGGCGAGGTAGACGACGCCCATGCCGCCCCGGCCGAGCTCCTGCTTGATCTCATAATCGGCGTGGTCGGCCAGACCGGGTGGGAGCGTCTCGGCCGCTGGCGGCGCGGGGGAGTTTGTGCCCGTGAAGTCGGACATGCCGCCTGGCCGGGATCGGCCAAGTGGCGGCTTACCCGCCGCCTGGGCTTCTCGGACCCGGCCGAGGAAGCTGTCGGCCGACATCTCGGCCACGCGTTTGCGACACTCGGGGCACTCTTCGAGATGCTGGTTGACGGCCTCGGCCAGGCGGTCCTCAAGCTTGCCCAGGCCGAACGAGCTTAACGTCTGGTCGGTTGGATGCAGGGACGGGGCGGCGTCCATGGGGCGCTCTCCGGCTACGGGTCGAGCAACGGTCGTTTGACTGACACTGAAGATAAAAGGCCGGTTCCACGTCGGAAATGTCGCGAAACTCTCAGTCTACTAAAAGATCGCCGGCTTCCTCACGTAACCGCTTGAGAACACGGGCTTTGGCCAGGATGACCGAATTCTCGGTCACGCCCAATTCCTCGGCCACGCGCCCGGCAGGCTCGCCGTCGACGCCGAAGCGCTGAAAGGCCTGCCAGGTCTTCGGGTTGAAGTCGGACTGCACCAGGGCCAGCAGCTTCCCGATGACGTGCTTGTCGTGGTCCCGGTCCCACTCGCGGGCGAGCTCGCCCGTTGGGTCGGACAGCCGCTCGAGAAATCCGTCGGCATTGTCCAGACCGACGGCCGGGCGCCGACGGCGCTGCCTACGATAGTTGCGCACCTTGTTCACCGTAACCTGGCGCAGCCACGCCCGGAATGACCCCTCACGCCGCCGGTCGAATTGCGGAACCTCACGGAACACGACGATGAGAACCTCTTGAGCCAGGTCGGCCGACTCGTCTCCCACGCCAGGGACCCGCCTGATCCAATTCTCAATCAAGGGCTGATAAATACCTTGCAGCCGGCCCCAGTCCGACGCTTCCGGCGCGGCAGCCTTGAGCCGCTCGATCAGGCTGAGGGAGGTTGGGTTCACGCGCAGTTCCCCCGTTGCAACGCCGAAAGACTCTGCCGTCCAGGGTCTCGAGACCCCGCTCCTCGGCGGAACGGGGCCGAGGCGACACCAACGGAAATGTCTGGACAAGCGACGACGATCGAGACTACAGTCCGCCGCGCTCCCGGCTCTTTCTGGGAAGGCGGAGCAAGAGGAAAAAGAAAATGACCGCCAGGGCCCCGAAGATCGCCGTGGATCGGGTATTCTGTTCGAGATAGAAAAGCAACAGCAGGGCCAGCGAGAGGATGAAGGCGGTTTTGACGATCAAGCGCGCGGGGCCTACTACCGGCGATGAGACGGTCTGGGTGAGCAAGAGCGCCTCGGGATCGGCGTCGTTTGAGCCCGCGATGCCGTTGACCTCCCTGTTCGCCAGGGCGCTCGAGCCTGTATCCCGGCCAGCGGAGCGGCTGAGCCGAAGTCGCGGGTCGGGCCTGGGCGGCAGCGCCAGCCGTGCGCACGCCGGGCAGCGCCGCCAGCCATTCCAGCCGTCGTCCTCCGCCTCGAGGGCGACGCCGCAATGCGGGCACTTGTAAGCGACGAAAAACGCAATCTGAGAGCGCATGGGGCGGCTCCGTTTAACACGAGTAACCGCTCCATCCTAGCAACTATGCCCGCCTTCGCAATGCGACGCTCGCCGCGTGTTCCGGCGAGTCAAGAAAAAAAGACAGGCAGGCACTGCAAAGTGGGTTCACTGCTGGTAGTTCGGTAGCTTGCGTGCACGGTTTCGAGGAGTTTCCACCAACTGAAGGGCTGCGATCAGGAGTTGGTTCTACAGGTCGAATGCTCCCGGTGAAGATCAGCCCATGCAATATGCCTGTCTTTTGGATTCCATTCTGGAGATCGGTTCGCGCCTGGGACTGTCGGATCGGACTGTCAACCGAATCCTCGAGGAGGTCCGGAGCGTTTGGCGAACCTCCGGCCTGCTGGGCGAGCTTCAGACGGAATTCGACCGGCCAAGCGGTGCCACGCCTGGAAACGCGGCTGCCGCGGCCAGCCGCCCGGGCCGCCCTATCTTATCTCGGCACTGCGACTCCGACGGCTCCGCGCCGCCGTTAAAGCACGCGTTAGCCCATGCTGATTGAGCAAACTTCAACGCATGCTACCGCGTAACTTACGAGCGTTCCATGAGAATTCGAGGAACTCTGGCGTGGTTTGTGCACTTTTTGCCCCTATATCGGTAGAGGGGACGGAAACAGGGACGCACCTCGTATTGTGGCAACGCCATAGTTCTGGTATTATTCAGAGTTATGCCTAGAACAGCGAGAGTAGCACCCGGCGGGCTTGTTTATCACGTCCTGAACCGATCGGCCGGGAAGATGCACATGTGCAGAAATGAGGATGACTTTGAGGCGTTTCAGCGCGCCATGATCGAGGCACACGAGCGGCAGCTAATCCGCATCTTGTCTTATTGTGTCTTGTCCAACCATTGGCACTTCGTCGTCTGGCCGGAGCAAGACGGTCAATTGACGGACTTTTCCAACTTGGCTTGCAGCACACGGTTCGTCCGGAGGGCCGGCCCCGCAAAGCGAGCCAAGTTGCGGACGAAATGACAAACTTGCGCCTGGTGAGTGCTGGCAATGCCAAACGCAAAAGAACCGAAAGCCGTCCCGGCCACGGTTCCCCCGACCGCTAGCCTGGATTCCCATGGTACCGGAATTTGCTAACAATTCGACTTGAACAGATCGCGAAATCGCTTAGAATCTAGGCGCTTGGCGATTGAGACCGTTAGCCATAGTCAAGGATGATAACCACCTTTACCAAAACGTTAACCTAAACAGTCAACCTATGCATACCCGACTATGAGACGCGTTTTGGCCTTTGTTTGAAGGGTTTTCCGATATTCATTGACGAATCTGCATGAGATATCGAGTCAGGATGACACCGTGGAAGCATGAACTATAATTCCAGAGATCGCCTAACGCTGGCTCGCCGCTTCTTGGAGCCCGCCAACTCCACTCATCGGCAATACGAAGCCCTCCGAGCCTTCTTCGTGGAGGGTATCCCCTCCGCCGAAGTGGCCAGTCGATTCGGCTACACGCCCGGCAGCTTTCGCGTCCTGGTGCATGAGTTTCGCAATCAGCCCGAACGCGACTTCTTCATCCAGGCCGCACGAGTCGGTCGACCCCCTGGCAAGCAGAACAGGCTGCGGGAACAGGTCATCGCGCTGCGCAAGCAGAACCTATCCGTCCACGACATCAGCCGCGCACTCGCCCGTGACGGCGAGTCCTTGAGTCCGGCAGCCATCGCCGCGATTTTGAAGGTGGAGGGCTTCGCCAAGTTGCCGCGGCGGTTCGACGACGAACGTCCCGACCAGTCCCGCCCCGTGATTGCCGAAATCGCCGACGTCCGCGAGCTCGACCTGACGCCGCGCAGTTTCCGCACCACGTTCGGCGGCCTGTTCCTGTTCCTCCCATGGCTGAAGTCCGCCGGCCTGGACAAGCTCCTCGCCCGGGCTGGATTCCCCGGGTCGAAGATGGTCCCGGCCGCCTGCGCGGTACGATCGCTGTTGGCACTGAAGCTCTTCGGGAATGCACGCCACAGTCATGTGATGAGCTCCGTGCTCGACGAGGGTTTGGCTCTGTTCGCCGGCTTGAATGTCGTTCCCAAACGGTCGTTCCTGACCGAGTACAGTTGCCGGATCGAGGCGGCGTGCTATCCAATCTTGATGCGCGACTGGTTCGGCACAGTCAGCCGTCTGGGTCTGAGATGGGGGACGTCGTTCGACCTCGACTTCCATACGATCCCCTTCCACGGCAATGACGCCTTGGTCGAGAAACACTATGTCTCGAAGCGGAGTCGCAGGCAAAAGGGAATGCTGGCGTTTCTGGCCCAGGACGCCGATACCCGCGTCTTCTGCTATGCCAACGGAGAGCTGGGCAAGGACGAGCAGAACGATGAGATCCTCCGCTTCGTCGAGTTTTGGAAGCAACGGACCGGCCATCTGCCCGAGGAACTCATCTTCGACTCCAAGCTGACGACCTATGCCAACCTGCACAAGTTGAACCGGATGGGAATCCAGTTCATCACCTTGCGGCGACGATCCAAGAAGCTCCTCGACGCGATGGCGCAAACACCGGCGTCGGCTTCGCGACGGATCGAACTGGAGAGTTGCTCTCGGGCATACAAGACCCCGCGCATCTTGGATCAGCGGATCACCCTGAGCAACTACGACGGCCCGCTCCGTCAATTGACTATCGCCGAGCTGAGACACGAGGAACCGACCCTGCTCCTGACCAACCAACTCAGCCGTACCGCTTCCCACCTCATCGGTCGGTATGCTCAGCGAATGCTCATCGAGAATAACATCGAGGACGGGATCGATTTCTTCCACATGGATGCTCTCTCTTCGGCCGTTGCCATGAAGGTCAACTGCGATTTGCAACTGACGCTCATGGCCAGCAGCCTCTATCGCCTGCTGGCGGTTCGCGTCGGGAATCGTACGAGGTCGCGAAGTCCCGGCATCTCTTCCGCGATTTCGTCGACGCCTCGGCGGAAATCTCGATCACCGAGGGCGAAATCGTCGTGCGGTTCCAGAAGCGTGCCCACAACCCATTGCTGCTGGCGGCCGGGTTCGACAAGACGGACGAAGTGGTGCCTTGGCTGGGCCGCAAGCGGCTCCGGCTGGTCTTCGGTTGACCTCATTCTGGCACTTCGGCCGGGCGTGGTGTAAAGTGGAAACCTAACATCACCGCAATTACATGAGTGCAATCTTTTCGCTATTTTGTTAGCAAATTCCGGTACCATGGGAATCCAGGCTAGCTAGCTGCGTCCGGGTATCCGTCCCCTGTGGCTGTGCCGGGAGGAGCGCGAGGCGCGGTGAGCGGGCGGGTCATAACCGCCAAAAGGGGCGGAGACCACGACGCGGAAAAGAACTCGACCACGAATAAAACGAATCTCACGAATCAAGACGGAAGGCTGGATTACTGAGCGCTTGTGAGCGCCTGCAATCACGACGACTTCGCCGGCCGATCGCTACGAGGCCGCTGTCCCATTCGTAAGATTCGTTTTATTCGTGGTCGAGATGCATTCCATCGCTGCTTCTCGCTGATGGCCTCGGCCCTCTTCGGATAGGTTCGTGGTTCGGTCCTCAACGACTCCGAACGCGGTCAAATCTCAATGCTGTGGAGAACGTCTTATGGGCCACACGAACGTCGGCCGCTCGGAGCTCGCCTCGAACATCGTTCCCTGCTGGAACCAGCTCGAATTCACCCGACGGTGCATGGCCGCCTTGATGCGCTGCACTCGCTCCCCGTGGGAGCTGATCGTCGTCAATAACGGTTCGACCGATGGTACCAACCACTACCTGGCGGGCGTGCAAGATGCGTCGCCGGTGCCGGTGACAGTCGTCGCGAATTCGACGAACCTCGGGTTCCCAGCGGCAATCGACCAGGGCCTGAAATATGCGCGCGGAGGATACCGCGTGTTGCTCAACAACGACGCGGTGGTAACGAATGGGTGGCTGGAGCAACTGGTCGCGCTGACGACCGCCATGACGGGCGAGGAGCAGGGGTTGGCCGCTGTCCGCGGTTGTGGCGCAGGAACCTGCCCCGCTGAGTTGCCGCGCGCCCTCGGGGCGTCTGACGGCGCCGAGACCACCCCCCAGCCTGCATACGCCCTCGGCGCGTCCGGAAGCGCCGAGACCACCTCCCCGTCTCCATCCGGCCTTGGACCGTGTGGTAGCGCCGAGGTCACCGCCCCGTCTCCATCCGGCCTCGGAGCGTCTGGTAGCGCCGAGGCCACCGACCCTCCATCCGGCCTTGGAGCGTCTGGTAGCGCCGAGGTCACCGCCCCTGGCCGCCCCTCACCCCCCACATCCTGTGGGGACCTCTCCCCGGGGGGGCGAGGGGGGGAGAGCGCGCGTGTTTGGGGCATGTTGCGAGGGGTGTCGGGCTGGTTGGGCCGATGACGAACTATGCGGCGCCGCCGCAATTGATCGAGGATGTGCCGTATCGCGATCTGGATGAGATGCGGGTATTCGCAGAGCGATGGCGCGAGGAGCACCGCGGGCAGTGGTTTACCGTGGCCAAGCTGTCGGGGTTTTGCTTGCTCATCAAGCGAGCCGTTTATGAGGCGATCGGCGGGCTCGATGAGCAGTTTGGGCTCGGGCTCTTCGACGATGACGATCTGGCCATCCGCGCGCGACAGGCCGGCTTCGAATTGGCCGTGGCGCACGATCTGTTTATCCACCATTTTGGCAGCCGGACGTTTGCCGGCAGTGGCATCGACACCGAGAGGCTGCTCAGTGAAAACGAACAGCAGTTCGCAGCCAAGTGGGGGCGGTCCGCGCCGCGTGGGCAGCGAGTGGCGCGTCAGCCGTTCCAAGGGGATGAAGAAAGAGTCTCACGCAAAGACGCAAAGGACGCAAAGAAAGCTCCGAGCAACCAGGTGGCCCGTCCCGTATGCGCTGGGCCCGCGGTCGATCAAGCTGCGACCGGTTCGCAAGATGCACCATCTTCCTCTTCGACAGATTCCATCTCTTCTCATTCTCTTTTTGCGCCTTTGCGTGAGCCGTCCCAAGGTGTCATTGACGATGATCGTCAGGGATGAGCAGGAAAACCTCCCCCATTGTTTGGGCTCAGTCGCCGGGCTGTTTGATGAGATCGTTGTGTTGGATACCGGATCAACGGACCGCACGCGAGAGATCGCCCGCGAGTTCGGGGCGTGGGTGATTGATTTTGTGTGGGTCGATGATTTCGCCGCAGCGAGGAATGCGGCCCTGGCCCGGGCCACGGGCGATTATGCCTTTTGGCTCGATGCCGACGACGTGGTCGACCCGCCCCAGCGCGAATCTCGAAGCCTTGCTTGATGGCCTTCGGAATCACGCGCGGTTCCGGGAGGGCGAACCTCCGTGTGAGCCTGGTCTGAATGCGGCTCGGGCGGAGCCTGTCACGCGACACGAAGTTTCGCGCACCCGCCGTACAACCTAAATATGATTGGATCACGATATTATTAATATTTTTGTATCAGTTGGTCGGAAGTTTGCGCAAGGTCGCCGCATTCAATTGGGTCAACGGTCGCCGGCACAACTCCACGCCACTTCGGTCGCTGATCACCCACATGGCTTCCACAGCGTCGAAGTGGACCACCACTTCTCTGCCTCGGATCACCGTCCCGACGTCGAGCTTCTCGTGATACAGACCAATCTTCTCGCTGCAATCCACCCGCCGGGGCATTATCACCCCAGCCAGTTGATCCAACACCACTTTCCAAGACCATTTCGCTCGCTCCCACCCCAAGTTGTAAGGCCACCCGGAGTGACGAAGATTTGGGTACGCCTCCAACCGGGATCGGAACGAGCCGTACGGGTAGGACTCGCGTTGCACCCGGTCTTCCTCGTCCAGCCGGCGTTGCAACTTCGCCACGTCGTGGCAGCGGTCCGGCTCGGCCCAGTTCCAAGCAACGCCCTGGCTCCGCTCCACCACGCCGTTGTCCTGCGGCCGCCGCGGCGGATTCCAGATCCCGCCGATGCCCAAGCCAATCAGCCACAGAGCCACCGGCGTCGGCAGGTCGCCACACGATCCCCAGGGATTGCCGTTGTCCACCCGCACCGATGCCGGCCGGCCCCAGCGTTTGAAGCAGTTGCGGAGTTCGGCTTGCACCATTCCGGAAGGTACCTGGGTGAAGTACCCCTGGGGGGAAAACGCGGCTCTGCAACGCCGCCCCGGTACACTCATCAACGACCCGCAGCCAGGAGATTAGCTGGCCATCGGCTAACTTTTTTTGGTCTGCGGCATCGACTTCTCAGATGTCGTGAGGGTGCTGTGCCCGCTGCCAAGCCGGGCCCGGCGCCGACCTGGCGGCGCGGGGGCCAAGCCGTGCTCGAGCAGCCACCGTTGCATCGTCCGCACGGAGGGCAGGACGGTCCCCGGGTTCAGCTTGCTCAATTCAACGCGGATGCGGCCGCCCCCCCAGCGGGGGTGTTGACGGCGCAGCGCGAGGGTGGCCTCCAGTAGCGGTGGAGCTTCCAGTGGGCGTGGCCCACAGGCGTCATAGCGGGGCTGTAACGCGTCGGGGGTGCGATCGGGACCCGCCTGGCGAGCGCGTCGCATCAAACCGCGAACCGTGCTGAGCGACAGACCAAGCTGGCGGGCGCTGTCCGAGGCGGTTGCCTCGGCCCGGACCATACGATCAAGGGCCAGTCGAAGAGAGAGGTCGGTAGCGCGTGGCAACGAAGTCGACTCCCGAATCCGTGAGAAAATCAACCTGGTGGGAGTTTACCAATTGAACGACCAGCGCGAAACTTCGTGTCGCTATTTCGCGCGAAACTTTATGTCGCGTGACAGAGGCTCGCCCTCCCGGTCGTGCGCAATTTTGGGAGGGCGAACCTCGGAGTGAGCCTGGTCTGAATGCGGCTCGGGCGGAGCCTCGCCCTCCCGGGTCGTCGGTCCATTGCCCGGAACCGGCTGCCTACATCGTGAAATGTGCCTGCGATCCTGGACCGGAGGGCAGCGGCGGCGATACGGTCGTCGACCACGTCCGGCTGTTTCCGCTCCGGCCGGAAGTCCGATGGACTTACCGCGTTCACGAACAGATCCTGCCGGCCTTGCGACGGGCCAATGTGGCCGTGCGCTGGAACGATGTCACCGTTCGGCACACCGGCTACACCGACCGGGCGCTCCGGGCCAGAACACTCGACCGCGACGGCAAGATCCTACGCCAAGAACTCGCCGAGCGGGCGGATGATCCGTTTGTTCTCTTCAACCTCGGCTCGATCGCCATCGAGCGACAAGACTGGCGGCAGGCGCTCGAGCATCTGCGCCACGGCCTGGCCCGATCGGCGCCGACCGATTCGATCACCCGCAAGCTGTATGCCCTGATCGCGCGGTCGCACCAGATGCTGGGCGAGCCCCAGCAGGCTCTGGCGGCGTGCGCGGCGGGCCTGGCGGTCAACCCGGACGACGCCGAGCTGCTCTTTCGCGAGGCGGTTGTTCGCCGCCAGACTGGCGATAACAACGGGGCCGAGCGGTGC
Organism: uncultured Isosphaeraceae bacterium; assembly: GCA_963823675.1. Classification (GTDB taxonomy): domain Bacteria; phylum Planctomycetota; class Planctomycetia; order Isosphaerales; family Isosphaeraceae; genus CAWGMT01. The sequence goes on along the minus strand of CAWGMT010000013.1, from coordinate 627,947 downwards.
TGGCGGCGGATTTTGACGATCAAGCGGCCGGAGCAGTTTGCCAGCGTGGACCAAGGCATCTACGGCCACCTCACCCGGCGCAATCTGGCGGCGCTGGCCAAGGAACGCGGCGATCACGATGAGGCGGCCACTCTCTGGCGAGCCGTGCTGGCTGAATGCCCCAACGACCGGGAGGCGCGAGATCACCTTGAAAGTTTCTCGCTCCGGGCGACGCATGTTCGGACCTCGATCAATCGACCAACAAAAGAGGAAGAGTCTTAACCACGGAAGACACTGAATTGCACGGAAGAAGACACGCAGATTGATCCGCGGATTACGAGGAAGAGAATTACTGAGCGTTGCATAAAGAACGTAACCCTTGGCCCGAATCGGCGGGCGCGGAGGCCCGCCCCACTGGTGGAATCCAGGGAGCTTTCAGTGGGGCGGGCGTCTCTGCCCGCGCCTCGGCGGGCGCGGGGGCCCGCCCCACCGGCGGAATCTGAGCGAAGCGGGGCGATGGAATGGGGGGCCACTCACTGAGCGATACGGGCAGTTTTTCGAAAGGCTCTCGCCAGCTCCACCGCTTCTTGAAAAGAGCGTGGCGACCGGTAATGTGTAGATCTTGAGCGGCCGCGTCGCAGCCGCCGGAAATCTCTCAACCACCTTCACGAGTGGTAGGACGGATGCGTCTGGATAAGCTGGTGTCCGTGCGATTCGGGCTGTCGCGGCGGCAAGCGCAAGATGCCGTTCGGCTTGGGCGTGTCGATCTGGCCGGCCAGCCTTGCCTCGAGCCGGGGCGCGAGGTCGAGCCGGGGTCGCCTCTTTCGTTCTGGCCTGATCGGCCCAAAGCTGGGATCGCGGCGCGCCGATTGCGAATCCTCTATGAGGATCGACACGTCCTCATCGTCGACAAGCCCGCTGGAATGCTCACCCAGCCCACGCCCGCGCACAGCGCGGCACGCTGTTGGAACACGCCGGCCGGTACCTGGCACGCACGCGCGGGCCCTCGCGGCACTACGTTGGCATCGTTCAGCGTCTCGACCGAGACACTTCCGGCGCGATACTCGTCGTGACTTCTCCTCAGGCTCTTCGTCCTTTTCAGGCATTGTTTCGGGCCCATGCGGTGGAACGGCTCTATTGCGCGCTCGTCGAAGGACTGGTTGAACCGTCGCGTGGAACGATCGACTTGCCCCTCATCCCGAACCGAGGCGACGGCCGCCGAGGGGCAGCTCGCACTCCCGGGCAAGGCATCCGCGCCGTCACTCATTACGAAGTCGTCGAAAAATTCGGCCGCTCAGCGGCCCGCCTCAACTGCCGGCTTGAAACCGGGCGCACCCACCAGATCCGGATTCACCTGGCTGAAATTGGCCATCCCGTCATCGGAGAGCCCGTTTATCGCCCGCGCACCAGCCCTGACTTCGCGGTGCCGTTTGGGCGCCAGGCCCTGCACGCACAAGCGCTAGGATTTGCCCACCCTCTCACGGGCCGATCGATCCGCGTGGAGGCTCCTCTGCCAGACGACCTCGCCGGATTAACCGACTCCCTCCGGCACCGTTTCGTTTAGGCCAGGGAAGGCACGCCCAACTGCGAGTGTGACTCAATTGTTCTGGCGACGGCAGCCGGCTCGGGCGTCTGCGCCTGGCTCACGAGGGTGCTCGCGGGCGAAAGGCCAGGGATGTGGTAACGAGCGATCACAACCGTCACGTTGTCCTTGCCGCCCTGTCGCAGCGACTCCTCGAGCAAAGCCTGGGTGGCCTGGGAAGGCTCGGGATGCCGGCTGAGGATCTCGGCGATTGCTGCATCGTTGACCATCTCGGTCAAACCGTCGCTGCAAAGGAGCAGGCGGTCGGCATCCGCCAACCGAAGCCAGCGCACGTCGCCCTTGACCTTTCCCGAGTGGCCGCCCAGAAAATTCGTCAGGGCGTTTCGCCGCTTGTGGCGGCGCACGTCCTCCGGTGCGATCCGGCCGGCGTCGGCCATGGCTTGCGCCACGGTGTGGTCCTTGGTCAACTGCTGCAAGCTGCCACTGCGGTAGAGATAGGCGCGCGAATCTCCGACATGGACGATAAACGCGTCGACGCCGACGCTGTACGCAGCCGTGAGCGTGGTACCCATGCCGAAGAGCCGCCGGTCGTCGTAGCTTTGCTCGGTCAAGGTGCGGTCAATTTCTTGAAGGTGGCGATTGACCCGCTCGAAGAACTCGCGTGCCTCCTTCTTGTTGATCTTGAATCCCCACTTCGGCGAGTTCTGAATCAGCCTGAGACCGGTCGCGATTGCCTGCCGGCTGGCAACTTCGCCGGCCGCCATCCCTCCCATCCCGTCGGCGACGATCATCATGTAGCCCTCATCGCCCATCCGGCCGGGAATATGCTCGTCGGGCACGTTGGACAAGAGGACCCGGTGCTCGCGAACGACCTGGGAGACAAGAAAGTGATCCTCGTTCTTGGATCGCACGAGGCCCGCATGCGAGACCGCGCCAAAATCCGCGCGGATTGAAGTTGACGCCGGCTTCGGTTCTTCGGTCTCGGCGGCGGACGGCGAGATGACGAGATCGTATTCGGCCGTTTCGATTTCAAGAGGATCGGCCATCGTCTCGGGCCCCGAGGTCGGAACCGGGCGTTGCGACGGCGAGAACGTCAGTTCGGCTTGGGGGATGATGTCGCCGCGGGCGCTGGTTTGGTGTTGTCGGAGCCCGCCGTGCCGGTCTGAGCGGGCTTCTCGAAAATGATGACGTGTTGCCACGGCAGGAATTCCAGCGAATCCTTGAACACGAATCCTTGGGGCTCGACCTCGCGGCGAACCTGTGCGAGTGTCATCTTGTGCTCCGGCTTGATGGGTACCCAGTCATCCTCGCCGCGGAACTCCACCAAAACCAGACGTCCGGCAGTCTTGAGAGCCTGGAAAAGCCCCTGAAGAATCCCCTCCGGATCGGTGCACTCATGGTAAACGTCAACCATCAGAATCAGGTCGACCGTCTCACTGGGAAGCTTGGTGTCAAACTGGGTGGCGCGAAGCGGCTTGATGTTGGTGACGCCCGCAGTGCGGGCGTTATCCCTGAGCATTTTCAGCATCTCGGGCTGGAGATCGGTGGCAAGCACGGTGCCCTTGGGACCGACCCGTCGGGCCAGACGGATGCTGTGGTAGCCCGCGCCGGCGCCGACGTCGGCGACAGTCGCGCCCCGCGGGATCTTGAGTGCGTCCAGCATGGCCTCGGGCTGCTCTTCCTCGACGCGTGTTTCGCGGAACAGCCATTCGGCGCCTTGCCACGACATCACATCCGCAATACGCCGGCCCATGTAGAAGCCGCGCGGGTCGCGGCGACCGACCGACTTGGATGATCGCCCAGCGGGCGACTTCAAACGCGGGGCGTTCTTGGTCCCGCTGGGCGGGGCAGTTGTTTTCTTCTCCGGCTTCGGCTCTTGACTGCCGGTGGTCTGCCCCGCGCACCATTCTGAACCGATCAACAGGAGCGCGATTGACGCCCAGGACAAGACACAGAACGTTTCACGGCGGCGGGTCCTGGGCATGGCGGGCTCCTCAATCGGCGAAAGCGAAGCGCAGGATGCAATAAAGCGCCTGGAAGCCGTCTTTCAGGCCAATCTTTTTGCCTTCGCGGTAAGTGCGTCCGTGATAGGCGACCGGTATCTCGTAGATGCGGCACGGCCGCGGAAGGTTTCCCTGCTCGGCCGGGAACTTGAAACGCGCCACCTTGGCCGTAACCTCGGGCTCGAAGCCGAACCGGTCGCTCTTCAAGACGATCCCCTGAATGACCTCGCGGCGAAAGACCTTGTAACAGACTTCCATGTCGGTAAGGTTCAAATTGGTAAACATATTTGAGAGCAGGGTCAGGCCCCTGTTGGCGAGATAGTGCCAGAAGTAGAGCACGCGGTGGGTCTCGCCGATGAATCGCGACCCATAAACGACGTCGGCCAGATCGTCCACGATCGGTTGGATGAGCTGGGGAAACTGCTCGGGATCGTACTCGAGGTCGGCATCTTGGACGATGACGATCTGACCGGTCGCGTGGCGGAACCCGGTGCGCAAGGCGGCTCCCTTGCCCTGGTTGATTTCGTGGAAAACCACCACGAGCTCCGGATCGCTCCCTTGCAGGTCCTTGAGGACCTCGCGGGTGCCGTCCCTGGAGCAATCATCGACAACGATGATCTGCTTGTTCACCGGCACAGCGCGGACCCGCTTCAAGATTTCGTGGATCGTTGCGCGTTCGTTGTAGACCGGAATGACGACGGAAAGCGTGATGTGATCAGGAACCCGGAACAGGCCCAGCTTGCGGCAAAGGGGTTCGCCGAGAGCCATCATCAGCCAGTCCCGGCGCTCGGCATCGTCGCGGAATCGCGGGACCGAGAGGCATGGAGACCCGTCGTCGCCGATTTCGGCAGATTCTATTGAAGGGGTTCGAACTTCCATCGCGTTGTGATCCTTGGGCGGTACATTGGGCCATCCGATTCCGTAGTATAAAGTACCGACCCGGATCGAAGAAAGCGAGGTTCTGCACGGAGAGAGGCCGCCTGGTTATCGGCGTAGCGCCCGACTCCGTGGCGCCGTGATCCGTAACGAGAAACCGAGTCGCGATTCCGAAGAAGCGGCGCGTAACCGCCTGCTCCGGAACCCGACTCGGCCGTCGGAAATCGATCACCTCATCCTTGTACACGTCGGGGTGACAATCCAGAGCCCCGTAGTCGCGCGTTGCTCCGGGCCTCGCCCTCACAGCGCCGCCCACATCATGCGCTGGGCGGCTTGGGAGGACTGGCACCGGGAACATTAGCCGGAGCCGGAGGAGGCGGAGGAGGTGGTGTGCCAGTGTCCCGAGCGGGAGGCACCGGCATGGCGCCCGGCGACGGTGGCGCCGGCGCAGGAGCCACCGTTGACGAAGACGGCGGCGGCACACTGGTCGGCACGGGCACGGCGTCAACGGTCGGGTCGCCGTAGTTGAACTGGAGTGCGTAGCCGAAAATCGGCGGCTCATAAGGCCCGCCGAAACCGGGACCTCCCATGTAACTGTAAGGACCGGGACCTCCCATGTAAGGCCCAGGACCTCCCATGTAAGGCCCAGGACCTCCCATGTAGGGCCCAGGACCTCCGTAACCCACGTAGCCATAGCCGGCATAAGGATCGCCACCGTAGCCGGACTTGCCACAGCCGCAGCAACCGAACAGCCTGGAGAGGCCGCAGCAACCGTGGTGTTTGCTCACATAGCCACCGGCGTAGCATGCCGAATAGCAACCGCTATACATGCCCGCATAGCACGGAGAGTAACACGACGGCGGCACATACGCCGAGGGCATGTAGTTCGGGTATGCGTTCGCGTAGCAGCCCATTCCAAACATGGCGCTATAGGTCGGCGGGCCATAGGCCACGGCATACTTGTTGTGACAGCCCAAGCCGCTCAAGGCCATCAGCATAACAACGGTACCCTGCATCGAGTTCCTCCCAGTTGCGAAGTCGGTGAGATTCAATCAACCCGCTACCATCGCCAATGACCGCCTTCAAGCCGTCCTCGGCACGTTCATACATCCCGAGCACGACCCTGGCCTCCCGCAGGAACCAAAGTCGTCGGCCATCGTGTCACGAATCTTTGTGTATTTTTCCTAGACAACCCAAACTCCACGCTCCAGAATACCTCATGAATCGCAGTGAGGCCAGTAAACATGACGAGAATAGGTAAGTAGTAGGGCACGTGGCTCGAAAAGGTGGATGGATGTGAGTGAGGGAATCGCGTTGACTTTCTGGCCGGCTGGCGAGTTTGCGGGTATGGTTCCGTCGTGGGTGTCGTTCAACCGAAAGGCAGGAGCTTGGCGTGGCTAACAGATCGCGCGAGCGTCGGGACTTTGCTGGCCGGTCGGGCAACGGGTTATCCGAGAGGGAGCGCATCCCCGGAGATCCGCACCAGCCTGGTTCAGCCGATCACTTCGGACCGGGAACGCGCCGTCAGCGGGGCTGGGCGAACTGGGCGCGCGTGCTGGCGAGCTTGGCTCTGTTGTTCCATATCGCCGCGGTTCTCGCCGGTGCGTTCGGCGTGCCGCCGTCGTCGCCGCTACAGCGGGCGTTCGCCGATTTTTTCATCCCTTATTTCGATCTGGTGGATCTGGGTTATTCCTATCGATTTTATACCGAACCCCCGCCGACGCCCGTCGTCACGGCCACGCTCCGGTTTGGGCAGGCCAGGTCCGACGAGCTGGTGCGTTTGCCAGCCCGGCATCTGCCCGGCCCGCCGATGCGGCACCAGAGGCAGTTGGCTCTGGCGAACGCGCTTTTCCGTGAAGTTCTCGAGACCAGGGAGCGATCTGGAGCGGGCAGCAGCAGTCCTCTGGCTCGTGCCTACGCCCGCCACCTCTGCCGGACTCGGCCCGGATGTCAGAGCGTGACCCTGCACCTGGAGCGGCATCTGATTCCCGAGCCGGATGCCGTGCTTCGCGCGACGTCGGCTCCCGGCGCGCCGGCGTATGACCTGTTCGACGAAAGCCTGTTCACAACGCCGGAATGGATCGGAGATTTCCCGTGCGACGATTTCTGAGCGATGTGGCGGCCTACCTTGGCGAGCTCGGCGGGGCCGCGCACCGCGGCTGGAACGCGTTCTTCTTCACGCCCGCAAGCCCGACTTCGCTCGGCTGTCTGCGCGTCGCCGTCGGGCTCCTGGCATTCTGGAGCCTGCTGGTATTCGGTCTCGATCTGCGCGACTACTTCGGCTCCAATGGCTGGGCCGACCCCGAGCTGATGCGGAGCATCCAGCGGCCCCTGGCCTGGTCATTCTGGTTCTCGGTCAGCGATGTTTGGCTCAGGCCGGTCTGGTGCCTGTGCCTGGCCGTTCTGGCCCTTTACACCCTGGGGATCATGAGCCGCGTGACGGCCGTGTTGAGCTGGGTGATCGTTGTATCCACCGCCCGGCGGGCGCCGATCGCGCTTTTCGGGTTCGACCAGGTGCTCTCGATGCTGACGTTCTATCTCGCCGTGACCGGAACAAGCGGGCAGGCGGTCTCACTGGACCGATTCTGGCGGCGCTGGCGCCAGGCTCGCAGCGCGATTCGGGCCCGTCCGGCTCTTCCCCAAGCCCGTGGCGCCAGCCGCCGCGTTGCGCCCGACGACCCGGCGGAGCCGCCGCTCTCGATTTCCGCCAACCTGGCGCTGCGGCTGATCCAGCTCCACCTCGTGGTCATCTACGGCATGGCCGGACTATCCAAGCTACAAGGACCGTCATGGTGGACCGGAACGGCGCTCTGGCGCACCATGGCGACTGGAGAGTTCGTGGGCTGGGATTTCACGCCGCTGGCAGCCTGGCCTTGGGCCATCAACTTCCTGACGCATCTCAGCCTGGCACTGGAATTGCTGTACCCCGTCCTGATCTGGGTGGGAATCGTGCGGCCGCTCGTTCTCGGCGGCATCGTGGCGCTTCATGTGGGCATTGGCGTGATTAGCCCTGGATTGATGGAGTTTGCCCTGATCATGATCGCGGCCAATCTCGTGTTTGTCAGGGGAGGCTGGCTGCGCGGGCTCGTCACCGGGCGTTACCAGCCGGAATTGCGCGTGCTTTTCGACGGCGCGTGTCCTCGGTGCCGGTCTTCCATGGCCCTGCTCACCGCCGCCGATCCCAGCCATGTGCTCGATCCTGTGGATTTGACGGCCGTGGATGTCGGCTCGATCGATCCCCGCTTGACGCGCGACGACTGCATGCGGTCGATGCATGTGATTTCGCGGACAGGCAGAATCACGGCCGGGTTCGATGCCGTGCGCACGCTTGCCGCATGGCTGCCGCTTTTCTGGCCCGCGGCGGTCGTCGGTTTTTTCCCTGGTGTCGCATGGGCGGGCCGGCGTGTGTACAATATGGTTGCGGCCGCTCGGCCGCGCGACGTCGCCTGCACCGATCTAGCCTGCGGGATCCACTCTCGACCGTCGCACCGCCTGGCTCTCGACCGAGGCCAGGCCCAAAACTCACAGAACGCGATTGCAACCTTGCTCGACACCGAGGAGACAGTCCAGTCATGAATCCCGATCCGCGATCGATGCCATCAGACCAGCTTGAGACAGAGGACGACACACCAAGCCACAGCCGCCTGTTCCTGCTCGAGTCGGGCTGGCGGATCAACATCAAGTCTGATAGCCAGTGCGCGTTTTGCTTCATGATGGCCCCCGGACAGGATTTCTACCACAGCTTGCTGGAAGGCGAGATCTTCATCCAGCGCGGCGAGCAGCGGTTTTGCATGGCCTGCGCGGTCCGGCGCGGTCTGATCGCACTGCGGCCCCGGCGGCTGCCCGAGATCGTCGTTCCCGTGCCGACCGGCCTGGAGCCGATCCCGTTCGCCGTTGACGCCGAACACCCCGGCCCGACCAGCGACTGGCGGTTTGATGAGCGGTAATGACTTGGTCATTGGTCCGTTGTCCGATCATGAACGACGATGATCTCGCGGCGATCGGGGTGGGAAATCGAGCGGCCTCGAGCGGCTCACTCTTATCGATTCACGGGTTGCCGGAGCTTTGGTCGCAGACGATGGGCGACCCGCGGGTCGTGGTGGCGGTGCTCGACGGGCCGGTGGACCGTGGTCATCGGTCGCTCTCCGGGGCACGGCTCGCCGTGATCGAGTCCGTCGTGCCCGCCGTCGCGGATCCGGGCAGCCCCGCGACGCGGCACGGGACGGCAGTGGCGAGCCTGATCTTCGGCCGGCAGGGGCCGGACGGCCCCGGCCTCGGGATGGCGCCGGGCTGCCGGGGACTGATCGTGCCGATCTTCGGCGACGCCAAGTCCTCGGCCGGCCAGCCGTTCCGGCCCGCCTGCTCGCAGCTCGAACTGGCGCGGGCGATTCATTTGGCGGTGGAGCGCGGGGCGTTCATCATCAACGTCAGCGCCGGGCAGTACGGGCCGGCGGCCGGGGCGGAGCCTGTCCTGGCCAAAGCGTTGGCGCTGGCGATCCGGCGCGGAGTGCTGGTCGTGGCGGCGGCGGGCAACGATGGGTGCGAGTGCGCGCACGTCCCGGCCGCGCTGCCGAGCGTGCTCGCCGTGGGCGCGATGGATGAACTCGGCCGCCCGCTGGAGCGGAGCAACTGGGGCAGGGCTTACCGGTCGGAAGGACTGCTCGCCCCCGGCGCAGGCCTGCTCGCCGCCCGCGCCGGTGGCAACCATGTCGTTGTGGCCGGGACGAGCTTCGCCACGGCCATCGTCTCGGGCGCCGCGGCGCTCTTGTGGAGTCTGGCGCTCTGTCGCGGTCGCAACCTGCCCGCGGCCCAACTCCGCAAGATTTTGCTTGACTCGGCCCGGAAGTGCGTCGATGATTCGATCCTGTGCCGCCGACACCTCGCAGGGCGGCTGGACCTGGTCAGGGCCGTCCAACTGCTGCAATCCGAGGAAGTCGGCATGAGCGACGAGTTTCCCATCAATCCGCCGGCAGATCCGGATGGCGGCGGATCAGTCCCGCATGCCGCGACGGCGCGGTTGGGAGGTCCCGAGCGGCTCGGCCCGCCAGGCGTGGAGCCGTCCCTTGCGCTCGGCTCTCTGGCGGCCTCGCCGCCGATTTCCGGTTCGGTCGATGCGAGCTCGATCGTCCCGGCGGAAGGCTGCGGCTGCGCCGCGTGCCAGGAGAAGGCCGCCGCGGCGAGTGCCGGTGGCCTGGTCTTCGCGCTGGGGCAGATCGCCTTCGACCTGATCTCCGAGGCGCGACGCGACTCGATCCTCCAGCACATGCGAGGTCCAGCGCGAATCCCTGGGACCCCTCCCAGATGCACGCGTACCTGAAGGACAGCCCCTGGGAGGCCGCGTCAATCGCGTGGACCTTGACCGTCGGCCAGACACCGCTGTACGCGATTGCGCCGGCCGGCCCGTTCGCCGCCCGAGCGTACGAATTGCTGCGGCAGTTCCTGGAAGAGCAGGTTCGGAGCGAGATCGAGATGGTCTCGATCGCCGGGCGTCTGGGCGGCCGGGCGCGGTTGTTCAACGGCCAGGTTGTGCCGGTGGTGATCCCCGAGCTGCGCGGGCTCTATAGCTGGTTGACCGGCGCGCTCGTCAAGGCAGCCACCGGCAAGCCGCCGCCGGACTCGGCCTCGGCCGAGCACCGCGAGGCCTTCGCCCGCAAGGTGGCCGCCGTGCATGGCTTCCTCCAGAAGATCTATCACGAGCACCGCAACCTCGGCGTCACGGCCCAGGAGCGGGCCATGAACTACGCTGCCACCAACGCCTTCGAGGTCGAGAAGGTTTTCGCGGCGGCCCACAAGGATGCGATGGAGCTCGACGCGGTCGAGATCGAGCGCAGCCCGATTTGCCGCCCCGATTCCGACTGCTGGGACGTGAAGATCCATTTCTTCTACCCCGAGCGCCAGGTGCAGACCGTGCGCAAGGTGTTCCGCTTCACCGTTGATGTCAGCGACGTGGTTCCCGTGACCGTCGGCCCGATGCGATCGTGGTTCGTCCGGTAGGTCCTAGTAAGGAGCCCTCATCATGCGACTGCCCAGATTGTCCCCCTCCGTTGAGCGTACGAAGCCGGGCGCGACCGCGGTGCCGAGCGCCGAGATCCCGCCCGAGCAGGTCCGTTCCATCGGGCCTTCTCAGTGCGGCATGAATTGCGAGCCGGGAGGCCGGTGCCCGGCAGGGTGCACCTGCTCGAGCGGGGTCTGCCAGCCGGAGTAGTTGCCCGCCGCGCCCGGTCGCTGACCGCGGGGACCGCGACGCGGGATCGGGACGCGGGTCATCCGAGCCGATGACGTCCGCGCATCATTTCGCCGGCGGCACTTGGAGCAGGATTCCTCGATCGTCGCCAGCCCGTTCGCGCGCCGTGCCGGCCTCCCAGAGCCGCACCGTCTGATCGTCGCCGACGGAAGCGATCCGGCGCCGTCGGGAGAGAACTCCAACCCCCAGACCGGTCCGACATGCCCGCGGAGGACCGCGACGCCCCGGCCGAACACCGGCTCCCAGAGCCGGACGGTCTGATCGGCGCCGGACGACGCCAGTCGCGGGCCATCGGGTGAGAACGCCAGCCCGGTCACTTGCGCAGCGTGGCCGCTGAGCCTCGCGCCCTCCCGGCCCGTCGCAAGATCCCAGACGCGGATGGTTGGATCCACATATCCCCCCGCGGCCAGCCAGCGTCCATCCCGGCTGATCGCGACCGAGCGGACCCCGGTGGGATGGGACATCACGGACCGGAGCCGGCGACCGGAGCCGACGTCCCAGAGCATCACGAAGCCATCGAAGCCGGCGGAGGCCAGAGTCTTGCCATCCGGGGAGAAGGCGACGGCATTGACGGCGTTGATGTGACCGCCCAGGCTCCGGATCTCGCGGCCAGCGTCCGCGTCCCAGAGCTTGATGGTGCGGTCCTTGCTCGCCGAGGCAAGCGTCTTGCCGTCAGGGCTGAAGACGACGTGGTAAATGTCGTCGGTATGGCCCGCCAGGACGTAAATCTCCTTCCCGGAGGCGACGTCCCAAACGCGGACCGTGCGATCGTTTCCCGCCGAGGCCACGCGGCGGCCGTCGGGACGGATCGCGACGGACTCGACGATGCTGGCGTGTCCCGCGAGCTTGCGGACGACCTGGCCGGTGGGCAGTTCGCGGATCGTCACGGTCTGGTCCGTGCCCGCGGTGGCGATGAATGAGCCATCGGGGCCGAAGGCGACGCCGACCGCAGCGCGGGCCTCCGGGAACCGGCGGAATTCCTGGTCCCGGGTCACGTCGAGGATCTGGAGGCCCCCGTCGGTGCAGGCCGAAGCCAGGTGCACGCCATCCGGGCCGAACGCGAGGTCCCAGATCGCGCGGGTCTTCACTTTGATGGTGCGCAACAGGCAGCCGGAGGCGACATCCCAGAGGCTGACCGCCTGGCCGTTGAAGCTCGCGGAGGCCAGCCGCTTGCCGTCGGGCGAGTAGGCCAGCCCAGTGACCGCTTCCAGGTTGTGGGGGTCTCGCACGGTGAGGACCAGCCGGTCGGTGCCGGCGTCGCGAAGCCGGATCGTCCCGTCCTCCGCGCCGGAGGCCAGGGTCTTGCCGTCGGGCGAGAACGCGACGGGCTTGTGGCGGACGTCAATCCCCCGCCGCGGGCCGGGGAAGTCGCCGACGCGGAACACGTCGTCGTCGACGGTGCGGAGGAGTCGACCGGTGGCGAATTCCCACAACCGGATGGTGGGCTCGCTCCCGCCTGCCGAGGCCAGGATCTTGCCGTCGGGCGAGAAGGCCAGGCCTCCCACGGACTCGAATCGGCCGCGGTGGTCCCGCAGGGCCCGGATGAGCGATCCGTCCCCGGCGTTCCACAGCCGGATCGTCCCGTCCGCGCTGGATGAGGCGACGGCCTTGCCGTCGGGTGAGAACTCCAGCTTGTAGATCGTCCCGGTGTGCCCGGCGAGACGACCGGATGACCTGGCCGGTCGCCGCGTCCCAGAGCGTCACCGCACGATCGCTGCCGGCCGAGGCCAGCGGCCTTGCCGTCGGGCGAGAAGGCGACCGCCTTGACAGGCGGCGTCGCCGGCTGTCGTACGGATGATCCGGCCCGTGACTGCATCCCACAGCTTGACAGTGTGGTCGCCGCTCGCCGAGGCCACGCGGCGGCCGTCGCGGCTGTAGGCCACGTCCGAGACGATTTCTTTGTGGCCCTCGAGGATCAGCCCCTGCGAGCGGGTGAGGTGGTCGAGGTAATACCACTCGAAGCCGCGGAGGTCGGCTCTTCCCCTGGGGCGGCCGGGTCTCGTCCAGGTGACGCAGCACCTGGGCGATGTTGGCGTCGCGCCAGTCGCGCTCGGCCAGGTTGAGGCTCGCGGCGTAGGCGAGATGCCGGGCGCTATCCTCACCTTTGAGAGCGTCATCCCGCGCCGCGACGGCCGCCGACAAGCCCCAGGCCAGCCCGGAGACCCCGAGGATTGCACCGATCACCGCCGCGCCGGAGAGCGCGGCGACCAGCCTGTGCCGCCGCACCCACTTGACCACCCGCTCCACTCGCGAGGAGGGCCGGGCCAGAATCGGCCGCCCGTCGAGCCACCGGTTCAAGTCATCGGCCAGCTCGCTGGCCGATGCGTATCGGTCCTTGGGCTCCTTGCTCAGACACTTCAGGCAGATGATCTCCAGGTCGCGGTCGACATGGGGATTCCGATCGCGAGGGCGAGGCGGCTCATCGTCGATGACGTGGTGCAGGATCTCCACCGCCGAACTGCCTGAGAACGGCGGCCGGCCGGTCAACAGCGCATACAGCAACGTCCCCAGCCCGTAGACATCGGTCGCCGTGGTGATCGCCTCCCGCCGGCCTCGCGCCTGCTCGGGCGACATGTAGCCGGGGGTCCCCACCGGGTTTCCAGACGAACTCTCGCTCGCCGCCGCGTCCATCCGCATGGCCAGGCCGAAGTCGATGACGTGCGGCTCGCCCTGCTCGTCGACCAGGATGTTGGAGGGCTTGATATCGCGGTGCAGGACACCGCGCTGGTGCGCATGCGCGATCGCCTCGGCGACCCGCGCCACCAGCCGGGCGATCGCCGCCGGCCGATCGCGGAACGACGCGAGAAGACAGCCCAGATCCTGGCCGTCGACCCGCTTCATGCTGTAGTAGAGCATCCCCTCGTGCTCGCCGCTGTCCAGGATGGGGACGATGTGCGGGTGGTCCAGGGCCGCGACGGCCTCGGCCTCGCTGCGGAAGAGCCGGATGTGCCGCTCATCGGCGAGGCTGCCGGCCTTGATCATCTTGAGCGCGACGATGCGATTGAGCCGCTTCTGCCGGGCCTCGAAGACGACTCCCATGCCGCCGGAGCCAAGCCGCCGGAGCAGCTCATATTCGCCGAAGGCGGCGCCGGGGCGAGCGCGCGCCAGACCGTCGATACACTGGGCATCGCCCCCGGCAGGCGGCCCGGCCGTGCTGGGCGGCCCGACCGGATCCGTCGCATTATCCAGCGAGGCGGCCGTGCTCGCCTCCGGATCGGCAATCGGCTCGACCCGATCCGCGGTCACGGCGGCGTCGATCGGCCCGGGGTGGCAACCCGTATCGGTCGCCTCACCCGCCGCTCTACCCGGCTTCTTGATCGGGCCCAGCCCGTCGGTCGAGAGTTCTAGCCAAACCATTCGGTCGGGGCAACTCTCTTTGTAGTCGGCCAGGGTCGGCGACTCTCCCCCTCCCCGGCGCAGCTCCTGATCGAGCATCACCAGCTCGAGCCAGAGCGCGAGCCGCGTTTCTCCGTCCAAGTCGCGGAGGTAGTCGTCGATCCGCGGCCCGTGCGCAGTGCGCCACGCAGCCTCGTACCGATCGCATTGCTCGTCGATGAATAGGGTGCGCTCGTCAAATGGCAAAAACCGGTCTCGGCCGTTGAATGCTACCATGGGTGAGGACTCCCAATCGCAAGCGTGGCGCACGCGCATCGCGCCAAGATCCGACCCCGGGGCACGAAATGGGACGGGCTTTCAGCTACTGCCTCTAAACCATTCCTTGCCGTTTGTTCTCCGCCGCGACATGGACGGCCAAAAAAAATCTTCGATTCCATCGCTTTCGAGACGCTGGCTCAACGGTCGTCGTAGCAGGTCTTCTCCCAGACCAACCGGATGATCTCGACCTTGCGTTCGATGGTACGGACAGCCCGGCCGAGCCTGTCGGCGATTTCGGTATTGGTCGCCCCTTTCATGCGCCACTCGGCAATCTGGCGCAGGGTTGGGTCAGGGAGAGAGGCGAGGAGGCGCTCGATCTGCTCGCGCAGGATCGCGGCGAACTCGGGGGCCGGTTCCTTGCTGACGGCCCGGGCGAGGAGGTCGCGCTCATCGCGGGGGGGCTCGTGGCGCGGTTGTTCCCGCGGCATCGCCCTGCCGGCGGAGGTCGGCCGGCCAGAGCGCTTCCAGCGGTTATACCAGCGGCGGCGCTCGAGGGCCTTCTTCGCGGTGATGGCGGCGAGGATCTGCCAGAGGTCAAAGCGGTCGTCGAGGCGCTCGAACCGGCCCGCGCCGCCGCGTCGGCCAGGCCGTTCAAGGCGCTCAAGGCGACGTCCTCGCCGTCCTCGACCGCCTGGTGCGGGCCTGGCCGCAGCCGCAGCCGCGCGACCGCGAGCACCCGGTCATAGTAGCGCCTCCAGATCGCCTCGACGGCATCGGGCCGGCCCGCCTTGAGACCCTGAAGCCATCGCGTGATCGAGCCGGGTTCCTCAGCCGACATGGTCGTCCAACCGCCCGGTCGAAGAAAATGCATCCGACGCGCTAGGCCGCCTTCCCGTCGCGACCACCGGACCACCGAACGCTGACTGGAACCTGATTGTAGGCATGCGTTCGCTCGGTGGTCAAGCTGAACGAATCGGTTGGGGGGTCACGTCCCATGAGGCGTGATAGCTACGCTCGAGCGGGACGTTAACGTACCAGCCTGGGGCGAGGAAGAGGGGCGCGTCCGGCAACGGTTCGCCGACGGCCACCGAGTTGACGTAGGCGGTCAACGGCTCACCGGCGTTCGACAGCGGCGACCGTGAACTTATTAACGGCACATTGAATGTAATTCCCGGCCGCCAGTTGGCATCGCACACCATTCCCGGTTCGGAAATGGCTGGCGCGGACGCCGTGGTGTCCGGGCCAACCAATGTTGCAGCGGTTCGAGCAGAGGACGGTCCGCGCGATTTCTTAGTGCGTATTATTCCCCCTCGTGGCTTCATCCCACGCCACGTAGCCGGTCGTGTTCGGCGTGTGGATCAGCACCTTGAAAAACGGAGCGTCCGAGCTGAGCGGCGTGGTCTGGAAGGCCAGATAGGTGTCGGGAATGCCATTGACCGTGGCGATCCAGTAGCCGTTGCTCGTGCCGTAATAGGTCAGTTTGTTGGCCCAGAACTGGTTGTTGGCGTCGCGGTACAGGGCGTGGCCCTCCTGCCCGCCTCCCACAACATGATAGGCACCGCGGTAGCCTATATAAACGATTCCTCGAGGCGAACCCGCGAGATCCGAAGGCGCCGGGCTGGGAGCGACCGTGCCGATATTGGGCACCGCCGGCACCGTCACCTCAACCTTCACTCGCTCTTGCCCGAGGGCCCAGGCCCCGCACCCCAAAGCCGAGCCCACCACCAAGACGCCAACGCAAATCAAACTCTGACGACGCATCGCTTACCCCCTCCCTCACCGGGAACGTGCAATTTCGCACCCTATCCAGCTCTCGCGGAGCGGGACTGGTTGGCGCTGGACATGCCAATCGGTGCCACCATATTTATCTTGCAAAGCTGATGCCACTGTGAGAGTGGTCAAGCTAATTGATAAGGCGTGGATCAGTAGGCTGGCTCTGGGTTGTCGAAAAGTCGGTCCGGGTCGAGCGGATTCGGCGCTCGCGAACTGGTGATTTTGTTGGGCCGGCCCCGAAGAATTTCCCCCCCCTTGCGAAGGGGGGTAAGGACAAGCGTACAGAAGGCATCGAGCTGCGAAGCTACTTCCCGGGCGCGTCGGTCGATGTGACTGACGCGCGCGAGGGTAGGCACCATCGGGACCGAAGCGGCAGCAACCGCAGCGTGGAAAGCGCGCGCTTGAACCCCGAAGGCTGGCCCCGGAGTCGAGCCGGAGCGGCAATTTATCGTCCGGGCCTCATCAACCCGTGGTCCGGGGCTGCCAATCTCGGTTGCCACGTCGCAGAACCTCTGCCGATTTTGCAGACATAGACACGAAGAGAAGGAAGTGGGGCTTCGCGGGCCGGGTCGCCCCGGGGATTACTCCCTGGGGCTCCCACAGATCCGGACGTGCCCGTCGAAGAGGCATCCGGTTCGTCACGCTGTGGAATCGCTGTCCCTCGCACGACTGGGTGGTTTCGCGGTGACACGCTGGTGAGGCACGGTGTCCTCGGCGTGGTTCCAACTCCCCGTCCACAACGCGGCACCCCCCTTCGCTCCACGGGGTCCGGGAGGGCCGTTCCCCCGCTTCATCGCTAGTATGGGGCACTGCGACTCCTTGATTCTCCTTTCCCGAGCTTCATGGCGCGATGACGGCTTGGTTCCGGACTTCTCCTTCAAGCGAATCGGGGGTTGGCCCTTCTTCGAAACAGAACCACCGTCGAATGGTTCGTGTCATGCTCATCTAGCCTGGGTCCTTGCGCAGCCGTTGGCGCGGAGGCGGTCTTGGGGGTGATAACCGGCTCCGGCACAAGGTCACGTTCTTGGTTGTTCCCCGGCTTGCGCGAGTTCGAGGAGGTCGTGAATCGGTCGGGGGGTCACGTCCCATGAGGCGCGATAGGTTTGCTCGAGTGGGACGTTAACGTACCAACCCGGGGCGAGGAAGAGGGGCGCGTCCGGCAACGGGTCGCCGACGGTCACACTGTCGACGTAGGCGGTCAACGGCTCACCGGCGTCGAAAGCGGCGACCGTCACGGGTTTGCCAGCCGGACGCGTCGCCAACGGCTCGCCAACCAGCTCGTCCCAGATGGCCTGGGCGATGCCGTTCGGGTCGCGCGGCGTGGGCGGGAACGGGTCGACGACCAGGAAGTGAATCCCGTTGTTGATAAAGTTGACCGCCTTGGCGACGAACGAGCTGATCTTTGCAGCCGTGTCCAGCTCTTTCTCTGGACCGTTGGCATACTTCTGGGCTAGAACAGATGGACGCACCGGGCGAGCCCACGGCTCACGACGACTATCGGCGCTTCGCCCGGCCTGACTGCCGGCTTGTTCAAGGAGGGATGGTTCTGATGAATCGGACGATGCGCAGGTTGGTCGAAATGTGCTTCGCTGCGGTGGTATTGTGCGCCTCAGTCAAGGCTGGGGGTGATCCCGAGCAGCCGCGTGAAGGCCCGAGGCAGCCCGAGGTTCCCGTGCTCAAGGTCGAAGAGTACACCCTTCCTAACGGCTTGAAGGTCATTCTGCACGAGGACCACAAGACGCCGGTCGTCTCCGTCAACGTGTGGTACAAGGTTGGCTCGAAGGACGAGAACCGCGGCCGAACCGGATTTGCCCACCTTTTCGAGCACTTGATGTTCCAGGGCTCGAGGCACTACGACCAGGACTATTTCCTGCCGCTGGAAAAAATCGGAGCCGACCTCAACGGTCAGACTTCCGAGGATGAAACAATGTACTACGAGACACTGCCCAGCAACGCGCTGGAACTCGCACTGTGGCTCGAGTCGGACCGGATGGGCTTCCTGCTGGAGGCGATGACTCAAGAAAAGCTCGACAATCAGCGCGACGTGGTCAAGAACGAGCGGCGGCAGACGGTTGACAACGTCCCGTATGGCCAGGCCGAGGAGACGCTGCTTGAGGCGCTCTATCCGCCTGACCATCCTTACCATCACAGCGTCATCGGCTCGATGGCCGATCTCTCGGCGGCCCGGCTCCATGATGTGGCGGCGTTTTTCCGGCATTACTACGTGCCCAATAATGCCCTCTTGTGCGTTGCCGGCGACTTTCAGCCCGAGGCGGCCAGGCGCTGGATCGAGAAGTATTTCGGTCCCCTGCCCCGCGGTGGAGAGCTTTCACCGCCCAGGCCGAATGTGCCGGCCTTGTCCGCGGCCAGGCACATCACGATGACCGACGCGGTGAGCCTGCCTCGCGCGCAGTTGATCTGGCCGACCGTTCCGCTGAATCATCCCGACGAGGCGGCCCTCGATGTTCTGGCGGCCATTCTGGGCGGCCTTCCCAAGGAAAACCGCCTGTTCCGCTCGCTCTTGTACGACCGGCAGCTTGCGGCCCAGGTCGATGCGTCACACCCCACTCACTTGCTCGCGGGGACGTTCGAGGTCGATCTTTATGCCCCGCCCGGCCGGGATGGCGAGTGGATCGGTCTCCCTGGCCTCGCGCACGGCGATCAGCTCGCCAAGGCCGTCAAGCTGTCCGACGGCGACCGGCTCGCCAAGCTTGTCAAGCTGGCCGACGCCGAGATCGATCGCCTCAAACAGGACGGACCGAGCGACCTGGAGGTCAAGAAGTCTCAAAGCGCGCGGGAGAGCGAGTTGATCATGGGGTTCCAGTCAGTCACGCACAAGGCCAGCACGCTCAATCAGTACGCGGCCACTCTGGGCGATCCGCTGGCCTATCGGACCGCGCTCGCCAAGGTCTTCGCCGTGACTGCGGCAGACGTCAAGCGGGTGGCCGGCAAGTACCTCGGATCGCGGCGGATCGAGATCGACATTGTCCCCGGACCGCCCGCGTCGCGACCGCCTGAAGCGGCCGTGGACCCGAAAACCCAGGCACCCCTGGCCAGTCCGCCCGTCGCCCTGGTCAAGGATGGTTTCGACCGCTCGGTCATGCCTCCGCTCGGGCCGATTCCTCACTACGCTCCTCCTCGGTTCGAGAGGCGCAAACTGACCAACGGTCTGGAGCTGCGGATCGTCGAACGGCATGACCTGCCGATCGTCACCCTGAATCTGGTCGTCAAGTCGGGCGAGACGCTCACTCCCAGGGGCAAGGAGGGCCTGGCTTCGATCGCCGCCAGCTTGCTTGACGAAGGGACCAAGTCGCGGACTGCCCTCCAGCTCGCCGGCGAGCTGGCTGAGATCGGCTCATCGCTCGGGGCCAGCGGCGGGCTCGAAACGAGCTCGGTCAGCCTGACCACGCTCGCGCGGCACCTGGAGCGGGGCATGGATCTCTATGCGGATGTGATCCTGAATCCGTCCTTTCCCGACAAGGAGCTGAGCCGGCTCAAGCTCCAGCGGCTGGCTCAGCTCAAGGCGCGCGAGGACGACCCGGAGCAAACGGCCGCGGCCGTATTTCCCCGATTGATCTATGGTCTTGACCATCCTTATGGCCGCCCGGACCTGGGCACGGCCGCCTCGGTCCAGTCGTTGACCCGCGAAGACGCCGTCGCGTTCTACAAGAAAATCATGGTGCCCGGCAATGCCACCCTGATCGTGGTTGGCGACGTGCGGACCGATGCGATCGTCCAAGGGCTCGAGGCTCGGCTGCGGAGCTGGCAGCCGGGCCCGGTTCCCGGGAACCCACCGGTCCTGCCGCCGCATGCCCCCTCCCCTGGCCGGCCGGTCTACCTGATCGACAAGCCGGCCGCCGCGCAATCGGTGTTGACCGTCGGTAAGATCGGCGCCGCCCGCAAATCGCCCGATTACTTCGCGCTCTCGGTGATGAACGCCATCCTGGGCGGCCAGTTTGGCAGCCGGATCAATATGAACTTGCGGGAACAAAGAGGCTACAGTTACGGAGCGCAGTCGAGTTTCTCATTCCGGCGCGGTCCCGGCCCGTTCGAGGCTTCGGGAACGGTCCAGACCGCGGTCACCAGGCCCGCGCTGGTTGAGCTTATGAAAGAGCTGACCGATATCGCCGGGCCCCGGCCCGTCACACGAGCGGAGCTGGCCTCCGCCAAGCAGCAGATCAGCGAGGGTTTCCCCCGCCGCTTCGAGACGACCTTCGGCGTTGCCGCCCAGCTCGCGTCGCTCGCCGCGGGCGATTTGCCCGATGACGAATTCGAGCATTACCAGGCGCGGATCGAAGCGGTCACCAAGGCAGACGTCAACCGGGTCGCCCGGCAGTACATCACTCCCCCGAACATGACCCTTTTGATTGTGGGCGACCGCTCCCAGATCGAGGCGCCGCTCTCGAGCCTGGCGTTTGTCCAGAGCATCAAGCACGTCAACACGCAGGGAAACCCGGTGGCCGATTCGGCCGCTGGGAGACCTGCGGCTGCGGGACGGGGCCGGTCGGAATCGGGGGGGAACTGAACTGGGCTGGATAGTCTCCGGTCATATTACTTCCATATGACCCTGGGTATGGGCGGGCGCCTTGGACAGCCTGATCTGAACGTCATACCCCAGGAGGGTAATAAAGCGAAGCAGCCTGTCGGTGGAAAATCCATCGAGGCGGCCTCTGAGCAGATCAGACACCTTGGGCTGCCGGAGACCAAGCAGCTTGCCAGCTTCGGCCTGGGTAAGACGGCGGCGCTGGATGATCCTGAGAATCTCAGCGGCAAGCTCGGATTTCGCCAGGTATTCCTCGGGGTTTTCAATCCCGAGGTCGGCAAACACGTTGCCGCTGCTGTCGTGGACGGTGATGTCGTCGCTCATTGTTTCCTACTCCTCTGCTGTTTCTCGTAATCGTCGGATCGGCCGTTTTCAGGCGTGCCTTGATTAGGTCGATGTCGTGCTTGGGCGTTTCGATGCCTTTCTTGGATTTCTTCTGAAAAACGTGCAGCACGTAAACCGTGGCGTGAAACTTTACCGTGTAAACCGCCCGGTAGGTGCTGCCGTCGTGATCTTCTACGACCTCAAGGACGCTCGCGCCGCCAAAGCCCCGTAGCGGCTTGGCGTTCGGTGGCTTCAGGTTAATCTGCACCAAATGCAGGGCATGTCCCATCGCCTTCCGGACTTGGTCGGGGAACCCAAGTAAATCCTCTTTGGACGACCCGATCCACTTCAGCGGTTTCGGTGCGGGCTTGGCCGGTTGATCTTCCATAAGACAATATCCCTTTTCTGGGATAACAAGTCAAGCAAGAATCCCCAAAGTCGTGACGATCAGGAAACACTCGTTAGACGAAAAGAGCCCTCGTTGAATCGCATCTCCCTGGTTGAATCGGGCGCCGCTCAAGCGATAATGAGGACTCCGTCAGTCCTCTCCAATCCCTCCCTTCGGGAACTCGAACCATGACGCGCATCTCATTGCTCTCTGCTGTTCTCGTTGCGGCAATTACTCCGGCTGCCTTAGGTGACGATGACCAGAAGCCGGACGGCGGCAAGACGCCAAAATCGTCGGGAGCGTCGCCAGCCAAGGTGCCGGCGAGCGCAAGCGCCCGCGTCGCCCGACCAGCTCAAGGCAGTTCTGGGAGAGGCGCTCAAATTGATTCGGTCGTTGGCGGAGGACGCGTCTAAATCGGAGGGAGAGCTTCGAAATGCCGACGCCCGGAATGTTCAAGATGGAACTGTCCAAGGAGCTCCAGGCCGACTCCGTCAGGGCAATCGGACGAGCACTGGGCGCGATCGGGGACAGCGCGGGAGCGAGGACTGCGTTGCAGGCGGCCACCGACACCGCGAGCGAAATCATGACCTTCGGCCAGCCCAGCAAGCGTGCGGAGCTCTGTGCCGAGATTGCCCGGGTTCAGAGTGAGCTTGGCGACAAGGCCGAGGCCCAGTTGACCCTGCGCCAGGCGTTGCAGGCGGCCAGGTCGATCAAAGCCGGACTTCCGTTCTCCTTTCCGACGCCGCCTGGACTTGAATTCGACTATAACCCGATGGTCCAGAAGTCGGCGTTGCTGAAGAAGATCGCTCAGATTCAGGCCTCAACCGGCGACACCGCCGCCTTTCAAGATTTCTACCGTCAGGCGGTCGAGACCGCCAGGTCGCTCGAGCAACCGATGATGAAGGTCCGCGCCTCTGGTGGAGATCGCCGAGGACGGACCGATCGCGGCGGCTGGTCCGGTCTGGAATGCCGCGCTCGAATCTGCCCTGGCGATCAACGACGAGTACTCGCGGTTCAAGGCTGTCGAAGTGGTGCTTCGAGGCCAGATCAAAGCCTCATTGCCCGACGACGCGCTCGCGACGGTTGCGGATCGCCTCCAGGGAGACTTCCAGAACTACGGACTCTGGATCATGGCCGACGCGGTCGCGGCCAGTGACCATGCTGTTCCTCCTCACACAATGGAGCGGCTCAGTCAGCTTGCCATGAAAGCCCAGTTCGATCGTCCATCCAAGAAATTCCGGGTCTTCGAGCGACTCGCCGAGGCGCAGGCGCGGCTGGGCGATCACGAGGGTGCCTACCGCACCGCCGGCGAGCCTCATCCGCTCAACAATGTCCAGGACTTTCGAGCGACCCAGGCCAGGGTCAAGGTCATGAAGGCCATCGCGAAGGCGCAGATCAAGGCCGGGCAGTTGGCCCGTGGCAGGGACACCATTGCGGCGGCGCTGGAGATGTTCGGGCTCTTGCCCGACGAGGACGCCGAGGCCTACTTCCCGCTATCAGCCCTCGGTGAGCTCCAGGCCAAAGCCGGCGACCTGGCCGGGGCCGAGCGTACCGTAAACGCCCTCAGTTTCAGCCCGTCCAGGGTCAACGTCTTGACCGAGATTGCGGTGGCCCACGCACAGAGCGGCCGCCGCGACGACGCCCTCAAACAGATCCAGCGTGCCGCCGTAGAGGCCCGTCACGCACCCAACGACCTGATCTGGCGCTCTTCCTCTCAGCCAGATGCGTTCCGCGATCAGGCGTTCGACCCGATGGCTCCCGTTCTGCAAACCATCGCCCAGGCCGAGGCGCGGATCGGAGATCTGGATGGCGCTTTGCAGACGATCTCTTGGGATCAGCTCATCGGGCTTCGGCAAGTTCACTCGGAAGCAGACGATCGAACAGATTGTCTCGACGCGTCTCGATGCCGGCGACGTTCCAGCGCCCTGAGAGCCGCTCTGGTCATCCCTGACTCGGACACCATGTACCTGGATGAAAAAGCCGGCCTGCTCGAGCGGATCGCCAGGCAACAGTCGGAGAAGAGCGACCCCGCCATCGCGAGTCGAGTGGGCCAGAAAACAAACGGTCCCGAATACACGGCTGCAAGTCCTGTCGCGGGCTGGCCGACGGGATCGCCAAGCGGTATGCGCCCAAGCCCAAGCAAGAAAAACCGGGAAACCCCGCGGACAAGCCCGGATCGGCGAAGTGATGCCTCGATTCAGACAATCACCCGGAGCCGCCGCAGCAAAAGGGCGGCGGCATCGAGGGTTTCGTCGCGCTTGCAGAAACAGAAGCGAATGTAGGAACGACCCAGGGCCTTGTCCCGGAAGAAGCTCGACCCAGGAACCGTCGCCACGCCGACGTCCCGAACCAGGAACCCCGCGAAAGCCACGTCGTCGGTGGCGCCGAAGGCCTCGATGCCGGCCATGATGTAATAGGCCCCCTCGGGCGGCTCAAAGGCAAAGCCGATATCCCAGAGAGCCTTGCAAATCCGGTCGCGCCGCGCCTGGTAGTCGGCGGCGAGCCGGGCGTAATACTCCCTGGGAAGACGATAGGCAAGGGCGCCGGCCTCCTGCAACGGGGCGGCGGCGCCGATCGAGACAAAGTCGTGAACCTGGCGGAACGTGTGCGTCAATCGCGGCGGCGCGATGATCGAACCGACCCGCCAGCCCGTGACGGCGTAGGTCTTCGACATCCCGCTGATCGTCACCGAGCGCTCGCTCATTCCGTCGATGCCCGCCAGCGCGACGTGCCGCCGGCCGTCGTAAACAATATGCTCATAAATCTCGTCGGTAATCGCAATCACGTCCCATTTCCGGCAAAGCGCTGCAACCGCTTCCAGGTCGGAGCCGCTGAACACCGTGCCGGTCGGGTTGTTCGGATTGCAGAGGACGATCGCCTTGGTCTTGTCGTTGAACGCGGCTGCCAGCTCATCGCGATCGAATCGCCAGTCGTGCGGCCGTAGCGGTACAAATCGCGGGGTCGCACCGGCCAGCACGCAATCGGGCCAGTAGTTCTCGTAAAAAGGCTGTGTGAGGATGACCTCGTCGCCGGGATTGATGAGCGACAACAGCGACACCAGCATCGCCTCGGTGCTGCCGCACGTGATCGTGATCTGGGTCTCGGGATCGACGGCCAGACCAAGATGCCAGGCGGCATGCTCCGATATGGCCTCGCGCAATTCCCGCGCGCCCCAGGTGATCGCGTACTGGTTGATGTCATCCTGGATCGCCTTGCAGGCCGCGGCCTTGACCTCCCAAGGCGCTGGAAAGTCGGGCATGCCCTGCGCCAGATTGATGGCGCCGTGCTTCCGGGCCTCGACCGACATGCCGCGGATGACGCTCTCGGTGAACCGCGCAGCCTTGTGGGAAATCAACGGAGCTTGCATCGATCCTTCGCCTCGTTGCCGCTAAATCGCCTTGCACAATTCCGGGAGGGCGAGCCTCCCGGCGCGACCCTTCGGGTGCCCGTCTCCAAGGCGGCTCGGACGGAGCCTCGCCCTCCCAGGATCACGCAAGCCCATTGAGCGGCCAGAGAAATCGTGTCGTATTCCGATCCTGTTGTAGCGGAATCCGCGTCGTCCTACAATCGGAAGGCCTGCCGCAAGCCCCCGTGGACGAGTCCTTGTCCCGCGGGGGACTCCAGCGTTCAGGAACGCATCCCCTCCAGGCTTCCGCCAGTTTTGTCGGTTTCGACGATAAGTCGCAAGCCGCGGCGCCGTTATGCCGATCTTAGGGGATATATGAAACGGCCGGATTGAGGCAAGCGCTTTCGGTGCAATGCCTGGACGCGGCCGTCAGTCCCGGATCCCCGCTCCAAAGCAATGCAGCGGCCCACGTCGCTCACAGCCCGGCGGGCACGTCGTCTAGGCCGAGAGTCCGCTGGCCGTTTAGGTGTGTCTAGACCCACGCGCATGCATGCTGACTCGTGCAGCGGTAGGTCTGAACCTGGGAAAGGAGTTCCCTCAATGCGTGTTCAAGCTCGTTGGGCCCTGGGTCTGTGCGGCCTGGTGCTGGCCTTTCCTGCGTGGGTAGCGGCAGGCCCAGTCGATGGCGATCAGCCGGCACCAGTGGCGAATGGCTACCAACCGACTCCGGTGGCCGGTAGCGACCAGCCAGCCCCGATGGCCAATGGCTATCAACTGGCCCCGATGGCCAATGGCTACCAGCCGGCTCCGATGGCCAATAGCTACCAAACGGCACCGATGGCCAGTAACAACGAGGTGCCGCCGGTGCACAATCACAAAGGGCTCTTCGGTCGGCGGCACTGCGTCGAGTGCCAAAGGGCTTATGCCAAGCGTCATTATGGTGTCAACGTTCCGCCTCCTCCGTCCTTTGCGCCTGGAGTGGCAATGCAAGGGCAGGTCGTGACGGCACCGGGAGCTCGGTGTGCGGCCTGTGAAGCCAGCGTCGTTTCGGGATCGGTCGTTGCTGCTGATCCGCATGCCCCGGGATACACCGTCGTGGGCGGCCCGACCGCCATGGCGGGCGAGGCCCCGGGCTACGCCGTGGCCGGCGGTAACGTCGCGATGTCAGGTGCCCCGGGCTACGCCGTCGTCGGGGGCGCCGCCACCGGTGCTGAGCCGTCGCCGATCGGGGTCGCTCGATCGATGCAACCTCAATGGGCCAATCCGCGCATGGCGGCTTACGGAGCACGTCCGGGCGCCCTCGGGTATGACCCCTCGGTCACGCCTTCGAGCATACCCCCGGCTCAGGACGCGCTCGCCTCACCCGGACATGATCGCCCGCATATCGTCAGACATATCCTCGGGTTGCCCACCTTCGGAGCCCACCGCCGCGAGCAGGAGGAAAAAGCTCGTGCGAAACATGCCGCGATTGCTTACGACCAGCCGAACACCACCGTAACGGAGCTGCCGGCCTCGATGGTCTACGGCACCAAAGGCCACTGATCGAAGGGCGGCGTCCCGAGGTATTTGCGGGTCGTCTCCGCGTGCCAGGGCGTTCCGCGATGAAATGATTGGACCGGTCCCACCGGCTTTAGAGTGGGGCTGGTCCTTTTTTCGTTGGTGCCGCCGTCCTTTCGTTCGAGAACGAGGCGGGCCCGGACCGATGGAGAGAGACAAGGCCAAATCACGGACTGAGGCCGGTACCGCGCCTCGACCGGAACGAACGGTCGATGGGGCATCACGGTCGAGGCTGTCGCGATCCGGAACGGATCGGGCGGCCAGCTCGGTGCGGCTCTTGCCGCCCTGGCGTGGTCTGTGACGGCCCGGGGCCGATCAAGTCGTCCGCGCGTAGGAAGGCTCGGGCAGAACTGTCGCTCGCTCGATTCCCGACATCCCAGGAGGGTCTCACGGAAGCGAATTAAGGGATAGATCATGCGATCTGGAAAATGGCGAGGGATGCCGCTTGCAGTAGCAATGGCGACCACCTTCGGGCTGGGTCTGGGATTAGTGAGTTCAGCCCGTGCGGATGGGTTAATCGGCCCACACGTCCTGGGGCCGTGCCCCGCGGTGCCGGCCTTCGACTTCACGACCGGTGGGCCGTTCATGGCACCGCCCGTCCCCTGGGGCTGCTATGCCAAGGATCCCGTCGGCGATGTCCACAAGGCCATCGGGTGCGTGACGGGCCCGGTGCATGCATGCCTGGGTAAATGTGCGGGGCTGTTACACGGAATTGCGGGCTGTGCGAACGGCATGTGCGCGGACGGTGCGTGCGCCGGCGGTGACTGCCAGGGCGGCCCGGGCGCTGATGGCTTGCCAGGCCACGGCCTGTTCGACCACGGGGCCGGCTCGGCGTGCGTCGTTCCGGGATGCGGCGGCGGACCGGGCTGCCCACATCAATTTCACGGGCAGCAGGCAGTCGGAGTTTCAATCGTCGGTGGTGGTGCCGGGACCGTGATCGGCGGTGGTGGCATCGGCACGGCTGTTGTGGGAAGCGCCCAGCTTCCGCAAGCTGGACCGGCCATCGCCCACGGTGGCGGACACTCCGGTTGCGGAATGCCCGGCTGCACCATTGGCTTTGGTCATACGCACCCCGGCCTTGGCATGGGCCACGGTGAGAACTGCGGCCTTCCCGGCTGCGGCGTGTCCCACACGCACGGGGGAGCTGGTATTGACCCCGGTGCCGGTGCGGGCACGGGTTGCAGCTTCTGCGGTGGACAGGGTTGCCAGCAGTGCCTCGCTGCTGCCCACGGCGCGATCGCCGGTGTGCACGGAGCGTTGTCCACGCTCGCTGGAATGCTGCATCCTCACCCCAAGCTGAAGTACTTCGTCGGGCCCGGCGGACCGGTCCCGCTGACGCCCGGTTATGTGCCTTACATCGTCAGCACGCGTTCTCCCCGAGATTACTTCTCGTTTCCGCCGATGAATCCCAATAGTCCCTGAACCGAAATTCGCCGGCCGCCTCGACCCGGAGGTCGAGGCGGCCGGCTGACCGGTGAAACTTCGGAGAACGAGACGAGCAAAGCCAGGCCCGGGGATCGTCGGGCCCGCCGTTTTCGAGTTGAACAGGATCGTCGAAGTCAGAGCCGAGGAGGTGTGCTCATGGAATGCTCCGGAATCGCGTTACCGGCCCAGCGGCATCGCCGCATTGAGAGCCCGCTCCCGAGCGCCCGAAATGCTGCCGGTGTGGTTATCGCGGCAGTGTGGTTTGTCCTCGCCGGTGCCGCCGCCAGGGCCCAGGCGCCTCAACCGTTCGTTCCCGACATCACCGAACGCAGCGGCCTGCTCATGCGGTTCGCCGCCACGCCGGAAATCCTGCCCCCGGACAAGCATCGCGACAAGTTCTACAACACGCGCTATGCCGACAAGGGGCCGGTCAAGTGCCCGAACTGGTACTCCACCCAGGGCTTGTACGGCCTGGGCTTGAAGACCCCCGCAACCGAGAGCGTCTATCCCTTCTTCTACGGCATGCCCGGTCAGAGCACCGTCGACTCCTCGAGCCGGCCGTGGTGGCGCCCCCTGCGGTTCTTCCAGGGCCTCGCGCACCCGTTCCGGCCGGTCGGGATGTACTACCAGATGGGCAGCTATGTTCCGATCTACGACCTCGACCCAGTTGTGCCCGGACCGGGGCCTTATCCTTTCCCGTTCTACTTGAACTGGTTGCATGGAGGCTGAGCGCCGTGCCAGGGCATGGTTCGACTTCACTCAAAGGATGAGCGGCGATCGCTTCTCGGCGGCTTCGAGCATGAACGACTGGACTCGGGCCACGAGGTCCTCGGGCTCGGGGGTCACGCCGTCGAGAATGAGCGCATTGGTCCAGAGCTGAAGCGCACATTGCTTGATGAACGGTTCGTGCTCGTTGTTTGCACTCAGCCGGCAAAGCCGGCGGATCAGCGGTGCCTTCGGGTTCAGCTCGAGAATCCGCGCCGACTCGGGAAACTCCTTGTTGGCGAGTTTCAGGATCCGCTGCATCTGAGTACTGAGCCCCCCCTCGGCGTTGACCAGGCAGCACGGGCTGTCGGTGAGCCGGTTCGATTCCCGCACCTCCGACACGCGACTTCCCAGGGCCGTCTTGAACAGATCCACGACGCGCGGTGAAGCCGGATTCCTTGTCGGCCTCTCCCGCCGCGTGGACCGGCTCGGCCCCCGCGCTCGACTCGGGCAGCTCCAGGTCGGCCGAGTCGATCGACGTCAGCGTCTTGCCCTGGTACGAGCCCAGCGCATTGAAGGCGAACTCGTCGATCGGATCGGTCAGAAAGAGGACCTCCAGCCCCTGTCGCCGGAAGATCTCGAGATTGGGGCTCTTCGCGATCGAAGCCGGGTCCGGACCGGCCAGGTAGTAGATCCGCTTCTGGCCGTCCGGCATGCGGGCGACGTATTCGTCGAGGGAAACGAGCGCCTTGGGGTCGCCGCTCTGTGACGACGGAAACCGAAGCAGCTTGGCGATCCGCTCGCGGTTCGCCACATCGACGACGAGCCCCTCCTTGAGCATACGGCCAAATTCGTCGTGGAAGGTCCGGAACACGTCGGACTGATCGCGGGCAAGACCGTCGAGCCGGTCCAGCACGCCCTTGACGAGCGACGCGCGGATCTTGCGAACGACGCTGTTGTCCTGAAGCGTTTCGCGCGAAACATTCAAGGGCAGGTCCTCGGAATCGACCAGCCCTCGGAGGAAGCGCAGGTACTCGGGCACCAGCTCACGGCACTCGCTTTGCACCAGCACGCGCTTGGCGCAAAGATTCAAACCGTGCTCGAACCGCGTAAAGCCCAGGCGCTCGAGGTTGCTCGGCGGGCAGTAGACCACGGCACGGAACTGCATCGGCGAATCCACTGCCAGATGAAGATGCCAGAGCGGCTTTTCCTCGATGTGGTGGGTCAAGTGCTGGTAAAACCGCAGGTACTGCTCTTCGGTCACCTGGTTCTTGGGCTCAACCCAGATCGGCTTCTGGTCGTTGACAACCTCTCCGTTGGCACCCAGGCGGATCGGATAGGAGACGAAGCTCGAATAGCGCTTGACGATATCCTTGATCCGCCAATCCCTGGCGAAATCGTGAGCGTCCTCCTTGAGGTGCAGGATCACTTCAGTGCCACGCGGCAATTCGCCCTCGATGGGCTTGACCGCAAACGTTCCGGTCCCTTCCGATTCCCATTCCCAGCCTGTCACTTCGGTGTAGCTGCGCGTGCGAACTTGCACCCTATCGGCGATCATGAACGCCGAATAGAAACCCACGCCGAACTGGCCGATCAAGGACAGGTCGGACTTGTCCTTGGCCTGCGAATCGGCGGCGAGCGCCTGGAGAAAATCGCCCGAGCCGCTGTGCGCAATGGTTCCCAGGTTCGACACCAGCTCATCGCGGGTCATGCCGATGCCCGAGTCGCGAATCGTCAGCCGATGTTCCGCTTCGCTGCCCTCGATCACGATTTCGAGCGCGCCGCTATCTCGCTGGCTTTCATCGGTCAGGGCGACGTAGCGCATCTTGTCGAGTGCATCAGCCGCATTTGACACCAGCTCGCGCACGGCAATCTCACGAGTCTGATACAGCGAGTGCGACAGAAGGTGGAGGAGCTGCTTGATTTCCGCTTGAAACGAATATTCGCG
The DNA here is from genome assembly GCA_963823675.1 of uncultured Isosphaeraceae bacterium. GTDB lineage: Bacteria > Planctomycetota > Planctomycetia > Isosphaerales > Isosphaeraceae > CAWGMT01. Next base: position 597,699 of record CAWGMT010000013.1, on the reverse strand, counting down.
GCGTTCGGTTTCAGTCGTCGTCATCGATACGGCCCTGTCGATAAACTCTTGGGATAGGGACTGCACAGCGCGGCCGAGCCGCAGCCACCCCAAGTTTAACCCGGAGCCAACGGCGACGGCGACGGTTTGGACTGGAAAAGTAAACGCCGTCGCCGTTGGCTCCGGGTAAAACGCCGTTTGCCTCCCATGATTTGCGCAGGACCGACGATTCTGTGCGTTAAGAGAACGGTTTGCGCTCACTTCGAGGCCCACGGGTCCGCGGTGGGCAAGGACCTGAGCCTGCGCTCACATTAAGCAACCCGCGTACCGAATGTTGATTCGGGATTCTACCACGTTACCGCGTATCGTGTTGCGATTAATAACCGTGGTCCTTGCAGCCTTGCTCGTCTGCCGATGTCGCAGTCCGAAGCTGACATTTTGGCAAGCGATGAGATCCTCTGGCTTTGAATTACGGTCGAGAATCGGGCCTGTGCCGGTTCGCGAGCCGTCGGATTCAGCACCACATTGAGCTGACAGCCGGAGTGCTCTGCTCCTACGTGGCGGGGCCCTCGACCTGGAAGGAAATGTTCTCGGTGGCCAGGTAGCCCAGCGCCGCCTCCGGAACAAGCATCTCGCCGGTGGCCCAGCTTTGGAAAGGGTATCGCCCCGCCAGGCGGCCCAACGCCCGTTTCTTGGCGTCCAGATCAGTAAAACGAATTCGGATCATGGCAATCAGTCGATCGCTTTCGGCCATCCACAGGAATCCCAGACCGCGCCTCTGCGGAGTTCCGATAGCAACGGCGAACCCGTAATCGAAACGATTGCGTCGTGCTGGTCGCGCAATTAGAATGCCAACGCAGGTTCCGCACCGGGACGTTCCACGGCGTGGTCTGCCACGCTCCAATTCGCGTGGCGGGTCGTCAGCAAGAGGTGGGCCGCCGCTCGCTTCCACAAGAATCGCGAACGGCTCTCCGAGTACCTCGAAGCCGATCTCAAGCAGACCAAGGAGGAAATGGCAAAGCTCGGCGAGGCGACCTCGAACACCGCCAAGCTCGCCAAGAAAAAGCTCATGAAAAAGTACCACGAGCTCGGGGCGAGGATCGAAGAGCTTGCCAGAGAGAAGAAGTCCGAAGAATAGGCACTGGACGCACCCACTCCGCGCCGGCCGACTCCGCTTCCGTGCATTCTTGCAGGGATCGGAGCGTCGGCTGGGGCGCCGCATTACCAAGCTCAATCTGGGCGCAGGTCCGAGTGCCGTCGAACGGATCGAAGGGGGAATCTCCAATCACAATTTCGTCGTGAGAGTGGGAGGTAACGCCTTTGTCGCGCGATTGGGTGAAGAGCGCCCCTTACTCGGCATCGATCGCCGCAACGAAGTCGTCTGCCACCGGGCAGCCAGCGGCCTCGGAGTGGCGCCCGAAGTGATTCACAGCGAGCGGGGTTTGCTCGTGACTCACTTTGTCGCCGGCCGCACATTGACGCCTGCCGATGTGCGCGGGCCCGACTATATCGTGCGCATCGCGGCATTACTGCGCCGACTGCACGATTCCTGGAATCGACTGACGGGCGAGATGCTTTACTTCTGTCCGTTTCAGACCGTGCGAACGTACGCTGCGACTGCCGCGAGAATTGGGGCTCAGTTGCCGTCTGACATTGCCGAGATGCTGGCGGACGCCGCCCTGCTCTCGCGGCGCATCACCCCGTTTCGGCCCGCATTGTGTCACAACGATCTCCTGGCGGCCAACCTGATCGATTCGGGCGGATGGCTCTGGCTGGTGGACTGGGAATACGCCGGCATCGGCCACCCTGCTTTCGACCTGGCCAATCTGTCGGCCAACGCGCGGTTTGCGACCGGCCAGGATCGTGACCTGCTCGCCGCGTATCACGGAGATTTCACGCCCCTCCACCTGGCCGAATTGCGGATCTTCAAGGCAATCTCGCTGTTGCGCGAGTCGCTCTGGGCGTCGATCCAGACTGTGACTTCCGACATCGACTTTGATTACCATGGCTATGCGGCCGAAAACCTCGTGGCGTTTCGCCAGGCCCGCAGCCGCTTGGACTGACGCAGAGTGGTCGCGAATCTACCGGGAGCGATTCATGCGCTCGATATTTGCAGCGATCTCCGTTTTCCTTATATTGACCGCCCGAGCCCGAGCCAACGCCGAGCCTCTGGACAAGCCTGAACCGATCGCTGTCACCATCCGGGTCGACGCCTCGCGAGAACGGGGTCAATTACCTCCGATCTGGCGGTTCTTCGGAGCGGACGAGCCCAATTACGCTTACATGAAGGATGGCCGGAAACTACTCGCGGACCTCGGCGGCCTACGACCGGGATCGGTCTACTTTCGCACGCACAACCTGCTGACCTCCGGCGACGGCACGCCGGCCCTCAAGTGGGGATCCACGGGCGCCTACGGCGAAGACGCCCAGGGCCGGCCGATTTACAACTGGTCGATCGTTGATCGGATCTTCGACACGTACCGGCAGCGCGGCGTCCGGCCGTACGTCGAGATTGGCTTCATGCCGAGGGAACTTTCCGTCAAACCGGAGCCTTATCAACATCACTGGACGCCCACCGCCAAATACGACGAGATCTACACGGGTTGGGCCTACCCGCCGACAGACTATGCAAAGTGGGGCGAGCTGGTCCACCAGTGGGCCAAGCATTGCGTCGAAAAGTACGGCCGCGCCGCAGTGGAATCGTGGTACTGGGAGACGTGGAACGAGGCCAACATCGGTTACTGGCGCGGCACGCCAGAGGAATTTCGCAAGCTGCACGACTATGCGATCGACGCCGTCAAGCGCGCCCTGCCGTCGGCCCGGGTGGGCGGTGCCGACTCGGCCGGCAGCGGAGGCAAGTGGACGCGGGACTTCCTGGAGCATTGCCTGCGCGGGACCAACTACGCGACTGGCAAGACCGGCACGCCGATCGACTTCGTCTCGTTCCATGCCAAGGGCTCACCGACGTTTGTCGACGGCCACGTCCGGATGGGGATTGCCAACCACCTGCGGACCGTAAGCGAGGGGTTCCGCATCGTCGCCTCGTTTCCCGAGCTGAAAGGTAAGCCGATCGTGATCGGCGAATCCGACCCGGAGGGGTGTGCAGCCTGCCAGGGGCCACAGTTAGGCTATCGCAACGGTACGATGTACTCCAGCTACACCGCCGCGAGCTTCGCCCGCAAGTACGACCTGGCGGAACGGGTCGGGGTGAACCTCGAGGGCGCTTTGAGCTGGGCCTTCGAGTTCGAGGAACAGCCGTACTTCGCTGGGTTCCGCGTGCTCGCCACCAATGGCATCAACCTGCCGGTCCTGAACGTGTTCCGGATGTTCAGCTTGATGGGCGGCCGCCGCCTGGAAGTGAAAAGCTCGGGAGAAGTCGATCTCGACACCATCCTCGCCGAAGGCGTGCGCAGGGCGCCGGATGTCTCCGCCCTGGCCGCCCTCGACGAGAATGGGCTCTCTATCCTGGCCTGGCACTATCATGACGATGACGTCCCGGGGCCGGATGCCGAAGTCGCGCTCGAAATCAGCGGCCTGGCCGCCTCGGCTGCCGGCGGTCAGATCCAGATTCGGCACTACCGGGTGGACCGAGACCACAGCAATGCGTATCAAGCGTGGAAGCGGATGGGCTCGCCACCAAATCCGACTCCAGGCGAGTATGCCGAGGTGCAGCGGGCGTCTCAACTGGCAACAGTCGACTCGCCAGAATGGCTCCGAGTCGAACGCGGCGTAGTGAAGGTTCGGATGACCTTGCCGCGGCAGGCGGTCTCTTTGCTGAAGATCCATTCCCCAGCCGCGGCAGGTCGCGCCCGTGGCGCGGACGGCGCGGCCCCCCGACCGAAGTATTCCCCGATCGAGCGGATGATGCCGGCCCGATTGAAGGCGGCTCATGAAGATGTGCAGAAGATCAGCCGGCTGCGCCGGGCGCTGCCGCCCTTACCAGGCTTGAACGACTATCGCGCCATCCTCCACGCGCACGCCGAAGATTCGGACCACACCGGCGGAACGCGCCCTGAGATGCTGGCCGACGCGAAGAGGGCCGATGTCCACGCCATTTTTCTGACCGACCATTTTCGCCCGCCCAGGGATTTTGTGGCCGATAGCTGGCACGGGCTCCGCGAGGGCGTTCTCTTCGTGCCCGGTTCCGAGGATCGGGGGTTCTTGATTTACCCCACTCGCTCGATCATCGACCGGATGAAGGAACCGACACCGGCATTCATCCAGACCGTGAAGCGCGACGGGGGGCTGATCTTCCTTTCGCACATCGAGGAACGCCCCACGCATTCCATGGAAGGACTCGATGGCATGGAGATCAGTAATCGTCACGCGGACGCCAAGGTTGACAGGGCCGGAATTCTCTCGGTGATGCTCAAGCTTACCGACCCGGCGTCGCTTGAGGAGCTCGAAGAATCCCTCAAGCTCTACCCCGACGAGCTATTTGCCTCTCAGGGAAGATATCCGGCCGACTACCTTGCCAAGTGGGATACCGAGACACAATCGCGGCGGCTCACCGGCGTCGCCGCGAATGATTGCCATCACAACCAGGTCTTGATCGTGAAGATGGTCGATGGCGAAACCGTGCGGGTCGGAACGAATGTCGACCGCGACGACGAAATGCGCTCCGTGTCGGCGGCCCTCCGCCCGGGCATCCGCGCTCTGACAAAAAGCCACAATCCGGGCGATGTGCTCGCGCGATTGGATATTGACCCATACCATCGTTCATTCCGGAATCTGAGCACGCACATCCTCGCTCGGGCGCTGGATGAGCCGTCCATCCGCAGCGCTCTCCGCGATGGGCATGCCTACGTGAGCCATGACTGGATGTGCGACCCGACTGGTTCGATGTTTGACTTGATCCCCACCGCTGATGGATCTCGGTGCTTGATGGGTGACGAGGTCAGGTTCGCCGATGATCAGAAGCTCGTCGCTCGATTTCCCGTGCCCTGTCATATCCGGCTGTTACGCGTCGGTCGATTGATCGCCGAGCGATCGGCAGACAAACTGGAGCATAAAATCACAGCTCCGGGCGTCTATCGCATCGAGGGGTGGCTTGAAGTCGGTGGCGAGGAGCGGCCGTGGGTCTACTCCAACCCGATCTACGTGCGCTGAACGCCTTGGAGCTTGCGGTCACCAATCGGCCGACTTCGTCCCGGCAAGCCGCACTCACAGAGCGTTGCATGAAGAAGGAGACTTCCGGCCGAAGAGCGGCGGGCACGGAGGCCCGCCCCACTGGCAGAATCCGGGCTTCTCATAGTGGTGCGGGCGTCTCTGCCCGCCTCCGGCCCGCCCCACTGGCAGAATCCAGGCTTCTGATAGTGGTGCGGGCGTCTCTGCCCGCCTCCGGGACTTTCCGTCCTCATGCAACGCTCAACAAGATGTTCCGTCATCCTGTCCGCTGCTACCCAGAGCGGGGTTTGGGATGACCGGTCCCGCTGGGCTCCGGCCAGCGAAGGTGCTTGTGCAGGAAGCCAAACGTCCCTTCCGTGCGCATCGAATGGCCCCCCTGAAAGAACTCGATTTCCGTCCGGTCAGCCAGACCGAGCTGCGCGTACAGCCAGCGGACTTTCGCGTACTCGTGCGCGACCCACTGGTCGCGGCCCACGAGGTCGAGGTGGCCGCGTTCGACCATGAAGGGCCGAGGAAGCATGAGGTACACCATCTCCGCGTAGTCGAAGGTGTTCCCGAGGTTCCAATAAGGCATTTCCCACTCGATCGTACGCATGAAGCTGAAGGGCTCTGCGGTGGACGCAACTTTGCGCGTCCACTGGTTGAAGTCACCCGAGCAAATCGAGAGCGCGTATTTCTCCAGCAAGGGCGGCACGCGCACCGCCGTCTCCCCGCCGTAGCTAAGGCCGTAGAACCCGATGCGGCTTCCGTCCACAAATGGCTGCGTCTCGAGCCACCGGAGAACCTGGTCGTGCGACGCGATGATGAATGAGAACAGCGTGGCCTTCACCGTGTTTGCCTTGCGGCCCAGCCAGCGGTAGCGGTCTTCGCCGCGGTAGAGATTGTGCGGTGCAAAGGTGATGAACCCGCGCTCGGCGAGCTTGGCCGCGACATCGCGGTACCCGGTGTTGTGCGCGTCGAGCAGGTTGCGCGGCAGGCCGTTACGCCCGTGCTGGCAAACGACCACCGGCCGGCGCTCGCCAGGCTTCAGGTCCTTCGGCAAGACGAGCAAGCCCCACGCAAACAGTTCGGGATAAACGTCGAGCACCACGTCGTATGCGGTCCACTTTTCGGTCGCTTTCACCACGCGCGTACGGGCATGGAAAGGCAACAGCGGCTCGTCGAACCGCCCCATCGCTTCATCGCGGAATCGCTCGCGAAATCGCTGCGCGCCCTCGATGAATTTCTCCGCCGAGTGGGTCGGCAATTTGGGCTCGGTGGTCCAGGTGTGCATTTCCAATTCGGGCATGACCGAGAAGAGGAATGCACGGTCGCGAACGTGTGCGGATCTCTGGACCAGCCGCTGGACGTGGCCTTCCATCTCGCGGAAGAACCGCAAATGCCGCGCGGCCGTATCGAAAGTCGCGCGCTTATCGACGGGTGCTTCCGGGGAGAGCTTCGCGAGTCTTTCCACCCCGAGCGCGGCGGCAAATCGCACCAGGGCTGCATCGGAAAAGGCAAGGCCGTCGCTCTCCACGAGGAGCGGCTTGGGGAAGAGCGTTCCCGTCTCGATGCGTTCCACCTCCGCCTTCACGCTGGCGTAACTGGGCGTGTGCCATTCGCCTTTGTGGCCTGTGATATCGGGAACGGCGGATTGCTCGATGACGAGCGTGCGCGGTAGGACGAGCCCGGCGATTTCCGCATCTCCAAACTCGCGCAACAGTCCCCAGATGTTGCGATAGATGGGCTCCGCCCAGACGCGCTGCCGCGAATCGAAGTAGCCGCTCACGAGTGCAGCGTCGATACGGGTGTTGACCGCCGCGGCGTAAAAGGCCGTCTGCCCGCCCTCCGCATAGCCGCAAACGCCCACCTTCTTCCCACGCGCCACGAGCCAGTTGACCGCCGCGAGAACCGACTGCACTTCATACCCGATTGGATGCCGCCCCATGTGAAACGCCTGCCGGTAAATCCATTCGCGATAGGTCTGGTCGGACGCGCGGACCTGCTGGTCGCTTGTCGCCAGCTTCGCGCGCGAAACCGTCACCGGCACCACGACCTCGAATCCATTCTCCGCCAGCCGGCGGGCCGCCTGCGCTGCGCCCGGAGCGAGGCCGAGCAACTGTTCCGGAATCTGCCCCGCATCGGGCACCACCACGGCGCTCGCAAGAGCCGCGGCCTTCGGCTCGGCGAGCAGTCCGCATCCCCAGAAGCCATCGAGCACCGGCCAGCGCACCTGGTAAATCCTTATCCGCTCGGTCTCGGCGACCAGCGCCGGATTTGCAAGGTCGCCGTATCGTTCCATCGCCGCCGGCAGCCGCTCGTCCACCACGCCGAGGATTGTCTTCAGCCGGGCGCGATTGGGCTCGATCGACTTGGCATACGCCTCCGTCGAAGAGTAATCGCGCGCCCACAGCGTAGCGCGCTTCGCCGGAGCCTCGGCGATCTTCCGCTCCACGAAGCGATGTGCACCGGTCATGAGCCGATCAGACAGGTCTTCCTCCGGCCACTCCAGGTGCAGAGTTTGCGGCAGTTCCTGCCCGTGGGCCATCGATGCGAACAGCACCAGCGGCAAGGCTAGCAAGAGAGACGTCTTCATCGTTCCAGCGGCCAGTTCGGATTTCTTCAGGGCAACGGGTTGATCTCCACCGCACCACCGGGCACTACCGCGATCCGTAGCTCATGCCCCACGAGCAGCCGCATTCCCACGAGCGCCTCATCGCCGACGGCCGACACTAGTACGGGTCGCCAGGCGCCGTCCCACTCGACCTCCGCGGCGTAAATGTCGAACTGCCGAACCGACCCGTCGGCCAGTACTGCCCCGCCGCCGGACTGGCGGGCCAAAGCGAGCGAGGCCACTGCGGCGGCGGACAGAGCCAACGAGGCAGTAAACCCGGAATCGACCACGGCGTCCACGTCCAGTTCGGCGCCGCTTGGCCCCCGCAAGCGGAGTCGGACGACCGCCTCGCAGCGGGCGTTCACCACTCCGCGTATCATCGGCCCTCCCGCATGCGGTACGCCGCGGGCTGGCCGACCCGCCCGAGCCAGACCTCGGCCGACGGGCACCGGTTGCGCAGCCGCGTGACCGCCGCGTAGTCGTCCTCGTCGAGCTCGTAGTCACCGGTCCCGATATCGATGGCCACGAACTTACCGTCATCGCCGGGCCGGATCGCTGGCCGCACACGGCGGTCGAAGGTCTCGGCTCCCAGCCGGGCGATCTCGTCTGCGCTGCGAAGTGGTTCGGCGGTAGGCACAAGCGATCTCCGGACGGCTCGAAGTTACCTCTCATCAACTCTGACGTAATCGGTCATGTTCCGGCCGGCCTCAGCGTCCCGGAGCGCCTTGCGGGTGGTCGCGTTGGGAATGCGCGCCTCGAACGGCAGGCCGTTCCGGAGGGTCACCTGTTTGTAGAACATCCGGATGGCATCGCTGGAACTCAGGCCGATCTCGGCGAGGATGGCTTCGGCCTGAGTCTTCAACTCGGGAGAGACCCGGCGCGGATCATCCCTGTCTTGGCGTCCTTGGATCGGCGCCCGGCCTTGGTAAGAACCGGAGTTTGCTTGGCCGCAAGTCTCTTGGGCATCGTTCGGGCTCCCGATGGTCTGTCGAGATTGTATCCTGATCATGCCACGGCGACAATCGGGAAAACTCGGTGGCGATTTGCCGTTCTTCCTGGGCTGGAAACCTCCGGCCCTTCAGGCCGATGAACATCGCCCGCACGGCCAGCAATCCCAGGGATTCTCCCTGGGCTGGAAACCTCCGGCCCTTCAGGCCGATGAACATCGCCCGCACGGCCGGCAATCCCAGGGATTCTCCCTGGGCTGGAAACCTCCAGCCCTTCAGGCCGATGAACGTCGCCCGCACGGCCGGCAATCCCAGGGATTCTCCCTGGGCTGGAAACCTCCGGCCCTTCAGGCCGATGAACATCGCCCGCACGGCCGGCGCCAAGACGCCTCGCTGGGGATTCTCGACGCCGCGGATCGGGCGGCCCAAAGGGCCGTAGGAACAAAGCCCTGGGAGAATCCCTGGGAATTCGATGGTAAAGACCCGCCTGGCTCAGAATCCCCTCAAGAAAACCGGCCTGAAGGGCCGGAGGAACAAATCCCGGTGTGCAACTCCTGGAATTGCGCCTTCCGGACTTGGCCCCTTGGAGGCGGACAAAACGGCGCAACACCAAAAAGCGCCGGCGGCGGTGCCGAACTTCCGGAGTCGGTCAGCGTCGGCGCGTCTTGTCCCCGGACGCACGATGCACTTGTCCGCCGATTTTCGGTAAGCTTTTGAGGCGTTTGACGTATCAGAGGTGAGAGTGCCTCTCGACCGCCGTGTATTCCAGCGACGGAGGCCGACCCCATGGCCGATGCAGACCGTACGACTTGCCCGCGATGCGGTGCACCATTACCGGCGGATGTCCCTGCGGGCCTCTGCCCGCGGCGCCTGCTGTCTGACACGCAACGTAGCCAGAGCGAAGATTCCCCGGTTTCCCCGTCCTCTCCCGAGCGGGTGCGCCGCAAGCGCAGGCTGACGCTCACTTCGGCAGTCGCGGCCATCGGCGCGATCCTCCTCGGGGGCCTCTGGTTTGGGAGTAGGCGCGGGCGGCAGCCGGCCGACGCGGCCGCTCATTACAACCGAGGCGTCGATTTGCAGGAACAGGGGAAGCTCGAGGAGGCGATCGCCGAATACCGCACGGCGATCCGGCTCCAGCCCGACCTCGCCCTGGCCCACAACAACCTCGGCATCGCCCTCCAAGCCCAGGGAAAGCTGAAGGAGGCGGTCGCCGAATACCGCACGGCGATCCGGCTCCAGCCCGACCTCGCCCTGGCCCACGACGACCTCGGCACCGCCCTCGGCGACCAGGGAAAGCTGGAGGAGGCGGTCGCCGAATACCGCACGGCGATCCGGCTCCAGCCCGACCTCGCCCTGGCCCACAACAACCTCGGCAATGCCCTGGCAGGCCAGGGAAAGCTCGACGAGGCAGTCGCTGCATCCCGTGAGGCGATCCGGATCAAGCCCGACTACGCCGAGGCCCACTACAACCTCGCCCTCGTCCTGAAAGCCCAGGGGAAGCGCGAGGAGACGATCGCTGAATTTCGCACGGCCGTCCGGATCAAGCCCGACTTCGCCGAGGCCCGCCACTACCTCGGCAGCGCCCTGCAAGCTCAGGGGAAGCTGGAGGAGGCGGTCGCCGAATACCGCACGGCGATCAAGATCAAGCCCGGCTACGCCGAGGCCCGCGGCAACCTCGGCAACGCCCTGTACGGCCAGGGGAAGCTGGAGGAGGCGGTCGCCGAATACCGCACGGCGATCCGGCTCAAGCCCGACGACGCTGAGGCCCACTACAACCTCGCCCTCGCCCTGAAAGCCCAGGGGAAGCGCGAGGAGACGATCGCCGAATTTCGCACGGCGGTCCGGATCAAGCCCAACTTCGCCGAGGCCCGCCACAACCTCGGCATCGCCCTCCAAGCCCAGGGGAAGCTGGAGGAGGCGGTCGCCGAATACCGCACGGTGATCCGGCTCAAGCCCGACTACGCCGAGGCCCACGGCAACCTCGGTAACGCCCTGATAATCCAGGGGAAGCTGGAGGAGGCGGTCGCCGAATACCGCACGGTGATCCGGCTCAAGCCCGACGACGCCAAGGCCCACCACAACCTCGGCAGCGCCCTGCAAGCTCAGAGGAAGCTGGAGGAGGCGGTGGCCCAGTACCGCACGGCGATCAAGATCAAGCCCGACTACGCCGAGGCCCACTACAACCTCGGCAACGCCCTGCGCCGCCAGGGAAGGCTGGAGGAGGCGGTCGCCGAATTCCGTGAGGCGATCCGGTTCAAGCCCGACTACGCCGATGCCCACTACGGCCTTGGCTTCGCCTTCTACTTTCAGGGAAGGCTGGAGGAAGCGGTCGCCGAATACCGCGCGGCGATCCGGCTCAAGCCCGACCACGCCCACGCGCACCAAAACCTTGGCGTCGCCCTCGACGAACAGGGAAAAACGCAGGAGGCGCTGGTCGCGTTTCGGGAAGCCATGCGGCTGAATCCCGACGACGGGACAGTCCACAACAGCCTGGCTCTGGTTTTGGCGGCCATCCCAACACGTCCCCGACGCGATTATGACGAGGCGCTTGCTCACGCCAAGAGGGCTGTTGAGCTTGGGCCCGACAAAGGAAGCAGACACTTCTCGTTGGCGCTGGCTGAGTATCGTGTCGGCCACTGGACCGAGTCGCTGGCCGCTAGCGAACGGTCGATGACGCTGGCGAACGGCGCCGACGCCTCGAACTGGTTCCTGATAGCCTTGGCGAGGTGGCAGAAAGGCGAAAAGGAGAAGGCCCGCAGTTGGTTTGACAAGGCGGCCCAGGCGGCCCAGATGACCGAAAAACACCCGAATGACGTCGAGCTGCGCCAGCTCTGGAGCGAAGCGGCTGAGCTGCTCGGCCGACCGGGCCCGGGCGCCCCTGGCGCGGGCTCACCTGCGGCTCACTAGGCGGAGAAACTGCGTTGGGTCACCGTTGACCGGGGGCGTCGCGAGTCCCGGCGACAACCCAGACATTTACCGGAACAAACGGTTGACGTATTACAATCGAGAGGACGTCTCGACGGCCCTGAACTCCAGCGACGGAGGCCGACCCCATGCCCGATGCAGACCGCGTGGCTTGCCCCCGGTGCGCTGCGCCAATCTCGTCCGACGACCCGGCGGGCCTCTGCCAGCGCTGCCTCTTGTCTGACACGCAAGGTGGCCAGAGCAAGGATCCCTCCGTTCCCGCGCCCACTCGCGAGGGGCGCTTCGCAAGCTGACGCTGGCCTCGGCAGTTGTCGCCGTCGTCGCGATCCTCTTCTTGGGGGGTCTGTGGCTCGGGAACCGGCAGGCGCAGGAGCGGGTCGACGCCATTGCTCACTACAACCTCGGCAACGCCCTGCAAGCCCGGGGAAGCTGGAGGAGGCGGTCGCCGAGTACCGCACGGCGATCCGGCTCAAGCCCGACTACGCCGAGGCCCACGTCAACCTCGGCAACGTCCTGGACGAACAGGCGAAGCCGGAGGAGGCGATCCCCGAATACCGCACGGCGATCCGGCTCAAGCCCGACCACGCCGACGCCCACACCAGCCTCGGCACCGCCCTGGATGACCAGGGGAAGCTGGAGGAGGCGGTCGCCGAATTCCGCACGGCGATCCGGCTCGAGCCCGACGACGCCGACGCCCACTACAACCTCGGCATCGCCCTTCGAAAGCAGGTGAAGCTTGAGGAAGCGGTCGCCGAATTCCGCACGGCGATCCGGCTCAAGCCCGACGACGCCGACGCCCGCTACGGCCTCGGCCTCGCCCTGAAAGCCCAGGGGAAGCTGGAGGAGGCGGTCGCCGAATACCTCACGGCGATCCGGCTCAATCCCGGTGACGCCGAGGCCCACTTCAGCCTAGGCAACGCCCTGCACGACCAGGGGAAGCCGGAGGAAGCGGTCGCCGAATACCGCACGGCGATCCGGCTCAAGCCCGACCGCGCCGCCGCCCACAACAACCTCGGCACCGCCTTGCACGACCAGGGGAAGCCGGAGGAAGCGGTCGCCGAATACCGCACGGCGATCCGGCTCAAGCCCGACTTCGCCGGCCCTCACTACAACCTCGGCACGGCCCTGAGAGCCCAGGGTAAGCTGGAGGAGGCGGTCGCCGAACTCCGCACGGCGATCCGGCTCGAGCCCGACTTCGCCGACGCCCACAACGGCCTCGCGTGGGCGCTGGTCGTCCCTCCCAAGCGGCCGCGGCAGGATTACGACGAAGGGCTGCAACATGCCCGCAAGGCCGTCGAGCTCGCGCCGAACGGGGCAAATAGCTACAGAACGCTCACACTTGCCGAGTATCGTTCGGGGCACTGGACCGAGTCGCTGGCTGCCGGCGAGCGGGCGATGGCTCTGCGAAAGGACCCGCATGCCAGCGACTGGTTCCTCCGAGCTCTGGCGCACTGGCAGAGGGGCGACAAGGACGAGGCTCGTAAATGGTTCCACAAGGCAGTCGACTGGACCAAGGAGAAGGACCCCAAGAACGTTGAGCTGCGCCGGTTCTGGGCCGAAGCCGCGGAGCTGCTGGGCCAGCCGGGCCCGAATGCCTCAGGTCAGGGCCCGCCGGCAAGTCCCGCGGCAGAGAAGCCACGCTGAGTTACGATCGAACTGGGCGTTGACAATCCCGACGAAGACCACCACATTGATTGAAACAAGCGTTTAACCTCTGAGAGTCGAGACGACGTTCTCGACCGCCCTGAATTCTAGCGACGGAGTTGACCCCATGACCGAAGCAGACCGCGCGACGTGCCCGCGATGCGGTGCCCCAATCTCAGCCGACGAGCCGCCGGGCCTCTGCCCGCGCTGCCAACAGTCTGACACGCAAGGTGGCCAGAGCGAGGATCTCCCGGTCTGACCATCCTCTCCGGACGGGACGAGCGGCAAGCGCAGGCTGTCGCTGGCTTCGGCAGTCGCGGCCGTCGGCGCGATCCTCCTCGGGGGCCTCTGGTCTGCGGATCGGCGGGGGAATCTGTCCGACGCCGTCGCTCACTACAACCGCGGCGTCGATTTGCAGGAACAGGGGAAGCTAGAGGAAGCGATCGCCGAATTCCGCACTGCGATCCGGCTCAAGCCCGGCGACTTCTACGCCTACGACGCCTACAACAACCTTGGCAAGGCGCTGAGAAAGCAGGGGAAGCTGGCGGAGGCGGTCGCCGAACTCCGCACCGCGATCCGGTTCGGTCCCAACGTCGGAACGGTCCACACCGAACTCGGCAGCGCCCTGAGAGAGCAGGGGAAGCTGGCGCAGGCGATCGCCGAACTCCGCGCGGCGACCCGGTTGCTCCGGCCCGGCTACGCCGTCGAGGCTCATTACAACCTCGGCCTTGCCCTGAGAGACGAGGGAAAACTGGCGGAGGCGATCGCCGAATTCCGCACTGCCCGCGACAACGCGGAGCCCGGCTCCGAGCTCGCCAAACTCATCGAGCGAGAACTGACTCCGACCGACCGTTAGGTTGGCCGGCGGGAGCAGTGGAGGTTCCTCTTACGCATGAATCCGATCCGAACACTGGCGAACTTCTACGGTCGCATAGCCTACACGATCGGTCCAGAGAGGTGGGTACCCCTGCTTACGCGGCGAGTGCTCTGCTCGGTGAGGACCACGGAAAAGAAGATCGCCCTCACGTTTGATGACGGGCCTAATCCCGAGTACACCCCGCTGTTATTGACGAAATTGGCGGAGTATCGTGTTCCGGCAACTTTCTTTCTGATCGGCCGGAACCTGGAAAGACACCCGGAAATCGGCCGTCGCATCGTCCAGGAAGGACACGAAGTCGGCAATCATACCTATCACCATCGAATCTTGCCCTTCTCTTCCAAGGCTAATATCAGGAATGAGCTGGTGTGCACTCATCAGTTGATTGTCGATCTGTTGAACGTCCAACCCGTTTGCTCCGTCCACCGATCGGCTTATTCACCAAGCGCGTCCTCGACTCGGTGGAACAGTTGGGGTATCGCGCCGTGGTGGGAGACGCGTTTCCGGTCGATGTCGCCGGGCCGGGCCCTGAAATCATAACCCGGAGAGTGCTGCGACGGGTTCAACCGGGCTCTATCATCATTCCGCACGACGGCTACGTGGGGCGGTTCGACAGGGACAAGAGTCAGACTGTCCGGGCCATGGACGGGCTCATTCCCAGGCTGTGCGAACAAGGGTATGAGTTTGTGACGCTGTCGCATCTGGTCTCGGCATGAACGTCATTTGACAGGCGGCCCGCCCAGTTCATACAGGCGGCGGCGAAGCTCCCAAACTGCCAACGGATCGACGCGCCGGGTCGCATCGCCCTCGTCAAACTCGAGCTCGGTCGCGACGCGAACCCAGCAGGCGATCCGCTCCACCACGCCGAGGATTGTCTTTAGCCGGGCGCGATTGGGCTCGATCGACTTGGCATACGCCTCCGTCGAAGAGTAATCGCGCGCCCACAGCGTAGCGCGCTTCGCCGGAGCCTCCGCGATCTTCCGCTCCACGAAGCGATGTGCACCGGTCATGAGCCGGTCCGACAAGTCTTCCTCCGGCCACTCCAGGCGCAGGGTTTGCGGCAATTCCTGCGAATGAGCCAGCGAAGCAAACAGCACCAGGGTGAAGCCCAAGAGCAGAGATGTCTTCGTCTATTGAGGCGGGCACGCCACGCAATCGTAGTCGTAGATATCGAATGGAGTGAGGACCTTGTGCACCGCGCTGATTTCGGCCTCGTAATCGCCGCTGTTGCGAGCTCCGAACTCCAATTCGGAAACGGTTACAGCGGACAGCGCCACCGAATCACCGGCTATTTCACTACGGCGGCATCGGTCGACCAGTTCCTGCGCCACTGGCGCTGTGCGGGTCGCCGTCGGGCCTTCAAACCGCGGATCATGAAAATCAAGATATCCGTGTCGAGCAGGTAGATCATCCCGCCCAGCTTCGCTTCTGAACCCGGGGCTGTCTCCGACCACCGGCCATGAAGTCATCGGACAGTTCCTTCACCCCTTCACCGAAGATGTCCCACGGGTCGCGCGCGATCACGAGGAACCCCTCTGGAGTCTTTTTGAGGTAGACTTCAGGGCTATCCACCCGAAACTCCTTGGGCAACCGAATCGCCTGGCTGCGCCCGTTTTGAAACACCTTGGCCTTCTGCATGAACGATCCTCCCCACAAGTGATATATACCGAATGATACACACCCAACCCATTGCGTCAAGTCGGCGCCGAGCTCCCACCGCGGGCACGTACTGCATTTTGGTGAGCTTGTCGCTGGGGTCAGTCGAGATCAGTGGACCACCAACTGTAATTTACCTCAACCTCGGCCAGTCATCGGTGCGGAAGGGCGTCAGTGGCAGACCGGCGTCACTGTAGAGATTGCAGACTGGATTGTTGGCGCAAGCCTAGCAGACGGCCACTGGCTCGGAGACCTGATCAGACCGAGCATGTTCCTAAGCCAGTGGGGCGCCCGCGGCATTGGGCCAGGTAGATGAACGGTTGCGCTGGGTTCGACCGCGTGAGCCGTCGCGCGTCGGTTCTTTGGCATCGGCCGCTAATCGTCGAACAATAACTTCCATATCCTCCTTGCCCGCACGCTTTCCTCGAACGTGCGCGTCTTAACCTGGCGAAGTGCGTTACAATCGCCTGTCCGAAGGTATTCGCGGACGCCGTCGAATAGTGGGCCCTCCCGGCCGACGGCCTCCGTGAATTCTCAAGCCTCGAGCTCGTCATCGATCGCCACTCGCCCCAGGAGTTTCTATTGCGCATCCCGATCGATCAGGATGCTCATTCATGAACAATAGTGCAGACGATGCGCCTCGGAAGGCTCAGCTCAAGCTTCGGACCGCAACTTCTCAAGCTCCGCGACGCGCGGTTATTTCGCTCGCTCGATGAACAGGATACGGATCGGCTTGCGCTCACGCGTGAAAGTCAAACCGGTTTGCTCATGGAGATGCTGCAGCACCAGCGGCTCGTCGTGATCCTCTCGGCGCATCTGCTCGGTGAACGGGCTTCTCGCGTTGTAGAACCAACTGAACCGATTCTTCGGCGGCGGCTGGACCTCGCTCACGAGCGGCCGTTCGATCCATTCCCCGACCCACTTCAGGAACTCCGAATACGTGCCGGAGCCTCCCCCCGCACCGCCACCGCCGGCGACAATCTGTTTGCCGTAAATCTCGATTTCATTTTTGGCCCGGCCCACGACGGGAGTCGGGCGAAATTCGCCCCTCACGACCACGACGTCCCGCTCGACCGTCCGGAGTTTCAAGGTGATCCACTTCCTCATAGAACGCTGAAGCCGGATCTCCAAGGCCCTGACCATCCGCTCGGCCGGCGTCCCGACGCGATAGATCCAGTCCCCGGCGACCGTAGTCTTCAGCAGGTCGGGATCACCATCGATCTCGGCGGGGAAGATGTCCATCTCCAGATATTTCGGGAGATCCCGCACCCGGAAACCCGCGTCTGCGCTTGTCATGCTCCAGTTGACGAGACGATCGGGGTCCTGCCAGCGGAATGTCATCGCGCCGAATTGGTCAGGGCTGTTCGCGAAGCCCGCTCGCTCTTTCCTCCAGTAGGCTCGGATACCCTCCGGCCGAGGCGGGGGTACGTGCTTCAGGTTCTCGTCGTGATCGAGCCGGTAGATCCGTAGGAAATCCTCGAGGGCCTGATCCTCTGTCTTCGAAGACTCTTGGGCTTCGCCGGTGTCAGGTGTGAGCTCACCCCGATCGCCGGCTGTGACGGCCTGTCCCCAACCTGGCGGAGTCATCAGCAGGAGGGCCGTCGCCATCAGGGACAGGACGCAAAAGCGTCGTGGGAGGTCCGTCTGACCGTTGCAGTTCCGCGCAAGCATCGGCCGACGACGGAATTGGATCGGGTCAAAAGCGACCGTTCCCATGAGTGGCGGGGATGTCCCCATGGCGTTCGACGGATCGTTGGTCATCACCGAAGCGAGCACGCCTGACCGTCCAAGCTGTTGAGAAGCTGTCAACTCCGGAGACTGGATCACCGTTTACACATTGTCGCTCAGCGATAGCCCCCGTGTAAACTCTCAACAATAGTTGGCGCGGACA
This sequence comes from uncultured Isosphaeraceae bacterium, assembly GCA_963823675.1. Classification (GTDB taxonomy): domain Bacteria; phylum Planctomycetota; class Planctomycetia; order Isosphaerales; family Isosphaeraceae; genus CAWGMT01. The sequence continues at coordinate 580,060 of CAWGMT010000013.1, read as the reverse complement.
TTCGGGCGCGGGACGATGGCAGGGCCTGGAAATGGCTATCCAGGGATGAATGGCGGCCCCGCGCCATGCACGCCGGTTTCAATGGTTTTGGTGACGAGGATTCTCGATGGGCCATCTCGAACAAGCACTGGAGAGCAATGCGTTCGTCCGTTACCTCGGCATCCTCTGCCTCGGGCTCGGCGCCCTTTTCGCGTCTCTGACGGTGTACCCACCGATTGCGGCGGCACGGGCCGGGAAGCCGATCATATCGATCCACCGCAATGGCGTCGGGGCAACCTTCGGTGTCCTGCTATGCGGGGTCATCTTCTTGACCGCGGGCCGGCATATCAGGCGTTTTATGGTCCTCAAGTGGCGCGATGCAACACTATTACAGGTCTGCGGCACCCTGCTTCTCGTGGGGGCATGCGCCGCCTTCCAGGCGTGGTTCGAGAGGTACTTCGCGGGATTGGGGTTCGTCATTCGCAAGCTACCCTAACCTCCGCCGGGCGTCTGGGACCGAGAATTGGACCATGAATACACGTCCGGCAGGCGCGACGCGTGAACGATACTTGGTGCGGACAGCCAGGCGCGAGACGGTGCGAGAATCTGGAACGGGTGATCTAGAGATCACAATTCGCAATCTCCATGGTAAACCGCTGCCCGGGTTGTGGGCGGGTGGTCCGCACTCCACAAGCAAAGCAATGCTTGTGGTGCGGTCATGACTGGCACGGGTGACCCATGGATCACCGATTACGCCCGCAGACATTCATTCCGGCTCCGGCGGATCGGGCTCGACGCGGAGCCAGGGGTATCGGGCAGCTCGGTCGTACTTTCCATTCAACGCCCGGTGGTAGCCCATCAGGCTCTTCACACGGTGAAGATACCGGCCCGGCCCCTGCGAGGCAGGTGGGAACTTCTCAATCTCTTTGAGCGGTGGCGGGTCTCCCCCAAAGGCCATCAGGGTAGCCCAGTGCTCCATCGCGACGTCGGCGTGAGAGGCGGCCAGCCGCGCGAATCGCTTCGACCCGCCGATCAATCGCTATGGCGACTCCAATGATAAGGGCCACGATCGCCACTGCCATCATCCATCGCCGCGTCGTCATTCGGGGGAGTCGCATGGCCCAATACTCCGCACCGACAGCGTGCCAAGAGTCGTGTCTGGATCATCCGTTACACTTCGGGCCATCGTCCCGCGCCCGTCTGTCCGCGCCAACTATAGTTGACCCTTTCCACCGGCAGGCTGGGTCCTGTGCGGCTACGGCACTCCGTCGATCAATCGAAAGAAAGTAGATAATCTCTCCTTCGACCTCGGCCACGACCACGGTGGCCTGCCACCGCGACGCGGCGTGCTCATCGAGCAAGAAATGGCCAAGGACCATCTGCATCCGCGCCACGATCCAAAGGGTCCGAGAGAACGCAACGTCAACTCCGAGCTCCCGGCCGTCCGCAATCGGTCGAAAGCAGTCCAGGGCCGCCCTGATCTCGGCGGCAGAGATTCCAAGCCGTTGGTAGAGCTTCCGGTCTGTCATCGCATTAACATGATATCAACGGCTCGGTCCCCCGACGGCCTGGAAAGGGTCATCTCTAGATCATCCGTTACACCGCCGATTTGACGTAAGTTGTTGTTCTTCGTACAAAATCCATTGATCCGCGGGGCATATTCACCCTTTACAGATCGGAAACATGTAAGCTCACTTGACCGGCGGCCCGCCCAGTTCCATGAGGCGGCGGCGAAGCTCCCAAACAGCCAACGGATCGATGCGCCGGGTCGCATCGCCCTCGTCAAACTCGAGCTCGGTCGCGACGCGAACCCAGCAGGCGATCCGCTCCACATCGCCGACGACGGGAGCCGGGAGCCGCCAGCATCGCGCCTTGCCGTCGGAACACGCGGTCGCGAGCCGGCGGCCCTCGGGACTGAAAGCCAGGGCGTGCACCACACCTTTGTGTTCCAGCGGCGGGCCGATTGACAGGCCGGTGCCGGCATCCCAGAGCCGGACATTGCCATCCTGGCTGCCGGTCGCCACGATCGTTCCATCGGGGCTGAACGCCAGGCAGTCGACTCGCCCGCGGTGCGAGAGCGGCTCGCCGACCGGTCGATTCGTGGCGGCATTCCAGATCCGCGCGGTCCCGTCATGGCACGCCGTAACCAGCGATCGGCCGCAGGGGCTCCATTCGACGCAACCGACCGCGGCCCGATGAATGAGTTCCGCCTGCATGCGGTAATGGTCGCGATCCCAAAGTCTCGCCCGACCGTCGAGACAGCCGGTCAAGAGCTTCCCGCCGTCGGGGCTGAATGCCAGAGCCAGGACGGCCGCCTCGTGCTGGAGCGACTGGCCCAGCAGTGTCCCGGTCGCGGTCTCCCAGAACCACACGTGCCCATCATCTCCGGCCGCGGCGAGCCGGCTGCCGTCGGGATGAAACGCGACGGCAAGGACCTTGGCATCGTATCCGTCCGGCACGGTGATGGAACGCCCCGTTGCCGCATCCCAGAGGCCGGGGACCCGCGAGCGGCTCGCCGTCGCGATCCTCGACCCGTCGGGGCTGAATCGCACGGCCGTGACCGGTGCGTCGTGCCGGATGGGGCGGCCCACGGATGCCCCGGTCACGGCGTCCCACCGCAGGAGCACGCCGTCGTCGGTCGCCGTGGCAACGAGCTGCCCGTCCGGGCTGATGGCGATCGCGCGCACGGCGTCCTCGTGAGCGAGGGCCGATGAGAGCGGCGTGCCCTTGGCGATGTCCCAGAGCCGCGCCGTCAGATCGGCGCTCGCGGTCGCCAGCCTGTGGCCGTCGGGGCTGAACACCACGCCGTGGACGGCTCCGGAATGGCCGAGGGTGCGCTCCAGGGTTTTCGCCGCGGCGTGCCAGCCGCCCAGGCTGGCGCGGACTGCGCGCTCCAGCTCCGGGGAGTCCGGCGGGATGTTCTCCAGGGCACGGGCCAGCCAGAGCATCCCCTCGCCGGGCAGCTCGCGGCCAAAGAGATTTTGGGCGCGCTCGATGCACAGTCGGGCCAGCGACCGACTGACGTCGTGGTGCGCCTGTTCCTGCTCGCCGCGGTAGCGGACATCGGCCAGCCATGCCTCGATCTCCTCGGCCAGGGCGAGCGGGCTCGAGTAACGGTCTTCGGGCCGGAGCGACATGGCTTTCAGGCAGATCGTTTCCAGGGTCGGATCGATGGATCGGCGGAGCCGCCGCGGCGCGGGAAAGATGCCGCGGCGCACCCGGCCCAGCACATCCTCAAGGCCTCCGGACGGAAAGGGACCATGGCCCGACCAGCACGCAATAAAGCGTTGCGCCCAGGCTGTAGACGTCGCTCGCCGGTCCGACCCGCTCGAGCTCGCCCGCCGCCTGCTCGGGGCTCATGTACTGCGGGGTTCCGATCGCCGAGCCAGGCCGAGTCAACGACGACTCATCGACGGCTGCCTCTAGCGCCGCCTCGGCGCCCGGCTCACTGATGGAACCCGCCAGCGGCTTGGCGACGCCCCAGTCGACGACAAGTGTCTCGCCGAAGCGGCCCAGCATGATGTTTTCGGGCTTCAGGTCGCGATGCACGACGCCGCGGCTGTGTGCATAAGCGACCGCGTTGCAGGCGTCGATCACGCTGCGCAGCAGCCGGCGGAAAGCGATCTCCCGCTCGCGCGACGGATGCTTGGCGGCCTCGGGCTCGTGGAACCGCTCGATGGCCTGCTTGAGAGTCTCGCCCTCGATGAATCGCATCGCATAATACGGCCGGCCATCGGCATAGCGCCCCAGTCCATAGACCGGCACGATCCCGGGATGCTCCAGCCGCCCGGTGACCTTGGCCTCGAGCACGAAGCGCGACTGGCTGACCGGGTCATGCGCGTGGTATGCCCGCAGCTCCTTCAAGGCGACCTGGCGATCGAGCTCGGGATCGAGGGCGAGAAAGACCTCACCCAGCCCGCCTCGGGCGTAGGGCCTGACGATCGGGTAGCGTTCGCCGAAGGCCGGCGCATTGGTCAAGCCGTGAGCGCCGGCTGTCGTCCGATCCGGGTCGTCGGAGTTTTGCCCGGCGAGAGGCGGCCCAGGATGCGAGACCGTGGCCGAAAGGCCCATGTCACTTGGAGGACCTGCTCCGTGCCCAGCACGTTGACTGGCGCCGCGGCAAACCGCCTTTTCCTCGAGATCGGCGTCCCGTTGTGCGAGCCGGCTTTTGGTGAGGCCGTCCACCAACCCACGTGCGGCTTCATCGAGGACGCCTTGCGCCACGAAAATCTCGCCCATCGTCCGATCCCTGACCCCGCTCCAGTTCTCAAACGCGGCGACGAGCTGGCCAGAATCGACCAGGCCGCGCTCGAGAGCGATCAGGCCGAAAAGGAGGTCGCGAGATATGTCGTCACGGCGGGCCATCGTAGAGCCTCTCGGCCCGGAGCGGAGCTGGCGGATGGGTTAACAAAAACGCCCGATCCGATGTTTGCCGCAAGTTGAAAGCGATGCCGAGCCTTTGTACAGGTTAGCCGGATTGCGATCCGGGAAAAAGGCTCTGGTGCTGGGCTCGCGTTTGGCGAAGCTTCGTCAGTGCCTCGGGCTAGCTGGGAGCGGGGTTGGCAACTGGGCTACGAATGGGATAAGTGCAAATAATGAGGCCACGCAGCGTCGATCGTGATTAGACTTCTTCCGTTTTCGTTCCGGTAAACTGTCACGGTTCTTTGAACGGGAGCCAATGATGCCACCTACGCCCTGGAAGGGCGTCAGCACGCCTGTTTCCGGATGCCAAGATCGGAACCAACCGGTTGATCTGGGCCAGCATCTGCGCAGCATCCTTGGCGCCGGCACGGACAATTCCCTGAATTACAACCTCTGACCGAACAGATGTTGGACGAGGCATCGTGGTTGCTGTCCCATGCTCAGGCCCTGACCGATTACGGGCGCACAGCCGAAGCCGCCGCCGAATTGGCACGGGCGGCCAGTTGCGAGGAACAGGCGGCTGGCCTGCTGGATGCCGACGGCCAGGAGCCCGAGGCGGCCATGCATCGCGTGAGTGCGGCCTCTTGCTTCGAAATGATGTGCGTGGTCTACGATGTCTGTACACTCGAATGTGTCGGGACGCACGGTCAGCGCGGCCGGATTTGTCGTGGAGGTGATGCTGTGCGATTGGATTCGGTCCGGGAATTGAAGGCGTCGTTGAACGAGGCGATCATCAAGCCGATGGCGGTCTCGCCCGTAGCGAAGGCCACGCTGGGCATGGCGGCGCAGCCGATGGCGGCCGCGGGCGCCGCAGGGCCGACGCTGGCGCTCGGGGTCGTCCGCAAGCCGAACCAGGATTACTATCTGGCCGTCCGCATCCAGCGTCGGGGGCTGGAGAACAGCACGCAACTCGACACGATCAAGAGAAAGGCCAAGGGCGAAGTTGACGTCCGCTACATCGGCCGGGTGCTCAAGTTTGCAACCCCGCCGCAGCAGAAGCGGGCCCGGCCGCTCAAGATCGGTGTTTCGGTCGGCCATTTCAAGATCACCGCCGGCACGCTCGGCTGCTTCGTCCGGGGGCTCGACCCCAAGGAGGACAAGGCGGTGATGATCCTCTCGAACAATCACGTGCTGGCCAACGAGAACCGGGCCAAGATCGGCGACGCAATCCTCCAGCCGGGCCGCGTTCAACGGCGGCGACGACCCGACCGACAAGTTCGCGACGCTCTCGCGGTTCGTCCGCCTGAAGAAGACCGGAGCCAACCTCGTTGACGCCGCGGTGGCCGTGCTCGCCGCGGGGATCGAGTTCAACGCCAAAGCCCTGGCCGGACTGGGCGGATCGCTCGCCGGAGTGGGCGGGCCTTTCCTCGACGAGGGGACGCCGGTGGGCAAGGTAGGCCGGACCACGGCAACGACCAAAGGGAAAGTGACCGCCTTCGAACTTGACAACGTCTATGTCAATTACGATATCGGCAATCTCCAGTTCAACAACCAGGTCGAGATCGAAGGCGACGGCGACAACCCCTTTAGCCAGGGGGGCGACAGCGGCTCCTTGATCGTCAACGCCGACCGCAAGGTTGTCGCCCTTCTCTTCGCCGGTGGCGACCACGGCGGGTCGAACGGCAAGGGACTGACGTACGCCAACCCGATCGACGCGGTCCTCCGGGCGATGAAGGTCGAGTTGCTTTTCTCCTGATCGGCCCGGTCGCGGCTATAATGATTCATATCGGCCTTGGTTTCGACGGTTGCATCGCGTATCGTCGCCGGCACGGCCTGGGGTTGCGGTCGATCTGACCCCGCGACGCCATTACCGGCACCTGACCGGGAAGGGACCAGCATCATGAACCACGCCACCCTGGATGACGCTCGAGCCGCAAAGGCGAAGGTCCTCGCCGCCTTCGGCGACGACCCTTCCGTTGTCGGCGTCGGCATCACCCGGATCGGCGCAGGCTACGGAGTGAAACTCAACCTCGAAGCCCCCCCCGCCCCCGACGCCAATCTACCCAAAGACGTCGACGGCGTCCCCATTCGGGTCGAAGTCGTTGGGACCATCCGGAAGCGATGAACGTTGCCGGAGTCACTTCTCCGCCGATCCGCCGGCAGCGTTCCCGCCAATTGCCTGCTCGATCAGGCCTCGGCCGCGGTCTTTCTGGTAGGTCGATGCGGATGCCTTCAGAACCGCGTCGAGATGGGCCTGATTGATGCCCTGCATCTGGCACAAGGTCGCGAAGTTGCCCGCGATGGTCTTGGCATCATTGTTTCCAATCGCCTTGGCGATCAAATAGGCGACGGCCATTAGCCCCATAGCGTCGTTCCCTCGTCCGGATTTGTACGCAACTAAGCCGAGCTGATACCAAGTGGCGGCCTCCCCGGCGCGGTCGCCGATGGCCTGTCTGATCTCCATCGCCGTGGCGAACTTCTCCCGCGCCGACGCGTAGTCCCCCTGGTTGATGTCGATCGAACCAAGGCTGTGCCAGGCAGCGGCCTCGCCGGCGCGGTCGCCGACGGCCTTCCTGATCTCCATCGCCGTGACGAAGTTCTCCCGCGCCGACGCGTAGTCCCCCTCGTCGAATTCGATCGAGGCGAGCTGGTGCCAGGCGGCGGCCTCGCCGGCTCGGTCGCCGATGGCCTGCGTGATCTCCATCGCTGTCGCGAACTTCTCCCGCGCCGACGCGTAGTCCCCCTGGTTGAGGTCAATCGTGGCGAGCTGGTGCCAAGCGGCGGCCTCGCCCGCTCGGTCGCCGATGGCCCGTTTGATCTCCATCGCCGCGGCGAACTTCACGCGCGCCGCCGCGTAGTCCCCCTGGTTGAGGTCAACCGTGGCGATGTTGTGCAATATGGTGGCCTCGCCCGCACGATCACCGATGGCCCGCTTGATCCCCATCGCGGTGGCGTACTTCTTACGCGCCTCAGCGTACTCCCCCTGGTGCACGTCGATCGAGGCGAGTTGGTGCAATACACTGGCTTCGCCGGCGCGGTCGCGGATGGCCCGCGTGATCTCCATCACCGTGGCGAACTTCTTCCGCGCCCGGCGTACTCTCCCTGGTTGAGGTCAATCGTGGCGAGTTGGTGCAATGCGCTGGCTTCGCCGTCGCGGTCGCCGATGGCCCGCTTGATTTCCATTACCGTGGCGAACTTCTCCCGCGCACGACGCATAGTCCCCCCTGGCGGACGTCGATCGTGGCGAGCTGGTGCAATGTGCGAGCCTCACCGGCGCGGTCGCCGATGGCCTGTCTGGTCTCCATCGCCGTGGCGAACTTCTCCCGCGCCGACGCGTAGTCCCCCTGGTTGAGGTCGATCGAGGCGAGTTGGTGCCAAGCGTTGGCCTCGCCGGCGCGGTCGCCGATGGCCTTCCTGATCTCCATCGCTGTCGCGAACTTCTCCCGCGCCGACGCGTAGTCCCCCTGGTTGAGGTCGATCGTGGCGAGCTGGTGCCAGGTGGTGGCCTCGCCGGCGCGATCGCCGATGGCCTGCCCGATCTCAATCGCTGTCGCGAACTTCCCCCGCGCCGACGCGTAGTCCCCCTGGCTGAGATCAATCGTGGCGAGCTGGTGCCAGGCGGTAGCCTCGCCGGCGCGATCGCCGATGGCTCGCTTGATTTCCATTACCGTGGCGAGCTTTTCCCGCGCCCCGGTGTAGTCCCCCTGGTTGAGGTCGATCGAGGCGATGTGGTGCAATGTGGTGGCCTCGCCGGCACGATCGCCGATGGCCCGCTTGATCTCCATCGCCGTGGCGAACTTCTCCCGCGCCGCCGCATATTGCCCCTGGTGGACGTCGATCGTGGCGAGTTGGTGCAATACGTTGGCTTCCCCGGCGCGGTCGCCGATGGCCCGCCTGATCTCCATCACCGTGGCGAACTTCTCCTGTGCCGCCGCGTAGTCCCCCTGGTTGAGGTCGATCGAGGCGAGCTGGTGCCAAGCGGCCGCCTCGCCGCGCGCGGTCGCCGATGGCCCGCCTGATCTCCATCACCGTAACGAACTTCTCCCGTGCCGCCGCGTAGTCCCCCTGGTTGAGGTCGATCGAGGCGAGTTGGTGCCAGGCGGCCGCCTCGCCGGCGCGGTCGCCGATGGCGCGCACGATCTCCATTGTCGCGGCGAACCTCTCCCGCGCCGCTGCGTAGTCCCCCTGGTAGAGGTCAACCGTGGCAAGCTGGTACCAGGCGGAAGCGTCTCTGGACCCCTCGGCAACCTCTTCGAGCAGGAACCGCGCTCGTTCCATTCGCTACGCGCGGTCAAGAGCCGGGCCAATATTACCGTTGACCACCGGAACGTCGGCCCGTCCTCGGCTTGGCGGGCGTGCTCGCGGCAGGCATCTAGTTCGGCATCGATGGCCACCCGCAATTCGTTCTCGCGGTTCGCCGCGCGGCTCGAACGCCAGAACGCTGCCAGGCGCGCGTGAACGGCCCGGGCATCGTCCGCGGCGAGGCGCTCGGGGGCGGCGAGCCAGGGGCGGAGGAGGCCGGGGGGATGGTAGAGCGAGGGCAGGTCGGGCTCGTCGAATCTCTGGAGCAGGCCGTAGGCGACGCCCTCGGCCAGCAGCCCGGCCACCTCGGCCTCGGACAGGTCGTTTAGAGTCGCAACTGCGTCGGCGGGGATGGGCAGGACACTGATGGCAAGGCGGCGGGCGACGGCCTGAGCGGCGGGCGAAAGGGCGTCGTAGAGCCTGGACGTAAGGATCTCCGAGCGATAGGCCTCGCGCTCCCGGGACAGTAGGTCGGGGTCGCCGCCTTCGAGCTCTTCGAGGAGCGTGTCAGGGTCAACCGTGCGGAGAAGGAGACGGACCCGACGGAGCAGTTCTGGCGTGCCTCCCAGGGCGTGGTAGAGCCGATCGATCAGATTCATGGTCAGCTCGCCCCGGCCGATCCGCCGGTCGACGACCTCGTCGCGCTTCAGGAACTTAAAGGCGTCCTGGGCGAGGAACTCGGGCAGGGGCAAGTGCAGCACGTTGGGGAAGCCGGTCGGCATGCCGTCGGGCAGGTAGCGGCAGGTGATGATCGCCCGGGAGCCGTGGGTCAGGTTCGAGGCGAGGGTCCCGTAGAACCCCGCCAGCTCAGGGCCGGCGATCCGGCGGGTTTCGAGGTCCAGGGCATCCTCGAGGTTGTCGAGCACGAGGACGAGCTTCATCTCGTTGAGGCCATCCACGGCCAGTTGGAGCCGCTGATCCAAGGGGATGTCGCCGTCGGTCAGGAGCGCGTGGAGGTCCTGCCGGCCCGCCTTCAGAAACGCACCGTCCAGGGCGCCGATCAGCCGGCTTGCGGCACCCCGCGCCGCCTCGGCGGGGGTCGGTCTTGCGGAGACCTTGACGGGGATGACGCCATATCCGACGGCCTGAAGGCGATTGGCGGCGCGGGTGGCCAGCGTGCTCTTGCCGGTGCCGCCAATGCCAGTGATCACCGCGAATGTCGTCTCGCCCCGGCGCAAAGCCGGGACCAGCCGCTGGACCTCGCAACGACGTCCAACGTAGCCGCTGTGTAGGCCCTTGATGCCGTCGCCCAGCAGGGTGTAGACGGTCCGCGGGCCGGTGTAGTTCTCCCCGGTCGAGGGATCGAAAAGGGCTGCCAACTCCGTCCCGTAGAGCCGGGGCAGGGCGAACGTCGCGTCCTGGTCCTTGTACTCGCCCCTTCCAATCTGGCCCGTGCCGCGAATCGCTTCGCGGGCGTGGGCGGCGGCCGCCGGGGCGGGCTCGTTCCGAACCAGGCGGCGGTAAAATTCGGCGGTGAATCCCGTCGCCCGGTCGTTGAACACGCTGGCCGCCCATCCCAGAGCCGAAGGGACCCCTGCTGCCACCAGTCCTCGGCAGAGTCCCGAGACTGCGGCTTGCGAGGTCTTGCATCCGTTGATGAAGGCCAGCCGGACGTCTTTGCCTCGGAAGACCTGGGCGGCGATCTCGTCGGCCGTTCGCAGGTCGGTCCGGCCGCGCTCGTCCTCGAAGGCGAAGACGCCCCGTCCCTGGGCGTCAACGTCGCCGTGGCCGGAGAGATGAACGACGTGCGGGCGGCACTCGGCCACCAGAGCAGCCAGTTCGTCGATGCCGCCGGTCTCGGCGAAGTGGGTAATGATCTCGCCCTTCACGTCGGCCGAGGCCCGGAGCATCAGGTCTTCTTCCCGCTCGTAATCGAGCTGGTCCTGGTCGATCGGGGCCGAAGCCAGGAAGAGCACCCGCAGCGGGCCAGGCCGGGCGCGACCGGTAAACAAGACCGCCTGGCCGAGCGAGGTCCGCCACAGAGACCAACCGGCGTCGCAGCCGATCGGCAGGCCTGGGGTGAGCTCGATCAGCTCCCAGGGCAGGTCGAGTAGCGTCGGGTCGTCGGTCTGGAGGATCAGGTGGCGGGGGCCGAGGGTATCCAGAGCCGGCTTCAGTTGGTCCATGGCGGGGGCGAGCCAGGTGTCGAACAGGGTTCTGCCCATCGCACGAAGATATTCCGGCTCGGCCATCGGCCGCCCTCTTCGGTCGCCGAAGAGGTCAAGGAACCGTTTGCCGACGTCAAGGACGGTCTGCGCCTGCGGGCCGACAACGGTGATGGCATCACCAATTGCCGTGGCATCGACGGACCAATGGGCTTTCCAGGAGGGTAAGGGATCGGACGCCTCGATCCGAAGGGTTAGCGCGACCATTGCGAGGATCCCGGAAGGGACGTGGACGCCGTTGCGGCCGTGACGGGCGGCAATCAATCGACGTCGGACCCATCAAGATGATTGGAGCCGATCGGCCTACGCGCAGCAAGCCGGGAGCAATCTCAGGCAATTCCGGGACGGCGGGTTTCAAGAGATCGTGTGGCAAGCGCGAGCTGATAAGCGGTAACACGAGTGATCCCGCCGTCACTCGTTGGTACCACCGCGTCACGCGTTGCATGCGGCCGACATTTTTGCTCATGGCAGGGCCGGAGAACCCTAACGTGCGGGTCGAGGACCGGCTGGAGGAACTTGCTCTGATCTTCTCGATCTCTTCGCCCACTTCTTCGCGGCCAGTCGCAAGCTCTTCGGAACTGCGGGGATCAGGACCGTGAATAGACTCTTCAACCACCGCCGCTCGGATCCTGCGACCACTGAGGAATAGCTGCCTCAGTGTGAGGTCCCCCCTAATCCATCGAGTTTTCTTCCGCCGTCAAGCTAATGAGTTACGTCAAATTCGCGCGCCGCGCGATTTGACAGTTGACAAAGCGCGCATACTAGCGGTATCAGTTCAAGTGCGCGGCGCAACCCATTGCAGATCCACTCGTCCGCCGGTGCCGCAAAGTGGCGAGTCTCTGGCGCTCTAAACGTGAGACATCGCGATCGATTATGGGACGCCCCGAGGCGATGCGATCGCCCGATTCGCCCTACTTTCCGTAGGTGGCGGCGACGATTTCCCGCGATCTTCTGCGGCTGGCTGACGCGTGGCGTGGGAGGCAGGTCCCTCCGACCCGGTCAGGTCCCACCTGAAGCCTCGCTTCCCCGCCATGCTGGCTGGTGCGGGGCGTGCCAGCCAGGTCCCTGGGACCGGTCATCCTCCACTCGAGGCCTCGTTTCCCCGCCAAGCTTGCTGGCGTGGGGGGTGGAAGTCAGGTCGCTCGGACCCGGTTACTCCGGTTGACACGTCAACCCGACGAGCCCCTTGCCTGAACGCACGGGGCTCCCGACCCGGTCCTGCCCCGTCGCTCCGCCCGCCTCACAGCCGCCGGCTCTCGCCTCTCACGCGATTGCTAAAGAACGCACTTCCGCCAGCAGGTATTCGCGACGTCGCGCCGTTTGGCAAGAGGTCGGGCCCCACCGCCCCGCTCGCTGTGACATAAGCCAAGTTTCATCCTCAGCGAACATCTCCCGTGGGACGACTCACGTACCGAGCTCCCGACCGTTACCGCCTTGCTCGTACTCTTCGCCAATCGCAGACGCTGCTGGAGCGCGAGTTGCGCCAGGCGATGGCCCGGGCCGGTGAGGGGACGTTGCCGTTGTATCCGGAGGCTCGGCCACGCGCGCGGCCGACGACACACCGATTGACCGAGGTGTTCTCGTCGATCCAACGGCACGAAGTTCGAGTCGGTGAGAGAGAACCCCAGGTGATGGTGACCAAGCTGACGAAGACGCAGCGTTCGATCATTCGCCTCCTGGGCCTGGACCCGCGGACCTACGGCCTGGCCTAGCCGGTTGCCGGGGCCCCTCTGGAAAATGCCGGGAAATTGCCGCGAACACCTACGGAAAGTAAGCTCCAACGTCCAATAATGTCAATTTATGTTCGGTTGAACCAGAAGCCGCGGCCTGATTCTGGAGTGATGTTTCTAGGCCTTCCCGTAGCAAACCCCTTTTCTTCGCCCCTCCGAACGCTCGGCATCAGCGGCGCGAAGCGCGTCCGCCGCATGCCGTTTTTGGGCCGCAATCGATCATTCCTGTTCAACTGCGGACTTAATATCGTTCAGGTCTTGCAGGAGGGCCTTTTTCGCCACGCCCTTGAACAGCAACCCCATCGGGATCGACAGTAATCTTGGAACGATACCTTGAGGCTGGGAATCATGAGAACTCGTCAACGTAGTGCTGCCGCTGCTGCTCTCGGAAATACTAATGGTGGATAAGAATACAAATCCATCACTTTCTGCTCTGGTCTTGTAGAACGCGTTCTCAGCAGCATCAGTGATCCACTTTTCCACGGTAGCTGGCTTGCCGAATAGCATTCGGGTCTCTCGCCACCTTAGTCCTACGAGCCCGTTTGCCGGTTTTTCGACAACCTCAATGTTTTCGATTCCACTGATGGTTTCCGAGGCGTTCTCGATGTTGGTGATTGCGGCCCAGATCGCCGCCTTGGATCCGTTGATGGTTACTTGTGCTTCAACGATCATGGTGCACCTGCTGGGGTTCGAGTGTTGGTCTAGGGGTCCGACAATAATTGGAACATACATTGGAGGACAGGCGGATGTCATCGTGCCGTCGCCGCTGGTGGAGACCAATTTTCCTCCGGTCGGTCTGCGACGGCTCACGGAGCCTGGCCAACGGGTCGCAGTGGCGGAATCGCCGGCAAATTCCGGTCTACCGCAGACGAATCCAGGCCAACCGAGCGTACGCCTCGCCGAAGGGCGCGGGGAATCAGCGAACGGGTTCAGAAAAGCGGCCGACCTGAGGGTCTCGTGCCAGCCTCAGGTAACCAGGCAACCGCCCAGGTTGACTGCCCGGCGCGGACCTAACCGCTCGGCGACCTCTCTGAGCCGCTGGCGGCTTGCCGCCAGGAACCGGCCCAGGCGGCGGCCTTCGCTCAGTTTCGCCAGTCGGGCCTGCCAGGTCTCGGCGGTCGTGCCCAGTCGCTCGAGGATCTCGGCCACTTCCCGCATCGACAAGTCGTGCGTTCCACTCGATCCACTCTCAAAAATCGCGCTTTGTCCCGCCGAAAACAATGTCCCAGTCATCCCAGATGTTGCGCCAGCGCTCCTCGTGAGGACGGGCGAGTGTTTCGGCGACAACAAGACGCGCGCCCCTGGCGTGGTTTTGAAGTTTGGAATCGACGGGCAGCTTTTCGAGGCGGGCAACGGCTGCGCGCGGGTCGAAGAGCGCCCAGGCCCGGAATTCGATGGCCCACGTGGCCAGATCGGCGGCATCGGTTTGCTCCATGCGTGCCCGGGTCGGCTCGAAGAGGCCCGCGGCCACCTCCCGGTCGTACCAGGCCAGATGGGTGATCAAACGACTCGCAGACCCTGCATTGAGCATGCGCGGGTTGCCCGCCGGCAGCCGCGACGACACGTCGAGCCAGAAGACTTCCGGCACGAGGGCGGGATCGATTCGTTCGACGACCGGCAGCCAAGCACCGGCGTGGAGTTGATACCGTTCCGGGAACTCGCGCAGCACCCGGTCGATCCCCTTGACGCCGGCTTTGAATGAGTCGTCGACCGCCGCCGGGTCTCGAGCCTTGGCACCGAGAGCGACGAACAGGAAACAGTTGGGATACCACTGGGTGAGGGAAAATTTCTCGATCGCCTGCCGGGCCCGGGCTGGATCGACAGCCGCCATCTTCCAGGCCAGCGTCGGATGCATGGGTACAAGTCCTCCTCCCCTGGACTTCAGCCAGATCCGCTCGGCTTCCGGCGGGTTTTGCTCGACGAGCCGAAAAGCCATACTCCCGAGAATCCTCCCTTGTTCACGTTCGCCGTCAAAGTCCTGGGCAATCTCCAGCGCAGCGGGCAAGTCGACCCGCGCCAGCCGGGCCGCAAACAGACCTCGCGTGAACTCCGTCTTGTCGGTGAACCGCCGGGCGATCTCGAGCCCTTCGGCGAACAGGGCTTTGGCCTTGTCGACCTCGCCCAGCTCGTACCAGCGCTCGGCCACCTCGCCGATCTGAAGCAGGCGATCGTCCTGGCGGGTTGCGACCTTGGCGTACAGCAGGGCTCGCTCGAGCAGGGCGAGCTTGCGCTCGCGCTTTGCCGCGGGCAGCCTGTCAGCCAGGTGGACCAACGCCCACGCACGCACACCGGGCTCCGCGATCGACTCAGCAACGGCAGTCGCTTCTTCGAAGTCGCTCCGAGCAAGCTCCAGCACCAGTTCTCTCTGGAGCCGATTCTTCCATCCGTCGGCTTGGAACTTCACCGATTCGAGCCGCTCGAGGACTCGCGCGGGATCGACGCTCATCAAGTGGCTCAGGACGGAAAACTTCGCACTATCCTCCCCGTCCTGGGCGGCCGTTTCCCATAAGGGCTCGACCAGCCGCCGGGCCAGCGCCTGCGACTCCTCGAACGGGATCGGGTCGGGGAGCATCCTCATCTCCCGCGTTGGCCGTTCGCTCCTGCGCGTCAGCTCGACGGTCACCGAGCGTTCGTCGGGCTTCACCAACTGACCGTGGAACCGAAAACCGTCGCCGCGAGCGAACAAGAACACTGACCCATGGCGCAGGCCGCCGAGCGAAAACCGGCCGTCGGCATCGGTCTTGGCAGCCGTTCGCTCCGGTCCATCGCCCGATTGAAAGACGTCGATGCTCCCGATCGGCTTGCCTTGGCGGTCAACCACCCGGCCGCTGACCGTGCGCAGCGGCCGCAGCGCCATCGAGTGGCAAAGTCCGGGGCTGCGCCCGATCGTGATCCAGTCCGAGAAGACGGGGTCTTTGCCCGCTTCGCGTATCGCAACCCGATAGATCGATCCGACCATGAGGTTGTCCGGGCGTCTGAAATGAGCCGTCGGCGCCGGTGCGCAGCGGACCGTTCCTGAACTCGACCGTGTTCGGGCCCAGCCAGATCGCGTCTCCTCGCGACCAGACCTCGACCACATGATCGGCGACGGGCTGGCCGTCTTGATCGACGAGTCGGCCGGCGACGCGGCTCGTGGGCTTGAGCTTGATCGTGATCACAGGCTCCTCCGAATCTTGGCCGGGCCGCGCGATCAACTGGAAATCCTGCGTACCGACCGAATCGGCCGAAACGCGCACGGCGACGAGTTGGTCCCTTGCCGCCAGGTAGTTAAGAGTCGCCGTGCCGTCAGGACCGGTGGTCACGGCCAGTGGGTCGGCCATCGATGACGGGACCTCGGCGTTGACCCCGCCGAAGACATGGATCAGCCGGACAGTGATGCGAGCTCGAGCGATACCGTCGCCAGCGGGGCCTTCGACCTTGAGCGTTCTCGGCTGAGGCTTTTCCAGGACCAGGCGATGGGAGCCTCGGGCGATCCATTGGGCGGTGAGCGTCCGGCCGGGTGAGTACGCCAGGAAGTTGACACCGTTGATGAGGGTCCGGCCAAGCGGTGGGACTTTCAGATTGAACTTTCCTTGAGCGTCGCTCTTCGTCCGCGCCTCCACCGGGTCGCCCTTACCGAAGACCGAGGGGGGAGAGTAAAGGGCGACCGCGGCATCAGCCACCGGCTTACCCTGGCGGTCGACGACTTCGCCGGAGGCCGGCCGATTGACTTGAGCCTGTGCGAGTAATACCGCAGCCAAGAGCGGGGCGTAGAGCGTCATCATCGGTGCAGCCTCTGAAATGTCGTCCACTGGCCCGGGAAGGATTGTCGCGCTCGCCGTTATTGAAAAGAGCGACGTCGGGAGAATACCTGGCTGATCGAAATTGGAGGACAAACAGATCGCACTGTGCCGTTGCCGCTGGTGGAGACCAACCTTCCTCCGGTCGGTCTGTGACGGCTCACGGAGCGCAGCCACTGGGTCGCAGTGGCGGAATCGCCGGCAAATACCATTCAGACCTAAATCAGGACGCGGGACTCTCGCGGTACCACGCAAAGAAACTGGCGTCAAATCCGCCAGTCAACGAGCTTCAGCGGATAGCCGAGTTGTTGTATTCGCTGGTAATGGGCGGTGTTGCCGGTTACCAACTCCAAACCATGGTCGATAGCAATGGCGGCGATCAATATCCGAACGCTTTCCTATACGTTTTGGCGTTGGTCGCAATGGCTGCGTGCTTCCCCTTGCCTATTTCGGACAACGTATCCGCGTCGAGCAGTACCTTATTCACCGGCGCTGAACCGCCACGGCTGCTGCTCACGATTGCGCATCGCATCTTCAACGATCTGGTCCATCAGATCAGCATGGTCGCTCATCGAGCCGAGCAATGGGTCGTCGGCGGGCAAAGAGTCAGCCGTGGGTGCCGCCATTTTGGTTTCGAGCTCGCGGTGCAATCGCTGCATTTGCTCCGGCGAAAGGGTAGCGATGCTATTGAGCAGGTGATTAAATTCGCTTTGGCTCATGCTCTCACACCATTCGCTGGCCGGATCGTTCTTGATCCGTAGTCTAAAGTACGTGCTTGCCAGGTCTCGGCCGTCGTCCCGATTCGCTCGAAAATAGCCGCTACCTCACGCGAGATCGCGGCTTTGCCCTCACGGAACAACCGCCCGCGGCTGCGATCGTTCTCCCCTTCCCCGAGCAAGAACGCCCGCCGCACGCAACGGGTGACGCAGTGGTACCAGCGTGTGACTGAGGGTTCAATCAGATGCGCTCGTGCGATGGTCACGGTGCGGTCTCCCAGGGTTATCATCGAGCGAATTGGCCGAATCCAAATGCCTCTCTCTTCACTGATCCACGCAGTTGACCGAGTCGCATGACCGAAGTCAATATTGCACTGCATGTCCTAGTGCTTACAGGTTGTTCACAGCCGCGCTCATCCGGTCCGTGCGATGGCGTTGGGGCACCCCTCCCAGTTCCCACAACGCTTGCTGTAAGCCGTCGCTCAGGCTCTCGAAACTCTCGGAGAAGCAAATCGAGGCTGTTTCCCAGTTCGAGTACGTGAGCACGAAATGAAAGACCATATGGTCGAACGGTTGGCCTGACAGGGTTACGTTCAGGCTCGTCATGTGCGTGAAGTCGGACGGGCCCAGACGGCCGGGATAATGGGTCTGCGTGAAGAACACCTCCTTGGGCGGCCCGCCGGCCGCTCGCCATCGATGGATACGCCGTTGAAGCGTCCGTAACTGACCATTCGGGAATCGGCCTGGGTAGCGCTGTTGGAGCCAGGCAAACAAGGTGTTGGCCTGCAATCCAGGACTGATCTCGAGCTTCTCTTGCACCTCCTCCCAGACGTCCGCGAAGGAATCCTTTCGCGTCCGCCATGTTCGTGGCAAGACCTCCAGCTCGGCGGGGAGCTTGCCGAGGTCTCGATACTTCCGTGCGGTTTTCTCGTCCATGTCAGTCCTCAACGCCGCGGCCTTGAGCGATTTCCCATCCATCAAGAGCATCCGCAGCCGACGTACCTGTCGATCCGTGACCATCCCCATAATGAGCCTCCTTGTGGGTAGAGGCCCATCATCAAAACCGAAATCCTTCGGAGCGGGAATTGTAATTGTCGTTGACGGGAAGTGTAATTGTCGCTAATCATGCCAGGCCGGCGCAGCTGGCGAGCTGGTAGAAGCCTCGTCCTAAAGTGAGGTTGATCGATGTCGATTGCTTTCTCATGTGAATGCGGTAAGAAATTCTTGGCGAAGGATGAACACGCCGGCAGACGGGCAATCTGCCCAGCGTGCAAGCGACCGTTGAAGGTTCCCATTCAGACCGTCCGAGAACCGGACGAGCCTTCTATTCCTGTCCCACCGTCATCACCACAGCCGGAAGCCCCCGGACCGACGGCAGCCGCACCGGCAGACACCCCTCGACCGTTCCGCAAGTATCCGCTCGTCGTTATTGGCGTAGTAGTGCCTTTACTGATTCTGATCGTTCCTTTCGGCTACTCCGTATGGCGATCCAAGATTCCGTTTGGAGTGTCATACACCGTGGTCGAGGATTACAAGCCGCGCTTTCATTACCAGGGGGCGAAACGCACTGTATCAGTGCGTTTGAACAAGAGGGTTTCCAAGGAGGTTCTTCGTGAAATCTCCCGCGAAGTGAAATCGTTAGAGAAGGAAGAGTACGAAATTACGGATGTCTGCTATTTCCTTCCTGGCATGGACACGAGCGGGTGGCTTTGGGCGCGTTTGCGCTCTTCTCCAGAGGAGAACTGGGTGATGATTATAGGTCTAACGGAGGAAGAGAAGCGATTCCTTGAGAACGAGCCTATTTCACTACCAGACGGCAGCGAGCCAATCGGAAGTTGGCTGGAGGAATGGGAAAGCATGCACATACGTTTAACAACATATAAAAAGAATAATATTTATTATTTGCAGAACTTTGCTGGGAAGGGCGCAGAATTCACTCTAAAGCTTCGCGAGGTAAATCCCTCTGTCCGTCATGATGACTCCCATTTCCTACGGGAAGGCCATGATTTCCAACCCGACAACGGTTCCATCGACCACTACGTAATTGATGCGGAAGGCAAGCTGAGAATCTACGGTTACGAAAGTAAGCTCCTCACCACGCCAGAGATCATCAAACCACCCCTGTCGGGGCGATGAGATGCGTCAAAACGGCCGAGCTGCTCAGGCCCAGAGTGTTGAGGCCGCCGCCGGCAACGCCCTGGGTTGGAACCAGTTACCGACCAGACCGTCCTCGGAAGTCACCGTGGATTCCCTGTTCGGCCAGACATCAAATCTGAGGGGCCCGCATGATCTTGGCCGCTCGTCTAGTGCCGAGCAAAAAAGCGGTCCGTCGACCGAGCCCGAACGCGACCGTGGTGCCGACCAGCCCTCCAGCCGATCGAGCGGCGGAACCCGTACCATGTGTGGGTTCGATCGGACGGCAGGGTCGGCCCGGTGTCTCTCCGACCAGCGCAGTGTGAAGTGTCCCGGCAACCAGTCGAAATTTCTTCCGCCACCAAGCCAAAGACTTACGGCGAATCGCGCGCCGCGCGATTTGACAGCTTGACAGAGCGCGGGTAAAGTAGCTCTATAGGTGTAATTAGGCGCGCAACCTGCTCCAGGTTGCTCGGACACCCGGTACCGCAGCGTAGCAATTCTCCGGTGCTGGAACGTGGGACATCGCGATCGGTCATGGGACGCCCCGAGGCGAGTCAATCGCCCGTTTCGCGGGGCTCGGGGACGCCCGGAATCGGCTGAATTTGACGACACAAGAGCCAATAGATCAGCAACTTCCGCCAAGCACCCAGCGCGCCGCCGATCCCAAAGGCGTTCCGTCGCCGTGCATCGCGAGATGGGGCTGGAACCCTTCGAAAACGTCCCAACCAGTCCCATTTTTTCCCATTTTCGGCTCAGGGAGTTCTTAACCACGGAGTAGTCAGCACCGGCTGCGCGACTGACGATTCGTAGCCAACCCAGCCGAGATTCCAGTAGCCCCATTTTCCGTGGCCCTCCGTGATGGCCGTGGTTACAAGTATTCAGGAACTCTGATTCGCAATCTCCGCGGACCGAACCCAATGGCAAGCTGCAACGATTCTCACAAAGATGCGCCTACTACGAGATCGGCCGATCGCCTGGCTCCTGAGCGTCGCGACGTCTGCGAAACAAGGCGGCGAAAATGCGCCGAACGAAGCCAATTTCGCTGAATCGACGAGTATCGTGGAAGCACAAGATTTGATTCGAGTTACGGCAAATTCCGGCGTTCGTTCGCCGACTTGACAAGTTCCGCACTGGGGGCTCGCTGGCAGTCGCCAGCTCGACCTCAGCCACCCGGCTCTTGCCAACTCCGAAAATGCTGACGTTGAGCCATGCCTGAATTGGAGCGGTTGTTCCGGCGTCCAACCCGATACTCCGCACATACTCGTCGTTTCTTGTCGTGCGCAAGTATGGCAAGTATGTACACCCACTCGCTGGCGCTTCGGGCTCGTATTCGGACGGCGACTTCGCGGGGAGGAAAACCGTACACCCACTCGCTGGCGCTTCGGGCTCGTATTCGGACGGCGACTTCGCGGGGAGGAAAACCGTACACCCACTCGCTGGCGCTTCGGGCTCGTATTCGGACGGCGACTTCGCGGAGAGTAAAACCGTGCACCCACTCGCTGGCGCTTCGGGCTCGTATTCGGATGACGACTTCGCGGGGAATAAGTTACTGGACCTTTTGCCTGTCGGTCCGTGCCCACGTCCGTGAAAAATGGCGCTCTACTGCATTTTCGTGGGGCCACAGGCGGCTCGATCGAGCCGGACCCCACAGACGTAAGGTCCGGCAGGCTGGCGGGTTGCGGTCTAGCGCCGTCGGCTCCGGGCACGGCGAAATGGCGCTTCCGACCCTCGAAAAAGGTCGATTTTGAACCAGGCGCCATTTTTTCGCATTTTCGGCGGACGGTGAATCGAGCGCCCGGACGGTGGTCCAGTGAGCCAGCGTTGGTGACCAGTGCTCGCTGCGGCCGCGGTCCTGGCCAACGAGACGTTACAACCGTTTCAACCCTTCATTTCCGTTGACCCTCGAGGGAGGGCGATCGTGCGGATCGAAGCCAATTAGGTGCGATCCTGCGGACCGAAGCCATTCTCGAGGGATCGAGTCGACCAATCGCGTGCCAGGCGCCCCATTCCGCTGTTTACATCAATCTTGCGATCTTCCCATAATACTCATCGCAATCACACCGAGTGCCTGCCACAGCGCCACCAACCAACACGTGGGCGATTACGCTCGGCAGCGCAAGTGCACTGCTCAACCAGGGACATAGCATGACGCCACTCCAGACGGCTCCCGATGCACCCGGAAAGTTCGACAATAACGGCCAGTACAGCCGCACTGGGATCTTGCAGTACGAGATGATCTTCGGACCAGGCTACGTGAGCACGGGTGGCCACGCGACGACCGAAGACCTTTGCAGGCGACTCGGTAGCGTGCTCGAGGAGGGGGCGCGGGTTCTTGATGTCGGCAGCGGAATCGGGGGCGCCGCGTTTCACCTGGCTCGGGGCTACGGCGCCAAGGTCGCTGGAATCGACCTGGCCGAGGAAATGGTGGCAATCGCGCTTGAGCGGACGGCGCAGCGCGAATGTCCGATTCGGTCGCGTTCCGGCTTGCGGACGTTCTGGAGACGTCCTTCGCCGAGCCGTTCGATATCGTGTGGAGTCGTGACGCGTTCATGCACATCCCGGACAAGCCGCGATTGTTTTCGGTGCTTTACGGGCTGCTGGCGCCGGGCGGGCGGCTGGTGATTACCGACTACGCTCGGGGCAAGAGCCCGGGCAAGCCGGAATTCGAGCAGTACATCCAGAAGACCGGCTATCACGTCATCGAGCCGCGCGAATATGGGGCCCTGCTCGAAAAAGCCGGATTCGTGGACGTGGTCGTAGACGATGCGACGGCGCGGTTTACCGAAATCCTGGAGGCTGAGGCGGCTCGGCTGGTCAAGAACCGGGCGGATTTTCTGGCCTCGTTCTCGGATGCCGATCTGAATTACCTGGTCGAGCGCTGGGCGATGAAGATCCGGTTCTGCCGCGACGGCGATATGAAGTGGGGCATCTATCTCGCCTCGAAAGCCCGGGGATGACGTCGTGTCGCAGACCATGACCGAGGACGTCCGGGACCTGGCCGGCTTCGGCTACAAACAGGTGCTTGACCGGACCCTGGGCAGCTTCTCGGCATTCGCCGCGGGATTTTCTTATATCTCGCTTCTGACCGGTGTCTTCCAGACGTTTTACCTGGGCTACGGCGCGGCGGGGCCGAGGTATTACTGGACCTGGCCGGCCGTTTTCCTCGGTCAGTTGACCGTGGCTCTTTGCTTTGCGGAGCTGGCCGCTCGCTACCCGCTGTCGGGAGGGGTCTACCAGTGGGCGCGGCGGATCGGCTCGCGAGGCATCGGCTGGATGACCGGGTGGGTATACCTGAGCTGCTCGGTGATCACCCTGGCCGCCGTGGCCATGGCGCTGCAAGCCACGTTACCACAGATCGCGCCCCTCTTTCAGTTGATCGGCGAACCATCGATCCGGTCCGACAGCGCCCGCAACGCGGTTCTCCTGGGATGCATCTTGATCGCACTGACGACGATCATCAATTCGATCGGCGTACGGCTCTTGGCCTTGATCAACAATGTCGGAGTGATCGCCGAGCTTCTGGGCGTGGCGCTTCTGATCGGGCTTCTGGCCGCGCATATTCGGCGCGGCCCCGCAGTTCTGTTCGCCGCACAAGGAGGAGAGGCACAGGGAACGCCGCTGGGCTTTCTTGCTCCCTTGCTGGCGTCCTCCCTCATGGCTTCCTACGTGATGTACGGCTTCGACACGGCCGGGTCGCTGGCCGAGGAGACCGACGAACCGCGCCGGCGCGCCCCTGGGCGATCTTGCAGGCGCTGGCCGCGGCCGGGCTCGCGGGCGGCCTGCTCATTCTCTGCGGGATCCTCGCCGTCAGCGATCCGGGGCGGCCGGAGCTGGGCCAGATCCAAGGCGGGCTGCCGTTTCTGGTCAAGGACGTGCTGGGGCCCAGGCTGGGTACATTCCTTTTGGTCGAGGTGGTCTTTGCCGTCTTCGTGTGCGCTCTGGCCGTCCAGGCCGGGTCGGTTCGCCTGGTATTCGCGATGGCCCGCGACAACAACCTTCCGTTCGCGCATGCGCTTTCTCATGTGACGCCGCGAACGCGCGCTCCGATCGTCCCATCAGTGGCGATCGGCCTCCTGGCGGCGACAATCCTGGTCTTGAACATCAATATGCCCCACGTGATCGAAACCCTGTGCGCCGTCGCGATCGTGTGGGCCAACCTGGCGTACCTGATGGTGACCTTTCCCCTCCTGGTCGCCCGCCTGCGCCCAGTAGGCCGGCGCGATCAAATCGGGCCAGTTTCCCATACCGCCCGCGATCGAGATGGGTTTGAGCACGAGGCGGGGCGTCCATTATTCTCGCTGGGGATCTGGGGGTTACCGATCAATATCGCCGCAGTCCTCTGGGGCTCGTTCGTCGTGATCAACGTCGGCTGGCCCCGGCCAGAAATCTACGGCGCCGGGCCCTGGGAGCGATTCGCGGCGCCCTCTGCAACTCTGATCCTGATCGCATCAGGAAGCTTTTATTTTTTGCTGTTCCAGCGCAAGAGATCGGGCGTGCTCTTGGAGCACGTTGCGGAGTCAGTCCTGGATCTTCGGCCCATGGACTTGACGAACCGCCCGATCGAGAGCGGGTGGAACGTTCAACTGGCGACCGGAGATTAGAAAGAGTTCGGGCGCCCCTCGGAGCGCCGGCTCTGGAGCGTATGACATCGGGCCGGTTGATCGGCCCAGGCTCACTGGAAGAATCAGCACCGCCCCATGAAAAAATGGGGAGGACTTGGGGAGGTTGAGGTGAAAAAGCCGGTCTTGACCAACGTGACCGAGCGGAAATCGAAGCTCACGACCTGGACCGCACGCATGCTCGAGCTCAAAAAACGGCGGCGGCGGAAGTCGTCGCCACCGAGCGAGGCCCGCGCCCCGGGATTGGTGCGGCAGTTTCTCGGCTGGTGCGTTCACGGTTACACGGCTCTGGGCTTGGTGTCCGCAGCCCTGATCGCCGTCTTGCTGGTGCAAGGCGGAGCCGATGCCTACCGCTGGTCGTTCATCCTGATGGTCATCGCCACGATTGTGGACTCGACCGACGGCACTCTCGCGCGACGCGTTCGCATCAAGGAAGCGGTGCCCAGCTTCGACGGCCGCCGCCTGGACGACCTGGTTGACTTTCTGAATTACACCTGTCTTCCCCTGCTCCTGGTGTGGTGCGCTCGACTACTTCCCGAGGGGTACGATGCCTGGCTCTTGCTCCCGCTGGTCGCGAGTGCCTACGGGTTTTGCCAGGTCGAAGCCAAGACGGCCGACGGGTACTTTCTGGGCTTCCCGTCACTCTGGAACGTGGTCGCACTTTACCTTTACATTTTGCCCACGGGGAGCTGGACGGCACTGGCGACCGTGGTCGTGCTGTCCATCTTGACGTTCGTGCCGACGCGCCATCTCTATCCGTCGCAGCCGGGCTCGCTCAACCGCGCGGCGACGGTGTTGGGTCTCGTCTGGACCGTCGTTCTGGTCTGGATCGTCTGGGACCTTCCGCGGACCAGTGGCTTGCACCTCTCGGCCTATACGCTGCGGTTGGCTTATCTCTCGCTCTTCTACCCGCTCTTCTACCTGGGAGCATCATGGGCGATCAGCCTGATGCACTGGAAAAAGCAGCTTCTCGGCAAGCGGAAAATTCGCCGCGCCACGCCCCTGGACGCGCCCTCCCGATGCAGCGAAGCCTAAGGAATCGCGGAAAGGCCGGCCGACTCGACCTCGGCCTCTTCGGACCGCGCGATCTGCTGTCCGAGGGCGACATCCACTCCCGTCAACAGCAAGCCACCGACGACGAAGAAGGCGATCACCCCCAGGATGGCTCCCCGGCTGTGCCCCGTCAGCGCATTGATGACCGCAAACAATGCCGGACCAAAGATGCCGGCGAACTTTTCGGCGACGCCGAAAAAGCCGAAGAACTCGCCCGATTTGTCCCGAGGGATCAGGCTCGCGAAGAGAGAGCGGGAAAGCGCCTGGGTTCCGCCCTGCACGACCCCGACCAGAATTGCCAGAATCAGAAAATGCTGCCAGCTCGACATGAAATAACCGACGATGCAGATTCCGGTGTAGACGATCAGTCCCAGCCCGATCGATCGCTTGGCGCCGATGCGGCCCGCGAGCATGCCGAAAAGGAACGCGCAGGGAATGCCGACGAACTGGACCAGCAGGATCGAGGCAATCATGACCCCCGGCTCGATTCCGATTTCGGTCCCGTAGATGGTCGCCATCCGGTAGATCGTGCCGATTCCGTCGTTGTAGATCAGGAAGGCCAGGAGCATCAAGAACGCCGCGCGATAGCGGCGCAAGCTCCGCGCAGTCTCGATCAGCCGGTGCACGGCCAGCCGCATTGGCAGTGTTCCCGGTGGTTGTTCGGGGTCGAATCCGCCCTGCGGTTTTGGCTCCGGGACCCGGCGAAAGAGCGGGATCGAAAAGACCAGCCACCAGATCGCGACCGAAAGAAACGCCAGCCGGGCCGGGAGGGTCGCTTGAGATTCGGTCAGACCGGGGCCGGACGGCAGTCCAAACCACTCCGGTTTCTGAATCCAGGCCAGGTTGAGCGCCAGCAGGGTACCGCCACCGACGTAGCCCAGAGCGTAGCCTGCCGTCGATACCCGGTCGACCTCCTCGTCGCTGGCGACGTGCGGCAAGAGCGCGTCGTAAAAGACAAAGCTGCCGTTCGCGCCGATGTTTGCCAAAATGAAGAGGATCGAAGCGAGCACCCAGTCGCCGTGATGGATCAGGAACATCGCGGCCACCGATGTCAGCCCCAGGGCCAGGAAGGAGGCGAGCATCCGTTTCTTGCGGCCGTTGAAATCGGCGATCGTTCCCAGGAGCGGTGAGATCGAGGCGATCAGCACCATCCCGACCGTGGTCGAGATGGAGAACCACCGGGTTGCTCGCTCGCGCGGCATCCCCGCGCAGGCGACCGTTTCGTAGTAGATCGGGAACACCGCGGTGATGATCGTGGTGACCATCGCGGAATTCGCCCAGTCGTACATGGCCCAGGCCCGCAATTCCGGGCGGTCAAGTCCGAGCTTGGCCAACCAACCCGCGCGCTTGGGGACGGGCGGCCGTGTGTCGTCGGATCCTTCCAGCGAGCTGAACATGATTTCCATCCTCACGTTCCAGACACCATTGATGATTGCGAGAGCCAGGGCAAACTGGGTATATCATAACGGGACATCGGATAAAACATACTGCGCACGGCGCAGTGACAAGGAGCGCGGCTGAGTGGATGACATGACAGCGCTGGCGGCAGATTGGTGCGCAACGGTCGCGCAATACGGTCCTGGTCGAGACTTGCAAGAGCCCGAGTGTCTGGCGGCATTTCTCGACGCGATCGGCGAAGGCTCGAGACTACGGCGTCAGCTTGACGGGCTGAGCGTCGGCCAGGAGTCGGCGGCGCTGCGCCGCAAGATCATGCGCTGTCTAGTCGAGCTCCACGTGCGTGCCATCGATCTGACCGGCGGCTTGAACCGCGACACGCGTGCCCACCGCGAAATCTCAGCCCGGCTCAAGGACTGGTTGACCGAGGCGGAGGGTGCCATCCGCCGCGACCTGGGCGGCGGGCGCACCGGTCCCGTCGAGCACGCGATGGTCCTCGAGGGATTGAGGACCGACCTGGAATGGTTCGGTACCATCCTCGCTCATCTCGAACGGGAAAAGCCGCCGCCGCTCGCTGCGCTCCTGGACGTCGAGCTCGAACGCCTTCGGAGCTCGCTCGGTACTCCGGACGACCGGAACCCCGATCCGCGAGACGAGGTGCTGCGCCGCGATTGTGAGCGAATGCAGGCCACCGTGCTGGGTCGGCGCCTCCGGCTCGAGCTCCTGCGACCCGTCAACGGTAGAAGCCCGGAGGCGCTATGGATGCAGCGTTTTCACCTCTCGCGACTGCAAGCGCAATATGCGCCCTGAATCACGCGCGCGAGCTGGAGCCTGGTGCTGCCGCGCATACCCAGGATGCCGACGACTGGCTCGTTGCCGTGATTCGCCGCCGCGCCGAGATCGCCGCCGCCGTGGACAGGCTCGTTGCGGACTTGCCCCCGAGCGACCGCGCCGAGCCCTCCAAGCGAATCGTCCAGGCCGCCTGCGACGAAGTGGGTGAAACAATCGCCTTCCTCGAAGAGATGAATCTGCGCAGAGCGGTCACGAGGCTGGAGCTGGTCCAGGAAGACCTCGAGCGCATCGGTTCTGCACTCGGTCGCTGGATTCGTTCCGACCATCGAGAAGCACGCCGGGTCGACAGGCTGACGGGCCAGGTCCGCGGCGAGTGGCAGGAAAAGCTGCTGGCCCGCCGGATGGAATCGCTCTTCGGGCACCGCTTCGTGGTGACTCTGGAGAACGCGGTGCTGATCTTGATCCTGGTTCTCTTCGCCTTGATCGCCGCCGAGGCCGTTCTGCGCCGGCTTTCGCCCCGAGGGCTCTCAGCCGGCGAGCACCTGTTCTTCGCCTGGGCCGATCTGGCGATCTGCTCGGTGTTCCTCTTCGAGTTTGTGCTCAAATTGACCCTGGCACCGAATCGATTCGCCTATTTCATGCGCCATCTGTTGATCGATTTCGTGGCCTCGCTGCCTTTTGGTTTCGTGGCCCATCAGATCGATCTCGATCAGATGGAATCGGTTCTGGGAAGGGGCTCGGGGCTGGCGATCTTGCCGCGGCTGGCGCAGTTCGGCCGGCTGGCGCGCGTGCTGCGGTTTTTCCGCGTCGGCCTGCCGGTCTTTCGACTGGCGCGGCTGGGATTGATTCTCTTGCGATTGAGTGATCGTCTCGTCCGGCGCATGGCGAGCGTTCTGAATCGGAATATCGTATTCTTCGAGCCCCTGCAAGCGCCCAAGCCTGAATCGAGCGCTCGGCATCGGCTCCGCTCGGTGCGCAGCGAACTGGAGCACGCGCGCGGCACGATTGCAGCCCGGCTCGATCGCGACGGCCAGCGGCAACTCGCGGAACGGATACTCGGCGATCTCGACTGCCGGATCGAATCGATCCCGGTCCGCGACGTAACCGGGGTGACCGAGGAA
Organism: uncultured Isosphaeraceae bacterium; assembly: GCA_963823675.1. Classification (GTDB taxonomy): domain Bacteria; phylum Planctomycetota; class Planctomycetia; order Isosphaerales; family Isosphaeraceae; genus CAWGMT01. The sequence continues at coordinate 551,911 of CAWGMT010000013.1, read as the reverse complement.
TTTGAGGGGCGGGAGATTCCGATCGAGGCGGTTGTCGAGCGGCTCATTCAGATGACCCCCGAACGCCTGCTCGACCGGATGGGCCCCGCGTTCGTGGCCGCGGCGGACCGTTATCTGCGATTGCTCGACCTGCCGCTCGTCCGGCGGTTGCCGGTCATCCGCCGGCTGGTCGCGTATCGCGAGAAGAGCCCTGCCGAAGCCGTGGCACTTGCAGCCAACTACCTCGGCCATTTGATCCAACGCGGCCTCGACGTCATCTACTTCTTCGCGGATCTCCAGGGAACTCTTTCTCCTCCTGTCTTCCTGGATCGCCTGGGCGCCACGATTGTCAATGCCACGCGCACGCCCGCCAGACGGCTGCTCTGGCTGGGCTCAGCGTTCCTGGTCCTGTTCATGATTGTGCGTGCCGTTGTCTTTCTCAAGCGGTTCCGCGGCGCTGTGGATAGGATGCAGGCCTTGATGGGTTGGCCGGTGATCGTCCTGGGGATCGTGTGTCTGGCGTTCTGGCTCCTGGGCGCGTGGTTTCGCAGGATCGCCAATCAATCGGCCGACTTTTGTGAGCGGGTGGTCGAGGCCCAGTTCGCGGCCCACACCAAGAGCCTCAAATCGCGCCGGCGTGATCAGGACGCTCAGTTTCTCGCCGAGCGGGTGATCGACCCCGAGTTTTTGCTGCGCTCCTCCGACGATCGACCGGCCGCGATGGAGCTGAATTGCGCGGGGGAAGAGCGCACGCGTCGCGTGCAAAACCCTTTCGAGAACCGCGAGCTGGCGTTCCTGCGAAATGTCCGCCTGCTTTACCAGGATTACCTCGATGGTTCTCCCCTGCATCGAAGCGACACCAAGGCGTCGGTCCAGTTGCTGGGCAATCTCGCCGTCAGCAACCTGAGGCGGAGCCATCTTGGCCACTTGCTTCATGAGAGCCGATCGCTCGACCGGCTGGACCTGAGCCGGTCGGGCGGCGTCCTGGGCGGTGCCTATCTGTGGTTCAACTACATTACCCGGATGCTGGTGCAAGAGACCGCGATCTTGATTCTGGACTACAATCGTCACGCGGTACCTTTCGACCGGCTGGCGTGCTCTCCCGAGCCGGTTCGCCGCGCATTTCGAGATTGGCTGGCATACCGGCTCAGGATCGATCCCGAAGAGGTGAGCCTGCCTGAGTCCCTGGCGTCGGCGGAACGTGACCACAACGGTCGTTCAGCCGCGTGCGATGCCAGGGACGGCGGCCGGCCCGGCACGACGCGTTCGGACCGGTCAACCCGCGCGGAGGCTGCGCAATTCCTGGAGACGGTCGAATTTACCGCCGTCGATTTTCTGGCCGACGAACCGGAGCGGGAAGAACAGATCCGCGCACGATTCGGGCCGCAAGTTGCCGCACTGGTGCGGCTCGACCGGCAGCAGAACGTCCGCCGGGCGTTTCGCAGCTTTCCGCTCCACGAGCTGCCGCTTGCGGCCCGGACGATCAACCCGTTCGTACTCTACGAAACCCATCTGGCCGGAGGCCGAATCATATTTCTCCCGCTGATCGCGCTCGTCTGGATGGGACGCGCCGTCTGGATCGGCGTCCGGAGCATCTTTCGCGTCGTGCACGAAATCCTCCATCCCCAGGTCGACCGGCAACTGATGGTCCCGCCGGATACCTACTGGGCGGCCTTGCGTAAGATCCATCGTATGCGCAAGCCTGTCTTCATGGGATCGCTCTGGCTGCGCGCGGTTCGACGTGGAATACCTGGGCATACCGCTGCCGACTGCACCGCCAGGGATCGCGAGCCAATCGCTCATGGAGCACGACCTTGACTATATCGGCGCGACTCGCCGCGACCGCATCATCGCCGAGCAGGTCCGCCGCCAGCACCAGCGGCGCCTGGAGTGGGTCAAAGGGTGGTTGATTCAGTTCGGCTGGACGTTTGACGAGCTTCCGAGCTACCTGGGTGTGGAGATACCATTTCTCGCCAACCGCGGCGGCGAGACGCTGCGTGCGCTGGTCGCAGCTTGTGTCCTCGACCACGACGACATCGCCACGCTCGCCCTGTCGATCGATGGCTTGAAACGGGTGCTGGCCCATGCCGTCGATCCCACCGGAGACCCGCGGAAGCTTCCCGGCGGCATTCCCGATCCGGTGGTCAATTTGCGAACCCTGTGGCACCCCGTGCACAAATGCAAGCGCCCGATCACCGACCTGTTCGAGCTGCCCTGTTTTCCCGCATATGACTCGATCGAGCGGCGGAAGGCGGTCCGCTGTCTGCACGGGCATCGACGGGTGGTGCGCGGCTGGATCAAGGTGGTCTTGGGTCAAGGTGGCGCCGACCCATGGGCGACCGTCAGGGCTCGAATGCGGGACGTCATGTTGAGAACCGATTTGTGGAGCGATCAGATCCTGGTCTTGCGGGCCGTGCAAACCCTGACCATGCTGGATCTTCAGCATAACAGCGAACTGGTCTGGAATCTGGGAGGTTACGTTGGTCCCGGCGCGGCCGCCGGCGAGCACGGCGCGCAGCCTCCGGTGCCCTTGCTGGTGCGTGCCGACCAGACACTCGCGGCCACGACCTGATTGACCGTCTCCGGGGCCCCTCGGGTGGATTCGCTCGCTTGACAAGATTTGATCGATCATCTATAAGTGACCGAACTCATCACGCGGCTAAGTATTTTCGTGCGCTGAGCTTTCGGTTCACGAGCAAGTTGCTGGTTCGGTAAGGGTTTCCGGTGATTCTCCGACCGTCTGCCACATCGACGCCGCACTAGTCTCCCCTGGCTCCGAGTGGAATCTCCATGGACAACCCGATTCAGGTCGACCTGGGGCGAATCGCGCAGGACCTGCAGATTCGGCGAGTGCAGGTGGAGAGCGTCGTTCAGCTTCTGGACGACGGCAACAGCGTGCCGTTTATCACCCGCTATCGCAAGGAACGCACCGGCAATTTGAACGAGGTGGCGATTCGCGAGATCCAGCTTCGCGTCCAGCGGCTGCGCGACCTGGCGGAGCGGAAAGAGACGATTCTCAAGGCGATCGATGCGCAAGGCAAGCTCAACCCCGATCTGGCGGCCGCGATCCGCGCCGCCGACGGTCCCAAGCGGCTCGAGGACCTTTACCTGCCCTTCAAACCCAAGAAGCGGACCAAAGCCTCCGACGCTCGCGAGCGCGGGCTTGAGCCTTTGGCTTTCCGGATCTGGACCCGCGACGAGACTCTGACCGACTTGACCGCGGCGGCGCAGGAATTCGTGAATACCGAGGCGGGCGTTGAATCGGTCGAGAAAGTGCTCGAAGGCGTCGGCCACATCCTGGCCGAGGCCATCAGTGAGATGGCCCTCGTCCGCGACGGCGTCCGCAAGGTCGTGTGGAAGACCGGCAAGATCGTCACCGGCAAGGGCGAGATCCCCGAAGGTCAGGGCCTGGAATATCGCGACTACTTCGACTATTCCGAGCCGGTCTCCCAGATTCCTCCTCATCGCGTGCTGGCGATCAATCGCGGCGACAAGGAAGGCCCGCTCAAGGTCCGGCTCGATGTGTCGCGGGCTGACGTCGAGGCCGCACTTTTCTCGCAACTTCCGCTCGAGGGCCATCCTCACGTCGAGCTCTTCCGGGCGGCCGCGATCGATGCGCTCGATCGTCTGATCCTGCCCAGCATGGAGCGCGAGGTTCGTCGCGACTTGACCGAAGCCGCCGAAAAACACGCCGTCGAAGTTTTCGCCCGCAACCTGCGCAGCCTCTTGTTGCAGCCGCCGATCCCCAATCAGATCGTGATGGCAATAGATCCGGGCTTCCGGACCGGATGCAAGGTTGCCGTGCTTGACCCGGGGGGCAATCTGCTGGATCACGGTGTCGTCTACCCGCATGCACCGCAGAACCGCCGCTTTGATTCGAAGGTGTTCATCAAGGATCTCGTCGGGAAGTACAAGGTCGGCGTGGTGGCCGTCGGCAACGGCACGGCGTGCCGCGAGACCGAGGAGCTGATTGCGGAGATCATCGCCGAGGGTACCCGGTTCAGCGAGCCTGGGGCCGAACACGCGGCCGAACAGCCGGTGGCGGCCGCTTCGCCCGCTTCGCCCGCTTCGCCCGCTTCGGTCACTGAGCCTACCGGCACCACTCCAACCGACGGTCTCGAGTCGGAAAAGTGCTCGACGGGCTCAAGCGCCGACAGCCATCCCGCTCAAGCCGCGGCGGAGCACACCGATCCTGGCACGAACCATGAAGACGCTACCGGGCAGCCGTCGCATGCCGAGGCGGAAGTCGCATGCCATTCCCCGTACAGCACCGCCGCCGCGCCAGAAGCTCCGGACCAATATCACGCGGCGGCGGCGCCCGAGCCATCGCTGGAAGACCTTCCCCCGATCTCGGGAGGAGCCCCGGAATCATCCTCTCCCGAGACTGAAATCGACGCCCCGCCCAGTTCACCGCCTGAAACGGCGAGCGAGGCAACGGCAATTGTTCTGAGCGAAAGCCAGGAAGTGATCAACCACTCGCCCCATCACGAAATGGACGATCCGCCCGCGGGCGTCGATCCGGACACGAAGCCGGCCGAAACGGCTTCGTCCGATCCGATCGAGGCGGGCCAATCGAGCGGAGATGAGCCTTCGGCACCCGCGGAAAGCGCCCAGGCGACCTCGGTCACGGGTCAAGCAGAGCTTGACACCGCGGGGCCGGTTGAAAGCGTGCCCGCGCCAGGGACTTCCGAAACAGCCGTAGCGCCCGCCCCCACTCCCCTTCCGGTTCGACAAGGCAAATCCGGCGATCAAAGGAAACAGCAGCGATCTCGACCGCCGCGAGTGAAACAGCCCCCTCCTGCTCCGACTCCTCCCCAGCCGCATCCGGCGGATCGCTTGGTCGCTCAACTTGCCTACGTGGTCGTCAACGAGGCCGGGGCCAGTGTCTATTCGACCAGCCAGGTGGGCCGAGACGAACTTCCCGACAGCGACGCGACCTTGAGGAGCGGCATCTCGATCGGACGCCGTCTTCAAGACCCGCTGTCCGAACTCGTCAAAATCGAGCCCCAGAATATCGGGGTGGGACTTTACCAGCACGACGTCAACCCCAAGCAGCTCAAGGATACCCTCGATTCGGTCATATCGAGCTGCGTCAATTTTGTCGGTGTCGACTTGAATACGGCGAGCGTTTCCTTGCTGCGGCACGTTTCCGGTCTCAACCAGCTAACCGCACGGCGCATCGTCGATTACCGCAAGGAGCATGGACCGTTCATCAACCGCGAGCAGTTGAAACAGGTCGAGGGAATCGGGCCGGCGACCTATACTCAAGCGGCCGGCTTTCTCAAGATCAGCGGCGGCGATCATCCGCTCGACCGCACCTGGGTTCACCCGGAAAGCTATTCCGCGGCCACGAAACTCCTCGAAAAGGTTGAATTCTCCCCGGATGCGGTTCGCGACAAGGATCGATTGAGCGAGCTTCGCGCCAAGCTGTCGGAAGTGTCCGTTCCCGACTTGGCCAAGGAGCTCGAAATCGGTGAATTCAGCCTGCGCGACATCATCGACGCTCTGGGACGCCCCGAACGCGACCCGCGCGAGGATCTGCCGAAACCGATCTTCAAGAAGGGCGTGTTGAAAATCGAGGACTTGACCGCCGGCATGGAACTCAAGGGGACTGTCCTGAACGTGGTGGATTTCGGCGCGTTCGTGGATATCGGGCTCAAGGATTCGGGACTCGTCCATATCAGCCAACTCGCCAACCGGTACGTGAAGAGTCCCCACGATGTCGTGAGCGTCGGCGACGTCGTGACCGTGTGGGTCATGGGCGTCGACCACGAGCGAAAGCGCGTCTCGCTGACCATGGTGAAGCCGGGTACCGAGAGAGTCCGCGGACCGCAAGGCAACCCGCGGCGGGGTGATGGCGACACCAAGGATCGTGAGGGGCGAGGGCAAGGTCAAGGCCGGAGAGGGGGCGGCCCGGGCGGGCCCGGTGTCAATCGGCCGCCGCGACCGACCGGCTCGGCGCTGACGTCGCCGCCGGTCGGCGCTCCGTCGGTCGCCGCCCTTGCCGAACCACAACCGCGACGGCAGGACCGGGAGCGAAGCGGCCCATCAGGGGCCCTTCACAGCTCCGATTCACGAGGCCACCCATCCGGCCCGCAATCGGGCCCGGCTCAGAACGAGGGGAGCCCACACCGCCATGGTTACGGTCCCGGACCGGGGCCGCCGGGCCGCGGCGGCCATCGAGGTCCTCACCCGGGCCGCGGGCCAGGCCGACCGGACCGCCATGACGCTGGCCCTGGTCCGCGACCTCCCAGCCGGCCTCATCGTCCCAGTCCGCCACCGCCCCCACTATCCGAAGAGGCCCGTGCGGGGAAAACCCCGTTACGCACGTTTGGGCAGCTCAAGCAACTTTGGGAAACGCGCAGCGATCTTCCACCCGGGCAAGAAGCCGGTGCCGCGGAGTCCGCCAGCGAGCCTTCCGGAAATCCCACGACCCCGAATGCGAATCCGCCCCAACCGGATCCATCGCCCGCCGACTCCGCGAGTTGAGAACGCCGGCCGATTCGTCACCAACCTGATCGGGATCGGCTCGAAGTCGCGCCTCGACTTTACCTTAGGGGATGTCTGTCTTCGTCGCGCCGGCGCAAGGGAGGTACTTCGAGAATTGCGCGATCGACAAGAAGCCTATAATTCCTAAAATCGCATGGTCCGTGCTCGAACCGGTCATGCACTAACCCTGGCAGTTTGGCAACTTTTGCCCGGAATGAATCTTACATGGGTGTCTTCGCCTGGCGAAACCTGTTGACCCGTCCATTGCGGACGATCCTGGCACTGGTGGGGCTGTCGATCCCGATTCTCGGTGTTCTCGGGTTGTTCAGTCTCTCGAATGGATTGCGTGACCTCGTGGGAGACACCTTGAGCAAGATCGAGGGCTTGATCGTGGTGCGTGAGAACGCGCCGAGCCCGGTCTTCAGTCAAATCCCCGCCACCCTCGCCGGCGAGCTCGAGCGAATGCCGGAGGTCAGGGCCGTCGCGCCGAAGTCTGGGGCCTTGCGCCCACGATCGAAGGGCGCGGGATGCTCATGAACGCCATTCTATCCAAGAAAGGTGCCTATTCTTCGATTTTCGATCAGCCGGTGATCTGCGGCCAGGATATCATCGCGCACCGGAACCTCAATAGCGCGGTCTTTCCTCGCGCGCTCAGAGAGCACGGCGAAGGGCGGTTTCTCCGCCCCGAAGATCGAGGCCAGCCGCATGTCGTCATCAGCCGCAAGATCGCCGGGCAGCACCGCGGCGCGGACGGCCGCCCCAAAAAAGTGGGCGATACCCTGCGGATTGGAGCGAAGTCGTTCGAAATCGTCGGCATGTATGAGACCGGCTCGATGATTCTGGATGTCGTTGTGATCATGGATATCGACATGGCCAGGGAGGTGCTGAACGAACGCAAGGATTCGGTATCGTGCATCTATGTCGAAGGGAAGGATCCCAAGAACAACGCGGCACTGGCGGCCGCGATCGAGAAGCTAGAGTCCGGGGTCGATGCGCGCAGCATGAACGAGGCCCAGGCCAACTTCGGCTCGCTGATGGGGCAGGTTGACACATTCTTGCTCATGACTGTCAGCCTGGCTCTCCTGGTCGGTATCGTGGGCATCGTGAACACCATGCTGATGAGTACAACCGAGCGGTTCATGGAATTCGGCGTGCTGCGAACCAATGGTTGGTCGCAGACCAACATCCTGACCCTGGTGACCCTGGAAAGTGCCTACCTCGGGCTGCTCGCAGGAATGGTAGGTTGTGCCCTGGCCTGGTGCGGTACTCTCGTGGTAAACCCTTTCCTGAGCGGGGGCATTCATCTGGCAATGACACCGGCTCTTCTGGGCCTGGGAATCGGGCTGTCGGTGGTGATGGGTGCCATGGGCGGGTTCTACCCCGCCTGGCGCGCCGCCCGGCTCCTGCCCATGGAGGCGATTCGTCTGGGATCGCACTGATCGTGAAAGGTTAAATGATGATCGAAGTGCGGAACGTGAAGAAGTCCTATCGGAGCGGCACTCGCTGGGTTCACGCGCTGCGCGGCGTCTGCTGCCACATCGAGCGCAGCCGGTTCGCGTTCATTGTCGGTCCGAGCGGTTCCGGCAAGAGCACGCTCCTGTACCTTCTCGGGGCCATCGATCAACCGACGTCCGGCGAGATCATCGTGGACGGTCAAAACCTGGCATCCATGTCCGAGGCGGCTCAAAATGCCTACCGCCGCGACCAGGTCGGGTTCATCTTCCAGGCTTTCAACCTGGTCAGCAACCTGACGGCGCTGGAAAACGTGCTCGTCCCCTTCTTGCCGCGAGGCGTGAGTGCGGCCCAGCGACGGCGTGCCATCGAGCTGCTCGCGCAAGTCGGCCTGGAAGACCGTATCGACCACAGGCCGTTCCAGCTCTCCGGCGGCGAGCAGCAGCGCGTGGCAATCGCCCGCGCGTTGGTGAAACAGCCGCTCCTCATTCTCGCCGACGAGCCGACGGGTGAGCTCGATTCGCAAACCGGGGATGAGATTTACACGATCCTGCGCGGCCTTCAGGAATCCTCGCACACGACCCTGGTCGTCGTCACGCACGACCGCCGGTTCATCACTCCGGATGACCTCGTGCTCGAGATTCGAGATGGACAGCTCGCAACGGCCGATGAAAACCTCAATGTCGGACTCTCTCGCGTCTTGAGCCCGCACTGAATCGCCGCGACGACGTTCACAGGGCGGCCACCGGGCCTGTTTGTCGTCGTTCGCTCCGCGAAAGGCGACTCTACTCGAACCGCACCACGACCTTGCCGAAGACTTGATTCGACTCGAGCCGCGCCTGGGCTTCGCGAAACTGGTCAAACGAGAAGACCGAATCAACCACGGGCGCACCAATCGCCGCTCCAGCCAGGGGATGACCTGGCTGGCAAAGAGCCGCGTCGCGGCGATTTTCTCCTCGAGCGGACGGGCACGGAGCGTCGTGCCAACGATCGTCAGCCGCTTGCGCAGGATCACACTCAAGTCCAGGGGCGCGGCCGCTCCTCCAAGCAGGCCAACCAGCACGAGTCTACCCTGTTGCCCCAAAGCCGCTAAGTTACCGGCCAGGGCCGAGCCGCCGATCAGGTCGATCACAACGTCAACGCCCCGCCCGCTCGTGGCAGCGCGGACTGCTACCGCGAGATCCGAAACGGCCGAGTTGATGCCGTGGTCCAGTCCCAGCGGCCTGGCTGCTTCCAGTTTGGCCGCGGTTCGCGACGTGCCCAGTACGCTGCATCCCATCGCATGTGCAATCTGAACGGCCGCCGTGCCGACGCCGCTGCCCACCGCCTGAATCAAAACGCTGCCCCCGGGGGTCGCGCGGCCCTGGGTCAAAAGCGCATCGTGGGCGGTGATGAAGGCTTCGGGTATGGCCCCGGCCTCCACCAGGTCCAGATGAGCTGGGACCAAGACGGCCAACCTCTCGTGGGTCAGCACGTACTCTGCCTGCCCGCCGCCGCCCACAAGCCCGAAGACCCGATCCCCGACCTTCAGCGGCCCCGTGACATCCGGCCCCAATTGATCGACTTCTCCCATGTATTCGAGTCCCGGGATGTCGGCTGGAACACCGGGGGGTGCGGGATACACACCGCGACATTGCAGGAGATCGGCGCGGTTCAACCCGAACGCACGCACCCGCACCCGAATCTGCTCGCCCCGCGGCTCGGGAGTCGGTACGTCGCGAATCTCGAGGACTTCCGGACCGCCGATGCCGGTGATAACAATGGCTTTCATTGGTCTCGATTCTCAACGACACGCGGGATGCCTGTAACAACCTTCGATCTGTCGTCTCCTCGGCTTCTGAGTATTTCGGGAATGTCCTCGCGGTGTTCAATTCTTAAAACTACCGGAAGCGTAATTCTCGATCGTTTCGAGGGAGATGTCGAGACGCGAGCCTATCGGTCGGCAACCCACATCAGCGACGCCCGGTATAAGCATGCATGGGTCGCTATAGCGCCGCGTCACGAGCACTCCGAAGCTCAGTCCAGGCCCAAGTTTTCCGCGGACCACCCCTGCCCGTCCCTTGGCGCGACCGGCAGCGAAACCGAAGATTAACCGCAAGATCATTCTCGATCGCTCTGAGCGAGATGTCGAGACGAGAGCCGATCGGTCGGTAACCGTCTTTCGACCAGGAGAGTGCGTTGGAAACCGCCGGCGAACCGGAAGACGAAAATGAGGCCCTCGCGCCACCGATTCTCTCGGATTGGCACCCGGGCGGGCTGGCGGCCGAACTGGCACCCCACGAGACTCGGGCGTGGGTCATTGATCTCGATGCCGGTTTGAATCCCGCCGCCGACCAGGACGCACTCGAGGCGGACGCGGAGCGGGCGATCCTGAACGCGGACGAGCAGGCCCGGGCCGATCGGTTCGTCCGGCCGCGCGATCGCCGGCGCTTCGTTCGCTGCCGAGCGGCCTTGCGAGAAATTCTCGGCCAGCTCCTGACCATCCGCGCAACGTCGGTGAGATTCCGAGCCGCCGGTCACGGCAAGCCGGAGCTCGACTGGGAGGCCATGGGAGGTGCAGATGTCGCCATTCGGCCCGCTCTTGAATTCAATGTTTCTCATTCGGCCGGACTGGGCCTGGTCGCCGTGTGTCGAGGTAGCCCGCTGGGCGTCGACGTCGAAAAGGTGCGGCCGATCTCCGAGGCGGAGAGAATCGTCGCGTCCTACTTCACGCCGGCCGAGGTCGCTGCCTTCAACTCGATATCGGCAGAGGACAGGGCCATGGCCTTCCTCCGGGGCTGGACGCGGAAGGAGGCGATCCTCAAAGGTCTGGGAATCGGCCTGGCCGGACTGGCGACGCATTACGAGACATGGTTTGGTACCAACGGCCTCACGTCCCGGTTTGCCGTGGCGACGCCGCTTTTCCGCGTCGGCGACTGGCAACTCTGGGAAACGACACCCCGGCCGGGATACGTCGCGGCCCTGGCCATCCACGAGCTCAGGCAGGGGCACGCCGCGCTCGATCAGCCCATCGCGAGGCAGCGCGTCGTTGCGACTCCCGGCCATGAATCCGTAGACTGAAGGTGAAGGTGAATTCGTACGCGTCTCCAATGTCCAAACAGGACCATGAAAGGAGGGGTAGCCGCCGATGGAGCTGGTGATCCTCGGTTCAATTGTCCTGTTCGTGTACCTGATCGTGCGATTCCTGGCGACTTTCGGCACCTGGTTAAGCGACGCGCGCTATCGAGGTTACCGCGAGCTCGCCACGCGTTATCGGGGACGATACGAAAGCCGTGGGCTCTCCGATCCGCCCACCGTCAGCTTTAACCACAACGGCTCGACGGTCCGCGTCGGTCTGGCGCCGACGATCGCCGGACAACCCAATCAGATTCCCCGCACGCGGGTTGTGGCTCGGTTTCGGCAGGGGATCCCATTCCGCCTGGAGCTGGCCCCGCGCGCGCGCCCGGCGCCGCCCCAGATACCCAAGGGCACGCGGCTTCTCAACGTCGGCATCGCCGAGTTCGACCGCGAATTCGTGGTGCAAGCCAACGACCTGGAAATGGCGCGCGACTTCTTGTCGGCGAGAATTCGGGGCTCGCTCGTGCTGCTGCACCGGATGGCCCAGATCGGCGGAATGCTCGTCTCGGTCAATCCGGAGCGAATGCTCGTGCAGGTGGACCGGAATCTCGGTTCCAACGTCGAAGCCCTCGCAATGGCGGTGCGAGAGGCTCTACTGCTCCACGACGAGCTCACCGATGGGGTCACGCGCCGGTTGAAGCAGGGCATCTCGATCGTTGACGATCCGGGATCCGCGGATGAACACGGCGAGCCGCCGATTTGCAAGGTATGCCTTGAACCCATCACGGACGGCCCGATCATCGTGTGTGCGGTCTGTAACACGCCGCATCATCGCGATTGTTGGGATTATGTCGGCGCCTGCTCGATCTACGGATGCAATGGCAAGGTCGGCGTAACCAGTTAAGTCTTTTCGACTAACAGAGCGGTCCAGGAATTCTGGGCCAAGGCTGTATCGACTTTTCGCGCCGGGCGGTATCCTAATTAGGAGGGTTTTCGCCGGCGGGCAGAGAGTGGTCAAGGCGAGGGAAAAACCGGGATTTACCCCAATAATGGCCGGCGACGACCGAATGGGATGCTGAGGAGGTATCCTGACCATGTCGTTTGGTGGAAATGCCGATCCTACTGGAATCCAGGTGACCTTCCTGGATCAAACCGGGGCCAAATCGGTCAAGGCGGTCATCGCCTTCAGCGTGCCCGTAAGCCGGGTGATTCCGAACATCATCACCAAGATGAATTTGCCCGCGACGAGTCCGGACGGACAGCCGATGAGCTATTCACTGGACCACAAGGAAGGGGGCCGGCGGTTGCTCGAAAGCTGGACGCTGGTCGAAGCGGGGGTCCAGAACGGTGACCACCTGATCGTCTATCCCGAGGTCGTGGCGGGCCGGAACTGAGTGTCTCAAACCAGAGACGACAACCGGGCTCAACCACGGCGAAACTAACACGCGTCCTTGCTTCGCGACTTGGGGCCCGAGCTTCGACCCCGGGGCTTTGTCAACCATGCATCAATCCCCGCGTATCCGCCGCCTGCGGAACGACTTGGTGGGCCTGGTGCGCCTCCGCACGGAAAGCTCCGTTTTTCGGTTTCTGTCGCAGGGCGATCCACCGAATGTGTACTCCATCTCGTTCTTCGGCAGAAGCCTCTGGCGCGACCGCGGCAAGGTAAAAACTCTGGATACCCATCGAGTCGAGATCAAGCTCGGGTCGTCGTATCCACGCACCATACCCGAGATTCGGTGGATTACGCCGATCTACCATCCCAACATTTCCGAGATCGGCATGGTCTGCCTGGGAGGCTATGGCACCCACTGGGTTCCCAGCGTGCAGCTCGACGAGCTCTGTATCATGCTCTGGGACATGGCGCGGTATCACAATTACGACATCCGCAGCCCTTATAACCGCGATGCCGCACTCTGGGTCGCCAACCAGACCGCCATCCTTTTCCCCACCGATTCCCGTCCGCTCCGCGACATTCGCGCCGCGCTCGGGAGAATCGCGCCCTCGGACGAGGCGGCGAGCCGCAGTTCGGGGGCGGAGCCCGGGGGCGCGAGAAACGGCACTCAAAGAAAATCGGAGCATCGTCGATCCGATGACTCTCCCAATCCAGCCGCGCGGGTCCGGCAGTTCATCGATCGCTATCGTCGCATCTTCGTTCAGGGCGGCAACAACCTGCCGGAACGCATCGATTTCAATCCGCTGCCTTCCAATTCCGAGTTGCAAGCCCTGGCAACCGCGGTCGTCGCTTCCACGCCCCTTGATGACGCCGACGCCGACGAAGAGCTCGTCGTCCTCGAATCGAGCGATTCCGCCGCACCGTCCCAGCAACCATCGCCATCTGCGAGTGACGAAATCGTCTTCATCGAGTGAGCACGAAGCTGGCGCCACGCGACGAGTACCCGCACGATGGACGACTCACCACCGAAGAGGAGCGACCCGCTGCCGGTCGGCCCAGGGGCGAGTCAGGACGAGCCCGATCGCATGCCTGCCCACGGGACGGATCGTGCCGGGGACGAAATTCCCACGGCAGAGGCCCTCGTCATCGACGATAAAGACCGTTACAGCCGCCTGCGGTTGATTTCGTGGTGGCGGCAGGAACGGCTGCGCGCGGCCCGGGTGTTGGTGGTCGGCGCCGGGCGCTGGGCAACGAGGTCGTCAAGAACCTGGCGCTTCTGGGGCTGGGCACGATTTACCTGATCGACCTCGATGTGGTCGAAACGTCAAACCTATCACGATCTGTGTTGTTTCGCGATGGCGACGGCGATCAACCCAAGGCTGTCGTCGCGGCACGCCGGGGCCTGGAGCTCAACCCGGAAATCGCCATCTTCCCGATTTACGGCGACGTGATCACCGATATCGGCCTGGGCCTTTTCCACGACGTCGATCTCGTCATCGGCTGCCTGGATAATCGCGAGGCGCGGCTCTGGGTCAACCGGCAGTGCTGGAAGGTGAACACGCCCTGGATCGATGCGGGAATCCAGGAAATCCAGGGAGTGGTCAAGGTGTTCGTGCCGCCGGACTCGGCCTGTTACGAGTGTGCGATGACCGAGCGCGACTACCAGCTCTTGAACCTGCGCTATAGCTGCCCGCTATTGCGGCGCGACGAGATCCTGGCCGGCAAGGTCCCGACTGCGCCGACCATCGCCTCGATGATGGCGGCCTTGCAGGTGCAAGAGGGGCTCAAGCTTCTCCATGGGCTTCCGGTCGCCGCCGGCACCGCCCTGGTCTATAATGGCGTTGCCAATCAATTCTATTCGACGCGCTTGCCATACCGCGATGATTGCCTCAGTCATGAGACATACCCGGAGCCCGTCGAGTCGGCGCTCTGTTGCCGGAGCCTCGTATCGGAGCTGTTTGAATTCGCCCGCCCGCGACTGCAAGGGCCGCTGCGTCTGGTCCTCGATCGCGAGCTCGTCGTCGGGCTCGATTGTCCGCGCTGCCAGTGGCGCGGTGAAGTCATGGCGCCGCGGGTCAAGGTGACGGCGGCACAGGCGATTTGCCCCCACTGTCGCGAGCCGGCGCTTCCCGAATTTGCCAGCAGCGTCGAGCAAGATTCAAGACTCGCCCTCCTGCCGCTTTTCCGCGTCGGTATTCCGCCTTACGATATCGTGCGCATCGACGGGTCGACCGAGTCGGGCTTCTTCCTCCTGGGCGCGGATCGCCAGGACTGTCACCTTGGCTTGAGGACAGGTCGTTGAGCGGCGACGACATCACCTTCGGCGAGATGAGCGTCCGCGAGCCGGAGCGGCGGCAGCGGCCCGACTGCGACCGCCGCTTCGCCTGTGTGTCCTACGAAGTGCCGGCACCAGACGACCTGCCGGTTTTCCTCGATCGCCGGGCCGCCGATGCGATCGAGAGACATGCCCTGAGCGACACGACCGTCGAGCTGGGCGGGATCCTCCTGGGCAAGGAATGCCTCGACCCGGCAACCGGCCGGGCCTTCGTCTGGATTACCCAATCGCTGGAGGCCAAGCATTACGCCAACACCCAGGCCAGCTTCACCTACACCCACGACTCGTGGGAGGAGATCACCCGCGAACGTGACCGGCTACACCCTGAGTCCGACATCGTGGGGTGGTATCATACCCATCCCAGTTTCGGAATATTCCTGTCGCATCACGACCTGTTCATTCACCAGCATTTTTTTTCACAGCCGCTCCAGGTTGCCTACGTCGTCGACCCGATCAATCAAAGCCGCGGGTTTTTTTACTGGCGGGAGGGCGGCCTCGCGCCCACGAAGGGTTTCTACCTGATCGCGGACCGAGGCGATCGCATCGCGCTTGCGCGGCTGGCCAACGACCTGGAACAACTGTCCAATTCGGAAGGAAGCACAGGCGGGGCTTTTTCACCCCGTCTCGAGGCGGAGCTCATCAAGATGCTCACACGACCCACCAATCGAGAAGTCACTTCGACCGTGGAAAAGGTCCAGCTCGCGGCGAGCTTCGGACTGCTCGGCACGTTCCTGGGAATGCTGGGAGTGGCCGTCGTATTCTGGGTGCTTCAACTCAACAGCCGGGTGCGCGATCAGGGCGAGTCGATCCTGGCCCTGGCCCGATCGGTCGAGGAGGTCGGCAGCCGCCAGCGGCTGGCCATCGACACGCTGCTGGAGAAAGCCGGCGACGACAAGCCGGCCGCTTTCGTCGAGCGATACGCCAAGACCGCCAGGGCCCGTGACGACGCCCAGCGCCAGCTCTCGATCCAGCGCACCATCAACGAGACCCTCGGCGGCCGCGCCAAGGAACTGGAAGCGCGCACCGCCGATCTCGAGAAGACCTGCCAGACGCTGGAGCAATACCGCAAGGACGCCGAAGGCATTCCGGCCTTGCGCGATCGAATCGCGGGCCTGGAGGAAGTCAACCAGCAACAAGAGCGCCAGCTTGCCGAGATCGCGCCCTGGCTCGATTCGACGGACGGCAAGCAAGCCCTGGCGATGCAGCACACCCTGGCGTTCTACCGGACCTGGTTTTATATCGGCTGGGGCTGCGCCACCCTCATGGGCATGGGCCTGCTGGGCGCCTATGTCTACTTCAAACCGCTCGCCGACGACACTCCCAGCGAAGGCGAGACGTCAGCTCACCGAATCGAGTGAGCGGGGATGCCACGATGTTCAGGCCGGAAATCGCCGGATGGCCGCCCCATTCCTCATGGAGTGGAGTATCAAGGTACTTGCTGAGAATGACTTCCCGGAGAACCGTCTTTCGCTCGGCTGTAGATCGTCCTTTCGCGGAGCGAAAGGCGACACGTTTCTCCGGCCAGCGCCCAGGCCGATTTTTCGTCGTCGCGCTGGCCGTCGGCCTGGGCATCCTTCTGGCCGCAGACGCCCTCGGTCAAACCTCACCGGCGGATCCTCAATCCTCGCCTGAGCGTCACGTCACGCCACCAATCGCCACTTCCGAGCTCGAGCCGGTGGCCGTTCCTGAGCCGACGGCCAGGGCCATAGAGTACTACGAGAGCGGCAACTGGCTCTGGGTTATCAACCGATTGTGGACCCTGCTTGTACCGGGAATCTTCGCGTTCTCGGGCGCATCGGCGCGGCTGCGCGACCTGGCCAGGCGCCTGGGCCGCAACTGGTTTTTCACAATCGGCCTGTATATGCTCATGTTCCTTCCAATCATCTTCGTCGTCGATCTCCCCCTCTCCTATTATCAGGGCTTCGTCCGCCAGCACGCGTACGGGCTTTCCAACCAGACGCTGGCGAAATGGCTGGGCGACGCGCTTCTGAATCTCGGCATCGACATGACCGCCTGCTTTGCTCTTGTCTGGGTGCCTTACCTTCTCCTGGCTCGAAGTCCCCGGCGCTGGTGGCTCTACACGGCGATCCTTTCGGTGCCGTTTCTCTTCGTGACACTCCTGGTCGAGCCGCTCTGGATCGATCCCCTCTTCAACAAGTTTGGTCCGATGAAGAACAAGGCGCTCGAGCGGTCGATCCTGGCCCTGGCCGACAGCGCGGGCATCGAGGAAAGCCGCGTATTTGAGGTTGACAAGAGCGTGGACACCAAAGCCCTCAATGCCTACGTGAAGGGGGTCCTGCAAAGCAAGCGAATCGTCCTGTGGGATACGATGATCGCCCGACTCGACGAGCCCGAGCTCTTGGTCGTGATGGGACACGAGATGGGCCACTACGTGCTCGGACACATCGTCCGGTCGATCTGGCTGTCGTCCATCATCACCCTGGCCGGGCTCTTCTTGGTCCATCGAATCGGGCGCTGGCTGGTCGCCCGCTTTCGAGACCGGCTCGGCTTTCAAAGTCTCTCCGACATTGCCTCGGTGCCGCTCTTGATCATGTTGCTCGAGGGGGCCTACGTCGTGCTCAGCCCGGTGGCATTCGCATACAGCCGCTATCAGGAACACGAGGCAGACCGCTTCGCCCTGGACCTGACTCACGCCAATCACGCCGGCGCGACGGCGTTCGTCAAGATGCAGATGGAGAACCTCGGCAATCCTCGCCCCGGGCTACTCTACAAGATCTTCCGCTCAACCCACCCGACCATCGGCGAGCGAATCGACTTCTGCAACACATATCATCCGTGGCGATCACAGCAGACATCCGGCGCCAGTAAAAAGTAGCGAGCAGCGGATTGAACAATTCGCATGCATCCATGGTGTTATGCCCTTTGCACACTTGGCGTCCGGACAGAAAATCCGACCCACGGAGGCGAGAATTGCCGATCGAATCTCTTACTGTCTGTTCCATCTCTTTGCCGCAGAGCCCCGATTTCGCGTCATTCACGCAAAATACGCCGAATGTTCGTATTCTAACGAATAGGTAATCCACCCTGCCCAAAATCTCCTTGATATTATTCCTAAACAACCTATATTAGAGAATCGACTACTGCGCAAACAACTTGCTTAATCATCCTATCCTGCCGTCCATAACGCCCGATGAGGATCGTGCGAAGCGCCGAACGCGATGATTGCGGGAGTGACCTGACAAGATGTGGCTGGAAGCGGGACGTAGTTTGGTGTGTCGCAGGCCTGGCTGGGTCGTGGCGGTCTGGCTTCTGGCGACGACGATCGTCGGGTGCCTGGCGCCCAGCCTGACTCGACTTGCAGCCGAGGGACAGGCCAAGACGCTGGCCGGGGATGTCGAGAGCCAGCGAGCGGCGCAGATGGTCAGGCAGTCCTGGCCGGAACAATCCTATGAATCCATGGCCGTCGCCGCCCTGCACCGGCCGGGCGGCCTCAGAGAAGAAGACCGGCAGTTCGCCCGGCGGTTAGCGAAACGGTTCGAGGCAGCCGACCGGCCCAGGGAGATCGCCCGCGTTCTGGGACCGACCTCCGACCCGGAAGTCGCGCGCCGATTGGCAAGCCCGGATGGCACCGTCTTGCTCATCGCCGTACCTCTGTCCACTCCCTTCGTCGCACCGGCGTCGCAGGAGACGTCCGAGTGGCTGCGGGTCAAGGCAGCCGACCCGGATCTGGCCGCACCAAGCGGGCTCGAGATCCACTGGACCGGCGACGCCGTGATCGGCGGCGACTACATGGCGAAAGTCCAGACGTCACTCGACCGCGCCGCCGTGGCGACCGTCATCCTGCTCATGATCGTGCTCATTCTCGTGTATCGATCCTTCTGGCTGGCGCTCGTCCCCCTGGCTACGATCGGCGTGAGTTTGATCATTGCGCGTGGATTGCTCGCCTGGTCGATTCTGGCCGGGTGGGAGGTCTCGCCCTTGGTCGAGCTCTTCCTGGTCGCAATCCTCTTCGGAACCGGAACCGACTTCTGCCTCTTCGTATCGTGGCGGTATGCCGAGCAGCTAGATCCCGCCAATCCCGTCGGCTCCATGCGTGCGACATTGGCCCGATCGGCGCCGGCGCTTTTCACGAGCGCGGGCACGATCATCGTCGGCCTCTTGCTGATGGGCACAACGCGGTTCAAGCTGTTCTCCAGCACCGGGCCAAGCGTGGCGCTGGGGCTGGCGCTTGCGCTACTCGCCACTGTGACCTTGACGCCCGCGCTCCTGGTTCTTCTGCGCGAGCCCACCCCACCGCGTTCGACGGCCTCGCCGGCTGCTCGCGGGTCTTTTGGGACCGTCTCGGCAGAAGAGCAATGACGCGGCCGTTGCAAAGCTGGCTCTACACGATCCTGGTCATGCTGCCGCTTTCGCTGCTTGGGCTTCAGACTCATTTCGTCCAGGACCTGCTGACCGAGCTGCCATCGGACGCTTCGTCCGCAACGGGTTTCCGGCTCGTGTCGTCAAAGTTCGAGCCGGGAATGCTTGCGCCTCTTACCGTCGTGCTCGAGGCGGACACCGATCTCCGGGGCTCCCAGGGCCTGGCGCTCATCGACGACGTCAGCCGCTTCCTGGCCCATCAGCGCAAGCTCACGGAAGTGCGCTCCGCCACGCAGCCGCTGGGAAGCCCGCAACTGCTCGCGTGCGCCCGGATCTCCAACCGGCTGGGCGAGGTCAATTCCGGTTTGGGCCGGCTTGCCGACGGGGCCGGTCTGCTCAAGGCCGAGCTCACCAAGGGGGCGGCCAAGCTCAAGGGCGTCCTGCTTGTGGAGCAGTTGACCGGGCTGTCGATCATCGGGCATTCCACCGCCGGAAATGCGTGCACGACCCATGCAGCGACGGCGCATGGCCCGGGCCAGGCAGCGAAGCCCACAGTCCACATCCAGGCAAGCAACAGACCCACCGCTGAGAAGCCGCAGGAAGCGTTGCTCCGCAAGCTGACCGAAGCCGGAGAGGCCGTTTCGCTGATTGCCGGCGGCGCGCATCGCGCCGGCAGGGAGCTGAGCACGATCTTGACTGATCCGGTCGGGCGCCGCGCTCTCGATCATCTCTTGATCAACGACGAGACGGTGCACGACCATCCCGAACTGTCCCGGAGCTTCGCAGCCTACATTGCGCCCGACGGCCGGAGAGCGCGAATCGACCTGACGCAGGCCGGCCGCATGTTTTCCCACGAAGCGATGGACCAGACTCAGTCCCTGCGCCGGCGGCTCGATGATTACCTCGGCGAATACGAGGGGATCCGGGTTTCTGCCAAGCTTGCGGGAGCCAACGCCGACTCGGCGGATGTCCGTGAAATGACCCGCGCCGACCAGGTTCAGAGCTGGATCATCGTGCCGATCGGGGTATTCCTGGTTCTGATCTTGACTCTGCGCGACCCGCTTGCCTGTCTCAACCTGGTGGCGACCATGGTCTTGACTTACGCCTTCGCCCTGGGAGCGACCCATCTGATCTTCGTGACTCTCATGGGCGCGGAGGGGCTCGACTGGAAGGTCCCGTATTTCCTGTTCGTGCTGCTTGTCGCAGTCGGCGTCGATTACAACGTCTTCCTCATGACCCGGCTTCAGGAAGAGTCGCGCCGCCGCGGCCTGCACGACGGGATCATCCGGGCGATCGGCCAGACCGGCGGCTTGATCAGCTCCGCCGCAATGATCACAGCCTGCAGCTTCGCGTCGTTCCTTTTCAGCCCGCTCGCCTCGCTGCGTCAGCTTGGTTTTGCCCTCGTCGTCGGCATTTTGGTCGATGCGATGCTGGTCAGGCCGCTCCTGGTTCCCTGCGGACACTGGCTGCTGCGCCGCACGCGCGACGCCCTCTCGTCGCGAGCCGCCGCCATCCCCAGGCCCCATCTCGAATACAGCGGGTTGCGGGATTGAAATACCCGCGACATCTCAGCCCGCGCGGCCGAGATAATCGCCGGACCGGGTGTCAACGCGTACGACTGCGCCCTGGTCGAGATGCTCGGGAACCTGAACAACGCAACCGGTCGAGAGCGTCGCCGGCTTGGTGCGGCCGGTTGCCGAATTGCCGCGCACGCCCGGCGCGGTCTCGACAATGGGCAACTCGACCGTGTTGGGCAACTCGATGGCAATGACTTCGTTGTCGACCACCAGCGCTTCCACACCTTCCATATTCTCGGTCATGAACTGCGCTTGTTCGCGCAGTTCGTCCGCCGAGAACGAGAACTGGTTAAAGGAGGTTGAATCCATGAAATGGAGCTCATCGGCATCGCGATAGAGATACTGGATCGGCCGGCGCTCGAAGCTCGACTCGTTGAGTGCATCGGTTCCGCGATACGACTTCTCGACGCGGCTCTTGGTCTTGAGGTTGCGGGCTTTGATCTTGTAGAGCGTAGCCGCCCCTCGGGCCGACGGCGTTTGGACCTGAATCTGCTCGATCATGTGCGGAGCGCCGTCGATCTCGACAACCATCCGGCGCTTGAAGTCCTTGGCAGGCACCACGTTATTCGTTCCTCCAACTTCGACCAACATCTGCCGATGAGCGATCATGCCGGCTTGACGGATGACCTTGATCTTAGCGAATTTGGTGGCGCGAGGTCAAAACTCTGTTCCGAGCTGAGCTGCTGAATTAGGCTATTGCTCTGTCACATTTCTGATTTCGAGTTGTCATTGTCCGATTTGCTGGATTTTTGCGCTGCTGGTTCACTGCGGAACCCGAACTTAGAGCGGCGCTGTCGCGCTCAGTCGAAGATATCCGGGTCTTCTTCCGGGGCGAAACCAATGATCAGCTTACCGTAGTCGGTTTCCGCTGAGATGAGCGGCCGCAATTCTGATGCATAAACGGTTGGAAGGAGAAGTAGAAATGCCCCAGACTTTCGAAGCCGTCTATGATGGTGCCGTCCTGCGGCCGGAAACGGCGCTCGGATTGGAGCCGAACACCCGCGTGCGCATCACGGTGGAAGTGCTGCCACCAGCGTAAGCGGCCTCGCCCTCCTTCGTCCGTACCGCGCGCTCTCTGGGCCTCCGTGGCCCGACAGACTGGTCCGCAAACCTCGACAGCTACCTCTATGGCGACGGCGATCAACCCCAGGGATGAGGTGTTCCTGGACACCTCAGGGTCGACGGTTTCAGGACCTTCCCACGCGAGAGTGACCTCCGAATCACCGCCGCACGTTTCTGACACCCTATCGCGAACCAGCCATGACGCGCCCGACCTGCTCCGATGCCCCCTTGACACACACGTACGCGTGTACTATCCTTGCATTCCGTCGAGTGGAATCTCCCACAATCAATCGTTGCGAGTCTTGGGCGGACAGACATCATGGAACACGATCGGCTCGGCCGGCGGCGGAGTCCGGAACAGGCGCGGGGGCTGCGGCCGTTGCATCCACCGTTGCCGGAGGAGTGGGTTAGCAAGGCGCTTCGGGTCGCGATGTCGGAATCGGACTGGGCGTTGTTCGAGTCACTCGTGGCTCGCTACGCGCCGATTTCTCCGACGCTGGCACGTGCGCACGGGAAGTTGATAGCGAGCCTGTTGCATGGGGCTTCCCAACCCGAGCCGGAGTTGGGACCGCTCGACTGGATGGACTGGGAGCGCCGCAAGACGCTTCGCTTGTTGTTGCGGTCCAGCTCGTAAGTGGACGCAATCCGGCCGGCGATTTCGCGCGGCCGGGGTGATCACCAAGATCCTTGTTCTACTATTGCTAGAACGCATTTCAATCCGTTTCTGCAAACACAAAATGGGTTAAACCCCGTTCACCATTTTTGAGAGGAGTTCCTGAATTGGCAACCGTGGCTGCCCCCGTTCGCGGGGACGTGAAGAACCTGGCGCTCGCCGAGGCGGGCAAGAAGCGAATCGAATGGGCCGATCGCGACATGCCCGTCCTGAGGGCGATCCGCGAGCGCTTCGCGAAAGAGAAGCCGCTCTTGGGGATGAGGATGTCAGCCTGCTTGCACATCACGGCCGAAACCGCCAACCTCGCCAAGGCGCTCAAGGCAGGGGCGCCGACCTGGTCCTCTGTGCCTCCAACCCGCTGTCAACCCAGGACGACGTGGCAGCCAGTCTGGTCAAGGATTACGGCATCGCGGTTTACGCGATCAAGGGCGAGGACGAGCACAGCTATTACCGGCATATCGCGGCCGCGCTGGCACACCAGCCGAACGTCACGATGGACGACGGCGCCGACCTGGTGAGCGCCATGATCTTCATCGCGCTGGGCCGTCTTGACGACGTCCACTCGGAGGTGCGGCAATGGGCCGCCAAGCTGAGTCCGGCCGAGCGATCCGAGCTCGTCGCCAGCGTGGTCGCGAGCATGGAAGAGACCACGACGGGAGTGATCCGCCTGCGAGCCATGGAAAAAGACGGCGTGCTCAAGCTGCCGGTCATCGCCGTCAACGATGCCCAGACCAAGCACTTCTTCGACAATCGCTACGGCACGGGCCAGAGCACGATCGACGGCGTTATCCGCGCGACCGATACCTTGCTGGCCGGCCGTCAGGTCGTGGTTTGCGGCTACGGTTGGTGCGGCAAGGGCGTGTCGCTGCGGGCTCGCGGCATGGGCTCCCACGTCATCGTCACCGAGATCAATCCGATCCGGGCGCTCGAGGCCGCCATGGACGGGTTTCAGGTCAAACCGATGGCCGAGGCGGCGACGCTCGGCGATCTCTTCATCACCGTCACGGGCGATATCCACGTCATCCGCGCCGAGCACTTCGCGGTGATGAAGGATGGCGCCATGATCTGTAATTCGGGCCATTTCAACGTCGAGCTGGCCCTCGACGACCTGGCCAAGCTGGCCCCATCGATCAACAAAGGCGTGCGCGAGTTCGTCGATGAATATGTGCTCAAGAATGGCCGGCGGCTGTACGTTCTGGGTGAGGGCCGGCTGATCAACCTGGCCGCCGCCCACGGCCATCCAGCAAGCGTCATGGATATGAGCTTCGCCACGCAGTCGCTGGCCACCGAATGGTCGGTCAAGAACAAGGGCACGCTCGGTCACAAGGTGCACCAGGTCCCCAGGGAGGTCAACGAATTCGTGGCGTCCCTCAAGCTCGAGACCATGGGAATCTCGATCGATAAACTCACGTCCGAGCAAAAGAAGTATCTCGAAAGCTGGGAAATGGGTACCTGACCCACGCTCGATGGGACGCCTGAAGTCGTCCTCACGCTCCGCGTGAGGAACACCTTCAATGGAAGCACATCGATGCCCGATGTAAGACCGTTTCGCGGGGTCCGCTACGACGTCGCACGGGTGGGAACGCTCTCCGACGTCGTGGCGCCCCCGTACGATGTGATCGACCCCGCCTTGCAGGACCGCCTTTACCAGGCCAGTCCCTATAACATCGTCCGGCTGGAGCTTAATCGGGAAGAGCCGGGCGACACCCAGAGCGAGCACCGCTACACGCGTGCGGCGCGATACCTGCGCGTTTGGCTGCGGCAGGGCATCTTGCGGCAGGACGATCACCCGGCTCTTTACGTCTATCACCAGACGTTCGAGATCGAGGGGGAAACCTATTCCCGCAAGGGCTTTCTGGCTCGGGTGCGCCTGGAGCCGATTGGCCAGGGTAAGATCTACCCGCACGAGCAGACGCTGGCCGGCCCCAAGGCCGACCGGCTTGCTCTCTACCACGCGACCGGCTTCAATTTGAGCCCGGTCTTCGGGCTCTATCCCGACCCCTCCGGGGACGTGCAGCGGCTGATCGAGTCCGGCCCGCACGAGCACACGCCCCTGGTGGCCAAGGACCACCTGGGCGTCGAGAACCGCTTGTGGCTCGTGACCGATCAAGAAACCCACACGGCCGTGAGCGGGCTGATGGCCGCCAAACCGATCTTCATCGCCGACGGCCACCATCGCTACGAAACCGGACTCAAGTACCGCGACGAACTGGCCGCCAGCGGCCAATCCGCCGGGCTGGATGATCCGTCCCAGTTTTGCCTGATGATGCTCGTCGGGATGAGCGACCCGGGGCTAAAGATCCTGCCAACCCACCGGCTGGTCTCGGGCATCGAGGGGCTCACCACCGATCGACTGGCCGATTGCCTCGCGCCCGAGTTCGAGGTGCGACCATGCGGTGCAGGCGAAGCCGGCTGCCGCGCGGCCTGGGAGGCCATCGAGCAAGCTGGCGATCAGGATCTCCTCGGCTTCGGCACGACCGCCCAGAACCAATGGCTCCTGGCCCGCCTTCGGTCCGACACAACCATGGACCGGATGGCTCCCGAACACAGCCCCGACTGGCGCAGCCTGGGTGTGAGCGTCTTGCACGTCCTCGTTCTCGATCACCTGCTCGCCGGCCTCGGCCAGCCGTCATGCCGTTATGTGCACTCGATCGGGGAGGTCATGACCGATTTCGCGACGCGAGGTAGCGACCTCGCCTGCCTGGTCGCCCCGGCCCGCATGAACCATGTCGAGAGCATCGCTTCCAACCTGGAAACGATGCCGCCCAAGAGCACCTACTTCTATCCCAAACTTCTCACCGGCTTGGTGCTTAACACGTTGCGGCGCTCCGAGGGACTCCAGAGCGGCTGAGGCTCTCCCCACGAAGAATCGCCAAAGCGACTTGATCGTTTCCGGAATTTTTCGACAATTCGGTTTCATGTCACGAACGATCGCACGATCAGACGCGGGTCAGCCTTCCCGCCGTTCCCTGGCCGCTCCCGGGTCCCTGGATGCGAATCCATGCGCGCAATGGGCATGCGCGGCGATCCTCGTCTTCTCGCTCAGCCAGATTGTGTTTCTGCTGGTCGGCTGCGACTGGGATTTCTCCGGCGACGAGGCCGAGTTCTGGGAGTGGTCGCGCCGGTTGGAGTGGAGCTACTTTGCGCGCGGACCGCTGATCGCCTGGTTGATGCGATTGTCCACCGAGATGCTGGGTGCGTTCAGCCGGTGGTTGACCGGCTCATTGATGTTCGCGTTGCGGTTTCCAGCGATTGTTCTGGGAGCGCTTACTGCCTGGGGGATATTCCGGCTCGGTTCGCTGACGACCGGCTCGCAACGGTCGGCGCTTCTGGCCGTCCTCTTGTTGCCGGCTATTCCCGTGCTGGCGATCGGTGGAGTTCTGATGACCTGTGACACGCCTTTGCTGTGTTGCTGGACCTGGGCGGCGGTGTGGACCTTTCGAGCTTTGCAGACCAGCGAACCGCGAGCCTGGATCGCGGCTGGAGTGATCGGCGCCCTCGGCGTCCTGGCCAAGTACACCATGCTGGCTTTTCCGGCGTCCATTGGCCTGTTCCTGCTCTTCTACCCTCCGCACCGGCACCAGTTGAGAAAGCCGGGATACTGGGTGATGTCGTCTCTCTGCGTCGTTCTCGGGCTCGCGCCGATCCTGGCCTGGAACGCTCAACACGAGTGGGTTGCATTCGGCCAGTTGGCGGACCGTGTCGGGCTCTCCTCACGGGCGCAGTGGGGTGGGATCAAGACGGTGCTGATCTTCGTCGCGGGCGATTTCGCCGCTCTCGGTGGGATCTGGTGGATTGCGGGTGTCGCGGCCCTGGTGCAGGCGTTGATCTTGGTCACGAGAAAAAGCGAGACCTCTCAGCCCGCATCCGGGCCCCCTCATCCTGACCCTCTCCCCGACGGGGAGAGGGAAAAATCAGGAACGCAATGCGGCTTTCTTGACTCCCCTCGCCCCGTTGGGGAGAGGAAAGCCGACGTCCAGGTGAGGGGGCTCTCCCTGCACGCGGGTTTGATGTTTCTGCTCTGCCTCTGGGGGGTCATCTGGACCGCTTGTTTTGGCGCCAGCTTGCTGGGGGAGACCGAGGCGAATTGGATGGTGCCGGGATATCTATCGCTCGTGATCTTGATCGGAATGCGCGTGGAGAGGGTCTTCCACGGTGGGGGCCGGCGCACCCTGTCCTATATCGCCGCGTGGTGTGTCTCCGTGGCCGCCGTCATTGCCCTTCATCACACCGAATGGTTTTTTCCGATGTTCGCTCGATGGGTTCCGGCGTCCACGAAAGGGTTGCCGGCCCCACTGCGGCGCATCGATCCGACATGCCGGATGAGGGGCCACAAGAAGCTTGCCGAAGAGGTCGCGAAACGGATGGCAGCCGTGCAGGCCGAGGGAGGCTCGCCGTTCGTCGTGACGCCGACTTACGCCCTGACGTCAACCCTTTCGTTCTATCTTCCCGGTCAACCCGAGACGTATTGCTTGAGCTGGAATTACGGCATGACGGCCCAGCCGGTCAACCAGCATGACCTGTGGCACCCCAATCCGCGCCATGAGCAAGCCGCCTTTCGCGGACGCGCGGCCATCATCGTCAACGACTCCAACATGCCTCCCAACTTCGCCAACCAGATGATCGAGAAGGGCGTATTTGACCACCTGGTTTCGATCGAGCGGATTTTTGTTCGGGAGCAGGGAGTGGTTGTCGGAACCTGGGACATCGCGATCTGCCGTGAATACAAGGGACTGACCGGCTACAAGCAGAACCCGATCGTACCTTCGCGCCGCGCCTCAGTCAGTTCCCGCGTGGCCCATCAGTGACTGGCGACGGAGGCGGCGGTGGGGTCAGGTCGCTCTGGGGCGGAGGTTCGCCGGCTGGTGCCGTTGCTGCCGGAGGCGAATTCTCGGGAGCAGCCGATTCCCCGCGGAATGGCGACGGTACCGAGCTCGAAGGAGGCGGCGCGGTGGGGCCAAATGGGGCGCGCGAGGGAATCGACGCGGCGGCGGCCTTGGCCTTGGCGTTCAGGCGGGCCAATGCGTTGGTCGAGGCCTTGCGGACCTCTTCTTTGTGGTCGTAGATCGCACTGCGCTCGAGTGCAACCGCGGATTCATTGCCTCCGATCTCCCCAAGCGAGATGGCCGCGGCAATCCGCACGTCCTTCCAGTTATCGTATTTCAGAACATGAACCAGGGACGGGATCGCACGGGGATCACCCAGACGCCCGAGTGCATAGGCGGCATCCTTGCGTGTATTGGCGTGAAAATTCTGGAGCCGTTGAGCCATCAAGGCGACTTCATCGGGAGGAGGAGGTGCTCCGCCGCCTCCAGGGGCACCCGGGCCCATCGCGCCGGGAGGCACGCCGCCAACGAGCGGCGGTTGTCCGAAACCTCCGCCCCCGCCTCCGCCTCCAAACGAGAAATTGAGCATCGGGGCGGCCAGTAACCCAAAGCCAAATGCGGGCGCCGGCTGACCGATCAGAACCGGACGCGGAAGCCATGCGGGACGCGGCCAGGGACCGGGGATGAACCCTCCGCCACGCCCCGGCGAGCCGGGCGTCCGCGAGATCTGCACGTTGCGATCAAACGTTCCGCCCGGCCGATTGATCTGGACCTGGCGATCGACCGTGCCGCGACCTCGCTGAACCTCGACTTTGCGCTCGATCGAACGACCACGCGGACCGGTGATCGTCGTGTCTCGTTCCACGGTTTGACCGGAGGCCAGTGGTTCGATGAGAAAACCTGCAAAGGCCACAACGAATATATATGCGGGTATTCCTGTTCTGCTCACGGCACTCCCTCCCTGTTATCCGTCATTTCTACTGGAAACGCGCGCACCGCGCGGCAATCCAAACCAATCGCACACTTAGTGGACAGAAAGCAATTCCTCTCGTCGGCCGATCTGCGCGGTCGAGATTGTGACGAGCGACCGCCCGCTTGTGAAGATCAAATCTTGAGTCGAATTCCATAAGTCGTTTATCTACTCTAACTTCTAGAAACTAATTCGCCCTGCAAATCAGGCAAACCCGCATTGAATTGGTTTAAATAAAGCACAATGGCCCATCTTCAACTTTTTTTTAACGATTTTTGCATTGCAGGAATGCATGAGACGAATATGATATTTAAAGCAACTCAGTGCCTAAGTAGAGGACATCGCTGTATTCGCGTAGGGACGTGCGGCAAGCATCTCCCGACGGCCCATGACTCCAAGTTTGCCGGAGGGGGAACGATGTCGCCCGTCAAGACCATGCTCGCCGGTCCGATCCCATTGAGCATCGATTTGGTCGCTCGTCCGGTCGTGTTGGCGCCAGGCAGCAAGACACTTTGGTGTCCTGAGTGTCAGACGCGGATCGATCGACATCAACCGGATGAGAATCAACCCGGTTTGTTGCTCGGAACATGTTTGCTGTGTTCCCGGTGGTACCTGTTGATCGAGATCGAAGATGTGTGCGGGCTCGCATTGGTGGTAGAGCTGCCATCCGCGGACAGGATTCGCGAGATTGTGGAGGTGTCCGATTCGCAAGTTTCTTGAACGCCCGGCCGGCTGGAGCGTTTAGCCGCGGCTGCGGCCTGTCATCGTCGCCTCTTACTTTTCTTTGACGGGGATTGCTCGCGCTCGCGGCGGACTGGCGGACTGTCGGCGAAAACCAAATCAAGCTGGCGGCGGTCGATATCGACGTGGGCGATCCGAACGAGCTCGCGGTCGCCGAGGCGGTGGCGGCGGCCGGAACGCCGCCCGATCAGCGTGTGGGTTTCGGGCTCGAGATAGTAGTAGTCATCCGCCAAGCTGGTGACGTGAATGAGCCCTTCGACCGGCAGCTCGCAGAGTCGACAGAACAGGCCGAACTCCTCGACGCCGACGATGATCGCATGAAAAGTCTTGCCAACCTGGTCCTCCAGGAACGTCAGCAGCTTGAGGCGGATCAGCTCGCGCTCGGCGGCTTCGGCTCTGCGTTCGGTCTGCGTGCAGTTCTGGCCCAGAACGATCAACTCGTCATGGTGGTTGCGGGGCCTCTTCCCATCGAGCCAGGCGATGAGCTGCCGATGGACCTGCAAGTCGGGATAGCGGCGAATCGGCGAAGTGAAATGGCAGTAGTCGTTGCTGGAAAGTGCGTAATGGCCCTCCCGCTCGGGCGTGTATCGGGCCTGCTTGAGACTTCGAAGCAAGCCATAGTGGACTGCGTATTCCTCGGGCCGGCCGGTTGTCTCCTTGAGGATTCGCTGGAGCTCAAAGCGGTCCTGGGCCTGATCGAGAACCAGGCCGAGACTGCGGACGAACTCGGCAAAAACCGCGAGCTTGTGCGGGTCGGGGTCGGGATGCACTCGCCGCAGGAATGAGGAACCCTGTTCGGTCAAGGTCGTGGCAACCGCCTCGTTGGCCGCAAGCATGAACTCCTCGATGACCTGATGGCTTTCGTCATTCACAACGAGGTGAGCACCGGTCACCTGCCCCTTTTCTCCAAGGTCGATTGCGATTTCGGGAAGCGTCAGCTCGAGCGCACCTCGGGCCAGCCGGCGGCGCCGCAGGATCATCGCGAGCTCGAGCATTTCGCCCAGCAAGCGGCAAGTCTCCGAGGATACCTCCGGATGAGGCTCCTGGGGCGTCTTCATGACTTCGATCGCCTGCTCGTAGGTGAAACGCTGGGTGACCTTGATCACCGACCGCGCAGCGCGCTTGGCGGTCAACACGCCTTGGGGATCGAAATCCAGGAGGACGCTGACGGTGTAGCGCGCATGGCCCGCCTGAAGGCTGGCCAGGCTGTTCGACAGGATCTCGGGAAGCATCGGAATAACGCGATCGGGCAGGTAGACGCTCGTGCCGCGGTCGCGCGCCGTCCGGTCAAGCACCGAGCCGGTACGAACGAAATAGGACACGTCGGCGATATGGACGCCGAGAGT
Organism: uncultured Isosphaeraceae bacterium; assembly: GCA_963823675.1. Classification (GTDB taxonomy): domain Bacteria; phylum Planctomycetota; class Planctomycetia; order Isosphaerales; family Isosphaeraceae; genus CAWGMT01. The sequence continues at coordinate 521,691 of CAWGMT010000013.1, read as the reverse complement.
CCAGTGGCCGCGCGAGTCGCGAGCCAGCGAAATGGCGTCGTCAAAATCCCGCGCACCGCCGGGTCGATCGTCACGGTCGTGGTGGAGCGCAAATCGAGACGAGTGCCGATCTCGGATTCGTCGAACTGCTTGGCCAGCTCGCGAGCCTCGTCAAGCACCGCGACGTCAAAGGTGTCGGGGATATCGAAGGCACGGATGACAGTCAGCGTATCGACGCCGGGCTGGCCTCGCTCACCGAGGATCTCGGTGATGACCCCCTCCCCTTCAAGATAAGGACTGGGGTAGCGAACGATCTCCAGAGCCACCTTTTCGCCTGGCTTCGCCCCCTTGGCTCCGGGATCACCCACGTAAATCGGATCGTTGAACGTCGTGCCGTCAATCCGGACGAAGCCGGCATTTCCCTTCTCGAAGTATGTGCCGACGAACACGCCCGAGGCTCGCGACAGGACCCGTACGATTCGTCCCTCGACGTTCAATCCCCGCTGGCTCGCCCGCTTGGTGATCTTGACGGCCACCTCATCCCCGCTCGAAGCGTCGCGGCTGGCGTCAGGCGGGATGTAGATCTGGTCAACTCGTGCGTCGGCCGCGTGGGGACGGACGAAGCCGAACCCCTTGGCCGTCCGTCGAAACAGACCGACGATCATCCCGGCCCGATCTGGCGGGCGCAGGGTCTTGTCCTTGCCGAGATCGAGCTTGCCTTCCTTGACCAGTTGTTTCACGGCCGCGCGAAACTCAGCGTAATCGCCGCTCTCGATCTGGAGCCGCCGCGCCATCGTCTTGACGGTGATGGGCGTATAACTTGACTCGGCGACAAGTTTCAAGACAGCCTCGGCGAATTTCGTCATCGCGCACCCCCGGCTCGATCGCAAGAAGACCCCATGGTACGGCAACGCCGCCGGCTCTATCTACCCCGGGGAGACGCCACCGATCAGGTCCACTGACGCTCGCATTCGTCGCGCCCGCGCAGATCACTGAGAGGCAGCAGTATGCTCCATTCCGTCTTCCTCGACGAGCCGGCTAGTCCTCTGAGCCGCGCACGATCCCGTCGCCTGGCCCGGCTTCTTGGTGCCCCTTGTAGAGACGACGCCCCAGGCTCGGTTGAAAGGGCGTCCAGCTCGAGTCGCGGCTGGGGTCGTCGCGGATCTCGCGACTGAAGGCGTGGACCTTGGCATCGAGGTTGTCGAGAAGATGAAGCGCTATCGCCTCGATCGTCATCGGCAGCTTCGGGCTGCCGAACTCGTGCGCACCGTGGTGGCTGGCAATCATGTGCTTGAGCCGCAAGAGCAACTCGGCGGGAAATGGCTCGCCCGTCAGGTCGGCGCACCGGGCGGCCTTCTCGGAGAGCATCTCCACTCCCATGATCAAATGACCCACGAGCTGCCCTTCGTCGGTGTAGGCGAATGCGCGTTCATACGAGAGCTCGTCGATCTTGCCGATGTCGTGGAGAAAGATCCCGGTCAAGAGCAGGTCGCGGTCGATTTCCGGGTAAAGATCGGTGATGCGGTCGGCGACATTCAGAAGCGTCACCACGTGCTCGATCAAGCCGCCCTGGTACGCATGATGGTTCTTGACGCCGGCCGGCGCGGCAGTGAACTTACGGACAAACTCGTCGTCGATCAGGAAACATTCGACAACTGCGCAAGTGAGGGTTGCGCATCGCCAGCAAGACCTCCCGCAGTCTCGCCATCAGTTTGGTCACGTTCTGCGAGCTTTGCGGCAGGAACTCTTCCGGTTCGACGTGCGCGGGATCGACCGGCTCGAGGTGCGAGAGAATGATCTGAAGCGAGCCCTGGAAGACCTGGGTCTTGCCGCGCACCTGCAAGAAGTCGCCCGGCTCGAACGTCTGAGCGAGCTCCTCGGTCGAATTCCAGTGCCGGGCGCCGATGCTGCCGGTCTTGTCGCGCAGCTCCAGTTGCAGGTAGAGGTTTCCCTGGCGATTTGCCCGGAGCTGTTTGTCGGCAACCAGGAAGGCCTCGTCAACCGACTCACCATGCGTCAATTGGTTCACGTAGCGGCGAGTCATGAGGCGAATCGAGTCGGTGAAAGGCGGCGGTGGCTCAGAGACCGGGACCGATACCCGGAGTGCAGCCGATTGTAGGAGCCAGCCGCCGCCAGGGTCAAGTGACCCTTTTTCTCGCGGTCATGGGAGGTTGCCGATGAGCTGTCCGTTGGCAGGCGTCGGGAACACACCCGTATTGGCCGAACCGACGACGCCGGCCGGCGGGAGGTTCGCGATCGGCGGCCCTACCCGTTGAATCAATTCCAGGGCGTTTTTGGGCACGCTGAGCTGGTTCAGCGTGCCGTACGGATCGACCACGACGCCCAGATAGTAAGTCAACGGACTGGTCGGCAGCGTGACGGGAGGTATGGTGAACGTGACGACGTTGCTGGGCGGAACCAGGTTTTGCTCGCCAAATGTGGCGGGATTTCCCTGGGTGGGCGTCTCGGAAAGCGCTGGGATGTTTATGGAAATGGTTTGGAGATAAATGATCGAGCTGCCCGCGGTGAAGGTTGGGGTGACCGAGGCAACCAGGGCTACATCGACCGATCCTTGACTGATCGTCCCCGCGGTCCCGAAATTCTCGACCTCGATCGTCGGGCTGATCGTGTCGCCCGGCTGCATCACGGGCGGGACGCCGAGTGCGATTGCTCGTAACTTGGGCAACGCCCGGTCAACCACCTTGACGGGGATCGGCTTGCTGACGTTGTTGGCGGGGTTGGCTTCGAACGCCGTCCCCGACGAGTTGGCCATCAAACGAACGTAGAACACTCCCCCAGCGCCGGCAAATCCCTGGGGATGAGAGGGAAGCGCAATCGGGGCCGTGTTCAACTCATACACGCTGTTCTGGCTGATGGAAGGTACTGAGAGCGTGGTGAGAAGGATGGCGCCGGCGAGCGAGTGCTTATGCGGCGTCAGATAGACGGCCACGGACGTAACCGGGGCATCGGACGTGCTGCTGGCTCCCGGCGCCTGCTGAGTCGGCTCGGTGATCGTGCTGGCCCCGATGTTCTGGACGAATGCCGAAATACTGAGAGTTCCGCCCCAGGCTGCGGTCCGGCCGGCTTCACCGGAAATAATGAGGTCGGGCAGGGAGAAACCAAGGTCGCTGAACGCCAGCAGCTCCCGCGCCTCGAGTTGCTCCAGGGCGGTCAGATCCAAACGGCGAATAGCGCGTTGTCCGTGGCGCGAGTATCGAGATTCCCTAGGCAACACCGAACACCTCCCTGTGGCCGAGGACCACGGCCTTATCATCCTCAAATCGATGGGGAAACGGCGGCCCGATCCGCCAACTTTGAACCCAGTTGACCGAAGTTGTGTCGTCAATCCACGCAACACTGGCCGATCCGCTCTCAGCGCCCTGCGCTGGGGCGGACGAATCGACGGACCGTCTGATCTATTCAGTCGTCCGAGATCGCACGGAAGTTGGCCGCATTTCCCAGATCCTGGCGACTCGAGTTCTTGTCGTGAACGGCGTTATGTCCAGACCGGAGATCCCGTTTGATTCATCTTTGCCGATTGGATCGCTCGTGTAAATGATCCGAGCGTGCCGCACGCCTCGGATTGCGCCGTGTGTGCTGGCTCAGGGCCTCCGGACCTCCCCATTCGCAACGGGGCAATCGTAGTTGTAGTCATCACGTTCCGCGTGATGCCGGCCTTACGTTCCGACCTCCCGATCCCCGACGGGGCACGCCTGGATCACGGTCGTTCCCCCTGGGCGGCAAAAAGGGCAAAACCCGGACGCGGCATCGAGCTTCGTCAACTACGACCAACGCGCCAGCCACCAAGTCTGCTCCGTGCCGGCGTAACGCCGTCATCACGATCGGGCCCAAGAGGCTCATGGCGCGCCCAGTGGAACCTCCGTCTCCTGCAGTCGCCACGCTGCATACGCCGATGCTTCGGCGATATCGTCGGGCTCAAGGTGGGGGTACGCGCTCAGGATCTCGTCCCGGCCGCGCCCGGCCGCGAGCAGGCCGATGACGGTACCAACCGTGACACGCATACCGCGTATACACGCCTTGCCCCCCATGACAGCCGGATCGAGAGTAATTCGGGAAAGTTGGTTCATGGCTTCCTTCCTCGTTTCCATCCATCATCCTAATCGGAGGCATCACCCGAGTCAACTTCGTCTCTTCCAGGTAACGGGTTTATTTTCGCCATGGCGTCAGGCAAGTGCCGGGGCAGGACGCGCAGTTTCATTCTCGGCTCAAACCCGCCGCCGCAAGCCAATCCGAGCTCGATGACCTACCGGACCTCGACCGAGCCAAGGAAGATGGTAGCTATTCAGTCTGGATCATGGTAACGTGACTCGACTCGGGGGGTTGTACCGGGACGTTCGCGGTCGAAACTAGAACGGCGACGGTTGCCGGTTCTCAGCACGCGGCTCGGAATGCACCTCAGTCGAGCCACACCGGGAAACAGCGCCACGATGACCACGAAGCGTACGCCCTCGGCGCAGAATGCCGCGCGACCACCGACCAGTCCCCTCGCCGGCAACTCGCGTGTCGGGATTGCGATGCTCAGGCAATCTTATACATGCGCTTGGGGTGCCGGCGCGAATTCAGGAAATGATCCTCGGCTCTTTTGAAGAAGACGGCTCGCCCGGTCACATCGACGACCCGCTGCCGGGCAGTGGCGGCATCGACCGCCATACGCGGCTGCACCACTCGATCCATCGGCTCAACGGCCACCAGACTCATGATTTGCTGCGCTTCTCCGGCAACGGCGATGGAACCGGCGTCTCGTGGGAGCGCCAACCTAGTCCGCCGATTGTGGCGCGCTAAACGAACGGCCTGGGAGCTGCGAAGATCAGAATTCCCGCCATCCGTCATTCCGGTCGCCGTAGAGCGTGTTCCCCGTGATAGAGCCTTGTTCGTCTCTTCGCCCGCTCAGGCGGTGACATCCATGCGATTCCCTTATATTATAATCACGGGCGGGGGCTGCGGGGCTTGCGAACGTCACGATGTACGTCGCCCTGACCATCTGGGATGATGAGGTTTTCACCGCGGTCCTTCGGAAGTGTCGAATCTCCGTTTGTTCGCTGGCATTGGCGTGATGCCGCGCTGATTCGCCACGGCGAAGTCCCCAATGGCCGCCACCGCTGATTCCCCGTTTCCATGGTACACGGTTTCCAGAGAGGAATCACCCCGCCCTTCGGTCGGCATCTTGCAGGCGAGGATAAGGGCACATTGCGGATTCACTTAGACAGCATCAGCAGTTGAAGTGTTGCGTGGCGGTTGTCAAAGCAGGATGGTCAGCTCTCTTGCGTGGAGGATCGCCGAGCCATGGAGCCGGGCTGACGGAATTTCCCCGTGCGGCTACACTTGGGGTTGGATCGATTGGATCGGATCGCCACCGAGATCGTGGCCCGGAGGTTACGCCCATGAGTACCGTCTCGACGTCCCGGCCTGCGAAGCGGCCCCCCGATGACTCGGACCCTTTTCGCTATGGCTGGCGGTATGTCACTGTCCGCGGGCCGGATGGGACCGAAACGCTCGACCAGGTCCCGCTGACGCTCGAGGACGTGCTGTTCCCCGAGACGGGAGACTTCATCGTGCAGACGGACCTCCACGACACCGATACAAGCTACCTCAAGTACGTGTTCAACTCGCAGCTCGCTGGCGATCCCCAAGCCGTGGCCGTCTCCGACTGCCGGGTCGACTGGAACCTGCCGGGTGTCCGTCCCCTGGGGCCGGACATCGTCGTGTTCTTCGGCGTCAAGCGGCGGAAGGACTGGGCGACGCTGAACGTGGCGGCGGAGAGGGCCCGGCCGGCCTTGGTGGTGGAAGTGACATCGACCGGCACGCGCGAGAACGACGTGGAGATCAAACCCGGCCTCTATCATCGGGCCAGGGTGCCGCTCTATGTGATCGCCGACGTGCTGAAAGAAGATGAAGAAACCCGGCACCTGGAGCTCATCGGCTACCGATACGCGCCGGCCGCCTACGAGCGGATCGCGCCCGATGCCCGGGGCTGGATCTGGCTGGATCCGCTGGGGCTCTGGCTGGGCGTGGTGCAAGACCCGCAACTGGGCTGTGACCGGCTGGCCTGTTTCGACGCGCAGACCGGGGCGGAGATCGGCGACTACCAGGCGATCAGCCAGGCGCTGGCGGCAGCCACGGCGGCGCAAGCTCAGGCTAAGGCCAAAGCCGAAGCCGAGGCCAGAGCGCGCGAACAGGCCGAGGCCAGAGTTCACGCCGAAGCCGGCGCTCGCGAACAGGCCGAGGCCAGAGCCGAACTCGCGGCCAGAGCGCGCGAACAGGCCGAGGCCAGAGTTCACGCCGAAGCCGGCGCTCGCGAACAGGCCGAGGCCAGAGCCGAACTCGCGGCCAGAGCGCGCGAACAGGCCGAGGCCAGGGTTCACGCCGAGGCCGGCGCTCGCACTCAGGCCGAGGCCAATGCCCAGGCCGAGGCCAGAGCCCGCGAACAGGCCGAAGCGCGGGTCCGCGAGTTGGAAGACGCGATCAGGCGGCTCAGCCGAGGGTCGTGATGCCCTCTCGCTTGCTGCGCTGCTCCGGCAACGGCGATGGAACCGGGCGAGTCACGCCCACTTGGCAATGTTCGCCAGGGGCAGCACCTGCTGCCTTGACTGGCTGCCGCATTTCCCAAATACGTGCTGGCGATCTGTTGGATTTACAAACAGTGAATGCCCAAGAAAATCTGGAAAAGGATTTTAACTCCAATCGCGACAGAAAGATCCGATCAGTCTCAATGCACAAAACGGCGTGCGCGCTTTAATGAAATTCGAAAGTCAGCGCATATTGTATATAGGGAGAATAAGCAAATTAAGGAGACTGCGCGCCCGGTTTTCTTCCGGGACCGCCGGGTGCCCGCCGGTTCGCAGTTGCCGGTTTTCATTTTTCAGTTGCCGGATAACCCAACCACGCGCATCCATTCCTTCAAGTGCCTTCTACTTACTTCAGGCTGCCGCTCCATCTGCGGGGCGACGAGCGGCCGGTCTGTCGTATCGAGCTTGCGAGTTTTGCGACGCAGGCCAGGCCAACGCGCCGTTCGGGTTCTTGGTGCCTGACGACGTAGCAAGTCTGCGGCGCTGGAACGTGGGACGTCGCGACCGATGATGAGGCAACCCGAGGCGATTCGACAGCCCGATTCGTGGGACTTGAGAGGAACTGGAATCGGCGGATCTTGACGACACAATATCCAATGCGCAAACAACTTACGACGAGAGGCATCTACGCCGCCGATCCCCGACGCATTTCATCGCCGAACATCGCGAGATGGGACGGGAACCCTTCGAAAAAGTCCCAACCAGTCCCATTTTTTCCCATCAAGAATTCGTTAGTTGTCGATTGCGTCGCGAGCGGCGAGACGGCAGGGGAGCCTTTCCCAGAAGCTGCGATCGACTGCAACCTGCTGCGATTTTCGACGGTGGAGTCGAACTGGGGATTTCGATAGACTACATCCGTCAATTCTCTGTCTATCCATGGAGGCTTAATCTCGTGCGCTGGTCGCAAGCCCTGATCCCGACACTCAAGGAAACACCGGCCGATGCCGTGGCGCCGAGTCACGTACTGCTCTTACGGGCGGGAATGATTCGCCAGCTTGGCGCGGGGGCCTATACGTATATGCCCCTGGGCCTCCGGGTGCTGCAAAAGGCCGTTCAGATTGTTCGTGAGGAAATGGACGCCGCGGGGGCGATCGAGCTCTTGATGCCGGCCTTGCAGCCGGTCGAGCTCTGGAAGGAGTCGGGCCGCTACGAAGCCTATGGCGACCTGCTCATGAAGCTGACGCTCACGGGGGGCCACCACATGGCCCTCGGGCCAACTCACGAGGAGGTGATCACCGACCTGGTACGCGACCTGGTTCGGTCGTACAAGCAGTTGCCCCTGACCCTGTACCAGATCCAGACCAAGTTTCGCGACGAGCCGCGACCGCGCTTCGGCATCGTCCGGACGCGCGAGTTTCTGATGAAGGACGCCTACAGCATCGACGCCGACCTCGCGCAGCTTAACCAAAGCTACGGCGCGATGTACGAGGCCTACTGCCGGATCTTCGATCGCTGCGAACTGCCGTATGTGATCGTCGAGGCTGAGAGCGGTCCGATCGGCGGCGATTCGTCACACGAATTCACGGTTCCCTGCGCGACCGGCGAAGATAAGGTCATTCAGTGTCCAAGCTGCGGCTACGCCGCCAATCAGGAGCGTGCCGAGGCCGGAGCACCGAAGATGAGCGGATCGGCCACGTCGCCTGCGGCCGCGCCGCCTTACGAGGCCGTGGCCACTCCCAACAAGCGCACGATCCGCGAAGTCTGTCAGTTCCTCGGAGTCGAAGAGGCGACGTCCGCCAAGCTGCTCGTGTATCTGGCCGACGGCAAGCCGGTTGCGGCGCTCTTGCGCGGCGATCACGAGCTCAATGAATCCAAGCTGCGCCGGAGCGCCCAGGCTACGGCGATTGCTCCGGCCGACGCGGCGACGATCGAGAAGGCGACAGGCGCGCCCATGGGTTTCCTTGGTCCGGTCGGCATCAAGATCCCGCTCGTGATCGATCACGCCATCGCCGCGATGCCGGCGGTCGTCGTGGGGGGCAATGCCCTGGATGTCCATTTCAAAGGGGTTGTTCCTGGGCGGGATTTTGCTTTGGACCGAGTGTGCGACCTGCGGAATGCGGAAGCCGGTGATGCGTGTCCGCGCTGCGGGTCTGCGCTGGAAATCAAGTCCGGGCTTGAGATCGGCCACGTCTTCAAGCTGGGTACGAAGTATTCCAAGTCGATGGGCGCGACTTACCTCGACGAGAAGGGCAAGGAGGTGCTCTTCATCATGGGCTGCTACGGCATCGGGATCAACCGGATCGTGGCCGCTGCCGTCGAGGCGGGCCACGACGCCAACGGCATCATCTGGCCGCTCTCGCTGGCTCCCTATCATGTCGAGGTGATTCCACTCCAGGTCCAGAACGCGGCGGTCATGGAGCAATCGCTGGCGCTGGAGCAATCGTTGGCGGGAGCCGGCCTGGACGTGCTCGTCGACGACCGCGATCAGCGGCCGGGGTTCAAATTCAAGGATGCCGACTTGATCGGCATCCCGCTGCGGGTCGTCGTGGGCGAGCGCGGACTGAAAGAGGGCACGGTGGAGATCAAGTGGCGTGACCAGGCCGCACCGAAGCTGATTCCGGCGGCATCGGCCGCCGAACTGATCCTCGTCGAGATTGACGAGGCGCAAGCGCGTGGGCGCGAACTGCCGGGAGCGGCGCCAGGCCCGCCCGGCGTCGAGGGGGGCATGAGGTGAGGTCATACCCACGGCTCCCCGCCCTGCCCTATGTGCTGCTTGGGGCGATGACCCTGGTCACGTTCGGTGGTCCTTTCGTCATCCTGCTGGTCGTCAGAGGCGGTGCCAGCGCGAACTGGCCGCCGGACCGGCCCGTAGAATGGATCACCATCGCACTCGTCTTGTGGCTGGCGATCGCTCTGTTCCTGGCCTGTGTGTCGATTGGCTGGTGGTACCCTTCGTCCCGGCGAATCGCCAGGTCCCAAAGCGAGGCGGCGCCGTTGCGCCAGCTTCGCGAGTAGTCTAACCATGAATTCGAAGGACACCGTGATCTTCTGCTTCGTCGCGGTGGGGCTGGTCGGCTCGGCGTTTGTGCTTTCGGCGATCCTGTGCGGACTGGCTCGCCGGTTTGCTGGCACGCTCGGGTTCCTCGACCGGCCTGGGGGCCATAAAGGACATCGCGCTCCGGTTGCACTCGGCGGCGGAGTTGCGATCTGGCTGACGACCGTGTTCATCCTCGGGCTCGGACTGATTCTAGTCTCACTGGCCGGTGCAACCCTGCCGGCGCCCCTGGCGCGCCACGTGGCCGGTGCGCTGCTCCGCGCCGGCGAGCTGGTCTGGATCCTGGTGATGAGCAGTCTGATCATGCTCCTGGGGCTTGCCGACGATCGCTGGATGCTCGACTGGAGGATCAGGCTGGGCGTCCAGGTCGTCTGCGCGATGGTGCTGGCTGCGACCGGCATTCGCGTCACGCTGTTCGGCCCGTTCACGCATCCCGTGCTGGGCGGGATTGTCACCGTACTCTGGATCGTCGGCCTGACCAACGCGTTCAACATGCTCGACAACATGGACGGCCTGGCGGCCAGCGTCGGTCTGATCGCGGCCCTGCTGTTTTCAGCCGGCCAGATCGCCGTCGGAACGCTTTTCGCGCCGGCGGTGCTCTTGATCGTCGTCGGCGCGCTCTCGGGTTTTCTGGTGCACAATTTTCCTCCGGCGCGGCTTTTCATGGGGGATGCCGGCAGTAACTTTCTGGGGTTCCTGCTGGGCGCGATGACGGTCGTGGGGACGTTTACCCGCGAATTTTATTCGCCCTGGAGCGTCCTGGCACCGCTTCTGGTCATGGCCGTGCCACTCTATGACATGAGTTCGGTCGTGCTGATCCGTTTGCGCGAAGGCCGCAGTCCATTCCAGGGCGATCGCCGGCATTTCTCACATCGCCTGGTGGCACGCGGCTTGACGCCGCTTCAGGCGGTCTTGACGATTGATCTGGTGACCTTGGCCGGCGGACTGGGTGCCCTGCTCTTGCACCGGCTCGATGGTACTGGTGCGTGTGTCGTCCTGGCCCAGACCTTGTGCTTGCTTGGTGTCGTGGCCATCCTCGAGCTTTCTGCGAACCGTGCGGACCCCGCCCATGACCAGACGCGGCGCGAAACCAGCAGTGCCTCTTAGGCAAAGGCCGAGCGCAGAACCAGCTTCATGGCCCCGGTCGTCCGACCGAAAGGAGGAAGACGAGGTCCATTCCGCCGCGCATCTGGGCGAGCGATTCCGGCGGATCGCCTTGGGACTCACTGCCGCTTTAGTGACGGCGCGCGCATACTGGCCGAGCGAGCCGGATGTGAGGATCGGGGCGGGAGCGGGCCTATTCTGGGTGCTTGCGGTACTGGTCGCCGCCGGGCTTGCTCTGGCCGCATCCTTTATTGGCGGCCGCTTTCGCTGGCGATGGTCCTGGACCGACCTTGCACTCGCACTGCTGGTCGGTCTCATCGCAATCAGTGCCGGCCACGCTGTCGATCGCCGGCCCGCGATCAACCTGGCGTGGGAGTGGGTCGCGCTCGGAGTGGTGTATTTTCTCATTCGCAACCTGCCGCGAACGACCCAGGAATCGTCGGTGCTCGCCGGGGCACTGGTCGCGACCGCGGTTGCTGTTTCAGTGTATGGCCTGTACCAGGCAAGAGTCGAGCTTCCGCTGCTCCAGAAGCAGTTCAAGCGCAATCCCCAGCAAGTCCTGCAGCAACTCAATATCGACGCTCGTCCGGGATCGCCGGAAGAGCTGGCGATTGTAAATCGCGTGCTCTATTCCAACGAAGTATTTTCGACGTTTGCGCTCGCCAATTCCCTTGCGGGGTTCATTGTCGGCCCGATTGTCATTGCACTGGCAGTCGGGTTTCAGAGCCTGGTCCGCCGCGATGCACCCGGATCGAAATGGGCACTGTTGGGCATGGCTGCCCCACTGGTTCTCGCCATGCTGGTCTGCGTGATCTTGACCAAGAGCCGCAGCTCCTGGGTTGGGCTGTTTGTCGGCATGGGCATACTCGCCTGGGATGCGCGGAGGCGGGTGCCGCCACGCGTGCTCCTCGGGACGGCCTTGGCGGGCGTCGTTGTTGTCGTCGGGCTTGTGGTTGGTGCGTGGGGCGCGGGCCGGCTCGATCGCGAAGTGCTGACCGAGACCGGGAAGTCGCTGCGCTACCGCTGGGAATACTGGCAAGGTACCTGGGGCGTCGTGACCGACGGCGCGCCGGGCCTCAAGGGCGTGTGGAACGCGCCAACGTTCTGGTCCGGCGTCGGGCCCGGCAATTTTGCGGGCCCCTACCTGCGCTACAAGCTTCCGCAGGCGAGCGAGGCGATCCAGGATCCGCACAACCTCTTGCTCGAGGTCTGGGCGACTGCCGGCGTCTGGGCGTTACTCGCATTGCTGGCCGCCCTGGGATTTGGGTTGATCAATCTCTTTGGGCCCTCCACGGTACCGGCGCCGGAGAGCGGTGAGGCTAAAACGGCGCTGAGCCCGAGAAAAGCGCGGCGGTTGCTGTCCAGCGCCGCCGAGCCTGAGGCGGCGCATGACGGCGACGCGGATAATTCGCCGCCGCAGAGCGTGCGATGGCTGGTTGTCTGCGCGGGGGCGGGGTTGATCTTGGTGCTCCTGGTGGGCGAATTCAATCTCTTCAAGGCCGACCTGTTCCCTCGCTGGCTGATCCTCGGCGCGACGTGGCTGGCCGCCGTCTTTCTGGGTGGGCCGCTGTGGGCTCGCCTTCCGTTGCCGGTTTCCGCCTTGGGCGCGGCTGTCGCGGCGGTCGTGGTCAACCTGCTCGCCGCCGGCGGGATCGGCATCCCGACGGTCGCACTGGGGCTCTGGATCATGCTGGCTCTCGGTTTGAACCTGCGCGGCGATCGTGGCTGCGGCCGGCTCCGCGAGTGTGAGAGCCGCATGCCCGCCCTGGGCATGGCAGTCGGTTGGGCTGCCGTTCTGGGCACGTTTGTCGGTCTCGTCATGCCGTTCTGGCGCTCGGAAGCCGCGATGGCTCAGGCCGAGGAGGCCGTGCGTCGAACTCCCGCCAGATTATGAGCGCGCCGCCCTCGCTTACGAAATGGCCAGCTCGGCCGATCGCTATAACAGCCGGGCCTGGATCGGAGAGGCGTACCGCTACCTTGAAGAGTGGAAATCCCACGGGGCCAAGGCCACCGACGATCGCTTGAAGAGAGTTTCGTTCCTGCTAGACATGGCCGTGACGCCTCCTCGCAATCCATACGCGTGGGTGGTGCATAACGAGCGTGCGGTTCTTCTGGCGCAGGTATTGAACTTGATCGGCCCCCAGCTCAGCCCCATCGACGCGATCCGCTACCAAGGCAAAATCGTCGCGGCGACGCGCAGGGCGTCGCGACTCAATCCGACCAATGCGCAGCTCCATGCTCGGTTAGCCGAGGCGAGCGCGGCAATCTCGATGTATCGAGACGCCGTGACGGAGGCCGAGGAAGCGCTTCGGCTCGACCGGATCACTCCCCATCTCGACAAGAAGCTACCCGATCGGGTGCGGTCGCGGCTGGAAGGGCGTCTGTCGGATTGGAAGGAACGATCCACTCAGAACGCGAACCTCGATGCCGCTCCGTGACGGACGACCTGTTTCCGACCGGGGCGACTGGCTGGACAGATTCAGCAGGCGCCTACGGGGACACGAGTCGCGGGGACGCCGCGATGACCCAAGTAATGGACAGGACCATCAAGCCCAGAACCGAAGTCCAGCCGCGGAAGTCAAACGCTATAGAGCCGTCCGGCACCGGGGCTCCCTGCCCCCGTGAGGGGGCAACAGCTCCGGTCGTCGTATGACCCGAGCTGATCGCGCAACAGAACAACTGCGCAGTTGTTGATGGCATAAACGGCGCCATCCGGCCCGATGGCCGTCGAGGTGTAGGCCTCCCCCGTGGGGGGAGCCAGTTTCAATCCCAACGACAAGGTGTTGGTGGCGAAGCTCCAGCGGTAGACGTGACCATCCTCGCTATTGATGATCGCACACTTAGTTACGGGATCGATGGCCGCCGAATTAATGCACCACTCATCGACGCCCGGCAGATTAGCATTCGCCGTGGGCCCGAGCACTTTCAGGACTTCGTTCATGACCGTCGCACCCGTGATCGGGTCGGGCATGCTCACGTTGGGATCGAGGACCGCCACCATGTTCAGGCCATTGCCGCCGATTCCCGGATCGGCATAGTTGTTGTATTTCGTCAGTACCAGATAAGACGATGGGCCCTGATACGACGGCACCAGGTTTCTGGGGACGATTGAAGCGCTGTCGTCCCAGCCGAACGCGCCCGGGGTCTTGGTCGCTGTCAACGCCGAGTTGAAGTGAAGAAGCCAGCCGCGGGCGTGGTTGGAGGGAAAATTGTACTCGAGAACGCCAAAGTACACATCGCCGTCAGGCCCGATCGTCGGTGAAGCGGTACCATCGTCGGGCAGGCTGGCGTACCACTCTGGATTGCGAGGATCGACCAGCGCCACTTGATTGATCGGTTTCAGGTTTTGAGTGTTGACCAGGCAGAGGTAGCCGGAACTACCCTGACTCACCGCGATGTAGAGCTTGCTGCCATCGGCAGTCAGGGCTGGAGCGCAGTTGTACACGACCTGATTAATACTCGGGTCCTGGGCCAGCGAGGACGCCGACACGAACGTGGGAGACCCGCTGACGGGAACCCTGGCCAGACCGCTGGGAATCCCGCTGGGATACCCGGGCAGAGGCGCCCCGCTGGAGATATAGCCGAAGTAAAGCGTGTCCGCGGAGTCGGCGGTGATCGGCGTGCAAATCTGGATTGCGTTGCTGAACGCCTGGGGGTTCGCGTTGTAACTCGCGATTCCGTAAAACGCCACGCGAGTTGAACGTGCCGTTGGTGGCGTTGGGTGAACTTCGCAGTAAGACTGTGCCTCCCGCGCCGGGGATCGCCACGTACTTGCCGTCGGCCGTGAGCGTAATCCCCATGGGCGGCGTCCAGTTGTGCGCCGGCAAGATATAGTCGGTGGTCCAGGACGCATACTGCTGACCCGTCGCGGCATGAATCGCGTTGACCTGGAACCCCCCTTCCGCGCCCGTCTTGACCGGAATCAAAACGTTGTTCTGCGCGGTGATCACGGGCGATCCATAGTGAATGTACAAGTCGCCGTTTCCCGAGTACTGGGGATCGAGATCGACCGGCGTGGACCAGCGAATTGCGATGGGAAGCTGGGAAGGTCCCGACCCCAGCGCGTCGTGCTGGGCATCGCGGCCGTAGGAGTTCCAGGATTGAGCATGGGCAGAGAGGGGAAGCCCGGCCACGACGCTCAGGAGCGAGACCCAAGCGGAGGCGCGCAGCAGTACCGCGGCCGCATTCTGGTCGAAACGTTGCATCAATGTAGCTCCATAATTCAAGCGAAGAGACCGAATCGGCATTCAAGCAGACAGAAAGGATCTCGGTGGCTCCGCGTGCGTCACAGCACCTTACCCGACGATTGAACATTAAAGCAAGCTGGAGAGTCCCGCGAATCTGGGCGCAGGACTGTGAGCGAGCCAGGGGAAAAGGATACCCCATTTTGTCCTGTCTCGCAATGCATGGAGTCACAACGGCAATCTATCAATTCCGCTGGGGCGAGGATTTCGCAGACGGGGAGGGTGCAGCGAGTTGGCGTCGCTCTGCTCTCAGGACCAGTTCGGCAGCGATGTCGGGTATGGTGTCGGCTGGGATCGCTGATGCGGCGATCGGCCTGGCTCGGACACGGGCAGCAAGGTCTCGGACATGCTGGTCGTAGACGGTCAATCGCATCGTCTCCTGGATTTCGGCAATGATGGGATCCACGGCACGCGCCAGGCCCAAGGCATCACGCGCATCCTCCGCTCGGCCCAGGCGGAGCAGAACCAATCCCCGGTTGAACTGGAATAGGGCAAGGGGCAAGGCCATCACCCGTTCGCGGCCCGGCGCTCGATCGAATCGATCAGCCCACGCCAGGATTCGATCGGCAACTGGCCCGAATTGATCATCGGTTAGGTCGTCCGCATATGTGGCCAGGACGTTGACGCACTCGGCCAGTACACTAGCGGTAACATCCAGGCGCGCAGCAAGGGCGTCGGCTTCGCGCTTCGCGCGGGAGATCGATCCGGCGCAAGATATCGAGGAACAGACGGAGGTCATCCGCATCGCTAGATCCCTGCCGGCGCGCCTCTTCGATCTCTGTCAGCGCCAGCTCGGGCTTGCCCAAAAGGTAGAGCGTCTCAGCACGTCGAGACGAGAAATACCCTGGAGGTAGAGTGTTTTTCAATTCCTTCGGCGCGATGACTTCAGAAATCGTCAGCAGCTCAAGAACACGTCTCTCTTCGTCGAGTGATTGCTGGGGCTTTCGGGACAGACTCTGGAGCTCCGTCCGGACCGTGTTGAAGTCGCGACTGAATTCGTCATCGAGATGCACAAGCGTGTCCCAGTCGGGGACGCCGACCACGCCATAGCGATCATCAATGGCAAGCCGTGCGCCAACGAGGACCTCACCATCGCTTAGCCAGGCCCAATCGCCGGGACGAAGCCGGGCGTTCGCGATGTCGTGCTGCGAAGCCTTGAAATTCAAGCGCAGATGTTCCGATCCCGTCATCGCGTTGTAGTCGGCAAAGATGGTCCTCATTTTGACTTTCTCGGCATGGGGTTGATTTCCTCGCGAAATAACCGGATGAGGTCTTGCGACCCATCGCGATCCCAGTCAATCGGTACCACGACTGTCGCGTGATAGCCCTTTCCAGGGGTGACTGCGACATCGTACCCGAGAACGCGAATTTCTCCGACTGTGGTGACACCGACTTTCTTGTCGGGGCACCAACCAGCGAGTCCCTCAAAGGGAACGTGCTTCGCACATTGCACTGAGAAACCCCAAACACCCTCGTGATGATCGCAGCGTTCGCAGAGGGGGATTGGGTCGTCGAAAGGAGATCGACCACAACGAACGACCAGCGCGTTGTCTGGAAGCCGTTCGATGCTTCCCATCAACGACCCTCCCAGCCCAACCGCGACGGCACCACGAACGTCACCGCCATTCGGGACATTCTGGGCCACGAGTCAGCAAACCGTGCCCGGATCGACTCGGCGAGTTGCTCGATCGCGCCATGGAGCTCTTAGAGCGCCCCCGTGAGGGCACGAACGCTTCGCTCGGACTCTCCTACGAGCAAGTCGTAGTTTATCGTCGCCGTTGCGTCGCGTTCACGTCCAATGAAAGCAGGTTGACCTCATGCGGAGTCAGCTCCGCATTGCCGGCGGCGTCCTGGCGCAGGCAACCAGGCTGGGACCGTGGGCATCGCTTCCCTCCAGCAGGATCTCCCACTGCGAGTAGTTGGGAGCGACCGGACGTGCGTTTCGTCCGTTGACACAAACCGACCGCACGTCGCCGTCATCGGCCGTGACGCCCTGAACGAGCAGCCGCCCGTCGCTCTGGGCCATGATCCGCGTGACCACCGTGACCGGGGGTCGATCATCGACCGGCTCAAGCGGAGACGGGAAACCCGTTGGCTGCGGCCGTGTCCCGGTCTCGGCAAAATATGCCCAGCGGCTATGGTGCACTCTCAAATCGCGGTAAGCGTGGCGGTCGTACTGCGGACGCCATAGCCCGAAATCACAATCGGCGATGTCCACGCCATCCATCACGGTGGCTGGCGCCGCCAGCAAGAGCGCCCAGTGAGCATCCCAGATGTTCAAACCTCGGATCACAAAGGGGTGCCGCGAGTCGGGCCCAACCCCCCCAACTCCGCCTTTGGTTCCGTTACCGGCGCCGCCGCCCAAGTTCATCCCGTACCGTCGTTGCGTGTGGGCCTCGTTGTCTTCGAAACGCAGAAACGGCTCGGTGCGGATATCGACCGGACGCCGAGACCCGTCGGAGCCACGAACCGAAAGCACCGGGTTGAATCCATTCTGCGCGTCCGCCTGGTAGCGAAACCCGTACTCGTCGCACTCCACGGCGACATTGCGCGTGAAAGCATTCCGGCTATTCGCCCACCAGAACCCAGCACCTTCATTCCGGTCGAATGGCAGGACCTGACCCGGCAGCGGCGATCCCTGGCAGGCTTGAACCGCCAGATTGCCGTCCAGAATGTTGTCGACTTCCGTCCCGTCTTCCAGGAAAAATCCATGACCGACGCAACGGTAACCGACACAGTCACGAACGACCAACATGTTGGTGCCATGAATCGTCAACCAGCGGTTGTCGCTGTCCCAGATCGACGCCCCAACCACCGACGATCCGCGCATCGTGTCGCCGACGCGGTGGAAATGCAGACTGTACTTGCCAAGTTTCCCCTTTTTTCCCAGGTGTCGAAACTCGGCGTAGGAGATCGAGCCCGCGGAACTGCGGTGATACATGGTGTGCCCGCGCTGGCCGGCCGGGTCGGCCGATTCGACGACGACGTTCCGGCTGAGGTTGGCGACCTCCGCGCGTTTCTTGCCGGTGCCGGCATGCGTGAAGGCGAGAGGCGAGTCGAGCGATACGCGACGGCCGGCGATGGCCCGAATGGTTCGTTCTTCGGTCGCGGGGTGCTCGCGGACGCTAGACACGCTTCCCTCGTCGGGGACTGCTTGCATCTTGGTGGCGGTCACGATGACGCGGTCTCCCACTTTCCAGCCGGTGACCGGTTGATCGAGGAAGACGGTGGTCGCGCCGCGCGAGGCTGTCTGCGCCAGCTTGACCCAGCTTCGGCAAAGCTCGGCGCCGTGGAAGTCCATGCGGGCGCCACAGCATACGATCGCCGGGCATTCCTCGGGATCGAGACCGGCAATCCAGGTCAAGCGGATCAGTGCGGTGTGTTCCCGGCCGATCGGCCGGTCGGGCGAACCAACTTCGAGAGCCGCTCGCGCCGCGCCCGGAAGAGTTCCGCCGGGGTGAGACTCGCAGTCAAAACCGGTTTCGCAGGGATCGTTGCCGTTCTGAATCTTGATCAGTCCGACTTCGAGGCGGGTGTCGCGCTCCGGGTCAAAGCGAAGAGTGCCCGCGACATGAATCGAGCGGATGATTCCATGGCTCTGGATGTCGTAGGTGATCACGTGGCCCGAGCGTACCTGGACTCGCGACCCCGCGCCCGGGACCCGACCGCCTTCCCAGATCGCGGGGTCCGACCACCGGCCGCTACGGGCCGTACGGACCAGGGCTGGCGGCTCGGCCGGGGCAGCGTGCGCCGGCGAGAACCCGATCACCGCCAAGATCAAGGTCGCAACGAATCTCACCATTCAATCTCCCCCGCCGGCTGGGCGAGTTTCAAATTCGCGCAGGTACGATTGGAAGGCAGAGTCGGGCCGCCGCTTCACATCAGGCCCGAATGGAAACGCCGGCATGTCGCGCCATGGCAGCGGTTCGACCGAGTCGCTGGTGGCGGTGAACGGGTCGGCGTCCTTGCAATATCCGCAAGCTTTGAGCACATAGCTTCGCGTCCAGCCTACCGGCAACGCTGGGAGCCCCGATCCCTCGAACTCGAGTCGTACCTCGTCACCGGGGCCGACGACACAGACGAGATCGTCATCGTCTTCGAGCAACCGCGCGACGTCGCCGTACCGCGTCAATTTGCCCGCCAGTCGCGCGAGCGGCGCGGGATCGATGTAATCGTAATCGTAGATCAGAGGTTGTCCACCGTCCGGCGAAATCTCCCGCGTGTAGCCCCGATAGGCGAGAACCGCGCGAGCGGGCGGCAAGGTCGTCACGCGGAGCGACGCCTCCGCCTCCCGGTCGCGCAGAGCGACGAAGGCCTGGTCGTAGTAACACTCCATATTGGTCTTGATCCGCAGCACGCAGCGCGGGCCGGTAAGCTTGCCGGTCAGGTCCAGCGTTGTGAGACGCGGAAGCCCGGCGGGGTAGCCGGCGTGCGGCTCGATGATCTGCCAGCTCCCATCGTCGCGACGCCGCTCGATCGTGGGAGGCTTGAGCGTGATGCCGGCCGTGGCCGCCCTATAGTTCGTCTGGGAGTAAGGATATTCAACCCAGCCGGCCAGACCAAGAACCAGCCGGTCGGTTGCTCCGAATCGGCTGAGCCGGCCGCCGAAGTCGAGGACGATCCCATGTTCTTCGGCATAGCCGATGAAACCGGCGAGCTTGCGAAACGTGTCGACCGTGCGGCGATCCCACCGACCCAGGGTCTCACTCATGTCGCGGCCTTCGAGGTCGGTCGCGTGGGCCGGCTCGATCACTGTTCGCCAGGCCATGAGCGTGCCGGTCGGTCGCGGGCCCGCCGGGGCAAACCGCTCGTCCGGCGCGGCCGTGACATCGGCTGGCCGATCGACGACCTCGAGCCGCAACTGATCGAGATACGCGACTTCGTCCATCGGCTCGGTGACGGCAAGCCGTAGTACGCCGCCCTCGGGCTGGAGCTGCTCGGACGAGATGGCGACGCACTCATCACGGTCGGGCTGACTGTACACGCCCGGGGCAACCAGGTAACCGAGGCCGCCGCCGCCCAGGAAATCGCCGATGCAAACGAACCTCCGACCGTTCCACGTGAAAAGTACGGGGCAGCTCCCGGTCTTGCGGTTGTTCTCGGCGAGGATCAGCTTCTGGTTTGCGACAACGTTCAGCTCGCATTGGAGCACGCCGTCCGGCCAGCGGACGTGAACGAGCTCGGCCGTTTCCTTCTGCCCCAGCCCCAGAACGACCGGACCTACCGACTGACCAAGGGCTGAATTGGGGGTAGTATGGTCGTAGGCGACGTGGATTCCTTGACCTTCGATTGTCAGCCTGGTCCCGATCGCGTGGGAATTCGAACGCATCAGCTCAGGCTTGACGTGCCAGTGGCCGCCCAGGAGCAGGGCCAGCCAGTGCTGGCCGTTTCCCTGATTGCGCGCCAGCACCGGGGACTCGCCAGGCCGGAGGACCAGGATGTCAGGGAGTGGATCGCCAACGAGGTCGATCGCAGCCACCGCTAGGACGCCTATGCTTTCGAGGCGCACCGGAAGTGTCGCAACGGTGTGGCGCTTACCCTCGTTTCGCGCCCACGCCGGCACGACGACTTCGCCGGGCTTATCCGAGCCGGTCGGCAGCGCCCAGCAGGTCGGGCACGCCGTCGAGGTCCAGGTCGACTGCCTGGACCGTGCGCCACCGCGAGGCATTGAGAGGCCAGGATTCGAAGGAGAGCTTGGTCCCGGCCGTCGTGGTCTGTTCCGTCGTGTTGCGCCACGCGCAGACGCTCTCCGCCGCGCTGGCAGCCACCAGGTCCGCTCGGCCATCTGAATCGAGGTCAGTGACCAGTAGCCCAGAAACCGCCCCTGACCCGACGCCACCCAACGGCGCTTGATGAAATTGACCGAGGCGATCGTTGAGGATCGCATAGGCTGATTGGCCTTCGGCCGCGAGCACCACGTCGAGATCGCGGTCGTTGTCGACATCGAGGAGAGCAATTCCCGTATGACGAGATTTCGTTCCGGACAATGCCGGGGATCCTGTCCAGGGCGTCAAGGCGATGGAAAGCCCGCCCCTGGCCTTGATGTCGCTGTTAGCAACGGCCAGCGGGGCCCAGTTTGGCTCTGGGCGGCCTGGGATCGGTTGAGGCCGGCCGTCGTTGCGATAGACGGAATTGACCGATCCGGCGACTGGCTCGCCCGGTTCATGGAATGCCTTCTCGGCATCCGCGGCCGAGCAGTAGTTGAGCACATAGAGGTCGAGATCGCCGTCCTGGTCGAGGTCTAGCCAGCGAGCAGTCAACGACAGTGCTTTGGGCCCGGCCGCTGGAAGTTTTGAGGAGATATCCACGAATCTTTTGCCATCTTCGTTATGGAGGAGCCGGTTGTCGCCTGAACCCGTGAGGTAAAGGTCGACATGGCGATCGGCGTCGAAGTCTGCCGCCGCGGCTCCGATACTCGCGTGATCCCTGGGAATGCCGAAAGCCGCGGAGGCATCTTCGAAACGACCGTCTCCTTTATTCAGGAGAAGAACGTCCCGAATGCCCTTGGGCCCGGATACGGCCGAGACCAGGTAGAGGTCGAGCAGACCATCGCCATCGGCGTCAAAGGCGGCGACCGCTGCTCCAGATCGAGAGCGGGCCCGACCGATGACGGACAGCGGCCCGGTAAAGTCCGACGGTTTGACCCATCGGTCTCCTTCCGGGAGCGTGATTTGGATCGGCCGGGCTGGGTCGAAATTCAGTGGGACCGCCCTGGCCAGGGCGCCCGGCTCGGCACCCCGAAACGGATTGACAACCGAGGCGTATTTGCCCGAGTCCCCGTAGTCATCGCCCATCAGGGTGCCTGGCCCCGGGACCGGCTCCGAACGATCGGGGTTAATTTTCTTCCAGCGCTCGAGGAGGTCGCGTTGTTTCTGAGGCTGACCCGCGAGCCGGTAGGCAAACGCGAGCCGGTAAATCGCGGGCGTAAGGTAAGGGTCGCGCTCGAGAGCTTTGTCCAGAAGTGCAATCTGTTCCATGGCCTGCTCGCGACTGACGGGGCGATTCGGATCCTTGGGGTCGGTCAGGGTACTTGCCGCCCAGTACCAGCCTCCGGCATCGTTGGGATCAATCTCGGTCACTCGCTTGAAGTGACGATGTGCTTCGAAAAGGCTGCCCTGCTGTTTGAGAATGATACCCTCGCAATAATGGGCGTAGGGATTCTCCGGGTCCCGTTCCAGCACACGGTCCAAAAGCGCCATGGCCTCGTCGAAATTGCTCGTGGCCGCGTCGCCGCCGGCTTTCTTGGCTTCCTCGACCTTGAGACCGACGAAATTCAGAAGCGCGATCGCCAGGTTGATCGAGCCTGGAACCCAGCCCGGCGCCAGGCGGTGGACCTCGCGGAAGCAGTCGGCTGCGTCGGCGTATTTATATTGCTCCATGTATCCCAGGCCCTTGAAATGCGCGGTCATGACGGCTGCAAGCGCCCTGGCGGAATTTCGTTTTTGAGCAGCTCGGCCGGGACTTCCGCGGGGTTCTTCGGGCCGGCGCTTGGGCCCGGCGTCGATGCATTGGGCTCGGGCTCGCGCGTACGGCATGCCGCGGCGGCTAGCAGGCCCAGAGCGGAAATCAACAGAAAGCCGACGCGCGCACCAAATTGTCGTCGCATCGTCACACTCCTCAATGATGATGAATCAGGAGAACGACAGGATCCGCGGCACCCGGCCCGGCGCAAGAAGACCTCAAGGAATTGGCCGGCGGTGAAATTAGCCGCCGGCCTGACGATGACGGCTCGCTCATCTTGGGCGTCCGCCGGATCGATAAATTGGCCGGGTGTACAGTTGAGTATAGGCGTCGGCCCGTAAATGGGAAAGGAGATGATGGCCGCGGCGGCGGTCTCGCTCGGCTCGCAGCGCAGCCAGATCGATCGGGCCGATGACGATCTTTTCCCCGGGGCCGGGATCGGCCTGTGCCAGAATCCGCCCGTCAAAGTCGACGATCATGCTGCCTCCCGGCCACGAGAAGGGAGGATAATTCGCGGCGCTCGCGCCCTGGTTGGCCGCCACGACGAAGGCGAAGTTTTCGACCGCGCGAGCACGATTGAACAGCGTCCACCAGTCCATGGGCGGCGTAGCGCCCCAGGGGTCCATGTAAGCCGAGACGCGGATCAGGACTTCGGCGCCCCCAAGGGCCAGTGCGCGGATCGCCTCGGGAAAAAGCCAGTCATAGCAGATCGCTGCACCCAAGCCGCCGATCTCGGTTTGAACCACGGGAAAGAGCGGCTCCTCATATCCAACCAGGTCGTGCGGACTGGCGTGCACTTCCCACGGTAGCCAGGGATTCACTTTTCGATAGCGACTCAGAATTCCATCAGGCCCGATCAGGCAGGTGGTATTGAAAACGACGCCCGGCCAATTCGGATCGGCTTCGAGAAACGAGCCGGTCTGAATGAAGGTGCCTCGCTCCCGGGACTTGCGAACGTAGCGATCGGTATGCTCGTTGGGAATCGGGACGGCGAGCCGGTCGCTCAATTCTTCGACGGTTTCGTAGATCGGGGCCGCGTGGGCGAACTCGGGAAAGACGACCAGCTTGATGTCGAAGAATGGCTCGTATCCGGTGATGGCGCGATCTAGCATCCCCAAGAGGTACCCGACCCGCGCGGGGATCTCGGAGCGATCGCGCGGACACGGAAGGTCGGTCTGACAGGCGGCTGCGTAATAGCGCTGGATATCGGCCATTGATATCTGAGGACCCGGTTGGAATGGCCCCTCGGTCGGGCGTTAATTCGAGTGTGCGGATGAAGTACGACAGCTCCATCGAACCGGAGGGCGTTGATTGTTACCTCCGCATCCTACCGCGCCGGTGATGGTTTCAGGTTACCGAATTCCCCATCGTCGTCTGGTTCGAAGGCCTTCGCGCGAGGCTGATTGGAAGCATCGAGAAAGGCGGACAAGGCAACGTCGGACTTGCGCTTCGGGTCGTCGAGCCTGCGGAAAACGTCGGCGGCCTTGGCGGTCCGCCCGCTCAAGAACCACTGCGCCCCCAGGACGAGCCAGGCGTCGCGGTCGCCCGGATGGACTTGGAGATAGGACTCCAGTCGCGTCACTGTCTGGGCGAAAGCGGTCGGTTCGGCGTAGATCGATTGAATATCGCGGGCCGTGATGATCCAGCCCGGTTGCGCGGTCTCGGCGCTTCTGAGACGATCGGCGGCGTCGGCATAGTTGCCTCTGGCAATCGCGATTTGCGCCAGCCGGACGCGCGGGGCGGCGCGATCGGGGGCGGCGCGAAGTGCTTGTTGATAACGTTCCTCGGCTCGCTTCAGGTTTCCGGCGCGGAACAGTCGATCGCCCACCGTCATGAGTTGATCAGAACGAGCGGGATCGTTGCGCTTGGCGGGAACGGGATTATTGGCTGCGGGAGGGCGCCTGGCGAGCCCGGGTGGAGGTGCAGGCAACAGCGGGCCACCGCCCATCATCGGCTGACCCATGTTCCAGTTCCCAGCCGGGTAAAACATCGAAGGCCCGACGAAGAGCATCGGTGAAAAGGGAGCGTAAAAGCCGGTTGTGCCGAAACCGATAAAGATCGGCCAACCGAGTCCGTTTGCGACGCCGCGCCCTCCACGACCATGAGGGCCACGGGACGAGCCTCCGTGCGCCCGGCAGGCGGTGCGTCAACTGAGTAAAGTCCCACGACCAGAATGCACGTTCCTAGTCTGAAGATACTGCGTCCGAGCATGATTCGACGATGCCTCCATCGAAGAACCCAGATAGCGTTCCGTCCCTGATTTCGACACGTCCGCCGCCAGCGTGATCTGATCGGGCGGCTTTCAAGAAGGACTGCCCTGAATTATCGCGACCCGGACGCTTCTGAGGCAATGGATGCACGCGAGAGTTTGTGGCAGAACATGGCGCCAAAGCGCGGTTCGCTCAACTTCGGCGGCGTCTCGACGGAATGGTCTTCGGTACGATGCCCTGCCGTCCCAGATCGGCGCCGACAGAGAGCCGATCTCGGCCGGGATGGTAGCCCGGATCGAGGATCAGGTCGGCCGGTTCGACTCGGCCGGGGTGCAGCTTCTCGTGCAATCGAACGGACGAAGGACTGCCGGGCCCACGGGGACCCGTGACCTGCCGCATGTGGTTCCGACCCCAGAACGAGACCCACTGAAGATAAACCTCACGAGACCGGTCATTCTTGACAGGTCCCTCTCCCAGCGCGATGAAGAAATCGACATCGGCCGCGTCATTGAACGCCTGCCAGAAGACCGATCCGTTGGCCAATGCCGCAGGATCGTGCCGCAATAGTACAGTCTCACGAGTTTTCCGGTCGTAGATCGCGATGAAGGCGCAATTCTGCGAAGTGATCAGCCACGGGCGATCCGGACCGGGACCCCGGCCCGGCCAAGGCCCCATGCGAACGATCGTCCGTTCCGCGGTGAGCGTACAGTTCTCCAACGAAAGGTCGGTCTCGAATCGCCATCGCGCCACCCGGCTTGGAATGAGATCGATTGCCGCCTCGCCCGCCGCGATCGCAGTCTGCTTGAGGGCAACCAACCCCCGCCCCAACTCGGCTCTCAGTGCTGTGCCATTGGTGATCAACAGCGATTCGATCACCAGACAGACGGGGCGGTCAACATAGGTCGAAAAGACCGGATGCTTGATATCGTGGGGAACTGGCCGAGTCGTGACCGAGCGAAATGCGATCAGGTCCCCCGTAAGATTCGGGGACGACACCGGGGTTGTGAGCTGACAGTGAAACAGGACGAGATGCCCATCCTCGACATGAATCAGATGTTCGAGATGCGAGGCAGGATCGTGGCGTAAAACGAGATTCGAGAGCACCAGCGCGCCTCCATCCAGCTCGATCAAGCCCGGACCCGTCGTCAGCGGATCAGGACACCAGGAGAGTGGCTCGGCACCTGTGGGCTCGACGCGAATTTCGAGAGAAATTCCCCGCGGAAGCCGGACTGCCGAGCAGCGATGACTTCCGGAACCAAGAACTCTCACCCGCGCATAGCGGACTCCGTTGAACAAGGTGATTCCGCAAGAACGCTCCCAGGTCGCCATTCCATGGAGGCACTGCCGTGTCGAAGGTCAGGTCCATGATCTCGCGGTCGGCAGGCGGAGCGGGAAAAGTCGGGCCAGTACCCACGCCGACAGACGAACTGGACGTTCCTTCAAACTGGGGCTTCGTGATTCGAAGCTGTCCCCCGCCGGAACCGGCCTGGCGATTACCTGCCAGCGCCCACCCGATCGGGTCTGGAATCAACGGAGGTGCGTAAGCCAGCGACGTCTTTTCCAGCAAACCGGAACGAGGCCGAGCGACTTGCCTCAAGACGTTTTCGCGATTGGGCAAGAACGGTGCCAGATCATCGGCGGTCGCCACGCTCAGGTCGAACGGATGCGGCCATGGCAGCGGAATCTCCTGGCTCGCTCTCTCGGCGCCGTTCCACGTGGAACGCACTGCCGCGAGATTGGCAACCGTCACTGTCGGATCTTTCCCATGAGCGAAAAAACCCATCCAGCCCGCGAACAGGTTGTGGTTCCCTTCCCAAACAATTTGCTGTGCCGCTGCGGCCGATGGATCGGACGAGCAAACAATACTCGCGATCCCCGCGCCGTGCAGGCGGCCGAACGCCGACCCGTAGGCCCGGATGACCATTGGTTTGGATTGTGAAGTGGCAGCCACCGCGGCACGGTCGATGATCGGCCCTGTCCCGGCCAGTATCGCGTCGAGAAAGAAAAACCGCTGTTCGGCGGCGACATCTTGATTCGAGACGCGGATGAGCGGCACCGAGCCGCCGAGGATCATCGATTTATCGATGACCACATCGGTAGAGGCGGCGACGATTTCGATTCCCGAGCTAAACCCACCGCGCACCAGAGTTTTCTCCAGCCGAATCCGCGTCGAACGGGCGGCAGAGGGCTGCACGCGCAAGAACGCGAACGGCTGGCGGGTGGGATTCTTGATCGTGATGGTGCAGTTTCTCAAGGTGAGGTTCCCGCCGGCGCAGAGAAAAGCGCCGTCTGGGCGGAGCCCAGGTCCCGCACGTTGACGACAAGGTCGATGCCATCCAGAATCAAGTTCTTACGATCGAGAACCACGACAGCCGGTTGCTGGCGCACGGCTTCGATACGACCACCTTGAATCCAGACGATCGTGCGGCACTCGCCTTGCGACCGGATGAGACGCGACTCTCCCGCGACGCGAAAATCATCCTCGTAGAACGGACCTTCGTCGGCCAGCTCGACCGTCCCCCCGAGGTGGCGATCCAGAGCCATATGAAGCTCGGGGACGGCCTGGGGATCACCCGGCTCGACGATCCGTCGCACCACGACAAAGGGGCCATCGATGCGATTGGGAATGGGCGACCGTGCCCAGTCCGGTAGACGTTCGGATCCCTGGTCCAGATCGGAAAGAAACCGATCTCGCCGGTTCGGATCCCCTTCGCGGTCCACCGGCTCTTCCCAGGCATTTGCGGGCTGCCGGGCATTGACTGGCCGTGCGCCGGTCCGATGCGTCGGTTGCAAGAGCGGCGGCCGCCTGTCGGCGGCGAGGGCACGCTCCACACGACGAAGTGCCGGCTCGACACCCTCGCCAATTTCGGAGTCACCGCCGGAACCCGAGGCTCCTATCCCCTCCCCGCCCAGTCTCGGAGTTGAATCCATGTACTCGATCCACCCCAGAAACAGAAGGATGCCGGCAACTCCCAATGACAGACACCCGATAATCCAGACGAATGCAGAAACGGATGCGCCGGCCTTCGGCGTGGGCGCGGGCTCTTCTTCCTCGTCGGGACCTGTTTCCGGCTCGATGCTCGCGAGGTGCGTCAATCGCCGAATCGGCGGCGCTGGTTGGCTCGACGGTCGAGAGACAGCCCCCGAGCGCTCTGCATCGAGGGAAAGTTCAGCATCTTGGCTCTCGGCGCGGAAGACGGTAAGGGAGCCGAATGATGAATCGATGCCTAACGCCCCGGCTTCCACATCCTCACCATCCAGGAGGGGCAGGTCGGGAAGCTCGCTGCTCTTGTGCTCAGTGACGGGGCCGAGCGCATATTCCGGCAATCGATCTTCGGCATCGACCTGGCTCTCATCCAGGGCGGCGATGAGCTCGTCGTAGGACCCGAGGCGATCCTCGGGCTGCTTAGCCATCATGCGCTGGATCAACGAGGCGACTTGCGCGGAAACCTCCGGACGAAGGTCGGCAACGTTTGGTACGGATGACCGGGCGTGGCGAGTCAGCTTGTCCGTGATATCGCCGCCGGGATAAGGTGGGATGCCGGTTAAAAGATAATAAAATGTGCATCCGAGTGAGTAGATATCGCTCCGGATGCTAGCGGCCCGGCTGTCCCGCGCCTGTTCGGGGGCCATGTAATCGACCGTCCCGACCGTCGTGCCCTCGCGCGTGACGCGCTCATCCTCGAAATCCGCGTTGAGCGCCAGGCCGAGATCGATGATTTTGATCTGACCGTCCGGACTCCGGAGGATGTTGGATGGCTTGATATCGCGATGAATCAGGCCTTCGCTGGCGGCATATTTGAGGCCGACGGCGACGTCCCTGATGACAGATCTCGCCTCGGCGAGATCGAGCGGGCCGCGATTGCGCACGTATTCGTGAAAGTCTCCGCCGGCGACGTACTCCAGGACAATATAGTGACGACCCAGGTCGATCCCGCGATCGTAAATCGTTACAATGTTGGGATGCACGAGAGCTTCGGCGCTTTTGGCTTCCCGCAAGAAACGCTGGAGCAACGTCGAGTTACGGGCGAGCGTCCGGGTCAGGATCTTAATCGCGACCTCGTGGCCGCTGTTGACGTGAACCGCGCGATAGACCGAGCTCATTCCTCCGGTCCCGAGCGGTTGGAGGATCCGGTAGCTTCCAACCTGCTGGTCGCCCGTTGTGCCGCTCATCGACTCGGCTCGATTCGCTGCGTCAGAGGTCATCTGCCCAATCGGAAAAACGTCGAGGTTCGTCCCGCGTTCGGGTTTGCGGAGCCGCATCCATTATACGCGCTAGAAGGCCGACAGATAAACGTGCTCGCTCTCCGGGATCGGCAGCTTAACCAGCATGACAGAAACCGAATCCCACGTCAGCCGGAATCTCCGGCGCTTCCCGCAAGCAAGTTGACAGAAAACCGCATGATGTCGGAAAATCAGGAGCGTGGATATTTTGCGCTCGTAGCTCAGGAGGATAGAGCGGCGGTTTCCTAAACCGCAGGTCGCAGGTTCGAATCCTGCCGGGCGCAGCTCGGCGTCGCGCCGGAGTGGTGATCCCAGGCTGCAATCCGCTTGCCGAGCTGCCTCGCGTCTTGCGCCCGTAGCTCAGGAGGATAGAGCAACGGTTTTCTAAACCGTCGGTCGCAGGTTCGAGTCCTGCCGGGCGTATTCGGCTACGAGTTAGGGGAATCGGCAACTTGCATTCGAATCGATGGTAAAGTACGTTTCACGTGAAACGGTTGGCGTCCCCTCCGAGAGATGATCGGACCTCTTGAAACGAGAATCGTGTTCCGATCCCAGTCCGGTATCGTCTGAGCACTACCATGTCCGAAGAGCGCCTCACCGAAATTCCGACAAGCTGGACGACTATCAGTAGCGCCCACACGCCCGGCCCCAAAAGTCGAGCCGCGATGGAGGAGCTCGTCGGTCGGTACCATGATGCTGTAACACGCTACATCCACCTGAAGGTTCGAGATCAACACCTGGCCGACGAGGTTCTTCAAGAATTCTGGACCAAGCTGCTCACCGGCAAACTCGCCGGCGCGGACAAGAGCAAAGGACGCTTCCGAGATTATTTAAGGACCGTCCTTCATCGGCTCATCATCGATCATTTTCGGTCCCGTAAGCTGCAGACCCTTCCGCCGGGGGACCTTCTGGATGCCTCTCGTCCGGATGAAGACTTCGACCGAGTCTGGCGCGAGGCGGTGATCAATCGGGTCTGGTCGCGACTCGAAATGTACCAGGCAGCGACACCGAAGAATCGCTATGCGACGGTTCTGCAATTACGACGCGACAATCCCAAAGCCTCGATTGACGAAATCGCCGAGAAACTGGGGCAGATTACCCAAACTTCCATTACACCAGAGGCTTTTCGCAAGAACTTACAGCGGGCCCGTGCCAAATTTATCGAGTTACTCGTGCAGGAACTCCGCGAAACGATTCATCCCACGAGTAGCGAGGAGATCGAAGCCGAAATCTTCGACCTTGGCCTTGGCCACCTCTATCGCCGTTACACCTCGCCGACCAAGAGTTGATCGCCTCGGCACGTCTTCGTTATCCATTGCGCGGTGGGGACGACGAGCGCCGGATTGACCGACACCAAATATCCTAATTCCTTAGTGCTCCGGCATTTGCCCTTGACGAAAATTCACACCTCCCCTTGACCCTCTCGATTCAGCATGTACAGTTGAAAGAGGGTGGAAAGGGGATGTAAGCTCATCGAAAGTGACATTCCGACCACTCTCAGCGTCATTTTCAGCTCGCGTCAATGGATGGTCTTTGCTGGGCGCGATGAGCACCAGAGAGGAGCGGCAATGCTGGTTCTCTCCCGCAAGAAGAACGAAAGCATCATCATCAACGACAATATCATCGTCACCGTGATTGAGATACGGGGCGACAAGGTACGCCTTGGTATCGAGGCGCCCAAACAGGTTACGGTTCACCGCCGGGAAGTTTACGAAGCCATACACAACCCGAACCGGTCGTTAGACAAGGACGCAAGAGTCTCGAAGTTGGAGTGACTTTCGCATTAGTCTGCGAACGCACGTCGAATCGCGCTTAATTCGACTCGGTGTGGTGACTTTGGGGAACGGCGCCGACCTCACCGTCCAGACTTGACCAACCTGACGAATTCACGCATCCACGGCCCATTGTCAGGCCAGCCTCGCACGGTCACCAATGAGCCGTTGACCACGACTTCGCGGTCGACGAAATTCGCACCTGCGCTGCGCACGTCGGGCTCTAGATCGGGATAGCAGGTGATCGTCCTTCCCCGCAGGCTTGCCGCGGCCAAGAGTAGCAAAGGACCGTGGCAGTTTGCGGCGACCGGCTTGGATGTTGACAGGAAATGGCGAACGATCTCAAGGGCCCGGGGGCGGTTCCTGAGATATTCCGGCGCGCGGCCACCGGGTAGAACCAAACCCTGATACTGGTCGACGGCCACGTCGTCGAAACCCAGGTCCGCCTGCACTCGATATCCGGCCTTCTCGGTATAGGTATCGAAGCCAGGCTCGAAGTCGTGAACGACAGAGTGGAACACTCGCTTTTCCGGAATCGCGATGTGTACTTGCCAGCCTTCCTCTTCAAGCCGGAACTTCGCGTAATAGATCTCTTGAGCCTCTCCTGCGTCCCCCGTCAGCATCAAGATCTTGACCATGACTTCACCCCGCCTCGCCAGAAAATCGAGTCGCGTCGGGCCCACCTCGCTTGCTAGACTAACGCGTCGTCGCGCGCAACGCAACCAGGCACAGTTGGACGGCAACGTCCGGGTGAGTCGTGGCCAGGAGGGCGTGCCTTGACCCCGCCGCCGGAATCCGTTTACAGTTGACGCGCCGTGAAACAGTAGGCCCCGTCGTCTAGCCCGGTCTAGGACACATGCCTTTCACGCATGCAACACGGGTTCAAATCCCGTCGGGGTCAGTGAACTTTCGCGGGTCTTAGCCGCGACCCGCAAGGGCACCGAGCGCCTGGAGATGAGCGGCGACGGAACCAGCAAGGATGGAAACGTTGTAGCCGCCCTCGAGCAGGCTGACGATGCGGCCTTGGGCGTGCGTCTCCGCCACAAGTACGATCTCGCGGGTGAGCACGTCAAAGTCGTCGATCTCCAGACCGAGATCGCCTATCGGGTCCTGGGCATGGGCATCAAAGCCGGCGCTGATCAAGACAATTTCCGGCCGGATGCGGTCGGCGAGCTTCTCGAGACCGTTTCGGAATGCCGCCTGATATTCCCGGCGGGGCGTTCCATAGGGCAGGGGGATGTTCACCACATTGCCAAGGCCTGGGCCAGTGCCGGTCTCGTCGCGCGAGCCGGTTCCGGGATAGAAGGGATAGCGATGGATGGAGAGGAAGCCGACACGCGGTGAGTCGTAAAAAGCTTCTTGAGTTCCGTTTCCGTGGTGGACGTCAAAATCCACGATGAGCACTCGCGTCAAGTCGAACCGAACCAGCGCTTCCGCCGCACAGACGGCGATGTTGTCGTAGATGCAAAAACCCATTCCAGACGCTGGCCGCGCGTGATGACCTGGCGGTCGGACCAGACAGAGTGCGCGCCGGTTGTCTCCGCCCAGAACAAAAGCAACGGCCTCGATCGCCGCGCCCGCCGCCAGGCGTGCCGCCAGATTGCTTCCGGGAAGCAGCCACGTATCGGGATCGAGCATGCCGCCCCCCTCCGATTCCAGGTCGGCCACCCTCCGGAGATACGCGGTATCATGAATCCGGGATAGTTCTTCAATCGTCGCCTCTCGGACGACTCCGTTCGGGCAGGTATTGAAGTAGCCACTCCTTTCGAGGTGCCGCAGCACGGCCTGCAGCCGCTCCGGACGCTCGGGGTGGCGGAAGGGAACGCGATGGTCGATCATCCGCCGATCCGAGAATACTGCGACTACCATCGTGCCTCCAGACGCCTTGGAATCGCTGGCGAATTGAAGGTGATTGACCCCGAATCGATCATAACAGCGAGTGGTTTCACGTGGAACATGCTGCGTACCGCCGCTACTCTGTCCTCTTCCATTCTCGGTTTTTGAGGTAGGCGGGCGGGTCATGAACTCCAACCATCAGGCGTCCGCACACCAGAAGCAACGGAATCCCGCAAAATCGCCCGAGATCGTGGCCGTGGCGATTCTGACTCTGGCCGGAGCAGTGATCCGAGCGTGGTCGCTCGGCCGGCTCGGCTTGGTTCATTTCGATGAAGGCATTTATGCTCTCGCGGGGCTCTGGTCGATCTCGCCGCGCGGTTTGCAGAGCCTCGATCCCACAGCCATCGCGTATTCGCCGCCTGGATTCCCGATCCTGGTCGGGCTCTCCTACCTTTGGTTCGGGATCAGCGACACCTCGGCGATCCTGGTCTCGATCGTCTGTGGAACCGCAACCATTCCGGTGATCGCCTGGCTGTCGCTGCGCACGTTCGGGCGCGGAGCAGGCGCCGCGGCAGCCGCCCTCGCGGCCTTTGCCGCAGTCCACGTCTCCTTCTCCCGGATGGCCCTGACCGATATTTCGTTTCTCCTTGCCTTTCTTCTGGCGGTAGGCCAAGGCCAGCGGTTCCTCGAACGTCCGAATCCGAGCCGCGCGATCTTCCTTGGGCTTTCGGTCGGCGTCGCTCAAACGTTCAAATACAGCGGCTGGATTTCGGGAATGATCGTCGCCTTGGCGGTTCTGGTCGGACAGGTCGTCAAGCGGAAAGAGCAGAGCGCGAGAATGGTTTGCGCAGCTTGGGTGTGGGGGCTTCTCGCCATGTCAGTTGCGGCGATCGTTTACTGGCCCTGGTATCGGTTTGTCGAATCGCACGGGGGTTATCGGTTGCTTTTGGCCCACCAGCGCGGCTACATGAGCGGTATCACCCCATGGGTGGATCATTGGTCATTGCAGCTTGCGCAGGCGAGGGTGCTTTCCGGAAGCCCACAATGGCGCGGGTCCGTGGGGATCGCGGCTGCGGTTGGATTCTCGATCAGCTCGATCGGTCTGGGCGGCTCTTCCGTTCGATGGCCGAGACTGCTGATCCAGACATTCGGGCTGGCGTCGCTTTGCTCGGTGCCCAACGTCGAATGGTGGACGCCTCTTGGCTGGATCAGCCTCATGGCTTTTCGCAGCACCCGTTTTGCGACACCCGCAATGCTGTTGCTGGGCATCGGATGGCTGACTCTCTCGATCATGACCCCGTTCTATCACCCCTACGCTCGACTCTGGCTACCCCTCCACGCATTAGGCTGGATCGTGATCGGTGGCATCTTCGTGACAGCTCGATCGTGGCTCGAAATGACGGACCGCAGTCCCAACCATGAGCGGAAACCCCGATTGAATCCCATGCTCGGTTTTGCCACGATTTGCGTCGCGGCGCTGGCGATCACGGCGACAAGCGCCATGCGGCTTCGGAATGAAGCCTTCCCCGGTGTTCTCGAACCCACCGACTCGCTCCGAGCCGCGAGCCGGGCAATTCCGCGCGAATTGCCCCAACACCTGGACGATCTCCGCCTGTTCGGCCGGCCGGCGGTTGCGTTTTACCTATCTCTCGAAAGTCGTGTGAGCCTGCGCAGTCAGCCAGATCTTGCGCATTTACTTGAACCAGCGGGGCCGACGACATGGTGCCTGCTCGATACCGCGTTGTCGCGACAGAGTGCCCAATCCCTCGGGAACGTGTCCAGGCTGAGCAGTCACTGGGTGGCGGCTCGCGACTTTCCCTCGTACCTCAACTTGCCGACTTTGCTGGACATTGATCCGGGGTCGTGCTATGGAGGGCCGGTCGACCTGGCGGTGCCGCTTTTGCTCTTACGGCCGGGACGACGGGAGGTCATTCGATGAGTCCGCAGCCACCAGTTCCGCTCTGGCCAGATCCTCGAGGACTGGGTCCGGTCACCGACGTCTACGAGCTGGCCATGATGGCCGGCTACTATGCGGCCGGGATGGAGAACCTCACGGCCTCGTTCGAGCTTTTCGTCAGAAGGCTCCCACCCGGTCGTTCGTATCTGGTCTTTGCGGGCCTTGAACAGGCCATAGGTGATATCCTGGGGCTCGCGTTCAAGCCCGAGCAGATCGCAGCGATAAGCCAGTGGCCCGACTTTCAAAGACTCGATCGGTCGATTCTGGCAAGGATGGAGGCTTTACGATTCGAAGGAGACATCTGGGCGATGCCCGAGGGGACTGTCGTATTCGCGGGTGAGACACTGCTCCGTGTGACGGCTCCGCTGGTTGCAGCCCAGTGGCTGGAAACCTACTTGCTGGCGTCGATCGGTTATCCCACGCTGGTCGCCTCGAAAGCGGCCCGATTCCGTTCGGCTGCGTTGGGCACGCCGCTCTTCGACTTTGGCGCGCGGCGCGGCCATGGCCCGCATGCCGGGTTCCTGGCCGCCCGCGCGGCGTATATCGCCGGGTTCGCGGGGACCAGCCACGCCGAAGCGGCGCGACTCCTGGGAATCCCGGCGATCGGGACGATGGCACATTCCTGGGTGCAGTCGTTCGAAAGCGAAGCCGAGTCGTTCGAGACGTTCGCGCGGATCTTCCCGTCACGTGCGACCCTGCTGGTCGATACGTACAATACGCTCGAAGGAGTGCGACTGGCGGCCGCGATCAACCCACCGGTACGCGCCATACGGCTCGATAGCGGCGATCTCGGAAGCCTGGCGTGTCAAGCCCGTGCGATCCTCGATCAGAACAATCGACCGCAAGTCAAAATCCTCGTTTCCGGCGACCTGGACGAGCATCGCATTGCCCAGCTCACCGCGAGCTCGGCACCGATCGACGGTTTCGGCGTCGGCACGGAGCTCGTCACCTCACGCGATGCACCCGCTCTGGGAGTCGTTTACAAGCTTGTCGAGCTCGAAGGGCAAGGGAAAGTCAAGCTCAGCCCAGGCAAGAGAACATATCCGATGGCGAAGCAGGTCTTTCGGCGTCGCGGGCCCGACGGACGATTCTGCGAGGATCATGTGACAAGGGCCGACGAGACCGCGGCCGGCGAGCCGCTGCTTTCTCGCCTCGTCCAGGCAGGCCGCCTCGTCCACTCGCTGCCAGGTCTTGATGAGATCCGTCGCCACTGCACGGAACAACTCGCCGCTGTGCCCGAGCCCCTCTTGACCCTGGACGCAAAGCCTGACTACCCGATCACCTACAGCGACCTCTTGCAGGCTGACGCCAGCCGGCTGATGGACCGCTGAACGCCGAAACAACTGAACTTTACACTCATTGTCGCAGTCGATACTCTCCCGGCTGATTGTCGATCGAGTTGCGTCGGCACCGAATCGCGCGATCCGGAGCCAGGTTCCACCCGATGGCCAGCGGAAGCTCCCGGAGGGGATTCATCGTCGGATCTGGCGCCGTCCGGCCAGCGATCGCCACACGAAACTTGGGAGTCGCCCGCCGTGGCCAAAATCATCAGCGTGGCCAACCAGAAGGGGGGCGTCGGTAAAACGACGACTGCAATCAACCTTGCGGCCGGACTGGCGAAGGCAGGGCGAACGGCCTTGGTCGTCGACGTCGATCCCCAATGCAACGCCACCAGCGGCTTGGGCGTCGCTCCCGTGCCGCGACACCCGCTCGTGCAGGGTCAACCTCTCCGCGAGTCCATCGTCGAGACCTCCCAGCCCAGACTCTTTCTGCTGCCCGGTTCTCAAAGCTTGGCTGACGCCGATGCACTCTCGGCGGCGAATCGACAACGCGCGTCGGCCTTGCGCCAGCAACTTTCGGTCGAACTGGACCATCATGATTTCGTCTTGCTCGACTGTCCCCCCTCATTGGGACAACTCACCCGGGCTGCCTTGAGCACATCGTCGGAAGTCTACATTCCGATTCAATGCGAATACTTTGCCATGGAAGGGCTTTCTCAGATTATCGAGCTTGCCCGCCAGACCAAGTCCCGCGACAACCATCGGCTGGAGATCGGCGGCATCGTGCTGACCATGTTCGATCCGGCACTGGAGCTTGCCAACGAGGTAGCCGATGAAGTCCGTGAGTACTTCGCCAAAACGGTCTTCGAGTCGCTCATCCCGCGCGACGTGGCGATCAGTGAGGCACCCAGCCATGGATTGAGTGTACTGGAGTACGCCCCCCGGGCCCGGGGCGCGCGTGCTTATGCGGAACTTGTGTTGGAGGTCATCGACCGTGAATAGGAGACGTCTGGGACGCGGACTGGAAGCCTTGCTCGGTCGCGAGGAAGGCGGCTTCGAGGCCAGCTCGCTCAATGCGAGTGAGCTCATCCAGATCGCCGTCGATCAAATCGATCCCAATCCTTTTCAGCCGCGCCGGTACTTCAATCCCGAGGAAATCGCAGCGCTGGCAGACTCGCTGCGTCAGCACGGGATATTGCAGCCGATCCTGGTCCGGGCCAGGGGCGACCGCTACCAACTCATCGCGGGCGAGCGACGTTTGCGAGCGAGCATCGAGGCGCAGCTTCACGAGATTCCCGCCCGGATCCTGGATCTCGATGATCAGCGGGTTTTCGAGCTTGCGATGGTGGAAAACCTCCAACGCGAGGACCTCAACGCGATCGACAAAGCCACGGCGTTTCGGGACTATCTGCACCGCTATGGCGGTACTCAGGAGGAACTTGCCAGCCGCCTGGGTCTGGACCGGTCGACCGTCTCGAATCTGATTCGACTCCTGGAACTGCCGGAACCCGTGATCGATTCCGTTCGCAAGAGCGTGATTACCCAGGGCCACGCTCGCGCTCTGCTGGGCCTCCCGGACGCCGAGAGCCGGCTCGCGACTCTGCCGAGAGTCATCGCCGAACATCTTTCTGTCAGACAAACCGAAGCTCTCGTGGCCACGGGGGAGCCAACCCTTGGCCGCACCCGGGTCCGCAAAGACCCCGCTCACGACGCCAACGACAAGGCCCCTCATGTCCTGGATGTCGAAAGGCAACTTCATGGCCGGCTCGGAACGACGGTTGTCATTCGAGCGCGGAACCACGAGCGCGGACAGATCGTCATCGATTATCATTCGCGCGAGGAGTTTGACCGCTTGACCGCAATCATTGGGGGATCCGGTTCATCGTCCGGCCATTGACCCAGATGGCGGACGTATGCGCCCAGAAAAGCTGGCGGCCAGTCAACTTCTCAGAACGCGTACCAGCGGTTAGGCTTTTCTCGATGAATCGGCACCAGCACGAAGGAACTGGAGCGGGCGGACTTTCATCCGCGATTCTCCCTTGGGCAGAGCAGCCAGAACGCGTTGGCGAACTTCGGCAGTTTCTGAGTGGATTCACGCATCGATGCCGTAACTCACTTCACGGTATCAAGATGAGTCTCTATCTCTGCCGGCGAGGAATCGAGGGACGTGCGCCCGACGCTTGGGCCCGGCTCGAACAAACCTATCAGGAGACGGAGCGATTATTCGATCGACTGCAAGAAATCTATCGGCCGATGCGCGCGACCATGGTGCGTTCGTCACTGGGCCAGCTTCTTGCTGAGCGGCTCCCGGTCTGGCGTTCTTGGTTTACCGAGCAAGGTCTTACCTTGGAGGCCGATCCTCCCGCCGAGGAAGGTCTCGGTGATTATGATCCAATGCACCTTGGATCAGGGCTGGATGCGCTTATTGCCTGGCGGCTCGAGGATGGCCTCGCTTGTCGGAGTGGTCGGCTCGCCTGGCGAGTTAACCAGGGGTTCTTCGAAGTCGAGTGGAGCGAAGTCGATCGTCAGGTTCCCGCCGGCGCCGAGTCTCGAGGACAGCTCAGATCCGAACGGTCCGGAGAATTTCGTTCCGCCGACTCGCTGGCCTTGCCGCTACTGGCTCGCATTGCTTCGGCGCACGGAGGTCGCGTGCTCTTCCGGTTGGATCCCACGTTTCAGCTCACGGTTCTTTGGCCGCAGTTCCAAGCCGCCGCCGAATTGACGGAAGCAGACGCGACAGCAAACGACACTCCTGGCTGCGCAACGCGCCTTGACGGCGGCGGCAGACGGCGCTTAACATCCAATTGCGGAACGGAGCGCGGGGCGTAGCGCAGCCTGGTTAGCGCGCCTGCCTTGGGAGCAGGAGGTCACCAGTTCGAATCTGGTCGCCCCGATTTGGGGCCAGGGAATCTCGCCGTGACAACCGATTCGGAGTCTCCGAAGCTTCGCGTGTCGCGAGCCGGTGCGGCGTTGGTCGAGAGCGGCATGGTCGTCGGGCTCGGGTCCGGCTCGACCGCCGCGCTCATGGTGCGCCGGCTCGGCGAACGCATTGTTGAAGAAGCTCTGCAAATCATCGGCGTCGCCACCAGCGAAGCAACTGCCCAGCTAGCACGCGAGTTGGGGATTCGATTGCGCGAGCTCGACGACGTCACTGCTCTCGACATCAACCTGGATGGGGCCGACGAAATCGACGGCCGGTTCCACATGATCAAAGGCCGGGGTGGAGCGCTCTTGCGCGAGAAGCTCGTGGCCAGTGCCTCCAGCCATCGCGTGACCATGATCACAGCCGACAAGCGCGTTGACCGCCTGGGCGAGACGGCTCCCGTTCCGGTGGAAGTGAGCTCGATGGGAGTCACGCACACCGAGCGAAGGCTTCGCGAATTGGGAGCGACGACCTCCCGGCGCACACGAGCGGATGGCTCACCATTTTTCACCGACGGTGGCAACCAGATCATCGATTGCCGGTTCGCGCAGATCGACGATCCCGGCGCACTGGATCGTCAACTGCGATGCGTTGTCGGTGTCCTGGAGACCGGCCTCTTCATCGATCTCTGCGACACACTGATCGTCGGGACGAACCACGGGGTCGAGAAACTCCAGGCACCTCCTCGCACGGGCGACATCTCCTCGCAGGGGAAGGGTGAGACGAAGTTCTAACCGCACGATCAGATCCCCAATCGCCGCTCGAGCTCGTCCAGGATTTCGCCGGTTCGTGAAGCTCCGATCCGGTCACAGCCCAGCTTGGCGACTTCGATCGCGCCGTCGAGCGTACGTATTCCGCCCGCGGCTTTAACCTTGACGTGAGGCGGTGCTATTCGACGCATCAGTCGCAGATCCTCGTGCGTCGCGCCCCCGGTTCCATAGCCCGTTGAGGTCTTGATATAGTCCGCAGCACATTCTGTGCAGATCTGGCAGAGTTTCACTTTTTGGTCATCGCTGAGATAACAGTTTTCAAAGATCACTTTCACGATCGCCCCGCCCGAGTGGGCAACCTTGGTCACGGCCGCGATCTCGGAAGCGACTGCGTCCCATTCTCCGCCAATCGCCTGGCCGATATTGATCACCATGTCCAGCTCGCGGCGCCATCGTCCATGGCGTGTTTCGCCTCGAAGATCTTCACGGCCGGCGAATGGCCGCCATGGGGAAAGCCGATCGTCGTACCGACCGCCACGTCCGACCCCTCGAGTAGCCGCGCCGCCAGCGACACGGCAAAGGGCTTGATGCAAACGCTGGCAACCCGGTAGCGGGCCGCCAGGCGACATCCTTCCTCTAACTCTGCGCGTCAGCGTCGGGCCCAGGAGCGAGTGATCAATCCGCTTTGCGATTGCCTCGTAGCTAAGCACGAAATCCATGGTTCACCATTCCACTCGGCGAAATCGAGCCGCTGGCGACCTCGGTTGGAGTGTCCGGTTCAAGATGAAGGGTAGAGCGTAGAGTGACTCAGGCGTCGTTTCAGCGTTTGCGCCAGAGGCCTGCGAGTTGCAAGCGTGGGACGAAACATCATCGTGATGGCCAGAGGAAGGTAAAGCATCACGAGTGTGCCTCCCTTGTCGAGGTACCAGAACTGACTGGCCACCAGCAAGGCGCCTGACAGGGCGATCAACTCGGCAAAGTTCTTTCTCGCCGGCCAGAATGTGGTGACGATCACGAGCGACAGATACGCAATCAAGACCGGCAGCCGGAAACTCGAGTCGATTCCGCTCCAGAAACTCGCCGACGATCGAGGCTCGAATCGGGGTAACAGGCCGACTTCGGCAATACTGCGGGCGCCGAGCGCTCGAGCCCATTCGGCCAGTCCGGGCGTCCAGTAGCCCAGTATCGCGCATCCAAAGACGGCGCCCAAAGCCACGGCGATGAACCTGACCATGCCTCGGCCGCGGAAAAAACCCGACCAGAGGGCGATCAGTCCTAGACAGGCCGGGATCCAGCCAGCCGCAAGTCCGATCAAGACCCCGGCGACGGCCGGTCGTTGGTGCCAGAAAACGGCACCAATGATGAGCGCCGCAGAAATGAGTTGACCGCTGTCCACTACCGCGACGCGGGTGTATGGTAGCAACAAGTAGCACGCGGCCATCGCCATCCCGGTTAGCGGTCGCTCGAAATGCCGCCATCCAATCGCGAGCAGACCGACGACCAAGCCAATATGCGCCAGGCTCGCCAGCACCCGCGAAACGATCACCTGGGGAAGTTCCCGCTTCAAGGAAGTCGGGACCGGTAGCATCCTGGCCCACTGTCTCACGACCGGATTATCATTCCCAGGCGCGACGGGAGGCCGGTCCTCGCGACCTGTCGGTTCGGCAGGGTTCCGTGCCGCGCCATCCTCAACCGGCAGGGTTACTGTCTCGGCGAGCAACAGCCCCAGCACGCCCACGGACAGACACAGGAGCCCCGGGGCGTTGAGGTTCGGTTCCAGGAGCGGACGCCGTGCCAGACCCAGGTCCAACAGGCACCTGACCAACCAGAGTGCCGATCCCAGGAATAGCCACGCATAAACGACCCACGGTCGATCGAGGTGATTCCCCACCAAGAGCATGATCCCTGGCGCCAGGGCGAAGAGAAGCAGCAGATCGAGGTTGCGGACGCTCCAGACGCGGCTGAACTTGAAAAAGAGCGTGACACACCCCAACAGCGAGAGGAAGAGCCAAACTTCCGAGCTGAGGCCAAGATCGGCAACAAGTGAGCCGCTCACAAAAAGCCTCGTCAGTCCGACTCGAAGGAAATAGGTTCGCCACTGAGCTGGCAAAGGGCGTTGAGCGCCGTGCGCTGCTCAGCCTCCTTCTTGGTGCGACCCCACGCCGCCGCATAACGCCTCTGGCCGATCCGTGCCGAGATCTTGAAGCATTTGGAGTGGTCGGGGCCTTTTTCGTCAAGAAGCAGATACGAGGGAGTTTCTCCAAACTCCCGCTGGGCAACCTGTTGCAGATTGCTTTTGTAGTTCGACTCTCCCTGTTCCTCGACCGACGCCGCGATCTCGGGCCCGAGGTAGCGCACGACGAAGTCCCGCGCGGCTTCCATGCCGCTGTCGAGATATATCGCGCCAATCAGGCTCTCAAACACATCGGCAAGCACTGACGATGGCGTCTGCGCCGGCGACCCCATTCCTTTCCCAGTGACCAGAAAATCTTCAATTCCGAGACCCGCGGAAATCTTGGCACACGTACGACTCGACACGACCGACGACTTGATCCGCGTCAAGTCGCCCTCGAGATAGTGGGGAAATTTCCGAAAGAGCAGCTCGCATACGATCGTGCCCAGAACGGCATCCCCCAGAAACTCGAGCCGTTCATTAGAGACCAAGCGGTGGTTGGCGCCGGACGCGTGGGTGAGCGCTTCTTGCAGCAGCGTCAGGTCGCGAAACCGATACCCGATCCTCTCCTGGCATTCGGCCAGGAGACCACGAGCATCGGATTGAGTCGTTGACGGCATGTTCGCACCACCATGGCGCTTCACGAGTTGCATTCCGGAACTGTTAGGCTATAAGTCTCTGGCTGGATTGTCAACCAACCATGTCGGTGCCCGGTACCAGACGGGAACCCGCGAGCTTCACCGCTCGGACAAATGCGGCCACCTTGTCCAGGTCCTTGCAACCCGGCGCCGATTCAACCCCGCTTGCAACATCGACCATCCAGGGGCGCACTCGCCGGACGCGCTCCGCGACGTTTTCGGGCGTCAAGCCGCCAGCCAGGATCAGTTGGTCCAGGGGAGGTCTACCTTCCAGGAAATCAGCGTCAATCGCCTGTCCCGTGCCACCCGGCTTTCCGGAGACATAAGAGTCGATGAGCACCGCCTCTGGTGGACAGCCCATTGTCGCGGCTTGCGCAAGATAGTCGACCACTCTCGCCCATGCGGCGTACGATTCCAGGCGAAAGGCCTTGACGACACGAAGAGGCCGTAGCAAGCCGATCACCTCGGGCGATTCTCGGCCGTGCAACTGGACCCGCCCAAGGCCGAGTTGCGCCGCCAGCTCGGCGACCTCGACGACCGGGCGATCGACGAACACGCCAACCGCGCCAACCGACGGAGGTAACGCGGCGACAATCGCCGCTGCTTGGGCCGGCTCCACATAGCGCGCGGAAGCCGGGTAGAAATTGAGACCGATCCAGTCGACCCCGAGCTCAGCGCACGCGACGGCCTGATCGACGCGCGTCAAGCCGCAGATCTTCACACGAATCGCGGTGTGCGACACGATCAACGATTCCGAAAACGCGCCCAGCACGCATTCTCAAGAGAGGAGTGTCAGGAAACACCCAATTTGTCCAACGTTGCCTTGAACTTGGTCTCGGGATTGACGCCGACTAAGCGATCCACCTCTTTGCCGTTCTGGAACACCAACACGGTAGGAATGGCGGAAATGCGCAAGCTGCCCGGGGTTTCCTGGTTTTCGTCGGTATTCATTTTGCCGACTTTTACCCTGCCGTCGTACTCGCCGGCGAGTTTTTCGATGGTCGGGGCCAGCATGCGGCAAGGACCACACCACGGGGCCCAGAAGTCAACCACCACGGGGATCGTTGAATCGAGGACTTCCGACTTCCAGTTACCGTCGGTGAACTCCCTCACACTGCCGGCCATAGCGAATGCCTCATCGAGCTGCGAAAGTCGACAAACGATCGAAATTTAACGGGAAACGCTGCGGAGATCTGTGAACAGATTAAGCCCATTATAGAGTCACTGGTCGATGAGTCAACCATCGACCAGACTGGAGCGACATCCCCCGTCAACCATCAAAGGTCAGAAATACCTTGATTCACGGCGACGGTGCGAAGGTTCACTTTACTGTGCGGCGGGTGTGTGAGATCTCGGCTTCGGCCATGTAGAGCAGGCGGCCGCAGCTCATGCAAAAGCTCAGCGAGTTGTCGTTGATCAGATCGTTGATCATTTGCGGCGTGAGCGCTGTGAAGCAGCCATGGCAGGCACCATCCTCACAAGCCGCCAGGGCGTCAGCCCCATAACGACCGACGATCCGGCGGTAGCGGTCGCGCAAGTCTTCGGGAATCGTATTCTCG
The DNA here is from genome assembly GCA_963823675.1 of uncultured Isosphaeraceae bacterium. GTDB lineage: Bacteria > Planctomycetota > Planctomycetia > Isosphaerales > Isosphaeraceae > CAWGMT01. The sequence goes on along the minus strand of CAWGMT010000013.1, from coordinate 478,039 downwards.
GCGTCGGCCAGTGCGGTTTCGATCTCCCGCAGTTGCGTCGTGTGGCTGGCAGCCTGCGCCTGGACCTGACGCTCGAGCGAGGCAACTTCATCCGAGCACCGTTTGACTTCGTCGTCGAGCTTGGCCAGAGCCGCGGCTTTGGTTTCGATCGCCTCGTAGCAGAGCAGGATTTCCTCCTCGATCTTCGACTTCGCGGTGTTGTCGTGCGCGATCTGGTTCTGGAGGGCTTTGTATTCGTCGTTCTTTTTGACTTGATTGAGCTTGACCTTGAGGTCGTCGATCTTGACATCGACGCTCTGGAGCGAATGCTCGTGCTTCTTCAGTTGGATCTTGGCGTCCTGCAGTGCCTTTCGGGCAGTTTCCAGTTCGGCTTGGCGGTTGACGAGAGCGGCCTGACGCGCTGCCAGGGATTTTGGCCCGGAAGCCAGCCGGTCGCGGAGCGCCCGAGCGCGTTGGTGAAGAAGATGGAGATCACGTAAGCTGTCGGCTGTAGCAGGCATGGTTCACGGTCCTCGCTTTCGTCGGTGAGTGATGGTTGATCTCCCCGCCCGTTGTCGATCGCCCCAAGCTTCCGCTGCGAGCGTCAGCCGATTGCCAGGGGAATTCGATTGCTGTGGACCCATTTTCGGTGGCCGCTCGTAGAGCGCGGCCAAAGAAAAACCCCCGGTCGCCGTGGCGCCGGGGGTTGGCTTTTTCTCATCCGGTACTCTCTAGAAAACCTTCGAGCTGCCTGCTCCTCACCGGGTGCTGAAGCTTCCGGACGGCCTTCGCCTCGATCTGGCGAACTCGCTCGCGTGTGACCTTGAAAATCCGGCCCACTTCCTCGAGCGTGTACGTGTAGCCGTCACCCAGTCCGTATCGGAGCTTGATGATCTCGCGTTCGCGGTAGGTGAGGGTCTTGAGAACCTGATCGATCTTTTCCTTGAGCATTTCCTGCGTAGCCGCATTGATCGGGCTCTCGGCAGCCTCGTCCTCGATGAAATCCCCGAAGTAGCTGTCCTCGCTCTCGCCGACTGGTCGGTCGAGCGAGATCGGGTGGCGGGAGATCTTCATGACGCGCCGGGTTTCTTCGATCGAGATGTTGGCGGCTCGAGCGGTCTCCTCGATGGTGGGTTCCCGGCCCTTCTCCTGCAGCAGTTTCTTGGAGACGTTTCGCAGCTTGGACATCGTTTCGATCATGTGCACGGGGATGCGAATCGTGCGGGCCTGATCGGCGATGGCTCTGGTGATGGCCTGGCGAATCCACCAGGTCGCATAGGTGCTGAACTTGTAGCCGCGACGGTACTCGTACTTGTTGACGGCTCGCATCAGACCGGTGTTGCCCTCCTGAATCAGGTCCAGGAACGAAAGACCGCGGTTGCGATACTTCTTGGCGATCGAGACGACCAGTCGGAGATTGCCCCCGGACAGTTCGCGCTTGGCCTGCTCATATTTCTTGAAGCGGGCGTTCATCGCCTCGACGCGCCTGCTCAGTGATTTGGGCGTTTCGAGCGTGATCCTCATCAGGTCCTTGAGTTCCTTGACGAGGTTGGCGCGCTCTTCCTTGGCCCCGCGCCCAGCCCGAAGCTCCTTGAGCTGAAAAACAAGCTCGGTCATTCGCGCCGCGATTTGCTCCAGCCGCTTCATCAAGGGCTGCACCTTCTGGGTGCGAATTGACAGCTCCTCGACGAGGTTGACCGCCTTGCAGCGCCGGCGCTTGAGATTGGCGATCAAGCCGGCACGGGTTGACGGATCGCGCTCGCGTACGAAGCCCTTGAAATCGCGGACGTTGCACTCCATGAGGTGCACCAAAGTGGCCAGGTTGTGGGGCATCCGCCCCAGGATCTGGTCTTTCTCGAGATTCTCGGTGACCGAGACCTTCACGGTCCGGTCGAAGGGAAGCTCGCCTTCGTTGACCTTCTTGAGGACGTCCACCACCAGAGCCAGGGCGAAATGGCACTCGAGCACCTTGCGGCGGAACTTCTTGCGAGTGATTTCGATTCGCTTGGCCAGGTTGATTTCTTGCTCGCGCGTCAAGAGGGGGATCTCCCCCATCTGCGTGAGATACATCCGCACCGGGTCGTCGATGCGCCGGGAGATCTCGTCCAGGTCTTCGGACGTGAGTTCACCGTCGTCGTCGTCCGCAGCGTCGTTGACGACTTCGTCGTCGGGCTCTTCATCCAGATCACCCGAGGCGAGCAGGCGGTTTTCCGCTTCATCCTCGTTGATCAGCTCGATTCCCATCTCATCGAGGGTCTCGAGCAAACCGTGGATGCGCTCGGGGCAAGCCGCCTCGTCGGGCAGATAGTCATTGACCTGATCGAACGTCAAGAACCCTCGACGTTTGCCCAGGTCCAGAAGCGTCTTGAGGCCCTCGTCCAACTTGTCCATCCAAAATCCTCCCCACGCACGGAATGACGGATCTCGACTCGATTCGTCTTAAGGTTTCGGGCCGCTGGTTAAGAGTCGCTGATATTCCAATTTTATGGCACGATAGGCGTCCGGGTCGGCGTGTTGATCGGTCTCGTCGAGAGCTTTTTTCAGTTCCCTTTGCCGAGCTTGCCGTTGCCGCTCAGCCAGCCGCATCAACATTTTTTCCAGGCGCTCTTGCCAGGCAGCGGGACTCACGCCGTCCGGCAGAGGCTGCGGTTCGGGTGTCGTCAAGGCGGAATCGGCGATCAGACCTGCCGCCAGACCGCGAAGGACCGGGTCTTCAAGCCGCGTCATGATCCGTTCATAACTCGGAGGTTGTCCCTCACTTTGAAGTTCATAGCACACCTGCAGGATGGCGCGCAAGGGCGCGTCCTTGAGCGTCGCAGCGGCCAGGCGCGTCGCCAGCCAGGGAACCGCTGCCGGCTCGTTCAAGGCAACTCGGATCAACTCGAGGTCGGTCCGATCGAGGTCACCTTGTCGAACTGGGATCGCCGGCGGGCTTCCGCCGGAGCCAGGAGCCGCCGCGCTCGTCGATGCGGCGTCGACGGAAGCCGCAGATCCGGCAGCGGATGCGCCGCGCCTCCCCTCGCGCGGACCGGCCGCGGTCGGTTGTTGCAACTGCCGGCGCAGCCGATTGAGTACCTCCAGCGGCACCCTGAGTCGGCGCGACAGGATGTCAAGCACTCTGGCCTGGCTGACCTCGACGCCCAGCCGATGCGTCTTGGGTACCCGGTTTACGAAGCCGAGCACCCACTCGGCGGCTCGACGCGACCCCTCGGTTGAGTCGAGATCAAACCGCGCCGAGGCGCGGCCGAGCAGATAACTCAAGGGATCGAGCGCAGCATCAGCCAGTTTGCGAAACGCATCGGCTCCCTCCGTCAAGAGAAAATCACAAGGATCAAGATTTGCGGGCAGTGTCAACACGCGAAGATCCAGGTCGCTGCCCAGGAATAACTCCAGAGCCCGATCCGCGGCGGACTGCCCGGCATCGTCGCCGTCGAAAACCAAAACCACCCGCTGGGCAAGTCGTCTGAGGGCTCGGAGATGATCCTCGCCCAGGGCCGTTCCCAGCGTGCCCACCACATTAGTGACGCCAAGCTGATGAGCCGCGATCACATCGGTGTAACCCTCGACGACCGCAACCCAACCCGACTCATGGCTCGCCGTCCGCGCCATGTCAGCCGCGTAGAGGATCATGCGTTTGTGGAAGAGCGATGTCTCCGGGCTGTTGATATACTTAGCGACGTGTTTCCCTTCGGCGGCCAGTGACCTTTCCACCTCGGGCAAGATCCGCGCGCCAAACCCGACGTTCCTCCCCCGATCGTCGTGAATCGGGAACATCAGCCGTCCTCGAAACCGCTCGACCAGATCACCGGCTGACCGTTCCGACCGGCTCACAAGCCCAACCTGCTCGAGCAGATCGATGCTCAGTTGCTCACGACGGGCCGCACTCACCAGCCAGCCACGACCGGCTGGAGCAAAACCGAGGCGAAACCGCCGCACGCTCTCCATGCTCAAACCCCTGCGGTCGAGATACTCCGTCGCCTCCGCCGACAGCGGCAGCGCCTCCGCAAAAACCCTTTCCGCCCACGCATTGATTGCCAACAGATCAACTTTCGACGGCCCACGCCCAGGCGCTGCGTTCGACGGCCTTTCCAGTGTGATTCCGGCTCGATCAGCCAGCATGCGCAACGCCTCGGGAAAATCAACGTGCTCTCTGTTCTTGACGAAATCAAATATGTCCCCGCCAACCCCGCAACTCCAGCACTTGAACGACTGGCGCTCGGGATTCACTTCCAGGGACGGATTGTGGTCGTCGTGAAACGGACACAGCGCCTTGTATTTCGACCCTGCTCGGCGCAACGACACATACTCGCCTACCAAGGCGACGATATCGACGGCGTTCTTGATGGCGGATAGAGTCGTTTCGGAATGAAGGGGCACAGAGAGCTCCCGACACAGAGGCTCAGACCGGGGCCTTTCGCGCTCGCCCCGAAGCCGAACAGAATGTCCGAACTCCCTACGTCCCCGCTGGTATTGCCCCGCTATTTCCTTGCGGCGTCGAGGGAATTATAAACCCTGATCAATTTAGGGTCAAGTTTTCGAGCCCCACTGCCGACACGATGGCTGTCTTTCTAAGACACCAGGGTTTTAGCATTTAGGTTCAGTTGGCCGAAGATGCAACCTGCGCATGGCCCAGCCGCCGGCCAGCCGCTGAGAGCCCGATCCAGCATGAATTCCCCCAGCCAAGGCCCCGAACGCCTTATCCATCTCCTCCGGCTGCCGCAATTCGACGGTCCGTGAATGTCTCGCAAACCAGGTGTCCAAGTCAAGTCCCTGTCGAATCGCAGGTGCAGAATTTTGCGGTGGTGCTGCCGCCGTTCTATCGGGGCACCAGCCTCGATCGTTCAAGGAGCGGTCTTCGCGGCGGGCTCAGCCAACCGCCGCGAAGCGATGCGTCCATCGGCAGACTGCACCACAAAGGTCAAGCCTCGACTAGGATCGAGTTTACGGACAGCCACTTCAAACTCGGAGAGCGTGTTGACCCTCGCCTCTCCGACGGCCAGGATTCGCATTCCCGGGCGCAGTCCTGCTTGAAATGCGCTACTCCCGGCGATCACCTGGTCAACCTCGATCGCGGAACCCCCGCCGTCGGCCGTGCTGCCGGAGCGTACGTGAAAGCCAAGGGCAAGTAAAACCTCGGGGGCAGGAGGCAACTCGTCGACCGTGATATTGATCGTGTGCGCCTTTCCTTCGCGATAATAAGTCAAGGGAACGTGCTCACCCACATCCAATCCTGCAGCCAGGTTCCTCAGTGCACCGGGATCGGCCACTTCATGGTCGGCAAGCTTCACGATCACATCCCCCGCTTTCAATCCGGCCGTTTCCGCGGGACTACCCGGCTGTACCTCCATGATCAGTGCGCCCAAGTTGCTCGGAACCTTGAGCTGATGGGCCATCGACGTGTTCAGGGGACGGATACTGACTCCGAGGTAACCGCGGGTGACCTTTCCTTCCTTGATCAAGCTTTCGACCACCCGACGCGCCAGTGCCGATGGAATGGCCAGGCCGATCCCCTCATACAAACCGGTCTTGGTGATGATGGCGGTGTTGATTCCCACGACCTTCCCTGCCAGATTGACCAGCGGCCCTCCGGAATTCCCGGGGTTGATGGCCGCATCCGTTTGAATGAATGATTCGTATTCCGAAATCCCCAGATTATTTCTCTCGGTCGCCGAGACGATGCCCGCGGTGACCGAGTGATCAAGACCGAGCGGACTGCCGATGGCCAGGACCCAATCGCCAATGTCGAGTTGTTCGGAATCTCCCCATTGAGCCTGAACCTTGAGCTCCGACTTGACCTGAAGCACCGCCAGATCCGACTTGGGATCGGCACCCACCAATCGCGCAGGCACATCGTCGCCCTGTCCCAGTCGAACGAGAATTCGATCGGCGTCTTTGACAACGTGATTATTGGTGACGATGTATCCCTTGTTCTTGTCAATGATCACACCCGAGCCCAGCTCCTTGCTCTGGAAGCCAGGTTGAAAATGGTTGCCGCCTAAGGGCAGGCCCCCAAAAGCCTCGCCGCCGCGCCGCGCCCTCAGCGCATGAACGTTGACGACAGCCGGTGAGACGGCGGCTGTCGCCAGCCGAAAGAGCGCGGATGCGCGATCGATGATCTGCTCCTTGTCGAGCTTGGCCAGGGCTTCGGACGCGGCCCGCGCGGCCCGCTTCCCAGGCGTAACCGGTCCGTTCCGCGATATAAGAACTTCCATATACGATCAAAGCGGCCAGACAAAGCACGAATAGCACAACCAGGAAACCGCGCCGCACGGGAGGCGTGGTGGGCCGTGGCGGTGGTTCCTCGAAACCGAATTCTTGAGGCTCGAACGACGCCATCGCCAGTGCACTCCGGCCGGGGGAAGAGTTGATGCAGAAATTCGTGTCGGTCTGGACGCGGGCCGTTGTCGTCCGCCAACACCGGGCTCCCGCCTGCTAGGTCATTTTGGGCGGAGATCCCCGAGAAAATCCAGCGTGTGAGACAAGATTCGCGACACATTCCGCTGCGGCGAGCCCAAGATAGGCGAATTATTCCGCCGCCGCGAACCCAAGATAAGCGACGAATTCCGCCGCGGCCCGCCTTATCGAGCCGGGAGGCACTTCTCGAAACAACCTCATTGCGTTCTTATCTAAGTTACGGGAAACTCGCTGCTCCACCAGGGGACATCTGAGCGAAAAATGACGACATGAGGATACTGGTCGTTTCCGACATTCATGCGAACTGGCCCGCACTCGCGGCGATCGAGCAAGCCTTCGACGTTTGTCTCTGCCTGGGAGACCTGGTCGACTACGGTCCGGACCCGGCACCCTGCGTCCGCTGGGCCATGAGTCATGCAACCTACGCGATCCGGGGCAACCATGACCACGGGGTTGCCCAGGGGATTCCTGTCGTCGGCGACACAGGGTTCCGATACCTGACCCAAGCTTCCCGACCATCAATGTGGGATGCCCTCGGCCACGCAGAGCGACGCTATTTGCTACAACTTCCCGTGACACAACGATTTACTTTGGGCGGTAAGCGGTTTCTCTTGGTTCACGCCACGCCCCGCGATCCGCTCGACGAGTATCTGCTCAAGGATCCTCAGACCTGGGCAAAGCGACTGCAAAACGTCGAAGCCGACGTCGTCTGTGTCGGACACACGCACGTGCAATTCAACATCCAGATCAACGGTGTCATCGTACTGAATCCAGGGAGTGTCGGGCTGCCGCGCGATGGCGATCCCCGCGCAGGCTTCGCGGTCATCGAGGACAACAAGATCGAGCTGAGGCGCGTGGCCTATCCCGTCGAGGAAACCGTTTCTCGAATCGAGGCCATGCCCTGGCCCCGTCGTGCCAAGGAGATCATGTCAACCGTCTTGCGCCTGGGACGCCTGCCTCTCGAACTCAATAGCGGACTGGGCACGGCCTCTCCGGATGAACCCGATCCGGATGACGAGCTGGAATCAGAGTCCCCCGTCGAGCAGCGTTCGGATTGACGGCAGATATTTCTCGGCGGATGCGGTGTTGAACAGTACGACCCGATCATGCCGGCGGATGATCCCCCGGTCAGCCAGCTCGGGAAGAGCAGCGAGAGTCGCGGCTCCTTCCGGCGACCACGCGAACCGGCGCTCGTGCCATTCGTCACGGATCACGGCGCTGATGGCCTCGTCCGAGACGGCGATTGCGCAGCCGCCGGTCTCGCGCACGATTCGCAGCACATTCACATGCCCCACGTTCTGCGCGACGTTCAATCCGGTCGCGATCGTACGTCCCGCCGGCAGCGGTGTGATATCCGCCGCGCCCGAATCGAATGCACGGACGATCGGCGTTGTCGCCGTGGCCTGCACGCACACCATGCGGGGCCGATCCGACCCGACCAGTCCCAGCGTCTCGAGCTCGTCGAAAGCCTTGGCCATGCCGACCACTCCCGTTCCACCGCCGGTTGGATAGACAATAACGTCGGGAAGCTGCCAGCGGCGCTCGGCGAAGCGGTCGCCTGCGGGCTCGGCGAGCTCGAGTCCGAGGGTTTTCTTGCCTTCCGTCCGCCATCCCGGTTCCTGAAACGTGGCCACGCCAAAAAACCCCAGAGGGACGTAGTATTCCCTGACCCGTTTTGCACAATCGACGATCGTACCGGCCACCAGATCGAGGGTGATGCGATCGGGAAAGAGCCGCGCCAGAGCCGCGACTCTGCCCAGCACGGGAAGGTCGGTGTCGGGCGACATCACGACGGCGGCCTCGATGCCAGCGGCGACTGCGTATTCGGCCAGCGAGTCGCCGGCGTTTCCCTGCGTCGGCACGGCCAGTCGGGAAAGGCCGAACGAACGAGCCATCGAGACGGTCATGGCCATGCCCCGATCCTTGAAGGACAGGGTGGGATTGGCGCCAAAACCCGGGCAAGGCTTCCCCTCGTCCTTGACCTCCAGACGGCATCCCACCCGGTCCGCCAGAGGATGAGAATAGGTTCGACACGGCGTATGGCCCTCGCCGAGCGTGACGATGTGCGCACGATCTGGGGCTCGATCGATATCCAGCGGCAGCAGGCCGCCAAACCGCCACAAACTTGGCCTGCCGGGGTCCCACCAGCCGTCGCGCCCGCGTTCTGCGCGGAGACGCTCGAGATCGAGCACGACCTGGACCGGCCGGCCGTCACGCTCGCACAGGTTCATGAGCCGGTCCGCAGGGTACCGAGCACCACAAACCGAACAGGCGAGGTGTGATACGTAACCCATAGGTCAGCTCGGGGGGTGCACGTCCGTCGTCGGACCGACCGAAACGATCGTCATCGGCCAGAGCGGCCAGTCGTGCAGGAGCCGGCGCAGGTCGGCGAGCGGTGACCCGATTGAAGGCCTCGAGCTCTTCCTCGACCGAAATGTACGCGCGGTGGTACATCCAGTGGAAACCGAGCGACGCCAGCCGGCCCATGGGACGTTCGCTGCGCAGCACCGAGCGCGCGAGAACCTTGTTCTTGGCCTGAGTCAGCTCGTCCTCGGTGATCCCATCGGCCATCGCGGTCTGATAGACCTCGGCGATCCGCGCGAGGTTGGCCTGGGTCGCTTCGGGCTCGCAGCTCAGGAACGTGAAGAACGCGCCGGCCTGATTGTAGTCCTGGTAAGAGAGCTCGGCGCCGTCGGCCAGACCGGGATCGATCAGGGCCCAGTAGAGCCGCGAGCCGGTGTGATCGCCGAGGATCGTCGCCAGCAGGTGCGCGGCGTAGCGGTCGTCGCTCTCGAGGGGCGGAGCGTCCGCGACGCCGACGACGGTCTGCTGCTGGTCGTCGGCCCGGAGAATCGCCCGGAATGATCCCGAGCCGCGCACCGGAACGGCGTTGCCGGGTTGCCGCGCCGCCCTGCCAGTTGCCGCAATGGCGCCGGGCGAGGTCCACCAGCGAATCCCAGTCGGCCTTGCCGGCGAAAGCCAAGCACGATATTGGCCGGACTGTACCGGCGCGCGAAGTATTCACGCATCTGATCGGCCGAGAGCGCCGTGATCGACTCGACCGTCCCCAGAATGCTGTTGCCCAGCGGGTGCGCCCCGAAGTGCGTCGTCTTGGCCGCCTCGTAGGCAACCGACATCGGGTTGTCCAGGTACATCCGGATCTCTTCGATGATCACCTGCTTCTCGGTCTCGAAGTCGTCGCTGCGCAGCGTCGGCCGGAGGATGTCGGACAGCACGTCGAACGCCTGGGGAAAGTACTCGGGCAGGCAGGTGACGTGGTAGAACGTGTCTTCCTCCGAGGTCTGCGCGTTGTGCTTGGCGCCGACGCGGTCGAAGTCGCGATTGACGGCCATGGCGTCGCGGCGCGGCGTCCCCTTGAAGGTCATGTGCTCGAGGAAGTGCGAGACGCCGGCCAGACTCGCTCGACTCGTCGCGGCTCCCGGTCTTGACGAAGAACCCGGCGGCGACCGAGTAGCGCCCGGTCGTTCAGCTCGGCGATGACCTCGAGTCCGTTGTCCAGCGTCGTGTGGTGAAATTGCATGAGAGTCAACCGTAGAGACGTGAAGTTCGAGGCAGTGAATGCCCGTCGATCAGGCAAGCCGATTCCGCCGGCTTCACGGTTCAAGGAGGAAGCCGCAGCGCGGCCGGCCCGAGCGTGAGGATCGTCACTGCGCGTCGGTGTCTGCCAGTCCGGCGGCGTAGTCCGAGACGGCTTCGGGAGTCAGGGCATCGAGCTCGGCGGCGATCTCCTCGAGCGAGCGGACCCGGCCCAGGAAGTACCAGTCCGAGGCCAGCGCGCCCGAACGGCTCATGCTCGATTCCTGGGCCATGATCAACGAGCTCTTTCAGGCCTGCTCGCATCGTCTCCAGCTCGTCGAGGGCGACGCCCTCGCGGCCCAGCCGTTCGATCTCGGCCAGCATGACATCGAGGGTTTGCTGCGCCCGGTCGGCCGAGGTGCCGGCGTAGCACAAGCATGGCGGCCCGATCGAGCTGGCCTTCGTAAGTGGCGTAGACCGAGTAGCACAGGCCGCGTTTCTCGCGGACCTCGGTGAAGAGCCGGGCCGAGGAATAGCCTCCCAGGATCGCCGCGGCGGCGCGGGCCCGGTAGTAGTCGGGGCTGGCGACGGTCGCCGCGGGATAGGCCAGCGCGATCTGGATCTGCTGCGTCTCGCGCAGGATGTGGTCGCGGCGCGGCCCGGCGGGCCGTTCCTGCACCTGCGGGCTCGGGCCGCGGCTTCCAGTCGCCGAAGAGCCGGCCGACCGTGTCCCGCAGCCGCGGCCAGTCGATCGCGCCGGCGACGCCCAGGATCGCGCCGTTGGGCCGGTACGTCGTGTCGCGGAACGTGCGCAGATCGCGCGGCGTCAAGCGACGCGACCCCTTCCGGCGTGCCCGGCGACGGGCGTCCCCACGGATCGGGGAAATGGCGGCGGCGCAGCTCGTAGATCACCTTCGTGCCCGGGTCGTCCTCGAGACTCCGCAAGTTTTGCAGACAGAGGGCGCGGATCGGCTCGACCTCGTCGTCGTCGAGGTGCGGGCGAAGCACGATGTCGGCGAAGATCTCGAGGGCCGGCTCGAGATTGCGGCCGAGCGTCGCCACCGCAAGCGAGGTGTGCAGGGTCTGGGCACTCTCCGCGTGGCTGACGCCCAGATTGTCGAGCGCCGTCAGCAACTCGCGACTGTCGCGCGGGCCGGCCCCGCGCGTGATCCATTCCGCCGCCATCGTGGCCGCCCCGCCGCCAGTGCAGTCCGTCAGCGCCCTCGTACGCGGCACCGGCGGGTAGCAGCAATGTGAACGCCGCCGACTGGACGCCGGGCATCGTCTCGGCGAGCAGCACCAGACCGTTGGCGTACTCCTGTTGCTCGATCGTCGCAGTCGATGCGGCAGGCACGGTTACCTCACACAATGAGGGTCGGCGTCAGTCGGCGACGGCTTTGTAGAGTGTCTTGACTCGCCGGAACCCAACGTTGCGGTAGAGCTGGACCGCGGCGACATTCTCGGCAGTGACCTCGAGGTAGGCTCTTCGGAGTCCGGCTGCCGAAAACCCAGCCAGAGCGCGGCGGACCAGGGCCCGCCCCAATCCCAGACCTCGATACGATGGAATCACACCCACATTCTGAATTGCGCCGACTTGCCCGAGATCCATGATCCCTTGCACCGTGCCCACGTAGCCCCCGGCACTGGCGATCAGCCAGGTTGCTCCCGGCAGAAAGCCGGGCTTGCGCCGGATCTCGCACATCAAGCGCCGACATCCTTGACGGTCTCCGAGACAGGGAAAAACATAGGCGTCAATCTCGCCGAAAAAGCTATGATACTTGACGTCCGCGTGCTGATCCAGCAACGATTCTTCCCAGGATACCCAGACAAAGCTGCGGGGCAGGCTAGCGGTCACGATCGCCTCGTTCAGGTCGATCTCCATGCGGAATCTTTTGTAATAGGTGATCGCCATCGCGTGATCAAGATCGGCACGCATCGTCTGGCCCCAACAGTACCCTGCCTGCCCACGCCCAGCCTCGTGTGGCATTATAGGACGCACAGCCCAGGACGGTCAATCGGCGCAGCAGCGGCCACAATCCCTTGGACCCGAACCACGTCGGGCAATCAATTCTGTTCTGTGCGCGGGCGGCATCGTTCATCAGCGGGTAACAGGTTCGGTTGGCTGCGGTCGGCGCCTGGAGGGCGACGCACCCAGGTCTGGGGCCGACGCTCTGGGGGCTCGCTGGCTGATACCGGCTCGACCCCAGCCGCCCACCTCTTATTTATCGCCCGCCACGTGACGACTTTGAACCATGGTCGGCCACCTGCGGCAGTTCGGGCCACTTCACGCGGCGTGCTGTCCTCCCATCGCTGCGCCACGCCCCTTGTCAAGTCCGCGAACGAACGCCGGAATTTGCCGTAACTCGAATCAAATCTTGTGGTTCCACGATACTCGCCAATTCAGCGAAATTGGCTTCGTTCGGCGCATTTTCGCCGCCTTGTTTCGCAGACGTCGCGACGCTCAGGAGCCAGGCGATCGGCCGATCTCGTAGTAGGCGCATCTGTGTCAGAATCCCTTTCGTGTGTTTCGTGTGTTTCGTGGTTGAAATCCGAATTTTCCCTGGCCATCTGGCTGCGGCTCGGCCGCGCTGTCCGTGGTCAAGAACTCCCTGAGCCGAAAATGGGAAAAAATGGGACGTTTTGGGACGTTTTCGAGGGGTTCCAGTCCCATCTCGCGATGTACGGCGGCAAAACGCCTCGGGGATCGGCGGCGCGCTGGGTGCTCGTCGGAAGTTGCTGATCTATTGGCTCTTGTGTCGTGAAATTCAGCCGATTCCGGGCGTCCCCGAGCCCCGCGAAACGGGCGATCGACTCGTCTCGGGCCGTCCCATGATCGATCACGATGTCCCACGCTCCAGCACCGCAGAATTGCCACGTTGCGGCGCCGGGTGGCTGGGCAACCTGGAGTGGGTTGCGCGCATACTCACACTTATACAGCTACTTTACCCGCGCTCTGCGAAGCTGTCAAATCGCGCGGCGCACGATTCGACGTAAGTCTTTGGCTTGATGGCGGAAGAAAATTCGATGGGTTACGGGAATACTTCACACTGCGCTTGGGGGAGATAAATCGGGCCAACCCTGCTGCTCGATCGAACCCAGACATGGTACGCGTTCCGCCGCTCGATCGGCTGGAGGGCTGGTCGGCGCCACGGTCGCATTCGAGGACGTCAAGGGCATGCACTGCAGAGGCTAACCGCGATCAGCACCGGAGAGCCGGCCTTGTCGCAAGCCACTGCGCCGATGCGGTTAAGAGCGATTGATGGGACGTAACGACTACGATCGGCGTCAAACGCAATGCATGGCGTTGTAGCTTCATCCGAACCGTGTCTGGAGCCGGCCACGGTGCGCTGGTTCGACGAAGTCGCGCACCGCGCCGAGAAAGCGGATGTCGGTTGCCTCAAGTCCGTCGGCGAGGTATTTCGGGCAGTTCCGACGCGAACGAAATGGTTCCTCGCCCGATCCCAGCCAATGCGACGCCAATGGGAGCCCCGCGGGCGCTGCAATAGCTTGCTTGCGCGACCCGAAAATCGTCCCAAGTCCAATACCGGCGGTGGGAATCGAACCCACACGGGCGTTCCCGCTCAGAGGATTTTAAGTTCGGTGTCGTTCTCGTTGTAAGTCCACGCAATATTGGAAGTTCTTCTCCGTCACGGAATCTTCTGCCCACCGCTCGCCCACCGACGCTTGTCGAGCCCAATTCGGATTTGGCCGCTGTCATCGACGCCTGGGACCGGCTACCCGATGCCGTCCGCGCTGGCAACGTGGCGATGGTCAAGGCCGCTTTCAGGAAATCACGGGAACCGTCAGTCCTCGGGTCGTAGCGAACCCGGCCCGCGCCGGTAGCCTCGGGTATAATGAAAAAGATCAGCTCAGCAGGTCAGGCCCTTGAATCGTTGTTCGAAATCGATACGGCAAGCCCATGCGTAGTCTGCGGCGCTGCGGCAAATTCCGATGTCCGTGGATGATGCCTGGCCGCACCGGCTAACTCATGGATGCGGCACACTCAACGCGAGTCCGAATAAGGGGGACCATCGTTGTGATTGAGAAGTCCTTCAATCGAATCGAGACGACGGATATTGAGGCACTCGTCGCCAACGGGGTTCAAGAGGGCCGAACCCTTGAATATAAGGAGGCCCTCCCTGCGAACTCCGACGACGACAAGCGAGAGTTCCTTGCGGACGTGTCCTCATTAGCCAACGCATCGGGCGGAGACGTACCCTATGGGGTTGAGGAGAGGCGGGACAACAACGGGAAGGCGACAGGTATCCCCGAGAAAGCGACTGGCCTTGCCCAAGTGAATACGGACCAGGAAATGCGCCGACTCGACCAAATCATGAGGGACGGTGTTCAACCCCGAATTGCCGGCGTACACATCCGTCCCGTCCATGGATTCTCGGATGGACCCCTATTGCTTATCCGCATCCAGAAGAGCTACACCGCTCCGCACACGGTCACGTTCAAGAACTTGTCCCGGTTTTTTTCCCGGAATAGCGCGGGCAAGTACCAGCTCGACGTCGCCGAGATTCGAGCGGCATTCGCCCTGTCCGAGAGCCTGCCAGAGCGCATTCGGCGATTCCGAGCCGACCGAGTTGCACAAATCGTTGCCAGCGAAACTCCCGCGCCACTCAACGACGGCGGCAAGCTGGTGCTTCATTTGCTTCCCTTGACGGCGCTCGATCCGACCAGCCACGTTGATACTGAGCACGTCGTCGCTGAGGTCACGCAGCTTAGACCCATGCATTCGTCAGGATACGATATGCGGTATAACTTCGACGGGTTTCTGACTTTCAACAGCGACTCTAAGTCGGGTATTTGCCATGGCTACGTTCAGTTTTTCCGAAGCGGCGCCATTGAGGCCGTTGATTCGCGAATTCTCATTCACCCCGATGGGAGCAGATTCTTCCCGGTAGGGGCAGTCGAAAGGGAGTTGATTGAGGGCATGAAGCGCTACCTGTCCGCGTACGAGCGGTTGCAAATCGAGCCGCCGATCATCGTGGTAATCAGTCTGCTCGGGGTGAGAGGCTACTGTATTCGGGCGGGGCAGTTCAAAGACGCCCGAGCCTCCTTCGACCGGGATACGCTTCTCCTCCCCGACTTACTCATTGACGACCTCTCGGTCGGAGTCGAGACGCTGTTGAAGCCAGCGTTCGACGCGATGTGGCAGGGTTCTCGATGGCGCCGCTGTTTCAATTATGACAAAACGGGGACGCGAGTTAATAGCGATGCCTATCCCGTTCTCCCGTATTGAGTTCGATCGGTGCTCTGAGCCGCATCAATACGACCTTCGTCGTGTCGAATGCGTGCGCAGCGACGCTCGCGAGCTCGAACGGCTTCTCGGCTATCCCGATATCTTTGGCGACCTGGGAATGCGGTAAGATGATCGGCGGATTTTGGATTTCGAATCCAGTGGGCAGATGGCGGGGGCAGGCCGAATGCGGTAGGAGCGATTGAATATGGAGAGTGGCTCGTCGAGCGGACAATCGGATCTATGTCACGCAGCGCCGTTTAGCGCATTGCGATGGGAGCGCAGTGTTGCCGACCGGCTCCTTGATTGGCGAACGACAAGCGGAACGGCACTAGAGCGGATGAGCACGTTTGCCGAAGCGATCTGCCGAACTTTGCGCCAGGACGGCCGCCGATACACCGTACCGGAAGAAATCGCGCTCAACCTGAAGCCGGTGCTTACGTCTTGTGATTTCCTGACGTTCAATAACGCTGCGGAGGCGATCGCGTACGCAGGACTTCATTTGCTCGACCGTTACGGTCGGGTCAATCAGGTGTTGGAGTACTTGATCCGTATCGGGCGTCTCCCACTGCGCATCCGTGGACTGCATGCATTGGAGGTCGGCGCAGGTCCGGCTCCGGCATTGTACGCCACGCGAGACTTTTATGCATCGCTGTCGCGTTGGCCAGACTTAGGAGATGTCAAGGTCGGGAGATTGGCGACTTTCGATTCTCTCGATCGTGGACGCGCCTGGGACCGTTTCATTCACCATCTCTCAGAGCATCTGATGATAATCCGGAGTGACGCCCGCGAAGACGGCGCCTTGGCGTTCGGCGCGCGATCGTTGAATTCGAGCGCTTTGGCGTCGCTCATCGCCACCACGAAGGTGTCGCGCATATGGCAGCCCAAATCGCGAAGGAGTTCGACGAGATAGACCAGCCGATTTCAGATGCGATCGCGCGGCAGATGGCATATGACAAGGGCGCTCCGCAGCCGTCTGCGTATGACATGATATTTCTTTGCAACTTCCTTACTCAGCCGAGCATGTCGGAGACGTTCGATCTCGAACTTCGTCGTTTGGCATTCTCCCTGACCCCAGGCGGCCTCATGGTTGTCCTCGGAGGCACTGGCCCCAAGTATACGAAGCTACACGCAGCGGTTAAGGCGATTGGCGACACAGCCCGTCTTCGTGACGTGAGTCCACAGGATGCACTCGAGGCTAACGCAAATCCGGAAGCCCTTGCACTCGTTGCCGAGCACGTTCGCGAGAACGTCAAATGGGCTGTCGAGAACTGTCCAGCGGAGCGTCGGGGTGCCATCGTGCAAGCGTTGCCGAAGGACCTGGTGGACGACGCGCTTCGGTTCCGGTTGCCCAAGTTCCGCGCTCTGGTATTCGTGAGAACAGGACCCTCAAGTCGGCAAAGACGTCGAGATAGACATAAGCGAGCCGGACGTGGCGAAAAGGTTCCGACAGAGTAGGACGGAGATTGACGCTCGAGGATTCCGCAGTGTCGAGCTCGCGCGGGCTTGCCGCCCCCCGTGATCATGCAAGTGACAAACCGAAGCTGCTCCTAATGTGGCGGGAGCCCAAATCATGGGACTACTCGACCGCCTATTCGGCAAACCCAGCGTTGCGAATTTCGCTGAGCCGATGATTCAGGCTTTCCACGAAGCCGGCGACAAGACCGACCTGCGCTTCGACGCTTCGGAAAATCGCATCGTTCGGAATGACCCCGACTCCCCGTGGATCGCTAACCTTGACAACATGTACCAGACATACCTGAAACAGCCACGCTCCCGCCGCGCCGAGTACGTCCGCAGTGTTGCCAGAGGTCTTGTAACGTCCAGAAAGGGGCTTCCTGAAGAATTCGATCTGGCGCGTGCTGATCTCAGGCCCAGACTTTGGCTTCGAGCGGCGTTCGAGCAAATGCGATTGAATGCTGCGATTGAAGGTGCTTCAGTCGCACCGAAGGCCCCGCCCTTCGAAAGCGCTAGGCAAGCATCTGATTGCCACCCTCGTCTATAACTGGCCCGAAGTGGTGCAATCCATCGACAACGAGAATGTGACCGAATGGGGCGTGTCGTTCTACGAGGCCATGGAAGTCGCTCGCGAGAATTTGGAAGAAGCCACGGTCTCGTACGGTAAGATCGGCGATGGCTTTTACTCGTTCATGTCGGGGGATAGGTACGACGCATCCCGGCCTACCCTTGTTGAGCGCGCCCAGGGTTTAGAGGTCAACGGTAAGCTCGTGGCGCTGGTCCCGAGCCGAGACCCGCTTTTCGTAACTGGCTCGGAGGACGAGGCCGGCCTTGCGACCATGTGCGCCATGGCGGAGAACCACCTCCAAGAGCCATACTCGCTCAGCGGTGTTTCCCTAATCTTCGAGGATGGTACCTGGCAGGACTGGCTGCCGCCCGAAGGCCATCCTCTCCACCGCAGTTTCAAGCAGATGGAAATTACGTGGACTGGCCCCCTGTACCACGAGCAGGCAAAGTTGCTGAAGGGCGTCCACGAGAAACAGGGCATCGACATCTTCGTGGCGACTTTCTCCGCGCTCCAGAACAAAGACGGCGAGCTATTGACCTATTCCGTGTGGGCCAACGGCGTCGAAGCTCTGCTGCCAGTCACCCAAAAAGATGTTTTCATGAAGGGAGAGGGTATCCCGGCTGTGTTTGCCGATTGGCCGCGTATGCTGGAGACCGTCGGCCACCTGATGGAGCCGACGGACGACTGCCCACGACGGTATCGCGTGCGGGGTTTCCCGATGAAGACAGGATCGACGCGATTGGCTCGGCGGCGGTGGGTTAGGTGGGATCTAAAATAGCCGAAGCGCAAGGTAATACGAGGTGACACCATCATGCCTGCGTTTGGTCGATCGCGACACTTGTGTGGGAGCAGGGTAGAACAGTAGTCACACGACGGCCGGCCCGGGTCAACCGCTGGCAGCGCTGCACCAAAGCAACGGGAGCAACGGGGTGCACGGGCCGGTGGCCCATTCGTCGGTCCACGATGGCACGGGCAGCTTGCTCCACTGCTTCGTGCTCAAGCCGGACGGGACCAGCCCGCGCTTGGCGTGCCGGACGGACTGGGCTCGGCCGAGGCACAATCTCGCGTGCCCGTGCTTTCATCGACAAGTTCCAGTCATCAAGGCTGACGGCACCGCGAATGAAGTGCTCTGACTATTGATGTCATTCGCCAGTCGTACGATACTAGAATCGCTCTTCCCAGCTCGTGCGTGGCGGCGACAGCGACGCCGACGACCCAGCACGCGCAGACGTTTCGGATAGAACCATGAGGCCCCAGCGCACGGTCCACGTCTTCCTCAGCTCCACCTGGCTCGACCTTCGGCTGGAGCGCGAAGCGGTTGAGGCGGCGCTTCAGCGGCTGCGTGAGACTAAGCTGGTTGGCATGGAGTACTTCGGCAGTCGCAACGAGACCACTAGCAGCGCGTCCCTCGATGAGGTAGACCGCAGCCAGGCCTACGTCGTGCTCATCGGGCGACGCTACGGCTCGGGGATAACCGAGGCAGAGTACCGCCGGGCACGCCAGCGGGCGATCCCCTGTTTTGTCTACTTCAAGGAGGAGGCGGCAGTCGCCCCCGACCAGCACGATGACGACGAAGACGAAGACAAGACAGCGCGGCTCGCGGCGCTGCGGGAGGATCTGCGCCGGTCCCACCTTGTGTCATCGTTCCGGAACCCGGACGAGTTGGCGGCGAAGGTCACCGCGGACCTGCACCGCTGGCTGGTCGAGGGGCACATCGCCCGGCACGCCGCTGGCGTTTTGGCGCGCCATTCCAGGCGCCGCCGTTACCCAATTACTTCGTTGAGAGACCGGATGCAAGTCAAGACTTGAGAGATCGTTTGTTGGGCGCAGACAGGGCTCCCGGTGCCATTGTGATCAGCGCGATCCACGGCTTGGCCGGTGTTGGTAAATCGACGCTTGCAGCTTCTTTAGCCCATGATCCCATGGTGCGAGATCGATTCCCCGATGGCGTTCTCTGGGCTACGTTGGGGCAGCAGCCTGACCTCTTGCCAGTGCTCAGCGGTTGGATACAGGCGCTAGGCGACTGCGACTTTCATCCAACTAGTGTGGAGCCTGCATCTGCGCATCTCCGGAGTTTGCTTTGGGACAAGGCTGTGCTGGTCGTCGCGGACGACACTTGGGATGCGGCGCCGGCCCGGTTGCTCCACGTTGGTGGTCCCCGTTGCCTGCTTATTATCACGACGAGGGACGCTCTGATCGCCAAGGGCGTTGGCGCAGAACTGTGCGATCTGGACGTTATGACATCGGCACAGGCAATCGCTCTGCTATCTGGCCGTCTGGGACGAACGTTGCGAGGATTGGAGTTCGAACAAGCTATTCAATTAGCTGGAGCAGTTGGATATCTCCCATTGGCCTTGGAATTGGCCGCGGCTCAAGTAGCTGACGGAATAACTTGGGGGGAATTGCTCGACGATCTGAAGGCTGAAATCGGTCGGCTAGAATCCCTCGAATTGCCAGGTGCTCATGAGGTAACCGACGAAGCTAGCTACAAACGACTCAGCCTGAGGGGATCATTCAATATAAGTCTGCGAAGGCTTTCTGGCGAATCGCTAAGATGCTTCGCTTGGTTGGGCGTCTTACCCGAAGATGTGACAATTTCTGCCGCTATGGCCGCTACTCTGTGGTCCACAGACGCACCGTCCGCGCGGATCACGCTGCGCCTCTTGCGTGACAAAGCCATTTTGTTGCCGGGCGTGCCCCTTCCCGATGGTACGCATACATATCGCCTTCACGATCTAGTGCATGAACTGGCTAAAACGACGCTCACAGACTGTTCTCGTTCGAAACCGCCCTTTGAGCTGCCGGGGTTAGGACTCACGATTGCGGAAGCGCATTCGCTGCTACTAGAGCGGTATCGACGCCTCACTGGAGGTGGTAAATGGCATACGATTGCTGATGACGGGTATATTCACACATATCTTACATGGCATATAGAAAAAAGCCAGCGGAATTCTTTGATCCACAGCCTTCTGCAGGAGGAAACGACGGATCGTAGAAATGGCTGGTACCAATCCCGCGAAAAACTCGGGCAGACGGCAGGCTACATAGCTGATGTTGCACGCGCCTGGAGGTTGACTGAGCAGGCTGAAGAGACGCAGTTGTCGCTGAACGCTGTCGGACTTCAATGCAGATACGGGCTCCTTATCGCGTCACTTAATAGTCTTGCCAGGAATTTCATGCCCGACCTTTTGGTCTCACTCGTGGAAAGAGGTGTTTGGCCGCGTGCGCAAGGCATCGCCTACGCCCGACAAGTGCCGGACCTCTTACATCGTGCAGAGGCCCTCGCGAAGCTGACGCCGACTGAGATGGGTCCGGAGCAGCTAGAGACAATCGAAGAGGTTCTCAGTGTGGGTCGGTCCATCGTGGACGGATGGGGTTTGGCCGCATTGCTTAGATCGATCGGCTCTAGTTTGTCGGGAAAAACGCTTACCGAAGCAATTGACCTCGCGGGGACTATACGTGGTGAAGGACCGCGGATAAATGCCTTGAGCCGGCTGATCTCTTACCTGCCGGAGCAAGATCGACAGCAGCCGCTTCGTGAATCCCTGACTGCCGCGCGCGGCGCTTGGAGCGAGGCGGACCGAGCCACAGCTCTTATAGCGCTGGCCCCCTTGTTGCCGAAGGACCTGCTGCAGGAGGCCCTGGTCGCAACTTCGATGATTGCAGACGAGGGATATCGGGCGGAGGCGCTGGCTGCACTCGCACGACGGCTGTGCGAACAAAGCCGAAACAAAGTCCAGCGTGAGGCGCTAGCACTTGCACGCTCCATACCGACTGAGGGATACCGTGGAGTCACACTTGCTGGTCTCAGCCAGTGGCTGCCCGAGCAGGGGCGACGCCAGGTGCTCCGTGAAGCGCTAACTGCTGCGCGTGGCGCATTTAACGAACACAATCAAAGTACGGCTATCGTCCGACTGGCTCCCTTACTCCCCGAGCCGTGGTTGCAGGAGGCGTTGGACACGGCTCTGGCTATCGGGGATGAAAAGTACCGGTCCGAGGCGATTGCCTCCTTGGCGCCGCGCCTGAGCTCTCAACTTGTCCAAAGCGCTCTAGAGTCCGCATGGAGGATCAAAGACGAGGTCCAACGGTCCAAAGTACTGGCTGCGCTGGTTCCGCACATACCTCAGCACGAACGGACGAGCAATCTCCGCAGAGCGCTAGATTGCGCTCGGGTTATTAGAGACGAAGCTAGTCGGTCTGAGGCCCTGTCTTTTCTCTCCTCTTTGTTACCAGAACCATGGTTGCGCAAAGCGCTCGACGCGGTCCAAACTGTCGGGGATGAGAAATACATCGACGAAGCCCTTATTTGGCTGGCCCACTTGCTGCCAGAGCCGGAACGGGCAATTGCCGCGCGCAAGGCGCTCTGCGCGGCCCGGGCCATCGCGGACAGGGCAACACGCGCGGAGACCGTGGCGCAACTGGCTCCCTTGATGTCGAGGCCCGACCGAGAGATTGCGGTGCAGGAGGAGCTATCGGCTGCGCGATTGATCGGGGACAGGGTAACGCGCGCCAGGGTTTTGGCACGCCTGGCTCCCGTGCTGCCAGAGCCCGACATGGAACTCATAGCGCGTGAAGAGCTCGCCTCGGTTGGGACCATCACACACAAGGAGACACGCGCAGAGGTTCTGGCGCAACTGGCTCCGTTTATGCCACAGCCCAAGCGAGACACGCTCGCGTCTGAGGCGGTCTCCACTGGGGATGCCTCCCTGCTCGAGCCTGGTGCATCCGCCGAATTGACCGACCGAACGTCTCTGAATTTGGCACTACCGGAGATTTCATTAATTGCGCGGACCATGGCAAACGACGGTTATCAGCAAGGCGCCATTGAACGGTTAATTCTTAAGTTCCCAAAACAACTAACGTCCGAGTTGCGGAATTCGATCAATGCCCTAGGGACCAGCGGGCAGCGATGGATGGCGCTAGCTCGACTGGCACCCATGTTGCCCGACCCCGAGCGAGGGTTGACCGTGCAACAGGCGCTCACGGACGCGCGGGCCATCACGAACAATGCCAAACGCGCTGACGCGCTGGCCCGGCTGGCTCCCCTGCTGTCCCAGCCCGAGCGAAACAGCATCGTGCGGGAGGCGCTGGTCGCAGCCCGGGAGATTCGGGTCCAGGATTCATCTGAGGGAGCTCTGGCGACGCTGGTTCCGCATTTGGCAGAAACTCACGGGCTGACCGACGCGCTCGCGCGTAGCGCGGGCAATCGGGAACGAGGCCCGGCGCGCGGAGGCGCTGACAGGCCTTATCCCCCTGCTAAGCGGGAGCGAGCGAGAGACCGCCGCTCGCGAGGCGCTGGCCGATGCACGGTCGATCGGCGCTAAGTCGCTGATTGAGCCTACCTTCCCCGACTCGCATAGCGACTCAGCACAGCGCCAGGCCATCCAGGAGGTGTGGTCGTCCGTGCGGCTCGCCGGAATTGAAGCCCAGCGGTCCGAGGCGCTAGCAAGGCTGGCTCCTTTGTTGCCGCCGTCTGAGCGACAGAATTTGGAGCAGGAGGCATCGAAGATGGCGAAGAGCATCCGGGATGTTCTTCTCGGCGTCGAAAGACTGATTCGCGTGGCATCCATCGTGCCGGAGCCGTGGCAGGATCGAGCCGTGCAGGACGCGTCGGATACGATGGCACACAGCTTTCGGGCTGTAGCATCGCTTATACTCCTGATGTCGGAGCGTGACCGAGCAATCGCAGCGGCGGAGGCGGTGGCAGCAGCGCGGGAGATTCGGGTCCAGGACTCGCGCGAGGAAGCCTTGGCGGTGCTGCTTCCGCGTCTAGCGGAGATTGAGGGGCCGGCCGAAGCGTTGAAGCTAGTCCGGACCATCGGGGACGACGCAATGCGTGCAGAAGCGCTAGCGGGCTTGGCTTCCGTGATGCCAGAGCGTGAGCGAGCGACCGTCGCGCGCGAGGCGCTCGCCTTGGCGCGGTCCACCAGAAACGAGGTCGCACGCCGTGAGACATTGCTCGACTCGGCGCTTCGGCACACGCCAGAGCAACAACGTCAGGCGCGGCAAGACTGGGCAAGGACAGAACGTCGGTCAAAGGTACTTGGTCGGCTGGCCCCACTTTTACCGGAACCCGAGCGTCAGGCTGCTGTACAGGAGGCGCTGGCCGCGCTCCGAACGATTGAGGAAAATACAGATCAATCGAAAGGTCACCGTACGAATGTTCCTGAATCACTATACCGCGCTACTGCATTGTCGCGGCTGGCGACCCTACTGCCCGAGCCCGAGCGCGAGACGGCTGTTCGCGAGGCGCTCGCCGCAGTGTGGGAGATCCGGGCTCAGGACTGGCGTGATGAAGCGCTTGCGGCGCTGCTCCGGCCTCTGGCCGAACTTCGAGGGCCGGCCGATGCTCATGCACTTGCGCGAAATATCGGGAACGACGCCAAACGCGCGGAGGCGCTCACGGAGCTGGCGCGCTCGCTGCCAGAACGCGAGCGAGTGACCGTCGCGCGGGACGCACTCGCCGCCGCGCGGGACGCTGGAAACGAGGCCACATATGCAAAGGCGCTCACTGGCCTAGCGCCGTTGCTGCCCGAGCACGAGCGAGAGACCGCCGTACGCGAGGTGCTTGCGGCTGCGCGGGCCGTAGGGAACGAGGTTACACGCGCGGAGGCACTGGCTCAACTAGCCATCCTCCGGCCTGAACCGGAGCATGCGACGGTCGTGCGGGACGCGCTGAGACGCGGCGCGCGCCATCGGAAGTGACACCAGACGTGCGGAGGCGCTGACCCAGGTATTGCCCATGCTACCCGAGGCCGAGTGGGTAACAGCGGTCAACGAGTCATTGCAATCGATCAGAAAGATAAATGATTTTAAGATGCGAATTGATAGTATCGTTAAGCTCGCAATCGCCATAATGCAAATTGACAATTTTTCGCTCAGGACGCTCTGGTCCGGAATCGGGGATAGCGCACGCTTCTCGCGTAAGGACCTTCTACTTGACATGCGTACGCTTGCTCTCGTAATTGCGACGCTTGGAGGACCGGAGGCCATCCGCGAGATGTTCCGCGCCATCGAGGACATGAGGAAGTGGTGGGCATGACACATGCTCAATTCTCGGTTGGTTGGTCAACACGATAGACTTGGATGAACTGGGAGCGGATATGCCCGTCGTAAAATGATACGGTTTTCAGATGATCGTTCCGCGCGCAAATGTTCTCCGTGCGCACCGGTTGCGCAGCAGCGACGGTGAGCGCGCAAATCCGGTTGCGCGAGGGTGACGGGATGTACTACTCCGGTCGACCAAAGTCCCATGCAAACAACTTGGCGCGAGCATGGATTGCCGTGCTCATAAAACGTTGACCGGCGCGCGTCACGCGGTAGCGCCTCGAGCGCGGATACTTCGCGACCAAGCCGTGAGCACGCAGCAGGCTGATCCGGCGACTCATTTGCCCGGATCGCCTGCGCCGTTCCGCAGGGTCTTTTGGTCTGGGACCGTACAACCGTTCGGCCACCTCACCATTGCGAAAGCCGCGCACGGTGTGTTCACCCCGGAGCACGGCTTGAAACAGGGCCTGATCGTCACGTGAAAGCGGCTGCAAACCGCGACGTCTCCGCCCTTGAAAAGAGACCGGCGCGCATCGGCAATCTAACTCCCTCTGGCCGACCCCCACGTCGTTGACGACCGCGAGCGCCTCCAGATAACGATCGTTAGCCCGCTGGCTAACCTGCGCGTACCGGTACAAATTGGCCACACCCTTGCTCATCGCAAACCAGCCCACCTCCTCCGTCCCGTTATTCTTGAGTCGAGGCCGATGGACGAAGAACTCTTTGGGCTCGTTGATCACCGTCTCGGGGACGGAAACAGGGACGCGATTTGTATTGTCGCCTCGCGGACGCGAGGGAAATTAATCGCGTCCGGGTTTCTGCTCGAGGGAAATTAATCGCGTCCGGGTTTCTGCTCCCCAACAAGGCGCTGGCTTCGTTTACTTACCTCGATGAGCTGTACCTGTATGTCGCTGACACCGACACCGACAAGACGGAGGACATTTCGGGCGCTTCTTCGCGGCAAGCCAGCAGCGCCTCAGAGAAGTCGCCGCGCCCCTGGGGCTGCGCCGGGCGCCAAAACTGGGCGGATGCCCGGCGACCTGACGACGGTACGGAGCTCGGATCCGCGGTTTTCGGGCATCTCACACGCAAGCGGTTTAGCCGATTGATCTTACTACCGCGAGGACGCCAAGAACGCGAAGGGAAGAAGCAGTGAATGTACGGCATCAATCGCACGGTTAATGATTGATGAGCGGGATCGCCGTATTTCTTGGCGCTCTTCGCGCCTTGGCGGTGAAGCTCTGACTTCACACCGATCTGGTCGAACGATCGCGATTCGCGGGAGACAACGACTCGCCCATCGGCACGGCTGGGGGAATCGCACTGGCTCTGTCCGATCGAGGATCGGCGCCGGCTGGATTCACCGCGGGAAGGGATGCTTGAAGGACTCTCCCTTGGCAACTACCTGCTGCTGGTTGATTACACTGGCCGGCCATTTCGCGAGGGCAAGGCGGCGTTCTCCCGTGAAGTGGCGGCGATCTTCGATCGGCTCGAGAGCAGCGCGGAGACGTGGCAGGCGCGGCTGGAGAAACTGAGCAAGGGGAGCCTCTTCGGCCGCTTCTTCGCGGCCAGCCGGCAGCGCCTTCGAGAAGTCGCCGGGCGCCTGGGCCTGCGACGAGTGCCGAACCTGGGCGGATGCGTGGCGACCTGACGAGGGCACGATGGTCCGATCGCGAGCCGATTTTGGGATCGGGCGCGTGATTCCCTGCGCGCCTTGAGCGGAACGAACGACCGGCGACGTCGGTTTCTGCGCCCAATCCGAGAATTCCGGTCTTGTTCAGCGATCGGGAACGATTGGCTCGTTCCACGAGGGGTCTGGAACCGACTCAACCGAGGTCAAGCCAATCCAGCCGTCGAGGCCACGTTTTGATCTGCCTGTCCTGGCTCTTTACCGCCCGCATCTCCGATTCGCCAGGCAGTGGAAGGTTTTCTGAAATCGAAAGTTTTTGCCGCAAAGCCATCACGGTCACTTTGCATGGCAACGGTAACGTCGCGCGAGTTGAACAACGGCCACGCAGACGTGGCCACGCACAGGGACGTAATCGATGCCGAGCTCGGCCCAGATCCGCTACCTCTCACGAGCGCTCGTGGCGCCCACGACATTTCGTAGCGACTGTCGCTTGAACGCGTCCGGCTAAACGGCTCGGGTAGAATGGCCGGCGAAATCAAACCGATGCTACGCCTCCGTTTGCGCTGACGGGACCTGTCCAGATTCGTCGCTTGGCATCGCGATTGCAATAGAGAGCAGCGTCGAAACGGGAGTCTCGCATGCTCATGATCGAGTGGCAGCCTTGCTCGACCTCGACGCTTGGTAATCTGGTTCCGGTTCGATGCAATGACGCATCGTGGGCTATGAGGGTTCTGTGATGAGAGGTATGAATCAAGTCCCCCCGAGTGAGATTACACCCCTGTCGGCGTACGTCAACCGCCGGGCGTTTATGAAGCTGAGTGTCGCGGCGGCAAGCCTGGTCACGACCGGATGGGTCTACCGCCGCCTCAATCGGGTTGGTTCGGCGCAGGTCGACACGCCCTTGTTGGCGGGCCTGCGCCCCTCGCTGGACGCGCCTGCGGGCATTGCGAGCGGATTTCGCGTCGACGAGCCGATGACCCCATTGCTGAGCATCAGCAACTACAACAACTTCTACGAGTTCTCGACCGACAAGGAAAGCGTCGCAGCCGCCGCGGCCGGGTTCGTGTCGAAGCCCTGGCAAGTCGCCGTGGGTGGGATGGTGCACAAGCCGCGGGTGTTCGATCTTGACGAGCTCTTGACCTCGATGCCGCTGGAAGAGCGAGTGTACCGCATGCGTTGCGTCGAGGGGTGGTCGATGGTGATCCCCTGGTCGGGATTCCCGCTGGCCAAGCTGCTCGAGCGTGTCGAGCCGATGGGTGGCGTCGAATACGTCGCTCTTGAGACCCTGCTCGACCCCAAACGAATGCCCGGGCAGAAGGGAGACGTCCTTTCCTGGCCGTACATCGAGGGCCTGCGGATGGACGAAGCGATGCACCCGCTGACGCTCCTGGCGGTCGGTCTGTACGGGCGCGAGCTGCCCGCCCAAAACGGTGCGCCGATCCGGCTGGTGGTGCCTTGGAAATACGGCTTCAAGGGAATCAAGTCGATTGTGAAGATCACGCTCCAGTCAACGCGGCCCGCGACGACCTGGAACGTGAGCGCCCCGAACGAGTACGGGTTCTTCTCCAACGTCAACCCCGAGGTCGACCACCCGCGATGGAGTCAAGCGACCGAGCAACGGATCGGCGAGTCGGGTCGCCGGCCGACGCTCATGTTCAACGGCTATGGCGACCAGGTGGCCCATCTCTATTCGGGTATGGACCTGCGGGCAAACTTCTGAGGCGGGCGGCAAGAATGAAGGTCACTCCATTCGCCAAATTTATCGTACTCCTCAACTGCGCCGTCCCGGCCATCATCCTCGGTTGGGATGCCTGGAGGGGCCAACTCGGCGCCAACCCGGTCAACTTCGCCATCCGGACGACCGGGCTTCTCTCGCTCATATTCCTGGTCCTGACACTCGTGGTCACGCCTGCGAGTCGAATCACCCGGTGGAGCTGGCTGGGCCAGTTCCGTCGGATCATGGGCCTGTACGCGTTCTTTCACGCCTGCCTCCATTTTTTGATCTTTTTCGGGTTCGACCGCGGCGCAAGCGCGAGCAGCACCCTGTCGGAGATCACCAAGCGTCCCTATCTGATGGTGGGGACGCTCGGGCTCGTGCTAATGGTGCCGCTGGCGGTGACGTCGACCGACGGCATGATCAGGCGGCTGGGCGGCAAGCGATGGAAGGCGCTGCACCGGCTGGCCTATGTCGTCGCGGTTGCCGGAGTGGTCCACTACTACATGCTCGTGAAGGCGGACGTCACGCAGCCGGTCGCATTCGCGCTCGTGCTGGGGGCTCTACTCGCCTACCGACCGATCGCCCACTACGTGCAGCTCCGATCGGCTTATCACAAGCTCAGAGCGGCCCCCGCCACAGCGCCTACGCACGCAATCAGCGGCAAGCCGACGGTGAGGCCAAAGCTCTGGTCGGGCCAACTGAGGGTCGCGCGGGTCTTCGACGAGACGCCCGAGGTACGCACGTTCCGACTCGTCCCGCCCGAGGCCACCCGGTTGCCGTTCGACTTTCTGCCCGGCCAGTATCTGAACCTCTCGCTCATGGTCGCCGGCAAGAAGGTGAACCGCTCCTACACCATCGCCTCGTCGCCTACCCGTGTCGCGTATTGCGAGTTGACGGTGAAACGAGAGGAGCGTGGATTGGCGTCGCGGCACCTGCACGACGCCGTCCTTCCTGGGAGCTTGCTCGATGTGTCTGCGCCCGCGGGCCGATTCACGTTCACCGGGGTCGAGGCCGAGAGCATCGTGATGATCGGCGGCGGCGTCGGCATCACGCCGCTGATGGCCAAGATCCGCTACTTGACCGACCTCGGATGGCCTGGGGAGATCCACCTTGTGTTTGCCGTGCAGACCGAGTCCGACATCATCTTCGGCGAAGAGCTCGACTACCTGAGGCGGCGGTTCCCGAATCTGCGCGTCACGGTAACCCTCACCCGCGACGAGGGGACGAGTTGGCGAGGGGAGCGCGGCAGGATTTCCCCGGACTTACTCAAGCGGGTCGTCCCGCGGCTTTCGGAGCGCCTTGTGCATATCTGCGGGCCGAAAGAAATGATGGACTCGGTCATCCAGATGCTCCACGAGCTGGATGTGCCCGACGAGCAGATCAGGATCGAATCGTTTGCGCCGGCCGGCCGGCCGCGGCCGTCGGCATCGACATCGGGCCCGGATGTGTATGAGGGCAACGGTGTGACGGCAACCGAGGCGGAGATGGTAGCATTCTCGTCAGCGCCGGCGGCTCTTGCCTCGGTGACCTTTGCAAGAGTCGGTAAATCGAAGCAGGTCTCCGCGGGCGAGACGGTGCTCGAAGCTTCGGAAGATCTGGGTGTCAACATCGCCTATGATTGCCGCGCCGGCATCTGCGGCCAGTGCAAAACGAAGCTCCTCGCCGGACACGTCGTCATGGATGTGCAAGACGCCCTCGATCCCGTCGATCGACTGAACAACGTGATTCTCAGTTGCCAGGCACGTTGCGTCGATCAAGTCGTGGTGGAGGCTTGAGCAACGGTGGGTTTGGTTAGAGCTAATGCGTTTCGCGATCGGTCTCATCTCATCGCCGCGCTGGGAACAAGACGCAGAACAGCAGCGCCGCCCTTGAAACGATCGTGTTCCCGGGAACAAGACAGAGAGATATTATCAAAGCGGAAAACTTCAACCCACTCTTTGACCAAGCCTCACACGAGGTGAGTAAGACTGGCGGGTCAATCCATGAAAGCAACGATTACAAACTGCCTGGCGGAACTCGTCGAGACCCGGTTTGGAAAAGACAAGTGGAATGCGATCCTGACCCACTCGGGACTTCAATCGCAGTCCAGCAAATTCCGGTTGCCACCATCTGACGTCCCGGATGATCAAGTCTACAAGCTCCTTGCTTCCACCTGCAAAGTCCTCGAAATCACGTCCCAACAAGCGGCGGACGCTTTTGGCTCGTATTGGTGCTGTACCTATGCTCCAAGACTTTACTCCCCGATCGTCAAGCAATTCAAGAACGCCAAGGACATGATTCTAGGACTTGAAAATGTTCATGTCATGATGACGTCAACAATACAAAATGCTCATCCTCCTCGATTCGATTACAATTGGGAGCGCGATAACACTTTAATTATCAACTATCAATCATCTAGAAATATGATAGATATTTATATATGGCTTGTGAAGGGGGTGGGTGAGTTTTACAAGGAGAAGTTGGTCGTGACCAAGCTGTCTCCGCAACAAGTCAAGATCGTCTTTGGTTGAGCGGATGTCTGATCGCGAGTTGGAGGGTGTATCTCCCCGATTGATCGACCATTGCCATCGAACTTGCTCAGATTTACTCGGTGGCGGCGGGCGGGTTCTCCGTGATGGATAACCATTTGCACGTGCTGGTGCGGTTGGATTCGGACTGAGCAAGGGGAGCCTCTTCGGCCGCTTCTTCGCCGCCAGCCGGAAGCGTCTGAGGGAAGTCGCCGAGCGCCTGGGCCTGCGACGAGTGCCCAACCTGGGCGGATGCGTGGCGACCTGACGAGGGCACGAAGGTCCGATCGCGAGCCGATTCGGGCATCGGCCACGCGGCTCGCCGCGCACCTTGGAAGGAACGAACGTCTGGCGCCGTCGGTTCCTACGCGAAAACCGCGTATTTTGGGGTCTACAGCGAACAAACCGGGCAGGGACCGGCCACTTCGCAGTTTTCAGCCCTCCGCTGGCTCTTCGCGTGTCAATCCGATGCGCAAGCGAGGGGAACGACGATGCATCTGCCTCCGGACTCGGCCGGGGTCCCTCGCTCGCGCGTCGGGTCAGTGTGGATCTCGGCCGCATCTCGCCCGGTTTCGATGCGACGGTCATGAATTCGAGTTGATTGCCGCGATTCTTACGAAAAGCAGGGCCTGAAGCCCAGACTTGTCTCGTCAGAGTCCCAACCACTGGATGACAGCCCGAACGACTTTTTCAAACTGGTCGTGCCGCAGCGTCCCCAGCTTTCGAAGCAACTTGGCGTGTGGCACCGTCACGATGTTCTGGACGTCGAAGGCGCCGCTCTTGAGGAAATTCGCCCCAACTTCCACTTCAAAATCCGAGTCTCGCAAAGCCGTCGTATGGACCACCAGGGTGACCAAGGCTCGATCACGATCACCGGCCGGTACGCTAAGGACAAGGCAAAGCCTCGTCTTGCCAGCGTACCCGAGATCGGTGAGCCAGACCTCGCTCCGGTTATGAACGGCCATCGGCCGCCTCCTCCGCGTCCAAGGAGCAGAAAAGTGCGTCGGCGACCTCACACAGGGCCTCGTCCGTCAATTGCCCCTCATATGAAATCACCTTCTGCTCATTCTCCGCTGGACGGGAGCGTGAAGCCGCGATTGACGACGAGTTCTTCGCATAGGCAGGCCTGGGCGGGACGCCGATTGAGTCGAAGACGATCTCCTTCCGCTTGCTAGGAGCGGCCCGATAGGCGGCCCATCGCACTCCGCTGCGGCGGATGTTCAGGCCGAGCTTGGAGAGGATGCTTGCGAGTGCGGGGCGGTTTGCCTCCTCGCAATCAGCGAAGGCAATCCACCCCCGCAGCGACAATCCCTTCCTCTCGGCGAGGTCAAGGACCATCCCCGTCAAGCGCGTGCCATAACCGCGGAGACGATAGGCTGGCCTGACGTAAAACTCCTCAATGTCGAGACAAGCTCCCCTACGGACCGCGAACGACCAAGCCATCCGTTCGTCAGCATCCCCATCATAGAGTTCCAGGGCGTGAAAACGATCTCCTAAGGGATCAGGTACGTCCCAGCGAAGCTCGCCAATGCCCGGGATTTTGGGCAGGCTGGGCGAAGAAAGGTCAATACACCAGGAATCGATCATGCAGTTATCAAAAAACTCTAACGGCATATAACCACGCTGATTGTCGCCCCAGCCGGACCATAGGACGCCAAATTCAAACCATTTTTGGCTGCGACTATAGCCGATCAATGGGACCGCGTGCGCTCCGATGACAGGGCTTCCCGCCGGAGGATTGACAATCAGTCCCCGGGGCGCTTTCAAGAAGTCCTGGGTGATCTCGAAGGCTACCTTCACTTCGAGCGGCCGGCCGACTTGCCCCAGAGGATGGCCTTTCGACAGCCGGGTGAGAATCTTGCCGTTGCGTTCCAGGATCGCGCGTGCCTCCGAGGAATTCCTGATGCGCTGATAATGATGAACCCGATGGCGTTTTGCGGATTCGTCCAGGCCGGGCGGCTCGGGGGCGGCGAATTCGTCCTGGCCTCGAAAGTACGACCACTCATCCTCGCCGACCTGGCCCCATCCGAAGAGCGTCCGGTTGGACGTGATTGGCCAGGCGCCCAACTTCGGGTCGCCTGGATACGTTCCCTCCAGTTGGCGGGCTCGAACGAAGCCATATCTTATGCTGGGGATGAACATTGCAGGCCACCAATCGTAACGGCTTTCT
Organism: uncultured Isosphaeraceae bacterium; assembly: GCA_963823675.1. GTDB lineage: Bacteria > Planctomycetota > Planctomycetia > Isosphaerales > Isosphaeraceae > CAWGMT01. The sequence goes on along the minus strand of CAWGMT010000013.1, from coordinate 445,767 downwards.
CGAAAGTCCTCCTATGCCATCTTACATCGACAGGACGGCGAAGGAAGGTCAGGAGAGCTAGGACATGCATTGCGGCGCGAGCCCGTCGCAAGCCTGTGCCTGCTCTCAATCGCTAGCTATGTTGACGTTGCACCAGTTTACAACGCGGCTGGCTGTGCCCTCACTGCCCGTTGCCCGCTCGCGCAGCCGTTCTGTTTCGGTTCTCGACGGCGCAGGATACGGCCAGGACTTCCAAGTCCCTCGGCGAGGTATTTCGGGCAGTTCCGACGCGAACGAAAGGATTCCTCGCCCGATCCCAGGCAATGCGATGCCAATGGCAGCCCCGCAGGCGCTGCAAAGTTGCAGTAAACTTAGCTTCCTTGCGCGACTCGAAAATCGTCGCAAGCCCAATACCGGCGGTGGGATTCGAACCCACACGGAGTTACCCCCCAGGGGATTTCAAGTCCTCAGTGTCTACCGTGAGTGCGACATTGGGCTGATGTTGGCGTGACATTTGCCAAAGTGTCGCCCTCATATTGGATCTCGGTCCGCAACGACGCGGGAAGATCGAGGGTCGCGAATTCAGGCTCCACCCGGATCGAGCCTAGGTTGACCGATCCCGCTAACTTGTTGACGACGGTCCCCATAGATTCGAAGACGACCGGGATCGTCTTTGCCCCGTCCGATTTCGCCTCGAGCCCTGACGGCGGACCCGAATTGGAGGATGGTTACAATCGCCAGCACGCCGATGATTCGCATCGCATTCTCCTTGTCACGTGACCGAGCTGCGGGCCGGTTCGTCATCTTCGCTCGTTCTTGGTGAATCGCAACCGTAACTCCCGGGTTTCTCCCTCGGCGAGCTCGACGCGGGCGGTCGCGGTCGCGTTGCCGCGAGCTGTCGCAGAGATTTCCAGCTCCTCGCCCGGAAGAACATACAGACGAAATTTTCCGTCGGTATCCGGTGATAGCGGCGGCAACGGGTCGAAGACAACTCCGGCCGCTTTCATCTCCGCCTGGCGGACGTACCGGGGCCTCACCGTGATTTCGTCCGGCCGCGAACCGCTGACCACGACCCGGAGCGTGGTTAGACGATAGGGGCGGATCTGAATACCAAGCCGATCGGCGTCGACCCGGTCGAGACGATAGGCGGTGCCGAAGAGCTCGGGCGACTTCGGGTCGAGTCGGAACCACCGCGGGAGGCCCTGGATCATGCCGAGGAACAATGTCGCGTCCGTCAGCCCTTTGGGCACGCGCACGGTGTACGTGCCGGGTTGCTCGGCCGCGGCCGCGAACGAATACTGGCTCGCCCATTCCATGCCGTGATACTTCCCTCTTACGAAGATCGCCGGCTCGTCCTTATAGGCTTCCGCCAATGCCGCGGGATCGCCGTCATCGGGTGGCGCTTTCTTCGGACTAGCTCTTGGATCGATCTTGGTGAGCGGCCAGAAGAAAGTCGCTTTGAAGCGAACGGACTCCACCGGGCGGAGGGTGAGTTCCGATTCGGCGTCGCCGTCGCGGATGACTACGGGCACCGGGACATAAACATCCGGCGCATCCTCGGCCGGGGTCGGCGACTCCTCTTTGCCTGCCGTTCTGTGCATGCCGCCGACCGTGACCAGGTAATTGCCGTGCGGCAAGCCGCCGCTTCTGAACCGCCCCTCGTCGTCGGTCGTGTAGACGAAGTTCGGCTGCCTGGTCGAATCGGGTGTCGCCGGCGTGGTTACACTGATCCACGGTACCGGCTTGCCAGAGGCATCGACGACTCGGCCGGTGATCCTCACGCCCGGATGGAGGCGTATGTCGCCAAGATCGGTCTGGTTGGGCCCGACGTCGTGATAAAGCCGCGCCGCCTCGCGTGCGCGAAATTCCAGTTTGAGCGCGGCGTGCAGAGGCACCCTGGCACTGAATCGGCCGTCCTCGCCGGTGACCGAGTGTTCCGCGTCGCGCGGCCAGGCGGCGAGGTCGTATTGTTTGTAAATAGGGACCTTGGGCAGCGGCCTGCCGTCGGCGCCGAGCAGCCGGCCCATGAGCGTGCGCGCCGGCAGAAGCTTTACGGTACGGAACGCAGGGAAGGTATCCGAGATGCCGTTCTTGGCGATCTCTCTCGTGTCGGCAATGTCTAAGTAGGTCACGTAGCGCGGGTGACTGATCGTGACCCACACATTCAACCATCGCGCGGGCGACGGGTCGGGGAGGTACTTCTCAGGCACGTTGACCGTGAACCGGCCGTCGTGGTCGGTTTTCGTCTTATACGATTCTAATGAGTCGTAGTCGTCTTTACCGTCCTCGTCAGTGCGTTGTTCGACGCCGAAGGTGACAACGGCACCGGCCACAGGCAGAGTAGTGTCTTTATCAACGGCCCGGCAAACGATCGCGCGAGCCGGTTCCACCGGCGGTGCCGGCGCGATGATCGGCTTGCCGACCGGCGTTCTCAGCACGATCGGGACTGCGTCCGAGAGGCGGATTCCCGGCGTGCTCTGGCCCGGCTCAAGGGTCAACTCGACAACGCCGTGCTGGCCCTCCTCGGTGAACTGGAACGGTTTGGTCATCATGCTCTTAAAGCCTGGTGCGCGAACCTGGACGACGGTATTGCGACCGGGGAGAAGCTCCTGGTCCAACCGATAAACATCGGCTGCCACACGATTGGGTATCGGTCCGCCGTCGCCGCCCCTGTGAATGGGATAGGAGACGCGCACGTTCGGGTCGCGCGGCAGCTCGCCCGCACTGGTTCGAAGCCGGATCTCCAGCGTCGCACTCTTGTACCGCTGGATGAGAATGCCAAGACGATCGCCATCGACGACCTTCAAGCGGACATGGTAGAAGTTCACACGCGGGCCGCCCGGGTCCCAGGTCCAGTACACATTTTCGCCGGCGCAGTCCACCTGCGCATCCTTGAGGCCAAGGGGAACAAGCACACTCATCCCGCCCACTCGGTCGTGGTCCGGCCGGAACTCGGACGACCAGGGCTCGGCGTCGAGGCGCCCGTCGATGCGGTACGATGAAAGGGCGCTGGCGGGCTTGCCCTGGCTGTCCACAATACTGGCCGAGAAGAGCACTTGCGGAATGGCTCTGAGCTCGACCTGGGGCGCGGCCGCGCCGGCTTTCACGCTCACCACGTGCTTGGGGAATACCGCGGTGAGCGGCTGGGCGCGGCGAAGGCCGGCACCCTGAGCCGCATACTTGCGGTAGTCACGCGGCAGCCACTCGGGTCGCGTCTCGCCTCCCTCGATCTCGATGTCCGGCAGCGGCGCGATCTGGTAGTCGCCAGGTTCAACCGGGGGGATCGCGAATCGCCCATCCGCTTGGGTGATTGTCCGCGCGACCACATTATTCATGTAAAAGTCATCAAGATTATTCGCGACGGGCGCGAGCCCGACCGAGACGAACGCCAGCGGGTTCCCCGTCACGTCGATCACGCGTCCGACGACGGCGGATCTTGTGTTATTGGGCAGGTCGTCGCCAGCGGGTTTCGCTGCGCCCACAGGCCGGTCGACCCCGGCGGCGAGCGGTTCGCGATGGGTCGCCGGGTGCTCGGCTGCTTTCCGATTCCGACCAGGTCCGTCCCTGTCCGCGGCCGGGGGTCGATCGTGCGGGCCACGGACGGCGTTCCAGGCCGTCGCCAGTCCGATGCTAGCGACCAAGAGGACCGCGAGCTTCATGTGGCGGGCGCGAGTCATAGCGCCGAGTACGGCGGCAGCCAAGTGGCCCGTGGTCGACATCACCGTTTGCCCCGCCGCCTCGGCCGCCGCGCTGTGGGCGACTGCATCGATCCATGCGGCCGGCACGGGATTGAGCTTCACCAAAGGTGCGGCCAGCGGGCCGACCGCGCCCGCAAAGCCGGACCGTTCCAGCCGCCTCTTCAGACGCTCATGGGCCCCGGCCAGCCGCCGCCGCAGCGTCGCCTCGCCACACCCCAGTTCTCGCGCCGCCTCCACTTGCGTCATCCCTTCCAGGTCGCAAAGGACCACCGCCCGCCGGAACGCCTCGGGCAGCCGCGCGATCTCCTCGTGCAGGTGCGAAGCCCAGCGATCCCCCGTTGCGCCGTCTCGTCCGGCGATCGCATCCATTTCTACCCCCCGACGCTCTCGGGACATCCTTCGCGCAGAATCGACGTTGGCCCGGACAGCGACGCGATGGGCCACACGGTGCAGCCAACCTCCCAGCGAGCCCTGAACCCGAAGTGAGCCAACCCTGCGGACCAGGATGAGGAAGGTGGCCTGGAAAGCGTCCTCAGCGTCAACCGGGTCGCGGAGCACACCTCGGCAGACGGCCAAGACCATCGGGCCGTGCCGGGCGACCAGCGCCGCAAAGGCATCCTCGTTACGCTCGCTCGCGAACCGATCGAGGAGCGCGGAATCGGTGAGCCCCGCGGCGGACCCGCCGGAATAGAGACGCTGGATCTGCCGTAGGACGTTACCAAGTTGCACGCTGGCCACGAAGGGACTCCCCTGAATTCTTCCGACCGTCACCTATTACTTTGACCCCGTCGGCCGAAATCCGATCAACATTCCGCCCGCCTCGATCAATTTTCCCGGTTCGATCGCGTTTCCTCCGATCGGGGTCCAGGCGTTCCGAGGACGCCCGAACGTCTCTGTGGCAAGTCAACGGTCGAGCTTCAGGCTCGGCAATGCCAGCTTCAGCTCTCTCGTACCGGCATCGGTAACGTGAGTACCACTGAGGCGGAGGTGGGACAGCTTGGTCAGGCCCTTGAGGTGCACCAGTCCATCGTCAGTGACCTGAGTTTCCTCGAGGTTAAGCTGTTTGAGATTCGAGAGGCTGCCGATGTGGACTAGCCCAGCATCCTGTACGAGTGTTTGTTGAAGGTCGAGGTACTGGAGTTTCGCTAGCCCCTTCAAATGGACCAAGCCATCGTCGGTGACCTGCGTGCAGCCGAGATCCAGGACAGAAAGATTGGTCAGCCCCTTCAGATGAACCAAAGCGTCATCGGAGACCTGCGTATTGCCAAGGTCAAGGACGGAGAGATTGGTCAGCCCCCTCAGATGCGTCAGTCCGTCGTCGGAGACGGATGCACCGGAGAGGGTGAGTTCCGAGAGGCTGGTCAACCCCGTAAGGTGCGTCAGCCCCGTGTCGCTAAGGGACGACCCATCGAGACCCAGTCGGCGTACCCGGATGAGATGCCCGACCTCTACCATCAGTTCATCAGTTGGCGTCGAGCCCGAGGGGAGCCAGACATCGGTGACGCGACCGAAATAGTCGACTCCAATGAGATTCACGAGCCCTCCTGCGATAGTCGGTTTTCCTCCGGGAATCAACCTGGTGTCCGTCCATCCCCAGGTGTATCGAACATTCCCGTCGGCCTTCTCGATCGCCGCGATCGCGTCGCGCTGAATTCTTGCGCTCCGGACCGTCCAACCCAACCCGCCGCCGAAGAGCAGCACCAGGACGATCATGCCTCGCATCCGGACTCGGACATATCTCCGCCACGAAACCAAGAGGGGGCCGGTCAGCATGGTGGCTCAGCTTCCGTACGAGGATTGGTTGAACATTGGTTTCCGAGTTTGTGGCGCGGCTTGTTCGCGGGAGATGAAAAAGCGCCGCGGTGCTTGTGGCTCGACGGGCAACGCATACGGCAGACGGGAACTGATGGTGATGGCGGCAGGTTTCGCGACCGGTAGATTCACCAGCCTGGCCAGTTTACCCGGTTTGTTCGGGCCGGCTTCAACTCGTCCCTCACCGAAGACCTGCCTCCTGCCCGCGAGCACCTTCTTGAGTCCCATCGTCACGGTGATGGTGTTGTGGGTCGCATCCACAATGACCGCGATTTCGGTCTTCGCGGGATCGACCGCCTCCGCTTCCTCGATATTCTCCGATCCTGCTGGAGTGAAAGTAATCCATGGCGTGCCGATCTCCTTGACCTCGCATGGATTCAGCGCAAGAACGCGAGTTCGTCGGAATTGCATCCGACCGAGTTGAGTCCGGCCCAGTCGCGAATCCTCCGCCCTCAAAGATCGTCTACCTAAATAAATCTACCAAAGTAAATCGCGGTGTCAACAAGCAAGACGGAAGCCGCCGTCGCCGCCCTATTTTCGTCCTGGAACAGGCAGTCCTTCGGTGCCGGGCTCGCGCCCGCCAGGCGGGCCGGCATCAGTGCCCCAATTCCAGAGGAGGGCATCTGGGCTCGTGCCGATCGCCAGGATTGTCCCGTCCGGCGAGAAGGCGACGGCGTTGGCCCACCTGATCGTCGTCCGCGAGCGCTTCAGGACCCCGGTTTCGGCATCGTATACCCGCGCCGTCTTGTCGTAGCCGCCGGTCGCGAGAAGCTTGCCATCGGGAGACAAGGCGACAGCCAGGACGGACTCGGGCTGTGGGGCGAGATGCCTCGGTTTGGCCTTCCCGGCGAGGTCGAGCATGGTAACGATCCCGGCGGGCTCGACGCTCATGGACCCGACCGCCAGCGTCCGACCGTCGGGCGAGAAGGCGAGCGACGTGGGGCTGCCTACAGGGATCGACTCCGTCAACGCCCAGTTTGTGGTCTCGAAGAGGGAGACCAGGTTGTCGGAGTTCGTTGCGGCAGCCAGGGCCTTGCCGTCCGGTGAGAATGCGAGGGCCCACACGTCGACCAGGCCCGTAATGGACCTCAGAAGCTTCCCCGTGCGGGGATCGTGGAGTCGGAGGACGCCGATCTTCGCATCAAATCCCCCGAACGACGCCCGGCTCCGGCCGCCGCCGGCCAGGAGCTTTCCATCGGGGGAGAAGGCGACGGCGAAGAATTCGGCGGGAGGCTCGACCGTAGGGGCCGTCCAGATCGGCTCGCCTGTTGCCGCGTCCCAGAGCCGGAACGGCTCGCCGCCGCCGTGCTCGGCCGGCTGCCTGCCGTCGCCCACGGCGGCCAACCGCTTTCCATCGGGGGAGAAGGCGACCGAACGCCAGCCGACCCAGGCGCCCTCCAGGGTCTGCGACCGCTCACCGGTTCGCGTCGACCAGAGTTTGACTTTGGCCCCGGCGCCGAAGCCGGCGCTCGCCAGCATCTTGCCGTCGGGCGAGAAGGCGACACCGAGGATCTGCTCACCATGCTTGAGTTTCCGCAAGATCGGGACCTCTTGGACGCGGTCGCCAGCCACGGGCTGGTCAACCTTCCGCGGATCGTCCGCCCTCGCTCGATGGAGGAGCGCCACGCTGCCAGCCACGACGACACCGACCGTCAGGAGGGCTGCGGCGGCCAGCTTGAATTTGGACATGGTCATGCTCCATTGGACCGCATCCGCGAGCGCGGCGACCTCGGCGCGGACCGCCCCTGCCGTCCCCGCTCGCCCCGCTGCGACCAGGCCTGCGGCCAGGTCGGTGGAACCGATCAACGGGGTCGGCATGCCGGCTGACTCGGCATCCTGGGCCAGCAGCACAGGCAGCCAGCCGCCCGAGAGCGCCACGCCACGCTGGGACAGTCGCCTCGCCAGCATCGCCATCGCCTTCGCCAGCCGCCGCGAGACCGTTCCGACGGGCCAACCGAGTTGCTCGGCGGCCTCCCGGTGGGTTTTCCCCTCCAGGTCGCACAGGGCCACTGCCCGGCGCATGGCCTCCGGCAGCCGCGCGATCTCCTCGTGCAGCCCCGAATTCCAGCGATCCCCCGTTGCACTGCCTCGTCCTGCGATCGCATCCATCTGAATACCCCGACTTTCTCGCGACCGGAGTCGCGCGGCATCGGTGAGCCCCGCGGCGGACCCGCCGGAATAAAGACGCTGGATCCGCCCTAGGACGCTACCCAGTTGCACGCTGGCCACGAAGCGACTCCTCCCGAAATCTCTCGACCGTCACCCATTACTTTGACTCCGTCGGCCGAAATCCGATCAACATTCGGCCCGCCGCGGTCGATTTTTCCTGGATTGATCCAGTTTCCTCCGATCTGGGTCCGGGAGTTCCGAGGGTTCGGAACTGGGACTCGGTCTTCAATCGGACAGCCATATGTGTGCGGCTGTGCGCTCATATTGTCGCCTCGTGCTCGCATGCTAATCTACGTCCGTTCCACCGTCGTCGAGGATTAAATAACCAGAATCGTCGTTCCTTTGGGCTCGTGACTGCTCCCGCAAACTCCGCTCTGGAGCGGACCTTGGCTCCTCAATGAGATCGTCTTTCTCCCTTCGGGCTCGTGTCTGCTCCAGCAAGAGCTGCTCGTGCTCCTTCAAGGCTTGCTCGTACTCCGCCCGTTGGCGGTAGTACCAACGCTCCCAGGTCTGCCAGGTCGCGAGCATGACAGCCAGCACGCCGACCACAATCATGATTTGCCACAGGTTGAAGCGCACGCGGCGGACACACATCGCAAAGGTCTCCGGGCGGATCTGTCAGCGCCCATCAGTGTTGCGAGGCGTTGCGTCCAGGGAATCGAAGAACCGTCCAAATGCGTCTTCAGTCGGGAAAGCCGCCGGGATCGACGGCCCGGTGACTGTGTCAAACCTATCCATCGGTTGCAGTTCAATCGGGATATTCGCGGGGCCGGGCGGATCTTGCAAAACTCGGTCGGAAGGCCACGGCTCCGAGGGCCGAAGAGCGATCCGCTCATAGAGTCGGATCACCACTTTGGGGATGATATCCAAGTTGGCACTCACGGCGGCGGGGGATCGGCACCCGTCGGTGGGTCGCGGGCTTCGGACCCACCCGGTTTGCTCGCCATCCCCGCCTTTTGGCTAGCCGCCGCGTTCCTCTTCAGCTTCCGGATGCCTTCCGCCGAGTGGATGACCAGCCGGCCGTCCTTGACGACGCAGGCCAGTCCTAGCTGGTCGAGCAGCAGGGGGAGCATCGTCCTGAGCGGCACTCCCTCGAGATCCATCCGGACCGTCGAGTTGAGCGTCCTCTCCGCCTCCTCAAGCCCGCTGGGGACCACGAGGAACTCCATCGCCCGATCGCCGGGAGGGTCCTTGGTGACCTGCTTGAGGTACTCCAGGACGTCGCCCAGCGGGGTGCTGTTGGGAAACGGCATTTTGACCGGCTTCGCGAGCCGGGCCAGGATCGCCTTGGTTTCTGGCGACGCGTCGCAGGCCTGGACGGCGAGTTCCTTCCGCTCCCGGCGGATGCTCCCGGGATCACTGATGATCAGCACGTCGTCCTTGACCATGTAAGCCAGGCCCAGGGAAGTGAGTACCCTCGCGAGCGTGTCCTTCAGGGGGAGACCCTTCTCGTTGATCGTGACCCTCGCCATTGTCTTCCAGCTCAGGTCGACCACCGCCCTCTCATCGATGCTGAGCTTGGAGTCCAAGATCCCGGCCTCAAGGAGCCCCATTGGATCGACGTAGATCGGGATGCCCAGGTCGTTGGGCCCCTTCTTCGTCGCCCGCTTGATGTGTTGCAAAACGTCGTCCAGCGGCACCTCGTTGGGAAACTCCATGGCCAAGGGCTCTTCCAGCCTGGCGAGGATCGCCTTCGTCCGGGGCGTCATCGCCGCGCCCTGTGGAGGTTTCGTCGTGAGCGGTATCGGAAGCTCGCCGCCGGCATACCTCTTTAGGAACCGGATGCCGTTCGATGAGTGGATGACCAGCCGGCCGTCCTTGACGACGCAGGCCAGTCCGAGCTGGTCGAGCAGCAGCCGGAGCGTCGTCCTGAGCGGCACGCCCTCGAGATCCATCCTGACCATCGAGTCGAGCGTGCTCTCTGCCTCCTTAAGCCCGCTCGGGATCACGAGAACCTTCATCGCCCGATCGCGGGGAGGGTCGTCGGTGACCTGCTTGAGGTACTCCAGGACGTCGCCCAGCGGGGTATCGTTCGGAAACGGCATTTTGACCGGCTTCGCGAGCCGGGCCAGGAGCGCCTTGGTTTCCTGCGACGCATCGCAGGCCTGGACGGCGACCTCGTTCTGCTCCCGCTCGGTGCTCTCCGGAACGCTGATGATCAGCACGTCGTCCTTGACGATATACGCCATGCCCAGGGGCGTGAGCACTCGCGCGAGCGCGACTTTCAGGGGTAGCATCTTCTCGTTGATCGTGACCATTGAGTCCAGGCTCCCGGCCTCAAGGAGCCCCAACGGATCGACGTAGATCGGGATGCCCGGGTCGTTCGGCCCCTTCTTCGTCGCCCGCTTAATGCGCTGCAAGATGTCGTCCAGCGTCACCTCGTTGGGAAACTCCATAGACACGGGCTCTTCCAGCCTAGCGAGGATCGCCTTCGTCCGGGGCGTGATCTCGCCGGCTTCGCAGATCACCTGGATCTGGCCTGCACCGGCGAACACCGTCCGGTCCCTGATCATGATGTTTCGGGCGGGAGCGGTGACGGTGACCGCGACCGACGCCTTCCGCCGTTTGAAGACACGAACGGGCGGCCAGGCGTCTTCACGTTCTGCGGGAACAAGCTTGGCTGGCCGAGGCTGGCGCAGCGCGCCCTCTCGGATGGTCATGACGTCGCCTTCGATCGAGAAGAGGGCGTGGGTTGTCTCGAAGCGACCGTCGACCACGGTGACGAAATCGAGCTCTCGAGGCGATCGCGCGTCCTTCAGTGTGAACAATGACTGCCGGACGAGTCGGTCGCCCTCGTGCCAGGTGCACGCGTTGCCGACAATGGACAGAGTCACTGGCTCCCGTTTGACATGCTTTCCGTCAAGGTCCATCGGCTCGGCGACCTGGTCCCACGTTCCTGCGAGTTCGACCGGATCTGCGGGCCGCCCATCGGATCCCGAGGCACCAACCTCGGCTCTTCCACCCGTGTTCCCTTCGGCGCCGCGGGCCACTTGGCCTTTGGTCCGGCCCATGGTTTTCGACGCCGGCTCCGCAGCTTTCCCATTTGCCCCTGGCTTAGCCTGTGCGGCGGCCGTTGGTCCGTCGCCCCGGACACGGACGGCGGTCCACACCATCGCCAGGCCGGTGCCGGCGACCAGGATTGCCGCGAGCTTCAGGTGCCGGACGATCTTCTCGTGCAGCTCCGAAGTCCAGCGATCCCGCATTGCACTGTCTCGTCCGACGATCGTATCCATCTGAATACCCCGACTTTCTCGCGACCAAAGTGGCGTGGGATCGACGTTGGCCCTGTTGGCGGCGCGGTAGGCCACACGGTGCAGGTAACCTCCAGGAGGTTCATGCCGGCGAGTGGGATCTGGCGGCGGCTCATGTCGTCCTCATTTCTTGAATTCTATCCGTTTCGTCTCGCCGGGTCCGACGGACACATCCAGGGACGTCAATGTCCGCGTCCCGACAAACTCGTTCGGTGTTCCGGGGACACGCTCATCCGGACTCGCCAGGATCACTTGATATTGGCCCGGGGCCAGGTCGTTGACGACGAATTCCGTCTGACCGGGTTGCAGCTCCCGATTGGCTTCGTCGAGGAAGTCTTCGGGCCCGATCACCTGGATCTGCCCCGCACCCGCGAACGCCTTCCGATCAATGGTCACGAGGATTCGGGCAGGATCGGGGACGGTGACCTCGATCGACGCCGTCTCTCCCAGGCGCTCCAGATGATCCGACCGGCCGGGGGCGATGCCCTTCCCCCACCAGGCGAGTTCCGCCTCGTCTCTCCTCGGGACCCGTGTGAACTCGAAGCGGCCCTGCGCGTCGGTCACGGCTTCCAGGAAGCGGGTCACCTTGGACTCCCGGGCCAACTGACGGCTTCGAATCATGTGCCAGTTGAAGGGGAAGTCCCGGCGCCGAACCGGATCGCGGTCCCGGGAGGCGAACAGCCGCAGTTGGGCGGCCGCGACCGGGTTTCCCCGGGCGTTGACCAGCCGCCCGCGATACGTCCGAAGCTTGGCCGGATCGACCGGATCCAGCCGAAATTGCTCGACCCGGCCGTCATCAGGTCTGGCGACGACGACACGCTCCGCGACGCGCCGTTCGTAGCCCTGGACAGAAACCATCACCTGGAGTGGCATGCCGACGACCAAGTGCCCGAGCTTGAAGCGGCCGTCGTCCGACCGGAACATCGAGCCCGGTTCACTGAGACTTGCGATCAGGCTGTTCGATGGTTCGCCGGGCTGCCGCCTGGGAGAGAACGTGATCTGAACGTTAAACGCGCGGATCGGCTTGCCCGTCCGCGCATCAAGCACCCTGCCTTCGATGACGCCGGCGGGAACCATCACGACCGAGACGATATCATCGGTGTCGAGGCGCAAGTGCCGATCCGCGATTCCTGAATAACCTTCCTTGGCGAAAGCGAATGGGGAGTCGGCGGGGAGCGAATCGAACGCGAAGAGGCCCCGATCGTCGGTCGTCGCCCGGCCGCCGTCGGGAAATCCATGGTTCGCCTGAGCGAAGTCAACGCGAACCCCTTCGAGGGTCCGGCCCTTCTCGTCGGCGACCCGACCCTTGATCCGGTGCCCCGGCTCCAGGCGGATCGTGACCTCGGCGGGCTGATCGGGCGGCCCCGGCTTGACCTTGAGACGCTTCGGCGCAGAGCCCTTGGCACGTACGACAACTTCCTTGCCGACGGTTCCCTCGAAGAGATCATCGAGCCGGAACCGGCCATCCGGCCCGGCCTTCGTCTCGCGGACCAGGTGTGACGACATACCCATATTGATCAGCTCGGCGCCGGCGATTGGGCGTCCCTGTTGATCGAGGACCACGCCCGCAATCGAGCCGCCGTGGGGACGGGGCTGCATCGTGAGATCGAGCGTCTGTTTCCTACCCGTCAGGTGCGTCGTGACATCCTTTTGAAGAAAGTCATCTCTCGAAACATCGAGTCGCACCTCGAATCCGAGCGGGAGATGGGAGAGCCGGTACGCGCCCGTCGGCGCCCGTCGTGACGTAGTCGAATTGTCCTTGAATCCATTCGGCGGATGCGCTGATCCCCACTCCGGCCAGAGGTTTCCCCGACGGATCGCGGACGACGCCCTCAAGGTCACCGCCGGGGGCGAGCAGGAATTCCTCATCGGCGTCCGACCCATTCTCGAGATTGACCGACCGCGAGACCTTGGCGTAACCCTCCGCCCAGACCTCGAAGGGCCATTGCGTGGCTGTGAGCGGCCGGATCCGGACCAGTCCGTCGCGGTCAGTGATGGGGTCGTCGTGGAAGTCGCTCCAGAGGAGATGCACGGTTGCGTTCGGGATCGGCCGGCCCGTCGCCTTGTCCTTCGCCCTTACCGTCACGACGACTCCGGCGACCAGCCGCAGCTCAACGGGTTTTGGCGCCTCGCCCGATTTCGGGAGGATGACCACCGCGCCGCGCCCGGCTCCGACCCGCGACGTCAGCCTGCCGAGATTCGCCCACACGCGGTACCGGCCGGGGGCCAAGCCGCCAAACGAGAACGTCCCCGTCGCGTCCACGTGGGTCCGGAGAAGAGGGTACGTGCCGATATAATGATCCTGTCCTTTCGGAGGCGGCAGCAGCAGGACGACCTCGGCTCCCTCGGCCCTGTTCCCGTCGGCGTCGCGGACCACTCGGCCCGTGATCCGGCCGGAGGTCTCCGGCACCGGCTCAGCCGCTTTGCCATTCGCCCGGGGCTGAGCATGTGCCGCGGCCGGGGGTCCGTTGGGCCGGCAGGGAACGGCGGCCCAGGCCATCGCCAGGCCGACTCCCGCGACCACCAGGGCCGACAGCTTCAGGTGCCGGGCGCGGCTCATGGCCCCGAGCACGGCCGCCGCCAACCGACCCGCCGCGGACGTCAACGGCTGCCCCGTTGCGACCGCAGCGTGAGCGGCCCCTTCGATCCAGCCGGCCGGTACGGCTTCGGTCCTCACCAGCGGCACGCCGAGCGGGCCGACGGCACCCGCGCCGCCGGACCGTCCCAGCCGCGCCCTCAGGCGCTCATGGGCCCCGGCCAGCCGCCGCCGCAGCGTCGCCTCGGCGCAACCCAGCTCCCGCGCCGCCTCTGCCTGCGTCAACCCTTCCAGGTCGCACAGGACCACCGCCCGTCGCATCGTCTCCGGCAGCCGCGCGATCGCCTCGTGCAGTTCCGAAGCCCAGCCATCCCCCGGCGCCACCTCTCGTCCGGCCATCGCTTCCATCGCTACCCCCACGCGTTGTCGCGACCGGCGTCGCGCGGCATCGATATTGGCCCGTACGGCGACGCGGCAGGCCACCCGGTGCAGCCAGCCCCCCAGCGTACCCTGGACCCGCAACGAGCCCACCCGGCGCGCCAGGACGAGGAACGTGGCCTGGAAGGCGTCCTCGATGTCGCCCGGGTCGCGGAGGACGCCGCGGCAGACGGCCAGGACCATCGGGCCGTGCCGCGCCACCAGAGCCGCCATGGCGTCCTCGTCGCGCTCTGCCGCGAAGCGATCGAGGAGCGCGGCATCGGGCAGGCCCGCGGCGGAACCGCCGGCGTAGAGGCGCCGGATCTGCCGCAGTACGTCACCCAGGTGCACGTCGGCCATGAATCGAACCCTCCTGAGATCTCTCGAGCCCCCATCCATTAATATGACCCGGTGGGCCGGAATCCGATCAAGATTCCGCCCGACCCGACCGATTTTTCGCCAACTCGATGAACAGGATGCGCATCGTCCCCCGCTCTCGGCTGAACGACAAGCTCGTCTGCTCGTGGAGATGCCGGAGCGCCACCTCTTAATCGTGGTCTTTGCGGTGCATCTGCTCGGTGAATGGGCTCCGCTCGTTGTAGGACCAGGTGAACTGCTGCTTGGGCGGTACTTCGACGTCACGGACGACCGGTCGATCGATCCATTCGCCGACCCATGTCAGGGATCTCGGGAACTTACCCGAACCCCCTCCAGCCTCGATCCGCTTGCACCGGACAGCGAGTCCGTCCCGTTCTCAAACGAGGGTTTATTTCGATCGACCTACTTGACACCGAGATTTACTTCGGTAGATTTATCTCAGTAGACGATACGACAATCATTCGAGAACGGAGCATTCACGGATGGGGCAGACGCAACTCGGACGGATGCAGTTCCGGATTATGCAGATTCTCTGGGATCTCCGTCGCGCGAGTGCCCGTGAGATCACCGACTCGCTGAGCGCGGCGGAGCCGGTGGCCCACAGCACCGTGCAGACGCTGCTGCGTCAGCTCGAGGCCAAAGGCGCGGTCGGTCACGAGGCCAACGGGCGCACGTTCGTATTCTTCCCGCGACTCAAGGAAGATCGGGTCAAACAGACCGCCGCCCGCGACCTTCTCGAGCGGGTTTTCGGCGGGAACGTGGGGAGCTTGGTCGCCCACCTGATCAAGAACGAACGACTCTCTCGAACAGAGCTCGACGAGCTTCAACGGCTGATCGACAAGGAGCGCCAGAGCTGATCCGAACGTAACCGACCGGAACAAAAGGGGTGCAGTGATGGGGAACGGTCTGGCGGCGTTGACGAAAGAACTGTCAGGCTTCGGCCTGACCTGGCTTGTGCAGTCGTCGGTGTTGCTGGCACTTGGCCTGCTGGCCGGCCGCGTATTGCGAAGATCGGGCCCGGCGGTCCAGTCGGGCGTCTACCGCACGACCCTGGCGGCCGTCCTGATCTGCCCTGTCGCTTCAGCGGCCTTGAGCGCCCTGGGCTTCAACGGGCTGACGCTAGAGCTGACATCGCTGGAAACACCAGCTCCGCCAGAGCTCGTCCCGCCGCCTTCGCTGCCGACGATCGAGCTCCCGGCTCGATCGAACGTTTCTGTCGTGCCCTTACGTGAAGGCCACGGCGAAGACCACTCGATGCCGATCGCCGCCGATCAAGCCGAAACGCTGCCGAGCGCGTCTCTATCCGTGCCTGACGTGCCCAACGTGGCCAGCCCGCGGCTGTTCATGAGCCCCGCGGCCGTTGGGGCGATCGGCCTCGCCGTCTGGCTGGTCGGGGCGACGTTCCTGGCGGTTAGACTGTTGGTGGGTCAGACCCGGATGCGCAGGCTGCGCGCGTCGGCTGTTCCGGCCGACGCAGGGACAGAAGCCCTCTTGCGCGAGGTCGCGCGGCAGATGAACGTCGCGGCTCCGACCGTCTGGCGCAGCCCATTCCTCTTCAGCCCGTGCCTGGACGGGCTTCGCCGCCCGGCGATTTTGCTGCCGGATGACGTCGGCAGGAATCTGCGCGAAACCTTCGTACATGAACTGGCGCACCTCGCCCGCCGGGACGGCCTGTGGAACTTGCTGCGACGCTCGGCATCCGGGGGGCTGTGGCTCCAGCCGCTCGTCTGGCTCCTGTCGCGCCGCCTCGAAGTCACCGCCGAGGAAGTTTGTGACGACTACGTGATTCACTTTGGCGCCGATCCAGCCCATTATGCCGGGCATCTCCTGGAGCTCGCCGGGCGGGCGTTGCCGCCCGTCGCCCCCGCGACCGTGGGCATGATCTCGCTACGCTCGATGCTCGCGCGGCGGATCGTTCGCATCCTCGACACCTCGCGATCGCTCTCGACTCAGGCCGGCACACGGGCTGTCCTCGGCATGCTGGCCGTCGGGCTGGCGCTCACATTCTTTGCGAGCCTGCTCGGCGTTGACGGCAAGTCAGCGGCCGAGGCGCGCACAATGGCCGAGGCCGGCGACCCCAAACCGGAACCGGCCGGCAAGACCATTCGCGGACAGGTTGTCGGTCCTGACGGAAAGCCTGTCGCCGGCGCAATGGTGATCACTTGGCGGGTTCGCCTGGATCCGAACGGCATCGGCGACGATTACCCCACGCGCAAGGCGGTCGCTCTCGAGCGCAAGATCACCGGCAGCGACGGCCGATATGAATTCCACTTCGAGACGCCCGAGCTCGCGGCCCAGGCCCAACTGATCGCGACGGCGCCTGGATTTGGCCTGGGCTATTCTCTGAGAGATCAGCCGATCCGCCTCACAGCCAGCGATCTGCCGATTGACGGCCGGCTGGTTGATCTCGAAGGCCGGCCGGTCGCCGGCGTGAAGGTCAGCCTCGGTCGCGTCGAGCTTCCCCTGTCTGAAGTCGCTCAGAAGGCCGTCTCGCCGAAACAGGCGGGCGAGCCGCTGACGAAGATGCCGGCGCCTGCGGGTGCGCAGATCTCGCCGCCAAGCCCCGTCTCGATGGAGGAGCGACTGACGCTCGATGCTGATGGTCTTTTGCCCGAAGGCGTCGTGACCGACTCGGACGGCCGGTTCCGGATCGTGGGCCTGGGCCGTGACGTCCTAGCTAACTTGACGCTCTCGGGGCCGACGATCGCCCTCAAGAAAGTGACAGTAATCACGCGAGCGATGGATCGTGTCAACGAGGCCCCGCGTGATGCGGCGTTCACGGGCGTGGAGGAGTTCGCGATCCACGGCGCCAGTTCCACGATCGTCGTCGAGCCGACTCGCCTGATCGAGGGATTCGTCCGCGACGCCGAGACGAACCAGCCGATCCCGGGTGCGGTCGTGACCGCGGCGATCCTCTCGGGCTCTGAGATCTCGATCGACGGGATGATCTCCACCGAGACTGACGCGCGCGGGCACTATCGCCTGATCGGGCTGCCCAAGGCAGGTGCCAGGGGGCACACGCTGGCGGTTTACCCGCCGATGGACCGGCCGTACTTCATCACCAGACAGATCGAAGCGCCCGCGAAGCCGGGATTCGAGCCGGTAAGCCTCGACATCGCACTGAAAAGTGGCACCTGGATCACCGGCAAGGTGACCGACGTGGCCACCGGCAAACCGGTCGCGGCGGCCGTCGACTACTTCCCCGTGCTCACCAACGGCCATGCCAAGGATTACCCGAATTTCGACGCCAACGTCACGTCCTACAGCCCCCACAATACGCGGTACAAGACGGACAAGGAAGGCCGCTTCCGCATCGTCGGGCTTCCCGGTGAGGGAGTGGTCACGGCCCACACTTTCGATAAGTCGTATATCGGGGGCGTCGGGGCCGATTCCATCAAGGGCCACACGGAAGACGGCCAGTTGCTAACCTATGGTCGCATTTCCCCGAAACTCTACCAGAGCCTAAGGCCCGTGAGCGTGCCCGAAGGGGGGACGTCGTTCGCGTGCGACCTCGCGGTTGACCCCGGCAAGTCGTTGTTACTGCGCATTGTCGATCAGGCAGGGGCTCCGGTGACAGATGCCGCAATCTGGGGAGGAAACCCGGAAGAAAGCGACGTCAACCAGATTCTGGAAGATGAGAGCGTGGCGCGGATCGCCGGTCTCGAGCCCGGCAAGCCGCGGAGGGTCTTGATCCAGGAGAGCGATCGGAAGCTCGGCGCCGTCCTCACGATCCTGCCCGAACGGCCGCGGAATTCCGCCGAGATGACCGTCACGCTACGTCCCACGGCCATCCTGACGGGCCGGCTCGTCGATAGCGACGGAAAGCCGGCCAAGGGCGTCGTCGATGTGGAATTGACGCCCGACGCGGCCGCGCATTTGGCGGAGATCCTCGTCGGGTCCGCCGACCTCGACTCGACCGGGCGATTCCGCTTTGAAGATATCCCCGCCGGCGGCCCATACGGGGTCGGGGTCGCTGATACACGGGACGTACGATTTCTGCCGAGGATGGAGCCCGAGACGTTCCAGTTTGAGCTGGCCCAGGGCCTGAAGCTCGATCCCGGTCAGGTCCTTGATTTCGGCACATTTGATGTGACCACAGGCAGGCGCGTGAAGGAAGCAGGGCCCCGAAAGAGAGACTGATAGCCGATCCTGCTCGGAAAGAGACTGGTCTTCATGAACAACTCGCCGTCGGCCCCTACAGGCGCTCCGACTCAACCCCCTGGAACATCGCGTCGCAAGTCCAATACCGGCGGTGGGAATCGAACCCACACGGGGGTTCCCCCCCAGAGGGTTTTAAGTCCTCAGTGTGTGCCATGAGCGTGGCGTTGGGCTGATGTTGGCGTGACGTTTAAGTTGTTATTCGATCAGCTAGTTACGTCGCTGACTTTCATGGGATTGATTGTAGTCGCATTGGGCTCGCATGGCCACTCATCTTACCAAATTCTTACCAAATCGTGTCGCAGGGCCGGATCGGATCGATCGCCGGATCACCTCCGACAGACCTGAAATCGGCGAAGGCATCCTGGCGTGCGTCCATGAGGATACGGCGTGAATCGATTGCCGAACGCGTTGTGGAATAACTGGGCCGTTGGGCGCATCGGTCGATCAGACCGAAGCAGGTTAAGACCCGGCGACGGTAAGCGAAGACGGGAAGCCTTTCTCGCAGAAGCGAGCGGCCGCCGTTCTGTTCTCACCGAACTGCCGGCTATAATCGACCCGTCAACGGAACGATTACGCTGAGAGGACGCGATGACGCAGGATCAATTCACCGATGCCGTGATGGAGGAACTCTTCGTCCGGGGCTTCGTCTGCCCTCTCCGCGCTGCGGTAGCCATCTTCGTAAGGACGGATTGGCAACGCTTCGGGCCATTAACGGACCCGGCGGCCTGTATCGAAAGCCTGAGCCGTGTCCCGGACCTATTAAGCCAAGCGACGATGTTGGGCTTCCCCGCCTCGGCGTCCGGCGCGCGCGAGGAATGGCTGGCTATTCACGAGGCGGCCCACGCGATCGTCGTCCTGAAGGCGGGAATCACGCTCCGGGGCGTCCGGTACTACGGCGACGGTTTCCCCGGCGAGACAGGGTTTGAAGAAACCGGCTGGCAGACGTCAAACGACGAAGCACTGCTGCAATCGGTGGTCCGGATCAGTGTCGCGGCTAACATCGCGGAGCTGATGCACGGCCACGAGCCCGAGGGCGGATATGTGAGCCAGTTCTTTGACGAACGCGACCCGGCGGAACCTGGGCAGTATCCGTCCGATGTCGTCGCGGCATGGGAGGTCGCCAAGGATCTCGCGATTGTCAGGTTTGGGAAGACAGGGATTGAACCCACGGTACTTGGGCTGCGGGCTCCGAAGCGTGCCATCATTGAGCAGGCCGAGGCCGAAGCTGGGGAGATTATGCGGGAGAACGTGGACGCGCTGAGCAGGCTGGCTCAGGAGCTCCGGCGCGGCCCGATGACCGGCGCCGCGGTGCGGGCGATTGTGGGGGAGTGAGGTTGGGATGAGGCGTGGGAACGAAACCCGCATTGGTTGACAAGGGGACTGGAGAACAGCGAGGCGACATGATGCACGTCTTTCTGCGTTGGTACGCGAACGGGCAGCCTGATGGCTCTCCGCAGCGGATGGAAGATGAGTATGCGGCCAAAGACGCCGTGCTGGAACGGTTCCCGAATGCCAGTTTCAGCGAAAGGGTCGAAGCCCTTCATCAACCACATGGGAATGTGTCTGGGATCGACTCGATGCTTTATGCATGGCCTGGACCTCGAACATCGGGCGTACCGCCTATCGCGGATATCTTGTTCCCCGAGCCATAGGATCACCGCCCTCCGAACGCCTGCCGAGGCGGAAGGCATCCATGACATCATCCGAGATCGTCACCGCCGAATTTCAGCTTGGATTTCAATTGAAGGAGGTGGCCAGAAAGTCTCTCGACGATCTACCAGTCTATCTCCAAGCCGCCGAGCACTTCCAGAAGGCCGGCAAACTTTCGCTTGAGGAGGCTACCAATCCCGAACTCAATCTAACCACCAGACTCCAGGCAGAGACCTACGGCCATTATTATCTCGCCGAGCAAATGTCATGTCTTGCGGCTTTCCACTATGAGCAAAGACAGGCTGCAACCGCTGCAAAGGAATATCAGGAGGCTATTGAGCACCTAACTCGGTCAATCGCAGCAGGGGAGTCAGCGATTTCAAAGGTGCCAGCAGAAATTGCGATCAAGCTTAAGAAAAACATCAACTTCAGTAAGTTTAGTCTTCAGCACGAAGAGCTTGCCGTCATGTTCGCAAAAGCAAGAGACTCTCTTGATCGCAAGGACCTAATCACTGCCCTGGACTGGTACACGAGAATCATTAAACGCTCAGAGAAAGCGATCGAAACCGCCTCAGACTTCGATCCAGTTCACGAGCGGATAAGCAAAGGCAATCTCTACGGCGCTATGGCCAACGCCCACCAAGCCTACGCCCACATCTACATGAAGAACTTCGGAGAGATGAATGACGAAACCCATCTAGGCACAATAAGTCAAGACATTGGTGACGAGGTGTTCCAACATCTGTACGCCGCTTACAAGAGTGGGAAAGAAGCCTTTAGAGCCAACCCAGAGTGGCTCCAGTATACCGAACTTAACAAGGTGTTGCTTTCCCAAATCAGGGACTTACTCTCGCTGAATAAGCCCGCGTGGCCTATGTACTTACACCTGACGGCAAACGACCCGCAACTCGTCACGATGATGAAGGGGCTGGACATGGCTCTTTTCAAGAAAATCCAGTCTGAACAGATTCAGAAGGCAGTCCATGACAACACGCCAGTGCGTACGTGGGCCGCAGTGAGCAGCTTTACCACCGGAGCAGTTGCAATCGGCCTTATCGTCTACGTAATCGTGACAGGGGTTACGCATTGGTGGCAGGCCCTATTGGGACTCGCCACATGGGAAACGATGATGGTCATCATTGGTTGTCTCACGCTTCGAACTGTAGGCACGCTAAGTGAGGCTCGCTTCGTGGACTTGATGAAGTTGGCAGTGAATCAGCAGTTCAAGCTCTTCCAGTCATTCCTCCAGACTGTCAAGGGTGCGTTCTCCAAAAAGCCAACGGGCAAGGCATCTAGCACCGCTAAAAAGGCGACTGACAAGACCGATTAGACCCATGGAACTAAGCGCCTATATCCTGCGTCGGTCCGACAAACCGAAGCGATTTCCGTTGCCTTTTGGAGTAAGGAGCAGGCCAATGAGTAAATCGGATCGACTGATCAGTGAAAAACTAGACCAGGCAATCGCAGACATCAAGGCAATGGCGGCAGGGGATCGCCCCATCAACGAGAATCTCCTTCGGTGGATCTGGATCGTGGATGACGCCGCCACCAAGGGGCTTGACGGGCCAGATCAGATAGGCCGATTGGACGAGCAACCCGTCGTCGGCCAGATTCAGGAGTTGATGCGGGCGGTGGAGAGCGACCCAAGGGTTAAACATGCCTACCTGACCACATGGGCGAGGCACGTGACAAGCACGGCTCCAGACTCGGAGCGTCACTATCGTCTCGTGGTGAGCGTCCTGGACGACCTAATGGCCAAGCACCCCGACGCCCAGATCGCCGACCTGATTCCGTCGTGTCTCGAGATGCTGCGTCGCGACGCTTACCAGGGTGACACGGAATGACAATCGACCGCAGCCGGGTGCGGTAGGCTATGGGCCTGCTCGTGGGCCGCGGGTGACGGGGGCACTGTGCGCTGGTCTTAGATGTCGCAGAATGGGGCATCAACTCTTCTTCGAGGTAGACTTCTTCGGGGCAGCCTTCTTCAAGGCAACCTTCTTCGGGGGAGCCTTGCTCTTTATGAGGTCGAGCCTGACATCGTTGTATTTATCACGCAGAATATTTATGAAGTTTTCACCGTTCGCGACACTCTCAATATCACGGTCGTTGATCACTACAATTACCATCCCTCTGTCTTGGAATATTTTGATTTGTTCAAGCTCAGCGAACCGGGCTCGCCCTTCGCCAGAGATACCCTGTCTGGTAAAGATTATCCCAAAGCGTGCCTTCGTAGAATCGAGTATCCGGCAGAACTTCGCCAGCATTGGTACGCTCACACGATCTTTAATATCCTTGCATTCGCATACGAAGTATCGGCCCAGCTCTGATCTAAAATCAACGTCGAATCCATCCATTGAGCATACAACATCATACTCGCTAACCCTACTGATCGATCGTCTAGTCGTTCGGCAGCCGGGCATGCACGAGAGCAGATAGTCGGCGAGGAACTCCAACCTTCTCCCAGACGGCTCCCCCAAACGCGACATCAAGTATCTTACATACGTTCTGTTTATCGCGAAGATGCCAACCTCGTCTGGAGAGGGCAGACGATTGATCCAATTCTGGTCGAGTTCCTGGAGGATGCGTTCGGGGAATAGAGCATCCTTCCCGAGCGCCTTGTACGAATCATACGCCAGCCTCCCGTAGCGCTCGTGCTCCGTAGGAGAAAGGCCGCCACTCCATACCATGCGAAAATACGTGCCTTCGATAACTGTAAGAACTCCCTTATCTCGGATAGCATCTTCGACAAGTGCAAGCATCTCGTGGCGTCGCGAGACCGTTGGACAGTTGATACTTCTATAGCAATCTGCCATGAAAATCAGAGGCATTCCCTTATGGCACCACTTTTTCTTAACTTGCTGATATAGGATCATATGGTTGTACAAAGCCTCAAAGATCATCAGAGCCTCGTGATAGCGGCGGAGATTTACATAGAAGACGCCAACCGCCGCCCAGGCTTGCTGTGCAATGGAACAAGGTGTCGAGGTCAATTCGAGCGTGAACTCCTTCGGAAGTTGTTCGGCCAGCCTGGCGGCCCCATCACGCCCATCGAGCAACCCATGTAGTGCTATCGGCAGAATGCCTTCTATCTCCCTGATTCTTGATGCTTGATCTAATACTGACATTACTCTTTTTAGAAAATGAAGCTTCCCATCATCTTCTAAGCGGTAGAATTCGTAGACCTCCGAATTCTGAGGAACTTGAACAACACAGCCTCGCGACGCTTCTATAGCCTCGTCTGAAATGGTCGCAGCATCATTCTTAGTCCCATCGAGGCTACCGCCAACAAAATCATAAGGCATTTTGGGTCTCCCTGCCCCAATATAGGGTCCCGCCCAGATTGCTGTAAGAATATCCTTTAAGGGTTTCTGGGCGGTTTCGCCCGCATTGACAGTCGTTTCATCGGATTTGAAGCTGGTGCAGGGGTTGCGAAGCTCGTGTGGCTAAGAAAAGGTCGTTTGGCACTTTTTTCGCCGGGTTTTGAGCTAAGAAAGTCGGCGCACTTGATAGTCAACTAATCCTTGGAGACGGAAACCGGGACGCAGCTAGTATTGACGTTGATCGGTCGCATGATTATGAGCGGAGGCCATGCCAAGAGCAGCGAGGGTGGCCCCGATGGGTTTGTGTACCACGTCCTAGGGTGTATTCGGCCACCCGATTGGTCGGCTGGCGCGGTGACTAGCTGCGTCCGCGCTTCCGTCCCGCGATCGTCGCCTGGCGCGGTAACTCGCTGCGTCCGCGCTGCCGTCCCTGGTGAAGTTCGCGCACGTTACCTGATCCTGAGGGTGCGGCAACTCGCTTCGTAGCTCGATTCCAAATCGAGCGAGATGGCCCAGGTTTCCTTGAGCCAGATAGGCAGCGTCGGCAGAGGTTGGCCGATGGCGAGCGGATGATACCAATTATCCATCATGCGGCGGCGATCTTCGTAGCGCATGCGAAGCGTCGCGGCGTACAAGGGCGGCGGTTCGCTGCCCAGGGCGGGATCAACGCCATGGAGAAAGTTCATCAGCTCCGCATACAGATTGAAATCGTACGTACTCACGACATCGACGATCGATACGCAGATGTTGTTCTTGAGCAGCGTGGCCGCTTTGGCAACGAACGTTGCGCGGTTTTCCGGGCGGTCCTTGTTCGAGGGACTGACGATTTCGATCGCCGCCACCAAGTGCCGGTTGCGCCGGCTGTCGTAGATGCGGACTTCGTAAACATCCTGATTCGGCAACTGCGGTTCCAGTGTCAGCGTCGGCTGGGGCGGCGCATAAGTCGCGACAGCCACCCCACCTTTGGCAACATCGAAGTCATTCGCTTCCGCCACGGGCCTGCGGTAAGTGCCGATGTCAACTTCGTAGAGCGTCCCAAGATGCACGCCTGGAGCGGCGAAATAAGGCTCTGGGAGAACCTCGATCAGCTCCTGGACGATCACAGCTGGCCACATGCCGTGAAGTTCGTCCCAGGAATGAACATCATCCAAAGGTGGGCGAAAGTGATCGCGTAGCGGCATGGGATCCTCCGTTTGGAATTATTGTACCACGATTTATGCCATAATGCCGAATGCCGGATTATGCCGCCTGAGCTCCGTCTCCTGGTTTCTCGCGAGCATTTAGCTTGTCCTTTCGTGTAGGCGAGACGGCATTATCTGGATGTCCTTTCCTTGGTGAGCACCCAGTTAGCCATCAAGGAGCCAGTAATGCTTGAGAACTTCCTTCGGGCCCGTGCCGCCATCGAACGACGAAGTGGAGGCTTACTTGGCCCGCACTTGGACTCGTTTGTCGCTTCTCTTTCCCAATTGGGTTATGCCAGAGAAACTGTGCAAAAGCGGTTGCGGTTTCTGTACGTCTTCGATCGGTGGCTCGTACGACGAGGCCTGGCTCTCGTCGATTTGCAGGATGCTGTCGTCAACAACTTTCTTGAAGAACAACGAGACAATGGACACCTCGGGTATGGTGATCCACAGACTGCTCGCGACTTCCTGGACCACTTGCGTGTGAACGGCGTAGTTCGATCTCCAGAACCGGTGATCGACGAGTCCCCATTGGCGACGCTCGGCCAGCAGTATGAGAACTACCTCAAGAAAGAACGCGGTCTTTCCCCGATAACGATCGCCCATCACTGGCAATTCGCCCGGCGTTTCATCGTCGAACGCTTTGGGGACGCACCGATCTGTGTCCGAGACTTGGCGCCCGACGACATCTCGCGATTCCTCTTGCGACACGCTCACTCGGGCAGCCCCGCTATGGCCAAGATGATGGTGACCGCACTGCGCTCTTTCTTTCGATTCCTCTTCCTGAGCGGGCAGACGGAGAGCGATCTTGCTGGGTCTGTTCCGAGCGTGCCGGATTGGCGGCTCGCCGAACTTCCAAAGTACCGCACCCCTGAAGAGGTCGAGCAGGTTGTCCATGCTTACGAGCAGGACAGCCCAGCCGCCCTCCGCAATCGCGCTATCCTCCTCCTGCTCGCCCGACTGGGATTGAGAGCAGGTGAGGTGATCGCCCTGGAACTTGATGATGTCGATTGGAGAGTCGGCGAGCTGAAGGTGCGGGGCAAGGGAGGCCAGCACCATCGCCTTCCTCTGCCTGCTGACGTCGGCCTAGCCATAGCCAACTACGTCCGGCACCATCGCCCGCACTGCGCGACACGCCGTCTCTTCGTTCTGTCCAAAGCGCCTTACAGGGAGTTTGCCCACTCGACTTCCCTAAGTTCGATTGTCCGCCGAGCGATCAACCGGGTTGGGCTGCATCCGCACTTCAAGGGCGCGCACGTCCTGCGACACTCCCTGGCAACCGGGATGCTGCGGTCCGGGGCGTCGCTTGACGAGATCGGCGAGGTCCTCCGCCACCGTGCGGTGCATACCACGGCGATCTACGCGAAAGCCGATATCCAGGGGCTCCGTTCGCTCGCCCTTCCCTGGCCCACCAAGGAGGCCGTGCCATGAACAAGCTGCGCGAGGCCGTCGAGCAATACCTCCAACTCCGCGGCGCGTTGGGTTACAAACTGGAAGGGGTCGTCCGTCTGCTCCGAAGTTTCGTGACCTTTGCCGAACGGGAGGGGGCTGCCCATGTTACTACAGACCTGGCACTCCGATGGGCACAGCAGCCGTTCGGTGCCCAGCCGGCAACCTGGGCTTGGCGCCTGAGTGTGTTGCGGCGTTTCGCCGTCTGGCTGAGCGCTTCGGACCAGCACACGCAAGTGCCGCCCGCCGGCCTCCTTCCCGGACACTATCGCCGCAAGCGGCCCTACATCTACAGTGACGCGGAAATCGAAAGACTCGTTCGACGCGGCAAGCCGACTCCCATCCACTGAGGGGCTGAAAGGTCACACGTTCTCGACCGTTTTCGGATTACTCGCGGTCACCGGCTTGCGCGTTAGCGAAGCGCTCGCCCTCGACCGGAAAGACGTGGACCTGCAACAAGGAATCTTGCAGATTCGGCGGGCGAAGTTCGGCAAGTCGCGATTGGTGATGGTGCATGAAACTACACGACAGGTACTCGCCAATTATGCTAGTCGAAGAGATCGAGTTGTACACCGGCCTGCGACCTCGGCCTTCTTCCTCTCCGAACAGGGCGAATGTGTGAAAGGGGGGGCCGCTCGTCATAACTTCGCCAAGGTCTCGCGTCAGCTCGGGCTGTGCGCGGCGACGACAAACTGCCGCCACGGCCACGGTCCGAGGCTGCACGACATGCGCCATCGATTTGCGGTCCGTACCCTGCTCGGGTGGTATCGGGCAGGTATCGATGTTGAGCGAGAGATGCCGAAACTGACCACTTACCTGGGACACGTGCATGTGCACGTGACGTACTGGTATATCGAGGCTGTCCCGGAGCTGCTGGAACTGGCGGCACGCAGGCTGGAAAGCCCGGTGGAGCCCAAGACATGAAGGCGAGCACAAATTTCTCAGGTCTTGTCCAGGCGTTTTTCACCGACCGCCTACTGCGGCAGTGCAAGGCCAGTCCTCACACCGTCGCCGGATATCGCGACACCTTTCGCCTGCTTCTGCGGTTCGCCGCCCAGCGATTGGGGAAGGTACCTTCAAAACTGTCACTTGAGGAGTTGGACGCCCCCTTTGTCGGCGAGTTCCTCGATCACCTTGAGAAAGAACGCGGAGTCGCCGCCGGGAGTCGCAACACACGCCTAGCGGCGATCCATTCCTTTTTCCAGTACGTCTCGTTCCAGGAGCCGACGCGCGCCGACCAGTGTCGCCGCGTCCTCGCCATTCCCAGCAAGCGATACGAGCGGAGACTGATCGAGCACCTCAAACCGGAGGAGATCGACGCGCGATTGGCCGCGCCGGACCGGGCGACCTGGATCGGCCGCCGGGACCGAGCCGTGTTGTTGGTGGCGATCCAGACGGGGCTGAGAGTGTCCGAACTCATTGGCTTGCGGCGCGACGATGTTGTCCTCGGCACAGGTGCGCACCTGCGCTGCGAGGGCAAAGGCAGGAAGGAACGCTGCACACCGCTCCGCCAGGAAGTGGTCGCAGTCCTGGCGGAATGGTTCCGAGAGTGTCCCGCTGAGGCGCCGACGCCGGCATTCCCGAGCATTCGCGGCGGGCCGCTAAGCCGGGATGCCGTCGAGCGACTGGTCGCCCGCCACCAGCGAAACGCCGAAGAGCGCTGCCCATCGCTGAAGCGAAAGCGCGTGACGCCGCATGTGCTCCGCCATACCGCGGCCATGCAACTGCTTCGACACGGCATCGATCGCTCGGTCATCGCGCTGTGGCTGGGTCACGAGTCCGTGGAGACGACCCAGATCTATCTCCATGCCGATCTTCGGCAGAAGGAAGAGGCACTCGCCAAGGTGACGCCGTTGGATATGCCGCCGGGCCGGTTCCGGCCTGACGACGAGCTGTTGGCCTTCCTGGAGGGTCTCTGATTATGCCGCGTCAGGCTGTGAAGGTCTTGCGATAGCAACCAGACAAAATCCAACGGTTGGTGGTGACCGTCGGTTCAGAGGTCCGCCTTCTGCCTAAAAGAACGCACCCGCCTGTAAAGCCTCGTTTATAGTCGGGGCTTTCCACTCGGCCATGCGGACAGCCGCGAGACTCTAGTCCTGATAGCCCAGCGCCTCGGCCTTCGACCGCCAGGCGAAGGTCAAGATGACGAAACCGAGCGCCCCGATGACCATCGGGGCGCGGTAGTCCCGGCGCTGCGGCTCGTCCGCCTGCCGCGCGATCACCCCCCGGTTGCGGTCCGGGCCGAACACGTCCAGCCTGATCCCTACCGCCAAGCCGCCTGCCCATAGCAGCAACACCACCGCGACGGCGTAGCGGATTCTCCGGTCGGAGAAGGGCCACCACTCCCAGAAGAACAACGGGGACACCGTGAAACGACCGCCTTGCATGAGACGTCCTTCTCAAGTTGGGGTCCGACAATCACCGGAACAGAAAGTCGGGTTAAGCTTCGATTGCGCCCATCGTGGAAAAGTGTAAAGAGAAAGTACTCAGCCCAAATCGTGTGTCCGGTCGTGGGGAATCGCGGGCTTTGTCCCAGAAAAGTGGCTCATCTCGTTCCGTCTCCCTCTCGGGACCGAGCACGGGCGCTAACTCTCGACTCTAGTCCACGCTTTACATTGGGAGTTTGACGTAAGTCCTTAACCCTCGTCTCGGATGCCGTTGATGCGAGGGGGATATTCACCCTTTACACATTGGACAACTGCACGAGCGTCCTTGGAGTGACCGATTGATGGTCAAAGTTCCAGCACAGTCCATCCTCCCAATGATAGCGTTCCGCGACGCTCTTTGCATCACTCACAATCCCGTGAATGGCACCGTATCTCAAGGCCGTGAAGGACCCGCGCGATTCGCCGGATGTCGCATCACCCTGCGAACCCCAGTCGGCATAATCCGGAAGGCGGCATTATGAAACTTATGCCGCTATCGGCATAACTTCCGCGTCGTGTTGTTAGCTGAGTGAGTACCAATTGCCGTTACACAGCCGTTTCGTGTCCATCCAACTTCAACGAAATGTGCAATGCTACCCCAATGCGACGAGTCACTCCGGCCCCTCCCGCCCGCGCAGAGGCGGTTCGGGGAAATCTGGGCCGGCGTCTTCAGCCGAATGTACAGTGGCGGAGGCGTAGTCGGCCTTGGCGGGGCGTTTGTGATCGGCAGGGGGCTGAGTCTCTGACTGGCGTTCGACGCCGGGGAGCGGCACATTACGGTCGGGCCTGGCAATCAGCATGGGAACGTCCAGACTGTGGCGTACTCGATCGACGGTCTGACCCAAGAGCAGGTCACGGACGATTCCATGACCGTGCGAGCCGGCGACCAGCAGGTCGACCGGGTCGCGTCGAAGATGGCCAACCAGCTCGCCGGCCGGATCGGGACCATGGAGCAGGACCGAGCGCGCACGGTATCCCCGATCGCGCAACGCGCTGACCAGGTCCGCGAGATAGCGCTCATCGGCTTCGGACTCGCGATCGGCCGTTTCGGCGCCCAGAACGCGGGTCATCGCCGTATCCACGACGTGCAGCAAGACCAGCTCGCTGGGCACGATTTGCGATTGGGCCAGGCTCAACGCCCGATTGAGAATCTCGGCGTCGGCCCGATCGTGCTCGAGCGCCACGCCGATCCGTGCCAGGGGGCGGGGCCGAAGCGCCTTCACCCAGTCGAGCTTCACGCTCGGCTTGGGGAGCCACGGAGGCGAGCTCCGTACCCAGGGCTTGATCGTCACCCAGAACAGAAGCCCGGCCGCCCCGAGTGTGATGCCGTAAGATGATCCCGCCACGATCCAGGTCAGCGGAATCGGTCCGAGCCGCAGGCCAGACTCGCCCGCCCAGCCCACCCACTCGCTCACCTGGTCCATGACGAGCTTGCCGTTGAGTGCGACGATGATACAGGCCGTCGTCCACGCCAGGATCTGCCCCCACCAGGGAGTCGCAAATCGTCCCATGTTGAGGCGGTTCGAGGTGAAGTGGATCAGCGGGATGACCGCGAACGAGAGCTGAAGGCTGAGAACCACCTGGCTGAGTATGAGGAGCTGCTGCGTCGATCGCTCGCCGGCCACCGTGATGACCGCGACCGCCGGAATCAAGGCGATCAAGCGCGTGACGAGCCGCCGCAGCCACGGAGCCAGCCGCAGATGGAGATGGCCCTCCATGACAATCTGCCCGGCCAGAGTGCCGGTGAGCGTCGAACTCTGGCCCGCACACAACAAGGCGATCGCGAACAAGATCGGCGCGCCCGCTCCCAGGAAGGCCGGGAGCAGCTTGTAGGCTTCCTCGATGCTGGCCACTTCCCTGCCGGCGCGGTGGAATACCGCCGCACTCAGAACCAGAATGGCGGCGTTGACGAAGAACGCCGCATTGAGCGCAATCGCCGAGTCCAGCAGGTAATAACGGCAAGCGGATCCCTTGCTCCGCGCATCACCGCCAATCCGGCGCGTCTGCACCAGCGCCGAGTGCAAGTACAGATTGTGCGGCATCACCGTCGCACCGAGGATCCCGATCGCCACGTAAAGGGATCCCGCCGGCAAGCTCGGCCTCAGCCCGGCAATGACTCCCGCCGCGTCCGGCCTGGCCAGAAAAATCTGGATCAGAAAGCAAGCGCCGATAGTTGCCACCAGGGCCAGGATGACGGCTTCCACCTGCCGCATCCCCCAGCGCTGCAAATAGAGCAGCACGAAGGTGTCGAACGCGGTGATCAGGCAGCCCCAGAGGAGCGGCATGCCAAAAAGCAGCTTGAGCGCGATGATCGTCCCCAGGATCTCGGCGAGATCGGTCGCCGCAATGGCGACTTCCGCCAGGACCCAGAGCGTTCCGTTCACGGCACGCGAATACTCGACCCGACAGGCCTGCGCCAGGTCGTGCCCCGTAACGACGCCGAGCCGAGCCGCCAGCGTTTGCAGCAGGATGGCCATCACGTTGGACATCAACAGGACCCAGATGAGCGCATAGCCGAACTGAGCGCCACCGGCCAGATCCGTCGCCCAGTTCCCCGGGTCCATGTAGCCGACGCTCACGAGATACGCCGGTCCCAGGAACGCGAACAGACGCCGCAGCCTCTGACCCGCTCCGCTGGCATCGGGAACCGGCACCGACCCGTGCACTTCCTCCAACGAACGCCGACCCGTCGAAATTCCCTCGCCCAGGACCATCATTACCCTCACGATCGCTGGCACCGCGCCTTCGAGCCGCCCGTCATTCTCATCGTCGAGTTCATCCTTTGATAGTTCGGAGCCGTTGGAGAAGATCGTCACGCAGAGCGAGATGAAGACCATCGTTTCATGGTCGCGTCGAGCGGATCCGCGCTCAGACCAGATTCCGACGTAAATCCCTTATAGTCCTTTTTTCGTAACACTTCAATACGAAACTTGATTGATTCAAAGATTTTTTTTGGATCGCCAAAAATATCAATGGCCCGCCAAACGGCTAGAACGTTCGCCGGACTGAGCCGGCTCCTACACAACCTGTAGGAGGGAGCTCCGTCTCCCGACCCGGGTCTAGCCGTTTGGCGAGCCATTGAAAAATATCACGGGGCCATTCCGGACCGGCGCTCTGCTACAATGGGGAGGCGAGTCGCCATCGATCATGGGCTTAGATCAAGATCAATATGGTCGCGCGGCGGGTGACAAAAGATGGGTAGCTGGGATCGACCCGGCGACAGCCGGCGAGCCCCCAAGAGCGGGATCTCGGGGCATCGCCCTCCGGGTGCCGACCCCAGCCACCCGAAGCTGTTACGCAGCAATGAACCAGGCCCTGTAATGAGGGGACGAAGCCGTGGAGACGCAGACGATGGGGCGGGTTGTAACCGAGGCGACGATCGAGAGCTTGCAGGACCTTTACGCGGTCAAACACGGCCTGCTAGATCCCGATCAGGTACGGCGTGTCACGGTTTCGGATGCGCTCGTCGACACGGGTGCAACATTGCTGTCGTTGCCGACCAGCTTGATTCGACAACTCGGCTTGTCGCAGTTCTCTTCGAAGGCCGTACTGACGAGCAACGGCGTTATTGCCAAGATACCGATGTACGACGCCGTGCGGCTGACCGTCCAGGGTCGAGATTGCACAATCGACGTACTCGAGGTACCCGATGGTGTGCCGGTTCTGATCGGGCAAATACCTCTGGAGCACCTCGACCTGTTTGTCGACCCAGTCCAGCGGAAGTTGACCGGCAACCCTGCGCACGGGGGCCAGCATGTTTACGAGATGTTCTGAATGCACGATTGACTTAGCCCCAGATGCAAACGTCGGTTAAACTATAGACGTGATCGACGACTTGAGAACTTCGGCTGGTTCAATGCATCAAAGAAAGAAGACCGTCATGCGACACACAGCTTCCAGGTTCCTGCTTGCCGCGGCTCTCGCGGCCGTTCTGGTTGGTTGGCTGGGAACACCGGCGGCCCAGGCTCAAGTTTGGGCCGGCGGCGGTTATTCCCCCTCGTATCGCGTCAGCGACTACCTCGGAGCACCCGGCCTCTATGGCATGAGCTACGGCTTCGCAAGCTACGGCATGCCTCAAACGTACTCGGTCTTCTCGGCGTATCCCGGCCCGTCTTACGGGTCGAATTACCCACCGTACGGGATCATGCCGGGCCGGTACGGAGTCGGCTTGTGGCGGCCGGGTTATGTCGCGCCTGGCTACGTGTACGGCGCGTCTTACTACTATCCTTCGGCAATGCAGTACCGAACGTTCGCTGTCGGCGATGGATCGTGGGGCGCCTACCGGTCCGTCTCGCCGCCGCCGGTCGGTGTTTATGCGCCGCGCTGGGACCAAGCACTCTGTATGGATGGTAAAACCCGAGATGAACGTGCCTCCTCTGGCCCGCGTTCGCCAGTCGATTCCCCAGCCGCAGGTTGCCGATGTGCCGGCGACCGTGCGGCGTTTGATTCTCGCCAGCCGCCTGCGCGAACGGGTCGCGCCCGGCGGCACGATCGCGGTGGGGATCGGCAGCCGGGGAGTCCATGGAATCGACGTGGTGGCGAAAACCATCGTGAGCACGCTGCTCGCGATGGATTACAAGCCGTTCATCGTGGCCGCGATGGGAAGCCATGGTGGCGCGACTTCCGAGGGCCAGCGAGCCCTTCTCGCCAGTTACGGGGTCACGGCCGAGGCCATGGGCGTGCCCGTCAAGACCAACATGGATGCGCTGGCGCTGGGCACCAACCCGGTCGGGCTGCCCATTTATTTTGACAAGAATGCGTACGAAGCCAGCGGTATTGTGCTGGTCAACCGGGTGAAGCCTCACACCGACTTCCGGTCGGCCCACGAATCCGGCGTGCTCAAGATGCTCGTCATCGGCCTGGGCAAGCGAGAGGGAGCCAGCCAGGTTCACAAGCTCGGCATCCGGGGATTGCGGGAGGTCCTGCCCGCGGTGGGCCGCTTCCTGGTGCGGAGCACGCCTTTTGCACTCGGGCTGGGGATCGTCGAGAATGCCGGGGATCGGCCGGCCGAGATCGTCGCGATCGAGCCGGAGTCGATCTTCGAGATCGAGCCCGCCATGCTCGAGCGTGCCCGGAGCTTGATGGCCCGGCTTCCGTTTGACCAGATCGACGTCCTGGTGGTCGGCGAGCTCGGCAAGAACTACTCGGGTGCCGGCATGGACCCCAACGTCATCGGCCGGTTGATGATCGAGACCCAGCCCGACTTCGATCGGCCGGTCGTGACCAGGCTGGTGGTGCTCGATGTTTCGGACGAGAGCCACGGCAACATCGTCGGTGTCGGCTTCGCGGATCTCACCACCGAGCGACTGGTCGCCAAAATGGATCCGGAGTCGTTCCGGATCAATGTCCTGACCTCGTGCTGCCTCGAGCGGGCGCGGATCCCGATCACCCTTCCCACCGATCGCGACGTGATCTCGGTCGCGATCGAGACCTGCTGGCGCATCGACCCATCCCAGGCACGCGTGGTCGTGATACCC
The DNA here is from genome assembly GCA_963823675.1 of uncultured Isosphaeraceae bacterium. Taxonomy (GTDB): domain Bacteria; phylum Planctomycetota; class Planctomycetia; order Isosphaerales; family Isosphaeraceae; genus CAWGMT01. Next base: position 411,863 of record CAWGMT010000013.1, on the reverse strand, counting down.
AACACGCTCGAATTGAATGATCTCTGGGTCTCGCCGGCGCTCGAGGACGAGGTCGCCGCCCATCCGCATCTGTCGCGCGCGAGCGATTACCGACCCATTCCGTTCCTCGAGGATGGCTCGCTCGATCAGAACCGGCTATTCCCGGACAGCATTCGAGGCAGGCGGGGGCGCTGAGCTTTAGTCTCTCTTCTGGTCGCGGAGACGCACTGAATCGAGCAGGTACGACCCATAAGCAGCACCCACGCGGCCAAGCTGCGCCCGGATCTCATCGCCCGTCCCAAGGTTCGCTCGAGTGTCGTCCTCATTGAGCCACATCTTGCCGGCCAGGGCCACACTCCCGGCCGCCGTCATGGAGGGCGCGCTTTGACCCAGGCCGCGATCTCACGTCGTCCCGGTGCTCCTCCTGCCACTACTCCGGCGAGGTCATCGACCTGCGAGGCAACACTCAACCAAAAACGATGCCTGACATCGGTCGCTCACCGGCGCTTACAGGTACTCCACGTGGTTGCGCATTTCGTCAGTGCTCATGACCAAGTGCACCAGCAGCAGAGCGCTGATCAACTGTCCGATGGAGTATTTTGTGGCCGAACACCAGGCAATGCCGGCGTGCTGTGCGCCGCCGGCGTCGAGGGCCACGTAATCTTGGTCGAAAGTCACCATGACACGTCCTTCCGCCGTTGCGAATGCCAACTGGTCGGGATCGGGCAACCCGCACCGTCCTGCCCCCTGCGCGGTCAGTACATCCACATGATGAGAACGCAAGCCAATGGCGACCCCGGGCGATATATGCTGATCGAAGAAAAAGCGCATCGGTTCAGCCACCGAGCTTCTCGCGCACTTTCGAGGGATGTCGGATTAGCAGTTCCTTGGCGGCCTCTTCGTCGCGGCGGAATTCGTTCTGGATCTCCTCCACGTTATCGAAATAATAGGCCAGCGCGGCGTGCACGTCGGCCATGGTGATCCCCGGGTACGTGGTGGCAATCTCGGCCGCGCAGTAGCCGCGCATCTCGTGAAGAACGACGATATCCATCACACGGATGCGATGGCCGGCGATGCACGCGCGGCCGCCGCACACCCCGGGGGTCTTCGCAATGTGCTGCGCGATGACGCTTTCCATCAGAGCCTCCATTTTCGGATCGGCGTTGGCGTAGGACTCGTGGCCAAGCCTCCTCTCCATCATCGCCTCGGCCGGCCGTTCAAACAAGCACCGCTGGACGCGTAACCTGTCGGGCTGCTTCGGCTGGATGACGGAATTGTCTTCGCCGAATCCGAAACGGCGACCACAAACTGAAGCGGCACGTGCTCAGCGCTCGTCGGTCGGTCACGATCACGCACACCCCTGTCTGCTTATGCTTCATTTCGGTTGAGGATATCGAGCGCGGCCAGGGATCACCGCCCGCACGCCTCCCCTCGGGTCTCCGGTGTCGCCTCGGTAGCGGGGAATGACGTGGAAATGGACGTGCATCACGGTCTGGCCTGCGTCCCTGCCGACGTTGACGCCGACGTTGTATCCGTCGGCGCGGCGAGTTTGGTCGATCCGCTCGCGCGTGGACTGAATCAGCCTCAACATATCGCCGATCTCGGGCTCGGTAAGCTCGAAGACATCGGCGACATGTCGTCTTGAGACAATCAAGCTGTGCCCTGGCGAGACAGGATAGGCGTCGAGCACGACGAAGGCGTGCTCGTTGGCGTCTACCACTCGGTCGGACGGCATCGTGCAAAAGGGGCAGTGATCAGGGCCCATATAAGACGTCCTAACTTCCCGTAAGAGTCGTCTTTCGGTCCGCGAAGGAACTCCCTTTCGCGGAACGAAAGGCGACAATAATTCTCGGCCAGCACTGATGAGGCTGCGCTACTCATGGTCGCGCCGGAACAAGAGCCAATCGCGAGGTCCTTTTCGTTGAAAGCGAAGAAGGGAATAGGTGCCTTGTAACCGGTGGCCGTGCAGGACGAACCCGATTGACCGGTCGCTCCACTCGAGCAGTTTGTAGGTGCCCTCATCCCAGATCTCGACGGTGCCCGCCCCGTACTCGCCTTCCGGAATAGTTCCCTCAAACGATCCATACGCGAGCGGATGGTCGGGCACCTGGATGGCCAGGTGGCGCGGGCCGACGGCTTCCGGGATTCCCTTGGGCACGGCCCAGCTCTTGAAGACGCCTTCTCGTTCGAGCCGGAAATCATAATGCAAGGTCCGCGCGCGATGCTTCTGAACGACGAACCTCGCGTCCGGTGTCTGGCTAGGCTCCATTTCCGTCCTCGGGTACGTCCAGCTCGGCGGTGGTCGGATTGGCCGCGTCCTCGTCGGTGGCCAATTTTACCAGATCGCTGATCGAGCGGATCGTATGGGGTGTCGCCAGGTAGCTGATCCCCCGATGCAAGTGCGAGCGAAACTGCCGCGCGAGCACCTCGTCTGCAATGCCCATGCCGTCGGCGATGCATCGCTCTTTGAGCAGGGCCAGATAGATTTCGTGTGCATCGCCGCCAAACACGTGCCAGCTCATCTCCACGTTGCTGTCGGCGGGTATATCGAGCGCGGCCGGCGGCGTCGGCTGCCGGAGCGAAAGGCAAAACGCCCAGCGGCAAAGCACATTCCAGTGGGCGATGCCGGTCCGCGTCTTGAGGCGGATCAGTTGCTCCTTCGCCTGCGTCGAAAGCCTGACTTGCTTGATGCTCACTCCTGGCTCCCCGTGTCGACGCCCGCGGCCGTCTCATCCCAGAAATAGCCTTCCTCTCCGTGGGTCGCCCGCGTTTGCTCATCGTAGCAGAGATGATAGGCCCGGGCGATGTGCGGCTGGAGTGCCTGGTAGTAATGGCGGTCGACCTCGGTGTCGGTCGAGAGGATCACGACCTGATGGCTTGCGTGGGGAAAATACCGCTCAACCAGGTGCCGGCGATGGGCGGCATCGAGCCGGGCCATGGGCGTGTCGATGATCGCCGGCAGCGGATGGGCCGACGCGCGGGCCAATCCCCACAGAACCGAAATGGCGAAGATCTGCTTCTCACCCTCCGAGAGACGCTCGCGGGAAAGTGCGTGCCCAGCCTCGCCAAAGAGCGTCACCGCGAAGGTCGCCGGGTCGATGTGAATGCGCTCGACCATCGTTTGCTTGCGGCACAGAAACCGGAATGACTCGGTGATCAGGTCCGAAAGGCGATCGATCTTGCGCTCGGTCGCCCTGATCAAGAACTCGCGCATCACCTCTTTGGTTCTGGCCGCGACGCGTGCCATGCGGCCGCGATCGTCCCGCGAGAATTCGTCCTTCGCCGCTCGCTCCTTGATCGCGTGCAGCTTGGCCTTTTGTGCTTCCCACTCGCGCTTCTTCTCATCGAGAGCGCGATCCTGCCGCGTTGCCTCGCCGCTGAGCGTCGTGAGCCGCTCAGTTGCGGCGCAACTTCGTGAAAAACTGACCGATTGCGTCCTCCTCGGGAGTAATCCCCAGCATTTTCTTCACGTCTTCCAACTCGTTCTCGAGCCGCCGGCGCTCGATGCGAACCATTTCCATAATTCGCACGATCTCGGCCAGCCTGAACCCGCGAAGATCGCGGAGCAGCGACCGTGCCGCCGCCGTGAGCGAGTGCCGAGGAACGATCTCGCCGGCGGATGAGGCGCGCAATCGCCGATCGCCAGCGAGGTGCGCCTCGACCTTCTTGACCAGCGAAGACGGAGCCTTTGAGGCGGCGAGCAGAGCCAGAAGCTCGTCATCGCGCTGGCTCAGAAGGCGCTCGATCACCTCGGCCTCGGCGCGCTCCTGTTCGCGCCTGTCCTGGTCCGCAACTCTCGCCAGCAAATCGGTTACGAGAGCCAGCGGCATCTCGCTTCCCGCGAGCGTGACCAACTGGGAATCGCAAGCCGCGATTTCCTTGTCAAGCTCGCCCTTCCTCTGCCTTCGCTCGTTGCGCGCTTCCCAGTGCCGCCCGCCCGCCGCGGCAAAGTCCGCCTCGAAGCGCTCAACTTCTTGTCGCGCGCGCCGAAGAGCATTTTCGAGCTCGCTCCGATCAGTCTTCCGCACATCAATGTCCGCCCTCAGCCGCTCGATCTCGCGCTCGATCTCGACGCGATTGTCTTGCGGCTTGGCAGACACATCGGGTTTCGTGGTCAGGCTCGCCTCGAGCACGCCAGCATCCGAGATGAGCCGCTCGACCACGTTGAGGCCGAGCAGCGCCTTGACGGCCGTTCCGAGCACCTGGCTGCTGGTCTCATCCTCGGCCAGGGAGCGGATCTTCTCGGCGTCGAAAAAGAAGAGCTGCGAGACTTCGAGCGGAAAGAAATCCTCGACAAGCTGGTTCCAGTGCTCAGAGTGCCAGCGGTCGTGAAGTCCGTCGCGCAGCACGCGCAGGTCCTCGCGGAGCTTGCCTCCGTGCGCCGACCACGACCGGGTTATCTCATAGAGGTGCTCTTCGCCCTGAGATGCGAATCGAAACGAAAGCGATACACCGGCCCCTTCCGACTCCTTGACCCCGTGGTGAATCGACCGGCGGAGAAACTCCTCATAGGCCAAGCCGGCCCGCTTGGAACACCTCGCCCGCGGGCCGTAAAGCGCGAGCTGAACCGCATCCAAAAGAGTGGTCTTGCCGGTGCCGTTGTTGCCGCCGAAGAGAATGATGGGTCGTATTCCGGCATTTCGGGGCGCGGCAAGGGCGCCAGGTCGAAGCTCTGCTCGCCGCGGAACAGGCAAAAACTCCGAAGCGTGATCTGCTCCAGAATCATTTGCGTCGGCCCGGCCTGAGTCGCACTTCCTCGCCTGCTTGGATCCCCGGAATCGCGGGGAGCACCTGCTGGAGTGCCGGCATAGATTCTGGCCACCCTCGAGTCGGAAGTTAATCCATTGACTTCCAATAACCCTAAATCGACTTCCAAACCGGGTCAACCGCGTGATGTGAAGGAATGGATTCCCCGGGACCCGGATATGTGGACTTTAACGATAATTCGGCGTCTTTGGCTCTTCGGAGACGAGGGGATTGCCTGAATTTAACCTGTTTGAAATTGATAACTTGCGAACGGCATGATAAAAATGAACTGGCTCCACATTGTGCGGAAGTCACCTTGCGGGATTTCACGCGGCCGTAACGAGGTCCTCAGCCTTGCGCGAACCGAAGCCGGTGCGAGAGAGGAAGCTTGACTGCGTAGAAATCTACATGCCGAAGCGGCTGAAACACCTGTCTGAGATCTACGCTTACTTGAGGCAAAAGATTCAAACAAGGGTAGGAGGGGAGCTTGCTCTGGAAGGGTTCTCGATTTATGAAGTCGACGGGGTATTTCGAGGCAAGAACGATCAAGTGTGGGAGGAGCGCTCGCTCGTCATTCGGATCAACTTCCTTCGCCCGTTGGAAACGCCCCGGCCGATGCTACGAGCCAAGATCTCGGACCTGGGAGCGGACATTTCCGAGATTGCGAAGACAGAAGAGGAAATATGGATTTGTAGTTACCAGCAGAGCGTCTCGATTTTCAGGCCGGCTCCAGTAGCCCGATAATAAGGGGAAATCGCCATGAGAATTGTGTTCAAGAAATACGCCAATGGTGGTTCGTCGGCAGTGGAAACGAGCAACGACGGCGGGTCTTTCGTCGAACAACTGGCGGGACGTCGCGAAGTCGGACAACGAATCTCCGCTTATCTCGAAGTCACGTGCGACGACAACAAAATGGGTCGGGACGGCCTTCGAGGCGCTATCGCCTGGCTCAACAGCGAGTTGGCGAAGCGCGAGTCAGCCTCAGCCGATGTCGCTGCAAAAAAAAGACGGCGGAAGCCGGCAATCACTGGACCCTCGAGCGCGAGCTGAACGGCGTCCAGGAGCGTCGTCTTGCCGGTGCCGTTGTTGCCGCCGAAAAGAACGATCGGCCGGGCTCCGGCATTTCGGGGCGCGGGCAAAGGCGCCAGGTCGAAGCTCTGCTCGCCCCGGAACAGGCAAAAACTCCGCAGCGTGATCGACTCCAGAATCATTTGCGTCGGCCCGGCCTGAGTCGCACTTCCTCGGTTGGTTCGTTGGGGAAAAGAGGCAGTTGCCCGCTCGGGTACTCCTCATCCTGACTCTTGAGCGTCAGCAGCCTCTCGGTCCGCTCGGTGAGAACTTCGACCGCGTCCTCCTCGTCCTCGAAGATCGCCGCCTTCAGGCATTTCTCGAGGGCCTCGGTGACGCCGACCCGGCGGGTCATCCCCCGGAACTTCTGCTCGACGCCGAGCAGTGCGACCTGAACGTCGAAGAGCACCTCGTCGCCGTCGCAGATCTCGCGGAGCAGGTCCCAGTCGTCGGCCCGGAGCGGCGTTGCCGTCGTCGCGCGGCTTGGGGAACGGCTCGCCGGTCACCTCCTCGTAGATCCGCGGCAGGCTGTCGTCGAACTCGTGCTTCTCGTGCAGCCAGATGCGGCGGATCTCGTCCAGCTCGTCCAGGCTGATGAGCTGGATCTCGCGGAACTCGCTCGGGCCCGTTCTCGCGGGCGCTCTGCTGGGCCTCGAGCACCCGCCGGAGCCAGTGTTCGCGTGCCTCTTTCTTGTACGGTCCGGGAATGGTCCGGTCGTGGAAGAGCTGCACGTGGCCGTTCATCCGGCGGAAGTCGCGCTTGTCGCGGTCGGGCTCGGTCGAGCTCGTTGCGCAGCTCCAGCAGCGGCGTCATCCAGACCTTCTCCTCGTCGTTCTTGATCATGGCCTCCATCGACCGGTCCTTGTCGACGACCGTGCAGACCCAGCAGCCGAACCGGCTGGTGCCGCAGCTCGGCGTCGAGCTATCGACGACCAGCGGGCACTCGCCCCCCTCGGTCGCCCCCTGGTACATGCCCAGCAGCGACTTGTTGTCGTGGCCCCAGGGGTTCTTCACCTGCATCAGGTAGAGCCAGACGTCGTCGTTGTTCCAGTCTTCGATGGGCGTGTAGACGAGCGAGTTGGGCAGGCTGGCGTTGGGGACGAGCCGCTCGCGGACGCGGCGGGCCGCGTGTTTCTCCATCGTTGGCGGCCCGCCGCTGGCTCTCGGCCTTGCGCGTGCCGAGGACGAGGATGGCCTCGCCGTATTTCTGCACGACGTCGCGGATGAACTTGTTGGACGGCTTGATCTTGAGCCGCTCGGTACACCAGCGAAACTTCTGGCTCGGGGCCGGGTATCCCCGGCCGATCAGGTTGACCCAGAACGAGTCGGCGACCTCGGGCGTGAGCTTGTGCGGCTGGATCGGCATCTCCTGCTCGCGGGCCGCGGTGCGCATCCGGTCGAGCGACGTATCGACCCACCTGGCGACGACGCGGCTGCTCGACCAGCGTATCCGTCGAGATGACGTGGATCGGTTTGGTCCGTTCGGCGGCCGGAAGCTTGCGAATCGCCAGCCAGACGAGCTGGAGCGTCGCGCTCGAATCCTTGCCGCCGCTGTAGCCGACGACCCATGGCGATCGAATCGGCGAGGTAAAGCTCGCGGATCTCGTCGCAGACGGCGTCAACGGTCTTGGCGAGCCCAAGGGGGCGAAATGCGGAAGCTGGACCTTTGGTCTTTTCAGACGGCTTGGGCATTACGGCTCCTCTGAAATTGATCTTCCAATTCCTCTTCTTCGGGCGTGAGCTCAAGTCCGAGGTGCTTCTTGACAGCGTTGGCCGTGAGCCCCACGTTGATGAGACGCTTGGAGAGCCGCCCGGCGGTCATGGCCCGGCCCTCCCACAACCCCGAGTTGGTCCGTGACCAATCTAACGATTCTAGCTTTCTCAGCCGTCGTTTCCAATCTCTTGGGTAGGCGGCGATGAGAGCGCTCCCGGCACGAGCGATCGCCGAGAGCGCAAGAGTGTGGGAGTGAATGTAATCTCGACGCAAGTCCGCAGTGGCGACCTTGCGCGCCTTTGCAAGCTGCCAATCCGAGAAGTATTTCGACACCTCTGTCCAGAAGTCTGCGGCAAGTGCCGTCTTGGCGTCAATCGTCTCGTCTCCCTGCGCGGCCAAAAGTATCCGTGTCGCTTGGTAAATGCCGCTGATGGTGAAGAGTTTGATGGACCGGTTTGAAATCGTGCTTCTTTCGGTTTCGGTCAAATCCGTGAATACGGCCACGCGGTGGATGAGTGCCTTGGCGATCTGCGCGTACTCGTCGCGGTGATCGTAAACGATACTGAGCGAGGTGGTTGGCCGGATTGCATAGCGGTTGAGGTCGGCGAACATCTGCTGACAGCGCTTGAGCCCGAGGTCAACGAAGAAGACGACCGCGATCGTTTCGTCGCCGAGCTCCGGATTTTCCCGGAGCGCGACCTCGATGCCCGCGCGTCTGTGCTGGCCATCGTTAATGACAAACCGCGCGGACATGGGAATCCTGAGCTGTCCGACGCTGCGCTCGGGACCTCCGGGTCCTAGAGGCTCGAAGGTCACGTCGCCGTCGACCGATGCAGTCAGCGCCGAGAACGTGTAGTTTTGAGAGTGCTGGACGATGTACCTGGCAATTTCTGGAATGCGGGTCTTGTTGAGGATTCGCTGCGCGCGTAACTCGGGCTTGAGCTCGTCCTCGTCAAACAGGAATATCCGAGGAATAAGCCGCAGAGGACACATCGAAACGTAATAAGAGCACCCCGCCTGGATTCCCCGAATCGCAGGAAACACGTATTCGAATTTCGCCATGGATATTCGCCGCTGGGCTTGCTGGAAGTAATCTGCCGGAAATGGAAGTCATTTTTTTCACTTCCGAAACGTTGCCCTTGCTTCGACGCGGGTCAAACGCGAATCGTCGGTGAAGGAGTCTGCGAAGTACCGGACAAACCGAAGGTAACGATTATCAGGGCTCTCCCGACCGCCGATTCGCGGTGGCGCCCAAGCCCATGAATTGCGATCTCGCCGCGCAGCCGTGGGCGGGCGATCGCTTGTCGTTCGACGTCGCAGGCGCGGGAGGCGTATTCAACTCGCAGCGGCGACCGGTTAGGATAGGCGGCGGATTCCGCGCTAAACCACGAAAACGGGAGAGGAGAATCCGCGTGGCAACCCCAATCGTGAAGACCTCGGGCGCCATCCTGGTGGAAATGGAAGTTGGCGGATATCGAGAGTTTAAAGAGGACGGCATGGTGGAAGTCTGGGGGTGGGTCGGCGACTATGAGGTTAAGGTCTGCTTCCCGAGCGGCGATCCGCGGTTGCGGTCCCTCCGAGCGAAATCAAGGAGTGCGCCTCCGAAAGCTTGAGCTGGCGGTCAACCATGAGCTTGCGCCCGACCCGCCGCCGACCGCGACCTGACTCGACTGGAAACTTCCATGAAACGGCCGCTTTACCTCGACTACAACGCAACTACGCCCCTCGACCCGCGGGTCTTCGAGGCGATGACTCCCTACTTCCTTGAGGAAGTGGGGAACGCCGGCAGCCGCACCCACGTTTTTGGACAGCGCCAGGGACGCGGCCGAAAAAGCTCGCGGCCAAGTTGCCAAACTCCTGGGCGCCAAACCGGAAGAAATCGTTTTCACAAGCGGAGCAACCGAGAGCAACAACATCGCCCTCCTTGGCCTGGCGCGGTACGGACTGGAGACGGGTCGAAAGCACATTCTCGCGACCGCGATCGAGCACAAGGCGGTCCTGGAACCGCTCGGGCGACTCAGCGAGCTGGGCTTTGAGGTCGATCTAGTGCCGGTGACGGGTGGCGGCTATGTCGAACCCAACGCGGTCCAGGAGCGGCTCAGGGCTGAAACGCTCGTCGTGTCCGTGATGCACGCCAACAACGAGACGGGCGTTCTTCAGCCCGTCGTGGAAATCGGCGAGCTTCTCGCCAACTCGACGACACTTTTCCACGTTGACGCGGCGCAGACGTACGGCAAAGAACTGGAGGAACTGCGTCGGCTGCGCTGCGACTTCCTCTCGGTTAGTGGGCACAAGATTTACGGGCCGAAAGGGATCGGGGCATTATTCGTACGTCGGCGAGGCGGTCAGCGACGGGCACTCACGCCTTTGACGGTTGGCGGCGGTCAGGAGACAGGGCTGCGGGCTGGTACCCTGCCAGTCCCGCTGGCTGTCGGCTTGGGAAAGGCAGCTGAGCTTGCGGTTCGGGAGTTCCGAGAGCGGCGCGACGCGGCGTCGGTCGTGAAAAAACGCTTTCTAGGCGGATTGAGCAGCGTGGAACTTCGAATTAACGGGGAGCCGAGCCGCACTCAGTCGCATGTCGTCAACGTGAGCTTTCAGGGTGTCGACAGCGAGGCGCTCATGTTGGCGCTAAGGTCAGACATCGCCGTATCGAACGGCTCCGCGTGCACGTCGGCTAGCTACTCGCAGCCACGTGCTCAAGGCTATGGGAGTGTCAGACGACGCGATTGCATCGGCGATCCGAATCTCGTGGGGACCTGGGGTAGCCGAAATTCCTGCCGAACCGATCATCAACGCGCTTGCGGGCCTTGTCGGCTGAGCGCGGTGGATCAGGTCTCTAAGGATGGCGTGGCTCCTGGCGGGATATAGTGGCTGAGCGATTCGAGCAACTCAGGGTTTACCTCGACGAGAAGATCGACAGGAAGCTCGAATTCTGCACACTTTAGCAGGGCGTGCACACGAATTACGGACGAAGGACGTGCCGATGGATCTTCGGTGCCTGAAACTCGTGTGTTCCCTGTCGCTGACTCAAGTCGTTCGACTGGGGGGCGGCCGCAAACGGACAGTCTTTCGCGTTGGAGATCGGCTCTGACCTGCCGTGCACGGTCCTGAGCGTCGCCCTTACCGGGCCCACAAGATTCGCAGTGTCTCCTCCCTGCCGCATCCCGCCATTCGATGTACCAATTTGGAGACTTTTTCGGGTTTCTGAAAACGCGGACCTTGCGGGGGCCGGGCATGATACGGAGCTCCAGGGTCGTCCCGACAGGACCGGAATCGATCGCGGATCGAACCGCGTCGTAATAATAGCAGCATTAATAGCATCGTCAAGGGGTGCGTACCCAAATGCGTTGTATTTCTGGCCCTGCCGATCTAAAACGGAAGGGGCATAGGCCGAGCCGAAGAGGTCCTTGGGGATGGCGAAGACGAGCGGCGGCGTGAAGCCGACGGACAACCTCAGACGCGTGACAATCCGCATTCCAACGGATCTTTACGATGCGCTTTGGCGAAAGCGAGAGCAAACAGGCAAATCGCTCAACGACCTGCTCATCGCGGCCATTGCAAATCTCGTGGGTACGGCAGCGCCTCAAGTCAAGAAAGGTGTTCCAGGACCCAAGCCGAAACGGACCAAACCGTGAGCGCTACTGGACGCCTGGCGGAGGGGCTGCCATTGATGAGCCGCGGCTGGAAACCCGTTATAGCCGAGGTGACGCACGAAGTCGGTCTTTCCAAGATCTAATCCTCCCCTAAATCGTCGCTCGGATTGCACACCTCAGCGATATCATCGAGAAACTGCGGTCTGAGATGGTGAAGGACGTGTCTCACCTGCTCTAGCCGTTCGAGAAATGCTCCATACGGAAGGAATCGGCAGATCGAAAAAAGCGGCTTAGACAGGGAAGAGAATGTAGGTCGTGCAACCTCTCGGGCAAATTTTGCAAGGCGCTTGTCCGGAGCAACGAGGTACATCTTAATCTCGAGATTCGGCTGCATGGTGAGCAGGTCTGACATACGCAGCAGCCCCGAGTAAATGCTGCTTGTGTGCTCAACCTCGAAGCCGGCGACGATCGCCTTTTTCTCGCTGAACCAGAGAACGTCGATATTCTCGACAGTCTTGGCTACCGCGGGGACGAATCGTACAGGAAGTCTCGGCAAAATGTTGGGCACATCCCCCAGCCTTTTCCCGTTCCAGCTCTTGCCGCGGTCATTCACAGGTGCCCAGACCGACAGGCCAATCTGAGAGCCTAGGTCCAGTAACCGCCATTGGATCTCCGTGTGGGATGGTGACTCAGCGCTCGCCGTCGATTCCTGGCCCGCGTCTTGATCGTCGATGGGGATGCTGACAAGCGAAGTCGTCTGCTTCCCGCCCGAGCGCGTGCTGAGCTTGTAGAGACTCGGCTGAACACGCACTGGGTGGTCGAGTAGCGCGAATCTACCGTCCGCAGTCACCGTGAAGTACTTCATCGCACGAGCGGACGGAAAGTTGAGTTCCCTGCAGTGCCGGCGCAGCTGGCTCTCGACTACGTGCAGCGGATCCCGAGCCCGAAAGTTGTACAAATGCCGCTCCTCAATTGTCTCGTGTATTTCCTTGGCGGACATCGGTTGGCCACGCTCACGGAGCACCTCGGCGACGACCTTGTGGATTGGCCTTTTCATGTGGGTTGCAAGCTCAGCTCAGTCGAATGTCTTTGGCCATTGCGTTGCCCGACGAACGGCGGTAATCGAAGTGGCTTCGGTGCGGTTGGCGTTAAGGAAGCGGAACATGTCGGAAATCCGCGCGGTGGCATCAGGGATCTTGCTGTCGCTGATCGCGAACAACACTGACCTGTATGACCTCTTGCGCCTAAGTGCCATCACATGCCTTCTGATCGCTTCGAGTTCCCCCTCAACGGCTGACCAGGATGCGCCCTCGTCGATGAATTGCCGTAGTAGTCTGACGAGCGCCGCGAAAAACTTCGTGAGACCGAACGACGAAGCATGGTCAGTTGTGCCGGTGTTCGGCCAGTCATGCTTGAACACACCGGCAACCAAGTTGAAGTACCGTTCCATGCAGGCGATCCCTCGCTCCGTCAGGACGGTCGGATCTTTCAACTCGCTCACGGGAACACCAAACAGTTCACGGAACCCGTCCCGCCTTCGCGAGGCGGACGGACCTTTCGCCGAGTCCAGGGCTCCCATCTTCGTGAAATTCGTGATGACGTCCAGTGAGCCGATGATCTCCATGCTGTGAATCGTACCGTGCGGAGAGTCGCTCGTCCGTAGTAACCCCCGAAGCCGATTGCTCCGCGCGTTCACCTTCCGAAGGACGTGGGCAGCGAGGTATTTGTGATGTGTGTAACCTAGGATCTCATATCCGATTCCGAAAAGGTGCAAGCTGCTCACGCGGGTCTGGTTCGTGTTGATCTCGATGAATGTCCTTGCGCTGAAGCGATCGATGTACAACTCATCCACCGAGTCGAAGATAATGGCCGTTACGACAATCTGTGCGTCACCACCCACAAGCTGATGCACCTCCTCGTCCGCGTACGAGAACAGGCGATGCTGGCCATCGATGATGTTCAACGCCCCGTATCGGTCCGGGATTTCGAGAAACTGGCTCGACGAATCGAACCGACAGTTACCTCCCAGGACAGCCAGAATGCTATTTGGAAAGGTAAACCGAGGAGTGTTCAGCAGGCGCCGGCGTATGTCCGTGAGCTTGTGGGCGAAAAGAGTGCGCTGATATTTTTGCTCGTCCTTGGTGTCCAGGGACGGCAGGTTGTCACGCCTGCAAACGGCAGCGTACGGAAGGAGGTCATACGGGTTTGCCAGAAATGTGATGACGTGGGAGGTATGCTCCCGATCGGCCGTGACAAAGCGGTCGCATGCGACCAGCAGGTTGCCACCCTTCGCATCCATGCGCAGCGGGCGCGATACTCTTTCACTAGGCACGGAGATGCCGAACATCCCGTAGAAAGGATGCCTGGCCCAACGTCCGATCGTCTCTACGTACTCGTTAAGCAGGTCCCAATGATATTTGTAGAGAACGACGCAGTTCTTCAGATCGTGCTGGGGCGGAATTTCGCATTCTTCAACCTGCGTGAGAATGGCGAAGCCGAGCAGAGACCGAACGTTCCGGAACTCCGGGATGAGGTCCGATTCCACGCCGAGGGTCTTCCAAAGTTCGGCGCGGGCGCTGTGCGAATGAGCCGCCTGTAGCGCATGGTCAATCGCGTTCAAGTGGTTTCGGAAGGTCTTCAGCTTCTCCGGACAGTGTTTTGGCGTCCGGCTCGTGATTTCTCCAACTAAGCACACGTCATTATGAGGGAGCAAGTAGTCAACCTCTAGGTGCTCTCCCGTGCGGTAGGACCCCGAGGGATTTAGCGCGGTGAGCTGGGCATCCTTGAGACCGTGCGAACAGTCCAGACCCATGCGCCTGAAAAGGCGGGCTCCGCTCTGTTCAAGGGCATCCCCGGACTCGGTCATACACCACTCCCCAGTGGACCACTGTATTCGGCGCGATTTCGAAGGGCCTGGCAGACAGCACGAGGGTTGTCACGCGCCGCCGACCGTCAATTCGGCCGCGGTGCCCAGGGGCGGAGGAAGTAGCCCGCCGGTCACTCGGCGCCATGCGTCGGAGCGGGCACTTGCGAGGAATCGTATCGGTGCGCGCGTCGAACTAGCCATTGAGGTACTCGATGAAATCGCAGATCCGCGCCTTGTCCCAGGTGACACCCCTGCGGTATCAAGATTCCCCCCAAAGTGAACCGACGGAAGATCTGGCCAATCGAAAGGTAGGCGGGATCACTCACGGCGATTTCTCCAAAAAACGCGTTGAGAACTTCTCGCGCGCGTTCTCACCGGTCCAGTTCTCCGAGTAGCTCCAGTGCAGAGGTGTCAAGCCCTTCGAGACCTTCAGGACTTGGTTGCTGCGTAGCCTCGTAAAGCTGGATGATGGCCAGGGCGTTCTCAAGGAAGTCACCCGTGGCTTCGGCAACATGCTGCTTCAAATACAGGAAACCACCGGCAGCGTACTCCTCGAAAATCGTCTGCACATCCTCACCTTCGCTGGCATCGGGGTCGAGAACGTTGATGTCCTCCTTCTCCGCGAGCGCGAGGGAGTTCACGAACGCCTCGTCCCCCCCTTTCTCGAAGATGTGCCACCTGATGCCCTCGCCGGGCGAGCCGAGCGGCTTGCGTCCCGTGAACCTCTTGCCCAGTGCCGCGGCGAACATCATGGCCGCCTGCTTCGTCTCGAAGACACGAGCATCCACGAGCTTGTCGATAAGCCTCTCGTACTCCTTGGGAGGGCGGATGCGCCGCGGCTCGCTCATACCTGCACCTCCACAAACGTTGTCCGCTCGAACCCATCGGCTGACTGGATCACGTAGGGGTACGAGCGTCCGAGGAGGGAAATATCCCGGGACGTGTTCTTCCGGGTCTCGCATTTGAGCACCCATTCCCTACCGATCATCGGCAGCAGCTCCTGCTCGACTTCCTGGCGGAACTGGGTCTCGGACACCAGCAGAATGAGCTGCGGCGACAGAGTCGGGACCCACCTGGCCACATCTCGGCGGTACTCAACCTCCAGATTCCCGAACGCTGAGTCGATCACTAGCGGGTACAGCCCACCGCGGAAGAGGTTCTTGCCCTGCAGCTTCGCCCGCTCGAAGGTACTTCGAGCCTTGGCGCTGAGGGCACCGACGAACGCCAGGCTCAGGACTTGTTTCTCTCCGGTTGAGGCTCCCCGCACGGGCTCCTCCTGGCCACCGATGTCCTTGGTCAACTTCAGGCGGAACTCGTTGTCGAGCCTTGCCCGGTAGTCCTTGATCGCGATGCCGCCCCAAACTTCGCTAAGTTGTGCGGAGAGGTCATTGCGCAGCTCTTCATAGCGAATTTCGCGGATCCTCCTAAGGGCGCCGACGACGTTCGAGACCGCGTTGACCCGACGCTGGGCCAACTTACCCTCCTCGTCCGCCATCTGTAGCGTTTCAATTTCCCGCTGCTTGGCCCGAACCTCCTCCTCGACATCCTGCAGCTCGTCGTGCGCGAATTTCGCATCGACTCGCAGCTTCGTAATGTCCTCGATGACCTCGCGGCGCCGGCGTTCGAGCCTCTCGGGATCCTCACCGTGCTCGCGGTCGCCGATCTTCAGCGACAGTTCGCTCAATTCCTCGCGGGTGCGCTTGAGCTGGACCGCCAGCTCATCTCGAAATCTCTGCAGCTCCCTGATCCGAGAGGCGCAATCCTCGCTGCGCTTGTTGACGGACTCGATATGCGCTTTCGTGACGGTGACGGCCGACTCCAGAGCGTCGGACAGCGTTTTTTTCTTCCATGCGTCCACAGCCCGGTACTCGTCCGTTTCCGGGCGCAGTTGCGCTCGCAGATGCATTTCCCCGCTGCAAGGAGGTCCGCGACGAATTGGCGCTTGATGGGTCCCGGTATCTCGCCCTTCCTTCGTGCTCCTTCGAGCACGGTCTTCGCCGTCCGCAGCACGTCGGGCACGAGCAGCAGGTAGCCGGAGCGCGAGAACTCGCGGGCGAGTTCGTCCTTGCGCTGCTTGCTTTCGCGGAGGATTGAAGCCTCCCGCTCATCCGCGGCTTTGCGCTCAGCCAGCCACTTGGCTAGGTCGGGCATCGTGGCTAGCTTGGCGTCGATCCTCTCACGCTCTTCCTCGAGACCCGCCCGGTTGCGGTCGAATTGGCGGACCTTTTGCTCAAGCCCGTCGCGCGCCGCGGATAGGTTGTCGAGTTCCTGTTGAGCCCGGCGCCCCTCCTGGCCACCATGTTTGGCGATGTCGTCCCGAAGCCGACGCGAGATTTCGCCCTCAAGGTGAGACACAGCCCGGTCGAACAGCTCGATGTCCAGGAGCGTGCGAATGCCCTGGCCGATTTCCTCGTATGCGTCCGCGCGCGCAAGCCGCTCGATGCGCTCGCCGTTGAAAAAGAAGAACGGATAGAGACGCTTGGGCAGCATCCGCTCGAGCGTGTCCTGGGGGTTGTTCGGTTCCTGTGTCTCGCCCTGTTCGTCGATGAAGGCCAGACGCAGTTTCCCAGGCTCGACCACCCTCCGCGCGCCATTCTTGTCCTTCTCGACGGTCATGGTCCGGACGATCGTAAACGTGCGGTCGGCGTCCTGGAAGATCGCCTTCACTGAGGCGGAAAGCCGCTCTCCCGCGGCCAAGGACGCAAAAGATGACTCGGACTCCAAGCGGTCGGGGTCCTCAAAATCGGGCGAGCACTCGCCATACAAGAGCCAGGTAAACGCATTCAGGAGGGCCGTCTTGCCAGACCCGTTGAAACCATGCAAGACCGTGACATTCCTCGGCGGATCCGTCGCGAATTTGACTGATTGCGTCCCTACGAACTGGCGGAAGTTCGTGAGTGTGAGTTCTTCAAAGATCATTTGATGATCTCCGTGAGGGCACGCCACAGCTCCTCGTTTATGCCGCGCGGCCGTTGCATATAAAGCTTGTCGCGCTCTGCAACGATCACGGCGGAGAGTAGCTTCTGCTCCGTCTCCGTCAGATTTTCCAAGATCCCGCGGATCTTGGCGTGCCCGTCAGTCGATTGCTTCTCTCTCTCCATCCGTTCCTCCGAAATCGAGTAGGTTGAGTTTGTTGCGCAGCGGCAGCAGCGTCTGGAGTGCCTCCGGCCCGTTCATGGCGAGTCCCGCGAATTCCCAGATCCTGCCAAGCTCTCGGCGGAACAAAGAGCGGGCCGTCGGGAAGATCGGGCTTGCCGGATCGATCTCCTCCTCCGATGGCTTTACGATAAAGTCGTAGATCTCTGCGAACCCCTTGCCGGCCGAGCGACGCAGTATCCGCCCCCGGCGCTGAATGAACTGGCGCGGGTTGGTACTGCTGGCTAGGATGAACGCGCGGCGGGTTTCGGGCACGTCAACGCCCTCGTCGAGGCAACGGATCGCCACGAGTCCCTGCAACTCCCCCTCGGCAAATCTTCGGCGCAGCAGGTGCCGGCGTGTAAGCGCCGTGTCGGCCACGTACCTCGCCACCGCCATTCCTAGATCCCGCCCCAGCGCGCGAACAACGGCGTCGATGTGGCGGATTATCTGAGCATCCGGCTCACCCTCAACGGACCCGTCCCCACAGTAAATGAGGTTGTGGGTCGTGTCGCGGAGTGGTGACAGACAGGAGAGCAGGGCTGGGATCTTCTCCCGGGCGGTGCCCAGTAGGCGGGCGCTGGAGCAGGAGCGCGTCGAGCATTGGTGAACCCTCAGCCGTCAGCGATCCGCCGAGGAGCTGGGCGATCCGGCGCGTAAGGGAAAGGTAGTCGTCCAATTCGTCGTCGCTCAAGGAGACGACGACCGGGATGTATCGGTACGGACAGAGCACCCCATCCTGCAAGGCCTCGCGCAGGCTGTAGCGAACGACGGATTCGCCGAAATATGCGTGGATCGCCCGCGTTCCCGCTTGGTCGCGATGGCGCTCGGGGGTAGCTGAAAGCCCGAGGCGGAACTTGAAATTCAGCGGCAGCGCTGTGCGGAGGTCCGCCGCGCCGAGGTTGTGGACCTCGTCCGCGATCAGGAGCGACATCGCTGGGCGCGGCGCAGCACGGATTGGAACGCGGGTGTCGCGAAAGTGGCGTTGGAGACGACCACGCTCGCGATCCGGCGGGTCCCGGAGGCCAGGTTAAAAAGCCGGGTCGAGAGGGGCTCGAACCACGCACCGCGCTCTAGTGCGCACAGCAGCGGATCGAGCCCGAACCGCCTGGCCTCATCAATCCACTGGGAGCAGAGGTGGAGGAAGGGGCAGACGATCACGATCAGCATGGGCGCGTTCGCCCACTCGTACAGCTTGCTCGCCGTCGCCAACGCGGCGATCGTTTTCCCGCTGCCGGTCGCCATAGCGAATATCCCCCGACCTTTGGCGGCAAACCACTTGCGAACCGCATCCCTCTGGTGCTCGCGTAGGCGAATCTCCCCAGGAAGGAGGAGCACCTCCTCTGTGCCCGGCAAGGGCCCGAGTTCGATGAAAGCCGGCAGAGCATCGGAATAAGGGGCTGGCGCGCCAACGAGTGCCCTTTCTGCCCGAATCTTCAGGTGACCGCGGACGGCCGCTGCCGCGAATGGAAGAACCTCGACCCCCTCCGTCTCGTTGGCCCAGAGGCGCTCGAAGGAGGCGCGCTTCTGCTCGACGCGCTTGCGTTCCGTTGGCATCCATGAGCGGTACACGTCCACCGACTCAAAATTCGCCTCCAAGCCGGAGAATGACTCGTTGGCCGAACCGGAAAAGGCCACCCAGTTATCGTCTTCGTCCCCGAACAAGCCGAGCTTTTCGTGGTAGATGTGGTCGCCGTACCCAGGCTCGCGACGGGCGATCCGGATTTCCACGCTCCCGCTGGCCACGAGCCACGCGGTCAGCTCGGAGCGCCTCTGCGACGCGTCCCGTCTGCCGTGTGCGAGGATCGCTAACTGGGGTGCACGGATGACCGCCGGACGGTCGCGGTAGCCCCGGTGGATCGCGTCGATGTCCACTTGGTCGAGGATCGGACAGCAAACCACGCGCATGCGGCCATTGTGCTTGAAAAAGCAGTGGAACGCCTCCGGGCACACCCCGAACACGCTACCGGCGAAGAACCCGACGGCGCGGTCGAAGCGCGTGCTAAGCGGAAGGCACTTCTCGTAGAAGTCCCTCCCAATCACGACCTCGTCACTTCGGTACTCCAGCCTTAGCATCAGGTGATTCAACATCGCGCCTTGTTCGTCGCGTTCCGCGCTGGGCTCTTGGCCTCGGTCGTCACTGCGGCACGCTGGCTTCCTCACCCCGATACAGGGCCCCGTGGGGCAAACCCCACCCTAGGACGGCAAACCCTGACCGTGTGCCAAGGGGCGTCGGTCCTCACGCGCCGGGTGTTGGAGCGCGAACGCAAGAATGACCGATCCAACGTCGCCACGTCGCCTGGTGCCAAACCGAGACAATATCAATCCCCCATTCTAGGACCGGAAAGCGTCCAGTCAACGGGAGAAGAGTGGGAAAACGGCGGGGGTAGTCGGTCCGCGGCGAGCAGCTATGCACGCGGAGACTGGCCGCACGCGTGGGGTATGAGTCACTAGGAGCACGATCGCCGCGCGCGCCATGAGCGGCACTGCCGTGCGCACCCCGCGCTGCTGCTGAATCGTACAACCGCCCAGCTCCGACCACTTGGCGCAGCTTGCGGTGCCGCCTATCTTCGGCTCCTATGGGTTCAGGAATGGCTGCGATTCCCCGACACAAAACCGCCCTACACCGCGCAGGTTTCTCTCGCCCGATCAGGCGCGCGCTGGAAGATGGCCTGATCGGGCCGTCGGTGTCTGTCTTCGATTACGGCTGCGGCCACGGCCAGGACTTGACCCTGCTCGCCGCCCAGGGCGTTGCCTGCGGTGGATGGGACCCGGCGTTTCGGCCGACTTCGCCGACGCACCCCGCCGACGTTGTGAACCTCGGCTTCGTTCTTAATGTGATTGAGGATTCTGGCGAGCGTCGGGAGGCACTCCGGCAGGCATGGGACCTCGCTCGCCGCGTACTCATTGTGGCAGCCCAGGTGAAGGAGGCTGGCCGTGCGCAGTCGCAGTTGGCGTTCGGTGACGGCGTCCTGACCGGTCGGGGCACGTTCCAGAAGTTCTTCAGTCAGGGCGAACTGAAAGGCTTCCTTGAGGCAGAGCTGCCGTCCGAGGCGATCCCCGCGTCACTTGGCATCTTCTACGTCTTCAAGGACGAGACACTGCAGCAGAAGTTCCTCGCGAGCCGGTACCGGCGCCGATCAGCGACACCCCGGAAGAGGATCTCGGAGCTGCGCTTTGAAGAGAACCGTGACCTCGTTCGAGCCGCTCATGGCGACGATCGCAACACTAGGCCGACTTCCCGAGCGAGACGAGTTTCCGCGCGCAGAGAAATCGTCGACAAGCTCGGCTCGATGAACCGGGCTTTCGCGCTCGTCAAGCGCGTGACGGGCACAGGCGAGTGGGATGCGATCGCCCGGCGCTGCACCGAAGACCTGCTCGTCTACCTGGCTCTGGGGCGGTTTCGTCGCCGGCCGCCGATGACGGCGCTGCCGCTCGGGCTCCAGCGCGACATCCGGGCGTTTTTCGGCAGCTATGCCAAGGCCTGCCGCCAGGCCGACGACCTCCTCTTCCGCGCGGGCAACGCCGAAGCCATCGACGAGGTTTGCCGACAGTCGCGTGTCGGCAAGCTGCTGCCGAATGCCCTCTACGTACACCGCAGCGCAATCGAGTCGCTCGATCCCCTGCTGCGGGCTTACGAAGGCTGCGCCCGCTCATACCTCGGAGAGATCGACGGGGCCAACCTGATCAAGCTGCACCGGCATTCGGGCAAGGTCTCGTACCTCGTTTATCCCGACTTCGAGACCGATCCGCACCCGGCACTCGTGCGCAGCGTCAAGCTCTCGCTGCGCACGCGAAAGATCGAGTGCTTCGAATATGCCGGCGCGGCGAACCCGCCTCTGCTCCACCGCAAGGAGACGTTCCTCGCACCCGATCATGCGCTGTATGCCCGCTTCGCCCGTCTGACTGCTCAAGAAGAGAAGCATGGGCTGCTCGACGACTCGGCGACGATCGGCACACGGGAAGGCTGGCAGGCCCGGCTGAACGCCTCCGGGTTTGCTCTGCGCGGGCATCGGCTGGTTCGACGATGATCACCGCCAAGGCGCCAGGATCACCAGCAGGAAAGGATCTGTGCGGTGATGGAGATGTCAGATCGGCTCGAGGTGAAGACGAACAGGCGATGCAATGAGAAATGCAGTCCTTTGGTGACGGCAGAGGCTGGAAACTCAGAGAGAGGTTCGCACTACTTGTTTACAGCGGAGACTGGCGCCGGGTAGAGATAGACGCCCTCGACGCTCTCGCCACCAAACGGCCGGCCCCAGATGTGTGTGGGTGTCTTCACGGGCGAACGCCGGTAAAGGTCTAACGCCGCGCGCGCAAACGGGTCGGCCACGTTAATCAGTTTCACCCGAAACGGATCAAAATTCGGATCGTGAATCGTCTCGGAAACTCTCCCGACTTCGCCGTAAGCCGCGCGGATCTTCTGATCGGTGACCTGGTCGGACGCAACATAAAGGTACCAAACTGAGTCCTCGCTGGCCTTGAGCCAGAAAGCGGCCCGCACGGGGACGTGCTTCTCAAGCTCGTCGATAAACTTCCGTCCCGCTTCGATTTGTTCGATCACCAGTGGTTCTTGATCCATGGGAGCACCCCATTCATGGGATCCGTAACGGCTTTGTAAAACTCTTCGGCCTCGAGCCGAGTCTTCGGTTGGTAGCGGACGGCCTCCCTCCAATCCTTAGCGATCTGCCAGTTGAGCCACAAGGCCGAATTATACCTCACGCGGCCATGAGTGAGACATCCTGGAATTCTTGGAAATTGAGTGTCATCAGCGTGTTGAGTCGTTCGGCGTGTGTGGTCGATAGTCCGTCGATGGTCTCTTCGATGGCACCTCTAAAGTCTGCGAAGGTCGGATGGTATCGGCCGTAGAGGGCGCGACGTTTGATGAACTTCCACAGACGTTCGATCAGGTTCAGGTTGGGCGAGTACGATGGGAGAAACAACAGCGTGATTGCCAACTGCGTTGCCAGCGCCTTGACGGCGGCGTTGTGTTGATAGCGGGCGTTGTCCAGCACCAGCGTGATCGGTCCGGTTAGCCCCGACGCGGCGATTTTCCGCAGCAGTTCGCACATCGTCTCGGTATTGACGACCGTGGTGTTGGTCACGGCGATCAATTGCCGCGTCACCGCGTTCCAGGCACCCAAGACGTTGAACCGTTGACGACCTGAAGCCGCGCGGACGAAGATCCGCGCAAACGACCAGAGGCAACACAAGAATGTCCCGAACACGAAATGGGCCGCGTCCACAAAGAACACGTGCCCCCGTCCCGCGAGGGCGTCGTCCAAGAGCGGCTTCAGCTTGGTGTCGAGAAAATCGGCCTGGGTTTGGACGTGCTCGGCCAAGTTTTTTTTGGCGGCACCGGGATCATGCGGACCCGCTGAAACTTCAGACCCAGATCCTTGAGGAACTTGCGCACTTGGCTGGGACCGCGGCGCAATCCAGTCAGTTGAAAGATGCGTTCGCTCGCCTCGGCCACGGTACAAACGGGTTGCTTCTCGAAGGACTCGCGGATCAACTCGCGATAGGCAGCCATTTCGCTGACCGGGCGATTGACGTTCCACTGCCGCAGACCGTCCAAGCCCCCCTCCCGAAATGCGGCCACGTACCGCTGGACAGTGGCCCGACCGACACCAACAACCTGAGCGGCTTGCTGCCGCGTCAACCCGTTGTGCAGCAACCAAAGCACCAGCATCTTTTCCCGAATGCGCGGGTTGGGATGAAAGGTCCGTTCCTCGTTGACGACGCGTTGCTGCTCCTCGGTCAACCGCACGCGAAACCACTCCATGGTGTGCCTCCTTGCGTTCCAACACGATCTCGATGAACATCCTTCCTGGCGGAGCTAAGCTATAAGGATTATCAAAATCCCCACCGGGCGGAAATAGGTCCTGGTGCGCTGGGTCTAGAGGTCAATGTCTCATTTAACACCGCGCGGGGTATAAGAGGAGCGTCGGCGTCACGCTGCGCTTTCAGATCGGCAAGCTTGACCAATTTCAGCCGTTCGCTGCCACTCTAACCTGGTCAACACAATATCCTCATGGCGAGGGAGAGCCGCACGACATTCTATCCGAGTCGATGCGGGATGCCACTAAGTTCATCTCACCGCACTCGACTCGCTCGATCCCCTGCTTCGCGTGTACGAGGGCTGCGCCCGGTCATACCTGGGCGAGATCGACGGGGCCACCTGATCAAGCTGCACCGGCATTCGGGCAAGGTCTCGTACCTCGTTTACCCCGACTTCGAGACCGATCCGCACCCGGCGCTGGTGCGCAGTGTCAAGCTCTCGCTCCGCACCCGCGAGATCGAGTGCTTTGACTACTCCGGCGCCGCCTACCCGCCCGTTTTGCAACGCAAAGAGACATTCCTGGCGACCGATCATCTGCTCCATGCCCGATTCGCCCGGGTGACGGCTCAGGAAGAGAAGCACGGGCTGCTCGATGACTCGGCGACGATCGGCACCCGCGACGGCTGGCAGGCGCGGCTGGCCGGCGCCGGGTTTGCGCTACGCGGTCATCGGCTCGTTCGGCAGTGATTGACCAGGAAGCCGCCGGGGTGACGGCCTTCTACTTGCGAGCCGCGGTTGCCGGCGGCGGGTAGAGGTAAACTCCCTCGGCGCCCAAGGGGCCAAATTGACTGGCACGAACGCGTGTCGGCACGCGCCCGGGAAATTGCCGGTATACGTCCAACGCCGCTTTCGCGAGCGGGTCGTCTATGCCGATCACATTGACCCGAAACAGATCAAAATTCGGGTCCTGAATGTTCCGGGATGCGCGTCTGGCATCGCCGTAAGCTGCGCGGACATTCTCATCGGTAATTTGGTCGGAGGCGACGTACAAGTACCAGCCCGAGTCTTCGCTGGCCTTGAGCCAGAAGGCGGCTTGAACTGGACGATATTTCTCGAACTCGTCGATGAACTTCCGGCCGGCCTCGATCTGTTCGATCACCAGTGGTTCCTGATCCATGGCAGCACCCCATTTGCGCTGTCGGTAACGGCTTGATAGAAGTTCTCGGCTTCGAGCTGCGTCCGGCTTTCGTAGCGGGCAATCTCGCTCCATTGTTTCACGATCAGCCAATTGTCATCGAGAACCGTGTTTGCGGCTGTATCGGCATCGCGCTGGCCTTTCAGACCGGCCAGCGCGACTAACTTTTCGATGTCGTGAGTCCAGCACCGCGTCGAGTACTCTTTCTCCCGGAAGATCACGTCCGCGTTACGCTCAACGTAAACAACAACGCACGCCTTTAACCCACATTCCACGGCATAACCAGCTAGATAATATGCGGCCGACCACCTTTGAGCGATGAGAAGTGCCTCCGCGTCAGTGACCCGTTCCTGCGCAATCCGTTGCCATTCGGTTCTGGTCACAACCGCGCCCCTGTGAGGATACGGCCTCCCTGGGTCCAATCTTATCCAATCTAACACCAGGCTGCTACTTGAGATCAACTGCGCAACCGCGTCCACGGGCGGCGAAATCATTAGTCCCGTGTGGCATGCTGTCGGCAAATTGCCGCCCAATGCACTCTACGTCCACGAGAGGGCCCTCGAGTCGCTCGATCCGCTGCTTCGCGTCTACGTAAGGTTGCGCCCGGTCATACCTGGGAGAGATTCTACTTGCGAGCCGCGGTTGCCGGCGGCGGGTAGAGGTAGACGCCTTCAGCGCCAAGGGGCCAAACTGACCGGCGCGAACACGTGTCGGAACCCGTCCGGGAAATCAGAAGAAGTCTTTCGGCTTGAGCGAAGAACCGATCATAATTCCCGATTTTCACCCACGGTCGCCTCGACTGCTGAAGGCACTTCGAAATTGCTCCTCGTCCGATACCGTTTGGAGCGGTAGCGCCTACCGCGTCACTTCGGTCGCAAGAGCGAATGAGCGAGATCTGATCAGTGGAGAAGGATCCAGGATTTATGGTGGAAGGTGGAATCCGCCGGGGCTGTTCCCCACCGTATATTCGCCCGGTTAATCGGTGTTACATCACGGTCCATTTCCGGCTGGGAGCGGGGTGCAGCGATCAATGAGGTCTCCGCGCGGCGCGTCAAAGAAATGCGTCGCCTCGCGAAGGCGCTCAAGAAGGTCATGAAACCAGAGTTCATCCCGGTCTGGCTGGTCAATCCCATCGAGGACCTGGGTGGGATCAGTCCGCTCGAGACTGTGGAACGAGGCGAGAACGACCGTCTCTGGCAAACCGTTTTTCATCTCGGCTCTGGGATTCCGATCTGATATCGATGACATTGTATCACGCGCCTGGGAGCGGATTCGACTGCCGAGTTGCGTCATCACGGTGGGAGCACGCGATCT
The DNA here is from genome assembly GCA_963823675.1 of uncultured Isosphaeraceae bacterium. Taxonomy (GTDB): domain Bacteria; phylum Planctomycetota; class Planctomycetia; order Isosphaerales; family Isosphaeraceae; genus CAWGMT01. The sequence goes on along the minus strand of CAWGMT010000013.1, from coordinate 386,470 downwards.
CCGTATGCAATTTTGAGGTAACAGAACGGACGGAATCTATACCTCCTGTCTAGATTCCGGTCCGCGTCAAGGCGATCGGATTCGTGCAGTTTCACCCGGTTCTGCCGATCATGGCGGAAGTCGCGGACGCGACGGTGAAGACGGCAACCGGGCCGAGAGCGGTTGTTGCGATTTGGCAGGAATGGCGAGTTGGACGGGCTATTCCGTCGTCAGACCACATTCTCGGTACATACTCGGCATACTTGGCACGCGCAGAAGCGTGGCCACTATGCCGAGTATGTGCCCAGTATGTCTCGGGCATGTGAGCCTGCGATGCACGAGCGGATACACGTTTCAACTGTCCAGACGGCGCGGAGAAGCACGCCGATGAGCTGAGCGGGACGGGCGAAATCGGCGAAAATGCGCGAACGAAGCCAATTTCGCCGAATCGATGAGCATCGTGGAAGCACGAGATTTGATTCGAGTTACGGCAAATTCCGGCGTTCGTTGGCGACTTGACAAGCGGGGTGGCGCGGCCAGGCATGTCGAGAATCATCTGAACTGGGGCAAACGAGTTCCCTCCAGCTTTGTTGCGCTTCGTGAGCTGTTCGCGGCCGTAAAGGACGTCATTGCTGCATGATAGGCGGTCCGGCCATTTGTTTCGTGGTCTTTGCACTCCCGTCCTCCTGACCGCCTCCGCTGGAACACATGTCTGCGGCGCAGGAACGTGAGACAGCTCGATCGATGATGAGTCGCGCCGAGGCGATTCAGCAGCCCGATTCGCGGGGCTCGAGAGGGGCTGGAATCGGCCGAATTTGACGACACAAGAACCAATGGACAAGCAGCTTATGACGAGCACCCACTCCGTCGCCGATCTCCGAGGGATTTCGTTGGCGAACCTTGCGAGATGGAACGCGGACCCTTCCAAAACGTCTCAGATTGTCTCATTTTTTCTCATCGAGAATCGCTTATCGATCGCGTCGCGGGCGGCGAGGGGGTTGGGAACCCCGGCCGAAAACGGCAATGTTTGGCGCCATTTTCCATCACGTTTTTGACGATTTTGGCCGGTTTTTTTTGCGAGCTTGCCCACGAGGGGGCCAATTGGCGCCGATGCGGCCCCAAATGGCGTGCATGCGGCCCCGAAAAGCGCTGGTTTCGAACCGTGCCGCCATATGGGCATGATTCAACTTCAGCATGCTTGAAGGTGGCAAGAGCTGGGTGGCTGGGCTGGAGCGGGCGAAAGCCAGCGAGCCCCCAGTGCGGAAGCCACGGACCTGGGGGCGTCGCCCTTCGGGCGTCAACCACAGCCACACCTGAGGTGTTACCTGCATTTGAACCAGACCCAAAGTGGCGCTCAGAACTCAGGCCGCCCGGCGCGTTCCCGTTCGCGTTCCGCTTCGGCCGCCGATTTGCGAGGTTGTCGAGCGGCCGGTTTTCGGGGCGCTTCGGGTCGCGGTTGAGCTCGGTTGGCCTCGGCACCCGGCCGCTGCCGGTTCGCGGGATTCCTCGCCGCCTCATTGGCGCCCGCGGGCATCCTTCGTTGGGCCTCGGCGGCAGCCTCTGGACGCCGCATGGCTTCGCCGCCGGGATGCTGACCTTCCCGGCGTTGAAATTCGGGCCGGTTGGCGGCGCCGGAACGGGCGCCGGCCTGTCCTTCGTGTTCCGGTCAACGAGCGATGGCGGCGCGCGAGGCCGCCTCGTTGGCCGGGCGGTGAGCCGCGACGGGCGAGTGGGGCAGAGACATCGGGCGCGGCTTGGCTGCTGCTGCGCGATCCGCGGCGCGCTCGCGAGCTCCGGCGCGTTCCTGCTGGATGCGCTGCTCGCGGAACTGGTGCAGCTCGGCCGCCCGCTGCTGCCACTGCCGACGCTCCGCGGCCTCGACGCGAACCAGCCTGAGACCGCGGCCCGCGACCGGATCGGCAGCGAGCTTGCTGAGCGGCATCGCCATGTTCCGGTGGTCTTCGACGATGACGTTGCGCGTGATGTTCACGTTGCGGGTGATGTTCACGTTCCGCTCGATCAATCGGGTCTGCTCGAAGTAGGTCCGAGGCGGGCGCATCTCGATATGGTCGCGCCTCGGCGCATATTGCTGGCGGACCTCCACGATCCAGTTCGGGTTCTGCCGCAGGTTGACGACCGCGTAGTAGGAGAACAACGGGTCGTAGAATGCCGGCCGGCCCGTGGCGAACGTGAAGGAAAACCAGGGCGTGATCCCGACGCTCACGTAGTTCTGCGCGTAGAAATCGCCGAACAGATACTGATTGGTGCTGGCCTGGACGAAGAGATTGGCGGTCACCGCCGAGCCGACGATGCTGATGGACGGAGCAAACACGAAGCCTGGCTGCTGGTAGACCGGCTGAGGGTAGTAGACCGGCGCGAAGAGCAGTCCTCGGCTGGCGATCGGCACGTCCCAGAATCCGGGCACGAACAGGAAGCCGCTGGGGGTCCAGACGTAATGGTGCGGCACCCAGATCCAGTTCGGCTGGACGCCGGCCCAGAAGCCCGGCCGCCAGACGTAGTTGTTCTGCTGCCATGACCAGTAGCCCGGCGTCCAGGACACGTTGGCTGAGGGCCGGGGCGTATTCGGGCCGTTCTCGAGACTGGCGGGCGGAGCCGGCATGTATTGCGATTGGGCCTGGCTGGTGCTGACGGGGACCCACGTTCCGGGCACCCACTGGTGCCCGCCTTCGACCTCGTTCCAGTAGCCGGGAACCCACTGGGTGTTCGGGGGCGGTTCGCGCCAGATGCCGCTGACCCAGAGGAAATCGTTGCGGGTCTGGTCCCAGCCCCAGTAGCCCGGTATCCACTGGATATTCTGCCCAGCCGGTTTCTGGTCGGGCGGCAGCTCCTGGATCGGCGCGGGTGGGTCCTTGGGAATGACAGGCCCGGCAGCCGGGTCGTGAACCACCGGCGAGGCGAAGGCCTCGTGAACGGGCCCACTGGTCAAGACCTGTCCCCCGGGGGGCTCTTGATCGGCCGGGCCCGGCGGTGGCGGCGGGTCTTGACCCATCGCCAGGGACGGCACGATCGCCAGGGCCCAGCCCAGGATCAGCACCAAGAACAGTACGCGATTACATCCAGTTTGTAAGCTCGTTCGAGTGATCTTCATGTTCATCCTCCGTGACACGGCCTGTCCTCGAGGTCAACCAAGTCCCCGCTTGCGAGTCGAGACCCGGCGGTGGCCGCGATTCTACACCGCGTCGCAAAATCCGTCAGCGTGAACAGCCTTCATCTCGATCGGGCGAGCGGGTGGAGGCAATTGATGGCTCTTTGGGTGACTTAGAGGATTGCATCAAACGGGGTAAATTGGGTGGCGCGCGAGGCTAAGCGGGACCGCAGAATCCTGTATGCCGTCGGTCAGGTTTTTCAGCCGGACCGACGCGTGTGCGATCCGTTGCGCGGGTGTACTCAGGCGGCGAGTATGTCGGGGTTGCACTCGCGGGCGGCGAGCGCCACGGTTTGTTCGTCGGCGATTGCAAGATCTTTGGCGTAGGCGATCAGCAAGGTCATGTCAGCTAAACGGTTGAGGCGGCGGGCGAGTCCGTCGCCGTGATGATGGAGGGCAACGAGGGCTTCTGTTGAGAAAAGGGGCGCCGTGGCGCCTGCGGCCGCCAGCCGGCCGAGGATGTAGGAAGTCGACTCGGATTCGGTGAACGGGGCAATGAGGCAGCGGGCGGCGAGCCGATCGGCGAGGCCGCGGGGGAGATCGAGCAGGACCTCGGCGCCTCCCACCAGCAGGAGAAAGAGGTCGGGAGGGCCGTCGGTGGCGAAGTTGAGCAGGAGTCGCAGGGCTTCGAACGCAGTGCGGTCGTCGATCAGGTGGGCCTCGTCGACGATCACCAGCGGACGAGCGCCGCGCGTGGCGAGCGCGGCCAGGTGCATTCGCAGGGCATGAAGGGTGCCATTCAGGGTAACGCGTGACGTGGGCGGAACTCCCAGTTCTTCCGCGAGCTGGGCGATCAGTTCCGGAACCGAGACCATCGGGAACGTGACGTGTACGGCGGGTGCGGCGCGGCCGTTTGCCAGCCGTCGGGCCAGCAGGGTCTTGCCCGAGCCGGGCGGACCGAACAGGACGGCGGCGCCCTGGCCTCCATCGAGCGCATAGCGGAGCCGGCGCAAGACGGCGTCGCGCGAGGGTAGTGCGACGTAGGCCGACGGGTGGACGGTCTCCCCGAACGGGGCGCGGTCTAGGCCGAAATGCGCCTGGTACACAGGGCCTCCATCCCTACTAGACGAAGGTCTCGGCCAGTCCCAGAATCGGCACGCCTCCGCCGTCGAGCACCTCGATTGCGCGCACGATTCGCGCTGGCCGCTCAAGCCGCGGTGGTGTACCAGAACGGCGGCGTCGACCGAGCGATGCAGCGCCGCCGCGCTCAGGCCCGTGAACAGAGGGCCGCCATCGATCAAGATCAGATCAAATTCCCGGCGCAGCCGCGCCAGACTGCAAGTCCAGCCTGGGCTGGCCAGAAAGTCGCGCGGCCGTGTCACGGCGGACCGCATCGGCAAGAGGGTGAGGTGATCGTCGCTTGCGTCGATCAGGGCTTCCGAGAGTGCCTGTCCGCTCTCGACGACGTCATCAAAACCGACCGCGGGGCGCAAGCCCATGAGCCGCGCCAGCATCGGCCCCGTGAGATCGCCATCGACCAGAATGGTGCGCTCGGGATGGCGAGCCAGAGCGCGCGACAACGTCAGCATGAGGGTCGTCCGGCCTTCCGCTCGATGGCAGCTTGTGAAGAGGAGGACCTTCAGGTTCTGTTGGTGCCGCGCTTTGCGAACGAGGTCCGCCATCCGTTCAAACCGGTCTCCCCACTCGCGCTCCAGGCTCAGAACGATCGACGGCCATTGCAACTCGGTCGTTGGCGCCGCCTCGGACTGACGCGCGGGCGGATCGGACGATCCGGTGGGAGCACTGCGCGGCGTGCGCGCGGGCACATGGGGGGCAGGGGGGACCATCCGGGGCCGGTCTGCCTGGTCGCGCAGGGCGAAGGCGCGTTCGAGTGCGGCGTCAACTTCCCTCATGCACCGGCTCCTCGCGACTGTTGTCAGGCAACAAGTAACCCGGCAGGATGACGGGCTGCTGCTCCGCCTCGGGACCGGTTGCCGGGCTCGCCGCTTCGATCGAAAGCAGAGTCACGGGCCGATGGTCGATCGAAGCGGTTCGTCGTCCGTCAACAAAGCCATCCTCGCGTCCGGGATCAACCAGACACACGCGCTGGGGCCCGTCGTTGCGAGATGCCGAGCCTGGCGGCGGCGTCGCCGGGCCCGGGCGGCCGGACCAGGCGAAGCAGGCCGCGAAAGCGAACGGCGTCATTGCAAGGAGAGTGCAGGCCGAGAGGCGAACGTGGCGGCGCAGTCGGCGCCGGGGCCGGCGACCACGCATGCCGCGTTGCCACTCGGCAGGATGAGCCGGTTGGTTGGACCGTACGCGAGTCTTGCGTCCGACCGTCTCGATCCTGGGCACCTCGATCAAGATCGGCAGCGCATCTGGGACCATGCACCGCGATCGAACCGTCATGACTGATGGGAGTAATTGGGTTTGACTCATGGCAGCACCCCTTGCGCCCCTCGCGGTTCCGTTGTGTCGCGCGTTGGCCGTTTCCGGTTCTCGAGTCTTCGTGTCGTCGTCTTGGTTTGAGCGATTCGCGGCAACCTTCCGAGTCGATGAGTGAGATCGACCGGGCGGCTCGGGAAACTTGAACAACCGTGACGAAAATGACGAAACCGGTGAGCCGCGGGGTCGTTTAGGTAAAGCGGTCGCTTCATCCTGCAAATTCGGCCGTTCCCGCGCGACCGGAAAAGGCCGCTCGCCGCGCCGCGAATCGCCGCGCGAAGCGTCACGGTTCACCGCCAAGCCGAACGGCCCGGCCCCGAGTCGCCCGCGAAGGCAGCTCAGAGACGGGCCGTAGCCAGGAGCGGGGGGCACTCCTTTGGGTTCCCGCGCTTTGTGCTGGCTCGTTGAGCCAGGTCTCAGCGCCCGCCGAAGAAGTTTCGGAAGAAACCGCCGAACCTGGGGCCGGATCGCATCCCGCCGTCGCCATCGGCGATCAGCGGTGCTCGTCCGGCCTCGTACTGCAACACGGGGCGGAACGATGGTGGCGCGCTGGCGAGTCGCGCCGGTACGCCGCCGCCATTGGCCATATCGATCGAGCGGACGTTCGCCTCGGTTACCCACTGGTTGTGGCCGCCCCAGCGCGTTTCGAGCAGTTCCAGGATGTTCAAGGGCGCGAAGAGCGCATCGCCCTTGACGGAGACCCAGTCGGCCGCGTAGGGGTTTGTCTCGTCGACCCGGCCATCAAGTCCATAGACGAGGTTGTAGACGTAGTTGATCACGCGATCCTTGTCATCCTGACCGTTGAGCATCGAGCCCGAGTTGGCGTGCAGCTCGACCGAGACGCGCACCGCCCGAGGGCCGCGGCCGGGTATGGCTTCGATCGTGGCGATGTACTTGTAGATGCCGTGGTTCCAGACTTCGTTGACCGTTCCCCGCGGGGGAAAGGCACGAAGGTTGCCCAGGAGGGCCTTCTTCTCGCCGCGAATATGGGTCTCAAGCATGGCGTGCACGCGCGGCGCCCGGTAGTCGCACACGTCGGGTCCCGGCTGCGGCGGTCCGGGCGGGATGTCGGTCGCATAATCGCCGATCCGCTGGTTGTAGTGGTTTTCGCCCAGTTCGGCCCAAAGGGCTTTGAGCTCGTCTTTGGTAAAGCCCGACGACGGCGACGGCACCGGCTCGTTCAAAAGGATTGAGCCGACGGCGCCGCCCAGGCAGTGGCCGGGCCAGCGCGTGATGTCTTTGTTCTGGCTGAATGCCGCCTCCCACTGTCGGGCTGACGTGCCAAAAATCTGGTCGTACTTCAAGAGCGGCGACGGGGTCTCGAAAGCGCGTGACCTGGCCGCCATGCTCCTTGTCGGGACCAAGCCACGTCAGATCGTCGTAGATATTGGGGAACCATGTCGCATCGTCGCCGGGCGCGGGCAAAGTTTCGAGCAGCCCGTTGGGCCCAGCCAGCACGATGTCCTGACCGGGCGGGATGTAACCCCCGGGCGCGGCAATCATCTGGTCGTCGCCGCCGACGCTCTGAAGCGTGGTGTCAACGCGGCCATTTCCCCCCGCCCAGGGTTCGTGGATCGAATCGGCCTTGGTTGGCCAGTAATAGAAGTTCCAGGGCCGCTTCGTGCTCTCGCCGACCTGAACGAACGTGGTCGCGATCGTGTATGGCTTGGCCGCGCCCTCAACCTTGAAGGTATGCCAGCCCTGCTGGTCGGTCCCCACGTCTTGGCCGTTTGAACGCGCCACCCCGTTAGGGCCTTTCAGTTCAGAAATCTTGCCCACGGTCGTCGTGATCCGCAACTCGCCGCCGAAGCGGGTCGGGACGTAGACGCCGTAATAATGCTCGCCAGTCTGCCCTTCCAGAGATCCGCCCAGCGGGACTGACGTTACACGCTCGGCCCCTGGCTGCGCCGCCACTCCGAGTGTGGCGGCCGCCGCCCAAACCACCAAACAGCCGAGCCCGTTGCCAATACGCATGCTGCCCCCCATACGCGTGTTAAGTTTTACTCGCGAGATTGCATCGGCGCGTGATCTTGCGAAACGTAGCGGAATCGTCGATCCGCCGATTTCGGCCGCATCCCTTGCCAGGCGCCGCTCCCAGAGACCTGATGATGGTTCGGCTTCGAACGCCCGCCAGGTCGATGTCAATTTGCCAACTGCTTTCGCTATCTCCCTTGAAACTCGTCAAAGCCCCTAGAGTTCGTCAAGCCGTTAACTTGTCGAATTTCTCAAATTTATTGAATCGAGGAAAGAGGGTCGCCGATAAAAGGGCATGGCCACCCCTGGGGTGGAGAGCGAGAGTCGGCCATGAAGACCGGCTTGAGGCTTCCGCCACCGTGCCAAGGCCTTCGTGATCAGTTCCCCGGTCCGGCTGGGGATTCGGTTTGCTCGGAAGCGCTTGCTGCGTTTCGGTGTGAACCGCTAGGGAACGGTGGTGTTGGCGATCGGACGCTTCCAGGATCGGCCGTGCCGAACCATCAGGGGAATCAATACTCACCGACTCGATCGAGACGTTGACCGACAACCTCACTCTTCACAAGAGGACATCGCGATGACCAGTGCGGTACTAGTTCTTGCTCTGAGTCTGTCTGGCCAAAGCCCGCAAGGGACCATGGCGACAGCTCAAGGCCCAGGTAAGGTGTTGCCCCAGGGCCAAGCTCCGGTCAAAGTTGCACCGGCGCCCCAGGCCCCTCACAAGTATGATCCGATTCCGGTCGCTCCGAGCAAGGTTGCCCCGGCCCCGCAGGCCCCGAGCAAGATTGCTCCCGCGCCTTATGCCCCGTCCAAGATTGCCCCGGCGCCTCAGGCGCCTGGCAAGTTTGCTCCGGCGCCTTATGCTCCGGGCAAGATCGCTCCGGCTCCCCAGGGCCCTGGCAAGATGGCCCCGGCCCCATGGGCTCCTGGCAAGATGGCCCCGGCCCCTTATGCCCCTGGCAAGATGGGTCCGGCCCCTTATGCCCCTGGCAAAGTTGCCCCGGCGCCCCAGGCCCCTCACAAGTATGATCCGATGCCGGTCGCTCCGAGCAAGATTGCTCCGGCCCCGCAGGCCCCCAGCAAGATTGCTCCGGCCCCTTATGCCCCTGGCAAGATTGCTCCGGCCCCGCAGGCCCCTGGCAAGATGGGCCCGGCTCCTTGGGCCCCTGGCAAAGTTGCTCCGGCTCCTCAGGCTCCCGCCAAGGTGCTCGGTGCTCCTCAAGCTCCCGTCAAGTCTTCGGGCCAGTATTGATTCCAGGGCGACTTGAAGGATAGGACCGGCGGATTTCGAGCCGGGTCTCATCCCAAGCGTTTCGGTACTGATCGATCGGCGGTACATCTCTCACGGGGATGTGCCGCCGCGATCGTTTCGAAGCGGCGCGACAGCGATGCTTTGAGCGTCGGCCGTTCCTGAGAAACCGGTGCCGATCTCTGTCAGCATCGAATCCAGCGGTTTTCGTTTCACGAGCCGCTTCGATCGAATCAATATCAAGTGTGTTTGATTTTCTCATCACTTCGGGGACCGAGCGACACACGAACTACGGTTAAGTTAGAAGACGATCCGCACACACAGCCTTCGAAACCTAACTGGTTGCGGCGAATCGTTCCCTCGCGGGGGGCTCGGCCTCACGAACTCCCCCAAATCCGTTCCAGCCACTTGAACCCACCACTTGAAAAATGACGGAGTGGAACCATGCGCGGCCTCGGCGTTACCAACAATCTACGTGGCAAAAAGTCTCCGCGTAACCGAATCGTCCGTCCCCAGATCGAGGGGCTGGAGAGCCGATTGCTGCTGTATTCGACGCTGGGCGACATGTGGACTTACGACAGCCGCATCACTTACAGCTTCATGCCCGACGGCACGAGCGTCGGCGGCACTCCGAGCGCCCTCTTCAAGACGATGAATGCCAATTACCCCACGGCGACCTGGCAACAGCAGTTCGAGCAGGCCGCGGCGCTCTGGGAAGGCGCGACGAACGTCAACCTGGCCCTGGTCTCCGACGGCGGACAGGCGGTCGGCGTTTCCGGCGATCAACAAGACGATCCCCGGTTCGGCGACATTCGCATCGGCGCGATCCCGCTGGCGTCGGGGGTGCTCGCCGAGACCTTTTTGCCCCCACCGGCCAACGGCGGCACAGACGCCGGCGACATCCTCTTCAACTCCAACCTCAACTGGCAGATCAACTCGACTTACGACATCATGACCGTCGCGGCTCACGAAATCGGCCACGCACTCGGGCTGGGCGATTCGACGGTTTCCACCGCGGTGATGTACGGAACCTACAACGGAATCAAGCAGGCGCTGACCACCGACGACATCTCCGGCATCGAGTCCATTTACGGCACCCGACAGTTCGACCAGTTCAATAACGGCAGCCAGCACAACAGTACGTATCTGACTGCGACGAACCTCAACTCGTACATCACGAGCACTGCCCAGATCAGCCTGCCCGGCCTGGACATCACGACTTCCAATCAGTCCGAGTGGTTCACCGCCAACGTGCCCTCCACGACAACCGGCACCATGACGGTTACGGCGCAATCGAGCAATCTGAGCTCGCTCGCGCCCAAGCTCCAGGTCTACAACTCGTCCCTGGGGCTGGTCGGCCAGGTGTCGGCCACCACGCTGGGAGCAACCATCAGCCTCACGGTGTCGAGCGTACAGTCGGGACAGCAGTACTACTTCAAGGTCCTTCAGGCAGGTGGGCCTGGACCGATCGGCGGCTACGGGCTCCTGGTCAACTTCGGCAACCAATATCAGGCGCCGATTCAACCGCCCAACACGGTCGTGCCGCAGCAGCCTGATCAGGGCGGCGGCGTGACGAACAACGCTCTCATCCAAGGCATCGGCGCCGGCACCGGGGCGGGCGTCGGCGCGCCGGGTCTGATCTCGGTCGGCAGTCTTCAGGCCTGGGCCGTGTCTTTCGACGTCGCTTCTTCCGCTGCTGGTTCGTCCGCCACACCGAGCACGGCCGACCAACCAAGCTCGTCGGTCACATCGAGCGCCACCACGACGGCTGCGCCCGGGGCGGCCGCGCAAACGGCCGCGACCCAGACCGCGCCCGCCGCGGTGACACTCGGTACCACGTCCAACATCTTCCAGGCCGTGGACGCCGCTCTCGAAATCTTGACACCAAGATCGATCAAGAAAGCTAAGGTTTAACTAGAGACTTCGGTTCTTCGTCTCGACCGCCAGCGACGCACAGCGATAGAAACTCAACACGGGCGAGTCTATTCCCATGAAGCCGCATCGCCGATACCGTCGCCCCGCAACCGGTTACCGCCGATTCATCCTGGACTCGCTCGAACCGCGCTGCCTGCTGGCGACCGGCCTACCCGGAATCAACGCGGTCACGCTTGACCGGTTGACCACGCCTCCCCAGGTCGAGATCACATTCGATCAAAATGCCATATCACAAATTGTTGGCATGCTACCTGACGGTTTCGGCTCGACCAGCGACCTGAAGCTTTACGCCTTGCTCAATTTCGTGGACTCCGACGCAGACTTCGAGATCGACCAGCTCGCAAGCGACGGCACGATCATCACTCAGATCCTCGGTCCGGATAACCCTCCTCCGGTGGAGAATGTTACGACCGTGACGATTGCAGGATCGCAGGAGGTCCAGGTTTCGATTCCCATTCCCGGTCCCGCCCTGGCACCTGGGAATTATCAGGTCTGCGTGGAAGGCGCGACCGTCTTTGACCTACTGGCCGACGCGATCCAACCGGGACCGGCCTGGGACTCACTGTCGAGCTCATTCCAGCCGGTCGCCATCGGCCAGTTCGCGGTTAACGGCCAGGGCGCCAGCTTCCAGAACGCATCCCCGCTCCCCGCGCCTGGCTCGGGGGTCACGACGATTACGGGATACTTGAACCCGGACGACTATCGCTTTGCGGTCGACCTCTACCAGTTCACGCTGGGCCCGACGCCCGGGAATCTCTGGCAGGTCGGGCTTGCGGTGCAGGCGAATAGCATCGGTAGTATGCTCCAGGCCGACGTTACCCTCTTCCGCTCTGACGGCTCCGTCGTGGCGTCGGCACTTTCCGGGACCGGTTTACCAAGCGACCCGGGCGATCCTTACCTCTTCGCCGGCTTGCAGCCGGGCACTTACTTCGTGGGCGTTTCGGGGGCAGGCTACCTTCCGTATGGGACGAGCGGCTACAACCCTGAGCTGGGGATTCCGGGCGTGCTCGGATTCAATCAGCCCGGCGGTCCATTTCCATTCCAGCTCAGTCTCGCCGCAGTTCCTCATTCACAGCCGACGACCGTGACCGGCTCGTCAATGAACTGGCTCGACCCGCTCAGCTCGAGCCCGACCAGCCTGAACCTTGGTTTCTCGGGCCCGATCGACTTGAGCAACCTGTTCGTGGTCGATCAAGCGGAAGATGCTCTCGAACTGGTCGATTCGGCGGGCCGCATCTGGCCGATCACCGCCGGGAGCTACGACACCGGCCAGCACCAGCTCGCGCTGATCATCGACGAGCCCCTTCCAGCCGGAGCGTACAGCCTGGTCTCTCCTGCCGATGACGCGCTGCGCGACCTGGCCGGCCAGGCCGTAATCGCGCCGGGCGAGCCGGCGGGCGAGCTGGCGACATTTACTGTGTCCGCTCGCGCCGGTTTGTCGATCCCCGGCAATCTGGGAGTCCTCTGGCCCGAGCAGATCGGCGCCGCCCCGTCGTCCATTGGAGACACGTTCTCCGAATCGGTCGAACTCGACCCCGGCCAGGCGGTCACCTACCGTTTCGTCGCCATCGTCGCGGGCTTGTACAAGCTGCAAACGGTCGTGGACGGCGGATCGATCTCGGTACAGCAGATCGGAGCATCCCAGACCAGTACACTCGACGCCGGTAGCGCGGATGGGCTCAATAATTACTTCATGAACCTGGACGATGGTGTCTACCAGATCCGGTTTGCCAATGTCGGCTCGCAACCAACCCGTTTCGAATGGCTGCTCAAGATCGGTCCCGTGGATTGGGAGAAAATTACTGGCAACGGTATCGGACAGTCCGAGGCTCTCGCGCTCGGCCTGTTATTGCCGCCCGTCGCCGATCCGAACCCAAGTCCGGCGCCAACATTCCAGGGGCCAGTGACTTTCCAGGCCGCCGACGTCACCGCAGGCTCGAGTGGACCGATCCCGTCCAACCTGCTTTTCACGCTCAACACCAGCCTGATGGGGCAGCCGGGATCGACGGGGTCGGAAATCGCCTCGGTCGGCCCGTCCGTGGACGGCACGTCGGTCGCGCTCGCCGACGGCGCGAGCGGCCTGATTCCAGGAATTCACTATGTGTCGATGTTTCAGACCGGATCGAGTGGAGACATCGGCCCGGTAGCGGACGTCGATCAAGCAGGGTCGAAGGATCGATCGGGCCGTCAGGCTAAGGGCGCGAACGCCCCAGAGGCCGCCGATCGGCTCGACCCGGATGCCACGAGCATCCTGGCCGACCAACGTGCGATGCCCCGACCGGAGTGGTTGCTTCGCGTGGCCGGCACGATCCGGGATTGGTTCGGCCCCACGCCCTCCGCTGCTCTCATCGCCCGTCCCGATCGCGATTCCGCTCGCTTGCAGACGACGGTCGTCGCCTCGCTCGGGCCAGAGGCATTCGCGACCGGACCACGCCGAGGACGCAGCATCGGCGAAAGAAACGCGCGCGCCGACATCGAATTCCCAGCCGGCCTCCTCGTGGTAGCCGTCGCAGCGTGCCGGCTTCAGGACCCCGTTCCGCCGCTGGTGGCGCAGACGCACTTCAATCAAAGGGATCGGCCATCGAACGACCGCGCCGCTCCTTCCCGCCCCGCATTCCTCATCGACCCTGGCGCGGGCAAGAACCCGAATTCACAAGTAGCTCGTCGTGCCTGCACCGCGCGGCCGCAGCGCAAACGGGCCGATTGAGTTCGCCGGCAAAGATTGGTACCGTCGACGGACGGGACGCTCCCGATCCGGAAATGGTTCAAGTTTTGCCTCGTGGTCACCGAGACTTCGTGAATGGACCGGCCTCTGGCGAATAGCAACGTGCAAGCGGAGATGGTCCAGGCGTTCCGTCATCATCAAGCCGGCGAGCTCATCGCCGCGGCGCGCGGATATCACGCTGTTCTGGTCAGGGACCCCAACCACGCCGACGCCGCTCATCTTCTGGGCGTGGTCTTTCACCAGCAGGGGCAATCGGCCAAGGCGATCGAGCTCATCAGTAAAGCCGTGGCCCTTCGTCCCAGTGTGGCCGCCTTCCACGCCAATCTGGCCGAGGCCTACCGGGCGATCGGCCAGTTCGAGCGTGCGGCCGGTTGCTGCCGGACCGCTTTGCAGCTCTGGCACGACTATCCCGAGGCCCACAACAACCTGGGCCTCGCCTTGCAAGCGCTGGGACGGACCGACGAAGCGCTGGAACACTTCGAAGCCGCTCTGGCCTTGCGTCCCGACGACGCGATGACCCACTCGAATATCGGCACGGTCTATCGGGTGCTGGGAAAAACCGATGAGGCGCTGGAACATTTCCGCCGCGCAGTCGCGCTCAATCCCAACCTGGCTCAGGCCCGCACCAATCTTGGCCAGTATCTTCTCGACCGCGGCGATGCCGACGAGGCGTTGCCGCATTGCCTGGCGGCGGTCACTCTGGAGCCCAACCTTGCCGAGGCCCATAACAACCTCGCGAATGTCTACCGGGCGATGGAGCAGTACACCGAGGCGCGCGCCAGTTACTTCGAGGCTCTCAGGCTCAAGCCTGATCTCACCCAAGTCCACGCCAACCTCGGTTTGACTCTGCACCGGGAAGGCCGTATCGACGAAGCCTTGCCCTGGCTCGAGCGGGCAACCCAGCTCGAGCCCGACTCCCACCTCTTCCTGGAGTACCTTGCCGACGCCCTCACCGAAAAGGACCGCAACGCCGAGGCGATCGAAGTCTACAAAAAGATGCTCAAGCTCGATCCGGCCCGGCCTTTGAGCTACAACAATCTGGGCTGGTTGTATCAGGAAGACGGACGCTTCGACGAGGCCCGAGACCAATTTCAGCAGGCGCTGGCTATTCAGCCTGACTTCCCCCTGGCGCATATCAGCCTGGGCGGTCTCGAGGAAGAGCTCGGCAATATGGAAGCGGCCGAGCGGTGCTTCCGCAAAGCGCTCGAGTGCCATCCCGGCCACACCGTGGCACTCGCCCGCCTGGCCACCTTCTTGCGGGACAAGCTCTCCGACGACGATCTGGCGCTCGTCCAGGACCGGCTGGCCGACACCACCCTGCCCGAAGGCCCGCGCCCACCTTGCTCTTCGGACTGGCCCACGTACTCGACGCCCGCAAGCGGTATGACGAGGCGGCCGAATGCCTGAGGGAGTCCAACGCCGTCAACGTGGCCGCACAGGTGAAGAAGCATCAGGCGTACCAGCCGGCCGACCACGAACGGTTCGTGACCAGCATCATCGCCGCGTTCGGGCCCGAGCTCTTCACGCGCCTATCCGGCTACGGCCTGCCGAGTCGTCGTCCCGTATTCGTCTTCGGCTTGCCGCGGTCGGGGACCACGCTGATCGAGCAGGTCCTGTCGAGCCATTCGCAGGTTCATGGCGCGGGCGAGCTGCTCCTGGGACGGAAGGACTTCGAAGCGATTCCCGTCCTGCTCGATCAACCCGGCGAGCTGCCAATCGCATGTTTGAACGACCCCCGGATCGGCCCGGTCTTTCACCAGATCGCCGAACGGCACGACGCGCGGCTGGCCGAGGCGGGCGGGCAGGCCCAGCGGGTCGTCGACAAGATGCCCGACAACTACATGTACCTGGGCCTCCTGGCGATCCTTTTTCCCAACGCGGCGTTCATCCATTGCCGGCGCGACCTGCGGGATGTCGCTATCTCATGCTGGATGACGAATTTCCGCAGCATCCGCTGGGCGAACGATCCCGAGCACATCGGGCGGCGATTTACCCAGTACGTGCGGCTGATGGACCACTGGCGTGCCGTGCTGCCGGCACCCGTCTGTGAGGTCGACTACGAAGAGACCATCGACGACCTGGAAGCGGTGGCCCGCCGAATTATCGCGGCCTGCGGGCTTACCTGGGAGCCGTCCTGCCTCGACTTCCACACCAACCGCCGGCCGGTCCGAACCGCCAGCTTGACCCAGGTGCGCCAGCCGGTCTACCGCAAGTCGCTGGCCCGATGGCGGAACTACGAGCAGTCGCTTTCCCAGCTCCTCGCAGCACTGCCGCCGGGGCCGAGCCAGGCAACAAAGTGAGCACGCCCATTTGGCGGAGAAGCGCGGTCGCGGTCGCCGATCAGCGCGTTCCGGCCGCCGCTGGGGAGCCAATCTCAGCCACAACGGATTAGTCATTGTTGTCCACGACAACTTCCGGATTCCTGCCGTCGTGTACCATTTTCACCGACGCGGGGCTTGTGCATCTGAAAGGTCTCACCAAGCTCAAGGTGCTCAACCTCCAGGGCAACAAGGTCACTGACGCCGGGCTGGCGCATCTCGAGTGTCTGACCGGGCTCACGTCCCTCAACCTCGACGTCACTTGTTGACAAGGACGGTGCACGCTGGTCGAGGGAGATCGTCGTCGAGCCGGCGGGCGACGTCGGCGACCCGACGGCGGCATACGCTCGAGTCGCCACGTGGGTCGCGTACCGGGTGGCCGATCGCGTCGTCGTGCGCGGAATCATTCCGGGCGGGGACCATCCCAGGATCGGGCCGGCGATCACCGTCCCTGGTGAAGTCGGAGAGCCGACGCTGGCGTCCTTCGGCGGGCGCCTGGCGCTGCTCTTGTGGCGGTCGCCCGACCGTGCGATCGGCCTTCGGCGAATCGACGTCGCCGGCCCGGAACCCCGCTTCGGGCGTGAAGAGGAGTCAGGCTCCGCGAGCGCGGTGCCCGTGGCTGCCGTGGAGGCGCGCGACGGCGAGACGCCCGCGCTCTGTGTCGGGCTGGTCGAGCCGACCGACCCCAACCATCGGTCGTGGACGGAGGTCCGGCGCTTTGTCCACACGCCGGAGGGCCGCTGGCGCGAGTCGCGCCGGCAGTGGGTCAACGGCGAAGTGCCCGACATCGATGGGGCCAGGCCGTTCGCCGTCCACGCCGCGCATCGGCTGTTGCTCTTGTGGCGTCCCGAGCCGGGCTTCGAGGCGCGCGGCCGGCTCTACCACTTCAGCGGGGGCGGCACGACCGCCGATCGGCCCTGGTCGGACCAGTACATCACTGCAGCTTTTCATCAGGCCAGGGCCGAGCTCTGTCCGAGCCGGCCGCACCTCGTCGGCATTGCCATCGACTACGCCCATTCCCGCGGCGTGCTCCGCCGGGACATCAAGCCGGGCAACATCATCGTCGGCAAGCCCGGCGCGACCCTGGTCGTCAACTGGGGCCTGGCCAAGCCGCTGGGGCGAGTGGACCCTGCGCACACGGCGGTCTGGCGGACGCTCGTGCCGTCCTTAGACACCGTACAGTCGCCGGCCTATTGCAAGATGATCGGCGAACTGCCAGGATACGACAGCGCAGAAACTGGCGAATTGCAGCTCATTCGCTGAGGGAGAGCAAGTAGATGACCCGAAGAATCCGCAGCGGTTGGGGGCACCTGGCCCTCGGTCTGTTGGCCCTGGCGATCGTTGACGGCGGGCGGGCACCGGCTGCCGAGGACGCGAGCAAGACGCTCACAGGTAAGGACGCGCTGGGCGACTGGACCACCGACGCACCCGGCGTCCGGCGCAAAATCACCCTCGCGGACCTGGCGGGGCCGTATGAGACCCCCTCGGCGAATAACTTCCCGCGCGTGGTCAGGCGGCCGAAAGGGGCCTGGCCCAAGGCCCCCGACGGTTTCGAGGTTACGGAGTTCGCAACCCGCCTGACCGAGCCACGCGTGATCGTGCGTGCGCCCAATGGCGACCTGTTCCTGGCCGAGAGCGGGGCCAATCGCGTGCGCGTCCTCCGCGACGCCGACTGCGACGGCAAGCCGGAGGTCAACCAGGTCTTCGCCACCCGGCTGTCGCGGCCATTCGGGATCGCGTTCTATCCCCCCGGCCCCGAACCGAAATATCTGTATGTGGGCAACACCGGATCGGTCGTCCGCTTCGCCTACCGCAACGGCGACGTGAAATCGACGGGCGCCGCGGAGATGATCGTCGACAACATCCCCAGCGGGCGCGAGCAGGTCGGCGGCGGCGGCCACTGGACGCGCGACCTGGAATTCACGGCCGACGGCAAGACTCTGCTCGTCGCCGTCGGGTCGCGGTCGAACGTCTCGGACGACGCGAGCGAGAAACGGTGCGCCGACATCCTGGCCTTCGACCCCGAGGGGAAGAACGAGCGGGTCTTCGCCTGGGGCATCCGCAACCCGGTGGGCCTGGCGAAGCACCCCGAGACCGGGCAGCTCTGGACCTCGGTCAACGAGCGCGACCTGCTCGGTGACCACCTCGTCCCCGACTACATCACGCACGTCGAGGAAGGGGGCTTCTACGGATGGCCCTGGTACTACATCGGTCCGAACCAGGACCCCCGACACAAGGGAAAGCATCCGGAGCTGAAGGACAAGACGATCGTGCCCGACGTGCTGGTACAGTCGCACTCGGCCTCACTCGACCTGACCTTTTATGACGGCGAACAGTTCCCCCGCGCGTACCGAAATGACATCTTTGCCTCCGAGCACGGATCGTGGAACCGGGCGCGTCGCACCGGGTATAAGGTGATCCGCGTGCCGATGAAGGACGGCAAGGCGACCGGCGAGTACGAGGATTTCCTGGTCGGCTTCGTGACGCCCGATGGGCACGTCTGGGGCCGACCGGTGGGCGTCGCCGTGGCCAAGGACGGCTCGCTGATGGTGACCGATGATGGCTCGGGGACGGTCTGGAGGGTGGCGTATTTGGCCAAGGCGCGGACCCCGTAGGCCCTCGTCGGGGGCCTGATGAGTCCGGGAAGGGCGCCAGGAATCGGGAAACGTCGGCCATCGAATCCTGCATCGGCGATGATGAAAGCGAGCATGGCGACTTGAACGGCATGGCCCCGCGCACGGGTCGGCTCCGCCAGACTGACGACTCATGGGCGGAGTCGTCGCCTGAGAGCAACTTCTGCCCTCCAGGCTGTACAACGGGGTGAAGGCTAACACCGAGGGGGAAGTAACGCCTGATGGAATCGGGCGGATCGTACTTTACTGCCTACCCGATCGGGGAATCGTGGACCCATTCGTCCCTCATCCGGGACGATCGGGAGGTCTTCAAGCGCATCGGCCATCTGCTGATCGCTTGGTTCCTTGGTTTGCTTGGCGGCGTGGCCGTTCTCACGATCCATTCGCTCGTCCGCCGTCGGAACTCAGCCGACCCTTGATCCCCGGAAGCCTTGATGATGAACTGGAAAGCAAAAGAGTGGGACCGATCTGGCGTTCATGTCCTTCGCAGTTTATAGCTGCGATCAATTCATGTTTGCTTAGCGTCCGACGGGTAAGGAAAGTAAAGCTCGTTGCCGTCGGGGTCCACTATGACCATGAGCCTGTAACCCCATTGCCCATCTTTCACGTCCACGCCCCATCCTTCGAGCTCCGCGCAAGGCATCAAGCACTTCCACATCGAGCGAGATGAACATGAGGCCCTTGCCCACCTTGTCGGGCCATTGCGAGGAGAGAATGAGCGCGCAGCCCTGCCGCTCGACCTGAGCGACCCGAGCCTTTCCCTCTTCCTCATATCGCCATGGATGGCTGAACCCAAGCTGCTTCACGTAGAAATCGACAGATCTGTCGATGTCTGCCACGAACAGCACCGGCCGCGCAAACCACACGTCGCTCATGACGTCGCCCTTCAGGGTGGAAATCAAAAGCATGCATCGCGGGATGAGCCCTCGTGGAGTCCTACCTCCACGCAACAACCGCGTGACCAGGCGCGATCTTGGCGGCGGAACTTGTGATTATCCAACAAAAACCCACCTTATAGTACAACCCATGGCAAGCTTCAGCCACAACGAATCAGTCATTCTTGTCCACGACAACTTCCGGATTTGTGCCGACCGTGTACCATTTAACGCAACGGCATCAGTTCGACGTAGCCAGCAAAGGGTGCAGTGATGAGTGGCCAGATGAATCTTCCGAGGGGCGAGGATCTGTCGAAGCCGTCGTCCGATGCCATGCGGTCCTACGCGGTTTTGTGGCGTCGTCGCCTGCGCATCAGCGTCCGGGGCCTGATCGTCTTGGTGCTGGCGATCGGCAGCGGGATGGGCTGGATTGTCCGCCAGGCCCACGTCCAAAGCGGCGCCGTGTCCGCGATCAGGGTGGCCGGAGGTGTCGTCCAGTATGAGTGCGAGCGGCGCGACGGAAGCGATCCGGGAATACGCCCCGGGCTGCCGCGGTGGCTCGTGGAACTGATCGGCTACGATTATTTCGACCACGTCGCGGGGGTCTGGCTTCCTCAACCGACCGGTCCCACGCTCCGGTATGTCGGGCGCTTCCAGCATCTGGAAGAGCTAACGATCTGGGCTCCAGGCGTGGGCGACGCCGGGCTGGCGCATCTCGCCGGTCTGACCGAGCTCACAGAACTTGACCTCACCGGCACTCAGTTCACCGACCTTGGGCTGGTGCATCTGAAAGGTCTCACCAAGCTCAAGGTGCTCAACCTCCAGGGCAACAAGGTCACTGGCACCGGGCTGGCGCATCTCGAGTGTCTGACCGGGCTCAAGTCCCTCAACCTCGACCCGTCGTGTCACGAGACCCCGGTATCGCGGCCGCCGTCTGCCGCAGCTTGGGGTTCGGCGGCCTGATGCCCGTACGCAACAAGCAGATGGAAAACATCGGTGCGGATCTTGCTTGGGTCGGTGTTCCATTCGTCTTTCCAGTGACCATAAACCTCCCAGTTGGGACCAGCCAACACATGCCCATTGTCCTGGCACCACCGAAGAATCGCCTCGTGCGCTCCGTGGAGTTGACCGTAAGGCCCGTAATGGGTCGTTGTGGCAACCAGGCCTGCCGGCGTTGCTGAGGGGACGACTTCGCCATGCCCCATGAACGGTCCGTCGAGCTCGACGCCCACTTCCAGGTTGATCTGGCCGTCCAGGTAGACTGCAACATGGCGACCCGCACCCGAAACCTGTTGCGAACGAATTACGTTCCAAACCGCACCACAGGCGCCCGGTACGACCTTCGAGAGTTCATGTGAGGCTGCACGACGGCGTACAACCGCAAGCGGACGACCGCAGTGTTGTTCGAGCCGGATGTCGTATTTCATGAGCATCACCTCTACCGCCAAACCACAGATCAGTCAACACCCTGGCTGTCCCGCGAGGCGCCCGCAACGTCACCCCACAACAGGAGCCGGAATACGACACCGTCCGTGATCAAAAGCAGCGGTACCACAGCGGTCGGAACCGCAGGGCGTGGGCCTGTGGCAGGTTGCACAGTGCCGGCCAGAGGTATTGCCTTGCGATGATCCCCCAAGCCACGAAGCTGACGCTGACACAGATACCGAAAATGGCTAGCACAGGCATCTTGAACCACCCCCGGCAGCGCTCGGTCAAGACCGACCGAGCTGAACCCGGAGATCGATCGGCTTACCGTCGCGGACGACCGTGACCCGAACAAATTCGCCGGGCCGGTGTTTCTCGACTTCCGTGAGCAGTTCATCGACGTTGTGAACTCGCTTGTGCTCGATCGCCACGATCAGGTCGGCGGTCTCGGGAAGAAGCGTCTGGCGCATGAAGCCCAGGCCGCGCTCGACCCGAACCTTGATCGGCTGGATACCAGCTCGTTCGGCCGGTCCACCCTCCGCGATCTCCAGCACGAGCAAGCCCTCGCCGGTCGTATAGACCCGGGAGATTCCCAGGTCGGCCCGGATGACCCGGCCATTCTCGATGAGCTGCGGAAGAATGCGCGCAATCGCGTTGATCGGGACCGCGAAGCTAATTCCGGCCGATTGACCGACCTGGCTGACGATCGCCGTGTTCATGCCGATCACGCGCCCCTTGGAATTGAGTAGCGGGCCTCCCGAGTTGCCGGGATTGATGGCGGCGTCGGTCTGGATCATCCCCTTGATCGGCCTGCCGTTCTTCGCCTTGATCGAACGGTCCAGGCTGCTGACGATGCCCGAGGTGAGCGTCCGCTCCAGCCCAAACGGGTTGCCCAGCGCCAGGACCTTCTGGCCCACCATGACGCTCGAAGAGTCGCCGAAGGCCAAGGGAAACAACTTCTCTTGCGGCACCTGTACCACGAGCACGGCGACGTCGGTCGAGGGATCGGCGCCGATGATCTTGGCCTGGTGCGTTGCTCCGTCGAAGAGCGTGACCCGGACCGTATCGACTCTCTGCACGACGTGATAATTTGTGACGATATGGCCTTGCTTGTCGATCACGAACCCCGAGCCGGTGCCGGTGGACGTCTCATCGCCGAAGAAGCCCGACGACTCGGCCTCGGTGGTGATGTTGACGGCGCCCTTGTTGGTCGCGTTGTACACGCGAATGTTGTTGCGCTCGTCGGGATCGAGGTCCTTGAGGATGTCTTCGGGTGGAAGAGGGGTGAGCCGCTGGGTCTCGGGGGCCGGGAAAGCGGGGGCAGCTTCCGGAGCCGGCGGAGGAGCCTGGGCCCGTCGCGAGAACCCAGGAATCTGTGCCAGCGGGGGCCGTCGCCGCGAACCAAGGCGATCGCCGAAAAGCACCGCCACCGCGGCCAGCGTCGCGACGACTGCAACCGCATGAGACAGGATCTGCCTGCTGTTGGTCGAATACCGGCTCGCGATCATGCGTTCTTTCTCCACTTTGGTCCTCCACGCCCGTGCGCTCGGCAACTCGCTGTGCAATGCAGCGAGCCCGCCTCCTCATTGGCTTCGTCGTGCCTCACCCGCTATTGTAGCACAAAGTGCCCTTATTGACGTCTGCCAGAAACAGGCCTCTCCGTCAAGCCGGAGCTCAGATTCTTCCTCGCGAACATCTCCGCAAGATGCGCGCATCTTGGGATCGCCGGACGGAGCCGGCTCCTACAAGAGGCCGGCACCGCATGGCGATTTGTGTAGGAGGGGGCTCTGTCCCCCGATCCCTTGGTTAAGGCTCCGCCGCGTTGGGAACTGGCTCAGAATGACTTCCCGGGAGAGTCGTCTTTCGCTCTGCGAAAGGCGACACTAATTTCCCGCCAGGGCCTTACTTCCGTGGCCGCCGCCGTCACCGGCTTGCCGGCCGCGTTGTGGCCGGTCATGATATGGGTCCGCACCGCAATCAGCATACCCAGCCGTCCGGAGAACCCTCATGAGATCCGCGCCGCACCACCGACCGAAGGCCGCTCTCGCCGCCTGTCTGGTCGCGCTCTTTGCGACTCTGACAATCGGTATGGCCGACGAGCCCGCCGAGCTGCCCAGGGCCTACCTGGACGGTACCGGAACCGGTTGGAGAGCGCTGGGCGAAAACGACTTCGCCAATGTCAACGGCGATGCCAGCACCTGGACTTGGAAAGGCGATCTCGTCGTTTGCACGGGCCAGCCGGTCGGTGTGATCCGGACCCAGAAGCCGGTGACGAACTTCGAATTGGTGGCGCAGTGGCGGCATCTGCGCTCAGGCGGAAACTCGGGCATCTTCGTATGGGCTTCGGAGAAGGCGCTCGAGGGCATCAAGCCCGGCACGCTGCCGCGCGGGGGTATCGAGGTCCAGGTGCTCGACCATGGTTACACCGAGCAATTTCAGAAGCAGACGGGCCGCGCGGCCGATTGGTTCACGACCGATGGCGACGTCTTCCCGGTCGGCACCTCGAAGATGACCCCGTTTCCGCCGACCTCTCCCGACGGCAGCCGCAGCTTTCCCTCCAAGAAGTTGAGCAAGGGAGTGGGCGAGTGGAACCACTATTACGTGCGCGGCATCAACGGCGAAGTCCGATTGTGGGTCAATGGCCAGGAAGTCTCGGGAGGAACCAACTGCGAGCCGCGAACGGGTTATCTCTGCCTCGAGTCGGAAGGGTCGCCCGTGGAATTCCGCCAGTTGAGGATCAGGGAGCTGCCGTGAGTGGGCTCGCGGAATCCTGTACGATGCAGGTCAGGCTTTCCGGCCTGACGTCAGGCTGGAAAGCCTGACCTACACGACCGCTTCCACGGTCCCGAGGGCGTCGATGGCGCTATTGAGCCTGCGGAATGTCAGCCTGTCGTTCGGTGGTCCGCGGCTACTGGACCAGGTCGAGTTGCAGATCGAGCCGGGCGAGCGGCTCTGCCTGCTGGGTCGCAACGGGGAAGGCAAGACCACGCTCCTGCGCCTGATCCGCGGCGAGATCGAGCCCGACCTGGGCGATGTGATCCGCCAGCAGGGGCTCCGGATCGCGCTTTTGGCCCAGGACGTTCCCCGCGATCGGCGCGGCACTGTCGCCGACTGCGTGGCCGAGGGATTGGAACACGAAGAACATCCCGCAAACCGGCTCGATCATCGCGTGCAGGCGGTCGTCTCGCGGATGGGCCTGGAACTGGAAGCGTCGTTTCAGAATCTCTCCTCGGGCCTGAAACGGCGCGTGCTTCTGGCGCAGGCCCTCGTGCAGGGACCCGACATCCTCTTGCTCGACGAGCCCACCAACCACCTGGATATCGACGCCATCCGCTGGCTCGAGACATTCCTCCTGCGTGCCGGCTGCACGCTGGTCTTCGTCACCCACGACCGCGTTTTTCTGGAGCGGCTGGCGACCCGCATCGTCGAGCTCGACCGCGGGAGCCTCCACGACTGGGCCTGCGATTATCCGACATTCCTCAAGCGCCGCGACGAGGTCTTGAGCGCCGAAGGCAGGCAGCAGGAGCTCTTCGACAAGAAGCTGGCCCAGGAAGAGGCGTGGATCAGGAAAGGCATCGAGGCCAGGCGCACACGCAACGAGGGGCGTGTCCGCGCGCTCAAGGCCATGCGCGCAGAGCGCCAGCGGAGGCGCGAGCGTCAGGGAACCTCGCGGATGCTGGCTCA
The DNA here is from genome assembly GCA_963823675.1 of uncultured Isosphaeraceae bacterium. Classification (GTDB taxonomy): domain Bacteria; phylum Planctomycetota; class Planctomycetia; order Isosphaerales; family Isosphaeraceae; genus CAWGMT01. The sequence continues at coordinate 362,125 of CAWGMT010000013.1, read as the reverse complement.
GGAGGCGGAGCGTTCCGGCGCTCTGGTCGTCGAGGCCAAGGGAGTGAGCTTCGCTTATCAGGACACTGCGGTGATCCAGGACTTCTCAACCACGATCCTCCGCGGCGACAAGGTGGGGATCATCGGTCCCAACGCCTCGGGCAAGACGACGCTGATTCGCCTCTTGCTCGGCGAATTGGCCCCTCGCGCCGGTACGATCCGGCTGGGGACGCGGCTGGAAACAGCCTATTTCGACCAGTTGAAGGCCACGCTCGATGAGGAGAAGACCGTCCAGCAGAATATCAGCGACTACGATACGATCGTGATCAACGGGCAGCCCAGGCACGTTCTGGGTTATCTCCAGGATTTCCTGTTCGCGCCGGAACGTTCCCGGAGCCTGGTCAAGTATCTCTCGGGCGGCGAGCGCAGCCGCTTGCTGCTGGCGAGGCTATTCACGAGGCCATCAAACCTGCTGGTCCTGGACGAACCGACGAACGACCTCGACATCGAGACGCTCGAGCTCCTCGAGTCTCTGCTGGTCGATTATCAAGGGACTGTGCTCCTCGTCAGCCACGACCGGGCGTTCCTCAACGACGTGGTGACGAGCACGCTGGCAATCGAGGCGGACGGCCGGGTCGCGGAGTTCGACGGCGGCTATGACGATTACCAGCGCCAGCGACCGCCCGAGCCGCCGGCCCAAGACAAGACTTCGAGCGCGGCCGTGAAACCGACCGCTCGCGCGGCGCCGAAATCCAGAAAGCTCAGTTACAAGGAAAAGCAAGAGCTGGAGGCCCTGCCAGCCCGTATCGAGGCGCTTGAATCGGATCTGCGCGCGCTCCATGAGGCCATGGCAAGCCCGGCCTTCTACAAACAAGACGGCGCCGCCATCGCCCAGATGCGCGCCCGGCTCGCGGAGGGCGAGCGGGAGCTCGCGGCAAAGTACGAGCGCTGGGCGAGCTTGGACGAGCTCGCCCACTGACAGCCTCTCACTACCTGTCAGCGCGTGTTCGTGCAGTACGCGGGAATGTTCGGCATGATGGCGACCGGAGGCTCATCTCCGCACACGACCGCTACCGTTCAACCTTGAAGGTGTAAAAGCCCTTCGGGGCCGTTCTGGGGAGCGATTCGTTTCTGCCGGAACGAGACGCGGCGGACAGGTAATACTCGATCGTCTGCCCGGCTCGAACACCTTCGATCATCGCCCGGTAGGTGTTTGGCGGGGCGCTCGGCTCGAGCCGAAGCTCGGTCCACTTCGGGCTTCCGGAAGCTCGCCAGGCAACCCGAAGTCGATCCTGGTAGAGCCCCGCGCCGCTGTAGTCGCAAATCTCTGCCTCGACACGATATCCACGGGCGCTCGAACTACGGCCGTCGATCCGCTTGTGGCTCATGCGTAGCATTTTCTGATCCCAGATCCCTCTGGTCCGACAGTGGATGGCATCCGTGTAGCGCATGTCGATCAAGCTCTTGTCGAGCGCGAAGCCGAACACCTGGTAACCGGGCATGGCGGCATGCCACGTCTTCAGCGCTCGTTGGTCGGCGGGAATGCCGAAGAGCGGCACGTAAATCTTCCGGTTGACAATGATCGAGTTCGTATAGTTCGCCAGGTTGTCCTGGTCATACCTGGGAGTATCGATGCGCAACAAGGTGTAAGGCCGTTCATACGGGTTGATCAACTTGGCGAGGTGCCCGACGACGGCCTCAATGCGCCGATAATCGGGGTGGTCCTCCGGGGGGCGCTTGATCAGAAACCGCTCTTCGTCGAGCAGCTTGAGCAAGCAGTCGATGTGTTGAATCCCGCCCTCGATGCCCTGGAAATTCGGGAGGATGTGGAATCTTGTCACTCCAAGTTCTTTTTTCAAGACATCAATAAATTTGTCACCCGGAATGCCCATGGCGGCATTCTCATCGATCAGAATCTGAGAGGCGAACCCGGTCCCCAAGCCGTCGAAGAAGAGGTTTCCGCCGGTGAGCGCGACCGGAAGCTCCTTGCGCGGCAAGCCAAGCTCTGCCGCGACGGCGGCCGGACTGGCGTCGTCGGCGCGGTAATCGAGCCCGAACACACTGCTGAGCGAGGCCAGCGGTTTCGAGCTGCCCGCCACCGCGACCGGGTAGTCGGTGTAACGGCCGTCAACCAACCTGGAAATGCCGCGGGCGTCATAGACCGCGAAAGGCCCCCAGTCGCGCGTGAGGTAGTAGCCGTCACCTTGCTTGGTAATCATGAAGTGCAGGCGTGCTGGGTTGATTTCCCACTCCGTGAGCGCCTTATAAGCTCTCCGCCGACCGGCCTTGTTGCTTACCGTCACGTACAGATCGACGTCCTTCGCCATTTCGACGACAAGTGCTCTGGGCAGCTTGAGCGGCCACCCGATCAGCATCCCGCTCACCGGCTCCCACTCCGCAGCGACTCTGATCCCATCGCCCTGCCCCCGCGGCGTGGTTGCAGGTTCTCTTGCGAACCCCCAGGTTGCGGCCACGGCGAAAGTACATGTCGTCGCTGCACCCAGACAGATTCGGCTCATTGTTCTGATGGTAGCCATTACTCCGTTTCCGCCTGCTGCTCGAGCCACGCAATTCCATTGCGGATTCCAATGTGATGGTTTCAGCAGTTAGAAAATCAATCCTTCAAGCCGATCACGGATTGCTCGACGGGGCCTGACCGTGGGTCTTTGGGTCAGGCACGTTCGGCAACAAATCCGCCGCGCGAATCGTGCCGACTTCGCGGCCAGCGATGACGACGGGGACGGTGTCATCCGGTCCGAATACCTCGCGGCGACGATAGACCGCCGAGTCAGGCTCGGTCACGACGGGACCAGTTGGGTCGGAGTATACTTCGATCTGGCGGTTGACCAAGTTGATGATCCAGTAGATAGCAATGCCGGCGGTGGCATAGGTCCGGAGCTTAACAGTCCGGTCGTAATCTAGAGTCGCGTCGGCCACCTCCGCGACCAGAGCACAGTCGGCAGCTTCCGCGTCGCGGGTCGCGTCGAATTCGATCTCGGCGCGCACGACTGCGGCATCCGGCTCGGGCTTGCTGAGTGCGCTGACCTGCAAGGCCTCCTCCTTGGCCGCGTGCCACTCCGGTGAAATGACTCGCTCCAAAGCCAACACCGTCTTCCTGGTGGCGACGCGATGCGGAGGGTTCTTACTCATCTTGGCGATCAAAGCCCCCTCTAACAGCTCTACTCGATCGTTCTCCGTGAGAATGCCGGTGGCGACCATTCGGTCAAACTGGTCCACATTCAGGCGATAGAGCACCGGCCGTCCTCGAAATTCGGCTGTGGCCGCGGCGCAATTGTCCAGCATCGGGGCCAAAGCCTGGTTCCGGTGAGACCCCGGAATCGCTGGAGCCGTCGACGTTGTCGTCGTGCTCATGGGTTGTTACCCTCCCGATCAGCGGCGGATGTGTTCTCGCTCCGGTCCATACGCTGTGTACTTCTTCATAGTATAACCAATCTTCCGAACGGATCGAGGACTCGAGTGCGTAGCCATTGCCGCGGGAGTCCGAGAATGCCGATATCTCCGTCAACACTCGATCGTCGGTCGATAGGGCAGGGCAGCCCGACGATCAGGTGATCCGTCATTCGCGCGCAGGCAAGGCGCTGGCCGGAAATAAATGTCGCCTTTCGCTCCGCGAAAGGACGATCTTTCGTGGACCGAAAGTCAACTCTCCGGGAAGCTATTCCCAGCCAGTTCCTGATTTCGAGTAACGGCCGGGCGCCGCGCTGGCCGCGCCCGCCGGCTTGAGGTAGTCGGCGCTCTCGGGGTCGCGCGAGCCGAGGGTCAGCGGGTCGGTCAGCTTGGCGACGTGCGCCGCGATCGACTCGTCGAGGTTCGGGCTTCGCTCCCACCAGTTTTCCCGGAACCACGATGCATAGGGATCGATCCCCACCGTGCCGGCCTGGAGCGTGTCGGAGTCGACAATCAAGTTGCCGGTGATGCGAATTCCCTGATGGGGCGACGATTCGTTGAGCGCCAGCGCGTAGTGCACGTTGGCCACCGAGTTCTGGGCGATGACCACGTTGAGTGCATGATCGGGCAGCTCGAACAAGAGGCTGATCCCCGCCGCAGCGGTCGAGACGATGTTGTGCCGGACCGAGATCTGGCTGACGCCGATCTGGAGCACGATCCCGACCCCATAATCACGCCCCGGGCCGATGATCAGGCTGTCCGTGAGCTGAACCTGGCTTACCCGCTCGGAGTCTTCAAGCCCTCCCATCACGACCCCGACACCGCCGCACTTGATCTGGAGCCCGCGCAAGAGAATCGGATCGTCGGCGGTACCCCGCGCGCCGGCATGAAGATAAACCGCCGCGACCGGCGAATCCGCCGGGCAAACGATCCGGCAGTTCTCGACCAGAGTGCCGGGACACGACCCGCGCAGCTCGATCGCGTGCTGGCCCGAGGCAGTCTCGAAGCGGAACCCCGATATCTTGACCCCTGCCGCCCGGTCGACGGTCAGCACCGGACGGCCGCCCGCGGCTTTGAGCGTTGCGCCGGCTATTGCTTCGAGCCGGAGATTCGCCAGCTCCGACGAGCCGATCAGGGAAATGGGCTCGTCGTAGATCGCCGCGTCCTCGACGCGGATCGTGCTGCCCGGGGCAGCGCGGCGGACCGCCTCCGCCAGGCTGGTGAAATCGGCTCCTCCACGCTGGGCGACGCGAATGACCCCGCTCGTGGCCGGATGGAATGTCGCCACGCCCTGGCCTGACAAATTGTCCTGCTTCGACGTATGCCGATGCCAGATCAGGGCCAGGGTCGCTCCGGCAACGACCAGGGAGAGCACGCCGAGAACGATGCGGCGGGATGCGCCGGGCGCAGGCAGCGCGGGCAGATCGGGCGCCGGTCCCGCAGCGCGATTCCATTCCGCGAGCAGGCGAGTGAGGTCCTCGGCCAGCTCGCTGGCCGACTGGTACCGGTCCTTCGGGTCTTTCTCCAGCAGGCGGTCGACGATCTGGACGAAGTCGACGGCGACGTCCTGGGAGATTTCGCTGAGCGACACGTGCATCTGGCTGGTCACGCGGCGGGCTGTGCCCAGGACGTTCTCACCGCGGAAGGGCGAGAACCCCGCCGTCATCGCATACATCACGCAGCCCAGGCTGAAAAGATCGCTGCGCGGGTCGAGCGGCTCGCCGTTGACCTGCTCGGGCGACATGTACGCCGGAGTTCCCACCAGGGCCCCCTGGGAAGTGAGCTCCGACTGCTCCTGCATGACGCGCGCCAGGCCGAAATCGGCGATCTTCACCCGCTCGACGCTGTCCTCGAGCATGATGTTCGCCGGTTTGATGTCGCGATGAATGACCCCTTGCTGGTGGGCCGCCGCGAGGCCGCCGGCGATCTGCACGCTGATCCGTAGAATGTCCACGGGCTTGAGCGGACCATGCGAGCGGATGCGCTCCATCAAGGTCCGGCCGGCGACGAACTCCATCACGAGAAACGGAACGCCGGTGTGCTCCGAGACCGCGTGAATCGTGATGACGTTCGGGTGATTGATGCCGGCCGCCGCCCGCGCCTCGCGAAAGAACCGCTCGCGGGCTGGCGGGCTGAGCATGAGCGAAGGCGACATCAGCTTGATCGCGACGGTCCGGCTGAGCTGGGTGTCGAAGGCGCGCACCACGACGCCCATCGCACCATGGCCGATGACGTCGAAGACTTCGTAGTGGCCGACGCGACCGATCGAGCCCGGCCGCTGGGCGGAATCGAGTCGAACATGGCCAAGCGCCGCCTGGACCCCGCGCCGCGCTGGACGCTGGGCTCGGTCGATTCGAGCGGCGTTTCGCGGTCGCTGTTGGGATCGCGGACCGTTGTCCCCTCCGATTCCTGGCCCCGTGCGTCGCCCGGGCCGCCCGGGCCCGTAGGAAGCGGGAGAGTCGTTTTGTCGGACACGGACATGTCAGCCTCCATTCTCGAATCTCTATTCGAGCAGGCTGACGTGGGGAATTCAACCGGCGAGTAGTCATCACGCTCCGCGTGATGTCCTTCTCCGACCAGGAAGGGCGGGGCGGGTGCGGCGAGGCGAGACGCTGGACTTACGCAGGCTGCCCGTGGATTCTGACGAAGGGTTTCGGCTACGATTCCTGAAAGTGGAGGACCGAATCGATGCCAACGAGCCGCGGTGCCGGCGACGCGACCATCGTCTACCGTTGCCCACGCTGCCGCGCAAGCCATTCCGTGGCGGCGCAGCTTGCGGGGCGGCGCGCCCGGTGCCGCAACTGCGGCCATGTCGGCAGAATCGTCGAAGCGGGTGCACCCCGGTCGGAGCCAAGCGTCTATCGACTGGCGGGCCCTCCCTTGCCAACCCCTCCGCCTCCGCCGAAACCCGTCGCCGAATCGCCGCGCGCTCGACGAAAAGGTGTGTTCTTCAAGGCATGGCGCGGCGGGGCAATCGAGGAGAGCCAGATCCAGGGACTCGCGGTACTCTTGATCGTTTTGAGCGCCGCCGACCTGCTGATGACGGTCACCCTGCTGCGGGCGAGTCCCCGGTTCTTCGAGGGGAACCCGGTGGCCAATTGGTTCTTCGCGCGCTGGAATATCTTGGGGCTGGTAATGTTCAAGTTCGGACTCCTCGGCGCGGTGACCGTCGTGAGCGAGTTCATCGAACGGCGCCGCCCGGGCTGGGGGCGATTCGTCCTATTGATCGGCTGCGTGGGGGCGGCCTATGCGGTGTACACGGGCCTAAACCTCTACATGGGCCACGTCGCCGTTCCGTGAGCCGCCGTGTCGTGAGCCACCACGGCCCCGCTCGGGCGTGCTCGAAAGAACCCCCCAAACGGTTGCCGACCCCTCTCGCCCCTCCCGATCTGCGGCGATTGCGACCAGCCGATGGGAGCCGAGGTGCCAGACGAGAGATCGGTTCGGAACCCTGTGTCGGAGACGTTTAACCCGTCCCCTTTTGTTGCCCCCGTGATGCTCCGCGATACGATGGGGAGACATCTCGTCCGGCGCGGACCGAGCGCCGGGGCGATGGCGGGCCGGTGCAGTTCGGGTACCCGCGCAGCGGGTCGCGGCGGCGAAACGCATCGGCCCGCTTTTGTTCTCAGAATCGGACTTCCACCTAACCATGCGTAATCCGAGCGCGCTAGGGCTCACACGGACGAAGATTTTTGGTGGAAATCCTGTTTCGCTTCGCCACCGAGGCGGTACGCTAGAGAGAAAGGGCCAGAAAACGAAAGGAATTGAATGTGACGTCACCATTTCCTGGGATGGACCCTTACCTGGAACACCCCGCCTACTGGCTGGACTTCCACTCGCGGTTCGTTAACTGCTAGCGCGAGGCCGTGGCGGATGCCTTGCCCCCGCATTATGAGGCCAGTCTTGGCGAGCGGGTTTACCTGATCGACCACGATCTGGAGGCCCGCAGGCTAGGATACCCCGATGTGGCGGTCACGCAGGGCGAGCCGGTTCTCTCGGGCGCTGCGCGTTCGGCCGCCGGACGGACGACGTTGGAACCTGTGACCATCCCCTTGATGTTTCTGGAGGGCCCGCGCGAATCCTACATCGAGATTCTTTATCATCCTGATCGATCGCTCGTCGCTGTGCTGGAGTTGTTGTCGCCGGCCAACAAGGGGTATCCCGGTCGGACCGAGTACCTCGCCAAACGGATGGCATTGCTCCATCAAATCGTACACGTGGCGGAGCTCGATCTGCTGCTAGGCGGCCATCGCTTGCCCATGCAACGACCGTTACCGCCTGCCGACTATTACTACTTTGTTGCCCGGGGAGAGCACCGCCCGGACTGCCAGGTTTTTTTCTGGACTCTCAGGGAGCCTTTGCCGAGTCTCCCGGTTCCCCTGCGTGACCCGGACCCGGACATTGTGATCGATCTCGGTCGTGTTTTCTCCACGGCCTACGAACGGGGGCGCTTTCGCCGCCGGATCAATTATCGAGTGCCGCCTACCGTTCTGCGTGCCGAGGACAAGCCATGGGCGGACGCAATCGTCAATCGGTGACGGGTGGACTCTCCAAGTGACCGGTCGCCGGCCGATCAAGATCTGGCAGCCAAAAAACGGTCTCACGCGGAGACGCCGAGACGCGGAGCGATCTTGCGAACCATTGCAGTGTCGTCTCACCGAGAGGGCAGGGCGGACTTCCGCGCACTGAATGTCCGTTGTGTCCCCGGCAAGATGCACCTTACTTCGCTCTCGGCTCCTCCGTCGAAGCGGTTCCCCGCTGGCTCCCTGCCAGCGTCTCGGCTACGTCCGTCCAGAAACGAACGCGAGGTCGAAGTGACCCGAGCTAAACTGCGGTCACTCGAAGCGCGATACGACGCAGTTAGCCAGAATCCGCAAGACGATGTGCAGATCCAGGAACTGACCCTACAATCGCTCAGGCGTTTGATCAACCAAATGAAGGAGGAGATCGCGCCGTTCGAGGCTCGCCGTGCGCTCACGCACCGCCCAGCCATCCTCTCCCGTCACGAAGCATTGAAAGCCCGTGGCGGAAAACCACCCGGCCTCGGCTGCCGGAAGCGGAACTGAAACTCCGATGAAGCGGTGGCGCGATGGCGACGAGGACCAGGACCGCCGGTAAAGCCGGCGACGAGAACCAGGGCAGCAGCGAGCGGTTGAAACTCGCGTCGGCCGATCCGGCAACCGCGAATACGACAAATGCTCATTCCTGGACATGGATTGAATCGAACGTCAGCCGGCCGTCAATTTGGCTGCTTAGTATCTGGGCAGAATCGAGTTACCGGAAGAGTCGTCTTTCGCTCCGCGAAAGGAGCCACTTCATTGTTGCGCAGCGCCGTACTGAGCTTTGCGCAATAACGGAGACTATGGACGCGTCCGCATCGGCAAGCCACAATGAGTTCTCCCGGGCCGGTGTCGCCGAGCCGACACGACTCGAGTCGTCGTGCTACGGCGGCGAGCTACTCTGGCACTGACCCGACTGACTTGAGTTCGCGACCTGGCGTCTCTGGAGCCTGACACCATGACGCATCGCAGACGATCGCACCTGAGGGACCGCGCAGAAATAACTCTGCCAATTGTGGTGCAGGCGTCCCGCCTGCCGGCACGGGGAATGCAGGCGGGACGCCTGCACCACAATGATAAAGTCGCCAAACTTATTCTGCGCGGCGCCTGAGAATTGACGCATGGCGGGCTCTGCTCCTGCTGGGTCTGGCTGGCGGCTGGCACGCGGCCGGCTTCGGCCAGGTCAGCCCCGAGAAGTCGGCCCGTCTGCATCAAGCCGGCCGCCGGGCTGGAGGCGACGCTCTGGGCGGCCGAGCCGCTGCTCGTCAACCCGACCAACATCGACGTCGACTCGCGGGGCCGGGTCTGGGTCGCCGAGGGGCTGAACTACCGGCTGACCCGCGGCGGCAACCGGCGGTTTCAGCGCATCGAGGAGGCCGACAAGATCAAGATCCTCGAAGACACCGACGGCGACGGCAAGGCCGACAAGGTCGACCGTCTTCGCCGACCGGATCTTCCCCGTGCCGATGGGCATCGCCGTCGAGGAGCACTACGACAAGGACGGCAAGTACCAGGGCTGCCGCGTCTTCGTCGGCAACAGCCCCGACCTGCTCGTGCTCGAGGACACCGACGGCGACGACAAGGCCGACAAGCGCTATCCCCTCTTGACCGGGTTCGGCGGGATCGACTCCGACCACGGCGTGCACGGCATGGTGCTGGGGCTCGACGGCAAGCTCTACTTCACCCACGGCGACGGCTGCTGCTCGGTCCAGCAAGATCACTCCGAGCGGCCGCAGAACTTCGACGTGGTCGACAAGAGCGGCCGGCACGTCTCGACCGATCAACTGGCCAACACCCTGCGGGTCAACCGCGACGGCACGCAGTTCGAGATCATCTGCGACCGCCAGCGCAACAACTACGAGACCAGCCTGAACGCGTTCGGCAACATCTTCACCAGCGACAACGACGACGACGGCAACCGCGGCTGCCGGGTGATCTGGGCGATGGACGGCGGCCATTACGGCTATCGCACGCCGGGCAGCCCGCGGCACTGGGGCGAGGAGGTGCCGGGCAACGTGCCCAAGCTCGTCGGCACCGGCAACGGCAGCCCGTGCGGCATCATGGTCTATGAGGGTGAGCTCTTGCCCGCCGGAATATCGCGGGGCCGTCCTCGAGGTCGACGCCGGCACGCGCCAGGTCAACTTCTTCCCGCTCGACCCGCAAGGGGGCCGCGTTCCGCACCGAGTACAAGGTCTTCCTGTCCGGCGACGACCCGTGGTTCCGGCCGGTCGATGCCTGCGCGGCCCCGATGGCTCGGTGTTCGTGGCCGACTGGTACGACGCGGGCGTCGGCGGCCATGCCTTCAGCGACCAGACGACCGGGCGGATCTATCGCGTCGCGCCCAAGGGGCACAAGAGCCAGAAGGTCAAGGTCGACTTCGCGACGCCCGACGGGCTGATCGCCGCGCTCAAGTCGCCGAACATCGCCACCCAGGATGCGGCCCGGCGGGGCTTGATCGCGCGGGGCAAAGCAGCCGAACGTGGCGGTCGACGCTCGGCGACGTCGCCGTCCAGGATCCCGATCCGATCTACCGGGCTCGGGCTCTCTGGGTCTGGCACGCGATCGAGGGAGATGCGGTCGCGATGGCCGCGCTGACTCCACGCGGTCAACCAAGCGGAGACCCGCGCATCCGCGAGCAGGCCGTCCGCATGCTCGGCCGCGACTGCCGCGAGAACGGCCACGTCGAATACCAGAAGCCCGAGGCCAAGCAGCCGCCGGCCGCGCTCGAGCATCTCGATGTCTTGCTCGCGCTGGCCGACGACCCCGACGCCGGCGTGCGCCGCGAGCTGATCCTGGCCTTGCGCAACCTGCCGACCGACAAGGTCGGCGATGCCCTCCGGAAGCTGGCCGCGTCGTGGGACGGCCAGGACCGCTGGTACCTCGAAGCGCTCGGGCTGGCGCTCGACAAGCGCGAGAGCAGCTTCCTCGGCCAAGCTCTTCGACGGCTCGCTCTATCGGTGACCTCGACCTCGAGCGCAGCCGGGCAGGACGGCAAGGTCGCGCTGCCGCCGTATTTCCCGGTCGATCGCAACGAGGCCTACATCGCGACCGGCACTCCCGACCTGCCGGCGACCGCTCTGAGCAAGTACCTCGGCCTGGCCTGGCGGATCCACCGGCGCGAAGTGCTTCCGCTCTTGAAGCGGGTCGCGCCGCACTTGCGAGCCCCCGAATTGCAGCAGGCCGCCGACGACATCCTCGAGCAGATGAAGAGCCGCCGACACGGCCGCGCTTGTGGCCGAAGTGGCGTTACAGACTCACGACCCGGTTCACAAGCGCGAGTGGTGTTCACCCTGGCCCGGCGGCTGGCGGCGGAATGGCGTTCCGCACGCTATGACCCGATCGTCAGGCAGCTCATCGATAGTCGTTCGAGGACGCCGAAACCAGGGTGCAGAGTGTCGCGATGGCGGCCGCGACCGGAGACGCGCACTATCGCACGATGCTCGAGGCCCTCGCCGTGCGCCCCGACGTTTCAGAAGAAGCCCGGGTCGCGGCCGTGGAGGCGCTCGGAGCATTTTCCAACACGCCCGATCGCCTGCTCGATCAGTTGATTGCATCGGTACGGGGCAAGCCGAGCTCGACGTCGGTGGCCGAGGCGGCGGTGCGGGCCATCGCTCGATCGCCGGACTCGAGCGATCGGTTGACCGAGCTATCGACGGCGAATGAGTATCCGCTGGGACTGCGCCGCGAGGCGCTGAAAAGCCTGGCGGAACAGCAGGATGGCGGGACGCGCGTGATCGAGCTGGCCTGCGCGAGCAGAAGCTGCCCGAGGACCTCAAGACAGAGGCAGCCACCTTGCTCTACACGCTCCGCGACCCCAGATTCCGCGACGAGGCGGCCACGGTTCTGCCGCTGCCCAAGACATCCGCGGGCCGTCCCTTGCCGTCGATCGGCGAATTGCTCCGGCGCGAGGGCAATGCCGATCGAGGCAGGGAGGTCTTCTTCCGCACCCGACCAACGCGTGCGCGAGCTGCCATCGCGTCGGAGGGCGCGGTCAGTGGATCGGTCCCGACCTGTCGACGATCGGCGTCAAGTACGGCAAGGACGAATTGATCCACTCGATCTTGAGCCCGAGCGCGGCGATCGGCCTGGTCTATCGCTCCGTCGTGGCAGCGCTTGCGACGGCCGCGTGGTCACCGGCCTGGCGGTCGAGGAGACGCCCGAGCGGCTGGTGCTCAAGACGGCCGAAGGCGAGCGGGTCGTCATTGACCCCGGCTCGATCGAGGAGCGGCGACCAGCGACGTGTCGCTCATGCCCGAGGGCCTGGCGCAGACGATGACCGACCACGAGCTGGTCGACCTGCTTGCCTACCTCGGCGCGCTGCGTCAGCCGGTGAGCATCGTCGGCCAGTACACGGCGATCGGTCCCGTGTTCGAGCCTGCCGCCAAGCCCACGATCGACGCGGGCGGCAAGGTCGATCTTCGCGCGCCTCTGGCCGACGGTCGCGGCCATCAAGTCGCCTGGCGAAGGGCTACGGCCAACGCCGAGGGACTGGTCGACCTGTCGGCGCAGATCGGGGCCGACCTGAAGAATGCCGCCTACGCAGTCGTCGTGGTGGATTCGCCGGCCAGCCAGCCCGCCCGCCTCGTGCTGGATACAGCCGCCGATGTGACCGCGTGGCTGGGGGGCAAACCCGTGTCGCTTTCGAGCCGCCTTGAGGGCGACCGCGAGCCGCGCTTTGCCCGGGTCGATCTGCCCCAGGGCGCCAGCACACTGTTGATCCGGATCGCCCCCGGTACGCGGCCGCCTGCGCAGGCGTCGCTGGTGACAACCTTCGTGACCGACAGGCCCGTAGGTTTCCGTGGTGTCGAGGCCAGAGCCGTGCGAGCGCGAGCCGCCGTCAATCGATGTAGCTATTCAGACTGACAACTGACAGATAACACCGTGACTACTTCCGCCGAGGCTGAGCCGGTGCATTCCCGGATCGCCGTCGCGATCCCGTGCTTCAATGAGGCGGCGGCGATCGCCACCGTGATTTCGCAATTTCGCGCGGCCTTGCCGGCGGCGGAAATCGTCGTCTTCGACAACAACTCGACCGACGGCACGGGCGCAATTGCGCGGTCTCTGGCGGTTCGCGTCGTGAACGTTCCGGACCAGGGAAAGGGGCATGCCGTGCAGGCCGCCTTCCGGGCGCTTGGCGACTATGATGTAGTGGTTCTCACCGACGGTGACGGCACCTATCCGGCCGGCTCGGTCAGCGAACTGGTCGCGCCCGTGCTCGAGGGCGAGGCCGACATGGTCGTCGGCGCCCGTCAGCCCGCGGCCGGTGCCGGTGCCATGACCTTCACACGGGGACTGGGCAACCTCCTGATCCGTTCGGCATTCCGGCTCTTGATCGGGGCGGCGAATCGCGACCTGCTCTCGGGTTATCGCGCCTTTGGCCGCGGTTATCGCCAGCGGGTGCGGCTCGGATCGCCGGGCTTCGAGATCGAGACCGAGCTGACGAGTGAAGCGGTGGCGTGGCGACTCAAGGTCGTCGAAATCGACGTACCGTATTACCCGCGCATTGCCGGTACGCAGAGCAAGCTGAGAGCGTTTCGCGACGGCCGGCGCATCCTGTGGACGATCCTGGTTCAAAGTCTGCGACTTCGCCCGCATCGTCCACTCGTCGCCTGGCTGGTTCCGACCCTGTTGCTCGCGGCGACGGTCCACTGGAAGTTCGCGGCCGCGACCGGGCTCGGCCTCTTGGCGCTCGGGAGCATCCGAATCGCCGATGTCCGGCAACGCCACGCCGCACGACGGTCGGCTGAGCGGTGAATCCGTAAGAAGGGAGAAAAACCAGGCGTGCGACTCGAACGCTCAAAGGGCGGACCTGCAATTCATCCTGGTCGGAAGTTGTACCCGGTCGGCAGTCGCCGGGGCGGCAGCGATCCGAAGAGCGGCGAAGTGTACCGCCGTGCGGATGTCGCCATCCACTTCGAGCGCGCAGAGCAACTTTATGCTCAGTGGCCGAGCCCGACCTGCATCATTTCCGACGGGCCGTATGGCGTCAGCGGGTTTCCAGGAGATGAACACAGGTGGACCTCACTGGCAAAGTGGTACGAACCGCACATCAAGGCATGGTCCCAGCAGGCGACGCCGCAAACCACCCTGTGGTTCTGGAACACGGAGGTAGGCTGGGCGATGGTTCACTCCGTGCTCATCAAACACGGCTGGGAGTACCGCTGTTGCAATATCTGGGACAAAGGCATGAGCCACGTGGCGGGCAACGCCAACACGCAGACGCTCCGCAAGTTTCCGGTCGTGACCGAGGTCTGCGCCCACTACGTCAAGGCGCCGCTCTTTCGCGTCGGCGACGAGACGATGACCATGCAAGAATGGCTGCGGAAAGAATGGCTGCGCTCTGGCCTGGCCCTGCGGCTTGCGAACGCGGCCTGCGAGGTTTTGAACGCAGCCACGCGGAAGTATCTGACAACCGACCATCTCTGGTACTACCCTCCCCCCGAGGCATTTGCGAAGCTCGCCGAATATGCGAACCGGCATGGCAAACCCCAGGGCCGGCCTTATTTCAGTCTCGACGGCAAAGGACCCATCCGTGGAGAGGAATGGGGCAAAATGCGCGCGAAGTTTCAGTGCCCTGTCGGCATCACCAATGTCTGGAACGAACCACAGGTCAACGGAGAGGAACGGGTTCAAGGCGAGCGCAACCGGATGCGCTACAAGTTCTCGAGTTTACACGGCAGCCAAAAACCGCTGCGATTCATCGAGCTCTTGATCCATTCCTGTAGCAACGAGGGCGATGTCGTCTGGGAGCCGTTCGGCGGCTTGTGTCCTGGCGCCGTCGCGTCGTACCATTCTGGGCGGAGATATGTCGCCGCGGAGATCGTGTCCGAGTTCTACCTGGCCGCGGCGGAACGGCTGGCATTCGCGTGACTCCGGCGGAGGCGTCATCGTGCAAACACACACGACAGCTCAGGTGTCGAAGGATCCCGACGCTCGACATAGGCCATAACGACGCGGAGCGTCGAAGACGGCGTTCCCACGCGGAGCGTGGGAACGAGATCAATTCGTTGGCTATCCCCAACTTATCGCTAATTCAACGGTGTTGCGCTTCAGTCCCGAGCGATACATCGAGGTAGACTACACTGTTTGACCCTTTCAGGGCGGGGGTTAATTCGTTATCCGATCCCCAGGGCGTTGCCCTGCGCCGGGTGTGTGGGTGCCCCTTCTGAGCGTGCAGAGAGCGCAACACCAAAATGGCGCGCTCGGGTTGACCTGGCTACAGCCAGCGGAACCCCGGCGCCCTCACTCTTTTCACCCGCGCAGATCCGTGAATTGAACCATCCGCTGGACGCCTCTGGCTGACGACCGTAACATCATGCTTAACATGATGATGCGCGGCCGTGTGGTTTACTTGCGAACCGGAGATTACCGATCGTGGAGCAAGTCACGCCAGGTCCTTTAGCTCGTTCCGACGCGGGACCGGAGATGGGAGCAATTCCCAGCGCTGCGCCTCCGGCGCACGTGACCGGTCGAGCCGCGGCGGAGTTGGGCTTCGTGCCGCGCTGGGCATGGGGCGTCCTGGCGCTCTTATTCGCGATGCACTTGCTGGATTCGGTCGATCGCTGGCTCCTGGCATCGGTATTGCGGCAGGTCAGCGAGGAGGTCGAGATCGCCGAGACTGACGCGGGCTGGTTGTTGACCGTTCTGCTTTTGGCTTTCGCCATCGCGTGCCCGGTGGTCGGGTATCTGGCCGATCGGATGCGCCGCGGCCGGCTGCTCGCGGTGGGCTTCGCGCTCTGGAGCCTGGCGACCGTCGGCACGGGACTGGCTTCCTCGTTCGAGCAGCTCGAGGCGGCCCGTTCATTGGTGGGAGTGGGGGGCGCGACGTCGATGGTTGTCGCCCTGACGTTGCTCATGGACCTTTTTCCCCGCTCGCTCCGGGGGCGCGTGCTCGCGGCCTACTTGCTCGCGATGCCGTTGGGAGCCGGCGCGGCCATGAGTCTGGGCTCGGCGCTGGCCAAGGCGACAAGCTGGCAGACGGCATTCTTGATGGTTGGCGGGCCGGGACTGGCCCTCGCGCTTCTGGCCCTGCTGGTGCCAGAGCCGGTGCGCGGGCAAAGCGAGGGGGTTGACATCTCGAGGCTGCGGCTTCATGAGCGAATCGGCCCGAGCCGCGAGGATTACATCGACCTGATGGTGAATTCCTCGTACACCTACTCGGTCTTCGGCATCACATTCTCGTCGTTTGCTCTCGCGGGATTGGTCTACTGGCTGCCGGCTTTCCTGACATCAGTCAAAGGCCTCACGCGAGAGCAGGCCGATTTCCCCCTGGGCATGACCTTTCTGGCGGCCGCGCTCCTGGGGACGGCCGCCGGTGGGTGGGTCGCCGATCAGTACGCGACGGCGAAACCCCGCGCCCTCTTTCGTGCCGGGCCTGGGTATCTATTGCGCAATCTTGTTTGTCCTGGCGGCCATCTACGGACGCGGCATGGCCTCGATCTGTGGCGGCTTGCTCCTCGCGGAAGGCATGATGTTCTTCAACATGGCGCCCTGTTACACCATCATCGCCTGCGTCGTGATGCCCAACATGCGGGGAGTGGCGTGCGCCGCCGTCCTGGCGGCCGTGCATCTTCTGGGCGACATCTGGTCGCCCAGCTTGATGGGCTGGATGATCGACACATTCGGCCAGGCCGATTCGATGGCGACAGGCTTCGGCCAGGCCCTTGCCGCGATCGGGGCCGTCCCAGTGGCCCTTCCCGGCCGTGACCCCGAAAACCTCACGGCGGGAGTGCTCATTGTGGTTCCAGCACTCTTGATCTCCGGCACCGTCCTGTTCGCCGGCTCGCGGCACCTCCCGCGCGAGATGACGCTGATGCTCGCCAAGCTGAAGGCGCCTCCGAGCCGGCATGCCTCGGCGCGACCGGGCGTCAGAAAGACGCCCCGGCCGGAAAGTTGAATACCCTGCCGTAGGCGCTGCGCAGCAATAAGCGTCGCCTTTCGCTCGGCGACAGGGCTCTCTTTCGCGGCGCGAACGACGACTCTTCCGTCAACTTATTTCCGCCCAGATCCTTACTCGCTGAGGTCGAGCAGGCGGCTTGGACTGCGCCGACGCGGTGAAATGCTGCGCTGACCCGGTGATCGCGGCGGTTCGGCCTTTCTCGCGTGCGCTCCCCTCTCACCGAGCTGGCTTCTAAACATTTTATCACTGTGTCAATACAGGCATGGCGGTCGGTCCGGGCGGACCGTGACGGTGATCGGGATTAGGCCGGTTTTATAGGTGAATTTTCGCGGGGTAGTGGATTGTTTATTCAAGATCCGTAAAGCAATCTAAGTGAGAAGTCGCCGAGTTGTTCTATGAGTTCTTCGGACGGATTCGACGAACCCCAGACCAGGAACGACACACCGCGAATCTCGAAGATCTCCCATGAAGTTGTACTGCCCGAATCGTCCGCGTCGGCGCCGGTTTCTGCCGCAGATTACCCAACTTGAGAATCGCCTTACGCTATCGGCGACGGTGACCTCTCTCGGTCAGGATGGCCATGACCTAGTTGGTCCGGATGCATCTCCGGGCTCGGACGGGATTCAGGACCTGCATCTGCAATTGTCCGGCCTTGCGGGATCGATCAGCCAGATCACCGTGAATGCGCCGGGGGGCTTTCAATGGCAGACCGCGCCCGACCAGACTGGGGCCGCTCTGGCCGAGTATTTTCCGTTGACAAATCCAGGCCAGGGCGATCTTTTCCTCAATCCGCAAGTCAAGAGCGACCTGCCGCCGCCGGGCGGTTCACTGCCGCTCGGGGGATCGACGGGAAGCTTGATTGGACTCTCCAACGGCACCACGCTGACGGTAACGATTGATTATCAGGGCCAGGCTAGCCCGGAGACAACGACCGTTCAGGTCACCAACCTGGTCTCGGCCACCGATCTCATGCCAGCCATCGCCACGCCCGCGAATGTGGTCAGCTCGTTTCAGGTGACGGTCCTCGGCCAAGACGGCACGGGGCTGCCCTACGAGAGCGGGTTCGTCCATCTGGTCGCCACTGCGCCCACGGGGGTCACGTTCAATAGCAGCAGCTTGAATCAAGTATTCTGGGGGATCAGCGATCAGGCAGGGATCGCCTGGGACAGCTCGACAGCCAGCCTGGACCACAACCACGTCTACGCCAGCTTGCGGGCCAATACAAACAACGTCGTCGACCTCTACTTCCCGCCGGCGCGCAACGAAGCGCCGCCCGTCGGCTCGACCGCGCCCACCATGTTGTTGCAAGTCTCCGTGCCGGGCGACAGCAACGTTTATGTCACTCCGTTCCAGGGGGCGGCGTGGAACGTGAGCGAGCTGACGGTTTCGCCCAGCTCGCAGTCTCCCCCGAACGCGCCGACAACCGAGGCGCAGCTCCGAAGCGATCTCATGTCGACAAGCCCCGAGTATGACACGATCAGCCTGCCCGCCAACCAGACGATCGTGATCACGCAGCCGCTCGAAATCACGCACTCGGTCACGATCATCGGCAATAACGCCACGCTTCTCTTTCAGCAAGGCAGTACGCCGGCCTGGCCGGCCAGCGCCTCGGGAGCGATTTATGTCGATCCCACCGGATACGGCAACATCCAGCTTGAGCTCGACCAGTTCACGATCAAGTTCGACATGAGCGCGCCGATCCGCTGGAGCAACCCGGCCGGTTCCGAGCCGGCTCTCTGGGACCCCGAGAACAATCCCGGCGTCAGTACGCACGCCGTCATCGACACGCGTGATTCCAATACCAACCAGAACGACACGATGCTGACCTTGAGCGGAATGTCGATCTACGGCCCGCCGGCCTTTGATGGGGCGTCGTTTGCAAGCCTTCAAGCCCAGCTCGCCCAGTCGGGCGACACCATCGACCAGTACGTCGGCGAGCAGGCCATCGATCTGATCCGGACCAACGACCAGGACTTCGGGACAATATCGAACAGCACGTTCCAGGGAGGCTCGATCGAAGTCTTCGGCGGACCGTGGAGCATCACCGGGAACACGGTTCTGGGCTCGACCGCCGACACGTATTCACCCGCGGCTTTCAGCCTGCACTCGCCGCACGATTCCATTGTCCAGGGCAACCAGGTATCGCAATCCGACCCGAATGGCCGCGAGTTCCGCCTGGTCAACCTGGCAGTCTCGGGCTACAACACCACGATTGCCGACAATTCCTTCGGCAACGGCGCCGGGCAGATCGGCAACGAGCTGAGCTATTCCGCGAACTCGGGCCAGTTCTGGGGCATCAACGATCCCGAGGTCATCCTCGCGGAGAGCAGCTATTCCGTCTTCTTCGAAGGACGGCCCGGCGCGGTTTCCGCCGATGGACGCTTGCTCATATTGCCCGACGTTCGCGCCTTCGCCGCGCCGATCGCGAGTGGGCCCGGCATGGTGGTCTCGATCCTTGCCGGCGTCGAGAGCAACGGCGCGCCCACCATGAGCCTGGCCGGAGAATACTTCCGCGTGGCCCAGCAAGTGAGCCTCGATGCGAACAACACCATCGAGCTCTTGATGCAGGACCCACTGCCGCAAATGCCCGCGGGGGGATACTACGTCGTCGAGGTCACCGGCGGATTTGTCAACACCACGATCGCCGGCAACTCGATCGATCTGACCGGAAAGTCTTCCACTGGGGTTGTCCTCAACGGCGAGGATTTCGGCTCGAGCATTGTTGGCAACCAGTTCATCGGAGCGACAAACTACCAGAACGTCTACACGGGCACGGCCATCTCGGTGACGGCCGCGATCGGCTCACAGCAAAGCAGCAATGGTCCGTTCCCGCTGCCGCCCGGTTGGACCGCGCTGCCTGACTTGGGCGCGATCGTCGAGGGGAATACGATCCGGAACGCACTCAGCGGAATCGTGCTGGGTGTGCAACACGCCGTGAACTACTGGGGAACCCAGGTTTCGTCGTCCTCGGAAACGGGCCGCGTCTACTTCACCGCCTCCGTCACGCAGAACACGTTCGAGTGGGAGACGAGCTTCTTGAGCTCGTGGTCATCGGCTTACCTGGCCGATGGCAATAACCCGGCGCAGAGCTCGACGCCTCCCACGGTGACGATTGGCAGCGGCTTCAGCGCCGAGGCGCCGGGGCCTTACGGCGCCCCTCGATTTCCCTGGACCGTGGGCGCTGCGATGACCGAAAACGGCAATGATCAGCCCATCTTCATCGATCCCGTCGAGAACGTCGTGGTCATTGAGGGAAACGCGACCGAGATCATCGCGGCCAACAGCACCGTCAGCGCCGCTAGTAATCTCTCGGGCCAGGTCTACGCCGGGATCGTCAACGGCGTTACCGATTCCGCTCCGATCCCCGCCCAGACCTACAACAACGAGCCCTACTATCCGTTCAATCTGGACAACCTCGATATCGCCGCTGCACCCAGCGGCACTCAGGGGATCCAGGGGATCGCCGTTGGCCAGGACGACGTTCGACCTGGTTGGGCCCGGCACGGGAAGCGCCGAGCCCGACGGGATTCAGGACCTCCATCTCGTCCTCACTGGCCTCAATCCCGCCGAGACGATCGCCAGCCTGAAAGTCATCGGCACGGCTCCGGGCGAGGATTGGCAGTATCCAACCACGGGATCAACGGCCCAGATGGTGATCGAGCGGTCCGCGGGTTCTACGACGGCGAGCCTTTTCCTGGCCCCTCTAGCTTCGCATCTCGATGATACTTTCACGATCGAGCTCTCTTATTCGCAAGGCGGCACGATCACGATCCCGGCGCCGGGCGTCCTTTACAACCCGCTGCTACCGGTCTTTCCCGGTGGCTCGACCTTCACGGCGTCGCCGCCTGGCCCTCCACCTCCGCCGGCACCGGCACCTCCTTCGGCTCCTGTGAGTCTGAAGGCGTTGCTGGTCAGCGCGACCCAGATCAAGCTCGCCTGGGCTCCCTCGACGGGCGCGTCGAGCTACATCGTTGACCGCAGTATCGGAGGAACGGCCTGGAGTGCGATCGCGACCAACGTCACCACCCCCTCCTACGCCGATTCGGGTCTCGGCTATTCGACGACATACATGTACCGCGTCATGGCGGTCTCGAACGCCGGCCAGTCGGTGCCGAGCTCCGTGGTCAGCACCCAGACCGGGGCCCGACCTGATGCGCTGGCGCTGCAGCCGATGACAGTCTCGGCGACGCGAAACACGCTCTTCAGCGTGCCGGTGGCAATCTTCACCGATGCCAATTCCACGACGATCGCCAGTCGCTTCGTCGCCACGATCAACTGGGGTGATGGCACGGTCACGACTGCCGGCGTCGTCGGGGGCAACGGCTACTTCGTGGTCACCGGCGCCCATACCTATCGAACCATCGGGACGTTCGTGGTTGACGTAAGCGTGTCGATGTCCGTGCCCGACGCCGCCAGCGCAAGTGCGGCCGGCGCTGCGCACGTCGTTGCACCCGCGAGAGCGAAGGCTCGTGTGCAGCCTCGCATCATTCGTCGCGCGGCAAAGCCGGCGCGGAAATCGTACAGGTAAGCGTAGTAGCCCCTGACGGCAACCGTGCCGAGCCGTTCGCCCGACTGGTCGAGGGTGAGCCGAAGCACTTGAGCCGCGCGGCCGCCGCGATCGGGGATATGGTCGGAGACGAGCATCCAGACACGGGAGCGCCCCTGGACCGCGGGGAGCCCGGGGATCAGGTGCGGTGCGTCGGTCAGGCTTTCCGGGCATAAGGTTTCCGCGACGCGGTTGAGCCCAGCGATGTGCCCGTAGGTTTGGTACCAGCGGAAGCAGGGTTCGGAGCAGGCATCGACGAGCAGGAGATCGCCGGGCCGCCACTCGCGCGCAACCTGTTCCAGCACCGTGCGGGCGCCGTAGGGACGCGGTCGCTCGCAGAGGCACTGCGCGGCCTGCATGGCGGGAAGCGCCAACAGGCAGCCGAGCAGGATCCGGCCAACCGCGGTGCACGAACCCTCACCGGGGCGAAGCAGAAGGGTGAGCCCCGCGCACATGGTCAGCAAGATCGGGCCGGCCGTGAACAGTGCCAGGCGGTAGCGGAGCGGATACCGGTGCAGCACGGCCGCCAGCAAAGCGAAGGCGAGCGGTGCGGCCAGAAGGCACACGAGCCCGCGCTCGCCCCTGCGCACCAGCATGACGACACCAGTAAGCCAGGCTGCCAGCGCCAGCACCGCCATCCGTTCCGAGATGCTTTCGTCGAGCTGGAAATTCTGAAAGGGCGCTTCGAAGATCCCCAGACCGACGACGACGTATTGCCGCAAATCATTCATCGAGGCCGGCGGGAAGGTCAGGAAGCCCGATTCCCAGAAATCGTGGAGATGAGAACTGGCGTGCAGGTCTTTGAGCGACAAGACGTAAATGACCGCAAAGCTGGCGAGCCAGCAGGCCGACGTCCCGATCGCCAGGAGTGTCGGAGCCGGACGGCGGTGGATGATTTCCTTCAGGAAGAGGGTTGTCCCCACGCCCGCGAGCACGAACACGGCGGGGTGCGAGAACCAAACGGCGAGCGCACCAACGGCGGCCAGGATGAGGGCGCGACGGAGTGACAGACCGAGGCGGAGGGCGTCGGCCCCCGATGTGACAACGAGCAGCCCGACGGTCACGTCAATGCCGTATTGCTTGGCCTCGCCGCTGTAGGAGATGAGATCCGGGGTGAGGGACGCCAGGGCCACCCCGATGGCGGCCGCCGCGATGCCGAAGTTTGCCCGGCAGAACCAGTAGACCAGCCCCAAGGTCGCGATCGAGGCCAGGAATGGCACCAGGCGCAGCGCCAGCTCGGTCGGTCCCAGGACGACAACAGCCAGCCGCTCCATCATGAGGAAACCGATCGGTGCGCCCTGGTGGTAGTCGAGCGGTGCGAGCAGGCCCGCGAATCCTCGCCCGCAGATGTTCAGGGCGAGCATCGCTTCATCGAGCCAGAGCGAGCGGCCCGCCAAAAGCGCCCTGATCCGCAGGGCGACACCCAGGCCAGCCGCCAGAGCGACGGCCCAGCCCCAGAGCCGCGACTCCGCGCACGGTTTGTCTTTCATCGCGATGTCTCCTCCATGATGCCGCTCAACGTCCCTGGCTCCCTCCGGCGCATTTTCCGCGGCCAGAAGAATATCCCCAACGGCAGCCGGCGGCAAGGCGTCTTTCCTGCACCAAACGCTCGATATGCTCGACTTCGGCTGAGGGGCAATAGAGGTTCGGGCAACGATCGGTTAGGCTATACCAATGAGTGAGCGAGAGTTCTTGCAGGTCGATCCGGGCACACTCCATCTGCCGGGTGGCCGCCGCGATGGGGCCGACCCGGTGAATACGGGCACAATACCAGTGGCGGTCGGCGGGTTGCCGACGGTGAGGGAGCGACTATGACGACCGAAGAAACACGCGCGGAGCTGTTGGAAGCGTTGGCCGAACTGGGTCGCGCGCATCCAAATTGGAGGCTTGGCCAGGCGTTGTCGAATCTCGCGATGGCGGCGGGTCGCCTCGACGCCGGGGCAGTCTGGGACCTGGAAGACGAGGAAGCCCTCGAAGCTGCCCGGCGGCTCCTCCGGAGTCACACCGAAGCGTCGGCCACATGAGCCTTGACTTATCACGAAGGGCTCGTTCCCGTGCGTCCTGTGGAATCGTATCGAAGCTACTTGTTGCTCCTGGCCCGGGTTCAGCTTGCACCCGAGTTTCAGGGCAAGCTCGATCCGTCGGACCTGGTCCAGCAGACGATGCTCAAAGCGCACGAGTGACGCGACCAGTTTCGGGGTTCGTCCGATGCCGAGCAACTAGCGTGGCTGCGGGCGATCCTGGCCAACACGCTGACCGATGCGATCCGCAAGCTTGCGCCCAGGGCCGGCATGCGCGAGCGTTCCCTGGAGGCGGGCCTGGAGCAGTCGTCGCGGCGGCTGGAGTCGATCCTGGCGGCCGATCAGACTTCACCGAGCCAAAAGGCGATTCGCCACGAGCAATTAATCCGCCTGGCCGACGCCCTCGCCCAGCTTCCCGACGACCAGCGGCAGTCCGTCGAGCTGCGCCATCTGCATGGATTGGCGACGGCCGAAATCGCCCAGCGGATGGATCGGTCGATCGCATCCGTGGGCGGGCTGCTTCAGCGCGGGCTGCGGGCATTGCGGGAAAGTTTGGGAGAATCGTGACGCGGTGCGCATGTTGTTAGACAGCGTTTGGCGAATCAGCTCTCGCACCCTGGCCTCCTCGTTCATCGTGAAGCCGAGCTCCCTCATTAGCTTTTCGTCCAGGGCTGCGATCTCGTCCCGCACCTCCCGGGGTGGAACGATCAAGCCGTGCGGCAGATCCTTGCGGAGCGCGGGGAGCGTCCGCTGCAAGGATGGGGCGCTCCAGACCATGAACTCGCTGGGCATGAGTCTTCTCTCGATTATCTCGGAGTTGGAGCTGGGCGCCGGGCGGCAGAATTTCCTGCGCTTTGCCCCGGCCATCCGTGATCCGGGGACCTCGACGCTGACGGGGAGGAAGGCTTTGTGCGTCTCTGGGTCCGTCAACCGACCGGGAAAATCGGCGGCTTGCCGTACCGGCTGCCTAAGTTCCGGAGTCATCGTCGCCCTGGGGTGGGTCCATGTCCCGGTTAGACCGTAAGCAACCAGCCCGATTGGCCCAGTCGGTTTCGGAAAAAACCAATTTCGGCGGTTGTGGTAGAACTGAGGCTCCGAACGATGGATAATATGAATTAACCGACCCTTGCAGGTGCGAAGATATCGCAACAATTCAAAGGGCCTGTGTCGAATCAAGGAGTTCATTTCGCTCATGGAACGAAACGTCGTTGACCTGAAGACAGGGCCGTTGCCCCCGTCTTGTCGGGGGCCAGACGGAAAATTGCGTCGAATGACCGAGGAGGAGCATCGGCAGTACATCGAGTCGGCACTGCGTCGGGTCAAAGAGATTGAGCAGATTGCCGACGATCCGAGCGATCCCGCCGAGGAGGATTGGATGCGGGGAATTGATGCGATGCGTCCCCATCGGCCGCTGTTCAAGGATTATTGCTGAGTCATGCGGGAGATCGTACTCCTCGATTCCGGCCCGCTCGGACTTGCGTCCAGGCGTCACGGGTCGCCGGTTCCGGATCAATGCCGTGGCTGGTTTCAAGGCTTGATCGCCCGAGGCGTCGTCGTCGTGGTTCCCGAAGTCGCCGACTACGAAGTCAGACGTGAGTTAACCCGCATTGGAGCGCACGCTGCACTCCGTCGCCTCGATGATCTCGTCGCGACGGGTGGCCTGGCGGACTTTCCGGGTCTCACCGCCGAATGGAGGCAGACGACCCTGTACTGGGCGGACGCGAGGCAGCGCGGGTTGCCGACGGCTTCCCCTGATGCCCTTGATGCCGACGTGATATTGGCAGCCTGCGCCGCCACGATCGGCCAACCTGGTGATCGGGTCATCGTCGCCACGATCAACGTCGGCCACCTCGCCCGGTATTGTGACGCGCGGTTGTGGACGACGATTGTATGAGTCCGTCGCCGTTCGATGAAAGCCCTTGATTGCGGCCGAATCCCGCGGACAATCGGGTGAAACGCGCGGCGGCGTCCAGCTTGACAGCGGGCCCATTCGCGCAAATTCCTGGCCCCCGCGCTGAGTTTCGCCGGTTCATCCGTCAATAATCCATAGACTCTTGTGCTGCGAACGTCGTTTAACCCGGAGCCAACGGCGACGGCGAACATTTTGACATGAGCGGCGAACGCCGTCGCCGTTGGCTCCGGGCTAAACAAACGCGGCGGATGCGAAGGCCGCATGGTGGACTCGTATCGAATCGAGAAGAACCCTGTCATGCCCGACCAGCCTGATCGCGACAACACCCGGCGACAGAAACTCGACGAAGTCATCGGCGCATTCCTGGTCGCCCTCGATTCGGGGCAGAAACCGAGGCCCTCCGAATGGCTGGCCCGCCATCCCGATCTTTGCCCCGAGCTGGCCGAGTTTTTCGCCGACCGCGAGCGACTGGATGATCTGGTCGAGCCTCTGATGGTTGCGCCGCCACAGCAGGCCGCGGAGCGCACCGTGTCGATGGCCGTGGACCGGAGCGGCGCTTCTGGGTCATCCCCGTGTACCGCGCCAACGTCCACGGACGTTGCTCCTGGTCAATCCAACGCCCCCGACGACGATGGCGCCTCGATCGCGTTACCACAGGGCACTCGGGTCCGCTATTTCGGCGATTATGAATTGCTGAGGGTGCTGGGCGAGGGTGGCATGGGCATCGTGTACAAGGCCCGCCAGATCAGCCTGAATCGCCCAGTGGCGCTCAAGATGATCAAGCCCGGTTCGCCTCTGACGACGATCTGCACCGGTTCCAGAACGAGGCCGAGGCTGTCGCCCGGCTCGATCATCCCAACATCGTGCCGATCTTCGAGGTCGGCCGGTTCGAAGACCAGCAGTATTTCAGCATGAAGCTGATCGGCGGCGAGAGCCTCGACAAGCGGCTCAAGGATTATGCCGCCGACCCGCGCCGCGCGGCCCGCCTGGTGGCCGTGGCGGCCGGCGCGATCCACCATGCGCATCAGCGAGGCATCCTCCACCGAGACCTGAAGCCGGCGAACATTCTGATCGATCCCGATGGGCAGCCGCATGTCACGGACTTCGGCCTGGCCAAGCGGGTCGAGGGGGACAGCGAGCTGACCCAGTCGGGTGCGATCGTGGGAACGCCGGCCTACATGGCTCCGGAACAGATGTCGGGCACGCGGGGCATCGTGACGACGTCGACCGACGTGCATGGGTTGGGGGCGATCCTCTTCGCGCTTTTGACCGGGCGAGCGCCGTTCGGAGGGGCGATGGTACTGGACACGCTGGAGCAGGTGCGTGAGCGAGCGCCCGACTCGCCGCGAAAGCTCAATCCCCGGGTGCCGCGGGATTTGGACGTGATTTGCCTGAAGTGCCTGGAGAAGGATTCGAAGCGCCGCTACGCGAGAGCCGATGCTCTCGCGGAAGACTTGAATCGCTGGCTGGGCGGCGAGCCGATCGCAGCGCGGCCGGTCGGGAGCGCGGCGCGGGTGTGGATGTGGTGCTGCCGAAAGCCGTGGGTTGCCGGCGCGGCCGGCATGATTGCGGCGGCGTTGGTGGTCGTGGCCGTCCTGTCGTTGCTCTATGCTTCTCAACAGACGCGTCATGCGAGCGAACAGGCTGAGGCCACCAGGAAAATCAGTGGCCTGAACGTGAGCCTGGAGAAGGAACAGCAGGGCCTGAAGACCTCTTTGAGAGATTCGACCCGCCGACTGGCCATGCTCCAGTTCGAGCGCGCCCAGCGCGCGTTCGATAGTGGTCAGGTCGACCACGGCCTGCTCTGGCTGGTCGAGACCTGGCGCTATGCCCACGAAGCGGGCGACGGTGATTCGCAGCGCCTCGCTCGCACCAACCTGTCTCTCTGGCGATATCAATGCCCTAAACTGAAAGGAGTCTTGTCCCATGCCAGTCAAATCCGCTGTGTTACCTTTAGTCGCGACGGCAGAACAATTGTCACGGGGAGTGACGACGGTGTCGCGCGACTCTGGGATGCCGCCACCGCCCAGCCCATCGGCAAACCAATGCGGCATTCCAGCAGCCTCTCTTCGGTGGTCTTCAGCCCCGATGGCAAGACCGTCCTTACCGCGAGCGGGGACAAGACGGCGCGGCTCTGGGATACCTCCGATGGCCTGCCTTTACGCCAGCCCCTAAAGCATGAAGGCGCGGTCACTTCTGTCGCATACAGCCCGGGCGGCAAGGCCTGCCTGACGGGAAGCTGGGATGGCACGGCGCGGCTCTGGGACGTCGCCACCGCCCAGCCCATCAGCCAACCCCTGGGGCATGCCACTTCAGTCACGTCCGTCGCCTTCATCCCGGACGGCAAGACCTTCCTTACAGGGAGCCTATTCGGGCCGGCTCAGCTCTGGGACGCCACCACCCTGAAGCCCATCGGCCAACCTATGGAGCGTTTGTACCGCTGGGCAGATTCCGTCGCCCCGTTCTACAGTCCCGACGGCAAGATCATCATTACAATGAAGGGCGGTACCGCCTGGCGTTGGAACGCTACCACCGGCCTTCCCATCAGCCAACCTCTCTATCCAGGAAAAGCCAGTTCCCTCACCTGTAGTCCCGACGGCGCGGTCCCGCTCACTGTCTCCGGCTCGGCGGCGCGCTTGTGGGACGCCAACACTTCAGAGCCGATCGGTCAACCCATGGCGCATCGAGGCAACGTTTCGTCGGTGGCCTTCAGCCCAGACGGCAAGACCGTTCTGACGGGGAGCCATGACAATGCAGCGCGACTGTGGGACGTCGCCACCGCGCAGCCCGTCGGACGCTCCTTCCGACACGAAAGCGACGTCACGTTGGTGGCGTACAGTCCCGGTGGCAAGACCGTCGTCACGGTTAGCAGAGACAACACCGCGCGGCTTTGGGACGCCGCCATCAGTGAACCCGTCGGCGAGCCATTGGACGATCGAAGAATGGTCTATTTCGCGAGGTACAGCGCGGACGCGAAGACGATCCTCGTCGGAAGCTTTTCTCCGGTCACGACCCGTCTTTGGGACGCCGCGACTCTTCGACTGATCGGGCAGCCGATTCACGATAACGAGTATATAAATGCGGTAGCCTTGGCTCCCCACGGAAAAACGTTTTTGACCGCAGCAGGTAGATGTACGGCGCGGCTGTGGAACTCCATCACCGGCCAGCTTATCGGCCACCCAATGTGGCATCAGGGCCGGGTCACGTCCGTGAATTACAGCCCTGACGGGAACACCGTCGCCACCGCGAGCGACGACAAGACGGCGCGGCTTTGGGATACCGCTACCACGAAGGCTATAGGTAAGCCGTTTGTGCATGAAGGCGCGGTCCGATACGTGAGGTTTGGTCCCGACGGCAAAACGATCCTGACCGGGAGTGAGGACAAAATGGCGCGCCTCTGGGACGTTGCATCCGGGCGGCTCATCGGCCGGCCACTGCCGCATCAGTCCCCGGTAACGTGGGTGGCCTACAGCCCAAACGGCAAGACGCTCCTGACCATGAGCGGCGATACAGCGAGGCTGTGGTACGCCATCACCGGCCAACCCATCGGTCGGACATTGAATCATCAAGGTTTGGTCAGGTCCCTAGCTTTCAGCCCCGACGGCAAGACAGTCCTGTCTGGAAGCACGGACAATGCGGCCCGGCTGTGGGATGCAACCACTGGAAAACCCATCGGCCACCGCCTCGAGCACGAGGCGGCTGTCACTTGCGTGGCCTACAGCCCCGACGGCAAGACCCTCGTCACTGGGAGCGAGGATAAGACCGCGCGCATGTGGGACGCAACCACCACCCAGCCAGTCGGTTACCCCCTTCAAAATCGGGCCGAAGTCACGTCGGTCAGCTACAGCCCTGACGGCAAGTCCCTTCTCACGGGCGTCGCGCATCAGGAGGCGCGACTGTGGCACCTTCCCGTTCCGGTGCATGACGATCTCCGACGGATCACGGCCTTTGTTCAGACCGTCACCGGACTGAGCGTAGATCACCAGGGAGCCATTCGTCCCCTGGACACTGTTGCCTGGCAGGAGGTACACGAACGTCTCCGGCAACTCGGCGGGCCGCCGAAAAGCGATCCCGGATGGCTCTTCGATCCCATTCTTCACGGCCCCGACCCGACCGCGAGGGCACGCGCTCGAATGAATCAGCGGCGGTGGTCGGAGGCCGAGGCCGCGTTCGACGAGGCTGTTCGCGCAAGGCCGTTCAGTGGCGCAACCTGGCGAGAACGAGGCAAGTTCTACGCAGCCCGTAAGCGAACTGACGACGCTGCTGCAGACCTCGTCCGTGCATACGCATTGGGGGATGATCGCATCTACTCTGGGGTCAGGTTTAACTACCTCCAATACCCCGTTGACCAGATCCTCGATCGCGCCCTCGCACAGCATTCTGGTGGCGCATCCGGGGTTTCAGCGGAGTACTTATTATACCTCACGCGGCCATGAGTGAGACATCCTGGAATTCTTGGAAATTGAGTGTCATCAGCGTGTTGAGTCGTTCGGCGTGTGTGGTCGATAGTCCGTCGATGGTCTCTTCGATGGCACCTCTAAAGTCTGCGAAGGTCGGATGGTATCGGCCGTAGAGGGCGCGACGTTTGATGAACTTCCACAGACGTTCGATCAGGTTCAGGTTGGGCGAGTACGATGGGAGAAACAACAGCGTGATTGCCAACTGCGTTGCCAGCGCCTTGACGGCGGCGTTGTGTTGATAGCGGGCGTTGTCCAGCACCAGCGTGATCGGTCCGGTTAGCCCCGACGCGGCGATTTTCCGCAGCAGTTCGCACATCGTCTCGGTATTGACGACCGTGGTGTTGGTCACGGCGATCAATTGCCGCGTCACCGCGTTCCAGGCACCCAAGACGTTGAACCGTTGACGACCTGAAGCCGCGCGGACGAAGATCCGCGCAAACGACCAGAGGCAACACAAGAATGTCCCGAACACGAAATGGGCCGCGTCCACAAAGAACACGTGCCCCCGTCCCGCGAGGGCGTCGTCCAAGAGCGGCTTCAGCTTGGTGTCGAGAAAATCGGCCTGGGTTTGGACGTGCTCGGCCAAGTTTTTTTTGGCGGCACCGGGATCATGCGGACCCGCTGAAACTTCAGACCCAGATCCTTGAGGAACTTGCGCACTTGGCTGGGACCGCGGCGCAATCCAGTCAGTTGAAAGATGCGTTCGCTCGCCTCGGCCACGGTACAAACGGGTTGCTTCTCGAAGGACTCGCGGATCAACTCGCGATAGGCAGCCATTTCGCTGACCGGGCGATTGACGTTCCACTGCCGCAGACCGTCCAAGCCCCCCTCCCGAAATGCGGCCACGTACCGCTGGACAGTGGCCCGACCGACACCAACAACCTGAGCGGCTTGCTGCCGCGTCAACCCGTTGTGCAGCAACCAAAGCACCAGCATCTTTTCCCGAATGCGCGGGTTGGGATGAAAGGTCCGTTCCTCGTTGACGACGCGTTGCTGCTCCTCGGTCAACCGCACGCGAAACCACTCCATGGTGTGCCTCCTTGCGTTCCAACACGATCTCGATGAACATCCTTCCTGGCGGAGCTATAAGGATTATCAAAATCCCCACCGGGCGGAAATAGGTCCTGGTGCGCTGGGTCTAGAGGTCAATGTCTCATTTAACACCGCGCGGGGTATAACCGTCGCCAGGCGTCTCGCCGAGCGAGGGAACTGGAAGCGGGCGTATGGCGTGCTTGTCCGGGCTGGCAATCTGCCGCGCGGAATCCCTGAAGATTCGAAGCTGCTGGAACAGCGAGGCAACCTTTTCGCACTGATTGGTTGCTGGGTCCAAGCCGCAGCCGACTACCGTGAGGTGATTCGACTCTGGCCGGAAGAACATTCCTTCCGCCGTCGCGAGATCCTGTCGCTCTTGGCCGGCGGAGATCACGCCGGTTTGCGTCATGCGGTCTCCGACCTGCTTGGCCGTTTCTGCGAGTCGTCCGACCCTGAGGTGGCGAACGAGGTCGCCTGGTGCTGCGTGGCGGCGCCGGGCACGGTTGCCGACTATGAAGCACTGCTCCGACTAGCCGGGCTCGCTCACGCGGACTACCACTGGGCTCATACGCATTTCGTCCCGAACACTCTTGGTGCCGCATTATATCGTGCCGGGCGCTTTGAAGAGTCTTTACGCCAGCTGGAAAATGGAATTCAGCTCAGTACAGGGAGAGAAGAGCCCGCGGACTGGGCCTTCCTCGCGATGGCTCACTTCCGTATAGGGCATCGTGACGAGGCCCGCCGGTGCCTCGAAGTGTGCCGGAATCTCAAGCCGCAGCCACACCGCTTTCCGTTCTGGGGCGAACTGGAGATTCGTTTTCTTCGCAGCGAGGCCGAGGCGGTGATCCTCTACGACCCGGTTTTTCCAGGCGACCCGTTCGCCCACTGAGCCGAGACAGAACTCTTCTACGGGGGTCCAGTCACGCGTCGGGGCCGGTTCTCGTCCGTCTCGCGCCAATTCCGAAGAATCACCGCTTCGTAGAGACGGTCTCGCGGCCGGACTCGCTCAAGTTCAACGACGAACTCGACCGAGGCAGGATAGTCGCAGGCATGCAGGGGGCGCGTGTCAAGTCTGCCCTGTGGCAGCGGCGGATTGTAAGGCCATTCGGGTACCGTTCGAGGAAAGGAACGACGCAGAGCCGTCGACGAGGGTTCCCTCCCGGCTCGCTAACCGGGGCAGCTCTTGGTAGGATAACGCTCATGGGAAACGCGACCGCAGCCGTGATGGCGATGGACAAGATGCTTGAGCAGCTCAGCGACTGCCTGAACGCTGAGGCCGCTCAACGCATCGTCGGACTCCGGATCGATCCGGAGATTCAAGCCAGGGTCGAAGTCCTCGCGGACAAGGCGAACGAGGGCCTCCTCTCCGAAGAGGAGCGCGACGAGTATAAGACCTTCATCGAGATGGCCGACCTCATCGCGATTCTCAAGTTAAAAGCCCAACGATTTGTCCCATCGAATGGCCCTGTTTGATGGACGCTGCGACCAGAGATTTCGTCCGAGTGCGGGCGGGTAACCGTTGCGAATACTGCCTCCTCCGCCAAGCGCATATCGACCTTCCTCATCACGTCGAACACATCATTCCGAGGCAGCATTCCGGCGACGATTCTCCCGAAAACCTGGCGTTTTCTTGTGCGCGGTGCAACGTGAACAAAGGTCCAAACCTGAGCGGGATCGACCCGGAAACCGCGCAGCTCGTGCCGCTCTTCAACCCCCGTCGTGATGAGTGGGCCAGGCACTTCGCGTTTCGGAACTTCTGGATTGCCGGCCTTTCACCCGTCGGCCGGGCAACCGTCTATGTGCTCGGGATGAATGAGACGCGGCGGCTTGAGTTGCGGGCAATGCTCCTTGCTCGCGGCGAGTCGCTCTGACGTCCCCGGGCGCCCGGCACGTCTGCCACACAAGGCGGTCAGGTGCGTCACGCGGCAATCCGAGAGCCTCGAAGTCGGTGAACGTGATGTTCACGAGATCGAGCCAAACCACATTCTCGGCCGATTCCAGGATGCGGCGAAGTACGGCAACCGCACCGCCCCCGTCGTTATCGCCGAGGACCAACATCGGCCGCCTCTCCGGTGGATCGCGCTCCGATCCGACGTCGGAGCTCTTCCCAGGTCGTTGCGGACTCCTCACCGACCCAGTCCGGGTTCGGCTCGTTCACACGCTTGAGGATCACGTCGTATGCGGCTTCGACCTCGTCTCGGTGGGTGTCGATGTATCCAAGCGCTTCCTGGACCTGCGCCTCGGTCAACTCGCGCTCTTGGGCATTACGGCTCGGCGGATCGCCGGCGCCGACGTAATCCATCACGCGATAGATGGTGACTCGCGTCCCCTCCAGCTCGAGACCTCGGCCTCGGTCGATAATTCGGGCAGCCATTCGGCCTCCTCCGGCCTGCTCCCAGCGCGGTCGTTTCGTGGCTTCATTCATGGCGCTTGTACCCCACTTCGCCTCGGTTGCCCACGGCGCGAGACTCGTGCCGGGCCACGGGCCGCCCCGCCGACGTACGTTTCGATCGCGGAACGCCGGGGTCGGGAGGTCCGAGCTGACGGACGAGTCGCCGAGTTAACCCGCAACCGCAAATGGCCAGTAAACGATCTCATGCCGCATCCGAAGAATTGCCACTTCTTACAGACGGTCTCGCGGCCGCATTCGCTCCACCCCGACCACGACATCTCACTTCGTTCTCACCGCCCCCGTACGGCTGAGCAGCAACCAGGGCGAAGCGAAGACGGCGGCGCCTTTCAGCAGACCGACCGGACCGGAAGATTAACCACGAAAGGCACGAAAAACACGAAAAACGACGTGAGTTCTGAATCTCGATTCGTTTTCCGGTTTCGTGCTCTTGGTGCCTCTCGTGGTTAAACAAACGCCAAATCGGACACCTCTCGAAAAATCTTCCGCTGTCGCGCTGAGCCGGTGGTCGGCATCCGTCTTAGACATTAGTTGGCCGCGCTCGATACGAGGAGCGGCCGTTTTCGTGCGTCAGACGGAATCGTGTCTGATTGATCGGCCGATCGAACGGCGAAGGAGTCAAAATGATGAACTACCGACGAGTCTTTCTCCTGCCGGCAATTCTGGTATTGGCCAGCCCAGCGTTTGGCCAGCACACGGGAGGCCGAGGCGTGACCCACCCGGGCGCGGCTGGTCATCCTGGTGAATTTCAACCTGGGCAAGGAATGCCGCACCACATGATGACACCGGAAATGCAGTATCAGCACATGATGCAGCAATTCTGGCTCGAGCAAATGATGCTCAATGAGATGTACAGCATGCCAAGGCCGAGGCGAGGGCACTCTCAACTGCACTCGGGCGCGGGCCAACTGCACTCGGGTGCGTACCAAACCGGGCCGGAGCGCGGCCAAGGGTCAATGGCTCGGCAGCCAAGGGCAAAGCCGCAGACGCAGGCCCACAACGACGGCTCGGGACAGCGGCAAGTGGATCCGACGAGCGGCAAGAAGGCCGATCAGGCGGAGGGAACCTCCACGGGACGACACCACCATCAAAACCGGCCGGTCGGGAAGACTCATCCACGCGAGGCGACGCCTGTGAATCAACGCCGGCCTGGGGCGGACCAGGCCACGATCGGGCTGTTGCGCACGGTGCACTCCCGACTACACAAGGCCGACGCCGACTACCAAGGGCATCGCGTGCGAGCGATGGAGCACATCGCGGCCGCACTTCGCCATTTGGGGGCGACGTCTCCCGGCGCGGTGAGCCTGAGTCTGGCCGTCGGCGCGGGCAACTTACCGCAACGGCGATCGGACGAGATCCTCCGTGAGGCCATCCACACGCTGAGCCGGACGGAACTCATGGTGGGAACAGGGGCACACAACGCAGCGCACCACCAAAGCGCGCGCTCGTCGGTCGCCGCGGCGATCCGGGAGCTCAATATTGCGCTGAGTATCCGCTGAGCAGGCCTGATCGCAGGTGTGTGACTGCGACACCACGAGCGGCAGCGGCCGAGACATTCAGGGTTCGGTGTTGAACGAATTCAAAGGTCACCCGTGGCCCGGTTCACGTCAAAGCGATCGGGTTCGTGCGGTTTCACCCGGTTCTGCCGGTCATCGCAGAAGTCGCACACGCGAGGGTCAAGACGGAAGCCGGGGCGGGAGCGGTTCGTTCGATCCGGCAGGGACGGTGAGTTTGACCGGTTATCCGGGCGTCCAACCGCATACTGTGCACATACTGTGCATACTTGGCACCCGCCAGAGCGTGCCCACTATGCCAAGTATGTGCCATGTATGTGTCGAGCATGGCGCCCTAATGATGACTCGCTCAGTTCGGGAGATGGCGAGGACGATCGTCTCGAGCGAGCGGACGTTATCGATGCAGAAGGCGTCGAGAAGCACGGGGATGAGGCGAGGGGGATGCGCGAAAATGCGCCGAACGAAGCCAATTTCGATGAAGCCGTGAGCAACGTGGAAGCACAAGAGCCCATTCAGGTTACGGCAACTTCTGGCGCTCTTTCGGGACTTGACAACGTGGAAAGGACGGTCGGAGACAAGCCGAACGCGGGGAGCCTTTCGCTCGGTCGGATCACGGGAATCTCTACAGGGGCTGCGCTCGACGGGCGTTGACGGCCCGGTACTGGACGTGGCCGACACGCCGGCCATCGCGGCGCGCTTTGGGTGTAGCGGCGGCATTCATCGGCGCGGCTTTGCCGCCTCAGCCTGGGATAGCGCAGGTCCCAGCGCGCCGCGTCCACCCGGCGTTCGAGCTCTTCGGGCGTGGTTGGCTCCGCGAGGCCTTCGCGCTGGGCCTGCGCAGCGGTGGCCAGGGCGATCCGGCGCGAGATCTGGGTGATTTCTTCGAGCGGCGGAAACAGCGCGGCATTGCGGTCGATTCGCGCGGGGAGGCGGCGCCGAGCGCGCGGGCGGCGGCGAGGAACATGGCGTCGGAGACGCGGCGGGCCCGCGCGGCGATCACGCCCAGGCCGACGCCGGGGAAGATGTAGACATTGTTGCACTGGGCGATCCGGAACCTCCGTCCGCCGTGGGAAACCTCCGGGAAGGGGCTACCCGTGGCCACGAGCGCGCGGCCGTCGGTCCAGGCAATCAGGTCGGCAGGCGCTGCCTCGCTCCGCGAGGTCGGGTTCGAGAGCGGGAAGATCGCCGGGCGCTCGACATGGCGCGCCATCGCGCGGATGACCTGCTCCGTAAACATCCCCGGCTGACCCGTGGTCCCGATCAACACCGTTGGCTTCACTTGTTCGATCACCTCCTCGAGCGCGATATTTCCCGAGCCGTCGCGCGCCCATCCCTCCATCCGTTCGAGCGGCTGGGCGTAGTGCATTTGCATTGGCTGCAAGCCGGTCGTCGCGGAGTGGAGCAACCCGTACCGGCCCACCAGCCAGAGCCGCGCCAGGGCGTCGCGCTCCGCGAGGCCCTCGGCAATCATCGCCGCGACGATCTGGTCGCTGATCCCGATCCCCGCCGAGCCCGCCCCGACGATGACGATCCGCTGGTCGGGCAACCTTGTCCCGGTGACGTTCAGGGCCGAAAGAATGGCGGCGACTGCTACCGCGGCCGTGCCCTGGATGTCGTCGTTGAACGTGCAAAGGCGGTCTCGGTAGCGATCAAGCAGGCGCCGCGCATTGGATTTGGCGAAGTCTTCCCACTGGAGCAACACGTTGGGAAAGGCCCGGATGACGGCCTGCACGAACGCCTCGATGAAGTCGTCATACGCCTGGCCCCGCACGCGCTCGTGCCGCCAGCCGAGGTAGAGCGGATCGGCCAATGCCTCCTGGTTATCGGTGCCGACGTCCAGCAGGATCGGCAACGTGCGGGCCGGATGGATGCCGCCGCAGAGGGTGTACAACGAGAGCTTGCCGACCGGGATGCCCATGCCGCCGACCCCCAGGTCGCCCAGGCCGAGGATACGCTCGCCGTCGGTCGCGACAATCACATCGACCTCGCGAAAGGGCCGGTTCGCCAGGATCGCGTCAATCTCGTTGCGATGCTCGTACGAAAGGAACAGCCCGCGCGACTTGCGGTAGATCCGGCTGAAGTGCTGGCACGCCTCGCCCACGACCGGCGTGTAGATCAGCGACATCATCTCGGCGATGTGGTCCCGGACCAGCCGGTAGAAGAGGACCTCGTTGCGGTCCTGGAGGGCGCGGAGGTAGATGTGCTGCTGAAGCGCGGTACGCCTGGCCTGGAAGCCGCCGTAGCGACGCGCGAGCTGCTCGTCGATCGACCCGACGTGCGCCGGCAACAGCCCGTGCAGGCCGAATTCGATCCGCTCGTCCTCGGGGAACGCGCTCCCCTTGTTGAATATCGGCGTGTCGAGCAGCGCCAGGCCCGACAGCGGCACCATCACCACGGCCTCGCCGGTCGCCTGGTCAGTGGTCGTCTCGAATTCGATCACGGGTCGACTCCTGGGTTCCGTTCAGGCGGCAGATGATAACTAGGATATAGAAATAACATATCGCAGTCCTCATCGCGCCCGCGCAAATCTCTCGGTGGCAAACGTTGTTTAACCCGGCGCCAACGGCGACGGCGAATGTTTAGAGTGGAGCAGCGAACGCCGTCGCCGTTGGCTCCGGGTTAAACAATCGCGCCGGCTGCGGCTCGGTCGCGCCGTGCTGTTCGTGGTTGAGAATTCCTCGTAGCCTCCGATCACACGCGGGTCGTCACTTTCGGCGCCCCGTGTTTCCCCTTAGAATGAGGGCCAGACAGTTCACACTTTTCGGAGGAGCATCGACCATGACCGTGCCTATTCGTGTCGCCGTGACGGGAGCCGGAGGGCAGATCGGCTACGCCTTGATGTTTCGGATCGCAGCGGGCGCCCTGTTCGGGCCGGACCAGCCCGTGGCGCTTCAGTTGCTCGAAATCACGCCGATCCTTCCCGCGCTCAACGGGACGCTCATGGAACTCGAGGATTGTGCCTTTCCGCTGCTCGCCGGCACCAGGGCGACCGATAAGGCCGAGGGGGCTTTTGAAGGGGCGGACTGGATCATCTTCGTCGGCGGACTGCCACGCAAGGAGGGCCAGTCGCGGGCCGATCTGATCCGGGCCAACAGCCCGATTTTCACGGGGCAGGGGAAGGCCGTGAATGCAGCCGCCGGCAAGAACGTCCGCATTCTGGCCGTGGCGAACCCGTGTAACACCAACTGCCTGATCGCCCGCTCGCACGCGCCGGATGTGCCCACCGACCGATGGTTTGCCATGACGCGCCTCGACCAGAACCGCGCCGCCGCCGTGCTGGCCAAAAAGGCGGGCGTGCCTGTCAGCCAGGTCTCCTGCATGACGATCTGGGGCAACCACAGCGATACCCAGTACCCCGACTACAAGAACGCCCGGATCGGAGGCAAACCCGCGACCGAGGTGATCGCGAGCCCGAGTTGGTTCACCGAAGAGTTTATCCCCACGGTGGCGAAGCGAGGCGGCGCCGTGATCAAAGCGAGGGGCGCCTCGTCGGCCGCCTCGGCTGCCAATGCCGCAATCGACACCGTGCGGTCGCTCCATTTTGCCACAACCCCCGGCGACTGGTTCAGTGCGGGCGTCGTATCCGACGGCAGCTACGGCATTCCCGCGGGCTTGATCTACAGCGTGCCCCTGGTCTCGAAAGGAAAAGCCGCCTGGTCGGTCGCGACCGGCCTGCCGATCGACTCCGAAGCCCGACAGCGGCTCGACGCCTCGGCCGCCGAGCTGATCGCGGAACGGGACGCGGTCAAGGAGTTGCTGGGACCGGCGGTGTGACTTTGTCCGTTGTCCGTTGTCCCGTGTCCGTTGTTTTCTGATCCCTTGAATCGCGTGGTCGTATCACTACTTCCTTGATGCCCGCGGCCAAGTAGCCGTGACTCGCGTCCCAGGCGCACAGTCAGTACAAGCCTCGGCTGGCGCCCACAACTGACACCTGACGACGGACCACTGACAACGGACCACTTTGATGCGACCACCTGACCGCCGGGAATTCATGAAAGCGGCCAGCGCGGCCTTGGCGGCGGGCGCGATCGCGCACACGGCCGGCCCGGCCACCGGCGCGGACGCGGCGGTCGCCGCCAGTCCGGCGGAGATCCCGCCGCACCGGCCGTTGCCGCTCTTGGGCGTGCACGCCTACGCCGATCGCGTGAGCGTGCCCGCCGGGGGGACCATTCGCTTCTTCGTCAGTAGTACGATGCCGTATGAGTTTCAAATCTGCCGCCTCGGTACAGACCCCGAAGGCCCCGATGGGGACCAGGTGCTTCAGTCCTTCTCCGTGGATCGGCCGGTGGCTCAGGCTATCCACCCTGGTTCATACATCCATATCGACCGGGGCCTCCCGCCCGATCGCAACCTGCCTGCCCTCAGCCTGGAATGCTGGGTGCGGCTCTGGGACCTGGCCGGGGAACAGGGATTGATGGGGCAGTTCGACGCGACAGAAGGCGGCGGCTACGCGCTGGCGGTCCGCCGCGATGGCTCGGTCGGCTTTTATCTCGGCGATGGCGGTCCGCCGCGGCCGGAGTGGCTGCACCGCACGGAGTCGAGAGTCGTATCGCGGACCGAAACGACACCGCCGGCCGTTCCTACTCCGACCCGGCCGGCCGGCGGCGGCCGGTTCGTGAAGCTGAGCCGCTGGCATCATGTTGCGGCGGTCTTTGATGGACAGTTTAAAGAGGTGTGGGTCAACGGCCGGCGGGCCGGGCGGTGGCGGTTTTCTGGGACGGTGCGCCCCGGGCTCACTCCGCTGCGGATCGGAGCACTCGGCCGCGACGGGCTCGCGGACCAGTTCCTCGATGCAGATATCGCCATGCCGGCCATCTACGGCAGGGCCCTCGATGAGCGCGAGATCGTCGCGCGCCACCGCGCCCGCGGATTGGATGCGGCGAAGGGCCCAAACTTGCTAGGCTGCTGGCCGCTTGCTGAGGAGAAGGGGGACCAGGTTGCCGATTCGAGCGGCCAGCGGCGGCACGGCCGGATCATCAACCGGGGCACCTGGATGATTGGCGGGCCGAGCTTTGATGCGTCGCTGCCCCGGTTCGCCGACTACGAGCCGGCCGCTGACCGAACACGCGGACATGGCCTGCGGCTTGCGTCTGACGACCTCTACGACTGCCGCTGGCAGCCGACGTTCACGGTCAAGATCCCCGACGATGCCCGTTCGGGCATCTACGCCGGCCGCATCCGCTTCAACCATGACGACAAACCGCGGCTGTATCATGCGCTTTTTATCGTGACGAAAGCCCCGGGCCGCGCGCGAGCGCCGATCGCATTCCTGTGCTCGACCAACACGTGGAAGGCGTACTCCGGGACACCTTTTGCCGAAACCTGGCGGGGCGTCGCCCAGAGCATCGAGCACGCCTATGTCAACAGCCCGGGCAATCCTCCGCGTTATTCGTTCTACTGGATGCACGAGGCCTGCCAGTCGACATTCCAGATGGGCATGCGGCTTCCATGGCCCGTCGCGGGCCCTTATACCTTCCACGGCCCGCTGGAATGGCGCAACAGCCATCTTTGCCACACCGATCGGCTGACCGAGGTGTGGCTCGAGAAGGAGGGATATGCCTACGACGTCTTGAGCGACCTCGACCTGCACCAGGATCCGAGCGCTCTGGACGGCTACAAAACGCTGTTCATCGTCGGCCACAGCGAGTACTGGTCGGCCGAGGCGTATGAGAGCGTCTCCCGCTATCTGCGACGCGGCGGCTCGGTCGTCTGTCTTGCCGGCAACACGATGTTCTGGCGCGTCAGCTTTGACGCCGATGCCTCGGTCATGGAATGCCGCAAGATGTACGCACCCGGCTCGCAGGTCGCACCCGGCCGTCACGGCGAGCTCTGGCACAGCCAGGATGGCCGCAAAGGGGGGATGGCTCGCGAGTGCGGATATCCCGCGTGGCCGCTACTGGGCCTGGAATACTGCTCGATGCACTCGGTGGGCGACGAGGCGATCGGTCCGTATCGTGCGGTCGCGGCCGATCATTTCCTCTTCAACGAGCCCCACAAGGTGGGCATGAAAGAGGGCGATCGGTTCGGTGGCGCTCCACCCGGCAACGGGTTTCCCAAGGTCATCGGCCACGAGGGAGACGTGCGGATCTCGACGCTCGCGAAGATTGCGCCGCGGCCCCTACCCGAGGGAGCCAAGGAGCCGGTTGACGACCCGCCCGGGATTGTGCTGATCGCCGAGGGCATTGCCGACTGGCAGAGGGTCAAGGGCGGCGCGCCTTACGATTACTTTCAGAATGCCGTCGTGGTTGAGCCCCTGCGCTCCGCGATCGGCGTGGCGGCGGAGATGATCTACTGGGAGCGCCCGCATGGCGGCCGCGTCTTCCACGCGGGCACCGTGAGCGCCGGCCGCGGGCTCGGCAACGACCCGAAATTCGCCTTGCTGATCAAGAACGTCCTGGACCATTTTGGAGTGAAGCCTGGCCACGGCTGATGTAGTCACGAACATCACGCGGAGCGTGATGACTACTTTGGGGACGGGACATCACGCGGAGCGTGATGACTACTTTGGGGACGGGACATCACGCGGAGCGTGATGAGTACTTTGGGCTCGAAATCTATGAAATACTCCCTCGTGTTCGCAGCATTCCTCGGATCGACGGTCGCCGCCGGCTTGGTTCGGGGCGACGACGCACTGTCCGCGGGCCGTGAGGTCCGGCTCAACGGCTATCGCTTTCGCCTGCCCGAGGGCTTCGCGATCGAGCTGGCGGCCGGGCAGCCGCTCGTCGTGTATCCCATCTGCGCCGATTTCGATGAAAAAGGGCGGCTGTATGTGTCGGAGGCTTCGGGCACCGACGCCGATTTTCCCCGTCAGCTCGAGGCCAGGCCCCACCGTGTCCTGCGCCTGGAAGACACCGACGGCGACGGCCGTTTCGACAAGAGGACCGTGTTTGCCGACCGGATGATGCTGCCGCAGGGATGCCTCTGGTTCGACGGCTCGCTCTACGTCGGCGCGCCGCCGTCGATCTGGAAGCTGACGGATACAAACGGCGACGGCGTGGCCGATCGTCGTGAGGAATGGTTTCGCAATCAGGAGATGGGGGGTTGTGCGAACGGAGTTCGCGGCCCATACCTCGGTCCCGACGGCATGATCTACTGGTGCAAGGGAGGACATGCGCGTGAATCCTATGCACGAGAAGGCAAGCCGCCGCTCGTCACGGCCGCGGACCACGTGTTTCGCCGCCGGCCTGATGGCACCGCCTTCGAGTCGCTCGTCGCCGGCGGGATGGATAACCCCGTCGAAGTCGCGTTCACACGCGCCGGCGAGCCGCTGTTTACAACAACGCAATATCAGGAGCTGGGCCAGCCTCGCACCGATGGCGTCTTCCACGCGATTTATGGGGGCGTCTATCCCAAGGTGCTGCCATCCGTGCTCGAGCATGCCTGGACCGGCCCGACCTTGCTGCCGGTACTGACCCACTGGGGCGCGGCCTCGCCGGCCGGACTGACTCGCTATGAATCCGCTGCCTTTGGCCCGGAATATCGCGGCCAGGAGAACGTGTTCGCCGCGCTGTTCAGTTTCCACAAGGTCACGCGCCATCGCGTGTGTCCCGAGGGGGCGACCTATCAATCAACCAACGAAGATTTCCTGGTCTGTGACAGCCTCGACTTTCATCCGACCGACGTCCTCGAGGATGCCGACGGCAGCCTGCTCGTGATCGAAACGGGAGGCTGGTACCGCCGCTGCTGCCCGTCGTCAAACTTCTACAGTCCCGAGGTCAAGGGTGCGATCTACCGGCTTCGCCGCGAAGGGGCGCCTAAGGTCGCCGACCCGCGCGGCTTGAGTCTGGATTGGGACCGGCTTACCAGCCACGAGCTGACCGGGCTCCTGGGTGATGCGAGGCCGGCCGTGCGCCGGCGGGCGACCCAGGCTCTCGCGAAGCGGGGGAAAGCGGCGGTGCCCGCACTGGCCGACGCGCTCGGTTTAAACCATCAGTCCGCGGAGGCCAGGCTGCAAGCGGTCTGGGCCGCGACGCGGATCGCCGCGCCGGCGGCTCGTGCGGTCGTGCGCACGGCGCTCGCCGATCCCGACGGTGTTGTCCGCCAGGCCGCGTTGCACGCCGTCAGCCTCTGGCGCGATCGCGCTGCCCTTGCGAGCTTGCTCGCCGTCTTGCGCGAGCGCTTCCCAGCGCATCGGCGCGTGGCCGCCGAGGCCCTGGGACGCATCGGCGCCAGTGAGGCCGTGCCTGCCCTGCTCGCCGCGGCAGGCGAGCCCGCCGACAGGATGCTGGAACATTCGGTCGTCTACGCCATGATCGAGATCGCCGATCGAGCAAGCACAGCGCGTGGACTCGAAAGCGCCGACCCGCTGATTCGCCGGGCCGCAATGACCGCGCTCGACCAGATGCCCGACGGCCGGCTCGACCCGAAGACGGCCGGCGAGTCGATGCGCACGACCAATCATTTGCTGCGCGAAACGGCCTGGTGGGTGGCCGGACATCATCCCGAATGGGGAGTCGCACTGAAGCCCGTGCTGCGTGACGCGCTTTCGGCAGCGCCCGACGATCATGAATCGTTGATGCGGCTGCTGGCCCGCTACGCAAAGAGCGGTGAGATCCAGAAATGGATCGCGGACGAATTGATCGAGCCAGGTACATCGACGGCGGCGCGGCGGATCCTCCTGCGCCATGGCGCTGGCCGAGCTGAAGACGATTCCTCCAACCTGGATCGAGGCGGCCGCCGGGGTCCTCGATCGTCAAGACGCCGGCTTGACTGCCGAGGGTGTCGCCACGATCCGAGCCTGGCGGCTTCCCGCCGGTCGCGCCGGCAAGCTTGTGGCGGTCCTGCGCAGAATCGGCGACGACCAGCGGCTTGGCGCCGAGGTCCGCATGCTCGCCCTGGCCGCGATCCCGGGTGGCATGCCCGAGGTCGCGCCGCCCGTGTTCGAGTTTCTGGGGCGCCTCTTGAACGTCGACCAGTTCCCCAAGCCGCGGTCCCTCGCCGCGGAAGTGTTGGCGGCTGCGCGTCTGCGGCCCGAGCAGCAGAAATCGCTGGCCGCACTTCTGCGAACGACCGGCCCGATGGAGCGGCAGCGCTTGCTGCCCTGCTTCCGCAACGGGCCAGGGGACGTCGGCCAGGCACTCCTGGCCGCGTTGAGCTCTCCGTCGCCGCTACCGGGGTTGCGGCCGGACGATCTCAAGGGACTTTTCGACACCCTTGGCCCCGCCGTGCAGGCCGACGCCTCCCGGTTCGTGGAGATGCTGAGGGCGCGATCCCAGCAGCAGAAATCCCAGATCGAGCAGCTTCTGCCCCTGGTTCGAAACGGCGACCCGCGCCGCGGCAAGGAGGTTTTTCATAGCACCAAGGCCGCTTGCTCCTCGTGCCACCAGATCGCCTATCTCGGCGGCAACCGCGGGCCGGCCCTGACCCAGATCGGCGCCATCCGCACCGAGGCGGACCTTCTCGAATCGATCCTCATTCCCAGTGTGACGATCGTGCAGGGCTATGATCCCTGGCTCGTCGTCACCAAGGATGGGAAAGTCCTCAATGGGCTCTTGGTGGGCGAGACGTCCGAGGAGATCGTCCTGGCCACGGGGCCCGAAGAGACAATCCGGCTGCGCCGCGATGAGATCGAGGCCCCCAAACCATCGACCACCTCGATCATGCCCGAAGGCGTCGGCCAGTTACTGACTCCGCGTGAATTGGGCGATCTGGTCGCGTTTCTCAAGACGTGCAAGTGAGAAAGTCATCGCAGAGGCCGCGCCGAGGGCCCGATCCCGGCCCGGGCGTTCGAATCCAGCCCGATGATCCGGCTGCGCGGCCGGCTCAGATCCACCATCACCGGGCCAATATTGGTCGTTTCGGCTCCGCCGCGATGGCCGACGGTGTCCACGGCCTCGACTCTCAAGTGAAATCGCGGTGGGATCGTTGGGGGAAGCGACCAGATGTAGGATCCGACATTCTCCTGTCCTTCGACGAGGAGTTGCCACTCGGCGCCCGGCTGGTCCGGCCGCCAGAAGAGCGAGACCGATCTCGGCGCCAGATGGAGGTCGCTCGCTCGCCAGGCG
Source organism: uncultured Isosphaeraceae bacterium (assembly GCA_963823675.1). Taxonomy (GTDB): domain Bacteria; phylum Planctomycetota; class Planctomycetia; order Isosphaerales; family Isosphaeraceae; genus CAWGMT01. The sequence continues at coordinate 317,381 of CAWGMT010000013.1, read as the reverse complement.
ATGGCCACCTTGCCCGAATTGGTGCCTGTGCCCACCTGGGGCGGATAGAGCTGGACGAAGGGAGGCGTACTATCGACCTCGACCCAGGATTGGGGTGGGTCGCCGGGTGCGGGCGGCTGATCGCCCAGGCCAGAAGCCGAGCGGGCGACCAACGATACCCCATACGTGCCCTCGCCACCAAGGTCAACGTCGATCGGCGAGGCCCGGTCCGGATCGTCGCTGCGCCTGATCCAGGTCCGTCCGCCATCCTGGGTGATCCAGAGCTCGACCGTCGCGGGACCGTTCGGGCCGGCATCGTCCACGGCGTATTGAAGCTTGAACCGGGGATTGGCGACGAGCAGCGTGCTTCCGCCGCCGCCCCCACTCCCACTCGGTGCGCCGGCAGCCTGGCCTGGATCGACCGCGCCTCCGCCGATTTGAGGAGACCTGATTCGCGCTCCATCGGACTGTGCGCCGTTATTCATCGCAAAGAGATCCACCGGCGCCATCTCCAGGTCGCCTCCGGCCGAGGGGCGGCTTCCCCCGTTCCCGCTGTTGGATGCTCGGGTCGGTGCCCGGTTGCGCGACTCTCGGGCAACCGCGCTACCGGAGCGGTTGCGCGGCCGGGCGGCGCCCGCGGCCGGCTTGGTTCGAGTGCTGGCGACCGGGCCCTCATCCACGGGCGGGAAATCGGCGCCGGCGATGATCTCGGATGACGGGGCGTTCGAGATCTTGTCAAAGAGCGGCGGAGTCGCCGCGGGCGGATAGTCGGCAGGGAGCTCGGCCTGGCTGGCGGTTCCCTCGGGCAAATCGATGGCGGCTTCGGTGACGTTTCCCGCCCTGTCCGCGACGGAGGCCCTGACCTTGAGCGCCTCGGCGGTTCCGGCGTCCCAGGACTGCGAACCGATCAGCCGGGCCTTCTTGACCGGCACTTTGCGCCAGCTTGCCGCTCCCTCGACCTGGTATTCCAGGATCAGGCTTTTCAGGTCGAGGTTTTCATCCTTGACGTCCCAGCGCACCGAGGCCATGCTCCCCCGGCGGGCGTCGGGCTCCAGGAGTAGGGATGGGGGAAACGTATCGACGATCACTTTCATGTTCGGCTCGACCGTATCGTCGAGCTTCGGCGAGTACTTGCCGTCGACGGTGATGGTCTGGACTGTGAACCAGTACTCGCCGTCATGCGACGTGCGAACCGAAAACGACGGATGGTCCGGATCGGTCCTGCTGCTGCGCTTCCAGTGGTAGCCTTGGTCCTCGGAGACCAGCAGGTGGAACTCCTTGATCCGCTCGCGCGATTCCGCGTTCAAGTTAAATGGGATCCGGAAGTTCCGGCCTTTATGATAAATGAGCGGCACATCGGCGGCAGAGGTCGATGAGAATGGGCCGGCGATCGCCAGGCTCGACAACACCAGGGCGACCAGCGCGCCATGCACGCTGAGCTTCCGGGCCCGAGCGATCGGGCTCGGCCTCGTCGGCATCAGGCGAACATCCAGCCGAATTGGCCCCACAGATTCTGTCCCTCTCCGTGACGCTCGGATCCGAACGCTCCGGGATCGACACCTTCTTATTTAGGAAGAGCGCAAGGCGGCGCTCATGGCGAGTTTATCGACCTTGATTCCCGTCCATCTTGAAATGAATCTATCGGATAACTGGATCGAATGGGTCGCAGCGGTCATTCAGGGGGTAATGGCGAGACCAGATAAGGACAGGTTTACCGACAAAGTCAGGCAATTTGTGATAGCAGCGTACTTTTTGACGCCGGCCACCTGCCGCTCAGGACGAGGAGCGGAACCGGCGGACGAGGCCGGCGTATTGAGCGGCAAGGTCGCGTATTCGCGCGAAGTCGTTGCTGGAAATGGCTTTAGGATCTACGAGCGCGCTGCCGACTCCCAGGCAGCACGCACCCGCCTTGAGGAAGTTCTCGGCGGTCGTCAACTCGACTCCCCCGGTTGGCATCAATCGAACCTGCGGTAAGGGGCCCCGGAGAGCCTTCAGATAGGAAGGGCCGCCGACGTCGGCCGGGAAGACCTTGACGACATCCGCGCCCGCTTCCCAGGCGGTGAGGACCTCGGTCGGCGAGAACGCGCCGGGCATGACGACTTTGTCATAACGGCGGCAGAGGCGGATCACCTCGAGGTTAATCGTGGGTGCGACGATAAACTCAGCGCCGGCCAGGATGGCGGCTCGCGCGGTCTCGGGGTCGAGCACGGTGCCGGCCCCCAGGACGACGGCGTCACCCACCTCGCGGCGAGCCTGGCGGATCACTTCGATGGCATCCGGCACGGTAAAGGTCACTTCGGCCGCGGTCACGCCGCCTTCGGCCAGAGCTCGGATCACGTTGACCAAAGGCTCGCTCGACTCCGAGCGCACCACGGCCACGATCCCTCCCTCCAGGATGCGATCGAGTGTTGTTGCGCGGCTCATCACCCAGCTCCGGAAGCATCGTGATCGAATCGGCTACGTCAGCGCGACTCTAGCTTCGGCTGGACGGCACCGTCAAGCCAGCGTGCTTGCCATTCCGCAAACGCTCAGCCTCGTCGCGCCCGGAGTAAGTCTTGACCGGCGAGCAAAGTTTAACCCGGAGCCAACGGCGACGGCGGCTGTCTGAGCTGGAGCAGGAAACGCCGTCGCCATTAATCAAACCCGCCATTCAGTCGAATAGTCGGGTGCAGGTTTATGCGATAGAACGTAAGCATCGCACATGACCAGGCTGGTTTCGATTGTCGCAAGCATGGCGCTAAGTTTGGCGGTCGGCTCGGCGGTTGGCTTGGCGGTCGCTGTTCGAACATTTCAGAACCAATGGCAGCAGGTGATACTCGTTTAACTTGAACTTGAGAACGTGAGTAACGTGAGTCACCCCAGCGGCTGAACGTTACAACTCCGGTTGATCCGGCGGGCTCGCTTGCCAGCTTCACGAATAATCGACTACACTTTGAGTATGTGTGCAGGTGCGGGCGCGCGGTTTTGGGATTCGCGACGTCTTGTCCGCGCCCGTAGCGTAGCGGTCCCCCGAGCGTCTGAGGCGCACAAGGGATATGAGGAGGGCTTTTGCCGATGCGGCGACGAAGCTTCGTTTCGATAGCGATGATCGGGGCGATCAGCCTGTTCTGCTGGCAGGCGACGCAAGGCGCCAAGCCGAAAGACGAGATGCTGGAGCTTTACGGGCTCTTCGTCGACGCGGTTGAAAAGGTCGAGGCGAACTACGTCCGGCCCGTCACCCGGCGCGAGCTCCTGGAGAGCGCCCTCGAGGGGATGCTGCAAAACCTCGATCCGCATTCGTCCTACATCAACACGACCGAATGGCGGAGTTTTCGCCGTCAGCTCGAAGGCAAGTTCGGCGGCATCGGCATTCAGGTCGGCGTCGATCCAGACACCGGGCGGCTAAAGGTGATCGCGCCGATGGTCGGCACTCCGGCTTACGAGGCCGGCATCCTTGCCGGCGACCAGGTGACCGAGATCGACGCCCAGAGCGCCGAGGGGATGACCCCGGACAAAGCCGTCGAGGTTCTGACGGGCCGGCCGGGTACCAGCGTCAAGCTTACCGTGCTGCACGAGGGCTCGGATGACCCCGAGACCATCGAGATCACTCGCGCCATCATCGACTTGCCGACTGTACTGGGCGATCGCCGCAAACCCGATGATCAATGGGATTTCATGCTCGATAAGGACAAAAAAATCGCGCACATCCGGATCACCGGTTTCAACCAGAACACGGCCGACGAGCTCAAGAAAGCCCTGGCGCAGATCACCGATGAGGGGGCGAAAGGACTGATTCTCGACCTGCGCGACGACCCCGGCGGCCTGTTGAGCGCGGCGGTCGACGTTTCCGACATTTTCATGAACTCTGGAGAGATTGTCAGCACCAAGGGAAGAAACACGGCTCCCAAGAAGTATGACGCCCGCCAAGACAGTCCCTACGAAGACGCTGCCCATGGTGGTGCTGGTCAATCAGAACTCGGCGTCGGCCTCGGAGATCGTCTCCGCAGCGCTCCAGGACCACGGACGGGCAATCATTGTGGGCCAGCGGTCCTACGGCAAGGGCTCGGTTCAAAGTCTCATCGACCTGGAGGACGGTTACAGCGTGCTCAAGCTGACCGTGGCGAGCTACTATCGTCCCTCGGGCGAGAACATCCATCGCTTCCGCAATGCCAAGCCGACCGACAAGTGGGGAGTCACGCCCGATAAGGGGATGGAAGTCAAGCTCACGCCGACTGAATACTTCCGCTGGGCCATCGGTCGTCGTGATCGCGATCAGGAGGCCTCCGCCAAGGGCCATCGCCGGCCGCCGGCCGCCCCAGCCCAAGGCGAGAAGGGCAAGGCCGCTCTCAAGACCGTCAAGCCCAGCGAGAAGCCCAAGACCGACTCGGAGAAATCTCAGGCGAAGGGCGGCGATCGGCACCGGTTTCCGGGCCCCTTTGTCGATAAGCAGCTCGATAAAGCGCTCGAGGTCCTTCGATCCAAGCTCGCGCCAAGGCCAAGGCGGCGTGATTGACCGACGCTCGCGACGACCTGGTCTTACTGGCGATCGAGACCACGTGCGACGAGACAGCGGCCGCGGTTCTGGCAGGACCGCGGCCGCCGCGCCATGGGGTCCCGCGCATCTGCTCGAGCGCCGTGGCGTCCCAAGTTGGTCTACACGAGCGCTACGGCGGCGTCGTGCCCGAGATTGCCGCGCGCGCCACGTCCGGCAGCTTCTGCCGATGATCGATGAGGCGCTTTGCCGCGCGGAGTCTCATTGCGCGATATCGAGGCCGTGGCCGTCGCGACCCGGCCGGGGCTGGTCGGGGCGCTCGTCGTCGGGCTCACGGCGGCCAAAGCGCTGGCGCTTGTGCTCGACGTCCCGCTTGTGGCGGTCGATCATCTGGAGGGTCATCTCTATGCTTGCCAGCTTGCCAATCCCGATCGGGAGGTCTATCCGTGCGTCGGTCTGGTGGTGTCGGGCGGTCATACCAGCGTCTACCTTTGCCACGACGCGCTCCGGTGCCAGTTTCTGGGTGGAACGACCGACGACGCCGCCGGAGAGGCGTTCGACAAGGTGGCGAGCCTGCTCGGGCTAGGTTATCCCGGCGGTCCCGCGATCGAACGGGCGGCCCAGGAGGGCGATCCCAGGGCGTTCGTGCTTCCCCGTTCGTTCCTGCACGACCCGCGGATGCTCCTGAGCTTCTCGGGCCTGAAGACGGCAGTCCTCTACGCGCTCCGCGGCCAGAACGCCCGGGACGAGATCCCCGAGCTCAAACCGCAGCTCATCAGCGACCTTGCGGCCAGCTTTCAAGAGGCCGTCTTCGACGTGATCGTCGCCAAGACTCGACAGGCGGTTTGCTCCACCGGAATCAAGAAGATCGGCGTGGGGGGCGGGGTGGCCGCGAATTCGCGGTTTCGCCAGCGGCTGGCCGAACTGGCCGTCGAGCTCGGCGCCGAGCTATTCATCCCGCCGCCTGCCCTCTGTACCGACAACGCGGCGATGGCCGGGATCGCTCTCCCCAAGCTGGCGGCAGGGCAAATCGCCGATCTCGACATCGACGTCACGGCCGGCCTGGTCCGGCCAGGCCGTGGCCCCTGAATGCGTCCCATCTCCTCGGTGTCGGCACCGATGTGCCGCACGTTCAGGAGGGCCGGCGGGGACGCGGATTCGCGCTCGGGTGCGGCGAGCCCGAATCCCGCTGAAACGCCCGCTGCTGCGTGTCGAGCATGTGACGCCGCTCGAGCGCGCGGGACATCGACTCGGGAACGTGCCTCGTCCAGTTCCCCGACGGAGTTTTCGGCAGGTGCGAACTCATCTTGCGCATCGAATCGCCTCCCAGTTGAACGTCAACAGCCGATCAAACCGGGACGACGACGTATTCCATCCCGCTCGAGCAGACCATATTGTTGTTATAGACTTCCCAGTCGATGATTTCTGTGGATCTTGACGAATCAAAACGCTCTACCCAATCTCTCTGAAGTGGCAGATCAGGATTCGATTGGAATGGGAACACCAATGCGGCCAGAGTCGGCCTGGAATGGTATAATAGGAATCGTCTTCGACGCGGTCGGGACTTTAATCCGGCCCGATCCGTCAGTTGCGGAAGCTTATACGGCGACTGCGGCGCGGCAGGGTGTGCAGTTGCAGCCGGACATTGTGCGAGCTCGGTTTCAGGTTCACTTTGAAAACGACGAAGTGCGTGGTAGCGGGGGGGCGCTTTCGACCGACGAGGCGACCGAGCGGCGGCGCTGGCGGAAGATCGTGATGGGTGTGCTCCCCGAGATTCCGCACGTGGATCGTGCTTTCGATGAGCTGTGGGAACACTTTAGCGCGCCGGGATCGTGGCGCTGTTTTCCGGATGTGGCACCAGGCATGCGCGCCCTGGCGGCACAGGGGCTCACGGTGTGCATCGGCTCTAATTTCGATGGCCGGTTGCGCCGGGTTGTGCAGGGCTTGCCCGAGCTGGCAGAGTGCCTGGACGCGCTGGTCATTTCGTCGGAAGTTGGTTTCCGCAAACCTCATCCGTCGTTTTATCACGCGGCCTGTGCACGTCTGGGCTTGCCGCCGGAGCGGGTTCTCTGCGTGGGCGATGACCTGGAGAATGACGTGCGCGGGGCGATCCGAGCCGGTCTATCCGGAATGCTGCTCGACCGTACGGCTCGTGCACCCGATGATCTGCCGTATGTGCCGAACCTGACGGCGCTCGTCCAGTCGAAACTGTCTCGGACGTGAAGTCGGCAAGGGCTGGTGGACGATCGAGCAAGAAGGAAGAACACTTGCTCTCTGAGACGACATGGATTAGCATTCCGAATGGCCTGGGACACCCAACGCGTGTCCACCGTTCGGAAACATGTCGAGTCAGGCCAGACCGGACCTCACGACGAATTTCGCTCCTCTCGCTCGCCTGGGTCAAGGTCGGCTCCTTTCAGGGAAGAAAGGGGAGTGCCCGTGGTCGCAACCGTGGAACAGCTTGCGGCATTGGTGCGCGGACGCTTGGTTGGTGATGGCAGCGTGGCGATCCGCTCGGCCCGCCCGGTCGCCGAGGCTGGCCCGGGTGATATCACGTTCATCGAGAGCGCGCGGTACAACAAGCTGCTGCGGACGTCGCCGGCATCGGCTGCGATCGTGGGCCCCCACTTCCAGGTTGGGCGCAACGAAGTGGGGCCGAGCCTGGCGGTCATCGAAGTCGACGACCCCATCTCGGCGTTCGTTGCGGTTCGCAGCCATCTGATCGGCGAGCAGAAGCCGCGCTGGACGGGAACCCACCCCCAAGCGTGCGTCGCCAGCACGGCCCGGATCGGCGCCAACGTGGCGATCTATCCGTTCGTTTACGTCGGCGACGATGCCGAGATCGGCGACGGCGCCACGCTCTTTCCCGGGGCCGTCATCGGCGCGGGGTGCAAGATCGGGCGAGACTGCACGATTCATCCCAACGCGGTGCTCTATCAAAACGTGGTCCTCGGCGACCGCGTGGAGGTGCACGCCGGCAGCGTCCTGGGCGGGGACGGATTCGGCTACCGACACAGTGAGGGCCGGCACGTGAAGATTCCGCATTCCGGCCGGCTCGAGATCGCCGACGACGTCGAGATCGGCTCCAACTGCACGATCGACCGCGGAACTTTTGAGGCCACGCGCATCGGCGAGGGGACCAAGATCGACAACCTGGTGATGATCGGTCATAACAATCAGATCGGCCGCCACAACTTGCTCTGCGGGCTGGTCGGCATCGCCGGAAGCTGCAAGACCGGCGATTACGTGGTCATGGCCGGCCAGGCTGGAATCAAGGACAACACGCAGATCGGCTCGGGCGTGATCGTCGGCGCGCAGGCCGGGGTCCATCGCAACGTGCCCGACGGCCAGCACGTGCTGGGCTCGCCGGCCATCCCGGTCCGCGAGCAAAGGCGGATCTTCCAGATGGTCGAGCGGCTGCCCGAAATGCATCGCCAGCTTCGCGAGCTCAGCGCGGATCGACGCCCTCGCCCCGGCCGTCGATCAGAGCCCCGATGCCGGGTCTGGCGAGGCGAATGGAGCGCCGCGAAATCCGGAGACGGACGTTCCACCCATCAATCGGGCCAAGGATTGATGCCGCTGCGAATGAAGGGGCCCGTTTACTCCTCATTCCTCTGGGAGCCCTCGGCGTGATTGTGATTCCTCTGCAACGCAAAACGGCGGCAGCATCGCGCCAGCGCAGGCCAGACCGATCGGTCTGCTCGCCGGGAGCGGGCGATTTCCGATCCTGTTTGCAGAAGCGGCGAGGCGGCAAGGTCTCCGGGTGGCCTGCGTGGGAATCAAGTACGAGGCTTCCCGCGAGCTGAGCTCGCTCTGCGAGTCGTTCGAGGTCGTGGGGGTCGCCAAGCTCGGGCGGATGATCCGCGCGTTCCGCCGCCTGGGCGTCGAGCAGATCGTCATGGCGGGCAAGGTGACCAAGAACGTGATGTACACGCCGTGGCGGACCGTACAGCTCATGCCCGACTGGCGTATGATCGTGATGTGGTATCGTCGCGGTCGCGCTGACAATCGCGACGATAGTATCTTGCTCGGGGTCATCGCCGAGTTCGAACGCGAGGGGATCACGTTCGCCTCGGCCCTGGACTATTGCCCGGAGTTGCTCGTGAACGACGGAATTCTCACCCGCCGCGCTCCGACCGCGGCCGAACAGAAGGACATCGAGTTCGGCTGGCGCCTCGCCAAGGAAATGGGCCGGCTGGACATCGGGCAGTCCGTCGCTGTGAAGGAACGAGCCGCGCTGGCCGTCGAGGCCATCGAAGGAACCGATCGCTGCATCGAGCGCGCGGGGCAGTTATGCAAGGCCGGGGGCTGGGCCTTGGTCAAGGTGGCCAAGCCGCAGCAAGACATGCGATTTGACGTCCCGACGATTGGCACGACGACCATCGAAAACCTGCACAAGGCGGGCGCGCGCGTCCTGGCGATCGAGGCCGGTCGGACAATCCTGCTCGACCAGCCCGAGGTGATCGCCCTGGCCGACCGCTACGGACTGAGCATCGTCGCGCTGCGCTCTTGACCGTCCGGCGAAAACATGGGGCGAGACAAGCAGCGCCCCCATCCCGCCTGGCCCTGGGGTGATGAAAAGTTGACGTACTGTTCGTTGCACAAAGAAAAAAAGCTCGGAGGCGGGCAGGGACGCCCGCCCCACTAAATGGGCTTGCGCGATCTTGGGAGGGCGAGGCTCGGTCCGAACCGCCTTGGTGAATGGCTCGCCGGGAGGTTCGGACGGAGCCTCGCCCCACTAAATGGGCTTGCGCGATCTTGGGAGGGCGAGGCTCGGTCCGAGCCGCCTTGGAGAATGGCTCGCCGAGAGGTTCGGACGGAGCCTCGCCCCACTAAATGGGCTTGCGCGATCCTGGGAGGTCGAGGCTCGGTCCGAGCCGCTTTGGAGGATGGCTCGCCGGGAGGCTCGCCCTCCCGGAATTGTGCAAGCCGATTCAGACGATCCCTTGATTCTCCCAGTGGGGCGGGCCTCTGTGCCCGCCGCCCTTCGCCGAGAAGTTTCCTTCTTTGTGCGACGCTCTGTAGGCCGGGCGAAAGAATAAGTCGAGCGATTTCTTTCCTCTCGGGCCGCGCGCGCCAACTGCCATCTGTCCGTCCGGACAGCCGGGGGCGGCTGTCCCCCATTCGGAGTTGCATCCACTGATTCATCGCCCCGCCCATGCCGCCGGCTTATCACGGGGGGGACGGGAAGTCGCGCTTTTCGTCCGGGTCGGGCGGATTAGCGGGCAGCGGAATCGCCGGACTGGCCGCGGCTGGTGAGCCGTCGATCTCGTCGGGAGATCCGGCTGCGGCGCCGGTCGGCTCGGGTTTCAAATAAGCCGGCTCGGTGCGGGCGCGCAGGCTCGTGTCCAATGCCGGGGCGATGGTACGCCCGATTTCGATGGTCTGGACGACGACTTCGGCCGCGATTTGCAGGCCGAGACTGTGGGTGTCGAGCACCAGGTCAAAATTATGCGGGTCGTTCACGTTGGCCCGGTGCATGGTCCGATCGAACTGTGCTCGCCGGCGATCGAGGTCCCGGGCGGCGCGGCGAGCCGTCCGGACGGAGACACCCATCCGCTCGGCCAGCCGCGAAGCGCGGTCCCTCAAGGGGGCGACGACCCTGATCGAGAGCGTCGTCTCGCGCGGCAGCATGAAGCCCGCGCCCCGTCCAACCAGAATTGATTCACCGGCCCGCCCGATCGCCTCGATCAGCTTGGCGAGGTGGTCGAGATACGCTTCCTGGGGAGCGTAGTACTCCTCGCGCAGCGGAAGCAGCCAATCCTGGACGACGCTGGGCGCGAGCTCATCGAGGGCACGCACCTCGTCGATCGGCACCTGCATCCGATGCGCGATGGCTTCGACCAGTTCCTCGTCGTAAACCTTCCAGCCCATTCGCTGGCCGACAAGCCTCGCCAGCGCGCCGCCGCCCGCGCCGGCCTCGCGGCTGACGCAGAGATTCTGGAACCGCGCGACCGGAATCGGCTGAGGCTGCGGTTCGGCGGTCGGGTCGGCTGTTCCAAACAGCCAGCGCACCACGAATTGCGGCCAGTGGTGCAGCCCACCAGGCCCGCGTTTCCAGCCTTCGGTCGCTCGCGTCGACACCGCCGGCCGCGCCGCCATGCCAGATTCCCCCCAAGATAGCCGCCCACCTCAAGCCCTAGTCTAAAGCCTATCGACGCAAGAAGAAAGGCGGAGCTTATTCGGGCCCGATTTTGTTGGCCGACATCACGGCAGTCGGGGCGCGTTCCACGAAAGAACGTGCCGGGGCGCTGAAAAACTTACAAACCGAACAGCCGACGGAATCAGACCGGCGCCTCGAAGAAAGCACTCAAGTTTCAGCGTTCGCATGGCTTGTGTGCACAAGCGCTTTTCAATCCGGGCTGTGGCATGTCCTTTGCTCCTCCCTGACTTTCCGGACGGCTTGGGGCCGTGAAGGGTTGCACAGGGCTGTGCGGCCGCAAGTGGACTTACTTCGCGACGCGGACCGGGAGCAATGGCTTTCTCCCAGCGTGTCAGGTCGAGTGAAGGAACACCTCACCATGAGAAATCGGAGCAACACGCTTCTCTGGATGAAAGACTTGATCGAGCACATGTCGCAATGCCACGACCAGCTCCAGTGGGCCAGCGATGGGTCGACCCAGATGTTTCTGGCGGATTCGCTTCTGGGCGATCTGAACGAGTGCCAGAAGCTTTGCGAGCAGCTTCGGACCTCGCCCGGAGAGTCGAAGCGATCGCATAGTCTGGTCCCGACCTGAAGCGGGTGGATCCCCCGCCGCGCGGCGCCCGCGATTGCAAGCCCCGCCCAGTGGCATCGAACGCGAAATTCGGGTAAGGTTTTCCGGTCGAGGCTCCCGCGGAGCGGCCGGCAGCCGAGCTGATGGCGGCCTCTTCCGTTGTCGATCGCACAGCAGGACTGAGGCCATGAGCGTCTTCGAGCCACCCCCGATCGCTCGATTCACGGTTGACTCGCTCGATGTTCTCGTCTTCGAGAATCGAGCCCTGGCCGGACGCGCGGCGGCCCAGGCCGTCGCGCGAGAGATCCGGCATCGGCAGCACGTGGCCGGCCAGGCCAACCTCATCCTGGCCGCGGCGCCGAGTCAGAACGAATTCCTGGCCGGCCTCGTCGCCGACAAGGAGATCGACTGGGCCCGCGTCGTGGCCTTTCACATGGACGAATACCTGGGAATCGGCCCCGATCATCCGGCGTCGTTTCGGCGCTATCTTCAAGAGCACCTCTTCCGGCTGGTCGAGTTGGAAAGCGCCCGGCTGCGGCTGATCCCGGGCGAGGAGACAGCCCGCCCGCTGCAAACCTGCCTGGCCTACGAAGACCGGCTGCTCGCCGAGCCGGCCGACATCGTCTGCGCAGGCATCGGCGAGAACGGCCACCTCGCTTTCAACGACCCGCCCGTCGCCGATTTCCTCGACCCGGTCCTTGTCAAGGTGGTCAGGCTTGATGCGCCCTGCCGCAATCAGCAGGTCAACGACGGCTGCTTCGAACGTCTCGCCGACGTGCCAACCCATGCTTACACCTTGACGATTCCGGCTCTCCTGCGTGCGCCGGTCGTCTCGGTCGTCGCGCCCGGCCCACGCAAGGCCAACGCCGTGCTCGCGACCCTGCAAGGGCCGATCAATGAGGCCTGTCCGGCGACGGCGCTCCGCCGTCACGAGGGCGCCAAGCTCTACCTCGATACCGATTCGGCGCGGCTCGTCGTCTGAATGGCGTTGCACGTTTCAGGGAGGGCGAACCTCCGTGTGAGCCGGTTGTTTGCATGGCTCGGACGGAGGTTCGCCCTCCCAGAATCACGAAACACCATTCAGGGCGCTGCGCGAAAATCACTATCGCTTTTAGCTCCGCGAACGGACGTTCTCTGGTTCTTTGGAAATCTCGATCGGCGAGAGGGGGCCCGTCGAGCGAGGCGGGGCACGGGGCGATCAGCTCCAGCGCAAGCAAATGTACCGTCCCTTTGGTACGATGATGAGGGGAACGGAAGAAAGGTCGACAATGAAAGGCACGACGGCGGTCCTCGACAGGGCGAAACCAACGGCAACGGCAACGGCAAAGGCTGGGCGAGGGCGGCCGGCGGTCGAAGGGAAGTCCTCCAATCTACCCGATCGGACGGCCTGATTCACGGAGACCGGACCATGTCCACGATCACGGCGATTCCGTCGTCGGAGTCCGCGACGACTGTCGTCCCGGATGAAGAGCGCGGCGTCATGCGCGACGTCTCCTGGGAGTTCTACGACCGACTCTCCGACGCGGTCCGCGAACAGTCTCACATCCGCATGGCTTACGACGGGAAGGACCTGGAGATCATGACCTTGGGCCCGAAGCACGAGCAATCCAAGGGATTACTCGGCTCATTCATTGAAGCGGTCGCCGAGGGACTGGAGGTCGATTTTCGCCCCGCGGGCTCGACCTGGAAGCGAGCGGCGAAGCGGCGCGGAATCGAGTCCGATCAGTGCTACTATTTCCGTCTCACCAAGCTCGAAGCCAGCGACGCGGCGGCTTCCCGTGATTCCAACGACGTCGCCGACTCTCCCGATCCCGACCTGGCCGCAGAAATCGATCTCTCGCCGTCGAAGATCGACCGGCGGAAGATCTATGCCGCGCTCAAGGTCGCCGAGATCTGGCGGTTCAAGGAGGGCGCTATTTCGATCGAACGGCTCGGCCCGAACGGGGTTTATCGGGAGGTGACGGAGAGCGGATTCCTGCATGTGCGACCCGATGAGGTTACCCGGTGGATCGTCGATGGGAAGTCCGGTAGTCGGTTGGCCTGGAAACGACGGCTCCAGGACTGGATTTTAGCCGAGTTGAGACCGCGAGTCGTGGCCAAGCCGCCTCGTCGCCGATCGCCGCGGCGACCCGCCGGCGGCAATGGGGCCTGAGCGTGGGCCCGGCCGGCAATCGCCGCAGGGCCAGCCCGGCGCCGGCGGCCGAGCCGGCGGCACGCGATCCGCTTGCGGCCTGGTTCCCCGGCCGATAATCTTGAGACCGTCCCCTCCCAGTCGCCTTCGATCTGAGTTTCACCCTCGAGGGTTCATATCCATGCGCGCAAACTGTCTTGGCTCGCGACTCGTCGCGGCTGGCGTCGTCGTGTTCTTGGTGTGCACACTCAGCTTGGGCTTTGCCGGCCCGCAGGATGAGAAGAAGAGCCCGAAAGACGCTTCGCCACTCCAGCCAGGCAAGAAATCGGAGCCGCAGCGGGAGGATGCCCTCCCGCGCCTCGTGGTCGAAAACGACAAGGTGGGCGCGGTCATCGACAAGATGATTGCGGCCTACGACCTCAAGCCTGGGCCCGTCCCCGAGATTCCCGACGACCCGCCGCCCCACGAAGGGGCGATGATCGGTCTACCGAATGTGGTCGAGCCTCCCGATCTGGTCATCGTCGAAGTACTCGATGCATTGCCGGGCCGGCCGATCTCGGGAGAACGGCTCGTCCGGCCCGATGGCAAGATTAGCCTGGGGTTTTATGGCGACGTTGATGCGCGAGGATTGACAGAGGAACAGCTCAAGGTCGCGATCATAAAACATCTCAGGAGATACCTCGCAGACGAGTCCCTTGGTCTCCAAAGTTTGCTGGACGAGCAGGGGCTTCAAGGGGCGGCGCGACGCAAGTCGCGGCTTCCTCTCCCGTCGATTCCGGATGGAGACAACCCACTTGGCCCGCCCGCGACAGGGAAGACCAAGCCGACCACTTACCCAGGACAGCCCAGATCTTCGCTCAACCACCGCCGCTTCACGACCCGAAGAGCAACCGCGAGTACGGTTCCTGTCCGTGTGGTGCGCTCGCCGGGGAGGAGCGCCGAGCTCCAGGTTGCGAAGAAGCCGGAGGATAAAGAAATGCCCGTCAAGATCGAGGCGGGCGGCAAGGCAAAAATCACGATCACGGTTGAGGTTGACGATCGCGGGCGCCCGGCTGAAGGCAAAGTCCAGCCAGCCCCGGAAGCTCCCGTCGAGCAGGACGGTCCCTGGGCGGTCATCCCTCCGGCGGAATCCACGACCGTCTTCGTCGACATTACCGCGTATAACAGCAAGCATTTCTATGTCGAGGGCGACGTCCAGATCATCGGCAAATTTCCCTGGACCGGAAACGAGACGGTGCTGGATGCTCTCCAACATGCGGGCGGCTTGATGCCACAGGCCGAGCCCAAGGATATTCGCCTGGTACGGCCGGGAAGGAACGGCAAGCCGTCACGAGTTTACAAAGTCGATCTCGAAGCGATCCAGGAGAAGGGGGACGTTGCGACCAACTATCAGATGTTCCCCGGCGATCGCCTGGTGATCGGCCGGAACGCGCTCGTGAAGAGAACGACCGAGCTGGACCGCCTCGCCGCCCCGCTCCAGACCGTTACCGGCTGGAACCTCCAGTATGCCTTTATGCTGCGATCGCTCCAGCTTGCCGGCGGGGACAGCCGCGATGAGATGCTGAAAGAACTTGTCGAACTTCTGGGCCAAGGAGCTTTCACGCGAAGGGGATGTCAAGCTCGACGAGCAGACCCTGCGCAATGCCCTCTCCCGCAAGCTGAGATTCTCACCGCCTCCAGTCGCGCCGGATGGCAAGTAAGCACCCGATCACTCCGGCAGCGGCTTACCGCGAGTCTCGGGCGCAAAGGGCAAGGCCACAAGGCCGACCAGGAAGACCACGCACATCGAGATGCCCGCATACCGCATCGGCTCGTGATAACCGGCGAAGACCCGGCTCGTCAGCAACCCCTTGACCGACGGCCCCGCGGCCGCGACGAGCCGGCCCACGTTGTAGCAGAACGAAGTGCCCGTGCTCCGCAGCCGGGTCGGGAAGAGCTCGGGGAAATAGATCGCATAGCCGCCGAAGAGAGCGAGCTGACAGAATCCCATGATGGGGATCAACACAAAAATCTGCCAAAACGTATCGAGAAACCAGAATGTGACCACCGTGGCCAGAGCGGCCAGCACGAACGAGATCGCGAACGCCGGCTTGCGGCCGACGTGATGCGTGACGCGCGCGAAGGCATAGATGCCGAAGAACGCGCCGCCATTCTGCAACAAGGACGTGATTCCTTTCCAGAACGTGAGCTTGCCCGAGATCTCCTGCGCGCTATAGCCCTTGCCCTGAAAGTGCTTGCGGAAGACCATGTCAACTAAGTCGAAACTGAAAAACCCGATGCCCCAGAGGCCGACCACTCCGGCGAAGGCCAGCACCATGCCGACGATTGTGTTCCTCCGCAGAATGGGATCGCTCACCAGCTCCCGGAGTGATCCGAGTTTCGCCTTGCCGGCGCCCGGAACCTCCTCTTCGCGGGCCGCGGCCTTCCAGCGTTCGGGTTCTTTCAACCGCAGGAAAATCGGGATCGCCAGCGCGGCCGGCGCCAGTCCGATCAGAAACATGAGTCGCCAGGCGCTGCCGATCGCGCCGGATTCCTCGAACTTGCCCAGCACCATGCTGACGATCGCCGCGATCATGTTGCCGAGGGCCGAGCTCGCTTGCAGCCAGCCGAGGGCAAACGGTCGCGCGCGGTCCGACATGACCTCCGCGACCAGAGACACGCCCACCGCAAACTGTCCGCCGACACCGAGCCCGGTCAGGAATCGGAAAGCGGAAAAAGATGTGAGGTCCCACGAGAGGGCGCTTAAGCCGGTGAAAGCCGAATAGCACAGAACCGTCAGAACCATCGTCTTGGCGCGGCCGAGCCGGTCGCCCAGGATCCCGAAGAAGAAGCCCCCGAGCGCCCAGCCGATCATGAAAATCGACGTCGTGTAACCGGCATACTCGTCGATCCGGCCCGCCGGAATGGTGCCGCCAGGCGGCACGTGGATCAGGCTGCGGACCGCCGACACCCGCGCGAGATTGAAGAGCTGCTGGTCCATCGTGTCAAAGAGCCAGCCCAGCGTGGCGACGATGAAGACGAACCACTGATAGCCCGTCAGTTCCTTCCACCAGGGAACGTCCCCGTTGGCGAGCGATTGCTTTTTCGCAGGCCCGTCCTCGAAATGCATCTGCGATGTCTCCGGTTTGTCAGCAGCAGCCAAACGCCGGGTCATTGTCGCAGAGCCGACTGAGTCATTCCAACAGTCCGGGCTGAAAAGTAGAACGGATTTCATTCCGTTTCTCCGCGCCCCGCCCGCCGCACGCAGGGCGGTCCGACCCGCGGGCGCCAGTCGCGGGCCGGACTAACCAATAGCCAAATTCTCAAAGACGGAGTTATAAATTTGAATGCTCAAGTCAGAATGGCTGGAGGTATTCAGCCAAATGCCGTAAGGACAATCCGAGGAATGCGGGAATGCAGGAAAGCGCCAGAGTGGGCTCTTCCTGGTTTCCTGCTTTCCTTACGGTTCGCATCTTGAACATCACAGAGGTCTGCCGAGAGTTTACGAAGCGCTGAATTGCCGCGCTGCCTCATGAGGGACGATGCCACTTGGCGGGGAGACCCCGCAGAACCGCTCCCAATTGCCGTGGCTTTGTTTTGCGCGGGTGGTTTGCTGCGATCGCGCCGCCAAGGGCCGCATGCTTTCCCCGTTTTGAAGCAGTCCTCACGCTCCGCGTGAGGCATGCCATCACGCGGAGCGTGATGACTACAACAACGGGGGCAAAGAGAAGGGTCGCTCGCGCCGCTTCTCGATCGCGCGCCCCAGAAACGCCGGGCTTTGTCGTTGGGGCGTTGCTCAAAGAGGGCCGTCGCGATCGCTCGAGTGTCCAGCGCGACGGCGCGGGTAGGACGAATTGCCAATTCGTCGTGCGCTGAATTTGCATTCGCTGGACAAGAACTTGCCGGGCTTCCCCTCAACGCGGCCCCCCGGCCGCTGGTCACAAACCACCAGCAACAAGCCACGAGTAGGAGCAGAATCCACAGCCCGTTGCTACCGTGAAAAGGGGACTTTGGAGAGTCAGCCGTTGGTTTCGATGCTTGCGCGGCCGACGTTGAACCAGATTCTTCTGGTGGTGCGTCCGACTGGACGCCGGCGTTTTCGCCTGAGGCGGGCCGGTCGTGGTCGACCGCGGCCGGTGAACCGTCGACCGCGGTCTCCGATGCCCGCGCGGGCGCTGCGGAGCACGGATCAACGCCGTCACGTGACGGGGCAGAAACGATGGGTGGCTGGGGTCGAGCCGGCAGCAGCCGTTGAGCCCGTAAGGCGGAGGCCTCGGACCTGGGGGCGTCGCCGTCCGGCGCCAACCCCAGCTATCCGAGGTCGTTTCCGACATCCGCGGCGGCGCGTCGTAACCGGTTTCCTCCGCTCGAGCGCTGCTTGCGCCAAGCTCGCCGCCGGCCGGTGGCTTCCATCGAGCGAAATCCGGAATGTCGCCCCGCGAATCGCGCGCGGGCGCGGCTCGCGTTCCCACGCCGAGCCGGGCATTTCAGGCTCTTGCTGCGCGTCATCGTCGAGCGTGCCCGACCGGCGAAGCTCGGCGAGGTCGTCGCAGACGCGCGTCATCCGGCGGATCGAAGCGTACTCGTAACGGCGCACCTTGTCGGCGGCGGCGCCCGCGTCGAAGGCCAGCCGGCTCGTGCTCTCCGCGGCCTCGGCTAGGGCTCGCGCCTTGCGCTTCCTGGCGAGCCGCTCCAGCCGCCCGATCTGCCGTGCGATCAGATGGTTTAAGAGCTGCCGCCCCGCGGTTTCGTCCACGGGCAGGCGCCGCTCGATGCCCATCGCGTCCAACTGCCGGCGAACCGCGGGAAACTGGTCCTCGCCGACCTCGCAGCGCAGCTCGCTGAAAGGGCTTTTGTTCTGGGGGTTAACGGCGTGGGAGCCGAGGAAGATGGCCATCAGGTCGCCGGTGGTGTCGTCGAGCCCTCGGCAAGCTGGGAGTCGCGGATGTACCGGTTCACCATGCTGGTCTCGGTAATCGCGCAGCGCCGGCGCCGCCAGGCGGCGAGGGTGAACGTCGTGGCGAGTTCGAGCTCGACGTCGTTGCGGGGGCGGGACACAGCGCGGTGAGCCTCGGCCATGAGCCGGAACGCCTCGGCATCCCGCTCCTCGACGACCAGCGTCTCGGCAGTCAGCCCGTGCTTGAGCGCATTACGGCGTCCGATGCTGCGGCCCTTGACGGTTTTAGGGCCTGTGCTGTTTTTTGCGTTTTCGCGGTTGACGGCGGTCTTTCGTGCGCTACTCATGATGGACTCGTTGGTTCGGAGGAAAATGGTAAACGTACCGCATTCCCTACAGTGATACGGCGCGAAAACGGGATAGCGCGCTGCAACGTCGAAGGCTAGGTCGCTCCTCAGATCGCCCTAATCACTAATATACACCCAGAATATGCCGTATGTGCAATTACTCTAGCTTATTTTCCCGAATAAGTCGGATTCTTCTGCAACTGAGGGATATTCCGGGGATCGCACCGAGCGGAACCTTCCGGCACACGGCCGGTGCCGCTCAAAGGTTTCAACTCCTTTTGCGGAATCTCGGAGGCGCTTCACGATGATCTTGATGGCCGCAGAACCTCGACGCAAGTCGCTGATCGTAGCGAATAACTAACTGCGTCCGTGTTTCATTCCCCGGAGCGAAGGGAGCGCCGTGTCGTGGACAGCAGGTTGGAACCACGCCGAGGACGCCGTGCCTCGTCAGCGTGTGACCGCCAAACCACTGATCGTGCGAGGGACAACGAACCCACGACATGAGGAGCCGGATGCCTCTTTGACGGGCACGTCGGGATCTGTGGGGGGCTTGGGTGGACAACCACCCAGGTGTACCCGGCCCGTTTCCCTCTCCAGGCACGCTCGACACGCCGCCTGCCCCAGCTCCTGCGTACCGATCATCGGCGAGCTCTTTCCGCGACATCGAATCGCTCGAATTCAGCAGTCAAGGGTTTCGTGGAGCTGTTGATCGCCGTGACACCGACCATTAGCCGATCGTTGAGTCTGACCGTCAGAGGCGGAAACGAGCTCCAGTGCGCTCCGTCGGGCCCGAATGACGCAAATATCTCGTCGCCGCGGCGCTTCAGCCGGAGATGGTCCGAGCCGTCCCCGTTGTTCATGCCGCGAGAAACGGCCAGGGCACCCTCCTTGCGGTATTCAAAGTTGACGTAAGGGCGCGCCTTGCCGTACTGCAGATCCGCGGCGATCTCCAGCCTTACGTAGTTCTCCTCGTCCTGCCAGATAACGAGCCCGGCCCCGTGATAAGGGGAGTACACGGTCGTCGTCGCTCTTCCTCCCGGGCGACTGGTACCGGCGACGCGCACGCGCAGATCGAAATCGCCCTTGATATCGCGAAGGATGCGCGGCGCGTTGACCTGACCAATCTCGGCACTCAGAATATGCGTCTTGCCGGGTACGATGATCCTGACTTTGTCTTCACTCGGGTCCATCTCAAAGTTGCAATCGGAATCAGGGTCGACGGCGTGCCCCCACGCCTCTTCTCGCCTCGTTGGAGCCCGTCCCTTCGGTGTTTGCCCCTCCGGCGCCAGCTCCGTGTCGGCGCCGCTCGAGACTGGCATTCCTTTTCTATCGCTTGCGGCGACGAGGCCGGCCAGCCGGTCGTTCACGTTGCGAAACCGTCGGCGCGGAGGACAGATCGGGTCTCGTCACGGTGGTGGAACCCGGTGCGTCGGGGCCCGTGGGGGCGGTCGGCGCCGGTCGACACCGCGATCAACCGACGCCGCAAGGCGATCCGCCGCGGCAGACGGTTGAGCCGGCCGAGAACCCTCTGTCGTTTCTCTCGCGAGCGGCGCAACCGCCGCGGCAGCCGGTTGAGCCGGCCCGGGGTCGTCTGTCTTTTGTATCGTGGCCGACGGAAGCGCGACCTGCTCACGGGCCGGGGCCGATGTGGGTTCGGCCGCGATGATCGTGTCGTCGCTCTTGCGAGTCGGGGCCAAAATGAAGCCCACGAACGCCGTCGCCACGAGCGCCGCCAGTACGGCCGCGAGTCCGAGGGTGCCCAGGCGAGCTTGAGGCCTCGACGCCGGTTGAGGTCGGGCTCGTCTCCACAACGACTTCGGGCGCAGATTGGCTCTTTAGCCCCGCGACGTCCATCTGGGACGCCGCTTCCGAGGATTCCGCGTTTTGTCGCTCGGCGAGCAGCTCACGCTCGATACTCCTCAGCTCCTTGAGCACGACTTCGGCCGAAACGGGCCGTGCCTCTGGCATCTTGTGCAAGAGCCGCATGATCAAAACACTGAGACTGGCTGGAATCCGGTCGTTCAGATCGCGCGGAGCAGGGGGTGTTTCCGTCGAGATCGATGTCAGCACGGCGATGACCGAGTCACCCTCGAAGGGCAAACGCCGGGTACAGAGGCGGTACAGGACGCAGCCGAGGCTAAACAGATCTGAGCTGGTGCCAGCCGGTTCACCGCGAGCTTGCTCCGGAGCCATGAACGCCGGGGTGCCCATGACCGCCCCAGTCGACTGTGATCTCAACGGCCTCGCGTTCCGACCGTGCCATGCCGAAATCGAGGATCTTCACGCGGCCCGACGGTGCCTCAAGCCAGATGTTGGCCGGCTTGATGTCGCGGTGGATCAGGCTGTGGCGATGGGCGGCGGAAAGCCCCGCGGCGATCTCGCGACCGATCCGCAGGACAAGTTCCACCGATGGACGGTGGCCTCGGTCGAGCCATTCGGCCAGCGACATTCCCTTCAGGTACTCCATGGCCAGGAACGGGATACCGTTTTCCTGCCCGACCTGGTAGATGGTGACGATGTGGTCGTGCTGGATGGCCGCAGTCGTCCGAGCCTCGCGCATGAACCGCTCTGGCGATTCCTGCGGTATCTGCGATCTCCGGCCTGATGACCTTCAAGGCGACAGGTCGGCGAGAGAAGACTATCTTCGGCCAGGAAGACAATGCCCATGCCGCCTTCGCCCAGGAGCCTGAGAACGCGGTAGTGGGCCAGCCAGCCGAGCTCTCCGGGGGCTCGAGGCGGGCTGAGGAAGTCGATGCGTTTGTGACCGGCCGGCGGACCGCCGGGTGCGATCACAGCGGGCGGCAAGCTAGCCGCGGGACGATCAGCCGCGATTTCCTGCGGGCCCTGGACAGCGGATCGGCTGCTGGAGGGGCCGGACTGTGTTCGGCGGTTGGAGTCAAACGGGATCATGGCTCACCCCGTATTCAGCACGGTGTAGTCCCCATAAAAGCCCATTTACTATCGTAATGATATGCGCCAAAGCCCCGACCATCAATCGACCCTTGATCACCGCCGACGTGCCGCGCGAGGAACAACGGGTCGCGCTCGGTGTCGGCGGTAAGCTCCGTGTGTCGAGCCGCTCCAACCGGGGACCAAGGTCACGGTATTGGAGAGCGACGGAAACGACGTGGTCGTGAGCGGCACTTGCCCGATGCTCTGGGCATAGCCAGGCATCGGGAAGCCGATGAAGTTGCTCGAGCCCGCGTAACCTCCTGCTCCGAATGAGCCGTAGCCGAAAGGCGATATTCCCGGAACAGCCCCGTAGTCCAGGCCGAACTGGCTGGCCGGAAGGTAACCCCATGTGCCAGGGAAACCCCACTGTGCCCGGGCACTACCGGCTGTGCCCAGCACCAGGGCAAAGACGAAAACCGAAACGAGTTTGCTCCACCGTTGCGCTGTCATGGCTGAGACTCCCTGGAACCGGTGATCACCCCGCGGCGGTGGACCGTGCCGTCGTGCGAGACGTTCGATCGGTTCTTGGTGAGGATGACCGGGAAACTTCAGAACATACGTAACTTCGACGGTTGTGCGTGCTCGCGTGCAAGATGTCGCTGACCCACCCCACCGCCAGCAATAGCAGCGAAGCGATCAGCGAGTTCACGATCAATGGTGCAAGCATTGAGTTCTTTCCTCTCATCACGGGCTAAGGTCCAGAAGGCTTCGCTGTTGTTGACCGCGGTGCCGTCAACGCCTTGTCGCCTCAATAAGGCCTGCGAAGAATGTCGGAATAACCCTTCATAATTTTTTGCCGGAGGGAAAATGGAGGCCAGAGCAGGGGCTGACGCTCGTTTCGGCACGAGCGCGGGCCGGGGACGAAGGCGCCAGGATCGACCGCCCCCCGCAGAACGCAGCGATCGTTTTCTTAAGTTCGACGATTTGAGGAAGGACGCTATCCTTTGCTATGATTGGTCATGCGCGACGCTTTTTGTATGAGAAGGGGGAACGCGATGAAAGTTGCTGAAATAGTGCGGATGGACGGCTGCCAGCTCGTGAAATTGCCGGAGGGGTTTCAACTGGAAGGAGACACCGTCACCATTCGACGGCAGGGTGAGTCTCTTGTCCTGCAACCGATCAAGCCCGCAACATGGCCGCTCGGGTTCTTTGATCGCATTCGCATCGACGATCCGGCGTTCGCGCGTCCCACCCAAGGTCGAGTTCCGCCCGCTCCGAAACTGGAGTGATCGTTGCCCTTACGTTATTTGCTCGACACGAACACGTGCATCGCCACGATGCGCCATCACACCCTGGTGCTGCAACGCATGGCGGCGGTCCCGCCGGCAGACTGCGCGATTTCCAGCATTACAAGTTACGAGCTATTCACTGGGGTCGAAAAGTGCGCCGACCCGGCGAAGGAGTTGGCAAAGGTTGATTTGTTGCTGGCCACGGTTGGCGAGCTGGTTTTTGACGGAGAGGCCGCGAGGGAAGCCGGGCGCATTCGCGCGCTTCTCGAATCCCAGGGCTGTATGATCGGCGCGTACGACGTGCTCTTGGCCGGTCATGCCCGCTCTGCCAGTCTTACACTCGTCACCGCCAATACTGCAGAGTTCAGCCGGGTGCCTGGCTTGAAGCTGGAAGACTGGCACCTGACGGCCACATGAACTTGAGCAGGATAAATCCGAAAGCCCCTGAGCAATCCGGACTTAGCCGGCTTAGGGTGCCAAGGGATTAAAAGGACGACCGGGTACGCCGTGTGTGTCCCGGGAGTTACACCTATCGCGGCAATCGGCCTGACTGATGTTAGCCCGTTTACCTTGATGGTCGCAGGTTCAAATAGCGACGGTTGGCGGCCCGGAGGATGTCTCCGGAGGCCGCGAGGGCCAGACGCTGCAAGCCGCGGCGTCAGTGCCTGGAGCCTATCTGAGGCAGATCGGCGACAACCTGGAATTGCCACGTCCCCACGGATTCGGCATAATAAAGCCGTGGAGTCGGCCGGGCGGATCGACCGGGGGGCGGGATCATGAGCAAGGAGTGCGAGGACTCGCTACCGGCGCGCGCAGAGCGGGGCGCGAACACTGGTGGCGGGGAGGCGGCCGGCGCTGGACGTCGAGCGGATCCTGTGCTGGGCCGACGCCCGCCGCACTGCGACCGGGAGATGGCCCGACCGACGTTCTGGGCCGGTTGGAGGGGTTGGCGACGAGACCTGGTCGGCGGTGGACACCGCCTTGAGGCGGGGTTGACGCGGGCTGCCCGGGGGATCGTCGCGGGCCAGCCTGCTGGCCGAGGAGCGGGGAGTTACGGAGGGGGCTAGCCCGGAGTCGCCGGCCGAGCGGCTGCGGGCATGGGAGGCGGAGCAGTTCGCGACAGGCCGGCCACGGCGCCGGCCCGCGGCGCGACCGCCGGCGACCACCCGCCTCACGATCGACCTGATCCTGTCCTGGGCCGACGCCCATCGATCCGCCTGCGGCCGTTGGCCTCGAATCGGTTCTGGGCCAGTGCCCGATCACCCTCTTCCGAACTGGATGCAGGTCAACCGCGCCCTGAGTGAGGGCTACCGCGGCCTGCCGGGCGGGACCACGCTGGCCGATCTGCTCCAGGAGCACCGCGGCGTCCGCAACAAGCAGAACCTGCCGCGCCTTGACGTCGAGCAGATCCTGGCGTGGGCCGACGCCCACCGGCAGGCTACGGGCGACTACCCTAACGACCGCTCCGGCCCGGTGCGCGCTGCGCCCGGCGAGACGTGGGCCAACATCCATTCGGCCCTGTCCCACGGCCTGCGCGGCCTGCCCGGCGGCTCGACGCTGGCGCAGCTCCTGGCGGAGCGCCGCGCGTACCGCGGCCCGCTGACCGTCGAGCGCATCCTTGCCTGGGCCGATGCCCATCACGCGGCCACCGGCCGCTGGCCGACCGGATGGTCGTCCGGGCCGGTCCGGGACGCGCCCGGCGAGTCGTGGGCGCACCTCGATGATGCGCTGCGGGACGGCCGCCGCGGCCTGCCCGGCGGTACGACGCTGGCCCAACTGCTGGCCGAGCACCGCCAGGCCCCGAACATCTACACGCAGCCACCGCTGACGGCCGGGCAGATCCTGGCCTGGGCCGACGCCCACCGCGCCGCCGCCGGCCGCTGGCCGTCGGGGCGGTCTGGCCCGGTGCTCCACGCCGAAGGCGAGCACTGGGGCTCGATCGACACCGCCCTGCGCGAGGGCTATCGCGGCCTGCCCGGAGGCCAGTTGCTCGGCCGCCTCATCCGCCCGCACGGTGGTCCGGACGTGTATCGGACCCGCCCCGCGCTGACAGTCGAGCAGGTCCTCGCCTGGGCCGACGCCCACCGCGAGGCCACCGGCGAGTGGCCCATCGAGGAATCCGGGCCGCTCCGCTCGGTCCCCGGGGAGACCTGGAAGGCGATCAGCGGCGCCCTGGCCCAGGGCTATCGCGGCCTGCCGGGCGGCTCGTCGCTGGCGCAGCTACTGGCCGAGCACCGCGGCGCCCGCAACCGTCGGACCTCCCTCGTCTGACGGTCGAGCAGATCCTCGCGTGGGCCGACGCCCACCGCGCCGCCAGGCCGAGCGCCACATCGGGCCCGGTCGACGGCGTGCCCGGCGAGAAATGGATCAACCTCGAAGCGGCGTTACGGCTCGGCCGCCGCGGTCTCCCGCGCGGTACGACACTCGCCCACCTCATCGCCGATCATCGGGGTGCCCCCACCGCTGCGGCGGCCGCGACGCGATCGCGGAATGACCCGAACGCCCTGGCCGACCCTGCGGCGCGGCGACACGGGGCCGCTGGGTAAGCTTGGCCGCACGGCCCAGCCGAGTTCAGGAGGTCGATGGCTTTTGTTTCAGGGGCGACCAGCACTTTGTGCACTCGTCCACGCGACCACACGAGCCCGACGCGCCAGCGAGTGTGTGCGTCTAAGACCGTACACGCACTCGCTGGCGCTTCGGGCTCGTATGCCGAAGCTGGTACTCGCAATTGAACCAGGCTCGATTCCCCGGCCACGAAACCAGCGAAGGTGGCGGGACGCGCCTGATTCCGGCGAAATGAACCGACACCAATTCCTTGACATGAAACGTGCCCGGCGGAGCGTTCGAGTCCGAAGACCTACCAGACCCGCCGGACTTGGGCTTCATTCCTCCGGGCAACGGAGGTCACCCGGCACGGGTCGGCGGCCTGGACTTGGCTGCACAAACCAGGGTTGCGGGCTGTCGGATTCTGAGCCCCCGAAGCGGGGCGGAATTGCTGTAGCCTGGTGGCGTAAGCCCCAGGAAATGGAGGGGCGGAAACCGTTGTTAGTGTCACGGTTCGACGACTCGTTCCCACGCTGCGCGTGGGAATGCCGCCTGCGACGCTCTGCGTCGTTTGTGATATTTCAGGCCATCGAGCAGGGTCCGCGCGTGGCGTTCACTGAGGTAGTCGATGATCCGTCGCGCCGTGTAGGACTTGAAATCGCCGACTTCTTTCGCCAGGTTCTCGGCCGAGTCGATGAACTGAATGTGGTTCTCGAGAACGACATGTCCCAGAAGCACCAGCCGATCCTGATTCTGGAGAAACTGCCATGAATTGAGCACGATTTGAACGGTCTCGGGCCGAGTGAAGACGGGCAGCCAGCCAACGACCGTGCAGGTCAGGAAGTGGGGAAGAGCGGCTTCTCCGAACTGATAGCGGCTGCGTCCCATGGGTCGCGGATCTTGGTCCGAAAAGACGACGCGGAGCGTCGAAGACGGCATTCCCACGCGGAGCGTGGGAACGAGTGCAAATAATAAACATATAAATACTAAAAGCGGAAAGGCGGAAGTTGTAAAGATTTAAAGTAGATCAGTGGTAAGTCCTGGAGGGGCGGAAAC
Source organism: uncultured Isosphaeraceae bacterium (assembly GCA_963823675.1). Lineage (GTDB taxonomy): Bacteria > Planctomycetota > Planctomycetia > Isosphaerales > Isosphaeraceae > CAWGMT01. Next base: position 291,080 of record CAWGMT010000013.1, on the reverse strand, counting down.
CGAGGTCAGAGACACGGAACGACGGGGCGAGCACGACGCGGTTCGCCGAGCGGACGACCGCCGGTTGAAAGTCGAACGACCCGCCACGCAGGAGACGAGAGGGCTTTTCATTAACTAATTCAGATATAGTTATAATATCACTGAATACTCCTCTCCTTCTTGGCGCCAAACGGCCGGTGCTATCTTGCACCCATTCAAACTCGTTCCCTAGCATGTCGAACAACCCCAAGTCGTTCGGTAGCAGGCTCGCGCAGGACCATGCGTGCTCGTTGCTGTTGGCTTGGTAACGAGCATAGGCGTCCAGCAACTCGAGAGAGTCACCGTAATATCGGCTGGTGACCGCACCTGCCCGGCAGGCATATTCCCTTTCCGCCTCAGTGGGCAAGCGATAACCCCTGCGCTCGAGAACGTCGGCAGGGATCGTCATCCCTTCCGCGTAAGCGTTGCCTGGAGCGGGGATGTAGCACCACTGGTCCCTGGGCAACCCTTCCTGCTCGCTGAGCCAGTTGCAGTAGTGCGCGGCAATGTACCAGGTGAACCCGATCATGGGACCGTCGGGACCGGGGCTCCACTGTTTGACGAGGTTCGGGGGCAATCTGTATTGGGTGTTGGTCCGCTCAAACCTCTGCCACTGCTCGATCGTCACCTCCTTGGCGGCGATGGCGAAACGGCGGGGGATCACCATGCGGCGTGGAGTTTCCATGGTGACGTCACGATTCGGCTCAGTCGGCGGTGACCCCATGCGGAACTCCACAGGTCCCTCGATCACGGCGAAGGTCTGTCCCTGGCTGTTCACGAACCAGCGGCGGTCGCCACGGTCCTTGAGGTTGCCCAGCTCGGCATCCAGTTTCTTGAGCTGCTCGTGCTGCCCCCACTTCCGCATGGCCCATTCCGCCGCACCGTGGACGCCGCTGTCGGGATCGTTGCGGTAGAGGTCGAGCAGCTTGCCGATCAATGGCTCTCGCTCGCCGGGGGACAGCCCTTCCGTCCCGTACGTCCCCAATGCGAGGATCAGCGCACGGCGCATCGAGGTCTCGGGGTGGAACAGGATGGCGTCCATCCTTTGGGTGGCGGGTGGCGCGTGGTGGGTGGCGGGAGAATTCAATCGGTCGAGCTCGGCGGCGATCAGCTTGGGATCAGCGCCCAGCGGCTCAAGCCAGTTGACGATGAAGCTCCGCAGCCGGGGATCTGCACTGTGCCGCAGCAGGGCCCAGAGCTCCTCAGCTTTGCCCATGCGAACCAGGGCGACCGCCGCCCGGGCTTGACGCTCCGCCAGCCTGTCCTTGGTCTCCTCCGTGATCACCGGTCGGTGCCAGACTGAGGCAGTCACCAGCGGTCCCTCGGTTGCGGTCTGGCTCGCCGACCATGATACGGGGCGGTAACCCTCGTCGATGAGCTCCCGGCATTTACGCAGTTGGGCGGCGGGATCGAGACCGTAGATCGAAGTTGCCTCGAAGCTCGCATCGCTGCTCCAGACAGCAGCGTAGCGGCGTTCGGGGTGACCGGCCTTCATGATGTCGGCGAATGCTGGGTCGTCCCGGATTGGGTTAAGGTCGAAATCCTCGTCCATCTTGGCGAAATCGGCATCGTCGTTCTTGACCGCCTGCCTGAGCAATTGGAGACATCGCGATTGGAAGGTGGCGGGTGGTGTGTTGTGTGTGGTGGGATCGAATTGCCCGCCACCCGTCACCCGCCGCCCACCACCCGTTCTTGATGCCACGGAAAACGCACGGGCGGCGTCATATCGCAGTTCTGCGTCCTCGGGTTGTTTGCCGATCGCCGCTTCGAGGGCCGCAAATGCCTTGTCCGCGCCCTCGCCCAGCTCCGCTGCCAAGACAGCGGCAAGGTAGAGCTTGGAATGTTCCGGGGCGTCTTCCTTCTGAAACTTCTCCAGTTCCGACCAGGCATCCGCCTTCTTGCCAAAGCGTGCGATGGCGATGACCCGGTAAAGTTTGGCGGAGACGGCCTTCGGGTTCTTGGCGATCACGGCCTCGAGGTCGCCCAGTGCCTTTTGATTCTCTCCCAGCCGGAAGTATGCCATGGCCCGAAGGTACCGGGCGTCGGCATCGTCGGGCTTGGTCTTGAGCCTCTTGTCTGCATTCTCAAGGGCAGCCTGCATTCGATCACGGGCCGCCTGTGGTTTGCTCGCCCCGCTGACGACGATGTCGATCAGCAACTGGTCGTTCTTGTCCGCCTGGTTCTGCTCGAAGGTTCCCTCGAACTGGTCCCGATAAGCCTGGCCTTCGATGTCTGCCCTTGAGGGTCGTCCCCAGACGCCGCAATATCGCGTGCGACCTTCGGGCCCAATCACGGCGTGCTGGTCGCGGGGAATGAGCTTGGCCTCCTTGAGCCTGACCTCGATCGCCGTCAGCTCATCGGCAGTCATCCCAACGTACAGCCGGGCGTCATCATCGCCGGATTTCTCGACCCAGACGGCGGCATAGCGGTCGGTGCGTTTGCCATCCTTGTCGGTCGCGATGTACCCAGCAACATCGACAGGGAGGTACCGCGGTTGGGGCAAGGTCCCCCGACCTTGCCCCTCGCCGGACCGCGGGTCTCGCGAGGTTGTTCGGCTTGTTGGGCGCGGGTCTCCCGACCCCGCCCTCTTTTTGACCGAAGGTCTCCCGGTGTCGGGCGTAGGTTGTGCATCGGGAGACCTACGGTCGGCCGTAGCGGCGGGGTCGGGAGACCCGCGCCGAACCGAGGTCTCGGGAGACCTACGGTCGGCCGTAGCGGCGGGGTCGGGAGACCCGCCCGAACCGCGCGGAAACTGTCATCCTGTTGTCGGACGTCACTGGCCGTCAATCCTGAAGCAATTCGCCAGTTTCGCCCATCTCGGGCCCAGACCGCCGCTACCCGCAAGATCTGCCCATCGGCATAGGGGCGGAGCCGCACGGGGCGGTAACCCGATTTGCGGAGAGCGTCAGCGGTCGCGAGGAATTCGTCCAGGGGCATCGTCTGACAGAAAGCGAAACGCTCGGTGAGCATCCCCTGTGCGGACTCTATCCCCCTTATGAGCCTGGCGTCGGATTTCGTCCAGGTCGCATCGAGCGGCGGGTCATCCCACGAGTACCTTGGTTTCTTCGATATCTCCGCCTGGAACAAGGGTATCACCCTCGCCTCTTGCCGCTGGGCGATGGGGAACAAGGCGGCAAACGCCTTGCGGTCGGCGTCCATCATGAGGTTGGCGATCAGATCCGGATCGTCGCTGGCATAGTTCGTCAGGATGTTCGTCGCCTGCGTCTGGTCGGATTCGGAGCGTTTTCGATCCCGGAAGATGATCGCCACCGGGGGCGTCACCGTACGACGCACGTCACTCAAGTATTTGAGCCAATCGCCAAGATAAATGGAATTGACCGACACCAACGCCTGAGCCACTTTGCTGCATTCTGCTTCCCACTTGGCGTTATCCCGGTCGTAGCTTGCCAGGGCGCTCGCTGTAGGAAGCAGGCTGATGTCCCCTGGTTTGGCCGACTCCAGCACGGTCCAGAGCATGGGAGTCAGGCTGGTTCGGTGCGTTTTCAGGGCGTCACGCAGCACCGGAAGCTCGCCGGGAGTCGCTTTGGTAAGGCGGTCAAAGAGGTAATCAACCTGGGTGGCATCAACCGGGAGGAGGGCGAGGCTCGCATGCAGATATTCTCGACTTTGATCATCGGTACTGCGTATCGCACCCAACAATCGACGATCAGCCCAGCGGCGGTAGCTAGCGAGTTGCTTGACGATGGCAGGAACGTCTGGTGTTGCTACTTTCTGGAGCGAGTCCACCAGAGCCGAGGCCCGCAGTGTGCCCCAACCCTCGATCGCTCCCCAAGTGATCAACGAGACCAAGATGACTGATCCCAGCGTCCTGAGACCGTGCACCCGCGCCGTCCGTTTCATCATCTTGCGTTGCGCCTCTGACCACTCTCGCTTCCTGGTCAGCAGCCGGATGTTCGCCCACTCCAGTGGAGACGGAAGATGGCGATTCTCGGGTTTGGTATTCCAGAGTGACGAGCGCTCCGCGAGCCGTAATTCCGCACGGCCACGGCGGGTTTCCCTTTGTTTCCGAGTCAGCCAGTCGCGCAGCGAGTGGACGAGGTAGTCGTGGGTGAGCTGATAGTAACGGGTGGTGGGTGGCGAGTGGCGGGTGGCGGGATTCACGGCTCCATCAGCGATCCCCGGTCGATTCCCAGTGCGTTCGCCCTCCACCCGCCACTCGTCACCCGCCACCCCTTCCGGGTCGGTGGGCGTGATGAGGCGAAGCTCGCCGTCCAGAATGTGCATCAAGTCCGCAAAGTCCCTGGGTCGGGTCGCATAACCGGATGCTTCTTCTAGTTCCCCTTCCGACCGCATCTGCCCCTTGATGTCCGTGCCGGTTTCGGGCAGCAGGGCTTTGAGGACAGCTCGAGCCGCTCTCTGGTGGAGGCGATGCCTGGGGTTTGCCTGCGCGGAACTGAACGTCTCTTCGAGAAAAGTAACGCCTACCCCCTCGGTGCCGCCGACCTGCCGCAAGGTCTCCAGTGACCAGGCCTTTCCCTTCAGCATCTCGGCGAACAAGGCGAGCCGCACCGAGATGACCTTGCCATCCTGGGCGAGCTCGGCGATCGCTTGATCCAGAAAGGCGTGCTGGTCGCTGGAGATGGCACCCGTCCGTTCCGGGACGGTTCCGTAGGCGGTCCCGAATGCGGTCAAGACTCTGCGGGCATGGCGTGGGTCGAAGAGATCAACAGCAGCGGTGTTCTGTCCCTGAATGAGTTCGACCTCCAGTACCGTCATGAGCCGGGTCGCCGCCATCCAGAAATCATCCCGCACCATCACGACCGCCTGCAAATGCTCACCGTCGCATTGTCGAAGAGCGGCGACCAGTTGAGTATTCTCCTCGCCCCGTTTCGCATGGAGCCACTGCTCGAACTGGTCCAGGACCAGCAGAACCTTCTGACCGGATCGGAGCACGCGTCCTTGCCGGATCGCCATCAGGGAATCGACCAAACCCCTCTGAGGGGACAGATCGGGACAGGCTTTCCGCAACGCCCTCAGAAGGCGGGACTCGGTCTCCGCCGGGGTCGCCTCGATGTAAACCGTAAGGACATGTCTCGGCAACCGGGGCAGAAGTCCCGCCTTCATGAGCGACGACTTGCCGCAACCCGAGGGCCCGTAGATCAGTCCCACCCGGAAGGTCTTATCGGGATCGGTCTTTTCAATCAGCGCCTTCCAGAACCGGATGCTGTCGGGCAGACCCTCCCGGTCTCGCGGTCCCGGCAGTAATTCCAGGAAGAAGTCGGCGTCCTGCTCGTCGAAGGATCGGAGACCTTTGGGGACGACCCTGATTGCTTTCTGATCTGAGTCCGATTGCTTTGAGGTCGATGGGACCGGTGTCGTTTCCTGCGTGGTGCCGGGTGGCGTGGCAACCGGAACCGCAAGGGTGGCAGGTGCGACAATGGCACCGGCGGTTTTGAGAAACTCCCGCAGATCATCCGCCATGTCCTTGGCGGTGTTGTTCCGCTCCGACGCCCGCTTCGAGAGAGCCTTCTGGCAGATCCGTTCCAGTTCCTTGGGGATCGTGTCATCGATCTGGCGTGGCGGCCGAGGTTCGGTCGTGACGATCAGGTCCAGCAGTTCGTTGCGCGCTTCGTCCTTGTTCTGGGCGTTGGAAATAAAGGGCCGTCGCCCGGTCAGTAGCTCGTAGAACACCACCCCGAGACTGAAGATGTCGGAGCGGCCATCGACTCGATGTCCTTCGCCACGGGCCTGTTCGGGACTCATATAGGAGGGGGTACCGGCGATCCCGCCACCCCTGCCGAAATCCTCGTCCCGAAGCGCAAGACCGAAGTCGACAACGAACGCCTTCTCTGCGCCATCGATTAGAATATTGGCGGGCTTGACGTCCCGGTGGACCAACCCATGAGTGTGCGCATAATGAAGGGCTTCAGCGACCGTCGCAACCAGCGCAGCCGACTCGTGAAAACCAGGGCGTGCTTCCTCGATTCGGACAGCAAGGTCGCTTCCCTCGATGTACCTGGACACGACGAAGCAGAGACCATCGTCGGCGCGCCCCACGTCGTGAACTGGCACGATATGGGGATGGTCGAGGTTGGCAACGATGCGGGCTTCCTTCAGATAAGCCTTGATGTCCTCGGGGCAAGATACTCGCTCGGGTCGAGGAACTTTGATGGCAACCGTGCGCTCGAGGTCTTCGTCGTAAGCGAGAAACACCTGCCCGAAGCCACCGTTTCCCAGGCGTCTCAGAAGGTTGTAACGCCCGATTTTCGTGGGATGTAGCAGCGAGAAGGACTCTTGCGCCTCCTCATGAGAGGCGTGTAAGTCCTGCGTCGAAGACGGATTCTCGGGATCGTCCATCGCATGAGCCCTCAGGGCGCAGGCTTCGGCAAACCTCAGCAGACCGGGCAAGCTGCCGGCGACCGTCGCCAACCGATCCACAAATGATACACGGTATTTCGGAGCGAAACTAATCGCGTCCGGGTTTCCGTGCGACCGGGAAGCGGTCCCTTCCGACCACTGGCTTGCCTGTCCCACGGCCTTTGATCTAATCCCCGACGATGAGTTTGCCGCACGCGAGCAGCGTTTGAGCGCGTTCAAGACTGAGCTCTTGGCTGCGTGGAACGCCGCCCAATGACGCCGCTCGTCCGAACTTTCAAGCGCGTGGCGGCGCAGATCGCGCAAATCTCGACGAGGTCATGGCTTCACCACCCACCGGCGCCAGCCGCGCACAGGCACTTAAGGACCTTTTCGCGCTCATGAAGGGGCCGCCAACGCTTGAGGCCGTCAAGCGCTGGGTCTGAGCCACTACCTCTGAACACAAGTCGCTCCTGGCGGGATCGTTTTTTCGTTTCGGATCGCGGCGTCGCGGGACGCGAATCGGTTCCTCACACCGTTCCCTGCGCCGGGTCGTGGATGGGGGTTCGGCCGTTCTTCGGAACACCGCCGCAGGTTGCTAGGCGAGCAATTGCCGCGGTGCCACCTTCACGATGAGACCACGCCCGATCCGCAATCGTAACCGATCGCTCCGTCCCGCAAAGGAGTTCCCTTGTCCACGCGACACTGAGTAAGATCGTCATCATGCGATTGAGACTCTGGCTGATTCTGCTGATTCAAGCGGCGCTCGTGATCGGGCTGTTGCTCGGTTTGCGGTCGGGAATCATGCCGGCGGGGATCCCCGGGGAATGGGAGTGGCTGCGCTTGCCGGCCTGGGCCGGGCCGGCCTGGGAATGGCTGTTCCTGGCGGCAGTCGCGGTCATCGCGTATGCCTCGTTCGCAGCCTGGGGGTTGCATTCTCTGGGCACCGGTGCGTCACGGCGGACCGAGCCGGCCTGGTTAGGCGGGTTGTTCGTCATGGCGATCGCCGTTCAAGTGATCGTGCCCACGGGCGCCGCCACCGGCTACGACTTGACCAAGTGGGCTTCGGTCAACTACCTGCCATCGTTGACGGGCTATTTCAAGGTTGCCCGCGAGCAGGCGGCCGGCGATCCTTGGAAATTCCTGACCGAGTATCCCCGCTGGATACGAAGTCAAGACTCGCTGCACATCGGCACCCATCCGCCGGGTTTGATCGCGACTCAGTGTTTCTTGCTTCAGACCATGAAAACGAATCCGGGTCTGGTCAAGGCCTTGCTCGAGGTGATGCCAGCGTCGGTCGAAGCCGGGTTTCGCATTTTCGGGTCCGACGACCCCCGCCCGCTGTTGCCGGCCGAGCGGGCCGCGCTCTACGCGACGGCGCTTCTGACACTCCTGGCCTGCGCCGGCACCGTGCTGCCGCTCTACCTGCTGGTGCGCTCGGTCCTGCCGGCAAGGGTGGCTTGGGTTGCGGCCGCGCTCTGGCCGCTGGCGCCGGCCGCCAACCTGTTTCAACCGGTTGCCGATACGGCCTATCCCTTCTTGTCCACATTGGCCCTGGCCCTGACGGCGTGGTCCGCTCGACTGCAAGGCGGGGCAAGTCGTCCCCGCCCTGGAGCGCTCCTTCTGGCCGCCGCTGCGGGCTCGGCGATGGCCTTTGGCATCTTTTACACGATGGCGTTCTTGCCGGTGGGGCTCATAGCCGGGATGACGATCGGTTTGACATTCGCGGTCGGATGGCGGATGCGATGCCTCCTGATCCTGGCGACGGGCGTGGGCTTTGGCGCGCTCGTCCTCGGCGGCTGCGCGGCCGTCGGCGCCAATCCCTTCGTGATCGGCATGTGGAACCTGCATCATCATGCCCGGTTCTACGACGAATATCCGCGCACGTATCACCTGTGGCTCGTGGCCAATCCCATCGAGCTTGTCGTCGCGATCGGGTTGCCGTCGGCCGTGTGGTGTCTGCTCGGCCTCTCGAACCCAAGAAGGGTTCCGATTTCTTTCTGGGCGGCGCTCTCGGTGCTGGCGCTGGTCAACTGGACCGGCCGGAACATGGGCGAGGTCGCGCGGTTGTGGATGCTCTTCATGCCGCCGCTTCTGGCCGCCGCGGGTTCGGCTCACGAGCGGCTCGCACCGGTCCGCGCCTCTCGCGCTGGGCGGATCGATCGTCCTACTGGGTTTACAGACCCTGGGGCTCCAGACGATAATTCAGGTGGTTTATCCCGTGTGAGCTGAATATGGGAGCTGCTTTTCCGGCTTAGGGGCAGTACCGTTCGTCGAAGGCCCGGACAGTCCCATCTTCTTGATTTTGACGAACAAAAAATCCACCAAGATCCGCCTTGGCCCAGCAAGCCTAACCACTTGCGCAGCCAGACGCCCGAGGGAGTCATTCAGGAGTTGAATGCCCTGTCGCTGGCCCACTGCGTGGTGCGGGCGCTGATGGCGGAGGCTGACAAAAAAGAAGACGTCGATGTGGACCGGTTGTCGATCACCGGTTGTCTGCACATTCTGCAAGCGCGCCTGCCGGAGTGCGACAGTTCGACACCTGTGCATATGGAATGTGACGGACCGGGACAGCCACCCGCGGCAATTGGCTTAGAATACCGGCTCCTTCTCTCGAAGCCGCGGGATTTCCCGAAGCATTATTCGTTTTGCCGTGATTCTGTCCGCAATCTTCATGATTCGGATACAGGTCCTCAGTTCAGCCGCCCGCTTGCCCGCTGTGTACGTGAACGCAAGTCCCGCCAAAGACAAAGGAGCACCGGTGATACTAAGGAGGAAGACCGCGCCCCCGACGAGCGTGAGCGCCCATCCGCTATATGGCTGCAAGTGGCTCTTTGGATCTATAAAAAGCATTGTCACAGAGGCGGTCATGCTCGACACAATGCCAATGGTGGTCGCGATCAGAAACCTGGTTGCTCTCGACCGATACTTCTCCGAAGCGATCGCCATCGACCTTTGGAAGTTTAGGAGGTCAGCTTCTGTCGGTTCCTCGGAGTCCAGAATCACGGTTCCGTCTTCGAGCCCGATGACCGGTTCGCTGCCAACTGATTCGACGGTGTGTTTGGGGCCAAACATGGGGACCTCTAAGTCCTTTTCGATATGAACGTATGGACGAAGAAATCTTTCAGAGCAGCAGCCGCGTCATGCGAAGTTTCGGCCATGCTGAGCGGCGACTCAAGAAGACGGATTGCGATGTTCTCTCTGCGAACCTGCCTCGCCTCATGTATTGCCGGAAGGAAAAGGGTACTTGCGATGCTGCCAGCAATTGCGACCAGACCTTGATTCCGCAGTCAGCCAGCAATAAGCGTAATCATACCACCGGCAACTAAAACGACCGCGAATCCGTAAAGGATGCGTTCCCCGGGCCTGTTCTCCGCGATTGCCTGGTCGATTACCTGTTTCGCCGTACGAGTGCGGTAGCGAATCTCTGAAGCCCGTCTAACCGGGCCCGGGATAGATTCTTCCAGTTCACCTTCGTCATCGGCAAGCGACAATCAATAATCCCCGATCGATTTAACGGTGCCGCACGTGCGGGTATACTCACGCCAAAATCCAATATTCAATGGAACAAGTCCGCTGTAAACGCAAGACCGTTCGTCTTACCGCGAGTCATAGCCTCCTGTAACCTTGGGTGGTGACTTGCGCAGCCAGACGCCCGAGGGAGTCATTCAGGAGTTGGATGCCCTGTCGCTGGCCCACTACGTGGTGCGGGCGCTGATGGCGGAGGCTGCCAAAAAAGAACACGTCGATGTAGACCGGTTGTCGTTCACCGGTTGTCTGCACATTCCGCAAGCGCGCCTGCCGGAGTGCGACAGTTCGACACCTGTGCGTTTGGAACACTGGTATCACCTGCTGCTGGAGGAGATGGGCCAGAAACGCATCGAACCGCGCCGCGACCCTGTCAACCCGCGAGTGGTCGAACGCAAGATGTCCAAGTTCAACAAAAAACGTCCCGCACATCGAGGCCGACCGCCTTCGAAAAGACCCTTTGCGGCAACAGTAGTTATCGCTTAACGAACGGTATTGCGTTTACTCCGCCGCCAACGGCGACGGCGTTCCCCGGGCTAGCTCGAACCGTCGCCGTCGCCGTTGGCTTCGGGTTAACGACCTCGCCTCATCAAAGAAACACGCTCGTCACCCGCACGCCAAGGTCGGTGTCGATCAAGATCAACTCGCCGCGGGCGACCATGCGGCCGTTTGACGTGAGCTCGACCGGGGCGCGGCTGTTGCGGCCGAGCTCGACGACATCGCCCGGCTTGAGGTCGGCCAACTGGGTTACAGTCAGGTTGAGCCGGCCCAGCTCCACGGTCAGCGTGACTGGCACATCGAGCGGGGCAGTGGGCGCGGCGGCCGGCGGGTTGGTGGCAGGGGTTGGCTGATTCATGCGTGGGCCTTCATGGATAGTCCCGGCGACCGGGTCGCGGGCGCGAGTTTGGTAGATCGGTCGAGCATCGATGCGCAGCAGGCGGGCAGCCGAATCGGCGACGGGGCACGCGGGCATGTGGAACCCACCCGGTTGATTGTCCAGGTCCATGACCAGTTCGACGGTCCCGGCCGGGCTGGCGGCGGTGCCCGTCAGTTGCGAGCCGGAAATCGGCAACACGCCTCCGACGCGCAGCCTTGCGAGCCCCCGGGGCATCAGCACTTGCCCCGCCACGGCGCGCCAGCGCCGGCCAGCTCGGCCCGCGGCACGCGCCGGTCGGGGCCACTCGACGGGCTCGGGCCGGTATCTCGGGGCACCGTTTCGCACCTAGCCGCCGGATAACCAGCGAATGAAGCCGTCCAGAGCGAGACCACGGACTCGGGCAACCAGATTCGCACGGCCGCGGTCACGTCGCCCAGGGGGACGGTCCAGCGAACCGTCACGATCGCCCCTAAGCCCGCCGGGTCAAAGGGATCAGGGCCGACGCGGTTGACGGTCAAATCCCGCGGTTCGAGCGAACCCTCGACCGAGGGAGCGCCGCCCGCAGCTTGTGCCGCGAAACCCGCGAGCGAGTCGAGCACGCGGAGAGCGAGAAAGGTGCCGATTCCCCACTCGACGGGCGTGAGCTGAAGCCGGCTTTCGCCGAAGGACCGGTCGAAACCGAGCATGCGGTCGACAATCGCATGGGCGAGCGGGATCTCGATCCCGACGGCGAGTTTCGTGCCGAGCTTAGGCGTGGTCAGTTGCACGACGAGGCTGGGGCGTTGCAATCCCGAGGCGCGCCAGACGACCTCGGGCCGCATCAGTACAAGAGGCGTGCCCGTCAATTCGTTGAACCAGCGCAGCGCAGCGGGAAGCCGGCCATCCGGCGTCCACCCCTCCAGCAGCCGTTCGAGCCGGACCTGGCGGAGGGTCATCCGCGGCAGCGAGCCGAACGGATCGGAGTCATGGACCGGCTGCTCGCGCGCACTCGGCCCGGCTACTTGCCGCGGATCCCGGTCAATCGTCTGCGGTTCCCGACCCAACTCAGAAGACTCCCCGACTTCCCATCACGAATCCGGCCAGGGCAGTGCCAGCCTGCCTTCCAGGTTGAGTCGATCCCAGGCCGTTTTCAAGATTAGCCTTTCCCCGTGCGAGAGCCAAGCGGGCCGTTGCGCCGGGGCAGGCATCAACGAGCGGATGAGCTTGGCAATCGGGTACGGCCAGTGCTGCAACGCCCAGCGCAGCCGGAACGGCTCGCAATCGGCCAGCAGCCGGGCCAAAGTGGCAACACCAAGCCGGGCGGCAAGATACCGGCCAGGCACCCTGGCCAGGGCCTTCGACTGAATGTCGCGTGACACCTGGTCGAGAAACCGAGGATCGGCTGCGCTCGAGTACTCGAGTAACCATGTCGCGCATGCGCGCTGCGCCGCGCTTGGGCGTCCCTCGACTGGCGGCTGGCCGCCGATTCCGCACTTGATCTGACCGGCGAGACGGCAAATCGCATATCCCGAGCGCGGCGAAAGGCGGCAAAGGACCGCGATCGCGGCGGGATCGTCCGTTCGTGCCGGGTCTCCGCCAACGAGCCGTTCGGTCCAGAGCGCGAGCGCCCAGCCCAGTACGTCGGGGTCAACAGGGCGCTCGCCGGCCAGATCGTCGGCGGCGAGTGACAGCCCGATCCGGATGGCGGTGCGCAAGTGCAGAGGAGCATGAGCGGCGACAAGCCGCTGAACGGTTGGAGATTCCTCCTTGAGCGCGCGAACGCACCAGGTCGGATGAACTCGATTCAGGTCGACGCGGATCGCCGCCTGATGCATTCGACGGAGCCGCTGGATCGCTGCCTCCGGGGCGAGAGAGAGCACGGCTGCGTGATCGCCGTCCCGAGCAGTGCGGAGCCTCCCTGCCCACGATGCGTCGAGCTGATGCCAGCGATCCGTGCCGTCGTCGTCAGGCGCGACTTCCCGACTCAGGGCGGACTGGATTCGCGCGCCCAGACCGTCCCAGGCCCGGAAGGCGAGAATCAGGGCCAAATCGGCTTCGTCGAGGCCAAGGGCGGCAGTGGGCTTGCCCGCGCGAAGATCCGAACCTGGGGAAGAGGTCATGCAAGGCGCCTGCACTTCCGATCACGGGCCAACCAGTCGTTTGATCAACGTGAGCGAGTTGGTGAGCTCATCCACGGTGATCTCGTCAAAAATCTCGGCGTCCAGGGTGCTCGACAGGTCTTTCTGGATCTCGGCCGCCTGGGAAAGCCATCCTCCCTCGTCGCGGACCGTCAGCGTCAATCGCGCGTGTGTGAGCGAATAGGCCAGGAAGGCCGGCCGATCTCGCTGGTGACGTCGCGCCCATTGATGAGTGCTTGCCCAGATCGAGTGGATGGCCTTGCTGATGAGATCGATTTCGTGAGGCACGAGAGAAGTGCGCGCTGCGAGCAGGTTGCGGAGCCCAGACAACACGCGCAAGGTCTCGCCGTCGTCCCGCCCATCGACCGGCACCCGGCCCCCGACCTCGGGCTCGTCGATCATCTCTTTCCATGCGCTGGCTTGATCGAGGGCTTCGAAAATCTGGTCAGGCGTGTACGGTTTCGGGACGTAATCATCGGCACCGGCGGCGAAGCTCTCGATCCGGTTCTCGGCGGCCAGGCGGGCCGTGACGATGATGACGGGAATGGCGGGACCAGGATTGGGCGTCTTGAGCTGCCTGCAGATGTCGTAGCCGTCGATGTCGGGAAGCATCAGGTCGAGGAAGACGACGTCGGGCGAGGTTGCGCGGACCTTTTCGAGCGCCTCCGCGCCGTTGTAGGCGGATTCGGTCCGGTACCCCTGAAGTTGGACCAGCAAGGAGAGTAGTTTGTTGGCTTCGGGTTCATCTTCGACAATCAGAGCCGTCAGCATTCGGCATCCCCGCCCTTGGCAGCTAGTTGATCGAGCAGCACGAACGAGCGGTCCGGCAGGCGAAGGGCCGCTGCCGATCCCCGCGTTTCAAGAAGGGGCGCTCCGTACCGCCCCGTCGGCGACTTGCTCCGAGCCCGGCGGGCTCGCGGCATTCGCGTGATCACGGACCTCAGGATCGGGGCGACTCCGTCTCGGCAGGTGGACGGTAATCAGCGTGCCTCCTCCCTCACGGCTCGATGCCGAAATATATCCCCCATGCATTTCGACGAATTGCTTGGCGATGGTCAAGCCCAGGCCCAAGCCGCGTTTGCAGAAACCGAAGTCCCCCGACGAATGACGGCTGGGGTCAAGCTCGGTGAAAAACGGTTGAAACAGGTGTTTGATCGCCTCGGGATCCAAGCCGACGCCACGATCCTCGACGCGGATCTCGGCCGCCTCGGAGCCGTCGTTTCGCGCGGAGACCTCGATCAGGCCGCCGTCCGGCGTGAATTTGATCGCGTTGGTGAGCAGGTTGACGAGGACCGCGCTGATCTTGTCGGCGTCAATCTCAAAATAACCGAGATCCTCGGCCACTCTGGTTGCAATCCGAAGGTTGCGGACCGCGGCGAGTGGCCGGACCTGGTCGAGGACTCGTTCCATCAATTCGCCGAGCTCCACGGCCTTGCGCTCGAGAGTCTTGCGAAAATCGTCGGCGCGAAGCAAGGTGAGGATGTTGGTGACCAGCCGCGACAGTTGCCGGCCGCTGGCCGTGATCTGGCGGAGGATCTCCTGTTCCTGGTCCGGACGGTTGGCGTTCGAGAGCCGCAAGAGCTCGGTGAGACCTAGGACCAGAGTGATCGGCGTGTTGAACTCGTGGCTGGCCACCTCGATGAAGGCCGTCTTGATCTGACCGGCCCGGGCGAGCTCGTTATTGGCGCGCACCAGCTCTTCATTGGCGGATTGAAGCTCCGCGAGCAGCCGGCGCCGCTCCACGAGCAAGTCGTACTGCTCCGCGCCCTGGCGGATGATCGCCTCGAGCTCGAAGGAATCCCAGGGCTTGAGGATATAGCGAAAGATCTGCCCTTCGTTGACCGCCCTGATGACGCCCTGGATATCGGCATAGCCGGTAAAGAGCATGCGAATGGCGTCGGGCTTTAGCGCGCGCCCGATGCAAGAACACATCGCCCGACATGCCGGGCATCCGCTGGTCGGTCAGGATCAAGTCGACATCGTGATTCGTGAGGATCTCGATCGCTTCAGGCCCGGAGCTGGAAGTCAGCACGTGATACTTGCGATGAAACTGGTGGCGCAGACTCTCGAGTACGTCCACCTCGTCATCCACGACCAGTAATGTGTGCCGCCGCTCCGCCATTCCGATCACTCCGGCTTACTCGATTGAGTCCGATGATCCTCCCTCCGGTAAGCCAAAAAGAGCGCTGCGCCAGGCCGCCGCGCTCAAGATGCGCGCCCGCTGCGATCGTCAGCCGAACTGGAGGCTGTCTGACCGAAGGGCAGGGACCTCAGCCGCTGCACCTCGGCTTCCAGAGCCGAAACCCGCCGCACTAGCTCGAAGACCTGTTCCTGCAATTGCTCGCGCTCGATCGCCACGGTTTCCAGGCGATCGTATTCGGCCGCGGCCTGGCGCACCCCGATGATGAGCTCTTCCGGCTGCCACGGCTTCTTGAGGAACTGGAAAATGTGCCCCTGGTTGATCGCCGCCACGATGGATTCCAGATCGGCGAACCCCGTGAATAGCATCCGGATCGCATGCGGATGACGCGCCTTCACCTTGGACAGCAGCTCGACGCCCGTGATCCGTGGCATCCGCTGGTCGGTCATGACGATATGCACTTCCTCCTGCTGCATGATCCGATAGCCCTCCTCGGCGCTTGTCGCCTTCAGCACGCGGAACTCGCGCCGCAGCAAGTCATGCACCGAATCACAGACGTTGGGCTCGTCGTCGACGACGAGAAGGCAGTGCTTCATCGTGGTCATGGTCGAATTCGATTCCTCCCGTCACCCGGCGGAAATCCGGATCATCAAACCAAGTCGGTCCTTACATGCAGTATAACGCCAAGAGCGCACCGATTCGAGCGCATGATTCCTGATGCCTTCGCACTCGCCAGATGGTACGATAATCGACGGCCCTGACGCCGGATTCTCGGCGAGAACCGATACGCCAACATTTGGATCAATTATGCCTGCTTTCACACATCACATTTTTGTTTGCGGCAACGTTCGTGATGCCGGCCATCGCCGCGGCTGCTGTGATCCTGAAGGCGGTCAGGCGTTGCGCAAAGCGTTCAAAAAGGAGTTAAACGCCGCGGGATTCGGTCTTTTGGCACGAGCCAATCACGCGGGTTGCCTCGAGCAGTGCGAGCACGGTCCAACGGTGGTCATCTATCCCCAAGGGATCTGGTACGGGCGGGTGACGGTCGAGGACGTACCTCGGATCGTGGCCAAGACGATCCTGGGGGGCGAAGTCTTGAACGACCTGGTGATTCCCGACTCGTGTCTGAACAATCCCGACTGCCCTCATCGCCAGGAAGCGGCGCGGAGGGAAGAGCGTGGTTGAGGTGGTCGAGTCGGTCGAGGGAATCCGGCATGCCGTGGCTGCGGGGCGCCGGCGGGGACTGCGGATCGGTCTGGTACCGACCATGGGAGCGCTTCATGGCGGTCACGTCGAGCTCGTCAGGGAATGCCGGAGGGAAGCCGGTCTGGTCGTGGTGTCGATCTTCTTGAATCCGACGCAGTTTGGGCCCAATGAGGACCTCGCGAAGTATCCCCGAACTTTCGACGACGACCTGCGGAAGTGCGCCGACGCCGGGGTAGACCTGGTTCTTCGCCCCGACCGTAGCGACCGTTTACCCTCATGGCACGCGGTTGACCTTCGTCGAGGTGCCCGGCCTGTCGGACGTGCTGGAGGGAGCCAGCCGCCCAGGCCACTTTCGCGGCGTTACCACCGTGGTCCTCAAGCTCTTCGAAATCGTGGGCCCCGATCTGGCGATCTTTGGCCAGAAGGACTATCAGCAACAACTTCTCATCCGGCGCATGGTTGAGGATCTGCACGTCCCGCTGGTCATCCGCACCTCTCCGACCGTGCGTGAGCCGGATGGGCTGGCGATGAGCAGTCGCAACCGCTTCCTGGGCCCAGGGCCGCGGCAGGCTGCCCCGGTGCTCCATCGCGCACTAACACGCGCCAAGCAAGCGGTCCTCGCCGGAGAGCGGCGGGCCGATCGGATTCGACAAATCCTCGTCGGGACAGTAGGATTGGAAGCCTCGGTGAAGCTGGACTACGCCGAGGTTGCCGATGCCCGCACGCTGGAACCGCTCAGTGATCTCGGCACAGGTTGCCCGGCAATGGCGCTTCTAGCGGCTCGGGTGGGTTCGACCCGTCTGATCGACAACGTGCTGCTGGCGGAATGAAACCATGGAGGTAAAGAAGGCTCGTGAAACAGGTCCTGTTCACCATTCCGATCTTCGGTGGACTCAAGGTCTTCGGCTATGGCACGATGCTTGTGCTCGCCTTTGTTTTCTCGACCTGGCTGGCATGCTGGCGGGCCAAGCGCGAGCGGCTTGACCCCGAGGTCATCGTTGACATCGCCTTCTGGCTCTTCCTCTTCGGCATGATTGGCGCACGGCTCTTTTACTGCGTCGAGTACTGGGGAGTGGAAATCAAGTCGGTCTGGGACGGGCTCCAGTACTGGAAGGGGGGCGTCGTCTATTACGGCGGCATTGTGGGCGGGACGATCGCGTTTTTCGTCTATCGCCACTTCAAGCCGTTTCCGCTGCGGCCATTCCTGGACGTGGTGGCGCCGTCGATCGCGGTCGGGACACTGTTCGGCCGGCTGGGTTGTTTTCTCAACGGCTGCTGTTACGGCGATATCTGCCAGTTTCCCTGGGCGATCTCGTTTCCCCGATATTCGCCTCCCTGGGGCCAGCAGGTCAGCCTCGGGTTGATCCCGCCAGGCGCGCTTCAATCGCTGCCCGTTCACCCGACGCAACTCTACTCGGCGCTCGATGCCTTGGTGATCCTGCTTTTGCTGACGGCCTTCTATCCGCTGCGTCGACGTGACGGCGAGGTGATGGGCCTCTTGATGCTCACCTATCCCGTCACGCGATTCTTCATCGAGTACCTGCGCAACGACGAGCCCGCGTTCTTCGCCGGATTTACCATCTCCCAGAATATCAGCTTTCTGCTGTTGTTCGGCGGCTTCGCTTACTGGGCGTGGCTCTACAGGCTGCCGAAGGAGCGTTATATCGACCGGCGGGCGGCCGGCGGGTGAAAGAAGTTGCCAGTTGCCAGTTGCCAGTTGCCAGTTCTCAATTGCCAGTTGTCAGTTGCTGGTGACCCGCAAGCGATATGTACCGCACGCGGCCGCCGCCGCTACCAACCCGAGGCGTAAGTTTTGGTGTTGCGCTGATTTTGAATTTTCATTAAAGCGCCCGCACCATTTCAAGTGTCGGTCCCGACCCTCACCCGGCCTTCGGCCACCCTCTCCCCGGCGGGGCGAGAGGGAGAAGAATTTCCTCGCCGGCGGGAAAGACCGCTGCCCGCCCGCCAGAGTACGCGCGTTCGGGACGAATACGAGCAGTGAAGAAGCAAAGCAGACGGGGCGAGTACGCGTCGTGGGTCATACCGCACGATGACTTGCCCAGGTTTCAGCGGGAAGGGCTGCTGCCGGACCGGCGGCGTCAGCCGAACACCGCCAGCACCGCCTGACTCTTCACCTGCGGAGTCAGGCGCCGGTAGCGACGCTAAATTCCAAGGGGTTCCTCCGCAGCGCCGCCGCCCTGCTAGTCAAGATTGCTCCATCGATTTTCATCAAAATTATAAATCCTCCGATAAAATCCATATCGGGTCCACCACAACGTGCAATGGCCGTCTGAGTTGCGATAAGAGAACACGCCCATCATGCAATGCTTGGCAGGAGGGACGGAAGTGAGATACTCGGGGACAAGTTCGTCAAGCTTACTCGGATGTCGCCCGTTGACAACTCGGAACTCTTCACACGCCTTGATGACTCGCTGGGCGTTTGCGTCTGAAACTTTCCACTGCAAGTTGCCGTTGCCGAAGGCAATCGCAAGAGTCAAGAGCGGCATTGAAACCCTAAGAAGGGCAATCGCCCATCCTGGACGCTGTATGATGTTCTTGACGAAGCTTATCAGAAACCACGGAGGGCAAATTAGCAGGGAGAAGATATAGGATCCTTCGTTGGCAACATCCCAGAACAACACCGCCGCCGCGATCCCTAGGCTTCCTTTGATTGCGGCAATCACGCTAGGCCAACGACGACTTGAACTCTGTTCTTGCGACTGCATCGTTGCTGATTGTACTCATCGCAATGACGCCAAGCAATCGACCGCCATGACAACTTAGACGTGCTGAAAGTAATGGCCGCTGACAAGATGGGCAATAGCCACGATGAGCCCATCGGCATCTTGCCCCTGGCCTTCCTGTGGAGACCGTCCGGCTTTCAAACAGCCATTTTCTGCGGGTTTTCGCAGCCGGCCTTCTTCGTCCGGAGCTTGTCGAGGGTGATGAGGTTGTCCAGGAAAACCAAGGGTAGGACCACCGTCCTCGGCGGTATCGACCCGGCTTACCTGGCCCTGATCCGGCGGTTTCCCCTCCGGCCGATTCGCACCGACGCCGAGTTGGACGCGGCGTCAGGAGTCGTCGACGAACTGACCGATCGGGACAAACTCTCCGCAGCCGAGTCCGATTACCTCGACGTGCTGGGGGACCTGATCGAGAGGTACGAAGACGAACACATCGAAATGCCCAAAGTCAGCGACGCCACGATGCTCCGTTCCATCATGGAGGAGAAGGGGGCGACGCAGGCCGACGTGGCCCGCGGCACGGGCATCAGCAAAACGGTTCTGTCGCTGGTCCTGAACGGCAAACGCGACCTGACCCGTGAGCACATCAGGGCTTTATCGATGTATTTCGGCGTGAACGCGTCCTCGTTCCTCGGCCCGATTTGATCCGACCTCGTTCCAACGACTCAGGATAGCGCCCAGCTACCCGCGACGTGCTCAAATCTTCTCGGCGGCGGTTGCCGGGTTCTCGGTGCTCGATAACCATCTGCACGTGCTGGTGCGGCTGGAGCCGTACTGAGCAAGGGGCGTCTCTCCGGCCGCTTCTTGGCGGCCGGTCGCCAGCGCCAAAGAGAAGTCGCCGAGCGCCGTGGCCTCCGGCGCGTGCCCAACCTGGGCGGATGCCGGGCGACCTGACAACGGCACGAGGCTCCGAGCGCGAGCCGATCCGGACATCGGCCGTGTGTTTCACAAACCGCCGTGGATGCGGAGCCAGCGCGCACGGCGGCATTAGGCCCTTCAGGGCCGCGCATCGACAACTTGTTGTCGATGTTGGGCGTGGGTCTCCCGACCCCGCCCGCTGCCGGACCGAAGGACAGGTCTCCCGACTGCCGGCTGCCCCGCAGGGGGCCACTTTTTCGGGGCGAAGTCCCGGAAAAGGCGTAGATTCTTTCCGCTGAACTTCTAGGCAAGATGCGCGTATCTTGCGATCGCCGGACGGAGCCGGCTCCTAGTGCGCCTGTAACTGCATCGATTCTGCAAGGTGGGAGTCCTTGCCGGGATGCTCTGGCATCCCGTAACCAATGGTAACTGCGTCGCCGTGAGGCGGGGTGGAGAGCAACCGGAGGTGAACGTTCAGTCCGTAACACAAGTGAACTCGATTCGGCTATCCGTCGTGGCGAGCCTGCTGGGAAAAGGCGAAGCCCAAATGACGCACGGCCCCTAAAGGGCGGCCACAGCCTGTGGTCCGGTAAGTCCGACTGAGAAAAACCCCAGAGACCAGTCGGGACGACGGGGGGTGGTTGGAGACGGAATGAACGGAAGTTTCGATGACAAAACGCAGGGAGACCTGGGTGGCGCCAAAGCAGGTGTTCATACTCCACGGGGAGTCGAAGAGCCAGCCACCCAGGAGTCACAGCACCCATAGTAGCGTAGAAGCCGGGTAACTCCGGGGGAGCCAAGGGGTGCAGGAAGGTGGAAACGCAATGACCCAACCGATGGAAAACCAACCGGAGGCAGTATCCGAAAGGATTAAACGCGTCGGAGAGCTCCTGCGTCCTTGGACGTGGACCGAACCAACGGTTTGGACAGAGCGGATGTTGACAGCCCTCATACAGGGGGTCAAAGGAGGCAAATGGTTTAGCTTGATTGACAAGATCCACCCCGAGCGAACTCTGCGAGCGGCGTTCGGTCAAGTTGCCGCCAACAAAGGGTCCGCAGGGGTTGATCACGTCACGACCACGATGTTTGGAGATCGCCTGGACGAGGAAGTGAGGAAACTCAGCGAACAACTGCGGAACGGAAGCTACCGTCCGCAGGCAATCCGCCGACACTACATCCCCAAGCCGGGGAGTCAGGAGAAGCGGCCGCTGGGGATTCCGACGGTCCGAGACCGGGTGGTCCAAACGGCACTTCGGATGGTACTGGAACCGATTTTCGAGCGGGACTTCGCCGAACACAGCTACGGATTTCGCCCCGGACGGGGATGCAAAGACGCGCTGCGTCGAGTAGACGGACTGCTCAAGACCGGGTACACCTACATCGTCGATGCCGACCTGAAGAGCTATTTCGACACGATTCCCCACGATCGCCTGATGACCCTGGTGGGCCAGAAGGTATCGGACGGACGGGTACTGAACCTGATCGAGGCGTTCCTCAAGCAAGGCGTCCTGGACGGCTTGCGTGAATGGACTCCCGAGACGGGCAGTCCCCAGGGTGCTGTTGTCAGCCCGCTGCTCAGTAATATCTATCTGAACCCTCTGGACCACAAGATGGCCCAAGAGGGATTCGAGATGGTGCGGTACGCGGATGACTTCGTGATCCTGTGTCGCAGCCCGGAAGACGCGATGCGAGCCTTGGCGGTGATGCAAGAATGGACGGCGGAAGCCGGGCTCATGCTGCATCCGACCAAGACGCGGATCGTCAACGCAACGACCGACTCCTTCGAGTTCTTGGGCTATCGGTTCCGCAAAGGCAAACGCTTTCCGCGAACCAAAAGCATCCAGAAGCTCAAGGATACGATCCGAGCCAAGACGAAGCGGAACAACGGGCAATGCCTTCCGGCGATCATCGGGTCGTTGAACCCGACGCTGCGGGGCTGGTTTGAATACTTCAAACACAGCTATAAAACGACGTTCCCAGAACTGGACGGCTGGATCCGGGGTAGGCTGAGAAGCATACTCCGGAAACGCCAGAAGAAACGGGGGCGTGGTCGTGGCTCGGATCATCAGCGCTGACCAAATGCGTACTTTGCTGACCTGGGACTGTACAGCTTGAAAGCAGCCCATCGGTTGGCGTGTCAATCCTCTTCGAGGTAAATACCACTGACTGGAGAGCCGTATGCGGGAGATCCGCCTGTACGGTTCGGAGGGAGGGGGGACCGAAACCAATCGGTCCCTCCTACCCCTATCAAAAGCACGTGCTGCTGCGCCGTTGTAGGAGGGGGCTCTGTCCCCCGATCTGTTGGTTGCGGCTATGCCGCGTTGGGCCCGTGAGTAGCGATGGAACAGAAAGTCGGAATGCCGACTTATATGCTGTGCGGTGCATGCCACCGCATCGCATTGGTTCTTGAGTGATGGGCGGGATCGATCTGCGGTTGATCGCTTTGTGCTATGCTGGGTTCACGTCGTCCTTCCTCTTCCTGATCTCGCTGGCGATCTGGATTTCCGTGGCGGCCCCGGACATACGTTTGGCAACGGCGGCGTACTTGTTCGGTGCAATGGCCTGGTGCGTCGGCCCGTTCAGCCTGGCGTTCGTCCTACCCCGGTTCGGCATCCACATGCCCGAGTCGGTGGCAGCCGCGAACGCGTGGCTCGTTCTCAGCAGCCCGATCATCGCGGCTTTCCATCTAGCCGCGGGGCTGAATTCCTGGGCGCAGCTTAGCTACATCGTCGGCCGGATGATCGCGCTGCAACTCCTGGGAGCCGGGTTCTTGACGATCGGGGCGATCGCACGGTTGCGGTTGGCGCAACGGACGCTCGTGAGCGGCGATCAGCGTGCCCGTGGCCGGCAGGCAAGGCGTCCCGTCTGGCGGTTCGGCATCGCCCTCCCGTCAGAGGCGAGGGACCACGCTGGGCGCTGGGCGCGTGTGCCCTCGGAATCGCCGCCCCTGCCGTGTGCGGGTGGTTGGCCTGGCGATACGCCATCGCGTACTTCGATCGGCTGGCTGGCCGCCGGTGGCGGGCCGAGGCGGCGGCCGGCCCGGCCTCGCGATTGAAGTTATTGCCGGCTCCCCAGCCAGCGTCCCCCCCGGCCGAGCCAGGCGGCGCTGCTTAGGCCCGGCGGCGGGACTGCAACTCCTTGGGACTGGTCCGAGAGCCAAGGTTTGGTACAGTGGGTGCGAGTGACACCAGAAGTCCAGTCAACCTGGAGAGAGGGATATGTCTCAACAAGTTCATCCTTTTTCTCGGCGTGACTTCGTCAAGAGCAGCGGCCTTCTACTGGGGGGCCTGGCTGCCACACCGGCCGCACCCGGCGCGGATATCGATCCGCCTGCGAGCCTGAAAGTGCCTGATGCCGTGCTCGGGCGCACCGGCGCCCGGGTGTCCCGCCTGGGGATCGGCTGTGCCTATTTCCAGCGAAAGCGCGTCACACCCGATGACGTCCGCGGCACGCTGCACCGCGCCCTGGCGCTGGGGATCAACTATCTGGACACGGCACCTACCTACGGCAGCGCCGAGACCGGTTTCGCCGAGGAAAAGATGGGGCCGGCGATTGCGGAGGTCCGCGACAAGGTCTTCCTCGTCACCAAGACGGAGGAGCCGGGCTACGACGGGACCTGGAAGCTCCTGCGCCAGAGCCTCAAGCGGATGCGGACCGACCGGATCGACCTGGTCCACTTGCACAACTTCGGTGATGAAAAGGTCTGGGGCGACCACAAGCTAGTCTTCGGGAATGGTGGCGCCATCGGCGCGCTGCGCGAGGCAAAAAGCCAGGGAGTCGTCCGGTTCATCGGCGCCAGCGGCCACCTCCACCCGAGCCGTTTTCATCACGCACTCGACAGTGGCGAGATCGATGTCCTTATGAACGCCGTCAACTTCGTCGTCCAGCACACCTACGATTTCGAGCACAAGGTCTGGAGCCGAGCCCGGCACATGAACGTCGGCCTGGTCGCCATGAAAGTCCTTGGGGGCGCTGCGCGGGAGCAGGGCGGATTCAAGATGGACGAGAAGTACTATGAAAAAGCGATCCGCTACGCTCTGTCGATACCTGGCATCGCCGTCGCGGTCGTTGGGTTGGAGAACATCGCCGAGCTCGAAAAGGCCGCATCGGTCGTCGCCCGAGCCCAAGCCCTCTCGCCCGAGGAGACCCTCGAGCTAGCGCGGATCGGCCTCGATCTCGCCGGCACCGCCGACTGGAAAGCGGCCTATGGTACTCCGCTGGCGTGACCCGACCGGCGATCCCGAGCTAAAAGGACAGATGTACCATTGAAAGTCAAGTGCCGCCGAGTGTGATGGCGGCGGCCGTTGGAGACAGCCCGGGCGCGCATCACGAACCTTCGCGCCAGGTCGGGGCGCGGCAAAGGGGATCCGCCAGGGCGCGTCAGACGGTGCCGCGGCGACGGTTCGGGGCGGCAGGTTCGAACCCTCCCATGGATTCGCAGAAGCCGGCGTTGAACGGGCGTCAGCTCAAGTTAACGGGTTCCTTTGACGGGTTCCTCTTCTCTGTTCCGGGGGACGCCGAACGTCTCGGCAAGGTGCAAGGCAGCGTCGTACAGCGGCAGCCGATGGATCGCAGCCCAAAGATCAAGCGCGTTGCCCTGCGCACCGCAATCCTTCTGGAAGCATCGAAAAGCATTCTTGGCTAGATGGACCGAAAAGGTCCTCTCTTGATCCCCAGGATGGCTATGCACCGGACAGCAACCGCGACGCTGTGGACCCCTGCCGCGCAGTTGATCAAACAGACCCAGATGTGCAAGTACCTGCTCTAAAGATACTTGTTGGCGCAAAAATGCGAAGTCAACGTGCGGCCGCGCGGCCACGGGCGGATGCTCTGGCTTGACGGAGGGGGGCGTCGGCTCTATCGTCGAGTGAGCCGAGGTGACCACTTTTCCCGCGGGCTTGTCCTGCTTGTGGCCCTCGGCTTTGCTATTGCTGGAGTCGGTCGCGCCGACGCTGGAAGCCGCGAGGTCCTGGGGCACCTCGTCGTTGGGGTTCTCCCAGGGATAGTGGTTGGCGTTGAACGGACGATTGGTCTTCCAGACAGCGAAGACCAAGTGAAGGAGCTTGCGCATGCACTGCCCAAAGGCAACGTCGCCTCGTTTGCCCTTGGCTCTGAGGCGGCGATAAAGGGGGCGGATAGCAGGGTTGTGGCAGATGGCGACACGCGTGGCGTTCCAAAGGTAGCCGCGCACCAAGTCGCAGCCTTTGCGCGACATGCACATCGTGCCCGGGGGCAAGGGATTGCCAAAGCGGTCGACTCCTGAGCGGTTCTCCTCAGGAAAGATCCCAAAATAGCCCACGAGCTTATCGGGAGTGTCGAACCGGTCGATGTCGACGATCTTGGCAACCAAGACTGCGGCTGTGGCTTGGCCGATACCGGGGATGGTCTGGAGTTGGGTATGGGCCGAGCCGGGGAGTTCGGCGAAGGCCTTGGTCAACAATTTCTGCATCGAGCGCTCGGCGACCTGGCAGTGGCGGAGCTGCTTCACCAGGTCGGTAACCAAAGCCTCCGCCACTGGACCCCGGAGCGACGCCACCGACTGCTTGGCGGCTTTTTGGACCTCCCGCGCCCTCTCGCTGGAGAGATAGGGAATCTTCTCCAACGACGTGAGGTGGGCTGCGGCGATACGCTCGGCCGTGGGGTACTTCTCCAGCAAGGAGAGTACCCAACCGGCAGCGATATCATCGGTCAAGGTGGCGAGCTCGGGAAAGCAGCGGGCCAGCAGGTTGTGCAGCCGATTGACCGCTTGGGTCGTCTGCTTGACCCTGGCCTGCAGGCGCCCGGCCACCTCGTGCAACGCGATCATCGTCGCGCTGGGGGCCGGCGTGGCGGGTGGCTGTTCGACGATGGCGAAGCGGGCCATGGCCTGGCTCTCGGTGTCATCGGTGGTGCGCTTGGGGAAGTGCGCCTTGCGATAATCCTTGTTGCGCTTGGGCTCGCCGACGGAGATGGTCATGGGCAAGTCAAGGCTGTGCAGGAACTGTTCCAGGTTCTGCGCGTACTGGCCGGCGGCGTCGATGCGGACGTGAAATTCAACGCCGGGAATCTGCTCACGTAGTCGCAGCAACACATCATTGAATGACTGATAACCAGCGTGGTTTTCCATCACGGTTATCGGCTTGGCGGCCGGTTTGCGATCCGGCCTGAGGAAGGAGACGCGGTGACCGTATCGCGCGGTATCAATGCCGACGCCGATGCGGTCGAGAGTTGGGGTGCTAGCCATGGTAAACCTCCGTAAAGAAGCACCCGGAGATATCCTAAACGATGTGTGTCATAGAGAAGGGCGTGAGTCTCCCCCGGTGGTCTCGGGCAAGGCAATCCTTGTGATAAGCGGTCTGAGCCGCATCATGTACCAACACCTTGTGCCCGAGCCGGAGGGAGCGATCTGTCCTAAGAGGTCCAGGCCTCAGGCATTGCATAGCTCTCCTCACGGCACACAGCCAGTATCAAATACCGGCCGGAATTCGGATATACAAGGCATTGTACTCTTGCCGCTCCCGTTCGTGTTCGCTACATTGAGTTGACCGCTCCGGGAGAGCCAACCAGCGATGACGATTGCCCGCGCACATCTCAGGGACTGATTCCGCAGGCGCGTGCGTAACTTGTAATACCGCCGCGGTCGCACGTATGAACGAGGCACTGAAACGTCTGGTTTGGGACCGCGCCGAAAACACCTGCGAATACTGTCGGCTCCCGCAATCGCTCGACGTTCTGCCCTTCCAGATCGACCAGGTCATTGCCGAGCAACAACACGGACCGACCGTCGCCGAAAACTTGACATTGACCTGCCTTGTCGCCTTTCGCGGAGCGAAAGACGCCTCTTACAGGAAGTAATTTGCGTCGCGATCCTTACCGGCCGAACCGAAATCGGACGTGCGATAATGAACCTTGGCGGTTGGCGAGCAACCCTGGGAAGGCGCGGGAGGGCGGAAGGACCCGCATCATGAATCGGCCGGCGTGGAAATGGCTCGGGTTCCGCTCGGCGTGGGATTGGCTCTGGTGCCTCCGCTCGTCCGCCTTGGTGGTGGCTTTCGTGGTGTTTTTCCTCGGCTTCCTCGTCGTGACCGTGAAGGTCCCGTGGATGGGGTGGCTCGCGGTGCTCCTTATGGTCGCCGTGGAGGTGCGAAACGTCCGCCGCCGGCGAGGTTCGTCCGCGCACGATACGTTCTGGCCGGTCACAATTCAGAAGAGCCAGGACGCGGCAGAGGCAGGCATGCCGGCCTGGCTGGATCACGCGCGCTCTTACTATTCCGAGATCGGAGGGGAGGAATCCGGCGACCCCGTCAGCGTCTTCGATGTGTCGGACACGGCCGAGGATAGCAGCGACTCTCCGGGAACTCTCTGCCTGCGTTTGGAGCCTCAATTTCCCTCTTTGATGCGGATGCGGGTGCTCGATGCCGGGGGGCGCGAGCAGGGGGTCATTCGCTCCGAGGGGCTCGTGCCGGGCGTGAGATACGCAATGCGCCGGGATGGTAAACTTGTCTGGAAGTTATCTGTCCGGTCGATCCTTCGCAATCGCCATACTCTCGAGCTGGCGAATGGCGATTCATGGAGGTTCGACACGCCATTCTTCTGGTGGCAGAACTTGACTGGCACCGCTTCTGGCGCCCGAGGCTGCTCGGCGGCCTCGTCGTCCCGACGACGATGATCTGGGGTATGTGGATCGAGCCCGGCAGGGAGTCACGTGACCTTCTAGCGGCAGTCGCGTACATGCACAGACAGTATTGCCACTGGTGAACTGGCCAGGAAACTTCGACGATGCTTGCAGGCATCGGCTTGTTCGCCGACAATACGACCACGAGTACCAGTGGGTTCGCGTAAGACCGATCGCAAGCCGGTGAGGGCGGAGATATTCCATGGCCGGGTGGCGCATGTGGGCCGGGTTGTGGGCTGGCGTCGGCCTGGCGCTGCTTGACGCGTCGGCCGCGCTGGCGTTGCGGCCGGGACCAGGGATCGAGCCGACGGGGGACGCCAAGCTATTCGAAGATCAGTTCCGGCCGTTCCTGGTCGGTCATTGCGTTGCTTGTCATGGCAAGACCAAGCCCAAGGGGAAGCTCCGGCTCGACAACCTCGCGACCGATTTTGCCGATGCCGCCACCCGCGCAAAATGGACCGCGGTGATCGAGCGGCTCAGGGCGGGCGAAATGCCTCCCAAGGGCAAGCCGCGCCCTTTGGCGCAAGACATTCAGGCTCTGACTGGCTGGCTTGCCCCGCGTGTGGCCGCCGCCGCTTTTGCCGCACGGTCCGCGGAGGGGAGGGTGGTCCTCCGGCGCCTGAATCGGGTCGAGTACGAGAATACCGTACGCGATCTCCTGGGCATTAGCGGCAACCTGAAAGAGCAGTTGCCCGAGGATGGCTCAGCCGACGGTTTCGACAATTCCGGCGCGGCCAACCACACGTCGTCCTTCTTGATGGAGAAATACCTCGAAGCGGCCGACACGGCGCTCAACATGGCGATCGCCAACCGTCCCAAGCCGCCGCCCACGGTCACCAAGCGGCATAGCCTCAAGGACGGATACCCGGTTCGGGGATCCACCGAGAACGTATATCGCTTTCTCAAGGACGGCGAGGTCGTGTGCTTCTGCTCGTCCGAATGGCACAACGTTGGCGCGACGCAGTTTTACCCTTCAGAGGGCGGCAACTATCGTTTTCGCATTTCGGGGTCCGCCTTTCAAAGCGCAGGCAAGCCGGTCACCTTTCGGGTGACGGCGACCGGCACGCGGATGACGGGAAAGAGCGGACTGGTCGGCTATTTTGACGCCGCGCCCGGCAAGCCGGCCGTGTATGAGTTCGTGCGGTACATGGAGCCGCGAACGACCATCACCATGCTCCCGTACGGATTGGCCAGCGCGAGCACGGTGCACAAGGTTGGTGCCGAGAAATGGGACGGGCCCGGGTTGGCGGTCCAGTATATCGAGGTCGAAGGGCCGCTCTATCCGATATGGCCGCCCGAAAGTCATCGCCGCATCTTCGGTGGCCTGGCGCAAAAAACGTGCCGGGATAACGACTACGGTGACCGCGTGGAGGTTGTCTCGAATCGGCCGCTGGTCGATGCCGAGCGGATCCTCAAGGCATTCACGCGGCGGGCGTTTCGCCGGACGGTGACCGCTCTTGACGTCGCGCCATTTGTGGCGATTGTCCCGGCCAGGCTGGCGGAGGGTTATTCGTTCGAGCCAGCGATGCGGGCTGCCTTGAAGGGCGTGCTGATCGCGCCCGAGTTCCTCTTCCTCCGCGAGCGGCCGGGGAAGCTCGACGACTTTGCCCTGGCCTGCCGGTTGTCTTACTTTCTCTGGAGCACGATGCCCGACGACGAGCTCTTCACGCTCGCCGAAGAGCAGAAACTCAGCCAGCCGGACGTCCTCCGGCAGCAAGTCGAGCGCTTGCTCGCGAGCCCCAGGGCGGCGGCCTTCACCGAGAATTTCGCCGGCCAGTGGCTGGCGCTCCGCGAGATCGACGCGACGGAGCCCAGCCACATCTTGTACCCCGAATTCGACCACTTGCTGAAGGTGTCGATGATCCGCGAGACCGAGTTGTTCTTCGATGAAGTCCTGAGAAATGACCTGAGTATCACTAACTTCGTTGCCTCCGGCTTCGCGATGCTCAACGGCCGTCTGGCCAGGCACTACGGCATTCCCGAAGTTGATGGCTGGGCGTTCCAGAAGAAGACGCTGCCGCCGGGCAGCCATCGGGGCGGGGTGCTTACCTTGGCCAGCGTGCT
The DNA here is from genome assembly GCA_963823675.1 of uncultured Isosphaeraceae bacterium. GTDB lineage: Bacteria > Planctomycetota > Planctomycetia > Isosphaerales > Isosphaeraceae > CAWGMT01. The sequence goes on along the minus strand of CAWGMT010000013.1, from coordinate 261,559 downwards.
CAAAGTGACGGCCAACGGCACGACGACTTCACCGGTATTGCGCGGGGCGTGGATCATGGACCGCATCCTGGGAACGCCGCCGCCTCCTCCGCCCGACAATGTGCCGGCGATCGACCCCGACATTCGCGGGGCCAGGACAATTCGCGAGCAGTTGGCCAAGCACCGCTCGATCGAATCGTGTGCCGCTTGCCATCGCAAGATTGATCCCCCCGGATTTGCCCTGGAAAGCTTTGACTGCATCGGCGGCTGGCGCGACCATTACCGCGTCACCGGGCTCGGCGAATATGTCTTCGTGAGCGGCCGGCGAATGCCGTATCTCAAGGGCAAGAAAGTAGACCCCGCCGATGTGACGGCTGAGGGCGAGCCCTTCGAGAACATCGACCAGCTCAAGCAGATTCTCTTACGGGACAAGCCGCGGCTGGCACGGGCCTTGACCACCAAACTGATCACGTACTCGAGCGGCCGGGCACCTCAGGCATCCGACCGCGAGGCGATCGAGCGAATCGTCGAGCGAATCCGCGCGAAAGATTATGGATTGCGGTCGCTGATCCATGAAATTGTGCAGAGCGAGCTGTTCCGCTATAAATGATCCAGGGTTCCAGCGACAGAGAATTGCCTATGAAGCTTCCGCGTCGGACCTTCCTTCGCGCCGCCGGTGTGACGATGGGGCTGCCGCTTTTTGACGCGCTGCGGCCCGATCGCGCCCGCGCTGCCGTGTCTGGCCGAGTCCCCCGCCGCATGGTTTGCATCAACACGCCGCTGGGGCTGCATCCGGCGTTCTTCTTCCCGGAAAAGGCCGGCCGGGATTACAAGCTGTCGCCGTACCTGGAAGTCTTGAAGGACTTTCGCGACGACTTCACGGTGATCTCCGGGCTGTCTCACCCCGACATTGGCCCCAGCCACGACTCCAACCATAGCTTTCTGACCGCGGCCCCGCATCCGGAACGGCGGGCGGGGTTCAAGAACAGCGTCTCGCTCGACCAGTTCGCGGCCGATCAAATCTACGGCCAGACGCGTTTCGCCACGCTCACGCTGTCGTGTGAAGGTGCCGGCCTTTCCTGGACCAAGAGTGGCGCGCCGGTGCCGACGGAGGATTGGCCGTCGCACGTGTTCGCCAAGCTGTTTCTGGAAGGCCGCCCCGATCAAGTGAAAGCCCAGGCCAGGCGGCTGGCTGACGGGCAGAGCGTCCTCGACGCGGTGCGCGATCAAGCCCGGAAACTGCAGCGTGACCTGGGTGCATCTGACCGCGAGAAGCTCGACGAATACTTTACCAGCGTCCGCGAACTGGAAGCGCGGCTGGCACAGGCCGCCGCCTGGTCGAAGAAACCGAAGCCCAAGGTCAATGTCAAGCCTCCGGTTGACATCCAGAACAGCGCCGACCTGGTCGGCAAGACCCGGCTCTGGTTCGACCTGATCCATCTCGCCTTGCAAACTGACTCATCGCGGCTAATCACACTACAACTTCTGGGCACGAGCAACGTGCCGCCGATTCCCGGTGTGAACCAGGGCCATCACGATCTGTCGCACCATGGCCAGGATCCGTCCAAGATTGCCCAGCTCAAGATTCTGGAGCTCGAAAAGTTGAAGACCTTGCGTGACTTCCTCACCCAGTTACACGCGACGAAGGAAGAGGGCGAAAGCTTGCTCGATCGAACGATGGTGTTCTTCAGCAGCAACCTGGGCGATGCCGCCAAGCACAGCGTCAAGAACATGCCCGTCCTTCTGGCCGGCGGCGGCTTCAGGCACGGCCAGCATCTGGCCTTCGATGAGAACAACCACCCGCCGCTTTGCAATCTGTTTGTAAGCATGCTCCAGCGGATGGGCATTTCGGCCGACAGGTTCGGCAGCGGCAACGCGACGCTGACTGGGTTGGAAATGCGCGGTTGATCTGCGCGGGGAATCAAGGCGATGAAACGGAGTTATGCGAAATCCGCATTTGCGGTTGTTCTGGCGATTTTTCCTCACTTCGCTCATGCCGGCGAGTGGAAGCTCACATTCCCGAGCCAATTCCCGGAGGTGGGCTGGCTGCAAACGCACCAGCGCGCCTGCTTCGACATTCACGACAACACGATCGCCGAGGCGATGGCCGACGGGGTGAACGTCGCGATCGGCGGCACCAACGCCGGCGGGCCGAACGGGTTCGCCGGCGGGCACTGGGTGCTGAACAAGAAAGGAGACGGCTTCGTGGCGGTCCTGACCGGAACGCCGATGGAGCCGGCGAATCGGGAGCGGATGAAGCGCAACGTCAAGGAAGTTCATGCGCGGGGCGGCAAGGTGCTCGGTGAGGCGATCCGTATGAACATGGTTCCCTGGGTTCTGGCCGAGCATCCGGAGTGGCAGGACATGCCACAGCCCGGCGGCACACCGATCAAACCCGAGGAGCTGGCCAGGACGCACGTGCTCGGTTGCTGGAATTCGCCCTACGGCGACTTCTTCATCCGATCGCAGGTTTCCCTTTTGAAGACGTTCGATTTCGACGGCTACAATCTCGACGGTTTCGGCTGCTGGTCGCAATGTTATTGCCCGGCGTGCAAGCGGGCTTACCAGGAAGATGCCGGCCGCGAGATTCCGCTGGGCGCCGACGTGAACAACTCCAAGTGGCGGCATTATGTGAAGTGGCGTCTGTGGCGTTATACGAAATTCGTCGAGCGCTGGACGGCGGCGCTCAAGGAAGTGAAGCCGGACTTTATCGCGGCGCCCTGGACGACGGGGCCCGGTCGTTGGTGGCACTGGATGGGCGCTCCAGCGGTCGAGGGCAGCGACGCGATGCACCGCGTCCTCGACGCGCCGTTCCTGGAATTGCTCTGGGATTTTCCTCCGGATCAAGGCAGCAATCTGCTCCCCGCGTTCACCGTGCGTTATTACCGCGGCCTGACCGGGGACCGCCCTGCCTGGATACTGCCTTATCTCTGCGAACAGGGTCAATTCGGCATGCAGGCCCCGCCGGCCGAGTGTGATCTGCGCAACATGACGGTCATCACCAACGGTTGCCTGGCGGCGCAGGGAATGTGGCAACAGAGCAACGAGGCCACTCTCAAGGGTTTCAACGAGCAGATACGCGAGCGCGAGCCTTACACGGCCGGCGCCAGGTCGCTCAAGTGGGCCGCGATGTTCGTCGGTGAGAGCAGCCGGTTGCTGTATGGCTTGAGTGGCATCCGCAGCGAAGTGCCGATCGGCAACTGGATGGGGAGCGGCGTCGATTCCGGGCGGCTGGGTGCGTCGCTGCCGGGCGAGCGACGCATGCCGGCGCACATGGAATCCGCCGTCGGCGTTTTCCGCGCGATGATGGAAGATCACCTGCCGCTCGATATCATTATCGAGCCCGATCTCGATCGCTACGAGACACTCAAGCAATACAAAGTTCTGATCCTGCCCAACGCGGCCTGCCTGAGTGACCGTATGAATGCGAACGTGACGCGCTTCGTGAAGGAGGGCGGCGGCCTGGTCGCAATGCACGAGGCGTCAATCGCCAATGAGTTCGGCGACTTGCGCGGCGACTTCGGTCTATCCAGTGTGATGGGCGTCCATTTCAAGGGAACCAGCGACCACTCGGCACGCTGGCCGAACTATCCGAACTGGGTGCAGGTGGCGTTCAATATCCTCACGCCCGAACATCCGATCGCCGACCATCCCCAGATGCGCAGCAATATCCGCGGCGGCGACCGCATCGAGTTCATCGGCTGGATGACAAATGTTGATCTCGTGACCGGAACACAAAAAGTTGGCCGCCGCCTGACTTCGCCGATCGAGTGGCCGTTCATCGCGATCAACCAGACCAATCCCGGCCGCTCGGTTTACTTCGCTTGCGACATCGGCCAGGCCTATTTCATCGCGCCCTATCACTATCAGGGCCGATTGATCAGCAACGCCGTTCGCTGGGCGGCCAAGGATTCTCCGCCTCCCTTTGAGATCGAGGCCCCGCTCGCCGTGCAGGCCGCCTATTACACGCAGAACAATGGGCAACGTACGATCGTGCATCTGCTCAATGAATTGAACAGCACCGCGAATCGCGCCTTGCCCGAGAACAACCCATCGATGCGGATGGAAGTGATCCCGATTCATGATATTCGGATCACTGCCATCGGTATCAGGCCCGCCCAGGTCTTGCTCGTGCCGGGTCGTGAACGGCTGAAGATCACTCAAACAGCCAAAGGTGCGGAAGTCACCGTGCCGACAATCCGCACCCACGCGATGGTGATCTTCGAATGATCCGTGTTCGAATGGGGGGCGGTGTGGCCGACGCGATTCTTGATTGTTCCTGCAACCCGGCTGGGCTAGAATGGTGCAGGCAGGAGGATGCCGCCATGCCGCTACGCGACCACTTTCGACCGCCGCTGGACGACCTTGCCTCGTGGGAAGAACTTCACGGTGGATGGCCCATGGAAATCGTTCGGTCGCTGTTTCGATTGCTGCCCCCGGGATACGTTGCCGCCCCGCGCGTTCATCATGGGGCGTTCGTCGAGGTCGATGTTGCAACCTTCGAGAGGGGCGAACCGACCGAGCGGTGGACCGCGGAGAGCGGCGGCGACACGGCGACGGCCGTCTGGGCACCGCCGCAACCGACACGGGCCGTCGAAACCGACCTGCCCGACACGGACGAATATGAAGTCCGCGTCATTCATCGCACCGTGTGCTCGCGGCGCAGCCAGCCGTCACCGATGCCTTCGAAGTGGCCGAAGATCCAGTCGCCGTTCTCGGAGAGAACCGTGAATTCGGCGCCGTCCTTGAGCGGCTGGTCGAAGGCCGGCTCGTAGTCCTTGCCGATTCCTTTGCGGGCGATGGTTTCGCGGGTGACGACGCCATGCCGCGACCAGGCGACGTCGGCATAGGCCAGTGCCGGCATCGAGACTCAGAGGACGCCGGCAATGACGACGAGTGCCGCGCTGATCCAGTACGCGCGCGGCCAGCGAAGAAGCAGGGCCGCGCACGCCGTCAGAGCCGCCAGCAGAAAGCCCGAGAACGACGCGTAGGCCTTCTCGGGAAACGACAACCAGCCGCTCCAGAACAGCACGTGTCTCCACCAGGGGGCAGGCGGTTCGGGCAAGCGGCCCGGGGCGGCCGAGAGTGCTTGCCGTAGATTCGCCTCGAGATACGGATCGCGCGGGCGGTACGGCTTGGCCTTGCGGTACGCCGCGATCGACCGGCCGTACTCGCCCGCCCGGAAGTACGCGTTCCCCAGGTTGTAGTACACGGCCCCGTTGCGAAACCCGTCGGCGAGCAGGGATTCCAGCAGAGCCGCCGACTCGCGGTAGTCAGCCGGGGTCTTCGCGGCATCGAAGACCTCGAGCGCGCGGACGAACGTTCGTTCGCGCGATCCCGGTTCCGCGGCGAGGGCCGCTCCTGGCAGGACGTGGATCAGTGCGATCAAGGCCGGAACGATCCTGTGCATCAATCACGAACCCCGTTCCAGGTGGCGTGCCAGGCTCGGGATGAGTCCCTTGGCCGTCTCGATCATCGCCGTAGCCTCGGATGTGATTCCCGACCCGTATTCCGCCGATTCGATCGCTTCCAGCAATCGCAATACCTCCGCCCGCTCGAGCGGCGGGAACCGACGTCTGGGCGAGCGTCGCGTCGGCTTCCGACGCCGTCAGGCCCTCGGCGACGATGTTGCGCATGTCGGCGATCAGCCCGACCAGGGCCGATCGAATGGCCCGAAGTGCGTCCATCGATCGTCCCGCGGCGAGCGGCTTGGCGGGCCTCGGCCAGCTTGCGCTCGGCCGTGCGCCGCGCGTGCCGTTTTCGCTGCCAGACCACATCGCCCGATTTGCGGCGATGTGCCGAGACGACCGCGATCAGGCAGCCCACTCCGCACCACAACCCCGCCGTCACCTCCGGCGAGCGCGACGACGTTGACGCGCTCGATCCTTCAGCTCCGATGGGATCGGTGATGTTCTGAAAAATCCCCTGTGCCCGCGACTTGATCTCCTGCGTGCCGGAACCGGGGAGCGACCCGACAAGGTCGCCCGCGCCCAGGCGGCTGGCCGCCGATACGGCAAGCGCGATCGGTTTGGTGGCGATCTCCGAGAACTTTTCGCTATCGGGATTGAATACCGTGACGGCCAGGGGGGGAATCGCGACTCCGGCCCGCTTCGGTCGCAGGGCATACTCGAATCGCTTCACTTCTCCCTCCTTGCGCCCGGTGGGGTTCTTGTCGAGGATCTCGAAATCGGCGGCGATCTGGGGATTGGCCGCGAGGTCCGGCGCCGAGATCAGGTCCAGCGATCCGCTGGCTGGTCCGCGTTCGATGTCGAGCGTGAGCGTGAGCGGGTCGCCGACGCGCAGCGTCGTCGGGTTGGCGGAGGCCGCCAGGCGGTAATTGCCGATTCCGCCGCAGAATGTCGCGGGCCGCGGCAGCGGGGACTTCGCGAACTTCCACCGGCACCGCGGGAGCGACCGCGACCAGCCGCCGGCCGGTGTAACTGCTTCCTTCCATCGCTGCCACGAACGACCCTTTCACGATCGCCGGGCCGAATGCGTACGTTCCCGCCTTCTCGGCAGTGAGCTTGCGTTTGAGCTCGTAGACGAAGTAATTGACCGGACGGCCATCGAGCCCCTTCCGGCTTTCGCGCCCCTGGTACAGGTTGAAGACCGCCAGCCGCGGTCCCTCGAAGAACGAGCCGCTCCGCGTCGTGACGTCGTTGAGCGTGAACCCGCTGCCGTTCTCGGCGAGGAGTTTCTCGAGCCAGCGGGCTTTGTCGTCGCCGGTCAGTCCTGGCGGCAGATCGACCCAGTTGACGTCGAGGTGCGGAGGGCGGCGGCGCAGCGGGCACCAGAGGGTCGCGATCGGGGTCGTCCGGCAAGGGGCGGACGAGCACGCGGAGCGTCACCTCGAACGGCTGCGTGGGGTAAACCTTCTGCGCGATCCGTCTTGATCTCGGGGACGACCAGGTCTTGGGCTTCGGGAGCAATGACGTTCAAGGCCAGGGCCTCGCCAGTCACGGTCTTGCCGTCGATCGTCGCCGACGGGGCCGGGATGACCAGCTTGCCTGTTCGCTTCGGCGTCAGGCGGAAACGGAAGGCGTGGCCGAAGCTGTTCTGCTGGGTGACCTTGCCGTTGAAAATGAAAGTGGACGATTGATTATGCGACTCGTCGCCAGTGGCGACGACGTCGAAATCCTGGCGCAGCGCCGACAGGTCCGGGGCCGGCGGGTTCTTCACGTTGCGAATCTCGACGACGTAGTCGACGCTTTCGCCGATGAAGATCTCGCTGGCACTCGCTTCGACCGCGATTTCCGGTTCGTCGGCGGCGCTTGCCTGCGCGGCGAGAAGGAGGAGCGCCACGCCGGCCAAGGTCGGTCATCGCGATGTAGGTATGTCGCATCACCAATCCTTCTCCACGGGCACTCTGCCGAAGACACGGGCCTTCATTTTGCGGTCTCGTTCGCGCTTTTCCTGCTGCCGTTCGCGGACCTTGCGCAGTGCCTCTTCGATCTGATCGCGCGAGACCTGCGGCTGGGGCTGTTTCTGTTCCTGCTGCTCCTTGCCGGGCTTCTTGGGCTCTTCCTGCTTCTTCTGTTCGTCCTGATCTTTCTTCTGCTGGTCCTTCTTCTGGCCCTCGTCTTTCGCTTGCTCTTTCTTCTGCTCGTCTTTCTTCGGTTGATCTTGCTGATCCTGCTTCTCTTGGTCCTCGTTCTTCTTGTTCTGATCCTGCTGTTTCTGGTCCTGCTCTGGTTGCCGTGGCTGCGCCTTTTGAATTTCTTCGAGAATCTTACGGGCCTCTTCGGCCGGCGGGTAGGCGCCTGGGGGTCCTTCTGCTTGAGCGACTTTGACCGCGCGTTCCATCTGCTCGGCGGCTCGTGGCGCCAGCTCGATCGCCTTCTGATAACCGGCCTTGATCTGCTTGGGATCGACGGGTTTTGGCTGGCGGGCCCGGCAGCCTTGGGTCATCCTTTCGCGGATGGGTCGTGCCCTTCTGCTCCGCGTCGGGCGGGGGCGACTTTTCCAGTCGCGCCAGCTCGGCCTCGGCCTTGAGCTTGAGCAACTGCGTCCGGCGGAGCGTTCGCTCCTGGATTTCCGTGAGCGGCGCCAGATCTTCGCTTTCGGTCCCGAGTGCCGCATGACCGCGTGCCGCGCCGGAGCTTTCGATGCTGGCTTGGTTTCCGTCTCGATGCGGATCATTTTGCCGGAGGGCTCGTCGGTCTCTGGCTTCGAATCGGCAGGCGAGGCCGGTGCGAGCGATCGGGCGATCTTCGTCTGGTCCGCCAGATCGCGAGCAAGCAGGGGGTGAAACGGGATCACGGCATCCCAGATCTTTTCCAGCTCGTCGATCGCGGATTGCTGGTCCGCGGCCGCCGGTGCCGCTTGCCGGCCGTCGAGGTGGCGCGCGGCCGATGACATCTTTTCGCCGGCAGCGCTCGCCCAGCCTTGCAGCAGCGCGATTCCTTGCTCCAGCTCGCGCGAGTTGCCTTGCGGGGCAGTCCCGCGCCGCGGGTTGCTGGGGCGTCAGCTCGGTCTTGATCTTCTCCTTGAGCGGCGGAATCTCCTCCTGGAGCTCATCCTGCAGTCGTTTCGGCTCGGCAAAGGCGTCGGCCGGCGCTGTCGCCGGCAGAGCTTTGACCGATTCGCGCAATGCTCTTTGGGTCTCGATCAGGAATTCCAGAAACGCCACCAGGTTCGTTTCCTGGCGCCGTTTCTCGCGATCGTGCGCGAGCCACTGGTCGGTGTAAGTACTTGATCCACTGCCGCACGAGCTCGATGTCGCGGCGGGCGCGCGAGTTGTCCGGCTGCAATTCCAGGCAGTGACGGAAGGACGCGACCGCCGCCTTCAACTGGTCGAGGATCTCCTGGCGCTTTTCGGGGGCCACGTTTTCCGGATGTTCTCCCGCCAGCCGGCCTGCTTCTTCCGCCGCCAGCGTTCCCAGATTGAAGTGGGCCGAGGCCGCCAGTCCCTTGTCGTGCGCGAGACCAGCCTTCAGGTACCATTCCCGGGCTTGCGCCACGTCTCCCTTGCGATGCGCGGCGCAGGCCTGGTCGAACGCGGCAATCGCGGCCTTGGCGGCGTCTCCGGCTGTCGAATTGCTCGCGGGCTGCCGCGAACCTGTCCCGCGCCTTGTCGAATTCGCCCTTGCCGTACGAGCGCAATCCCTCGCGAACCGCCTCTGCCGGATTGTCGGCCCGACTGACTGCCGGCGAGACACGCAACCAGAACAAGCGCCGTCGAGACTGGCAGGGCGGGCTGACGGGCTCTGGCGCCAGGTTTTCTCGGCGCACTTCTGCGGGGATCGAGTCCCCGCTCTGGAGACTTGACCGCATTGGGGTAGGGACGCGTGAACGCATCGGCCAGCAGGGCCAAGAGCGCGAGCGCGAGGAAGACCTGGAACTGGTCCGCCCGGCGAATCCGTTTGCTGGCTTTGCTCGTCGCTGCCGCGCCGGCCCTGAAGATATTTCGCGTACAGTTCTCCCAGATCGTAGGCGCGGGTTCCCACCGGGACATAGACACCGGACGTCTTGAGCGCGATTTCCTTGAGGAGCGAGCCGTCGAGCTTGCTCCACACCTGGTGCCCCTGGTACTCGACGTACGATTTGGATGCGGCGCCCTGCGGGATGCGCGCGCCGTGATCGGCGTCGCCCAGGCCGACGGTGAAGATCGTGACATGACGCTCGGCGGCGACCGCCGCCGCCTCGAGGGGATACGACTGCTGGTCGTCGCCATCGGTGATCAGCAGGATCGCCTGATCGCGGTCGGCCCGGGCCTGAAAGACTTCGAGGGCCTTGCGAATCGCGTCGCCGATGGCCGTGCCGCCGCGCGGCGCGCTTCCCGGGTCGAGCTCGTCGAGCGATCGGCGGAAGGCGTCGTAATCGACCGTGAGCGGACACTTCACCACCGCCTGCCCGGCAAAGGCGATCAGGCCCACGCGTTCGCCTTCGAGCCGGTTGACGAGGGCCGCCACGTCGGCCTTGGCGCGGCCGAGCCGGCTGGGCGGGACGTCCTCGGCGAGCATCGACCGCGAGACGTCGATCAGCACGTAGAGATCGCTCCCGCGGGGAATGACGTCTTCATATTGCGTTCCGAACCGCGGCCCGGCCAGCGCGACCAGCCCTGTCACGAGGGCCGCTTCGCGCAAGAGCAGTTTCACCCAGAATCGGGCCCGGCGAATCGGCCGGCAGGATCCGCGACCACATCGCCTGGGCCACGAACGCCTCGGCCGCCCGACGCCGCCGGCGCCGGGAATAAAGCGACAGCGCCAGCCAGGCCGCTGCCAGCGGCAGGATCAAGTACAGCCATTGCGGATGCTGCCATTCCATCTCCGACCGATCTCCCTACGGCAACGAACGAAACCGGGTTTCCGTCAAGACGCCGACCAGGAGAATCACGGCCAACCCCGGCCCGGCAAACCAGGCGAACAATTCCGTATATTCCGAGTACTTCGTTTCCTCGAACTCCGATTTTTCCAGCTTGTCGATCTCGGCGTAAACCTGCGCCAGTCCCTCGGAATCGGAGGCGTGAAAATACCGGCCTTGCCCGGTCTGGGCCATCTCCCGCAACAGATCCTCATCGATGCGAAACTGCGCCGGCACCAGGACCCGGTTGCCGAATTCGTCTTCCTGGGGAATGGGAACCATGCCGCTGCGGCCGATGCCGATCGTATACAGCCGGATCCCCGATTCCGCCGCGATTCGGGCCGCTTCGCGCGGGTCGACGACCCCGGCATTGCAATCGCCGTCGGTGAGCAGGATGAGCACCTTGCTCTTCGCTTTCGCCCCGCGCAAGCGGTCGACCCCCACCGCGACGCCGTCGCCGATCGCGGTCGCCAGTTCCTCCTGCAACGCCTGGGCATTGATCACCCGCCCCTGGCTGTCGCGGATCGGCTTGGGAATTTCGAGCCCCTGGACGATATCGACCAGAGCACCGTGATCGAGGGTCAACGGACATTTGCTGTCGGCGAACCCTCCGAAGGCGACGAGTCCGACGAGATCATCGGGGCGGCCCGACAATCCGCTCGCGCGCGAGCCGAGCACGAATTCCTGAATGACGTGCTTGACGGCCTCGAGCCGGCTGACGTCCCGGCCTTCGAGTTGAAAGTCGATGGCCTCCATCGAGCCGGAAACGTCGAGCACGATCTCGATGGCGATCCCCTGGCCGGTGATCCGTGATTCCGCCTTCCCCGCTTGCGGCCGGGCCAGGCCGGTAATCACCAGGCACAGGCCCAGTCCGTAGAGATACGGCAGGCAGCGTCGCAGCCGCTGCGCCAGGGTGACGGGCAGACCTTTGAGATCGGTCACGCTGGAGAAAACCGCCGCGGGTCGCTCCTGGGGACGAAATCGCCACCAGAGCGCGCCCGCCACGACGGGTGCGAGGATCAGCCAGAACGAGGAATAGAATCGAAATGCATTCACGGAAACGACCTTGCTCCTCTTGATCCATGTCTCAATCCGCGCTGGCGCCAGCCATCACGGCAGCCGGCGACGGCTTCAGGTTGCACGAACTCGTGCGCCCGCGCGATCGCCTGGTCGATCTGACCCTCCTCCGGCTGCTGCCCGGCGTACTTGACCAGGTCGGCCGCTTCCAGGAATTCCGCGAGCCGGACGGAACGCTCCGGCGGAAACACCGCGCGCGACCGCATGTCGCGCAGGAATTCCTCGGTCGTCTGCTCGGGGGCCCGGATTCCCGTCGTGTCTTCGACATACTGGCGGACGATGCCGGTGAGCCGCAGATAGAATTCCTTGACCAGGCCGCGCGCCGGGAGATTCTCCGCCAGCAAGAGCGCCAGGGCCGCCTGTGCGATCTCCTCGGGGGTCTGGCGGCGCGGCTCGATCGGCCGGCGCTTGCGCCGGCGCAGCGCCACGACGACGAGCAATCGACGAGCAGGACGGCCACGCCCGACGCGACCAGCCAGCCGATCGCGGAACGTCTGCGGCACCGGCTGCGGCGGCACCATCGGTTCGAGATTCGCCAGACTCGGTGCTTCGTCCCCCAGCTCCGACGTGACATTCACCTCCAGCGGATCCGTCTCGATCAGGGCCGGTTCACCCCGCCGTTCCGAATTCGGGCGTTTGTCCACGAATTCGATCGACACCGACCGGATCAGGTGCTTGCCGGCGTGCGCGGGCTCCAACTGATAGTGGAAGCGGCGCACGTTCCGCGCACCCGCCTCGGGGGGCCGCTCGCTGTAGTCGCGAATGAGAAAGTCGCCCACGGCCTGTCCGAACGCCGGCGGTTTGATCTCGACGTCGGGCTGGGACTCGACGCGGACGTCCATCTCCACGAGATCCGACAGCCGCGGCTCGCGCGGCCAGACGCGCACGAACAGCTTCACCGGCCCTTTTTCGGCGCTGCGCTCGATCGCGTTTCCCGACTGCGACGGCGACTGCGCCGTCCTTGCTTCGCATGGCTCCGCAGCCAGCCGACAGGACCATGGCGCACATCGCGCAAGCGAGCGCGACATGCCTCCCGTAGTCAGCGCAGCCTCGGCGAGCGCCCCGTTTGCTTTCCCCCCCTTGCGAAGGGGGGGCCTGGAAGGGTGGTCGTGGCACCGCCAAGTGAGATCGTTGTTGATCCCGGCTGTATCAGGAAAGGGAAACCCGTTCACCGTCTCCGAGGCGTGCGTCCCCACCCCCCCTGGCCCCCCCTTCGCAAGGGGGGGAAACGGAAGCCGCTTTCGCCGTTAATGATCATCGTTGCCGCTCCCGCATGCGAAAGAACTTCTGCAGGCTGGTCGCGTACGGCTGATCGGTGCGAATCTCGAGGCGGTCGACGTTCGCCCGGCGGAGCCAGCCCGCCAGCCGTTGTTCCCGCTCCTGCGCCGCTCTTCGCAAACAGCGCCCGCACCCGCGGATGGCGTGTGTCGAGCTCCAGCAGTTCATCGGTCTCGGCGTCGCGGAGCGTCAGGAACCCGACGTCGGGGAGGCTCGATTCGCGCGGGTCGCCCATCGTCACGGCGACACAGTCGTGCCGCTGGTTGGCGATCGCCAGGGCGCGCGAACAATCCGGTCCCAGAAAATCGCTCATCACGAACACGACGCACCGCCGCCGCTGAACCCGCCCCAGAAAGTCGAGCGCCTTCGAAATGTCGGTCTGCGCCTTGACCGGCTCGGTGGCCAGCAGTTCGCGGATCAGCCGCAGCACGTTCGCCCGTCCCTTGCGGGGCGGAATGTACTTCACCACGTCATCGGTAAAGAAGAGGAGGCCGACCTTGTCGTGGTTTCGCAGCGCGGTGAACATCAACACCGCCGCCACCTCCACGGCCGTCTCCATCTTGCTCAGGCGGAATGAGCCGAACGAACCGGACGCCGAGATATCGACCGCCAGGATCACCGTGAGCTCGCGTTCCTCGCAAAACGTTTTCACGAAGGGTGTTCCCGTCCGGGCGGTGACGTTCCAGTCGATGCTGCGGATTTCATCGCCGGGGACGTATTCGCGAACGGCGTCGAACTCCATCCCGCGTCCCTTGAAGACGCTCAGATACTCCCCCGCCAGCAGGTCGTTCACCTGCCGCCGGGCGACGATCTGAATGCGCCGAACTTCTTTCAGGACGTCTTCAAGCTGTCGCGTAGGCATGGGAAATCTGCTTCAGGGCACGGGAACCGATTCAAGCACCTTGCGGACGACATCGTCGGACGTGGTCTCTTCGGCTTCGGCCTCGTAAGTCAGAAGCACGCGGTGCCGCAAAATGTCGAGCGCCACGTCCTTCACGTCCTGGGGCGTGACATAGGCGCGGCCCGACCAGAAACGCATTGGCGCGGGCCGCCAGGCACAGGTTGATCGACGCCCGCGGCGAAGCGCCATACTCGATCAGCGGCTTCAGGTCGCTGAGCTGGTACCGTTCGGGATGCCGGGTCGCCGAGACGATGTCCAGGACGTAATCCTTCACCTTGTCATCCAGGTAAATGCGAGGCGGCCGTCTGCTTCATGTCGGCGAGCTGCGCCGGACTCAGAACAGGCTGGACCTCGCGCCGCAGACCATCCAGGGCGACATCCACGACCTTGCGCTCGTCGCTGGTGCTGGGATAGCCGACCACCACCTTGAGCATGAAGCGGTCAACCTGAGCTTCGGGCAACGGGTAGGTTCCCTCCTGCTCGATCGGGTTCTGCGTGGCCAGAACGAGAAACGGCTCGTCGAGAATGAACGAATCGTCCCCGATCGTGACCTGATGCTCCTGCATCGCCTCCAGCAGCGCCGACTGCACCTTGGACGGCGCGCGGTTGATCTCATCGGCCAGAATGAGGTTCGCAAAGATCGGACCCTTGCGGGTACTGAACGCCCCTTCACGCGGATTATAGATCAACGTGCCGATCAGGTCGGCCGGCAGCAGGTCCGGCGTGAACTGAATGCGGTTGAACTTGCAATGGATCGCGGCCGCCAGCGCCTTGATGGCCGTGGTCTTGGCCAGACCGGGGACTCCCTCGAGCAGCACGTGCCCCCCGGTGAGCAGCGCGATCAACAGCCGCGAAAGCATCACGTCCTGCCCGATCAGGGCCTTGCGAACCTCCGTTTTGACCCGCTCGAGCTGGTCCGAGTACTGGAGGACCTGATCCTTGATCTTCTGGATGTCGACGCTCATGTTCTGCGATCAACCCTCCCGCTATCGTACCTTGCCCGATCGGCTCGCCGCCAACTGGCCGGTCTGTCAGTCACTTGCAAGCCTGCCAGCACGCCAGTCCAACATGCGATCCGCCGGTTGAATCCTATAGATAAAGCCAGTCGTTCTGTGATACGCAAGTCTGATGGTGGAGGTTCGCCCCGGGAAGTCGCACAGGTCCCGCGGTTTTTCAGAGTCGAGCCCGGCGGTTTCATGAATGCTCCCTCGATGCTCCGTCTGTCGAAATGTTGTCCCAGGTCAACATTGGCGGCTTGTTCACGCCCGGTTCGCTCCAGTCAAACAAAAAAAGCGCGGTACGTACTTGCATGCATCGGGCCCGGTCAGTTAACTAGAAGGGCTTCACCGTTCGGGCAGCGGCCAATGGGGACCGCGCCAGGTCATGGGCTAGGTTGCGGAGTGGCAAAATGGCACGGCGAAACAAGGCCGCATCGATCGTTGCGGTGGTTGCGGTACTGGCTGCGTGGCTCGGCGCTGGGCGTGAGGCACGGGCGGTCATAACAGTTGGGAGCATCACGGTCGGCGGCGGCGTCGTTCAAAATGGGGACCCTGCTTACACCTACCAGATCGAAGTCTTGTTGACCGGGACCATCACGCCCGGCTATACGACCTCATTCACGTTCGGCCCCCTTGTGGGCGTCGATTCGAATTCGCCAACCTCGGTCCTCATGGAGTATATGGCACCCGGTGTGAGCTGGTTGACCCCACCGACAATCACCTCTGACTACACGGCGCCTACGTATCCACCAAACCCGGCCAATTCGGCCCTTTCGTATAACCAATCCATCGTCACGTGGAATTACACCGGGAGCAGTTCGATCACAAGTCCTGACGGGGGCACAATGCCCCTCTTGCTGGGAATCTTCCAGGTGACGACCGACCCGGCATACTCCAATTACTTGCCCACCGGATATCCGAGCTTCCTGACCAGCGGCGTGACCTTTTCGTGGCTTCTCAACGGTGGGTCTCCGGTCCCTGGTAGCGGTAGTGGAACGCTAAATCTCCAACCGGGGGGAGTTCTGGCTCCAGAGCCCTCAACTGCGGTCGCCCCGCTCTTTGTGATCGCGATGTTGCCGGTTGTCTGGCTCGTCAAGCAACGACTGCGGGGAGCCGCGGCTTGATCGATCGCCGACGTCGTTTGCGATGGGATGGCGGGTCCTGCGTGCTCTCCGACGGGCCTCCGCCATGCCGAGTGGCGATAATACCTCACTTGCCCGCGTTGACCAGGTTGCTCATGATCGCCTGGAACTGCGGCCGCGACTCGAGCGCCTTGATGTCGGGGTCGGCCTTGATTCGCGCGGCCAGCTCGGGGCTCGAATCGATCGCCTCGCGCAGCAGGACGACGGTGCGGCTGAGATGCTTGCGGGTCAGCCGGTCGCGGTTGACCTGGGACAACTTCTCGTCCGCGGCGACCTGGGCAATCAGGCGCGCGAGTATCTGGGCGGCGCCGTAACAGGCTGCTGCGCGGTTGGCCGGGGGCGCAGTCTTGGGCACCTCGAGAGCCAGGCGGGCCGCCTCATCGTAAAGGTTCATCTTGCGGTTGATCTCCGCCAGCGCGCTATAGTGTCCCGCGAGGCACTCGCGGCAGGAGGGAGCGTTCTTGCCGAGCCGGACGGCCTGGCGCTGGTGTTCGACGGCGGCGGTGAGTGCGGCCTTGGCGTCGGCCAGTTTCCCGCTCTGGTCCAGCCATTTTCCCTGCTCGGCCAGGACGACGCCGAAATGGCTCTGGAGCTCGACCGATTTGGGGGCGGCAGCGACGAGCTTCTCGAAATTGGCGAGGGCCTGATCGAAGCACGGCCCCGCCTCGGGCAGACGCTTCAGCTCCATCAACAGGCCCGCCAGGTTGTTCTGAGCGATGGCCAGGTTGTGACGGTCGTTGATCGCCGCCGGCTTGCCGGCCAGAAGATTCTGGGAGACGGCGATCGAGCGGCGGAAGGCGTCCTCGGCCCCGGGCCGGTGCAAGACGCCCAGGTTGGAGAGGACCTCGGCCTGTCTGCGCTGCCAGTCGGCCGTGCGCAGCGGCGTGGGCGCCAGGTCGAGAATGGCCAGGGCCTGGCGATACATCGCCTCGGCCCGCTCAGGGCGATCACTTCCAGCCAGGACGACGCCCTGGTTCCTCAGGCAGACGGCCTGCCGTATGCGATAGTTGACGCTGTCGGGGTAACCGGCGATCAAGCGGTCGTAAATCGCGGTCGCCGCGCGGAAAATTGGGTCCGCGCCGGCCTGTCCTGCGACGCTCATGGCCCAGGCCATGCTGTCAAGGTTGGAGGCCAGGTCGCTCTGGTAGCGGGGCTGGTTGGGGTTCTGCCGCGCCATCGCCTCATTGATCGCCTGCGCCTTCTTGTAGGACGCGATCGCGGCTGCGAAGTCTCCCTGGCTCACGAGCGCCTCGCCCAGGTCGTGGTAGGAGATCGCCAGATAAAACTTGACCTGCGCGTCGTCGGGCGACTGGGCCGCGATGGCCGAATTCAAGTCGATGGCCTCGCGCAGGACCGGCAAGGCGTCGGTGCTGCGGCCTCCTTGGAAGAGGACGGTGCCCAGGTTGGTGAGGGCCCGTCCCAGGATGCTGCGATATTCGGGCCGGTCGGGAAAATCCTCGGCCAGCCTCCTGGCCAGGGGTACCTGCCGGCGCAGGTGGACCTCAGCGTCGTCCAGGCGCCCGGTGTCCTTTTCGAGTACACCCAGGCTGTTGCATGCCCTGGCGAGCACCTCGCGATGCCGGGGCACCGTCGGAAAATCGGCCACCAGCCGCTCGAGCAGTCCGAGTGCCTGCCGGAAATCGCGCTCGGCCGCCGGCATCTCTCCCAGCTCGCGGTGCACCCAGCCGCGGCGGTCGATGGCGAGCGCCTGCTCGGTACGGATCTCGGCATTGCCGACGTCGCCGGCGTGCGCCTGCTCGAGCTCGGCGACCGCTTCGTCATAGACGGGAACCGCCTTTTTGAAGCTCCCCTCCAGCCGCAACAAGTCGGCCTGACTTCTGAGAGTTTGCCCCAGGCGCAGCCGGTCCTCGGGCGTGGCCGCCGGGTTTTTCCGCGAGTCGGCCAGCACGCGCTGGGCGTCGAGTGCCTGGCGGTAAAGGGCGTCGGACACCCCGGTATCGCCCCCGCGGCCGACCACGAGGTCCCCCAGCAACGTGCGGGTGCGCGCCAGCGACGCTTTCACGTCATGCCCCGCGGTCGATCGGGCGGCAAGCGGCTCGAGCAATTCCAGCGAGCGGCGATACGACTTCTCGGAGTCCGCCAGCCGGCCCAACTTGCGCTGGATGTCGCCCATCTGCTGGTACGCGCGGCCGTGCTCCAGCTTTACCGTGCCGTCGCCGGCGGCCCGGCTGGTGAAGTTCTCGTAATACGCCAGGGCTTTTTCCAGGAACTTCTTCTGAAGCGGGTCAAGCTGCTCGTCAAAGCTGATGTCGGCGACCTGGGTCAAGAGGTTGACGGCCTCGCGGGCCTGCTGGCCCTGCGCCTCGGCCTCGTTCCGCTCGCGAGCGATCAACACCGCGCTCACGGCAAGCGCCGCGGTCGCGGTCGCCAGCAGCCCGGCCGCGGTGGAGACGGCCGCCTTGTGCCGTCGCGCCCAGCGGAGAAGCTTGCTGGTCCAGGGCTCGGGATAGGCGTTTACCGGCCTGTCGGCAACATACCGCTGCACCTCCTGGGCCAGCTCGGTCGCCGTCGCATACCGCCCGGCCGGATCTTTACTCAGGGCCTTCAGGCAAACGGCCTCGAGGGCCCGGCCGATCTCCGGGACCTTCTGCCTGGGCGGAGCCGGGGTGTCGTTGCACACCTGGCGAATGATCTCGGCGCTCTTCGGCGCCACAAAGGGAGGCGCGCCGGTCAAGAGCTCGTAAAGAATCGCACCCAGGCCGTAAATGTCAGTCCGCTGGTCGACACGGTCGTGCTCGCCTCGGGCCTGTTCCGGAGCCATGTAGGAGGGCGTTCCCAGCAACTGGCCCTGCATCGTCCCCTCCGGCCCGGCCCCCGATTCGCGGGTCATCACCCGCCCGCCGCTACTCGCCCTCGGTCTGGAGCCGTAATCCACCGTCTCCACCGACCCATTTTCCGATCCCGCCGGGCCGGTCGAGCGCGGGCCCGAGTCGAGAAGCATCCCGGCATCGGTCGATTCCGGCGGAAGGGTGTTCTCGTCGCTCCCGGCCCCCCGCGTCAGATCGGCGGGGGCCGCGGGACCGGGCGAGAAGGACGAAGCGCCGCCCGCGGCCTCCCCCGCGCCATCCGGGTCTGGCCCCACGCGCTTCGCCAGGCCCCAGTCGAGGACGATGACCTCGCCGAAATCGCCCAGGACCACGTTCTGCCCCTTCAGGTCGCGGTGGATGACGCCGCGTGAATGCGCATAGGCCACCGCGTGGCAGACCCCGACGAACGACGCGAGCAGCGCGACCAGATCGACGGAATCGGCAAGGCCGGCGAGACGCTTCTTGTGGTAGCCCCGGATGGCCTCGCTCAGGGTGCGGCCCTTCACGAATCGCATTGTGTAATAGGGCACTTCCCCTTGACCCACCTCGTAGACCGGCACAATTCCAGGGTGTTCAAGCTGCGCCGTGATCTTGGCTTCGTAGAGGAAGCGAGAGCAAAGAACCGAGTTGCCGGCCTGGTCCGGGCGTAAATCCTTGAGGGCGATCTGGCGGCCGAGCGCGCCGTCCCTGGCCAGCCAGACCCGGCCCATGCCTCCCTTGGCATGCAAGTGGGTGAGGGTGTAGCGATCGCGGCTCTCGTGCTCGCCAGGCGAGAGCGCGCTCAAGACTTTGAGATCGCGCTCTTCAAGTTTCTTCCCTTCGGGCGGCTCGAGCCGGAACTCGATCGCCCCGCTGGCCGCCGCGATATCGCCGATCACCGCCAGGGACCGTCCGTCGATGGTCGCCGCCAGCGTCGCCCTGGCATCGTCGCCATGGGTCGCCAGTTCACAAGCCACGGCCTTCTCGACCTCGGTCCGCTGCTCGGCGGTCATCCTGCCGCGATTCACCAGCATGTCGGCCAGCGGCAGGGTCGGCTGGGCGGCCCAGCTTGCACATGTCTCCGCCAGGTAGTCGGCGTCGACTGCGCCCTTCTGAAATGCAACAACGCCGAAGAGGAAATCACGCTCGGTGTCCACGACAGCCTCACCTTAA
The DNA here is from genome assembly GCA_963823675.1 of uncultured Isosphaeraceae bacterium. Classification (GTDB taxonomy): domain Bacteria; phylum Planctomycetota; class Planctomycetia; order Isosphaerales; family Isosphaeraceae; genus CAWGMT01. The sequence continues at coordinate 241,902 of CAWGMT010000013.1, read as the reverse complement.
AGGTTGACGAGTACTCCAATGCTCGGTTCAAGTCCAACTTTTCCGCAGCCCAGCTCCGGGCTCACCGCTGGCTCGGTGATGATGCTGGTACTCGAAACGGATCAAGCATACGAGTTTATCCGACTCGCCGGGTCATGAGAAGCGATCGCCGAGCATCGCTGCATTCCAAACGCAAGCGGCCGGGGCAGCGCGAAGCCCCCGGGACCGACCCGACAGACCGCGGTCGTGCCGCACTTCGGTGATTCCTTGATAAACAGCCCCGCGGGCCGCCTTCTTTCGGCAGAAAGAAGGAAGCAGGGGTCGGCGCAAGCCCCGTCGGTACAGGCTGCCCCCTGCGCAAGTGCAAGTGCAAGCCGGGCTTGCGTGCTCTCGCGGTTTTCTGCGGGAGTGGTAGCAAATGAGAGCCAGTGAGAGGATTCCGCTGGTTTTTTCCGTTTTCCCTCGCCCAGGGTTCGCAGCCCCGGGCCAAGGATAAGACCGTTGAAACAGCGTTAACAGAAAGCGGAGATGACACTTGCGATATCCTTGTGCCGACGCTTCGCGTGGGAGCACATGTCTGGGATGCGCTGCGTCCGGATGATTCCCATGCGCGACGTAGTCCAAACGACGCCGAGCGTCGAAGACGGCGTTCCCACGCGGGCCTGGTTCAAGCGCGCGACTGTTTGGGTAACCCTGTGGGTACTCGTCCCCGCGACCAGACTAGCCCGAAGCGCCAGCGAGGGTTCCGGTTACGCTGGCTAAGCTCGCCGGCACACCCGCCAGGGGCAAGCAAGTCGGGATGGCATCCACTGGTAGACATGTTGAATGGGCTACCTGCGCCCAGTTCTCTATATTCAAGATGCGCTGAATCCGAAAAATCATTAACGCAAAATTTACAATTCGTCGATTTTTTCGTCGCAACCTCTTATGCCACCAAGCGAAAAAAAAAGTGGAAAATCTTTCGGGCTGTTCGCAGATTCCGCCCGGGAGGCGGGCGCATTTGCTCGTCTTGGCCCGACGTCCCCACCCTCGGCGGCCGATCCGTCGCTGCCGGCTGGCCAGGGTTGGGATCGTGATGTCGCTTGGGCTGCGGCCAAAGGCGCGGAGGTCGGCGCGTAGTGCGGTGATCACCGGCAAGTTAGCCAACAGCCCGGCTGGTTCGGGTGGAGAGCCCTTGCGCGGAGCAGGCTACGGTTCTTTTCTCAGGTCCCTTCTGTCGCGCGTATCGGGACGGCGCTCACGAGACGAGGTCCGAATCACTGCTCGTGAGACTCGGCGCGGCCGCCCCGCCCCGTTGGCAAGGTTCAGGTGAGGCAACGAGGCCGGCTCAGTAAAATTCGTGAGTCAACGCGTCCCAAACACCCGGGCGGACTACCAACTGGCCTCCTACTCGCTGGTACACGTCTGCCACCTCTGGTTCAGCCTGGTGGCGGGATGCATCGGTGGCGTGCTGGCGGGGTGGCTCGACAACAGCCGGCGTCTGCCGGTGGAGGATGTGTAGTACCGTGTTGGGCACAGCAGCCGGCGACCAACGGTTACCGGGGCGGATGCCAAGGACTGGCCGCTACGCCGCTCGGCGGAGCCGAATTCTGGGACCTTACGTTGAGCTCACGAGCGATTATCCAACGCCACTCCGGCAGGGACCGTCAAGACACCAGCCGCCGCCAATGGTAGGCTGAGATATGTGTGCGGTCGAAAGTTCACGTCAGATCGCACCGCTTGTTCTTGAATGCTCTCGGAAGGCAAAAAGAAGGTGAACAATGGCATACTTCTCGTCGGCCTGCAGCATGACCCCGAGCGAAGGCAATGATCCAAGTTCAGCCGAAAGCGCCCAGGCGATGATGCGGGAGATGATGGGACCTCAGGCTGTCGATGACGCGATCCGTCGGGCGATTCACATGTGTTGGATGATGCTTCCGCGAGACCGGAAGACAGTAGAATCAGTTGAGACCGAAATACGACGCGTTGTTGATCGTGCACTTGCAAATATGAGAGAGGATTCTCAAGCGTTTGGCCTTCCTGCAATCGACCAGAAACCGAGGTAGATCGGAAGGCGGTTTACAGGCTTCATGGTCGGGCCATTTCTCCCTGTGTAGTTTGTATCCGAAATGCAGAGGATTGTATCCGGAGTGCCGAAGTCGCAGTGCGGCATTGCCGAAAAGCTGTTGCGGCACTTCGGATACAATTGGTTGAACTGAACCGCGGGGCAAGCCAGGGCTATGGGGATTGAATGGTGCCGGGAACTTCCTGTGCGGACGTGCCGACCGGGAAAGAAAGGTTGTCGGCGGTCATGGGGAGTTGATTGGATACTCCCGCAGCGGTTCCGCAGATCGAGCTACGCAGCTCTTGCCGGCACTCAAACAGCAGATCTGGCTCGGGAAACGGGGAATCCACGGCGACCTCCAAGAATCTACGAACGGACTTCTTCTCGACCGAGGGCAGCAGGAGACCGGCGGAAATAGCGATCGAAACCAGCGGCTCGCATGACGTAGGCTTCGATCGTCCTGGGGGAGAGGTTTTGGAGTTTCATGTCCTCGATCATTCGCTGGCGCAGCGGTGTCATGACGCGCTCCTTTGCTGAAAGGAATTGGGTGAAGAACGACCTTCATCCTGGCTCAGCGGAAGCGCGGGGTGAGCGCCTTGATGCGATTGCTGGGAACGCTCGGACGAGAGGGATGGAAGGTCAGCCGGAACTCCGGCGGAGGGAAAAGCGTCGAGTCGTGACAACGCCGTCGCGTCAGGCATCTACCGCGCAGCGGTTTAGTTCAATGTCCTTTATTCGGCATAAAGGCAAGACCCAATTGAGGGCAGGGGAGTTCCCGCCGCTCGTTAATGGATGTTGAGGAATTAGGAAGGGGAAGCCGAGCCGATTCTGCTTTCAAACGAGACAAGAAACGTCGGCAAATGTCGAATAGTCCCGCGAGGCGCGTCGTCAATGCTGGCGATGCTTACCCCGCCGACCGGTTCCCTCTTGGTCGGCGCTGTCGTTGAGCGAAGAAGGAACCCATCGTGGTGAAATCCCTTGCGAGTGTTTTATTGTTGCTCTTGCTGCCAAACCTCGTCCCCCAAGCCGTCTTGGCAGACGAGCAGACGGACCGACGCATTGCGGAGTTGGAAAGGCGCATCGAACACCTCCCGACTCCGATTCAAACGCACGGACCTGACGGCGCTGTCTTTTTCCTGTTCGGAGCATTTTGCGCTCTTTGGGCACAAAATACCGGCAGGAACGCGTGGTTGTGGTTTTTTCTCGGACTGTTTTTCAACGTCATTACAGTCCTCGTGCTCTTGTGGAAAAACTCGGATGATCGCGCGCAGCGTCGATCGAAAGGTGGCGGCAGCTTTCTCGACGCTTGAGCAGACCGGCACGGCATCCTTCACCAGAATACGTTACGAAATGCTAACGCAGAAGACTAGGACATGCAGTGCAATAATGACTTCGGTCATCCGACTCGGTAAACTGCGTGAATCAGTGAAGAGAGAGGCATTTAGATTTGGCCGATTCGCTCGATGATAACGCTGGGAGACCGCACCGTGACCATCGCACGAGCGCATCTGATTGAACCTTCGCTCACACGCTGGTACCACTGCGTCACCCGTTGCGTGCGGCGGGCGTTCTTGCTCGGAGAAGGCGAGAACGATCGCAGCGGTTTAGCCGATTGACCTCATCACCGCGAAGACGCCAAGAGCGCGAAGGGAAGAAGCAGTGAGTGTACGGCATCAATCGCTTGGTTAATGATTGATGAGCGGGATCGCCGTATTTCTTGGCGATCTTCGCGCCTTGGCGGTGAATCTCCGACTTCACACCAACCGAGTCGAATGATTGCGATTCGCGGGACACCACGGCTCGCCAATCGGCACCGCTGGAGGAATCGCACTGGCTCTGTCCGATTGAGGACCGGCGCAGAAAAGGTGTCAGGAACCTTTTGCCGGAACGGCCCAAAAGGGTGCTTCGCACAAAAGGTTCCTGACACCTTTTCTGCGACGAAGGAATGCTGGAAGGCTTCCCGCTGGGCAGTTACCTGCTTCTGGTCGATTACACCGGCCGGTTGTTCCGTGCGGGCAAAGCCGCGATCTCGCGTGAGGAGATGTCTGCGTTTCGATCGTCGATCTGGTTGCCGTACCCAGCTTGGCCTTCCCGTAGCAGACGGACAAAAAACAACGCTAACGATTCCGATTCTGTTCACCCTCCGAGCAGCGGGAGGAGGACATGGTTGACGATGTCCTGCGCGGTATGGGCCGTCATGGCGGCGACAAGGCCCTTGCGCCAGTAGAGCCAGCCGAAGATCAAGGCGATGACGCCGTTCCCGACCAAGACCATGACGATGATCGGCCCGCTCAGGCCGAACAGTTGCCTCGCCTTCGGCAGGTGCATCATGCCGAACAAAAGACTCGCCAGGATGATCCCGGACCAGACCAGGACAGGACCGGGGAGCCTTCGGCCGACGAGCTTTGTCAGGCCCCAGATGATCAGGGTCATCACGCCCAGCCGGAGCCAGATCTCCTCACGAACGCCCGCGGAAACGGACATGAGCACCGCCGCCCACCACGCGGGTTCGACGATCCGTCTCCCCTCGTCCAGTGCGCCGACCGGCGCCGAGGCCGTCAGCAGGGCCGCGCTAAACGGGACGAGGATTGCTCCGATTACCCCGAGGGTCGTCGACAGGAGCAGCGTGGATCCCAGGCGATGGCGCGCCGGGCCAGGGCCGGATCCGGCCAGCGGAGGCCGGGCCAGGCCGAGGGGCGGCCCTAACCTCAATCCCATGAGGATCGCCACGAGCGAAATGATCGCGTTGACGATGACGTCCGGCGGGCCAGAGATCATGCCCCCCTTCTCGCCCGCTACCTCCAGGGTGAGCTCCGTCGGCCTCCAGGCGAGGACAGCTTCCGGATCAACATTGCGCCGCCACAGCTCGATTTCGTAGGGAATCTTGAGAAGTGCACCCAGGAACGCGAGGGCGAACAAGACCACGGCATAGCGCCAGGGAAACCGTCCAGGATTTCCCTCGGGTTCCTGAGCGGGAGGGCTCGGCAACGAGGGAGTCGGTTCGTGCGGAAGAGCGCCAGTCATCGTGAATGCTACCTCATCACGAGAACGAGATTGCCGAAAATCCTGGGGACAGAGGCCACGGAGGTCGCTCCTGCGGAACTTGGGTCGATGGCAGCCGTCCCTCACCCGACACCCTACAAATGTCCTGACTGTTCCGCTTCCAAACCTCAGTCCCGGAAAGGAGCCTTTTCGGGACTCCCTCTCGCCGACCCTTGGCCTTCTCTCAATGCGTCCAGAATACCGTCCTGGAAGCCGTCCCGAAATCAACATCCCGGAACCTTGACGCGGGATTCGAGTTTCGGCACCATCCGGCCGAGAGGAGGATGGGGCCTATGTTGATCGGCTATGCGCGTGTCTCGACCCTCGAGCAAAGCCTCGAAAGGTTAGGACATGCAGTGCAATATTGACTTCGGTCATCCGACTCGGCAGACTGCGTGGATCAGTGAAGAGAGAGTCCTTTGGATTCGGCCAATGCGCTCGATGATAACCCTGGGAGACCGCGCCGTGACCATCGCACGAGCGCATCTGATTGAACCCTCGGTCACACGCTGGTAACACTGCGGTACCCGTTGCGTGCGGCGGACGTTCTTGCTCGGATGAAATGCCTCAAGGAACGACTCTCACGGCTGGCGAACCGCGAGGAAAAGGTCCGGGGAGCATTTTTTGAGGGACGCTTCGAGAGCGTCGCCATCCTCGATGAAGTTTCGAGCGAATCGGGACGACGGCCGAGACCTGGCAAGCACGGCTGGAAAAACTGAGCAAGGGCCGTCTGTTGGGTCGCTTCTTCGCGGCCAGTCGGCAGCGACTCAGAGAAGTCGCCCAGCGTCTCGGCCTGCGCCGCGTGCCGAAACTGGGCGGATGCCCAGAGATGACGCGATGAGAATCGTCTATATTTTCTCGATGACCACAAGCCCGTGCGGTGCCGTCGCCATCGGCGTGCCATCGAAGACTGTCTTGATTCGAAGTATTAGCTCGGCGCGGAGAGCGATATCGCCTGTTAGCGCAATGGTCTTGGCTAGGAGCGGCCGTTCGAGTCGCGACATGGTCAGCCTTGGCCAAAGACGAGGTCTACGCGCTGCTCCTGCGGAGTTGTTCGAATCAGCTCGCCCACCTCGTCAAGCCCGACCGCAACCACTTCGACGTTCTGGTTGGTGCGACGATAGGCGATGTCGATGCCGTCGAAGTCGTATTGCAATGTAAGCGAGTCCACCATGCGTTGCCTCGCCTCCGGCGTCGGAGTAATCCCGTGGTCCCTTAGTAGTCGCACCTCCTCCTGAGCGACGAGAGCCTCGACCACGGGCGGAATGGGGAGCAGACCGTGCGGCGTTGGTCTCATCAACATGACGGGCTCTCCCTGCTCATCGATTTCCCGGAAGTCATTGCCGATTCCTGGCTCGACCTCATCGATCTTGGCCTCCGCCTGCAACTCCCTCTGGGCGAGCTCTTGTTCGGGATTCATGAGGTCGGGAGGATCGGTTTGCCTGCTCATTGTCAACTCACGAATGTGAGACGATTCGCTTGCCGTGACCTCTTCGCTCGAACTTGGGCCAGCCCTTGGACCGACACTTGGGTCTCCGCGAGTAACTGGAAAGGACATGCATTGCCACCGCGACCGTTTCCCTGAGATCGAATCCGACACAGATCCCTAACCCATTTGCGCCGAACGGCTTCTGATTCGAGAGCAATGTCTGGCTCGGCAGATCCTCCCTCCAATCGCCGGGCAAAACCTTCGAGCTTGGCTCCCACAGCGCGTCGGGACTTCTATGCGGTTCCAGCACCTCTCGCTGATTCGATAAGAGTGGGACCGATCTGGCGTTGCAGTGCATGTCCTTCGCAGTCCGATCGGAAACCGATCCGGGCCCTCAGCGGCTGATTCCCTGCGCGCCACGGACAAAGCGAACCTCTGGCGACGTTGCTCTGCGCAGGAATCCGAGAATTCTGAGCACATTCGGCGATCGGGACCGATTCGCTCGTTTCGTGAGCCGTGTGCAACCGACCCAAGAGGTCCGTAGCCCTCGGGCGTTGCCCCCAAGCCAGCAATCTGCCTGTCCTAGCCAGTCCGCCTGCTCGAACGGCCCGGACGCGGCTCCGGCGTCCGACGTTAGCGGGCACCGCCGTCTGGAATCCCGGCGATGAGGTGTCGCCGCCGCGCCTCAAACTCACTGTTCTTCTTCCGGAACTCGGGATCGTTGAAGGTAGGTCGTATCGACGGGGGGTTTCCCTTCTCGTAGAGGATCGTGAGACCAGTCAGATCGCGGTCGACCAAGCCCTGGAGTAGGCCCGGGTTCAGGGGGCTGGCACAGGCGTTCTTGGGTGAGAGCCGGTATCCCCTAATCACGGAGCCGAGCGTCATCTCCTCGGTGGGGAGGCCCGTGGCCTCGAACCGGCCGTCTTTGTCGAGCTCGATGATCTGAGAATCCCACGCATGCTCGCGGGAGAAAAGCACGCGGGTGTGAGGCGGGACGACTTTGCCGTCGTCGAGCACAATCCGACCCGCAAGTTTGTGACCATCCTGAACGACCAGGTCACCGACGTCTGTAGTTGTGCCATCGCTTCCGGTCTTGACCTTATGGATGGGGACCGCACCACGCGTCTTCAGGGTCTTCATCAGCCCGTAGACGTAGAGGTCGTCGTCGGCATTAACGTTGCTGAAGAGGAATCGTCCCTCGTCGTCCGTCGCGATCTCCTCGCGGTCGATGTAGTGAGTGCGGTTCTCGAGACGGCCGCCCCCGAGAGATCGGTTCACTGTGACGTAGCCGACGCCGACGCCCGGAAGGGGCTTTCCTTTGTGCACGACTCGACCCGCTAGGAATGCGCCTCGGTTGAGCGCGATCGTCGGCTCGGGCTTGCTCGGGGCCAGGTCGGCGGCGATCTTGCCCGCGAAACCCCGGGCCTTGATCTGCACGTCCGCGTACTCGATCGGCGAGCTCGACGTGAGGAGGAAGTTTCCCTCCTGGTTCGACACTGCGACCGGGTCGAAGATGCCCGGTTTGAAGCCCCAATGCGCGGCGGTCTTGAATTGGTACACGGAGATTTCCGCCCCCACCACGGGTTTGCCCTCCGCGTTGACGACGCGCCCTCGGATGAAGTGCCGATCCTCGAGGCGGTCCTTATCGATTGGCATGAGCTTAGCCCGGATCGGCCCCTTGAACGGATCGACTTTCTCGACGAATGCCGGCCTGTAGCCCTCGCGCACGACGAGCACCCGGAAGATGAGGTTCGGGTCGAGCGAGCGGACGACGAAGGCACCGGCATCATCCGTCTTCCCCGACTTGGCGCAGTCGGCATAACACGACGGACAGTACGGGTTGATCCCAACGCGGGCCGCCGCCGTGTAAATGAAGGCGGTTGCGCCCAGTAGGGGTTCGTCGGCCTGATTCACCACGCGACCGACGAGATCGGGCCGATCCGGATTTGCACCGAGGAGCACGGTGAGCATGAGGAGAACGGACATGGAATCACCTCCGAGCCTGGACTCGAGCACAGCCGAAGAAGACCGATCCCTGGATCGTAATCCGTCGGACCCAATCTTAAAAGAGAACCGTCTGCGATTCAGTAAATCGGAGTGCGGCGTCAACGGCTGACAGGCCCGACTCCTCTTGGGTCGGATCCTTCGAGCGTCCCCTCCCGCGACGAATCCAGCCGGCGCCGGTCCTCGATCGGACACAGCCAGTGCGATTCCTCCAGCCCGGCCGATGCGTCCGACCGGCAACGCTGCCGCTTTTTGGTGCTGCTCTATTTGCCCGCCCCGTAGGGGCAACCACATATCAGCCGAGGGCAACGCCCTGGGAATGAGCGGAAATCGAACGAAATCGAGCCCTGCAGGGGCGGCACAATCGAAGCGATGTTTCGCCCCTTCAGGGCAGGGGCGGTTTGGTCAACATTCACGTACCCAGTTGCCCTGGGCTGATTTGTTGCGGCCCCTTCGGGGCCAAATCCAAAACAGCCCAACACCAAAACTGCCGCTCTGGGCCGCTTTCAGGTCCTCGGCCCGTGGCTGGGCCTTGATGTGATCGACTCGCTCTTTGATCGGTTCGGATGAACGAGCTGACTAAAGGCAGCGGGCAGGGGCTTGTAGTTCCGAAACGGTTTGTTGTCCTTCTTCTCGTCCACTTCCTTCCGGAACACGTCTTCCGCTTTGTCGTTGATCGTCTTCGACGTCTCGATCGCGCGGAGGATCGTGGCGTCGCGCGCCTTCTCGAAATCGCACGAGATCAATCAATTTCAGCGGTTGCGTGCTTTCTGATTCCCTGGTCTGATACAAGGGGCGGTGCATAGACTGCTGATCGGGAGGGGAAAGATGAACGCTATCCAGAGTGTGGTCAAGAACGGTCGAGTTGAAGTCGATGCCCCGCCGGACTGGCCTGATGGGACGCTCGTGCGCGTTGAAATCGCAATGAACGGCCGGGCAGAATACGACGACGAAAGCCCCGAGACCCCCGAGGAGATTGAAGCATGGCTTCGATGGTATCATGGCTTGGAACCCATCGTGATGACGCCGGAAGAGGAGGCTGCTTGGGAGGCGGATCGAAAAATCCAGAAGGAGTTTGACGTTGCGAATGCCGCCGAGCGCGACCGGCGAATCGAAGGGATATTCGAGTGAAGCGCTATCTTCTGGATACTGGAATCATGGGGGACTTCATCGATATGCAACTTGCCGCGATTGCGTTCGCCCTTGGCAACTGCTCCGTGGTCACCAAGGATGGCGATTTGAGCGCCGTGCCGGGACTGCAGCTCGAGAATTGGGCGACGGCCTAAACAACCGGAACTCTCGGTCAACTGGCCGGCTTTGGCTGCTGCGGATCGGGCTGGCGGCCTTGCTCCGCCCGAAGACCATCGCCAATGACTGGGTCTGGCTGGTTGACCACTCGATCCAGATCGGGCGTTGCAAATGCCTGGTCATTCTGGATGCGACTGCGCGACCTCCCCGAGGGCCGGCTGCTCGGCCATCAGGACATGGAGCCGATCGCCTTGGTGCCGAGGGAGGGAAACTAATCGCGACCCTGTTTCCGTCCCCGTCTTCGAATGGCGCTTCACTCGGCCTTGAGGTACTCTTTCTCGACCGCATCCAGTTGCAGCCGTTTCTCGGCCAGTTCCGCCGCCTGTTTGGCGTACTTCTTCTTCATGGGGTCGATCTGCTTCTTGACGGCTTCCGTCAGCACCCGCCGGGTGAGGGCCTCCTCATCCTCGCCTTTTTCCTTGGCCTTCGCGATCAGCTTCTCGCCCTCTTTCATGGTCTTGGTGGCTTCGGCATTACCCATCATCCCGAGCATCGTCTCGAGCGCCAGCCCCGCCATTCCTCCCGGCCCAATCCGCTCGCCTTTCAACCAGTTCAAGAGGTTGTCGCGATCGGCATCGTGGTCGAGTTGCAGGAGTTCGATTTCGACACGGAGTTTCACCACTTGGGCACGGAGCGCCGCCTTGTCGGCAGCCTGCGGCTTTGGCTGCGCGGCAGGCTGCTGCGCCAGCGTGATCCCCACGAAGCCCAGCCCCAAAACGACCACCGCCGCGATGATACACGTCCGCATGACCATCTCCTCAAGATGTCGGCATCCTCGTCCGCTCCCAAATCGGCTTCGGCTTTACGTCCGACATGACGATCCCGTCCGGCTTGATCCGGGGCTCCGACCGTCAGGCTGGCGCTGTGCGCGAAAGGCCCGTCGAGCCGCCCCTCTATCCCGCAACGAGACGCCAGCGACCTGACACGATTGAGGTCCGCCTCCGAGGCGACCGTCCCGCTCGCCCAGTAGATGTGCTTCCTGTCCGTCAGGTGGATCCTCACATCCCGAAATGCCGCGTCGCGCCGCACGAGGCGCTCGAATCCGGTCCACCTCACGTCCTCGGCATGGCAGCGGTCCAGATCTCGCCAAAGGGTACTTCATTTTGATAGTCGCTTCGCGGTGTCGGCCGGAACGGGCGAATGATACGCGAACTTCTCGTCAGGGCACCGGAATGTGATCGAGGATGCGCTTGAGGATATCGTCGGGTGTCAGCCCCTCGGCGTCGGCCTCGAAGCTGACCAGGATCCGGTGGCGCATGATGTCGAGGGCCAGGCTCTTGACGTCGTGGGGCGTCACGAAGTCGCGGCCGGCCAAAAGGGCGTGGCTGCGCCGAGCGCATGAGCGCGATCGTCGCCCGCGGACTGGCTCCCAGCTCGATCAAGGGCGCCAGGCCTAATCCATAGGCGGTCGGGTCGCGGGTCGCCCTTACCAGGTCGACCAGATACTCCTTGATCGCCGGCGCGATCAGGACCCCCGCGGCTTGAGCCCGGAACTCGATCACGTCGTCCGGACCGAAGAGGGGCGGCTCGTCGCTGGTCCGTGCATCGGAGTCGGGCCGTGGGGCGTCCGAGACGCCCGGCAGGTCGAGCATCGTCAACTCGGAGGTCCGGTCCGGATAATCGACGACCAGCTTCATCAGGAATCGGTCAAGCTGGGCCTCGGGAAGGGGATAGGTGCCCTCATGCTCGATCGGGTTCTGCGTGGCCAGCACCCAGAAGGTCGCGGGCAGGACGATCGTCTCATCCCCGACCGTGATCTGTCCCTCTTGCATTGCCTCCAAGAGGGCGCTCTGGACCTTGGCCGGCGCGCGGTTGATCTCGTCGGCCAGGAGGACGCTCGTGACGATGGGACCGGGCCGGACGTCAAAGGTCCCCGTCGCGGGGCGGTAGATCTGGGTTCCGGTCAGATCGGCCGGCAGCAAGTCGGGCGTGAACTGGATCCGGCGAAAGGGCAAGTCGAGCGCCTGTGCCAGCGCCCGGACGGCCCGCGTCTTGGCCAGGCCGGGCACACCCTCGATCAGAACATGCCCGCCTGCCAGGAGAGCAATGACCAATCGCTCGAGCAACCGCCGCTGACCGACGACCTGTGCTTCCATCCGGTCAATCAGCCGGGCCAACCCCTCCTGGGCCGGGCTAATCGGCGACAGGGCCCGCCCTGGCCCTTCGGGTCGATCCGTGGCGTCGTCGCTGGGTGGCAAATCGGTCAGTTCTTTGGGACTTCGAGCGGTCTCACTGGGGCTCATTCGCGGTTCGCCCGCCGCCGCTCCATCAGCCGGCGGAGGATATCGCTGGCCGCGTCGCTCGTGTCCTTGAAGGATGGCTTGAGCGGTCCGCCCCCCGTTTTGGCCTGAAGCTGCTGCGCTTTCTTGGCGGCATAAAAGGGATTGGATTCATCTATGAATTCTTCGGCCTCTTCCTCGACCACCTGCGATCCGTCCTCGGAGTCGGCTTCGGTCTCCTCCTCATCGACGAAGCCCTCTTCGGCTTCAACTTCATTCTCGGGAAGCCGCTCGTATTCGTCGTCCGAGGCCGAAACGGCCGGCTTGGGTGCTGGGGTTGCCTCTTTGGGTGCGACTTCGGCCACTCTGGGTGCTGAAGTCGAATCCTTGAAGGCCGAGATCGTGATCGTATCGCCACCATAAACGGCGGTCGGCTGCTCGGCGCCGGCGCTGCTGTCTCCGATCAACCACGAATCGATGTCGTCCGTGGAGATATCGTCGGGAGAACCCTTGGCGCTGGCGACCAACGGAGCCGCGGCTTTGGCGGGCCCAGCGGCAACTCCCTGGATCGAGACGGCAAAGGTCAACGGCCCGACCTGAACGAGGTCGCGATCCTTGAGCTGGACGGACTCGGAAGTCAAAGCCTTGCCATTGACCAAAGTGCCGTTGCGACTTCCCATGTCGCGAATCTGGATAACATCGCCGGTTATGGTGAACTCGGTGTGTTCCCGACTGACCAGTTCACTGGACGGACGGAGATGACAGGTCTCGCCCCGGCCGATCTTGAAACTTGGCCCGGCCAGGGGAATCACTTTCCCCTCAGGCTTGCCTCGAACCACCACCAGTTGGACCTTCATGAGACATGTCCCGACCATTGTGGTCTAGAGCGATGAGAAGCGACGCCGACACGATCTCGGTGTCGAACTCGCCGCGAAATGTACCCGACAAGACGATAGAGAAACCAGAACCAAAGCGATGACGTGAGTGAAGCAAAGCGGCGTGTGCCTGATCGTTCACACTGGCCGCTCGGCTCCATTGTAACTTAATCTTTCGGAGTTCCAAGACCTTGCCGACATCTTGGTTTCGGCGACTCGCCACGACGCCTGGACCGCTGGGCCCCGACGGACCAACGGCACTGCACCAATCATTGTTGCAGCCCCGCGAGCCATCCTCCTTTCTGAAGAGATGCCCGGCCAGCCGCCGTCGAGCGTCGGCCAGGGATGGATGCCGCCGCTGTGGTCTCAAGGGCGGAGCGCCCTCCGCGCCGGGTCTCGGTATTTCGTCTCGGCAAGTTGCCGGGCTCGATCGCGCACCGAATCCGGAACCGGCACGGCGATCGCACGTAATCCCAGGGCAATCGGAATTCGCTCGACTAAATGATCGGCCCATTCACGCGGTCCCAGTGGTATGTCCGCCACGTTGCGGACGCCGCGCAACTCCGGCATGCGGTCCGATCGATCCAGAAGCAGCGATCCATGCTGCAACACGGCCCCGGCCCGCCGGCGTTGCGCGCTCCCGACAACTTTGAAACCACCGATTACAATATCGTGTGGGTTACGGTCCGTAAAGCAGAGGAGTGGTCGTTTGTGTTCGGTTTGTTTGGGACCAATCCCTACAGTCGAGTTTCCGGCGCCGGCGCCGCCATCGCTACCTGCGCCCAGATTCCTCAAAAACTCGGCAAAGACCGCGTGGACGATGCGATATAAGTCGGTTCGCGAACGAGCCATGGGGTGTTCGGCTGGTACGACCAGGGCGTAGGTCAGCTCGTGCTCGTGCCAGATCGCCGCCCCCGGTCGGCCGCCGCACGATCGGAACCGATGCCCAGCGGGTTTCGGCTTGCGCCTCTGCGAGATTCTGGAAATACCCAAGGCTCAGTGTCGGGACCGTCCAGCCGTAAGTTCGCAGGAAGGCCGAGTTTTCACCTCCGGCGACCCAATCGAGCAGCGCCTCGTCGAGCGCCATGTTCCCGGGCCCGTCGGTAACCTCGTACGCCAGCACGCGGCACGAGATCGCGTTTCTCGTTCCGTCCGCCGCCTCAAGCGCGTCGGCCTGACTGATCATATGCGTAATCACTTCAATGGCTCAGTGGTCAAACGCGCAGGCCGTACCAGGGAAACGCGACACACTCGCAATTTGGGCTGCGAATGGTGATAATTCCCCATTTCAGCGGATTGCCCCCGAACCGGCAAGTGGTGCCCTGTAACCGACCGGAGCTCGCGATGACCCCCACCGAAACGCCGTCCAGCGCCGGCCAGACGGATTCCGCACCCGTGGTCCAGGAAGAACCGGAGAGCCGGCCGGGGGGAGTGCCCCTCTACGTGTGGGTGATCGCGGCGGTGGTGGCGGCGATTCCCGTGGGAGTTCTCTGGGGAGATGGCGCGGTCGGTCTCGAGTTCTTGCCCAAGCTGATCCTCCGCGCCTTGACCGCCCTGGCCGCTCCCCTGGTCGTGCTGGCCATATTAAGTGCGATCGTGACCAATGACATCCGCGGGCGCCAGGGCGGGCTCATGATGGCGTTCTATTTGATCAATACGCTGGTCGCGATGGTCATCGGCCTCTCGTTGACCAATCTGATCCGGCCCGGCGTGGGTGCTGCGTTGTACGAGCCCGGCACCACGTCGATGCCCCCCGCCAAGAAATCGATCACGGAGCTCCTCCTGGACCTCGTGCCTCGAAGCGTCGGCGAACCCTTCACCCAGAATCATCTCGCCCAACTGGTCGTTCTGACTCTGGCGCTGGGAATCGGCCTGGTGAAGATCCGCGACAGCCAGAGGGCCCGCGGGGAAACGACGTTCAAGGTCGTGGTTGACTTGCTGACGATCGGCTTCGAGCTCTTGATGAAGGTCTTGCTCTGGGTGGTCGCCCTGGTGCCGCTGGCGGTCTTCGGCATCGTGGCTTCGAGCGTGGGGCAGAAGGAAGGGATGCGCGTTTTCGCGTCGCTCATCTGGCTGATCGCCGTGGTTGTGCTCGGGCTCACCGCGCAGGTGGCGTGGTATCTAATCCAGATGGCCCTGGTGGCCCGGATGACGCCCTGGCGGTTTCTTACAGGGCGCTCGACGTGATGGCGAGCACTTTCAGCACGGCCAGCACGGCCGCGACCATTCCGATCACGCTGCGATCGCTCGAGCGCCTGGGAATTTCGAGGCGTTCCAGCCAGTTGACGGCCTGCATCGGCACCAACTTCAACAACGACGGCACGGCACTCTATCAAGCCACGGCGGCCCTTTTCATCGCCCAGGCGCTCAACTACCAATTGAGCTTGAGCGACCAGGTGGTCATCATGCTCACGACCCTGATCGCCAGCGTCGGAGCGGGCGGTATTCCGTCGGGCAGCTTCGTGACCATGCCCCTGATCTTCGCCGCAGTGCGACTGCCGTCCGACAAGATCCCGATCCTGCTCACCGTAGACTGGCTGCTCGACCGCTGCCGGACGACGTCGAATGTACTGGGAGATATGACGGTGGCCGTGCTGCTCGACCGGGTGTCGCCGCCAGACGAAGCTGTACAGGGCGGCCTGACTTCCGCGATCGCGGCGCAGCCGGGGTCGTCGTCGCGGATGTAAGCGGGGCTCGTGACAGCCCCCGGATGGGGGCGGCACGACGTAGCCTGGCGGCGTCAGCCCCAGGTGTTGCGTGGTTCGGCCCTGGGAGATCGAAAGCCCCCGGAAGGGGGCGACAGGAAGTCTGGGAGATCGAAAGCCCCCGGAAGGGGGCGACAGGCAGAAGCCTGGTGGCGTAAGGCTCAGGACCGTGCCGAACCGCACCACCGATCCTCTTTCCTCGGCATGGTATTGTCCGAAGCCCCCGCACGGGGGCGACATGATCGTGCGTTGGAGCGGTAACTCCGGAGGCGCTGAGCCGCTGTCCGCGCTTTCGCCAGCATGTCGCCCCATCCGGGGCTTCATCTCGAATGATCGGAGAGACCTCCGTTGTCCGCACCGATGACCTGGGGCTTACGCCGCCAGGCTAACATTCTGCCGCCGCGTTCGCGGCTTGAACCCGGTGGTCTATGGCCGTCCCCGATGACCTGGGGCTTACGCCGCCAGGCTAACATTCTGCCGCCGCGTTCGCGGCTTGAACCCGGTGGTCTACTGCCGTCCCCGAGACCTGGGGCTTACGCCGCCAGGCTAACATTCTGCCGCCGCGTTCGCGGCTTGAACCCGGTGGTCTATGGCCGTCCCCGATGACCTGGGGCTTACGCCGCCAGGCTAACATTCTGCCGCCGCATTCGCGGCTTGCACCCGGCGTCCTTACGGCGTCCTCGGTGTCCCGGGACGCAACAAATCTACCCCCTTCGTCGAGGCGCAATCGGTAATCTCCGCCGTGGCATAAGTGGAATTCTGTAGAGAATTCGCAGAAACTGTGTAAGATCGCGCAACTCCGTCCGTTCAATTTGTCGAGCGAGCACGTCGGCCCCGCATTCGTGACTTACCCCTCTGATGCCTCTGGGATTGCATCCATGTACCACGGCGCGTGTCCAACCCCCGATGAGCTTGGCGTGTTTCTGGACGAGCGGCTCGAGCCGCGCAGGCAGGAAGAAATCGGAACCCACGTGGACATGTGCCTGGCGTGCCAGACCATGCTCGAAGCGCTGACTCAGCGCCGTGCCTTCGACCTGATCGGGCTGAGCACCGAGTCATTCCGAGGCTTGGCGGGTCATCGTGTCCACGATCAACACTCGACCGATGAGGCCGAGGGCATCGGCTACGGTTCGAATGGGTTGCAAGTTCCCGACCACGAGGGCGAACCCTCGTCCCAGGTTGACGGCGACTCGCCCCTCGATCCCGATCGCACGGTGCCTTATATCCCGCCAACCGGACCTCGTGCCGACACGGACCGGACCGAGAGCGATCTCCGCTCGGACCTACCTCCGATCGCCGGCTACGAGCTCCTTGACGTGCTCGGCGAGGGAGGCATGGGCGTCGTCTACAAGGCGCGGCAACTCGGACTGAATCGCCTGGTTGCCGTGAAGATGATCCGCCGGGACCGGCCCGGTGGCCCCGAAAGAAAGGCCCGGTTCCTCATCGAGGCCGAGGCGGTCGCCCGGCTGCGTCATCCCAACATCGTTCAGATCTTCGAGATCGGCGAAACCGCCGGCGCACCCTTCGTTTCCCTCGAGCTGCTCGAGGGGGGCTCGCTCGATCACCGGCTCGCAAGTACGCCCCAGCCCGGCCGCCCGGCCGCCGAGCTCTTGATCACGCTCGCCAGGGCCGTCCAGTTCGCCCACGACGCCGGAATCATCCACCGCGATTTGAAGCCCTCCAACATTCTGTTCGCCGAGGATGGCATCCCCAAGATCACCGATTTCGGCCTGGCCAAGCGGCTCGAATCGGACAGCCGTCAGACCGAGTTGGGCCAGATCATGGGCTCGCCCAGCTACATGGCCCCCGAACAGGCGCGCGGACATACCAAGGATGTCCGGCCGGCCGCCGACGTCTATGCGCTGGGCGCGATCCTCTACGAAATGCTGACCGGCCGTCCTCCATTCAAGGGGGAAACGCCGATGGAGACGCTGCGTCAGGTCACTGACGACGAGGTCGTGCCTCCTTCGCGGCTGGTACCCAGGGTCGCCCGCGACCTCGAGACCATCTGCCTGCACTGCCTCAACAAGGAGCCGTCCCGGCGCTATGGCTCGGCCCAGGCTCTGGTCGAGGACCTTGAGAGTTTTCTCGCCGGCCACCCGATCAAGGCCCGGCCGACGCCGTTCTGGGAGCGCGGCGTCAAGCTGGCGCGACGCCACCCCGTGGCCGCGGCCTTGCTGGCATTCGCATTCGTCGCGACCGTGGGATCGACGCTTGCTTGGTTGGAGCACAGCTCGCGGGAACACCAGCGCCTAGCCAATTTGAGATCGACGATCACCATGTCCCTCTTCAGAGCCCAGGACCTCGTGGCGCACGAGCGCTGGGACGAAGCCGAAAAGGTCCTGATCTCGATCCGGACCGACATCCGCGGCGAGCGCGAGCTTACCGACCTCGCCACGCGGGCCGGCACTCTGGTGGCGCAGGCTCAGCAGGGAGGAGCCGCGCAGAAGACGAAGAGCCACGACCAAGAGCGGCTCGGGACCTTCCGCCAGCGCCGCCAGGACGCCCTGTTCCACGAGACCCACTTCCCCGGCCTGGGGCTCCCCTACGAACAGGAAACCGTGAAATCCTCGGCGCGGGCCGTGCTTGCGGTCTTTGCCCCTGAGGGCGATGGCGAGGCTCGTGAATTTGGGCCCCTGCCGGAGAGCCTCGCGCCGCGCGAGCACGACGAGATCAAGGAGGGCTGCGTCGAGATGCTCCTGATCCTGGCGGATGCCGAACCGTCACCGGAGCGGGGCCTCGAGCTCCTCGACCAGGCGGGGCGCCTCGGACCGCCTACCCGCGCTTACCATCTACGCCGGGCCGCTTGCCTTGACCGCCAGGGAGACACTGGCCGGGCGCAGAGCGAGCGCGATCGGGCGAAATCGCTCGTTCTGGACTCGGCGCTCGACCATTACCTGCTCGGCAAGGCGCTGTACAAGCGACGCGAATGGTTTGCGGCGCTGCCGCATCTCGACGCTGCGCTCTGCGCCAGCCTGGTCACTTCTGGGCTCACTGCCTCTCGGCCGTCTGCAGGATGCAGCTCGGCCACGTCTTCCAGGCCAAGACCGACCTCAATGCCTGCCTGCAGATCGAGTCCGGCCTTCCCTGGCTCTACGAGCTGCGGGGGTTTGCCTCTTACCAGATCGCGACCCTGGCCCGTGCCGCCGCGGAGAGCATGCAGACCAAGGCCAACACGCTACGCTCCGAGGTCGAGCTTCAGCTCCAGGCGGCCGAAGCCGACTACGCCAGCGCGCTCAAGCTTCTGGACGCCGCGCCGAGCAAGGACCTGCTCTACACACTATTGGTCAACCGCGGCATGGTCTGGCTCGAACGCCGCGAGTGGGACAAGGCTGTGGTCGACCTCCAGGAGGCGATCAAGCTCGACGGCCGGCGGTCACCGGCGTTCGAAAACCTCGCCCAGGTGTACGTGCGGCAGAACAAGCCCGACCTGGCGATCGACCAGTTCACCCGGGCCATCGGCCTGCATCCGGATTGGGCGCCCCTCTACCGCGCCCGAGCCTCCGTGAACCTGGAGCGGAAAGACCAAGGCCCGCCCCATCGCGCACGTGCCCTCACCGATCTGGAGCGGGCGATCCGGCTCGAACCTCCGGGAAGCGCTGTCGTCGCGCTCGACCAGGCGCGGCGGGCGCGGCTACTGCTCACGGAAACGCGCCATGAGGAAGCGCTGGCGGCGTGCGACACGGCGCTCCGGATCAACGGCGATCATCTCGAGGCCCATCTGGTCCGCATCGAGGTCCTGCGGAAGCTGAATCGCTACGCCGACGCCATCCGGTCCTGCGACGCTCTCATGGGCCGGGGCAAGCCGTCGGCCGAGCTTTACGAGCTCCGCGGGCTGGCCCGCGAGAAAATCAAGGACTACCTGGGTGCGATCGAGGATTACACCCTGGCGATCGGCCTGCAACCCAAGAGCGGGGAGATGCGGGGCGCTCAGCCACAGCAACCTAAAAGCGCGGAGATCTGGGCACGGCGGGGCGTGCTTTACCTGGTCACCGATGCTCCGCGTTCAGCGCTGCGCGATTTCCAGGAGGCGGTGCGGCTTGATTCGAGGAGTGCGGATGCCTACGTCGGCCGGGGCTTGGCCCTGGCGGCGCTGGGCCAGCACCGCGAGGCCGTGGCCGACGCGGCCAAAGCGCTGGGCGTTGGCGAGCCCACCACGATACGGCTCTACAGCGCGGCTCGGATCTACGCCCAGGCGGCCTACTCCGCCGGCGCCCTTGCAAGGAAAGAAGGACAGGAGGCCGTGAGCCTGTTCACTCGCTACCAGGATCGGGCGATGAGCTTGCTGCGCGAATGGCTCAAGCGGCTTCCGGCCGGCGACCGCGCCCCGTCCCTCCGCGACCTGCAAGAAGACCCAGCGATGGCCATCCTGCGCCGGCGATTACGGTCGCTGGACCTGGCCAAGACTTCTTAAGCGAGGAACCCGACAACGCCCCGGAGCGTCCGCCATGACCACAATTCCTCTCTCCCTCAAACGTGCTGGCCTTCTTCGCCGCGATCGTCAACGTCGTCATCGCCCCGTTGCGATCGCCGCCAGCCCCCGTTTCCGACCCCGCTTCGAGGTGGTGGAAGATCGCACCCTGCTGTCGACCTTCCTCGTCAACACCACCGCCGACAGCGGCCCCGGCTCGCTGCGCCAGGCGATCCTCGATTCCAATGCCGCCACCGGTAAGTCGGACGTCATCGACTTCGCGATCGCCGGCGGCGGCGTCCAGAAGATCGCTCCGCTTTCTCCGCTTCCCACGATCACCAGCCCGGTGCTGATCGACGGCACCTCGCAACCGGATTACGCCGGAACACCGCTGATCGAGCTGAATGGTAGCCACGCGGGGGGTGGCGACGGCCTGACGATCAGCGCGGCCGGCGTGACCGTGTGCGGACTCGACGTCGATCGCTTCAGCCAGGGCGCGGGCATTCACCTTACCGGCGTAGGCGCGACCGGCGATTGGATTTACGCCAACTTCCTGGGAACCGATCCCACCGGCACGATGGCCGAGGGCAACCAATACGGCGTCGAAATCGACGCGGGCGCGACCAACAACCTGATCGGCACCAACGGCGACGGCGTGGACGACGTTGCTCAGCGGAACGTGATCAGCGGCAATGGCGACAGCGGCGTTTTGATCAGTGGCCAAGGCACGGATGGCAATGTCGTCGCGGGTGATTTCATCGGGACCGACCTGACAGGGACTGTCGCGTTGGGCAACTCCGGCTCCAATAATTATCTAGCGAACGCCGGTGTTTCCATCGAGGCGGGCGCATCTGGCAATTGGATCGGCGTCAACCCGAATGGCGGCGCGGCTGTGGCTGACGAAGGAAACCTGATATCGGGGAATGATGCGTACGGAATCCAAATCTTTTTCACGTCCCTGTATAACTCAAACTTGGGCTCAAATGACAATGTGATCGCCGGCGACAAGATTGGGACCGACGTCACGGGAGCGGTCGCATTGGGCAACGCCGAGGACGGCGTGCTTATCCAATCGAGCTCGGGCAACACGATCGGCGGCACGGGCGCCGGCGAGGCCGACATCATCTCGGCCAATGGCAATTCGACGTACAGCAATGGCTACGGCATCCAGCTCTCGAGCGCTTCCGATACCCTGGTCGAGGGAAACATCATCGGCACCGACGCGACTGGGACGAAAGCCTTGGGAAATGGACAGGGGGGTGTGGAGATCGATAACAGCCCCGGTCTGGGTGCCACCGACAACACGATTGGCGGCGCTACGGCAATCGCGGGCAACCTGATCACCGACAACGACGCAGCGGGGGTTATTGTCACTGATAACGGCGGGATCGGCAATGACTCTGTGGTTGGCAATCAAATCACCGCCAATCGGATCTTCGGCAACATGGGCCAGGCCATCGATCTCGACGATGATGGGGTCACCGAGAATAGCACCACGCCGCGCCTTGGCGCCAACATGCTGCAGAACTTTCCCATCATTGTCACCACGGCCAGCGGTCAGCTCGAGGGCTGCCTCGGGTACGGCGTGCCCGATGCGTCTTACGAGATCGATCTCTTCGCCAGCGCGAAGTACGGTCCCGGCGGTTCGGGCGAGGCGGAAGACTTCCTGGGCTCGCTGGAGGTGACCACCAACAGCCAGGGCGATGCCGTCTTCAACGTTCCCTACACGCCGCCGGCCGGCCTACCCATCGTCACCGCCACGGCCACCGATCCCCAGGGAAATACTTCCGAAGTCTCAGCGCTCCGGCAGACTGCTCTTCAGGCACCTTCGTCGTCTGTTCTCGTTGTCGCCAATCAGTCTAACGCGATAACGACCAATCCGGCGGACGCAATCGGGATCCGGGACCCCGATGCCGGTCCGCTCGAGCCGGCCTGGAGCCTGACGCTCTCGGTCTCGAATGGATCGCTGAGCCTGCCAGCAATCGCCGGCCTGACCGGCTCGGGCGATGGGACCGCGTCGCTCTCGTACTCCGGCGGGCTTTCGGCCCTGAACGAGGCACTCGAGGGCCTGATCTACACGCCGCCCGCGGGTCCTCAGGTTCTGGCCACCGTTTCCGTCGGCGCGGCATCCGTCGGCACGCCTTCACTCGCGACGCAATTCGTCATCTCGGACGGCCTCAGGCTGGTCGATACGACGGCCGACAGCGGCCCCGGATCGCTGCGCCAGGCGATCCTGGACGCCAACACCGTCGCTGGCCAGACCGTGACGTTCGATTTCGCCATCCCCGGCTCCGGCGTTAAGACGATTGAGCTCGCCAGTCCCCTGCCGGCGATCGCGGCTTCCGTGTCGATTGACGGTTCCTCGCAGCCGGAATTTGCCGGCGCACCGCTTATCGCGCTGGGCGGCGAATCGACCGTCGTTACCATCGCCACTGGCAGTCTGACCGTTCGCGGAATATCGCTCAGCCAGGTCGCGATCGACGCGCCCACCAGCGAGCAACTGCTCGCCACGGAAGACAGCAATGGCCTCACGACCGGGCTGACCTTGCTCGACTCGCAAGGACAAGCGTTGGTCCGAAGCGACGCCCTCTCGACCGCGAATCGCGAGAGTGCGCTTCTTGAATACCTCGCCGCGGGAACTTACTCCGTGGTGAATTCCGGCACGTCCGGGGTGGGAAACGCCTCGCTGAGCATCTCGCTCACCCCCGCGTCCAGTCCAACGCAGCCCATCCCGGTGACGGGTCTGCCAACTCAAGGTGGGGGGGGATACCCGGTTGACCAAACGATACCAATAGTCACCGGCGACTTCACCGGCAACGGCATCCTCGATATCGCGACACCAACTGGCCTCTATCTGGGACTTGGAGACGGTGCCTTCCAGTACCCGCCGATTAGCCTCGGGTTGCCGGACCTGGTGAGCGACTACGCGCTTCTCGATAACTACACCGATATCATCGCCGACGACTTCACGGGCAATGGTAAGCTCGACCTGGCCTTGACGGACAGGGCGACAGAATCCGTCGTGATCCTCCTGGGCAACGGCAATGGCACGTTCCAGCCTCCGATGTCGTTCGAGGCGGGATTCTTTCCGCAATCGCTGGTGGCGGGTGATTTCACGGGGAATGGCAAGCTCGACCTCGCCGTGGCCGACCTCGACGACACGGACGTATATGGGCCGGGCCCCGGCGGCGTGAGCATCCTCCTCGGCAACGGCGACGGGACATTCCGACCTCCGACGTTTGATTTGGCGGGAAACTCCCCGGTGTCGGTGATCGCTGGAGATTTCAACGGAGATGGCAAGCTCGACCTGGCCGTTGCCGATGACGGCGACCAGAATGGTTCCGCGAACAATCCCGGCGGTGTGAGCGTGCTACTGGGCAACGGCAATGGCACGTTCCAACCCGCGGTGACTTACGGGGCGGGTGGGGGCCCGGCGTCTTTGGTAGCTGGCGACTTCACCGGCAACGGCACGCTCGACCTGGCCGTCGCCGATCCTGGCGACGAAGTCTATGGTCAGGGCGATGATCCGGGCGGCGTGTACGTGCTCCTGGGTAACGGCGACGGGACATTCCAGACCGCGACCGTGTACGCATCGGGCGGTGGGGCGACCGAGCCAGGATCGATCGTGGCTGGCGACTTCACCGGCAACGGCAAGCTCGACCTGGCCGTTGCCTCCGACCTTTTCAATGAGCTGCTCATTCTCCCGGGCAATGGGGACGGGACGTTTCAGCCGCCGATCGAGACCCCACTGAACCTCCCTAATTTCGGGCAAAGTCTCTTTCTTTCGATCGTGGCCGGCGATTTCAACCGGGATGGACGCGTCAACGTGGCCGTCGCCGACGATACTACTAACGGCTTCGGGGTCGCCCCGCCAAACGTCGTGACAGACAGTTTTGAGGTCCTGCTGGGCAACGGCGACGGCACATTCGAGCAGGGTGGAGGGACCTTGATCGACGGCGGAACCGCGCCACTGATCACCGCAGATTTCAACGGTGACGGCAATCTCGATCTGGCGACCTATAACTACGCCACGGACGAGGTTTCCATCTCGCTGGGCAACGGCGGCGGCGGCTTCCAATTAGCGTCGCAGTTCGCGCTGGGAGCACCTACGGCCGCCGGTGAACTGATGGTTGCCGGTGATTTCAACGGCGACGGGCGAATCGATCTGGCCGCCGCTGCTCCCGATGGGGTCTTCGTCCTGCTGGGGAATGGCGACGGCACGTTCCAGCCCGCGACGACCTATTCGCTCGGGTTTGCTCCGACTGACATCGTGGCCGGCGATTTCTCGAACAATGGCATCCTCGATCTGGCTGCCATCGGAACCCCGGGGTCTGGCCAGGGCGGCGAACTGGCGATCCTGATGGGTAAAGGCGACGGCACGTTTCGAGAAACGGCCAATTATCCGGTCGGAGCCAATCCCGGAAACCTCTTGGCGGGCGATTTCGCCGGCAACGGCAAGCTCGACCTCGCGTTCAGTATCGACGGCAATCCCGTACCCGGCCAGCCGATCGACGGCCAGAGCAATACCGTATCCGTCATGGCGGGCAACGGCGACGGAACCTTTCAGCCCCCGGTGAATTATGACGTCGTGTCCAGCGCAAGTATAGCGACTATCTCGTCGATCGTGGCGGAAGACTTCACCGGGGACGGCAAGCTTGATCTCCTGGTAGCCGCTGCGGTTACTACAAACGGAACTCTTGGACCTCTCGGGACGTTTTTCTTCGGGGATACGGTTTCCATCCTCACGGGAAATGGCGACGGCACGTTCCAAGCTTCGCGCACGCTCTTGAAATTGCCGGCGTCTTTTTTTTTCGGAGTGTTGTACTCCCTTTCGCTCATCGCTGGCGATTTCAACGGCGACGGCATCGGCGATGTGGCCTTCGTCAACCAAAACACCAACCAGATCTCCGTGCTGCTCGGCAACAGCGCCGGGACTGCTCAGTCGGTACTTAACTACCCGGCGAACGGCGCGTTCAGCCTTTTCGCCGGGGATTTCGCGGGAAATGGCAAGGTCAACCTCGCCTTGTTCAGCGCCAGCTCGGTCACGATTCTGCTCAGCAACGGCGATGGCACGTTCACAAGTGCCAGCCAGCTCGCGATTACGCCCCGGGCAAATCCGCTGGTCGCCGATGTCAATGGAGACGGCACGGATGACGTCTTCGTCATCAACGGGTCGGGCGAGATCCTCTATCGTCAAGGCGTGCCCGGCCAGCCCGGAACCTTCGAGCCCCCGGTCATCATCAACCCGCCGCTGCCAGACGGCACGAATCCTTATGCGTCGCGCGACATCGCCTGGCTGCCGAATACCGATCAAGGCCCGGTCCTCGCCAGTGTCGATACCCAAAAGAACGCGATTATCTTTTACGCCTACCGCGACGGCAACTTCGTGCGACTGAGCGGATCGCTCCCCACCGGTCAGTTCCCGGCGCAGATTGTCGCGGCCGACTTGAACGGCGATGGCTTGACCAACCTGGTCGTCCGCAATGCCGGCGACGCGACGCTTTCAGTCTACTTTGGCAGCCGGATGGTCGGCCCCGTCACACCGTTCATTTCCCCGACTTTCACGGCACCACTCACCATCTCCGTCGGCTTGGGCGTCTCCGACGTCCAGGCGGTCGATACCACAGGGAGCGGCGCACTCGACCTGGTGATCACCGACGAGCTGACCGGCCAGGTGAGCATCCTCCGCAACCTCGGCAATGGCAGCGTCGCCCCGCCCGTCCCCTACCGCGCCGGGACCGGTTTGTCCGCGATCGATCCCGGCAGTTCGCCCGAGGTCACCAGCCTGGAGGCGACTGCGGGCGTGGCCGCCGGGCCGCTCACGCCCGGCGGCCCGACCGACCTGGTAACGGTCAACCCGGGCTCGAACACGCTCGACGTGCTCGCCGGCCTGGGACAAGGCCGCTTCGCCAATCCCGTCACCCTCCCGACCGCCAGCCCGGGTCAGGTCGTCCGCGCGGCCGATTTCACGGGAAACGGCCTCGACGACCTGGCCGTGCTTACCTCCGCCGGCGTGCGCATCTACCTGAGCAATGGCAACGGCGGCTTCCTGCCGACGACGACCTACGCGGTGCCGCCGGAATCCGACGGACTGACCGTTGCCGATCTCACCGGCAACGGCAAGCTCGACCTCTTGGTCGGCGATGCCTACGGCGACGTCCTGGTCCTGGCAGGCAACGGCGACGGCACCTTCGAGCCCTACCACGAAGCCGACCAGGCCGTCGAGCTGGCCGTTGCCGACCTCACCGGCAACGGTTCCAAGGACGTTATCTACGCCGACCAGGGCCTCGATCGCGTGGTCGTCGATTACGGGGCCGGCAATTCGACCGTGCTGGCCAATCAGTCGACGGGCCTCTTGCAGCCCGGCGCCGTGGCGCTGGCCGACTTGAACGGCAACGGCATTCCCGACCTGATCGTCGCCAATAGCGACAGCAACAACGTGTTGATTTATCCTGGTCTGGGCAACGGCCAGTTCGGACCGGGGATCAATGGGGGGCATGGCTACTTCGTGGGTACCGATCCGGTCGGGATCACGGTGGCCAATCTGTCCGGCAATCTGCCCAACCTCGTCGTTGCTGATAAAGGCTCGAACGAGGTGTCGATTCTTGTCAACCAATCTCAGCCGGGCGGCGAGATTTCGTTTTCGACGAATGACGTACGGCTCAATGCCGGCGGCGACGGGCCGGTGTCGACCGTGGTGGAGTACCTCCCCGGCGATCCCTATCCCGACCTTTTGGTTACCAACAGTCAGTCGAACGATGTTGCACTTTTGCCTGGCAGGGGCGGTCCGTTTTTCAACGACGCGAGCCCCCAGACCTTTCCGGTCGGCAGCGATCCTGGCCCGACCTTCGTTGCCAACTTCAATGGCTCACTCGACCTGGTAACCGTCAATCAGGGCTCGAACGACCTGACCTTGATCTCTGACTTCCTGAGCAACGATTCGGTCACGCGGACGATCGCGTCGGGTGGAATCGCGCCCGACACGGCATTCAGCTTCAGCTCGAGCTCGGGGTTCGAAGACCTGGTCGTGGGCAACGGCGGCGACGGCGTTCTGGCCCTGTTCGAGGGGAGCGCGGGCGGGCTGACGCTGGCGTCGAGCGCGACCTTGTCCGACCTGCCCAGCCCGACGGCGCTGGTGTTTGTCGGCCTGGCTGGCGGCGACGTCGAATTCTACGGCGCGACCGAGGGCCAGGAAGCCGCAGTGCTCGTGGCGCTCAGCCTGGGTGTCGGGACGACTACCTCTGCACTGCCCTCGCTCGTCCCGCTCCAGGAATCGTCGCTGGCGCTCGTCGGCACGCTCCTGGTCGTGACAGTTGAGTCGTCCGCCAACAACGTCGATCTCGGTCTGGCCGAGACCGAGGCGGCCATTTCGCTGTCTTCCGGCGGCGCGATCTCGCTGGGCCAGTCGCTGTTTGGGCAAGGCGATGTTTACGCTACGCCGGCCGCGGGCCCCGAGCCGCCGGCGCAGCGCGAGCCCGCGACACCGGGCGGCGAGGTTCCGAACCCGCCGGGCTGGATGCGTTTTCTCCTGGGCACCGACGAGGCGATCGAACGGTTCAATCGAGAGCACCCCGATCTGTCGCCGCCGCGAAACGCCGAGCCGCCCGCGGCCAGTCCGACAGGCGGACACAGCGACCTCCAGCCGCCGGCCCAGCCGGTGCAGGACGTGCGGACAGGGCAGAGCACGTCTGGGCGAGAGCAAACAAGAATGGAGGTGATCGATCGGGCCATCGAGATGCTGGAGGAACATGAGCCGTTCGCGTGGGAGCAAAACGGTGAATGTGCGGTGCGCCAAACAGCCGAACGATCAGTGTGATGAACATAGGGATCGTGGGTTGCGCCCACCGTACGATTTTCCTCGGTAACGGTAGGGTGGGTGAAACCCACCGAATCTCAGAGGATATGAGCAAAAGATTCATGGACTTTGGCCAACCGACAATCCGTCCCGAGGCTGGCCGGGAGGAGCGATACGATCTTATGGCCGCGCTGGCTCTGGCGGCCACTGTTACGAGAGGCATCTACGTGCCGGCGCGATCGAAAAGACCGGATGCGCACGATCCTCGGCAGGACTCCGATGGCGGGCTGGGAGTGATCGGCCGCGCGATCGAGGCGCACGGCTTGGCCAAGTCACCCCCCCGACGCGCACCCCGGCGCACGGCTTGGCCAAGTCACCTCCCGACGCACCCCGCGGGGCCCGGTCTGGCCAAGTCACCCCCCAACGCGCACCCCCGGTGCGCGCGGTCTGGCCACGACACGTCCCGATGCGCACCCCGGTGCGCACGGTCTGGCCACGACACCCCCCTGGCCCCCCCTTGAGGGGGGGCCAGGGTGGGGTGTTGAAAAGCTGCGGTTTTCCAGGCTACACGTTCACTTCAGTTTTGTTGCGCGGTTCGACCGTCAGAGATCATCAGATGACCGCAGACGCAACGGAAGGAGATGGATGGCAAATCGGTCTTCTATTCTTCCGTGTAGTTCCGTGTGTTCCGTGGTTGAAGCCTCTTTCTCTCTGGTTTCAAAAGATTTTTGAACCACGGAAGGCACGGAAGGACACGGAAGGGGAGCAAGCTCTCCATTTGCTCTTCGTTGCCTTCGTTGCCTTCTGTTCAAGATGCGTTTGCAGCGGGGCGAATAGCGGGCGCATGGTGCAGGTCAGGTCTTGGAACAGAAGCAAACGAAGGTAACGAAGATTTCGGTGGAGCTTCCAGTGGGCCATTGCGTCTTCGGGCAATTCCTGCCTTCCTCACGTGGTTTGAGCGGCTGTTCCTGCCGGAGAGCGCAACAGATCCGCCAGTACGCGCAATCCGATGAACGTCAGATTTACGCCCGCTTTTCATCAGCCCAGGGCCAGGGGGGTGTCTTCGACTGATCAACCGCCGTTGCCAGCGCCATCCCGCGCCCATGGTCCTGTTCGCCTCCGCTGAATTGTGATAACATAACCAAGCATCCGTGCGGCTGACCCGCGGCCCATTCAAGCTTCGATCGCCATGGCCGCGATCCTTGATGTTCGGGCCTGCGCGGCGCCCGAACGCAAAGTCGCGCTCATGTCGAAGAGCCCGGACAAGGACACTTCGCTCACGCTGATGATGCGGGTTCAGCAGAACCCGGCCGATCCGCGGGCCTGGGACGACTTTGTCGAGCGCTATCAACCGATGATCCGCGCTTGGTGCGTGCGGTGGGGGCGCAAGCCTGCGACGCCGACGACGTGGCACAGCAGGTACTACTTAAACTGCTGACTGCCATGAAGTCGTACCGGCCGGATCCGAAAGCCAGCTTCCGCGGCTGGCTCAAGACGGTCACGCATCACGCCTGGCTCGACTTCGCCCGCCGACCCAAGAACGGCCAGGGCGCGGCCGGTCTGGACGCGATCGTCGATTCTTCCGATGCTCTCGCCGACCTGGAAAAGGAGATGCAGCAGGCCTTCGAGCGCGAATTGCTCGAGCTGGCGATGAGCCGGGTCGAGAAGCGCGTCAAGCCGAGCACCTGGCAAGCCTTCCGGCTCACGTCGATCGACAACCTCTCAGGCGCCGAAGCCGCCGAGCGACTGAATGCCCCGGTCTCATCGGTTTTCGTCGCCAAGCACCGGGTACTGAAGCTTCTTGAGGCGGAAGTGAGGAAACTGAAGGCCGGGCGAGAGTGACTCCGACCAATTCTGACGGGGATCACAACAACCTGGGCAGGCCAGCGCTGCGACTTGGGTCGCGTGGATATCTGGTTGCCGACCGACCAGCCGCCGCGCTTGCGCGGGCCTCTGTCGTTGCTCGCCAAGTTCGCTCAGAAGGATCGGCCGGGCGACCCCGTACCGATCTTGTTGGGGCTCGAATTCTTTCTGGCACACCGAGCTGAATTCAGCTTGGCCCCTCCACCGCAACGCGGCGTGATTCGGTTACCATGAGCCCAACCGTTGTCGCGCACGTAGTCGTCACGCTCCGCGTGACGTCGAACCATCACGCGGAGCGTGATGACTACAGAAAGGCGCCATCACGCGGAGCGTGATGACTACAGAAAGGCAGCCATCACGCGGAGCGTGATGACTACAGAAAGGCGACCATCACCAGAGCCATCAGATCTGGTAGTTCAATCGCTTGAAGTAATCGACGTCGGAGATGTCGTTGGCCTCGCGATAGCGGAGCCTGGGGTTCTCGATCGTCACCGTCGTATAGGGGGCGATGCTGCGGGTGATCCAGGCGGAGGAGCCGATGACGGCGTGGTGGCCGATGACGGTCTCGCCGCCCAGGATCGTGGCATTCGCGTAGACGACGACGCTATCGTCGATGGTCGGATGCCGCTTGGCGTCGCGGACGATCTGGCCGGTCTGCTCATCGCGCGGAAAGCTGAGCGCGCCCAGGGTGACGCCCTGGTAGAGCTTGACGTCGTCACCGATCCTGGTGGTCTCGCCGATCACGACGCCCGTGCCGTGGTCGATGAAGAAGCGGCGTCCGATCGTTGCACCGGGATGGATGTCGATGCCCGTCTTGGCATGTAAGTATTCGGTCATCATCCGGGGGATCAACGGAACGCCGAGCCCGAATAGCTCGTGAGCCATCCGATAGATCGTCACGGCGGCCAGGCCGGGGTAGCAGAAGACGATTTCATCCAGGCTCTTGGCAGCCGGGTCGCCGACATACGCCGCCTGCACGTCCTCGGCCAGGATCAGCCGCAGACCGGGAATCGTCTCGAGGAAGCTGAGGACGATGCGCTGGGCCTTGGCCTCGAAATCGGTCTCGTGATCGGCCGCTGCGCAATTATGGCGGAAGGCACGCGCGACCTGCTGCGTCAACCGGTCGCAGATGCCGTCGACCAGATCGCCGACGTGATAGGCGACGTTACCCAGATGAAGGTTTTGCCGCCGGCCGTAACCGGGATAGAGAAGCTCCCGCAAATCGGCCAGGATATCGACCACTTCCCGGTAGCTTGGGAGCGGGGAGTGGCCAAGATGGTGCGTGGCGCCACACTCTTCATACGTTTCGACAATCCCCTGAGTGATCGACGCCAGCGGGTCCTTGAGCCTCAAATCCGTCGCCATGATCGGTGTCCTTTTCGCAACGTGCCCCCGCCAGACGGTAACATCATGTCTCAGCTTGGGGCGGGCGATTGCGGCGCAATCCGGATAACTCTAACATCGTAGGGAAAGCTGCCTGGCGAAGCAATCGATCACGCCGAGCCGGTCTGCTTCGCCCGCCATTGCTCGACGAAGCGGCGGTAGTCTTCGGGCGTGTCGATGCCGATGCTTGGCTCGTCGACGATGCCGATTGCGATGGGAAAGCCGGCCTCGAGGACGCGGAGCTGTTCGAGCTTTTCCGCGGCTTCCAGCGACGAACGGGGAAGCGATCCGAGATTGAGCAAGAACTCGCGGCGATAGGCGTAGAGTCCCAGGTGAAGGTAGCCGAGCAGGCTGGCGCCTGTGCCGCCACTTTTGGCCGGCTGGGGCAGGCCGTCGCGGTGATGAGGAATCGGGCTGCGGGAAAAGTAGAGGGCGCGGTTGCGATGGCTCACGACGACCTTGACACAGGAAGGATCGCGATAGACCGACTCGTCGCGGATGGGCGTCGCGAGCGTGGCCATGGGCGCGTCGGCGTCGTTTGCGAGCAGGGCGACCGCCTGGTCGAGCGTATCGCCCTTGATCTCGGGCTCGTCGCCTTGCAGGTTGAGGATCACGTCGGTTGTTTCGAGCCGCGCGGCTATCTCGGCGACACGGTCGGTTCCGGTCGCGTGGTCGGCGCGGGTCATCATGGCTTCGCCGCCGAAGCGGCTCACGGCTTCCGCGATGCGTTGGTCGTCGGTCGCGACGATGATGCGTTGGAACGATTTCGCCGCTCGTGCGGCCTCGACCACGTGCTGAATCAACGGTCGCCCGGTTTCGGATAGAAGGGGTTTGCCGGGGAGTCGGGTCGAAGCGAAGCGGGCCGGTATCACGGCGACGGTTTCCGGGTTTCTCAAGAATATCTCCCGCGGCATGGTCCGATAGAAGAGTCACCGATCGAGACTCGCGCTCGATCAGTGCGGGTAAGGCTGGGCTCTTAATGTAGGCCGTCTCAAGATGAGGCACAAGCCGAAGTGGGAGCGCGGACTTGCTCGTTCCGATCGTGACGACACGCTCCAGGGCGGATCGTTCGTGCGATCGGAGCATCCGATGCGACCGGATTCGCATCGGCGCGGGCGGAGCCGCACCGAGCTCCTCCCCGATGGATCGGGCGAAACGACTTCGCCCGGTCTGCCACAGGAGGTCTGAACGGAATCGACGCCCTCGAGCGCGTCCCCGGGGAGGAACCCGCGTTCCGCCTCGCTCGCTCTTGGCGGTGGCCGGTTCGCCGCACTCGGGAATTCCGCCCGGAGGCAAGGGGTCATTACTCGCCAAAGTCCGGTCAACACTGGACAGCACACCCCGGCCGTCAGGTGGTCCTTCTCAAACAACCTATGCTTGCGCTCTGATCGGCCGGGCTCGGTCTTTGACTGCGTCAGGTCGCCGTGTCTTCGTCCCGTGGCCGAATTGATTTCGGTCGTCGGCGAGGATTCGCCACGGAAGGAGAGCGTTCACATCGATTCGCGGGGCGGCCTGAGCCAATGGCATGGCGGCCGTCTGGGGAGACCTGACCAATGGGATGGACCGGCAAACGCAACCGTCGCACGACCCGTTTGCGCCATCGGCCGCAGCTCGAGTTCCTCGACGACCGGTGCCTGCTCTCAA
Organism: uncultured Isosphaeraceae bacterium; assembly: GCA_963823675.1. Taxonomy (GTDB): domain Bacteria; phylum Planctomycetota; class Planctomycetia; order Isosphaerales; family Isosphaeraceae; genus CAWGMT01. The sequence continues at coordinate 209,201 of CAWGMT010000013.1, read as the reverse complement.
GCACTGTGGGAACCAGCTTGACCGAACACATGACCACTCCGCTTTTGGTTGCTCACCGCCAACTTCGGCACGCGCACGAGGTGGCCGCTCACACGCGGGCGACGATTCACAGCGGGGCTGCGCACGCGACCTATCCGCGTGAGGCCGAACGGCCCGCCGGCTCGATCGAGACCGGGGCCCCGACCGCGTATGACCCAGTCATTGGCGCGGCCCAAACAAGGTTGACGTACAATGTCGATGGCAGCGGCATGACGGTCGCTGTGATCGATACCGGCGTCGATTACAATAACCCGGCCTTGGGCGGCGGCTTCGGGCCCGGCTACAAGGTGATCGCCGGCTACGACTTCGCCGATAACTCGTCCAATCCGATGGCGACCAGCTCTCAGCATGGCACGGGCACCGCCGGCTTGATCGGGTCGGACGATCCCAATGATCTCGGCGTCGCGCCCGGCGTCAACATCGTGGCGCTCCGCGTCACCGATAACACCAACACGGGAAGCCTGACGAGCGTCGCCAATGCGCTTCAGTGGGTGATCAACAATCACCAGCAGTACAATATCACCGCGGTCAACATGTCGCTTTCCGACGGCGGCAACTACGCCCAGAACTGGTTCGCCACTGACGGCGGCGAAGGGGAGCAGATCACTAACCTGATCGGCCAGCTTGCCGCGATGAATATCCCGGTCGTCGCTGCGGCCGGCAACAACTTCAACGGTCAGCAGGGCATGGGGTTCGCGGCGGTCGTGAGCGATACGATCAGCGTCACGGCGACCGACCTTTCCGGAAACTTGCTGTCGAATGCCCAGCGATTAGGGTCGGCCATCGGGGGCCTCTCCGCGACGACCATCGCGGCGCCTGGCGAGGGATTGACGGTCCCCAGCGGTGACTCGGGCACCGCAGTGGTTCAGGGAACGAGTTTCGCCACCGCGCTCGTGACCGGGTCCGTCACTTTGCTGCAAGATATCTACCAGTCACGGTTCGGGACCTTACCCACGATCGCCCAGATCAAAACCTGGCTGCAACAAGGGGCCACGCCGATCCAGGATCCCGTCACCGGGATCACGCTGGGAGAGCTCAACGTGCTCAACTCGGCCAAGCTAATCCCCATGCCGGCCCAGTCAACCGGCCCGGTAACGAGTGGCGCGACGGGCAGTACGCAGACGACGGTCTCCACCACGAGCCAGTTGACCGCGACACCCACGGGCTCCGGCTCGTCCACGCCGGTTGTTAGCACGGTCAACACGAGTCAAGTGAGCAATGCGCCAGCCGTCACGTCAACAACAACGACCGCCCCAACGACTGCTGCGACGACGACCACCACCGCGACAACGACGACTGCTACGACCACCGCCGCGACAACGACCACCACCGCGACAACGAGCGCTGCGACCGCGACAACGGCGACCGCCGCGACGACGACCACTGCATCGTCGGCGGTGACCTCGTGGGGAGCCGGCGGCTCGGATGATTGGGGGCAAGGGGAATACCAGGTGCAGATCTGGAATGCCTGATCTCTCGAAAGGATGAAGGATGAAGGATGAAGGATGAATAGAACCCGATCCGTTCCGCCGGAGACGATTGTCCCTCATCCCTCATCCTTTCCCCCCGCCCGAGGTACAATGGCGCCGCCCGAGCCGGCCGCGCTGGGATCTGCGTGCGCGGCGCGGTGAAATAACGGAACTGACAACTCACGCCGAGAGGGGACATCCATGGCCGCGGCGCTCAAGACAGCTTTGGTTACGGGAGCAGGGAGCGGAATTGGGCAGAGTATCGCCAATACCTTGTGTGGAATGGGGTTGCGCGTAGCCCTGGTCGGCCGTGACCGCGAGAAACTGGAACGGAACCGCACCGGGATGTCCGCCGGCCGCGACTCGGCCCTGGTCGCCTCCTGCGACGTCAGCGACCGCCAGGCGGTCAAGACGCTCGTCGACCAGGTCGAACGCGCCTTCGGAACGATCGACGTCCTGGTGTGCAATGCCGGGATCAACGTCAAGAATCGCAGCCTCGACTCCCTGGAGCCCGGCGACTGGGATCGGATGCTGGCCACGAACCTGACCGGGGCCTTTAACCTCGTTCACTTCGTGCTGCCAGTCATGCGGAAGCATCAGAATGGACTGGTCATTCAGATTTGCTCGGTTTCCGGTATGCGAGCGAACCGTCTGGGGGGAGGGGGTTATTCCGCCTCCAAGTTCGGTCAGTCTGCGCTTGGCATCGCTCTGGGGCTCGAGGAAGGAATCTGCGGGATCCGCTCGTCCGTGATCTATCCCGGAGAGGTGAATACGCCAATCCTTGACCAGCGCCCCATCGCCGTTGGTGCAGAGCGGCGCGCGGTTATCCTTCAGCCGGAGGACGTCGCGGCCGCGGTCAAGTTCCTGGTCGAGTTACCGCCACGGGCTCACGTCCCCATGCTCGTGATCAAACCGACGGTCAACGAATTCTCTTGAGAAGTCCATTTCACTTGCCTTTGTGGACTGCCTCGCCGTGTCCAATCTGGCCGGCTTCGATCTCGCCGGTGGCGAATTCGTTGAATTCGGAATAGATGAGGTGGCGATAGAGCTTGCTGTCGGCTTGAAGCTGTGACGGCGACCCCGCGTCCTCGGCGCGGCCGTCATGGAGGATGATCACATGGTCGCTCGATCGCACGGTGGACAGGCGATGCGGGATGATGATCAAGGTACGACCGACCGACATGCGCGAGAGTGAATCGTCGATCAAGTGCTTGGTGTTTTCGTCGATCGCCACGTTCGGCTCCTCGACGATCAAGATCGACGGGTCGTGGAGATAGGCGCGCGCAAGTGCGATCCGAAATTGTTCATCCGGCTTGAGGTAATGGCCCAGGGGGCCGATCGTCGTGTCGTAGCCGTGGGGCAGGTCCTGGATGAATTGATGGGCGTGAGCGATCTTGGCGGCTTCGATCACTCTGGGCAACGTGTTCATCCGGTCGCCCAGACCGATGTTGACCATGACCGAGTCGGTGAAGATGAGATCGGCCTGAAGGACGGTCGCGACTTGTGCCCGCACCGACTCCAGCGTCATCTCGCGGAGGTCTTTGCCGTCAATAACGACCCTGCCGATCCGCGGATCAATCAAGCGGGGTATGAGACAGAGCAGCGCGAGCTTGGCATCTTCGTCCAGGCCGAGAACGCTCGTGCGGGCGCCGGCGGGGATTTCGGCGGAGAACCCTTCGAGCAGCTTGCGGCCCGACCTGCTTTCCAGGGAAACATTTTCGTATGCGACCTGTTCCTTGGGAGGATTGAGGAACTGCGCCCCGACTTCCTGATGAAGCTCGGGCCTTCGCTCCAGAAACTCGAAGATTCCGTGTGCCGAGCGATTCGCCTGCCGCATCGACTTCCGCAGCCGCAGCCATTCGTTGATGGGGTAGGCCAGCCCTGCCAAAGAGACCAGCAGGATGAGCATGCCGGCGATCGAGATCTGGTCCTTGACGACGACGTTGTACCCGAGCAGGCCCAGAGCGATCGCCAGGCCGGCGCCGTAGAGCAAGCCGGTACTCGGGTGCAGCCGGCCTTTCGGTCTGAGGCGCTTGGCGTCGGCGTCTTGATAACGCTCGAGGTGCTCGTCGAATCGCTGCTTGTCGTACTCGCCCACGCCATAGACGCGAACGGTGCGCAGCAGGCCGAGGTCCTCGTGGAGCAGACAGAGCTGGACAGAAGCATCGCGCAGGGCCGATTCGGAGGCCAGTTGAGCCTCGCGATCCAGGACCCTGCCCGTGAGCCACACCAGGAGCCCGAGCGATCCCAGGAATATCGTGAGTAAGGGCGAGACCAAGAGGGCCAGGAGCAACAGCCCGGCAGCCAGAAGCTCGACCCGCGGCGTCACATCGAGATCGTCGAAGAGCCCATCGCGAACGTCGTTGACTTCACGCGTCCAGAGATTGATCACCGGCCCTGTTCCCTCGGTGGGCAGCGACGATTGGCCGAGTCGATACATCTGGCGATGAATTTGCCGCCGAAGAGAGGTCGCGACCTCGCACGCGGCCCAAGCGATGGTCCGGCTGCGCCATCGACCCAACCCCGCCAGCAGGACGAGCAGGACCAGTCCGAAGCCGAGCAGTGTCACGAGCGCACCCAGATTAAAGCGCAAGGTGGGCAACAGACTGGTCAGCCGATCGAGCGCTGCGGCGCCTTTGCGATGGACATAGTTGCCGCTCAACAGGTTCGCACCGATCGCGGTGATCCGTTCCCAAGCGGGTGCTCCAGCCGGGAGTGGGGGAGTATCGCTCAGGAGATTGCCCGCAATGACCGGAAAGATACCGGAATCGTCGAAGAGCAGGTATTGCTGATCCACGCCGCTTTCGCTGCTGGCGACCCAGCGTGGCAACACTCTGACGTTGGCGGCAGGGAACCGCGCCTCGCCCCGGGAGGCCATGACGGCCACGAACAGAGCGATCACGCCCAGAAGCGCCAGGACCAGAAGGGACTGCACGGCCCCCAGGATTCGGGCTGTGACGAATCCGCGGCGGGAACTCAGAAGCGTTCGCGCACGGCGATACGCGTCGGCTTGCATGCGTGAGGTTCCCTGACTGGGGGAGGGGCTAGGCTAGGTCACGGTCTTCGAAGAGCAAGAAGGCAAACAACAAGGCTGCTCCACTGTACAACACGCAATAGCCGAATGCCGGCAGAACGTATCCGAACCAGGGTATGACCGCACCGGTTGAGATCGACGGGCCGGCATTGAAGAACTCGAGCGACGGCAGCGCCAGGCAAACAACCTGGCCATGAAGCTGACCAGCTCGTTGAGCTGGGACTGTGCCGCCACTTCCACGAGAATGGGGCTCAAGTGGCCGAGGAAAAAGATCAGGATGCAAACCACGAGGTTGGCCAGCATGGGCAACCGCGTCGAGATTGCCACGCTGATGCTGGCGAGGACTGTCACCTCGAAAAACCCAAGCGCCAGGCCCGGAAGGACCCGCAAGACCTGAGCCCATTGCTTCGCCGACTCGAGCGCCGACCCGGCTGATTCGCGCAGGTCGTACGCGTACTTGAACCAGACCCCGGCGGCGAAGACGGCTCCGAGCAGAACATAGAGCGCCAGCACTCCCAGCTCGATTCCCAGAAACTTGCCGATGATGAACTGCCGGCGATTGATCGGCTTGGACAGCAGGGTGATCGCCGTCTTGCCCTCGATCTCCTCCGCGACGGTCGAGCTGGCCGTCAAGAGAGCAAGCAGCATGCAGAAGAAGGAAATCGTGGTCAGTCCGATGTCCTCGTACATCTTGATGTCTTCGCCGAACGTGAAATACGGCAGAACGACCGTCCCCATCAAAAGTGCGCCGGCGAAGATCGCCATCACGAAGAAAGCCGGCTGGCGGATCGTTTCCTTGGCGGTGGCGAGTGCAATGGTCAGTGATTTCATGATTGTGGTGTTTGTTCGCAGATGACGAGAAAATTACCAGAACGATGCAAGTTTGCGACTGTCCGCACCAAGTTCACCGCGGCCAAGCGAGCAACCGGCTAGAACCGAATCGAGAAATCGGTCAAGGGATAGTCGCCTGTTGGTGCGGATTCGATGGCGGCACCCTTGATATACGAATTCATCTCCGATTGGATCGCGCTCAAAAATTCGTCGAGTTCGCCGGGCTCTCCCTCGGCCATCAATTCGACGCGCCCGTCGGGCATATTTCGGACATAGCCGCCGACCTGGAAGCCGCGGGCGATTGTTCGGCACGTATAGCGGAACCCCACGCCTTGAACCCGGCCCGAGAAATAGACTCGGCGACGTATCCGCGGCATGCGCATTGCCCGTACAGGAACCTTCGGATGCGACCACGGCTCGCATCCGAAGTCGAAGGAATCAACTAGCCATCCTATCGGTTGCCGCCGCACCGTGGCAAGGCATCATGGGCTCTTGGTTGCTCACAGACCATTGGCTTCGACCCGTTCGACCAGCGAGGCGGTTGCCGCCTGGATCGGCAGGAGCACCCAGCGATTGGGAGCCACGCCGACGCCCTGGAAGGGAACGGCCGGGGAACCCGACGAGGTGCCCGCCTTGACGGTCAGACCAGTGACGGTGAAGGGGAGCCGGTTTTCAACCCGCAGCGTGGTGCTTCCCACCGAGCGCCGCGCGGGCTTGACCGTCACGAACGCACCGGCGACCGCCCGGTCGATGGCTCTGGCCAGGCCGGCGCCGTCCAGCACGGCGACCGACGACGGGTCACGGAAGGCAGCTTTGCCCAGCGGGAGCCATGCATTGGGCTCGGAGCACGAGCTGGCCAAGATCCGCCCGCTTGTCTCGCCGGTCTTCGAATCGGTGAGGATGACTCTCAGATAGAGGGAGGGAGCGCCGCTCGCGGGTGGTTGATCGGAGTCGACCAACTGGATCGGCATGCCCAAAAGCAGCACGCCATCAAGCTGGCGGCTCAGTCGCCGAGCATCCGCTCCGAGCGGGCCTTCGCCCAGAACCTGCACGAAGATCCGGTTACGGCTCAGGGCGGCGGCATCGACCAGCTCTTCGGTTCCCGAAGCGTCGAGCTCGGCCACGAATCGGGCGGCCAGCGCGACTTGCTGGAGATTCATGACCTTGCCTGCCTGCAAAGCCATTTCGTCGAACGACAGGTCATTGCAGACATGCCACATGACCGCCTGGGCGACTCCCTGACTGGTTCCGTATGTGGCAAGACTGCGCAGGGCTTTGCGAACGCGGGGACTGATGCTGTAGTCGGCGACGTCCATCAATTTGAACGTATCGCGGGGTGTCGGGCTGGTAACGCCATAATTAAGACACACGGCCGGGATCGACAATTCGATCGTTTCACCGACGGGAACGGCCACGTGACGGGAAAACGCTGCCTCGGTCGCGGCGATCGATTGCAGCCCCGGTGGCGGGGCGTCCGTCCCGCGGAACTCGCCGAAGGCTCCCTCACGATTGGACACCGAGCCGAGCCCCATGCTCTGGAACCCGCCGCCGCGGCCGCCGCCGGCTCCCCCCTGGCCCACGGCGCTCGCCGCTACCAACCCGGGAGGAATCACCACGTTGAGCCTGCGCGTCGAACGGTTGTGCAGCGTCAGATGGACGCGGTCCTGGCCTTGGCCTTTCGCGACCACGTTCAGATCGCCGGCTCTTCCCGCCTCCAGGAGGTCAACGGTCGCCGTCGGCACGTCCACCGGAGGCGCGGAAGGCTCAGGCGCGAACGCAGTTGTATCTTTGGTCTGGGCGGCGGCAAACGAGCCGCCGATGAACATCAACCCAACGACAAGGCCCGATGCCAGGCAAGCCCGGACCAGGCAATGGTGTCGCCACAACATCGCGCTATAACCTTTCCGGACCCAGCCACAGCCGAAGGGACGACCGACGCATTCCCCCCGGGGCCGAGTCTCATCCAAAAGCTTCCAGAGATGATTCGATTCCCACGAAGCGCGCTCCCGCCACCGACTATTCTGCCATACTTTGGAAGACGCCGCCGAGCACTTCCCTATTCCCTATTTCGAACACACCACTTCTTCATTTTCGGCTTCAGGTCCGCCCGGCATCGGTCGAATTGGCCGCGATCGAACAAAAACTGGCGGGAAAAGCCGACGAGAACCAATTTACAGCATACATGATTCTGCGGTCCGAGTCAGGTAGTGGTCGCATCGTTGCATGAACCGAGTATCGCCGGTCGCACCAGGCGGGCGAAACTTGCCGCGGCAGGTTCTGTTGACCAGAGTGTGTTGAGGGATTTAAACTTAAGGGCCTGCGACGTTAAACGCATCGGGATCTGCCGTGGCTGACCGAGTACCCCGAGGGCCCTCATGAGTTTCGGCGAGGAAGACGGCGGCAGCGAGGTCGAACTCGAAACCCTGCATGGCCGGAGCTGGCCGTCCATCACCCAGTTCTCGGTTTTCCTGGAGAACCGAGTTGGCCAGTTGCTGGAAGTACTGCGTGCGTTTCACGGCTCCAAGGTGAGAATCCTGGGGCTGACCATATCCGACTCGGCGGACTGCTCGATCCTGCGCCTCATCTTGAGCCATTCCGAGCAAGGCCGCGAGATCCTCTCGCTGAACAAACACGCGTTCGCCGAAAATGAACTGCTGGTCGCGGAGCTTCCCGCCGGTCCGCAGTCGCTTGCGGACCTTTGCCTGGCCTTGCTGCAAGCCGAGATCAACATCCACTACGCCTACCCCTTGATCGTGCATCCGCGAGGCCGGTCGGCCGTGGCCATGCATATCGATAATATGGAACAAGCCAGCGGCAGCTTGCATAATATGGGTTTCGACGTGCTTTCCGAGGCCGACCTCGCCTCCTAAATGGGGTTTCGTGATCCTGGAAGGGCGAGGCTCCTGGGAGGGCGAGGCTCCGTCCGAGCCAGGCAAACAACCGGCTCACACGGAGGTTCGCCCTCCCCGAATCGTGCACGGCCATTTAGAACCTGATCCGCCTTGTCGTGATCGAGAAGTTCATGAGTGACAGTCTGCTGGCGAAGCTGGAGTGGACCGAGCACGATGCGGATGCCGATTCGATCGCGAACTTGAGCGCTCGCCTTGCGGACGAGGACGGGCCAGCCGATCTGGCCGGAACCTGGCCGGAAACGCTCTGGAATCTGCTCAAGGGCGCCGCCGCGCCAACATGGTCGCTTCCTCGGGAATATGGCGGGCAGGCCTGTGCTCGAGCGTTGCTTGTCCAGCGCTACGCGCAACTGGCCGGAGCCAGTCTGACGGCTGTCTTCATTCTCTCGCAACATGACGCCGCCGTTCGGCGGTTGGCGGCCGCCGCCGACCGCGAAACCTCGGATCGCTGGCTTCGCGCCGTCGGGCAGGGCAATGCGTTCGTCACGGTCGGCATCTCCCACCTGACGACCTCGCGCCGGGTGGGAGTCAAGGCTCTGGAAATCGCGCCCGGGCGGTTCCGCCTCGATGGAGCGATGCCCTGGGTGACGGCCGCCCTTCCGGCCGGCCTGTTCGTGACAGGCGCCGTACTCGATGATCGGCGCCAGATGTTTATCGCCTTGCCGGCAGACCGGCCGGGTGTGTTCGTGCGACCACCTTTTCCGCTGGCAGCGCTTCAGGCATCCTGCACGGCGGAAGTCGCTCTGGACGGCGTGGAGGTGGACGTTTCCGACCTGCTGGCAGGCCCCGCCGCCGATCTGTCGTCTCAGCCCGGCGCGGTCGGAACGGCCGGACTGGAGACATCGGCGCTGGCGCTCGGCCAGGCGCGGGCCGCACTGGAGGCGATCGTGAAGCTGGCCCCGGCGCAGAGCGAGCTGACCGAGCCGGTGGAGCTCCTGTGCGATCACTGGCGATCGTCGTGGCAAGCGCTCATGGCGCTCGCGTGCGGGGCGCCCGACGCCGGCTCGGCCAGTCAGCTTCGTACCCAGGCCAATTCCCTGGTCCTGCGTGCGACCCAGGCCTATCTGACGGCCAGTAAGGGCACCGGTTTCTTACGGACCGAGCCCGCCCAGCGCTGGGCGCGACAAGCGCTCTTTTTCTTGGTCTGGTCGTGCCCGGCACCCGTTGCGCATGCTGCGATCCGCGACCTGGCGGGCTTGTGCGCGGGTTGAATCCACGCTGACCTGTGGAGTTCAATCCTTTGCATCGTGGAGATCCAGCGATCGTGTCCCCGAAGCGGAGGTTAACAATGACCGAAGCCGAATTCCAGCAGAGAGCGAGTCAGTTCACGAAGCAGTTGAAGAACTACCCCAAGGTGGGCGTCCGTCCGTACGGCTACCCCAAATGGGCCTGGTACATGCACGGCTTTTGGGCCATCTTCGGCCTCCTCCTTCTATTACCGCTGATTCTGATGAAGGAGTTCGATCGTGCGAGTGTGCTAAGTGCCTTGTTCGGAGTGTTCCTGATCTCGTGTTCCTTCGCGATGCGCGTGGTCGTCTATCACTCGGCGGCGGGCGGTGCGATGGATCTCTTCTTGAGCGAGCGGATCGAGGCACTCGAGAAAAAGCGAGGAAACGGGGACCAAGTCTGATCAACTCGTCATGCTCGGGCTACCGCGCGAACTCACACAATGATTGCACGTATTCCATGCTGCCGTCACTGGCCCAACCATCGAGTTGCGCGGCGTCCTTGAGCTGCTGGCCGCGGCTGCGGTCGACCGCCAGAAACGCGCAGTTCAAGTCGGAAAGCGAGCTGAGATCACCCCAGAGTTTCTCGAACTGGGTGACGGGATAGACGTCCTCCTGGCCGTGTCCCCAGCGCCTCTTGACTTCCTTGATCGTGACATAAGTCGGAACCCGGGATGCCACGGCCCTCACGCCGGCGGCGACCTTGGCGGGATCGCGTTCGAGGTCGTCGCGCGTGATCTGAAAGGCATCGAGCAAGCCGTCGATCCTGACCCAGGTCGTCAGCGTGTTGTAGTACCGCAGTTTGAACTCGGTATCTTCGCGCGGCTGGGCCAGACCTTCGAGCAGCCGAAGCCGGCCGGCCACCCTGGCGAGACCGCCCCCCCGGTCCTCGATTCGCCGGGGTATGACCTCGAAAGCGAAGGCCGCGCCCGATCGGGCGACCAGCCCGAGGACTCCCGGCTCGATGCTCGCGCCCAGCGTGTCGATGTTGTGCACCAGGAGCCATTTCAAGTTGGGGTACTGGTTCAGCAACCGGGCGAGCAGTCCGTTGCGGAGCAGATTGGGGACTTCATAGAAATGGCCCGGCGGGTTGAACCGCTGGATCGGCACGTTGTCGGTGTAGTCGCTCCCTTCTCCCTGGCTCCTGGCCCAGCCGAGAATCGCCTGCCGCACGGCGTCGCGAACCTTCTGCTTGTTCTCGTCGAGGGTTTCGTGACTGGTTTCTTCCCAGAGGAAAGTGAGGTCGCGGGTCATGGGGATCAGGCGCTGCCCGATCGACTGGCCTCGCGAAAGATAGACCGGGCCGTCGTGCCCGTAGTTGTCGGTCGCCCGCAGGTGCCGCTCGATCGCGCTGTGGGTCAGATAGCTGGTTGTGACGATGTGGGGAACCGGCGATCCCAAACGTCGCGCGACGCGGCGGGTCTTGGCGAGGTGGATTTCCAGAAAGCTGCGATGCCGCCCCGCAAGCTGGACGAACGGGTTGACTGCCTTGACCACCCCGGCGCCGGTCGTCCAGCGGCTGCCGACTCCGGCTCCAAGCGTCACGACGGCGAGCTCGCCGCGCAAAGCGCCGACTCGCCGCGTCGGATCGCGTCGGCCGGCCACGGGCACGCGGCTCCGATCAGCTCGGAGTCGTTGACGTCACAAACCTCAAGGTTGACCGGCAGCCGGTTTCGCGCCAGGCCGATCCGGCCGCGCTGGAGGTCGTCGCGGAGTTGTTCGTGCTGCACGCGATCGAACCCGTTGTCGCGCCGGATCGCTTCGGCTTCCGCATCCCAAAGTGCGGTCGAGGAGTCGGCGGCGGAATGCGCGACGGGAAAGAGGTGGTTGATCGTGACGCGAAGCAGATGGACGAGCTCTCCGGTCTCCGTGCAGCGATTGGCGAAATGGTTGACGTCGGCGCGGCGATGAGACTCGAGCGCCGCTCTGTCCGTGGCGATCATGCGCGGGACCTGCAGCGAATAATAGAGCGCGGGCATCATGGCCGTGGCACCCGATTCGAAACTCGCCAGCGTGCCGTGGCGGTTGATGCCGAAGTCGTAGACGACCGGCTCCATCGCGAAGGGGAGCGCGTCATCGAGCGTTGACTTGACCCGGCGCATGATCTCGGCGATCTGGTCCTGGAACTCGTCGTGGCGCTCGGGAGCGACAAAGAACGCCATCCCGCCCCCCGACATGCCGCCGAGCATCAGGAACCCCCAGAAGTCGGCGCCGAGCGCCGTCCTGGCTTCGCGAATGATCGACTCCGTGAAATCGTTGGTCACCCAGGGAATGATGCGCTTGAGCGGGCCCTCCCAGTTGCGAGTCGTACACTTGCCCAGGGCGCGCACGTCGCCGGCGTCGATGGCGGCTTTGATCTCGTCGAAGATCTCGAGGGCTTCCAGTCGAGCAAGCCACTCGTCGCGACCCCTCAGCAAGTATTTGGCAGTGACCATGTTGAGAATCGGTCCGACGTTCTGCGCCATCCCTCCATGGACCAGGACCAGGCTCTTCACCAGGGCTTCGGCGAACGGAATCTGAAGGCTTCCGGCAGACGGGGCCACAGGCGGTGCATCGCTGGCGAGCAGTTGGTGGGCGGGCAGCAACCGGCCCCGGCTGATTCCCCATTCCGGGTCGGTCTCCGCGGCGTGGACGCCCTGGATCAGCTTGATCCCCGGAAAGATCCCGCCCGAGTCTTGCCAGCCTCCTCCCGAGCCTCCCAGCCACTCGCCGAGGATGGCCCTGGCAACCACAACCCTGGCCTCGTCGGGTTGGAGCGGGCCGGTGAGCCCGCGAGCCTGGCCCGTGGCGCGCATCAAGAGCGTGATCAGCGAGGCCAGGAGATTCGTGGATACGGCCAGTCGCGATCCCTTGGGGATGTCGTTCACTCTGCTCACGATCTCCAGGCCGTGCCCTGGCCGCACGACGCGAGCCAGCAGGTCGGCAAGCTGCGTGGAAGTGCCTTCGAGGGCAGGGGGGATCAGCCCCGAGGCGACCACGCCCGCCTTGACCAACCCCAGGTAGTCGTTGCCGAAGTTGAACAGTTCCTCGAGGCAGTCAACGTCCTTGCACGCCTTTAGATCAATGCTCGAGAGGCGGAGGATCGGCTCGTCGATCACCCGCAGCCGCGTCTCGATCGGTGGGCAGGGCGCCGCGTCGCGCCCGTGAACTCCCAGGTTGACCGAGATGTTCAGGACGCGTGCTCCTTCGGGAAAGTCCATTCCCAGAAAGAAGATGTCGGACCATCCACTGTGCGAGAGATCGAGCCGCACGCTGGTGCGCTCGGTGAGAATGGGAAATAGCGAGGTTTCCGGGTCGTGCGCAAGCAGCGAGTGATGCACTCGCAGCGGGTGCTCGTCGGCCTGGCCGACCCGGAACATCCAACGGTTTCCCTGACAGCTTCGGACCGACCTGCGAACCTGGTCGGCCAGGTTCTGAAAGGCAATCTGCTCGTAAGCCTGGGCAAGCGCGCTACAGACTGCGCCATTCGGGCCGTCGCGCTTCATCGCGTCCCGAAAAGTCGCGATCGCCTGTTCATAGCGCCGTTCCATCAAGTCCACGAAGCCGTGGAACGGGATCAATCCCGAGTCTCGAATTGGCGGCTTGTCCTCTATCTCGTAGCGATAGATGGCATGCAGAACGAGAGAGGCGCGAACCCGTTCGTAGAGGTTCTCGCGATTCCGACGAAACCGCTCGAGTGTCTCGCAGGCCTCGAGCTTTTCGGCGACCGTGGCCTGCGCCGCCAGATCGCGCACGGATCGGTTGCGGATCCCCGGATCAGAATGGGTGATGGCCTCGATCAGAAGCTGGCCTAAGTGCGGCATAGATAGATGGTCAACAGCCCACGAGAAGCCGCCTACGGCGCCACTCGTTGTTCCAGTCGGAGCACGGATTCGAGCAATAGTGTCAGCATACGCTCGCGATCGGCACCGGCCAGTGCCAGCGCGATCTGGGCCTCGACGACCCCAAACCTGACCCCCAGATTGAACCGCGAGCCTCGGGTTTCGAGTGCGAGATACCGTTCCTTGCCGGCGAGCAAGTTGAGTGCGGTCGTGAGCTGAATCTGTCCCAGCTCGCGGACGTTGCGCGCGACCAGGTCGTCGAGCAGGTCGAATACCGAGGAGGTCAAGACGTGCATGCCGAAGAAGCAGAGATAATGCCCGGCGTGCAGCCCGGGCACTTGCAATCGCAGCTCGGCCAGAGTCGGGTTCGGCTTCTCGATGATCTCGTCGATGCTGTAAATCTCGGGATGCTGGGGGAGCCGGCGGCCTGTGAGAGTTCCGTACTGGTGGATCAGATGTTCGCGGGTGGCCTGAACCGCCGACACGGCGCACTGTTCGGCGACGGCCAGGTCGATCAACTGCCGCGCGCAGCGCCGAGTCTCGGTCGATATGTACAGGTGATCCCCGAGCAAGAGGAGGAAGGGCGCGCCGCCGACGAACGTCCGGGCGCACCAGACCGCGTGGCCGTATCCTTCAGGTTCCGGCTGCACGGCAAAGGTCAACCGCTGTTCAAGCTCGATCAGGCGGCGCGCCTGGGCTTCGGCCCAATCGATGCCTTTGTAAGCCGAGCGCAGGTTCGCGGCGTAGTTGGCAAAGTCGTGGCGGTACACGTCCTCGTCGCCCGGCGCGGCGACCACGCAGATTTCTTCGATTCCGCTTTCGAGTGCTTCCTCGGCAATGATCTGGAGCACCGGCTTGGTAAGCCCGTCGCGGTCGAGCAAGGGGAGCATCACCTTCTGGACGGTGTCGGAGGCGGGGTACTGCCGGGCCCCCCGACCCGCCGCCGTGATCACGGCCTTGGAGATTTCCACTTGGCGTGCCCTCCTCGGGCACTTTGTCCGTTGTCCGTTGTCCTTTGTCCGTTGTCCGTTGTGAAATCAGACCCGTCTGGCGGGAGGCCATTTAGACTAACCGGGTGTCGTGCGGCGAGCAACGGTTGTGGTGCCGGATGCCACGACTTCCATCGTCGGTCTTCGCAACGGGGCCAGCCGGCGCACTTGAAGCGCCGGCGTCGAGCCAATACAATCGGTTTTCGTGATCGTTTGATTCGCCGATCGATCGACCAGCTTGCGACGCCGGATCGATCGCCATAAGCCTTTGGCAGATACGCTCTGGGGATGTAGCTCAATTGGTTAGAGCACCGGCCTGTCACGCCGGAGGTTGCGGGTTCGAGCCCCGTCATCCTCGCTGATATAAGTTGGCTGAGAGCTACGAGTTAGCTCACCTGTCAACGCAAGACAGAGCGGCCTGAATGGACCCCGCAACCCGGTAATTACCGGATTGAGGCCGCTCAACTATGTCAAAGTCTACCCGCGTTCCGTCGCTTCGTCGCCACAAGCCGTCAGGTCGAGCCGTGGTTACCATCAACGGCAAAGATTACTACCTCGGCCGATATGGCTCCCAAGAGGCTAAGGCCGAATATCAGAGGCTGCTGGCCGAGTACCTCTCGGGCGGCCTGCGCGCCGCTTCCCTCCCGAGTGACCTAACCGTCAACGAGCTCGCCCTCGAGTACCTCAAGTTCGCCGACTCATACTACCTGCGAGACGGCAAGCCCACGAAGGAGCCCGAGGATATCGATTACGCCACCCGGCCGTTACGAACGCTCTACGGCCATACGCTGGCCGTCGAGTTTGGGCCAATTCGGCTCAAGGCTGTGCGCCAAAGCATGATCGACGCCGACCTCTGCCGCAACGAGATCAACAAGCGAATCGGCAAGCTTATCCGGATGTTCAAGTGGGGCGCCTCCGAGGAACTCATACCGGGTTCCGTCTTCCACGCCCTCCAGTCGGTCGCCGGCCTCCGTCGGGGCCGCTCCGGTGTCAGAGAGTCTCCGCCGGTCAAACCCGTGCCGATCGAATTCGTCGAGGCCCTCCGGCCTCACGTTTCCCGGCAAGTCTGGAGCATGATCCAGCTCCAGCTCCTTACCGGCGCGAGGCCCGCAGAGATTTGCGCCATGCGGACCCGCGATATCGACACGGGGGGCCGAACGTGGGTTTACACGCCCCGCTCGCACAAGACAGAAACCTGCGGTCGTCCTCGGAAGATTTACCTGGGTCCGAAAGCTGTCGAGATCGTGCGCGGCTGGCTCCGGACCGACCTGGATGCTTTCTTATTCTCACCGGCCGAGGCTATGGCCGAGAGGAGAGCCGAGCAAAGGCGAAACCGAAAGACTCCGGTTCAGCCATCGCAGAAAGACCGGCGTAAACCGAAACCAAAGAAACGACCGGGCGAGCGCTACGACACTGGTTCGTATCGGAGAGCGATCGCGTATGGGTGCAAGCTGGCGAAAGTCCCGGCATGGCACCCGCACCAGTTGCGACACAACGCCGGAACGCTGCTCCGCCGGGAGTTCAACATCGACGTCGCCCGAGCAGTCCTAGGCCATGCCGCTCCGGCAGTCACCGAGCGATACGCCGAACGAGACGAGGCCCTGGCTGTCGAAGCCATGTTGCGGGTCGGTTAACCTATGCGCCCAGGCCGGCCCGATCAACCGGCCTGCCCTTGGAGGCTTACGCCGGAAGCCCGCTCTTGATCCCTGGCCTGGGCCTCCGTTCCGGAACTGAAGATGCCACTCCCAGAAGAGACTGTTGCACGACTGAACTCGCTGCGTGACGCTCTCGTGCGAGTCTCGAGCGAAATCCAACAGCATGAAGCGCTCGGATGCTTACCGGGTTACCCGACGCTCATCAGCCAGTCCCGCGTCCTCGAAGCAATGAAAGCGCTCAAGACGGCGTTCGACAATCTCTCCGACGGAACGGCGATTCATGCCCCCGCCGAGGTCGCGCTATGGGTGGACCAACTGATCAGGAAAGGACCCTTCGACGAGAACCACACCTACCAGATTCGGCCTGGCCTCCTCACGGCGATCCACAGCCTCCTACAAATCATCTCAGACGAGGAGCTCCTGCTCAGCCGACGCCACATCCCCACAGCGGAGAATTGGAACCTCCTGCTAGGACAAGCCCGGGCCAGCCTGGAGCGGACAGAGGCCCGCGGACGCGAAGCGTCGCGAGCCCTGTCAGCGCTCGCGACACCGCGATGGGACACTGCTGCCCGCCAGCTCAGTTATGGCGACATCATCTGCCGCGATTTCAGAAAGAGAAACGCGCCCAAACAAATCCAGATCATCGAAGCATTCGAGGCCGCCAAATGGAAGAAGCCGATTCCCGCACCGTGCCACGATAAAGCGCTCCGGGACAACATCCGGAGCCTCAACTTAGGTCTGGACCCGGCGTCACCGATCGTTTTTGAACCAAGCGGGCCGTCCCGCATGTCCTGGAAACTTCGTTAAATTCGCCTATCTTCGTCGCATCTTCGGTATCAACTTCGCAACGCTTGTTTTCTAATGCATAGGCTTACCTCTTATTACTCCAACAGGAGGCCTATGCAATGTTCGACATCGCCACGGAAACGCCCATCACCTTCTCGCAGGCAGCCGCGCTCCAGGCATGCCGCCGCCAAGGGAAGCGGGTCTCGACAGTCACCGTCTGGCGGTGGGCAACGCGCGGCGTGAACGGCATCATCCTGGACACTCTCCAGACTCCATCCGGCAGAATCACGTCAAAGCAAGCTCTCCAGCGGTTCTTCGAGGCTTTGACCGAGTCACGACTCGGCCGCCGCAGCACCGCGGGCTCCGCCCGAACCCGCCGCCACCGGTCCCCCCTGCGCCGCCAGCTCGACAGCGAGCGGGCCGCGCGCGACCTCGACGCCCGCCCCCGCGAGCCGAGCCCCACCAATCCGAGCCCACGCCGACCATCAGCAGGTCGCGGGAACCGCGAGGAGGGCAAGCAGTCGTGACTCTCGGCCCTCCCACTGCCGCTGCCATCGTCCACTGGCTGAAGTTGACAGTTGCGCCCGGCACAGTCACCGAGCTCCGAATCTTGCGAGCGAGAAACGACCCGCGGTTCGCCACCTTCACCGTCGCCGGCTACTTCGATTCCGATCATCTGGCCGAGCTCGCCGAGGCTGCGATGGAGTGGACGGGGAAGTCGGAAGGCTGCTACGTCTCGCTCAATCCGGTGCTGCCCGACTTGCTATCCCGTGCCGCCAATCGAGTCATTACTCGTCCGCCGCGCACCACCAGCGATGCGGAAATTGTCCGCCGCGCCGGACTCGTATTCGACGCTGACCCCGTTCGCCCGGCAGGCGTCTCGGCGACCGATATCGAGAAAGCCGCCGCCAAAGAGCGGATCGGTCAAGTGCTAGCGGAGCTGACCCGGCGCGGCTGGCCGCCGGCGATCATGGGCGACTCGGGTAACGGGTTTCACTTGCGGTACAGAATACACTTGCCGGTTGATGATGGTGGATTGATCGAGACAGTGCTCGAAGCTGCTGACGCAGCGTTCAGCGACCACAGAGTGACCATCGATCCGGCCCTGTTCAACCCCAGCCGCATCGTCAAGTTGTTCGGCACGATGAGCAGGAAAGGGGATTCCACTGCCGATCGGCCGCATCGTCGGTCAACGGTGCTCAGCGTGCCTACCGACTACCAGGTCGTACCGACGGCATTGTTGGAGGCGTTTGTGGAGGAGTTCAAGTCCGAGGTTCCCGGGTTGAACGGGCGGGCGCGGCCCGCGCCCCGCCCATCAATTGCCAGCGAACGCAAACCCACCGGTGATCTAAAGCCGGGCGAGGACTTCGAGAGCCAAGCAAGCTGGGAGTCGATCCTCGAGCCTCACGGCTGGACGGTGGACAGTCGTCATGGCGACGAAATTCGGTGGACCCGGCCCGGCAAGGACGACGGACCATCCGCCACGACCGGCCACAACGCCGGGCTCCACGTCTTTACGTCGTCCGCTCCGCCATTCGAGGCCAACGGCAATTACTCCAAGTTCGCTGCCTACACGTTGCTCAATCACGGTGGGGATTATCAGAGCGCCTCCCGCGACCTGGCAGCCAGAGGATTCGGCGGCCAGAAACCGCCAACCCGCTCCGCTGGAGTCAACGGTAAAGCGTCCGCGGCTGCAACATACAAGGGCGCCGCGAAAGTGGCTCCCACTCCGTTTGCGAGGGTGACCTGCGCCATGTTGATCGAGGCTCAGCCCGTTGAGTGGCTGTGGGAGCTTCGCGTCCCGCTGGGCGTGCTAACGATGTTTGCCGGCGACCCCAAGCTGGGCAAGAGTTTCGCGACGCTGAACGTCGCGGCTGCCGTCTCGCGAGGCTGGCCACTGCCCGGTGAGGACGCGGCCAGGAAGCCCGGCAGCGTGCTGATCATGAGCGCCGAGGATGACCCAGCTCGGACAATCGTGCCACGGCTCAAGGCTGCCGGCGCGGACCTTTCGAGGATACACATCTTGGATAGCATCATCCTGCCCGGGCGCGACGCCGAGCACGGCGAGGCTGCCGTTCCCGCCATTGAGCGCCTGCCGAGTCTAGTTGAGGACATCGGCAAGATCGAAAACGCCGTCGCTGCCCTGGCGGACTGCCGACTGATCATCATCGACCCGGTAAGTGCGTACCTGGGCGCGACCGACGACCATAAAAACGCCGAGATCCGCGGAGTTCTCTCGCCGTTGAAGGCCGTGGCCGAGACGCGCAATTGCGCCGTGATTCTGGTGTCGCACTTGACCAAGGCTGGCGGCGTGAACGGCAAGATGAGAGTGCAAGGGTCGATCGCCTATGTTGCCGCCGCGAGAGCCAATTTCTTGTTCATGCGCGACAAAGACAATCCGGCGAAGGTGCTGATGTTGGACAACGGCTGCAACCTGGCACCGGGTCAGCCCGGCTTGGCGTTCACGATCAGCGATCGAGGGGAAGGCCCTCACGTCGAATGGTTCCCCACGCCGATCGACAAAGACGCCGACACGGTGCTCCGGGAGATACAGGAGGCGCAGGCCAAAGCGGCCGCCGACACGCGCGACCCAACCAGAAGCGCCACGAGGAAAGAGTGCGAGGCGTGGCTCCGTAATACCCTCGAAAGCCATTCCGTCTCGGCCACCGAGATCCACAAACTCGGAAGGGCTGCAGGCTATTCCAAGGACCAAGTCGATCGTGCTAAACAACGCATCGGGGCAACCAGCCACCGCGTTGGATTCGGCCCGGCCGCTGTGTATTGGTGGACACTACAAACTACATCCACACAATAAGAAGAATACCATGGATCGCATAGACAGCAGCACGGGCGTATGAGGCACGGACCTGCGATCCATGCGATCTATGGTAAAAGGCGATCCCCTGATGCACGTATTGCGACAGTTGTTTGAACCGTGGTTGCCCGGCCGTTGCGCAGGCTTAAGTTGGCCGAGTACAACAACAATCTCTTGTTTTCAAGAGCGCGTTGTTCGCCCATGCCGTGGCCGGCAGTCGAAGGCTTTTGTCGGGCGCTGGCCACGCGCCTGTCCGGTGATCGAAGACGTCAAACGGCAACATCACGGAATCCCCACCCGACGCACCACCCCAGCCAGACCCGGTGGCTCAGTCGCGGCATGCCTAAGAGACGGCCAAACAGGCAATTCGGAAGGGGGAGTCTCCATCTCCATCCACCATTGCTTGATCTACAGGTTTCCCAAGAAGCGACACACTCCCGCCGGCACAATGAAAGCCGGCGTCCTACCGATGGACGGGCCAGGTGCCAGCCATCACCCCCGACCAATCCTCGGCGGCCGACTTGGCCTCGCAATCGCCGGCGAACACAGGACGACGGGGTTGGTGCTTGACGAGGCTGTGCCGCGTGGACCGTATGAGTTTCCGAATTTGCTCCATGGACCTGACCGCCAGCACATATCGTGAATGCGCAAGGCTGATGCGTCTCGTAAGGTGGTTCAATGCACCAACGGCTTGCCCGGATTCCCACGTTGCGCCCGCGTAGAAGCGCTCGAGCAGCATCCACTCCAGGTGACAGGTGGCGGCCAGCCGCCCCAACTCCGCAACAGACGCGTTCGGGTCCGGTCCAACAAGCCGTACCTCCAACTCGACGGTCTCCCGCAGGAACTTCTCCTTATGGTCTTCGTCATAATCCGCGGCAAACACGTTCAGCAGACACTTCCGCGTCCGCGTGTGCTCATCGACCGGCCGCCGCACGCGGACGATTTTCCACCGGCGCTTCCGCTTGGCCGACCGCTTTGTTCCGCCTGGGGCTCTTGTAGATGCGGCGTCGTCTCCACTCGGATTTGACATAGCGGATCTCCTGCTTGGCTAGTTCGCCCTCCACGTTTTGCCAGATCAACCGCCAATACCCGTCCAGTTCGCGTGCCGCCTGCTCGACCTCTTTAGCCGCGCGCGCGCCCCGCCGCCGGACTTCCCGCAGCGCCCCAACGACCTCAAGGATCGCGGGATCAGCCCGCCCCAGGTAGAGCTGGCGCGGCCTCCCACTGTTCCACACGGCACTGATAACGTAAGGGTTCCCACGAACATAGCGAACGAACATGAGTCGCTCCCCGGAGTTTCACTATGGCCTCTCCGTGCCCGTTCATAATACGGAAACCCAGAGGAAGCTCACTAGGGTTGTTCGCCGACCGGTCGGGCCGACCCGAAGGTCCCGCGACAGCCAGCTACCCGGAGAATCGGCCCGTCGGATCGCCACGGACCCATGGTCGAAATCCACCCGCTATCTGCCTGTCGGCAGTCAGTCCGACTACGAGGGCACCGAGCGCTGGGTCGGTGGCGGGACGGTGTTCAAGCACGGCGGGCGCCCTACCACGGCAGGGGCGACAAGGAAAGGCAGGCGCACGCGAATTCCAACGACCCCAGGACGCGAGGGCCCAGCGACGTCGTCCGTGCGACGATCGACCCGCCTCGGGGGCTCGCCGTGCGACTCTTTCGCTCTCAGCCCATCCCCGCACCGCCGCTGCGTGAGAACTACGCAATTAGCGTGTTTGATTGTGCCGCTGCGGCGACCGCGTTATCGTTCGCCGTGTAAAGGGTAATTCCGTCAAATGATACAAAGTCCGCGTCATCCGAGATGATGTGCGGTAGCCCCGCTCGCTTCGCCTCAGCGACTAATGTGGCATCACCGATATCGGCCGTCGATGACATCCACTCTCGGACGGTGGCCTCGAAGCGGTCGGCGCCGCTGCCGAGGCCTGGGAGAATCGCAACAGCCTTTTGGGCAGAGCGAAGAACTGTTTCTACATTGGTCCGTATCACCGGCAGTCGATCGTGATAGTGCGAACGCAACATCTTGACGTATTTTGGCGAGAACTGCTGGCCAGGGTTATGCGGATCAAGCTCGGGCCGGTGCGGGTCCGTGACCCAAAGGCTCTGCAGCTCCATCCGTTCGACAAGATGAACGAACTCTGCCAACGCCGTTGCTGTCGAGCAAAGCGTTATTCCCGCTCCGATCGCCCGCGTCCACCATTTAGGATAAAACTTCGTCTGGTAGTGCAGCGGCAGCTCCACCCCTGCGCTGGCGAGCGCCCGGAAATCGTAGTTGACGTAGTACAGAACGTTCGCATCCGCCACGACGGTCCGATGGCAGGAATCGGCGCGGCTCCGAATGTCAATTACCTGAGACTTGACGGACTCTGGCGGTATCATCGTCGCCCGTCAGCCCTCGCCAACCATATTGGACGCCGACGCTAGCACGTCCCTAGCCTCCTTGCTGGCGGCATAAAACCTGCCGGCGTTTTTCAAGACAAGACGAAGAAGCTCATCGTCCGCTGCGTCCAGTCCGGCCCATTTGAGCTTATCTTCAACCGTCTCGGCGGCAATCGTAGCGAGGAGACAGCCCACGGCGGAGTTAAGAAATGAGCTGGTGAGAGCACGGACGCCGTCGAAGTCCAACGTGATGTTTTCCCCGCGCGAGAGCACATCACGAGCGAGTAGACACAGAACCGCCCCGTCTTCGGGGTCCACGCAAACAGGACCGACAACGTCGAGAACGCGCACATTAATCATGGTTTCCCTCAAACGGAACTACTTTGGATCGTATAGAGTTCATTCTCCCGGATCAAGAGGCCCACCTCTATCAACGTTCCAGGATATGGCACAGCCAGCACCGCCGTCGTACTCTCCGATCCGCGCTGGTCATAATAGGCATCATTGGCAATGATTCGGAGCACACCACCGTTTTTCTTGACAAATTCCTGCAACAAGTAAAGCCCAAGACCGCCGGGTCCCACCTTAGTGGAGGTGCCTTCCTCGAGCGCCCATTGAATAGCCGCGCTCCCCGACCACCGCGCGTAGCCCGCGCCTTGTACTCTGGTAACCAGACCGATTCCCGCGTCGCCAACACAGAATTGGACGTGCTTCTTGTTGGGGTAAAACTGCCCAATCGCGATCCCGCCGCACGGGGACTCCGCGTGCTCGAAAACATTCAGGAATAGCTCGCAGAGCGACCGATTCGTCATCCTCACCAGATCGTCGGTCATCGTCGGCATATTCTGCCCGCTTTGAAGCGCGGTACTGATGTACCCTATTACGCTCTTGGTGTCCCGTCGGTTCTGATGAAATAGGGGGATCGCGTTATCAGTCCAAGGGGGGTTGTTCCCGCCGAAAAGACCAGTCAAACGCCACCGACCGAACTGCTTCAAGACATCAGACCTACCGGTGTTCCATTCGATTTCCGTCTCTCCGCCCCAGCTCCGCCGATTTAAGGCGAACGCCCCGAGGATGGCGGCCCCGAACGCGCAGAGAAACTGGCAACTAGAGAGATCGATGCGCACCGACCGGTGGTTTGTCCAGCACGCACAGAGAGGCTCCAAAAAGCTCGACAGTTGGCTGTTGTCGAAATCCAGATCCAAACCGTGCAAAGGAACATGCCTGCAATTCACCGTCCCACCCGTCCTTCCACTCGCTCTTCGTCATGACTTCCAACCGGGCGAAACGAAACAATGCAGATGGGCTGCCACCCATTTTAAGCCCGGCACGACACCGTCGTCGGCTGGCAGCGCGGTCCGCGCCTTCACCGCCCCAGCCTCAAGGAACCGATTTCTGATCACCCTCAAGCCCGGCCTGCTTGAGTTTCTGTACCACCTTATACTCCGCCACGCGTTCCGCAAGGCTGGAAGCAATATAGCCTAAACGGAATGCCGAGATCTCAGAGCGACTTCCCGGCACACCACGAGGGAAAGCCTCGCGGTGCATCTGCCGGATTAGGTCGTCCACGTCCAACCAATTAAGCCCGCCCGAGTCAGGGATCAGGCCGGAATCCCTGGCGGGAGCGGATCCGTACGCTTTCACCCAGAGTCTCACCCACGTGTGTAGTCGGTCGACCAACCAGCCATATATCAGCGAATAGTGGGGGAAACCGCACCTACGGAAGCTCGCGTACACATCCTTCCACGCTAGGCCCCGGTGTCCCGGGACTTCCGCACCGTCCTCCGTCGGGAGGCGGCCAGTGCCGGCGACGAACGCTTTGACAAGATCCAAACCGCTGGCGAGGCCAGATGTCGGGCTGCAGTAGAGGTCGATCAGTCCGCAACCTGCGGGCACGACTACCTTCCGCGGCTTCAGGTCATCCTCGTAGAACCGGGCCAGAGACCGACGCCCTGCGGCCTCCAGCTCCACCCAGGTAAGGTCGGTACCCGGCACCAGCTCGTCGGTTGGCTGGGGGAATCGGCCCTCGGTATCGGGCTTGACCCAAACCCGCAATCGCAAGAATCCGCCGCTGTCCTCGACTGCCTGCTTGAGGTCCGCCTTGCTGAACCCGAGGCTATGCCGCGTGGCCAATTCGGGGTGCCATTTCATCAGCTGTTGCACGGCGTCCGCGAGGCTCATGTGCGGGCGACACTGCTTGAAGAGCTCGTTCAGCTCAGTCCAGGTTGTCTTCGTGCCGGGGATGAGTTCACTGCTCGGCCTCGGAGTCGCACATTTGGCCCTCACGTAGTCCTCGATCCACCGGTAACCATACGTCCTCAAGGCGAGGCCCAGACAATTCGTTCTCTGCTGCAATTGCCGCCAGGTAATGTTTGCGTCGGCAACTGGTTCGTCGGTCGGCGCCGGCAACTTGCCGTGCCGCTTAAGGTACTCGGCCACCCAGCGGACGGCCTGTGCGCTAGCAGCCGTCGGATACGCTTCACCTTTCTCTCCCAGAACCTGAGCCCAGTCCGTCGGATGGCCGTACCTCGCTGCAACTTGGTATAGATGCTCCCCGCCGGGCAGGCCACGTTCCCCGTTAAACAGGGCGTACGCTATCTGGTGCCAATTGAGATCTGTGCCGGCAATCGCACCACGCCCCTGCGGGGGCTCCGCCCAAACCAGCGCCGGATTGAAGCGCTCGCGCCTAACCCAGTGTCCGATGAGGTCGCGAGTAAGAACGGGGTGGGCTCGCCGCATCCGTTCCATCAGTTCTTCCATCTTTCCCCCCGTCAGGTTATGAAGTTGCCGCCCCACCAATTCAAGGACGAGCGAATCATCAAGGGTCTCTTCCCGGAACTCCGCCCTCAGTCGGTCGAACAGCTCCGATAAGACCTGCCGCAGCTCGGTGTCCTCCCGTACGGCTAGGGCCCGCCCCCAGTCCGGTGCCGCCTGTTCCGCGGCTCGTCGGACGGCCGCTCGCGCGCGCTCACCAGCACTCCCGCTCCGGGTCAATTGGAGGGCGACCGCCGCCCGCACCAAGTCCTCCTCGGCGAGGTCCAAACCGGTCTGCCGGGTCAACCCTACGGCCATCTCCAGAACCTCGCTCTGGGACGGCTTGGACACCCCGTTGAGCTGAAGTTGGTGCTTTGCCCATACTAAGTAGGCTGTTGCTTGGGCGCTCATGGGACCCTCGGCCAGCATCCCGGCCACACGGTCCCGCGCGTCACCGTCCGAACGCAGTAGGGGGCCGGCTCCCATGCCTACCTCGCCGACCAGCATCCACTCCTGGGCCACCTCGTGGTTTGCGAGGAAGCAGGCCATGAGGAGGGCATGCTTCGAGTGCTCGAGTCCCAACATCTCCAGCGAACCGCCGCCGGGCACGAAGAACGCAAGGCGCGTGGTTTCCCGGTGTCGCTCCGGGCAGTCGTCTCCCTTCTTCCGAAGCCCTCGCCCGGCTAGCTGGACCGTGAAAGCCAAGCTAGAGGGCATCCCGACCGAATAGACAGCCGAGCAGTGGGGCCAGTCGGTCCCCTCGTGCACCCGTTGGATACCCACCACCAAGTCCCAACGGGACTCGGCGTGGGACAGCGCTCGCTCGGCCACCAGCTCGTCTAGGAACCGCGTCTGTCGCCCACTCCCAACGCCCGTCGCGTCCAATATCCGGGCGCCGATCGCTCCGAATGCCTCGACCACCTTGCTCACCAGGCCGTGGGCCCCGCCCCGAACTGGCGGCACTCGTATGATGGCCTTCGGCTCGCCGTCCGCGCGCCATTTAGCGACGAGCTTCCCCACCAGGTCCTCCTCGAATGATTCGGGCAACGCGGCCTCGCCGTAGAACTGCGGGGCGCTTACGTCCGCACCGGGCGCCCCGACCAGAACGAGCTCGTGGGCAAGGTGCGTCGGGGCCCACCCCTCGGCCATGTGCTGGGCCAGGGACCGCCGGATCACCCTCATCTCAGGCCGCACTACTGGTTTGCCATCCGACCGCCAGGGTGTGGCCGTGTAATAATGCAGAATGCCGCCGCGCCGCTCAAACTCATCGACGACCGCCCCCAGCCCCTCCGCCGGGGCGTGGTGGGCCTCGTCGACCACCATCAGGATGCTGGAGCAGTCGGCCGGGAACACCGCCACGTCTAGGGAGCTGAGAGCGGCGTGGGTGCAAGCCAGGGCGTGCGATTGGGGCAGCGCCAGGTAGCTCAGGATTCGGCCCCGCGAGCCCTCGCCGCCCCCTCGGCTTGCCACAATGAACCAGGGTGGGATCTGGATCGAGCTAGCGCTATCGGGATACTGCACCAGGTCGTATCCCAAACCCTCCGTCCCCCCTGTGAAACCCTCCTCGATCTGCCGTTGGGGGGCGGCGATGAGCACCCGGTCGAACCGGGTCTCGAGCAGGACCCGCGCGAGGGCGACAATCTGCAAGGTCTTGCCCGACCCGGTGGGCTGCTCCACCAAGAGGTGGCCCGGGTCCCCGAGGACATTCTTTACGATCCTCGCCTGGTACGGGTGCAAAACCCTCACCATGCGGACGCTAGAAATGCTGGACATGAAATGTCCTCCCCTGCAACAGGCGGGACACGGCGGCACGGGCAGGGGCGCCGTAACCGCCGGGTCCACGTTCAGCCGGCACGGTTGCAATCCGCGCAGGGCACCCGATGTGAACACGAGTCTATCGACTCAGTGCGGCGTTGACCAGCGTGGCGAGAGCGGCTCGAATCATTCCCCGAGGCTGGCGCGCTCCCCCTTAAGCCGAGGGGTTTCGGCAATTGTGAGCCGAGTAGATTCGGTCTGGGCTCAGTTTGCCCGGATGCAATCCTCGGTCACTAGACGGGCCGGGTCGGGATAGCCGGGCGGAATTCCGGGGGCGGTAACCGCTTCGCCACCATGTTCGCGTCGGGCCACTTCGAGATTGAGCGCCAGCAGTTGGGCCAAGAGGTCCTTCTTGGGCGAGAAACCGTAGGCGGCCAGAACCGCGGCGTCGAGCGCAGCATGGGCCTCTTTGAGGGGGTTCCTTCCCGGCAATTCTAGAGTTCGATAGACCGCACGCAAGCCTCCTCTAACCTTGGACAAGTAATCCGCGCGGAGCGCCGAACTTCGCGACCGGCGTGAGCTACCAAGTCGATTTGCGCAGCCGTTGGCGCCTGCGGCCAAGGAAATGTGTCGAAAACGGTATCGGTTGTGTACCGAAACCGTTCGGTCAACTTTGAGCATCGTGTGATGTACCAAGTCCAATGAATCGCGGACTGCAGAACTCCAAAGCTATAATCGTCGTCGAATATAAATACCTGTACAATATCCGCTGGTCTAATGCCCGTCGAGACAAAAACGAAGATCGGGCGTTTTGAAACGCGAGAGCAAGCTATGAAACGACCGCCGAGCGACTCAATCGCTTGCAGCATCTCGGCTCGATCCCATGACAGTTTCCACCATCTTTCAAGAAACTGCCGATGATGGGGACGAACAACTCCTCCGCTCTCAGGACTTTTCCTGGCCTTTGATTCTCTGTCAGGCAAGACCGTCGAGCGGACGCGCTCAAACGCAGCCGAAAACTCTTGGCATTCCAGAATGTCGCGTTGCTGAAAGTCGATGACGTACCGTTCGGGGGTTCCATTGCCGGTCACCAGTTCCCTGCCGATGAGATAGGGATGGATCACGCACGCGGAGTTCGCGTCTACCCGTATAAGCGAGTCGCGCTCTTCAGGTGTCAGAACGAAACCAGGATGCCCGGGGGTTATCCCTTGGTACCACCTTCGGCACCCTGTTGCAGTTCAGTCTCTTTGAGGACTTGACGTCCGTCCGATCCGACAGTGACGAGTTGATGAACTCGCATTCTCTGAAATCTAAGTCGTACTTTTTCGAGGCAAGTCCGGTCTCGCGGCTCCGGAGGTTATTCGAGACGGAAATCGGTTCGATCTTGAACCAGAGCCGTCGCGTGCTCGGTAACAATCCGCGATTCTGGGTCTTAACCCAGTTTGCGATCGATACGTTTACATCCGCCTCACCTGACCACGGCTGATTCTCCACGGCCTCGATAATCGTGCCCGACTGTAGCACATAGTCTAGTCCGCCGACCCTTGATTGGTTGTTGCGGATGTTCTGGGTGCCAACCAACCCCGCGCGGCCTGCAACCGGATCTTCAGCCGCGCATGGCCGAAGGTGGTCATGGGCCTTCCGGAACCAATAGACGCAATAATCCGCCATTCCCGGAACCTCGGGGTAGGCACGGCGGATCGTGTCAACGTAGCCAGAGCCACGTTCCGGCCTCAAGTGCTTGGAACTCTGAAATGGCGGATTGCCAATGACGACGTCAGCAGGAGGCCATCGGGCAGGATTTCCGAGGTCGTCGACGAGGGCGTCGGTGGCCTTGAAATTGTCGTCAAGGTTGTCGAGCGGAAGGGCTCGCTCCGTGATGTGCAGCTCGTCGATCGCCAGCTTCCGGGCGATCATCATCGTGACTTTGGCCAGCTCGACGGCGAACGGGTTGATATCGATCCCGTAAAACTGGCGGGCTGAAACGAACCCAAACACCATTTGGGAGGGGTCGAATCGCCCCGACATCTCCGCCATCCGCTCGAACAGCCGGGCCTCAAGCCGCTTCAACTCGCGATAAGCCAGATAAAGGAAGTTCCCCGATCCGCACGCCGGGTCCAGAACCGTGTAGTCGTGCATTCGTTGCCAGAGTTCGCGCAAACGCTTGAGTGTGTCCGCTTCCTCGATCAAAATTCGCCAGGGTTCAACGATCGTGGGTCCGACGATCTTCATGATGTCCGTCGGGTGAGTAAAATGGGCACCGAACGCGTGGCGCTCTCCCTTACCGAGGGAATGCTCGAATAGCGCTCCGAAAATCTCGGGCCGGACCTTCGACCAGTCTTCCTTCGAGGCAGTTTTGAGGAGCGATACCTCGTCTAGCCTCAACTCCACGCGGGCCGGTTCGGCGAACAGTCCCCCATTGAAATAATCCACCCCGTGGTATCGATCGTCGGGGGTCTTCGTTGGGGCGTTCATCGCCTGGAACAGTCCGCCGATAAGGTCTCGACTGTCTTGCTTCGTTTTGCAGTCTTGCAGCAGTTGGGCGACCATGTAGCGAGGCAACATGCCGATGTCTTCGGCGAACAGTGCAACCAGCATTTGGAGGACGAATCGTTGGGCATGGGGCCGATCGATAGGGCCACCCGGTCGGTTCTTGTCCACCATCTTGTTAAAGCAATCGGCCAGTTGATCGGCGGCCTTCCTCGTGACGGCCACTTGGTCGTTGCCGAAGATCGGCTTGAGGGGTGCCGGGAAGAGAAACCCCAGCGCTCCCCAGCGGGTTGACAGGTCTGCGACCTTCACTCTATCGACTGGGGCATCCATCTGGGTATCGAAGTCGTAAACCCAGAATTCGTCGAAGTCGCAGAGGATGACGTACCGCGGCCGGCCGGGAACAAGGCGGGTCCAGTAGTCGAACGCCTGGCGATAGTGCCGGGTCAGGTCTTCCCCGCGTTTCTTCATCTCGATGAGAACGACCGGCTTCCAGACCAGATCGGCGAAGGATGTCCCCTTCCCGTCCTCTTTCTTCACTCGCATTTCCAGGTTCGCACCGGCTTCTTTAGCTCCCGCGTGACCGAATGCCTGGAAGAATCGGTCGAGGTAGATTTGCGCCTCGCCTTTCTCGTCGCCTCGGATGTTCGCTCCCACCCACGCGACAAAATCAGCTAGCCGCTTCGCTCGGTCTGTTTCCATCGACGGCCCCCATCCCCTAGCCGAACCCCCGAGTGAAGATTATAACGCGATGGATTGACCAACTCACGTGGTAAAGAGTGAAGTCCCCTTGCGAAGCGGAATCGATTCCATGTTCGGCATCAGAACGGCCCTTGGCAGCGCCGGATTCAACCGGCGATCGCTCGTTGCACTGTGTTACCGAATACTGAACCTGCTCCGCGAGCTTGCTGGAGTGACCGTTCTCTCATTCCTTGCGGGCCTTACAACTCTGGTTTGCTTCACAATCGTCACGATGTTTACCGTGACCGCTAGAACAGGCGTTAGTATATTGAATCCACGTGCGTTTTCGTCTCTCTGTCTCAGTTACTGGTATTTGTTTGTGGCGGCTCTCTATCTCAAGTATAAGGACCCCATTTCAAGGTTGTTACAGACCGATGCGAGGAGGAGGGTCGGTTGGAAAACGCGCAAAATCACAGCCGCGCTGGCAATTCAGAGAATTGAGCCGAAGGCACCAAAGAATCCGGATGTCGGGGAAATCCGACGAGAGGTTCTTACCTGCATAGGATTCGCCATAGCTGAGACTCTTAACCTGCCTCGGGCGCAGTTCTGCGCGAACTTGCTGGAGTTCGTATCCGAGGATTTCACCGAAATGGAGGTAGTCGCGAGATCCCAGTCCCATCGACGCTCATCCATGCCAATTCACAAGGTCACGCCACAATTTGGGCCCTCGTGCGCGATCGACGACGGAAAGTGCATCGTCGTTGACGACGCCAGAAACGACCCGCGGTGGGCAAGGAATTCGCGTCCTCCTTATCGTTCAATCCTGATTCTGCCGATAACCAGGAAAGGTATGGCGTTCGGCGCTCTTACCATTGACTGCACTAGGCCTTACGTATTTGCATTCAACGCCCTGAACGTCGAAATCCTAGTGCAACCGTACATAGCCCTATTGTCGTTAACCTTTGGGCCGAATAACCTATGGAAAGCGTGCCCGTACACCCCTCCACGTCATTGAGCGGTCCGGAAATCTCGGACGAGGCGAGGGATATGATGCCCCACGATACCACCTTGTTCTTGGAACCACTAACTCAAGATCAAATTGAGCGCCTGCTGGCGGAGCCCGACGGCGCCCATCGATTACTTGAGTGCTGCCGTGACGGTCGTATAGATCCAGAAGTGGCGGCCGGTGCGATCGACCGCTTTCAGAACACGCCAGTGAAAAGGATCAAGCGTTTCTTCCTTGCGGTAGTCGACGCGGCCCTTGGAACCGGAAGGTGAGCCTTCACGGTGTGCGCCGCAACGTTGCGCACGCGTCTGGCCGAACGGGTATCGTCGGATATCACGACATTCCCACCGACACCCTGTTGCCCACGAAACCGCCCGGGCTCGTGCGGGCGCCGGTCGGTAACGTTCGCTCAATGGCGGATCGCGGCGCGAGTTCCGGCTTCGACTGCTGGGGCGTGCTTTTTTCATGATCGGAGCGGCGCGATGTAATCAGAGCCAACCAAATGCGTCTGGTCGCGAAAGAATCTGGAGGCGCGGGCCGGATACCCGCCAGGCCCAGTTCGATCGAACGCGGTCTCGGGCCTGCAGTTTGGTGGAATCACACCAAACTTACAGCACCAAGGGTCGCCACGCCTCCGCTGGAGAGGGTTGGCGGCCCTTTGGCTTGGTGGCAGGCGAACCTTGACCACCGCGAGGACCCGGGCCTTAATCCGCTCGGTGCGCACACCAGCATCGTGAACTCAGATCGAGCAAAGTTGCGCCCATGGCGAGGAAGAGGACGGCGGAGAGCGCCAAGATTACGTACTGGCCGATCACAGACATCTGTTGTTTTTTGGGCACTGCCGGCCTCCCCGAAACTTCTCGAGAGCGAAGCAGCCACGGCCGAGGTCCTTTACGTCCTCGACCAGCCGCCCGCCAGCGACCGACCTGGGCGTCGCCAGCGGGGTTCCGCGATTCCCCAGCGTCCAGCGCTGCCACCTTCGTCGTCGCTCGCCCCGTGGTTCGGTGAGCTCACTCACGATGCATTTCCAAGACAGCAATCCATAGCAAAAGGAGAGCCATCACAACCACGATCGCGATAACGACCCTGACGGGACTCCAACCCTCCTGCGATTTTCTCGGCATCGTCGTTCCACCTCCGGCCGCTCCAAAGACCAGCCGTCCCGCCCTCCACTCAATCAATTGACGGAGCTGTCCCCTCGCCGACGAAACTTATTCGTGCCTCGGCGAGCGGCCGCGCTCGGGCTAGTATGACAGAGAGCGCGACCGCGCTGAAGAGCCTTGTGTCCGCGGCGGTGCCGGCCGATCCTGTCGCCCGAACACCCCGCCAAGAACCGCCACAATGCGGCGGAGCGCCTCACAACGGCGTTCGAGCCGGCATGCTCGCCATCCGCGCGGCCTCGCCCATGCTGCTTGAAGTCGACAACGCCATCCAGGATGATGGAACCATCCCAGCCGCGCGAAGAGGCGGGCGTGTCGTGCTGGGTGGCCTCGCGTGCGTCGCTTCTTCGACATTTGCTTCGCGTGCAAGTTCCAGGCCCAAGTCGGGCGAGGCGGCCTTGGAAATTGGGTCCAGCCTCGGCATCAAAATGCAAGAGCGGATGTTCGAGGCAGCCTCCGATGAACGGGACTTTTCCAGCCAGTGAGAGCCAAGCTCGAGCACTCATTCTGTGCGCAAATTCAAGTGACGCCACAGAAGGTTGCTATTGCCAAAGGCATGATCTTGCACGCAGCCGCCAGTATTGTCGCCTCCGACCAACTTGTTGATCACGTGGTACGTAACCAGGGCGTCTCGGCACCACGAGAGTTAACCCTCCATAAAGAAGTAGACTCGACGGAGGGAATCCGATCAATCGCGGAGGTCTTCTGCTGGCGTGTCGCGGCAACAGAGGCTATTTGGTCGCTCATTCATTTCGGATATCTTGTGCCAATGTCCGACGACCTATTTCGTCCGCCGCTTCATGTCGGCATCTTCGTCGGCTATCCGGGAAGCGGCGGGAATAGATCGGGAATGAGCTTTCCCGACCTCCAAATTCCAGTTCCCGCTCGCGTCCGCCGCGCCCCTTCCGTTGAGAACCTTGGCAACCTGTTTCTCTCTGAACCCGACCTTTATCTCGGATCGCTGGGTATTCAGAACATTGACGCTGAAGTGGCGGCGGCGCTCAAAGAGGCCGTGACGTGCTTCAGGCACGAGCTGTTCACCGCCGCCGTCGCGATGCTAGGTAAGGCATCAGAAGGCGCGTGGATCGGACTAGGCGCCTCGCTCTTGGCTTCGGTTCCCCCGCCGCAATCGACGTCCGTCAAAAAGCAGCGCGACGCCCTCGAGGATCCCATGATGGGGACGATGAAAAAGATCCAGGCTGTGATTCAACTGTACGAGCGACACGATCTTTTTTCGGTAGTTTATTCCGTAAGTGATATCAAGCCGCCGGAGCTTCGGGGCGTGCAAGTTTGGAGCGACCAAGTACGGGATTCGCGCAACACAATTCACTTTGGCGTTGCCCCAGCCACACCGAACACTTACGAGAAAGTAGCCGCACTCTTGCTGGGAGTAGCCCTGAATCTCAAAGTCTCGTATCTCGTGAAAGCCGCGGCTGACGCCCACCCGGTCCTCCGGGTCAGGTCCCTAATCAGGGTGGACGCGTAAGCCTTGCGTCCGTCCTCGGCATCCCGCACAAGGTAGCGCACATGTTCCCAGTCACCCAGGGTGAGACAGGTTTCGATGCGGGTTCCCTCGACCAAGCGCGGGAGAGACTTCGACGCGAAGAACCGGGCGAGTATCGCGTGGATGAGACCTGCTGACCCGTTCCCTTCCGGCCACCCGTCACGGGCTTGGGGTCGCCAAATTCGGCATGCCGACGGGTGCGTTGAGGATGAGCCGCATCCGTGGGATGAGCGAGTTTGACGGTCGAAGCGAGCTTGGGCTCTCGGGTGAGCGCTGAAAACTTGTGGTACCGCAACCTGGAACCCGGAATTCCAAGCTGCCCGATCCTCGACACCGGCCCAGCGCCGGGGTCCTGCATGCGCCCGGCAACGCATGGGCGGTTTCGGGGGATCGACTTCGCCGATCCCCGGTATCACGCCGACACCGTCCTCGGATAGAATTTCGAACTGGGCTCCCCATGTACGGAAAGCGAGCTGGCCAAAAAGCGTCGACGCACGCTGGGTCAGCGAAGCGGGTTGAGAAACTCCACGTGTCGCAAGGCCTGATATTCCTCCATCTGTCTGACATCCACTTCTCCAAACGGAGTAGCACTACCTATGACCCTGATCTCGATCTGCGTCGGGAGCTTGTGGCGGACGCGATCAGGGTGAAGGAGAAGGTCGGGTTCTGTAGCGGCGTCCTGGTGTCCGGAGACGTCGCCTTTGGCGGTAAGCCAGACGAATACAAAACGGCTGTCGGCTGGCTCCGCGAGATTTGCAAAAAGCTGGATTGCCCGGAAGAAGCGGTCTGGGTCGTTCCGGGCAACCATGACGTTGACCGGGACGTCGTTAAGAAGAGCGGGATAATCCAAGACAAGCATGAGAAACTGCGGACGGGCGATCTGGAAAAGGAGATTCGCCGCCTTCACGACGACCCCGAGGCGTTTGAGGCGCTCCACCGACCTCTCGCTGCGTACGTGAAGTTCGCCGGGGGATACGACTGCGTGCCGAAATCGGGACAACTGTTCTGGGAAAAAGATGTACCCCTGAATGATGGCTCCGCTCTCTGTATTCGGGGCTGCAACTCGGCTCTAGCGTCGGGCGAAAACGACGACGAGAACGCGAACCGGCTGGTCGTCGGCCGGAACCAGATGCACCCGTTGACAAAGGAGGGGGTTGCCTACTTGCTCATGTGCCACCATCCTCTGGACTGGCTGCATGACCGCGACGCCCTCAAAGACAGCCTGAAGGCCCGTATACGGGTCGCCCTGTTCGGCCATAAGCACATCCAACGCGTTGAGCGAGCCGACGACACGCTGCTGGTCGTAGCTGGTGCAGTTCAGCCGGACCGCAACGAGGGCAAGTGGGAACCCCGGTACAATTTCTTGGGGCTGTCCGTCGCAGACCAAGCCGGGCAAAGGCTACTCGCCATTGAGCTATGGCCCCGAATCTGGGACGATGTACGCAAGGTTTTCAAGGCCGACTACGATGTACAGGGATCGGACCGGCGAACCTACCAATTGCCCCTTCCCGCATGGCAACCGCCACCCACCACCACGGGGGAGCCTGATGCTGTGCCGGGGAGCACAACGGAGGTGACGCGGGAGGGAAGAATCGTGAACCCGAAGCGCCGCCTGGTTTATCGCTTCCATGCCCTGCCGTACGTCCGACGGCTGGAGGTGATCACGAAGCTCAAACTCGTCGCCGACGAGGATCAGGATCTCAGGGAGGAAGAGCGAAACCCGCTATACTTCCGACGCGCGGAAGAGAACGGCATCCTCGACCAGCTATGGACCGCTGTGGAACAGCAGCACGGGGTCGATCTGCCCGGCGAGAACCCGTTCATCAAAAAAGCGTGAGGCCATAGATGCATATCGATTTTGCCGACTGGTACCGCATCTGCACGACGGGAACGGAAACGAATCTAACAGCCGAGTTGCTCACCTCCCGGTGGAAAGGCATCGAGAAACTTACACATGCGCCGCAGATCCTTGAATTAGTCAGGGCTACGCTCCAGCGGCCGTCCGTTGACGGGGAGTATCTCGGCAGGTTCAGAGATGCCTTCAAAGAAGCCGACGTGACGTTCCGGATGTCGGGTAACGACCTCGAATTGAGCGTCCTTGCGGGGTCGCTACTTTCCGAGATCTTTCTTCAGGGAGCGCCCGGCGCCGATCAGGGGTCCATCGGCCTGTTGTGCGCGGTAGGCATCGGGGTAAACAGGCCTCACTGCATCGGCCCGTTCATCCATAACGCCGAAACATACCTCGACCGGCGACTTCGTACCCTCCGGAAGCAACGCGAAGCTCCCTCACAGACGTTCAGTCCGAGGAACTTGAAACCGTACGTCGATACGTACGTCGCACGATTGTTAGAAAACCAGCCAGCTCAAAACTCCGAGGCGGCGAAAGCGTTGTTCGAGGTGCTGGTGAATAGCCTGTCTGCGATCACGGAGGCTACGGCGAACGAGCTTGCCGAACTACGACGACAGTCGGAACTTCGTAAAGAAGAGACCGACGTGCTTAGCTGGTTGACCGCAGGCGTCAGCCGCGATGCTGGTGTGACGTTCGCGGAACTGAAAGCTCCGGCTGCTTCCCTGATGGCAGGCAAAGAGCTAGCAGACCTCATCAGACCGCCCGGCATCCTTGCGGCTCGATCACTCCTTCAGGGAATCATTCCCCCGACCAAAGGCAAGCTTCAGGCAATCATTCCCCCGGCCAAGGCCAAGGCCGCCGATAAGGACGTCACTCTCCTTGCCGCGATCAACGCCACCGACCGGTCTTGGCGAGAGGGGGTGATGCAGGCGTTTACCGTCGACCCGATTGCGGACCTATGCCCGGCGCTCGGCGCGGTCAATGCCTCGTTGACGACCGACGAGGCCGACGGGTGGGTCGCTGCCTATAAGAAGTCCTACGGCATCGATCCGAATACCCCCGTCCAACCTATCGACCTTTCCTACCAGATACACCTCGAGTGCCTGCTGACTAAGATTGGTTAAGACTTATGGTCGAAGAGATGCCCAAAACATTCAGGTTCAGGGATGGAGAATTCCTGTCCCCCTCAGAAGGGGGCGACGTCGTTCGAGCTGCGCCCACCAGCGTCGTTGCTGTCGCCGGTATGGCACGAAGTGGAAAAACGACCTTGGTTGCCGGGCTTTACGAGCTCTTCCACAAGGGACCATTCGCAGGTTACTACTTCGCCTGGTGCCACACGCTTCCGGGCTTCGAACGCCGCTGCCATCTTGCCCGACTCAGCTCCGAGCGCGAAAGCCCGGACACGGAGCGGACCGGACACAGCGAGACTCACAACCTATTGCATGTCCGACTCACAGAGGCATCGAGCGGAACTCGACACGACATTCTGTTCAGCGACATTTACGGGGAAGCGTTTAGGATTGCATCCGATTCAGCGGACGAATGCCGAAAGATCAAGATTCTCAAAAGAGCTGATCATGTGGCCGTCTTAGTGGATGGCAAAAAGGTGGTCAGCAAGAAGGAACGCCAAGGTGCCTTTTCTGCGGCTGACTCTCTCCTTCGCCAGTGCCTCGATTCGGGAATGCTCGGCCAGATGTCAAACGTCCAAATCATATTGACAAAGTGGGATAAGGTGGTGGGGAAGGTCGATGAATTCATTGAGGACAAATTCAAATGGCTCTCTGATCGACACCGGCACAGGCTAGCCACGCTGACAACCCACAAGGCCGCGCTTCGCTCCACAGGCACCACTAAAGCTGGATATGGGATGGAGGAGTTGTTAAAGAAATGGACTGTCGTTCAGAACCGCTATTCTCCCCCGCCCGCTGCCCAGAACACTACGTACTTCTCGGAGTTCGATCGTCTCGATTCAACGTGGCCGGTCGCCGTCGGTCGGGAAAGCCATGAGTGACGCGAAAGATTTCCAATGCCTTATGGTAGGACTCCCAAGGACGGGGAAGACGACCTTCCTTGCCGCGCTGTGGCACGTTGTGAGATCGGATGAGGTTCCTGAGAGCCTCCGACTCGATCGGCTTGAGGGTGACCAAGAATACCTCAATCTGATCGCGGGCCAATGGTTGCGATGCGAGCCACTCGAACGCACTTCCGGCGACGAGATCAAAGTTGATATCCGACTGCGCGACCCTGAGAGCGGGCGGCTCGTGCGACTTAGAATTCCCGACATTTCGGGCGAATTATATGAATCACTCTGGGAAAACCGGATGTGTCTGACTTCATTCACGGTTCTCGTCACCGAGGTCGACGGGTGTCTCCTCTTTGTACATCCGGGAGAGCTTGTTGAAACCGGCTGGATCGACGACGCGAACGCCACATACTTAGAATGGGAAAAGGCCGGAGTCGAAGGCGAGGATGCTGAACCTCCCGGAGAGGCCGATCCGAAAGGAATTGACTGGGACGCACGCCTCGCTCCGACACAAGTAAGGATGGTTGAGGTCTTGCAGTTCCTGACCGAAATCTCGGAGAAACGATTTCGCGTTGTCCTGGTCATTTCTGCTTGGGACCTCGTTACTGAGAATATGGCCCCTGCCAAATGGCTGGAAAAGCATCTCCCGTTGCTTTGGCAGTTCCTAACGGCGAATCCCGATCTTTTCGACGTCACATATATGGGAGTGAGCGCCAAGGTGGCGCGGTCGAGGGTCCGAATTCGCAGGCGGACGGGCTTCTCGATCACAACATCGCATCGCACAGGATCCGAGTGTGCGCACCGGACAAAGACGGCCATGACATCAGCCACCCGATCCGCTGGCTGATGTCGGTTTGAATCGGCGGTGGATGATGGGAGCCAATCAGGAAATCCAGCAGGCTTTGCACGGCTACTCGGAGGGCCACCGGAAGCTCGCGTCGTCTTGTCGTTTGCCAAAGGACGCCGAGAGGCAGATCCTGATTCTTAGTGACCTGTCAGGGCCGGGAGGGGGCAATCAGTTCGATCCTTACCTGACGGGATACCCGGTAGAAAAGGCTGACTATTATGCATTGGCCCGAACCTGGCCTGCGCCGGAGATGGGCAGGCCGGGTTGCGTCTGGACCCACACACTTTTGATCGGGACGGATTTGCTGGCGGAACTCAATCAGCCGGAAATCCTCTCAAGCCTGTTTCGTCACCCTTCGCGTGAGGAGGGCTTCAACGCGTATCACGAAACCGTCCGATTGCCTTCGCATGTTGAACAGACCCTCGAGCGCGATGGGTCCCTGGGTGCCCAGCTGATCTGCGCCCTTTATGGTCGTACCTCTCCGTACACCGTGCTTCCGGTTCCGAGATACTCCGTCGCGGAAGCTCCGTTCCTTTCAGTCTGGCGGGTCCAGTGGCCCGGCCTGCGGCAACGCTTCACGTTTTGCACAGGAGTCCGTTCACGTCGCAGTCTCGAAGGCGAGGTATTTTACCTTCAGGCTGCCCTTCCCCGTGATGTGCGCCGTTTGGACCGAGGGACTGCGCCACTGACAGTTATTGGGCCACGTTCGACAGACGACGACTACGAGGAGTGGATCCGCATCGCTGTCGCCGCATACACTGGTGCCGACAACTCCCTGATGGATTTCTTCAAGCAGGTAGGACGCCGCCTGCCCGGGGACACCACCCTGTTCCGCCCAGCGGTCCAAACCCACGCGATCCTCAAACGTGCGTTATGCACGGCGGCCGTGGATGAACTGATCCGCTACACGGCGAAAGAATATCCGGAGCCGGATGCGGGAGAGAATTACAAGCGAGCCTTCCTTGGAGAAAACCTGGCCGGACTACCTGAAGCGGAGTTGGTCAAGGGGCTTTCTCTTACCGAGAAGTACCCGCCGTTCGACGCGGATGTCCTCGCGATCCGTGGGAGGGCCGCCGCGCTCTGGTCGTCCGAGGAGGAAGCATGGGGGCTGCTGGTCTGTCTCTTGACCCGAACCTGCAACCCTCTTGGAGAAGAGGCCATTCTTGGCCTCACTTCAGCGATGCCGCCACTTCGTCTCCGCGAGGCACTCGCTTCTCCGCGGGAAGTCCTGATCGGAATCATTCAGCGAGAACCGCGGCTGGCATGCAACGAATACCTCTGGGCTTCCCCAGAAAAACACGCATTTGCCGCAGACGCATTGTCTGCCTGCCATGATCAGCTTGCCGATCAGAGCGACACCATCATCCGCGTTGCCCTCGAAGCGAAGGCCGACCCGGTGCATCCTACGCTGATCGACGCTTTCGGCACGAACGCGGTCGCGTCCGTATTAAACTGGCTGGACGAAGACCCTCTCCGAAACGTCCCACGCGGATGGCGATCGGCCTTGGCTGCACGATCGATGGAAATGCTGGAGTGGCTTGTATCTCACCCTGTCGCCCATCGGGAGACAGCGTACTTCATTCTGACGAGCGTCAAGCTGGACATGACGGTGGCGAGCCCACTCCTCACTGCGGCGCTGAGGACCTATCTTGCGGGACCCACCCAGGACGATACAGCGGTTATCCTCTCCGCACAAGTGTTGCAGACATCCTTGACCAATTCCTCACTGAGCGCTGCCGATCTGGCTTCTATCGCTTTGGATATTGTTTACCAGGCAGCCGCTGCCTCCCGTCTGCCTGACAACGCTTGGTATGGCCTATCGCCCTTCCTGCCGGTGTCGAGTTGGTGGCAGGATTGGGACCGTTGCCAGCGGTTGCGGAGGGGAATCGCGGACAAATTCCGCACCGCTCAATGGCCCGCATCCCGGTTGGACGGAATTACGAAAGACGATCGCCTATTTGGAGAGATTATCACAGAGCTTCGCCAAAGCCGTTCTGGGCGTCGAGTTATCGCTGCGGCTGCCCAATCTGTAGGCGCGAGCGCTCGCCGGGAAGTCATGCTAAGCGATTGAGCAAACTATCTCCCAAGCACATCTTGGGGCTCGCCAAAAACCGTTTGCGCGAACGGGCGGATTGGCGGTAGCGCGGGGTCAGGCGGTTTCAGCATTAACACGCGAGCACGGTCCGGGTCGCTACGACATCGATGAGCGCTCCCTCGACCCGTTCCCTGAATCGAAAGCCTCGGTGCAACAGCGGCTCACGCAGCCGAGTAACCGAGTGCCTGATTTCCACGTGGCTTTGGCCCAGGCTGCTCGCCGAGGCACAGTACTAGGTAACATATTAACATTATTTGATCAATTTTACATTCGGCACCGCGACGCAAAGACGGTGATCCCTGCAGGAGCCGCGCGACTTTCAGGGTCCGTGCGCGCGGGCGAACACGCGCACGAAACCGAGCGACGCCCTTGCCGAAAAAGCCGATCACGCGGACAATCTGGAGCCACGGACACGAAGTTCGCGGGCCGACAACCGCGCGGGAGAACCAGACCCATGGTCGAAATCCACCCGAACCTGTTCGTCGGCAGCCAGCACGACTACGAGGACAACGTTCGCGGTCAGGTCGGTTGGTGCGTCGTCCAAGCCTGCCGAGAGCCGTACCATCGCCAGGCGCT
The DNA here is from genome assembly GCA_963823675.1 of uncultured Isosphaeraceae bacterium. Lineage (GTDB taxonomy): Bacteria > Planctomycetota > Planctomycetia > Isosphaerales > Isosphaeraceae > CAWGMT01. Next base: position 168,498 of record CAWGMT010000013.1, on the reverse strand, counting down.
CGGTTACACGGGACAGTCTGCGCCGAAGTATCACCCCGAATACTTCACTGCCCGGCGGGGGAATCGCTTGATCCTCAACCTCAATGACGCCGCCAACCCGGCACACATCCCCAAACAGATCATGGACGCCGCGCTGACCTTCGTCGAAGAGTCGCTGGGCAAGGAACGTCGAGTGCTTGTCCACTGCAATCAGGGCCAATCCCGCGCCAGCCATCGGCCTGTTGTACCTCGCAGCCAGAACCAACACCTTCTTCGGTCTCGATTACCCGACCGCCGATGAACAATTCCGGGGACTCTACCCGCGATATGCACCGTCGAACGGCATCCGCGGGTTCCCGATGGCTCACTGGCAGGAGTACTGTCGAGGTCACGCCGACACCCTGCCATGAGCTAGCCACGCGTCCCGCCACGACGATGTTCCTCAGATCGGCACCCAACTGCCCAGCGAACCACTGGCCGGACACCCGCCCAAGCTATACAATACTTCAGGTTCCAACGTCGCGAAGGAAAACCCGCACATGAAGATCGAAGACGAACCGCCGGACCCGCTCGAATGGACGCCGGCCTACGTCGCCCGACGCGAGCTCGGTCTCGACGAACCTGCCGACGCATTCACCGACGCCATCCGTGCCGCACTCCCCGCGTCGAAGATGCGCGCGAAAAACTTCGACGGCCTGGAATACTGGAACAACGAAGACATACGCCGACGGCACAACGAAATTGACGACGCCAAGCGGATGATCGTCGCAGTCTACAACGAGGCGTTCACCAACGGGCTCGAGGAGTTCGTACGGGATTACAACACCGAGAACCCCAACTCCATGTTCCGCCTTGAGGTCAGGTGCTCGCCCTCCACCCCGCTGCCAACGCCGACCGGCAGGCCATCCGAACTCGACACCGATCGACCTCGACGGCGACGCAAACGCCGACGCAGGCCAACAGACCTGGCCGCCGGCGGCGACCCGTCCCCCGACCCCTACGGTTGACGCGGGCGTCATCGTGCCGCCACCAGCGTGGCGCGGGCGTCCGGCCCGCTAATGGGCATCCTGCCGCCTGTGCGGGCATCCGGCCCTTCGACGCTGGCGTCATCCTTGCCGCCGCCACGGTTCGCGGGCGTCCGGCCCGCTATGGCGTCGTGCCGCCTGTCCGCGGCCGTCCGGGCCGCGGTCCCGAGGCCGCGCCGGTTCCGCCTGCATTCGACCCCGCCGGAATCGCCGATGCTGCCCTGTTGCCGTCCGTCACCCGCTCCGCCGCCGCATTATCCGGCACGCCGTCCCACACCGCCGTCCGTCCGGGTCGTCGTCCCCGCCGGCCCCGCGTCGTTCACGCGCTCAACCTGCCCGGTCCTCCCGTTGGCCGACCCATGTTTCCCGTGCCTCGCCGACGTCTTGCTCCGCCCCTGCTGGGATCGGCGCCTTCGGCTGCCGTGCCTCGACCAGTTCCGGCTCGCGGCGACGGAATCTAAGAAGCCCACACGGCAGGATTCAAGCGGATTCCGCCCGAACCTAACCCCAGATTACCACTGTTAAAATGGGTCGCTTTCAGGAAAATCGCCTGAGTCTTAACATGGATTTTAACATCGGGATTCGTTCATGGGAATGCGAGACAAGCATCCGATTCAACCACTGGCGAACGACTCTCATGGCGTGATTGGGTAAACCTGAGACAACTTGTCTCAAATCGTCGCCGTTCGTATTGTGCGGCTACGCCAATCCTCCGACTGACCATACTCAGAATCTTGAAGTGTGGGCCTGCGGCCGGCAAGACCCGGTGGACCTCGCCATGGGGTAGCGCCATCGCCTGCCACCCTCCCACGCCCTATCCCGCCATCCTGGCCGGATTCCGCAGCCGTCCTTGGACTGCGGTCGGCGTCTGCCCGCTGCCGACAGCCGGCCCGCCGTGCGTCCATGCCCGTCATGCCGGCTGCGGGGTCCGCTGCCATTGGCCTGGGCGTCCCTGACCCGGTGTTCCGCCGCCGTCCTGGCGGCGGGGATCGGGCCGCTCCGCCCCCAGTAACTTCGGGGGGGCTCGCGGCCCTTCGGAGACAGCGGTGGGGCCATCCTGCCCCAGCCCTAGCTTCGGCCATCCATGGACCGAAAGCAAAGTGGTGGGTCGCTTCGCTCCCAGCACGTGAAGAATTAACCCCATTCCCCCCCCCGCCCCCTTTCCCCTGCTGGGAAAGGGGGAGCGGGAGGTGGCGGCCGCTTCGCGGAAGGCCAAGGCCAGCGCCCGGCGGCCGCCCGTTGGTTGGCCGCCCCCGTTAGCGTGTCATCGCCTTATGCGTTCACCCGTGAATCTCAGCTCTCCCGCATACGAAAAACAGCCGAGATTTTGGCGAAATCGCCGTTCCACGCCGATTTTCCGCTGGCGTTCCAATAGTGTACTTTAGTACACTAGCGGATACCGGCGGCCGGTCCGCCGGGAAGAAAAAGTGGCCCGCAGCGGCTGATTCCCGCCGCGGGCCGAGATCCGACCCACGTTTCAGGAGAATCGGACCCATGGTCAGATTAGCAAACGCTCACGAGACCGTCCAGCCCCCCGTGCGACACGGAACCTGCCGCCTGCAAATCACCATCGGCGGCACATCCTACTCGCTGCGGCCAATTCCAGCGCAGCCTCGCGGCGTTACGGTCTGGGTGCTGCGATCGCTCGACGGTCCCCGAGCAGGGGCCCGTTACTCGGTCGCCTCGGTCAATCGTCAAGCCGGTTGCACGTGCCCCGATCACGAGACGAACGGCGCAACGTGTAAGCATGTGATGGCACTCAGGGTGCTTGGCCTCATCCCCCGTTCCGCCCGGACCGTCCGCGAGGCATCGGCCGAGGCATCGGCCCGCGCCGCCCGCCGCCCCGCCAAGGCCCTCGCCGACCTGGCCGGTCGCATTCATTCCGCCCCGCCGGTTGCCGAGGCAGTTGCGGCGACGGTCGCCGAACGACCAGCCGCGCCCGCCGGTCGCGACCCGCTGGCCCGCGCCCGCCGTCTTCACGGCAAGGCCCTGGAGAGAGAGGCACGCGCCCAGACAACGCCGCCCGCGCCGGCCCCTGGGCCTGCAAGGGATTTCGCCGATGGCTTCCGGTCCGCGGTCCGCGCCCACGTCGCATCCCTGTCGTCCCCCGCCCGCCTCGCCTCGCCCGCCCTGGCACAGATTGGGGGTGCCCAATGACGGCGATTCGCCACGGCACCGGCATCCACTGCCTTCACAGTCACGGCTGGCAAACCGTGCTGTGGTGCGAGCAATGCCGCAACCACCTGCACGCCAGCGCCCCCGACGACCGTCCCGTGTCGAACTGGTCGCAAGCCGATTTCGACGCCTACGAGCGCGACAGAGACCTCTGCCTGGCCTACAGCGTGCTCAACGCGATGGAGAGCGGCGAGATCCCGATCTCGTCCCTACTGGCCGATTTCGACCTCACAAATGCGTTCGAGCCGCGCGTCCCCGCGCCGTCGGAAAACTAGCCCTGCGCCACCACGGCCGGGCGGAAGACGGCCGATGATCCATCCGTGTCTCAACGGCCGGCCGACCGGCATCCATTGCCGGTCGCCGCCCTCTTCCCCGCGGCCGGGCCCCGGGACGCCCGGCCGGTTGGTTTACGCCAGTGTTCTACAACAGGAGATCCTTCCCATGATCAAGCTGCATGTTTCCGCTTCCGAGAAGGTCGGCACCAACAACTACGGCTCGATCGGCGCCCAGTGCGGCCTGGAAATCGAGCTCGACGGCCGCCTGGCCGACGAGGCCGGCGCCCTGCATGAAGCAATCACGCGATACCAGCAGATCGCAACGACCGCGATGCGCGAGCACCTCGGGCGAATGATCGCGACCCCGACAAACGGGAAAGCACTGGGCACAACGGCCCCGAGCCAACAGCCCCAACCCCAAAACGGCAAGGCCCCCGCGCCAAGCCAGCAATCCCAACCTCAGAACGGCAAGGCCCGCGGCCTGGCCCCGCAGCCGCATGCTCAGAACGGCAAGGCCACCAAGCCGGCCCCGCAACCCGACCCCGAATTCGTCGAGCACGACGAGCACGAGGAGAGCTTTACCGACGAAGACGATCACGACGACGACGCCCCGACCACCGGCCGAGAACTGCTCGGTTGGGCACGGCGGCAACCCGACGACGCCTTCCCTTGGTTAGTGAAGACCGGCAAGAAGCTCCGCTTCCCCGAGCGCATTCTCGACTGGTCGCAAGAGCAAGTTGGCAAAGCTTACGCCGCGTATCGCAACGCCAACGACAACTAGACCAACACCCGAAACCGAACCCCGGCCGGAGCGCTTCCGGCCGGGAACTTCAAGGAGCCCGACCGATGCGAAACAGACGCTGGAAAACACCGAGACCGAACCCGTATATCCGCGCCCCACGGCCGGAGACCGACGAGGAATTGCTGGCGAGGCTTCGGCGCCAAGACGCTGAAAGGGCCGCAGCCTTGAACCGCCAGATCGAGGACGCGTTCGCCGCCCGGCGCGAAGATGACACCCGAGGAAATCGAGAACGAAGAGCGCGAATGGGCTGCGATCAGAGCCCGCATGGCTGCCGACTGGGAGAAGGAAAAGATCCGTCGCGAAGAGCGCGAACCGCGAATACTGGGCCAAGCGGAACGACCCGTTTTCGACGTTCGGGACCTGAACCGCGCACGACGCGTCGTCGGCCGGCAAGTGCCGCTCTTTTCGATGCCGGTAAGTACCGGAATACTTACCGGCTCACCGAAATGGCCTTTCCCTAAGACCGCATCTCCATGCAACTTGCGGAAACCGTTTGAAATGCCTTGCAATTGCGTGGGTCGGAGTTACAATTCGAGAAGTGTCAACAACTTACGTTCGGTTGCAAGGGTCGATCTGACGCTCCTGTCACGCCGGAGGTTGCGGGTTCGAGCCCCGTCATCCTCGCTCTCTTGGAGTCACTCGATGACGCTCCCTATCACGATCACGATCACTGCGACGGGGGGCGATCACTTCCGGGCCGAGACGCCGTCCGGGTCCGTGGAAGCCAGCTCCCTGCGCGAGTTAGGTGATCGCTTGCGGGATTTCCTCGCGAATCTTGAGGACGAGTTTGCCTCCGACTTGGTGGAGCTGGCCAGACTTTCCCGGTCGGCCACGGATCAGGCCACCTTGCTCGAACTTGCCCGAACGTCCCCGCCCCCCGATGCCTGGCTCCGCGACGACTGACCGAGGCGCGTATCGAAAGGGCGCCGACCCGTGGCCACGGAACACTTCTATGGTCAGATTGTCCGCATCCGGGTCGTGCGCCACGGCAAGGAGAAGCTACGGCCGGTGGTCGTCGTCACTCCGAATGATGCGATGGTCGAGGGCGAGCCTCTCGTCGGGGTGGCAATCACCGGCACGCCCGACCCGCCCACGGGATTCGAGGTGCCGTTGCCCTGGCAGGCCCAAGGCCGCTCGCGGACGGGCCTGGACAAGCCCAATGCCGCCGTCTGTCGCTGGTTCGTCGCCTTTGCCGCCGCCGAAGTAGTCGATGCCATTGGCCACGTCCCGCCCGAGCCCATGCGAAAGATCGAGGAAGCCATTCGGCGCTTCCGGAGTAATCCCAACCATTAGCCCGGATTATTCACATCCACGCATCCAATGAGTGTTCTGTTCAACATTCGTGTGGTGGCGCACCGGCGGGGTGATCGACGCGCACACCGCCCCCTTCCCCTTGTAAGAATTCACGGCGTTTATTCTGCCCTACCGCGACCCCAAGACGTGGCAAACTTACGGAGAGCGAACGGTCGGCGGTCGAGGGACCACGGCTCGGCTGACAGCCAAGAAGTGATCAAGGTGGGGCCAGCTCGCCGACAGCCGCACAATCACGCGTTAAGCGCGAGTGATGATCTCCGCGGCTACCTTGATCGGACGAGCTCGCCAGGTGCACGCGAAACCTTCGCCCAACGGGTCACGTTCGCGCCGCTTGTTGAAAAATCGTTTCCGATGCGGTACGTCGATTGCGGCGGTCGGCAACTCGGCGGGCAGTCCCAGTTCGGCGGTCGTCGGAGGCGACCAGACGACCGCATGTCGGAGCCGCACCAGTAAGTTAAGCGCGGCCGCATCAAACGTCAATTGTCCCGGCGGTCGATCGAACGACTGAATGAAAAGGTTGACCAACATAGCCTGCAACCGCCGCAGGTCGGCGATCGACACCATGTTCTCGAATCGCGACAGCATGGGGTGGCTGGCCAGGTCCCGATCGCATGGCAGACGGTCTGCGATCACCTGCGCCGCGGACATCCCGCCCGCTTATGGCGTCCATGCCGCCCGTCCGCGGCCATCCGGGCCGCGGCCGCGGTCCAAAATTCTTCGCGACGTCGAATGTCGTACCGGCTTGCGAAATGTTAACGTGCTCAATATGTTCACGGTTGGCGAAGATCGCTGACGAAAGACGCGGTTCAACTTCGGGGAACTACTCATGGCCGCCGTTGATATCGACCGCAACCTGCTATTCGGCGTGATCGCGCTCCAGGACGATCTCATCGACGAGAAGCAATTCACCGACGCTTGCGCACTCTGGGCTCTCCGCCTGGAACGCCCGCTGGCCGACGTGCTGATGGAACGCCACCTGATCACCGACGAGGATCGTCGCGAGATCGAACGTAAGATTGAGCGAAAAATCAGCAGGCATGGCAACATCCGCGCCTCGCTGGCAGCGGTTGCGGCGGCCGACGCGCGCGATTTGATCCGGTCGGTGGATCATCCTGACATCCGCAACTCGCTCAGCAGCCTGCCGCCGGCGATCGGTCACGTGCTCATTGAAACTCTCATCCCACCGCATGAGCCCGGGACGTCGCGGTACACACTGACCCGGATACATGCCGAAGGCGGTTTGGGCCGGGTGTGGCTTGCCCGCGATCGTGACTTCCATCGGGGCGTCGCGCTCAAGGAAATCCGACCCGATCGTGCGGCGAATCCCGAATTGTGGAGGCGGTTCTTGAAGGAGGCCCAGATCACCGGACAGCTCGAGCATCCCAATATCGTGCCGGTTTACGAGCTTGGCCGCCGCCGGGAAGACGATCAGCCGTTCTACACGATGCGCTTCGTGCGCGGCCAGTCGTTGCTCGGAGCCATCCGCGAGTTTCACCGAGAGTGCGCGGGCAAGGTGCCCAACCGGTTGGCCCTTCAATCCCTACTTGGCGCGTTTTTGAAAGTGTGCGACGCGATCGGCTACGCCCACGCGCGTGGCGTGGTCCATCGCGACCTCAAGCCGGAAAACGTCGTACTCGGGGGCTACGGCGAAGTTGTCGTGCTTGACTGGGGCCTCGCCAAGCTGGTGGATATGCCTGAGGAACGAATCGACCCAGACGCTGAGACAGTCGACCGCGTCTCAGTAAGCGTCGAGACCCGGGCCGACCAGACCCATGGGCTCTTGGGCACGCCCTGCTACATGGCGCCGGAGCAGGTCGAAGAAAAGCACGACCAGATCGACGGCCGGACCGACGTCTATGCCCTCGGCGGCATCCTGTTCGAGATCCTCACGGGCCATCCCCCGGCCGAGGGAACAACAACCGCCGACGTGCTGGAGGGGATCCGCGCCGGTCGCACTCCGCGCCCGCCAGGTCGATCCCACGGTACCCCGGGCGCTCGAAGCCGTCTGTGCCAAAGCGATGGCGCTCGAGCGTTCAAAGCGATATGCCAAGGCCGTAGACCTCGCCGCCGAGGTCCGGCGGTGGATTGCTGATGAGCCGGTAACGGCCTTCCGCGAACCGTGGCCCGATCGTGCGCGCCGCTGGTCGCGCAAGCACCGCACACTCGTCACAAGCGCCGCGGCGGTGCTCGTGTCGGTGCTTATAGGTTCGGTTGGTTTCGCCGCGGTCGTGACCGGCAAGAACCGCGAGCTCGCCAGACAAACCGAGCGTGCCGAACAACGCGAGCAGATGGCGATCAAGGCCGTCGAGCGCTTCCGCGACGTCGTTGTTGAAGAACCGGTGCTCAAGAACAATCCCGCACTTGAAGAGTTGCGCAAGAAGCTGCTCAAGGAACCGCTGGCGTTTTTCAGGTCGTTACGCCACCAGTTGCAGGCCGACCACGACACGAGGCCCGAGGCACTGGCGCGCCTGGCCAATGCACTGCACGACTACGCAGACCTCACCGAGGAGATCGGCGATATCCAGGACGGCCTTCGGTCGCATGTCGAGTGCCTGGCAATCTGGGAAAAACTCGTGCGCGCTCATCCAGCGATAACCGATTATCAGCAGGGTTTGGCGACGATTGAGAACTGCCGAGGCAATATGCTGTCCGCGACGGGCCACCCTGAGCAGGCGCTGGCGTCGTACGGCAAGGCGCTGGCGATCCTGGACCGGCTGGCGCCGACAAACCCAGCGTCACCGAGTTCCAGAGTGACCTCGCCATGAGCTACCACAACATCGGGCTCCTCCAGAGCGACACGGGCCATCCGGACCAGGCGCTGGAATCCTACGCAAAGGCACTGGCGATCCAGGAACGGCTCGTGCGCGAGAACCCTAGCGTCACCGAATTCCAGACCGACCTGGCCGGAAGCCACCACAGCATCGGGCTCCTCCGGAGCGACACTGGCCATCCAGACCAAGCGCTGGAGTCGTACGGCAAGGCGCTGGCGATCCACGTGCGGCTGGCGCGAGAGAACCCCAGCGTCACCGAGTTCCTGTGCAACTTGGCCCTCAGCCACCGCGGCATCGGGCACCTCCGCAGCGCCACGGGCGATCCGGACAGGGCGCTGGGCTCGTACGGCAAGGCGCGTAGCGATCCTGGACCGGCTGGCACGCGACAATCCCAGCGTCACCAGGTTCAAAAGCGACCTGGCCGGAAGCCACCACAACATCGCGATCCTCCAGGACGACACGGGCCATCCGGACCAGGCGCTAGAGTCGTTCGGCAGGGCGCTGGCGATCCAGGACCGGCTGGCGCTCGAGAGCCCCAGCGTAACCGCGTTCCAGAACGACCTGGCGAACACCAACAACAGCATCGGGGCCCTCCAGCGCGACACGGGCCATCAAGACCAGGCGCTGGAGTCGTACGGCAAGGCGCTGGCGATCCTGGGGCGGCTGCGCGCGACAACCCCAGCGTCACCGAGTTCCAGAGCGAGCTGGCCCGCAGCCATGGCAGCATCGGGTACATCCAGCGCGACGCGGGTCATCCGGACCAGGCGCTGGTGTCATACGGCAAGGCGCTGGCGATCCAGGAGCGGCTGGCACGCGAGAACCCCAGCGTCACCGCGCTCGAGAGCGACCTGGCCAACAGCCACAGCAGCATCGGGTACATCCAGCGCGACACGGGCCATCCGGACGAGGCTCTGAAGTCGTACGGCAAGGCGCTGGTGATCCAGGAGCGGCTGGCGCGCCAGCATTCCGAGGCGCCCGCCTACACGAGCGATCTCGGCGGCACGCTGAGCTACGCGGCGCTGATCGACCTCGGCGCGAAGCGCTTCGACCGAGCTCGCGACAAGCTGGAGCAGGCCATTTCGTGCCAGAAGAAGGCCCTCGCAACAAACCCGAGGAACTCGACCTATCGGCATTTGCTGCGGAGCCACCTCACAAGCCTGGTCATTGCCGCCAGGGCCCTCGGCAACGAAGACCAAGCCAGAGCAGCCCAGCGCGAGGCGGACGAATTGGCGGCCGGCGATCCGGCAACGGTCGCGATCGATAAGCGTTTGGCCGCGGTGATTCGCGGCGCCGTGCCCAAGGACAATCGTGAGCGGTTGCAACTGGCTTATCGGGCTTACGAGACGAAGCTCAACGGGGCTTCAGCCCGGCTCTTCGCCGAGGCGCTCGCGGCCGATCCGGAGCTCGTCCAGGATCACCAGCGGCAACACGGCTACAACGCTGCGTGCGCCGCGGCGCTGGCGGCCGGTGCGAAGACCAGCCCCACCCAATCCTCTCCCATCAAGGGGGAGACGAAGCATAAGAAATCCTCCCCACTGGTGGGCGAGAACACAGGCGGCGGGGCCGATGCGCGACTCACCGAAGCTGATCGCGCCAAGCTGCGCAGCCAAGCCCGCGCCTGGCTCGCAGCCGAGCTCAAGACATGGTCCGATCTTCTCGAATCGGCCAAACCCGAGCAACGCCGGGCCATCGCCGAAACGCTCAAACATTGGCAGCAAGACACCGACCTCGAAGCTATCCGAGACGGGGCTGCGCTCGCCAGCTTGCCCGAGAACGAACGCAAAGGCTGGACGTCGCTTTGGGCCAATGTCGATGCGCTCCTGAAGAAAGCGCTCAGCCCCTGAGCGCCGGCCCGGTCCGCCAACCGGAACTGCCGTTGACTGTCGTTTCATCTGCGCGTTAATCACGCGTGCCCCCGCCACGCCCAAAGCTCGCGCCGGCCCTGCTTGGCCGCCCGTTCCCGTCTACCGCGCGGGGTTCCCGGCGGGCGTCGTCCTGCCGCCGCCAGTCGAGCGCGGCCATCCCGGCCGCTAATGGCGTCCGTGCCGCTTGTCCGCCGCCGTCGGGGCCGACTTCGACGCGGGCGTCATCCTGCCGCCGCCATGTTCGCAGGCATCCAGCCCGCTAATGGCGTCCTGCCGCCTGTCCGCTGCCATCCGGGCAGCGGTCCGCCTGCCGCGTCGGTCGCGCGTTCAACGCCTTTCGCTGCTCCAACCGCCCCCGCCCTTGCGCCTCCACTCGCCCCCGCCGGCGCCCGCATACCCAAGCCCGCCGCCGCCCGCCGGCCTCGCGCTCGCTGTGCTTCCTCGTGGTGCGTTGGTGTCCAGCCACTACCCCGCTCCGTCCGTCTCGGCCGCCGCTCTCCGCCGTTCCGCTTCTCCCGTGGCGGCGCCTGGGCACCTAGTTGGCCGCTCTTTGCCGACTGTTGCGTGCGGGGATGGTTGCCGCGACTTCCGCCGCTGACCCTGCAGCGTCCGGTGATCAGACCCTTGAAGTGCGGGCCTTACGGTTGGTCGGGGATCCTGCCCACCACGCCGGACATCAGCTCGCTTGGCGCTACGCATCTCGCCCCTCCGACGGCGTGCCTCTCCGCCCGGCAGCCACCCGCCTTCTGAAGGCGGCTGCCGTGCGACAAGGCCCCACCCCGCTGCCGACAGCCGGCCCGCCGGTTGCGTCCGTAATCGCCCCGAGCATATCTATTGCGTCCACATCCACCGGTGGCATGTCCACCGGTGGTACCCCAAGTGTTGCCGCCACTCGGAAGACACGTGCGGCCAACTTCACTGCTGCAACTACGAGCAGCTTGCTGACGCCGACCTGGCGCGCGATCTGCCTCGCCATGGAAGACGGCGACATCCCCATCCCCGCCGAGTTGGCGAATCTCGCACTCGGCAATCCCGTCAACCGATTCCCTTCCCCGTCAACCAACTAGCCGAACGTAACCACGGCCTGGCGCCCGCGGCCTGGCCGGAACCATCGACCAGAGAGGTGACCCATGAAATACCGCGACCGCCGGTGGCGCAAGCCGCCCCCCAGACCGTTCTACCACCCCGACACCGGCCGAGAGCTCACCTGAGCCGAGCAGCACACCTACTTCGCCAAGCGCGAAGCCGACCGCATCGCCGAGTGCCGACAGCGCGAGGAAGCCCGCCGCGCCGCGCTCACGCCCGAGAAACGAGCCGACGAGGACCGCCGCGAATCCGAACTCGTCGCCTACCTCCACGCCAAGGCCCTCGCCGACATCGCCGCAGCGAAACGCCGAGAAGAGGAACGCTGCCGAGAGCGCATGGACCCATACTCAACCCGCGGCACCTAGCCCAAGGAACACCCAATGCTCGACGCAGACGACGACAGCGATTACACGACCGACGATCTGCTCCGCGAACTTCGCAAATCGCCGGCCCAAGCCGGAGACAGCGCCCAAGAGCTGGCCAGAGAAAGAGCAGGTCGGCAAAGCTTACGCGGCCTGTCACCACGCCCACAGCGAGAACTGACGCCCGGATTGACGCCGACTGGGAGAAGGAAAAGGCCCGTCGCGCGGAGCGCGAACGAGAGTATTGGGCGAAGAAAAACGACCCGTTTTCCACATTCGGCAACTGACCAGCGCACGACTCGTCGGCGGCCTGCACGTGCCTGTCTTTTCGAAGCCGGTAAATACCGGATTCGTTACCGGCTTGCCGAAATGGCAATCCCCTAAGACCGCATCTGCACGCAACTTGCGGAAACGGTTTGAAATGTCTTGCGATCGGAGTACCCTGAGTTATAATCCCTTAAGCGTCAACGCCTTACGTTCAGTTTCAAGGGTCGATTCTAGGCTCCTGTCACGCCGGAGGTTGCGAGTTCGAGCCCCGTCATCCTCGCTACCGAGCGCCCGATCGGGCGCAATGTCCCTTCCGACAACGAGTCGTCGCGCGTATCATACCAGAAGGCAGCCGGCGGTTACGGAGCGATGTTCCGGAAGCGGCCGGCTCGCCAACGGCCTGGCATGGACTGGAGGCGATATGAGCTCGGCGACGACCGATCCCACGCTGGTACCTTCCCCACGCCCCCCGGAAGCTACGCGATCCCTCCCCACCCTGGATCAGCTCTACCAGTGGACATCTGAGCCCGATCACCGGGTCGTGATCCGGGGCGTGGATTGGACGTTCTACGAGCAGCTCGTCGAATCGATCCCGGAGGGGGTCAATGTCCATGTCGATTATGACGGGAAGGATCTTGAGATCATGTCCCTCAGTCCGCTCCACGACGGGGAGAAAAAGCTGTTTGGCCAATTCGTGGAGGCGGTCGCGCAGGAATTGGAGATCCCATACCAGGGCTTCGGTCAGACTACTTGGAAACGGCCGGAGGTCAGGCGTGGCTTGGAGGCCGACGAATGCTATTACTTCGAGCCCGAAAAGATAGCCGCAGCGACCGCGGCGAAGGCGCGGCGGTCCAAGAAGGTCGCCGACTACCCCAATCCTGACCTTGGGATCGAAGTTGACATGTCGCCTTCGAGGATCGACCGGCCGGGGATTTATGCCGCGCTTCAGGTCACCGAGGTTTGGCGCTTCGACGGTGAAAGCGAGCAGGTCATCATCGAGCGACTGGGCGAGGACGGATTGTATCACGCGGTCGAAGCGAGCACGCTCTTACCAATACGCGCCGAGGAGATCCGGCGGTGGGTCGTCGAGGAGGATTCGAGCGACCAGTCGGCCTGGGCACGGCGCTTGCGCGCGTGGGCCCGGGTCGAGTTGACTGCCCGGCTCAAGCGCTGATCCGCGAGCGTGGCACGGCGCGTTGGCGACTCGCCCGGATCGAGCGAAACGCTGGATCCAACGTCAGTTGGAAACGGCACGATTTTGCCCCCGAGCGCCGTGGGTGATCCGCAATCCGTGAAGGGTTTCCCGCTCAGGGGTTCGACACCGACAGCCTCGATACGACGCGCTCGATCAGCCGTGCCAGCGTCGGGCCGGCGCGGCGGCCTGCTTCCAGGACCTCGGCGTGCGTGATCGGCGTGCCGAGGACGCCGGCAGCGGCGTTCGACACCAATGCCAGCGCGAGCACTTCGATGCCGGCATGGTGCGCGACGATGGCCTCGGGCGCGGTGGACATCCCCACCACGTCGGCGCCGAGCGCGCGCAACATCCGGATCTCGGCCGGGGTCTCGTAACTCGGGCCGCTCATGCAGGCGTAGACCCCGGATGCCAGTTCAATCCCCAGGCGATTCGCTTCCTCCCCGGCGATTTCCCGCAGCCGTTTGGAATAGACCTCGGTCATGTCGGGAAATCGCGTCCCCAGACGAGGGTCATTCAAGCCCCGCAGCGGATTTGCGCCGATGAGGTTGAGGTGATCGGTCACGACGACGATGTTTCCCGGGCGAAGATTGGTGCCAATTCCGCCCGTCGCCGCGGTGAGGATCAAGGTCGCCACGCCGAGCTTTTGAAGGACGCGGACCGGGAACGTCACCGTTTCCAGATCGTGCCCCTCGTAGTAATGGAACCGCCCCTGTAAAACCGTTACCGGCACGCCCAGGAGCCTGCCAAATAGCACGTTCCCGGCGTGACCGGCGACGGTCGTCACGGGGAAATGCGGGATCGAGTCGTAGGGGACGACTGTTCGATCGTCGAGGCGGTCGGCCAGTTCGTTCAATCCCGAGCCCAGGACGACAGCCGCAACAGGCGGCTCGGCCGTCGAGGCGCGAAGACAGGCGGCAGCCTGCTCGGCTCGGGTGTTCAGGTCCGGCGAGCGGTCGGGCGACTCGGCAACCCCGTCGTTCTTCATAGCAGAATCCCCGCGATGCAGGCGGACAGATAGTTGGCCAATGTGCCGGCGAGCAAGGCACGGATACCCAGACGGGCCAGGTCGTGCCGCCGCTCGGGTACCAGGGCCCCGATCCCCCCGAGCTGAATGCCGATCGAGCTGACGTTGGCGAAACCGCAGAGAGCGAAACTCGAGATCACGATCGAGCGATCCATCAGAACATTGGTCTTGATCAGCTCGCCGAGATCGCTGAAGGCGATCAGCTCATTGAGGACCGTTCGGGTGCCCAGGAGCTTGCCGACGGCCTTGCAGTCTTCCCACGGCACACCCAGGAGATAAGCCACAGGCGCCATCGCCCACCCGACGATTCCCTGGAGGGACGTTCCGAAGAACCCCAATCCCTTGTTCATGAGGGCCACCAATCCCAGAAACGAGATCAGGATTGCGGCGATGTTGAGCGCCAGGTGCAGACCGTCGCGGGTGCCTCGCGCCGCGGCGTCGAGCACGTTGGCGTCGGCCGAGATTTCCGCGGCTTTCACGCTGCCCAGCGTTTCGGGCCGCTCGGTCTCGGGAACCAGGAGCTTGGAGAGCAGGATGGCGCCCGGGGCAGTCATGATCACCGCGGTGAGAATGTGCCTGGGCTCGACGCCGAAGGCAAAATATGCCGCCATCACTCCGCCCGAGACATGCGCCATGCCCGACGTCATGACCGTGAGCAGCTCCGATCGGGTCAGTTTGGCGAGGTAAGGGCGGATCGTCAGCGGTGCCTCCGTCTGGCCCAGAAAAAGCGACGCCGCGACGTTGAGCGACTCGGCGCCGCTGGTCCCCATGAGCCAGGCCATCACCACGGCGAAACCCCGGACGACCCACTGCATGACGCCCAGGTGATAAAGGACGGCGAAGAGCGCGGCGACAAAGATAACAGTCGGCAAGACCCGGAAACCGAAGACAAACGCCACGGGGCCCTTGGGATCGACGAGCGGCTTGCCGAACACGAATTCAGCCCCCTCGAGAGCGCAGGCCAGGACCGACTCGACTGCTGTGCCGGCGTGCTTGAGGATCTCGACACCCGCCGGCACGCGCAAGACCAGGAGAGCGAAGCTCCATTGCAAGAGCAGGCCCCAGAACAGAACTCGCCACGAGATGGCCCTGCGGTTGTCCGAGAGGAAGACGGCGACGCCCAGAATGACCACCATTCCAAAAAAACCGCGGAGCCGGTCGGCGACGTCGAGCAGGTTGACCGATTCGGGCACGACGAACCGGTGTTTCCAGGGCCCTATCGAAACCTCGTAGACTCGCCTGGTCTCGACCGGTCCCGCGATGATTGCCGGCTTGGTGAGTGGCTCCGTCTGAGGTTTGACTTGCTCGGCCTCCTTGCCGCCGGCCGCCGGCCGCGGAGTCTCGTCCTGGCCGGCTCGGCCCGCCGAACGCACGACGAAGGGCGCCAGGGCGCATAGAGCCAGGGCCGCGACGACAATCCAACCCTTGTTAAGCTTGGGCATCCGGCACAACCTTCAGACGGCGGAATGACTGACAGACGATAAGGGCTTGACGGCCGCGATCCGTTCGACGATGAGCGGTAAGACGGCGGCCGGCGACTCGGCGATGGCGTACGCCTCGAGGATCAACCTGGACGCTTCGCCGAGGCGGGATTCATCGTTGACAAACAGGGTACAAAGAGGCTCGCCGAGCGTGACCGGGTCGCCGGTCTTTTTGTGGAGGACCGCGCCGACGGCGTGGTCGACCGGGCTGTCCATGCGAGTGCGGCCGGCGCCCAGGAGCATCGTCGCGTGTCCCACCGGGCGCGCGGCGAGCGCCTGCACGAAGCCCGATCGGGGCGCGGTCAGGACAACCTTTCGCCGCGGTGCCGGCAGCCGTGCCGGTTCGTCAATCACCCGGGGATCGCCGCCCTGGGCTTCCACCAGTCGGCGAAAGCGTTCCAGGGCCGAGCCGTCCTGGATGGTTCGCCGGCAAGTGGCGCGGGCGTCGTCGAGCGAATGTGCCCGGCGCCCCAGGCAGACCATCTCGGCGGCCAGCTCGATCGAGAGATCCATGAGGTCTTCGGGCCCGTTTCCGCGCAGGCACGCCAGGCTCTCGGCCACCTCGACCGCGTTGCCGGCGGCAAAGCCCAGCGGCTGGTCCATCCGGGTGATCAGGGCGACGATTTCCTTCGAGAGGCCCTGCCCGATCACGCACATGGCGGTGGCCAGTGCCCGCGAGTCCTCCAGCCGCTCCATGAAGGCCCCGTTTCCCGTCTTGACATCCAGCACCAGGCCGTCGATCCCCTCGGCAAGCTTTTTCGACATGATCGACGCCGCGATCAGCGGGATCGATTCAACGGTGGCGGTCGCGTCGCGCAGGGCATAGAGAAACTTGTCCGCCGGAGCAATCTCGGCCGTCTGACCGATCATCACCAATCCGCACGAGGCGAGCACCGACTTGTACCGGCCCAGGTCGAGGTCGACTCGAAAGCCGGGGATCGATTCCAGCTTGTCGAGTGTACCGCCGGTGTGGCCCAGGCCCCGGCCCGAGACCATCGGCACCGGAATGCCCGCCGCCGCCACGATCGGCGCCAGGACCAGCGACGTCTTGTCGCCGATCCCGCCGGTGCTATGCTTGTCGATCTTCCTGCCGGGGATCTCCGACAAATCAACGGTGGTTCCGGAACGAATCATCGCATCGGTCAAGGCCGCGGTCTCCGCCGCATCCATCCCCCGCCAGAGAATCGCCATCAGGAGCGCGGACCATTGATAGTCGGCGACGTCGCCGCTCGCGATCCCCTCCACCATCCGGGCGATCTCGGACGAGCTCAGCGCAAGTCCGTCGCGCTTCTTGCGGATGATGTTGACGGCTCTCATGACCTTGACTACCTCTTTTCTCTCGTGGCGAGCGGCTGGCTGCCGGTGCTCATTCCCCGGCCGATTCGGAACCGGTCGCAAACTGGCGATCGCCTGCGTCGCCCAGTCCGGGATGAATGAACCCCGCCTCGGTCAACCGTTCGTCGATCGCACACACGTGGATCGATACGTCGGGCATGCGCTCGTTCACGCGGGCAATTCCCTCGGGAGCGGCGATCAAGGAGAGTAGCTTGAGTCGCTTCACCCCCGCGTCCTTGATGATCTCGCAAGCGCGAACCGCCGAGCCGCCGGTCGCGAGCATGGGATCCACGAGCAGGGCCACGGTGACGCGCGGCCGGCTGGGAAACTTGTTGTAATACTCGGTCGGCCGCAAGGTCGCCTCGTCGCGGAACAGGCCGAGATGCCACACCTCCGCCTCGGAGAGAAGGTCCAGGATCCCTTCGGCCATGCCCAGGCCCGCCCGCAGGATCGGCACGATGCCCACGGTGTCGGCCAGCTTCCGTGCGGGAGCACACCCGAGCGGAGTCGTCACCGTGCTTGCAACCGTGGGAAGGTCGGCCGTCGCTTCCTGAGCGAGCAAGACGCCGAGCGCCTTGACCAGCCGGCGGAACTCCGCAGGGCCGGTTCGCAGATCGCGAAGCTCGGCGAGTTTGTGGTGGACAATCGGATGCGAAGAGACCGAGATCTTTGCCACATCCTCCTCCTCGGCATGGATGGCCGTTTGCGGGTCGCCTTGGGTTCGGCTCGACTGCCGGCATCGAGTCATGGTACACGACCGGACGCTATTCGACAGGATGCCTCCGGATTTTCGCGCCGAAATACCGCTTCACCCGCGATGGTCGGAGACGGGGCGATCGGAGACGTCCTCCGCCGTTTCGCTCGCATGGTCAACCGGGTGATTCGAGAAGAGGATATGTGAGTCTCTCGCCGCCGGAAGGACGGCGATGGTTCAACGAAACGCCGACATCGCTCGCCATCGGCGATAGGTCACAGTTGGTTGCCGTTGGAACCGCCTGTGCCAAGGCCATACAGAACGCCGAACAAGCCGGCGTCGCTGTCGTTGACGTAGCCGTCGCCGTCGGTATCACCATACTCGAACGCCGTGCCAGGGGCCCCATAGGGCACACCCGGGGCATAGAACGCGGACAGGAGCCCGGCGTCGCTGTCGTTGACCATGCCGTCAAGATTGAAGTCACCATTGTAGGTGTACTTCACGATGATGTCGTTGGGGCCTAGCGCGAGCATGCCGCTACCCGCTTGCCAACTCGTGAAGGCCCCGCTCGGCAGGCTGCCGTTGAGAGCGACCGCGAGCAGCGTCTGCTCGTAGCCCTGGTTGGCGTCGTTGCTCTCCGCAACGGAGCTGGTCAGGCCGTTGCCCGTCCAGTCGTTGTTGGGATAGTCGGCACCCGTTTGGGCGAGCCCCTGGACGGTGGACAGCTCGCTCCCGCCGTTCTCGATGATCATGTCGTTATCTTGCAGGTCGAGCTTGCTCGATGAGTCGATCGAGAAGGTGGGGACGGTGGTCCCGTTCGAGTCGAGCACGATCACGTTGTGGTTGGTGTGCGTTCGCGCCGCACCCACGCTGGGGACGATGATGCTGGCGCCACCGGTGAGGGTGATGCCGCCCAAGTGGACGAAGCCGACGGTCGCGGGCGCGATCGTCAGTTGAGCCGCGGCGCCGTGGGCCACGATCAGCGGGCTCGCCGCACCCGGGTCGGCGATGATGGCCGCGGTGCCGGTGACGGTCAGCGTGGTACCGTCCCAAGTCGCGGCGCTTCCGGGTTCAACCCACGAGGGCAAGCTCGGCGCGACGGCGTTGATGACGATGTTCCTTGTTCGCGCCGAGCGACCCGGCCGCCGGGGAGACAGGGACGGTCAAGACGGCGCTGTTGGGGCTGTTGGCGACCGTGTCCTTGATCGTGCCGGCCAAGGCTGCGGTGGACGCGGCGTCGAGCGGGTTGGCGGTCTGACCCGCGGCTACCGTGTACATGAAGCTCAGCGTGTTGGTGCCGGTGCCGCTCGTGTAGCTGGCGCTGCCCGCCGGCCCGCCCGTCGTGTTCAGGGCCAAGGTCGGCGTGCCGGTGACATTCACGGCCTCGCTGAACCCGATCGTGACGGTGATGACCGCGCCGGCGCCGTAGGTGCCGTTGGCGTTGGTCGAGCTGATCCCGGTGACCGTCGGCGCGACGGCGTCGATGACGATGTTCTTGGCGTTCGCGAGTGCACCCACGGTGCCCGAGCCCGTCGCGACGGTCAAGACGGCCGGGTTGGGGTCGTTGGTGACGGTGTTGTCGATGGAGCCGCCGTTGAGCGTCAAGGCGGCGGAGGACGCGGCGTCGAGCGGGTTGGCGCTTTGACTCGCGGCTACCGTGTATTTGAAGCTCAACGTGCTGGTGCCGGTGCCGGTCGTGTAGCTTGCAATCCCCGCCGGCCCGCCCGTGGTGTTCAGGGCCAGCATCGGCGTGCCGGTGACATTCACGGCCTCGCTGAACCCGATCGTGACGGTGATGACCGCGCCGGCGCCGTAGGTGCCGTTGGCGTTGGTCGAGCTGATCCCGGTGACCGTCGGCGCGACGGCGTCGATGACAATGTTCTTGGCGTTGGCGAGTGCACCGGCGGTGCCCGAGCCCGTGGCGACGGTCAAGACGGCCGGGTTGGGGTCGTTGGTGACGGTGTTGTCGATGGAGCCGCCGTTGAGCGTCAAGGCGGCGGAGGACGCGGCGTCGAGCGGGTTGGCGCTTTGACCCGCGGCTACCGTGTATTTGAAGCTCAACGTGCTCGTGCCGGTGCCGGTCGTGTAACTCGCAATCCCCGCCGGCCCGCCCGTGGTGTTCAGGGCCAGCATCGGCGTGCCGGTGACATTCACGGCCTCGCTGAACCCGATCGTGACGGTGATGACCGCGCCGGCGCCGTAGGTGCCGTTGGCGTTGGTCGAGCTGATCCCGGTGACCGTCGGCGCGACGGCGTCGATGACAATGTTCTTGGCGTTGGCGAGTGCACCGGCGGTGCCCGAGCCCGTCGCGACGGTCAAGACGGCCGGGTTGGGGTCGTTGGTGACGGTGTCGTCGATGGAGCCGCCGTTGAGCGTCAAGGCGGCGGAGGACGCGGCGTCGAGCGGGTTGGCGCTTTGACCCGCGGCTACCGTGTATTTGAAGCTCAACGTGCTCGTGCCGGTGCCGGTCGTGTAGCTTGCAATCCCCGCCGGCCCGCCCGTGGTGTTCAGGGCCAGCATCGGCGTGCCGGTGACATTCACGGCCTCGCTGAACCCGATCGTGACGGTGATGACCGCGCCGGCGCCGTAGGTGCCGTTGGCGTTGGTCGAGCTGATCCCGGTGACCGTCGGCGCGACGGCGTCGATGACGATGTTCTTGGCGTTGGCGAGTGCACCGGCGGTGCCCGAGCCCGTCGCGACGGTCAAGACGGCCGGGTTGGGGTCGTTGGTGACGGTGTTGTCGATGGAGCCGCCGTTGAGCGTCAAGGCGGCGGAGGACGCGGCGTCGAGCGGGTTGGCGCTTTGACCCGCGGCGACCGTGTATTTGAAGCTCAACGTGCTCGTGCCGGTGCCGGTCGTGTAGCTTGCAATCCCCGCCGGCCCGCCCGTGGTGTTCAGGGCCAGCATCGGCGTGCCGGTGACATTCACGGCCTCGCTGAACCCGATCGTGACGGTGATGACCGCGCCGGCGCCGTAGGTGCCGTTGGCGTTGGTCGAGCTGATCCCGGTGACCGTCGGCGCGACGGCGTCGATGACGATGTTCTTGTTCGCTCCGAGCGAGCCGGTGGCGCCAGGGGTTGGCAGGGTCAGGATGGCGTTGTTGCCGTTGCCGTCCACGATGGTGCCGCCGCTCAAGGCCAGCGCGGTGGTGGAGGCGCAGTCGAGGTTGGCTCCGCTGGTGGTCTGGCCGGCGGCGACGGTGTAGTTGAAGGTGAGCGTGCTGGTACCCGAGCCGCTGGAATAGTTGACGACGGCGCCGTCGGAGAGTGTGAGCGTGGGCGTGCCGGTGACGGTGACGGCGGCGGCGAAGGCGACGTTGATCGGGATCACCGCCCCTGCGCCGTAGGTCCCGTTGGCCGCTGTCGAGCTCACGCCGGTGGGATTCACAAGGTCGATGATCGTGCCCGTGGCCGTGCTCGTGGTGATCGTCACCGGTGTGTTCAGCAGCACCGACGCCGTGTTGGCGCTTCGGTTCGCAACGATCAAGTCGGGCTGGCTATCGCCGTTGACGTCTGCCACCGCCACGGAGCGCGGCGCGCTGCCGGTGGCGAAGGTCTGCTGGGCGGCGAAGGAGGGAGTGGTGGCCCCGGGCGCCGTCGTGTTCAGCAGCACCGACACCGTGTTCGAGTTTCCGTTCGCGACGATCAGGTCGGGCTTGCCATCGCCGCTCAGGTCCGCCGCCATCACGGACAACGGATCGCCGCCGGTGGCAAAGGTCGTCTGGGCGGCGAACGAGGCGGTGGTGGCCCCGGGCGCCGTCGTGTTCAGCAGCACCGACACCGTGTCGGCGCTTTGGTTCGCGACGATCAGGTCGGGCTGGCCATCGCCGTTCAAGTCCGCCGCCGTCACCGAATGCGGCTCGCTGCCGGTGGCGAAGGTCTGCTGGGCGGCGAAGGAGGGGGCGGTGGCCCCGGGCGCCGTCGTGTTCAGCAGCACCGACACCGTGTTGGCGCCCTGGTTCGCGACGATCAGGTCGGGCTGGCCATCGCCGTTTACGTCCGCCGCCTTCACGCAGGTCGGACCGACACCGGTGGCGAAGGCCGTCTCGGCGGCGAAGGAGGGGGTGGTGGACCCGGGCGCCGTCGTGTTCAGCAGCACCGACACCGTGTTGGCGCCTTCGTTCGCGACGATCAGGTCGGGCTTACCATCGCCGTTCAAGTCCGCCACCGTCACGAAGAGCGGCCTGCTGCCGGTGGCGAAGGTCTGCTGGGCGGCGAAGGAGGGGGTGGTGGCCCCGGGCGCCGTCGTGTTCAGCAGCACCGACACCGTGTTCGAGTCGTAGTTCGCGACGATCAGGTCGAGCTTGCCATCACCGCTCAAGTCCGCCACCGTCACGGAGCGCGGCTCGCTGCCGGTGGCGAAGGTCTGCGGGGCGGCGAAGGAGGGGGTGGTGGCCCCGGGCGCCGTCGTGTTCAGCAGCACCGACACCGTGCTCGAGGAGTAGTTCCCGACGATCAGGTCGGGCTTGCCATCGCCGTTCAAGTCCGCCACTGTCCCGGAAACCGGAGCGCTGCCGACGGCGGAGGTTTGCTGGGCGGCGAAGGCGGGGCTGTTTATCGCGAGCGCCGTCGTGTTCAGCAGCACCGACACCGTGTTCGAGCCTGCGTTCGCGACGATCAGGTCGGGCTTGCCATCGCCGTTCAAGTCCGCCGCCGTCACGGGTACCGGCTCGCTGCCGGTGGCGAAGGTCTGCTGGGCGGCGAAGGAGGGGGTGGTGGCCCCGGGCGCCGTCGTGTTCAGCAGCACCGACACCGTGTTCGACTCTAGGTTCGCGACGATCAGGTCGGGCTTGCCAGCGCCGTTCAAGTCCGCCGCCGTCACTGAGACCGGAGCGCTGCCGGTGGCGAAGGTCTGCTGGGCGGCGAACGAAGGGGTGGTTGCCCCGGGCAACGTCGTGTTCAGCAGCACCGACACCGTGTTCGAGCTTCCGTTCGCGACGATCAGGTCGCGCTTGCCATCGCCGCTCAAGTCCGCCACCGTCACGGATTCCGGCAAGGTGCCGGTGGCGAAGGTCGTCTGGGCGGCGAACGAGGGGGTGGTGGCCCCGGGCGCCGTCGTGTTCAGCAGCACCGACACCGTGTTGGCGCCTCGGTTCGCGACGATCAGGTCGGGCTTGCCATCGCCGTTCAAGTCCGCCGCCGTCACGGAGTCCGGGTCAGTCCCGGTGGCGAAGGCCGTCTGTGAGGCGAAGGAGGGGGTGGTGGCCCCGGGCGCCGTCGTGTTCAGCAGCACCGACACCGTGTTCGAGTTTAAGTTCGCGACGATCAGGTCGGGCTTGCCATCGCCGTTCAAGTCCGCCGCCGTCACGGAGCGCGGCTCGCTGCCGGTGGCGAAGGTCTGCTGGGCGGCGAATGAGGGGGTGGTGGCCCCGGTCGCCGTCGTGTTCAGCAGCACCGACACCGTGTTCGACTCGTAGTTCGCGACGATCAGGTCGGGCTTGCCATCGCCGTTCAAGTCCGCCGCCGTCACGGAGAACGGCTCGCTGCCGGTGGCGAAGGTCTGCTGCGCGGCGAAGGAGGGGGTGGTGGCCCCGGGCGCCGTCGTGTTCAGCAGCACCGACACCGTGTCCGAGACTACGTTCGCGACGATCAGGTCGGACTTGCCATCGCCGGTCAAGTCCGCCGCCGTCACGGATTCCGGCTGGCTGCCGGTGGCGGAGGTTTGCTGGGTGGCGAAGGCGGGGCTGGCTGGCGCGAGCGCCGTCGTGTTCAGCAGCACCGACACCGTGTTCGAGTATTTGTTCGCGACGATCAAGTCGGGCTGGCCATCGCCGTTCAAGTCCGCCACCGTCACGGAGCGCGGCTCGCTGCCGGCGGCGAAGGTCTGCTGGGCGGCGAAGGAGGCGGTGGTGGCCCCGGGCGCCGTCGTGTTCAGCAGCACCGACACCGTGTTCGAGTCTCCGTTCGCGACGATCAGGTCGGGTTTGCCATCGCCGTTCAAGTCCGCCACCGTCACGGATTCCGGATAGCTGCCGGTGGCGAAGGCCGTCGGGGCGGCGAAGGAGGGGGTGGTGGCCCCGGGCGCCGTCGTGTTCAGCAGCACCGACACCGTGTCGGCGCTTCGGTTCACGACGATCAGGTCGGGCTTGCCATCGCCGTTCAAGTCCGCCGCCGTCACGAAACGCGCGGAGCCGGTGGCGAAGGTCGTCTGGGCGGCGAAGGAGGGGGTGGTGGCCCCGGGCGCCGTCGTGTTCAGCAGCACCGACACCGTGTTCGATCCGTAGTTCGCGACGATCAGGTCGGGCTTGCCATCGCCGTTCAAGTCCGCCGCCGTCACGGAGGTCGGCAAGCCGGCGGTGGCGAAGGTCTGCTGGGTGGCGAAGGAGGGGGTGGTGGCCCCGGCGCCGTCGTGTTCAGCAGCACCGACACCGTGTTGGAGTCGACGTTCGCGACGATCAGGTCGGGCTTGCCATCGCCGTTCAAGTCCGCCGCCGTCACGGATTTCGGCTCGGCGCCGGTGGCGAAGGTCCGCTGGGCGGCGAAGGAGGGGGTCGTGGCCCCGGGCGCCGTCGTGTTCAGCAGCACCGACACCGTGTTCGAGTTGTAGTTCGCGACGATCAGGTCGGGCTTGCCATCGCCGTTTACGTCCGCCACCGTCACGGAGCGCGGACCGATGCCGGTGGCGAAGGTCTGCTGGGCGGCGAAGGAGGGGGTGGAGGCCCCGGGCGCCGTCGTGTTCAGCAGCACCGACACCGTGTTCGAGCTTTGGTTCGCGACGATCAGGTCGGGATTGCCATCGCCGTTCAAGTCCGCCGCCGTCACGTAGACCGGAGCGCTGCCGGTGGCGGCGGTTTGCTGGGCCGCGAAGGCGGGGCTGGTTATCGCGAGCACCGTCGTGTTCAGCAGCACCGACACCGTGTTCGACGTGGCGTTCGCGACGATCAGGTCGGGCTGGCCATCGCCGTTTACGTCCGCCGCCGTCACGAAGGCCGGATAGCTGCCGGTGGCGAAGGTCTGCTGGGCGGCGAAGGAGGGGGTGGTGGCCCCGGGCGCCGTCGTGTTCAGCAGCACCGACACCGTGTTCGCGTGAAAGTTCGAGACGATCAGGTCGGGCTTGCCATCGCCGTTCAAGTCCGCCGCCGTCACGGAGACCGGGAAGGTGCCGGTGGCGAAGGTCTGCTGGGCGGCGAAGGAGGGGGTGGTGGCCCCGGGCGCCGTCGTGTTCAGCAGCACCGACACCGTGTTCGAGTTTCCGTTCGGGACGATCAGGTCGAGCTTGCCATCGCCGGTCAAGTCCGCCGCCTTCACGGATTCCGGCAAGGTGCCGGTGGCGAAGGTCTGCTGGGCGGCGAAGGAGGGCGCGGTGGCCCCAGGCGCCGTCGTATTCAGCAGCACCGACACCGTGTTGGAGAGTCGGTTCGCGACGATCAAGTCGGGGTTGCCATCGCCGTTCACGTCCGCCGCCGTCACGAATTGCGGATAGTTGCCGGTGGCGAAGGTCTGCTGGGCGGCGAAGGAGGGGGCGGTGGCCCCGGGCGCCGTCGTGTTCAGCAGCACCGACACCGAGTTCGATTTGAGATTCGCGACGATCAGGTCGGGCTTGCCATCGCCGTTTACGTCCACCGCCGTCACGGACCGCGGCTCGGTGCCGGTGGCGAAGGTCTGCTGGGCGGCGAAGGAGGGGGTGGTGGCCCCGGTCGCCGTCGTGTTCAGCAGCACCGACACCGTGTTCGAGTTGTAGTTCGCGACGATCAGGTCGGGCTTGCCATCGCCGTTCAAGTCCGCCACCGTCATGGAGAGCGGTTTGAGGCCGGTGGCAAAGGTCGTCTGGGCGCCGAACGAGGGGGTGGTGGCCCCGGGCGCCGTCGTGTTCAGCAGCACCGACACCGTGTTCGAGATTACGTTCGCGAGGATCAGGTCGGGCTTGCCATCGCCGTTCACGTCCGCCGCCGTCACGGATTCCGGCTGGCTGCCGGTCGCGAAGGCCGTCTGGGCGGCCAGCGTGACCGGCGGGCCCACGACGTTGGTGATCCCGGTCAACTCGACCGAGAAGTTCAGGCCGGGGTTGTTGTAGACGCCGTCGTTGAAGATCGGGATGCCGATGGTCGCCGTGGCCGAACCGGAGGCGATCGTCGTCGTCCCGGTGGTCGGCGTGAAGTCGGTGTTCGGCTGCGCGGTGCCGGCCACCGTGGTGTAGCCCACGGTGATCTGCGAGGTCAGGTTGCCTGAGCGCGTGACCGTGAAGTCCATGTCCACCATGCCACCCGGCATCGGCTCAATGGCCGTGGTATTGGCGATCGATAGGAAGGCTGCCGGCGCCAGGCGGTCTTCCAGTTCCTCGAGGAGCAGTGCGCAGACGCGTACGGGTTTCCTGGTCCGGGATCGAAAAAGCCGTGGGACCCAGCGTCTGGTAGCAAGCATGATGCGTTCCCTCGTTGGAGAAACCGGCGTAACCTATACTCTTACAACGAAACTGTTGGACGCGCCGGGATCAGGACGTAAATGACTTCCCGGAAAAGTCGACTTTCGCTCCGCGAAAGGCGACACTTATTTTCGCGCAGCGCCTACAGAATCCCTTGCTCATCGGCAATCAGCAGTCGTTGAATCTCGTCGGTCTTGAAGCCCAGCGCCATCGGGCGGAGGGCACCCGGCAAGGCTACGACGTCGTAGATTTCGCTGACCATGCCCTCGACCTTGAGCCACTGGGCGACGTCGCCGGTCTTCATGTCGATGATCTGGAGGCCGCACTGGGCGTCCGCGTTGCGGCGGGCGAGCTCGCCGTCAAGCGCCAGGCCGCCGAAGGTCTTGTCCTGCCGGGGTTGCGACAGGCTGACGATAGCGTGGTCGCCCGCGAAGGCCAGGCCGCGCAGATAGCCGGGACAAAACGCGACCGGCTCGAAGCGGCCCGCGGCCAGGTCGACCCAGCCGAATTCGCCCTTGCCGGAATTGAGCACCCAGAGGCGCTCGCGATACCAGCGCGGCGAATGCGGCATCGACAGTCCTTCGGCCAGCACAGCGCCGCTGGTCACGTCGATCACGCAGCCGCCGGCGGTCCGCCGGTCGCGCCAGCCGTCGACGACGTCGCTCTGGGAAACCACGGTCACGTAGCGCGCCTTGCCGTCGCGCAGGGCCAGGCCGTTCAAATGACAGCGGTCTTCGGTGGCCAGTTTGCTGATGAACGGGGGCAGCCAGAGCGGCTGAAAACTGCACTTGGGGCTGAGCGTGGCCAGGCAGTTGCTGGCGGTGGCCGCGAAGACGACGCGGCCCGAGTCTTCGACCGCGATATCGTGGATATCGAGGTCGCCGGTGGTGTAGCCGATGCGCGGGACGTAGAGGCGGTCGTGCCCCTCGTGGAACTGCTCGGCCGGGAGCATGTTCTCGAACCGCCAGAGCTGGTATCGGGTGCCCAGCCAGAGCGTCTGGGCGTTGCCGTAAAGCCCCATGGCGCGATCGAAGGTGCGTTCGAACACCGACAGCCTGTCGGCGTTGGAGCCAACGAGAAAGAGCTTACCGGTCTGGTACGTGCTGAAAGCCAGGCTCAGCGCTTGCCGCGCCAGCCAATCGGGCAAGTCGCGCGAACCGTAGACCTCGACCCACGGCTTCTCGGCCGGGGACGATTCTGACTTACTGTTCACAGGTACGGTTTGGTCCATGTTCTACCGACAAGGGGCCCGTCTTCGGGTTCCACTGAGGCGTCGTGACCGAGGTATTTTGCAAAACAATACCAAGAGAAACACTGCAATACAATTCCCAACCGAAACATTTTTCCAAGAAACCTTTTCTTTTGAAATGCTGATTTGCACTTTTCTGGGGACAGAACAAGTATCGAGGACATCGCCGCTCGATCGTCGCGTGCCAGGCGGCGACGTCGGATCGTGGCCCACTTGAAGTTCCACCGAAATCTTCGTTTCCTTCGTTTACTTCTGTTCCAAAGATCAGACCTGCACCATTCGCTCGCGATTCGCCCCGCTGCAAACGCACCGTGAACAGAAGTATTTGGCTGCGCGGTGCCTCTTGCGCTGGCAATGGTCTCTCGCGCGAGACTGGTTGCGGGTCGAAGGCATGGTGAGTAAGATCGACAGGGTCGCCGTGCCGCCCGATGTTCACCGGCCCGTCGGGCTCGGCTTCAAAAGCGGCGAAATTCGGCGGATCATCGCCATGGGAGATGAGGGCGGGCCCTGATCCGCGTGGACGCGCTGACGATGATGGATCGAACGCCCCCGAGTCCGCTTCCCGCGGACGAGCTGCGTGAACGGGCCTATCGCCTCTATCAAGGCGGCGACGCCAGCCTCGCCGAGGAGATCTGCGGGCAGTTGCTCGCCGAAAACCCGCGCTGCGCCGAGGCGGTTTATCTGCTGGCGGTGATTTCCCTCGATCGCGGCCGGTCCCAGGAATCGTACGCGCGGTTCAGCCAGGCAGCCCAGCTCGCGCCGGACAATGCGGTTTTCGTCAACGCCCTGGGCGAGGCGCATCAGGCGACTGATCGTTCCGAAAACGCCGCGGCGTGTTTCCGCCAGGCAATCGCGCTGCGGCCGGGATACGAACGCGCACACAACAACCTGGGCCTTTTCCTGCACGCCCGGGGGGACTTCGCCGCAGCCGGCGCGTGCTTCAGCGAAGCCATCCGGCTCAACCCGAACTATGCCACCGCCCACAATAACCTGGGCGCGGCGCTGCATGCGCAGGGCCGATTCGACGAAGCCGCCGCCCACTTTCAAGAGGCCATCCGGCTGCGGCCGGATTACCCTGATCACCGACCAAATCGTGACGCCGCCCGAGTTCGCGCCGAGTTTCAGCGAACAGTTCGTGACGATGCCTTTCAGCTACATCATCGCCGAGCCTGAAACGACCGCATCGAGCACCCCGGTCGCTCGCCGGGCCTTCGGATTGCCTGATGATGGTTTCGTTTACTGTAGCTTCAATAGTGCGTACAAGGTCGAACCGCGGACGTTCAACGTCTGGATGAAAATCCTTTCCCGCGTGCCTGGCAGCGTGCTCTGGCTCTATTTCAGGCCGATCCTCAGCCCCAATAACTCATGCATTCTCTCATTCAGCCATGATTGCGTGCGCGGCGGGACTACCATTCTGCTCGATTGTCGGCTCGTCTTGCCCGGAACGCCGTTTCCACCCTACACTGGCTGATGGTCCGGTGCGGACGGAGTCGAAGACTGTGAAGTTGTTGCAAGAGGTGACCCGAACCATGTCAGTCCAATTTGCCGTGCTTGCCAGCGGATCGCGCGGGAATTCCACCTTGGTCCAGGGGCGCAACGGCGGGTTGCTGATTGACGCTGGCATGGGCCCTCGAATCATGGCGGAGCGGTTGGAGAGCGTGGGCGCGAACTGGTCTCGAATCTCGGCGGTTGTATTGACGCACACCCACACCGATCACGTTGACTCGGCAACGTTTGCGGAGCTCGCTCGACGTCGAATCGTGCTCTATTGCCACGAGGCCCATCGCAACCATCTTGCCGGCGACTCCGGGTTTGAAAAACTCGCGGAACATGGGCTCTGCCGTTTATACGACGAATGTCCGTTCCTCACGACCAACGGCCTGAGGATCGAGCCGATCCCTTTGAGGCATGACGGAGGACCGACGTTCGGCTTTCGGGTCGAGGTCTCGGGCGAGCCGCGCGAGCGCCCGGTCAAGATCGGCTACCTCGCCGATACGGGAAGCTGGTCGGACGCGATGGCCGAAAGTCTGGCGGATGTCGACGTACTGGGCGTCGAGTTCAACCACGACGTGGCGATGCAGAAGGCATCGGGCCGCCCCGGCGTCTTGATCGCGCGAACCTCGGCGATAAAGGACACCTCTCGAATCGCCAGGGCGCCGACCTCGTAGAGTCCGTCCTGAAACGATCGCGGGGCCAGGCTCTCCGGCACGTTGTCCTCTTGCATCTGAGCGAGGAATGCAACGAGCCCGAGCTGGCCGTCCAGGCCGCCCGCGACGCGATCGAGCCGCTCGCCCGCCACGTCGAGGTGCACGCCGCGCGCCAGAACCCAGCCCATCCCAATCTCTGGATCGGGCCCGCCCGCCGTCCCGCCCGTCCCGCCGCCGTTGCCGCCGGCGGCGGACGTCTCCCACGACCCAGAAGACCGCCGTCGGATGGAGAACCAGCGCTCGGCCTCATGGATCTCTTCCGCGGAGACTCCGAGCCGCACGGTGGAGGAGCGGGGGTCTTCTGACCGTGGCGCACTACTTTGCCAGCGATGTCCACCTGAGGTTCGACCATCCCGAGCGCGATCGGCGCTTCGCCGCATTTCTGACCCGCTTGATTCAGGGCGATGCGCTCTGGATCGTCGGCGATCTCTGTGACTTCTGGATGGGGGCGCGGTATTCGGCAGCCGAGCTATTGCGCTGCGAAAGTCTGCGGGCGCTGGCTCAATTCCGCCAGGGCGGCGGCGCGCTGGCGATCATGGCCGGCAATCACGACACCTGGCTCGGGCCGTTTTACGCCGATTACCTCGGGGCCGCCCTGATCGCCGAGCCATACGACCTCGAATCGTTCGGTCTGCGGATCAGGGTCGTCCACGGCCATCTTCTCGGGGCCCGGCGGCCCTGGAAAGCGTGGATGGAGAGCCGGGCGTTCTTCGAAGCGTTTCACCGGCTGCCGCGGCCGATCGCAGCACAACTCGATCGGGCGCTCAGTTGCCGCAACGAGCGCCAGCTTGATGCCGACGAAGAGCGCCACCTGCGCGTGTTTCGCGGATACACCGCCGCGTGCCGGGGGTCAGCCGATCTCGTGGTGATCGGCCACGTGCACCGGGCGGTTGACGAGCCGTGCCCGTCTCCGCGCATGATCGTCCTCGGCGGCTGGCAGCACCGCTCCAGTTACTTGAAGGTCGACGCCTCGGGCGCCGGGTTCCATGTCGAGGACGACTTGTCCCACGGCGCCGCCCGGCGGCTGCAAGCCGGTAGTCCTTCTCCAACCTGTCGGGATTAACCTCATGAAATTTGATCATCATATCCATACGTCGCGGCATTCGCCCGACAGCGACATTGATCCGCTCGAGCTGGTCGATTTCGCGCGCGAAATCGGCCTGGACGGAGTGGTGATCACCGAGCACGACTATCAATGGCGCAGCCAGGAACTGGCCGCGCTGGCCGAACGGGCCGCGCCGCTGCTCGTATTCTCCGGCGCGGAGATTTCGGCGCAAGAGGGCCATTTTCTGGTGTTCGGCCTGCCTTCGCTCGGTGAAGTCTGGCCGGGGATCGCACTCGATGAGCTGCTCGAGATCGTCCAGCTTCATGAGGCGGCCATCGTCGCGGCCCATCCTTTTCGCTGGAACCAGCCGTTCGATGAGATTGTCGCCCAGCACGGGCCGGTCTTCGATGCGCTCGAGCTTGTATCCAACAACGTGACCCGCGATACCCGCAAGAAGACCGAAGCTCTCCTGCGGCGCCACGCCATGGGCAGCACAGGATCGAGCGACGCGCACGAGCTCGGCGTCGTGGGCTGCTACTACACGGAATTCGACCGGCCGATACGGTCACTGGAGGATTTCGTCGCCGGAATCAAGAGCCGGCAGGGGCGCCCCCGCCACCGAGAGGGCGCTTCCCTCTCCAGTGGGCCGGTCGATTAGCGCCCGCTCCGCGCCGATATCCCGGCGCACGGCGAACCTCGGCGAGCCGGGCCCGCTCGGCTCGGTATACGCGATGAACCTGCTCGATCACCTGGGCCAGGTGATTCTGGAATTGCCGCAGCTCCTCGCTCGACAGCGCCCGCGGCTGTGTCGCTCCCAGCATGCCTCTTGCTTGCCTTATCCCAGCCTGTGTGGAGCGATCGAGATCGGTGTCCAAAAGCGCGAGGAGCGCGCGTATCTGCTTGACATTTCCGTGTCGGCTGGCCAGCCGGTGCGCCAGATCGAGACCTCGCGAGATCCGTTCCAGCTCGGCAACGCGGTGTGCCGCTTGCGCTTCCCGGCGAGCCGGAGCCTCCAGGCGATCGGCAATGACCTGAGCCGCGCCAGAGAATAGGATCGCAACTCCCGTGAGCACCCCGGCCCCCCAGGCCCTGGGCTTGGAGAGCCCGCGCAGAAACGCCCCGTGGCCAAACCCGAGCACAGAGCCCACGAGCGCGCCGCCGGCGTGTCCCCAGTTGTCGATGTATCGCGGCAGCGCAATCCCCAAGAGCGCCGTCACGATCAGTACGCCGACCATCTGCCGGTAAAAAAGCGGCCCCATCCGCGCTCGGAGCCGCCAGCCGACGATCGCGCACAAGCCGACCAGACCCAGGATCACCACCGACCCGCCCCCGGAATGCACGTGAAGGCCCCATCCGTTCCAGGAGCGAACCAGGATCGCGAACAGGTTCCCGAAGCCAGCGATGACCCCGTATATGAACACAAACTGCGGCGACCCGTACCACGACTCGACCAGCGTCCCCAACTGGTACATCGCCAGCAAGTTCAAGGCGATGTGCAGGATGCTGTAATGTACAAAAGTGGAGGTTACCAGGCGCCAGACTTGACCGCGACAGACTTCCGGGTACGTGAGGTCGCCGAAGCGATGACCCGAGCCGATTCCCGAGAAGAGCCACCGCGTCCAGGGCAGAGAGGCGCCGTCGGCGAGCTGGGTAGCCACCATGGCCGCGAAGACGGCGATCCAGATCAGGCAGATCGCGATGGTCGCCGGGAAATCCCTGCATTCACGGACCAGTGTGCGGAGAATCATGCTAGTCCTCGACGGGTGCTCGCAGGCCCAGGATGGACCTGATGCGGCGGCATTCTTGGTCCCATTGCGTATCGTCGAGGACGGGTGTAAGCCCGGAGGTCGACAGTGGCTGCTCGAGAATGACCCACGTCGTGCAGCCCGCATGGTCGGGTGTCGGAAACACCGAAAAGCCGGGATCGTGCCGCCAGACTCGCGCCGCCAGCACCCAGAGCCCGGGCCGGCGATAGTGGAATCGCTTCCGGATCGTCTCGTCCTCGAGGCAGTGCAATGGCCGCAGGGCGGGCAAGGCGTCTTCGCTGGTCACGTATCCGAAGAATTCGAGGCGCACCAACCCGCGAATCGGGATCGAGCCGTCCGGATAGGGCGCGTTTCGCGGCCACCGGCCGTCTGGTCCGCGAGGGACCGCAGTCCTTGTTGTGACTGGTGGGACCAGGTCGGATAGAGCCAGAACCCGGTGTGCTCGGGCGCGAACTGCCCCGGTCCAGCACCTTCACTGATCCCCCCTTTGCGGAGGATCACGGTCTGGCGGCCGTGGATCAAGGCGTCACAGACGCCGGCCCACTCCTTGAAGGCAATGTTGCATGATTCGGGCGGAAGACTCACCATTCCCACTCGACCTTGGGAGCTCGGACCATCAAGTCGACAACGGCGGAGCGCGGGGACTTCATCTCGAACAAGACCTGGTAGAGCTCGGTGGTGATGGGCATCTCCACGCCCCGCAGCCGCGCCAGCGAGTAGACGCTGTGCGTCGTCTGAACCCCTTCGGCCACGTTGACCATGTCGGCTAGAATCTGCTCGAGAGTCTCCCCCCGGCCGATCCGCTCGCCGACAGAACGATTGCGTCCATAAGGGCTGTAGCAGGTCGTTACCACGTCGCCAACCCCCGCCAGTCCGTAAAAGGTCTCGAGCCTCCCACCCAGTGCCACCCCGAGCCGGGCGATCTCGACCAGTCCGCGAGTCAGAAGCGCGGCCTTGGCATTATCGCCGAATCCGAGACCATCGCAAATCCCGGCCGCGATTCCCAGGATGTTTTTGAGGGCGCCAGCCAGCTCGACCCCGAGCGCATCGCTGCTGGTATAGACCCGGAACGTCTGGTGATTGAGCAGGTCGCGGATCCGCTCATTCAAGCCGTCGGACTCTCCCGATACAACCACCGATGCCGGCAGCCCCCGCGCCAGCTCCTCGGCATGGCTAGGGCCGCTCAAGACCGAGACGGCTCGTGGGCCGATCGTCTCCTTGATGATCCGGCTCGGTCGCGCGAACGTCCGGTCCTCGATGCCCTTGACCACACTCAGGACGGGGACGTTCGCGGGTACCGCCGCGGCAATCCTGGTCAATGCTTCCCTCAGATAAGACGTTGGAATCGCAGCCACGATCAGATCGGCCCCCGCGGCGGCGGCGGCGGCCTCTCCGGTAATCTCGATCGCCTCCGGAATCACCACCTCCGGCAGATGGCGCGCATTGACCCGGCCACGCGCGATCTGACCGGCATGCTCCGGGTCGCGACACCATAGCCTGACATCAACATGGGTTCCGGACTTGCCGATGAGCAAGGCGATGCCGTCCCCATGCCGCCCGCCCCGAGGATCGCCACTCGGGCCGTGCCGGGATCGAAATTGGCGGCCGCCGGCATTCTGGGCGAGGAACGGAAATCAGTCATCTCGGTAGGCTCGGTCCAGCAAGTCGACCGGATGGGCGACCACGATCGGGCTGCCGCGCTCCTTGATCTGACGGGCGATCTGGAGAATGCAGCCCACGTTGCCGGTGACGACCGTATCGGCGCCGGTGGCCACGATGTGATCCAGCTTGCGGCGGCCCAGCCGCTGCGACATCTCGGGCTGAGTCAGGTTGTAGGTCCCGGCGGCGCCACAGCAGATCTCGCTCTCCTCCAGGGGCAAGAGCTCGATTCCCGGAATCATGCCCAGGAGCGCACGCGGCTGACTGCGAATCTGCTGCGCATGACAGAGGTGGCAGGCGTCGTGGTAAGTGACCTTGCCGCCAACGGCCCCCCTGGGAGGAATCGGGCCGAGCGCCATGAGAAACTCGGAGATGTCCTTGACCTGCGCCACGAACCGCGCGGCTTCATCATGCTCTGCGGCGGGGAGGATATGGGCGTAATCCTTGAGCATGGCTCCGCAACCGGCGGCGTTGACGACGATCGCGTTGACCTGGGCCGCCTGAAACGCCGCCAGGTTGCGCCGGGCCAGTTCGAGGGCGGGCCGCTCGACGCCCGAGTGATAATGGATCGCGCCGCAACAGACCTGGCTGGCCGGGATGACCACCTCGCAGCCGTTATGCTGGAGCACGCGCGCCGTTGCCGCGTTGGTCTCGGGAAACATGGCATCGGCGACGCAACCGAGAAAAAGGCCCACGCGAGCCCGTTTGGGACCGAAGGGCGGCAGAATCCGCGGCAAACGATGGTGCGAGCCCGAAAGCGTCGGCAGCATCGCCTGCATCCGGCGAAGCGTCGGCGGCAGCAGGCGCACCAGGCCGATTCGTTCGGCCCAGTCGAGCAATCCCAGCCGTTGCAGCAGCCGGGCGGGTGCGAGTGCCAGCCGAACGCGGCCCGGATACGGAAAGAGATGATGCAGGATCAGGCGCGCAAGCGGGCTTCCCTTATCTGGCCCCCTGGCCGATTTCTGAAGAGCGATCTTGAACGGCTCGATCATGTGCCCGTACTGAACCCCCGAGGGACAGGCCGACTCGCAAGCGCGACAGTCCAGGCAGAGCCCCAGATGCTCGCGGACTCCCGCTCCCATCTCGAGCCGGCCGTCTGCGACCGCACGCATCAAGTAAATGCGCCCGCGCGGGCTGTCGTTTTCGTCGCTGGTCTCGAGATACGTCGGGCAGCTCGCGGTGCAAAGACCGCAATGGACGCACTCCTGGTAGCGGCGATAGGGGATCTTTTGGGAAAGCCAGTCCAGGTCGATCGCCGACTCGGCCGGAAGTTCCTCGACCGCGGGTATGGCAGAGTGTGGTTCTGACGTCGCAATCGCCATCGGGTATGGTGCCTCAATCGTCCCGGGCCTGGCGGCCCCGCTCACATCGGACAACTTGTCCTCTAAAACTTCAAGACCACAGGGTCGCTGAACGTCGCCAGCTTCCGCTCCCTCAGCAGTTTGCGGACCGGAGCGGACAGATCCGGTCGAGGGGTACGTCTCAGCCAGTCAGCTTGCAATTGTGCATACTCTCTTGTCTTGGAAAGGGTTGTCATATACAAGAAGAATGAAATCTTTTGCTGCGCATTGATAAGGGAAGCGACGGAACGCAACTGGTCGTAGTAATGCTGACGGAGGGGGCCAACAGGGTCGAAGTAGAGGTACACGACGGCTCGATGATCGGCCGCTGCCTTGCACGCCGACGCGGTGCGGTGAATTAACTGATAAGTGAAGTTCTGCACATTCTCGACAGTCAGATGACATCCTGCCGCGTTGTTGATTAGTCCCAACCACCCCTCGAGCACCAACCTCTTGTTGTCCGTGGCGGCTGTGCCGAGCCATTTCGAGACAGCGTCGTATTCCGGTTCGGTGTACTTCGCCTCAGTGGCGATAGCCGATGACCGAAGAGAGATCATGAGATCAGTGTGAGACGCCTTTCCAATTCCTTGCTGGGGCGGAACCGTGTATTCGAAGGTCAGTACGGCGTGTTGCGAGATGGGGAAATTGATTGCGTTGCCGAATTCGGCGAGTCGGGCATCGACGTCTGACCAGTAGGCGAGGAGTGGGACTGTCGAACGGCAAGGGGATTTGAGATCGAAAGGCTGGTTAACGAGCGTCTCAAAACCCGAGAGTTGTTTCCTGTTATACTTAATCATCGGACTGAAGCAGCCCTTGTTAATGCTCTTCGGGGTGACCATGTGGGCCGCCACATCGTGCCCAGTTGGCTTGTACGGCGGAGCCAAGATGGTCTTGGCCCCGTTGAGCCGAAGCCAATGGGAATACCATTCTGCAACAGTCCCGGTTGACCACTCATTCAAGACTTGCTCCGCCAAGCGGATTTTGGCTTCGTCCGTGGTGGCATTCTGCTCCCTGCAGAGGACCTCCCAGCGCGTGATTCTGCCAAAATCAGCTTGAAGCTCCTCTACTAGCTGCTTAACTCGAGCGTTCATGGTACGTCTCGCACGGTAAATCTCTGTCCCGGCCGGCCTCCGATATTTCCCACGTCATCGGGCTGATCGAATGGATCCATCATCGCCGGAGCCGCCCGTGGCCCATACTTCATCTGCGTGTAGGCGGGTTCTTGCCGGAGCCTCGGCGTGCAGAATTGCCGATCAGAACTATGGAATTATAGTCATGAGGGCCAGCAGGTTGCCCATTACCGGCGTAGTGCAGCAAGAAGGCTTGGTTTCTGCTGGGCAGCTTTACAATCGCGCCCCATTGGGTATGTGGATGCGGCCCCAGCCCCGGTTCGCCCGTAGGATTAAAAAGTAGCTCTCGCATTTCGTCGAGGAACACATCCTCCGCGGTTTGAATCACCGATTGGACAAGCAGGCTTCTTTCTTTGTTCATCATTGTTATGCCATCGTGCGATTCTTGTCCCGCGCCGACCACCGCATAGTGCGAGAGGCCCCTTTGCCGAATGTTGGCCATGAGCATTACATTCGCAGCGTCGTTCCTCCGCCGGCGTTCCGTCTCCGGTAAGGGTTGACCGCCGGCGTCAAGCAACTGCCCGCGCCATGCGGTAATAAGAGCCACGGGTATCACCACGGTACGTGGTTGATACTTGCCCATTGTTCGGGGGAAAGAGCGTCGCGCGGCCATTTCGTTTGTGACCGTCAAATTGTACCAACAAATCGCCCAGGGTTCATTGCACCATAAGGATCAAGAGCCGCCTTGACTCGCTCCGCGATTGCCCAGTCCTGCCGGCCCGAGCCCCACACGCGGAGCTGTTCCTTCCACTCCGTCGGGCACCGCGAGAGGATCAGGTCCCCCCCGCCTTGCCGTGCAGCCTGGCGATGAATGCCGATCTGAGATGCGGCCGTCTCGATTGTCCACCCGCCCAGCGCATGCGCGCGGACAACCCCGTTGCCGGCATGTGCCTGGATCGACCATCGCTTGGGATCGAACTGATCCACGAAGGATGTAATCTGCGAGGGCCGGAGGTTGGCGACGAAGCTGATCGGGCCGAGCTCGCGGGCCTGAAACTCGGTAAGCGATTCCCACATCGTCGCGGCCTGCTCGCCCTCGATGACGACGCAGTCGCTGCCGGCCAGCTCGTCTTTCAGGCGATCGATCTGCCAGCGTACAGCATGGGCGTTGTCCTCGTAGCCGGCCACGAGGATCCGGTCGGCGGTGGGCAGCCCGCACGCTTGGCCGACCAGTGAGCCTGCCTCGCCGTTGAGCATGTCGATGGCGATCGGCCGCGTTCCGGAAGTGTTGAGCTGCTCGAGCGCCTCGCTGATCCCGGCCGGCTTGGCAAGAGGCACCCAGGCGAACGCCGACGCCTCGGGAATCGGCCGGACCTTCACGGTGATCTGCGTGATGATGCCGAGCGTGCCCATCGAGCCGGTCAGCAGCTTGGGGAAGTCGTAGCCGGCCACGTTCTTGACCACCCGCCCGCCACCCTTGACCACCACGCCCTCGGAGGTCACGAAGCTGACGCCGATGATCTGATCCCGCGGCCGGCCCGCACCAAAACGCCGCGATCCCGTGGTGTTGGTCGCATAGATACCGCCCAGCGTCGCGAGCTCGGGGCAGGGCGCATCGATCAATAATCGCTGACCTTCCCCAGCCAGAATCTTCCGCAGGGCAGACAAGGTCATGCCAGCCTGCACGGTGATCGTCATGTCGGCATGCGGGTAATCGATCACCTGATCGAGCGCGGACGTTTCGATGGCCACGCCGGGCCGGCGAGGAATGCCGCCGTAGTCGAGAGCGGTCTTGCCGCCTTGCGGATAGATGGCGTGACCCAGGGCCACCTGCTCGCGGACGATCTGGCAGAGCTCGTCGGGATGTTGCGGCCGGAAGCTCGCCAGGGCGAATCGTCCGTCGCCGAGCCTGCCCCCGGCTGGGGGCTCGGGCCATTGCGCGGGGGCGGTCAATGCGGGCGCTCCGAACCGGGTTCCGCGGGGGCGGGGTAATAACGGATGTCGGCGCCGGAGAGGATGCGCTCGACGGCCTCCTGGATGGTGCGGATGGCGGCGACGGCATTGTCGTCGAAAACACCCGGCCAGGCGTCGGTGAGCAGCACTTGCGACTCGAGGGCCAGCCGGTGGAGAGCATGGGCCGTCCGGCGATCGAGTAGCTCGGCGCCGCGAGCTCGTCCTCGAGCTCGCCCAGTGCGCAGCGTCAGCTCGGAAACCCTGATGGGCGGAACGGCCTCACCCCGCCGCAGACACGGCAGAAACCCCCAGTCGTCGGCGACCCACCCCACATGCCGCCCCAGGATTTCGAGCGCGGATTGGTTGCCCGTCAAGAGCACCGTGGGCTTCAAGGCGACCATCGGGGCCGATCGGTCAACCATTTCGATTCGAACTTGCAAAGGCGCGGCGGCTTCTGGCTCATCCTGCGGATCCGAGGGATCGTCTTCCACCGGCGGGCGGACGGGCCCCTCGATAAAGAGCGGACTTTCCTGATCCGGGGTAGGGCCGGGCTTGCCGTCGTCGGTTTCCATTGCGCTTTGAGCCCCCCGTTTTTGCTCGTGCCGCTCGCGCCATTCGGTCAGATAGTCCGGGTCGCTGGCGATCTCTTTCAAGCCCTCGAGCGGTCCGCGCCTGGCCTCGATGTCGGAGACCTTGTGGCGGACCTTCGCATCTTCGACGGCCTTGATCAAGAGCTGCGGCAGTATTCCTGCACTGTGGCGGCCCCCTCCTTCTCGGCGAGCCTCTCGGCCAGATCGAGGACCGCGGCGGGCACGTAGAGGATGATCCGATCGAGCTCGTTTCCCTTCTCTGGAGGCCGGTGTTCGCCGGAGCGGAATACTCCGGGGAGCCGGCGCCACCGCGAGTATCGAGGGCGCTTCGGCACGGTTTAGATTCTCCCTGAAAGAGACTCGCTTGCCGAGCCGGAGGGCGAAAACTCAGCGGATAGCCCCAGACTCTCAAGACGCCGCCAGGGGGCATCTCATCCAGGCGTCTCCGTGCGGGTCTCCGTCAGAATAACGCATCTGGGCGGAATCGGAAACGTCGGAGTCGAGCCGGGGCCCGATTCATGCCAGCCTGGGAGCTTTGCCAGGATGGCGGGAATTAACATCGTAGTGCACCCATCCGCCGTACTTGTCAACTGCTGCGACAACGCGGCGCTGCTGGCGTGCTTTGTTCACTCGCCAGCCGAGGAAAACGGCGAAGATCAGCACGAGAATCATCAAAGTTCTCAGGCTGAGCCGCCGGTGTTTCCGAAATCGCTCGCCATGATAGGCGTCTAGGTCGTAATATCGGTCGGGACCTGAGTGTCTGGCCTCAACTATAAATCAGGCTTTACAGCCAATGCGCACGATCTCATCGATTGATCGTGATCTTAGGCATTGTCTTTTGAATCTGTTCCACTCCGACATCCGTGATCTTGGAGTTGGAAATGTCGAGCTGCCGAAGGCTCACAACACCCTTCAGGTACTCTAGGCCGGCATCGCTGACTTGGGTGTAGCTAAGATCTGCATACCGGAGCTTGGTCTGTCCGGTCAGGTGCAACACGCCCGCGTCGGTGATTTTGTTCCCTTGCAGGTCGAGTTTCTGAAGATTATCGAGATCGTTCAAAGACGAAAGCCCGACATCAGTCGCCGTGCTGAAGCCGAGGTCAAGATCCTCGAGGCTGACCAGCCCCTTCAGATGCGACAGGCCGGCACCAGTGACCTTGCTTCCGCGCAGCCGCAATGTTCTGAGATGATTCAGAGCCTTGAGATGGACCAGGCCAGCGTCGGTGACGCCGCTAAACTGGATGTCGAGCGTCTGTAGGCGAGCGAGCCCAGACAAAAATGCCAGTCCGGCGTCGCTGACGTTAGTGTGCGCGAGCACTCCGGAGTGACTGACCCAGCCACCATGCGAGACGGCGACGACGTGGCCCAGACAATCGACACCAACGCACGCGACCAGCCACTTAGGGGCCGAGGGCTCGCCTTCCCAGTAATAGGTGGAACGGCCCGGCTTGTACTCCCATTCGTAATAAGCTCTGCCGCGGACTTTTCTTATTGCGGCCACCGCCTCATGCTGTACTTGGGCGAGGCGGGATTGGTGAACGACCCAGCCAAGGCTACCTCCAATCGCGAGGACCGAGACCATCATCGCCCGCACGCTGATTCGCAGCCGGTATGGCCACGATCTGGGAAGGACTTGGGTCGGCACGGAACCGCTCCCGAGTGTCGCTACTGATATCTGGACCACGCTGAACACCGGTGATCTCTGGATCACCGTACCTGCGCCTTTGTCGCGTCCACGACGGAGCGTTAAGTCTGATTTCTAGCACAGCTTCGACGATGGCTACTCTTTGAGGATACCGTAGGATAGGATTTGTTAGATCGCCGTTGAACCGTCGCGTGATGAAGCGGCCACGCGCAATAAGCTACGCCAGCGACACGCTCGTCCATCGCGGGTCCGCTCGTAGAGCTTGGTGGGTGCGGGCGATTCGTGGTTGGCGATCGCCTGCCGCTTACTCCAAATCGACGAAGACATGATCCGATTCGGACGGGCTGATTCGTCGTAGGGTGACGGAAGGTTCGGACTCTGAAAACTCGACAAGCCCAAGCTGTCGATCGTCGAGATATCTTCCCAGGTGCAGGATGATCTTCTCCTTCGCCTCCAAGATCGTCAGGCTGTCAACATAAACCCTCCCGTAATGCCCCAGATCAATCTTGCCATCGGGGTGGACTTTGTAATCCCCAAAGATCGGGCGATCGGGCAAGGTTTCAAGCACCTCCACCAGAAGGATGTCGCCAGCCCGAATACGGGTTTCCTTGATGGCCGACCAGCATGCATTCCAGTCGGCGATCCTTTGATTTCGATCCCATTGTGCCCAGCTATTCCAAACTGCCGACCCTCCGGCACACTCCACCGGCACGATCGCGATCATGGCCATCAGTGTGCGAAGTCGCAGCCGCAGGATCAGTCGGAACGGTCGCATAGTCCAGATCGACCAGCCGAGGAGGGTTCCAAGAAGGATGACAGCGGCGAGCGTTTCACTTAGGCGGTGAATTTCAAAATCGTCAAGCGAGTCCGTGATGGGTCGCTGGTGTCCTGATTGAAGCCAGTAGCACAGCCGTTCCCACGCTAAAGGATCATAAGCACATGCCATGGGATGGCGATGGCTTGTGAAGGCGAATTGGCAGACGCCAAGAACAGCTACACCCAGCAGATGTGCAACGAGAACGGTCCGCGTTAAAGGCCGCCATCCTTGTTGACCCATGGCTAGTCTCCTTGCCAGTCATCCGGCAGGAGTCTACCCGAACGAACTCACGGCCACACCACCAATTGGCGGCAAACTGCGTCTCAGGTGTCGATGTGATTTTGCAGAAGATGACTCCTTTTTTAACGCGCCCGGCGAAGCGGAATGAGCAGTTGTAAAGCAAAGGGCAGGCAAAGTTTAGCGACGACGGCCGATGGGCTCAACTTCGGTTGAGTCGGTTCCGAGCGCCTCGGGGAACGTGAGAATCGTTCCCGACCGCTCCTTCGAGAGCCTTGAATTGTGATATCCGCACCGGCAGATGGCCGGGGAATCGCGCCACGATTTCTAATGTCCCGCCCATCGCTTCGATGAGGCCACGCAGTGTGCTCACGTACATATCCGTTCGACGTTCCAGCTTCGACACCGCCGCCTGCTTCACCCCCAAGGCACGGGCCAGTTCCTCCTGGGATCGCTCCCGAGCCTCACGCAACTGCCGTAGCGTCGCTTCTTCTTCGATCAATTCCGCACCGCGTTCCTCGATC
Organism: uncultured Isosphaeraceae bacterium; assembly: GCA_963823675.1. GTDB lineage: Bacteria > Planctomycetota > Planctomycetia > Isosphaerales > Isosphaeraceae > CAWGMT01. The sequence goes on along the minus strand of CAWGMT010000013.1, from coordinate 126,385 downwards.
GCCCGGCGTTCTTCCTCGGGAAGCGTCGCAAGGTAATCCTCAAATCGTATCGCCACGTTTTTCCTCCTCTTTCAGCCGTCTCAGGTGCCGCTCAAACCGGTCCTCGGCAATCCTGATGTGTTTCTTATACCACTTCTTGCCCCCGGCTTTGTTACCCCCGACCAGCAAGATCGCGGCCCGGGCGGGATCGAAGGCGAACAGGACCCGCCACGGCTCGCCCCGGTGCTGAATCCGGAGTTCCTTCAGATTCGCGACCTTCGAGCCCTTGAGCGTGTCTACCTGGGGCCGCCCCAGATTCGGGCCATGTTCCCGCAGCAGTACGACGTGGGCGAGCAGGGCGCGCCGCAGATCCTCGTCCAGGCCGTCGAGCCAGGCGGCGAAGCCCTCATCAAACAGGACTTCCCAATCCATCGGACCTCAACCATTCCACGAAGGTTATAATATTCCCTTGGCGGAATAATGTCAAGGATGCCGTCGTTTGTCAAGGTCCCCTGGATCTTGACAATGAGTTTCTCTTCGTGCAGGCCGACGGCCTGGGCACGCGGCTCAATCATCTGCCAGGCGTCGATGCGGTGCATGGGCCGGGAGGTCAACCGACGGCGGCGGTCGATGGAGCCCAAGAGGGGGTGTTGCTCTCACCGGCGATGCCTGCCGCTGCAATCAAGGCATCCAGGTAATCCTCGGCGTTGTGGTGGGCGGGCACCTCGTGCCGCTTGCCGCCTTTTTCGTGCAGGCGGACCCACGCCCGGTGGCCCTCGGTGTAATAATCCTCAACCTTCATGGCGAGGGCGGCACCAATCCGGGCGAAGCTGAACACCATGACGGCGATCAGGGCCCGGTCGCGGAGGCCGATCAGGCTGGGTAGCCGGTCGTCTTCTTCTCCTTTTTTGGGCTCGTGGCCCATTTTGAGCGGGATGCTGTCGAGTAGCTCACGGGCCTCGTCGGCTTAGAGTACCGGCGTTTTACCCTTTTGGACGACGTGCTTGGCCGCCCGGACGGCGGCGGCGGGGTTGACCTTGATGGTCTGGCCGGTGATCAGCCAGTCAAACAGCATCCGTAGCGTGGCCAGGCGTTGCTTGACGCTGGGTGTGGAGTGACTTGCCGCCAGTTCGGCTAGGTAGGCCGATACGCGATAGCTCTTGGTGGCGGCGAGGTTCAGGCATTGGGCCTCGGTCCAGGCGAAGAACCGCATCGCGTTGCGGTAATACGCAGCCCGCGTGTTCGCATTGGGAATCTGGTCGGTAAAGAAGGTGAAGTACCGCTCGGCGGCCTTGTGGCCCTGGTCGGCAATGACGGCGGGCAACACGAAGCCGCTGGCGGTTGCCAATGTACCGGTGTGGGAGCGGAGGGCGAGGGCGTCAGGCATTCTGGCCACCTTCTGCCGGCGCGGTCGAAACAGGCTTCGGGATCGGCATGCGGCGGAAACCGACCGCCCAGACAATACCGTGGGAGTCGGTCCGCGGTACGACTTCAATCCCCTGGCGGACCAGGCCGGCGTAGTCCGGATGGCCCTCGGGCCCGCGGATATTCCAGAATCCTGACCTCTGCATACTTTGGAGCGATTCGGTGGTGCCGATGGATTGCCGGAGATCTGCGTCCACTGGAAGGATGAGTTCGGGCACCCTGAGCGAGGTTAGCGACTGGTTGATCCGGTTTCCGAAATCAACCCACTTGTGCGCCATGTTCGACACTCCGTATAGATGCATCTAATCGCGGCTCTCGATTGGAATAACATAACTCTCTTTATGTCACGTCAATCCAGGACAGGGTCAAGCGAGGAGATGGGAGTGCCGGTCAAAGCAGGATGGTAAACCCTTCCTGCGTGAAATGACTATCGTGCGTGAGGATTTCGGCGATGCCTGCTTGATGCATGGCCTCCATCGAAATGCAATCGGTCAGGCTGTAACCTTTGTCGGGCCTGGCCTTGTAGAGAGCAAGGCCGTCCAAAAAGGTATGGTGGGACTGTTGGCGGACCACGATGCCCGGATTGCTCAAGATGCCCTCGACAAAGGCGAGGGCTGACTGTCTCAGATACTGGCCGGGCTCGCTGAAAAACGCCAGCAATTCGGCGATCACTTCTTCAGTGGTGATGATGGGCACACCGTGCAACGCGGTGCTAATTTCCAACGCGGCGGTGTGGCTTTGATCCTGGTCGTTGAGGATGGCAACCGAATAGTGGGCGTCGGCGAAGACCTGCCTCATGCGGTCGGCCGCTTGGGTGATCCGTAGATATAATGGTCGAGCTGCTCCGCCCCGTCTCTAGGCAGCTTCGCCCATTCTTCCGGGGGGATGCTCCTGCGAATTTCCGCCGCGACCTCCCAAATCGGCTTATAGGCCGGGACTGCCTCGGCCTGAATTGCCGCCGGTGGCTTCGGCGAGGCCGTTTCCTGCTCCAGCCGTTCAACGAGCATGGACGCGGCTTCGGTCATGGCGTCGTCGAGCGAGGCATAGCGGCCACGATGGACGGCGGCGAGTATGGGATCCTCCAAACGTGGGGGTAAATGTATGGTCATATACGGCCTCTCCTTGGGTTTTAGCCTATCAGACTCGGCTCGTTTTGCCAAGCGTAACGCTCGATGGGTGTGTCGGCGGCGCCGGGGGCGACCGCCCGTGCCCGGCGATCGCCAGCTTTGATTCCCGGCTCTTTCTGAGCAGGAAACTTCGTCAAGCCGTCGGCTCACGCCGACGCGGCCCGGCCCGGGGTCTTCCGCTCGATGCAGCCCGCGCCAGCGGGCAGCATCTTGGACGGGTTGCAGCGGCCCTCGGGATTGAAAGTGCCGCGAATCGCGATCATCGCGGCCAGGTCTTCCGGAGAGAAGAGTTTGGGCATGAATTCCAGCTTCTCGACCCCGATGCCGTGTTCGCCCGTGACGCTGCCGCCCACGGCGATGCATTCCTCGAGGATTTCGTGGCTTGCGAGGAAAACGCGCTTGACCTGGTCGGCATCGCGTTCGTCGAAGAGCAAGATCGGGTGAATATTGCCGTCTCCCGCGTGGAACACGTTGGCGACGCGGATGTTGTGCCGCTGGCCGACCTGCCGGATATGGCGCAGGATGTGCGGCAGCTTGGTACGCGGCACGACTCCATCCTGGGTGCAATAGGTCGGGCTGAGCCGGCCGATCGCGCCGAAAGCCGATTTCCGGCTCTTCCAGATCGCCACGTATTCGGGTTCCTTGCGCGTCCGCCACGTGATCGATTTTCGTAGCGAGCCGCCGTGCGCCGCGACGATCTCGCCGATGGCGTGGGCCTCGCGATCGAGACCGGCATCCAGGCCGTCGACCTCGATGATCAAGACCGCGTCGGCCTCGAGGGGAAAGCCGAAGCCGAACGCTTGCTCGACGGCCTGGATCATCAGGTTGTCGAGCATCTCCAGGGCGGCCGGCACGATCCCCGCGGCGATGATTCCGCTGACGGTCTCGGTCGCCCCATCGACCGAGTCGAACACCGCCGAGAAAGGTCCGCCCGGCCTCGGGGTCGCGGGTGAGGTTGACAATGACCTGGGTCACGATCCCGAATGTCCCCTCATTGCCCACGACCAGGCCCGTCAGGTCGTAGCCCGGGTTGTCTTCGGTGCTGCCGCCGGTCTCGACGACCGTGCCGTCGGGCATGACCAGGGTCGTGCCCTTGACGTGGTTGACCGTCACGCCGTATTTGAGCGTATGCGGACCGCCCGAATTGGTCGCGACGTTGCCGCCGATCGTGCAGGCCCCCTGGCTCGAAGGGTCGGGCGCGTAGTGAAAACCGGTACCGGCAAGCGACCGGGTCAGCCAGACATTGACCACGCCCGGCTCGACGATCGCATAACGGTCGCGGATATTGACCTCGAGAATCCGCTTCATGCGGGTCAGGCAGATCATGAGACCGCCGCCGACCATCAGCGTGCCCCCCGCCAGGCTGGTTCCCGCGCCGCGGGGAACGAACGGGATGTCATACCGATTGCAGAGCTTGACCACCTCGACGACATGCTCGGTCGAGGTCGGAAACACGACCACGTCGGGCAGGCTCTTGGCAACGACATAGCCATCGCATTCGTAAACCAGCATCTCGTCCTTGCGATGCAGGACGTTGTTGGGGCCGACGATGGCGCTGAGGTCCGCAAGGACCTGGGACGCTAGCGGGGAAGATGAACGAACGGTCGGCTGGGTAAGCATGGAGTACCTGCGGCGTCGGCCAAGAATGCACGTGCCCACGAATACAGCGCGCGGCTCTGCCGCGATGACTGCGCTCGTTAACCCGGAGCCGACGGCAACGGCGCTCGTGTTCCAGCTCAAGCGGTCGCCATCGCCGTTGGCTCCGGGTTAACGATTCCCGGATATTGCCGTAGTCCGCGTAGAGCACCAATCTTACTCCAAACGGATCTCTTCCGCAAAAGCACCGAGGCGCTGTGACATTCGGCGCGGTATCGATCTACTGACCAAGTTTCGTTCCACGCCGTCAGACTCGACGGAGATCGATAGACCGGATAAGCTGTGGGTGGGAGGCAATCATGAAGTTGAAAGTGCTGATCCGACCCGAATCGGTAGGGGGGTATTCCGCCAGCGTTCCTGCCCTGCCGGGCTGTTATTCCGAAGGCGAAAACCTTCGAGAGGCGATCGAGAACATCCGGGAGGCGGCGGAGTTGTGGCTTGAGGTCGCATCGGAAAAGGCGACGGCAGTCGCCGAAAACGACGTCGAAGCGGTGCTTCAGGAAATCGAGTTGTGAAGCCGGTTCACTCCGAGAACCGTCGGCCCTTCCGCTCGTTATCGACCGCCGCATCGGGAGCCGCCAGCGATAGCAGAAAGAATTGCAGCTCGGCCTGCTCGCGAGCCGGGAGCTTCTCATAGCGCAGAGCCGAAGCCGACGCCTCGCCGCCGTGCAGCCGGATGGCTTCCTCGATCGTGTCGGCACGGCCGTCGTGGAGGTATGGTGCCGAGTCGCGCAGGCCCCACAAGGGCGGCGTGCGCCATTCTTCCTCGGTCGCGGCGCCGGACCGCGCGCGGGCGCCACGTCGGCCTTCTTGGCCGGCTTCGCGTCGGAACTCGCGAGAAATGCCCCGTACGCGGCCGTATCGCCCAGGTCGGGGCTCATCACGTGGAGCAGGAGGTCGCTGTAGAGGTTTTCGACGCTGCCCAGTTGGGGAACATGACACTCCGCGCAGCCGATGGCCTTGAACAGGGCTTTGCCCGCTTTGATTGCCCGCTCATCTTTCGGATTCGCGCGAGCGAGCGGCTTGGGCGCTCTCAGCGATCGGACATAGGCGACCAGGGCGTCGCACTCGGCGGCGTCCATGTCCAGACCGGAGGCTTTCAGTGGCGGAACCCGGGGGTCGGCAGCCTGCGCATGGCCGGGCACCTCCAGTCCCATCTCGACGGCAGCGGCGGCATGGACGAACTCGCTCAAGCTCGCCGTCTGGGCTTTCCAGCCGAATCGGCCGATGCGTCCGTCCGCCCGCCGCGCTGGCCGTCCCTTGACTTGCGGCCAGCCCGGGTGGCGCCGCCGCGCCGCCGCCTCGATCACGGGCTCCGGGATCCGATCGATCAAGCCGGCGCCGAAGAGAGGCGTTGGATTGCGCTGGGACGTGCGAAAAACGATCGCGCGATGCCGGCCCAGTACCCATTCGCGCCAGACGCGATAGTCGGCATCGTTGCCAAAGCGATGCAAGACAACGCTGGGCGCATCGCGAAAGCCCGGATGAATCTGCACCAGGTCGGCCAGGTTCGCGCCCGGCGCCCGCGGCGGTCCACTTCGCGCCGACGCCGGGGTTCCCAGGCGATATTCAAAGCCGTCATTGCCGAAATTGAAGGAGAATGCATAGAAGAAGCCCGGTCCTTGCGCGCCGAAGCCCCCTCGCGCACCGGCGTGATCAGCTCGATGTTCTTGTCCACGGAACCGCCGCCGCCCGGGCCGCCCTGATGATGGCACCCGGCGCAGGACCGCTCGTTGAAGACCGGACCGAGACCATCGCCGCCATGACTGCGCCGATCGCCGGGCACCCACGGGTGGCTGAAGAGCTCCCGCCCCAAACGAACATCGCCCCGGCCGGCACCATCCGGCGCCGGCTTTTCGGGCTTCTGCTCGGCGGCCCATCCAGCCTGCCCCCAATCAAACGCGGCGAGGAACAATCCAGCGAGGAGCCCAACGATCCCGGCCCCGAGCACCCCGATTCGGCCCGCTTGGCGCATGGTCAAGGTCCCTTACTTCTTACTGCCCAGTAACTTGGGGAGTTTCGCACCACGATCGCTTATTCTAGCACTGCGCCCGAGGGAACGAAAACAGGTCACTGGTACTGACGACGGACAAGTGCCCATTATTTGAGTCGAGGCCCTGTTTCTCAGCCAGCTTCGAGCCCGTCTTGCCCGATGCGGCGAAGTCGGGTAGGTTGCGGGCTTGAGAGAACCGAATGACACGGGAGGCCGGCATGGACGCCAGCATCCGCGGGCAAAAGCGCGTTTCACCATCCAGCCCGGACTCGGCGTCCGGTTCCTCGCAGCGCTTCCGGTCCGTGAGCGAAGAGGAGCGCTCGAAGGGCCTAGCGCCGAGCCTCGCGGGTTTGCGCGTTGCGCTGGTTCACGACTGGCTCACCGGCATGCGCGGGGGCGAGAAGTGCCTCGATGTCTTGTGCCGGTCCTTCCCGCGGGCCACGCTCTACACGCTCATTCATCAACGCGGGTCACTCAGCCCGGCGATCGAGTCGATGGCGATCCGGACCTCGCCGCTGCAGCGAATCCCGCACGTTTTTCATTTCTATCGCCATCTCCTGCCGGTCATGCCGCTGGCGGCGCGCGGCTGGCGACTCAAAGACGTCGATCTCGTCGTCAGCCTGAGCCACTGCGTCGCCAAATCGGTCGTCCCTCCCGCCGGCGTTCCCCACGTCTGTTACTGTTTCACTCCGATGCGGTACGCCTGGCACGCGCGCGAGACTTATCTCGAGAGCTGGTCGGACCGGCCGATCAAGCGCACGCTCGCCCGTTTGATGCTCGGCCAGCTTCGCGAGTGGGATCGGGCCACCGCCAGCCGCGTCACTCATTTTGTCGCTATCTCGGAGACCGTGCGCCGGCGGGTCGCCGAGTGTTACGGCCGCGACAGCCGGGTCATCCAGCCTCCGGTGGATGTCGATTTCTACACTCCGGCCCCGGATAACCCGCCGCGCGACGATGCTTACCTGGTCGTCTCGGCGCTTGTTCCCTACAAGCGCATCGACCAGGCCGTGGCGGCCTGCACGATCTCGGGCCGCCGGCTCATCGTCATCGGAGCGGGGCCCGAGCGGGCGCGGCTGGAAGCATCGGCCGGCCCGACGGTGCAATTTCTGGGCTGGCAGCCGGATGAAGTCATCCGCGAGCACCTTCGACGCTGTCGTGCCCTGCTTTTTCCGGGCGAAGAGGACTTCGGCATCGTGCCGGTCGAGGCCCTGGCTTGCGGAGCGCCGGTGATCGCTCTGGGGCGCGGCGGAGCGGCCGAAACGGTTGACGAAACGGTCGGCCAGACCTATCCGGAGCCGTCAACGACGGCGCTCCTGGCCGCCATCCACGGCTGGGAAGCGCAGGGCTGCCCGCACGACCCGGCTGCCGCGCAGCGTCGCGCCCTGGCATTTGCTCGGCCGCTCTTCCGCGAGCGGCTGCTCGATTTCCTCGCCGAAGTTGTGACGAACAGGGGCAAGCACGCGATACCGCCGGCGCCGCATGTCAAGCTGGATTGAGGGGATCGCGGCAACGGAGTTGCCGCGCCGGGGGTCAGCTTGACGCTTTGGCCTTCTCTTTCTTGGCCACCCGCACAGCCCGGCGCTGGGCCTTGGCTTCCTTGGCCTCCGCGGAACCGGCCGTCGTGGTAAATCGCTCCTTGAGTCGAACCGCCTTGCCGGAGCGCTGTCTGAGATAATACAGCTTCGCGCGTCGGACTTTGCCCGAGCGCTTGACGGTGATATCGGAGATTCGCGGGGAGTGGAGCGGGAATTTGCGTTCGACACCTTCTCCCTGGACAATCCGGCGAACGGTGAACATCTCGCGGGGACCGCTCCCGGAGCGCGCGATCACGACGCCGTTGTAAATCTGGATGCGCTCCTTGTCGCCTTCAAGAATCCGCACGTGGACATCGACGGTATCGCCGATATCGAACTTGGGCGTCGTCGTTTTCATGGTCGATTTTTCGACCACATCCATGAGTCGGTTTTGCATGGTTAGCTCCTTTGACTTGGCCGGCGACCTAGGCGCCGGGCTATTTTCGGTCAGCAGTAAATCATTGCTCGAGAATGCTCTTCAGTCCCCTCCCCCCTTGTGGGGGAGGGCCCGGGAGGGGGAGTGCGGCCCCGGCGGCTAGTGTCTCGTCAATCTACGATTGACGGGTTGTTGGGCGCGGGTCTCCCGACCCCGCCCTCCGCCAGACCGAAGGTCTCCACATGTCCTACTCGTCAATCGAAAATTGACACACCACTAGATCCGACGCGGGTTCTGGTCCGAAGACCCCCCACCCCGACCCTCCCCCACAAGGGGGAGGGAGAGAGAACTCGGAACGGCCCAGTAACGTCCGGTTATTTCGACGATATTGCGGTTGGCTTGCAGCCGTGGTCAAAGCGAAGCGGTGCTCCCAGGTATCGGTCCGATCAGCGGCGGCGCTCGAGCCGCCAGCGCCGATGGCGGCGTGATCGCCGCCCAAGAGCACCTCCGGGACCTCATGGCCGCGGAAGACGCGGGGACGGGTGTATTGCGGGTATTCCAGTCCTCCGTCGGGCCCGAAAGATTCGTCGATTGCGCTCCTGTCATCTCCCAGCACGCCTGGGATCAAGCGCACGACCACGTCGATTACGACCATCGCGGCGACCTCGCCTCCCGAGAGGATAAAGTCGCCGACCGAGAGCAGCTCGGGCTTGAGAATCTCGATAATACGTTCATCAAAACCTTCGTAGCGTCCACAGATCAAGACGAGCCGGGGCTCGCGAGCCAGCTCGGCGGCCCAGACCTGGTCGAGCCGGCGCCCCTGGGGAGACATCAGCAGCAGGCGCCCGGCCGGGCTGGCGGCCGCCTGCACGGCCTCGGCCGCGGCCACGACGGGTGGTGCCATCAAGACCATTCCCGGCCCGCCGCCGAACGGCCGGTCATCGACCTGCCGGTGCTTTCCAGGTGCCCAGGATCGGATATCCCATCGCTCGATCTTCACCAAACCTTTCTGGAGGGCTTTGCTCAGGATGCTCTGGCCCAGGTAACTGTCAAAAAGAGTGGGGAACAAACTCAGAACGTCGATGCGGCAGGCCGGCGCGGACATCGCGGCACCGTCCGTTCCCTGTTCACGAGGCGGCCGGCGCGGCAGGCACCTCTGCCGGCGCGGCCGGGGCAGCAGGCACTTCTGCGGCCGCGGCCGATCTGGCGGCGACCTGCCAGGGCTCTCCCGGCGCGGGCTTCTTGACACCAAGCTTGTTGAGCAGAACCTGCACTTTCGCCGAAGGCTGGGCGCCGACCGACAACCAGTAACGGGTGCGGCCGACGTCCAGGATCGTCTGGGTCTCCAGGTTCGTGGACATGGGGTCGTAATGCCCCAGCTCTTCAATGGGGCGCCCGTCGCGCGGCGTGCGCGAATCCATGGCGCAGATGCGGAAAAACGGTCGATGGCGACGTCCCATCGCTTTCATGCGCAGTCGAACCACACGCTTGCTCCTCTAGAAACCAGTTGACAGAAATTTCCAGCGCCGGCTGAGGCCCGATCGCTCGCGACCCCGGTCCCGTCTGATTGCTTCAGCCGGGACTATTCCGCTCTTCGCGGCGCCGACGGCGTTCCTCCTTCTCACGCTGCTTCCGAAGTTTCTCACGTTCCTTGGGCGAGAGCCGCTTGCCGGTGCCGACCTTGGGCGCGACCAGCCGGGCGGATGGATTGAGCGCCGCCGCGCGGCCCAGCCCCGTGAGGGTCCGGATCCGATCGAGCATGCTCATTTGAGCCATCTGCTTGAACATCGCCGCCATCACGTCAAACTGCTTCACCAGGTTGGAGACGTCGGCCGGCTCGACGCCGCTGCCCGAGGCGATCCGCCGCCGTCGGGAAATGTCGATCAACTCCGGGTCGCTCCGCTCCGCCGGGGTCATGCTGTCGATGATGCCCTGGATCCGCTTGACCTCAAGGTCGGCGTCGATCCCGCTGGTATCCAGCGGCATCTGGTTGAGCCCGGGGATCTTGCTCATCAAGTCCCGGACCGAGCCCATCTTTTTCATGGTGACGATTTGCTTGCGGAAATCGTCGAGGTCGAACTTGCCCTTGGCGAGCCGCTCTTGCTGGCGGAGGGCTTCTTCCTGATCGACCGCGGACTGGGCAGCCTCCACCAGCCCGACGATGTCGCCCATGCCGAGCATCTGGCCGACCAGCCGCTCGGGGTCGAACGGCTCGATTTTATCGAGCTTCTCGCCCTTGCCGACAAACTTGATCGGAACGCCGGTCACCTGCCGGACCGAGAGGGCCGCCCCGCCCCGCGCATCGCCGTCGAGCTTGGTGAGGATCACGCCGTCGAGCTCGAGGGCCCGGTTGAAGGCCCCAGCCGACGCCACCGCGTCCTGGCCGGTCATGGCGTCGCAGACGAACAAAACGGCGTGCGGCTTGACCTTCTTCTCGATCTGGGTCAGCTCGGCCATCAGCTCTGGATCAACGTGCAGCCGGCCGGCCGTGTCGAGAATCAAGGTGTCGCAGCCCAGGCGGTTGGCTTCGATCAATGCCTGCTGGCATACCGCCACGGGATTGGAGCCCGACTGGCTAAAGACCGGTACCCCGAGCTGTGAGCCGATGACCTTGAGCTGTTCGACGGCGGCAGGCCGCTGGAGGTCGGCGGCGACCAGGAGGGGCTTTCGATCCTGGGCCGCCAGCATCCGCGCCAGCTTGCCGCAAGTGGTCGTCTTGCCCGACCCTTGCAGACCGCAGAGCATGAGCACCGTCGGCCCGGTCTTCTCAAACCGGATCGACGGATCGACCGGCCCCATCAGATTGACCAGCTCGTCATGCACGATCTTGACGATCTGCTGGTCCGGGCGAACACTCTTGAGCAACTGAGTGCCGGCCGCCCGCTCGCTGATCCGCTCCATGAACTCGCCGACGACGTCGTAGTGTACATCCGCCTCGAGGAGCGCCTGGCGAACCTCGACGAGACCTTCGTTCATGTTCGCTTCGGTGAGCACACCGCGAGCGCGAAAGCGCTGAAATGCAGAGCTCAGACGTTTCTGCAAATCGTCGAACATGAGCCGTCTCGGGCCCCCGTCTACCGTGCCACGGTCTGGGAAGAATCAGTGATTATAATACGAAACTGACCAGGTGGCAACGTAACGTCAGTGAAGCGTCTCCTTCCGCAGCATGCGCAGCCACGCGGCCAGCGGCTTGGCGGTTAAGTCGGCGCGGACCAGACCGGCGTGCGGATAGAGGTGCGGCAGTCCATCGCTGGCGGCAAGCCAGCTCAGCGTGCGCACAAAGGGCTTGGCCACGGCCAGTGCCATCCACCGTGCACCCCAGTTGGCTTGCACGTCGGCGTCGGGCGGCACAGCCCACTGCGCCCTCTGAACCTGGACCTGCTGATCGGCGTTCGGGTCGGGCCCTGCGCCCGATGGGATCGCCATCCAGACGTGCAAGGGCACATTCAAAAGCGAATAGAGGTCCAGCAGCTTGGAATACTCGAAGAGGTCGCGGAGGTGACTGCCCGGCGCGGAATAGCCCGGTGCGATCTCAAGCGCGACGCCGGAAAGCCCGATGTCGGCCCGGAGCAAGTAGTCGCAGAGATGGAGCGGCCCGAGCTGAAAATGGCTCGCCCCCATCCACTCGGCCCAGGGGCGATCCACCCCGATCGTCAACTGGGTCGACGGGTCGGTCTGCCGCGCCACCTGGATCGCCCGCGCGGCAATCCGGATCTGGTCCTCTTCCGATAGGCCCAGGATCTCGCCGCTCGCCATGCGATGGACCAGGTGCCAGAGAGGCACCTTGCCCTTGTAGCGCCCGACGGCCTGACGGACGAATTCCGCAACCAGGCCGCTGATCGTCTCGCCATCCCCTTGCCAGAGCCAGATCCAGTCCGGCAGAGCGCCCTGGCGGAAGTCGACGAGCGGCCCGGCCTCGATGGCCATTCCCAGGCCCTTTCCCCACGCCAGTAGGGCATCGAAAACGTCCCAGGCGTACTGGCCCTCCGCGGGAGCAATCTGCCTCCAGGTCACTCCGATGTGGCACGTATTGAGCGTCGCGGGCCAGTCGACCGCCGTGGGCAGCTTCGGCGGCGGGATATCCATCATGCACGCGAGGCGGGTCGGCAGCCGAGTGGAAGCCAGCAGCCGGCTCTGAAGGATCTGGTTTGAATAGGCGTCCATCAAGAGATCGCCGGCGCGGGATGCGGCCTGAAGGCAGGCTTGAGCGGACTCGAGGCTGACGTCGGGTTGATCGGTCGAACGTCGCGGCGCGAATGAACGCGTGCTGGGCCGTGCCAAGCGCTTCGTCCAGCTCGGCCGTGGGCCGCAGGCCCATGAGCGTCCAGTCGGCCAACTGGTTGCGCACGTCGTTCAGCTTGCCCCGGGCCAGCTCAACCGCCAGCGTATAAGGCGCGGACCGCTCAGCCAGCGTGGCCGTACCCACGATCGGCGTTCCATAGCCCGGGATCGGCCAGGGAACGAACAGGCGCCCGCTCTCCATCGTGTCGCGAACGCAGGTCATCATGCCGTTGCGGAGCTCGATGCCCAGCCGGCTCGGCGTTCGATCCAGTCCGGTAATATACGCCTTGCGAAAATCGGCGAACTGGAGACCCGGTTCGTTCGCTGGAAGGCGAAACTTCATAACTCCCATGGCAAGCTTTCCGCGCGGCGGGTCAATATCGCCGACCCTCACCGATGAATTGCGCCCAAAGTCGGCAAGACGAGATTGCCGAAGCAGCCAGATGAGAATAAGTTTGGCGAGCGGCCGATGCAAGTTGCAGGTTGGATTGACCGGGGAGAATCGCACCAACCTGCCGATCTTGGTTCCCCCGTGCCTGATAATACCACTGACAACCGTGAGCTGACCATGCCTAGAGTTTTAATTGGACCGTATTTGCTGCGCAAGCAGCCAGGCCGATTTCGCCAGATTCTCACCAACGCCGGCTTCGAGCCAGTCGACCCAGACGGTGATTTCGCGCTGACCACGGAACAACTGCGGCCCCACCTGGCCAGTATCGACGCCCTCATCGCGGGCGGTGAACGAATGACTCCGGAGTTATTCAACGCCGCCCCCAACTTGCGCGATCGCGCGGACCGGCGTGGGCTACGACCTGATCGACGTCGACGCCGCGACCCGGCACCGCGTGGCCGTGACCATCACGCCGGGAACCAACCAGGAGAGTGTCGCCGAGCAGGCGCTGGCTCTGCTCTTGGCCCTGGCCCGTCGCATCGTCCCCAACAATCGCATCATCCACGCCGGCGGCTGGGACCGCGCCTTAGTCAGACCGGTCCGGGGCATGACCTTGGGCCTGGTCGGCCTGGGGCGAATCGGCCGGGCGACCGCTCTGCGCGCCCTGGCGTTTCGCATGAGGGTGGTCGCTTTTGATACGGTCGCGGACGACGGCTTCGACGCGCAGCACGGGATCGAACGCGCAACCCTCGACGACCTGCTCGCGCAGTCCGACGCCGTCAGCCTGCACGTGCCCCTCACTGCGGAGACTCGCGGCATGGTCAACCGCGACTTCCTCGCCAAAATGCGCCCCGGCTCCTACCTGATCAATACGTCGCGCGGCGGTCTGGTGGTCGAAGCCGACCTCGCTAGGGCCCTGCTCTCGGGCCATCTCGCCGGCGCGGGCCTGGACGTCATGAATCACGAGCCGCCCGAGCCCGGCAACCCGCTGGTCGGATTGCCGAGCGCGATCCTCTGCCCCCATATCGCGGGAACTGACACCCAATCGATGCGCGAGATGGCCGAGATGGCCGCGGCAACGATCGTCGAGCTCTACCAGAACCGCTGGCCCGGCGACTGCGTCGTCAACTCGGAACTTCGCGAAGGCTGGCGGTGGTAAACTACCAACAAATCTGACTTGTTGGCCGCGCCTGGCCTGGACTAGCATCGAGGCGATCCAAAAGGTACGTAGAGCCGGATTCCCAGGGTGTACTGCGGGTGGGCTCGCCAGGCGTTTCTCTGGACTCCGTCGTGATCGCTTTCCAGGAGGGCCAGTCCCCGGAAACCATCCAGCAGCTCTATTCCGCTTTGAGCCTGGAGGAAGTCTACGGAGCCGTCGCCTACTACCTGGCCAATCGGAATGAAGTCGATCAGTATCTGCACGCACAACCGAATGGAGGCGGGTCTCGTGAGGAAACGCGGACGCATCTAGTTAGCGGTCGAGGGAACCGTGCCCCGGACGGCTTTCGGTTCTCTGTCGTTTGGCATTGCCAGCACACACCAGGCGCAAGTCCGTCATGTCGCCCGCAGCTTGGCTCGCTTTGCGGGGCCGGCCTTCCGGACAAAACGTGTGCTGCAATCCCAGTTGGCTTACAGTTTGCATCACCCAGTTGTCCGCGCCGTAGGGTAGGGACGTCCTCTGGCGAGGCTCACCCGCACTCGGTCTCATTCCTTCGCGGTTAGAGGGAAGTTGACGCGAATCGTCCAGTTCGCCGGCCGTTCCACCGGCCAGGGCGATAGCAACGCCTTGACCGCATTGTCACCGTGTGCCCTCGACCACAGACTGCTCCAGCGCCAAAGCTCCGCCCGCTCGACGAGCCCCGCCGACAATGGATTTCGCTCGACAGAGCGCAGGAGGGACAGGAGATGGTCGTCACACTGTACCGGGAATGTCTTGGGCCACGATACTAGCTGCGTCCCTGTTTCCGTCCCGACAGAGCGCAGGAGGGACAGGAGATGGTCGTCACACTGTACCGGGAATGTCTTGGGCCACGATACTAGCTGCGTCCCTGTTTCCGTCCCTGTTTCCGTCCCGCTGGGCAACTCCTCTTGCTGGTCGATTACACCGGGCGGCTCTTCCGCGAGGGCAAGGCGACGATTTCGCGTGAAGTGGCTGCGATCTTCGAGCGGCTGGGTACCACGGCCGAAACCTGGGAGGTGCGGCTGGAGAAGCTGAGCCAGGGCCGCCTGCAGGGCCGCTTCTTCGCGGCCAGTCGGAAGCGGCTGCGAGAGGTCGCCGAACGGCTCGGCCTGCGCCGCGTGCCGAACCTGGGCGGTTGCCCGGCGTCGTAGCGCTGGGACGACGCTCTTATCCGGAGTTGATTCGGGCATCGAGCGGAGACTCCCCGCGCCGTTTGCGGGAACAAAGACCCGAATTCGCCGGCGTGACCGCGAAATGTGAGAAATCCTCGCACGAGTCAGCGCACCGGGACGGTCGAGTCGCCCGTTGAGGCGTTGCAAGCCGACCCAATACAGGTCGAATGCTCCCGCTGAAGACGAGCCCATGCACTATGCCTGTCGTTTGGATTCGCAATGGACGCTAGCCTCGACGCATGCGACGATGATGTGATCGGCGGCCGACAGGGATGGAAGAGTTAACCACGAAACATGAAATTGGTGCACGTTGGCGTAGGGAAAGGAGCGGCTCGCAGGTGGCCACGACACTTCCCCCTCGAAACTTCCTCCTCGCCGACGCGGCCGGGTATCTCAAACGTGAGGAAATCACGATTCGCGCCTGGCCACGTCGGGGTCTCGCCATTCTGCTTGCAGTCGTGGTTTGGCTTGCGCTGGCGATTGGCGGCGTAGTGTCGATCGGTCTCTTGATGGCGCAAGCCGACAGTGTTGCAGGGGGCGTGGCGGCACTCATTGTGGTGATCATCGCCTCCCTCGCTTCATACTGGCTCAAGAGGTTTCTCACGCGCTGGGGCTACGTGAATTTCAGCGTCTCCGGGGTTCGGTTTCAAAGTGGCGGAATGGAGGTATTTTGTCCCTGGGCTCTTTTCGCCGAGCCCGGGCAACCGGATATCCAGTACAGCTCTTCCTTTTCCCTCAGTCCCAAGCCTGTGGCGGTTGTGCTTCCTGTAGCCAGCGCTCATGTCCCCATGGTGACCGCCAGCAGAAATGGCTCGGTCATTGCCTATGGCACAGACATCAAGACCCGTCACGTTCGGTTCTTGTCTTCTCGCGAGATCATCCTGAAGCAACTGGGAGGTCAGGGGGACTGGAAATACGTGGCCCCCATTCTGCTCGACCTCGGGCGCGCTCTGGCGCGATCGCGGGATGCCGGCACGTTGGCGGCAGGGGCTGTCGGCGCGTCCCCCCCGGCGGCTCTGGGGCTGCGCTGTCCCAAGTGCTGGTCGCGGTCCTTGTCTCCGTACGGCAATCCGTCCATACTCGACGGTAAGACCGCCTATCAATGCAACAACTGCCAGATTCGGATGGCCCCGCTCCGGAGTCGGGTTGCGATCTGGTCGCTGCTCGGACTTGCGATCTTGTTGGCGGTGGCCACGCTGACTCTATTCGGGTTCTTGTTCGTGGCAAGTGGCGGCCGGGAACATGGGGTTCAAAAGATCCACCTCACGCTGCTTGTCTGGTTCCTATTCTGCATGTTGTGTGTCGTGATGGCCATCGTCGAGCTGCGCAAGCCTATCCCGATGAAGGACGTCGGCGGGAATTGAGGTGGAGAAAAAAACAGGCACTGCAAAGTGGGTTCACTGCTGGTAGCTTGGTAGATTGCGTGCACGGTTTCGAGGGGTTTGCACCAAAATGAAGGGCTGCGATACGTCAGCTCGCATCCAGGCCACACGAGGTTTATCCATGGCGATCGCACGTGCTTATCTGGTCGATCCTGCCGTCACTCGCTGGTACCATTGCATCACTCGCTACGT
This sequence comes from uncultured Isosphaeraceae bacterium, assembly GCA_963823675.1. Classification (GTDB taxonomy): domain Bacteria; phylum Planctomycetota; class Planctomycetia; order Isosphaerales; family Isosphaeraceae; genus CAWGMT01. Next base: position 109,657 of record CAWGMT010000013.1, on the reverse strand, counting down.
CCGGCGGGCGTATCTGCTTGGGGAAGGAGCCAATGACCGTAAGGTATGGATCGATCAACGGCTGGAAGAACTTGCTGCGATTTTCTCGATCGTCGCCCGTTGAGGCGTTGCAAGCCGACCCAATACAGGTCGAATGCTCCCGCTGAAGACGAGCCCATGCACGATGCCTGTCTTTTGGAATTCTGATTGAAGATGAGCGAGGCGTCCCGAAGCGGCTTAGAAGGGACGACGCGAGGCTCGGCTAACACGTGTCCGTTACGATTACTTCCGCTCTGCCGGAGACCCCCAATCCTCCCAACGGTTGGCGGTGTAGTAACGCCTCCAACAGTGGCCGGTGGCCGTGTCAGTCATGAGGGCATAATCTTCGAACTGGCCCTGGATCGGCACTGTGAGTTGATAGCGCCATACGGCGGCCTCCTGACCCACCGGTTGCGGGGCGGGCGGCTGCGCGGAAGACGGCCGGTTCAGAGCTGTTGCGGCGATGTAGCCGACTACTAACGCCAGGCACACGACGATGATTTGCGACGTTTTCATGATAGGTCTCAGCTTTCGGCTTCAGGAGAAGGACCAGCGGCTCCAACTTCCGATCGACCCGAACCTGGTGGACCAAACCACCGAGCATGGACTCTAATCATAAACCGAACCTGGAGCCGGAAAGGTTCGGTGCCTGCTCGCATCTTGCCTGCTATTCCCGCTCCAACAGGAAGACGATCATTCGGAGGGGACGGAAACGAGGACGCATCTAGTTAGCGGTCGAGGGAACCGTGACCCGGACGGCTTTCGGTTCTAAGTCGTTTGGCATTGCCAGCACCCACCAGGCGCAAGTCCGTCATGTCGCCCGCAGCTTGGCTCGCTTTGCGGGGCCGGCCTTCCGGACGAAACGTGTGCTGCAATCCCGGTTGGCTTACAGTTTGCATCACCCAGTTGTCCACGCCGTAGGGTAGGGACGTCCTCTGCGAGGCTCACCCGCGCCCGGTCTAATTCCTTCGCGGTTAGAGGGGAGTTGACGCGAACCGTCCAGTTCGCCGGCCGTTCCACCGGCCAGGGCGATAGCAACGCCTTGACCGCATTGTCACCGTGTGCCCTCGACCAAAGACTGCTCCCGCGCCAAAGCTCCGCCCGCTCGACGAGCCCCGCCGACAATGGATTTCGCTCGACATAGCGCAGGAGGGACGGGAGATGGTCGTCACACTGTACTAGCTGCGTCCTTGTTTCCGTCCGCGTGAGATACGACTGGCCGATGCTGGGGTCGCTACTTCCTACTCTTCCGTTCCACCTCCTGGACCAGCTTCTGAAAATCCTCTCGCGAGTGCAGCAAGGCTAAGTCCGCATCGCCCTTGAGCATAGAGGTGTCTTGATAACCTTCAGCGACCGCCTGGCGCAAGAAGTCCATGGCGCGGTCGGCATATTGCGCTTTCAGCCGGGTTCGGTCCGCGGGAGCGAGTTTGGCGTCGTTCTCGGCAGCGGCTGACGATAGGGCAAAGACGCAGGCGATGTTGTAATGGTTAACTTGACCAACACCCTCCTCCCGGGCCACGGCGTTCGCGTCATTGGCCGCTCGCGCGTGCTCCCCCCGTCCGGCCAGCATGCTGGCGCGAAGGAGCCGAACATCGAAAAGATCGGAACGGACCTGTCCATATCCTCTGCCGACAAGATTCTCCAGGATCTCGATCGCCCGGTCGTCGTTGGTCAGCATGGCGTCCCATCGGTGTGCGAGATGCGCAACCTGGGCTATGCTGTGATAGCAACGACCCAGTTGGTAAGCATACTCCCACACGTCCGGATGCTCTTGCACCAGCTTCTCGTAAATTTGTAGCGCTTGTTGATGAGCGGCTTCCGCCTTCTCGGCCTGCCGCGTGCTACTGAAGTAATGACCACCCAATGCCCTGTAGGTACGGCCCAGGGCGTGGCGGTACTCAGGAACGTCCGGGCAGTCAGCGATCAATGCTTGATAAGTACTTGCCGCTTCCTTCAGCATTGCCTCCGACTTCTCAGACCGACCCCTCGCTCCATACGCAATTCCTAGCGTCAGTTGCACGCTGGCGAGGCCGTGCCTGTCTTCAGTGGTGTGAGCATGATTTCCCACGAGCTGGCTCCAGATCGCCAGCCCCTTCTCCAGGCTCTCGTCGGCTTTGTCATACTGGCCCGCGCGAACGCACAACCTGCCCAAAGCGTTCTGGGTCGTCGCCAGCGCACGCCGATACTTCGCCACCACCGGATGGTCGGCGGCTAACTTCGTCTGAATGGCCAGGGCTTGCCGATAGGCCGCCTCCGCATGCTCGAAACGGCCGACGATGAGAAGCACGGCCCCCAGCTCGAAGTGACTGGCCGCCAAGTCACGCTGGTAATCCGCCACATCCGGCTGGGCCCGCGCCAGTTCGCTCAGGATCTCGATGGCTTTCTCCGACGAAGTCTGCGCGCAGCAAATTCGCCGAGTGCCTCGTGGATCTTAGCCAAGCGGACATAAGCCAGGCCCAAGTCCTGCCGCACCTCGGGCGCATCGAGCCGCTCCCGGATTAAGCGCTCGTAGAACTCCTTGGCATTCTGGAGCAAGTCCTTGCGGAACTTCTCCATGCCCTGGGCCTTGAGCTTCGGGCTCTCGGCGACCTGCGTGAAGAAGCGATCCACCGTCTCGCGGGCCATCCGGAAGCTGGTTTCGGCCCGGTCCTTTTCCTGTTCGGCCCGATCCCGCTCGGCGAGCGCCCGGCGCTCGGCCAGAGTGGCCCGCACCGCTTGCCAGGCGCTGACGGCCCCCGCCAGCGCCAGCAGTACGGCCATCACGCCGGCGATACCGAGGGCCGTGCGGTGCTTTCGGGCCAACTTTCTCAGCCGGTAACCCGCCCCGGGCGGACCGGCTTCCACCGGCTCGTCATGCAAGTATCGCTCGATGTCGCGAGCCAGACCGTTGGCCGTGTCGTAACGCCGTGCGCGGTCCTTTTCCAGGCACTTCATCACCACCCAGTCCAGCTCTCCCCGCAGCAGGGGGCTCAGCTTGAGCGGCTCGGTCCGCCGGGCGGCGGCAATCCGGGCCAGTTCGGTGGATCCCGCCTGCGGGGCGTGACCGGTTCGGCTCGGCGCCGGACCGACTCAATGCGCTGAGCCGCATGCTCGGCTTGGGCGGCTCTTCCTCCTTGATCATCTTTAACAGCTCGTTCAGCCCCGCGGCCCGCACCCGCTGACGCTCTAGCGGCGTCGAGCCGGTGAGCAGCTCGTAGAACATCACGCCCAGAGAGTAGATGTCGCTGCGGGTGTCGACGCCGAGCGGACTCATCTCGGCCTGCTCCGGAGACATGTATTCAAAGGTGCCGATCATTTGGCCAAACTCGGTGAACATCGTGCGCTCGGTCAGCCGCTGGTCGATGGCCTTGGCCACCCCGAAGTCAATGACCTTCGGCACCGGCTGGCCGTCAGACAGGCACACCAGCACATTGGAAGGCTTCAGATCGCGATGGATGATCCCCTTCTGGTGCGCGTGCTGGACGGCCTTGCACACCGGAACGACCAGCTCCAGCCGCTCACGGACCGTCAGGTGATTGTCGTCGCAATACTTGGTGATGGGTACGCCATGCACGAGTTCCATGACGAAAAAAGGGCGCCCGCGGTCGGTAGTGCCGGCGTCAAAGACCTTGGCAATGTTCTGGTGGTCCATCATGGCCAAGGCTTGTTTCTCGGCCTCGAAGCGGGCGTTGACCTGGGCGCTGTCCATGCCCGGCTTGATGATCTTGAGAGCGACCCGGCGATGGACCGGCTTGTCCTGCTCGGCCATATATACGATGCCGAATCCTCCTTCGCCGAGTTGCTGGTAGAGCTTGTACGGCCCGATGTGAGTCCCGGGACCGTCGCCGGGCGAATTCCTGTATTCGGGGGTCTCGGTGTCCGAGTCGCGTGCCGGCGTGGGAACCATCGCATGGAGCTCTGACTTCACCATGCGTATTTGCTGCCAGCGCTTGCGAACCTCCTCGAGCAACTCAGGGCAATCGGTGCAAACATCTTCCGGAGAGCGCCCGGAGTCGAGGATCTCGTCGAGCAGTTGCTGGACCCGCGATTTATCGCTCATGGCTCAACCTTGCGCCTTGCCTACCCCGGAGTCGCGGCGCGCGAGGCCGTGATTGCTTCGTTAGTCTTCGCGGCCATCGCTGTCGGGCTGGCGTGGCGACACGGGGCCGCGAACCAGCTTGACGCCACAGCGCCACGGCCAGACCGCCGACCGAGCGCTCGACCCGACAACGGCCGCGCCGAAGGTTCTATTCTAACCCGCGCGGCCCATCCAAGTGAGCGTTGTTCTCGTTCGCACGCCGGAGCGTGGGAACCAGCCAACCACTCGATCTGGATGGGGGAGTGCCGGGTGACGATCACGGAGTCCATTGCGGCCCTGCCGCCTCGGGCCAGGTTCGAGAGCCGAGGCTTTATCAGCTCATACGCCAGAACGGGCGAGTACAAGACCAGCCCTTTGTACTTTTCGTTCATCCAGTCCCCCTTCCAGCTCATTGCCGGACGTGAGCACCTGAGGCTGCTCGACCAGGCGGTGATGGTGCCGTCTCCCGCCACCAACGCCATCAGCGAGGCTTGCAAGATCGCATGCTGGGAACACTTTAACCCTCTGGCGCGGTACGCGATGATGGCCGACGGCGAGCAGATCCACTCTGCGATGTATCCGGGCTCCATCTTCGGCGACCTGTTTGCCACGCAGACGGAAATCAGCATCCGGCAGCATGCGCTGGAGTCTGCGTGCTTCGTCGTCAGCGCTACGGCCTGGCTGAATGCCGATCAGCAGGCGCAAATCGTCAAGGACACCGGCGGCAACATCGGCCCGATCTCCGGCGGTTGCTTCACGGCGATTGTGGCACCCGATGGAACCTTGCTGGGCGAGCCCATCCGGTCGGGCGAAGGCGTGGTCGTCGCCGACCTCGACTTCATGCTGATCGACAAGCGCAAGCAGATCATGGACTCGCGCGGCCACTACAGCCGGCCGGAACTGCTCAGTCTGCTGATCGACCGCACCCCCACAACGCACGTTCACGAACGCGCTGCGCGCTCCGAGTCGGGCGCTCTGCAAGGCCCGGAGAATCTGCCAACGATGGAGGTCCAGGTCCGGAGGTTCAGCGTAGTCTCGTCCAGACCATTCGAGGAGATCGTACGACGGCTCACAGCGACCATCGGCCATCCAGACATGACCGCGTTTCACAGCGCGGTTGCCGCGGCAAGGACCGTCGCCGACCTGGAAGTGGTGGTTCAAGGGGCGATCGGATCCTCGCATCTGATGGAGTTCGTCCGCTTTGACGCAGGCGAAGTTCTGCGTAAGGAACGAGGCGGGCAAGGGCCCAAGATCCTCCGCCTCGTCGTCGGTAATCCGCTGATCATGAAGGAGATGGCTGAGACCGTTCCCGACGCAGCATCATACGCACCGGTAACGATCCTCGTCGACGAGCGCGCTGATGGCGTGCACCTGTCCTACGACTCGATGGCGAGCCTCATCGCTCCCTACGGGAGTCAGGCAGCTCTCGTGGTCGCCAGGGATCTCGATGCGAAGATCGAGAGTCTGCTCATGACGGCCGCGCGCTGACAGGGCGTACACTTCGCGGCCAGGGGATGGATTCGGAGTCCGCGGAACCGAACCTCCAATTGATGTTCGCAAAGGGTGAAAAACAGCCTCTGCGAGGTCCGGCCTCACTCGTCCTCCGAATATCCCGTATTCGGGTTATTTCGCGGAAAACATCCCGCATCATCACAAATCTGTGTAATAATACAGAATACCCGATCGTATTTCTCCCGTGTATACCTCCTGTCTTGGCGCTGATCTCACCATGTGCAGCGACAGAAAAGCCGCAACCAACCGCAGGAACAGCGAAAAAAGCACCGAACCGACGTCTGCCGACGGACGGAAAGCCGTGCGGCGCAATGCACTCAATCAGCGGTAAGTTGCAGGGATTGCTGCTTCTGGTTTGCCTCTGGTGGGCCATGGCCAGCGGCCAGGGCGAAGCGCTGCGACGAGGCCCGGCTCTCAGGGCGGAAGTGCAGGTCGAACCACCTGTGGCGACGGCGATAGATTCCTCGTCGCAAACATCCCCGCAGGATGCGCGCATCCTGGGATCGCCGGACGGAGCCGGCTCCTATCAAAAGCACGTACTGGTGCGCCGCCGTAGGAGGGGGCTCTGTCCCCCGATCTGTCGGTTGCGGCTACGCCGCGTTGGGAGGTCAGCAATCGAATTCCCGGACTCGTGCAACGAGCAACACACGGATCGCGCAGAACAAAGCCAAGGCAATCTGTGCGGGTCGTCGGGGCGGCGCCGGACACGTGATGGTGATGGCACCCGCTGAGGACGCACGCGGCTTCGAATCAAGACCAAGGAACAGCGACTGCCGCGCTGCAAAACCCCGGCGCAGAACAAAGCCAAGGCAATCTGTGCGGGTTGCGCGGGCGCCGCCCTGCGCGTGATCGCGATGGATCGATGAATTCCAGACTCACTCTTTGACAATCTGGCTGTTTGTAATGGCGGCCCGCGCTTCGCGCCCGCGGGCCGAACCGTCCTGCCGGCGGCGGACGACACGGTGCCGATCGCTCGTGCGCGCTGGTTCGTGTTCGAGTTCGCCGATCGCTCGGGCGTCTGTCGTCGCAGGACGGTCTGTGGGACTTTCAGACACCCCCAATCCCTCACGATCGATCAGGAATAACCGGCCCCGGGCGGCGCGCAAGCTCCTCGCCGCGCGGGCCAGTGCAATTGCAACACACGATCCCAGGCCGAGCATCATCAGGCTCAAAAATCGCAGGCCGCTGCGGAACCCGTGGGCGACGCTCTCGAGTGTCGACGAAGCCGCCGAGAACGGTACTCGTTTCGTGTTGGAGGCCGGCACCGCTCAGTCCACGCTGGTGGAAATAGTCGGCGATGCGGGCCGTGGCCTGCTCGACGGCCGGCCGGTTCTCGCGGAGGTTGAGGCGATATGCGTCCAGCGCCCGGTCGGACCAGGCCTTCACCATCGTCCCGCTCGCCGTCGGCACGGTGATGATCGGCACGACCAGGCCGATCATGCCCAGTGCGCCGGCATAGAGCATGTCCTTGGGATCCAGCCCCTCAATCTCGTCGGTCAGAAACACCGGAGGGATCAGACCGACAAACGCCCCCCAGGAGCCTAGCATGACCGCGAGGTGCTCCTTGGCCGTAAAGTTGTCGATGGACGACAGCCACCACACGCAGACTGCCGATCCAATCATCCCCACAACCAGCCAGACGTGCCGCAGCGACCGGCGCTGGAACCGGGTTGTGAGGAACGTGGTCGCCGCCATCGTCGCCGAGGTCGGCACCATCAGCCAGCCAGCCGTGATCCGTGGGTAGCCGCGCAGCTCGGTGCAGTACAGGCCGACGATCGAGAGGACGGCCACCATGTGCAGGAGCATCAGCCCGCGCGTAGTCAGGGAGAGTACGTAGACCCGCGAGCGGAGGATCCGGTTCAAGTGCTCGTCGGGGCTAAAGCCCGATCCGAGCCAGGCGACCAAGAACGACCGGCAGGACGACGCAGAGCACCACAGTGGCGACGAATTCGTTCGAGGACCAGCCGCCCCACTTGCGGTACCAGGCGAAGGCGAACACGATCGCCACGATCCAGGCAACGAAGACCGTGATAGCCAGCCAGTCGATCGGCACGTGCACAGGGTGTGGCGGCCGGTCGGGGCCGATGAATCGCCAGACCAGTCCTGCCGCGATCAACCCGACCGGCACATAGGCCCAGTACATCCACCGCCACGACAGGTACACGTCGAGGTACGCGTTGACGAGCGGGGTCATATGCCGCGTGGAGTAGGCGAACACGCCGTAAAAGCCGATGGCCACGAGCAGTGCGTGGTCGAACTGCTTGTAGAGCGTGACGCGGCAGATCGCCATCGCCAGCATCTTGCCGAACCCCTCGACGAACCGGGCGAGGGCCAGGGCGACAAGCCCGGTCGCCGCGCCGCAGAGAACGTTGCCGGCGGAGAACACCAGCATGGCCAGGACCAGCGTGTACCGCTTGCCGATGCGGAGCGACAGCGACATCCCCGCGAACACGCCGTAGATCACGCCGATGCCGTAGGCGACCGTAACCCAGGTCATGTCGTACTCGTCCGCCTCGATGCCGAGGCGGACGGCGTCGTCGGTGATGACGGTCTGGACCAACGTCTGGTAGGGCGTGAAGAAGACGAAGAGGATCGCCAGCGCGGCCAGCCAGTGCCGGGATTCGAGCCTCAAAGGCGGCTCGGCCGCAACCGTCTGGCTCGGGAGCTGGGCGGTCCGTGTCGTCATGGTGCCGCTGCCCCGGACGTCGCCGGTGGCGTCGCCGTCGTCCAGCGGGCTCGCCGGAGGTTTCCGGAGCGTTATATCGCGTCTCGAGCTCGCCCATCGCTCGGGCCGCCTTCGCGGCCCAGGCGGCATCGCCAGGTCCATGTGCGATGGCCACCGTCGCCGACAGCCCGGCGCGGAGCCGCGGCCAGCGGTCGTCGCGCTCGATCTGGATCCGCACCGGCACGCGCTGGACCACGCGGGTGAACTCTCCGGAGACGACGTTCCGCGGCATCAGTGCGAACTGGGCGCCGGTCGACTTGTTGACCCAGACGACCCGCCCCTGGAACGGCTCGGCGAACGCGTCGAGCTCGATGCTGGACCGGGTTGCCCGGCTCGACGCCGGGCAGGCGGTCTTCCTCCAGGTTGGCCTCGACGAAGAGCAGGTCCGGGTTGTACATGCTCAAGAGAGGAGAGCCGGCCGGGGCGAAGTCGCCCAGGTGGCGATACCGCTTGACCACCACGCCGGGAAACGGGGCTCGGACCTTGGTATACGCCAGGTCGTTCTCGGCGGCCTCCAGCGCCCGCCGGGCCTGCTCGACGGACTGTTCCTTGACCTTGACCAGCAACTCGATCTCGCGGATCTGGTCGTAGCCGGTCTCCGCGAGGTCGATGCCCTTGGCCGCCTTCTGTTCCGACTTCTGCGCGGCCTCCACGCGTTCTCGTGGCGACGTCGATCTGGGTCCGGGAGGCCAGGGCCTTGGCCAGCTTGGCCGCGGCGAGATCGACCTGCGCCGAGGCGGAGTCGCGCGACTGCGTCACCTGCTGCTGCCGCTGCAGCGTGCTGGCCCCCTGCTGCTCGAGCCGGCTGAAGCGAGTGTACTCCAGCTCGGCCAGCGTCAGAGAGGCCCGCGCCGCCTTGACCCCGGCGCGGGCCTCGTCGATGCCCTTCTCGACCTCGTCGCGGGTAAATTTCAATGACTCCTCGGCCCTGGCCCGGTCGGCCAGCGGCGGCAGCGAACGTCCGCCGGGCGATCTCGATCTGGATCGGCACCTCCTTGCGGACACGCATCCAGGTCGGCACGCTGGCGGGCCAGCTCGGCCTGGGCCGAATCCAGTTGAGCCCGCGAAATGTTGACCTTGTCGCGGTACGGAATCGGGATCGATCTCCGCCACGACCTGTCCCTGGGCGACGCGATCGTTCTCATCGGCCAGGAACCGGACGATCCGGCCGGAGACCATTTGCGGGGCGACGTTGACGATGTGGGCCTCGACGAAGGCGTCGTCGGTGATCGAGTGAGTGCGCCGGTAGTCGACCCAGCTCATCACGGGCACCACGCTGACGGCGACGAGCGCGATCAACAGAATCAGTGACGCGAGACGCCCGGGTGGGACACGAGTCCGGCGACCGGCGGGACGGGCCGGCGCGGTCCGCGGCCTTGGGGTGGGAATCGCCGCTCGAAGGAGCCTGGGCCGGTTGGATTGTGCTCATGGGTTGCTCCGCATGCTTCGCCCTCGTCCCCTCTGATTATAACAGTGAATGTGGTGGCATTGGCGTAGGTCAGGCATCCCAGGCCGACGCCACGCAGGAAATCCTGACAGACAACTGACACAATTCTGTTGCCCCATTTAGTGATGGGCGGCAGCCAGAGTCATCGGCGTCTGGCCGACACCCATGGCATAGTCCAGGCGGGCCAGTGCGATCAAGTAGCTGTAACGAGCGTTTTCATAATTCTGCTCGGCGCGGGTCAGCGAGGCCTGAGCATCGGCAATCTCCGTGGGCGTGGCCGCACCCTCGCGGAGCCGAAGTTGCACGAGACGGTAATTCTCGTGCGCCTGCTCGACGGCCGGGCGCGCATCGTCGATGCCGACCCAGGCCGTGACGGCATTCCGGTAGGCCTCGTTGACCTGAAACGCGATATTATCGGCGATCGACTCGGCCTGGGCCATGGCCTGGCGCACTTCCGAGTCCGCCACGCGGGTCGCGGCGATCCGCCGGCCGCCCTCGAAGAGCGTCCAGTCGAGCCGGATGAACCCCAGCCGGAAATCGGCGTGACCGTCAAACTGTTGCTGTTGGAAGTTGAACAAGGTCCCATTCGCGATGACTTTGGGCGCGAACTCGGCCCGGGCGACACGAGTCCCTTCGCACGGCGATCTCCACCGTGCGCTGGACGACGTGAAACTCGCGTCGCTCCCGGATGGCCGTCTGCAAGCAATCGGCAAGCGAGGTGGCCAAGGGCGGGACTCTCCGGTGGCCTCGGCAACGCGGACCGGCTGGTTGCATTTCAGCCCGATGGCCAGGTTCAGCCCCGCCAGGGCCACGAATTCCGCCTCCGTGGCGGCGTGGAGCTCCTGCCGGGTCTCGGCCTTTTGAACCTCGGACCGCAGAACGATCTCGCGCTCGACGACGCCCTCGCGCTCGCGCTTGCGAGCGTCCGCCAGCTCCTCCTCGGCGCGGCGGAGGGCGTCCTGGGCCGTCCGCCGCAAGGCTTGGCTCCGGAGGACGTTGTAGTATGCGACCGCGACCTCGTTGGCCACCGTCTGATAGGCGCGGTCGGTCTGGAGCTGCAGCGATGTCGTTCGCCAGTCGTGCCTGCTCGTAGCGGCCCAGCCGGCGGCCGAAGTCGAGGAGCAGCCATTGAACTTTGAGCTCGGCCAGCTCGAAGTTCGTCCCGATGTTGAGGCCGACGGGCAGGGCTCCCAGGCCGGGTAGGAAGCTGAAATTCGGGAGGCCCTTCCCCAATCCGATCGGCTCGCCCCCCACTCCGAGGCTATACTCACCCACGTCGTAATTCACGCCGGCAATGGGCAGAAACGCCGAAAACGCGATTTGCTGTTGCCCGCGGGCCTGGGCGATGCTCTCGAGCTGGGCATGCAGCCGCGGTTGAAAGCGAAACGCCAGGTGGATCGCCTCGGAGAGCGACAGCGGCCTGCCGTTTGCCGATACGGCGTCGAGGGCCGCATCGTCGGAATCACTCGGAAGAAACGCCGTGGTCGAACTCGACGGACCAGAAACCACACTCGACGGAGGTATTGCCGGAACCGGCAGCGGCGGGACAGATCGATCGATCGCCCTTTCGGTCGCAGTTGCTTGTTCTGGTTGCGAGGCTGCGGCCCGACGTACCATCACATCCTTCGCCGTTTGATGGGCGGTCGTGATTTCCGATCGGCTTTTCGACTGATCTTCGGCGATTTCGACGGGCGTGACCCGTCGAGCGAGACTGTTCTGAAGATCGGTCTGCGAATGAGCACACCCGGTCGAAAAGATGAGCGCAATCGTCCATGCTCGCCAGGATTTGGCATGAAGTGCATTCGATCGAGGCATCGGACTACCACTCCAGCATGCAAGATCGCCTCTGTCCCACGGACCGAGACCTACCGAAGATATCGGATCGGTCGATTGGGAGAATGAGCCTGGTTGAATGGGTCCTGCGCAGAATGCCGAAGGCATGCCTGGCTCAAGAGGGCCCGCCCGTCCGTGACAAGAGGAACCCGACCGAGGCTCGGCGGGGGGTCGGCCGGACCGGGCCCGGGAGTACGTGTTGGCGGCCACGGCGCGGCCGGGTCACTGCCGGGTCATCAAGTGAAGTTTCACCCGTTGGGCGAGGTCCTTGTCCGTTCGAAGCACCAGCTCAAAGGCTTCGTGGGTCAGCACGAAAAGCTCCATTGACGTGCATGCGCAAACCGTCTCCCCGACCCGTTTGTCGGAGATCGCGGTGATCTGGCCGAAAGCGTCCCCGGACATGAGCTGGCGGGGCGGTTGACCCTGGGACGTGGCCTCCGCGGACCCCTGGCTGATCAGGTAGAGCCGGTCCCCAAGCTCCCCCTCGCGCACGATCACCTCACCCGCCGGCCGCGACTCCGCCGTCATCTGCTCGGCGAGCCGCGTCAGGGTTGCCGGACTCAGCCCAGCGCACCGGGGAAGCCTCTCGAGCATCCCCACGATCCGCACGGCGCGGTCAGTTCGAACGTTCGAGACGATCCGACCGCTGACAAGGTTCACGATCCGGTCGGCCCGGTCGAGCACGCGCTGGTCGTGAGTGACGATCAGGACGGTGGTACGGCTCGGACCATTGGCGAGCTCGTGGAGTATGGTGAGCACTTCCTGGCCTGACTCGGCGTCGAGCGACGCCGTCGGCTCGTCGGCCAGCACCAGCGCCGGCTGGTTGACAAGGGCGCGCGCGATCGCGACCCGTTGATTCTGTCCGCCGGAGAGCTCCGCCGGACGGTGATCCATTCGGTCGGCCATCCCCAGCCGGGTCAGGATCGCCTCGGACCGACGGTTCATTTCGGCCACCGAACCGGGCTTGAGCGCGGTTGCCATGCGGACGTTCTCGATCGCGGTCAGCGAGTCGAACAGGTTATGGAACTGAAAGATGAATCCGACGTCGCGGCGCAGAGCGACCTGGCCGGAGTGGTCAAGCCGAGCAACATTGCGGCCGAGCACCCGGATCTCTCCCTGCTCGACATGCCGCAAGGCGCCGATTACCGTCAAGAGGGTCGTCTTGCCCGACCCGGATGGGCCGGTCAGGATGACCACCTCGCTACGGTCGATCTCGAGGTCGATGTCGGCCAGCGCCCGAGCCTTGTTGGCGCCCGCGCCATACCAGTGGTTCAACCCGTGGATGCTCACGGCCGGTTGGATCGGCGGCAGCCCTGAAATCGCCGAGCAGCCGGGGCCAATGGACAGGGGCTCTGACGTCGGAGTGGTTGTCATCGCGTCGTCTCGGTACCAGCCCTGAAAGGGCGGTCATCATCGGGGCGAAGAGTGGCGTGATTGGGTCGCAACCGTCTGGGTCTCTACACCAAGCACGCAACGACTACCCTACAGAAACGGCTCCCAGATAACGACCCGGCCTCAGGCGAACAGCGACGCCGGGTCGACCGTCAACAGCCGCCGTGACGCCAGCAAGCCTGCGGCGCCGCACATGAGCACCGTCAAGGCCAGCACTCCCAGGGCGTCAGGCACCCGCAAGACCATGGTCAGGCCAGTCTCATCCTGTATCCATCTGAATAGCCAGACGCTGATCGCCAGGCCCGCGGCGAACCCCAACAGCGCGAGAAAGAGCGCCTCCAGAAGCACGATTCGCGCTAGCGCGCCGTCGGTATGGCCGATGGCCTTGAGCGTGGCAAACTGGGGGAGGCGGTCGGCGATCTCGGCGAACAAGACCTGGTAGCAGATCGCCAGGCCGACGACAAACCCCATCGCCACGCCGATGTCGAACACCACACCGATCGGGGTGACCTTCTCCCAGAAGTCCTGCTCCTTCCGCACTAACTCGGCCTTGGTGAGCACGATTACATCAGCCGGCAACCGTGCAGCGACCGCCGCGCGGGCCTCATTCCGAGGTGTGCCCGGGCGGAGTCGCAGCACACCGAGGTCGACCGGCGTCAGCGCCCATGGCACGGCCGCGCATAGCGCGCAGTAGCGGAACAGGTTTGCCTCGCTCATCAGGATCGTACCGTTGCTACGGAAGTCGGTCCCCATCGAGAATTCGCCCACTACCTTGACCTGCCGGCCGTTGAACTCCGAGACCGTGCCGGGGCTGAGTTTGCCGAAAGAGCGGAGCTTCGACCGGTCGTCGGCCAGAACCGTGTCGGGGCGGCTCCAGGCGGCGCGCTGGCGGTGCACGGCGTCGAGCGCGAGCAAGTCGGCGCGAGGGTCGTAAGCCAGGAGGCGGATCGGCCGCGACAGCCCGTTGAGCGGGTTCCGCCACAGTGAATCCTCCCCGGTCAGGAGGTAGAACGGGTGCGCCTCAGCGACCCCGGGCACCTCCTTGGCCAGCTCCAACCGCTGGCGCGGGAACGGGACCGGCTGCGACACCATATACCGGCCCCGGTTGGTCATGAACAGGTCGCCGTCGAGGCTGAGCACGACGGCGACCATGTTGTCGAGCAGCGCATTTCGGAACCCGTTCTCGACCAGCATGAGCACGACCGCGAACGCCGCCCCGGCGACCGAAGCCGCCAGCTTGACCTTGCTCTCCGTCAGGTTCCGCCAAGCCAGGGGGATAACCCGGCCTGGCCGCGCTCTGCGCCTGCCGCCCCCCCTGGTGTTCGCCGCGCTTGTGTCCGCGATCATTGGTTTAACCCGTTTCCCAGGAAAGTCCCGGCGCGACACGCGCCTTACACTCCGCCCGGCCTCAGCCGAACAGCTCGGCGGGGTCGGCCCGGCGGAGCTTCCGCAGGCTGAACAGGCCGGCGAGCTGGCTGCTGACTGCGATTACCAGAAGCGCCAGGAGGACGTTTCGCCCGGTCAGCGGCATCGGGATACTGGCCAGAGTTTCTGTCACCCGGTAGACGGCGACCGCGAGCGCCACCGCGGGCGGAAAGCAGGCCGCGGCGTAGATCCCGGCCTGCGTCTGGATCACGCGGATGAGGTACATGTCATTGTATCCGATCGCCTTGAGGGTGCCGTACTCTGGCAGGTGGTCGCGGATGTCGTTCGAGAGGGCCTGGTAGACGACCACCGCGGCGACCAGCATGGTCAGGAGCACGCCGAACGAGAAGATCTTGCCGGTGGCCGTCTGGCCGACCCAGTATTCGCTCTCGAGGCGGTAAAGCGCGTCACGGGTCAGAACCAGAACGTCGGGTGGCAGGGCGCGGCGGAGTCGATCGGCCACCGCCGCGGGCTGCGCGCCGGGCTCAAGGTGACCAGGCCGAAGTTCACAGGCGCCGCGGCCGTCGCGAGGGCGAACAAGCGCACGAAGTTGGCCTCGGTACAAAGCACCGCGCCGTCGGCCCCGAAGCTACGCGTCAGGCTGAATGGGCCGACGACCTCGACCTTCATGGGCCCTAGCTCCCAGCCGTCGAAGTGCGGCCACGATTCCCAGCCAAAGTCGGGGTTGGAGCGGTCGTTCAGGAGCACGCGGCCCGACTCGCGAAGTTGCGAGCCGGCCGTCGCGATCTGGCCCCGAATCGGGTCCCGGAACGGGCCAAGGTCGGGGTCGTATCCGATCACGAGTAGCGCCCTGCGCTGGAGCGATCGCGGCCGCTTTGATCCTAGCCACCACCGTGCCAACGCGCCGCGAGCCGTTTCGGGTGGCTCCGCCGTACTCCCCCCAATCACGCTGGCGCCCTTGGGCACGGGCTCTTCGGGCGAGTACGGCGGGCACCGCCACAGATTCATCCGAGTCCAGAGCGGACGCGCTGCGGCCACCCCGGGCACCGCCCGTGCCTGCGGCAGCCGCTCGCGCGGGAACTCGCCAGGGCTGTAGAACTGTTCGAACTCGGCCGATAGCAGGGCGACGTCGAAATCGAGCTGGTCGTAGTTCACCGATGCGGTGACCCGCACTGCTTCGAGAAACCCCAGTTCGAGCAGGACCATCACGACGGCCAGCGCCATGCCCGTGACGGCAACGAGAGACCGTGCCCCACCGTGCAAGACGTTCCGGCACGCCAGCGGTGGTCGCCGCAGCCAAGCCGCGGCCCCGTGAACCCTGGGCCGCTTGTGCCGCGCCATCGGCGTTTCATCGGCCCCCGCCGTTCCGCTCATTGCTGTGCCTTTCGCGGCGTGATGACCACCTCGACCTGAAGGTTCATCAGCCGCGCCGCTGGCTCCTCGCGGTCGAGCTGGACGGTGACCTTGACGACCCGCAGGTCCTGGGGCGTCCGCGGGTTGACGTTCGTGAGCTGGTTTCGCCCGACCAACCGGCCGATCCGTGTAACCTTGCCCGGCACGACCTGCCCGAGGATTGCCGCCGTGGCCGCGTCCCCTTCGCGGACCGATCCGATGTCTGCCTGGTCGACCTCGGCCACGGCTGCCACTGCCGTCAGATCGCCAAGCGCGAGCAGAGGGCCTGAGCTGATCTCACCGGAGTGCGCCATGATGTCGAGCACGGTTCCGGCGATCGGAGCCTTGACTGTTGTAGCGACGGACGTGGCGCGAGCAAGGTCGATTTGACGGTCCAGCAGTTGGTCGTCGGTCCCGCCATCGGCCAGCGCCTCGTCTTCCTTCGCCCTCTTGCGGCCCAGCAATCGCTGGTCGATCCGCGATTGCTCGCGCTCGAAATGGGCCTTCTGCTCCTCGATGTGAAGCTGGTCGCGCTTCGACTTCAGCTCATCTAGCGGACGTTTTAGCTCGGGGAGGTACTCCTTCGGGAAGGTGCTGATCTGGCTGTCGAACCGCTCGTCCTGCCACTTGAGCGCCTTCGCAATGTTGTCGAGCATCGCGTTTTTGGCTTTCTGGAGCTCGTCCTCCCGCTCGCGCTCCAGGGCGACACGGGTACGCTCGCGGGTGCGCCGGCAGACGGCATCGGCCTTGCGCGCCTCGGCCAGAGCGAGCTGGCATCGGGCCACCTCGTGCCCCTCGGTCACACCCAGCGGCTGCCCTACCTTGACCACGTCACCCTGGCCGACAAGTACCTTCTCCACCCGCGCCGGGCGCACGCCGACGACGACCAGCCCGCCGACCGGCTCTAACCGGGCCAGGGCGTGCACCGTCGCTCCTCGTGTTCCGGCCGACGCTGCGGGCGCGTCAGCCTGGGTGCCGGTCCGCGCCGGCAGTCCCCGCCAGCCCCCCCAGAGCCCAGCGCCTGCCAGCAGGACCCCGATCGAGCCGCCGAAACGTCCCGCGAACCCCAACCTTGAGTCTCTCTCGGCCATCTTTGTCCTCTCCTCGATCATGCGGCCGTCGCCGCAGAGGGCCTAAACATTGAAATCGATCAGGTCGTCGAAGCTGGGGCGGTTCTCAATCGCCTTGCACAATTCCGCGAGGGCGAGCCTCGCGGAGAGCCATTCTCCCAGGCGGCTCGGACGGAGCCTCGCCCTCCCGGGATCACGCAAGCCCATTTAGCGCTCAAGCGCGTCCCTCGCCTGCCAGCAGGACGACCAACGAGCGGGGCAGCACTTGGTACCGCAATGACGTCAACGGAAGCTCCTCCCCCGGGTCGGGGATGTCCAGGGGACTATCCAGTCGCGTGTCGATCGACCGGCGCCAGCCGCCGGCAGGGCTCTGCTGGATCTCGAAGTCGAGCGGCTCGTGGTACGCGTCGATCATCCCATTATACGCAACGGCGTCGTAAAGGGGTGCAAGCCAGCGTCGGTCCCCCTCCGCTCGGGCGCGACGCCGCTCGTCGGGCTCCGCATGAGTACGAGCGGGCTCGTCCTCGTTGCAAAGTAGCAGCACCACGCTTTCGGCGTGCTGGGCGGAGAGCGAGAAGGATTGACCTATTGGCCACTCGACGGAGTCGCGTCGGCAGACGCGGCCAGAGTGGTCTGAATCAGCTTGGCCCGCTCCAGGTTGACGTTCGTCTTCAACACCGTCCCGCCCAGTCCTCGTATCGCGTGCAATATGGCATCCATGTCCCCAACCTCGTCCAGAACAAACAGGGCCGAAGTCCCTGGCTTGATCAAACCCGCCACCTCTCGGACGAAGTTGTCGCTGATCCCGACGGCGTCCGCGGCGGTGCCAAATTGGCCCAACAAGCGGCCGACGGCCGCTTCGGTCAAAGGCGGCGCGCCCAGCGCCAGAGCTGCGAGGAACCGCGCAACGGTGCCGCCGCGCGTCATGGTCTCCACTGGGAACGGCTGTCCATTCAGCGTCAAGGATCCATCGGGGTAGCGCACGGCCACCGCCACGTCCACGAGGATCAGGCAGTGGTGCTCCCAGGCGAGCCTGATGATCTCGTCCCGGACCAGAGCAGCCCGTCCCGTGTCGTCGAACGCAATCGCCCACAGGTTTCCGCATTTGGACATTGGTGACGCTCCAATTTCGTAGCACCGACTTCACTGGCCCGCCGGTGGGCCTGGAAAAACACTCGACCGGTTTGAGGTTTCTGTAAGAGCCCGCAGCCACTGGAATGCAGGCGCGGACAGCATGTCCGGGGTGCACCGCCAACGCCAGTTGCCCCCCGTCCGACCAGGTACGTTCATCCGTGCCTCGCTGCCCAGGTTGAGCAGATCCTGTAACGGAGCCATCGCCAGCGCAGCCCCGGACGACCACGCCAAGCCCATCAAGAGCTGGGCTGCCAGGACGCCGTCACCTGATGGTCGCTTGAGATAGCGCCACAGGTTTTGCCGCTGGGAATCCGGCAATTCGTCGAACCAGCCGCGAGTCGTGTTATTGTCGTGGGTGCCAGTGTACACGACCGTATTGGGAACAAAGTTCTCAGGGAGATAGGGGTTATCGGCATGACCGTCGAAGGCGAACTGGAGAACCCTCGTCCCGGGCAGGCGGAACTGGTCGCGGAGCGCGGCAACGTCGGGGGTGATCACTCCCAGGTCCTCGACGATGAACGGGAGGCCGCCGAGCTCTCTCTGGACGGCGGTGAAGAACTCGGCCCCGGGGCCCGGCACCCACTGGCCCGATTGGGCCGTTGCCGCCCCGGCTGGCACGTGCCAGGCGGCCGCGAAGGCGCGGAAGTGATCCAGTCGAATCGCGTCCACGTGAGCCAGCAGGGCGCGCACTCGGTCGATGCACCAGCGATAGCCTGTCCGACGCAGCGCCTCCCAGTTATACACGGGGTTGCCCCAGAGTTGTCCCTGGGAGCTGAAGTAGTCCGGCGGCACGCCGGCCACGAAGCACGGCCTGCGCTGCTCGTCGAGCAGAAACAATTCCGGGTTGGCCCAGACATCGCTCGAGTCGGGCGACACGAAAAACGGCAAATCGCCGATGAGTCGCAAGCCCCTGGCCCGGGCGCGCTCCTTGAGGCTTGCCCCCTGGCGGAACAGTAGGAATTGCGCCAGGCGGACCTGATCGATCGGGTCCGCCAGGCCCCGGCGGGCCAGGGCTAGAGCAGCCGGTTCGCGCCGCACTAGCTCGGCCGGCCACTCGACGTAATAGGCGCCCTGGTGCCGGGCTTTCAGCGCCCGGAACAGGGCGTAGTCCTCCAGCCAGTGCGCCTGCTCGTTGCAAAACTGCTCATAGGCGTGCCGCAGGTCGGCGCGTGCCCCGGCGCGGAAATGATTCCAGGCCGTTTCGAGCAATCGGTGTTTGAACGGGATGACGGCGTCGAACTCGACGGCCGTTGCTGAGAAGGAGTGGCCCTCACAGTCGCTTTGCCGCAGCAGTCCGTCCTCTATCAGAGAGTCCGGGCTGATCAGGAGGCCGTTGCCGGCGAAGGACGACAGGGATTGATACGGCGAGTTGCCATACCCAGTGGGGCCCAGAGGCAGCGCCTGCCACCAGGTTTGGCCAGCTTCGCGCAGCCGGTCGATCCATTCCAGTGCGGCAGGCCCCACGTCGCCGATGCCGTAAGGTGAGGGCAGCGACGTTACGTGCAACAGCACGCCAGAGGCCCGGTAGTTCGGGGGGAACGGCGGTAGACTCGCTGGAGACGCGTTTTCGGTCATCTTTGTCCTCCCGGCCGCCGGTGGTATGGGTCGAACCCGTCTGTTGTGGTCACTCTCATCGGAAGAACTTCATGTTAGTCGTCCCGCTGGCCTTGTAACCAGCGGTGGGTGAGTGAAGCCGGGGTGGTCTTGCCGCCAGACGTGCGAGGCCAGGGTAAGAGTGGGAAAAGTCGAGCTCAGGACAAGGAGCAAAAAAAGGACACGCATGGTGAACTCGACAGTGCGGTGCTGATCTGATAAATTCTGCGCATCTTCCTGGGAGATGCAACGATGACGATGGCTCGTGCGCACTTGATCGACATTGCGGTCACTCGCTGGTATCACTGCATCGCGCGCTGCGTGCGCGGCGCCACTTTCTTTTGCGAGGGAGCGACCGACCGCAAAGAATGGGTTGAGAACCGGCTGGAGGAGCTCTCGCAGATCTTCGCGATCACCGTCGGCGGGTTCGCGGTGCTGGACAACCGTATTCATGTCCTGGTGCGTGTAGACCCCGATCGTGCGCAAGGGTGGACCGACGAGGAGGTCGTGCGCCGCTGGGCACGGGTTTGCCCGCCGCGCGGCAGGAGGCGCGAGCCGGTGCCGGTCTCCGACGATTGGGTGCGCGGTCTGCTGAAGGACCGCCGCTGGGTCGCGACGGCACGCGAGCGCCTGCAAAGCCTCAGTTGGTTCATGAAGTGCCTGAAGGAACCGCTGTCGCGGCTGGCTAACCGGCAGGAGGAGACGCGGGGGTTCTTCTTCGAGGGACGATTCAAGACGGTGGCAATCTTGGACGAGGAATCGCTCCTGGCGACGTGCGCCTACATCGACCTGACTTCGGTGGGCGCCGGAATGGCGGCGAGACCCGAGGCGAGTAAGCATACCTCGCTTCGACGACGAATCGAGCATATGGGGGCTCAGGCGCGGAGAAAGAAGCAAAAATCAGCCCGCGCCGCCAGGTCCGCCGGTTCGGTACAATCGCCGAGCGTCGAGGAATCGCTCTGGCTCTGTCCCATCGAGGATCGCCGTGGGCAGGGTTCATCGCGCGAGGGAATGGTGGCAGGGTTCACGCTGGAGAACTACTTGCTCTTGGTGAAGTACACAGGCCGGCTGTTCCGGACGGGGAAGGCACCGACCTCGCATGAAGTGGCTGCGGTCCTTGATGGGCTGGGGAGCAGTGCCGATGCGTGGCAGGCACGGCTGATCAAGCTCAGCGAAGGCCGGCTCTTTGGCCGCAATTTTGCAGCCAGTCGCGAGCGATTACAGGAAGTCGCCACCCAACTCGGTGTAAAAAAACTCGCCAACCTGGCCGGCTGCCCGACCCGATGAGCGACTCAGAAAAGGATCACTCGTCGGAGCATCGCCATGATTCGCCGTCCTCAACTCCTGTCCGGATTCCCCGCCGGCGTTTCCAGCAACCGTTTCATCGGGGCTGGAAACCGACTCCAGGTTGATTGATACGTGGCTTCCAGAGGCGCCGGGACGTAGAACTCGGGCTTGAGGAAGAGCGGCATGTCAACCAGAGCATCTCCAACCGCCATCGACTCGACGTAGGCCGCCGGCGGCGGGCCCGCGTCGTAGGACGCCAGGATCAGAGGCTTGCCGGGCGGCATCTCGAATTCCTTTTCCTCGAACTCGTCCCAGATGGCCTTGTGAATGCCTTGAGGATCGCGCTTGCTGGGTGGGAAGAGATCGATCACCAGCAGGTGTACGCCTTGCATGATCAATTCCGAGGACTTCTCGACGAACGCCCGCAACTCACTCCGGCTCGCCTTGTTACCCGGCGATACGATCTCGACGACAGCGACGACGTGACCATGTCGATGGTGCACGGCGACTCGATCCACCTTGCGCACGTAGATCCGCTCTTCGGCGCGCGCGACCAGCCTGGCGCGGGGAGGAACGGCGGCGACGGCCAGCCCGGGCGCGGTTCGATCCGGCTCTCGGGGCCCTGGTGCCAGCTCCAGGGTCAGCATATCCGGGATTGGCCTGCCGACCGACTGCTCCGGCAGGGCGAAGTAATCAGGCGGCAGTCCCCCCGCATTCAGCGAGTCACACAGGGCCCCGATCCATTGATAGTGGAAAGCATGGAACAAGCCTGCGTCGACGCGGGTCCAGTCGTGAATCGGCATGGGTCTTCGCCCCGCAGCGGTCGAGAAGATAGCCCCCACCGATTGTACCCGCGCGTCGGCCCGGTTTTCGACTGATTCTTCGACGATCAAAAAATGAAAGTCCGCAAAAAATCTCTCAAGCAAAACCATCAAGATGCCGATAACCCCGAAATCCGGAAAAGTCGGAATCGGTTCTGCATCTTCCCAAAGCAAGTGATGACCAGACCAGGCACGGCCTTTCCGATCCGTGCCCGAAGGTCTTGACGGCGTGGGTCGTGGGTCGGGCCATCACGCGGTCATGGCGATGTTGCCGTCGATCCTGAGGCGATGATATGAATCCGCTTGCTACCGCTCATCCCGTGATGCGTGCTCGCCCGCATCCGTCTTCCCGCCGTACCGCGCGGCAGGGCGCGATCGGCGCCGTTGCCCTTAATCGAAGGACTCGAGCCGCGATTGGTCTTGAGCAACGCGGCGCAACGCCGCCCGTCGTCATGCTGTCGACAACGCAAACCGATTCGCGAAGTATTATCGTCAACTACCAGGTCAACCAGGCTCCGAGCGCAAGTCAACCTCTCCAATTTGGTATCTATCGCTCGAGCGATGATCAGTTCGATTCGAACGCCTCGCTGGTTGACACGTGGACCGATCCCACGCCGGGTCAGGGACAAGTCGGTGCACAGTTGGATGATGCCGGCCAGCCGGCCGATGCGGTGGGGACTCACCAACTGACCATCCAATTACCCAACGGCTTGCCGATCGATCCCCAGAAGCCGTACGTCCTCGTTGTCGCCGATCCGGGCTCGCCATCGGCAACAACTGACCCCGCGCAGACGGCCTCGTTTCGCGTCTACTCGATCGGGATCGTGACTCACGGCGGGCTTCAAAATACGGCCTGGAAGTACGGGCCGGCCTGGGAGGTCAAAACGGCAGTCATCATGAAACGGGAGGGATACGATGCGGCGATCCCGTATAACTGGATCGCCGCCAGCGACATGCCCGGCCGCGCGGCGATGCAGGGCCCGCGGCTGGCGAGCGAAATCCTGGCCGCGGCGAGCCAGTTCCCGGCCGGCGATCCGGTCGATCTCCATTTCGTCGGTCACAGCGAAGGGGCGGTCGTCAACACCCAGGCCTTGGTCGCACTCGAAAGCGAACTGACGCCCGAGTTGAAAGCCGGCTATATCCAGGACACCCTCCTCGACCCGCACCCGGCCAATAATGCGATACCCGGTCAAGAGTACAGCGTCACCAGCGGGCCGCTCGGCTGGCTCGCCACGGCGGAAATCTCCGCCTTCCAGTCCAAGGCCGAGGACCCCCAAGTGTTCATTCCATCCATCGTGAACGACGCCGAGGTTTTCTACGAGCACACGACCGCTGCAAACTCGCATGGCGTCAACGACGACCTTTATAATCTCTGGGGCGAGGTACCGGTCAAGGGACCCGCGCACTACTACAACTTGACAGCCACGGGTGCCACGCACGCGGGCACGACGGGTGTCTCTGGTTGGTACGCAGATTTCGTGGCCCCCACCCTCGGCAACCAGTCGCCCTTGATCCAGACACTTCAGCTCAACGGCCAGATCGTCGGCGCCAATTCGACAGGGACGCCACTGCCCGCGGCATGGAGCTCGACCGGTACGGCCCAGGTCGTCGATGGCCGTCAACCTGAATTCTCCGGTACGGCCGCACCGAATTCGATCATCCGCCTCTACATCGGCCCCGCGTCGAAGCCTTCGGAAATCGGACCAGCCGGCTGGACGAAAGCCAGCGCGACGGGACAATGGTCGCTGACCACCAACCGCCCGCTGGCCGACGGCCGGTATCGTGCCGTCGCGATCGCTTTCTCGCGAAAGCTGGCCACGCGCCCGGCGCTGGCCATTGTCCCGACTCTTCCCCTGGGAGGTTTCGTCATCGACGCGCAGCCGGGTAGCGCATAAGAATGGGTCGGGAGGAGATCGACAGATCCAGGGGCTTGCGCCCCTGGCCAGGTCCCGCCGCCCCTTCAGGGACTCAATCGGATCTCCGCGCAGCCCCTAAACCTGGAACGAGCTCCCGCAGCCGCAGGTCTTGACGACATTGGGGTTATTGAACACGAAACCCCGCTTCTCCAGGCCGTCGTAGTAGTCGACGACCGTTCCCTCGAGGTAGGGATCGTATTTCTTGTCGACTGCAAGGCGGACGCCGCAGCTCTCCACGATGCGGTCGCGCTCGGAGGTGTTGGTGTCGAAGCCCAGGTTATAGGAAAAGCCGCTGCAGCCGCCCCCCTGCACGCCGACGCGCAGCACTGTGCCGTCGGGGAGGTTCTGCTCGGTGATGATCTTCTTCACTTCGTTCGCGGCCTTCTCGGTCAAGGTAACACTCATCGATCAAGCTCCTATTTGCTTTGCGTGAGATCCTGGTTCACGAATCTTTACGTCGCACTCAGGATATTCAATCCTACCACGGAGTCAAATTATACGCGCTGCGGAATCGTCCAGGCGACATTCTGACTTTGACTGCGCAAATGTGCCACCGCTCTGGACACGGCAGCGATCGCCGTGTCGATTTCCTCTCGGGTCGTGAACCGGCCCAACCCAAACCTCAAGCTGGCTCGGGCCAGGTCTTCACTGCGGCCCATCGCGATGAGTACGTGGCTGGGCTCGGGGTCGGCCGAGGAACAGGCCGAGCCCGAGCTGACGGCGATCTCGCGCATCTGCATCATGAGAGCTTCGCCGTCCACGTGCGCGAAGCTCAAATTCAGATTTCCGGGCAGCCGGTGCACGGGATGTCCATTGAGTTGGATCTCCGCAACTCCTTGTCTGATACCTTCGTGAAGGTGCTCGCGAAGCTCGAGCAGCCGGCGCGACTCGGACACCTGCTCGGCCAGAGCAAGATCGATGGCGGCTCCCAGACCCACGATGAGCGGAACGGGTAGCGTCCCGCTCCGGAACCCGCGTTCGTGGCCACCGCCATCAATCAGGGGCTGGAGCCTGACCTGCGGGTCGCGCCGGCGAACGTAAAGAGCACCGATCCCCTTTGGAGCATAGATCTTATGTCCTGACAGGCTGAGCAGGTCGATGCAATCCGCGGTCACGTCAATCGGTATCTTGCCGACGGCCTGTGCGGCGTCGGTATGGAAGACGACCCCGCGTTCGTGGCAAACGCGGCCGATCTCGCCGATCAGATTGAGCGTGCCTACTTCGTTGTTGGCGGCCATGATCGAGACCAGCACGGTTTTGGGGGTGATCGCATCGGCCACCGCCCCGGGCGACACCCGGGCGTGCTCGTCGCAGGGTAGAACCGTCACTTCCCAGCCTTCGCGCGCCAGCCGCTTGATCGGGTCGAGAACCGCCTTGTGCTCGCTGGCGGCCGTCACAAGATGTTTGCCGTGACGGCTTTTGGACCACGCAGTGCCCTTGATCGCCAGGTTGTTGGCCTCCGTCGCGCCCGATGTGAAGACGATCTCGCGGGCAAGGGCGCCGATCGCGCCGGCGATTCGCTCGCGCGCGGCATCGACGGCGGCAGCCGCCTCCCAGCCAAACCGGTGGGAGACGCTCGCGGCATTGCCGTACTGCTCGGTGAAGTAAGGCAACATGGCTGCAACCACGCGCGGATCGGTTCGCGTCGTCGCGTGGTTGTCGAGATACACCGGTTCCCTGGACAAGATCGAGACCCCCCCACACCGTATCGGCCCGACAGCAAAATCAGACGATCGCCGGCGATGCAACGCCATCGAACCGTCCCGTTATCAAATCGTAAGCGCATGACGACGTGGTTTCAACCCGGTACGTAAGGTGCGAATTGATCAAGATCTGGGACGATTCCGGGTTGCGAGATCGGCCGACATTGGTTAAACACGGAGCAGTTGACCGGAGTGCAACTCGGTTCGGCAGGGAGGCCACCCATGAGTTACGATAAGCACCAGGCAACTCAGGAGTTCCGTCGTTGGAGCGACAGCTACGATCGATGCATACTACAATGGATGCTATTTGGTCCATCGCACCGAGTTTTGATCGGGCGGATTCGCGCGATTTCTCGGGGCCGGTCGATCCGGATGTTGGACGTGGGTTGTGGGACGGGTGTGTTTGCATCAGCGGTCCGGGCGGCCCTGCCCGAAGTCAAGGTCGTCGGGATCGACCTGGTGGCCGAGATGCTCGCGAAAGGGCAGTCGCGGTGGCAGTCGCAGAGCGGACACGTTTTTCCCGTTCAGGGGGATAGCGAGCGGCTGCCGTTTTCTTCGGCGAGTTTTGACATTGTGACGTGTGCCAACAGCTTTCACCACTATCCGCGCCAGGAACGTGCCATCGCGGAAATGCGCCGGGTTCTCAAGCCCGGCGGGCGACTAATGATCATCGATGGTTATCGCGATAATCTCTGGGGATGGTTGATTTACGACGTGTGCGTGGCGGGCGTCGAGGGGGCCGTGCGCCATGCGTCGGCGGCGCGGTTCCGCGAGTTGATGACTGAAGCGGGGCTCCAGGCGATTGCTCAGCGCGTCCACATTGGGCTGGCTCCGTTTCTGATTACCGAGGGAATTGCCGCTGAGCCGATTCCGGTGATACCGACACCGCATTTTCGGCTGCGCAATACCGTGCCGAGCGAACAACCGATCGCGTGAAGCCTGCGAGGAGCCGTCGCCCGAGGGTTAATTCGACCGACCGTGGAGCAACACCGTGGAAGTGGCCTCGTCCGAAGCCGAGAAACTGGAGCGCGCGCTGGGTCGAATCAGCCGGCCGTTCTCGGTAAGAGCCCGGGCAGGCCGACTCCAGATCGAGGAAGGGCCCGGTTCGGAGCCGAACCGGGGCGGCGATGGCGACCCGGCAGCGTTCGTGCCGGCCTGCCGTCTCGAGAACCTGGGCGACGCGGGTTTTCGCCAGGACCACGGGCTGCGGTTCGCCTGCATGTCGGGAGCCATGGCCAACGGGATTGGATCGGTCGAGGTGGTGGAGGCCATGGGCAGACATGGTCTGCTGGGGATTTTCGGCTCAGCGGGTCTCGCGGTTGAACGTGATCGAACGGGCCATCGACCGGCTGGAGCGCAGCCTGGGGCAGACGATTCCCTTCGGCATGAACCTGATCCACAGCCCGGGCGAGCCCGACATGGAGGCGGCGACGGTGGGCCTCTATCTCAAGCGGAACGTCCGCTTGATCGAGGCCTCGGCCTTTCTGAATCTCACATTGCCGGTCGTTCGCTATCGGGTCACGGGCATCCACCGTGACGCCTCGGGGCGAGTCGTCGCCCCGAATCGCATGATCGCCAAGGTTTCGCGCGTCGAGGTCGCGTCCAAATTCATGGCGCCGCCGCCGGATCGGTTCCTGCAAGAGCTGGTCAAGAGTGGCGAGATCAGCGCCGAGCAGGCCGAATGGGCGGCGCGCATCCCGATGGCCGAGGATATCACGGCCGAGGCCGATTCGGGAGGCCATACCGACAACCAGCCGGCGATCGTGCTCTTGCCGACGATGCTGGCGCTGCGCGACCAACTTGCAGGCGAGTACCGCTACGACCGGCCAGTCCGGATCGGGGCGGCCGGCGGCATCTCGACGCCGTGGGCCGCGGCCGCGGCACTCGCGATGGGTGCATCCTACATCGTGACCGGTTCGGTCAATCAGTCGTGCGTCGAAGCCGGCACGTCCGATATCGTGCGGCGCATGCTGGCCCAGGCCCAGCAGGCCGAGATCGCCATGGCACCGGCCGCCGACATGTTCGAGATGGGCGTGAAGGTTCAGGTCTTGAAGCGGGGTACGTTGTTCGCGATGAGGGCGGCCAAGCTTTACGAGCTCTACCGAACTTATCCGCGAGCCTCGAGCAGATCCCCGCCACCGAGCGCGGCGACGCTGGAAAAGACAGTCTTCCGAGCCCCGCTGGAGACGATCTGGGAAGAGACGCAGGCGTATTTCAGAAGCGCGACCCCTCGCGCATCGAGCAAGGCCCTGCGCGACCCCAAACAGAAGATGGCCCTGGTCTTTCGCTGGTATCTGGGCATGTCGTCGCACTGGGCCAACACCGGCGACTTGCGTCGCGCACCGTCGACTATCAGATCTGGTGCGGGCCGGCCATGGCCGCGTTCAACGACTGGGTGCGCGGCTCGTTCCTGGAAGCGCCCGAAAATCGCCGTGTGGTCACGGTGGCCTGAACATCCTCTACGGCACGAGCGTCCTCTACCGCGCCCGGATCCTCGGCATTCAAGGGATCGCGCTCCCGCCCGGCCTGCCTCGCCTCAAGCCACTGGAACTCACCGAGATTGAGAACCGCTCGCTCTCCATCTAACATAGCACGATCATCGCCAGCCGCCGGCGCCCTTGACCACGCGCCTGCGCCGGCTTTCACGACGATCGAAAGGGCAAAGACTTGAATTCGTCCGATTCCTCGCCCCCCGTTCCGGTGGCCATCATCGGCATGGGCTGCATGTTTCCCCTGGCGGAGGACCTGGCACGCTACTGGGCCAATATCCGCAACTGCGTGGACGCCATCAGCGACGTTCCCGAGTCCCACTGGAAACTCGCCGATTACTACGATCGCGATCCCCAGGCCCCCGACCGGACCTACGCCCATCGCGGCGGCTTCCTCACACCGGTCGATTTTCCCCTCCTCGACTTCGGGATCTCCCCGCATTCAATCGATGCGACCGACACGACCCAGCTTCTGGGACTCCTGGTGGCCCGGGCGGCGCTCGATGACGCCGGCTACCCATTCGACGGTGCGCTCGATCGCGACCGCGTCAGCGTCATCCTGGGCGTCACCGGCACCCTCGAGCTGGTGATTCCCCTGGGGGCGCGGCTGCAACATCCCATCTGGCGGAGCGCACTCGAGGCCGCGGGGGTTGATCCCCACACCTCCGAGGACGTCGTCCGCCGCATCGCCTCGTCCTACGTCGACTGGCAGGAAAACTCGTTCCCCGGCCTCCTCGGCAACGTCGCCGCCGGCCGGATCGCCAACCGACTCGACCTGCGCGGCACCAATTGCGTCGTCGACGCCGCCTGCGCCAGCTCGCTGGCGGCCCTCAACCTCGCCATGCTCGAGCTGGCGGCCAACCGCTGTGACCTGGCCGTCACCGGCGGGCTCGATGCTTTTAACGATATTTTTATGTATATGTGCTTTAGCAAGACCCCGGCGCTCTCGCCCACTGGCGATGCGCGGCCGTTCGACGCCCAGGCGGATGGGACCGTTCTGGGGGAAGGGCTCGGCGTGGTGGTGCTCAAGCGGCTGGAGGACGCCCGGCGCGATCGCGATCGGATTTACGCGGTCATTCGCTCGGTCGGCACGTCGAGCGACGGCAAGGGCCAGGCGGTCTACGCGCCGAGCTCGGCGGGGCAGGCGACCGCATTGCGGCGGGCCTATCAATCCGCCGGGATCTCGCCGGGAACGGTCGAGCTGGTCGAGGCCCATGGCACGGGAACCCGGGTCGGCGATGGGGCCGAGCTGGCTGCGCTCGTGGAGGTCTATCGCGGCGCGAGGGTGCGCGGCCGATGGTGTGCCCTGGGGTCGGTCAAGGCGCAAGTGGGGCATACCAAGGCCGCGGCGGGGGCCGCCGGAGTGATCAAGGCCGCGCTGGCCTTGCACCACAAGGTCTTGCCGCCGACAACCAAGGTCAGTCGTCCGATCGACCCGCTCGCCAGCGCGGATTCGCCGTTTTATCTGAACGCGCAGCCGCGACCCTGGATGATCGACCCCCGTCATCCCCGGCGCGCGGCGGTGAGTGCGTTCGGGTTCGGCGGCAGCAATTTTCACTGCATCCTGGAAGAGGCCGATTCCGCGAAGCCGGCAATCGACTGGGACGGCGACATCCAGATCGTGGGGCTCTCGGCCGATCAACCGGCCGAGCTGACCGCTGCGCTGCGCGCGTTCGAGAGCTGCCGGGACTGGGACGAAACCCGCGAGGCGGCGGCCAGGAGCCGATCGCGGTTCGAGCCCATCCGACGCTACCGGGCGCTCCTGGTCGCCCGGCGCGGCGGCGCCGATCTTGCCACGCTGGCTAGGGAAGCGCGGGGACGGCTGGAAACGGAGTCGGGATGGGTTTCGCCGCATCCGCATCCGTCCAGACGCCCAGCCACCGGGCGGGCTTTTGACTCGGGGCGCGTCTTCACCGGGAAGGGACCGCCGGACGGACTGCTGGCGATGTTGTTCCCCGGTCAGGGTTCCCAGTATGTGGGCATGCTGCGTGAGCTGGCTTGCCAGTTTCCGCCGATGCAAAGGGCCCTCGCATTGGTCAACGAGGCTGCCGGGCAGTCTGACGCGCCGCTGTCCGACTGGATCTATCCCCGCTCGGCGTTCGACGAGGCGACGCGCCTGGCCCAGGAAGAGGCGCTCCGCGATACGCGAATCGCGCAGGCCGCGATCGGAGCGGTCAGCCTCGGGTCGTTGTGGGCCCTGGAGGAGTTTGGGGTGCGCCCGATCTCACCGGGGGCCACAGCTTTGGTGAGTTGACCGCGCTCTGCGCGGGCGGCCGGATTGACGCGGGCTCCCTGGCCGTTCTGGCTCTGCGCCGCGGCGAGCTGATGGCCAGTTGCGCCCGAGAAGCCGAAGCCGGCGCGATGCTGGCGGTCTTCGCGACGCTGGACGATCTGCTCGGCCTGTTGCGCGCAGGGGATCTCGACCTGGTCGTCGCCAACAAGAACGCGCCCCGGCAGCAAGTCGTGGCGGGGCCGCGCGCCGAGATCGAGCGAGCCGGGCGGCTCTGTGCCGAACGACGGATCACCACGCATCCCGTCGCGGTGTCGGCGGCGTTTCATAGCCGGTTCGTCGCTGGAGCACGGCGGGCCTTTCTGGAAGTACTCGGCTCGATAAATTTTCAAGACGCGACGATCCCGGTCTTCGCCAACAAGAGCGCCCGCGCCTACCCCTGCGATGCCGGAGAGCTGCGCGAGCTTCTCGCCAGCCAGCTCGCGGAGCCCGTGGAGTTCGTGGCCCAGATCGAAGCGATGCATCGGCTGGGGGCGCGCACGTTCGTCGAGGTGGGGCCCGGCACGGCGCTCACCGGTCTCGTCAGCAGCATTCTCGAGGGGCGCCCGCATGCCGCCGTCGCCCTCGATGGCTCGCGCGGCGCGGCGGGAAACGTCTACGATCTGGCCTGCTTGCTCGCAACCCTGGCCGCTCTCGGGTATGCTGTTCGACCTCAGTCGGTGGGAAGAAGCGCCGGCATCGCGAACCCATCCCCGGAGAACGCGGGGATTGACCGCGAAGATCAGCGGTGCCAACGCCAAACCCAAGAGCAGCACGACCGATGATCGTTCCGGCAACCACCGATCCACGCCCGCACGACCGCCAGCGCCCTTGCCAGCGTCAGGGCCGGCGGTGACGAGCTCGCCGCGGTTCTCGATCGCGGCGCCGGTTGACGCCTTGCCGCCGAAGGGCATTGAGCCGCGGCAGAACGGCTCGATCGACGCGACCAAGGATTACTCGAATCGCATGAACGCCCAGCATTCGAACGGACAGGCCGCTGGTCATCGCAGCGACAGCGCGGCTACTCAGGAACCCGGCCCAGCCCGCGACCAGGACCCGGCCGTGGCGGCCGTCATGACGCCAGAGGTCTTGCGGGCGTTTCAAACCGCGCAAGAAAACCTGATCGCCCTCGCGCGCCTGGCCGAGCAGACAGCGGAGGTTCACCGCCAGTTTCTCGAGGGCCAGGAGCGAACCCAGCAGACCTTCCTCCGCCTGCTCGCAGAAGGGCATCGCGTGGCGCACGGCCTCGACCATTTCGAGAGACCGGCCGTTCACGCGGCGGCTCAAGCGCCCGTGGGCGAGACCGGTTCCGTGCACCGCTGGGAGACGATGCCGGCTGCGCTGCCGGTTGTCAGCGATCCCCCGGATCGCCACGGCCAGATAAGAACTGCGGTCGCACCGGCTCCGGCTAGACCGGCGAAACCCAGCCCGGCCGATCCCCGGCCCGCTCCACGGACTGCCTCGGACGCGGGTTCCATCGCGAGCACGCTGATCGACGTGGTATCAGACAAAACCGGATATCCCCCCGACGTACTCGGGCTCGATATGAAGCTCGACGCCGACCTCGGCATTGATTCGATCAAGCGGGTCGAGATCTTCTCGGCCATCCAGGACCGGCTTCCCGGACTTCTTCGCGCGACACCCGAGCAGATTGGAACGCTCGGCACCTTGCGCGAGATCATCGCGTTTTTGCGGCCGGATCCTGCTGCGGAGGAGCCGGCCGAGAGCCAGGAACCGGCGGGACTCGCGACTGGCGCCGGCGGCGAACGGATCGCGCAGGTCCTGCTGGAAACGGTCGCCGAGAAAACCGGCTACCCCCTCGACATGCTCGAGCTCGACATGAAGCTCGACGCCGACCTCGGTATCGATTCGATCAAGCGCGTCGAGATCCTGTCGGCAGTGCAGGATCGAGTTCCCTCGGTCTCGACTCTCAGGCCCGAGCAGCTCGGCGCGCTGCGGACCTTACGCGACATAGCCGCAGAGCTGGCCGGACAGGAGAGTGGGGAGCGGGGAGTGGGGAGCGGGGAGGCGGGCAGCGACGGTTCCGTCGCGCGGAGTGGGGAGTCGGGCAACAACGGCTCGGCTTCAGCCGGGGGTGTTGTCCTCGTGCGGCAATATCTTCGCGCTGTTCCCCTCGCGGAGCCGGAAGCGCGGCGAGAAATCCGGCTCCCGGCCGGAGGCACTATCTGGATCACCGATGACGGCTCGGAGTTAAGCGGCGCGCTGTGTCGTTGCCTGCGCGATCGCGGTTACGGGGCCTGCGTGATCTCACCTGGCGACTTGAGTACTCCGGCCGGGGAGGAGATCCTCTGCGGTCTTATCGTCCTGGCGCCGCGGCAGCCGCCCGACGGGTTTGTCAGCCAGGCGTTCCGGTCGCTCCGCGCCGCCGGGCCGGCCCTGGAGCGATCGGCTCGGATGGGCGGCGCCAGTCTACTCACCGTGTCGCGCCTGGACGGCCGCTTCGGTGTGCTGGGGTTGGCGGCCGGGATCGATCCCGCCGCGGGTGCCCTGGCCGGGCTGGCCAAGACGGCCGGCCGCGAATGGCTCGGCGTTCCTTGCAAGGCGGTCGATCTCGATACGGCGATCGAGAGCGCCGATGCCGCGGCTGGCATGATCGTCCGGGAGTTGTTTGAGCGCGGGCCCGCGGAAGTCGGCCTCACGGCTCGAGACCGGCTCGGTCTGGAGCTGGAGCCGGTGTCGCCGACCGCGCCCGCCGCGCAACGGCGCAGATCGCCGGCGAAGGGCGATTTGATCGTGATCAGTGGAGGCGCCCGGGGCGTCACGGCCGTTGTCGCCGCGGCCCTGGCGGCAGCGTTCCAGCCACGGCTGATTCTACTCGGCCGCAGTCCCGCGCCGGTACCGGAGGACCAGGGCCTTGCTGGACTCGCCACCGAGGCCGAGCTGAAGCGCGGCTTGCTCGAGCGCGCGGGCCGCCTGGTTGCGCCTGCGGAGCTCGGCGAGCAGGCGCGCCAGATCCTGGCAGCGCGCGAAATTCGCCAGACCATCGCCCGCATCGAGGCGGCTGGCTCACCGGTCCGCTATTACTCGCTGGATGTGCGCGACGGGGCCGCGGTGCGCGACACCTTGCGGCGGGTGCGTGCGGAGCATGGACCGATTCGAGGGCTGATCCACGGCGCCGGCGCCCTGGCCGACCGCCGGATCATCGATCAGACCGACGCCCAGTTCGACTTGGTCTACGACACCAAGGTCAAGGGTTTTCTGAACCTGCTCCGGCAAATCGAGCTCGAGTTGCTGGATTCGTTGATCCTTTTTTCTTCGTCGACCGCTCGCTTCGGCCGGACCGGCCAGGTTGCCTACGCGGCCGCCAATGAGGCGCTCAACAAGTTGGCCCAGCGCCTGACCGTCCAGCTTCCCGGTTGCCGCGTCGTTTCCTATAACTGGGGACCGTGGGATGGCGGCATGGTCACCGCGGCCCTCAAGCCGCTCTTCGAACGAGAAGGACTCACACTCATTCCACCGGCCGACGGAGCGCACCTGGTGGCCCAGGACATCCAGCGCCCGGACAACCCTCCGGCCGAAATCGTCGTCCTGGCGCAGCGACAGCCGTTCGAGGCGAATTGCCCCGGCCAAAGGGACCGCACAGATGCAGGTCAGCCTTTCCAGGCTGACGTCGGGCTCGAAAGCCTGACGTACGACACACAGGACTTCGCGGTTCCATTCAGCCACCCCGGGGCGCGAAACGTCGGCACCGGCAGCGCAGCATCGGGCAAGCGGCTCGAGACCGCATTTCGCCGAGAAGTGAGCCTGGAGGCGCTCCCGGTCCTGGCGTCGCACGTCATCGACGGCCACGCGGTCTTGCCGATGGTCCTGATCCTCGAATGGCTGGCCGAGGGGGCCGCTCGCCGCAATCCCGGGCTGGTGGTTGCGGGCCTCGATGACATGAAGCTCTACAAGGGCGTGATCCTGAGCGGCCCACCCGCGGTGACCGTCGAGATCCGGGCCGGCAAGGCGGTGCGCGAGGGACGCGAATTCCGGGTTGCGGTCGAGATGTGGGGCACACTGGCCGGCGGTCGCGAGGCCGCGCTCGCCCGGGCCGACGTGGTGCTCGCCGAGCGTCACCCGAGCGGCTCGCCACGCTTGTTCCATCGCACGGCGCCAGCTTATCCCCACAATCGCGGCGCCATCTACGGTTCGCTGCTCTTTCACGGGCCGGCGATGCAAGGGATAAAGCGAGTCAACGGCTGCAACCCGCACGGCATCTCGGGCTGGGCCAGTGCGGCGCCCTTGCCGGCGGAGTGGATCGAGCGGCCCATGCGCGGCACCTGGCTCTTTGACCCCCTGGCCATTGATTGCGGCTTCCAGCTTGTGGTGCTCTGGTGCCGGAACCAATTCGGAGCCAACTCTCTGCCGACCGGGCTGCGCAGCTATCGGCAGTACAAGACGCGGTTCCCGAGCGAGGGGGTTCGCGTCGTGGCCGAGATCCGCGAGGCGATCGATACCCGCGCCGTCGCCGACATCGAGTTTCTCGACGCGAACGAAGACCTCGTCGCCCGGCTCGAGGGATACGAGTGCGTGATCGATCCCTCGCTCAATCAGGCATTTTCCCGCAATCAGTTGACTTGCCCCAGTCCGGATCGATCGATCTCCGCGCTGGAGCCGGTCGTCAATATCGAAGCCCCGCGCTGAGCGCCACCGCGCGCCTTACCAGATTACCCAGTCAGCCAAGTGTTGGAGCAATGTCCCCCTTTTCCAGGAGCCGGTTCCCGGCCGGGGGCGTTCGCGTCGTGGCCGAGGTCCGCGAGGCAATCAAGACCCGCACCTCCGCCGATGTCGAGTTTCTGGAGATCGGGTTGCCTGGCGGGCGAATGACGCCGGATGGAACCGACTCAACGGAAGTCGGCCCAATCAGCAGTTGACGCCGGACCGCTAATCTGCCTGCCCTTTGCTTTTTGGGGGCTCCCGGAGCCAGCACCGCCGCCAGATCGGGCAGCGTCCGGAACCCATCGGTCAAGAGGACCAGTCCTCGACCACCAGCTCCGGGACTCGGCGGAAATCTCGCAGATTCCTGCTCAGCAACATGGAATCAGTGGTGCGCGCGATACTCGCGATGCGAAGGTCCAGTGTTCCAAGACGCCCGCATTGCTTCCGAAGTGACTTGGAGAGTTCGAGGGCGGCGGCGTCAAACGGAAGAACATTCATCTCCTGGAAACAGCGGCGAATCTTCTCAAGCTCGGCGTAAGCTCGGAGAATCTGTTCGTCCCGGCGAGACTGATTCAAGAAGGCCAGCCATCCTTGGACCTGTTCCTGAAAGCTCACAATCGTCGTGGCAATCTCCTCCGCCGCAAGAAGATCCAGACGGCGCAGGAGACGATCGGCTTCTGAGCTTTCGCGCTGCAGAATAGTGAGGTGATCGGTGTCAAGGATGACGGCCACTCAGCGTACCCTTCTGCGCTCGGCTTCTCGAATCCGGCGCCCCAGTCGAACGATCTCGTCGAAGGCAGGGTCATCCTTGAACTGTCCCAGGATCTGCCGATACCAGGGGACTTTGTGTCCGCCGCCGAGTTCGGCTTTGAGCTGGCGCATCTCCTGCTCCAGAGAAGTCATGCGTTTTTCGAGCTCTTGAACTTTGCTTGCCATTTTTCGCCCCTGTTCGCCCTTCCCGGGCCGCAGTCATCGGTAGCACACGGCAATCAGCCTCACTTGTCAGTGAGATCTGCCGCTGGTTATATGCTCCCAGCATTTCTGGTCTCGCCAATGACAACGCCGCACCGGCAATTTTACCACAGTCGCCGCGCGGCGAGAGCGGCGGTGCGCCGATTTCAAGGCGACGAAGGCCTGTTGATGTTTTGTGTACACACTTTCTTTTTTCTGCTTGCAAAACCGGTTGCATCGATTAGTCTTTTGCGCTGAGAGTGACGTTGTAGTCACGTCGGCAAGGCGAGAGCAACACGAGAGGCTTGTGCATGAACACTTGTGTACGGGCTTTCCGTCGATCCATCATCGTGTTGGTCCTCTGGTGCCGGAACCAGCTCGGAGCCAACTCGCTGCCGACCGGGCTGCGCAGCTATCGGCAGTACAAGACGCGGTTCCCGAGCGAGGGGGTTCGCGTCGTGGCCGAGATTCGCGAGGCGATCGAGACCCGCGCCGTCGCCGACATCGAGTTTCTCGACGCGAACGAAGACCTCGTCGCCCGCGTCGAGGGATACGAGTGCGTGATCGATCCCTCGCTCAACCAGGCATTTTGCCGCAATCAGTTGACCAGCCCTACTCGGGATCGGTCGATCTCCGCGCTGGAGCCGGTCGTCAATATCGAAGCGCCTCGCTGATCGGCAGTGCGCAACAACGTCGCCGCACGGGCTAGCGATGGCCGGTTTCGGGCGAGTGGGCTTTCGCACCTCGTACCAGCGCTCCCGAGTGGGTTTCTCTTAGATTGCCCTGTTCACCGACAACGGACCATCGGCACCGAAAGGTCATGTAAGGCAATGCCTTCCGCCGCCTTCACCCGCTGGCAAAATGACCGCATGCCCCGTCTCGACACTGCTCCGTATCATGGGGGTTGCTCCCTGGTGATGTCCAGACGGGAGGGATCTGACGATGACAACCCAGAACCTGATCGAGCCACTGAGCGACGGCACCGTCGTGAAGATCCTCAACTCCGGCTACAACCGTGCGGAGATCGTGGAGTACCGCGGGCCGCTCGGCCCGAAAGGTGCCCGTATCTACCGCGTTCTCGTGCAGAAGAAGCCCCGTCGCATCTACATTGAGGTCCGGGAGGATCAACTCGAGGTCTTGAACGAGCGGTGAGTCTCGCCTCGCCACGATCGGATTCCCTCAAAGAGCCACCGCATCACCTCATCCACTTCGGACGAGTCGCCGAGTGGGGAATGGATCTCGGACGCAGCCAGTTCTCATGCGATGCACAAGCGTGAAGGGCTTGACGGGAGTCCGCGCGAACGGTGCGACGTCAATTTCACCGCGCGGCGGGCACGATCGATTTTCTGGCAGCCTCAAAGCGCAGCTCGAGCGTTTTCAACGGGGCGCCGCCCCTGGCAAACTCGGCCAAAGCCTCGGCAAGGCGCGCGAGCTGGCCGGTCTTCGATTCCGGCTCGGGCTCCCAGACGTGCCCGCTGAGGTCGCCGCGCCCCCGGATCCAGGTCGAGAAGTGGTAGGTGACGCCATCGAGACCATCTTCCTTCTCTGAGTGCCGCACCCCGAGAAGCATGGCATCCCACAGCGTCCCTATTCCGTCGGCGACCCCTTTCGGAAGCGGCCGTGCGCGGCGGACGGCTTTGATGGCGCGGTAATCCTCGGGTGCCCGTTTCTTGAGGGCTATGTACGCCTGGTCTCGATCGAGCGGGATTTCTTTTCCTTCAGAGGTCAGGGCAGGTCCCATCTCTCCCTTCTTGTACATCTCCAGCAGCTCGGTATCCCAGATCGACGATGACGGTTCCAGCACGAACGCTTCAGCACTCGCATCACCGAGGTGTATGCCGACAACGTACTCCTTCGAGAAGGAAGGGATCACCAAGGCACGAAGGGTGACTTCAGGCTCGAAGGCGGCAGCAAAGACGTGGCGGCACTTGAGCAAGTGGCTGTCCGGATCGGCGAACGCGTTGGTATCGGGAATCAGGTGGTCCTGGGCCCTTGCCGGCACCGCAAGGACGACGAGCAACGAAACCGCGATCACGTGCGTCTTCATGGCAGCGCTCCGATCCCGTCTTTCTGGCCGTCCCGCTCCGTTCCGACAACAAATCGGCGAAAGAGAGGCCAATCGAAGGCGTCAATCGTGGATACTAGATCACCCGCTACACTCCAGATCTGACGTAAGTCCCTAATCAAGGTCTTTCGAATGCCGCCGGTTCCTGGCCGAGAAGCGCCGGCACCTGGCCGCGGCGCAGGGCGCCACGACGCTCGGCCAGAAGATCCGCGCCGCGCGCGAGGCCCGCGGACTGACCCAGGCCGACCTGGCGGCCCGCGCCCACGTGGCCCAGGCCCACCTCTCCTATCTCGAGCAGGACCAGCGCGAACCGAGCCTATCGATCGCCGTCCGGATCGCCCGTGAGCTGGAAATCCCGCTCGACGAACTGGCCAGCGCGGTCACGCTTTGAAGGAGCCGGCACTCTGTCATTCTACACGACGTTTCGGCCGCCGCGAAGCCGAAAGCCAGGCAGCGGAAGTCACGGCCAGCCCTACTCGGGATCGGTAGATCTCCGCGCTCTAGCCGGTCGTCAATAGCGAAACCACTCCCTGAGCGCCGCTGCGCCAGGCTCAGCCTGGCTCGCGCCGGTCGGGCGGAGGCACGAGCCCCGGAAGAACCCCGGCTCGCCAGGCGGGGCCGCCCGCGTCGGGAACTCGCGGCGCATCACCCTCCCACGCCGCGACCCAGGCCGGCCATGGGATCACGACGGCGGTGAAGTCGACGGAGCCCGGGCAGATCTTCGCGTCACCGGCGGTGTCGGATTCGCCCAGCGACGCCCAGACGCGTTCGCCAAGGGTGCGCACCACTTTGACCCCGCTCAGCTTGTAAAGGCCGGCGATTGCGTCGGCCAGGGTGAGCAACTGCGCCTCCATTTACGCTCTCGAGCCAGCCCGGCCGCGCAATGCGGGCCGCGAGGGCCCCCGACCGTTCCTCCAGGTCGATCCAGAGGCTGGGCCGGTCGCGAGCGGCGGCCAGAAGCTCGATCCGGATGCGGTTGGTGGCGAGGCGGATCGATCCGGGCTCGATCGACCAGTCGTGCAGCGATCGGCTCTCGCGCAAGAGTGCGGCGAACTCGCGCTCGACGAGCGTGCGGACTGCCTCCTGGACGTGGTGTAGCGCTTCGCGTTGCTTGAGCGCTGCCTGTTCCCTGCCTGCCTGCCTCGTCCGCCGCCAGCGGCGAACCGCTTCGGTACGGTGCCCGAGTGGAAACCGGTCGGAGAAACCGGACGACCGTCTCGCCGTGGCTCCCGACCGCCAGTGCGGCCCGAGCGACTCGGGCCGGTTCGCTTCATAGAGCCGCCAGTTCGCACGCAGCTCCCAGACCAGAAACCCAAAAAAACCGGGAAAGAAGAAGCACGGTCGTCGCCGCGATCGACTTGGCGATCACGACGCCCAGAAATGGCTGTCAAGCGGCGCGGCGACGACGCCGGTCAAGCGTCAGGGCAAACGGGAGCATGAGCTTGGCCGCGACCGTCACCACCGGAAAGTGCTTGATCGGGTTGATCTGCGGCTCGACCAGCAGGGTCAGATAAACCCGAACGGCGTAGGCCACGACGCCCCAGACCGGCGCCAGCACGGCCTTGGCCGCGAGCAGTACCCGGCGATTGTCCTTCGCGGAACCGAAGCCATTCGTCACCGGCGTAGATCAGCTTCTCGACCCATTCGAGCGCGCGGCCAACGCCGACATGATGATCCGGAAGAGACCGGGGATCACCTCGAAGATCAGGCTGTGCCAGGCATGCGAAATCCCGGTCGACGGCCAGTTCTTCGAGCATCGCCCCGGCGCGGGTGTTGAAGACGAACGACGCGGCCAGGAACGTCGCCAGGCCCAGCGCGTTCGCGGCGGTTGGCCCGAACCCGGCCACCCGCGCGAGTGCCCAGAGCCCGGCGGTCACGAGCCCGGGCTTGATCGCAAGTACCGCCAGGCCGAGATCGCCACCGCGCTATCGAGCAGCCGCCGTACCAGCGGCTCGTTGATCAGGCGCGCGGGGATTTCCCAGAACGCGACCCGCAAGACCTGTCCGAGCAACTCTTGCTGTGGTCAGGAACCCGCGGCGGAACTGCGCGTGGTTGATCAATCCCAGCGCGATCGTGCCGAACAAGAGAACGCTCGCGGGGTTGACCAGGTGGAGATGAGCCCCGGTAACGCGAGCGAGCAGCACGTCGTTGATTTCCTCGAAACCCTTCAAGAGCACGAACGACCCGCCGTACGGGAGCGCGAGATAACGCGTGAGAACGCGGCCGAGACGGGTGCCGAACGCCAGAGCGCTGAAGCGCTGTAGCCAGCGCAGGTAGATTTCTCCGCTACGGTGGACGCCGTCGACCACTTCCCCCAGGGCACGGTCGGCCTGGAGCAGTCGGTCTCCGCGGAAGAACTCAGCCGGGCCGCTCAAGTCGCTCAGTTTCAGGTTTCCCCGCGATGCGGCGTCGCGTAGGTCGCCGAGCGTCGTGAAGCCGCGGGCGACGATGGGGTCGAGCATCTCCTCGACGAGCTTGCGGTAGGCGACGCGCTCGGGCAGGTTGCCAGGGCGGGCCCATTCCGATTCGAGCGTGGAATCGACCCAGGGCCGGAACCGCCCGCGCAGGGCCTCCTCGGCGCGGTTGACGGCAGGGCCGAGCAGTCCCTCGAGCCGCACCCGAGCTGTCGCGTGGCAGCCGCACCCTGTGCAGCCATTTCGCGGCGGACCGGAGGTGTTTGGACATGACGACTTCGCGCAGGTGCGGCAGCGGGTGTTTGAGCGGCCGCCGGCCCATTGACAGCAACCAGCGAACCGGCTCGAGGCGGAAGACCTCGCGCTCGTGGTCGATGCAGACACTTTGCAGGTCGTAGAGCAACCGCCGCTCGGGCGACCAGAACCCGCTGGCGGCGAGCTTGAGCAACGGCATGAGCGCCTCGACCCAGAGGCTGGCCTCACCCTTCTGCACGAAGAGCGCCTTCCGCAGCCGCACGGCAAGCTGCCGCAGCGCTGCGCGGGCCGCGGCCCGCGCAGCCTGGTCGGCCTCCGGCCCGGCCCGGTTTGCCAGCCGCGTCCACAGAATCGCCGCGCGGACGGTATTGCCGCGCGCGGCGGCGGTCCGGGCCAGCGCAGCCAGGCGCTCTTCGCGGACCCGCGCCGCGGCCGGCTCCTCGAGAGGCTCGTCATCCTCGATTGTTTCCACCGGAGTTTCGATCTCACCGTCTGCGCCGTCTTCGCTGGGCGGAGGCGAAGGCTCAGGCGCGCCCGTCGGCCGCGTGCCGGCGAGCAGGGCCTGCCCGTCGAGGTCCCTTGCCAGCACCGATTCGACGGAAACCGCGGATTCGATCGCCGGGAACACGATCGCCCGCGCGGCGGGGTCAAAGCAAGTCAGCTCGAGAAACACCGCCGCGAATTCGGTGTAAGCCGCCAGGTCGGAGGCCGGGGCCAGCAGCAGACCATCCTGCCGCAGGACCGCGCGGGCTTCCTCGAACTCGGTCGGCCCGATCGCGTCGATTCGTGCCGCGAGACCGGCGGGCTCGATCTTCGCCGATTCGAATGCCGCGTCCAGCTCGCGCTCGACCCGGCGCGGAAAAGCCGGCGCCAGACCTCGGTCAAGACGACGCCCGAATCCTTTTGCGCGAGCTCCTCGGGCTCCGGCTGCGCGATCAGGAGCGCCGTCGACGGCCACGGCGCGGCCGGTGCCCGGCCCAGTTCCGTGCCATCGACAATCGCCTGAAGTGCCGCGCCTGCGATCACGTAAGACGTCGGGTGCTCGCCCACCAACCACCTGAGCCCGCGGTCAACCCTGACCACCCGGCGAAGAATCCTGGCCGGGACAAGGATCGCGGCCGGGTCCGCGGCTGCGAGGGCGCGCTGGAGTTGTTCGAGTTCGATGGCAATCCCTCCCAGAATTCGGGCAGCTTGTCGCGTACCGGCGCTCTCCAGGATCGGCATGAATGGATGTTAGCCGGACCGCGACTCGGGTTCCAGGGCCACGCCCACGAAGGAGTCGGCTCGGTCGCAAGCTCGAGTCGCCCGACAAAACGTCGCAGCGGGAACTCCTGGCCGATGGACCGGCGCAGCCGTGACGGTTATTATTGCGAACTGCAAGCACATCGTCCGCTTGACACCTTTCCAGAGATCGCCTTGGCGGCACAGATCGATGCGGGATTTCACTCCTTGATTCAGGAGGGAAGAGACATGCCCATGCGACGACTTTTTGTTGCGGTCGCTTGCCTTCTGACCGCTGGCTGGAGCGGCCACGCATTGGCCCAGAAGCCCACGGGCGATAAAGCGGCCCGAAAGTCGGCCGACCAGGAATTTGAAGCGCTTCTGGCTCGGGCTCAGAAAGACCCCGCCAAGACGGACTGGAAGGCGCTGCGCACCGCGTTTGCGGCGACGAGTCACTACAAGCCGTACAACTTCGAGTGGCGGCGCGAAATCGCCCAGGTTGGAAACGACGTCCAGCAGGGTAAGCTCAAGGCGGCCGAGGCAATGCTCGTCAAACTTCTGGAGCGCGAACGGTTCATGCGGCTCGACGGCCAAGCGTTAGCCGTTGCCTTGTATGAAAAGATGGGGGAAAGCGACAAGGTCCGAAAACATCGCTCATACCTCGAAGGCCTGTCGAGCGCCGTGTTTGCTCCCGGTGCCGGCATGAGCTTCGAAAAGCCGATCAATGTCCTCTTCATCGAGGAAGAATACCTGGTCGTGGGATCGCTGGGATTACGAGTCAAGCAACAGGCCCTTTCCGAGCATAACGGACACCGATTCGACGTGCTGACGACGGCAGCCAAGGGCGATCAGCCGGAGCGCCAGTTCTACTTCAATATCGACCTACTCCAGCAAGCTTTGCACCAAAGCTTGGATCGGCTCCTTCAACCCTGAAGCCTTCCGAAGCAGACGATGGTGACGTCGTCGAAGGGGGAGCGGCCTGCAGCGTGCTCGACGATGGACGCCAGGAGCGACTCGCCGGCTGGCTCGACCTGGGGCGAAGCCGCGGCCAGGGCCTGCCGCAGCCGCTTTTCACCAAACGGCCGGCGGCTGCGGTCCAAGCCCTCCGTGACGCCGTCGGTGTAGACGACGATCAGATCGCC
Source organism: uncultured Isosphaeraceae bacterium (assembly GCA_963823675.1). Classification (GTDB taxonomy): domain Bacteria; phylum Planctomycetota; class Planctomycetia; order Isosphaerales; family Isosphaeraceae; genus CAWGMT01. The sequence continues at coordinate 66,903 of CAWGMT010000013.1, read as the reverse complement.
CGGCGCCAGCGGGATCGTGACAGGCTGGTAGACGGTTTGACGGTCGACCCCCAATGGCAGCCGCGCCCCCTGCTCGGCGATGGGCACGACTTCGCCCCCGGAGCGCCGCAGCAAGGGGGCCGCGTGGCCGGCGTTGACGACGGTCATGGAGTGGGAATCGGCATCGATCTCGATCAAGATCATCGTGACGAAGATCGCCTCGACGCCGGCATCGAAGACGCGGCGGTTGACGCGTCCCAGAACCTGTTCCGGACTGACCCCGCTGGCGACCAGGTGGTGTACCTCAGGGCAGACGCTGGCCGCCAGCAGGGCCGCCGGCATTCCTTTGCCCACGACATCGCCCAGGGTGACGCCCCAGCGAGTGCCCCGCTTCTCTGAGGTCCGTGACGGCTCGATCTCGATGTAGTCGTAGAAATCGCCCCCCACCGCCATCGAGGGCTGGTAACACTCCCAGAACGCATAGCCCGCGATTTGCGGCCGGCGCTGGGGCAAAAGGGCCAACTGGATTTCGCGGGCCGCCGCCCAGGACGCGTGCTCCTGAAGCAGGCGGTAATTCTCGACCGCGACGCTGATCGGCACGGTCAAGGTGGCGAGCAAGTCGAGATCGCCGGGCTTGAAGCCGCTCAGGAGCTTTTGACTGTCGAGCTGAATCATGCCCAGCGGCCGGTCGTCATGCCCCAGGAGCGGCACGCACAAGGCGGTGCGGACCGAGGAAATCACGCTGTCCTCTAGCTGGAATCGCGGGTCCGCCACGCTGTCGGCGATCAGGATCGCTTTGCCCTTGTCGAGGACATCGCGCAGAATTGTCCGGCTGAGCGGCCTCTGGCCGGCTGAGCCGGAGCGGTCGCGCATCGCACGGATTCGAGGAGTGCCTTCGACCTCGACGATCAGGATGAAGCCGCGCTCGGCCGCGGGGAAAACCGCCATCAAGCCGTCGAGCGCCCGATCGAGGACGTCATCCAGGTCGGCTCGGCCGCCGAGCGACCGGTTGATTTCCAGCATGGCCTTGAGCGCAAGGGCTGGCTGGCTCGCGCGCCCGGCGAGGTAGTCCGAGCTCAGATCGTCGAGCGTCTGGAGCACCGTCGATTCGCTGGTACTGGGATCGCGGACCGCGGTCTCGGCGTCGTGGAAAACCAGCTCGTAGCCGATGATCCTGATCCGGCTGCCGTCATGGAGCGGAACGGGCTGGAATGGCTTCAATTTCACGCCGTCAACCTGGGTCGAGCACTTGCTCTTCAAGTCGACCACGTAACAGGTGCCGTCAGGATCGCGCTCGATCAGGGCATGCCGGCGAGATACCCGTAGATCATCGAGATAGACGCCCATGCCGGGTATCCGGCCGATGTGAAGATCGCCCCCCTTGATCTCGCAGACGCGCTCGATCCGGCCCTCATGAATGACCTCCAATGTTGGACCGGTAATTTGGCGGTCACTCATAGGTTGAGCTGCTCGACCTCGCACACTCGAAAGGTGAATAACGCAGATTGGTCCCGAACTCTAATCTAACCCACTTCCCGATGCGAATCCAAGAGAATGTCGAGGCCGGTGACACAACGACGGCCGTTTTGGCTACGTAGTAAGTTGGTGTCCTACTAAAGGAACTGCGCGAGAATAAGTTGCCGGATCAGGATGCCACTTCGAAGAGCGGTACACCCACTGCCCCGGCCGCCGCTTTCAGCCTGCCATCCAGGGCCGCCAGCGGCAGGCCGAACCGGATCGCCAGCTCGAGGTAAGCAGCGTCGTAGGAAGAAAGGTTATGAGCACGCGCGAGATGCATGGTATCAGTCCAGGCATGGGCAACCGTCTGGTCATCGACGGTAATGGGAAAGGCACCAAGGATTGCTACGAACCGTGCCGTCTCGGCCGACGTGATGCGGCCGCGGCGTTCGCCGACCAGCAGGGCATTGGCTACTTCCAGCGGCCAGAGAGAGGGGACGTGTGCCTGTAAGTCAGGCATGCGTTCCAGAATCGCTTCGGCGTATTCGTCGGCTTCGTCTTCGAAGCCCCACACCATGGTCACCGATCCGTCCAAGACAAATTGATCTGCGGCATCCATGCCATTTTCTCCTCAGAAACGACGTCCCTCGTCGATCATCTCGCGGATGCTCAGACCGCCGAGCGTGCGCCCTTGCGGAATTGCTTCATCGCCTCGACGGCAAGCCGCACGTCGGGCGCGGACTTGGCGGCCAGGGGTGGCACAAGCCTGGCGACGGGCTTGCCGTGTTTGGTGATGGTGAACTCTTCTCCTTTAGCCGCTCGCTCCAAGAGCTGGGGCAAGTGGGTTTTCGCCTCGAACGAACCAATGCTTTCCATAAGCGCTCCTGATCCGATTTCAACCAGTTGAAAACCAGTCTAATCGAGATTGGCTGATTTGCCAATGCCTCTTTTCATCTTGGCCTATGGTTGCTCCATCGGTTTGTGGTCCGTCCCGGAATGCATCGAGCGAGCAACTCGCTTTATCGACCTTGAATTCCCAAGTGATAACATCTCGGGAAATGACCGGCTGTAAAGCGGTGTTACCGTGGTTCGCCCGGCGATTCGCTCGGTCCGGGGCCTGATCCCGCGGAAACACGCGCTTGCCATCGAGATACGTGGCCAGCACGCGGGTCTTTCTGATCTCATCATCGGGACAGGTCAAGAGATCGCGGTCGATGACGATGAAATCGGCCTGCTTGCCCTCCTCGAGCGAGCCGATCTTGTCCTCCAGGAAAAGGAGATGGGCGTTGTTCTTGGTGTAGAACTGGATCGCCTGGGCGCGGGTCAAGGCTTCCTCGGGATGAAGCCGGCCCTCGTAGCCCTTGGCGCGTCGGGTGATCGCGACTTCCATGGCCAGGAATGGATTGTAGGGGTTGATCGATCGGAAGGAGCCGATCTTCTGCATGTGGTCGGAACCGCCCCCGGCGATTACTCCGGCCTGGAAAAGGCTCTGGAGCGGCTGAAAGTAGCGAAGCCGGTCGTAACCGAACTGGGCGGCCAGGGCCCGGGTGTCGAGGTAGAGCCAGGCCGGCTGGATGTCGACAACGACACCCAGCCGGGCCGCTTTGTCGATCGCCTCACGGCTCATGAAGTTGGAATGGGTCACACAGGGACGCGTCGCGCGGACCGGCGTTGTGCGATTGACCTCGTCATAGGCGTCGATCAGGGCCGTGACCGCGCCGTCGCCGACGCTGTGCGCGGTGAACTGCAAACCCGACTCGACCGCGGCCCGCACGATCGGCACCAGGCGCTCCGGCGGGATGAACAGCACGCCCCGATAGTTGGGATCGTCGATCGCGTAAATCCGGCTCTTGCCCCAGGGCTCGAGCATATACGCGCTGCCGGTGAGCATGCCTCCATCGAGATAGGTCTTGATCCCGATGATCCGCAGCCGCGGCCCGCCGCGAACCAGCGGGTGCTTGGCCACTTCGTGGATGTCGGCGACGACCTTTTCCAGCGGCCCCAGCGTCTCGACGTGCCGCGAGATGCCCAGGCGAACATTGAGCGCCACCGGCCGCGTGCAGCCGCTCATAGCGATCGATCGCGTCCGGCGCGGCGTCGCGGTCGATGACGGCCGTGATTCCGACGCTGTTGTAATCGCAGAAAAGCGCCAGGAGCAGGCGGTCCTGCTCCGCCGCGCTGGGTACCTTGTCGGATTCCGATGCCTTGATATAACGCGCACAGTTGCGCAGAATTCCGGTCGGCTCGCCGGTGCGCGGGTCTCGTTCGACCTTGCCAGGGCCCTCGACCCGGAACTTCCTGTCGATCCCGCATTCCTGGAGCGCCAGGGTGCTCAGCGAGGCATCGGGACCGGTCGCGAAGAGGACGGGGTTCCGGGGCGCCGCCTGATCCAGCTCATCGCGGGTCGGGTATCGCTGCTCCTTCAGTCGCGTGATGAACACCTGGCGCACGATGACCCACTTTCCAGGCCCAAGCGCGCGAGCTCGCTCGTGAATGTAATCGAGCACATCCGGTATCGACTCCATCTCCGGGATGGGACGGTCGAATTCGACGACGCTGGCGGCGGTCGGGTGGACGTGGGAATCGATCAGTCCGGGCAGGACCATCTTGCCGCCGAGATCGACGAGCGTCGTGCGCGGCCCGCGTGCCGGGAGCACCTCGTCGTCGGTCCCGACGCGGAGGATCCGGCCATCCTTGACGGCCAGGGCCTGACGAATCGAGAACGCACGATCGACCGTGACGATCCGCCCGTGATGAAGGATCAGGTCAGCATCCTGGGCAGCGCAGACTGGGCACGCCAAGTCGGGCACCAGCACCAGCAACGCCCAACCCAAAAAGGCGCGATGGATCAATTCTCTCGCCCGATCCCGGTCACTGACCGGGACCAACAGGATTCCGATATGCCTGATCATCGTTGCACCTGTGGCTTGGCTTTCACCGTAGGTTGGCATGAATCGACCGACCACCGAGCAAATCGACGGTTCGTGAATACTTGTAACAGACCGGCTCGCGCGCGCCGAGCATGCTCGCGTCGCTGTTTCAGTGTTGGGTCAGGCGGCCAGGATAGGGTTAGGCGTCCTCTGACCGACTTGCGATCCCGGCTCAAGTGCTGCCCGGCTCAAGTGGCCAGTAGTCAGGATTCACTTCATCTTGTTACAATAACACAACAGTCACGCGCACCCGACTCGCGGAGCGCGGGCGCGGCGTGGTCATATCTCGTTAGACGGGCGTGGCCAATCGGATCGCCCGAAATTGAGGAGATCAGCCCATGACGACACTGGGTTGGCTGACGACGGGAGAGATCAAGGAGATCTTCGTAAACGAGGTCGAGGCTGTCGGCGGCAAGGTGTCCGACGTGTTCGACGACGGCACCCGCATTTTCATGCGGGCGGTCCTCTCAAGGGAGCAGGAGGTTGCGCGGCGGGACCGCGTGCAAGGTGGAGTCGCCGTGCGGGCCACCGAGGATGATATCTGCGTTCACCCCTATGTCTTCCGGCAGATCTGCCAGAACGGTGCAATCCGCGCTCATGCAATCGAGACCCGGGAGATCCGGCGGGTCAACTTTTCGACCGAGGAGCAGGCCGAGGTCGCGAGCGCTCTCTGCGCAGCGATTCGAGCATGTTGCGGTGACGAGGCGTTCGCCCGCGGCGCCGCCGAGATGCGATCGGCCCGCGAATCGTCGCAAGTCGACCTGGCGCTGACGATGATGCCGCTCCTGGCGCGCTTTGCCCAGGGGGCCGAGTCGAGCACCGTCATCAGTCTCATCATGGACCGGTTCCTGGGCGGCCGGGACAAGTCCCGGTTCGGCTTGATGAACGCCGTGACCTCGGTTGCTCGCGATACGCGCGACCCCGAGGTTCGCTGGCAGTTGGAGGAATTCGGCGGCGGCATCGCCGCCGTGGTCGCACAACCGAAGCCGGGACCAGCGCGGGTAACGGCGCAGGTGCTGGTGAGTGCGTAGCGAGACCCGGACCACGGGGGATCCCCGAGCGGGGAGCCCCCTCACCCGGCATTCGGCCACCCTCTCCTCAAGGGGGCGAGGGGAAACTTTCCTTGGCCGCGCCTTGCTCAACCGAGAAGCTGCCGCGCGCGCCGCTCGATCCAGCGCCGCCCCGTTCGAGCGGCCAGGTCGCGTGCCGTGACCAGGAGCGATTCGGCCTGGTCGATGTGGCCGCTATCGAAGAGGGTCTCCGCGCCGTCGAGCGCGAGGGCCGCTCCCGCGGCGTCGCTGGTGACGAGGTCGAGATAGATCGCGCGGGCCGAGTCGGGGCGGCCGGCACGCGTGAGGATCTCGGCGCGCCAGATGTCGAGCTTCCTGCCGGTCATGGGATCGGCCATGGCTTTTGCGCGCTCGATCCAGTCGAGGGCCGAGTCGAAGCTCTGCCGGCTCATGGCTCGTCGCACCAGGGGAGCGACCGCGGCGGCCGGATCGACCGCGGGCAAGATCGCGAGGTTGCGCCCGAACAATTCGGCAGCCAGGCGCGCGGTGCGCTCGTCGTCAGCAAGCCCCGCGGCCGATTGGACCGCCTCGGCCAGGAGCGAATCGCCGAGGGCCGCCGCGTCGAGCTGGTCGAGCTCAGCGGGCGAGGCACAGCCGAGGTCCGACGGATCGACCATGCCGGAATCGACCAGATCGAGCCCCAGCCGCCGGCGGAGCCGGTCGAACGGATATCCGTGGTAGAGCCCGCGGGCAGTGGTTCGTTCGCCAAGCTGCTCCCGCAAGCGCACAGTCGCCGCCAGCTTGGCTCTTGCAACCAGGTCGCCCTGGAGAAGAGCGCGAGCCGCGTCCAACGGTGAGCGATCTCCCAGGCTGCGGCGCCGGCGATGGATCCACTCGTTTTCATAGTATTGCTCGACCGCCTCGCGCCGGAGATCATCGGCCAGCGCGGGATCGATTTCACGGGGCGTCCGGAACGTCCACACATCGGCGTCCAGGAATGGCAGCGGCAGCGGCGTGACCTCGCGGCGAATCGGCTGGGCGCCATTCTCGTATCGCTCTGACAGCAATTCCTCCACGCGCTCCAGGTTTTCCAGCCGCGGGCTCGAGAGCCGCAGCCGGTTCCGGTCGATGTAGACGCTGGCCAGCACCCGGGGCAGTAGGGCGACCCGCGGTCCGTCCGTCCCAAGCAGCTCGCCGGGGCGATCGAGCCACTCGAAGACCTCGATCTCGGTCTTTTGATCGGGCGCTACGCCTGGCTCGCGCGGGGCGGGCGCTTTTTGGACCTCGGGAAACTCGTCGAGCAGCCAGGCCGTATCGGCTGCTTTCCAGGCGATCGTGCAGGCAAATCGCAGGTCGTCCGCCAGTTCCTCGGCGCCGCCGCCTTGCCTGAGCACCAGGGCCAGCGTCCAGGCCCCGACCGCCAGGTCGAAAGCACGCCCGGCATCGAGACCCACCACCCGATCGAGGCACGAAATCGCTTCGCGATTCTCGCCCGCCCAGGCCAGGCAGAGGGCACGGTTGTACCAGGCCGCCGAGTCGGACGGGTCGTCAATCGCGAGCCGGCCGAACAAGTCTGCGCTTGCGGCCAGGTCCGCGGCCGGCCGGTCCTTCATTCGATCATCCCATATCGCGCGCTGACGCGGGTCGTCGGGCTGACGGAACCGGTACGCAATCCGGGCCGCCTGGGGCAAGTCGGCGGCCGATTCGAGGGCGGCCAGAGCCTGCCGCGCCGCCGCGCAGTCGGGCTCGCTACGGAGCGCACGCTGCCAACTTCCCCACGCAGCGAGGGGGCGCTGGCATTGCAAATGGTTCCAGCCTTCGTGAACCAGGGCCGTCGATCCAGTGTTGCTGGAAGTGGCTGACATTGTAACTTCCGGCTGATTCAAGTCCGGCCCGGAGACCCGCGCCCAGCAAGTCGTTTTCAGGCCCCAACGCATGGTCCCGGTTTCGCGTTCGCCGTTCAAGCCCAAAGGCGGTAAGCCGGGCGCGCAGCCTTCGAGGAAAGACCCTCGCGTCCGGCCGGCACTGCCGGTTCTTCTCCGACGCAAGTTCTGTGTTGTACGAATGGCGGAGGCTGGTGATCCCCTCGCGAGCGCTTGACACCGTTGGCGGAAGCGGCGATCGTACGCCAGAGGTATTTATTCTTAATCGATCGGAAAGATGGATGAGATGACCGAACTGTGGACGCGCCGCCGGATCGAGCCCTCAAGCGCGATGATGATGGTTGTCACCGCGATCGCGCTTGTCGGCGCGGCCTCGCTGCATTACCGATCGCGGCCCGATCACGAACCGCTGAGCGTGGGCGCACGGATTCCCCCCTTGCAGGTGCTCGACCTGGAGACGTCCGAGCCGCTCGTGATGATTGGCCTTAACGGCAAGGTGGTCTGGGTTACCTTCTGGTCGATCGATTCGGCATCCGCCAAGTCGAGCCTGCAGGCGCTCGAACGAGCCTCGAAGCGGCTCGCCGGCCACCGCCGGTTCGTCGGGGTGGCGGCTGCCGTGCCAGCCGGCAAGGCCAGGGAAATCCGGGAGTTACTTCGTTCGAATCGCATCGGACTGACCGTTTATCTGGCCAGTGCGGGACTGCTGGGCCGGTTCGGCACCGCGTCGGCCGATCCCCCCTTTCACGTCCTGATCGGAGCCGACGGACGGATCCTCGCGCTGGCACGCGGCGGCGACGACTCGACCATCGGCCGGCTCGCGGCCATGGCGCAGCGGCAGCTCGACGAGCTCGATCCAGAAGGCGCGACCCGTTTTGCCGCGGCGCGCTAACTCAGTGGGACCGCAGAATTCTGGATGCTGGCGGTCAGGCTTTTCAGCCATGGCTTTGAAGGTGACATAATGACAGGTTTTTCGACACTGTAGCAAGGAAATCGGACGGCAGGTTTTGCCCCAGCGCGGAACATAGCGGAGAAACTCGTTCCCACGCTCTGCGTGGGAATGCCGTCTGCGACGCTCCGCGTCGTGCGGTCCCGGTAGAGGGCCGCAGAGCGGCTCGGGATGCATTCCCACGCGGAGCGTGGGAACGAGTCACCTGATTCCGGTGCTACAGTATCGGTTTTTCGAGGTTTTCTTGAAGCACTCGTCGGTGAGGGGCATTCAGTCGTCATCGGGATCACTCGGCCGGAACCGTTCCTCATGAGCCGTGTAACCCCTGGACCGCGACGTTGTTCTGGGATAGAAAAGCCTGCGGATTGAACCGCACGCAACTTGAGTGGAGAGGATCACTGATGATTCGGCGCTGCCTTGTCCTCCTGATCACGCTGGCGCTGTGCGCCACGATCGCCGGGCCCGTGTTCGCCGCCGACGATCCACTGCCGTCGTGGAACGAGGGACCGGTCAAGCGTGCGATCGTCGCGTTTGTCGACACGGTCTCGAAGGAAGGCACGCCCGGCTTCGTGCCGGCGTCGGAGCGCATCGCCGCTTTTGACAACGACGGCACGCTCTGGTGCGAGCAGCCCATGTATGTGCAGGCCGCCTTCGCCCTTCACCGGGTGAGGGAGCTGGCCGGCCAGCACCCCGAATGGAGCGAGAAACAGCCATTCAAGGCGGTTCTCGCGGGCGATATGAAAAGCGTCTTGCACGAGGGTGCTAAAGCGGCCATGGCAATCCTGTCGGCGACTCACGCCGGAACAACTCCCGAGGAATTCGAGCGGATCGTCTCCGACTGGCTCGCCGCCGCCAGGCACCCGCGCTTCGGCCGCCCTTACACGGAGCTGGCTTACCAACCGATGCTGGAGCTCTTGAGCTATTTGCGGCAAAGCGGCTTCAAGACCTTCATCGTTTCGGGCGGAGGCGTTGACTTCATGCGGCCGTGGACGAGCCGGGTGTACGGCATTCCGCCCGAACAGGTCATCGGCAGCGCGATCAAGCTCAAGTACGAGCTGCGCGACGGCCAGCCGATCCTGATGCGGCTGCCGGACGTTGACTTCATCGACGACAAGGCCGGCAAGCCGGTGGGAATCCAGAAAGGCATCGGCCGCCGCCCCATCGCCGTATTCGGCAACTCGGACGGCGACTACGAGATGCTCCGCTGGACGACCGCCGCCAAAGGGCCGCGCCTGGGTCTCGTCGTTCATCACACCGACGAAAAGCGGGAATATGCCTACGACCGGAATTCGCAGGTCGGCCGCCTCGACAAGGTACTTGCCGAGGCCCCGCGAGCGCGGCTGGGTCGTCGTCGACATGAAGAGCGACTGGAAGGTGGTGTTTTCCGACCAGAAGTAGATCAGCTCAAGGCGAAGAAGGGTCGTCGCCAGGTGGGCTCGCGCTCGGCGGTGCCGGCGCGGCAGCCGGGCTGGCAGCCGGGCTGGCGTCCTGCGGAACCGGTTCCGGCGCGGGCAAGCTCGGCGCGGGCGGCGTCGCGTACGGACCGCTCCAGCTCGATGGCGGCGGTATGTCCGCACTGTCGGTGCTGTATGAATTTGCGCTTGCTCCGCGCTTCGAGCCGCCGAACCGGACGTTGAAGCCCATCCAGAAGATGTCGCTCTGGGCATCGAGCCGCACCGATGAGCCCGGGATCTGGAGGATGGGCCCTTCGATCGCGTTGCGGAAACCGTGCATCCACGCCATCGAAAGAGTTACGTTTTCGGTCACGAGAAACGATGCACCCAGCGAAAGCGTGTTCTGGATGATTCCCGGCGCCTGGACATTGAAGAGTGTCACCGGGGCGGGAATCGGGTTGGTGTTGTAGAGATAACCGGCGCGGATGGTCAGGCGATCGGTCGCCTGGTACTGGCCTCCCAGCGCGACGGCGAAGACGCTTTTCCAGCCCAGGCCGCCGTCGCTGACCCTGGTGCCAAAGAGGGACGTGTTGGCGTAGTCGATGTAGCGGAGGTCAAGGTCGATCAGAGTCTTGGGCAGGCCCTTGTAGGCGACACCCCACGAGAACATCTCGGGCAGGCTCGCCTGGATGCCGATGCGCCGGCCCACCAGATTGGACGTTGCCGCGTTGAAATCCCACTTCTCCTGCCAGACCGGGCTCTTGTACGAAAACCCCATGTTCCAGTTCTGGTTCAGCTCATAGAAGAGGCCGACCTGAAACCCGGCGCCCCAGTAAGTGCGCGCGTTGGTGGCCGCCGGGAAGTTGGCCAGGCCGTCCGTTAATCTCGGGTTTGGGGCGAAGAAGGCGGGATTGAAGCTGGGCACGCCCGATGTGATGATCGGGCCCCCGCCCACGGCCAGGTTGTCGGTGAGCTGAAGCGACGCCATGGGAGCGATCGAGAGCATCGACAGGTTCGAGTAGATCGGTCCGACGCCAAAGTACGCCGGCGGGATGCGCGGGGACAGGATGGGGGTCCCCGCGCTGCCGGGAAAATTCACGCCGCCGCCGACCAGTCCGAAGACCCCGAGTCCCAGGGTCAGCGGCGAGCCTTCGCTCAACCGGAAGGAGAAACCGGTGGCCAGGCCGGGTGCAACGCCGCTGTCGCTACGTGCCTCGCCGAACCGATTGTTGGGCGGGAATTGACCAAGGACCGAGTCAGCCGGCAGCGAGCTCTGCATGTGAATGCTGGGTAGCGCGAGGGCCGAACCCAGCAGAAACTCCTGGTCCTCGAGCGCACTGATGACCGCCGGGTTCCAGTAACTGGCCCCGAAATCAACGGGAGCCGCCGTCGAAGCCCCCGCCATGCTGCTGTTGATCGGCCCGGCGCTCGGGACGATGATTCCCTGCCCCCGTACGGATGCTGAAGTCGTGATCAGAGCCAGCAAGCCGAGGCAGAAAACGAAGTTCCGAGATTTCATCGACAACGGGGCCCTCGGAAAGCACGCTGATGGGGATGACTTTGAGCCTTTTATCGGCTTTGCGGATCTTGATCATTAAGCTGGCTGCGACGGATGGTTCCTATGGTGCATCGTTGCGTGGTCCGCTTGGTGTGTGGAACTGCAAGGATTGGGTGTGCACGCCGATCCTCAGGCGACAGGCGAGACAAAACCCGGATTCGTGCGGCCCTTCAGGGCGCCCGAGCTTGGGGATTCTGGGGCCCGGTTCAATTGCGTGTAACGCCCCCGGCATACGAGCCCGAAGCGCAAGCGAGTGTATCCGGAACCCTCGCTTGCGCTTCGGGCTAGTATGGTCGCCGGGACGAGTACGCAAAGTGTTACCGATCCCAACGCGGCGCAGCCGCAGCCAAGCGATCGGGGGCCAGAGCCTGGCGTGATGAAAAGTCGGGGTTTAGCGCGATTGAGCGATGGTTTCGAGAGGCATGTTTTTGTTGCGCGCGACAGAATTACGGCGCGAGCGATCCATCCCTTTCCCCCCCTTGCTAAGGGGGGGCAGGCGGGGTGGGGGCGCACGCCTCGGAGAGGGTGAATGGCTTTCCACTTCCTGATACAACCAGGATTCGCAACGATCTCAAAATCGGTTCCTCCCCCTTGTTTTCCAGGCGATTGGTCCGATTTGCAGACCGCTTCCAACAGCCGCGACGAGGCCGGCGGAAGAAGGCCGGTTGAACGCCGTGCAATTGGTTGTGCCACGGCCACCCCCCCTGCCCCCCCCTTAGCAAGGGGGGGAGAGAAAACGGGGCGCTCGCCGAGGCTGCGCAATGAATGTGAGAGGAATGCCGTCGTCCCTCAGGGGCCACCTTTCATCACCCCAGCCAGAGCCCCCTCCTACAGGGACGCGGCGCATCAACACGCGGTTTTGTAGAAGCGATCGGGGGACAGAGCCCCCTCCTACAGCGCCGCGGCGCATCAGCGAGTGGTTTTGTAGGAGCCGGCCCCGTCCGGCGATCCGAAGACTTCCCCTGCTCGCCGGTGTAGAATCGTCAATTGCACGCAGCACTGAGGTTGTGCGCTGTCCGCGATCCCCTTTCCGCTGAAAGGTGCCCGGAACCAGCCGCCGAGCAATGACACACGCGAAGCGAACAACGGACAAAGGACAACGGACAAAGGACAAAACAATGTCCAAACTCTTCATCTCTTACCGGCGTGATGACAGTGCCGATGTCACCGGGCGGCTCCACGACCGGTTGAAGGGCCACTTCGGTGATGGCACGATCTTCCTGGACATCGACACCATTCCCCCTGGCTTGGATTTTCGCAAGTCCATCGGCGATGCAGTCAACCAGTGCGACGTGCTGCTGGCGGTGATCGGCGACCACTGGCTCGATGCCCGTTACGCCGACGGCCCGCAGCAAGGCGGCCGCCGGCTGGACGACCCTCACGACTACGTGCGCATCGAGATCGAATCGGCCCTGGCTCGCGATATTCCCGTGGTGCCCCTTCTGGTCGGCAAGGCGTTGATGCCGGCCGAGGCCCAGTTGCCCGATGGCCTCAAGGAGCTCGCCTTCCGCAACGCCGCCCAGGCCCGCTCAGGGCCGGATTTTCAAGGCCACGTGGACCGGCTCATCGGGTGGCTGGACCAATTTCTCTCCAGAAAGCGCGAGCTGCGCGCGGGTGTCGACCGGGCGATCCACATCGCCGGCGAAGACCCGCGGATGGCGCTTCGCCGCGCCCGCATGGTGCTCGAGCTGGTGGTCCGCGACGTCTACGAACGGAGGTTCCACGAACCGCCCGGCACCCGGCCGCTGGAATCCCTGATCCAGCGCCTCGACAGCGAGGGGGGCCTGCCCGCTCAGTTCGATGCCACTGCGCTGCTCGGCAGGCTGAGCGAGCCCGGCGCCGCGCACTGGGGCGAGAAGTTCGCGCCCGCGGACGTCCACCAGTCGCTCGCGGAGCTGACCGAAGTCCTCAAGTGGTACATCGAGGTCGAACAGCCCGATGCATTGGGCCAGAGCTCCGCCGCCCAGCGCCCGCAGCCAAGGCGTGCCGCAACCCAGCCCCATCTGGCGGGGCCGTCGCATCCTGCTGGATCCGAGACGCGGATGGCCATTATTCCCAAGGGGCTCCGGTCGTTCGACGAGCACGACAGCGACTTCTTCTTGCAGCTTCTGCCCGGTGCTCGCGACAGGGACGGCCTTCCCGAGAGCATCCGGTTCTGGAAGCACCGAATCGAGAGCCGCGACGATCCGAGCTTCACCGTCGGCGTGATCTACGGGCCCAGCGGCTGCGGCAAGTCGTCGCTGGTGAAGGCCGGCTTACTCCCCCGCCTCGCCCGGCGGGTGATCCCGGTCTACGTCGAGGCAACGCCCCGGGAGACCGAGGCCCGGCTCCAGAACTCGCTGCGGAAAAAGCTGCCGGGCCTGGACGCAAAGCTCGACCTCACGGACACGATCGCCGCGCTGCGGCAGGGGCGGGGCTTGGGCCACGACCAAAAGGTCGTGCTCGTCGTTGACCAGTTCGAGCAGTGGCTCCATGCCCGGCGTCAGGAACAGGAAACCGAGCTGGCCCAGGCGCTGCGGCAGTGCGACGGCGAGCATGTTCAGTGCCTGGTCATGGTGCGCGACGACTTCTGGGTGTCGCTCACGCGCTTCATGGGCGACCTTCGAATCGAAATCCTCCAGGGCCAGAACGCAGCCCTCGTCGATCTCTTCGACCTCATTCACGCCCGCAACGTCTTGATTGAGTTCGGCAGGGCGTTCGGCCGTTTGACGGGCAAGCGATGGGGCCATCACCAGGGATCAAGAGACCTTCCTGGCCGCAGGTGATCGAGGGACTTGCCCAGGACAGCCGGGTCATCTCGATCCGGTTGGCGCTCTTTGCCGAAATGGTGAAAGGGAAGCCCTGGGCCGCGGCCACGCTCAAGGAAGTCGGCGGAACCCAGGGCGTCGGCGTGACCTTCCTCGAAGAGACCTTCCGCTCGGCCGCACTGCGGGCACATCAAAAGGCGGGCCAAGCTGTGCTGAAAGCTCTGTTGCCCGAGAGCGGCTCAAACATCAAGGGCAACATGCGCTCGCACCAGGAACTGGCCCAGGCAGCGGGCTACGCGAATCGCCCGGATGAGCTTGATGGTCTCCTGCGGGTTCTCGATCGCGATCTGCGACTGATCACCCCCACCGACCCCGAGGGGGTCGGGGTGGAGGGTGAAGGGTGGAGGGTGGGGGGTGGCGAGTCGAGGGTGGGGGGTGGCGAGTGGAGGGGGGAGGGTGGCGAGTGGAGGGTGGAGGGTGGCGAGTGGAGGGTGGAGGGTGGCGAGTGGAGGGGGGAGAGTGCGGGGTCGATGGTTGAGGGTCAAGCGCCGAGCGTGGAGGGAGGCGGTTCTGATGATTGTGCAAAGTTACCGGGAACTGGAGGTTTGGCAGTTCGCCATGGACCTCGCGGAGAAGTGCTATCAGACGACGAAGACCTTTCCCAAGGAGGAGTTGTTCGGGCTGACAAGCCAGATCCGGCGGGCTTCGTCATCAATCCCGGCGAACATCGCCGAGGGTCAGGGGAGGGACCACACGAAGGAGTTCCTCAACCATCTGTGCATCGCCCGCGGATCGCTGATGGAGCTGGAAACGCACCTGATGTTGAGCCAGCGGGTGGGCTTCTTGCAACAGGCGGAGCTCGACAGCGTGCTGGCGGCGACCGATCGGATCAGCAGAATGCTGAGCGGCCTCCGCAAAGCGCTGGAAAAGCGCCTGGAGACCTGACCGCGCGGACGGAGGGTGGAGTGTGGAGTGTGGAGGGTGAGGGGTTGATGGTGCAAGGTCAAGGGTCGAGCGTGGAGGGAGGAAGTTCTGATCCCTCCACCCCCCACCGTCCACCCTCTGTCCCCCACCCTCTGCCCGCCACCCACCACCCTCCACCCACCACCCGTTTCTATCAGTTGACCCACGACTACCTCGTTCCCTCGCTCCGGGAGTGGCTGACGCGCAAGCAGAAGGAAACCCGCCGGGGCCGGGCCGAATTGCGGCTGGCCGAACGGGCGACGCTCTGGAACGCCAAGCCCGAGGACCGCCATCTGCCGTCGCTCGTGGAGTGGCTGAGCATCCGCAGGCTGACGGATTCCGCCCACTGGTCCGAGCCCCAGCGCAAGATGATGCGCCGAGCAGCGCGGACGCACGGCTGGCGATCGGCCTTGACGCTGGCCGCAATGATCGCCGTGGCCGTGGCGGGGATCGTCGTTCGCAATCGGGTGGCAGAGCGGCAGGAGGCCACCCGCATCGAAGAGCGGGTGGGCAGCCTTGTGAGCGCCGAACCGTCCCAGGTCCCGGATATCGTGAAGCAGCTCGACGCCAATCCTGACGTCGCCGCGCCGTTGCTCGCACGGCTCATTTTCGGCAAGGCAGAGACACCGGACCAGAAGCGGGCGCAGCTCCATGCGCGGCTTGCGGTGGTCTCGCGCGACCCGTCGCAAGTGGAGCCGCTCGTGGAGGAATTGCTCGCGGGCAAGGTGACCTACGTCTTGCCGATTCGCCAGTTGCTTCGTCCCGCCGCGGCCCAGCTCACCGAGCGGCTCCGCAGCCTGCTGCGTGATGACAAAGCCGACCGAGAGCGGCGGTTTCGCGCGGCGCTGGCTCTGGCCGATCAAGTCCCCGCGTCCGAGGCGGCGTGGTGGACCGAGGCGGATCTGAAGTTCGTGGCCAGCCAACTGGTCTCGTCCAACGCCGAGTACCAGCCGCTGCTCCGCGAGGCGCTGCGGCCGATTCACGCGCGATTGCTCGGCGACCTGGAGCGCCTCTTTGCGGATGCCCAGGCGACCGACGCCCAGCGGCTCGCCGCCGCCAATGCGCTGGCCGACTACGCCGAGAAAGACGTCGCCCGGCTGACGCGCTTGCTCGCTGTCGCCACACCGGAGCAGTTCAGCAGGCTTTACCCGATCGTCGAGGCCAGCCGCACGACCGCCGCGATCGAGGACCTCGGCAAGATCGCCGCCACTCCGCCGCCAGAGGCGCTGGGCTCGGTGGAGCGCGTCGCGTACGGCCAGCGGTGCGCGGGCGCCGCAGTGACGCTCTTGCGCCTCGGCGAGCGCGAGAAGGTCCTGCCGGTCTTCGAGGTGAGCGATGATCCGGAAGCCCTGACGCAGTTCATCTTCCGCTGCCGCGCTCGCGGGGTCGGGGTGGACGCGCTCCTGGACTGCCTGGAACAACTCAAGAGCGGCGCGGCCAACCGCTATCCGCGCGACGCCCGCTACGCGCTGCTCCTGGCGCTGGGGGAGTTTACGCTGGCGGAGGTTTCCGAGTCGCGGCGGGACGCACTGATCAAGCAGCTCGCCGGCTGGTATCGCCACGACCCCAGCTCCGGAGTGCACGGCGCCGCGGGCTGGCTGCTGCGGCAATGGGGCCAGGCGGACGTCGTTCGCCAGGTGGATCAAACCGCCATCCCCTATTCGCCCGACCGCGAATGGTTCACGCTGCGCATCACGGTGAAACCGACGCCGCCCGCAGAACCGCGCGAGGGTGGTGCGACGGAGAATGCCGGCGCGAAGTCCGCTCCGGCGAAACGGGACGCCGACGCGAAATCGAAGGCCGGCGCAGCCGCGAAATCGGCCCCCTCTGGCGAGGCTGGGAAACCGAAGCAAGCGGTGCCCGCCGCGCCGCAGCCGGAGACGTTCTACTACACGTTCATCGTCTTCCCGGCGGGCGAGTCCACGATCGGGTCCGTGAACGATGAGCCGGGGCGGTTTAAGAACGAGGTCCGGCACCAGGTCCGGCTCACGCGCCACTTCGCGCTCCTGGACCGGGAGGTCACTTTCAAGGAGCTGATCGCGTTCAACCCGGCGTATAAAGGTCTCATGCAGCAATACGATGCGAAGCCGGAGGACGCGGGCTTTGGCCCCCATTGGTACGACTCGGTGCGCTTTTGCCGCTGGCTGGGGCAGCAGATGGGACTGGCGGAGAGCGATCAGCCCTATGCCGACCCCGCGACGCTGGACAAGGAGAAGTATCCACGTGAGCCAAACCCGGAGGCAAGCTGGGCGCCGCGCAACTGGCCGCTGGAACTGGGCCGCCGGGGATTTCGCCTGCCGACGGAGGCGGAGTGGGAAGTGGCCAGTCGAGCGGGAGCGCGTACGGCGTACTGTTACGGCGGAGAGGTGAGCCTGCTGGGCCGCTTTGGCTGGTTCGTGGAGAACAGCGGCAAGCACGTGCACCTGCCGCGGGAGCTTCGTCCAGCCCGGCGCGGGTTGTTCGACCTGCACGGTAACCTTTGGGAGTGGACGTACGATTGGTATGGAGATTACGATACGAAGGCTTCGAGCGGATCCGCTCGTGTCCAACGGGGGCTCGTTCCGGGTGCTCCGTGGCGGCAGTTGGGATCGGCGTCGCGGCGATTTGCCGGTCGGCGTACCGCTACACGGACGTCCCGACGTCCCGCACGAACGACTACGGCTTCCGCCTGGCCCTGAGTCCGTCTGGGGTTCCGCCGGAGGCGGGTAAGGGTAAGTGAGCGGAGCCATCGGGCGGAGGCACGGAGGGAGCGCGGCGGAGCCGCGACCGGAGCGGCCGAAGCCCGATGGTGGAGCGGTCTGCGGTTTGGACTGGGTGGAAAAGGGGGTGCAGGGGGGAACCCCCTGCTCGCGATGGGTTTATTTAAGCGTTTTCGAGCGGAGCGGTGTTGCGTTTTTTTACGATCCCCGTGAATGATGCCGTCACCTTTGAGCAGGAGCTCAACGGTTTTCTGGCTCGGCATAAGGTAATGTCGATCGATCGACACCTGATCGACCAGGGGATGAACTCGTTCTGGGCGATCTGCGTCGACTACCTCAGCCACGCGCCTGGCGAGACCGGGCGCACCCTGAACCTGTCGCGCAGCCGCGTGGATTACAAAGCGATTCTGCCTGACGAGGAGTTCGCGGTCTTCTCACAGTTGCGGTCGTTGCGCAAGGAACTGGCGCAGAGCGAAGCCGTGCCGGTCTACATGTTGTAACGGCTTCCGCCTGGCCCTGAATTCCGCGCGGGGGGCAAGAAATGGCCCTGAAGTCCCAGACGGAACAGATCGTCTTCCCGACCGGCCGGATGCGAATTCGGCCGGCGAAAACTCATCCTGAGGCCGCACGGTGCCGGTAGCCGGTCGGATGACCGTGTTGAACGCTCCGTGCGGCCTTTTCACTCGCTGTCTTCAGCGAAACTGCTTTCCGATGCGGCTGGCCGAGGACTTGCAATGCCTCAAGGTCAAGCTGCGGCTTCGCCGCCAAGACCATTGATCAGATCGGCTGGCTGCCACTGTCAGCCTGAAAGGACCACGAACTGTAGCCGCTGCCGTCAACAGGATTCTCGGGTTGACTCTGAACGTTCTGAGTTCTTTCGTGTATTTCGTCATTTTCGTGGTTGAATCCCTCCGGTATGATCCCACAACACGTCGCCGAGCATCTCCTGGAGCAAACCGAGGCCGCCGAGTGTCGGGTTATGAAGAGCGATGATCGACCGGATTAACCACGAAATTGACGAAAATCACGAAAGCCGGACCACGCCGAGACTCCCGATGAAAGGAGCACCAACTGGGGCCCCGCCGTGCACAGGATTCGTGGGTCGTCTTAACGTTCTGAGTTCTTTCGTGAATTTCGTCATTTTCGTGGTTCAATCCCTCGTGTATGCTTCCTCAACACGTCGCCGACGAGCTCCTGGAGCAAACCGAGGCCGCCGAGGGTCGGGTTATGTTATGAAGAGCGATGATCGACCGGATTAACCACGAAATTGACGAAAATCACGAAAGCCGGACCACGCCGAGACTCCCGATGAAAGGAGCACCAACTGGAGCCCCCGCCGTGCACAGGATTCGTGGGTCGTCTCTTAACGTTCTGAGTTCTTTCGTGTATTTCGTCATTTTCGTGGTTCAATCCCTGCGGTATGCTCCCACAACACGTCGCCGACGAGCTCCTGGAGCAAACCGAGGCCGCCGAGGGTCGGGTTATGTTCTGAAGAGCGATGATCGACCGGATTAACCACGAAATTGACGAAAATCACGAAAGCCGGACCACGCCGAGACTCCCGATGAAAGGAGCACCCACTGGGGCCCCGCCGTCCACAGGATTCGTGGGTTGACTCTGAACGTTCTGAGTTCTTTCGTGTATTTCGTCATTTTCGTGGTTCAATCCCTCCGGTATGCTCCCTCAACCCGTCGCCGAGCATCTCGTGGAGCAAACCGAGGCCGTCGAGGGTCGGGTTATGCAAGAGCGATGATCGACCGCATTAACCACGAAATTGACGAAAATCACGAAAGCCGGACCACGCCGAGACGCCCAAAAGGAGGACCGCTATGGCCGAGATCGTTTATCGGGAAGAATCCTATAAGATCATGGGTGCGTGTTTCGAGGTCTACAAGCAAATGGGCCGGGGCTTCCTGGAGGCGGTTTACCAGGAGTGCCTCGAGATCGAGCTGGCCGAGAGGGAAATTCCCTTTGCCGCTCAGCGCGAGCTGCACATCGCTTACAAGCAGCGCCGCTTGGTGCAGACTTACAAGCCCGACCTGATCTGCTACGACAAGATCATTGTCGAGGCCAAGGCCGTCAGCCAGCTTGCGGACGAGCACCGTGCCCAGATCTTCAATTATTTGCGAGCAACTGGCATGAAACTCGGCCTCCTCGTCAACTTCAGCTCCCACAGCGAACTTGAATACGATCGTATTGTATTATAGCATTCTGCTATGAGAGTCGAACGATGTTACTGTAGGGTAACGACCGGAGTGGGGTTAGAGAGATCCTTTCCAGCGGGCGGCGGCCAAACCCTCGCCTGCTTCGGGGCGGGGCGTTCAACAATCAACCGGGGAACGTCCGCTCGGCCAACCGTAACAGGAACGTGCCGACCTACCGCAACAACAACGGCGGCTTCCGCCCTGCCAGTACTTGGCGCGGGAACTGTCCCTCCCGCACCGCCAGAATCCGGGAGCGCTTTCTTGGTCTCGGAGCGTGCTGTCAAGTCCAGGCCGCCGTCCCGTGTCGGGCAGATTGATAATCTGTCCGGCCGAACGAAGCAAGCGCCCGGCGGGTCAAGTAGGTCTCCGGACTCGAACGCGCCGCCGGGTTTTCTTGAGGTTTTGGCCGGTTGACGCAGTGATTGTTTGATCGGTAGCTCGACGATCCGTTGAAGACACAAGCACCGAATCCTCTTCGGAGCTTTGACGCAAACTTCTTCATTCGGTTAGGATGCACGTGGAATGTTGGGGCCCTCGAAAACTCGAGCGGAGTCAGGTCTTATGCCGAGCTTGTCGCATTGTGACCTTGAGGACCGCAGGAACTTCCTGGCTAATCGAGCCAAGTTCTCAGTCAGCGAACTGGCGCGGTACGCCGGTCAGTGGATCGCCTGGAGCCCTGACGGCTCGCGAATCGTGGCTCGTGCCGACGATCCCGAAGCCCTCGATGACCTCGTGCTACAAGCCGGCGCAGACCCCCAGCGGTGCATCGTGGAGGGGATCCCGGAAGAAGATGCCGTGCTCGGGTTCGGGAACATCGGACAGATGCGGCCATGAGGTTCCGGTATGTGGCGTTGACCACTCGCCGGCCTGTTTTTCCTCTCGGCGGTAGCCAGGTCCGATACCGGCCTGTGATTCCAATCGAGATCGGCAGCCATCTGGGTTCGCGAACGTTTGATTCGTGCTTGGATACCGGCTCGGATGACACCATTTTCCCCGCCTATCTGGCACCGCGTCTGGGCATCGACTTGACAAACGCACCCGAGGGAGAAGCCGGAGCGATCGGAGGAGTCTCCGTCCGCTACCGGTATGCACCGGTGACGTTGCGCATCTCCGATGGTCACGAAGAATCCGTCTGGGTGGGGATCGTCGGGTTTGCTGCCGCGCCCCTTCGATGCACTGTCCTGGGTCATGCAGGGACGCTGCAATTCTTCGATGTTCAGTTCTTCGGTGCAGGGCGCGAAGTTATCCTGGCGCCGAACGCGTCGTTCCCCGGCCAGCACGTGGTTCATCGCCCTCCACCACCCTGAGGAGCAGCCGGCCCAGCGATGCGGTGTCGAACTTCGGTCTGTGGCGGCACCGGGTTCGGCAGCCATGCCCGCCACGCCAACACCTATCGCCTGAGGGCCGACCAGTTTCGTAGAATATCATTCCAGCGGGCGGCGGCCAAACCCTCGTCTGCTTCGGGGCGGGGCGTTCAACAATCAACCGGCGAACGTCCGCTCGGCCAACCGTAACAGGAACGCACCGACGAACCGCAACAACACCGGCGGCCTCCGCCCTGCCAGTACTTGGCGCGGGAATTGTCCCGCACCGCCAGAATCCGAGAGCGCGTTTTTCGTCTCGGAGCGTGCTGCCAAGTCCAGGCCGCCGTCCCGTGTCGGGCGGCTTCGGTCGCTCGGCCAAACGAAACCCTGGCCCGGCGGGTCCGGTAGATCCTTCGGACTCGAACGCCCCGCCGGGCCATTTGACACGCCGCGTGGTGGGCCATCAACCAGATCGGCCCCCTGCCTTTTTCCGCCTGGAAAAACCCCTAACTGGCGACACTGCGGTGCGCAGGATTCGTCGGTCGATTCTTAACGCTCCGAGTTTTTTCGTGGATTTCGTTAATTTCGTGGTTCAACCACTCCGGTGCCTCAACACGTCGCCGAGGGTGGGATTCTGAAAAGCGATGATCAGCCCGGATTAACCACGAAATTAACGAAATCCACGAAAACCGGACCGCGCCGAGAGGCCCAAAAGGAGGACCGCTATGGCCGAGATCGTTTATCGCGAAGAATCCTATTCAAGTTACGGCAAATTCTGGCGCTCTTTCGGGGCCTGGTTCAAGCGCGCGGTTGTTTGGGTAACACTCCGCGTACCCGTCCCGGCGGCCATACTAGCCCGAAGCGCAAGCGAGGGTTCCGGATACACTCGCTTGCGCTTCGGGCTCGTATGCCGGGGGTGTTACCCGCAATTGACTGAGGCCGTGAGTTGCACGGGTTATTCCGCCGTCCAACCGCATACTCGGCACATACTCGGCATACTTGGCACGCGCCAGAACATGCCAAGTATGCCAAGTATGTGCCAACTATGTGTCGGTGATCGTGGCGCACGATGCGCGACTGGATGCGCCTTCAACTGCCAATAGAATCAATGGCCCGACACATGGCTAGACGACACGGTGTTTGAGTAGGTCAGGCTTTCCAGCCTGACATCCCGAAGAGTCAGGCTGGAAAGCCCCGATCGGTCGGATCAGTCAGATCGGTCGAATCGTATGCGGTGGCTGGCTCATGTTGCAGCCCCTTCGCGGCCAAGTCGCAAAAGCGCAACACCAAAAAGCGCAAGCGAGGGTTCCGGATACACTCGCTTGCGCTTTGGGCTAGTTTGCCGGGGGTGTTGCCCGCGATTGAACCAGGCCACCGGAAGACGGCTCTCTCATTCGTAAGATTCGCGCTAGTTGTGAGTTAGATCAATCCCCACTTGCCTGCCCTTCGAGGGCGCGCCGGCCGGCTCCTCGGCCCGGGGCTCTTGACCGTGGGGGCCAAAACGGAAAAAAACCAGCGGATTCCTCCCACTGGCTCTCATTTACTACCATGCCCGGAGAAGATCGCGAGAGTCAGCAAGCCCAGGTTGCCCTTTCACCGAACCATTGTCTACGACAGGTGTTGCGCCATGATGGCTTCGCGCTGCCTGGGCCGCTTCGGCGACCCGCAGATCCGAATTCACCGGGACGGATTGCCAATCCGTCCCACAATCACTCGATCACTTTTCGGCATCCCAAGTCCCGCGCGGGTTGTCGTGCGACCATCTGACCGCAAGATCCTCCTTTCGGTACAATCCGACTTTCCCCGAAAATGACGTTGCGGTCGATTCGCCGGCAGCGGACGGCCGCCTCGGGAACGGCCGGACGCGCCCGGACCATGGGTGCTGCCTTATCAAGATCTTTCAGGAATCGAGGAAACCCCGATGACTCGCGGCTTGCTGTCTTGCCTGCTGGTTCTGATCTTCAGTGCTCCCTTCGCGGCTGCCGGTGATGAGCCCGAGGACGCCTATTTGTGGCTCGAGGAGGTCACGGGCGAGAAACCGCTCGCCTGGGTCAAGGAGCGCAATGCCGAGAGCACGGGCGAATTCACTCATTCCGACCAGTTCCGGGCGCTCGATCGCCGCTTGCTGGAAATACTCGATTCCGACGCCCGCATCCCGATGATCTCGAAGCACGGGTCGTTCTATTACAACTTCTGGCGCGACGCCAGGAACCGACGCGGGATCTGGCGGCGCACGACCCTGGAGGAATTCCGCAAGGCCAAGCCTGCCTGGGAAGTCGTGCTCGACCTCGACTCCCTGGCGAAGCAGGAAAAGGAAAACTGGGTCTGGCGGGGAGCTCAGTTCTTGAGACCCGAGAACCAGCTTGTTCTGATCTCACTGTCGCGCGGAGGCGCCGATGCCTCGGTCATTCGCGAGTTCGACGTCGCCGCCAAGGCGTTTGTCGCGGATGGATATAAACTGCCCGAGGCGAAGAGCCAGCTCGGCTGGCGCGGTCATGATAGTGTCTTCGTCGGCACCAACTTCGGGCCAGGGTCGCTCACGACCTCGGGCTACCCTCGCCTCGTCAAGGAGTGGAAGCGAGGCACGCCGCTGGAATCGGCCGCACTCGTCTTCGAGGGCAAGACCACGGACATGAGCGTTGCGGCCAGTCGCGACCTCACTCCGGGCTTTGAGCGCGATCTCGTCAGCCGCAGGCCGACGTTCTGGACCTCGGAATACTTTCTGCGCCGCGATCTCAAGCTGATCCCGATCGCCAAGCCTGACGACGCCCTGGTTTACCTGCATCGCGAGTGGATCCTGATCCGGCTGCGCTCGGATTGGACCGTCGGCGGCAAGACGTACCCAGCCGGCGGTCTGATCGTGGCGCCCCTGGAAGCGTTCCTGAACGGAGATCGCACGTTCGACGTGCTTTTCGAGCCGACCGAGCGGAAATCATTGGCCGCGATCAGCCCGACTCGCCACCACATCCTGCTCACCGAGCTCGACAACGTACGGAGCCGCGTTTATGTCCTGACGCACAAGGCTGGGCGCTGGAATCGTGAGCCGCTGCCGGGCCTGCCGGAATTTACCCATGCCACCGTCCGGGCCGTCGATGCCCTAGATTCCGACGACTATTTCCTCGAAACCACCGACTTCTTGACCCCGACCACGCTGGCGATCGGGACTGCCGGGGCAGGCCCCGCGCAGGCCCTCAAGCAGCTTCCCGTCTACTTTGATGCGAAGGGCTTGACGGTCGCTCAGCATGCAGCGACGTCGCAAGACGGCACTCGCGTTCCTTACTTCGAGATCGGCCCCCGGAACCTGGCTCTCGATGGCGGCAATCCGACCTTACTGTACGGCTACGGCGGGTTCGAGATTCCCATGCTCCCCGCGTATCGCCCCACGATCGGAGCGGCCTGGCTGGAGAAGGGGGGCGTGTATGTGGTCGCCAACATTCGGGGCGGTGGCGAATTTGGGCCGAAATGGCACCAGGCCGCGCTCAAAGCCGATCGGCATCGGGCCTACGACGATTTCATCGCGGTGGCCGAGGACCTGATCCGGCGGAAGGTGACCTCGCCCGCGAGGTTGGGAACCGAGGGACGGAGCAACGGCGGCCTCCTGATGGGCAACATGCTGACCCGCCGTCCCGACCTGTTTGGTGCGATCGTGTGCGGATCGCCGCTGCTGGACATGAAGCGCTACAATCACCTGCTCGCCGGCGCGAGCTGGATGGGTGAATACGGCAATCCCGACGTGCCCGAGGAATGGGCTTACATCCAGACGTTTTCACCCTATCACAACGTGAAGAAGTCGGTGAAATACCCCCGCACGCTCATCACGACCTCGACCCGCGACGACCGCGTCCACCCCGGCCACGCGCGGAAGATGGTGGCCCGGATGCGCGAACAGGGCCACGACGTCGTCTATTATGAAAACATCGAGGGCGGCCACTCGGCGGCCGCCGACAACAAGCAGGCGGCGTTCATGGATGCGCTGGCGTTTACGTTTTTGTGGAAGGAATTGAAGAAATAGACGACGGGGAGCAGCCGGAATGACTCAAGCCAAGGTTCGGGAACTGCGACTCCGCAACTACCGGGCGTTCTCGGACGCGCGCCTGCTCCTTGACGATGTAACCTTCCTGGTAGGGCGGAACGGAGCTGGAAAGTCAACGCTCTTAGACGCGATGAGCTTCCTCAGCGAGGCGGTGACTGACTCCTTCAGGACCGCTTGGGACAGACGCGGCGGAATGCTCGGTCTTGGTCCGCGGCAATTGCGGGGCGAGGCCAAAGCAAATACCGCCCTTGCTGTCCGCATTGAGCTCGATGACGGGTCCAATGCCGTTTACGGATTTGAGTTCGGGTTCTCCGACGCGAGAAAAAGGTCGGGCATTCTGCGAGAGGTCTTGAGCGCGACTAACGAGTTTTCCTTCGACAGATCCGTGTCCAGTTTTCACAGCGACGGCACCCAACTCAACCCAGTGCTCGATTTGAAAACTCTCGTACTCCCACTCATCGCTGGGACGAACGAGCTCTGGAAAAAGATCATCGAGGCGATCCGGCTTGCATCGGTATACCAGCTTTCCCCTGAGGCCATGCGCAGCGGGCCTCGAATCGGCAAGGAAGAGCGGCTGCATCACGACGGTGGGAACGCTGGCGATGTTCTTGATCGCCTGTGCCCGGCAGAGCGCAAGTGGGTCGAGCTGAGGCTGCGCGAGGCCATGCCGGGTATTCGGGGCGTCTCGACTAGCACTGTCGTCGGACGAAGGATAATTGTATTCGATCAAATCCGCGGAAACGGTCAGGTTGATCTGTTCGATGCCTCAGCAATGTCAGACGGCACATTGCGCGCCCTTGGAATCCTCCTTGCGCTAAGGCAAACGCCCCGCCCTTCGATCGTCCTGATCGACGAGATCGAGGACTCTCTTCACCCCTACGCTCATGGAGTCCTGCTCGATGCCATCGAGGCTTCGAGCGAGGAGTTTCCGGTCGTCGTCTCGACCCATAACCCTGAAATTCTCAGCCATCCCTCAGCCAAAGGCGAGCGAATCAGGATCGTCCAGTGGGACGAGGGAACGAGCAACATCTACTCGTTGAGCAAGGAAGTCCTGTCCAATTTGAAGCCGCCGCAGACAGTCGGCCGATTGCTCCGGTCCAATGCTCTATGGACTGAGGGCAACCCGTTGAACGACTGGAGCCGAAGCCGATTTCTTCAAGGTCTGATGATCAGGGTCTGATGAAGCCATGCCCAGGTATGCTATCGTGCCGATCGTGGAAGGCCATGGAGAAGTGCACGCCGTCCCGATCCTCTTGCGACGGTGGCTGGCGTCTCGGCGCTACCATAACTTCGAGGTTGACGTGGCCGGCCCCGTTCGCGCCGCGGGGAGGGGCGCTCTGACGGTCACCCACGACGCGGAGAACGAACTGGGAGTCGAGCATTACGTCGAGATTGCGCTCCTTCGGCAACCGGATGCTGTGCTTGTTCTTCTTGACGCCGACGAAGAGTGCCCGATGGTCCTCGGTCAGGACCTGCTGCAACGCGCCTTGACCGTCGTTCCTCGTTCTTATCCCGTCGGGGTCGTCGTTGCGAAGCGAGAATATGAAGCCTGGTTCCTCGCGGCGTTCGCTTCATCCCGGTTTCGAAATGAGCTAACAAATCTGCAATTCACGTTGCGCGCCGATCGCTTCCCGTAGCAACGAAGATCGAAGAGGTCGCCGACTGCAAGAAATACGTGGCGAATCTGATTGGTCTGAAGAAATACGAGGAAACGATACACCAAGCACAATTGACTGAGATTCTACCATTCACTCGAGGGATGACCCGACGCTCTCGCTCTTTCCGAAAGCTGCTCAAGGAGCTCCATTCTCTCCTGGTTCAAGCGAGGAAACGGCGACGTTGATCGTCTCCGTTCCATCCGCGGGGAACATATCGATGCCCGACGCCTACCGCAACGATCTTGCCTACATCCACGACGCCGGCTTCGGCCATTTTGCCCGTGCGGCCGCTCCGGTCTTGCTCGACGCTCTCCGGCACGGCGGCTTCAGCCGCGGCCGTTTCGTCGATCTCGGCTGCGGCAGCGGCATTCTCTCGAGGGCTGTATCCGACGCCGGCTACGACGTGCTCGGAATCGACGTCTCCGCGGCGATGATTGCGCTCGCGCAGACGCGCGTTCCCCGCGGTCAATTCCGGACCCAATCGCTCCTGACAGCAAACATTCCTGCCTGCGTGGCCGTCGCGGCGGTCGGCGAATGCCTCAACTATCTGTTCGATACGGGCCATTCTTGGTCGAAACTGAAGGCGCTGTTCCGGCGGATTCAGGAGGCGCCAGCGCCTGGGGGCATCTTCCTCGGCGATGTCGCCGGGCCGGGGCGTGTTCCCGGCGGCGGCACCCTGAAGAACTTCTGGGAAGGAGAGGACTGGGTCGTGCTCGTGACCAGCCGGGAGGACCGCCGCCCCAAGCTGCTGACGCGCGAGATCACCAGCTTCCGAAGGGTCGGCGAATCGTATCGGCGCGATCATGAGATTCATCAACAGCGATTGCTTCCACGGGTGGAGCTTGTCCGAAAGCTGCGGCAAACCGGGTTCCAGGTGCGTACCTTGAAGGGCTATGGGCCCTTACGGTTTGGCCCGGGGCATTCGGGATTCCTGGCCCGAAAACCCGGTTGAGATCAGGGGAAATCTGCGTAGGAAGGGCGGAAAGATCGGCTTCCGGGCTTGCGAGATCGTGACGTCTGAGGTACAAGGTCCGGCCTAGTCATATCACAGAACGGCGACGC
This sequence comes from uncultured Isosphaeraceae bacterium, assembly GCA_963823675.1. Classification (GTDB taxonomy): domain Bacteria; phylum Planctomycetota; class Planctomycetia; order Isosphaerales; family Isosphaeraceae; genus CAWGMT01. The sequence goes on along the minus strand of CAWGMT010000013.1, from coordinate 39,075 downwards.
ATGGGCCAGGACGCGCCCTAGCCAGGGATGGTGGAAGCGCGCCTGGGTTCTTGGTGCCCGTGGAACCTGGTCGCCGGCTCAGTCGAATGAGCGCGAACGACGCGCTCACGATCCTGCTCGTGTGGATCGAACGGTCCGGTGTGTCGTCCGCTGGCTAGCCGGCCAGCCGCGTTCGTAAGCCACCGGCGCTCGATCGTGTGTTCTTAGCTCCGAAGAGCGCTGGAGACGGACGTCGCTCCGGCGGCTCTCGATCGGTTCGGTTCAGGAACGAGCGCTCATGACATTGAAGGTGAGAAACCTCGCGTCCGCTGCGATCCTGGCGATTCTGGCCATCGTGGGGCCGCCGGCTCGTGGGCAGGGTGAGAGGTTTCCCGAAGGGACGATCGCGGCGATCCAGTTCGAAGGGAACGCCACGATCCCGTCCGAGAAGATCAAGGCCAAGCTCCTGAGCCGCGCTGGCCAGCCACTGGACCAGGAGAAGGTCGAAGCCGACCTCAAGAGCTTGATGGGAACCAAGTGGTTCAACGACGTCTCGCCCTGGATCGAGGAGTCGCCTCCCAACAGCCACAAGTACATTCTGATCTTTCGCGTCCGCGAGATGCCCGTCCTGACCAAGGTCGAGTTCCGGCACCGGACGGCCGTGCGCCAGAAGGAAATCGAGGACACCACCGGGCTCAAAGTCGGCAACCGGGCCGATCCGACCCGCGCCCAACTGGCGGTCGGCCAGATCCTCCAGCTCTATCACGACAAAGGCTACGACCTGGCCTCGGTAACTCTCGTCAAGGGGGGCAATCCGGGCGACACCCAGATCGTGATCGAGATCTTCGAGGGCCCCAAGGTCAAGCTCGGCAGCATCGACTTCAAGGGCAATGTCTTTGCCTCGGATGCCACGCTCAAGACACATGTCGGCTCCCGAAAGCCGATTCTGGGACTGTTCGGCAAGTATCACCGCGACATGCTCGACGAAGACCGCCAGAAGCTCATCGACTATTACTACTCCCAGGGCTTCTTCGAGGTGAAGGTGACCCCGGTCACCCGGCCCGGCGCCAAGCCCGGACACGTCGACCTGACCTTCGTGGTCTACGAAGGAACACGTTACAAGGTCCGCAACGTGATCCTCGAGGGAAACTCCAAGATCAAGAGCGAAACGCTCCGTTCCGATCTGGAGCTGCATTCGGGCAAGCCATTCATGATGGCGGTGCGCGACGCGGACAAGAACCGGATGATCCTCAAGTATGGCGAGATCGGCTGCATCGATGCTCAGATCTCCGTCGAGCCGCGCTTCACCAACCAGCTCGGCGTCGTCGACCTCGTCTACAAAATCGAGGAAGGCGAGCCGTATACACTGGCCGAGCTGCGAGTGCAAGGCAACACGCGTACTCGAGACAAGGTGATCCGTCGCGAGGCCGTGCAGGCGGGATTGCTGCCCGGCGAGGTCCTGGACCGCACGAGGATCGAGCTCTTCAGGCGCCGGCTAATGACCCTGGGGTACTTCATGAATGACCCGCAGCACGGCAAGACGATCGACATCAAGATCGTGGGACGTCGCCCCAAGGACAAGCCTTACGGCGACTTGATGCTGCCGCTTCTGGGGGATGCGGCCCAGACGAGAATGCAAGATCCTGGTGCTGGGCCACCTCCGGAGCCTGCCCCGCCCGGGCAGGGCCCCGGCACGACGTCCGAGCCGACGCCGCCGGGCCTGGTGCCGTTCGGGGCGGCCAACCCGTTCAGCCCTCCGGCCGATACACCGCCGATCGAGGTTCCGGTGCCAGCGCCGGTGCCGGTTCCGGTGCCCGCGCCCGTGCCCGGACCGCCCGGAGCGCCCGTCATCCCGGTCAATCCGCCGCCTCCGCCCGTGGGCACCGGCGAGCCGCCCGGCACGTTTCCGAGCATCCCCGGCATGAACATGACCGACGTGGCGCCTGACCGGAATGACCCGTTCCCCAACCGGTCGTTCGCCGACATCGTCACCTCGGTCGAGGAAGCGCCGACGGGCCGTTTCATGATCGGCGTCGGCGCCAACAGCTTTCAGGGGCTCATGGGCAACGTGCAGATCTATGAAAAGAACTTCGACATCTTCAACGTCCCCCGCTCCTTCAGCGATATCACCAACGGCCAGGCATTCCGGGGCGGCGGCCAGGAATTCCGGGTGATGCTCCAGGCGGGAACCCTGATCAACATGATCCAGGTCAGCCTGCGCGAACCTTATCTCTTCGACCTGCCGATCGGGGCCGGCGCGACGGGATATTACTATTCGCGTATCTATCCCAACTGGGACGAGCGCCGCGGCGGCGGCCGGTTCTCGCTGGGCCGTCAGCTTGGCACGTCGATGTACGCCGATCTCGCCGTCCGTGCCGAGGACGTCGACTTCTTCGGCTATCGCACGCCGGCGCCGGCCAATTACCTGGCCGTGAATGGATTCACGTCGCTCTTCTCGATCCGGCCGAGCTTGCGGTTCGACAACCGCAACAGCCCGTTCATGGCGACCAAGGGTCAGTATCTGGAGGTCTCGGCCGAACAGGGTTTCGGCAGCTTTACGTTCAGCAAGTTCGACGCCGAGGGCCGGATGTACATCCCGACCGGCAGCCGCCCGGACGGTACCGGCAAGCGGTTCTTCACGTTGCGCAGCCACTTTGGCATCGCGACCGAGACGACGCCGATCTACGAGCGATACTTCGCCGGCAACTTCGGCAGCATGCGCGGCTTTCAGTATCGTTCCGTCAGTCCGCACGCTTTCGGCGTGCCGACGGGCGGCGTCATGATGGCCGTGGCCTCGGTGCAGTACCAGTTTCCGTGGAACGCCCGCGACACCTTCCATCAGATCTTCTTCACCGACTTCGGAACCGTCACTCCCAACTATCAGTTCAGCGACATGCGAGTCTCGGTGGGTACCGGCTTGCTCGTCGCGATTCCCGCCTTCGGTCCCATGCCTTTTGAGTTTGACCTGGCCTTCCCGGTGCTCAAGCAGTACGGCGACAAAGTTCAGTATTTCAACTTCTCCGTCGGCGGCGTCTGGTAAGATCGTAGAGAGGTCAACCGGCGGGCACGGAGGCCCGCGCCACTGGGAGAACAGACAGACCCTGAGTGGAGCGGGCGTCCCTGCCCGCACTCGGAGGCCCGCGCCACTGGGAGAACAGACTGACCCAGAGTGAAGCGGGCGTCCCTGCCCGCACTCGGAGGCCCGCCTCGCTGGGAGCGTAGACTGACCCAGAGTGGAGCGGGCGTCCCTGCCCGCACTCGCAATTTGCTTTGCCCCATAAGAGTTCGCAGGACGGGAGACGGGATGATTCGCTACTTTCTGGTTCTGGCCGTGACGGGCGGCTCGCTGCTCGCCGCCGATTTCGTGCTGGGTCTGCTCGCGGCCGGCACGGCGCCAGGAGCTGGTGGAATTGCGCGGGGCATTCACGTGCTGTTCTCCCTGACGGCCGTCGTCGCCCTGCTTGGGGTCCACTCGATCGTCTACACCTACTTTGTGGCGACCGGCAAGTGGGCCAAGGAAGTCGTGACCGTCTACGGCTTGCCCGATTGGTTCACGACCCAGGCGACCAAGAACAAGCGGCGGGCCTTCCGGTTCGTGATGTGGAGCATGACAGCGATCGCCCTGGCGGCCTGGCTGGGCGCCGCCGCCGATACTCGTGGGCCGGCTTACTCGCTCTGGCACCTGGGCTTTGCCGCGCTCGCCGTGGGTTTCAACCTCGGCTCGTTCGTCGTGGAATACACCGTGATCGGAGCTCAAGTCCGACTGCTCCACGAGCTCAAGCAGCAAGCGGACCGCCTGCGCGAAGCGCGGTATGGTCGCGAGAACGCCGACTCGGGCGAACGGCGAGAACTCGATCCCTCGGTCGGGAGTGAGGCGCCGCGCGTAAACAGAGGAGCATCATGAAGCCGCTGGCAGTCATCATCCTGATCGTGCTGGTCGACCTGCTCGGGTTCTCGCTGGTCATGCCGCTACTGCCCGCGTTCGCCGAGGAATACGGGTTTAGCGAGACGCAGATCGGCCTCCTGTTCTCCGCGTATCCGATGTGCCAGCTTGTGGCGGGCCCGATCCTGGGCCGTCTCAGCGACCGGTACGGCCGCCGGCCCTTGCTGATCTTCAGCCAGGCGGGGACCGCCCTGTCGTTTCTGATCCTGGGGTTGTCGCGCGACTTTCGGATCATGCTGTTTGCGCGGATGCTCGACGGCGCCTCCGGGGGAAACATCTTGGTGGCGCAGGCGTATGTCGCCGACGTGACGGCCCCGGAGGATCGATCTCGGGGCATGGGACTGATCGGCATGGCGTTTGGACTGGGCTTCGTGCTCGGCCCGGCGCTGGGAGGCGTGCTGCTCAAGCTGCCGCTGCCCGAGGAGTGGCGGCTCCGAACCCCGTTTCTGGTGGCTGCCCTCTTCTCGACCGCGGCCTGGGTGCTCGTCCTGACGCGCCTGCCGGAGTCGCGGCCGGCCCAAGGCAGGTCGCGCGAGTCGGCACGCGTTGTGAGCTGGCGGGGAATCATCGACACGGCGACCTTGCCCGGAATCGGCCAGCTCATCGTGATCGGCTTTCTGGCGGTGCTGGCGTTCGCCGCCTTCGAAGGAACCTTCACCCTCTTCCTGAACCGCCGCATGGGCTGGGATGCAGATAAGGCGGCGTTCGCTTTCGCCGGGATGGGACTTCTGACGGCCCTCGTGCAAGGAGGCTTGATCCGCCGCCTCGTGCCCCGGTTCGGCGAGCTCCGGCTCATCCTGACGGGGCTCGCGCTGGCCGCTGGTGGTTTTGCCGGCCTTGCTCTGTCGTCGAATGCTCTCGCGCTGGCCGGTTCCTTGCTGCTCCTCGGCGTGGGACAGGGACTGTTGAGTCCATCGATCGCCGGATTGCTCTCCCGGCTCACGCCGCTTGATGAACAAGGCGCGGTCTTCGGGACCTACAGCTCGGCCCAGACGCTGGCGCGGACGGTCAGCTATTCGACGGCCAATCTCCTGCTCGGTAAGGTCTCGACCGCCGCGCCGTATCTGGGCTCGCTGGGCGTCGACGCCCTTGCCTTCATTCTGGCCGGCACAGCGGCCGCCCGCTTCTTCCATGCGCCTCCGACCCAATCGGCCGAGCCGGCCGATCAGAAGGCCGTCGCCACGCCCGGTGCCTCGGAATGAGACCTTCGCTCGCCGGAATCGACCTGCTTTTCCGCCGAAGAATCGCCCAGGTCGCGATCCAGGAAACCGCCGATCGAACAGTGGTCGGTGTAGCCGTACCGGGTCATGGCCGTCACGACTAGATCCCGGTGGTTGTTGATAATCTGGACGGCCTCGACCAAGGCGCGCGGACGTGCCTCGAGCAACTGGTCCAGTAGATCGCGGCGGATCCTCCGACCGTTCGGGTTGGTTTCCGCGGTCAGCAGCTCCAGCAAGCGCTGCGCGCCTTGGTCCTGGTCGATCGATTTGTTGGCTGCGATCTTGCGGGCGGCGGCGAGCAGTCCCTCGGGATCGGTCCGCGACCAGTTGAGAACGGCTTGATTCAACGTCAGCCGATGTGCCTTCTTCAGATCGTCCCCCCAGAAGCGCGCTAGCCAGGGTGCATGGTCTTGCACCCACAACGGTGCCGCCTCAGGGTCGGGCGGACTGAGATCCGGCGCGTCGAGCAACAGTTGCAAGGCCCACGCGCGCGAGACCGCTACCGGATCGGCCACGGCGGCGACCTGGGCACCATCGAGCTGGCGCGGCTCGCTTGCCAGCCAGGGGCGCATCGCGAATAAGAGCCGCGTAAAGGCCGTGGCTTTGGAGTCCTGGGTCAGGAGCCACACATAGGGAAACCTGCTGTGCGGGATCGTGGTAGTCTGGCTCTCTCTGCGCAGCATATCCACGGCCCTCGAGACGCCGCGCCATTCCGTTTGATCGCACCCGCTCAACTGGATGTCGCCGCGCACGATGCCCAGGCTCTGCTGATCCGAAAATACGGGCACAGCCGACTTGGTCATGGGGTTGAGGAAATCGATTTCGGCGTGCTGAGGAAGCTTGCGGTTAACTTGCTCGATCAAGGGCCCATTGAACGCGTCATACCAGTAAGTCAGCTCAAAACCGCGGCGCCACGCCGCGCGCGGGCCTCCGATCAACTCGTTGTAGTACGACAATTCGTAAGGATGCACCCGCACGAGTGCAAACGCGGTCGAGCCTAGCACGGCGCCGCTTGCGGCCACGCGAAAGAGCCAGGCTCGCCAACCCACGCACCGAGCCAGGGCATCGGCTAGCCAGATCGTCCCCCATCCCGCGAAAGCGGCCAGAAAGAAGAAAGTGGGCAGGAAAAGCCGAACGCCGTCATGGGCCGGCGTCGGAAACATCCGGATCACCGGCAGCGTGACCAGGTGAACGACGAAATAAAGTGGCAACCGGTCGCGCGGGAGCTCCCTGATCCCCCAAACGACCCCGATCGCGGCTGCCACCAGGATCGCCGCCGGGACCGTGATGCCGAGCAGGACCCACGCATTATGCCAGGGGAGGGTGAATTCATAGACCTGGCCGAAGTAGATGATCTGGATGTCGGGAAGAACGCCGCGACGACTGGCGCTGAGCGTGTAGTAGTGGGCCAAACGGGGTAGCGTCTCGCGCCACCAAGCGGGGTTTCCCAGCCAACCGACGACCGGAGCAAATGCCAGGATCGAGGTCCAGACCTCGAGCGCAGGCCGCTCTACGCCCCAGACCTTGTGCTGGGAAAATAGCCATCCCAGCAAGCGGCGCCCGCACCAGACCAAGAGTGGAATCGCCAGGATCGCACCCGGCCAGACGCTTCTCGGAGCGTGAGCGAGAATTCTGAGATCGACACCCGCGGGATGCGGGAGGCTCTGCTGGAGACTCTGGATCTGCTGGAAAGCCAGACCGAGCGGAATCAACATCGCCCCGGTCGTGAAAGCGCCGTCAATCCAGTCCTCTCGCCCTCCGCGCCGCCCTATTGTTCGAGGGAGATGTCCAACCACCAGCCAGAGCAAAAGGGGGACGAGCACCATCACCGCGGCCATCTTCTCCACGAAGGCCAAGCCCAGCAGAATGCCCACCAAGACTCGCCATTTCCGTCCGCGCGGCTCGTAGAGCCCGTTCCAGAATGCCAGAGCCGCCGCCGCCCAGAGCAGGAGCCCCGCAATGTCGGTATCGATCAAGTGCGCCTGGCCATAAAGACGGGGCATGAGCAAGAGCGAGCCGGCCATGACCGCGCCGACCCAGCTTCCAAAGCGCCTCGCGAGGAAATGGAACCCGATCGTCGCGCAGAGCGCAAACTCGATCATCGTGGCCATGCGCCGCGCCGCAATGTCGTTTAACCAATGGCCGAAGACCGCGTAACTCGCCAGGTTCAACTGTCCCGCCAGAGGCGGGTGGAAATTGATGCCGAAGCGAGCGTAAGGCCAATAGTAAAGGAGCGCCGTCGGATCGATCAGCTCCTGCACGTCGCGCCAGGAACGGACCTGTGCCCATTGCTCCCACCACTGGGCCGACATGACCTGGCTGTACCGATAGGCCGGCTCATCCCAGGTGAAGCCGAAATCGCCCACCGCCGGCACCAACGCACAGAGCGCGATCGCCATTACCAGCAGCGATTGCAGCGCAATTGACCGGGCGGGGCGAATGCGTCGCTCATCGGCCGGGCGAGTCCCGTCCGAAGGATTCTGCTCGCCCCGGTCGGTCCTCTGGGGGCGATGCAAGATCGGTTCCTGGACGCCCGTGGTCTCCGTTTTGTGCGTGCTGTCGGCCGCGATTTCGCTCACCTTCTGATCGGCCCCCCCTGAAAATGATTGACGACCGGGAAGCCTCCGGGCCCGGCCCGGCCGCGCGTGGATTGACTCCTCCGCGGAATTCCCATGGGAGCGCCTTCCGTTTGGACTGCGGACGGGCACTCCTCGGTCAGACTCTATCAGCGTGACATCTCCCGGCGTAGAACGCCACGCGAGTTACGTGTGTCGGTTCGGAATCGTCTGCGTCATGGACTGCGTGATGGCCGTCGATCAAGCGGATGCTCGGTCCAGACCCATTCCATTCGGGTGAGATGCATGTCGGGCCGGAGAGCCGAGCTTGACCGACTTCCTGGCCAGGTGTGATCGCATCACCGCTGCCTGGCGTGACGTGAGGAGAGCCAATTGCGCTTTCTCGAGCCCGGCTTCCGCGCCGAGCCTGATCGGCGTAGAATTAACACGGCTGTATCACGCGGCTCAAGACTATTGAGGACTGATATGTCCACCACGATTACCGTGCCCGTCACGATCGCACCCGACGCGATGGCGTTCGTTGAACGGTTGGGTCAGCGCCAGGAGCTCGAGCGGATGATCGACAGGGCCAAGAGTGTCGTGCCGGGTCTGGCGGCGATCGAGGTGGCGCTGGATGAGGCGACGGACGAGATGCCGCCTGGGGTGATTCTTTGGACGCACCGCGACGACATCGGGACTGACGACGACCCAACACAACGAAGCTGGATCGAGTGGATGGCGGCGACATTCGCGCCGGAGGTCTGCCAGAACTTCGTTCTGCTGCCGGTTTATCGCACGAATGGACGGTAGAGCGCTGCTTGACGTTGGCCGAGAAATGGCGGCCGGCTCGACCGAAGCCCACTGGAGATCCAGCGTGGGTCGGGCGTATTACGGACTGCTGCACGAAGTGCTCGGGGCGCTCAGGCACTGGAGCTTCGCGCTGCCTCCTCGCGACAAGGTGCACTCCTTCGCCCGGATCAAGTTCGTTTATGCGACCGATCCCGACCTCAAGCGGATTGGCCTTACCCTCGAAGCCCTTGGCCGGCTGCGCAACGCGGCCGACTACCAACTCGCGACTTCGGGCCCCTTCGTGTCCCCGAGGATTGCCGCTTCTGCGTTGAGAGACGCCGAATCAGCCCTTGCGCTTCTCGACGCAATCGAGGCCGATCCGGCGCGTTGTGCGGGAGCCGTGCGGACGATACCGCCTTAGGCGCTGGCCGAAAACTATTGTCGCCTTTCGCTCCGCGAAAGACGACTATTACAGGAAGTTATTTGCGTCCCGATCCTTAGGTCCGCTTTAGCTGCGATTGCACGGCTTTGAGCGTTTTCCAGGATCCATCAGGGTTTTGCAGGAATTCGCAGGTTTACGACCGTTTGTCTGCCGTAGCAGAGTTTTATGCGTCGATGTGATACACCGAACCATTGGTTCAGCACGTGAATCCGGTCGGCAATCGGAACTCTAGAGGATTCGAGCTTGCTGAGGGCGGTTGAAATCCCACGATCGGTCAAGTTGTGACGCGGGTCGTTGTCAAAGCGGACGATCATAATCCCCGCATGATGGCCCGACGCAGCCATGATCAGGTCATGCAGGTCTTCAAAGTCTCCGGAATCCCGAGGCAAGACGGGGATGGCTTGGGCGATCGAGAAAATAATGTTCACTCCGATTATACCTCTGATGCCGACGCGAACGAAGCGGTATCTGACGTCGCGAAAGACGGAAGCTGCCCTGACACCGCGAAGCCATCTTGTCTCTGTCTGCCCTGAAGCCCTCTCGTTACACTAGCGCAAATGCGTTCGATTCTCCACGTTTCGGCCTCAAACCGACAAGGAGCCCTTTCATGCGACTCGTCGCGCTAACTGGCTTGCTGATTTGTTCATTGGCTGCCACTCTCCGCGCCGCCGGCGACGACGCCGACCGCTTCCTCGAAACCGCGAAGAAATTGATCCAAGCCATCAACAGCGATGACTCGCCCGCCATCCAGGCAAGCTTCGACGCTCAGATGCAGCAAGCCTTGCCGCCCGAGACGGCCGCTCCCTTTTTCCGGGGACTTGTGACCGCCAGAGGCAAGTTGAAGGAAGCCGGCGCGCCACAAGTCACCGGTCCCACCGCCGTCGTGCGAGTGACGGCCCAGCGCGGAGCCTGGGACTTCAAAATCACCCTGAACGCCTCAGGCAAAATCGCCGGACTGCTCATCACCGAGGCCGCTGCTCTAGCGCCGCGCCCGCTTCCGCCCAGCGCTTCACCAAGGCGGCCGACAAACTCATTCAGGCGATCAATAGCGACGATTCGGCGGCCATCCAGGCAAGCCTCGACGCTGAGATGCGGCGGGCCTTCCCGCCCGCAAAGGCCGCTCCCTTTTTTCGCGGACTTGTGAAAGCCAAAGGCAAGTTAAAGGAAGCCGGCGCACCACACGTCAACGGTCCCACCGCCATCGTGCGAGTGACGGCCGAGCGCGGAGCCTGGGACTTCGAAATCACCCTCGATGCGTCCGACAAGATTTCCGGTCTAGCCGTGACCCCGCCCGGTCCCGATCCGGCGGGCGACTCGACAGCCGTCCCGCGCAGCCGCACCCCCATGCAGCTTCCGTTTCGAGGCGAGTGGTACGTCTTTTGGGGCGGCGACAACGAACAGGTCAACTGCCACGTCTCCATGTGTGGCCAGCGCCGCGCCGCCGATATCATTATCAAAGGTGCCGACGACCTCTCTCACAAAGATACCGGCCGCCGCAACGAAGATTACTTTGTTTACGGGAAGCAAATCCTGGCCGCAGCCCCCGGCACCGTCGTCACCGCGATCGAGGGCGTCCCAGATAATGAGCCAGGCTCAATGAACCCTCTGTGCGCGATCGGAAACTGCCTGATCATTGACCAGGGCTCCAGCGAGTACGCCGTCTACGCGCATCTCAAGCCCGGCTCCCTGGGCGTCCACAAGGGCGACGAGGTCCGCAAGGGCCAGGTGCTCGCCCTCTGCGGCAACAGCGGCAATTCCAGCGAGCCCCACCTCCATTTTCATTTGCAGGATAACGCCATCCTTCAGGACGGCGCCGGCATCACTCCCTATTTCACCAACGTCAAGTGCCGCCGCGGCGATGCCACCCTGACTGATGCCGAATACACCTTCCTCCAAGGCGACCACATTCAGTCCGCAACCAAGAGCTAACCCCCAGTCCCGATCCCTGGTCTCTCGCTCGCGAGTGGCTGGTGAAGAGCTAGGACAGGAATATTGAACTGGCGTGCCCCAACCGATTCGATGGGTCGCCACGCCGATCGGCACGTGCATTTCAAAGCGCGAGTCGATTCGTACTCCGCTCGTCGTCGGTCGCGGAGGGAGGTTCAGAGCTTCCGTGAGCTGGCGAGCGTTATTCCAGGCCGCGCAAGGCAGCAGAAGCCCCGCGACGGCGAGAACGAAATAACGCCATCGGGACAACGTCGCGAGGGACGCAGCCAGGATCAGCAACGGTACGCAATGCAAGGCGTAAAGGAACGTCTCCTCTCCGTACACGAGGTAGATGATGGTCTGGCCCAGCAACGTCACCACGAGGGCGATCCTGAAGCGGGCGTCGCCCCGTCCCACCGAGAGCGCGACGGCGCCGGCGGCCAGCAGCAACCCCCAGGCGATGGTCGCCACCTGACCCAGAATCCCGGAAGAGCCCATCGGCGCTCGCTGGATTGTCAACATTGGGCCGGTCGGTCCCTGCTGTGACTCGAAGCCCGAAAGCTCGATCCGCGGCACAACTGCGGAGGTTAAAAAGAGGACCCGCGCGGCGTTGAGCGCCCCGCCTTGTTCCTCGCGCTGGACCCACCGTTTGATGATTGAATAACCCCTTGGGCTGATGAACGATGCGTTCGCATGTAGGAATGCGGTCCTCTGCACCAGGACCAGGACCGCGGTGATAGCCAAAGCGGCGAGTGACAGCGCGAAAGCCCGCCGCAGAGGCTTGCAGACGAATGCGGCGATCAACCCGGCCATCCAATTCGTCAGCGTAATGCTTAGGCTCGCCGCGCTCGCCGTGACGAACCACCAATCCGGTACTCGGCGGTGCCGCGCCAATGCGACTAGCCCCAGGGGCAGTAGAAGCGTCAACGAACCGAGGGGGTAGGTCTCCGGCACAATGAACCAGAACATCGCGGCACCGCTCGAGGCCGCGATGGATGTGAAGAGCAGCGAATCCAGCAGCCGGCAGTCCAAGAGACGCATTATCAGATAGAGGGTCCCGAGCCACACCCCGGCGGTTACGGCATTCAAGAGCCAAACCGCCTCTAGCGGCGAGACTTTGCCGATCCGGGTGATCGTCGAGATCAACGGATAGGTGACCAGAGGGAAAATCGGATGCAATTTCACTCTCGAATTGTCGAAGGACCGATCCGACATGTACCCCAGAATCAACGGCGAATTGGCCTCGAACCAGCGACTGTTCAAGGCCTTTTCGGCTATCGCCGTGGCCCGGGATCCAGTCACGAATAGCACTGCCGACAACGCAAGCGCGAAGAAACCCAGAGCGATCACCCAATCCTGCTTCGCAAGGCCCAACAAGGCGGTACCAACCTCGGGGGAGCGGCCGTCGCGACGTACGGCATCATTTATCCCGCGTGTCCTCGCCTCATCGTTCATTGTCTTACTCTCCGATGAATTCAAGCAGACGGGCAGCCCAATGATGCCAGGCCATGGAGAACGCGCCGTTTTTGTACGCCGCGAAACACTTAACATAGTGCAGGTAGCGGTCAGGCACAACAGCTTGGTTCCGGGGGCGCCATACCGAGGAGGTCCGCCGGTTTTACCAGGCGACGCCGCCCGAGAATCGGCGAGGCGTGATGATCCAGCACCCGTGAGGCGTCACTCCCGATGGACCCGACCGAGTTCGTCTTCGCCTCCTGCTTTATCGGCGACCCGGACCTTCTCCCGCCGACCCAAGCGCGAAATATCTTGGTGTACGTTTGGGGACTCCTGAGAAATCCGCTCGGCCTCCGAATAGGGGAAAATCCACACGAGCGGGACCCCGAACTTGTTGACCGTATAGGCAGGGCGGCCCTGCTCGACGAGCTTCCGGTCGTCCTTCGAAAAGGCCCCTGGGCGGTTCTGGAGTACGACCCAGAGCGGCGAGCCCGGATCGATGGGTGCGAGTTGCTTGGGAAGCTCGCCGACTGCGCAGGTAGAGCCAGGAGGTGGGATTCGTCCGAAAGACGATCGTTCGCCCCGGCGGCGTGTGCTCGGCCAGCCAGTGGCGTGCTTCCGGGCTCAATGCATCCCAGTAGTAGGTCGGCTCCATTCCCAGGGCCGTCGCACCCGGCAGCCCCCCGACCAGGGGGCTAAAGTAGGAAAGCGGGACCGGCATCATCAGTCCGACGCTCGCCGCGCCTTCGACCAACGCCAGAGCGACCGCCGGCTTGACCCAGGGTGCGCCGCGTTCGAGCAGCACTTTGACACCAAAGCCCCCGAGCAATGCAAGCAGCCCGAACGCCGGCAGGAACAGGCGGACGCCATCGTGCCCCGGAGCGCCGGGCAACGCCCGCAAGATCATCAAGAAGGCCCAGTGCCCGGCAATCAAGAGCCCGAGCGGCTCGGTTCGCCAGGAACGCACCGCCGCCCAGAGCCCGACCCCTCCCAGGAAGAGAAAGCCGATCGGCGTCACCAGGACTGTCCAGAGCAGCGTGTTGTACCAGGGAAGCGACTCACGCGGGGTATTGTAGGTTGTGCCGAGAAACTGCACCTTGATCGGAATGCTCTTCGCCCGGTTCAGGTTCGATTCGAAGAACCGCACGATTCCGCTCAACGGGCCCTGCCACCACGGAGGAATGAGAGCCAAGATCACAATCAGGCCGATGAGGACCGCAATGGCCATCGTCTTGAAACCATTCGCACTGCGATAAAGCACCACCCAGGCCAGGAACGGCAAGGGAACAAACCAGCCGGTCAGCTTGGTCGCGGCGGCACAACCGGTGATCAGCCCCAGGATCACAACCCATCCCCAGCGGATCCCGGCCGTAGCAGAGCCCGCCTTGGGAATGACCGCCTGCGCGAAAACAATGACCGCCAGCACCCAGAGGGAGGCCAGCACGCCGTCATAGGCCGCATAGTGACCGTGGCCGAACAAATTGGGCTGAAGAACCCAGGATCCCGTTCCCAGGGCTGCTGCCGACACACCGGATCGACTGAAAAAAAAGCCGAAAATCGCTCCGGCCGTGACGCTGAAAAGCAAGATCGGGCACAGCCGCGCTTTGGGCAAGGCTCGCCAGGAGGGACCGACAAGATCGCCGGCCAACCCGAGTAGTGCGTAGAACGGGGGATGGCCATGCGGCTCCTCGCGCGCAAACGGCCAGAACCACTCCACGGCCCCGCGACCGAAAAGCAATTTCCGGCGCGTATCCAGCTCTGCTGGCGGCGGCGGCCGGATGCCGTCGGGCTGGACGAGCTCCAGCGCCGGCGGTCGCCAGTTTTTGGCGAACCGCGGGGGGTCGTGTAGCGCGGAGAACCAATCCCGAAGCCGCGCTTCACGGCCCAGGGTGTATCCCTCGTCCCAGCCGATGGCCAGATGCGGTTCGGTCGCCGCCATGAGGGCCAGCGTGGCCAGGCCGGCGCCGAAACCGCACAGACAGGTTTTCACGAGCGGCTTGGAGATTTCCACAACCTTTGTAGGAGGGGGCTCTGCCCCCCGAAGCCCGCACTTTACGCGAACGCCATTTGCGTCCCGATCCTCACCGGACGGCCGCGGCTTGATCCGCGGCCATGGCTTCGGCCCCCGGCTCGAGTTCCGACGAGCGCATGAAGGCCAGCTCGTTGCACTCAGGAAATAGTGGACATCGCACGCACTCGTTCCAGATTCGGGAAGGCAGCTCGGACTTCTCGATCGGATGGTACCCGCAGCGCTCGAAGAACCCGCCGGCCTGCGTCAAGGCAAAGACCGATTTGATTTCGAGCTCGCGGGCCAATTCCCAGCAAGCGTTCGACCAGTTGGCGGCCGACACCCGAATTCTGAACTTGCTCGTCGACCGCCAGACAGCGGATCTCGGCGAGGTCTTCCCAGAAGACATGGAGCGCCACGCAGCCGATGACGCGATTCTCGTCATCCACCGCGACAAAAAACTCGCGGATCGACTCGTAGAGCTCAGCCATCGACCGCCGGATCATCAGCTTCCGGTCGGCAAAGACCCGGATCTGTTCGTACATTCCTGGCACGTCACTGACGCGAGCGGGACGAATGTTCAATCGAGGGACCTCCAAGGGCAGCAATCGTGCCGGCTAGCCAGGTGTGGAAAAGTTGCCATAACGTAGAGCGGAAGCGAGCCTTCGGACTCCTGACCGATTCTCGCCGGTTTCTCATTGTAAACAGCGATGACCAATAATCAAGAACAGCCGCGTTGCGACGATGCGCGGAGGCGAACGGATCTCGGCCACAAGACCGGTGAGCCGGCAGAACTAGCCCGAAGCGCAAGCGAGGGTTCCGGATACACTCGCTAGCGCTTCGGGCTAGTATGCCGGGGAGTTACCCGCAATTAAACCATGCCTCTATTTCGGCCTGGGGGACGGTGCGCGGGCTCTGAGCTCGCCCTTCTGGAGCAGATCCTTCCAGGCAGAGAGCCCCTCGCCGTCCGGCTGGTCGGCGCTGTAGCCGAGATCGGTGCGCCCGGTCAACCTCTGAAGTGTGTCGAGAGCCAATTCGCGCACTCCCAGAGACTCTTCTTCCGGGGAGAGCAGCACGACCAACTGCTTGAAAAGCTCGGGCTTCGAGGCTTCCTGTTCGGAATAACCGATGAGCATCTTCTCGACGAGTGAGGCCTTTTCATCGCCAAATTCCCGTACGAGCTGGTCGTGTATGTCCTTGGCGGCCTCGGCCGAGCGGCCCATGTAGTCGCGTATGGCCCCCAGGGCGAAGCGGTGCGCGATGGGATCATCCTTCCGCGTGAGCACCGGCATCAAGAGCGAGAGGTCGCCGAGCGCCTCGATTCCCGCAATCGCCAAGCTCTTGATACCAAGCCGCTCGTCCTCGGTAGCCGCCGCCATATCGGTCAGCACTGGACGGTCGGGATGGAATACGCGCGGCAAATTGCTCCTTGAGCTGGAGCTCGCCGGAGCTGGGCGCGGCTTCGACCACCCACGTCGGCATGGTATCCGCGGCCGCGAGCTTGATCGGCCCGTCAGTTTCCAAAATCGCGGCGGTTGACGCCGTGAGATTCTCATTCTGCTTGTCCAGTGACAACGAGGCCTTCCCCTGGGAGCAATAGACCACCAGAGGGAAGCCACGGGTGCCACTTTGCCCATAACCTCGTCGATTGGTCCGCTCCAGACCGATGCTGCTCTCGGGCTCGATCGTCAGCGTGAGCGTTCTGGCGGCGAAAACGACCTTGAGGGAGCACGCTTCGGGCTGGCGCGACAGAACGCGCCCGTAGACCAGCTCGATCGACGGGACCTCGTCGGCAGGCTGGGACAGGACGCGAATCTCCGTCTGCCCCACGAGCGTGATCCTCGTCTTTGCCAGCGTGAGCGGCGCGCGGAAGGGAGATAGGCACAGCAGCCGATCGGAACGGGCCAGCGCGGTCGCAGCGATCAGGCGAGTCCAGTCTCGCTGATTCGTATCGTACCGGAGGAGAATGCCATCCACCGCGTCGGCCAACCCCGATGCCCCAGCGGGCACCGGAGCAGGTTCTTGTGACTTGCTGGCCGCACTCGAACCGTGAGTGGTCTTGGTCGCGACGGTATCTTCCGCACCGGATCGCGCGCCGCCGGGCTCCTTGCCGTCAACTCCGGCTTCCGACGCCTTGGCCGCTTCGTGCTCGCCGGAATCGGCAGTGCTCTCCCGCGCGGCCAGGTTCGGGGAGTCAGGCTTGAGCGCGGGTTCTCCCGCGGCTTCGTTCTGGGCGCCAGCGGCAGCGTCTTGCGGTCCAGTAGCGACCTTGGGAGGCCCGCCCCCAACACGGCTGTTGACCGCGACGAGCGGCGTTACGTCAGGCTGGACTGTCAAGCCTTTCCAGGCCGACCAGGACACGACCCCAAGCAGCAGAAGACAGGCGGCGACCTGCCAGTTCCGCTCGATCCAGGAGCGTTGCGTCAGCTCGGGAACGACCCAGGCGGCAATCGGCTTGGTTACCGGCTCGCGCTGGTGAGCGTTCGTCGAGTCCGTACGTCTGCGAGCAACCGTTTCCCGGCCCTTCACCAGGTTATACATCCTCGCCCGCGCCTCGCTCGGTACCTTTACCTTTTGACCGAGAAGACTCAGGATCTGGTGAACACTGGCTACCTCCGCCAGGTGGACATCCGAAGTGAGGCACTTTTTTTCGTAATCCGCCACCCCTTCGGGATCAAGATCATTATCGAGGTAGCTGGCCACGATGTTAGGATCGCATCCATCAGGCCCCGAGCTTCCCGGCACCGACAGCCGCCGCTGCCGGGTCACACGATGGATTCGTTCCGAAAGCTCCTGGGCGAAAGGACTTTCGGAGACTTGCTTGCCAATCGCCCTGACCTCGGCCGGCTGGAGGGTGTCGTCAAGCCAGGCTAGTAAAGTCCGCAGGGTCAAGCGCATGGGGGGTAGCCTCGGATGGAAATCAAGGGTGCAGGTTCTTGGTGGCCAGGCGTGCAATCCGTTTCGGACTCTTAACGCGTTTCCTTTATATGTGCCGGCTCGCGCCCGGATCCGTGCGGGTGTTGTCCAAAAACCACACGGTAAAGTCGAAACCAGGGATCCTGCTCGACTTGACCGTAGAGCGGCTCGAATCGCTCGGGGTGGGAATCAGCCCAGCCGCGCTCGATCGGAAACCCCTCGAAATCAGCGACATTGTGCGGCCCTTCGCCGGGGTTGACCCGGGTCACAACCAGAAGTTGAATTCCCTCGGCCTCGAGGTTTTTGATCCATGCCTGGTAATCCCGCCGCCGGCGATCCCAGCCTGGTCGCGGGTTCGGCCAGGTCCCCTCGCCGCGCAGGCAAGCCTGGCGGTGGTAATCGTGCATGAGCCAGTCCCGGTGCTCGTTGACGTTCACGTATCGCACCTCGTTGCGCAAACGGTCGCCGAGCAGGTAGTAGGGCAGATTGGTCCCCGCGTAAGCTACCCGGCAGCCCTTCGGTCCCGACCGAGCCTCCAGATGAACCCAGCCCGCGTAGAAATCGGGGAACGGAGGGTAGAATTCAAACCGCCGGTCGAATCCGCCCAGCCAGAAGTCGATCCAACCGACGAAAAGGAACATCACGGAAGCAAGAAGAGCGACAACCAAGTGACGGCGGTGTCCTTGGGGCCGCCGCCATACCACGTGCCACGCCCAGGTCGAGAGCACCGCGGCGCCCAGGACCGCGAGCAAGGCCGCCAGCCCCACGACCGACCGCCTCGATTCCTGCGAGGCCAGGGCGGTTTCGAGCCGGGAGAGCAGCGGCAACGGCGCTGCGACGGCGTTGGGAATCAAGGGTGATAGGTCCCATGGTATCGCGCCGTCGCGCACTGCGGCGCCCTCGCGCGCTACATAGGGCCAGGTCTGCGGCGTCAACAGATGGAAGGCCAGCAAAACCGCGGCCAGCAGGCGCAGCCATGGAGCGCGGTCCAGGAGCATGGCCAGGGGCGCCACGGCAAGCCCTAAAGCCTGAAGCATGAACCGCTGCTGGGTGCGGTATGGAATGCAAACCCAGTAAAGGAGGATATTGAACGCCGCCAGCAACGAGAGCAGTATGATCGCGCGCCGGTTCTCAGCGATTTTTGCGCCCGAGCACCCCGCCCATGCACAAACCGGCAACCCAGACCGGCGCCAGCCGGGGGTCCAGGACCGCGAGGAGCGTATCGCCCAGAGCCCTCCAGTCCGCCAGCGGAATGTGGTAGATGCTGAGGCGCATGGCCTCGGGCCCATACCAGCCAGGCCAGAGTGTGTGCCCGAGCACCCTGACCTCGAGCGGATAGACGGGATTCCCGGTGAGCAACAAATTGCGCACGTACCAGTAGCCCGCCGTCACGAGCGGAAGCAAGACAATCGCCGACGCTCGGACGATCTTGATCGTTGGCGGTGACTTCCGGCGCAGCACTTCCACGAGCGCAAGCAAGAGCAAGGGCGGCACGAAAACCAACCCCACCGCCTTGGTGCCCAAGGCCCCGCCGGCCGCCAGGGCACCCAGACAGATCGCCGCCGTATCACCCTCATCACGAGCCCCTCGCAGGAAGAAATACGTGGCCAGCATGTAGCCGGCCACGAAGATGGCGTCGACGTTCGGTTCGAAGGAATAGATAAAGAGCGGGGTTGAGGAAACGAACCAGCAAGTCGCGATCACACCGGCGGAGCGCCCCGATCCCAGGGATCGCGCGCATCCGTAAGCCGCGAGCCCGGCGAGCGCGAGAAAGGGTGCCTGCCCGATCCGGGCCAGCCGATCTCCGCCCCATGATGCCAGGAGCCAGGTGAACCAGAGGTCCCCGTTGGCGGGGAAGTAGGTCGCCGCGTTTTCACCGAATGGCGCGGCAACCAGCACGAGCCGCCCGGCTTTCCACCATCGGGCCGCGAAATAAAGATGATAGATCGGGCCGTCGCTGACGACCTTGACAGCCAGGAGCAGCGAGCGGATGCCGAGATAAAGGCCGGCCGCCAGCACCAGCGCGAGGCACAGAAGAGCACAAAAGCTCAAGCCGATTGGCGCCGGTTCTCGTGGAACGTCGTCGAGAGTCGCGGGGCGCAGCCCGCGCGCGAACCCGCCGGATGTGAGAACGCAAGCCCCGAGCGCCAGCATGAAAACGGGCGCAATCATCCCCAGTTCGCCGAGTATCTCCAGACCGACCGTGCACTCTGCCCAGAAGATGACGGCCGTCCCCAGAATAACGGCGAGCCCGCGAGGTTGCCGGAATGCATCGTGCGCGATCCAGAATGAACCCAGGAGCAGGCAACCGTTTGCGGCGAGCTGCATGATCGAGTTGACGATTCCGTCGTGCATGGAATATGATCCGCGAGGATCAGAGTCACCGTGAGGAGTAAAAGCTCAATGATTGGCGCGACACTGAGTATTTCCGATTATCTCGCCCGGGTTTGTGATGAGATCGGACGGCTGGACCCTGGCCAGATCGAGAAGCTGAGCGAGCTCGTCGAGGCGGCGTACGACGAGGGCCGCTTCGTATTCATTTGCGGCAACGGCGGTTCGGGCGCCAACGCTTCCCACCTTTGCGAAGATCTGGCCAAGTGCACTCTGCGCGACTTCGAGGGGCAAAAGCGGCTCAAGGTTCTTAGCCTGACCGACAACACCCCGGGCATCATGGCTTGGGCCAACGACGAGGGTTATGATCGGATCTTCGTGGAGCAACTGAAGAATCTGGCTTCGCCGGGCGATCTCCTGCTGGCGATTTCGGGCTCGGGCAACAGTCCTAACATACTGAAGGCTGTTTCGTGGGCCAATGACCACGGTCTGACGACGGTCGGCATCACCGGGTTTTCGGGGGGCAGGCTCAAGCCGCTTTGCCATTACAATCTCCACGTTCCAATCGATGACATGGGGGTCGTCGAATCCCTGCACCAGGTCGTTTTCCACTGGATCATCGACGACCTCTACCGCCGATTCTCGGCCAAGCAGGCCGTTTGTAATGGCGTTCGAGCCGGCTGACCCCATGGCGGATCCCTGGCTCTTGGGCATCGAGATCGGCGGCACGAAACTCCAGCTCGGCATCGGTCACGGCAAGGGCAGCATCCGAGCTCTCGAGCGCCTTCGAGTCGAACCTTCCGGCGGTGCCGAGGGAGTCCTGGGCCAGATCCAGTCAGCCCTCCCCGCACTGCTTCATTCAGCCGGTCTGGATCCCGACGAGATCGAGGCGGTCGGGATCGGTTTCGGCGGGCCTGTCAACACCGCCTGCGGCCGGACGATTACGTCCTATCAGGTCGCGGGGTGGGAGCAATTTCCCCTGGCGCGCTGGGTTTGCGATCATCTCGGAATCCCCCAGGTTGTCCTGGAGAACGACTCGGACTCCGCCGGACTGGCGGAAGCGCGATTTGGGGCCGGACTGGGCCGCTCGCCGGTCCTTTACACCAATATCGGCAGCGGGATCGGCGGAGCACTGATCGTCAACGGGCATATCTACCGCGGCTGCGGCCAGGGAGCACTCGAGATCGGCCATCTGGGAGTCGTTGCCGAGACTCCCGAAGGACCGCGGCTTGCCGAGCTGGAGCAAGTCGCTTCCGGATGGGCGATCGCCCGTTCGGCGCAGATCGAGGCCGAACGAGTGCGCAAGGAGGGCCGGAACTGGAGCGTGTTGGCGCAGGCGCTGGGCCAACCGAATCAGATCACCGCCGAGCTCGTCGCGAAAGCGGCGCAAGCCGGCGACGATTTCGCTGCGTCGATCCTCGGCCGAGCGCAGAGCGCCGTCGCCTTCGCACTCACGCAGACGATCGCGCTGCTGGCCCCCAGCCGAATTGTGCTGGGCGGCGGTGTCTCGCTCATCGACGACGCCCTTTGGCTCGATCCGATCCGCCAGCTCGTAAACCAGAATGTCTTCGAGCCATTCCGCGGCCACTTCGAGATTGTCCCCGCAGCCCTGGGTGAGGAAGTGGTCGTGCACGGGGCCCTCGCGCTGGCACGGGATGCCGTGAGCCCTACACCGTGTTGATCCTTGTCGTCACGCGGATCGCAAAACGCGACCCATTCGGTGATTCTCCTCCTTCGCCCGCACGTTTGAGTCACAAGGGGCTTGACAGCATGGTATCATAAATGCAAAACTCCGTTATTCACGACTTGGTAAAATCGTGGATACTGCTTTGCTGGGCGTGGAAAAAACTGCTCAGAATCGCAGCACTGAGGCTTCTGGACGTGGCTCCAACAGGATCGGCAAGGCATTGCGACTCGGGCACGGAGCAGTCCCGGGTTTGCTCGAGCTCGGGGTTGGGAGCACCCGGTCAAGCGCACGGTTTCTGAGGACGCGAGCGACGGAGCAGCGGGCGTCTTTCGATCCGCCATGGAGGTTGTCCCCTGGGAGAAAATCTGGCATGGAGAGTGAACGGCCCCGTTTTTGCCATATACTAGAGAGTGATGACATCGCTCGCCGCCCTTGAGGTCGGTCTTCCATTCAGGATTTGGATGGCAATCGGTTTGAATCGGAAAGCAGTGAACCCAGTCGCTTCGATCTTCGTCTATACGATTAGGGTCGAATCGAGGATAATGCGACTGGGTCGGAGCGAGCGGTTCGACGAGGTTGGAATCGATTGTTCGTGCTATCGAGATTTGTCTTCGTTTGTGCAGGATTCAACAAGTTTCCATGTTGCGTCAAAAGCTTGCCGCACAGATCGCGAATAACCCAGGGAAGGCCTACCCACTTACCATAGGGACTCGCCATGACCGCTAAACTGGCCGAAACCCAACTCTGGCAGCAGAATTTAGCCTCGCTGATTCGGTCGGGTCTGTTTTCCGAGGCCGCAACCGGCGAGATGAACGGGTTGTATACGGTCGTCGGGGTCTACGCCGACCACACGCGTTCGGCACCGCTCGCCAAGTACTCCGACCTGAAACGGGCGATCGATGCGGCTCACCTCGTTAACCAGCTCGCCCAGGTTCACAGACGCGCCGATTCGAACTGAACCCTGGCGTGAATTCGACGATAGCAGCAGCCATGGCCCCCAGCCGGATTGCGGCATTGGGCCATGGCGTTTTTTTTGGTATTCACACGTCATGGACACGACACGCCGCCGGCCCAGGATCGGGCTGATTCTCTTCCTCGGCGCCTTCGTCGGATTTCCGACGAATTCCCCGGTCGGACGATCCGCCTCAACTCAGGACGTTCTCATCGCCGTGGGCCGGCGTCTCAGCCGGTCGAAATCCGCCAGCGAGCTCACGGCCTTGGCGTCTCACGGCGGCGCCATCCTGAGATCACTCGAGCCTGATGAACGAAGCGCTCTCGCCACAGGCTATCTTCGCTTCCGCGTCGAAGAACCGGTCATCGTCCACGTCGCCGCGCCGGCCAGCTCGGTGCCATTCTGGGTGCGGGATCTCGGCTTCCAGCCCGATGACGGGGTCCTGGCCAACGAGGATGCGGCCTGGGCGCTGTTCCACAAGACGTTCGGGCCAGGCTGGGTCGGGCTCGGTGTCAACGGCCTCGATCGCTCGCCGCCAGCTCATTATGCCGTCTTCGTCCGGCGGGCTGACCTACGAGCGGCCAGGTCCGACGAAAGCTTGCTGGTTCTCGACCCGCGAAGCGCTCAATCGTGGAAGACCACCCGCGCGCCCGGGAGTGAGTGCCGCTCATGATTCGTACCGGCCCATCGCAAAGCTGCCGGACGAGTTGCTCGGTGCCGTACTCCTGCAACCGGCGCACGCGGAGCGCCACTCGACGCTTCTGGCCACCGGCCGGGTCTGGAAAACCCACGTGATCGCGGGCTCACGGCCCGATCAGGTCACGATTTCGTTCGGCGCCGATCCGACTCGCGAGCTGGTCTGGAGCTGGACCACATCAACGAGCGTTCAAGCGACCGCTCTGCGGATCGCACCCGCAAATCCGCAATCGGTGCGCGATCGCAAAATCGTCGAGAACGGAGCAATTCCCGCCAACGTACGGGTCGTGACCGGAGAGGCAACGGCCCTGAAAGTCCTCAACCTCTTGAACGACCCAGTCGTTCTGCGCCATCGGGTCGCAGTCGACCGACTCGAGCCTGACACGACTTACCTTTACTCACCGGGTGACGGGTCAAAGGGTGGTTGGGGCCCGTGGCGCGCGGTCAAGACGGCGCCGAGCGTGTCGCGCAGACCTCGGTTTTCTTTATCTGGGTGATGCGCAAACCGGTCTCGAGCGCTGGGGCAACCTGCTTCAAGCCGCCTATCGCCGGCATCCCAGCATCGATTTCCTCGTCATCGCCGGCAACCTCGTCGATCGGGGGAATGAACGCACCAATTGGGATCACTTTTTCTTGAGGGCGGCGGATGTCTTCGACCGCGTGCCGTTCATGCCGTGCGTGGGCAATCACGAATACCTCGACATGGGCCCGCGCATGTATCGCGCCTTTTTCGAGCTGCCCAAGAACGGGCCGGCGGGCATCGAGCCTGAGCTGGTGTACCAGTTCGAGTGCGGCGATGCGTTCTTCGCCATGCTCGACAGCACCATGGCCGTCGCGGACGCGGGCGAGGCTCGCCGGCAAGCCGAATGGCTCGACGCGGCGCTGGCGCAGACTCACGCAACCTGGAAGCTCGTGATCTTTCATCATCCCGTCTACCCATCCCACCCGTCGCGCGCTACGCCCAACCTGCGCGAAATCTGGGTCCCGGTCTTTGATCGTCATCACGTCGACCTGGTCTTGCAGGGTCACGACCACGCCTACTTGAGAACGTATCCAATGCGGGGCGATCACCGAGTCGCCAACCCGGGCGCAGGCACGACCTATGTGGTCTCGGTCTCGGGTGACAAGTTCGTCGATCAAGCGCACCGCGACTACATCGAGGTGGGATACACGGGCCTTTCAACCTATCAGACGATCGAGATCAAGGCGCAGCCGCCCCGACTGGTTTATCGCGCCTGGACCGAAGCCGGGGCAATCGTTGACGAGATGACGATTGAGAAGCACATGGCGTTCGCTACACTGGCGAAGAATCCGCAAATCCGGTAGAATTCAAGCAGTTCGCAGGGCCTGGTTCAATTGCGGGTGAAGTTTACGACGGCAATATGAGCTCAGTAACAACCCCACCTTCCATGGCGCCTTCCCCGTCTCCAGACGTTCCCCTCGCGCCATCCCGACCTTGGACGAGCTCTACGCGTGGACGTCCGTCCCCGAAGAGCGAGTCGTGATCCAAGACGTGGACTGGTCGTTTTACGAGCAGCTCGTGGACTCAATCCCGGAGGGTGTGAATATCCACGTCGATTATGACGGGAAGGATCTGGAGATCATGTCTCTCAGCCCGTTTCACGATGGCATCAAGAAACGCTTGGGCCGTTTCGTGGAGTTGACGGGCGAGGAACTTGAGGTCCCGTGCACGGGTCTGGGTTCGACAACCTGGAAGCGGCCGGAGGTCGCTCGCGGCCTTGAGGCGGATGAATGCTATTACTTCGCATGGGAGAAACTCGCGGCCGCGGACGAGGCCATGACGCGAATGTCCGGTGATGTGGCAGATTACCCTAATCCCGATCTGGCCATCGAAGTCGACCTCTCTCAGTCCAAGATCGACCGGCCGGCCATATATGCCGCATTGCGGGTCGCCGAGGTCTGGCGGTTCGACGGCGAGCGGCGGCTGATCGTTATTGATCGCCTGGCGGACGACGGGGCCTACCACCCTGTCGAGGGCAGTGAATTCCTGCCGGTGAGAGCCGAGGAGGTCGCGCGCTGGGTGCTCGAGGAAGACTTCCGCGACGGCTCAGCATGGGCGCGGCGGCTACGCGCGTGGGTCCGGGCTGAGCTGGCTCCTCGGCGGCCACGCTGATCCGTCATTGCCGCGCGCCGCAGTTCTCCGTCACACCCAAGAGTCCGCCGACGGAGATCCTCGGCGACTGGTCCCTCGAGAGGATTCATCGTCGCCTCGCGGATGAAAACAGCCTGGAAGCCTCGCTGGCGATCCTCCATTCTACTTCGCATTTTTCTGCCCGGGCCGTGTCAGCGCGGGCATCGGCTGCCCTGAAGCGCAGCACTCGATCAAGATTGCCAGCCGTCTCTGGCGTGTTTCTTCTTTCTTGGCGCTCACAACCCAGAATGTGGCTGTCTTCCGGTACCATGGTGCCTGGGCCTGGAAGTATTGCCAGGCTGGCGTCCGGGCCCGGAATTGCTGCTCATGAGCCTCATCGAGCTTGGCTTTGTCGCGCTGCTCATAGGAATAGACGCCCGACTTTTTCTCCGACCGCATCTCGAATGCCTTGAGACCGGCCGGCCGCACCCGGCCCTCGCGGATCAGCTCGCGCATCCTCTTGATATTGATCACGCTCCAGTTGCTCGTGGCGTTGCGCGGTGAGAAGCGGATCGTGTAACTTTCGTCGTCAATGCTCCGGCGAACGCCGTCGATCCATCCGACGCAGAGAGCTTCGTCCACCGACTCAGGCCACGTGATGCTCGGCTTGCCGGAGCCTTTCTTGTAGAACCCAACCCACAACTCGCGCCGGCTGGCGTGATGAATCTCCAGCCAGGCGCGAAATTCGGCGGATGTCGCGAAGAACGACGGTTGCATGATGTAAGTCTCATCCTCATCAAATTTGTAGGAGGGGGCTCTGTCCCCCGATCTTTTGGTTGTGACTCCGTAGCGTTGGGAAACCTGGGGCCAAGCCTGATCTTAGTTCCCGAGTTCCTGTCGGGAAATGGATCATTCGGCGGGTAGGGAGGCCTGCTACCGAAAGGGAATGGATGTTGAGCCTGGCGAGTGTATAGACTCTATCTGCCCCAGTGCTAGGATGTGGGTAGGTGAAATGTCCCGCCTCGATCGCATCACCGGGAAGAACGCATCGACTTTCAGACTCCTTTGAGAGAGAATTCAGTCATTGAGCCGACGACCTCGAATCGGCGCTTGGAACGACCACCGATCCAGCGGCGTCTTGCCACACCTGGAGGTGATATGAGCTCAGTAACAACCCCGCCTTCTGTGTTGCCTTCCCCGTCCTCCCCCGACGTCCCGCGTCGCTCCATCCCCAGCTTGGATGAGCTCTACACGTGGACATCCGTGCCCGAAGAGCGAGTCGTGATCCAAGACGTGGACTGGTCGTTTTACGAGCAGCTCGTGGACTCAATCCCGGAGGGTGTGAATATCCACGTCGATTATGACGGGAAGGATCTGGAGATCATGGCTCTCAGCCCGTTTCACGATGGTGTGAAGAAGTCCCTGGGTCGTTTCGTGGAGCTGATCGCTGAGGAATTGGAGATCCCGTGCCGGGGGCTGGGTCAGACGACCTGGAAGCGGCCCGAGATTGCCCGCGGCCTCGAGGCCGATGAGTGCTATTACTTCCTACCGGAAAAGCTCACAACGGTGGCCGAAGCGATGATGCGAATGTGTCGGAATGTGGCCGAGTACCCGAATCCGGATTTGGCCCTCGAGGTCGATGTCTCTCCGTCGAAAATAGACCGGCCGGGCATTTACGCCGCCTTGGGAGTCGCCGAGGTCTGGCGGTTCGATGGCGAGCGGCGGCTGATCGTTATTGAGCGCCTGGCGGACGACGGGGCCTACCACCCTGTCGAGGGCAGTGCATTCCTGCCGGTGAGAGCCGAGGAGGTCGGGCGCTGGGTGCTCGAGGAAGACATCCGCGACGGCTCAGCATGGGCGCGGCGGCTACGCGCGTGGGTTCGGGCTGAGCTGGCTCCTCGGCGGACACGCTGACCCGTCATTGACACGCGCCACAGCTCTGGGTCACCCCCAATAGTCCGCCGACGGAGATCCTCGGCGGCTGGTCCCTCGAGAGGATTCATCGTCGCCTCGCGGATGAAAAACCGGGACGCAACTAGGGGGAATTCTGACACCCATGAACTCGTCGGTCGGACCAATCTGCCAGCGCACCCGCTTTTGGAGCCCCGAGCCGGTCTGAGACCGAGCTTTTCAAGATGACCATCGTATGGGCGCGGTCACTGGACGTGAGACGTAGAACGGTTCGTCCTTTCCTGTCCTGTCGGCACGGCGCCGGGTAACGGCGTGAGCGCGCGAGCCGGCCGCGTTCTTCGAGTGAAAGCGTCATGGAGATGTCCGTTTCGGGCTCGGTGTCGAGCCAGTGGCCTACAGTTCGTGAAGAGCCTTCTGGCCGATTGCACCGGTTGGTTGTTTTGGAAGGGCAAGGCGACCGCCGAGGATTGGCTCATTTGAGCAAGCCCCGGACCTCCGCCGCCGATAACCCGCGTGTCTCTTCCGGAGGGGAGTCGTGGTGCAATTGGAGGAAGAGTTGGATGAAGCCGGGCTAGCCGCAATTCGCGATCAAGCTTGACTCGGCGAAGGGCCCGAGGGAAAACCAAAAACGAAGGCTGACACCGCGAAGCCCCTGGCATCGTGCCGACCTCCATGCATGCCCTGGTGAGATCCTTCGAGTAGAGGAACCAGGACATGAGGTTACGCCAAAAACCTGACAATTTCTAGCGAACTGCCGGACCGTTGAAAAAATCAACGCCCGACCCCCGCGTTTGTGGTTGCAATGGCGGCGTAGTTTGTTCTAATACGCGAACGTGGTGAATTGGCTAAGTCGGTGCAGAGGGAACCAGCTCTGACGCGAAGTCTTGCGGTCTTGCGAACATTTTCGGAGGCTAAGCCAATGAGTCGATCAACGGTCTTCACGCTTCGCGCGCTGGTCGCCGCCGCCGCCATGAGCGCGCTGGTCGCCAACGCCGCCCATGCTTCGTTCATCAGTTTGAGCCCGGACCCGTTTCTGGGCGGCATTGTTGTGACGACGGGCGCCGTTCAGACCCCGCTCGGTTGGGTCACAACGACCATCACGAACATCTCCGAGACAAGCAACTCCATCGCAAACGGCAACGACTTCGTGGACTATACCGCGACCAGCTTGCAAACGATCTACACGAGTTCGTCGTTGACGACCGTTTTAACCACCGCCGCGTTGCAGGACAAATTCGAGATCGAGATCTTTGGCCGCAATACCCCTTTCGAGACGGGCTCCTTCAGCTATCAGATTATGTCGCAGACGTCCTCCGGCACGATCGAGGGAAAATCGGTAACGGTCCAGCTCAACCCGGACGAGACGAGTGGCGGCACGACGACGATCACTCCGGGTCCCGGTGTCGGCCAATACACCATCGACACCACCGCCACCGTGTACAGCCAGTTCATCGTTAACGGCGGCATGCCCACAAACCTGCCGCCGGTCACCGTCCAGGTGATGGCGGTGCCCGAGCCGGCGGCCCTGACGCTGCTCGGCACGTCTCTGGCCGGCCTGATCTTCCTGCGCTGGCTGCGCGTCCTCTAAGGGAGTGAAATCAGCACCTGGAAGCCGGCCTGGCTGCGAAGCGGGTCTAGGGCCAATTCCTTGCGGTACCTGGCGGCGTTGCGATAGCCAAGGCTGACCGCCTTGTGCAGCAGGGTCATGGCCGCGTCGCACTCGCTCGATAGAAGGGCAGCCGGTGTGCGGGAGCCGGCCTGACCCGCCAGCACCGCCTGCGCCGCGTGGCAGCAGGCGGTCCGAACCACTCCTCGCCCGAGCGCCTCGGCCGACCTGCCGGTGCTCTTCAGGAGCCAGCCCAGCCGCGACCGGCAAGCCGCCAGCGCGGCCCGCGCCTCCGGTTCGTTCGCCTCAAGCCCCGCTAGCAGTGACTCCGACCGGCGGTAAGCGGTCGGCGCCTCGGCCGTCTGCCCCGACGCTTCCAGTAGCTGTGCGACCGCGGTGAGGCTGCGACCGACGTCGACCGCCACCCCGTCTCCGGCCCCCGGCTCCGCGGCCAACGCCTCCCGCGCCGCCAGGACAAAACGGTGCGCGGCCACCGCATCCTGCTGGCTGCCGATCTTGCCGGTCAAGCCAGCGAGCTCGAAGTTCGAGGCCGCCAGCACGCGGCGCGAGGCCGGGTCCGGTTCCTTGCCCAGGAGGCCGCCCAGCCTGCCGTAAAAGTCCGCGGCCGACTCCAAGAGCCGGTCGCGGAGCTGCTTGAACTGGTCCTGCTTGAGCAGGAAGTCTTCGCTCAAGCCCGTATGAAACGTCTTGATCGCCTCCATTGCCAGCTTGTAGCGGGCATGCACCGTGCCGTTGGCGGCGGCCAGCGCGGCGTGGGCGTGGGTCTCGCGATCGATCGCCCGCGCAATGTCGGCCTTGGCCCGGGTCTGCACCACCAGTTATAACTAGCAGTGCGGTCGCCGTCGTGCTCGGTAGAAGGCGCGCCCAAGCGCGCGAGGGTGCCTCCGACATCGGAATCATCGATGCGAGCCAGGCGCTCGCGGGTGGACCGCCCTGCTGGGATCCCGGCGAGGCTGCGCTCCACGTCGCCGCCGTGTTTGTTGATATGCAAACCGACCATCGCCTCGACCCCGGCACACTGCTCAAGGTCGAGGTCGCCGAGGGCAACGAGGTGCTCGGCCAGCGGCCGAGCCTTGTCACGGGTCCAGGCCTGAAACGCGGCGACCGGCTGAACTTGATCGATCAGGCCGTTCTGCAAGGATAGCAGCCCGAACAGGAGATTTCGGTCGGCACCTGACGGCATTCCCGGGCTCCGATCAGCGATGGTCGATCAGCCCAGGGCAAAACCTCCCGGACCGGCACACGTCAGTAATCAGCGCCGGCTGCATTATACGGCGTCCGCCGCGCTCCTTGCACGACCGCCGACGGACGCTGTCAAACATCCGCGACCGTTGTAAAGTCGGGCGCCAGGACACCGTTCGAACTTTTTCTCGCCGGCATTCGGGGCTGGGAGGCCGGGCACCGGAGGTGGCTGGTTGACGCAAGATTCATTTGCTGAGAAGATTGCCGAGAGGTGTCGCGTAGGCGACAGCGATGATTGCGAAAAAAGCGGGGAGTCCTTGACGCGCCGTTATATGCGTTATAGTGTATATGCATGGCAACGCAACTAGACCCCTTCCAGGCCCTTGCCGACCCGACACGCCGTAGCATTGTCGAAGCACTGCGGAATGGCGAACGGCAGGTCAACGACATTGTTGAGCAAGCAGGAATCCACCAATCTGGTGTCTCCCGTCACCTGCGCATCCTCCACGAAGCAGGCTTCGTTTCGATGCGGCCGGATGGCCAGCGGCGTCTTTATTGTCTCAGGCCGGAGCCTTTCCGCGAACTCGATAAGTGGCTTGCGCAGTACCGCAATTTGTGGGAAGCACGCCTTGACCGCTTGGGAGCGGCGCTTGAGAAGCAACAGTCAAGTGGAGAACCGCCAAACGAGGACCAAGACACATGAACGAAAAGAGTAAGTCCGCAGCCGCTGGCCCCACGACCAGACCAAAGGTTGTCATCGAGCGCACGTACCGGGCAAAGGTCGTGGAACTCTGGGAATTGTGGACCACGAAGCAGGGCTTTGAGTCGTGGTGGGGACCCGACGGATTCCGCGTCGAAGTCCATGCTCTCGAAGCACACCAAGGCGGCATGCTGCACTACGACATGATCGCCGATTCACCCGAGATGATCGCGGCGATGAAGCAAATGGGCCGTCCAACTTCCCACGAAGCGCGCGAGGTTCACGGAGATCAGGCCGCATGAGCGGCTGGCGATTACGAGCGTGATCGACTTCCTGCCGGGGATGATACCCTACGAGAGCACGATCGTGGCGGAGTTCTTCCCGTCGGGCGCGACCGTGCGGATGGTGGTCACGCTGGATCCCATGCACAACGAAGAGTTCACGAACATGCAGACGGAGGGCTTCACGAGCCAACTCTCGAAGCTCGACAAGCGGTACGGTGGAGAGAAGCGGTAACGGGATTTCGCTCGACGTAGCGCACCAAGGACAACAAGTGGTCGTCACTCTGCACCGGGAAACTCTTGAACCGTCCATGATAGAGGTGCCCGTACCGCACGGTTCGGTGCGAAACGCGCCAGCGCATCGCGTGCGTGTGCGCAAGCTTCCGGAAGAAGCCTGTCAATTGACCATCCTCCTCCGGCCAGCCAACAAAGTGCCAGTGATTGGACAAAACACAATACGACAGGATACGCAGAGGCTGCCGCTGGTGCGACTCGACCATGACGCGCTCGAACGCCTCAAAGTCAGCCTCCTTACGGAACATCTGCATCCTGCCGACCGATCGGTTAAGGACGTGATAAACCAATCCCCCAGGCGCTACTCTCGCTGTTCTTGGCATAGCAGGGAGGGATACCAAAACGCCGGATCGGCGTCAATACTAGTTGCGTCCCTGTTTCCGTCCCCCGTCCCTGTTTCCGTCCCCTACCTTTCCGTCGGCGCCGGGTACCATCATCTTGATGTCGGCATCCCACACACCTGAAAATCTGGTTCCGAAAAACTACTGTCCTTCTCCCGTCGGCATCTCGAAAAGCTGGTAGGTCTCCCAGGTTCCCTGGCAGACGTGGTCGAGGAAACGCCGCGTGTGTTCAACTGCTTCTTCCTTGCTCGCGGAGTTGAAGAGGGCGTAGCCGCCGAGGACCTCTTTAGTCTCGGCGAAAGGGCCGTCGGTGACTGTGACCTCGCCGCTGGCAGCTTTGTGCACGCGGACGCCTGTGGTGCCAAAGGTCACGCCCTCGCATTCGAGCAGCCACCCCGCCTTCATGCCCTCTACTATGAGCTTGTGCATGGACGCCATCTCGGCCTCTGTCGGCAAGCGATTAGCTGGATTGTGCGTTAAAATGCTGATGAAGCGCATGTCCATTCTCCTCGGTTGATGTTTTGCTGTAACAGCAATATTGTCGAACGGCACTGAAGCGAATCGACATGAAACGGAAATCTTTTTCGGTGCGAACTACAATCGCCGCGATCTGCACTGTCTCCATGGCACTCCGTTGCCTCCGTTTGCGATTGAACCAGGTAAAACCCCAAAAAAGAGCCACAAAACAACGATGCGAGAAAAATAGTCGAGGCGACTGGACACCGTTAGAACTTTTTATCGCGGGTATTCGGGTCTGACACTCTTGGTTTGCGGTTTACGTCTCCTGGGGAATCTGCTCGAGCACCCAAAAAAAGAAGTCGGTGACCGGTTGTTCGATCCCGAACCGTCTCAGTTCCAGCCCTCGGTCTCTCGTGCCTGGCCACAAATCTGGCCCTGCTCCGAAACGAGCGGTGGCCGGGACTGCCGGCGCTGGGACTGTGGCTCAATGCATTTCCCATGCCCGTTGACTTCCGTAAAGTGCATCAGTATAGTGATACACTATGACAAGGCCGCCCGTCGATTTTCAGATTCATCCGTCGTCCGGCGTTCCCATTTATCGCCAGATCATTGATCAGGTTCTGGCCCTCGTGACGAGCGGTCGCCTGAGACCAGGCGATCTGCTCCCCAGTGTCCGCCAGATGGCTGTCGATCTCGAAATCAACATGATGACTGTCTCAAAGGCGTACGCCCGGTTAGAGGTCGAAGGCGTGCTCGAGCGCGATCGTGGAACGGGCATGCGCGTTCGCGAGCAGGCAACGACGGCCCGCGTCGCCGATCGCCAGAAAGAGTTGCGCGAAGTCGCAGAACATGTCGTTACCCGCGGTCTGCAATTGGGCCTTTCCGATGAGCAGATCCTCGCCGTCGTCAAGATGATCCTCCAGGACCGCCGCTCATGAACGAACCCGTCATTCAATTGGAAGGCCTGGGGAAATCCTTTGGCCACAACGTCGTCCTCCGCCAGGTTGACCTGGCAATCTCGCGCGGAACGGTCGTGGGGCTGCTGGGGACCAATGGATCAGGAAAATCGACGCTCATCAAGTGCCTGCTCGGCCTGTTGCGGCGCTCAGCGGGGTCGTCGCGCGTTTTCGGCGACGACTCGTGGTCGCTCAGCGCGACGACCAAGGGCCGGCTGGGCTACGTGCCGCAGGACGTGCGGCTTTATCCCTGGATGACAGCGCCACAAGTGATCAATTACACCGCGGCGTTCTATCCGCACTGGGACCACACCCTGACAAATGACCTGCTGCGCCGCTGGCATGTGCCCGCCGATCAGCGGATCGGGCCATTTTCGCCAGGTGAGTTGCAAAAGTTGGGCCTGATCCTCTCGCTGGGGCATCGGCCGGAACTGCTCGTCCTGGACGAACCGGCCGCTGCCCTCGACCCCGCTGCGCGGCGTGGTTTTCTCAAGTCGCTGCTGGAAGTGACACAGGATCTGCAGCATACGGTCTTGTTTTCGACGCACATCACCTCGGACCTCGAACGGGTGGCCTCGCACGTGGCCCTCTTGCGCGAGGGGCGAATTTCGCTGTTCGAAGAACTCGGTTCGATGAAAGACCGCATCAAGCGGCTGCGAATCCGCGCCGCGCAGGACCTGCCGGGTACGTTTCGGGTGCCGGGAGCTTTGCGCACCGAGGTTGTCGGTTCCACGGCCCTCGTCTCGACGACCGAGGCCAGCACCGAGATGCTCGACGAGCTGCGGACCCGCTGGCAAGCCGACGTGAGCGTCGAAGACTTGAACCTCGAAGACATTTTTCTGGAACTGAATCAGTCATCATGCTGAACCGCATCTCTCAGGTGCTTGTGACGTACGTCACGCGACCCGCGTTCTGGGTCTTGGGCACGTTGTACATCGTTGGCGTAATTGCCGTCGCCAATTCGGGTTTCAGCCGGGCTGCCGCGCAGCAGTCGGTCGCTCCGGCGCCGCCGCAGTCAATGCAGACGCTGAACCTGACTGACCTCGAATCGATTCAGAGATTTGACGCAGGAACGTTCGATCGAAACGTGCGGGCCGCGACGATCTTCTGGCACAACGAGATCGCCGAGGGAAGCAAACCGGTTCGGGTCTGGCCCGACGGTCGGCGTGAAGAAATCACGTACCCGCCGTTTTCATCAAAACACCTGCGTCAACTGAAAGAATGCCGGCGATTGAGGACGCTCACTTTGCAATTTCGCGGTTACCTGACGGATGACGAATGGCAGGCGCTGGGAGAGCTCGACCAGATCACGGCCCTGAAATACGACGGGGTCGTATCACCCTTCGGAATGCGGCAGATCGCCCGATTGCGAAAACTTCATTTTCTCGACCTGAGCGGCTGCACATTCGACGAGGGGTTGGAAGGCCTGGAGTCGCTGGAGTCTCTGCAAAATGTCGTGCTGGACAACTTTGTCGAAAATCGGGTTCACGTGCTGGGGCAGCTCCGCCGCATGCCGCACTTGCGCACCTTGGTGGCAACCCATTATCGGGAGGCTGGCTCAATCATCCCGCGAGGGATCTGGATATCGGATCTCGACGACCTACTGGCCGCGACGGGCTTGCAGCGGTGGTTCGTCGATGAGCACTCGCGCGGGTTTCCGGGCTTTGATGCGCTTGCCAGGGAATTGCCGGGCATCGCGGTTCGTCCGGTTCAAATCGATGTCGCGCGACAGGTGAAATGTATGCCGGTGGGCGTGCTCACCGGCATTTTGATCTTTTTGCTGGCTCTCCAATTGAACAGTCAATTTGCCCATCCCGCGGCGCGGTTGACTCCCGGCTATGCCGTGCCGCATCTCATACCGGCAACGGTCCTGTGGCTGTGTAGCGTGCTGGTTCCGGCGTGTCTCCTGGCCTCCGCGACAATCCCCATCCTGCCGCTCGTGGGAATCAGCACGGCGATCTGGCTGGTCATTGGCAGCCTGATTCTGAATTTGGACCTGCTGGACCTGCTCGCTCGCACACAACGGGCCAGCCCGCACCCGCGTCGTTGGATGATCATTCCGATTCAGATGATGGGTGCCCTCTGGTTTCCCCTGGTGTTACTCTTACTCGTCATGCTGCGCAATCAATCTGCCTTCGACTGGTTCCTGCGCGGCCACGAACCCGGTCTGGCAATCGTCATGATCATCGGCGGTGTGCTCGGCAATGTGCTTTTTGTCCGGAAATTCTATCGCGCGCACGTCGAATTCGAGGAGGCGGGAATGGGAACGCCACCCCTGGGCCTCATCCTCAGCCAGCAGGGCGCCTGGCTGGCTCAGGTTGTGCGGCGACAACAACAAGGCGGCGGGGCAATATCGTCATGGCGGATCCTGCTCGATCGCAGATTGGCCCGTGCGATCGACCAGGCCGGGCAGCCGGGGTGGCGTCGACGCAGCAATCTGTGGATCGCTGGAAACGCGCTCAATGGGAAGCTTGCACCGGCATACTGCCTGGTTGTGTGCGTAATGATCGGCGCCGGGTCGCTGGTCCCGGAAATCTGGAAAGGGATGGATTTCGAGTTCGCTGATTTCATCACAAATACACAGGGTCAGGGTCCTCCTTTCGTCATGGCGCCGCTGATGTTTCCCGACTTCTGTTTCGCCTATCTGGGACTGATCTGGCGCGGGCGTTGCCGCCTGCTGGCTGTTGAGTCGTTGCGTCCGGTTTCCCGTCGGCAACTGGTGCGGGAAATGATGACTGCGTTCGCCTGGGATTGTGCGCCGATGGTCTGTTTTTACGTCGCCGTCGTGGCGGCACTGACCTGTCTGGCAGACCCGCAGAGTTGGACCCCCCTCTGGACCGTCTCGCTGACCGTGTATCTGGCCGCTCATACGGCTTTGGCCTGTGGGGTCATTTCCTGGCTGAATACGATCCGGCGGGGCTGGGTTGCCGCACTTGCCGGCTTCGTGATCGGCTGGGTATTTTTGTATGCAGGAGCCGGCAGCGCTTTGCTGTTCATGCCGGCGCTGGGCATAAAAATGCTCCCCCCCGATCTGCCGAACTTGTCGCATTGGCTGTTGCTGGGGCTCGGCTTGGCGTGGGGCGCGGTTGCTGTGGCGATCATCGCATCCGCGTTCCGTCGCTGGATGAAAGTTGAATTGGGTGACTACGCCGCGTAGTTGCAACGCGATCTGAACATAGCGCTGGACCGGAGGAGTGGCTGCTTAGCCGCGATTACGTGCCAGACGGCATGCGAAGTCCACCGCGAATGGTCCACATGCCGATCTACTGGTGTTTATCGCTAGCTCCCGAGCCTCTTGTAAACGCGATTGCCCGCTACATCCTGTTTTGGCAACCATCGGCCAACGGGCAAGGGCCGCCACCAGAAACAGCGCCAAAAGGTTAGCGTTTAATTCCGCGCGCAAACATCCCGACGTGCCATTCATTACTGAACGCCATCGACGGCCCGACGAGGAGAGTAGAGAGCTGAGAGTAGACCGAGTTGAGAAGAGAAAGGGTTCGGGCGGGCAATGCCCGCCTCTCCGGCACCGTCTGATCTACTTTCTACTTTCTCTTCTCACAACTCTCTACTCTTGCGGCCGAGACGCAAAAGTCGGGGCGACGGGATTTGAACCCACGACCTCACCGACCAAATCCAAGCGATCATTCCTGAACTACTGCACGCTCGTCGAGGAACTCAACGTTGCTCGGCGCTGCGAGGCCCCGACAACATCAAGTAGGCGCTGATCAGCCTTGATACACGAAGCTGAGCGCTCGTCGGCCCCATTCGCATCAAAGATCGGCGGCGGGTCGGGTATTGGTCGGGATGCCGCCAGCGACGCTGGTGAATTACAACACGTCTTGATTCAGAGTTGTTCCGACATCGACGGCTTAAATTGTTATTGGACGAAGCGGCTTCGCCGCGAGATGGGGGAGCGGCTTGGTCCGTTTCGGGGACTGGGGGAGCCAGAGCTCGAACGAATGTGATGTGATACCTATGGTCGTCCAGCCGTTGTGGCTGGAGTCCTTTGATCCTGACACTTCAAGGGGTATCACAATGTCCGAGCTCAAAACCCGCATGATCCGAGACATGCAACTCGCCGGGCTGGTAGAAGGAACCCGTCGCGAGTATCTCCGAGCTGTTCGCCAACTAGCAGCCTATTACATGGTCTCGCCCGATCAGCTCAGCGAGCGGAACGTCGAGGATTACCTTCTTTACGTCCGCGATGAGTTGGGAGTAGCCAAGGGAACCTTCGCCGATCTTCTTCGGGCTTAAGTTCCTCTATCTCAATACGCTTGGCTACGACTGGCCTCTGTTCACGAAAAAAAAGTCCGCACGCCACGCCGGGAGCGGTTGCCCGACGTACGCAGCGACGAGGACTGCCGCCGCCTGATCGCCACCCTGCAAAAGCCTGTCTATCGCGGCTGCTTTGCCCTCATCTACGCTTATGGCTTGCGGATCAACGAGGCGGTCACGCTCCCCATCTCCGCGGTCGACTCCAAGCAAATGGTTCTGCGTGTCATCGGCAAGCGAAACAAGGAGCGGATTCTCCCGCTGACCGAATCGACCCTCCAGATGCTCCGCGAGGTCTGGAAAACCCACCGCAGCCGGCGGTGGCTCTTTCCCAGCCGGCGGCTGACCACCCACCTGCCTGATGCGACCGCACGGGCCGCATTTATCCAGGCGAGGAACGCCTGCGGCTTCAACGCCAATTTCCGACCGCACTCGCTGCGTCATAGCTTCGCCACGCACATGCTCCAGCGGGGCGTAGACATCCGGATCATCCAGATCCTTCTCGGGCATTCAAGCCTGCGATCCACCGAGATCTACACCCACCTGACCGAGCCCTTGCGGGACCAGCTCCGCCACCTCCTGGCTCAGACCACCGACGGCCTCTTCGAGGGACGGAGGCCGAGCCATGGTTGATCCCCGCGTTTACCCCCCGAAGGGGAAATTCGAGTTGGCGGACGTCGTCCACCGATTCGGTCCCCAATACACCGCTCAACACGGCGACCGGATGATGCCCTCGCACAAGAAGGCACTTTCAGACATCGCCGCCTGCTGCACTCGAGAGCTGGGGGGACGGCTTTACTGCTGCGACGATTGTGACGATACGTTTTGGTGCTACCACTGCTGCCGGAACCGGGCCTGCCCCAAATGCCATGGAAGCCAGGCCCGGCTGTGGCTCCAAGACCGTCACGCCGAGCTGCTGCCCTGCGACTACTTTCACGCCGTGGTGACCGTGCCCCGGCCGTTGCGTGCGGTGTTCCGCCGCAACCAGAAGTTGATGTACGGCCTGCTGATGCAGGTCTCGGCCGCGGCGGTCAAGGATCTTTGTGGCGAAAAACGACACCTCTGGGCCTTGCCCGGCATGCTGTCGGTGCTCCACACCTGGAACGGCCGCCTGGACTATCACCCCCATGTGCACCTGCTGATCACCGGCGGCGGGATTACCGCCGACGGCCAACACTGGGAGCCGGCGCGAGGAAAGTTCCTCGTGCCGGTTGCCGTCCTTTCCCGCAAGATCGCCGCGCAGTTTCGCGCGGCCCTGAAGGCCACGGCCGCCGGCCGTCTTCGCCGAGGTCTCCGCCGGCGTCTGGCAACGGGAGTGGGTCTCCTTCTGCAAGCACTACGGCTATGGTAATGATGCCGTGTTGACTTATCTGTCGCGGTACGTCTTTCGCACGGCCATCACCAACGCACGGATTCTCGGCATGGACCAAACCCATGTGACCTTCCGCTGGAAAGACCGCACCGCCGATGCGTGGCGCACCGAGCGGCTGCCGGGCGGGGAGTTCTTGCGGCGCTTCCTCCAGCATGTCCTGCCGCGAGGGTTTCACAAGGTCCGATACTACGGGCTCTGGCACCCTCGAAGCGAGACCAGTCCAACCGTGCTTGGCTGCTTTTGATGCTGGCCAAGCCGGCCAACCCCGCCCAGCCGCTGAAGCTCACAAGCCTCTCCGAGGTCTTGAGCGAGCTCATCGAAACGGCCGATGAAGCCCTCAACAAAGTGCGGGGCCATGACGAGGAGCCACCACGATGTCCCCACTGTGGCAGTTGCCGGACGCGGCTGCTCGGCGAATATCCCCGGTTGGGGGGGCCGTAACTCCGACGGGAAAGTAACCCGAAACGCCGACAACGATACGATTGTACCGTGTTCTTAAGCCCCGAAGGACGCGATCACACTACCGCTGCGCACCGGGAGTGAAATCTCGGTCATTTTCGCGGGCCGATGCTCATCGAACGGTCTGACCGCCCCTAACGATCGCCATTGGCACCCTCGCGCTCCCCCATCTCGCGGCGAAACGCTTCGTCCAAGAGACTTTTCTCATCGGCTTCGCGATGAGAAAAGTC
>CAWGMT010000012.1:0-2041824 GCA_963823675.1 uncultured Isosphaeraceae bacterium | reverse complement strand
ACCGGACTCAAAATCCGGTGGGGTAACACCCGTGTGGGTTCAAGTCCCACCTTCGGTAATTGAATGGCCGGTAGTCGGCGGCGTGGAGCTTCGCGGGCGCTCCAAGCGGCCCGACCGACCCCCAACGATCACGTCGATGGGGGGGAGCTTCGTCAACCATTTTCAGTTTCGAGGACGCTCAATCACGCGCTTGTCGTTGGTTCCCGCTCCGCGGTATACTGATGCCATGAGCGATACAGCCACTCTTGAGACAGAAAGCGAAATCCTTGAGCAGGTCATTCAATCCGACACCGCCGGGTTGTCGCCTGAGGCTGCGCGGGCGCTGCTCGGATTTCGGTTCAATCCTGCCGCGGTCGCACGCATGAACGAACTGGCGGAGAAGAACCGCGAGGGCACC
The DNA here is from genome assembly GCA_963823675.1 of uncultured Isosphaeraceae bacterium. Classification (GTDB taxonomy): domain Bacteria; phylum Planctomycetota; class Planctomycetia; order Isosphaerales; family Isosphaeraceae; genus CAWGMT01. Next base: position 2,041,427 of record CAWGMT010000012.1, on the reverse strand, counting down.
ATCGCGCCGTCCGAACGCGCGCTCTTGGAGCGTTACGTGCGCGTCGGCAACTTCCTCAATTTGATCCACGCCAAGGCTCGCTGCGCTTTGGCCTAGCCCTCTTTCCCTGCCTCCTGACGCGATGAACGAGGCGCTCAAACGTTTGGTTTGGGACCGCGCCGAAAGCGCCTGCGAATACTGTCGGCTGCCGCAATCGCTCGACGTTCTGCCCTTCCAGATCGACCACGTCATTGCCGAGCAACACCACGGGCCTACGGTCGCCGAAAACTTGGCGTTGTCCTGCCTGAATGACAACCTCCACAAGGGGCCGAATATCGGCGGCCTCGACCCCGACACAGGGTTGTTGACGCGACTGTTCCACCCCCGCCAGGATATTTGGGAAGAGCATTTCGCCTGGGTTGGCCCGGTGCTGACAGGCCGAACCGCCATCGGACGAACGACGATCGATGTCCTGGTCATGAACGCTCCCGAGCGCGTCGAGGTGCGCCGGCTACTGATCCGAGCCGGGCTTTTTCCTGGCGTTCAGCCACCGCGTCACTGAAGTCGTCGTCGTTACCCGGGATCAGGGGAACTTCGAATCGCGACGTCTACACCGTCCCGAACATGACGTCCCGCCGCTCTTCCGGTCCGAAAGACGAACCGGTTGACGGCGCAGTGCGCGTCGACGAAGCCGACGGCGGCCTCGAAACCGAAGGCTTACCCAACCCTTGAGCCCGACTCGCTCTGCGGGAACGTGGCCTGATTGGGAACAAATTGGGAACAGTATTGGCAACGTCAGTCCCATGCGGCCACAATGCGAAAGCACGAAGGTAGCGACGTGCTAGCCTTGGATTCCTAGACTCTAAGCAACACCGCAACCTGTTTCCAATGCGACGGCGATGGCAGACGTACCGGACTCAAAATCCGGTCCCGGTGAAGTGCGCGTGGGTTCAGGTCGCATCTTCGGCGCTCAATCAACCCTCGGATCTGGCTGTGATCACTTCTCCACGACCAACACGCCGTGCGGCGAGCGCACGGACGACCTGCCGTCGAAAGTGAGGGCGATCTGGTTGATCACACCAGTCAGTCCCAGGAGATTCCGCGCTCGCGTCGGCGGGAGACGGTCCGGGTCGCCGATGAAGTAGCAGGGGAACACGAACTCTGTCAGGTCCACACCGACGCCTCACGGGTGCTGGATCATCACGCCTTGCCGATTCTCGGGCGGCGTCTCCTGGTAGAAGCGGCGGACCTCCTCCGGACCGACGGCCAGCACCTCGACCCCCTCGGCCGTACTCCGACAGGCAACGGTTTCTCCTTCGTATTGGGGAGACGGCCACTGCGGTTGCGGCGCCGTTCAACGATTCGCTTTGACCGGCGGCGGCTGTATTCTCGTCAAGGCGAATCCCGATGTATCGCGTCAGCCGCATCTGTCAAGAGCCCGTCATTGACGCTGACCAGGTCGAGGCGATCGAGCCCGCGATCCGAGCGAGCGAGCCGGGCAAGTTTGACGTGGATGAGATTGCTGCCAACCCGGGGTCCCCTCCGGCCACGGGTCTCGACGCTGGGGCGTTGCGATCAATCATCCGGACGGTCGGGTGATTCTTGAGCCCGATCCTTCGCCCGATTGACTCTTGGCGGTTCTGGTGGCGGCTTCGCGGCCGGGAATCCGTGGGCCTGGCAGAACAACTCCGCGTTCAGCTCCAGCAATGCCGAATAGGCTTTGTCGATCGAGCGGTAGATCGCGCCGTTGCGGTCGAACCCAAGTTGCTCCATTCGACGACGACAGCGGTACAAAAACTCCATCATGGGCCGGATGCGGTCGCGGGTCGCCTGTGCTTGCCTTCGGCTGAGTATCCTCATCCCTATAGTGTATATAAGTTCACTATATGGTCGTCAACCGGCGGAGAAAACAAAAGAGGGCCTCACGCCATCACAACGTCGGGCCCTGGATGCCCTGGTGAGCTAACCGCTTCATTGCAGCCTAGTTCACGAGCAGCGGATCGGCGAGTTTCGTCTGAATCCGACTCCGCGTTTGCACGAGATGTAATGCAGCTCAAGATGCAGGCTGTGCATCGCGCAGCGAGCTTCCCCAGCCCCTTGAAGTCGTCTCTTTCGCGAAGAGGGGCAAGATCTTTGCTGTCGAGCGTGGCCTTCGACTGGATCACTTTGGCTTGGATTGCATTGCGAATGACTCCCACGGCTCGAACGAGCGCCTCTTCAGTCAGTTTTCGACCGTCATCGGTGTCGGCGGCGGCACGTGCACAAGCGATAAGAAGACCGGCAGCGTGTACGCAGGCGTTTGGATTCCGGGGAACGAGTGCGGGAAGTTGCTCGGCCGTGGCCATCGCCTCCGGCAGGCGGCCTGCGCGGATCAAGGCCTGGCCCAGCAGCACCTGATTATCGAGCAGGTATCCCTTGACAAGCTCCGAGCCTGGCCTGGCCTTGAGCGCCACATTGAGAGGGTCCCTGGCCTTTTCAGCCTCCAGAACCGTCTTCTCGGCCGGCTTCGATGCAATGAGAATCAAGCCGAGCTGGTAATGCCCACGGCCGACGGCGACCTGGTACTCCCAGACATCGGGGTATTCGGCGAGGAGAGTCGACTGCTCTTTCAGCGACTTCCGGACCGCGTCTTCGGCGTCGGCTGGCTTGGTCGCGGCAAGCGTCTGGCCCAGAGCAAGCTGCGAGACCGCCAGTTTCATGCGGTAGGCGGGCGATGCTGGAAAACGACGCTTGAGCTCCTCGAGAAGTCGCACCGATTCCCGGTAGGAAGCGACCGCCTGGTCGGGATGCTTCGTCTGCATTGCGAGATAGCCGAGGTTGTACTCGACCGAGGCGAGCTCGAGCGGATACTGCGGGACCAGGGGAAACTCCCTCGCCAGTTTGCGAAGCAGCCCCTGCGCACGGCCGAGATGCGTTGCCGCCTCATCAGTCCGCCCGTTGAGCAAGCAGCGAGCCGAGACTGGTGGACACACGAGCAAATTGCCATCGTGGGCCAGGAAGTGGGTCGGGCCTTCAGCGGCGTGCTCACGAGTCGAGCGTCGCGCAAAGCATTGCTTCCGCTTGCGACACGCTGCCCATCGTTCGCAGCAGGACCGCGAGGTTGTTCCGATATCGAACCAATTTGGTCTGGTAATCCGGGCGATCGCCAAAATCTTCACGAGCGACTGTTGAAGAGCAACTGCCAGGAGATAGGAGCGATAGGCCTCCATATCGTCACCGCCCCGGCGAGCCAGGAGCGCCGCGAACTGGTAGCGGCTATCCGCCAGGGCCTCTTGTCATCCGCTGTTACGTCCGGCAGCCTGAGGATATCTTCTCGCAGCCTTATCGCCTCGCGAAGTTTGGCTTCGCCTTCCTGAAAGCGATTCGCGTCCTTGAGCAGCACGCCCAGCCCATGGAGGTCGCGAGCCAGGTCACGGCGGATTCCCACAGTTCGACACATCCTGCTTCGCAAGATTCTCGAGCTCTTGCCCGGCGGCACGATACGACGCTTCAGCCCTGGGCGCATCTCCCTGGAGCGCCTCGATATCACCCAGACGCACCTGTGCCCGCACGGCCCCCCACCGAACCAGCGGATCGTCTCGCTCCTCGACCATGAATTGCTGGTAGCGATCTCGCGCCTTCTCGAGCAGCCGCTGCCGCACCGGCTCCATTTGAGGGATATCAGCCAGATCGACTTCGGCGACCTCTCCCAGTAATCCGTCGGCTGCATCCTGGGCAAGGCGTAAGTTGTGCATGGCACGGGTGGCATTGTTTCGGGCGATCTTCCGCAGGGAATCGGTGAGCACCAGACCCACGGACAGGGCGATCACTGCGGTCGCGACGAGGGCCGCCGCGCTGTCGCCAGCGTGCGGTGACGCCGGCCCCAGCGCATGGCTCGAACGGCCATTGGATCGCGATGGACCGAGACCGGCTCATCCACAATCCATCGGCGCACGTCCTCGGCAAGATCGTCCGCGCGGGGATAACGATTTCCGGGTTCGAGTGCCATCGCCTTGCCGCAAACGGCCTCGAGCACGCGCGGAGCCGTGGGCTCGATCTCACGCGCTTTGGGCAAGTGACCGGCCTGGATCTTGCTGAAGACGTCGAGCACCGACGTGCCGGTCACCGGAGGCTGGCCGGTCAGGATCTCGAAGAGAATCGCACCCAGGCCGTAGACATCGGTCCGCGTACCGATCAAGTCGTTGTTGGCGGCGGCCTGTTCGGGCGCCATGTAGGCGGGCGTGCCGGCCTGGCCGACCGTCTCCTTGGTCTCGGCCTCGGCGGAGAGCGAGATCCGCGGCTCTCGCGGGTCGGTTCCCGTCTGATCCGTCTGCCCCACCACCTTGGCCAGACCCCAGTCGAGCACGACCACTTCGCCATAAGCGCCCAGCACCACGTTTTCGGGCTTGAGATCGCGATGGATGACCCAGCGCGAGTGGGCATACGCCACCGCCTCACAGACCTTGACGAACGGTTCCAGCAACTGGCGCTGGAGCTCGAGACGATGAGCGGGCTTGCCGCCGCGGCGACGATGGAATTCGCCAATCGCAATGCCCAAGGTCTGCCCGCGCAGAAACCGCATCGTGTAGAACGGTTGATCGTCTTCCTTTCTTCGCGCCAGCTCGTACACCGGCACGATGTTGGGATGCTCGAGCTGGCCGGTGATCTGCGCTTCCTTCAAGAACCTGTGCCAGGATTCGGAATCGGAGACTCTCGACGATTTGATCTCCTTGAGCGCGACATCGCGGTTAAGATCGCTATCGTGGGCGATCCAGATCCTGCCCAGGCCCCCTTCTGCGTGCAATCGCGTGATTGTATATCGTAGCGGGTCGCGCTGAGGCGGCGCCGGCACGAATGTCTCCACCAAGACGTGCCCGCGGGCCGGTGGCAGCGCATGGATCGAACGGCGAACCTCCTGGTTCTCGATCGCTTGCAGCACCTCACGCGCTTGAATCTCGGCCACTGCTCCGAAGGTTGCACGCACGTCGCCGTGGTTTTTCTTGAGCTTGCGCTCGAGTTTCCGTTCAACGTCGCTCCGGTCCGTGTCGGTGATCCATTTCCGTTCGATCAAGAGATCAGCCAGTGGCCGGTCGAGATGCGTGGCCCAGCCGGCACAGACGTCGGCGAACTGCCTCTGGTCGATCAAGTCATCTTGAAGCGCGATCACCGCAAAGAGCAAATTCCGATCGACATTCACATTCGACGACATGGCACCGACCTCTTCAGACCGACGATTCGAATTGGGAGAAGATCCGCCCGTCCTTTATACTTACGGCAGCCATCTCAGCAAAGTAAGGTCACCGGAATTAAACGTTCCACTCGGGTGATGGGTGGAAAGTTGTCTGAGGAATGTCGGTGGCTCGGTGGATTTGCCGTCACGGAAGAGGCCGCCCGTGTAGTTGACAAGGAGAAGGTAGTTTCCCGGTGAGAAACCCTCGGGCACTCCTTCGCGTGATGGATCCAGCTTGCGACGATCTTCGACCGGGCTTAGCCGCATTGATTCTTCCGCGCCTGCCGCGGGGTGACCGGCATCGATGTGGCCCGCTATTCTGCAATTCTTCTGCACATGTTGCCCATGTCAGCCCAACGCGACTACAATGCGAAGCACAGCGGGGGTTATCGTAAACCCCTGCGAAATCCCTGAAATCTACGTCAATCCAACATCAGCCCAACGTCAGAGCAGATTGCAGACGCGCCGGACTCAAAATCCGGTCATCGCAAGAGGGTGTGGGTTCAAGTACCATTTTCGGTACGAGAGATTTTCGTCTAATCCCGACCTGCCGAATTGTCTGCCCTGGTAACAAACAGGTGACAGCGTTGCGGTGAGGTCGATCAAAACTGTGATGCAGTTGGATGTGTTGCGCTGCAAATCGCCAGACTTGGTCGATAAGGGAACCTGGGTTCATCGGCGATCGACCCGGGCGGGTAGAACCGCGGGCGAAGAAGCGACGGCCGAAACAATACGATCTGCTTAATTGCTCACGCAAGGAGGCACGAAAGCGTTTGCTGAAAGCGGCTTAGGCGCTATCACCGTGCCATTCAATCGCGTCCCGGTTTCCGTCCCCTCCAGAGAATGGGTGTCTGGGTTCCCCTAGAAAGGCTGCGCTAAAGCGTTGGAATACCCGCGCCCAATCTGACGAGTAGGGGTTACTCTTTGTCAGGCCTTGTTCTCGCCACGTCGCCCGCATTATGGTCTTTGCGAACCGCTCTGGAGGTTTAGGCCATCCTTTTGCCTCGATTGCATCTCCTCACTGATCCGCCTTGCCTCTTCATTGGCCTCTGCCCAATATTTCCTCATCCGTTCTTCGCGGCTGTTGATACCGTCGATCAAGGCGTAAGGTCCACTCTCGATCAGCAGCCAATCACGAGCTTGACGCTTTTCTTCGGGGGAGCCTTGCTCCAGAAGTATCCACTCAGGTCCCCGGCCACGCTGGTGCTCAAAGGGCACGCACAGGTTGACGCAAAGCATGAAGCCGCGGAAGTGGTAAATGCGGAAAGAGCCCGCCCAATTCTGGACGTTGGCGTCGTCCCAGGGGATGTCTTCGAGATCTAGTTCTCGAATAAAGTCGTAGAGTGGCTTGCCCGAAAGGTGCCGCGGATCTCCTGCGATCGCTTTGCTGATCCGGGCATACATCGCCTTGTCATACTCCAGGCCCAACAACCAAGCTCGCCGAACATCGATCGGACAATTGAAGACCGCGACCAAGAAAACGACGATCAAGCAGACGATTCCGAGCAGTACACTCCGCCACCTCCAAAACCGCCGGCCCGCACCCTTCGATTGAGCCGCGGCAGACGGACGCGTGTCCATTAGACGTCTCCTGAAAAGTAAGTAAGGCATGGCGCCACCGCCAAACGCCGGAGCGCAGCGATCGCGCAACGCCTTCACATCCATGATATCGCCAGGTTGACGTCGGGCAATAGTCCGCTTCAGTCGATCAGCGCCTTCTTGAGGTGGGCATCGTCCTTATCGATGTGGGAGCAGACCTTGGCGACTGTATGACTTTTCTTTCGATCCGATATCGTGCCTGCCCGTTTCATGCGTTGCCGCCCCACCTAGATAGTCAGGTGTCAACCGGCTGGCCGATTTGGGAACAAAATGGGAACAGTATTGGCAATATCAGCCCAATGCCGTGACAATATGTCTGGATCAGGGCGGCATCGTAACCGCCTTGAAACCAAAACCTTTAAGTGTCACTCCAACGTGTTTCCAATACCACGTAGATGGCAGAAGTACCGGACTCAAAATCCGGTCCTCGCAAGAGGGTGTGGGTTCAAGTCCCACCTTCGGTATTAGCGACGCAGTGCCAGGCGACCCTTAGGGACGCGACAGAGTGACGTTGACAGATGGTGGGAGTTATGGCGGTATTTCTCCGGCCGCCTTGAGGTCAGCGACGGCAGCCTCCAACGAAACTGCATAACGTAGCTCCGCGGCTGTCGCCTCGTTATCGATATCCTGATGGAATACCGTCGCGTTCGGAGCCGCGAAGTCAGACCGATTCGAGCTGACCAAGACGCGCCATCGAGGATATCCTGCGACCCTCAGTTCGTCGCTCAGTCGGAGCGCGTGGCAGAGTATGTGGCAATCCTTTACTGGCCCTTTCCCCGATGATGGCTTCAGTTTGGCCGCCACGCGGCCGATCGCTAACGACATGCCATCAAAATCCCGCTCAATGACCTCGGCCGCGTCCAACAGATCTTTCGACAGCTTCTCAAGCTCGTCAATCAGCGTACCGGGCGGGAGCGCCGGAAGGGGTGGCGACGGTTGCCCGAACTCGTGGGCGAGTTCCCAAGTCGCCGTGAACGCCAGAATCCCGGCCTCGCCATCCTTCCGGGCTGACGGCAGGTTATCGGTCCACTCGCCGGGCACGATGTCCTGAACGAAAAGCTGCACTGTTCCGACACCAGCCAGCGTCCGCAATTCGAGCCCGGCCTGGACGGTAGGGGTCAGGTTGCGAAGCGTCGCCCGGACAATATCCAGCAGAGTGCAGGTGTCGAGAAACAAGACCGGCCGGGGGTTCGCGGTCAGGTTGGCGACTGCCTGGGCGATGGTCATCATGAGGCTGCAACCGCCAGTCGCTTTGCCAGCCATTCGGAGTCCGCGAAGAATTGTTGGGCGATCGCTTCCGCGGTGCCCGGCTCCCATCCGCTGTCTGCCAACCACTTCGTCAGTTCGGTCCGGTCGATAGCCACCTGCTCGGATAAGCAGCAAGGGACAAGTTCGTCCCAGATCCCTTGTGCACGGTCCCTTAACGGCCATTCGCCATCGGCCGTATCGGCGAGTTGGGTGAACAGCGTATCGGCCGCCGGGGTGACGGCGCTCCGGGGGCCGAACGACGGGTTCGTGTAGCGCACGCCGGTTACGGCAGCGGCGCGCAGGACGTGGCCGTTCGCGAAATCGGCGACCAGTTCGCCGATTCGAGCCGACTGTCCGTGAGGCGGATGGCGAAGAAGCTGTACCGCGCCGGCACGCACTCGAGTCGGGGTTACCAACTGGAGCCACAATCGGACCGATGCATCGCGGGGCTGGTCGAACAAGTAGCACCTGATGCGGTCTGAGCGCTGACGCTCACTCTCATAGTCCGAATCTCGGCTCCAGCCGGCCGGCAGTCCGGCGTCGAGCTGCTGGATGAACTGGTCGATGACGGGTTTGTCGCCCCGAAACAACGTGGACCGCCAGTTGCGGAGCGGAAGGAATGGGTCAGTCGTTGGCATGTGCCGTCCTCCGGATGGGCCTCCCGAGTATATTCTACCGCATCGTGTCTGGATCGGCACGGCCTCGTCGGCCGGGCAACTGAACCCCACCAGCCGGTGGCTCGACTGGATCATCCGGGCACGCCGAACCCGCGGGCCACATGCCCAGCCGCGGTGGTCACTCCTGTGGCCGGTTGCCAAGCCGGCCCGAGCCCGTCGAGGATTTGGAGAATCCGCGCGGCGGCACCCGATCCGGGGGTTGTGCCTGTGCCTTTAGGGACGGGAATTCGGGCGCGAGTTGGGAACAAATTGGGAACAGTATTGGCAACGTCAGCCCCATGCGGCCACAATGCGAAAACACCAAGGTGGCGACGTGCTAGCCTTGGATTCGCAGACTTTAAGCACCACCGCAACCTGTTTCCAATACCACGTAGACGGCAGACGTACCGGACTCAAAATCCGGTTCGTCTGCCACCAAGCTGATCGCCTACCCGGGCGCGCCGCGAGTCGAGTCACCGGGCATTCCTGAGGGACACGAGGGTTGGTCAGGCCCCGGCATTGGTCGTGTCCGGCCACCACGGCATCGCCGCCCCAGGCCATAGGGCGGCCACAGATCGGGCGCAGGCCGGCGACGATCTCCTAAAAGTCCGGCGTGGGTGGGTTCGACGGGAGCTGCGGAGAGTCGTCGTCCTCTATGCCGAGCTGCTCCTTCAGGGCGTCGCCCACCGTGGGGCCCAGGTCGAGGATGACATCCCCGGCGAGATAATCCCGGTCAGCCCGTCGAACGGGGTCAAACGTGATCGGGGCGCGAAGCTGGTCGCGCATGAATTCAAGGTCGCGCCGAACCGTCCGTGGATCGACCTCCAGCTCGCGCGAGAACCTTGTCGTCCGGCCGTCGATCAGCCCGGATTGCGACGTGGGCCGGCCCACCATTGCAACCGCTGCACACCGCCCACTCATTTGATCCGGCATGAACCACAGATGCGATATCGCCGGTACATATTGCTGCGACTCCACTCCTTCGGTCCGTTATTACAGTGTGCGCAGTGAACGCCCCAAAAAAAATCTAAGAAAAAGTTAAGTCGAATCCGGACAAGATGATCCGATCGGGTTTCACCCTCAAAACGGCGCGTGCGCTTTCATGAAATTCCAAAATCAGCGCATTATAGATATAGGGAGAATAAGAAGCATAGATAGGGTGCGCGCCCGGTTTGCTTGTGGGAGCGCCAGGTGCGATCCCGCCGGTTGGCAGTTGCCGGTTCTCCGTCGTCAATATGCACCGAACGAAGCCAATTTCGTTGAATCCATGAGCATCGTGTAAGCACAAGATCCGATTCAAGTTATGGCAGATTCCCGCGCTCGTTCGCGACTTGACAAGCGGGGTGGCGCAGCCAGGCATGTCGAGAATCATCTGAACTGGAGCAAACGAGTTCCCTCCAGCTTTGTTGCGCTTCGTGAGCTGTTCGCGGCGGTAAGTGACGTCTTTGCAGCATGATAGGCGGGTCCGGCCATTTGTTTCGTGGTCTGTGCAATCTCGTCCTCCTGACCGCCTCCGCTGGAACACATGTCTGCGGCGCGGGAACGTGAGACATCCCGATCGATGATGAGTCGCGCCGAGGTGATTCATCAGCCCGATTCGCGGGGCTCGAAGGGTGCTGGAATCGGCCGAATTTGACGACACAAGAACCAATGGACAAGCAACTTATGACGAGCACCCACGCCGCCGCCGATCTCCGAGGGATTTCGTTGGCGAACCTTGCGAGATGGAACGGGGACCCTTCCAAAACGTCTCAGATTGTCTCATTTTTTCTCATCGAGAATCGCTTATCGATCGCGTCGCGGGCGGCGAGGGGGTTGGGAACCCCCGCCGAAAACGGCGATGTTTGTGCCATTCCACCAGGAGACACCACCATTGACCACGTGAGTCCTCGACCTCCGCCTTGCGTCGGAGGTAGTAGTCGCGTGTCAATGTTCGATTGACGGGCAGGACATGTGGCGACCTTCGGTCTGGCGGAGGGCGGGGTCAGGAGACCCGCGCCCAACAATCCGTCAATCGGAGATAGTGCCACCTGGCACGGAGTATACGTTCATTTCGCCTTTAGGTGCATCTTGTGTGTTCACCACCCTTCTTTGGAGGGTTAGGGGGCGATTGCAGACCGAATTCCGTCATGAGGTCCAGGTGCTCTTGGACCAAGGCCAACGAATGGCCTGTGGCCTGAGCGATGTCCTCCTTGGTCATTCCACGATCGCGACACAGTTGGATTCGCCGGACGCAGTGAACATAGTGTTCAACTGCCTCTGGACTGTGATAGGTCTCCTGGGCGACCTGGCTGGTAGGTTTGTGTTCCACCAGGCTTTTGTGACGCTTCCGACAGAATGTTGGTTGACTCGATGCCGGCGCGGAGCGCGTACCGCTCTTCCAGAAAGTGGGTGTCTGAGGACCTTGACTGCTTTACTGCTTTACGCCTACCCCGGAAGAGGGCGAAAATGGTTCAGGCAAATCGAGTCACGCCGCCATCAGGAGGCGAACGATGTGGGGTTCCCGCAGAGCCAGATGAACAACGGACAATGGAAAAGGGACAAAGTCTCGCATGAACCTGGCAACCCTGATCCAAGAGCTGTCAGAACCACGAGCGTATCCCGCGCCTGATGGCGACGTGGAAGTCCATCAAACTCACATCTCGGTCGTATTCCTGGCCGGGACGTTTGCCTACAAGATCAAGAAACCGGTGGATTTTGGTTTCGTCGATTACAGCACGCTGGCGAAGCGGCGGCACTGGTGCGACGAGGAAGTCCGGCTCAATCGCAGGCTGGCGCCTGAAGTGTATCTGGGCGTCGCGCCCATCGCTCTGGACGGCCCGCGTGTGCGAGTGGAAGGTACGGGGCCCGCGATCGAGTGGGCCGTGAAGATGCAGCGCCTCCCCGAAACGGCGACGCTCAGATCGGCCGTCGACGACGACCGCGTTGACCGAACGACAATTGAGGAGCTTGCCCGGCGGATCGCCGACTTTCACCGGCGGGCCGATCGCGACGGTGACATTGCGGAATACGGCTGTTTTGAGGTCGTCGCGCGGAATGCGCGGGAAAACTTCGAACAGTCGGCAGCTCAGATCGGCACGACAGTGAGCTCGAGTGTCTTCGAGCGGTTGCGCACCTTGACCGAGGAAGCGCTCGTCCGCTTGCGTCCCACGATTGATGAACGGGCGTCTCGCCACGTCACCTGCGACACGCATGGCGACCTGCGGCTGGATCACGTGTATCTGTTTCCCCAGCGCGAGCCGCCCGGCGACATGGTGATCATCGACTGCATCGAATTCAATCCTCGGTTCCGGGCGGCCGATCCGGTCGCCGACATGGCCTTCTTGACGATGGATCTGATCCGGCGCGGCGCCGGGACCTGGCGGCGTGCTTCCGCGATGCGTACTTCGAAGCCTCGGGTGACGCCCAGGGTCGGGTTCTGGTCCCGTTCTACCTTGCCTACCGAGCGGCGGTGCGGGCGAAGGTCGACGGTATGAAGGCTCGCGAGCCCGAGGTCGGGGAGGTCGAGCGATCGGTCGCGCAAGCCGCCGCGTCGGCCCACTGGCTCGTGGCGCTGGGCTCGCTGGAAGAGCCTCGCAACCGACCGTGCCTGGTGCTACTGGGCGGTCTGCCGGGCACGGGCAAGTCGACTCTGGCTCAGGCGCTGGCAAATCGTGCCGGCTTCGTGGTGATTCGCTCCGATCTGGTGCGCAAGGAACTTGCCGGCGCCAGCGGCCGCGATCCGGCCGCCGCAAGCTACGGGGCCGCGATCTACTCGGCCGAGTGGACCGAGCGTACCTATCGCGAATGTGTTCGCAGAGCGGCCGCCGAGCTGCGTGCAGGCAAGCGGGCCCTGATTGACGCCACATTTCGCGACGAAGTCGAGCGCGCTTTGGCTCTCGACGCGGCCCATCGATGGGGCGTGCCCGGGCTATTGCTGATCTGTCAGGCTGATCCCGCGCTGGTCAAGGACCGGCTCGACCGCCGCCGGGATGATGCCTCCGACGCGGACTGGGCGATTTATCTCGAGGCCGCCCGGCGCTGGGAGCCATTGGCTCCGCGGACCGAACGACTTGCCCATGTGATCGACTCGGGCCAGGATTCAAGGGCGCCGCTGGACCAATCGCTCGAGGTCCTCCGCCGCGTCGAGCTCTGGAGTTGACCGGCGGTCGGAAACCCGGCGCTGGGCATTCTTTCGACGGCCCTTATGCTATGATCATGGGTGGTCCAACCCACAACGATGCCGAGGCGAGGTGATCTCGTGAGTACCGCGCCGAATTACCCGACAGCTTCAACCGACCGGTTCCGTTACGGGTGGCGGTACGTCCGCGTCGTCGCTGCTGACGGGAGCGTGACCTTCGAAACGGTCCCCTTGACACTGAAGGACGTGTTGTTTCCCAAGACGGGGGATTTCATCGTGCAGACCAGTGCCCACGACGACGACGTCGGTTACCTCAAGGACGTGTGCAAGGCGCAGGTGGCCGGCGATCAGACCGCGGCGGTGCTTTCCGATTGCCGCGTGGATTGGAACCTGCCGGAAGTCCAGCCGCTGGGCCCGGACCTCGCGGTATTTCGCGGCGTAAGACGTCATCGCGATTGGGCCACGTTTGACGTGGCGGCCGAGGGGGCGCGCCCGGTGCTGGTGGTCGAGGTGACATCGCCGGACACGCGGCAGAATGATGTGCGCGACAAGTTCAAATTCTATTATCAAGCCAAGGTGCCGGTGTATCTGATCGTCGACGCAATTGAGCGCGGCGACGAACGCCACCTGGAATTGATCGGTTACCGCTATACTGCGCGCGGATTTCGGCGGATCGCGCCGGACGCAAAAGGCAGGATTCACCTGCAACCGTTGAACCTGTACGTGGGGGTAACGCGCGATCCCTTGGGGGGTTACGAACGAGTGGCGTGTTACGATGCGGAGACGGGCGAGGAACTGGGCGACTACACGGCTGTGGTGCAGGCCCGCGCTGCCGACCGAGAGCAGGCTCAACAGGCGAAACGTGAGGCGCAGGCGGCGAAACGTGAGGCGCAGGCTGCGAAACGTGAGGCGCAGGCTGCGAAGCGTGAGGTGCAGGCCGCGAATCGCCAGGCCGCGGCCAGGGCGAAGGCCCTCGGCACCGCCGAAGCGCGAATCCGCGAGCTGGAAGCCCAGCTCAGAAATGGCAAGAAAAAGACTTGAACGATGGCTGATATTTCTCCGGACCGGCGGCGCTTGCCCGCTCGATCGCGAGCATCGCGATCGCCTGCCCCGACGGACAGAGCTGTTCAATCGCCCGGCCGTGCGTTGCTCGCAACGATTCTGAATCGTTGCGGCGTCGTCCTCGACAGCGATCAGCTCGACCGGCTCTGGCGCTACCACCAGATGCTCCGCCAGGCTAATCCTGAGCTCAACCTGACGCGAATCCACAACTTCGAGAACATGGTGCTGAAGCACTACGTTCGACAGTTTGCTGGTGATGACCTACATCGAGCTCGCCTCACCGCTCGTCGATATGGGTTCCGGACCGGGATTGCCGGGCATCCCGCTGAAAATCGCCCGGCCCGCGGTGCAGATGGTCCTGGCCGAGCCGCGCGGCGCCTGCGCCGAGTTTCTCCGCCGGGTCTGCACAACGCTCGGTTTGAAGGGGGTCGAAATCTACGCCCACAAGCTGGGACCGGATTACCCGGGTCAGGCGGCCGGAGTGATCAGCCGGGCCGTCGGCCCGATCCCGGCGACACTCGATCGCGTGGCGTCATGTCTGGCCGCGGGCGGCCGGATGATCTTCATGAAAGGGCCGCAGTGCGACGACGAAATTGAGGAGGCGAAGACCGCGCACGCCGATCTCTTTCGACTCGCCGCTGTTCACGCCTACACGATCGCCGGCACGACCCACCACCGCCGGCTCGTGGTCTTCGAGCGATTGGAGGGCGAGCCGGGCGGTCGCGCTGCGTCGCGGCCGGCCCGCGCGACCAGAACCACGGGCTTCGCGGGGCCGGTTCGCGAGATCACCAGCGAGTCCAACGCGACATTTCAGCGCTGTCTTGACCTGCTGGGCGGGCAGGGGATCAAGAAGCACGGCGAGGCGCTCCTCTCGGGGACGCGCATCTGCGCCGAGGTGCTCGCTCGATTCTCGGACCACGTCCTGGCCTGGCTGAGCACTTCCGACGGCCCTCCGCCAGCCGCCGGATCCGTTCCCTGGCTCCGCTTGAATGCCGGCCTCTTCCGCCAGCTTGACGTCGCCGGAACACACGCTCCCTTGCTCCTGGTGAAAGTCCCGGAGATTCGCCAGTGGTCCGACCGGGACCCATGGTCCGATGGCTGCACCCTTTTCGTCCCATTTCAGGACCCGGAAAATGTTGGCGCCGTCATCCGGTCGGCGGCGGCGTTCGGCGTGAAGCGGGTGGTCCTCCTGCGCGAGGCGGCGCATCCGTTCCATCCGCGCAGCAGCCGGGCTGCCGGACCGGCTTTGTTCCAGGTCGAGCTCCGGCATGGGCCTTCCCTGAACGACCTGCGCGTTGCGAACGCCCCCTTGATTGCCCTCGACACGACCGGGCCCGAGCTGACCGAGGCCCCGTTTCCCGCGCGTTTCGGCCTGGTCGTCGGAGCCGAAGGCCCGGGTCTGCCGGCGCATCTGCGCCAGGGAGAACGGCGGCGGATCGCCATCGAGCCCGGCGTCGAATCGCTGAATGCGGCGGCGGCCGTCGCGATCGCGCTTTATGTCCAAAGACTCACGACTTGCGAGCCTCGCGGACCAGGTGCGGCAACTCAGGGAGAATGATCTTGTTCATGGCCAGCTCGACGGCCGCGCGCGAGCCGGGCATGACCAGTACGACCGTCTGGCCGATCAGTCCGCCGACGGCCCGGGAGAGCAGACACGCGGGCCCAATTTCGGAATAGCTGAGCATGCGAAAGAGCTCGCCGAATCCTGACAGGCTTTTGGTCAAGAGCGGAACGACGGTCTCATACGTTTGGTCTCGCGGGCTGATGCCGGTTCCTCCGGTCACGAGGACTGCATGCATGTCCGCGCGAAGACTGAGCGCCTCGAGCAAGGGCTTCAGTTGGTGCGGGCCGTCGGGAACGATGGCCCGATCCACCACGCGGTGGCCCGCCCCTTCGGCCAGAGTCACGAGCAAATCGCCCGATTTGTCCGTTGCGGGCGTCCGTGTGTCCGACACTGTGATCACGGCCACATTCAACGTCGCCGGGCTGCTCGCCCGATGTTCAACGACAGATTCGCTCACCTTGGAGCTGCCCCAGAATAGAATGTCGCTGAATTTATCCCAGTTTGCCAAATGCAGGAGAAGCGGAGCGGGCAATTGCCCCGAGGGGCCAGGACGCACTAAGATACAAAAATCCTCACCGCTTTCATACACCACCGGGGGGAATCGTCATGCTCATAGCCAACTCACGCCGGCGCGGCATTTTGCGGGCGGGCGCGCCTTCTCTGGCTTTGCTGGCTCTGGTGTCGGCAACTTCGCCATTCTGGTCGGCCGGCGTGCGGGCCGATACGATCATGCTGCGCGGGGGTGGGCAGGTCGAGGGCAAGGTCGTGCCGGACCCGCTGCACCAGGACCGCGTCTCCGTGTGGCTCTTGCAGGGGCGTAACCCCCTCTCGCTTGAGAAGAAGAAGATTGTCGAGATCGTACCCAAGCCGGGCCCGCTCGACGCTTACGTGATCAAGCGTGAAAAGGCCGGTCAGACCGCCCAGGCCCAGTATGATCTGGGTGTTTGGTGCGCCCAGAACAAGCTTGGCGACCTGGCCCGCGCCCACTACGAGAGTGCGATCGCTTTCGATAAGTCGTTCGAGCCGGCGCATAAAAAACTCGGGCACGTCTTGCACCGTGGCTACTGGTTGACTCGCGACGAGTTGAGCGCGGTGCAGGGACTGGTCAAGTACAAGGGGCGATGGATCTCCGCCGACGAAAAAACGAAGCGGGATCACGAAGATCAATTGACCGCGGCGCAAGGCAACTGGGTGCGACAGATCAGGCTGCTGCGCGAGGCCCTGCTCAGGGGAAAGCCGGATCGCCAGCGCGAGGCCGAAACGCAGCTCATGGCGATTCGCGACCCCGACGCGGTCAAGGCGCTGGTCCGCGTGCTCGCCAACGACGACCCGCAAGAGCGGATCCTGCTGGCCCATGTGCTGGCGATGATCCCCGGCCCCCTGGCGACAGGCGCGCTCGTCAATCAACTGCTGGCGGAGAATCAGGCTGATGTGCGGGCCGCCGTCTACGAAAAAGTCCAGAATCGCGACGATCCTGCCGTCGTCCGCCTGTTGATCCGAGCGCTTTCTTCCTCGAACATCAGGGTGATCAACCGGGCGGCCTGGGCCCTCGGAAATCTGCACGCCCAGGAAGCCGTCCCGAGGCTGATCGCCGTGCTGGTCACGACGGAGGAGCGCATGGTGATCGCGACGCAGAGCGCCGTCAACCAGGGCCCAATCAGTGCAATCGCCGGGCCGGACGGTCCGCTCACTCCGATCGCGGTCAACCAGAGCAGCATGGCTGTCATGACCCCGCCCGTGATCGCGCCCGGAGTCGTCGCCCGCGGCGTTTACTCCGCTCCCTGGTACGACTGGCCGCCGGGCGTCGGCTTCAATGTGGGCGGACAGATTGCCGCCACGCCTGACGTGCACGTGGCGACTTTCCAGTATCGAAACGCCGAAGTCTTGAGCGCCCTGGAGAAACTGACGTTGCAAGATTTTGGCTACGACGTCGAGTCGTGGCGCACCTGGGTAAGCCGCTCGTTCAATCCCGATCCCAAGCCGTCGCGACGCGTTCCGCAGCCATGATCGATCTCCAGCGCCAACCGCGGGCTCACAAACGTGCCGGATGAAGCAGATTTCGAGACGGAACGCCTCGCGCTCGTGCGCTCGCTGCGCCATCATCTCGAGTCGCTGCGGCGAGCGGGCGTCGAATGGGTTCCCAATGATCGCGGCCGCGACCTGCCGCCGGTTGGTCCGGTCCGGCCCGCGAGGGCGTCGCGCGAAACGCCGCTTCGCGTCGGCGTCATGCCGGCCGGTTCGACGCCGGTGGTTGCCCGTCCGGCACTGGGACAGGCAGTCGCCGGTCCGGCCGCGCCGGGTCCGGCCTTCGCTTCCCGTCCCGGCTCACCCGGAGAGCTCGGCACACACGCCCAGCCGCCGGGTGCTTCGCCTGCGCCTCCGGGCGCTTCCACTGCGCCTCCGGCCGCGGCTGGCCCGCATCCTGCAAAGGCGCCGCTTTTGCTGCCGCTGGCCCCGGTTGCTCCGCCGGTCAATTCGCCCGTCACGCTGCCGCTTGCCGCCGCCGGCTCGTTGTTTGGCGCATCGGACTTTGACATCCCGCCAGTACCGGCCAGCGACCGGCCGGCCATGCTCGCGACCTTGGCCGCGGAGGTGGCCGTCTGCCGCCGGTGCACCGAACTGGCCGAGACGCGCACCCAGACGGTCTTTGGGGTCGGTACGCACGAGGCCCGTTTGATGTTCATCGGCGAGGCGCCGGGAGGCGAAGAAGACCGGCAGGGGGAGCCGTTCGTGGGACGTGCCGGCCAGTTGCTCACCGACATGATCACCAAGGGCATGGGCCTGTCGCGCGGCCAGGTGTACATCGCCAATATCTTGAAGTGCCGCCCGCCCGAGAATCGGACCCCGAGTCCCGAAGAGTGCATCAATTGCGTGGGCTACCTCGAGCAGCAGATCGCTATCATTCGGCCCGAGTTTATCTGCATGCTCGGCCTGGTGGCCGCTCAGACGCTGCTGGAAACGACCCAGTTGCTCGGCCGGCTCCGCGGCAGGTGGCACAGCTATCGAGGCATCCGCACGATCGTCACGTACCACCCGGCCTATCTGCTCCGGTCTCCCTCCTTCAAGAAGCAAGCCTGGGAAGACCTCCAAACGCTCATGAACGCGATGGGATTGCCGCTGCCCAAATCCAGAGGCCGGTCTTAGAGTCATGCGTTCGAAAGGTACCACGGCACGTTGATCACGATCACTCGGCGCAGGCCGCTCAAGCGAAGGTAAGCCAGGATCACGGTGCCCGTCTGGTTGTGCAGCACGTAGTGATACCAGCGGGTACCGACGAGCTCGGGAATGATCACGGCGATGTCGCGCCGGGGATGGGCGCGCTGCAAGTCAGCCACGACTTGCTTCAGCGGCGAGTAGATCTGGCGGAAGGGCGAGTAGATCACAATGAGTTTCGGCGGCGGCAAGCTGGCTTCCTTGGCGGGCTGGCGGACGAGCCGTTCCCAGCCGTCCTCGAGCGCGACCATGGCCTTCTCATCGGCGGCGATGTGCAGCGCGTAGATCTCGGGCGAAAGCTGGACGGCGAGCCGGAGTGCCTTCCGCGTGATTGCGCTCCAGCCGCGAATCGGGAGCAGCACGACGGGCGGCTCCAGGTTCTGGGCGTCGAGCGGCTGATCGCTGGCTACCTCGCGGCCGACGGCGACGTAATGTGCGTGCACGGCGTGGAAGAGGGCCAGGAGCGCCGGAACGAGCAAGATCATGACCCAGGCGCCCTCGGCGAATTTGGAGATCAGGACAATGACGAGAGTCACTCCCGTGCAAGCCGCGCCCGCTGCGTTGATAACCATCGACTTTCTCGCGAAAGTACCGCCCTCGCGCCGCCAGTGCCCGACCATCCCCGCTTGCGAGAGCGTGAATGCCAGGAACGCGCCGACGGCAAAGAGCGGGATCAGGCGGTCGGTGATCCCACCGAAGCCGATCAGAAGCCCGGCGGAGAGCACGGCCAGCAGGATAATGCCCTGCGAGTACACGAGCCGGCGGCCCCGGTGAGCGAAACTGCTGGGTAAGAACCCGTCCTGGGCGATGATGCGGCAGAGGCGCGGAAAGTCGGCAAAGCCGGTGTTGGCCGAGAGGGCCAGGACCGACAGGACCGAGCCGATCGTGATGTAGTAGAACACGCCACGGCCGACGACCGCGGCGACGAGCTGTGAGAGAATGCTTTCATAACCGGTCTGGCCAGGTTCGGTCGCGCCGATCCCATAGGCTTGGCAAAGGTACGCGATCCCCGCCAGCATGACGGCCAGAAGGCCGATGATCGCCGTGAGGGTGCGCCGCGCGTAGGTCACTGCGGGCTCGCGAAAGGCGCCCACGCCGTTGCTGACGGCCTCGACGCCGGTCATGGCGGTGCAGCCGCTGGCAAATGACCGCATCAGGAGCCAGAGACTTGCGGCCATCGCGGCAGGGGGCGGACTGGGAGGCGCAACCACGGGCGCCGGTCGTCCGCCCGCAACGACTGCCTTCACGACGCCGATGGCAATCACGCCGAGCAGCGAGACGATGAACAGGTACGTTGGCGCGACGAATGCCAGGCCCGATTCGCGAGTCCCCCGCAGGTTGACGAGCGTGATGAACGCCAGGATCAGCAGGCAGAGCGACAGCGTGTGCGGCTGAAGAAAGGAGAGCGCCGATACCAGGGCCCCGACCCCGGCCGAGATTCCGACCGCCACAACCAAGACGTAGTCGAGCATCAGGGCCGCGGCCGCAAAAAGACCGGCGGTGGTTCCCAGGTTATCCTTGGCGACCGTGTACGAGCCGCCCCCGTGCGGGTAGGCGGCGATGGTCTGTCGGTAGGAGAAATACACGACCGCGAGCAGCGAGATGATCAGCGTGCTGATCGGCCCGATGTAGCCGATGCCGGCCGCGCCGAAGGGGATCAATAACGTCAGCGCGGCCTCCGGCCCGTAGGCCGCCGATCCCAGGGCGTCGAGGCCGAGCATCGGGATGCCGGCGATCACGCCGACTCGTTGTTCGCCCTCCTCGTAGGTTGCCAGGCGCCTGCCGAGAAGATAGTCGAAAAGTGACATGCCTCACCCTCTTGCCAGCGAGCTCGTTCCGGCTTCGCTGACTGGTTTCTTGAGCTCTGGTTGAGACCGGACCAGCGACGAGCGTCGGTCTTCCCGCAACCTCACGGGGCCGGGTTCCGCGCACTTTAGAGTCGTAAGAAGATCTGTTGCTTCTCGAGATAATCGTTAAAGAGCGTGCAGATCCCGAGATAGAGGGCCAGGCCCGCCGTGACGTACCAGAGCGGCGCGTCGTTCGGCAGGTATGGTTTCACCGCCGAGGAGACCAGCGGATGGATGATGTAGGCCGCCAGTGCGTTGCGTCCGAATACCCGGAACACGCCGGCCTGCGCGCCCCATTGATCGCAGAGAATCACGCATACGGCAAAGACTGCCAGGGAGAAACCCGTGGCGAAGGTGAGGTAAGAGACCGAACCGGTGCGCTGGCTCATCGTCCAGAGGTTGACTGCCTGGCTGGATGAGGGGGGCACAAACGGCGGCGCAGCCGCCTGGCCGCTCAGGCAGGAGACCGCGTAGCCCAGCATCATGAGGAAACCCGACCAGGCAAGCAACCTCGGCGCGGGATTGGCCGCCGCGTTCGCGTCCGGATGGAAGATCGAGTCATGGGCCAGCGAGCCGACCAGGATGGGGATGGTCCAGGTGAGGAAGCCCAGTTGACCGCCGTCGATGACCGGCGTCTTCCACGCCCAGTCAAAATAGAACCACGACGAAAGCGCAAGATGCAGGGCTGCCGAAGCCGCCAGAAAGACGATACGAGGCGCCACGGCCGCCCCGATGACCGGCAGCACCCAGATCGATGCGATGGCGATGTGGACCAGCGTCTGGAACAGCTCGCGGCGAAAGGCCTGCGCCAAGAAGCCCTGCCAGCCGAGCACCTGGAGCTGCTGCCATGACTTGACGCTTCCATCGAGATGGTAGAGCACGAAACCGAGGAGAAAGAGTCCGAGATTGCGCTTCAGGACCGCGCGAGTCGCCGCCCAGACGCCGGCCTCTCCCAGCCGGCGCAGAAAGGTGAGGCGATAGGCGAACCCGACCGCGAAGAAGAACTGCGGCATGATGGTGTCGGCGTAGCTGCAGTAGGTATTGTGGTGCTTGAGGATCGCCGGCATCACCTGGAAGCCGCCGATGAAATTGACCAGAAGCATTCCCACCACGGTGTAGCCGCGGAATTGATCGAGGGACGCGATCCGCCGCCTGGGGACTTGATCTGGGCCCATACCGGCATTCGCTCTCCGTGAATCAAGTCACCGGGCCGTCCTGGTGGGACGCCCCGGTCGCGGAACGTGGTAAAGCCGCGGTGGCGGCCGATGCCCAGGAGATTCAGATCCCAGCGAGAGTCGGCACGACCGACCGTAAATAACCGAGGGAGCTTGCCAGCCAATCCAGGTCGCGGCTGGCCCAGGGGATGGCCTCGACGACTTCCGGTCGTGGCAGGGTGCCGTCGGCGTACCGGCGTTCGCACTGCACAGCCAGGCGGACCACCTCCGCGAGCGACTCGGGCAAGAGGCCCGGAAAAAATGCCAGCCACTTGCGGTCGAATATCGGCAGATCGTAAGTCCGGGGATGCAGCTCGATCGACAGGGCGATCGATGGGTTTGCCTGGATCACGGCCGACAAGATGTCGGGAAGGGGTATGATTCCGGACCCGACAGGTCGCGCCTGCCAGCAAAGGCCGCGCGGTGTGAATGCCAGGACGGCGTCCTTGATGTGAGTGGCGACGACGGATGGCGCCAGGAGCTCGGCCGCCGCGACCGGGTCGTCAAGCCGCATGACCAGATTGCCCGTATCCAGCGTGACCGCGGCGACATCGCGGCCGAGTCGATCCAGCATGGCGGTCAATTCCTGCGCGGTCAGGTCGGCGTGGGTCTCGATCGCGACCTTGATGCTCAGGTCGGCAAGCTGCGGCGATAGGAGGCGGATGACCTCGATCGTCGCGTCGATCTGAGCCGGCCAGGGCACGTCGCTGCGGAACCGATCGTGGCGATCTCCGACGTAGGCGCGGGCGTGACGGCAGCCGAGCGCCGCCACTCCCTCGACGTGCCGCTTGAGCTCCCTGGCCCACTCGGCCGCTGCGACATCGCGACCCAGGTCCCGTGCGCGACGGAACGGGTTGGGCGAGGGCAACCCGACTTCCAGATAGAGACCCATCGCGTTGACTTGCTGGCGAAAAGCAGCCAGGCCGGCCGGATCGAGCTGCGGGTCGATCGTGGCCGGCTCGAGAAACTGCACGCCGTCGAAAGAATGTGTTTGAGCGAACTCCACCAGTGCACGGGGCTTGAGCCCGCGGTGCTCGATCGTGTAACGATCAAAGCCGATCCGTGTGCCAACCGCCGGCCGCTCGCCGATCTTGTCAGTCATCATTGCCACCAATTCACGCCCCTCTTCACACTGGTTTTACCCGTTCAATTTCGTGGCGACCGTTCCAAGCCGATATATGAATAAAGATGGATAAAACACCGGGCATTTTATGGCCAATTGCCGAGGTCCGTTTCGCGCCCACCGACGGTCAACGGGGGACGTGGCGAAGGAATGAATCATGACCACGAGTTTGACATGCTCGGTGTGACAACGCAATCGGCTGACGGTTTGACCTGTCAGACTCGGGGATTGGCGTGGGCGACTCCTGCGTTGATCGCGAGGCGATTCGTTCCACCGAGTCTCACGAAGCCTGATATTGGCGCGGATGAAATCCTGGAAAAGATTCGAAAAAAATCGGGAGGAGAGGGTTGACGCAGGCGGATGATCAGCGTATCGTGTCCAGCGATTTGAGACTGATGTTCGTAGGATATTCCTGATTCCAGAGCGCCGCGTCACAGCGAGCGCTCTCGCCCCGCTCGCATCCGTTTTTCTGAGCGGTGGCTTCTAGTTGGCTGCTTCCCCTCCTTGCCTTGGTCCCGATCACGCGCTCGTCGTGATCATTCGTCTTTCCCAAAAAAAGTCGAGGTCTGATTCCGGGCTGCAGGGATGCGTGCGCTCGGTTCGGCCTTTATAGCGAGGATCGATCGAGGGATAACCGAGATCGTCATCCTCATTTTCTTGGCCTCACGGTCCGCGACCGGATCCGGCAGGATGCACGGATCAGGCGTGGGCCGCGGCAGGCCAAATTAGGCGAATTGGAGACGGTGGCATCGAACCCGGGTTAGGTGTGGCTTAGGGGATGACGCGATCGCGATAGGGGGCTTCGGAGAGATCACGCAGATAGTCGGTGTCGGGTTGGCCGCCGAGTGAGAAGAGGGGATTGCTGGGCGCCGCACTTGGCGGATTTTCGGGGATCGCGGCGGGCGGCAGAGTTCCCAGGCGGACGCCGACGCGTTCCAGAAGGGTTCGGGAGAGGGGTTCGTCCCCGAGCCAGCCGATCCGGCAACAAACTCGCGCCGCATTCTGCCGAGGCCGGATTGTGACCGTCACGGAGCGATTGTCAGCCGATCGAGCATCAATCTTGTAGACTGCTCCGTCGCGGTCGCGTTTGACCGACGTCATGTTAAGGTCATCCATCGCTTCGACAACCGCGTTGGCGGCAGCCCCGGCGAGCACCGGGAATTCCTGGACCGCCCGGCCCGTGGTGAACGTCGGTTCGAGCACCGATTCCGAATCGACGGTTGGCGCCTTTGGGGTCGGAGTCGAGGTCGCAGTGGTCGCACATCCGCACGAACCAGCGGCCGTCCAGAGAACGAACTGGCACGCGATCGATCGCACTCGCACGCGGGGCCTCACGTTCAGAATCGAGTGATTCCGCTTTCGCGAAGCGGATCTGGCCGTCAGACGCGCTCGGGAAATCACCCGTAGCCGTCGCGCTGGGCGTGATGTGACCGAGTCGCCCTGAGCGCACCGGGAAGTTATCCCGACGTCACGAAATGGTCAAGTCGGGTCGCCAGCCAGTAGATTCAACGGAATCTCCAGAGTCGATTGTGTTTCGCGGCGACACTTCTATAATAGGAAACTGGTGGAATTCGCCCCTTGCGTGGAGGGGTGATCGCTTTCAATCCAGGGTCTGTGCCGACCAGTTGCCCCAAGTTTGACTCGTGTCGGACGACGATCGGGAGCAGGCGCGGCGGTTCGTCGTGCGGCGACCGGTCGATGGGGCGGGCGGCCGTCTGCTTTCGGCTCGATCGCGGGGCGGACAAGAAAACGAAAACTCCCACATGGTAGATCGCAACCTTCTTCGTGAATTTGATGTCAGTGAAGACGAGCTCACGGCCATGGTGGTCGATGAGGACGGCACGAACACTCTTGATCACTTCCTCGGCGCCGGGCAAAGTTTCGAGATCGGTCGCATCGTCTCGGGCAAGGTCGTCGAAGTCGTGGGCGACCAGGTGGTCGTCGACGTCGGTTACAAGTCCGAGGGGCTGGTCCCCTTGAATGAATGGGAGGACGAGCCAGCGCCCGTGGCGGGGCAGACGTCGAGGTTCTGCTCGAAGGCATGGAGGACGAGACGGGCGAGATCGTGCTCTCCCGCAAGAAAGCCCACCGCATGCGCGCCTGGGAGATGGTGATCTCCCGCTACCACGAAGGAGACGTCGTCAAGGGCCGTGTCACCCGCAAGATCAAGGGCGGGCTCCTGGTCGATATCGGGGTGAACGTCTTCCTGCCTGCCAGCCAGGTCGATATCCGCCGCCCCTCCGACATCGCCGACTACATCGATCAGGACATCGAATGCATGATCCTCAAGATCGACGAAAGCCGGCGCAACATCGTCGTGAGCCGGCGGAAGCTCATCGAGATCCAGCGCGAAGAGAAGAAGAAGAAACTGCTCGAAGAGATCGCCGTCGGCCAGGTCCGCAAGGGGACCGTCAAGAACATCGCCGACTTCGGCGCGTTCGTCGACTTGGGCGGCATCGACGGGCTCTTGCACATCACCGACATGAGCTGGGGGCGAATCAACCACCCCAGCGATATGCTCAAGATCGACGACGAAATCGAGGTGATGGTCCTGCACGTTCGACAAGGAGCGCGAGAAAATCGCGCTGGGACTGAAGCAAAAGTCGCCGAGCCCGTGGGAAAACGTCCAGGGGAAATACCCGGTCGGCACCCGCGTCACCGGCGACGTCGTCAACGTGATGAGCTACGGCGCCTTCGTGAAGCTCGAGGAGGGAATCGAAGGACTGGTCCATATTTCCGAGATGAGCTGGACCAAGCGCATCAACCACCCCAGCGAGCTGGTCAATATCGGCGATCGGATCGAAGTCGTCGTCCTGGGGATCAACCGCGACAAGCAAGAAATCTCACTCGGCATGAAACAGACCCAGGTGAATCCCTGGGATCAGGTCGCGGGCAAATACCCGCCGGGCACCATGGTTGCGGGAACCGTGCGCAACCTCACCAACTACGGCGCCTTCATCGAAATCGAGGAAGGGATTGACGGCCTGCTCCATATTTCCGACATGAGCTGGACCCGGAAGATCGGCCATCCCAACGAAATCCTGGAAAAAGGCCAGCGCATCACCTGCCAGGTGCTCAACGTTGACCAGGACCGCAAGCGCATCGCCCTGGGGCTCAAGCAGCTCAAGGACGATCCCTGGGAGACCGACATCCCCAGCCGCTACGAGCCTGGCGACCTGGTCAAGGGCAAGGTCACCAAGCTGACCAATTTCGGCGTTTTCGTCGAGCTCGAGCCGGGATTGGAGGGCCTCTTGCACATCTCGGAACTCGCCGATCACAAGGTTGACAGCCCCGAGGAGGTCGTCAAGGTCGGCGACGAGATCGAAGTCAAAATCCTCCGCGTCGATCGCGGCGAGCGCAAGATCGGTCTTTCGCGCAAGAAAGCCACCTGGAACCGGCCTGACTCCGAGCGAGAGGAAGGCGCCGCCGAATCGGCCGACCCCAAGGATAAAGATAGAGATACCAAGGAGCTCAAGGGCGGCCTGGGAGGGGGCGGCCCCATCTTCAGCATGGGAGCAACACCCCCCACCGGCGACGAGAACCCCGCCGAGAATCCCGCACCGTAACGCTGCGCCGCAAAGTATCGTCGCATCCTGACTTGCGAAAACCGTCGCCTCGGCTCCCACTGCCGGGCGACGGTTCTTTTTTCTCCACGCCGCAGATCCCGCCAATCCGCCGCATCTCAAAAAGCGGCTCCACGCGTAGCACCAAACGCGCCGCAAGCGCTCCCGGACGCCAACACTCTCCACGATCCGCGGAGTTTCCCTTATCACTAATTCTCGTAATTTCCCGATAGGCCCTAGATTTCCAGGTCCAGGTTAAGTTATCAAGGTTGTAGTCCGATACTCCATATTGTCAAACCCTGGGCGGCTAAGGGAGTTGAGGAGTCGAACGGCTTGGGTGGGAGTGTATGGACGTTCCCATTCGAGCCTCGTTGCCCTTTCGGCGGAGGATCGCCACCGGGAGACCGGTTGCTGCTGGCCAGAGTTCTTAACCGCGAAACTCCTTGACGTGAGCGGACCCTGTTTCGACCGACTCAACGAGGATCTTCATGGCCCGTATTCGCCGACACCGCCGTGACACGGTCCAGAGCCCCCTGGAGACCTACCTCCGGGAAATCAACGAGATGGCTCTGTTGACCGCCGACGAGGAGAAGGAACTCGCACATCGGATCGCCGTGGGCGATAAGCTGGCCCGCGACCGGATGGTCCGGGCCAACCTCCGCCTGGTCGTCAACATCGCGCGAGGCTACATCGGCAAGGGGCTCGTCGCTCCAGGACCTGATCGAGGAGGGAAACCTCGGCCTGCTGCGCGCCGTTCAAGGTTTCGATCCGGCGGTCGGGACCCGGTTCAGCACCTACGCCAGCTACTGGATCAAGCAGTCGATCAAGCGCGCCCTGGTCAACACGGCCAAGCCGATCCGGATCCCGGCCTACATGGTCGAGCTCCTGTTCAAGTGGCGGCGGATGGCCGCCGACCTGCAGGAAGCGCTGGGCGGCCGCCCAGCATCGAGGAGATCGCCAAGGCCCTCAAGCTTCCCAAGAAGAAGCTGGCCATCGTCAAGAAGGCGATCAAGGTCTACAACCTCGTGCCGCAGACCGATCAGCCCGAGAACGGCTGGAGCCTGGGCGAGATGCTCATGGACGAGCGTACCCGCACGCCCGACGTCGCGATGGTCGAGGCCGACAACCTCCGCCTGGTCCTGCGACCGCCTCGAAGAGATGGACAAGCGCGAGGCGACCGTCCTGCGGATGCGGTTCGGGCTCAACGACGCGCCGCCCAAGACGCTCAAAGAGATCGGCGAGTCGCTGGGCCTGACCCGCGAACGCGTCCGCCAGATCGAGAACGAGGCGCTCGGCAAGCTGTCGGCGTCGCTGCAGGCGGATTGAGGCGTTTCTCCATCTTCCGCGTGAAGAAGACGCGCCAACGGTTCTCCCGCCGAGATCAGTGCTGGCCAGTCCGGCCGTTCGAGCGGGTGAAGCGGTTGCGCAGCCGGCAAATCAGCAGCCCCGCGCCGCACGTCAGCAGAGTGAGTCAGGACAGTCGGCTCGGGCACGGTGGCCGGCACGCTCTTCTGCTTGGCCCGGAGGTTCGTCATCGGCATTTCGCTGGAGAAGTCCGCGGTGAACTCGCCGTTGAACGTGCTGTTGGATTGGGGAACGATGCGCAGGTAGGCCTCGGTGCCGAAGGCTTCAGCCAGCTTGCCTCCGGTGATCGTCATATCGAGGTCGAAGACTTCCGACTTCCTTTCCTCCGAGTCGCGGTTGACCCCCGCGCCGAATGCCGTTGGCGTCCCTTCCAGCAGCAAACCCTGGTAGGTTTGATCGCCGATCACGACCTTGCCGCGAATCTCGAACTTGTTGAGCGGGCTCTGCACCAAGTCGGCCGTTGCGGTCGAGCTTCATCTGCGAGCGACTGGGTCAAGTGTCCCGTCCAGCTCCGGCAGCATGCGGAACATGTCTTTGGCTGACGGCCCGAGGGTGACTAAGTGCGGGCGCATTCACGACCTCGAACGTCCCCGTTTGGGTGTCCGGGTCGTAGCGATACGTCTGCGAACCGACGATGTCGCCGGCGATGCCCGGGAACGAACGAGCCGGGTTCGACCGGATCAAATCACCGCGGACCTGTGCGTGGCAGACCGCCAGGAACACCAACAACCACGCGAGGCCCACCTGGTAGACGGCAGTGCGCATCCATTGCATGAGAACGCCCTCTCGGCCGTTCACGTCGAAAATGTGTCGTCGTACGAGCCTTGGTTGCGAATCGGTCTCTATCGCGAGCTCCGTTCCACGGCATTCGTGCCACTGCGGCGTGCCGGGCGAGCAAGACGCTCACGAACAAGGACCTGGGGCGTTACGAGTGGCCGGTTCGGTCGTCGTCGAGCAAAAAGCGAGGTGAATCTCGAGGAGTGGCCCGCAACAGGAGTGGGAGCCGACCGCCCGTAATCCTTTACGCATATGAAGTTAGACGAACATCCTTGTTACTCGATCTCGGGGCCGTGCTTTTTCGGAATCACCCGAGATCTCAACATGGGTGGAAATTTACCTTGGCCCGGTGAATGTGTCAATCGGAACCTGGAGCATTGCGCGAACGGCCCAGCCGCGAGTCGATCGAGCCCTGACGGCGCGATCTGCCGCCTGTCACACTGTCCCGCACGGGTTTTCGCCGCCGATTCGGCGGGCTAGTTCCCATCGCTGGGCCTCGGTGTAAAATAGGAGCCCGCCCACTAGGGAGAGGAATCGAAATGTTTCGATACCGCGCCACGTTCTGGCCGCGTGCATGGGCGCCCTGATCGCTGCAGCCGACCTTGTATCACCTTCTACAGAATGGAGCGAGAGGGCCCCGAAATAGAGTCCTCCAGCCCAAATGAAAGCCCTCACGCCCACGACCCTGGAACGCCTCTGGGACGATTTTGACGCTCGCGAAGTGCTGCTTCGCCAGGTGGTGGCCGACCGGATGGCCCAGAGCCTGCCGCCGAGCGTTCCCGACCACGTCGTCGCGACCTACTACTTTGCCTTCCGCACGCAGACCCTCGCCAAGGCCGTCGAGGAGATCAGCTACCACGCCACCAGCGGCATCAAGAACCCGCCCAAGGGTTCGCTGCTCGAGCAATGCTCGGCGCGGCAGGCCGGCGTCGATCCGTTTGACGCGTCCGGCCGGATCGGGCTGCTCCACGTCGCGTTTCCTCTCAAGATGCTGCGGCACCCCGACGGACACGTCACCTCGTGCGACCTGCTGCACACGCTCGCCGGCGCGGTCATCTTCGACATGTACGAGATGCAGGACGCCCGGCTGATCGCGATCCAGATTCCCGACGACGTCCTGGCCGGCTTTCCCGGCCCCGCGTACGGCCCGATCGGCATCCGCCAGAAGACCGGCTTCGCACTCGACCAGCCGGCCTTCGGCACGATCCTGAAGCCGACCGCCGGCATCACGCCCGACGACGTCGAACGGCTGGTCGAGGAGGTCGCGGGCAGCCCGCTGCTCATGTTCATCAAGGAAGACGAGGACCTCTATCCCGACCTCGATTACTCGCCGGTCGCCGAGCGCACCAAACGGGCCGTCGCGGCGATCGAGCGGGTGCGCGCCGAGCGCGGCGGGCTGGGACTGGTCTATTCCCCGCACGTCACGGCCGCTCCCGACCAGATCGTCGAGATCGTGCATGGCCGTGCTCGACGCCGGCGCCTCGGGAGTGATGTTCAGCGAGACCTACGCCGGCGGCACGGTGCGGATGGTGCGCGAGGCGACCAGGCACCTGGTCAATCCGCCGGCGATCTACGGCCACAACGCCGGCATCGGCGTCAAGACGCGCTCCATCTGGCGCGAGGTCATCGACCTCCTGGCCCGACTCGACGGGATCGATTTCCGCCAGACGGCGCCCGTTCGTCCCGGCCCGCCCTACATCCGGCCCTATGGCGCCGAGTGGCACGCCTCGGAAGACGCTCTGACACGGCCGATCCCCGGCATCAAGCCCACGATGATCACCCGCGCCGGCGCACTCGACCAGGGCAACCTGATCCTCAACCTCCAGGACGTCGAATCGAAGGGCATCGCCCAGAACGTCCTCTTCCTCGCCGGCTCGGCCATCAATTCGATCAAGGACAAGAGCGGCAAGACCGACCCCAGGATCGGCCTGGACGCGATGCTTCAGGCGATCGAGGTCCATCGCTCCGGCGAGCTTGCGGGCACGCCTCCAGCAGAACACGTCGCGGTCTCGCGGCGTGGCAGAGCGGAAGAATCTGTCCGCCTTGCGCGAGCGGCGGCAGCGTTATCCTAGGATGGTGAAGTGATGATTCTGCGGAGAGCACGGGGCCCCTCCGATATGCGAAGCAACTCCCGGGGACTTAACCGGGGTGCGACATGATCGCCAAGGACAAACGCTGCCTGCGCATCGGCGTCCTGGGTTGCGGCCCGATCGCCCAGTTTGCTCATCTCGAAGCTGCCGCAAGGCCCGAAACGCAGAGCTTTACGCCATCTGCGACGTGGCCGACGACCTGCGCGAGCGCATGGCGGCCGTGCATCAACCCAGGGTTGCCTATCGCGACTACGCCGCCATGCTGGCCGACCCACAAGTCGAGGCGGTGATCATCGGAATCGCCGACCAGTTTCACGTCGCCGCGTCGGTGCAGGCACTCGAGGCCGGCAAGCATGTGCTGGTCGAGAAACCGCTCGGGACCACAGTCGAGGCGTGCCGCGCACTCCGCGACCGGGCCGCGGCGGGCAACCTGGTCGTCCAAGTCGGCAACAATCGCCGCTTCGACCCGGGCATCGCCTTTGCCCGCAAATTTATCATCGAGGAAATGGGCCAGCGGATCGCGCTCAAAGCGTGGTATCACGACTCGGTTTATCGATACACGATGACCGACAACCTCCAGCCGATCCCGGCTTCGAGCCAGAAATCGCTTCGCCCGGAGGGCGATCCCAAGGCCGACCGCAGGCGCTATTACATCCTCACCCATTCCAGCCACCTGGTAGACACCGCCCGGTTTCTGGGCGGCCCGATCGCCGGTGTGCGTTCCCGGCTGGTCGAGCGGTTTCGGCGCATATTGCTGGTTCATTGCGGTCGATTTTGCCGACGGATCGCTCGGCCACCTCGACCTTCAGATCCCCGTGCGGGGCGATTTCCAGGAGGGGTTCCAGATCCAGGGCGAGCATGGCAGCGCCAGCGGCCGGGTCTATCTCCCCTGGTTTCACAAGTCGAGCGATGTCGAGTGCTTCCGGGCACACGACCGGCAGTTTCATCGCGTGCTCGGCGAGGATGCCCACACGTACAAGCGGCAGATCGAGGCATTCGCGGCCACGATCCTCGACGGAACGCCTCAAGCCGGCGCCACGCTCGATGACGGCCTGGCCGCGATGCAGGCGATGGTCGCGATCGCACGCTCGACCGAAACCGGCGATTACATCTGGCTTGATGACGTGACCGGAGGGGTTTGATGCACCTGGGGGTCTTCGCCAAGGTATTTGGGCGGCCGACACTCGATGAGACGCTCGACGCCATCGCGGCTCACGGTCTGACACACGTTCAGTTCAACATGTCATGCGTCGGGCTGCCGACCTTGCCCGACTTGGTCGATCTCGACTTATGCGATCGCATCGCCGCTGCGTTTGCAGCTCGAGGCCTGACGATGGCGGCGATCTCGGGTACGTATAATATGATCCATCCGGACCCGTCGCGGCGGGAGGTTGACTCGAACCGGCTCAAGAATCTCGCCGAGGCTTGCGGCCGGCTCGGGACCTCGGTCATCACGCTCTGCACGGGAACGCGCGACCCGTTTGACATGTGGCGCTGGAAACCAGGAAATGCGAGGAAACGTGCCTGGCTGGACCTCGGGGAGACGGTGTATTTTTTACTTGAGGAGACCGAAGGGACCGGCGTCACGCTGGCATTCGAGCCCGAGCTGGCCAACGTCGTTGATTCCGCCCGGAAGGGCCGCAAGCTGCTCGACTTCTTCCGATCGCCGCGTCTCAAGGTCGTGATCGATCCGGCGAATCTCTTTCCAACGGGGTCGCTGCCGCAGATGCGTGAGGTCATTGACAAGGCGTTTCAGTTCCTGGGCCCCGATATTGTGTTAGCGCATGCCAAGGACCTGCACACGCGACGGCGAGGCCGGCCACGCCGCCGCGGGCAAGGGGGCCTTGGATTACGATCATTACCTGCGCTGGCTCAAGAAGATCGGCTACGAAGGCCCGCTCATCCTGCACGGGCTGTCGGCGGATGAGGTTCCCTCGAGCGTGGAATTCCTACGGGAGAAGCTTGGTTCGCTTGCTAGGGAGACGTGATGTCACCAGGGTGTTATACCGCCCAAACGTACACAGCGCGGCCGAGCCGGAGCGGTCGTTTAACCGGGAGCCAACGGCGACGGCGAGCCCTGGGCTGTGGCAAGAAACGCCGTCGCCGCTGGCTCCGGGTTAACCGTTATCGGACGAGTCCATTCGCTGAGCCGTTCCCCAGGGCGGTGCCTGCTGGTCAGGAGGCGACATGCCGGAATTCACCCGCGATGGCATCACATTCCATTACCAGGACACGAAGGAGGGCATGCCCTTTGTCTTTCAGCACGGCCTGGGCGGCGATGTAACCCAACCGCTCAGCCTTTACCACCCGAAGCCGGGCATCCGGCTCATCGCCTTCGACATGCGCGGGCACGGCCAGACCTATCCCCTCGGAAATGTCGAAAAGCTGAGCATGGCCACGCTCGCCGGCGATCTGGTTGCGCTCCTGGATTTCTTGCAAATCGATCAAGCCGTTGTGGGTGGGATTTCACTGGGCTCCGCCGTCGCGGCGAGCGTGGCGCTGCGGTTTCCCGCTCGCGTTCGGGCACTTGTCTTGTCGCGGCCGGCTTGGATCGAGGGACCGGTTCCGCAAAACGTTCGCACCTACGCGCTCATCGCCCGCTTGATCCGCCAATGGGGCGCGGCAGGGCCTCGAACGGTTCCGGTCCACGGCCGAATTTCAGGAAATGGAGCGTGCGTCGCCAGACTGCGCAGTCGCTCTGCGGCCAGTTCGAACAACCCCGCACCGAGGAATTTGTGGCCCGCCTCGAGCGATTGGCCAGCGACACGCCGGTCAAGAGCCGCCAAGATTATCGCACGATCCGAGCACCGACATTGATCCTCGGCAACCGCCAGGACCCGATCCATCCCTGGACATGTGCCGAAGCACTTGCCCAGCTTATTCCGCACGCCAACTTACGGGAGCTGACGCCGAAATCGGTGAGCATCGACGCGCACCGCGCAGATGTTCAGAGTGCAATCGACGACTTCTTTTGTCATCTTGAATCTTGATGTAGTCACGGCGCTCCGCGTGGTGCCCGAGCAATGAGCGAGAATTACTGAGTGTTGCACAAAGAAACAAAGCTCCGGAGGCGGGCAGGGACGCCCGCCCCACTAGAGGATGGCTTAATTCCTTCAGTGGGGCGGGCCTCCGTGCCCGCCGCTCTTAGCCAAGAAGTTTCCATCCTTATGCAAGGCACTGTGAGTGTCGCCTTTCGCTGAGCGGAACTTGATCCCATGTTGAAATGCTCCGCATCGCTCTGGTCAGCCGATCTCGCCAACCTCGCGGCCGAGATCCGGCGCGTCGATGCTTTTACCGAGCGTTATCACCTCGATGTCGCCGACGGCCATTACGTGCCGAGTCTGCTCTTCTTTCCCGACCTCGTGAAGGCGCTGCGCAGGCATACGACCAGGCCATTCGAGGTTCACCTGATGACAACCGATCCCATCGCCTGGGTCGAGCCGTTCGTCGCAGCGGGTGCCGATGGCGTGATCTTTTGCTTCGATTCGCTGCGCCAGCCCGCCGCGGCCATCGAGCGCGTCAAAACCTCGGGGAAATTCGTCGGGATTTCACTGCTGGTGACCGAGCCGGTCAGCCTGCTCGATCCCTACTGGAGCAAAATCGACCAGGTCACGATCGTCGGCACGCCCATGGGCACGAAGGGGACTTCAATGGATGCCTCGATCTTCGACAAGATCCGCGAAGCCCGGGCGCGGATCAAAGCGGCTTGTGCAAGGGTCGAAGTCCAGGTCAACGGAGGCATTCGCCGCAACACCGTTGCGCAGATCCAGGCGGCGGGCGCCGACTGGATCGTGCCGGGGTCGCTCTTGTTCGGCGAGGAGCCGGCGGCGATGCGCACGTGGCTGGCGGGTCTTTGACCGAGAAGACGGCGGATCAGATCAGATAATCTCTTCCGTCGCCGGGATCCCAGTGCACGGTCGTCTGGCGGCGGTAGGAGGCGATCGGCCATCTGGCAGGCGATCGAGGTGCGGAAGCCGAGCTCGAACGGACAGACGGGTTCCTTGCGGCTGCGCACGCAATCGAAGAAGTTCTGCATGTGGTGACCGGTCATCTCCTTGTAACCCCCGTCGTCGGGGGCGGGCCTGGCCGCGACCTTCCCTCCTTGCGGGATGACGTGCACCTCGATCCGAGTCGGTGTGAATCAGGGTCGCCTTGGTGCCGAAGAGGTAGTCGTGCCCTTCCCCGTAGTAGTTGTTGCCGAACATCGAGGTGAACGTGAAGAGGAGTTTCTCCGGATGGCTCATCGAGACCTGGAAGGTATCCGGGATGTCCATCTTGGGCGCGAGGTAGTTGGCGCCGGTCATCGTGACGGTGTGCGGGATCGACAGGTCCAGGGCCCCGAACCAGAATGCCAGGGTGTGGACCATGTTCTCGAAGACGTTGCCGCCCGAGTAATCCCAGTAGAATCGCCAGTTGATGTAGCGCTGGGGATCGAACGGGACCGGCTTGGCTTCGCCCTGGAACGCGGCCCAGTCGACATGCTGGGGGTCGCAGTCGGCCGGCACCTGGCGAAGCCATCCGCCGTACGGCCGGTTGCGGAAGTGGTGGGTCTGGACCAGCGTGACCGTGCCCATCGCCTCGCGACGCGGCCAGCTCGCGCACCTTTTGAATGCCCTGCCCGCTATTCATCTGCATGCCGACCTGGACGACGCGTCCCGAGCCGCAGAGGGCGTCTCTCATGCGCCGGGCGTGGCCGGGGTTGAAGGCCATGGTCTTTTCCTGGTACACGTCCTTGCCCGCCTGGATGGCGGCGACGAAGTGAATCGCGTGCAGGTGCTGCGGCGTCGCGATCAGGACCGCGTCGATCGTCTTGTCGTCGAGGAGCGCCCGGTGGTCCTTGAACGTCGCAATGCCCGGGACGATCGCCTTGACTTCATCGAGGCGGCGGGTGTAGATGTCGGCGACCGCGGCCGCCTCGACATCGGGACACTTGATCGCGGCCTGCAAGATCTCCTTGCCGCGCGAGCCGCCGCCGATCAAGCCGAACCGGATTCGCTCGTTCGCCCCGCGGACCCGGCCTTCAGCGCCGACCGCAGTCGCAGCCATCGCAATCCCCGTGGATCCCCCGATCATCGACCCCAAGAATACGCGTCGATTGGACATGGCTGGACTCCCGAGCATTGATCTCGACCGAGGTGGCCCAGCTTCGAACGACCTCATCATTCGGCAAGGCCGTACCACCCTGTTGGTGATTTCAACAGAACGGAGCTGCTCCATCAAGTGAATTCGAACTTGTCGTTCTTACTGCTCGTGGATGATGAGGAGGTAGGGGTAATCCACTGCCTCAAGGCTCAAGCTCAACTCGCCATCGGTTGCCGATTTGACGTCGAAGGGAACGTCTCGATCCGCGATGGGATCGTAGGAGGCGACCGTCGCCCGGCGGCCATCGATCCCCCGGATGGTGACAGTGAACTCTTCCGGCGCCAGGTCCTTCGTGATGTCGCGAGTCATCACATAATAAGGGATGACGAATCGATTGCGATTCGCCTGGAACGAGAGGAAGACGAAGACGTCGCGGTCGTACAGGTGAGGATGTTGCCGGCTCCCGTCACCCCGAAATTGATAGTGATTGTGCGTGTCGGAGATTGATGCGAGCGTAAGTTGCCGCGTCGCGTGCAAGCGCGGATCGACCCCGACGCGCATCTTGGCGACGACGTTCTTCAGCGTCCGCAGCGCGGGGGAGACATACGCGGCCTCATCCGCCGGATAAGGCTTGCCTGCCCGGGCATAAAGGGCGAAGCGCTCGGACACCAGCCCGTAGCCGGTATCGCCCCCATCGAGGGCGGCGAAGAAGTAGATCCGCTCGACCCCCTTGGCCGGGAAGAAGCAGGCGTCGCGCGCGGTTGCCTTCGCCTTGAGCCGGAGGGCGGCCTCGCGATCGACGACCCCGTGCTCCCGCGGATGAAGGCCGATCTCGGTGAGCCACAGCGGGCAGGGGGCGACTTTGCCGGCAATCACCCGGGAGTTGCGGCCGTGGGGGATGCCGTAGATCGGCGTCGTGATCGGTGCCATCTCTCGCACAACGGTCTCGGTCTGAAGCGCCGTCGCGTAATACTCCGGGAAGAGGGCGGAGTACGTGGGCGTGAATTTCGGCTCGTCTAGAGCGAAGAGGGCGTTCTTGACCGGCCCGCCCGGCTCATCCCTCGGATACACCTTGCGCGGCGGGTAGGGATGGGCGCTTAAGGCTCCGACGCGCGCCGGCTCCTGCGATGCGGAGGGCCAGGGGATGGTGTTGCGAAAGCCATCGACCAGCGTCACCCCGAGGAACTGGTCCGGCTGCGGGTCCGCGAGCTCCGCGGTCTCACGAACGAGACGCTCCCAGATTCCATCCTCCTTGAACTCCACCAGCTTCGGCTCGTAGTAGTTATTGATGGAAAGGAACCTCGAGCCGAAGGTCAGCTCATTCCAGATCTCCAGGTCGAAGCCTCGGTCGGCGTCACTTCGCGTCCCGAGAGTCTGGACGACGAAATCGGCGACGGTGCCGACGTACCGCCTCCAGCCCGCGATCGTGTTCCGGTAGTCGTCGGTCCCGGGCGCCGAGAACGGCCGATACCGGAGAGTCGTGACGGCGACCTTCGCCCCCGCCTTGCCCAGGTCCTTCGGGAGCGGTTTCGAGAGAAGGACCGTCTTGCCGTCGATGCCCGTGATCAGAGCTTCGCAGGCCCAGTACTCGCTGAGGTTGGCGAGCCCGCTGTAACCGACCTTGAGGCCGCTCGCGTCCGCGAGCTCGACCCGCCGGTCGCCTTTCTTCGCCTCGCGCGCCAGAGGTCGCTCGGAGAAGTCCATAGGCCCCGGGACCCCGGAGTGGGCGTTGAGGAGGACCAAGGGCCGGACGCCGTGCGCCTTGCAGGCCAAGAGCAGGGCCTTGAGCCGTTCTGCGCCGTTGAGTTTCGACTCGTCCCAGTAATTGACGGACCCCCAGCCGATCTCGATCCGAGCGTTCCGGATGCCTTGGTTGGCGAGCATCGTTACGACCAGGTCGGGTGCCGCGTCCTCCGATAACAGGTCCAGGACGATCCCCTGAGCCTCGAGGAATCGCTGGGCGGGGATTGTCTCCTGATAGGCTCGCCAGGGCTCTAGCCAGTGCGAATGGGTGCCGAACGAGAGCTCGGTCAGGTGCCGCTTGTCGATATACGCGCCTGGCTGGCCTTGCGCCGCTACGCGAGGCGGGTCGCCCAGGTACGTTCCCGCGAGTGCAACAACGGGGAGCAGCCCGATGCCAACGCGC
Source organism: uncultured Isosphaeraceae bacterium (assembly GCA_963823675.1). Lineage (GTDB taxonomy): Bacteria > Planctomycetota > Planctomycetia > Isosphaerales > Isosphaeraceae > CAWGMT01. The sequence goes on along the minus strand of CAWGMT010000012.1, from coordinate 2,003,570 downwards.
CTCACCATCGTTGATCTCCCAGAGGTTCGCATACTCCGTCGGCTTTTGTCGTCAAAGGACAGCGTAGGCTCCGGCGCTGGCTGCCGCAATGGTGCCGGGGTATGGAGTTGCAGCCTTCCCCACGCGCGTCGCTTGTATCTGCGGACCCGGTCGTTAAGCTGAACAGGGTAGCTTCTCGGTTACCAACCGAGAGCCCGTTGAACGAGAAAGCACCGCAGGAAGCTTTCGCCAGTTTTCCCCCGCGCCGCCGGCGGATCGAGAGCTTCGAGGAAGGACTTCCGCCATGGGTCATTTCGTGCTCCCCTTGATCGCGATCTCGGCGATGGTTCAGCCGGCCGTGGATGATCCCCTCCTGATCGTACCCGACGCGGCCATGCTCAGGTTCGACGATCTGGGCCTCTACCGGGTCGGCGTGGCCTTTCGCGGCCGGCCCGACCGCGAGTTTCCTCGCGGCTGGCAAGGGCCCTTCGACGACGCAACAGGCCTGGCTTGCCAGCCTGTAGGAAAACAGAACGGCCGGGAAGCTTGGCTGCTCCATTGCCCCTGGCGCAACGGCACGGGCGTCGCGTTCCAGGAGTTCCACCTCCAGCTTCCCAGGGCCCGCCGCATCCTTCTCAGAGGAGCGACGGCGCTCCGGGCCGACGGAGTTGGCAAGTCGGACGGTGTGACCTTCCGGATCAGCGCCGGCCGGCAAAAGCTCCTCGAAATTCATCGGGCGGACGCCGCCTGGCGCGACTTCGAATTCGACCTGACTCCGCAGGCTGGCAATCCGCTTGTGATCCGCTTCGAGACCGATCCGGGCCCCAAGGACGACGCGAGCTTCGATTTCGCACTCTGGGGCGACCGCCGTCTCGTGCTGGATGGTTTTCAGCCCGCCGCTCGTTTGCTGCCCGCGCCCGCCGCGCAATCGCCGGCATCACTGGTCTCGCGCCCGGCGCAGGGGATCGCCGCTCCTTCCAGGTCGCCGACCGGACCGCTGTGATCCGCATCAAGGGCTCCCTGATCGGCAAGAGCCTGGTGCTTGACCTCGAGGCCGATCAGCCACTGGCGGCACTGCTCGATTCAGGAAACTGGGGACCGACGGTCCGGCGCCGGACCATTCCTGTTCCCTATTTCTCGGGCCGGGTCGACTACCTGCCCGCCGAGGGACTGTTCGTCGCGGCGAATTACGACTGGACAGTCTCGGCGGCCACCAGCCTCGACGGCTCGCGTGCCTCGTATCTGGCCCTGACCGACGGACGTCGCAATCCGATCCGCGAGCGAATCGTTTTCTCCGCCGCGTGGCACCTGGACGAGGTTCTGCCCAACATTCCGAACCGGCCCTCGCCGTTTCTCGGCGATCTCGCCGACCGGATCGTGCTCGATATCTGGGGCGGCCGCTATACCGAGATCGCCCATCACTTCGAGATCCTCTCCGGCTATGGGATCAACCGCTGCGTCGCGATTGTGCATGACTGGCAGCGCAGCGGATACGACAATGCACTTCCAATGCACCTGCCCGCCGCCTCCGACAAGGGAGGCGATCCCGGCATGAAAACCCTGGTCGCGACCGCCAAGCGGCTCGGCTATGTCGTCGCCCTGCACGAGAACTACGTCGATTATTACCCCAACTACGACCACTTTCGCGAGGCCGATATCGCGCTCGACTCGGCCGGGAAACGGCAGAACGCCTGGTACAATCCGGGAACCAAGATCCAGTCGTTCGCCGTGGCGCCGACCGCCATCCTGGCGCTGGCGGCCACCCAGTCGGCGGAGATTCATCGCCGCTATGGCACCAACGCATGCTATCTCGATGTTCACTCGGCGGTTCCCCCCTGGTTCCACGTCGACGAGCGCGCAGCGCGCGGGGAGCAGGGTCGTTTCGCACAGTCTGGGAGATCCATCGCCAGCTCTGGGACTACGAGCGAACAACGCACCATGGGCCGGTCTTCGGCGAGGGAAACAATCACTGGTACTGGAGCGGCTGCCTGGACGGCGTCGAGGCCCAGTTCGGTGCCGGCTGGCCCGGCGAGGCGGGACGCGAAGCACCCCTTCTGGTCGATTTCGACCTGCTCAAGATCCATCCGCTACAGCTCAATCATGGCATGGGTTATTACGAGCGCTGGTGGAGTAAGTCCGCGTGGGGAACAATCCCGCCGATGGTTGTTCTCGACCAGTATCGGATGCAGGAGATCGCCTTCGGCCATGCTGGTTTTCTGGGCGCCGCGACCTGGCCGGTCGTCCCCCTGGCCTGGCTCGAGCACCATCTATTGACCCCGGTCACGGCCCGGTCCGCGAAGGCGACGCCCGTCGAGATCTTGTATGAACTCAAAGGGAAGTGGGTCGACGCCACGACGGCTGCCCGGAGCGAAAGCGACCCGAGCGCCTGGCAGCGGGTGCGGGTGAGATACAACAACGGGATGACGATCACGGCCAACCAGTTGGACCGACCTCTTGCGGTCGGCGCTTCGGTGCTGGATCGCTTCGGCTGGCTTGCCGAGGGCGCGGGGGTGACCGCGTGGACAGCGCGTCGCGACGGCGTCATCGCCGATTACGCAGAAACGGCCGACCGAGTCTTCGCCAACGCCCGTCCGGCCAGCGATTGGGACTTCTCGGCGATCAAGCGGATCCGCCCGGTTGTCGCACACTTCGAATCCGCCGGACGGCGTGAAATCCGCTTCACCTACAACTGGCAGGTCAACGATGTGCTGCCCCACCGCTACACGTGCTTCGTTCATTTCGGCAAGGTTGGGGCGCCCGAATCGGCGATCCTCTTCCAGCAAGACCATGCGCTGGCCGTGCCGACCTCGCAATGGAGGCCCGGTCGAACGATCAAGGATGGGCCCCACACGCTCACCATTCCGGCGGGCCTTCCCGATGGCGATTACGCCTGGACGATCGGCCTCTTTACGCCCAGCGAGGGCAGGTTATCTCTCGAGGGCGTTTCGGATGGAACAGGCCGCATCCGCCTGGGCTCGCTCCGGATCAAGGGTAGCGGCCGCGAGATCGCGTTCATTCCCGAGCGAGATACGGGCGGCCGCCAGTCGGCGATCTACCAGGAACACCTCAACCCGCGAGCAAAGCTCGTCGACTTCGGCCCAGTGCGAACCAATGGAAGCGTCTTGATCGAACGTGCGGGTTCACAGTGGGTTGCCCGGACATTCCCCCGCGACCGCGCGTTCACCCTGCTTTTGAGCACGAGCCGCTTCGGCCGGCCGAGCGAGGTCCAGTGCGTCGGCGGCCGCTCCCGAGTCGTTGTACCGGCTGCGGAGGGGGCCCTCTGGCGGCTGCCTGTCTCGGGGGCGTCCGAGTATCGCTGGGATACCCGGTGAGGGGTGGGGGCACAGACCGTGAACCCGGCAAAAACCAAGCGACTTTAATGAGCGATGCTGGCGCAGCTCATCACCGCGCAGCCATCCTTCAGCCAGTGGACAACCGCGGCCGCTTCGGGCAGGATCGGCACGTTATCAGAGCCAGGTGCCACAGTAGCCATAAGCACTTGCTCGAGGCGCTGTGCAACGGGGCCCTGCGAGTCTAGAATGGTCCTGGTTCACGAATGGGTCTCGATGGAATACGCGCGATGCCAAGAGTCAACGTTGACACCAACCTGCTATTTGGCGTCCTGGCGCTTCAAACCGGGTTGATCGAGCAAGCCGATCTGTTTGACGCCTTTGCGCGGTGGTCGCGCAACAAGTCGCGCCCATTGGCCCAGGTTCTCGTCGATCGGGCCGCACTGTCCGTCGAGGATCGCTCGACGCTGGAAAGCCTGGTAGAGCGTCATCTGGCGAAACACGGTAGCGATCTCGAGCGGAGTTTGTGCGCGGCCGCGCCTCCGCGGACGGTCGTGGAGGGCCTGTTGCGCATCGGCGAGCCGGAACTCGACGCCTCCGTGGCCCGATTCGCCGACTCCACGGACGCCGACCCGGTCGTCATCGATTGCCGCATCGCCACCGCGCCCGGGTCTCACGTGGACGCCGATGCGACCACCGACGGGATGCCCGGTCTGGGTCAACCGAATGCCGCCGGCGCTCGTTTCCAGGTCCTGCGGCCCCACGCCAGGGGAGGCATCGGCATGGTCAGCGTGGCACTCGACGCCGAGCTCCACCGCGAGGTCGCCCTCAAGGAGATCCTCCCCGAGCAGGCCGGAAACCTCGCCAGCCGCGGCCGTTTTCTCCTGGAGGCGGAGGTCACCGCGAGGCTGGAGCATCCGGGCGTCGTGCCGGTCTACGGCCTGGGAATGACCGCAGACGGCCGGCCGTACTACGCGATGCGACTGGTGCGCGGTGAAACCCTCAAGGAGGCGATCGACCGCTTTCTCGGCGAGCCCGGTCGCGCGAGCGCCGGGAGTCAATCACCTGGAGGCCGCGGTCGCGACTCTGGCGAGCAGGCGCTGGAGTTGCGCCACTTGCTTGCGCGATTCCTCGGCGTGTGCAACACGGTCGCCTACGCCCATAGCCGCGGCGTCATCCATCGCGATCTGAAGCCGGCGAATATCATGCTGGGGCCGTACGGCGAGACCCTGGTCGTCGACTGGGGCCTGGCCAAGGTGGTCGGCCGCGACGAGCCGCGCAAAGCGCTTTCAGCCGAAGCGACGCTGATGCCCGCGAGCGGCTCCGGCAGCAGCGAGACCGTGCAGGGCACCGTCGTCGGCACCCCGGCGTACATGAGCCCCGAGCAAGCTGCGGGCATGCTCGAAGCGATCGGACCGGCCAGTGACGTTTATGGCCTCGGGGCCACGCTTTACTACCTCCTGACGGGCCGGCCTCCGTTCGACGAACCCGACCTCGTGTCGCTCCTGCGCAAGGTGCAGCGTGGCGATTTCCCGTCGCCAAGGCAGATCGATCGCCGGGTCGCGCCGGCGCTCGAGGCCGTCGTCAAGAAGGCGATGGCGCTTGCCCCGGCGGACCGATACGATTCGGCCACGGCTCTCGCCGGCGAGGTCGATCACTGGCTGGCCGACGAGCCGGTCCAGGCCTATCACGCACCGCTCTGGGAGCGCCTCATGCGCTGGGCCAGGCGTCACAAGCCGGCCGTGGCGGCCCTGGCGATGCTGCTTTTATCGGCGGTCGCCGCCCTGGTGATCAACAACAGCTTGATCCGCGTCGAAAAGGACCGGACCGAACAGCAGCGCCGGCTGGCCGAGGATAACTTTCGCAACGCGGACCGCGAGCGCCGCCGCGCCGAGTCGCTCTCGGCGAACTTGACCGTGGATCGGGGCCTCGCTCTCTGCGAGCGCGGCGAGGTCAACCGGGGGCTGTTGTGGCTGGCGCAGGCGCTCAAGGCCGCTCCGTCCGGCGAAGAGCGCCTGAAAAATGTGCTCCGGGCGAGCCTCGCCTCGTGGAGCCGCGAGCTCACGTCTCTCAAGGCCGTCATCCGTCACCCCAAGATCTACGTCGCGGCCGCTCGTTTCCGGCCGGATGGCAAGTCCCTTGTCACCGCCGACTGTACGACCGGCGAGCCTGCGCTCGGTGTGACGCTCTGGGACGCCGCCACCGGAACGGCCCTGGCCGACCGCCACGTGTTCGAGGACCCGCTGGAATGGGTCCGCGACGGGAACGATTCGGCCGGCTGGGGCCGCGAAATGTATCGCGACCCCCTCGGCGATTGGATCAGCCCCGATGGCACGATCATCCTTGTCGACGACAACAAGACGACGGCGCGGCTACGGGAGATCGCGACAGGCCGCGCCCAGGGCGCACCGATCCCCCACCAGGAGCCCATCGTCTGTGCCGCATTCAGCCCGGACGGCTCGCGGCTCGTGATCGGCGGCCGCGACAAAACGGCCCGCGTGTACGTCGCCGCCACGGGAGCACCGGCGGGAAAACCACTGGTCCATGGCGGCTGGGTCACCGACGTGGCCTTCAGCCCGGGAGGCGGAACGATCCTCACCGGCAGCCGCGACGGAACAGCCCGTCTCTGGAACGCCGCGACCGGCGAGCCTGTGCTCCCGCCGCTTACCCACGGCAAGGACATCCTGCGCGCGGCGTTTAGCCCTGACGGCAAGACAGTCCTGACCGCCGGCTTCGACAGCAGGGCCCGGCTCTGGAATGCAATCACGGGCAAGCCGATGGGTAAGCCGCTCGTTCACCAGGCGCCCATCATGAGCGTCGCCTTCAGCCCCGACGGTAAGATCGTCCTGACGGGCAGCTTCGATCGATCAGCCCGGCTCTGGGACGCCGCCACCGGCGAACCCACCAGCCGGCCACTCTCGCACGAGAGCGACGTCGGCTTCGTCACGTTCAGTCCCCTGGGAAGAGCCGCATTGACCTGCGGCGATGACAACAGCGCCCGGCTTTGGGACCCCACAACCGGCCAGCCCCTGGGCAGTCCTCTGGAACACATCGGCACCGTGACCGGCGCCGCGTTCAGTCCGGATGGATCACTTCTGATTACCACCGGCTGGGATTTCGAGGCCCAGGTGTGGGACACGGCCACGAGTCTGTCGCGCGGCGCCAGGCTGGAACAGGCAAGCGCCGTGCTACGCGTGGCCTTCAGTCCCGACGGCCGGATTCTCCTGGTCGGATGCCTGGACGGATCAGCCCGATTGTACCGCGCCAAGACCGGCCGCCGAATCGGCGAGGAGCTCCATCACGACGGGGCGGTTCGCGCAATTGCTTTCAGCCCCGATGGCACCAAGGCCCTGACCGGCGGCAACGACAGGAGAGTCCGCCTCTGGGATACTTCGACCGGGCGATTGATCGGGGACTTGATGCCGCAGCCGGAGGCGGCCAATGCCGTCGCGTTCAGCCCCGACGGCCGGCTCATCCTGGTCGGGGATTTCGACGGGGTGGTGCGGTTCTGGGACGCGGCCACCCTGAAGCCCACCGGGCGCACTCTCGAGCAGACCAGGGGAACCCGCATCGAGTCCATCACCTTCAGCCCCGACGGCCTCACGATCGTGACCGGCAGCGACGATATGACCGGACGGCTCTGGGATGCCGCAACGGGTCAGCCGTTCGGAGAAGCGCTCAATCACCAAGGCTCGTTCCGGACGGCGGCGTTCCGGCCCGACGGGAAGCTGCTCGTGAGCGGCGGTTGGGATAAGGCGATCCGTTTCTGGGATCCCAAAACCGGCAAGCCCGCCGCGGAGCCGCTAATGCTCCAGAGCCTGATCATGGACCTGGCGCTCGCCCCCGACGGCCAGGCCGTGGTGGTGGGCTTCGCCGATGGGACGGCCCGGATCTGGGACCTCGCCGCCCGTAAGCCCATCAGTCCCGCGTTCAAAAGCGACGACCGCGTGAGCGGTGTCGCGTTTCGCCCCGACGGCCGCGCCGTGCTTACCGGCTCCGCCGACGGCACGGCACGTGTCTGGCAAGTTCCTGAGCCCGCAGCCGGGTCGGTGGAGCGTATCAATTGCTGGGTGGAAGTGCTAACCCGCATGGAGCTCTCTGCCGACGGAATGGTCCACGTTTTGAGCGCGCCGGAATGGGATGCACGTCGCCGCGCCTCGCCGAGCTGGATCGGGCCCAGCCACCATGACCCAAGTCGGCGCCACTTTGTGTGGATCCTTCTGGCGGCTGCCCGTTGACGGCGCGTCCGAGTTTCCCTGCGATGGCCAGTGAGGGGTCCTAACTTTGCTCCTCAGACGCGAACGCGATAAGCCGTCTCTGCATCTCTTCAGGAGAGACGTCTTCTTTGCGAGTGGCGATGGTCCAGGTGCCACCGTGAGGGTCGACGACGCGGCCTTCGCGCGACCCGAAGAACATCTCAGTCATCGGCATCGTCACCTTGGCGCCGGCGTCAACCGCGCGCTGGAACAACGCGTCAGAGTCCTCCACGTAGAGCTGAGCGAGCAACGGGTGCGCCGGCCAGCCCTCCATCGCCTCGCCCAGATTCAATCGCGAATCGCCGATTTGCAGCTCACAGTGCGTGATTTTTCCGTCCGGCATCGTGAGTCGCATTTTCTCCTCGGCACCGAATGCCCTCTTGTAGAAATCGACAGCCTGCTCGGCGTCCTCCACGATGATGTTCGGCGTGATCGTATGATAACCCTCCGGAATTGGTCGAGCGCTCATTGGTCGTCTCCGTGAAGAGATGTTCGCGGTTACGAGGGCAAGAGTATCGTATGATGCCGTAAGACGAGAACCAACGGTGAGGTCAAAACGACGAAGAAAAGGGTCGCCATTGGCAGATTGCGGTGCCCGTCAAAATTCGACTGGCACGTTTTCGCTCCTCCACGGAATCTCATTAGCGACCGCGAGACGCGGGGCCGGCCGGGCCTGGCTCTAGCCCGTTATCTGAAGGCTGACGCCGATCAAGGACGCCGATGGTGCCCGCCTCCGACATTAACGCTAGGCGGGCTTTTTCTGCAAGAATGATTTCCACGCGTCCGGCACGTTCGGCAGCCCCGTGACTTTCTTCCCCCAGTCACCCCGCCGCAGATAGTAAAAGCCATGAGGTTGGCTCCGCGGTTCCCGGCCTTCATTCACCTTGTCGCAGAAGCGCTTCCCATCCTCTTTGGGGACCAGAGTCTCGCGGGGTACGCCGACTTTATGACAGACCACGGGCTTTGAGGTCGTAGGGATCATGAGGAGCTCCGGAATAACAGGAACTGCGCCTGGTTCCGATGGTACCTCATTGCAGGGATTCCGCCGAGCCGCCATGATTCGGATTTGTGTTGCTCGTCAGTGCGGCCAGGCCGAGTTGGCATTGAGGAACCCCTTTGTCATCGAGGAGCACAGTCGTGGAAGCGAACAACCCCTACCAGCCGCCGATCGCTCAGAGCGGGGAGCCGCTCGGCAGCCTGGCCCAGGCTGCCAGGGGGAACGAGCTCAAACAGGCGCAGCGAATCCTGATCGTCATCGGCGTCTTGACGATGGCCCTGAATGGTTTTCTTCTCTTTAACTTGCCCAACGAAATCCAGCAAGCGATCCAGCAGAACCAGATTGCTCCGGCCGACGTCGCGCCGTTCCGGCAGACGGCAACGTTTTCGGGCTATCTGATTTACGGCTTGCCGGCCTTGCTGGGCCTGTTATTCGTGGTGTTCGGCTTGATCATCAAGCAGTTCCCTGTTCCCATCACGATTACAAGTCTGGTCCTTTACCTCGTCGCAATGGCGGCGTTCGGGTTCCTGGAGCCCGCGACGCTGGCCCAGGGGATCATCGTGAAGATCATCATTGTCGTCGCCCTTTTCCGGGCGGTCACGGCGGCGCGTCACTTCCAGGCCCACGCGCAGCAAGCCAATTTGGCCGAGGGACTGCCGCGATGATCGGGGAACGGATCGAGTCGCGCGGTGATCTTCCCTGGGTGTGGCTGTTTTTTCTGGCCGTCGGCCTTGGTCTCGTGACCGCCGGACTGATTTTCGGAACCCATTGGTTGCTAACCGGAGCGGCGTTGCCCCTGGCGCTCGGGGGATCGTTGTGTCTCTTCGGACGAGAGCGGTCTCTGACCGCGACGTTCCGCGAGCATGGCCTGGAGGTGGAGGACGCTGGGCCGCCGGTCCTGGTCCCGTACGCGAGCATCCAGAACATCACGGCCGGCGGCCGCTTGGCCGACCCCGCGGAATTCCGCAAGGCATCCTGCCCGATCGAAGTCGCGCACGACGGCGGCCTGCTCCAGATCCCCTCGCGTCTGAATTTCCCCTCGCACGAAGTTTACCGGTTCCTTGCAAAGCGGGTTCCCGATCGCGGCGGCCGCGATGTGAACCCCGTGTTGGCCGAATACCTCGAAGATCAAGAGCGGCGTTTCGGCCAGGACGGTGTCAGAACTTACCGCGCGGCCAGCCGCCGCTTGAGAGGCGGCCGGCGTGGGTACCGGGCGTTTCTCTTCGGCCTGATGGGTACCGGGGCAGCCTGGACGGCCGCCGGCTTCTCGGGATTTGATGAGACCGCCTGGGGTGCGGCCGGCATCATTTGCGCATTTCTGGGTGCGATCCTCTACGCAGCCAGCTTTGGCGAGGGCATCCGGGAGATCAAGAACTGGAAGAAGGCGAGCCTCGTCATCGGGCCGGAGGGGATGGCGATGGTCCAGGGCGACATCCAGGGCGAAGTGCTCTGGCCGGAATTGCTGCAAATCCGCTTCAACGCCAGGCCCCGCGGTTTCACCCTCGGGAACCAGCGCGCGATGCTCCCGGGCATTCTGCTCAAGGTCAAGGGTGCGAATATCGTGATCGCGGACATCTACGACCGTCCGCTCTACGTGATCTATCACCGCATTCTGGCCGCGTCGGGGCGATCCAAGCCTCGCGACGGCGAATCGGCATAGGGATTATTGCCGGTGGTTCAGCTAAATCAATGACCGGAATTGAACCACCAAGGGCACGAAAAGCACGACGGAAAATCGCTGATCGACTTTCACGTTCCCCTCCGGAATGCCGCGGGCACCCGACGGATCGTGACCTGACACCGGCTGTTCGTGCATTTCTTTGTGCTCTTGGTGCTCTTCGTGGTAGATTCCTCCGTTCCTCTTGAACAACCGCGAAGCGCGTAGACCGGCGCAGTTAGTGGCTGGAATTGAACCACCAAGGGCACGAAGAGCACAAAGGGAATGCACGGACTGAAAACCGGTTGATGATCTCTTTCCTTATCAACTTCCACGTTCCGGCTCTCGACGAGGGAGGCACAAGACGGATCGTAACGTCACACTGGCCAATCTTGCGTTCCTTTGTGCTCTTGGTGCCCTTCGTGGTTAATTCCTCCGTTCCTTTTGAACGACCGCCGAGCGCAGAGAACGACCCAATCAATGACTTGAACTGAACCACCAAGGGCACGAGGAGCACAAAGGAAAAATATGGAGTGGGAACCGATAGCTGAACACGACGAAGAGTTGGCCCACCGGGTAATCGGTGCAGCCATCGAGGTCCATAGGCGACTCGGACGCGGATTTCTGAACGGTTGAGCTCACACCTTCAGCCGCGGCTGGTGATACCTGGGAAAGGCCAGGGATTCGGCGAGCCCGGCGATGGTTTCGGACCTCAGGTCGGGTCGGAGTAGGCAGTCGCCGTCGCCCAGAAGATGCGGCGGTGCCTCGTCTGGAATTGTGCATGAACTGCCAAGTGAGGGCGCGCCTGGTGCTTCGCAGAAAGTGCTTCGGTGTCGTCGGACCGACGCAGACAAGGGCTACTTGATTCAGTTGCGATCGGGCGCGAGAATAGAGCGGGCGATGGCGGCCAAGTAGGCGCGACGATGACTTACGCCCAAGTCTTGAGCCGAGGCATTGGCAGTCCGGCAGAAGCACTGTCTCGGCGGTCCGAGGAGCGTCAGGCGGCGGAGAACCAGCATGCTTCGTGCTCGCGTCTTCTTCATGGTGGCGGTTGCAGGTTTGCTCTCCGTATCAGCCGCGTGCCGGAAGCCGTCTGCACCCGGCCCGGCTCCGAACACGCCCGCCTCCACCGGTCTGACATCCGCCCCCAGGATCTGGCCTGACACGGAAACCACCGACATAACTAAGCTGATGGCCACGTTATTGGGGCCAGGGAGTGACATCAATGTCTACCGGTGGGAGAACGGCTTCGTCGAGGGGTGGGTCCAGTTCGATGGCGACGGCAGTCCCAATCGAATACCTCTCGACTACCAGCGTCACTTGGTCAAGCAGATGTCGGACGAAATGGGTGTTGAGGTGCCGGAGGCCAGTTGGCTCTCCGGGATGGCCATCGTCGGCAGGACGAAGGTCAATCAGGCCGGGCCGGACGGCGGCGGATACGACTGGTACGAGTGCAAACTCGTGATCCAAACGAAATGGGCGGGGCCGGATCGAACGTCGATCCAGAGCATCGGCCCCGTCAGCGGCCGGCTGAAGGTGGCACGAAGTGAGGGCCAACAATCCTCTTTTAGCACGGACCAATCCGAGCCGACCGTCTGCCGGTTTCGAAAGCCGCGCATCAAGGTCCCTGATGCGCCGATCTGGATGGAGTTGAAGGTCATCACTCCGACGAGAGAAGAGGGGAAGTAGCTTCGATCCCCCGAGGGATTCCGTATCCTTCGGCACCCAGACGCACAACAAGATTGAAACCACCGCCGGGGAAGGTGCGCTGAAACGGCATTGAATCACCACAGAGTAGCAGAGGACACAGCGCGGCCAAGCCGCGGCCGCAGTACTTGTTTAACCCGGAGCCAACGGCGACGGCGCTCGCTGTTCCAGTCTCGACGGTCGCCGTCGCCGTTGGCTCCGGGTTAACGACGTTCGCCTCCCAAGATCCGCGCAGCCCGACGAATCTGAGTGTTGGTAGAACAACGACGAGACGTGATTTTTCTGGTATTCTGCGTAGTGCGTCTCTCAACTGGAAGTGAGCATCATGCATCTCAAGCTCAAAAATATCGGCCAGGTCGTCGACGCCGACATTCGCTTCGGCGATCTGACCGTGTTTGTCGGACCGCAGGCCACGGGTAAGACGATCGCGCTCGAATTCCTCAACTACGTTCCAGCCCAGCGCGTCCTCACCCTACGCAATGGCTGGCCGCGCCCGTTATCGGACTTCTCACCTGGCGACCCATTCGTCGTTTCCGAGTTCAGCGAGAAACTACGGACGCTGCTCGAACGGGATTTCGGACGCGCGGAGACCCTATTTCCCCAGCCGCGCGGGCTTAAGGCGGAATTCCGCGACATGCTCGAAGGGAACGTCTTCAGGAAGTTCGCGCCAAGATCCCCGATACGTTCGACGTCTAAGGGCGAGCCATGTCCATCTTCGACCGCCACTCCCGCGTCCTGACCAAGTACCGCGACCTTGTGCGGTCGTTCATCAAGATCGCCGACGACCGGATCCGAGAATTCGTCGATCGATCGCTCGACCTGGAGGCTCGGCTCTGGCCGGAACTTGCTTCCATTGGCCGCGGCGGCTAGAGTTCTGGCCGAATCGACCGGGGCCGACCCCGGACGCGTGCGCCCAGCGTCTCCGCGAGGTCCTCAATTGTGGCGGCGAGCGCGAGGGCGGCGGGCGGGCCTTCGCGTTCAAGCTGCACCAGTTCATCGGGCAGGGGCGGGCGCTCTTCGCCACCATCGAGCCGGCCGCCGAGCGAGTGTTCTCCGGGCCGCGCGGGTGCGTATGTGGTACGCCCCCTGAAGATGCGATAATATCGATGCCCGGTAAGCGCCCAGGCTCACGAGCGCCGGCAGGCCCGCGGTCGATTGAGAAAGGCCGAACATGTGTTCCAACACGTGGCGCATAGCTTTCGTTGCGACCCATGCGTTGCTTTGCGGCTGCAGCCGGCTCTCGGAGCCGGATGCCGGTAACGCCGGCCTGGGCGATCGCGCCGGTCAGAGCGTCCGTGGCCCCGAGATCGTCCGATTTGACGGCTTCGAGGGCGATTCGGTCGCCTCCTTCTGGCGACCGGGCAACGCGGGCGACGGCCGCTATGCGCCGGGCGCCGTCGCGGTATCGACGGACTACGCGCGAACCGGCACGAAGTCCGGGCGGATTACCGTCCGCGAGGGCGACATCCAGCAAGTCGGCGACGACGGCAATCAGACCGAGCGGGCCGAGCTCGACTCCGCCCGTCACGGGTTCGTCGGGCGCGACGTGTGGTATGGGTTTTCCTTCCTGATTCCGCCCGGCTTCCCCGTGGTGGACAACCGGCTGGTGATCGCGCAGTGGAAGCAATACGGCGTGAGCGGGAGTCCCTTGGTCGCCGAGCGATTCCGTAACGGCAAGCACGACCTCACCATCCGATTGGCAGATTCCGCCTGGGGCCGGACGAAGCACTACACCCTGGCGGAAATCAAATTCGGCCAGTGGAATGACATGGTCTATCACATTCGGTTCAGCCGGGGCGAGGACGGCATTGTCGAGTTGTGGATGAACGGATCCCGCGTCGTTACCTACAAGGGCGCGACGGCTTTCAAGGAGGGTGAGGACAGCATCTACAACAAGGTCGGTCTCTACCGAGACCGCTGGCGAGAACCGATGACCATCTACTTCGACAACTACACGCTCGCTGACAGTTTCGCGGCGGTCGATCCGGCGAGGTTCGATCAGCAGCAGCCGGCGTCTCGATGAACCATGGTCCCTCAGCCCGAAGACGGATGAGCCGCGCCCTCGTATTCGGTTGAGCTTGCACCTTAGGCCGCGCTTGGTGGAACCTAGGAAGGCCCAGGGACTCGGCGAGCCCGGCGGTGGTTTCGGACTTCAGGTCGGGTCGGAGTAGGCAGTCGCCGTCGCCCAGAAGATGCGGCGGTGCCTCGTCTGGAATTTTACATGAACTGCCAAGTGAGGTCACGCCTGGTGCTTCGCAGAAAGTGCTTCGGTGTCGTCGAACCGAAGCGTGCAACAGTCTACCCTGCGACCCGAGCGGGATCCACACCTCCATGCCACCCTGGAGCTCGGCTCTCGTCGTATCAGTCCGCCAGGGCCTGGGGGACCATCACCATCCAGCCCAGACCGAAGCGATCGGTGACCAGGCCGAAGCACGGCGACCAGAACGTCTTGCTGAGCGGCATCTGGATGCTTCCGCCGTCCGCGAGGGCGTCGATTGCCCGGTGGGCGTCCGCCTCCGTGGGAACGGCGAGCGCAAGCCGCAGCGCGCCGAACTTCGACTTATCGTCGCACCCGTCGGACGCCATCAGCGGCACTCCGCGGACGCGGAACGAGGCGTGCATGACCTTTTTCTCGAACCCTGCCTGGAGCATCCCAGGCGGCGGTGGCGTCGGGCTCTCGTCATAGCGCATCAGCATCTCGACCTCCGCGCCGAGGGCCTTGCGGTAAAACTCCAGCGCCTCCTCGCAGCGACCGCTGAAGAACAGATACGGGGTGATGGACGTACCGGTCATGGTTTCTCCTCGTTTCTTGGGGTTGTCTGCACGTGTCACGCGGGGTGATTCACAGTCACTTGATCACGTGCCACAACGTAGTCGAACGACAATGGGCCAGGTTGACACCAGGCCAAAGGAAATTCCCTGTTCTTCTGTTCGATTCGTCCTTGCCGAGGCGGCACGCCGCAACAAGCGTCTGGAAAAGAGGTTAAGTCCGGGCGGCTGGACGTGTCTGTATAGGTCCGAACCAATGCGTAGCGCGCTTCGGTATGATCGACCGAAGCGCAGCACGGCGGTGACTTCGCGTCCGGCCAGTGAACCGAAACGAAAAGGAGCTCCTGCCTGGTTTTGGAGGCAGCGGGTCACTCGTGGCTCCTCCGACCGCGCGCGGCGAGCCGGGCACGTGCAGCGGCGCCTGGCCCGGCGGGTTGAAGGGGTCCTCCGGCCGCTTCGCGTCGTTGTCGATCAAGGGCGTTTGCCATTGCTCATTCTCCACGATTCGCAAGTTGCTGCGTGACGTCGCCTGCGTGTCGATTGGTCGCGGCCAACTTCACTCTCCCACCGCGAAGGCGCGAAGGGCGCAAAGGGAAGACGCAATGAATAAGACGAAGGAAGCGATCGAGCAGATTGCCGAGCAGGTGGTGGACGCCATGCTCAAGGTGCACCGGACGCTGAGACCGGGCCCACTCGATATGAGCCGGTTGGTCGAATTCCTTGGCGCTCCTGGCGTCTTGGCGGTGAATTCCTCGCTTCAGACCAATCGGGCGGGACGATTGCGGTTTGGACCAATGACCTGATATGTCATTGACCTCGGCGCCGGAGTTTCGGAGGCCGACATGCGGCGCGCGTCGGTCTGATCGACCGACGCATCCGCGGAGTAAGTTCGGAGGTCGATGCGCTCTGACCTTTGTCGCCATCGTCTCGTGAACGTTAGGTCCTACGGTGCATGTCGCGTCCACATCGCGAGCTGCCCGGAGATACCTTGAGCATTGCGAGGCTTCGCGAGCAGGATCGCTCCGGCTCGACACAGAATGATGTTCCGTGATCAACGATTGTCTGAGCAAGATCATCGGTCCGTTCCCCGTTACGCCATCTAGCGATGAGCGGGTACGGAACCACGACCCGGGGCAGAATGGAAGAGGCCACCGCTACTCGGTACATCCACCGAACCACACGGTTCAAATCGATCATCGTGATCGGAGGTCAGCCAATTACCTCGACCACTCTCAACCGGTTCAGGTCATTATCACCGGCCCCGCGCCAGCCATTTCATCCAATCCATCTTCCGAATCCAATCCAATCTTCACCATGCACACGCAGTAATCTCGAATTATACGCACAGAATATCCCTGATATGCAATACTTTTCTGGTCGTTCATTCCCATTGGCCAGGCTTTGGAGGCCATAGATCATGTCGTCGGATGGTACTGAACTGCTGCGCGGGAGCGAATCCGCCGGTCGTAGATTGCAAGCGCTGACGAGGCGATTCCTCCAGCCGGGTTGCGCGTTCCGACCTGGCGATCATCATCGGCCCACCGTGACACGCGAGCCGGACGGGTGGATTCCAGTTCGCTGCGAAACGGGAATTGCTCGGGGGCCCGAGCGCGGCCTTGGCCACGCGCCGACGCCGCCAGGACTTTCGCCAGATCGAACAGAACCCCGATATCCCGTAACCGCAATCAACGGAGACGCGTCACGAGCCGACGCAGCGCCCGCGGCGCCGGCGAGGCTGCCGTCGCGGATGGCCCGCCACCCGCCGGTTCCACCGTCGCGCTCCCGCCGGAACCGCCGGCCGAGGGCGGCCGCGCTTCGGACCACCCGCCGCCTCCCAATGGCGAGCCATCCGCGGCGATGCTCATGCGGCTTGCGGGCGAGGCACGGATCTTCCGCGGGCTCGATAACCGGTTCTACGCCGAGGTTCCTTCCGGCGGCCACCACGAGATTCACGCGCTCTCGTCGCCGGCGTTCGAATACTGGCTGATCCGCAGAATACGCCACGAAAGCAAAACTCCGCCGAGCCTCGAAGGATTGAAGCGGCTGATCCGCGCGCTCGAGGCTGACGCCGTCGCGCTCGGCGCCGCCGAAGCGGTCTGGGTTCGCGTTGCCGACGGCAACCGCCAGACCGCGGCCCGACCAGAACCGGCGGACGCTGGTCAAGACCCGATCCGGCCGCAATCCGCCGCAGGAGCTGTCTATTACTTGGACCTGGGCGATTGGTCGCGGGAAGCGGTGGAGATTCGTGCGGAAGGGTGTCGTCTGGTATCGCGTCCGCCCGTCTCTTTCAGTCGTCCGAGCGGGGTTCATCCGCTTCCCAGGCCCTGCTGGGACGGCTCGATCGAGCTCTTGAGGAAATACACCAATGTCGCCGACGCCGATTTTCCGCTCCTGGTCGCCTGGATGACGGCCGCGCTGCGGCCGGTCGGCCCGTATCCGCTCTTGATCCTGAGCGGCGAGCACGGGTCGGCCAAGAGTACCATGGCCAGGGTCTTGCGCCGGCTCATCGACCCTAGCTCCGCACCGCTGCGCGCACTGCCGGGCAGCCAGCGCGACTTCATGATCGAGGCCCACAATACCTGGGTGCTGGCCTATGACAATGTGAGCGCGATCTCGACGCCCTTGTCGGATGGTTTTTGCCGGATCGCCACCGGCGGCGGCTTCTCGACGCGCGCGCTCTTTTCCGATCACGATAACACCTTGCTCGATGCGCAGCGCCCCGTCATCTTCACCGGCATCGACGACTTTGTGCACCGCAGCGACTTGATCGACCGCTGCATCTTTCTGCATTTGCCGGCAATCCCGGACGAGCAGAGACGGCTGGAACAAACGCTCTGGGAAGAGTTCGAGGCCGACTACCCCCGGCTTCTCGGCGCGGTGCTCACGGCGGTATCGGCCGGAATGCGCGTTCGGCCCAAAGTCGAAGTAACGGCCCTGCCGCGCATGGCGGATTTCGCCCAGTGGGGAGAGGCCGTCAGCCGCGGCCTGGGCTGGGAGGCGGGCTCGTTCCTGGCAAAGTACAAGGCCAACCGGCGCGAGGCCTGCTCGTCGGCCTTGGGCGACTCTCCGGTCGCCGAGG
Source organism: uncultured Isosphaeraceae bacterium (assembly GCA_963823675.1). Lineage (GTDB taxonomy): Bacteria > Planctomycetota > Planctomycetia > Isosphaerales > Isosphaeraceae > CAWGMT01. The sequence goes on along the minus strand of CAWGMT010000012.1, from coordinate 1,985,836 downwards.
CGGTCCGGCGCTCCTGGAGTATTTCGCCAGGCCCATGGAAGAAACCGCGTCAGAGCTACTCGCGCTTTTGAGAGGGTTCGCCCCGCGGGAGATCAAGAGGTCAGCCCAATGGCCCAAGAGTGCGCGCACTCTTTCGATCGTCCTGCGCCGCCTGGCCCCCCAGCTCCGCATGATTGGGATAATCGTCGAATTCGATCGCCAGCGAAGCGGGCGGCTTATTAGGCTGTCGCTGGATCCGAACGAGGGCGGCGGGACCATGATGAAGGATGAGGGATGAGGGATGAGGGATGAATAAAGCCCAATCCGTTTCGCCGTTCCGGCTGATCCTTGATCCTTCATCAGCTAGCCCTCTGTCACCGCTCCCGACTCCTCGTGACGCATAAGTAGGCGCAAATCATTTAAAAACGGTCGTCGTAACTCGTTGCCCGGCAAGGCCGTGACGCTGTTGACGCAAATGACGCAAGAATACCGGCACGGAGGGGGGCGGGCGAAAGGAGGAAGGATGAGTGTCTGGTCATGCCGCCGTTGCCGGCAATGACGAAAGCATGATGGCTCAAGGATGAATGTCGGATCGGCGCGGACGACGCCGTGCCTCGAGCCCATCGCGCCGGTTCGCCAATGCACTGCGCGACAAAAAATTGTTGCCTTTCGCCGAGCGAAAGATGGCTTTTCCGGGAAGTTATTTGACGAGGTGTGTAGCACCCCGCAGCCCGAACGAGCAGAATAAAGCGCGGCGCATCGTCGAACTTTAGCGGGTGTCGGGGTGGACGACGTCTTGCTGTTCTGCGCCGGATGCGGTCCCTGAGTTTCGGCCCAAGGAGATAACGGATGCCGCCCCTTACGCGGTCGCAGACAATACGGCTCGCCGTACTGATCGATGCTGAAAACGCGAGCGCACGGCTAATCGAGCCTCTGTTGAATGAGGTTGCGAAATACGGTACCGCGAATGTGAAAAGAATCTACGGGAATTGGACCACGCCAAACCTAGCGTCCTGGAAGGACAGCCTCAACAAATTCGCAATCCAGCCGATTCAGCAATTCGGATATACCACCGGAAAGAACGCTAGTGACAGCGCATTGATCATCGATGCGATGGACCTGCTCCACTCGGGGAATGTTGACGGCTTCTGCATCGTCTCGAGTGATAGCGATTTTACCCGTTTGGCATGTCGAATACGTGAATCAGGGCTTAGCGTCTACGGCTTTGGCGAAAAGAAAACTCCTGAACCGTTCGTCAGGGCTTGCGATCGGTTCATCTACGTCGAGAACCTGATACAAGAAGAAGTCGAGGAGCAGCCCGCGAGCAGACCAAAGCCCGTCGGTGCTCAGACCGCCGCGGCCTCGGCCGCGAAGGGTGTGCATGCACTCGGGCCACAACAAATCAAGCTCATACGCTCAGCCTACGATGCCCTCGCGCCCGAAGGGGGATGGGTAACGTTAGGCGCACTCGGAAGTCAGCTCTTAAAACTTTCTCCCTCGTTCGACTCGAGAACCTACGGCTTCAAGAAGCTTTCGGAACTTGTGTGTTCATTAGACGGTTTCAAAATTGACCATCGAACGGGCGACGGTAAGACCGGCTCGAAGCATCCGTACGTCACGGTTAAGCCGTAAGGGCCAGGTCCGCAGGCTTGGAGTGCAAGCAACGACGCTGAAACGGCGTCGAATCAGGACGAGCAAGGGACCGAACATAGCAAGCCTGAAGGTATTGGTTGAATAGGTGGCCCTTGGGGCGAACCCAACACGCCCACGACGGACCGAACCCACCGAGCTCGTGACGAACCGAGCGCAACGCGCCTGCGCCGAACCGAACCCACCGGGCTCGTGACGAACCGAGCGCAACGCGCTGCACCGAACCGAACGCGCCGGGCTCGTGACGAACCGAGCCCAATGCGCCTGTTTTGGTGTCGCGCTGTTTCCGGACTTGACCCGCAGGGGCCGTGACAAACCAGCCCAGGGCAACGCCCTCGTCGTTCCACACAAGTTCGCGCGGGCCGCGGAGCCCCGCTTCAAAGATCCCGAACCGAACAGGTGGGCGCGGAATGGGACCCGGTGGTATGAACGCGGAGCGTGGCCACGCCCGTGGCGGCGCGCAAAGGCTGTGGCCCAGGCGATGTTGGCCGTGCGCCAGACGGTCGGGCTTGTCAGGAGGGGTGAGGGGTTTGGCTAATTCGCCGAGGGTGGTGCAACTTTTGGTTGAAAGCAGCCCATCCGCCGCCGGCGCGATCAGCCCCAGGTCAGGCCGGACGCAAAACCGACACTCAGCCCGGTGGCTGGCCTGCCGGTGGCTCGGCTGCCGGAACCGCATCGGCTTGGACGTCGCCGTGCCGGGCGAAAGCGCGCCATCCGCGGACCAGATCTGTCAAACGCTGGAGGCCGACCCAAAGGGCCTTCGGCCCGGGTTCCCCGTCTCCCTTGCGTCCCAGGTACCCTCCCAACGATGCCACCAGACTGATCATCATTTTGAGCGACGGAGGTTTCTTGGGAGGCGGTTGGTTTTTGACAACCGCGTACGCCGTCTTCCATTCATCGTCGTCGAAAGCAATGTCACAGGGCAGATCCGGGCATTCCCGGCCAAGCATCACCAGGTACTGGATACGCCACGCGACGATCATGCACAACGCCAGGTAGGGCAAGAATCGCTCGGCAGTATGCAACTGGGACTCCTCGACCTTGCAGCCGGATTTGAGAATCCGGAAATAGATCTCGATCCCCCAACGGCCGCAGTAGAATTTGATGATTGTGAGCACTTGCTCAACCGTATCGATCGGCAAACTGGTCAGCAGCACCCATTCGATCGGCTCTGCACCTTCGGGTGGGTTGGGCTCGGTAACCAGCACGCAGTTGACCTCGATGTCGGGCAGCTTACCTCCCGGACGGTCGGGCCCGCGAGCTTCACCCGCGCCGCTTGAACCGTCAGTTCAGCCGTGCGCGCCTCTCGGGCTTGCTTCCGTTTGCGATTGTCCTTCGATTTGGGCTGCCGCTCTCGGGCATGAACCGTCAGGTGGCTGAGGATCGGGGTGCTCGCAAGTCGAGCACGCAGCTTCGTCGGGCAATCGGGGGGCGCGCCGTCGTCCACGATCAAGGCGCGGTCCTGACAGGCCCGAAAAATCCAATCGGCCTGGGGACCGTCCGTTTCCTTTTGGCCCTCCAAGACGCACTCATAGATGTCCCCCTCGCTGTCGGAGAGACAAACGACGAGCGTGTCCGGCGCTCCTGCGCAACGCGGCACGCTTCGCGGTATCCCGCCAGCCAGCGATGGCTCTCCTTCTCTTCGATCGACTTGGCGCGGCGCTCGGCCCGCTTTTGGTCGGCGCTCTTGTCGAAGCCGTCGAAGTCCCGCGCCCAAATCTCCGCCGCAACCACCCCCAGTGGGACCCCCTCGGGCGTGTAGGCGAGGAGCGCATGGTCGAAAAACCCCACGCGCGACTCGTCGTTAAGCGGTCCAGCTCCCACCATGATCTCGTTAGGCCGAGTGACGTCGAGTTCGGTCGTGTCCTGAGGAATCAGCACAACCTTTTCCGCGCGGATTCGCTCCAAGGTGGCGCTCAGGTGCGGGGCGAAGACTTTTTCCTTCTCGACCTTATCGTTGTCGAGGAATCGGTAGGCCGCCTCCATTTCCTTGCGGCCATTGCAGCCGGCGGGGAATTTCAGGGACGGCTTTTCGCTCATCGTATCGAGGACGATCCGAAATCGTCGGTCGAGGCGCTCGTCACTGAAGTCGGCTGTGGCCGCTTCTTGGAGAATCCATTCTTGCATAGGACCATCCGATGGCGAAGACCGAGCGGCGGGCTCTCCGGCCTGTGCGTCGTGCCAGGTGGGGAGAAGCTAACCCGGATGTTCCAGACTGGCAATATCACATGATATTCTCTGTATTTCCTAAATTGTCCAGAATGACGAAAACTTGTGTGGAACGACGAGGGCAACGCCCTGGGTACGGGGGTGTCTACCAAAGCGCCGGAGCCCTGAAAGGGCGAAACATCCGTTCGATTGTGCCGCCCTTACAGGGCTCGAGAGTCTCATTTGATATTCGCTCTTTACCCAAGGCGTTGCCCTGGGCTGACATGAGGTTGCCCCTTCGGGGCTGGCAAATAGCGCAACACAAAAATGCGCCCGCGACGGACCGAACCCAAGACCCGCGACGGACCGAACCCAAGATGAGCGCCGGATCGAGCCCAAGACGGGCGACGGACCGAACCCAACTCATCTTGAACCCACCCAACCCACAGTCCTCGCGACGGACCGAACCCACCGCTTTCGTCCGCGGCGGCCGTGCTTACCCGCGAATGGGGCAGGGGCCTTCATGCGCGTGCAGTGAACCGGTATAGTGGGGCTCAAGCGCACGGCGCGGCGGGCGAAAATCATTGTCGCCTTTCGCGGAGCGAAAGGCGACAATTCCGGGAAGCCATCTGCGTCCCAACCCCAAGGTGCCCACGTTTGGGCCACCTTCGTGCCGCGACAGCGGAGAGGCGGTCATGGATAGCCTGGAAGTCGAGCTGGGCGAAATCCCGATTCTGGATGTGCACACGCACCTTGTCGGTGGCAAGCTGGCTGCCCGCGGCTTGCACGATGTACTCCTCTATCACATGGTCGTCAGCGACCTGTATGCCGCGGGCTGCCCGACTGGCGCCCGGTTGACCCAGTTCCCCGCCTGGGCCGACGAAGGCGAAGCCCATGCGCGCATCAAGGAAGCCATCCCCTATCTCAAGCACATCCAGAATACCAGCTCGTTCTGGGGCGTGCGGATCATCCTCGAGGACCTCTATGCGTGGCACGATCCCATCGACCAGTCCAACTGGCGAACGCTCGACGGCATGATCCGTGAACGGGCCGACGATCGCGCATGGGCGCACGCGGTCCTCGACCGGGCGGGAATCAATCGCACTGGAACAGAGCTGGCCCGGCGTGGCGGCGGCGAGGACGACGAACGGCTTCAGTACGCCCTGGAGTGGGGCTTCTTCACGCGCTGCCAGTGGGGCGAATTCGACACGGCGCTTTATGAGCTCGAGCGCTGCTGGGGGAGGAAGCCCGAAAGTCCCGCGCCGATCGGGGCGGGCGTGCGGCCGCCAACGGAGCGAGTGATCCGGACGCTTGCCGACGTGCACGCGGCCGTCGACCATTACGTCACGAGCATTCCCTACGGCCGGATCCTTTCCACGGCGACCCATCTCTCGACCGATATCGACTACCGCCCCGTCACGAATGACGAGATGGAGCGCGCCTGGCGCGCCGGGATCGGGCTGGGTTTCTCGAGCGCGACTGCTATGCGTCTTACGTGAATGAAGCGTTTCTCTCGGCCCTGGAATCTCAGGACCAGGCGATCGTCTTTCAGTTCAGCTTCGGCGCCGAGCCGTTGCCGTTTGAGACTGCCAGCCGGCTTGCGCAGCGGACGATCGGCCAGGTTGCCGCGATGATCGGCCGCCACCCGAGACTGCGGTTTCAGTGTTTCCTTTCCAGCCGCCATGCCAACCAATCGATGTGCACGCTGGCGCGGGAACTGCCCAACCTGAGCCTGGCGGGCTTCTGGTGGCACAATTTCTTTCCGGACGCGATTGCCCAGGTCATGCGCGAACGGCTGGAGATGGTTCCCTCCAGCAAGCAAATCGGTTTCTTTTCGGATGCGTACTGTGCGGAATGGACGTATGCCAAGGCCGCCCTGGTGCGCCGGATCATGGCGCGGGTCATGGCCGAGCGGATCGAGCTCGGACAGTTTGATCGGGCCAGGGCGCTGGCGTTTGCGCGGGCGATCTTGTATGAAAGTCCACAGACGCTCTTGCACATGGTCCCGCGCCGGCATTGAGGTATTCCCCCATGGACGCCGCCCGCATTGCCCAGATCATCGACGAGATGGGGACGCTCCTGGAGATCCAGGGCGAGAACCCATTTCGCTGTCGTGCCTACCATGCGGCGGCCCAGGCGATCTCGAGCCTGCCCGCGGACCTGTCGGAGATGATTGCCGACGGCCGGCTGCGCGAAGTTCCGGGAATCGGCGAGACGATGCATGCCAAGATCGTGCAGCTTGCCACCACGGGTCAGTTGCCGTCCTATGACGAGCTTCGCCAGAAAACGCCGCCTGGCTTGCTCGCTCTCTTGCGCATTCCGGGCCTGGGCCCCAAGAAGATCAAGGCCCTGCATGAGACTTTGAAGATCGACACCCTGGCCGATCTCCGCGCGGCGGCCGAGTCGGACCGGATTGCCCCCTTGAAGGGTTTCGGCGCCAAGACTCAGGCCAACATTCTCGAGGGCATCGCGTTTGTCGAGAAGGCTGGCGAGCGGATCCTCCAAAGCCATGCCCTGCGCCTGGTCGCACCGATCATCGAGGCTGTCCGGGCTCATCCCAAGGTGATCCGGGCGGAGATCTGCGGCAGCCTGCGGCGCCGGGCCGAGACGATCGGCGACCTGGACATCCTCTTCAGCTCCAAGGTCCCGCCGGCGGTGCTCGATGCGTTTGTGAAGCTGCCCCAGGTCGCGACGGTGCTGGCCCACGGTCCGACCAAGGCGAGCGTCCGGCTGGCGGAAGGCGTACAATGCGACCTCCGCGGAGTCGACGACACGCAGTTTCCCTTTGCGCTCCACTATTTCACCGGGTCGAAAGCGCACAATATCGCGATCCGCAAGCGGGCCATCGCCCGCGGAATGAGTCTTAACGAGTATGCACTGACCGGCCCCAAAGGCCCGGTGCCGTGTCGCGACGAGGCCGAGCTCTTCGGGGCGCTCGGTCTGGCCGAGATACCCCCCGAGCTGCGCGAAGACTCCGGCGAGATCGAGGCCGCCGAATCCGGCAAGCTGCCCGACCTGATCACGCGCGGCGACCTGACCGGCACGTTCCACTGTCATACCGACTGGAGCGACGGAGGCGCGACACTGGCCGAAATGGCCGACGCGGCACGGTCGCGCGGCATGCATTACCTGGGTATTGCCGATCATTCCCGTTCGGCGCGTTATGCCGGCGGCCTGACGATCGAGCGCGTGCACGAGCAATGGTTGGCGATCGACGCCCTGAACGCGAAGTACGGCAGCACATTTCGTCTTTTCAAGGGAACCGAGTGCGACATCTTGCCGGACGGCTCGCTCGATTATCCCGATGAGCTGCTCGATCGGTTCGACTACGTGGTCGCAAGTGTGCACTCCAATTTCAATTTGTCGCGCGCAGAGATGACCGCCAGACTCATCCGGGCTGTCTCCAACCCCAAGGTCTCGATGCTGGGACATCCCACCGGGCGGCTGCTCCTGGCTCGGGACGGCTACGACCTGGACCTCGACGCCGTGATCGACGCCGCCGCCAAAGCCGGCACGATGATTGAAATCAACGCGAATCCGCACCGGCTCGACCTGGATGCAATCCATGCGCGCCGCGCCAGCCAGAAAGGAATCTCCATTGTGATCAATCCCGACGCACATTCGATTGGTGGTCTGGACGATCTAGATTATGGAATCACGGTCGCCCGCCGGGGCTGGCTCAAGAGCGCCGACGTCTGGAACACCGGCTCGCTCAAGACGATGATCAAGCGGATCGATCAATTGCACCACCGCGCTTGATAATCCCGGGCGACCTTGCCAAATGAGCCGGTTAACGCACGGCCCTTGCGGGGGGTGGTGACCGGCCTATAATGAAAGATGGTCAGATTGGTTCTATCGCAATGATCGGTTTATCCAGGGTAAATAACATGGCCCCAGCCAAGCCAGTTGTCGGGAGGAAACGCAGGTATTTCACGGTGGAGGAGGCAAACAGGGCCCTACCGCTGGTCAAGAGGATCGTCAGCGACATTGTGCACCAGTATCGGGTCGTGGAGGACTTGCAGCAGCGGCTCGCAATGGTTTCGCGTGATCGGCGGCGGCCTTCCCAAGATTTGTATTCCGAGGAGTTGGCGCAGAGCCAGGCGGAGTTTGAGGCTGAAGAGTCCAAGCTCGGAACGTATGTCGAGGAACTGCGACGTCTGGGCGTCGAGCTCAAGGGCCCGGACGGCCTGTGCGATTTTTGCAGCATCATGGATGGCCGGGAAGTGTTTCTTTGCTGGCGCCTGGGCGAGCCGGAGGTCATGTACTGGCACGAGCTCGACGGTGGCTTTGCGGGTCGCCAGCGGTTGACCGAGCATGCGCGTACGGCCGCCGCCGAGGAATTACTCTGAGCTGCCGGCCCGTAAGCTGACGACCGGACATCCGCGTGGCCCAGCCACTTGCAAAAACGGAGTGGCTGGGCCAGTGTGTAGGTGGGGAGATGGCGCGCGTTGTCACGATTGATGGGCCGGCGGGCGCCGGCAAGAGCACGGTCGCGCGGAAGCTGGCCGACCGGCTCGGCTGGCGCTTTCTCGACACCGGCGCGATGTACCGCGCGGCAACCCTCGCCGCGCTCCGCGCGGGGATCGACTTGAAGAGCGAGTCCCAGCTCGACGCCTTGGTCTCGCGCCTGGAAATTCGCCTGCCGCCGGGCCGGGTCATTCTGGGCGATCTTGATGTCACGGCGGTCATACGGGGGGCCCTGGTGACGGACAACTCGATGTATCTGGCCGACAGTCCCAGCGTGCGGCGCCAGCTCACGATCTGGCAGCGCGCGATCGCCGCCCTGCAAGACGTCGTCACGGAAGGCCGCGACCAGGGAACGCTCGTTTTCCCCGACGCTTTTCGCAAGTACTACTTGACGGCGAGCGCCCTCGAGCGAGCGCGGCGGCGGCTGGCCGAATTCCAGGCCCGGGGCGAGCCGGCGACTCTCGAGTCGGTGCAGACCGCCCAGAGCGAGCGCGACGCCCGCGACGCGGCGCGCGCCATCGCCCCGATGCAGGCGGCAGCCGACGCCACCGTGATCGATACAACCGGACTGTCCGTCGACGACGTCGTTGCGGCGCTCGCGCGGGACATCGAAGCGGCGCTCCACGCAGCGCCAGCCGGGTCGTGAACTTCGGGAGGCTCGCCCCTCGTGAATGGACAGCCTGGTGAGAGTGGCGCGGCTGTCCAGGCCGAGATCGGTCATGGTCACGGTCATGGTGATGGTCACGGTCACGACCAGGGTCCTGGCGCCACGCCGGCGCCCGCGGCCCGCCCCGCATCAGAGGCAGCGTCGGCCCGGAAGCTCGACCTGGAAACGGCGGTCGCTCGGGATCGTTCCATTGCGCTTTTACTCTGGTATCACTTCGTGCGGTACCTGATTGCGATACTCGCGACGGTGCTCCTGCCCTGGCGCGCGACTGGCCGGTCCAACGTACCCGCCGCCGGAGGGCTGCTTCTGGTCTCCAACCACCTGAGCTTCGTTGACGTCTTCCTGCTGGGCATGCCCCTCTGCCGCCCGCTCAATTACGTTGCGCGCTCGACCCTTTTTGTGCCGGTCCTGGCGTCGTTCATGCGGTCGGTGGGCGGGTTTCCCATCCAGCGCGAGGGCATCGGAGCCTCAGGGCTGAAGGAAACGCTGAGGCGCTTGCGAAAAGGGGGCATCGTGGCGCTTTTCCCCGAGGGCACCCGGAGCCGGGACGGACGGCTCGGTCTCCTCAAGCCGGGAATCGCGGTCCTCGTATCGCGGGCGAAAGTGCCGGTGGTCCCGGTGGGATTGGCCGGAACATTCGAGGTGTGGCCGCGGTTCCGCCTGTTTCCGGCCCGTCATCCGATCCGGGTTCACTACGGGGCACCGATCTTCCCGGAGGAGCTGAGCGGAATGGACACCGCGGCGGTCACCGCCTTGATCCGCCGGCGGCTCGAAGAATGCCATCAGGAAGCAGAGCGCGGGCTCAATCGCGACATGAGCTGCTAAGATGCAAGATTACCGTAGGAGGGATGTCGACATGACGGCCGAACTCAATCGACGCGACCTTTTGAAAGGCGGCTCGGCGTTGGCGGGCGGGATCGCCGCGATGACGGCGGGCGCGCCCTGACGGCGGGCGCCGCCGTGACGGCAGCAAGAGCGGCTGCCCCCGGTGGTATGCAAGAAGTGCACCACGAGCCCGCGGCCGGCCTGGCGGAGGATCGCTTTCTTTTTGGACTGAACACCAGCACGATTCGCGGCCAGAAGCTCTCGATCGTCGAGGAGATCGCGATTGCCTCGAAAGCCGGCTATCAGGCCATGGAGCCGTGGCTCGACGAGCTCGAGCGCTACGCCGCCGCGGGCGGATCGCTCGAGGACCTGGGCAAGCGGTTCCGCGATGCGGGGATCAAGGTCGAGAGCGCGATCGGGTTCTTCGACTGGATCGTTGACGACCCGGATCGGCGGCGGAAGGGGCTCGAGGCGGCCAGGCGCGGGATGGACCTGGTTCGCCGCATTGGCGGCAAACGACTGGCGGCCCCGCCGGTCGGTGCAACCGGGCGGCCGCTGGGCGACCTTTACCGGGTCGCGGACCGCTACCGCGAGTTGCTCGAGCTCGGCGATAAGCTGGGAGTTGTCCCCGAGGTCGAGATCTGGGGCCATTCCAAGACCCTGGGCCGACTCGGTGAAGCGGCCTTCGTGGCGATCGAAGCCCAGCATCCCAGGGCGTGCATCTTGCCCGATGTCTATCACCTCTATCGAGGGGGCTCCGATCTTGCGTCAGTCAGGCTTCTTGGGCCGACGTCGTTCTTCGTGCTCCATTTCAACGACTATCCCGCCCAACCGCCGCGGGATCAGCTCACGGACGCCGACCGGGTCTACCCGGGCGACGGCGCGGCGCCCTTGCGGGAGCTGCTTTTAGCCCTGGCTCGCGGCGGCTTTTCTGTTACGCTGTCACTCGAGCTCTTCAATCGGAAATTGTGGAGCCAGGATCCCCTGGTGGTCGCCCGGACCGGCCTGGAGAAGATGAAAGCCCTGTTCCAGAGCGATCGGCCCCAGCCGGGATGACATCGGGATGGCCGTTGCATGAACGAAATCGGAGAACGCATCACGCGCCGGCGCCTGCGTCCGCGCTGGATGGGTTGGACACTCGCGGTCGCGTCTTTTGTGGGGATCGTTCTCCTCGGGTTCTGGGTGGTTCGATCGCGGATCATCGCGAGGGCCCCGGCGTGGGCCGAGATCGAGCGAGCCAGGTCGCGCCGGCGGTGGGCCGAGATGGAAGCCGGGCTGAAGCGCTGGATCGAGGCCAGGCCCGGCGACGCCCGCGCCCGGCTGATGCTGGCCGATCTCGAGCTCGGCCTGGGGCGCCGCGACGAGGCCGTTCACGGCTTGAGCTGGGTTCCGCAATCCAACCCGGCCTGGTCGCAAGTGCAGGGCATGCTCGGCGAGCTGGCGATTCGCGAGCGCCAGGCTGCCCACGCGGAGGATATCTTTCGAATGATCGCCGAGTACGACCTGCAAGCACTCGCACCGCGGCAGCGACTGATCTACCTGCTTGGGATGCAGCAGCGAACGGCCGAGGCACGCGCGGCGCTCTGGGATATCTACCGGATCCGCGACGATCCCCGGGTTCTGGTCGATCTGGTGCTCGAGCTCTTGCTCGACCAGCAAGATGTGCGCGGGCTTGCACCCGAGCTCGAGCAATTCGTGGCGCGGACGCCCGACGATCCGCTCCTCTTACGTGCCTGGGGGATGAGCTTGCTCTACCAGGGCCGAGCGGCCGAGGCACTTCCCCACCTCGAGGCGGCCGCTCGCCAGGTCACGAACGACCCGTTCGGCCGGTTCGCGCTGGCGGAATGCCGGATCATGACCGGGCAGCCCGTTGAGCTGGAAGAGGTCCTGGGACCAGCACCGCGGCAGCCGATCGACGAAGCCCAGTGGTGGCTGCTCCGGGGTCGAATCGAAGAAACGACCGGCCTGCCCCGGCAAGCCGTCGCATCGTTCGAGCGATCGCTGGCTTTGCACACTTTCAGTCGCGAGGCCCATTTCCGGCTGGGACAGGTCTTGAAGCAGGTCGCGCGCCTGGACGAGTCAAAACTCCATCTGGCCGAGTCGAAACGGATCGACGAGCAGATCAAGATGGTCCGCCGCGAGCATCAGCAGCTTCGCCGGACGGGAGTGCCCTCTGACGCCCGGCACTTCCTGCGGCTCGGGCGCTTTGCGCCGGGGCCGGCTTGATCGCCGAGTCGCGCGCGTGGTATGAGCAAGCGCTCAAGCTCGACGCCGGGCTCGAAGATGCCAGAACGGAGCTGGCCCGTCAGCAGGCCGTCCCGGTTTCTGTTCCCTTCTCCTTACCGGCCCCGATCCTGGCGTCCGCTCCGGGCTCTTCACGGCCCGGTTCCCCGGCGGGAGTGCCCGATCGCGGAGTGGCGGTCCCGGAGACGGCCTCCGGATCTCCGGGTCATCCGCCTCCATTTGAAGAGGGCGCGGCCGCGGCAGGCATCGGTTTCTTCTACGAGAGCGGAGCGACCGACCGCAGGCTTTTCATTGCCGACACCATGGGCGGCGGTGTCGGCCTCTTCGACTACGACAACGACGGCTGGCTCGATATCTATTTCGTGAACGGCTGCGCGTTTCCGTTCGACCCCAAGAGCCCGCCGGAACCCAATGTCTTGTACCGAAACCAGCGCGACGGGACGTTCAGGGACGTGACGGCCCAGTGTGGGGTCGGGGGAAAGGGCTATGGAATGGGCTGTACGGTCGGCGATTACGACAACGACGGCGATGACGATCTCTTCGTGACCGGTTTCCGTCAGACGGTGCTCTATCGGAATCGGGGCAACGGCACGTTCGAGGATGTCACTGCCTTTGCCGGCGTCGCTTCGGATCGTTGGACGACGGCGGCGGGTTTTGGAGATCTGGATGGCGATGGCGACCTCGACCTCGTGGTGGTCGCCTACGTCGAGGTCTCGTGGGACGACGAGCGAACCTGTCGCGACCAGGCCGGCCGGCCGATTCACTGCACGCCGGCCTACTACACGGCGCAGGCCGACTTGCTCTATCGCAACAACGGGGACGGCACGTTTACCGAGGTCAGCAAGACGGCCGGATTCGAGGCGCAAAACGGCCGCGGGCTCGGACTGGCGATCGCCGATTTCGACGGCGATGGCAAGCTCGACATCTTCGTCGCCAACGACGCGACGCCGAATTTCCTCTTCCGGAACCGTGGCGGACTGCGGTTCGAGGAAATCGGCATGGAAGCCGGAGTTGCGACCAACGGCTCGGGCCGTGCGACGGCCAGCATGGGGGTCGTGGCCGACGACCTTGATGGCGATGGACGCATCGATCTCTTCGTGACCAACCTGGTTAACGAGTCCAGCACGTTTTTCCGCAACCTGGGCGGAGGCCTCTTCCTCGACTCGACCCTGGGAGCCGGACTGGACGCGCCGAGCCGCCCCAAGACGGGATTTGGCGATGCGGCTCTCGATGGCGACAACGACGGGCTTCTGGACCTCTTCGTCGCCAACGGCCACGTTGACAACCGGCCCTGGGCGAATAGTCCGATGGCGCAACGAGCGCTGTTCTTCTGGGGGCGCAATCAAGGCCGTTTCGTGGTTGCGGAAGCGACCGAGTCGTCCTACTTTGCCCACCCGTTTGTGGGCCGTGGCGTGGCGGCCGGAGATCTGAATAACGACGGGCGGGTCGACCTGGTGGTCGTGCACCGCAATGCACCCTCGGCTATTTTGTGGAATCGAGCGCGCGGCGGGCACTGGCTGGGCCTGAAGCTACGCGGTACTCGCTCAGCGAAAACGCCAGTCGGAGCGCGCATCACCTGCCGTGCCGGCGGCCGGTGCATCACCCGCTGGCTAACGGGCGGCACCGGCTACCTGGCATCACATGACACGCGGCTCTGGCTGGGCCTGGGAACTGCTGCGAGCGTCGATTGCCTCGAGATCACATGGCCATCAGGACTGGTTCAATCGTTGACCAATCTGGCCGCGGATCGGGTTCTCGAAATCGACGAGGCAAGCGCACGGATCAATACTGGTCGGCACTGACGACTTCACCACCGTTGCGGGTCGCCAGGTTTTGGTACACGCCTTGCATCTGGTTGCCGATGTTGTAGTTCCAGGAACAGCCGGAGCCTGAGTTGGTGATGAGGCGTGGGTTCCACGAGTTGATCGAGCTCTTGATGAATCGCACCGAGCCGTCGCAGAAGGCGAAGTTGCAGCCGCCGGGATGCCGGCTCGTGGCCGTGACGGAGAAGTTGCTCTGGCGGGGCACAATTTTGGGAAGCGCGAGACCCTGGTCGTCGCTGGCGAAAAAGTTGGGTGGGAAGATCGCGCAGAAGGTAGTGTCCCCGTAGTCGCCCGAGGTCCACCAGTTGAGGCCGAAATAGTCTTCGTTGTCTTGCAGATTTGACAGATTGGAAATCTCGCTGTGGGCGTGCTCGCCGTACATGAGGGTATTGCTGGTGCCGTCCGTGATTGCGGCGATCTTGACCGACGGGAAATTGGAGATCCCACCGACGCACAGATTTCCATTGTGGCCAAAAACCCCCTGCATCTGGCCCAGGCAGTTATCATTGTACTGCCAGATCAGCGTACCCAGATTCGCGGCATAGCTGCTGAATGTCGACGGAATCGGGCTGCAATCCCACCCATCGCCCATCATGCCAGGATAGCGCAGACCCACGATGTCGCCATCGCTGGGGCACCACATGATCGACACGCCGACGCCGCATATCGTGCTGTTGGGGTACTCATAGAGCATGATGCTGGTGTTGAGCGAGTTGAAGACGGCTCCCTGGTCGTAATACGGCCCGCACGCCACGAAATGGCCGAAGTTCTGCCGTACCAAATTGCCGCTCTGCCAGTCTCGCCCGTAGCTGTCGCCGTTCGCGAAGCTGCCGTTGGAGCTTTCGTAGTTATGGGAGGCCAGGGCGATTTGTTTGAGGTTGTTGGTGCACTGCGCGCGGCGGGCTGCTTCGCGGGCCGACTGCACGGCAGGCAGCAACAGGGCGATCAGAACCGCGATGATCGCGATAACAACGAGCAATTCAATCAGGGTGAACCCGCGCCATTCACTCCCTCGTCGGACAAACTTTCGCATGCTATGTTCCTCTCGCTGGCATGAAAGTTGAAAATAAAGACCGAACGAACTGGATCAATGCACCAACCGTCGCCAAAGAGAAATTTCTCCCACCCGACCTCGGTGCGGAAATACCGCCGGACGATTACTCGTCCGTCTTTGACTTGAGCTTGGCCTTGCGCCGCTCCTGGGCGGAAGGTTCGTCCTCGGTAAGTCGCTTCCTCTTGAGCTCCGCCTTCTCGGCGGCAGTCAACTTCTTCGGGGGAGCGGGAGCCGCGGCCGGTGGTGGCGACGCGGTCTCTTCCTTGTCCGCAGGGGTTTCACCGCCGCAACCACCGAGCGCCAAGCCTCCGCCAACGACCATGGCCCAGGCGGCAGATTTCGTGAAAGCATTGCTCGACTTCTTCATCGACTATTGACTCTCCATCCCCATCTTGCCAACCGCACTCTTCGCCAAGCACACCAGCCACACCGCGAAATCGCTCGCCGGCAGGTTGAACTCGTGATATCAACAAACGTAGAATACGCAGGATATTTAGAGGAGGTTAAAGTGACTCGAATTCTCGCCTTCAGGCCCGAGCCTGTCAAGTGGCTCCCTACCCTTGCACTACGAAATCCTTCAAACATTCACGACTCGATCGCCTGAGTCGGAGGAAATCCTCGAGTCCTTCTTCGAGCCCAACCGGCCAGTTGCCACGGAAAAGGCTCAGCTCATGAAAGGTACGGCTTGACAATCCTTCCGTGACGCATCCACGATGGATTTGATGCGATCGTCGGCGGAAGAGGAGAGAAGCGCGCATGCTTTCCGATGCGCCACGTGTGCGCACGTGGTTGGCACTTACGTTGCTCGCGTCGGCCTCGATCGCAGCGGCACTGGGCTTGGCATGGCCGTGGCTGCGCGGCCGCTCGGAACTGCTGGAGCAGGGCCGCTCGGCCTATTCGCGCGGTGACTTTAGCCGGGCCGAAGCGCTCGCGCGACGGAAGCTCAAGACAGATCCCCACGACCTCGAAGCTGTGCGGCTCCTGGCGCGGGCGACGGCCCGCCTCGGGCGCGACGGCTTCGCCAATGCCCTCTTCGCGCGGCTGGGCTCGGACGCGCTCCAGCCGGAAGACCGCTTCTTGCTCGGGATGGGGCTTCACCGCACCGGCCAGAAGGAACGCGCCCGGCAAGTCTGGCTCAAAACCCTGGCTTTGAATCCCGCCCACGCCGAAACTCTCGAACAGCTCGTCATCAGCTCGACCGATCAGAACCGCCTGGCCGAAGCAACGCAATTCGCCGAGCGCCTCGCACGCCAACCGGGCTGGGAGCTGCGCGGTGAGCTCGACTGGGGTGCTTTACTCTCCGAGCTTACCGATCCCGCCGCGGCAGTGACCGTTTTACACCGCGCCTTAGCTCGGCCCGAGGCCCGGTCGCTGGACCCTATCGCCCTGGCCAGATATCGCAGGCTGCTGGCCCGAAAACTCCTCGAGACCGGACGCCCCGACGAGGCGAGTGTCCTCCTGATGGCGATCCTCGATCCAGGCCCCGACCCCGAAGCCTCATGGCTCAAGAGCCGCGCGGCCCTGCAACGAGGCAATCTTGGCGAGGCAGCCACAGCCCTCAAGGCGGCCGGGACCTATCGCAGCCAGCACCCGCTCGAAGCGGACCCCAGCCCCTTCGTCGGCGAGTCCCGTTGCATTCCGTGTCATTCCAACATCGCTCACCTAGCCCGATCAAGCCGGCATTCCAGGACCTTGATTCGAGGCGATGCGCTCTCGACGCTTCCCTACCCCGATCACCCCATTCCCGACCCCGATCTACCGAACGTGACCCACGCCTTTCACCGTGAAAAGGGGCGCGTCCAATTTGAGTCCCGCGAATACGATCGCGTTCAAACCGCGATCGTCGCCTACGCGTTCGGCTCGCGCGATCGCTATCTCTCGCTCGTCGGGCAAGACAACGGAGGGCACCCTTATATTTTGCGCCTTTCCTATTTTAACACGGGGCGTGATGCGGGTTGGGTGCGGACAACGGGCCATACCGCCGACGCCAGCGGTGGGAACGACTTCCTGGGGAAAGCACTCGACGTCGTCGATGGAATTCAGAAATGCCTGTTCTGCCACGCCACCGATCCCAAGGCCGTCATCGATCAGTCTGGGCCCGTGTCGAACGACCGGGCGATCGGCTGCGAGCGCTGTCATGGGCCTGGCGGCAACCACCTGCTGGCGGTCGCCGCCAAGTTTCCCGATCTGGCGATTGCCAACGCGACAGAAGCCACGGCCGAAGGCCGCCTCCGCGTTTGCGGCCAGTGCCACAGCTTTCACCAGGAGCTGTCGCTGCCGCGCACCGATCCCTTCTGGATCCGATTTCAAGGCACTGCGCTTGCCTGGAGCCGTTGCTACACCGAGAGCGGCGGCACCTTCGACTGCATGACCTGCCACGACCCTCATCACGATTCCGACCGGACGGAGGCCCACTACACCGAGCGATGCCTGAGCTGTCATGCCGCTGACCGCTCGGGTGGAGCGCCCGGTGGGACCAAGGTCGCCAGGCCATCGCCTGGACCGATAGGCGCGTACGGAGCCCGAACAATCCGGGCGCGGGCGAGTCTGCCCGATCAACCCCTCGCAAGGATGCGTCGAGTGCCACATGCCGCCATTTCAAAGTAAGCCGATCCACGCGACGTTCACCGACCACTACATCCGGGTTCGTCCGGAGCGAGGGGCTGGGCGCATCAGATAACGAGAAGATCGGGGGACGGAGCCCCCGCCGACAGCAGCTCCGCACTGCAACGTCTGGTTATTGCTTCGTCGCCTTGGGCGCTGTGCCGGAATTCCATCCCGACAGAGGGCGAGCTGTTGCATCTCCCTCGCGAAGCCGGTAGCCGTTGTCGGCCTCGAGGTTGTCGAATCGCTCATGGCGGCCGGACGGCCAGCGTATGTTGACCCAATCAATCTGTCGAGACTCTCCCAGACCAAAACTGATCCTGGGGTCGCTCGCCGATTGGTAGCTGCCTCCTCCCAGACGCGGGGCGACCTGCACCCGCGTTCCGGATTTGAGTGATACGACGGCTCCCACCGCGCCGCGGTTCGAGGCCGTGCCTTCGAGATGCAATGTGAGGTGATGTCCGCCGTCGGTGTCGTTATGGAAGTAGGCCATCGGTTCATTCTGCGAAATGACCAGCACGTCAAGCCTCCCGTCGTTGTCGAGATCGCCGATCGCGAGGCCGCGTCCCATCCGCGGCACTTGAAATGGAGGGCCCGACCATTTCGTGACATCGGTGAGCTTGCTGCGTGCGTCTCCCAGGAAAAGCTGGACCGGCATCTGCCAGGGGAACTGAGGCCGCCCGTCGTGCACGTGGCCGTTGGCGGTGATCAGGTCGAGCCGGCCGTCGTTATTGGCGTCGAAAAAGGCGATCCCGAAGCCGAGCATATAGCGCGTCGGTACGGCCAGGCCGACGGCCGATGTGTGGTCGGCGAAAACTCCTTGACCCAGGTTGCGGAAAAACGTGGTCGAACTCGTTGTAGAAGTTGGTGACAGCCAGGTCGAGCCGCCCATCGCCGTCCAGGTCGCCGCAGGCCACGCCCATGCCCGCCTGGTAAGTGCCCGACGCGTTGCCGGCGATTCCCGACGTGATCCCGATTTCCTCGAAGCGAAACCCCCCGAGGTTGTGGTACAGGTAGTTGGCCGACATGTCGTTGGCGACGAAGAGGTCAATTCGCCCATCTTCGTCGAGGTCGGCGGCCAGAACGCCCAGGCCTCTCCCGTTGGCGTCGGCAATTCCAGCCTCTCTGGTCACGTCGATGAACCGGCCGCCGTCGTTGCGGAAGACGTGGTCGGGAAGCGATTCGAAGTCGAGCGGCAAGCAGCGGTATTTCGTGGGATCATTGGGGTCGGAGCACGTGCGCGTCATCGTGCTCATCCCACTTCAGGTAGTGGCATACGTAGAGGTCGAGATCGCCATCGCCGTCGAGGTCAGCGAAGGCCGCCGACGTGGGCCAGTCGCGATCGCCTGCCAGACCGGCCGCCAGGGTGGCGTCCTCGAAGGTTCCATCTCCCCGGTTGTGAAGAAGGGCGTAAGCGCGCCAGCGCGTGACGAAGAGGTCGGCATGGCCGTCGTTGTCGTAATCTCCCACCGCGACTCCATGGCCGTACCCGCCGGTCATCGATCCGATGCGCGAAGTCGCGGT
Organism: uncultured Isosphaeraceae bacterium; assembly: GCA_963823675.1. Lineage (GTDB taxonomy): Bacteria > Planctomycetota > Planctomycetia > Isosphaerales > Isosphaeraceae > CAWGMT01. The sequence goes on along the minus strand of CAWGMT010000012.1, from coordinate 1,966,851 downwards.
GACGTCTTCGAAGCTCCCATCGCCCCGGTTGCGGAACAGGCGATCCCCCGATCGGAGCGACTTGACGTCGGGTGGAAACGGGCCGCCCTGTACGCAATAAACGTCGAGCCAGCCGTCGTTGTCGATATCGATCAGGCCGACGCCGCCGCTGGCGGTGACCGGCGGGATGAGCCGGCCGGATGTGCCGCCATTTTCCTGGATAAAAGTGAGCCCGGCGGTCTGGGCGTCGTCGGTGAAGCGAGGAATGACTCGCGCCGGTCCGCCCGTATTCACGGGAAGCTGGGAAATCCCGGCCGGGTTCTTGAAAAACTCAGGAAGCACATCGGCGAGCGAGGCGTGCCGGGAGCCCTCCGACGGCGCTGGAGAGCGCGGCGTGGTTTCGACGCGCCGGGACTGCTTGCCCGGTCGGCCGTGCGGTTCGCGCATCGCACCCAGGGCCGCCCAGCGAGCGGCGTCGAACCGTCGGCCGATGCGCAGGGCGAGCCGGGCGAGTTCCGTCGCGCGGGATTCGGGCGAGGCGGAGGCCAGGAGGGCGATGTACTTCTTTCGGTCCTGGTCGATCGTCCGGATGGAACCTCGGATCCTGGCCGCTTCACTGGCGTGCCCGGCCTGAGACTCCAGGCTGGCGAGGCGATCGAGCGCTTGAGCGTCGGCCGGATTCAGCTCGATTTGTTGCTTGAAAGCCTGGCGCTGCGCCTCGAGATCTCCCTGGCGCTCGGCCAGCCACGCCCGCAACGTTGCGGCCCGGTTCTCGGGCTCGAGGGAGACGGGCAAGTGAGGCAGCGCCCGTCGAACCTCCTGGGGCTGATCACTGGCCAGGGCGGTTTCGAGCTTCATCCGCCAGACCGCGGGATCTTCCGGCCGGCGGGCCAGGCAGCGGTCGAGCCAGCGCGCGGCCTCGGCGAAATCGCCGATCCGCATGGCCAGATGGGCCCTCCCGAGCCAGACGCGGTCATCGTCGGGTGCCTGTTTTCCCGCCCGCTCGAGAGCTCTGCGCACGCCTTCAATCGGAAACGGGTCGATATCGAGCTTGTACAGCCGGCGCAGGGTCACGACTGGCGACGACATCTGATCGAAGCCGTCCTCGAGCCAGCGGCGTGCTTCGTCGAACCGTCCTTCGATCCGCAGGAGGAGTACCAGTCCCCACCGCGCGTCGGCGACATGAGAGCCCGCCGTGGCGGCCGCGAGCAAAAGCAGTTCTTCGCAACGCGCGAACCGGCCGCGATCCATCTCCAGCCGCGAGCTTCGGACGTCGCTCCACCCGGCCTGTTCCGAGTTGCGCGGCACGCGCGCGAAGGCTGCGAGCGCGGCCTCGGGCCGGCCTCGCGCCTGTTCGCAGACTCCGAGCTGGTACGTCGCCTCACCCCACGCCGGCCGCCGCGCGACGAGATCGGTCAGACGGCTCCGCGCCTTGGCGTACCGGCCCGCCTTCATGTCCTCAACGGCCGATGCGAGATCGGCTTGATACCGCCCTTCCACCAGCGCGCGAACGCGCCCCCAGATCACCGCCCCGGCGATGACGCACGCGATGAAAAGGAAAACCGCCCGCCTCGAGCGCACTCGCCGAGCCTTTCGTTCATTACTAATGGGCCAAGCTGAATAAGTTCAGGCTAGCGACGGGGCTCCCATGCGGTCAATGTGTCTGAAGTACTCATCACGCTCCGCGTGATGGTCTTGTATTTGAAGTAGTCATCACGCTCCGCGTGATGCTCTTGTATTTGAAGTAGTCATCACGCTCCGCGTGATGGTCTTGTTTTGAAGTAGTCATCACGCTCCGCGTGATGGTCTTGTTTTGAAGTAGTCATCACGCTCCGCGTGATGGTCTTCTTCCGAAACGACTCCTGCGATAAGCTGATCGATTGAAGCACTCTTGCTCGGATCGTGCGTCCGACTTCATCGAAGCTTCTCGACTGGGAGCGAGCGCATGCGCTGGAAATGGCTCTGGATGGTCCTGAGCCTGGTTCTGATCGCAGCCGTGTGGGGGGGATTGAGCTGGGCCGAAACGCGGCGTTGCGAGCGCGAGCTGGACCAGGCCAGAGGCGAGATGGGGGTCCGCCTGTACCATTCGGCGCGGCAGCGCCTCGCCGATCTTGCGCCTCGCCGGCCAGCCTGGGGCGAGGCCGCCTTTCTGCTCGGAGCCTGTGAGGAGGCGCTGGGGCACGAGCAAGCCGCCGAGAGAGCGTGGTCTCGGGTCGCGCTCGATTCACCGTTCGCCGCCAAGGCCGTTTTGGGACGTGTCCGGATCCTGGCGAATGCCGGCCGTCTCGCGCCGGCCGAAGCGCTCCTGACCTCATTGGCCGGCCCCCACGGGCCGGATGCGTTACAAGTCAGGCAAACGCGCGAGCATCTCTTGCGGCTCGAAGGGCGGGTGCAGGAGGCGCGCGAGTTGATCGTCGATTCATGGTCCGGATCGCCCGACCCGGCGTCCGTGCTCCGACGCCTCTTCTTGCTGGAAGACGCCGCGTTTCCCCTCGACTATGTCAAGAGCTCGCTCGCTGCGGCCGATCAAGAGGACGATCGGGTCTGGCTCGGCAAAGCCAACCTGGCCATCTGGACGGGACAGTTCGGCGAAGCAGCCCGGCGGCTCGACGCCTGCCTCGACGCCGGCCCGATGACCAGCCGGTCTGGCTGGCCCGGCTGGCGCTCGCGGTCGCGACCCGCGACGCCGGCCGTGCGCGGCAAGCAGTTGCGCGGGTCAACTCGCGGTGGTTCTTGCCTTTTCAGGTCCATCGGCTGCGCGCCTGGCTGGCCTCCTTCGGCGCGGATCGGGAAAGAGAGCGTCTGGCGCTTCAGGCTCTCGTCGACATAGAACCCGGCAACGCCAACGCATGGGCACGTCTGGCGGAGATCGAGGTGGAGGCCGGGCATCGCGCTCTCGGGGAATCATTTCGCAAGAAGCAAACCGAGGCGACGATCCTGCGCGAGCACTACGCCGAGCTGATCATGTCCGACGACGCGAGCAGTCATATCGATGAGCTCCGCTGCGTCGCCGAGCAGCTCGGCCGGCGCATCGAGGCCCGCGGCTGGTCGTTGATCCAGGAAGGCCGCGCCGGTAGTGAGCCCCTCTGGTCTCCCCAGGAGCTAGAGGACCGCCTTCGCCCTTCGAACGAGACGCTCGCCTCGTTGGTAAGGGACCTGCCCGCGGATACTACCAATCAAAGAGAGCGCTCGTCGGCCGGCGAGGTCGCAATCACGCCGCTTTTCCGTGACGATGCTCAAGCGTCGGGGCTCCGGTTCTTCCACGACAACGGGCATACCCGCACGCCGTTTCCACCTCCGGAATTGATGTGCGGCGGGGTCGCGCTCTTCGACTACGACCGCGACGGCTGGCTTGATGTCTACGTGGTTCAAGCAGGCGGATTTCCTCCGGCCAAGTCCGCTGCCTATGAGGGCGACCGCCTGTTTCGGAACAAGGGCGACGGCACGTTCGAAGACGTCACCGACCGCGCCGGCATCGCCGGTCTCGGGCGCGGTTATGGCAACGGCGTGACCGCTGGCGACTTCGACAACGACGGCTGGCCCGACCTCTTCGTGACCCGCTGGCGTTCCTACGCCCTCTACCGCAACCGGGGCGACGGCCGCTTCGAGGATGTCACCGACAAGGCGGGCTTCGGCGGCGATCGCGACTGGCCGACGTCGGCGGCCTTCGCCGATCTCGACGGCGATGGCGACCTTGATCTCTACGTCTGCCATTACTTCGTTTACGACCCCAAGAATCCCAGGCGGTGTCATCGTCGCGGCTCGCAGGGCGATTCGGAATGCATGCCGCTTGACTACCCATCGCTTCCCGACCACACTTTTCGCAACGATGGTGGGACGTTCCGTGATGTGACGGCCCAGGCCGGTTTTCGCGATCCCAATGGGCGCGGCCTGGGAGTCGTCGCAGCCCATCTCGACGACGACGACACGATCGACCTCTTCGTCGCCAATGACATGACGGCCAACTACCTTTTTCTCAATCGAGGAGGTTTCCGCTTCGAGGAGACGGGCCACCTCTCTGGTGTGGCTGCCAGTGCCGACGGCCTGTACAAGTCGGGGATGGGCGTTGCTTGCGGCGACCTGGATGGCGACGGCTTGATCGACCTGGCCGTGACCAACTTTTATGGCGAGTCAACGACGTTTTTCCGGAACCTTGGCGCAGGGTTTTTCGCCGACCAGACCGCTCAGATCGGCATGCTGGGGCCGACCCGTCCGCTCCTGGGGTTTGGTCATGCCTTCCTGGATGCCAACAACGACGGCCGGCTCGACGATTTGACGGCGAACGGACACATCTTCGACGGCCGGCCGCGGATCCCGTTTGCGATGCCGCTTGCGCTCCTGGCCGGCACATCCACGGGACGATTGAGCGACGTCTCGGAGCGAGCGGGCGAGCCGTTTCGCCCCCTGCACCTCGGCCGGGGCCTGGCGGTCGGCGACCTCGATAACGATGGTCGGATCGATGCGGTCGTGCTGGCCCAGAACGAGCCGCTCGTCTATCTGCACAACATCACGGCAAAGCCGGGCCACTTCCTCACGCTCGCTCTCGAGGGAATCCGATCGAACCGCGACGCGGTCGGCGCTCGGGTCACAGTTATTGCAGGCAGCCGGCGCTTGGTCGCGGAGCGTTTCGGTGGCGGCAGCTATCAGTCGGCCAGTGACCCGCGGCTGCATTTCGGGCTCGGCGACGCCGCCGGCGCCCTATCGATCGAGATCCGCTGGCCGTCGGGACAGACTGACCGACATGCCGGTGTAAGAGCGGACCGCGTCTATCGGGCCCGCGAGGGGCGCAGGCGCTCGAGCCGCGAACCTTTCGTGGAGCGGCTGCTGTCCCGTCAACCTTGGATTACAATCAGGAAGAGGATTAAGAGCAGGATTAAGATTATGATTATGATGGGGACCCGATCCACGTGCCTCGGGAATGCTGGTTCGATCACGAGCACCTAACCGTGAGCCGGCGCATTGAGCATTGCTCCTATTCCTGGTCTTATTCCTGTTCTTAATCTTAATCCTAATCTTAATCTCAATCCTGCTCTTGCTCTGTCTCGCGCAGTGGGCGCACGCCCGCGAACCCGCCAATCGAATATTGACCGCGCCACCAAAAAGGTGGCGGGCGATCCGGATTCGCACGGTCAGAGCCTCAAGTAATAACCGTGCCTCTCCAGGTAGCGTACGAAGACGTAAGTGACGGCGAAGAACACGGCGACGCCCGTCAAGCCATACCACAGCGGCGAATCTTTGGGAACGACGGCCAGCGTGGCGCCTTCGACTGCGTGGTGAATGATGTAGGCCGCCAGCGGGTTCTGGCCGAAAGTCCGGAAGAAGCCGACTTGCAGCCTGCCGATGTCGCAGAGGGGCACCAGGAGGGCGTAGAGTGCCAGAGCGAACCCCGAGGAAAACAGGGTGAAGGGGAGGCTCACGACCTTCTTGTTCATCGTCCAGTAATTGTGGGGACGGATCGAGGTCGGCGGCGGCATGACAAAGGGCGGGGGCGCCAGCAGCGATTCCAGCGATCGGCCCGAGGCATTCGCGAGCGGCGGCACGACCGGCGACGTCGCCACGTCACCGATCACAGGCACTGTTGCCTTGTCCGTGTCGTACAGCGTGCTCAGGCAGTTGAGCGCGTAGCCGACTGCCATGAGAGCAAGCCCGGCGCCGATCAAGCGTGCGGCCGCGCTCCAGGAAGAGCGATTGGCGACGATGTCGTAGGCGATCGTCCCGAACAGCATGGGGATCGCCCAGCCAATCGGACCGAAGAAACCGCCGTCCCATGCCGACTTCTCGGTCAGGCCCCAGAGATCGTCCATCCAGTTCGGCTTGCCATACACGAAGAAGAAGTTGAACCAGTACGAGATGGCCAGGTGGAGGGCCGCCAGCGTGATCCAGGCGAATGTCCGGACTCGCAAACTGGCTGCGATCACCGGCAGAATCAGGATCTGGGTCACTCCGATGATCGCCAGGACCTCCCAGAGATTGGCCTTGAAGAGCATGGCGACGAATTCCCGAACGACCTCGGGAGTCATCTGCGACCACTTCTTGTCGATCTTGAGGTCCTCCGCTGCATACATCGCCAGCGAGACCAGAACCAGCGCCAGGCTGCGGACGATGTAGTGGCCGTATGCCTTGGCCCGATCGCCCTTGGCCAGACGGCGCAGGGCCGTAAGGCGGTAGGAAAACCCAGCCGCGAACATGAAGCTGGGCATGATCGTATCGGCGTAGCTGAAATACGGGCGGTGGTTGTGGTGCTTGAGAACTTCTGGAAACGCGATCAGCCCGCCGACAAAGTTGACCAGGAACATCCCGGCGACCGTGTAGCCGCGGAACTGATCCATCGAGAGGATTCGGGCCGAGGTCGAAGGTGCGGCGGGAGTGCTCATTTAGACGAGATACTCGCGGTCCTTGACAATTCCCGGCTGCGGGATCGGATAGTGCTTCGTTTTTTCGTCGACGCGCAAGGGCGCGGCACTGGCCAGGGTCAGCTTGTCCACCTCCGGTGCAAATTCGACCTTGCAGTTGAGGATGTCGTCGAACGTAATGACCTGACCGGTATGGGCGGACATGCGGCCCATCGAGGTTACGAGACTGGCTTCGCAGCCGCGCTTGACCTCGTTGTGGAGCTTGTCCTTGCGGATCGCGTGCACAAGCCGGTCCCACTCGACCTGATAGGGGTTGGGCTCGGGCTGAGGATACGCCCACACCAGGTTGTCGCGGCTCATTTTTTGCCCCTTGTAGATCCGGCAGTGCGCCGGGCTGTGCGAATTCGAGGAAATCACCGCCATGCCCTTGGTCCCGTGGGCGTAGCTGGCGAATTCCTGGTGGCAGCCGTCGATGTTCCGGCCTTCGAGCATGAGCTTGGCGCCGTCGCCGAAGGTATATTCGACGGAATACGTGTCGAAGTTCTGGTCGATGCAATCGCCGCGATAGCACCGGGCCCCCGTTCCTTGCGCCATCACCGGCCAGGCGTCCTTCATCCAGCAGCATTCGTCGATGTTGTGGATCAAGAAGTCGCTGAAACAGCCGCCGCTCGCCCAGAGGAAGCCGTGGAATTTCCGGATCTGGTACATGAGCTCGCTGATGCCGGCGGGCTTGGGAGGCGTCAACGCCGAGCCGACCGGCCCCGTCTGGCGGTACGCTCGCAGCAAGACGATGTCGCCGATCTCCCCGTCCTTGATCCGGCTGTACAGCTCCGCGCGTGCGTCGCAATGGCGGCACATGAGGCCGACGCCAACCTTGAGGTTTTTGGCCTTGGCCGCTTCGCCCAAGGCCAGCATCCGGCGCGTCGTGGGGCCGTCCACCGTCACCGGCTTCTCCATGAAGGTATTGATGCCTTTCTCGATCGCGTGCGTAAAATGCACCCAGCGAAAAGCCGGCGGGGTCGTGAGAATGACCACGTCTCCGGCTTTGAGGCAATCGATGGCCTTCTTGTAGGCATCGAAACCGATGAACTTCCGGTCAGGACTGACGTCGATCTTGTCCTTGTGCTCTTCCTTGAGCTGCGTGTAGCTATCGTCGAGCCGATCCTTGAAGACGTCGGCCATGGCGACCAGCTTGATCGGGCCCTCCTTGGTCGAAAGTGCGTTGCCGGCGGCCCCCGTGCCTCGGCCGCCGCAACCGACCAGAGCGACCCGGATCGTGTTGTCTTCGGCTGCGTGCACCGAAGGAATGGCCACCCCGGCAAGCGCCGAAGCCGTGGCTATACTGCCGGTCGTCATCAGAAAATCTCGCCGCGAAGCATTGGGGGTCGGCTCGGTCATCGTGGTGGCTCCTGGAGAGGTTTGAGTCATTCCCGCCGCGGGCGGCGGGGAGAAGCAGTTACAGGCCGGGGAGTTTGCGCACGAGGCAGGGGAATCAGACTGCTGCGAATCTCTGCCGTTAATCCTAAGTTTAACATCTCCCGCACGCTTCTCAAGCACCCGGTCACCCGGCACTCCATTCCGATGAGACTGGATGTGCCTGTTGCGCCGCCCCGCGGGTTGGACAACGCGAGCCCGCCGGATGCGAATGAGCAAGATTGAGATGAAGATCAAGATTAGGATTAGGATTAAGATTAGGATTAAGATCGGTCCCGCCCTGGGCAGGTCTTGGGAGGCGAAAGTCGTTTAACCCGGAGCCAGCGGCGACGGCGAGATGAGACTGGAGCAGTGAACGCCGTCGCCGCTGGCTCCGGGTTAACCAACACGGTGGCGGCGGCTGGGCCGCAATGTGTATTCATCCTTCATCCTTCATCCTTCATCCTTGCATCATGCGGATCCAGCAGATCGATCTCTTGATCATCCGGCTTCCCCTGGTTCGACCGTTCCAGACCAGCTCGAGCCGCAAGACGCATCTCGATCACATCCTGGTGCGGATCGTCGCCGGCGATGTGGTCGGCTGGGGAGAATGCGCCAGCCCCTCCGATCCCTATTACTGCCCGGAGACCACCGAGACTTGCTGGCACATCCTGCACGACTTTCTCGGCCCGCTGGTGCTCGGGCGCGAGTGGTCAAATATCGACGAGCTTGTGGCCCTTTATCGCCTGGTCAAGGGAAATGCCTTCGCCCGGGCCGGGCTCGAGATGGCATGCTGGGACGCACTCGCCCGCGCAGGACAAACCGTTGTGGCGCTCCTGGATGCCACCCGCCACGAGGTCCTTTCCGGCGTCAGCCTCGGAATCGAACCGGGAATCGAGGTCCTGTTGGACCAGATCGCACGCTACCTTCAAGAAGGCTACCGGCGCATCAAGCTCAAGATCGCGCCCGGTTGGGACGTCGCAGTCGTGCGCGAAGTGCGCGCGCGTTATCCCGACATCCCGCTTCAAGTTGAACGCCAACTCGGCCTACACTCTGGGTGATATGGCGACCCTGAAGGCCCTCGACGACTTCGACCTGATCTTGATCGAGCAGCCCCTGGCTCACGACGACATCATCGACCACGCGCGGCTCCAGGCTGTGCTCAATACCCCCATCTGCCTCGACGAGAGCATTCATTCCGCCGCTGACGCGCGCAAGGCGCTCGAGCTGGGCGCGTGTCGCGTGATCAACATCAAGGTCAGCCGGCTCGGCGGGCTGCGCGAGGCCAGGCGCGTGCACGACCTCTGCCTCGAGCGGAAGGTGCCCGTGTGGTGCGGGGGCATGCACGAATTTGGGATCGGCCGCGCGGCCAACGTTGCGATCGCCGCGCTGCCGGGCTTCACGCTCCCAGGCGACATCTCGGGCTCCGACAAGTACTACGCCGAGGATATCGTCGCCCCGCCGATTCTGGCTCATAACGGGGCGATCGCGGTCTCGGGCGGCCCCGGTCTGGGCGTTGAGCCGATCGAGGACCGCATCCAGTCCCGCACCCTGCGCGGCGACACTCGTCGCATGAGGGCCGTTTATGACCCAAGAAGACGCCCTGAGCATGTTCGGAGACGTTCAGCGAGAAAGCATTCTCGCGTCTCTCGAAGATCTCGTCCGGCTGGAGTCGCCGAGCCGCGATAAGCCGGCCCTCGACGCGCTCGGAAACTACCTTGGCGACATGCTCCGCGGGTTGGGCGGATCGATCGAAGTCATTCCCAACGAGCACGGTGGCGATCACATTCTGGCCCGCTTTCCCGGTCCGCCCGCCAAGCGCCCGGCGCTCGTGCTGGGCCATTTCGATACCGTGTGGCCCAAGGGCACGATCAAACGCATGCCGTTTCGCGTCGAGGCCGGCGGCCGCGCCTACGGTCCGGGCATCTTCGATATGAAGGCAGGCATCGCAGCCTTCACTTCGGCTCTGCCCGTACTGATGAGCTCAAAGAGCCCCAATCGACGGCCGATATGGAGTCTCCTCACCTCCGACGAGGAAATCGGCAGCCCGACCTCGCGCGGTCTGATCGAGGACCTGGCGCGGCAGTGTGCCTACGTACTGGTGCTCGAGCCGCCGCTAGCAGATGGAGGCCTCAAGACATCCCGGAAAGGGGTCGGTCGGTTCCGCCTGGAGATCGAGGGCAAGGCCGCCCACGCCGGCGTGGCCCCCACTCAAGGCCGCAGTGCCATCATCGAGCTGGCTCACCAGATCTTGGCGATTCAGCAACTGCAAGATTTGGGCGCGGGAACCACGATCAACATTGGCGTCGTTACTGGCGGCACGACTGCGAATGTCGTGCCCGCATCGGCTTCGGCTGAGATCGACGTACGAGTTGTGTCAGCGGGCGAAGCCGCGCGTATGAGCTCGGCGCTCCTGGCCGTGAGTCCGCTCACGCCCGAGGTTCGTCTCACGATGAGCGGCGGTTTCACGCGTCCGCCCATGGAACGCACGCCCGCCGTTGCGGCCCTCTTTGAACAGGCGCGGCAAATCGGCCGCGTGCTCGGCCTCGAGCTCACGGAAGGCTCGACCGGAGGGGGCAGCGACGGTAATTTCACCGCCGCGCTCGGCGTGCCGACCCTCGACGGCCTGGGCGTGCGCGGCGGCGGAGCGCACGCCGACGACGAACATATCGTGATCGACTCGCTGCCGGAGAGGGCCGCACTCCTGGCCGCGCTGTTGCTTCAACTGGAGGGCGACTGACCGTGGGCCCGACGCTGAGTCTCAAGCTCGACGACGAGATCACGATCCGCCGGGCCGAGACGGTCGCCGACTATCGAGCCTGCCAGGAAGCCCAGCGGCGGGCCTGGGGGATCACCGACGAAGGCTATGTGATACCCGTCGCGACCATGGTCGGGGCCAACCTCCACGGCGGGCTCGTCCTGGGTGCGTTCCTGGCCGGGGGTGGGGCAGCCGCACTGTCGTTTGCCTTCCTCGGCCGCGTCGAAGGCCGTCTCTGCCTATATTCTCAACTCACCGGTGTCGTGCCCGGCTATCAATCGCGCGGCCTGGGCTACGAGATCAAGAAGCTGCACGCGCGATCGCCCGCTCCGAGGGAATCGAGCTGATCGTCTGGGCTTTCGACCCGCTTCAAGCCGGCAATGCCCATTTCAATCTCGCACGCTTGGGCGCTACGGCTTGCCGGTACATCGAAAACATGTACGGCGAACGGACCGATTCGCTCAATGCCGGAGTTCCCACCGATCGCCTGATCGCCGAGTGGGAGACCAGCGATACCCCGGTGGCGGCATTCGACGCCGAAGACATCCCAGGATTACCGCGCCTGATCGACGCGGGGCAGGGGGAGCTGGATGCCCCGGCGGAAGGGATCGCCCGAATGTAGGTCAGGCTTTCCAGCCTGACGTCAGGCTGGAAAGCCTGACCTACAGCACACGTTTTTCTGCGGGTCCGCCTCGTGATCTGGAAGGCAACTCGAGCTTGCCGCATCCCCAGTTTTTGGGCATTCCCGCAGCCGCCCCGCCGAGAATCTTGCTGGAAATCCCCCAGGACATCGTTCGGCTGCGGCGCGAGTCGCCCGCCCTTGCGGAAAGCTGGCGGGTGGCGGTCAACAAGGCCTTCCGGTCTGCCTTCGCCGCCGGCTACCGAGCCGTCTCGTTCGTCCGCGACGAATCGTCGGAGAGTCGCCATCTCTTTTACGTGCTCGACCGAATATAATGGTGGCAAGCCCGGCGGCCATCCGGTACTCTGCATCGAAGCGTCGTTGGGACGGCCGCCCGATGGTTGCGGAGGTTGCAGGCCCATGACCCGAATCCCCGCCCCTCGCAGCGTGTTCGGCGCGGGTCTCCGACCCCGCCGTCCGCTTGACCGAAGGTCTCGCAGCGTGTCCGGCGCGGGTCTCCGACTCCGCCGTCCGCTTGACCGAAGGTCTCGGCGGGGCCGCCCGCTGGTTGCTGAGGTCGCAGCCCCATGACCCGAATCCCCGCCCCTCGCAGTCGGTACGAAGCATTACGGCGCGGGCGGCGCACGCTCAAGCTGGTGACTCCACTGATTCAGATGGGATTCCTGGGCCTGGGATTGGCGATATTCCTCGACCAGTCGCGCGCGCTCCTTTCCGATGCGCAGTTTACCTGGGGCGAACGGCGCGTGATGGGGATCGTGGCGCTCCTTGCCCTGGGCGGCTGCGGTTTCGCGGGCTGGGTGGTCGGCCGCCTGATTGGCGTCGCGGCCGAGTTGCTGGACGTGATGGCCGACGGCGCCGAGGCGGCCGGGCGGATGAGCGACCTGATGGAGCGGCACGTCGTGCCGACGCTGGCGCGGATCGCCTCGGCGCTGGACGAACGCGAGACGCCGCGTGATCGAACTTCGACCCATGGGAAACGAACCTGATATGAGTCGCGCACGAGAACCTGAAGACCGGCCGATTGGCCCCCGTCGCACGAACCAAGGGCGACCCACGGGAAACGAACCTGATGTGAGTCGCGCACGACAACCAAGCGACCGTGAAAGTGGCCCGCGTCGCACCAACCCCAGAGATGAGGCCCGGTCGGTCTACGTTCCGTCGGGCGAGCCGCCGGTGCGCCGTTCGCACCGATGGTGGTGGATATTGCTGAGCCTGTTCGGGCTCGCGGCGCTCGGGTCCGTCGCCGTGATGGTCGCCTGGCCGCGGATCAACCCGCGCCGGCTCGACCCGATCGAGCAAGTGGCCGAATCTTACCTGAAAGCCCTGGCTCAGAGCGATGCCGAGGCCGCGCGCCGCCTGTCCACGATTGATGAGCCGCCGGGGATTCGCTCGGTGCGGACCGTCGCCCGCGATCGACGTGGCAGCCACACCATCAAGGGGTCGTTCGCGCCCTGGGACAGCTCCACGCCCGGATCGAGGCCGAGTATTTGTACGATACATCCGCGGGTCGCTTCACGCCCAAGAATGCGCTGGGCGCGGCTGCCGAGACGCTCGATGCGTTACACGCGGCCAAGGAAGACGCCGAGAAGTCTGGGATGTACAAAAAAATGCAAAGCGGCGACCCCGACGACATCTTCGACTCTGCCGAGCAGCTCGGCAAGGTCTTTACCAAGCTGGCGGAGGGGCGCTGCGCCAAGCGCATCCTGCCTACCTATCAAATGCTGGTCGAGTCGTCGAAGCCCCCCGTGCCCGACGACGCCAAGGCGCTCGCGCTCGAGGTCGCCAAGTCGCCCAAAGACTGGGACGCCCTCCTGAAGCGGCCGTTTCACAGTCTCAAGCCGGACGGCCCGTTCCTCTACGAGCGCGCCGAGGTGACCGCGACCGTGATGGACAAATTAGCCTCGCTGGGCGATCCGCCCAGCAAGCTGCGGCTGACGCTGGTGCGGTTTCGCCTGGAAGGCATCGACACGACCTGGAAGGTCGTCAGTGCGCGGCGCATCCTGCCGGGATCGGAGCAGAAGCCCGCGGAAAAAGCCCCCGCGTCTCCACCTCGCAGCCTGGGGACGCCCGCGCCGAAGGCCGATCCCGGCACTCACTCGCTGCACGATAGCCCTGGATCTCCGTGAGCAGCCGGCGCCGGCAGCCGCGATCACGATTCGCGAGCATGGTCGTGATCACGAAGTTGGAGCTTGCAAAACATCGTTACGCCCCGCTGACTTCCGGCTATAATCTCTTGCAGTGCGACGATCCCTGGACCCGGAGCGGCACCATCGATCTTACGCTCGGGCGATTAGCTCAGCGGTTAGAGCGCCTGCTTTACACGCAGGATGTCGGGGGTTCGAATCCCTCATCGCCCACTTAAGTGCGATGCAAATAAAACTTTGTGTCTGATCTGTTAGAAGTGCGAGCGCCTGCCAATATCTCAGGCGCTCTCTCGGAGTGAGTGCCCGCGCCACGGCCGTGCACTCGCTAGCTCGGTGAGCAATTGCGCCTGAAATTGGACCGCGCACCGAGCGGGGACAGCCTTGGATGCGTCGGGGAAGGATTTCTCGCCGCGCACCTCAGGAGCGCATGGCGATCTGCGCGGCGCTGCCAGCCCGGCGTCGAGCGAGGCCGCCCGGGTGGAAGAAGCAGTGAAGGTCTCGTTGGGGTCATGCGGCTCGTTCATGGCTTGGACTCCTTCGTCGCCGGGGTCTGTGCCTTCTTCAACAACGCTGCCACGTCGGCCCAGAGTTGGGTGAACGCCTTCTGCTCGTCCGCCGGCAGTTTGGCCAGGGCCGCTGCGTCGCGGATGCCGGCCAGGTCGGTGTCCTGTCTGCCAGTGACTCAGAGTCTGCACGATGGCCGGTCGAACCTGGGGCGGGCCGGAGTCGAGGAGCTTGCCCCAGGCCGCCAGGTCGGCCTTCAGCCAGTCGAGGGCCTGTCGGCGCAGGCGTCTGCGCTCCTTGTCGTCGAGCTTGGCCGCGTCCTCGCCCTGGCCGGCGGCGGCCAGCGCGGCATAGCAGGCGGCGTTGTAGCGGTGCCCGGCCCTGAGGTCGTCGGCCAGCTTGGGGTCGGCGGCGAACGCGGCGGCGTACAGGCCGGCCGCCGTGTGGTTCAGCTTCTTGATCTGGCAGACACTCGGCCAGGCCGAGACGTTCCGCGTTGCTGGCTGGCGTGTAGCTGCCGTTCTGGAAGGCGGGGAGCTTGTCCCGACCCGCTGCCATTCGCTCCACCCGCGCGAGGTTGCGCCGGGTCTCGGCGCGCTTCGGGTCCAGTTCGATGGCCTTCCTGTAAGCAGGCGATGGCCTCGTCGAACTCGGCCCTTGTCCGCCAGCGCAGTACCCAGGTTGTTGTGGGACGTGGCGTACCTCGGGTCGAGCTCGATGGCCTTCTTGTAGCAGGCGATGGCCTCGTCCAACTGGCCCTTGGCCCTCCAGCGCATTGCCCAGGTTGAAGTGGGCGTAGGCGAACTTCGGGTCGAGTTCGATGGCCTTCTTGTAGCAGGCGATGGCCTCGTCCAACTGGCCCTTGCGATGCAGCATCAATGCCCAGGTTGGCGTGGGCCTCGGCGAGCTTCGGGTCGAGTTCGATGGCCTTCTTGTAGCAGGCGATGGCCTCGTCCAACTGGCCCTTGTCCGCCAGCGCATTGCCCAGGTTGGAGTGGGCCACGGCGTACTTCGGGTCGAGTTCGATGGCCTTCTTGAAGCAGGCGATGGCCTCGTCCAACTGGCCCTTGGCCCTCAGCGCATTGCCCAGGTTGTTGTGGGCAGTGGCGAACTTCGGGTCGAGTTCGATGGCCTTCTTGAAGCAGGCGATGGCCTCGTCCAACTGGCCCTTGTTCCTCAGCGCATTGCCCAGGTTGTTGTGGGCCATGGCGAGCTTCGGGTCGAGTTCGATGGCCTTCTTGTAGCAGGCGATGGCCTCGTCCAACTGGCCCTTGTTCCTCAGCGCATTGCCCAGGTTGTTGTGGGCGATGGCGACGCTTCGGGTCGAGTTCGATGGCCTTCTTGTAGCAGGCGATGGCCTCGTCCAACTGGCCCTTGTCCATCAGCGCAATGCCCAGGTTGGTGTGGGCGACTGGCGAACTTCGGGTCGAGTTCGATGGCCTTCTTGTAGCAGGCGATGGCCTCGTCCAACTGGCCCTTGTCCTTCAGCGCGATGCCCAGGTTGTTGTGTGCGGCTGCGTTGGCCGGGGCGGCGGCCACGGCGGCCTGGAACCAGCGCAGCCGCTCGTTCGCCCCGTCCTCCTGCTGAATCGGGTAGGTACCGCCCAGTGTCATCAGCAGGCCCAGGTCCCCCGACCGCCGGCTCACCGCCGCCTGCAACAATTGCCGCCGCCGCTCCACCGGGATCGCCCCGCTCTCGCCCAGGAAGGCGACGAACCCCGGCGGTTGCTCCAGGGCGGCCTGCTTGGCCCGCCAGTTCCGCGACTCTTCGCCCGGTCCCCGGCGAGGATCGCATCCCGGACCGCGTCCCGGTACGGGTCGGCATCCACCCGCCGGAGCAGGGCACGCACGCCGGTCGTCTTCCCTTGCCGCAACAGACGATCCAGGGCCGACACGATTCGCTCTCGCACCACCGACGCGGACACCCGCGCGGCCGCGTCGTCCACCGACACCGCGTCGGGGTCGGCCCCGAACCGCCGCAGGGCTTCCCGGGTCCGCGTCGCCACCGCCGTCGCGTCCGGGAGTTTGTTCTCATCCGGGGTCCAGCGGAACTGGTCGACGGCGTCCAGGTCGCGCAACAGCGCCAGATCGGCGTCGAGCCGTCCGAGCCGTTTCGCCTCCTTCTCGGCCCCGCCCTCGGCCAACCGCTTCCTCGCCGCCTCCAGCGCGACGGCTGCCTTGGCCGCGTCACCGGCCCGCAGCGCTTCCTCGCACTGGTTCAGGAGCGCGGCCACGGCCTCGGCGTTGCGGGCGTCGCGCTGACGCACGAGCTGGGCCTGCTCGTTCCGCCAGAAGGCGAACGCCCCGACCCCCAGCATCATCGCCAGCACCGACGCCGCCAGGGCGAGCTGCACCTTCCGCCGCTTCCGCTCCTCGACTTCACGCGCGAGCGCCACGGCCCGCTCGCGCTCGGCCGTTTGCAGCCGCTCCTGCACGCCGTCGAGGTACGACGTCAAGGCATCGACCACCCCCTGCGCATCCTTCGGCCGGTCGATCGCCTCGGGAGACAGGCACTGCTTCGTCAAGGCGATGAGTTCCGGATCCGCGCCGCAGCCATCCAGCCGCGCCATCGCCTCGGCGAGATCGCCGTTGGCAGGCCTTGCGGCGGACCTCCTCAGCTCGATCGCCCCACATACGGCGGCTTGCCCGTCAGGATCTCGCACAGGATCGCGCCGAGTCCGAAGACGTCGGCCCGGCGGTCGAGATTGGCGATGTCGCCGTTGGCCTGCTCGGGCGGCATGTACGCGGGCGTGCCCAAGATCGAGCCGGCCTCGGTGTCGGTGCCGAAGCTGCCCGCCGAGCCCGTGCTGCGGGCGGTGCGGATCGTCGTCACGTCCTCCGGCCCTGATGCTGCCCGGCTGGCCCGCTCCTCGTCGGCGACGCCCCCTTCGGCCAGCACCTTGGCCAGGCCCCAGTCCATCACCTGCACCTCGCCGAACGCCCCCACCATGATGTTCGCCGGCTTCAAGTCGCGGTGGATCACCCCCTTGGCGTGGGCATACGCCATCGCCTGCGCCACCTGCAAGGCGATGCCCAGCAGGCGTGGCCGATCGGCGGCCGCCTCGGTGCGTTCGCCAGGAGCGCCGAAAGCGTCTGGCCCTTCACCAGCTTCATGGTGAAGAACGGCCGGTCGCCGAACCGGCCGATGTCGTACACCGGCACCACGCCCGGATGCTGCAACTGCCCGCCGATCTGCGCCTCTTCAATGAATCGCCGGGCCACTTCGGGGCGATCCACGTACTTCTCCAGCAGCACCTTGACCGCCAGATCGCGGCCGAGATCGACGTCGCGGCCTCGCAGCACCGCCCCCATGCCGCCGCGGGCGATCTCGCCGGAGAGCTGGTAGCGGTCGCCGGTCTCTTCCTTCGACGGCATGGCGTCGGACCCCGGCTTCACGACGAGCGCGCTCTCGCCCTGCGCTTCCTTGAGCAGCACCGGCCGCAGGGAGCCGAGGGTGGATCCGAGCGCAGAAAGAACGCTGGCAGGCCCTTCGACTCGCCTGCCGAAGCCCGCCGCCAGGCCGGCGTCGAGCGAGTCGGCCGGGGCGGAAGAAGCATCGACAGTCTCGTTGGGATCGTGCGGTTCGTTCATGGCTTGGGGCTCCGTATCCACGGGAATCTGTTTCCCCAGGATCAGGGCAGGGCGATTTTCGCGCGAAAAAAATCGAAAAAGCAGAAAAAAACTAGGAAAGCGCCTTCAAGAGGCTCGCCGCTTCCTCTTCCAGTTCCACCGGTGTGCCGGGCTGATGAAACGCGACGACCTCCAGGAGCGCGGCCTTGAAATCCTGTCGGGCCAGGGCATAGGCATGATGAAGCGATCGCGCATCGACGCCCCAGCGCTCGGCGATGGCCCGGATGGGCAGGTTCTCCTCGAACCGCAGCCGCAGCAGTTCGACGCGCTCGCACCGCCTCGGGGCCGCGCTCGTGTGCCCGGGTTTTCTGCAACTCGGCCGCCGCCGGCCATGATCGCTCGTGCCCAGGTTCGGTCGAAGAGGCGCGACTGACTGGACTCATCCGCAGGGATCTCAGGCGTTGTGCCAGCAGCTCGGACAGGCCGGCTCTCGAACCGGCGGGCCACGTTGCGGATGACGCCGTAGAGGAAGGCGCGAAAGCCAGGTACCCGGCCGGCCCCGGCGGCTTCCAGGGCACCACCCCGGCGAAAACACTCGACGAACACCTCCTGCGTGGCGTCGTCAAGATCGTTACGCAGCGTCGAGCCGCGCCAGCGGGCGGCCAAGTACGCGCGGACGACGCCGAGGTACCGGCGCGCCAGTTCCTCACGGTCCGCGGGGCTGCCCGCCGCCGCGGCTCGGATGACGGTCCAGCAAGTGGATTCGGAGGTCGGCACGGTCTTCCTTACGCAAGGTTTGACCAAATGGAGGTCACTCGTTCGTCGACCCGGTTCAGAACTCACGATTCCCCGACGGCGACAGGACGCAATTCTAGCCCAAGTTCGATTTCATTACAGACTTGCCGGGTAAACAAGCATAGCGCCAGCGCGAACCGATTTGCTGTGTGATTCAAACCATCAAGGCTGCCGTCAACAAGGAGGGCACACACGCGAACGGCGCGGTCGTGTAACACATCGAAGCAGCCGGCGCGCTCGGACTGACCTGCATTGCGTCAGGCGACGATCCATGGCACCGCGACAGGGAGGGTCGATGAACGGCAGACCGTGGCCCCGCGCCCGAGCTCCTCTTCGTCCCATCGAAACATAAAGCCCTGCCATGGCAGAGACATGGCGATAAAACACGCGAAATCCTGTTAATTGGTGAGAATTCCTGGAAATCTCACGGCTTTCAGGCCAATGACGCAAAACTTTACGCCTCTGCCGGTTGCGGCGAATGAGTTCGGCGTAAAGCTTTGGCTTTACACGCAGGACGTCGGGGCTTCGAATCCCTCATCGCCCATTCAAGCCTTGATAAAGACTTACGGCGTTCAACGAAACGGTCAGGCTGGTTGCCGACGAACGCGGAGTCGGGAGGGCGCGGTGAAGCCCATGCCATGCCCTCTTGCCCAGTGACAGTTTTTCAACGCAACAACGGAGGATACGATTATGTCTGACAAGTCCACTACCGATAAGGCGAGGAAACCGGCGGAGAAGTTTCGCGACGGCGCGATCGAAGTCGCCGTTTGGCGCAACGAGAGCGACAAAGGCCCATGGTTCAGTGTTACATCGAACAAGAGCTATAAGCAGGGCGAGGATTGGAAACAGTCGGACAACTTTGGCAAGGATGATATCCTCCCGCTCTGTAAACTGCTCGACCAGGCGCATTCCTGGATCTTGAACCAGCAACAGCAGCAACGGGCTCAGCAGGCCGCCTGACCGGCCCGCAAACTATGCCTCCACGCCCCAGAGACCGGCAGACGAGACCGACCGCTGAGCAAATACGTGCGCTCCAGGAGGAGGCTGATGTGCAGGCCAAGGAAGTCCTCAGCCACATCTATCAGGCGATCCTCAAGACACCAGAGTTCGCCCTCAAGAACGGAATGAAATGCCGGGTAGATCCCTTTCTCGAGCCGGAGGTAGATTCGGACGGGGACCTGAAATGCGGGTTCGACGTCCTGACGGAGGACGGCGGCCATCTGGAATTCACGGTCGGCCGTACAGGCTGGGGAAAATCCCTCGCCAAGACCGAGGCACAGAAGGTGAATCAGAAAAGGTCAGGAAGGCAACCCTAGCCCGCGGCTTAGTGATCGTGATACCGATCGGGAATTCAGCGCCGACTTCGATCGTCAGGCGAGCGCGACCAACAGCGTCTCCTTCCTTGGTCTCTCCGCACCGAAGGCGCGCAAAACCGTCTGCTTCTTTGTTTCGTTCCACCGAGGAGCGACGCAGTCCGGAGTCTTGGTCCTCGTTTCCATCGAGCGAGGAACCCCACGTCGGGTGTACCACCGTCGTCCTTGGCTGTCTGGCATGAGCCAGCTTTGGGGTCCTCCCTGTCGGTTCCTCGCGCGCTGGCTGTTGCATGCGTCGGTGTGTCGGACCGACGGTCGCAAGCCGCTGGTCTCTGGAATCAAAGATGAGGCGCAGATGTTGATGGGCGTAGTCCACGCTGCCCGCAGGAAACGTCACGCGGGGAGATGTTGGGACGCAAAGTCACCTGGCTTGAGCCGGATTCTGGTCAGCCTGGGGGCTGCCTTCGGGTTTGGCGACGGACGCACCTGCACGGCCTGCTGTAACGGCGTTGACGCCCGCCACGTCCGTCCCCAGGCCCGAGCTCAGAGACTCGGGGAGGCCCAGCGATTGCCGTGCGAAGGCGATGACGAGCCCGGTCGGCGCGAGCGCCTGGCGCACCCTGGCTACCACGCGCCCACTGCTTGCCTCGTCGCCGCCGAAGCCGAATAGCCGCAGCTCCATCGCCAGGGGGAGCAGCCGTGACTGCTCCCCGTCTGCGATGACCCGCTCGATGACGGTGACGAACGGCTTCGCGTAAGCGGGCGCGGACAGCATGTGATCGACCGTCCAGGTCGGGGGTGGCTCGATGCGCTGGGTCCGGAGGTGGGCCACGGCCATCTTCAGCGCCTATCGAGGATACGCCGCGATTGTTCAAGTTCAAGCCCGCCCGCGGTGAGCCGTTCGGCCAGGTAATGTTCGCGCTCGGTGGGGCCCATCGCCAGCGTGTCGGATGCGGCGTACAGGACGTACTGGCTCAGCCTGACCAGGAGCGCCGATGCCGCATAGCGTAGCGCCGCCATCTCCTCGGCGGCCGGCGAGGAGCTGGCCGCGATCGCGGAGCACGCCTCGACTGCGCCGATGAGGGAGTTCAGCTTCCCGTAGGAAAACGCCAGTGCGGAGGCGTCCCGCCAGATCTCGGACGCCTGCGCGAGCCACTCCGACAAGTCGCCCGAGGTGGACCGGTCGATGATGCGTTTGATCGACTCTTCCACGGGCAAGTAGGTGGCGACGTTCGCCCGGCCCGGCCAGAAGTGCGGACCGATCCGCAGAGCGGATTTCAGGGCGGACAGGCTCGCAGCCTGGAGGATCTCGACGCCAAGAGTGCGGGCGAACTGAGCGGTGACGGGATCGCAGTGGTCGATCACCAAGTGCGGGTGGTCCGCCCCGATGGCTTCCATCAGGCCCCTGACCCACACGACGCGGTCAAGGGCGCTCTTGTTCTTCCCGCCCTTGCATTCGGCATAGAGCCTGCGGTGGTAAAAGTTGATGTTGTAGTCGTGCGCGACGACATCCACGTCAGTCACCAGCTTGGGGCTGCCCCTCGCCGCGCGCAGGAACAGGCCGCGCTCCGCGAACGCCCCCTGGCACATGAACAGGCGCTGCATCCGCGCCTCCAGCGGCGTGCCGGTCTCGAGGTTCTGCTTTGCGGCCATCAGATCAGCTCCCGGAGGTTCTTGAGCATCTCCGCCTCGGCCCGGCGTGTGGGCTCCGGCAGGTCGCCGAGCGTGCCGCGCGTCTGCTCGGCCGAGACGAATCGGTCCTGCCCGAGCGCACCGGGGCCCGTTCCTGACCCCAGGCCGCCGGGCGAAACCTCCTGGCTGAGGATGTCGCGGATCAGCCTCACGGTGTCCTCCTGCACGAGCCGCATCACGTATTGGCCGGGCCGCATCCCGCTCTGCTGCACGTTGACTACGCCGGCCTTCTCGACGAGGACGTAGTCGCTGCCGATGGCGGTGCAGGGGCCGATCTCGCCCTGGTCGATGAGTTTGCCCAGCAGGCGCACCGGGTCGCTGATCTTGCCCGTGTGCCACTCGCCGAAGTGTTGGCCGTGCCGGATGCTGTCGAGGAAAAGGCGCACCTTGTCGCAGACGTCCCTGCCGTGGTTGACGGCCAGCTCGCCGTAGAGGTGCGGCGTGGTCAGGAACAGGGCGCGCCCGCCGTCCCGTGTCACGATCTGCGTCCTGTCAAGCAGGCCCAGGCCGACCATGAAATCGACCAGTTCGGGGTCGCCCGAGACCTCGCCCAGCGAAGCGCCTGCTGCTCCGGGAGCCCCTGGTATTGCCGCACCTGTTCCATTAGGGCGAGCAGCAAAGCGCGGCGGTCGGCTCTCAGGTGGCTGAGCGCCTTTCCGGCCTTGGCGATGTTGTCGCCCCACATGAGGGGGCTGTAAATTACCGGGTCGCGCGTGTCGCGGTCGTCGAGGACCTTGACCACGCTGTAGGCGCGGGCGAGTTCGAGCCCGCGCTCCAGGATCTCCTCCCGCTCTGAGGGCATCTGGCTGAAGGCGTCCGGCTTTGCCGTCGGGACGCGGATGCCGAGGTCGAGCAGGCCGAGGACGGCAATCTCTTCGGGCGTCGGGTCGAGACTTCGGAAAAGCGACGATGTCGATCGCAAAATTGCGTCGTGATCGACCACGTTGCAGGAGACGCTCGGCTTCTCGCCAGGGCTGACGTTGACGAAGCCGCTCGACTTCAACCAGGGCAGGAGGTAGGTCTTGACGCTCAGCGCGTCGAGGCAGGCGTTGGCTGCGTGCGCGATGAACTTGCCCCAGGAGAGGCGGTCCTGGTTGCGCAGCGAGGACAGGAAATTCCCAGCCCGGCCAGCGCGTTGCGTGGCGGCGAGGTAGCGAGAGATGTTGTGGTCGCGCTGGTACGATTCCAGCGTCTTCGCAACTGAGATGATGCGAAGGCCTTCAGAAGCTGACATAGTGCCTCCCAGTTGCGGATGGCCGGAGCAACCCACGTGTGATCTTCTGTCATACCGACGCGGCGCGCACCCAGTAAGGTTCGCGCTTACATAAGACTGCGAGATCGCACGCGACGCTCTGAGGAATTATACGCGAATTGAAAATCGGCCGCCCCAATCTCACGATGAGCTGCGCACTTTCCTCGCACCGCGATCTCTGGTGGGAAGCCCTCGCCTAGCTTCTTTGCGCCGAAAAACGCAAACAGGAGGGCCGGTTGGCGCATGTTAGTGCAGCTCTTTGGAGGGCCGCAGGTCAGCGCGTCGGTCTGATCGACCGCAGTGTCGTCGGACCGAAGCTGGGAAAAGTGGGTGTCGTCCCAGGTGATTCGGTAGACAACTGATCAAAACATCGCCGCGATTTCTTCAATCAGATGGGCGTACCAAGTTGCGCCCAACCCCAAATCAATCAGGTCGTCCTGGGAATCGATTCCGATTGACACAGGCTTCTCTTGCACATACTCCCGCCGAGAGTGGACACCGAGCAGATAGCACTCCGGGCCTTCGTTCGAATGAATCCCGCCATCTTTTCCTCTCCACTCCCTTCTCTCACGCGTGATGACCGGCGTGCCGCTGTTGCCGTGGAAGTGCACGGCATCCGTCAGAAAGTACGGCTTCCCAAGGAAGTTGATTCCATACTCCGTCGCTATCGAGCCGTGGCGGAGGATCGGCCGATTGTTCAGCTTGTCACAAAACGCCATCGGGTAGCCGACACAGATGACGGGCTCGGCGAGCTCAAGTGCGTACTGCTCGGGCAGGAAGTCTGCGCTCGACCAAAAGTGAACATCTGCATCGGAGGGCGGTGTAAACGGAAGCAGCGCGACATCGACATCGGAATTGGCGTGTGACTTCCACAGAGGTTCGTTCTGTTGTTTCAGAGGGTTGGGGACCGTTGCGCTGTTGCCGGCTCGCAATCGGACCTGAATAGAAACCTGCTTGGCCGGTATCTGTTGACCTGCTCGAGGGGTTTTCACATCAAGCACATGGCGGTTCGTCACGATGAACCGCCTCTCACCTCGCGCGTAAAAGAAGCAGGTGCCGGTTGCAACCGAGGCGTTGGCTTGAGCTGCCTTTCCTTGCTTTGGCATGCCCGTGGACAGATCGATTTCAGCAGGTAGGTCTGCAATCATGCGAATGATTGAGACGCTGTGATACACGTTCTCTGGGCTCAAGAAGCACCTCCGTCTTCACTCTCCCAGTACGGCGAATCGTCCGGGACCCAATTCTCGTGGACCTCGAAGTCAAAGTTCTCTTTCTTCCGTCCCTGCTCCATCCGCCGAGTCAGCGAGACGCCAAAGCGCACCCAGGGATTTCCTTGGCTTTCCTCTTGGGTCCAATCGGCCTTGATGTGTTCGTAGCCGTCGCGACGCATTTGCGGGGTGTACAGCGCTTGTCCCCCAGGAATGACGCGCGTACAGCGCAGGACCTTCGCCATGTGGATGCAGCCGTGCCACGCGTACAGGCTTACGACGAGGTTCTGTTCATCGGTGAATGGGAGGATTCCCTTCAGCGCCGCTGGCAATCCCTCTATGCGACGCACGAGTTCAGCCCTGGGCGTGTCGCGAAGAACCTTATTGCCGACGTCTCGGAGCAGGTTGGTCTCTACGCATTCGAAGGCCTGAACCCCGATCTTGTTCGACGGGAACTCGGTCGGTAGCGCAACCCCTAGTTCTTCGCGGATCGTCCTAGCAAGCCAATGGATGTCCACGAGGTTGGTGTCGCCGCTGGCTGCCGGCCAGTTCCTCGCTGCAGCATCTACTGCTTTCTCCAGCCTGCACTTTTCGTTTTTCTCGGTCATCGCATAGTGTCCTAATTCGACCTTTCTGAATTCTATTCAAATAAGCCGCAAGGCGCGCAAGGCCGCCGCTCTCACTCGGCCAGCCCCAGCCGGTGCCAGGCGCTCAGATACGTGCACTCGGCGTCGTGGAACTCCCTGATCGAATTGTCCTTGCGGGCGGAGCCGTCCCGCTTGACGCCCGCGAGCCATGCCCGGTGCGTGCGGTGGCAGTATTCGGCTACGATGGCCGATTCCACGACGTGGAAGGCCGGGGCCGCCTGGCCGTTCAGGTTCACGAACACATAGAAGAGGTTGTCCGCGACCAGCGTCTCGGCCTTGTGATCCAGAATCCACGCCTTCGCCGAGTCCTGGTTCGTCTTCACCTGGATGCTAACCGAGCGGGTAGCGGACAGGTTGACGGCCAGCAGGTCGATGCCGCGGGCGTTCCGCATGGTCAGGGTCGCAATGTAGCCGCGGCGCGAGAGCTCGGCGGCCACGAAATAGGCCCCGGCGGCACCGGACAGGCTCGGGATCAGGCGGGAAGGCTTATTGGCTGACATCCGGCGACTCCGCAGGGCGGTCCCTCCAGTAATTGTCGCCGGAGACCAGGCTGGGATCAACCAGGGCAGACATGGGCGATCCGGCCCAAGGGGGCCCTCTGCGTGCGGTTTCCCATCGCTCAACGAGTCTCGATCCGATCGCCGTTCACCCGTTTGAATCGACCGGGCTCCGCCGTGCATGCGAAGGCCACTTTCGTGGCCCCGCCCGGGTCGAGGACAAGTTTGGTCTCTTTTTCCGAAGTCGCACGACGCGTGAATTGGACCAAATAGCCGTGCTGCACCCGGCTCTGGATCAGCTTCTCGGCATCCTGGCCGAGGTGAGCCGCCCCGTAGTCGAGGCCCAGTTCGATCACGATCGGTGCTGGGATGTTCCCTCGCCGGAACGCCTCCACCGAGCTTCCGGCCAGAAGCGCGGGTGACAGGATGGCCAGGTCGAAATTGCCCCGCCGCGTCTCTGGCGATGGCACAGTCTCGGGCCACTCCTTGTGGATCGGCTGCGTCAGCGTTCGCCGGTTGCTCAGCGGCAGTTCGCAGTTGAGGTGCGGCTGCGCGAACAGCATGGCGAACAGCCGGGCGTGCAGGGAATGCTCGACGCGATGCAAGTAGGGGGCTCGCAGGAACTCAGATACTAGCTGGTCGAGCGACTCCTCGACGATCGTGACCGCTTGTTCAATCCAAATCCGGTCTTCCTCCGGCGGCGGTTCGTGGGCAATCCCCGGATCGGCGTCTACTGATGGAGGTGGTTCCTTCTCGATGTCGCCGTTTTTCGCGTCCGTCAGCCACCCGATTAGGTCCGCGATTGAGCTCCAGGCTCTGATCTCTGCCTCTGTCACGTCCTGGGGCCTGAAGACACGGACGATCCACTCGTAGTCGCCGCGTCGGTTGTCCATCTCGCAGATATTGACGCTAAGAGACTTCGCACCCCGGGCGAGGTAGATCCTCCGGCCTTCGATCACCATGGCGTTACCCCTTGGTTTGGACAAGCGGTTTAAAGCCTGATTGTACCTCGCGCCTCCCTTCGGGCCGCTCCCCTACTGACTCCGCTTTCGCTCGGTCGCTGCGCGACGCCTGCGGCTCCTCCGGGCAGCTGACGCAAGCAGGGGCTAGCCGAACGGAAGGTCGATCGCTTCAGTGTTGCAGCTCCAGCCAAAGCAGCCGCACCCAGTCCACGAGCCGACTCCACCATCGGCGAGTGTCCTCGCCGGGGAAGCCGCAACGGTCACAGGGATCGAAGCTGAACTCGGCCGTCCCTGCCTTGCAGCGGTAACAGCGGTAGTGGCTCATGTGGCCTCTGCTTAGTGGTCCGTTTCACAAATAACGTCGTGGTTGTCGCGTTCCTTTTTCCTACGCAGCAGAAGCTGTTAAAAAGTGCGGCGCCGCACGTTTTAGCCAGTCCAGCATGTCCTGTCGAGTGAACTTCCACATAAAGGGACGCGGCGTGCGGTTGCTCAATTCCTCGTACAACGCCAAACGCACGCGAACCGCTTGCAACGTCGCGAAATCGTTCGGTGTCAGCACCTTCCTTTGAATGATCGAAAAGTAGATCTCCACCTGATTCAGCCAACTTGCATGGATCGGCGTATGCACCAGGATGATTCGCTTGTCATGGCGACGCATACGCTCCACCGACGCCTGGCCGCGATGTGACGAGCCGTTGTCCACGATGAAGAATAAACGCATCGCCTCCTCGTAGACCTCTTGCTCCAACACCTGATCCACCAGCAAACCAAACGGCTTGATCCCCGTCTTCTTCTCGCATCGGCCCAGCACAATGCCACGATGGACATCCCACGCCGCCAAATACTGCAACGCCCCGTTCCGGTCGTACTCCGCTTCGATGCGCCGGGTCTGCTTGGGCTTGGGCGGTGTTTCCTCATGACAACGCCCGCGCGCTGGATGCTCGTCTTTTCATCCATGCTCAGCACATAATCCTTCGGCCCCAACGGCTGGCCTTCCCAATTGCCCGCATACAAATCGAGAATCGGCCCGGCCTTCTCGGCGAACCGCGGATCCTTCGCAAAAAGCCAATGCTCATACTGCCAGGGCTTGATGGCCGCCTCATGCAGCATCCGCCACACAGTACTTCGGCTGATCTTTTTGCCCAACGTTGTTTGCGCCCGTCGCACCAGATCGGCAAGCGACTGCCTGCTCAGAGGTTCTTCGGTTTCGGCGATCACTTCACACGCCAGGGCATGTATCAACGCTTGATCCAGAGGGGGAAAAAGCGGGCTTGCGTCCACGCCCAGGCAGATCCTCGACGGAAAAATCGCCGTTGGCCCAGCGACTTCGCCAACGTTGTACCTGGCGAGGTGAAAGGCCGACGGCCTCAGCAGCGTCCTCGTTTCGCAAGCTAGGCTGCTCATGAAAGAGCAACACAAGGCGATAACGCTGAACGATCTGTACCGCAACGGTACGCCTTCGAACGGTGTCGAGTGCGTCTTGCAGGAAATCGTCCGGGAAAGTACAACGAGCGGGCACCGAACCTGGCATAGCGGCTTCCTTTCCTTGCCGGGCTTTTTTTCCGGGATTCACCTCCTTATACCAAGAGTCTATCCCAACCACGACGTTATTTGTGAAACGGACCACTTAGTGAGTCGAATAAAGCCCTACCCAAAAACCCGGCTGATCGCGTCGCACACGACCTCCTGATGTAGAGATGCCGGCAGCCACAATATACCCTGTCGGTTGAGATCGAGGCTGCATTGGCATATGATCGAGCAGCAACGGAAATGTTCGGAGAATTCGCCCGGTTCAACTTCCCCATCGCAGCCTGAGCGATTTTAGAGTCCGACTCCAAAACCCTCATAAACCATCGAAATTTACGGGAAATCCTGAGATTCTATAGAGAACCGCAATGACTCCGAATTGGCCATATCTCCTTACGCTGTTTGGCCATATGGCAACAAAGAGCGCCTGCTTTACACGCAGGATGTCGGGGGTTCGAATCCCTCATCGCCCACTTAAGCTAACTAGCGGTAAGGACTTATGGCTTGTGAGCTACGAGTCAGATCGCCTGCCAGAAACGCAGGCGCTCCCGCGAGAGTGCGTTATCGCGGCCGGCCCGCGACCTCAAGCTGCCGCCGGCACTCCCGCACCCACTCGGCCGACGGATAGTGCCAGCCCTTGCGCCGCGAGCCCAGCTCGTGGCCACGCTCCAGGCTTTTCAGAGCCTCCGCGATCTTTCCTTGGTGCTGGAGCGCGAGCCCAAGGTTGCAGTGACTCTCGGCATAATCGGGCTTGAGCGCGATGGCGTTGCGGTACGCAGCTATTGCCTCGTCGAATCGACCGGTGCGACCGAGGAAATTGCCGAGGATGTAGTGGGCGTCGGCATGATCGGGCTTCAACTCGATGGCACGGCGGCAAGCGGCGATCGCCTCGTCAAGCTGGCCCTGCTCGCCGAAGACCCAGCCAAGCTTAAAGTGAACCATAGCATAATCCGGCTTCAGGCCGATGGCCTGGCGGTAGGCGACCTTCGCCTCGTCTAGCCGCCCGGCGTAGGCCAGCGCGTTGCCGAGGTTGTATCGCACTCCAGGGCTGTCGGGCCGCAGCGCCGCCGCCACGGTCAGGAAACGAATGGACTCCTCGTGCTGCGGCGGCTGGCATTGGTTCAGCGCCATACCGAGGTCGTGGTTGATCCAGAAGTCTGCCGGGAAAGTCCGCTGGGCGCCTCGCAAAAGCGCCAGGGCAGCGACGCTGGCACCTCGCTGTTGCAGACCCATTTCCAGGACGAACAATGCTTCCGGCGGCTCTTCGGCGTAATCGACCTCGCGCGCAGCTTCTCCATCGCCTGGCGGTCATTTTTCTCGCGCGCAAGCGCACGCCCTGGCGCCAAGGGTCCGAGTCTGCCAGGGCAAGGACCTGCTTGAGCCAGGCTGCTTCCGGCGCCTTCTCGTGAATCGCCAGGATCGACCAGTGGTCCAGGGCCGCCAGAAGGGTGGCGCGAACTGGCCGGGGCCGGCGCGAAAGTGCACGGGCCGCCTCGTCCGGGGCCATCGCGTTCCTGTGAACGCCATACGTTATGAAAGCCCGTTCATACTCCTTACGCGAATGCCCGATGACAAAATGGTTGTCCTCGACGTCCGCCTGGCGCAGGCGGATGGCCTCGAGGCTCTCGAGCAAGGTAACGTCGGCCTGTTGTTCGGCCAGCTTGTTCAGCAAGCCTCTGACGCGCTCAGCCACGGCCGGTAGGGCGGTGCCGAAACCAAGCAGGGCTTGAGCGCGCGCGGCTGCTGCCTGCGCTTGCGGCAACATACCTTCCTTCTCCAGGCGGAGCGATTCTTCCACGGCGGCGTGGAGCTGGGCGGTCAACTTCGCGCACTGCGCGGCCCGGTCGCGCATGATCCAGCCGATGCTGCCGGCCAGCATGGTCAAGGCGGCGAGCGCGGCCACAGCCACCGAGAGCATTACTCCGCGGTGTCTTCGCGCCCACCTTCGCGTGCGCGCGAGCACCGTCAAGGGCCTGGCGAGGATCGGCTCGTCCCTCAAGAACCGCCCCAGGTCGCTGGCCATTTCCTGGGCCGTGGCGTAGCGCTCTTCGGGGTTCTTGGCCATCGCCTTGAGCACGATCGTTTCCAGTTCGGCGGGCACGGCCTTGTTGAACTTGCGCAGCGGCCTGGGTTCGTCGATCGCGATCTGCCGCAGCAGCTCGTGCCGGTCTTGACCGTCGAACGCCGGCTCGAGGGTCAAAAACTCATAAAGGGTTGCGCCCAGTGAATAGAGATCGGTGCGGTGGTCCACGCCGATGGGCCGGGCCAGGGTTTGTTCCGGGCTCATGTAGCGCAGCGTGCCCACGAGGTCTCCGGTGACGGTCAGCCCGGCGGGGCCATGGCGGAATTGAGCCAGGCCGAAGTCCGTGACCCATAAGCGGACGTCGCTGGCCATGGCTCCGTTTCCCCCTGGCGCGATGGCAGAACCCGCTTCGACAAGCAGGTTGGCCGGCTTGATATCGCGATGCACGACACCGAGCTCGTGAGCGTGTTCCAGCGCCAAGGCGGCCTGCATGCCCAGGAGCGCCGCCGCGCGGACGCGTGCGGCAAAAGCGGCAGGAGCCTCCATGGCCTGCTCAGGCAGCGTGGCATGTCGACTGCTCGATAGGGAGCTCGAGCCCGGCAAGCCGCAATCTTTTCCGCGGCGCAAGTTCTTGATGATCGCGGCGAGTGTTTGCCCCTCGATGTACTGCATGGCGTAGTAGTGGACGTCGCGCTCGCAGCCGACGCCGAAGACGGGCACGACGTTGGTGTGGTGCAGGCAAGCGGCGGCCTGCGCTTCGTTCTTGAAGCGCTGCAACTGCCTGGCATCGAGCGCGGCCGCAAACGGCAG
The DNA here is from genome assembly GCA_963823675.1 of uncultured Isosphaeraceae bacterium. Taxonomy (GTDB): domain Bacteria; phylum Planctomycetota; class Planctomycetia; order Isosphaerales; family Isosphaeraceae; genus CAWGMT01. Next base: position 1,936,764 of record CAWGMT010000012.1, on the reverse strand, counting down.
CACCTTGAGCGCGACGCGGCGACCGAGTGAGATCTGCTCGGCTTCGTAGACAACACCCATGCCGCCTCGGCCGATTTCGCGGACGAGCTGAAAGTCGCCCAAGGGGCCGAGGTTGGTTTGGCATTCTGTGGCGGACGGCGGCTCAGGCGCTGTTGGATCTCGCAGGCCCAGCGACGCGTCATGCAGGAATTCCAGGCTCGCCACGCAGGCTTTCAGCGGCTCTGCCAGGGCTGGGCAGCGGGCTGTCAGATCCTCCGGGTTCAGCCGGGCACCGGCTTCCAGTTTGGTCAGGAACTCTTCGAGAATGCTGATGACTTCGCTGGTCGGCTCGAGCGCCTTCCCGGGCGGCACGATGGCATTCATACGAGTTCCTCCGCTTGCAGCAGCCGGCGGAGCTGATCGACCGCGCGCACCCAGAGAATGCGCACGGCTCCGGCAGACCGGCCCATGCGGCGGGCCACCTCGGGGAACGGCAGCCCTTCCAGGTTCCGCAGGACGAGCACTTCACGGTAGTCGGGGGGGAGTCGAGCCAATTGATCGGAAAGGCAGGCGGCGCGTTCGCGGCGCCCGGCCTGGCTGCTCGGCGAGCTCGATGGGCTGACAAGCGCCCTCTCGAGCGGGATTGTTCCCGACGACCGCTCCATTGCCGCCACATGTCGGTCCAGTGATGCTTCCCGCCTGGTGCTCCGTTTCTTTGCGTCGACTTGCCTCTGGACAATGCGGGCCAGGTTGTAGCACAAGATCTTGCGCAGCCAGGCAACCCACTCGCCGTGGCTGGTGCCGCGAAAGTGGTGGAAGTCTCGGCAGGCATCCAGGAATGTCTCCTGAACGAGATCGGAGGCATCGACCCGCCCCTGAAGCCGAAGACCGATCTGCGCACGGGCCCACAGGGCAAGGTTGGTCCGATTCAGCTCGAGCGCTTTGCCCAGCGCCTCTCTCCGCCCGCCGCGGGCGTCCGCCAGGAGCTGTTCGGGATCGAATCGGCCCGTGGCGCTGATACAGTCCCTCCGAATCGACAGCCCTGTTTCCGGCACGAGTTTTACGCCCGAGCGGGCAAGTGAATAGTCGACCCGAAGTTTAATCCGCCCGACAGGTCAAAATCAACCGATGTGGGACAGCCGCCCCCGGCTGTCCGGTCCGGTCATAGCGGCGGCCGTCCCACATTCAGGTCAAGAGCTCACGGTGCCATAGATGTTGTCGTTGCTGGTGGAGGCGAAGTTGAGCGTGACCGTCGTCTTCTTGAGGGTAACGACGCCACCGGGCCAGATGTAGAGGCCGCCGCCGATGCCGTCGCCGTCGCTACCGCCGGCGCCGCCCAGGCCGCCCAAAGCCAGGTTCAGGCTGACGACCGTGTCTTCGAGGGTCGCCGAGCCAGCCGCGCTGACGAAGATTCCCCCACCGTAGCCGAAGCCGCCGTTGGCTCCCGAGCCGCCCGCGCCGCCTTGGGCCACATTGCCGATCAGCATGCCCCCGGAAAGATCCAGCGACGCTGCGTAACCCACGTCAATTCCGCCGCCGGCGGCATCGCCGCCGGTGGCTCCCGCTCCCCCGGCACCGCCTTTGGCGATGTTACCCAGGAATGTCGTGTTGGTGACGGTCGCGCTCGCTCCATCGAGCCAGAGACCACCGCCGCCGGCATCGATGACACCCGAGCCCGTTGCCGTGTTACCAACGAGCGTGCTGCTGGAAAGCGCGAGAGTCCCGGTCCCCATGAAGATCCCGCCCCCCAATGCACTCTCGTTGACGCCAGTGGCCTGGTTGTTGCTAATGATGCAGTTGGTCACCGTGACCGCGCCGTAAAAGCTGCTGGCCACCCCGCCGCCGATGCCGGCGGAGTTGCCGCTGACGGTGCAGTTGGTGAGCGTGAGCGTGCTGTTGCCGGCGGTGTTGTCCAACCCGCCGCCGATGCCATAGCCGGCAACGCCGATGGAGTGACCGCTTTTCGTTGCCGTGTTACCGCCGATTGTGCAATTGGTGAGCGTGGCTGTGCCGAAGTAGTTGATCACGCCGCCGCCCGAGGCTGCTGAGTTGCCGCTGATCGTGCAGCCTGTGAGCGTCGTCGTGCCGGAATAGTTCGATACGCCGCCGCCGCCGAAGGCCGCGAAGTTGCCGCTGATCGTGCAGCCTGTAAGCGTCGTCGTGCCGTAGCTCGATACGCCGCCGCCCGTGCCGGCGGAGTTGCCGCTGACGGTGCAGCCGGTCAGCGTCAGGCTCCCCGTGCTGGAATTCTCCACGCCTCCGCCCTCGGCGATGTTGACGTAGCCGCCGCCGAACTCGTATGCTCTGTTGTAGGCGGTGTTTCCGTTGAGCGTGCAGCCGATGAGGTCGGCCGTGCCGGAATTGAACACGCCGCCGCCGCCGCCGTACTTGTAATTGAACACGCCGCTGTACTTGGATGTGTTGCCGCTGACGGTGCAGTCGATGAGCGTCACCGTGCCCTGGTTGTCGACGCCACCGCCGTAGTCGCTGTTATTCCCGCCCGCGATGGTGAGGCCCGAAAGGGTCGCTGTGGCGCCCGGATCGATCTTGACTACACTGTTGGCGGGGCTCGCCGTGGTGTAGTTGCCTTTTATGGTCACGCCCGCCCTCGGGCCCGTGATCGTCTCGGTTCCGGTCTGGTCGCTCAGCTCGAGCTGGCCCAGGGCCGGATCAAGGTTGATCGTCTGCGGCGTGTTGAACACCGTTTTGTCGAACGTGATCGACTCGGCTCCTCCGTTCGTATTCGCCTGGGCGATCGCCTGGCGCAGGTCGGTCTTGCCGGCGACGGGCGTGTCGGTGGGGTTGTTGACGACGATCGTGGATAAGAGAGCGCGTCCCTCCAGTTCCAGAAGAGTCGGCCGCATTCGCCACCGTTGCCGTCCGTGGAACCTACCCCGCCCGCCCCTCCGCTGATCCCGCTTCAAGATGTGACTCATCGTGTTGTTGCTCCCAAAGTGCCATGCCGCAGAATCTCCGTTGGGGTTTCACGAGATCCCCCTATCCCTAGAGCCCCATTTCCTGACCAAGTTGTTACGCGACGTTGAGAGTTTTCTCTGCCGCGGCAGAGAAATGGTGCCAAAACTCTGAAAGTCTCCTTAAATCTTTCGATTCCCTGGAAAACGGTATGCCCGAATCGTGGTTTCACAATCCTTTCAGCCATGAGGATTTGGGGCGACAGAAATCATAAACGTATGCCTGCTTTACACGCAGGATGTCGGGGGTTCGAATCCCTCATCGCCCACTTAACTCCCATGGTTGCGATGGCTCGTGCATCGCCAGTAATCGCTGAGAGCGCCGGCGAATCATGGAAGTGACGTGCGGTTAGCTCGCCGACGGAAGTGCCGTCCAGCCGTTTCAATAGCGCGGCCGCCCAGGGTCGGGGGCGTCAACTGGTCGGACCGTGTGCTTACCGGATTGGCATCCGGGACCGGACCTGTTCTGCTGGTCGGCAATGAATCGCACCGGGAACATCTCGGCATCCATTCTCTCGGCGCGGGTCTTCTGGAAAAAAATGGGCGTCCCCTGATAGACGGCCCCCGGATCGCGCCTTTCTATCTACAGAACGGTGACGAGCCGTTAGATGTCCGAGGGAAATCCGGGTGACGGCACATTGGCAATCGCCTCTGTATGAGGCCAAGCCGTTGCCTCGCACTCTTCTGCCCAGGAGACTCCGCCGGTGGTGCTCACAGCCTTTCTTCCCTATTCAAACGAGCGATTTCGCCATAACCACGTCGCCCGCCGACGTCGCACCCATAACCGGAGACGCCACGTCTTGAGCCCGCGCCTGCAATTGCTCGAAGACCGTACGCTCTTGAGCACCTTTACGGTCACTGACAACAGCGACAATCCGACCGATCCGGGCTCGCTTCGCTATGCGATCCTCCATGAGCCGAGCGGTACCACTATCAACTTCGCCAGTACTTTGACCAGTCCCATCACGCTCACGAATGGCGTCCTGGACATCACGACCAACCTCGATATCGAAGGCCCCGGCGCCGGCAAGCTCACGATCAGCGGAAACAAAAACGTGCTCCGCAACCTGATTGGCGGTGTTTTCGAGGTGGCGGGCGGCGTGAGCGCGACGATCGGGGGGCTTACGATCGCAAACGGTCAGGCTGTCGGCGGCGGTGGCGGCATTTACAACAGTGGCACGTTGACGGTCGACGACTCCACGCTGTCGAGCAACTGGTGCGATACCTTCGGTGGCGGCATCTTCAACAAGGGCAAGCTGACGGTAACCGACTGCACGCTGTCGCGCAACCTGGCTGTCGGCTTCGGTGGCGGCATCTACAACGAAGGCACGCTGACGGTCACCGATTCCACGCTGTCGGGCAACACGGCCACCTACAGCTACGGTGGCGGCATCGCCAACTTCGGACCGGGCAAGCTGACGGTCACCTACTCCACGCTGTCGAGCAACAAGGCCGGCGACGGCGGCGGTGGCGTCTACGACCTCAATGGCTCCGCGACGCTCACGAGATGCACCTTGTCGGGCAACACGGCTGTCCGCGGTGGCGGCGTCTACAACGTCGCCGGCACCGTCATGCTCACGAGATGCACCTTGTCGGGCAACACGGCTGGCGGCGGCAGCGGCGGCAACTACGGCGGCGGCATCGACAACGACCTCGGCACGCTGACGGTCACCGACTGCACGCTGTCGAGCAACAAGGCCGGGGACTACGGCGGCGGAATCTACACCGAAAACACCGGCATGCTGACGGTCACCGACTGCACGCTGTCGAGCAACTCCGCCGATCTCGACGGCGGCGGCATCTTCGCGAGCGGCACGCTGACGGTCACCGACTGCACGCTGTCGAGCAACACGGCCGGCGCCGGCGGCGGCGTCTACAATGTCGTCTCCGCGCGGCTCACGAACTGCACCGTGTCGGGCAACTCGGCCAGCGACACCGGCGGAGGCATCGACGCATTCTCAGGGAGCCTGAGGCTCACCAACTGCACCGTGTCCGGCAATTCCGCCAGCGAAACAGGCGGGGGCATCAAGGGCGCGGTGACCCTCGCCAACACGATTGTCGCCGGCAACATGTTGACCGGATCGCACGGGTCGGGGCCCGACGTGAACGGCAAGGTCATCAGCCTGGGCTACAACCTCATCGGCAACACCAGCGGCAGCAGCGGCTGGCTGAGTACGGATTTGCAAAACCAGAATCCGCTTCTGTCGGTCTTGGGCAACTACGGCGGCCCGACACAGACCATGGCTCTCCTGCCCGACAGCCCGGCGATCGGCACCGGCAGCGCGGCGATCACCGGCGTGACCCTGCCCACGACAGACCAGCGCGGCGATCCTCGCACGACCTTTGGCGCACTCGACATCGGCGCATTCCAGTCGCACGGCTTCAAAATCAAGGTTTACAGCGGCAACAACCAGTCGGCGACCAGTAACACGGCGTTCGCCGCCCCACTCGTGGTCTTGGTTACGAGCGCGTTTGGTGAGCCCGTGGAGGGGGGCCTCGTAAGCTTCACGGCGCCCGACAGCGGAGCTTCGGCCACCTTCTCCGGTGGAATCAACACTGTCTCGATCGGCGGCTCGAACCGGGCCAGTATCAACCTCTCCGCCAACACGATTGCCGGAGGGCGCTACATCGTGCAGGCCACGACCAATGGAGCCTCTGACGCCGCCGACTTCAGTTTGACCAATACGCCCTGAGCGGACGACCAGCTCGTGGGAAAAAAAAGCTGGCGTCCCCTGATAGACTGCCCCCGGATCGCGACTTTCTATCTATACAACCGTGATGAGCCGGCAGATGTCCGAGGCGAAGGCGCGCGGCGGCTATTGCCGATCGCGTCTGTGTGGGGCCAAACCGCTGCCTCCCACTCTTCCGCCCCGGGGACAGTCGGACAATCTGCGTTTTACCGCAACAGCCGCTACCGAGTTTCGCAAGGCGTCGTTTTTTCAACATTCGCACGAAAGGAACCATCATGCGCAAATCATTTCGCAGGCGTCCCGAGCTCGAGACGCTCGAGTCGATGGCGTTGCTTTCCGGATTCTCGACGGCCGCCCACCAGGGAATCGCTGCCCTGGTAGAACACGCGCCCCAGGCCAGCAGCTCGACCGCGCTGAGCGGCGCTCTGACAGGGACGTTCAGCGCCGGCCGAGTTCTGGGTTTGCCATCTACATTCAACGCCAAGGGAACGATCAACCCGCTCGGGAAAGCCGCAGCGACCGGAACGCTCCAGAGGCATTTCGCCCCTCTGGGAGGGACGATGACGGTCGTTACCAGATACGGAAAAATTTACATGAATCTCTCGCTGCCGTCCGTCGATGGCAATACTTACCGGATCAAGATCACCGGCGGGACCGGCATGTATCTGGGTGCCTCGGGCGGAGGATCCGGAGATATCTGGCTTGTTGCCAAGGGCGACGAAGGACTCGGCGGCTCCTTCACCTTTACGTTCACGGCGACTATGGTGCCTTGAGTGAGCTGCTGAGGCACAAAGGATCAGAGCGCTCGGCGACGGATGCCGATCAGCGGCCGCCGCCCGCTGCCGCATCCTCGCCGCGCGAATCCGCAAACGCAGCGTCCCAGACGCTCAGGGTGCAGTCGAAATTGGTCGCGGCGAGCCGATGTCCGTCGGGGCTCCAGGCGAGTTGGGGATTGAAACCGGAGTCGCCGCTGCGGAATGGGGCACCCCGGAGCCGGAGGGCTTCGCGGCCGGTCCGCACATCCCAGAGGTTCAACTGCTGGCGATTGATGGCGGCGAGGCGGGTGCCGTCGGGGCTGAAGGCCAGTTGGTAGGTCTGCCCTTCCAGCGGCCGCTGGTGCAGCGGTGCTCCGGTGGCCACGTCCCAGAGAATCACTTTGTCCCCGCGGTCCGCCGTTGCGAGGATGCGTCCGTCGCCGCTGAAGACGGCGGCGACGATCACGGTGTCGTGTCGCCGCAAGATCGCGCGGTCGCGCCCGGCAGCGAGCTCGAAGAGGTGAATCGACGGCCGCGAGCCCGGGTCCGCGTCGGATCCCGCCGCCTCGCTCGGATAGTCGTCGAAAGCCAGGAGACTCCCGTCCGGACTGAGCGCCAGGCCGCCGTATAGCCGCTGGTCGTTCGCAGGCGCCCGCTGGTCGGGCGTTGGCTGGTCCGGGAAGCGATGGAGCTGGCAGACCGACGCAGTCTCCCACACCACGATGCGCCGGTATCGTCCCGCGCCTTTCGGGCTAATCTCGCTGGATGCGAGCCGGACGCCGTCGCGGCTCATCGCCAACTGGTACACCGTGTTCGATGTTGCACCCAGTGTCCGTAATGGGGAGAAAACGCCGGCTTCGGTGCCATCGGGGACGGTCCACGTCTGGATGACGCGAGCGTCGTGCCCCGCCACCGTGGCGAGGATGCGGCCATCGGCCGAGACTGTCGCGATCGTCGCCGGGCTCAGCCACCACCGCGTCAGGTCGGCGTGCAGCACCCTGTGACGCCCCGTCGTCAGGTCGATAACGCGGACGTCACCCCCCGGAATGACGGCGAGGAGCCGCCCGCCAGTCGGGTCGAACGTGATGGCCTCCGGCGTTCTCCCCTCCCCCGGGACGGGGAAACTGGACGATTCCATTGCTTTCGCTGGGTCCCAGAGTTTGACGTCGCCCGGCTGTTCTCCACCCGATACCAGGCGGCCATCAATCGGATGGTAGTCCACGGACTTCACACGCCCCAGGTGACCGAAGGTCCGCAACTCCTCGCCCGTCGCCACGTCCGAGACGCGAACCACTCGGTCCGAGCACGCGGTGGCGATTGATCGGCCGTCGGGGCTGAACGACAGATCCAGGACCTCGCTCGACGGCCACGCGAGGATATTGACGATGCGGCCGGTCGCGACCTCCCAGATCCGAGCACGACGCCCGGCCGTCGCGACCAACCTGCCATCCCGGCTGAACCGGACGCGGGGCGCCTCGGAAACCGGGCAGACCACCTCACGGTGCGAGGGTGGGTTACCGAGGTCCCAGACGGAGGCCACCATCGCCTCGCCGCGATAGGCGAACGTCGCGACATGCCGGCCGTCGGGCAGGAATCGCGCGGCCCGGACCTCGCCATCATGAGGTAGTTCCTGGACGAACTTACCGCTGGCAACGTCCCAGATCCGCGCGAATTCCTTGCCTGCCGCGACCGCAACTTGACGGCTATCGGGGCTGAAGCCGAGGTCGTGGACCGCGCCGTGGTCGACCGACGCCGATCGTGACGGCACGGGTCCATCCGGAGGCGATCCCGCCGCGCGCCATGCACCCAGGTCCCACGCCCTCAGCGAAATTTCTCCGCCCGCGACGAGGGTCTTCCCGTCGGGACTGAACGCCAGATTGTAGGCGGGGAACCGATCGCAGGCGAGCTTTTGAAGACGGCGTCCTGTCCTCTCGTCCCACAACAGAACCTGGAAACCTAGCCCGGCGCCGCGTGGGAACGGGCTGTATCCGGCAGCCGCGACCAGCCGTCCGTCCGGGCTAAAGGCGACCGCCTCGATGTACTCATTGCCGTTGTCGGGCAGCGTCCTCCCGATGTCGCGCGTCAGGTTCTTCAGGTACGACCACTCCCAGCCGCGCCGGTCGAGCCCGCCGGGCGCGGCCGGCATGCCTCCAGGAGCGCCTCGGCCCCCGCGACGTCGTGATCCAGCCGCCATTGGAGCTGCGCGCGGGCGATCTGGTTGAAATACTCACTGTCCTCGGCGTCAACCAGGGCTGCGGCCGTGCGTTCGTGCGCCCGGCGCGCCTCGGCCTCGCTCCGCTCGGCTCGGTTGCGGTGGATGACCGCGCTGCGCCATTGCCAGAGCACGCTCGACGCGCCGACCGTCGCGACCACCATCAACCCGGTCAGGAGCCCGGCTTCCGCCGGCCGGCGCCGCGCCCAGCGAACTGCCCGCTCAGGCCAGCCGACGGGCCGGGCACAGATCGGAGTCCCTTCGAGGAAGCGATGGAGGTCTTTCGCTAGCTCCTCCGCGGTCGCGTACCGCTTGCTCGCTTCCTTCTGCAGGCACTTCAGGCAGATCGTCTCGAGGTCGCGGGGAACCTTCGGCTGCAACTGCCGCGGACGAATCGGCTCGACCGATCGGACCAACGAAAGCGTCTCCAGGGCCGAGGTGCCCTTGAACGGCGGCCGGCCGGTCAAGAGCTCATAAAGGACCGCCCCCAGGGCATAGACGTCGGCGGCCGGGCCGACGGCTTGGCCCGCTGCCTGTTCGGGCGCCATGTAACTTGGGGTCCCGGCCACCGCGCCCACGCTGGTCAACCCGCGGTCACCGCCAAGCCACTTGGCCAGCCCGAAGTCGGTGATCTTCGGCACGCCGAAGGTCTGGGCTGAACTCGCGGCGGAACCGTCCGACCGTCCGTCCGGGTCGAATTGCTCAATGCCAAGGAGGATGTTGCCCGGTTTCAGGTCACGGTGGACGATTCCGCGCTGGTGCGCGGCGTGGATCGCGCGAGCCAGCGTCGCGACGAGCGTCGCCGCCGGGATCGGGGATTGCGGCGTGCTGTTGATTCGCGCTTCCAGCGTGCCGCCCGCGACGAACTCCAGCGCCAGGTAGGTCAGGCCCTCGTGCTCGCCGATCTCGTGAATCTGGACAATGTTGGGGTGCTGCAGCCGGCCAATCGCCTCGGCCTCGGCGTGGAACCGGACGAGCTCGGCTGGACTCGCGTGCTGGCCGGCCAGCATCATCTTCAGGGCCACGAGCCGATTCAAGCGGACCTGGCGGGCCATGTACACGATTCCCATGCCGCCGCGCCCGACTTCCTCGATGATCTGGAAGCCCGGAGGCGCCCTGCGTGGCCCGACCTCACCGCTGAGCCCAGCGCTGCCTGAGTATCCTGTGTCACCGCCCGCCTGGCCGTTCTCCACCAAACGAGCGGCCCGCAACCTGCCGATGAAGGCATCGGGGTCAACATTGAGCGTCGGCAACAGCTCGCAGCAGCTCGCGCAAGTCCGCAGGTGGTCCTCGATCGCCGCGGATGGCACGTCGTCGAGCGTCCCGCGCAGGAAGGCACCCAACCGCTCTGTGGACGGATGATTCACGGTCGAATCGCTCATGAACACCTCATTGGCCCCGGCCGCCGCGCACGCAACGAGCACGGCGGGTTCGGGTCAGTCTAGCATGCCTGAGGCCTCCTGGCGGATGCGGCGGAGAACGCGTGACTTGGCGATATACACCGCGGGCACTGTCAGCCCCAGCGCAGCGGCCACGTCCGCCGCCGGCTGGAGGTCGAACGTCAATCGACGAAAGGCCTGCACGGTCGTGGGCTCGAATTCGTTCTCGATCGATTCGATAATCCGTGCCAGCACGTGCTGATCGTGCTGCTGGTCCCACAACTTGCTCAGGTCGCTGGTGTCGTCTTCGATCTGGTGGACCATGACGAGGAACTCGAGTGTTGCCGCCGGCCAGAGGACGGCATCGGCCGGCTCGCCAGAACGAACGCATTCGGTTGGCCGCCGTCGCGCAGCCACCTGCGGAATGCCCCAACCCGGCCGGAATGCGAAAAGCCCGGCAACTCGCGCACCAGAATCGTCAGGACCTCCTGGGTCAGGTCCTCGGCGTCCTGATGCGACGCCGAATGACGGCGGAGCCAACCGTAGATGAACGGCCGATAGATCGCCACGAGCCGCTCCCACGCCGCCGGATCCTGACCCGACTGCGCCGGAGCAACAGGCTGGTTGACGTCGATTCCATAGGCCGGAAACTCCCCAAGAATCGCCACGAACGCGGCAGACCTTCTTAAGGAGAACCCAGAGTATCCGCCGATGCAAGACCCTGCCAACGGGGAAGCGTGAGCGTACTTTCAAGGCGGCCGGCGCGTTCTGCGGGCGAAGGGCGGCGATCGCCGTTCTGGGAATTCTCCTGCGCCGTGCAACTATCTTGCGAGCGGCTGGGGCGATATTGGTTCGGGTCGTCCCGAAGATGCGACGGAAAGCAGGCTGGCTCCAATCCTCTTACCGAATCTGTTCGCCGATCTGAAGGCGTTCGTTCTTACCGGCCAAGTCGCCGTGCTCACCGAAGGCCCTCCGCGTGACCAGCGTGGTCTCGTCGACAAGCGGAATCGCGCCCACTGATCGATCGCCATCAACCTCGCCGAAAGAAGCGGCCGCGCGAGCGAAGCGGATCGTCGCAATTCAATTATCGCTCGCCGCAGAACGCGCCGGTGCCTGCACTCGCCCACCGACCGCATTATAGATCGCGGGTCCGCCCAGGCAACTCGAGGTGTGTTTTCTTAAACACCTCGCGGGACTTGACGGATTTGGTCTGTCAAATGAATCACAGAAGCAACATATTTACTCATTCATTTCACGATCGGGCTCCTCGAGCGTTTACTCGTGTGATGGGAAGAGTGCGAGCCGGAGCGCCCTGGCTCGATGCGTCGTCGTGACGATGCTGCCGGGGCGGTATTTCTGGTTCGATTAGCTGGCAATCCACCGGCCCAACGCGCGTTGGGCGAGCTAAATCGAAAGCGCGCTCGTTCCATCTACAGCGAGACCCTTATATGGCTCAGAGGATTCTCCGTACGAGTGCGGCGGTCGCCGCGCTCCTTGCTTTCGCTCCGGGAATGAGCCCGGTTGCACGAGCGGAATTGATGGTCAGTGCGTCGGTCGGCGGTGCCCCGACGGGCGTAAACTACTCGAATTTTGATAACCTGCCGCTGGGGGCCGCGGGTGGCATCAGTAACGGGATCACCGTCTCCTTCCAGGGTGACGGCCAGGCAGTGCAGGGTTCGCAGTCGGGGTTGTATGCCGCGCCCTATCTCTCGGGCGGCAACGGGACGCCGTTCGGTGACCCGAATAGCGGGCCGGACGCGACCACGTATCTCTCGACAGGCGTCGGCTCGGTGACTCTGACCATGCCGGGCGCAGAGAAGTATCTCGGCCTGCTCTGGGGCTCCGTGGACGCCTACAACACCTTGAGTTTTTACGATGGCTCGACGCTGATCGGATCGGTCACCGGGACTGATGTGACGTCCAACGCCAATGGCGATCAGGGCCAGTTCGGTACATATTATGTGAATATCACTTCCACGGAGAGCTTCGACAGGGTTGTGGCGACGAGTTCGTCGTACGCCTTCGAATTCGATAACGTCGCCTACAACCCGACAGCGGTTCCCGAGCCCTCCTCTTTCATCCTGGCGCTTGCGGGTGGAATTGGTATGCTCACCTATCACCAGATGAGAAGAAAACGCCTGAGCGTCGGGACCAGAGGCTGAGCAACCCTGAATTCGCCCGGTCAACGTGGATCCGGCGGCACACCGGCTCGCCATGGTGATCCGGCTGCCACCTGGCACGGTGAATGACGAAGCCGTCTCGATGGCGCCACCCGGGCCTGATCGATGTCGGATCAGGTTCGGGTGAAATACGGAAATGACTACCGTCCGCGTTCTCAGCCAACTCGGTACATGTCGAGCATCTGCTTGCCGCTGTGCTCCGGGTTGCCGATCAAGCTAAATTCCGAACGTCGCCATCCCGCTCGCCGTCCGAGCCCGGCGCGTGCCAAATTGCCTCAGGCCAAGTCGCTCGATCAGCGCTCCTAAACGAAGACGGCCTTCGTATCCCGGAACGCCCGGTTCCGTTAATATCACTTGAGCGATTCACATGCTTCCGGACTCAACTGGAGGCCACGCTCCGATGCTTGCCCGAGACAATGCTCCTGCCAGCGCCAGTGCGTTATCCAATGATGGATCGAACAAGCTCGTTCGGCTCCTCCGAAAACGGCTCCGGCAATTCGCACTGGCCGCGGCGGCGCTCCTGGTCGTTCTGGGAGTGGCAGCCGGAGGTGTCGCGATCTGGTGGCTGACGAGCTTGAACGGGCTGCCCGACATCGGCGACCCATTCGACGCTTCGGCCTTTCGCGCCATAAGAATGCCGGACGAACAAAACGCCTTCACGTACTACCGCCGCGCGCAGGAAGCGCTCAGCCCGTTCCCGGAACTGCCGCGAGCCGTGATTGCCGGTGCAGCTTCCGTCCCGTGGTCCAAGGCTGATCCCAAGCTGCGCGAATGGGTCGCGGCCAATGGTGCGGCGCTGCGGTGGCTTCTGATGGGAGCCGACCAGGCCGACGGGATTTTTGTTCCCGGCGCCCACCATGATGCGGGGCGCGACGACACCATCCGAGTCTACCTTACCTGGCTCGCATTCCTCGAAGGCGGACGCCGGGAGCAAGCCGGCGACATGACGGGCGCCTGGACGCACTATCGGTCGGTACTGCGTATGACGTCACACTTGAGCCGACGGGTGAATTTTCGTGAACGATTTTCCACCAACGCCAAAATGGACGGGCTAAGAAAGCGCCTGCAATCGTGGGCGGCCGACCCGCGGACCACGATTCCCCAACTTCGACGGGCCCTGGACGAGCTGGTTGAAAAGGGGGTGGCGTTCGAGCCGGACTCGTTTTCGCTCAAGCGCGACTATCTGGAAATCATGCAGTTGCTCGACGACCCCAATGGGTATCTCGAGCACGGGCAGGGCGACGATCTGCTCTATCGATTCGGCGACATGCAGTTGCCGCCAGACCTTGCCGCGAGGGTGTATGCCGCGCGCCGGTTTCTGATCCGCGAGCCCGACCGCAGTCGCAGGGTTCTGCGACTCGTTTTCGCCAACTGGCTGGCTCAGAGCGTAATCCCGCCCGAGCAGCGACCAAAGCCGGCAGTGAAGGTCTTGACTCAAGTCTTGGTGGAGAAGGTGGCTCTGCCAATCTACCCTGTCAGTCCCGAGGCGCCGGCCGGAGCCCGCGTGCGATCCCCGCGCGAAATCGGGGAATGGCTCGTAAGCACTCACGATGCCCGGCGCGTGCTCGGATCCCCGCTACGGGCATACCCTCGCCTCGAGGAACGTCGAACGTATCGAAGCCTGGTCGTTCTCCTGGCCAACGAACTTTACCGCCGCGAGCGAGGGGCCTATCCGCCCTCCGATCTTGCCCTCGTTGGCACGTACCTCAAGCGCTTGCCCGACGATCCCTCGGATGAGTGGGGCGATGGGACGACGCCGACGGTTTCTGATTAGAGGATGCCGAAGGTTGTATTCGGACGGCCGGAAGGGTCAGTCGTTCAGGTCGTAGCGCGCAACGGGCGCAACGATACAGAACAGTAGCGCCAAGCGGACCCTGGTCGCGGGCAACAACGGATCGTCGAACAATCTCTTCGACAGGTCGCTCGCCGGGCTTGCCGTCAGCTCGACCGGGGCCATTTACATCGGCGCGCCCACGGCTTTTATCGTGGACGGCGTGCCCCCGACCTATCACGTCGGTGCAGAGACGGCGACGCCCCCCGCCACCGAGTCGGTGACGGCCCCGCAGGGCCTGGCCGTCACGTCCAGTGGCCAGCTCCTGTCGATTAACGGCAGCCCCGCGGATCCGTCGATCCGGTCGAACAACCGGACGAGCGGGTATGCCACGGTCCTCTCCGACAACCCGACTGGGACGGGGCCTGCATAATCCCCTGACACCTTGTCACCGACTGTAAGGATGACTCGTGCGCGAAATACCGTCGGCGAGTGGGTCGTGCCACCAGCCGACCCGTTTGCAGCGCATGTCCTTCGCGTTCATGGGGGTTCCACGACACCAAAGACTCCGCCTCGGTTGGGTGGCCCAGGCATGTCGCATACCGGCGATCTGGGCTATCATGGTTCACGGCCCGCCGGCGCTCCACGCCGGAAAAGTCGGGGTTGGTCGGTGGTTCCCCGGCACGGGCCGGGACGCACCATGATGATACGCTCTGCTTACGCGCCGCGCGACCTGCTCCTGGGACTGCTCGCCCTTCAGAACGCTCTGGTAACGCGCGACCAACTCGTACTGGCCTTCGCGGTCTGGACTGCCGCGCCCGGAAAGCCCTTGGCCGCTCTGCTGAACGAGCAGGGTGCCCTGCGGCAGGAGCACGTGCCGCTCCTTGAAGCGTTGGTCGACACGCACCTGAAGGTCCACGGCGGCGACGCCGAGCGAAGCATCGCCGCGCTGGACATCAATCGCTCGACGCGCGAAAGTCTGGCCGCCGCCGCGCCTGCGGTCGAGGCCTCGATCGCCCAGATCCGCACCTCCACGATTGAGGACAGCGACGGCGATGCCGACCGGACCACCAACTACGCCGCCGGCTCTTCCGCTGCCGACGGAGCCCGGTTCCGCATACTGAGGCCCCACGCATCGGGCGGCCTCGGTGCCGTTTTCATCGCCTTCGACGCTGCGCTCAATCGCGAGGTCGCCCTCAAGCAGATTCTCCCCAAACTCGCCGATGAACCCGAGAGCCGCCGTCGCTTTTTGATCGAGGCCGAGATCACCGGCGGGCTCGAGCATCCTGGGATCGTCCCGGTTTACGGCCTGGGTACCGACGAGAGCGGCCGGCCGTATTACGCGATGCGGTTCATCAAAGGCGACAGCCTCAAAGAGGCGATCGAGCGCTTTCGTGCCGACGCGACGCTGAAGAAGGATGCCGGCCGGCGGTCGCTGGAGCTGCGCAGCCTGCTGCGGCGTTTCACCGACGTGTGCAACACGATCGAGTATGCTCACAGCCGGCGGGTGCTCCACAGGGATGTCAAGCCGGCAAACGTCATCGTCGGCAAGCACGGCGAGACCCTGGTGATCGATTGGGGCCTCGCCAAGTCAATCGGCGGAAAGGCCGAGGCTCGCGCCGACCGCGCCGGCGACGAGCGCTCTCTCATGCCCAGTTCCGGGAGCGGAAGCGCCGAGACTTTGCCAGGGAGCGCCTGGGCACGCCTGCCTACATGAGCCCTGAGCAGGCCGCCGGCGACCTGGACCAGCTCGGTCCTCAGAGCGACGTGTACAGCCTGGGCGCGACGCTGTATTGCCTGCTGACCGGCAAGCCGCCGTTTGAGGGCGACGTCGGCGAGGTGCTCCGCAAGGTCAAGAATGGCGAGTTTGTACGCCCGCGCCAGCTCGACGCGAGCATCGATCCGGCGCTCGAGGCCATCTGCCTGAAGGCGATGGCGACAAAGCCAGACAAGCGCTATCCGTCTTGTCTGGCCTTGAAGGACGACGTTCGAGCGGTGGGCGGCTGACGAGCCGGTCTCGGTGTTTCGTGCCCCGGCCCCGGTGCGGCTGGCGCTGGCGCGCAAGCACCGCACCGCCGTTGCCGTCGGGGCGGGGCTGGTCCAGACGGCCGTCGTTGTCTTGGCCGTGAGCACGGTGCTGCTCGGCCAGTCGCGGACGCGGATCGATCGCGAGCGCCGGGCGGCCCTCGCGGCGCAGGCGCGGGCCCAGGCGGTCAACAACTTCCTGGTCAATGATCTGCTCGCGCAGGCCGGACCAGAGCGCTTCGCCGCCAGCGAAAACGTCACGGTGCGCCAGGTGCTCGACCGGGCTGTCAAGTCGATGGACTTGCCCGAATCGTCGATTGCCGGCGAGCCCAGCGTGGAGGGTGCCGTACGCTCGACCATCGGTTATGCCTACCTCGGCCTGGGAGTCTACCCAGAGGCCGAGAAGCAGCTCCGAAGGGCCTATGTCCTCTTGATCGCATCCGACGCCCCCATGGAGGACGTGCTCTTTGCCCGAAACCGCGCCCTTCGGGCCCGCGCCCTGAGCGGACGATTCGTGATCCTCGGGGAACTGGACCAGACCCTCAAAATGGCCGAGATGTATCTGGGCGCGAGCACCCCGAGACTGTTTACGCCGCGGCGAATCTGGCGGCGCTCTACCGGCGGATTGACCGGGCGGTGCCGCTTCTCCGGGAGAACCTGGAAATCCAGCGCCGCCGCTACGGCCTCGAGCACGAGCTCACCTTGCGCGCTGCCAGCAACCTGGTGGTTGCACTGCGGTACGGCCGGACCGATGCCGAGCTTGCCGAGGCCGAGTCCCTCGCGCGAGAGACCGGCGAAGCCTGGGTGCGGCGGTTCGGGCCTGAATTTCCGCAAACCCTCTCCGCCCTCCAGGAGTGCGGCATGATCCTCGCGAGCCGCGGCAAGATGGCGGAGGCCCGGACGAAGCTTCAGCCAATCCCGGACGCCATGGCGCGAGTGCTCGGCCCGGACCACTACCTCCGGGCCACAGCGTCGCGCGACTACGGGTGGATTCTCGAGGCGACGGGCGATCTCGACGGCGCCATCGCGCAATACCGCCAGGCACTCGCGATCCTCTCGAAGGGGCTCGGCGGGAGGGCCGATCGCGATCAGCATGAGGCGACGCTCAACGTTTCGTTGGCGCGAATCGAATTGACCCGTGGCCACGACGAAGCCGCCGGGAGATCGCTCCTGCCGATCTTGCCCGATCATGCGAAGTACGCGCCCTTTTCCATCCCGGCTGACCGCTACGCCGGTTCGCTCGCCGACGCGCTCGCCGAGCACGGCGACCCGAAGATCGCGATCGAGCTCTTGACCGCGGTGCTCAACGACGCGCGATACCTGGACCGGCGCCTCGACTGGCTGAGCCCGCACCTCCAGAGTCTGATCGGCGGCTACAATCTCCGCCTGGGAGACCGGGCACAGGCCAACGCCAATTTGAGGGAGGCCGTGGAAGCCATGGAGCGGGCGCAGATCAAAGCCCCAGCGGCCGTGCTGGCAGCGGCCCGCGCGCGGCTGGCGCGGCTCGACGTGCCGGGCGATGCCAAGGGCCAGCCCGCGCCGCCCATGCGCTGACTCGAGCAAGTCGAGACGCACCTGGAAGCGCGTGATCGGTGTCACTCTGCTTGCCGAGCGCGTCACCAGCGGAAGTACCGGTAGGGATCGTCGCCGGACTCGAAGTCGGGCCGGTAGTCGGCATGGTACAGACCCGTCGGGTTCTTGGCGAGGCTCGCCGTGTACTTGTCGGCGGAGAACGTGGCGCCGAGATTGGCGAGTAATTGCGCGAGGGCCCGCGTCTGCCGCCAGCGCGTCAACCGAAAATAGGTTGCGGTTTCCGCCTCGAATTGGTTGGGATCAAGCTGGCAGAAGACGGCGACTCCGTTCCCCATGCGCAAACGTCCGAGTAGTCCGTCCGCCCCAATCTCGGCGCCGGCCTTGACGACCCATGCCCGGTGCTCAGAGCGCCAGCGAAGGTCGGAGGGGCTAAGCCCCCGGCACTCCGGCCATTCGGGAACGTGAATCGAGCCCGCGAATCCAGCGGCTCGCTCCAGTTTCACGCCGAACGCGCAGTCGGAGTCCGCACGAGCGAGGAACAAGACCCTGCCGCCGCCTTTCAGGTAGCGCTCGATTTCGGCCTCCCGGTGTTTGCCCTGCCGGCCGATGATCACCAGGTCCGCGCCCGGCTCGATCCGATCCGAGACCTCATAGAGAAGGCCCAGGCCGTCCAACGCCGCCTTTTGGTCCTGGGCGTCCATGACGATCGTGCGCCGCGGCGCGGAATCGCCGGCGACGCGCCCGCATACTCGATCAGGTTCTCGGCCAGCACGGCCGCGGCCGCGTCGAGCGGAACGTGATCCTCCAGGTCGAGCGTGGACAGGATCAAACGGCCCAGGCCGAGGTCGAGCTCCAGTAGCGGCGAGTAAGCCAGGTCAAACTCGCATTCGAGAATCGGCCGCCAGCCGCTCCGGTGCGGCTTCTCGACGGCCGCGCTTGTGACTGCGCCGCGGTTGCCCCAGTGCCAGCCGTATTTCGGCGAGCGCCACGCCGGGCTCTGAAGGCTCGACTCGGGGTGCGCCCTTACCAGAGTGCTCACACCGGCCCAATCGGCCAGGTCGCTGGCGCCCAAGCCATGCAGCACGGGGTGATCGCGCGCGACGGAAAACACTCTGCGCAAGGTGGCTGGCCACCCGGAAGCCCAACTGCTCGCGAAGCCATTCCGGTTTCTGAGTACAGATTAAAACCCGCGCGCCCGCCCGCACCGTCCCCTCCAGGTCAAACGGGAATGCCGGGCCGCCGGAAAGCGCTTCGCGGCCGATCACGATCAGCCCGCCGATCGGGGTGCCCTTCCAATCCTCGACCGCGCAGCCGAGCGAAGTCAGCATCGCACGGGTCTTGCCGGCGGGGTCGTAGAGCCTCACCCGCTGGTTCGTGCGAGGCGGTTTCGCGAATGCGTGGAAGGCCAAGGAGTCCCGATGCTGGTGCGCACCGATCTGCGCTGTCAAAGTCATCGTCCCCGCGGCACTTGGTTTGCCCGCAAGGTCGGGCACACGGAACTGCAACGGTACGAACAATGTCCGGGACGGGTCGAGCGCTCCGCTTCCATCGAGTTTGATGACATCCTTGCCGTCCAGCCGGACATCAATGCGATAGACGAAATCCTGGCGCGTGCGTTCGTCGTTGATCAGGACCGCCTGCTTGCGGACCTCCTGCCCGGCAGCGAACGAATGGTCCTTGGCCGTGAATGCGTCGCCTGGCCCCGAGATCCAGGCGAGGGTTGGTCCGTCGGCGTCCATCAAGGCGACACCTGCCGGGTAGACGTCCGTCCCCTCGGGTTGAAACGGCCTGGTGAATGCCTTGTTGGCGCTCGCAGCGTACATGCCGCGCGCTCCTGGCTGGAAGGGGCCCAGCGGCTCGATCGCGTCGGGCACCTTCCTCCGGCGCCGTTCGTTCAAGAATACGTCCCAGCCGTAACCGTAATCCCAGGGGACCATGCCGCCGCTTAAGCCCCAGGTCCGCCAGCTCCGGTACGTATTCCGGTTGAAGAGCGCCTGGAGCTCCTGAAACGCCGGGCAGAAGTCGACGACCGGGTCCTGGTCCCATTCGCGGTAGGCCATCCCGCCTTGGAACTTCGATCGGATCGCCCGCCGATACTCCGCGGTCTCAAGTGCGTAGGCACGGGAGCCCAAGTAGGTCGCGCAATACTCGGTGACGAGCGGCTCGCTCCTCCCCGCCTGCATGCCAGAGCGGCCACGCAAGAACGAGTATTTCCACGGTGTCCCATACTCCACGCACAATAGCGGCATGTCGCCGTTCTTGCTCCACTCCGAAAGCCACTCCTCGCGCTCTTGCAGGGGGATGAAGTTCAAATACGCATTGATATTGTAAATGTCGCCGACGCTGCTGCCTGCGTGATTGAGCACGGGCCGGGTCGGGTCGAGCTTCTTGATCGCGGCGTTGCCTTCCCGGGCGATGGCGGCGCACGCCCTCCAACCGGCGTCGGCGATCTCACGCCTGCGGCCGACGTAGCGCGGGTCCTGATCGAGCCCGTGACCGAGCCAGTTGGGGTTGGTGGTCCAGATCACGATCGACGGGTGATTACGATAGCGGCGCAGGTCCTGCTCCAGCTTTTTCCGCCAGATCTCCTTGTAACCGGTGCGGTGCCACTGGCCCTCTTTCAAATTCATTGCCGTGCCCAGGAGCAGGAACCCCTTCTGATCCGCCCGGTCGGCCCAGAGCTCGCGATAATTCCGTTTGCCCCTCTCGTCGTGGTTGACCGGCCACATCTCCTCGCTATTGAACCCGGCCGCGGTAACGCCGTCGATGTGGGCGTCGATCAGCTTTGAAACTCCTGACATCATGAATTCCATATACGTGTGGCAAGTCGGCCGCAAGTGGATTTCGGTGCCGTTCAAGAAGAATCTCCGGCCTTCGATCCAGAATTCGCGGAACCCGAACCGCTGCGCGTATTCGTCGTCGAGGCCCGGGCCCTTGGCCTTCAGCCGCAGCGTGTAGAGGTTGGGCTGGCGGAAGTCCCAGAGCGCCGGGTTTTCCCAGGTCCACGAGAGAGATAGCGTTTGCGTCGTCGTTCCGTCGAGCCTGGCCGCGGCGCCTCGCGCTTGACCTCGTTGCCGCCGCGATCGAAGACTCGGGCCTCGAATTGCACGGGCCCAGCGGCGGCGACGCCGGCGACCTCGACTTCCAGCTTCAGCTCTTTCTTGCGCGTCGAACGTCTGCACGAAGATGTCGCTCACGTGCGCACCCTTGGGACGGCTGGAAAGGATCACGTCACCGATCAGGCCCCTCGACTCGAGGGCCGCCGCGCGGTTGACGACGCGGCCCGGGTCCAGGAACGTCCGGTTTGTCCCTTCGGTGGTCGCGCTGACCAGGACGCAGAGAACGGCATCCTCACCGGGCTTCACGGCCTCGCTGATCTCGACGTCGCCGGCCGGCCAGGAAATGCCGCCGCACTTGGTGCCATTGACGTAGATGATCGCGTCGGTGCTCACTCGCTCCAGGCTGAGGATCACGGCTCGGCCTGCCCAGTGCTCGGGGACCTTGATCTTCCTCCGGTACCATGCAGCCGAATTGCCCGTGCCGCCGCCCCAGCGCTGCCAGGCGGGACCGCGTCCCTGTTCTGAGACAAGTCCTGACTGCCACGAACCTGGCACGCGGATGTATGCCAGGTCGCCGGGGGGTTGCGTCTCCCTGGCGTCGAGCACCGGCACGAACTGCCAGATGCCGTTGAGACAGATTTGCTCGCGCCGCGAACTGACGACTTCGAGCGGCTCCTCGCCCCAGGTAAGCTTTTCCTGGGAAGGCAACAAGGCATCGGACACATTCCCGTCGTCCCCCGCCGCGTCCGAGCCTGCGGCGATTGCCAAGAGCCCGACGAGGGCGGCGAGCCAGCGCGCGCGGACACCGCTTTCTCCGCGCCGCTTCTCAAGGCACTTTCTGCTTGTAATCCGCGCAGCGCATCCGGTCATAGGCGAAAATCAGGCCAACGGCAAAATGGTAGTGATCCGGTGAGCATGGTGTTCAATTTACTCGGCATGATCATGGCCTGCTAGAATCTGCTCTCAATAAACCCGAATCGAAGGAAGAATCCCGTTAATCGCTTCCAGATGCCTTTTCCCGGTCTGCGGCGACCCGGTCGGCGAGCCACGACGAGAAGCTGAGGACACGCGGATCGACAAGAGAACGAGCATCCTCGATGCTGCAAGGCACCCCGCTGAGATGGACGACGGCGTTACAGTTGGGGCACACCGGCCGAAGGTCCGCAATCGGATCAATCACATACGACTCGCCAATCTCGGATAGTGGCTGGAGGTGGTGGACGTGAATGAACCCTTCGGCGAGGGGTCCATACACCGCCCTGAAGTCCATTCCGCAGACACGACATGATGGGCCGTAATGCTCAATGCAGCGCCGTCGCGCCTCCGGGTTTCGCTCGTAGGCATTGATGGTGACCTGCTGAACCGCGCCCTCGTACAGCCCAGCCGTGGGCACTTCGTCGGGGAAGATAGTTTGGGCTGTGTTTCCATTCGGCTTCGCCGAGTCCCGCGTCTGATCAGCCTTGAAGCCACAGTCTTCGCGAAGGAATTTCAAGTAACCGACAGGACCGGCCCATCGGCGGAAGCGTGCAGAGTCGATCCCTCGATACCAACCGCGGGGGTGCCACCTCTCGGAAATGCCGGTATCCCTGAGGAACTCGAACCAACTTCGGAAGCCAACCTCGGTATTGAAAAAGAACAGGTAGGGGAATAGCCGGTCATACGGCGTATTAGGCCAAAGTATCCTTGAGGCCTCATAACACTGGACCGGGCATTTCGCTCGAACAATTCCAATCTGGTGAATACCCCCTTTGTGAATGCCGATCCACGGCACAATAAGGACCAAGTCGCCGACTTCGGTTTTCGCGAAGCTTGGTTCTGCACGTTGAGGCACCCCCCAGCAATTGAAAGTCCCGTCCGGGAAAGCTGCATGCAATTCCGGGTCGAGTTGAAAGTAGTTCCTTTCGGGCGCGTCAGATGCCAGATTTTGAAGGACTTCTTGGATGGACCTGCGCCTGGTGACCGTGTAATCGACGTCCACGTGTCCGGGATGACCGATATGCATCAAGAAGATACGCATAGGATGCACCAATGAGGGAGTCTCGCGTCTGAGCGAGGCCCAAGGCTCGTCGTAAGTCCAGCGCCGCCGTTCAAGCGTGCGAGAATCGTGTCAGTTCAATTTGTCGGACGGGAAAAACGTGCGGACACCAATGAACCCAGTCCGAGGGAACCGGTCCTTTAATCGCTTCCAGACGCCTTTTCCCGGTCTGCAACGTCCTGTTCGGCGAGCCATAACCAGAAACTGAGGACACGCGGATTAACAAGAGAACGAGCATCCTCGATTCCGCGAACCGCCCCGCCGAGATGGATGACGGCGTGACAGTTGGGGCACACTGGCCGAAGGTCCGCAACCGGATCAATCACGTACAGCTCGCCAATGTCAGACAATGGCTTGAGGTGGTGCACGTGAATGAACCCCGCGGCGGGAGGTCCATACACCACCCTGAAGTCCATTCCGCAGACACGACATAATGCGCCGTAATGGTCGATGCAGCGCCGTCGCGCTTCCGGGCATCGCTCGTAGGCGTTGACGGTGACCTGCCGAACCGCGCCCTCGTACAACCCGGCCGAGCGCACTTCGTCGGGGAAGATAGTTTGGGGGGTGCTTCCATTCCGATTCGCTGAGTCTCGCGTCCGATCAGCCTCGAAACCACAGTTCTCGCGAAGGAATTCCAGGTAACCCACAGGACCGCCCCGCTGGGCGAAGCGTTTGGAATCGATCCGTCTATACCAACCACGCGGATTCCAATTCTTGGCATAGCCGGTGTCTTCGAGGAACTTGGACCAGCGTCGGAAGCCAGCTTGAGTATTGAAAAAGAATAGGTATGGGAATGGACGGTCATGCGGAGTATGAGGCCAAAGTATCCTTGAGGCCTCATTACACTGAACTGGACATTTCGCTCGGACAACCGCAATCTGATGAATACCCCCCTCGTCAGTGTCGATGCCCGGCACAATGAGGACCAAGTCGCCGACTTCGGTTTTCGCGAAGGCTGGTTCGGCACCTTGCGGCACACCCCAGCAATTGAAAGTCCCGTCCGGGAATGCTGCATGCAATTCCGCGTCGAGCTGAAAGTAGTTCCTTTCGGGCGCGTCAGACGGCAGATGTTGAAGGACTTCCTGAATGGACCTGCGCCTTGTGACCGTGTAATCGACGTCCACGTTTCCGGGCTGACCGACATGCATCAAGAAGATACGCATAGGATGCACCAATGAGGGAGTCTCGCGACTGAGCGAGGCCCAAGGCTCGTCGTAAATCCAGCGCCGCCGTTCAAAAAAGGCACTCGGCGCCGCTGCGCGTGTTATTCGTAAATGAGACCTCAGCCGACACGGCGTTCCGTGACGTCGCGCAGGAGTTTCCAGCCGATTCCGTCCGTTCCGAACGCTTTCCAGATGACGTGGTCGTCGTTGACGAACTCGTCTATCGTAGGTCACGTTGTTCTGCCTGACGTCAGCCTGGAAAGGCTGCCGTCCATTCGCGAAGATCCCCTTCCGGCTTCACTTAGGCGTACAGCGCGCTGAACCATGGTGGACGCATTGGCTTCTGTCCTCACCGACGTTGGACGCCTCATTATCATGTCTGAAGGTCGCCGAGGCAATCTGTTGACGGCTCGCTTCGCGCAGGAGTCGCCGGACCGTTAATAGCTGCACCCTGTTCCCCGGAGTAGTAAATCATACGCGCCTCTGCGGATAGATCGCGCATCGCCTGAAGCCGGGCTTGCCAAGCTCCCTGGCCGTGATACCGTCAAATCGGTTGCAGGTTTTGTGCAAGAGGCAGCGATACTCGGAATTGACCACGACATCAACTCCCTTTCGGATTTCAAGCGTAACACGCCCGAGTTTCTCCGCGAATTGAAGGAAACCGTGCACCCTGCGGTGCTCACGAATAACGCCAAGGCGGAGCTGATCGTGCAGGATACCGCGTCCTGCCAGAAGCTACTTGAGCGGAC
This sequence comes from uncultured Isosphaeraceae bacterium, assembly GCA_963823675.1. Lineage (GTDB taxonomy): Bacteria > Planctomycetota > Planctomycetia > Isosphaerales > Isosphaeraceae > CAWGMT01. The sequence continues at coordinate 1,912,262 of CAWGMT010000012.1, read as the reverse complement.
CGAGCAGGCCGAACGTATGGACGCCCTGCGGACATCGGTTGCAGACATGCGGACGGGCAGGGTTGTCCCGGCTGAGGATATGCTGGCCGACATGCGGAAAATCCTTGCCAAGAAGCAAGGCCGGTCATATAGCGCGTCGAAGGCGATGCCGTCATCCTGCATTACGTCCGCCACAGCGCCCGTGGCATCATCGGACTTTGACGCGGTCACGCCCGAGTTTGCGCGTTTCTGGCAAGATTGCGGGTGAGGGATACCACACTTGGGCTGCGAGTTCGCTGCGATGTGTTGGGTCGATCGCAAACGACTCACCGGTCACACTGCCTGTCCTGTTGGTTGGTCGTTCTCGCTCACCGTGGAATTCAACTGTCTGCGATCCAACTTTGACACGAGCTTTGACTAGCGGAAAGATCGCATCGGGCGGCGCGGAATGGGTAGTCGCACAGGAATCACATTACCGACAGACGTTTCCCTCCCAGCCCGGCAACCCGGAGCCTGTCGCTTTCAGCCTTCAGTCCGGCCTCTGGCAATGGACTTGAAAGTCACTTCGCGGCGGCTAATAGACGCTTTGTGGCACCCGTGATTTTGGAGATGTAATCTGGATGAAGACCAGCCGGCGCTAACCCATGAGCTGAGGCCGTTCGGATTTGCCGCAATTCTTCGAGCATTCCATGCTCTTCGGGAGTCAATGCGCCCGCAGCGAACAACTCGCGAAGGAGTAACGATGGCTGCATACCGATCTTTCCCGGCACTCCGGCACGCAACGCAGCACGACGGAGTGCTGCTTCCAGTCCTGCCCAGGCAATTAACAGAGCGGCACGATAGGCGCCAATCTCAGATACCTGCTCGGCTTCACTGAGCATCTCGCGTATTTGGTCCACGCTAGGCTCGCGCTCATCCGCCAAAACTCCGGGAGGGACCGATCTATGCTCTCGCTGAACGAGCCGGATGCTATGCAGCACACCATCCGTGAACAGAGCTGCAACGCCTGACGGGAACAGTAGCTGTTTGCCGCTGGGCCCCGCAACCAAATGGGTCGGCGGGTAGTCAATTTGCTGCACGAACAATTTGAACTCTTGCTCGGTCGGCGGTGAGGTGGGCGCCCAATCAGTGAATGCCAGCGATTCCGGTGCGGGCTCGAAAACCGGTTGATAGGCGATGACGATCTCCCGAAGCTGAGGCACTCCGTGATTCGGACCCCTCCAGAAGGAAAGTTGAACGCAACCATATTTCAGCAACAAGGGGCTTGATTTTTTTGACGTACCTTCCGGGTCTCCGAGGGCGATTACAACATCGTTGGCTGACATACCCAGAATCACCGGCCCGAGATGACCGGTCCGCATGAATTGCTTAAGCGTTGCCATGCTGGTCCCCCCATCGTTGAATTGCAATCCGTAAGAATTTGAACTCCAGCATGCGGCCGTTCGCTAAACTTGCCAGTTCACCTTGAAACCCCAGCATGTATGCTCTTGCCATCTCCAACTTCTTGATCCAATTCTTCCGCGTGTCCCGGTCCGGGAGGCATTCAGCAAATGCAGTTCTGATTGCCTGTCTCAGCTTATCGCCGGACGTTGTCGAAAAAACAGCGCGAAAGTCGATTTCGCCGCGATGATTCGTGAAAACATTGAGCTCAACCCCATCTACATGGATATGACAACCTTTTGTCACCCAGTCGTCCGTAACCGTCGAGGCTTGGCACATCGATACCCCACGACCGCTAATCCTCGATCCCGAAGTCATGCCGTTTCAGCGGACGTGAAACTCACGATATCACGCTGTGATACCACTTCACCGCATTAGGGACGGCCTAACCGTGATTCTATCCGCATACGGAAGTGCGCTCAATCCGGGCAATCCCTTCGGACCGGTTCTGCCGCACGCCCGCTGGTTGGGAACGACGGGCCTGATCAACCCACGATGGCCGTACACGTTCCCCATCGAGAGATCGAGACTCCGCTATCGGCACACTTCGCGAGTTGCAGGATGCTCGGGCGGATCGCACGATCCGTTGGCACCACGGTCGGTGAAAAGAAACAGGGTGCCGAAGAGCTCAGGCACGTCGGCCCGCGGAAATCAGCCCTTGCCGACCCAGTCGATCGCAATGCCAGCCGACCGGCGCAGACGGCTGGAGAGTATGGCCGCGTGATGCTGGATGTGGCGGATGTTGACAATCTGATGTTCGAGTGTCGGCATCCTGTACCAGGGAAAGCCGCATTGGGGGGCCGACAGATCGAGCGCATCAACGCCGGCATCGATCATCCGGTCGCACTCGCCCAGGTAGTCGAGAAGGTCACCGCGGCTGAAAGGCTCGCAAGGCTTGGGGGCTCGGTCCTTGTCCCAGGGAACACTCTGGATGTATTGAGCTTCATCGCGATGCCGTGCCCATGGAGTGAAGTCCTCCTGCCGCTGATGGAGGTAGAAATCGGCGTAGAAGAGCGTGTGATAGGCGACTCGCCAGAACCGGACGGAGCCGTCGGCGGGATCATCCCACATGGAGTCGGGACACTTCTCGATGACTTCGCGCAGCGTCTTGAGCGCCGCGTGGTACTGCGACTTGAGAGCTGAGCGCACGTCCATAGGTCGTTCTCGTTTACCGTGGAATTGTACTATCAGCAATCCAAATTTAACGCGAGCTTCGACTAGCATCAAACCGTCACCACGATCTTCCCGATTTGCTGGTTCGACTCGAGATAGCGGTGAGCATCAACAATTTCGTTCAAGGGAAATGTCTTCGCGATCAGCGGCTTGAAACTGCCGTCGGCGAGGCCGTCGTTGATAAAGCGCTTGGCGCGATCAAGGCGCTTGGGATCGCCCGTGATCTCCATCATGACGTAGCCGCGGATCGTGAGCGACCGGCCCAGCACGTCGAACACTGGAAGCGGGGTCGGATCGGTGCTGAGAGCGCCGTAGAGAAAAAGGATGCCAAGCTGTGCGGTGGCCTGCGCTAGCTTTGCAAGCGTCGGGCCGCCCACCGGGTCGAACACGACGCGGGCGCCTTTCCCATCCGTGAGCCGGAGGACCTCCTTCACCAGGTCTTGGTCCTCCGTGGCGATCACGTGAGCGGCACCGGCGTTCGAAAGGGCTTGCCGCTTCGAGCTGCTGCGCGTGAGTGCAATCGTGACGGCGCCGACCTTGTTTGCAATCTGAATCGCGGCCAGGCCGACGCTGCTCGATGCCGCTGGGATCACGATGGCGTCGCCGCTTTTGAGTGCGGCGATGTCGACGAGCGCACCGTAGGCGGTCAGATACTGCATCCACACCGCCGCTGCGTCGGCCCACGAAAGCGACCTGGGGTGATGGGTCACGGCATGAGCCGGAGCATTGGCCAGTTCTCCGTAGAGCCCGTACTTGTTGAGCGAGAAGCTCGGTATCGTACTGACCGCGTCCCCGACCTGAAAGCCTTCGACTCCGGGCCCGACCGCGGCGACGGTCCCCGCCGCCTCGTAACCTAAGCGTGCCGGCAGCTTGGGCTCTTCCAGGTATTGACCGCGGCGAAACATCGACTCGGCACGGTTAAGCCCCAAAGCATGGATGCGAATCTGCACCTCTCCCTTGCCGGGCGGCGGTACTTCGATCTCCTCGATCCTCAGGACTTCCGGGCCGCCGATCTCGTGAAACCGCACAACTTTGGCCATTGCCGCCTCCTCCAGAAGTGAAGACCCATCGAGCTCGCGTGACGCACAGACATTATATTGAGCGCGGCAATCGATACAGGCGATCCCTTTCCGGCCGCCAACATGGGTGCGAATTGCCACCAACTTCGGCTGGCGTCCGGTAGGGAGTACTTCGGCGGTTGAACTGGACTCGTTGAGGACCGAACCGCGAACCGATGCAAAGTGGGCCGCGGGGACCAGCGAGACGCAGCAATTGAATGCATCTTGACCACGAATAACACGAAATTTACGAATGGTAAGGCGGCCCTCATGCAGACGCCCTTGATCCGCTTGGGCAACCTCTTTCCGCGGCGTGACGTCTACGCCAAGTGTGAGTTCCTTGCTCCGTCGGGCTGTTTCAAGATTCGCGGTGCGGCGCATCTCATGGAGCATCTGCGTCGAGAAGGCGGCACGCGCCGACTGATCGTGCCGTCGATGGGCAACACAGCCCTGGGAGCGGCGACCGGCGCAGGCGTTCGGCTTCAGCATGACGGGTGTCGTGCCAACAACGATCGCGCGCGCCAAGGACGAGAAGCTGCGGGCCTTGGGCGTCGAATTGATCAAGATTGCCGGCGGGGGCAGCGACCTCTTGCGCTGTGCCACCGAACTCGCCAAGGAACGCGGCGGCTATTTTGTGCATCCCCACCTGGACCCTCTCTGGACCGACGGCTACCAATCGATCGCAGCCGACGTCCTGAGCGATCTCCCCGAATGCCGTTCGCTCGTCTTTCCGGTGGGTGGCGGCGGCTTGCTCATGGGCCTCTTAGCATACCTGCGGAACAACACGGCGCCGGTCCGGCTATTCGGATGCGAGCCGTACAACTATCCCAAGTACGCGCGTTTCGACCACGCCCGGTCTACCACGATCGCCGACGGTCTGATCCTGGAGACTCCCCACCCACAGGTGCAGCAGGCGATCGCGGACAACGGCGTGGCGATCTCCCTCGTTCACGAGGCAGACATCCTCACCGCGCTGAAAGATTTGTTTGAAACGCACGCGCTGGTGGTCGAGCCGTCAAGCGCGATCACCCTGGCCTTCGTCAAGGCCCGCGCGGACGAGCTGGAGGAGCCGGTCTGCGTCATACTCACCGGTGAAAACATCGGTCGCGAGGATCACCGTCGACTGATGTCCGCAACACGGGAGGCGTGAGACGTCGGGGCAACCTGGGAATTACCGAAAGGTCAACTTGATGCTGGAACAAACACGCACCACGGAGCGTTCATTCCGCCTTCGTCTCAGCGCTCTCGCTCTCTTTCTCGGCGCGGTCGGGCTTTGCCAGGCGGAATCGGTCGCACTCGGCGACCAGGCGCCCGAGGGCACAGCGACGTTCACGCCGCGGACCAAGGTCTCAATCACGCGGCAGAGGTGGTGCGTGAACGGCGAAGTCACCTATCGCGGCACGCGCGCGGAGGGCGTGCTCTTGAATGTGCGGATGGTGAACTCGGTGTTCGAGGACCGGCACAAGCCCGACTTCGACGCGGAGGCAAACACAAACCGTTTCCTGTCGCACCTGACCGATTATGCCGCGCACGGCATCAGGGCTTTCACGATCTGCTTGCAGGGCGGCAGGCCCCGGTACGAAGGGGCTCTCAACTCGGCGTTCGCTCCCGATGGGTCGTTGCGCGATTCGTATCTGGCACGCGTGCGGCGCGTCATCGAGGCGTGCGATCGCGATGGTCTGGTGGTCATTCTCGGCTGCTTCTACCAGAGGCAAGACCAGGTCCTGAAGGACGAAGGCGCCGTGCGCGCCGCGGTGAAAAACACAGCGCGCTGGATCCGGAAGTGCGGCTTTCAGAACGTCGTGCTCGAGATCGCCAACGAGTTCGGTCATAGTGGTTTCGACCACCCTTTGCTCCACACCGACCTTGGCCAGGTCGAGCTGATTCGCCTGGCGCAAAAGGCGGCGCCGGGCTTGCTCGTCTCCACGTCCGGGCTGGGAGATGGACGCTACCCCGACAAGGTGGCCAGGGCCGCCGACTTCCTGCTCATCCACCTCAATGACACGGTGCTTGACGACATACCGGCCCGCATTGCGGCACTCAAGAAATACGGAAAGCCGATCGTCTGCAACGAGGATGACAAGCTGAATGATGCCGGAGCCCGCGCGGCGGAGTTGTGTGTTACCCACGGCGCCTCATGGGGGTTCATGGGCAACGACGTCAATCAGCGTTACCCGTTCCGCTTTGAGGGCGTGCGCGATGATCCTGTTGTCTACGCGAAACTCAAAGAACTGACTTCCGCGAAGTCGAGGCCCGCCGCGTGGAGCAACGATTATTTTCCTCCGCCGGAATCCCAGGGCGGCTGGCGCAAGCTCGACGACCCGGAGTCGATCCGTACGATCGCCGGGATGGACCCGGGCAAGCTGACGAAGCTGCGCAAATGGCTGCGCGATTCGGATCAGCGCAGGTTCGCCGCTGTCGTCATCCGGCACGGTTACATAGTTCTGGAAGAGGAACGGCGCAACAGCTCCGTCTCGAATACGGGCCGAGTCGCCTCGTGCTCGAAAGCCATCTGCGCCACGGTTCTCGCCGTTGCATCGGAAGAAAGCCGGCAGGGACAGCTTCCACGCAAGATGACGTTTGACGACCACGCTTTCGATTTCATACCCTGGACGCAGCCGCTCTCCGATCCACGCAAGGCCAAGATCACGGTGAAGCAACTACTGAATCACACGTCGGGCATCTGTCCCGAAGCGGTGGGCGCGCCTAACGATGGCACCTGGGATTACATCCTGGGTCACAGCGGCGACGCCCGGACCGCCAGGCTGGCGTTCGATCCCGGAACCGCCTGCGGCTACTCGACGCACGCGCTGGAACACGCAGCGCTTGTGTGCGAGACCGTCACCGGCAAGCCTTACGACCAGTACGCCATCGAAGCGTTCTTCAAGCCCTTGGGAATCGAACACTGGTGGTTTCAATTCTACGACGGAGGGTTAAAGTACGGCCGTCACCCATCGCAACACATGGGCATGCCCGCGCGCGACCTGGCGCGGATCGCGTACTGCATGGTCAAGAACGGCCGCTGGAACGACAAGCAGGTTATCCCGCAATGGTTCGTTGCGCAGACTGCCTTGCCGACGCACAGCGTGCACGGGCTGGAAATGCGCTTCAAGCTGAACGCGGAGAATTTCTCGCACGGTTGGGAGCTGCCCGCTCGCCTCACTGGCGAGCGCGCCCGTAGCGGTCGCGGGATCCCGGCCGACGCCCGATCCAAGCCCGGCTCCGGGGGCGAATTGATCGCGTTCGTGCCGAGCCTCGACTTGGTCATCACGCGCCAGACCGGCGGCAGTGGAGAGTGGCCGTTTGAAGAATACCTCCGCCAGGCTTGCGCAGCCGTTATTGGCCCCTGAGGCCACCCCGCGCGCGTTGAGCGGCTGGATTGCTGGAGCGGGTGTCCTCGCTCACATGGAGGACAGGGAAGCCTACTGCCCTGCCGTCACCTCGGCTGCGCAGGATTGGCGGCCATTTGGGCTCTCACCAGAGCTTCGTTCGCAGCCCGCATCTGGGCTTCGACTTGCAGGCGTTGCCTGGTCGCGGCGACGAGTCCGACAAGCGCCACGAGGCCGAGAACGAAGCAGGCGGTCAGGGCCACTGCCTTCCACCTGCGATTCGACCGCCGGAGTTGCTCGATAAGGTCCTTTGATTCGGTCACGACCAGCCTCCGAATCGCTCAAAGATCGTCACCCTGAGCGTACGAAACACCAGTCTTCCATCCCTGCCAGCAGAATGGAGCGCTCCATGCAAGCCGCTCGCACAAGAACCTTGTGGCGGGGCTTGTGTTTGGGCCTTCTCGCGCCGGGACTCACCGGTGCTATTGCTCGATGCGGGTACCAGTCGCGGATCAGTTGCGGCGGCCGGGCCTGCCTGGCCGTGTTTCGGCGGGTGCCGCTTCGGGGGCTCCTCGTGCTGGGGGCTGGCCTGCCCGGCTTGTGCCTGCGCCTCCGCGTCCCGCGCCGTAGAAACGGGGCGGGTTCGCACCGAAGCTGGCCACGTCCTTCGCGGCCTTGGTTTCGATGCCAGGCTTCTGGAGGAAGCCGAGGTCTCGGGCCCAGTCGATGAAGCGAAACTGCCACGTTCCGTACGGGATGTTATTGCGGTCGGTCAGACCACCGGACATGCGGCTGCCGTCCGGCAAGGGGTCGCCGGGGTGGCGGCCGTTGCCGTAAAGGTGCAGCTCCACATTGGGGACACCCGCCAGGAGCATTGCCTGGTAATAGTCGAGAGCCCAGATCGCGTGGCCCCGGTCTCCCGCACTGCCACAGACGAGAAACGCGGGCGGTACGTCTTTGGGGATGGAAGGCGCGGTGCGGTTGCGCGCGAAGGGGGTCGGGCCGGGGTAGATAATCCCGACGAACTCCGGACGCGAGGAGATGCCGGCAAACGGATCGGACGCGCCGTTGTTCTTCTTGTCCCAGTCTTCGTAGAAAACGGCGGTTGGAGCGGCAAGCTCGGCGCCGGCGGAAAAGCCCATGACGCCGATCCTCTTGGGGTCGATGCCCCATTCCTTGGTGTAAGCGCGGACGACACGCACGGCCTGCTGGCTGTCGTGAACAGCGTCAACCTCGGCCACGTAGCCGTCGGCACGCAGCCGGTTCCGAAGAATGATCGTGTTGATGCCGTAATTGTAAAGGAACGGGACAAAATCGGCGCTCTCGCCGCCCACGTTCAAAGTTCGGTGGCCGCCTCCCGCGATGACGATGACGGCCGTACCGGTGTTGATCGCCCTGTCGACCATGTGGACTTCGATCGAGGGATTGTGGATGGAGACGATGCTGTTGATCCGGCCGTGAACCGTGCGGCTCATGTTGTAGACTTCAGGCACGTGGATCTTGTCGGCCTTGAGGTAGGGCGAGCTCGGCGGGAAGAGCGGCACGACGATGCCGCCGGGCAGGATCGATTGGGGCGCATAGGGCTGGCCAGTGTCGGCGGCTGGCTTGGGTATGGATTGGGGCGCCGGGAGAGGGGGCAGCGGAGCCTTCGTCTGGGCGACCGCGGCGGAGCCGATCAGGGTGAGGGCTGAAAGAATGGCGGTTCGTTTCATGGATAAGAGCATCCTGATGTTCGTCGCAGGCACGACAGCCGTGTTGAATTCGCTCGGTACAGCGCGTTGAGTTGATTTTATCAGGTGCGGTGACGGAAGTGGGCGGTGAGGAATTCGAGGAGAGCGCCGAACTGGTCAGTACATCGATCGGCCGGGTGGCCGCGTCGTTGATCCGTCCCTGGCGTTCCGCTCGTGTTAGAGCGTGCGCGAGCTCCGGTGGGAAGACATCGGGTGCGATCAGCTCGTGAATGCCGGCGCGGAACTCATCTCGCAACTGGACGGCCCTGGGTGTGTCGCTCTCGGGGACCATCCATTAGAAGGCCACCGACGAATCGACAACGTATTTCATTCCGGAAGCTCGCCCCGGAGCTCACGGATGGCCGGGACGCCGATGTCGAGCAGTCCGTGTTGACAATAGGTCTCTTCCCGCAACCTGTCCATCCGCTCGGAGGCCCTCCGCATCGCTTCGGGATCTCGCTTCGAGGACATGGCTTGCCGGACGGCCGCTTGAAATTCGGCTTCCAGTTCTGCGGTGATGGCCGATTTGTTCTCGTGATGAATCATGAGTACCTCCAAAACGATTCTAGATAACTCCACACAAATGCGAAAGTGGGGCCGGCTGTGCCGGCCGGACACCCGCGGGAACCGCTTCGAAGGGATTCGGCCACGCTCTGGCCGAGCCGGTCCGAGTCGCGTCGCCCGGAACCTTGATCGGGAGGGTGAATCTTGCCGCGAAATGAACAGGTTGGTGAATTGCGCCGATGCTTGTGGGGCGGTGGGGGTGGCGTCAGGGTTTGGGACGCTGCCACCGGACAGGCGACACTCACGCTCAAGGGACACGACGGCGGCGTCCGGGGCGTGGCGCTCAGCCCCGACGGCCGCCGCATCACTTCCGGCAGCTACGTTCATACGGTCAAGGTCTGGTACGCCCGGGACAAGTGAGGGAACTGTGGCCACGTCAACGGAGCCGCGACTCGGCAGAAGTTCAGTCGGGGGTTCTACTGTGAGATGGACCGGCGTACAATGCTGATACCGACCGTCGCCGATTGGAAAGGTTGCCGTGTCGGCAAGCATCGGGGGAGCGATCATGGAGAAAGCGAAGACGACGGGAGCGAAAGTGCCAGCCAGGACGAATGAGATCCGCCACGCGCGGCTGGACTTGTCCGACGCGGATTGCCAGCGTCTCCAGCGCGTGATTAGCTCTTGACTGAAGGAGTCGTGTCCATGTCCACGATCTCGACGAAGCAAGCGGTCCCGTCCCTACCTTCCGTCCGGATGACGGTAGAGGAGTTTGAGAAGACGGATTTCTACGATGATATTCGGGTCGAGTTGATCGACGGCTACATCGTCAGGAGAGATGAGATGAAGCCGGCGCACGCAGTGGTGACGGGACGATTGCGCCGGCAGATCGATCGCATGCTTCCAGCCGGCTGGTCCACCCGGGAGGACAAGCCGGTCCGGATTCCACCTCTCTATGAGCCGCTCCCCGACATCGCCACCGTGCGTGGTGATGACGAAAATTACCTCGATCATCATCCGGGTCCGGGAGATATCGCGTTTCTGGTCGAGATTTCGGACGCAACACTCTCGACGGACCAGGGCAAGACGCTGGCGGCCTACGCCCAGAATGGCATCCCTGTTTATTGGATTGTCAACTTGGTTGACTACCAGATCGAGTTCTATGCCGGTCCGGGCGCTAACGGCTACTCGGCATGCGTTACGTACAAGCCTGGGGAATCCGTGCCAGTCGTTGTCGAGGGCAGGGAAGTCGGGCGGATCGCAGTGACGGACATCTTGCCACCGAAGCCATCGGCCGGCGGCAACGGGGCTTGATTCACCATGGGCAAGCCGAACCCGAAAGACCCGTTTCACGGGAAATTGAAGTCATTCGTTCGATTCAACTACTCCTTCGGACCAACGGGGCCGGACAACCGGAAGGACGGCAGAGACCCATTGGCGGAGTCCGTCCTGCGAGGTCGAGAGACGGGCGCGTACGCCGCTGATCGCACAACCGGCTCCGGCCCACCCGTTCGAGGAGACCACTCTGATGATGCTTCGCACGCTCGCGCGCTCGCTTTTCTGCGGCCTGCTGTTCTCAAGCTTCCTCGGCGCCCGGGCCGACGATCTGGCGGCACAGCCGGTTGACGCTGACTATACCGCCAAGATCCGCGAGTACACGACCGAGCCGTTCTTCCTCACCGAGCTCGTCGACCATCTGCCGTTGTCGGACAGGGTTCCCTCGCCGAAGAAGGCGCTGGGCTATGTCGTCGGCACGCCCGAGAAGCTCACGTACTCGAAAGGAATCAACGCCTACTTCCGCGCGCTCGCAGCGGCGTCGCCGCGAGTAAAGGTGTGGACCATAGGCAAAAGCGAAGGGGGCCGCGAGATGATCCTGGCGGCCGTCTCGAGCGAGGAGAATATGGGGCGGATCGACCATTACAAGCAGATCACCGCGAAGCTCGCCGACCCCCGCAAGACGACCGACGCCGAGCGGGCCGACCTGGTGCGCGAGTCCCGGCCGTTCTACTGGCTCTCCGGGTCGATCCACTCACCAGAGACCGGCTCGCCGGAGATGCTCATGGAGCTGGCCTTCCGGCTCGCCGTCGACGAGTCGGCACACGTCCAGGCGATACGCAACAACCTGATCGTGCTCTTCACACCCGTGGTTGAGGTCGACGGCCGAGACCGGATGCTCGACGTCTACCGCTACCGGAAAGCGAACCCGGGCAAGCAGACGCCGGGGCTGGTGTACTGGGGCCAATACGTAGCCCACGACAACAACCGCGACGCGATGGGCCTGGCTCTGGCGCTCTCGAATGTGATGCTGAAAACCTTTCTGGACTGGCACCCGCAGGTCTTCCACGACCTGCACGAATCGGTGCCGTACCTCTACACGTCGACCGGCACCGGGCCGTATAACTCGTGGCTCGACCCCATCGTCGTCAGCGAATGGCAGAAGCTCGCCTACCACGAGATCGAAGGGATGACCCGGCGCGGCGTGCCGGGGGTCTGGACGCACGGATTTTACGACGGCTGGGCCCCGAACTATATGTTCTATATGGCGAACGGTCACAACGCGATCGGCCGGTTTTACGAGACCTTCGGCAACGGAGGGGCTGATACTCGCGAGCGCAAGCTCCCGGCCTCTGCGACCTCGCGCACCTGGTACCGTCCCAACCCGCCTCTGCCGCGGGTCAAGTGGTCGATTCGCAACAATATCAACCTCCAGGAGAGCGCCCTCTTACTTGCACTCAAGTACGTGGGGGATAACCGCGAGGAATTCGTGAACAATTTCGCCCTCAAGTCGCAGCGCTCCGTCGCCAAGGCGAGGACCGAGGGCCCTGCCGCCTGGATCATACCCAACGACGGCAAGCGCCCCGCGCTCGCCGCGCAGCTCGCGCGCTCCTTCAGCGCCAGGGTGCGGAGGTCCACCGTCTCGACCGCGAGACGGAGGTCAAGGTTGCCAAGCCCGCGCCGCCTCACGGCGGGCCGGCCGCCCCATCCGCGGAGAATAGGGCACCCGATTCAAAAGCCGAAACGGCCAAGCCGACGGCTCAAAAAGTCGCGGCGGGCAGCTATGTCGTGCGGATGGATCAGCCTTACAGCCGGATCGTCAACATGATGCTCGACACCCAGTACTACTCGACCACCGACCCGCGCCCTGATGACGATACCGGATGGACCTTCGGCCCGCTTCGAAACGTCGTCACCCTGCGAGTTGTCGATCCGTCGATCCTGGGCGCTCCGATGACGAAGATCGACGGCGAGGCCCGCGCGGCTGGAGGCGTGCTTGGCAGCGGCTCTGCCTGGTTCGTGCTCAACGCCAACGCCGAGCCGGCGCTCGCCACGCTGCGCTTTCGGCTCAAGGACGTCAAGATGCTCGCGGCCGAGGAGCCCTTCGAGGTTGAGGGCAAAAAGTACAGCGCCGGCTCGTTCCTGATCCCATCAGCGGGAAACCCCGAAGATCTGCGCTCGCGACTGCAAGCGGCCACGACGTCGCTCGGGCTCCGCGCGCGCGCCGTCGGCAGCGAGATCAGGGCGAAGCGCCACGCGATCTCGGTGCCGAGGATCGCCTTGCTCCATACGTGGGTAAGCACGCAGAACGACGGATGGTTCCGCCTGGCCCTCGACGAATGCGAAGTGCCCTACTCATACATCTCGGACCAGGATATCCGCGCCACGCCCGACCTGAAGGCAAAGTACGACGTGATCATCTTTCCCCCCGTCACGTCGAGCCTCCCGACCTTGATCAACGGTGTCCGCAAGCGGCTGCTCGACGACGGCTCGGACTTCGGCGGCCCGGTCCCATTCAAGTCCACCGGGCTGACCCCGAACCTTGGTGGAATCGACGACTCGGACGATATCCGCGGCGGGCTGGGTTTCGAGGGCCTGGCCCACCTGAAGGCGTTCGTGGAGCGCGGTGGCGTGTTCATACCGGTCACCGCGAGCGCCGCTCTACCGGTGGGGCTCGGCATGGTCGAGCACATCACGATCGCCGAGACGCGCCAGCTACAGGCCAGTGGGTCTGTCCTCCGCGCGAGGGTGCAGGACAAACGGAGCCCGATCGCCTACGGCTACGATGACACAGTCGCGCTTTACTTCAATCAGGCCCCGGTGTTCCGCGTCTCGCTGACCGGAGGCGGCGGCTTTGGCCGGGGGGGAGGCGGAGGACCGGGTGGCGAGAGCGCTGGGCGGCCGTCCGGCCGCGGGTCGGCGACCGACGCGGACATCCCGCAAGGCCGCCCGCTCCGTGAGTTCGCGCCCGACCCGGTGCTGGGCCCGGCCGAGCGCGAGCTCCATATCGAGCCCGAGATGCGCGAGTTGCTCGCCGGCACGATCCTGCCCGCGAGGATGTGGCCTCGCGTGGTTGTCCGCTGGTCGGACGAAAAGGACCTCTGGGTCAGCGGCATGCTCGCGGGGGGCTCCGAGCTCGCGGGGACGCCCGCGGTCATCGACGTGCCGCTCGGGAAGGGCCACATCGTCCTGTTTGGCAACAACCCGATGTGGAGGCACGAGACCCACGGCAGCTTCATGCTCCTCTTCAACACGGCGCTGCATTACGACCACCTCCAGTCTGGCCGGCGCGAGCCCTCATCTGACAAGCGCCTGGTCCGCCAATACACCATCCAGCAGTTCCTGGCGACGACGGCGGTCAGCGGCCCGTCCTTCTCGCGCGACGGCTCACGCGTTCTCTTCACGTCTGACGCCTCGGGCATCCCCAACGCCTACACCGTCCCCTTCGAGGGCGGCCCCGTGACGCCGCTAACCCGCTCGACCAAAGAGACCACGGTCGCGGTGTCGTTCTTCCCCCGCGATGAACGCGTCCTTTACACTCACGACCAGGGGGGCGATGAGAACAATCACCTCTACGTCCTGGGCCCGAGGGGTGATACGGACCTGACCCCCGGCGCCAAGCTCAAGGCCATGTTCTCCGGCTGGTCGCGCGACGACTCGTCGTTGAACGTCCTGACCAACGAGCGCGACCCGCGGTTCTTCGACCTCTACCGCTACGATACCGCCAGACTCGCAAGGACCTTGGTCTACAAGAACACGGCGGGCTATCAGGTCGCCGCCGTCTCCGGCGATGGCCGGTGGGTTGCACTCGGTAAACCGGCCACGACTGCCGATGCCGACATTTATGTCTGGAATACCCGGGAGAGCCGGATGACCCACCTGACGCCCCACAAAGCCCCGACTCAGTATCGCGCCTCTAACTTCGACCCGGATTCGAAATGGCTCTACTACCTGACCAACGCCGGGGGCGAGTTCATCCGCGTGAGGCGATACGAGCTGGCGACCGGCAAGCACGAAGACGTTGAGTCGGCCGGCTGGGACATTCAGTTCGCGCAGTTGTCGCGCAATGGGCGCTACCGCGTCTCTGCCGTCAACGAGGACGGGCGGACTGTCGTCCGCGTGCACGACACACAGACGGGTCGCCTGATACCGATGCCCAAGCTACCGGAAGGCGACGTGACGTCGGTCGTCTTCTCTCGCGATGAGCAGCGGATGGTCGTGACGTTGACGGGCGACCGCTCGCCCCCCAACCTTTACTCCAGCCGTGTCGGGTCGGCGGAGGCGACGCGGCTGACCGACTCGCTCTGCGAGGAGATCGACCCCGAAGACCTCGTCGAATCGCGCGTCGTCCGCTTCCAGGCGTCCGACGGGCTGTCCATCCCGTCGATCCTATACAAGCCGCACCAGGCGTCGCCCGAGAACAAGGTGCCAGCCCTGGTCTGGGTCCATGGCGGTCCGGGTGGGCAGACGCGCAAGGGCTACAGCGCATTCATCCAGTACCTGGTCAACCACGGATACGCCGTCCTCGGCATCAACAATCGTGGGAGCTCGGGCTACGGCCAGAAATTCTGCACCGCGGACGACCGCAAGCATGGCCGCGAGCCGCTGCGCGACTGCGTCGAAGCCAAAGCGTACCTCGCCGGAATGCCCGACATCGACCCCGACCGGATCGGCATCATCGGCGGCAGCTACGGCGGTTACATGGTCCTGGCGGCGCTCGCGTTCCAGCCCGAGACCTTCGCTGCCGGCGTCGACCTCTTCGGCGTGTCGAACTGGCTGCGCACCCTGAAGAGCATGCCCCCGTACTGGGAAGCCCAGCGCCTGGCGCTCTATCAGGAGATCGGCGATCCCGTGAAGGACCGCGAAATGCTCAGGGCGATCTCGCCGGTCTTCCATGCCGAGAAGATCTGCCGGCCGCTCCTGGTCCTCCAGGGCCAGAACGACCCGCGCGTCATCAAGCCCGAGTCGGACGACATCGTCGCCGCCGTGAAGAAGAATGGTGTGCCGGTCGAGTACATCATCTTCGCCGATGAGGGCCACGGTTTTACCAAGAAGAAGAATCAGATCGAAGGCTATTCGGCTGTTCTGAAGTTTCTGGACAAGTACCTCAAAGGGTCGGGACGGAGCGAGACCCGTGGTCGAGCCGACCGGTCATGATCAGAATCCTTACGCACCTCCGTCTACGGTCGCTGGGCCTGTCAACCCAAACGACGCCGACAACGCACCAACTGCCGAAGCGGGCTTTGCCCGGAGCCAACCGTGGGAGATTCTTTATCGCGCCCTGAGTCTGATCGATCGGATCACAGCCGTGCTCCTCGGTCTGATCTCCGTTGGTTCCATAATTACGTTGCTGATCAATCCCCGCGGGTGGATTTCTCTCGGCAAGGTCGCCTTCGCCTCGTTTTGCGTGGAGCGGTATCTTGTCATGCCGGCGCTGGCCGTCTTGCTCATGAAGATCGGCCGGGGACTGCGGGAGTTCACCAATCGAGCTCGCAGCGCCCACATCGGCTTTTCCGCCTCGTTCCTGATCCTTTACTTCGCGGTGAAAGTCTTCTATGCTCCGTGGAATACGTTTCGCTTCGATACCGTCGTCATGTGGTTGGTCGCCTGGTTCGTCTGGAGCCTGTGTGGTGGGGCACACATCGGCAGCATCTATCTCCTGAGCACTTCGGGTGCACGCACTCTCACAACTGGCCGGTGCCGCGCTTTAGCAAGCCCCCGTCCGAAGCTGAATCGCTGGCTTCTTTTTCCCCTGACGCTGGTTTGCACCCTCGTCGCGGTCGGCACGATCTTCGGGATCTGGATCATCTGCCAAGACGTGGAGGCCGTGATCGACGTTTCATGAGGCTCGCACAATGGACAAGGATCTCAAGCGACTGACCAATTTCTTAGTCGAGATGGGTGTCGAACAGGTTGCCCACACGCATAAGACCTACCTCGCGCACCTGATCGCCGTTTTTCGTTCCCTCGAGTCCGCCGGCTGTGCGCAGGACGTGTGCCGTGCAGGAATGTTTCACTCGATCTACGGCACGGAACGGTTTCAGGGGTTCACCTTGCCCCTCGAGCGTCGCGGCGAGATCAGCGCCTTGATCGGCGAACGTGCCGAACGGCTCGCGTACCTCAACTGCGCCCTGGATCGCGCATCGCTGGACCGCGCGCTCAAAGCCGCCGTACAGCCCCATCAGATCATCGACCGGCTGAGCGGCGAAGAAACGGCTCTCTCGCCGCGCGATTTCGACGACCTGTGCTGGGTGCATCTTTTCGACTGGCTCGAACAGGTGCCGCGGTCGCGCGAGTGGGACTATCGCCGCGCGGCCTACCGCCGGATGTCCGAACGATTGGGCCCAGCGGCCGTCGAGCACTTCGAGCAGACCTTCGCCCAGGCGGGCTCGGAGGCCGGAGCCGCCGTTCTGCAAGAGCCTGCGTGAATCGGCACCGCTGCGTTGCGCTCCGCGATGGCTCGCTCGCGACGATCGGATACCGCTCGCTTCGCCCGGTGTCGGGGAATGGTCAACTCACGGGACCGCATGTGTGATCGCGCTGGTGGACGGGATTGAGCGCCCTCACAACTGAGTCCCCGTTTTTGCCTTGGGTGATGAGCCCACAATCGCCGCGAGCACCAAGCCCGCCAGGAACCACCCCGCGGTATTTTCGACGATCTGGGCTAGTGTGAAGTCGGTCGGAAACCCGTACCAGTTCCAGTAGGGCACAAGGGTCATTACGGACGCCAGAATGCCCACCAGCGTTACACACGCCACGCGTACGATGAAGCCCGGACGAAGCTGTGAGACGAGGATAGCGGCCAAGAGCGCGCACACCACGTTGGTTCCGAACTCGATCGGCAAGCGTTTGCTCAGCGATACCTCGCGGCCGTTGGGGTAAACTACCATGAAGCCGTACGGCCCCTTGGCGATTTTCGCCGCGTGCGCCTCCATCTCCTCTTGCGATTGTGATTTGCTCATGTCCCTGCCGGGCACAAAGTATAGCCCCGGCTCGCGAACGTCCTGTTTCATGGCCGCGGTCAGGGCGTCCTCGTTGGGAATGGATTGCAGGCCCATCTCGCCAAGCGGGAGCAGCATGTGCGCCACGAATCCCCAGAAGAATATGACAATTCCCCCGACAGCACCGCCGAGCAGTATTCTGAGCATTGCCGTCTCCCCGGTATCGCGTTCCCTCGACGCATCGACGAGAAGTTCGTCGACCGCATCATAACCAGAACGCAACCGGCTGCAAACCTTGGTGGCGGAAGAAACCTTTCCGATGCTCGCCTTGGCCATCGGAACGAGGTGTTCTTGCCCGTATCAGAGCCTCCAGACTATTCTATTTCTTGGGCCGCAACCGACCTTCGGCCTCGTAAGCGGCTCCCGCCGCGGGGTTGGTCGATGTGCCCGAAGTCAGAGACGTTGCCCTCAGCTCGCTGTGAGACTTCGATGCTCCGTTCCTTCATTGCGGCGGTGATTGCATTGTGGTTGACATCGACATCCGCGGCGCGCGCGGCCGATCTGGTTGTTCGCACCCAGGAATTCGTTGCTGAACATTGTGTGGTCTGCCACGACGCGGGCACGAAGAAAGGCGGCCTTGATCTGGCCAATCTTCCCTGGAAACCAAACGACGCCGAGACATTCAATCAATGGGTCAAGGTGTTCGACAAGGTCGACAAAGAAAAGATGCCGCCGCTCACGAAGAAACGGCCCGACCCGGCTGCTCGGGTCGGGTTTCTCAAAGTGCTCGGCGCCGGGTTGCGCGCTGCCAACCTGGACAGACAGCGGACCGAGGGACGCGTGGTTCTCCGCCGCCTCAATCGTGTCGAATACGAGAACACGCTGCACGATCTGTTGTCGATCGACCTGCCGTTGCAGCATTTTCTTCCGGAAGACGCCTCGGTGGACGGTTTCGATAACGTCGCCGTCGGCTTGCGGCTGTCGATGCTTCATATGCAGCAGTACCTCGAAGCCGCCGATGCCGCGATTTCGGCGGCCATGGACCTGGGCCGGCGTCCCGCTGGCATCAAGAAGCGACTCCGGTACCACGACGAGGAGAGCGTGCGGGACGACGCCAAGAAGAAGGAAAAAAAGACCTTTCGCATGTTGCCGGACGCGGTCGTCATCTTTGATGACAATTCGCCCACCGTGCTCCGGCAGTGGATCGTTCAAAGTCGAGGACGGTACCGGATTCGCATCTCGGGCCGCGCGTACCAGGCTGCCGGACGACCTGTCTGGCTCAAACTCTACTCCACGGACTTCAAGACCCAGCGCTTGCTCGCCTACTTCGACTTACCGGTCGGCAAGTCGCGCGTGATGGAAGTGAACGCGACGCTCGAAGCAGGTCAATTACTCAATCTCAGTCCGTATGACACCAACTACGACGATCAAGGCCGCCGCAGCGGTTTCTGGGGAATCGGCGCCGAAAAATATCCGGGCCGAGGGATCGCCATCGAGTGGGTCGAGGTCGAAGGCCCCGTGTTCGACTGCTGGCCGCCGCCAAGCGTGGGCCGTTTGTTTGGCGATCTTCCCGTCACGGAGGTGGAATCGGCCAGCAAGGCCGGTCACCGTCGCGGCGCGGCGGCGTTCACGATCGCGCCAGGCGACCCGCGAGCGGCGGCGGCAAAGGTGTTGGAGGGTTTTGCTTGCCGGGCGTTCCGGCGCCCGGTCAGCTCGGCCGACGTCGATCGTTTTGTCAAATTGGCTTACGCGCGGCTCGACGACGGCCTGACGTTCGAGGACGCAATGCGGGTGGCCTTTCGCGCCGTGATCACGTCGCCGCGGTTCCTTTTTCTCGAGGAAGTTCCCGGGCGTCTCGACGAGTGGGCACTCGCCTGCCGCCTCTCCTACTTCCTGTGGAGTACGCTTCCCGACGGCGAGCTGCGCAAGCTCGCGGCGGACGGGAGCTTGAGCCAGCCGGCAATCCTGCGCGGCCAGGTCGAGCGAATGTTGGCCTCCGCCAGAGCCAACGCGTTCGTCGACAACTTTGCCGGCCAGTGGCTCGAGCTGAGGCAGATCGACTTCACAATTCCTGACAGGAAGCTGTACCCGGAATTTGACGATATCCTCAAGGCCGCGATGGTCGGTGAGACCCATGCGTTTTTTGCCCAGATGCTCCACGACGATTTGACGCTGAAGAACTTCATCCATTCCGATTTTCTGATGCTCAACCGGTGTATCGCCGAACATTACAAGATCGATGGTGTGGCCGGTGAAGAGTTTCGCCGGGTGCCGCTGCCGGCCGGCAGTCATCGGGGCGGCCTGCTGACCCAGGCGAGCATCCTCAAGGTCACGGCCAACGGCACCTTCTCGTCTCCGGTCCTCCGGGGCGCGTGGGCCATGCGGCGGTTGCTCGGCGAACCGCCCGATCCTCCGCCGGCCGACGTCCCGGCGTTCGAGCCGGATACTCGGGGTGCCACCTCGATTCGACAGCAGCTCGCCAAACATCGCGCGCTGGCAAGCTGCGCATCGTGCCACGTCCGCATCGATCCACTGGGTTTCGCGCTCGAGAACTTCGATGTGATCGGCGGTTGGCGCGATCGCTATCGCGCGGAAAAAGGCGACTCGCCCCCGGGGAAGTTCCGCGGTCGCCGGATCTGGGAATACGGCCTCGGCCCGCCGGTTGACGCATCGGGCGAAATCGCCGACGGACGAAAGTTCAAGAACATCGACGATTTCAAGCAACTGCTCCTGGAGCGCGAGGATCAGGTGGCCCGCAACTTGACAGCGAGTTTACTCACATACGCCACCGGCGCGGGCATCCAGTTCGCCGATCGCGACGTGGTGCGGGCGATCGTGGATCGCCTCAAGTCCCAGGGCGGCGGCTTGCGCACGCTCGTGCACGAAATTGTGCAGAGCGAGGTGTTTCAGACCAAGTGACCCCCAGTTTTTTGATCGGAAAGACATGACGCGACCACATTCTTCCGCCGCGGTCCATCGTCGCGGGTTTCTCCGAGGCGCGGGCGTTTCGCTGGCTTTGCCGCTCCTGGACGCCTTCCTGCCGCGCTCCGAAGGGGCGGCCGCCCTGGCGTCCCGGACGAACATGGTATGTATTTGCGCGTCGCTGGGCCTGCACGCGCCGTTCTTGTTTCCCAAGGAAACCGGCGCCGAGCTACGCTCTGACGCCGTATCTTGAGATCCTCAAGGACATGCGCCAGGACTTCACCCTGTTCTCCGGGCTCTCGCATCCTGATCAGACCGGCGCCAATGGCCACACGTCGGAGATGACCTGGTTGACCGCGGCCCGGTTCCCGGGCCTGGGTGGTTTCAAGAATACGGTATCGCTCGACCAGTTGGCGGCCGAGAAGATCGGGCTCCAGACGCGATTTCCGTCGTTGGTGCTGGGCACCGGCACGCCAAGTCTCTCGTACACGCGCGGCGGCGTGATGATCCCGGCCGAAAGCCGCCCGTCGCGCGTGTTTGCCCAGCTTTTCCTGGATGGTACGCCGGCTGATGTCCAGCAGCAGGCACGGAAGTTGCGCGAGGGTCGAAGTATCATGGATGCGGTGCAGGACGAGGTGAAACGGCTCACACGCAAGGTCGGCGCAGCCGATCGGGAAAAGCTCGACGAATATTTCTCCTCGGTTCGCGAGCTGGAGCGGCGTCTCGCCACGTCCGAGGCGTGGGCGCGGCGGCCGAAGCCGAAGCTGAATCTCCAGCCGCCGCGCGACATCACGGATGGCACCGACCTGATCGGCCGGATGCGGCTGCTCTTCGACCTGGTTCCGCTCGCTCTGGAGACCGATTCGACGCGCGTGATGACGATCTTTCTGCAAGGCGCCAACAGTGTCCCGCCGGTCAAGGGTGTCACGCTCGATCACCACAACCTGTCGCACCATGGCCGGGACCCGGCCAAGATCGAGCAATTGCGCTTGATCGAGGCGGCGGAAATGCGCGTGGTGCGCGACTTGCTAGGCAAGCTCAAAACCAAGCGGGAGGGGGGCACGCCGCTGCTGGATAAAACGATGGTCCTCTTTGGCAGCAACCTGGGCAACGCCAACTCGCATGACACGCGCAACCTGCCGATTTTGCTCGCCGGCGGCGGTTTCAAGCACGGCCGGCACGTGGCGTTCGACGCGAACAAGAACAGCCGGCTGTGCAACCTGTTCGTCTCGATGCTCCAGCGACTCGGAGTGGAAACCGACAAGTTTGGGTCGAGTACGGGGACGTTGACCGGGTTCGACGCCTGATCGGCACGTTCGCGTCGGTGTGCGCGAGAAAAGGGGCGTCACACTCAGGAAGCCCATCCGGGCTGCCGTTCGACGTCCGCAGACCCCCGAAGAAGGACCAACCGCGATGGCAAATCCGAAGGCTCAGAACGGCGGCGACGCCTCGCTCGTTTTCGCCGCGCAGAACATCCACAGCGAACCATGTGGTTTGCCGCCTCGCGTCCGGAACGCCGACAACCTCGAACTTTACTACGGCTACTTTGAGAACGGCTACGGCGAGCAATTTGTCTTCACGTTCGACTCAACGACGGGTAGAGGCACTGTCTTGGGCGGCGACCTTGGCTGGGATAATCCCCAGGCGTTCACCCTCGAGCTCGTGGAAGAGACGCTCCGCAGCACCCAGAACATCGCCGCACAGATCATGCGGGGGGGAAGCACACCGTTACCGGATCTGCCGGTGATCGATTCCGCCCTGGCGCTGGGCCGCCTCACCGGCCTGACGGGGAAGGACGAGATCATCTGGCTGCGGGCCTGCTTGAAAGCTTGTGCCAACTTGACGTGACTGTCTGAGGACCATCAGCCGAGCTGAGCCGCGGCGAAATGGACGGATCGCAGCGATCGACATGGCGACTGGCGTGACCAAGGAGCGGGCTGAGAATACCCTCCCGGAGAGTCGTCTTTCGCTCCGCGAAAGATCGTCTTTTCGCGTCGCGAAAGGCGACACTCATTCGCCAACGTTAATCTCGCGCGGCGTCTGGGGAGAAGGCTGGTGCGAGGGCCGATTAGACGAACTCTTGCTTGAGACGAACCACTTTACCTACACTGTTAGAGCAAGCGGCCTCGTACACGCCCGCCTGTCGATCTGCACAGGCTCTCAGACTTTGTTGATGTCCCTCGGCGTGCTAAGCTGGGTGGAAGAGCGACCATATCGCTTGCCCGTTCGCGTTCCAGGGACGTATCGAACAGGAGTTCTCGCATGCTCACATTCATCGGCAAAGGCCGGACTTCGACTTGCGACGGCGTGACCCGGCGCGACTTCTTGCAGGCCGGCACGCTCGGGGCCATCGGGTTTGGCCTCCCGCAATGGTTCGCCGCCCGGGCAGCCGGAGCGGTCAAGCCGGGAGCCGGCGACCGCGCGTGCATCATGATCTTCAACCTGGGCGCGCCCAGCAACATGGACCTGTGGGACATGAAGCCCGACGCGCCCGCCGAGGTGCGGGGCCCGTTCAAGCCGATCGCGACCAGCTCGCCGGCGATCCAGATCTCCGAGATCCTGCCGCGGCACGCCACGATCGCCGACAAGCTGTCGCTGGTGCGGTCGGTCCATCACAGCGGCGCCGCGGTGCACGATGCCGGCTGGCAGATGATGCAGACCGGCCGGCTCTTCACCGGCGGAGTCAACACGCCGCACATCGGCTCGGTCGTCAGCTACCTCGAAGGGCGCAAGACCGACCTGCCGCCGTTCGTCGTGCTTCCCGAGCTGATGGGCCGCGGCGGCGGCAACCTGCCCAACGGGCAGGCCGGCGGCTTTCTGGGCAAGGCGCACGACCCGTTCTCGCTCAACGCCGACCCGTCCCAGCCTGGCTTCCGCGTGCCCGACCTGCTGCCGCCCAAGGAGATCGGCAGCGTCCGCCTGGACCGCCGGCGCAAGATCCGCGAGCTCGTCGACGACGCGGTCGCCACCTTCGAGGCCTCGGAGAACGCCGCGCTCCTGGATGGAAACTTCCAGTCGGCATTCCGGCTGATGACCAGCGCGCAGGCGCGTGCGGCGTTCGACCTGGCCCAGGAATCGACGACGACTCGCGAGCGCTACGGCATGTCCCGCTTCGGCCAGTGCTGCCTGCTGGCGCGGCGGCTGGTCGAGAGCGGCGTGCGGTTCGTGACGATCAACGCCTTCCTGACCGTGTTCGACGAGATCACGTGGGACATCCACGGGTCGAAGCCGTTCACGTCGATCGAGGGCATGCGCGACATCGTTTGCCCGATGTACGACCAGGCGTACACCGCCCTGGTCGAGGACCTCGCGCAGCGGGGCCTGCTCGATACGACGCTCGTCTGCAACCTGGCGGAGTTCGGCCGCACGCCCCGCGTCAACCCCGCCGGCGGGCGCGACCACTGGCCGCTCTGCTTCACGGTGGGCTTCGCCGGCGGCGGTGTTCAAGGGGGCCGGGTGGTCGGGGCCAGCGATCCCCTCGGCGCCGTGCCGGCGGACCGTCCCGTCGAGCCGGCCGACATCGCCGCGACGATCTTCCACAGCCTCGGTCTCGACCTCGAAACCAAGCTCCCGGGCCCGGCCGGCCGGCCGTTTCCGCTGGTCGATTTCGGACATCGAGAGATCCAGGAGCTCTTCTGAATGGGACCGCAGCAAACGAGGTGGCTCGCTCGCCAGGGCGTTTCCCGGGCCGGGGCGTTGCAAAGATGAACGTGTACAGCGTGTGCACTCGCGCCGATTTCGTTGCGCTCCCCCCTTGCTAAGGGGGGGCAGGGGGGTTGTCCCGGCGTAACCAATCACCGTTCCGGGAGGCAGTGTGCATGAAGGCGCGAGACGGGCTCGCCGTGCCATTCATCGCCGGTTACTTGTCGCTCTGGCGGCCGGCGCCGCCGCGGCCGAGGGCCTGGTTGTCTTCCCGTCGGAGTGCACGCTCAGCACCCCGGAAAGCCGGCAGCCGTTGATCGTGCAAGAGATCGAGCGCGGAGAGGTGGGACGCCAGCGCGCTACGGGAGCTGAGTGGTCGTCGAGCGACCCCAAGATCGCCACCGTCGCCGACGGCGTCGTGACCCCGGTCCACGACGGACGGGCCACGATCACGGCGAAAGTGGGTGCACAGACTGCCACGGCCAGCGTCGTGGTGGAAGGCATGAGCATGCCGTTCGCCTGGAGTTTCCGCAATCACGTCGAGCCGCTCCTGGCGAAAGCAGGGGTGCAACTCGGGTGCGTGCCATGGCGCGCTGGCCGGCAAAGGCGGTTTCCGGCTCTCGCTGCGGGGCTATGATCCGGCGACCGATTTCTTCAACATCGTGAAGCAGGACCGAGGCCGCCGCGTGGAGCTCGCCGACCCGGGGCGGAGCCTGCTCCTGGCGAAGCCCTCCGGCGCGATCGCGCACAAAGGGGGCGTGCGGTTCGGAACCAGCTCGCTCGAGTATCGCATCCTGAGCGAGTGGATCAGCGAGGGCGCGGCACCGCCCAGCGATGGCGACCCGCGCGTCGAGCAACTGGAGATCCTGCCGGCCCGGTCGTTTCAGCGCGTCGGCGAGAGCCAGCAGATTCTGGTCCGTGCCCGTTACTCCGGCGGCCGGACGGAAGACGTCACCCGCTGGGTCAAATGGTCGTCCGCCGACGAGGCGGTCTGCCGGGTCGACGACCAGGGCAAGACGCAGGTCATCGGGCCGGGCGAGGGAGCGATCGTGGCCTGGTACGCGAGCAAGCTGGCCATCGCCCGGGTCACCGTGCCGTACGCAGGGCAGCCGGCCCAGCGCGGGAGCGACGGTCGATCGCCGGAAACCGCGGAACTTCATCGACGAACAGATCGACAAGCAACTGGCGCGGCTCAACCTGCCGCCGTCACCGGCGTGCGAGCGACGCCGAGTTCGTGCGCCGCGCCTACATCGACACGATCGGCCGCCTGCCCACGATCGACGAAGCCCGGGCCTTTCTTGCCGACGCTTCGCCGTCCCGGCGCGATGCGCTGATCGACAGTCTGCTCGGCCGGCCCGAGTTCAGCGACTACTGGACCTACAAATGGTCCGACCTGCTGATGCTCAATGGCACGCGGCTGCGGCCGGCGGCGCTCAAGACCTATTACCAGTGGATCCACAAGCAAGTGGCCGACGGACGTGCCGTGGGACCAGTTCGTGCGCGCGATCATCACGGCCACCGGCGAGAGCGTTGAGAACGGCCCCACGAACTTCTACGCGCTCAGCCAGTCGCCCGAAGATATGACCGAGAACGTCTGCCAGGCGTTTCTGGGGCTGTCGATCGGCTGCGCCAAGTGCCACAACCACCCGCTCGAAAAATGGACCAACGACCAGTATTACGGGATGGCCAGCCTGTTCGCGCGGGTCAAGGCCAAGGGCTGGGGCGGCGAGGGCCGTGACGGGGACGGGCGGCGGACGCTCTATGTGGCCGAGTCGGGCGAGCTGGTCCAGCCGAGGACGGGGAAGCCGCAGCCGCCGACGCCGCTCGACGGCCAGGCGCTCGACTTCGACGATCCCGCCGATCGCCGGGTGAGCCTGGCTGCGCTGGCTGACCGCGCCGGAGAACCCTTACTTCGCCCGCTCGATCACCAACCGCGTCTGGGCGAACTACTTCGGGGTCGGCCTGGTCGAGAAAGTCGACGATATGCGGGTCTCGAACCCGGCGAGCAACGACGCGCTGCTGGCGGCCGCGGCCGATTACCTCGTGCAGCACAAGTTCGACCTGAAGGCGCTCATGCGGGTCATCCTCCAGTCGAACGCCTATCAGCGCTCCAGCCGGCCGCTGCCGGGCAATCACCTCGACCATCGCTTCTATTCGCGGTACTACCCCCGGCGCATGATGGCCGAGGTGCTGCACGACGCGATCGTGCAGGTGACCGAGGTCCCGACCAGGTTCGACTCGATCGCCTTCCCGGGCGCCGACCGGCAGAAAACCGAGTTCTACCCGCTGGGAACGCGCGCCGTCCAGCTCTACGACGCCGCGGTCGAGAACTACTTCCTCCAGACGTTCGGCCGCAATCCCCGCCGGATCGTCTGCGAGTGCGAGCGGTCGGACGAACCGACGATGGTCCAGGTGCTTCACCTTTCCAACGGCGCCACGCTCAACGAGAAGCTGCACGCGCCGGGCAATCGGCTCGACAAGCTGCTCAGGCTGCGGCGTGAGGGGATGTCGAGCGCTGCGGTCGTCGACGAGATCTACCTGGCCTGCCTGTCGCGGTTCCCGACCGAGACCGAGCGGCAGCAGCTCCTGGCCCTGCTGCCGCCGCCGGGCGCGAAGACCGAGGCCGAGATCGTCGAGGATGTGTTCTGGGGCCTGATGAGTAGCCGCGAGTTTCTGTTCAACCATTGAGGCGCAGAGCCGATGTTGATGTTGCACTGTCTGCACGCCCCCGAGGGGCAGCCACATACCAGCCCAGGGCACCGTCTTTTGGCGTTGCGCTTTTTACCCGCCCCGAAGTGCCAACTGATGATTCCCGTGATCATCGCCTTCGTGCCCCGGCTGCTCTGGCCGACGGCGGACCGGCGCCGGATTACGCGACGCGGGTCGCTCCCATCTTCAAGAAGTACTGCGCGGGCTGCCACAACGACGAGGATCGCGAAGGGAAGTTCTCGCTCGAAAGCTACGCCTCGCTGCAGCGAGGGACCGCGCACGGCCCCGCGCTTCTGCCCGGGGATGCCAAGGGCAGTCGCATCGTTCGTCTCTTGACCGGGGCCGCAAAGCCGATGATGCCTCCCAAGGATGAGCCGCGGCCCGGACGCCGACGAGATCGCGCTGATCGCAGGCCTGGATCGAATCGGGCGCACGCGGACCGCAGGGGCAGGAGCCCGACCGCCTGGCGCTGTCTGGTCCCGAAGATCCCCGCGCACGCGAAGGTGCGGCCGGTCGTCGCGATGGACGCGACGCACGACGGCCGATGGCTGGCCGTGGCACGCGGCGCCGAGGTCGGCCTCTACAGCCGGGCACGCGCCCCGCGCCGTAGCGCCGGATCGCACGCTGGGAAGCTTCCCCGGCAAGGTGACTGCCTTGCATTTCACCCGCGACGGCGCAGCGCCTGGTCACGGCCTCGGGCGTCGCGGGCCTGGGCGGCGTCGCGGCGATCTGGAACGTCGCCGACGGAGCGCTGGTCCGGCGTTTCGAGGGCCACCGCGACATTCTCTACGACGCGGAGCTCTCTCCCGACGGCAAATGGCTCGCCACCTGCGGCTATGACAAGAAGATCGAGCTCTGGGACGCGGTCTCCGGCAAGCCGCTGCGCACGCTGGAAGGGCACACCGGGGCGGTCTACGATGTGGCGTTCAGCCCCGACAGCCGCTTCCTCGTGAGTGCCAGCGCCGACGACACGTGCAAGGTCTGGCGCGTGCAGGACGGCCAGCGCATGGATACGCTGCCGCAACCGCTCAAAGCCGAATACACCTGCACGTTCAGCCCCGATGGCCGCACGATCGTGGCCGGGGGAGCCGACAACAACATCCGCGTCTGGCGGTTCGTTTCGCGCGAGAAGCCGGAGATCAACCCGATGGTGATGGCGCGGTTCGCGCACGAAGGCGCGATCGTCCGGCTGGCGTTCACGCCCGATGGCACCAAGCTCGATTTCGCTGGCCGAGGACCGCACGATCAAGGTCTGGCGCACGAGCGACTACAGCGAGCTGAAGCTCTGGGAGAACCAGCCCGACGTGGCGACGGCGCTGGCGTTTGCACCCGACGGCGCGTCGTTCGAGGTCGGGCGGATGGACGGTTCGCTGGCGTCCTATGCGATCCCGGCCGCCGAGCCGGTCGAATCTCCGCGCCGCCGTCGCGGCCCAGGCGAAGCCGGTTGCGATGCCGGGAACGGGTCGGATCAACGAGTACGCCGAGCACGAACCGAACAACGCTCCCGGCCAGGCCAACCGCTTGACGCTTCCCGCGCGGGTCACCGGGGCGATCGACGGCAGCGCCGCCGGGGCGGTCCGATTCCGACTTCTTCCGCTTCGCGGCGAAAGCCGGCGAAGCAGTGGGTGTTCGAGGTGAACGCGGCCCGTTCGCAAGTCGAAGCTGGATTCCTACCTTGAGATCCTCGACGGCCAGGGCCGTCGCGTCCCGCGGGTGCTCCTCCAGGCGGTGCGCGACTCGTATTTCACGTTCCGCGGCAAGAACGACAGCGAGACCGACGATTTTCGCGTCTTCAACTGGGATGAGATGCGAATCAACGATTACTTGTATGCCAACGGCGAGGTCGTGAAGTTCTGGCTGTTTCCGCGTGGGCCGGATTCCGGCTTCGTCGCCTATCCGGGCCAGGGGAGCCGTTGGGGCTATTTCGATACGACGCCGCTGGCCCATGCGCTCGGTGAGCCGTGCTACATCGTTTCAGCCGCATCCGCCGGGAACGAAGCTCGTCGCCGAATGGACTGCCGGTCTTCTCGCTCTACCTATGAAAACGACGACGATGCGCACCGCGAGCTGGGCAAGGACTCGCGATTGTTCTTCACCGCGCCGGCGGACGGCGAGTACCTGGTCAAGATCAAGGACGTGCGCGGGTTCCAGGGCCCGGAGTTCCGTTACACGCTGACGGTCCGCGAGCGGCGGCCCGACTTCAAGGTCACGCTCGTCGGCGCCGACCCCGCGGTGGGTGCCGGAGGCGCCAAGGAATTCAAGGTGTCCGCGCAGCGGATCGACGGCTTCGAGGGGCCGATCCGCGTGGATATCGCCGGCGTGCCACCCGGATTCCGGGTCACCACGCCGCTCTTGATCGAAGCCGGCCAGCTCGAAGCGCTCGGGGTCATCGAGGCCGAGCCGGGCGCGAGCCGCGCCGCCGGCCGCCGCGGCCAAGGCGAGCAAGGTCGACGGCGACGGCTCGCCTCGGCGATCGCGAGGTCACGCACGCGGTCAACAACCTGGGAACCATCCGGCTGGCGCCCGCGCCGAAGCTGCGGGTGACGATCGGTCCCGCCGAAGGAGGGCCGCGACCGACGAGCGCCTCCGGTCACGAACCGCTGGAGTTCGCGATCGAACCCGGCCAGACGATCACCCTGACTGTCAAGATCGAGCGCAACGGCTATCACGGTCCAGGTGCCGTTCGGCAAGGAAGGAGCCGGCCGCAACTTGCCGTTCGGCGTGATCGTCGACAACCTCGGGTTAAACGGCCTGCTGGTCCTCGAGAACCAAGCAGGAGCGCGTCTTCTTCATCACGGCCGACGAGAGCACGCCCGAACAGGTTCGTCCCTTCCACCTGACCACGACCGCCGAGGGCGGTCAGTCGAGCCGGCCGGTTATCCTGCGCGTGCAGAAGGGTCGAAAAAGTTCAGCATTGTGACGTGGATAACTTCCCAGACAGGTCGCCTTGCGCGGAGCGAATGTAGGACAGCCGCCCTCGGCTGTCCGGTCAGATGACAGCCGCCCCCGGCTGTCCGGTCAGATGACAGCCGCCCCCGGCTGTCCGGTCAGATTACAGCCGAGGGCGGCTGTCCCACAAGCAAGACATTGCTCGATTTATTCTTTGTCCCTGCCCTGTCTTCTCGCAGCGCCTGAGTTTGCCGATCGGAGGATCAGCGTGAGGAAATGCAACTCGTTCGTGGGCGGTCTGGTCGTCGCTCTGGCGGCTCTCGTTCCGGCGCGGGCCGATCAAGCCGCCCTCCCCAACATTGTGATCCTGCTGGCCGACGATCTGGGGTACGGCGACCTGGCTTGCTACGGACATCCGACGATCCGGACTCCCAATCTGGACCGGATGGCAGCCGATGGGTTGAAGTTCACCCAGTATTACGCATGGTGCTACTGCACGCCGAGCCGCGCGGCTCTCTTGACCGGCCGGCTGCCGGTTCGTAGCGGGTTGAATCGGGTCCTCGGCCCCAAGTCAACCGGCGGGGTACCCGATAGTGAGGTGACCTTGGCTTCGGCCCTGAAAGCTCGCGGTTATGCGACGACCTGCATCGGCAAGTGGCATCTCGGGCACCTTCCCCAGTACCTGCCGACTCGCCATGGGTTCGATCACTATTTCGGTATCCCTTACAGCAACGACATGGGCCGCACGAAGGAGGGTGAACCGCCCGTACCCTTGATGCGGGACACGACGATCGCCGAGCAGCCGGCTGTGCAAGAGACGCTGACTCCGCGCTACACCCAGGAGGCCCTGAATTTCATTCGCGGCCACGCCAAAGGCGGCGCCGGGAGCGACCCTTTCTTCCTCTACCTGGCCTATACATTTCCACATGTACCACTCCACGCCAGCGCCGCATTCCGCGGCAAGAGCCCGCGCGGTCTCTATGGAGACGTCGTCGAGGAGCTCGACGCCAGCGTGGGGCGGGTGCTTGAAGCCTTGCGCGAGCTCGGGCTCGCCGGCTCGACGCTTGTGGTTTTCACGAGCGACAACGGCCCCTGGCTGGCTCAGAAGCTGCACGCAGGCTCGGCGGGTTTGCTCCGCGAAGGAAAACTCACCAACTGGGAAGGTGGGGTCCGCGTCCCGTGCCTCGCCTGGTGGCCCGGCACGATTGCTCCCGGACGCGTGGTCCAGGATCTGGCGAGCGAGCTGGACCTCTTCGCAACATGCCTCGAGATTGCCGGCGGCGCTCTCCCGACTGATCGGCCCTACGATAGCAGCTCGTTGGTCCCGCTCTTGCGCGGCACGGGACCTGGTTCCCGCGGCGAGATCTTCTATTACTACGACGATCGGCTCACCGCCGTGCGCCAGGGACCGTGGAAGCTGCATCTGGAGACGATCGAGTCGGCATCGGGCGAAACCACGTCTCGGATCCAGGAGCACCCGCTCTTGTTCAACCTGGCGCAGGATCCCTCCGAACGATTCGACGTGGCCGATCAACACGCCGACGTGGTTGAGCGGCTGATGGGACTGATCAAAGCACATCAGGCCAGCGTGACGCGCGGCAAGCCGCAACGGTGAGAGCCGGAAGCGTCGAGTGGACTGGGAACCTTAAATACCGATCCGCGTGGTGCACGCGGGGCTAGGGCTTGAGGGCGAAGACTCGAACGCTTGCTGCGTAGTCGTTGACGTTGTAGCGGCGGAGCAGCTCGGCCAATCGCCGGTGAAAATCGGCCCTGAGCGGATCGAAGGTTTCGTCCCCGGTCGTGCAGCAGCCGGAGTCGCCAATCGGGAGACTCGAAGTTGCCGGCGGCGAACAGC
This sequence comes from uncultured Isosphaeraceae bacterium, assembly GCA_963823675.1. GTDB lineage: Bacteria > Planctomycetota > Planctomycetia > Isosphaerales > Isosphaeraceae > CAWGMT01. The sequence goes on along the minus strand of CAWGMT010000012.1, from coordinate 1,880,819 downwards.
ACACAGCCTGGTTCTCGACCTTGGCGTAGGCGTTCAGGTCACGACCACTGTCGATAACCTGGACGTGGGCGAAGCCCGCGCTGCCGAGAAACCTCCGGTAGTCATCGATCAAGATCGCTCCGGCGATGCAGCCGATATAGGCCATCACGTCGTTGCCGATCTCGGGCGGCAATTCCCGCTTGAGTGCGATATCGCTTACGGCCAGCCGGCCGCCCGGCTTCAGCACTCGAAAGATCTCCCGGAACACAGCCGGCTTGTCGGGGGCGAGGTTGATCACGCAGTTCGAGATCACGCAATCGGCGGAGGCGTCGGGAAGCGGCAGCTTGTCGATGGTGGCTAAGTGGTACTCGACGTTCGTCAGTCCTGCCTTGGCGGCGTTCCGGCGAGCGAGGTCGATCATCTGCTGGGTCATATCGATGCCGATCGCCTTGCCCGCGGCACCGACCTTGCGAGCGGCCAGCAACACATCGAGCCCGCCGCCGCTGCCCAGGTCCACGACCACCTCCCCTTCGCGCAGACTGGCGAAGGCCGTCGGATTGCCGCACGAAAGACCCATGTTCGCCTCGGCCGGGATGGAGGCGAGCTCCTCCGGCGTGTAGCCAAACGCCTCCGCGACCGCCTTCACTCCCTCGTGGTCGGACGAGAGCCCGCTGGTCGCAACCGACCCATACTTGTCCTTCACCGCCTGCATGATCGTCTCAGCCATGTGATGACTACTTTCATCGAGAACGGTTGGTGCCTGCGTTGCCTAATTCATTCTGGTTAGCGAATATAGTGCGTTGTACCGGGTGTGTCAACGTTACGGACGACTGCGAAACGAAATCGGCAAGCTGGATCGCGTTTCGGTCTACACGTGGAAAAAAAGTCGCTATACTCACCTGATGATCGTTTGGTGATTGATCGGCGCCCCGGTCGGTTGGAAAGTGACACGCTGGGTGAAACTGATCGGGCGTCGCCCGCATGGGTCTGGGGAGTTGAAGATGAACGTGATCGATTCCAGGCGGCTGACGCGCAGGGACGCCATGGTGCTGGCTGCGCTCGCGTGGGCTCCCGGTGCGAAAACTTGGAATTCGGCTTTGACGACGCTGGAGGGCCCTGGCCAGGGACTTCCCGGCCAGGGCATTGCCGCCGCTGGACAGCGCGTCGCCCGCTCGCGGAAAATCACCTTTTCGGGCTACGAGTGGAACGTCAAATCCAGCGGCGACGCCGTTGGCCCGGGCCCGAATGTCTTCTCCAATTCGGAGGACAACGTCTTCGTGGACACAGAGGGGCGGCTGCACCTCTTGATCAACCAGAAACAGGGCCGCTGGCGGTGCGCCGAGGTGGTCTCGGCACGCAGCTTCGGCCTCGGCACGTACCGGTTCACGATTGACTCCGGAATCGATGGTCTCGATCCCAACGTTGTCCTGGGCCTGTTCACCTGGAGTGACGCACCCGAGTATAACCACCGCGAGCTCGACGTCGAGATCGCCCGCTGGGGCGACCCGGCCAACGCGAATGCCCAGTTCGTGGTCCAGCCGTATACGCGCAAGGCCAACATCGTGCGGTTTGCGATACCTACCGGCCGGGGACCGACCACCCACAGCGTCGAACTGGACGCCGGACCGTGTGGTTTGCGAGAGCTGGGCAGGCGGCGTCGACACGCAGCCGCGCGACTCCACGCGGCTCCGTCAGCATACGTTTAAGCAGGACATCCCCAAGCCGGGCGGCGAGAATGCCCGCATCAATCTCTGGCTCATGGAAGGGACGCCGCCCCGCAACGGGAAAGACGTCGAAATCATCTGCAGCCGGTTCGCGTTCCAGCGGCCGCCTGCGTCTGCGCCGCCAGCCGTAGATTGATCGGCTCCAGGTTCCAGGAGCTTTGCCGTGGCGAGCAAAGGCGGCGCTCCTCGCGACTTGCCAACACAGCGCCCTATTGACTATAGTAGCATTGTCAATCAAATTCAATCGTCTGGTTCATGATGCGACTGACGACGCAGTCAGCGCGCCGCGATCGATTTATCGAGTCGAGGACCGATTTCATGCCGCGAACATTGACCCTGTCGTTCGAGCTGCTTCAGACCTTCGTGAGCCTGATCCGTCACGAGGGTGAGGCGGCGGCCGTCATGAGGGAGCTGGAGCTGAACCAGCCGACGCTGTCGAAGCGGCTCAAGTATCTCCAGCACGCCGGCCCGCTTCTGGACCGACCCTGGCTCGTGCGTAAGGGTAAGACCTGGAACCTGACCAATGAGGGCCGCAAGATCTGGCCGGCCGTCGAGGAACTGGTTGACCGATACCAGAACCTGCATACCTTTGTCGAGGATGAAGCAAAGGCATCCGGGACTGCCGCGGTCCATTTCGCCTGCGGCCAGCAGATGGCTGCCGGACCGGTCCGGCGTGCGTTCATCGAATTCCGCCAGAAGCGGCCCGAGGCGCGGCTACGGATATCGACCTTGCGCGGCCACGCCCGTATCGAAGGCGTCTCCAACGGCTCGCTCGACCTGGCGATCGTCACCCACGACGAATCGTCCATTCTCGAGATTGCCCGCCGGCCGCTCTACGTCGAGCCCCTGGTCACGTATCGCCTGGCGCTCGTCTGCGCCTCCGGGACGAAATGGCAATCGAAGCTGCGGTCGCTGCCCAAGGCAGGGGCGCCTCCCGAGGCGTTCTGTTTGTTCCCCCTGATTCTGCCCGAACCCGATGCGGGCATCCGCAAGGCGCTCGACGAGGTCTTGCGCTCCCGCGGCCTGTTCAACAAGCTCGACATCACGCTCGAAATCGGCGGGTGGGCAACCATCCTGGCCTACGTCCGTGATGGCTTCGGCGTCGGGGTCGTCAACGAGGGGGCCATCGAGGACGCCACGGGACTTATCATTCGACCGCTCGACGGGATGACTTTCCCACCGATTTCTGCCAAACTGATCTGCCGGCGGCTCGCGGGCAGCGGTGACGAGCTCGACCTGTCCGACCATGCCATGAACTGGCGGCGAGTTCTGGGAGCGTGTCTGCGAGGTCGACGCTAGATGGGACCGGGGAATTCTGTCTTTTGTAGGTAAGGCTTTCCAGCCTGACGCCAGGCTGGAAAGTCTGACTTACGACTGAGCGGTTCCTGAAAGCGTGTCTGCGAAGTTTACGTGAGCCGATCCGAGCTGTCAGGGCATGAAGTCAAAGAGCCGGGAGTCTGTCGTGGTCGAGGTTGGCGGCCTGAAGTCAGTCCGGTACCCGGTTGTGCTGCTGTCGCTCTTGGTGCCCGTGCTGGCGCAAGGGTCAGGCAGCCCGCTAGGAGCATTCGCCGTGCAAGACCAAGCCAGCAAGACCCGAAAACGCGAACCACAAGAGCGCAAGCTCTCGCACGACGAGACGCTGCGGTGGGTCGCCGAGCAAAAAGCGTGGCGGTGGGCCAGGAAGACGAAGCCGATCTGGCGCGGGCCGTCCTTGCGGAGGAGCTCGGCAAGAAGTTTCAGACGGCCGACCACGCGGTCCAGAAGGCAAGGGCCGGGTACTGGCTGTGCGCCGGCGTCGCCGGGGAGCCGTGGTTCCAGTCCCTGGAAAAGATCGAGGGGAAGTATGAGGCCGCGGGTGAAGAGGTCAAGACATTTGGCTTCGATGAAAAACCCCGGACGTACCGGATCTTCAAGCCGAAGGCGACGACGCGCAACTGGGTCGCACAGATAAAAGGCCCAGGGATCGTGGGCTTCTTCATCCGGCCCAACTACGACCCCGCGCGACCGCTGTATTCGCCAGCGGGCGGCTACGTGGTCCGCGACGACGTGAAGAACCCCTACCAGGCGAAACCCGACGACGTTCTGGCTGGTGCAGCAAGGGCTGTTCGAGTTGACTTATGAATTGATCCCATGACGGAGGCGCGGCGCCAGTCACCTTTGATTCCCTTGGTGGATCAAGAGGACCGCTGCCACTCGCGAACCGGCTGCAATTGACACGGAACGCCGTCCCCAATTAAATTCTTTGATCATGACTTCAGACCAGCGGTTTGTCTCCGAGCGGTTTCCCCGCGCCTCGAAGTACCACCCCGAGTGGGTCGTCGCCAGCGTCAGTGGCGGGGCCAACGCGCTCTGGATTGCCGAGTGGCTCGCCGAAGCCCTGCATTTGCGGCCCGGGATGCGAGTACTGGATCTCGGCTGTGGACGGGCCGTGTCGTCGATTTTTCTGCACCGGGAGTTCGGCGTTCAGGTCTGGGCGACCGACCTCTGGATCAGCGCTTCGGAGAACATCCTGCGAATTCGCGATGCGGGTGTCGAAGACGGTGTTTTTCCGATCCATGCCGATGCCCGGTCCCTGCCATTTGCCGACGACTTCTTCGACGCCATCGTGAGCATCGATTCCTTCCCTTACTACGGGACGGACGACTTCTATCTGAACTATCTCGCCCGGTTTGTGGCTCCGGGCGGACCGGTGGGGATTGCGGGTGCGGGGCTGATGCGGGAAATCGAGGGCCCTCCGCCCGAGCACCTGCGCGCGTGGTGGACGCCGGATCTCTGGAGCCTGCATTCGGCGGCTTGGTGGCGCCTGCACTGGGAACGGACCGGCATCATGGACATCGAGCTTGCCGACACCATGCCCGATGGATGGCAACGCTGGCTTGACTGGCACAGGGTGATCGCCCCTGACAATGAAGCGGAAATCACCGCGCTCGAGGCCGATCGTGGCGACTACCTCGGCTACGTTCGGTTGGTCGGCCGCCGCCAAGGCCGTGCAAAGCTGGCGGATCTGATTGTGTCCGTGCCCGTACAGTACACGAAAAAGCCGTTGCTGCGAGGCCAGCAATGATACCGGTAGTATCAGCGTCGCTCCGGGCGGGCCGATCCACTGTGCATTGTCACTAAGTGTTGAATGTCGGATACTGGATCCCTTTGTACGCGACCGCGCCAGGGGCCGACTTGGTGCAGATGATCACTCTAAAGGAGCATCGCATGCCGTTCTTGCAATGGTGGCAACGCAAGTCGTCTCGTCCCCGCCGCGCCTTCAACCCTCTGAATTCGACGATCCAGACGCTCGAAATCAGGAGTCTGTTGAGCTCGGCGGCGGTCATTCAGTGGTCGATGGTGCCCCAGATCGCCCCCGATCCCTTGCACGGCAACGAGCCCGACCTTCCCAACACTTTTGCCTACGTCAACCCGCCCAAGGGGTACCCGGTCACGCTGGACGCCTCACACTCGGTGGGGATCCAGCGCACCACGACGTTTTCGTGGACGGTTACCAACTCGGTGGGACGCTCGACGCATCTTACCGGCGAAGATCCCAGAATCGATCTGCTTCAGGGGTCGTACCAGGTCAAGCTCACTGCGACGGGACTGCGAAATACCAAGAAGCCGCTCTCCGCCACGACACAGGTTCAAGTAAAGGACGTTCTCATCGTTTCGATCGGCGATTCTTATGCCTCGGGGGAAGGGAACCCGGTCGTCCCGGGGGTCCTTTTCCCACAATGGGCTTATTCGCCCAACGGCGCCATGAACACGGAGAACGCCGACGCCCACCGCTCGACTATCGCCGGGCCCGCTCAGTTTGCGCTCGAGCTTCAGGAGGCGAACCCGCATGAGGCGGTCACGTTCGTCTCGGTGGCCGATTCGGGTGCGTCGATTCCCGTGGGAGTCCTCGGCCCTATGGCCAGCATTGGCGATTCGAGCGTTCAGCTTCCAGCCCAGATCAGCGAGCTCAAGCAAATCATTGGTACGCGGCACATCGACGTCCTGACCGTTTCGGTCGGGGCCGACGACATTCATTTTTCCACTCTGGCCGAGGACCTGATTGAGAATACGGAGTTTGGCGTCCTCGGCCCATCGCTGAATTCGATCCTGCAGCAGTTCAACACCGACTTGAGTCAATTGCCGTCGCACTTCGCCGCGCTTGCTCAGGCGATCAGCGGCTTGAAACCGAGCCAGGTGCTCCTAACGCCTTACCCGGACTTGACCCACGACCAGAACGGCAACGTCGCCGCGCTGCTGTCGCCGCTGGGTGTTCCGCTGGTCAGCCTGGCCGATGCTCAGTTCGCGTCCAGTCAGCTCATCGCTCCGCTGGACGCGGTCATCACGACCGCCGCGAGGGAGTACAAGTGGACTCTCGTCACGAATATCGTGACCGACTTCAATACCCACGGTTACCCCTCGACCAGCCGGTGGATCCGAACGCTGGGCGAATCGCTAGCGATGCAAGGGAACCAGGATGGCACTTTCCACCCCAACGCGCTGGGCAACCTTGACATTGCGAAGAATCTCCTGGCCGCTTACCGGGCCAATCTGGGGTAGTTCAGTGCGAAACCGAGGCGCTCCGAAATTCAAGGAGGCCCTGGTTCGCGAGAAAAGCGAACCGTCCCCGCCATCGGGGCTCGACGATAAGTTGATGCGCGCCAACTTCAACCTGACCTGGTTCAACGCCGAGTTCGACAGCAAAGTCGGCCGGCCCGAGTCGGCGTTGGCCCATTACCGCCGCGCGGTTGAGTTGCGGGAGCAGGTCCTCGAGATGGCCCCAACGCGCGTTGAAGAACGTGCCGAGCTGGCCAGCAGTCTGAGCAACATGGGATGGGTAATCGCATCCACCGGCCGCAAGAATGAGGCACGGGAGGTTTGTCGCCGTGGCGTCGCCCTTTTGGCGCAGTACCGGCAGTGGCTCAGCTATCATTACATGAACCTGGGCAAGTCGCTCCGCGCCCTCGGGCGGAAGGACGACACTCTTGCCGTGTCCCGCAAGCGCTGTCGCCTGCTCCATGGCCACATGGACCGCCTCATGCCGGCCGACCCGTTTGCCCATTGAACCAGGTCCGCGGCCTGGAGGACGAAACGTGAAGGGCCCGATCGGGATTTTGTTGACCGCGGTTGCGGACCCAAACACACCAGCATGAATTCCCTCGAGTTCACGGTGTCAGGTCGCACACGAATCGTACGATCCGGGCGCGTGAGCATCTCGCTCAGCCTTGAGCACTTGCAGGCGGCGCGGGGCTGGCTCGCCGGCGATCTGGATCGAATGGGTTCCGGTTTCCAGCCCCCAAAGTGTCAACCGGCCCGCGCTATCGGTCTGCAAGGCCGCGGGCCAGAGGGCCGCGAGGGGCCCCCTGGGGCGTGCCACAGTCAGGGGCCGTTGGGGGACGGCGCGGCCCGTGCGGTCGACAAGTTCCACGACCACCGGCGCGCCGGGCTCCGGGATGTCGAGGGCGAGCTCGGGGATTGGTTTGCCTGCCTCCACCGCGAGTGCCACGCTCGGCGACAGCCAGATGCCGTCGCGCGCCGCCTGGACCTCGTAGCGGCCGGGCGTGAGGCCGCGAAGGATGAAGTGTCCCTGCGCATCGGCGGTCGTCGCCAAGCTCAAGGCGGCGTCGGCGTCTCCTTGACCCTGGTACGCCGCGACGATCCGCAGCCGCGCGTTGACTCCGGCACCTGTCCGGTGACCGAGGCTAACCGTCCCGTGGGCGTCGAGCGGGGCCGGCAATATCGCGCGGATGGGCTTGCCTGCCTCGACCTCCACCACGGCCGCTCCAGAGCGGCCCGGCAGCCAGACCACAGCCCGAGGCTTTGTGGCACGCGCGCCGTCGCGCGTCATCGTCTGAGACGAGACCCATCGTCCGCGCCACGTGAGGTTCCCCGCCGCGTCGCTCACCGCGGAGGCCACGGGTTGCGAGAGACCGGGCGCCAGCAGAAGCCCGCGCGCCCCGAACGCCGGGGTCTTGCCGTCGGCGAGCCACGCCGTGGCGCCGGCCGCGCGCGGGACTTCGTTCAGGAACCGCAGACCTCCGATGCCGAGCGAAACGCGCGCGGTCGCGTCCGGTGCAGTGGCCGACACAGGATCTTCGTGCGGACGGAGGTCCATTCGCACCGCTGTTCCTGCGGGAACCTCCACAGTCTCGGCTCCGGCCTGCCGCACCTGCCCGCTGTCGAGAATGCGAATCATCTGGAACTTTACCGGCCCCGCGAAGAATGGCCCTGCGACGAACTCTCCAGTCTTCGCGTCCAACTGCTGGCGTGGCCCGAGCACCCTCGCGTCGTAAGCAGGGAAGAACCGGTACTCCGCGACGCTTCGGCCCGCCGGCGGCCGCAGCGTGCCGCGCACGTAGCCCACCTCTTGCGGCCGCACGACGGCGTGCGATTCGACCGCCGTCTCCACCTCGACTGTCTGGTCCGCGAACGCGACTTGGTTCCGCAGCGCGGCGTCCTCGGGCATCCGCCCGCGCCCGGCACGAGGGGCGGTGCAAGCCCGTTGATCGATCCGTGCAGGGTGTAGCGGCCGTGGGAAAGGCCGGCGAACCGCACCACGCCCAGAGTGTCGGTACTGCCCGCCTGCTCGACGTTTCGATCCACTGCGAAGGTGGAGATGAACATCACCGTCCCAAGGGCCGGCTTGTCATTGACGTCCCTCAGCTCCGCGCGAACGACCCCCGCTCGCGAAGGACTCCCGTCAAGCGGATTGGATCGGGAAGGGCGCACCCCGGCGAAACTGGCAGTAGTGCCTCGGCCTGGTAGAAGGGTTCTGCGTCCAGGGGGAACGACGTCAGCTTCGAGTCGCGAAACCGCACGTCGACGGCCCACAGTCCCGGCGCCTCGAACAAATGGGAGCCGATGCCGCGGGCGTCGAGTTTCAGCGTAGTGCTCACGCCGGGGCTGCGCAGACCGACGCTGAACGCGACGTTCTGGTCCACGACCGGCGTGCCGTCCGGGCGGAGGATCTGCAAAGGAACCGCGAGAGTCAGCGGGTGCAGAGCGATCGCCGTCTCGACCTCTTGCCCCGCCGCCACACCGACTCGTTGTGCAATTCCGTACTCGCGACCCGAGTTTTTCCGGGAGCGTCCGGCGTCGGAGGCTGCCGCAGGCGGCCCAGCGCTCGCGGTCACCTCGTAAGCGCCCGGAACCAGCTTCGTGAAGTGGGCCGTGCCATCGGCGCCAGTCGTGGCGCGCGGGTAGAAGATGGCTTGAGTTTCGGTCCACGCGGGAGTGAGCTTGCCCGCCTCGCTGGCCCACATGCCCAGCTCAATCGCACCGTCGGAGCTGAGCACGACGCTGGCGCCGGGGAATGGCTGGCCGTCTTTCAGGACATGCACGCGGATCGAGCCACTCGCATCTTCGCCGGCAAGCGTCACGTCCACCGGACCGTGCCCGGATGTGGCGGCCGACGGGGCTGCGGCGTAGGCCACGACAGGAGGCCGCCCCTTGGCGTGGACGACGACGATGAGGGGAGTCACGCCTTCAAGGAGCGGACCGCTGATCCGGTAGCGGCCCTGCGAGTCGGTGGTGGTCTCCCGGATTTGCTCGTACATCCGGCTGCCGCCGTTATAGCTTGTGCGCACGAAGACATTCGCCCCCGCGATGCCCCGCCCTCCCAGGTCGCGGGCGGTTCCCTCGACCCAGACAATATCTTGCTTCAGAGCGCCGCCGAGCGCAGGTGGCACTTGAGCGCTGGCGGGCGCCGTTGCCGGCGGCACTTGAGAAGACGCGGGAGGACGGAACACGAGATCCCGGATGGTATGCCCCGGCTCGGCACGTACGCGGACGCTGTTCATACGGGGGAACGCGCCGTGGCCGCCGCGGCCGACCGCGAGCAGGAAGCTTCCCGGCACCACGTCGCGCAGCACGAACCGGCCCTGGTCGTTGACCGCGGACTGTGCGCGCGCCGAGCGCGCGGGCTCGCCATATCGGGCAGCCGGCAGACCATCATCCCCGCCTGGCGCAGTTTCGGGTCGAGGGTTCCCTCCACCCGCGCGAACCGGGCCAACGGGGGCAAGTCGGCCCGCGCCGTCCGTCCTGCAAGGACCTCGAAAACGCCGGTCGTTCCGAAGCCAACATCGGGCACCAGCGCCCGAAGCCGCCGCGTCCCCGCGAACCAGCGAAGGCGGAAGACCCCCGCACTGTCGGTCCGTCCTCGGAACTCGACGTTGGCGTTGCCGCGGAATGCGAAGGGCGCCTCTGCTGCAAAAACTCGAACCGCCCGATCGGCCAGCGGCGCTCCGTCCGGACCAAGCACCATCACCTCGACGTCCCCCGCCTCCGGGCACTCGACGACCAGCCTTGGCCCCTGGTCGGTCACCCGCCAGCGCGTAATTGCCGGTTTCCGCAGCACGCGGAAGCACTCGTTCCGGGAGTAGGCGTTCGGCGGCTCGCAGGCGTCGGCGCCGACGATCTCCCACGACCAGCTCCTCGCATCCTGGATCATGACCCCGCAAGGCGGCCCCGGCTTCCCGTCCTGTCCGGACCAGACGACCTGCCTACCCGGCAACTGCCAGCGAAAACGACCCTCGTCATCGGTTACAACGCTCCAGCCGGAGTCGTCCCGATTGAAGAACAGGAGCGTGGCGCCCGAAGCCGGCATGCCGGTTCCGGCGCAGCGGGCCTCCCCCTCGACCACCGCAAGCCGCTCGTCGCCACGGGCGCGCGGCTGGCCCAGGGAGGAGGTGACGAAGAGGAGCAACGTGAGCGCGTGGCTGTGCATGATCAGGCCCTTCCCGCGGGGAATCGGCCGAAAGAGCATGATAAGGTGCGGGCCGCGCTCGCGTGCCATGCCGTCTGCGCGTCTCGCACCCAGAGCGCGACGAAAACCGGTACCAGACCCAGGCATGCCCACTGATAGCCGGTCAATCCGAGTGCCAGCACGGGCTCGGGCCGGATGAACTCAGTCAGGAAACGATAGATCAAATAGGCGATGAGATAGAGCTTCATGAGCTGCCCTCGCAGGATCCCCCGGGGCATGAGCCAGGCCAGGACCAAGGCCGCGGCAAGGTGGAACGCCGACTCGTAGAGCTGAGTGGGGTGGCGGCCGAGTCCGTCGCCGAAGTCGACGGCCCAGGGCAGAACCGTGACCGTCCCATAGCAGCAGCCCGCGACGAAGCAGGCCACGCGTCCGATCGCCAGGGCGGCTGCCACCGGCACGGCGAAGCTGTCCCCGGTTTTCACGCGAACACCCAAGAGGGCCTTGGCCAGCTCGACCCCGCAGTAGCCGCCGACCAAGCCGAAAACAATCGTCTTACCGTTCTCGAGCCAGGCCCGTCCGCTGAGCAGGCCCACCCAGTCGGCCAGCACGAACGGCAGCTTCGCCCCGATCATGGCCCCGCAGAACGCCCCGAGCCCGATTCCCAGCCGCTCGCGCCCGCCGAGACCGAGAGACGATTGCGTGCGCCGGCTCAGGACCACCGCGACCACCACCGACGCGAGCATGATCAGAGGGTAAGACCAGGGGAGTGGCCGGCTCATCATTTACGGCTTCCGGTTTTCTTGATGCCGCCGCATCCAGCACCCCGGCGTCGCGCAAGGCGGGCAAGACCACGTGTCCCTCACGGTACAACACGTTGTACGCGCAGAACGGGATGACATGCCCGCTCGGGAGGACGTGGTGGATGCAGCACTTCATCAGCCGGCGGACGTCGAAGTTGTACGCGTCGAGGAACGACGTGATCGTGATCCGGAACACGTCGGACTGGGCAAGCTGCTCGGCCAGCGCCCGGGCGAAAAACTCGGCGGCGGCGCTCTCGACCGCCGCGTCTGATCCGTGTCCGTCGCCGTTTCCGGAGGTCGCGGGGCGCAGCCGGCGCCGCAGCCGCCGACCTTGGCGAGGTATTGATCGATGAGCTGTCGGGCGCGGTTGCGGCTGAACAGGATGCCGTTGGCCAGGATTTCGAGATGATTGCGCGCGTCGATGAAGCGCGGCAGTGGGACGACGCGGCCCCCCGAGCGGAAGGCGTAGGTCAGGCTGTGGCAGTTCGGGTGCGCGCACGGCAACGGCATGAAGTCGTCCTCCCGGAAGAGGCCGTCCGTCTGATCGGCGATCGCTCGGATCACGTCGGGGAAGGTGATCCGCCCCTCCAGGTCCTCCGGCAGCACGTGGCGGCCCGAATACGTGGCCGGCTGAAAGCTCACGCCGGTTACCCACGGTCGTTCCAGTCCGAACCGGACGATCGCGCCGACCTCGTAATCGTTGACCCCCGGCTGAAGCGTGCACACCAGCGAAGTCTTGATCCCGCGCCGGCCCAGCGCCTCGATGGCCAAGAGCTTCGTCTCGACCAGCGACTCCCCGCGGAGCAATTTCGAGCCTCGCTCTCCGAACCCGTCGAACTGGAAGTAAACCTCGACCCGGTGCTTGAGCCGCTCGATGCCGTCGAGCAGATCAGGGTCATGCGCCAGCCGGATGCCGTTGGTGTTGATCATCACAATGTCGATCGGCTGAGCGGCGGCGTAATCGAGGACGCGGAGGAACTCGGGGTGGATTGTCGGCTCGCCCCCAGAGAGCTGAAGCACTTCAGCGCGGCCCTCGACCGCGACCAGGCGGTTGATCGACCGGACGCATTCGTCGTAGCTCAGATGGGTGCCACCCGGTCCGCTGGAAGCGTAGCACATCGGGCAGCGCAGGTTGCACGAGGAGGTCATCTCGACCAGCCCGACGCAGGTATGCTGCTCGTGCTCCGTGCACAGCCCGCAGTCGAACGGACACCCCTTGTCGGGCTCGACTCCGTACCGCGGCGGTACCTTGCCCGGGAGGCTATATTGCATCTGATCGTATTGAGAAACGTCGGAGCAGATGAAGTCCTCGCGGACGCCGTGCGTCGGGCAGCGCTTGCGGAAGTAGACGCGGCTTCTCCTTGGTGATGATCTTGGCCGGCACCAGCGCCAGGCAGTCGGGGCAGAGGCTCTGGGTCATGCCCAGGAAGGTGTGGTCGCGCAGTTGTGTCATGGTTTTACCGCGGCGTCCGGGCGCTCCGGCGCTTCCTGGTGAGGAGATAATAGGTCATGTACGCCGCGGCGGCGACACCCGCCGTGCCGCCGATCCCGAGTGCGAGGTACGAACCCAGATCTCCGACATTCAAAGCAACAAAGCCGGCGGGGATGCAGGTTAAGCAGAAGGCGATCAGGGCCGAAAGCGCGATCACAACCACGCCGCAGAGCGCGGCGAGGAAGCTCCACACCTTTTGGAAGACCTCCATTGGCCTTCCCTCGGCCGCACTCCTGGACGCCATGATCGATGTGTAGCCGAGCGCCGGCGCGACCGCGGCGGCCAGAGCGATCCCGACGATCCAGTCCTCGTGTGCGACCGCCAGACAGACCGCGACTGCCACAATCAAGAGGAGCAGCGAGCTGATCCGAAACGTCAATCCAGGCGAAAGGATCGTAGTCGGGGGTTCGTACGGGTTGAAGAGCTCTGGGGACGTCGGTCGGCGCCGCCGATTTCGGAACTCCGGTCATTGTCGCGGGACGGGCCGTGTCGAGATGATGACCACACAGGAAACACGCGGTTTCCCCGGGGCGGTTCGCGGCGCCGCACTCGAGGCAGACCGAACTCGATCCGATCGGGCGGTGCCATCAGGAGTCCCTCCCGGTCTCGGCCGCGCGGCGAATGCCGTATTCGACGGCCATCGACCGCACCGCGCGGACCACTTGGCCGATCGTGATCCCGGTCAAGCCCAGCGCCAGCAGGAACATCACCTCATGGTAGCGCGGCACCCGGTGCTCGCCGGCGGCAAACCACTTCGCGTAGCCCAGTACCGCGAGATAGCCGAGCATGCTCCCGACCGTCGCGAACCGGACCAATGGCAGGCTGAACCGCAGGGCCGCGAGGGCGACTATCACGAAGTAACTGACTACCAGCGGGCTGCGAGGGCCGTTCGCGACGAACAGAATGCACGTCAAGAGCACGATGTCGGCACCGGTCGAAAGGAACTTGAGCGCGGCCGGGAAGACCTGACGCCGCAGACAAATCAGCACCGCCAGGGCGGTCATCGTCCAGGCGACCGCCAGCGCCGTGACCGCCAGATGGAACGGCCGGTACACACCTTCGATGCGCGGGCATCTCGACGACGCCCAGCCGGAACCCCCGGTAATTGGCCAGCTCGACGCCGTAAAAGGCCGCGATCGCGACGATCCGCAACAGGTTCGCGCGGCCCTCCCCCTGATACTCGCGCCAGCGGCCGACGATGTACCACGAACGATCGTCCCCGGCTCGCTCTGCGGTCGTGCTGGTCGCCATGCTTGCTTGTCTCAGACGTTGGGATTCTCACGGATCGAGTCGGCAAGTGGCTGGATTATCGGGGCGACAGTCCGCGACGTCAATCATTCAAGCGGTCCGAGTGCCGGATTTCGGATCAACGTTCTTCTTGCAGACTGAACGCCACGAACGCATCGCCCGCCTTCGTTTCCAGCTTGCCGGCGCCTCCGGCCGCGATGACCACGTACTGGCGGCCGTTGACCTGATAGGTCGATGGAGTCGCGTAGCCGCCGGCCGGCAGGGAGTGTTCCCAGAGGAGCTTGCCCGTCTCTTTGTTGAAGGCGTGGAACCGCTCGTCCTTGGTGCCGGCGATGAACACCAGGCCGCCGGCCGTCACGATCGTGCCACCGAAGGTTTCGGTGCCGGTGCGCGGGATCCCGCGCGACGTGAGCTCGACGTGTTCGCCCAGCGGAACCCGCCAGGCAAATTCACCCGTGTTGAGGTTGATCGCATTCAAAACTCCCCACGGGGGCTTGGTCGCGGAATAGCCCTCGCGATCGAGAAACTTTTTGTACCCGGTGGCGTCGTAAGCTCCGTATCGCGCTTTGCCGCGCGACTTCGATTCGACGAGCGTGATGATATTGAGGACGTTGTTCGAGTTGACGTAGAGCAGACCGGTCGTCGGATCGAACGAGGCCCCGGACCAGTTGGCGCCGCCGTGGAAGCCCGGAACGACGACCGTTCCTTGCCGGCTGGGCGGGTTGAAGGCAGGTCCGCTGCGAATCTTGCGCAGTTGGTCGAGCACCGACGCGCGATTGGACGCGCCGATATCGGTGATGTTTGTCTCGTCGAGCGATTGGAGCGAGAACGGCGGCGGCTTGACCGGAATCGGCTGCGTCGGCGACGCCTCCTCACCGGGGATGTCGGAAGCGGGCACCTGTTTTTCCTCGACCTCGAACAGCGGCTTGCCCGTTTCGCGATCGAACAGGAAGACATAGCCGGTCTTGGTCACCTGCGCGACGGCGTCAACCGGCTTGCCGTCGCGGGTGACCGTGACCAGGTTGGGATAGACCGGCAGATCGTGGTCCCACAGGTCGTGGTGCAGCGTTTGAAAATGCCAGATGCGCTTGCCCGTTCCCGCATCGAGCGCGATCGTGCAATTCGCGAACAGATTCGCGCCGTGCCGGTCGCCGCCGTAAAAATCGAACGCGGCAGAGCCCAGTCCCGCGAAGACCATGCCCCGATCAAGATCGACGCTGAATCCGCCCCAGGCGTTGGCGCCGCCGCGGTCCTTCCAGGAATCGCCGGCCCACGTCTCGTTTCCAAACTCCCCGGGACGGGGTACCGTGTGGAACCGCCATACCTCGGCGCCTGTGCGCACGTCGAACGCGCGGATATCTCCCGGCGCGGCAATGCCCGGCCCTTCGTCACACGAAACCCCGACGATGATCGTGTCCTTCCACACGGCCGGCGCGGACGTCGGTCCGTAACCCAGCGCAACGGCTTTCGGATCGAGGCCCGCACGGAGATCGAGGATGCCTCCCGCGGCGAATTTCGGGTCGAGCTTGCCGTTCTGCGCGTCCAGCGAGAACAGCCGGCCGTCCGCCGTGCCGTGAATGATGCGCCGCTGGCCGCCGGGCTTGCCGTCGGACCAGTACGCGCAGCCGCGGTTGACCCCGCCGGACTGCGGCCGGTGCGGAAAGGGATGATCCCTGAGCGGGTCGAATTGCCAGAGCTCCTTGCCCGTTGCTCCGCTCAACGCCACGACTCGGAGATATCCGGTCGTGACGTACATCACGCCATCGATCACGATCGGCGTGCACTCGATCGTCTTGCCCGCGCGGCCTTCGAGCTCCCGGGTATGATACGTCCAGGCCGGTTTCAGCCGCGCAACGTTCTCACGGTTGATTTGATCGAGCTGGGAATATCGCATGCAACCGGGGTCATTGCCGACACGCGGCCAGTCAACGGTGCGCTCGGACTGCCCACGAACGGGGCATTCCATCTGGATAGCAATTGACATCAAACCGGCGACTGCAATCAGATAGAAACGCATGGCGAGTTTCCCGGGATGGACCGCGAATGAGTGGGTGCCGGTAGACGCCCGGAGAATCCGGATCGTACGTGGTCAACGGCCCGATGAATCAGGGCGACGCACTGGCCCAGCTCTACTCGGCCGGCTCGAAGAGGGCGACCGTCGCACCGGACGGGTCCGCGATTACGCAGGAGCGGACATGATTTCCCATGCCCTTGGGGCCGGTGAGTATCCTTCCCCCGAGGGCGACGGCACTTTTCATGCTCTGGTCCAGATCCGCTACGGTGAAATAAACCAGCCACAGCGGAGGAAGCTCGGCGTTGACGCCGCGGGCATGGCAGACGCCGGCCACGGTCTTCCCGCCCTCCGACACGTTCATGCAGTAGTCGCTGTAGCCCCCCATGTCGACCTCGGACGCCGACCAGCCCACGACGTGGCAGTAAAACTGCTTCGATTCGCCGGCATCAGGAACCGTCAGGTCAACCCAGGCGATGCTGCCGGCCTGCGGCTTGGTTGGCTGGCTCATCGGTGCCCCTCAGTAAAGACCTTATTCGAAACGGGTCGGACGCCGAGTCGGCTTGCGGGACGCTTAAGTTAGGATCGTCTACCGGGCCGGGGAATGCAACGCAAAAAAAGGTTGCGGAGTTTTCAACGACCGACTGCGCGGATTAGATTTCTTGCAAGAGCATGCCTACCATGAGGCCAAGGGGCCGCGCGAAAGAGTTTGGCGAATTCACTATTGTGGTGCAGGCGTCCCGCCCTCAATCCCCGTGCCGGCAGGCGGGACGCCTGCACCACAATTGCCAAAGTTATCTCTGCGCGGTCCCTAAGCCGCCCCGCAGATTTGATTGAGGTTGGATTTGACATTCCCAACTGGCGAACAGGCTCCAGGAGGTTCCCCATGTCCAGGATTCCGGCGGTCATGCCGTCGCGAAAGCTCGCTTGCGTCACCATCGTCCTTTGCATCATCGGTCCGATCGCCTTGGCCGGCGACCTCGCCCCGAAATCCGACGAGAAGCAATTGCCATATGCCATGCATTCCGAGATGAGCGATCGGCCCACGATCACGGTAGGACGGACCGATTCCGATCTGGTCGGGTCCGACAACCGGGCACTCCAGGCGGCCGTCGATTACGTCGCCGGCCTGGGCGGGGGCATCGTCGAGATCGGCGAGGGTGAATACATCATGCGCGATTCACTGCACCTGCGTTCCAATGTCACCGTGCGCGGCCGCCAGGGCAAGACGATCCTGCGCAAGGCCGGCGCGGCGGTCTCTCCCCTTGCCCTCGACGGCGACTTCGGCGAGCAGCAGATCACGGTCAAGTCGCCGTCGGGGTTCGCAGTGGGCGCCGGCGTCGCGATCTGGGACGACAACGCCGGGGGCTTCCACACCACGGTGGCCCGGATCACAGGTCGGCGCGGCAACACCTTCTCGATCGACGCGCCGCTCGGGGCCGACTGCATGGTGGCCCAGCACGCGACAGCGGCCACCGTTTTCCCCGTGGTCAGCGGCTCGAACATCCAGGGTGTGCGCGTCGAGAACCTCGTCATCGAGGGGAACAAGGCGGCGAATCCGCTCCTGAACGGCTGCCGTGGGGCGGGGATCTACCTGTACCGTGGCTTCGGCACGGTGATCCGAGGCTGCGTGGTTCGGAACTTTCACGGCGACGGGATCAGCTTCCAGCAATCGAACGACGTGACGGTCGCCGACTGCACGAGTGAAGACAACGCCGACCTTGGCTTCCACCCTGGGAGCGGCTCTCAGCGCCCCGTGGTGCGGAACTGTCTCGCGCGGCGCAACGGCACGGACGGCCTGTTCCTGTGCTGGCGCGTCCGCCACGGCGTGTTCGAGAACAACCGCCTGGAAGCGAACGGACGGTTCGGCATCTCGATCGGCCACAAGGACTCCGACAACCTGCTCCGCGGCAATCACGTCGCCGGCAACGCTTCCAATGGCGTCTTCTTCCGCGACGAGAGCGCGGGAATGTCGCCCCATCGCAACCGCCTCAAGGAGAACGTCGTCGAGGACAACGGCCGCGAATCCGGCACGGCCGGCATCCGCATCCGCGGCGAGCCGTCCGGGCTCATCCTCGAAGACAACGTGATTCGCGACACGCGGTCTCGCCCGCGGCAAACACAGACGGTCGGCATCCTGGTCGAGGATCGCGTCGGGCCTGTGTCGATCCAATCCAACCGGATCGAGGCGAACACAGCCATCGACGACCACCGCGAGCAGCGACGCCAGTCACGGTTGCCGCAGTGACCTGACCAGCCTCGGCCTCGCCGATCGTTCACCGACTACTTGCGTCCTCGGCGATCGCCTGCAACGATAAGGGACCGACGCGTTCTTTGTGAATCCACCGACAGACTAGCGAGGGCCTGCCCATGTCGTGCTCGATTCGTCCTTGCGGCCTTTTGATAACGATGGCGCTTGCCCTGGGAATGGCCGGTTTGGCTCCCGGCGCGATGGCCCAGGCAACTGCCCCGGCTCCGGTCGTCCCCCCTGGCTCCGGCCCGAACGAGACGATCCGGCTGTTCGATGGCAAGAGCTTGGACGGCTGGGCGGGCCACTTCAAGCACTGGTCGGTTGACAACGGCGAGATCGTGGGAAAAAACACGCTCCCGGTTCCGGTGAGTACGTACCTCTTGACCGAGAAGAACTATTCGGACTTCCGCTTGACCGCGAAGGTCAAGCTGGTCGAATCCGAGATGCACTCGGGCATCGCCTTCTGGGGCCGCGTTGCCAGCGAGCAGCACGACCCGGCAACCTACGCCGGCCACCTGGTGATGTTTCCCTCGGGCTGGGGCATGTATGATCTGTATGGCCGAAACTCGCTGCCAGTTGACCCGGTGCCGGCCAAGAAGGTCGGCAAGCAGCACGACTGGAACGACCTGGAGATACTGGCGGAGGGCAACCGCGTCCAGGTCGCGGTCAACGGCACGCAGGTCATCGACTGGCGCGATCCCGAGCCGAACCGGATCAAGCCCGGCCCGATCGGGCTCCAGCTCCACGCGAACAAAGTGCCGCAGGAGGTCCGGTTCAAGGACCTGGTAATCGAGACGTATCCCACGGAACACCGGCTGCGGAGCGTAAAGTGACCATGGCGGCGATCGCGCTGCGAAATCGATGAATCTGTGTAGTCATCACGCTGCGCGTGATGAAAAGGAGAAAGCGTCATGGTCACGAGCGAGCCGAACCCGTATGAGCCTCCTCGTGAGCCGGCTTTGCCGTCACGTCGCGATTCGTCGCGGGTCGACCTCACTGATCAAGAAGTGACCGTGTTTGTCGGCCGGAAGGCCGGCTACTACCTCCATCGCTGGGCCGGAGCCCTGGATGGGACTCCAACGAGTACAGGCTTCAACTGGGCAGCGTTCCTCCTTTCGGGATTGTGGCTGCCATACCGGAAGATGTATGTGATCACAGCCATTTTCATGGGAATCATCCTGTTCGAGTCGATTCTGGAAGAGGTCGTCTTCGTTGGGGTTCTCGCGCGACCCGAGCCGCCAGCCGGTCTGGGGCGGATCCTGGGTCTGGTCGCTTCGATCATCTGTGGTGGTCGGGGAAACCGCTGGTACTTATCCCACGCCCGGCGGGCGGTCGCCGAGCTGCGAAGTCAAGAGTTACCCGAGGATGCATACCTGGACGCGCTGGCCAGGCGCGGCGGTACCAACATCGCGGCCTCGCTTGGGTTCTTCACACTGTTCATGGCCGCAGTTTTCGGCTCCTTTCTCGCCCTCGGATTACTTTTCGAAGGCGCTTGAGGGTACGCAAACCGAACTGCGCTCAAGGCGGGCCCGTCTGCGTGCTGATCTCTGCGATACGGGCGGTTGCCAGCCGGCCGGCTTCCGAGTCGGGTGCATCGCTGGCGATCTGGCGGTAGTAGTCGAGCGCGCCGGCTGTCTTTCCCATCTTCTCGAGCGCCTGGGCCAGGGGAAGTCGGACACGGGCTCGCGCGGCGGCGTCGAGGACATGTTCTCGCCGCTGGGCGGCTACTCGCTGCTTCCGCCCGCGAACCAATGCCTCTTCGCGCCGATGCCGCACGATCGTTTCGGGTTTGTCGCGCTCCTCCATCTCGATGCGCGACTCGAGCTCGGCCGCTTGCATGATCCCCAGAGCTTGCGGCGACGCGGGTGCGATCAACGATTTTAGAAACGCCTCGACCTTGGAACGGTCCTCCGACGAGAGCGTGAAAAACAGGCGCACCGACGCCTTCGCCTGGCCGTCATGCAGCGCGACGGCTTCCTCCAGGTTTTGCGCTCGGCCGTCGTGCAGGTAGGGCCCGGAATCCCGATAGCCCCAGAGCGGTGGCGTGCGCCATTCCTGGGCACTTGGCCCATCGGGCGAAATCGGGCCCTCCGTTCCGTAGTAGTTGCCCGAATCGCTCAGGCTTGGCCCCACGTCGTGGAGGAGCAAGTCGCTGTAAATGCCCTGAACGTCGCCCAGGGTCGGAACATGGCAGGACACGCAGCCGACGTCCGCGAAGAGACGCCGGCCGTCGCGCATGTCACGAGTGCCTTGGGGACCGTCGGGATCGATCACGACCGGCGGCGGCAATGTCCGGACATAGGCCACGAGCGCATCGCAATCGGATTCGGTCATGTCGAGCCCCTTCGCCTTCTGCTTGGGGGCTACGGGCGAGACCGCCTGCGAGTGCCCGGGGACCTCCAGGCCCAGCTCGCTCGCGCAGGCGCCACGGACGAATTCGTGGAGGCTGGCGATCTGTGCCTTCCAGCCGAAACGGGCGATCCGGCCGTCGCGATTGCGGCTGACCCGGCCGCGCGTGGCCGGGCGGCTGGCTCTCCGCCATGACCACCAGCAATTCGGCGGGTATCGCGTCAATGCGGCCCGAGCCGAAGAGTGCGGGCGTGTTCCTTTCGGAAAGGGTCAGATTGACGCCGCCATTCGCGGGAGTAATCGCGGACGGCTCGACCGCGAACCCGGTGATCCAGTCCGGATTGCCCGCGGACCGTCTCGATTCGTGCTTCAACCGGGTCGACACCCGGGCTTGCGGATGCATTCGGCACGCCGTCAAGGTTCTGATCGTAGAATCGACGGCGCCATGCCGCATACTCGGGATGGGTCCCATAGCGATGGACCACGGCACTGCGCGAGCCACGCAATCCAGGGTGGATCTGATCGAGGTTCTTGGGCAGGCGGCGGCTGATGGGGGTTGCCGTGACGAGGATGACGTTCTTGTTCTCCGGTCCGGCGCCGCCAGGTGCTCCCAGACCGTGGCACGCCACGCACGAGCTATCATTGTAAACGGGCCCGAGCCCGTCGCCGCCCTTGGCCATCGAGTCGTTCGGCGTCCATTCCTTGGCAAACAGCATTTCGCCGCGCGTCCGCTCGTCGCGCGCCAATCGACCCAGAATGGCGATGTCCGCGCCGATTTTTGGCTGCGACGGTGCGGCGGGCGATTCCATGAGAAGCTCGCCCGCCTGCCCGCGACCGGGATTGGATATGACCAACGAAACCGCGGGGAAAAGACTGATCGGGACGGCGGGCGCGGCCGTGAGGCTGGGTCGACCTACCAGAGCGGAGCTGGCCCGCCTCGGTGGCGGTGGGCATCCCGGCTGGCGGCCCTGCGCCGGCATGCCGCGTCTCGCCAGAGCTCCGCACGGGCGGGACCGCCACGACCGGAATGGACGTCCTCGGCCCTGATGGGGCCGGCGGGGCAGGCGCCCTGTGATTCACAGCAATCCAGGCGGCGGCCGCTCCGACCCAGAGCGTTAATGCCACCGTGATCGCCGCCTTCAGCCGGGCCGCGGCCATCGTCCAGAGGACCACCTCCGAGACCGCGACGACACCGGAGGAAGCGACGCCCGCCGCCGCGGCGTTGCTGACCGCGAAGCCCATCGCGGCCTGGACTGTGGATTCGACCAGGACCGGCGGCACGCACGCCAGTGCGTCCTCGGCGTAATAGAGCGCGGCCAGAAGGCCCGCCGAGGGCACGACGCCGCGGCGAATCAACCGCTCCCGCAGCCTTTCCCGCGCGCGCTTCAGCCGCACGCCGATCGTGCCCACCGGGCAGCGCAGCCGAAGCGCCGCCTCGTGGTACGACATTCCCTCCAGCTCGCAGAGGATAACCGGTCCCCGGTACTTTTCGGGCAGACGAGCCACCTCGTCGTGCAAGACCTCGAGCTCCTCGCGGCAGACCACCTGCAGATCGGGGCCGGCCGTCGCAGCGGTCGCTAGGGCGGCGATTTCCTCGGCCTTGGCCGATTCGCGCTGTTTCCACCGAAGCCGTTGCATCTTCACCTCCCGTGCGGTGCGCAAGGCGACCCCATGAAGCCAGTGACCCAGGAGCTCCGGCTGGCGGATCGAGCCCGCGCGACTGCGCCAGGACGAGAAACGTGACCTGAAAAGCGTCCTCGGCCGCGTGCCGCTCGCCGAGGATCTGCTCGCAGACGCGTAAAACCATCGGGCCGTGCCGGCGCACGAGGGCCGTGAACGCCACCTCGGCCAGCTCGTCGCGATGCGCGGCGAACCGCGCCAGCAGTTGGCCGTCGTTTACCCCCGCGATGCCCGATGCGCTCGAGAGCCCCGCAGGTAGATTCAAGACAGCCTCGGATTGCCTGTTCGCCATGATGACACCCTCCCAGTAGCGCTTGGCCTTTCCTCATACTACTACTGGGAGCCGGCGGCCGCATTATTTCAAAATACTGGAGCACGGGACCGCCGGATTGGTTTAGCTCGTGCGCCGCGAGGCGCGCAGGACGAGCGGCGAGACGCCGGTCGAGGCGCGCGGACGGTCGCCGTCAGGCCGCCCGCTGGGCCAAGAACGCGACGACACCGAACCCGACCGCGTTGTTGAGACCGTGCAACAGCATCGTAAGCGGCAGCGACCCTGTTTTGAACCGAACTGCGCCCAAGTAGAGTCCCAAAATCGCGATGGCGACAACCGCGCGAACGCCGAACGAAAAGTGGAGCACAGCCCAGAACGCCGCTGAAACCACGATCGCCGCGACCGGGCCCCACGAGGACGAAGCGATTCCCTTGAAGAGGAACCCGCGGAAAAGGACCTCCTCGCCGACGGCGGCCGCGAAAACGACAGCGACGAACATCAGGAAATGCGCGCCGGTCCGATAGGCCTCGACGATCATCATCGGCTCGAGGGGATCGCCCAGCATGTACGACGTCCCGTAGCTCGTCGACATGAAGACAATCAGGCCGCCGACGGCGAGGCCAGTCTGGCGCGGCGTCGGGAAAGCGAGCGCGAGGTAGTCGCGCAACGGATACCGCCGCGCCGCGGCGAGCAGGATCACCAGAGCCACCAACGACGCCGCACCTACCAGGGTACGCGACCGATATCAGCAGACCCTCGGACGGACCTTCGATCGGCTTGCCGTCACTTTTTCCCAGAAATCCCCATCCGGCCTGGACGGCGGTAGCGACAGCGCTTTCCGCTGCCCCCATCACAGTGATCAGCACGATCACCCAGACAATAGAGGCTACAGGCCCGTAAGGGAATGTAGTGAGGGGCGACGTCGCGACCGGGGGGGACTCGGTGAAGCCAGCCGAAACGGCGGCGTTATCGAGAGGCTTCGAAGCGGGGCGGTCAGTGGAGAGTTCTTCCGTCATCGGTAGGGTCTCGATCGTTTGAGGTTTCAGCCGTCGCCTTCGACGACCTTCGCAACAACATGATCGCACACGGTGAACGGACCGGAAAGACACTATTCCAGGACAACCCGCAAGATCGCACGCGGAGACGCGGAGACGCTGAGGAAGGACCGAGATCCGGAAATCCAGCAGGCGTGCGACTTGCGCCAGCAGGTTCCTTCCTACGGCCTTCCGAAAGCGTTCCCCGTTCGTGAGAAACGATGCGTGATTTCTCCGCGCCTCCGCGCAGGATCTCGATCGACCACATACTCCCCCCGCCGGTCGCCTTCCCTGGCGGACGGCGAGGGATTCTTTTTCCACCTGTTCGACTTTCTCTTCGACCCGTTCCAGCCCCTGCACCCGGCTTGACCGTGCCAGGTTCGAACTGTCGCAATATTAAGCGCGATTGGTCGGAATGCAATCAGGAAATTCCTTAGGTGCACCGCGCGTCTCACACCGATCCGACGCGCGAGTTTTGCTGTTGCACTATTTGCCCGCCCCCGTTATCAGACTCCGGATGCGGCGATGCCCTCCGCTTTGACGCCGCACGCTCTGAACGCTATCTTAGACATCTAGCCACCGATCCCACATGGGGTGGTGCTGTGCCAGTGTCGGATTCCGAATCGCGGTGGGCTCGGCGATCGGCTCGCCAGACGCCCCAGTGAGACAGGCGTGGGTCAGTTAACCTCCATGGCGTCGGGCGGGACGGCTCGTCGAATGGGTCGCGCCGCGGTCGGGAAGTTTCCGAGATAGCAGACGCCGCAGTCAACAGGAAAAAGACGAGGACTGCCGCCAGACCCAGGACGACGAGAGGATTGAGCTTCAGCTCGATCGCGAAGAACAACAGGGCCAAGAACAGAGCAACGGACCAGACGACGAGGCCAAACCCGGCGATCGCGGTACGGACCGCACGGCGAACATCGTTCGTGTTACACTCTTGTTGAATTCTTGCGAATCGGGCAATCTAGGGGATGGGTTTGAACCATGCCTCGGGTGGAGGGCGGGCGCGGATGCGAAAACTGGCTTGCGACCGGACTGCTGGTCGAACGGCCGCTCGTCGCGGATGCGTCGTGGTTGCCTCCGTGGTGATGCCATTCGTCGCGGCGGCAAGCGTGTCAGCCGCCGACGATCGAGCGGCGAGCGCTTTCTTCGAGTCGAAGATCCGGCCGGTGCTGGTGGAAAAGTGTCACCAGTGCCACTCGAATCGCTCCCCGAAGCCCAAGGGGGGGCTGTTGCTCGATACCCGCGCGGGCATCCGCACAGGGGGCAACTCGGGCCCCGCGGTCGTTCCCGGGGACTTGGGCGCCAGCCTGCTCTATCAGGCCATCAGCGGATCCGATGGCATTGACCCCATGCCCCCCAAGGGCAAGTTGCCGGCCGCCGTGGTCGCCGATTTCCGCGAGTGGATCAAGATGGGCGCGCCGACCCGCGCGACGGGCCGGCAGGTTCGGCTGCAATCGCCGCCACGGGCGGCAGTAGGGCGGGAGAGCGATCTCAATCCGAAAGCACTGACTGGTGGTCGTTGCGCCCGCTCGCCAAGCCGGCGGTGCCCAAGCTCGATTCCCGGTCGGCCGCCTGGGCGCGGACGCCCGTCGATGCATTCGTTCTGGCCAAGCTTGGGGAGCATGCTCTGCATCCCTCGAGCGAGGCCGGCCGCCGCGCCTTGATCCGCCGGCTCTCCTTCGACCTGATCGGTCTGCCGCCTGGGCCTGATGAGGTCGAGCGCTTTCTGAGCGACGATGCCCCGGCTGCCTATGAGCGGCTGGTCGATCGCCTGCTTTCCAGTCCTCACTACGGCGAGCGGTGGGCGCGACACTGGATGGACCTGGTTCACTTCGCCGAGACGCACGGCCACGACCAGGACCGGATCAGGCCCAATGCATGGCCTTATCGAGACTACTTGATCGCCTCGTTCAACCGCGATACGCCCTATGGCCGGTTCGTACAGGAGCAGGTCGCGGCCGATGCGCTTTATCCTGACGAGCCGGGGCTGACGGTGGCGCTGGGAATGATCGCGGCCGGCCCCTGGGATGAGAGCTCGCTGCGCGATATTCGCGACGACAGCATCGACCGCCAGATCGGCTATTATATCGACCGCGACGACATGGTCGCGACGGTGATCTCGACCTTTTCGAGCGTCACCATCGGGTGCGCGCGATGCCACGCGCACAAGTTCGACCCGATCTCGCAGGAGGACTACTACAACCTTCAGGCGGTCTTTGCCGGAGTCGACAAGGCCGAGCGCGGCTATGACGCCCATCCGGCGGTCGCCCTGCTGCGGCGGATGTTGACCGCCCAGATCAAAGAGACAGAGCGACGCGACCCCACGCTGGCGGGATGGCTCAAAGCCGAGCTGGCGGCGCTGCCGCCACAGAGCTTGGTGTTCGCGGCCGCGGCCGAATTCGAGCCCGACGCCGGCCACAAGCCGCCGGGCGCGCCCCGGCCGGTGCACGTGCTGCGCCGGGGCGACATTCAACAGCCCGGCCAGCCGGCCGTGCCGGGCACATTGAGCTGCGTCGCGGGACTGCCGGCCCGGTTTGCCATGAGCCCAGGCGACGCCGAGTCGGCCCGGCGGGCGGCACTGGCTCGCTGGATCGTCGACCCCAGGAACCCGCTCACCTGGCGCTCGATCGTCAACCGGGTGTGGCACTATCACTTCGGTCGCGGACTGGTCGCCACGCCCAGCGATTTTGGCCGGATGGGGGCAAGCCCCTCGCATCCCGAGCTGCTCGACTGGCTGGCCGCGACCTTTCTCGAGTCGGGCGGATCGATCAAGTCGCTCCACCGGCTGATCGTGTCGAGCGCGGTCTACAGGCAGAGCAGCCAGACCGATCCCACCCAGGCCGCCCAGGACGCCGACGACAGCTTGCTGTGGCGGCAGAACCGCCAGAGGCTCGATGCCGAGTCGATCCACGACGCGATCCTCGCTCTCGCCGGCCGGCTCGACCAGACGATGGGAGGGCCCTCGGTCCGGCAGTTTCACCTGAGCCCCGGCGTGCACGTCACGCCGGTGGTCGACTACGCGCCTTATGACTGGGAAAGCCCCGGAGCCGGCCGCCGTAGCGTCTACCGCTTCGTGTTCCGGACCCTGCCCGACCCGTTCTTCGACACGCTCGACTCCGCCGACGCCTCGCAGCTCACCGCCGTGCGCAACGAATCGACGACTGCGTTGCAGGCGCTCTCCCTGTTGAATAACCCGTTCGTGATTTGCCAGTGCGACCACATGGCCCGGCGGCTGGAACTTCTGGCGCCCGACGTCCCAGGCCGAGTCCAGGCCCTCTTCCTGATGGCGTACGGCCGCCCGCCAGCGGCCGATGAAGAGAAGATGCTGGCGGCGTACGCGCGCCGCCACGGACTGGAAA
This sequence comes from uncultured Isosphaeraceae bacterium, assembly GCA_963823675.1. GTDB lineage: Bacteria > Planctomycetota > Planctomycetia > Isosphaerales > Isosphaeraceae > CAWGMT01. Next base: position 1,853,935 of record CAWGMT010000012.1, on the reverse strand, counting down.
ACCTCTGCCGGCTGATTGTGAACAGCAATGAATTTTTGTTTGTCAATTGATTCAAGTGCAACCCCGTTCGCGGGGGGACGGCCAGGGTCAATGCCGTTGATTCAGCAGTGAGGGCTCTGCGGAGACTGCTTTCTAATCCCCTCCCCCCTTGTGCGGGAGGGCCAGGGTGCGGGCTGGCCAAGTCAACGGCTTTCGGGCCATGCGGGGGGCGGTCCAGCCATGGGGGAATCGCGATGACGGACAACATCTCTCGACGTGAGCTTCTCTGGGGGCTTGGTGGTGGGTTGGGCGGAATTGCGCTCGTTGACCTACTCTGCAAGGAGGGCAGCCTGGCGGCGGCGGAAATCGACCCGGCGCCCGAGCGCAAGATCGCTCGAGCCGGCCCCTCTGGCGGCTTGCATCATCGGGCGAAGGTCCGGCGGGTGGTGCAGCTCTTCATGAATGGGGGCTGCAGCCAGATGGACACGTTCGACTTTAAGCCCGAGCTGGTGCGCCGGCACGGCCAGCGGTTCGATCCGGGCAGCCACGTCGAGGCACCGACGAGCGCACCCGGAAATCTGATGAGAAGTCCGTTCAAGTTCCAGAAGCACGGCGAATGTGGGCGGTGGGCCAGCAGCGTGTTTCCCGAGCTGGCCGGCTGCGTCGACGACCTGGCGTTCCTGATGGCGCTCAGCTCGAAGACCAACGTGCACGGGCCTGCCAGCTACATGATGAATACGGGCTTTCTGTTGCCGGGTTTTCCCTGCTTGGGCGCCTGGCTGTCTTATGGTCTGGGGCGGCTCTGCGACAACCTGCCGACCTTCGTGGTGCTGCCCGATCCCAAGGGGCTGCCTTATAACGCCAAGGGCAATTTCACCACGGGCTTTTTGCCGCAGTCGCACCAGGGGACGATCCTCGATACCGGCTCGACCCGGCCGGTTCCCGATTTGTTTCCGCCCTCCTCGGCCCGGTACGTCACATCGGCCAGCGAGAAGGAGGGCCTGGCGGTCCTGGAGCGGCTCAACCGCCGTCATGCCGCCAGAAACGAGGGCGACTCGCGGCTGGAGTCGCGAATCGTCGCCTATGAGCTCGCGGCAAAAATGCAACAAACGGCTCCCGAGGCGCTCGACTGGGGCGGCGAAAGCCCTGCCACCCGGGGTCTCTACGGGCTCGACGATCCGGCGACGGCCGACTTCGGCCGCCGCTGCCTCCTGGCGCGCCGGCTGCTGGAGCGCGGAGTTCGCTTCGTGCAGGTCTGGAGCGGCGCCGGCGGGCCCACGAACAACTGGGACAACCACAGCAACATCGCGGGCGAGTTGCCGGCCATCGCGCGCTCGGTCGACCGCCCCATCGCCGCGCTCTTGCGCGACCTCAAGGCCCGCGGGCTGCTGGAAGACACGCTGGTCGTCTGGTGCACGGAATTTGGCCGGATGCCGTTCACGCAGGGCGCCACCGGCCGCGACCACAACGGCGGCACCTCGGTGGCGTGGCTGGCCGGTGCGGGCATCAAGGGAGGCAGCGCCCATGGCGAGAGCGACCCCTGGGCCTGGAAGGCCGCCACCGGCCAGAGTTATTGTTACGACCTGCACGCCACGATTCTGCACCTGATGGGGATCGACCACACCAGGCTCACCTTCCGCCATAACGGCATCGACCGCCGGCTCACCGACGTGCACGGACATGTCATGCACGAGATCCTGACCTGAAGCGGGGCAGGCTCGAAGGAAACTTTCGCCGGAAGTAGCCGGTCAAGGCAACCGCTCCAACGCACCACGCGAGCAACGATGCAGGCTCGGGTACGATGCCGGAGTTAATTCCTTCCGCGAACCAGGTGCTGTAATAAGTTTGGTAGGCGTTACCAGGGTTGCCGGGCGTGACGGGTATGGTCGCGGTCTCTGGCGGCGGCTCGATCATTCCGGGGTAGTTGTACGTATCCAGCACAACCAGGTACGCGTCGTCAACTTGGGAGAGATTCACAATCCGTAGCTCGTATGGACTTCCATTAGTCACCGTGATCGATGATGCAAACATGAAGTCATACTGCTGATAGTTATCGCTATTGGCTGTAATGCTCAGAATGCCGCTCGTGCCCAGCAGCGTGGGAGTATGGACGCTGGACCAGACTTGCACTTCCGCATTCACAGGAGCTCCGCCGAAGTTAGCATACAACTGGAAAACCGCCTCATTGACAGAGCCCAAGGTTGGCGTGAATTGTTGCCAGATGACTTGGCCTCCTCCCGCGGCGAGGTACGGTGTACCCACGTACGTGAGCGACTGGTCCACAATGAGACCCGCTCGGGCGCGCCCGAAAGTAACAGCCCGCAAAGCACCACCACCAACGAGAGCCGGCTCGTACGATTCGCCATCGGATCCCCCCGCGTTGCTGCCTCACAGACGATGCGGCTGCACTGCCGCGCTGTCGCCCCTTGAACGAACGAAGAACCATTGCGACCAATTGTGACCGCTCCCGTTCAGTTTTGCAATAAGGCAGTGTCGAAACGTCTCGGGCCGCGTTGACCCACGCTCAGTAGAAACCATCCTGCGGGGCGGCCCCAAGTGCTGGGCCCCGTGTTGATGCACCTGGGGTTCCCGAGCATCCTCACCGGCGGCTGACGACTGCTTTTGGCTCGGACCGCGGCTGGCGACCGTTCCTGGTGATCACCGTTTTGTTCCAATCGCGTTCCCCTTTTCTTTGCCCATTTCCGTTCTCAAACGTACCCGATCCCCGACGCGAATCGTGCCCGGCCGCACCACCTTCGCATTGATGCCGCGTAGATGAAGCTCTCTTCCGAGGCGTGAATTGACAAACTCAAGCGCAGCGCGTCCAAATCGTGCCTGAAACTTCCGGCAGCCGGTGTGAGGTTGATCGGTCACTTCGATGACCGCCGAGCCGAGAGCCAATTGCGTCCCCGGTGGCAGGTTGGCATCGCTCAAGTCCATGTCGATATAAAGCTGGTCTCCGGCCAGCGGCCACCGATCTCGATCCTGCGCGACCAGGGCAATGACGCGGGAATTCATGATGTTGAGCTGCATATCAGGATGCGGCGACCCATCCGCGGTGCGAGTGCTGCCGCGGATTCTCCACGTGTCGCCCACCAGACCTTCGACAAGATCGAGCTCGCCTTCCTCCAAGACTTCGCGCTCGTCGGTCCGTGGTCGTCGCACGATTAACTCCAGCACGCCGTCATCCTTGGGCGACTGGCGGATTTCGTCCAAACTCGCTTCCAGATCTTCGACCGTCAGTGCGCGTCGATCACCCACGATCGATTCTCGCTTTCCGGTTTACGGGCCCAGACTTCGGATCGTCCATTCTAGATTGCGGAGTTTGGCGCCCGGATTCAAGACTCAAAACCGAGCTGCGCCGCACCTTCCCCTCACGTCCAGATCGATGAGGGGAAGTTTGGGTTCGCGCAATCACCGACCAAAGGTGTCAGTCGAGCACTTTGAGCGCACCGACCTGGTCGGCCAGTGCGGCCAGTTCCTCGGCGGAGAGGTTGCGCAGCGGGGGCGCACCGGGCCGCAAGGAACGCCCACAAATGCCATTGCGGCCTTGGACGCTGGCAGGAAGCTGTACGGCTGGAGTGTGCAGATCAGCTCGGCCGCCTTGAGCTGGGCGGCCCGCGCCGCGGCCAGATCGCCGGCCTCGAAGGCTTTGATCAAGCGTTGATAGTGGCCGCTCGCGAAGTTGTACGTGCTGCCGATCGCTCCGCGCACGCCCAGGCAGAGGCCCGCCAGCAGAGCCTCGTCGCAGCCGAAGAGCACGTCGAAGGCGCCGCGATCGAGGGCCACGCAGGCTTGAAGCTGCACCAGGTCGTCATGCGAGAATTTCAGCCCGCACAGGTTGGGCATGCGAAACCGCGCCTGGCGCAGGAATTCGGACATTGGCAGGTTGACGCCCGTCATGCTCGGGATGTGATAGTAGTAAAAGGGCAGCGGATCCGCCTCGGCCGCGATCGGGATGCAGAAGTCAACGAGCTGTTCGACCGTCGCGGGTTTGTAGTAGCAGGGGGCCATCGCCGCCACCGCCGCCACACCCGCTTGCCGGGCGTGGGCCGCCAGCGCCACGGCATCCGTCAGGCAGTTGTGGCCGACGTTCACGGCGATCTTGAGCGAGTCGCCCGCCACTTCGACCCAGCGGTCGCAGAGGGCCTTGCGCTCGTCCACGGTCAGCGAGGCACACTCGCCGGTCGTGCCCGCCACGAACACCGAGCGCAAACCGGCGCTTTGGAAATAAGACGCCTGGCGCTCGACTGTCGCCAGGTCGAGCTGTAGGTCGGCGGTAAATGGCGTGTGGCAGGCGGGGATCAGTCCGGTCAGAAGTCGCCGCATGGATAATCAGCTCCGCCTCGAACGGTTCACCAGGTGCAATCGCCGCACGAGCCAGCGGGTTGGGGTCGATGCAGGCGGCAACGCGGGGTTGGACGACCAATTCAGTTTACCTGTCTAGCGCCGTACTGGCAAATCGCGCTTTTGATCTTGGTTGATGCCGAACTGTGACATACTGAGCGTTGCGCAGACACGGCGCTGCGCCAGAATGGGTGTCGCCTTTCGCTCCGCCAAAGGACAACTCCAGTGGAGCGGGCGTCCCTGCCCGCCTTGAGAGTTTACTTTGCCGCGCAATGCTCAGTAATATCGACCGAACGCGTACCGGCTTGCGGAAGGCTCAGCTCTTGTGCGCGATCGAATCGAGATCGGGGGTGATCATGAACTGCCTCGAACGCTTTTCGTTGATGCTTTCGGCCGCGCTCTGCGCCGGACCGATCACGGCCGGCGAACCTGTCCGGGCCGACGATTCCGGATGGATCGAGATGATCGGCGACGCCGGCCTGCAAAATTGGCGCCAGCCGACGGGCGACTGGGTGGTAGCCGGCGACGCGCGGCCCGACCCCAAGAGACCGGCCCGGCTGCACGCGGAGCGCGGGTCGGGGGTCCTGATCAACGGCAACTCGGGCAAGACCCGCAACTTGTTCAGCAAGCCGGATTTCCAGGACGTGGACGCGCACTTCGAGTTTCTGGTTCCCAAAGGCGCAAATTCCGGCGTGAAGTTCCAGTCGCTGTACGAGATCCAGATCTTCGACAGCTTCGGCGTCGCCAAGCCGACGGCCAGCCATTGCGGGGGCATCTACCCGCGGGCGGAGATGCTCCCGTATTATCATCACATCGACAAGGGCGTTCCCCCGCGGGCGAACGCGGCTCGGCCCTTCGGCGAATGGCAGACGCTCGACGTCATCTTCCGCGCGCCCCGGCTTGATGCCGCAGGCAAGAAGGTCCGCAATGCTCGCTTTGATAAGGTGGTCTTAAACGGCCAGGTGATCCATGAAAACGTGGAGCTGCCAACTCCGACCGGCCACGCCTGGCGGCTCAAAGAGGTTGCGCGCGGGCCGATCATGCTGCAAGGCGACCATGGGCCGGTGGCGTTTCGCAACATCCGAGTCAAGCCGCTGGACTGAGCCCGCGCTCTGGTGTGACCGATCTGCTTGCGGGCAGGGTGGCGTTGCACGTTTCCGGGAGGGCGAACCTCCTGGTGAGCCATCGGCAGATTCGGCTCGGACAGAGCCTCGCCCTCCCCGAGTCACGAACTAACGCGCAAAGGGGTTCTGCCGCGGGTCTCGTCAACAACGCCACTGTCTCACGCGGCAACCCGCGACGACCGACACGGGTTTGTCTTGACTGGGAGTTAGCGATCAGATCACCGAGGACGCGGTTGGATCTTCGATCCATTTCGGGTAACATCGAGTTCATGGAACCGGCAACTATACCCGGAGCCCCGACGGACAGCACGCAGGCGGTGCGCAATTTGTCGGCGGATTGCGTAAGAAGAAAGTTGTGGGCTGAGGAGGACCTAGGAACGCGATGAACGTCAGTTTTACCGTCACGCTGCCGCCGGAAATTGAGGAACGGCTCCGAGCCGAGAGCGGCGATCTTTCGTCGGCAGTCCGCGAGTCGTTCGCCGTTAACCTGTTCCGCAGGGGCATCCTCACCCATCATGAGCTTGGACAAGTACTCGGCCTCGACCGTTTTGAGACCGACGCCCTCCTGAAACGGAATGACGTGACCGAATACTCGCTCACGCACGAGGATATCGACGCTGACGTCAGCAGTCTTAGGGAGTTCCTCGGGCTGGCACATCCGTGATTGTCGTCGCGGACACGTCCCCATTCGTGGTCTTGGTCGCGATTGGGCACGTTGATGTCTTGCCGACCCTGTTCAAGGAACTCCTCATCCCGCCGCAGGTGGCATTAGAACTCGCCTCATCCAGGCGATCCCAAGAAGTGAGCGCCTTCATCGCCGCGCCGCCCCCATGGCTCCGCGTCGTTGCTCCATCGTTCACCGAAACGATCCCCGGCTTGGCTGCCGGCGAGACGGCTGCCATTGCGCTCGCCGGGGAAGTTCAGGCGAGCCGACTCATCATCGACGAATATCGGGGTCGGAAAGCCGCCACGAAGCGCGGCCTGCATATCGTCGGGACCGTCGGCGTGTTGGAGCTTGCCGCGGAGATGGGGCTCATCGATCTCAAAACGGCGTTCGCGCAAATCAAACAGACTGACTTCTGGATCAGCCACGCGTTGCTCGATGAGCGGCTCGCCCTCTTTTTCAAGCGCAAGCAATCCCCATAACTCCAACCGAGCTTGTTCGGGACAATCCCGTTCTCCGCATCCAGATTGAACGCAAGCTAGCGATGGTTGTAAGCGTGTTCGAAGCAGACAAGGACAACTGTTGTTCCAACTCTCGATTCAGTCTTCGCCGACGGTCGCGTCTGTGTGCAGGGCGACAGTGGCTTCCGAAGTTTTCGCTCGGAGAAGCGGATCATTCGAGATCGCAGCCTGCTGCTGTTGCCCTTGCTGCTGGCGGTATCCGGCCTGGAAGCTCGATTTGCCGCGGGGCATTCGGGGGATGGAATGCATCCACGAGGCCGCGGACCACGGGGCCTGGGTGTCCGACCAGTCGGTCCAATCCAGAGGCACGCGCTCGATGGGCTCGACCTTGACCATGACCCTGATGGTCTCGTCGGCCATGCCCTTCCAGACGCCGCGGTTGGGCGCGACGTCGGAATAGTCCCGGCCGATCGCAATCGTGACGTAGTCGTTATCCGCAAAATTGCCATGCGTGGGATCGACGTCAATCCAACCGGCCTTGCCGATCCAGACCTGGCACCAGGCGTGAGTGGCAACCTCGCCGGGCTGGTGCACGTATCCGCTAACATACCTGGCCGGAAGCCCGATGCCGCGGCAGCCGCCGAGAAAGAGATGGGCGAAGTCCTGGCACACGCCGCGTCCGAGCCGGAGTGCTTCGCCGACGGGCGTGCGCGCGGATGTCACCTTTTTTTCGTAGGCCAATCGCGATCGCACCGCCTCGGCCAGAGACTGGATCGTGTCCAGGATCGGGCCGGCCGGCCGGGGGATTTTCCGCACGAATTCGTCCAGCTCCCGACATGGCTTCACCAGGGGGCTCGGCTGGAGGAACTCGGCGGTGTTGACCGGGGACACGTTGCCGGAATCCGCCTCCGGCTCGCTCTGCGCCAGCCGCGACTCGGGCGGCCGGCGATGCACGCGCACGATCGAGCTGGCGTTGATGATCAGCTCGCGATACGGGTTCAGGATGTTGAAGAGCTCGATGCGATTTCCGAAGCCGTCGCGGTAGATCGTCACCGGCGCCGTGGGCGATATCCGCAGGTGGTAGCCGAGGTTCGTCTGGTCCTCGTCTGAAGGCGGCGCCATGCGGACCTCGAAGACCGTCTCCGCCACCGGCTCGGAGTAGCTCAGCTTGGTCTCATGCTGGATCTGGAGAAGCATATTGGGAAGTTCCAAATTCCAAATCACAAAAAACAAAACGCAAAAAACTGAAAACTGAAAACTGTTAGATCAGGAAGAACGACCGCTGGATTTCATTGCCTGCCTTCTGGCAGGTGGTCTGGATTCCCTCGAGAAACGGCAGCAGTCCGCGCTCGAAGATCTCGGCGACGTCGATGTAGCGCAGCTCGCTATCGAGCCTGCCCAGGAGCCGCGCCGCCTCGCTGCGGTATTCGTCGTCGTCGGATCCGGCGATTTCCTGGAGCGACTCGCGGCAGCGGGCCACGCAAAAGCGGATCGTGCGCGGAAAATCCTGGTTGAGCACCAGGAAGCGGATGACGCCCACTGGCTCGACGCGGTTGCGCTCGACGCGCAGATAGGCGCCGTAGGCCGAGCAGCTTCGCAACAAGCCGGTCCAGCGCACCAGCCGCAAGGCGAGATCGGCGTCGGCCGTCCCCTGAGCGTGGCTATAACACTTGGCGTGCAAAATCCGCCCCATGAGGTCCACCCGCTCGATGTAGCGCCCGAGTTGAATGAAGTGATAAACCTCGTCGCGGGGCAGGGTATTCTGGATCAGTCCATCGAAGAGGATGCAGGCCTGTTTGATCGCGGAGTAGAAGCGGGAAGGGCTCGATTCGAATCGTCCTTGGGCGCGGCGGCCGGAGAGGTAGAGATAGAGGCGGTTGACCTCGCTCCAGGCATCGACCCCGAGGCTTTCCTGGGTTCCTCGTGCGTTTTCGCGGGCCAGGGCGACCATGCTCAGGATCGATTGGGGGTTGGTGCGGTCAAAGGTCAAGAAGCCCAGGACCGTGCCGCGGTCGGCGGCGGGGTGCGCGGAGCGAAAGGCGTCGTTGCACGCCAGGATCTTGAGCGCGATCTCGACCGGGGCCGATCCGTTTTCGACGGTCAGCCGGGGCGCGTCGAGCTCGAGGTACAACCCGACGTCGAGCAGGCGCGCGACGTTTTCGGCCCGCTCGAGGTAGCGGCTCATCCAGAAGAGGTTTTCAGCGACCCGGCTGAGCATGTTTGTGCAAGACCCAGGTGTCCTTGGTGCCGCCGCCTTGCGAGCTGTTGACGACCAGGCTTCCCTCGGGCAGGGCGACCCGCGTCAGTCCGCCCGGCATGACGGTGATGTCTTCGCCGTATAGCACGAATGGGCGCAGGTCGATGTGCCGGCCGTCCAGGCGGCCGTCGACCAGGGTCGGGTGCCGGCTCAACGAGATCGTCGGCTGGGCAATGTAGCCGCGCGGGTTGGCCTCGATCTTCCGCGCGAATTCCTCGCGCTGCTGCCGGGTTGACGCCGGCCCGATCAGCATGCCGTAACCGCCCGAGGCGTCCACCGCCTTGACGACCAGCGAGTGGAGGTTACTCAGAATGTGACTTTTGTGCGAGGGCAAGAGCGGCCGGAACGTCTCGACATTGGCGAGAATCGGCTCCTCGGCGAGGTAGAAGCGGATCATGTCAGGTACAAACGGATAGATGCCCTTGTCGTCGGCGACGCCCGTGCCCAGCGAGTTGGCCAGTCCGACATTGCCGGCGTGATACGCTCCGATGAGCCCCGCCACGCCCAGCATGCTGTCGGGGCGAAAGGCCAGGGGATCGAGGAAATCGTCATCGACCCGGCGATAAATCACATCGACGCGCTGGAGGCCGCGGGTGGTGCGGCGGAAGATCTGGCCGCGATCGAGAACCAGGTCGCGGCCCTCGACCAGCTCGACCCCCATCTGCCGCGCCAGGAAGCTGTGCTCGTAGTAGGCCGAGTTGTACATTCCGGGGGTGAGGACCACGACCGTGGGGTCATCGCAGCCGGCCGGCGCGATCGACCGGAGCACCGCCAGGAGATTGTCGGTGTAATCGTCGATCGGCCTCACGTTGTATTGCTCGAAGAGGAGCGGGAACACCTGCTTCATCACCTGGCGGTTCTTGAGCACGTAACTCACCCCGGAGGGTGTCCGGCAGTTGTCTTCGAGCACCAGAAAAGTGCCGTCGGCGTCGCGGATCAGGTCGATGCCCGAGACGTGGATGTAAACGTCGCGCGGCGACTTGAGGCCGACGCATTCCCGCCGGTAGCCCGATGCCCCGAAGACCAGCTCGGCCGGGACCACCCGGTCCTTGAGAATGAGCCGGTCATGATAAACGTCGCGAATGAACAGGTTGAGCGCGCGGATGCGCTGCTTGAGCCCCCGCTCGATGCGGTCCCAGTCCGCAGGTGCGACCAGGCGCGGAATCGGGTCGAACGGGATGATTCGCTCGACGCCTTGCTCGCGGCCGTACACCGTGAACGTGATGCCTTGCTGCCGCATCGTCAGGTCCGCAACCTTGTTGCGGCGCTCGAGTTCGTCCGGCCCCAGCTCGATCAACCGCTCGTGCAGGGACGCATAATGGGAACGCGGCACCCGGGGGCCCTCGAACATTTCGTCATAACCGGCGAGGGAATACCGGCCAAACAAGGCGGCGTCGTGCGGCGATCGTGTCAAGAGCATGGTGGGTCGGTATGAATGGGAACAGGGATTCAGACGGTGAACGCTCCCGGCGGGCCAGGCCGGCGCGGCTTGGCCGGGAGCGGTTGACGATTCGCGGCCTGCGAGGGAGAGGTGGCGTGCGAACACTACTTTCTATCATGCTTTCGGACGAAATTCCACTGAAAAGGCGCTCGCGCAGGAGGCGCTGGCGTACGACCCGTCTGGGAGGTGGCCGCGACGGCTGCCCCGGGGACCGCCCCCGCAACGGTCATGGGCGCCTCGCAAGCCGTTGCGCCTGCGCGGCCTGACCCGTCGCCGATTCGCTTCGACCAAGGCCGGCGAGCCGCCAGGCCGGCCTCAGGCCGGCACGCGACGACATCATCCTGCGCCGCGGCGTCGAGCCAGCACCCGACATTGCTGGCGGATTCTTCCGGGGATAGAATTCATGAAAAGCTCCTGGAACGTTGGAGGGCGGACTCGTGGCGGACAAAGATGAAGTGGCGAAGGAGCTGGCTCACAAGCTTGACCGCCTTTTGGAATGAGCGGCCAGAGTTCATCGGAGTCACGCCAACATCGATTTCAGGAGGCTTGGTGTATGCAGGAGCCCAGCCAATGCGTCGCAGTGGCGGAATCGCCGGCAAATTCCGGTCTACCGCAGAAAAATCCAGGCCTTCCGAGCAGGGGGCTTAGCGGTGACCGAGGAGGCTTCGCGGTGACAGCCTTTGTTTCTGGTTTTTCAGCGTCGCAATCGGTTCTCCCTAACGTCTAACCTTCCGACACTCCACGCCGACCGACGGTCGAATTTGCGGGCGCCATCGATCAAAACTTGACACCGTAAAGCTTGACACCGCGAAGCCGATGACACCGCGAAGCCGACCTCGAAGTTCCGGCTGATCAAGAGTCTCTACGACCTTGGGCTGGGGGGAGAGCGGGTCCGGTTGCTCTTCAAGTTCCTTGACTGGATCAGGGTTCTTCCCCAAGGTTTGGAAGAGGCGTTCAGCGTGGACTTGGCCGCGTTCGAAAGGGAGAGGACGATGCCATACGTCAGCAGCATCGAACGGATTGCCCTGGAAAAAGGCAGCGCCCTGGGCAAGCTCGAAGGCATGGCGAAGGCGAAGGCCGACACCCTGCTGAGATTACTGACCAAACGATTCCATTGCGGCGCTCCCCCGTGGCCTACGAACGCGCGACAAGACCTGCTCGAACTCGGGGAGAAATCAACCACGAATAACACGAATCTAACGAATCAAGATGGAAAACTGGGTTATCGAGTGATTGCCAGGACCCAGGATCACGACGAGTTGGTTGCGCGATAGCCGCGAGGCCGTTCTCCCATTCGTGAAATTCGTGAGATTCGTGGTTGGTAATCCGTATTCCTTGGGTGGCCGTCTGGCTGGGAGGGGGCTCGGACAGGCATTTGGGTGTGCCCCGTCTTCGCTCGGGGCGTGCGATGTCACATTGAGTCGGCTCGAAACGCTCCAGGGCACGACGCAATCGTTCCCGATCGCTGGGTCGTGGGGAAATTCCTCAGGTTTGGCGCCTCGCGGTGTCAAGGTTTGTTTTCCATTTTCACTCGTCGCTCCGTCGTGCCGGGCTTTTGGCTTTCGGGCAGAAGGTGAGGTGTGAGTCTGCTAATCGCCGTATCGAATGATGCCACAATCCACACAATGCCACCGGGGAGAATCGGTCATCCTCCCGTCACAGACCAGGCAACGTTCATTCCTCAGCGGCTCGACGTTTTTCTCCGGCGGCAACTCTTTCAGCCGCGACTTCAACCAGAGTGCGAACACGACTGCGAAACTGCCGAACGCGACCCGCATCCCCCAGAACATCGCGGCTTCCTTGCCACTGTATGGTCCAAAGAGCACAATCACGAAACTCAGAGAGCAGAGGAGCAGACCGGCGACGATCATGCCCAGTGAGGTGCGAAGGCGATCTCTGGGGTTCTGAGCACAGGCCTTACAGCGCCAGGTCTTGTAGAAACCGAGAGGCACGAGCGGAATCCAGAAGAGATGGCCCACATAAAAAGAGCGATATTGCTGCGCCAGCACGGGCTTGTCGCAATGGTTGCACCAATCGTTGCGATAGGCAACAAGTTTGGGAGCGAGGCGGTACGTTCCGTAGACGATGAACATGGGGAGGGACCTCAAGCAAGCGTGGGCGGCCCGTCTCGAAGCAGACTGGCAGGCCCGTGCTACCGTGGAGCTTTCTCGGTTTCAAAACAATTCGATCTGCGGTCTTCCGCAGGACTCGCAGCAGACGAAGCCATGGTGAGCGGCCCGCTCCTTTTACACTGCCGCTGACCACTTCGCAACTGCTCGGAGCAGAAACCGGGACGCGATGAATTTCCCTCGCGTCCGCGAGGCGACAATACTAATCGCGTGCGAGTTTCCGTCCCCGCGATTGTTGCTGGGCGAAGTAAACCCAGAGTCAACGGACACGGCGGCCGTGCGAATCGGGCGTCTTGTGATCCGCGAGGGTTGGGGTGAGAATGCCCATCATCCGCGTCGCAGGGCCTCGATCTCCCGTCGGAGGCGTTCGTTCTCCGCGGCGAGACGTTGCTGAGCGGCTTCCGCGGCCGCGGCGCGGCGCTCGGCTGCCTCGCGCCCCTCTCGCGGCGTGAGGAGCCGCTGACCGGTCGCGGGGTCGAACAGGCGAAGCTGCGCCCCATTACGCTCCAGGTGCAGGCCCAGGACCTGGCTCGGCAATCGGCCCGCGATCGGCTCGATGGGAGCATAGTCCCCGCCGGCCAGCCGAAAACCCTGAAGCGGAGGGTTGAGGTAGTCCTCCGTGGGGTCGAACAGGAAATACTCGGACACCTTCAAGATATCCCGATAGATCCCGAACTTCCTCTTCTTGTCCTCGTGCTTGGTCGACTTCGACGTGATCTCGACGACGAAATCGGGGGCCTTCCCCTCCTTCCAGACCAGGTAGCTCTCGCGCAGCGGCTCCTTGGGCACATCGAGGGCCACGAGGACGTCAGGGGAGACGTGCTTCCGGCGGTTGCCCTCCTCGTAGTACAGCAGGAGGTTGCCGCAGACATAAACGTTGGGCGAAGCGGCGAAGTAATCCCTGAGCAGCAAGATAGTGTCGATCATGTCGAGGAGGTGAAGCTCGGTCTCCGCCATGGGCTTGCCATCCCCGCTGGGATATTCGATTTCGCGCGTCCGCCGCTGGTTCGGGACCGTCGCCATAATCGCGCTCTTTCTGTGCCTCGACACGCTGGCTCGTTCGTCGGCCAACTCGATCATGGTCACGTCACTCAAGAAACGATACCAGATCCGGGACCTAAGAGTCATCCCGAGTTCCACGCACGTACTCTCTGGCGACACAAGGATCTGCCATCATTGAAGGACAGGCAGATGTCGTTGCGGCGTTGCCGCCGGCATCGAACGAGCCAATCGTTCCCGATCGCTGTACAAGCCCGGAATCCTCAAATCGGGCGCAGAAACCGACGCCTCCAGTCGTTTGTTCCGCTCAAGGCGCGCGGGGAATCACGCGCCCGGTCCCAGAATCGGCTCGCGATCGGACCTTCGTGCCCTCGTCAGCTCGCCACGCATCCGCCCGGGTTGGGCACTCGTCGCAGGCCCAGGCGCTCGGCGACTTCTCGAAGGCGGTACCGGCTGGCCGCGAAGAAATCGCAATCATTCGACCCGATTGGTGTGAAGTCAGAGATTCACCGCCAAGGCGCGAAAGCGCCAAGAAATACGGCGATCCCACTCATCAATCATTAACCATACCATTGATGCCGTACATTCACGGCTTCTTCCCTTCGCGCTCTGGGCGTCTTCGCGGTGACTAGATCAATCGGCTGAATTGTCGCTGTCGGTGTCAGCGAGATACAGGGACAGGTCATCGAGGTCAGTAAACGAAGCCAGCGCCTTGTTGAGCGCCCGAAACGCCCGTAGTGAAGCGCCGCTCCACATTGTCAGGGCGAATGAGAAGCCCCTCTTGATCAAGCGCAGATTTTCGGCCTCCGCGCCCGGAACCAGAACCAGTCGGCGCTCCTCGACTGAGAGGCACGTATGATACGCGCCAGGAAGCCTCATGGTGACGTCACCTCCGCGGTCATCCGCATTTCCGTCCCCAGGAAACCCTGAGTATGCCAAAGCCGGTCCCGAGGACATCCTCGTGCGGATCACGAGTGTCAACCGGGGACCAGACGCCGCTGAGTTGCATCTCCTTCCTACGTTGTGGTTCCGAAAGAACTGGTCGGCGTGGATCGCCGAATCGAACCGCGCCACCCAGACTACGAATACTTCCACGGTGACCACGGCGCGGGCCTGGGCGCAAGCCATCAGACCGGTTGGACCGGGCTTGTGGCTAAGTTCATCCAGCTCTATGGGTTCCTGGATGCGAAGCGGGCCTTGGAAGGCGGCAAAATGACCGGTTTCCAGCAAGCGAGAGGATAACATTCACATGAATGCGCCATGTTACCCCTCACTTTATCAGACCAACACTCGCGTTTGGCTTACGGAACTGTCCCGAACGCTGGGCCGGCGCCCGATGTGAAATGACATCTCGGATGGCTAGGGGAGCAGACATGGGCCGACGTCACCAGAAGCCGAACGGCTCCGCCACGCTGGACGACATTCCGGACTCCGAGCTCGACCGCCTCGCCGAGCTGGGGTTCGATGGATCAAAGATCATCCGGACAATTTCATTCCGGGAACAGAACATGACCTCGCCGGGGCTCCTCAGAATTACACGCGGATCAAACGCCCGAGTGGCGATCTGATCCTGGCCTATGGCCGGGGTCCGTATTTCTCCGGCTGGCCGGATACGCTCTAACTCAACTATGCCAACCCCGCCTTGCAGGAGGCGATGATCGGTGAATTGATTCGGATTACCGGACAATGCGCTGGAGTCCGCTGCGACATGGCGATGCTGGTTCTGCCCGAGGTCTTCGAGCGAACCTGGGGCCAGCGAGCCCCGCTGTTCTGGCCAATTGCAACTCAGCGAGTCCGCGAACGTGTTCCCGGGTTCCTTTTCATGGCCGGTGTCTATTGGGATCTCGAATGGACGCTCCAGCCGAGCGGACTTGCCAGTGAAAGTCAACCGGGCGGACGGGTCGTATTCCCGGTTCCGGCGCTGACGATAATGCACTACTTTCCGGACAGGAGATCTGGTAGGAGATTACAGGGATGCGCGATTCGTCGGGGGCTGCTCGCCGAACCGTTGGCGAATCACTGAAATCGCCGGAGCCAAAGTAATCACGCGAGTTATCATATTAAAGGGGAGTAATGCTTCGAAAACCTTGTCTGGTCTGACACGAACTTGAACGAGGCACGAGGAGTCGAAGCGGTCTCACATGGGCGCGCACGTCGAACCATTGGCGAAAGAGCTGACACCGAAGGAAACCGCCGCACTCTTGCAGCAGATCCTCGCCAACGTCGAAAAGGACGATCGTAATCGGTGGGTGGAAATCGCCTGTGCCGTCTTGTTGTCCCTGGCCATGATGGCCTCGGCCTGGTGTGCCTATCAGGCAAATCTCTGGAGCGGTGTTCAGACCTTTCGATTAGCCGCGGCGAACAAAGCTGGCCGCGAAAGCTCAAAGGCCATGCTCGCCGCTCTCCAGATGCAGGCATTTGATGGCGCCATGCTGATCAACTACCTGCAAGCCCAAACTCAGGGCAACCAGCGACTGGAGAAGATACTCTACAATCGCTTTCGTCCCGAAATGAAATCGGCCGTCGAAGCCTGGCTGAAAACTGACCCGTTCAACGACCCAACCGCACCGCCGTCACCGTTCAAGATGGCCCAGTACGTTCAGAACGAAGTCCTGGAAGCGAAACACCATGACGACTTGTCGACCAAGGAACAGGCCGCTGCCGAGAAGGCGAACGAAGCGTCCGATACCTATGTGCTGCTTACCGTCGGATTCACGTCTGTGCTGTTCTTCGGCGGAATCAACGGGACTCTCCGCTCGGCCCGCCTGCGGATCAGCTTCTTTGTCATTGCGCTGGTGCTCTTCGTGGTAACTGTGGTCTTCCTGGGAACCATGCCCGTCTGCAACGAATGACGACATCACGTTCACGACCGCCGCCATCGCGACTAGCGACTTCGGCGGCACGGCGGCCGTCACTGCGGACCTGGCCTACGAGAGCTTCGAGATTGCCGCGCAATTTGATCCTGCTGCTGGGGCCGCCACTACTTGCCCGCCTGGATGCTCAAGCCGGCCCCGAAAGCAGACCGGGCCGGGGTGGACACAGTCGCGAGGCTCACGGCCATCACGGCCGGCTTGGTCGTCGCCCGCGCGGACTCATTTGTGTCGGAGGTTGGCTTGAATAGTTGAGGGT
The DNA here is from genome assembly GCA_963823675.1 of uncultured Isosphaeraceae bacterium. GTDB lineage: Bacteria > Planctomycetota > Planctomycetia > Isosphaerales > Isosphaeraceae > CAWGMT01. The sequence goes on along the minus strand of CAWGMT010000012.1, from coordinate 1,837,405 downwards.
CGAGCCGATTCAATAGCCGATGGATCTTCGGGACTTGTTCGCGCGCGGCCGCCTCGCCGATCACGGCGAGTTCCTTCGCCCTCATGAACTCGGAGGCGTCGATGCTCGTCGCGTCCGGCTCGATAACCACGTCCGCCGGTTGAACACCGAAGGCGTTCAGGTTGTAATTTTGAACGAGCAGGCTGCGAAAGATCGTTGGCACGATGCCCGGGTTTTTCCTGGACAGAGTTGGTTCCTCAGGTGAGATGTCGCAGAAACTCGTCTCCAGCTTCGCCGTCACGCTGACGGCGATCACGAAATTGCAGCCCATTGATACCAGCACATCCGCCGGAATGTTGTTGACCAGCCCGCCGTCAATCAGCGCCTGGCCGTTGCGGACGATCGGCACGGAGAGCACGGGCAAGTTGATGCTCTCGAGGATCGCCTGGACGGCATCGCCGCGTTGGCGAACGACCGAGTTACCGCTCACCAGGTCGACTGTGACGGAAAGACAGGGGATGGCAAGTTGCTCGAGTCTCCAGTCATGCAGGTACTTGCGCAGCATCCCGTCGAATTTTCCGCGGCGATACTTGTACAAGAGGTGCCAGTAGTTGCCGTGCGGCAGTTGGCGAAAAATCCAGGAGGGGAGAAGGTCCGCGGCGAACGAATCTGCATTGTAGTCGGGATCCAGGCCGGCGGAGTACAGAATGCCGGTCATGGCGCCGGCGCTGGTGCCGGCGATCATGTTGACGACGATGCCGTTGCGCTCGAGCGCCTTGAGCACGCCGAGGTGCGACAAGCCTCGGGCGGCCCCGCCGCCGAGGGCCACGCCAACGCGCACGCCGCGGAGGTCGTGTACCAGCCGCTCCAGCCCGTTGGCCAGCGACCGGCCCGCCGGCAATTTTGGCGGAGTTTCGTGGATTTTGAAATCGCGGGAAGCAAGCTCGGAGAGGTTCGGAACGGCGGGGACCACGGAGCTTTCGCCCTGAAGCAACCAGGCGACACTGATCTTGTCGCGCCAGCCCCGGGCCGACACGTCAATCGCCTGCAAGCGGCGGATTGCGGAGTCTGGCGCATTTGCCGGCATGAAGTAGACGGCGCGGTCGACGAGTCCCATTAGCCGCGTCGCCCGTTCCGGCGTCAGGTACGTGTGGACGTCAAAAATGATCCGATTGGCGTCCTGCCAGCTAGCGACCTGCTCCCGTATTTCCTCCAATGTCAAATCCCGGCCGTCCTCTCGGAGTGGCCGAAACCGCACACTCGCCGATACGGGCCGCTGGTCTGAATCGCTCAATACGGCGAGCTGCTCACCGACGTCGCTCAGTCGCTGGATGAGCCGTTCTGCCACCGGGCGCGTGGCGGGTGAATCGTGAATCAGCGCCAGCATCATCGCCGACCGCTTGGGGGCGGCGCCGAAGAAGAACTTTCGCAGGCTCCCCGCGTAGGACTTCAGCCACAGTCGGCGCAGGTCTGGCCTGGCGAACGCCAGTTCGAGCGCCTCTTCATAGTCCAGCCTCAGCACTGTCGAGGGCTCCAGCGCGACAACGCGGATCGGCACCGATTCTCCGAGCGCGCCGACCATCAGCCCGAATTGTTCGCCGCGCTCGATCATGCGAAACAGCGACTCCGTACCGCTTGTGCTGACCCGGACTGCCTTGAGCCGCCCGCGCAGAACGAAGCCCACCGTGGTGAGAACGACGTCCGCCTCGTGGACGACGCTGCCGGCTGGATACTGCACGACCCGTCCGAGCCGCACGACTTCCTCGAGGGTCTCATCGGACGCACCCTGAAAGTACTCGTGCACTTTCAGTAGGGGAATGAGCTCATCGTTCATGGCGGCGCCTTTCGAGTTCGCGACGGATGTGATCCCCGAATCCCGTAGCCGGGGCTGCGTTCGCAATGTCGTTCAGGTAGGCGAGTCGGCGGAGTTCCGTAAAGGGTAGAGTCCGGTCCAATCGACCGTCCTTGTAGAGGGCCCGATCCAAACGGGCGTTGGCAATGACGCGCCAGTCCCAGCGGACCTGCCTGCTGGGAAGCTTGTAGAAGGACGTTGTGCAATTGGTGAACAGTACGTGGTACCAGCGCGGACTCTCGTATAACTGATTGATCGTATTCACGTAATCGAGAAACACTCTTTCTAGTTCCTCCACGCACGAATTGAGGTGGTAGAGGTACGCCCATTGGCGATCGCTGAATTTCGTGCGCCGCAAGATGACGTCGCGCTCGTCCGCGGCGACGAAGATGAGCTCCTGCTGTCGATACAGACTGCGAAAGACCGAGTATTTCTGCCCCTTCGTGATTCGCGCCTCGATCGACATGCAAATGCGGCCATCGGGTCCGAAGTCGAAGTCCAGGGCGGGGTGGCCCCTTAGCCCGTCTCCCCAGTCGAAGAAAATGACGTCCACTCCCTTGATATTCGAGAGATGAAATGTGCGGTTTTCCCAATGCGGAGTGAAATCGTCGAGCGAACGGTATTCCAGGTTGCGGACGTTTTCGATGGTCACCGCATCCCCGGCGATGACAGCCCGCGGCAGCACGGCCGCGCTGGGGTCCCAGTCGCGGTCGTTGCTCGGTTTCTGTCGGTACCACCAGGCGAGGAATAGCGACTCCGCCCCGAGCAAGGCAACGATCGGCTGCCAGAGCGGCCGCCATACCACGAATACCGCGATCACGCCAGCGGCCCAAGCCAGCGCGACCCAACGGCCCCACTTGGCTCCGCCACACACGTCGTAGTAAATCGCGCCGACCATCCAAACGGCAACCAGGGCGCACGCCAGCAGTGATGCTTCCGTGATGATTCCCAGTATGAGGCCCATAAACGTTTTTTTTCTGGTTGACGCAGCGCACTGCGAGAGCGTGTTGATGCACCTGCTAGAGCCGATTTCAACACCGGCGTTTACTGATTTCTGCACTTTCCGCGAGTTCGTAGCAGCGAATGGATCGGTTCGGCAGGTAGGCGCGAGAGGTCCCGGCCTGGGCTATGGCGGTTGCCACGCCAGTTGGTCGCCCCTTCACTCGGAGCTGGTCGAGTTCTCCCAACTTGGGAAGCCTCGGCCGACCTCCTCCGACGTCGGTTCGTTGAGTCGTGCTCCCGCTGCAAGCGCGATGTGGGACCGTCGCACACCACCCCCTCTTGCGATGTGATTCGAAACCGGCGTCATGCTGGTTCTACGGCCGAATCGTTCCATTATGCAGCCTGAATCGCTGGCGTGTCGTCAATTGTCGGAAAGCCTCATCTTTTAACCCAAACCGCGCCTCGTCAGTGCGGGGAGCGGCCGGGGTGTGGCGGGGGTCGGCGCCGAACAACGGATTTCAACCCACCCCGCGCCTCTTCAGCGCGGGGAACTGCTCGCTTCGTAACCTAAGCCGCTATCGGCGTTTAAACGATGTCTGTTCTTTCTGGGACTCCACTCATGCTATGCAGCCAGGCTGAGCAGCCTCTCGGCCGTGGTCTGAATCTCCGCCTCCGTGACCCCGAGGCGTAGAACCGCACGAATCGCTTCGGCCAGCCGTGCGCGACGAACACTTCTCTCTCGGAACGTGGGGGCTCTGTTGCTGATACGTAGCCGCCTTTGGCTGATCTCGCTGCCCCTACGGGGCGTGGCCTGCGGTTCCCTCCAGGATCAGGGTCCGAAGAACGGCGGATCCGAGCTCCGTACCGTCGTCAGGTCGCCGGGCATCCGCCCAGTTTTGGCACCCGCCGCAGCCCCAGGGGCTCGGCGACTTCTCTGAGGCGCCGCTGGCTTGCCGCGAAGAAGCGGCCGAAGGCACGGCTCTTGCTCAGTTTCTCCAGCCGCGCCTGCCAGGTCTCCGCGCTGCTCCCGAGCCGATCGAATATCGCCGCCACTTCACGCGAGATCGCCGCCTTGCCCTCGCGGAATAGCCGGCCAGTGTAATCAACCAGCAGCAGGTAGTTGCCAAGCGAGAATCCTTCCAGCATCCCTTCCCGCGATAAACCCAGCCGGCGCCGATCCTCGATCGGACAGAGCCAGTGCAATTCCTCCAGCCGTGCCGATGGGCGAGCCGTGGCGTCCCGCGAATCGCGATCATTGGACCAGATTGGTGTGAAGTCAGAGCTTCACCGCCAAGGCGCGAAGAGCGCCAAGAAATACGGCGATCCCGCTCATCAATCATTAACCATGCGATTGATGCCGTACATTCACTGCTTCTTCCCTTCGCGCTCTGGGCGTCTTCGCGGTGATAAGACCAATCGGCTGAATTGTCGCTGTCGGTGTCAGCGAGATACAGGTACAGGTCATCGAGGTCAGTAAACGAAGCCAGCGCCTTGTTGAGCGCCCGAAACGCCAGTTGTGAAGCGCCGCTCCACCTTGCCAGGACGAATAAGATGCCCCTCTTGATCGAGCGCAGATTTACCGCCTCCGCGTCCGGATCCAGAACCAGTCGGCGCTCCTCGACTGAGAGGCACGTATGATACGCGCCCGGAAGCCTCATGGTGACGTCACCGCCGCGGTCATCCTGATGGTAGTTGGAGTACGACAACCCCCGCCGAATACCATCGGCGCCCGCGACAGTGCCTTGATGAACGATCGTGGCGTTCGACAACGTCTGTCGAAGCTGCTCCGCATAGGCCTGAAACCCCTCCACGTCAGCGTTGGCGTAAGTAATCCTTGCGCCAGGCTGCGCCAGCCTCTGCAGTTCCGCTCGTGGGGGAGCAGAATCCGGGACGCGATCAATTTCCCTCGGGAGCAGAAACCGGGACGCGATTGATTTCCCTCGCGTCCGCGAGGCGACAATACTAATCGCGTCCGTGTTTGCTTCCCACGGGGAAACGAACGGCCTCATCTGACGATGGCCTTCATTAGGAACCCCACAGCGCGGTATGCTCCATGAGGTCGTCGTGTCGATTGTGAGACGCCTGCTAGCCGCCGAACGTCCTCATCTTACGGTTGTACGAAGTGTAAAGGGTGGATATCGGGTTCGGACTAGCGATCGTTGATCAATCGATTTAAGACTTACGTCAAAACCGAAGTGTAATGGGTCAACTAGAGCTCAGATTATCCAGGCTACTCGACGGGCTGGCCGTGACCGAGGCCGCTGGCTGCCCATTACGATCGTTAGGTCATCGAGGAGCTGCCATCGTGAAACACAGGATACTGGAATGGGGGCTGATCTTCTGCTTCGGTAGCGCGCTCGCCCTGTTGACCTCGTGGGTCGTGTCCAGATTCTTCGACCGATCTTCCTACCACCTCAAGCTCTCCCCCACAGGGAATCTGCGGCACGATCTCCATCTCTTCCTGTATGAGGGTCAGTTCGCATTAAGCAACCAATTCGACAGCGATTCCTCCGGCAGAATCCGACCGTTAATCGTGGAAGTGAAGATGCTCATCAAGAGGGACCTCTTGAGGGGGGATCGGTGCGGGCAATTCACGATTCCGGGTCTCGATCTAAGGTACTACTGGAATGCTCCGTCGCGCGGGCTCATCTGGTCACTGGAACAATCTCTGCTGATCCCCGTAGGATTGTTGCTATTGCTAACCGCCTGGTTTCGCATTCGTCTCGGCAAGCTGCAGGCGCGCACTTCGCACGTCAGCCCTCAAGCTCCAGAGAGGCAGGTTGCTGAGAAATGGACCTCCGGAACGGAGTCTCAAAATTATGTAAAGCCTCAACCATTGTCGAGAGTTTATACTCGGGCCTTGGCCCGACAACAAAGCGCAAACGGTGATCCGGAGGCGAGCTCTTACAGACAAGCGATCGGGGGACTGGCCACGCGAATGCTCCACAGTCGAATAGCGGTGCGGCGGATGATGGTCGCTGCTGCCGTCGCCGCCACGCTCGGCGCTGCGGCACTCGCGAGGCAGCAGCCGGGGGCCACTGTAGGCGGCTCGGAACAGCAGCGCCCTGGGGCGGCGTCCGGTGGCCCAAGAGGGCGGACAGACGCCGGTGAGCCGGAGCTTCGCCGGCAGCTCAAGAGCCTGATCGCGGAGAACCAGAACGCCTACACGCGCTACGGCGAGGGGTTCAAACAGCTCAAGACCGAGGGAGAAAAGAAGGCTTACGTCAGCGCGAACTGGCCACCCGAGAAGCGGGTCGTCGGCCGCATGCTGGAGCTGGCCCGACAGCATCCGCAAGACCCCATTTCCTTCGATGCCTTGGCCTGGGTCGCGATCCTCGCCTATAACACCGCCGAGTCCGATGAGGCGGCCGAGTCGCTGGCCCGCCGGTACGGCCCGGACAAGCGGCTCTGGCTGATCTGCCAGGAGATGCGACGGGGGGTCGTCTCACCGGCCCGCGGGAGACTGCTCCGGGCAGTCCTGGAACACAACCCCGACCGCGCGACCCGCGGCCGGGCCTGCCTCGACCTGGCCGAGTATCACGCCGAGCTGGCCAACTTCATCCAGATCCTGAAGACACCCGGTCTGAAGCCCTGGCAGGCCCAGTCTTACTGCGAGGAACGGCTGGATCGGTTCCGGGCGCTCGAACCGACGCGGTTGGAGGACGAAGCGGGGCGATTCTATCAGCGCGTGGTCGACGAACTCGCCGACGTTGTTCCCATCAAGTGGTGGACCGTGCCGAGGATGCTTGACTCCGATCCGCGCACGGTCTACGGGCCGAACCAGGACGGCGAGCTGGATACCGGCACGCTCGCCGACCGAGCGCGGCCGGCGCTGAACGAACTGCGGCGGCTGGGCCTCGGACGGGTCGCCCCCGAGATCGAGGGACAGGACATCGACGGGCACCGCTTCAAGCTCAGCGACTACCGTGGCCGGGTCGTCGTCCTCACTTTCTCAGGCACCTGGTGCGGCCCCTGCAAGGCGATGTACCCGCACCAGCGCGAGATCGTCGCGCGGCTGAAGGCGCGGCCCTTCGCGCTCCTGAGCGTCATGACTGATGAGGACGCCGGTCCGATCCGCAAGGAGATCGAGTCGGGCGAGATTACCTGGAGGTGCTGGTGGGAGCGGGGCGGGACCCACGGCTCGATCCCGACCGCCTGGAACGTGCGCGGCTATCCCACCGTCTACGTCCTCGATCATCGAGGGGTGATCCGGCTCAAGTTCACCGGCCACCTGGCCACCCCCGAGGGCCCGGGGGGTCCGCAGCCGCCGATCGACAAGTTCATCGAGCGGCTTCTCAAGGAGCAGGGGACAGATGCAGGCGCGCCGCGACCGTCGTAATTGATTCGTTCCTGAGGACGGCACCATTAATGGGCCTCCTGTCGTCGTGGTCGATGCGCTCACGGGACGGTGCCAGAGGCACGCTGTCGGCGCAAATGCGGGTGACTGGACTGATGCAGGGTCTCCCGTTCCGTTGAAGAAATGAAAAGACCACGTACCGCAACGGCTGGGCCACGCTGCTGGAGCTGTAAAGCCTGAAGTATTAACGAGACTTTCCACTCGGGGCTTCGCCCGGCGGTATTATGTAAGCGATGATCTAGTAATGAGACTTTCCGGGTGGTCGTGGGGTGGGCCGCTGATCTACGGCGTGGGGCTCATGTGGCGCGATCTTCGGAATGAGGCGTTCATCCTCACCGAGCCGCGTTGCCCATGTGGCGTCCAGCCACCGGACTTCGTGGACGCACCGGTCGCCCGCAGGGGCGGCCTGACTGGGAACAACAGATGCGATTACCGATCCGCCTTGCCCTGGTCTTGATGATCCAAGCTCACCGCTGCGCGCCGAGGCAGTCACCGGGAAACGACGGGCCCCGCAACCCGCCCCCCGTTCGAGTCGAGTTACCGCCGGGGTGGCAGTCCAGGACGCCCTACTCGAAGAATATCGTCCACCAGGCCGCATACCCCGACCTCGACGCCTATTTCCAGTTCGTGATCGAGCCTAGGTCGGACTTCGCCGACGGGTTGGGCCTCATGGGCTGGTCCAAGCTTGTCAAGCGCAACACCGGCAAGGTCTCCAAACTCGCCAACCGGCAGGAAACCGAGTTGCGGGAAGGGATGATTTCTGGCCGGGCGGTCGTGGAATACGAGGTCACTGGCGAGTACAATGGCGTCAAGCTTCATTATCGACATATCATGCTCGAAGCCGGCGATTATTACTGCAAGCTCGGTTGCTGGACGGTTCCCAGTCACTGGGAGGAAGCCCAGAGACAGTTCGACGGACTGGTGGGCCGAGTCAAGTGGGAGGACAAAAAAGTACACAAGTGAGAGCCTGTGTGGGAGGGGGTCGGTAGGGTGCTCTCCGAGCACCGGTTCCCTTGACCGTCCCGGTGCTCCCGGAGTGCCTTACCACGCTCCTTCGGCGAACCAAGACCGTAAACGGTGAATTATTAACCAGGCTTTACACCTGGCCTAAGGGGCAGAAAAGCGTAAACGGTGGTCGAGCCGTAACGGTGTTCAAGCAAGCCCATCGAGAACGACATCAGTGAGGCTCCCTCGCGTGCGGTTCACGCTACGACGGCTGCTAATAGTGATCGCATTGCTAGGGGTGCTGATGGCCACGCTTCTCGAGGCGGCGCGGGCGACCCGCCGCGCCCGCGAGTACCGGCAATTGGCGGATGCGCACGCCGCCTTTCGGGACCTGAGCCTCGGAGAGGCCGACGAGTATCGATATGCTTACGTTCACAGGGCGGCGGCCGACAACCGGGCAGGAACCGACTTGCTCCGGTGGGAAGCTAACCAACGGGCGCTGGCCCGGCACTACGATGTCCTGGCCGGCAAGTACCGCCGCGCCGCCCGGTTCCCCTGGCTGCCGGTAGAACCCGACCCTCCCCCACCGGACTGAACTCGTTCGTGCGCGATCGATGATTTATGAATCACGTTTCCATGTCTTGAGGCGGACCGAAACCACTGCATCGCCTCGTTAAGCCATGAAGTCCCAGAAGCGCGCACGAAGCGAATGTCTCCTCGACTCGATCTCATGACGTGCCGCGTCCCGGGGCAACGTCTCACTCATCCTTCGATAAAATGCCCGAGACCGGACCCCCGCCGCCAGTCGGGCGCGAGAGGCGTACAGCCCCGCCAGCCGCCTGCAACCCGCGGCCGCACCGGCGTACCAGTCGGCGTACCTCCGATGCCGTCGCGTTCTGCGGAGGCAGGCACGCTGGGCGATCGTCAGCAGGGCATAGAGCACCAGGGCGACATCGAAGACGATAGCTACGGCTACCAGGCGATCACCCATCACGCCGACTCCACTCGCTACCTAACTGAAGCTGTCAACTCTCGATTCTGGATCGCCCTTTCCACGTCCCGACATCGTTGCGCGCCTGACTGTCCGCGCCAACTATAATCTCATCGTTTGCGCTTCCGTCTGCCGCGCCGACCGGCCGCTGGCTTCTCCTCGTTCCGGTCAGCATTCTCAGATCGCATCAAGAACCGGCGACCAACGCCGAATACCGACCCTCAACACTTCTTAACGCTCTCGCGACACCCTCCGCGGCCCGTTCCATCGCCGCAGCGTAATCGACTGGCCAGGACAGGCAGATTGCTGACTGGGGGGCAACGCCCGAGGGGTACCAACCTCTTGGGTCGGTTGCAAGCGGCTCACGAAACGCGCGAATCGGTCCTGATCGCCGAATGTGCTCAGAATTCGCGGATTCCGCGCAGAGCAACGTCGCCAGAGGTTCGCTTTGTTCGTGGTGCGCAGGGAATCAGCCGCTGAGGGCCCGAATCGGGTTCCGATCGGGACTTCTTGCCGCTTACGGTGCTGGGCACCCGCCCAGGTTCGGCACGCGGCGCAGGCCAAGACGCTGGGCGACTTCTCTGAGTCGCTGCCGACTGGCTGCGAAGAAGCGACCCAGCAGACGGCCCTTGCTCAGTTTTTCCAGCCGTGCTTGCCAGGTCACAGCCGTCGTCCCGATTCGCTCGAAAACAGCCGCTACCTCACGCGAGATCGCGGCTTTGCCCTCACGGAACAACCGCCCGGTGTAATCGACCAGAAGCAGGTAACTGCCCAGCGCGAAGCCTTCCAGCATCCCTTCCCGCGCCGAATCCAGCCGGCGCCGGTCCTCAATCGGACAGAGCCAGTGCGATTCCTCCAGCCCTGCCGATGCGTTCGATCCGGCAACGCTGCCGCTCTGGGCCGCTTTCAGGTCCTCGGTCCGGCCCTGGGCGTTGACGTGATCGACGCGCTCCTTGATCGAGGTGTGTGCACTCGCCTCCGGAACCTCGGCAATCCCCGCCGCCACCGGGTTGAGATCAATATAGGCGCAGGTCGCCAAAAGCGATTCTTCATCGAGGATGGCGACGCTCTTGAAGCGTCCCTCAAAGAAAGGCCGAACACAATACCCCTGAATTCACAGCTTGCCGATCTGAGGCCGATCGGGTAATCGTCTCGCTCGGCGCTTTGCAGAAACTCGCCGTGTGGCGACGGCAGCGTCAGGAAGAGCTCAATCAGGGAGGAGAGTCGTGTTCATCGACAACCCAGCCAGCGTCCCCCCCGCGCATTTTGTTGGCGAAACGGGCCGAGCTGACACGTCTTTGGGCAGTGTTGCCGGGGAGCGCCCGGCGCAAGACGCTGCGCTGCCTGGCGCAGATCGTCGCCCATCACCTCGAGCGAAAGGAGGTGCGCGATGATCGCCAGTGAACGGCTCCCTGTTCCCGCCCACGATGCTCCCAGCGCGGGCACGGCGTTGACCGTGACAAACTCCAGCACGTCCGGGGCGCTGCCCAGCAATGGCGGATGGTGCTCGTCGAAAGCGAGGCCATGCCACTTGGAACGTCAAGCCGCCGTATACGTGCGGCAGTCCACTCCGCACCAGGTCATCGAACACGGCGAATCGCTGGCGCGCCAGTACGCGTTGCGACAGCGTGCTGCGGCATTGGGTTGGCCCGCGCCGAGCATTCTGGTGATTGACGAAGACTTGGGCCTCAGCGGAAGCGGCTCGGAAAACCGGCTCGGGTTTCAACGGTTGCTCGCCGACATCGCGCAGAACCGCGTGGGTTTGGTGCTGGCCCTAGAGATCAGCCGCCTGGCGCGCAACAGCCGCGACTGGCACAACCTCTTCGATCTCTGTGCCGTCTGCGACGTGCTCTTGGCCGACGAGGACGGCGTCTACGATCCGAGTGACATCAACGATCGCTTGATTCTGGGCATGAAAGGCATCATGAGTGAGATGGAGATCCATATCATGAAGGTACGGCTGGAACGCGGTCGGAGAAACAAGGCCCAGCGCGGCGAGTTGTTTCACTCCGTGCCCTGGGGCTATGTGCTCCAGCCAGACGGCACTGTCGCGCTCGATCCCGACGAACAAGTGCGCGGCACGGTGCGACGGCTGTTCGACGCGTTCCAGAGAGTCGGCAGCGCTTACGCTGTGGTGCGGGAGTTGCGACGAGACGACGTGAAACTGCCACTGCGCGACGGCAGCGGCCTGCTCAGTTGGCGCGTCGCCACGGCGACGATCGTGCAAACGGCGCTGCACCATCCGCTCTATGCCGGCGCCTACTCGTGGGGACGCCGCCAGACTCAGACCCACGTCGATCCCGCCGGTGGGATAACACGCCGCCGCCGCCGGCACCGCGCGTCGGCGGAATGGACCGTCCTCTTGCACGACCGCGCGCCCGCCTACATCACTTGGGACCAGTATCTGGCCAACCAGCGACAATTGCACCAAAACCGGAGGCGCCCGACGACCAAAGGCGCACCCGGTGGCGGTTCCGCGCTCTTGGCCGGCCTCGTATACTGTGGCCGTTGCGGCCGCAAGATGTATGTCAGTTATCAATCGATGCCGCTCGGCCGCTACTGCTGCTCGCGAGCCGCGCGGTTCGCCCCAACCGACGATGTGTGCAGCGGGCTACCCGCCCGGACAGTCGACGATCTGGTGGCGCAGCAGCTCTTGCAAGCGCTTTCGCCGGCGGGCATCGAACTGAGCTTGAGTGCCATCGAGCACACGAGCCGAGAGCGGCAGCAGCAAGCTCTGCAACTGCGACAGAATTTGGAACGCGCAACGTATGAAGCCAACCGCGCTGAGCGCCAATACCACGCGGTCGAGCCAGAGAATCGGCTGGTGGCCCGAACCCTGGAAGCACGTTGGGAGGCCGCACTGCGGCAACGGCGCGCCGCGGCCGACACCCTCGAGAAGTTTCAGCGCGAGAAGCCGATCGAGCTGACTGCCACCGAACGCCTCTCATTGCAAGAGTTGAGCCGCGACATCCCCGCGCTGTGGGACGCGCCGGAAACGACCGCACGTCAGAGGCAGGAGATCGTGCGTTGCCTGATCGAGCGCGTGGCGATTGCCGCGAGCCGAACGGGGCAGAAGGTTGACGTGTTGATTCAATGGGCAGGCGGCTTCGAGAGCCGCCACGATCTCCGGCGTCCCGCCTTGGCCTATAAACAACTCGACGATTTTGACCGCTTGTGCGATCGAGTCGCCGAGCTGCGCGGGGCCGGTTGGCGGTCACCCAAAATCGCGGCGCAGCTCAACGCCGAGGGGTTCCAGACGCCCAAACAACGTGGCGCATTCACGGCCGACGTGGTTCGATATCTGTGGGGGCGCAATGCCCGTGTCCGCGGGAGAGACACAATCAGTCTCAAACGACCGGAATGGTCGGCGGACGCACTGGCTGCACGACTGAAGATCCCGGTGAAGAAGCTCAAAGACTGGGTACGGTGCGGCTGGGTGCGGGCAATCGCGCGGCCGTTTGGCGGGACGTGGATTCTTCACGCCGACGAACAAGAATTGAAACAGCTCGAACGCCGTGCCGCGTTGAGCTGCCGAGGTCGCCACTATCCCCCAGAAATCGATCGGGAGCGAGTCTGAACCCCGAGCGGCCGATAAACTGGCATAGCGCCTGGCAGCATCTACGCCGCCAACGATTGCACCAAGCCGACACTGCTTCGTGCCAGCGCCAAACCGTCAGTATTCTTCCCAATCGTCATCGTCAAACAAGGAGAATGGAGGCAGTATGAACCGCCCTTCAAAAATGCTCCCCGGACCTTTTCCTCGCGGTTCGCCAGTCGTGAGAGTGGTTCCTTCAGGCATTTCATCCGAGCAAGAATGCCCGCCGCACGCAACGGGTGACGCAGTGGTACCAGCGTGTGACTGAGGGTTCTATCAGATGCGCTCGTGCGATGGTCACGATGCGGTCTCCCAGGGTTATCATCGAGCGAATTAGCCGATTCCAAAGCACTCTCTTCACTGATCCACGCAGTTTGCCGAGTCGGATGACCGAAATCAATGCTGCACTGCATGTCCCAGCCTTTCGGTGCTGGGGCAGACCATGGACCGCGACGAAACACGGCGCTGGCTCGCGTACATCGTCAACATGGCGATCAACCGCAAGGCCGGCATCCCCGACTCGGGCCGGCGCAAGCTGGACCCGGACTATCAGATTCGGTTGCGACGCGACTGTGCCTACGTCCGCAACTGGCTCAGCCATCGACGGCGTTTCTACTCGCTTGAGACGCCGGAGATGCGCAAGCGCTACGGTCACCTTGTCGCCAGGCACGATGACTGATTCTGCGCAGTCGAGTAACCGAAGCGTTCCGACCCCGTATCCCAGCATCCGCTGGGTTTTTTTGTTCCCTGACTTTTCCGGTTGCCCCTTCGAGAAAGGAAGAACGCATGGAAACGAAGATCCCGACTCACGACCATATCCGCGAGACGTTTGCCAACGTGCGGGACCTGGTCCAGCGCAACGACCTCTGCCGCGATGCTACGATCGATGACTACCCCATCGGGCGCCGGGAGCGTGGTAAGTGCAGGCTCCAGGTCGAGCGTGCATCTGGCAAGGGCTATAGGACCGTCAGGACGACCAACAAGGCCGGGCGGTGGTGTGCTCCCAAGAAAAGCACGTACCGCAACAGCGTCTACGTGGTCATCCGCGACTACGACTCTGAGCACCAGGTCGTTTGGCTGTCGGTGGGCAATCCCGCCGCTCAGTATGGCGGTGCCCACGTTTGCGCTCAGTACGCGAATGGCGAGGGGATTGCGCTGGCCAAGTGCTGGCGGAATGACCCACCGCGGCGTGAGGACCAGCACTACACCACGGTGATTCGGAAGTCCCAACTTAGTGGTCCGTTTCACAAATAACGTCGTGGTTGGGATAGACTCTTGGTATAAGGAGGTGAATCCCGGAAAAAAAGCCCGGCAAGGAAAGGAAGCCGCTATGCCAGGTTCGGTGCCCGCTCGTTGTACTTTCCCGGACGATTTCCTGCAAGACGCACTCGACACCGTTCGAAGGCGTACCGTTGCGGTACAGATCGTTCAGCGTTATCGCCTTGTGTTGCTCTTTCATGAGCAGCCTAGCCTGCGAAACGAGGACGCTGCTGAGGCCGTCGGCCTTTCACCTCGCCAGGTACAACGTTGGCGAAGTCGCTGGGCCAACGGCGATTTTTCCGTCGAGGATCTGCCTGGGCGTGGACGCAAGCCCGCTTTTTCCCCCTCTGGATCAAGCGTTGATACATGCCCTGGCGTGTGAAGTGATCGCCGAAACCGAAGAACCTCTGAGCAGGCAGTCGCTTGCCGATCTGGTGCGACGGGCGCAAACAACGTTGGGCAAAAAGATCAGCCGAAGTACTGTGTGGCGGATGCTGCATGAGGCGGCCATCAAGCCCTGGCAGTATGAGCATTGGCTTTTTGCGAAGGATCCGCGGTTCGCCGAGAAGGCCGGGCCGATTCTCGATTTGTATGTGGGCAATTGGGAAGGCCAGCCGTTGGGGCCGAAGGATTATGTGCTGAGCATGGATGAAAAGACGAGCATCCAGGCGCGCGGGCGTTGTCATGAGGAAACACCGCCCAAGCCCAAGCAGACCCGGCGCATCGAAGCGGAGTACGACCGGAACGGCGCGTTGCAGTATTTGGCGGCGTGGGATGTGCATCGTGGCATTGTGCTGGGCCGATGCGAGAAGAAGACGGGGATCAAGCCGTTTGGTTTGCTGGTGGATCAGGTGTTGGAGCAAGAGGTCTACGAGGAGGCGATGCGTTTATTCTTCATCGTGGACAACGGCTCGTCACATCGCGGCCAGGCGTCGGTGGAGCGTATGCGTCGCCATGACAAGCGAATCATCCTGGTGCATACGCCGATCCATGCAAGTTGGCTGAATCAGGTGGAGATCTACTTTTCGATCATTCAAAGGAAGGTGCTGACACCGAACGATTTCGCGACGTTGCAAGCGGTTCGCGTGCGTTTGGCGTTGTACGAGGAATTGAGCAACCGCACGCCGCGTCCCTTTATGTGGAAGTTCACTCGACAGGACATGCTGGACTGGCTAAAACGTGCGGCGCCGCACTTTTTAACAGCTTCTGCTGCGTAGGAAAAAGGAACGCGACAACCACGACGTTATTTGTGAAACGGACCACTTAGCACCACCCGAGGCGGCCTGCTGCCCGAGAACATGACTGAAGAGCGCGAGGAGCACGTGCTCAAAGCCGACTCGCCCGAGGAGTGCGCCGCGTGGGATGTCTGGGTCGAGGAGCCGGCGACTGTGAGGCAGCTCCTGCTCGACGTGTGGAAGAACGCCGAGGTCACGACCGAGCAGGCACTCGCTCAAGGTTACTTCTGAACGTTCACCAGGGCCACGGACGGCCCGCTTCCCCGACAAGTCCGGAGAAAGACATGAAGAACCAGAACACTGAGCAACCAAGGATCGTGGCCGCATCGCCGGTGGTGCACGAACCGGGCCTGCTGCCGTACCGGATCGTTATCCGGGACCTGGGCGACCAGTTAGTCGTCCACACTGAGGTTTTGGAGCCCGCCAGGAACCCTTGGTACCACCAGGGCGATTACTTCCCCAAGCGGAGCGGTGCGCCTAGCGCCGAAGAGTTAAACGCGGATGCCCTTCGCAAGGCTTGGGCTCGCTTAGAGGAGCGGGCTCGGCGCTCGCTGGCCATGGACCCAGCACCAGCCAGAAAGCTGGCCGAAGTGGCGGACATCGCCGAGACGATCATCAACACTCTTCTGCCCGATGACGAGGACGATCGCCGGGACGTCATCGACGACGACTATCAGCTCCGGTCGGACATCGAGACTTTCGAGCAACTCACCGGCAAGGTAATCCAGCCCCAAGGCGACCTTCCGATATTGGGTAACGAGATCGAGCTCGAAGACATCGACCGGTCACACTGAGCGGGCAAGCGCCTTGCGCTGGTCTCGCCGCCAGGGCCGCTCATCGTTTACACGGTGCGTCGTTGCATTAGTCGTGGTATCTTCGAGGGTGAGCATTGTCGGGCTTGTGAACATCTGGCAATCAAAACCCCGGTCGAAAAGACCGTCCGATATGTAAAGGGTGAGTATCCCCGTCGCATCAACGAAATCCGAGAACTGGCGTTTGGACTTACGTCAACTCGGCGGTGTAACGGGTGAACTAGTATCCACCCTTGCCACTCCGTATCGCTGAGGCCCAGGCCATGCGATTGCCCCGGATGACGACGCGGCGGTGGATGGTCGCGGTGGTGGTCGTGGGCGGCGCGCTCGGGATGTTCGAGCGGCATGAGCGCTTTCGGTGGATCGCGGTGCGGCATCGGGCCGAGGTTCCGAAGCATCTCCCCCGGATCAAGCCGGTCGGGATGGAAGACAAGGTCTGGCGTCTTCTTGAATGGCACGAATCGATGGCTCGCAGGTACGAGCGGGCGGCCCGCTACCCCTGGCTCCCCGTCGAGCCCGATCCGCCTGATCCGAGATGAATTCCTTCGGGCGCAAGCGGTGAATAATAGTTGACCCGGACAGGCTCCGTGGAGTGAGGCGACGCATGGTGACGGCGCAGGGCGACGACGCGAGCCAGTTGAATGGTTGGCTCGCATTGCTCGGCGGACCCGGCTACCGGGACCGTGAGGCGCGGGACTGGGCCGTAGCTCAACTCCGGGCCACCGGTGCCGACCGCCTCTTTCCCCTCCTCATCCCGATGCTGGACGACCCCGACCCAGAGGTCCGCTGCACCGCCTGTGAGGCCGTGCTGTGGGTGGACGCCCGACGGGCGATCGACATGGTGTTGCCCCTGCTCGGGGACCCCGATGTCACAGTCCGCTTGCACGCCTGTGGCTGCCTGCACGACTTCGGCGACGAGCGAGCCGTCGCCGCCCTCATCCGGGTCCTGCGAGGCGAACCGGATGCCCAGGTCCGGGGGAACGCCGCATACGCCCTGGGCGGTATCGGCAGCCCGGCCGCCATCCCGGCCCTGCTCGCGGCAGTCGATTCCGACCATGAGCTGGACATGCACGGCCACTCGGCTGCGTCGTGCGCAGCCCGTGCCCTTGATGACATCCTGGGCACCGAAGAGACGCGCATCCAGGTGTCCGAGACAATCTTCCGGATGCGGGACGTGGCGCCGGACATGGACCGACTTCGCCGGCTTGCGGAGAAGCGTTATGAGCAGTGGTCAGGCCGCCGTGGCGAGTAGGGTGGCGCGTAAACTGGGTTCATTTTTGAGAGTTTACACTCGGGCCAACCCTCCTCGACAATGTGTAAGCGGTGATCTAGTAACCAGCCTTTACAGGTGAACCCACCAGGGTCGGACCGCAACTAACTGTCGAGAAGCGGTTCGCATTTCCAGACGGGCGCGTCGTTCCCTTAAACGGAGAGTGATGGTGCAACGTGCAAATCGAGTTTCCACCACGCGACTACCTAATCGTTTTCGGCCTGCTTGTCCCTAGCATGCAAGTGGTGATCTAGAGACGAGAGGTTCCACTCTGACCCTTTGGGGTCGCGGTCATGAGGCTGCCCCACGTGCGGGTCACGATCGGACAGGTGATGACGCTCATCGCGCTGGCCGCCGTAAACCTGGCCGTGGCACGGGCCGTGCCCTGGGAGATCGTCACCTTCCCCACCATTTGGGTCCAGAGTCAGCAAGTCCATTCGTTCGCCCACAAGGGGCCAAGACTCAGGAGTTGCTTATGGCGGAACGTTTCCGATTCACTGGCGAAAGCCCCCCGCCAAGCCTGCTGGACCGTTTTCCGAACTGGCAAAACGCGTATGACGAAGAAGGCATGCCGGGTCAGGATGAGTCCACGCTGAGGCCAGCGGACAATCAGAGTACGATCGACGACGAGATCAGTTGCACCGCTGCCGACGCGATACTCGCCGATGGTCGGAAATTGCCCGCACTCCTCGAAGTCTTGTGTGGCGAAGCGTGGGTTGTTTATGTTTATCCCGAGCCACCAAGCGCCAAGACCTGGGCCTTGCGCTTCGATACACCCTCGCAAGGTTGGGCGGCGATGAATGAGAAATGGTTCCTTCAAGGTGAGGAGGACCTTCCGGTTCCCCTTAACGATCCCGGAGTGTTCCCGATCCGAGCCACCAGTCGATTGCCGCTAAAACGTTCGAACGAGAAAATCCGCGTTGAGATCGCGAAGCCGCCCCAACCTCGTACCGCGGCAGAACGCCTCGCAAAGTGGAAACGCCGCCACGAAAAGCGGAAGCGGTGAACCATAACTGGTGTGGACACATTGGGGCTCTATAGGGCCGAAACGCGAAACGAGTAAGCGAGACGATCGGATTGACACTCCGAGTCGGCCATGCTGGACCTCCCGCCGCTCCCGAGATATCGAACTCAGCAACGACGCGAAGAGCTTCAGCGACTCGGGCTCTCGCCGCCCATCGTTCGTTTGGCCATGTTCGATCCGCCTCATCCCCTCTTCTATTGGCGATGTGACGATCTTGGCCCACCGCTCGCCGAGTGGCGGGATCAGCAACCGCCTGGGGCACCCATGACCTGGCTTTGGTGTTGCCGCGGGTTGGTGACTGGAGCGAGGGCTCAGGAGCGACGCCGGTTCCCGATCATATCCCGAATTTGCTCGCTGAGGTCCCGCCTGCTGTTCGTTTCATTCAAGCCAGACACCCCATGCACCGCTTACGCGATCATAGCCCGCAGCGAGCAGGGGCTGCTCGCGAGCGTTTTTGCCGGTCTTATAGCCGACCACTATGAGTTGCTGGGTATCTCACTTCACAACTCCGGATCGGTCCCATTCCCTTTGGAGGAGCTGGAAGCGGGTCTACAAGAGCTCCTCCAGACTGCGGCTGACAGCGTGGGATTCAAATACCTGGCGGAGATTCAAGCATTCTGTCGGAAGTACGGCAAGGCGGAGGACTACATCAATCGCTTGTACGCCTATACCAGGTCATTTCGTTGACACGGCGCATCGTTTGAACTATTAACGACCCTTTGCACGCGGGCCTCCAACAGCGAAGCTAGGCGCAAAGGGTGATCCAGAAATCAGGCTTTACAGTCGCGCATGAGGGACCAGCCATGCAACTTGCCCGATTGCGTTCCACAATCCTGTGTCTCATAGGAGTTGCGGCAGGAACAGCAATTCTGGTTGGCGGAGCAATCCTCTTCCTCACGGAATCCGCCCGGATTCGCCCCTCCCTGGCGCCTCAGCCCAACAAGGGTTACATCATCATGGAGGGAGTAGACATCAACTCGAATGGACCAGGGCATCAGAAACCGTCTCTATTGAAACCGGGACTCCCGTCGCGAACGCAGCGGCTCTTTCCACCGGACATCCAGAGCGGCAGACGACCGTAATGCCGAAAACGGCAAGCCGTTCCTACCATCCAGGGGGTCAGACCAAGTTTCAAGTTTCCTGCCCACTTCGATTTCGGCTGACCCGAGAGGAATTCCAACATGATCACCGAGTCGCCGCCGCGCGATCTCGACGACGCTGGTGAATCGCACGATCCTCGCGGTTATTACTACGCCGTGACGAGCTTGGTCTACGATGAGCGGGGAAACGTTGCGGACGTCGTGCGACAAGATGGCCGAGTTGCTGGCAATCGCCGGCGGCGAGCCAGCCCGTAGCGCGACCATCGAGGACGTCGAGGCCTGCGTCCAGTGCCGCCAGCGCTTGGAGCAGCTTCGCACCAAGCAGGCGGTCCTGGGCCGCGTCCAGCTCGCAGGAAAAAGCGGTCCGTCTACCGAGCCCGAACGCGACCGTAGTGCCGACCAGCCCTCCAGCCGATCGAGCGGCGGAACCCGTACCATGTCGTGTCTGGGTTCGATCGGACGGCAGGGTCGGCCCGATCGATCTCCCACCAGCGCAGTGTGAAGTGTCGCCGCAACCCATTGAATTTTCTTCCGCTATCAAGCCAAAGACTTACGGCGAATCGTGCGCCGCGCGATTTGACAGCTTCACATTGCGCGGGTAAAGTAGCTGTATAGGTGTAAGTAGGCGCGCAACCCACTCGAGGTCGCCCAGCCACCCGGTGCCGCAACG
This sequence comes from uncultured Isosphaeraceae bacterium, assembly GCA_963823675.1. Lineage (GTDB taxonomy): Bacteria > Planctomycetota > Planctomycetia > Isosphaerales > Isosphaeraceae > CAWGMT01. The sequence continues at coordinate 1,817,373 of CAWGMT010000012.1, read as the reverse complement.
TAGCAATTCTCCGGTGCTGGAACGTGGGACATCGCGATCGATCATCGGACGCCACGAGGCGAGTCGATCGCCCGTTTCGCGGGGCTCGGGGACGCCCGGAATCGGCTGAATTCCACGACACAAGAGCCAATAGATCAGCAGCTTCCGACGAGCACCCAGTGCGCCGCCGATCCCCGAGGCGTTTTGTCGCCGTACATCGCGAGATGGGACTGGAACCCTTCGAAAACGTCCCAACCAGTCCCATTTTTTCCCATTTTCGGCTCAGGGAGTTCTTGACCAACAAGTATTCAGGAACTCTGATTCGCAATCTCCGCGGACCAAACCAAATGGCAAGCTGCAACGATTCTCACAAAGATGCCCCTACCACGAGATCGGCCGATCGCCTCGCTCCTGAGCGTCGCGACGTCTGCGAGACGAGGCGGCGAAAATGCGCCGAACGAAGCCAATTTCGATGAGTCCATGAGCATCGTGGAAGCACAAGATCCGATTCAAGTTACGGCAAATTCGGGCGCTCGTTCGCGACTTGACAAGCGGGGTGGCGCGGCCAGGGGAGGGCAGCACGCCGCGTGAAGTGGCCCGAGCTGCCGCGGGTGGCCGACTAACGAGCTGCGCCGCATAGCCCCCCAACCTGGCGCGCATGGCATGAGCGTCGCCTTCAGCAAAATCCAGCAATCGCGCATGTTCCGGGCCCCGAGGTGATCGCTCACCCAAAGTCAGTGTTGGTCAGGCTTTCCAGCCTGACTCTTCGGATGTCAGGCTGGAAAGCCTGACCTACACCGGTGAAAAATGGCGCTCGACCGCCAGTTTCTGGCGCCGCAGCCGGCTCGATGCAACCCGACGCCACAGACGTAAAGTCTGGCAGAGTAGCTCGTTGCGATCTAGCACCGTCGGTCCTGGGCACGGCGAAATGGCGCTCTAGACCCTTGAAAAAGCGCCATTCAAGGAAGCCGCGTGCGCGGCGGAGCGCTTTCCTTAGCTCGGCATGATGCCGAGCCGGCCTATGGTCCTCTCGCAGCTTTAGAACCGGCCGTGGACTGATTCGAAGCCCGATTGGATGCAGAGTGGTTTTCAGACGGTCTTTCTTCCCCGTTTGGAAAGGAGCCACTCATGATCAGTCTGCTGCGCAAACGTATGTACCAGGACCTGCAATTGGCAGGCCTGGCTGTTGGCACCCAAAAAGTTTACGTCGGCGCGGTCCGGCAACTGGCCGCGCACTACCACCGAGCTCCCGATCAGCTCACCGAGCAGGAAGTCCGAGACTACATACTCTACCTCAAGAACGAGAAACAGCTGGCTTCCACCTCGCTGCAGGTTGCCGCCAGTGCCATCAAGTTCTTCTACGCTCACACCGTGCCACGCGACTGGAAGACCCTCCAGAAGCTCCGCATCCCCAAGACCAAGACCCTCCCCGATGTCTTGACCATCAACGAGGTGCACCAACTCATCGACGCCGTCCACAGACCGTACATCCAGATTTTCTTTTGGACTGTCTATTCGCTAGGCCTGCGGGTGGACGAAGCCTTGCACTTGCAGGTCGGCGACATCGACAGCCAACGGATGCTCGTCCATGTGCATCTGGGGAAGGGGGCCAAGGACCGCTACGTTCCCTTGCCTGGGCGCACCTTGACCCTGCTTCGTAAGCACTGGGTGACCCACCGTGATCCGCGTTGGCTCTTTCCGGCTCACAAGAGCGACTCGTCCCCCGTCGTCCCGGCCGCCCGCCCCATGGAGCCAGCCAACTTCCAAGCGGCGATGCGCCAGGTGGTCAAGGAGCTGAAGTTCCGCAAGGCGATTACGATTCACACCTTGAGGCACAGTTACGCCACCCACTTGCTCGAAGCCGGTCTCAACCTGCGGTTGATCCAGCAGTACCTGGGTCACAGCTCGCTACGGACCACGATGATTTATCTCCACGTGACGGCCTTGGGTCATGAAAAAGCGCGCGCCGTGATCGAGGGCTTGATGGCGGAGTAGTCCGATGCCGACTGTCGCCGACGTGTTGCGGCGGTACGGCGAGGAATACCTCCAGCGGTTTGGCGCGAAGATGTGCGCAGAGCACAGGAAGGTGCTGCACGCGATCACCGCCTGCCGCACGGGGGAGCTGGGCACTGTGGTCTACGTGTGTCAGTCCTGCGGGACGACGCACGCCATGGGACGCTCCTGCGGCAACCGGCATTGCCCGAGTTGTCAGCAGGACAAGACCAAGGCCTGGCTCGAGAACCAAACCGGCCGCCTGCTGCCGTGTCCTTACTTCCTGCTAACCTTCACGGTCCCGGCCGGGCTGCGCGATCTGGTGCGAAGTCACCAGCGGGTCGCCTACGCCGCGCTCTTTGAGGCTTCCAGCGCCGCGATCAAAACCCTGGCGACGAACCCCAAACACATCGGCACCACGAACTGCGGTTTCTTCGGCGTGCTGCACACTTGGGGCCGCACGCTCCAGTATCATCCCCACGTCCACTACGTTGTCCCGGGCGGTGGGATCAATGAAGACGGCAGCCGATGGCTACCATCGCGCGCTGATTTCTTCGTGCCCGTAAAAGCCCTGTCAATTCTCTTTCGGGCCAAGCTGCGCGACGCCCTTGACCGCGCCGGCCTGCTGGGGCAGGTCGATCCGGCCGTATGGCGGCAACGCTGGGTGGTCCATTCGAAGGCGGTCGGCGATGGTCGAGCATCGCTGAAGTACCTGGCCCCATACGTCTTTCGCGTCGCCATCAGCGATCGGCGGATCGTCTCGTGCGACGACGGCCAGGTGACGTTCGCGTATCGCCGCAGCGGCTCAAACCACCACCGGAAGATGACCGTTGGTGCGTTCGAGTTCATCCGCCGATTTCTGCAGCACGTGTTACCCAGCCGCTTTCAAAAGGTGCGGCACTACGGCTTCCTGAGCCCTAACAGCCGACACTCGATCGAGGCCGTGCGTTGGCTGGTCACTTCGTATTACGGGTCTATCTACGTATTGCTGGCCAACCTGCCCCAACAGGCGCCCGACGAACCGCGGATCCGCTGCGCCGAATGCGGGGGGCCGATGCGCGTGCTCATGTTGCGGCCACCCGCCCTCCTCGCCTACTTCGACACGAGCTAACCGATGATCAACCGACCTCAGCCACGAGAAGCCCGCCAACCTACTTCGCCACGCCGAGGTCCGCTGACGCCGCGCGCCTTGCTCGGTTACGCAGCACCTGGACCATCATTCCACCTCAGTGCGGCCTTCGATTCCTGGGCGAGGCACTCGCTCCCACACCACCCAGTGCGCCCCGCATCCATCCCAACCCCCGTTGCCCCTGACCGCTGACCCCCCGGTCACCTTCCTCCCATCGAACCGTTTCCCTAAGATAATGCTGCGGCCCGCCTCCTCAACGGGCTTCTTGAATGGGGATTTGAGATTCGGCTTCGCGAACTCAAATCCACAATCCATTGAACTCAAATCCACAATCCATTTACGATTTTGGCCGGTTTTTTTTGCGAGCTTTCCCACGAGGGGGCCAATTGGCGCCGATTCGGCCCCAATTGGCGTGCATGCGGCCCCGAAAAGCACGCTTTTGCGCTCTGCGACTCGGCCGGCTCCATCGTGAAACTCACGACGAACTGCTGTGACGCATAAGTTGACGCAAATCCTTCGAAAACCGTCGTCGTAACCGGTCGCCTGCTCCGTGGTGACGCGATGAAGCAAATGACGCCAAAAAACCCGGACGAACGGCGGCGGCCGGGGCGGTTCGGAGGCCGGGCGGCCAGTCCAGAGAACAAATCGCGTCTTGGACCCTTCGCAACCGCCGGGCGCTTGGATAAAATAGCATTGTATCGACTTTGAAGACCAGCTTCGGGCGGGACGCAGCATCATGAAACGTTGTGCCGGGTGGCTCGCACGACCGGTGGTTCTTGTCGTCGGCTTCGTCCTTTCGACGGCCTGCCCGGCGGTGGCCCAGCAGGAACGCGCGGTGCTGTCGGGTATTCAGTACCTGCGCACCCATCATCGCAGCCAGCCCACGGGCGATTCGGCGATGGTCGCGCTGGGGATGATCAAGGCCGAGCTGCCCGCGAATGATCCGGACCTGATGGCTTGCGTGGCAAAGATCCAGGCCCGCTTGACCACGAGCACCTACGAGCCCGAGATGCAGGGCGGCCACGATATCTACGAGGCGGGCGTCTGCGCGATGGTTCTGGCCAACCTGGACGCCGATACCAACCGCGTCTCGATCAAGCTGATCGCCGATTATCTCTTGCGCAAGCAGAAGGCCAACGGCTCGTGGGACTATGTGCCGCGCGATCACGGCGATGCGTCGATCTCGCAGTACGCGGTTCTCGGCCTGTGGGAGGCGGAGAATGCCGGCGTCGACGTGCCTCCGTCGGTCTGGGACCGCGCCGCAAGCTGGTACATGTCGGTGCAGAGCGCGGCCGGAAGCTGGTGCTATCACCGCGACGAAGGCAGTCCCGAGACGCTGTCGATGACCGCGGCCGGCGTGGGCAGCTTGCTCATCTGTCAGCGCCAGCTTGAAAAGTACCGCGGCAATCGCCGGGGCACGAGCAGCCTCCTGAAATCGCTCGTGGCCGAAACGACCTTCGCCGAGTATCACCCGACGACCACGAACGCACAGTTCGACGCGGCCGTCCGGCGGGGAATCGGCTGGATCTCGGGGAATTTCGCTCCGACGAATCTGGCGATCGTCGGCCAGACTCCTTATTACATGCTTTACGGGATCGAGCGGATCGGGGCGCTGGCGGATCGTGAAAAACTCGGCCGGGTTGACTGGTACGAAAAGGGCCGCACGTTCATCAATTCCACCCAGCAGGGCGACGGCTCCTGGACCGGGGGGTTCGGCAACGTCGATAACACGGTCTGGGCGATCTTGTTCCTGACCAAGTCGACCAAGAAGACGCTCCAGCGGGTGATCGTCAAGAAGCTCGGCGCCGGGACGCTCCTGGGCGGGCGCGAGCTGAAGGGGGATTTGACGGCGATGACCGTGGCCGGCGGACGGGTCGTCAACCGCCCGATGAACGGGGCGGTCGAGGGGATGCTGGCGGTGCTCGAGGACCCACGGGCCAACCAGGGAGACGCGGCGGTTGCGGGCTTGGTCGAGCGCTACTACCAGGAAGGCCCGGAGGTCCTGCGGCCGTTCAAGGCCCGGTTTCGCAAGATGCTCGGCGACCGCGACCCCGGAGTGCGGCGCGTGGCTCTGTGGGCGCTCGCGCACACCGGAGATCTCGACGTGGCCCCGACGCTGATCGAATCGCTGCTTGACCCGGACGACGAAGTCATGACCGCCGCCAAGCTGGGGCTCCAGCTCTTGAGCCGCAAAATCGACGGACTGGGCCCGGAAGCCGGCTCGACCCCGGAAGAGCGCCGGGCCGCCGCGGCCAGGTGGCGCGAGTGGTATAACGCCATCAAGCCACTCGACCTGGAAGGCCAGGATGACGATTCCACGTCGCCCGCGCCGGCGCCCGCGGCGGCGAATCAGGCCAAGTCGAAAGGGTGATCACCATGGAGCCAATCGCATCGGCCCTGGCGGCGCAATCCGGCCCCAAGGCCGCCAAGGACACAGACCAAGACGAGCTCGAGCCCAAGGTACTGGGCGAATCCAAGTTTGACCGGGTGTCGTCGTTCCTGATGGCGGTCGTTCTCTCGGCCATCCTGGTGGTCGGCTGGCTGGGGCTCATTTACATTACCAATCAGGCTTACGCTTCGCGGGTAACGGCTCCCTTGCAGATCATCGACGTCTATGGCGGCGGCGGCGGCACCCCGGAGGGAACGCCCGGCTCGACCGAGAAGATCGACATCGCCGGAGCCGATGCCGCGGCGATGGCCTCGAATAACGAGGTGCCCGCCGGTGAATTCGAGCAGCCGTCGGTTCAGCAGCTTCCCGGCGCCATGCTCGAAACCGTGGTCGAATCCGGCCAGAACCTGGCCGAAGTCGATATCGGGCCTGTCATGCCCAGCGGAGGCGCGGTCGCCAGCGGCAAGCGCGCATCGAAACTGGGTACCGGCGGCCCGGGATTCGGCTTCGGGCCCGGCGACGGCGGCGTGGCGCGAGAGCAGCGCTGGAGCATCATCTACGATCCCGGACAAACGGCCGAGGAGTACGCCCGCCAGCTCGACGCCCTGCGCGTGCAGCTTGCCGTCGTCGTCGATCAGAATCAGCTCCATTACGCCTGGAACTTCTCGAGCGCCAAGCCGGATACCCGTTTCGGGGTGGGCCGCAGTGACCATCGCCTCTATTTCCTCTGGCAGGGGCGCGGCCGCAAGTCGTCCGACATCGCGCTCTTGCAAAAGGCCGGGATCGAGGTCGGCGAAGGGGTCGTCCTCCAGTTTTACCCGCCCGAAGCGGAGACACGACTGGCCGAGCTCGAGGTACGTTTTAAGGGCAGAAGCCCGGCTGAGATCCGGGTGACCCGGTTCCGCGTGGTGCCAAAAGCGGGCTCGTACGACTTCGAGGTCGTCGCCCAGGAGACATTGCGGTAAGCGATATGGCCACTCTCGAAGTTCACGATGGGCAGGGGCGCGTTCAGTTCGTCGAGCTGACGCGCGATCATCCCGTCCTGTTCGGAACGAGTGCGACATGCGACGTCGTACTCGAGGGGGCGGGAATCCGGCCGGTTCACGGGCGGGTCCGCTGGAGGCGAAAGCGATTCAAGGTCGAGGCGTCCCCGGACGCCGAGTACGTGCTCGTCAACGGCCAGAAGATGACGAGCAGCACGATCCATCAGGGCGACGAAATCGCGGTGGGGGCGTGCCGGATGTTTCTCTTGAAGGTTGCCGAAGAAGAGGACGCAGGCCCGGGCGCACGCCGCCGAGGTGAAGAGGGCCGGACGCAGGTCCTGGCCGCGCCGGTCGTCCCGCTCGATCCGAATGCGGGGGTTGCCGGACCGGGCCGGCACGGTCGCCCGCCCACCCACCTTCACATGGGACCGACGAGCGAGTCGTTACTGGAGCGCGACGATTGGCTCGACGCATTGAAGGAGGACTCTCCCGGCGGCAAGCGCAGGCCATTGCTCGACGACGACGCGAAGCCGCCGGAGGTCTTGCGGCGATCCACCATGCGGCCGACCGCTCCGGCCCCGGCGCCGGTCAAGCGCCGCGCCGGCCCCCAAGCCGAAACTCGCCGTGCCCCCCGCCTTGCGACTCTGGTGGGCCCGGCTCCGGTCGTATTCGCAGAAGAACGCGCCGGGCCGCGAGCGAATCATCTCGTCTCCGCTCGTCTTGGGCTTGGTCGCGGCGCTGGCCATCCTGGTGGCGATGGGGTTCTGGCTCAAGGCGATCATTGCCGCGACGGTGGCGTCGCAAACGTTCAAGACGGCCATGGAAGATTTCAATAACGGCGACTATCGCAATTCCATTCGCAAATTCGACGCGTTCTTGCAGGCCAATCCCACCGACGAGCGCGCCGACAAGGCGCGGGTGATGCGCGCGTTTGCCGACGTGCGGCAGTACATCGCTCTCGACGGATCGACCTGGAGCTCCGCGCTCGAGGCGGCCCGCGCGATGGTCGAGCAAGTTGGCGAATTGCCCGAGTTCCGCGATGAGCAGGTCGACCTGGCGGAGCTTTTGATCCGCATTGGTGAAGGGCTGGCCGATCGCGCGCGGCATTCGGCCGATGCCAAGTCGCTCGCCGAGGCGGAGTCGGTCGTGCCGCTCCATGCCCAGGTCGCCAAGGAATCGGCGCCCGCGTTTCTCGCCCGCTCGCGGCTGCCGGCCAAGTTGAGCGAGGCGCGCGGGCGGTTCAAAAGGCGCAGATCTACGCTCGCGCGCTCGATGCCATGGATAGCGCTCTGAAGGAGGGCTCGGCAAGCCGTGTGTACCAGGCCCGGGACGATCTGGTCGGCCAGTATTCCGATCTGGCCCGCGACCGCGCGCTGGTGAAGCGGATGACTTCGGCCAACGAGCTGGTTCGCAAGGCGGTCTCCGTTGACTTGACGCGCCGGCCGGCCGCGACGACGCCATCGCCCGATCCCCTCGGCCCGCCGACCAGCGTTGTCTTCCGTTCCCGTCAGGATGCGCCGGCGAAGGCTCTCTCGCCCGCCGCGATCGTCTATGCCCTGGCGGATGGGCTCGCCTATGCGTTCGATGGAACCAGCGGTGCTCCGCTCTGGCACGTCTATCTCGGACTGGCCGCGCCCTTTGGGCCGGTGGCCATTCCGGGCGAGACGACGGCCGTCGTGTGCGACGCGCGGACAAACGAGCTGGTGGAGCTCGACGCCCAGACCGGCGCCCTCAAGTGGCGGCTGGCTCTGGGCGAGGCGGTAAGGGACCCGCCGCTGGTTCTGGGCAATCAGCTTGCGCAGGTGCTTCCCAGCGGCAAGCTTCTCTTGATGTCGCTGCGGTCGGGCGAGCTGGAGGCCACCGTCAACCTCGGCCGGCCGCTGGCCCGAACGCCGGTCAACGACGAACTGGGTCAGCACCTTTACGTTCTGGGACGGCAAGACTGTCTGTTCGTCTTGGCGCGCGATCCACTCGCCTGCGCGGCGGTCGAATACCTGGGCCACGCCGATGGCTCGATTCCGTGCGCTCCGGCCCGGCTCGCCCGGTTCCTGATCATCCCCGAGAACGACTCCCTGTCGGAGAGTATCTGGCACGTCCTGGTCCTCGAGCAGGATGGAGCGCGGCTGCGGACCGTCCAGGAGGTCCCCATCTCCGGCTGGACCTGGCAGACCCCGGCCTCGTCGGGGTCAATCGTCTGGGCTATCGGCGATAAGGGGGGATATCAGGCCTTTTCGGTGGGCGACTACACCACCAAGGAGCCGTTCCACTCGGTCGCCCGCCTGACCGCCGATGCGACGTTGACGGGACCGGCCTTCGCGCTGGCTCGGTCGGAGCGCGAGCTCTGGATCGCGTCGGGGCACCCTGGGCTCATCGCGCTTGACCCGGAGCGGGAGTCGATCACGCCGAAGTCGAGTTTCGCGCCGCCGGGGCCTGCGCTTCAGCCGATCCAGGCGGCGGGAAACATCGTCGTCGCGACGTTTCGGGACCGGCCGACGGGCGGGGTCGCGCTCCTGGGACTGGATGCCGAAACCGGAGCTCTCGCCTGGAAGACGATCGTCGGTGCTCCCTGGCCGACCCCGCTGGGCGTATCCGCCGACTCGAAGGCGCTTCTGACCATCGGCCGCGACGGCCGCGAGCTGGCGATCTCGACCGACCAGATCGATCGAGGCGGGTTTGTGGTCGTCGGCCTGCCCAAGCCGGGCGATTTCACACTGCCGTCCGGGACGAGGCTGTCGCTGGAAACGGGCGGCAAGGCCGGCTCGGCGGTGATCCCCGGCCGCCACGCCGAGACGATCTGGGTGCAAGACGCGGCCCGGTCCGAAGGCTGGCGCAGGGTCCCGCTGCCTGCTCCTCTGGCGGCCGACCCGTTGTTCTGGTCCGGCGGAATCTTCGTGCCCGGCCGAGACGCGCGTGCCTACCTCGTTGACCCGGTCACGGGCCAATCGAAGGCGGAGCCGTTCGTGCCCAAGTTCGATCGCGACCGTCAGGGAGACTGGCTGGCGCCGGCCCGGATGGATCGCGAGAGTTTGGTCCTCGCCGACCAGGTGGGCCGGGTGCGGCGGATCGCGCTTCGGACAACGCCGGTGCCGCGGCTATCGGCCGAAGCCGAGAGGACGCTCGACCAGCGGATCATCGCCGACCCCGCGGCCACGACTGATGCGGTGTTCGTCGCCACCGCCGATCATCGGATACGCGCGCTGGCGGCTCGCGACTTGAGCCCTGTCGGTTCCTGGCCGCTCGGGGCGCCTCTGTCCGGCCATCCCGTGGGGTTTGGCGACATCGCCTTCGTCATGGATCGGGCGGGAGGCGTGCTTGCTTTCGGGCGCGACGGCAAGAAGCTCTGGGCGATCAGCCTGGGCGCCCAGGTCGCGGCGGCCCCGCTGGTCGAGGCCCAAACGATCGGGTTCCTGACCCGCGACGGCACGCTTCACATTCGGTCTCGTGCCGACGGCAGCCGGATCGACGACAAACGGCTGTCGATCTTGCCGGCGGGCGGGGTCTGGAGCTTCGCCAACCGCGTGGTCGTGGCCGCCGGCAGAGGCACGATCCGGCTTGTCGCGCAGCAGCCGCCGGCCAAAGGTGGTCAATGATGGCACGAACGTGGGTGATTCGCATGACCCGACCCATTTCTCAGCCGGCCGTCAAGATTGCCCTGGCCCTGCTCCTGGTCCCGGGCGGATGGGGCAGGGCCCCCGGCCGCGAGGCACAGGAGCCCGAGAAGGCCCCGGCGGCGACGACCAACGACCTGCTGCGCGCGGTCCCCTTCGATCGAATCACCTTGATCGATGCAACGGTCCTCTTGGTTGAGCCCATCAGCCCGCGGCCCTTGCCGGTCTACGACCCGGTCAAGCTACGCGAGGATCGGCGCCGGGCCCGCGAGGCGGATTCGGTGATCCCCGAGGAAGGCAACATCATTCCGGGCAAGAAGACGCGCCTGGGAGCGCGCAAGGGGAAGGAGGACGACGATCCGACGATCGAGAAAATCAAGCTCCACCTGATGCAGGCGGCGGCCGGCGAGGAGCGCGACTTCGAGGTGAAACGGCCGTCGATTCAGAAGGTCGAGTACTTCGAGGACATGCTGCTCCTGGAATGCGATCGATTGGTTCTAACGCATGATTATTCGCGAGCCTTCGAATGTTGCCTGCGCGTACAGACGCGCAACCCCGGGTGGAAGGGGCTGGCCGATCGGGTCAATTCCGTGCTCTTCGGCGAAGGATCGCGTGCCTTGATCGACGGGGACGGCGAGCGGGGGCTGCGGCTCTTGCGCGAGTTGCTCGGTGCAAGCGCGACTACCCCGGGTTGCTAGAATTACTGGGCGACGCCTATGGCAAGCGGATCCAGCGGGCGCTCGATCTGGGGCTCTATGCCAAGGGCCGCCGCATCTTGCACGAGCTCGAAGCCATGGCGCCCGAGCATACGGTCGTCAAGGACATGCGCAGCCGGTTCATCGCCAAGGCGACCGGTCGCGTGCAGCGGAGCGAGTCGTTCGCCGCGCCCGAGCGGCTTGATGAGCTCACCCTTGCGCTGCGGATCTGGCCGCGGCTCGAGGGGATCGACGCCCTCTATTCCCGGGCCTTCGCCGCCCTGCCGACGCTCGAGATCGCGGTGACCGACATCGCTGCGCCGCCGGGGCCCTGGGTTCACTCACCGGGCGACGAAAGGATCAGCCGGCTGCTCTACCGGCCCATCCTCGCGAGTGACGACGAGGACGCCCGGCGCGGCAAGCGGGCCGACCAGCTCGCCGCGGGCGTCGAATCGTCCGAGCTGGGGCGGCGGCTCTTGATCCGGGTCCGCAACTCCTTTCTCTGGTCCGACGGGTCGCGGCCCGTCTCGGCAGTTGACGTGGCGCGTGACCTGATCGACCGGACCGATCCCAACTCGCCGCGCTATCTTGCCCGCTGGGCCGACTTGCTCGATCGCGTCGAGGCGCCCGACGACACACGGATCGAGCTCCTGCTCAACCGCCCGCCTCTGAAGGCCGGCCCGTGGCTTCTGGGCCCGGTCGGGCCGGCGCATGCGGGAGTCGATGGCCGCATCGCCACCTCCAGTCAAGAGCGGCCGTTGGTCACCGATGGGGCATTCCGCGCGGTCGCGGCCAGCGCCGACTCGGTCGAGCTGCGCCTGCGGGACGACGCAACGGCGGCGAGTGACTCGCCGGGCGGCGCGAGTGCCCGCATCAAACGCATTCGCGAGATCCGGCTGCCGCGCGTGCAGGCCGCCGTCGGAGCGCTGCGGCGCGGCGACGTCACCCTGATCGCGCACGTGCCGCCAGATCAGGTCGCGTCCCTCGAGCTTTCCGCGGACATCAAGGTAGGCCGATACACTCAACCGGCCATTCACATGATCGCCCTGGACGGGCGGAACCCCGTGCTGCGGAATCGGTCGTTGCGGCGCGGCCTCTCGTACGCGGTCGATCGCAAGTCTCTGCTCGAGGATTATGTGCTCAAGCATTCCGCGACCGAAGCCGACTTCGTCGCCGACGGCCCCTTTCCCAGGGGAAGCTACGCCGATGCCCCCGGAGTGAAGCCGCTCGCCTTTAATCTCTGGCTCGCTCGCATGCTGGTGGCGGCGGCGGTCAAGGAGCTAGGCGGCAATCCGATCCAGCTCAACCTGGAGTATCCCGGCCTGCCCGAGGCGCAAGACGTCGTTGGCCGGATGGCTGATGCATTCCGGCAAGCCGGTATCGAGGTGAAGCTGAGCGAGCTGCCCGAATCTCGGCTCGAGGCCGAGCTGCGCGGGCCGGCGGTTCGACATGGCCTACCGGGTGGTGCGGTGTGACGAGCCGGTCATGGACGCGGGCGTGCTGCTTTGCCCGGGCTACGACGCTCCGCCACCGGCCGATGCCCTGGCCTCGGGCGTGAGCCCGCGCATCCTTCAGCTACTGCTGGAGCTTGAACGCGCCGTTGACTGGCCGACCGGCCGCGGTCTCGCCATCCAGATCGACCGCGAGTCGCGCGACGAGCTGCCGGTCATCCCGCTCTGGCAGTTGACCGACCATTATGCCTGGCGGGACCGGCTGAAGGGGCCAGTTCCGGTTACGAGCTGGCTCTATCAAGGCGTCGAAACGTGGGAGATCATGCCGTGGTTCGCCAAGGACCCCTGGGAGAAACCGTGAACCGCCGAAGCGATATCGCCGTCGCGCTCCTGGTCGCGTCTTTGATCGTCGTGCTGCCTGGGACACTGTGCGCGCAGGAACGCGCCGTGCCGCGGGTTGACGAGGCGATCGAACGACAGCCATATCGGATCTTGTTTCACCTGGGGTGCGATCCAGGAGGCGCATCGACGAGGGGCTGCGGGTCGAGCTGCTGCGGCGCTGGCAAGTGCTGGCCAGGCGCTTTGTCGGTGCGCCCTGGGTTGTGACGATCGCCGAGCCGGCCAGCTCGCTGGGAAGTGTTGACCTGGAAGCGGCCGACCCCGCGTCGTTTGCCGGCGTTGGCGCATACGATAAGGTCTGGGTGGTGCGAATCACACGCTCCGCCTTCGATTCGGGGCTGGTTCTCTCGGGCCGCGAATACGACGCGGTCACCCGCCGCGTCGGACCATTACAAAGACGGGGCCTGCCGTCGCTGGGCGATGCGCCCAGGGCGCTGTTTGTATTCAGCCGCGATCTCTTCAGCCCGTTCGCGATCGTCACCGGCCAGGAAGGGGGCAAGGCGATCCTGACTGCGCCGCGCCGCCGCGATCGCGCCGGCGAGCCCGGCCGGGCAGGTCGTCACCAAGGGGACCGTATTCGCCCCGATGCGGATGGTGTCGCTCCCCGACAAGTCGGTCCGGGTCTTGCGCATCCGGTTAAGCTACCTTCAGGTTGAAGCCGTCGAGGGAATATCCGCGCGGTGCGCGATCGTCTCTCCCTACCTCGACCCGCTGAGCAACCGCGACCCTCGCCCGCATCGCTTCGTGGCGCTCGGGCTCAAGCCGGGCGACATCCCGACGCGGCTGCGCTTCGTCACCAAACCCGACAAAGCCCCCGCCGGCGGTTTCACCCTGACTGCCCGGCTCGTTCCCGACGGCCAGCCGCGCGAGCTGGGCACGACCGATCGGATGGGCCGGATCGTGTTAAAACCGGGATTTGCCGATGGCCTGGTGATCCTGCGCCTGCTGGCGGGGTATATCGAGCCCTTGGTCGAGCTGCCCATGATGCCGGGCGAAAGCACCGAGGAGCAGGAGATCCCGGTCGACACCCTGCCGCTGACGGTGGCGCTCGAAACCCAGGTCGATTCGTTGCGCGATGAAGTCATCGACTTGGTCGCGATGCGCGCTCGGCTCGAATCGCGCATGAAAGCCAGGCTCGACGGCGAGGACTGGAGCGGCCTGGAAGAATCCGTCAAGGAGTTTTCGAAGCTGCCCCCGCGTGACGAATTTGCTCAGAAGCTGACGAAGCTCAAGGACGAGGCGACCCAGCGGCAGGCAGAGAGCAAGAAACCCATCCTGACGCGGACCGCTCTTGCAGAGATCAACGACCTTCAGTCCTTGATCGATCGCTATCTCGACGACGATACCTTCAAGGCTTACTCCGACGCCGTTCGAGCAAGCGCAGGCACTCGGTGCGGCCAAAACAAAGGGGGCGACGGCCAAGGCCGGCAAGCCCAGGACGGCGGCGACTGCGTCCCGGGCCGGTTCGGCCCCCGCGGCGGCGGCGTCACCGAACGCCGGTTCGCCGGGCCGCCCGGCCGCGGCCGCACCCGCGCCGCCGGTTGCTCCTCCGCCCCAGCGCAACGCGGCACCCAGTCAGAACAATGTTCCATTTTGATCCGCGGCGCAGTTCGGCGGTGCTCGGTGCTCGACACGGCCGGCGAATGTCCGGTCGCGAGCGCGCTCACGCCGGCTTGATCTTTTTTCCGCCCGCCGTGATCGTGAACACCGTGGTTCCCTTGAGCACGCTGCCAGAGCCGCTGGTCACGCCCGGCAAGACCGTGAGCTGGCCGCCCTTCACGAACGACGAGGTGCTAACAAGTTTGAGCGTCACCGAATCGCTTCCGGGCGTGTATGTGACGGTAAAGCCTTCGATCGGCTTGAGGACGCGAACCGGACGCTTGTTGACTGCCTTGATCGTGACCGTCTCCAGCTCGTAATCCGCCGGATACGAGACGGCGGCAGCGTTGAGCGGCATGTTGAACTTGAGCGTGAATCCGGTCAGGACTTCCGCCCCGGTTGGTTTGCCATTCTTGTTGAGCTTGCGCTGGAAGACCGGCTGCTCGCCTATGACCATCGCTTGCGGCGGCGGCGGTGTCGATTGCGTTACTACGTTGATCCGAACGGATGACGTGACGCTCTTGAAATCGGTGTCGTCCTTCGGCGCGAAGCTCACCGAAAGCATCTGGCCGTTGCCGGTGGGAAGCACGGTTCCGGACGGGGGGTTGTAGGTCAGCACACCCGGCAGCTCCATCCCGCCGAAGGCGACGACCGCGTTCGAGCTGGGCGGCGCCCAGTGCAGTGCCGACAGTGATGTTCGCGGGATTGGTCCAGGTGATTGTCGGCGTTGCCTGGTTGATGACCAGGGTCCCCGTCACAACCGGCGCCGCGTAATCTGAGTTGTCGAGCGTGGCCGTCACCGTGTAGTCCCCGGCGTGGGTCGGGTTGGTTACAACAACGCTGTTTTGAGCGTAGGTGACGGTGACGTCCGACAGTCCCGCAGGGGTTGTCGTGACGACGGCGGTGCGGGGTGCGCCGTCGTAGGTAAAGCTCAAGTTGCCGAGATTGAGCGTTGCCGCGGCCTTGGCAACCGTCAGTTTGAACTCGACGCTGCTGGGCTGATCGCCGGCGCTCGCGTCGCCGCCATAGGCGATCGTGAGCGTCTCGGTGCCGGCGGCTGACGGTGTTATTGAAAAATCGGCGGAGCCGTCGGTGAGTGTTGCGGTATTCAGTATGGTGGATCCCTGCTCCAAGGTTACGCTTCCGATCGGCGCGCCTGTCCCGGCACCGGTGAAGCTGACGGTGGCTGTGACCGTCACGGTCTGGCCGAAGACCGTCGCCAGCGGCGACGGCGACACGCCGACCTGGGTGGCGTTGCCCGCGGCCGCGATCTGATAACTGGCGAGGTCGGGAACAAGCAGGTTAGCGACCGGCGTGCCGAGCCCGGTGGCCAGGTCGTAGCCGGGTCCGGCCGGGTCGCCGTTGTTGCCGTAGAGGATGTCGTGGAAATCGGCGGCGGGAAGCGAGTAGAGCGCGGGCAGGGTCTGGGTGTAGCCGGTCAAGGGCGTGCCGCCCTCAAGCGCCCGGCCCTGGTCGGCGATCGCGATCAGGCCGGCCCAGATGGGAGAGGCGGCGCTCGTGCCCGCGTCCCCGAGCCAGCCGACCGCCGACTCCGAGTCGGAAGATCCGCTGAGCGTGCTCGTGAAGACGTCGTATTCCTGGGCAGAGCCCGAGTCCATCGAGACGTCGGGAAGCGCGCGAGTGCCGTCGGGATCCATGCTGGAGGGGACGCCGCCGCTCTGCCACGCCGGCTCGGGCTCGACGGCGCTCAAGCCGCCCCCGCCGCCGCCGTCCTCGCCGCTCCGCTGGCCATCGCCCCAGGCGACTTCGCCCGATTGTTCGCCGGTGCCCGGGTAGTCGCCGTTCGAGTCGATCACGATCGAGGTGCCGCCCACGGCAACAACATTGGGCGAGGCTGCCGGATAGTCCGCGGTGGGCTCGAAACCGCCATTGCCGTAGATTCCCGAATCGCCCGCGGCGGCCAGGAAAGTGACGTTCGGGGTGGTGAAATCGGCGTCGAACGACTTCTCCTGCGCCGCGGAAAGGGAAGACTCGGGCAAGCCATAACTGAGGGTAACGACCGAGACGCCCGGAAGCTTGGACGCTTGCTGCATCGCTTCTACCAAGTCTTGAAACGTCGAGCCCGCATTGTAAACGACGATCGACGCGCCGGGGGCGACCGCGTGCGCCCACTCGACGTCGAGCGAAGCCTCGCCGACAATGTCGAGGTCCGTCGTGGCGCCGCTCTGGTCGATAACTTTGAAGCTGGGAGGAGCCGGAATTCCGAAGAACTGATCGAACGTGTTCAGATCGGCACCGAGCGTGGGGTCGATCCCGTCCTCGACAATGGCAATCGTCTGGCCGGAACCATCGCCGGTGACGGTCGTGCCCCCAGGGCCCGTGAAGCTGATCTGGTCGATGCCGTAGGCGTGCCGAAGCTGTGCAGGGCTGACTTGACCGCTGAATAGCGGCAACTCGCCCGCGACCGTATAGGTGTCCGAAGCCGCATTGGTGATCGCAAGGTAATCCGTTCCCCCGACGTTCTGATAGGCGATTCCGGTAGGAATCGATCTGGTGCTCTGGAGGGGATCGGCGAGGAAGGCCGAAAGCGCGGAGTTGATGTGCACAACGCCGGGACCGCCACCGTAGAGCGACGAGTCCGTCGCGGCCAGGATGAAGTTGCCCTGCGAATCAACCGTGATTCCGGCGCTGTCGATGTTGGGGGCGCTTGAGAGACCGAGTGTCGGAACAACCGGCGCCGGGCTGTTCCCCATGTCGTAGAAGAGGTTGAATCCGACGGGGACGTGGATCGCCGTGGTGGAACCCGCGGGGACGTAGGGCAATGTGGTCAGGACCGTCCCTTGTGCGATCCCCTGGGTGATGACGGCAACTCCCTCGGGTGAATCCAACTGCCCATCGCTGGCTGGAGAGGCGACCAGGACAGTGGCATCCGCACCCGATGAGCCGAAGCTCAGCCGCATGACAAAGTCCCAGTTGTTCGACGCGTTGTTGGTCTCGGCAGAGACCACCAGCGAATTCTCGTAGACGCCGAAATCGCCGTACGTTGCATTCCCAAGACTGATCTGATTGCTGAGATTGACCGAGGCGCCCGTCTGTACGTCGAAGACGTTCGACGCATTCGCGGTGTAATTCGCCAGATCGTAGCAACTCGAGCAGAGTCCGTTTGTCGAGTTGTAGTCCAGAAGCTCACCGTCGGGCAGGAGCTCGAGAATGTCGTTGGCGCTGATGGAGGGGATCGAAACCGACGACCCGACGGTAGCCAGGGCGCCAGGAAGCGCGGAGGCACCGGTCGTGCCGAATACGCTGGCAGTGACCAGAAAGCCGCTGGAATCAACCTCGGCCACGGACTGCTGCTGGCTCGAGTAGTCGCTGCTGTTGTAGCTGACGAAAACGTCGCCGGCCGAGTCGAACGTGACACCGGCGATCCCCGGGAACTGCAGGCTGAGAACGACTCGCTGCTCGAGCGGCAGGAGGTGCGGACGAAGCTGCCGGCCGCGTCGATCTCCGCGCGGCCTGGACGAGTGATGCTGTGAAGCCACGGCTCTCAAGCTCCTGTGATCAGTGTTCTATAATATCAATCGTGTATATCGTCAGAAAAGCGACAGAGCCGGACAGCTTTTGGCGGGGATGAAAATCGACGACGCTCACGATCCCATCACGGAGGCGCGTCGCTGACGTCCGGCCGAGCGAGCGTCCTGTCGCGCTCGGGCGTGAACGGCTCAGCAGGCGCTATTCCGCAGGTACGCCTCACTGATACAGCCAGCATGATTGACACAGGTGAATTTCGTGATGAACGGCGCATGGGCCGAAAAGTCGTCGGCAACTCGGATGTAATAAAGCCTGCACCGTCAAGACAGCGACCGAGTCCCCGCGCCGGCCTTCGTCTCGTCGGCGGGGACGGCCTTCTTGCGCGGATGGAGTTTGCCGTACACCTTGGCCAGGAGCGCACCTCCACGAAAGAGTCGCAGAAGTGCCGCGGTGGAGAGGTTGTCAACGTAGCTATACCATTCCGTCACCATCCGCGTGAACTCGAGCATCTTCTCTAACTGCTCGCGCGTATACTCATCGGCGGCTTCGCCGAGCTTGGCCTCGTGGACACAATGTTCCAGGAGTGCGATGGTCGGGTCCATCTCGCGGCGCTTCCGTTCCGCCATGATCACGCGAAACGTATCCATCACGTCCTTGAGCGCCTCGAACCGATCGCGCCGATCTCCGATGATATGGACCCGACGCACGACCCCCCAAGTGATCAACTCACGCAGACTCGTTGACACGTTGGATCGGCTGACGTCGAGGATCTTGCTGATCTCTTCGGCGTCCAGGGGCGTGGGAGCGACGAACAAAAGCGCGTGGACCTGCGCCATTGTCCGGTTGATTCCCCAGGCCTGTCCCATCTCGCCCCAGTGGAGCACAAACTTCTGCGCGGCCGGTGTCAATGTCACGTCGATTCCGCCCTGTCTGGTGTAACAGTTTCTACTGAAATCTTAAATGCGCACAGGGCGGACGGCAAGGGTTTCACCGCGCCAGCTTCACCCGCCTTTCTGCGAATCCTGGGCCGAGTCCTGAAAGTCGAGTGCTGCCGAGTTGATGCAATAGCGTAAACCGGTGGGACGGGGGCCGTCGTCGAATACGTGCCCCAGGTGGGCCTTGCACTTCCCGCATAGCACTTCGGTACGTTGCATGAAGAGGCTGGAATCCGTCGCGGTTTCGACGCAGTTTTCGCTCACAGGCTGCGTGTAACTCGGCCAGCCGGTGCCCGAGTCGAATTTATCGTCCGAGCTGAAAAGGGGCGTCGCGCAGCACACACACTTGTAGACGCCCTTTCCCTTGTGATTCCAGTACTTGTTGCGAAACGCCGGCTCGGTCCCTTTCTGACGCGTTACGTGATACTGTTCCGGGGTCAGCTTTTTCTTCCATGGGTCTTCCGTCCCGGTTTCCACGGCATTCGAAGCTCGAGTCTCGTCCGGCATCGGTGTAATTCCCCCGCTTGATTGCCCATGTATGAAGGTCGATCGCGTCGCAACGACAACACCCGCGATCACAGACGTGGCGACCACGGCTGCGCCCGTGATCACGAGAACGGAGCGCGATTTCACGACGGACCCTCCCCACCCGAGATCCCGCACTTTTGTCGCCGCAATATTCTCAGCATAGATCGATCACGCGGGCCCGGCAACCCTGCTGCCGGTTTCTCAGAGCTTGGATCCGATCCGCTCGCGCATGCCGGCAGCGCCTTTGCTTGTGTAGTGGGTGCCTCTCCACGTGACCCGCCCGGTGAAGCACATCCGGATCGCCTGGAGCAGGATCACGTTGACAATGAAATTGGCCAGGGGATACCAGCCGACATACCGCGAATCGGGAACCGACATCCGGTAAACCCGGCGGAATACCAGATACATCCAGACATGATGAGCTACAGAGAGCCCGATCAGCCAGCTCGCCAAGGGCCAGGCGTGACAGAGCCCGAGGGCAAGGCCGGCGACAAACGCGACGTGTGCCGTTTGAGAGATGACCAGACCGTCAAGCAGATTCAATGACAGCCGCCAGGCCTTGCGATCCAGCGCATCGTAAAGGATGCGGCTCCAGCCCCGGACGAGCTGTGCGAGCGACGAATACATCCGGCAGGTTACGAGCCCGCGCGCAAGCGCGACGCGGATCGGCAGCCCAAGGCCCTTGACCTGCGTGGCGAGGGCAATGTCCTCGACAAACCGGTCCCGGACCGTTTCGTGGCCGCCGGCTGCGAGATACGCCGGACGCTCGATCAAGATGTACTGGCCATTGGCGAACGCCAGCCGCGATCGATCGTCGTTGACCACATTCAGCGGGAACGACTGCATCAAGGTGATCCCCGCCAGCGGCTGCACGACCTTTTCCCAGAAAGTCTCGCAGCGCAGCTCGGGGAGCAGGCTGACCAGCGATGCTCCCTCGGAGCGCGCGTATTCCATCAATGTCGACAGGCTCTCGGGAGCATGATCGGTGTCGGCGTCCATGAACCAGAACCAGTCGCCTCGAGCCTCGCTTGCCGCTTTCTGCAGCGCATGGGTCTTGCCGGTCCAGCCCGCCGGCAATCGCTCGATCGTCAGCACGCGGATGCGGGAATCGAGCATCGATGCCCGTTCCGCGATCGAGCCGGTTCTATCGGTGCTGCGGTCGTTCACGACGATGATCTCGAGGTTCGGGTAATCTTGCGCCGACAGCGAATCGAGGCATCGCGCCAGGTTGTGCTCTTCGTCCCGGGCCGGCAGAATCGCCGAGACCAAGGGCGCGTCCGGCTGCTCATACCGGGGCGAATCCGGCGACAAGCGGCCGGTCCTGCGCAGCACGACCTCGAGCACGAGCAGACGGATTGGCCAGATCGCGATGATCGCGACGTAGAACCACAAGAGTACGACCTGTCCGTTCGTCATGGCGGCACCGATCCCGAGCTTGAAGCCGACCGATCGAAATACTCGACTTCACGAGCTCGCGGCAGCGCGAGCGATCCCAGCGCGAGCGCAGCGATCCAGAAGGGGACGACCGACCGGAAACTCGCATTGACCCACCAGCCGTAGGCGAGCCCCAGGGGAGCGGCGAGCGCGGCGATCAACGCGGGCAAGAGGTGCGACCAGTAGAAGAGCGACTGCCGCGATGCCGCTTGGCCACGGATGGCTTGCTGACTCAAGATCCGCCGGGCTGCGTAGCTGATCACGCTGATGACGATCAAGCCGGCCATGAGCTTCTGGTGCAAGTTGCGAGCTGCGGAGGGCGCCAGGGCCTCAGTCCGAAACCGCAAGAGCCCGCCCGAGAGCGCGATGCAGAGGCCGACCGCGATGAGCACGTTCAACACGGCCGTCCGCGTGCGCTCCAGGCAGGCTTGGCCCTCGCGCGAGGGTTCTGTCTCTTCCGACCGCGGCTCAAGTTGGCGGCTCATGGGATACCTTGGTCCGGCTTGCGTCGATCTGTCGTCTCAAACCCAGGATCAGCTCGATCTGGCCGATGGGTTGGCCGGTGGCTCGCGCGATCACCTCGGTCGAGGCGCCCGAGTCGGCCAGGCTCCAGATCGCCGCGTAGCGCTGAGAAATCCCGTTGATCGAGGCTTCGCGTTCGCTGGGAGGAGGGGCCAGGCTGGGAACTGCGATCAAGGTTGGGGCCGGCATCGACTCGACACGGGCCTTTTCGCCACGCTCCGGCCGCGCGTGCAGCAACCGCGGCCAGTGAGGCCCATGGGGAACGATGCTCTCCGCGGATTGCTTGTCGATGGCCGCGTGATCCTGGGAAGTCGCGTCAATCTGCGCGATCCGGGCTTCCAGCGCGCCCAGACGATCGACGGTCTCCCGCCATCGCCGGTCGAGCTCTTGCTCGCAGCGGGACCGCCGGTGCCGGAGCGCAACCCAGGCCAGCGGAGAGACAGCGATTCCCAGGAGCAGGAACGCGGCGGCGGCGAGTATCAAGGTCCAGGTTTCCGGCATCATCGACAAGGTCCCTCCTTGGATCCCAGTGGTTCATACTGGCGTAGAACATTTTCCGTGGTTCCCGGACCTGCGTGGTGCCGGCCGTGCCGCGCCGCACCACGCGCTTCATGCGAGCCCCGGCTTTGGTGGTTGAACGTGATCGGCCGCCCTGGGCTCCTGCTCGCGCGCCGGGTTGGAGAGCAGGAACGCGGCATGGGCGGCGTCGTAGACCTCGCGAAGCGGAAGCGCAAGCGCGGTGGCGATCCGCACGCAGTCGTCATACTCTGGACTGAAGGTTGGCGGCCGCTCTCCGAGCCATCCCAGCTTACCCTTGACCGGGCCCAGCGCGGTGACGACCTCGACGGCCTGCCGCTTGAGCTTGTGCCGGCTGACCGGGTACCGCCGAATGCCCAGGGTTGTCGTTTCACGGAAGAGCAGGTCCTCGAGCACCGGGATCCTGGTCTCGTCGCACAGGACCGAAACCATCACCCCCGGGCGATTCTTCTTCATCTGGATCGGTGTGACGAAGGCGTCGAGCGCGCCCGCTTCGAGGAGCTTGGTCGTGGCATAGCCGACGACCTCGCCCGGCAGGTCGTCGAGGTTGGTCTCAAGAACCCAGACCCGGTCGCTGGCGGCGGGCAGGTCGACAGTCCCCACGAACAGTCTCAGGATGTTGGCCTGACCGGTCAGCTCCCTTGTGCCGGCGCCGAGTCCGATCGATTCGATCGTCAGGGGAGGCAGCGATGTGAACCGCTCGGCAACCGTGGTGATAATGGCGGCGCCGGTAGGCGTTGTCAGCTCGCCCTCGACCAGCGACTCGGCCAGCGGCACGCCCCTGAGCAATTCGGCGGTCGCCGGCGCGGGCAGCGGCATCCGGCCATGCGCCGCCTTGACCCAACCTCGTCCGGTGGGAACCGGACCGGCCTCGAAGCGATCCACGCCGAGCAGGTCCAGCCCGACCGCCGAGCCGACGATGTCAATAATCGAATCGACCGCGCCGACCTCGTGAAAATGGATCTTGGCAAGATCGGTCCCATGAACCTTGGCCTCGGCCTCTCCCAGCTTGAGGAAGATCCGCTTGGCGAGGTCCTTCTGCCGCGCGGTCAAGCTGCTCTTATCGATGATTGCCTCGATATGGTGCCAGTGGCGATGGACGTGCTCCTCGGGTGCGATCACCTTGGCGTAGGTGGCGCGAAACCCGCCGCGGCGAACCGACTCGAAGGCGACCTCGCCCGGCAGACCGAGGCTCGCTACGGCTTGCTGGATGGCATGACCATCGACCCCGGCATCCACCAGGGCCGCCAGAGTCATGTCGCCGGCGATGCCGCTGAAACAATCAAAATAGCCCAGTCGCACGCCCTTACCCCTTGCCGCGAACGCCGTAACAGTCGTCTGGGGACATTGTATCCGGCCCTCACCTTGCCGCAAGGCCGGAATCAATGGTCATCGGACCGCCGTCGATTGGAGGCCAGGCCCAACCGCGCCGCGGGGCTGAGCCTCACAGCGTTAGTTCGAGAAGATCCCGGGAACAATCCGCGCCAGCTCCTCGCGCGCCTGGCTCAAGCGTAGTGCGTAACTCTTCTTCAAGCCGGCATCTGGATTTTCCCTGGCGAATGAGACCGGCGTATGGATTCCGAGCACAGTTCCATCATCGAGAATCAGCGGACCTCCCGGACTCAATGCACTGATTGATGCGCTGTGTTGAATGTAAACGGCATCCGCGGTTGCGTACAAGTCGCAGACGATTCCCCGGTTGATACTGTAGGCAAGATCGCTTTCGTCGAGAATGCTCCCGGCCTCCTCCCCCGGCTTACGCTCCGGTTTTTGAAGTGCGTTTTCGATCGAAAGCGCTTGAGAAGGGCCTTCCGGATACCCCAAGGCATAAACCCGAGCGCGCTCGATGTTCTTGAGATGTGGGGCAAGGCGAAAGTAAGGCCCCCGATGGTCGATCTCCAGGACCGCGATGTCATACTTCGGGCTCTTGAAAGCGACCTTCGCGTCATATCGATCCTTGCCGAAGTAGACCCAGAGCTTGGGCTCGATCTTGAAGCCTTTGACCCGCTCGTCTTCGGAGTTGGCGGCGGCCCGCGAAAGTCGTTCGTACTCTTCGACCAGGCGCTTGTGGGTGAGCACGTGGCCGCTCGGGCTGAAGGCGAAGCAGGTGCCCCTCCCGCACGGTTGTTCATCGAGGACTCCGGTCTTGCGGTTGGTTCTGCTCACGCCCGAGACGACGATTCCCATCGCTTGACCGATGTCGTTGAGCGCGGTGGCGTCGATCGAAGAATCCGGCCTGGGATATCTGGCATCAAGCACAAGAACCGTAATTAATCCCATGAGCGCCAGGACGATTGCAGCGGTGACGATGAGCAGCCGCCACGCACGCGTGCCGTGGGTGGTCGAATTCATAAGGGAAGCGTTGAATCCCCGCGAGTTTCCCGCATGAGCGTGGCCCCCGAGAGTTGGGACCGACGCCAGGTGGCATGAAAGATCGGGCACATCTCGCAAGGCGACCCAGGCGGGCAAGCCTTGTTTCCAGACAAGCGACTGGCCGTTGAGTTGACCGCTCTGCAAGAGCGCCACGATGTGTTCGGGCCGCGCCGGCCCCACCGTTCCTGAAGCCGTGTTGCAGAACCATCCGTCGCTAAGCTCTGCGACAGAGGAGCGCGTCGTCGAGCTGCCGCTGCCGCTGACAGTCCCGGCGCCCTGCGTCTGGCCGAAGAGCGTTGTGAGGCTTGCCGCGCCAGCCCAGCTTTGCTTGTCTTGCGAGACTTCGTTGACTTGGGCCAACTGTCGCCGATCGCGCATCGACTCGAGCTGGGACCACGTAAACGGCCCGCGGACTCGACCCTGCGATCTCACGTACCAGTTTCCCGGTTCTTGTGCCATCGTCGGGGCTCTTTCGCGAAAACTGGTTGTTTACCAGGCGGCTTCGATGAAAACCGGTCGACCCTCAGCGAGGGCCGAGTTACCGCTCGCCGCGAACTCGCCGTCGGTGATCTCCCCCACCTTCTTCCACTCTCCGACCGATTGTCCGGCGGCGGCGACGACCACCATCAGCTCGCCTTGGCGCGGCAGGACCACGTAGCGCAAGTGCCACCCCTGGCTATCGCGGTTCAGCCACCCCACGCTCCGGTAGACCCGGCGAACACTCTGTTCGATCCGCTGACGCCGCTCGATGATCTGCTTTCGCTTCTGATCCAGATCGGGGATCTTTTTGATGAATTCAGCCGCCAGCTTTCGCTTGGGATCGACTTTCTCGTCATCGGGATTCATCCAGGCGACGTTGACGCCTTCGGCGAACCGCGCGAGCTCGGTTTTCCGGTCGTCGAGCAATTCGCGGAGTGGTTCGCTGCCTTCGCTGCCCGCCTCGATGACCTTGCGCAGCATCATGACTTGCAAGATCGGATCGATCATCGACTCGTGGAGGATCGCATCGAAAAGGTCGATGATCAAGGGTTCCCAATCGGCCACCTTCGCTGCGTCCGACAGGTCCGGCTTGAACCGGTCCGCGATGAGCGACTGCGGCGAACGCACCGCGAGAGCGGCGTGCCGGTTAAACTCTCGGGGTAACTCCCTGCCGCCGATCGACACGATGCTCTTGAAGCGTATGAGGTATTCGTCCCGGCCGGTCTCGGTTCCATAGTAGCGCTTCTCAGGCTTCCCGCTTCCCTCGTTCGCCGAGACGGTGAGCATCGTGACGTTGTTGATCAGGACGTCTGTCAACAGGCCGCGGAGCTTGCCGGCGGGGCTTTTCTTGCCTGCGGCGCGTTCAACCGATGGCGTCTGCGAATCGCTGATATGCAGCAACACTGGCGGCGTCGGGAAAGGAAGGGTGCTCCGCAAGAAAGCGACCACATCGCTCGGCGCGGAGCTTGGCCTCCTCTGGCGCCAGTTTTCCGCGATCATTTTTCCAGTCGGCCGCCAGAAGGTTCCAGGCGTCGATCGCATGCCACAGGTGCTGTTCCTTGAGCGATCGCCGAATGTTTTCGGACTCGGGTTCCTGGGGAAACTGCTTGACGTAATCCTCGAGACGGCTGGCGAAGCCAACGAGATCGCGTTTCGCGTCGCCCAGCGAGTAGGAGATGGTTTCGGAGATCTCGCGCTCGAGGCGTTCCTTGCGCTCGAGCATGTCGAGCCGAAGTTCCTCCTGTTTGAGCTCTTCGCGAAGGGAGCTGGCTCGCTTTTGCAATTGATCGCTGGCGAGCGTCAAACGGGAGGTCACCTCGTCAAGCCGCAGCCGGGCCTGGTCGATCGCGTCGCGCGATTCCACTCGGTCGGTCGCGTCGGCCTCCAATCCCTGGCGAGCCCGGTCGATGTCGCGGGCGGCGCGGTCGAGGAGTGGTGCGACGACGGCATCGCTACTTGATTGCTCGTGCTCCCGCTTGGCCTGGCGGCGAGCCAGCAATTCGCGAATGGCTTGTTCATCTTCGGCTTGGCCGGTCGCCGAGCGCCGCCTCTCCGTGCGGGCCCTCAAGATCGCCGGGGGGTTCAACTCAGTCAAAGGCGCGTCATCGGCCTCGCGGAGGGCCATTTCAAACCGCGACTTCCGATCGTTCTCCTGTTTCTGGAGGGCCTGGTAGCGCTCGCGGGCCTCGATCAGGTATGGAAAGTTCAGCAACTCGGGGTTCGTCTTCTCGATGTTCTGGATGAACTCCGCGGCCCGCTCCCAGTATTCGTCGTTGGCCAAGGCATTCAGACGCGTGGCCGCCTGGGCGGCCTCGCCGGCACGCATCTGGCTTCGGCCCAGGTAAACCAGCAGACCGGCCGCCACGAGCGTGGCGGCAGCCGAGGCGCCGGCGATGATCCGAAATCGCCGCGTCTGGCTCGTCCCAGCCGACTGAACGCGCGTGCCGTAACGGCGCTGGAGATCCTCCGGCATGCCTCGCCCATGACCCAAGACGTTCCGGGCCGCTCGCTCGAGAGCGGCGGGTGGCACATGCCCCGGCTTGTCGAGGAGGCGCACAAGCGCAGTCAGGGCAGCGGTGTGATCGCGTTCCGCCTGATCCTGACGGTCTTCTGCGTCCAACCAGTCGAAGATCGGACGCACGCGATCCCAGATCGGGTCGACGTGTTCGAGGGCGGCGTCGGACTTCAGCTTTTCCCAGTCGCCGCGGGCAGTCCGGCCCAGGATCGGGTCGCGGGCGGTGAATGCATTGCTCAGCCGGTTCTCGACTGCACTGAGGGCGGCCCGCGCTTGCTGTCCGCGCAGCTCCGCGTCGGCTTTGGCGAGCCGTTGAGCCAATCCTTTGGGAGGCGGCTCGACCCAGGATTGACCCTGCAGCTCACTGATGAATCTGGCGAGTTGCGCAGCATCGCCTTTCCGAACGGACTCGGCGGCATCGGTCTGGATCTCCCGGAACCGGGCCTGCTCAAAAGTCCGCAGGTCGTCGACCCACATCGTGTTTTTCGGGTCGAGAGCGGCAAGCTGCCGGATCGTGCTGATTCGAGCCCGCAAGGGAGCTCGCTGGAGGGCTAGCCGGCGATGAGTGCGCAGCAGGTCCTCGAGCGGCTCTTGCTCGGCGTAGGCCGCGTTCAACAACTGCGCGGCCTCGACCTGGATCCTGGCGGCGGGCGTCAAGCCATACATCGCGATCAGCTCGTCCCAACTAGCGCGCTCCGGGAAGTCGAGGGCGGCGCTTGCGATCAGAAGCTTTGGCTCGCTCTCGGCGAGCTGGATCGCCTCGGAACGAAGCCCGTTCTGCAAGAGCCGCTGACACCTTCCCAACCGTTGGTTCACCTCGGCGCATGTTTCCGCATAGGCCGAAGCCAGACCGTCAAGCAGGGCGCTGCGCGTCTGATCGCTCGACTGCACAAAGGCTCGGATCTGGTCCACAACTTGATGGAGGTCAGGCATTACCCGGTCCTCGACTAACGATCGGACGTGGCGAAGTCACCGAACCTGGCCACATCGAGCAGTGTTCCGCTTTCAAGTTTCAGGCAGACGATCAGGCTCAGCTCGACCTTGCAGTCGGTGTCACCACGCTCGACGGTGCCCGCCAAAGAGTAGATTCTCGCAGACGTCAGCAACTTATCCAGTTCGGCCAGTTCCTTCTTTGTCTGCCGGATATTGTCATTGCGCTCATCGCCGCGCTCTCGGGCTTGCAAGTCCTGCAATCGATCATCACGGTCGCGCTTGAGATCGAGCGCCCTGGCGGCGAGGTCCCGGCCGAGAAGCCTGCTCAAGTTGAGATCCTGCTCCTCCCATTCGCTGATCTGTCTTTCCAGTCTGGCGAGCCTCTCCTTGAAGCGAGGGCCGGGTTCGATCCGTACCTGAATGTTGCAAGGGTCGGTCGGGTCGATCTTGATTCTGAGTGTGACCTCGTCCGGGATGATCGGTTGTTCGTCATTCGCCATCGGGCCCGCGGTAGCCTTGGAGCCGACCACAAAGAGATCGGATTCGTCTTGCCATTTGCACGCGACCCGCCAGCGGCGTATGAGGAATTGCCGTTTCGTTGCCTTCAGGCCGTCTTTCTCGGCCCAGTTCGCGCTCAGTGAACGCGTCTTCGGTCCCTTCCCGGAGTATCCGAAGAGAGCAAGTGTTCCGCGCTCCTCGCGGACGCCGGGGTTCCGCAGCAGCACGTATTGAACGTCGCCGTCCTCACAGCGGATCTTGACAACGGCGTCGAGAACCTCGGCAACAATCTCCGGTTCTTGCTGGGTTATTCTCCGCCAGTCGAAGCTCAGCTCCTTGGTGTCGTACTTGAGCTTGGCGACCTCGACCGGATCGTGAAGGGCGCTGATCGACTTCGTCAGTATTCTTAGCTCACGATCGCCAGACCTTTCGACGTCCAGTTCCTTATCGCTCGCGCGCAGGATGTCCACATCGCGGATGTTCTTTTCGAGTCGATAAGTATGATTCTTCGCGTCGTCGGACCGGGGCCCCGAGATCGCATTTCTGGTGACGGGAAAGAACCGCGCCAGGGGCTCGTTCGGAGGTGCGCCCGGGCTCGCTCTACCAAGCGGCGCGGGGGAAGGGCGCGCCGGCGCCGGTGGTGGTTTCACGAAATTGTTCGCCGCGCCCGTGGCGAGCGCTGCTTGATTCGATTTCTCCGCGGGCGGTTTGGTCTGAATGCCGCGTTCCACTTTGCCGGGCGTCGCGCGGGCACTGGTGGCAGGCCGGGCAATCTTCGGCGCCGGAGCTCTGCCCGCAATCACGGGCGCCGCTTCGGGGATTGTCGCGATGCTCGAGACCTCGTACTCCCGCTCGCGGCTGGTCGTCCAGAGAAGGTATGCGGCTCCCGCAATCGCCAGGAGCGGCATCGTGACCAGCGCGGCAATCAAGATCCCGGTTGATCTACGCCGACGCGGCGATCGCGCCGAGTCGGCGGAAAATGCCCGGGAACGCCCTGGCGTCATCAGGGCGGCCAGCTCGGGAATGAGATCGATCCCACCGGACGACGCTCGCTGGCCGGGAGAGCTCGGCAGCGGCGGAACTGTGTCGAGGCTCGGCTCGACGACTGGGTGGAGGCCGGTGGCGGCGTCCGGCAGGTCGAACGCGCTCGCCGGTGCGGGCAAGATGCACGAGCGCGCCTCCTTGGGCTCGTCCTGGCGTCCGGCACAGGTCGAAGAGAAGCACGCCGGGCAGACGGGCAGCTTGCCCGGCGAGGTCGGAGCCGTCGAGGACGCCGCGCCATGCGCAGGAAATGCCTTGCGGAAGCTGGTTGAAGTAGGTGCTGAACTCCACGTCCCAGCGCCGGGAAGGCGGCAAGAGCGCGATGGCCTCTTCAAAAAGCGGCAAGAGCTGCATCCCCGGCCGGAACACCAGATATGCCGGCCGGCGGGGATCAGCGAGGAAGGCTTCCGCCAGGACGCCCGCCCACCCGGGATCGCCGGTATCAGCCTGCCACGCGTGAGCAACGGTGGGGGGCCGATCGCCCTGGGGCGGTGCCCGGCCGCTGGCAAGCGCGCGTGGTTCGCCGATCCAGTTGGTCTCCATGAAGCCGGCTTGGCCCAGGAGCCATGCCGGACCGGCCTGCGGGCCCTCGCCGAGCTCAAGTACCACGTGATGAGCGTATTTGTTGGGCCTCGACGAATAATCCAGCCCGGCCGGGCCGATCCTGGACAGGACATGCAGCGGCCTGCCCGCGACGCTGATCTTGACGTGGGCCTGAACGACGGGATTGAGTGTCGCCAACGGATCGCCGGGCGGATAGACGGGCTGATAACCGCTCAGGCTCTCCAGCCGCTCCGACAGCGTACGGCTCAAGCTGGGTGTCGTGGCGACCGTGCAGAAGCCGCGACTTCCGGGCTTCAGCCCGCGGGGAACCGACGTGTAGTGCAGTTCGTGGCTCATCGATCAATCCCTGGTCTTCCGCCTGGGTGCGATTGGGGCGTTGCGAGTGGGCCTGTCTTGTCGTGCGAAGAGCGACGTACCATCGGGTCTGGCTCATTAATGGGACTTCACGCGACGGATCATCCTAGGGACCAATGCCGGCATCGTGCGCGAAAGAGCGTACAAGAGCGGAACGGCCGACCAACACGGACGAATATCGCGAGGCCGAACGCCGGCAAGGCCCGAGTAGGGATCGATCTCCACGCTCGGTCCCAGTGAGCTGACGGCGACGAACGTGATATCGCGCGCAAAGGACTCCGCGGTGGTTACGATCTCGGGAGAGAAACGCGCCAGGATGTCCCGCACGCGACTCGACCGTTGCTCGACCCGCTCGATGTTGACGGCCGTCACATCGCCCTGAGTTCGCCACGGTTCACGGTCATCATCGATGCCCAAAAGTTGCGACCATTCGTCGAATTTGGAGACCACGACCAGGAGCGGA
This sequence comes from uncultured Isosphaeraceae bacterium, assembly GCA_963823675.1. GTDB lineage: Bacteria > Planctomycetota > Planctomycetia > Isosphaerales > Isosphaeraceae > CAWGMT01. The sequence goes on along the minus strand of CAWGMT010000012.1, from coordinate 1,786,984 downwards.
CGCTCGAACTTGCTGGCTTGCGAGAGCCCTGTATGACGCCGCACTCGAGCGGCCGCTTCAACCAGGATGGTCTCCTGGCGGCTCAGCCGCGACGAACGCTGCTGAAACGCGCCTCCGTGATCGAGCCCGCGACACGCTGTTCGAAACCGGCGATCCTGGGTGGGATCGAAAACGAAAATGATGGCGCGCGCCTGGGCGAGGTGTCGCGTGACCGGGCTTGAGGTCGTATCCTGACCGGGTTGGAAATGCTCGCCGGCGTTGTCGTAAAGGCAGAGCATACGCGCAAGACGCTGAGGGTCGCCGCCGCGATGTCCGTCGCGGGGCTGCATCGTGAAGAGAAATGGACGCGGATAGCTGATCGTCTGCTGGCCGTAGGCTACGGTGTCGTAGAGCTCGCCCTGGAGTTCGGTCTTGGGGATCAGGCTGCCCAGCGGAATCAGTCGATGCTCTTCGGGGTTCACGAAAAGAGATTCCTCGCACTCGTTCAATGCCCGGTTCGACGACGGGTCCGCGTCGGTGAACGCGATCTTGAATTGGTGTGGCAGGATCTGGCGCAGCTCCCAGGTCATGGACGTCAGGAAGTACGACTTGCCACTGGCCGGCGCTCCCAGAATGGAGATGAACAAAGGCTCGATCTCGAGCATGGCCCGGGGGAACGGCAAGTGGCAGTGGGGACACGCCAGGTTCTGACAAGTCATCCCCCTGGCGTCGATCGCATCGCCGGCGAGCGTGAAGCGACTGGGCAGAAATCGCTGCTGGCGTTCGGGGCCCAGTCGCGGGTCGCCCAGGAGATCGACGTGCTCGGAGATCCAGAGCACTTGCTCGGGCTGAAATCGTTCCCAGCAGTGCGGGCACGTCACCTGGGCGAGCAGCTTGACCGTTCGCGCGGCGTCGCTCGATTGGCGAACGGCGTGGTCGCGCAGGGCGCAGGCTCGGCCTTGTGGAGACCGATCAGCCGTTCCGGCTGCGGCCATTCGCGCGGGCCCGCCGCCGGCCGCTGGATCGCCGGTGAGGGAGCCGCCGCCCGCTCCGGCGCCGGCTGGGGCGGCGCAGGGCGTGCGCCGGGCCCCGTCTTGCCGAGCGAATCGGGTCCAACCGCTGAGAACTCCGCGGCCGATGACACACCACGATTGCCTCCATGCTTGAAAAAAGGGGTCAACGCTTGCGCCACGTCGGCCGGCGTCTGGAACCGGCGCTCCGGCTCCTTGGCCATCATTTTGGCGACCGCCGCCGCCAGCTCGCTGGGCACGTCGTGACGCACCAGGTTAAGGGGCTGCGCATCCATCGAGTGGTGCGCCCGGTACAGGTCCCACACGTTCTCGGCACGGAAGGGCGGACCTCCGCTCAATAAGTAGTAGAGTGTGCAGCCCAGGCTATAGATGTCGGAGCGGATGTCGGCGTGCCGGGCGTCGCGGATCTGCTCCGGCGCAACGAATTCGGGCGTGCCGAGCATCTGGCCGTCGCGCGTCAGACTACCGTCAACCCGATGCTCCCGGCTGATTTTCGCCAGCCCGAAGTCGAGAATCTTGATCACCTCCCGGTTACCAGAGCACGCAAGCATCAAATTGCTGGGCTTGATGTCGCGATGGACCATGCCTTGTTCGTGTGCGTGCTGGAGCCCCAGTGCGGCCTGGTGCGCATAATTTGCGGAGTACGCTGGCGGCAACGGCCCTCGCTCTTCGACAATCCTGGCCAGGTCAAAGCCATCGATGTACTCCATCGCGAAGATGATGCTCGCGCCCAGGCGCCGGGCCGAGTATGCCGTGACAATGTTGGCGTGGTGCAACTGGGCAGCGTTTCGAATCTCGCCCAGAAAGCGATCCGGAACGCCGGGACGGCCAACGAGCGCGTTGCGAACGACCTTGAGGACCTCGTAGCGGCCCATGAGCCGGTTCAAAGCCAGATAGACCGTTCCCATGCCGCCTCGGCCCAGCTCCCGGATGATCTCGTAATCGGGATGGTCCGCCAGGTCCGGCGGCAGCGAGCCTGTCGGCGGCGGTCCCGGCAAGCTCTCGCCTTTGTCGAAACTCGGGGGACCGGCGGTGGAAGGTAAGAAGGGATCCGGTGAATCGGGCTGGCACTGAGCGTTTCGCAGCCGGGCGAGGAAGCTATCCGGCGCGATCTCGGCCGCCAGGCGCCGGCAGCCAGGGCACGAATCCAGGTGTTTACCGATGGCTTCACTCGACGAGTCGTCCAGCCGACCCAAGCCGTAGGCCTGCAATGTCTGTGCGGTCGGATGAAGGAACGGGGCGTCTTCCATCGAGCACGATCTCCCGCGCTGGCTTGGACCATCCTCCGCAGGGTGAGTCTCTATGCTAGAAAGGCCGCGCCGATGCGGGGCCTGCTGTGAAAAGCGAAAATCAGGAATTTTCTCCGATTATACATACCTACTAAAGCCAGAGCCAGGATAAGATAGGTAATCGAATAGCTGTCGAGAGCAGACGGATGAAGGCGGAGGTATGATGCTCGAATCGATCATGCTGGCCGAGGTGGTAGAAGAGCGGTGGCGGCTTGGGATCGGCGACCCGACCGTGTTCGGCTGGGTTACGGTCGTTGCCTATCTGGTTGCGGCCCTCGGCAGCTTCTGGGCGGCCTGGCGCGAGCCCCGCACCGACAACAAGCACCCGAATCGGCCGGCGACATTCTGGCTGGTGCTTTGCGCTCTTTTGGTCGGCCTGGGGATCAACAAGCAGCTCGACCTTCAGACGCTGGTCACCCAGGTCGGCCGCGATGTCATCGCGTGGATGGGAATGTACCAGCAGCGTCGCCAGCTCCAGGTTGGCTTCATCCTGGCGGTTGCGCTTGTCTCTGTCGCGGCCGTCGTGGCGTTCTTCTGGTTCGCCCGGCGAGCGCTGCGCTATCGGTGGCTTGCGCTCGTGGGGACGGTGTTCATCCTTGGTTTCGTGGTGGTCCGGGCTGCGTCCTTTCACCACATCGACGCCTTCCTGGCCGCGCGGATCGGCGGGATGAGGTGGAACTGGGTTCTCGAGCTGGGCGGGATCACCGCGGTCGCCGCGGCCGCCTTCCGTATTTCCGCGCGAAGTGCGCCGCGCCGGCGTCGAAACGACGGCTCGACGACCTATCATTACCGCGTCAACCCACCGTGAACGGGCGACTGTGTTTTCAAAGTGGAGGTAAACATGGCGAATCACATCGTTTGGGCTGATATCCCGGTGGTCGATCTGGATCGCGCGATTCGTTTTTACTCTGCGGTGCTCGGCGACGCCGTCACGAAGCAGGAGTATCCCGGTATGACGATCGGTCTGTTCCCTCATGCAGGCCAGGACGTCTCGGGGTGCCTTCACAAGTCTGAAACCGATCGACCCTCAGACCACGGGCCATTGCTCTATTTGAACTGTTCCGGGCGGCTGGACGAGGCCATCGCCGCCGTTGTCCCCGGCGGTGGTAAGGTGCTTCAGCCGAGGCATGCCATCGGGCCTTACGGCTTTCGCGCCATCGTGATCGATAGTGAGGGGAACCGGATCGCCCTTCATTCCGAGCGTTGAGTTGTTCATTTGGTGCGGAGCTAATCGATGAAATCGCACATCGGTCGAATGTTGCGCACGATGGCGTGGGCCGATACGCAAACCCTGGCTGCCCTGCGGGATTGCCCGGCCGCCTGGGCCGATGCCCTAGGTTTATTTGCTCATATGCTCGGCGCCGAGCACATCTGGCTGGCCCGGCTGCAGGGGAGCCAGGCAAGCCGGCCAGTCTGGCCGACACTCTCGATTCCGGAGTGCGAAGCCGTGGCCGCTGAGAACGCCGCTGGCTACAGAGCCTACATCGAAAAGCTGGCGGAGTCCGACCTGGCGAAGGTGGTGAGTTATCGGAATTCCAAGGGGGAGGGATATGCCAACACCGTGCTCGACATCCTCACGCACGTTGTGATCCACGGGGCGTATCACCGCGGCCAGATCGCCAAGGCGATCGGCCGAGCCGGCGGAAAAACCGCCGACACCGATTACATCATTTTCGTCCGGTCCGTCGAGAAATCCGACATCTGAATGTCGCACGTTTCACCCGGTCGAGATCATTCGGGTTTGAGGCGGCGCGGCGCCGTTTTGCGCTTGCTCGTCTTGCACAGCGGCGGAGCGCTGCCCGACTGGCTCAACAAGTGGGCGATCGTCACGCTGGCGAAGGCTCTCTCCGTGGCCGCGCAGGCCTCGTCGAGCTTTTGGTGTAGCGGACAGAGGCTCGTGTGGCCCTCAAGTCCCAAGGGGCAAGTCCGGATGCGCGGCATCGGCTCGACGGCAGTGACGACTTCAAGGATGGACACCTCCTCAGGCGGACGGAGTAACGCATAGCCGCCTCCCGGTCCGGACTGCGAACGGACGAGGCGAGCTCGCACCAGAGCCTGCAACACCTTGTTGACATACCGCCGCGGCACCCGCGTCACGAGGGCGATCTCGTCGGCTGAACGCGGTTTCCCCGCGTCGCGGGCCATTATGACCACCGCACGAAGCGCGTATTCTGCCGTCATCGGAATCATGGTCGAACCTCCGTCGTTATTCTACACCTTGACATGCAGAATCCGAAAGCTTACGGTAATTCTGGATGTCCGGGTATAGAATTAACGTTCTGGCGGTGGAGCAGACGAGGACCCGAATGAAAATCCTGTGGTTCCTGCTGGCGGGTGTGATGGTTGTGTCGTTTACGGTTCTCGGCTGGATTGGGACGCGGATTTACCAGGAGATGCCGCCTGTACCCGACCGCGTCGTGACGACCCAGGGGAAGACCGTGATCGAACCCGGCGCGATCGTCGAGGGCCAGCACGTCTGGCAGACGATGGGCGGTATGGAAGTCGGGTCGGTCTGGGGCCACGGCAGCTACGTTGCCCCCGACTGGACGGCCGACTGGCTGCATCGCGAGTGCACGTTCGTACTCGATCGCTGGGCCCAAGCCGAGTTTCACGGGACGTACGACACCTTACACCTCGAACGCCAGGCACAGCTCCGCGGGCGTCTGGAATCGGAGATGCGGTCGAACGACTACGATAACGCCACGAAGATTCTGACGATCGCCCCGGACCGCGCGGCAGCCTTTGAAGACAACGTCCGTCACTACGACGAAGTCTTCCGCGCAGGCCACGTCCGTTATGCGATCCCCAAGGGGACGCTGACTGACCCGGAGCGGGTGCGAAAGCTGGCATCGTTCTTCTTCTGGACCGCCTGGGCGGGCGCGGCCAACCGGCCCGGGCAGGAGATCTCTTACACCAACAACTGGCCCCACGAGCCGCTGGTCGGCAACCGGCCGACCGGAGAGACGGTGGTGTGGACCGGCGTCAGCGTGATCGTGCTCCTCGCCGGTATCGGCGGCATGGTCTGGTGGTACGCCTCCCAGTCCGGCGGGGAGGGGATTAAACAATACCCGGAAGACGACCCTCTCCAATCCTGGAACGCGACGCCTTCGCAGCTTGCGACGCGGTGGTTCTTCTGGGTGGTCACCGGCATGATCCTGGTGCAGATGCTGCTCGGCGTCGTCACGGCGCACTACGGCGTGGAAGGAGACGGGTTCTACGGCATTCCGCTGTCGAAATGGCTCCCGTACAGCGTGACCCGCACCTGGCACGTGCAACTCGGCGTACTCTGGATCGCCACGTCCTGGCTCGGCGCCGGACTCTTCATCGGCCCGCTCATCGGCAGGGAGGAGCCGAAGGCCCAGCGTGGGCTGGTGTTCGCTCTTCTGGGAGCGCTGGTCGTGGTGGTCGCTGGATCGATGACCGGGGAGTACCTGAGCATTGCCAATCAGATGTCCGACGCGACGGCCTTCTACCTTGGCCACCAGGGCTACGAGTACGTGGACCTCGGGCGGGTCTGGCAGATCGCTCTGTTCGCTGGACTGCTATTCTGGCTCTTCCTGGTCGCGCGATCGATCCTGCCGGCGCTCCGGAAGCCGATGACCGGGGGCGACCGGTCGCTGCTGACGGTTCTGTTGCTTTCGACCGTGGCGATCGGCCTGTTCTACGGATTCGGCCTCATGTACGGCCGTCACTCCCACCTGTCGCTCGTCGAGTACTGGCGGTGGTGGGTTGTGCACCTCTGGGTCGAGGGCTTCTTCGAGGTCTTCGCAACGGCGGTGATCGCGTTCTTCTTCGCCCGGCTGGGGCTTGTGCGGGTCGACCTCGCCGCCAAGGCGGCGCTCTTGTCGGCGACAATCTACCTGGCGGGAGGGATCATCGGCACTTGCCATCACCTCTATTTCTCGGGCACGCCCACGGTTGCCCTGGCGTTTGGCTCGGTCTTCAGCGCGCTCGAGGTCGTTCCGCTCGTTCTGGTCGCCTATGCGGCACTCGACGACCTGCGGGTGTCGCGGTCGACAACCTGGGCGCGCCAGTATCGCTGGCCGATCTACTTCTTCATCGCCGTCGCGTTCTGGAACATGGTCGGCGCGGGATTGTTCGGGTTCATGATCAACCCGCCGATCGCGCTCTACTTCATGCAGGGGCTGAACACGACGCCCGTCCACGGCCACGCCGCTCTGTTCGGGGTATATGGGATGCTCGGGATGGGCCTCATGCTGATGTGTATGCGCGCCCTGACGCCGGGCCGAACCTGGAATGAGGGCCCGATCCGGTTCGCGTTCTGGGCGATGAATATCGGCCTCTTCGCCATGTGTGTCTTCAGCTTGCTGCCAGTGGGCCTCTTGCAAACCTGGGCTTCCGTCAACCACGGCTACTGGTACGCCCGCAGCACCGAGTTCATGACCACGCCCCTCTTGCAGACGCTGCGGTGGATGCGGGTCCCGGGCGACAGCCTCTTCGCCTTGGGTGAGCTGGTGTTCGTTCTGTTCATCTTCGGATTAAGCACCGGCTCCGGGGCTCGCGGCGCGTCGTCGCCGGGCCCGACTTCCTTGGCTTGGAATCAAGTCCTGTCGCGAGAGCCCGAGCCGGTCGACTCTCGCTAGGCATGGAGAACATGTTGATGAAGAAACCCACAAGTCTTGTTCGCTGGGCCGTCGTCTCCCTGGGCATGACCGCCGCGGCGGCGCTGGCCTTGACGATTGGCTCACCGTCGCGAACCGCCGGCTCTGCGCCCGATCGCGATCCCGCGCTCGAGCGGACGCGGGCCCAGGCAAAGATGCTCGACGATCTGTTCAAGGTGGCGGTCGTCAACATCACCAACCGTTACGACGGCCCGCCGGCCGCCAAGGTCGCCAAGGCGATTTTCGCCGCGGCCAAGGACAAGCAGTATTTCAAGGCGCGGTTGCTCGACGCCACTGGCAATCCCCAGAACGAGGCGAACGTACCGCAGGACGACTTCGAGAAGCGCGCGGCCACGGCGATGACCGAGGGCAAGAACTACCTGGAGGAAGTCGTCGGCGCGGGCGAGGCCCGCCGCCTGCGCGTGGCGACGGTGGTCCCCGCCGTCGTGCAGAAATGCGCGAGGTGCCACGGCGTCAAGCAAGGCGATTTGCTCGGCTTCCTGAGCTACGATTTGCCCGTGAAGTGAACTCATCCGATCTGTTGTGTCCATCTGCTCACTGATCGGCCCCTCCGAGCGCCTTGCCGACGGCCTCGCCGATCCTCTGACCCCAGAGGACCGCGGCGACGATCCTGCCGTCGGGGCCGATCAGGGTCACGGTCGAGACGTTATCGTCGTCGATGCCGTAGAGCGACGTGATCGGGTTCGAAAGCGGACCGATGATGGCCTGGGGCCAGGGCTCGCCCTTCTCTGCGATGAATTCTCTTGTTGCGGCGGTGTCCGGCGCCGATGTCAAAGTCAGGATCGCAAGCCGCGGGTCCGGGCCCTGGCCGAATTTCTCATAGACATCGTTCAGCGGGGGGATCTGGTGCCTTGCCTGGATGTCCCACATCGTGCCGAAATCGAGCAACAGGAACTTTCCCCGGAAATCCCGTGGCACGACGAGCTTCTTCCCGTCGATCGTCGTGACGTCGAACGTAGGCGCGGGCTGGCCGGCCTCGAACGCGACCCGAGGCTGGAGCTCGATGACACCCAGGTCGAGCGGGTCTTTGCGGGCGCGGGGGACTTCAGGCATGGTGAACGTCCGGACGATGCGCAAGAACGGTCCACTGTCTCGCATTCGTACCGAGGTGAAGAGAAATGCAGGCTCGCCGTTGACTCGGACCGCGAGCCGATAATCCCCCGGCGGTACATCGTCGATCCGAAACGACCCATCCGGGGCAAGCAGTACGCCCATGGAAACGCGGCGCTCGGCGTAGTCCCAGCTTTCGGGGCTATTGCTCCAACGCTCGTTCCAGGCCATGATCTCGTTACCCGGCAGCGAAGTCTTGCCTCGGAAGAGACTGACGGGTGTCGGGGCCCAGGGCTGGTTGCTGTCGATGCGGGCTTCGGAGCGATCGGTGAAATCGATGGGCTTCGCCCAGCCCTCCGGTGGCTCGACGCGGCCGATGACCGGCCGGCCGGTGCCGCCGAGAATGACTTGTCTCGTCGCACCCGGCTCGACCCGAACAGGCTCGCCAAGCGACCAAAAGCGCGGGTGTGCGTCGTCGCGATCCTTGCGGGCGATTCGGATGCCGCGAGTGGGAATCACGCTTCGGAACGTGAAACGCCCTTCCTTGTCGGTCTTGACCGTCTGCCGGATGCTGACGCCGGATCTCGTGGAGCGATTCGAAAGCTCTCCATGGAGCTCAAGTTCCTGGTCCGGCACTGCGCGGCCGCCGACGAAACATCGCCCCTCGATTTGACCGTATGGCGTGGCCCGCAGCGTGCGAGAACGCTTGAGCGAGTCCGTGCCTGCGAAAGCAAAGGAGTCGTCGCCGAGGATCAAGATCGCCCCGCCGTGCTCAAATGAGGGAATTTCGAATTCTCCTTGGGGGCTGGTGCGCGTTTCGCGGATCCGGTTGGATTGCATCAGATTCGGTACGCCGTTCTCGATGGTGACGCCTCCGACATGCTGGATTTCGACGAGCCGGGCACCGGCGAGCGGCTTGCCGCTCGGGCCGAGCACTGTGGCCACGTCCCCGGCGGGTTTGGCCGTTCCGGGCCGTAAGGCAACGTCGAAGCCGAGCACGACCTTCTCTTCGCGGCGAAAGGCACGCGAAACGAATTCCAGGTAACCGGCGGACCGGATGCGAAGCTTGTAGACGCTGTCGGTCACTGGAAAGTTGGCGTCGAGATTACCCTGGTGAACGCCGGTCCCAGAGCCGAACCGGGGCAAGTTGGTCCATTTCAACGGTCGGCCTGTCGCCGGGTCGAGAGCACTGTATTCGACGAGGGCGTTGTCAATGCGCTTCTTCGTTTCCGCGTCGACTAACTTGCCTCGAATCGCGAGTGAGGGCACGAGCGTGAAGACGACCTCCTCGCTCGTCGGAGCCACGCGCTCCTGGAACACGCCGCGATAGCCAGTCGCATTCACATTCACGATCAGCTCGTCGTTGGGTGCGTCGTCCCAGCGGAAGCGGCCGTCGGCGCCGGTCCATAGGAGAACCCCGAGGCCACGATGGCCGCGCCAGACATCGGGGTCGATGTACGCACCGGCGACGGGCTTGCCGTCGCGATCGACCACGCGGCCTTTGAAAACGCGAGGCCGCCCCAGTTTGATCTCGACCTGCGGGACGGCCGTTCCGATCATCACCTTTTGGTCTCCCGGGGCGTGTCCCTTGGCCATCGCGACGAGGAACCACGCGCCCGGCTTGACCTGTCCTGTTCGGAAATGCCCGGCGGCATCCGTCGCGATGACGAACGGATCGGCGTAGGTGAACACCGCGCGTTCGTGATCCGCGGAGAGCACGCGGGCGCCTGCGACCGGCTTGCCATCGCCGTCAACCACCCGGCCCTCGATCGGCACGCCTTTCTTCATCACCGACACGGCCTTGCCCGCGCGCAGGTCCGCGATCTTGGGGATGATCTCCTCTTGCGAGTAATCGCGAACGCTCAGGAAGTCGGGGTGGACGATCTTGAAGCCGAACAGTTCCCCCGTCGTTTCGGGAGCGCCCGAGGTCTGCCACTTGCCATCGGGGCCGGAGACGGCGCGGAGCTGATAGAGCGCCTCGTGAGGGTCCTTTTTCTTGTGGTTGTAGCTCCAGAGGTAGACGGTCGCTCCCGCGATCGGCCGCCCGGCTTCATCTTGCATGAGGCCGCCGAGTGTCTCGCCGGGCTGCAAGGCAATCGTTTCGGATTCGGGGACCGGCTGGTTGCTGTCGTTGTCCCAGAAGCGGCGCTGCATCGCACGGCCCTTGCCCCAGACGTCGATGCCAAGAATCCGGTCCGACGGCCCGGTCGAATGGACGAGATCGAGACGGCCCTGTGCGTCGGTCTGTCGCCATTCGCTGCGCATGGCATTCCGCACTCGGACTTCGGCGTCTGGAACCGGTTCGTTGGTGCCGGCGGCGACGACCTTCAGGTGGAACACGCGGCCGGCGTTGCTCGCGGCAGGAGCCGGGCCGGCCGCCTTCGGTGAATCATCGGGCGTTTTTTTCGGGGGTTCCGCGCGAACAAGCTGGGCCGCCCCGATCACGCCCGCGGCGGCGATCGCCATCGTGCTGATCATGAGCGTCGCCGGCCACCCCGCCAAGAAGCGATGATCGCCCGCACTGCGCTCGATGCGAGCCAGACGCCTGGCGAGTTTGGAGGTGCGAGCCATCGCCAGCCCCAGAGCCGGGCTGGGCCGGCGGACGATGCCGCTGGCCACGGCGAGCAGGGCATCGCGATAGGCCGCAGGTCCGCCCAGTGCGTGAACGCAGAGGTCGTCGCAAACCCGCTCGCGCACAAAGGCGATGGCGCGGCCCAGCACCCAGACCAGCACGTGGGGCCAATAAACGGCCTGCACGACCCGCAAGATCACGTTCCACGCATAGTCGCCCCGCCGCACGTGCGAAAGCTCGTGCAACAAGACCGCGTCGATGGACCCGGCCGAGCCTGAGCCAGTCAGCGAATCGGGCAACACGATCGTCGGCCGCAGCCAGCCCAGGGCGACCGGGACGCTTACGCGAGGCGACCGCGCCAGGACCACGTCACGCCCGATCCCCAACCGTCCTCGCCAGCGCTTGAGGGCCTCGGTCCATTCCGCACGGTCAACCTGCACACACGAACGGCGAAGCCGGGCGACGGCCCCGATGGAACTGGCCAGCCTGGCCAGAAGGGCCAGCGCGATGACGGCATAGATCACGACCGCGATCGGAGCCCAGTCGGTTCTGTTGGGTTGCCGCAACGCCATCGGTTGTGCGCCGGCCGGGGCCGCTGTTGTCAACCGGGCAGGGGCAGGGGCATCGGACGCTCGAAAGAGCCTGACCTCGGATTGCGGCCCAACTGGCGAACTGTGCAGCGTCGGATCGATCGTCATCGCGTCCGCGGCGAAATCACGGGTTCGGGTGCCCGCCGACTGTGAGATCGCCGCATCCACCGAGTCCAACGTCCCGGCATTTGTCCACGCCGGCAGGCATGGGATCGCCAGGGAGGGTAGGATCAGTGATGAGAACGGCAGCAGCAAGAGCCCGATTAGACCGGCGTTGCCGACCGCCGAACCGAGGAACGCGCGTCGGCGCCCCAGCACGTTCTGGATCACCAGAACGAAGACGAGCATCACGGTCGATTTTGCAGCCAGCTCGAGGCCGAATTCAAGACCAGTCGACGACCATGACATTCCCGCTACGAGATTCATGACGTCTCTCCTTTTCTGCGGCGCTTCCGGCCCGCGGCCAAGGTGGGGGACCTGCGAAGTTGGTCGAGTTGTTCCTGCGACAGTTGCTCATCCTCGATCAGACGCAACACCAGATTCTCGGCGGATCCGGCAAAAAACCGGGTCAACATGCTGCGCACCGCCAGCCTCTGGGCCTTCTGCCGGCCCACGGCCGCGCGGTAGACGTAAGCCTTGCCCTTGGTCTGGTGCGTGAGATAGCCCTTGGTCTCGAGTATGCGCAAGAGCGTACGCACCGTTGAGTCGTGCGGCGACCCCGGCAGCCTCTCGCGAACCTGCTCGGCTGTGACTTCACTGAACCGCCAGACGACATCCATGATCTGGGCCTCGCGCTCGGTCAGCGGATCGGAATTGCGGCGCACCATGGCGATCACCTTTTCGTTAATGGATTAACAGATATGGCGAGAATAGCGTTGCGACGGGCGGGTGGCAATAGGTGTTGTTAAAAGATTAACGATCAAACTTCGCGAAAGCCTGGCACGCGCCGGCGGTCCTGAGGTCGAGGCGAGCATCGGATACGTCGGCTTGGCGCACGGCCCGACTCTCGACGACGACCCCGACCGCACCGGCAGCTACGCCGTCGGCTCGGCCACCTCTGACGGACAGCGGTTCCGCATCCTGCGGCCGCACGCGCGGGGCGGCCTGGGTGCCGTCTTTGTGGCGCTCGACGGCGAGTTGCACCGTGAGGTGGCCTTGAAGCAGATCCTCGAGAAGCACGCCGACGACCTCATCAGCCGGCAGCGGTTTGTCGCCGAGGCCGAGATCACCGGCGGGCTGGAGCACCCGCGCACCGTCCCGGTCTACGGCCTGGGCACCGATGGCGGCTTTCACGGCGAGCCCGGTCGCGTCAGCGCCGGGAGTGATTCACCTGGCGAGCCCGGTCGCGTGAGCGCCGGGAGTGATTCACCTGGCGAGCCCGGTCGCGTGAGCGCCGGGAGTGATTCACCCGGCGAGCCCGGTCGCGTGAGCGCCGGGAGTGATTGACCTGGCGAGCCCGGTCGCGTGAGCGCCGGGAGTGATTCACCCGGCGAGCCCGGTCGCATCAGCGCCGGGAGTGACTCACCTGGCGAGCCCGGTCGCATCAGCGCCGGGAGTGACTCACCTGGCGAGCCCGGTCGCATCAGCGCCGGGAGTGACTCACCTGGCGAGCCCGGTCGCGTGAGCGCCGGGAGTGATTCACCCGGCGAGCCCGGTCGCGTGAGCGCCGGGAGTGATTGACCTGGCGAGCCCGGTCGCGTGAGCGCCGGGAGTGATTCACCCGGCGAGCCCGGTCGCGTGAGCGCCGGGAGGCAATCAGCGAGTCAATCGAGGCGTCAACCGAGAACTCACGCCGCGAAGACTCGGGGCGCTGACGCAACCCCGCTCGCCTTCCGCAAACTGTTGCGCCGCTTCCTCGACGTCTGCAATGCCATCGACTACTCCCACTCGCGCGGCGCGATCCACCGCGACATCAAGCCGGCCAACATCATCGTGCGCTAGGTCGGCAGGAAGGAGGACGCGCTGGCGGCCCATCGGCAGGTCCTCACCGCCCGCGAGGCGCTGGCGGCCGAGCCGGCGGCCGACCTGGAGAGCAAGGCCGACGTGGGGCGAAGCCTGACGGCCGTCGCTCGTCTACTGGAGTCCACCGGAAAGACCGCAGACGCGGAGGCCATCTACCGCAAGGCGGAGGCCCTGCTGGTCGATTTGGCTCCGACGATTGCGGATTCCGCCGTGGTGCGGGCTGTCCTGGCGAGCTGCCGGGCGGGCCTCGGCTAGCTTCTCTACAACACCGGCCGCAGTGACGAAGCCCTGTCGGTCTACCGCCTGGCGCGTGCGGACCAGGAGTCCCCCAAGATCACGATGTGCTGCAGCCACCTGGGGCCTACAGCCTCCGGCGCCGCGGCCTCGCCCGCCGCGACACGGGCGACCCAGCCGGCGCCGCGGCCGACGCCCGCCGGGCGCTGGCGCTCTACGATAGCTTGCCGGCGCGATCGGGCAACGAATGGTTCGAGACCGCCTGCTGCCATGCTGCGCTAGCGGGCCTTACCAAGCGCGACGGCTCGGGGGTCTCGGCCGCCGACGCGGCCTCCGAAGCGGAGATGGCGATCGCCTTGCTGGTCAAGGCGGTCACGATGGGCTACCGCGACCGCCATGCTTCCACGACCGAATCGGCCCTCGACCCGCTCCGCAACCGGCCCGACTTCCAGCATCTGACGATGGACCCCGTGATGCCGGCCGAGCCGTTTGCGCCGTGATCTGGATTCAAGACAAGACCTTTTCCGGCGCGGACGTGAAATTGGGTTGGAAATCAGGCAGAGCCGAGCCGAGTTGCTTCAGCTCGGGAAATACGACCACAATCTCCGAGGCTCTTGCGTTGAACTCCTCCCGGGACGACCACGCGGGTCGAAAAGGAGGTAGAGGATCTTCCGTGATTCTATCGATGTAGCGGGGGTCGGATCGCTGCTCAGCGTACTGGAAGGACTGCATCACAGTCGGAAAAATCCCGCGCTGCCGGAGCCAGAGAGTGGCTGGCCCCGGCGTAGCCGTAACCGATTCGTGATTGAAATGGTGGAGAAAATCGCGCTCGGCGGCGGTCAGGATGAAAGCGTTGCTCATCGTATTCTCCTGCGCATACACGTTTATTGTAAGCCAATAACCGGAGCGAAAGTACTTCGCTCGGGGCTGTTCGTCGGGGTGAGTCAGAAACGCTTCGAGAGTCGGGTACCCTTGTTCTCGTACAGCCCAGACTTCTGCTTGATTTGAGCTTCGTTGCGCCGTCCGCAGGTCTTGGGCTGGAATGACTTTACCTTTGTTCAAGGTGACGGGTCGCCGGCATTGGTAATGAGGACAGTCCATGGCCAACTGACCGAGCTTGATCTGATCATAGTCTGGTCTGGGGTACCACTCGTGAAACCAGTCCACGATCAGATTCTTGCACCATGGGCACGGGGTAAAATGAGGCATCACGTCCCTGGCGTGTTCTCTGGTCAATCGCAGCCGGCATCACGAACAGCCGCGCCCGCTCTGTCGGCGCGGCATCAGGAGGTTTATTGAGGAAACGCCAATTCGAGCTTACTCGGAAAGGCGCGTGTTGTCTATTTCGACGGAGAGACGGCCATGGCCCTGCTGGCCAAGGCCGTCACGGGGCTTACGCCGCCAAGCTACATTCTGCCGCCGCATTCGCGGCTCGCACTGTCGCGCGCACCGAAGATCTGGGGCTTACGCCGCCAGGCTACATTCTGCCGCCGCATTCGCGGCTCGCACTGTCGCGCGCACCGAAGATCTGGGGCTTACGCCGCCAGGCTACATTCTGCCGCCGCATTCGCGGCTCGCATCCGGTGCTTCTCCGCTGCTCTTCGCCTTGCCGGCAGCCAACCTGAGCCTGTTGAGCCTAGTCGGAATCTTCGTCTCGGTGCCCCTGCCAGCCCCGTTTGAGGCTCGGATCTGCCTGTCCCGACCGGATCGCCCTCATCGCCGAGACATAGGCCGCCCATCCCATCCCCACCATTGTGCCCAGCAGGCACCCGACGATTGTGAAGACGTACGGAGCCGCCGCAACCTCGCGCACCGGGTCGGCGCCGTCCGGACGAAACCAGAGCTGGACGACGCCAACCCCGGCAAGATGGCCAACCACGCCGCCAAGCGCGCCCAGCACGACGACCCCCACCACGATTCGTACTGTCGAGTAACCGCTCGATTTCATGAAACCCCCCCGTCCAACCACCTCGCACTTGCCGGCATCGATTCAGCCGTAATATCCCTTGATCGCTCGCGACAACAACGATAACAGCCTCGGACGGAGAAGAGCGAGATAGGAGTTCACGCCCATCTCACGGCCAAGCCAGCATCTTGACCACGCCGGACTGGTCGCGCGGCTCGTTCCGAAAGGACGCAAAATACCGATTCTGCGAACCAAGGGGCGTTCGGAATTTTCAATTCCCACGCTCCCATCGTCTTAGGACAAAACCGCGCAATGATTTTTAGGATTCGCGTTATTACTGATTATAGTGCGTGGCGAAATTGTGCTACCGAGGCAGAGTCTTTCGCAGGCAGAAGCTCTCCCGGTATTGCGAATTCCAACACGGCTGCGAGGCGACGAAGGAGCCGGCGCCATGAGCGTCGAGCCTGCGCTCGAATTGCGCGCGGCCCGCTGCTCGACCGCAACTCTTGTCGCGCGACAATTCAAGAAGACACACTACCGGAGATTTACAGCCATGAAATCGACCGACTGGATTGACCTGGACGAAGCCGCCTGCCGGCTGTCGGGGACGACCGAGGAAATCACCTGCTTGGTCCGCGAGGGCATCCTCGGCACATTGATTGATCGCGACGGCGCGCTATTCGTCCAGGCCGCTGAGATCGATCGCCTGGTCGAGGTCTTCCCGCCGCCCACTGCGCCGCCGCGCGGGCCGCACAAGAAGAACTCAGGATCGGGACGCAGTTAAGGCGCCGCGCGATAATAAGTTTGACGAATTCACCATTGTGGTGCAGGCGTCCCGCCTGCATTCCCCGTACCGGCAGGCGGGACGCCTGCACCACAATTGGCAAAGTTATTGCTTCGCGGTCCCTGACTTCCCGGTAAAGTCTTGATTCGCTTCGAGAAAGAACGTCCTTTCGCGGAGCGAAAGGCGGCACTTGTACCCAGCAACACCGAGCGGTTGTCCCCTTTCGCGCCCGACTGTCGCCCCGCTGGGGGGCTTCTCCCATATCACCGAGCACTTGACACCTTGCCCCATTCTACGCAATAATCGGTACGTTGTCGAACGTAGGACGGAAGTGGGAGGGCCTGATCATGGCGGGTCGTAAGGAGCTGGCGATCACAGAGCGGCAGTTCGAGGTGCTGCGGGTCTTGTGGGAGCAGGGGCCCCGGACGGTGCGCGAGCTCCTGGAGCACCTTCCTCGGGGCAGTCGCCAGCCGTATACGACGGTGCTCGGCTTGCTCCAGGGCATGGAGAAGGGGGGCTTAGTCGAGCATGAAAAAGAAGGACTGGCGCATCGGTATCGTCCCCTCGTCACGCGCCGGGACGCGACTGGCAGTTTGCTCGCGGATTTTCTGGACCGGTTCTTCCACGGGTCGGCAGAACAGATGATCCTGGGACTGGTCGATTCCGAGCAGATTGCCCCTGACGTGTTACGCACGATCGAATCCAGGCTCACCGAGGCAAAGCGGCGGGACGGATCGAGGAAAACGGGTACGGATGACAGATCGGCATCGAAGACTCGCCAGACGCGGAGGAAGCCATGAGCTTGATCGACATGATTGACCATTGGGTGGTCCCGTCACTCACGTTTCAATTGCGTGGCGAGCCTGCTCTCCGCCCGGCCGCTTTGGCGAAACCGGCCGTCGGCATGGGGCGCTTGATCGCATTGGGGATCGGGGCCGTCTGGGCCTCGGTCGTGTTGATTCTCTGCGCCCGGTTGATCGGCGGCCGGCTCGTGCTGTCCCGGCTCAGGACCGGAGCGGCCGAGGCCGATCCGGCATCGCTTGGATTGCTCGAAGTCTGCCGCCGTGAGCTCGGGCTGGCGCGGGCGGTGGGAATCGCGGTACATCGGGCAATCGCCTCCCCGGTGACGCTGGGCGGCCGGGCCGCGCTGGTCGTGGTCCCGCCCGACTGGCTCGACTGGTGCGAGGCGGACCGACGCGCATGCCTGCTCCACGAGTTGACTCACCTGGCCCATCGCGACGACTGGGTCAAGCTGGTGCAAGAGATCGCGCGCATCCCGTTCTTCTTCCATCCGCTGGTGAGCTGGGTGCTCTCGCGGCTTGATCGCGAGCGCGAGCTCCTGTGTGACGAGGCGGTTGTCGCGCTGGGCACCGACCCGGTGGCGTATGCCGAGCTTCTCCTCGATCTCGCGCGACGGCCAGGCCGGCTGTTGCTCGTCACAAGGCCCCGATGCGCCGGCTGGCTTCCGTTTCTCGACCGCGGCACCATTGCGGATCGGATCCAGAGGTTGCTGGAGGTTGACATGACCGGTCATGCTCAACCGTCGGGCTTTACACCGCGCGGCATTCTGCTGGCTGGAGTCGCTGCGATTGGCGTCGCAGTTGCTGTCGGCGGAGTTCGGTTTCGGGCTGGTGAAGCTCGGGCGGCCGAGCAAGTCACTCCGCGGCCTGGCGCACCTGAGGCGAGAATTCCGGTCAAGGGCGAAAAACCGAGCGCGGGAAGAATTAGCGGCGTCGTTCTCGATCCGGCTGGCAGACCCGTCGCTCTGGCGGCGATCGTGATCGGAGTCAAAATGCAAGGCTCGCAACCAGCGGCGGACTCACCGGACACCGATCGCCATCTCCTCGAGAGCGACGCCAACGGTTGTTTTGAGTGCCCTGCGCCGGAGGGCCGGTACATTGCGTATCTCTATGCCTACAAGGAGGGCTTCGCACCGGCAGCCGCTCTGTTCTCACAGGAATCGGAACTGCAACCGCCCCCCCAGCTTCGCCTCGCGAAGCCGCAGCCGTTCCGAGCCAAGTTAGTTGACGGTAAAGGCAGCCCGATTGCAAATGCGGACGTTCGGATCACCATGCTTGCGACTGGGCCCTTCGAAGACGAGGGCGGCTCCCGCGTCGGATTCGGTCTCGAGCATATCCGTTGGGAATTCGTTCGCGGGTCACCCTTGCAGCCGTTCTATGCGGCGAAGACCGACCAGGAGGGCAATGTGGTCTTCCCCGCGCTTCGCGAAGGCGGCGGAATGAAATTTGACGCGATCGATGGGAACGGGCGCCGGTCGTGGCGGATTGGTCGGGAAACGCTCGGGGGCCACCGAGTGCTGGTTGGGAGCGGCTTTGCGGCGCGAGCCCACGACGGACCGGCCATCTTGACGCTCGTTCCGGCGGCGAGGCTATCCGGGCGGGTCATCAGCAAGCTCCCGGACATTGTCGTGGCTGGCCTGCACGCGTTCGTGCAGTCGACTGCGCTGAGCCGACGGCATCAGCAGTTCGAGGCGGTGGTCGATGCAGAGGGTCGCTTTGCCATCGACGGACTGGACGAGGGA
The DNA here is from genome assembly GCA_963823675.1 of uncultured Isosphaeraceae bacterium. GTDB lineage: Bacteria > Planctomycetota > Planctomycetia > Isosphaerales > Isosphaeraceae > CAWGMT01. The sequence continues at coordinate 1,768,402 of CAWGMT010000012.1, read as the reverse complement.
CTGGTCAACGTATACGTGTCGGGTCGCGGTTCCGATGATCCCTGGACCTACCACGCCGTCCCGGAGGTACCGTTACGAGCCGGTGAAACCGCCGAGGTCAAAATCGAGCTCATTCGCGGCGTGGAAGTCGACGGCAGGGTCTTCGTTCTCGGGACGAAACAACCGGTTCCGAATGCCCAGGTTGCTGGCCGCGAATTGACGGGTCGCCCGGAAGCGGGTGGAGGTCGCTCTGCGACCACCGACGCCCTTGGCCGTTATCGTTTCCGGCTCCCGCCGGGGAAGGCTCGTCTCTCCATTTTCGGGACGCCGCCCGGTTTCACCACCCTGACGGATAACGTCTCGGGTGCGACCGTGACCCTTGCCGATGGCGCGACGCAAGTCGAAGCTCCGCCTCTCGAAGTCGTCCCCGCCTTGACCGTGAGGGGCCGCGTGGTCGACGCGGTCGGCGTGGCCGTACGGGGTGCGCAAGTTGCCGGCACATGTGCCGGCGGCGCGTGTCGACCGTTTCCGGGAAGGGAGGTGGTCACCGACGCGGAGGGCGAATTCCGTCTGCCGAGTGGGTTATACAACACGATTCCCATCGGGCAGATCGCTCGGCTGTTGATCCGTCTGCGTGACGGGACCGAGCATGAAGCGGCCGCCACGCCTGCCGCCGACGGGTCGGTTACCATCAAGCTGGCTGCGCTCCATCAGAAACTACCCAATGTGCGCGGTCCGCGCGATGTGGCGCCGCAGGACCTGGCCGGCATCGTGGTCGACACGGAGGGCGAGCCGCTCGGCGGCGTGGAGGTCGATGCGTGGACGTGGTATCCCGGCAACGAGACCCGAACCGACAAACGCGGCTGGTTCCGGCTGTTGAATCTCGGCAAGGACGAGAAAGTCGAAATCATGTTCCGCAAGCCGGGATATACGCCACGTCTTTTCCTCGCCCAACCCGCCGGAACCAAGGATTGGGTGATCGTGCTGGGCGACAAGACGTACTTCGAGGGCAAGGTCACCGACGCAAGTGGCAAACCGGTGGTTGACGCCTTGATCCGGGCCAACCGCGGCCCGAAGAGACCTCAGCCGGGCTACATGATCACCGACATCTGGTCGGAGACGAAAAGCCGTACGGGCGGCCTTTACCGGCTGTATGCCGAGGCCGACGCCTACGAGATCCAGGTGGCCGTTCCGGGGGTCGGCGCGGCACGGTTGCGGAACCAGGTGCTGGCCACCGACGAAGCGAAACGACTGGATATCCGTCTTGACCGGGGGGTGACCTTCCGGGCCAAAGTGGTCGACAGCCTCACACACGAACCGGTCTCAGGCGTCCGCCTCTGGCACTGGCAGCACCGTGGCGTCGAGGGGAAATCCGGCAAGGATGGAACCGTCACGATACCGGACATGATGCCAGGCCGCTTCGCTTTTGATGTGGACGCCCCCGGCTACGCGCGCTGGTGGTCGGAACAGGCGGCCACGGAGTGGTCACGCCATCAGATCCTCAAGGACCGTGGCGGCTGGCAACGCAATTTCGACTTCATCGACTTCGAACTGACAGCGGGGATGGAGCCGGTAACGATCACGCTCGAGCGAGCCGTCACGATCACCGGCAGGGTTCTTGATCCCGATGGCAAACCCGTGGCCGGGGCGACCGTGGCGCCGGCTTTGACCGGCACCGGCAACTCGCTCACCGGCGATACCCGCTTCAGCGTTCAGACGGATAAAGACGGCCAGTTCACCATGACTCTGCCGGCCAGCGGAGGGCGTCAGTACAACCTGGTTGCGCACGATGGCAAGTACCAGGAGTGGCGGAACTGGGCCAATGGCATCTTGCCGGCCTTTGCAGCCAAGCCGGGCCAGGAGATCCGCGGCGTCGAGCTCAAGCTGACGAAACCGGCCACAGTGCGCGGGCGCGTCACGGACAGGGATGGGAAACCGATTGCGAATCGCGAGGTTCGCGCGGCCGCCGCCGACCTGCTAGAAAACCGCTACTACGATCCGACCGTCAAGACCGCCGCCGACGGCACGTTCGAGCTCAAGTTCATCCGCCCCGGCGAACAATCGATCCAGGTTGCTCCTTTCTGGCTCGACCCGCGGCAGGCGCCGGTCGAACTGAGCCAGACGCTGACACTGAAGCCCGGCGAGATCAAGGCGGATGTGGAGTTCCGGATTCAGGCAAACGCGAGGTAACGCTTTCGACGGCATTCAGAACGAAATGCCCTCGAGACCCAGCTTCGCGGCGCCCGCGATCGTGCCGATCTTGCTGGCATGGCCGTTGTTGTCGTTGATCCTGTACATCACGGCTGTCGGCCCGCCGTTCGATCCCTGGCCTGCGTACATGTTCCCGTTGCTGGCGACGACCAGGCCAAACAGGTTGGACACACCCGTCGAGCCGAGGTCGGTCGCCTTCTTGGCTGACACGTTGATCCTGACCAGGTCGGTGGCCGTGGTCAGGTACAGGGCGCCGGCGGCGCCGAAGCCGATCCCGCCGGCCGGTCTAGAGCCCGTGTCGAAATCGACCGTCGCTTGTCCCGTGCTGAGGTTAACGGCATAGAGATCGGAGCTTGCGCCGGACATGGCGTAGAGCCTGCCGCTGGGCGAGAAGGCGAGCGCGCTCATGTCGGATTCCTTCAAGGGGCCGATCTGTGTGACCCTGGCGGTACTCAGGTTGATCGAGTAGAGCGCGCTGGCACTGATCGCGTAGGCCGCAGCGGTCTTGGGATTGATGGCCAGGCCGGTAAGAAGCACGCCGGTATCACCGATCTTCACGGCCTCGGGGGCGGAGGCATACTTCGCGATCTCGTAGAGGCTGCTCGAACCGTTGCCAAGACCAGATCCCACGGCGTAGAGGACCTGTGCCGCTTCCTCCGCGATCGTCCCCGTTCCGGTGGCCTGGCTGATTGGGGCGTTGGTGACAGCGCTCAGGCTGATGGTGAAAGTCTCGGTCGAACTCGGCAGCGCGGATGGATTATTCTCGACCGCCACCGTGACCTGTTTCGAGGTCTGACCCGGAGCAAATGTCAACGTGCCGCTGGTTGCGGTGTAGTCGCGCGGGCTAGTCGCTGTGCCGTTGGCTGTGGCGTAGTCGACGGTGACTGTCTTTGTGCTGGCGCGCGAGAGGTTGACGGTGAAGACGGCGCTCGCCGTAGATCCCTGGACGGCTTTCACCGTCACGTTGTTGATCGAGAGCGCGGGAGTCGGAGCGTCGAATGACAGGCCGTCGAGGCCCAGTTTCGAGGCGTCGGCGATCGTGCCAATTTCGGTGGCGTGGCCAGTCGTTTTGTCGAGATGGTACATCACGGCGGTCGGCCCTTCGTTCGAGCCCTGGCCGGCGTAGAGGTTCCCATCGTCGTCGATCGCCAGGCCAAACAGGTGGTGCACTCCCGTCGCGCCCACGACGGTCGCCGTGTCGGCCGGCAGGTCGACCTTCACCAGGTCGGCGGCCGTGGTCAGAAAGAGGGCGCCCTCACTATCGAAGGCGATGTCGCCGGCCGCGATGTAACCCGTGTCGAAAAGCACCGACGCCTGTCCCGTGCTCAAGTTGACCGTGTAGAGATTGGAGCTGTAGGTCAACATGGCGTAGAGCGTGCCGCTGCGCGAGAAGGCCAGCGCGTTCATGCCCGAAGCGTAGAGGGGGCCGATGTCCGTGGCCTTGCCCGTACTCAGGTTGATCGAGTAGAGGTTCGTGAAGCTGATCGCGTAGGCCGCGTCGTTCTTGGGATTGATGGCCAGGTCGCTGAGGAGCACGCCGGTGTTTCCGATGTCCACAGCACGCGGGGCGGAGGCGTAGCTGGCGATCTCGTAAAGCTGGCTAGACCGGTCGCCGACGCCAGACCCAACCGCGTAGAGCGTTGCCAGCATGGTCCTGTCTTCCAGGCACGTGAAATCCGGACGGCAGCGTCGGGACGGACAAACCCTGCGCGGCATTTGCGGCGGCGAGCCCGGCTGCCGGTGGTTGCTCAGGATCGACGAAGTCAGCGGCATGGGTCACGTGCTCCGCTGGAAGAGTGGCTCGCGCACCAACCGGCTGACGCTGCTGAGGTCAACGAGCGTCGAGACTCCGGCCGCGGCGATGACGACCGCGATGCGGTCGCGCAGGACGAGGGCTTCGGGGTGGTCCAGCGCGATGCGGTCGCTGTCGACCAGGTCCATTGCGAAAGACCGGAAGGGCGTCCGACGCGGGAATGCCCGTAAAGCGCGTTCAAATTGACCAACATCCATCGATAGACCTCCCAGGCTGTGGGATCGTGCGACGAACCGATTCTACCCGAGCGGCGAATCGCCGGCCAAACCGAACAGGCCGAGATCCACATCGGCCGGTTGGAGCGTCTCGTGAACGCCACATCTCGCCTTCTATCGATTCGAGAGTCGGGAGCGGTGTCCGATGGCGGACGGCGTCTCTGCGGCTCGTCCCTGAGGGTCGCGGTTGTTATCAAGCGTCCGGCCCCTGGCCGCCAATTCCCAGCTTCCGTTCGAGCGCCTCCATGCGTTGCCATTGAATACCGTCTGACAGTTGTGGTAGCATGCATGGACCGTGACCACGAAACCCGACGACGAGGCTCTGACGAGGGTTCCACCCTGGACATCACGCCCATCCTCAACCGCCAGTTGCTGACCGCGACGCGGAAGACAAGTCTGTGGGGGGCCCGAGGGTTCTGCGCGGGGTCGCTGCTACTCATCATCCTGTCGGTCTTCGGCGCCCGATATTACTGGGATCGGGGGCGCGTCTCGGACCACGAGATGATGGCAAGGGTCGCGCTCCAGGCGTTCGCCTGGATGCTGTTAGCCCAGATGGGCCTGATCCTGAGCGAATGCTCGCTGCGGGCCGTGACGAGTATCGCCCTGGAGAAAGAACGCCGCACGCTCGACTTCTTGCTCGCCACGCGTCTCGGCAATGCGGAAATCGTTCTGGGCAAATTGGCGGCGTGCATGACGTTTCTGATCGCGGGCTTCGGCGCGGGCCTACCGATCATGCTGCTCCTGCATCCGCTGGGTGGTATCGATCTCCGGCTGATCTTGCTGGCCTACGCCGGCATGACGACCGCCGCGTTTTTCACGATCGCGCTGGGGATCTGCGTCTCGACAGGAGGCACAAACGTCCGCGTCGCAAGCGCGGTCTCGGTCCTTGCTTGGTTCGCCTGGCTGATCGGTCCGTTCTTCGTCGCGATGGTCTTTCCCCGCGTCGGACTTCGCCTGCCAAGCTTTGTCTCGGCGGCCAATGCATGGGTCATGGCCAGCAGCCCGCTCGCCCTTGTGTTCAAGATCGCCGGCGGCGCGACGCCTTCGAGCGGGCTCGTGGTTGCCGTCGCCTGGATGTGTGGTCTGCAAGTCGCCGGAGGCGCCCTGCTCTTGCTCTGGGCCATCGCACGGCTGCGCTCGGCCTTCCGGCGGAGCGTGAGCGGCGGCCGCCAGGGTCTGGCCGCGCGGCTCACCCAGCCCGGCTGGCGCTGGCGCCCCAAACCCCCGGTCGGCGACGACCCGATCCTCTGGAGGGAGCGGCACACCGCCCGCGCGGGGTTGATCGCGCATGCGATCGGTCTCCTGTTCGGGCTGGGAATGTATGGAATCCTCGCGTACGTTACCCTCGTTTTCGCCCGTCCGGCCCTGATCGAGGTCTGGCGCCACGGCTATCGTTCGGGAATCACCAGCGCCGAGCGGCCGGAGTGGAACCTGGCGATCCGGTTCTTCCTGGCTGGCGCCTGAGTCAGCCCACCGGCCGACCTCGCACGGACCGAGTTTAACCTGTACCTGCGGTTCATCACGACGCCGCTCGTCTTCTTGATCACGCTGGTCGCCACCGGAATGGCCGGCGAGGGGATCGTCAGCGAGCGGGTTCGCGAGACCTGGGACAGCTTGATCGCCACGCCGCTCTCCGCGCGGGACATCTTGCGAAGCAAGATGCTGGTGGCCCTCTGGCGCTTGCGCGTGATCCTGGCGACACTGCTCGCCCTCTGGACGATCGGCCTGATTGCGGGGGCCATCCATCCGGCCGGCTATCTTATTTCGCTGCTCGGCGCGGCCGCGTGGACCTGGTTGATGCTGGTGTTTGGCATGTCCGTCTCGATTGCGGCGAAAGACATGGCGGCGTCGAACAATCGCACTTTGGGACTCGTCTTCCTCACGACCGGTACGCTCGCGCTTCCCTTCTTCCTACCCGGAATGATGAATTCGGTCCTTTTAGGCGCCGGCTCGCCCCCCTTCGTCGCCTGGCTGTCGCTCGTCTCCTACCGCGATGTCCGCAACGCCTGGCAATACTCGGTCTACCCGGGCTTGCAATGGATGCACATCGACACGGGGGAGGGGATTGTCTCGGTCGCCGCGACTTGCCTGATCGGCATCATCATCCCCACCGTCTGGGGGCTTTACCTCTGGCGCGACGCCCTCGCCAATTTCGACCGCCTGATCGGGCGGCCCTGCAAGACGACGAATGTGGCCAGCGGGCTGTCAACCGTCGCTTGATGGGTTGGAGTACCGCCTTGAGGCAGCCGGCGGATCGAAACATACCAACGATCGAGTGATGGTAGGAAGGATTGGTAATCCGTCCCACGGCTGGGCATTGTTGTCGTGGCAGCGCACGGGCCGGTGCGGTCCTGTTGACTCACTCCGTCGACGGCTCGATGAGTTCCTTGAGCATGGCGGGAAAGACCGCCCAGGCCTCCTGGTAGGTCGTTTCCAGTGGGGCGGGGATGTAGCGAGTTTCGGAGAGGAAGATCGGCAGCGAAGGGAGCGCGTCGCCGATTCCGACGGGCTCGACGTAGGCCGAGGGAATGTCTCCGGCGTGGTACGAGGCGACGATCAGCGTCTTGCCGGGCGGCGCAGTGAACGGCTCGCCGCCAAGTTCGTCCCAGATCGCTTTGTGAATGCCCAGGGGGTCGCGGGGCGTCGGCGGGAAAAGGTCGACGACGAGCAAGTTCACACCTTGATTGACGATGTCGGCCGCCTTCTCGACAAAAGTCCGCAGCGCAACGCGGCTATCCTTATTTCCGGGAGACACGATTTCGATGATGGCGACGACCTTCCCGCGCCCGTGTCGAATCACGACGCGGTCGGCCCGCTTCGCGTAGTTGACCCTCTCAATTCTGGCGATCAGCCGCGCGGTCGGCGGAGCCGTCGCCACGGCGATTCCCCCTTCTGGCCATTCCTTCGACTCGCGGGCGTGCAGCGTGACGACATCCGGAATTGGGCGGCCGGTGACTTGCTCCGCCATCGCCATGTAACCCGGCGGCAGCAACCCCGTGTTGAGGGCGTTCCGGATCGCGACCACCCAGCACTGGTGGAAATCGTGAAAATCCCCGGGTTCCACTCGCGTCCAGTCGTGAATCGGCATGGTGAATCTCCCCCGTCTGTTTCGATTATAACGCAGCCCGACGCGCGGAGTAAGGCGCGGCACCATGATCAGTGTCGCCTTTCGCTCCGCGAAAGGGCGTGCGTTCGCGGAGCGAAAACACGACTTTACCGGGAAGTCAGCCGCCGCGCGAGAATAACTTTGGCGAATTCATTATTGTGGTGCAGGCGTCCCGCCTGCGTTCCCCGTGCCGGCAGGCGGGACGCTTGCATTCCCGGTGCCGGCAGGCGGGACGCCTGCACCGCAATTGGCAAAGCTAATTCTGCGCGACCCCGTACTTGCGCCCCGATCCTGAGTCTTTCACTTCGACACGGCGAACCGATCGACCTCGTCGCCTTTAGCTGTGAGCTGCCGGATCGTCAGGCTGGCTCCGTTCAACTTCGGCCAAGGTGAGCGTATGGACCTTGGAAATATGCTTGACGGTGAACTCTTGCCAGGAGGAAGGAGTGTCCTGCTGCTCGGGGTTGTAGAGGTGCTGCCCGCCGGCACCGGTCACGATGTAGATCACGCCCTCGGGTGTCGTGTCCGACTTGCCGTCAAACGTCTTGTCGAGCGTCCATTTCCCGTCAACGCGCCGGGATTTGGCGATCTTCCCGTCCGCACCGATCAACGGTTTGGCACCATGATTTTTCGCGGGGACGAACGTCATCGGATAAGTGCGCTGATAATTGTGCACATGCCCGTTGAACACCAGATCGACGTTGCCCGCCTCCAAGATCGGCGAGAGGATCCGCATATACTGCTCGTTAAAGTGCGACTTGGAGGAGCTGAAGCCGGGCTGGTGAAAGCTGACGAACCGCCAGCGGGCATCCTTGGCGGCCTCGAGATCGCTCGCGACCCATTCTTGAAGCTGGCTGTCGGTCCAGTCCACGGTGGCATTGGCGTCGAGGACGGTCCAGTGGACATTACCGTAGTCGAGCGAAAAGTTCGCCATCCGGGGAAATGCCGGGCCGGCGGCCTCGAGGAACGCCCTCTTGGTCTCGTCGGGGCCGACGACCGGGGCGACGAGCGAGCTTCCCGCGGGCGCGGCCGGGCCGTTCAGCGGCTGCAACCAGTAGTAGAAATACGCCAGGCCATCCGGAGTCTTCCCCAGGTCGCGCGAGGCGATGTCGTGATTGCCCGCAGCGGCGATGAAGAGCGTCGAGCGGAGCAGGGGGGCGCCTGCGGAACGTGACACGTTGTCCGCGTTGTAGATCGGCCAGAAGTTGGTGCGATACTCGGAGACGAGACCCTTGCTGTAGACGATGTCGCCTGTGATCATCACATAATCAGGCTTCGACAGAAACGTCCGATAGGCGATCGCCTTCTGCTCGGGCGTGTTGGCCCCGCAGTCGCCGAAGACGACGAACCGCTGCTTCTGGTCGGCCGGCCGGGGAGCGACGGCCTCGGCCTCAAAGACGGCTTGATGGTCCTTGCTGATTCGATAAGCGAACGTCTTGCCCGGCTCCAAGTTGGTGAAGCCGACGTGATAGACGCGGTGCGGCTCGATGGTGGGAACGGCGACGCGGCGGGCCGACGGTGACCTGTCCATGGCCTTCCAGGCACGGTCGGCTCCGGCGCGAACGTCAACGGTCCAAACCGCGTCGACATCGGTCGTATGCCACACGACGACAATCTTGCCCGCCTCCGGGCTATGGCCCAGTTGCAGGTAGGGCTTGACCAGGAACGGGCCGGCGGGTGCGCTCGCTCCATCTCTTGGCGACTTGGCTGACTCGTACCGCGGCGCCTGGAGGCCGGTTTTGCTGGGCGCCGCGTCCTGGGCCAGCGCGGGTGCCAAACCGAACACAAATAGCCAAGCGGTGGCGATCAGCCTACGTGCAACGTTCATGGGGGGCTCCGCAAGTATGGTTCTGGCCGTGTTCTCGAATTGTCGCCGAGCAGGCGGTGGTTTCCTAGTGAAGAGTTCGTGAATAAGTATGGAGCATCATGGATCCGAGCACCTCCCGAACCAAGGCCGAGGCCGAGACGGCCTCGCCAGAAACGAAGCGGACCGTGGCTTTTGTTTTCGTCGTCGCCGAGCCCGCCGGGCCTTCGCCTTCCGGGCCGTTCGCAGCGCGACCCCGTAGAGCCAGTTGCGGAGCAGGTCGGTTCTTATTCGGATCCGGTCCCCAAGGCATTACTGTGGGCATTCCTGTTTCGGCCCCGTGGGGGCGGGGAGGGAAAAGCCCAACGGAAAAGACCGAACGGCCGATCTTGTCCACGATACCTCATCCCGTGGGGCGAACGAAGACGGTAGCCTCTCACTCGTCCAGCGTGGTCAGCCCGTTTCGGATTGCGTAGCGCACGAGACCGGCGATATGGTAGATGTCCAGCCGCTCCATGAGGGCGGCGCGGTGCGTTTCGACCGTCTTCTTGCTGATGCCAAGATCCTTGGCGATCGACTTCGTGGTCTGGCCAAGCGCGATCTTGCGAAGAATCTCGCCTTGCCTGCGGGTCAGGAAGCGGCTCACCTGGGTTTCGCCATCGGGACCCCGGTTGCCGCTGGCTCGATCAGCGATGGCGGGGCGCAAGAACAATCCACCGCGCGCCACGGTTTCGATGGCCAGGCGAAGCTCGGCCGCTCCCGATTCCCTGGGAAGATAGCCCGAAGCCCCGGCATGGACGGCTTCGGTGAGATCGGCCTGGTCAGCGGGGCTGACCGACACGATGACAGACTTGGTCATGGGGAAATCCCGGCGCACGCAGCCGGCAACCGCCAGACCGTTCATCACCGGCATCGCAAATTCGGTCAACAGCACGTCGGGCCGATATGACGCGATCTGCCGCAGCGCCTCCAGTCCGTCGCACGCCTCGGCAACGACCTCGACCCCAACCATGTCTTCGATCAGCGCACGCAGGCCGGCACGCCGCAGCACATGGCTATCGGCAATCAGGACCCGGATCGGTTCCATCACCAGGAGTCCTCGTTCATCCAGCAGACCTGCCCCGGTCTTTCCGCGGCGACTCACCAGGTTCCCTCTCCGGCTCGCTCTCCTACCGCACACCGCCGCGCAGAATTCCATCTCGCCTATTTAAGCATTTCGGGCGCGAATGCCAAGAGCGCCATGGTGTGACATCAGTCTTTCAAGGTCTTCAAGTCCCGAGCGCAGCATCTTTGTGACGCGGTCGACAGTGGTGCAACGGGCCGCCTGGCGCGGTATGCTCAAGCATTGACATATCGAGGTTTCCAGGAGTCGGCGATGCGAACGAAACGCCCGCGGTTGACGATCCGGAGGATGATGCTCGCGATTGCGGTCTTCACAATTGCCCTGCACGTCGGGCTGGTGTACCGCCGCTCGCCTGACCACTTTCGTCAGGCCCGGTTCTGGGCCCATAAACGTCAAGTCGCTCTGGTCAGAGCTCGCAACGTGGAGTCGGGCGCGGCTCGCCTGAACGACGCTTCGGTCGCAGGAAAGCGGAACGAGCTGGAAACGGCGAGGCGATTCGCCGAATACTCGTCCCGCATGAGGTCGAAGTACGAGCGAGCGGTCTTCCTTCCCTGGCTCCCGGTCGAAGCTGATCCGGACCCGCCGTGAGCGCGGCGCTCCCCTTCCGTGCCCATCCGGTGCGTCAGGCGAAGCTCGGTTGATCTTGGCAGGCGAAAGGAACTGACCAGGGAACTTGCTCGTTCGCCATGAAGCCGACTCAGCGGCGTTCGGGATGACCCGGCCGTCGAAGCCTGAGAAGGCGAAAGCGTCAGCCGTAGCGCAAGCGAACGCTCTTGGCGTCGTGACACCAACGGGGATGGCCATCCTTTCGGATAAGCTGCACGAACCGGGTCAAAGCTTGAGCATTCTGGGCTGTCCGTCGTTGAAAATCTTGAATCCGCTGTCAATCCTCCGTGGCTCCCTGTGGCTTAAGAATTGTTGATGGGAGATTCTAACCATGGACAGCACGGATCGACACGGAACGCATTGCAACTCAAGGGAGCATGTGATTCCCTTTCGGCTCGGTGCCGGTTGCACAGCCGACGCGATCGGATTCACCACGAAACACACGAAAATCAGATCATCGTGATCGGTCGGCCGAAGCAGCGGCGGCGGAACTGATTTGCATGTACGAATCAGATTCCTCCCCTTTCGTGTTTTTCGTGTTTTTCGTGGTTGTGAATCGGAATTCCCGGTCTGGCCGTTTGGCTACGGCTCGGCGGGGCTCTGCGAGAGCGGCTAAATGGGGGCGCTCCCCCGTGGCTTACGAATGACCGAGGAGACCTGCTCGAACGCCAAGTCCCCAATCAGCGTGTCGCGCGAATCTGTGTCGGGAAGCGCGCCGAGAACCTGGTCGATTGCAAAGTTCGACTCGGTCGCGGGCCGCGTCAGCGGTTGCGCCAGGCCATTGCCGACCGCCGAGCGGCTTGCGCTGGGAGAGCCTTCCGGTGGGTTGGTGAGGAGCCGCTCGACCCGGCGCACGGCGCTCGTTCCGTGACCGGGCGCGCTTTCCTGCCCGCGTGCACCGATCGCACGTACGTGGTTGAGCCCGACACTCGTCACGGTGAACGAATCAAAAACGCTGAAGACATCCATCGGCCCACTGTCACTGACCCCCGTGTTAACCAGTCCGGAATTCTGCAAGGGAGCGACCGTCGAGCCCGAATACGTTGTGCCGGCCCCCTGATAGGCGATCAGGTCCGGCACCAAGAGATTAGCCACCGGCGTCCCGAGCCCGGTGACCAGGTTGTAGCCGGCCGCCGCGCTATAACCGTTGCTGCCGCTCGTGATCGCGTTGTAATCGCTCTGAGGCAGCATGTAGAGCGCTTGCTGCGTCTCGGTCGGGCTCGCGCTATTCAGGGCGGGTTCGCCTGCGGCGGATCGGCCCTGATCAACAACCGCCAGCAAGCCCGCCCAGGCCGGTGCCGACAGGCTCGTGCCGCCCACGACCTCGAACGGGTTGCTGGGATCGAGATTATACGGATCGGCGATCCAGGCTCCAGTCGCTGGATCGGCGACCAACGAGACGTCCGGCGTGGTGCGGCTGCCCGTGGATTGAACGCCCTGCTGGTACGCGGGCTCGGGCTCGTACAGGCTGATGCCGCCGCCCGAGGCGATCAACGCGCCCGCGGCGCTGGAGTAATAGCCCCAGCCCGTCTCACTGTTGTACGAATCGTCGGCGTTGAGCGTGAGGCTCGTGCCGCCCACGGCCACCACGTTGGGTGAGAACGCGGGATACTCGGGATCGGAGGCGCCGTAGTCGCCCGTGCTGGCGACGAAGGTCACGCCAGGGACGTTGAACACGCTGTCGTAGGCCGCCTCGTCGGCCGCGAAGACCGCCTGGCCCTCGGCGAAGCCCCAGCTCATCGAGACCACCGACACGCCGGGCTGGCTGGCGGCAGTGGCAACACTGGCCATCAGGTCCGACAGCGACTGGCTATTGGCCTCGACCAGGATGATCTGAGCCCCGGGGGCGATGGCATGGGCCCATTCGACGTCGAGGGCTTCCTCGACTTCCCAGTTGTCGGTCCCGGGGCCATTGGGATCGGCGGAGGGAAGAGACGTGGCCTGGCCGTTCTGGTTGAGTACCGTCAAGAACGACGATGCTGGGCCGTACTGAGCGTACAGCGTTGATCCCGAAGCGGTGAGGCCGAACTGGGTGTCAAAGTCGTCGACGGCTTGGAAGATATCCGGATCGTCGTAGGCATCGACGATGGCAATGGTCTGGCCGGTGCCGTCGAGCGGAAGTTCGCTAATGCCATACGCAGCCCGGATCTGGGCCGGTGTGAAAGCGACCGTGCCGGAAGGTGCATCCAGCGTCACGTTGGCGACGCCGTTGCCGCTGATGGACAACGTATCGACGTCGATCGACGCGTTGAGCTCGGCGTTACCGCTTTCGGAAAGCTCTGCTGCCGGAGCGTAGAGCGCGCCGGTCATTCCCGAGGCATTGCCGCTCACGGTGAGGGCCTTGGTATTATCGCGTGACTGGAAGATCACGATCCCGGCGTATGTCCCGGTGGTTGGCGGGGTCAGGTTATACGACCCGTTGCCGCTCAAGCTGATGCTGCTGTAGGTCCCGCCCGTCGTGGGGTACTTGCTGCCGGCGTTGAAGATGGTCACGCCGGTGCCCGTGACGTTGGCGTTGCCCGAAATCGAGAAGCCGCCGCCCTCGATAATGTAGAGGCCGCTATTCAAAGTGAGCGTGGCGTTGCCCGAGGCGCTGATCGCGGAGTAGATGCCGGGCTTGATCGTCGCCGACGAGTTTCCGCTGAGGCTCTCGGAGCCGTAATTGGTCAACCCCGACGTGCTGGGAGACGCCAGCGATGAGTACGGATCGGCGGCAATCGCGGCGCCGGTGGTCGGTGCCGGACTGAAGCTGGCGTTGCCGCTCTTCTGGACGCCGCCGTGGACGTCGATCACGGTCGCTTTGATTTGAGCGTTGCCGCTGGCCGAGAGCGCCGTTGACGAGCTGGAATTGACGTAGACACCGCCCGGCAGGTTGATCGACGCATTGCCCGAGATGCTGAGCGCTCCGCCGGCGGAGGGATCGAGCACGATGATCGACTGGCCGACCGTGACGGTGCCGGCGGTGCCGTAGCTGGTCACGAAGTTGCCGTCGCCCGAGTAGGTCGCTTTGATCGTATGTGGGCCAGCCGCCAGGCTCGTCGTCGAGAAGGTGGCCGTGCCCGACGAGAGCGACACCCCGCCCGGCGTCAGGTCGGTGCTGGTGGTCGTGTCGTAGAAGTCGACGGTCCCGGTGGGCGTGCCCGACCCGGGCGAGTTGGCGGTGACCGTCGCCGTGAACGTGACGGTCTGCCCCAGGTTTGCCGAGCTGGGCGATGCGCTGGCGGTCGTCGTCGTATTATCCTTGTTGACGACCTGGCGTGATGACGGCCGAGGCGGGGCTCGCACTGAAGTTGCCGTCGCCGCTGGTGTAGGCCGCCGTGATCGGGTGGCTGGACGTGCTGAGGGTGCTCGTCGTGATTGTCGCCACGTCCTGTCCGCTGACCACGCTCAGCGGCGCCGTGCCGATCGAGACGCCGTTATCGTAGAAGGTCACGGTGCCGGTGGGGCTGGCCACGGCCGTGCTGCCCGGGCTGACGACGCTCACGGTCGCGGTAAACGTGACCGCCTGTCCGGACACCGACGGGCTGACCGACGTGGCGACCGTGGCGCTGGTGCTTGCCTTGTTGACCACCTGGGTGATCGCCGCCGAGGCGGGGCTCGCGTTGAAGTTGCCGTCGCCGCTGGTGTAGGCCGCCGTGATCGGGTGGCTGGCCGTCCTGAGGGTGCTCGTGGTAAACGTCGCCACGTCGTGGCCGCTGACCACGCTCAGCGGGCCCGTGCCGATCGATGTTCCGTTGTCGTAGAACGTAACCGTGCCGGTGGGGCTGGCGACGGCTGTGGTACCGGGGCTGACAACGCTCACGGTCGCGGTAAACGTGACCGCTTGCCCGGACACTGAAGGGCTGACCGACGTGGCGACCGTGGTGCTGGTGCTCGCCTTGCTTACCACCTGGGTGATGGCCGCCGAGGCGGGGCTCGCACTGAAGTTGCCGTCGCCGCTGGTGTAGGCCGCCGTGATCGGGTGGCTGGACGTGCTGAGGGTGCTCGTCGTGAGCGTCGCCACGTCGTGGCCGCTGACCACGCTCAGCGGGCCCGTGCCGATCGAGGTGCCGTTGTCGTAGAACGTAACCGTGCCGGTGGGGCTGGCGACGGCTGTGGTACCGGGGCTGACAACGCTCACGGTCGCGGTGAACGTGACCGCCTGCCCGGACACCGACGGGCTGACCGACGTGGCGACCGTGGTGCTGGTGCTCGCCTTGTTGACCACCTGGGTGATGGCCGCCGAGACGGGGCTCGCGTTAAAGTTGCCGTCGCCGCTGGTGTAGGCCGCCGTGATCGGGTGGCTGGACGTGCTGAGGGTGCTCGTCGTGAGCGTCGCCACGTCGTGGCCGCCGACCACGCTCAGCGGGCCCGTGCCGATCGAGGTGCCGTTGTCGTAGAACGTCACCGTGCCGGTGGGGCTGGCGACGGCTGTGGTACCGGGGCTGACAACGCTCACGGTCGCGGTGAACGTGACCGCTTGCCCGGACACCGACGGGCTGACCGACGTGGCGACCGTGGTGCTGGTGCTTGCCTTGTTGACCACCTGCGTGATCGCCGTCGAGACGGGGCTCGCGTTGAAGTTGCCGTCGCCGCTGGTGTAGGCCGCGGTGATCGGGTGGCTGGCCGTGCTGAGGGTACTCGTCGTGAGCGTCGCCACGTCGTGGCCGCCGACCACGCTCAGCGGCCCCGTACCGATCAAGGTGCCGTTGTCGTAGAAGGTCACGGTGCCGGTAGGGCTGGCGACGGCTGTGCTGCCGGGACTGACGACGCTCACGGTTGCGGTGAATGTGACCGCCTGTCCGGATACCGACGGGCTGACCGACGTGGCGACCGCGGTGCTGGTGCTCGCCTTGTTGACCACCTGGGTGATGGCCGCCGAGACGGGGCTCGCGCTGAAGTTGCCGTCGGCGCTGGTGTAGGCCGCAGTGATCGGGTGGCTGGCCGTGCTGAGTGTGCTCGTGGTGAACGTCGCCACGTCGTGGCCGCCGACCACGCTCAGCGGCCCCGTGCCGATCGAGGTGCCGTTGTCGTAGAAGGTCACGGTGCCGGTAGGGCTGGCGACGGCCGTGCTGCCCGGACTGACGACGGTCACGGTCGCGGTAAACGTGACCGCCTGCCCGGACACCGACGGGCTGACCGACGTGGCGACCGTGGTGCTGGTGCTTGCCTTGTTGACCATCTGGGTGATGGCCGCCGAGGCGGGGCTCGCGCTGAAGTTGCCGTCGCCGCTGGTGTAGGCCGCCGTGATCGGATGGCTGGCCGTGCTGAGTGTGCTCGTCGTGAATGTCGCCACGTCCTGGCCGCTGACCACGCTCAGCGGCCCCGTGCCGATCGAGGTGCCGTTGTCGTAGAAGGTCACGGTACCGGTGGGGCTGGCGACGGCTGTACTTCCGGGGCTGACAATGCTCACGGTCGCGGTGAACGTGACGGCCTGTCCGGATACCGACGGGCTGATCGAGGTGGCGACCGTGGCGCTGGTGCTCGCCTTGTTGACCACCTGCGTGATGGCCGCCGAGACGGGACTCGCGTTGAAGTTGCCGTCGCCGCTGGTGTAAGCGGCGGTGATCGGGTGGCTGGCCGTGCTGAGTGTGGTCGTACTGAACGTCGCCTCGTCCTGGCCGTTGACGAGGTCCAGGGCGCCGGTGCCGATCGAGGTGCCGTTGTCGTAGAAAGTCACGGTGCCCGTGGGCGTGCCGCTGCCGGGCGCGTTCGCTGCCACGGTCGCTGTGAAGGTCACCGTCTGGCCAGAGACCGAAGGGTTGGCCGAAGAGGCCAGGCTGGTCGTGGTGGTGCCGTCCTTGGAGACCGACTGAGTCAGCACGCTCGATGTGCTTGTGTTGTAATTGGGGTCGCCGCCGTAGACAGCCGTGATCGACTGGTTGTTGCCCACGCTCAGTTGGAAGGCCGTGGTGGTATAAGTGGCCACGCCCATGGTGTTGAGCGCGCCCGTGCCCAGGTCCGTTGTGCCGTCGTAGAAAGTGACACTCCCCGTGGGTGTGACGGCTGTGCCGCTCAAGGGCGGAGTCGGCGTCACCGTTGCCGTGAAGGTCACCGGCTGGCCGTAGACCGAGGGTGTGAAGGACGTGGTGACCGTCGTGGTCGTCGGGTCGGGGCCTTCGTACGCCCCGATGTCGACGGTCCCATCGACGATGCGCGGATAGCCGACTCCGCGCTGGTCGTAGGCGAGGGGATCGCCCGTGGTGGGATCGACGGCCAGGGCGACGCTACCAGCGTCGATGGCCGGGCTGCCGGCCGATAGCGCGATCGTCTGCGTAGGCCCGCCGTTGTTTCCCAGGATGTCCAACCCGGCATTGGTAACGCCGACCAAGTTGCCGTTGCCGCTGAAGCTGCCAGTGTTGTCCGCGCCGATCAAGTTATAGGCGCTGGCGCTGTTAAACGGCGTGCCGGCGGTGTCCGGACCGCTGTTCGAGGCCACGATGGTGTTGTCCAGGGTGGGCGATCCGCCGGCGTTGTAGATTCCGTAGTTGCTGTTGTAGGCAATTGTGCTGTTGATCGCCGTGAGCCCGGGGGCATCGTCGTAGATTCCGCCGCCCTGATAGGCTGAGTTCTCCGCCACGGTGGAGTTGATCAGGTCGAGCGTGCCCCCGTCTTGGTTGATTCCACCGCCTTGGTAGCCGGAGTTTCCCGACAGCGTGCAGTCGCTGACCGTCAGCGAGCCGCCCCGGTTAAGGAGGCCGGCGCCGCCGAAGTCGTGGAGGGCCAAGTTGGCCGTCAGGGTGCTGGTGCTCAGGGTCACGGTGCCGGAATTGAACAAGCCCCCGCCGCCCGCGTTGGCCGAGTTGGCGTTGAAAGTGCTGGCGCTGATGGTGAGCGATCCCCCATCGGACAGCCCGCCGCCGAAGCTGTCGGCCGAGTTGCCGGTGAAGGTGCTATTGGTGACTGTCCCGGTGCCCCCCGCATAGAGGCCCCCGCCCAATCCGTTGCAACAGTTGGTGCTGATCGCCTGGTTGCCGGTGAAGCTCGTCCCCATCACCGTGAACGTGCCGCTGGTCCTGATCCCGCCGCCGTCGCTCGCTGAATCGCCGGTGAAGGTGCTGGCGGAAACGACCAGCGTCCCGCCGCCATAGATGCCGCCGCCGTCGCCGCTGGTCGAGTCGCCGGCGAAGGTGCAGCCGCTGACCGTGGCCGTGCCGACGTTGTACAGCCCGCCGCCATCGCCGCTGGAGTTCTGCGATAAAGTGCACCCCGCCAGGCTCAGGTCGCCACCATTGGCGATACCACCACCGCCGCCGGTGGCTGCGTTGCCGGAAATCGTGCTGGCGCTGACGGTGACGGTCGAAAACTCCAGCGCGAGAATCCCCGCGCCGAAAGAGGCCGAGCCTCCGGAGATCGTCAGCCCCGAGAGAGTGGCGACCTCGCCGCTATCAACCTGCAAGACGCCCACCGCATTGTTGCCGCTGACCGTCACCAGGCGCGCCCCGGGGCCATTGATCACGACCGGTCCCGACGGCTCGGCGAGCTCCAGCGTGCTCGACAGAGTAATCGTCTGGGGCGTGCCGAAGACGGTGGGGTCGAACTGGACGATGCTGCCGGCCAGGTTGGGGTTGGCGTCGGCCTGAGCGATGACGTAGACCAGGTCGCCGGAGTTTCCCGACCCCGTACCGTTGGCGCTGGTGAGATTGACCGTATACACCGTGGGCGAGCCGATCGCCGTCGGCCGCTCGAAGGCGCCGATATCGACCGAGGCGCCTTGGACCCGCGGGAAGCCCGCGCCGCGCTGATCGGTGGTGAGGGGGTTGCCGTTCTGGTCGACCGCCAACGCGGTGCTGCCGGCGTCGATGGCCGGGCTGCCGGCCAAGAGCGCGATGGTCTGGGTGGGCCCGCCGTTATTTCCCAGGATGCCCAGGCCGGGATTGGTCACGCCAACCAGGTTGCCGTTGCCACCGAAGCTGCCGGTGTTGTCCACGCCGATCAGGTTGTAGGCGCTGGTGCTCGAAAACGGCGTGCCGCCGGTGTCCAGTTCGGGGGGTGCCAGCCCCCCGCCGACCGTGTTCCAGGCCACGATGGTGTTGTCCAGGGTGGGCGACCCGCCAGCGTCGTAGATCCCCGGGCCGTAGCCGTTGTCCCCGTTGTAGGCAATGGTGCTGTTGATCACCGTGAGCCCGGGGGCCGAGTCGTAGATCCCGCCGCCCAAGCTGGCCCCGTTCCCGGCCAGGGTCGAGTTGATCAGGTCGAGCGTTCCACCCGCCTGGTCGATCCCACCGCCCTGACCGCCGCAGCAAGGGGTGGCCTCGTTTGCGGACACCGTGCTGTCGATGACCGTCAGTGAGCCTCCGTTGAAGATGCCGCCGCCGTAGGTGGCCTGGTTGCCGGTCAGGGTGCTGGTGGAGAGGGTCATGGTGCCGTAGTTTGCCAATCCACCGCCGAAATAGGCCGAGTTGTCGCTGAAGGTACAGGCGCTGAGGGTGAGCGGGCCCGCGGCGTTGAACAGCCCGCCAGCAAAAGCCTCGCCCGGCGCCGTGTTCCCGGTGAAGGTGGTGTTTGTGATGGTCCCGGTGCCGCTGTTGTAGAAGGCCCCGCCCAAGTTATAGCCGTCGCAGCAGCCGGCGGTGTTGGTCAACTCGTCGCCGGTGAAGCTCGTCCCCGTCACCGTGATCGCGCCTTGGTTGAAGATGCCACCGCCGTCGGTCGCCGTATCGCCGGTGAAGCTGCTGCCTGAAACCACCAGCGTCCCGGCGTTCCAGATGCCGCCGCCGGGGGCGTTGCCGTAGTTGCCGGTCGCCGAGTCGCCCGCGAAGGTGCAGCCGCTGACCGTGGCCGTGCCCGCGTTGTACAGCCCGCCGCCGCCGTTGCCGGCCGTGTTGTCTGTGAAGGTGTCGCCGCTGAGGGAGAGCGTCGTACCGCCATAGTTGAAGATCCCGCCCCCGTCGCTGGCCTGGTTGTTGGCGAAGACGCAGTTGGTGACCGTTGCTTCAAGGTAGTTGCCCAGCCCGGCGCCGTAGGTGGCTGTATTCCCCTCGAGGGTGCAGTTGCTCAAGGTCAGCGGGGCATTGTTGTTGAGGATGCCGCCCCCGTAGTAGCTGTTGCCATCGGCGATCGTCACCCCCGAGATGCTGGCCATGGCCGGGGTGTCGATCTGGAACACCAGGTTGGCGTTGTTGCCGCTGACGGTCACCGCGTCAGCACCTGGACCGTCGATCGTGATCGGCCCCGAGGGCTCGTTCAATTCCAGCGTTCCCGTGAGAATGATGGTCTGGGGCGTGCTGGAGTTAAAGACCGTGGGATCGAACTGGATGATGCTGCCGGCCAGGTTGACGTTGGCATCAGCCTGGGCGACGGCATAGGGGAGCGAGCCGGTGTCCGTCGCGCTATTGCTGGCATCGGTGACGGTGTAAACGGTGGGGCTGCCGATGGTGGTGGGCCGCTCGAAGGCGCCGATGTCCACGGTGCCATTGACGATCCGGGGGTAGCCTGCTCCGCGCTGGTCGGTGGTCAAGGGATCGCCGGTGGTGGGATCGACGGCCAGGGCATTGCTGCCGGCGTCGAGGGCCGGGCTGTCGGCGTACAGGGCGATGGTCTGGCTGGGCCCGCCGTTATTGGCTAAAAGACCGATCCCGGGATCGGTCGGTCCCAGGAGGTTGTCGCTGCTGCTCAAGGTGCCGGTCTGGTCATAGCCGACCAGGTTGTAGGCGCTGGTGGCGAAGACCGGGGAACCGTACAGGTCCGCGCCGCTGTTTTGCACCACGATCGTGTTGTCCAACGTGGCGTTGGCACTGATGTCGTCGATCCCACCCCCCTGGCTGGCGGAGTTGTAGGCGATGGTGCTGTTGACCACCGTCAGCGTTTCCCCCCCATTGGTGTTGTAGATCCCGCCCCCGTAACCGGCGCTGTTACTGGCGATGGTGCTGTTGACCACGGTCATGGTGCCCTGGTTGTACAGCCCACCGCCTTGGTAGGCCGAATTGCCCGCCACCGTGGAGTCCTCCACCACCGCCGTGCCGGAGTTGAACAGCCCGCCGCCGAAATACGAGCTGTTGTCCGAGAGGGTGGAGTCGGTCAGCGTCAGGTCGCCCGAGTTCAAGACCCCGCCGCCTTCGGAGCCGCCGCCGGCGGTCGCGTTGCCGGAGATGGTGCTGGTGGTGATGGTCAGGGCCCCGCCGTTGTAGATGCCGCCTGCGGAGCCCCCGTTTCCGGTTGTGTTTGCGGTGATGGTGCTGCCGCTTATGCTCATCATCCCCTGGTTGAAGATCCCGCCTATGGTTGCGGCCGTATTGCCGGTGACGGTGTCGTCGTTGAGGGTCGCCGTGGCGCTATTGTAGATCCCGCCCCCGGCGTCGGCCGAGTTGGCCGTGAAGCTACTGCCGCTTAGGCTCAGCGTCCCGTCGTTGTAGATCCCGCCGCCGTAGTAGAGGGCCTGGTTGTTGGCCAAGACGCAGTTAGTGACCGTCGCTTCAAAGAAGTTGGCGAGCCCGCCGCCGAAGCTGGCCTGGCTGTCCTCCAGGGTGCTGTTGCTCAAGGTCAGCTCCCAGTCGTTGAGGATGCCGCCGCCGTAGCCGGCCGAGCCGCCGGTGATGGTCAGCCCGCTGAGGCTGGCCTCCACGCTGGTGTCCACCTGGAAAACACTGCCTGTGTCGTTGCCGTTTACGGTCAGGGCACCAGCGCCGGGACCGCTCAAGGTGATGGGCCCTGAGGGCTCGGCCAGTTCCAGCGTCCCGGTCAGGGTGATGGTCTGGGGCGTGGTGGTATTAAAGACGCTGGGATCGAACTGGATGATGCTGCCGGCCAGGTTGGCGTTGGCATCGGCCTGGGCGACGGCATACGGCAGCGAGCCGGTGTCGGTCACGCTGTCGCCGGCATCAGTGACGGTGTAGACGGTGGGGCTGCCGATGGATGTGGGCCGCTCGAAGGCGCCGATGTCGACGGTCCCGCTGATAGTTCGCGGGTAGCCGGTGCCGCGCTGGTCGTAGGCCAGGGGTAACCCGGTGGTGGGATCGACGGCCAGGGCGTTGCTGCCGGCGTCGAGGGCCGGGCTGTCGGCGTACAGGGCGATGGTCTGGCTGGGCCCGCCGTTATTGGCTAAAAGACCGATCCCGGGATCGGTCGGTCCCAGGAGGTTGTCGCTGCTGCTCAAGGTGCCGGTCTGGTCATAGCCGACCAGGTTGTAGGCGCTGGTGGCGAAGACCGGGGAACCGTACAGGTCCGCGCCGCTGTTTTGCACCACGATCGTGTTGTCCAACGTGGCGTTGGCACTGATGTCGTCGATCCCACCCCCCTGGCTGGCGGAGTTGTAGGCGATGGTGCTGTTGACCACCGTCAGCGTTTCCCCCCCATTGGTGTTGTAGATCCCGCCCCCGTAACCGGCGCTGTTACTGGCGATGGTGCTGTTGACCACGGTCATGGTGCCCTGGTTGTACAGCCCACCGCCTTGGTAGGCCGAATTGCCCGCCACCGTGGAGTCCTCCACCACCGCCGTGCCGGAGTTGAACAGCCCGCCGCCGAAATACGAGCTGTTGTCCGAGAGGGTGGAGTCGGTCAGCGTCAGGTCGCCCGAGTTCAAGACCCCGCCGCCTTCGGAGCCGCCGCCGGCGGTCGCGTTGCCGGAGATGGTGCTGGTGGTGATGGTCAGGGCCCCGCCGTTGTAGATGCCGCCTGCGGAGCCCCCGTTTCCGGTTGTGTTTGCGGTGATGGTGCTGCCGCTTATGCTCATCATCCCCTGGTTGAAGATCCCGCCTATGGTTGCGGCCGTATTGCCGGTGACGGTGTCGTCGTTGAGGGTCGCCGTGGCGCTATTGTAGATCCCGCCCCCGGCGTCGGCCGAGTTGGCCGTGAAGCTACTGCCGCTTAGGCTCAGCGTCCCGTCGTTGTAGATCCCGCCGCCGTAGTAGAGGGCCTGGTTGTTGGCCAAGACGCAGTTAGTGACCGTCGCTTCAAAGAAGTTGGCGAGCCCGCCGCCGAAGCTGGCCTGGCTGTCCTCCAGGGTGCTGTTGCTCAAGGTCAGCTCCCAGTCGTTGAGGATGCCGCCGCCGTAGCCGGCCGAGCCGCCGGTGATGGTCAGCCCGCTGAGGCTGGCCTCCACGCTGGTGTCCACCTGGAAAACACTGCCTGTGTCGTTGCCGTTTACGGTCAGGGCACCAGCGCCGGGACCGCTCAAGGTGATGGGCCCTGAGGGCTCGGCCAGTTCCAGCGTCCCGGTCAGGGTGATGGTCTGGGGCGTGGTGGTACTAAAGACGCTGGGATCGAACTGGATGATGCTGCCGGCCAGGTTGGGATTGGTGTTGGCCTGAGCGATGGCGTAAGGCAACGAGCCGGTGTCGGTGGGGTCGTCGCTGGCGTCGGTGACGGTGTAAACCGTGGGACTCCCGATGGTGGTGGGCCGCTCGAAGGCGCCGATGTCCACGGTCCCGTTTACAATCCTGGGGTAGCCTGTACCGCGTTGGTCTGTGGTCAAGGGATCGCCGGTGGTGGGATCGACGGCCAGGGCGTTGCTGCCGGCGTCGAGGGCCGGGCTGCCGGCGTACAGCGCGATGGTTTGGGTGGGCCCGCCGTTATCAGCCAAGAGGCCGATCCCGGGATCGGTCACCCCCAGCAGGTTGTTACCGCTGCTGAGGGTGCCGGTTGCATCGTAGCCCACCAGGTTGCCCGCGCCGGTGAAGCTCCCCCCACCGGTCTGATCCAGATCATCGCCGTTCTCCACCACGATCGTGTTGTCCAATGTGACGGCGACCCCCTGGGCCCAGATCCCACCACCCGCGTAGGCACGGTTGTAGGCGATGGTGCTGTTGACCACCGTCAACGTGCCTCCAGGGTTGTCGATCCCGCCGCCATAGTTACCGGCGGTGTTACCGGCGATAGTGCTGTTGACCACGGTCATGGTGCCCTGGTTGTACAGGCCGCCCCCTTGGTATCCCGAGTTGCCCGCCACCGTGGAGTCCTCCAGCACCGCCGTGCCGTAGTTTAATAGCCCCCCGCCATAGAAGTACGCGTAGTTGCCCGAGAGCGTGGAGGCGGCCAGCGTCAGCGTGCCAGAGTTATAGATCCCGCCGCCGCCTTGGCCGCTGCCGTAGGGGGCCTCGTTTCCGCTTATGGTGCTGGTGGTGATGGTCACAGTCCCGCTGTCGGTGTTGTAGATGCCGCCGCCGTAAGCGTCAACCGAGTTACCAGTGATGGTGCTGCCGGTTAGGCTCATCGTCCCCCGGTCGTTGAACAGAGCACCGCCGTCGATGGCCGTGTTGTCGCTGAAGGCATCGCTGCTGAGGGTGGCCGGCGCGTAGTAGTTGAAGATCGCGCCGCCGACACCGCTACTGGCGCTGTTGCCCGTGAAGGTGCTGCCGCTCAGGCTCAGCGTCCCATCGTTGTAGATCGCGCCGCCATAGCCGCCGCTGGCGGTGTTGTTCTGGAACACACAGTCGCTCACCGTCGCTTGATAATAGTTGAGCAGGGCGCCCCCGCTGGAGGCGTTGTTGCCCGTCAGGGTGCTGTTGCTCAAGGTCAGCTTGGCATCGTACTCATTGAGAATGCCGCCGGCCGAGCCGCCGGTGATGGTCAGGCCCGACAGGCTGGCCACCGCCCCGGTGTCCACCTGGAAGACGCTTCCGGTGTTATTGGCGTTGACAGTCAGGGCATTGGCCCCGGGACCGGTGATGGTGAGCGGTCCCGAAGGCTCGCGCAGCTCCAGCGTGGCGGTGAGGGTGATGGTCTGGGGCGTGCTGACGCTAAAGATTGTGGGATCGAACTGGATGATGCTGCCGGCCAGGTTGGCGTTGGCATCGGCCTGGGCGACGGCATACGGCAGCGAGCCGGTGTCGGTCACGCTGTCGCCGGCATCAGTGACGGTGTAGACGGTGGGGCTGCCGATGGATGTGGGCCGCTCGAAGGCGCCGATGTCGACGGTCCCGTTTACGATCCTGGGGTAGCCTGTACCGCGTTGGTCATAGGTCAAAGGCTGGTTGGTGGTGGGATCGACGGCCAGGGCGTTGCTGCCGGCGTCGAGGGCCGGGCTGCCGGCGTACAGCGCGATGGTTTGGGTGGGCCCGCCGTTATCAGCCAAGAGGCCGATCCCGGGATCGGTCACCCCCAGCAGGTTGTTACCGCTGCTGAGGGTGCCGGTTGCATCGTAGCCCACCAGGTTGCCCGCGCCGGTGAAGCTCCCCCCACCGGTCTGATCCAGATCATCGCCGTTCTCCACCACGATCGTGTTGTCCAATGTGACGGCGACCCCCTGGGCCCAGATCCCACCACCCGCGTAGGCACGGTTGTAGGCGATGGTGCTGTTGACCACCGTCAACGTGCCTCCAGGGTTGTCGATCCCGCCGCCATAGTTACCGGCGGTGTTACCGGCGATAGTGCTGTTGACCACGGTCATGGTGCCCTGGTTGTACAGGCCGCCCCCTTGGTATCCCGAGTTGCCCGCCACCGTGGAGTCCTCCAGCACCGCCGTGCCGTAGTTTAATAGCCCCCCGCCATAGAAGTACGCGTAGTTGCCCGAGAGCGTGGAGGCGGCCAGCGTCAGCGTGCCAGAGTTATAGATCCCGCCGCCGCCTTGGCCGCTGCCGTAGGGGGCCTCGTTTCCGCTTATGGTGCTGGTGGTGATGGTCACAGTCCCGCTGTCGGTGTTGTAGATGCCGCCGCCGTAAGCGTCAACCGAGTTACCAGTGATGGTGCTGCCGGTTAGGCTCATCGTCCCCCGGTCGTTGAACAGAGCACCGCCGTCGATGGCCGTGTTGTCGCTGAAGGCATCGCTGCTGAGGGTGGCCGGCGCGTAGTAGTTGAAGATCGCGCCGCCGACACCGCTACTGGCGCTGTTGCCCGTGAAGGTGCTGCCGCTCAGGCTCAGCGTCCCATCGTTGTAGATCGCGCCGCCATAGCCGCCGCTGGCGGTGTTGTTCTGGAACACACAGTCGCTCACCGTCGCTTGATAATAGTTGAGCAGGGCGCCCCCGCTGGAGGCGTTGTTGCCCGTCAGGGTGCTGTTGCTCAAGGTCAGCTTGGCATCGTACTCATTGAGAATGCCGCCGGCCGAGCCGCCGGTGATGGTCAGGCCCGACAGGCTGGCCACCGCCCCGGTGTCCACCTGGAAGACGCTTCCGGTGTTATTGGCGTTGACAGTCAGGGCATTGGCCCCGGGACCGGTGATGGTGAGCGGTCCCGAAGGCTCGCGCAGCTCCAGCGTGGCGGTGAGGGTGATGGTCTGGGGCGTGCTGACGCTAAAGATTGTGGGATCGAACTGGATGATGCTGCCGGCCAGGTTGACGTTGGCGTCGGCCTGGGCGACGGCATACGGCAGCGAGCCGGTGTCGGTGGGGTCGTCGCTGGTGTCGGTGATGATGTAAACCGTGGGACTGCCGATGGTGGTGGGCCGCTCGAAGGCGCCGATGTCCACGGTCCCGTTTACGATCCGCGGGTAGCCGATGCCGCGTTGGTCATAGGTCAAAGGCTGGTTGGTGGTGGGATCGACGGCCAGGGCATTGCTGCCGGCGTCGAGGGCCGGGCTGCCGGCGTACAGCGCGATGGTTTGGGTGGGCCCGCCGTTATCAGCCAAGAGGCCGATCCCGGGATCGGTCACCCCCAGCAGGTTGTTACCGCTGCTGAGGGTGCCGGTTGCATCGTAGCCCACCAGGTTGCCCGCGCCGGTGAAGCTCCCCCCACCGGTCTGATCCAGATCATCGCCGTTCTCCACCACGATCGTGTTGTCCAATGTGACGGCGACCCCCTGGGCCCAGATCCCACCGCCCGCGTAGGCACGGTTGTAGGCGATGGTGCTGTTGACCACCGTCAGGGGAGCCGCGGTCCAGATTCCGCCGCCATAGGCGGCGGCGGTGTTATTGGCGATGGTGCTGTCGGCCACGGTCAGGTCGGCCCCATTGTAGATCCCGCCGCCATAGCCGCTGTAGTTGGCGGCGATCGTGCTGTTGACCACGGTGAGGGTGGCCACGTTGTAGATCCCGCCGCCGGCGGTGCCCGAGTTGCCCGAGACGGTGGAGTCCTCGATGGCCGCGGACCCGTAGTTAAACAGGCCGCCACCACCGGAGGCATTCACCAGCGCCGTCGTGTTGTCGGCGAGGGTGGAGTCGGTCAGGGTGAGCGTGCCGTCGTTATAGATCCCGCCGCCATAGGGGTTGTAGTTCGTGGTGGCCGAGTTGCCGGCGATGGTGCTGGTGGTGATGGTCATGGTCCCGCCGTTGAAGATCCCGCCTCCGGCGTTGCCGGCGGTGGCCGTGTTGTCCGAGACCGTGCAGCCGCTCAGGCTCATCATCGCGCGCTGGTTGAACAGAGCGCCGCCGGAACCGGCCGTGTTGTTGCTGAAGGCATCGCTGCTGAGCGTGACCACTCCTCCGTAGGTGAAGATCGCGCCGCCGTCGCCCGTGCCGGCGCTGTTGCCCGTAAACGTGCTGCCGCTGACGTTGAGGGTGTCATAGTTGGCGATGGCGCCGCCCTGGTTGGCGGCGTCGTTGTCGAGGAAGACCGTGTTGATCACGGTCGCCTCGAAGTCGCTCTCGAGGGCACCTCCGTAAGTGGCCGAGTTGTCCGTCAGGGTGCTGTTGCTCAAGGTCAGCTTCCACTGGTCGAAGATGCCGCCGCCGTCGCTGGCCGAGCCGCCGCTGATGGTCAGCCCCGACAGGCTGGCCGCCTCGTTGGTGACGACCTGGAAGACGCTCCCTGTGTTGTTGCCGTTGATTGTCAGGGCGTTGGCGCCGGGACCATCGATCGTGATCGGCCCCGAGGGCTCGCTCAGCACCAGGGTCCCCGTGAGCGTGATGGTCTGGGGCGTTGCGGCTGAGAAGACCGAGGGATCGAACTGGACGATGCAGCCGGCCAGGTTGATGTTGGCGTCGGCCTGGGCCACGGCATACGGCAGCGAGCCGGTGTCGATCACGCTGTTGCTGGTATCTGTGACGGTATAAACGGTGGGGCTGCCGATGGTGGCGGGCCGCTCGAAGGCGCCGATGTCCACGGTCCCGTTGACGACCCGGGGGAAGCCGGCCCCGCGCTGGTCATTGGCCAGGGGCTGGTCGGTGGTCGGATCGACCGCCAGCGCCACGCTGCCGGCCCCGATCGCCGGGCTGCCGGTCAAGAGCGCGATGGTCTGGGTGGGCCCGCCGTTATTGGCCAGGATGCCGATGCCGGGATCGGTCACCCCCAGCAGGTTGTCGCTGCTACTCAAGGTGCCGGTCGCGTCGTAGCCCACCAGGTTGTTCGAGCCGGTGAAGCCGCCACCGCCTTGCCCGTCCAGATCATCGCCGCTCTCCGCCACGATCGTGTTGTCCAGCGTCACCTCGGCGGCTTGGGCCCAGATCCCGCCGCCGCCGCTGACGGCGCCGGTGGTGTTGTTGTTGGCGATCGTGCTGTTGACCGCCGTCAGGGGAGCCGCGGTCCAGATCCCGCCGCCATAGGCGGCGGCGGTGTTGTTGGCGATGGTGCTGTCGGCCACGGTCAGGTCGGCCCCATTGTAGATCCCGCCGCCATAGCCGCTGTAGTTGCCGGCGATCGTGCTGTTGACCACGGTGAGGGTGGCCACGTTGTAGATCCCGCCGCCGGCGGTGCCCGAGTTGCCCGAGACGGTGGAGTCCTCGATGGCCGCGGACCCGTAGTTAAACAGGCCGCCACCACCGGAGGCATTCACCAGCGCCGTCGTGTTGTCCGCGAGGGTGGAGTCGGTCAGGGTGAGCGTGCCGTCGTTGTAGATCCCGCCGCCATACGGGTTGTAGTTCGTGGTGGCCATGTTGCCGGCGATGGTGCTGGTGGTGATCGTCATGGTCCCGCCGTTGAAGATCCCGCCCCCGGCGTTGGTGCCGGTGGCCGTGTTGTCCGAGACCGTGCAGCCGCTCAGGCTCATCATCTCGCGCTGGTTGAACAAAGCGCCGCCGGAACCGGCAGTGTTGTTGCTGAAGGCATCGCTGCTGAGTGTGGCCGCTCCGTAGTTGAAGATCGCGCCGCCGAGACCTCCATTGGCGCTGTTGCCCGTGAAGCTGCTGCCGCTGACGCTGAGGACGCCGTAGCTGTAGATGGCGCCGCCCTGGGAGCCGGCGGTGTTGTTCAGGAAGACCGAGTTGATCACGGTCGCCTGATAGTTGTTCTCGAGCGCAGCGCCGTAAGCGGCCGAGTTGCCGGAGAGCGTGCTGTTACTGAGGGTCAGGGTGGCATAATCCTGGGTCAGGATGCCGCCGCCGTCGCTGGCCGAGCCGCCGCTGATGGTCAACCCCGAAAGGCCGGCCACCTCGCTGGTGACGACCTGGAAGACGCTCCCCGAGCTGTTGCCATTGATCGTGACGGCATCCGAGCCGGGACCGGCGATGGTGATGGGCCCCGAGGGCTCGCTCAGCTCCAGAGTTCCGGTGAGCGTGATGGTCTGGGGGGTGCTGGCACTAAAGACACTGGGGTCGAACTGGATGATGCTGCCGGCCAGGTTGACGTTGGCATCGGCCTGGGCCACGGCGTAGGGGAGCGAGCCGGTGTCAGTCACACTGTTGCTGGCATCGGTGACGATATAGACGGTGGGACTGCCGATGGTGGTGGGCCGCTCGAAGGCCCCGATGTCCACGGTCCCGTTGACGATCCGCGGGTAGCCGGCGCCGCGCTGGTCGTAGGCCAAAGGCTGGCCGGTGGTGGGATCAACCGCCAGGGCGTTGCTGCCGGCGTCGATGGCCGGGCTGCCGGCGAATAGCGCGATGGTCTGGGTGGGCCCGCCGTTATTGGCCAAGAGGCCGATCCCCGGATCGGTGACGCCCAGCAGATTGTCGTTGCCGTTGAGGGTGCCGGTGGCATCGTAGACCACCAGGTTGTTCGAGCCGGTGAAGCTGCCATTTCCTTGTCCAGCCAGATCATAGCCGTCGCTGTTCAGGTTGTTCTCGGCCACGATCGTGTTGTCCAGGGTGACGGCGGCATTGGTCCAGATCCCGCCGCCATTGCAACAACTGGTGTTGTAGGCAATCGTGCTGTTGACCACCGTCAGGGATCCACCAGAGTCGTTAATCCCGCCGCCCGAGGTGTCCGCCTGGTTATCGGCGATGGTGCTGTTGACCACGGTCAAGGTGTTGTCGGTCCAGATGCCGCCACTGTTGCCGGCCGAGTTGCCCGAGAACGTGGAGTCCTCGACGACTGCCTGCCCGTTGTTGAACAGGCCGCCACCGGCATTGTTGCTGGCCGAGTTATCCGCAAGGGTGGAGTCGGTCACCGTGAGGGTGTCCTGGTTGTTGATCCCGCCGCCGTTGCCGCCCGTGGCCGCGTTGCCGGCGATCGTGCTGGTGGTGATGGTCAGGGCCGCCTGGTTGTAGATCCCCCCGCCGCCCTGGCCGCCGCTGCCGGTGGCCGTATTGTCCGAGACCGTGCTGCCGCTTAGGCTCAGCGTCCCCCGCTCGATGAACACAGCGCCGCCGTCGATGGCCGTGTTGCCGCTGAAGGCATCGCTGCTCAGGGTGACCGGTCCGTAGTTGATGAAGATCGCGCCGCCGACACCGCTACTGGCGCTGTTGCCCGTGAAGGTGCTGCCGCTGACGCTGAGGATGCCGTAGTTGTAGATGGCGCCGCCCTGGGAGCCGGCGGTGTTGTTCAGGAAGACCGAGTTGATCACGGTCGCCTGATAGTCGTTCTGGAGGGCAGCGCCGTAAGTGGCCGAGTTGCCGGAGAGGGTGCTGTTGCTCAGTGTCAGGGTGGCATAATCCTGGGTGAAGATGCCGCCGGCGTTGTAGCCCGAGCCGTCGGCGATGGTCATGCCGGAGAGGCTGGCCACTTCCCCGGTATCGACCTGGAAGACCAGGACGGCATTGTTGCCGCTGATGGTCAGGGCATTGACGCCTGGGCCGGCGATGGTGATCGGCCCCGAGGGCTCACTCAGCTCCAGCGTTGCGGCCAGCGTGATGGTCTGGGGGGTGCTGGAGTTAAAGACGCTGGGGTCGAACTGGATGATGCTGCCGGCCAGGTTGACGTTGGCATCGGCCTGGGCGACGGCGTAGGGGAGCGAGCCGGTGTCGCTGACGCTGTCGCTGATTGTCGGTGACGGTATAGACGGTGGGACTGCCGATGGTAGCTGGGCCGCTCGAAGGCGCCGATGTCCACGGTGCCGTTGACGATCCGCGGGAAGCCGGCGCCGCGCTGGTCGTAGGCCAGGGGATCGCCGGTGGTGGGATCGACCGCCAGGGCATTGCTGCCGGCGTCGATGGCCGGGCTGCCGGCCAAGAGCGCGATGGTCTGGGTGGGCCCGCCGTTATTGGCCAACAGGCCGATCCCGGGATCGGTCACGCCCAGCAGATTGTCGTTGCCGTTGAGGGTGCCGGTGGCATCGTAGACCACCAGGTTGTTCGAGCCGGTGAAGCTGCCATTTCCTTGTCCAGCCAGATCATAGCCGTCGCTGTTCAGGTTGTTCTCGGCCACGATCGTGTTGTCCAGGGTGACGGCGGCATTGGTCCAGATCCCGCCGCCGATTGCAGCAACTGGTGTTGTAGGCAATCGTGCTGTTGACCACCGTCAGGGATCCACCAGAGTCGTTAATCCCGCCGCCCGAGGTGTCCGCCTGGTTATCGGCGATGGTGCTGTTGACCACGGTCAAGGTGTTGTCGGTCCAGATGCCGCCACTGTTGCCGGCCGAGTTGCCCGAGAACGTGGAGTCCTCGATCACTGCCTGCCCGTTGTTGAACAGGCCGCCACCGGCATTGTTGCTGGCCGAGTTATCCGCAAGGGTGGAGTCGGTCAGCGTGAGGGTGCCCTGGTTGTTGATCCCGCCGCCGTTGCCGCCCGTGGCCGCGTTGCCGGTGATCGTGCTGGTGGTGATGGTCAGGGTCGCCTGGTTGTAGATCCCGCCGCCGCCCTGGCCGCCGCTGCCGGTGGCCGTATTGTCCGAGACCGTGCTGCCGCTTAGGCTCAGCGTCCCCCGCTCGTTGAACAGAGCGCCGCCGTCGATGGCCGTGTTGCTGCTGAAGGCATCGCTGCTGAGGGTGACCGGTCCGTAGTTGATGAAGATCGCGCCGCCGACACCGCTACTGGCGCTGTTGCCCGTGAAGGTGCTGCCGCTGACGCTGAGGATGCCGTAGTTGTAGATGGCGCCGCCCTGGGAGCCGGCGGTGTTGTTCAGGAAGACCGAGTTGATCACGGTCGCCTGATAGTCGTTCTGGAGGGCAGCGCCGTAAGTGGCCGAGTTGCCGGAGAGGGTGCTGTTGCTCAGTGTCAGGGTGGCATAATCCTGGGTGAGGATGCCGCCGCCGTTGTAGCCCGAGCCGTCGGCGATGGTCAAGCCGGAGAGGCTGGCCACTTCCCCGGTATCGACCTGGAAGACCAGGACGGCGTTGTTGCCGCTGATAGTCACCGCATCGACGCCTGGACCGGTGATGGTGATCGGCCCCGAGGGCTCGCTCAATTCCAGCGTCCCCGTGAGGGTGATGGTCTGGGGGGTGCTGGCGTTAAAGACGCTGGGGTCGAACTGGATGATGCTGCCGGCCAGGTTGACGTTGGCATCGGCCTGGGCGACGGCGTAGGGGAGCGAGCCGGTATCGGTGACGCTGTCGCTGTTGTCGGTGACGGTATAGACGGTGGGGCTGCCGATGGTGCTAGGTCGCTCGAAGGCCCCGATGTCCACGGTCCCATTGACGATCCGCGGGTAGCCGGCGCCGCGCTGGTCGTAGGCCAAAGGCTGGCCGGTGGTGGGATCAACCGCCAGGGCGTTGCTGCCGGCGTCGATGGCCGGGCTGCCGGCGAATAGCGCGATGGTCTGGGTGGGCCCGCCGTTATTGGCCAACAGGCCGATCCCGGGATCGGTGACGCCCAGCAGATTGTCGTTGCCGTTGAGGGTGCCGGTGGCATCGTAGACCACCAGGTTGTTCGAGCCGGTGAAGCTGCCATTTCCTTGTCCAGCCAGATCATAGCCGTCGCTGTTCAGGTTGTTCTCGGCCACGATCGTGTTGTCCAGGGTGACGGCGGCATTGGTCCAGATCCCGCCGCCGCCATTGCAACAACTGGTGTTGTAGGCAATCGTGCTGTTGACCACCGTCAGGGATCCACCAGAGTCGTTAATCCCGCCGCCCGAGGTGCCCGCCTGGTTATCGGCGATGGTGCTGTTGACCACGGTCAAGGTGTTGTCGGTCCAGATGCCGCCACTGTTGCCGGCCGAGTTGCCCGAGAACGTGGAGTCCTCGACGACTGCCTGCCCGTTGTTGAACAGGCCGCCACCGGCATTGTTGCTGGCCGAGTTATCCGCAAGGGTGGAGTCGGTCAGCGTGAGGGTGCCCTGGTTGTTGATCCCGCCGCCGTCGCCGCCGGTGGCCGCGTTGCCGGCGATCGTGCTGGTGGTGACAGTCAGGGTTTCCTGGTTGTAGATCCCGCCGCCGCCGGCGGCGGTGGCCGTATTGTCCGAGACCGTGCTGCCGCTGAGGCTGAGGGTCCCCCGGTCGTTGAACAGAGCGCCGCCGTAACCGGCTGTATTGCTCGTGAAGGCGTCGCTGCTGAGTGTGGCCGCTCCGTAGTTGAAGATCGCGCCGCCGAGACCGCTATTGGCGCTGTTGCCCGTGAAGGTGCTGCCGGTGACGCTCAAGATGTCGCCGTTGTAGATGGCGCCGCCCTGGGAGCCGGCGGTGTTGTTCAGGAAGACCGAGTTGATCACGGTGGCCAGGTAGTTGTTCTCGAGGGCAGCGCCGTAAGTGGCCGAGTTGCCGGAGAGGGTGCTGCTCTCCAGTGTCAGGGTGGCATAATTCTGGGTCAGGATGCCGCCGCCGTCGCTGGCCGAGCCACCGCTGATGGTCAACGCCGAGAGGCCGGCCACTTCGCTGGTGACGATCTGGAAGACACTCCCTGTGTTGTTGCCGTTGATAGTCACCGCATCGGCGCCGGGACCCGTGATGGTCAGCGGCCCCGAGGGCTCGCTCAGCTCCAGGGTCCCCGTGAGGGTGATGGTCTGGGGCGTGCTGGCACTAAAGACACTGGGGTCGAACTGGATGATGCTGCCGGCCAGGTTGACGTTGGCGTCGGCCTGGGCGACGGCGTAGGGGAGCGAGCCGGTGTCGGTCACACTGGCGCTAGTGTCGGTGACGATGTAGACGGTGGGACTGCCAATGGTGGCAGGCCGCTCGAAGGCGCCGATGTCCACCGAAGCCCCCTCGATGCGTGGGAAGCCGGCGCCGCGCTGGTCGTAGGCCAAAGGCTGGCCGGTGGTGGGATCAACCGCCAGGGCGTTGCTGCCGGCGTCGACGGCCGGGCTGCCGGCGAAAAGCGCGATGGTCTGGGTGGGCCCGCCGTTATTGGCCAACAGGCCGATCCCGGGATCGGTGACGCCCAGCAGATTGTCGTTGCCGTTGAGGGTGCCGGTGGCATCGTAGACCACCAGGTTGTTCGAGCCGGTGAAGCTGCCATTTCCTTGTCCAGCCAGATCATAGCCGTCGCTGTTCAGGTTGTTCTCGGCCACGATCGTGTTGTCCAGGGTGACGGCGGCATTGGTCCAGATCCCGCCGCCGCCATTGCAACAACTGGTGTTGTAGGCAATCGTGCTGTTGACCACCGTCAGGGATCCACCAGAGTCGTTAATCCCGCCGCCCGAGGTGCCCGCCTGGTTATCGGCGATGGTGCTGTTGACCACGGTCAAGGTGTTGTCGGTCCAGATGCCGCCACTGTTGCCGGCCGAGTTGCCCGAGAACGTGGAGTCCTCGACGACTGCCTGCCCGTTGTTGAACAGGCCGCCACCGGCGTTGTTGCTGGCCGAGTTATCCGCCAGGGTGGAGTCGGTCAGGGTGAGAGAGCCCTGGTTGTTGATCCCGCCGCCGTTGCCGCCCGTGGCCGCATTGCCGGCGATGGTGCTGGTGGTGACAGTCAGGGTGTCCTGGTTGTAGATCCCGCCGCCGCCGCCGGCGGTGGCCGTATTGTCCGAGACCGTGCTGCCGCTGAGGCTGAGGGTCCCCCGGTCGTTGAACAGAGCGCCGCCGTAACCGGCTGTATTGCTCGTGAAGGCGTCGCTGCTGAGTGTGGCCGCTCCGTAGTTGAAGATCGCGCCGCCGAGACCGCTATTGGCGCTGTTGCCCGTGAAGGTGCTGCCGGTGACGCTCAAGATGTCGCCGTTGTAGATGGCGCCGCCCTGGGAGCCGGCGGTGTTGTTCAGGAAGACCGAGTTGATCACGGTGGCCAGGTAGTTGTTCTCGAGGGCAGCGCCGTAAGTGGCCGAGTTGCCGGAGAGGGTGCTGCTCTCCAGTGTCAGGGTGGCATAATTCTGGGTCAGGATGCCGCCGCCGTCGCTGGCCGAGCCGCCGCTGATGGTCAGCCCGTTGAGCGTTGCCGTCACACCTCCGTCGAGCTGAAAGACGCCGACCTGATTGTTTCCGCTGATGATCACCGTGCCGGCGATGCCGGTGGCATCGATCACCTCGGGGCCGGGCGATTCCGACAGCTCGAGCGTGCTGGAAAGCGTGATCGTCTGAGACGTCGCGAAGACTGTCGGGTCGAAGTTGATGACGCTGCCGCAGGGATTGGTGTTGGCGTTGGCCTGCTCGATGGCCCAGAGCAGGTCGCCCGAAGGGTTGCCGGTGTTGACGTCGGTGCCCGAGCCGGTGCCCGTATCGCTGGTCAGGTTGACCGTGTAATACGTGGGATTGCCAGACAAAAGCGTCCGCGCCTCAAGCCAACCGAGCGCCGGCCGGAAGACACGACGATGTGCGGGGGATGACGTGCGTAGCGAGCGGCGGATCTTCCGGCGCATGGTGGGTTCTCCTAAGTTGAAGACGCGGATCAAGGATCAGATGAGAAAATCAGCCACTTGGGCGCTCAAATCGAGCGCCCGGAGGATCCCGGGGCCGGTTGGCGGTCTGGCTCGGCGGCAGGCCCCGCTGGCCGCCTTGCTCGCTTCTTGTCCCTTTCTGACGCCAGACACGATTTCGTCTCGGCGTCGCCTGCGGTAT
Organism: uncultured Isosphaeraceae bacterium; assembly: GCA_963823675.1. Taxonomy (GTDB): domain Bacteria; phylum Planctomycetota; class Planctomycetia; order Isosphaerales; family Isosphaeraceae; genus CAWGMT01. The sequence continues at coordinate 1,732,739 of CAWGMT010000012.1, read as the reverse complement.
ACTCCAGTAGGTCTCCGGGTTCCCTCGAGGCGATCGCCGCGAACGGCTGGCCCTACTTCGACTGTGTACCCGGCTTGACGCGCTGTGAGCCGAACTGAGGCCCCAGGCGATGCGGTATCAAGCGGAATAAGAATGTTCGCATGCATTCGGCAGGCTCCGACTTAATGGGTTCCCACGGCATTGCAGGTCCGACGGTCCCCAGGCGCAAACCGAGCGCCCGGACCTATCGAGGTCCTTTGCTTAAGAAGGCCAGACATCACAAACAAGGCCGGCGGGCTGCCCGCATCAAACCACGGTGCCGGCTCGGGTTCTCAGGGTGCGGAGCTTCCTAAAAGGGTGGTACAATCGGGACGTACTCGTTGGATGCCTGCCCAGTGCGGGCTCCGAAACCCGTTCGAGCGCCTGATGCAGGGACTCGACGCGCACCGCCCGCCCGATCGCAGGCTCTTCGAGGGAACGAGCTGAGCCGTGGCCGCGCTGGCGAATTCGATCACCGCGACCAACTCCTTCCGCTCGTCGCCGAGGAAGAGCACGCCCATGCCCGATTGGAGGAAACAATCCGCAACAAGGGCGACCAAAAGGTGCGAAAAGTTCGCGGGCAGGCCCGTGCCGCACCGGAGCATTGGCTGTTACGGCTCTTGTTTGTCTGGTACGCTGGCCACGGATTGCCAAGCGGAGTCGATCGTCATGCCGCAGTCCGGCGTTCCCGATCACGACCAGCGTCTCAAGGTATTGCTCAAGGAATTCTTCGAGGCGTTCTTCCTTTGCTTTTTTCCCGCATGGGCTCCCCGGTTCGAGTTCGGCGAGATCGACTGGCTCGACAAGGAATTGTTCCTGGCGCCGCCTCAGGGGGAGAAGCGGCACCTCGATCTGGTGGCCCGGCTGCGACTGCGGGCCGGCGCGCCGCCGCCCCGCGCGGGGGAGACCGACTTGGTGGCGCTGGTGCACGTCGAGTTGGAGTCGCGCGCGAGCACACCGGCGTTCCGGCCGCGGATGTTCGACTACTACGTGCAACTGCGGCGCGACACCGGTCTGCCCGTTCTGCCGATCGGTCTGTTTCTGCGCGTCGGGCTGGAGGGCATCGGCTGGGACGCCTACGAAGAACACTTCTGGGAGCAAAGGATCGTCCGATTCGAGTACGCCTACGTCGGACTCCCGGCTCTGGATGGGGAGGAATACGCGACGGGCGAGAACCTGCTGGGCGTCGCGCTGAGCGCCCTGATGCAGCTTCCGGCCGACCGGAAGGCCGAGTTGTACGCCGAGGGCTTGAAACGGATCGCTCGATCCGGAGAAAATGACTTTCGGCAGTTCCTCTTGGCCGAATGCCTTGAAGCCTATGCCGAACTGGACGAAGCCCAGAAGGATCGGGTCCACGAGTTGTTGGACACGGAGGCGTACCAGGAGATCGAACCACTCATGAAGACCACCTATGAGCGAGGCATCGAAGCCGGTATCGAACGCGGCATCGAACGCGGCATCGAACGCGGCATCGAACGCGGCGTCGAGCAGGGCGAGCGGCGGGTGACCCTGCGGCAGTTGCAAGCGAAGTTCGGGCCCTTGTCCGCCGAAGTCAGGCAACAGGTCGAAGCGCTCTCGCCGGAGGCATTGGCCCAGCTCCAACTCGATCTTCTCCAGGCGCAATCGCTCGAGGAACTCCGCCTGAAAGACTGAGGGCCGGCAGACACGGCGCGGCCTACGGTCGCGACCGAATCCGAAATCCGAAATTCGAGATTTGAAGGAACCTCGAAATCCGAAATCCCAAAACCCGGCCCGCGATGGCCCGCCCGTAGTGTAAACGAGGCAGATGACCGGCTTCGGGGAACGGAGGAGCTCACGCAAAGCCGCAAAGGCGCAAAGCAGAACGGCCGCAGAGGGTGAGGCCCACACGCGGAACGCACGTAAACGGCGAAGCCCACAAATCCGCCTGGACGAGTGAGAATATCGCGATCGGGTTCCTTGCGTGGCCTCTTTGCGGCTTTGCGCCTTTGCGTGAGCCTCATCTGGTTGATTTCCCAGGGAGGGACCAGTCGCTGGGATCTCGACCGCGGGCGGGCTCGGCGCGCCGGTTCTTCGGCATTGCCGCACTCGGCTTCGCTGTTGGTCTGGTCGTGCTCGTCTGGTACGCTGGCCCAGAGCTACCACGGGGAGTCGATCATCGTGCCGCAGTCCGGCGGTCCGGATCACGACCAGCGTCTCAAGGTGCTGCTCAAGGAATTCTTCGAGGCGTTCTTTCTCTGCTTTTTTCCCGCATGGGCTCCCCGGCTCGAGTTCGGCGAGATCGACTGGCTCGACAAGGAATTGTTCCTGGCGCCGCCGCAGGGGGAGAAGCGGCAGCTCGATCTGGTGGCCCGGCTGCGACTGCGGGCCGGCGCGCCGCCGCCCCGCGCGGGGGAGACCGACTTGGTCGCGCTGGTGCACGTCGAAGTAGAGTCGGGAGCCAGCACGCCGACGTTCCGGCCGCGGATGTTCGATTACTATGTCCAACTGCGGCGCGACACCGGGCTGCCCGTCCTGCCCATTGGCCTGTTTCTGCGCGTCGGGTTGGACGGCATCGGCTGGGACGCCCACGAAGAACTCTTCTGGGAGCAGCGGGTCCTGCGGTTCGAATACGCGTACGTCGGCCTGCCGGCCCTGGACGGGGAGCAGTACGCGACGGGTGAGAACCTGCTGGGTGTAGCGCTCGGCGCTGATGCGGCTGCCGGTCGAACGGAAGGCCGAATTGTACGTTGAGGGGTTGAAGCGCATCGCCCAGTCTGAGGAAAATGACTTTCGGCAGTTCCTCTTGGCCGAATGCCTTGAAGCCTATGCCGAACTGGACGAAGCCCAGAAGGATCGGGTCCACGAGTTGTTGGACACGGAGGCGTACCAGGAGATCGAACCACTCATGAAGACCACCTATGAGCGAGGCATCGAAGCCGGTATCGAACGCGGCATCGAACGCGGCATCGAACGCGGCATCGAACGCGGCGTCGAGCAGGGCGAGCGGCGGGTGACCCTGCGGCAGTTGCAAGCGAAGTTCGGGCCCTTGTCCGCCGAAGTCAAGGAACACATCGAGGCGCTTTCGCCGGAGGCCCTGGCCCAGCTCCAGATCGATCTTCTCCAGGCGCAGTCGCTCGACGAACTCCGCATTTGATCCCCCGAATGGGGGCGTCAGAGTGTAGCCTGGGGCGGGAGCCGCAGGAACCGGCAACCACGACATCTCCTCTTCGGGAAAGCCCCGGAGGGGCGACAGAAGCCCAGCGAGGCCTTTGGGGACGTCTTTCGCCGCGCTGGGGCTCGAGGAGCGGTCGTGGGGGCGTCGGCCAACGTCCTGGGGCTGACGCCCCAGGCTACGTTCTGCCGCCCCTTCGGGGCTTTTCGGATCGCCTGCAACGGAACGGTCGTGGGGGCGTCGGCCAATGTCCTGGGGCTCTCGCCCCAGGCTACGTTCTGCCGCCCCTCCGGGGCTTTTCGGATCGCCTCCAAGTGAACCGTGCGGTGGCGGCGATGCAACGACGATCTTCTCCATACTCACGGGCCCCCCTCCGAATTGACGTCATCCGGCAACGTCGTTTGGAGCAGATAAATCCATCCCTTGGCGCCGGCAGTCGCGCGGAACGCGAGACTTCGGCCGTCGGGCGCGAAACGGATACTAGACTGAGGCTGGAACGGACCGCGTAGCGCCAGCAGTTCCGCTCGGGCAGCGACGTCCCACAGCTTGACGGCCCCGTCGCCACTCACGGATGCCAGGACTTTTCCGTCGGGCGAGAAATCCAGTTCCGAGACGTTGGCCGAATGGCCCGGTAGGCTGTCGAGCAGTTTCAGCGTGCTCACATCCCACAACTGGATCAGTCCGTGGGGAGTCGTCGCGGCGGTGGCGAGAATTGTCGCGTCGGGAGAGAACGCCGCGGCACTCCAGCCCGCGTCGATCCCAGAGCGCCTCCGCTTCATGCGCGTCGCCGCCCCGTCAAAGATCGCCAACTCACGCGCAGTTCCCAATGCCAGAAGCGGGGCCTGTCTTGCTGAGGTCACGACGAAGGTGCCCTCCGTCCCGTCCAGAACGCGCCTCTCCCCGGTGACCGAGTTGACTAGCTCGAACGGACCACCTTGAGCCCAGAACCCCCCAAAACCGGCCCCGACTGGCTTGAGGGCGACGAAATTATTGAGCGTGGCAAGCCGCTTCCCGGATGCAACCTCCCACATTGTGGCCGTTGGGCCCGGCTCGGCGTAGAGCGCATGAGCTCCATCGGCCGTGAGGTAGTAATAGAGAGGGTTTTGCTGCCGCGGAACGACTTGGTGAAATCGCCTGGCACCGGTATTCGGGTCGAAGCCGCTCAGCTCCAGCTCAGCACCCACGGCGTGCCCTGGTCCGCCGCGCCCGGGCTCGAATATCCTTCCCCCGACGGCGTCAGCCGCGACCAGCGTTTGCCCATCCGGCGTGAAGGCGATCGGTCCCCCGCCGTTCGGGACCGGGATCGCGAGCCAGCGCTGCGGTAGGCGGGCATCCCAAAGCTTGACGGTCTCGTCGCTGCTGGTTGTCGCGAGCGTCATGCCGTCCGGCGAAACCGATAGTCCCCAGATCTTGGCGGCGTGACCGCTGAGCGTTGCGAGGCGGTTTCCTGTTGAGGCATCGGAAAGCCACAGGTTGCCGCGACCGTCAGCCGAGACCAGCATGCGATCCCCGGCGAGGAAGGCCACGGCCTGGACATCGTTGACATGAGTGACAGCGTTGAACCCGGGCCGCGGTTGGCCGGTCTTGATGTCCCAGACCACTGCGCGGCCCCCCCCGTCCGCAGCGGCGATTCGTGTGCCGTCGGCCGAGAAAGCCAGGCCATAGAGGAGATCGCCAGCGCGCAGGCTCTTCTTGGGTGTCAGGTCCGCGACGTTCCAGAGGCGGACGTAGCCATCTCCACCCGCGGTTGCGAGGGTCGTTCCGTCCGGCGACAACACACCGCTGTTGAGCCCGTTGTCGGTGACTTTCCGGGACGACAGAAGCTGATGCGTTTTCACTTCCCAGATCTTGATCAGATGATCGTACTGCCCCCCGGAAATCAGCCGGCGGCCATCGCGCGAGAAACCCGCGCCGGCAGGCCCCTTGTGTGCGGCGATCGTCGCGAGGCGGTTGCCAGTGGCGACGTCCCAGAGCTGGACTTGACCATCATCACCGCCTGTGACCACCGTTCGGCCGTCAGGCGAAAAGGCGACCGCGTCGACCTCGTCGGAGGAGACGGTGATGGTGCGCAGCAGCCGGCCGGTCAACACGTCCCAGAACCGCACGGTGCGATCCTTACCGCAAGAGACGAGCGTCCGGCCATCGGGTGAAAAATCCGCGCAAAAGACCGGTCCTTCGTGGCCGTGGAGTGTCCGTTTCTCGCCGTGGCAAAGGCGCCGCAGATAGTACCAGGCGAAGTTTCTCACTTCTTCCTCACCGGGCGCGGGCTGCCACTTCTTGAGCAATTCACGGGCATCGTGCCCTCTGCCAGCCTGCACCAATTCGTGCGCCTGACGGATGTCAACCACATAGCGATGGCGGCGCGCTTCGGCGACCCGCCGGTTCAACTCGGTGCGGGATTGCGCTGCGGCTCGCCGCGCTCGGTCAACCGACACCGCGGACCAGACCCAGATCCCGCCGACGAGCGTGATGGAGAGCGCCAGGATGACCGTCGTCGTCAAGGCCAGCCGATGGCGCCGGGCGAACCTGCGGCCGCGATACCAGGCCGAGGGTGGGCCGGCCTCGACCGGCAGATGCTTGCGGTAGCGCTCGATGTCGGCGGCGAAGGCGCCGGCCGTCTCGTAGCGGCGGCCGCGGTCCTTCTCGAGGGCCTTCATCACAATCCAGTCCAGCTCGCCGCGCAGCGATCGATTGAGCCGGCGTGGATCGCTGCGACGGTTGACCGAGACAGCGGTTTGGGTGGCGCCGAGTGACATCAATCGCGAGCTCGGCGCCGGCGGATCCTCTTCGCGGATCATCCGCCACACCTCATCCACCGCGGCCATTCGAAACGTCTCTTGATCGAACGGCGTCATCCCGGTCAGCAGTTCGTAAAGCAAGACGCCGAGGGAATAAATGTCGCAACGGGCGTCAACCTCGATTCCGCTCAGCGCAGCCTGCTCGGGGCTCATGTACAAAGGCGTCCCGATCAATTGGGCAAAGCCGGTAAAGAGCGTCTTCTCCGTGAGGCTCTGCTGGCCGGTCGCCTTGGCAATTCCGAAATCGATGACCTTGGGAACCGGCACTCCGTCATGGAGTGTGATCAAGACGTTCGACGGCTTGATGTCCCGGTGAATGATCCCCTTTTGATGCGCATGCTGCACGGCCTGGCATACGAGCGCGAAGAGATCGAGCCGGTCGTCGATGCTCAGCCGCTCTTGATCGCAATATTCGGTGATCGGGATGCCGCGGACGAGCTCCATCACGAAGTAGGGACGGCCCGAAGCGGTGGCGGGTGGCGCGTGGTGGGTGGAGGGAGAGAAAGCCTCATTTTCCTCTTTTCCCGCCACTCTCCACCCTCCACCCGCCACTTCTCCCGTCGTGCCGCCGTCGAGCACGCGCGCAATGTTGGGGTGCTCCATCATCGCCAGCGCCTGGCGCTCAGCCTCGAAGCGCGCAATCACCTGGCGCGTGTCCATGCCGGGCTTGATGATCTTGAGCGCGACCTTGCGCCGCATCGGTACCGATTGCTCGGCCATGTACACGACGCCCATGCCCCCCTCGCCGATTTTCTCCAGCAGCTTGTACGGGCCGATGACGGTGCCGGGTCCTTCGATCAGAGTGTGCCGGGCGATGTCGCCCGTCGCTGCGTACGCGGGCGACTCCAGGAAGCCTTTGGACCGTTCATGGGCCAAAAGCAGGGTCTCGACGCGCGCCCGGACCAGGTGGTCGCCACCGCAGGCACGCGCGAGGTAGGCGCTGCGTGCGGCAGGCGAAGGTTGGTCCAGAGCCTCATTGAAGATCGCCATCACGTCGAGATCGTCACCGCGACGGGTCACGGATGAACTCCCTGTTTCAGGCCGCTATAGACCAGTGCCCCGTATGGGCACGAATTGCGACAGGACGCTGCCGATTTTCGCTCGGGATCACTGGGCGCGTTGCCGTTTACGCTCATCACGGGCGTTCTTGGCCAAAGAAAACAGGGTCCTCGACGAAACCCCGCTGCAAACGAATTAAGTTCCGGCTTCGGGCTCGCCGTCTTCGAGGGCGTCGAACAGCCAGGCGCGGGCGTAGGACCAGTAGCGGTCGGCAGTGCGCCGGGTCACGCCGAGAGCCTGGGCCGATTCCTCCTGGGTCAGACCAGCGAAGAAACGGAGCTTGACCAGCTCGGCGCAGGCGGGCTGCTCGACCGCGAGCTGTTCGAGCGCCTCATCGAGGGCGAGCATATCCAGGCCTTGAGCGTCGCACTCAAGCTCGACCTCTTCGAGATCGATCCGTTGCTGATCGCCGCCGCGCTTGAGGCGCTGCTTGTCGCGAGCCCGATTCACCAGGATGCGCCGCATGGCTTCGGCGGCCGCGGCGAAGAAATGGCCGCGGCTGTTCCACTCTTGGGCTTTTTCGGTATCGACCAGACGGAGGTACGCTTCATGAACCAATGCCGTAGCCTGGAGCGTCTGGCCGGGCTTTTCCTGCGCCAGCTTCAAGGCGGCTAGCTTGCGCAGCTCGTCATAGACCAGCGGCAGGAGCAGTTCGGCCGCCCTCGGCTCGCCTTCTTCCATCGCCGAAAGGATCGATGTGACCTCGTTCATCGCAAGATCCGTTTGGCGCCCGCCGCCTTCAGCGCGACGAGCTCGACGCCGAGCAGTTGATCGTCGCTCGTGACCCCGGAAAGCCGAGCAGCGCTCGCTCGCTTTTGTTCGCTTTCGCAGAAAGCATGGTAATCATATCAATTGGGAAAATCCATAATCCGCAACCAGCGAACGCGCCGCTCCACGCGGGCGCTGCGAACCCATTTGGCCAAGCGGGGAATCCGAATTCTTAACCACGAAAGGCACGAAAGTCACGAAAACGGGAAGAATCTCAAGTCGGCGGTGCAGCGCGATCAGGGTGCCCCGTCGGAACCAGTCCAAGTTGGCCGAAGAGGGAACCCGGGATTCTTAACCACGAAAGGCACGAATTATACGAATGGGAGAGCGGTCTCGTGGGTATCGCCAGACGAACTCGTCGTGATCGTAGGTCCTGACAAGCACTCGATAATCCAGCCTTTTGTATTTATTCGTTAGATTCGTCCTATTCGTGGTTGACTCCTCTGACGATTTCCCACAGTTTGGGTTTGCAGGGACTCTAATCACGAATAACAGGGATCTTACGAATGGGAGAGCGGCCTGGTGCTGTTTCACACGCGCGCCGGCGGGCCGCACCCCAGCCGGCAGGCGCGGGCACGCGTGCGCAGGCAGTAAACAACCAAAGTGGCCGCCGCGGCTGCGGCTAACACGAGACTCGAGGGCTCTGGCGCGACTTGGCTGGCAAACAGGGCCAGATAACCAGGATAGCCAGGCGCGGGCTGGGTTGCGAAGACCGATTCCTGGCCGGTCGCCGTGTCGTAGCTAAGAATCTGGCTGGACTGAATGTCGGCAACGTAGAGCGTCGAGTTATCGGGCGTCAGCGCCAGACCGAGCGGTGCGGTCAGCCCGCTGGATGCGAACAGTGTAGGCGCCCCGGTGGCGATGTCGAAACGATAGATCGATCCCGGGTTATTGTCGATCGTTGCATAAAGGCTCTTGCCGTCCGACGTGACGGCCAAGCCGCCGGGAAACGTCAGCGAGGCAAAGGGCGAGATAGCACCAGTGGAAGTATTGATCCGGTCGATCTTGTTTCCGGTGAATTCGCTGACGAACAGCGTCGCCCCGTCCGGCGTCAGAGCCAACCCTGTCGGATAACTGAGGCCCGATGCCAAGACCGAGCCCATGCCAGTCGTCGTGTCGAACTTGAGGATGTTGCCGGCGAATGAGTTGGCCACGTACAGCGTTTTTCCGTCGGCGCTCAGAAGGATATCCTCCGGAGCGACCAGTCCGGTCGAGGGGCCGGCGAAGAGAGTGTATGCACCGGTCGTGGTGTTAAACTTTTCGATATCGTTGGCGCCACGATTCGCCAGGTAAAGAGTGGACCCGTCGGACGTGAGTGCCAGGCCGGTCGGGAAATTAATGGCGTTCGGGTCGCTGGAGATGATCGATCCGATGCCGGTGTTGGTGTCGTAGCCATAAAGGATGTTGCCGAGGGAGTCGGTGGAATACAGGGTTCCAGCCCTTGCGGCTGCCGGGAACTGCGCCGTCACGACCAGTGCCAGAGACGGCAAGATCGCGTATACCGATCGTGCGAATGCGGTCATCGCGTGCAACTCCTCTTCGACAGCCATTTCAATCGGAAAACAAATGAACCGAGCGGGACGGAGTATAAGCGGATCGAATGCAAGACATCAAGCGGGTCGCATCGGCGACAGCAATTTCTGAGACCGGGTGCTCGCCCGACGGCCAAGCGGAAAGCAGAGCCCCCTCATCGCCTTCCCATCGCTCAAGCCGATCTGCTCCCTCTCGAAAGAGACGCTTTCAAACGGGTAGCCGTCTGGGCTAGACTGGCACTGTTCGCTCGTGTGCGACCGCGAAGCGGTTCGTCATCCGCCGGCGCGGTCGCTGAGGTCGAGTAGGGCCCGTCGATGCGCGAAAAGTTAGAAATGCAACAGCTCCCACCGAATCATTCGCTGTCCGCGGCCGGAATTGAAAAACCCGTCATCTTCTTTGATGACGTGTGCGTGATGTGCAACACTTTCGTCAACCTGATGCTGCGGATCGATCGGCGGCAGCAGTTCTTGTTTGCTCCGCTGCGTGGGGAGACCGCCAGCAGGCTGCTTCCTCCACTACCCGATGACCCCACCAGGTGGTCGATGGTCTACGTCGATGAATCGGGCATCCACGACCAGTCGGACGCATCACTCGAAGTCTACCGCCGCCTCGGAGGTCTCTGGTGGTTGCTGAGTCTCGCGCGGTTCGTTCCGCGCGCGATCCGCAATCCGGTTTACCGCGTCATAGCCCGCAACCGATATCGCTGGTTTGGTAAGCGCGATGCGTGCCGGATTCCCTCGGCGGAAGAGCGAGCGCGGTTCCTTCAGTGACCGCATCGTTCGGTGATTGGAACAGCTTGTTACAGACGTTACAATGGGTGATTCATTGGCCTCGCCCGCAGTCCGGCCAAGCCGATCGCGCTCCTGCTGGAGAGAAGCTCATGACGACAACTCTGTTGGCCTGGACCGTCCTGCTTCTGGGCCAGACGCCCGACGGCGCGCTCGCCCCCTGGGCGTCGAATCATCACCCGACCGACGTGGCGAAGCAGCACGTCCAAGAGATCAACAAGGGGCGGGTCGAGTACGTCGTGGTCCAGGGGGGCACGATGGACGGCCGGAACTGCCGCTCGCCGCAGGGCGTCTGGCAGCCTTTTGAGCAGACATGGGAATCGAATCGCTCCGTCCGGATGGAGAACGTGGCGCAACTGATGTCGTCAATCCCTGGCTCTCCAATGGCCAGAACGATTTCCGCAGCCTCGATCGGATCGTCGCCAGGGCCATTGAACCTGGGATGAGCGACCGGGACAAGGCCAGGGCCCTCTGGTGGCAGGAAGTGCAGTATCGCTTCCACCTCGAAGGCGACAATGGCGAACTTCTTGATCCTGTGAAAGTCCTCAACATTTATGGGCACAATACATGCGGTAACGACTCCATCTGTCTGGCCGGCCTGTGGCGCAAGGCCGGCCTCAAGGTTGCACCCGCGCGTCTGGTGGGGCATTGCGTCACACAGGTCTTCTATGACGGCAACTGGCACCTGATGGACGGCGACATGCACTCGATCTACCTCCTGCGCGATAATGAGACCGTCGCGGGCGAACAAGATCTGGTGCGCGATCACGATTTGATCCGCCGTACTCACACACAGGGAATCCTGGAAAGGGACCGGTGCGCGGGGATGAGTGGGAGTCGTCCATCTATGTGTTCGAAGGGAGGGTCACAGGGGACCGCAACTCGGCCGCCAGTTCCCTGAACATGACGCTTCGGCCGGGCGAGGCGATCGTCTGGCGCTGGGGGCATTCCAGCCCGATCAAGTATCACGGATCCGGGCCTCCTCGATTCCCGGACAGGCTCTGCAATGGCTTGTGGGAATACCGCCCCGACTTCAAAGGGCGCTCCTGGCGGGCTGGCGCCACCACCGTTGAGTCGATCCGGGAGCGGGAGGGCCAGCTCGTGGCGGAGGAAGGAAAGGCCGGCAAGATCGTCTGGACGATGTCCAGTCCCTACATCTTCGTGGGAGGGAAGCTCGAGGTCGAGGGAACCGGCGCGGTGTTCAAACTCTCCTGGGATGGCAACTCGTGGCAGGAGGTCGATCGCACGCTCGACGGGCTCTTCGCTCCCAATGGGCCAGCACGGTACCGGTACCTTCTGAAGTGCGAACTGTCCGATGGCGCACATCTCCGGCGGCTCAAAATCAGGAACGACCTGCAAATGGCGCCGCTGACGCTTCCGGGTATGGGTGTCGGCACGAACGCGTTCACATATACCGACGAATCGGCGAGCATCCGGCGGGTACGGATCACCCAGGAGTGGGTCGAGCGGTCCGCGACCCGGCCGCCCGATGCGCCGGTCGAGCCGGTCTTTCCACTCGAGGGTGGAGTGGCCGACGGGACCGAGATCGTCTTCCAGTGGCGGCCCGCCCGCGATCGCGACGGCGACGCCGTCGCCGACTACCACTTCGAGCTCTCCGGCACGCGCCGACATGAAGTGGCCCCTCTCCATGAGCTTCGCCAAGCTCATCTCCCGGACAGGCGACGCGGGCCAGGCTCGCTACACGCTGCCGGGCCCCGGCCTGCTGAATCCTGACACGAAGTATTTCTGGCACGTCCGGGCGCAAGATGGGAAAGGTGTCTGGGGGCCCTGGAGCCCAACCTGGAGCTTCACGCCGCGGGGACCGGCGCCGCCTCGTGATGTCAGCCTCGAATTCGACCGCGAGCGCAACAGGGGCGTCCTGCGCTGGTCGCCCAGCGCCTCGGGCCTCAATCCAGTGGCATACCGTGTTTACGCCAGCGACGAGAAGGGCTTCTCCGTCAGCGACCGGCCCTACGACGTCACGGTGGGCGTATCCGACAAAATGCCCTCGAAGTTCCCGGCGAATTTCGTGGCCGAAACCCCGGCCACTGAATTCGAAGTCGTGGGCCCACGAGTGCAGCTCCCCCACGCGAACAAGGCTTTTTACAGGGTGGTTGCAGTGGATGTGGCGGGAAAGCGCAGCGGACCTTCCGACTACGCCGCTTCGCCGCGGCCGCTCATCGTCAGCGCGCCTTTGACCCGAGCCAGAAAAGGCGAGGCGTATCGCTATCCGCTCGAGGCGATCCGATCGCTGGGTGATCTCAGGACCAGGGTCAAGAATGGCAAGGAATTGATGAGCTTCTGGGACGTCGAACGGGTTCGATTCCAAATTCAGCGGGGACCGCGCTGGCTCGCAATCGACGCAGCTACCGGTCTCTTGTCGGGAACGCCTGATCGATCGGGCACGGCCGACGTGGTTGTCTCCGTGACGCTCGAGCGCGATGCGCGCCGGCTCGACGAGGCCGCTTTGAAGTGGGGAATCGAGAAGGTCGCCTCCTCCGGCACCGAGATTGCCGGCAGCGCCAGTCAAAGCTTCGCCATCGAGGTGAGTCCCCAGCGAAACTGAACCGCGCGGCCGTCTGGCGAGCGCGGGAGCGGAAGCACGCCGAACAGGTAGACACATGCTCTCCTCACACAAGAAACAGCCGACATCTTTTCTTCAAGCACGTGCATGCGACAGGGAGACCGAGTGATCGACGCCGAGGTTCGGCCGTGCAACATCGGCCTTTTCTACGACGACGACGCCTACGTCGAGCCGGCCTCGGTTCGCGACGGGGCCGGTGGGACGCGAGCCGCTGGCCTGGTTGGCCGTCAGGTTGCGGGGCGGTCGTTCTTCGACGCGTACCTTGCCCATGGAACCTGGACCGAGCTAGCCGTCCTGGTTCGGCATCGCGCGGCCGCGCTTTCGCTCGAGCAGTTTTGTAACGAGCACCCGTCGAGCCGGTTGCGGAAACGACGGCTCCGGATCTTCGAGGAGCAGCACTTTCACGACGACTTCGCGTCCGAACCCCCCGCGCGTCAGCTCTACTTCCCATTCCCGTTCGACTCGCGATATGCCTGGGCCCGCCAGCGGCTGGGGGCAGGCTCGTTTACACTTTCGGGCGTGACCCACACGCTCTGTACCGCGAACGCCGTCAAACAACTCTGCGAATACGTCACGGCGCCGTTCGAGCCGCACGACGCCCTGATCTGTACGTCGTGCGCCGTCGCGACAATGGTCCGGGCTGTCACCGACCGCTTTGCGGAGTATCTCCGCGAGCGGCACGGCGGGACGCCGGGGCTGAACTTCCGGCTGGAGACGATTCCCCTGGGCGTCGACACCGGCCGGTTCCGTCCGGCGACGGCCGAGGAGCGTGCCGCAATTCGCGGGTCTCTCAAGATCGGCGATCATGAAGTTGTGGTCCTCTTCGTCGGCCGGCTCGCGCACCACGCCAAGGCGCATCCGTTTCCGATGTTTCGCGGCGTCGACCTGGCGGCCAAGGCGACCGGCCGCGCGGTGCGACTGCTGCTGTCGGGCTGGGCTCCACACCCGGCAATCCGCGACGCCTTCACTCAGGGGGCTCGGGTATTCGCACCCGGCGTCACCGTGACCTTTATCGACGGCATGGACCCCACGACGCGGTTCGACGTCTGGCGGGCGGCCGACCTGGTCGTTTCGCTCGTCGACAATATCCAGGAGACGTTCGGCCTGGTGGTCGTCGAGGCGATGGCCAGCGGTCTGCCCGTGGTCGCCGCCGACTGGGACGGCTATCGCGACCTCGTCGAGGACGGACGGACCGGCATCCTCGTGCCGACCACGATGGTCAAGGGCGCCTCGGGCACAGCGACTTCCCGGCTGATGTTTGGCGAGCTCGACTATGACCACTTCCTCGCCGAAGTCAGCCAGACCGTGGCGGTCGACGTCTCCGCCGCGGGCGCGGCCCTTGCCCGGCTGGTCGGAGACGAAGCCCTGCGCCGGTCGCTCGGCGCCGGCGGCCGCCAGCGGGCGCTTGACCATTTCGCCTGGCCGCGCGTCATCGCGGCCTACGAGGCCCTCTGGCGTGATCAGGAAACGCAACGTCACGATTACGCTCGCTTTCATGCCCGGCGCGGCGGCTTCGACCTCCCTGCCCATTACCCGCCTCCCGAGCGGTCCTTCGCCTGCTACCCGACGCGCTGGTTGGATGCCGGCGGGCGTAACGAGCTCGCCGCGACTCCGTGGGCGCCGGCGGACCTGGAACGGCTGCTGGCTCTTCCCTTGACGAACCACGCCGCCGACCGCCGCGTCGCCGATTCTGGCTTGCTGCGCCTCGCCCTCGAGCGGGCCGCGCCGGCTTGCTCGGTCGCCGACCTCGACGCCCTCTTTCTTGCCGCCGGAGTCGACCACCACCGCGCCCGCGCGACGCTCGCGTGGATGTTAAAATATGACTTGATTCGAATCATTCGGGAACCGTGAGCCTCCGGACGGCGAGAATCGCCGAGCGCGACCAGATCGACGCACAGCGTGCGACACGTTCCGGTCTATCAGAGAAACTTCTTGATCGACGGCCGAGGCCGGTCGGCGACCCAGGACGATCGTGCGCGCCAACCCGCGCGAAGGAGTGCATCAAGGGCGGCAGCGTCGACGGCTGGAACTGGCGGCGTCTGCGTCGATCGAGGGGTCTTGCCGTTCTTTGGCGCCGCGGCCCGATTGAGCCGGATCCGGACTACCGGGTTCGTTGTTGATGTCACCGTATCAAATGGCGTGGTCTCGTCGGTCAGGGCGAGATCAAGGGACGCCAGACCAGGCTCCTCTACGGCGGGAACGAAGATCAGTGGTGCCGCCGGGCGCGGGCCGGGCGACGCCAGAAGTGTGGTGCCTTCGGCGAAGCTGGCGTTGTTCGGGTATTGCCCCGACGCGCTCGAACTGGACGCGCCCGCTGCCTGGCCGGCGCGGTAGGTCGAGCTGGCGCCGCGAGCCCAGGTCGGAGCGGCGCCGCTACTGGTGAGCGTGACGGAATCAAAGATACTGAAAACGTCGATGGGACCGCCGGCGATCGCCTCCGTGTTGACCAGCGCGGCGCTCTGCATGGGTGCGACCGTCGGGCCAGGGTAGGAGGTTCCCGGCCCCTGGTAGGCGACCAGGTCGGAGACGAGTAGATTGGCCACGGGCGTGCCCAGGCCCGTGACCAGGTTGTAGCCTTCGGCCGCGGAGTAACCGTTAGTGCCGCTGGCGATGACGTTGTAATCCCGCTGGGGCAGGCTGTAGAGGGCTTGCTGCGTGTCGGTGGGGCTCGAGCTGTCGAGCGGTTGCTCGCCCGCGGCCGCGCGTCCCTGGTTGGCGAGCGCGACCAGGCTCGCCCAGCAAGGGGCCGACAGGCTCGTGCCGCCCACGACCTCGAACGGGTTGCTGCCCGGCACATTGTACGGGTCGGCGATCCATGCTCCCGTGGCCGGATCGGCAACAAGCGATACGTCGGGGATGGTCCGGCTGCCGGTGCTCTGAACGCCTTCCTGGTACGCCGGCTCAGGCTCGTACAGGCTGATGCCGCCGCCGCTGCCGATGAAGGCGCCCAGCGCACTGGACTCGTAGCCGAACCCGGTCTCGCTGTTGTAAGAGTAATCGGCGTTCAGCGTGAGGCTCGTGCCGCCGACGGACAGAACGTTGGGCGAGAAGGCGGGGTATTCGGGATCGGCGGCCCCGTAGTCGCCCGTACTGGCCACAAACGTCACCCCCGGCGCGGTGAAAACACGGTCATAGGCCGCCTCATCGCTGGCGAATACGGCTTGTCCTTCGGCGAATCCCCAGCTCATCGAGACCACCGACACGTCCGGCTGGCCGGCCGCCGTGGCCACGGCGGTCATCAGGTCCGGGAGAGACTGGCTATTCGCCTCGACGAGAATGATCTGCGCTCCCGGGGCGATGGCGTGCGCCGACTCGACGTCGAGTGTTTCCTCCGCCTCCCAGTTGTCAGTGCCGGGCCCGTTCGGGTCGGTTCCGGGCAACGACGTCGCCTGGCCATTCTGATTGAGCACCGTCAGGAACGAGGACGCCGGGCCATACTGGTCAAAGAGTGTCGCCCCGGCGGTTGTGAGCCCGAACTGACTGTCGAACGCATCGAGCGCCGGGTATATGCTCGGGTTATTATAGGCATCGACGATCGCGATGGTCTGACCGGTGCCGTCCAGCGAGACGTTGTTGAGGCCATACGCCGAGCGAATCTGCGCCGGGCTGTAGGCGACCGTGCCTGAAGGAGAATCGAGCGTCAAGCTGTTGGCGATACCATTGCCGCTGATCGTCAGCGTATCGACGATCAGGGACGCATTGAGCTGGGCATTGCCGCTCTCCGTGAGCTGGGCGGCTGGTGCGTAGACCGTTCCCGTCATGCCGGATGCGTTGCCGCTCAAGGCGAGGGCCTTGGTATTGTCTTTGGGCTGCCAGATCACGATTCCGGTATACGTCCCGCTGGCCGGTGGGGTCAGGCTGTAGGTGCCGTTGCCACTCAAGCTGATGCTGCCATAGGTTCCACCGGTACCGGGGTAGTTGCTGCCGGCATTGACGATCATCACGCCCGAGCCGGTGATGCTGGCGTTGCCCGAGACCGTGAGACCTCCGCCCTCGATGATGTAGGTGCCCGCGTTCAAGGTCAGCGCGGCGTTGCCCGAAAGTGTGATCTGGCTGTAGATGCCGGGTTTGATCGTCGCAGTCGAATTCCCGCTGAGGCTTTCCGAGCCATAGTTGGTCAGGCCGGAGGTGCTCGGGGACGTCAGCCCGGCGAGCGGGTCGGCAACGGCCGCCGTCCCGGTCGCTGGCGCGGGGCTGAGAGTTGCGTTGCCGCTCTTCGCTACCTTGCCCACGACCTGAATGCTCGAAGCAGAGACCGCCGCGTTGCCGCTGGCCGAAAGAGCCGTCGCCGAGCTCGAGTCGACAGCGACGAATCCCGGGACCTTGATAACCGCGTTGCCCGACAGGGTAAGGGCGCCGCCGGCCGTCGGATCGAGGACGATGATCGACTGACTTGTTCCCACTTTCGCGGTCGCCTGGGCGGTAAGGCCGTCGCTGCCGGTGACCGTCAGGGTGATGGTGTAGGTACCCGACATCATATAAGTGTGCGAGCCGGTCACAAGTCCTGGTGTCGAGCCGTTCGGGGCGGTGACTGTGCCGGCTGACGTCGTCGAGTCACCCCAGCTCCAGACCGCGGTGTGGGTAACGGTCGGGTCGGGATCGGTGAAATTGGCGGAAACCGAGAACAGCACGCCGCTGCTTACCGTCGCAGGCGCCGAGATGGCGCCCAGGGTGGGCGCGACGTCGAGAACGCTCAAGTTCTGGCTGGTTGAGCCGGAGAGTTTGTTGGTGTTGACGGCTGTCATCGCGACCGTGTAGCTGCCCGCGACGACGGGCGTGAACGTGAAGGCCGGATTGGCGGTCGTGCTGGTGCCGGTGAAGCGAACGCTGCCCGGGCCAGTGATGGTCCAGTTGAACGTGAAGCCCGCGGCGACGTCGGCGGTGCTCGGGTCGGTGGCCGAACAGGTCAGCGTGATCGCCGTGCCGGCCGGGTCGGTCGCGGGCAACCCGGTGAACGAGGCCGTCGGGGCGACATTGGTCACCGTGACTGACGACGTGACCGCCGCGCTGGTCAGTCCGTTGAGCTTGTCAGTCGCGGTCAGGCTGACGGTGTACGAGCCGCCGTACTCGGGTGTAAAGCTGAAGGGTGAACCCGTGCCTGTCAGATTCGTGCTCGGGCCGGTTACGCTCCACTTAAGGGTATATCCGGCGGCATTGACGGCCGTGCTCGGGTCGGTAGCCGAACCGGTCAGCGTGATCGCCGTTCCGGCCGGGTCGGTCGCGGGCAACCCGGTGAACGAGGCCGTCGGGGCGACATTGGTCACCGTGACTGACGACGCGACCGCCGCGCTGGTCAGTCCGTTGAGCTTGTCAGTCGCGGTCAGGCTGACGGTGTACGAGCCGCCGTACTCGGGTGTAAAGCTGAAGGGTGAACCCGTGCCTGTCAGATTCGTGCTCGGGCCGGTTACGCTCCACTTAAGGGTATATCCGGTGGCATTGACGGCCGTGCTCGGGTCGGTGGCCGAACCGGTCAACGTGATCGCCGTGCCGGCCGGGTCGGTCGCGGGCAACCCGGTGAACGAGGCCGTCGGGGCGACATTGGTCACCGTGACTGACGACGTGGCCGCCGCGCTGGTCAGTCCGTTGAGCTTGTCGGTCGCGGTCAGGCTGACCGTGTACGAGCCGCCGTACTCGGGTGTAAAGCTGAAGGGTGAACCCGTGCCTGTCAGATTCGTGCTCGGGCCGGTTACGCTCCACTTAAAGGTATATCCGGCGGCATTGTCGGCCGTGCTCGGGTCGGTGGCCGAACCGGTCAGCGTGATCGCCGTGCCGGCCGGGTCGGTGGCGGGCAACCCCGTGAACGAGGCCGTGGGGGCGACATTGGTAACTGTCACCGACGACGTGACCGCCGCGCTGGTCAGTCCGTTGAGCTTGTCGGTCGCGGTCAGGCTGACGGTGTACGAGCCGCCGTACTCGGGTGTAAAGCTGAAGGGGGAACCCGTGCCTGTCAGATTTGTGCTCGGGCCGGTTACGCTCCAGCTAAAGCTGTAGCCGGCGGCATTGACGGCCGTGCTCGGGTCGGAGGCCGAACCGGTCAGCGTGATCGCCGTGCCGGCCGGGTCGGTCGCGGGCAAGCCGGTGAACGAGGCCGTCGGGGCGACATTGGTCACCGTGACTGACGACGCGACCGCCGCGCTGGTCAGCCCGTTGAGGTTGTCGGTCGCGGTCAGGCTGACCGTGTACGAGCCGCCGTACTCGGGTGTAAAGCTGAAGGGGGAACCCGTGCCTGTCAGATTCGTGCTCGGGCCGGTTACGCTCCAGCTAAAAGTATATCCGGCGGCATTGACGGCCGTGCTCGGGTCGGTGGCCGAACCGGTCAGCGTGATCGCCGTGCCGGCCGAATCGGTCGCGGGCAAGCCGGTGAACGAGGCCGTCGGGGCGACATTGGTCACCGTGACTGACGACGCGACCGCCGCGCTGGTCAGCCCGTTGAGCGTTGTCGGTCGCGGTCAGGCTGACCGTGTACGAGCCGCCGTACTCGGGTGTAAAGCTGAAGGGGGAACCCGTGCCTGTCAGATTCGTGCTCGGGCCGGTTACGCTCCAGCTAAAGGTATATCCGGCGGCATTGACGGCCGTGCTCGGGTCGGTGGCCGAACCGGTCAGCGTGATCGCCGTGCCGGCCGGGTCGGTCGCGGGCAACCCCGTGAACGAGGCCGTGGGGGCGACATTGTTGACGACGATCGTCTGTGCCGGCGAAACGCCGACGCTGCCGCTGGCGTCGGTCGTCGCAAGGCTGATCGCGTAGGTGCCGCCGAGCGTGGGGGCGAAGACGAGGCTCGGACCGCTGGTCGATGGGTTGCCCGGGAGAGTGTAGGGCAATCCGTTGCGGAGCACGCTCCAGGCGTAGGCGTAGCCGGCGGCCGTCTCGGCCTGGCTCTGGTCGGTCACGCTGCTGTTCAGAGTCACGGATGACCCCGCGTTCATTGAAGCCGGCGCGCCCTGGATCTCGGGCGAGGGTGCCACCGGGGCGACGGTTGTCGTGAACGACCCGGAGCCTGACAGGCCGTAGACGTCGGTTACGGCGACCGTCACCAGGTAGTTGCCGGGCAGTTCATAGGCGTGGGCCTCGAGCCCGAGCGAGCCCTGCGACGAGACCTGAAACGAGGTGTCGGGCGTGCCGTCGCCCCAGTTCACGGTGACGAACCCGAGCGCCGTTGTCGAGGCCGGGGGCCTGCACGCTGCCCAGGTTGTATTCGGTTAACGTCGCCTGCTGCGGCGGCTGTGGTGTGGGCGAAGCCGACGGCGTCACGATTGGAGCGGTGTTGACGGCCGTGAGGATCTGGGTCGTCGTGGATGAGACGCCCTCGGCATCCGTCGCCGTCAGCGCAACGGAATAACTGCCGACGGAGCCCAGCGTCACGTTGAGCGCCGGGCCGTAGTACGGCCCGTACGTCGCCCCGCCGAACTCGATGGTCCAGGACTCGGAGAAACCCGCGCTCTCGAGCACGGTGCTCGGGTTCGTGACATCGCTGCCCAGAGCGACCGTCGTGCCCTCGAAAACGCTGCCGGACGGTAGACCCGTGATCGTCACGACAGGGGCAACGGCAGCGACCGTGACAGTCTCGGTGGCAGCCACGCTGGTGATCCCGTGGTAGTCCGTGACCGAGAGCGACACGATGTAGATCCCCGCCTGGCCTGGCGTGAAGCGGAAGCTGGTGGGGTTGGTCGCGGGCGTCGTCGGGGCGACGTAAGTGTAGCCGCCGAGCGTGACGCTCCAGGTGTAGAAGAACCCCTTGGCAGTGGTGACGCTGCTCGGGCTGCTCGCCGCGCCCGTGAATGCAAGGCACGTGCCCTCGGTGGTCGTCCCTCCCGACGGTCCGCCGGAAATCGTCGCCGTCGGGGCGACGCCGATCGAGATGATTTGCTGCGAGGTTGACGTAACGACCTGGCCGCTGGCATCAAGCAGGTTGAGCGTGACGGTGTAAGACCCGAGATCGTCGGGAGTGTAGGTCACGCTCGGGCCCGTGACGGTATAGAGCGCCTCGGAGCCGTCGCCGGCCGTCACCGTCCACGATTCGGTGAGGTTTTCCGGCGTCGGATTGTTGACGATGCCGGCTAAGGAGAAGGCGTATCCTTCGGGCACGTATTCGTATTCCGGCACGCCGACGATCTGGGCCGTTGGGGCCACGAACGGGACGAAGACCGTGACAGTCGAGACCGAGACATCCCCCGCGGAGTCGGTCGCGGTCATGGTCACTGTGTAGTTTCCAGCGGCGGCCGGCGTGAACGTGTAGGAAGAGCCAGAGCCCTGCGCGGGAGTCGTCGCCCCTGTCGGGACCGCGACGACCCAGGAGTACGACGTGACGGGGTACGAGCCCGTGGGCGTCGCGGTCAAGGTGACCGGCGTGCCGAGAGTCCCCGCGATCTCGCTGGCACCCGTCCCGATCTGGGTCGTCAAGGGGGTGATTGTCCCGACCGTCTCGGCGAGTGTCGCCTGGTTGACGCCGCCGTAGCCGTCGGTGATCGTGAGCGTGACGGTAAAAACGCCGGCAGCCGTCGGGGTGAACTGATACGAGGTCGTCCCCATGCCGCTATTTACCGCGGCCGTGCCGCTGCCGTCGGCAACCATCTGACCGTTGCTGCTGGTCACGTGCCAGTCGTACGTGTAGGACATGCCCGGGTTCGATGCCACAAAGCTGCCCGTGAAGGCAAGCGGGCTTCCCAACTGAGCAGGCGGGTCGGTGATCGTGATGTTGTACGGGAGCGTGTCGATCGTGCTCGCACCCGAGCCGGCGATGACGGAATCGCCCGGCACGACCTCGATCAGGTCGTCCGCCGAGCTGCCCACGAGGGTGTCATCGCCCGAGCCGCCGACCAGCGTATCGCCATTTGCGGGCGGCAAAGTGCCGGTAGCCGTGGTGTCGGATGAGTTGGTGCCGGTAGGCGTCGTGCCCGATGGCGTGGCGGCGAAGCTGTACATGAACAGCTCATAGTCGCCGACCTCGGAGTTATGCAGGATGCCGAACGAATCCGTGACCGA
Organism: uncultured Isosphaeraceae bacterium; assembly: GCA_963823675.1. Lineage (GTDB taxonomy): Bacteria > Planctomycetota > Planctomycetia > Isosphaerales > Isosphaeraceae > CAWGMT01. The sequence goes on along the minus strand of CAWGMT010000012.1, from coordinate 1,711,078 downwards.
GTAGGTGCTCACCTTGAGGTAATAGGTGCCCGTGTACGGCATCGTGACGTCGATCAGGACGGCGTCGGTGTCCTGGAAGCCGCCTTCGGCGAACGCGCCCTCGGAGCTGCCGTAGTACGGAACCACGGTCTTGCCATCGGCTTCGTAGATCGTCAGCACCGAATCGATCGCGTCGCCGTTGTCGCGGGTCAAGGACTGCGACCGCATCTGGAAATTGAGCAGCTCGCCGGCGGTCGCGGTGATGGCGTAGTAGTCGGCATTGCTCTGGCCATTGGCGCCGAGCTCGATCGAGCCGACGACATCGGCAGCCGTGACGTCGAAGGTGTCGCCGGTTCCCTGGCCAATCAAGAGCGTGTTGGGCACGTTCAGCGGCAGGAGGGTCACGGGCTGCGCAGTTGCGACCGAAGTATTGGGGTCGCCGGGTGTTTCGTTGGTCGTCGTGCCCGAGTCGGCGAACGCCAGGGAGATGTCGTCGCGCTCGCCGAAGAACGTCGTGCTGGCCGCGTCGAAGAGCGAGGTGCCGACCGACGCGGGCGACGCCATCACGTCATACTCCGTTCCGACGGCGTCGTCGGGGCCTGGGTAAGGCGGGGTGTACCCATCCAAGTACGGGTTGTCGGCGAGGTTCGCGTAGATCCCAGCGCCGATCGGGCCGAACGCGTCGCCATGGATCAAGCCGGAGAGGTGCCCGAGCTCGTGGGCGCTGACTTCCGCCGACATGTTGATGACATTCGTCACGGTGTAGGGCGGGTAGTCGATCCCGCCGAGGGACTGGCCGCCGACGTCCTGCACGGTGAGCAACTGGCTGATGTCGATCACGGCCGAGCCTGGAAGGTCGAAGTTGCGCCAGTTGAGCTCCGTCGCCTCGCCGGCAAGGAGGGTTCCGCCCTCGACGTTGTAATAGAGCGTGTAGTACAGTCCGCTCGCCGGCTGGGTTTGCGTGAAGGTGTAATTGAACGCCGAATAGATCGCCCCCAAGCGGGCCTGGATGGCGTCGCGGATGGGCTGCGTGTAGTCGATCGAGCCGGGCGGGCCGGGCAGGAAGTCGAGATAGACAACCGTTGTCTTGTAGCCTTCGATCAAGGCGGCGCCGCCGCGGGCGTTCAGGTAGTCGGGGCCGCCATCGCCGATCAGGGTGTCGTTGCGGCCGTTGCCCAGGATCGTGTCGGGATACGACGTGCCGAGGACCTGGTTGATGCTCTGCGGGTTGGTGAGCGTCAGGTTCAAGAGTCCCGGGCTCACGGCCTGCGGCCCCACGGCCTCGAGATCAAGATTGATGCCCGCGCCAAACAGCGAGAAGTCGAGCGTGTTGTTCGTGGCCGACCCATCATTCACCGTAACGTTACCCTGGGTCAGCGGGCCGAAGACATAGGTGTCGTTGCCGCCGCCGCCGACCAGCGAGTCAGTGCCCGACCCCGCGTACAGCGTGTCATCGCCCGGGCCCGCCAGGATGGTGTCGTCGCCCGCGCCGGCGACCAGTGCCAGCGGCGTGGTGTTCTGACGGGCGTCGAGCACGAGCTTGCCGTCGCCCAGCCCGACGACGACGTTGGTGATGCCGCTGATCGTTTCGGTCCCGTAACCCGGCATGGTGAGCGTCGAGTTGGTCAGCGTGACCGTGGTGGGATTTGCCGTGTTGCCGAGCGGGTCGGTCTCGACCAGCCAGTCGTTCGACCCTCCCGAAATGATGTCGTCGCCGCCGCCGCCGCTGATCGTGTTAAAGCCGGTGCCTCCGACGATCGAGTCGTCGCCCGGCCCGCCAAAGATGATGTCAGAGCCGCCGCCGCCGGTGATCGTCGCGTTGCCCGTCCCGCCCACGATCGAGTCGTTGCCCGATGACGTGCCAAAAATGATGTCATTGCCCCCGCCGCCGACGATCGTCGCGTTACCCGTCCCGCCCACGATCGAGTCGTTGCCCGACGACGTGCCAAAGATGATGTCGTTACCGCCGCCGCCGTTGATCGTCGCGTTACCCGTGCCGCCCACAATCGAGTCGTTGCCCGACGACGTCCCAAAGATGATGTCGTTACCGCCGCCACCGACGATCGTCGCGTTACCCGTGCCGCCCACGATCGAGTCGTTGCCCGACGACGTCCCGAAGATGATGTCGTTGCCGCCGCCGCCCGTGATCGTCGCGTTGCCCGTGCCGCCCACGATCGAGTCGTTGCCCGACGACGTGCCAAAGATGATGTCGTTGCCGCCCCCACCGATGATCGTCGCATTCCCCGTGCCGCCCACGATCGAGTCGTTGCCCGATGACGTACCAAAGATGATGTCGTTACCGCCGCCGCCCGTGATCGTCGCATTCCCCGTCCCGCCCACGATCGAGTCGTTGCCCGACGACGTGCCAAAGATGATGTCATTACCGCCGCCGCCGGTGATCGTCGCATTGCCTGTCCCGCCCACGATCGAGTCGTTGCCCGATGACGTGCCAAAGATGATGTCGTTACCGCCGCCGCCCGTGATCGTCGCATTCCCCGTCCCGCCCACGATCGAGTCGTTGCCCGATGACGTACCAAAGATGATGTCGTTGCCGCCGCCGCCAGTGATCGTGGCGTTGCCAGTCCCGCCCACGATCGAGTCGTTGCCCGATGACGTGCCAAAGATGATGTCATTGCCGCCGCCGCCCGTGATCGTCGCATTCCCCGTCCCGCCCACGATCGAGTCATTGCCTGATGACGTGCCAAAGATGATGTCATTACCGCCGCCGCCCGTGATCGTTGCATTCCCCGTCCCACCCACGATCGAGTCGTTGCCCGATGAGGTGCCAAAGATGATGTCATTACCGCCGCCGCCAGTGATCGTCGCGTTGCCAGTCCCGCCCACGATCGAGTCGTTGCCCGACGACGTACCAAAGATGATGTCGTTGCCGCCGCCCCCGGTGATTGTCGCGTTACCCGTCCCGCCCACGATCGAGTCGTTGCCCGACGACGTGCCAAAGATGATGTCGTTGCCGCCGCCGCCGGTGATCGTGGCGTTGCCAGTCCCGCCCACGATCGAGTCGTTGCCCGACGACGTGCCAAAGATAATGTCGTTGCCGCCGCCGCCCGTGATCGTCGCATTCCCCGTCCCGCCCACGATCGAGTCGTTGCCCGACGACGTGCCAAAGATGATGTCGTTGCCGCCGCCGCCAGTGATCGTGGCGTTGCCTGTGCCCCCGACGATCGAGTCGTTGCCCGATGACGTGCCAAAGATGATGTCGTTGCCGCCGCCGCCGGTGATCGTGGCGTTGCCCGTGCCCCCGACGATCGAGTCGTTGCCCGATGACGTCCCGAAGATGATGTCGTTGCCGGAGCCGCCGATCAAGGAGCTGTTCACGCCGTTGGCCGCAGTGAGGGTATCGTTGCCGGCGCCGGCGATCACGTTCTCGAAGGTGCCCTCCAAGAGCACTGTGTCCCCGTCCGAGTCCACGACCTGAAGGGTTTGGCTGCCGAGGTTGAGCGTGACGTTCTGCGGAGTCTGGCTGAGGTCGATGGTGTTGACGCCCGTCGAGGCGACCAGCGTCGGGTCGTGGCCCAGGATGAGCACGAAATCGGTGTTGCCCGTGGTCCCTTCGAGGTAGTCGTTGCCCTGGACGCTGACCAGCGTGTCGTTGCCGGCGCCGCCGATCAGCGTGTTGGTTCCGCCGGTGCTGCCGACCAGCTCGATCGGAGTCGTCAGGTTCGGGGCGGCCTCGACGAAATTGGTCGCTCCCCGCGCGTAATAGATGATCCCGTTGCCGGGTGCGAACGGGCTGGAGGTCGCGCCATTGGCCGTGAGCGTAACCAGCCCGCCAGCCGCCGGATTGAAAATCACCGTGTTATTGGCGGTCGCTGGGCCGACGACGACCTGCGAAGTGGCCTGCCCGGTCGCGCCGTCCTGATCGGTGACCACCACTCCCACGGTGTAAACTCCGCCGCTGATCGAGTCAAATGAAAGGGTCTGGCCGGTCCCCGACGCGTAGAGGGACCCGTTCGCGCTGACCGTCCACTGGTAGGTGAGCGTGTTCTGCGTTCCGGGCTCGGTCGCATTCGCGAGCAGCGAAACCAGCGAGCCCGTGGTCGAAAGCGGAAGGCTCTCGATCCGCACGACCGGCGAGACGTTCGACAATGGTGACGGCCGGCGGAGCAACCGCGCCGCCGCCGACGAGGTCGCTGTTGACGACCGTCACGTCAATCGGGTAAGCGCCCGTGAGCGCGTCGCCGGGAGTGCTCTCGTAGGTATGCGAGCTCGCAAAGGCCAGTTTGCCGGGCAGCAAGACCAGGGTGGTCGCGGCGGATGTGTCGCCCCACTGGATCGTGACCGTGTGGGAAACGAGCGGGTCGGGGTTGACAATCGTCCCCGAGAGCGTGACCGTGCCGCCGACGTTGACCGTGGACTGGCTGAGGGTCAGCCCGGCGACTGTCGGAGTTTGCTGGAAGACCGTCAGCGTGGCCGAGGCAGATCCGCTCAGGCCGCCGACGTCGAATGTAGGCGTCGGCGTGAGGGGGCCGATGGGAGACGGCTGGGGCGACGCGGCGGGGTTGGAGGCGTCGGTAACGGTCGCCGTGATCGTCGCCGTCGTCGCACCGCCGGCAAGCGGCGAGCTATAGACGTGCGAGGCCGAGAAGGTTGTGCTCCCCGCGGGCAAATGAAGCGTCGTGGCGCTCGAGCCGTCGCCCCAGTCGAGGACGACGGTCTCGAGGTCGGGCGTCGGGTCGTCAATCGTGCCGCTCAAGTTGAGTGTGTCGCCGACCGCGACCGACGCCGGCAGCGGGCTTATGGCGATCGTCGGCGGCAGCTTGTTGATCTTGACGATGTTGATGTTGCTTTCGATCCCGCCGTGGCCGTCGTTGACGATCAGGGTGACGACGTAGGTCCCGTCGTAGTCGTACGCGTGCGTCTCGGTCGGGGTCGTGGTGGTGACCAGCGGTGTCCCGTCGTTGAAATCCCAGGTGTAGGAGAGCGCGTCGCCGTCGGGGCTAAACGAGCCGGAGCCGTCGAATGTGATGGCCTGGCCCTCGTTGAAGGTGGTTGCCGGAGAGCCCGCCGGGCTCGGCCGCGCGACCAGGACGGCAATCGGGGGCGTGTCCTCGGCCGCGTCGAGCGAGAACTCCGACGTGTTTCCCGGGTCGGTCGCCGTCGCCGTGACGATCGCGTTGCGCGGGAGGGACGTGGACAGGTACGTGAACGAGGCGTTGCCGTCGCCGGTCGTCGTGACGGTCACGCTGCCGATAAAAGTCTGGCCCTGGCCGTAGCCATCGAGAGCCTCCACGGCGTCGGTATAGAGGTTGACGTAGACAGTCGTATTCGGCGCCGTGTTGATGTTGCCGGCGATCGTCGTGCCGGAGCCGGGGGTATAGCTCACGATCGTGAGGACTGGGTAGTTCTCGTCGTCGTTCGGCCCGCTCGTCGATCCGCCCAGGATGTTGGTCGAAGGCACTCCACTTGTGCCGAGCTCGATGCCGAGGAGGCTGTTGCCGAAGATCGAATTGCCTCGGATGGCGTTGCCGGTCGTGCCGGAGCCGACAACCTGCACGCCGTCGGCGGTGTTGTCGGCGATCGTGTTCCCCGCGCCGGCTGCCGTGGCTCCGATCGTATTGCCGGAGGCGCCGCTATCGAGCTCGACGCCCGTGCCGTTGGCGATCGCCACGGTGCCGGTCGAATCGGTGCCGATGTCGTCGCCCTCGATGACGTTGCCCGACGTGCCCGTGCCGGAGATCTGTATGCCGTAGGTCGTGTCGCCCGAGATTACGTTGCCAGTCGTGGCGGTCGTGCCGCCGATCGTGTTGTTGGTCGATCCGTCGGTGATCCACACGCCGATCGAGTTGGGCGATGCGGCCGTGCCGCTTGCGTCGGTGCCGATCAAGTTGCCCTGAACGAGCGTCGTCGTGCTGTCATCGAGCCAGATTCCGTAACCGTTGCCCGAGATCACGTTCTCATCCAGCGGGCTCGCGCCGCCGATCTGGACGCCCGAATTGAATATCAACTGGATGCCGTTCCCGTTGCGGGGCGAGGTGCCGCCGCCTGGCAGCGCGACGCTTCCGATCACGTTGCCCAGAATGACGTCCGGGGTTGATGCGACCTCGACGTCCGTAGCGACGGCCCGATCGCTATTACCTGCGATGAGATTACCCGCTCCCGTCCCGGGCGTGGAGGTCGGGCCGCCGATCGTGTTGCCGCCGGCTGAATTTCCGAGGTACACACCTAGGACGTTCGCCACCGCGACCGTGCCCGTCTTGTCCGTGCCGATGAAGTTGCTTTCGACGACGGCGTTGGCCGTGCCGCTGCCGATTTGAATCCCGATATAGTTGCCGGAGATTACGTTGCCGGCCCCGGCGACGGTGCCGCCGATGGTATCGTTGAGGTCGTAACTCAATTGGACGCCATCGCCGTTTGGGAAGACGCCGTTGCCGATCGCGGCAGTGCCGGTCGTGTTGGTGCCGATATAGTTGCCCTCGATCAGGGTGCCCGAGTCGCCAGTCGCGACAACACCGCTTAAGTTCCCTGAGATCACGTTGCGTGCAGCGGTCGCGGTGCCGCCGATGGTATTTCCGTTGGCGATGTTGATGAACACACCGGCAGAGGTAGTGCCCGGCAGCGCGAGGCCGTCGGCCGCGAGGCCGATGAAATCACCCGCAACGAGGTTGTCGCTGCTCTCGATAAGTACTTGGCAGCCGTCACCGAGGAAGCCCGTGCCGTCATTTGCGACAATGACGTTTCCCGCACCGGCCACGGTGCCGCCGATGGTGTTGTTGGCCGTGCCAACGAGGTAGACACCGACCGAATTGCCCAGCGCGACATTTCCTGTTATGTCGGTGCCGATGTCGTTGCCCTCGACGACGCTCCCCATCAAGTTGCCGGTGCCGTAGGTGCCGATCGCCACCCCGTCTCCGGTGTTGCCCGAGATCACGTTTCGCGCGAGCGCCGTGGTGCCGCCGATCGTGTTCGAGCCGGCCGTGCCCTCGATGTACACGCCGTTCCCGTTGGCGAGCGCCGCGGTGCCGTCGGCGTTCGTGCCGATCAGGTCCCCCTCGATGAGGTTCGCGGCCGTGCCGTTACCGCTCAAGTCGACCCCGTTGCCGGAGTTGCCCGAGATCACGTTGCCCGCCCCGGTGCCGGGCATCGCGGTCAGGCCGCCGATCGTGTTGCCCGAGGCGCCGCTATCGAGCTCGACACCCGTGCCGTTGGCAATCGCCACCATGCCCGTGATGTCCGTGCCGATGTAGTCGCCCTCGACGACGTTGCCAGTCGTGGTCGGGTCTGCGATGGTCACGCCCGGGCCGTTGAGTCCCGAGATGATGTTGCGAGCCGCGGCGGTCGTGCCGCCGATGGTGTTATCGGTCGATCCGTCGCGGATTTCCACGCCAGTGCTGTTCTCATCGCCCGGGAGGGCTGGCAGGCGGGCAAGGCCGGTGATGTCGGTGCCGATCAGGTTGCCCTCGATCGCGTTATTCGAGGACTGGTCCAGGTCGATGTTGCCCTCGTTCCCAGGTCGATTATCTCCCGAGATCAGGTTCCCCGCGCCCGCCGCGGCGCCGCCGATCGTGACACCGCTGGCCTGATAGAGATAGACGCCCGACACCGCGTTGGGCAGCTCGTGCTGGCCGGTCGCATCCGCGCCGATGATGTTGCCTTCGACGACGACGGGCGCGGTGACGCCGATGATATCCAAGCCAAACTCGGCGTTATTGCCCGAGATGACGTTGCCCAATCCCGTGCCCGGCGTCGGCGTGAGTCCGCCGATCGTGATCGACGACCCCCCTGCGACGGCGAGGTTAGCGGTGCTGTTGGAGATCGCGACGGTCCCGGTGATGTCGGTGCCGATATAGTTGCTCTGGACCGCGGTGCCGGACGAATATTGCAGGATAACGTTGGCAGTGTTGATGATGCCGGGGCCGCCGGGGCCGTTGCCCGAGATCACGTTGCGCCCGCCCGGCTCACCCACGGTGTTGCCGGGCGAGTAGTAGAGGTTGACGCCAAAACCGCCCTCATTCACCGCGGTGTCGAAGAGGTTGCCGAGAGCAACCGTGCCCGTGACGTCGGTGCCGATCAGGTTGCCGGCCACTAAATTGTTCGATCCCGCATAATACACATTAACGCCCGCGAAGGTGTTGCCCGAGATCAGGTTGCCCGCGCCTGAGCCCGGGGTCGCGGTGAGTCCGCCGATGGTGTTGCCGGCAGCGCCGTTAAGGAGCGAGATGCCGCCGTAGGCGACGTCCTCCACGATCTGGTCGTTGCCCAGCCCGACGGTCCCGGTCTTGTCGGTGCCGACGTAGTTGCCTTCGACGAGGTTGTCGTTCGCGGCGGAGATCAGCACGCCGGAACCATCGTTGGCGGAGATGATGTTGCGGGCCGAGGCGGTGGTGCCGCCGATGGTGTTGTCCGAGGCGCCTGTGTCGATCTCGACGCCTTCGGCGCCGTTGCCCAGCGGTGCCGAGCCAGTGACGTCGGTGCCAATGTAGTCACCCGCGACGGCGTTGCCCGTTGTGCCCGCGCCGGTGATCTCCACGCCGGCGCTCGTGTTGCCCGAGATGACGTTGCGCTCATCGGCGTTGCCGGGGCCGTAGACGGTGTTGACTCCAATCGAGTTGGTGGTGGTGCCGCCTTCGAGCTGCACGCCGTTGTCACCATTGCCGAGCGCCGCCGTGCCGGCGGCGTTCGTGCCGATCAAATTGCCCGCCACGACGTTATTCGCGGCTCCCGCGATGCTCTGGTAGCCACCCACGAACGCCGAAGCCGCATTGATCCTGATACCCTCGCTAAGGTTGCCGGAGATGAGGTTTCCCTCGAGGGCGTCCGCCGCCCCGTCCTGCCCGTCGGTCCCGATCAGGCTGGACGACGCGCCTTCGATGTCGACGCCGATAAAGTTTCCCCGGGCCAGGGTGCCGGTGATATCGGTGCCAATGTAATTACCTTGAACCACGGTGCCGTAGGCGCCATCCGTTTCTTCGAAGTTGACGATGAGAATGCCGGCACCATCGTTGTCGGTGTTGTTGGCGATGACGTTGCGCGCGGCGGCGACAGTTCCGCCGATTGTGGTGTTGGGGGCCGAATCAATCCACACACCGTCATATCGGTTGCCGAATCCCGCCGCCGTTTCGCCGTCGGCGGCCAGGCCGATGATGTTGCCCGCGATCAGGTTCCCGGCGGCCGAAGCATAAGGTCCGCGGGCGTAATCGCCGTAAATGGCAACCCCGGTTTCGTCCCCGGCATCCAGCACATTGCCGGCGCCGGCCACCGTGCCGCCGATGGTGTTGCCGGGCGAGAGGTCGATCGAGACCGCATCGTTGGCGTTGTTGGACATCGGCACCATGCCCGAGGCGTCGGTGCCGATGTAGTTGCCCTCGACCACGTTGGCTGTCGTCGGAGTCGTCGAGCCGGCCGAAGTGAAGATGTAAACGCCTCGGTTGCCGTTGCCACCCATGACGTTCCGCAGCGCGGCGGTCAGGCCGCCGATGGTGTTGGCCGTGGCGCCGGTGAAAAGGAGCAGCCCCGCCTGGTAGTTGCCCAGCGCGGCCGTGCCGGACGCGGCCAGGCCGAGGTAATTTCCCGCGACGACGTTGCCCGTCGTGCCGCTATTCCCGATCTCGATGCCGTCGTTGTCGTTGCCGGAGATGACGTTGCGCTCGCCGGCGTTGTCGACGCTCGAGCCGTTGGCGCCGATCAGGTTGTCCGATGCACCGGACTCGATCGCCACGCCATCGCCGGTGAGCTGCGTCCGCGTGCCCGCGACCGGCGCGGTCCCGTTGGGCAGGGCGACCATCCCGGTGACGTCGGTGCCCACGTAATCGCCGGCGACGACGTTGCTGTCCGTTCCCGCACCGGTGATCCAGACGCCCACGCCCGAATTGCCGCTGATGACATTGCGCTCGAGCGCGTCGGAGACGCCGTCGCCGTTGGTGCCGATCAAGTTGCCGCTGGCACCGACATCAATCGCGACCCCACCATAATTGGGCAGGGCATACATGCCCGTCGAATCGGTGCCGATGTAATTGCCCGCGACAGTGTTGCCGGTGGTCCCTGTATTGGTGAGCTCGACACCGGCCGAGTTCGCGTTGCCCGAGATGACGTTGCGCTGGTCGGCGTTCTCGGGGCCGTAGATGGCGTTGACGCCGACCCAGTTGTCATAGGCCCCGGCGTAGATCTGGAGTCCTTCGGCGGCGTTGCCCAGCGCGGCGGTGCCGGCCGCGCTCGTGCCGATATAATTTCCGGCAAAGACGTTCCCGGTGGTCACGGGGCTGGGTAAGCTACCGCTGGCATACGTGTAGACGCGAACGCCTACGAGCGAGTTGCCGGAGATCACGTTGCGTTCGAGAGCATCGTCCGTACCTCCGTCCTGTCCCGAGGTGCCCACCAGGTTGTTTGACGAATCGCCGACGACGACACCGATCGGATTGGGAATCGCCGCGGTACCGGCGGCATTGGTTCCGATCAGGTTGCCGGCCACCACGCTTGCGGTGGCATCGAACAGCTCGACCCCGTATTCCTGGTTGTCGGATATGACGTTTGCCTGGTCGGCATTTTCGGGCCCGTAGACGGGGTTTACCCCGACCCAGTTCGAGGCGGATTCCGCGAGATAGACCCCGTCATAAGCGTTGCTCAGTCCGGCTGTGCCCGTAGCGTTGGTCCCGATGAAGTTGCCCGCGACGACGTTGCCGGTGGTCCCGCTCCCGTAGATGTTGACGCCATCTCCGAGGCTCCCTGAGATGATGTTGCCTTCGCCGGCGTCGTCGGCACTCTGGCCGCTGGTGCCGATCAGGTTGTTCGAGGCGCCGTTTTCGATCTCGACGCCACCGGCGATGCCGGCACCATACGAGTCGAATATCGGCTCACTGCCGTTTCCGAGCGCGCTCGTCGCTGTGGCGTTCGTGCCGATGTAATTGCCGGCGACGACGTTTTGATCCGTTCCCGTCCCGGTAATCACGACGCCCGCGAAGAGGTTGCCGCTCAGGACGTTTCGCTCGAGCGCATCGGACACGCCGTCGCCGTTGGTGCCGATCAGGTTGCCCGTGGCGCCGCTGTCGATCTCGACGCCGTCATAATTGGCGATGGCCTGCGTGCCGGTGTAATCGGTACCGATCAGGTTGCCTTCCACGACGTTTCCGGTCGCGCTCGCACCGGTGATCTGAACGCCGAAGGTGGTGTTACCCGAGATCACGTTGCCCCCAACGGATAAGCTCCCTCCGATGGCATTACTGGCGTTGCCGACCAGGACGCCCGTCGCGTTGCCGACTGCGGACGTGCCCGCGGCGTCGAGCCCGATCAAGTTCCCATCGACAACGCTGTTGTAAGTGCCTTCGATGACGGGATGGCTGATGCCGGAGATGAAGACCCCGGTCGTGTTGCCGGAAATGACGTTTCCTGCCCCGGCCACAGTGCCGCCGATCACGGTGCCCGGCGAGCCGCCGACGTCGATGCCGGTCGAATTCCCCTTCGCCAGAGTGCCGGTGACGTCCGTACCGACGTAATTGCCTTCGATGACCGTGTTCAGGTCGCTGCCGCTGGTGGAAAGCAAGATCCCGGTCGCGTTGGCGGAGATGACGTTTCCCGCACCGACAGCGGTACCGCCGATTTGCGTATTGAACCCCCAGTTGATGAACACGCCGGCCGTGTTGCCGCGGCGGGTCGTGCCGTCGGCCGCGAGACCGATCAGGTTGCCCTCGATCAGCGTGTTGTTGCCGGCGGTCGTGGTGAGGAAGACGCCGGACGCGGCGTTGCCGGAGATGACGTTGCCCGCTCCGGTGCCTGGTGTGCTTGTCAGGCCGCCGATCGTGTTGCCGCTGGCCGAGCTGTTGATCTCGACGCCGTAGTAGTTGGCCAGGGCGGCGCCGGCGGAATTCAGGCCCAGGACGTTGCCTTCGATCACGTTGTTCGAGGCGCCCGTCCCCGTGATCTCGATGCCGGCGGCGCTCGCGGCGTTGTTCCCTGAGATCAGGTTGCCCGCGCCGGTGCCGGGGGTCGCGGTCGATCCGCCGATCGTGTTGCCCGAGGCGCCGGCGACGATCCCGATGCCGCCAGCGCCGTTGGCAATGGCCACCGTGCCCGTCAAATCAGTGCCGATCTCGTTGCCCTCGACCAGATTGTCCCCGCCACTGATACCGACGCCGGCGCCGGTGTTGCCCGAGATCAGGTTGCCCGCGCCGGCCGTGCTACCGCCGATCGTCGAGCCAGAACCGTTCGCGTCGATTCCATCGCCGGTATTGGGAAGGGCAGCCGTGCCCGCGGCGTTCGTCCCGATGAGGTTGCCTTCGTACAGATTGCCGCCTGCGAGGTCTTCGACCCCGCCGTCGAGGTTGCCCGAGACCACGTTGCCCGCGCCGGCGGCCGTGCCGCCGATCGTGTTCGATGTGGCGAGCGTGATCAGGATGCCTTGGGCGGTGTTGCCCAGCGCGGTCGCACCGGTCTCGTCGGTTCCAATCAGGTTGCCTTCGACCACGTTTCCCGTAGCCGACTGCGTGATGAATATGCCTTGGCCGAACCCGTCGATGGTATTGCCGGCGCCCGCCGCCGTGCCGCCGACTGTGTTGCCCACCGCGCCATAGGCGACGTAGATCCCGGGATGCGTCGAACTGTTCAGGATCGCCTCGCCGGTCACGTCGGTGCCGATCAGGTTCCCCTCGATCAAATTGCCGGTCGCCCCGGAGCCGTCGAGCCAGATGCCGGTGCTGACGTCCTCATTCCCGCCCCCGGGATTCCCGAAACCGGCGATCAGGTTGCCGGCGCCAGCCGCCGTGCCGCCGATGGTGTTGGAAGCGGATACCACCAGGATGCCGCTATGGTAAACGCCCAGCGACTCCGTCCCGGTGATATCGGTGCCAATCTTGTTCCCCTCGATCAGGTTGCCGGGAGAATTGGTTAAGATCGAGACTCCGTAGTCGCCGCCGTCGATGACGTTGCCGGAACCGGGCGTGGCGCCGCCGATCGTGTTGTTGGTGGCTCCGCCGCTTATGGTCACAGCACCGCCAGCGCCGGTCTCCACGGTGCCGGTGACGTCGGTGCCGATCAGGTTGCCCTCGACCAGATTGCCGGTGGAAGTCCCGCCAGTCAGGAGCACTCCAACCCCGACGTTGGCGGCCCCGGCCACGGTACCGCCAATCGTGTTGTTGGGGCCGTCGACCTCGATCCCGCCATTTGAGGTGAGCTTGACGGTTCCGGTGATGTCGAGGCCGAGGAAGTTGCCCTCGACGAGGTTGTTCTGGGCCGGGCTTTCGAGCCAGATGGCGTCGGTAGACAGGATATTCCGCGCTGCCGCGACGGTGCCGCCGATCGTGTTGTTCGATCCAGCCACAGCGACCGCGTTATACATCTGGCCGATCACGGCCGTTCCCGTGGGGTTGGTGTTGACCAGGTTGCCGGCGAACAGGTTCCCGCTTGTGAGCAACGCCGCGTGGCTCACGTAACCGGTCGGGCCGGCGAAGAGATTGCCGGCCCCTGCGACTGTGCCGCCGATGGTATTGCCCGAGCCGGATTGCTCCCAGACGCCGGAGGTCCAGTAGGCCAGGGCGACCGTCCCGCTGGCGTTGGTACCGAAGTAGTTGCCCTCGATCAGGTTGCCAGTGGCCGAGGAAGATTGGAAGTAGACGCCCGCGGATGCGTCATTGGCGATGACGTTGCGCGCCGCCGCCGTCGTGCCGCCGATCGTATTGCCCGGTGTCAGGACGACGATTCCACCGTTAGATCCCGATGTGGTTAATATTGTGGTGCCCGCCAGGTCGAGACCGATGTAGTTGCCAGCGACCAGGTCGTCGGTCGCGCCGCTGCCGCCGATCAACACGTCCTGGTTAATGTTTCCCGAGATGACGTTCCCGGCGCCGGCCACGGTACCGCCGATCGTATTGCCGAAGCCGGTCAAGTACACGCCGCCGTTGATGCCTCCCAGGGGAGCGGCGATCAATCCATTGGGGATGGCCTGCTCTCCACCGGCACTGGTGCCGATCAGGTTGCCCAGGACGACATTGCTCGGCCCCAGGAGGCTCACGCCGGGGCCCGCATTGCCGGAAATCACGTTGCCGGCCCCGGTTCCGGGCGTCGCCGTCAGACCGCCGATCGTGTTGGCGGATGCGCCGGTATCGGTCTCGACGCCCGTGCCGTTGGGAACCGCCACCGTGCCCGAGACGTCGGTGCCGACGTAGTCCCCCTCGACGACATTCCCGGTGGCGGTGGGGCCGGAGATTTCGATTCCGTATGTGGTATTGCCACTGATGATGTTCGCGGCAAGGGCGGTGGCTCCGCCGATGGTGTTGTCCTCGGTCTCGGAAGTGGCCCCGCCCGACGACTGGATCAAGACGCCCACCGTGTTGGCCAGTGCGGTGGTTCCATTCGCCTCGACACCAATATCGTTCCCCTCGACGACGTTGCCGGAAGTTGTATGTCCAGCCAGGAATCCCAGGGAGCCAATAAAGACGCCCGTGGCATTGCCGGCGATTACGTTGGCGGCCCCCGCTGTCGTCCCGCCGATGGTATTGCCGGTGGCGCAGCCGATGATATTCACACCGGTCCCGTCGTAGTCGAAGCTCATTCCCGACGGGAGGCCGGTACCAGCCGCGTTCGTTCCTATCAAATTCCCTTGAACGAGGTTGCCTGAAGCGGTTTGCGTTGACAAATTCTCGTCGTTGATAACCAGTTGCTCGCCCGCAGTCGCGTTGTACAGGTTTCCGCTGATGACATTGCCGGCGCCGGCCGCCGCGCCGCCGACGGTATTATCGTTCGACCCGACGATTTGAATTCCTTGGTTCACGTTCGGTATCGCGGACGTGCCCGTGATGTCGAGGCCGACGTAGTTGCCCTCGATCAGGTTGCTGTTGTCGTTCAGGATCTCGAAGCCCGCGCCATTGTTGCCACTGATCACATTGCGGTCGGCGGCTGCCGTGCCGCCGATCGTTTCATGCGTGGCGCTGCCATTGCTCAGGATGTAAAAGCCGCCCAATCCGTCGCCACCAACGGTTCCGTTGCCGAGCGCCGCCGTGCCGGCGGCGTCGGTGCCGATCAGATTTCCTTCAACCAGGTCACCGTTGCTGGCGACGTTGTTGTTGAAGAAAATGCCCACCCCGGAATTGCCGGAAATCACATTACCCGGTGCGGTGCCGGTCGTCGCGGCGGGCCCGCCAATGGTGTTGCCCGTGGCGCTGGCCCAGATCAGAACGCCGATGCCGTTCGCAACGGCGATTGAACCCGTCACGTCCGTGCCGATGTAGTTACCCTCAACAGCGTCGCTCGTCGTGTCATTCAGAGTGACCCCGTACGAGTTCCCGGAAATAATATTGCTCGCAGCCGCGGCGGTGCCGCCGATCGTATCGCCCGATGCGCCTGTGTCGATCTGGACACCGGTGCCGTTGGCAAGGGCCGCCGTTCCCGCCGCATTGGTGCCGATCAGGTTCCCTTCGACCGTGTTGCCGGTCGCGGCCGCACCAGTGAGTTGAACGCCGTAGCTCGTGTTGGCGCTGATGAGATTGCCAGGGCCGATCGTGTTGTTCGCGGCAGTCACGACAACCCCGTACGCCATCGGCTGGCTGCCGGCGGCCGTGCCCGCGGCATTCGTGCCGATATAGGACATCTCGACCGTGTTGTCGGTCGTCATGATCGAGATCCCATCCCCGGCGAAGTTGTTGATGGCCAGGGCGATTATGGAGCTGCCGTCGGAGCCGGCGGCAAGATCCAGACCGTTTACGCCGGCGCCGGCGCTCGTGCCGTCGAGATCGATGAGCGGAGCGGCGGTGTAACCCGGCTGCGTCGTGCCGTCAATCTTGACGGGCACGGTGATGCTCGGCAGGGCGGATAAGAGCGAGATCGTCTGCGCGCCCGTGCCAATGCTGAAGTCGATCGTGTTCGACCCCGGCGTCGCGTTGGAGTCGATGATGGCCTGCCGAAATGTGCCCGTCCCGGCGAATGCGGCAGGATTGACGCCGCCATTATCCCCGGTGCTGGTGACCTGGAAGACCGACAACAGCCGGCGCATTTCCAGGTCCTGAAAGCTCAGAATGAACTTGCGGCGGTTGCGCCGCCAGTTCTCCGGCGCTGGGAATCCGGGTGCTTCGGGCGAGATGGAGGCGGTGACGACGACATGGTGAAGTCCCTTTTGCGTGGCGCCACAATTCCGGAGCGGCGAGCAACTGCGAATCAGCAACGATGAAACGCACCATCTGCCTTCCCGTACTTCATTGCGCTTCAGAGCCGAACCGAACACGAAAACCGGAAAATCCTTTGAGGCAGATGTCCGTTTTGCGCGATTGTGACATCGCATTCGCGATTCTGGAATTTCGCGGTCCCGAGTCGGTTCTTCTGTTCGCTGAGCACCCACCAGGATCTTCGACGACGACTGGACTCGGGCCAGAAGCCAAGACCGGTGCTGATCAACGCGCGGCAGACTCAACTCCGTCCGCCGCAATCCCTCTGACGATCATGGATCACACAACGTCGATCCAACATTCCGGCACATCGGGTTAGCAACCGGAATGATCCGCGTCGGCCGAGGTTAATCGCCCTTTCGGCCCGACGGTAGAAATGAGAGAAAAATCTCCTGCAGGTTACCGAACAGGGTTTTGAGACGGAACTACCCCAAAAACGCAAGCAAGGCGCCAATTGGTCGCGAAGTTACCATCCGCGACTCAGAGTTTTCAAGTGGCCAGAAACAAACAGACTTCAGAATGTTGCGAAATGCCACGGTTATGCGGGATTAGGCCGGTTCGGCACGCCGTATGGCGAGACCGATGCGCGGTGGCGGAGGTTGCCAATGAACGCAGTCCCGGCGTGCTCGATCTCGAGGAAGCTGGCAACCTCGGGGGCGGGTTTGTAAATGCGAAAGGCGCGCATGAGTCCCAGGGTCGCGGCGCTTTCCAGTGGGCCGATGAACCGGCTGTCGCGGTCGAGAAAGTCGGCTCGCGTGCCCCAGGCGCGAAGCTGGTCGCCGGTCAAGAAGAAGCAGCCCGCGTGCGGGTTGAGCGGGCGGCGGAACGAGAGCTCGAGGCCAAGGCAGGTCCCCTTCAACTCGGGGATCTCGGCGATGTTCTGGAACGGCGCGGTCACCTCGGCCGCGAGGTCGCCGTCGAGGTACGCCTTCCAAGCGACGCCGCCCCGCGCGACCTCGTAGCGGTTGGGCAAGAGCACGGCGCCTGGGCCTACCTGGCTGTGAAACCAGCCAAGCTTGGCAAAGAACCAGGGGTCGCGGAAAATCAGGTCATCCTCAAGATAGCAATAATAATCGTAGTCGCCGAGCCGTTCATAGAGTGCGGCATGGCATTCGAAACCAAGAAGTAATGGCTCGGCGTCGGTCGGCTGATGCCGAAAAGCGTCACCGCCTAAGGGCAGGCGAGCGAGGAGGTGCTGGCCCCGCGTCGTGCAGACGACCACGTTGAGCTTGGCCGCCGCGAACCGGGCGTTGGCGTCTTTCGCCTCGCGGCGGGCGATGTCGATCAAGACCTGCGGACCGCCAAACAATTGGTGCAAGGACGAGATGCAGGCCGACAGCGCCTCAACTCGCGGCGCGGAGTCGCCCCTCAGCGCCCCGTGTTCTGCACCGCGGCGGATTTCGCCACTTAAGTCGAAGAAATGCGGGATGGCGACGAGTATTCGCATCAAAAGGAGCGCCTTCGGGTGTGGAGACCGGGCCGCGCCGCGACGATGGTTCCGGCCGCAAGTTCAAGCGAGATATTGGCTTCTCGTGCCCCGGCGATGATTACAGCAAGTGGGAGTAAATGGGAGCCAGTGGGAGTATTCCGGGTGTTTTTTTCTTCCTGGCACTTGTGTCTCGAAGCAATCGTCCGGCATTCTGGGCGTTGTGCAGTATGGACTTACGCCGAAAGCAGCGAGCTCTACGGGTGGCCGGAACCTGCCTCCACCAGAGCGAAAACCGCGTTTCTCGAGTGGGAACGGGTTCTTCAAAGCGGCGAGTGACGGGCATGCGACGGAAAATCGGCGCGCTCTTTACCTATCAGAATGCGCTGAATTCCAAAAATCGTTAACGCAGAATTTACAAATCGGCGAATTTTATTGCGCAACATCTTATGCTGCCAGCTCTTAAAAAAAGTGAGATTTTTTTTCGAGCGCTCACTCATTTTCGGGTCTTGGCGATGAAGAGCGGCCGTATTGGGTCGCCAATCTTCGGTTGACGGGTCGGGAACGGGGATACCTGCGGCCGGCGGGAGGGCGGCGGGCCTTCGGGTGCCCGGAGGCCCGCGCCGAACAGCACGTCAGTCGAAGATCGACGAGTCACGAGTGGGCGCTCCCCGATCTCACACCTGGGTGGTCATTTGCCGGCCGCCTTCTTGTACTCCGCGACGACAGCCTCGAACCCCGGAGCGCTGCGGACGGCGTCGAGATCGGGGTCGGTCTGGACGTTGACGAGGTTGTTCCAGCCGGCCCCGAGGGCCAGGCGCAGCGACTTGAAGGCGCTTTCGGTATAACTTCCGGCGAGGGCCTTCGCCTGCGACGAGGAGTGCTCTTCCACCAAGGCCCCGGCGCAAAGGGAGAAACCGCAGGCGGCATACAAAGCGAGGGCCTTCGCCTGCGACGAGGAGTGCTCTTCGGCCACGGCGCCGGCGCAGAGCGAGAAACCGCACGCGGCAAAGAAATAGACCCGGGCGTCGAGCGGGGGTGCCGAGATCAGCTTCTCGGCGATCTTCGCGGCTTCCTGGTGCTGGCCGCAGCGCGCGCGGGCGAGCATGAGGTCGATGTTCTGGAGCTTGGCCTTGGCGTCGCCGGGCATGCCCTCGCGGATCGTCAAGCAGGCCTTGTAATGAAGGGCAGCGGCCTTGCGGTCGCCCATCCGGAAGGCGGCAGTGGCGACGAAGTAATGGGTCGCGGCAAGGTCTTCCATGGCCACGATGTTCTCCGGCTCGGCCTCGAGCCGGCGCTCGAACTCGGCCAGGGCTTTTTCGAAGAACGCACGAGCCGCGGACGCGTCCTTGCCGTGGAGCAGGTGGAACGTGCCGAGCTTATTGTACGAGAGAAGCAAGTCGCGCTGGGCCTGGTTATGCGAGGGGTTCTGCCTGACGATCTGTTCGCGAATCTCCAGCGAGCGGTTGTAATGCTCGCGGGCCGCGCTCTTGTTGTCGAGCCCGACGTACATGTCGCCGAGCTTTTCCTCCAGGCCGGCGCCTTCACGGCGGAATTCGACCTCGTCGGCAAGCCCCCCCCCGATCTGACCGCGCAGGGCGGCTTCTTCCTTGTAGTAATCGCTCGCCTTCTGCGGATCGCCGAGCTTCAACCAGACCCGCGCCAGTAAGCCGAGGGCGTTCGAGACCCCGCGTTTGGCCTCTTCGTCGCTCGGTTTGTCCCCCAGGAATTCCCGGCGGAGCGACAGGTTTTGCTCCAGGTGTAAAAGCGCGGCCTTCGAGTCGCCGAGCCGGTTCATCTCGAACTGGCCGATCGTGATCTTGCTGCTGGCCAGGGGCTTCCTGGCGTCGATCTGTTCCGGGTTGGCGGCCGCCAGTGATTCGGCCAGCTCGTCCATCTGGCGATAGAAGCGAATGGCCTCGTTGTAGCGGCCGTAATTCTCCATCAGCCGTCCCGCCTGCTGGTTGATCCGGGCCAGGGTCCTGGTCGCTGTTGCCGCCCCCTCCTTGTCCTCGGCGCCGACGGCGCCGAGCTGTTCGATGACTTCCACGATGGCGCTCACGTCCTTCACCGACGTTCTGATCAGCTCATTTTGCAAGTCCTGCGTGCCCGCGATATCACGCAGCCGTTGAAGGAACAAGACGCTGAACGTCCGCTGGGAATCAAGTGCGTTCGTGTTCTGCTTGAGGGCGAGCCTGACGAGATTCTCGGCTTTCTGGCGCGCCTCGCTCTCTTTCTGGCGTGCCAGGGCCTCGCGGTCGCGAGCCTTGACCGCTTCGCGCTCCTTGATCTGGGCCTGCTCTTTCGCGGCCGACTCGGCCACCCGCGCGGACGTCTCGGCCTTGATAGACTCGCCGAGCTGTCCGTTCAGCCGTTTGAGCGTGACCGCGGCGTAGGACGAGACGGCGGTGACGGTGACCAGGAGCAAGGCGACGGCCGCCACGAGTGCGGCGACCTTCTTGTTGCGGCGGCACCAGCGCCAGAGCCGCTCGCCGGCCCCGACGGGACGCGCCAGGATCGGCCTGCCCTCGAGGAATCGTTGCAAATCATCGGCAAGCTCAAGGGCGCCCTGGTACCGCTTGGCCGGATCTTTCTGAAGGCACTTCAAGCAGATGGTTTCGAGGTCGACGGGGATCTTCGGCTGGAGGCGCGTAGGCGGCACCGGTTCCTGGGACCGAACCAGCTCGAGCGTCTCGAGCGCCGAGGCGCCCTGAAATGGCGGGCGGCCGACGAGCATCTCGTAGAGGATCGCGCCCAGGGCATAGAGGTCGGTCAGGGGGCCGGTCTCGTGGGTCTGGCCCCAGGCCTGCTCGGGGGCCATGTAGCTCGGCGTACCCATGATTGCGCCGGTATGGGTCTGTTGCGAGTCGGCGTCCAGGCGCTTCGCCAGGCCAAAGTCGGCGATCTTGGGCTGGCCGTCCGGCGTGAGGAGCACATTGGCCGGCTTCAGGTCGCGGTGGATGATGTTGCGGCGGTGCGCCTTGCGCATGGCCAGGGCAAGGTCGCGCACCATTGCGGCGGCCTCGTGCGTCGGCTGAGGTTTGCCGTCGATTTTCTTCGCGAGGCTGCCGCCGGCGACGAACTCGAGCGAGAAATAGGGCAGCCCGTCATGCTCGCCCACCTCGTAGATCTGGACGATACCCGGATGCTGGATCTGGGCGACAGCCTGCGACTCGATGGAGAACCGCGCAAGCTGCTCGGGCGAGGCGTGGCCGCCGGCCAGTACCATCTTGAGAGCGACCAGGCGGTCGAGGCCGATCTGCGTTGCCTTGTACACGACCCCCATGCCACCCCGGCCGATCACGTCGAGGATCACGTAGCCCGGCAGGTCCGGCCCGATCCGTGCGCTGCGCGGCCTGGGCGATTTCGCTCTATCTGGCGCGGTGTCGTCGGTGGGCGGAGTGGTTCGATCGACCGAAATGAAGTCGCCCGTTTCGTCCTGGTCGGTCGACTCACCACGCGGGGCCGGCGCGGTTGACGGCTGCCTCTCTTCCTGGTCGACCACCTCGCCGGAATCGCTTGCAGGAGCGCTCATATGGAAACTGAGAGCCGGCGAAGATGGAGATGACGCCGGGTCGCAAGTTTCGCGAGTGCCCGTCCAGGTCCCCGTGGCCCCCGGCCCCTTGTCCGTCACACCGTCCGTCGGCGCCTCGCTGCCGGCCTCGCCGCCCGCGGCCGCCTCGGTGTCGGGTTCCCCGTCAGTGAGCGCCTTGGCGCCGGCCTCGTCGCCCGCAAGCGCCTCGGTGTCGGGTTCGCCGCCGCTGGGCGCCTCGGTGCCGTCGGCCCCCGCCACCGTTGGCTCTTGAATGTGGACCGTCGTCCGGTCGGGCTGCGGGTCGTGCGACTCCTGAGTCGGGCTCAGCTCGCGTGGTTCGTTCATCGTCGGTACTCCAGGCCCTGGGTGGACGCACGGCACTTCCGTCAACGACGTGCGCACGCAATTCAGGATAATATTGTCCGACGCGCCGAACCAGGCAAGAGAGCGCGATTCGGGCGAGGCGCTTATAACCAGGACCTTCGAATCCCGACTTCATGTGCGGGCGATTGGGTTCTTCTTCGGAAACCTCTCCGCACAACGCGCGCATCTTCGGATCGCCGGACGGAGCTGGCTCCTACAGAACCACGTGCTTTTGCGCTGGCTCTGTGTAAGAGGGGGCTCTGTCCCCCGATCTCGTTGGTTGCGGCTATGCCGCGTCGCGGTTGGAACGTAAACAACTTCACGGAGAATTTGCCTTACGCTCTGCGAAAGATCGTCCTTTCGCGAAGCGAAGGGCGCGCAAAACAATAACTTACCCAGGCGGCAAACGTAAGCGCCGGGCACGGTTTTTCCTCTCGCACTCGAAATTCCAGCCACTCGTACACAGTTAAGAATTCGGCCGTTTATTGTCTTGCACGCCCGAAAGGCGACACTGATCTTCGCCCAGCGCTCAGCCGCCCCGTACAACCCGCTCGAAGAGGCCGAGCAGCTTGGGCAGCGTTACACCCAGAGCATACCGCTCCGCGACCAGCGAGGCGGCTCGCTCGCCGAGCAGGCGAAATGCCGGCGGGTCGCGCAGCACCTCGACCGCCCGCCGAGCCAGCCCTTCGACGTCAAAGAAGTCCACGAGCAGGCCGTTCTCCCCGTCGGCGATCATCTCGACGACCGGCGCCGTATTCGAGGCCAGAACCGTGCAGCCGCACGCGAGGGCATCCACGAGCGACCACGACAGGACGAATGGCACGGTCAAATAGATGTGCAGGTCGCTCAGGCTGAAGATGTTGACGAGCGCCCTAACGGGGACCGTGCCCGTGAAGAGGAATTTTGACATGTCATAGTCGTCGCCCGCCAGCACGTGCTCGCGGAAGGTGGCGTGGCGGATATGCTTGGCGTCGCCGCCGTAGCAGACGCGATCGCTGCCGACGACGACGAAGAGGACGCCAGGGTATTCCCGGGCGACCAGCCGGGCGGCGCGCATGAAGATGTCGAACCCGCGCATCGACTCGAACCCCCGGCTGACGTAGGTCACGATGCGCGTCGAGGCCGGTATTTGCCGGCCGGCGATCACGCGCGCCGCGCCGAATCGGCGGCGAAACACCTCGGTGTCGATGCCGTCAAAGATCACGTCGATCTTGGGCCGGTACTCGCCGGGGAAGAGATCGCGCTGGAAGTGCGTCGGGCTATAGCCGGCGCGGCAGGTCTGGAGGTCGAGGAGAATCATCGCGTTCCGCGCCCTGGCTCGCAGGAAGTCGCGCGGCTCGGGGGGAAAGTCGGGCCGGAAGTCCATGTCCGAACCATGCGGCCGGTAAAAATACTCGAAGTAATTGATGATCGGCACGCCGGGGAAGCGTTCGGGCAAGAACGCCGTCGAGCCGAACCCGCTGTGGCCGACGATCAGGTCGGGCTCCAGGTCGGGAATCGCCTCGCACGCCTGGTAAACGGCGTGGGCGTGCCAGACGGCGTTTTCGAAGGTGCGGCTGAAATAATGCGTCGTGGCCCGCGCGCCTCCCTTGGTCTGGTACTGGATCTTGCGCACCCCTTCCCAGACGCCGGCGGGGGTCTCCGAAACGAAGTCGCACTGCCAGCCCTGCGTCCGGATCAGGTGGCGGGCGATGTGGCCGAACTGCGCCGGAAAATTTTGATGGACGAACAGGATCCGCATGGTTCCGCAGCAAGGAGCTCAACGGAAGCGGCCGTCAAGACCGCGAGAATCTGCACCCGGCACGTCTGCCAACTCCGCGACTTCGGGTTGACGTCTTTACTATGAATCCGGCGAGAAGGTCCGTCAACCGAATTGACGAGCCCCGAAAGGATCGCTTGTGAAGGGCCTCCGCCTCGGGCATGATCAAGGGAGCCGCCTGGGCGTTAACAACCGAGCCCTCTGGCCTCATCGTCTCGATCGCGCGCGTTCCCGGTCTCGGAGGTATGTATGACAGGTCAAACGGTCAAGGATATACTGGCCGGCCGCCTGGCGGTCGGCACACCGGTCGTGATCGAGGGCTGGCTCCGCACGCGGCGCGACTCGAAGGCCGGGCTCTCGTTCCTTCTGGTCCACGACGGCTCGTGCTTCGAGCCGATCCAGATCGTTGCCGAGGCGTCGCTGCCGAACTATCAGACCGAGATCCTGCACCTGACCACGCACTGCTCGGTGCGGGTCGCGGGCACGCTGACCGAATCGCAGGGGAAGGGCCAGCGATTCGAGGTCAAGGCCGATCGGGTCGAGGTGGTCGGCTGGGTCGAGAACCCCGACAGCTACCCGGTGTCGGCCAAGCGGCACACGATGGAGCACCTGCGGACCGTGGCACACCTGCGGCCGCGGACCAACACCTTCGGGGCGGTCGCGCGGGTCCGCGACTGCCTGTCGATGGCCGTGCACCGGTACTTCCACGAGCACGGCTTATATCTGGGTGCACACGCCGATCATCACCACCAGCGACGCCGAGGGGGCCGGGGCGATGTTTCGCGTCTCGACGCTCGACCTCGCCAATCTGCCCCGCGACGAGCACGGAGCGATCGATTTCTCGGCCGACTTCTTCGGCAAGCCGGCCAGCCTCACCGTCTCCGGCCAGCTCAACGTCGAGGCCTACTGCCTGGCGCTCAGCCGGGTGTATACCTTCGGGCCCACGTTCCGCGCCGAGAATTCGAACACGACCCGCCACCTCGCCGAGTTCTGGATGATCGAGCCCGAGATCGCCTTCGCCGACCTCAACGACAATGCCGACCTGGCCGAAGATTTCCTCAAGTATCTCTTCCGTGCCGTGCTCGAAGAGCGGGCCGACGATATGGCCTTCTTCGCCCAGCACATCGACAAGGATTGCATCAACCGGCTCGAATCGTTCATCAACGCGACCTTCGAACGGATGGACTACGGCGACGCCATCAAGGCACTCGAAGCGGCCGATCGCCAAGGGGCACAAGTTCGAGTTCCCGGTGAAGTGGGGCATCGACCTCCAGTCCGAGCACGAGCACTACCTGACCGAGACACTGGTCGGCCGGCCGATCGTGGTCATGAACTACCCCAAAGCAGATCAAGGCGTTCTACATGAGGCTCAACGACGACGGCAAGACGGTGGCCGCGATGGACGTGCTGGCTCCGGGCATCGGCGAGATCATCGGCGGCTCCCAGCGCGAGGAGCGGCTCGATGTGCTCGACGCCCGGCTCGATGAGATCGGGCTCTCGAAAGAACAGTACAACTGGTACCGCGACCTGCGGCGCTACGGCACCGTGCCGCACGCCGGCTTCGGCCTCGGTTTCGAGCGGACCGTCATCCTACGTCACCGGCATGGCCAATATCCGCGACGTGATCCCGTTCCCGCGCACGCCGGGCAACGCCGAGTGCTGATCGCTCAAAAAAGGGAATTAACCATGTCAAGATTTCGATGTATTGGCGGCGCAAACTACCCAAGTCGGCGATCATTCTCCATGATGCCTCGCCTCCTCGCTGTCGCGGCGGGCGCGATCATGCTCGTGCTCGCCGGCTTCGCGTCCCCGATGGCGGCGCCGGTCCGGGGCGGGGCCGATCTGCCGCCTCGATCGGACCATGCCGCCCAGCCCGCCGCACCGGCGAGCCGATCCGACTTCGTCGCTGAGATTCGCCGGATTCTGACGGTCGAGCAGGATCGCATGATCGAGCTCGCCAGTCGCGTGTTTCGCCATCAAGAAGATGTAAGGCAGCTCGAGGACCAGCTCGCGGGCCGCAAGTTCCTCGTCGAAGCTGCGCGGCGCGGCATGAGAAGGCCAAGCTCGGCCGCGAGGTCGCCGAGATCAGGGTCAGGGAATTCACCGAGGGCACGTTCGTCCAGGACCTTGCCGTGTCCGAAGGAGAGCTCAAGATCGCCCAGGAAGAAATCGCGACCTCACGCGCGGAAACAAAGCGGGCAGAGGATCAGCTCGCCAGGATCAAGCAGGCCTCAACGGGTTCGGTATTTGGGATGTCGATCGAGTTCCAAATCGAAGGAAAGCTCGAGGCCGCTAAACTCGGCGAGCGCCGCGCCGGATACGCGCGCGAGCAGGCCGAGAGCAAGAAGAAGGTCCTCGTCGGGTACACCAAGCAGCATCGCCACAAGGAGCTGCTTTCGGATGTCGAAAAGTCGCGTTCGGACGAGCTGTCGGCGCAGGCCACGTTGGAGCTGGAGCTGGCCAAGACGAAGAGACTCGAAAGGGAAGTCAAGCAGAATGATCTCCCACCCGATCTGAAGCGGACGCTGGTCTTGCTCGATCAAGCAATTGCCGTCCAGGAGGAAATCCGTCGCAAGCTGGACGACGCCGCCAAGCAAGGCAACGTCACGGACGTGCTCCGGAACGACATTCGGGACCAGATCAGCCGGCTTACAGCGCTCGTTCGACGCAGCGGACGGGGAACGGGCGGCTCTCCTGTTCGACAAGCTGAAACCGCGCATCCATCAAGCTGCGGACGGGGTTCGCGCCAAAGCGAAATGACGTTGCCGCGATCCAGCAGATTCCACGCGGGACAGGGTACTCTCACATCGACAAGCGGAGACCACCATGTTAGCACCTTGGTCCATGCCCGCGATCAACCGCCACGAGCATCGAGAGCGGCCCACCCGGCGCCGACAGACAACGATTCGCCATCACGTCCTCGTCATTTTGACCGCAGCCGCTCTCCTTGCGTTCGGTGCTCTGTGCCCCCGCTTGGCGCCGGTTCGGGCCGAGACCGACGATCCGCCTCGAACCGGCCAGACCGACCAGCCTCTATCCTCGACGAGCCGGTCGGACTTCATCGCCGAGATCCACCGGACGCTCTGGGCCCAGCGCAATCGTAGGCTTCAGATCGCCGATCAGTTGCTTGCCGCGCCGAGGGGCCTTCTTGATCGAGGGGATCCGCGAGATCAGCTCACCAACCAACAAATCACGACCATGTCCGCTGCGGCGAACTACGAGAACGCCAAGTTGACCAGAGAAATCGCCGAGATCGCGGTCATAGAATACAGCGAAGGCATTTTCGTGCAAGACCTGGAGACAGCGAAGGGTGAAGTCAAGCTCGCGCAGAGCAGCGTGGATTGGCAACACGCCTACGCCGGCGTCTTGGACGAGCGGCTTGCCCGGATCGAGCGGGCATCCGATGGCTCGCTGGGCGATCTGTCAATCGAATTCGGCTGGCACGACGGAATCGTCAACTCCCAACGCCGGGAGCGCAAAGCTCGGCTCGAGGTTGGGAAGGCCGAGTCGAAGGTGAGAATGTTGAGCGAATACACGAAGCCGATACAGCTACGCGAGCTACAAGCGGAGGTCGAAAAGGCCCGTGCCGAGGAACTGGCGAAGCGAGCGGCTTACGAAACGGAAATGGCCAAAGAGAAGCGACTTGAAGCGGCTGTGGCCGGGGAGAACAGAGTTAGGCGTGCGCCCTCGCACTCCACAGAGCGTGTCCGGTCCTCGCTCGCCGAGGCGATCGCGGTCGAACAGCAGATTCGGGCCAAGCTGATTGAGGTCGCCACGGACGCCAAGTTGGAACTGCCGCTTGAGAGGGACATTCGAGGCTTGGCAGCACGGCTCCAAGCAACCATCGAGGAGGCGGAATTCGAACTGTCCGCGCTAAAGCTCGACCGCCTCAAACCGTGGATCCATCGAGAGTCGGGCCAGGCGGATGCCCGAATCAAGTGAAACCGCGGCCCTTAAACGGGTTCTGTCGAGATCGCGCAGACGACTTCGCCAGCGCACGAGGATCCTTAACAATTCTTGATGTTCGCCACCCGCGATCTTACCGATAATTCCGAACGACAGGATTGCCGGGAGATCGTCGATCGCTCCGTGCTTGAAGCGATCGGTTCGATCCCCCCTCACTCAGGAAGGGTATCTTTCATGGGAAGTCATTCGGGACGCGCGACCGCGTTGTGGAACAAGCTTGCGGGCAGCCATGGTCGACCTCGCGTCAAGCCATCGGCCCGCATCGCCTGCGAATCACTGGAGCACCGTCAACTCCTTTCCATGATGAACCCGCATCTCGGTGGCGGGGAGTCCGAAAGGCTCAATCGAACCGCACACGTTCGCGATCTTGCCGGTGGCGGAGGGTCTCATGCTCACGGCCGCGCCTTTCGCATGCACTCCCAGGACCTCGACACCAGCGCGAGCACGACGACGGCACCCGGCACGAGCACGTCCGTCTCGACGACCCCCAGCATGCCGGGATCCGGCTACGCATTCGCCCCGCAGACCGTCGCCGGCGGCGCGGGTTGGACTTATGGCGGCGGGCGCTACGCCGGTGGCGGCCAGGGGACCAATTTCGCACCGATCGGCGGTCTCCCCGGCGTGAACCCTGGCGGTCCGATGATCGCGGTGAGCGGCACCGCGACGGCGCCGAACGCTCAGGCCGCGACGGACCTCCAGAAGCTGCAATCCGACACCCAGGCCATCGAGGCCCAGTCGCAGGTGACTGTGGCCGAGCTCACTGCGTTTGCCGCCGACCTCAAGGCGATCACCCCGCCATCCGGCCAGCCCTCCTCGGGCGTAACGACGGCAATCCAGACGCTCCAGAGCGACGCGTCGGGCGTGCTCGCCAGCGGCACATTCACCAATGCCCAGCAAACCCAGATCGTCAACGATGTCTCGGCCGTCCTCACGAGCGAGGGAGCAACCACGGCCCAGGCGGCCCAGGCGGGCACCGACCTCCAGACGATCATGACGGCCAGCGGCCTGAATTCCGCCGGCGTCGCCCAGATCGACACCGACCTGAAGGCGGTCCAGACTGACTTCGGCGCGCCCACCGTGACGGCGACCTCGAGCTCGACGGCAACCTCGACTTCGACCACGACGACCCCGACTGCGCCACCGCTTCCAGGCCCGATGAACCTGGGCGGTGGGTTGCTCCTGAGCCTGGTGATGGGTCAAGGTTCGTCCGGGCCAGTGATGATCGGGATGGGCGGCCCGATGAGCGTGGCGATTGCCAGCCCGATGATCATGGGCGGCGGCCCCGTGGGCATGGCGGCCGGCGGCCCGATGAACGTGGCATTCGCCGGCGGGCTCGGTCTCTTCTCGCAGCCCATCGCGACGACGACGAGTGGCTCGTCATCGACCGCCGGCTCGACGACCTCCTGACACGCACCACGGGCGTGCGGCGCCAACTGCACGGGATAGTGCCATCGGGACGCCAGGAGACCTGGCCAGGTGGCACTATCCAGCGATGAACACATTCGCCGCTCGGTCAGTCAAGGTATCGCCGCCGCGCCGGTGATCGGGCCGGCCCTGGCATTCCGGAATTGGGCGAGCGCTGCCGGATCGGGAGATGATGGGCGGCCGCCGGCACCTGCGCCGGCGGCATTCGTCGTTGGCTCGAGCAGGATGGTCAGGTCGCTCGTGTCATCGTCGAGCTGTCCGATCAGCTCGAAGCCGTTACTGGGGTCGAGGCATTTGTTCCGGGCGGACGGCCGGTAACCGGGCACGGGGACAGGGTAGCCCGGCGGGTTAATCGTCCACACCTGTTCGACGTGGGCCGCGATCGTGCCTGGCGGAAGCCCCTTGATCTGGAAGTGTCCCTTCTTGTCGAGACGCGAGTAGACCCGGCCTCCGGCGCCGGGGCGTCCAGCCGCGACGACCCAATTCTCCGGAATCGCCTTGCCGTCGCTCACGACGACGCGGCCGGCGAGCGTTGCTCCGGATCGCAGCTTGAAATCGCCCAGCTCGATCGTTGTGCGATCGGCTCCGGTACGGAACCGGATGGGCGGAAACGTCTGATCGTCGGGCAGGGCGTCGGTCAGTTGGGGTTCGAATGCGCGCGTTCGCAGCGCCGAGATCCAGAATTCCGCACCTTCCGGGAGGTGCTCGAAGCGAAAGCGGCCCTGATCGTCGGTCGCCTCCTGAAACAGGTAGAAGTACTCGTGCGCGGCCGGCTCGACGAACTTGAGGCAGATGCCGATTCCCGCCGCCGGAACTCCGTTTCGGACGACGCGTCCAGCGGCAATTGAGCCCTCGATGAGCTCGATCTGGAGCACCTGGCTGGACGGCAGGGCAATTTCCGCGATTGGGCGGTACGTCCAGTCGCGCATGCGGTGGCGATCGAGGAACAGATGGGCCGGCCCGCGGAAATTCGCGTCGAAGGAGAAATAGCCCGAGCGATCCGTGACGGCGGTTTCCACGTACCTCCGCCGGCCGGGCTGAAGTGGCTCATTGGGCCGCCGGAAATGGACCAGCACCCCTGCGGTTTCAATGCCGGGTGCTCGTGTGAAGAGCCGACCCACGAGAATGACCGGCGATCGCTGCTGCGGACGCGGAAGCTCGAGCTCCTGGTAAGCGATCAGTCCCAGGATCCCTGCGCCGACGAACACCAGGCCGCAGGCGACCAAGACGCGGCGAAGCCTGGAACGATGGGGCGGCGGGCATTTCATGAGCGGCACCGTGCGATCAGGAAGAGAAACCCAGTCCAACCAACCGCGAGGCAACCGACATTGGACAACTGGAATCGGCCACTATACTGCACGCGGGCACCGGTGAGCCATTTGCGCAGTCGCTGCTTTGCACCCCTTTCAGTCCGTTCTCAACCTCCGCAGCAGGCAGCCGGAGAAGTTCAGCGGCTTTGGTTAATGAAATCAGCCCCTCAGCAAGCGCACGGTAACAGAGCCGTTCAAAGCGTCGCGCTCGCTCCCGTTGTCCGCGTTCCGTTTCAGGCTCAAGCTCATCCAATCGCGGCACCCATTTCAGTCGCCCCCACCTCCAAGGTGCTGTCGGGATGTGCATGAACTGCCAAGTGAGGGCACGCCGGATGCTTCGCAGAAACTGCTTCGGCGTCGTCGGACCGATGTGCGCCGAGCAGTCGTTGCGTCAAGCCCCTCGTTCATCGGAGGAGCGATGGACGGTCCTCGGCGGTTCGGATCTCCAGTTGCCGCTCCGCGCCGGTCCATCCCGTGAGCGATCGATGGCCTTCGGCGAGAGGCCGCCATCCGGGAGGGACTGTCGGCGGCGGCAGTCCCCCACGCGGAGGTCGACGTCACGGAGGGGCCGGTCCTGGTACGGCGGCCTCTCAGGGCAGGGATTTCCTCCAGTTCAAGACGGCGTCGAGCAGCCGGCGTGCCACGATCGGCTCGTCGGCGACGCGGTTCCTCGCTTCCTTCGGGTCGCTCCCGAGGTGGTACAGCTCCGGTCCGCGGCCGTCGTCATTCACCAGCAACTTCCAGTCCCCGTCGAGCACCGCCAGGTTGGGGGACCGGTCGTCTCCGCCGGGGTAGTCGAACGACCTGTCGTTCCGGCCGTACTCCCAGAACTGCGGCCGGGTGCGCCGTGGAGGTTTCCCGAGGAGGGCCGGGCTCATATCCTCGCCGTCGCCCTCGTATCCCGCCGGCAGCGGCGCCCCGCAGAGGCGGCAGAGGGTCGGAAACAGGTCCACCGCCGGCGAGCACGGTCGCGTCGTTCGTGACCCCGGCGCGGACGATACCCGGCCCCCACGCGATGAACGGGAGCCGGACACCGCCCTCATAAAGGCTGAGCTTGCTCCCGCGCAGACCGACGGTCCGGGCCCGCTGGAACGACGGCAGCGGCCCGTTGTCGGAGAGGAACAACACGATCGTCGGCCGGCCCGCGCGATTATTGCGCAGGGAGTCGAGCAGCCAGCCGACCTGCCGATCAAGCTCGACCATCACCCAGTGGAGTCGCTCCTTCGTGTCTTCCCAGCTAGTCGCCCGGCCGTCCTTGCCAACCTTTAGATCGTAGATCGAAGGGACCCACGGCGTGTGTGGGTCGTCCAGCCAGAGGTTCACGAAATACGGTCGATCCGGATCGGTCGGCCTGGACCCGAGGGCGAAGCCACACATCCACGCCGTCCGGTGCCATCGCTTCACAAGGTCGTCCGCCGACCAGATCCAGTCGCGGGCGGTGAGATTCGATTCGGGCTCGGGGCTCTCCCAGGTGCCGCGGCCGAAGTCGTACCCGTAGGCGGCGAACCGAGGCGGGGCCATCACGTCGCGGCCGCCGCCGAGGTGCCACTTGCCGACATGGACTGTCTGGTAGCCGGCCGCCTGCAACACCCTGGGCAGCGACGGGGCCTTCGGATCGAGGAAGTCGGCCTGCCCGCACGCCCGGTTTCCGGCGCGGGTCTGGAGATAGCTGGTGATCCGCCACCGGGCCGGGAACTGCCCGGTGATCAGCCCGCACCGCGACGGCGAGCAAATCGGCGCGGCCGAATAAAAGCGGGTGAACCGCACCCCCTCTTTCGCCATCCGGTCGATATGTGGCGTCGGGATCGAGCCCCCGTAACACGACAGGTCGCCCGGCCCGAGGTCATCCGCGAGGATGACGATCACGTTGGGCCTGCGGTCCTCGATGCCGGACGCGGCGCCGGGGGCCGGGGCCGCGAACGCCGCCACGACGATGATCAATCCGAAATGTCTGATCATGTCAGTTCTTCCTCGCCGTTCCGCCCGGAGGGAAAGGGAGCACCTTCGACCGCCTGGCCCAATCGTCCCCAGCAGGTCATCGGGAAGCGGGCGGCTGAGGGGGTGTCGGACATGCCCAGGCCCATCGCTCGGGACGCCGATCCGCGCCGTGCGCACGGACGGGCGAATGATCACCCTACTGTACGTCGCCGCTCGCCCCGATTGAAACCCCCGGGTCGGCGGCGGGAGCGGGTCGGGCCCCTCCCACGCGGACACCGTTGCGCTGCGGTTCCGGAAAAAGCTCGGCGAGCTCATCATGCCGATCGTGCGTCGCCCGGGGGCAGGCCGCAGTCGGGGCATCTGTTCCAGCCGTTCGAGCACGAAGAGACATCGATGCCCGGGGCGCCGTCGTCAATCGTAGCGAGCGCCGAGGTCGTGTCCACATCGCGAGCTGGGCGGAGATACCTTGAGCATGGCGAGGCTTCACGAGCAGGGTCGCTCGGGCTCGACACAGAATGATGTTCCGTGATCAACGAGGGTCTGAGCGAGATCATCGGTCCGTTCCCCGTTCCGTCACCTCGAGATAAGCGGGAACGGAACGACGATCCGGGACAGAAGAGAAGAGGCCACCGGTACTCAGTACATCCATCCAATCACGCGATTTCCATCGACTATCGTGATCGAAGGTTAGTCAATTATCTTGACCACTCTCATGGGGAGTGATCCTCCGGGAAATGAGCGCCGAGCCCTCGACACGACATGGGCGGGTCCGATATCACGGAATGGGGACCCAAATCAAAATGAGCGAACGACCCAGCGACAACGCGAACGGCCTCGATATCGAATTGGGCCGCCGCATCGACGCGGTTCTGCCGCCGGTTCGTGGCTGACTGGCGCGGTGGGCATCGAGGGCGCGCAGCGGACTATCTGGGCGACGTCCCCGATGCAGGCCGCGCCGCCCTCCAAGCCGAGCTCGCGGCGCTCGAGCGCGAGCTGCGCGAGGGGGATGAAACGGTGGCTCGCGTGGCAGCCAATACTGCGGAAATGCCTCCCAGCCCCCGAGCCGTGGCACGCTCCACCGTTGCCGAATCGCCCACCGTCGCACGTGAAACAGCACCAACAGATCCGATCACGCCCCAGGCGATTTCCTCCGTCCACGAAGACCCCACCATCGCGCCCGCGACGGAAGGCACCATCGACCTCGAACCGTGCGAGGCCGGCCATGCCACGCAGCCGTCACCTCCATTCATCCGGTACTTCGGCGATTACGAGATCATCCGCGAGATCGCCCGCGGTGGCATGGGTGTGGTCTTTCACGCTCGCCAGATGGCCCTCAATCGCCCCGTCGCCTTAAAGATGATCCTCGCGGGCCAGCTCGCCGACCAGACCGAGGTGCGGCGCTTCTACCTGGAAGCCGAGGCCGCCGCCAACCTCGATCATCCGGGCATCGTACCGATTTACGAGGTCGGGCAGCACGAGGGGCAGCATTATTTCTCGATGGCTTTCATTGAAGGGCAGAGCCTGGCACAAAAAGCAGCGCGCGCGCCGTTGCCGCCGCGCGAGGCTGCGGAGCTACTCGCGCAAATCGCCGACGCCATCCAGTACGCGCATGACCGGGGCGTCATTCACCGCGACTTGAAGCCGGCCAACGTCTTGCTCGACGCTCGAGGGCAGCCCAAAGTTACCGATTTCGGCCTGGCCAAGAAACTCGCCGGAGACAGCGGCTTGACGGCCAGCGGCCAGGTCATGGGTACACCCAGCTACATGCCGCCGGAACAAGCCGCCGGCCAGCATGCTCAGATCGGGCCTCTGGTTGACGTCTATTCGCTCGGAGCGATGCTCTACTGCCTCTTGACCGGCCGGCCGCCCTTTCAGTCAGCGACTGCAATGGACACGCTCTTGCAAGTGCTGGAGCTCGATCCGGTGCCGTTGCGCCAGCTCAATCTGGGCATCCCGGGCGACCTGGAAACGATCTGCCTGAAATGCCTGGAAAAAAACCCGGCTCGCAGGTATTCGTCCGCTTCAGCCCTCGCTCTCGACCTGCGCCGCTACCTGGCAGGCGAGCCGATCGCGGCGCGACCCGTCGGCCAGATGGAACGCGCTGGGCGCTGGTGCCGGAGGAACCCCGTCGTCGCTGGCCTGCTCGCGGCCTTGTTCCTCGTGCTGGCCGGCGGGGCTGGCGCGGCTTCATGGGCGGCCGTCCGGTTTCGCGACCAGGCGGTACGACACAGAACGATTGCCGAGTCCGAAAAGCGGGCGCGGAAGGAGGCCGACTACGCCAAGACCATCGCCCAGGAGCAGCGGGCGATCGCCTTTGCCAAGTCGGCCGAGAGCCTCCAGCGCCTGTGCAACCAGCTCGTCAGCAACGGCAACCTGCCCCGCGCCGAAGGGGACTGGCTCGCCTGCCTGCCGTGGTATGCCGATGCCCTGGCGATCGACACCGAAGAGCCCGAGCGAGAGACCCTGCATAAGATGCGCGTCGCAGGGACATTGCGCCGCCTCCCCCGGCTGGCCAATATGACGTGGATGCCTCTGGGATTGAATGAGACGGTGTCCTTCGCGCCCGAAGCGTTTCGCCTCCTGGGTGTGACCAACGGCAAGGTGATCACGCTCGACCCGCTCAATGGCCAGCGCAGCGAAAAGCGCCTCGCTCTGCCCGGGCCGCCGGGGACATTCCGGCTCAGCCCTGACGGCCGCGTAGCTGTGCGGCTGCTCGAGCGGCCGGGGTCGAAGCCGAAAGAGATCGTCACGGACCTGCTTGCCTGGGATGTGGGCGCCAACAGTGCCATCGGCCCGGCGATTACGATCGGCGGGCCGGATGTCAAGCTCGCCGTTCGCCGCGACGGCCGCCGCGTAGCGATCTGGGGAAACGCCGCGCCGCTTCAGTTCTGGGACCTGGTCTCGGGTCGCGAGATCGCGCTGCCCATCGGGCAGATTCTGAGGGGCCATCTCCTGGAAGCGGAGCGCCGCGTGGTCCTCGACATCGAGGCTGGGCCGGACACGACCCCGGATCAGAAAGCCCGCCTTCAGATGGCCGCGCGTCTCGGAATCACCGGGCGCGAGACCGCGCCGGTGAGCTCCAGCCAGGTGGCGATCCGCAACGTGATCTACTCGGAGGACGGGCGGCTGGTGGCCGTACCGGTCC
This sequence comes from uncultured Isosphaeraceae bacterium, assembly GCA_963823675.1. GTDB lineage: Bacteria > Planctomycetota > Planctomycetia > Isosphaerales > Isosphaeraceae > CAWGMT01. The sequence goes on along the minus strand of CAWGMT010000012.1, from coordinate 1,676,129 downwards.
TGCTGGTTAACCCGCTCATCGTCCCTCAGAAGTCGTTGATCCAGGTTTTCGACGCCGAAACCGGCCGACCGCGAACGCCCCCGTTGGCCCATCGGACGTTTATTGGAGAAGTCGCGTTCAGCCCGGATGGCTCGCGGATGGTCACGCTGACCCTCGAGCCAGGCGACCGGCCCCAAGAGGCACAGGTCTGGGACACCGCAACCGGCAAGCTGGTGCTTGGCCCTTTAAACCACGGCGACAATCAGGGCGGAAGTATCTTCGTGGTCGCCTTCAGTCCCGATGGACGGCGGCTTGTGACCGCCGGATCGACGGAAGCCCGGATCTGGGACATCGCCAAAGCACGATCGCTCGACAACGCGGCACCGCTACACGCAAAGATCGTTGCCGTCGCGTTCAGCCCCGACGGCCACTATCTCGCCACGCTCAGCGGCCGCGAGGGAGTGGCTCGCGTCTGGGACGCTGGCTCTCTCGAGCCGGTGACACCGCCGTTGCGCCAGGCTGGAATCGCCTCGAGTCTGCGTTTCAGCCCGGACGGCCGGCTGATTGTCACCGCCGGAAGCTCGACGGCGCTGCACGAGCTTGAGTCGCGCGCGTGGGACCTGACCGGCCCGGCACCTGGTGCCGGACGATCGCTCTCGGGCCGATGGTACACTGCCGACGGCCGGCTCGTGCTGAGCGCAGACTCGAAGACATCCTACCCGCCGGGAAAGACGATTAATGAGGTGAGCCTCCAGCTCGTCGAACGCGCAAGCGGCAAGCCTGCGACGACTTTGGTGCCGTGGGAAGCAGGATTCGTAGCGGTCTTGCAGGCCGCCTTGAGCGCCGATGGCCGCCGGCTGGTCACTGTGCTGCTGCCGGACTGGTCGACTCCCAACGTCAGGACAGTGCGCACCTGGGATTTTCGGACGAATCCACCGGTCGTAACAGACCTGAAACATACTGAGCCGGTGGCGTTTGTGGCCGTGGCATCCGATGGCCAGCGCACCGCGACCGTTGGCGGGTCCGATCATTTCCATCCCTCCGCAGTCTGGCTCTGGGATCTGTCAACAAAAGAGGGCAAGCCACTGGCCATCGACCCAAATCGGAACACGCTCTTCGTGGCGTTTAGTCCGGACGGACGGCGTCTGCTCTCGGTCCAGGATGGGCTGGTCCAGCTTTGGAACGCTGCTTCGGGCGCGGCGAAAGGGCGGCCGTTGGAGTCGCCGAGACCGCCCGACCGAAAGGCCACATCGATTAACTGGGTGTCAGGCCGGCGGATGCAGCCGTGGGGTGCGTTCGCCGACGGCGGGCGGATCGTGCTCGTCAGTGTCGGCGAATCGGCCGTGCATCGGCTCGATGCTGAGACCGGTCTTGCGCATCCTGGCGGCCCGATTCCGGCGCGCGCGGCGGTTGAAGCGATTGCGGCCAGCGGCGACGGCCGGCGGTATATCGCCCAGTTGGCCGATCGGACAGCCCAGGTATGGGATGTCGAGACAGGCCGACCGGCCGGCCCGCCGCTGCGACCGGCCGATGCCGGATGGCAAGCGTTGACGGCGAGCCGCACGAGTGAGTCGAAGCCGGCCATAGCGCTTGGCACCGACGGCAGCCTGGCGCTCACCACATCGGAACGGGCAGTGCACGTCTGGGAAACTGCAACCGGCCTACCGGTGGGCCCGCCCTTGGAGGCCCTGACCTTTGTCGAACGGGTCTTGTTGTGCGACCCGGCGATCGTGATGGCGTTTACCGGCTCCGACTCGGTCCACGTGTGGGACTTATCCCCGGGCCCGACGCCTGGTGCAGATCTGGTACGACTTGCCGGGCTGCTCTCGGGCCGGCGCATCGAGGCCGACGGCGCCGTGGCTCCTCTTCCGGTCGATGACGCGACGCGGATTGCCTGGTCCAGGCTGCGCGGCCGGCAAGCCGAGCTATCCCCGGCGGCTTCGGAGTCAGAGCTGGACTGGCACCGCGGCAAAGCCGGTCAGTTCGAATCGGCCGGCGATTTCGCCGCGGCGGTCACGCATCTCGATCCGCTGATTGCGGCCGCACCCGACGACGTCGATCTGCCGAGGCGCCGCGCCCTAGCCGAGGCGGAGCTCGGCCGCTTTGCTGATGCCGCGGCTGACTTCGCCGTCATCGTAGAGCGCCAGCCAGCCAATACCGAGGCAGCGATCTCGCTCGCCGTGCTGTCCGCCAAGCTCGGAAACCGCGACGCCTACCGTTCGGCGTGCACCGCTCTCGTCGGTGCGATTCGACCACCCTACATGCCGTCGCCGACCGTGATTCCCGCCTTGCACGCGGCAACGCTCCAGCCGGACGGTTTGAACGACCCGGAAGCTCTGGTCAAGTTCCTCGATGCCGCGGCGAAGTTTTTTTCGTGGGACCCTGGGTTCTGTAGGCGCGGGCGTTTACGCAATACCGCGCCGGTCATTTCGAGGCCGCGCGCAGTCGGCTCGCGATTCCATCGTAGCCTACGCCAGAGGCGGCCTCGCTTTCACTCGGGGCGGCCCCATCGACGTCACTCCAGAGCGCCCCTCCGGCACCCCGCGGGAGTGGTTCCTCATGGCCTTGGTCGAGGCCCAGCTCGGGCACGGCGATGCCGCGTCCGCCTGGCGCAACAAAGCTGTCCGCTGGCTCGACCGTGCAACAACCGATCGGACCGATCCCGAAGTGCTGGGCGGAATGAACGATCCCTTGGTCCGCTCACAGCTCCACAGGCAGCAAGAATTCGTTGCCACAGCCGGAATTCGCCTCGATTCCAACGCGAGCAAGCGCTATCAGCCGACCTGGCGCCAGCTCGTCGAGCTGGAAGTGCTCAGGAACGAGGCTGATGATGCAAATGCCTCGCGAAGGGCGCGATCTGCACCGGGGTCGCCGTGACCGAATCGAGGCGAATCGCAGCGGCGGAAATCTCGAATGGCCGAGGACTAAGCGCATCCCGGCTGCTGTCCCGGCGATTGTTAGCGGAGGCTGCGATCCTGCGGGTTAGGTCAATACCCGACGTCAATCAGGCCCGGTAAGCCGCCGTGCGGCCGCCGCGAGGTCAAGCGACGAGCCGCCGGGCGCGACGCCGCGAGCGGCCGTACAGGAGCGCTCCTGCGGCACCGCAGAGCAAAAGCACCGCCGAGGTCGGCTCGGGTACCACCGCCGAGCTTGGCGTCACGGTCAGCGTGCCGAGCGTGACCGGACTGCCCGGAAAGCTAGCGGGGGGAAACGGAACGTTGTCGAAGGCAACTGGCGTAAATGTCGGATCGTTGCCCGAGATCCAGTTGGACCCCTCGAATGGGTCGCCATACGTGACGATATCAAACGTGCCGCTGGTTCCAGAGGTTACCGAGAATGTGATGGCGAGCAGATTTGCGCCGTGCTGGGCACCACGATTCCAACGAAATCCGCCGCGAGGTCGTTGACGAGAAGCTGGACCGGCGGGTTCGCCGTGCCTGCGATGATACCGGACGAGTCGCCGGCCAGCAGGTAATTCGCCGGCTGCTCAAATGCTGCGATACTGACCGTGCCGACCGCGCCCGCCTCGGGCGCGATCGCCAGCCCCAGCACCCACGCAACCACCGGATCGGTCACCGCGCCGCCCGGGTTTTGAACAGATACATTGAAAGTCGGCGATGATTGAGTCGAGGGGTCCCAGCTCAGATTCTCCCCCGTGCCCAGGACAAGCCCTGCCCTGGCGGGCGCAACAGCGCGAAACCCAGAAGCGCGATGACAAAGACCCTACGCATATGCTGATCCCCCAAGTTTTGTGAATCGATTCCGGTCCCGCTCCGGGCACGACGATCTCTCACGCCAGGACTTCTTCCGCCACGGCTGCCACCTCGGCCGGTTCTCCCGTGAGCCGGCCGAATAGTTCGGATAATTCGGGTTCGTAGTTCCTGAACCGCGCGACCGACCGCTGATACACCGGCTGGCGGACCTGGGCAAGGCTGGCGGTGCGGACGGGGCGCTGGGTCCGATGGAACTCGAGGCAGGCCGGCTCCCACTCCAGGCCGCACGCTGCGACCAGGCGGCGCGCCGTTCGACTCGAGATCGGCAACCGTCTCCTCGTAATCCACGTGCTCGATCGTCGCGGGCAGCACCGCCTCCCAATGGTCCATCAACCGCCGGTAGTTCTGGAACCGCGTCGCAATGTGCGCCGGATCGTTCGCCCAGCGAATGCTGCGGAAGTCGGTAAGCCAGCACGAGACGGCGGTGTCGCGCAGGTCGCGTCGGCAGTGGACGAAAACGGCCCTCGGGAACATCACGGCCAGCAGCCCTATATACATATAATTGTCGGGCATTTTGTCGACGACCCGATCGGCCCGGCCGCCGGCGATCGTGGCCAGGTTGTCGAGATGCCGGGCGGCGAGAGTGCGCACCGCCCTTGCGTCCAGGTCGGCGACGCGATCTCGCGGCGCCCCCGACCGGCCCAGAGCGCCGGGGATCGCCTCGAACGATCGGCGTGCCAGCCGCAGCTCGCCCGCCCCGTGAACCCGGCTATGGCTGGCCAGAACCTGCTCGATCAGGGTCGTGCCGGATCGCGGCAGGCCGAAGACGAACACCGGCCGCCGCGTCTCGAGGCCCGACCCCGCCAGACGCTCGACGAAACCTCCGTCAAAGACCCGCAGGATCGTGTTGACGAACCGCTCGTGGTCGTCGCGGTTGTAATCCTTGCGGCCGCGGGCGAGCACCGAGGTGATCGCGTTGGCTTGCCGCGCGCACTGGCCCGCCCGGGAAAACTCGCCGCGGCCGTCCAGAGCGTGGGCCAGTCCGAAAAGCAGCCGGGCGCGCGGGGCTTGGCCAAGCTTCTCGTCGGCCAGCCGCTCTTCCAGGGCCGCCAGGTCCGTTTCGGGCAGCTTGCCGCGCAAGAGCGTCGCCAGCCGCGCGTGCGGGATCGCGTAGCCCGGAGCAACCCCGAGCGCCGTGCGGAAGGCCGCTTCGGCCTCGGCCATCTCACCCACCTCTTCATGCAGTCCGCCCAGGTTCAGATAGGCCTGGCCCGAGTCAGGCTGCAAGCGGATCGCCGTCAGGAAGTGCTCGCGCGCTTCGGCCAGCCGCCCTTCCTCCTGCAGGTCCCAACCCAGTGCCAGATGCGAGCCGGCTCGATCGGGCTCGAGCGCCAGCACCCGCTCCCAGCAGGGAATGCCCGAGGCCGGCTCTTCCATCTCGTCGTGCAATTCGGCCAGCCATCGCCAGAAAAGCACGTTGGCCGGTTCGAGATCGACGGCCTTCTTCAGCCAGACGAGCGCGTCGCTTGATTGCCCCTCGCCCTGGAGCACCAACCCCATGTGAGCGTGGGAAATCGCCAGCTTCGGGTTCAATCGCAACGCTTCCAGGTAGGCGGCCCGCGCGTCCACCAGCCGATCCAGGATCCGCAGCACATTGCCGAGGTTGTGGTGCATGACGGCCGAGCGCGGGTCCAGCCGGGCCGCCTCCTGGCAGTGCGGCAGAGCTTCAAGGGCCAACCCGCGGTCGAGCAACGTCTGACCGAGATTCGTCTGGGCCGGCGCGAAGCGGGGCTCCAGCTCCACCGCCCGGCGGAAATGCCAGAGCGCGTCGTCCGGTTGGCCCAGATCACGCAGCGCGATCCCCAGGTTGTTGTGGGCGGCCACGAAGTCCGGCCGCAACTCGAGTGCGCGGCGGAATCGCCCGACCGCCTCGGCTTGCCGGCCCAGGCCCTGCAAGGCGGCGCCCAGGTTGCAGATCGCTTCCGGGTAGTCCGGCCACAATTCGAGCGCGGCCAAGCAGCAGCCCGCAGCTCGCTCGAAGTCGTCCAGGCGCGATACGCCTCGGCCAGGTTGGCATGGTAGATGAAGGCGTTCGGCCGCAGGGCCACGGCCCGAGCGATCAACTCCGCGGCGCGCGTGCTCTCCCTGTTGATGGCGGAGGACGCCCAGGAGATGCAAGGCCTCGGCGTTGTCGCGCTCGTGCGCAGTACGCGGTCGTACAACTTGGAGGCCAGGCCCAGTTGTCCGGATTGATGTAGCTCGATGGCGGCCGTCATTAGGTCTTGCATTTTTCGTGGTCAGTTGTCAGTTGTCCGTGGTCAGTTGTCCCGTGGTCAGTTGTTCGTGGTGTGATGAAAGCTCGCCTCTGCGTGAGTGCCGCATTCCTCCCCGATTCAATGCGCAGCCTCAGCGAGCGCCCCGTTTTCTTTCCCCCCCTTGCTGAGGGGGGGCCAGGGGGGGTGGTCGTGGCACAACCAACTGCACGGCGTGCAAAGGGCTTTCTTCCACCCGCCTCGTCGCGGCTCTTGGAAGCGGTCTGGAAATCCGACCAAGCGTCTGGAAAACAAGGGGAGAAACCGGTTTTGAGATTGTTGCTGATCCCGGATGTATCAGGAAGGGGAAAGCCATGCACCGTCTCCGAGGGGTGCGCCCCACCCCCCCTGGCCCCCCCTTAGCAAGGGGGGGAAAAGGTACGCTGGGTCGCGCCGTCATTCGATCTGCGCAACAAAAACACGCGTCTGGAAACCGTCCCTCAAGTACGCTCAACTCCAATTTTTCATCACGCCACCCCTGGCCCCCCCCTTAGCAAGGCGGGGAAAGGGAAGAGAACATAACCCGCATTCTACTCACTATTGATCACTCACGTCAGCCGCCGGCCGCGGCCGCGCGAATCGAGCAAGCCCGGGAGTCGAGTGAAGACGTGGCCGGCTGTGAGCGCCGCCACCGAGCTGTCGTTAACCGGCCCCACGCCTGGGACCTCGATGCCGGGGGCGCCCGTTGGGGCCTGCCGGGCGGCGATCGGCCGCCCCGTCACCGAGCGGGCCCAAAAGCTGCTCGGCGCGATAGGCGGCGCGGTTGACGACACGGCGGCCTTCAACTGGACCTTGAACCTCTTGCGACCATTGTGTTGCGACCTAACCGAGCTCAGCAATGCCTCCTTGACGAGCGACGCGTCGTCCTGGGCCAAAAGGTCGGTTTCCAGGAAGTGATCAATGCTGGCCAGAAGCGCCGTGGAAGCGCCGGCCGTGGCAGCGCCCACCGCCTGTGCCGGCGGCGGTCGGGAAATCGTGACGACCGTCGCCGCCGGGCCGTCGGAGGTCGTAGCCAGGGCGACAGGAACGGCCGGGAAGGGCGACAGAACTCGACGCCACGATCGTTGGATCGGATCCGCTCGGCCCGTCAACCAGCGTGTTCGCCGCGTCCGCCGTTAGAACCCAGTCGAGCGCGCCCATTACGGTCGAGGAACCCGAAACCGCCGCGCCCTCGCCAAGGCTCCCTCCCGCCACGGCGAATCGGCCGAACCCGGGTTCCGGGCTGAAGCTGCCGCCGGCCACGCGGGCGCCGGAACTGAAGACGGGGCCGTTCACGATCCCAAGCGGGCCGTTCCACTGCGCCAGGGCGGGCACAATCAGGCTGGCGATCGGCGAGCCCAGACCGGTGATCAGGTCGTAGCCGGGAGTGCCGTAAACGGTGTTGCCATTCGTGTCCAGGCCGGTGTAACCGACCAGAACGTCGTGAAAATCGCTGGATGGCAGGCTGTAGAGGGCGGGCAAGGTCTGGGTCTGCGCCATCGAGGGTTCCGAGCTGGGTATTGGTCGCCAGGCGCTCCTGGTCGGCGAGCGCGATCAATGCCGCCCAGGCTGGCGCCCCCAGGCTGGTGCCGCCTTCGACTTGCCACCCAACTTGGAGATTACCGTTCTGGTCCAAGTAATGCCCGTAGATCGCCACGCCCGTGGCCCCATCGCCGACGAACGCCACATCGGGAACGGTCCGCTGACCGCTCTGCTGCACGCTCTCTTGGTAGGCCGGCTCGGATTCATAAATCGACGTGCCCCCGCCGCTGCCCGGCTGTGTGCGAGGCGCTCGCGGCGGGGGGTTGGTGTAGGACCAGCCGGTTTCCATGTCGTAAGAACCGTCGGAATTGAGCGTCAGGGTCGTGCCGCCGACGGCCAGCACGTTGGGGGAGGAATCCGGATATCCGAACTCGCCAGCGCCGGCGTCGCCCGAGGCCCCGATCCAGGTCACGCCCGTGTGACCCGCAGGGGTCGTGAAGTCTGTATCGTAGTTGCCTTCGCTCGGGTCTTCCGCGTCCCCGGTGTAGTTATTGTTCGTGGTGAAAACACCCCAGCTCATCGAAACGACGACGACGTTGGGCAGGCTGCCGGCGACCTGCGCGGCGGCGAGAAGCTCGGTGTCGGCGGCGGCGTTTGCCGCGGGATAATTGGCTTCGACAAAGTCAATGTTCGCGTCCGGCGCAATGGCGTGCGCCCATTCCACGTCGAGGATGTCCTCGCCGTAATAGCCGGGATCATTGGGCGGTAGTAGTGCCGGGCTGACAATCTGGTTGTTTTGGAGCGCGAGAAGACCGGCCTGATTCCAGACGTCGAGGCTGGGACCGCCCGCGCCGAACTGCGGGAGGCCGTACTGCGCGTTGAATGCCTGGACGTCGGCCCAGAGAAACGGGTCGTCGCCCCGGTTGACGATGGCGATCGTCTGGCCGGCACCCGTGAGCGCGAGCTGGTTAATCCCATAGGCCGACAGAATCTGCTGCGGACTGTAGCCAGGCGGATTCGGTGAGACGGTGAGCGAGCCCGCCTCGACATAGATCGCTCCATTGACCGCGTTGCCGCCGTTGCCGCCGGGACCGCCGCCGCCGGGCGTGCCCGCCGACCCGGCGGTGCCACCCTCCCCGCCGGGACCGGATGCCCCAGCACCGCCGCCGGAGCCGCCTGGCCCACCCGGTCCACCGGGCCCGTGGCCCACCGTTCCCGCGCCGCCGTCGCCGCCATAGCCGCCGTCGCCGCCCCCGGCACCGACGCCGCCGTCACCACCGTTGCCACCGTTGCCACCGTTGCCACCGTCCCCGGCCTTGCCGCCGGCGCCGCCGTTCCCGCCGGAGCCACCGACGGCGGCGTCCTTGCTGACGACGGAATTGGATTGGAGAGTTACGCTCCCGCCCAGGACTGCGATACCCCCGCCCTTGGCGGCACCGCCGGTGCCGGCAGCACCACCGACGCCGCCATCGCCGCCCTGACCGCCGCTGCCGCCATCGCCGCCCGTGCCGCCGTCGCCGCCGGCCCCGCCATCGCCGCCAGCGGCGCCCGCACCGCCCGGACCGCCGCAGGCAGCGCTCTCCGTAGCCCCGCCATCGCCGCCGCGGCCGCCGTCGGCGCCAGGGCCGCCCTTGCTCCCATCGGCTCCCTTGCCGCCCTTGCCACCGCGGCCGGCTTCACCGCCAGCGCCGCCCTTGCCACCCTGGCCGCCAGCGCCGCCTAGGGCGTTGTCGGAAGCGAATGCGGATTGTGCCTCCGTGACCGTCACCGAGCCTGCGGCGACGGCGAGACCGCCACCGACACCGTCACCCCCGCGGCCGGCCGCTCCGCCTTTACCGCCAGCGCCGCCGTCACCGCCGGTGCCACCAACGCCGCCGTCACCACCATCGCCACCCGCGCCACCCCCGCCGCCGGCTCCGCCGGCGCCGCCGGGGCCGCCGCTGCTGCCGGTCGCCCCATGACCGGCGTGACCACCAGAGGCGCCGGCGCCGCCTGGACCAGCGCCGCCACCGTCGCCGCCATCGCCGGCCCTGCCGCCGGCACCACCATCGCCGCCGTTGCCGGCCTTGCCGCCCCGCGCCGTGTTGCCATTGATGCCGCTGGATTGGATGGTCACGGAACCACCGGCCACGTAGATCCCACCACCACTTCCCTTGCCGCCGTCACCGCCGGTACCGCCATTGCCGCCTTGACCGCCCTTGCCGCCTTGACCGCCGTCGCCACCCGCACCACCGGCACCACCGGCGCCGCCGTGACTACCGGCGCCGCCAGGAGAACCAGGTGCGCTGCCTGGGGACCCATCGGTGCCCGCGGCGCCGTCACCACCACCGCCGCCGGTTCCACCATCTCCTCCGTTCCCGGCATGGCCCCCTTTGCCGCCGACTCCGCCCACGCCGCCGGCACCACCGAGCGCCTGGTTGTTGGTCACAAAACTGCCGGTGAGGATCAATGTGCCGCCGGCGACGTAAATGCCCCCGCCACTGGCATCGCCGCCATTGCCGCCATTGCCGCCGTTGGCGGCCCTGAAACCATCGCTGCCGTCGTCGCCATCGTCGCCGCGGTCGCCCCTCCCGCCGTTGTCTCCCGGCGCGGAACCATCGGAACCCTCGGAACCTGGGCTGCCGTTTCTGCCGTCGGACGCCGTCAGGGTGGCGTCGGCGCCCTGGCCGCCGGCGCCGCCGGCGCCGCCCTTGGCGCGATCATTCGAAACCAGCGAATTGACGATGTTGAGGACGCCGGACGCCAGGTAGATGCCGCCGCCGCTGGCGTTGCCGCCATTGCCGCCCGCGCCCCCGGCCTGTCCGCTCAAGGAACCGTCTTCGCCGGAGGAACCCGACTGGCCCGAGGCCGAGTTGCTGTACACCGACGCGTTGCTGATCGTCACCGACCCGCCCTCGATCAAGAAGTCGCCGCCCAGGGCGGACGAGCTGCCGCCATTCCCGTCATCCTTCGCGAGCCCATGCGCGATCGACAGGGTCTGCAAGATCAATTTGACGCCGCTTTCAACCTGGAAGATGCGGCCCATGCCGCCGCCGTCAATGATCGTATTGCCCGGGCCGGCGCCCTGGATATAGATCGTCTTGCCAGGCACTGTGCTCGAGACGATGATGTCGTCGGCCGGGTAATCGCCGGTAGCCAACGTGATGACATCGGTCGCGTTGGGATCGGCCTCGGCCGCCGCGATTTGCGCGGCCAGATTGCCGCCGCCGCAACAGATGTCCGGTCCGATACCGCCCGTACCGCCGCCGCTAGCACCGCCGCCACCGCCGCCACGGGTGACGTCGATCGGGCCCGCCACCACGGCGTGATTGCCGCCGCCGGAGCCACCGTTGCCCGTTCCGGGATTGCCCGGAGGCAGGACCGAGCCGACCAGCGACCGGATTAGGGTGACCTCGGCCGAGGTGATCGTCCCCTGGCCCAGCACGTCGTACTTGTAGGTGTATCCGTTCGACGCCACCGTGTCATTGAGCTCTTTTTGCACCAGCAGGGCATCGGTCAGGCTCACGCCCGCGCCGCCGTTGACGTCGCCTGGCAGTATGTTGATCTGAAAATCAAAGTCGCCTTGCCCGGCGCTGCCACCGGAGGGAAACGTGCTCACACCGTTGGTCCACTCGCCATCGAGCAAATCGCCGTACTGGTCCTGGACTCCCGTCGCGCTGTGGCCGTCAAGGACGAACATGATCTTGTCGTCCTTGAATGGCGCCGCAAACGTCCAGGTGGCCGTGAAGGTCGTCGCGTTATAGCTGAACCCGCTCGAGGTGTAGGTCGCCGAATTGATACCGTAGACAGACAGGTCGGACTGCGCGATCTTCACGTTCTCCGTGAAAACGATCTGGATGGTGTTCAGGTTCGCCCACGGCAGCGGCGTGAGCTGGGCCGACGAGCCGGCCGGAATCGCGTAGCCGGCGCCGTTGCCCGCGCCCGCCGTCTGGAGGTAGCTTGAGTAGCTCGACGTCCATGCGGAGCTCGATACCTGCACTCCGGTCACCTCGGGCGGAGCCGGGGCGTCGGTGGTCGTGGTGTCGGCCATCGTGTGCGCCGGCTCGACGTTGCCGCAGTGGTCGGTCGCCTGGCTAAAAAACGCGTAGGTATGCTTGCCGGGCAGCGCTTGATACACCGCCGAAGTCGCCGTCGTGTCAGTCTGCCAGGCCTTGTACGCACCGCCGTTGACCGAGACCCAGATGGTGTAATAGGCAATGCCCGGGCCGCCCGTGTCGGTTCCCGACCAGTTGACGGTAAACGTCGAGGTGCTGATTTTCGCCGGCAAGGGCGCCACGCTGCTCGTGGGCGTGCTGGCGTCGATCGTGACCAGGGCCTGCTTGTTGGGGTCGACACCCAGGCTGGGATTGCTGTCGCTGACCTGGTCGGTGGCGATCGTCGTGTTCTGGTCGAACGAGATGTCTGCCACGTTGCGGATCTGAGTTCCGTTGGCCAGACCCGCCTTGGGCGCGATGACGTAGCTGATTGACCCTTCGCCGCGGCCGGTGCCATTCTCCGGCGGCAGGAAGCCGGTCAACGGACCGGGTGGAAGCTGGGTCGTGGGATCAATCGACTGGAACGTCGCGTAGACCTGGCGGGTCGCGTAGTCGAGCCCGGCCGTGATGACCACGTCGAAATTCTGGCCGTTGTAAGTCATCGGCACGGAAGTCTGATACGACTGGGTGCCGGCGGGGATCGTGATCACGTTGTCGCCGAACGAAATCCCGGTCAACTGGAACGTGCTCAGGTCGAGGTTGGGATCGAGCTGATCGGTGATCGTCACCTGCTGGGCCGGCGCGGTGGCCGTCGGCGAGTTCTCGAACTGGATCTGGTAGGGAAACAGCGTGAGCGCCGAGACCGAGATGAAGTTGAGGGGGCCGTAACCCGCGGGCCCGATCTTGGCATTGGGGTCCTCGCTCATGACGGTCTTGTTGGTGGGCGTGGTGGGCGTCGTTGGGGTCGTCTCCGAGCACGTGCCGCTCCCGGCGGTTCCCGGGGTGCCATTGGAGCCGGGACTGCCTAGCGTGCCGTTTTGCCCGCCCGTGCCGGCGGTTCCGGCCGTGCCGTCGCCACCGGCGGCCCCACCGTGCCCCGCGGGGCCGCCCGTCTGGGCATTGCTGGTTTCGGTGATTCCGCCGTCGGCCGGCGTCCCCGGGTTGCTCCCGCTCCCGGCGGCGCCGTCGCCGCCGCTGGATGCCCTGCCGCCGGCGCCGCCCGGCTGCCCGGCGCCGCCCTGGCCGCCGCCTCCATTAGACGTCCCCCCGCTGGGCGGAGGCGGCCCCTCCGTCGCGTTCTTGGTCGGGGCGGGCACGTCGACGTCGTCGGCGATCAGCGACTTGAGCAACGACTCGACCGCCGAGGACTGGTGGGCGGTGGAGTGCGGCGTCGCCCGTAAACCGGTCAATCGCAACAGCGGGCCAACGGGCGTCGTCATCGTTCGCTCGACGGTCACTCCGGCGACCTCGAATCCGGCGCCGCCCCCAGGGCTCGTGGCCCCGGCCAGCCCCAACGTGCTGGCGTTCGTCCCACCGGCCAAGCCCCCTGCCGACGTGCCGCCCGCATCGAGTACCGTCGTCGACGTCGAGACCGAAACCGACGCGAAGCCGCCGCTGGTTCCACTGAGCGGTGCTGTCAGATACGCCGCGCCGCTTGAGCCGAACGCGAGGCCGAGCGTGCCGGCCAGGATCACGTCGCCCGAAGCCCCGAAGAACGACGCCGTCGTTCCGCTGGGGTCGATCGCGCTCGTCGGGTCGTTGCCGACATACCGGAAAAAGTTGACGTCCCCCGCGCTCAATCCCAGCGGGTCCGGGGTCGTGAACCGGCCGGTTGACGGGTCGTAGAACCGCGCCCCCATGGCGTCGAGCCCGCTGCCGTCGGTCGAGACGCCATACTGCCCCACGAACGTGAACGGATTGGAGGCGGAGGCGCTGCCCGTGGAGCTCAGGATCCCGCCGAAGGGAAGGTAGCTGTAACTGGCAACTGAGGCGCCGGACGAGTTCGTCAGTCCCACGGTCGAGCCCAGCCCGTCGAAGGCGTAATAACTCGTGCCGCTGGTCGTGCCCTGGCTGACCAGCCCGAGCCCATAAGTGTAATTGGCCAGGAGGTTGCCCGATCCGTCAAACTGCGCAACCACGCTGCCGGCGCCCTCGGGATCCACCAGGTTCTCCGTGACCTGGCCGTCGTGGATCGTGGCCGAGAGGTTGCCCAGGGCGTCGTACTGGTAGATCCAACTGTCGGTGGGAGAGGTAACGCTGACCAAGCGGTCGAGTGAATCGTACGTGTAGGTCGTCGTCCCGGAGGCGTCGGTCTGCGAGACGAGGTCGCCGTCGGCGTTGTAGGTGTAGGTCGTGGTGCCGCCCTGCGACGTGACCGTCGTGTACTCGTTGTCGCTGTTGCTCTGGTAGGTCGAAGTCACGCCGTTGACCACCGTCTGCACGCGATTGCCCGCCGCGTCGTAGGTATAGCTCAAGCTCTGACTGGGAATCGCGGAGTCGGTCGAGGCAAACACCGCCGCGGTCAACTGGCCCGTCGTGTCGTAGCTGTAGGACCAGGTGCCGTCCTCCGTGGCCATCGCGGTCACGTTCCCCAGGGCGTCATACGTGTAGTCGAAGCGGCTGCTGATCGTCGAGCCGCCGCCTGAAGTTGAGCTAAAATTGATCAGGTGCAGCAGGTTGCCGTCGGCGTCGTACTGATACGTCGTGTAGGCGCCGTTGGCGAGACTATCTCGCACCAGCTCTCCCAGACTGTTGTAGGTATAGGTGACGATCGAGTTGCCCGATCCGTCGGTGAGCCCGGTCAGCTCGCCGGCCGAGTCATACTGATAGATGACCGTCGCGGTCACCGCCGTGCCCGACATCTCGACCACCCTGGTCCGCTGGCCGCTTTTGTAGGTGTACTGGATCGACAGGCCGTCGGGGTAGGCGACATTGGTAAGCTGGCCCCCCGCGTTATAGCTGAGCGTGATCGTGCCGCTCGAGTCGGTGGCCGAGATCATCTCACCCGAGGCATTGTAGACGTACGCCATCTGAGACCCGCCGGCCAGGGTCACGCTCATCACCTCGCCGACCGAGTTATACGCGTAGTTCGTCACCTGGCCATCCTGGTCGGTGAGCGACAGCGGATCGCCGAACGCATCGTACGTGGCACTCTCGACCGACTGGTCCGGGTACTGGATCGCGGTGAGGTTGCCGTAGGCGTCGTACTGGTAGTTGGTCGTGTCGCCCTGGGGGTCGGTCACGCTGGCCAGCAGGTTGTCCGAGCCGGTGTAGGTAAAGGTCGTCGTCTGGCCCAGGGGATCGGTCGCGCTCGTCAAATTGCCAAGGGCGTCGTAGGTGAAGCTCGCCGTCAACCCGGTCGGGCCGGTGAGCTCGATCAGGTTGCCGTTCTGGTTAAAGGAGGCGAAGGAGGCGTTCCCCAGGGGATCGACGTACTTCACCAGATTTCCCTGCTCGTTGTAGTCGTACTCGCTGACGTCGCCGGCGGCGTCGGTCACGGTCACCTGGCCTTCGTCGTAGGTGAACGACTCGCGATCGAGGCCGTTGTCCTGCGACATCGAGGCCAGCCGGCCGCTGGCGGTGTAGGTGTAAAGCTCGTGGGTGCCGTCTTGGTACGTGATGATGGCCAAGGCATTCAATGTGGCCGGATTGGTGCCCGAGAGATAGCTGTAGCGCGTCGCCAGGCCGTCGTAGCCCTCCACGGAGATGAGGTGTTGATTCGTGGAATCGTAGCTGTACGTGACAGTCTGGCCGCCGGAGCTCGAGACCGACTGGATCAGGCCGGCGGAGTTGTAGTTGAAGGCCAGCGATCCACCCGACGAGGACGTGAGGCTCTCGAGCTGGCCGTCCGCGTAACCGGCAGTGATCCGGTTGCCGTCGGTGTCCTGCACGTAGTCGATCGTGCCGTCGGCGTTGAAGTGCTCGATTGTTCCGTCGGCTTCTTGCAACAGGTACGTCATGACGCCGCCGACGTTTTCGGCCGAGAGGATGCCGTCGTCGCCCGGCTGGGAGAAGTAGTCGGTCCCGCGGCTGTCGGGCTGGAATACCCGCACTTGCCCCGAGGGCATGGTGATCGTCACGGTGCCGTCGGAGCCCACCGAGAGCGAATATTCCCAGTCATCGCGCCAGCCGATGCCGAGCGGCCCGGAGACGTTGCGCGAGTCGATGGTATTGGCAAACTCGCGGCTGAACGAAAGCGGCAAGCCCGCCGAGGGGACCGAGAGATCGGTCTCGTTGTCCAGGAGCGGCACCGGCGACAGCGCATCATCCTGCATGATCGCGAACTGCCAGAGCTGGCTGACGTCAGTGATGTTGTCGCCCAGCCGGCCCAGGTAAGTGGCGTTTTCATCCAGCAACTTCACATAGCCGCCCCAGGTGTCGCCGATTTGCGCGGCCAGCCCGGCGTAGATCGCCCCCCAGGCCGCGGTGGAGACGCCCGCCGGCTGGAGGCTGGCCTCGAGGCTGGCCAGATCGACCGTGGTTTTGTCCATTCCCGTGAAGACCTGAAGCTTGAACTGGAACGTATCGGTGGTGAAGCTCCACGGCTTCAGCATCCCGACGTAGTAGACCGGCACCGTGACCGACTCGCCCGGCTCGAGCACGCCCGGCACCGATCCGCTCGCAAGGATCTCGATCGTGTTCGAGTAGCCCGCGGGCAGTGCCGAGGTCCAGATGCCCTGGACCAGGAGCGATTTATTCAGGGTAAAGAGCGGACGGTCCGTCGGCCGTGCCGAGCTGAGTACGATGAGCGGCGCCGCAATGGCCTGGCTGCCCGTGTTGGAATACTCGATGTACAACGTCGAGCTAATGTGGCGCCCCATCACGCTGGGCAGGATCAAGTGGGTCTCGAGGTGACCCGCGCCGGGCTGGTCACGGTGAAGACGCCGGTGAGCTTGGAGGTCGTGCCGTCGGTGCGGGTCACGACCACCGAATAGAGCCCCAGGGGCACCTTGGTGAGGTCGAACGTTGCCGTCAGTTGGTTGAACGTGTCGAACGAAACGCTGGTGGCTTTGTAGACGGTCGGGGCGCCGGACGCGGCAACCAGGGTTACCGCCGTCGTCTGGTTGAACCCGGCGCCGCTCAGGGTCAGAGTCGCCGGACTGCCGTCGGCCGAATAGGTGGGTGCGACCGCCGATAAGCGCACCGGGGCCCCGGTGGCCACTATCGAGTAAGTGCTGGGGGCGGGGACCGACGCGCCATAAACGAGGAAATACCACGTTCCCGGCGCGGCCGACGACACCAGGATCTGCTGGTCGGGACCGGCGGCACCCGTGGAGCGGTAATCGTAACTCGACAAGGTCGGCGGTGCGCCGAGATTGGCGTAGAGCTGGTCGACGTCGCTCGTCCCGCTGTCCACCAGGTTGACAAACAGCGTCTGGACCGTCGGCACGGCCACCGAGAAGAGCTGCGACTGCGCCCGTGCCCGCCAGCGTGTTACCCGTCGAGATCGTTCCGAGGGTCAAGGGAACGATCGAGATCTGGTCGAGCTCGAAGGCATAGCTGCCGTCGACGCCGCCGATGCCGTCGACCGTGACGACGTAATTGCCGCTGGAGGGAAGTGTCACCAGTCCCGAATCACCGGTGAGGTTGGAAAACCCGGTGAAGCCGCCGGGGCCGGTCAGGTTGAATACCTCGCTGCCGGCAGTCGCGCCGGTCAATTCGAATTTCACTTGCTCACCGGCAGTGCCGGAGAAGCTCCACTCGTCGATGCCGAACGGGCCGTCGAGCGTGCCGTTGACCTGCTGGCCGAGCACGAGCGGATTGATCCGCGGCGTGACGTCATAAAGCGACAGGACGTAATTGCCGGTGCTGTTTGGGTTGCTCGCCGCGGCCTGGACGCGAACCGTGTAGATGCCGTCGGCGGTGAAGGTCACGCCGGTAATCGCGGCGATCGCACCGGCGGAGTTGCTCGATGCCGAGGCGAGCACGTCGTTGAACTGGTCGAGGACCTCGACGTTCGCCCACTCAAGCTGGGGCGAGACGGCCGGGTTGGCGCCGCCGCTGCCGGGATTGACCGCGATCGCCACCGTTTCGCCGGTGCGCCCGAAGAACGTCCAGTTGTCGACCGCCCCGGTCACGGCCAGGCTGGCGGGGGTGGGGAAGCCGACCGCGATCGAGCCGCCGCCCGCCACCAGGGTGACCGTGCCATTGATAATGGTGCCCGCGATCTGCGAGCCGCGCACGTAGAGGTGCAGGCCGTTCAAGTCGAGCGTGGCGCCCGCTGGGACGATCACGTCGTTGGCGTAAACCGCTTCAGGCCCGGTACCCGTCGAGTTTTTCGACTGATCGACAAGCTGAAGGTAAGTGTTGGTCGTCAGGCTGATCGTGCCATACGCAAAGTTGTCCTGGAAACCGCTCTGCACTGCCCCGAGGTCGGCCGACATCGCCTCCAGGTGCTGCGGCGAGCCGACCCCCGCTCCACTGTAGAAGAGCACGGTGCCCAGGGGCGTGTATTGATCAGCATTCGTCGTGTTCCCCAGCAAGTCGCCGGTGATCTTCAAGGTCGCCGCCGGCGTGAGGTCGAGCACACCCAGGCCGTTGACTTCGAGCGAGCCGTAAACGTAAATCGTCGCGTTGTCGGCGACCGCGAGACTCCCTTCTTCCACCAGATCGCTGGCCGTCACCGTCGTCGTGGCCCCGATCGTGGTGGAATAGGTCTGATTCGCCGCCAGCGTGAAGGTGCCCGTCGCGTTGACGTTCAGGCTGACGTCGCTGAGGTCATTCAACTCGGGGGCGACCACGGCAGCGCCCGCGGTGACGCTGAGTAAGTTGACACCGGGAAGGCCCGAAAAGCTCGTGAGGGACGAAAGGTTGACCTCGCTACCCGTCCCGCTAGAAAATATTTGCGTGTGCGTGCTCGGAGTGATCTCTGCCAAGAGGGGTAGGAGGACCTGGCCGCCATAGTACGCCTCGATGTCCATAAACCCGCTGCCCACGGAGCCCAATGTAGTCAGCTCCGGGAAGCTGAGTGTCGCCCCCGGCTCCTCGGCCTCAAATTGGGTGTATCCGATGGGATGGGCGTAGCTCTTGATGGCCGGGAATGTCACATTCGCCAAGTCGGAAAGCTCGACGCTGGAGCCGTCGAGGTCGGTCAGGAGATTGAACGTGTACGTGCCCCCCGAAACGGTCAGGTTGCTGTTCGTGAGGGTAGTCAACTGGGCCGTCGGGATCGTGCCGGTGCCATCGAGGTAGATGTCCTCGTTGCTCACGCTGGTCAGCTCTCCCGTCGTGGCGGCGCCCTGGTCCAGCACGATCAGCTCGCCGGTGCCCGTGAGGTTGATCGAGTTCAACTTTGGCATGTTGATCGCGCTACCCGGTCCCTGGGACGCGATCGTCACCGAGTAGCCGCTGATCGACGCCAAGTTGGGCAGGCTGATCACGCCGACCGTGACGTAGGGGTAGAAATAAAGGGAGTAGTTCTGTTCGGCCTCGAAGGTGGTATCGTAGTATGGGCTATTGTAACTGGTGACAGCCGGCAGCGTAAGGCTGCCGTTGCCATAGACATGGAGATTCGAGCCGTTGATGTCCGCCAGGCTCGAGAACGGGTTCGTCGTCGAGTAGTCGCCCCCCGCGATCGTGAGGCCGCCATCGGTGAGTGCGGTCCACTGGCTGGTCGCCAGCGTGCCGGTCCCATCCAGCGTCACGCTGATAGCATTCAGAGTCGTCAGGCTGCCGGCCTGGACCGAGCCTTGCTCAAGGACGCTCAGAGAGCCGTCAAGAGTCTCGCTGAAGGAGGTCAAGGCCGGCAGATCGATCTCGCTGCCGGCGCCCTCCGCGGCGATCGTCAGGTAAAAGCCGCTGATCGAGGCCAGGTTGGGCAGACTGATCACCCCGGTCGTGCTGCCGTAATTCGCTGGACTGTATGCCTGGAAGTCACTTTCAATGCCGTTGTCGTTGTAAGAGTTGACGTCCGGCAGCGAGAGGCTGCCGCCGCCCCAAGCGTCGAGGGTCGAACCGTTGATGTTGCTCAGGTTCGGAAATGCGGTCGCCCCGGTGTACGTGCCCCCCTCCACGATGAGGCCGCCGTCGGTGACCGCGGTCAATGCGCCTGTGCTAACGCTGCCGGTGCCGTCGAGCGTCACCGTGACACCGTTCATGGCGGTCAAACTGCCGTCCTCGACCGTGCCATCGTTAACGACGAATAGCGCGCTGTAGCCCTGGAAGTCTGCTCCAAAGATCGGATTGAATGTGGTTAAGAGCGGCAGGTCGATCTCGCTGCCGGCTCCCGATACCTGCACCTTGGCCCCGTAGTACCCGCTGATGGTCGTCAAATTCGGTAGGCTGAGCACGCCGACGGTCGGATTGCTGACGTTCGGTTGATAGGCCTGGAAGTAGTTGGAGGAGTAGTTGACGCTGTTGGTGTAAGTGATGACGGCCGGCAGCGCGAGACGGCCCCCGCCGTATACGTAGAGGCTGGAGCCGTCGATATCGCTCAAGTTGGCGAACGGGTTGGAGGTGGAATAGTCGCCAGCGGTGATCGTCAACGTGCCGTCCGTAAGCGTCGTCCACTGGCTGGTTGCCAGCGTACCGGTGCCGTCAAGCGTAACAGATACATAATCGAGCGTAGTCAGGCTGCCGTCCTCGACCGTGCCACCGCTCTGGACGTTGAGCGCACTGTAGCCGCCATAGCCAGGGTTGAACGTCGTCAGCAGCGGCAGATCGATCTCGCTTCCCGCTCCCGACACCTGGATCCGCACGCCATAGTTACCGGCGATTGTCGTCAAAGCCGGCAAGCTGATCTTGCCCACGGTCGGATTAGCGACGTTCGGTTGATAGGCCTGGATGTAGTTGGATTCCGTGTTGAGTTCGTCGTTGTAAGTGATGACATCCGGCAGCGAGAGCGTGCCCCCGCCCCACGCGTAGAGGGCGGAGTCGTTGATGTCGGCCAGGTTGGGAAAGGCGTACGTTCCCCCCTCCACGGTGATGCCGCCGCCCGTCAGGCTGGTCAATTGGCTGGTCGCCAGGGTGCCCGTGCCGTTGACCTCGATCGTCACGCCGGCCAAAGCGGTCAGGCTGCTCCCCGTAACGATTGCCCCGCCGTGCGTGGCGCCGAGCGTGGCGCCTGCGCCCGGGTCGACCGTATACGTGGCCAGTGCCGTGAGGTTGACCTCGCTCCCCGAGCCGTCGGCCAGAATACTGACGGGGGTGTAGTAGTCGGTCGTCTGGATCGAGGTCAGGGCGGGCAATTCCACCACGCCGCCGCTCTCCGCATTGATGTTCAGGCTGCCTTCGTAGCTCGTGGTGGTGATCGAAGCGAGCGCCGGCAGGTCCAGCGTGCTGCCGGCTCCCGAGGCGGACAACGAGCACACTTGACCGGCGGGATCGAAGCTGGTCAGGGCCGGCAACGACAGGCTGGCGCCACCCGTCACCGAAAGGTTCGAGCCGTTCACGCTCGCCAGGTTCGTAAACGGGCTCGACGTCGCGTAATCGCCCCCCGTGATCGAGAGGCTGCCGTCCGTAAGAGCGGTCCACGAGCCGACAAGGGCGGTGCCCGTCCCGTCGAGCGTCACCGCCACGCCGCTCAAGGTGGCCAGGCTGCCGTCGTCGATCGTGCCGCCAAGAGTCGCGCTCAAAGAGGCGTCGTAGGTCACATCAAATGAGGTCAGGGCCGGCAGGTCGACCTCGCTCCCGGCGCCCGAGGCCGCGATGCCCACGCCATAGTAGCTGCTGATCGTCGCCAAGGCCGGCAAGCTCAAAAGGCCCGGCGTCCCGTTGTCGTACGCCCGGAACACCAGGCCAGGATCGTAATAGGCATCGGAATAGCTCGTTACGGCCGGCAGCGACAGCTTGCCGCCGCCGCCCACGACGAGGCTCGAGCTATCGATATCGCTCAGATTCGCGAACAACGTGGGATCCGAGTAGTCACCCGATTTGACCGTGATGCTGCCGCTCTCCAAACTCTGCCATTGACTGGTATCCAGCGTGCCGGTCCCATCGAGCGTCACGGCGACGCCGTAGAGTGTGGTCAGGCTGCCATCGTCAATCGTGCCGCCGGAGGTCGCGCTCAGTGCGCCGCCGCCTTCGCCTAGGTCGAACGATGCCAGGGCCGGCACGTCGATCTCGCTCCCGGTGCCCGAGGCCGCAATCGTCAGGCCCTCGTAACCGGAATTCGGCGTCACGGCGGGCACGCGCTCGTAGCCGGAGATCGACGTCAAGGCGGGCAAGCTCAAGAGGCCGACCGTATCGTTGACGTATGCCTCGAATGACGGTCCAGTGCCGGCGGAGCCGGAGTCGGCGCTGTAAGTGGTGACCGCCGGCAGCGACAGCTTGGCCCCGCCCCCCACGAAGAGACTCGTGCCGTCGATGTCGCTCAGGTTGGCGAATAACGACGGATCGGAGTAGTCGCCCGACTCCACGGTGATACTGCCGCTGGTCAACGACGCCCACGAGCTGGTATCGAGTGTACCGGTGCCATCGAGCGTGACCGCGACGCCGCTCAAGGTGGTCAGGCTGCCATTTAAATTGACCGTGGCGCCTTGTGTGGCCGAGAGCGCGTTTCCGCTCCCGGCAAAGCTCGTCGCAGTCGACAGGTCGAGCAAACTCCCGCTGCCGCTGGCCGAGAACGCCATGCCGTTGCCATCGACCGAGGTCAGTCCCGGCAGGCTCAATGTCGCCCCGTCCTGGACCGACAAGGTCCCGGTGTTGGCCGCGACCGCGCCGCTGGCGGAAAGCGACGAATTCGAGCCGGATACGATCAGCGCGCCGCCGCTCATCGACAACGGCCCGGTGATCGTCGAAGCCAGCGGCGAGCTGGACAGGATGGTCAACGACCCGCCACTGAAATCCAGCGCATTTTGATCGGTCAAGCTGTCGATCGTGGTGATGCCCGCCGAACTGTCATACTCGATCGTGGGGAAGCCGCCGGGGATGCTCACATCGTCGCTGGGCCCCGGAACCGCGTCTTCCGACCAGTTGGCCGGATCGCTCCAAAGGTTGTCCCCGGCGCTCCCGTTCCAGGTGTTGACCGAGAGCAACACCCTCCGTTCGAGATGCTCGAGCCACAATGGAGCGGAAAGTTGAACGCGGCGTATTCCGATAGCCACGGGTCGATCGCGGTCGACCACTCCCGTTGCGGGACCTTGACATCCGCGGGCTCCTTCTCTTGATGCAATCCATCCGGGCTGTCGGTCAGGCTTTGTAGCCTCGCTTGACTTGCCGGGGAACGAATCGCGCACGACCGCCCACTCAAGATCGCTGGGCAGACGGCACCCGTTACACGAGGGCGCGGCACACCCCAGGACCGATCGCTGCGTCAATTCAGTCAAGCGGCTATCGGCACGAACCTTCGACGTTGCGAACCCTTCATGACAGTGTGCATCCACCAATGCTCAGATTGAATCAGGCTGCGTCGCGATCCACTGCCAGCCTCTACTTATTACTTGCCTTCCCGAAGTCGAATCTTTCGCGAAAATTCAACGCGAGTCGCAAATCGTCAAGAATCCTTGACCACTACCATCGCGACTGGCACAATTCGCGCGTCGGCTGTTCTGAAGTGGATGCCTCTCGCGCGCGCGGCGTTGAACCGACTCCTTCGTCTTCGGACACTTCCGAACCAAGTCAGCAGTCTAACAATCCGCCCGCTGGCGAATGCGAGACGTTTCCGCACGGAGAATAACGTTCGGGATCGGACTCAGCAAGATTTCAGCCTGGAAATCTTCCGGCTAACAAGATCTCGGCGATGCGAAAAAGCAACATTGACCCATCAGCTTTGGACATGGGCTCCATCAGGCTCGTTCCAGGCTCGTTCGAGATGGGCCAGGTAGGTGCGGACATCGCTTATGTGAGCGAAAAGGCTCGCCACCAGCAGGTCGGCGCCCGCTTCGCCGATCGCGATCCGCTCGAGGGCCGCATCCTTGATCGTGCTCAGCTCGCGATGAAGCCGGCGGAGTGCCTGATGGTCCCTGGCACCACTCTCTTCGAGCTCGATCGTGCGCCGCTCGACACCGCTGACGAGCGCGATGAACCGGTCGAACCTGCGCTCGCGGCGCGTCAACACCCGGTTGCGCAGCCAGCCCCACAAGAGCAGGAGACCGCCTCCGGCAGGGAGGATGATCTGAAGCGCGTTCGAGAGAACGCCGAGCCGCTCGCCCGTGATCAGGGGCTCATCGCGGCTACGGAACTCCTCCGTCCCATGGTGCCAGGGAGCCTCAGGTGCCACACGTACGATTCCATCGTCGAGCGGCGGTTGCACCGTCTGCGCGAAACGGCTCGAGAGGATCGCATCCAGCAAGCGCCGACAGTCGTCCCGCTGGTCTTCGTGTGCGTGATCAGCATAGCGCCCGCATGCCCAGGGTGGCGATCGTCTGCGGCGGCTCGGCCGGACTTACTTGATAGGAGTAGATGGGGATCTGGGCGTCTGCGATATGCTCGCGCCGGACTACGATCGATTCAGAGTCACCTCGATCCATCTTCGAAAGAGCACTTAACCGGAACGCATCGCCAAACGGCAATGCG
The DNA here is from genome assembly GCA_963823675.1 of uncultured Isosphaeraceae bacterium. Classification (GTDB taxonomy): domain Bacteria; phylum Planctomycetota; class Planctomycetia; order Isosphaerales; family Isosphaeraceae; genus CAWGMT01. The sequence goes on along the minus strand of CAWGMT010000012.1, from coordinate 1,652,237 downwards.
ACCAGACGGTACCCTTGCTGAACGATGAGGCGCCGGACGAGCGCCGAGGGCGGCGTCGTGGCGATGAAAATGGCATCCGGCAGCCGATCCCGATTGTCCTCGGCCCTGAGCTGCTCGGAGGTCAGCGCACTGGCCCGGAACTCGTCGGGCGGAAGCCCCCCGAATTCGAGAATTTCCTGGCTCAGCCGATACATTGCCGCTCGCTTTCCGCTCCCCAGGTTAATGGTCTTCCCGCGCAACTCGCGCATGTTGCGCGAAACGGCATCGTAGTACTCCCGTTTGACGAGCAAGTGGACGGGTGTCACCGTCAGGCCGGCGACCTGGCGGACGTTGTGGAAACGCTCGATATCGTGCCCCCCCACGATGATGGCGAAGTCGAGCTCGCCCCGATCGACGCGCACGAGATTGTCCAGCGTACCTTCGGTCACGATCGCCTGGATCCGAAAGTTCTGGTTCGGAGCCTCCCGAGCAAGCTTCAGCAGGAACTGGTACCAGATTCCTTCCGTGTTGCCCGCCGACATGGTCGCGTCGGCTGTCCTGACCCGGTACAGGGCCCTGATCGCGAGGAACCCCGCGCAGGCGATGGCCGCGAGTGTCAGCGCACCATAGAGCCGGCTCCGATCGCGCCGCCGCAAGATCTCATGGAAATTCCAGGTATGGGGTCGCATCAGTCGCCCTGTGCCCGGGGGTCGCGAGAGCCCAGCCGATTGTAAAAATCAACTGTCGGCCATGTCTTGACGTTCGTCAGAGCTTCCGCAACGCGGTCGGCGAACTGCCCGGGGCCTGCAACGGTGCCATCCTCCGCCTGGCGGCCGCCGTTCCAGAACAGGGCCCAGTCGATCCCGTCATCTCGGTGCTCGATCAAGGAGTGGACGCCGGGCAATCCGCCGTTCTTGCGGTAGGAAAAACCGTGCGGAGTCGTGCGAACTTGGTCCCACCCCATGCCGGCGTGGCTGCCATTGGCTCGCGGCGGGATCGGCGGCGGCGGCGCGGCCGTCATCGCCCGGAACGACTCCTCCGAGAGAACGCGTGTGCCGCGCGACCCATCGACGGCGGTCAGGAACCGGACCATCGCCCTTGGAGTGGCGAGCCAGCCACCCGATGCCATCGTGATCGGCAAGTGACCTCCCTCTCGCTCCTCTTGACCGCTCGGGAGGTAGCGATGAGCTTCGTTCGGAAGGTAGCCGCTGCCGCGCACGCGATTGAGGCGAATCTTCACGGGCCCTAACGGCGCGATGGTGATTTCGCGCACTGCCTGCTCGTACGGAACTTCCGCCACCTTCTCGATGATCAGGCCGAGCAGGATGTAGCCGAAGTTGGAATAGCGGGATTGAGTCCCCGGATCGAAATCGAGCGGGCGGCCCAGCATGAACCGGGTCAACTGGCGTGGACTGACCGGCAACGCAACCTGCATCCGAGCGGCGACGCGCTGCGAGAAGCCGTTGGGATCGCCGCTTTTCGTCCGGTCCCATCCGCCGGCGTGATACAGCAAATGGCGCACGGTGATTCGCTTGACGCGCGGATCGACGCGATCGCCAGGCAAGGGCTCGATGTCGGCCAGGAGCTCAAATGCCCGCGCCTCGAGGCCGAGCCGTCCCGACTCAACGAGCTTGAGGATCGTGACTGCCGTCAGGCTCTTGGAAACGCTGGCCAGGGCAAAGAGCGTCTCGGGGCCCGCCGGAACACGGGCCTTTGCATCGGCCCAGCCGTAGCCCTTGGCCAAGACCAGCGAACCGTTTCGCGCCACCGCCAGCGAGGCGCCTGGGATTCCAAGCCGGCGCATCGATTCGACGACGACCTCGTCCAACCCTTCCAATCCCGGTCCCGCGACGCCCGCGATGGGCAGTTCTTTGGGGAGGTCCTGGGCCGCAATCCGGCCCGGGGCAAGACCGGCGCGAGCGCAAAGCGCGATTACGATCAACACGGCTCGCCCAGTGGCCCGCGATCGGTCCATTGCAATCCCCCTCGGGCAACGAACTCAGTTCTCGCAGAAAAAGCGCGCTCCTGCTCGTCGATCATCCACCTTCGCTTCGAAGAGGAATTAGAAATGGTCGCCGCGGCAAACTCAAGGTAGCTCTCCATCGGCGCCTCGCGGATCGAACTCCACAACGGGTACCTCGTCTGCCCCTGGCTTATGGCCAGTCCCGTCCCCGGGATCGCCGAGTTCGCTCTGCGCCTCGAAGACGAGACCGGCTGCGTGCTGGCCGACGCCAATCGCTGTACCATCGTGGATCGCGGCTTCCTGCTGCCCAGTCGCAGCCGCGGAGTAGGCCGCGTGCCGAGTCGGACGAGCCGATCGCCGGCGGATCGCGCAGGCGGTAATCCTGCAAGCGATTTCGCCGTCTTCGAGCTCCTCCGAAAGCATTCCGACTTGCCGGCCTGCCATGCGCTCCACTATCTGCAAATGGCCACCGAGATGCTCGGGAAGGCTAAGGCCTGCAAATACGGCAGGAGCTGGTGGAAACTCCCGCGGGACATCAGTTCCTCAAGCTAATCGGAAGTCTGTTCGCGACCGCCGAGGTCTTCCTCTGAGGGCCGATGATTCGCAGGCATCACTCCCCCGTGGAGAGAACGACGGTACGGCTCAGGGGACGATCTTCTCCCCGCAACGTCCCGGTGTCGAGGAAAACTAGCCGCAAGAGCGCAACCGCCTGCGGGAGGAAAGAGGTTCCTCGTCGATGGAGGTCATCAGCTTACGAAACAGGACCGGCCGACTCTGATCCGACCAATCCGACCGATCCGACCGATCCGAGGCGGCCGCTCCCGCTGCGGATTGGAAAGGTTATTCCTGCGCGGCCCCTTTTGTGAGCGCCCTTCAGCCATCGCCCGCTCCCTTCCCATCCACGGGTAGGCTGACACGGAACCGCGCTCCCTGCCCCTCCGTGCTCTCGACCTCGATCTGGCCCCCGTGATCGGCCACGATGCCGTGGCTCGTGGAGAGCCCCAACCCCGAGGCCGCGCCCACAGGTTTCGTCGTGAAGAAGGGATCGAAGATCCGGGGAAGAACGTCTGCCGGAATACCGCAGCCGTCGTCGGCGATCTCGATGACCACGACAGGTCCCTCCGCGCGGGTGCGGATCTCGATCCTGCCAGCGCCTCTCGATGTCGCCTCGATGGCCTGAACGGCGTTGATGAGCAGGTTCAGAAAGACCTGGTTGAGCTGAGCCGGCGCGCATGAAACGAGCGGCAATTCGCCCAAATGCCGCTCGACGGTGATCTGCGACTGGCTCAGCCGGCCTCGCAACATGTCCAGGCTGGATGAGATTGCGTCATTCAGGTCCACCCGGTCGAGCTCGGCTCGGTCGAGCCGGGCAAAGTTCCGCAAGTTTTGCACGATGTCGGCCACGCGCCGCACGCCCTGGCGCGTGCTGGTGATGATTCGCTCGATGTCCTGTTGCTCGAAGAGCAGCGCAACGTCCCCGCGAAGCTGCTCGAGCTTGCGGGCAAAATCGCCTGGCGCGGAGTCGACGCTTGCCGGCGCGCCTGGCAGGCCGCGGCCGCGGCTTTCAGGCCGCTGATGTCGCGTTCGATCAAGGCCAGGTTGTTCGCGACATAGGCCAGCGGGTTGTTGATCTCGTGCGCCACCCGGCGCTCAAGAGCCCCAGCGAGGCAAGCTTTTCCGATTGGATCACCCGGGTCTGGAGGCGGACCAGCGCCAGCTCCGCCCTTTTTCGCTCGGCGATCTCGCGTTCGAGCTCTTCGAACCGGCGCCGGGTCTCGCACTCGCGGAGAGCGCACAGGGCGCATTCGCGGAATCGCGCGGCCAGGACGGCGGCCGCGGAGCTGCTGATCAGAAAGAAGAGGCCATAGGTCAGATAGATCTGGAACGGATACGCCCCGCCCTCGGCGCAGGCGCCCGCGGGAAATGTGTGGAACGTGTAGGCGGTCAGTCCGAGGAACGCGAGCGCCGTGGCCAGCCCGGTGACGAAGCAGAGGACCGGCCTGAGTCTCAGGGCTGCCAGAACGATGAAAAAATAATAGGCGTGGGCCGCGGGGGCCGTCAGGGCGCGGTAAGGCCCCATGAAGGCGCTTCCCGTGAGGATGATGATCGCAACCGTCGGGAAGAGTGTCTCGACCCCGATGTTCACCAGCCACGCGAATAACGGCAGATCGCGGTCGCGGCTGATCGCCCACCTCACATAAACGAACATCATCCCTTCATAGGCCGTGGCAATGAGGATCAGGCCGACGGTTCTGGGCAGCGTCTCGAATTGCTCGGGCACGCGGGCGATCAATGTTCGGCTTACAACCACGGCCAGAACGGCCGCAAGAATCACGAGCAAAAGGAGAATCCGCGTGCACTCGCTCTGGAGCGCTGCCTTGCGAAAAGCCTCGGAGTGGATGTCGTTCGGAGCGTTGGCCATGGTGCAAGGGTGAGAGGTCAACCACGAAGAAAACGAATCTAACGAATGAAGACCGAAACCTGGATCGTCGAGGATTGTGACGAGCCACAATCACGACTAGATCGTTGGACAATCACCACAAGGCCGCTCTCCCATTCGTAAGATTCGTGTGATTCGTGGTTCATGACTCCGGGTTGTCTCGGTCCTGATCCGGCTCGCAGTGCGGTCAGAGATTCGCTGCGTCCTCGTTTCGCTGCCTTATTCCTCCAGGTATGCTTCGTTCTCGAGGTTGAGCAGATAGGCCAGGACCTCGTTGATGGTTGCGACTTGCATCCCCGGCACGCGGCCGGCGTCGTCGAGCTCGCGCAAGAGCGTGAGGTCCTCGAAATACTCGGAAGCCTCCAGCTCGCGTTTCAGCCGGGGCGGAACCGGCCGCTCGCGGCTGGACAACAGGTCCATGTGATGCTCGATCAGCCAGGAAGTGCGCTCGGTGACGGTGCCCCGCAGCGCGTGCAATCCGGCGGCAACGTGGTCTTGCAGATCGATCGCCTTGCCGACGTCGTGCAAGAGCGCCGCCAGCAGAAACTCTTCGTCGTACGGACGCGCGTTGCGCGCCAGCTCGAAGACTTGCAGGCTGTGGTAGAGCGCGTCTCCTTCGGGATGGAACTTCGGGTTCTGCTTGATCGCCTCGAGCGGAAGCAGCCGCATCTTGTAGATCGCAAACCGGTCGAGATGATCGGCCAGCGCAGCGATGGCTTCATCTTCCCCTTGGTCGGCAGCCGCGTCGCCAACGGACTGCTGGCACCCGCGTGTGCGCCAGAGCGCAAGCAGTTGCTGGCGGACCTCGGCGTCGGAAGGAAGGTCTCCCGGCCGGACGCGATGGCCCAGGACGGCCGCGGCCTTTCTCTTGGCCGTGTACAGGTCATTCGAGCCGGCCGCTTCCAGCCAGTCGGTCGCCGGTTCATCCTCTTTCGGCGCCAGAGCCGGCAATAGCCGGCGGGCGGCCTCCAGAGCGATCTGTTGACGTAGCCGGTTCGTTGCCGCCGTCAGCCGGAAACGGCTTCGATATCGGTCGTGCATTCGCGGTTGACTCCTGCCCTCGATTCTAACGCGATCCGCACCAATCGATAAGGCGGAATGAGCCACGCCCGTTCCGTTCGTCGCCGGGAGGGCGAGGCTGGCTGACGCCAAGTTGCGATTGACACGGTTTTGGAGGACGTTTTGGGGTATGCACTTTTGCTACGCTCCCCAGGAATTTGTTGTGCGTGGGTCTCCTGACCCCGCACGAACGGCCGACCGAAGTTGGCTATAGAAGAAGTGGTGGGGATGCCTCGATAGGCGGTAAAAGCGAAGGTGTTTTGATTTCGCAACCGCGTTTGTAGGAGGTCATCCCCATGAACAGCAGAGCATACCGGGCGACGCGCGTCAACGACGTGATTTGGGACGAGATCGCACGGGGCAGAGACGGCTTGGGCATCACAGTGGGAGTGGACGTGGGCAAGCTTACCTTATGGGCAGTGTGTCGCTGGGCCGATGGTCGCTTCGAGCGCCCTTGCCGCGCCGACAACCCAATGGAGATTCCCAACCTGGTCTCGCTCGTCAAGCGGATGAGCGTCGGCCGGAAGTTGGTGGTGGCGATGGAGTCGTCGGGGACGTATGGAGACTCGTTGCGGCAAGCATTGGCCGACAACGAGATCAAAGTGGAGCGGGTGGGCAACAAGGCGTCACACGACTATGCCGAGGTGTTCGACGGCGTACCCTCGCAACACGACGGCAAAGATGCGGCGGTCGTTGCCGAGCTGGCGGCTTTGGGCAAGTCAATGCCGTGGGACTACCGGCCGCCGGATGCCTGGGAGCAGGAACTGGCATACTGGGTGGAATGGATGGTGGCCCACCGGCAGGAGCTGACGATCTGGCAAGGACGCTTGGAGGGACTTGTGGGACGTCACTGGCCGGAAGCGACGCAGGTCTTGAAGCTGTCGTCGGTGACGTTATTGCGGGCATTGAAGCATTATGGGAGCCCCCAGGCATTGGCCGCGGACCCCCAAGCGGCGCAGCAGTTGGCCCGCTGGGGCGGGAGGTTCCTCGAGCCGAAGAAGATCAAGCAACTGGTGGTCAGTGCTGGTTCGAGCGTCGGCGTTCGTGCCGCGGAGTGGCAGCAGCGTCAAATCCGTGATTACGCCCAGCAGGCGCTGGCGGCCCGAGCGGAGGGCCAGCGTGCGAACCGGCGGTTGTACGACCTGGCCGCTGGGAACGTGGTGCTCCAAGCCCAGGGCAAGGTAGTGGGCGTGCCCACGGCGTGTGTGTTGTGGACGAGCACGGGTGACCCGCGGAACTATCATGCCGCGGCCGCCTATCGCAAAGCGATGGGTCTGAACTTGGTGGAGCGGAGCAGCGGCCAGTACAAGGGGCGATTGCGGATCAGCAAGCGCGGCAGCGCTCGGTCTCGGCAGTGGCTCTATTTCGCCGTGCTGCGTCTGATACAAAAGTCCGGCGTGCGTCCCTGGTACGAGGCCAAGAAGGCCCGCAATGAGGATGATGCCCGGATCGCGGTCGTGGCCGTGATGCGTAAGCTGGCTGTGGCGCTCTACCACGTTGGAATCGACAACCAGGAGTTCAAGCCCCGACGATTATTTGGGCGCATCTGCAAGCGAGTCGGCAACTCGACGGAGCTGCCGACCCAAATAAAGGTCAAGCACAAAGCGGCGGACGTACAAGCCTGAGGTTTTTGAGAGCGACGCCGGCGGGGATTGCCAGGGACAGACGACCGGGCATGACTGTCGGGCGGGCGCGACAGCGAACCCGGATTACCCTGGTGAAAGCGGGAGATAGAACGTTGGCTGGCGTGTTAGGCGATTGCAACAAAGACTGTGGATGGATTTATCGCTTTGGGGCCAATCCCGGAAAGCCGGCGAGCGGCATCGTGCCGCTCCTTCCGGTCTTGGCCCCTGGGACGGCGCTCGGGTCGCGTCCCCGCGTTGCCCTATCCTCCGCCCAGACTCTTTCAGGATACCGTAAACCAAGGCCGCCGGGCAATTCACGACTGAACTATATTCTCGCGAACCGAGGAGACGAAATCCCCTTGGATCCGCGAACCAAGACAAGGAAGTGTCATCAGGGCGAACGCCCTTCAATGGGTTGCCGCGAGAAGTCGCGTGCGACAATTGTAATGTTTATGTTACAATATTATAGTACATTTAGAAAAGGAGGATTATGCGCGATTGGATCGCGGTAATCTGAGGCCACCGATCTGTCCTGCCACCTTCCGCACCGAGACCTTCGCGACCCGTGAGGGATCGTCCACCGAAGTATCGAGGGGCATGGACAGAGGTGATCGGTAAAATCTCCGATACGGCCAATTCGGCGGTCGTGTTTTCGATGCGACACGCTCGAGGTGACAGGCTTGAGTTACCCGATTGGCTCTGTCCCAGATCGACCCTGAGATGAACGCGATCCCCCGAAGTAAGGAAGTGTTGGACGGCGGGTAATCTGGCCGCTTGGACAGTATCCAGATGGTCACCGATCGCGCTGTCAGAAGTGACCGCCTGCATCCCTGCGAAAATCAAAAAAACTGCCCTTGAAAGAGCCGAGGACAGGTCTCCGTCCTTCGGAGTGTGCTTTGACAGCACGAATGCCGATAAAGCCCAAGCCCTGGGGTGGGGCGCGAGACCCTCGGTCAGGCTCTCCGGCGGGGTCAGGAGACCCGCGCCGAACACGACGCCACTCACCCCACCCACCCACCGCCCCCTTCGCAAGGGGGGAAAACGAATCGCCCGGCCGCCCTGGCTTTGGGCCTGTCAACGCTCCCGCAAGCGACAGATGACGTCGGTTATGGTCAACAGAGCGCCCCGGTTCACCAGCTCGGTCAAGACCGCCGGTTCCATCGCCACATCGATTGCCCGGATCGCGTCGGCGACGATTGCGACCCGGCAACCCGCGTTCAAAAGCCCGATGACGGCAGCGCTCACGCAATAATCCGTAGCGACTCCGTAGACCACGAAGGTGGGCCGAGCCTGGTTATAGCGCGCGATCAGCTCTGCGAAATCGGGCCTGGTGAAAACGTCGATCTCCCGTTTCTGCACAGTGAGATGCAGCGGAATCTCGCCCGTCAGCCGCTCACCAACGGCGAGGACGACCGACCCTGCCACGTCCGTTGCGGCCAACCGCTTTTCCCCGGTGCTTCCGCGCATGCAGTGAGCCGGGAACCGCTTGAGCTCGGGATCGTCGGGCTCGTGGCAGCAGGCCGTCGCCAGGATCGGGATCTGATGACCGAGTGCAAACTGCGTCAGGCGGCCGAGGTTGGCAATGATCGCGTCCGACCCGGGGATAGAGAGCGCGCCGGCGGGCTCCAGAAAGTCGCGCTGGGTGTCGATATCGACGAATACAAGGCGGCCTTCGGGCATGGCGATTGGCCCTCGACGGTTGGGCGGCGGCGTTGGGGCGTATAACTTCAGCAAGCCACCTCGTGGAACCGGTGGAGCAGCCACGTAGGCCGGCCGCCGCGTCCGATCCGGCGGATCCGACCGATCCGACTGGTCGGACCGATCAGATGCGGCGACCGGCGTACCTCTTGATGCCGGCGACCCCGACCCTCCACGCAAGCGGTTTTGCGGTCCCACTTAGGTTACCATAGCCAAGCGGATTGCTGAGCGGCTGGTTTTCGCCGCGCTCGGGCTTTGCCGCGCTGCCGGGCGGATCGCCAAGGCGGATCGCCACAGAGGGTTTCGCTGTATAATCAAGTCGCTATTGACGGTGCGCTCGACGCGCACGATCGACTTTCAAGGAACCAAGAATCATGCGGGTGCTGATCACGGGCGGCGCGGGCTTCATCGGCTCACATCTGGCCGACGCGTACATTGCGCGTGGAGATGAGGTTTTCGTCCTCGACGACCTGTCAACCGGAAGCATCGACAATATTCGCCACCTGCGCGGCAATCCGCGCTTCCAGTACACGATCGAGAGCGTCCATCATGGGCCGACGGTGGCCGAATTGGTCGATCAGTGCGACGTGGTCTTCCACCTGGCGGCAGCCGTGGGGGTGCGCCTGATCGTCGAGAGCCCGGTGCGGACGATCGAGACCAACGTCCACGGCACCGAGGTCGTGCTGGCCAAGGCCAACAAGAAAAAGAAAAAGGTCCTGATCGCATCCACGTCGGAAGTCTACGGACTGAGCGACCAGGTCCCGTTTCGTGAGGATGGCAACCTGGTGCTGGGCCCGACCTCGCGCGGACGGTGGAGCTATGCGTGTTCCAAGGCGATCGACGAATTCCTCGCCCTGGCGTACTGGCGCGAGCGCAAGCTGCCGACGGTAATTGCGCGGCTGTTCAACACCGTCGGCCCGCGCCAGACCGGCCAGTACGGGATGGTCGTGCCGACGTTCATCAAGCAGGCCCTGACAGGCCGTCCGATCACGATCCATGGCAGCGGCGAGCAATCACGCTGCTTTGCCGCAGTCGGCGACGTCGTGAGCGCCCTGGTCGCCTTGATGGAGCATCCCGCGGCCGTCGGCGAGGTCTTCAACGTCGGCTCGAGCGAGGAGGTGACGATCCGGGCGCTGGCGGAACGAGTCAAGTCGCTCACGGGCTCGAGCTCCGAGATCGTCTCGATCCCCTACGAACAAGCCTATGGAGAAGGCTTCGAAGACATGCCGCGCAGGGTGCCTGATATCAGCAAGGTCAACCGCTTGACCGGCTACCGGCCAACGAAATCGCTCGACCAAATCCTCCAGAGCGTCATCGATTTCTTCCGGGATGCACCGTGAGCGTTCCGCAATAAGTCTTGGGCGCGAACCCCTCAAGACAGTTGTCCTCGTCACGAGAAACGGATAACGTTTCATTCAGCAGCTCGTTCGGATTTCGGTACTCCAACAGATCCAAATTCGCTCGCATCGAGAGGAGCCTGCCATGATGAGCGTAATCACCGGCGATCCCAGGAAAGTCTGGCCAGCGGCCCTGGCCCTCGCGTTGGGATTGGGAGCCGCATTCGCCGCGCAGCAAAAGCCCGCAACCCAGCCCAATTCCGCGAGTCGTCAACCGCGCGCCGCCATCTACGACAAGGCGGCCGACCCGAAGGTTGACGTTGCAAAGGCCTCCGAACGCGCGAAAAAGGAAAACAAGCGCATCTTGCTCATGTTCGGCTTCGAATCGTGCGGCTGGTGCCACAAGCTGCACGATCTCTTTGCCAGCGACCCCGAGATCAGGAAGACCCTGTCCAACGAATATCTGGTCGTCATGGTCAACATCGCATCGCCGAACGCCAGTTCGCTGCTTGAAACCTGCAAGGCCGCGCTCACACCGGAAGAACGGAAGAAACCGTTCGGTTACCCCTTCCTGGCGGTGCTCGACGCCGACGCCAAGCTCACGAAGGCGCAGCCGACCGACGTCCTTGAAACGGGCGACCATCACGACCCCAAGCGCGTCCTGGACTTTCTGACCGGCTCCGCGGCCCCGCACGCCGACGCCAAAGTCGTTCTTGAGGAAGCCCTCTCCCGCGCGTCGGCCAGCGATAAGCGTGTCTTTCTCATCTTCGGCGCACCGTGGTGCGGCTGGTGCCATAGGCTCGAAGACTGGCTTGCACAGGCCGACGTGGCCGCAATCCTGGACCGCGATTTTGTCGTTACCAAGATCGACATCGATCGCATGAACGGCGGCAATGAGGTCCTGAAGCATTACCGCTCCGCCAACTCGGGCGGGATTCCCTGGTACACCATCCTCGACCCCAAGGGCAAGGCGCTGGCCACGGCCGACGGCCCCGACGGCAACATCGGCTACCCGCTCAAGCCCAAGGAGATCGAGCAGTTCCTGGCGCTCGTCAAGGGCCAGAGCCGCCATCTCGAAGCAGCGCAATTCGAACAACTCCACCGCTCGCTGGCCGACGCCGCCGGCCGGATCGAGAAACAGATTCGCCATTGAGCCGCGGCGATGGTCAGGATCTGGGCAGAAATAAGTTAGCGGAAGAGTCGTCCTTCGTTCCGCGCAAGGCGACACTTATTGTTGCGCAGCGGCCAGCGCGGCATAGCCGCAACCAACAGATCGGGGGACAGAGCCCCCTCCTACAGCGGCGCAGCGGCACGTGCTTTTGTAGGAGCCGGCTCCGTCCGGCGATCGCAAGATGCGCGCATCTTGCGGAGAAGTTCAGCGGAAAGAATCCATTAGCCCGCCTTCTTGACGTCGCCGACCGCTGGCAGGCGAGCAAACAGGATTGATGGACGGTCGTTTTGGATTCGGCCGGTTCGTCCGTGCGCTCAAGCCCCCGCGGCGATCTCATACCGGCCCACGACGACCGTCACGTTGTCTTTGCCGCCGCCTTTCAGGGCCAGGTTGACCAGGGCCTGGCATGTCTCCGCCGACGAAGCCCCGCGCCCGAGTTCCTGTGCAATCGCATCCTCCTCGACCATGTCCGTCAGACCGTCGGTACAAAGGAGCAAGCGATCGCCGCCGGCCAGCCGGAAGCGCCGGATGTCGGGGTCGCTGCCGGTGCCGCGGATTCCGATGGCATGGGTCAACACGTGCCGGAAGCGGGCGGGAACGTCCTGCACGGGAGTCGAAGCATGGTCGGCCATCTCCTGGGCCACCGTATGGTCGCGGGTCAGCTTGAGCAGCTTGCCGCCGCGGAGGAGAAATACGGGCGAGTCGCCGACGTGGGCAATGAACAGGTCTGTGCCAAGGCTCGCCGCCATGGTGAGCGTCGTGCCCATCCCCCAGAGTTCCGGCTGGTGCCGCGCCTGCTCGATGACCGCCTCGTTGACGGCACCAAAGCGTCGGGCCGCCCGGCGGATCACCTCCTCCACGTCGGAGTCGTCTCGTCCCATGATCCAGTCGGATGTATCCAGGACGAGATTGAGAAGCAGGATGATGGCTAGCCGGCTCGCGACCTCTCCGCCTGCCATGCCGCCCATCCCGTCGGCCACAGCGATTCCATAGCCGGTATCCCCGAACTGGCTCGGAACGTCGCCATCCGCCAGGCTGGTCGAGAGCGTCTCGAGAAAACGGCCGAAGCGGACGACCAGGAAGTTATCTTCATTGTTTGGCCTGACCTTGCCCCGATGAGACAGTGCGGCCAGGTCGACCTCGACCAACGCGGACGAAGGTCGCAGTGATGACGTCCCCGCTTCGGCCGCGAGAGGCAGATAATCGTCCGTCTTCGTCGGTGTATCAGGCTGCATCGTTTTGCTCGCGAATGATTCGGAGGTTCGACTCAAACCACATGATAACCAAACATACCAGGCATTGCCCCGCGCTGGTAGAATGACCTTTGGATCGGCCCGAGCGTCCGCGAATCTGGGTTCGGAGGAAAGCATGATCTCATCAAAGAGATACGTGGAATAGGATTCCCAGGGTGCGCTGCGAGTGGGCTCGCTGGGCGTTTCGCGTGACCCTGTCGTGATCGCGTTCCAGCAAGGTTCACGGCTCGGCGGCACCATGAGCCGGCCACGTTTTCTGGCCGATAGCCACGAAACCGAGCCCCGTCTCCTTATCTGGGCCGTGCCTTCCCTCAGAGTCACCGACCGTGGCATCGACTCGGTGAAGTGGCACATTGGCCGGTTTGGCAATGACGAGGCGAATCAGGTCATGCTCAGCAGGTTGCGTCGCATTGCAAGGGGCGAGATCGAGAATGGCGAGCCAAACCGCGAGACTGACCTTGCTGCGGCTGATCGAGGAACACGAGGGCGAGTGGGGTTGGTATCAGTTTGAACGTGCGTTTCCACCGGGCTGGTTCGCCGATGAGCCGCCCGACACCAAGGCGATGGACCTCCTCAATCAACTCGAGCGGGACGGTCTGGTGACAACCATCCCGGGCGAACCGCAGCGGAGGTACCGGCTGACCGATCGGGGAATGGACGCGCTTCGGAACACCGCTCTTGGTTCGACTTCTGCTCACCCATGAGGTCGGGCCCCGCGGCGCTGGATCGGGCTCTGGATTGGTTGAGAGCAGCGAATTGCGAGAGAGTACAATCCCCGAGTCCCAGGCTGTGCCTCAGATGCAGCGCTCAGGCATCAGAATGAGCTTCCTTGAACGCGCCCTCAGGACCATCCCCGAGGCGGCGGCCAACCCGTTCACCATCCTGGCGTATGCGCTGGCGGTCGGCGCCTGGCTGTCGCTCACGCACCGGAACGCCCAGCTCAACAGGCTGAAAGACCAGGCCAAGAATCTGACCAAGACGGACTTCACCGCCCTCATCCGCTGGCAGGAAGGCACCTCGCTCCCGACCAACATTGACCCCATCCTGGCGCTCTGTTTCGTTCTCTTCACTTTGGCCGCCATCGCCGGGCGGTACGCGGTCCGTTCACAGTTCCGATGGAGTTAGCTGCCGCGGCGGTCGACATGCCGGTCCAAAGACTCGGTGCTTCAAGAGTGCAAAATAGCGCTAAAGATGACCGAGAGGAAGTGCGAAAGATCTGGCGGCGCAAACTATTTCGGCGACGCCGCGATGGCGAGGTTACAAGGTTGAGTCGCCGGCGGACGCAAGGTCCGCCGGCGACTCGGTGACAGCGAGGAGGCCTCGGGTCAGGCCGAGACCTTCTTGCGGCGACGCACGAGCGTCAGGACGACGACGCCGAGGCCCAAGCCGGCCAGGGTGATGCTGGACGGCTCGGGGACGGTGACCAGCGTCAGGCCTTGGTAACCGACGATCGGAGACGAGCCCGACTCGGTGCTGCTGGAGATGATCACCACACCGCCGTCATCGATCTTGATACCGCTCGTGGCCCCGGCGAACGAGCCATCGAGAAGCGAGCTCGTGCCGGTCACCGACGCTCCGGTGGTGAACTTACCCGTCATCACGACCAACGGTGCGGGCGTATTGTTCGTCGGGACACCAACAAAGACGCCGGGGCTCTGGATCGGGCGGGCGGTGTCGAGATTGTTGCCGCTCGGTGTACCTCCCTAGGCGCCGGTGCCGTTGCCGTACCCGTTCATGAGCGTTCCCGTGCTGATTCTAATCGGGACGGGAGTGGTGCCCATGTCACTCAGGGTGAACGACAAGGAGTTGTTGCCGTCTACCCCCGCGACGAGCGAGTTGATGGTGTGGGTGCCGTCTACCGTGCCGATCGCGGACATCTGGGCGAGCACTTCGTAGTAATACGTGGTGTTCGCCTGCACTGTCAAGGAGCTGCTGAATGGCCCGCTTGGGCTCGTACTGCCCTCAACCGACAAAGTGATCAGGGCGCCCGCCGAGACCGGGCTGGCGGACAGACCCAGAACCAGGGCCACCGCCGCGAGACCGTAGAACTTGTGCATGTAGTAATGCCTTTCTTGAATACGTGTCAGAGAGACACTGAACAGCCGGGCCGACATCGATACGCTCAACGCCGACCTGCCGGGGGGACCTATACAACTCACCGCCGCGATGACGGCGATGAGTTGTCGAGGAGAATTCTCGGCGAGGCGGGCCCGCAATTAGAGTTGCGCGGTGCCGCTGCCGGGGGTGCCAAGGCCATACAGAACGCCGAACAAGCCGGCGTCGCTGTCGTCGACGTAGCCGTCGCCGTTGGTATCACCATACTCGAACGCCGAGCCGGGGGCCCCATAGGGCACACCCGGGGCATAGAAGGCGGACAGGAGCCCGGCGTCGCTGTCGTCGACCATGCCGTCAAGATTGAAGTCGCCATTGTAGGTGTACTTCACGATGATGTCGTTGGGGCCCAAGGCGAGCGCGCCGCTACCCGCCCGCCAACACGTAACGGGCCCGCTCGGCAGGCTGCCGTTGAGAGCGACCGCGAGCAGCGTCTGCTCGTAGCCCTGGTTGGCGTCGTTGCTCTCCGCAACGGAGCTGGTCAGGCCGTTGCCCGTCCAGTCGTTGTTGGGATAGTCGGCACCCGTTTGGGCGAGCCCCTGGACGGTGGCCAGCTCGCTGCCGCCGTTCTGGATGATCAGGTCGTTGTCGCCCATGTCCAGTTTGCTCGACGAGTCGATCGAGAAGGTGGGAACGGTCGTTCCATTCGAGTCGAGCACGATCACGTTGTGGTAGGTGTGCGTTCGCGCCGCACCCACGCTGGGGACGATGATGCTGGCACCACCCGTGAGCGTGATTCCGCCCAGGTTGACGAACCCGACGGTGATCGGTTGGATCGTCAACACCGCGGCGGCGCCGGAGGCGACGATGTTGGGGGCATCGCTGCCCGGATCGGCGGTGATCGTGGCCGCCCCGGTAACGCTGAGCGTCTTGGTGCCCGCGTTCCAGGTGGCGGCGCTGCCGGTGGCCAGCCATGATGGCAGAGAGGGCGTATTGGTCAGATGGAACGAAGCGGGGGTGCTGACGCCGACGGCGGAGGCCGAGACGACATAAGAACCCGCTGTGGCGTTGGCCGTGGCGGTCACCGCCGCGCCACCGTTGGTGATCGTGGCCGAGGCCGCCGAAAGCGTGGCCGACGCGCCGGAGGTCGGCGCGGTGAACGTGATCACCCCACCGTTGACAGGGTCGCTGGCGTAATTGGGCGTCACTCGGACCGCCAGCGGGTTGGCGAACTCCGTGCTGGCGACGGCGGTCTGCGGCGTGCTCCCAGTGGCCGGCGTGAGCGTGTAGCCCTGGCTTTGCACCGCGCCGATGTCGACGGAGCCATTGACGGTCCGCGGCTCGCCGCGCTGGTCGGTGGTGATGCCGGTGGGAATCAGCGCCGTGCTGCCGGCGCCGATGACCGGGCTGCCCGGCAACGGAGGCATGGTCTGCGACGGCCCGCCGTAGTTGCCCAGCGCGGCCAGCAGCGGGATGCCGCCGATGAAGTTGTTGGAGCCGAAGTAGCTCCCGTACGTGTCCCCGCCGGTGTTGCCGGCGACAATCGTGTTGTTCAGTGTGGCTGCGCCAAGGCCGGCGAACAGGCCGCCGCCGTAAGTGGCGGAGTTGCCGCTGACGGTGCAGTCGGTCAGCGTGACGCCATTTTCGTTGTACAGGCCGCCGCCATAGGTGGCGGAATTGCCGCTGACGGTGCAGTTGGTCAGCGTGTCAATGCCGTCGTGGTTGAACAGCCCGCCCCCTTGCCCGCCGGCGAAGCCGTTAACACCGTTAGTGGTGTTGCCGCTGATGGTGCAGTTGGTCAGCGTGACGCTGCCTCCGACGTTACATACGCCGCCGCCATCTCCGGGGGTGACTTGGTTCACGCCGTTAGCCGAGTTGCCGCTGACGGTGCAGTTGGCAAGCGTGAGCGTTCCGAAGTTGTTGTCGAGGCCGCCGCCGTTGGAGGCGCTGCCCCCCGAGACGGTCAGGCCATCGAGCGATGCCGAATCGCCTTCGTTGCTGTAGGGCAAGTAGAACACACGCGACGCGTTGTTGCCGTTGACCGACAGCAGATTCGCCCCGGGGCCCTGGATCGTGAGGGTGCCGGTGGCATCCGTCAGATTGAGCTGGCCCGAGGTCAAGGTGATCGTCTGCGGGGTGCTGAAGACGGTTGGGTCGAACATGACGGTCTCGTTGCCTGAAAGCAATTCGGCGTAGGCGATCGCCTGGCGCAGCGAGCCGGGACCGCTGTCATTGGTGTTCGTCACCAGGTAGCCGGATTGGATGTAGATGTCCTTGGAAAACTCCGACGTATTGTTGCCTGCATCGGTGGCGGTGGAGCTGAGCACCTGGCCCACGAGATTTCCCACGGGCACCGTCACGGTGAACGACGCGTTGCCGGCCGCGTCGGTTGTCACCAAAGTATCGCCGAGGTAGGTTTTGCCCTCGCCGTATCCCGAGGCATTGGCCGTGGGGCTGGCGAAGAACTCGAGATGGAAGGTCTCGCTGGGCGTGCTGTTCAGCGAGCCGGTGATGACCGTACTGGACGCGGTCGAGATGGCCGTGTTGAGCACGGGGTAGTTCTGGAGCAGGTTCGCCCCCTGGTGCGGGCCGCCGGGCGTGTTCTGCAAAGGGACGCCCCATGGCGCTTGCACATTGCCACCCGTCCCGGGTGCGACCAGATCAATGCCTAGCATGCCATTCGAGAAAATCGAGTTCTGCAGGAAGGCGTTTCCCTGGTGTCCCTGCGGCGTATAAGCCACGCTGTAGCGATAGTCCGGGGCATCGACGATGCCGTCGCCCTTGTTGAAAGCGATCGTGTTCCCGATGATCGTGTTCGAAGGGCAGCCCGCATTGCCGAGGCTGATTCCTTCGGCGCCGTTGCCAAGATTGGAGGCGCCCGTGCGGTCAGTGCCAATGAGGTTGTCCGTAATCTGCGTCACCGTGGTGTCGCCTAGCCCGATACCGAACGAGAGGTTACCGGAGATCAGGTTACCCTGGATCACGTTGTTGGCCGATTGCTCCGAGGGAGAGCCGTAGCCGACGATCCCGATGCCGAAGTTGTTGGGAACGGCACTTGTCCCGGTTGCGTCGGTGCCGATGTAATTGTTGAGAATCCGGTTGTTGTTCGAAACACCGCCGCTGGAGAAAGCCCACGACAAGCTGATCCCCCCACCAGCGAACCCGTCGATCACAAGCCCCTCGACCGTGTTGTCGTCGTCCAGCTCGAGGCCGTCCCCCGTTGGCTGCTTCGCACCATTGAGGACGATCACGGGACCATAAGGGTTGGTATTGCCGGTGAAGGCGGTCTGCGTCGTGCCGTCGATGGTGATGTTCTGGCCGAGAACGGGCAACTGGCTCAGGGGCTGGATCGTGAAGACGCCGTTGGCGTAGCCAGGATCGGTCTCGGGGATATTGAAGACGATCGTGTTCGCGACCGAGTCGTTCGCATCCGCGCTCAGGATCGCCTGGCGAAGCGAGCCGGAGCCGCTGTCATTGGTGTTCGTAACCAGGTAGCCGGATTGGACGGGGACGTCTGCGGAGAACTCCGAGGTATCGTTGTCTGGATCAGTGGCAGTCGCGCTAACGAACTGGCCGACGGGCACGGCGACGGCAACATCGTCGGTGAAGGACGCGACACCGTTCGTGCCGGTCGTTACGTTGGCGAAACCGAGGAAGGTCTGGCCCTGGCCGTGACCGGACGGATCCTCGTTCGGGTCGCCGTAGAATTCAACCCGGTACATGGTGTTGGGATCTGCGGACAGCGAACCCGCGATCAAAGTCGTCCCGTTAACGGAGAACGCGCTGGCCAATAGCGGAAAATCCTGGAAGAGGTTCGGACCGGAGTGGCCCTTGGAATCGTTGAGCGTGACGCCGTCGTCTCCGAGGTCGATTCCGATCTTGGCGTTGCCGTATATCGCATTCTCAAGAACCGAGTCACCGGCCGAAGCGTCGGTCGGGCTACTCCCAATCGTCACACCATTGCCGTGGTTGTTGGCGATCGTGTTGCCCGCTCCTAAGACCGTCCCGCCGATCGTGTTCGCGGTGGCGCCATTGAAGACGTCGATACCGTCCCCGCTGTTGCCGAGACCGGTGTCACCCGACGAATCGGTCCCGATCCAGTTTCCCTGCACCACCGTCTGCTCGGCGCCTTGCAGATGAACTCCAGCGCCGAAGTTATTCGCGATCGTGTTTTGTGTGCCGCTGACCGTGCCGCCGATTGTGTTGCCCGTAGCACCTGCGGAGACGACGATTCCGTTTTGGTCGCCGGTGATCTGGCTTCCCGTGACCGAATCGTTGTTGCCGGTGATGGAGACGCCGTTCCCGCTAAAACTCTCGACTGTCACGTTCTGAACGCTGTCTTGGTTGCCAGAAATGTCGAGTCCGTCTCCCCCCGCCGAGGTGCCGTCCAGCGTGATCGGACCGACGACGGTGACCTGGTTGCGGGTGATCGGTGGAAGTGGCGATTGAGGTGCGATCGTTCCCCCGGAAATGCCAGGTGCGAACGTAATCTGGTCGGCGCCGTTCGCGATCGGGTCGGTGTTCACCTCGTCGATCACGTCACGCAAGGAGCCAGGACCGGAATCGGCGAGCGAGGTGACCACGAAGTCCGGGACGAACTCGAAGTCGTCGTAATAGGAAGTCCAAGACGGCCTAAAGCCTGGGGCGAACATCTCAAGAGTGACCGAATCGAAAGGCGTTCCACCCGCCGTCGTATATACTGTCGTACCGTCTAGCACGATCGACAACGCTTGTGGTGTGTCGATGATCTCATACTCATGCCAGGCTAGCGTTCTCGTGATACCGGTGGCCGCCACGTTGCTCATAGTTAGAGAATCTTGGTAGTCGTACTGGTCACCGCGTCCCGGGCCACCCCCCTGAAATCCGTAGTCGAACGTCGTAAGATAGGCGCTGAAGTTAAGATTTGTATTACCAACTTGAAAGTAAATATAATTGCTTGAAGACACACCCGCACCGGTATCATAGATCCAGACGGACGCCGTTCCATAAGTTGGTACGGAGAAGTTATGGGAAAGACTCTCTATTGTTGTAGAGCCATTGGCTGTGCTGCTGAACATGGCCGACTGCGACCCGCTGTGTGCTTCTGCAGTAGATAGGGTGATCGAGCCAGATTGGGTGAATTCGGTCCAGAACGGGTTGAGGGTAGACCCCTCGAAGCTGTCCGAGAACCCCCCGCTTAGCAGCGTCCTGGCTTCCAGCACCTCCAACAGAGGCTTCCGGCGCGCCTGCGCCATGGTCCTCCTAACGATCCGCCGGGTCAGTGGTCGCGATGGGGAAAACATGTGAAACCTCCTCATGATCATGAGAATTGAATCGTGCCCGAAGGAAAGCGACGACACAGCAAGCAGGATCGACTCCTACCAGGTCGGGAAACACCGTCCACGCCGTGACCGGCGATGTAGGGGGTCGATCCCAGAAACCTCCTCAGGTGTCTTCCCGCGAGAACGGCGCGGAATCTGACTAGTATCTGTCGAAGAAGTCGTCTGCTTGGCCACTGCGAGGACGTACTCGCGCGCTTCGCGCCGCCGAAGTTGATCAGGGGGCGAGCGGAGTTGACGTCGAACCAGGCGCGGTCCCACGGAGCCGACACGGGCAGAGCGTTACGGAGCCAAGCGAAGCGGGACCGAGCGGCACGAGAGAGGCACGCTTCCCTGGTAATTTGCAGCCGCGAGCTAGGAATACAGCGGAATCTTCCGGCGTCGGGCTCGGCCCACTGCCGGGGCACGAACGAAACAGTTCAGCAGCGGGGCCGGCTGGAATGGCCGAATCCCAGGTAAGCCATTATGAAGGCCCAGTCTGCTGCAACGACTGGTTTGGCGTCGCCCTCAGACGCTCGCTGGATCAACCACAACAAGGCCTGGACCAAAACCCGCCATCCGCACGAAGTGGGAAACGTTAAACGTGAGGATGTGCGTCACCCCATGCACGTGGCAGACTTCAACGAGGCGGGCATCATGGACCAGCTTGCTGAGATAGGCCACTAATCGTACAGCGCTTCGCTGCTCAGGGCTGAGTCGGGAAGGGACACGCCACAATCCCGCGCCGCCGCGAGTAGACCTCGCTCCCACTCATCCCGCGGCTGCAAAGCGGCGCTGGCGAGGAATCGCTCCCGCAGGGCATTGAGGGCCAACGCTTCCGGAGCGATCCCCTGCCGGCGGGCCAGTTCGCTTAACGCGACCTCCAGTTCGGGGTCGAGAGTGATAACCATTGCCGTCCTTCCTGTCTCAGGGTCTACCGGATATACGGATATGATACCCGAACCGGTCTCGATGGCCCAGCTACCAAGTTGACGGCGGGTTGGATTTCCATCACTCAAACGCACGCCCGCTTCGCGGCGGTGTTCACCAGCCCAGGCCGATCTCGGCCAGCCGGCGCTGGACCTCGACCAGGTCAGCCACGCTGACCAATCCGGATGGATTCCCCCAGAGCATGAAGCGGCCGTCGAGGTCGGGACTGAAGGGTGTAGTGAAGAAACCGCCGGCGTCGGAGAGTTGCTCGACCAAGCGGGTCCCAGCGTGGTCGTGGAGATGAAGGATTAGCGTGCGGTCGTCTACCACGGCAAAGCGTCGAGCCCCCGGGCTGACTCCGCGCAGCGACAGAAACCGCGCCGAGGAACCGGCCCGAAGGCATCTCCAGCAGAACCGGGCGCCTGCCATTTGGCGCCAGTTCCAGTACGAGGAGCTTCCCCGTCGGGTCGAAGCGGAGAGCGCCTGAACGGTCACCGGCCGGCCGATGCGTCGAGAACTCGGTCAGGAACTTCCCATCGGCGTCGTATGCCCGGACCAGTCGGCGGAGGTTCGGCGTCCCAGGCCCATTGATCCCATCGACGACGAAGCACGAACCGTCCGGAGCCGCTTCCGTGTCCTCGACACGCCAGTTAAAATCGTCGATCACCTTCAACGGCTTTTCCGGCGTCGGGCCAAGGAGGTCGCGGAGCACGCAGACACGGGGGTACTCCGTCGGCGGCGCTTCGGAGTCCGGGGGCCGCGAACCGTCGCGGACCTCCGTGCGCACCAGCGACAGCCGGTCCGGGCCCACGAAGGCCAAGGCCTCGTTCAGGGCCCAGGGCAGGGTCCATCGCCGCACCAAGCCCGTCTCCAGGTCCCAAAGCGTGGCGGTGTTCCCGGCCGAGACCGCCAAGCGGCGGCCGTCCGGGCTTAGGACCAGGTCGGCGCTGTCGGCGAACTGACCGCGCGGCACGGGACAGAGACGGAGCAACCGGCCCGTGTCACGCGCCCAGACCCCCGCCCACCAGTCCCACGACAGCGCGGCCACCCGCAGCCCGTCGCGAGAGAACACGGCCTTCACGACCGCCCCCGGCAGTCCGTGCAACTGCCGGATACCCCGTGCCGTTTGGAGCTGGAAGACCTGCGTCCCCGCGCGGGCGCTCGGTGGGCTCGTGAACGGATCAAAACGGCTACTCGCCAGCCGCAAGCCGTCGGGACTGAAGGCTAGCACCGTTACGTAATCCCAAGTAGTCAACTCGACCATGCGTCTTCCTGCGGCAACGTCCCAGAGCTGAAGTCCAGGGGCCCGCCCCGCGGTGGCCAGCAACGTCCCATCGGGGTTGAAGGCCAGGCTCAGGACGTTGGAGGACCGAGCGCGGAGGATCCCCCAGGTTCCCTGAATACCAGGGCTCCAGAGCGTGATGGAGCCGTCGGTGTCCCCCGCGGCCAACATCCAGCGATCCGCCGCCGTCCGGGCAGTCTCGCGAAGCCAGTGATTCGGGCCGAAGGCAACGCAGTTCACGGGGTTCCGCGCCATGAAGTTCGCGACGGACAGACCGCGGGGAACGCTCCAGAGGTCGATCCGACCGGAGCCGTCCCAAGACGCGAGCAGGGTCGAGTCAGGCGCGAACGCCAGGCCCGGTCCGGGCAGTGCGGGGGATTTGGGCGAGTTCCGACAGGCGATGCGCTGGAGCAGCCGCCCCGTTCCCGCGTCCCAGATCAGGAGGTGCTGCCTTCCTTCGTGGTCGACCACTTCCGCGGCCGCGTGCGAAGCCTGCGGTGCGAGAGCCCAGGCCAGCAGCCGTGAGCCACCCTCAATCGGGTCGTCGAAGGTCCGGGTGATGGCCTGCCTGTCCACATCGAGCAGGCGCAGGGGGAAGCCGGGATTCGGCCTGGGATCCAGGGGAATCCGGCCCGGTCGGTCCGGCTCGGTGTAGGTCGGCCCCAGTTGCCAGGCCGTGCCGTCCTGCCGAACCGCCAGCGGACCGTCCACTTCAAGGGTTCGCGTGTCCAGGCGACCGGTCTCCGGGTCCCAGAGCTTCGAGCCCTGGCCCGTGTTGCCCATCCTGAGCCGTCCATCGGGCGCGAATATCAGCGCCTGGGCATAGATCGGGAACTCCTTTTCGGGCCGGGCGTCGAGCCCGGACAGGGTCGCCACGGCCTGCGCCTGAAGCGCGGGCCGCTCCTCGGGCTTGCGTTCCATCAGGGCGAGGCGGTCCCAGATGGTCCGCGACCAGCCCTGCTTGTGGTCGCCGAACTGGAGGCGCTGAACATCCAGAAGTTCCAGACGTCGCCGGGTGGCCTGCTCGCGCTCCAGCGCGTGCTCGCGCTCTTCGTTCACGTAGAATCCCAGGACAAGTGAACCGAGCACGACCAGCCCGATGGCCGCGGCCCACCCTTTGTTCCGCTTCGACCACAGCCAGACTCGCCAAGACGGCCGCGCGAGGCGATGGGTCGGCCAGACCGAAACCGGCTCGTGCCGCAGCCAGCGATTCAGATCATCGGCCAGTGCGCCGGCGGTCGCATAGCGGCGCACGGGGTCCTTGCGCAGAGCCTTGAGCACGACCGCCTCCAGGTCGCGGTCGAGGTGTGGATTGAGCTGCCGCGACGATTTCGGCTCGTCTTCGAGCACGGACCGGCCGCTTGCAAAGGCTCGCTGGAGCGTCAAGAGCTCGTACAGGGTCACACCCAGGCCCCAGACGTCGGTGCGCGCGTCGGCTTGCGCGCCATCCTTGTGCTGCTCGGGGGCCATGTAGGGTGGAGTGCCGATCGGACCGGCGGTCAGGCTGGCATCGGGTTCCGCCGTGATCGCGAAGGCCAAGGGCGCCGCCACGTCTTGCTGCGCAGCCTTTTTGAGCGAGGCCAGGCCGAAGTCGAGAACCCAGGCATGACCACTCGTTTTGACCATGATGTTCGACGGCTTCAAATCGCGGTGAATGACCCCCGCTTCGTGGGCGTGATGCACCCCCTCCGCCACGGCGGCCATCACCGCCACGGCCGTGCGAATGTACACCTTTGACAACACCGGCACACCGTTTACCCCAGTGGAAGCCGAGGATGCGGCGCGGCCCGGCGAGCCTGCATCCGCGGGTTGGCCCTCGCCGGGTGCGGCGGGTTGCGGTGCCGCAGCGGCGGGCGGCTCGGTTTTTTCGGAAGCCGACTGGCTACGCGAATGGGCTTCTTGCAACAGTTGCTCGAACGATGAATTCGACAGGCCCGAGCCCGACGATCCGTGTGAGAGGGCCGTCTTGATTACCTGGCCGAGCGACGCGCCGGAGAGATAGGGCATGGCGAAGTAGAGCAAGTCGCCCTCGCAGCCGGTGGCGAAGATCGGCACGATGTTGGTGTGGTGCAATCGGGCGAGAGTCCGCCGCTCGCGATCGAAACGGAGCATTGTCGTCGCGCCGGTCGATTGGCTGCGGCGGATCGTCTTGACCGCGACGCGACGCGCTAGCGGCTCCTCGACCGCCTCATACACTTCGCCCATGCCGCCCCGGCCGACCGCCCGGATGACCCGGTAGGGACCGAACCGCGCCGGGGTGGCGGATTCGCCCGGTGCCGAGGCGTATTCTGCCACGGGCCGCCACGGGGTTTGCTGGAGCAGGTGGACCGCTTCGGCCAGCTCGCGGAAGGTTTCGGCCATCTCCGGGTGAAGCAACTGAAATCGCGCCAGCACGACGTGCGGGTCAGCGGCCGCGAGTAATTCCTGCTCGAAGTGCGCGAGCAGTTCCGGAACGGAGCTGTCTGAGTTGCTCAATGCGGTGGTCATGACTGGCTTGTTCCCGGAGGACGAAAGGCGGGCGGGGTCAATCGCCGGCACGCCTCCGGGGATTATCCCGCATGGCGACCGGAAAATCTGACAAGAAATTATTTTTTTCGCCGATCCTCGTTACGAGTGTCATCGTGGGTGATTCATGACCGGCTTGCTCCAGGAGGACGGAAGGCGCGCGGGATCAATCGGCGAAATCTCACGGCTGCGCGGACGGCGCGCGCGTTGGCGGTGTTTTCCTTCAGGTTCAGGATCGCACCGATCTGGGCGAAGCTCAAGCTGTCGAAGTAACGCAACGCAAGGATCTCGCGGTCGAGGGGGTCCAGCTTCTCGAGGGCAGCGCGAACCACCTCGCGGCGCTCGGCCCGCGAGACGCTCGTCGCGGGGCCGGTGTGGGAATCGACCAGATGATCGGCCAGGCCCGCCGCCGATCCCTCGCCCCCGCCGATTTCCCGATCGACGTCGTGCTCCGGGCCCATCGCGCCGCGGATGACTTCCCTCAGCCGGTCAAGCACCTGGCCGTAGACCCAGGAATCCACGTCCGTGGGCTGGGGAGCAAGCGCCTGCCAGCGCGGCCGGGCACGGACGTACGCATCCTGAACCACCCCTTCCGGATCGATCCGGGCGGCCATCTTGGAGCTCACCCGGCGCAGGATCATGGCCACCAGTCGAGCCCGCAGCCGCTCGAAGGCCGCGACGAGGATCGCGTCGCCGGTTAATGAAGAAAGTGTCGTCTTCGAATTACCCGGCATGCCATGCCCCTCTTCCCCAGATCGTGAACCGGATACCCTCCGGTGATTATCCCGCGTGTGGAGGGGGAAATCTGACAAGAAATTGTTTTTTTGTCCGTTATCCGTTGTCCTTTGTCCTTTGTCAGTTGTCGGTTGCTGGCAGATTCGACCGCGAGCGTGCCTTGCTTTGGCTGGCTAACGGCCGAGCCGTAGGCGACCGGCAGGAATTGCCTTACCCGACGGACACGTCGCTCAGACGACAAAGTCGGACAGAGCCTTCACTTGGCGGTCGGCCCCAGGCTCCCGCATCCGCGCCTTTTTCACTCTTGCACCTCCTGTCCTCCTTGTGGACTGGTGTTCTGTCTTGATCGAGTGCTCCTGCCCACCCGCATCGGACACGGGACGAACTCCGCTTGCCTATCTTCACATGCCGCTGCACCCGATCCTCAAGGAGGACAGGTGGTACAGGAGGCCGAAAACGAGGAATAAACCGACCACAAGAAAACCGCGCCTGCCGTGCTTGGTTGCCAGGCGGGGGTTTCGCGAACGTGCCCGGCTGGTCAAAATGGAGGAAGTGGCAGCGCAAGTCGAAGTTCGGCGTCGGTCGTGGCTTGCGTCGCGGGTGTGCTGGCTTTAGAACGAGACAATCGCCGCACGGGAGCGGTGGCATGAGATCAGTCAGCGTGTGAGGGTCGTGACGACAGAGGACCGCTCTTCGGCCGGCAAGCCGATCTGGCTCTGCCGTGCCATGAAGCGAGGCAATTGATCAAAGAGGGATTCCGATGAGCGACAAAAACGTCAATGCGCGGGTGCGCGCGGCACTGGATGCGGGTGAAGGGATCCTCCGGCTGGCACCGACCTGGGTGCCGCGGTCGTTCTTGATGCCGGGCGGCCGGCTCAAATTGGCCCGTGAAGACCTCTATGCGCTGGGGACCCATCGCGGCGGCATCGACGAGCGGTGGTTTGCCTCGACGACCGCGGCCGCCAATGAAGGCGCGCCGCCGGACGAGGGGCTGAGCTATGTCGTCTCCAACGGCGACAAATTCACGCTCAAGGACGCCATCGAGCATTTCGGCACCGAGATGATCGGAGCCTCGCTCTGGAACACGTACAAGCGCTGGCCGGTCTACAGCAAGTTCTTCGACAACCTGGGCCCGATCCCGCATCACATGCACCAGAACCAGCAGCAGGCCGCCAAGCTCGGCCGCGAGGGGAAGCCCGAAAGCTATTACTTCCCGCCCCAGCTCAACTGGACGGGCAACAACTTCCCGTTCACCTTCTTCGGGCTCGAGCCCGGCACTTCCAAGGCCGACATCCACGGCTGCCTGGAGCGCTGGAACCAGGGAGACAATGGGATCCTCGATCTTTCCAAGGCCTATCGCCTCAAGCCGGCAACCGGCTGGCTCGTGCCCCCGTGCGTGCTGCACGCACCCGGCTCTCTGGTCACTTACGAACCGCAATGGGGCTCGGATGTCTTTGGCATGTACCAGTCGATGGTCGAGGGCCGGCGCGTGCCGTGGGAGCTTCTGGTCAAGGACGTTCCCGAGGCGCATCACCAAGACCTTGATTATCTCGTCGACCAGCTCGACTGGGAGAAGAACGTCGACCCGGAATTCAAGAAGCACAACTACCTCGAGCCTCTGGTGCGCTCGGGCGGCTCGAAATCGGGTCACGTCGACAAGTGGATAGTCTACGGCACCGTCAACGGCAAGCAGCTCTTCAGCGCCTGCGAGCTGACGGTCGAGCCCGGCGCCTCGGCAACCATCAAAGACTCCGGTGCCTACGGCCTGATCGTGGTCCAGGGAAGCGGCACAATCGGCAAGCTGGCGGTCGACAGCCCCAATTTCATCCGCTTTGGCGAGGTTACGCAGGACGAGGTCTTCGTGGCCGCCAAGCGGGCCGGCGAGGGCGTGACCTTCAAGAATACCGGCAGCGAGCCCTTTGTGAGCCTCCGCTACTTCGGGCCCGACACGCACTCGGATCTGCCCAAGGTGGGCGACCATCTGAAGGGCAAAAAGTGAGGATCAGCCATGTCAGTGACGTCGCCGCCGCTGCAATCCGAATCAGCCGAGCCGCTCATGGTGATCGAAGGCGTCAGTTGGGATGCCTATGTCGCTCTCAACGATTCGATCGGCGAGCGGAAGAATCCCCGGATGATCTACTGCGAAGGGAGGTTGACGCTCGTGACCAGGTCGCGCAGACACGAGTGGTATGGGGAACGATTGAGCCAGATGGTCGTCGCACTGGCGGATGGGCTCGACATCCCGTGGGAGGACGCGGGTTCTACCACGTACCGCCGCCGGAAGAAAAAGTCTGGTGCCGAGGGAGACAAGACTTTCTACTTCGCGACACACGCCGAGCTGATGATGGGAGCGCTCGACGTCAACTTGGAAGTCCAGCCGCCTCCGGACCTTGCGATCGAGGTTGAAGTCAGCCATTCGGCCGACGATGCGATGCGCGTTTGGGGCCGCCTGCGGGTTCCCGAAGTCTGGCGGTACGACCCGATCGCCGAGGAGTTTGGCTTCTGGCTGCGGCGCCAGAGCGGGAGATACAAACAATCCCAGCGGGGCCTCGCGTTCCCGGTTCTCACCGCGCCCGACGTCGTCGGGCAGATGCGGTTGGCCGATCAACTGGGCGCGGGGGCCTGGCACAAACGACTGCCGGCCTGGGTGCGCGAAGTGATCGTGCCCCGCCAATGAGGAGGCCGCTCATGGAATATCGTGCAGCCGAGACGCGCGAATCAAACTTCCCGTGGTCGACCGAGCGCAAGTTCGGCGCCGGGGTATCGGACGAGCTGCGCGCCAGCCTCAAACCGGAGCTCGAGCCGGTTTCGTCCTTGCCGTTCGAGGCGATTCATGACACACTCTGCATCGAGCATCAGGACGGCACCGGCGACGTGTATTTCGTGGGCGATCTAGTCGCGACGGACCGCGACGGATACAAGCAGACTTACTCCACGGTCGTTGCGCCCGAGCTCGGGTTCGTGGTGGCCCCGCGGGCTCTCGATGTGGCCGAGATCGTGCGCCGCCTTCTGGCGGGCAGCCGTCTACAGCCGCGCTGGATTAGTGGATGACGAGGCCGGCATGGCGTAATGGTTCATTCCGGCAGTTGAATGATCGTCTGTCATTCTCTCTTTCGTAGAAGGGCTTACGATGAACGCTACCCATACCAACACCTTCCCAAAGCTTCACAATGCCATGTGGCCCGGCTTGGTCGGCAAGGGAAGCCCGGGCGCCGAGCCATACATCGACCTCGACACGATGCTCGACCTGACGGCCGGCGCCGAGGTCAACGGAGTCAAGTTCGAGGGCGTCGATCTGTTTCTCTACGACCCGCACATCAACATCGATATCAGCGATTCCGACCTCAAGCAGTTGGCCAACAAGATCGCTTCCAAGGGGTTCGTGGTGGGAACGGTGACGGCGCCGATCTGGTTTGACGGCTCGGCGATGGGAGACGAGGAGAAGCGAGCTCATTTTCTCACGGCCGTGCGCAAGGCCTGCCGGATCGCCAGGAAGCTCCGTGAGCTGGGAATCCGGCCGCACGGTATTGTCCGCATCGATTCGGCCTGCTCGGTCAGCGACTGGGCCCAGGACCCCGAGGCCAACCAGAAAACGATCGCTGGGACGTTCAAGCAGGCCGCGGCGATTGCCCGCGACCACGGCGAGCGTCTGGCCGCCGAGGGCGAGATCTGCTGGGGGGGCATGCATTCCTGGCGCACGATGATTGACCTGCTCGAGCGCGTCGGCGAGCCCGAGACTCTGGGCTTCCAGGCCGACATGGCTCACACGCTGCTCTACACGCTCGGCGAGAACGCCCCCGAGGATCGCATCCTGCCCAAGGACTTCGACTGGAACGACGGCGCAACCCTCGACGCGGCCCTCAAGAGGCTGACGGCGGCACTGCGGCCCTGGACGATCGACTTCCATGTCGCCCAGAATGACGCGACGGTCTTTGGCTCGGGAACCCACGAGCACACCGGTCGGCATTGTCTGGCGACCGACCCCAACGGCAAGCTCGACATCACCCATCACGCGGGCTTCTGGCTGCGGGACGAGCATGGCAAGCTCACCAAGGCGATCCGCCACATCTGCTGGGACGGCTGCATGTTCCCCAACGCGGTAATGATGAACCCAACGACCTGGCGCGACATCCTGGCGGCGATGATCAAGGTCCGCGACGCCCATGGATGGGTCGGATGAGGAGTCATCACGCTCCGCGTGATGATCCCCTGTCTGCGAAGCCAACGGATGGGTCGCGTGCAGACCCAGTATGTGCGCACAATAGAACTGAGAGACCAGGGGCCGATCACGCAAGAGGGGAGCACCGTCTGTGCCGAGCCCGTTTCCCGGAATGGATCCGTACCTCGAAGACCCGGGGCTCTGGCGCGATGCGCACCACCGCTTCATTACCGCAACGTCAGACCAACTTCAGCCTCTGCTCAATGGCCAGGGATACTATGTGTCGATCGAAAGTCGCGTCTGGCTGGAGCAGCCCGAGCGCCTTGTCTATCTCGACGTGGCGCTGCTACGTGCGCAGATGCCGCCGAAGCACGAAGCATCTTCGCGCACGATGCTGAGCGCCGATGAACCCGTGCTTCTGGAGTTCGACGAAGTCGAAGTACGCGAGGACTATTTGCAGATCCATGAGACAGGAACGCGTAAGCTCGTCACCGGTATCGAATTCGTCAATCCCAGTGACAAGGCTCACGGAAAAGGGCGGTCACTCTACCTCCGCAAGCGCAAGGAGCTAAGGCGCCAGCGTGTGAACCAGGTCGAGGTTGACCTGCTCCGTACCGGCGAACCTCTGGTTCGGTTGCCGAAGGCCGTTCTGGACGAGATCCAGTCGAACGGCTACGTGGTCAACGTCATCCGCGCCGGTAGCCTGAATTACGAGTTTTTCCCGATCACCCTCGCGTCTCGCCTGCCGCGCGTCAGAATACCACTCAAGCCCGGCGAACCCGACGTCGTGCTCGATCTGCAAGCGGCCGTGACGCGCGTTTATCACGGGGGTGCCTATCCGCTTCGAATCGACTACACTCGGGAGCCAGTCCCCCCGCTCAACGCGGAAAATGCCCGCTGGGCCAATGAATTACTGTTTGCAGCCGGGCTCCGCACACCGGCAAACGCAGGTGGCCCGTCGAACGGGCCGGAACCCGCTCCAGAATGAACCCCGGAGAATCGAAGAACATGGCGGCCAAAACACCTCTCAATATCGGCATCGTCGGCTACGGCTTCATGGGCCGGACGCATTCCAACGCCTACAAGCGGGTCAACGATTTTTTTGACGTCGCGTACCGCCCCGTGCTCAAGGCGGTCTGCGGGCGTACCGCCCAAGGCGCCCAGGAATACGCCGAGCGGTGGGGTTATGAATCGATCGAAACCGACTGGCGCAAGCTGGTCGAGCGCAAGGATATCGACGCGATCGACATCTGCACTCCCAACAACACGCACGCCGAGATCGCCAGGGCCGCGGCGGCTGCCGGCAAGATGGTCCTGTGCGAGAAGCCCCTGGCGATGAACATGGTCGAAGGCCAGGCGATGGTCGACGCGGTCGAAAAGGCCGGCGTTCCCAATACGGTCTGGTACAACTATCGCCGCGTTCCCGCTGTAACCCTGGCCAAAGAGCTCATCGACTCGGGCCGGCTGGGCAAAATCTTCCATTACCGGGCCAACTTCCTCCAGGACTGGACGATCTCGGCCGACCTGCCCCAGGGGGGCACGGCGCTCTGGCGGCTCGACGTGGCCGCGGCTGGCTCGGGCGTCACCGGCGATTTGCTCGCCCATTGCATCGACACCGCGCTCTGGCTCAACGGCTCGATCACGTCCGTCTGCGCGATGACCGAGACCTTCGTCAAGGAGCGCAAGCACAATCTGACGGGCAACGTAGAACCGGTGGGCATCGACGACGCCTGTGCATTTCTCTGCCGATTCGAGAATGGCTCGCTGGGTCTTTTTGAGTCGACGCGTTACGCCCGCGGGCACAAGGCGCTTTACACCTTCGAGGTAAACGGCGCGAACGCGTCGCTCAAATGGGACCTGCACGACCTGCACCGGCTCTCCTATTTCGACCATCGCGACGAATCGATCGTTCGCGGCTGGCGGTCGATACACGTGAGCGACGGCGACATGCCCTACATGAAGCACTGGTGGGTGCCCGGCTGCCAGATCGGCTATGAACACACGTTTGTGCATCAAGTCGCCGATTTCCTCGAGAATCTGGCCAAGGGACAGCCGACGGCCCCGACGTTTCGCGACGCCCTGGCCACCCAGGCCGTCTGCGACGCCGTGCTCGATTCGGCCGAAGGGAGCAAGTGGGAGTCGGTGGTTTTGGTGTAGCATTCCTGGGTCATTGCCCCCAGCAACACACAGGCCAATGAGTGCGCAGACCGATCGATCGACAGGAGTGCTGTGCGATGAACCAGGGACCTCGCCAGCGACGCCGTGAATCACGAATGAACCTGGGCTCGCTCATGGTCCTGATCGCCGGGGCGGCGCTCGGCCTATGGATGGCGCTGCCCGATCTCAGGGAGATGCTCCCTCCCAATTCGCCTGCCGCCAACGACATGGCCTGGGGAACGTGGGACCAGCCCATCGTGCTCTTGCTCATTTACGCAGTGGGCGGCATGTCGTTAGTCGGCGTACCGCTCTTGTTGTGGACAG
Organism: uncultured Isosphaeraceae bacterium; assembly: GCA_963823675.1. Taxonomy (GTDB): domain Bacteria; phylum Planctomycetota; class Planctomycetia; order Isosphaerales; family Isosphaeraceae; genus CAWGMT01. Next base: position 1,620,271 of record CAWGMT010000012.1, on the reverse strand, counting down.
CCCGCGGTCGGATCTGGCAGGCCGGGCGGCTGCTCTGGTTCATCCAGGGCACGGCGACCTGGCTGCTCTGGCCGCCCATGATCTACCGCCGGACGGTCGAGGGCTCGCTCAAGGGCATGGCCGCCTGCTACTATCATGGCACTCCGGCAATGGCCCTGTACGTCACGATCGCCCTTTTGGCCGGGGGATACCTGAGGCGCTCGCGCAGGCGACGGATCCGGCTGTCGTGGCAGGAACAGGTGGGGCTGCTTCTCGGCCTGGTCTGGGCGTGCACGGGGCTTTACATGATTTCGCTTTACTACCGCAGTGATTTCCTCCGCAAGTGAACCATCAGCAAGAGACGACGATCCATGAAAACCGGCATGAACCTGCTCCTGTGGACCACCCATGTGACCGAACAACACGATGCGATCCTCGATCAAGTGAAGGCCCTCGGGTTCGACGCCGTCGAAGTTCCGATCTTCGACACGTCGGATTTGAAGCCGTTTGAGCGGCTGGGAAAGCGGATCAAGGGCCTGGGCCTGGGTGCGACGGCCGTGACCGTCATGGGGGCCGAGACGAACCCGATTTCTCCGGATCGGAAGATCCGCGACGCCGCGGTGGCCCACCTCGATCGCGTGATGGAATGCGGCCAGGCCTTCGGCTGCACGATCCTCTGCGGTCCGATCCATTCGGCCATCGGCGTCTTCTCGGGCGAGGGGCCGACCGGCGATGAATTCCAGTACGGCGTCGAGACGTTAAGGCGCGCCGCCGAGAAGGCCCAGACGCGAGGCATCCGTCTGGCCGTGGAATATCTCAATCGGTTCGAGATCTACTTCCTCACGACGGCCGCCCAGACGAGCCGGTTCGTCAAGGCGGTTGACCACCCCTACTGCAAGATGATGTACGACAGCTTCCACGCCCACATCGAGGAGAAGAGCCAGGCCAGGGCGATCGCGTCGTGCGCCTCCGAGACGATTCACGTGCACGTCTCGGAAAACGATCGCGGCATACCGGGAACCGGCCAGGTTCACTGGAACGACTTCTTCAGCGGGCTCAAACATGCTGGTTACGATGGCTACCTGACGATCGAGGCATTCGGACGGGCGCTGCCGGCCCTGGCCGCGGCCACGAAGGTTTGGCGGGACCTGTTTCCCGACCCCATGGGGCTGTGCCGGGACGGGCTGGATTTCGTCAAATCGCGTCTCTCGTAGAATCAGAACGAACCTCTCAAGATTGGCAAGTGTCCACTTTCATCAATGCCGCGGCAACATGAGCCGCCTGGAGGATTGTATGCGTGTTGATGCCCGCAAATTCGGCTGGACGTTCGTTGGCCTGGCTCTGGTTCCTTTGGTGATGGCGCAGGCCCAGGCCCCGAGCGCGCCGGGAGCGCGAGTGCAGGGAGAACGGCCGGCACCGAAACCGCAGCCTCGTCCGCACAGTCAGCGGCTGCGTGTCGATCCGGCGGCGATCGTGGTGGAAGACGGCGACACCGTCATCATTCACTGGGATAAGGAAAAGTCGAACGATGAGGTCGTGCGCATCCTGGGAATCGACACTCCGGAGACGCGCCGGCTGGAACACAGCATACCCTACGACGAACCATTCGGGCCCGAGGCAACCGCCTTCGCGCAAGGGGCGTTCGCGGCGGCCACGGAGGTCGAGTTGCTCCGCTGTCCCACGCTCGACCCCTATGACCGGACCCTGGCGTACCTCTTCATCAACAGTCGCAACTATTCCGTCCTGGCGATCAAGGCGGGATACAGCGGCGAGACGGTCAGCCACTATGGCGACAACGGGCTGCCCAAGGAATCCGCCGACGTCGTCGCCGCCGCCAAGGATGCAAGTCCCTTGCCCTTCGAGCCGCCTTACCAGTACCGAGCGCGGATGAGGACGCTCACGGAATGGCTGAAACAGCACGGGAAGTATCCGAGCAACTGAACACAACTGCGGACCGGATCGCACAGGTGTACGAGACCGAGGAGGCTTCCATGGCAATCGCGGGACTGAAGGGCCAGCACGTCCGGCTGGTCCCGCTCGACCGGGCACTTCATCTCGAGAGCGCGCTCACCTGGCTCAACGACCCGGAGATCACCGCGACGCTCAAGCTCAATCTCGGCATCTCGCGCCGCCAGGAAGAGCTGTTCTTCGAGCGTGCCGAATCGGAGCGCGACACGGGTTTCCACTGGGCGATCCTCGATGATGCCGAGCGTCATATCGGGTTCATCGGTCTGCACGAGATCAGTTGGCGGAATCGCTGGGCGACGGGAGGGCTCGTTCTCGGCGAGCGCTCGGCGTGGGGCCGCGGCTACGCCAGCGACGCGGTGCGCGTGCGGACCAAATTCGCCTTCGGCGAGCTCAATCTCCATCGGATCGAAGGGCATACCATGAACCCGGCGATGAAGCGAGTCTACGAGAAATGCGGCTACCGCCATGAAGGGATCGCGCGGAGCAAGTTCTGGCGCGACGGGCGCTGGCACGATGCCGACCTCTTCGCCATTCTCGCGGAGGATTGGTTCGCCGCGCACGCCACTTAGATTCTTTCTCGCAAATATCTGGGCGCGATGCGCGCATCTGGGGATCGCCGGGCGGAGCGGGCTCTACGCGCGCAAGTGCTGAGTGCCCCTCTCACACGCCGACTTTTTTCCCCCCGCTGCGCTCCGTGCGCTTGCGGCTCTCGTCGCTCAAGACCTTCTTGCGCAGCCGGATCTTCGAGGGAGTGACCTCCACCAGCTCGTCGTCTTCGATGTATTCGAGGGCCAGCTCGAGCGTGAGCTCGCGAGGAGTCTTGAGCAGAATGTTCTTGTCCGAGCCGGCGGCGCGGACGTTCGTCAGCTTCTTCTCCTTGCACGGATTGACGGTCATGTCCTCACCGCGGGCGTTTTCGCCGATGATCATCCCCTCATACACTAGGTCGCCGGGCTCGACAAACATCGTGCCGCGCTGCTGGAGGTTGTCGAGGGCATAAGCGACCGCTTGACCTCTGACCAGGCTGACCATGACACCGTTGGGCCGGCGAGGAACGTCTCCTTTGCTCGGGCGATAGTCGTGGAAATTGTGATGCATGATCGCCTCGCCCTGGGTGGCGCTCATGAGCCGGTTGCGCAGGCCGATCAAGCCCCGCGCCGGGATCAGGAATTCGAGATGGGCGTAGGCCCCCTTGACGTCCATCTTGGTCATCTCGCCGCGCCGCGAGCCGGAGAGCTCGATTACCGGCCCGATGTAGGCGTGGGGGACGTCGACGACCAGGAATTCATACGGTTCGCAGATCTCGCCCAGAGTGGTCCGGAAGATGACCTCCGGCTTGCCGACGGCCAGCTCGTACCCCTGGCGCCGCATGGTTTCGATCAGGACCGAGAGGTGCAGGAGACCTCGGCCCGAGACCTTGAATGAGTCGCGTTCGTCGGTGGGTTCCACGCGGAGCGCCACGTTCGACTCGAGCTCGCGCTCGAGCCGCTCCTGGATGTGGCGCGAGGTAAGGTACTGGCCCTCGCCGGCCAGCGGCGAATCGTTGACCGTGAAGAGCATCGACAAAGTTGGCTCGTCGACCTCGATTCGAGGGAGAGCAACGGGATGGTCGGGGTCGGCGATGGTATCGCCGATATCGACCGTCGCGAGGCCCACGATCGCCACGATATCGCCGGCGAGGGCGGACTGGACCTCAAGACGGCCGAGCTTGTCGAATTCCAGCACGCTATCGATCGATCCGGTCCGGATCACGCCGCCGGCCTTGATCAGCACGGCCTTCTGGCCGCGGGTGACCCGTCCGGCAACGATCCGGCCGATGGCGATCCGTCCCACGTACTCGGAGAAGTCGAGAGTCGTGCAAAGCATGCGGAACGGACTATCGGGATCCACGCTCGGCCCGGGCACGTGCGAGACGATCATGTCAAAGAGCGGCTTGACGTCGCCCTCTTGGGCATGGGGATCGTGCGAAGCGAAGCCGGCCTTGCCCGATGCGAAAATATAGGGAAAATCGAGCTGTTCTTCACTTGCCCCCTGTTCCGCGAAGGTGTCGAATATCTCGTTGAGTACTTCTGTTGGCCGCGCATCGGGCCGGTCGATCTTGTTGATCACGACAATCGGCCGGATGCGACAGGCGAACGCCTTGCGGAGGACGAACTTGGTCTGCGGCATCGGCCCTTCGAAGGCGTCCACCAGAACCAGGGCCCCGTCAGCCATCTGAAGCGTGCGCTCGACTTCGCCGCCAAAGTCGGCGTGCCCCGGGGTGTCGATGAGGTTGATCTTGATTTCGCCGTACTTGATGGCGATGTTCTTGGCCAGAATGGTGATGCCTCGCTCGCGCTCCAGCTCGTTGGAATCGAGGATGCGCTCGCCCTGAAGCTGCGAGGCGCGGTATTGACCGCTCTGGCGCAGCATGGCGTCGACCAGAGTCGTCTTGCCGTGGTCGACATGGGCGATGATGGCTACATTTCGAATGTCGTCGCGTCTCTTCATGGATAAGATCGTCGCTCGTCCCTGTGTGAATCAGTTTCGATCAAGGAGTGCCGGCATCCCGCAGACACAACCCCGTAACGCTTAATCAAGAGTCAACCAATCTTATCCCTTCCCCGCGCCTCCGGACAAGTCCGGTTGCCATGACATCATGCATCATGGAACATTTAACGGCAGCACATTTACTGGCGATGTTGGTGGCGATGCTAGGCGTGGCCAAGGCCGGCGGCTACCTGGCCCAGCGGCTGGGGCAGCCGGCGGTGATCGGGGAGCTCATCGGCGGCGTGATCGTCGGCCGGTCGGTTCTTGGGCTGGTCGATGCGGGCAACGAGACGGTTCATCTGCTCTCCGAGGTCGGCGTCGTGATCCTGCTCTTCGCCATTGGGCTCGAAACGGACCTCGGCCGGCTCTTCAAGGTCGGCGCGACCTCGCTGGTTGTTGCAGTCGTGGGGGTGGTGCTGCCCTTTGCGCTGGGATACTTCGCCTGCCGGTTGCTTGGTCTGACGAACATCATCTCGATCATGGCGGGTGCGACATTGACGGCGACCAGCGTCGGGATCACGGCCCGCGTCCTTTCCGACTTGGGGCGGCTGCACGACCTCGAAGGCCAGATCGTCCTGGGAGCGGCCGTGATTGACGACATCCTGGGTCTGATGGTTCTCTCCGTGGTGACCGGCCTTGCCCAGGGACGGGACGTCACGCTGCGAGGAATCGGTGTCACATCGGCGACGGCGATCGGGTTTCTCGTCGCGACGGTTCTGGTCGGCATGATTGTAGTTCCGCGTCTTTTCCGCGTTGCCGACCATCTCGACCTGCCGGGAACGCCGACGACGCTGGCGTTGATCTCGGCGTTTGGTCTGGCCTCGCTCGCCGATCTTTGCGGCTCGGCGCTCATCATCGGCGCGTTCGCGGCCGGCCTGCTGGTCGCCAGGGCGCCGCAGGCCCGGGAGATCGAGCACGGCATCACGGCCATTGGCCATTTCTTCGTCCCTCTTTTTTTCGTCGCGGTCGGAGCTTCGGTCGACTGTGCCGCGCTCAACCCACTCGATCGCGCCAGCCGGTTCGCGCTCCTGGTAGGCGGCATGTTGATCGTCGTCGGAGTGCTCGGAAAGTTGCTGGCGGGCTACGCGCCCTTCTGGTTCCGGGGTAACAAGACGGTCGTCGGAGTGGGGATGGTCCCGCGCGGCGAGGTCGGGCTGATCTTCGCCCAGATGGGGCTGGCTTCCGGCGTATTCGACGCCGGCCTCTTCGGTGCGGTGACTCTCATGGTGATGGTCACAACCCTCGTCGCACCCCCGGCACTGAAGCTCCTGCTCGTTCAGGCGCCGGCACCGGAAGTCGAGCTGCCCTGTGAGGGCGTCGAAGACCTCGTCAATACGGCATAGCCACCGCGCCGAGATCGCACGTCCCAGCGCATCGGGATCGTCGAAACGCCACACAACCATGCTCTCCCATTTCCGCGTCGTCGCGGGTTTTGGTATCGGGTTTGCAAGAACTGAGGAACAGACGTCAGCGCTTGGGCCGAAGTCTTCCGCGCCAGGATGCCTCATCCGGTTCCCCGCACGATGCAAATCAATCTTAGGGCAACAAAGGCCTCACCGTCACGAGCCCGCAGTGGGATCGTAGAGCATTTCGACCTGCCTGCAACCCCGTCCGCCGACCAACTCCAACGAAGGTGAGGCCGAAGGTCAATCCATGCCTTAAGTCACTCGACTGTGTAACTGTGAAGTGATCCTAGCACACTCACAATTGGTGCTCTTTACACAAGAGGTGTGATATGTGGAACAGATCTTCGCTGCACAATCTGATCGAGACGAAACTGACCGATTATCAGATCATCGTCGTCGCCAACCGGGAGCCTTATGTGCACCGGTACGTAAACGGTGGTGCCAACGTCGAGTGCATCCGGCCCGCAAGCGGGCTGGCCGCGGCGCTCGATCCGGTGATGCGGGCCTCAGGCGGCGTGTGGATCGGCCACGGCTCGGGTGATGCGGACCGAGAGCTCGTCAACGCGCAAGACCACGTTCGTGTTCCTCCCGAAGACCCAGCCTACACATTGCGCCGCGTCTGGCTGACGAAGGAGCAGGAGGACGGATACTATCACGGGCTGGCCAATGAGGGGCTGTGGCCGCTGTGCCACGTGACTTTCACCCGGCCCATCTTCGAGCCGCGGCACTGGGAGCTTTACCGCGAGGTCAACGCGCTCTTTGGCGACGCGGTGCTCGAGGAGGCCGGGGATCGACCGACTTTCGTCTTCATTCAGGACTACCATTTCGGACTTCTGCCGCGCTACCTGAAGGACCGCAACCCCAGCTTGATCGTCGCTCAGTTCTGGCACATCCCCTGGCCGAACCGCGAGACGTTCCGCGTCTTCCCCTGGAAGCAAGAGCTGCTCGACGGCCTTCTGGGTAACGACCTCCTGGGCTTCCACCTGCGTTACCACTGTCAGAACTTCATCGAAACGGTCGATCGTACGATCGAGGCCAAGGTCAACCACGAGCAGGCCGAGATCGTCCGGGGAAACAAGATGACCCAGGTTCGCCCCTTTCCGATCAGCATCGATTTCGAGCGGCACACCGCGATGGCGACTTCCCCCGAGGTTGCCGCCGAGATGGATGATCGGAAGGACCAGATGCGGTTGCGGGGCAATCTGCTCGGAGTCGGCATCGAGCGGATCGACTACACCAAGGGGATCCCGGAGCGCCTCCGCGCCCTCGATCGCGTCTTCGAGCGCTGGCCGCAGTACCGCGGACACTTGACGTTCCTTCAGGTCGGCGTTCCCAGCCGGGCCCATATTCCGGCTTACCAGCACCTGGACGACGAGATCGATCGCCTGGTCGAGGAGCTCAATCGGAAGTGGAGCACCGCGAGCTGGCGGCCCGTACTCTATTTCAAGCGCCATTTCTCCCCGATCGAGATGATGGCCCTCCATCGCATGGCCGATTTTTGCGTGGTCAGCTCGCTTCACGACGGCATGAACCTGGTGGCCAAGGAATTCGTATCCAGCCGGTTTGACGAAGACGGCGTGTTGCTTCTGAGTCAATTCGCGGGCTCGGTCCTGGAGCTGTCGGATGCCGTGCTCTTTAACCCCTTCGCGGTCGACGAGCTCGCGGAGGCGATGCATCAGGCTCTTATCATGAAACCCGCCGATCGCAAGCGGCGCATGCAACGCATGCGGACCGCCGTCGAGGAGAACAACGTGTACCGCTGGGCCGGCAAGATTCTGTCGGCGCTTCTCAAGGTCGATACTGCCGAGCCCGCCGAGCCCAAGCACCAGCCGTCACCCGACTCTTTACGGTACGCGGATGATCGATGCTTGTACCATTCTCCAGGGCCCAGCGCTGAATTCGCGGTTCGTGCCCGCGCCGCATCTGCGGTTTAGCTTGGGCTTCGATGGGACGAAAGAATCTAGCGGCTCTCATCGATGCGCAGCGCGGTTACGCGCCAGACGCCTGCTGATGCTCCGTTCCCCTCGACCCAGGCTTCGAGACGAGCCGGGCCCTGCGGAAGCGCGACAGATCGAAACCAGCAGTCGGTCACACCTGCGGCTAGAGGCTGTTTGAGCTTGACGCCCCCAACCACGAAATGCGCTTCGGTTGGAAATCGGCGCGGCTGAAGGTCGAGCTTGATGTCGAAACGCCCGGCTCGCGGCAGCTCGATCTCCCAGTAGCCCAGATCATTGACCCCCGTACTGGCGCGCGGGCCGCGCCAGTCCTGGCGAGTCAGAATCGTCGGGTTTTCGCGCGGGCCGCCCAGCTCGATGCGAACTGAATCAAAGCCGCGGGTCAACGCGACATCGTGAAACCAGGCGAGATAACCCTCGTACATCCGTTTGACGACCTCGGGATGCTTGGCGGCGATGGTATGAAGCTCGTAGGGGTCGTGGTCCATGTCATAGAGCTCCAGCGGCGGAGCCTTGCGCACTCCGGGAGGCGGCTCGGGACGAAGCAGCTTGTACTTCTGCGACCGCGCGGCGAACGCCCGGCCTGGGTCGGGCCGGTCGCCGCGGTGCCACTGGAAATAGAGCGTCCGATCGTGCCAGCCGGCAGCGGAAAAGCCTCGCAAGAGCAGTAACAAGCTGCGACCATCCAGGTTGACCCCAGTCGGCGTAGCCAGGCCACAAGCGTCCAGCAAGGTTGGTACCAGATCGATATGGGCCGCGATCCGGTCGACCGCGTGCCCGGCTGGAAACTGCCCTGGCCAGCGGATGTAACATGGCACGCGAATCCCGCCGTCGTAGACGCTTCCTTTCCAGCCCCGCAATCCGTCGTTGAACCGCACGAAGGCAGGCCCATTATCGGTGAGAAATACGACGATCGTGTTCGACGATTTGCCAAGATCGTCCAGGGCCTTGAGCACGCGGCCCACGTTGGCGTCGATATTGCTGACCATCGCGTAAACCCGCGCCACCATTTCCTGGGGCGCCGCGAACGAGGGCGGGATCGGTTGCCCGAGCTGGGGAAACTGGCTCAGCGTGAGATTCATTTTGCGGTAGGCAGCGAGATCCGGCTCGGGCGCCTGCAACGGGTCGTGCGGGCAATTGAACGCCAGGTACGCGAAAAACGGTTGCTCGCCGGGCTTGCTCAAAAAATCGATCGCAGACTGGGCAAAGATGTCGCTGCAGTAACCCTTGTGCCGCTCCTCCTTCCCATTGTGTTGGAGCACCGGATCAAGATAACTGCTGCCGCCAGGAGGGTCTGACGGTTGACCGATCCCGCCCCCTTTGATGACAAGGGACTCCTGGAACCCTTGATCGATGGCGCGCAACGGTGCGTTGTCGCCGAGGTGCCACTTACCGAAAATACCCGTTCGATAACCGGCTCTCCCGAGCATCTCGGCGAGCGTTACCTCGTCCGGGTGCATCATGGCTCGCCCCTGGTAGGTATCGACCACGCCCGTGCGATAGTTGTAACGCCCCGTCAAGAGGCTGGCGCGGGTCGGTGCACAGACAGGCGACACGTAAAACGACTTGAGGCGAACGCTCTGGCGCGCAAACTGGTCGAGATTCGGCGTCTTGATCTTGGGGTTGTCGTGAACACCGAGGTCGCCGTAACCCTGATCGTCGGTGATGATGACCAGGATGTTGGGGCGAGCGGCGGCGACGGAGGCTCCCGGGCTTCTCAGCAAAGAGACCAACGACGCGATGGCAAACAACAGCCGGGCGCGGTCACCAGGTTTTAATGATGGGAGAGTTCTGATAGCAGTAATACTCGGTCTAGGAACGACTTGCAGAATGCCTCAGCCTGATCGAGCCCCAGGGCAACTACCACGTCGATGTCGTTGGCGAATCTTGGCTCGCCCTAGCCATCACACCCCCTCTACATTATCGATCCGTCCTGCCCTCTTGAAGCCCAGAGGCCAACCTGGTCGAGTGAGTCTGTTTTGACGAGTCGGTGGCCTATCGATGGCGATTCCATTCCACGGCCAGAATCGACAGCGGAAACCGCGAAATCGGCATGAATACGGCAATGGTAATGAAAAGGACAGGCGAGAAGACAGCCACTGCGTTGGACGGCAGCACCAGGCTCGCAACGACCATCCCCGCGGCCGACAAGATCAGCCAGGTTACCAGACTGCAACCGACCGCCTGCCAACTCACCAGTCCCCGACGCAAGGCCAAGTGGAAGGTTCCTGTAGCCAGCGCCACCTTGAGCAAGCCCAGGCCAGCCGCAAACCAAGGCGTGGCGGCGAGAACTAGCGCCATGTCCTCCGGATGACGAAAAAGCCAGACCCCTCCTAGGGCCAATCCCGAGACGAGCATCACGCCCGCCAAAACCGAGCCCTCGAGAATCCAGCGCCGACCTGTCAGTACGAATGGAAAGGAATCGCTGAGCTGTCGCCACGTCATCGCGGGCAGCAAAATAAAAGTCGCAGCCACGATTGCGAGACCTCTCCAACCTGCGAGCTGCGCGACTACGATCCGTGTCAGCTCTCGCGCGTTGTCCAGGTTGCCCGAGACGAGAATCCAGAAGCCCAGGCTGATGAGAACGATTGTCCAGGTCAAGAGCGCGCTCACGAAGGCCATCTGAAATTTGGGTGCCACCAGGCCGCTGCTTGTTACTGGTCGCGTCGCCAGGAACGTGATCGAGCCGCTGTCCTTGATCCAGAATGGCCTGGTGCGCCCTAGAGTCGGTCCGGTCGCAGCCGCGATGATCACGGGCAAGCTGATTAGCAGGGAGAACACCCAGCCAAAGAGGAACATTCCCGCGATCGCGCTCTCTCCAGACCATCAGCCCCAAGACGAGGAAGTAGATCAGGCCCATGTAAGCCGGGTAAATCCAGCCGTGGCAGTTCCACTCGTACCAGAACTGCGCCTGGGCCGCCGACTTGAACGGCCGCCGCGCCCGAGCGGACTTCGCGCGGACCGCTCGACTTGCCTTCCAGCGTAACGACGGCCCGAGCGGCCAGACTTCTCCGCGGCGAATGCTGGCGACCGCGCAGTATCCGACGCCGAACGCAGCCAGGATGTAGCCGGCAAGCAGGGTTCCGATCAGGCCGCGCGAATTCTCGACCGTCACGAACAGCACGACCGGGAGGGACACCAGAGCAAACAAGATCGTCACGATAACGAGCTCGCGGAGCCAGCCTTTGGCCAGAGGCAGCCAGGCAATGGCTTGAACCGAAGCCATGAAGGCGGCGAGCCCCAGAGCCGGCAACGCCAGTGGCGGGCGAAAGCCGAGCGGCCAGTAGACCACGAACGCCGTCGCGAGCCACAGGAGACCCGCGGTCAACGATCCGTAAACCATCGGCCAGATGGCGAGCGTACGGGCGCGGACGGGGAGAGTCAACATCGCCTTGGCGTAACCCGATGAGAAATTGCCGGTCTCTTCCACGACGAGAAGCGCGTTAAGCAAAAGCCCAATTGCGAACGAGAGTGGGATCGAGCTCGCCGCCACCAGGATCCCGACAGATAGACCTCGCGCCCCAGAGAAGACGATCGGACAAACGGCGGCAGTCATCAAGAAGATAACGATTGCAGCAATGAAGCTTCGCCGATGCCGGCACCATTGCGCGTAGCCGATGGCGAGCGCGGGCGTGCGCATGACCTTATCCTTCCGTCGTGAGAACCTGACGCGACCCGACCCGAGCAACGAAGATGTCGTCGAGTGACGGCGTGTGCTGGTCAACGATTCGAGCACCGATGCCGGCAGCTTTGCCGTAGAGGTCTTCCATCGAGCCCTGGCAGACGGTGGTCCACTCGTGGCCGGAGCCTTCCCATCCAGCGGCACCGACAAACACCGGCGGGCGCACTTGCGGCTCATCAAACCGCAGCGTCAGCCGCTGAAAAGTCGCCTTGATCGTATCGAGCGGATCGCAAAGAACGATGCGGCCGCGATCGATGAGCGCAACGTGGTCCGCCACGCGCTCGACTTCGTCGAGCAGGTGCGATGAAAAAAGTACCGTACGGCCCTCCTCGGCAATAGTCCGGATGATCGCCGCCAGGATCTCGCGCCTGACAATCGGGTCGAGACCGGTCGAGGGCTCATCGAGGACCAGGAGCTCAGGGCGATATGCGAGCCCCGCCAACAGTCCGGTGCGAGCGCGCTGGCCCTGCGAGAGCGTCTTGATCCGGGCTCGGGGATCGAGGTCAAACTGCTGGCGAAGCTCCTCGGCGAATGTGTCGTCCCACGTCGGGTAGAACGCCCGCAAATACCGCAGGAGCTCATCGATGCGCATCCAGTCCGGCAGGTCACGGTCCTCGCTCAAATACCCGACTTTCGCCAGAACGCCGACGGGATCGCGCACCGGATCGAGGCCAAAGACGCGCACGCTGCCGCGCTGCGCTTTCAAGAGACCAAGTACGTGCTTGATCAGCGTCGTCTTTCCGGCCCCGTTCTCGCCCACCAGCCCGAAGACGGCCCCCCTTTTTACTTTCAGGTCGACCCCATCAAGGGCGACGGTCCGCCCAAAAGAGCGCGACAGGCCTGCAACTTGCACCACAACTTCATTCGCTTCTGCGATCATGACCTTTCACCTCCCATAGATGGCATCGCTTGATCCCTGCGCCGCAAGAGCGCAACGACATCATCCAGCTCGATTCCCAACTGGCGAGCCTCGGCCACCAGAGCGTCGATACGCTCGGTCAGGATCTTTACCCGTTCCCGGCGCGCAGCGGCGAGCCCGCTCCCGACACGTAGGTACCGGCAGTCCTGTGCTTCTCCACCACGCCCAGCGCTTCCAGCTCGCGATAGGCGCGCGCAACCGTGTTGGGGTTGACCAGGAGCCGCTCGGCCAGCACACGTATCGGGGGCAGCTCTTCCCCACGCACAAGCCGGCCCGATGAAACAAGATGCTTCACCTGGTTCACGATCTGCAGATAGATTGGCACGCCGTCACTTGGCGAAATGTGAATCTGCACGTCATCAATTCCAGAATAGGGCCGGTGATCGCGAGCAAGAGCTTGGCTTCTTGTATTAATCCAATAATACAAACGAGACACACGCTCGTCAAGCGATTCCGGCCAGATCCTGACGAGCGCGGAGCCCTGGAGCTGTTCTACTGGTCGATGAACGACACCGACGGCACGCGACTGTCTCGGTCCGGCTGGGCCGCCTTCCTGGACGGTAAGAACCCGAACTACCCCAATCTCGCACTCGCATTTCGCCCTGACGCAAATTCTTCGAGCCTGGCCCGGCGGTTCGCGGCTGCCTGGCCTACACGGATATCTTGACATTGCGCCGTTGCCCTACCCATTATTGAATTCAGTTCCGAGGCGACTTTCCTGAGCCGGAGTGGCGGAATTGGCAGACGCGCCAGCTTGAGGGGCTGGTGAGCTAACCATGCTCGTGCAGGTTCAAGTCCTGTCTCCGGCATCTCGGGGAAAACCGTTTCCCCGTATGAGTTAGCGACGAATGTTCGCTCTTCCTTCTCCTACGGATGCTCATGTTTCCGACCCCTTGGAAGAAATTCGTCCATCCCGCGGGAGTCTACCGGCTTGAGTACCCGGCCTACTGGGACCAAGTCCAACAAGACGAGGCGCGCTCCTGTGGCTTCGGTCCGCATGACCGCAACGACGTCGGGCTGTGGATTTCCATCATGCCGCTCAGCGTGGACACGGACCGGCTCGCCGACGAGCTTCCCAAGCTCCTCGAGCAGGCGCTTCCGCATTTCCAGGGTTCCGACGTCCGCCGCGACACGACGCTGAGGCATTATGGCGTCAAGGCCGATATGTGCAAGGAAGGCGAAGGAGGCCATTACTGGCTGCTCGCGGGCGGTGACGTGGTGCTCTTCGCCAGCAGCCAGGTCCCGATAGGGGAGCGCCATATCTGGAACCCGAGCTTTGAGCACTTGCTCTCCACTCTAGTGATCACGCGCGACGAAGAACTGGCCTTGCGAAAACTGACGAACGAGGTGCTGGAGCTGTTGCGGCAACGGCATCCCGAGCAAGACTTCCAGCTCGACGAGAAGGGGATCCGCGGGCACAACCGCGTCGTCTTTATGAGCAACCTCTATCGGGAGGTTCGCGCGGCACCTGCCCGTCGGGACCAGATCATCCAGCATTTCGTGCAGGGCCTGGGCCAATCCGTGGATCTCCCGCTGGGTGAAGAATCCTGGGAAGATGCACAAACTCGCCTGCTCCCCCTCTTGAAGCCTCGCGAGTACCTCGATTCCGATCGCGCCACCCGCTATTCGCTCGTGACGGACTGGCTCCCCGACGTTGTGATCTGTTACGCCCTCCGGACCAAAGACATTTTCCGCTTCGTGACCACCGCGGACGTGGACCGCTGGCAGACTGACGCTCAGGCCATCCACCAAGTGGCAATCGCCAACCTGTGCCGGCTTGCCTGGCCCGCCAAGCTGGAAGGGTCGCGGCAGCCGGACGGAGGGCGCGTGATCGTGATCGCCACCAGCGACGGGCTGGCGTCGAGCCGGCTTCTCCATCCCGACCTGCACCGGCTGTTCCGCGGCCCGCTCGGGAGCCCATTCCTGGCCGGCATCCCCGACCGAGATACCCTCGTGGTCTACTCCAACCGCCGCCGCATCAAGCAGCGAATCGGGCGCCAGTTGGGCAAGGATCATCGCACGTCGGGCTATCCCATTACCCCCCGCCCCTTTCTGGTAACGCCCGACGGCATCGCGCCGGCATCGGGATAATCGCTTCTCCGGCCGTGCTCGCCGTCCAATGAGTCGATGCCGCTCGCGGCGGGCGCTCAAGCATGAAGAGCACGAGGCGATCGACGCCGATCTCGAGCAAAAAGACATGATCTTGGCGGCGCGAAATCCCACTGCGGCGACGGGGCCGCGAACCGTTTCCCGATGCATCATTTCACTCCCAGCAGGACGAGTGGCTGGTAATGCGCACGACGTTTAGCGACAATCACCTCGGAAATGCCCCAACACCATCGACTCGCGGGTCAATCTCCTGCCCCTGAGCCCGATGAATTGTTCCGTCCGACAGGAAATCTCACAGACGAAAGCTCGGCTCCTCACAATCAGAGGGTGCGGCTGGAGGCAATAGAGTCCATGAGCATGGAGGTTCTCGGTCTTGGCACCGCTCTCCCAGCGAGCCAAGTTTCGCAGGCCGAGGCGGCCGAGCTTTCTAGCCGCCTCATCGGCCTTTCTGAAGATCAAGAAAACTGGTTGACTGAGCTGTATCAGCTTACCGGGATAAAATGCCGGCATCTTTCCGGATTGCGCAGCTTTCGGCGACCTGGGAGTCTGGGAGCGTTCGGAACAAGGGCCGACTACGCAGTTGAGGATGGAGATCTACGAAGAGCAGGTCAGGCCACTGGCAATCGAGGCAACCAGGAAAGCCTTGGCGGCGGCTGACACCCATCCCGATGAAATCACACATCTGGTGACGGTCTCCTGCACGGGATTCGTGGCTCCGGGGTTCGATATCGGACTGATCACAGGACTGCCGCTGGCCCCGACCGTTCAGCGGACTCACGTGGGCTTCATGGGCTGCCACGGGGCGATCAACGGGTTGAAGGTAGCGCGGGCTTTCGCTGAGAGCCAGCCCGCTGGCCGCGTCCTTCTCTGTGCGGCCGAGTTGTGCAGCCTGCATTTTCAGTTCGGCTGGGATTCCAGCCGATCCGTGGCCAACGCACTCTTTGGTGACGGGGCTGCGGCGCTCGTGGGAGCTGTCCCGGACCCCATTCGTCCGTCGGAGGCCTGGAAACTCAGCGGGAGTGGATCGTGCCTGATCCCCGACACCGAGGATGCGATGGGCTGGAAAATCGGCGATCACGGTTTCCAGATGCACCTGTCGAAGCGGATCACTCACTTGATCGCCGAGCATCTGAAGCCGTGGCTGCGCGACTGGCTCGATTCTCGCGACCTCGCAATCGAAGACGTCGCCACATGGGCCATTCATCCGGGAGGGCCGAGAGTCTTGGAGTCCGTCATGGGACCGCTCGGACTGGACGAGCGAGCCGTCGAGGCTTCCCGCTCCGTCCTGAGCGATCACGGCAACATGTCGTCGCCCACGATTCTTTTCATCCTGGACCGGCTGCGGCGCCGGGGAGCGCCGCGGCCCTGTGTCGCGCTCGCGTTCGGGCCCGGCCTCGCGATCGAAGCGGCGCTTTTCTCCTGATGAGCTTTAACGGGTGATCTACTGAGCGTTGCATAAAGAAGGTAACCCTTGGCCAAAATCGGCGGGCACGAAGGCCCGCCCCACTGGTGGAATCCGAGGAGCTTTCAGTGGGGCGGGCGTCTCTGCCCGCCTCTGGGAGTTACCTTCTTTATGCAACGCTCTGTAGATTGGCTCGCGTAGAGCCTCGGTTAGTTTGGCCGCGTCGCGCCCGTGGAGCGCTGGCGGAACGCCTCGGGCTCGCGGGCGTTCGAGATGGCCACGTCGTAGGTGATTTCGCCCCGCTGATACAGCTCCAGGAGCGATCCGTCCAGGGTCTGCATCTGGTGCTTTCGTCCCATCTGCATCTCGCTGAAGAGCAGATGAGGCTCTCCCTCACGGATGCGCTTCCGCACGGCCGGCGTCGCGATGCAAACTTCGGCGGCGAGAATCTGGCCCTTCCCGTCGGCGCGGCGAAGCAGGCGCTGGGCCAGCACGGCCTGAATGGTATTGGCAAGCTGGAACATGATGTTGTTTTGCTGTTCGTGGGGGAACACGCTGAAGATGCGCTGGATCGACTGGACCGCGTCGGGCGTGTGCAACGTCGCCAGCACGAGGTGGCCGGTCTCGGCGGCCGAAAGGGCGGTCGCGACGGTCTCCAGGTCGCGCATCTCGCCGATCACGACCACGTCGGGGTCTTGCCGCAGCACGTGCGTCAGCGCCTGGTGGAACGACGGAACGTCGGTGTAAACCTCCTGCTGTACCACGATGCTGCTTTGATTCTGGTGAACATATTCCACGGGGTCCTCGATCGTGACGATCTTGGCCCGGCGGCTGCGGTTGATCAGGTCGACGATGTAGTTGAGCGTCGTCGTCTTGCCGTTGCCCGTTGCACCGGTGACCAGGATCAGCCCGTTGGGCAGCCGTGCCAGCTCGTCGACGACCGCGGGCAGCCCGAGCTCCGCCCGCTGGCGAACCGCGGTCTCACAGAGGCGGATCGCCATCTCGGGTATTCCGGCGTGCCGGTACACGCTCGCGCGGAACCGCCCGACCCCGTCCCAGTGTTGCGAGAAACAGAGCTGCCAATCGCGCGCGAAGACCTCTCGGTGCTTCTCGTTCAAGATCCCGTCAATCATGTCGCGGAGGGTCGATTCGTCGAGTGCTTCACCGTCGCCCAGCCGGATCTCGCCGTTGATGCGCAACGCCGGTGCGATGCCGCGGATCAGGTGAACGTCGCTCGCGCCTAGCTTGCGCACTCCCTTCAAAATCTTGTCGAGCGTCCAGGTCATCAAGTGCAGCTCCGTTTCGAGTGATCTCGGTAAGAGTGTCGATCAACCGGACCCGATCAGGTGCGACCGATCAGCCGGCGCAGGCCCTTCGAGAGCGACCACCCCTGGTTGGCGATCTCGGCGAGCTTGCGGTTGGCGTCGACGTGACGCGGCGACAGCTCGAGAACCCGGCGGTAGCTCTCTTCCGCCGGGCGATCGAACCCAAGGGCCTGCTCACACTGGCCCTCCACGAACCAGGCGTAGAAGTTCTGGGGCGACATCTCGACGGCCTGGCGAGCCCGCAACAGTCCCTTGCTCGGCTGCTCGTGATGCAAGTAAATGAGTGCGGATCTCGAGGGGAACGAGCCAGTCGCGGTCAACGCCGACGGCCTTGTCGAAGCAGTGGCGGTCGACGTCGTCGCGGGCCATGACCAGTAGCTCGCCCCGCACCATCCAGCGATAAGCCGAGCTTCCTTCCTGGCGAAAGGCCGCGTCGGCGAGCTCCATCGCCTGCGTCCGATCGCCGATCCGCGCCAGCGCCTGCGCCGCGCGGCCATCAAATCGCCGTGGCCCTTGAAGATCTCGAGCGACTTCCGCGCCCACAGCTCGGCCTCGGGGTATTCGCCCAGATGTACCAACATCTGCACTTGCCCGAGCCACCCGGCCGTCAGCGATTTGTCAAGCTCGAGCGCGCGAGAGTAATACCGCAATGCGTTCTCGTGCAGCCCGCGGCGGCGATGCTCGTCGGCTTTGTGCATCCACACGAGTTGGTCCCGGTTCGCCTCCGGCTCGTTGCCGGCCGGATCTGGTCCCGGAAGCCCCTCCTGAAGTTCGTGGTCGAATTCTAGACGCTCGAACCTTGCCAAGTTACGCCTCCGCGCTCAACGGACGCAGTCACTGAAATCAGTGGATGAACCAGAATCGGCTGATCGGCGACAGCCGGAGGTAAACGCCGCCCAGGATGTCGTTCCTGGGGATCAAGCTCGCAGACTTCCAGAATGTTTCCGGGGTTCCCGCATCGACCGCGCCGATCGAGGTCGTCGGCAAGATCAAGTAGCGGTCCTTCGGTACGCTGATCTCGAGGTGTTTCGGCAATCGCTCGGGCCGCAGCGGCATCCGCGAGACCGCCGTGCCGTTGACGCTCAGCGTGCCGCCGTCCCAGACCACCTGGTCGCCCGGCAGACCGATCAGACGATCGATGACCTGGTTTTCCTCGAATGCGAACCGAAC
The DNA here is from genome assembly GCA_963823675.1 of uncultured Isosphaeraceae bacterium. Lineage (GTDB taxonomy): Bacteria > Planctomycetota > Planctomycetia > Isosphaerales > Isosphaeraceae > CAWGMT01. The sequence continues at coordinate 1,601,827 of CAWGMT010000012.1, read as the reverse complement.
GTGGGCCAATTGAGGTCCCTCGCTCCGGCGGGTCAGCGACGATGGATTGAAGAGCACCACGTCGCCGCGGTGGGGATCGCTCAATGCGAACGCCCAGTGATTGACCAGCACGACGTCGAGACGTTTGAACGGTAAAACATCGGTTCCGTATTCGATGGGTGCCGCAACGCGCATGAGCACCTGGCCGGCCGGATAGTACGTCAAGATCGACAGGCCCGCGAAGACGAAGGCCGCCGTCGCGATCATCCGCGGAAATCGGACAGTGCCCTGCCGCAGCAAAATGTCGATAATCGACGAGGCGTGCACGCTGAAGGCCAGTCCGAGCAAGAGCGACCCCAGCTCGGTTCCCCAGGCTAACAGGCCGAGCACGAGCAGCGCCACGTAAGCCCAGAAGAAGATGTGTGCCACGCAGCCGCAATCCCGCGTAGAGGTGAGCCCAGCCCGGCACCATGAGGCGTGAGAGGACGCCCGGCTCGGGCAAAGGAACTCGCGAATCGTTGATGACCGAGCCCGCGAGCCTTCGATGCGCATCGGCGGCCACGTCGCGTGCCTGGTAGAAGAAACGCCGGGGGACGACCTTGCGCAGACGCTTCGCGGTTCGCGATGCACGGGGCGGGCTGACGTCGATCACGGCGGTGCCCACGGCGAGCAACGTTCCGCACCGGCCGCAGGCATCCAGGCCCGGTATGTTCTCGAACCGGCAGCTCGGGCATTGCATGGCTCAACCGCCCCGTCGTAACCCATTCTCAGTGTCGCCGTTCGCGAAGCGAATGCCGACTTTTCCACGAAGAGACGCACGTCCCCTCTTCAGTCGCCGGAACGGCGCACCCGCTGCTCGACAGCGAGTGCACCTGGATGACGGCCTCGTAATACTCGTCGGTCAACTGGCGCGACTCCTCGCGGCCGATGATCTGGGCGATCGCCTCGGCGACGTCCAGACACTTCGGTCCCTTGATTCCGAGGGTGCGCACCACCACCTTTCCGTCGGCGGTGATCTCGATCTCGACCTCTTCGTCATTCATCTTCAACAAGCTCCTGATTCGTCTCAACCGGTCCGCACCCGGATATGAATCGCCTGGTCCTCGTCCACGCGCTCCTCGATGATCGTCATGCGCCGTTCCTTGAGCTCGCTCATCGAGCGATGGTAGGCGTATTGCTGGGTGACGCGGCCGACGAGCGCCTCGCCGATCCGCTTCAGCTCGGCCTTGGAATGGCCGTGTCCCTTCGACGCAAAGCTTGAGCGCACCCGCGCATCGCGGCTGAAAATGGCGCGGATGCCGTCGCGCTCGACGACCATCTGCTCGCCGGTGCCCGCGCTGCCGGCCAGGATCTCGCTGTCCTCGAGCTCGATCTCGGTGCGAGTCTTGGCGAGTCGGCGATCTGGCGAACGCGCGGGCCCTTGTTCTGTGCGGCGGCGAAGCCCATGGTGCCGACCGCGGCGGTGATCGCCGCCGACATCAGCGGCCAGGAGGCCACGACGAGAGGGGTCACGACAAGGACAGTGCTCATAGGGCGGTCTCCCAGGTAAGGAGGCTCGGCTTGCGGCGAGGAAAATCCCGCCCGCGGCGAGGCCTCGGTTAGATCTCCAGCTTGCGCCGGGTCTCGGCGGTGTCGAGCTCGGGCTGCCTGCAGCGGCCCGGTTGAAGGCCGGGCGCGGCCCTGCGCCCAGTTGCGCAGGCGGCTCAGCTCCTCGCTCATGGTCCGGGAAAGCGGCACCGTCTCGGCGATCCCCGCGCGGAGCGTCGCGGTGTCGAGGTCGGTGCCCGTTGCTGAACGCATCGTAGAGCCCGGAGATGATCGCCTCCTCGATCTCGGCCCCGCTGAATCCCTCGCTCATTCCGGCGAGCGGCTCCAGGTCAAACTCCGCCGGGTTGCGTTTCCGCTTCGTCGAGGTGGATGCGGAAGATCTCGCGCCGCTCGTCCTCGTTGGGCAGGTCGACGAAGAAGATCTCGTCGACGCGGCCCTTGCGCAACAGCTCGGGGGGAAGATGGCTGATGTCGTTGGCCGTGGCGATGACGAACACCGGCGCGGTCTTCTCGGAGAGCCAGGTCAGGAACGTGCCGAAGACGCGCGAGGCGGTCCCGCCGTCGCTGCCGGCCGAGCCCTGCGTGCCGGCGAACGCCTTGTCGATCTCGTCGATCCAGAGGATCGCCGGCGCGACGCTCTCGGCCGTCTGGATCGCCCGCCGCATCGATTCCTCGCTCGAGCCGACCAGGCTGCCGAACACCCGGCCGATGTCGAACCGCAAGAGCGGCAGCTTCCACAGGCTCGACGCCGCCTTGGCGCAGAGGCTCTTGCCGCAGCCCTGCACGCCCAGAAGCAACACCCCCTTGGGCGCAGGCAGGCCGAACTGCGCGGCCCGCTCGCTGAATGCCGCGCTCCGCTTCTTGAGCCATTCCTTGAGGTTCTCGAGCCCCGCCACCGCGGCGAAATGCTCCTGGGTCTCGTAGTATTCGAGCGTGCCGCTCTTGCGGATGATCTGCTGCTTCTCGCTGAAGACGACGCTGATGTCGTCGGCGTCGAGCTTGCCGTCCAAAACCAGGGTCTTGGCGAAGACGTTCTCGGCCTCCTTGAGCGTCAAGCCCGCGCGCGGCGTGAACCAGTTTTTCACGGCCTTCGTCGTCGAGGTTGATGCTGATCCGCGGCTGGTCCTTGACGTCGTCGATGATCCGGTCGAGCAGCCCGTTGAAGTCGTCGACCGACGGCGTGCCGAATTCGACCACGGCGACGTCCTTGGAGAGCTCGACCGGGATCTTCATGAACGGCGAGACGAGCACGATCGTCTTGTACGTGTCGCGCAGCGCGTGGGCGACGTCGCGCAGCCGGCGGATGTTGCGCAGGTTGGCCGCACAAATGCGCACATCGAGATGATCGTGAAGGTCCTTGAACAGGAAGATGGCCGGATCGACGTGGTTGAGCACGGCGTCGAGCCCACGCGACCGGATCGCATGTGCTGCCCGACCCAGTCTTGGCCCGCTGCGGCTCGGCGCCGAACTGGACCATTCCCTGGCTGCACGTCCAGATGTGGAGCGTCTTGTTTCGCTTCTTGGCGATCTCGAAGAGCCGCTGCTCGAGCCGCTCTTCTTCCCACGTGACCACGTAGATGATCGGGTAGCGGGCGCGAATCAGAACCTCGAGCTCATCGGGCGGCCGCGTCGCGGTCGCCGGCGCCTGCGCTTGCACCCGCTGCGGAGCGCTCGTGGGCTTTATTTCGCGGCGGCCGTCCATGCTGGGCGGCTGCTGCTGACCGTTCATCTTCAGGGGTTCGGACATGATGGGCTCTCCTTGGCGCAGGATGATTGGCTGCTGCCCGACGTGAGGTGCAACTTGCTGATCCGCTCGAGCAGCCGCTTCATGCGCTCGTCCGCGGTGGGTAACGTCGCCAGCACCGCCGCCAACGGCCCGGTGATGCCGAAGGCGAAGACCCGGCCGTCGGCCTGGATCGTGATCTCGCTCTCGGCCGATTCGTCTACCTGTTCGGGCGGCTGTCTCTTGCGTGGTATCATTCGATTACTCCCAGGCCCGCGCCATGGGCCAGTTCCCGGGCGCGGTCTCCCTCGCCGGGCAAGAGCGGCCGGGCAAGCTCGGCGTAACGGCCGGCTGCCAGCGCGGCAGGTAGCTGTCGCGGATGCTGAATTTGACTCCGGGAAGGTGGGCCTTGAGCCAGCCGACGATCGGGCGATAACAACAATCAAAGTGCCCCGGCAGCAGCAAGTGCCTGACGATCAGCTCGCCCTGTTTGGCAGCCGTGATCAGGTTGCGCGTCACCACTGCGAGATAGCTGGAAACCCCGGCGATCCGCTGTGCGCACGCGTCATCGCCGAACTTGAAATCGGCCAGGTAGATGTCGACGACCCCATCCAGCAGCGCAAACGCTTCGGGCGTGCCGTGGAAGTCAGACTTCCAGACGACCGGCGGCAATCGCATCGCAGCCGGTCATGGCATCCAGGATTGCTGGTAAGTGGATCGTCGGCTCGCCGCCGACCCACTGGAGCGTGCGCGCCCCTGCGCGATTCCCGACCGGACGGCCTCGGCGAAAAACGCACGCGAAAGTACCTGCCCCCGCCGCGGATCAAACGCGTTGGCCTCCGCCACGCAGAAGGCGCATCTCAGATCGCATCCCGACAGGTAGAACAAATGCGACGGCACCAATTCCCACTCCTCACCGTACTCGAGCCGGTGCTTGTACACCCGCGCCACAGTCCCCGCCTTGCAAGGTCCCCGCTCTCCCGCCTGGCGATCGGCCCCGCAACGGTGCTCGCAGAGGCCGCACGAGCGGTAATGCGCCTGGGCAACCTCGAGCCGATCGCTAGTCTTGATCATGCCGGCATTCCGTCCGATGGCACGTGGACCGAAGACATACGACATTCGTAGTACGACGGTTGTCAAAGATAACCGGAGACGTCCGACCTGTCAATCGGACAGTTGTAGGAGTATTCATTTTGAATTCAACTTGGGGTCCCGGCTTTAGCCGGTCCGGGTCTTGTTGAAGTACGATTTTGCGGACCGGCTAACGGCGGGACTCCAACACAGGCCCCTGCGCAGTTGTTCGCAACAAGTTGGCGCGGGATAGTACTAAGGGTGAGGCAGCCGAAAACATCTGGAATTCGGGATCCGGAATTTCGCCTTGGCTGCGGCCGCAGGCGCTGTTCTGTGGGGAGGTTAGCTCATGAGCGACGACCGAATCGACCGGCGCAAAGCGCTGGGGCGAATCACGCTGGCCGGCACGAGCGCGGCTCTGGCGGCCGGGTTGGCCTCGACCAGAACCACCAGTGGTCGCGGCGGCCGAGCCGCTCTGGCCGATCACGCCGTCACGATTCTGCTCGACGAGCCGATTGCGACCGTCCGGCCGGAGCTTTACAGTCAGTTCACCGAGCACATCGGCGGAGTCATCTACGACGGCATCTGGGTCGGGCCCGAGTCGAAGGTGCCCAATATCGACGGCATCCGGCGCGGCTTGGTCGAGCAAGTGCGACAGCTCGGACCGATCGCCATCCGCTGGCCGGGGGGCTGCTTTGCCGATCGGTACCACTGGCGCGACGGCATCGGGCCGCGCGACCGTCGCCCCCGCCGCTTCGGCCGCTGGCGCGAGGAAACCGAGACCAACCAGTTTGGTACTCATGAGTTCATTCGCTTCTGCCGCCTCTGCGGGGCCGAGCCCTACCTCGCGGGCAACGTCGGGACCGGCTCGCCCGAGGAGTTTCAGCAATGGGTCGAATACTGCAACGCCCCGGCCGGCTCGACGTCGCTTGCCGATGAGCGGGTCGCCGGCGGCCAGCGCGAGCCCTTTCGCATCCGGTACTGGGGCGTCGGCAACGAGAGCTGGGGCTGCGGCGGCAAGTTCACGCCCGAGGACTATTGCCGCGAGTATCGCCGGTTCACCGAGTGGCTGCCCCAGTACGGCGTCTCCCCCTATCTCATCGCCGCCGGGCCCAACGGCAACGATCTCGATTGGACCCGGCGCTTCTTCGCCAGGTGGGTCGACGGCCAGCGCGCGCCCATTCAAGGCTGGGCGCCTCATTACTACTGCGGGACCACCGGCCACGCGCTCAAATTCACCCAGGACCAGTGGTACGAGCAGCTCGCCAAGGCTAACCAGATGGAGACCTTGATCAAGGATCAATGGTCGGCCCTCGGTGAGTTTGACCGCAAGCACGCGATCAAGCTGGTCATCGACGAATGGGGAAGCTGGCATCCCGCCGGCACCGAGATCAACCCGCGGCACCTCTTCGAACAGATGGGCACCCTCCGCGACGCACTGGTCGCCGCCCTGACCCTCGATACCTTCAACCGCCACGCCGGCAAGATCGACATGGCCAACATCGCGCAGCTCGTCAACAACCTGCACTCGCTGTTCCTCGCCGACGGCGACAAACTGGTTGCGACACCCACATACCACGTTTACACGCTTTATCGCCCGCACCAGAACGCCAAAGCCGTCCGGCTGGCAGTCGAGGCGCCCGACGTTCCATTCCAGGCCGGCGGCCGCGGCCAGCAACTCTTCCGCCTGGCCGGCTCGGCATCGCGGACGGGTGAGAAACAGGCGACCTTGACACTGGTTCATTCTCACGCGAACCAGCCCGCCGAGGTCGTGATCCGGATCAAGGGAGCCGCGATCGGCCAGGTCCGGTGGACCGTGCTCACCAATGAGCGACTGAACGCGTTCAATAGCTTCGAGCAACCGCAAACGGTCATCCCCAAGCAACAGGAAATCCGTCTGTCGGGACGCGGGCCCCATCCCGAGCTTTCCTTTGTCGTGCCGCCTGCATCGGTCAGTCGTTTCGACATCGACCTGGCGTGAGCAAGTTCGGGGCCAAGAGCTGCCGGCCACCGGGCGGAGCCGGGCCCGGCTGGAAGCCGGCGTCTTCGGGTGCCAACGCCGTCTGTGAGCGCGCCGTGACGGCCGCGAACGTGACGGCCGCGAATGCGGCGCTTGAACGTAGCCGAGTCCGGTGAAGATTGCCTCTGCGCAAGTGCAACGGCGAACCTGGGTTGCTTACTTTTGCGATGTTCTCCCGGTTTGGGAGTCAATGAGAGCCAGTGAGAGTAATCCACTAGTATTTTTCGGTTTTGCCCGCCCACGGTTCTCAGCCCCGGGCTCAGGGCTGGCCGGCACGCCCTCGACGGGCAAGGAAGTGGGGACTGGATCTAAACCACGAATAACGCGAATCTTACGAATGGAGAGCCGTCTTCCGGTATAGCCCGCGACCTCGCCGTGATGCCAGGTCCTGACAGTCACTGGTTAATCCCGTCTTCCGTCTGGATTCGTGTTATTCGTGTTATTCGTGGTCGACCTGCGTCGCAGTCAGCGCGATCCGGACGCTTTTGGAGGCAAACCCGCTGGTGGACATGTTGAACTCGCAGTCTGCGCCCAGTTGTCTATATCTAAAATGCGCTGAATTCAAAATCTCGTTAACGCAAGATTTACAATTCGCCGATTTTTTTGCCGCAACCTCTTATGCTGCCAAGCGAAAAAAAAAGTGGAAAATATTTCGGGCTGTTCACTGATTACCGCGCGGCCGGGTGAGTAGATTCGAGCGACAGCCGCCCATTGGGCGGGGGTCGGTTGAGATGACCAGGGGCGAATTCCTGCACCACACCCGCGTTCGACTGCGCCGGCAGCTCCACAACAGAATGCTCAAGGCGGAGAGTGCCGCAATCGTCAAGGAGGACGGCTCTGGAACGCTCGAGGTGTACGGCAGCGGATCTCCGTTCTGGTCATCGAAAAACGTGTTGGGACTTGTGACCAGGGAAACCTGAAACTTTGGGTGCCTTGGCTAGCTGCTGCATGAGGCTGCCATCTCGCTCTTCGTTGCCTTCGTTTGCTTCTGTTCAAGACGTATTGGCAGCGGGGCCAGTAGCGGGCGCGTGCTGCAGGTCTGATCTTGGAACAGAAGCAAACGAAGCAAACGAAGATTTCGGTGAGGCTTCAACTGGGCCATTGCGTCCTCGGGTGATTCCTGCCTTCCTGGCTTCCTCATGCCGTTTGAGCTGGCGCCCCTGTCCGAGAGTGCAACAAATCCCGCCAGTAGGCACGATCCGAAAATGTCCGAATTGCGCCCAAGTTTTTCATCAGCCCAGGCTCCGTCCGGCGATCTCCTCGATTCCTCATCCATTGTCTGAGTCGCTTCTCAAAGGCTTCAAATCCGTCGCGGTTGGCGCGCTCCGCCGACGGATGACTTGGGGAAACAGCGGACGGGGAATTTGGCGATTTGCGAGAGCGGACTGCGGACCATGGTCTTTGCGCCGGGTTTCGCCGCAATGGAGGGAATTCGCACCACGTAGGGCGCCGGCGAGCCTCCGTTTACCGTCACACCCTGAAGCTCACCGTCGCCAGCAGCCGCGATCGAGATTGAGGCCAAGGCTGCGTCCACCGTTACACTCGGGACCAAGACCAACCCGTTGACCAGGCCCGGTTGCGCCCCTGTGTACCCGTAGAACGGGATCCACTTCGGTTCTCCACTCCGTACGCACGATCATTGACACGCACGATCGCGGCGGATGGCACGGCCATGACCGCAGCGCTCGCACCCTGGTCAATCGAAGCCATGTCCGTGGCCGTCGGCACCCGGCGCACGCCCATCCCCAGCGTGATGTCCATCAGATCGCCGGCCTGCGTGTTGTCGGTCAGGCCGATCACGTGGCCCAGTTCGTGCTCGAGCACCGTCAAGAGATCGACTTCACTCGCCGCCGGGCTAGCAGGCGCCGCAAGCTCTTCGCCACCCGGCCCCGCCAGGCCGAACGCCCGACTCGAACTGGCGCTCGCATTCACGTACCAGTTGTTGCCCGCGGCGGTCTGGTTGATCGTGATCACATCGCCCGCTTCGAGACCCAGGATGCTCGTGCCCAGGTTGCCAACCTCGACCTGCACGCTCTCAAGCCGCCGCACGTCGGCCGGATCAAGGCCCGCCGTTTGCCAGGCTGCGATCGCCTCGGGCAACAGGGCCTGCACCTGCGTCTGCGTGACCGCCGTTGGCACTGCCCCGCCTCGACTCGCCGGGCCCACAAACAACTGGAACTGCGGGAACTTCTCGGGCGGCGTTGTGCCGACGGCGTGTCCGTTGGCCCCGACCGTCTCGGTGAGGTCCTTGCTGTTGACGGACCCGTCGCCGTTGACGTCCGCATTCAGCAGCGACCCCGACTGCCCTTCGGCGTGGTAGACGGTGTGGGCATCCGTGCCGGCCGTCGTATAGGGGCCGGTCACCACGCCGTCGCCATTGGTGTCCCCCAGCAACCGGAAGAACGACACCCAGAAGACCTGCCCCTTGCTCGGGTTGCCGTTGGGATCGATCCCCAGCGCGTACCAGCCATCGCCGAACGAGCTGGTCGGGCTCCCCGTCCCCGAGACGCCAGTCTCGGTCAGCAGGCTGGTGATGCCGCTCTGCCCAAAGTTGATGGCAAGATCATTGCCGGTCAGGCTCACGGATGCGGTGGTGCCGGTATTGAAGAGGTTGACGCTGCCCTGGGGCGTGCTGCTCGATGTGAGGTTCTCGCCGTACCACACGAGCTCCACGAACGAGTTGCGACTGCTTCCGGTAAGCCCGGTTGCCAGACCTTGCAGCGCCGGGCTCGTCGCGAGGCTCTGGTTGAAATCGACGTCGAGATACTGGATGAAGGATCGCTCCGCGATATTCTTCTCCACCACGAGATTCTGAATACCCAGCGGCGCCGTGTAGGTGATGTTGCTGAATGTCACGTCGGGCGCGGGCGGCCCGGCCTGCGGAGCGTACTGCTTCAGTTGCTGATCATCGACGCCAACGCTGTAGAAGCTATACGTGTGCGACAGGCCGTCGGCGAGGGCATTGTAGGTGATCGATCCGCTGTAGACGCCGCTGCCAATCGGAGTGCCCCCGGTGGGCTGGCCAATGAGCACCGGTGCACCCCCATCGACCTGGACGTAGATATTCACCAGGGCGATCGAGCCAGCCGGCACGCCGGTGTTCGCGTCGGGATCGGCGCCGGCCCAGTTGATCGTGAAGACGCCGTTATTGTACGACGACGGCGTCAGGCCGCTGAACTCGGATGACGGGAATGGCCCCCACGAGTACGACGGGCTGCTCGCCAGGACATGCGTCACGGGCGGGTGCAGGTCCGGCACGCTGGTGCTGGCCTCGACCGCGGTGGCGCTCTTGCTCTCGGAGTTGCCGGCGGCGTCGAGGGCGATGCTGTGGAAAGCGTAGAGGTTGCGGTCTTGGCCCGCGAAGGAAAAGGTCACGGTACCGGATGCCGCCGGGGCAACGCTCTGGGTCTGGTACAGGCTGAACGGTCCATTGTTGACCGAGACGTAGAGATCCACCGACGAGACTCCGGAGGCCGGCGCGCCCCGGCACCCGCCGGGTCGCTGAAGGCGACCGAAACTGGGAAGCTGTCGCCGGTCTGGGACGCGCCCAGCGAGTTTACGACGTGGCTGGTGGGCGCCGTTGTGTCCATCAGCCACGAGGTGGATAGAGAGCCCGTGCCAGGGTTACCATTCAGGTCCTTGAGGTCGGCGGCGTTGACGGTGAGCGTGTAGAGGCCCTGGGCGGCGGTCAGACCCGACAGGCCGCCGATCGCGTAGGTGTCACCCGAGACGAGGGTGAGCGAAACGCCGTTGTTGATCAGGTTGGCCCCGCCGTCGTCGGTCAGTGTCAAGGCGCCTGCGCTTTGGCTGCTGGTGTTGATCGGCTCGCTGAAAGTGACGTCGACGGTCGACACGGCCGCATTTCGCGGATTGGGCGAGACCGGTGTGATCGAGCTGATGCCCATCGGCGTTGCTGGCAACACGTTGATCGTCACCGTTAAGCTGGCCGTCGTGTAATCGGTCGCGTCGGTGGGGGCGAAGGCGACTGAGAGCGTCTGATCGTTGCCGGCGCCCAGGACGGTGCCCGCGGCCGGCGTGTAGGTGAAGGTCCCGGGCACACTCCCATTTACTCCGCCGACGGTCCACGATGAGCTGGCATCCAACTGCGTGGCGCTCAGGGCCGTGCCATAGACGATATCGGCGGGATTGGCCCACGTGATTGTGGGCGTGGCCTGCAAGACGTTGATCGTGGCGCTGGCCGTGGCCGTGGTGTAATCGGTCGTGTCCGTGGGCGTGAACAGGACGGACAGCGTCTGGTTGTTGCCGGCGCCAAGGACAGTGCCCGCGGCCGGGGTGTAAGTAAAGGTCCCAGCCACCGTGCCGTTCACGCCACCGACGGTCCACGATGAGCTGGCATCCAACTGCGTTCCGCTCAGCGCTGTGCCGTAGACGATGTTCGCCGGATTGGCCCAACTGATGGTCGGCGTTGCTTGCGAGACGTTGATCGTCGCCGTCGCGGAGGCCGTGGTGTAATCCGTCGTGTCGGTGGGCGTAAAGGCGACCGAGAGCGTCTGGTTGTTGCCGGCGCCAAGGACAGTGCCCGCGGCCGGGGTGTAAGTAAAGGTCCCAGCCACCGTGCCGTTCACGCCACCGACGGTCCACGATGAGCTGGCATCCAACTGCTCGCCGCTCAGGGCGGTGCCATACACGATATTGGCCGGATTGGACCACGATATGGTCGGCGTGGCCTGCGAGACGTTGATCGTGGCGCTCGCCGTGGCCGTGGTGTAATCGGTCGTGTCCGTGGGCGTGAACAGGACGGACAGCGTCTGGTTGTTGCCGGCGCCAAGGACAGTGCCCGCGGCCGGGGTGTAAGTAAAGGTCCCAGCCACCGTGCCGTTCACGCCACCGACGGTCCACGATGAGCTGGCATCCAACTGCGTTCCGCTCAGCGCTGTGCCGTAGACGATGTTCGCCGGATTGGCCCAACTGATGGTCGGCGTTGCTTGCGAGACGTTGATCGTGGCGCTGGCCGTGGCCGTGGTGTAATCGGTCGTGTCCGTGGGCGTGAACAGGACGGACAGCGTCTGGTTGTCGCCGGCGCCAAGGACAGTGCCCGCGGCCGGGGTGTAAGTAAAGGTCCCAGCCACCGTGCCGTTCACGCCACCGACGGTCCACGATGAGCTGGCATCCAACTGCGTTCCGCTCAGCGCTGTGCCGTAGACGATGTTCGCCGGATTGGCCCAACTGATGGTCGGCGTTGCTTGCAGCACGTTGATCGTCGCCGTCGCGGAGGCCGTGGCGTAATCCGTCGTGTCGGCGGGCGTAAAGGCGACCGAGAGCGTCTGGTTGTTGCCGGCGCCAGGATGGTGCCTGCGGCCGGGGTGTAGGCAAACGTCCCTGCCACCCTCCCACTCACACCGCCCACCGTCCAGGAAGAGGTGGCATCCAATTGCGTTCCGCTCAGCGCTGTGCCGTAGACGATGTTCGCCAGATTCGACCAACTGATGGTCGGCGTTGCTTGCAGCACGTTGATCGTCGCCGTCGCGGAGGCCGTGGTGTAATCCGTCGTGTCGGTGGGCGTAAAGGCGACCGAGAGCGTCTGGTTGTTGCCGGCGCCAAGGACAGTGCCCGCGGCCGGGGTGTAAGTAAAGGTCCCAGCCACCGTGCCGTTCACGCCACCGACGGTCCACGATGAGCTGGCATCCAACTGCGTTCCGCTCAGCGCTGTGCCGTAGACGATGTTCGCCGGATTGGCCCAACTGATGGTCGGCGTTGCTTGCGAGACGTTGATCGTGGCGCTCGCCGTGGCCGTGGTGTAATCGGTCGTGTCCGTGGGCGTGAACAGGACGGACAGCGTCTGGTTGTCGCCGGCGCCAAGGACAGTGCCCGCGGCCGGGGTGTAAGTAAAGGTCCCAGCCACCGTGCCGTTCACGCCACCGATGGTCCACGATGAGCTGGCATCCAACTGCGTTCCGCTCAGCGCTGTGCCGTAGACGATGTTCGCCGGATTGGCCCAACTGATGGTCGGCGTTGCTTGCGAGACGTTGATCGTCGCCGTCGCGGCGGCCGAGGTGTAATCGGTCGTGTCGGTCGGGGTGAAGATCACCGAGAGCGTCTGGTTGTTGCCGGCGCCCAGAACGGTGCCCGCGGCCGGCGTGTAGGTGAACGTCCCCGGCACGTTGGCCGTGGCGTCCAGTTGCGTTCCGCTCAGGGCCGTGCCGTAGACGATGTTCGTGGGGTTGGACCAGGAGATCGTTGGCGCGGCCTGGGAGACGGTAAGTGTGGCGGCGCTCTCGTCGTCCGGCAGGGTCGCGGCATAGTTGGCATCGCCGGTGTACTCCGCCGCGACGATGTAGGTGCCCGCCAGCTCGGCGATGGCGAGCTGCGCCGTGCTGCCGGAGAGCGACACGGGACTGCCAAAGGCCGATCCGTTGACCAGGAACTGGACGAAGCCATCTGGCGGCGCGCCGTTGGCGGAGGAGACGGTGGCGGTGAAGGCCGCCGACTGCCCGAAGCTGACGGAGGCCATGCCCGGCGTGACGACCGTGGTCGTCGCCGTCTGGGTGGTCGTCGTGGCTGCGACTGTGAGCATGGCGGTCGTCTCACCGGTGGGTAAGGTGGCCGCATAAACGGCATCGCCGGTGTACTCCGCGGCGATGGTGTAGCTCCCCGCCGGCTCGGTGATCGCGAGTTGTGCCGTGCCGTCCTCGAGCGGCACGGGGTTGCCGTAAGCCGAGCCGTTGGCGAGGAACTGGACGAACCCGTCCGGGGCGCGCCGTCGGACGACGAGACGGTGGCGGTGAATTCGGCCGACTGGCCGGCTAAAACGGAGGCGGTGCCGGGCGTGACGACGGTGGTGGTGGGCGTCCCGGCGACTGTGAAGACTCTGACGTAGTCGCTGCCCGGCGAGCCGTCGCCGGCGCCGTCCAGCTCGTTGCCGCTCAGGTCGTGGATGCTGGAAGTTGCATTACTGACGATCGTGAATTCATAGGTGCCCGCAGGCAGCGTACCCCCTGCCAGGCCGCCGATTTCGAGCGTCACGACGGTGCTGCCGAGGGTGTAGATCGGAGTCAGCGGGTAGATCACGTCGTCGGTGCTGCCGAACCCTTGGCTGCCCGCCTCGATGAGCTCGTAGAGGGCCGGAGCCGTCGCATCGATCGGATTGAGCGGCTTGCTGAAGGTCACCTGCAACTGGCTGAACGGGGCTCCGGTAAGCTCGTCGCCCACGGTCGTCGGGTTGGTGCTGACGACCGTCGGCGGCGTGTCGTCGAGGCTGGAGCCCTGGAAGTAGTAGGCGCCCAGGTCCGCGAAGCCTGGGGCCAGTGAAAAGAGCAGGGACGGCGCATCGGTCAGGGTTGACACTCCATCGTAGCCAGCCGGCAACTGATAGGCCCAGCCGTTGCCGTAGGACAGACCGACGGTCGGGTCGAGGTTTGTGTTGCCGGGGCCATAGTCGAAGCGGATGTCGCCGTTCTGGAAGAGCACGACGTCGAAGTTGACGGGGCCGAAGTCGGCGTTGTTGATCCCCTGCCAGCGGATCGTCACCTGGCCGGGCACCGTGGTATCGATGAAGATGTTGGAGGTGCTCAGGTTGGCCCACAAGGGGGCGATGCGGCGATTGGTGATCAGCGCGGCGTCGCTGTTGTTCGAGTCGCCTGGGGATCCCGTATTGCCCGCGTAAGCAAATTGCAGGAAGCCTTCTGTCGAGACTTGCACTTGAGTGTAGCTGGTGCCGTAGAAGGTAAATGCGAACGGCAACGTGAGCATGAAGGACGCGTCGGAACCGGACCAGCCCTGGGCCGTGCCGACGACGGCGAAGAGGCTCGAGGTCTGTACCGTCCCGAAGTAGTCGGGAGAGCCGGCGTTCGGCGTGCCGGGATCGTCCTTGCGCGGCTCGCCCAGGAGGTCCGTCGGCGGGGAGGACCACGAGTCGCCGCGGTTGATCGCCGGCGACCCTTTGTCGAGGACGAAGTTGTCGTCGGCGCCGCCATCGCGGTAAGCCCCATTCACAAAGGCATAGCCCAGGATGTTGTCCGCGCCGGCGATGTCCACGAACTGCGGATCGGCGCTGATCGAATCGGCGTCGTCGCCGGTGGCCGCAGTCCAGGCAGACAGGCTGTCCAGCGTGGTCGCGGTTCCGTTCGTGGTCCAGAGACCGATGTGAGCGTTGGGATTGGTCCCCTTGTACAGGTCATTATAGTCGCTGGAGAAGCCGCTCTGGCTGTCCGGTGACACATCGATGTCATAGCCCGCCAAAACGTACAGGATGTTGTCGCTCAGGGTCGTGCTTGGCGTGCCATCCTGGATGCTCACGGCGTTGCCGAGGGGTTGGTACACCGTGTTATTCGCAATCTCCACGCCGGAGCCGTAGGGTGATTGCACCAAAATCGCGTCGACGGTGTTGGCGTAGACCAGGTTGTCGTAGAGCTGGCCGCCGTAGAAGGTCCCGGTCTGGATGCCCACGGTGTTCGAGTAGACCTGGTTGGCGTACACCGGCCCCGAGTAATCCACGAAGATGGCCGACCCGGAGTTATTATAGAGTCGGTTGTTGTGGACCGAGCTGGACTGCGCGGAGATGCCCGTCACGTTTGTGTACACGAGATTGCCGGCGACCTCGGAATCGTACGCCTGGATCCCGACATCGTCCGGGCTGAGCTCGCCGTAGACCGTATTGTCCGACACCAGCGAATTGTTGGCGGTGATGCCGGCTGCGGTGTTATCGAAGACCGTGTTGCCAATGACGGTCACGCGGTCGGCGCTGGACACTTCGCCGGTTGTGGAGACACTGATGCCATACGGACTGCCATAGACAACGTTGTTGCTGATCATGTCGTCGCCGGCACTGGTGACCACGATGCCTGTCTGGCCATTCTGGTAGACGGTATTTCCCGTCACTCTATCGCCGCTGCTGGCCAGGTAGAGGCCGGTGGTCTGAGCGTCGCCGGATCCGCCTGGGACGCCGTAAACGGTATTGCCGCTCAAGGTGGCGTCGTCGTTGCCGCTTTCGAGGTCGACGCCGGCCAGGTCATTATCGAAGATGGTGCTCTTGGCGATGGTCAGGCTGGTGGCGCCGGCGGTGCTCGACGCATAAACGCCCACGGATGCCGCCGGTGATCTGCAACTGGTCGAGCGTCACGTTGGCGGCGCCGTGAAGTTCGATCGTATAGCGCTGGGCGTTGATGTTGCCGCGATTGAGGACCGCCGCGTCGCCCGAGGGCCCGACGATGGTGACGCCGCTATCCTGCGGGCCGATGATGATGTTTTGGAGCACGTTGTAAGTGCCGTTGTCGACGTAGATCGTATCGCCCGGCCCGAAGGTGTAGGCGGCGAGCAGGGCACGCAGGCTCATCATCGGCTGGTCGGGGCTCGTGCCGCTGTTGGCATCGTTTCCCGGTGCGGTCGTGTAGACGGCGCCGACTGTCGAGCCGTCGTTGACGTAATAATCGTGCCCGGCATTGGCGACCAGGAACGGCTGCCGATGTCCCTTGCGGCTGCGTCCCTTGATCGGCCGTCACCCGGAACTCGTACTGGTTGCCCGGGTACGCATCCGCCGGGACCGTCCAGGTATAGCTCCCGCGGCCGAACCGATCCATCGTGAGCCCCGTCGCAATCGTCGACCAGCTCGCGCCTCCGTCGGGGGAAACCTCCAGATCGACCGTGGGATTGGCCACGCCGCCTGCGTTGGCCGCGAACAGCTCGATGCCCGAGAGCACCGCCGGCGTCGCCGTGTCGTTGACCAGGCTCAGGTTGATCCCCTCCCCGCCGCTGGCGGTGACCGTGTAGCTCGTCGCCGTCGCCGTGAACGCCCCACCGGCTGCGGCCACGATGTCGTAGCCCGCCTGCACCGTCGCCCCTTGCAGGTCGATGTCGAAGACGCGGCCGCCCGCCGGCTCGTACTGGTCCGGCTCGGCGAAGTCGAGGCGGATCGTGTACGTGCCGTCGGGGACGGCCAGGTGGTAAGACAGCGCATTGCCGACCCCGTATGCCGCCTCGGCGTAGCTCTGATAGACGGCCTGGGGCGCGGGGGCGACGACGCCGCTGGTGTTGACCGCGCTGGTGAAGGAGTTGTCGGTCGAGCCCGCGGAGGTCTGGAACTGGTCGGGGCCGAAGTTGTCGACGCCGGTGCCGCCGGCGTCGATCAGCGCCACCGGGGCCAGGGCCGTCAACCCGGCGGTCTGCCAGGTGACGGTGACCTGCTGGCTGACCTGGACCTTGTCGACTGCGCCGGGCGAGAGCACCTGGACGACCTGGGCCGGGCTGGGTGTGGCCTGGGGGGTGTTGCCGTAGGCGCCCAGGTCGATGCGGCCGCCGTTGGGGGCGGGCTCCTGGAAGTAGTAGGAGTCGGGGTCCCCCGCGGCCACGGCCGGCGACGAGGGGAGCAAGTGGAAGTCGAAATTCCCCTCCGGCCCGGATGGGTTCACAAACTGGGGATCGGCGGTGATGCTGTGCTCGTCCAGCCCAAGCTCATAGTACCAAGTCGCCAGGCTGGTGAACGTCACTCCTTGCCACCAGCCGAGGCTGCCGGTTCCCGTCGTATACAGATCGTTGTAGTCGCTCTGGAACCCGACCTGGCTGTCGGCCGCCACGGAGATGTCGTAGCCGGCCTGTGCCCAGAGGATGTTGTTGAGCAACTGGGCGTTGGCCGTGTCGCCGTCGACCTGCACGGCATTGCCGGTCTCGGCGTCGATCGTGTTATTGACCAGCTCCTGCGTGCCCCCAAACGACCCCGTCTGGTCGTGGATTCCCGCGGTGGTGTTCCCCTCGAGCACGTTGTTCGACACCGTCCCGCTGAACTCGGTCGCCAGGTCCACGCCCACGGCGTTGGCGTAGACCTGGTTGCCCTGGATGGTCGTCAACCCGAAGCTGGCGGTGATGCCCACCACCGTATTGGCGTAGACCTGGTTGTCGCTGATCAGGCCGCCCTCACTGACGCTGATGCCCGTGCCGTTGCCGTAAACCGTGTTGTCCGACGCCTGCGCCCCGCCGGACAATGCGATGCCGGTGCCGTTTCCGGTCTGCCCGTAGACGGTGTTGCCCGAGACCACGACCGAGCCGCTGGCGCTGATCCCTGCATAGGCGTTGTCGTAGACGGTATTGCCGGCGACGGTCGAGCCCGTGCCGGTCGCCGAGATGCCGTAGGCGTTGTCGTAGGCGGTGCTGCCGCTTACGTCGGCGCCGGGTCCGCCCAGGGAGAAGCCGGCACTGGAGCTGTCATAGGCGGTGTTGCCGGTCAGCACGGCATTGGCGGCGTTGATCTCGAACCCGTAGGACTGGCCGTAGGCGGTGTCATTGATGAAGCTGGCGCCGTCGTTGCCCGAGTCGATGAAGGCGCCGGCGTTCTGGTTGCCGAAGAGGACCGAGCTGGAGACGGTCAGTCCGGTGCTGCCGGCGCCGCTGTGGGCGTAGAGGCCGTAGTAACCGCCAGTCAGCTCAAGGTTCTCGAGGGTGACGTCGGTGGCGCCGGCCATCTCGATCACGTAAGCCCCGTCGTTAGTGTTGCCGCGGTCGAGCAGGGCGACCGCGGTGCTCGGTCCCTCGATCGTGATGCCGCTGTCTTCGGGCCCGAGGACGATGTTTCGGAGCGGGTTGTACGTGCCGGTATCGACGTAGATGATGTCGCCCGGCTCGAAGGTGTAAGCGGAGAGCAGCGCCTCGAGGCTGGCCATGGGCGCGTCCGGCGACTTGCCGCTATTGGCATCGTTGCCCGGTGCGGTGGTGTAGACGTCGCCAACCGTCGAGCCGTCGTTGACATAATAAACATGCCCGGCATTGGCGACCAGGAACGGCGCCGATGTCCCTTGCGGCTGCGTCCCTTGATCGGCCGTCACCCGGAACTCGTACTGGTTGCCCGGCCTGGCGCGTCGCCGGGATCGTCCAGGTATAGCTCCCGCGGCCGAACCGGTCCATCGTCAGTCCCGTCGCAATCGTCGACCAGCGTCGCGCCGCCGTCGGGGGAAACCTGCAGATCGACCGTGGGATTGGCCACGCCGCCTGCGTTGGCCGCGAACACCTCGATGCCCGAGAGCACCGCCGGCGTCGCCGTGTCGTTGACCAGGCTCAGGTTGATCCCCTCCCCGCCGCTGGCGGTGACCGTGTAGCTCGTCGCCGTCGCCGTGAGCGCCCCACCGGCTGCGGCCACGATGTCGTAGCCCGCCTGCACCGTCGCTCCTTGCAGGTCGATGTCGAAGACGCGGCCGCCCGCCGGCTCGGACTGGTCCGGCTCGGCGAAGTCGAGGCGGATCGTGTACGTGCCGTCGGGGACGGCCAGGTGGTAAGACAGCGCATTGCCGACCCCGTATGCCGCCTCGGCGTAGCTCTGATAGACGGCCTGGGGCGCGGGGGCGACGACGCCGCTGGTGTCGACCGCGCTGGTGAAGGAGTTGTCGGTCGAGCCCGCGGAGGTCTGGAACTGGTCGGGGCCGAAGTTGTCGACGCCGGTGCCGCCGGCGTCGATCAGCGCTACCGGGGCCAGGGCCGTCAACCCGGCGGTCTGCCAGGTGACGGTGACCTGCTGGCTGACCTGGACCTTGTCGACTGCGCCGGGCGAGAGCACCTGGACGACCTGGGCCGGGCTGGGTGTGGCCTGGGGGGTGTTGCCGTAGGCGCCCAGGTCGATGCGGCCGCCGTTGGGGGCGGGCTCCTGGAAGTAGTAGGAGTCGGGGTCCCCCGCGGCCACGGCCGGCGACGAGGGGAGCAAGTGGAAGTCGAAACTCCCCTCCGGCCCGGATGGGTTCACAAACTGGGGATCGGCGGTGATGCTGTGCTCGTCCAGCCCAAGCTCATAGTACCAAGTCGCCAGGCTGGTGAACGTCACTCCTTGCCACCAGCCGAGGCTGCCGGTTCCCGTCGTATACAGATCGTTGTAGTCGCTCTGGAACCCGACCTGGCTGTCGGCCGCCACGGAGATGTCGTAGCCGGCCTGTGCCCAGAGGATGTTGTTGAGCAACTGGGCGTTGGCCGTGTTGCCGTCGACCTGCACGGCATTGCCGGTCTCGGCGTCGATCGTGTTATTGACCAGCTCCTGCGTGCCCCCAAACGACCCCGTCTGGTCGTGGATTCCCGCGGTGGTGTTCCCCTCGAGCACGTTGTTCGCCACCGTCCCGCTGAACTCGGTTGCCAGGTCCACGCCCACGGCGTTGGCGTAGACCTGGTTGCCCTGGATGGTCGTCAACCCGAAGCTGGCGGTGATGCCCACCACCGTATTGGCGTAGACCTGGTTGTCGCTGATCAGGCCGCCCTCACTGACGCTGATGCCCGTGCCGTTGCCGTAAACCGTGTTGTCCGACGCCTGCGCACCGCCGGACAGTGCGATGCCGGTGCCGTTTCCGGTCTGCCCGTAGACGGTGTTGCCCGAGACGACCACCGAGCCGCTGGCGCTGATGCCCTGCATAGGCGTTGTCGTAGACGGTATTGCCGGCGACGGTCGAGCCCGTGCCGGTCGCCGAGATGCCGTAACGCGTCGCCGTAGGCGGTATTGCCGCTGACGCTGGGCGCCGGCTCCGCTGAGGGAGAAGCCGGTTCCGGAGCTGTCATAGACGGTGTTGCCGGTCAGCACGGCATCGGCGGTGTTGATCTCGAAGCCGTAGGACTGGCCGTAGGCGGTGTCAGTTGATGAAGCTGGCGTCGTCGTTGCCCGAGTCGATGAAGGCGCCGGCGTCTTGCGTTGCCGAAGAAGACAGTGCTGGAGACAGTCGAGTCCGGTGCTGCCGGCGCCGCTGGGGGCGTAGAGGCCGTAGTAGCCGCCGGTGAGCGCCGAGGTCCTCGAGGCTGACGTCGGTGGCGCCGGCCATCTGCGATCACGTAGGCCCCGTCGTTCGTGTTGCCGCGGTCGAGCACCGTGTCGGTCATCCGGTTCGCTCGGGTTGCTAGTACCCCTCGATGATGATGCCCGAATCGGCGGCGTCCAGGATGATGTTGCTGCCCAGGTCATACGTCCCGGCGTCGACCAGGATCGTGTCGCCGGGGCTGAGGTCGATAGGCGTGCAGCACGTCGCCGATCGACGCCATGGGGGTCGCGGGCGTGAGGCCGTCGTTGGCGTCGCTGCCCGGCGCGGTCGTGTAGCCGCCGGGGGTGACGGTCGGGCCATTGACGTAGTAGACCTGAGCGGGAGCGACGATGGTGAACGGCTGACTGACTCCGAACACGCCGCTGCCGTCGTCGCGCGTGACCTCGATGACGTAATTGTCTCCCGGCGCCACCGAGGTGGGCACCGTCCAGGCGTAGGTGCCGTCGTTGGGCACGCCGGTGGCGATCTGCATCACCGGGGTGGGATTGCCGGCCTGGAGGAGATCGATGTTGAAGGTCACGTTGCTGGGCACCGGCGACGGGACGTAGGTCGGTGGGTTGGCGGAGGTGCCGTCATTATGGTTGGGGGTCTGGTCGATGATGGTCGTCCCGTCGAACTCGTCGAACCGGTAATCGGCGGCCAGGCCGGGCGTCGTGGCGTCGATCGCGTATTCATGTCGGCCTGGATTTCGGCCTGCGACCGCGCGAAGTCCCAGATCCGGACGTCGTCGAGCGCGCCGTCGAGCTTGCCATCGAAAGCCGGATTGCCCGAGCTGCCGAGGTAGAGGGGAGTCGAGCCGTAATCGGGCGTGATCGCCGCCGCTACCGATGCCTCCAGGCTGCCATTGACGTAGAGTCGCTCCGTCGTGCCGTCGTAGGTCGCCGCCACCTCGTACCACTGGCCGGTCTGGACCTGGCGTGGACGATGTGACCGTGACCGCCTGGCCCGACGCCGGGTCAGGGTGAAGGCGAAGAAATCCTGGCCCCCGATGCGGACCTTGTACAGCGAATAGGCGCCCAGGGGATCGGATTCGGGGTCGGAGTCTCCCTTGAAGACGACGAATTGCAGTCCTGGCTGCGCGGGGTTGGTGGAATCGAGCGAATCGAACTTGACCCATGCCTCCAGGGTGAGCGTCGAGGGATCGAGCGACGGGGCGTCGGGCACCTGTACGGAGTCGCTCGAGCCGTTGAAGCTCAGCGCGGTCTTGTTCTCGTCCTGGGTGCGGAACGTGATGTCGAAGGTCTGCTGCTCGGGCCAGGGATGGGCGCCGCCGGGCTGTGTCACCAGCACGTACTGCGGCGGACTCAGCGACGCCTGGGGCGTGTTTCCATAGGCCCCGAGATTGACGAAGCCGCCGTTGGGGGACGGCTCGTTCTGATAAGGGTCGTTCGGGCCGCCGCGGTCGATGACCGGCGACTGGTTGGCGTCGTCCGTCAAGACCGGCGTCGGGAACACGGGCAGGCCCGTCGTGTAGCTGATGACCGGAGCCAGGCTGCCGCCGTGGAAGCTGCCGTACTGGCTCTGCTCGTGGAAGTCGTCAGCGCGGCCGTCGCTGCTGGGCGAGCCGTAGCCGAGGATGCCGTTCGGGCCGGCCGGGTCCACGAACAGCGGGTCCTCCGACAAGCTGTCCTCGTCAGTGAAATCGGCGCTCTGCCACGCGAGCAGGGTCGGCCGGGCCACACCTTGCCAAGAGCCGACCTGCCCGGTATCGCTGGTCATCAGGTCGTTGTAATCGCTGGCGAACCCCTGCTCGCTGTCGCCGGCCACCGAGATATCGTAGCCGGCGAAGACCCAGAGGATGTTGTCGCGCAGGTCGACGTTGCTGGTGGCGTCGCCGATGTCGATTGCGTCGCCGGTCGTCTGGTAGACCGTGTTGTTGGTGAAGTCGATCCCGCCCCCGTCGGGCGATTCGATCAGCACGCCCTCGATCGACGTTGGCGTAGATCAGGTTGTTGGCGATCTGGCCTCCGTAGCTGGTGGTGGTCTCGACGCCGAGGAGATTCGAGTAGACGACGTTCTCCAGCAGGGCCGCCGCGTAGTCGGCGATGATTCCCGCGCCGGAGTTGTCGTAGACGCGGTTCTGGTCGACGTAGCCTCCGGAGCCGGCCTCGCCGATGCCGGTCGTGTTGCCATAGACGACGTTTTCGGTCGCAGACGCACCTTCAAGGTAGATCCCGTACTCGTCCGGGCCGACGGCGCCCGTGACCACGTTGCCGGCCACCAGGACGTTGCCGCTGGCGTCGATGCCATCGCCGGCGTTGCCGCTGACCTCGTTGCCCGCGCCTTGGCCGATCATGGCACCGATCAACGCCGGCGTCCCCGACACGTAATTGGAAACTGAGATTCCCGCGCCGGCATTGCCGGTGACGTCGTTCCCCGAGACCGTTGCGGTGCCGGGGTTGACCAGGGACACGCCGATGCTGCCGCTGTTGGCTGATCGTGTTATCGTTACAGCATGCCCACGGGGCCGTTGACGTAGATGCCGAAGCGGCCGCTGCCCGTGACCGTGTTGCAGCCGAGATCCTGCACGCTCGAGCCGCTATCCACGTGGATGCCATCCAGCGCGCTGTTGAGCACGGTCAGGTTCTCGGCCGTACAGCCCGGTGCTGCCGTTGAACGCATCGATGCCGTACTGCCCGCCCTGGAGGGTCAAGTTCGCGATGGTCACGGAGAGGGCGCTGTCTAGCTCGATCAGGGGAGCCACGGTGAGCGCGTTGGCGAAGGAGAAGACGGCGTCGGTCCCGGCGTCGGTCGGCCCGATCAGGATGAAGCCCTGGTCGTCACTGACCCCACGGAACGGCCGAGATCACCAGGGGCGAGAAGAGCTGGTAGTTGCCAGTGTCGACGTAGACGCGTGTCGCCCGGGCCGAGCGAATAGGTCCGGACGAGGTTGTTAGGATACGGAAGCGGGGCGCTCGGGAGGCAGCCGTCGTTGCGGTTGTTGCCCGGGGCGGTCGTGTACTGGCCGCCGGACGTGTTGCTGCTGCTGCTGACGTAGAAGGTCGTGGTGTTCTCCGGGACCGTGAAGTTCTCGGTGCTCCGGTCGTATACAGCGGGGTCGCCGACCAGCGAAATCTCGATCCGCAGGCCGTAGGTGCCGAAGGGGATGCCGCTCTTGCCCGCGGTCCAGGTGTACTCGCCGGTATCGGGCGTGCTGGGCGTGATGTTGGTGAGGAACTGCGGTCCGTTGGGCCCATCCTGATAGAGGTCGATCCGGACTGTGGCGGTGCTGGAGGTGCCGAACGAATTCCAGAGGATCTCCAGCGGCGCATTGCGGACCCAGTTGGTGTACAGGTCGGGCGTACGGAGCGCAAGGTGGGGAGCGAGGTTGTCGGATTGACCGGCGTCGGTGTTGCCAGAGGCGCCCTGGTCCGGCCGCAGGGTGTTGGGCTGCACGTAGAAGAAGGCGTCGTCGAGGTAGCTGTCGTCGGTCCCACCCTGGCCGTCCGCGGTGAACTCGAACACCGCCGTGCGGGCGTGCACCGGGATCGACTGGCTGGCACCGACCAGCTCCCAGCGATCGGTCGTGTTGTCGGCGACGGCGGTGTACTTATCGAGCACATTGCCGTCGGCGTCGTAGAACGTGACGGTGATCGTGCCGGTGGCCGCGGGATTGGCGGTCCCGGAAATCACCCGGCCGCCGAAAATCACATTGAGGTTCTCGGTGTCGATATCCTGGTCCGTGAAGCCCGAGGCGGTCAGGTCGATGGTCTGCTCGACGTTGGCGACCGCATTGGTCCCCGCGTCGAAATAGCTGTTCCCCTGCCACGGGGCCGGGCTGGCGCCTCTGAGTTCCGCTGCCCGGGCGTCGCGGTCCAGCCGGTCAGACCGCTCTCGAATCCGGGGTTGGTCAGCAGATTGTTGTAATACGATGGTAGTGCTTGGTCGATGATGGGATCGCCGGCGTCGATGGTCGGGCTGGTGAAGCGCTGGCCGCCCAGTTGGTCGAAGACATCGTAGTCGTCCACCGCGAGGCCGACGAAGCGCGGCTCGGCCCAGAGGGGATTGACGACCGTGCGGCCGATCGAGTCGAGGTCGAACAGGTAGACGTCCTGCTGCCAGTCGAGGATGTCGTTGAAGCTGACGCCGTCCCAGGAGACGAGCTGGCCGGTGCCGCTGCTATAAAGGTCGTTGTAGTCGCTATAGAAGCCCGACTGGCTGTCGTCGGCGATATACAGGTCGAAGCCCCCCTCCGCCCATAAGATGTTGTTGAGCACCTCGACCTGGCTCGATCCCCCCTCGATCCGGATCAGGTCCCCCGTCGGGCTGAAGAAGGTGTTGTTGACGATGCTGACGTCGGTCTGGCCGCTCAATCTCCACGGCCGTCTGCGTGTTGCGATAGATCTCGTTGTGCGCGATCAACTGGCCGCTCTGGGCCATGGATGCCGATCGTGTTGGAGTCAATGCGGTTGAACTCGATCGGGCCGTTGAAATTGACGCCGACAATGTTCTCTTCGATGACGTTGGCTTGGTCGAGATCGGTGGCGACGAGGTTGCCGGAGCCGCCGACGCCGGTCTGATTAAGCGTAGACGTGCTGGTCCTGCATGGTCGCGTTTACCAACTCGACGCCGGTCGTGTTCTGGTAGATCTGGTTCGGCTCCTGGCCGGCGATGAAGCCGAGGCCAGTAGACGGGTCGTCGACGGTGCTGAGCACGCCGATGACGTTATCGTGGATCCGGTTCGCCCTGAGGGAGCCACCCGCCTGGTAGGAGACGCCCACCGCGGCGCCGTAGAAGTCGTTGTCGGCGATCGAGCCGGTGAAGGTCGCATCCAGGAGCAACACCGTGTCGACTGCGCCCACGGTATTGCCGACGATCTGCCCGCCGGCCGGGTCGGCCAGATCGATTCCCGTGCGGCGCCGCTGATCACGTTGAAGCGCACCAGCATGCCGGTCACGCCGACCCCGATGACGGCGATCCCCTGCGATCCGCCGTCGATCTGGTCGAACTCGATGACGGTACCGGCTGCCCCAACCCCGGACGGGTCGTCGGTCAGCGTGATGCCGGCGGCCGACCCGGCGATGATGACATCGTGGACGATCTGATCGTTCGAACCGCCGGCGATTGTGATCCCGGCATTGATCGTGTCGTCGATGAGTGCGACACCCGTGCAGTCGGTGAGGGTGATGCCGCCGTCGAAGGTGATGTTTTCCAGGGTGAGATTCGAGGCCCCGACGAGCTCGACCGGTCCTGAGATTACGGCTGGGGCGTCGGGCGAGCCCAGCACCAGTACGCCGTCGCCGGCCGAAGCCGAGCGTGAAACCGGCGTAATTGCCGGCATCGAGATAGAGGACATCGCCCGGCGCCAGGTCGCCGGCGATATCCGGGATCGAGTCCTTGGGCGTGGCCGGCGACAGGCCGTCGTTGGTCGCGGCGCCCGGCGCAGTGCTGAAGGCGTCGCCGGCGGTGCTGGGGCCGTTGACGTAATGAAACGGCTGGGTTGTGGCGAGCTGGACGGTGTTGCCGCGGACGTAAATCTGCGGAGCGCCGGCGGAGAAATCCTCCCAGGCGGCGAAGGGGTTGCCGCTCGGGTCAACGGCCAGGGCCGGGGCCGTGCGGGCGCCGATGGAGCCGCCGATCCCGCGGTAGCTGGCGTCGCCGACGACATCCTCGACGAAGGCAGAGCCGTTCCATTGCTTGACGTAGACGGCCACCGAGTTGCTGGTGGGGTTCGAGATGAGGTTGTCCAGCCAGAGCAGGTAGAGCTGGCCGTCGTTGGAGGCCAGCTTGGGGTCGCTGGCCATGCCCTCTGTGTTCGAGACGCCGCCGCCGCTATCGGCGCTCGTGCCCGCCGCCGCCCATGCCGTGCCGTTCCAGGTCGCGGCGTAGATCTCGAAGGCCCCGCTGCTGTTGTCCTGCCAGGCGGCGAACAGCGAGCCATCGTCGAAAGCGAGGGTCGGTGCCAGGGCCTGGCCGGTCGAGTTGCTCAGGCCGTTGCCGGTGGCCGAGCCGCCGAGCTGGCTCCAGGTGCCGCTGTTGTACTCGAGCATGTAGACCTGCGACGTACTGCCCACGGTTTGCGTCCAGGCGACGGCCACGTCGCCGCCATCGGTGGCGATCGTCAATCCCTGCACGCCGGTGCTGGACTGCGAGATGCCGGCGCCGCTGGCGGCGCCGCTGCCCAGCGCGACCCACTGGCCGCCGTCGAACTGCTTGACATAGACATTGTCGACGCCACTGGAACGGTCACGATAGGCGACCACCAGGCCGCTGGAGGTGTTGACTACCTGGGCATCGTCGGCGGCTCCGGTGCCGCTGATGCCGCCGGCCGCGAGGGAGTCGCCGAGCGAATCCCAGCCGCCCGCGCCGCCGTTGGCCGCCGGGTTGTACTGCGCGACGAAGATGTCACTGGCCGAACCGTCGAGGACCGTCCAGGCGACGACCGGCTCGCCGTTGGCCCCCAGCGCGATGCTGGGGTTGATCGAGGCGCCGGTGGTGGCGACGATGGCACCGCCCAGGGCCAGGCTGCCCAGCGACTGCCACCCACTCGCGCGTGAGCTGGGCGACGTCGATCTGGAAGATGCCGCTGCGCGAATCGGCCCAGGCGACGTACTCGCCGTTGGCGCCGGCAACGATGCTGGGATCGACGGCCTGGCCGGGGCTGTTGCTCAGGCCGCCGCCGGAGGCCGAGTCCGCAAACTCAGTCCAGCGGCCCTGGTAGGTGACGCCGGTCGGCAGCGTGGGGGCACTGCCGGGCGCGGCCAGCGGTCCCTGGCTGGGCGTGGCGACCGGTGGCGGGACCGGCGACGGGATCGGTGGCCAGGCTGTTATCGACGATCGAGCCGGCGCCACCCACGATGATCGTGTCGCCGTAGCCGAAGAGGTAATCGTTGCCCTTGCCCCCGACCAGGGTGTCGGTGCCCGCGCCCTGCTCGCCGGCATAGGTGCCGTAGAGATAGCTGACCGCGCCGGTGTCGCCGGTGCCGGCCGGGTTGTCGGCATAGATCAGGTTGTGGCCGCCGCCGGCGATCAGGACGTCGGGGCCGCCGTTGCCGTAGATCGTGTCGCCGCTGGCCCCGCCGACGATCGTGTCTGGCCCGCTGCCCCCGGAAATGAAGCTGGCGACCGGGCCGGCGTAGATCGTGTCGCTGCCGATGCCGCCGATGATACTGTCCGGCCCCTGCGAGCCGTAGATGGTGTCCGTGCCGGACCCGCCCACCATCGTGTCACCGGACCCCTGGGTACCGACAAGCACGTCGTCGCCAGGGCCAGCCTCGAGCAAATCATGGCCGGTGCCGCCAGCGAGGTAATCATCGCCCCAGCCCCCGATCAGCGTCTCGTTGCCAGCGCCGCCATAGAGCGAGACACTGCCGGAGAACCCTGTCGCGTCCAGCAGATTGTTCCCGGTACTACCCTGGAGCGCGGCTTGCGAAATGCCGGAGAGGGCGAAGGTGCCGCCTCCGGATAGCGTCAGGCTGCTGTCCGTCAGGACGGCGTTTGCAGGGACGTAGGCAGCTACCTCATCGTTGCCGCCGCCACCGTTGAGCGTTGCGTTGCCGGTCCAACCGTCAATCGTGAAAACGTTGTCCCCCGGGCCGCCGGTCAGGACGGCCTGCTGGATCGCTTCCAGGCCATAGGTGCCTCCCGTGGACAGTTGGAGGCTCGAATCGCTGAGCGTGAAATTCGCGTCGGCGGTGACAACCAAAGTGTTGATCCCCCCGCCGCCGTCGAGCATCAAGGGCCCGCTGATCGCGTGCGCGGTGCGGGCGGCAGCCGAGTCGGAACTGCCCACAATGAACGTCGCGTTGCCCGCACCACCCTCGACGAGCGTATCGCCGTCGATGGCTTGGACGTTGAACGTGTCGGTGCCGCTGCCGCCGGCGAGGAGGGTACTGCTGCTGTCCGTGCCATCGATCGTGAATGCGTCGTTGCCGGAACCGAGAGTGATATTGATGGATGCCAGACCGTAATAGGTGATTGGAAAAGCCATATCCAGCCCGGCCAGGGTGGTAGGCGTTAACAGGCCCCCACGGTCGTTCTCGTCGCCCGAATCGTCCACGTTCATCACGTCTCGACCGGCGTCGCCATAGACGACGAGGGCGCGGTGATGCCGCCGAGGTCGCCCCCCGACAGCGGAGCCAGGCTGCCGACGTTGAAGGTGTCGCTGCCGGAGCCGCCGACCAAGGTGGTGGGGCCGGCGATGGACTGCACGTTCACGGTTTCGTTGCCGGCGCCGCCCCGCACGACGGTGGACCGGTTCTGGGTACTCACGACGTTCAGCGTGTTGGTGCCATGGCCCAGGGTGACCTGGACGGTGCCCACGTTTTGGTAGGTGATGGTGCCGGCCATGCCGAGCCCGGTCAGAGTGGTGGAGGTCAGCACTCCGGTCAGGTTGGCCGTGCTGCCCGAGTCGTCGATGTTGAGCAGGTCGGCGGCGCTGTTGCCGTAAACGGCCAGCGTGCTGCTGATGCCCGCGAGAACGCCTCCGGCCAGCGGAGCCAGGCTGCCGACGTTGAAGGTGTTGGTGCCGGGGCCGCCGTCGAGGGTGGTGGGGCCGGCGATGGATTGCACGTTGATGGTGTCGGTGCCGGGCCCGCCCTGCACCAGGGTGGCCCCGGTCTGAGTGCTGACGATGGTGAGCGTGTCGGTGCCCTGGCCCAGGGCGACGTGGATAGTGCCCACGTTCTGGTAGGTGATGGTGCCGGCCATGCCCAACCCGCTCAGCGTGCTGGAGGTCAGTACCCCGGTTTCGTTGGCGGTGCTGCCCGAGTCGTCGATGTTGAGCAGGTCGGCGGCGCCATTGCCGTAGACGGCCAGCGTGCCGCTGATGCCGGCGAGAACGCCGCCGGGCAGCGGAGCCTGGCTGCCGACGTTCACCGTGTCCTGGCCGTGGCCGTTGATGGCCGTGGCTGCACCGATCGTCTGGACGTTGAAGGTGTCGGTGCCGGTGCCGCCGTCGAGGGTGGTGGGGCCGGCGGTGGACAGCACGTTGAAGGTGTCGTCACCAGGCCCGCCCTGCACGGCGGTGGCCTCGGTCTGGGTGCTGGCGATGGTGAGCGTGTCGGTGCCCTGGCCCAGGACGACCTGGATAGTGCCGACGTTCTGGTAGGTGATGGTGCCGGCCATGCCCAGCCCGGTGAGCGTGCTGGAAGTCAGCACGCCGGTCAGATTGGCGGTGCTGCCCGAGTCGTCGATGTTGAGGAAGTCCGGGGCGCCATCGCCGCAAACGGCCAGTGTGCCATCGATGCCGGCGAGAACGCTGCCGGGCGCCGGAGCCAGGCTGCCGACATTGACCGTGTCGTGGCCGTGGCCGTAGATGGTCGTGGCGTCACCGATCGACCGGACGTTGAAGGTGTCGTCGCCGGAGCCGCCGTCGAGGGTGGTGGGGCCGGCAGTCGACAGCAGGTTGAAGGTGTCGCTGCCGGAGCCGCCGTCGAGGGTGGTGGGGCCGGCGGTGGACTGCACGTTGACGGTGTCGTCGCCGGGACCGCCCTGCACGGCGGTGGCCCCGCTCTGGGTGCTGGCGATGTTGAGGGTATCCGTGCCCTGGCCCAGGGCGACCTGGACAGTCCCCACGTTCTGGTAGGTGATGTTGCCGGCCATGCCCAGCCCGGTGAACGTGCTGGCGGTCAGCACTCCGGTCAGGTTGGCGGTGCTGCCCGAGTCGTCGATGTTGATCAGGTCGCCGGCGCCATTGCCGTAAACGCTCAGTGTGCCGCTGATGCCGGCGACAACGCCGCCGGGCATCGAAGGCAGGCTGCCGACGTTGAAGGTGTTGGTGCCGAAGCCGCCGTCGAGCGTGGTGGGCCCGGCGATGGACAGCACGTTGAAGGTGTCGGTGCCGGAGCCGCCGTAGAGGGTAGTGGGCCCGGTGGTGGAATGCACGTTGAACGTGTCGTCGCCGGGACCGCCCTGCACGGCGGTCGCCCCGGTCTGGGTGCTGACGACGGTCAGCGTGTCGGTGCCCTGGCCCAGGGCGATCTGGACAGTGCCCACGTTGTAGTAGCCGATGGTGCCGGCCATGCCCAGCCCGCTCAGCGTGCTGGAGGTCAGCACTCCCGTCTCGTTGGCGGTGCTGCCAGAGTCGTCGATATTGAGCAGGTCGGCGGTGCCGTCGCCGTAAACGGCCAGCGTGCCGCTGATGCCGGCCAGAACGCCGCCGGGCAGCGGAGCCAGGCTGCCGACGTTGATCGTGTCCCCGCCGGCGACGGTGTAAACGGTGAGGAAACCGTCCGTTGCCAGGACGTTTACCTGCGCGCGACCCGCATCGGTGAAGACGTAGGTCGGCGTGGCGCCGGGTTGGGCCAGATTGAATACCTCGCCCTGCTTGCTGCCGTAGATTTGGGCCGACGCGGCGAGGATCGTGCCGAAGACGTCCAGAGTTGACCCGGGCCCCTGGGCGACATTGTTGGAATCGCCGTAAATCGACACGTCGCCAAAGGCCTGGATGGTGCTGCCGGTGGCGATGAAGACGTTAGCGCCGGCCGACAACGTGACGGCACCGCTCGAAGCGCTGATGGAGGATGATTGGTCGAGCACGATGTCACCGCCGGGGCCATCAGTATCGCGCGCGGCCAGGTCGATGTTGCCGGCGGACGAGGTCACGGTGCCGATGTCCAGCGGCCCGTCGTCGTTGACCACGTCAACGTCGTCCTGGGCGCTGGCGTTCAGTTGGCCGGAGCCGAGGTCGGTCTGGATCGGATCACCGGGCACGCCGGCGGACCCGCCTCCCGCCGTGAGCGTGATATTCTGGGCACCGATGATCTGATCGGGCGAGGCGTCCAGGATATCGCCCGCAAGCGTCGTGATGCTGGTAGCGCCGCTGGAACTGACGATCTGACCTGTCAGCACGATGTCGGTGGTTACGCCCGTGCTACTGCCCGCCGCTACGGTGACGTTGCCGTCGGTCGCGCCGACGTCCTGGAGCATGATGACGCTCCCGGTGGTCATGCCGTCAGCCAGGCCATCTTCAAATTGCAGGTCCACATCACCGGTGCCGGCCTGCACATTGTTGACCGGGAGACTGAGCGTGGCGTTGCTGGCCGCAAACGGCAGCACGTCCAGGTAGACGCCCGTCTGTCCCTCGGCCTGTTGGATCGCCGTTGGTACGCCGGGGCTGAAATCCATTTGCACGGCAAGGCTCTGGCCGGCGGTGCCGATGCTGCCCTGGTCAGCCGCCAGGGCAAGCACGCTTGTCTCGATCGACGCCGCTGGCGCGGCGGCCAGGATGTTTCCCGCACTGTTGCTGATGAGGGTTGTGCCCAGGGGGTTGATGATCTGGCCTAGAAGGTAAATATTTCCACCCAAGCCTCTGTTGCTGATGTCAACCAAGCCGCCCCCTGGCGCGGTCGTGGTGGTGTAAGCCCAGTCCGCAGCGCCGGCTGTTTGCGAAACCGTGGGCGTGACCCCCTGGTCGAGCACGTCGAGCGTATTCAAATAAAGATCGTCGGTGGATTCATTTTCGATCGTTACTTCCCCGTCCTCGTTGAAGACGATGTTGGAGGCGCCGAACGTGGTACCCACCGCCCCGAGGAAACCATTCTCGACGAAAGCTCCGCCACTTTGGCTGAGACCCATGCCGCCCGGGGCGGACACCACCAAGTTACTGCTGTTGCCATCAAATAAACCGGTGACGACAATCTTACCGGTAGTGACCGTCTGACCAGCAACAAGAGGGTTCGTGCCGTCCGTCGCGATGATATTGTTTAATTGCTGGACCGCGCCGAAGAAATCCACGACAAGGTTGTGGGCAACGATGTCGGTGAGGTGAATGTTGCAGTACAGGTTGACGCTATTGTTGACGATGTCACTGACCCCATAATTCTGGTTCTCTCCAAGGCCAATGAGCCCAGTCACGCTGTAGTCGTCGATCTCGGGATTGACGGCATAAAGTGGGTCAATAACATAGGTCTCTGGCCCAAAAAGGGGGTCCTGCACTTGCTCGAACTGGTAGGACCCTTGGCGGTCGGCGGTGATCGACACGGAAGCGGCGGTGAGTTGTGAGCCAGGAGAGGCGTAGACGTCGGTGTTCACGTATTTGATACTGTTGGCGGTGGAGGTCACAACCGCGCCTCCGCCGGCAAATCTGGTTGTGGCGTGCGAGTTCGTGGTAACGTCGTCCGCCGCAGCGAGCACAGACAGGGTCGTCGCGGACGTGATGGCCGCGTCGATTCCGATGATCGCCTCGACGTTGGTGCATTCATCCGCTTCGGTGGTCGCATCGTCATCGGCCCCCAGGCCGCCGGTGTCCGCGGAGCCATCGGCGTTGGCCGACATGGCGCCGTCCGTGGCGAAGAGGAGGAATTGGGCGGCCGTTATGTCGTCATCAGCGCCAACGAGGGCCTGGGTGGACGCGTTGTTGGCCGCGGCAGTCACATTTGCTTGGTTCAATTGAAAACCGCCGATCGTCTTCTGGCTCGCGCTGGCCGTGAGGTTGTTCTGATCTTGTGCCAGGATTTGCACGCTGGCGCTGCCGGCGTTGACCGTCGTGCTGTTGCCCAGGCTGGCCCGGCTGAGCGGATTATTCAAATTCAGCTTGACATCGACCCCGCCGCCACCGACTATGCCGCCGCCCGAGCCGGTCACCGTTATGTTCCCGACGTTGTCGGCGTTGCTGAGAATCTGGACCTGGTTGTGGGCGCTGAGGACCGTCGGCGCAGCCCCGGAAGCGTTGTCGGTGCCGGCCAGGGTCTGGCTGTCCATGGTGGCGTCGGCATCGGCGGAGCCGAGATTCCCCAGCCCGGCCGCCGTGCCGTCCACATTCCCGGAGAGCTGGTTGAGCGTCAGGGCGTTGATGTTCAGATCGTTCCCCGCGCTCACGTTGGCGCCGGCCTCGATGTGAGCATTGACGATTGAATTCACGCCGAGGTCAACGTGGGCCCCCTCGATCGAGGCGACGCCCCCTCCGGTTGCGCTGGCCGAGCCCTGGACCTGCCGACTCATATCGGGGTTGCCTGCCTCGTCGTAGTTGTCCATCGCCTGGACGTCGACGTGGTTGCCCGATTGCAGGGTCGTGCCGGCGCCGATGTTCGCCTCGACCGTTGGGCTCCAGGACGCGGAACCGTACGAGGTGCCGACGTGGATGACGCCGCCGCCGCCGCCGTGGCCGTCGGCGCTGACATTGCCAAGGGCCAGGCCCATGATGCTGGTTGTTCCGCCGACATGGACCAGGTTCGTGCTCGACAGGGCCGCCAAAACGTCGGGCGTGTCCTCCGCAGTGGCATGGGAGCCGTCGATGCCGATGACGCCGCCGCCGGCGGCGTGGGCGTCGGAAGTGGTCTCGTTGGTGCCCTCGGCCTCGACGGTGAGGTTGCCGCCGGCCGTGAGCGTGTTGATACCACCCAGGTAGGCCTGCGTCGTGCCGTTGGAGTTCGCTGTCGACGACGCCTCACCCGCGGAGACAACAAGGCCGAATCCGAATGCGTTGGCCGACGCGTCCGCCGTGTTGTCCGAGCGGGAAATGAAAGTGGCGCTATTGCCGGCATCGATCGTCGCCCCACTGCCGGCGTAGGTACTCACATTGGCGCTGGTGGTCGCGCTGGCCGTGGTGCCGACGAAGTTACCCACCACGGAAATGTTGGTCCCGCCCGCTGTCGCAGAGCTGCCGCCGGCAACCGGAGACCCGCTCGTGTCGTAGTTGTGCAGCGAAGTCAGCGTCACGCTGCCGCCAGCACGGACCGTGGCGCCTGCGCCGACGAAGGTTGCGATCGTCGGCGTCACGGTGGCCGTCGCGGACATGATGCCGACGCCAATCAGTCCGACATCTACTCCGTTCGCTGCCGCCGACCCAGAGGTCGTGGCCAGGGACGTCAGGTTGACATCTCCGCGAACGTCGACGCTGCCGCCAGCGTCGATCGAGGTCTGCATGCTGGGCGAGATTGTCGCGTCCGCCGTCACTCCAATGCCACCGAGCAATGGGACCGAGGTGGCGTCGCCGTCGGCGGTGGCGTTGCTGGTGGCTTGGGACTGGATTGTCAGGTTATTCCCTTGGGTGATCGATCCGCCCATGGTGGCGTTCGTCGCGCCGCCGATGGCGGCAGAGGGTGTGCTCGTACCGACGGCCAGCAGGCTGATCGACAGCGCTTTCGCGGTTGCGTTGGCCTGGTTGTTCGAGGTAGCGGTTATCGCGATGTCACCGCCTGCGCCCAGTGTGCTGCCCCCGACGACGGAGGCGCTCACGTCTACGTTGGAGGTAGCGGTTGGCGACGCGCCGTTGTAGCCGGCGAGCGTAATCCCCGGGCTTTCCGCCGTGGCTTGCGCTCCGCCCCCGCCCGCGACATCGTGTTCTGCCTGTACCGTGATGCTTCCCCCCGCATTGATGTCTGCGCCGAACCGAGCCTGCGCTCACTGTCGGGGAATCATTGGCGCTGGAACTGCTGAGGCCCGCAGTCAGGCCACCGATGCTGATGGCAAAAACGTAACTGTTCGCGCCGGTTTCTGCGTCTGAAGTGACACCGACGTCGCCCGTCGTGTGGACATTCGCGCCGTCGTCGATGCCGGCCTGCACGGTCGGCTGGGCCGAAGCCGTCGCGCTATTGATCGTTGCTCCAATGACACTTAGCCCTCCGGCCCACGACTTGGCCTCGACGGGTGTCGTCGCCGTCGCCGAGACGGTCAGGGCCCCGACTTGCTGTCCCCCGCTTCCGCCCCCGATAATGCCGCCATCCACCGAGGCGCTGGTCGTTCCCGACTCGGTTGCCATGGAGGACGTGCCGCCGGCCGCCACGCCGCCCAGCACGAAGCCGTAGGCGTGAGCAACGGGGTTGGAGGACGTTTGCGCAGCGACCGTGACGCTGGTCGCGTTTTCGATCGCGGCCCCCGAGGAGATCGTAGCGCTCGCATTATTCGACGAAGTCACGTGCGCGATGGCCGCGTCGAGCGCAATGATCCCACCCTGGCCGACCACCGAGGTGGCGGACAGCGAATTCGCGTTGCTGTCAGCGCCGATCATGACCGTCCCGCCGGCCACCACGACGGCGCCGGTGGTCGCCCTTGCATCGGTATTGCTCGACAGGCCGACCTGGACCTCCGAAGCGCCGAACCCGAGGAACAAGGCGCCCCCTAGGTTGCCCGCCAGGAAGTTCGTGCTGGGGGTGAACTGCGACTGAACGCTCACGGAGCCACTCGCATTGAGCCTGGCGCCGTTGGAGATGTGGGCGTCGGTCGTGGCCGCGATCGTGGCGTTGGCGATGGAACCCGCGCCATTCAGCCCCAGGGCACCATCGCCGGCGACAGCGTACGACGTAATGCTGGGTGTCGAATCGGCGGAGATGGCAATGCTGCCGGCCGAGGAGGTGACCGTCGCGTCGTCTACGTAGGCGGTGACTGTGTCCTGAATTCCGTCGGTCGTCTCCGCCACACCGGCGTTAGCCCCCACCGCTCCGGCACCCGCACCCGCCACAGCCGAGATATTGGATGTGTCGGCGGCGGAAACCGTCACGCCGTTCGTGCCGGTGACGACGGACCCGCCGGCGATGTCGGCCGTGATGTTGCTGCCGATTTCATTATCGACCACTGAGGCTGCTGGGGCCAATCCTACGGCGCCGGCGCCGTTGATCGCGACCGATGTGACCTGCGCATTACTCGTCGCGACCAGGGCGACGGTTGGGCCGCTGACATCGGATCCTGAAACCTGGGTTTGAACCACCGAGGTGATCGTGTTGTCGGCGACGGCGCCGGCCAACGCCACGCCGACCGCGCCGGCGCCGTTGCCGGCGAGCTGGGTGATCGTTGCGTCCTGGTGTGCTTCGAGGTCGACGGACGTCGAAGTGGTTACAGTCGCGCCGCCATCGATGGACGCCAGGAGGGTGCCACCGACGTTGTTGCTCGCGTACGAGCCGGCAAGGGCGACCCCGGTGGCGCCGCCACCGCCGACCGCGATCGAAGTAATGCTCGCGTCGCTGTCCGCGTCCAGGCCAACCACGGGCGCCGTGACCTGACTGCCGGAGATCTCGGCACGCATCATCGTGGTCACGGTGTTCTGGGTGTAGGAGCCGACGGCGCTGACACCAACCGCTCCTGCCCCGTTGATGGGAGCGGCGAGGATCGTGGCGTCCTGCTGGGCCGTCAGGCTGACGGAGGTGGCAGCGCCGACGGTGGCGCCGCCGCCGATCGAAGCCGCGAGGGTGCCTCCGACCGTATTGCTCGCATAGGAGCCGTTGGCCGCCAACCCCACCGCCCCTCCACCGCCGACCGCGATCGAGGTGATGGTCGAATCGCTCTGCGACTGGAGGGTCACCGTCGGGGCGGTCGCCTGGCCGCCGGTGATCTCGGCCTGGACCACCTGAGTGATGGTGTTTTGCGAGATGGAAGCGCCCAGGCTTGCACCGACCGCGCCCTCCCCCTGTCCGGCGACGGAGAAGATCTTTCCGCCCTGATGCGCCCGGAGGCCGAGCGACGTGCTGGCGTCGATCGTCCCGCCTGTGATCGTGGCCGCGACGGTGCCGCCGACACTGTTGGTCGAGTCCGCGCCGTAGACGGTCGCGCCGACGGCTCCGCCGCCGCCCGCGGCGATGGAGATAATCTGGGCGGTCGTTTCGCCCAGCAGGCTGACAGTCGGCGCGGTCACCTGCGAGTTGATAATCTCTGCCTGGATCGTCGGGTTGATGTTGTTTTGTGACAGGCCCCCACCCGCCGCAACTCCAACACCCCCGCCCCCGCCCACCGCCACCGACGTGATCGTGGAGCTGATTTCCGCGTCCAGCGTGACGGACGGGGCATTGACCTGGGCGTCGGCAATCTCGGCCTCTACGGCTGGGGTGATGGTGTTCGTCGAGATGGCCGCCCCGACGGACACGACCGCCCCTTCCCCGTTGCCGGCAACGGAGACGATTGCTGCATTGTCGTCCGCTTCCAGGTCGAGCGGGGCGCTGGTCGTCACGACCGCCCCGCCGCTGATTCCGGTCAGGACCATGCCGCCGATCATGTTCGAGGAATCCGAGCCGCCCCCTGCGACCCCGACCGCTCCACTGCCGCTCACCGCGACGGAGCTGATCTGGGCTGCCGTCTCTCCCAAAAGGGTTATCATTGGGGTGCTGACGTTGCCGCCGTCAATCTGCACCTGGACGTTGGTGGTGATCGAATTCATCGAGAGAGCGCCCCCGATGGCGACTCCGGTCGCCCCGGCGCCGTTGCCGGCCACCGAGACGATGGTCGCGTCGTCGTGAGCCTCGACGTCCAGGGAATTTGCCGCGTTCACCTGGCCGGAGATGGTCGCCGCGACGTTCTCGATGACCGTGTTGGACGAATCCGAGCCGCCCGCCGCCACGCCAGGGCGCCTGCGCCGCCCACCGCGATGGCGCTGACGTTGGGGCTGGCGGTCGCCACGATTTGGACGTACGTGGCGGTGGCTGTCGAGTTTTCTACTTGCGCGCTGACCGTGTTGTTGATGGAGTTGGCCGCGTAGGAAAGTCCGAGGGCGACGCCGCCGCCGCCTGCCCCGCTGCCCGCCAGCGCGAAGATGCCCGACCCGTCCGTCGCCGTCACCATGAGGTCGCTTGTCGCGTTGACGACCGAGCTGTCGGCGACGTAGGCCTCGATGGTCGCGGCGATCTGGTTCTGGGAGGTGGAACCCGCGCCGCCAAAGCCGCCATAGGCGCCGCCAACGGTGATGGCGGTGATCTGGGGCGTGAAGGTCGCCGCCACGTTCACCGAGGAGGCCATGGCCCTGGACCCGTCGATATACGCCGTTACGGCGCTTGCGATATGGTTCTCCGAGTAGGCCGCGCCCAGACCGACGTCGCCGGAGATTGTCACGGCGATGCTCACGGCCTCGATCGACCCGTTGTCGCTCGCCAGCACCGAAAAAGGGCCGCCCGCGGTCACGACCGAGTTGTCCGAGACATGGGCGTCCACATGGTCGGTGACGTTGTTCTGGGCGAGCCGCACCGCCAGGCCGCTGAAACCGGGCAGATAGCTCGCGGGCGTGGCCTCGATCTTGGCGGCGGACGTGGCGTTGATGGTCACGGCCCCGCCAGCCATCACGGTCGATCCATCCACATAGGCCGCAGCGGTGTTACTCAGGTTGTTCTCGGCCAGCATTGCGACCACTTCGTTTTGGTTATCGGCCTCCCCCAGGACGTTGACGTCGCCAGCGGCGGAAATGTTGGCCCCGTCGATCACGTATGCCTGCCCGCCGTCGTCGGTGTTGACGAGAGCAAGGTCGGCGGAGAGCGTGAAGGGTAATGATGACAGGCCAAGGGCAAACGTGAAGGACGTGTCGGCGATGGTTTGCAGGTCGTCCGTTCCCTGGACGTTGACGTTTTGGCCCGCATGGAGGTCGGAGCCGTCGATGGTGGCGGCGGTGCCTCGCGTGGCGGCCGTGCTATCGACGTTGGCAGTGACGGCATCGACCGGACTCGCGCCGCTGATGCTCGTTGCGGCTGCGTTGATATTCTGGCCGAAGAGGCTGCTGTTGGCGTTGAGAATCGAGGCGAAGCCGCTGTTGGAGAGCACCAGCGCGACCCCGGGCACCGGCAGGCCGGTGTAGGCGTCGAGGATCGAGGCGAAGGCGCTGCTGGCCCCGTAGGCGAGCTGCTGGATAGCCTGGTCGGCGTCAACGGCGAGGTTGCCCAGCTCGTTGAGCGAATTCGGGTCGAGGACGGCGCCGACCGAGTAGAGCGAAAGCGAGCCGTCCAGTCCCGCGACCGCGGCACCGGCGCCGCCGGGCGCACTCTGCACCAACATCGCCGAAAGGGCGTAAACGTCGATGTCACCGGCGGCGCTTATGGCCGCGCCCTTGCCGGTGTAGGCGAGGGTGTTGTTGCGGATGATACCGAGATCGACGCTGCCTGCGAGGTTGCCCACGCCGACGGACAGGTTCCCCGGGGCCCCCAGCGTGTTCACGCTGTTGACCGCGGAGACGTTCACCGTCTGGGCGGCGCTCGCATTGGGGGTGTCCTGGTTGATACGGGCGTCGTTGTCGATGTACGCCTTGGTCGTCGACTCGTCGATCGTGATGCTGAACGCTCCCACGACCGAGACGAGCCCGCCCGCGCCGCCACTGCCGGCCGCTGTGACGAGGTTCTCACTCGACTCAGCCTCGACGCCGAGCCCGTCGATGGTCGAAGTGCCGAAGCCGGTGCCGCTGGTGTCGCCCGAGTAGACGGTGATGCCGGCGCCGCCGGCGGCCTGGGCGTTGACCGTGGCGCCCGCGGCAACGTAGGCCTCGGTGTCCTTGGTAATGAACGTGGAACCGAGGGAAGCGCCGACGCTGGCCAGGAAACCCAGCCCCAGGCTTCCGACCAGGATATCGGTGTGCGTATCATCCCGGGCCTGCACCAGCACGTTGCCCACCGCGGTCACAACGGCATCCTGGTCGATGTACGCCAGGGTGGTGGGCGCGAGCGAGATGATGGCCAGGCTGGGGACGAGGCTGAGGCCGCCCGTCACGCCGAAGCCGCTGGTGACCGAGACGACGTATTCCGCCGCAGTCGCCAGCACCTGGACGTCGGCCTGCGCCCGACCACCGCGGCACTGCCGATGTAGGCCGTTGTCGTGTTGCCGACCAAGGTCGCGTTGCCGGCTGGATCGATACTGGCCAGTGCGGCGGCGGAGCCGAAACCATCGATTCCGAGGCCGAAGTAATCGCTGCCCGCGGCGACAAGGACCCCCTGGTCGGCGTTGCGGCCGGCGGAGTCTTGGTTTACCTGGGCGTTGCTGCCGATGAACGCGGACGTCAGGTTCGATACCACCGCCGAGGCGACGGAAGCCTGGGGCGCCGCCGCCACGGCGGCCCCGAAACCCTCGGTGCGCTGGGCGATGTCGTCGGTCGACGTTGCCGTGACCGCCAATCCGGTGACCTCTTCGGTCTGGGGCGTGACGACCCGATCCTGCGACAGCGCGGGGTCCTCTGCCGGGGGTGTGACCTCAGTCTGGCTGAGTATCAAGTTCAGAACCTGGTTCAGCAGGTCGATCCCGGGAGGGCTGACATGGCCCGGCGCCGGCGTGTCGGCGACGAACTGCGTGCTAAAGGAACCATCGTCGGCCGTAATGCCAGGCGCGTTGCCCTGGGCATCGACCAGCGCGCGGCCGATGTAGGCCTCGGTGTCCTTGCGCACGACAGCCACGCCGAGCGCTGCGCCGAAACTGCCGACTCCGGCCGCGTTCGAAAGGTCGTCGATCATGTCGAGGTGGTCGCAGTCGGCGGCGGCGACGAGGATGTTGCCGAGGGCGTAGACGTCCGCGCCATCGGCGACGTAAGCCTTGGTCGTGAGGTTCAGCGTATCGACACTACCGGCGGCGGCGATGGCGATGGCCGCGGCCACCGCGTTGCTGTCGGCCATGGCGGCGAGCATTTCCAGCGAATCGGCCTGGATGAGGACATTGTCGGCCGCGTTTACGGTGCCCGCGACGTAGGCCTCGGTGTCCTTGGTGATCGAGCCGACGTCGGCGCCGGCCCCGACGCCCACGACCTGCCCCGCGGGGTTCGCCCCGGCGAGGCTGGCGACAACCGTCGTGTCGGCCGCGAGCACGTTGACCGTCTGGTTTGATCCGGCACCGGCGATCGACGAGTTGACCACCGCGCCCGGCGCCACGTAAGCCAGCGTCTTCTCATTGAGCACCGTGAAGGTCGCTGATGCGGCCGCGCCGGCCGCCGGGGATGACTGACCCGGCGAGCCCGCGCTCTGCGGCGTGAGGTATTCGTAGGAAGTGGCGATGACCGACACGCCGTTGATGGGGGCGGTCAATTCGTTGCCGCTGGAGCCCCGCTGGCCGGTCAGGACGGCGATGGCCGCCCCGTCGCCGTCGGCCAGTACCTGCGCGCCGGTGTTGATGTACGCCTTGGTGACGTCGACGTTGTAAACGGTCGCGCTCGAGAAGCCCACGCCGACTGTGCCGCCGAAGGTGGAGGCACCGGTATTGGTGCTGATCGTCGTGGTGTGGTCGGCGGCGAGGGACACGTTGTTCAAAGCGGTGACGGCGGCCGCCTGGTCAATGTACGCCTGGGTTGTGGTGTCGAAGGACAGCAAGGCGACGGAGCCGTCGATGGCGATATTGCCAGCCCCGGCGGTGCCTGCCACGATCGAGCTCGCGCTCAGGGTTGAGACAGCGGCCACGACGACGTTATCAAGGGCGTTGACCCGGGCGAGGGGGCCAATGTAGGCGTTGACGCTCGGGTTGATGGCTTCCGCGTCCAGCGCGCCGCCGAAGTCGTCTTGTCCCTCGCTGTTCCCGTAGAAGCCCGCGACGTCCAAGAGAGTGGTGGCCTGCTCGGCACGCACCAGGACAGACTGCACAGGCGCTGCTCCCAGCTCCGAATTGTTCACCGTGGCCGCCGAGCCGATGTAGGCGTCGGTGTCGCTGTTCATGGTATCGACGACAGCCGAGGCTGGGACGGCGAGGCCGGAGGATGAGGTGGCCGCGCCTCCGGCGGCCAGCAGGAAGTTGTCGGTGGAGTCGGCGTGTACGATGAGCCCGTTGCCGCCGAAGCCGCTGCCGTTGGGGTCGAAAAGGGCCGGCCCGTTGCCGCCGGCAGTGACGACGCCGGCTATGAACGCCTGCACGGAACCTTCGAAGTTGACGTTTGCCAGAGAAGCGCCAATCGCGCGGCCTGCGTTGCCCGCCGCCCCGCCGGCGATGACGGCGACGGTGGCGTTATCGGCGGCGTTGACGTACAGACTCTGCGGCGTGGACACGCTTCCCTGAACATACGCCTGGATATCCGGGGAAATGGTTTCGGTGCAGAGTGACGCGCCGACAGCGGTGCCCATGCTCGTCATGGAGCCGATCGCGAGCGCCGCCGCAATGGCGTCGACGGTTTCGGTCGAGGAGGAAAGGATCTCGACCGAGCCGCCGGCAGTCAACGAGCCGTTGCCCAGGACAGCGGCGACGTTGTTGCGATAGACACCGACGTCTACGGCCGCGCCGACCCCTGG
Organism: uncultured Isosphaeraceae bacterium; assembly: GCA_963823675.1. Taxonomy (GTDB): domain Bacteria; phylum Planctomycetota; class Planctomycetia; order Isosphaerales; family Isosphaeraceae; genus CAWGMT01. The sequence continues at coordinate 1,559,941 of CAWGMT010000012.1, read as the reverse complement.
CGAGTCGAGCGCCAGGGCCGACGCCCCGCCGGCATCGGACATCACCTGGGTCGAGTTGTTGGCCGCAACCGTGACGTTGCCGGCGGCCGCGGTCGTCGTCCCGTCACCCAGCTCCGCCTCCACGTCGTTGCTCAACGCGTTGAAGTTGGCCGAGCCGGCGACGCTCGTGTTGTCGTTCGCCCCACTGCCGCCGTTGCTGAAGGTGGCGAGTTGGTTGGCCGAGCTGGCCTGGAGGTTGACGTCGGTGGCCCGCAAGAGGGCGTTGTCGGTTTCGGCATACGTGGTCATGCTCAGGATGTTGCTGGCGAAGGACCCTGCGATCCCGCCGTCGTTGCCGAAGGCCAACCCCCCGGCGCTGGCCGTCAGCGCGGGGTTGTCGGCCGCCTGAAGGTTCAGGTCGTTCCCCGCCGTGACCTCGATGCCATTGCCGATCAAGGCCTCGGTCGTGTCGGTGACCACGTTGACGGCGTTGTCGCCGGAGACGCCAAGCCCGTATTGCAGCCCCTGGTCGCTACTCACGCCGCCACTGCCATAGTCGATGCCCGTGCCGTAGGCGCCGCTGACGGCCGTGTTCCAGACGGACTGGTTGGACTGGGCGTTCAGATCGATGTCGTTGCCCGCCTGGACCGACCCGGTGGCGGCGGTCGAGCCGGCCGGGTCGCCGAGGAACGCCTCCGTCTTGTTGCTGAGAATGGTAAAGGACGCGGAAACGCCGAACCCGGTGGTTCGGCCGGTGGCCAGGCCGCCTGTGAGGTTGACGTACTGCCCCTGGTTGTCGGCTGTCACGATCACGTTGCGGCCCGCGTGGACCAGTGCGCCGGCCTCGATGTACGCCAGCGTCTGGTTGGTGACGATGTCGAAGACGATGGCGCCAAGGGCACCCACGCTTGGCGCTCGGCGCCGGCGACGACGCCGTCGAGCAGGTAAGTCGAATTATCCGCCGTGACCGTCACGTCTTGCCCTGCCGATACCAAGGCACCGGTAGCGATGTAGGCAAGGGCGGTGTCGTCACAGGAAACCTTGTCGAGGAAGCCGCCGACACCGACCGAGCCCGAGCCGCCGCGGTAGCCGAACGCGGAACCCTGGCCGGCGAGGTTGACCGTCTGCGTGGTGGCGGTGGCTTGTACGTGCACGTCCTGGGCTGGAGCGGACACCGACTGGTTGATCCGTGCCCCGGAGCCGATGTAGGCGTTCGCGGTGTTCGAGACGGACAGCCATTTCACGCCGCCTCCCACACCCGGCGCGTCGGCTGGATTCACGGTCCCCCCGGCATCGACGTAGCTGGTGCCCACGCCGGCCGCGTTGGAAAGGAGCGGAGCGAGGTACGCTGCATAGGGGGCCAGCGCTGCGTTGACCTGGCTCCCGACCGAGCCGCCGTCGTCGTATTGTTCCGCGATCCGGTCGGTCCCGGTCGCTCCGCCCGCGCCAGCCAGGCTCACCGAGGGCGTGAAGGCGGTGGACGGGTTGGGGACGCTGGCGTTGGCTGCGACATCCACGGTGCCGCTCACGTTGGCCACGGCGCCGCCAATGAAGGCGTCGGCCTCGTTGCTATAAAGGGAGACCACAACGGCGCCTCCGACGCTCCCCTGGGTGGCGTCTCCGGCGGTGGAGACGGCGCTTGCCTGGATGTTGTCCTGGGCCAGCGAGGTGACGCTCAGGTTGCCGCCCGCGGAAACCTGCGCGCCGTCCGCGAGCGAGGCGCTGGCGGTGTTGGCGCCGACATCGAGGACCACGGCGCCGCCTATGGTGATGGATCCGCCGGAGCCGGTCGGGTCGAGCGTGTTGCCGTTGGCCGGTGTACTGAGTGGGAAGCCGGCGAGATATGCCGCTAGAGCTTGCAGCAGGCTGGAAGAGCCGGTCTGATCAAGGACGGCGGCGAAGGCCTGAGTGACGTCTGTCGCGTTCACCGACTGGGCTGCAATCGTCAGGTCGCCGGAGGTGGTGACCTGCCCGCCGACCGTGGCTGTGGCCGTTGACTGGTAGTCGCCGATGGCGACGGTCGCTCCCACGCCTGGTCCGCTGCCCTGGGCGAAGCCACCAGCGATGGCCTGCGTGGAAAAGTTGTTGGTATTGTTTGCCTGGACGGACGCGGTGCCGGCTACCACGGTGGCGCCGGCCTGGATGTCTGCGGTCGAGGTAGAGCGGCCCAGGCCGTACGCGAACGTCACGTTGGACAGGTCCCCGCCGGCGGGCACGAGGGCCGTTACGGCCAGGGTGTTGTTGGCGGCGGCCTGCATGTCAAACGCAGCACCCGCTGTAATGCTGGCCCCGTCGGAGCCCCCTGCGACAAGGACGCTGGCTGTCGGGGCCGAGCTGCCGAGGGTCACACCGCTGTCCAGGGCACTGGTTGTGATGGCCGCGGCGCTGGTAGCCTCCGATTGCAGCGTGACGTTCTGACTGGCCTGGATGGTGGAGGAATCACCAATGGTGACCGTCGCATCGGCCTGGGAAACGACGGCCGCCGCGTCCGCCACGAAGGGAAGGATGTCGGTCTGATCAACCCGCAGAAACGGGCCTTGCGTTGGATCGGAGAGCGGGGTCGACAGGTTGACGCTTTTCTGGGAGGTCGCCGTGGCCGAGATCGATACATCGTTGCCTTCGATCGTTGCGGCGCCGACTGCGACCATCGCTGCCGGTATCGTCGTTTCAAACCCGGTAACTCCCGGAGCCCAGGTCGCGTTCTCAGCACTGCTGGCGGCCAGTGTCACGTTGCCGGCCGCGAAGCCGTTGCCGGCCTGGGCGAGGAGTGCGGCACCGTCGCCGACGGCGATCGTGGTCGACGCCAGAGTCAGGTCGCCGGAGTTTCCGGTCGATGGGTCGGTAAAGGGATCGGTCCCTTCGATCTGCCGGGCAGAGAGGAAGACGCCGTCGCCTACGCTGATCGTGCCGCTGCTGGACAGGTTGGCCGAGCGAATGGCGACGTTGCCGGTTATGGCGACGGTACTGACCCCAGCCACAATCAGCGCGTTGGCGACGGAAAGGCCGAGCAGCTCCACCGTTTGTTCGGGCAGGTTGTTGCCCTGGACATTGATGACCCCGGTCACCACGGCGGCGTTGAAACCGGTGGTGGTCGTTCCATCGGAAACCTGGATCGTCGTTCCGGTCTCGGAAAGGAACGCGGCGTCCCCGGCCACCGTCAGTGTAACCTCGAGGTTGCCCCCCGAAAGAATCGCGGTGACCCCAGTGGCCACAGTCCCCACTGGAGTGACGTTGATAAAGACGGTGGCGGCGTTGCTGACCAGGCCCGTGGTGGTGTCGGTGGCCGTGAATTGGAAGCTATCGCTGCCGACGAAGCTCGCGTTGGGCACGTAGGTCAGGTTGGCGCCGGAACCACTGAGCTGGCCATCAGCCGGCTGTGCGCTAACCTTGTAAACCAGGGGATCGCCATGAGGGTCGGAACTGACCAGGGTGATGGCCACGGCACCGCTCTGCTCGGTCGTCAACGACTGGCTGCTGGCCAGCGGCGGGGCGACGACCGTGATGGAGACGGTGGCGGTGTTGCTGACCAGCCCCGTGACGACGTCGGTGGCTGTGAATTGGAAGCTGTCGCTGCCCGTGAAGCCCGCATTCGGGGTAAAAGTGAGGTTGGCACCGGAGCCGCTGACCCGGCCGTCCGCCGGCTGGGCGGTCACGGTGTACGTCAGGGGATCGTTATTGGGGTCGGTACTGGCCAGGGTAATGGCCTTGGACAGGCCCTCGCCCATCACCATCATCTGGCCGCTGGCCACCGGCGGAGGGACGACGGTGACGGAGATGGTGGAGGTATTGCTGACCAGTCCGGTCCTGGTATCGGTGGTAGTGAACTGGAAGCTGTCGCTGCCCGTGAAGCCCGCGTCGGGGGTAAAGGTCACCTGCGACCCACTGCCGCTGAGCTGGCCGTTGGCCGGCGGCGTGGTGACGGCATAGGTCAGGCCGTCGTCATCGGGGTCGGTACTGATCAGGATGATGGTCCTGGCGATGCCCTCGTCGGTCGCCACCGACTCGTTGCTCGTCAATGGCGGGGGGATGAGGGTGATGGAGACGGTGGCGGTGTTGCTGACCAGGCCGGTCGTGGTATCGGTGGCCGTGAACTGGAAGCTATCGCTGCCGGCAAAGCCGGCGTTGGGCGTGTAAGTCAAGTTGGCGCCCGAGCCGCTGACCCGTCCGCCCGCCGGCTGCGCGATGATGGTGTAGGTCAGGGTGTCGCCGTTGGGGTCGGAGCTATCCAGGGTGATGGCTTTGGCCAGACCCTCCCCCACCGTTAGCGACTGACCGTAAGCCTCGGGCGGCGGGTCGACGATGAGGGTAACCGTGGCTGGATCGCTGACCAGGCCGGTGGTGGTATCGGTGGCCGTGAACGAGAAGACGTCACTGCCTGTGAAGCCCGCGTTGGGCACGTAGGTCAGGTTGGCGCCGGAACCACTGAGGTGGCCATCCGCCGGCTCCCTGGTGATGGCATAGGTCAGAGGGTCGCCGTTGGGGTCGGTGGTGACCAGAGTGAGGGCCCTGGCGTTACCCTCACCGGTCGTCACCGACTGGCTGCTGGCCACCGGTGAGTTGACAACGGTGATGGAGACGGTGGCGGTGTTGCTGACCAGGCCGGTGGTCGTATCGGTCGTCGTGAACTGAAAGCTGTCGCTGCCCGTGAAGCCCGCAGCGGGCGCGTAGGTCAGATCGGCGCCCGAGCCGCTAAGCTGGCCATCCGCTGGCGGCGTGGTGACCGTGTAGCTCAGAGGATCGCCGTTGGGGTCCGTGCTGACCAGGGCAATGGTCGTGGCCCCGCCGGCGTTGATCGTCGCCGACTGGCTGCTGGCCACTGGCGGTGGGATAACCGTGAGGGCAATGGTGGCGGTATTACTGACCAGGCCGGTCGTGGTATCGGTAACGGTGAACTGAAAGCTGTCGCTACCGGTGAACCCCGCGTCGGGTGTGAAGGTCAAGTCAGATCCACTGCCGCTGAGCTGGCCGTCGGAGGGCGGCATGGTTACGGCGAAGGTCAGCGGGTCGCCGTCGGGGTCGGTGCTCACCAGAGTAATCCCCTGAGACACGCCCGCGTCGATCGTCACCGACTGGTTGCTGGCCACAGGCGGGGGGACAACCGTGATGGAGACGATGGCGGTATTGCTGACCAGGCCGGTCGCCGCATCGGTAGCCGTGAACTGGAAGCTGTCGCTGCCCGTGAAGCCCGCATTGGGCGTGTAGGTCAGATTAGCGCCCGACCCGCTGAGCTGTCCGCCCGAGGGCGGCGTGGCGACGGTATAGGTCAGCGGGTCGCCATTGGGGTCGGTGCTCACCAGGGGCAGCACCGTGGCCATGCCCTCAGCCGTCTCTACCGACTCGCTGCTGGCCACTGGTGCGAGGACAACGCTGATGGAGACCGTGGCCGTGTTGCTGACCAGGCCGGTCGCCGTGTCGGTAGCCGTGAACTGGAAGCTGTCGCTGCCCGCGAAGCCCGCATTGGAGGTGAAAGTGAGGTTGGCCCCGGAGCCGCCAAGCTGGCCGTCCGCCGGCGGCGCAGTAACCGTGTAAGTCAGGGGATCCCCATCAGGGTCGGTACTGGCCAGGGTGATCGCTTGGGGCACGCCGGTTTCCGCAACGACGAACTGACCGGAGGCCACCGGCGGGGGAACAATATTGATGGAGATGGTGGCGGTGTTGCTCACCAGGCCCGTGGCGGTGTCGGTAACCGTGAACTGGAAGAGATCCTGGTCGTAGGCGCCCGCACTCGGAGTGTACGTGAGGTTGGCCCCGGAGCCGCTCAGCGTGCCTTTTACCGGCTGCCTGGTCACGGTGAAGCTCAGAGGGTCGCCGTTGGGGTCGGTACTGACAAGAGTGAGGGCCGTGGCAATGCCCTCACCGGTCGTCACCGACTGGCTGCTGGCCACCGGCGCGGCGATGACCGTGATGGAGACGGTGGCTGTGTTGCTGACCAGGCCGGAGGTGGTATCGGTGGCCGTGAACTGGAAGCTGTCGCTGCCCGCGAAGCCCGCATTGGGCGTGTAGGTTAGATCAGCGCCCGATCCGCTGAGCTGGCCATCCGCGGGCAGCGTGGTGACCGTGTAGGTCAGCGGATCGCCGTTGGGGTCCGTGCTGACCAGAATTAGCGGCACGGCAATGCCCTCAGCCGTCGTCACGGACTGGCTGCTGGCCACCGGCGGGCCAACGTTGACGGTCTGAGTGATGGCCGTCGAGTTACTTCCCATGAAATTGGGGTCGCCAGCGTACTCGGCCGTGATCGAGTGCCCGCCGAGGGTCAGGGCAGCGGTGGTGTAGGAGGCCAAGCCGCCGCTCAAGGTCTCGGTGTCGATCGCGGTCGCGCCGTCGTAGAAGGTGACCTGGCCGGTGGGCGTGCCGCTCCCCGGCGCTGCGGCAGTCACGGCCGCCGTGAACGTCACCGATTGGCCGTAGACCGAGGGGTTCAACGACGAATTCACCGCCGTCGCGCTCCCATCCTGATTGACGGTCTGCGTGAAGGCCGTGGAGCTGCTGGGCATGAAATTCGAGTCACCGCTGTACCCGGCGGTGATCGAGTGCCCGCCCTCCGCCAGCGCCGATGCTGAGTAGCTGGCCGAGCCGTCGCTCAAGGTCTCGGTATCGATGGCGGTCGTGCCATCATAGAAGGTGACGGTCCCGGTCGGGGTGCCGGTCGCGGGTGCAACGGCCGAGACCGTCGCCGTGAAGGTCACGGATTGGCCGTAGACCGTAGGATTGACCGAGGAAGTGACCACCGTGGTGGCGCTCGCCTGCCGGATGGCCTCGGTTAGCGTCGCCGACGTGCTGCCGGTGAAGTTGGCGTCGCCGCCGTAACCGACGCTGATGGCGTGGCTCCCGGGGGCAAGCGATGAGGTCGTGAACGTTGCCGAGCCGTCGCTCAAGGTCTCGGTGTCGATGGCGGTCGTGCCATCGTAGAAGGTGACGGTCCCAGTCGGCGTGCCGCTCCCCGGCGCTGCGGCCGATACCGTGGCGGCGAACGTCACCGATTGGCCGAGGTTGGCCGGGTTAGCCGACGAGGAAACCGCCGTCGTACTGCCATCTTGATTCACCATCTGGGCTACCGCCGCCGACGTGATCGCTGTGAAATTGCTATCCCCCTGGTATTGCACCGTGATCGATTGCCCGCCTGCTGGCAGGGCCGAGGTCGTGAAGCTGGCCGAGCCGTTGCTGAGGGTCGCGGTGTCGATGGCGGTCGTGCCGTCGTAGAAGGTGACCTGGCCGGTGGGCGTGCCGCTCCCCGGCGCTGCGGCAGTCACCGTCGCGGTGAACGTCACCTGCTGGCCGTAGACCGTGGGGTTCAACGACGAGGTGACCACCGTGGCGCTGCCATCCTGGTTGACGACCTGCGTGAGGGTTGCGGAGGTGCTGCCGGTGAAGTTGGTGTCGCCGCCGTACTGGGCGGTGATCGACTGCCCGCCCGCTGCCAGGGCCGAGGTTGTGTAGCTGGCCGAGCCGTTGCTCAAGGTCTCGGTGTCGATGGCGGTGGTGCCGTCGTAGAAGATGACGGTCCCGGTCGGAGTGCCGCTCGCGGGCGGAGCGGCCGAGACCGTCGCCGTGAACGTCACGGATTGACCGTAGCTCGAGGGGTTCAACGACGAGGCGACGGTTGTCGTGCTGCCCGCCTGCTCAGAAATGACGTTGAGGTCGAGCCCAGTGGAGTCGTAGGTGGGAGAAAAAGCTGCCTCCGCCCCGAGGTTGAGGCCGGTCTCGGTGGCGAAGTCACCCGTTCGCGAGCCGAAGGTCAAGATGCGGTAGCTATCCCCCGACTGCGGAGCATTGCCATCCAGCAGGCTGATATTAAGGGTGCCATTGAGCGCGTCCTGGCCGCCGACATTGAGTTGGCCGAACTGGCTGCCCGCGGCGAGGCCGCCGATGCCGACGTCGAGAACGCCCGCGGTCTCCTGGGTATAATTGCCCGTGACGTTCAAGCTGCCGGGGCTGAGGCTTATGGTCCCGGCATTGTCGAGATTCACGGTGGTCGCGAGTGACGCGCCGCCCAGGAGCTGCAAGCTCGCCCCGGCCGCGATCTTGGAGAGGCTCGATAGAGCGTTCTGACCGTTCTGATTGATGATCTGCCCGGACGCCCCGCTCAGGATGATGCTGGTGGTGTCGGTCGTGATCGCCGCGTTCGGGAACTGGAAGGTCCCGCCGACGCTGTACGTGCCACCAGCCAGAGTGCCGTCGCTGAAGTTGGTGAACGTGCTGGAGCTGATAGCCAGGGTCTCGGTATTGGTGACCACCAAGGAGCCCTGATTGGTGAAGGTCGAGGGGCTGATCGTCAGCGTGCCGCCGGCCAGCTCGCCGCAGTTGATCGCCTGGACGATCGAACCGCCCGAGTCCAACTCGATCCCATTGACCAGCGGGGTTCCCGCGGCCCCGTACGAGAAGCTGATCGTCAATTGGCCCTGCGCGTCGGCCGTCACGGGCAGTGACTCGACCACCGCCTGATCCGCCCCGCCGGTCGCCGCGAAGATGTCGAAGTTGGTCAGCACCTGCGTGCCGTTGACGCTCACGTTGAACTCCCGCTGGCCGGCCGCCGTCGACGACGGGTCGGCAAAGTGTAGCCGCAGGGTGTACGAGGCCGAGGCGGTCAGTCCGGTCAGCGTGTAGGAGAAGGTACCCTCGCGGAACGTCTGGTAGACCGCCTCGGGCGCTGGGTTGGTCACGCCGCTGGTGCTGATGGTGTCGGCCGCGCTGCTGGTACCGCCGCCGCTGAAGTCGGTGTCGTAGACGAACGGGGGCGTCAGACCGCCGCTGTCGTCGGCCGCAATGGTCCCCTGGTTGACCACCGCATTGCCGGAGTAGTAGCCGCCGATCGTGCCGCTGCTGCCGCGGACGGTGATCCCGCTGCCCAAGGTCAGCGTGCCGCTGGGGTAGGCGGTCTCGTACACCGTGTTGGAGCCGTCCTTGCCGAAGAGGACCGTGCCGGTGCCGCCGAGGGTCTGGGTGCCGCTGAAGTCGAGCTCACCGTAGGTCGTGCCCGCGGCGTTGCCCAGATCGACGGTGGCGCCGTCGAGCGTCAGGCCGTCGGTGATGGTGGCGTTGGCGTCGTTGACCGAGGTCAGGTCGAGGTTGTTGTCGAAGGTGACGGCGGCCAGGGTGCCGCCGGAGGTGGTGAAGGTCAGCTCGGCGCCGCCGGCCTCGCTCACGGTGCCGCCGCTGATCGTGCCGCCCAGCAGGTTCCACGAGCCGGTGGCGGCGGTCAGGGCCAGCGTCGTGCCGGTGTTGTTCAGGGTGCCGGTCAAATTCACCGTTCCCCCAAAAGGGGTGAACGAGCCCAGGCCGGCCACGCTGAAACTGCCGCCCAGGTTGACCGTGCTGTTGGTCGCGCTGATCGTCCCCTGGTTGGACCAGGCATTGCCCGCCGAATCGCCCAGGTTGAGCGTCGCGCCGGTGGCCGCGATGGTCGAGCCCGCCGCGTTGCTCCAGGTGCCATCCAGCGTCAGCGCCTGGCCCGTGCCGGCGGTCAGGCCCTGGTTGACCACATAGTCGGTGCCGCTGAGACTGAGGCTCGAGCCGCTGCCGCTGAGCGTGGCATTGCCCAGGTTGTCCGTCAGGCCGCTGATGGCCAGCGTCTCACCGTTCTGGACCTGGAGGGAGCCCTGGTTGGTGAAGGGCGCGGCCCCGATCGTCAGCGTGCCGCCGGCGATCTCGCCGCAGTTGATTGCCTGCACGATCGATCCGCCCGAGTCCAGCTCGATCCCATTGACCAGCGGATACCCCGCGGCCCCGTTGGAGAAGCTGATCGCCAATTGGCCCTCCGCGTCGGCCGTCACCGCCAGCGACTCCACCACCGCCTGATCCTGCCCGCCAGCCGCCGCGAAGATGTCGAAATTGGTCAGCACCTGCGTGCCGTTGACGCTCACGTTGAACTCCCGCTGGCCGGCCGCCGTCGACGACGGGTCGGCAAAGTGCAGCCGCAGAGTGTACGAGGCCGAAGGGGTCAGGCCGGTCAGCGTGTACAAAAAGCCGTAGTAGTAATAGCGGTAGGTCTGGTAGACGGCCTGGGGCGCCGGGTCGGTCACGCCGCTGGTGCTGATGGCGGCGGCCGTGCTGCCGGTATAGCTGTCGCTGAAGTCGGTGTCGTAGACAAACGGGGGCGCCTGGCCGCCGCTGTCGTCGGCCGAAATGGTCCCCTGGTTGACCACCGCATTGCCGGAGTAGTAGCCGCCGATCGTGCCGCTGCTGCCGCGGACGGTGATCCCGCTGCCCAAGGTCAGCGTGCCGCTGGGGTAGGCGGTCTCGTACACCGTGTTGGAGCCGTCCTTGCCGAAGAGGACCGTGCCGGTGCCGCCGAGGGTCTGGGTGCCGCTGAAGTCGAGCTCACCGTAGGTCGTGCCCGCGGCGTTGCCCAGATCGACGGTGGCGCCGTCGAGCGTCAGGCCGTCGGTGATCGTGGCGTTGGCGTCGTTGACCGAGGTCAGGTCGAGGTTGTTGTCGAAGGTGACGGCGGCCAGGGTGCCGCCGGAGGTGGTGAAGGTCAGCTCGGCGCCGCCGGCCTCGCTCACGGTGCCGCCGCTGATCGTGCCGCCCAGCAGGTTCCACGAGCCGGTGGCGGCGGTCAGGGCCAGCGTCGTGCCGGTGTTGTTCAGGGTGCCGGTCAAATTCACCGTTCCCCCAAAAGGGGTGAACGAGCCCAGGCCGGCCACGCTGAAACTGCCGCCCAGGTTGACCGTGCTGTTGGTCGCGCTGATCGTCCCCTGGTTGGACCAGGCATTGCCCGCCGAATCGCCCAGGTTGAGCGTCGCGCCGGTGGCCGCGATGGTCGAGCCCGCCGCGTTGCTCCAGGTGCCATCCAGCGTCAGCGCCTGGCCCGTGCCGGCGGTCAGGCCCTGGTTGACCACATAGTCGGTGCCGCTGAGACTGAGGCTCGAGCCGCTGCCGCTGAGCGTGGCATTGCCCAGGTTGTCCGTCAGGCCGCTGATGGCCAGCGTCTCACCGTTCTGGACCTGGAGGGAGCCCTGGTTGGTGAAGGGCGCGGCCCCGATCGTCAGCGTGCCGCCGGCGATCTCGCCGCAGTTGATTGCCTGCACGATCGATCCGCCCGAGTCCAGCTCGATCCCATTGACCAGCGGATACCCCGCGGCCCCGTTGGAGAAGCTGATCGCCAATTGGCCCTCCGCGTCGGCCGTCACCGCCAGCGACTCCACCACCGCCTGATCCTGCCCGCCAGCCGCCGCGAAGATGTCGAAGTTGGTCAGCACCTGCGTGCCGTTGACGCTCACGTTGAACTCCCGCTGGCCGGCCGCCGTCGACGACGGGTCGGCAAAGTGCAGCCGCAGAGTGTACGAGGCCGAAGGGGTCAGGCCGGTCAGCGTGTACAAAAAGCCGTAGTAGTAATAGCGGTAGGTCTGGTAGACGGCCTGGGGCGCCGGGTCGGTCACGCCGCTGGTGCTGATGGCGGCGGCCGTGCTGCCGGTATAGCTGTCGCTGAAGTCGGTGTCGTAGACAAACGGGGGCGCCTGGCCGCCGCTGTCGTCGGCCGAAATGGTCCCCTGGTTGACCACCGCATTGCCGGAGTAGTAGCCGCCGATCGTGCCGCTGCTGCCGCGGACGGTGATCCCGCTGCCCAAGGTCAGCGTACCGCTGGGGTAGGCGTTCTCGTACACGCCGTTGGAGCCGTCCTTGCCCAAGAGCACCGTGCCGGTGCCGCCGAGTGTCTGGGTGCCGTCGAAATCGAGCTGACCGTAGGTCGAGCCGGCGGCGTTGCCCAGATCGACGGTGGCGCCGTCGAGCGTCAGGCCGTCGGTGATGGTGGCGTTGGCGTCGTTGACCGAGGCCAGGTCGAGATCGTTGTCGAAGGTGACCCCGGCCAGGGTGCCGCCGTAGTTGGTGAAGACCAGCTCGGCGCCGCCGGCCTCGGTGACGGTGCCGCCGCTGATGGTGCCTCCCAGCAGGTTCCACGATTCGGTAGCCGCGGTGAAGGCCAGCGTCGTGCCGGTGTTGTTCAGGGTGCCGGTCAAATTCACCGTTCCCCCAAAAGGGGTGAACGAGCCCAGGCCGGCCACGCTGAAACTGCCGCCCAGGTTGACCGTGCTGTTGGTCGCGCTGATCGTCCCCTGGTTGGACCAGGCATTGCCCGCCGAATCGCCCAGGTTGAGCGTCGCGCCGGTGGCCGCGATGGTCGAGCCCGCCGCGTTGCTCCAGGTGCCATCCAGCGTCAGCGCCTGGCCCGTGCCGGCGGTCAGGCCCTGGTTGACCACATAGTCGGTGCCGCTGAGACTGAGGCTCGAGCCGCTGCCGCTGAGCGTGGCATTGCCCAGGTTGTCCGTCAGGCCGCTGATGGCCAGCGTCTCACCGTTCTGGACCTGGAGGGAGCCCTGGTTGGTGAAGGGCGCGGCCCCGATCGTCAGCGTGCCGCCGGCGATCTCGCCGCAGTTGATTGCCTGCACGATCGATCCGCCCGAGTCCAGCTCGATCCCATTGACCAGCGGATACCCCGCGGCCCCGTTGGAGAAGCTGATCGCCAATTGGCCCTCCGCGTCGGCCGTCACCGCCAGCGACTCCACCACCGCCTGATCCTGCCCGCCAGCCGCCGCGAAGATGTCAAAGTTGGTCAGCACCTGCGTGCCGTTGACGCTCACGTTGAACTCCCGCTGGCCGGCCGCCGTCGAACGACGGGTCGGCAAAGTGCAGCCGCAGAGTGTACGAGGCCGAAGGGGTCAGGCCGGTCAGCGTGTACAAAAAGCCGTAGTAGTAATAGCGGTAGGTCTGGTAGACGGCCTGGGGCGCCGGGTCGGTCACGCCGCTGGTGCTGATGGCGGCGGCCGTGCTGCCGGTATAGCTGTCGCTGAAGTCGGTGTCGTAGACAAACGGGGGCGCCTGGCCGCCGCTGTCGTCGGCCGAAATGGTCCCCTGGTTGACCACCGCATTGCCGGAGTAGTAGCCGCCGATCGTGCCGCTGCTGCCGCGGACGGTGATCCCGCTGCCCAAGGTCAGCGTGCCGCTGGGGTAGGCGTTCTCGTACACGCCGTTGGAGCCGTCCTTGCCCAAGAGCACCGTGCCGGTGCCGCCGAGTGTCTGGGTGCCGTCGAAATCGAGCTGACCGTAGGTCGAGCCGGCGGCGTTGCCCAGATCGACGGTGGCGCCGTCGAGCGTCAGGCCGTCGGTGATCGTGGCGTTGGCGTCGTTGACCGAGGCCAGGTCGAGATCGTTGTCGAAGGTGACCCCGGCCAGGGTGCCGCCGTAGTTGGTGAAGACCAGCTCGGCGCCGCCGGCCTCGGTGACGGTACCGCCGCTGATGGTGCCTCCCAGCAGGTTCCACGATTCGGTAGCCGCGGTGAAGGCCAGCGTCGTGCCGGTGTTGTTGAGGGTGCCGGTCAAGTTGACCGTCGCCCCGGAAGGGGTGAACGAGCCCAGGCCGGCCAGGGTGAAGCTGCCGCCCAGGTTGACCGTGCTGTTGGTCGTCGTGATGGTTCCCTGGTTGGACCAGGCACTGCTCGAATTACCCAGGTCGAGCGTCGAGTTGCTCGCGCTGACCTGGCTACTGCTCCCCAGCGTGAACGCGCCGCCCAGGCTCAGGGTGGTGCCACCCGTCAGGGTCAGATCTCCGGAGATCGTCGAGCCCGCGGCGACCGCGAGCGAGCCGTCCGAGAGGCTCAAGGTCGTCCCGCTCACGATCTCCAGGCTGTTCACCGAGTCGGACGCGCTGGTGTCATGAGTGACGGTGATGCCGCCGATGTTGATCTGGGCATCGTCGGTGGAGAGCGGCACGTGGTGATCGCTCGAGTTGGCGGAGTTGACCCAGTTGGCAGCGACATCCCAGTCGCCCCCCGCAGAATTCGCCCAGAGCATCGTCGCCAACATGGTCCGGTCTTCCAACAGGTCCCACGCGGGGCGCAAGCCTCGATGGCGCATGCGGCGAGGCGCGCGGAACGAACTCTGTGACGAGCGGGGAGACTTCCGGCGCATAGGTGCTTCTCCTGGGTTGACGATGCGAATCAATGAGAAAATCAGAAAGTCACCGATCTCGGCGCCCGGTCCAAGCGCCAGGACCTGTCAGGGTCCTTTGCTTAAGAAGGCAGTACACAGTAATAGGGGCCGGCGACCTGGCTTCCTCGAACCTTGGTGCCGGCTTGGGTTTTCACACGCTAGGCTCGACGGCGAGGCTCGGCTTCAAGGCTTCGATTGTCGGGTGGTGTTTTCCTCGTTCTTCCCGGTGGTTGGCGTTGGGTGCTCGATCACGTCGTGCAAGACCGGCACCTGGTCGGGGAACGTTCAATCGCATGTTGAGCTCAAGGTCGCACGCCTGTGGTCTCTGCTGTAGCCTTTCCTTTTGCCAAGGACTCGATCTCCACGTTCGGCTTGTTCAGTTCCGGATCGAGCGGATTAATCTCCAGACCGACCCGGATGTGCGCACGCGCATCGGCCAGCAGCCCTTTCGAGGCGTCGAAATGCCCCTTATCGCGCTCGATGGTTGCCAGGCCGATCAGGGAGTGGGCGATTTTTGCGCGGCGAAATCAGAGCGAGGTCCTCCCGGAATTCGGTTCTCTCGGGAAGCTCGGCTGCCAGCGGCTCCTGGATCCGAATGGCTTCTCGGAGCGTTTTCTCCACCTCGAGCCACTTCCCCATGAGCTTCAAGGCTCACGCTAGTCCTTCCACGTCGCTCGCATAATCATGCCTATGTTTTGGAGACGCTGGAGAGCCTCTGAGGTTCTGGGCCGATAACTCGACCGCTCTCCTCCAAGAGTGCTCGGCTTCCGAGAATCGACCGGTGGCGATTTGGTCTTACTTTGAGAGAGTCTGCTTGTGGGCAACATTTGTCAGTGGTCCTCTGTCCTTTGTCCGATGCCCGTTGCCTGTTATCCGTTGATGGTGAGTTTTCAGTTGGTGGAACCGAGCGGTTCTGAAGTGCGCGGGGCTCTTTTTCGTGGGCCTTCGCTCGCTGTCCTTCGCCAGCCAACAAAGCCTGTGTCTCACCGCCCTCCAAACATCAACTGCGAGCATCCATTCGATCAATTGAAAACTGAAAACTCATTTCTCTCACAATCGTGCCTCGATTAGAGGGCGAAGCTTCTTCAAGGCCCGCGCCCACCGCAAGCGAACGGCACCCGGGGTGCGGCCCATTCTGGCCGAGCCAGACAATCAGCTCCGCCTCGGTCTGGCCCTTGAGCTGGTCGAAGTGCTGGTGGGCTTTGAGGAGCGTTTCCTGGACCAGGTTAGAGGGGTCCGCCTTGCCCCGCAGCGAGGCGTCGATGCCGGTACGGGCCAGCAACCGCAGGTACTTGCGATACGACTCCAGCAGCCGGTCCTGCGCGCCCGGGGCCTGGCGCCGCGCCTCCTCGATCATCCGGACGATGATGGGATTCCCTTCGACCATGGGCGGTCCCTCCCCGGACCGGTCCCTACCGGCTTGATCCTGCAACAACACGATGTTGGCATGACGCGATAATGTATAAGACGCATCGCTTTTCCAAAACGCACGCACAAAATCGGCCGAAAGAGAATTCCCTGGCGCTCGCCAGTTGGTGCGCAATGAGAGGTAGGTTGCGCAAGATAGGTGGAGTGGTTTCCGGCGAGATTCTGGGCCGGGGTAGCGACTATCCCTGCCCCGTCGATAAAAAACAACAGTCCGAGAAACGGCGACAACGCCCGCATTTGTCGATCCCCGTCCCCCATGGATTCAGAAGACGCCGCCCGGCCCAAACCTGCCTCCCTGAAGCGTGTCGCCTGGGAGCTAGGGATTTCACGTCTGTCGGAGGTGATCCGGCGATCGATCCGATCCGGCCCTGCGACCTCACTTGGTAAGAATTTGGTAAGACTACTGGCCGTGCCAGCCCAATGCGGCCACAATCGATCCCGAGAAAGTCAGCGATGTAACTGGCTTACAGAACAACGACTTAAACGCCTCCGCAACATCAGCCCAATGCCACGCCCATGGCAGACAAAGAGGACTTAAAATCCTCTCCCATGGAAACGCGGTGTGTGCCCGTTGACAGCCGCAAGCGGTCCTGGGACGTCAACAGCGGCAAGCGAGGTCGCGCTCAGCAGCCAGCCAATCCTGTCACCTTTCCGACGGTTGCAACCCTCGCAGAGGAGGCGGATGTTCCGAGCGGTACTCGAACCACCTTTTGAAATGGGAATGAAGTGGTCGAACTCCAGGTTTTCACTGCGACCACACTCGGTGCATATTCCTTGGTCCCTGCGTCACACTTCCCTTTGCACAGCTTTCGGAATCGCGAGCCTTAGACCCACTTTATTAGGGGAGGGTTTTGCGTCGCCACGACCGATCTGCTTCCTTCCACAATAGCCACATAGCCATGTCGCCGATCTCATGTTGGGAGACACAGATTCAAATTGCCAGACTACCTCACCACACCTTCTACAGGGTTCATTGGGTTGAAACAGTTGCTTCGCGAGTTCCTCCCTTTCCTCTGGACTGAGACCCTCTAGTACCGGCTCGAATTTCGTCTGGCAGTGAGAGCACCTGAACAATTTCGGGAGCAAACTGAAGTCGGTGTAGCGCCAACTGTTCCTCATCCATTGTCTGGGTCCCTTCCAAGAGGCTTCAAATCCGACGCGTTTGCCACGCTCGGCCGACGGATGACTTGGAAAAACAGGGAACGGGGAATTTGGCGATATGCGAGAGCGGACGGGGGACCATGGTCCTTGCGCCGGGTTTCGCCGCAATGGAGGGAATTCGCACCACGTAGGGCGCCGGCGCGCCTCCGTTTACGCTCAGGCCCTGACCGTCACCGTCGCCAGCACCCGCCATTGAGATTGACGCCAAGGCTGCGTCCACCGTTACACTCGGGACCGAGACCAACCCGTTGACCAGGACCGGTTGCACGCCCTGTGTACCCGTAGAACGGGATCCACTTCGGTTCTCCCCTCCGGACGCACGATCATTGGTCCGGACAGGCACGATCGCGGCGGATGGCACGGCCATGACCGCAGCGCTCGCACCCTGGTCAATCGAAGCCATGTCCGTGGCCGTCGGCACCCGGCGCACGCCCATCCCCAGCGTGATGTCCATCAGATCGCCGGCCTGCGTGTTGTCGGTCAGGCCGATCACGTGGCCCAGTTCGTGCTCGAGCACCGTCAAGAGATCGACTTCACTCGCCGCCGGGCTAGCAGGCGCCGCAAGCTCTTCGCCACCCGGCCCCGCCAGGCCGAACGCCCGACTCGAACTGGCGCTCGCATTCACGTACCAGTTGTTGCCCGCGGCGGTCTGGTTGATCGTGATCACATCGCCCGCTTCGAGACCCAGGATGCTCGTGCCCAGGTTTCCGACCTGGACCTGCACGCTCTCAAGCCGCCGCACGTCGGCCGGATCAAGGCCCGCCGTTTGCCAGGCTGCGATCGCCTCGGGCAACAGGGCCTGCACCTGCGTCTGCGTGACCGCCGTTGGCACTGCCCCGCCTCGACTCGCCGGGCCCACAAACAACTGGAACTGCGGGAACTTCTCGGGCGGCGTTGTGCCGACGGCGTGTCCGTTGGCCCCGACCGTCTCGGTGAGGTCCTTGCTGTTGACGGACCCGTCGCCGTTGACGTCCGCATTCAGCAGTGAGCCCGACTGCCCTTCGGCGTGGTAGACGGTGTAGGCATCCGTGCCGGCCGTCGTATAGGGGCCGGTCACCACGCCGTCGCCATTGGTGTCCCCCAGCAACCGGAAGAACGACACCCAGAAGACCTGCCCCTTGCTCGGGTTGCCGTTGGGATCGATCCCCAGCGCGTACCAGCCATCGCCGAACGAGCTGGTCGGGCTCCCCGTCCCCGAGACGCCAGTCTCGGTCAGCAGGCTGGTGATGCCGCTCTGCCCAAAGTTGATGGCAAGATCATTGCCGGTCAGGCTCACGGATGCGGTGGTGCCGGTATTGAAGAGGTTGACGCTGCCCTGGGGCGTGCTGCTCGATGTGAGGTTCTCGCCGTACCACACGAGCTCCACGAACGAGTTGCGACTGCTTCCGGTAAGCCCGGTTGCCAGACCTTGAAGCGCCGGGCTCGTCGCGAGGCTCTGGTTGAAATTGACATCGAGATACTGGATGAAGGAGCGCTCCGCGATATTCCTCTCGACCACGAGGCTCTGAATCCCTAGCGGGGCATTGTAGGTGATGTTGTTGAAAGTGACGTCGGGCGCGGCTGGCCCTGCCTGCGGAGCGTACTGCTTCAGTTGCTGATCATCGACGCCGACGCTGTAGAAGCTATACGTGTGCGAAAGGCCGTCGGCCAGGGCATCGTAGGTGATCGATCCGCTGTACACGCCGTTGCCATTCGGCGTGCCGCCGGCGGGCTGACCGATGAGCAGCGGGGAACCGCCATCGACCTGAACGTAGATATTCACCAGGGCGATCGAGCCGGCGGGAGTGCCGGTGTTCGCGTCTGGATCAGCGCCGGCCCAGTTGAGCGTGAACACGCCGTTACTGTAAGACGACGGGGTCAGGCCGCTGAACTCGGATGAAGGGAACTGGCCCCAGGAGTACGACGGACTGCTCGTCAGGATGTGCGTGACGGGTGGGTTCAAATCCGGCACGCTGGTGCTGGCTTCGATTACGCTGCTGTTCTTGCTCTCGGTGTTGCCGGCCGCGTCATGGGCGACGCTGTGGAAGGCGTAAAGATTGCGGTCCTTGCCCACGAAGGTGAAGGTCACCGAGCCGGATGCCGCCGGGGCAACGTTCAGGGTCTGATACAGGCTGAACGGGCCGTTATTGACCGACACAAACAGATCGACCGACGAGACGCCGGAGGCCGGCGCCGCCGGCGCCGACCGGGTCGCTATAAGCGACCGAAACCGGGAAGCTATCGCCGCTCTGGGAGGTGCCGAGCGAGTTGACGACGTGGCTGGTGGGCGCCGTGGTGTCCATCAGCCACGAAGTGGATAGAGAGCCCGTGCCGGGGTTAGCATTCTGGTCTTTGAGGTCGGCCGCGTTGACGGTCAGTGTGTACAGACCCTGGGCGGCGGTCAGACCCGAGAGGCCGCAGATCGCGTAGGTATCGCCCGAGACAAGGGTAAGCGAAACACCGCCGTTGATCAGGTTGGCCCCCCCGTCATCGGTTAGCGTCAAGGCGGCTGGGTTCAGGCTGCTGGTGTTGATCGGCTCGCTGAAGGTGACGTCGATGGTTGGCACGGCCAAATTCCGCGGGTCGGGCGCCACGGGGGCGATCAACGTTACCGCCAGGGGCATGGTGACGGTCTGGATGAGGCTCGCCGAGGTGCTCGCAACGAAGTTATTGTCTCCGCTGTAAGTTGCAATCACCGTGTGGTTGCCAATCGTGAGCGTGCTGATTGGTTCGCTGATCGCTGTGCCGTCGTCCAGACTGACCGGCGAACCGAGATTCGTTCCATCAACTTGGAACTGCACAGTGCCTGTCGGCGTTCCGGCTCCGGGCGCGACCGCACTCACGGTGGCCGTTATGGTCACGGTCTGACCGTAAACCGAGGCGTTGGCGGAGGAACTGAGGGTTGTCGTCGTGGTGTCCTGGCTGACGGTCAGCGAGCCGTCGACGAAGGTGATCTGATAGTTCGCAGACGTCGCGCCAGACGCCTGGATCGCGTACGTGCCGGCAGGACTGCCGGCCGAGGCAGCGGTGGAAAGTGCCACGGGCGTCGTGAGGTCGGCTGGCGTGTCTCCATTGACGAAGCCGGAATAAGAGGCCGTCAGCGCGGGCAGGGGCTCCCCATAGACGGTGCTCTCGTCGTTGGCGCTGATCGTCAGCGGCGCCCTAGTCACCACGAGCGCCGCGGTCGCCCCTCCGCCGCTGAAGATCGACCCATCGCCCTGGTAAATGGCAGTAATGGTGTGTGTGCCCGCGTCCAGCGTCGAAAGCGACAGGCTGGCCGAGCCATCATCATCAAGCGCCACCGGGGAGCCGGAGGGCTGGCCGTCTACCTCGAATTGCACGCTGCCGGCCGCAGTCAAAGTGCTCGAGCCGAGGACCGTCACGGTCGCAGTAAAGTTGACCGTATCGCCGTACGTCGCCTCTGATTCCGACTCCGAGAGCTGGGTCGTCGTTTGATACTGGTAGACGACCTCGTTGAACGTTTCAGTGCTGGTCAGGAAGTCATTGGTTCCGGCAAACGTCGCGGTGATCGTGTGCGGCCCCAGCGCGAGGGGCCCCGGATCGAAGCTGGCCTCGCCGTAGGCATTGAGGGCGACGTAATCGCGCACGACTTGACCATCGACCCGGAACATCACGTCGCCCGTGGCGACCGGCAGGCCCGTCGAGGTGGAGATAACCGCCGCAGTGAAGACCACGTCCTGGCCGACTGAGGGCTCGGAGAGCGAAGGGGCGATCGTCGTGGCGGTCGCGTCTGGATTGATCGTGAGCATGCCGGGAACATAAGCGATGACATAATTCGGATCGTCCGCGCCAGATACAGTGATCGTATAGGATCCCGCATCGGTTGCGGACGTCGCCAGCGACAGCACGGGCGGCACGGCGAGGCTCGCGGTCGAATCGCCGTTGGTCAGCCCGCTGTACGAAGCGGTCAGTGTGGGGAGCGGCTCGCCGTAGGCGATCGTCTGGTTGTTCGCGGTGATGGTCAAGGCCGCGGGCGTGATCGTCAGCGTGCCGGGGACATCGGTGATCGTGTAGTTGGCGTCGACAGCCCCCGCTGGTGTGATGGTGTAGGTGCCGACGGACGATCCGGCCGGCGAGGCGATCAGGCTGGGCTGGATGGTCAGACTGGCAGCGGTGTCGCCGTTGACCAGGCCGCTGTATGACGCGGTCAGGGCCGGCACGGCGCCATAGGTGGCCGATATGCTACTGGCCGTGATGACGAGCGGCGCCGGTGTGATCGTCAAGGTCCCCGTACCGTAATTGACGCTGTAATTGGGGTCGGTAATCCCCGAGGCGTCGATGTCGTAGGAACCGACCCCGCTCCCCACCGGCGCCGTGCTCAGGGAGAGCTCGGATTCCAGCGTGGCCAGGTCGCCCGCGAGCGCTCCGGACAGGGTTGCGGTGAGCGTCGGATACGCCGCGCCGTAGACGGCTGTCTGGTCGGCCGGCAAGACGGTCAGGGGAGCCGCCGTGATGGTCAAGGTGCCGGGCACATAGGTGATCGTATAGTCGGGATCGACGGCTCCGGAGACATCGATCGCGTAAGTACCGACCCCGCTGCCGGCCGGTGCGGTGGACACCGTGGGCAACGCCGTCAGGCTGGCGGCGGTGTCGCCGTTGACGAACCCGCTGTACGCTACCGAGAGGGTCGGGTATAGGGCGCCGTAGGCGAAGGTCTCGTTTCCGGCCGCGATGGTCAAGGGCGCCGGCGCGACCGGAATAGTCAGATCGACCGGCGTGGCCGCCGCGGTGTAGCTGTCGCCCGCCTGCGTGGCCTCGACCACGATCGTGCCGGCGCCCGTGATCGTGAGCACGTCGTCGTCGAGCGTTCCCGGGCCCGAGATCACGCTCAGGCTCACCGGCAAATAGAGCGACGACTCGGCGTAGAGAGTAATCGGGTTGGCACCGTAGGTCTGGTCGGCGACGGAGTCGAACGTGATCGTCTGGATGGCCGGGGTGACGGTCTCCGTCACGGCCGGCGAGGTGCTCGCGTCATAGATCGCGCCGATCGCCTGGTAGCCGTTGTAGAACGCCGTGAGCGTGTGCGAGCCCAGAGCGCTCCAGGAGGTCGTCAAGGTGGCCGTCCCGGTGGCGTCGAGGGTTGATGTGCCCAGGGCGGTCGTGCCGTCGTAGAAGGTGACCTGGCCGGTGCCGGGGCTGTTGGAAGCGTCCTGGTTCGTCACCACGGCCGTGAGGGTGACGTTTGCCTGGCCGGGCGTCGAGAGGGTCGAGGCCGTGAGGACGGTCGTGGTGGCGTATTCGGCATAGGACAGGATCTCGCCGACGCCGTTGGCCTCCTGGACTTCGGTGTTCACCGGGTTGGAGAGCTCGACCAGGAAGTACTCGTCGGCTGCCGGCGCGACGTCGGTCACTGGGACCGAGATCGTCCGGGACGACGTGTCGCCGGCAGCCCAGGTCAAGGTTCCGCTGACCGGCGTGAAATCCCCATCGGCGGCCGTCGCCGATCCGTCGACGGTGGTGTAGCTGATACTCACCGGGTCGCTCGCAGACGGCGTCCCGGCCAGCGAGACCGTGAACTGGAACGTCGCGGGCTGGCTGGTACCGACGCCCTGGGTGACGCTCGAGATCGCGACCGCCGGATATGCCAGTTGTCCGATCGTTTGATTGGCGGCCAAGGTTTCCACGTTCGACTCGGTGTATTCGCTTTCCACGGTGCCGATGTCGGTGGCCCCGGCGCCAGCCGATGCCAGCGCCGCTGCGATGGTCTGCTCGGCCAGGGTCTGGATCTGCACGACTGACGTCAGGTAGCCGATCGTCCCAGCCGAGGGCTGGGCCTGGACCGCCTGGGCGACTGCGGCCATGACCTCGGCCGTCCCGGCGACGGTGCCAGGGCTGATTGATAGCCCGGCGGCATTCACCGTCGCCTGGACAATCGCCTGATCCTCCGTGGGGTCGGACAGGTTGACGAGCGCGCCCCCACTCTGGTCGATTGCCGAGGCCAGGCTGCTGAAGAAGTCGCTGCCGAGAGACTGCGCGCCTGGGCGCCGGGCACGCCGCCGCAGAGCGCGACGACCATGTTGGCGGCAGCGGCGAGCGTCGCATCCCCGGCGAAGACACTGGCGTCGATGTTGCTCCCGCTGAGAGAGCCGTCAACGTAGTCTTCCTGTGTGAAGTCGAACGAGGAGGGCAGCCCCAGCGCCTGGTCGATCTCCGAGATTGCGTCCGACTCCGTGAGGCTGGGGTCGGCTTGCATGAGGTCGTCGAGCAGCGTTGTGAATGGATTGACCTGCGTCGCGTCGATCGGGGCCGTGAGGACCAGTGTATTGGGCAGGCCAGTCGCCAGGTCCGTCCCGCCGATAACGACGATCTCGCCGCCAGTGTCGCCAGCCGGGATCGACAGGTTGAAGCCGCCACTGGCCTCGGTCGTTGTCGTCGGATCGCCGGCCTGATAGACGCCGGTGCCGGTCGGGTCGTAAAACGCCGTGGCGCCCTGGAGCTGGCCCAGCGTGGCACGATAGTCCCACTCGTCTTCGTGGCCCTGTGCGATCGCGGCGGCGGCCGCCTGGGCAGCCGGCTCATTTTCGTAAGCCTCCAGCTCCGAGCCCGTGATATTGTAACCTGTGCCCATGTTGCTGGATGCCGCCTGGTACGCCTGGGCGAGCGCATCGACAGTCTGATCCCACGGTGCATCGGTATACGGGATCACCTGAATCGGATCGCCGAAGGAAAGGTTGACCGAGCCGTTGAAGCCGATATTCACGCCGACGGTCAGGCCGGCGATTCCCGCCCAGAAGTCAACGAAGCTGGAGCTTTCATTGTTGACGTTGACATAAATCTCGAACCCGAGCTGGCCCAGCGAGAGGGTGCCTCCCCAGAACGGGTGCATCCACCACGGCAGCGCGTTCCAGTTCAGCGAGAGGCCGGCGCTCCCGTTCATGTCGATGACCCCCGTGCTCGCGCTGTACGAGGCCGACACGTCCAGATCGGCGGTCAAGACACCCAGGAAGTTGACGGAGGTATCCACCGAGAAGTTCAGGGTCTCGAGCGTGCCGTTCTCGATCACCAGGCCGGGCTGGCCGTTCTTTCCGAGGTCGACATTGAGCGTGATGACACTGAACAAGTTAAGCGACGCCGAGCCGGCAAGCGTGAATTCGGAGGAAGTCGCGCCGTTCACGTTCGAGGGAGCCTGATAGGCCATGACCAGGTTGACATTGCTCAGATTGAGCGATCCGAGCGAGAATGTGCCCTCGACCGCCATGTTGAGTGAGACCAGCTCGCCGTTCTGGACGATCATGCCTTGCGTCTGCGTGCCTTGCGGGGTCGTCCCCCCAAAGTCGACTGAGAGACTGCAATCCACGCCCGCCACGTCGATGCCGACGGTGGCTTTCCCCGTCATCGTGAATTCGTCGGTATACTCGGTGTAGGTGAACGTGAGGTTGGCCTGGGCGAGGTTCACGCCGCCGATGCCGAAGTCGGCCGAGATCGTCATGTCCAGGCTGGTCAGGGTGCCGTTGGTGATCACCAGGCCGGGATCGCCATTGGCGCCAAACGTCGCCTCGACCTCGCCGATATTGGCGGGCAGACTGACTCCGGCGCTACCGGTGAGAGTGAACGTGGACGTGCCGTTGCTATTCGTGTAATCGAAGTCCAGGTTCTTGGCGAAAACCGTCACACCATCGACCCGGAAGCTCGCATTGACCGTGGCGTCGAGCTGGGTCAGCGTGCCGTTGTTGATGATGATTCCGTAGTACTGGCCGGGGTCGCTGGACTGGCTTGCATTGGGGTCTCCGAACGTGACCGACAGGTTGTCGAGTCCCGCGACGGTCACCCCGACCGTGCCCGCCATCGAGAAGGTGTTGGTCGCCGCGATGTAGTCGAAGTCGAGATTGGTGGCACTAAACTGCACCGCATCCACCGTGAACTGGGCGTTGATGAAGAGGTTCAGGCTTTGCAGTTGTCCGTTCTGGATGATGAGCCCGTAGTAGTCGGCCGCGTCGGTTTGGGGGTTGGCCTCCTTGTCGCCGAAGGTGGCAGAGAGCTCGTCACCGATGCCGTTGACCTTCACTCCGACCGTGCCCGCCATGGAGAACGTGTCGGTCGCCGCCACGTAGTCGAACTCGAGGTTGCTGGCACTGATCGCCACGCTGGCCACCGTGAACTGCGCGTTCACAAACATGTTCAGACTTTGCAGTTGGCCGTTCTGGATGATGAGTCCGTAGTAGTCGGCCGGGTCGGTGGTCGGGCTGGCATTCGAATCGCCAAAGGTCACCGAGAGACTGTCGAGGCCACCGATCGTCACTCCGACCGTGCCCGCCATCGAGAAGGAATCCGTCGCCGCCACGTAGTCGAAGGTGAGGTTGGTGGCGTTGAACGCCACGGTGTCGACATCGAAGGTGGCGTTGATGGTCATATCCAGGCTCTCGAGAGTGCCGTCCTCGAGCACGAGCCCAGGCGTACCGTTGGCGCCAAACGTCACGGAGAGGCCATCGACTCCCCCGACCGACGCGCCGACCGTGCCCGACATCGAGAAGCTATCGTTTGCCGCCACGTAGTCGAAGTTCAGCCCCGTGGCGTTGAACGTGACGCCGGCCACCTCGAAATTGGAGTTGATCGTCATATCGAGACTCGACAGGCTGCCACCCTCGATCACGAGCCCGGGATTCCCACTGGACCCGAAGGTGACGGACAGGCTGTCGATGCCCCCGACTTTGACCCCGGCCGTCCCTGAGATCGAGAAGCTGTCGGTTGCCGCCACGTAGTCGAAGTTGAGGTTGGTGGCGCTGAAGGCGACGTCCGCCACGTCGAAGGTGGCGTTGATCGTCATCTCGAGGCTGACCAGGCTCCCTTCGCTGATCACCAGCCCGGGCGTGCCGCCTGAGCCGAAGGTGACCGAGAGGCTGTCGATCCCGCCGACTGCGACCCCGGCCGTTCCCGACATCGAGAAGCTGTCGGTTGCAGCCGTGTAGTCGAAGTTGAGGTTGGTGGCGTTAAACGTCACCCCGGCCACCTCGAATTCGGAGTTGATCGTCATATCGAGGCTGGACAAGCTGCCGCCAGCGATCACGAGCCCGGGAGTGCCGCCCGCGCCGAACGTGGCGGTAAGTCCGTTGACCTCGCCGACTGTGACCCCGGCCGTCCCCGACAGCGAGAAGCTGTTGTTCGCCGCCGTGTAGTCGAAGTTGAGGTTGGTGGCATTGAACGTGACTCCGCCCACCTCGAAGTCGGAGTTGATCGTCAAGTCGAGGCTCGACAGGCTGCCGTCGGTGATCGCGAGCCCAGGACTGCCGCCGGCGCCGAAGGTGGCCGTGAAGTCATCCACCCCGCCGATCGTGACGCCGGCCGTCCCCGAAATCGAGAAGATGCCACCGCTAGTCCCGAGGTAATCGAAGTTGAGCCCGGTGGCGTCGAACGTGATGCCGGCCACCTCGAAGTTCGAGTTGATCGTCAAGTCGAGGCTGGTAAGGCTGCCGTCGGTGATCACCAATCCGGGACTGCTGCCGGCGCCGAAGGTGACCGTGAGGCCATTCACGTTGCCGATCATCACCCCGGCCGTTCCCGTCATCGAGAAGCTGCCGCCATTGGCCGAGGCGTAATCGAAGTCGAGGCCGGAGGCATTGAACGTGGCGCCCGCCACCTCGAAATTGGCGTTGACCGTCATGTCGAGGCTGACCAGTGACCCGCCGGTGATGACAACGCCAGGCGTCGTCCCCTGGCCGAAGGTCGCGCTCAGGTTGCCGATCCCGCCCACATCGATCGAAGCCTGGCCGGAGAGCGAGAAGGCCGACGTGCTGGCGGCGTAGGTGAATTCCAGCCCGCTGCTCTGGAAAATCGCACTGCCGACCTCGAAGTTGGCGTTGACCGTCATGTCCAGCGCGACCAGTGCGCCGCTCGTGACGACCAGTCCCGGCGACGAGCCATGGCCGAAGGTCACGCCCAGGTTGCCGATGCCCGTGACGGCGGCATCAGCCGATCCCGCAAGGCTGAACGTCGAGCTCTGCGCGGTGTACGTGAACTCGAGCCCGGTCGTCGTGAATGAAACCGCGCCCACGGCGATATTGCTCTGCACGGTCATGTCGAGGCTGACCAGATTGCCGCCGACGATGGTCAGTCCGGGCGACTCCGCGCCCGTCGAGCTGCTCGTGTGCCCGAAGGTCACATCGAGGTTGCCGATGTTCGTCACATCCAGGCTGGCCGCGCCGGCGAGATTGAACGAGCTCGTCGCGGCGGCATAGGAGAAATGCAAGTTCGTTGCCTGGAACGTGACCTCGGCGACCTCGAACTGGGCGTTGACGGTCATGTCGAGGCTCTGGAGCTTCGCCGTTCCGCCGGTCGAGGTGATGACCAGGCCCGGGAACGTGGCCCCGGTGGTCGGGTCGGTATACCCGAACGTCACGTTCAGGTCGTTCACGCCGCCGACTGTGACGCCGGCTGTCCCGGCCATACTGAACGTGGAGCTCGCCGCGAGATACTCAAACTGGAGGTCGGTCGCGACGAACGTGACCTGGCTGACCTTGAGCTGCCCGCTCACGGTCAAGTCGAGGCTCGTCAGCTCTCCTCCGCTCTCGACCAGGCCAGGTGCGCCATCATGGCCGAAGGTCAGGCTCAGGTTGCCCATGCCCTGGATCGACGCGCTGGCGGTGCCCGAAAGCGCGAAGACGTCGTCGTCGGTGGTTGCACCGGCGGTGAACATGAATTGCAGCTCTTGCGCCGTGAGGTTGACCGCACCCACCGTGAAATCGCCGTTGACGGTCATGTCCAGGCTGGAGAGGTCGCCGCCGGAGATGACCAGGCCGGGCGTCGTTAGGCCCGTGGTCGGATCGGTGTGGCCCAATGACACGCTCAGGATGCCCATGCCCCCGATCCGCGCCAGGGCCGTACCTTCTAGCGCGAAGGCCGAAGGCTGGCTGCCGGAGGCCGCGGCGTAGGTGAATTGCAGGTCGCTTGCCTCGATCTCCACGGAATCGACCGAGAACGTCCCCGTCACCGCGAGGTTGAGGCTCTCGATGTCGCCGCCGGTCACGACGAGTCCCGGGTTCGACTGCTCGCCCAAGGTGACGGCGAGGCTCAGCCGATCGTCCGCCGTCGTGAGGCTCGTGCTGCCGCTCATGGCGAACCTCGCCGGGCTCGTGCCCGTGGCGGCCGTGTACTCAAACTCCAGGTCATTCGCCGCGAACGAGACGTTGGCCACGCTGAAGCTGGTGGAGACCGTCATGTTCAGGCTGGTCAGGTCGCCCCCCGTGATGACCAGTCCGGGGCTCGAGCCATAGCCGAACGTCACGCCCAGCGAGGTGTTGGAATCGGCCGTGGTGACCGTCGCGCCGCCAGCCAGGGACCAGAGCGCCGGGCTAGTCGACGTCGCCGCCATATACTCCAGCCCCAGGTTACTGGCCGCGAAGGTCACCGAGTCTACCGCGAAGCTGCCCGTGACGGTCATGTCGAGCGAGGAAAGGGCTCCGCCGGAAATCACGAGGCCGGGGGTCGCGCCCTGCCCGAACGTCACGTCGAGGTTGAGGCCCGAGTCGGCCGTGCTGACGGTGGTCGATCCCAGAAGGCCGAAAATCGCCGGCGTCGAACCGCTGGCGGCGCTGTACGTGAATTGCAAGTTGTTTGCCGCGACCGTCACGCCGAAAACGGTGAATGCGGTGGTCACCGACAGATCGAGGCTGCTGAGCACGCCGCCCGAGATCACCAGCCCCGGATTCGTGCCGTAGCCGAACGTCACCTCCATTGCGCCGATGCCGGCGGCCGAAACCGAGGCCTCGCCGCCGATACTGAACTGGCCGCTGCCGGAGTTGTACTCCAGCACAAGCCCGTTTGTACCGAACGTGACCCCGGCCACCGACATGTTGGAGGTGATCGACGCGTCGAGCTCGCTTAACGTGCCATTCGTGACGACCAGACCCTGCGTCGAGCCCCCGCCGAAGTCGACGGAGACATTATTGTCACCCAGGGCCAGCGCCGCATCGCCCGTCATCGTGAACTGGCTGGTCGCGGTGTCGTATGTGAAATTCAGGCCCTGGCTCGTGAAAGTCACGCCCCCGGCGGTGATCGTGGAATTCACGGTCATGTCGAGGCTTTCGAGCTGACCGTCCTGGATCACCAGTCCCTGCGTGCCGTTGCCGCCCAGCGTGACATCGACCGTCTGGCCGTCGAGCTCGAAATCGGCCGCGCCGGTGATCACGAAGTCGCCGCTGGACGCCTGGTACGAAAGCTGGAGCCCGTTGCTCTGGATCATGAGTCCCCCGACGCTCAGGTCGTCCGTCGTCAAGGTCGCGCCGAAGCTCGTGAACTGGTCTCCCGTCATGACCAGACCGTTGCCGGGGCCGCTCAGGTTGATGTCGATCGTGCCGAGCGTGGGGATGGTGATGCTGGAGGTACCGGTGAGGGTGAAGATATTGCCGGTCGTCTGGTAGGCGACCGAGAGGTTGCTTGCGTCGAAGGTGATCCCGTCGTAACTGAGCACCTTGTTCGGCAGGAGCGAGAGGACGTTTTCCAGCACGTAGCCGGGCTCGAACGTCGAGAGCCCCTGCGAGATGAGCGCCGTGCCGTTGGCCTGGCCGAGGTCGCCGAGTACCTCCGCCTCCGCGGTCGCATTGGACGGGATCATGGCGTGGACGACCGATCCGCCGGGCGTGGCGGGCAAGATCTGCTGGAGAAAGACCTTGCTGTTCAGCAAGGGGGAATTCTGAAACTGCCCGATTGTCGAGGTGTCGGTGAGTGTGCCATCTCCGTTGGCGGTGCCGTTGACTTGCATGTACCAGGTCTGCGTCGGCGTCTCGCTGAAGATGCTGCCGAGCGGGACGATGCTGCCGGTGCCCGCCGGCTCCTGCACGTCCTCGGAGGGGGTGCTCTCGGTGCTCGAATAGATGACATCGAGCTTGCCCAGGATCTCGTGGGACGGATCCTCCAGGAAGGTATTGGGATCGGGATTCGCGGGGATGATGCTCGGGCTGATCCCGGGGGGAAGATCGGCCGGGTCGAGCCCGTAGCCGTCATTCAGGTCGAAGAGCAGCGTGTTGAAGAGGCTGGACGTCCCGACCGTGAGCGTGCCGCTGCCGGTGTCGAGGAATGGATAGGTGGGGAGCAAGTTCTCGAGCGACGGCATGTAGAGCAACAGGAACTGCTGGATGCTGGGCGCTCCGTTGACCATGATGCTGGAGAGCGTGATGTTGCCGTTGGGGCTCTCGATCGTCCCGCCGGCGACCACGTTGGCATACGAAGCGCCGATGAAGAGCGACACTCCCTGGAAAAACGTGCTCTCGCTGTAATCATTGTTGAGAAGGTTCCACGTCTGCGGATCACCCTGGTTCGCCGGGGCGATCATCACCGCGTCGTTGATCTCGGGCAGGGTGATGCCCGACGGCAGGGTCTGGCCGTACGACGGGCTCTGGACATACGCCCGGGCGAGCACGCTGCCGGTGCTGTGCGTGATCACGTTGACGGCGGGCAGCGAGCGGCCGTCGAACTGCTGCGCCCAGGCCGTCGCGGCCTGGACCAGGGCGGTTCCCAGATAGTCGACAGCGTAGTGATACGTGCCCCCCGTCAACTCCGAGGCCGTGAGGTTGCTCAGCATCCCGTCGATCGTCCCGTCCACGGGCGCGATCGGCAGCCGCCAGTCCCAGGGCGCGTCGAAGAGCGTCTGGCCCTGCACGTAGCCGGTGTTCCCCAGGCTCTGCACCAGGTCGGCGTACGAGTTCTCGATCGGGTCAATCTCCATTTCGGACGGGGGAAGCCCAATCTGCGTGAACCAGTCGGTGGTATAGGGAGGCGTCGCGAACGACGCGCCAAATCCGGGGATGACAATCACGGGGACGGGGATGTTCTTCGCCACATTGACCAGCGTGACGGTCGTGGTCCCGGCGACCGTGGGACTGGGCCCGACGAGCGTGTTGTTGCCGCTCCCGCCCGTGAACGAGAACGTCCCGCCGCTGACCGGCAGGTCGTATGAGTCATTGTAGTCCAGGAGCATGTTGTTCCCGGGGCCTGTCGAGTCGACGGCGAACGATTGCAGGCCGGTGGCCGAGAGGCCGCCACTCTGGATGATGACCGTATCGTCATACGTCCCCGCGTCGTTGGACCCCGTATCGACCGTCACGCCGGCCACGTTGCTGAAGCTCACCGGCGCGAATGCCGTGCCGGCGGACGTGCCCGAGATCTCGCTCGCTCCGGCGGACGTGGTGCCGATCGTCACGTTGTCGGCACCGCCGGGAGTGGTGAACTGGAATGAAGACAGGTTCGTGACCGACAATGACGAGACGTCCTGGAGCAGGATCGTGCTGACCGTCGAATCGCCGACGTGCATGATGCCGGCGTTCGCCTGGCCGGCCGTCGGTGTAAAATCGGCAGAGACGTCGCCGCCTGTCAGCGTCAAGGTGTTGCCCGCGCCGCTTCCCCCGAAGGTGACGAGCTGCGCGAACGGATTGGTGAAATCGATGGTGAGGCTGTCAATGCCCTCGCCGGCGATTGTGATTGCGGTCGTTCCGGAGAGCGGCTGGCTTGCCACCACCACGCCCGCGCTTGTGACCTCCAGATTGCCGCTCGCCGGGTCGTACGATAGGGTCGCCGGCGCCCCGCTGATCGTCGCGAAATCGAAGGAAAACGGGTTCGATCCCGCTGTGTTCACTGTCTGGTTGATCGTGGCGGTGCTCGCCAGGAAATTGTCGTCTCCCTGGTAAGATACCGTGATCGTGTGCTTTCCGACCACGAGATCGGACGTGGTGAAACTGGCGGTGCCGCTGGACGACACGCTCACCGTCGCCAGGACGGTCGCTCCGTCCTGGAAGACGACGGAGCCGGTGGGCGTTCCCGAGCCCGGGTAAGCCGCCGTGACTGTCGCGTTGATCGTGACCGGCTGGCCGAATACGGACGGGTTCGTGACCGTCGGCGGCTCGGAGAGCGTTACGACCGTGCAGTCCTGGCTCACCGTCTGACCGAGCGTCGTCGACGTGCTCGCCAGGAAATCTGGGTCGGTCGAGCCGGGGGCGAAGCTGGCTGAGAAGGAATGCGGGCCGACCGAGAGGGCGCTCACGCTGAAGGTGGCGATGCCGTTGGACACGCTCGCCGCTTCGAGGACGGAGCTTCCGTCAGAGAACGTCACCGTGCCTGTGGGATACCCCGATCCCGGACCGGGATCGCCGGGCGCCACCGTGGCCGTCAAGGTCACGGCCTGGCCGAAGACGGACGGATTCGCGGACGCTGCCAGAGTCGTGATGGTCGAATCAGCGGCCACATTGACGGATTGGGGATTGCTTCGCGATGAGCTGGGGTTGAAATCGGAATCGCCGGAGTACAGGACCGAGAGCGAGTGGGTCGCGGCGGACAGGCTCGGATCAGTGAACGAGGCCGTCCCGCCGACGAGAGGGGCCGTATGGATCACGGTTGTGCCGTCGGAGAACGAGACGGTGCCCGTCGGTGTGCCTGACCCCGGAGCATTCGCGCTCACGGTCGCGGTGAGAGACACGTTCTGGCCATAGGTTGTCGAGCCTGGCGACGCAGTGAGCGTGGAAGTCGTCGTATCCTGGCTCACGGTCTGCGTCAGGCTTGCCAGGTCAACGATCGCGGCGAAGTTGCTGTCGCCCGAGTAGTCGAACGACAGGCTATCGGTCCCCAAGGGGAGCGTGCTGAGCGTAATAGTCGTGGTCCCGCTCGAGAGCGTAACCTCGCCGAGCGACGTGCCGCCGTCGTAGAACGTGACGCTCCCAGTCGGCGTCAACGACTGATCGCCGGCCGAGCTCACCGTGGCCGTGAGCGTCAACGATTCACCGTAGACGTCCGCGGGTTCGGACGAAGTCAGCGTGCCAATCGGCCGCTGCAAGCTGATCGTCAAGGGTAGGGCCGTGCTGGTGCTGGCGACGAAGTTCCCCGTGGGAACATAAACGGCTGTAAGTATGGGCATTCCCTGGGGAAGCGAGACGTTGAGGGTGGCATTGCCGGACGAGTCGAGCGCGCCGGTCGCCAGAGGGGTCGACTGGCCTTCTTCCATCAGCTCGACCGTGCCCGCGGCCGCGCCGGCCACATTCGCAAACGGCACCACGGAGACGTCGAACGTCAGCGGCTCGTTGGCGTACACGTTCCCACTGGTGGCCAGCGAGAGGGTCGTCGCGGTGACGAAGTGAAGTCCCGACGTCACGACGGTGCCGCCGGCATTGGTCAGGTCCTTGACGGTCCCGGTCCCCGCGACGGTGCCGCCCGAATTGACGGTGATCGCGCTCGAGGCGAGGTTGCTGTCGATCGTCAGGGTCCCGCCATTGACCGTGGTCGCGCCCGTGTACGTGGTCGGGTCGGTCAAGGTCAACGAGCCCATCGAGAGCGCAAGTCCACCGGTGCCCGAGACGTTCTCCAGCGTTTGAGTGCCCATCGTATCATAAACGAGTGAGCCGTTGTCGATCACGCTTCCCGTGCCGAGGCTGCCGATATCCTCGCCCTCCCCAACCTGGAGAGTCGTGTTGGCATTGACGGTCGTCGTGCCGCTGTAGGTGTTGTTCGCGGCCAGGATAACCGTGGCCGAGCCTTCCTGCGTGACCGATCCATTGCCGCTCAACGGGCTTGCCACGTAGACGGGACCGTCGGACGCGATATCGAACACGATCGAGGCGTTGTTGACGACCGGTCCGGTGGTCTCCAGGCTATCTGCGGCCGTGACATCCGCCGTGCCCGCCCCCTGGAACGTCAGGCTGCCGGCCCCGCCGATCGGATACGCCAGGGTGAGCGTCACGCCGCTGGCAATCTGGTAGACCAAGCTCGCGTTGACGGTCGTCCCGCCGCTATAAGTGTTGGCCCCAGAAAGGACGAGCGTCCCGGTGTTCTGGCCGGCGGCGTTTCCCACGGTCAATTGATCGCCGCCTGACGACGGATTGTCGGCGATCGTTCCGCCATACGTCAGCGTCTGGCCGGATGCCACGTCGATCTCCCCCGATGTACCGTTCCCACCCAGCCAGATCCCGCGCGTGGCGGCCAGAGTGAGCGTGCCGGCCGCCAGCAGAGTTCCGCCGTCGATCACGAGCGAGTCGGACGTGACGGACGGGGGCACCATTCCCAGGTTGTAGTCATGGCCAATGCTCAGGACCCCGTCCTCGATCGTCGTCGTCCCGGAGAAAGACCCGCTGTTATCTGCCCCGAGAATGACCGTCCCAGACCCGACTTGCGTCAGCCCGTAACTACTGCTGACCAGATCGCCCGCGAGGTCGAGCGTTCCCGCTCCGCCCACCGAGACGTCGGAGCTCAGTGTGACGTTGCCTCCGATCGTTCCCATCCCCACGCTCGTCAAGAGCGCACCCTCACCAGTTGCGCCTGAGCCTGACGCATCGATCGGGATCGAGGCGGCGAGATTCGCCTGAACGTCGAGGCTCGCGCCCGAGTAGACCGTGATCCCGCTTGTTCCGCCGACGGCTCCGTTGGAGGTGACGGCCAGAGTCCCGGCCTCCACGCTCGTCGCTCCGGTATATGTGCTCGCGCCGCTGAGCGTGAGGGTGCCCGCGCCATCCTGGATGAGCTGCCCGGAACCGCCGATGTCATTGCTTACGTTCACGGTGCCGCTGGGAGCGAAGGTCAAGGTCCCGTCATCAGTGACCTCAGCCGAGCCGAGTGTGCCCGCAGCATCGTTGTTGCCGACCTGGAGCGTGGCGCCGGGGGAGATGGCGACCGACATCGATGAAAAATTCGTGCTGTCCAGCGTCAGGGTGCCGCTTTCCACCGCGGTCGGGCCGGCGATCATATTGCTGCCGGTGAGCGTCACGTCCCCGGCGCCGTCCTGCACCAATTCGCCGGGCCCCGTCATGCTGTTGGGGACGGTGTTGCTGCTCGTGCCGAGCTCGAGCTCCAGTGTCCCGTCATCAACGATGCTCCCCCCGCTGTTCCAGACGACGTTTCCCCCGGTGCCGATCTGGAGCGTGGCACCGGCGGCGATATTGACCGCGCTCGCTGAGAAGGTCGTCCAGCCCAGCATCAGGCTGCCACTGTTCACCGTGACCGGGCCGATCGTCCCGCCGCTTTCGCCGAGCGTCAGGTCTCCGGAGCCGTCCTGCGTCAGACCGCCGGGCCCCGTGATGCTGTTATTCACGGTGGTGCTGGCAGTGCCGAGGTCGAACGCCAATGTCCCGTCATCGTCGAAGCTTGTCCCTGCCGGCAAGGTGACACTTGCCCCGGCGCCGATCAGGACGGCGGCGCCCGCGGCGATGTCGATCGAGCTCGCTGACAAGGCCGTGCTCTCCAGCGTCAGGCTGCCATTGTTCGCCGTGATCGGGCCGGTTATCCCGTCGCTTCCTGCGAGTATCAGGTCCCCGGAGCCGTCCTGCGTCAAACCGCCGGGCCCCGTGATGCTGTTGTTCTGGGTGGTGCTGGTGGTGGAGAGGTCGAAGACCAGTGATCCATCGTCCGTCACGGCTCCCGCGCCGAGACTCCCCGC
This sequence comes from uncultured Isosphaeraceae bacterium, assembly GCA_963823675.1. Taxonomy (GTDB): domain Bacteria; phylum Planctomycetota; class Planctomycetia; order Isosphaerales; family Isosphaeraceae; genus CAWGMT01. Next base: position 1,525,104 of record CAWGMT010000012.1, on the reverse strand, counting down.
GGTGCCGCCGTTGCCGACCTGGAGCGTGCCGTTCGCATCGACCGTGGTCGTTCCGGAGTATTCGACGCTTCCGTCCAGGGTCTCCGTGCCGTCGCCGATCACGAGGTTAGCGACGGACGAAGGGTTGTCCTGGATGCTCCCGCTGAACGTCCCTGCGCCGCCGGCTGCGGCGAGTGTAATCGTCGCGGGGCCCGTGCCGCTTAGCCCTGTGTCCAGGGTGCCGCCGCCGGCCGGCCCATCGTCGAGCGCGTTGACGACCACGCTTGCTCCCAAGCCGTTGAAGATGGCCCCGGCATTGATTTCGAGATCAGCCTGGTTGCCACTCCACTCGTCGGCCGGGTTTCCGTCTTCGAACGTGCCACCCTCGACGTCGATCAAGGCGCCGTCCTGCAAATCCCAGGTGACAGCCGCGGAGCCGCCGAAGGTGAGCGTGCCGCTGCCGGTTTTCTGCAATGTGCCGCTGCCCGAGAAAGTGATGCCCGACTGGGTGACATAGGAGCTGTCTGCATACTGGAGGGTGGCACCCGTGCTGACGACGGCTGAGCTGGAGGGAATGCTCCCATTCGAGAAGCTCAACGTGCCGTTCTCCACCGTCGTAGCGCCGGTGTATGTGTTCGCGCCCGAGAGCGTGACCGTGCCACTCGTGGTCTTTTGCAGCCCCACGTTGGCGCCACTCAGGATCGCGCTGATCGAGCCGGATTCCACCAGGTAAGGCGACGTCGCGGTCAGCACTCCTGTCCCGATCACGCTGCCACTGTCCAGCGTCAGGCCCTCCACGCCCACGTCCTGCGCGTTGATGTCGAGCGTGCCGCCGCCGTTGACGGTGACCATTCCGGTGCCCAGCGCCGTGCTGCTTCCCAGTTGGAGGGTGCCGCCGCTGATCGTCGTGCCGCCGCCGTAGGTATCCGCGCCCGAAAGGATGAGCGTGCCGCCGCCAGTCGTGGTGAGGGGGCCGGGTCCGCTAATCACGCCGTTCCAGTTGGCGCTCGAGCCGGCAGGTACACTGATCGACCCAGTCGCGGCCAAGGGCACGGTCACGCTATTCAGATATGCCTGCTGCGTCAGGCTGAAGCTGAAATCGCTGATTGTCTGCGTCGCCGTCACTCCTCCCGAGGCACCGGTGAAACCGACGTAGGCCGGGTCGCCGCCGAAGATAGAGGCCAGGTTCACGTTCGAGATGACGATGGGGGAGGCGGCGTTGGTGGCGCCTGTAACCGTATCCGTCAGCGTTTCGGTGATGGTTTCGGCGGAGGCGTTGTAGGTGAGGACGATTTGTTTGGGATCGGCATTGTTCAAGACGACCGGGCTCGTCAACTCGTAAGGGTTCCCCTGCGACAGAGTGCCGTTGACGGTCGAGGAGAAGCCCGTGCCCACCGTGTTGGGTTCGTAGATATTGAACGTGACCGCCACGCCGGGACCGCTGATACCGGCAACGCCCAAGCCGCCGCCGATATTGCCCAGCGCCGTGGCTCCGAAGGAGGAGTCTTGCAGCACGAACGCCACTCCGTCGGCGGCGTTGTTGGGGAAGCCGCTCGATGCGGCCGTATAGGTGAAGCTGGCGGTGAAGTTCCCCGTGGTCGCCATCGGCACATTGTAGAACGCACTGCGGGCTTCGGTGCTATTGCCGTCTGTGAGTGTGAGGACGTCGTTGGTGATCGCGGTGGAGCTGATGCCGTAGTTGGTTACTGTCCATCCGGCGCTATTGCCGCCAAAGCCGGCAACCGTGGGCTCTGTGAAGGTGAAATTGCTGATCTGCTGCGTGGAGTTCGCTCCGCCCGTTGCGCCCGTGAAGCCGACATACGCGGTGCTGCCGCCGAAAATGCTCGCCAGATTCACGCCGCTGTAAGTGGTGCTGAAGGTTTTGCTCGTGTTTTGCTCGGCGATCGTCTCGGTCAGTGTCTGAGACGCGGCATCGTAGATAAGCGTGACTTTCTTCGGATTGGCGTCGTTCAAGACCACCGGACTGGTGGACTGGTACCCACTAATGGTGCCGTCGGTGGAATAGCTGGTGCCGGGCGTGTTGGGCTGGTAGATGTTCAAGTCCACCGCCAAGCTGGGGCCGGCGATGCCCGCGTAGCCCAGACTGCCCCCGATATTCCCCAGGGCCCCAAGGGCGCCCCCCACATTGGGGTTTTCGTTCGAAGATCCCGTGGCATTTTGCAAGACAAAAGCAACTCCGTCGGCGGCGTTGCTGAAATTGGTTGCTGAGGGCGTGTAGGTAAAACTGGCGATGAAGTTTGCCGCCGTCACGACCGGTGTGCTGTAAAAGGCGCTACGGGCTTCGCTGTCATTGCCGTCTGTGAGTGTCAGGACATTGTTCGCGATCGGAGTGCTGCCAATACCTGAGCTGTTCACCGTCCAGCCGGTGCCGCTTCCGCCAAAGCCGCTGATCGGCGCCGATGAGCCGGCCGACAGCGTTCCGCCGTCGAGCGTGACCGGGCCGGATCCCAGCGAAGCCGCGCTCCCCGTTTCCAAGGTGCCGGCCGCGATCGTCGTGCCGCCGCTGTAGGAATCGGCACTGGTAAGGATCACGGTGCCGCTCCCTTCTTGCGTCAGCGAGCCTGTGCCGGTGATGGTCCCCACTGTCGTGGCGCTCGTGGCGGCGAGGTCGAAGACCAATGATGCGTTGTCGGCCACGACTCCAGTGCCCAGACTGCCCGTCGTGCCGCCGTTCCCGACTTGCAGCGTGCCGCCGTTGATCGTCGTGCCGCGGCTGTACGTGTTGGCGCCCGTGAGGATCTCGGTGCCGGTGCCGGCCTTGGTGAGGCTCGTGGTGTAGCCGCTCGCGGTGCTCGTGTCTTCAATCACTCCCGAAAACTTCCCGCTACCGTCGGCGACTCCGATCGTGATCGAGCCCTGGCCGATGGTCCATCCACTGGTCAGGGTTCCGTTCCCGCTCAGAGCGTTGACGACAATGCCGGCTTCGACTCCGTTAAAACTTGCGCCGGTGGCAATATTCAGGCTGGCCTCGTTGCTCGACCAGAAATCATTGTTGTTATTGCCTCCGATCAGGGTGCCGCCCTCGACGTCGATGTTGGCGCCCGTCCCAAACTTCCAGTAGACGGGCGCGGAGCCGCCGAAATCGAGCGTGCCGTCGCCGGTTTTCTGCAAGGTGCCGGAGCCCGAGAAAGTGATGCCGGACTGGGTGACATTCGAGCTGTCAGCGTACTGGAGGAAGGCGCCCGAGCCGATGACGGCTGAGCTGGATGCGAGGCTCTCGTTTGAGACGCTCAAGGTGCCGCTGGAGACGTCCGTGGCGCCGGTGTAGTTAACGCCCCCGGAGAGCGTGACCATGCCGTTGCCTGCCATGGTCACGGTGCCGGTTCCGCTGATCGCATTGTCGACCGTGCTGGTGTCGTTGCCGTTGAAAACCAGACTGGCGCCATCGACGACCGAGCCGGTGCCCAGGCTGCCGCCGTCATCGATCTCGAGCGTGCCGGCGCTGATCGTCGTGACGCCGCTGTAGATATTGGCGCCGGAGAGCGTGACGGTGCCGCTTCGTGGTCTGTTCAACCCCACGCTGCCGCCCAGGATCGCGCTGATTGACCCCGACTGGACCTGGTAAGTCAACGTCGACGTCAGCACTCCCGTGGTGCCGACGACGTTGCCGCTGGTCAGAGTCAGTCCTGCCACCGTCTCGTTGAGCGAATTGATGTCGAACGTGCCCCCGCTGACCGTGACGCCGGCCCCGTCAGAGATCTGGTCGCCGCCTGTGCCGCCGAGACTGACCGTCCCGCCGTTGATCGTCAGCCCGGTGCCGACCGCGTGGACATTCCCCGCGGTGCTGCTGGTTTTGGCCAGGATTACCGTGCCACTGTCAACCGCGAGCCCCAGTTCCGCATTGTTGGTCGAGCCGGAGAGCGTGAGCGTTCCGGTTCCCGCCATGGTGAGGGTAAAGGCCCCCCCCGTCGCATTGACCGAGCCCGAGAGATTCAAGTTGCCGGCCCCGCCGACGCTGAACGCCGAGCCCGGTTCCTCGTCGATGTCTCCCGAGTCGCTTGCGGTCGTTATGGTGCTGCTGTTGATGAGGGCCCCATTGCCGCCGGCGCCCGTGCCCGCCATGTACAGCGTCGTGGAGATGGCCTGGCCATCCAGGTCCAGGGTGCCGCCGCTGTCGATAAGCACGCCTCCGGCTGGGCTGCCGAGGGCGGTGCCACTCCCCAGTTGCAGCGTGCCGGCGTAGATGTCAGTGCCGAGAGTGTAAGTATCGGCGCCGGAAATCGTCTGGATCCCCGTGCCGTATTTCGCCAGCTCGAGCGGGTTGGGCGAGCTGCCGCCAATTGCCCCGCTGAAGCTCCCGTTGCCACCGCCCACACCGACGTCCAGCACGCCGCCGGCGGATGACAGGCTCTCTACGGTACCGCTGTCGCTGCCGGAAAGCCCGTTGATGATGAGAGAACCGGACTGGAATCCCAGCGTTGCCCCCGCGCCCACCTGCACATTATCGCTGCCGGAAAGGGCGCTGCCCGGCTCGGTCTGGAAACTGAAATTGCTGATCTTTTGCGTGGCCGTCGCGCCTCCCGAGGCGCCGGTGAAACCGACGTAGGCGGTGTTGCCGCCGAAGAGGGCGGCGAGGTTGACGTTTGGGATGATGATGGGGGAGCCGACGTTGGTGGCACCTGTGACCAAATCTGTCAACGTTTCGGTGATTGTTTCGGCGGCGGCGTTATAGGTGAGGTTGATGTTTTTGGGGTCACTGTTGTTGAGCACGACGGGGCTGACCGACTGGTATGGCGTCCCCTGCGTCAGTGTGCCGGTCGTGGTCGAGGAAAAGCCCGTACCCACCTTGTTTGGCTGGAAGATATTAAAGGTGACCGCTAGGCCGGGACCGCCGATACCGCTTACGCCCAGCTCGCCGCCAGTTCCGCCCAGGGCGCTCGCTCCAGCGGCCGATCCTTGCAACACAAACGCGACCCCGTCGGCCGCGTTGTTGGGGAAGCCGCTCGATGTGGCCGTGTAAGTGAAGCTCGCATTGAAGCTGCTTACGGTCGGCACCCTCGTGTCGTAGAATGCGCTCCGAGCCTCGCTTGTGTTTCCGTCGGTCAAAGTCAGCGTGTTTCCCGTGATCGCGGTCGAGCTGATGCCATTGCTCGTCACGGTCCAGCCGGAGCCCGATCCTCCGAACCCGGAGACCGAGACTGGTGTCGAGCTCGCCTGTAGCATCGTACCGCTGCCGGTGATGCTGATGTTGCCGGCGAAGGTGTTGGTGCTGCCGCCGAAAACCGTCAGGGCGCCGGCGGCGCTGGCCGAGGTCACCTGGACGTTGACGGCGCCGTCGGGCGATGAGATCACACCGTTCCACTCCGTCCGGTCCGAGTTACCGCCTTGAAAGGTCACCGCCTCGTCCAAAATGACATTTCCGGTGAACACGGTGGCGCTCGAGCTTGACGGGGTAACGTTGAACGCGGTCGTGCCGAGCGTGCTGGTGCCCGAGCCCATGTAGTTGGCCACCGTGATGTTGTTGGGGATGGGCGTGCCCACTCCGTCGCTTGCCGAGACCGTGGCGAGCAGCGCCGTATTGCTGGTGCCGGTGTTGTCATCGTTGAGCGTGACCGGCCCGGTGCCCAGGGCGTCGTAGGCGCCGATTTGCAGCGTGCCGGAGCTGATCGTCGTGCCGCCGCTGTAGGTGTTGCCGCCGGAGAGCGTGACCGTGCCGCCCCCTTCCATGGTCAGGGTGCCGCTGCCGCTGATCGAATTGGTCACCGTGGTGGTGTCGCTGCGGTTGAACACGAGACTCGCGTTATCGGTGACCGCGCCACTGCCCAAGCTACCTCCGCTTCCGACCTGGAGCGTGCCGCCGCTGATCGTCGTGCCGCCGCTGTAGGTATTGGCGCCGGAAAACGTTTGCGTTCCGGGGCCGGTCTTTACCACGCTGCCCGCGGCCGACCCCGCCCCGTTGGCGATTGTCCCGCTGAAACTGGGCGACAGGTTGTTGGCGACGTTCACCGAAAGCGCGTAGCCATTCAGATCGACGGTGCCGCTGCCTGTGAGCTCACTCACGGTCATCGGGCTGCCCAGGCTGCACACCGCCCCGGCCGACACGGTGACCAGCCCGGTGCCCAGCGCATCGTAGGCGCCGATTTGCAGCGTGCCGGCGCTGATCGTCGTGCCGCCGCTGTATGTGTTGGCGCCAACGAGCGTCAGCGTGCCGGTGCCCGATTTCACGATGGCGCCGGGCGCCGATCCATCGGCGATCACGCCCGTGAACGAAAGGTCGCTCGTGCTGCCGACCGTCAACGTGAAACCGTTGAGGTCGAGCGTGCCGCTACCCGTCAGAGAACTGACGGTCAGGGAAAACGGCAGCGCCATGACGCTGCCGGCCGGCACGTTGAGCGTGGTAGGAACGCTGCCGTTGACCCACGCCGTCGAGAACGACCCGGGGCCGACTGCGTACAGATTGTCCTGAAGATCGGCGGCATTAACGGTCAGGGTGTACAGGCCGGTTGAGCCTGTCAGTCCGGAGAGGCCGCTGATCGTATACGTCGAAGTCGTACCCGGGTCGAGGCTGACCGACACCGCGCTCGTGATCAGGTTGGGGCCGCCGTCGTCCGTCAGGGTCAGCGCACGAGCATTCGACCAGCTCGATGGGAGCACAGGAACACTCAGGGTCACGGCGACGGAAGAGACCGGCGAGGTGGTCGGGTCGGGCGTAACGGGTGCAAACGAGGTTACGGTGGGCGAGACGTGCTGGATCTGGAAAGCGCCGATGTCGGGGGGCGAATCGACCGGAAGCCCGCGCTGGTCGGTCGACGGGATGGTGACTCCTGAAATCGAACTGCTGCCGGCGCCGATGGCTTGGCTGCCGACGACTAGCGGGATGGTCTCGGTCGGCCCGCCGTAGTTGCCCAGGGGGCCCAGGTCCGGGTTGGCCACGCCGACGATGTTGCCGTTCGTGCCGTTGACCAATCCGCCCGAGCCACCAGTGCCGATCAGGTTGTAGGAGCCCGAGACGCCCGGGGCGTAGCCGTAGATGTCGCCGGCACTCGGAAAGCGATCGCTGGTGTTGTTGGCGACGATGGTGTCGTAGAGCTTCAGCACGCCGGCGTTTTCCAGGCCGCCGCCGAATGTCGCGGAGTTACCGGCGATCGTGCAGTCGGTAAAGGTCGCTGTGCCATAGTCGTACATTCCACCGCCGTCGTTTCCGGCGGAGTTACCGCTGATCGTGCAGTTGGTGAGGGCGGCTGTGGCGCTGTGAATTCCAGGCTGACCGACGAACAGCCCACCGCCGCTGGAGGCCGTGTTATTGCCGGTTATCGTGCAGTCACTCAGGTTCACGGTACCCAGATCATAGATCCCGGTCTGGCCGCCAGTGATGGTCACACCCGTGATGCTCGCCGTGACGCCGGAGTCGATCTGAAAAACGCGGCTGGCGTTGTTGCCACTGATGGTCACCGGCCCCTGCCCGGTTCCATCGAAGATCGTGACCGATTTCGTGAGCTCGAGCTGCCCGGACAACAGCGTGATGGTCGATGCCCCGGTCCCAAGCTCGAATTCGATACTCGATCCGGCGTTTGCGTTGGCCTGCTGCACGGCCCAGCGGAGCGTGCCCGAAGCCGGCGGGTTGCTGCTATCCAAGGTGCTGGTCACCTGGTAGGGCGAGAGCAGCGTCCGGTCCTCCAGCCATTCCAGTGTCGCGCGCCGCCGCCGCTGACGGCTCAGCCGACTCGACACTGACTGAGGCACGCGGCGGCCGGTCTCATCAACCAACGATCGCTTGGTGCGGAACATGGTGCTTCTCCTTCAAAGCGGCACGAGCCCCTGGCGCCGGCTAATCGGCGACCGAAGGCGTGACTGACCGGGCCCCTCCCATCTCGTCGAAATGTCAGGGCCGTCCAGCGCGCACAACGAACCAGATTCATGGTGCGGCTACTCCCTCAAAGGCGATTTTCGCTGGCCGCCCCCGCGGAGCCGGCACGAACGCTTGCATCCGGTCCAATCCACCGGCTTGGGCGTGCAGAAACTCGCTATAATAAGTTCCAGGAGTGTGACAGGATTTTTCCGCGAGAATCGGGCAGCGACCTTAAGCTGGTTTTGGCGGAAGGAGTTCGGTGCGTTAGCCGCCGCGTCGCCCCCAGCGCACGTTGGATCGAGGTGCGACCGCGCAACAGGTCACGCAACCACACAGCGATTTTTGGAGAGTTCTCGCCGAAAACCACCGAGGTCCGGCGCCGCGTTGCCAAGCGGGAAGAACCAGCAAGAGCGTAGCGCGGCCGAGCCGCAGCCAGATGGCCAGGGAGGGAATTCGGATTCTTAACCACGAAACACACGAAACACACGAAAGGGGAAGAATCTGATTCGTGCATGCAGGTCATGTCCGCCGCATCTGCTTCGACTGGCCCATCAGGATGGTCTGATCTTTCGTGTGTTTCGTGTGTTTCGTGGTTAATCTGATTGCGTCAGCGGTGCAACCCAGACTGAGGTGAAAGTCGACCAGATACTTTCTTGGGTTGGAACTCGTTCCGTGTCGGTCCGTTCTGCTAACGCTCAAAATCTTCGCGCCATGCGCAAATCCCTGTGGAGGCAAAACGTTGTTTAACCCGGAGCCAACGGCGACGGCGACCGTTTTCACTCGAGCAGCGAACGCCGTCGCCGTTGGCTCCGGGTTAAACAAGTCCTGCGGCTCGGCCGCGCTGTGCTGTCCGTGGTTAGACGCTCCCATCGACAATCGGACAAACTAACATCGGATTCAAGATTTTCAACCACGGACAGCACGGAGGGACACGGAAGTCAACGGAACGATGGCGATGACTCGACGAAACGCCGGCGCTGGCCATCGGCGATTCGTCACAGTTGGTTGCCGTTGGAACCGCCGGTGCCAAGGCCATACAGAACGCCGAACAAGCCGGCGTCGCTGTCGTTGACGTAGCCGTCGCCGTCGGTATCACCATACTCGAAGGCCGTGCCGGGGGCCCCATAGGGCACACCCGGGGCATAGAAGGCGGACAGGAGCCCGGCGTCGCTGTCGTCGACCATGCCGTCAAGATTGAAGTCGCCATTGTAGGTGTACTTCACGATGATGTCGTTGGGGCCCAAGGCGAGCATGCCGCTACCCGCCTGCCAGCTCGAAAAGGGCCCGCTCGGCAGGCTGCCGTTGAGAGCGACCGCCAGCAGCGTCTGCTCGTAGCCCTGGTTGGCGTCGTTGCTCTCCGCAACGGAGCTGGTCAGGCCGTTGCCCGTCCAGTCGTTGTTGGGATAGTCGGCACCCGTTTGGGCGAGCCCCTGGACGGTGGACAGCTCGCTCCCGCCGTTCTCGATGATCATGTCGTTATCTTGCAGGTCGAGCTTGCTCGATGAGTCGATCGAGAAGGTGGGAACGGACGTGCCGTTGGAGTCGAGCACGATCACGTTGTGGTTGGTGTGCGTTCGCGACGCACCCACGCTGGGGACGATGATGCTGGCGCCACCGGTGAGGGTGATGCCGCCCAAGTGGACGAAGCCGACGGTCGCGGGCGCGATCGTCAGTTGAGCCGCGGGGCCGTGGGCCACGATCAGCGGGCTCGCCGCACCCGGGTCGGCGATGATGGCCGCGGTGCCGGTGACGGTCAGCGTGGTGCCGTCCCAAGTCGCGGCGCTTCCGGGTTCAACCCACGAGGGCAAGCTCGCCGCGACGGTGAGCATCGCGGGGGTCGTCGTGATCGAGCCCGCCACGTTCGTGAAGACGGCTCGGAAGAGCTCGCCCGAGTCGGTCAGCGTTGTCGCGGGGGTGGTATAGGTCGTCGAGGTGGCACCCGTGATGTCATTCCAGGTCGAGCCGTCGTCGGTGCTCTCTTGCCACTGGACAGCCGGCGGCGGGTAGCCGTCGGCCGAGGCTGAAAAGGTGGCCGTGCTGCCAGCCACGACCGCGACGTTGGAGGGCGAATTGATCACCGAGGGGGCCACTCCATCGATCTGGAGGTTAACCGTCCCAACGTTGCTGTCGAGGAGTCCGTCGCTGATCCCGAACGTGAAGCTATCCGTTCCGACATAGCCGGCATCGGGTGTGTAGACCAGGTTGGGAGCCGTCCCCGACAGCGCGCCGTGCTGCGGCAGCGAAGTGAGGTAATAGCTCAAAGGCTGGACGCCGGGGTTCGCATCATCGTCCGGATCATCACCGGTGAGCTGGATTGGCTGCGTTACATCGTACTGAAACTCGAGCGATTGGTTATAGGCCACCGGGGGAGAATCGACCACAATCGTCACCGCGACGGGATCGCTATACCCGATGCCGTCGCTCACGACGAACGAAAACGTATCGACTCCGAGGAACGGGGGACCGGGAGGATAAGAATCGGAACCCGGAGGATCATAATCGACGACGCTGCCATTGCTCGCGCTCGGGTCTGGCCCCACGAAGCCCCCCTCGAGCGTCGAGTTGGAGACGAGCGAGTACGTGAGCGGATTCCCCTGCGAATCGTTCCCCGCGAGGGTAATCTCGGGAGGGAAGGAGAAATACCCGTAGGAAGGAGTCACAAACACGGTTTGCGGTGTAGCCGTCGGCTTGGGCGCGACCGTGATCTGGACCTCCGCGGAGGCATTACTCGGCAGGCCCAGGGCATCCTTGACGGAGAATTCGAAGGAGGCGATGCCGGTGAAGCCGTAAGTGGGGTAATAAGTGTACGAAGAGCCTGATCCAACCAGCGTGCCGTACAGGAACTGGTACACGCCTGGGCTGACCATCGTTACGGGAGGGGAGAGGTTGTACGAAAGGCTTGAACCGTTCAAGTCGATGCCGGTCAGTTGGATGTTCGTCGGGGTGTCGGCGTCGGTGGTGATCGTTTGCGGTTGGGCCGTCGGAGCTTGCAACGGTTCGCTTTGAACTTGGTAGACATAGGGGCCCGAAGTGAGATAGCCGTTCGTCACGTCGAATTTGAAGAAGTCGGGGAGGTCGCCGTATTGGGGCGTGTAGATGAACGATAAACCGTTCACGCTGAGCGTGCCCACAGCAGCCGGCTCGACGATCTGGAGAGTCAGCGGCAGGTTGTCGGGATCGGTCGCCTGGACGGGGAGCGCGGTCGGTACACCAATGACGCAGTACGTGGGGCTCGAGCTCGGGGGCGTGACCACCGGGGCCGAATAGACGCCGATTGTGACCGTGACGATGTTGCCCGACACTTCCCCGTCGCTGACGAGGAAGGCGAGCGTCTCGACGCCGGCGAAATTCGCGGCGCGCACTATTGGAAGGCGGCCGTGGAACCGCTCAGGGCGCTGAGCGTGCCGTACTGGGGCTGACCGATCTCGGTGAAAGACAGCGGCAGGCCATTCGGGTCGCTGCCGGTCAGTTGGAAGGAAACCTGACTGCCGGGCGCAACGCCGAGCGTTTGGCTTGACGCTGACGGCTTGCCGAGCACGTCGAAGGTGATCGTGCCCTGGCTGGTCCGGACCCCGTCGCTGGCCGTATAGGTGAGGGAATCGGTACCGGTATAGTCGCCAACCGGGTAGTACACCACGGGCTGGCTCGATAAGCCCTCCGCGGGCGGCGCCTCCACGATCCCGTGTTCGGGGTACGACGTGATCTGGAAACTCACGTCGTTGAAGCCCGGCAGAAGGTCTTCGGCCGTCAGCGCAAAGGGCGTGTCGGCTCCCTGCGCGACGGTGACGGTCTGGCTGGCCGCCGACATGCCGTCAACGTCGAAGGTCACGACCCCAATGTCGCTCGATTGGTTGGTCGTTTCATCGATGACATAGTACGCCAGCGTCTCGATGCCGCCGAAGCTCGCCGGATTGTTCGCGGGAGGCGTGTACTGGAGGATCGGGGCCGTACCCGTGAGTGTCCCCTCGGCGGGCGGGAGGCTGACCACAAAGTTCAGCGGGTCGTTGTTGGGGTCCGACGATATCAGCGTGATGGACGTTGGTCCCCCGCCTTCATTGACCACGAAATTTTGGTTTGTCGCGACCGGCCCGCCACTCGGCGGGGGAGTCACATTAATGTTGACGGTCGCGGTCGGCCCGAGAGGATAAATGCCGAATAAATCTGGTCCCTCATCATTAGAAACCGCGCCGTAGGTGAATGAGTCGTTCCCTACGTACCCGGGGTCGGGGGTGTAGAGGAGGTACGGCGGATACAAGGAGGACAACGAGTCGGGAACCGAAACGAAACTGAGAGTCCCGTGCGAGGGGGCCTGAAGGTAAGGGGGCCCTTCGAAACTCCCGTTGATAAAGTAGTAGTCCTCCTTGTTCAAGGGGTCGTATGACTGGAGCGTGATCGGCGTGGGCGTGTTTTCAACAACGTTGATTCCACCGTTGAATGGCGAATCGGGTATCGTGCCGTCACCGATCGCAACCGATTCGAGCTCGAGTGCATCACCGATTTCCCCGTCCAGGATTTCTTGCAGTAAATTCTCTACCGTGGAACCGCCGGTGTCGAGGTCCACGCCCAGGCCAAAGCGCGCCGGCGCGCTGGTGTTGTGGCCATCGCTGACGTTGAACTCGACGCCAGGCGTTACTTGTGCGAAGTTTCCCGAGGCCACCCAGGACGCGACTGACGGCGCCGTATATGTGAACTCGCCGTTTCCGAGATACGTGAAACCCGGGGGCGACTCCAACACATTGTATTGCAACGGGTCGCCGCTGGGATCGTAGCCCTCGAGTTGTTCCGTGACCGTCTCGCCGAACCCGACCGTTTTAAGGTCATCGAGCGCCGTCGGTAATCCGTGGACGTCGATCGACTGCGTGATCGGCGCGCTGAAGGATCCGTTGGAGCCGACCTCGTACAGGAAAAAGTCCGTGCCCGAGAACCCGGGATTGGGGATGTAGGTCACGTTGGCCGTGTTTCCTGCCACGATCGTCCCATTCGCCGGCTGGTAGAGGATTTTGTAGGTGGTCGATCCGCCCGACTGGTTGGATCCGCCGAGGGTGAACGAAGTCTCTTGATTCTCGTAGGCAATCAACGTCTGTGCCGGCGATGCGGCGGCGACCGGCGAGTTGACGATCACGGTTTCCGTGGCCGGGGCACTGTTCTGGTAGCCGTCGTTGACGATGAACTGGAAGCTGTCTGAGCCGGAGAACCCCGCGTTGGGGGTGTAGGTCGCCAGGTTGCCCGACATCGAGAGTGTGCCGTCGGCGGGCTGGGTGGTCAGTTCGTAGGTGAGGGGATTACCGACCGAGCTGGCACCCTGCAGGTCGAACTCTACGGTTCCGTTCACAAGTGTTGTGGGCTCGGACGTCACGACCGTCTGCGCTATGGCCTGGGGCACAGGGTCTTGTGTGATCGTCACGCTCGCGGGCGCACTGGTGGCGTAGCTGTTGGAGACCGTGAAGGCGAAGCTGTCGGCCCCAGGGAAATCGGCGCTCGGCGTGTAGGTCAAATCGGGCGCCGTTCCCGACAGCGTGCCGAAGTTCGGTTGAGTGACGATGGCATAGGTCAGCGAAAGGCCGGTCGGATCCGAGCCGCCCAGGGTCACGGCCTCCGGCGCAGTCGAGATGACCGTGACCGTCTGGGAATTCGCCGTGGGCACGCCGCCGACGTGAATGAAAACCGCACACATCGAGTCCAACGTATTGTTATAGCCATCATTCGGCTCGTAACTGAAGCTGTCGGTGCCGACGAAGCCCGCGTCGGGCGTATACGTCAGGTTCGGGGCGGTGCCCGAGACCGTGCCGTCGAAGGGCCCATTCGTCACGGTATCGGTGAGCGGTAAATTCCCCGGGGATGTCGCGGTGAGCGTGATCGCCACCGGAGTGTCCTCGAGCGTGGCCGCATGCTGATCGATCGGCGTCGGTGGGCTGACCACGTTGAGCGTGACGGTCGCGACGTTGCCGGCAAAGGCGGCATTGCTGGCCTCGAAGGCGAAGCTATCGGTGACCGCGCCGTTAGGCGGGAAAGGGGGGGGATAATAAGTGAGATTCGGCGCGGTGCCGGATAGGGTCCCATAAGTAGGCCCCGATATCACCGAGTACGTCAAGGGATGGTTGTTGGGATCCTGGCCCGTCAGAGTGACGGGGACGGAGTAGCCGCCGCCGATGGGGTCGGTCCCGACGGTGAGCGCCTGGTTGAACGAGATCGGGTGCTGGTAGCCTGTCGTTCCCACGGTCAACTCGGCCGCCGAGGTCGTGACCGTGCCGGCCCCATTGGTGAAGGCGGCGCGGTAGAACGTGCCGGAGTCGGCGCCCGTGGGCGTGAAGCTGTAGGTCGTGGACGTCGCGCCGGGGATATCGGCCCAGAACGTAGAGCCGCTCACCTCGAACTGCCACTGGACCGTCGGGGCCGGCGTACCGGTGGCCGCCGCCGTGAACGACGCACTCTGGGTGATGGCGACGGTTGTATTCGCGGGCTGGCTCGTGACCACGGGCAGGGTGTTCAGGATCAGCGTCGCCGGACTGGTCGGCGTGCTGCCTATGGAGTTGGTGAAGAGGGCCCGGAATTCATCGCCGGCATCCGCGGCCGGCGCGTTGAAGCGGTACGTCGGCGACGTCGCTCCGGCGATGCTCGTCCAGGACGTGCCGCCGTCGGCGCTCTGCTGCCACAGGACCGTCGGCTGGGGGTCGCCCGCGGCGGCGGCCGTGAACGTCACGAGGTCGCCGGGGTTGAAGCTGGTCGACGCCGGCTCCGTGGTGATGATCGGCGCGTAGAGGACCTGAAGGCTCGCGGCATTGCTGGTCACGGAACCGGCCGCGTTGGTGAAGACAGCCTGAAACTGGTCGCCGTCGTCGCTCGACGCGGGGGTGAAGGTATAAGTTGTCGAACGTTGCCCCGGAAATGTTGCTAAAGGTCGTCGCGCCGGGCGCCTCGATCTGCCACTGGACCGATGCGTTCGGTATACCATCCGCGCTAGCCGAGAAGCTGGCCGGTTGGCCGACGACGACCGATTGATCGGATGGGCTACTGGTCACAACCGGTGCCACTTCATCTGTGAGATCGAACAAGGCCGTGGTCTCCGTACCGGCGACTGAGCCCGTCACCACGAAGCTGCCGCCCGTAGCACCGGCCGTGGCCGTGATCGAGGCTGCGCCGTTGCTGCCGATCGTGGCAGAATCGCTGGAGAGGACGGCGGAGGCACCGCTTAAGGGGGCACTGAAGCTGATGATGCCTCCGGCCACCGGCTCGACCGAGTTCTTGGCCGTGACGGTGACCGCCAGCGGGTTGGGGAAAGCTGTACCGGTTGGCGCGGCTTGCGGCGAGCTGCCATTGACGAGGGTGAGGGTGAAACCCTGGCTCTGGAAGGCGCCGATGTCCGGATTGGGCGAATCGAGCGGCTCGCCGCGCTGGTCGGTGGTGATCGGCGTGGTTGTGCCCGAATAATCGGCCGTGATGCCCGCACCGATGGCGGGGCTGCCGGGGAGCAGCGGGATGGTCTGGGTCAACCCACCGTAAGCTCCCAGCGACCCGAGGAGCGCCACCAGCGGGTGGGACGACGTTCCCTTGAGGTCAGAGCTGACCCAACCGCTGCTGTTGTCTGTCTCCGAGACCAGGTTATGACCGAGCGAGATCACCGCGTTGGCGACCTCGGGACCGTAAACGCATGAGTCGCCGGAGAGGATCGAGTCGCCGATCGTGATCGTGTACTCTCCCCCGTTAAAATTGTCGATGGCACCGCCGCCGCCGGACCTGGGGCTCGCTACATTGTCGCTAAACGTGCAGGCGATGACGGTGATGTTATTCTGGGCTTCAATGCCGCCGCCAGAGATGCTGGCGGTGTTTCCCGCG
The DNA here is from genome assembly GCA_963823675.1 of uncultured Isosphaeraceae bacterium. Classification (GTDB taxonomy): domain Bacteria; phylum Planctomycetota; class Planctomycetia; order Isosphaerales; family Isosphaeraceae; genus CAWGMT01. The sequence continues at coordinate 1,509,482 of CAWGMT010000012.1, read as the reverse complement.
ATGGTGCAGTCGGCAAGGCTGAGCGACCCGCCCTTCGTCAGGATCGCACCGCCATAGGCGGCGGTGTTGCCGGTGAGGGTGCTGTCGGTGATAGTGAGATTGCCGTAGTTGAGGATGCCGCCGCCGTTGCCGGAGGTCGAGCCGCCGGTGATCGTCAGGCCCGTGATCGTCGCCGTCACGCCGTCGTCGATCTGGAAGACGCGGCTAGCGCCTCCGCCGCTGATCGTCACGTCGGCGGCCGGGCCGGTGATCGTCACGGTCCCTGCACTGAGCTCGAGCTGGCCGGCGGTCAGCGTGACCGTCTGGGGGGTTCCGAATACGGTCGTGCTAAAGGTGATCGACTCGGCGGCGTCCAGGACGTTCGCCAGGTTGACGGCCTGGCGCAACTTCAGGTCGCCGAAGGGGGAGGTGGTGCCATCAACCGTGGTATTGATCACGAGCGGGTTGGTCTGGAAGGCGCCGATGTCGAACCGAGCTCCCGCGGATCAGGCCGCGCTGGTCGGTGGTGATCGGCATGCCCGTGCCCGGGTCGTCGGCGATCACGCCGGCGCCGACGGCAGGGTTGCCGACAACGAGCGGAATCGTTTTGGTGGGCCCGCCGTAACTGCCCAGAGGGCCTAGCACCAGCTCGGTCTCCGTCTGGGCGGTCAGGACAATATCGTGGTTCGACCCATTCGAGATGCCGCCGGAGCCGCCATCCCCGATCAGGTTGTACGTGCCAGTGACGCTGGAGGCCGCCGAGCCGCCGACGTCGCTGGCGGTGGACGGGGAACCTGTGCTGTTCCCGGCCACGATCGTGTCGGTGAGCGTCGCCGTCCCTTGGTTGTACAGGCCCCCGACGCCCGAGGTTGCCGAGTTATCGGCGTCGGTCGTTTCGATGAGTGTGGTGGTGGGCGGCTTGGAATTGTTCAATCCTGCAAAGACCCCACCGCCCCCGGACTTCGCCGTGTTGCCACTGATCGTGCAATTCTCGAAAGTCACCGTGCCGCCATAGTTGTCCAGCCCGCCGGCTTTGTCGTTCGCGTAGTTACCAGCAATGGTGCAGCCGATCAGCGTCGCAGTACCTTGATTCACGAGCAGACCGCCGCCGAATTTGGCGCTATTGCCGCTGATCGTGCAATCGGTCATATTGAGCGTGCCGTCGTCGGAATACAGTCCACCGCCGAATCCGGTCGAGGCAGAGCCGCCGGTGATCGTCAGGCCGGAAAGGGTCGCCTTAACGCCGCTGTCGATCTGAAAGACACGACTCGGGTTCGAGACGCTCCCACTCACCGTCACTGGCCCCTGTCCGGAACCGTCATAGATCGTGACCGATTTCGCCAGGGCGAGCTGCCCGGATGAGAGCGTGATGGTAGCCGGGGCCATACCCAGTTCGAATTCGATGCTTGAATTGGCGACGGCCTGGTTGATGCAGTAACGCAAGGTGCCCGAATTTCCCGACCCCGAGCTCGAATCGCCCGTACTGGTCACGGTAAAATTCGACAGTAGCGTCCTGCCCTCAAGCGATTCGAGCATCGGGCGGCGCCGCCTTCGCTCCCGGGTCAACCGACTGGACAATGATTGGAGCGGACGGCGGCGGGTCTGATCAACCAACGATGGTTTCGTGCGGAACATGGTGTCTCTCCTGCAAGGCGGTGCGGGCCCATGGCGCCGGCTCATCGCCGGCGTGGGGCGTGATGGATCGGGGCAATGAAAGCGACAACCCGGGCGCTGCTTCGCCCGCCCAGTTCACCCGAAGCGCCAAGATGCTCGTTCGGTGCGAGGCCGACTGACGAAAAGCAGCACGACTAAGCGATTGCGGGCGCACCTCTCGTTCTGAGAGGCGACGGCTTGCGGCGAATCTTCAGCCGCCATCCGATTGCTGTCTTATCCGACGGCGCTCAGCTTCTAGGCCGAGCATTGCCCTGAAATCAGTCACCGGAAGAGTCGTCTTTCTCTCTGCGAAAGTGAATCCTTCCGCGGAGCGAAAGGCGACAATAGCTCTTGGGCAGCGCCTCAAGCGCGCACAACGAACCGGGTCCCTGGTGTGGCCACTCCCTCAAACGTCAATTTCGCTGGTCGCCCCTCGGGCGCCGGCCCGGATCATCGCCTACGGGCCCGTCCACCGGCTGGGCGTGCAGAAACTCGCTATAGTAAATTCCAGAAGTGTGACAGGATTTTTCCGCGAGAATCGGACAGCGCCCTTTAGCTGGTTTTGGCGCAAGGAGTTCGGTGCGGTTGCCGCCGCGTCGCGCCTGCGCGCGCTGGATCGAAGTGCGACCGCGCAACAGGTCACGCAACCACACAGGGATTTTTGGAGAGTTCTCGCCGAACACCACCGAGGTCCGGCGCGGCGTTGCAAAGCGGGAAGAACCAGCAAGAGCGTAGCGCGGCCGAGCCGCAGCCGGATGTCCAGGGAGGGAATTCGGACTCTTAACCACGAAACACACGAAAGGGGAAGAATCTGATTCGTGCATGCAGGTCATGTCCGCCGCGCCTGCTTCGACCGACCCATCACGATGGTCAGATCTTTCGTGTGTTTCGTGTGTTTCGTGGTTAGAATCTCCCATCAACAATTGGACGAATTGACAGCCGATTCAAGATTCTCAACCACGGACAGCGCAGCGCGGCCGAGCCGCAGCCAGATGGCCAGGGAGGGAATTCGGATTCTTAACCACGAAAGGCACGAAAGGCACGAAAAAGGGAAGAATCTGATTCGTGCATGCAGGTCATGTCCGCCGCGCCTGCTTCGACCGGCCCATCAGGATGGTCTGATCTTTCGTGTGTTTCGTATGTTTCGTGGTTAATCTGATTGCGTCAACGGTGCAACCCAGACCGAGGTGAAAGTCGGCCAGATGCTTTCTTGAGTTAGAACTCGTTCCGTGTCGATCAGTGGTTTCCGTGGTTCAGAAAAATCGAGGAGTTCTCAAGCACGGAAGGCACGCGCGGCTGAGCGGCAACCTTGGGCGGAAGAAACACCCCTCCGAACGTAGACGAGGTGATGGAGATTCTCTGTCGCTTACGGAGGGGCAACCATGAGGTCTTTCCTGCAGCGTTTTGGCTCGTTCGTTTCTGGCGTCTTGCACGGCCTTCACCGGCTACGCCTGCGCCAATGCACCACCTTTCCAACCGAGCCCTGGGACCCGTCTCGGCGTCTACCAGGCCCTGTCAACGCGCAACCGGGGCGAAGCGATCAGCGCGGATTCGTACTGATCACGCAATCAACTCGCCCATCTCCTCCTTGAGCCGCCGCAGCACGCGCAACTTGGCCTGGCGGACTGAGTTGGCCGATATGCCGAGCTCCGAGCCGACTTCCGCGGGCGAGCGATTTTCCATGGTTACTTGCCAGAACGCCGTGAAGGTCCGTTCTTCAAACTCGTCGCGCACCTGGCGCAAGGCCCGCTGATAAAGGCCGGTTACGTCGTCCGGACTTTCCGAAAGCTCGATTCCGTTCTCGGGGGCGGGGATCTGCTGGAGACGTTTCTGGGCATCCGTGCCGCCGATCGCTGGTTCTCCTCGCCGGCGTGCGAAGTGCCATAACTTGTGCCGCGCGATCCCGCGCATCCAGGCCCGGAATGTCGTGCCCGGCCGGTCGGCCTCGAATTTCGCCAGGCTCGAAGCAACGACCGCAAACACCTCCTGGGACACGTCCGGAATGTCCTGCTCGGTGATCCCCGACTGTCGACACCATTGGCGTACGAGCGGGGTGTACAACGCCACCAGCCGCTGCCAGGCCAGCGGCTCGCGCGCCACCGCCCGGCGCAATAACGACGACGATGTCGAATCGGCTCGGCTCAACGTGGGCTACTCCGCGCGGTACTTGCCGCCCGCGGACTGCGCCGGGCGACGAGCTGTCACACTTTGGGGAATACTATTCTGGATTAGCGCCATGGAATCGCGTGGTTAGTATAATCACGGACACAGCGACTTGCACCCCCCTTGCGCCGCAACCTTGGGGTTGCAAGGACCGGCGCGATGAGGGGTGGTGATGATGTCGGGAGGACCGGCGACGAGGGCCCGATGAGCGACGCTGCATGTCCGACCGTGGAGACCCTGGCGGCATTCGCGCTCGGGGAGCTACCAGAACCCGAGCTCTCGGCGGTGGCCGAGCATCTCGAGTGCTGCGCGACGTGCGAAGAACGGGCGAGCCGGCTCGATGGGGCGACCGATCCGTTCGTCTCCGAGCTGAAGCGCGTACCGGAGATTGGCCCCGACACCGAATGCGCTGCGATGGAGGTAAATAGCGCAACCGCAACTGCCGCGCAAGCATCGACGCATCCAGTCGAGTCCTGGGGCGAGTTCCGGATCGTGCGCGAGATCGGCCGCGGCGGAATGGGAGTTGTCTGCGAGGCCTTTCAGGGTTCGCTCAACCGCCACGTGGCGCTGAAATTCCTGCCCGAGCTCGGCGACCTGGCGCGGTTTCGCCGCGAGGCCCGCGCAGCCGGCCGGCTGCACCACACGAATATCGTGCCAGTCTTCGGCGTCGGCGAGCAGAACGGGCGCCACTTCTACGTCATGCAATACATCGCCGGCCGCGGGCTCGACGCCGTGCTCAAGGAGCGAGCCCTGGCTGCCGGCGTTGAAAAAACCGGGATTGAGCCCGCGCGCGTTCCGCCCGTTGTTGTCGCGCGCGTTTTCCCCCCCTTGCGAAGGGGGGGACAGGGGGGGTGGTCCCCGCGCGGAGGCGCTGGCGACAGAAATGATGGCTGCGCGGTTGGCCTGGGTGACCGCGATGCGGCCCGGATCGGCGTCCAGGTCGCCGAGGCGCTGGCCTATGCGCACTCCCAGGGGGTGATCCACCGCGATATCAAGCCATCAAACCTCTTGCTCGACGAACAGGGGACGGTCTGGGTGACCGATTTCGGCCTGGCGCATGACTCGAGCGATACCTTCACGTTGACGCATACAGGCGAGTTCCTGGGGAGCTTACGCTATGTGGCGCCGGAGCGTCTGAGCGGCCAAGGTGACGAGCGGGCGGATATCTACGCGCTGGGGGTCACGCTCTACGAGCTGGTCTGCGGCCGTCCGGCCTACGCGGATGCCGAACGCTCGGCGCTGGTGCATCAGATCTTGCACCAGGACCCGCCCTCGCCGCGCCAGTGCAACCCGCGGGTCGCGCGCGACCTGGAAACGATCATCCTCAAGGCGATGGAGCGTGACCCGCAGCAGCGGTACGCCACGGCCGACGCGCTGGCCGAGGACTTGCGCCGGTTCTTGGCCGACCGGACGATCCTCGCGCGCCGCGTGAGCCTGTGGGAACGGACCGTGCGCTGGTCCCGGCGAAATGTCGGCCTGGCCAGCGCGAGCGCCCTGTCGGTCCTGGCCCTGGTTGCCACGGCCGCGACCGCCCTGGCCTTCGCCATCTACCAGGCCAGAACCGCGCACGAGCAGGCCCTGGCCGCCGGGCGCGAGTTGGCCTTGCGGAAGAACTCCGAAGTCTTGCTCGCGCGCGTCGCCCTCAAAGAAGGTGTGAGCCTGTGCAATCAGAGCGAGACCGGGCATGGCCTTCTCTGGTTGGCCCGAGCCCTGGAATTCGCCCCGACGGATCAGTCGGACCTAGAGCGGCAGATCCGCCTCAACATCGATCGCTTCAGTCGATCGGCTCCGCACCTGCGTTATGCGCGCGAATTTTCCAATAAAGTGAGCGCCGAGGCCATCTGCCCCGACGGGACCCGGGCGCTCGCCGGCAGCTACGACGGCACGGCGCAGCTCTGGGAGCTGGCGTCCGGCCGCCAGATCGCACCGGCCTTGCGGCACGGCGGAGCGGTGCTGGCCGTCGCGTTCAGCCCCGATGGAACCCTGGCCGTCACCGCCGCCGCGGATGGGCGGGCACTGCTCTGGAGGGCGGACAACGGCGAGGAGGCCGGTCCGGCGCTCGACCACGGCGGGCCGATCGAGAGCGTAGATTTCTCGCCGGATGGGCGCCGTCTCGCTACGGCCGGCGCCAACTGCGCTGTCCGGCTATGGGATCTCTCGAACGGCCATTCGATTGCGCTGAGACACGGCCCCGAGGAGCCCGCACCCCCCGGCAAGCCCACTCGATGGCACGTCCGTTTCGCCCCTGACGGAGCGCGGCTCCTCACCACGCGCATGGTCGATGGTCGAGGGCACCTCGCCACCTCGCAGCTCTGGGCTGTCCCGTCCGGCGCACGATCGGTCCGGAGATGAAGCATGACTCGGCTTACGTCTGGTCCGCGGCCTTTGATCCCGAGGGCAAGTGGGTGCTCGCCGGCGGCAGCGACGGCACGGCCTGGCTCTGGGATGCGGCGACCGGCACCAGGAAAGTCGGACCGTTCCGTCACTTGGACGCGGTCACCACCGTCGCCTTCAGCCCCGATGGCCGGTCCTTCGTCACCGGCTGCGGTGACGGCTCGGTTTGCGTCTGGGACCCGGTTACTCTGGATAAGAAGTTGGCGACGCTCCTTCATCCGCAGCGGTGTTCGATCCTTCAAGTCGTTTTCCAGGGCGATGGTCGGCGGATGCTGTCGGCGGGTGCCGACGGCGTGGCGCAGCTCTGGGACGCGGTCGAAGGCCGGCCGCTGGGCGGGCCCTGCCTTCACCCGGGGCCGCTTACGTGCGCCGCGATGGATCCGCGCGGCCGCTGGATCCTCACCGGCGGAGATGACGGCGTGGCGCGGGTGTGGGAGGCGCCCACCAGCGTATCGCTTCTGCCAGCGATGAGTCGCGCCAACTGGGGGATCCGGGCGCTCGCGTTCAGCCCCGACGGCTCGACCATTCTGACCGGCAATGATGTCGGCGATGTGATGCTCTGGGACGTCGCCCGTGCCGTCGCCATCCGCCCGCCCCTCATGAGCCCCGGGCGGATCTTGTCCGTGGGATTCAGCCCCGACGGCCGGCTATACGCCACGGCCGGACGGAAGCAACCCCTGCGGATCTTCGACCGAAAGAGCGGCCGTCCGCTCCACGAGCTCGTCCACCCCGCGGACCTGACCGCTCTGGCCTTCCGCCCTGACGACGGGGCGCTCCTGGCCGGCGGTGAGGATGGGACGGCCCGACTCTGGGATCTTGGCCACGAGCACCAGATCGGCCCCGACCTGGTGCATGGGGCAGCAATCCGCGCCGTGTCGATCAGCCCCGATAGCGGGCTCGCCGTCACGGCCGGAGACGATGGCCGGGTCCGGATCTGGAAGCTTGGCACGAACCAGCCGGTGAGCTTACTGCAACACCCGGGGAGGGTCTTGGACGTCGCCTTTGCAGCAAGGGGCGCGGAGCTTTTCACGGGCTGCGCGGATGGAAAAGCCAGGCTCTGGGACATTGAGAGTCAACGTCTGCTCCGCGAGTTCGTCCTTGAAGGAGAGGTCAACGCGGTGGCCGCGTCGCCCGACGGGCGGACCCTCGCGGCTGGTGGCGTCAATCGCACGGTCTCCCTCTGGGACGCCGCCAGCGGTCACCTCCTCGACCAGAAGTCCGAACGACAGTCGGGAATCGTGCTCGACCTGGCTTACCGTCCTGATGGCCAGGCGATCGCGATCGGCCTGGGCGACGGGACTACTGGGCTCGCGGATGTGGCCTATCCCGTCGAAAGAGGAATCGACGAGATGCGGCTCTGGAGCCAAGTCAAGAGCAACGCGCAGGCTCGACGAGCAGGGAAACCTTGTGCGCCTCGGTCAACCCGCATGGAGCGCCGCCCTGCGTGCGCTGGCATCGCTCCAGAACCGGTCGCCATCGGACCGCTGAGAAGACTCGCACGACGAGGGTTTGATGAATCAAGCCGCCTGCCCGACGCTCGAGAACCTTGTCTGCATTCGCCCTTGGGGAATTGCCGGAGCCCGAGCTGAGCGCGGTGGCCGAACATCTCGATTGCTGCGCCGAATGCTCAGAGCAGGCCGCTCGGTTCGATGAAGTGACCGATCCTTTCGTATCCGAGCTAAAACGCGTCCCGGAGATTGGCCCCGAGACCGATTCGGCTGCGATCAACGCGGCCGGTGCAAACGCTAGGGCCGCGCAAGCGTCGACGCATCCAGTCGAGTTCTGGGGCGAGTTCCGGATCGTGCGCGAGATCGGCCGCGGCGGCATGGGGGTGGTCTGCGAGGCCTTTCAGGGTTCGCTCAACCGCCACGTCGCGCTGAAATTCCTCCCCGAACTTGGCGACCTGGCCCGGTTTCGCCGCGAGGCCCGCGCGGCCGGCCGGCTGCACCACACGAATATCGTCCCTGTCTTCGGCGTCGGCGAGCAGAACGGGCGGCACTTCTACGTCATGCAATATATCGCCGGCCGCGGGCTCGACGCCGTATTCAAGGAACGGGCCTTGGCTACCGGCGTTGCAAAAACCCGGATCGAGCCCGCGCGGGTTTCCGCCGGTGTTGTCGCGCGCCTTTTCCCCCCCTTGCGAAGGGGGGGACAGGGGGGGTGGTCCCCGGGCGAAGGCACTGGCGACAGAAATGATGGCTGCGCGGTTGGCCTGGACGGCCGCGAGGCAGCGCGGATCGGCGTCCAGGTCGCCGAGGCACTGGCATACGCGCACGCCCAGGGGGTGATCCATCGCGATATCAAGCCATCGAACCTCTTGCTGGACGAACAGGGGACGGTCTGGGTGACCGATTTTGGGCTGGCGCATGACTCGAGCGATACCTTCACGTTGACGCATACAGGCGAGTTCCTGGGGAGCTTACGCTACGTGGCGCCGGAGCGTTTGAGTGGCCAAGGTGACGAGCGAGCGGATATCTACGCGCTGGGCGTGACGCTCTACGAGCTGGTCTGCGGCCGCCCGGCGTACGAGGATGCCGAACGATCGGCGCTGGTGCATCAGATCTTGAACCAGGACCCGCCCTCGCCGCGCCAGTGCAATCCGCGGATCGCGCGGGACCTGGAAACGATCATCATCAAGGCGATGGAGCGCGACGCGAAGCAGCGGTACGCCACGGCCGACGCGCTGGCCGCCGACTTGCGCCGGTTCCTGGAGGACCGGCCCATCGCGGCGCGGCGCACCATGGCATGGGAACGGGCGATCCGCTGGTGCCGCCGAAACCCGGTCGTCGCGAGCATGACCGCGGCCGTATTCATCTCGCTCGCCGTGGTCGCCGCCGTGGCCTCGATCGCATACGTGCAGACGAAACGGTCGTTCGATCGCGAGGCGAAACAACTCGAGGCCGTCATTGCGGCGGAGGCGAGCGCAAGTCGCGCCGCCGTTCGGCGCTGGAAGCCGAGCGTGAAATGCGAACACAATGGTATGCCGCCACCGTCAACCTGATGAGGCCGGCCTGGGGCAGCGGGCAGATGGAGCGGCTGCGGTCGCTTCTCTTGGACACCGAGCCGTACGCGGATCGAGGTTTCGAGTGGTACTACTTTCGGCGGCTCTCCCACCTCGAGCAGAATTCCCTGGTCGGTCACCTGGCCGCGGTGCGCTCGGTATCGTGGTCGCCGGACGGAACGCGGTTAGCGACCGCGAGCTGGGACGGGACGGCGAAAGTATGGGACGCGGCCGGCGGCAAGGAGCTCCTTACCCTCAAGGGCCATTCCAGTGCGCTGTGGTCAGTGGCGTGGTCACCGGAGGGTAAGCGGCTCGCGACTGCGAGCGTTGATGGGATGGCCAACGTGTGGGACGCTTCGAGCGGAGGGCACTTGCTCACACTTACGGGCCACAAGGGGCAAGTGTGCGCCTTATCGTGGTCGCCCGACGGCCGGCGACTGGCGACAGGCAGTTGGGACTGGACGATCAGGCTCTGGGACACGATTGACGGTCATCAGCTCCTCGCGATCCAAGATGCCGCCGATTACGCGAAGCCGGTATCGTTCTCGCCGGATGGAAAGCTGCTGGCGGCCGGCTGCTCCACTGGCGAGCTGAAACTGTGGGACGCCGCGATCGGGCGTGAAACGTCCTCACGAAAGGCCCATAAGGGGGCAATCCATTCGCTCTGCTGGTCGCCGGATGGCAAGGGGCTGGCGACGGCCAGCGCAGACGGCACGGTGAAGGTCTGGGAGTCGGGCAGCCCGAACGCGCGCTTGAGCCTGAAGGGCCATTCGGGCGAGGTGCTTGCGGTGGCCTGGTCGAAAGACGGCCGGCGACTGGCCACCGGCAGCCGTGATCGGACGGCCCGGATCTGGGATGCCGCGGTAGGGAAGGAGCTCCTGGTCTTGAAGGGACATACCGGGGAGATCTGCTCCGTCTCATGGTCGCGGGACGGGAAGTGGCTGGCGACTGGGTGCGACGATGGAACGGCCAAGGTCTGGCCCGCTTCGGGCGGCCGAGAATCGTGCACGTTGACGACAGCGAGCCACGGTATCGCTTCGCTATCATGGTCGCCCGATGGAACGTTGCTGGCCATTGGCAGCCGGGATGGGACGGTGAAATTGTGGGGCGTGGACGGCGGACGGGAAATGCTCGCCGTCCAGGGACACCCTGCTGGACTGACGTCGGTGGCCTGGTCGCCTGACGGGCGGTCGCTGGCGACGAGTTGTCTGGATCGGACGGTCCGCATCTGGGACGCGTCTTCCGGACGCGAACGAATGCAGCTCGCGGGGCACGAGAAAGGCGTTGACAGCGTGTCATGGTCGCACGACGGGACGCGCATGGCCACAGCCAGCCGAGACGCGACGGCGAGGGTATGGGACGCCGGCAGCGGCCGCCAGCTCTTGGTCCTGAAGGGACATTCTCAGGCCGTCACGCGCAGCGGACTTTTCGCCGGATGGGACGCGGCTGGCAACCTGCAGCACGGATAAATCGGCTCGGGTGTGGGACGCGAGCGACGGGCGGTCGCTGCTCAAGCTTACCGGCCACTCCGGCCAGGTTCTGGATTTGTGCTGGTCCCGCAACGGAGCGCGGCTGGTGACAGGAAGTGCCGATGGGAGCGCCCGCGTCTGGGACGCACGCGACGGACGCCCGCTCCTTGCGCTCGAGGGGCACGCCGGTGAGGTCCGCTGCGTGTCGTGGTCGCCCGACGGCACGCGACTCTTGACGGGGAGCCGCGACGGGACGGTGCGCCTGTGGGGCGCCGGCGACGGACGCGAGCTTTTGAGCCTCAAGGCTCATCCACCCGGAGTCTACTCGCTCTGCTGGTCGCCGGACGGTATGCGGCTGGCAACCGGCGGTCTCGACGGCGCCGCCACGATTTGGGAAGCGGCCGGCGCCCAGGCAGCAAGTAGCTGGAGAAGAGAGGACCGCTTGGTGCAGGAGCTCCTGGGCCGAAACAAATTTCGCGGCCCGGGCGCGCGAGGGTTCTTCCGCGACTGGCTCTTGCTGCTCCCGCTGCCGTTCGCGAACGGGGAGAAGGGCGCGGCCGCGCTCGACCGCCAGCAGCTAGCCGGCGAGGCCCATCTGTGTCCGCGCGAAGGGGAGGACGTCCGGATCGGGGGCCGCGCGCTGAGCTGGCGCGCGCATCGTGGGCAGGAGTCGATCGTCGATTTCAACGCCGTGCTGGGGCAGGTGACGGAGCGGAGCGTCGCCTATGCGGTCTGCTACCTCGAGAGCGATCGCGCGCGCAACGACCTGTGCCTCCAGATCAGCAGCGACGACCAGGCCAAGCTGTACTTGAACGGCCAGGAGGTTTATCGATGCAGGGTCCGCCGCCAGCTCGATGCGCTCGACACGGCTGGCCCGGTGCCCCTGAAGCAGGGCAGCAACGTGCTTCTGCTCAAGGTCGCCAATGAAAAGAAGGAGTGGGAAAGCTGCGTTCGACTCGTGGACTCGGCCGGGCGGCCGGCCGAGGGGATCCACGTGGAGCTCACACCGTAAACATCGCCGGCCCCAGACATCGCGGCGCGAATTGCTGTCACAGCGCGGGGAATTATAAGATGAGCCAAACCGCCTGCCCGACCGTCGAGACCCTCTCCGCATTTGCGCTCGGGGAGCTGCCGGAGCCCGAGTTAAGCGCGGTCGCCGAGCATCTCGATTGCTGCGCCGAATGCTCAGAGCAGTGCGCTCGGTTCGATGGGGCGACCGATCCGTTCGTCTCCGAGCTGAAGCGCGTTCCGGAGCTTGGCCCCGACACCGAATGCGCTGCGACGGAGGTGGTTGGCGAACGAGCGTCGGCCGAGCAGGCGCCGACGCCCCCCATCGAGTCGTGGGGCGAATTCCGGATCGTCCGCGAGATCGGCCGGGGCGGCATGGGGGTCGTCTGCGAGGCCTTCCAGGGTTCGCTCAACCGGCACGTCGCCTTGAAGTTCCTGCCCGAGCTCGGCGACCTGGCCCGGTTTCGGCGCGAGGCGCGCGCGGCCGCACGGCTGCACCACACCAACATCGTTCCGGTCTTCGGCGTCGGCGAGCAGGAGGGGCGCCACTTCTACGTCATGCAATATATCGCCGGCCGCGGCCTCGACGCCGTACTCAAGGAGCGGGCCTTGGCTACCGGCGTTGAAAAAACCGGGGTCGAGCCCGCGCGGGTTTCCCCCGGTGTAGTCGCGCGCCTTTTCCCCCCCTTGCGAAGGGGGGGACAGGGGGGGTGGTCCCCGGGCGGAGGCGCCGGCGACAGAAATGATGGCTGCGCGGTTGGCCTGGGTGACCGCGATGCGGCCCGGATCGGCGTCCAGGTCGCCGAGGCGCTGGCATACGCACACGCCCAGGGAGTGGTCCACCGCGATATCAAGCCCTCGAACCTTCTGCTTGACGAACAGGGGACAGTCTGGGTCACCGACTTCGGGCTGGCTCACGACGCCAGCGATACCGTGACTCTCACGCAAACCGGCGACTTCCTCGGGACTTTACGCTACGTGGCGCCTGAGCGGCTGAGCGGCCGAGGAGACGAGCGGGCCGATATCTACGGGCTGGGTGTGACGCTTTACGAGCTGGTCTGCCGCCGACCGGCGTATGCTGAAGCGGACCGAGCCGTGCTGGTTCAGCGGCTCCTAAGCCAGGACCCGCCGGCGCCCAGACAGGTAGCGCCGCGGATTGCGCGGGACCTGGAAACGATTGTCTTGAAGGCGATGGCCCGCGACCCGGAAGCGCGGTACGCGACCGCCGACGCGCTGGCGGAGGACCTGCGCCGCTTTCTGGAGGACCGGACCATCCTGGCGCGCCGCGTGAGCTTGTGGGAACGGACAGCGCGCTGGTCCCGGCGAAACAAGGCAGTGGCGAGCCTGCTGGCGGCACTGCTGCTCGTTTTCCTGGCCGGGTTTGCCGGCGTGACCGTCCAGTGGCGGCGAGCCAATGCCGAGGCAAACCGCGCCAACGCCGAAGCTCGGCGCGCCAATGCCACGGCGATCGCAGAAGCCGAGGCACGTCGCACCGAGCAGGCGCTGCGCATTGCGTCGCAGGAGGAGGTCGCCGCTCGCGAATTCGAGCGCGCGGTCGAGCTCGCCCAGGGCGGGGAGGGCGATTTCGGGCTACTCCAGATGGCCCGGGCGCTGGAGAGGACTCCCGCCGAGCGTCCGGCGCTCCAGCGCACGATCCGGGTGAACGTCTCATCCTGGGAGGGGAACTTGCTCAGCCGCCGGGCGTTACTGGATGTCGGTCGCGGCGTGAACGCCACAGGCCACTTCTCGCCTGACGGGCGGGTTGTCTTGACCACGGGGGGCGACGACAATACGGCGAGTCTCTGGGAGGTCTCGACTGGCCGTCGGGTCGGCACGTTCGTGAATCGCGGCAAGCCAGCGAACCAGGCCTGCTTCTCGCCCAGCGGACGCTTCTTCGCGACGGGCGGAACCGATATTCACGTCCGAGAGACATCCACTGGCCGCTTGATTCTTCCAGTCATCGAGGCACGCGACGAGGCGCGCCGCCTTCTCTTCTCGGGGGACGACGGGCTCTTTGTCGTCGACCGGGAGTCGGCCGGGCTGGACGCGTGGGATCTCGTCGGCCATCGTCGGATCGAGGCGCCAAAAGACATTGCGGGCAGAACGGCCATTGGCTTCGCGGAGCAAGGGCAGCAAGTCATCGTGGTCGATCAAGAGCGCGGCGCGGCTTGGCTGTGGAACCCCTTGACCGGCAACCTCATCCGGTCGGGCATCAAGGCCGACAGGCTGACTGAGCAGAGCGGCGTGCTGCCCTTGGATGCAGGCGGGTCAACGATTTGCCGTTACCTCGTCTCGGGCGGCGCCGGCAGCCAGGGTCGGATCTGGGAATTGGGAACAGGTCGCGTCGAGGCTTCGTTTGCTCTTCCGGACGAAGTCAGCGGGATATTGTTTTCGCCTGATCAGCGGGTGCTCTTGATCTGGGAAAACGCGAAAGGCGAAACCATCCACTCTAGCCTCGGCGACATTTACAGCCGCCTGCGTCTAGTGGACCGCGCGACAGGCCGCCAGATTGGCCGGGAGATCCAACTGGACGGCCGAACCACGTCGGCCGTGTTCTCGCCCGATGGCCGGTTCTTCGTGACTGGTGGGCCCGAAGGGATGGCAAGGATCTGGGACCGGGCGACTTTCAGGCAGGTCGGATCGGGGCTCCGGCATACCGACGGGGTCCGCCGCGCTGAGTTTTCACCGGACGGGCGGTTCCTCCTGACTGCGGGCCGCGAGGGCACGGTGTCGATCTGGGAGTTTGCTCGAGACGACCTTCCAGCAGTCGTACGCGGTAAGATCGACGACAACCACGCGTCCCATGAGCCATGGCCGGGCCGGGCCGGGATGAAGACGCAGCGCTGGGGCTTTGATCGGGATGGTTCCGACGCGATCGCACCAACTGGAGACCTTGCGGTGCAGCAGTGCGATGGCCTGGTCAGGCTGCTTGACGCGCGGTCGGGACAGCCGGTTGGCCGGCCGATCCTGGCGCGGTGGCCGAGTTTCACAACAGTCGCCTTCAGTCCCGACGGCCGCCGAGTTGCAATCCCGAGTATCGACAACGGCATTGCCCCGGACAGAAGCATCTGGTCGGCATGTCAGGTCTGGGACACGACGACCGGCAGGCCGGTCTCACCCCTATTGCCGCATCAGAACTGGCCCGCGGGCCTCGCCTTCAGCCCCGACGGCAAGACGCTGGCCGTGGGCGACTACGCAGGGTCCGTATCGCTCTGGGAGGTTGAGACGGGCCACTTGGTCGGCGGGCGTCGCCTCCTGGTTGGAGCAATCGCGATCAATGTTGCGTTCAGTCCGAACGGGCGTTTCCTGGCGGCGGCAGGCGCCGAATTCGCGTTTCAGGTCGTGCTCTGGGACCGGGAAGCTCCGGGCGCTTCTGGGAAGTCGTTTCCATTTGCGGACTACGTCTTCTCACTCGCGTTCAGTTCCGATAGCACGAGCCTTGCCGCCAGCTCAAAGGACGGGTTGATCCGTGTGATCGACACGCTCGAGGGGAAAGTCCGGTCGGAGACGCGCACGAGCGGGGTCTCTCAGGTCTCCTTCACTCAAGGCGGTCAGTACATCCTCATCACCGGCAATTACCTGAGGGCCGGAGCCCGATTGTGGAACGCCGCGACGTGGGAGCCCGCCTCCCCGCTCATGATGCACGAGAGCGAGATCTTGCAGCGCCCCCCCTTGAGCCCGAAGGCGACGGAATTCTTGGTGTTCGGTAGTTCTGGCCCGGCGAGGCTTTGGGACCTCACGACGTCTCACCGGATCGGACCGGGGATTGCACTGCGCGACCGGCTCTGCGCCGCAAGGTTCAGCCAGGACGGGACCTTGTTTACCGTTCTCGACAATCATGGCAATGTCGGCAGTTGGCCCGTGCCCCGGCCGCTTGGCGAGCCGATCGACCGGCTCATCGCGCGGCTCAAGGTCCGCACCGGTTACGAGCTGGATGCCGGCGGAGTGCCTCATTCGATCGATCCGGGGCGGTGGCGGCAGCTCCGCGAGTCGCTGGGCGAGACGACTGGAGACGACAAAGCCAACGTCGCGCTGGCACGAAGCGAGCGCCCGCGACGCCGAAGCCCTGGCCGACGGCTTCGGCGCCCGCTGGCACCTCGACCGGCTCATCGGCTCCCGCCCGGGCGACGCCCTGCTCTACGCCCGCCGCGCCCGGACCTGGCTCTGGTCAGACGATGTCGCAGCCGCCCTCACGGATTTGCGCAAAGCCCTTGAGCTGGGCCCGCGCGACCGAATCCTCGACTGGATGCTTCATCGCGCCATCGACTTCCGCTATGAGAAACGCCCGGACGACGCCCTGCGCCTGCTCGAAATCGTCATCGCCGAGCGTCCCGGCGACTGGCTCTCATACGCTCTCCGCGCCGACGTGCATGCCTCCCAGGGGGATACGGTCGCTCGCGACGCCGACATCGACCGGGCCGTCGCGCGCGACGCGGAGGCCCAGTTTCTGTTGCGGATCGCTTACGAACGTGCTGACGCCGGCCGCTGGGGCGAGGCGGCTCGGCTCTACGACCGAGCCATCGCCCAGGGACCGGTTCCCTACGACGTCTGGATGCAGGCGGCGATCGCCCACGTCGAGGTCGATGACGGGCCGGGCCACCGCCGCGTCTGCGAGACCCTCCTGAAGCGGCAACCCGGAAATGCACTCGAACCCTTCGTAACATACTTATTCGCTAACCTGACGACGCTTGCACCCGGCGGCACGGGTGGCGACGACCGCGCTCTCGGATGGGTTCGCGACCTTCCAGAGAGGGTGGCGAATAACCCGGGCTTCAAGCGGTCCGTCCTCCTGACAAAGGGGGGCGTGCTCCACCGGATGGGCTTCGAGTTCGAGGCGATCGCTGCGCTCGGCGAGGCAGTCGCCTTGGGCGGCGGCCGGGCGACTCCCGAGGAGTCGTTCTTCCTGGCCATGGCCTATGAGCGGACCGGCGACCATGCCAGGGCCAGCGCCTTGCTGCGCGGCGTTCGAGGCGAAGATCCCCCGATCTTGCACCGCGAACTGTGGTGGTCGGCCCGCGCCCGCCACCTGCTCCGCCGCGAGGCCATGCGGCTGATCCTCGATCGCGACATGCCGGCCGACCCCTTTGCGCCGTGATCGTGGCTGGACAACACCGTAGCGCCGCGCGATGTCAAACCTCCAGGGTCTTGAGATACGCGACACTCTTCTGCGTGAGTTCCCAGGTTTGCTCGACGAAATAGTTCTTGACCCCGCCAGTCTTCGCAGCGGTGAAGGTCTTCACCCAATCGATGGTGCCTCGGCCGAGCGCAACCTGCGGGCGGCGCCCCCGCGCCTCCCCTGCGCCGCACCCTTTGGCGACGGAGGCGGAACCGGGGCATTCATGTCCACGTCCTGCAAATGCATCGAGCAGAAGCGGCCAGGGTACTTGAGGAAATACTCGGCGGCGACGAAGCCGGCCGTGATCGTCAACATCTGGAACTGGAACTTGACCAGCTTGGGATCGAGCAGGTCGAACAGCAGGTCGTAGGTCCGTTTGCCGTCGACCATCGAGAGCTCGAAGCCTTCGTTGTGCAGGCCCTGCTGCATGCCGGCCTGCGCCGCCAAGGCGGCGATCTTGTTGTATTCGTCGGCCACTTTTTTCACCTGGTCGAGAGCCGGGTTGTTGCCCCGGTTGCCTCCGGCGAGGGTCGGGGTGATCATCTGGGTGATGCCGACTTCTTTCGCCCAGTCGATGCTTTTCTCCTGGCTGTTCCGCAGCTCACCCATGGTAAAGTGAGAACTCTCGCACTTCATGCCATGATCGGCCAGGATCTTCCTGACTTCTTTCCCGCTGGAAAGCGCCGCGAAGTCGGTGCCATAGCCGATCGGCGAACAAAGCTCGAGCCGGGTCACGCCGATACCGGCCACCGTTTTGACGAACGCCGGCAAGTCCTTGAGCATCGAGCGCAGGGGATAGACCTGGGTTCCAATCGGCAGACCTAGCGGGTTCGCTCTGAGCTCCGCCGCATTCGCTAACAGGAACCCGGCAGCTCCCGAACGGAGCGCTATTGTTTTGATAAAGTCTCGTCTTGATTCTTCGTTCATGGTTACCTCTCAATCAAACGCGGCGAAGCCGCAACCAAGAGCTCGGGGGACAGAGCCCCCTCCTACAAAGACTGCCTCGGCCCTCAATTCCCTGTAGGAGCCCGGCGATCCCAAGACTAAAGCTCCCAGCCCGGGCGGTAATCGCGGGTCAGATACCGGTTGGCTGCGGGGATGTTCGTGATCTTCGCGCTGGCCGAATCGAACAGAAGCCGCCGGCCGCCGAGCCGTAGCGAGATGGAGGCGAGGTTCATGGCATCGCTGATCGGGCCTGCCAGCGTGAAATCGCCATAGCTCGCCGGGCCTCCCTTGAAGGCGGCGATCCAGGCGGCATTGCGCCCTCCCAGGCTGCCGCCCTGCCGGCCGCCGCCGCGCTGCCGGCGCTCCGGCTCCGGCAAGTTGTTCGCCTTGCGATAGGCGCGCATTCTCGCTGCGGGAATCAACTGCGGGTTTTCGCTGCGGAAGCCCCCCAGGATCTTTCCCGTGTCGCCGACGAACATCATGCCTTCTTCCGCCAGTTCCTGGTTATCCGCCATGAGTTCCTCGGGCACGGGCGGCTTGATGCCGCCGTCATACCAGAAGATGTCCATGGCCGGCCGCTCGCCCCGGGGCGCAAATCGCATGCGAATCGTACAGGCGGCGGGGAATGAGTAGTCGTTCTTGATCCGCCGACAGGTTTCATCCGAAACCGTGCAGACGTGGCTGGGCGTCGACTCGACGCTGATCGGGGATCCCAGCTCGAGGAGCTGGAAGATCGGCCAGAGGCTGTAATGCCCCATATCGGCGATCGACCCGCCGCCGAACTCATACCAGCCGCGGAAATTGGTGTGCGTAAAGTTGGGGTGATAGGGGCGATCCCGCGCTGGGCCGAGCCAGAGGTCCCAGTCGAACCCCGCGGGAATGGGCGGTTTGTCAGACGGCAAGGTCGGAAACTGGGGCCACATCGGCCGCATCGACCAGTTGTGAATCTCCCGCAGCGTTCCGATCGCGCCGTTCTTGATCATCTCCACGGCCTGTTTCTGACTGGCGCCTGAGCTGGCCGGCAGGAAGTGAGTGGCGATCTTCTTAGAGCGAGCGGTCTCGATCACGGCCCTGGCCTCAAGCAGTCGGTTCGCCAGCGGCTTGTGTACGATCACGTTCATGCCCTTTTTCAGGGCCGCGATCGCAATCGTTGCGTGGGTGTGATCGGGCGTCATCACTTTGACCGCGGTCACATCCTTCTCTTTCTCCAGCAACTCGCGGAAGTCGACATACGTGGCGCATCCCCGAAAATGCTCGGTGCCGCGCTTTTTCGCGTAGTAGGCTTCGACGATCTCCTTGCCGACATCGCGGCCGCCG
Organism: uncultured Isosphaeraceae bacterium; assembly: GCA_963823675.1. Taxonomy (GTDB): domain Bacteria; phylum Planctomycetota; class Planctomycetia; order Isosphaerales; family Isosphaeraceae; genus CAWGMT01. The sequence continues at coordinate 1,490,437 of CAWGMT010000012.1, read as the reverse complement.
GGGACGTGATGAGAGCCTTCTCTCCAGGTCGGGTTCTCGATGAGCCGCCGGATTCCGTCCCGGATGTCGTTCTTGCTCCATTCCAGGTAATTGACGCCGTCTTTCTCGACGTCGCACACGGCGACGACCTGCACCTCCGGGCTGGCGAGAATTCCGCCGATTTCCCGGATCGCCTGAGTCCCGAAGCCGATGCAGGCCAGGGTAATCTTCTCGCTGGGCGCGACAAATCCCGCCCCGCCCAGCACGTGTCGCGGCACGATAGTGAAGGCGGCGGCCGCGCCGCCGGTCAGCATTACCTGGCGCCGTGAAAGCCCCCGCGGATGAGAAGGGTTGCTCGTTGCGTCTGGGTTCTTGGACGCGGAATCTTCGGTTCTCATTGGTGTGCTCCGAATTCTCCCTGGGCGTGATCGCGGAAAAATCGCCTCCGTCCGCCGAAGTGCATCTTCAATGGCAGGCGCGGACTCGTCAATAGAGGGCCGGTTCGTGCAGGGTCACAAAATGGCTCGGAAAAAGGTGTCAGGAACCGATTCACGGCGTCATGGCCGAATAGGTTCCTGACACGAATGGCACTCGGAAATTCGTAAGTTGTTTCGGAGAAGTGGGATAGACAAATATCGTCCTCCTTGGGACAAGGATTGGTGCTTGCAAGATCCAAACCCTGTCCGGCAAGGAGGCCGACAATGCCCCAGACTACGCGACGGTGGATTCTGGAAAAGGTCAAGTCCCTTCGCGAGTCCCAGCTCCTTCCCTTTCACGAGATCCTCGACGCCGACACGGTCAGGTCGGCACTGGCGGCAGAGCGGGTCAAATTCAAGGATCGCATCTACACACCTTTCGTGACCCTCTGCCTGTTCCTCTCCCAGGTGCTCGACCCCGACCACTCGTGTCGTGCGGCGGTCGCGCGGCTGATCGTCTGGCTGGCCATCAACCATCGCAAACCTTGCGCCGGAGACTAACAGTTATTGTGATGCACGCCGGCGGCTCCCTCTCGGGGTCATTGTTCGGCTGGTCCGTCAGACCGCTCAGAAAGTGGACGCCGGTGCAAACGCCGATTGGCTGTGGAAGGGACGCAAGGTCTCGCTGGTCGACGGCACGACCGCCTCGATGCCCGACACCGTACAGAACCAACAAGCCTTCCCTCAGGCGAACACCCAGGGCATCGGTTTGGGTTTCCCCGTAGTTCGGATGGTAGGGATCATTTCGCTGGCCACGGGTGTCGTTCGCGACCTGGCGCTGGGGCCGTACAAAGGAAAGGAGACAGGCGAGACGGCCTTGTTCCGCACGTTGCTGGATGGCCTCGAGGCAGGCGAAATCATGCTGGGGGACCGCTGTTATGCCTCGTTTTTCATGATCGCGGACCTGATGCAGCGGAACGTTGACAGCCTGTTCCGGATGCACCAGCGCCGGAGGTTCGACTTCCGCCGCGGCCGACGGCTGGGCGTCGAGGACCACGTTGTCACCTGGACCAAGCCGGAGCGGCCCGAATGGATGGACGAGGAAACCTATGCGCAGATCCCCAGCGAGATCAAGGTCCGCGAACTGCGATTCAAGGTTCAGCAGCCCGGCTTCCGAGTCAACGAGCTGGTGCTGGTGACGACGATGCTCGACGCGGAGGCGTACACCAAGGAAGAGCTGGCAGACCTTTTCCTACAACGATGGAACATAGAATTAGATTTACGCTCAATTAAAGACGTACTCCAAATGGACGTGCTGCGATGCAAGACGCCTGATATGGTGGAGAAGGAGATCTGGATACATTTACTGTCTTACAACTTGATCCGAGGCGTGGCGGCCCAGGCCGCCGAGGCGCACGGTAAGCAACCGCGACAGTTGAGCTTCAAGGGAACGCTTCAGACGATGACGGCGCTCCAGGAGGCCTTGCGACAAGCAACGCCCAGCGTCAGGGAATACTTGGTGGAGGTGATGCTCACTGCGATTTCGGCGCACGAGGTCGGCGATCGACCCGGCCGCGTCGAGCCGTGCGCCAACAAACGACGACCGAAGGCACAAAAGTTTCTTATGGAACCGCGACGAAAGGCGCGCAAACGCCTACTGCAAGCGGCTTAGGGGAATAACCGAGTGCCATTCGTTCCTGACACCTTTGCTGCACCTTATTCGCCAGCATTGCAATCGTGAGCTCTTGACAGCGGTTTGCGTCTGCGTTTCAATAACAGACCGACTACTCTGTTTTTGGGAGCGGCCCATGAGGACCCTCAGGCAGCCAAGGGCGGTGCAGACGCGGGAGAAGATCCTGGGGGAGGCGGCGCGGTTGTTCGCCCTGAAGGGCTACCACGATACCAAGCTGGAGGAGGTCCTGAAGGCGGCGCAGGTGACGACGGGGGCATTTTTCCACCATTTCGGCAGCAAGGAGGAGCTTGGCTTCGCCGTGATCGACCGCCACATGGAGAAGCGTCGACAGCTACTGGAGGAGATCGAGAAACGCCTGTCGCCGGCCGACGAGGATGACCCGTTGCAGCTCGTGTTCCGGCGGCTGGACGCGATCGGGGAGATGATTCGCCGCCGCGAAGCAGCGCAAGGGCGGCTGCATCATCGGTAACCTCAGCACGGCGCTCAGCGATACACACGACGCCTTCCGGCAGCGGCTGGCGGAGTGTTTCGACGAGATGGACCTGGAGTTCAGGCCGCACCTGGCCGCCGCCGCGGTAAAGTATTGCCCAGGGCGGTCCGTGGACGCCGCTGCGCTTGCGCGCTATATCGTGGCCATTGTCGAGGGCTCGATCATGCTCACGCGCACCCAGCAAGACCGGCACATGATGGCACGCCACTTCGACTTTCTGAAGCAGCACCTGCAACAATCGCTCGGCATTCACGGCTCGTCAGCAAGGCAATAATCGGCCCGGCTCGCTACTCGTTCCAACTGAAGGGAAGAACCTGATGAAGACTCGCATCCGTTTCCATGTCGGAGTGATGGCTTTCGCCGTGGTAGCGCTCTGGGGCCAGTCCTTCCAGAGAGCCGCCGCCCAGGTGCCGGACGAGAACCGCAAGCAGCTCGTGGAGGCCCTGGGCACTCCCTTCGTCGTGTTTCGCGATAAAGTCCTGGACGAGCTCAAGGTCTCTGACGACCAGAGGGAGAAGCTGATGCAGCGCGCGATGGAGCAGGTCATGGAAACGGGCCCGTTCCTCGAGTCCTTGACCGAGACCGGGCCGGAACGTGAAAAAAAGCTCGACGAGCACCGGAAGATTGCGGAGAAGAAGCTCGCCAAATTCCTGAAGGAAGTGCTCCAGCCCGAACAACTGAATCGGTTGCGCCAGGTGACGCTTCAGCAAGAGGGCGCCTTTGCCCTCGGCCAGGAAGACGTCCGGAAAGACCTGAAGATCTCGCAGGAGCAAATGAAGAAATTCATGGCCATCGTGCAGGAGCTGCAAAAGAACGTCCGAGCCGCTGGTCAAGCAGGTGCAATCGGGCGGCAACCCGGAAGAGATTCGACCGAAAATCGAGCAGCTCCGCAAGGACCATGCCAAGAAGCTCGAAGCCGTCCTCACCGACGCGCAGAAAAAGCAGTGGAAAGAGCTGCTTGGCACACCGTTTGAGCTGGGAGACTGATCGTGAAAGCCAACGAGGAAACAACTCGACGCCGCTTTCTCGAGCGGTCCGCCAAAGGCGGCGCGGGGCATGTCGCGGTGTCCGCCTTGAGTGCCCGTTCCTTCGCCAATGTTGTGGGTGCCAATGATCGCGTGCGGATCGGCGTGATCGGGACAGGCGGACGGGCCTTGCAGTTGATGGACCACCTGATCCCCAAACCGAGGGACCCGGTTCAAGGCGGAATTCCGCAATGGAAGACGAAGTCCGTCGAAGGCGCGGTGCTCGTGGCCGTGGCAGACGTCTACGAGCCCCATCGCAACCAGGCCGCCGCCACGGCCGGTCCGAGCACTGCCAAGTTCCACGACTACCGCAAGCTCCTGGATCAAAAAGATGTCGAGGCCGTGATCATCGCGGCCCCCGACCACTGGCACAAACAAATGCTCGTCGATGCGTTAGCGGCGGGAAAAGACGTTTACGTCGAGAAACCGGTGACCCACACCGTCGAAGAAGGTCCCGAGGAGATTCAGGCCGTGGAGAAGAGCGGCCGGATCGTGCAGACCGGTACCCAGCAGCGCAGTTGGCCTCACTACGTCCAGGGCAAACAAATCCTCGCCTCGGGCGCCCTGGGCGTCGTGCGGTTAGTCGAAGCCTTCTGGTTCATGAATTACCGCGTGAGAGGAATCAAGAACCTGCCAAGAAGTCAGGCGCCTCCGGCCAGTCTCGACTGGAAGGCCTGGCTGGGATCGGCTCCCGAGCAGCCATTCAATCCGATGAAATTCCGGACGTGGCGGCAGTTCTGGGATTTTGGCGGCGGCAATCTCGCCGACTTGATGACCCATGCAATTGAAACCGTTCACTGGTACATGGAGTGCGACACGCCCTCGAGTGCCGTTGGCATCGGCCATGCTTACGACTGGCCCTTCGAGTGTCCGGATAACCTGAGTTGTACGCTCGAGTATCCCAAGGGGTTCCTGCTGACTTACGCGGGCGGCCACACGATGGGAATGGATTTCGGCAGCATCGTATTCCGCGGCTCCCAGGCCACCCTGGAGATCAGCCGGGCAGCGCTGGCTCTCTACGAAGAGGACCGCGGCCGCGGCTGGCCGAAGTTCAACCGGGCCGAGCGGCGCTGGCGGCCGGAGCCCAAGATTTATGTCGAGTCCGAGCACGAGGGAACCTCTGACCATCTGCGCAACTGGCTGGATTGCATCCGCAACCGGAAGGAGCCCAATGCCCCCATCCGGGTCGGCGTGGCCGCCGCGCGGGCTGCCCATATCGGTAACGCGGCCCTGCGCAGTGGTAAAAAAGTCAAGTGGGACGACAAGCAGCAGAAGATCACGGAATCGGCATAGGGCGGGAAAAGGTGTCAGGAACCGATTAGCCATTGTCCTGACGCCTTTCCACGAATAGGTTCCTGACACCTTTTGTCGTTCGGTTTTGTGATGGGCGACGAGACCGGCAACCTGATCGTCAAGGAAATGACGCTCACAAAGAAATCGGACAAGTCATAGCGAGCACCATTCCGCCCGATCGCCCTTCGCTCCGCGACAGGCGACACTCTATCTTGGCGCGGCGCCTCAGGCCACCTGTTTCGCCGCCGGCTCCGGTCTGGCAGAATGGTGACTGGCTGACCGGTCCGGCACTAGGTACGAATTGGCTGTGCCGGCAAGACAAGACATGACATAGCAACTTCCAGAGGAGTTTTCCCATGAAGGTCTGCAACTCAGCGGTACTGATCTTGCTCTGTGCTTTTGCGGCGATCGCCGCTGACGATGCCAAGAAAAGCGACGCCGATGCGTTCAAGGGTGAGTGGAAAGCCCTCTCTTTGAAACAGAAGGGTCAAACACTGCCGGCCGAAGTCGCCAAGACGATGACATTCAAGTTCGATGGCGAGAAGTACGTCCAGACGGCCGGTCCCCTCTCCGAAGAGGGCAATTACACCCTCGACCCGACCAAGACGCCCAACACGATCGACCTCGACATCAAGACAGGAATGGATCAAGGGAAGAAGCAGCTCGGCATTTACAAGATCGAGGACGGCAAGCTGACCGTGATCGTCGCGGTAGCCGGCTCCAAGGACCGGCCGAAAACCTCTCAGCCCGCGGAGGACGACGACGTGCTGGAGTTTGTGCTCGAGCGCGCCAAGCCATGATCGCGATATTGAGAAGTCGGGCAACTTAGCCGACGGCCCAAACTGCCAAAAGCGGACGTGTCCCGCTTTCCCCGCTTCGCGTTGATGATTCCCTGCATTCCTTCGCCACGGGATCACGGCGGGGAGCCTGGGCGGGTTGGAGGGCCCGCGAAGCCTGACACGACGCTCCTGACCCGCGCTCCACACATTTAACGCGCAACGGCCCGGCTTTTCGGTCGTTGACGCGGATGCCAGTTGGAAGAAAGCTCTGAGGCCGATGCCACCGCCCGCGGCGTGAAACTTGGTCTCTTGTTTCCGGTCGCCTTTATCTTCGTGAGATGACGGTACGCATGAATTCACCGCGAAGCCTCCCGTCAACTGTGCGCTGCCTGTCCTATTCAGTTGGGTACAACAAGACCTGGATCGGTGCGCCATCAAAGCGCCTCGCGTTAATCGTTACGCCAACCCTCACCTGACGGGTAACCGGGAAAAGCCGGTTACCCTGTTGCACCCAACTCGTCCGACGACGGAAGATGCCCTGCAACGAGACGACGCCGTCTTGGGCGAGCTGGCGTAGGTCCAGCAGGCTTGTGCTTTCGAAGGAGACGACGTTGGTGTCCTTCGGGATGACCGTTACACGGTAGGGACCGGGCGAATAGAGATCTACCCTGGCGGTGGCATTGACACCGAGCTCCAGTCGCGTCGGGACGTTCCTTTGCACTGCCTGGATGAGGACGGTGATCGGCACCCGGGACTGCAGGTCGTTGCGAAAATGGACGCGCACAGGCGCCATCTGCGCCTCGGCGCCGGAGCACAACAGAACAGATGCGAAGCATGCGGCCGCGACAGCAGCACTGGTTCGAAGCTCACCCTGCATCGGCGCCACCTCCACGGGGCTATTGCATGTTCTCCTGAATCAGAACGACCAGTCGTATCGGTAGTCAATCGGCGACTCTGCTTTGCCGATTGTCAGACTTGGCTGAGTGCTTTTGAACAAATCCTGAACCGCAACAAATTTCAATTGGTACTTATTGGTATTAAGATCCCAATATCTGTGGAGGATGAGAAACCAGCCAGACGGAGGGGGATCATTAAAGTCGAATTGCCTGAATACATTTGTCTTTGGTTGGGTCGGGACGGTCCATTTAGCCCACCTACCGCGCCACTTGACGAGTTGCGTGGGGGAGTCCTGCCCTTGTCCGACGTTCGCCTCCGCGGCCGACCAGCACCAAGGGGCGTTCACCAGGAATAGGTCAAAGGAGTCGCCAGACTCGTTGTTCACCGTGAAGGCGACATTGGCAGCGCGGTCAGCACGGTTTTTGCGGATATCCTCTTCACTCCAGTGGTTCTTCCGGGCCTCCTCTTCAATCATCGCCCGGCAACTGGCCTGCTCTGGCTCCGGCGGCTTCGGGGCTGACCGCAGCATCACGAGGTTTACCGCACGTCCCTCATCGATCTGCTCAGTCCACGGCTGTGGGTCACCGTTTTTTTCGTGGTTCAAGACATAATCCTGGCATTTTACGCTCTCCACCTTCAGGCTCTTTGCGCCAAGCGGGATATTCGGCAATAGGGCGTGGTTGTTCGCGCCGTCAATCTCATGTTGGCCGATTGAGTCAGCCAGTTCATAAATGATCTTAAACTTATCGATCTGGTGGCTGTCCTCGGTGCGGAGGTAGACGTGCACGATCTCGGACCCGGGGCCAACGACCACCTTCCACCCAATGAGCGAAATCACAAAGAAGAGAACGAAGGTAGCCGGCGGTCCGTAGGTCTTGACGGTGCCTTTCTTGACGCCAAGCTCGATACCTGGAACTTCAAAACCTTGCGTCTCGAGCTCGATCGCCGTCCCGCCGAGGCCTTGAAGAAAGATGTAGGATGCAAGCATGGCAAGGATGCTGAACAGGAGGAAGATGAGAACGGTGATGATCGGGCCCGCTCGGTCACCGAGCCAAACTATTGACCCAAACGCGCCGATCATCAATACCAGGAAACTGAAGACAATGCTCACGGCTGACCATGCTGCGCCCCGAGTCGTCACGGACGGGCTGTCCGAAGCCGACCTCTTGCGTGCGCTCGGCGAGGGTCTCAATGGCGCGGGGCTGTTCTCTGTTTCGCTTCCAGATCCCGCAGTGCTCCCTTTCGCGGGAGCTGTTTCTTTTCCGCTCCGTGGTTTTGCGTCTACGGGTGGCGATGCAGCGACGGCCGCCGGACCCTCCCCCTTCCTGGCTCCAGGTCGTATGGCGGCCTTTTCCGCCGGACGTTTCTGGTTTCCATGCCCTCGTAGTTGGAATTCGGGCGGCGATGCACCCAATCCCGCTGGACTTCCAAGATCGGCTCGAGGTCCCGCATCGGCCTCTTTCCCCGGCGGTTTTTTGTTTGCGCGTCCTGCTTCGGGGCCTTTGGGTGCCGATGCCCGGGCGTCTGCGTGGGCCGATGCTTTGGTTTTACGCCGTGCCCGCTTGCGCGCCATTGGCGGCTCCGCGAACTGAAATGAGTTTTCCCAGATGACCTGAAAGATTTGCTCTCAGGAACGTCGCCTGCGTACCTGAGCACCCATCAGAGCAGTTCGGATTCACTCGGTCAAGCCCCTAATGGCAGGGTGCGCCGGAGCTACCCTGCAGTCACTGGATTCGTGACGGGCACCGGTCGATCCGGTGGCGGCACAGGTGTCAGGAGCCGATTCGCCGATTCTTGGTCCTGACACGCGGTCGAAGCTCGCAATGCCGCGCTTTGCCGTCATTCACTCTTCGACATTCGCTTGCTTCGCCCCTTGCTTGATCACATCGATGGAATGTTCACAATCGCCCTTTTTCTTGTAGCCCTGGCCGGACGTCGCGATCACCTGGCCGTTCGTCGCCTTTAACCGCCAGCGATACTCCTTGGCGGCATCGGCATAGGTTTCGAATTTCAACCTGGTCGCCGCATCGGACTTGATTCGCTCGATCGCGTTCTTCGCGTCGCGCTTGTCCTTGTAGCCCTGGCCGGACGTCGCGATGATCTGACCGTTCGTTGCCTTCAGGCGCCAGCGATGCTGGTTAGTTCTGTCTTGATAGAGCTCGAACTTGAGGCTTCTGGTATCGGGGGCGGTGGTCGCCGCGGCGTGTGCCGCTGCCTGGGCCTGGGACTGCCGCGTTGGATTGGGAATGGCGCCCGCAGCGCGTGCGCCCGAGAAGGCAGAGAGACTAAGAATCATTGCTAGTCCGTGGATGTGGCGGAATCGAGACAGGGACATGCGTCACCCCTTTCTTGATCGCAGGGACGGGCTTATTCCGATCGGGTTCATTGGATCGTCGTCCAATCCACGCAAATGCTGACCGTTCGACCGTCATTTTGCAAGCATGAATTGCTCGTTCGCCCTACCATGGAAGCAAGTCCCACCAGAGCACAGGTCGTCGATTCTGGGCATTTGGTGTCAGAGAACTTCGATTAACGGTAGTCATCGAAGTCATAGCGCGGGTCGAGCGGCAGCCTCAGGGTGAGCAGGAACTTGATGACGGCGTCCTGATCGCCACGAGGTAGATTCGTGAAGGCATCGATGACGTCGTTGGCCTCGCTTCCGTCCGACCTGTGCAGCAAGATGGCCTCTTCGAGCGACTGGGCGCGACCGTCGTGCAGCCACGGTCCGGTGTCTCCGACGCCCCAGAGCGGCCGGGTCAGGAACTCGTCCTCCGGCACAACAAGTCCCGCGACGTCGGTCGCCTGGCGGAAGCCGTCGCGTTCCTTCAAGCCCTTACCCATCTTGTGACGGCGCAAGTCGCTGAACAGGGGGACCTCGATGGACTGGCCGGAGGCGGGCAGCCTCGGTTGTGTCTCCGAGAGCGCCCTCGGTTCCGGCGGTGAATTCGGCCGCCGGTTCGCAGGCTTGAGGGTCGTGATGTTGAACGCATAGGCGTCGAGCCGGTTATTCGGCAGTTCGAAGAAGGACAGCTCATACCTGGTCCATGCCTGGCGCAACGCGTTCAGTGCCGAGCCGGCATCTCGATACGCGACCGCCGCGACTGGGTCGAGATCCATGAAACGCCGCACGACTGGGAGTTGAGCACTCGACTTCAGTTGAGCCGACAGCCCAATTCCGTTGCCGACCAACTGCTCCGGTCCGAACTTCGCGCGCTCCTTGCGGGGGTCTTGGACGACCACGGTGGAATCGATCAGGTGGAGCGTGGGGGTGTGGCAGCGCGCGCAGGATACAGCCTTTGTGAATACCTCGTTGCCTTCGAAGAGATTCCGCCCTCGCTTGGCCAAACGATTTTCCCCTTCATCTCTGGACTGCACCTCGAACGGGGGCCGGACCGCCATCGTGTAAATCGTCAAGGCCGAGACGTCACCGAGGCTCAACTCATCAGGAATCCCGTCATTGTCCGAATCATGGTTCTCGCTCGGTGTGTCAAATCCGGGATTGGTCTCGCGAGGTTCCATTCCGAAATGGAATTGGCAAGCGTCGCGGACGAAGTTGTGCACATTTCGAAGCGATGCCCTTGAACTGGAACGGCCGGACAACCAGGTCGGCGCTCACACCCTGAATCTTGTCCCACTGAATCTTGAAGCCCGGCGGGTCCTGGCCCGGGAGATCGTTCAACTGGTCGATGACTGTCTTTAGACCGGGCTTGGTGCCTGGGTTGCCAGTATAAGTTACGACGAAAAAGCCGAAATCAATCGTTTTGGCCTTGAGAGGTTGCGACGCCGCAACGCCTGGATTGGCGAGAGCGTCTCTTACGGCGATCGTCCTCAGTCCGAGTAAATCCAGAGTCATCTCTTCCGCAAGCTCCTGGGCATAGCCGCTGCCGAACATATGGGGCGGGTTGCGGATGAACATGAAGATCGGGTTGGGTAAGTTCGGATTAATGAACGCGTTGCCGGCGAATCCCCCCGCTCCGGCAGCAACGCTCTGTTTACGTGAGAGCGCATAGGTGCGGGTGTCGGGCAAACGCTCCGAGCCGATCAGGTTGTGGCACTCCCAGCAACTTTGAGAATCGAGCCCGTTGAGCCGGAGGTACGGGTAGACAGTCTTTTGGGTGTTCGAATTGACCTCCGGCACAGGGAAGTTCAGGAATTGGCGGAGTTGGTCGCTCGATAGCCCAGAATGGGTCTGGATCCGGAAGGCATCGAGGTTCTGGCGGAAGGTCATCTCGCGCGGACCGATCAGAAACGTGCCTGCGCCATCCGGTTTGCCTCCCTCTCCGTAGCCTTCGGCTTTGGTGAACGGCGTTGTGAACAAGTGGCGGCCGTTCTCGATGACCTCCCGGAGTGTGTACTCGCCCAGAAGAAGTTTGTCCTGATCGATCCTCGTGAGGCGCGGAGAAAGCGCCGGGTCCTCGGCGTGCGAAAGCCCTTCTTGGGCCGGCGCCTGGACTGCTCCGGCGGCGAGCCAAGAGGCGACCATCACGCTGACCCTCACGACGATTCGACTCCCAAAACGATATCTCTTGCAGTTCATGGTGCCACCCTCCAGTACTGAGTTGCCCACCCCCTCTGGTCCCGTCAAATCCCGGAACTTGCGATGCCGGTCTTGGTCAATCTGGGCGGATTCATCATGCTGGCCAGGAAGTCCGGATCGCCACTGTAGACGATCGTCAGCGTCTTGTTCAACACCGCGCTCGGCTTGAACGTCAATGACGCCGCACCGCCCTCGGCGGCCGCTGCTCCCAGCGTCTTCACCTGGGTCTTCTTCCCGCGCTTCGTGACCAGCTCGAACGTCACCTGGCCCGTTGGCACGCCCCCGCCCGGGGCCACCGGCTTGATCTCCGCGGTCAGGCTGACTGCACTCAGTGTCTTCTTCCCCTTGAGCACCGCGTGCGGCACGAGGACGATCGCGGTAGCAGCCTGCCTGACCGACTCGGCGGTCGCGCTCGACGACATGCCCACGAAGTCGGCCGCGCCGTTGTACGTCGCCGTGCCGTAGTTCGCCAGACCGCCGCCATGGCCGGACGAGGTCCCGCCGCCGGAGATGGTCAGGCCGGAGATCGAGGCGGTCACACCAGGGTCGACCTGATAGACGGGGCTCTCCGCGCCGCCGCTGATGGTCACTCCCGCGGCCGGCCCGGTGATCGTCTGCGTCCCCCCGGTGTCGGTCAGCGCGAGCTGGACGCCTGAGACCGTGATCGTCTGGGGCATGCTGAACAGGGTCGAATCGAAGACGATCGTGTTTGCCTGGTCATCGGCGTTGGCCTGGTTGATGCAGTACCGCAGGTCGCCCGCGTCGGTCATGGATGTCTCCTGGGATGAAGGATGAAGGATGAAGTCGGTGTCAAATCATCCTTTCTCGAAACCATGATCTGACACCGACTTTCCCACGGGGCCGGGCACGCCCCCGTTGACCGTTCATCTCCCCCCTGGTCGGGTCCGCTCAATTTGCAGGGAGCCAAACACGCCGTGGAACGGGTTGTCGCTGGGGGCCAGGTGCGACGTCAGGCCGGCAGTGAAGTACAGCGTGTTCTTGGGGCCGGCGGCGCCGCCGTTGCCGAACGCCAGCCCCCACAGGTGCGTGATGACGATCGGCTGGCCCTTGGCGTTTTTCAGCTCGCCGACAAAATCGCCGTTCCTGGGATCGAAGGCGTTGATGGTGCCGTCACCGAAATTGCCGACCAGCAGATCGTTGCTGAACGCGCCAAAGTTCGAGGGGGCCATCACGACTGCCCAAGGCTGATTGATGTGGGTGTCGTCGGGGCGGATCAGGCGCTCTAGCAACTGGCCGTCAGCGTTGTAGACATCGACGGCCCCTTCGCCCGGAGCCGCGGTCCCGGCGAGGACGTCATCGGCCGGGGCGTATTCGACGTAGAGCCGATTGCCGATGGCCTGGATATTGAACGGATGGTAGTCGCTCGGCAGTTGGGAGTCGGTGAACTTGCCGGGCAGGGTCGTTACCAGATGGAAGCTCTGATCGTAGACATCGATGGTGCCGTTGGCGAAGTCGGCCGCGTACAGCCGCGTATCGTGGTGGGAGTCCGTGGCGATGGCCAGGCCGAGGTAGATCGCGCCGGGGTTGGTAGCCGCGACGACGGCATGGGTAGGATCCACGCTCGGGCTCCAACCGGAGATGGTGCCGTCGGCGGTGGCGAACAGGAAGTCACTGGAGCCGGTCCTGCCTTTTTCGGATACGTCGAACCCGCCCCCGGGGTTGTAGACGATACCGGTCGGCGCGCCGTGCGGAGAGCTCGTGGAACTGGGCGGAACGCCGACAACCAGCGAGAAGGTCGTAAGTGGCGAGGTCGACGTCTTGTACAGGGTACTGGTGCCCGTGCCCTCGTTGGCCACCCACCACTCGCCGGTGGGACTGGCAGCCAGCCCCCAGGGATTGACCAGGTTCGCGTCCTGAACCTGGGCCGGGGTGAACTGGGTGTCGTCGGACACGAGGTTGGTTCGCACGATGGCCGTCGACATCAGGCAGCGATCTTCGATCGCTTCCAGCCGCGGGCCGAAGCTGGCCCGTCGGCGGGGGGACGTTTGTGTGCGCCGTGCGCCGCGGGCGCGGAGCGTTTCCCGTTTCGCAGCCAGGAAGAGAACCACATGATGCTTCTCCTTTCGAGAGCTGGTCTGCGGTACAATGAAAAAGCCATCGCCTCGCGCGCAGACCGATCGCCGGGATGGTGCCGGGCCGGGGAGAGACTGCTTGCCGGCGGAACCTCCCCGGCCCTCCGATTTTTCCGCACAAGGCAAAGTCGATGTCAGATCATCGTTTTCTCGAAATCATGATCTGAGAGGATTGTCGTGCAAGTCCGTCATTCTTCAATGCGCCGTTTGAGGCGAAAATCCCCCGGAGAAATTTTTTTTGCATCGTGCGCTCTACTCTCTTGAGGTGCGCTTGAACGATTTTCGTCTTGCTCACCGCACATGTTTTTTTGAATTGAATGGCTAAATGGCCGCAAAAGGCGGAACTCGGACTCCAACCCCCCAACCCGGCAATTCGGTCACTCCCCGTCGGGAGGCGCCGCCGTGGCGGAGGGCGAGTCGAATTGGATCATGGCCTTCGCTTCCTTGCAGGCTAGCCACATGATCAGCTCGTTTTCGTCGTCGCCACCGCCGGCCAGCGGGTTGTTCTCATCCTTGGGCGGCGGCTGCATCTTGGCCGCGGCCGCGATCGCGAGCTTGCGGGCCTCGTCCTTCTTGCCCTGGCGATACAGGCTCATCGCGCGGTAGAAGGAGAAGGTCGGCGTTAAGTAGGGGGGGCCGCCAGTGCCCGGGTCGCAGAGCGCGGCGTTGGCCTCCGGGAAATGACCGCTACGGTATTCGGCCATGCCGAGGGCCAGCAGGAACCAGTCATTACCCGGACCAAGATGCACCGCCTTTCGGCCAAGCGCGAGCGCCGCTTCGCGCTGCGCCTTGTCGGCGGAGGGCAGGATGCTGCATGCCTTGGCCGTGCGCTCGGCCGTGCCCGCGTCGTTGGTGCCGCTGGCGAAAGCGAGGATCCGCTCGCGAGTGGCGGCGAGCTCCTTGTCCTGCCCGAACCACGCCTGGCGAGCGGCGACCCTCAGAGAGCGTATCGTATCCTCCGGATCGGCGGCGGATGCCCGCGCCATGTACGCGACCGCCTCGCGCGTGCGGCCCGCAGCCTGGTAGGCCGCGGCGAGTTTGGTTAACAAGTCGCCGTCGGCCGTTTGTCCGGTAACCAGCTTGCGATATTCGGCTATGGCCCGCTCCCAATCCCGTTCGGCCGCGTACAGATCGCCCATGTTGACTGGCCCTAGCGGGTGGCGATTGAGCAACTTGTCGAGCGCCTCGTGATCGCCAACGAGCCAATAGGCTGCCGCCAGTCTGCCCCAGGGATCGGCCACCTGCATGGCGGCGAAGCGTTTCTGCTCCCCGTCGAAGGCAGCACGATCACTGGATAGCGACAGACGAAATCGACCGAGGTTTTGATCGGCCCAATCCGCGTACTGGTTGAATCGCATTTCAGAACGCATCTCGGTGCCGGCTTCCAACGTGATCGGGTCGGACACGGTCCAGACCGAGGTGTGATTCCTCCCGGCGTCCCATGAGATATTCCATCCGCCGTGCAGGCCCAACCGAGCGTTGTTCATGTTATGGTCAGCCGCGGCAGCGCGGAAAGAGAGCGGGCGCGGCGAATCCGCACTGTTTGGGCGCTTCACCGTTAGATCCCAGCGCGTTAATTCGAACAATCCCAGGACGCTCCCCCTCGTCCCCCGGCCCGGCCCATGTCCGGGAAACGACTCGTGCGATAGCGCCTCCAGCCTGAACGTGCGGACTTCCACCCGTGCAGGGACGATGAACGCGACGGTGTACTCGTCGGACGGCGGATTCACGCCACCCGCGAGGATCGAGCCATCGTCCTGGAGCGTCAGAGTCGCGCCGCCTTTTGATTTCATTTCCGTCGGCTTGAGGACGATCCATCGCGTGGCGCTCTCATTTTCATACTCATCGAAGAGGAGTTGAGCCACCTCCGCGACGAGCAGGACATTTTCCGGGTCCGCCGCCAGCGATTTCTCGTAAAGTGCTCGGGACTTTTCATATTGACCTTTCGCCAACGGAGCCTGGCCGCCGGCAGCAAGCCGTCTTGCAAACTCGGCAAGCCGTCTTGCCCCGTCCGGACTCCCGGTCGTCGCCCGCGACCAGTCGGCCGCGGCGGCATCCCAGTTTTTCAGGGCCTCATGGGCGCGGGCGCGGTTCGAGAGTAGATCGATGTCGGTCGTCTTCGCCGTGATCGCCTTGCTGTAGAGGGCAATCGCCCGCCGCCCGTCCTTGTCTTGGTCGTTTCCCTCGGTGAACAGGTCGCCGACCGGGCCCGCCAACTCCGGACGTCGCTCGACCAGTCGGTCGATGGCGCGCTGGTCGCCTTGGAGTCGATAGGCCGCCGCCAGCTTCCGCCAGGGATCGGCGATCTTCGCCACTCGGAGGCGTTTCTGTTCCCGGTCGATCGCGGCGCGATCGCTCGACGCCGATGAAAGCATCGCCTCGGCCATCGCGAGCGCCTGGTTGGAAAGTAGGGCTTCGTCCTCTGTCTTCTCGGTCACGACGTGGGCGTAATCGTCGACCGCCTGCCGCCACTGCCGCGAGGCGAGATGAGCATTGCCCCGGCGGCCGTAGAGCCGCTTGAGGTCGGCGCTCGCGGCCTCGGGTTTCTGCCGGGCTAAGGCTTCGATGGCGGCCGTGTAGTCGGCCACCTGGGCCTTCGCGTCGGACCATTGGCCGGCGAGCTCGGCGCGCAGCTCCCAAAGCGCGGGGTTTCGCGGCTCTCTGGCGAGCCGCTCATTGACGGCCAGGCTGAGGGAACACAACAGTTCGCCGGTCGCCGGATCGTTGACGAATCGCTCCCTTTCGGCCGAGTACGCGAAGCCAGGTCCTACATCGCCAGTGGGGGTGGGAAGGCCATCCTCGGTGCGGCGTTTGGCGCCTCCTTGCAACAGTGTGGCCGCGAAGGCGGGCCGATTCTCTTGCAACAGGGCCATCGCCAGGCGAAGCAGTCCGGGAGTGCGCAGGAAGGATGAAGCATGAGGAATGAAGGATGAGGGATGAGGGATGAAGGATGAACCATTCGGAAAGGATGAAGGATGAAGGATGAACGATGAACCAGACTGATCTGACCCCGAAGGCATGGTTTCCTCCTTCATCCTTCCGCCTTCATCCTTCATCCTTTCGTCAGGAGCCCTTCCGCCTTCCTCCTTCGCCAAGGCCAGCAACCGGTCAACCTCCTTGGCGGCCAGGGCCCACCGCTCTTGTGAGGCATGCCAGTTGGCTCGCGTGGCGGCCAGGGCGGCCCGAACACGCACATCCTTCAGGTCGAGCTTGGCCAGTGCTTCGTGCAGCCGGAGGTTCTCGGACAACATCCGGATGCGGCTCGGGAAGTCGGCGTTGGAATAGAGCAGCCTTCGCAGTTTTTCGGCGGCTCGGTCGGAATCGTTCCAGACGACGGGCGCGGCGGACCAGAAGGCGGCGCTCCTGTCACCTCCAGCCAACAAGTGCTTGCCGTCGGGGGAAAACGAGAGTGTTCGCACTTGACCCAGCTCGACGGTGCAGGGATCCAACTGCAAGAGCTCGCGCCGCGTCTGGACATTCCAGAGGCGGACCGTCTGGTCATTGCTGCCCGAGGCCAGGGTGCGACCATCCGGCGAAAACGCAACGGCGCTGACCGCACTGGAATGCCCCTCGAGCGTTTCCATGAGTTTTCCGGTGGCGACGTCCCACAACTGCACGGTCCCGCCATAACTGGCCAGGGCCAGGCTCTTGCCGTCCGGGGAAAAGACCAGATCCTCGACCGTGCCCCGTCGTCCCGATCCGCCGGTGATCGTGTCCTGATCGGGATTCTGGAGCGTCTGGGCCTTTTTCCAGGTCGCCGTCGACCAGAGGATCGCCGACCCGTCGCGGCTGCCGCTGGCCAGCAGCTTTCCGTCCGGCGAGAAGTCGAGAGCAACACAGAAGTTCGTGTGCCCATTCAGGTGGCCGATCGGTCTGCGCGTGGCAACCTCCCAGACCTTCAGCGGAGCGGGAAAACTCCCGCCTGCATACAGCCTCTTTGCGCCGAACCCGGCGACCAGGTACTTTCCATCGGGCGAAAAAGCCAGCGCACCGACTGCGCTAAAGTCAGCGTCTCCCTTGAGACCCGGCAGATCGGTCGCTCCCGGCAACCGCGCGATTTCCACTCCAGCATCGATGTCCACAAGGGCGACATGCGAGTCGCTAGCGGCTCCGCCGTACCCGACGGCCAGCAGGCGGTTGTCGGTGGGCGAGAACGCCATGCTGGAAACTCGACCCTCCTCGCCGAGCGACAGTTCGCGCACGAGTCGCCCCGTGGCGGCGTCCCAGAGACGTACGCTGTTGCCGTCGGCGCAGGCGATCAGTTGCGCATCGGGCGAGAAACGTGCCACGAGGGACGAGCCGGACCGTTCCAATGGCCGGATTGCCGCACCGGCATTGGCCAGATTCCAGACTCTGGCCGTCTTGTCGGCGCCAATCGTGACCAGCCGCTTGCCATCGCTCGAAAAATCAAGGCTATGGATCGCCCCTTGCCGACCCTTGAACGTCAAGAGCGCCGCGCTCTTCGAGTTCAGCTTCTCTTCGTCCGTCCAGATCTTGATCGTCCCTTCGGCATCGGCCGTGGCCAGCTTCGCGCCGTCGCCGGAAAACGCCATCGCCGCGATGGGAGAGGCGTGAGCGGACAAGTGCTGTGCGATCGAGCGGCCGGTGGCTGTGTCGAAAACGAACAGAGCTGCCGACAGTTTTCCGCCGACAGCGAGTCGTCGGCCGTCGGGACTGAGCGCGGAGGCATACAACGTTCCCCTGGTGGCGATGTCCTTTGCCAGCGGAACCACTTTCTTCGCGGTCACGTCCACGCGGAAGATCGAAATCTGGTGGCCGGTCTGACCATGGCCGACGACGGCCAGCGTCAGACCATCGGCTGACAAGGCCACGCTGTACAGGTTGTTGAATCTCTCTGGTGCGGTTGCGATTACCTCGCCGCTTGTGGCGCTCAACCACCGAATCTTGTCGTCGACGATTATGAGCCGCTCAGCGTACCGTGAGAAGATCGGGCGGCGGTAGAGCGTATCTGCGGAATCAATCGAGAAGGTTTCTTTCCCCGTCGCCGTATCAAATACGTGAATCTTGTTCCGTTCGCCGAGCGCCGCCAGCCGGCTGTCGGGCGACAAGGCCCGGGCAGAAGCGATGGAGCCCTTGGCCAGGTCGCGGCGGCTCGCCTCGTCTTCTTGCTGCGAATCCAAATCGAAGCGCCGCAACTGGCCGTTTTCATCGAGCGTCACCAGTTGACCGTTTGCGGTGAATGTCCCGGCGACGACGGACAGACCGGGCTCCGAGAAAACCGCGGCGCTATGTTCCAGCAGGTGCTGGTAGTAGTACCATTCAAAGCCCCGAAGGTCGGGGCTTTCATCAGGCGTCCTTCCGCCTTCATCCTTCATCCTTTCAGACGGAATGTGTTTGGCCAGCAAGATGCGGAGCTGGTCGGACGTGGATCGGTCGTCACTCCACACAAATGGGGCGAGCTGCATATCGGTGATATAGAGCAGCCTGCGGCCCTGTTGCTCGGCGGCCCGAGCCAATCGCTCGGCCTCGCGTGCCTCCGCGAAACTGCTCTCGGCGACTTGCTTTGCTTGTTCGGCCTTGGTCCGTTCCTCGGCCTCCCTCTTTTGCGCCTCCACAGCTTCCAGCCTGGCCCGTCGTTCGTCGGCGGCCGACTGTGCCATGAAGCGCGCAACCATGACTGACGCAATGGTCACCGTCACGAAGAGGGCCGTCAGAGCCGCTCCCAGCACGGCGATTCCCGGATTGTGACGCGCCCACCGAGCGTATCGCTCCAACTGCGATTGTCGCCGGGCCAGAATCGGCTCATCATCGAGGAATCGCTCTAGATCAGCAGCCAATTCCTCGGCTGTGGCGTAGCGTTGTGACGGTTCTCTGTCGATCGACTTTTGAACGATCGTGACGAGGTTGCGCGGAACTTCCTGGCTCACGCGGTCGAGGCGCGTCGGCTCTTCAGAAGT
Organism: uncultured Isosphaeraceae bacterium; assembly: GCA_963823675.1. GTDB lineage: Bacteria > Planctomycetota > Planctomycetia > Isosphaerales > Isosphaeraceae > CAWGMT01. The sequence goes on along the minus strand of CAWGMT010000012.1, from coordinate 1,471,317 downwards.
CACCATCTTGATGAGCTTGTTGCGATCTTTTTCCGCGAACGCCGGCCGCATCGCCAGCAGCTCGTAAAGCGTCAGGCCCAGCGAATAGACATCGCTACGGGCGTCGCTCGTTCCTTCGAACGCCTCGGGCGGCATGTAGCGGAGCGTGCCCAGGATGTCGCCGGTGTGGGTCAGGTTATCCGCCCCGGGCCCGGCCACCTTGGCAAGCCCGAAGTCCGTGACCCACACGGTGCCGCGCACGTCCAAGAGCAGGTTCGACGGTTTGATGTCGCGATGCAGAATTCCCTGTTTATGCGCGTAGTCCAGCGCGTCGGCCACCTGCCGGCCGATGTTGGCGACGCTTTGCCAGTACGTGTACTTCCTGGCCGCGTTCTTTCGCCCCGAAACCGCACTTCCGGCTCCGGGAAGCGAAGGTGAGGACCCCGAGAGGTCGAACGACTCGAAGCGCTGGCCGGAACGAGAGGTGTCCGTGGCAGGGCCGCGATCGGCCAGGGCGAACTCAGCATCACCTGGGCGGCTCGTTCCTCCGTCTGCTTCCACCGCGTCCAGGAGCACGGTCGCCGCGGCGGCGCGCTTGCCGTCGATGGCGACTTCCGCATGCGGAAACGCACCGGTCAAGAGCGAATGTGCTATCTCGGCCACAGTCACGCCGCTGCGACTGAGAGATTCGTCATCGGCGCTCCTGGGCTTGGAACCGCCCAGCTTGATGTGATTCAACTCATTCAGGACCGCATCGAGTCCCAGGCCCGAAATGTGCTGCATGACGTAGTACGGCAATCCGTTGTGCTCGCCCACGCCAAACACAGGCACGATGTTGGTATGGTGCAGTTTGGCCGCGGCTCGCGCTTCCCGCTCGAAGCGCCGTTTCTGCTTGATGTCCTTCAGAGCCTGACGGAGAAGAACTTTGAGGGCGACATGCCGGCCGAGCGAAACCTGCTCCGCCTCGTAAACGATCCCCATGCCTCCGTGGCCAATCTCACGAATGATCCGATAATCGCCGAGCTGCTCGAACGATCCGCCAGCGGGCTTGTCACTCCTAGTTTCCGGGCCTTTTTCGAGCGACTCATCCACGACGGCGATGTTCTCCATCATCGCCATCGCCGGGAAGACCTCCTTGATCTCCGCCGCGAGTCCCGGATATCGGTCGAGATACTCTTTGAGGGACGGTCGTTCGCCGTTGCGATACCGTGCGAGAAAGTCTTCAGCGAGCTCCAGGACCGCTTGGGAATTCGATTCGGATGAGTCCATTTACCCTGCCCCCGCCGCATATGGGCCATTGTCGATGAGACCCGGTACATGCGACAGAATCTCTTTCAGTCGTTTGATGGCGCGCAGATAACGGCTGCCGGCGCCGGCCTTGGACAATCCCAGCACCTCAGCGATTTCGACGGTCGAGAGTTGCTCGAAGTGTTTGAGAGCTAGCACCTCGCGATCCACGGGGTCCATTTCGTTGAGAGCTTCTTGAACAACCAGTCGAGTCTCAGCTTTGATGGCCGCTTTTGATGGGGTCGTGAGCTGACCTAAGAGCTGGGCCGCCAAAGACATGGAATCGGCTTCCGGCAGGCCGCCGCGGTGCAGCGTCACCTCACGATCGACGTCACGGAGCTGCGTTCCCAGGTGGCGGCGATGGATTTCGGCGAGCTTGAGTCCCGTCATGTGCCGCAGCCAGAGATAGAACGGAAGTTTCGGGTCGGCGAGGTAATCGGGTAATCGGCAAGCGCATTCGGCCAGCGATTCCTGGACGACATCCGAGTCGTCAACGCGACTCGAAAGTCTGCGGCTCAATCGTAAGCGCACCATACGCTTAAGTCGATCTCGATGAAGCGCGAGCAGATCCTCGACCGCGGTCTGGTCGCCCGCGGCAGCGCGCTTCAAGAGCAATGCGGAGATGTCGGCATCGCGAGTCATATCGGGGCCTCTACTCTATAGAAGTGCGCCCGAACGACTTTCGTCTTGCAAATGTCGCGATTTTTCTTAATGGAATGGCCAGGACAGTTGTCACATTGGAGAATCAATCTTCGCCCTTCGGGGGCGGCATCGGGTCCGAGATGCCCAGCAAGCGGGAGGCCTCCGATCGGAAGAGTGCCAGATCTCGCGCAGTCGGCTGACTGGCCGTCTCTAGTCATGGCATGGAGCGTGCGCTTATCTTCGGGACCCAGGGTTCGCCGCTTGATCGCCACCGACTCCTCGAGGATCTTCTGGGCCTCCGCGGACTTCCCCATCTGGAGCAGGATGATGGCGAGCTCGTTCATTGGCTCGGCGGTGTCCGGGTGCTCGGGGCCGAGCTCCTTCAGGCGCAGCGCGAGCGCGCGCTGGTGCTGCGCGAGTGCCTTCTCCCGGTCGCCCAAGTACATGTAGCTTGTGCCGAGTGTGTTTCGGATCGACGCCTCCACGAGCGGTTCGCCGGCGAACGCCGTGGCGATCTCAGGCGCCGCACGGTCGAGCGCCTCGCGGACCGTGGCATCGCGGCTGAGCCCGCCCTCCTGGCCCTTCGGCCGGGGGGTCGACAGCAAGACAAGCGGCAGCAGGAGGTCGGCAGCGTGCGGGTCGCCTTGCTCGATCGCAGACAATACGCGGCTCACTTCACTCATCTCGGGCATTGTAAATCACGACCGAGATGCGTGCCACTATCGGGGCGTGCGAAAAATCGAGCACGCGCTTAAGTCGTCAGGTCTCGGATTGACCCAGCATGGCACAGATTCTCGCCGGAAACCTCTGAACGGCGGCCAGGAAAAGTTCTCACTGAACCGGGATAAAGACCATAGCCCCGCGACACGATCACGACGCCATTGCGGGCGATCGCCAACTCAGCCGACGTGCAGCCGATCTTCGCCAAGTACTTGAGCATCACCGCGTCAAGCAGCCGGATATCTCGCGGGGTTGTGAGGAGGTTATGCCGCAGAGTGCCAACAATCTCCGGTGATTGTCACGATTGGAGGGATCCCGAAATTCGAGCTCGTCCCGATCCACACGGACGATCCCGACTTCATCGACCGCCTGCTCGAAAAAACGAGTCGTTTCGCAGACTCGCCGAGGAGAGCCGACGGGAAGCGGATCTTGGTCGCGTCTCGACGCTGGCCGATGTCCGCAAGAGACTTGAGGCTTCCTCGTAAACCAGAGCGTCCCGGTTTCCGCGACCGATCGAGACGAACACCGCCTTCAGCGGAGACGGCATCCCTATGCCTTGCCACGACTCGGCCGAAAGAAAACAAGAAACAAAGCTTGACCTCGCGAAGCCCCCCGAATGGACGGTAGACCGCTGCTTGACGTTGGCCGAGAACTGGCGGCCGGCTCGACGGACGCGCACTGGCGATCCAGCGTGGGTCGATCGTCCTACGCACTGCTGCATGAAGTCCTCGGGGCGCTAGATCGCTGTCAGCCGTACGCTGCAGCGATGTTGGCCCGGCTTAGCACCAGGGAGAACAAGCCCTATGGGGCCGTCCGAAGAGCGAGGTCGTTCCGCACCCATTCACGCAATCTTTGCTTCCACGTAACACTACCTCGGGCACCTTCACGCAAGACCCAGCGCGCCACGTCGTCAGGCGTAACACGGAGGAACCGGCTGAAAAGAGCCGCCACATACTTCCCATCAGATTGCAGTTGCTCGATCGATACGCGTTCCTCGAAAACACGCCAGACTTCGGAGACCTGAAGCGCAGCATAGATCCCCTGCCGATCGATCTTGGGACGTGAGATATCGACTTCGGCAGCCAGGTCCGGATCGGGGTAATCCTTGATTTTCCCAGAACGCCTCGCCAACGCCGCGTCAAAGGCAGCCACTTTCGCGGCGTCCACGTAGTACGATAGATCGGCCTCTATGCCCCGTTTCAATTTCCTGCGCCTCCACGTCGTCGATCGTGCTCCTCTCAGATCGATCTGGAGCTCTTCGGCGACCAGGTTAACGAATAAACCCAGGATCTCACTGTACGAATCGTGAACGGGGCCGACATTCATGAGTTCGATATCCTTCCCGTCGTAGGCAAGGCGGCAGTTCTCGCCCTCGGCGACGGCATTCACGAGCCGAGCGTAGTCGTTCCACGTGACGTCGGCGATGACGACACGCGTGTCGGGTGGCAAGCCCATGAGCAAACGGCCCGGCTGCGGCTTGACGGCCTTCGCAGTGGACATCTTCAAGGCTCCTTGAATCGGGTCGTTGGAATCAGCGACCGGCCGCAGGCGATGACGGACAGGTCGTGGCGTGCAGCACGAATCGGCCCTGGTGCCAGTATACCCAAACATGGTGCAGCGGTGCACAACGACGGCTCAAGGGTGCGTCGTCGAGCCCCTGTGCCAGGAAGAAATTGCGAAACCGGTGAAATACCGAATAGTACGCCCGACTGATCGCGGAGCGACAATCCCCTTCCGTGCCTCCTTGAGCCAGCCGCTCCGCAGTATCGAGAAATTCATTCGGGCCCATGGTCACTCTGCGTGATAACGAATCATGGTGCCGAACAGTTGCCGTTCGTTGAAAGAGAGGTCCTGGGCGAGCCGTTCATGGTACCGCCGCCAGCGCAGCAACCGTTCCGGTTCCGATCCCAGTGCCGGCAACTTGGTTCGGATGATGCACGAGTTACGGTCCTCAACATCGGGGTCGTCCTGAAGGCGAAGTTCCAAATCTAGGAGTTCCGGAAAGCATTCACGCACGAGCACACCGATCTTATCCACGGTTGACTGGGCGCCATGCCGGTCCAGAAAACTCGCAACTTCGCTATCCAGACGCGGCGTGGGTACCGTTGCCACAACCATGTCCTTCTCCCGTTGACACGAAGCTTGCCCTGGACTTTTCACTCGTCTTATGATGGTCGTTCTAGGTCCTCCTCGTTCTGCCGGGCTCAGCCCATTTTTCCCCCGGGGGTTTCTTCGTTCACCGCTTCTTCTCCACCTTGCTGCAGCGTGCTGGTCTAAGGACGGGTGCGCCGAGCATGGGTGCTTTTCTCTCAGGCGCATGCGGAACGGCGTACCGGACACCCATCAGTCACCGAAGGGGATGGCCGGAGCGTTGCGTCTGAAACCTCGTTACCATCAAGACCATGATGCAGCGTGCCGGTCTCAGGACGAGTGCGCCGAGCATGGGTGCATTTCTCTCTGGCGCATGGGTGTCTGGAACTCTGATCAAAAGGGCCAGCACCCAAAATCGGATGGAGATTGGCCAAGTCCAAGTGGAGACGAGCAGGATCGAACCGCCAACCTCCTGGTTGCAAACCAGGCGGTCTACTAAACCGCAAGCCTTTCGGATGTAAGGGTTTAGGTACGGTCGGACGACTGCGACCGTTTTCCAGGGATTACCAGGATTACCCAGGAATTCGCAAGATTTATCACCGTTTCTCTGCCGAGGCAGAGTTTTATGCGTCGATGCGATAAATCGAATCGGTCCTCTTCACGTCGATCATCGTTCGTGCTCGGCCGATCTCGATGGGAGCAACTCCCTCGGCGGCGGGCTCACTCGACTGGGCGCGATTGTCTCGAGCTTCCGTGCCGAGGCGGACTAGCGTAGAATCAGGGGATGGCTGCCATCTCATGCGAGGGAGCCAGACAATGGGTGTGCTCGATAAGGAACACGACGCGGACACCGATCAGGAACCCGGCGTGCAGGATCTTCCCCACGCGTCCTCGCCGCGTCCTGTCCCCTGCAACGACGCCGGAGGCCGAGTCCTCCCCATCACGCCGGAGGAACAAGCCCGAAAGGCCCGGGCTATCGCCGCGTTCGTCGAAAAGATGCTGGCCATGCCTGTCGAGGACCCGCCGGGTGCATGGGAGGAAGGCATGCGCGATCTCGACGCACATCGTCCCCATCGGAAACTCTTCGAAGGTCTCTATTGATCATGGCGCGGTTGATCCTGCTGGACAGCGGGCCGCTCGGCATGATTGTCCGCGCTCCCAGCAAGCCGCATGTCGTACGATGCCTCGCATGGCTCTAGACCATCCTGGCAACCGGCGCGGTTGTCGTCATCCCCGATATTGCGCATTACGAGGTTCGTCGAGAACTCCTGCGCATCCGCGCCGTCGGCAGCTTGCGACGTCTCGATTACGCTCTCGATCCCAGCATTGGTTTTGACCACTTGACCCTGACGGACGACGCGATCATCAAGGCCGCGGAGTATTACACGACACGAGTGAATCGTGTCGCAAACCGGACCTCTGGCCTTCCTTGGTGGACGCCTCAATGAACAAGTGCGATGGCACGCCTGCTCGTGCGAGGTTGGTCGTGATCTGGGCCACGATCGTGGCCGCCATCCGCGAATTGTCGGCGTCGTTTTGCACGACGAAACCGGGCCGTCTCTTACCTCCCGCTCCGGAGGCAAACGGGTAGAACACCACGATCAGTAAACGGGGTGTTCTCTTGCCATCACCATGGCGGCCCGTCGCGCCGAACGCGGTCCCGCGTTCACATCGTAAATTGACACGTAAGCTGACTTGACCGAGATGCCGCCGCGACCGCGAAGATTTATGATGCATGTCCTCTTTGATCGTGTCCTCTTTGATCGCTGGGGCTATCTATCTTTGCCGGGCCGTCTTTCGGCCGTCAGGGCAGCGTGCGCGCTTCGCGAGGTCGGCAAGCGCGCCGGCGACGCTCACTTCGGGTTTGGGAAGTCGATTGCCCCCGAAAGGTTTCCGCTCTTGCGTTTGTTCATGTCGAGGCTGTCAAGGAAGTCGATTGCCCCCGAAAGGTTTTCGCTCTTGCGTTTGTTCATGTCGAGGCTGTCAAAAAAAAAGTCTGCCACATGCCTGGGATCGGCATCCGCGGTAGGCATACCGCCGGGCTTGACCTCGGCTAGGACGTCGTTACGCGTCTTGTCGAGAATCGCGAAAAGTTGATGGTAAGCGGCTCGTTCCGTGGGTGTGGTCGCCGGCCCGAACCGCAAATTGTAAGCGTGCAGGAACCCGAGCAAATTGCCGAGCGACGTATCCTTGAGTTTGCGCAACGCCGAGATCGCCGGCCGGATGTCGGGCTTTCTTAGCAAGCCCACCAGGGCGCTCGAGGTAGTCACGAACTTCATCGCTTCCGTCTGGTCGTCGGGATTCTCGAGTGGCTGGGCTTTCAGCTTGGCGCGAAGTGCGCTCACGAACTCCTGGGCCTCCGTCAGGGTCTTGTCCGAAATATCGCCTGCCTGATCCTCATTCTGCAGCCGGGTGACAAGTTCATCGAATGTTCTCCTGACTTCTGCGAACCGCTCTGCGGGGAACACCTGGCGCCATTTGAAGGCGGCGCGCAACTCATCGAGCATCAACGTGACTCGCTCCGATGCGGTTGTGAATGGAACCTCGGCGATGAGGCTCGCTGCGACGGGGACCTTGGCGGCCTTCGAGGCCAGATCGCCGAGCTTGGGATCGCTGAGATCAGCGACAGCGAGGTTCAGCGCGCCGCCGTTCTCGACTTGCGCCGTGGTGGGGTTCTGCCTGCGCATCCTTAGATCGAGATACGAGTTGTGGGCATCCTTCGCCTTACTGGACCGCTTTCTCAGTTGCTCGGCCTGCTCCTTCGTGAACGGCCCGAACTGGCAGAAGTTCCAGGTGGTGTTGGCCACTTGGCCATTGTATTTAGCGACCAGGTCGGGATTGAGGCGCGGGTCGTACCTGTAGATTCTGGCACCCATCGCGTAGAAACCAGGGTCGTTGGGAAATGTCTTTACGGGAAATGCCTTTATTTGCGCGGTATCCCACCCTCCCCATCCCCACCCGCCATGACCCCACTGGGCGCGGGCATCGCGCGTTGTCAGCAGCAGAATCAAAACGAAAGCGCCCGCCATTCGACATCGAACGGACCATCGTAAACCTCCCCACGCGGCCAAGGGTGTAACCGATCGACCAGGAGTACTATACATTCAGTGCTGATCCAGGAACATGTCCGCTCCGGGTTTGACTGTGACATCGCATTCGGGATTTTGGGCTCAGACCCGCTGAGAAGCCCGCGCTGCATCTCTTAATCGGCCCGGGATGGCGCTATTTACTTCTTGTGTGACCCCTTGGCGGCGGCACCGTCACCCGCAGGCCGATCGATCAGGGCCACCGCCTCTTCGAGAAATGCCGTTGATTCACTGTCAGCGCGCCCGGGTTGTTTCTTCATGACGACGCGAAGCTGTTCGAGCGTTTTGCGAGCCTCCACAAACTGCCCGAGCCTGTGCTGGGCCGTGGCGACAAATGCCATGTCCGCGGGCAGCGGGCCACGGTAGCGGGGTGCATTGAGTTCGAAGGATCGATTCAGGTCGTCGAGGGCATTGCGATACTGGCCGGCCCGATAGCGTGCGACACCGAGGGTGTTCAAGTAGAGGCCGTTGAACGGGTTAACCTCGCAAGCTGCCTCGGCCAGACGCACGGCCCGGAGATAGTCCGCCGGGAGAAAGTTCGCGCGGCTAGCCCATGTTTGGGGTGGCGCGACGTAAGTCCTTGCGGCGTAACGGTCGAATTTTGGATTAGTCACTACATCACGGTTTTTTGCCCTGCGGGAGGGTCCGGCGGCTTCAGATTGGTCAGCTTCAAAGCCTTCAGGACCCGACGCGCGTCTGGGCAGCCCCCACTGACCCCATCCCGCTCGGGCTGATCATCTAGGCGGATGGTGACGTGGCGCACGGTGGCCAGCGCCTGCATCGCCCGCTCCGGCGAGAAATCAATCCCCGCTTGTTGGAGCCGGCGATCAAGTAACCGCTGGACCAACAGGGCCAGTGCAGCTACGAATATATGTGCCTTTACACGTGTCTCAACCTGATGATAAATCGGGCGCACCGCCAACACGTCCTTGAATTGGCGAAACCCCTGTTCGACGTCGCTCAATTCCTTGTAAATCGCCACCACGTCAAGCACGCCCAGAGCCGCTTCGCTGGTCGCGATCACATACCGGCCTTCGATCCCCTTTTCACGCTTCAGGCCCGCCGCGTTCTCGAAATAGCGGAACGTTCCCTGGTGAATGTCCCAGGAGTAGTACCGATAGCCGTGGTTCCGCTGCAGGGCTCGCTCAGCGGCGGCACCGATCTTCTCGGGCTGTTTCAACTTTCCCGCCGCTACGCGCTTCTGGAGCTTCTCCAAATGGGCGCGCGTCCGCTCCATCGATTTCCGGCGCATGTCTTCTTCGTAACCACGCCGTTCGTCGGAATCGACGACGATCACCCGCATGCCGTCGATTCCCGAGGGGATCTCCTGCGCCCGGGTGCGCGGTGAATTGGTTCGTTCCTGTGCGGTGATCCCAACCGGACAAGAAATCCACTTGGTCTCATCAACCGCACCCAGCCACTCGGCCAGCTTTGCGTTGCGCCGCCGCTTGAGGCCCACGATGTAGCCGTTTTTCTGGGCAATGATCGCTTCAACATTATCATCAGTGACCATACCTCGATCGCCGACGAACACCAGGCGGTTGAATCCGAATCGATCGTGCAAGTCGCGGATGGCCTCTGAGACGGTAGAGCTGTCCACCCGATTGCCGGCCCACACGTGATGCGCGATCGGCCAGCCAGCCACCATCACCACCCCGACAATCACCTGCGGGTTGTGCGGCTTTTCGTCTCGGCTGTGGCCGTGTTTGGCGAAGTTGATTGGTCCAGCACCCTCGAAGTAGGTGCTGGTGATGTCGTAGAGCACCAGGTCCGGCTTGAAGCTGAAGAGGTCACGGAGGCGGTGGTAGAGGGCCAGCTCGATCTGTTCCTTCGCATCCAAGAGTTGATCGAGCGTGCGGTACCAGGCTTCCAGTTGGCTGAAGTGAACGCGGACCCGTTTACGCTGATGCCAATTCGGCAGGAACCGTCGGCCTTGGCGGTCGCAGACGAAGTCGGTCTCCAGCCAGCCGGCCAGGCCGTGTTCGCTGGCGGGGTGGATCAGGCGATTGGCGACCAATACGAACGCCCGATCCGTAAACGGCACTCCTTTGGCCTTGCCCAGTGTTGCGTCGAGGATCGACCAAAGCCCCAATTGGTCGAACAGGGTCCGAACCGCAAGGATCGGTCCCCAGGTGGAGGCATCGAGGATCTTTAGATCCTCGCTCCCGCCGGGCTCAGCGCCCGCATCTTGGCCGAGCAGGCGCTGAAGCTTGGGTAGCAGCTCCACGAGCAGATCTTTACGGCCGAGCTCGGCGAGTGTGCGTTGCTTGACCTTGCCATTGTCGCGATACGCTTCGACGACACGGACATACTCGTTGACCGTGCCGTTGGAAGACCGAACTTTGACGGTTCTAAGGTACATGTCACGAAGTATCACGACGAATCACGTCGCTGTCAATGCAAAAACCAGCGGTTTCTCGAAAATACGCAAGTCGATATTGTCACTACGATTTTCAGAAAAAAAGGAGGGGGACGTTCGAAAAACCGGGGAAAACAAGCCACATCCGGCGGCGCACCCCCGCGCGAGGGGCGTTTTCACCCCAAACATGGGCTAGCAATGTTCCAACTCATATTATTGAGCTGTTGGGCATCGACCGGATAGCGCTGCGCGAGATCCAGGGCCTGCGCCCGCACCGGCTCGCTCAGGTCGCTCTGGGCACGAAGGCTATCCAGGACATCCTCTCTCAGAAACAGCTTGGCGAAGAGTGACCGCACCACGCGTTGGGCCTGATTTGCGGCGGGAGACCTGTTCGGTTCCGCTTCCAAAGGGCGGGCGTCCCACACCGTGACCGTCTGGCTCCGGGCGCCGGCGGCAATCCGCCAGCCGTCCGGGCTGAATGCCACGCTGGTCGCACCGCCAGTCGTCTTGAGACTGAGGGTTTCCTGTCCCGTCGCGGCGTCCCAGATTTTCACGGTTTGATCCGCACCCGCGGAGACGAGCCGCTTGCTATTCGGGCTGAATGCAACCCCCTCAACGTTGGCGGTGTGCCCCGTGAGACTGCGGGTTTCCCGGCCCGTCGCGACGTCGCATACCTTCACCGTTTTGTCCAAACTTGCGGAGGCGAGCCGCTGGCCGTCGGGGCTGAATGCGACGCTGTAGACGAAGCCTGTGTGCCCGTAGAGGGTGCGGGTTTCCTGCCCGGTCGCGGCGTCCCAGACCTTCACCGTCCCATCCGCACCGGCCGAGGCGAGCTGCTTGCCATCCGGGCTGAACGCCATGCTGAAAAGCAGCTTGGCGAGCATGCGTTTGCTGCACCACGCCCGAGGGATCGAGCTTGCCCTGGAGCTCGCGGGCGAGCTGCAACCGGGCCAGGAGCAACAAGTAGGTTCGAAACGATTCCACAGGACGCACGGGAACGATCCCTTCGTGGTACGCGCAGAGTTAACCTATCGATTATTGACGGATGAACGCGCGAAACTCAGCGCGAGTGCCTCGGAATTTTCGCGAATACTCCCGCCACCGGCGCGGGTACCGCCGTTTCTTCGCCTCGATTGTCCTCGGGAGCAGGGTCCGATGCAACCGCGGTGCCCGGGCCGAAGAGACTGCCCTGAAGTTGGCGTTTCTTACGCGGGCCGATCAAGCGCGGTTCATGCCGGAGTCATGCGGCGGTGCTCCGTTCGACGGGTTGTCGCGATTGCGGCTGGAAGGCCCGACGATCATGGTCGCGCCTCGGCAGACGCTTCTGCAACGGACGGCTCCGACCCGGATGCATCGCCGTGATCCTCCGACGCATCGCTCGGGCGCTGGCTGATCCCACACGGAGGTAACTGTTAAGGCGACCGGCAGGTATTCATCCACCCGCGGAATGATCGTTCTCGGCCGGATCGGGATGAGATCCGGCCTCGGGGTGACTCCCTGCCGCCGCTCGCCCAAGTGGCATTAAGCGTCACGCCTGAATTTCCATGTCCACGGGCTGGACGTCTGCATGGCGGTTCACCTCGTCATTTCACCACTCCGCTTCAAGTCCACGGCCGGCCGGTTTCCGTGGCGTGGTAACTCGGTATGATGCAGTAAGTTCGCCTTCCCGAACTTCGGAAGATCCTCCCCGGGGGACAGTGAAGAGAGGAGCCTCATGTCGGCCAGCGACGAACAAGACTTGATGAACCGGCTGACTCGGGAAGCACGGTTTTTCCTCGCTCTGGGTGTCGTCGTGTTGCTGGTGGTGTTGATCGTCGGCGCGATGCAGCACCCTCAGGGCGGCGGGGGACTCCGCGGTCAGAGGGCCGTCCCGGGCCAGGCAGGCCGTGCGAACGCGCGTCGGCCACCGGCGCCGGCGGACCACGGCGCCAATTACGACTGGGTCGTGGTTGCCGTCGCGGCAGTGGCGCTGACTCCGTCGGTCTTCTTGTCGCGACTGACCGCGAACTGGAGCCGTCGGAAAATTGTCGCGGGGACGTGGTATTCTCTGTCCCGACGGTGGGTTGATGAAAACGGTTGCCTGGACGAACAACTCCGACACCCGGCGATGCGATCCGACAGGGGCCATCTTGCCTACGTCTGGTCGATGCAGACCATCATCGGTGCGGGCCTCCTGCACTTTCCGTTACTGATCTTCGCGGCCAACGCTTACAACATCCCGAACAGTCCGATCGCGCTGGCGGCGGTCGCTCTACTCGCCGCCGCCGATCTCGCGTGGTTCCCGACGCGCACGGGTGCCGCCAACTGGATCGACCGCCAGGAAGCAACGGTGATTCACGAGAGACAGGCCGCGGGCCTGCATGGGCAGCCATCGAGCACGGACAGGATCGCGGACTCCACGAGCGACGATCGAGCTCCCACGGGCCCTCCCGCAGAATCCCCGCTGTCCACCCAAACGGAAATATTCGCGCCGCACGCCTGGGACAACGCCCGGAAGTACATTGCCTTTGCCGTGTTCTGGAACGCGTTCACAGGGTTCTGGATCTATGTGAAACTCTACGGCGAGCACCCGAAGATGGCGGGGTGGCAAGGATGGCTATTACTGACTCCCTTCATCATCGTGGGCATCGTCCTGATCGCTCTGACCGTGGACTCCCTGATCCGCGCCTTCAAGATCACAAGGTTTGAAAAGTCGTCAAGGTCGCAACGAACCCGCACGAGCCGGGGGAGCCAGATAAGGAACTGAGCCACCCACTCGTTCCAGCCACCTCTCATCACGGAGGGGAGTTCGCACCGCCACAACAAGGGGCCCTCAGGAAGCCAGTTATTGGGGCTTATGCCGGGGTACCGACATCATGCCGAACTATTCGCGGACGGACGGCGTCCCAGAATGGCGACTCGAATTCCCATTCGCCAATAACGCAACTGTGCCTCGCTACGTCCCCATTTTCCGGGCTTGAGCCCCGAGCTGGCTAGTCTGTGATCGATCATGCCGCGCTCCCAATGAATCTCTGAGTTGATCATGAGCGAGTCTTCGAGTCTAACAGAGAATGTGATGAAGCTGATGACGCAGCTTGGCCAAACTGACCGTGAGCTTCGAACCACGAGCACAAAGTCACAACCGCGCGAGAAACGGACATCTTCCTTGAAGTGAGTGTTGACCGTTTGGCCTTGGCAACCCGGTTCAAGGGCGGAGCACCCGATAGACCTCGATGTGGGAGACCCATCAAGATGAGTGAGCAACCGAGCGAGCACCTCGGCGGCCTCGACGTCGAGCTGGCCCGCCGAATCGACGCCGTCTGTCGCCGGTTCGAGGCCGAATGGCGGGCTGGGCGGCGAGCGTCTGTCGAGGACTACCTTGATGACGTTCCCGCAGAAGGCCGCACCCCGCTGCGGGCCGAGCTCGAGGCCCTGGAGCGCGAACTGCGCCAGGTGGATGAAACGGTCGCGCGTGTGCCACAGGCTCCCCCGGGCGACTCCTCCCGAGCTTCAGGTCGCCGCGCCCGCCACGGTTTCCGACGCGCCGATCGCGCCGTCGCTGCCAAGTGAGGCGATCCCGGGCCCCACGGCGCCTTCGGTGCACGAGGAGGCCACCGTGGCGCCACGGCGCGACGCGACCATCGGGCTGGCACAATTCGAGGCGGCGAGGGCCGGGCGGCCCGCAACTACGGCCGTCCGCTACTTCGGCGACTACGAAATCGTCCGCGAGATCGCCCGCGGCGGTATGGGCGTTGTTTTTGAGGCGCGGCAAGTGAGCCTCAATCGCAAGGTCGCGCTCAAGATGATCCTGGCCGGCCAACTCGCCAATGACACCGACGTCAAGCGCTTCTACACGGAAGCCCAGGCCGCCGCCAACCTCGACCACCCGGCGGTCGTCCCGATTTTCGAAGTTGGCCAGCACGACGGCCAGCATTACTTCAGCATGGGATTTGTCGAGGGTCAGAGCCTCTCACAGCGGCTGAACGAGGGCCCGCTGGCTGCCCGCGAGGCAGCCAAACTCATGGTCACGGTCGCCGAGGCGATCGACTATGCCCACCAGTGCGGCGTCATTCACCGCGACTTGAAGCCGGGCAACATCCTGCTTGATCAGAAGGGTAACCCGCGGGTCACCGACTTTGGGCTGGCGAAGAAAATCCAGGGCGACAGCGGGCTGACCGGCTCGGGCCAGATCATGGGAACGCCCAGCTACATGCCCCCGGAGCAGGCGGGCGGTCAACGAGGCGAGGTCGGGCCGGCGGCAGACGTGTATGCGCTCGGAGCGACGCTGTATTGCGCCGTCACGGGTCGCCCGCCGTTCCAGGCGGCCACGGCAATGGACACGGTAATCCAGGTCCTTAGCGAGGAGCCTGTTCCGCCGGGGCGGATCAATCCGTCGATTCCGCGCGACCTGGAGACGATCTGCCTGAAATGCCTGGAAAAGGAACCGCGCCGAGCGCTACCCCAGCGCTGCGACCCTCGCGGCCGACCTGCGTCGATTTCTGGCCGGCGAGCCGATCGCGGCGCGCGCCGGTCACCCGGCTCGAGCGCGCGGCCAAGTGGGCCCGCCGGAAGCCGACCCTGGCCGCTGCGTACACGCTCGGGCTGCTGGCGGTCGCTGCTCGGCGGGCTGGGGGGTACGGCCGTGTGGCAGTGGCAGGGCCGCCGAACGGGCACGGCGAGCAGCGGCGGACGTCGCCCGAAGCGAGGCCGACACGGCCCGCGTCGCTGAGAAGGATGCTCGGGCCGAGGCCGAGCGGCAGCGGGAGAAGTTCGAGCGGTTCGACTATGGGCGGACCATCCAGGTGGCCCACCAGGAGTGGCGAGAGAACAACGTCGCCGCCACGGTGGCCTTGCTCGACAGCACCCGGGCCGACCTCCGCGGCTGGGAGTGGCGATACGTCCATCGCCTCTGCCATACCGACCTGCTCACCCTCAGGGGGCACACCAGCGAGGTCATTTCGGCGTCGTTCAGCCCGGACGGGTCGCGGATCGTGACCGCGGAGTTGGGACAAGACGGCGAAGGTCTGGGACGCGAAGAGTGGTGCCGAGGTCCTCACACTCAAGGGGCACACTGAGTGGCGTCGTATTCGGCGTCGTTCAGCCCGGACGGGTCGCGGATCGTGACCGGGAGTCGTGACGGGACGGCGAAGGTCTGGGACGCGAAGAGCGGTGCCGAGGTCCTCACACTCAAGGGGCACACCGATAGTGTCCAGTCGGCGTCGTTCAGCCCGGACGGGTCGCGGGTCGTGACCGGGAGTCGTGACGAGACGGCGAAGGTCTGGGACGCGAAGAGTGGTGCCGAGGTCCTCACACTCAAGGGGCACACCGAGTTGCGTCGATTCGGCGTCGTTCAGCCCGGACGGGTCGCGGATCGTGACCGGGAGTTGCGACCAGACGGCGAAGGTCTGGGACGCGAAGAGCGGTGCCGAGGTCCTCACGCTCAAGGGGCACACCGATGCCGTCTTTTCGGCGTCGTTCAGCCCCGACGGGTCGCGGATCGTGACCGGGAGCATGGACCAGACGGCGAAGGTCTGGGACGCGAAGAGTGGTGCCGAGGTCCTCACACTCAAGGGGCACACCGGTGTCGTCTACTCGGCGTCGTTCAGCCCGGACGGGTCGCGGGTCGTGACCGGGAGTCGTGACAGGACGGCGAAGGTCTGGGACGCGAAGAGCTGGTGCCGAGGTCCTCACACTCAAGGGGCACACGGCTGTCGTCATTTCGGCGTCGTTCAGCCCGGACGGCTCGCGGATCGTGACCGCGAGTCAGGACAAGACGGCGAAGGTCTGGGACGCGAGGAGTGGTGCCGAGGTCCTCACACTCAAGGGGCACACCGGTTCAGCGTCCATCGCATTCGGCGTCGTTCAGCCCGGACGGGTCGCGGGTCGTCACCGGGAGTGGGGACCAGACGGCGAAGGTCTGGGACGCGAAGAGTGGTGCCGAGGTCCTCACACTCAAGGGGCACACCGAGCGCGTCTCTTCGGCGTCGTTCAGCCCCGACGGGTCGCGGATCGTGACCGGGAGTTTGGACTACTCGTCGAAGGTCTGGGACGCGCGGCCGTTCAAGCGATAGTTTCTGCCGCGGGATCCCGCCTCGCGGCCACGAATGGTAAGGCAACCCGTGACCTCTGGGCACGTTTCCGGCCGACAGCGAAGCGGACCTGCCGGTCTCAGGCTGGCCCTGTCCACAACGGCCGAATTCACCGGCGTGCTCAGCACCCCGGAACCAACCGCCGTCGAATTACGACAAACGTGCCGTGTAACGATTCGGAGATGATGAGAGCGCCTGGTATTCACCCAGGCGCTCTCACTAATGAAAAATCCGCAAAAATCCAGCGGGAATTCCACGCTTCGCCAATTGTATGTTCAACCCTGCTCGGAAAGTCACGGAACCAATTAAATGACGTAAGTTGAACTCATGCTTTATGTTAACTGGAGACGAGCGGGATCGAACCGCCAACCTCCTGGTTGCAAACCAGGCGCTCTCCCAATTGAGCTACGTCCCCGTGCGTTTCGGCACGCGTGTTCCGGCCGACGCGATTCCAGTCGCTCGCCATAGCCCCGGCGGTCGGTACTGGAATAACGCAACGCCAGCGTCGAAGATAGCGTATTCCGGGTGATTTGGCTAGATTTCGCTCAGCACCAACAACCCGCGCGAAGACGGCGGGGCAGGGGAGGGTCGCTGATCCACCATGGTGCACGTGGGATTTGGCGAGACCGACATCACGCCCAAACTCGGGTCGCAGAGCCCGGGCGGCATGCAGGCGCGGCGGCTTGACCAGGTCCATGACCCGCTTCGGGCCGTGGCCATGGTCATCAAAGGCGCGAATGCCACCATTGCGCTCGCCGGCATCGATGCGCTCTTCATCACCGAGGAGACGACCGCGCAAGCACGGCAGGCGATCACCGCGGCGACGAAGATTCCCGGCTCTCACGTGCTGATCGGTGCCAGCCATACTCACGGCGGCGGGCCGGTCGCGAGCTGCTTCGAATCGGAGGCCGACCCGCAGTATACCGGTCTCCTCGCTGGCCGCATCGCCGAAGCTGTCTCGTCTGCCTATCATGCCCTTCATCCTGGTGAAATCGGTGATGGATTCGGCCATGAGCCGAGCATCAGCTTCAATCGCCGCTTCCTGATGCGAAACGGGAGGCAGGCGACCCACCCGGGCAAGGGAAATCCCGACATCGTCAAGCCGAGCGGGCCAATCGACCCGGATGTTGGTGTGCTCGCGGCGCAGGCGCCGGGTGGCGCGCTGCTCGGACTATTCGTCAACTTCTCCTGCCACCTCACCGTCATGGGCGGGAGCGGATTCACCGCCGATTACCTGGCCAGTCTCCGCCAGGTGCTCAGGCGACACTATGGGCAGCCGAAGCTGCCGGTCGGGTTCTTGCTGGGGGCTGCGGGAGACGTGACCCAGGTCGACAATCTCCGCCCGGGACGCGAGTTCGGCGAAGCCTGGGCCGACATGTTTGGCCTGGCGCTCGGGGCCGAAGTGATTCAGACCGTCGAGCGGGTGACCTGGAACAATGCTCCGGTCGTCCAGGCGGTTCAGACATTTGTTCCCATTCCGATTCGCGAGCCGCGCGATGTGGCGCTGGAAACGCCCGAGCTGGGCCTGGGCGCCGGTTCCGTCGCCGAGAGAGTGTATGCCCGCGAGCGCGAGCTGGTCGAACAGGAACGGATCAGGCGGCCGGTCGTCCCGTGCGAGGTGCAAGCGGTGCGCGTCGGCGGCCTGGGGATCGTGACGAATGGCGCCGAGTTTTTCTGCCAGCTCGGCCTGGATATCAAGGCGGCGAGCCCGTTCGCCCGTACCTGGGTCTCGAGCCTGACCAACCAGTGGATCGGCTATGTCGCGACGCCTTCGGCCTATTATGCCGGCGGCTACGAGCCGCGAACGGCTCGCAGCGCCAAGATGGCGCCCTGGGCCGGGCAGACGCTGGTCGAGGCGTCGCTCAAAGCGCTCAACGCCGTAGCCGGACGCCAATCGTGAATTGACCGTTGAAGCACGAGGAGACCTCCGGTCCGTCCCAGCAGGGAAACGTGTCAGGAACCTATCCCAGGATAGGTTCCTGACACCTTTCCGGATGACACCTTTCCGGAACACGGCGTCGGATAAGTTGCTGACACCTTTTGCGTTGTCAGAAGCCGTTGTTGACCCACCGTTGGGCCACGAGTTCGGCCCTTGCTCGCGAGGTTAGCGGGACGGCCTGCCAGGTGGGCTCATTGCCGTGAAGCGCTATTTGCTCCTGCACCCACTGCTGGATCCTCTGGGGAGACTGGCTGACCCAGCCTGTGCGCTTGACGTTCCCGTTGCGAAGCATCTGCTCGGACATGACGGCGTAGTAGGGGAGGCGCTCGTATTGTTTCTTTTCGCTGAGCTTGTGCAGATAATCGTCAACCTTCTTGTCGACCTTGGCCAGATCATGGCCGAAGAACTTGCGGAAGTCGGCGAGGTGCTCTGCCGGCGACCGCGGCTCGAGTGGCGGCAACTGGCCCATGTGCTTGAGATACTTGACGAAATCGCCGCAGCGCGTCCGTGCGAGGTAATGCGTCAACGCCCAGGCATGGGCATAATCGGTCGGCGTCAGCCGGGTTTGCGTGACCAGTGATTCGGTCCGACTGGCGGAGCGCCCCTGGGCGATCGGAATGGCCCGGGGATTGGCCCCATCGTTCCGGATCGCCTGCGCGTCGTCGAGCTCGCAGATCGTCGCCATGTTGAGCGGATTGATGGCCCCCAGGCCCGCCCATGACACGCCCTTCTTGGTAGTTTTGGTTGTGGCGCAGTATTCGGCCATCCCCTCGACCAGCCAGAGCGGCCAGGCGCTCAAGCGAGGCTGTACGCCGATATTGCAGAGAACCTGGTGAACCCCTTCGTGCGCGACCGTCTGCGGTTTGAGGAGGGCGGCCAGCTTGGGCTCGATCTCGTCGTGATCGGAGTGCTGATAGAAGAAGATCCGATTGGTACAGAACTCGTAATACGCCCGGACCTGGGGATCGAGCTTCATGTGGCGCGGAAATCGTGGTCGGTCGCATAGATCACCGCGACCAAGGGAAACTCGGACTTGTGCACGGGAATCCCGTTGCGGGCGAACGCTTCGATGACTCCGCGATAAACCTCTTCGAGCAATCGTCCGCTGTCTTGAGCAAAGGCCAGGCTCGACTGGTAGAAGATCAGGTAATGGTCGGTTTTGAGCAGCAGGTAACCCGCATAAGGGCCCTGATGCAAAAGCGATGCGACCTCGTCGGCCGACGCCGGCCGGAAGGGCTCGTCGGTGGAGACGTGCATGGTGGTAAAGCCGAGCTGGCCGTCCGGCAACACGACCGCGGTCTTGTCGCCAAGCTGGCCGTGCAGCCGCGCCACCACGAGGCGATTGAACTTGTCGCGAACCTTGAACCGTTTCTGGTTGGAACTCGCCGGGGCCGGCGGAATCGTGGGCTTCGCGACGGGCGCCGGCCGATCCGGCGGGGCCGTATCTTTGGCGCTGGAGGCGGTGCCAGAGCTATCTCGCACATGCGGACGGGGCGGCCCGATGGGAGCACGCGCCAGGATCGTTCGCCCGCGCGCACCAGCGCCAGACTGAGTGCCGGGCGTTCCCTGCACCTGGCCTCGGGCTTCGTCCTGATCGCAGAGGACAAGCATGAGCCCTATGAACAGAGCTCCCGATAAGAGCGCGGCCGACGGTATGCGACGCGGGCGCTCGCCCTGGATGCGCCCTCCGCGAACGGTCCGTCCGCTGCCGGCGGCGATGACCACGGCTTCCATGGCCGATGTTCTCACGCGGGCCTCGTCTAAGGAATTCGGTCCCCAGCTTCCGAGTTTAGCACCTGGCAGGTTCGGAGAGAAGCGGTCGGTTTACTTTATACTAGAGTCTACGACTTTTTGTGACGAGAGGACGCGGACCGTGAAGCCGAGGCTGCGCGACAGCGCGACCATTTCATCGAAGATGTCGCCGTACGCCACGGCGATGTGATTGCTCATGTAGTGCGCCATGACGGTTTCCACCTTGCAGCCGAGGTCGGCCGCCATGAAGGGCCACTGTCGCGTCGTGCCGCGCCACCAGCTCTCGCGGACATCCTCCGGCAGCTCGACGGACTGGCCGCGTCCCAGGTCCATCACCAGCTTGCCGTTGTGGTCAATCCACGCTCGTGCCCAGGTGATCGGGCCCGGCAGGCTGACGCCGGCGAACGTTCCGCCGGCGACGGGGAAGTAACCGGCCGGCTGACGGTAGCTGTGAACCCCGGCCAGGCTCGTGACGTCGTGATTGAAGGCATAAGCGCCGCAGCTCCCGGAGTTCAGGAGAACCCAGAGGAACCGGCCGTCGTGCTCGGCGCCCCAGCGAACATCGTGGAACATGACCGCGCCGGGCATGCCCCTGGCTTCGAGAACACGCTTCATGAGCTCCATGGGGACCAGGTTGCCCTGATCGGCCTCGGTGCTGGTGATGACGACATGGCCGTTGCCTTCGGGCCGGGCGTGCGAATTGAAAAGGCCCTCGGCGAAGTCGCTCGGCGGCAGGAGCTTGAGCAGTCCGAGCTGGTACTGCCAGCCAAGGCAGTCGGCCTTGAACTCGTCGAGCAGGTCGAGGACGGCGAGATATCCGCGAACCTGTTCGCGGGTCGCCTCCGGGGTAAAGTCAAGGGCGCCGCCCTCCTTCCAGTGAAAGGCGACACCCTTGTCCTCTACGAACCGGAACGCGTCGTCGACGCGCGCGTCGCTGACCGTGCGGGTGCGCTCGATCAGCCAGGCCTGGTCGACTTTGTGCTCGCTGAAGCCGATCGGGTAGAGCAAGCGCGGGCCGAAGTAGCCGTTGATCATGCCCATGGACGTATCGCCGAGCATGAGTGCCAGAACACGCTGGCGGCGGATGCCGTCGAGCACCGCTTTGGCGGCAGGAATCGAGGTGGCGTCGAGCGCAGGAGCGGCGTGGATTTCGGCTGTCGAGTAGTCGATCCGGCCGCTCTGGCACCACTGGTCGAGTCGTTCCATGAACGGGGCGTCCGCGGTCCAGTCGGTCTGGCTGGTCCAGATCCGGGAGGCCGGCCGGCCCACGCTCGCCAGCGAGGCGCCTGTGTTCAAGAGCGCGACCAGTCCCGGCCAAGTGCCGGAGAAGTTGGAGGCCAGGAGTAGCGGATTGTCCTTGCCGACGACGCCATCGACCGTATGCGGCGCGTAGGTCCAGTGGACGAACAGCCCGATCATCGGGTCGTCGATTGGGCCGAGCCTGGCGATCGCCTCGTCGGGCCGGGTCAAGTAACCTTCGACGAGGTAGGGCGTTTGCCCGAGTTTGCGCAGCGCGGCGATCAGCCGCTCCGTAGCCTCCCGCGACTGTTCCAGAGCCCACTCGTTGGGCTTGGCACGGTAATCTCCGGGCCAGAAAACTGCCACTCGCCTGGGCATGCTCGGTATTCACTTTCCGCAATGGAATCCGGACCAAGGGCAAACTACGAACGACCAAGGCAAAGGACAAAGGACAAAGGACCAAGGACCACTCGGAACTATTCAGTTGCGAAATGAGAGTGTATAGTGCCAACTCGCGACAAGCTATTGGGTTATTCGCGATCTTTGTTCGCGAAGAACGGGCGACTGGGCGAATTCTTCTGTGATGGGATCGAGAACGGGCAATGTATAACTTAGTCGTGATCGGCGGCGGTGCGGGCGGGTTGTGCGTGGCAGAGGCCGCGGCCAGAGTCGGCGCCAAGGTTGCCTTGATCGAAAAGCATCGGCTGGGAGGCGGGTCGATGGTTGCCGCCGGGGTTCCGAGCAAGGGGCTAATCCAGGCGGCCAAGCTGGTGCACGCGATCAAAGGCGCCGAGAAAACGGGGGTGAGATGTGGACCTGTTCAGGTCAACCTACCTGGAGTGATGGGCCATATTCGAGCCGTCGTCAACGACTTCGGGCAGCGCGATTCGGCAGAAGCGCTCAAGCAGAAAGGGATCGAAGTATACCATGGATCGGCTGCGTTCGACGCCTACGACACGGTCCGGGTCGACGACAAGCCGGTGAACGGACAGCGGTTCGTGATCGCCACCGGTTCGCGGCCGCTCGTTCCCGAGATTCCCGGGCTGGCCGAGGCGGGCTGCCTCGACAATTCCCGGATCTGGGCCCTCACATCGGTGCCCGAGCACCTCATCGTCGTGGGTACCGAGCCGGCTGGCCTCGAATTTGCCCAGTGCTTCGCCCGGCTCGGATCGAGGGTGACTGTCGTGGCGGCGGCGGATCGAATCCTGGAGCGCGATGAGCCCGAGGCGTCCGAATTCGTCATGAAGGCGCTGGCGGCCGAGGGGATCTCGTTCACGCTCGGCGTCGAAATTACCAAGGTTGAGCTGCGCGACGGCCGGAAAGTCTGCAAGTATCGTGAGACCTCGGGCGGTCCCGAGCGGGCGGGCGAGATTTCCGGCAGCGATATTCTGGTTGCCACCGGCCGGCTGGCGAATGTCGAGGGAATGAACCTGGATGCGGTGGGCGTCCACGGCGACGCCCATCGTGGAATCGAAGTGGACGACTGCCTGCAAACGCACTCAACTCGCGTCTTTGCCCTCGGGGATGTCCTCTTGCGCCATCCCTACACCCACGTTGCCGAGCGGGAAGCGGCGATCGTGTTTCAGAACGCGGTTCTGCGGCTGCGCAAGAAAATCGATTATGGCGCGCTGCCCTGGGCCACGTTCGTCGATCCCGAGGTGGCCTCGGTGGGGATTTCGGAGCGTCAGGCGCTCTCGGAGGGGCGTTCGATCCGCGTTTTTCGAGTCGATTTCGGCCAGATCGATCGAGCCATTATCGACGGCCGGACCGACGGCTTTGCCAAGGTGGTCGCCACGCCATCGGGCAAGATCCTGGGTGCGACGATTGTCGGCGCCGAGGCCGCGATGATCGTTCAGGAGTTTGTGCTGGCCCTTGAAAGCGGCATCGGCTTGAGCGACATCGCGGCGGCCATGCCCGTTTATCCCTCCTACGCCGCCGTGGCCCGCCATCTGGCCAACCAGTTCCAGGAAAGCCGGCTGCTCGGCAGGGGCTACATTCAGACTGCCCTTCGGCTGTTTTATGGCTTCATTCCGCGAGTGTCGGCCAGCAATGGCTCGCCGGCCGCGCGGACCGAAGCTCCCGAGGAGGCCGAGGCGCATGCGGCGGCGACATCGTCGCACGAACACGGCCATTAAATTCTTTCCGCTGAACTTCCACGCAAGATGCGCGCATCTCTGCGATCGCCAGGCGGAGCCGGCTCCTACAAAAGCACGTGCTGCTGCGCCGCTGCACGTGGGGGCTCTGTCCCGCGATCTGTTGGTTGCGGCTATGCCGCGTTGGGGATCTGGGCAAAAATAAGCTACCGGAGAGTCGTCTTTCGCGCCGCGAAAGAAAGCCCTTTCGCGGAGCGAAAGGCGACACGCATTGTTCCCCAGTGGGCCGGGGCTCCGTGCCCGGCGTGCGTGCGCTTGCCAAGCAGTTGCCGTATTCGCGAAATGCTCAGTGATGGACCGCTGCGTCTCATCGGACGGACCGCTTGTCGCCGGCTGCTTGCTTTTTCTTAACCCGGCGGGCGAAACGCTCGACGTCGATCACGCGTCTGCGGTGGATTCCTCGCGCGATCGGCTCAACCCCGTCGTGAGCCTCGACTTGAAACGTGATCACTGCGGCGTCGACGTGGATCACTCGAGCCCGGCAAGTCACGCGAAAACCCTCAGGAGCGGGCGCCAGGTGCTCGAGCTCGATAAAGGCGCCGACGCTTCGCTCGTTCGCCGCCAGACAGGGAGCGATGGCATCGCGCGCAGTCGACTCGAGGTAGCCGACCAGCCACGGCGTCGCGAGCACGGCCGGCATGTGCTCGTCCGCAAAACTGATCCGGTTCTCGGGACCGACCGTGATCTGGAGCTCGCCGGTCAGACCGGTCCGGGGCAACTGTTTCATCGCGATTCTCCTGATTTCCAGTATGCAGTATCCTTGACCCTCTGGCCAGAAAAAACGATAATGATAGCTGGTCGAAGAACGTTTAACCCCCGGAAAATGAGCTTATGGCCGCAGCCTCCCTTGCTGGTAAGCCTCGGAAAGTTATTCCCAAGATCCTGGCGGTTATCCATGCGGACGGTTGCACCGGCTGTGAGGCGTGCATCGAGGTCTGCCCGGTGGATTGTATCGACAAGGTGCCGGGAGATGATCACGCCTGCCTGCAGACGTGGTGCGAAGTCGTCCTCGATCGCTGCATTGGCTGCAAGCATTGTGCCCAGGTTTGCCCCTGGGACGCCATCGACATGGTCGACACGCTGGATGTCGCCTACCACGTTGCGCTCAAGGGCGGGCCCCCGGAATATGTTGACGAGAACTGGGACAAGCTGGTCGAGGCCGCCCAGCGGAATGCCGAGGGCCTGGTCGCGAAGAAGAAGTGAGCCAATCGGCGCTCTGATTTCCTCATCGACAACGGAGAGCTGGGATGAACCGCTGGACGCGATTGCTGCTTGCCGGCCTGCTGGCAAGTACCGGATGTACCGGCGAGGTTCAGGGACCTCGCACAATCCCGCGCAAAGCAGCCGCGCCATTTACAAGCGTGCCGGGTGCCAGTCAGAACGAACCGGGCAAGCCCGCAATGGCCCAGTTGACCAAGAAGGCCCGGGCGGTTGATACCAAACAGTTAGCTGAAGCCGTCAAGGAAGAGGTCACCGGCCCTGACGCGAGCCATGGCCCGACGGAATCGGATCCCTTCTGGATGGCGGCGAACACCGCGCTGATCAAGGATGAGCCGCTGAATGTCACTGTTCCCGCCGGGCTCCAGCCGCTCACGCCCAAAATCTATGTTCCCGCGGCCAATCCGCTGACCAAGGGAAAGTACGAGCTGGGCCGCCAGCTCTACTTCGATGCCAGGATCTCCCTGGATGGGACCGTGAGCTGTGCGACCTGCCACAATCCGGTGAAGGGCTGGACCGACGGGATGCCGGTCTCGATCGGAATCGCCGGCCAGACCGGAGGCCGCAGCGCTCCCTCGGTCCTCAATACGACGTACGGCAAGACGATGTTTTGGGACGGGCGCGCCCCCTCGCTGGAAGGCCAGGCCCAGGGACCGATCCAGAACCCGGTCGAGATGGGTAAGCAAACCTACCCGCAGATCGTCGAGCGGCTCCGCAAGATCGCGGGATACCGCGAGCAGTTCCAAAAGGTCTTCGGCACGGATGTCACGCTCGACGGCATGGCCAAGGCGATCGCGACATTCGAACGAGTCGCCGCTCTGTCGGGCAATTCTCGCTATGACAAGTACAACGCCGGCGACAACAAGGCACTCTCGGACAGCGAAAAGCGCGGGCAGGTCCTCTTCGGGTTGACGCTCAACTCGGACGATGATTTCAAACCCGGCGTCGTCCGCCAGAAGGCCAAGTGCTCGCTTTGCCACGTGGGATTCAACTTCACCGACGAGCAGTTCCATAACTTGGGAATCGGGTGGGACGAGAAAACCGGCAAGTTCGCCGACCTGGGGCGCTGGAAGATCGACCCGATCGGTGCCAAGCTCGACGCCGACTTGGGCGCCTTCAAAACGCCAACTCTGCGCGACATCGAGAAGACCGCTCCCTACATGCACGACGGCAGCCTGGCCACGCTCGAGCAAGTCATCGAGCATTACGACAAGGGCGGCAACCCCAATCCATCGCTCGACACGGACATGAAGAAGCTCGAGCTGACCTCTCAGGAAAAGGGCGACGTGCTGGCCTTCATGAAAGCACTGACCGGCGAGACGAGGAAACTTGATGAACTCCTGCCCACATTGCCTCCGGGCCCCGACGGCAAGGCGCCCAACCCTCGCGACGCGTTGACGCCGCCCAGCAAGAAGGTTGCTGCCGTCGGCTTCCACCCTCAGGCGGGCCACTGAGTATCCCGCGAAGAGAAATCTACTCCTCACGTGATCAGGTCTTTGACGAGCGTTCCGTGCACGTCGGTAAGGCGGAAATCTCGCCCCGCGTGGTGGAACGTGAGCTTCTCGTGGTCAAAGCCGAGAAGATGGAGGATCGTCGCCTGGAGATCGTAGACGTGCACGGGGTGCTGGGCGACGTGGAAGCCGAGGTCGTCGGTGGCTCCATAGGTCAGCCCGGGCTTGCTGCCGCCGCCGG
The DNA here is from genome assembly GCA_963823675.1 of uncultured Isosphaeraceae bacterium. Lineage (GTDB taxonomy): Bacteria > Planctomycetota > Planctomycetia > Isosphaerales > Isosphaeraceae > CAWGMT01. Next base: position 1,445,092 of record CAWGMT010000012.1, on the reverse strand, counting down.
CCAGCCACATCGTGAATGCCTGCGGGTGATGGTCGCGGCCCAGGCTGCGGCCGAGCGCGCGGTTGCTCTCGACCATCGGCGTCCGGCCGAATTCACCGCCCCAGATCACCAGGGTTTCCTCCAGGAGCCCACGCCGCTTGAGGTCCTTGACGAGCGCGGCGGCAGCCTGATCGGTGGCTCCGCAGTTGGTCTTGAGGTTGCCCGAAACATCTGTGTGCGCGTCCCATCCTTCGTGGTAAATATTGACGAACCGCACGCCCCGCTCGATCAGGCGCCGCGCCAGGAGACAGGCCCGGGCGAATGAGGGTTTGTCTGGATCGGCGCCATAAAGATCGAGCGTTTCCTTGCCCTCGCTGCGCAGGTCCATCAGCTCGGGCGCGGAGGTCTGGAGCCGGAACGCCATCTCATAGGCGGCGATTCGCGTGGCGATTTCGGGGTCGCCGACCGCTTGAAGCTCGCGGCGATTGAGCGAGCCGACGAGGTCGAGCGAGTCGCGCTGGAGCCGCGCATCGACGCCGGGCGGGCTCGATACGTCCAGGATCGGGTCTCCCTGATTGCGCAGGCGGACGCCTGTATAATAAGTCGGCAAGAACCCGCTCGACCAGTTAGCGGCGCCGCCGCTAATCCCGCTGCCCGTGGACATGACGACGAAGGCCGGCAAGTCTTGCGACTCGGAGCCCAGTCCATACACGACCCAGGACCCGAGGCTCGGCCGGCCGGGCTGCGAGAACCCCGTGTTGAGAAAGATCTGGGCAGGGGCGTGATTGAACTGGTCGGTGCGGACCGACTTGATGATGCAGAGATCATCGACGACGCCGGCCAGGTGGGGCAGCATCTCCGAGAGCTGCGCCCCGCACTGCCCGTAGCGGGCGAATTTGAACCTGGGCCCGAGCACGGCGGCGTCGGGGCGGATGAACGCATACCTCTGGCCGCCGATCACCGAAGGCGGCAGCGGCTTGCCCTCCAGCCGCGCCAGGTCGGGCTTGAAGTCGAAGAGATCGAGCTGGCTGGGCGCGCCGGCCATGAAGAGATGAATCACGGCCTTGGCCTTGGGCGCGAAATGGGGCTTTTGGGGCGACAGCGGCCGCTCCGGGTCCACGGCCCCCGCGCCAGCGGCCCGGCGACACGAATCGCCCAGCATCATGCCCAGCGCGATCTTGCCCACACCGACACCGCAATCCTCGAAGAAATGGCGGCGGGTCACGTTCAGGGCGTGTGCTTGTTGCCGATTCATGGGCCTACCCTTTCGTCACGGCCTCGTCCAGGTTGAGGATCGCCCGCGCCACGATCGTCCAGAGCGCGCGCTCGATGGCGTTGCCGGTTCCCGCGCCGGCGATCCGGGCGGCGTCCAGTTCGTTGTGTACGAACCGCTCGTGTTGTTTGCGGTAGAAGTGCACGAGCAAGTCGAGCTCATCCGGCCGCGGCGCGCGGGCCAGACAACGGCGAAAGAGCGAAACGGCTCGCTCCTCGACGGGCCCCGGCGCGCTGGCCATCATGGCCCCGAGCGCCTGCGCCCCTCCTCGAAGACGACGTCGTTAAGTAGTGTGAGTGCCTGGAGCGGAGAGTTGGAAACGTCCCGCCGCGCGACGCACACCTCGCCGCTCGGCGCGTCGAAGGTCGTGAACATCGCGTAGGGCGCGGTTCGCTTGGTGAATGTGTATAATCCGCGCCGATAACGATCGCGCCCTGGACTGACGTTCCACGCCAGGCCGCCGTACGTTCCCTCGGTCGTGACGCCGGGCGGCTGCGGCGGAAAGACGCTCGCGCCGCCGATCGCCTCGCAAAGAAGGCCGCTTTGCCGCAATACGGAGTCGCGAATCACCTCGGCCTCCAGCCGGACGCGGGGACCGCGGGCCAGCAGCCTGTTCTCGGGGTCCTTCGCCAAGAGCAAGGGCGTCAGGCGCGAAGATTGCTGGTAGGTCGCACTCGTGACGATCAGCCGGTGCATCGTCTTCATCGACCACCCTGCTTCGACCAGGGACACGGCCAGCCAGTCGAGCAGTTCCGGATGAGTCGGGCGCTCGCCCTGGTAACCGAAATCCTCGACCGTCCGCACCAATCCGCGGCCGAAAAACGCGGCCCATTGCCGGTTCATCGTGACTCGGCCGGTCAGCGGATTCGTGCCCGACACGAGCCAGCGCGCCAGGTTCAGCCGGTTGCGCGGGCGCCCGCCGGCAAGGGGGGTAGCATGGAGAGCACGGCCGGCTCGACGCGCTCCGTGGGCTGGAGAAACTCGCCGCGCCTGTGCACGAACGTCGGCCGCGGATTCTCCCGCGGGCGCTCCTGTAATACGAGCGTCGTCGGGCCGTGCGGCAGATCGCGCTCGAGCTGCTCGATCGCCGCCCGCTCCTTGGCGAGCTCGGGCGCGACCATCAGAAAATACCGGCGCAGTCTTTCGACCTCAGCGGGTTTCCGCGTGTTTGCGGCCCCGAGCAGGATCGATTCGATCTCCCGTGGCGTCTCGCTCGCGGCGACCGGCCGCCGGTCGGTGGTCGCCGAGATCCGGAACCGGCCAAGACCGGCCGCGTAATAGCGCTCAAAGAGCAGCTCGATTGTGAGCTCGGTGCTGCTTGCGCCATCGAGCGGCCTGGCGAGCCGGAATACCGCCTTCTGTTCGCGACCCTGACCGCCGCCGATGGACCATCCGGTCTGGGGGTCGCCGTCGATTGCGGCCGCGGCGGCCCCTCGAGCCTTGGGATTGCTCGCCGTCGCCTCCTTGAGCGCCACCGGCTTTCCCCCGGCCATCAGGCGGACCTCGCTCAGGAAGAAATCGCCGGCGGGTCCCTCATAAAAAACCCGGCCCGGCCCGCGATTGGGCAGCCGGTCGTCGGGGAGCGCTTCGAGGCGGATGGCGGTGATCCCGGGCCGGCCGGCGCGCAGCCGGACGGTGTAAACATCCCGCTTGCTCTGGTCGCCGCTGGCCAGGATCGAGCCGTCCGGCTCAATCGTGAGATGCGGCAAGCTGGATGTCGCCTGTACCGGCTCCAGGAGCGTCCAGCGCACCGTCTCGGCGGACGCACGTCCGAGCCACTCCTGGAATCGGCGCTCCAGGTGCTCGCGCCGGTTTTTCGCCAGTGACCCCGGATCGCCGGCGTTCACGTGTCGCTCCGTAGGGAACCGGTTGGGCAGGTCGGCGACCAGCGCGGCGATCTTGGCTTCCAGCTCGCGGCGGCGCCGCTCGGTGTCGGCGGAAGGGACTGCCATCTCGGGCTCGTCGGCGTTATTCAAGAGCGCCATGAACTGGTAATAATCGCGCTGCGGGATCGGGTCGAACTTGTGCGTATGGCACTGGCGCAGCCGAGCGTCAGCCCCAGCCAGACCGTTCCCGTCGTGGCGACCCTGTCGGCCATCGCATAAAAGCGGAATTCCAGCGGGTCGATGCCGCCTTCCTCGTTGAGCATCGTGTTGCGATGGAAACCGGTGGCAACCTTCTGCTCTCGCGTCGCGCCCTCGAGCATGTCGCCAGCGAGCTGCTCGATCGTGAACCGATCAAAGGGAAGATCGGCGTTGAGCGCCCGGATCACCCAGTCGCGGTACGGCCAGATCGAGCGCTGGCGATCCTTCTCGTAGCCGTTGGTGTCGGCGTAGCGCGCCAGGTCGAGCCAGCGCCGCGCCCAGCGCTCGCCGTAATGCGGCGATGCGAGCAGCCGGTCCACCTGCTCTAGGTAGGCGTCGGGCGAGTGGTCCGCGAGAAACGCGTCGACCTCGTCAGGCGTCGGCGGCAGCCCCGTCAGGTCGAGCGAAACCCGGCGGAGCAGGGTGGCCCGATCGGCGGGGGGGGAGGGCCGCAATCCCGCGGCGTGGAGCCGGGCCAGAACGAACGCGTCGATCGAGTTGCGCATCCAGGTCGGGTCATGAACCTTGGGGATCGGGGGTCGGACCGGTTGCCGGAATGCCCAGTGCGCCTCATATTTCGCCCCCTCGGCGATCCATTGCTTCAGAAGCTGCCGGTCGCCCGCCGAGAGCGGCAGCTTCGCCTCGGGCGGCGGCATGAGCTCGCCGGGATCCTCCGCAAAGACCCGGCGCACCATTTCGCTCTCATCCGGGCGGCCCGGCACGATCGGCCGCTCGCCCGATCCGGCAGGTTTGAGCGCATCATCCGCCAGGTCGAGCCGCAGTTTCGCCTTGCGCGCCTTTTCGTCCGGCCCATGGCACTTGAAACAATGCCGTGCCAGGACCGGCCGCACCTGGTCGTTGAATGACGCCCCGCGCCCGGCGGGAAGATCACCACCCTGGACCATCGGGCACGTGGTTACCCAAGCGAGGACGATCCCGGTGAAGATCAACAGCCGCATGGTTTTATCCCGTTAGATCAGCCTCGACCGCCTGGGTGATGTCCTCGTCGAATTGTTCGCACAGGGTACGGACTTGCTTCAATACGCGGCAGGCGTAGACGTAGACGGCTCGGGGCTTGAGATTCAGGTCCGCCGCGACCAGGGCGGCCGGGCGGTTCCGCAGAAGACGCTGTTCGAAGCACGACCAGGCCTTGGATGACGTGCACTCCTGGGTCGTCTTGAGCGCATGCGCCAGGATACGCTTCCGGTGCAGCTCGAGCCACTCTTGCTCCATCCTGATGCTATCGGTAGAGGACGCCTTCAGCACGATGGCTGCCCATCCGTCCAGGGCCTTCTGGTAGCTGGCCTGCTGGCGGGCCCTGTCGACCATGGCGTTGTGGGCCAGGCTGAACAGCCAACTACGGAACTTGCATTTGGCCCGGTCGTAGGTGTGGATCTTGCCGAGAACCTTCACGAAGACGTCCTGGACGACGTCGTTGGCCTCGAATTCCTTGAGCCCCTGCTTGCGCAGGTATGCGAAGAGCATCGGCCGGTAGATCGAGTCAAACTCGCGCCAGCGTTCCGGGTCCTGGGTGCGAACCCCGGCGATGACGGTTAATCGGGTATCGTCGATTGACATGGCTCAATGTCCCACGCTGTCGCGCCAGCCAGGGCGGGGCGAATCCAAGCGCCTGGTGCTCCCCATGAGGATACCGCGGCGCGGGCCGTTTGAGCCAGCAAAAAATCGGGACGGCCGGTTGCCGCGCAAACTGCTATCATGGCGAACCTCGCGATTGTTTGATCCAGTCGATTGTGACTCTTGCTGTTATTTCATAAAGTCTACGGCGACAGAGCCATGCGTGGGCACGTCGCGCTCGCGGAGAAAGGAAGCAAATCGTGATCGGGTCGATCGACGTGACGGCCGTCGGGCCGTTGCCGCAACCGCCGGAACACGCCAAACCCGTCGTGCTCGTGCCGTTTTTCTCGGCGGTCGACAAGGAGTGTGAGGATGGGCTGCGGACTCTGCTAAAAAATGGGGTACCCGTGCGGCGCGCGTCTCTTTCGGCCATCGACCTCTTGCGGAGCATGCTGCTCTCGCATGCCCTGAAGGACGGCTTCGACAGCTTTTTATTCATCGACGCCGACATCGGCTTCGACCCCCGCGATGCGCTCCGCTTGCTGGCCAGGCCCGAACCGGTCATCGCCGGGATCTACGTGCATAACAAGGGGCGGGATATCGCCGGTACGTTCGCCCGGGGCGTCGACAAGGTCGTTTTCGGCCCGGACGCCCCCGGGCTTTATCCCCTTCTCTATGCGCCGACCGGGTTTCTGCGGATCCGGGCCGAAGTCCTCCGGCGGATGATGGACGAGCTCAAGTTGCCGGAATGCCACTGGGGAGTCGTCAAGGGGATCTATCCGTTCTTCCTTCCCCTGTGCGTGCCCGACGGACACGGCGGGACCCGGTACCTCACCGAGGACTTCAGCTTCTCCCACCGACTGGCCCAGATCGGCATCACGCCGATGGCCGATACCACGATCAAGCTCTTCCACTTCAAGAAGTACGGATATAGCTACGAGGATCTGAACGCGAAGCCGAGATACTCGAACTACACCCTGGAAATCTCCTATCCCGAGGGTGGCGATAAGCCGTAGATTTGGGCATGGTTCAAGCGCGCGGCTGTTTGGGTAACACCGAGCGCAATCATCCGGGCGACCATTCTAGCCCGAAGCGCAACCGGGAAAAGGTGTCGGAAACTTTTTGCCGGAACGGCCCAAACGGGTGCTTCGCACAAAAGCTTCCTGACACCTTTTCTGCGACGAAAGACCTTTCCCTCAGATCCCCACGACGCGCGGCCTGTGGCGTTCACACTTGCGTCTGACGTCTGGACAACGCGTGGGCTCGCCAAGTATTCCACTTGCGAGGCCGAGTACTCCGGCTCAGAGTTCGCGGCGTTTCAGGACCGTTTTATGGCCGAACAGACTGTTGTTCCCTCTCTGACCATGCATGTCCGATCTCCCCTAGGCGCCCGCGTTCAACGTCGTCAGGATTGAACGATGAGGAGGCCGTGGACGTGGACGAGAGTGGCATTGAATCAGGTCGAATGAGTCTGCGCCGTAGCCGCCGATCGGCCCGAGCGACCATCGCGCTTGCGTGGGTTTGCGTGATTGCCGCGCTCGTCGCGTCGTATCGCTCGTGGCACCAGGAAGCGACCGATTCATCGCCACGACTGGCGGTGAGCCAGCCGTCCCAGGTGGCCCAGCCGCCCGAACCGCCGCCCGTCGAGCCCCTCACCGCAGCCGAGTCGCATGAGCTCGGTCTCGCCGCCAAGGCACGCTGGCCAGCCCCCGCAGCCGAGGAGCGCAAGCTGATCGGGGCGCTCGCGAAATCCGCCTCGGTCGTACGCCCCATCCGCGCCGGCATCCTTAACCAGAAGTCTTGCTGCGATGAGCCGGAGCCGCTCATTCACATTCGCTGAGTCCAGCCGGGCGTCGGTCCGGAATTCGCCCACAGACGTGTATGGTTCCGTCCGGGTGCTTGCCCGAAGATCGGCGGAGATCTGGAAAAGTCGCGTGCTGGGATGTCGTGTGGACGAGGGCGCTCTATAATCGCAAGAGTCAGCGAGGCTCGAAGCTCGAGTTCCGCGGTCGGGACCGAGCGAGCCGACCCATGTCTGGAGGGGATCACGATGCGTCACTTCATCAAGCGTTGCGGAAAGTTGCCGTGTGCGGTCGTTGTCGCCATGGCGATGCTGCTTGCGTTATCAAGCACGGCGAATGCTCAATTCCACATTTACAACGGAGCGGGGGTAGGCTACGACCATTCCGCATTTGGCTATGGCGGCTTGTATGGGTATCCGCCGATGGGTGTTGGCTATGGCGGAACGGGCTACGGCTATCCGGGGTTCAGCTCCAACTCTATAACCGTAAGCTACAGCTATCCAGGCTACGCCTATCCAGCCTTCAGCTACAGCTATCCGGGTTGGAGCTACAGCTACCCCGCCGCTAACTTTACTTATCCGGGCTGGGGCTACGGCTACTCCGCGAGGGGCTATGGCTTTTATGGGGCTTATGGCTACCCGGCGTATGGCTACGGCTACGGTGGTCTTTATTCGCCCTGACGGACGAACCCGCTCGCTATTCGGCGCAGGGCTGAGCCCGCTCGGCGGAAAAGGTGGCGGGAAGCTTTTGTCGGAACGGCGCAAACGGGCGCTTCGCAGAAAAGGTGCCTGACATCTTTTCTGCGACCCGCCAGCGTGTCGCCCCGTTCGGGGCTTGCCCCCGACATTCAAGGGGCCTCTGTTGACCGCACCGAGAGACCTGGGGCTCACGCCGCCAGGCTACAATCTGCCGCCGCATTCGCGGCTTTCACCCGGCAGCGAGCGGTTGGCCATGCGTTCGCCAGCGTGTTGCCCCTGCGGGGCTTGCCCCCGACATTCAAGGGGCCTCTGTTGACCGCATCGAGAGACCTGGGGCTCACGCCGCCAGGCTACGTTCTGTCGCCCCGTTCGGGGCTGGGAAACCGGCAAGAAGGAATCGCGGTGGTGCGATGGGACCGGGACCTGGAGCTTACGCCGCCAGGCGACAATCTGCCGCCGCATTCGCGGCTTCCACCCGGGATTCTTCCGCCGTTCCTGGTCCTCCGCTCTGCGCGTCACACGATGACTGATCCACCTGGGAAGCGTACGACCACCCCGCCGAATCCCGCTACGACGGACCCGCCAGGGAACGTAACAATCGTCCCGTGGCGATTGACGTGCACCGACCCTCCGGGGTATTTCACGTGGACACCGTGGCGATTGATGGTCACCGAGCCGCCCGGGTAACGGATGGTCCCCAAGGGCCGGGCTCCCACGATGCCAGCGCGCTCGCCCTGGGCGACCGGTTTGGCTAAGCGATGAACTTCCGCCGCGATCGGGGTGTGGTTTAGAATCGGGCCGTGCAGGCTGGCGGCCGCGGGGGCAATCGCGGCCCCGGCCACGGAGAGCAAGCTGCGGTCCTCGAGCGTGCCGACGACCGGAAGACACCGCCGCCCTTTGCTGCTCCTACTGTCCGATCCACAATTGCCCATCGCTCGATGCTCCTTGTTCGCGAACATGGTGGTGTCTCCTGTTGTGCCGGCCGGAAGGGGCGCCGTCGCTGGAATGGAGGCGCCAGTCGATTCCAGGACTTATCCTTACATACGGCGTGCCACATTTCAACGATTTGCTCGTCGCCCGTTGCAGCGCCCGGGGAATGGCCGACGCGCTTCTTCAGCGACCTCTGTCTCGACGACAGGATAATGGGTCCATGACGATGCCCCGATGTGGGTCCTTGGAGCTACTCGCCGAATAGCTTCGTCAAGAGCAGTATTATGCCAACGACTACCAGTACGGCGATCGCCCAGATGCTCAAATAGGTTACGACGAACATGAGTGTGGCGGAAACGACGACGAGAGGGGCTTTTAGCAGGCACGATCTGAGGCTAGGCTTCGGTTCCGGTCTTCCCAGAGCCCGCAGCAGCTCGTCGCGGATTTTCGTGTGCTGATTCGTCTGCACAAAGATGGAAGGAATCACCGTCGGCACTCGCGTCTTGTGGCCGCACGATCGCGCAGAGCAAACGCCAATGCAACAGTGGAGACTGGCGGAGCCGAGGGATGGAAACCTCGACAACGCATTTCCCGATTTCCGTCTCAAGCGACGGACAGATCCAGCGAGTTCGTCAACCGCCGAGAGGGCGATTCTCTCAATGGTCTTCTGGAAAGGCCGCGCCTGGTGTGCCGCTGCCGAAATGATAGGTCGCGCACCCGATCTGCACCCCCGCGCCCGCCGCGATCAACAGGCCGATGTCGCCCGGCCCGACCAGCCCGGCCGCGTGGGCGGCCTCAAGCGTTGCGGCGAGTGACGAGGTGAAATAATCATGGCTCTCATCGGGCAGCAACACGAAGCGATCCAGCGGCAAGCCCAGCGCTTGCGAGAGCGCTGCCACGAAGGATCGCGAACGGTGCGGTGGGAAGACCCGAGCGATCGTCTCAACGGCCAGGCCTTCCAGGCTCAAGAGCTCGGCGACCGCCGCCTGGATCCCCTCGATCAGGTGCCGTTCGTAGGAGGGACCTTGCTCGTAGAAGAGCGCGGTCGTGCCATCGCGCAGGACTGTGTGCGCGGTGACGTCGCCGCCATGCGCGGGGAAGGACCGGAAGACGAAGCGGCCGAAGCCTTCGGGACTGCTCGTCGCCTCGAGCAAGAGAGCCGAGCCCATCTCCATCAGGCCGACAAGGTGCTCGGGGCCGAGAGCGGCGTTGTTCTCGATCTCGGCGGCCAGGATCAGCGCGTTGGCGGCCTTGCCGGCACGGATCATCTCAGTGGCGACGTGGCAGGCATTCAGGCTGCCGACGCCGCTGTTCATCAGGTCGAAGGCGAGAGTCTGCCGCGGGCTGTCCCCGGGCGACAAATGGCCGTCGTGATTGATCTCGAGCGCTCCGGCCGCGATCGCCGCCACCGCGGGCTCGCTCAAGAAGTCATTGCGGTAGATCCCAGAGTGGATGATCAGCCCGAGCTCCTCGCGACGGTGCCGCGACGCGCTCAGGCAGCGTTCCCCGGCTTGGCGGACCAGCTCCATCGAGTCGTGCGGCTGTGCGGAATCGTGGAGGGTGGTCCCGACGCTCTCGATCCGCACCCGCGGCGTGACCACCTCCGGACCGGCGGGACGCGAATGCGGACGCGGATGCGGAGGTTCCTGCCGCTGCCGTGGCTGGCGGATGCGGTCGGGGAGATCGTCGAAGGTGTAGAGTGCGGTGCCCACGGTCTGGCCCGAGCCGCTGATGCCGAACAGGACTCGCGACCCGGATTTGATCAGGCCGGCGTCGATCGCGTCGCGGAGAGCGATGAAGTGGCTGTTGGTCGCAGTATTGCCCCGCTCGGCCAGGTCGTACATCGTGTTCCGCCGATCGCAGATCGTCCGCCCGGCCGAGCGGTTGATCTGGCCCACGGCCCCGTCGAGGGTCGTCTCGGATGTCTGGTGCATGATGATCTGAGCGAGCGAATCGGCTGACCAGCCGCGGCGATCGAGAGCCCGAAGTGAGTGATCGACCGCCTCATGGATCGAGAGCGCCGCGCCCCGGATCGAGTCGGTGAGCATGATCGCGCCGCCGTGCGGCCGGTCCGTCGCCTTGGCGACGCAGAGATCGCTGTATTTGCCAAGCGTGTAGAGGTCGAGATCCTGGAAGCCGACGCCCTCGCCTGGTGCACTTTCGAGGATGATCGCGACGCCCGAGTCGCCGAGCGTCAGGCAGGCGATCCGCGGATCCAGGAAGTCGGTGATTTCCTTCTGCGCGGTCCGCGTGAGATGCGTGATGTATTCGCCGCTGACGATCAGGGCACGCCGCGCGACGCCGGTCTTCAGGAAGGCGTCGGCCACGGTGATGGCCGTGAACGTACCGGCGCACGCGTTCGAGATGTCGAATGCCGTGGCGCGTTCGAGGCCGAACCGGCGCTGGAGCCGAGCTGCGGTCGTCGGCTCGTAGCTGAACTGGTTGCCGGGCCCGTCGCAGCGCGAGATGTTACAGCAGATCAAGAGGTCGATTTCACCGGGCTCATGCACCGATCGTGCGAAGCAGTCGATCACGGCCTTCTCGGCCAGGTCGATGGCGAACTCGGTCTCGCCAGCCATCCGGCGGGTTCGGATGCCAGTCATCCGTTCGAGCGGAAAATCGAGCGGCAGGTGGCAGCCGCTGACGACCTCGGCCGTGCTGACGACCCGGGCGGGCAGGTACACCCCGAAGCTCTCGATGATCGTCGTTGACGTTGCGGGAACCGGCAGCGCTGGCCGGGTCGCCTGAACGTCGCGTCGCATCACGGCGGGGGGCACAGCCTGGGGCGCGACCACGACTGCGTCAACCGCCGCCGAATGATCGAGAATCTGAGTCTCGACCCCGGCCAGCCGCTGCGCGGTCTCATCGGAGAAAACTCCTGCGTGCTCGGCCAGCGCTGCGATCGTCGGGTGCTGGAAAAACTGGGCCGGGCTGAGCTCGAGCCCGGCCTTGCGGGCCCGTGTGGCGAACTGGATCGCCAGGATCGAGTCGAGTCCCAGGTCGAACAGGTCGTCATGCACGCCGACCCGATCCCGTCCGAGGACCTCGGACGCGATCCGTGTAAGCCGCTCCTCGACCGGATTGCGCGGTGCGATCGGTTCGCCGCCGGGCGGGGATTGAACCGGATCGGGGGCCGGGAGCGCCTCGCGATCGACCTTGCCGTTGGGCAGGCGCGGCAGCCGATCGACGATGACAAACACCCCGGGGACCATCGCTTCGGGAAGTCGCGATCGCGCCCAGCGCCGCCATTCGGCGCTGCCGGAGACGCTTTCCTTCGCCGGGTCGGGGACAAGGTAGGCGACCAGCCGCACTGCCCCCGGCACATCCTCGCGGACCGTGACCACGGCCTCGCGCACCGCGGGATGCCGCGAGAGCGCCGACTCGACTTCGCCCAGCTCGATGCGATGGCCCCTGATCTTGACCTGGTCGTCCTTCCGGCCGCGGAATTCGAGGTTGCCATCGGGGAGCCAGCGTGCGAGGTCGCCGGTCCGGTAGAGCCGGTCCTCCGCCGCGGCGGCGAACCGGTCGGGTAAGAACCGCTCGGCCGTCAGCTCGGGCCGGTTGAGGTAGCCTCGCGCCACGCACGGACCGCCGACATACAGCTCGCCGACCACGCCGATCGGGGCCGGCTCGCCTCCGGGATCGAGCACATAAAGCCGGGCATGGGCAACCGGCCGGCCGATCGGGACGAGCATTCGCTCTTCAGACGGCCGGCAACGGTGCGCGCTACACCAGACCGTTGCCTCGGTCGGACCATACTCGTTGACGAGCGCCGTTTGGGGCAGGGCGGCATGATGCCTCTTGACCAGCGCCGGCCGGCACGGCTCGCCCGCGACGATCGCGACGCGCAGCCCTTCGAGCCGATCCGCGGCCACCTCGGCCAGGAGCAATTCGTAAAGCGAGGGGACGCAGAGCAGGTGCGACACCTGGTGGTCAGCGATCAGCCGGCCCAGCAAGGCGGGGTCCCGCTCCGCGCCTGGCGGCGGCAGCACGAGCGTCCCGCCCTGGCAGAGCGTTCCGAAGATCCCGGCGACCGAGCTGTCGAATGCGACCGAGGAGAGCAGGAGGAACCGCGACATCGGCTCGTCGTAATACTGCAAACGTGCATGCGTCGAGTAAACGAGGTTCCTATGCGTGACCATGACCCCCTTGGGCATTCCGGTCGAGCCGGATGTGTAGATCACGTAGGCCAGGTTCTCTCCAATCTGCGCGGGCAGAGCCGGCTTCGTTCCCCGTATCGATTGCGGCTGCGTTGGCGCCGGGACCGTCATCGGTGTCGAGACAGATGATTCGTTCGATCTGGTCCGGGAGCCGGCCCCGGAGGTGTTCCTGGGTCAAGAGGACTTCGATCTCCGCGTCCGCGAGCAGAAACTCCAGGCGCTCAGCCGGCGTGTCGGGATCGAGCGGCACGTATGCACCCCCCGCCTTGAGGATGCCGATAATGCCGACGATCATCTCCAGCGACCGCTCCACGCAGAGGCCGACCCGCGCCTCGGGGCCGACCCCAAGTTGTCGCAGTCGATGGGCCAGGCTGCTCGCCCGCTCGTCGAGCGCGGCGTACGTCAGCTCCTGATCGGCAAAGACGAGCGCGCACGCGCCGGGATTGCGACTGGCCTGGACTTCGAAAAGCTGTGTGATCAGCTCCGCCGGCGGCGGGCCAGACACGTGCGTGCTCCAGGTCGCCAAGAGCATCCGGCGCTCGGCGTCCGGCAAGAGATCGAGGGACGCGATCGGCCGATCGGGCGCCGCGGCGATCGATTCGAGGAGGGTGCGGAAGTGGTCGAGCAGCCGGTCGATGGTTGCCGCGTCGAAGAGGTCGGCGTTGTATTCCAGCGAGAGGGCCAGGAAGTCATCCTGCTCGGCCGCGACCAGCGTCAGGTCGAACTGCGCCGCGCCGAAGTCGAGGGCCACCGATTCGAAAGCCATCCCTCCCAGGTCCATCCGCGGTCCCGACTCGCGGAGCGCGAAGGCGGTAAGTCCCTGGGAGTCGAGAACCTGTGCCTGCTGGAAGACGAACATCACCTGGAAGACGGGCGAGCGGCTCGGGTCGCGCTGTAGTCCGAGCCGATCGACCATGACTGCGAAGGGGAAATCCTGATGCTCCAGACCTTCGACGACGGTCGCGCGGACCTGGCCCAGGAACGTCTCGAATGTCGGGTTTCCCGCCAGGTCGCTGCGCATGGGCAGGGTATTGACGAGGTATCCGACCACCCCACGAAACTCGGGTTGGTTCCGTCCCGCCACGGGCGAACCGACGATCAGGTCGTCCTGGCCGGTGTAGCGATGCAGCAGGACCTGGAACGCCGCCAGCAGCGTGACGTAGAGGCTCGATCCGCGCTCGCTCCCCAGAGCAGCGAGGCGCTGGGTCAGCGCGCGATCGAGATGAAGCGACCGCGTGGCCCCGCGGTCCGTCTGCACCGCGGGCCGCGGCCGGTCGGTGGGGAGATCGAGCACCGGCAGGGGCCCGGCGAGCTTCGACTGCCAGTATGCCGCGAGCCGCTCCCCCTCTTCTCCCGCGAGCCGGCCGGCTTGCCAGCGGGCGAAGTCCGTGGCCTGCCGGGCCGGCGGGGCGAGCTCTGCCTTGCGGCCGCAGCGGAGCGCGGGATAGATCCGCACGAGCTCGTCAACGAGGATCGCCACCGACCAGAAATCGCTGACAATATGGTGCATTGCCAGGAGCAGGATCGGATCGCCTTCTGATCGGGTGAAGAGACGGACCCGGAACACCGGCCCGTGCTCCAGGTCGAACGGCCGCCGCGCTCTCTAGCGACCCGGAGCGACACTTCGTTTTCGCTCAGGCTCGAGACTTCCTCGACCCGGAAATCGACTGGGGCCGCCGGTTGGATTCGCTGGCGGGGGTCGCCATCCACGGCCGCGAACGTCGTCCGCAACGCCGCGTGGCGGTTACTGAGTTCCTGGAGCGCGCTTCGCAGAGCGTCGACATCGATCGCACACCGCATCCGAACGGCTCCCGCGATGTTGTAGGCCGCGCTTGCGGGGTTGAGGTGGTGCAACGACCAGAGCGACTGCTGGCCGTACGAGAGGGGATGGTCTCCCGACGACCGGGAGTCGGCCGCGGCTGCCGGCACGAGGCGTGGGCCGTCCGGCAACTCCGCAATCTCGGCCGCGAGCTCGGCGAGCGTCGCGTCGCGATAGAAGAAAGTTGCTGCGACCGGCCGGCCCAGCCACTGCTGGAGGTCGCCGGCCAGCGAGATCGTTCGCAGCGAGCCGAGCCCGAATTCCGACAGCCGCTGATCGGGGTCGAGCGCGGCGGGATCGACCCCGAGCACGCCCGCCACTCGCGCGGCCAGCCACGCCTGGATCTCCGCCGCGCTGGGTGTTCCGGAAGACGCCGCGTCCTGGGGAGAAGGCGTCCCGCTCGCTGGCTGCTGGGCCGGTTGGGGGGCGCGGGGCTGGTTGATCCGGTCCGAGGCGGCGACAACATCGAGAGTGCCCGCGAGGTATCCGGCGCGGCAGGCGTGGCGGCGGATCTTTCCACTCGTCGTCTTGGGGATGCTTGCCGCCTTGAGCAAGAGCACCGCATCGGCTTCGATCTCGTGCTCAGCCGCCACGGCCTGGCGGATGGCCGCGATGATCTCCTCGGGCTGCTCCCGTTTGGCCCGGCGCTCGACTTCGCTGGCGACGACCAGGTGTTCCTCACCGTCAACTTCGACCGAAAACGCCGCGGCGCCATCAGCGCGCAGCAGGGGCTGGCTTCGCGCGACGGTGGCCTCGATATCCTGAGGATACACGTTCCGGCCCCGGATGATGATCACGTCCTTGAGCCGGCCGGTGACGAAAAGCTCGCCATCCTTGAGGAAGCCGAGGTCTCCGGTGCGCAGGAACGGGCCAGAGCCCGAGTTGGAGCCGGAGTCGACGACCGCCGCCTCGAACGTGGCCGCGCTCTCCTCGGGCCGATTCCAATAGCCGTGCGCAACGCTCGGGCCGGCAACCCAGATCTCGCCAACGCCGTCGGCATCGCACGGGCGCCCGGTCGCGGGATCGACGATGACGACTTCCTGCCCCCCGAGCACGCGACCGCACCCGACGAGCGCCCGAGCCTTCGGGCCGGCATCCCGTGCCAGTCTCACGCGATTTTGCTCGAGGCCGGCGGCGTCGACGGGGAGGATCGAGGGCGGGCCAACCTCGGACCGGCCCGTGACCATCAAGGTCGCCTCCGCGAGCCCGTAACAGGGGAGGAACGCCTCGCGGCGGAAGCCGCAGCGTGCGAACGCAAGGGCGAAGCGGTCGAGCGTCGCCGCCCGGACGGGCTCGGCCCCGCTGAAGGCGACCGACCAGCGGCTCAGGTCAAGCCCGGCGCACTGCCCGGCCGTGATCTTGCGAACACAAAGGTCATAAGCAAAGTTCGGCCCGCCGCTGACGGTCGCCCCTGTTTGCGAAATCGCCTCGAGCCAGCGGATCGGCTCCTGCAAGAACGCGACCGGCGAGAGGAGCAAGGTGGCGCCGCCGCAATAGATCGTTTGGAGCACGCCGCCGATGAGCCCCATGTCGTGATGAAACGGCAGCCAGATGACTCCCCGGCTCTCGGGTGTCGAACGGAACGAGGACGCGATCACGGCCGAGTTGTGCAGCAAGTTGCCGTGGGTGACCATCACCCCCTTGGGTTCGTCCGTCGAGCCTGAAGTGTACTGGAGGAACGCCAGCGTCTCAGGCACGACCCCGGGGTCGCGCCAGCGTCCGGCTAGCTTCTCCCCAATCACGTCGCTCGCGACCCAGTCCAATTCGGCAAGCTCCGGCGTCTGCGCCGACCAGCGCGCACGGTCGGCGGCCACGGCGGCGGTGGTCAGGACCACGCGCGGCCGGGCGTCCTCGATGATCGCCCGTAGCCGCTCCGCCGGCCGGTTCGGTCGAGGCAGCGGTGTGGGCACGGCGATCACGCCCGCCGACAGGCAGCCGAGGAATGCCGCGACGAACTCCAATCCTGGGGGATAGAGCAGAAGGGCCCGCTCTCCCTCGAGTCCCAGCTCCTGGAGCCGGCCGCCGACGGAATGAGCAAGACGCTCAAGCGCGGCAAAGTCCAGATGGACGTCCTCGACCGAGTCCCCCAAGTGCGCCCGAAAGGAGAAGACCCGTTTTTCGGGCTGTGCCGAGGCCCGGAAGTGAAGGACGTCGATAAGGGTGCCGTACTCGAGGCGGGGGCTCGCAGGATGTCGCTTCATGGATTCAACCGCGTGAAGGCCCGTGCCGTAGAATTCGCAGTAAATCATTGGTGTAGAACGCTTTGAAGTGTCACTCCCCTTGTGCACGAAGCCAAGCGTAGGGAGTGGTCCCGCCTCGGGGACTTCACCCGAGCCGGCCCCCTTAACCGAAGAACCTTGCAAGGGGGGAGAGAAAACTCGTAACGGCCCCGTAACTTCCGGCTGATTTCGCCTGATCCGAAGAAGCAGGGCTACCTATCTCGTACTAGGGTCACCAACTCCGTTCCGTTCACCGCAAACAACCAACAAACGAGGACCACAGGGCGGCGAACCGGCGGTCTCTGAAACAAAGCGGCTGCACGCTCTACCTATTTTACCCAGTATATCATACAACGATTCCCAGATTCGGTTGATACACCTACGCCGTTATCTGGAGGAAACCCAATGGCACCTTCTGTGCCGATTTGGCTTATGGCATTTTCCGGATATTCGCTTAAGCGCAACGGCGCGTACGGTGGCGAGGGCGTCATCGGAGTGGCACTGTTTGCGGTGGGTTTCACCCACCCAGCAAACGTCACATGAGCCGGAGGCGGTTATAACGGCCTGGCGCGGTGGAGCGGCAAGCCGATTGAGGTGGAGAGGGCGGGGGTTCCGGCCGTGGGCGATTTACTGATTATGCTCGATTTACCACGGCCAGTGGCACGCGCCGGTCCGATCGCGTCAGGCGCCGGTTTTGCCAGACCAGGTTGAAGAACTCCGGCTCGCTGATGATGGAGATCGGCACGCCCTGGCGGATCAGTTTCTCCGCAGCGATAAGCTTCGAGCCCTTGTGGCGCATGACGTAATCGTGAGAGCGTCGCCCCTGGACGATGACGTTGACTCGACGCGTCACGTGATCGGAAATGGACGCTCCTGCCTGCCGGACCAGGACCTCGGCATCAAATCGTCGAATCGAGAGCGCACCGCTGAAGACGACGGTTTTTCCTTCCAGGCTGTCGAGAGGTTGAGTCTCGGGATAGTCATGCCCTTGCAACGCGCGAAGCATCTCGAGCGCCGTTGCGAAGCGTTTTCGCCGGGCGCAGATTGCCTTGGCCACGATCACGTGCAGGTCATGCTGGCAGGGCAACTTGGCGACCTCTTTCACACTGATCAGGCTGTCCGCCTCGCCACGCAGCAGCATGGCGAGCAACTGCCCCATCTGAAAGACATCATCCGAGGGCAGCCAGTAACGCCTCTCTCCCTCGGCCATCCGTTTCGAGACAAAGAAGGGCGTGAACGCCGTGGCCGTCACCATCTTGCCCGCGAGCACATGGCGGGCGAGGCCGAAGTCGCCCAGCTTGAGCTTCTTGTTCTTGCACACGAAGACATTCATCGGCGTGATATCGCGATGCAACGCCCCGGCGCCGTGGAGCTGGTCGAGAAGCTTCAGGAGCGCGACGATTTCCCGACGGGCACGGTCTGGCGACCAACCTTGCTTGGTCGAAGCCAGATGGTCCCGGATCGTGCCATGCTCCGCATACTCAAACACCAGACAGTAAAGCACTCCGTGCCGCCTGGTCGGCGGAAAGAGCGGAAAGGAGTCGTACATCCGAATTGCACGCTCGCAACGATTGAGCAATTCGCCAAAATAAGCCTCGCGATGCCAGCTTTCGGGGTCTGTGGTGGTCTTGAGGCAATAATTCTGGATCCGCCGATTCCACGAATCGAGTCGCTGGACTCGATAGGTGCATCCGTATCCGCCTTCGCCGAGCGGGTTTGCGACGAGGAACCGTCTCCCGGTGGCGGGGCTTTCGACGATGGTCCCGGGTTTTAGTTTTCTCATGGGTTCCATGGCGGAGGCTTGGCGCAATCGCCCAGGGGCAAGCGCAAGCCCCGCCGACACCATGTGATCCCAATGATAAGAACGGGGTGGCCGCCCAACTCTGCATCAACACAACACCGGACTCATCCCTCGTCCGCATCGCAACAATATCATACGCTGGCCGGGACAGGATCTCCAACGAGTCGCAAAGAATATCGTCTGAATCGCCCCATGCCGCGCCACTGTCATGCATGGAGTTCTTGTGGGACAGCCGCCCCCGACTGTCGTCTGTGCGCGATCGGCGGATGGAAACATACCCGGGGTCGAGCGATTGCAGTACGGATCGGCAATCCGTCCTGGTGAATCTGGATCTGCGGGTCGCCCAAGCGGCCCAGGCAGCGCGAAGCCATCGCGGCGCAACACCGGCCGCGGGCAAGGGTTTGGTGAAATGGCTCGCGGGTTTGCTGACTCTCGCGATCTTCTCCGGGCGTGGCAGCAGGTGAGAGCCAGTGGGACGAATCCGCTGCTTTTTTTTGTTTTGGCCCCCACGGTCAAGAGCCCCGGGCCAAGGAGCCGGTCTGTGTGCCGTCGAGGGGCAAGTATGTGAGGATTGCATCTAAACCACGACTAGCGCAAATCTTACGAATGAGAGAGCCTCCGGTGCAACGCCCCCCGCCCTCGTCCTGATGGCAGGTCCTGACAGGTAGGGAGCCACCGTTCGTTTCCGACTGCCGTCGGAACGAAATGCACCCGTGCCTTCCCAGCGTCGCTGTTTCCTCGCCCATACTCGGCATACTTGGCATAGTGGGCACGCTTTCGCGGGTGCCAAAATCTGCCGAGTATGTGCCGAGTATGCGGTCGGCCGACGGAATGTCCGCGGGATTTACGTTCTTGCGCTTTTTCGCGACCGGCAGATGCAACTTCACCGTGGGACGGATCAATCAATCCGTCCTACCCTCACTCGGGCCGGCGTATATTTCCATCCCCCCCTCGCCTTATGGCATCATTCAAGGGGGGGATGGATAGCTTTACCAGGGACAGTTACACTATAAATAAAGCGAATAATGCGACGCTCATTATCACATCGACCAATTCCGGTCAACTAGCAGTACCGGCCCCTTGATAGGCGGGGACTGAACTTGTATTGAATTGGAGATAAGACGCGATTCGTGAAGTTTCGGTGAAGTTTGCTTGAACCTTCAGGGAACGCAGGATTGTTTTGCTCCGCTGACAAACTGGTGCTGGAAACCTAGTCTACCGATAAGGAGAGAGTGGTGAACGGAACTGCCAAGAGAGCAGTCGTCAGTATCCCACGGAGCTTGAATCCGCGGTTGCACCCCACCGACCTCGGGTGTAAGGGTGATCAAATGACTCAGCCGACTATATCAGAGGAACGCGCCACGCGCGAGCGTGCCATCGCGGGCATAGCTTCGCGAGAAAACCGCGCATTGATCGAGAGTGGAATCGAGGCGTACAAACGCGACTTGCCACTTCTTCTCGAAACCGGAAAGCAACACCAAAAAGTCGCGTATCAAGGGTCGGTGCAAGTTGCTATCGCCTCGACTTATCGCCAGCTTCAGCGTCAGCTCGAGAAGAAGGGCTATTCGGATGAATGCGAGTTGTTCATCACAAGCATCTCTCCTCTAGAAGGTGTGGAGCGAGATGGCCGCGGACGTTGAGTCTGGGCCTCATCTCTCTTGAATCGTGCCAAAGATACTACAGGGGTCCTTTTTCCGGGACAATCGCGGGAGCAAATGGGTTGAGGTTATATCATTATATGAAGATGTATTTGAAAGATTTGATGTCAGGCCTCCGAAGATCATAGTGGGACTCAGTGTCACGGTTCAGTCGGAGCGGAAGTTCCCGGAGTCGGTTTGGACCTTTCCCGCAGCGCTCGATACTGGTTTTAATCGAGTCCTTGAAATCGACGAACGGCATCTTGAAAGATGGACCGGCGTTCGCAAGGCATATCTTAATATTCTCACTAGAAATCAAGAATCGGACAGCGGCACGTTCGACGAGTGCGGTGCGAATATCTGGCTCCATCGATCACCGTGCAAGAATCCAAGAGGTGAGCGAGATCAAGTACCTCGACCTTTGCATCTGGAACAAAGCAGTGTCGTCCGAGTCATGCATCCGCAGGGGCAAAAGCATGTGCCGCGCATTCCTTTGCTGGGCCTTCAGGCATTGATCGACAACAACCTCCAGCTCAAGCTTGATCCGCGTCGCGGTACATTCGTTTTATCCAGAACCGATGGGCTTTCCCCCTTGGAGCTCCTCGCATTCCTGGGGCGGAAGCGGGACTGATTGTTTTGAACACCCCTGGATCCCGCGGGTGCGATCGCGCCAGTGCCACAGATTTCAGCCGAATTCCGCTGTTTTTCAACATTGACCTGGACTGAGTTGGCCAGGCGGATGCTCTGAATCTATTGAAAAAGGGGGCGCCCTTCCTGTGAAGTGACAGGGTTGGCAAGACTCTGTGCCTTAACGGGAAAGGACGCCCCTGATGGATCATGCTACGTGTGCGGCACTTCTCTTGGCAACGCACTTTGCCACCTCGTTACTCCCGCTGACCTTTCGCTTGGTTCCGGTGGTCACCGAGATCAGCCGGCTCGTTGTCCGATTCCGCAGGTCTAAGCCGACTCCCGAGACCTGCCATCAGTTCGAGACCCAGTTGCACGATCGGCTTCGGGAACTGGGCCGGATTATCGTCGAGTGGACCTTCAATCACATCGAGCCGCACGACCGGCGGGACATGCCGAAGCAGATGTGGTTCCAGGGAACTTGGTATCGCCGCCGCTCCAAGACGCCCAAGCGCACGGTGGCCACGCTGTTTGGAACGATTACCCTGCGGCGCATGTTGTATCAGCCGCTGCACGGCGTCGAGCCATCGATCTTTCCGTTGGAGATGCACTTGGGGCTCGAAGCCGGTTTGTGCACGCCAGCCTTGACCGAGCGCGTGGCTCTGGCGGCCGCCGCGACCACCCAGCACGCTGTGTTGGCCGCCCTGAAACGTGATCATGGTGTGTGTTGGTCGGTCTCGACCTTGCGCAAAGTCATCGCTTCGGTAGCAGCGGGGATGGAACCCCACCGCCATGACGCTGCGGTTGCCCAAGTCCTCGCGTGGCTGCAACAGGCATACCAGTCGCGTGGTGGCCGCAAGCCAGTGCTGGCCGTGGGTCGTGATGGGCTGATGTTGCCGATCCGCGGCGAGGAGTGTTATCGGGAAGGTGCGACAGCGACGGTTTCAGTCTACGACAGGCGGAAGCGGCGGTTGGGGACCCTATACTTGGGCCGCATGCCCGAGCCGGGGCAAGAGACGTTGTCGCAACAATTGACGGCGCTGTTGAAGGACGTGTTTCTGCAATGGACGGGACCGTTGCCGCGGTTGGCCTACATCACCGATGGGGGATACCAACAGACCCGGTATTACCGCCAAGTGCTCAGGCGGATGGGCAATCCTCGTCATCCTGGCGAGCGACTACGGTGGGAATGGGTGATCGATTATTATCATGCGTGCGAATACATTTACAAGCTAGCCGAGTCGTTGTTCTCCGAACCCAAGGGAGCCCAAGCCTGGCGCGGAAGATGTGCCGCTGGCTGAAAACGAAACCGAGGGGGATTTACCGGGTGCTGCACTCGGCAGCGGCAATCCGGCGGATGCGCATCGTGGTGGGTGCGAAGCGCAAGCAATACCGCAACGCCTACAACTACTTGCGGAAGCGGATTCGTTTTCTGGATTATTGCCAATACCGTCGCAACCACCTGCCGATTGGCAGCGGGGTGACTGAAGCGGCGTGCAAGACGGTGTTTACTCAGCGGCTGAAACAGTCCGGGATGACCTGGAAACTGGAAGGAGGTCAATGGATCGTCGACCTGCGTGTGATCCAGTTGAGTGGCCTCTGGCCCTAGGTCTATCAAGCATACTTGCAAGCGAAGATGCTTCCAGAAATGGCGACTCAGGAAGGTTCCGCGGCGAAAAAGGTCAAAAAGGTTGCGTAATCAATGGCATCAGAGCGATCGCACCCGATCCCGCACAGTGCGCTATCCACCTTCAACGAAAATGGGACTCGTCCGCTTTTCAGCCTTTCCCCTTTCTAGCTTTTAACGGGACTTTGCATACCAGAGCCTCGCTGCCCCATCGAGGCTGGCGGAAGCCAGCGCGCTTCCGTCGGGCGCGAACGCCACGGCGCTCACGCGCTGGGAGTGGCCGTTTAGCACGAGAATTACTTGCCCCGTGAGCGGATCCCCGAGACGGACCTTCGCGTCGCCGCACGCCGCGAGGCAGCGAAAACGCTTCTCGCCCCGTCTTGACCTCGATGCCCCGAATGGTCCGGTCGTTGCTCCCTGAGGCGGCGAGCTTGCCACCTGGGTGGAATGCCAGTGCGCGGGCCCAATCGGTCTGCCCTCACCTCGATCCGCGTTGCTCGGTCCACGCGACTTTGACAATCAAAAGCGCGGAGACGAGAATGATCTCCACGAGCTCGCGCTGCCGGTCACCGGGTCAGCCTGGCGGCCCCCAATAAGCGGAGGGGCCGGCAGCGATTCTCGATCCAGCGTTCCGACCGTCGTCGGCCGGCGGCTCGCCCGGGCTTCGCGTGCGGAGACACCCGTGAACGACACTGCCATGACGATCGAGGAAGGCGACTGCCCGGACGAGCGCGGGCCGATGATGGTGGCCCAGGTCGGGGCGGAAGCCATCTGCCGGGAGAATCGACGCTACTCCCGCGTCCGGATCGGCGACATCCGGATGAATCGCCAACAATTCGCCGCGGCGATTCGTCCGATCTCCACACGGGGGCTCTGGAACGACGATGTTCCCTGGACCTTCTTCGGGGTCTGGGACGACAATTACCTCTCCATCGGGAGGGATTACTGGATGAGCGGTCACCTCAGCCTTAACATTCGATTCAATCAAGAACCAGGTCCGGGGTCTCGTCGCCGTGGCCTCGATACTCCCGCCGGGAGGGTACACAGACCATCATGCGGCGGTCGCGGGAAGCTACATGTCCCTGATAACGAACGAATCCAGGCAGGTTGCTGCTGAGATCTCCGCTCTCGTCAAGCGTCTTTCCATCGCCATGTCCCTGCCGCCGGACGAGTCGAGGCAGGTTGACGCGGACATCTCCATTCTCACCGAGCAGATGCGCTTGATTGCCGAAAAGCTTCAACTCGCCGAGCCGATTCCGGGACCGCGGG
This sequence comes from uncultured Isosphaeraceae bacterium, assembly GCA_963823675.1. GTDB lineage: Bacteria > Planctomycetota > Planctomycetia > Isosphaerales > Isosphaeraceae > CAWGMT01. The sequence continues at coordinate 1,421,592 of CAWGMT010000012.1, read as the reverse complement.
AGGGAGTCGCCCAGGATCGAAGTTACGCCTCTGGCCGGTACCCGCAGGCCGCGCAACTGTCCAATATATACCATCATATGATGTGTATTCTAGTTGAGAATGCGAAAGGGGAATAACGAGATGCCAGGCAGGAGGCTTCCAATCGCAGCGCCAGCCGCGCGCAGGTGGCTGATCGTTGTTGCTGTGTTCGTGGCCTGGTCCGTATCGAGGGGAGTGCCGGCCTCGGCACAAACGCCCCCGGCGGCGGCTGGCAAAGCAGCGCCCCCGGCGTCCGCTGGCAAAGCAACGCCCCCGGCGGCGGCTAGCAAAGCAGCGCCCCTGACCGGGCCGACGCGGGCAAACTTGCTGCGCGGTGAGTACGGCCCGTATCGGGCCAACAACGACTTGCTCTACTATCACCTCGACGTGCGCGTCGATCCCGAAAAACAGACGATCAGCGGCAAGAATACGATTCGCTTCCGCATGCTCAAGGACGACGCCAGGATCCAGCTCGACTTGCAGCCGGCACTGGGTGTGGACAAGATCCTCTTCGGCGACGTCCCGCTCAAGTTCGAGAGGGAATTCAGTGCCGTCTTCGTCAATTTTCCCAGGATGCTCCAGGCGGGTCAGGTCTCTTCCATCGACTTCTACTACTCGGGAAAGCCCGGCTCGACGGGAAGGTTCGGCGGCATGGCATTCCGGAAGGACCCGAAAGGCCGGCCCTGGATCTACACCTCTTGCGAGATGCAGGGCGCCAGCTTCTGGTGGCCCAACAAGGACCAGTGGCGCGATGAAGTCGAGTCGATGGACTTGAGCGTCACGATCCCCAGCGGGCTGGTGGATGTTTCCAACGGGAGACTCGTCGGCAAGAAGGACAAGGGCGACGGCAGCACGCGCTGGGACTGGCACGTGAGCTACCCGATCAACAATTACTGCGTGTCGCTCAACATCGGCCAATATGCGCATTTCGACGACAACCTAGGCGACCTCACGCTCGATTTCTATGCGCTGCCGGATAGCCTGGAGAGGGCCAGGAAGCAGTTTGCCCAGGCCAAGGGGATGCTCGAAGCCTTTCAGCACTACTTCGGCGAGTACCCATTCAAGAACGACGGCTACAAGCTGATCGAGGTGCCGTATTCCGGGATGGAGCATCAGACCGCGGTCACCTACGGGAACCGGTTTGCCAACGGCTACCTGGGGCGCGACTGGACGGGTGTCGGGATTAGCCCGCGATTCGACTTCATCATCATTCACGAAAGCGGTCACGAGTGGTTTGGCAACAGCGTGAGCGCGGCGGATAGGTCCGACATGTGGATCCACGAGGGCTGGACGACCTATCTCGAGTGCCTTTACGTGGAATACATGTACGGTCACAAAGACGCCCTCAAGTACGTCAACGGCTACAAGTCGAAGGTCGCGAACACCAGACCCATAGTCGGCCATCGCGGCGAAAACGTCTACCCACCGCCCGATCAGTACTTCAAGGGTGCCCTGTTCCTCAACACATTGCGTAGCGTGGTCAACGACGACAGGCGCTGGTGGGCCCTCTTGAGGGGCTTGCACCAGCACTTCAAGCACAAGAACATCATGACGGAGGACGTCGTGGAGTTCTTCAACCGAGAGACCGGCCAGAACCTGACGCCAGTCTTCGACCAGTACCTGCGCCATGGTGCGATTCCGGTTCTGGAGCTGAAGTGTGACGAAACCAAGGGGATCGTCTCCTATCGCTGGAAGGCCGACGAAAAGGCGTTCGCGATGCCGGTGCGCGTGGGATCCAAGGACGACTGGCAGGTGATTCGACCGACGACAGAGTGGCAAAACTTGAAGTCGGCGCTCAAGAAGGACCAGTTCGAGGTAGCGACAGACCTTTACTACGTTGGCGTGAGCAAGACGGAGTCGGGGGCGTGAGCCTGCCCGATGACGCGGCGAACGCCGCATCCGCAGGCCCCGACGGGTGCCGCGTCCTCGAGGGCGACCGGCAGGACGAGGGCGGTCGTGAATGACCAACGGTGGACCAGTCGTGAGTGGCGAGAGCCTGTTTGTCGGCCCGAAATGCTACGCGGCTGACCGCGCGCTCATGCACGGTATAGCCAACCCCTTTTTGATGCGCGCATCCGGAGGTGTTTGGCCGCCGCTTTGACGCTTTTTTCGGTGATGCCGATGAAATCGATGTCAACGTGCCCCTCAAAGACTTCCGGAGTTGGAGCAACCTGCAACTGAAGTTCCACGCACTCCAGGACACTGACAGCGAGAACACCAGCGGAATTCAACGCTCTGTGAGTGAAATGCCTCCAGGATTCCTCAGCCGTGAACTGGTCTCCGTCGTACACCGACAGTTTCCTGGCATCCTTTGGAGTAGGCGTGAATGCCTGAGAGGTGACTCTTTCGTTTTGGATGAAGGCGGGATGGATTTGCCGTAGCAGCAGCGTGTCATCAGTCACGGTGTGGCTCCAGCAACCTGGTGCAGGCGCTTGAGAATCCAGGACCAACCCGCTTCGCTTGCTAGATCAACTTCGATCACCTCTTCTTCCTCCGTGTCGAGGTCGAGTGAGTGCCACTCGCCAGACTTCGATCCGAAATCGACTTCTAGTGTTATCTCTCGACCCCAGAAAGACCACTCGAGCTGGACGCGGCCGTCCGCACTGGGGTAGGCATATGGCAAACGCAGGCTTTTTGGATAGACATCCTTGAGCACGCCTGCGAGCCAGTCGAGCCCCTCGTGAGAAAGCGCCTTTCCATGCCCGTCGAGCCAACCGTCTTTGAGCGCTTTCAGCTCGTCGAAACGGGCCCGAATGTCTAGTGGGTCGCGGGTCGTTTCACGCTTGATCGGTTCAGGCGGAACGAGCGGTTTGAACGAGGGCATTTCAATGACCGTGAACATCGCCGCGCTATTCGCGGTCCAGCCCATCGATGTGGGTTTGACGGCGTTGACCTGAGACATCGTGCTAAGCTCCAGACGCCCGGACATTGAACAACACACGGCCGATTTCATTTTCCCTGGCGAACACAACCAAGTCGAAAATCCCAGGCCGATCGAATAGCAGCGGCGACACGGGAAGCCAAATCTCACCCTTGCTTATCTGTCCGGGAGTTCCAAGTTTCCCGCTCTCCGGAGACCTGAATAAGACGACTCCTTGTGCCTCGTCGTGAATCTCGGCCGTAAGGGTATATTGTCCCACCACATCTCTCACAAGCAGGAAGACTTGGCAAGCCGACGTGAGACCTGGAAAGGACGGGACGTAAAAGGTGTCGAAAATGCCGGCGATACTTGTCTTGCCAGTCTCTTTATCGCGGGTCACTTCGTCGCACAACAGAATCGCCTGACAGAACGGCCCCGGATTCGCGCCCGTCGTTCGCGCCCCGCCAGAATTGGTCGCACTTGGACCCGCCACGATCGAAACTCCCCTGTGTTCGATTTTCTCCAGAGGATTGATTCTCGAGCCTTCTGTTACCCCGGTAACCACTAAATTATACCATCCCGAAAGAACACGAGCGAAGTCTTACTGATCACGGTCTACCGCCGGCGTCGCAGCCGCCTCCTGGCCCGGATCAACGCCCCACCACAGGAGGCCCCCAAGCGCCACGATCCCTCCCGCGACGGCCAGGCCCAGGCGCCAGCCCGTTTCCGGACCGTACAGCTTCGTGAAGAAACCGCTCAGGAGCGGTGTGAGATAAGGCGACAAGGTTCCCCCGGCGTTGCCGCCGGTGTTCATCATGCCGGCTGCCGTGCCGCCCGACGAGCCGCCCAGTTCGACCGCCGTGGTCCAGAAAGGTGCTTCGCAGGTGCCAAGAATCGCGGCCGAGACGGCGAATGCCAGCAGCGTCCATTGCGGCGACTTTTCCAATACCCCGAGCTCGAAAACGGCGCCACTGGCGAACATCCCGACGACCGGGACGAGCACGCGCCTCGCCCAGGGGGAGAATCGGCGTGGCACGTGATCCGTCAGCCAGCCGCCGCCGATCATGCCCACACCCATCGCCAGCGTGATCACCGTGGAATACCAGCGCGACACGCTCATGTCTTCGTGTCTTATTTTCTCGAAATAGTAAGTGATCCAGTAAAAGAACATGTACTGGAAGTAACCGTAAGCGGCATAGCTGAGCGTGATACAGATCAGACCAGGGTGGCGGAGCACGGATCGGAGCCCGGCGAGAGTCCAGGGCGAGCGCAAGGCTGCCAGGGTCCGTGCGGCCTGTGAAGACTCGGTGCCCTTGGTCCAGGCCACCGCGATGGCAAGGGTCATGCCGCTAGAGATCAGAAATGCGATCGGCCAGTCGAAGAGATCGATGAGTTTTCCCATGACGAGATACGTGCCTGCGATTCCCGCGCAGGCCGCCGCGTTGACCAATCCGTTGGCCGTGGATTTCGACGCGGAGGGCGCTTGCTCGTAGACGAGGTGTGCCGCGCCGGGTGGAGCGGTGCCGTCACGAGGCCCAGGAGCGACCTGACGACCAGGAGGTTAAGCCAGACGCTGGAGGCGTCGTGAAAGACGAATCCCACGTTGCCGGTCATCGCGACGAACACCGTCGAGCCCAATCCCAGGACGATCAGCGCGCGCCGGGCCCCGAAACGATCGATCAACAACCCGCCCGGCAGCATGGCCAGGGTGTAGATCGCCAGATAAGCCGAGTACACCAGCCCCATCTTCTCGGGGCTTATTCCATACTCAGAAATAATCCGCTCGGTGCCCGCGACCGAGATGCCGACTCGGTTGAAATGCGCGGAGGCCACGACCAGCATCAACAGGAAAACCGTCCTGGGCAATCTCGCGGCGGTGGGAGGTGGCGTCTGCACGGGAAGATTCCCCAGAGTCGTGAAGATAACAATTATAACCATTCTGGCGGCTCTCCGAGTTGGGCTGCATTCCAACTGCGGTCAACGGCTGGAATGTCGAGGCTCTCCGACCAGGCGCTGGATTTTGTGATCCAGGCTGGCGGACTCGAAGCGGCGCACGCAATGGGAATCGTCCACAGCGACATCAAGCCCGTCAACCTGATGCTCGACGATTCGGGAGCGGTCCGCGTGGTCAACGTGGGATTGGCGGTCGAAAGTCGGTATGCTTTCAATCGTCCCATCGCGGATTGCCTGACACAGGAGGACGCCCATCATGAACGCTCTTCGCGTCTTGTTCCGGCTGGTGTTGCTCGTCGGGTTTTGGCTCGCGATCCCGAAGATGCCAGCGACGGGACAGAACACGTCACCCAAGGAAGCTCGACCTCCCGCGCTGGGATTCCGCAAACTAAGCGGGGAAGACGAGAAGCGAGCCAATCAACTGGATGAGCAGGTCGGGAAGGCCATGAAGGCCGATCGCTGGGACGAGGCGATTGCGCGCGCAAGGACCTGGTCGCCTTGCGGGCGTGGGCCCAGGGGGAGAAGCACTTCGAGACTGTGACCGCCGAGTGGAACCTCAAGACGTTGCTCCGGGTGGCTCCGATGCCGAACGGGGATCGGGTCGTCTACCAATCGGCCAATACCATGGGTTGGCAAGCCCTAACCCTTCGCTCCCAGGGGAATCACGCGCAGGCCCAGGCGCTATTTGAAAAGGCCCTTGAGATCGACCGCCGCCTGCTCGCCGACGACTACCCTGACACCGCCAACAGCTACACCAACCTGGCAATGACGCTCTACGCCCAGGGGAAATACGCCCAGACCCAGCCCCTGTTCCAGAAGGCGCTGGAGATTCGCCGCCGCCTGCTCACCGACGACCACCCCGACACCGCCGCCAGCTACGACAACCTGGCGGTGAACCTCAACGCCCAAGGGAAGTACGCCCAGGCCCAGCCGCTGTGCGAGAAGGCGCTCGAAATCTGCCGCCGTCTGCTCACCGACGAGCACGCCGAAACTGCCGCCAGCTACAACAACGTCGCGTACAACCTGAAGAGCCAGGGGAAGTATGCGCAGGCGCAGCCGCTGTACGAGAAGGCGCTGGAAATCCGCCGCCGCCTGCTCACCGATGACCACCCCGACACCGCCACCAGCTACAACAACCTGGCGATGAACCTCAACGCCCAAGGGGAGTACGCCCAGGCCGAGCCGCTGTGCGAGAAGGCGCTGGAGATTAACCGCCGCCTGCTCAGCGACGACCACCCTGCCACCGCCGGAAGCTACAGCAACCTGGCGGCCAACCTCAACGCGCAGGGGAAGTACACCCAGGCGGAGCCGCTGCTCCAGAAGGCGCTGGAAATCTTCCGCCGCTTGCTCGCCGAGGACCACCCCGACACCGCGACCAGCTACAACAACCTCGCGGTCAACCTCGACTCGCGGGGGAAGTCCGCGGCGGCCCAGCCGCTGTACGAGAAGGCGCTGGAAATCCGCCGCCGCCTGCTCACCGATGAGCACCCCGCCACCGCCGTCAGCTACAGCAACGCGGCGTACAACCTTAACGCGCAGGGGAAGTACGCCGCGGCCCAGCCGCTATTCGAAAAGGCCCTTGAGATCGACCGCCGCCTGCTCACCGACGACCATCCCTCCACCGCAACCGCCTACAACAACGTGGCGCACAACCTCAAGGCGCAGGGGAAGTACGCCCAGGCCCAGCCTCGGTACGAAAAGGCACTGGAGATCACACGCCGCCTGCTCACCGACAACCACCCGCGCACCGCCGGAACCTACTGCAACGTGGCGTGCAACCTCAACGCGCAGGGGAAGTACGCCGAGGCGCGAGACCGATGGCAGAGCGCAGTGAAGAGCCTGGATGCGGCCCGACTCGGGGTCGCGTTCACCGGACTCGAGCGCACCGGGACCACGGAGTCAGCGCGCTCCGCCCTCGCCGCCGTGCTGGCGCGGCTCGGTCAACCCGCCGAGGCGTGGCAGCCGCTGGAGGAAGACCTGGGCCGCGGCTTGCTCGATGAGCTGGCCGCCCGCCAGGACCGGCGGCTGACATTCGCCGAGCGAGCCCGCCTCCGCGAATTGACCACTGAACTCGAACGGTTCGACCGTCTTGTCGAAGCCAATCCCACGGGCCTCGACCAGGCCGAGCTGGCGAAACGGTTCGACGATCTGAGGCGCCAACGCGAGCTGGCCAGCATCGGCCTGGGTGAGTTCCAGACCAAGCTCGTCCAGGCTCACGGCCCGCTGGGGGGCCAGGTCGCCAAGCTGAACGAAATCCAGGCCGCGCTGCCGGCTGATGCCGCCCTGGTCGCCTGGGTCGATATCCCACCCGCGGGACCAGACGCGGCCGATCCTGACGGCGAGCACTGGGGTGTGGTCGTCCGCTCCCGGGGCATCCCGGCCTGGATCGTGATCGGAGGCACCGGCCCGAAAGGGCTCTGGACGAAGGACGACAACGAGCTGGCAGACCGAGCTCGGAGCGAGCTGCGGCTACGGCCCGGCGCGGGTTCAGCCGACCTGCAGCTTCTGGTCGAGAAGCTGCACACCCGGCGCCTCGAGCCGCTGGCCAAAGCGCTCGGCGCAACCACCGACGGACTGCCGCCAGCCCGGCGGCTGATCGTCCTTCCCTCCCGGGCCATGGCGGGCATCCCGATCGAGGCGCTGCTTGCCCCGGACGACACCCGGACAGTGAGCTATGCCCCGTCCGGCACCGTTTTCAAGTACCTCCGCGAGCAGCCCCGGCCAGACCGCCACGCCGGCCTGCTCGCCCTGGGAGACCCCGTCTACCAGCGGCCCCAGACGTCGAGCGAGCCCGAGCCGCTGCCGGACCACGGACTGCTGGTCAACTTCGTCGCACGAGGCTCGAACGCCGCAACCCGTGGCCTGAAGCCCGGGGATGTCTTGCTGGCCTACAACGGAACGGCGCTCCACAAGCGCGAGGACTTGAAAGCCGTTCCCGAGCCGGGTCAGGCCGTTCCGGTCGAGGTCTGGCGCGCCGGCCAGGTGGCCAAACGCGAATTGGCCGCCGGCAAGCTCGGCGTGGTGATCGACACCCGGCCGGCACCGGTCGCGATCGCCGAGCAGCGGAAGCTCCAGCAGGTGCTCGTGGCAGCGCGGTCAGGCGGCGACGACTTCGCTCCCTTGCCAGCCACGCGGTACGAGGTCGAAGCGCTCGCCCGGCTCTTCCAATCCAGCGATCGACCCACTCGAACGCTTCTCGCGGCCGCCGCGAGCGAGCCCGAGCTAGACCGCCTGGCCGCCGCGGGCGAGCTGGGCCGGTTCGGCTTCATCCATCTGGCAACGCACGGGGTGATTGACGAGGCAATCCCTCAAAGATCGGCGGTGATCCTGACCCAGACCGGCCTGCCCGACCCGCTGGAGCAGGTGATGAATCACAAGCCGGTCTTCGACGGAAGACTGACGGTCCGCGAGATCCAGCGCGGCTGGGACCTGAAGGCCGAGCTGGTAACGCTCTCGGCTTGCGAGACTGCCCTGGGCCGTGATGCCGGCGGCGAGGGCTTTGTGGGGTTCACCCAGGCGCTCTTGATGTCCGGCGCGCGGAGCGTCTGCCTGTCGCTCTGGAAGGTCGACGACACGGCGACGGCTCTCTTTATGCAGCGGTTCTATGCCGACTTGCTCGGTCGACGCACCGGTCTCACCAGCCTGTTGCCCAAGGCCGAGGCGCTCGCCGAGGCAAAATGCTGGCTCCGCGGCCTAACTCGTGACGAAGTCGCCAAGCTGGCAGCAAGCCTATCGGGTGGCGAAGCACGCTCCAAGGGCGCGGAGAAGAGGAAAGAGGCTGCTAGGGCATTGAACGTCGCCGCCGGCCCTGGCGACGACCATCCCTATGCCCACCCCTACTACTGGGCAGCGTTCGTGCTGGTGGGTGATGTGGATTAACGTAGTCGTCATGCTCCGCGTGACGCCACTCCATCACGGAGAGCGTGATGACTACATCACTCGAAAGGCCTTGCACTGCAACCACCGGCAGATCGCCCAGGCGGCACCTTGTCGCGGCACCACCCGGATCGCCAAAATAGGGCCTGGCCAACCGCGCCCAGTGTTTTGTGTGCAAGCCAAGAGTTGAACAATGATACGACTGACTCGTGCGCAGTTCGCCTCGTTGAAGTTGCTGATCACCGGACTGATCGCCGCGGATCTGTTCGCCATCTGGGTCTGGGCGACACGGCCGCCGCGCATCTATTCCGACTGGCTTGGGTTGGACGGTTTCCGCGCGAACGCCGCGTTCCCCCGTCTCGTCGCTTGGGCTGGTTGGAACGATGGGCCCCGGACACCCTCCGGCTTCTTGGCGTTGTTCGACCTGGGCGAACTGGTCTTCGGCGGTGTGCTCGTGTTGGCGCTGATCCTCCTCATACTGTTTCTGCTCTCGCCGCGCGAGACCGACGCCCCAATGTGGCGCCGAATGTCCGCGAAGGTCGGCGCGCTGCGATTCCGGATGCGCACGGCACTCGTGTTGATTGCGATCATCGGCGTCTACCTGGGCTGGGAAATCCACGCATGGCGGACCTGGCGATTGCGCAGCGATTACCGGACTCAGGCCGAACAGGCTTCGACAGCCGCGAAAAGCAACCTGTCAGCATTGCGGTCAATACGAGAGGAGCGCGCATATATCCATGGTTCAGAACGAACGGATGATTCTGCACGCAGGGTCTATTATCGTTCGAAAGCCGCGGCTGCCAGCGGCGTCGCGGTCAAAGACTTGAAGAAGCAAGAAGTGGACGCCCTGTTGGCCAAGCTGATCGCCAATACGGAGGGGAAGCGCAAGTACCAACGGGCGGCGGCCAACCCGTTGAACTCCGTCGCAGGTGACCGACCGTTACCGCAAACGGAAAAGGAGGCAGCCGACTGGCTAACCCATCGCGACTATCGGCGCGCCCTCGCCGTCTATGACGAGCTCGCCCGCACGTACCCGGAGCTGGTCGAGGCACATTCCCGGTCTGCGTGGCTCAGGGCCACCTGTCCCGACGCCCATTACCGCGACGGCAAGCTCGCGGTCGAGTCGGCCCGGCGCGCCTGCGAGCTGACTGACTGGCACAATCCGGGCGAATTGGAAGTCCTGGCTGCGGCCTGCGCCGAGGCCGGCGACTTTGAATCGGCCGCGAAATGGCAGAAGGAGGTCTTGACTCTGACCGTTGAGCCTGCCGACGTTCAATCCTGCCATGAGCGGTTGGACCTGTACCTTGCGGGGAAAGCCTTCCGGCAAGAGTGAGATAATCGGTTCCCCCGGCGTTGCTGCCGGTGTTCATCATGCCGGCAGCAGTGCCGCCCGACGAGCCGCCCAGTTTGACTGCCGTGGTCCAGAAGGGTGCTTCGCGGGTGCCAAGAATCGCGGCCGAGACGGCGAATGCCAGCAGTGTCCTTTGCGCCGACTTTTCCAGTACCCCGCGCTCGAAGACGGCATGACCTCCAAGTGGCTCGTCTTGCGTTGGCCGCCTACCCTGTGACTCAGACCGCCGGTCCATTGACGGGTTCTGACCCGGCCCGATCTTCGCTGAGGGCCTGCTGACGCATCGCGGCGGCGCCGAGCAATCCGCCCAGGCCCATGGATTCGACGGCTGTGCTGGGTACGAGCATCAGCGCGCCCTTCTCCTTCAGTCCCTCGTAAAGGATGTTCATCGCCCGCAGGTGAAGCGCGGTCGGGTTGTGCTCATACGACTGGGCGGCCAGGGCGAAGAGGTGGGCGATCTCGACCTCGGCCTGGCCGAGGATGATGCGCGCCTCCTTCTCTCTGGCGGCCTGGGCCTCGCGCGACATGGCGTCCTGCAGCGACTCGGGGATGACCACGTCGCGCATCTCGACGGACTGGACCGTGACGCCCCAGGGGTTGGACCGCTCGTCGATGAGCTTCTGGAGCTGCGCCTCGATCTGCTCGCGACCGCGCAGGAGCACGGTAAGCGGCGTGCGGCCGATGATATCGCGGAGCGCCGTCTGCGCCGCCCAACTGACCGCGACGTTGTAGTCCTGGACCTCCAGCGCCGCCTTCTCGGGGTCGTAGACCATCCAGAAAAGTACGGCGTCGACGTTCACCGGCACGGTGTCCGCAGTCAGCGTCTCCTCGGCGGCGAAACTCGTGGTGATGATCCGCTGATCGATCCAGGAAGTGACCTTGTCGATGCCCGGGATGATCCAGAATAGCCCCGGCCCGCGCAGGCCAGTGTACTTGCCCAGACGCAAGACGACCGCCCGCTCCCACTGCTGTGCGATCTGGGGCGCCGCCGCCGCGACGCATCCCAGGATCAACCCCACGGCGATCGCCCACGGATTATTCGACAACAGGCCAATCCCGAACCCCGGGCCGATGCCGGCCATCAGCAGGAGGAACGAGATGATGTTGAAGCGCGGTGGATCGATCCCACCGCGACGACCCTTCCGACCCTCTGCGCTGCTCGTCAGGTTAGCCATCGGACTGCTCCCGTTTCATGTCGATCCAATGCACTTTGAGGAAGTTGATCGCTTCATCCGCCGAGAATCCCAGGGTGGCGGCACCGGCCAGGAATCGATCCGCGAGCGCCACAAGCAGCCGCTCCCCATCCGGCTTGGAGGAACCACGCGCCCCGTCCTTCCGGACGAACGTGCCCACCCCCCGGCGCGTCTCGAGCACGCCGGAACGCTCAAGTTCTCCATAGACCTTCGCCACCGTGTTCGCATTTAGCTTCAAATCCACCGCGAGCTGACGCACCGTCGGCAGCTTGTCTCCCACGTTCAGCCGCCCTGTCGCCATCGCCACGCGGATTGCCCGCTCGAGCTGAGCATACAACGGCGTCGGGTCGTTCACGTCGATCGCGAACATGGTCTTGAAGTGTAAGAAACGGATAAAAGTCGATCATTGTCCTTTTGTCATATTGAAATAGTACAAATCGGGTGCCTGATGTCAAGCGTTTGGTGCGAACAGGAGAGTTTTAGAGGACTCGCTTGGCATAAGGGAGGGCACGGACAAGGTAGGCCGACGCCCAGCAGAGCGGGATCCCGAGGACGGCAATGAGGGCGAATTTCACCACGGCAATCGCGTGCAGCCACCGGAAGGCGTAGCCCAAGGCGACGAGTACCAGTGGGTGGATGATGTAGACGGTATAGGCGAGCTGGGACATGACCGACGCGAGCGTTCCTTGGCGGTTGAGCTTCTGGCGAAACAGCACGAGCAAAGCCACGATCACGCCGACGGCGAAAAGCGAGTCCCAGGTCGCATACAGGATCGACCCCCAGGTGCGGATGCTCGCCGCGAAGGCACTCCTGGCCCAGAAAGCGATAGGCACCACAGCCACTGTCGCAAACAGGGCCTGCGTGAGCCCGAACCAGCCGGCCGAGACGGGCAGGGCCTGCACCCAGCCGCGCCGGCAAGCGACCAGTCCGACGACGAAGAGGCTCGCGTACTGCGGCAGGTAGGCGGGCGTGGGCAGGCCCACGATCGGCCAGAATTGCCCGACGGGCACAACCATCCGCCAGAGGGACGTCAGCACCGCGAGCGTCAGCGAGTAGCCGAGGATCGCGACCATGAATTCCACCGGCGGTCGGACTCGCGCCACCTCGATCGGCGGAGCGGGGACGGGCCCAGTCCAGAATCGGCGAGCCAGCACGTAGAGCGCGCAGAACAGCAGCAGAACCTCGACGAACCATAGCGGGCCCGGACTCATTGAGCTCAAGTAGAAGGACCAGTAGGACAGGTCGGCTCCCTTCGCCGCAGCCTCGGCCCGCGCGAGAGCATAGAAGCCGGCAACCAGGATCGGGCCCAGCAGGACCGCGAACACCGCGAGCGGGATGCCCAGCCGTACGAGCCGGTCCTGGAGGAACGCTCGGCCCCCTTTGTGGTCGTACGATGTCGGGACGAAATAGCCCGAGATCAGGAAGAAGAAGCCCATGAAGAACGTCTGGTCGAGGATCAGCAGCGCGTCCAGGGCCACGCTCGAGCGGTCTTTCGCCGGCTCGGTGTAGTACCACATCGGGATGTCACTGTAGGTCACCGCGGCGTGGTGGATGACCACGAGCCCGGTCAGCAGGATGCGCAGGTTGTCGATGTACAGGAAACGGGGCCGAGGCGGCCCGCTGCGCGTCGCGGTCGCGATAGCCGCAACGTGAGCGTCGACGCACGGGGAGGATTCGGTGAGGTTGCCCATCAATGATCCTTTGCCCTTTCAATGATTCCGGGATGAAGCCCTCAAGGAAGTTCTCGATCGAAGATTTGGCCCGTGGGCCAAAATGATGGGCCCATGAGCCGAAACCGATGGATGGCGCTCTTTGTTCTATTGTACTACTAAAATAGTACATTTGAGACGAAAGGATGTCAAGCGAGCGGTGAGAAGAGGGGGAGCTTCTCCTCACTGATTTGGTCCGTTGGCTTGGCCGACGCCGGCGATTTCGAGCTTGAGCAAGCAATTCCGAGCCTGAAGATCATCCGTTGATCTTGTGCCTGGTCGCGTCGCCTGAAATCACCCCCGTTGCATGGCTGGAGCGGCGGGGCGTAGTCGGCATTTCCCGAACCAGGGCATTCTGAACCGTCTCTGGCCAAAGTAGAATAAGAGCGCACCCGGAGTCTTCGTCGTGCGACCAGTGCAGTGGGAGTGAGCCAGGACCGTTCTAGTCACGCTGCCTCCGAGCGAGGATCGCCGCTGGGTGGTTCCCGCCGAGGAGCGTTTCGATAGGCACCGAACCATGCTCGAGGAAAAGTCGAACGACGAGCCGGGCGTGGGACGGATGACGGCGTCAGCCGTCCGTGAGGTCGTGGCTTGACCACGCGCCAGATTGCTTCCCAGATGCAGGTTAGTCCCAAGACCATCGACCGTTACTGCGAGAACATCAAGGCGAAGCTTCATCTGTACAACGGCAACGAATTGCTCCGCCGCGCGACGCTCTGGGTCGAACGAAGCCGCTGGGTGTCATGAACCGGTCGCCGCAACTGGCATTAGATTCTTCGTCGCAAACATCTCCGCACGATGCGCGTATCCTGGGATCGCCGGACAGAGCCGGCTCCTACAAAAGCACGTGCTGCTGCGCCGCTGTAGGAGGGGGCTCTGTCCCCCGATCTGTTGGTTGCGCCTACGCCGCGTTGGCGCTGCGCGAACAATAAGTGTCGCCTTTCGCTCCGCGAAAGACGACTCTCCCGGTAATTTATTTCGGCCCAGATCCTTAGGCTTCGGGTGCCCGCGACAAGCTTGAAATGCCGCCGTCGCGGATCGCCGGAAGGGCGAATCGCGTAGTTGCGTCCGCGGAAGCGCTTTGTTTGTTCAGTTCGCTCCTGCGCGAAGCCAGCAGCTCGAACCATTTGTCCATTCCGTCTCCGGTCTTCGCCGAGAGCTCGAGAGTCTGCATGCCGGGACGGACCGACTGGATGCTTTCGCGCGCGGCCGCCAGATCGAACTCCACCGCAAGGGCGAGATCCATCTTGGTAATCACCGCGACGTCGGCCGTGTTGAAGATTGGGGGGTACTTCCTGGGCTTATCTTCACCCTCGGTGACGGAAAACAGCACCAATCGCAGGTCTTCGCCCAGGTCGTAGCTGGCGGGACAGACCAGGTTGCCGACGTTTTCGATGAACAGATAGTCGAGCTCATCGATACACCAGCCCGCCAAAGCCGATTCCACCATTTCGGCTTCGAGATGGCAAACTGTGCCGGTGGTGATCTGCTTGATGGGGACCTCGGACCGCGACAGCCTGCGAGCGTCGTTTTCCGTCGCGAGGTCGCCGACCAGGGCGGCGACGCGGTTTCGCTCCCGCAGCAGCTTCAAGGTCTGCTCGAGGAACATGGTTTTGCCGGCGCCGGGGCTGGAGACCAGGCTCACCACGAAAACGCCGCTCTCGTGAAATCGCTGGCGCAACGAGCGGGCAATCACATCGTTTTTCCGCAGGATGTTGGACCGGACTTGAACCAGTCGCGTCTGATGGGTCATTCTTGAATTTCCAGGGCTGTGATCTCGATCTCGCGGCCGCTGACCACTTTGGCCGACGGCGAGCCGCAGTACGAGCAACGGAAACACTGGATTGACTCGATGGGCCGCTCCATTGTGCAACGATCGCAGTATACGACGACTGGAACATCCTCGACGACCAACTGGCATCCGGCGAGCGGAGAAATCTCCCGGGCCAGCTCATACGCCGACAGCAGTGCCTCCTTGACGACACCGGATAAGGGACCGATTCTCACATGAATCGCATCGACCAGAACGCCGCCCCGGCGGTCGGCTTCTTCGGATGCCGCATCAAGGATGGCCAAAGCGATCGACAGCTCGTGCATTTACGACTCAAGACTCTTCCTTGACGCCAGTGATCTCAAATTCGAACGCCAGCTCGTCTTTGACCGTCAGGGCGCCGGCCAGAGCCGTGACGCGCTTGATCTTGTAATCTGATTGTAACAAGGTGAAGCTGCCGGTGACCCGTACCAGATCGGCACGCACCCGGAGGCGCGCATCGATGCGCTTGTTTCTGGTCACGCCGTGCAGCGACAGGTCGCCGGCGATCTGGAGTTGAAAGAGATCGTCACCCTCCTTCTCGGCCGAGATCTCACGACTCTCGAACCGGATCTCGGGAAAGTGGCGAGTTTCCAGCACCTCGGCCTGCACCTGCCGCTCGATCTCCTGCCGGTCCTTCTTGGTGATGTCGTCCATCACTTCCAAGGAGTCTGCGGCCACGATCATCTGAAACGAGCCGCTCGCGCTCTCTACCGGATCGAGGTTTAGCCAGCCGGAGAATCTGCGGATGGCGATCGTCGGATTGTGTCCCAGCGATCCGAGTAAACCGGTAGCGCGCACTTTCACGACGAAGCGGCTCTGCCTGGCATCCAGCTTGTAATTGACGCTCATGGTTGCTCGTCACATGGCTCGCATTTTCATGTAACGCTCCAGGTCGGGCAAGACGCCGGCGAGTCCTTGCAGGGAGTCTTCCGGTTGGGACAGCCGGCCAGCCAGTTGGCTCATCAGAAAGCGGCGCACGCTGGGATTGGACAGTACCAATCCCGCGCCCAGAATGATCATCGAGATGCCGCGCACCAGCGAAACCAGTTCATTATCGTGCGAGTTGCCTTCTTCCAGCATGACCTTGCTCCTGACTTTCGAACGGCTCGTTCATCACGCACATCATTCGGCCGCTACAATACGGCCGACCGACGAAATCGACGTTGTTTCCTGAAGAAAGTCCGCGACCAGCGACTCAACCAGCGTGCATGCCTCGGTCACTGCCGACTGAACCGGTTGGCTCAGCTCCATGCGTCCTTCTTCGCCGCCGAAGTCGGCGGGCTCGCAGCCGACCAGCAGAATTCGCGGGCATGGTTCTCCGATTCGCCGGGCCAGTCGCAGCAAGTTGATCGGGTCCATCCTGTGCCCATCGACCATGCCTGCGCTCGCGTCGTCCTGGTCGGGCAGGTTAGAAAGGTCGGGCTCGAACGTGTAGAGGGTGCCGGCCGGCCCGCCCTGAGACGTTGCATCAATGAGGATCATCAGGTCGTAGCCATCAGAGAGCGCATACGCCAGGTCCAGTCCGCGGATGCCGAAATCGACGACGCGGACCCCGTCCGGGAGCGGCCGTTCCGCCAATCGGCGCACGACGTCGCTGCCGAAGCCGTCATCCCCGAGAAAGATGTTGCCGATGCCGGCGATCAGGATGTTGCCGCTTGCCGCCATGTTGTTATTTCCCGCAACGTCATTGCCGGTGGGTCCAATGCCGCGGTCGGGTCACTCCTCGGGTTGATTGTCGGGTAGGCTCATCGGTTCCACTTCTTCGAGCGAATAGAAGAAGCGATGTCCCGGCTGCCGCAGGAAGCCCAGGTCTCGGCCCGGATCGTCGTCCACGATCACGGCCAGGTGGATCTTGTCATCGTAGTCCTGTTCGATCGCCTCGATCGTGGCGACCTTCCCCGCCAGTGCCATGTCCAGAACGTCGGCTTGCTGTTTCGGCCACAGGCGAACCCGGTCGCCCTTGCGCAGCTCGACTCCAAAAAGTCGCACGCTCTCGAGCGCGGGCCGGTTCTCCAGGTTGCTCCAATCACTTTCGTTCATTTCGCGATTTAGCTCCGGCTGTTGCCGATCGGTTTCAATCCGCGGATCGCCCCGTGCAATTTCCTCCAATGCTCCTCTGGGAGCGATTCGGTCCGCTGGAGAATCTCGCCGCCGCGCACATCCAGGCTTCGCATCAAACGCTTCTCTCGATCGGTAAGGGTCATCACCCGCAATGCGAGCATCTCATCGATTTCGGTCCCGTCGCAGAAATCGAAGCTGCTTTCGGCCGCGACCTGGGGATAGTCATACAAGATGATCGGCGACGAGAGCATCATGTCGCGCGTCCCCTCCTCACCGACCAGGACCGGCCAGGTCGCGACGTTCTGGCAGAGTGCGGCGTGATTGGCACACGCATCACCGGGCTCGAAGAGCGACACGAACTGCCCGCCGCGTGCGCCCAGGATCGTGTGGGTCGAGGCAAGCGAATAGGCACCCCGAAGTTGAAGCGCTGCTGATTCTTCACGGACGACGCTCGGTACGGGTACAGGATATAACCTTCGTACAGCACGGCGTCGGCGATTTTCTTGACGCGGTCCCAGTTCATGCCGTTGCCTCGCTTGGGTGTCGTGGAAGGGGCGCCGCCGGTCGATCCGCGAGCGCCAGCAGCTCACCGATAGCCTGTTCCCAGGTCGGGGCACCTCGAACGCATTTGTATTCAAAAAGCCGCTCGAAAACTTCGCGCTCGAGACAGAGCCAGGCCGTATTGGGATAATAGTGTTCCATCATCTGCCTCCAGACCCCTACGGGGAGGCGGTACCTTGCTTCCTTCTCCCAGGCGATCCGTGCCACCTTGAGATTTCCATCGTCATCCGCGTAGAAGATCGAGCCGCTGAACAGGAAGGCGAGCGGAACGTCACCATCTTCCAGGCCGGCAAAGTATTTTGTGGCCGCCACATTGAAGTCGAACGTGCAGGGAACGTGCAGGTCGGCAACCGTGCTGCCCAGGAACGGCGGCACCGTGGCGCCGGCGTGCGTCCAGAGCATGGGCCGTAAGGTCTGGCTCCAACATGGCGGCACTCCGAAGAGATCAACCAGTCTCTCCTGCTCGCGCCGGTTGTATCGCCGCCGCGTCGATTCGATCTGAATTTGACTCTGAAGCAGGACGTTGTGCACTTGCTGAGTTGTGTCAGTGTTCGATACGCGCAGCTTGAACGTGAGCGCCGGCGCAATGGCAAAACGTTGCGGCTCGACTCCTTCGATCGTGAAGTTGAGCTCGGCCATGGTCGAAATCCGTCCTTGCGCCTCGTTTGTCAGGCTCATGACTGGGCCACCGTTGAAAGGGCGGAATCGCCGGCAACCTGCGATCGATCCCGCAGGCATTGGAAGAACCGTCCGATCTCCTGCCAGACGTCTGCCCCGCCCGATAGACCGCGCCAGCCGGAGCGGATCAGACCGACCAGTTTGAAGCATTCGTCGATCGGCGCGATAAAGTGTTCGCATTCGCGTGCCACCGACTGGCCACTCCGGAGCCTATTGACCAGGAGCGCCTCCACATCGCCTTCCATCGTGGCGACGATCGGGTTTTTGGCGACGATGTCGCTCCAGCCGGAGAGATCGAGCAGCGATTCGGTGGCTCCGGCGGGGCTGGGATACAGGGCGATCATGCGCGACTGCGGGGTGCTGTGGTAAAAGAACGCGATGTTGATGGGAATGAGCAAGCTGTCCCACTGGGCGTCGCTCAAGCGGAAATCGGGTAGATAGATAACACGTTTGGGAATTCGTCGATACTTGGCGTCCGCCTGGACGGACGACACGATTGCGCACGCATCGCAAGCGCACGCGATTCGCCGGGATCGCGGCTCGATCAGGTGGGCGTGGCCCGTCGCCAGAGATTTGCCGCAGATCTCGCAGCGCTCGACCGGCTCGGGACGCCGGGCAAAGCGGCGAAGCGTGGCGAAAGAACGATTCAGAGTCGCTTCGGGTGCAGTCATGTTCGCTCGACAGACTCTCGCGAGCCGACCCCAGGTCACGAAACTCGCCCGAGCTGTTCCTTGAAGCCGATCGTTTCCAACGGCACGAACCCGCTCGCCGGCGGTTCTTCCACGACGCCCAGGACTTCCAGTCCGGTAATGTCGGAAGCGGCCCGGTAGACGGCTTCCTCGATCGCGTTGCGCAGCGTCAATGCCGACGACGGGCAGCCGCTGCAACTGCCTTGCAGCCGCAAACGCACGACGCCATCGACCAGACCGAGCAACTCGACGTCGCCGCCGTGCGACTTGAGATAAGGCCGCACCTTGGCGAGCGCCTCGGTCACTCGTGTCTCGAGGTCCACGGGATGCAATCCGTGGAGCATGAGAAGCTGGGCGACCAGGTCGTCGCGGCCCAAGCGGCTCACGATGTCCGTTCCGTCCGCGCCGGTGCGCTCGACGATCTCGATCATCCGCTCCAGGGCGGTGCCGTGCAGGTGGAGCAACCATTCGACCAACTCGGCGGCGGCGGCGGCAGATTGCGATCGGCGGCCGCCTCGAACTTGCCTACGAGCTCCTCGATTCGCCGTGCACCGTTTTGCAGTTGACCGTGATTCGCCATTGCGTTCTCCTCACGACTGGACGCCGAACATCGGTTGGTGGCGAACTTCCAGTTTCTTGCCGTCGCCCAGGTACATGTGCACGCCGCAGGGCAAGCACGGGTCGAAGCTGCGGACGGCCCTCATGATGTCGATGCCTTTGAAGTTGTCCGGTCCGTTTTCCTCGAAAATGGGCGTTCCCTGGACGGCGTCCTCGTATGGGCCGGGCGTGCCGTAAACGTCGCGCGGGTTAGCGTTCCAGGGAGTGGGCGGATAGGGGTGATAGTTGGCGATCTTGCCGTCCCGAATGACCACGTGGTGTGAAAGCACGCCACGCACCGCTTCGTGAAATCCGCAGCCGATGGCCGCGTCGGGCACCTGGAACTCGGTCCAGGTCCTCGTCCGGCCCGCGTGCAGCTCCTTGAGTGCCTGTTCGACGAAGTACAACGCGCAGCCCGCGGCGTATGCCTGGAAATAGGTACGCGCCCGGTCGCGCTCGATGGCGTTGCTCCACTTGGGGATTTTCCACTCGAATTCGACTTCCGGCAGCGAGACCGTTTTGGGCAGGTAGATCTTGACGCTCTGCCCGGTGGCCTTCACGTACCCGATATCCACCTTGCCTGCCAGAGCGGTGGCCCAGAACCGCGCGATCGGACCGCCGCCGGTATCGAGCGCCAGATGATCGCCGGTCCTCTTGTCAAGCCAGCGCGGCGACATGACCCAGGTGTACTTGCCGCCGAAGTCTCGCTCTTGCGGGCGCGGAATCGTCGTCTGATTCCAGGGGTGACGCCGGTCGACCTTGTTGCCCAGCGGATCTTCCTTGACGAACATCTCCTCGTTCTCCCAGTCGTCGTAGAACGAGCTTCCCAGGAGAATGCGGATGCCCAGGTTGATGTCGACGAGGTTGGTGGTCACGAGCTTGCCGTCGATGACCACGCCCGGCGTGACATACATTGCGTTGCCCCACTGGTTCATGTTCGCATAAGTGTAGTCGCACACGTCGGGGTCATTGAACGATCCCCAGCAGCCGAGCAGGATGCGGCGCCGGCCGACCTCTTCGTATCCCGGGAGCGCTTCATACCAGAAGTTGAAGAGGTCATCGTGCAGCGGTACGCACTTTTTCATGAACTCGACGTACCGCATCAGCCGGGTGATGTAGTCGGTAAATAGCTGCACGGTCGGCACGGTCCCCACGCCGCCGGGGTACAAGGTCGAAGGATGGACGTGCCGGCCCTCCATGAGGCAGAACATCTCGCGGGTGTAGCGGCTCACATGGAGGGTCTCGCGATAGAAGTCCCCGGAAAACGGATTGAGCGCGCGCATGATGTCGGCGATCGTCCTGTAGCCGTGGATCTTGGCGTTCGGCGCGGCGGTTTTTTCGGCCTTGGCGAGCACGGCGGGGTTGGTCTCCTTGACCATCGTCTCGCAGAAATCCACCCCGACCAGGTTGTCCTGGAAGATGTTGTGATCGAACATATATTCCGCGGCCTCGCCCAGGTTGATGATCCATTCGCCGAGTGCCGGCGGCCGCACGCCGAAGGCCATGTTCTGGGCATACGTGGCGCAAGTTGCATGGTTGTCGCCGCAGATGCCGCAGATGCGGCTGGTGATGAAATGGGCGTCGCGCGGGTCCTTCCCCTTCATGAAGATGCTGTACCCGCGAAAGATCGACGACGTGCTGTGGCATTCAACAACCTGGCGGTTCTCGAAGTCAATCTTGGTGAAGATCCTCAGGCTGCCGACGATTCGCGTGATCGGGTCCCAGTTCATTTCGACCAGCTTGGCGGATCTGGCCTTGGTCTTGGACTCGGTGAGCACTGCGGTCGACATGATTCTTTCTCCTGTTGGGTTGCGCTCGCTTGGGGGCTCTCGACGATAAAGACGAGCGGACATCAGCCTGCACTCGAACCGGTTTCAGTACTTGGCGGCATATCCAGTCGTCAGCTCTTTCCGAGCGTGACGCCACTTGGGTTCCTTGTTGAGCGTGTCATTGGTCAGTTTCCGCAGTGCCGCGATCGCCCGGCCGAGGACCGACGCCGCGGCCGTGGAAACCTTGCCGCCGGGCGGTTCATCCATGAACGGCATGAACTTGTCGGGAAAGCCGGGCATCGTGCAGCCGATGCAGATCCCGCCCACGTTGGGACAGCCGCCGATGCCGGCCATCCAGCCGCGCTTGGGCACGTTGCAATTCACGACCGGGCCCCAGCAACCGAGCTTGACGATGCATTTGGCCGAGCCGTATTCCTCGGCGAAGTCGCCCTGCTCGTAGTAGCCGGCCCGGTCGCAGCCTTCGTGCACTGTCTTCTCGAACAGCCACTTCGGCCGCAGGGCGTCATCGAGCGGGATCATCGGGGCGAGGCCCGCGACTTGATACAAGAGATAAAGCAGCGTCTCCATGAAATTGTCGGGCTGCACCGGACATCCCGGCACGTTGACGATCGGCAGTCCCGCCCTGGACTTCCAGTTCCAGCCCAGGTAGTCGGCCAGCCCCATGCAGCCGGTTGGATTGCCGGCCATCGCGTGAATGCCTCCGTAGGTCGCGCAGGTCCCCGCACAGACGATGGCGAGTGCTTTGGGCGCGAGCCGGTCGATCCATTCGTTGGTCGTGATCGGCTGGCCGGTGTCCGGATTGGTGCCCATCGCGGCCCAGTAGCCTTCGTCCTTGATCTTCTCGTTGGGGATGGAGCCCTCGACGACCAGAACGAAGGGATCGAGCTCGCCGCGTTCGGCCATGTACCAGTACTTCATGAAGTCGTCGCCCACCTCGTAGGCCAGCACGGGATTGTGAAGGTGGACTTTCGGCAATCCCGGTATCGCGCCCATGACGACGTCTTCGATGCTAGGCTGAGTCGCCGCGGTGATCGAGACCGAATCACCGTCGCAACCCAGACCGGTCGTCATCCACACGATGTGGATTTCCTTGACGTCGGGCTGGCGTTTCGCCTGGATGGCAACCATCGGCTTCTCTCCCTTCTTGGTGGTTGGTAACTCGAATCGAATTCCGCACTGCAACTTTCTTCTGTATGATGCCGGCAAGCCAGTGATCGCGACCCTCAGCAGATGCGCGGGAGCTGTTCTCCGGCCAGCATGGTCACGACACGCTCGCCCCCGATCAAAGAACGCATCGTGACCATTCCTGCGTGCGCATCGACGACCCGGCCGATGACCGCTGAGTCTCGTCCCCGGGGATGACCGCGCATCGTGTCGAGCAGCCGCTGGCAATCCTCCTCGGGGACGACCGCGATCAGCTTCCCTTCGTTCGCGACGTACAACGGATCAAGCCCCAGCATTTCACATGCCGCGTGCACGTCGTGGCGGATCGGAATCGCGGCCTCGTCGAGCTTCACTCCCACATTCGAGGCCGTGGCCAGCTCGTTCAAGGCACTGGAAAGACCGCCGCGGGTGGGGTCGCGCATGCAGCGTATTTCTGGACACGCTTCCAGCATCACTCGCGTCAGATCGTGGAGCGGGGCCGTATCGCTCTCGAGCTCGGTTTCGAACCCGATCCCATCGCGCAGCGACACGATCGTGATGCCGTGGTCGCCGATGGTGCCGGAAACCAGAATTCGATCGCCAGCCCGCGCGTTGCGAATCGAGAGCCGCCGGCCCTCCGGCACCAGGCCGATCCCCGAAGTGGTGATGAAGATCTGGTCTCCCTTGCCGCGGTCCACGACCTTGGTGTCGCCCGTCACGAGCAGGATGTCGGCTTCGTCGCACGCCTGGCGCATCGAGGCGACGATTCGCCTCAGGTCGGACATCGGCAGCCCTTCTTCCAGGATGAACGCGGCGGCGAGAAACATCGGCGTGGCGCCGCCGACGGCGAGGTCGTTGACGGTGCCGTGCACCGCTAGCTTGCCGATATCGCCGCCGGGAAAGAAGAGCGGGCGGACGACGAATGAATCGGTTGTGAACGCCAGCCTCGGCAGCTTGGTGCCGTTGCGGACCGCGGAGTGATCGTGCAGGCTGACCGTCGCCTGATCCTCGAGCGCGCAGAGCACATCGTTGCCCAGCTCCGGCAGGAAGAGCCGCGCGATCAGATCGGCGGTCAATTTCCCACCGCTCCCGTGCCCGAGCGATACATGCTCGTGATCGGAAAGTGGGATCGGGCACGTCATGCGGGCGAAGTCGCCTGTGTCGGCCACGTTGCGGCCTCCTCGATCAAACCGGCAGAAGCTTCTCTGGCTCGAGCATTTGCTGGCGGTAGCGGCCATAATTGTAATAGGCTGCGCACGCTCCCTCGGATGAGACCATCGTCGCGCCCAGGGGATGCTCGGGCACGCAGGTCTTGCCGAAGGCCGGGCATTGGTGCGGCTTTTTGAGTCCCTGCAGAATCAATCCGCTGATGCAGGCGTTCGATTCCGACACCGTCAAAGCCTCGACGGCGAAACGACGCTCGGCGTCAAACGCCCGGTATTTCGCTCGCAGCCGGTAGCCGCTCCCCTTGATTGTGCCGATGCCGCGCCACTTCCGGTCGGTGACCTCGAAGACGTCGGTGATCAGGTCGAGTGCCCTGGCGTTTCCTTCGCGGCGCACTGCGCGGGAATACTGGTTTTCCACGCCAATCTTGCCCCTTTCGAGCATGGACACGCAGCGGAAAACGCCTTCGAGCAAATCGAGGGGCTCAAAGCCGGTTACCACGATCGGAATCTGGAATCGTTCTGCGAGAGCTTCATACTCTTCGTAGCCCATCACGGTGCACACGTGACCCGCGGCGAGGAACCCTTGCACGCGGTTTCCGGGCGAATCCAGGATCGCGGTCATGGCCGGAGGGACGAGCACGTGTGAGACGAGCACGGCAAAGTTGCCGATTTCTCGCCGCGCTGCTTGCCAGACGGCCATGGCGTTTGCCGGAGCGGTGGTTTCGAAGCCGACCGCGAAGAAGACCACGGTGCGCTCCGGGTTTTGCTCGGCGATCCTCAGACAATCCAGCGGCGAATAGACGATTCGCACATCGCCGCCGCACGCCTTGACCGCAAACAGGTCGCGGCGGCTGCCAGGCACGCGGAGCATGTCGCCGAACGAGCAGAAAATCACGTCCGGGCGCGCGGCGATCTCGATGGCCTTGTCAATCAATTCGAGCGGAGTGACGCAAACCGGACAGCCCGGCCCGTGAACCAGCTCCACCTCGGGCGGGAGCAGCTCGTCGATCCCATATTTGACGATCGTGTGAGTCTGGCCGCCGCAGACTTCCATGATCGTCCACGGGCGCGTCGTGACCGCGCGAATCGCCTCTTGCATTTTTCTGGCGGCGGCCGGATCGCGATATTCGTCCTGGTATTTCATGGGCGATTCCCCTCGCGCGCCACGAACCCTACTTATCCAAACAACTTGCTATCGCAGGCGTGACAATCGGAGGCCCCAGGCGCAAGTGCCTGGGGCTGCGTCAGTTTTCGGCCATTCGCAGCTCCCCGAGCTCATTCATTCGATCAAGAAAGGTAAGGACATGCATGGCTTCGGACTCGTCGATCACTTGAAGGGCGAAACCGACGTGCACGATCACGTATTGCCCTGCCAGGGCGTCCGGCGTATGTGCCAGGCAGACGCGCTTGAAAACGCCGCCGAAATCGACTCTCCCCATCAGGACATCGTGTTCTTCGTAAGTTTCGATGACTTTGCCTGGTACGCCGAGACACATGCCGGTCTCTCCGATTTGGAGGACGATTCGCCAGTCCAGCCGGCCTGGCGCCCGGTTCAGTTCCGACCCAGGTGGCCCTGGGCCGGCTCGCCGCCACGAGGAGAAATCGCCAATCCGCAACGATGGCTGCGGACGCCCGACTCGCTCGTGACTTGAAACCGATTGTCATTATAGAGATGCCGCGCGCGGTTGTCTGTGGTGGGTATGGAACATCGCCGATGGGGAGATTCCCCATTCCTCGCAGCGGCAAGGCGAGTCGTGCCGATTCGATTTACGGTCTCGATCCGGGGAACGCGCGCAGAAAGGCACGTCGCATATAGGCATTCGTTTACGGCGTTTTCGGTCCTTGATCTGGAGTCCGAGTCTTCCTTATGCTACTCTTCTTGATCTGGCGAGATGACGAGACGGGGCGATTCTCGCCATACAAGAATCGCCTGATGAGGCCTTGTCGGGGATCGAGTCCGCGCCGACGCCGGCGCTCGGTGTGCCAGACCGAATCGCGCTCTTGGCAAACGGGATCGCTCGGGCGGGTCGATTTCGGGGCCGGAGACCGTGATGGACCTGCCGAACGCCTGGAAATACACGTCTTACGTCCTCACTCCGCGTAGCGCGGCGGGACTTGTCGAATTCTGGAGCGGCTCCTTTGCCCCGGGAGCGACGGCCCGTCCTTATCCCACCCCCCGTACGTTCAAGGCGGCCCACGGGGGCGGCAAAGGAGAGTTGGTGGAAGTCGTCGAATCGACCGCGCCGGCGGACGGGCTGGTCGTGCATCGCCTGGCGCAGCCGTGCGACCGGCCGCTCGAGCCCGAGCTGGATCGGTTCGCTGTCGGGCGGCTTCTTTCCGCTCGGGCGATTCCCCGGCGCGAGCCCGTGGGCGTGAAAGCATGCTTCGACGTCGATGCAAGTCTTTCGTGCGCTTTCCAGGTTGGCCGGCTCGTCGTCGCGGCCGGCGGCACCCTTCGCGCGGTCCATGACTTGCGCTCGCTGAACATCCGCCTGGGGATGAAGCGACGGGAGGACGAATCAGCCGCGCCCGAGCCTTCGTGCACGTGGTCGCCTTCCGCAGAAATCGACGGCGGAGAGCAGAAGGGCCGGCCTTACCGAGACTTCTACGGTTACGGCGGATTCCCTTACGCGCCAGCCCGGCCTTACCGCGATGTCCACGGTTACGGCGGGTTCCCTTACACCCAACTTCCGCCTTACGGAGATGTCGACGGTTGCGGCGGATTCCCTTACGGCCCCGTCCCGGGCTACGGCTATGTCGATGCGTTCACGGCCCCACCCGCCGCGCCCGGCGGGCAACGCTTCGATCGGTTTCGCGGCACCGCCGCGCGGCCGCCCGCGGACATCCTCTCGACCGGAACAGACCTCGCTCCGCCCCGCGCACGGACGATCTCCGTCGGCTGGGGTTGGGAGACGCCCGGCGATCCGCGGACGCAAGCGTTTGCGCAGATCGTCGAGACGCGCCGCGCGGACCTTCGTCGCCGTCAACTGCCGGCGCCCGCCAGGGTGGTTCCAGGACTTCGACCTTTCGTGTCTGCTCGACGAGTCAGCGCCGGCCGCCGTCGCGCCGGTTACCTTCTGGATCGGGGTCTGGGTGACCAGCGGTGCTGGCCATCCGATCGATTTCCCAACGGGGGGTTCGGAATGGATCTTGCCTGGACGACTCGACGACGAGGGAGTCGCTCATTACTGGATCGCCGAGGAGAGCGCCGCGATGGGCTACTGGCGGCTGTTATCGGGCTGAGAAATGAGCGCGGCGAACCGTGCGGAGGGCTCATGCACGCCGGACTCGATGACATCCCTTGCGGTCTTCGCGACTGGTCTGAGCCGCACCCGCTCCTCGGCTTTCCCCAGTGCCGGCTAATGCCCTCGGGCGGCGTCTGGGCATCCGAGGTACAGTGTATAGGCTGTAAGTACCGCGACCCCTTCGCCTCGTGGGTGACGCATGGCGCTCGACCGGCCGGGAAGCGCGTCGTGATCCGCTCGCAGATTGATAGCCACACGGGCTACGGGCAGATCGCCGATTGGCTAGGCCGCGCCCTGGCCGCCCGCGGGCTGCCTGTGGCATACATGCCGATCTTTGCGACGGAGGCGTTTCTGCCGTTGACCGATCAAGTCCGCGGGCGGCTGATCGCTCATTCGCGCGATCCCTGGGAACTGCTCCTGGCGCCGCCCGCAGCCGAGCCGGACCCGCGCAAGGGGGCCGTCACCTACACCATGTGGGAAACGACCAAGCTGCCGTCGGGATGCGTCGATCGCTTGAACCGGGCGTGTGCCGTCGTGCTCCCCAGCGGCTTTTGCGCTGAGGTCTTCAGCGCCAATGGCGTCGTGGTGCCCCTCTACGTCGTTCCCCCCGGGATCAGCGCGACCGAGTACGCACCGCAGGGCGAGCCGCCGGTTGACGTCTGTCGTTTCGGAACCGCGGGCCGCCTGGCACACGGCGGTCGGCGTAAGGGGGTCGAGGACGTGATCGCGGCCTTTCGCGCAGCCTTCCCCAACGAGGTGGACGCCGCACTGAGCGTGAAGATCTGGCCCGACTGCAATCTCCCGCCGGTCAACGACCCGCGGGTCACGATTGTTCGCACTCCGCTCTCGACCGGGGAGCTGGCCGATTGGTACCGGTCTCTGACGGTTTATGTCAGCGCCAGTCGGGGCGAGGGCTTCGGATTTCTCCCGCTTCAGGCGATGGCTTGCGGCCGTGCCGCGATCGCGACCGCATTCAGCGGCCACGGCGAGTACTTCGACGAGACGGTCGGTTATCCGCTCCAGTTCCGCTACCGGCCCGCCGACGGCATGTATGTCGGCCTCGGCCATTGGGGTGTGCCCGAGCCAGACAGTCTGGTCGCTCGGATGCGCCAGGTCTATCGAAACCGTGACGAGGCCGCGCGCCTCGGTGACGCGGCTGCCCGCCGCGCTCGGCAATTCACCTGGGACAGAACGGCCGCGGGCCTCGTGCGGACCTTGGTCGACGTCGGTGCTCTGGATCGCACCGCCCTTCTGCCCGACGACGAACCCGAGCAAGGGCGCTCCCCATGAATGACCCCGACGCCGATATTCCCATCACGTTCGTCACCGTCTCGCGGCCGGAGCCCTACATTCACCAGGCGCTCGAAAGCCTCGGCCAGGAGAGGCGAGTCGCGCTTCTGGTCGGGTCGCTCGATGCGTCGTACCTCGACCGCTACCGCGACGACCCCGAGTTGCGGATCGTCCTGCCGTCGCCCGGCGAGTTCCGCGACTGGGCGGATCGGCCGCACGGTGAACGCGCTTCATGGAACTTCTGGCGCGCTCGTTGACGCTCGGCACCAACGCCGTCTTTTGCTCTGCGAGGACGACGTTGTTTTCGCGCGCGGTTGGCGGCCCTTCCTGACGCGGGTCATCGCCGAGATCGAGCGCAATCAGAGCGACTACCTCCTGAGCCTCTACTGGCATGAGGCCTTCGTCGAGGCCACCGGCAGCGGCCGCGTTACGCTCGACCCCGGCGCGTACTTCGGTCATCAGGCCGTGCTCTACGCCGGCCGCGCGTTGGCCGAGTTTCCCGACTATCTCCGCTGCCACGGTATGGACAATTGGGTCAGGCCCCAAGATCTCAATCTGGCCCGATATGCGAGCGAGGCGGGAATTCCGATCTACACAACCCAGCCCTCGCTCGTCCAGCACGTCGGTCGGACCAGCACCGGGCAGGGCCCGTTTCACCAGTCCGCGACATTCGTCGCTGACCTGACCGAACCCGCTCCGGTCGCTTGTTCGTGGCACCAGCTCCCGGGATGGTTCGACTTCGAGGCCCTCTACACTCGGATCGTGCATGCCGCTTGCCCGGGTGCCCGCCTCGTGGAGGTTGGATGCTGGCACGGTCGGTCGGTTGCGTTCCTCGGAAGCGAGGTCCGTCGCCGCGGCGTGCCGATCGCCGTCTTCGCAGTCGAGCACGGCCTTGGTGGCGACACGCTCCCAGAGCCAGCGTGGGGCTCGATTGCCAGTGAGCTCGTCCGCAACGTCTTTCTGTGCGGCCTCAACGAGATCGTCACGCCGATCATCGCGCCGTCGGTAGGCGCCGCGGCGATCTTTGCCGACGCCTCGGTCGATTTCGTCTTCCTCGACGCGAATCACTCCTACGAGTCCGTAGTCAACGACCTCCGCGCGTGGTGGCCCAAGATCCGACCCGGCGGGATGCTCGCCGGTCACGATTACACCTGGACCGGCGTGCGACGCGCGGTGCACGAATTCTTCGGGCATTCGGATCTCGGCATTCCGAGCTCAGCGAGTTGCTGGGGCGTGGGTAAGAGCTCCGACAGTCCCGAGTCGCGGTGATTGGTGCGACCAGGCGGCCGCGTGTCGTGTTGCAGCCCGGACGCGAGCCTACCTCGCCGGGCTCTTCGTGCCCGGTTTGGCGGGCACATTCCAGAGCTTGGCCGTGAAGTCGGCGGATGCGGTTGCCAGGGTCTTGTCATCGGGCGAGAAGGCCGCGCCGATGATGCCCCCCTGATGTTCACGGAGCGTCGCCAGGTTGTGTCCGGAGGAGACATCCCAGAGTTTGACCTGCCCGGGCTGGTCCACGTGTCGATAGTCGCCTTCGCCGGCGGCCAGGATCCGGCCGTCGGGCGAGAAGGCTACCGCGTACACGGGGAAGTCATGGTCCAGGAGGCGGCGGCGGAGCGTCCAGGATGCGACATTCCAGAATGCGGCCGAACGGTCGTAACCGCCCGAAGCGAGCGTGCTGCCGTCGGGCGAGAATGCCAGGCACACGGCGCCGCCGGGATGCCCTTCGAGGACAGTGATGAGCTCGCGCGTTGCGGCGTTCCAGACGATGAGATTGCGCCGTTCGGGGGCATCGTGGGCCGTCACGAGGAACTTGCCGTCCGGGCTGTAGATGAGGTTGCGGGCGATCGAGTGCGTCGAGAACGAGGCCCGCTCCGTGCGCTTGGCCACGTCCCAGAACCTGACGGTGAGGTCGGCGCCGGCCGAGGCGAGGGTGGCGCCGTCCGGCGAGAAGGCCACCGACCAGACCCAGTTCGCATGTCCCGGCAACTCCGCGACCAGCTCGGCGGTCTGGGCGTTCCAGAGCCGTACGACGCGATCCCAGCCGCAGGTGGCCAGCAGTTTGCCGTCAGGCGAGTAGGCCAGCCCGAAAACGGCGTCCTTGTGGCGGCCCAGTGTAGCGATGACGTGGAGACTCGATCGGTCCCATATTTTCACCGTCCGATCGTAGCTGGCCGTTGCGATCCGATCGCCTTGCGGCGGCCTGAAGGCGACGGCGTTGAGTCCTTGGCTGTGGCCGCGCAGGGTTGCCAGGGAGCTCGGGAAATCGTTTCGCGCCAGGAGGTCTCCTGATTGCGTGACCTTCACCACCTGCTTCCCGCCCTGGGTGATGGTCACCGATTCTTCAACCGCCGGGGTGCCGTCCTTGGTCGTCCGTACCGCGTGGCGGCCGGGGCGAAGACGCACTTCGTGGAACCCCGTTCCCGTGATGACGAGTTGTTCGCCTCCGTCCTCGACCAGCACGCTGACGCCGGGGTCGTCGACCTCGACCACAAGCGTTCCGCTGGGCGTGCGGATATTGAGCACGGTGGTCATGAGCTCCGAAACGTGGGTGATGCCCGCAGCCTCGGTGAAGCCCAGCGCCACGGCCGGTATCGACAGCAGCACCCACGCGGCGAGCCATCGCCTGCGCGACTTGCGGCGGCCGGCCGATGCTGCCTTGAACTGTAGCGGCTCGGTCGTGTGGGCGCTCGATGGCTTGGGGTTTTCCGCGACCGACTTGAGGATGCTCGCGACCTCTGCCGCCGTCTGCACGCGGTCGGCGGGATCCCGCGCGTGCAGCTTGGCGATCAAGTCGGACAAGACGGGGGGCAATTGCGGCCGGACCTGAAGAACCGCTCCGGGAGACTCATCGCAGACGCGGCGCAGTACGGCCATCGTGGAGGCACCCTGGAATGGAGGCCGGCCGACGCATGCCGCGTAGAGAACGCTGCCCAAGCTGTAAAGGTCAGCCCTGTGGTTGACCGCTTCACCCCGCGCTTGCTCGGGGGCCATATAAAGCGGTGTCCCCGCGATGGTTCCCTCCTGCGTGATGCCGGCATCGTCGAGAGCGCGCGCCAGCCCGAAATCGCTGATGCGGACCTCCTCGGAAGGCCCGTCGAGCAAGATGTTGCTGGGCTTGATATCGCGGTGAATGAGCCCCCGGGCATGCGCCGCGGCCAGACCCGAGGCGATCTGGATCCCCAGCCGGATCACCTCGGCCGGCGCGAGGGGGCCCTCGCTCTTGATCTTCTCCTCCAGCGACTTCCCGTTCGACGAATTTCATCACGAGGAACGGCAGCTTGCCCGATTGGTTCGACGGCATACACGGGCACGACGTTCTCGTGATGGATCGCCGCGGCCGATTTCGCCTCGCGGATAAAACGGAGACGAGCATCGGGGTTCAAAGCCCGCTCCGGCGCGAGGACCTTGATCGCCACTGCACGATCGAGCGTCAGGTCCTGCGCCAGGAACACGACCCCCATGTTCCCTTGTCCGAGCGGGCGGACGATGCGGTAATGGCCGAGGAGGCCCCGGGGCGCGACGATCGCCAGCGCCCCGGCCGCACTTGGCGATCCCGGGCCGTAGAGCGAATCCGCAACCGCGAAGTCAGGGAGTATCGCTTCTCCGTCCGGTCCGATCGGCCATGCGTTCGTGCTCGATGACCCCGGGGAATGGGCCGAACGGTCTTCGTCCATGATCTCGGTCCGGGCCGTGCCCCGGCCTTCCTCACTCAGCTCGTACGTCGCATCCGGATCCGGGTTGGCCCGGAATTCGTTCTGAGCTCGTGCACGGTCTTGATTCCCATTGCTGTCGGCGAGGGGCAAGAAAGGCGGCATCATCACCCTCCGTTCCAGACGAGGAACCAGCGGCGGTCGATGCGAGTGAACACCGGCAGCTTTCCACGCACTGCCGTTGACGCGATATGCAGCCGCGCTCCATCTGGATATTATCAGGATTCCCGGCGGCACGCCATCGAGTTCTTCCAATCAAAAGATTCGTGCGGTGGTCCTGACCTGTTCGAGCGGCGGAATCCGGAATGATCTGAGCCAAAGGTCTCGACTTCGTGTCAAACCGCGGTCACAATCGTTGCCGTCGAGGACCGCCCGGGGGCACTTGCAGAAGTCGCCGAGCGTTGGCCGGCCGCGCACTCTCAACGCATCGGTCTTCCGACTGTTGCAGTGAACCATTAGCCGTTCCTCCCACCCGCGGCTGGTGCGGGTCGTCGTGTGCTGCGGATTCTTCCCAGGGAGTTGAAACCTCATGCCCGTGCTGTTCGCCTTGAGCTCGTTGGCCGTGATTCTGATCATCCCGGTCGTCGTGGTCGTGCTGTTCGTTCTCTTCATGATCGCGCTGTACAACAGCCTGGTCACTCTCCGCAACCGCTACAAGAATGCGTACAGTCAGATCGACGTTCAGCTCAAGCGGCGCTACGATCTGATTCCCAATCTCGTCGAGACGGCCAAGGGCTACATGAAGCACGAGCGCGAGACGCTCGAGGCCGTGATCAATGCGCGAAATTCCGCCGTCACGGCCAGCCAGCGCGCGGCGATAAGCCCGGGAGACCCGACCGCGATGACCGGCCTCAACGTGGCGGAAACACAGCTCTCAGGTGCTCTCGGGCGGCTGTTTGCGCTCTCCGAGGCTTATCCCGATCTCAAGGCCAACCAGAACCTGCTGGCGCTCCAGGAGGAGCTGACCTCCACCGAGAACAAGGTCGCGTTTTCCCGCCAGGCGTTCAACGACGCCGTGACCGCTTATAACACCGAGATCGAGAAATTCCCCAATAATCTGGTCGCGGGTATGGTCGGTTTTGTCCCGGCACAGCTCTTCGAGACCGAGTCGCCCAAGGAACGCGAAGCGCCACGGGTTTCATTCTGATGGACTTCTTCCAACACCAGGAATCCGCCCGGCGGAAGACCGGTCTCCTGGTCTTCTACTTCATCGTCGCGGTGGTGCTGATCGTCCTGCTGGTTTACGCCATCCTGGAGGGCGCGCTCGCCCTCTCGGGTTCGCGCGATGCGTCCAGGTTGCACACGGGCTTCCCTCTCTGGGACCCCGGGCTCTTCGGAGGGGTCGCGCTTCTGACCCTGACCTTGATCGGCGGCGGAAGCGCGTACCGGATCGCCTCGCTGGCCAGCGGCGGCCACAACGTGGCCGAGATGATGGGCGGCCGGCCGCTTCAGCATCAGACGGCCGACCCCGACGAGCGCAAGATCTTGAACGTCGTCGAGGAGATGGCTATCGCATCGGGAACGCCGGTGCCGCCGGTGTATCTGCTCGAGCAGGAAGACGGGATCAATGCCTTCGCCGCCGGCTTCACGCCCCGCGACGCGGTCATCGGCGTGACCCGCGGCTGTATCCGGAACCTCACGCGCGACGAACTTCAGGGGGTCATCGCCCACGAGTTCAGCCACATCTTCAACGGCGACATGAGGCTCAACATCCGGCTGATCGGCGTGCTCTATGGGATCCTGCTGATCAGCATCACCGGGTGGATCATCTTTCGCTCGACCGCCGGCTCGTACCAGTATGAGCAGCGGCGCGACGGCGAGAAGCGCGGCGTCAATCCCTGGCCACTGGTCGGACTGGCGCTCTACGTGCTGGGCTATGTCGGCGTCCTCTTCGGCAACCTGATCAAGGCCGCCGTGAGCCGGCAGCGGGAGTTTCTGGCCGATGCGTCGGCCGTGCAGTTCACGCGCAATCCCGACGGCATCGCCGGTGCTCTCAAGAAGATCGGCGCTCTCGCGGAGGGTTCCCGCGTTCGCGCTCCCGAGGCTCAGGAGGCCAGCCACCTCTTCTTCGGCGACGCGATGGGCCGATTCCTGGGGGTTCTCGCGACCCACCCGCCGCTCGTCGAGCGGATCCGTCGCATCGACCCATCGTTCGACGGCGACTTCTCCAAGGTTCACGTGACCACGCCGGAGCCGGTTGCGCCGGAGGCAGAGTCGCGTAGGTCCCTCACTCCACAGGCGCGCCCCGGCCGGGGTGTCTTTGCCTTCAATGCCGCGCAGGTAGTCGATCGCATCGGCACGGTGGAGCCCGAGCAGCTCGCCTACGCTTCGGCGATCCTGACCTCGTTGCCCGATCTGCTCAAGTCGCTGGCTTATGACCCATTCGGGGCGCGGGCGATCGTCTTCGCTCTGCTTCTGGACCACGAGAACGAAACGATGCGCAGGTCGCTGCTTGATCGGCTCGGCCAGCACGCCGAACCGGCTCTTTGCAGTGAGGTCGAGAAGGTGCTGCCGATTGTCCATCGCCTGACTCCCGAGCTGCGCCTGCCCCTGGTTTCGATGGCCGCCCCGGCTCTTTCGCGGCTGTCGCGCGCTCAGTTCGAGTCGTTCGTCAGGGCGGTGCGCGATCTCGCCCTTGCCGATAATCACGTGAGTCTCTATGAATACGCATTGCAGCGGCTTCTGCTGCGCCATGTGGCCACGCGCTATGGCTATGCCCTCTCGCCCGCCGTCCGTTACCGCTCGCCCGAGCCGCTCGTCGGTCCGGTCCGGCACGTTCTCGGGGCCCTGGCACACGTCGGCAGCGCGCAGCCCGCCGATGCAGCAAGCGCATTTGCTCTGGGGATACAGGCCCTGGGCTGGCCTGGCACTGATGCCTCTCTGCCGCCGCGCGACCTCGATTTGAAGTCGCTCGATCTTGCTTTGAACGAGCTTGACGCCGCCTCGCCGCCGCTCAAGAGGCGGATCTTGGGCGCCTGCGCGGCTTGCATCGGGGCCGACGGGCGGGTCACGCTCGAGGAGGGCGAGCTGCTCCGCGCCATCGCCGACTCGCTCGGCTGTCCGGTCCCTCCCCTCCAGTCGCTCTCGGGCGCCTTCGTCCCCAGCGAGGATCCGACAATCTAAGAGACGGCGCGGCTACTCAATATTGTCGCCCGCCACGTGCATACTTGGCATACTTGGCAGGTTCTGGCGCGTGCCAAGTATGTGCCGAGTATGCGGTTGGATGACGGAATAACCCGTCCAACTCACCATTCCTGCTGGATCGCAACAACCGCTCTCGCCCCGGCTGCCGTCTTAGCCCTCGCGTCTGCAACTTCCGCCATGATCGGCAGAATTGGGTGAAACTGCACGAATCCGATCGCCTTGACGCGAACCGAAATCGAGACAGAGGTATAGATACCGTCCCTAGTGTTACCTCAAAAAGGGCTGTTTTGAACCATGCCCGAACGGGACCCCGATCAAGTCGCCAGTGTGCGGGCCGCCGATCAGTCCGCCGCTGCCATCAGTGCCTTTGCTGACCCTCCCCGGTGATTCAAAATGCGTATTCAGCCTAATATCTCGTCGGGTTTTCGGCGGCTGAGGGGTTCATCGCATGGCTTGCGAGAGGCGGTTGCTCCGGGTATCGTAATCCGCCGGAATAGAGGCTGTTGGCTTTTTCGAGCGTTCGCGTGGCGTGCATCGACTTGGAAGAACGATGACTTCCGAGCGAGACCGGACACTGGACAATTGGGTCGGCACTGATTTCGCCTGGGAATATCGTGCACGGGAGGTGCATTGTGGGGAGAATGTCAACGATCGCCGGCAGGTTGGTCCTGACAGGGACGATGGCTGGCCTGGGCCTGTGGATCATGGTGAGCCGCGCCGGTTTGGCGCAGGACGCGAAGAAGGAGCCCACTGTGGTGCCGGCTCCTGAGCTGCCTGGGCAGATCAAACCGGCAGAGCTGAAGGACGCCGGCTCGCCTGCTGCGACCGGTGTTCCGGGCCCGGCGGCGCTTTCGGATGCGCCATCGAACGTCGAGGCCGCGCCGCCGGGTGTCGCACTGCCGCCCGACTCTGGCGTGCCGGCCCCGGCCCCGAAGTTGACCGAGCCCGCGCCGGGCCGCGAGTTCAATCCCGCTGATGATCAGGCGCCCGCTGGGCGTTACTTCGAACAGCCTCTCGGAACCGATGACCCTGAAAAAAATGCTCAGGCGTTTGCGGAGCAGAATCGGAAAATGGCTGAATCGCAGCTCAAGACTCTGAAGGAAGAGGAGGCCCGGCTGCGAGCCCGCCTGCAGAAGGTCGAATCCGGGATCAAGCGCTGGCAGGCGCTCTTGGAAGCCTTGAAGCAGAGCGAGTCGGTCTCGGACGAGGCACTGGAACCGATCCCGCAGCAGTCGATCACCAGGTCGGTCCCGCGTCGGGCCGGCGACGCAGAGCCCGCCCCACTCGAGAAAGCCGCGGGCGGTATCAAGTGGGGACGGACCGCGCGATCTGACGGAGAGATCCGACCGGCAACACCCGATGACGTACCCGTTCTGTTGCCGGACGACACGACCAAGCCGCGGTGAGACGACTCGACAAAACCCGGCGGCCACGCGACCGGGCTCGCCGCTGTTCCCGACTGGACGAGCGGGGTCGCGCCTGCGCCCAGAGTCCTGACCCAGGGACTCCCGGCGCTGACGCGACCGGGCTCGCGTTGCGCCTTCGGCCGGCGCGAACTTCTGGACCAGTCAGCACTCGCCTGTTGCATTGAACGCGTCGCAAGGCGACCATCAAATCGAAAGTGATTTCCCTCGTCGTTGCAACCCGGCTGGAATTGCACGTTGGGAGCATGACTTCGTGAACGCTGTCCGATGGGTATGGCCGGTTGTTTGTCTGCTCTCGATGGTTCACGGCCCGGCGCGGGCGAACTTGCCGGAAGCGCTGCCCGCGTCGCTGGGTTTTGACGGCGAACGCCTCAAGCGGATCGATGCAGCCATCGACCGAGCCATTTCGGAGGGGAAGGTCCCAGGCGCGGTCGTTCTGGTGGGGCGCCGGGGCAGGATCGCCTACGCCCGTGCGGCGGGACTGCGGGCGATCGAGCCGGCATCGGAGGCAATGACCCGCGACACGATCTTTGATCTGGCATCGCTCACCAAGCCGATCGCCACGGCCACGTCGGTCATGATCCTGATCGACGAGGGCCGGCTCAGCCCGACCGACCGAATCGCTCGTGTGCTTCCCGAGCTTGACAGTCACGGCAAGGGCGCGATCACCGTCGAGGAGCTTCTCCGCCATCGCGCGGGCTTCGTTCCCGACAACCCGCTCAATGATTACCAGCAGGGCCCCGACCAGGCCTGGAAGCGGATCGCCGACCTCGATCTGGTATCGCGTCCCGGCGATCATTTCCGTTACTCCGACGTGGGTTTCCTCGTGCTGGGACGGCTCGTCGAACGCCGCAGCGGCCAGCGGCTCGACGTGTTCGCCAAAGAGAACATCTTCGTGCCGCTGGGTATGACCGACGCGCATTTCCGCCCAATCGACGCCAACGGGCACACCGACGCCAGGATCCTGGTTGACCGAATCGCGCCCACCGAGCGCGACAAGCCGGGCGGCGAAATGCTGCGCGGGATTGTCCACGACCCTCGTTCCCGGGCTCTGGGAGGTGTCGCCGGTCACGCGGGCCTGTTTGCGACGGCCGACGATCTGGCGGTGTATGCCCAGACGCTCTTGAATGGCGGCATCGGCCCGGGCGGCCGGCGCGTTCTTTCGCCCTTGGCCGTAAGGCTCATGACCGACGCCGCGGCGACGCCCCCAGGCCAGCGCCGCGGGCTCGGATGGGATGTCGAGACGAGTTATAGGGCACCTCGTGGAAACCTGTTCGGTCCCACCAGCTTTGGCCACACGGGATTTACGGGCACTAGCTTGTGGATCGATCCCGAAACCGAGTCTTTTGTGGTAATTCTCACCAGCCGCCTGCACCCTGATGGAAAAAAGCCGTCGCCCTTGGCGCTGCGGTCCGAGGTCGCGACTCTGGTCGCGGCCGCAATCACCGACGCACCGCTGCGCGTCGCAGCGCCGTCCCAGCTCACGCGGAGCGCTCCGCCAGCGGCTAGCTCGGCCGGCGTGCACCCGGTCCAGTGCGGGATCGATGTCCTGATCAGCAATCGCTTCGCGCCGTTGCGAAACCTCAGGGTGGGGCTCGTGACCAACCACACCGGTCGCACGCGCGATGGAAGGTCCACGATCGATGTCCTCTTTCACGCCCCCGAGGTCAAGCTCGTTCGGCTCTTCAGCCCCGAGCATGGCATTCGGGCGCACTCGACGCGGCCGTGGCCGATTCGCAGGACGAGGCAACCGGTCTGCCGGTCGTCAGCCTCTACGGCAAGAACCGCAAGCCGCTGCCGAAAGACCTCGACGGTCTGGACGCACTGGTCTACGACATTCAGGATATCGGCGCTCGATTCTACACATACATCACGACGCTGGGCCTCGTCCTCGAAGCGGCCCGCGCGAGCGGGAAGAAGGTGTTTGTTCTCGATCGGCCCAATCCGATCGGCGGCGTTGCTGTCTCGGGTCCGCTCGCTGACCCAGCCTATGCGTCGTTCATCGCCTACCACTCGCTGCCGGTCCGCCACGGCATGACCGTGGGTGAGCTCGCTTTACTTTATAACTCGGAGCGGAAGATCGGCGCCACGCTCGAGGTGGTTCCTTGCCGCGGCTGGGTCCGGACGGACCTGTACGATCACACGGGACTTGTGTGGACCAACCCCTCGCCGAACATGCGAAGCCTCACCGAGGCGATCCTGTATCCCGGCGTCGGGCTGCTCGAGGCCACTAACCTCGCCACGGGGCGGGGCACTGACACGCCATTTGAACGGGTCGGGGCTCCCTGGATCGACCCCGTCCGGTTTGCGGACGCACTCAACGACGCAGCGATTCCGGGCGCTCGCTTCGTACCGATTTACTTCACGCCCAGAGAGCGCCAGCATGCCCGTGTTCGCTGCGGAGGCGTCCAGATCGTGGTGGTCGACTGGGAGGCCTTCGACCCGCTCTCACTCGGCATCACGCTGGCAGTCAATTTGCGAGCGATTTATCCCCAAGAATGGCAACCCGACGGGCTCTTGCGGCTGCTCGCCAGCAAGACAGCCTATGATGATATCCTGGCCTGCAAGCCAGTCGCCGCGATCATGGCTCGCTGGACGGGCCAACTGGAACAGTTTCGCCGAGTTCGATCGCGTTACTTGCTTTACTGAGCCACCCGCTCCCGCCCGGCATCTCGGATCTGTCCTTCGTCATTTTGCATTTTTCACTTTGCATTTTTCACTTTGCATTTTTCATTTTGCATTTTTCACTTTGCATTTTTCACTTTGCATTTGTCACTTTGCATTTTTCATTTTGCATTTTTCACTTTGCATTTTTCACTTTGCATTTCTCCTTTGTCCTTTGTCCTTTGTCCTTTGGCCCCTCACTGTCGTGGCCCTGGCTGCAAGAGGGGCGGGTTGACCGGAGGATCTGCCGATCGGTACTCGTTCTTGACCCAGGCTCGGAACCGCTCTGGTGAATGGGCCAGACGGCGATCCTTGAGCCAGGCCGCGTATTCGTGCAGCGGCTCGTGCAGGTGCTCGGTGCCGAGGAACGGGACGTGGCCAAACTCGAGCGCAAAGGCGTTCTCGGCCAGATCCGGCGGTTGGTTCCGCTTTACCATCAAATAGAGGGCCGAGGCGAGTCCCGTCCGGTCAGCACCCGATTTGCAGTGGATGAGCAGTGGATAGGGACAACGTTCGAGCACGTCGATCAAGAACAGCAATTCGTGGCGAGCCGGGCGTCGCGTCGCGGAAAGAGGCAGATCGTAAAAAGCCACGCCGTGAGCCTCCGCGGCCGCGACTTCGGAGTCATACCACCAGTCTGCGCGGCTCCCCCCTCGGAGGTTGAGTATCGAACGAAGGTGGAAATCGTCGATCCAGCGCCCAAGCTGACGTGTGGGCTGGGCCGAGCGGATCACGCGATCGGGATCGACGACAGCCAGGTTTGCCTCGAACCAAGGACGGCGGAAGACCCATCCCAGACTGATCGACCCGGCGAGCACCAGCGCGGCAGCCGCCGTGCCGGCGCGCCAAGGATTCGACGAATCGCCCGACGATGATCGGCAGCCACGATCCAGACCAAGCCCGATTCCTTCTAACCGCAGAATCCGCGTTCCCAACCCGTGAACCAGCAGCAATTCGATCATCGAGCTAACCACAAATCGGCTCATAGGTCCACGGCGATTCCCCGTACGGCCGGGGCAGGCGGTCACCCGCTGCCCCGGAAATTCGTGCCGCACCAAGGCGCCTCGATCAACAAACACGCGGTCGGCATTCCCCCGATGAACGATGGAGGAGTTGCCGGCCGCGTGCGCGATTCGTTTCGAGCCAGGAGAATCGCAGAGCTGGATTGCCCGGCGAAGACCGTCGTCAGCCGATTGGCGTCAGCCGATTGGCGTCAGCCGATTGGCGTCAGCCGATCATCTGGCTCCTGGTTCCAGGGGAAGCTGGGGTGGAATCCGGGATGCGGCAGCACCGGCCCCGGTTGGGGGCAGCAGGGACAGCTTGACGGCCCGCACCGTGAACGACTCTTGCAACATTGATCCGAGCACCGTCTGGAACGGGGCCGCCAGACGATCGATAAAGATCGTCAACCGCACGATCGGGTCGCGATAGACGATGAGCCGATCGCCCGGCATGAGCTGGTAGTTAGTCGTGGGATCACCACCGCTGGTGATCGCGGCCAGGTTGACCGGGAGAACCTGCTCGCAGCAAGCGCCCGGCGGAGCAGGCCTCACCAGCCGGATGTTCTGGGGCGCGGCCGTCGGCATCAGTCCGCCGGCGTGCTGGAGTGCGTCCAGAACGGTCTCGTTGCCGGTGATCGGCATCTTGCCCGTGACCAGCACGTCGCCCAGGACATAGTAGTTTTTACTGTTGTAGGCCGTGACATCGACGAAGACCATGTCCGAATCCTTGGGATCGATCAACTTGGGCTTCTTGGTCTCGGGGTCGATCTTGGGCTCGCCCGTTGCGCCATCGACCTCGACAATGCCGAGCGCGACATCGGTGAGATATTTGCGCAAGTGGAGGATGATCTTTTCCTTCACTTCGGGCATGGTGAGCCCGGCGACATAGACGTCGCCATAGAACCCCAGCGAAATCTTGCCGTCCGGCCTGACCAGTCTTTCGCCCGAGATCGGCCGACCGGGCAGTGCGTCCAGCACCTCCACGATGACCAGATCGGGAGCCTCGAGCACGTAGTCAGGCATCGAAACTTTATCGAACTCACGAGGGATGTGGCTGCTTGCGATCTTCTCCTCTGATGTCTTGACCGTTTGGCACCCGCACGCGGCGCAAAACGCCAGAACAGCCAGCCATCCGGCCCGTCGGCGATACTTCCATGAGCCATTCATGCTACACATCCTCCCGGCACTCCCACACTAGCCGAACAGAAGCCCGGCCCGACGAACAACGCCTCAGTCCCGGAGACGGTCCTTGATGATCTGAATCGCACCCAAGAAAGGGGGGCTGTCGGTTTTCCCGACCTCCAGCCGGAGGCATCGATCCATTCTCACCGGATCACTCTTGACACGAGATACAATCGGCACAATCCCTCGCTCGCTCAAATCGAAACCCAGCGGATTCTTCGCTACCGTCCGGACTCTGGGAAATATCGAGTTTGACGGTTAAAGTAACTTTGTGGACTGCGGCTGATTTTCGTGGTCCGATTGAAGTAACTCGCCGCCAATCCGCCTGGCTGCGAGGCACTGCCACGCATCCTGGCACCGGTCAACTGGGATATCGTGCCTTGCGCTCCACCAGCTCCCGGGCGACCGCCGAACTGTCCGGAACCCATACCCATCGTCTGCGGCGAACTCATCAGCATCATCATGCCCATCTGATTGGACGAGAGGCCCATCGGATTGAGCGACGACGCGGTCGCACTGGTTGACGAACCGGTCGTACTGGCTGACGAACCGGTCGTACTGGCTGATGACCCCGTCGTACTGGAAGACGAACCGGACAGATTCGGAGACATCCCCATCATGCTCCCATAGAGCATCGGTGAGGCCCACGGATTGTTAAACATATTCGACTGTCCTCCCATCCCACCCATGCCGGACGAGCCGGCCCCCATCGCCTGGAGCGGCGAAAAGATGGGGACTGTCCCGGGTCCGGCTTGCCCTACCGAGACCGGTGCCGGCGGGGCCCCTAGCGAGAACGCCCCGCTTTGAGCTCTGGCTTCGCCACACGCAACCCCAACCGTGACACCCAGGACGACGGCCCAAACGACGCGAAATCGAAAGCCGCACATTGGTATTGACCTCTTTGTATTCCCAGTGCGCGGATCCGGACGCTTTCATCCAATCTGAACAACGTGCGAACCCGGCACCCAAGCCACAACTTGCAGAATCCTCAAAACTGAAATCGGCCGATATTCCGTCCCGGTCCATACTTTCGACGAGCAGGCCGCCCTGCTAACACGCAAAAACTACCCGACCCCTCCATACGTTGAATCCGCTATTTGCGCAAAATACGGATCCTCGCCCTTTTCGCTATTTTCTCTGAAGCATTGGTAGCGATTGACCCGATCGAACGCATAAGGATCGATCAAGAAGCTGGGACGGCCTCCACCCAGGAACATGGGAGGCGAACTTCAACAACCACGACCGGGCGAGGCAAGGATGCGTACGAACTCTAGGAGGCGAGGTCGCGGGCTGGCTCTGGCTGTGATCGCCGTATCGGCGAGCCTGCCCCAGATGGCTTGGGCGCAACAGAACGGGCTCTTCCCGCTGCACCCGATCAAGCGGCACCGGGTCCCGTGCGACCATGAGGACCCGATCTACAAGATCAACAAATACCAGTACTTCGGCGCTTTTCCCACCTGCTGGCACCGGTTCCCCGACGGCTGGGGCTGCCCGAGTGCCGATGCACCCGACCGGGAAAAGTCCTTCAAGGAAACGCCACTCGGCTCGCGTGAAGATGGTGAGCTGGAGGCACCGCCGGAGGAGGGGCCCGGGATGGAGAACCCGCCGCCGCCGCGGCCTCGGCCCAATCTCCCGGCGGTCCCCGGCGGAGAACGTTCTCCTTTTGACACGCCTCCCGCGGCACCCGGAGCCGCCGCACCTGGTGCAACCACTCCACCGCGGACGCCGCCGGCAACTGACCCATTCGCATCACCGGATCTAGGAGGGGGTGCAGCTCCCAGAAACAACGCCCCCAAACCGCCGGCCGCCGCGAACCCACCGGGCGGCGATGCCCCCGATCCGGCGCCTGGCTCGGATCAACCTGGGCGGAACCCCTCGCCCCGCGCCCGGCGAGATGACGGCGGCGACCGGATGGGAGCTGACGAGACTGACGGGCCGGTCCTGGCTCTACCGAATATCACCCTTCCCCCGATCGGCGACGCAGGTTCCGTGTACGAGCCCCCGCCGACCCAGATGGCGAATTCCGGCAATCCCGTTTCGGGAGGAAACTCCAGTTCGACACCACGCCGGGGCCTGCTGAGCGGCTTCTTCAGCAACCTCGGGATCAACTGGATACGGCGGTGAGTTCGAATTCGCCTGAGCAGCCCGATGCGAGGCGGATACAATGGAAACATGAAACGGCCTGGCCTTTATCTCTGCGTGACGCTCTTCTTCCTGATCGTGGGGATAGGGTTCGCCGCCTGGCTACTCAGCTCCGTCAATGAGCTTCACAACCGGCTCGCCCGGCAATCGACGGGGCTGGGTATCGCTTTCCTGGCCGTCGTGATCGTTCTGCTGGCTGTCGCCGCCCTCTGGGGCGCGCGACTCTTGTGGCTGTCGCGACTTGGCGCGCGTGAGCCTGTCAGGGCGCCCGACGACATCATTTCCGCCGCAGCCGTCCAGACGGAGCAAGCCGAGGGCGTCATCCGCCTGATTGGCGACGCCGCCGCGCGGGAAACGCTCGGACGGGAACTGGGCGAGCTGCGAACCAGCCAGCATCACCGCGAGTTTCACGTCGTGGTTTTCGGCACCGGCTCGGCCGGCAAGACCTCGCTGATCAATTCGCTGCTGGGACGCGAGATCGGCAAGACCGAGG
This sequence comes from uncultured Isosphaeraceae bacterium, assembly GCA_963823675.1. GTDB lineage: Bacteria > Planctomycetota > Planctomycetia > Isosphaerales > Isosphaeraceae > CAWGMT01. The sequence continues at coordinate 1,377,839 of CAWGMT010000012.1, read as the reverse complement.
CGGTCATGGGGACCACCCGCCAGGGCGAAAACCATACCTACACTCTCGAGGGAGTGGAAGGGACCGTCTACTTGACCGACACGCCGGGACTTTCCGAGCTCGGTGAGGGCGGCACGGCGCGAGAGCGCGAAGCCCGCGACCTGGCTGCCCGGGCCGACCTCTTGATCTTCGTCCTGGACCACGACCTGATCCGATCCGAATACGAGCCGCTGGCCGCCCTGGTACGCCAGGGAAAACGCTCGGTCGTCCTCTTGAACAAGACCGATCGCTTCACCCAGTCCGACCGCGACGCCATCCTGGCCAAGCTCCGCGAACGCCTCCGCGGGCTGGTATCCCCCGATGACGTGATGCCCGGTGCCGCCGATCCCAGGCCGCTCCCGGTCCGGGTAAAACGGCCCGACGGCTCGGTCGAGTCTGTTCTCGAGCAGCAGTCGCCGGACCTTGCGGCGCTCCGCACGCGAATCGAACACATCGTGCACCGTGAGGGAGATCTCCTGCGCGCCGGCAACCTCCTGCTGCGTGCCCATCTGCTCAGCAAGAAGGCCCAGGACCAGCTCGCCCGCGAGCGCGATCAGCGCGCGCAGGAGGTCATCGAGAAGTTCCAGTGGATCACGGCCGGCACTGTTTTCGCCAATCCGTTCCCCGCTCTCGAGCTGCTCGCCAACGGAGCAGTCCAGTTCCAGATGATCACCGAGCTTGCAGCCGTCTACGGGACCCAGATTTCCACGTCGCACGTTCGCATGATCGGCGGCCAGATGATTCAGATGCTCCTGAAGTTGGGACTGGTCGAGACCGCCACCTCGCTCATCGCCGGCATCTTCAAATCGTCGCTGGTTGGCTACGCGGCCGGCGGCGCCGTTCAAGGCGTATCGATGGCCTACCTGACCCACGTCTCGGGCGAAGCGTTTGCCGAGTACTTCAAGAGCGGGCAGGCCTGGGGCGACGGCGGCATGCAGGCTGCCCTGATCCGCCAGTTCGATCTCACCCGCCGCGTCGAGTTTCTCCAGGAATTCGCCAAGCAGGCCGTGATGAAAGCCTCCAGCCGCCTGCTCCAGGCGGCCGCCAAGACACCCGAACAACCCAGAGCCAAGAGCTAACGACCTCGCGAACAGGACCGTCATGTCAGAACTTCTGGGCGATTTCCCCCGGCTCTTCCCCAAGCCCGCACACACGATCGCCGGCATCGGCATCCGCCTGCGGGAGGGAAGCACCTCCTGCGTCGAAATCTTGCAAGCTTGCCTCGACCAGATGAAGGAGTGGGAGCCCAAGGTCCACGCCTGGGTCAAGCCCGACCAGGACCGGGCGATGGAACAGGCGCATGCGCTCGACAACGAGCTCAAAACCGGCCAGGATCGAGGGCCGCTCCACGGCATCCCGATCGGCATCAAAGACATCATCGACATCGCCGGATTGCCCACCGCCTGCGGCTCCCGGCGGTGGGCCGCTCGGCTTGCAGATTCGGATGCCGAGGTCGTGGAACGCCTGCGTAACGCCGGCGCGGTGTTGATGGGCAAGACCGTCACGACCCCGTACGCCTGGATCGATCCGCCCAGGACGCGCAATCCCTGGAACCTCGAACGGTCCCCGGGCGGCTCCTCGAGCGGCTCGGCGGCCGCCGTCGCCTGCGGCATGTGCCTGGGAGCGATCGGCACCCAGACCGGAGGATCCATCACCCGGCCGGCATCGTTCTGCGGCGTCGCCGGGATGAAGCCGTCCCAGATCTTGACGAGCAGAAGCGGGGTATCTCGCTTCGCCCCCAGCCTCGACCACGTCGGGCCGATCGCGCCGGCAGTCGCCGACCTCAGAATCATCTTCGCCACCATTTGCAAATCGAGGGTCATTCTCAAAAACCTATCTTCTCCGGTCGGCAGCCCGCCTCGCCTGGGAAGGATGCGCGGGTTCTTCGAGCGCCGTGCCGACTCGGCTGCTCGATCGACTTTCGATCGCGCCGTGAGCGCGCTCGAAGATTGCGGCGCTCTGGTCGTTGATCTGGATGATCCGGTTGATTTCGAGCAGGTCCTCAAGAACCACCGATGCGTGATGGCCGCGGAGGCCGCGGGAACCCACTCGGACTGGCTCGACGCCAACCCCGATGACTATCCCCCACGCATCCAGGAACTGATCGTCGAAGGCCGATTGCTGACAGCACTCGAATACCTCCAGGCCAGGGATCGGATGATCTCGACAACGATGACCATGATGCGCGCCCTTGTCGGCAAGAAGCTCGATGCTCTGATCACGCCCGCCACGGTAGGGACCGCCACCGTGCCTTCGACGACCGGCGATCCTGCGTTCAATTCACCGTGGAGTTACACCGGGCTGCCAACGGTCTCGTTTCCGATCGGTCTCGCGTCCGACGGCCTACCCCTCGCGGCTCAGTTGACCGGCCAATTCGTCAACGACGCCGCGCTCATCAACGTTGCCGAATGGTGCGAACAGGCGATCCGATCCCGGCGGCAGTGAAAGGCGGGGCCCATGGCCGATGAAGAATTGAAAAAGTTGCTCGACGAACTCGAGACCACCGTCGACGAGCAGGACGTCGCCGTCGAGCGTGCCAGAGAGAGTCTCGACGCCACCTTGGCGGGCCTCAAGCTGACCTCCGAGGAAGAGACCGCCCTCGCCGGCGAGCTCAAGCAACTGCGCGACCTCAGCCAGAAGCTCGACGAGACCACGATCGAGATCGCGGCCTTCGGCATGGTGAGCCGGGGCAAGTCGTCGGTGCTCAATGCACTCCTGGGCCAGGAGGTCTTTCAGATCGGGGCCACCCACGGCACGACGATCGCCCGGGCCGCCCAGCGCTGGCAGCACGACCAGGCCGGCCGGCCCGGTTTGGAAGGGGCTCGCCTGATCGTCGTTGACACGCCCGGAATCGACGAGGTCGGCGGCGAGCGCCGCGAAGCGCTGGCCAACGAAGTCGCCCGCCATGCCGATCTGATCCTTTTCGTCGTTGCCGGCGACATGCAGCGCCGGGAGGTCGAGGCCCTGAGCGAGCTGCGCCAGGCCCACAAGCCGATCATCGTCGTCTTCAACCAGATCGACCGCTATCCCGAGGTCGACCGCGACCAGATCTATGCCAAGATCAAGGATGAGCGAGTCAAGCATCTCGTGCGTCCCGATGACATCGTGATGACCGCGGCCCGTCCCGACCCTTACAAGGTCAAGATCCAGCTCCCCGACGGTACCACGCAGATCGAGTGGGAACGGCCGGCGGCCCTGATCGAGCCGCTGAAGGTGCGAATTCTCGACGTGCTCGAACGTGAGGGCAAAGCGCTCGTCGCCCTGAATACACTGCTCATCGCCGGCGACCTGCACGCCGAAATCGTCGCCCGCAAGGTTCGCATCCGCGACGATGCCGCCAACCGCATGATCTGGAACTTTGCCATCGCCACCGGGGCCGCCGTGGCACTCAACCCCATCGCCGTGGCCGACATCGCCGGCGGACTCGCCATCGACGTCGGCATGATCGTCGCCCTGAGCAAGGTCTACGGCATTCCCTTGACCCGCCGCACCGCGATCAGTTTGGTCCGCGACATGATGCTGGCCCTGGGAGCCATGGGGGCCGTCGGCATCACCAGCCGGCTCGTGGCCAGCGGAATCAAGTCGTCCCTGGCCGGCCTCACCATCATGACCGGCGGCCTGGCCGCGCCGCTCACGGTACTCGGATACGGGGCCTTCGGACTTGCACAGGCAGCGACCGCCGCCACGACCTCCTACGTCCTCGGTCAGGGGGCCAAGACTTACCTGCGCCAGGGATGCCAGTGGGGCCCGCGCGGCATCAAGACGGTCGTCCAGGAGATCCTGGCCCAGGCCAAGGCCGACTCGGTCATCGACCGGCTCCGCGAGGACCTCAAGAAGCGGTTGAAAAGCTGAGGTTTGCCCGCCATGTCTCGTTTGCGCCTCATTCTCATTTCTGCCGGGATTACCGCGCTGGTGCTGGCCTGGCTGGCCTTTGAGATCATCACCACGGGGCCGGTGCGCAGCGCGCTTCACACATGCGCCGAGCTCCTGACGATCGCCAACCGCCCCGGCGTTTCCGAACCCGATCGGCTGGCGGCAGCACGCAAGCTCTGTTCGCAACGTTACCTCCAGACCCACCAACTCGCGGTCGCTGACGGCAATGACGGGGGCCTGGTCGGCTTCCCGCGTAACTTCAACAAGAACTTCAAAGCCTGGCGCGAAGGGCCGAACGTGTGGATCTGTCCGACCAATCGCGACAACCCCGTCCGTCCCGTTTATCAGTTCGTCTTCGAAGACGGCGGCTGGCGCTTCGATGGCCCGGTCGCGATCCTCAGGCCCTGGGGCGAGCTCGTGCGCACGTCGGAGCTTCCGGCCGGGGCGCCCCATGAGCCCAAGCCGGCACCGCGGGGCACCAAGATTGGCCGCATCTGCGAACCGCGCTACGGCAGCTTCAGAATGTATCCCTTGTTGTCCGATGCAGCCACCGCGATCTGCTTCCCGTCGGGGCTGAAGGCAAGGCCGTAGGCCATGGTGTCGGGCGCGACCCGCTGGTGATAGAGCGCCTTCGCCGCGGCAGCGTCCCACACAAAGAGATTCCCCCCGTATCCGATCGAGGCCAGCTTCTTGCCGTCGGGACTGAACACAACCGCGTACACGTCGTCGGGATGCCCGTCCAGCTTGTGCAGCTCCTTGCCGTCGGCCACGTTCCAGATCCGGATCGTCTTGTCAACCGAGCTGGACGCGAGCCTGGCGCCGTCGGGGCTAAACGCCAGCCCGTAGATCGGAGCCCCATGGCCCTGGCTCTTGCGCAGTTCCTTACCGTCGGCCACGTTCCAGTACTTGACCAGCTTGTCGTCGCCACCCGTCGCCAGCAAATCCCCCTTGGGCGAAAACGCCACGGCATAAACCACGTTGGCATGAGCGTTGATCTGGCGAACCTGCGCTCCCTTGCCAACGTCCCACAACCGGGCGGTCTTGTCGGCCGCGCCCGTGGCAGCCAGCTTGCCGCCGGGGCTCCAGGCCACGCTGTAAACCTGGCCCGTATGACCCGAAAGCGTTTTCACGGCATTCGCCGACGGCAGCTTCCAGAGCTTGACGCTCTTATCCGCGGCCCCCGCCACGAGGACAGGCGAAGCCGGCACAAACGCCAGCGCGGCGATCGCGCCTCCGCCACTCTCGTAACTCGCCCGCTCCGCCTTGGCCCCGTCGCTCGCGGTGATATCGAACACCTTGATCAAGCCGTTGGCGAACCCGGCCCCGGCCAGCTTGCTGTCGGCGGACGTCGCGACGCTCACAACCGCCGCGGCGAGCGCGGGCGTGCCCATTACCGGCTTGCCGTCTACGACATTCCAGACCCGAAGCGTCTTGTCATCCGAGCCCGAGACCACCTTGGTACCATCCTTCGTCACGGCGACGGCACGAACGGCTCCTGTGTGGCCGGTAAGCGAGCGGAGGACGCTGCCATTGTTGACGTCAAACGCCTTGACGGTCTTGTCGGCCGAGGCCGTGACGATCTGTGCCCCGTTGGGATGAGCCGCCACACCGTGGATCGGGCCTTGGTGACCCGCGAACACCCGCACGGCGACCGGCGCCCACACGCGGACCGCACTATCGCCGCCCGCCGAGACGACCGACTTGTTATCCGGCAGCACGGCGACGCCCACGATCGCCGCCCGATGCAACGACATCGCCTGCAACTCACGCCCGGCGCCGGCGTCCCAGTATCGCACCGACTGGTCGGCCGATCCCGTCGCGAGCCGATTGCCGTCATTGGAAAGATAGACCGACGTGACCGGGCCTGTGTGGCCGGCGAGCGTCGCAGCCACCTTGCCATCGGCGACATTCCAGATCTTCACCGTCTTGTCCGCCGATCCCGTGACGAGCTTGTTGCCGTCGCGGCTGACGTTGAGCCCGAGCACCGCATCCCCATGCCCCGTGAAGTCGCGGATCGCCTTGCCTTGCGGCACGTCCCAGAGCCTGGCCGTCTTGTCGGCCGCAGCCGAGAAAAGAAGATTGCCGTCCCTGGGCGAAAAAGCCAGGGCGTGAATTCTGCCCGAGTGCCCCTTGAGCTCCTTGATGGTCTTGCCGTCGCCCACGCCGACGACGCGGATCGATCGATCCTCGCCCGCGATCGCAAGCTGGGCCCCGTCCGCTCGAAACGCGACCGCCGTGATGGGCGAAGGCAGTCCCTCAATCTTCTTGACTTCCTTGCCGTCGCCAACGGCACAGATCCGTACAACCTTGTTTGCCAGCGCGAGGGCCGCTTGCGACCCATCGGCCCGCAAGGCGGCTGCGACGATCTGCTGGTCGGGCGCGGGGATCTCCTTGACGAGCTTGCCTTCAGCGGGGTTCCAGATTCGCAAGATCTTGTCGTTGCCGGCGGTCGCAAGCTTCGTTCCGTCCTGGCTCAGCGAGAACACGGCGGCCGGCGTCTTCACATCGATTCTTCGCGGCTCCGCGACCGGAAGCTGCCAGAGCCGCGCCAGGCCGTCGGAGCCCGCCGAGACGATTTGCTGATTGTTGGGGAGATAGGCCAGCCCGAGCACGGCCGGCGACGGACACTCGATCACGCCGTCCGGCTCGAAACTGCCTTTCCAGAGGCGAATCGTGTGGGCCTGGTCGCCCGCGGCGATCTGGTTGCCATCGCCCCGCCAGGCCACGCTCGAAACCTCGCCGCCCTGCCCGGCCAGCTCTTTCACCACGGCCCCTGAAGTAAGGTCGTGGACTTTGACGCCCTTTCCCGACGCCGCGGCAAACTGTTTCTGGTCGGGCTTGACCGCCAGCGCCAGCGGCGCGGCGGAGAGGCCGCCGAACGTCTTGGCAGGCCCCGACGTGGGCAAGTCCCAGATCTTGGCGGTGTTATCCAGGCTTCCCGAGAGCAGCTCCTTGCCATCCGGCGAGAATGCGACGGTGAGCACCAGCTTGGAATGTCCGTCGAACTTCTTGATCTCCTTGCGCGTGCCCGCATCCCAGAGCCTGACTGTATTATCGAACCCCGCCGTCGCGATGGTCTTGCCATCCGGGCTCCAGGCGATCGAATAAACAGGGTCAGTGTGCCCGCTCAACGTGCCAACAACCGTGGCCTGCTGGGCAAGCGCCAGCCCCACGGTCAGCGTCCCGACGAGAATCGTGATCAGAATCCGCCGCGGCTTCTCAAAGATCCTGCCCATGATGGCGATCCTCAGGTGAACAATCACTGGTTGATCGTGAAGAAAGGCTGCCCGATAAACCCCGCCGCGGCTCATTCTGTAGGAGGGCGCTCCGTCGCCCGACTGGTTCTGTAGGAGGGCGCTCCGTCGCCCGACTGGTTCTGTAGGAGGGCGCTCCGTCGCCCGATTCTTGCGTCGCTACACGCGATGCCAGCGGTGGGACCCGAATACCCTCCCAACGGATCGCGCCCGCGGCGTCGGAGCCGGCATTTCGGTCCCGAACGTTCGACAATTGCTTAACATAGACAGCGATCGGGCCGGCCGCAACACTTTTCCGCGCGACGGGCCATGGAGTCATGTGCCGCTGGGTCATCGTTCGTCGCAGCGAGCACTGGCAACCAGCGCCGGCTCAGCGGACGACCGTGCCGGCGCTCGAGTCACCGCCCGCCGAAAATGAGAAAAAATGAGACTGGATGAGACGTTTTCGAAGGGTTCCAATCCCATCTCGCGATGTCCGGCGACGAACCGCCTCGAATTCGGCGGCGCAGTCGGCTATCGACGGAAGTTGTTAATCTATTGGTTCTTGTGTCGGTACAGTCAGCCGACTCCACGCAAGGTATCACTGGGTAACCGGTTCGGTTGGCTGCGGTTGGCAGCCGCCATTCCACGCCCCCAGGTCTCGGGCCGACGCTCTGGGGGCTCGCCCGCCCGGAGCGGGCTCGACCGCAGCCACCGAGCTTTGGTCACCCGCCACGTGACGGACTTGGAGGCATGCGCCATTTTCAAGAGCGCCGCGCGCCTGTTTGCGACTGGACGTGGTTCAAAACTCGCGCTTTGGTTGAGCGATCACTTCCGGACACGGAGCACGCGCGATTGCTGGGTTTTGCTGAAGGCGCCGCTCATGCCGTGCGCGCCAGGTTGGGGAGCTAAGTGGTGTAGCTCGTTAACCGGCCATCCGCGGCGACTCGGGCAACTTCATGCGGCGTGCTGCCCTTCCTTGGCTGCACCACCCCTCTTGTCAAGTCGCGAGCGAGCCCCGGAATCTGCCGTAACTTGAATCGGACCTTGTGCTTCCACGATGCTCATGGATTCAGCGAAATTGGCTTCGTTCGGCGCATTTTCGCCGATTTCGCTTGTCCCGCTCAGCTCATCGTCGTGATTCTCCACGCCGTCTGGGCAGTTGAAATGAGCATCCAGTCGTGCATCGCAGGCCACGGTGCTCGGCACATACATGCCATACGCGCCATACATGCCATACATGCCATACATTCCATACCTGCGCGCGACAAGAAACGACGAGCACGTGCCGGGTATCGGCTTGGACGCCGGAACAACCGCTCCAGTTCAGGCATGGTTCAACGTCAGCATCTTCGGAGGTGGCAAGACCTGGGTGGCTGAGGTCGAGCTGGCGACAGCCAGCGAGCCCCCAGGGCGGAAGCCTCGGACCTAGGGGCGCCGCCCTTCGGGCCGACCCCAGCCGCCCCTCGGGTGATACCGGCTTTTGAGCCGTGTCGCCTTTCGCGCCGCGAAAGTGAAGCGCTCGGTGATCTCGACTCATCCCCTTTTTGCAGACGGTTGCAAAGCAACGAGGAATCGACGCGCGTTCTCCTACATATAAAATGCGCTGAATTCTAAAAACGGTTAACGCAAAATCTACAAACGGGCCGTTTTCATTCCGCAACACGTTATGCCGGCAACGCATAAAAAAAGCGAGAATTTCTTGATGCTGTTCACTGCGCACGGTGCGAGCGGGCGCGATTCGAGGACAAAGGCCTTCCGGCATCCCTCTCTTCAGCCGACGAGCTTGGTCAATCGCACGGCAAGACCAACATCGCCCTGCATCGCCGAGACGCTCCCCGGCATTGAAATGGCCGGGGGCCCGCGATATGATCGGTTTACGGATCAAACCGCCCGCCGTTGGTCGACGAGAAGGACTGCGAGGGTTGAGCCGATCCGATCGCCGGGGGATTAGCTCAGTTGGGAGAGCGCTTGCATGGCATGCAAGAGGTCAGGGGTTCAAGTCCCCTATCCTCCATTGCCGCTTCGCGGCAATAGAGCAGGAGAGCGGTAGAACAGTTGAGCAGGTGAAGAGGCCAAGAACCTCAACCCAGGCCGAGGCCCGAAGTCGTCGCTCTCCTGCGGTCTACTGCTCAACTGATCCACTGCTCGAATGCCGGCTTGGTTGAGCAAGAGCCTAAACCGTAGTGAGGAGACCGGACCCGCCTCCGGTGGCTCGCGTGCAATCTATTTGTGCATGAGCGCCCCCGCGCGTCGGCCAGGTTGCGCGACGATCTCCGATGCGATCGGTTGACGGCATGAACCCCATCCGCCGCATCGCCGATTTCTTTCGCCGCAGACCCGGCATGATCGGCACGCCGCCTCCCAGCGGCTTATGTGGCACGATCCGGCGGCGCACGCCGCGGATTTCGCCGAGCGGTATGCCGAGCCTTTGCGTTGTTCCAGTCGGGCGGCTCGAACCGCTCCCGCTCGATCCGTTCATCCGGCTCGCTGAGCAGTTCCTGCCGCCGAGCCCAGCCATCTTCGGTGAATTGGTAATCGACCTCGGGGTTGCCATCCGCGCCAGGCACCGGCTCCATGATCCCGGCGGCGGCCAGCTCGCGGAACGCCTCCCGCGAGCGGTCGGTGACCTTCATCCGGAGGCCATTGACCCGGAACCGGAACACGGCGACGGCCGGTTCGGATAAGGCGAACGTCTCGGGCGTGGCGACCCTCCTTGATGGCGGCCATTTTGCCCGAAAGCCGGATTCCGTGGAACGCCTGGCGCCCCGAGCTGGCTTGTTGGTTCGCTACACCTACCGGCAACTGGCCAACGGTCCTTGAATTCCCCATCTGGAGCAAAAACCGTTCCACCTGAGTTGTGCACGGTGTCCACGGAACTCAGCCGCAACCGTGGTTGGCAGAGCCGCCGGTGCACGATGGGTAGATGCTTCGCCTGGTACTCTTCCCCCAGTTTCTGACCAGACCTGAGCCGCTTGTCCGTGCCGGGAATCAGGTACGCCTCGCGTGCCGCCAAGAGCGATTCCGTTGCCCAGTCCTCGACCGTACCCGCCATCCACGCCGTGCGGTTCTCGGCGGTGTCCAGTTGGTTGAGATCGGCCAACCAAAAGTCCTCGGTGTTACCTGCACGGTCGATGATGCCGGAATCCCCGACCCGGTGCATATTGGAGCCACGGTTGAACCAGCGAACTTGGGTCTGGTTCCCACCTTTGTCGTGATTGTCGCCGACGTGGCACGGCTGGTGGAGATCCTCGATTCAATGGAGTAGGATGCGAAGCGCGAAGCGACGTTCCTCGATCGACCTGCTCTTGTCCTTCACGACCAGCCGAAACTCGTTGATCTTGTCCACGACGCAACCCTTCGTGGAAACGTCGCCACTGATTTGGAGTCGTACTTGGGCTCATCCAATGGAACATCGACGTAATGCCAAGGGGCCGTCTTGGGTAGCCGGCCACGGTTCTCGTCCGCCCGCAGCGAGGCGTCCGCCAGCGACTCGCCTGGCTCCAGCAGGGCAGCAACCGCGGCCTTGGCCTCCGGAGTCATGTGCTTTTCGGCGAGTCGGGCGATCACACGATGCCCGAGCCGTCCCCATGCCCAAGCGGGCGATGTGGATTGGAGGGTGACGAGAAGTGTCACGGCGATGGCAAAGCAGCGACGGTGAGGCGTACCGCGAGGCATAAGCGGTTCCCGGGTCCCTGGTTGTTGGTTTCCCTTGGTTGAACGATTATCATCGCGAGAGTATGGGCGGTCAATCCGACCAACGACGGCCGCAAGTCCAAGACGGCAGACTTAAGTTCGCTTCGGAGTTTCCGATGGACAGAGAGACTCTCCAATACGGCATGCTCGTGCTTATCTCCTCGATCGTCCTCGTCACGCTCGTTCTTTGGGAAGTCGAAAAAATCAAGCATCGGAAAGCGGTTCGCTCAGGTTGGCGTTTCTGGGCCGGAATCGACGAAGCTGAAGCCGACGAGCCGGACGACGACCCGTACGATGTTGGCATTAACGACAAGGACATCCTTTAAGCGACCGCCGGGTGAAATCGTCGTACGATCCCATGACCTCGCACCAGAATCGGAAGTGACCGGCCCGGATTCCTGTTCAATCTTCGGTGACCCCATGCCCCACATCTACCGCATCACCAAAAGCCCGGAAGTCGGCGAGATCGTGGACTCGGTCGATGCTCTTAAGGCGTTCGCCCGAGAGCACGGTCCAGGTCGCTACGACGTTGACGAGCATTCCCTCGACCCATTCCCTGGCACGAAAGTCACGACCCGTGCCTGGGGGCAAAGTGATCCATCACAAGGGCGGGCAGTTTGTCATGGACCCGATACCGTGGCAATCGTGACCGCACCAAGTTGCCATCGGCTAACTGAGCTCAGTTGAGCCGATCACGTCGATCGTCTTTGCATCGGGAAACTCCCGCACCCGATATCGTCGCGGATAATCCTCCGTCGGCTCCATCAAGTGGCCGAATGTTTTTATCACACGCGACCAGTCGGCGAAGACAGGATCGAAACAATTGCCCTTCAGGAATCTGCGCTTCGCCCGACCCGCGCTCCTCATCTCTGCCCGCTGCCGCGAAGGCGCGCTCGCGCATTTCGAGTTTTCGACTCTTATGGAAGAGATCCCCGATCATCTACAGCCCGAGGTCAGGATCATCGGAAAGCTGGGCGATCCAACCATCGAGCAGGCGTCATGAGGTCAGTCTCCGCTGGAGGGGCAGCGGAGTTCGGCGCTTGGCGGCCAGTCGCGGATCCACTAGAGTGACAGCTTGGGTAACGGTGGTGGCGGCGCGGGGGCGTCGGGCCAGTCGGGGATCCGGGCGAAATGTAGCTCGCGCAGCTCTTCGGGGATGGGTGCCGGGGCGGGCGTCCAGTAGACGGGCCGAAGGAAGTAAGGATCGGGCCGCTTGAGCCGTTCGCGCAGCGCCTCGTGCCACTCTTGCCGTACGTACTCCGAGAGGCTGGCATTGTCGGACCAGAAGAGCTGGAAGATGTCGGCCCGCTTGATGAATTCCATCAGCTCGAGGCACCAGCGCTGGCCGGCCCGCAGCTTATGCACGTCGCGGAAGTACTCGTCGCCGAACGAGCAGGCGTAGGTCTCCAGACGCGAGACGATTTCCTCGTCCTTGTGCGAGTACGAGGGGAATACCGAGCGATAAGGTCGGGCGTTGGCTCCGATGAGCGCCTCGCGAAAGAACTCAGGAACGTCGTCGCTCTCGATCGCGACACGGACGGCGACGTCGGCCAGCGCCAGGTCTTCGAGCCAGAAGTGGACCCACCCGTGGCAGACATGGCCCACCGATTCTGCTACCGGCTTAAACCGGAAGACGACGGATTGATGTTCTTCCCAAAGTGACATGGTGGCCAGCACGCAGTCGAAGATCAGCCCTGGTACGTCTGGCGTCACCTTAATGGTGCTGTCCCGCGGCACACCTACCGGTCGCTCGCTTCCGGCCGCGATCGGCACCCCAATCGGCAGCGAGAGACGGCTGCGAACGTCGCGCATTATGGCGTCCGCCAGCACCGACTCCAGGCTGACACAGGCGATGAGCTCGCCGACGTCGCCCGGTCCAAGCTTCTCCGGAAAGAACGCGCTAAAACGGTAGCGATCGCTGCGTCCGCTCGTCGGTCCGCGCCGCGCGGCGGTTGATCCCGCCCCGCTTCGTCGGAACTGCTCGCCTCGACGCTCTTCCCTCGCGCGGACTCGAGGTTTTGGCGGGCCGCCTGGGCGACTTCCCGATAGCGGAAGTCCTCGGGGTGACCACCCAGCCGCTGGAGCTGCCCCCAGATCTGGACGATCTGTTCGGCGTCATCGATGTGCGCCGCCTGAGCCAGCGCCTGCAAAAGGCGCTCACGCTCTTCCCAGCCCATAATGGTGAGATGGATCGCTTCGGCCTCTCGCAGTCCGGAGAGGAGCCTGCGGGAGCTGTCCCAGAGGTGGACGGCTTGGCGCATCTTCGTGCGCGCTCAACAACTGATGCAGTTGATCCAGTACGTCGGCGGCATGGACCATCTGCGTAACCTTCGCGGCGAGATTACTCGCCGCGGGCCAGTCGTCCAGCAGCCACCGATCGTAGCGTGCAGCACGTATACCGCGCACGTCCTGGTTCCTGATCGCCTCGCTCACCCGCTCACGGTAGCGGATTCGCGCCTCCGCCTCTTGGACCAGCCCGGCGAGGTCGGCGGGCAGCGGCAGCCCGGCAATGAGTCGGCTAGTGGCTTTCGCGTGCAACCACTCCCAGTCCCGTTGCCGCACAGCCGCTCGCAGCTCGTTGAACGAGCTCAGCTCGAACCGGGGGATGGCGGCGAAGGGCTGATCGAGCGACCGGAGCAACACGTGCGCCCAGGCTGACACGTCGGGATCGAGGCTTCGCTGGAGAGATGTCCAGAGCTTCGATTCCCTGGGATGACGGAGGTCGCGCTCGGTGAAGAGAAGGCCCTCGTTTTGCGGCTCGGCGACGAACATCTTCCACAGGCTGAGGTCGGCGGCGAGGGCGCGGAGGGCGATGAGGATGATCCAGGCGGGAAAGTGGTCGAGGTCCAGGCTCATCTTTGGCTTCGCCGGCCGTCCTGGGTGCTGGTAGGCGGGCGCGCCGAACTCGGTGGCGGGACGGCCAACGAGAGCGGGAACGCACATGGTGTCGTAGTCGATCAGCACCGGCTCTTCGCCGCGAACAATGATGTTCGACGGCTCGAGGTTGCCGTGTGCGACCTGAGCCCGCTGCAAGCCTGAGACCAGTTCGATCCACCGGTCGGCTACGCGCCGGATCGCCGGCGCATCGTTCGCGGCGACCGCCTGGGCGACCCAGGCGTGCAGGGTCCGACCTTCAACCCAGGGCATGACCACGATCGGGTACCACTGGCCGCCTAAATGGATTCCTTCGGCCTCGTATCGGAACTCGACAAGACCGTTCGGCCTGCCCCGGCTCATGCGTTCCTGGATCAGGCGGTAATGTTGCTCGCGCCGGTCGTCTGCCCGAAGGAACACTTTCACAGCGGTCGATCCGACGTTAAACAAGCGGTAAACGATCCCGTGTGCTCCGGCGTAACCCCTGGGAAGCCCAAGCCGCGTCTGCTCGACACGGCACGCGTTCAGGTTCGGGTCCCGAAAGACGTGTCCTGGCGCAAACAGGGCCTCCTGAATCTCAAATGGCCGTGGCCAACGTGTCATTGGAAGCTCCTCTGCATGCGGCAGCGCACGGCCGCGGTCATCAGGTTAGGGGTCGATTCCACCCATAACTCGGTCCTTGCCGGATGTGGATCGAACGCGGCACTTACGAGGCCGACGGGCCTGCGGAAGCATCAATTGGATACCATATGCGTCGTACTGTCGATAAGGACGCGACACATTTATGGTCTCGGCTGCGAGCCGAAAAGCCCGATACAGCATTCCGACGGCCCCGACGACGCTTTGTCGAACAACCAGCCCTGTTCAGCGCATCACGATCTCTGCGTTGCCTTGCTCCCACGCTCCTGTCATTCTATCTCGGCGCACGATCAATCAGGGCTCGGCGCCGTTCTTAGTCGAACCGAGTCCATGGGTCTGAGCTGGTTGCTTCGCCAAAGCAGCACTCGCTCCAAATCCCGGAAGTGACCGAACACAAAAGGCGGATGCTAGGAGGCGAAGCCGAAATGGCTGTTGCAGCCTGAGCCCTACTGCTGGCCGAAGGTGCCGCTGACCGAGTTGTACATTTCGAGGGCGATCCAATTCTCGGGAGCTTCGACGTGTAGATCTCTGATGCGGCCGTCGTTATTCGAAACCGAGATGATCTGTTGCGCGACCTCGTGAACGTTCCAGTTTCCTATGCTTAGGATCGCGCACCGAAGTGGTCGCGACGTCGTGAGAAACAGCCGAATTCTTGCGTTGCGAATCGCCTAATGCTGGTCGTCGAAGGTTGGTATCGCAGTGCCCACATCGAGAAGCGCGAGGAACTGTGTCGATTCGGCATTAAACGTCATCCCGCGCACCAGCGCCGCATTCGATCCGGTAGCTCTCGGCAAGGCGGCGCATAGGATCAGGCAAGACGCTCGACATTCGGAAAAGCACGCGCGCCAACTCGTCGTCAGGCAGATCCGCTTCGCCAACGGGGAACAGAACTCCTGCATGCGGGAAGTTGGAGAGATGGCAGTTGAACAGGATCGCCTCGCCCCCTTCCTGTGTGCGGATCGATCGGAGGGCAGCGCTCATCAGCTCGGGGTTGCCGTCGCTCGATCCGCCATCTGTGATATGGATGACGACCGGTGGAAAGCTCGCGGGGTGGGTGTAGCTCCAATCCTGGGCGATCCTCGTGACGTACTCAAGCGCTGCGCACATCGGGGAGCTGGCCGTCACCATGTCCTGGGGCGCTTCGTACCAGACCAAGAACTTGACCGGAACCGCAACGCGCCCGCCCTCCCTGTCGTCAACGATCTTGATTTTCTCTTCGAGCCGAAACGGGTGCTCGGAAAGTTCCACCGTACTCACCAGGTCGACGCCCGCGAGCGTGCCTTTGAGTGCCGGTCCAATTACTGGCGTTCCGTTCCCATCGTTCTTGTAGCCGATGACACCGACGTCGAACCAGTGTCGAACGCCTTCGTCCTTTTCGCAGCGAATGATCAACTGGGTGAGGAAGCAGTTAATCACCCTCGCAATGACATCGCGTTTCAATCGTCCTGACGCAGTGAGGTCTTCGGTCATCGAGCGCGAGTGGTTAAGCAGGAAAATAATACACCCAGGACTTGCCTGACTCACCACCGCTGTATGGCTCATCGCAGAGATCCTTTGCAATCGGAACATCGGACTGCGGACCCGCCGGAAAGGAGTTGGGCCGGGTGAATCGCTTTCTGCCAGATCGGTTGTGATTCAAAACTTTCGTCGGTCGCGGCAAATGTGGAGCATCGCCCGAGGGACTTTAAACTAACCCCGGAACGTCCGAAAGACTGCTTCGCCGAATTTGACGAAATCCACCTTGATTCCGTTGCGGCAGAACGAAGACCGCCATCACCGCGTGCGCGCGGTTGTTGACCTGTTGAGCAACGACTCTAATACCCTGGGCGAGCATATGACTCGGCTCGCGGAAAAGATCGACCGGCTGCTCACTCGAATCGACTGATGGACACAGCCAAGCATCCGGCGCCACAATGGCCGCACTCATACCACACGAGAGCACGCATCTGGACCAGCCTTGCGGCTGCGGTTACCCACAATCCGACAGACGACGGTCAGTCATGATCTGAGAACGCGTTGTGATTCATCTCCTGCAATTCTTCTGCACATATTGCCCGTGTCAGCCCCATGCGGCTACAATGCGATCGACAACGGGGGCTATCGTAAACCCCTGACAAATCCCTGAAATCTGCGCCAAATCAATATCAGCCCAACGTCAGGCAGATGGCAGACGCGCCGGACTCAAAATCCGCCGATGGCGGGTGCATGAGACGGCAGCGTCGGTCGCCCCCTCCCTCGGGATCACACTGGTCATCGCGCGCTAGATGATCAGCCGGCGTACTTGGACGCAGGTGCTCGATGCCGAGCGAACCTCCGGAAGTCAACTTGTCATTTCAACGACAACGTCCGGGCCCCGGATAAATAAGCTGGCCCCTCCGCGCGCACCGACCAGTGCCGCCAACGAGCCCCCGAATCGCCGACGGGCCGTACCTGGATGATGACGGCCGAGCGGTGCGGGCGAAGGATACCTCAGAGAGCGACGACGACGGCCGATTTCATGGCATGACAGGTCAGCATCAATCCTGGAACTCCTGCGCCGTTCTTGCGCGGCCGACTGAGCCAATCATTGAGGCGATTCCACAGGCCGGTTCCGGTCAGCATAGCGTGACCTTCGGCCGGACCAAGCGAGGACTGGCCGTGCGGGACCTGCGCTCAGGATGCCGAAGTCTCAGGAAAACGGGTCATCATCGACCGGAGGTTTGTGGCGGTCGACGACTCGTCTTGATAAAGCCGTTCGACGACGGTCGGGAGTCATTCCCTGCACCCCAGAGACACGCACGAAACGCGTCGCATCCCAATCTATGAGCGATCATCGACATTTCAAAGAGTGGCCGAGCCGTCTTTGTACTTCCCGCAAGCCGAGTTAGGCTCGACCTCGCGCCTCGACCGTTCCCTGTCCCGCGGCGACGGTAGGCAGCGGGTGACGGCCATGTGGAGGCAGTGGCGGTGACCGTCGCCGGGTGACCATCGGGGGTTGCGCGCGGCGCCGGACAAAGACAAGTGGCGCAAAGAAACGGCCGACGCCTTGAGCGGGCGCCGGCCGTTATGCTCGTGGATGGCCAACACGGACGCCGTGCAGCCACTGGACTCGCACCTCACCCATGGTTGGCGGTAACCGGTTCTCTAAATGTCCGCATGGCCTGCGGGGCGTCATGCTCTTTCGCTCGACTGGCAATCTCCGGGTCGGCTAGGGTCTCATTGTGGAGCTGATAGGTGACTTCAAGGTTCATCCAGAATTCGGCTGATGAGCCGAATGCAGCCTCCAACTCCCGAGCCATGCGAGGCGTGATCGCCTTGCGGCCATTCACGATTGCGTTTACTGTCTGGAACGGGCGACCCAAGATCTTCGCGAGGTCAGACTGTGACCAGCCTCGGGCCTCCAACTCTTCCCTGATGAAATCGCCCGGCGGAAAAGCCGCGGCAACGGGACGGTATGTTGTGGCCATAATGCATCCCTTTTTGGGTATCAGTGATAATCTTCTATGCTGAGAATAACGATTCTGTTGCCCTCGTCCGTCTTTTCGATCTGAAAAATCAGCCGAAATTGATCATTCAGGCGAATTGAGTGTTCGTGCTGCCGCTTTCCTTTGAGTTTCTCGAACCGTAGTGATTTCAATGCTCACAGGTCATTCTCATTGCTGGCCGATCGAATGGCCTGCATTCGCATGCGGAATGCTTTCACCAGGCTGGGTGCTCGGCCACCGTCAAAATCCGGGTCCTCGTCAATCTTTCTCAGAACCCTGTCCCCATGACGATATCGCATTACCTAGCACCCTATCACTGATAGAATGATACCATGTTTCGGTCGATCGTCAACTCCCGCTTGATTAATTTAATCAAAATCTCGAGCCAATTGTTCTGGTTGTTCCACGTATCGGCAGTCGGACGTGCCAGGCAAAAAGGCGATCGCTGATCGAGCATCTCATTCGACCTACGGGCGCACGCACCTGACCAATTCCAGTCGTCGGTACCTTGTTGCCCCCCCACGCGCCCCTGACCATCGACACTCTCGGGCGACGCCCTACTTTGGTTGGCTCGCCGCTCGTACGATCGCCACGATGCCGGCCTTAATCGCATCAGGCAGTCGTAACCATGCATCCACGATGGCGGCCAGATTCGGGTCAGTCTCGACAAGTGTCGGTGGGCAAGCGGTGGGCAGACGATCGTTCGTCGAACAACAACTTTCACTGCTGCTTAGCTTTACAACGACACCGACACCGGATTTAGACTCCCGCGAGCGGCGAGGCGGGGTCTCGATTAGCTGCTATGCTACGCGCGGGTGTCGTGTCAAGAGGTGCGAGGCGACCGAGTAGCACATGTCGTGAGACAGGTCGATGACGCGGACCGCCTCTGCCGCAGTCATCGGCTGCGTTTCATACCGCGCCTTTGGACCACGTTCCAACGTGACGATGGGATCGCGGTAGCGCTTGAGCCGAGTTTCGACCTCGGTGCACGCGTCAAGTAGTTTGGTCATTTTGTGACTGAATTCGTTCTTAAATCGACTGTCGGTCCACGTAGGGTCACTGACCGCGAGCAGCGCCTTGAGATACTTCTCGGCCGCCTGCTGGGCGACGAAAAGGACCTGTCCTGGATGAAGTCGCAAGCTGTAATCGCACGCCATGCGAAGGTCGGCACGTCCATTTTCGAGCAGCTTACTCGCAAGTTGCGCGTCTCGGCCGGTGATGCCATTGCCACCGGGCCATCTCTAGCACTGAGCCTTGGCGGAATAACCTCTGGTATCTGGCATTCACCGCGTCACGCTCAAACTGATCGAGCGATCCAAAGAGGGCCGGTGGCACGTCCGGGAGGTAATCAAAGGCATTGAGTGGGTGAGTCGGATCGAAAAGCGCTGGTATGTCGGCTCTGAAGACGGTATTGCGGATGACGATTGGGCGAGGACCGAAAGCGTGCCCGATTAACAACTGCTTCGGATACCGCTCCTCGTACCATTGAAGCACGCTCCAAAAGCGGTTAGGCCGTTCATAAGGGCCAAGATTAGGGTCGTGAGGGGCGAAATCGAGCACCTTCTCCCCTGTAAGTTTGGCCCATGCGTATAGGGGACGGCGAACGACGTCACGGTCAGCAGCGGCGAGCTGTCGGTCGATTGAGTTCATGCGTTCGTCGAACTCAGTCTGATCCATAGCGCCGTTGACCTCCAGACAGCAGATGTGTCTTCATCCCGGAGACGCTGACGTCAACCCTCTGCCCTCGAGTACAGATGTGATTCGGTCTCGTTTCGCAGATCAATAAAGCTGATGTTCAGCTACCGTCGAAGCGGGGAACACTCGACTTCCGCGATGATTGAATTATATCCCACAGAATTCAGGATCATCGCACAGTTCGCCCCCGCCGGGACCGACGAACGTGCCCGTCAGGCGGCTGAAGTGGGAGCACGGCCCGAATCGCGGATTTCGCCGGCAGTAAGGGCGGAAGGTCGTCCGTCAGCGGACACGTGACGTGCGAAATTAAATTCGCGTCTACTGGCCGTTCGTCCGCTCGGACCGTTCGACAAGCGAAAACAGAGGGAGGCAGCAGGAGGTTGACCCAACGTGGGTCGTCGAGCAACGTGAGCCGTGGTTCGTGGTCCGATCTCGTGAACCCCAAATTTATCCTCATGACGAGAAACCAGGTGTTGGCTCACCTCACGCGCGTGGAACCTTCGCCGTTACAACCGACTAGAGACGGATCGGTGTTGGCGACAGACAGGAAACTCCTCGCCGTGTTCAATGGGAATAGTCTGGGAGCATGAGCGGGCGACTGAAGTTGTCGCGCTGCGGGCGATCACACACTACACACTTACTACACACTTCGAGGCCGGAATACACACATTCTTTGCACGTTTTTGCTGTGTAATATGCGATCTTGCAAATAGGACCAAATTCCGTAAAATAAAAAGCACACTTGGGTTTCGTCGCCGAGTGTCGGCTGACAAGGGTCCATGGCATGCAAGAGGTCAGGGGTTCAAGTCCCGAAGACCAGGACAGATGTACCATTGAAAGTCAAGTGCCGTCGATCGTGATGACGGTGGGCGTTGGAGGCAACCTGGGCGCGCAGGGTGGACCTTGGCGCCTCGCGGGGCGCAGCAAGGTCGTACGCCAGCGCCCGTCAGAGTCCGCCGCGGTGTTTCAGCGCGACAGGTCCGAGCATGTTCAGCTTCGCGGGCTCCGGCTTCGCACGGGTGTCAGTTCAGGTCAACGGGTTCCTTTGACGGGTTCCTCTCCTCTGTTCCGTGGGAGCCCGAAAGTCTCGGCCAGGTGCAAGGCAGCGTCGTACAGCGGCAGCCGATGGATGGCAGCCCAGAGATCGAACGCGTTGCCCTGCACACCGCAATTCTTCTGGAAGCATCGAAAAGCATTCTTGCCCAGATGGACCGAAAACGTCCGTTCTTGATCCCCAGGATGGCTGTGCACTGGACAGCACCCGCGACGCTGCGGACCGCTGCCGCGCAAATGGCGCAACAGATCCAGATGCTTTAGTACCTGTTCCAGAGAGATTTGCTGGCGCAAGAATGCGAAATCAACGTGCGGGCGCGCGGCGACAGGCGGATGCTCTGGCTTGATTGAGGGCGGCGCCTGCTCGATCGTCGAGTGAGTCGGGGTGACCACTTTTCCCGCAGGCTCGTCCTGCTTGTGGCCTTCGGCTTTGTTGTTGCTGGAGTCGGTCGCGCCGGCGCCGGCAGCCGCGGGACTGCTGGTTATGCCGGCGTCCGTGGGATTCTCCCAAGGGTAGTGCTGCTCATCGAAGGGACGATCGGTCTTCCAGACAGCGAAGACCAGGTGAAGGAGTTTGCGCATGCACTGCCCAAAGGCAACGTCGCCGCGTTTGCCCTTGGCTCTGAGGCGGCGATAAAGAGGGCGGATGGCGGGGTTGTGGCGGATGGCGACGCGCGTGGCGTTCCAAAGGTAGCCGCGCACCAGGTCGCAGCCTTTGCGCGACATGCACATCGTGCCCGGGGGCAAGGGATTGCCAAAGCGGTTGACTCCTGAGCGGTTCTCCTCAGGAAAGATCCCAAAATAGCCCACGAGCTTATCGGGAGTGTCGAACCGGTCGATGTTGACGATCTTGGCAACCAAAACTGCGGCTGTGGCTTGGCCGATACCGGGGATGGTCTGGAGTTGGGTATGGGCCGAGCCGGGGAGTTCGGCGAAGGCCTTGGTCAACAATTTCTGCATCGAGCGCTCGGCGATTTGGCAGTGGCGGAGCTGCTTCACCAGGTCGGTAACCAAAGCCTCCGCCACTGGACCCCGGAGCGACGCCACCGACTGCTTGGCGGCTTTTTGGACCTCCCGCGCCCTCTCGCTGGAGAGATAGGGAATCTTCTCCAACGACGTGAGGTGGGCGGCGGCGATACGCTCGGCCGTGGGGTACTTCTCCAGCAAGTAGAGGACCCAGCCGGCAGCGATATCATCGGTCAAGGTGGCGAGCTCGGGAAAGCAGCGAGCCAGCAGGTTGTGCAGCCGATTGACCGCTTGGGTCGTCTGCTTGACCCTGGCCTGCAGCGCCGGCCACCTCGAGCAACGCGATCATCGTCGCGCTGGGGGCTGGCGTGGCGGGTGGCTGTTCGACGATGGCAAAGCGGGCCATGGCCTGACTCTCGGTGTCATCGGTGGTGCGCTTGGGGAAG
Organism: uncultured Isosphaeraceae bacterium; assembly: GCA_963823675.1. GTDB lineage: Bacteria > Planctomycetota > Planctomycetia > Isosphaerales > Isosphaeraceae > CAWGMT01. The sequence goes on along the minus strand of CAWGMT010000012.1, from coordinate 1,355,882 downwards.
TGCGCCTTGCGATAATCCTTGTTGCGCTTGGGCTCGCCCACGGAGATGGTCATGGGCAAGTCAAGGCTGTGCAGGAACTGTTCCAGGTTCTGCGCGTACTGGCCGGCGGCGTCGATGCGGACGTGAAATTCAACGCCGGGATTCTGCTCACGTAGTCGCAGCAACACATCTTTGAATGACTGATAACCAGCGTGGTTTTCCATCACGGTTATCGGCTTGGCGGCCGGTTTGCGATCCGGCCTGAGGAAGGAGACGCGGTGACCGTATCGCGCGGTATCAATGCCGACGCCGATGCGGTCGAGAGTTGGGGCGCTAGCCATGGTAAACCTCCGTAAAGAAGCCCTTGGAGACATCCTATACGACATGTGTCAGAGAGAAGGGCGTGAGTCTCCCCCGGTGGTCTCGGGCAAGGGAATCCTTGTGATAAGCGGTCCAGGCCGCATCATGTACCAACGCCTTGTGCCCGAGCCGGAGGGAGCGATCTGTCCTAAGAGGTCAACGCCTCAGGCATTGCATAGCTCTCCTCACGGCACACAGCCAGTATCAAATACCAGCCGGAATGAGATATACAAGGCAGTGCAATATTCACTTCGGTCATGCGACTCGGTGAACTGCGTGGATCAGCGAAGAGAGAGGCATTTGGATTCGGCCAATTCGCTCGATGATAACCCTGCGAGACCGCACCGTGACCATCGCACGAGCGCATATGATTGAACCCTCAGTCGCACGCTGGTACCACTGCGTCACGCGTTGCGTGCGGCGGGCGTTCTTGCTCGGATGAAATGCCTGAAGGAACCACTCTCACGACTGGCGAACCGCGAGGAAAAGGTCCGGGGAGCATTTTTTGAGGGACGCTTCCAGAGCGTCGCCATCCTCGATGAAGTTTCGAGCGAATCGGGACGACGGCCGAGACCTGGCAAGCACGGCTGGAGAAACTGAGCAAGGGCCGTCTGTTGGGTCGCTTCTTCGCAGCCAGTCGGCAGCGACTCAGAGAAGTCGCGCACCGTCTCGGCCTGCGCCGCGTGCCGAACCTGGGCGGATGAACAGCAACGTAAGCGGCACGAAGTCCCGACCGGAACCCGATTCGGGCCCTCAGCGGCTGATTCCCTGCGCGCAACGGACATCACGAACCTCTGGCCACGTTGCTCTGTGCTCGGAATCCGAGAATTCTGAGCACATTCGGCGTCGGGACCGATTCGCTCGTTTCGTGAGCCGCTTGCGACCGACCCAAGAGGTCCGTAGCCCTCGGGCGTTGCCACCCAGCCAGCAATCTGCCTGTCCTGGCCAGTCCCAGGCCCAGGCTGGCGTTGCCGTCTGAAATGCCGCCAGCAGAGTAAGCTAGCTGACGAGCCACTAAGTCCGGCGTGTTTTTTCGATCGGCATATCCGCTCCCGGATTGATCCAAACTCATCGTTTTGACCGACGTCGGACTCCCGATTATCATGCCTGAAGGTTGACGTGGCAGTCTGGTTGACCGCTCGTCGAGAGGCTCACCATGGGAAACATATTCCGAGCGTCGTTGCTCATAGTGCTCGTACTATTGATCGCGTCACCGGTGAAAGGTTTCGTGGCCACGAACGTATCACCATGAGGGCCTGGTGTCGTACCCGATCGCAGTTTGCCGGCGCCGTGCTTATTATCAGATCGCCCTTCTTCGCCCCGCTCCGGGAGCCCCAATAAGGTCCCTGACAGTTTGCACGACTGTGTTGGACTCGGTTGTTATTCGTGAGTGGAGGCTTCCCATGGTCAACAGATTCCGAGCGTCGCCGCTCATCCTGTTCGTGTTCTTCACATCGCCCTCGTTGCCCGGCCAAACGTCTGCACCGGCGACCGGCAAGCCAACTGCGCCGGGACTGATCAAGCTGACCGGCGACGATGAGAAACGAGCGAAGGAACTGGACTTACAGATCGATCAGGCGATGAAGGCGGATTCTTGGAACAAGGCGATCGAGCGGGCGGAAGAGCTGGTCGCATTGCGGACCAAGCTTCAGGGGTCCAAGCACTTCGAGACCATGAATGTCCAGTGGGAACTCAAAGCGTTACGCCGGCTGGCGCCGATGCCTCGCGGAGATCGTGCTGCCTACCAATCGGGCATCAGCATGATTAAGCAAGCGGACCGGCTCAACGCCCAGGGAAAGTACGCGGCGGCCCAGCCGCTGTATGCGAAGGCGCTGGAGATCCGCCGCCGACTCCTCACCGACGATCACCCCCACACCGCCACCAGCTACAACAACCTGGCGCTAAACCTCAACGCCCAGGGTAAGTATCCGCAGGCCCAGCCCCTGTTCGAGAAGGCGCTGGAGATCAACCGCCGACTGCTCACCGACGATCACCCAGGTACCGCGCAAAGCTACAACAACCTGGCGGGCAACCTGAACGACCAGGTCAAATACGCGGCGGCCCAGCCGCTCTTTGAGAAGGCGTTGGAGATCAACCGACGACTGCTCGCCGACGATCACCCAGATACCGCGCAAAGCTACAACAACCTGGCGTATAACCTCAACGCCCAGGGCAAATACGCGGCGGCCCAGCCGCTCTTTGAGAAGGCGCTGGAGATCAACCGCCGACTGCTCACCGACGATCACCCAGATACCGCGCAAAGCTCCAACAACGTGGCGCTAAACCTCGACGCCCTGGGCAAGTACGCGGCGGCCCAGCCGCTGTATGAGAGGTCGTTGGAGATCCGACGACGACTCCTCACCGACGATCACCCCCACACCGCCGCCAGCTACAACAACCTTGCGAGCAACCTCAACGCCCAGGGCAAGTACGCTGCGGCCCAGCCGCTCTTTGAGAAGGCGCTGGAGATCCGCCGACGACTCCTCACCGACGATCACTTCCAGACCGCCACCAGCTACAACAACCTGGCGCTAAACCTCAACGCCCAGGGTAAGTACGCTGCGGCCCAGCCGCTGTGCGAGAAGGCGCTGGAGATCCGACGACGACTCCTCACCGACGATCACCCCCATACCGCCATAAGCTACATCAGCCTGGCGTATAACCTCGACGCCCAGGGCAAGTACGCTGCGGCCCAGCCCCTGTTGGAGAAGGCGCTGGAGATCCGACGACGACTCCTCAGCGACAATCACCCCGACATTGCCAACAGCTACAACAACCTGGCGGCCAACCTCGGCGGCCAGGGCAAGTACGCGGCAGCCCAGCCGCTGTACGAGAAGGCGCTGGAGATCTGCCGCCGACTGCTCACCGACGATCACCCCCATACCGCCCAAAGCTACAACAATCTGTCGGGCAACCTCGATAACCAAGGTAAGTACGCTGCGGCCCAGCCGCGGTACCAGAAGGCGCTGGAGATCCGACGACGACTGCTCACCGACGATCACCCCCAGACCGCCCGAAGCTACAACAACCTGGCGGCCAACCTCAACGCCCAGGGAAAGTACCGCGAGGCGCACGACCAATGGCTTGCCGCTGCCAGGAGCCAAGATGCGGCCCGCCTCCAGGCTTCCTTCACCGGCCTGGAACGCACAGGTGCCCGAAAGTCGGCGCGGCCGGCCTTGGCCGCGGTGCTGGCCCAACTGGGTCAGCCGGTCGCGGCGTGGCAGGCGCTGGAGGAAGACTTTGGTCGCGGCCTCCTGGACGAGCTGGCTGCCCGCCAGGACAAGCGGCTCACATCCGACGAGCGCAACCGCATCCGCGAACTGACCGCAGAACTCGAGCGGCTCGACAAGCTGGCGGAATCGACTCCCATGAACCTGGACCAGTCCGAGCGGGCGAAGCGATTCGAGAAACTGAAGCATCAGCGCGAGTTGGCGAGCATTGGCCTTGGCGAGTTTCAGACCAAACTGGTCGCGGAGCACGGCATGTTGGCTGGGCGCGTCGCCAATCTCAATGAAATTCAGGCCGCCCTGCCCGCTGATGCCGCCCTAGTTGCCTGGATCGATATCCCACCACCGGGCCCGAACGCGGCCGACCCCGATGGCGAGCACTCGGGCGTGGTCGTCCGCTCGAAGGGCATTCCGACGTGGGTGGCGATAGCCGGGACAGGCAAGGATGGAGTCTGGACGGCAGACGACACCGGGCTGGCAAACCGAGTGCGGACCGCGTTGAGGGCTCGGCCGGGCACCGGATCAGTAGATTTGGGGTCCTTGCTTGTCCGCCTGCATAGCCAGCGGTTGGCTCCGCTGGCCAAGGCGCTCGGGCCCACCATTGATGGACAGCCGCCTGTGCGAAGGCTCATACTGCTCCCGTCCCGTGCCATCGCGGGCATTCCGATCGAGGCCCTGCTCGCACTCGACGATACCCGCACAGTCAGTTATGCCCCGTCGGGCACCGTCTTGAAGTATTTGCGCGAGCAGCCCCGGCCCGACCGCCATGCCGGCCTGCTGGCCCTCGGCGATCCGGTCTACGAGCGCACCGACAGGTCGAGCGAACCCAAGCCCGTGCCCAACCATGGCCTGATGCTCAACGTCGTAGTCCGCGGCTCGAACGCGGCGAGCCACGGACTGAGGGATGGGGATGTGTTGCTCGCCTACAACGGCATGGCGACGAATAAGAAGGACGATCTCAAAGTCGTGGCTGATGGCGGCAAGCCAATCCCGATTGAGGTCTGGAGAGACGGCGTTTCGTCACGTTTGGATCTGGCCGCCGGCAAGCTCGGCGTCATATTCGACCCTCGGCCAGCGCCGGTGGCGATCACCGAGCAACGTAGGTTACAACAGGTGCTCAGGTCAGCGAGGTCGGGCGACAAAGACTTCGCCCCTTTACCCGGCACGCGACGCGAGGTGGATGCACTTGCACTGCTCTTCAAATCCGACAATCGGCCTGTCCGTGCCTTGCTCGGGACCGACGCAAGTGAGCCCGATCTCGACCGCCTGGCCGCCGCGAATGAGCTACGGCAGTTCGCGTTTATTCACCTAGCCACACACGGCGTGATTGACGAGGCCATGCCTCAGCGCTCGGCGTTGATCCTGACACAGACCGGCCTGCCCGACCCGCTTGACCAAGTCTTGAATCACAAGCCGGTTTCCGACGGAAGGCTGTCGGTCCGCGAGATCCAGCGAGGCTGGGACCTGAAGGCTGAGCTGGTCACGCTCTCGGCCTGCGAGACGGCTCTGGGCCGGGAAAGCGGCGGCGAGGGTTTCGTCGGCTTTACGCAGGCGCTGTTGATGTCCGGCGCACGCAGCGTGTGTCTGTCGCTCTGGAGGGTGGACGATAAGGCCACATCGCTGTTGATGACCCGGTTCTATCAAAACTTGCTGGGCAAGCGTCCCGCGCTTTCAAAGCCCATGCCCAAGGCCGAGGCGTTGCAGGAGGCGAAGCAATGGCTGCGGAGCCTGACGGTAGACCAAATCGACGGCGAGCTGGCCGCCCTCCAACGCGGTGACGTGCGGCCGCTGGCGAAGGATAGCGGCGCACCTGCTATCATTGCGCCGACGTCACGTACATCCACTGGAATCCGGCCGTATGACCATCCGTACTTCTGGGCGGCGTTCGTGCTGGTGGGTGATCCGGATTGAAGGTTGGCGACTGATGTTTGTTCTGATTGGGTGGCGAAACCATGCCTCACATTTACAGCATCGCCAAGAGCCCGGAAGTCGGCGATATCGTTGAATCGCTCGACGAACTCGAGCCGTTCGCCAGAGAGCATGATCCCGGTCGCTACAATGTGGACGAGCATTCCCTCGACCCGTTCCCTGGGACGAAAGTCTTAGCCCGTGCATGGGGCAAAGTGATCCATCACTAGGGCGGGCAGGTTGTCATGGACCCGATTCCGTGGCAATGAGTTGCGGCTTCGCCGCCAGCCTTGCCACTATCTCCTGCGGTAGATCTCGGATTTGATGATGGCGCGCGGCGGGCTGGCACGCACCGCGGATATTCACTGGGGGGTGGAAAGAAATCATGGTGAACAAAGATCCGATCTCGCTAGAACGTCTTCTCAGTTACACCTTCATCGCTCTTGCGATATTGGCGGGCGTGGAGAGTTGCTTCTTGTTTGGCATCTCACAAACCGCATCTGGCGTCCGGATGGGCAACCTCGGGTTTCTCGACGCAAGCATGAGACTTGCGATCGTGGCTGATGTGATGGCACTCCTCGCGAATTACACTCTCAAGTCCGAAAGGAAAATGCACGACGGTGGCCTTCGCCTTGAATGACGGTCCGGGCCAATCCGTGATGGCCAGCTTGCCGGATCGGTCGGACCGTGTCAAGGTGAGCGACCCACGGGGAGTCGGGGTCATTCCGAACAATTCGATTTTCCGAAGCGTCGAAGCGCAGGTCGGTCTTGTCACCGGCCTCGCGGAAAGCCTGAATCATCGGCTCTGCGAAGATCGCGACGCTCGGTTTGCCGAAGAGTCGGTCAAGTATTCTCATGTTGTGGGCTCCCGCCGCTCGAACTGGCAACTGCTGCCGGGGGACTACTTCTTCGGAGTGGATGGGCCTGGCACCGGCTGCGCGTTGGGCACGCTCGGCGGCGGATCGGCGTCACGAACCGAGAGATCGGCGTAGATGACCCGGTACTTCTTTGCATCCCTCGGGCGGTACCAGAAGATCGGCTTGTCGGCCGCGCCCAGCGAAACGCCTTTCCCCGCGTAGTGCGCGTCGGCGTCCGCCGGCAACATCAGCGCGAAGAGCAAGCCGCGCTGAAGCCGTATCTGGACGTCCATGGTCTTCTGCATCCCGGCTTCCATGCTCTTCTGCATCTGTTGCGTATTCGGCTTCTCCTTGCCTCGGTCAGGCTTCTCCGCAGGCATCTCGACTGCCAGCTTCTTCCCAACCTCTTTCGCAACCATCTGCATCATCGTCTGCAAGTCGAGCAAGTCGGGGAAAGCGGCGCCGGTCAGTTTGCTGTATTCGCGGAATGCCGCGATCAGATCCTTCTCCTCCGCCGGGGAAACGTTAGACATTCATGTTCTGAACTGTGTAGCCGGCCGGCGGCTCGACGCTAAATAACGATTCGTCCATGTCCACGTTGAACGCGAAGTCGCTCATCGTCGCCTTCATATTGCCGTAGATTGCCATGGTCACTTCGCCGCGGACCGGCAGGCCGGTTTTGGGATCGCCCCACAAATTCGTCACCATGCCCTTGCTGCGAACGCGGAATCCGACGACGCGGTGTCCGTCAATCTCCTTTTCGCCAAGCGGCTCCCGTTGGACGGTCGGTTTGTCGTGCGCATCGCGCAGGATCGAGCGAAACATGGCGAACGGGTCCTGCTGCGAAACCTGCTCCTTGGTCAGGTTGGCGAGAGTGAGGACCGTCGCCTTCTTGGAGGCGGGTTCCAGGGTAAGACTCCTGCCTCGGCCCCAATCAAAGATCATGATCGCCTTGAACTTGCCTGGCATCTCCAGCTCCTGGCGCGACCGAGTGGCGTCCAGCATCATGACCTCGCTCGTTATCGTCACCGCGGGTGGGCCCTCCATTTCGGTGGTTAGCTTGAACTTGACGGTCTTCGCATCGAGGATCGGGGCGACGAAGTCGGCGAAGGCCAACGTCGCGCCGCCTCCGTGTAACCACAAGGCGACGCCTCCAATGGCAAGAACAAAAATCGCCGCCGCCGCAACGCGAGAAACGGAAGAACGCATGATCCACCTCCAATTGTCCAGAGAACGGGTAAGTAGCGGGGGATGAATCATCTCCGCCCGCGTGCGAACGATGGGTCGCCGTGACTCGTCGGACGCGACCGCCGCCATGACTCGCTCGACGATGGCCGCCCCCGCGCTGCCGGCCGGCAACTGTGCTTCAGCAAGCGCACCGCACAACTCGGTGAGCTGTCGAAAGCGCTCGCGGCAATCGGAACACGTCTCGATATGCCGACGAACGTCTCGCTCTGCGTCGGGCGATAGGCAATCGGCCGCCGCCAGGCTGACTTGCTCGGCCCAAGGTTCGCAGGGGTGAAGGAGATCATTCATGGTCTGCTCTCCTTTGTTTCCCTGGATGAACTGAAAAGGTTCACCGCAAGATTCATTTGCCGCAATTCCTCCAGCGCGTAATGCAATCGCGACTTCACCGTTCCGAATGGGCAGCCCAGGACCGCCGCAATCTCGTCCAACGTCGCCCCCGAGAAGAAACGGAGCTCGACGACCAAACGATGCTCTTCCGGCAAGCTCGCTACCGCCCGGCGAACCCGCTGGGCATCTTCGGACGCCTCTGCGCAGCGATCGGGCGAGCACGCAGTGGATCGCTCCAGGCCCAGAGCATCTGGCGGGGAAAGCGTGACGGCGATCTGGCGTCGCCGTCCCTTCAAGAACCGGTGCCGCAGAATGCCGTACAGCCAGGTGGAGAACCGGCAACGACCGTCGAAACGCGCCAAGGATCGCCACGCTTCGACGAGAGTCTCTTGCACAAGATCCTCGGCCCAGTGGCTATCCTTGCCAAGGGCCATCGCGCAGCGCCACAGGGGTGCGACGTGCTGCTTGGCGAGCCGCTCGAAAGCAATCGCCTCGCCAGCCTGGGCACGGGCGATCAACGCGCGTTCGTCGTCTTCGTGTGTGTTCACCGTAACCGTGATTCCCATGTTGCCGACAAAAGGTTCACGCGGCAGTACATTTTCTTACAAACTCTCGCTGGCCCCTTCCGCTGGAGGGGTATTTTGCTGCGCAATGCGGAGCCACCCGATTTGATGGACCATCACGGCTTCTAGGTCCAGAAGTTCGGTAGCTGGTTCTGCAATTCTTCTGCACATGTTGCCCGTGCCAGCCCAATGTGACTACAATGCGATCGACGCCGAGAGCTATCGTAGAACTCGGCAGAACGCCTGAAATCTACGTCATTCCAATCTCAGCCCAATACCAGACAGATGGCAGACGCGCCGGACTCAAGATCCGGTCCCCGCAACGGGGTGCGGGTTCAAGTCCCACCTTTGACCTTGCCGACTTGTATGGTCAAGCCAAGCCACGTAGAAGCGCCGATGCTCCAATGGATTCTCTGCGAAAACGAACACGCCCGGCTGCCGGATGCGTGGGAGCTGTCAACGGCAGCGAACGAGGTCGGATCGTGCTTCGCTTGTGGCGCAGCCGCACGCTTGCAGCCAATACCGGCAGAAGAACAACGGGAGGTCCTCTCCGGGAGTGACGTTCCCGGACATTACATCCTGCGCCCGCTCGCGTGGGCGAGAGGCGCCGGCGTATACCAGGCCCGCCAGGCCAAGAGCCGGCGACTGGTCGCGCTCAAGGTGAGCCGCCTGGGTTCCGACGCAGCGCAGGAGCGCGCGAGCGTCCGGCGCGAGGCCGCCATTCTCCGGAAGCTGGACCACCCCGGCATCGTCGCCTTTTTCGAGGCAGGCGAGAGAAACGGCCGCGCGTTTTTCTCGATGGAATGGCTTGCGGGCCCGCAACTGGGCGAGCGGCTGCGCGACGGGCCGCTCCGACCGCGCGAAGCGATCCGTATGGCGGCGAGGTTGGCCGACGCGATCCATTACATGCACTGCCGCCGCTTCATTTATGGGGAATTGAGGCCGTCCAACATCGTATTCAGTGGCCGGGGCGTGGCCAAGCTGGTGGACTTTGAATCGGCCATGCGGCGAGATCGCCGCGGCCGGGCAGCGCCGAACGGGGGCGACCCGCGATATGTCGCGCCGAGCAATGGCTGGGGGAAAACCAGAAAGTCGGTCCGGCCGCGGACGTCTTCGGGCTCGGTGCGATCTTGTTTCATGCCCTTACCGGCGAGCTGCCTTTCGACGGGATCTGCAGTGATGAGCGGATCCGCCGAGCGAGCACTCTTCCGGTTCCCTCGGCGGCGGCACTCCGTCCTTCGCTGCCGGCGGCTCTGGACGCGATCTGCCGCAAGTGTTTGCAGCCGCAACCGGAAAATCGGTACGCTCACGCGTGCGAGCTGGCAGACGACTTGCGACGCATTTAGCCGGACGTAAGCTGGGACGAAGACGTCCCGAACCTTTACGCACGACCGCTTGGAACTTGACGACCTGGCCTCGGCAATTAAAGGCTAGGACATGCAATGCAATAGTGACTTCGGTCATCCGCCTCGGTAAACTGCGTGGATCAGTGAAGAGAGAGGCATTTGGATTCGGCCAATTCGCTCGATGATAACCCTGGGAGACCGCACCGTGACCATCGCACGAGCGCATCTGATAGAACCCTCAGTCACACGCTGGTACCACTGCGTCACCCGTTGCGTGCGGCGGGCGTTCTTGCTCGGATGAAATGCCTGAAGGAACCACTCTCACGGCTGGCGAACCGCGAGGAAAAGGTCCGGGGAGCATTTTTTGGGGGACGCTTCAAGAGCGTGGCCATCCTCGATGAAGTTTCGAGCGAATCGGGACGACGGCCGAGACCTGGCAAGCACGGCTCGAAAAACTGAGCAAAGGCCGGCTGTTGGGTCGCTTCTTCGCAGCCAGTCGGCAGCGACTCCGAGAAGTCGCCCAGCGTCTGGGCCTGCGCCGCGTGCCGAACCTGGGCGGATGCCCAGCAACGTAAGCGGCACGAAGTCCCGATCGGATCCCGATTCGGGCCCTCAGCAGGTGATTCCCTGCGCACCACGGACATCACGAACCTCTGGCGATTTTGCTCTGTGCGCAGAATCCGAGAATTCTGAGCACATTCAGCGATCGGGACCGATTCGCTCGTTTCGAGAGCCGATTGCAACCGACCCAAGAGGTTGGTAACCCTCGGGCGTTGCCCTCCAGCCAACAATCTGGCTGTCCTAGTCAGCCTGTCCTAGTCTGTCCTAGTCAGTCAGCCAGCAATCTGCCAGTCCTAGCCCGTCCTAGCCAGTCTGTCCTCGTCAGCCGGCGGCGGCCGGGACCTTCACCAGCTCGGCCTGGTCGAGGGGCTGGTGAACTGGCAGGGGCTCGGCCGCGGCGATCGCCTCGACCAACGCATGGGCGTTGCCCGCGGCCTCGACCTCAACCAGCGCGCGGTTGTCGAAGGGCTAGCACTGACAAGGGCTCAGCCGTGGCGATCGCCTTGACCAACCCAAGGGTCTTCCCTGCGCTGGGCCTCTTTCTTCACCAGTGCGGCCGTTTCTGGCGAACGATCGCTGAGGCGAACCAGGGGTCAATGTAAAGCCTCATCTATTAGTTCAGACATTCCGTTTGGGAACGCCAATGACGGGCCTCGTTCGTCACTTCCAGTCGAGCAAAATGGGCTTCCACGGGGGGAGGGAGAGCGTCCGCACGTTCTTGCCATCGCGATCGACGATCAGGATTTGATTCTCCATCAACCTGTTCTGTCGCCCATTCCATGTCACGCCCAATGCCAGTTTCGATCCATCGGGCGACCAGCGGGGGGCGACCATCTCACCAGGCGCAAATTTGATCGGGATCTCTCTTCGATCGAGTCCGTTGATTCCGACGATCCAAAGGGTGCTCTGCGTCCCGGCTTTCTCTGTTTGGATAAGCGAATACACCACCTCTCGTCCGTCATGTGAGATCCGAAAAGTTCCTCCAGCGCCGACCTCATTCACAACCTCGCGAACGTCGGTTCCGTCCGCGTGCATAAAGAGGATATGACCTTCCCGAGTCTTCCGCCTCGGGGTCCACGACCCAAGCCAGGAACCATCGCACGAGCAGTCGACAACAAAACGGTCCTCCGGGATTGGCAACTTCGTCAGGTCGGAGCCGTCTCGATTGACCCGAAATGTTTCGTAGTGACCAAGGGCGACCTTCGCACCGATGACGATCTGTGTACCGTTCTTCGACCACGAAGGCACTCCAGGACGGTCGAACACCTTTCGTGCGGGCTGTTCTTTCGTCAAATCGTAGACACGGACTTCTCCCCTCCCTCCGGCCTGTCCGGCGGGAAAGGCGACGCCGGCCAGGAATCGACCATCGTGCGAGAGCGATCCCAGTTCGAGGTCGGGGCCGCCGACTTGTTTCGAGTTCCCGGTCTTGGGATCAACACTCAGGAGTCCCCGAAAACGCAGATTATCCGGGACTAAGGGAGAGGTGTCCCTGGCGTAAACGAGCAGCCGACCGACGCGCCCTTCGTCCTTCGGCCCGTCGTCACACCGCGCCAAGTTGGACGATGTCGGCAAGAACACGACCAAGACCGCCATTATCCTCCGCAGCATAAACTGAGCGCGAGACAGTTGCATGGCCAAGGTCCTCTACCGTCTGGAAGTGGAAACGGTGGTTAATTCATGACGCGTTACAGATTGCATTGCAAGGCCGGTAAGGCACGCAGCAGCTCTGACAAACCTTTCTCGGTGACCAGGGTGTTGAGCAACTACATATCGGACACATGTAAGTCACCACTCCATAGCGGTTGCCAAACGTTCGCACTCGCGGCGAAACCCACCTTCTGAAGATATCACGTCGCGAGGGCTCGATGTAGCTCGTTGTTTTTCGCTCCGTTGCTATCGGAATCCGCTCACCAGCTCGCCATTGTCGAAACGATGAGGACAAACGATGAAATCGATGAGAACGATGAGGACAGGCAGCGCACACTTGACAACATCGGCTGCGACTTCGTGAATTGCGCAGACCGTCGAAGAGCCCCGGCAAGTCGCTACAAGTCGCACCACTCCGAGGACGCCAGTCATTATGATTGCACCCGCATTTGGTGGACCCCGCCGTCACCCGCTGGCACCACTGCATCACCCGCTGTGTCCGCCGCGCTTTCTTGCTCGGCGCAGGTGAGGGCGACCGCAAACTCTCGATCGACAGCCTGCAGGAACTTGCTGGCATCTTCTCGATCGCCGCTGGCGGGTTCTCAGTGCCGAAGGCCGCCTCCTGGGCCGGTTCCTGGCGCCAATCCGCCAGCGGCTCAGAGAGGTCGCCGAGCGGTTGCGTCTGCGCCGGGCAGTCAACGCCGATTCCCCGTTCAATCCGGATCACCCACCAGCACGAACGCAGCCCAGTAATAGGGGTGGGCATAGGGATGTTCATCGCCGGTGACGCTGGAAACATTCAGCGGCGGTGATGCTTCGTTTCGTTTCGGATCGCCCTTCGACCGTGCGTCGCCGCCAGTCAAGTTCGCCACCAATGTTGCTACCTCCTCGCGCCGCAATCCGCGCAGCCAGGCTTTTGCCTCGGCGAGCGCTTCCGCCTTGGGCCAGGGGCCAGCAAGCCCCGTGCGCCGCCCGAGCATGTTGGCGTAGAACCGCTGCATCAATAGAGCTGTCGCCGTGTCGTCTACTTTCCACAGGGACAGGCACACGCTGCGCGCGCCGGACATCAACAACGCCTGGGTGAATCCCACGAAGCCTTCGCCGCCGGCGTCGCGGCCCAAGGCGGTTTCGCAGGCCGACAGTGTGACCAGCTCGGCCTTCAGGTCCCAGCTTCGCTGAATCTCGCGGACCGACAGCCGGCCGTCGAAGACCGGCTTGTGAACTGGGGTAGCCGAACACGAGTCGATGGTGACAGGCGTATAGCAAAGAGCGCGAAGCCAACACTCGCCATGCCAGCGTCGGAAGCAACTGGATTTGGGCGGCCACGGCTCCGGGTTGGAGGTGAGCGGTTCAGCCGTCTCCGTTTCTCAGAAAGAGTCTGCGGCCAGGTAGAACTTCTTGTGCCGTGCGTGAATCCCACTCGCATCGATTTAGCAAGTCGTTGACAGCAAACCGATCGTTGGCTATCTGCTTTGGATGGATTAGAATACTGCCCAAGTTGCACGGTCTGCGTCCAGAATTGAGAATGTCCCCTCTGACACGGCGCGTGGGTCGTCAGGTCGAGAAGTTCACCATCGCATGTGCTCTGCGCCCTGGCGTCGTCATTCGCCAGCATTCGCCGAGACAGCTCCACGCGATCAACGCGCACCAAGCCACTTCCTACCAAGCCGAGACTACAAATCAAACAAGGCCGCCGGGTCCATCGGCTTGCCCAACATCTCCTTCCACTTCATTTTCTGGTCATCCGTCAGCTTGGCGCGTAGATCGGCTTCGAGGTCATCGCGGATCTTGATCACCTTGCCTTGAACCTCCGCGAGGTTGCCGGTTTTCTGTGCCTCTTCGAGCAGCGGCTGAATCTTCTGATGCGTCTGCATGATGAGACCCATGAATTGCTTCCGTTGGCCTTCGTTAAGGTGGAGAAGTTCCCAAGTTTCCCCATCACGAAGCCCCTCGCGTTGCAATTCCAACTGGCGCAAACGCGTGCGCTGGTCTTTGTTGAGCGTTTCCTTCAAGAGAGCCGCAAGATTTTTGCGTGCCTTTTTTCGATAGGCACCGAACTGCTGCTCGCGCTCCTTATTGTTCAGGCGTTCCATCCTGTGCAAGAACTGCACCGCCTCGGGCAACAGTTCCAGAAGGTTTTGGTTCAGCTTTTCTTTCTGGTCCTCGGTCAACAGCAGTTCCACCTGTACCTGGTCGCGTGACACCACGAAGGGGCCGCCAAACTCGTGCCGGAGCATTTTGCGGGCCTCATCGGGGATCTGCACCTGATGCCCACTGCTGGCTTCCTCAACCGCGACCGCTTGGCCGATAATGCCGTAACGGACGCCGCCGTCCAGGTCAATGAAGACGGCTTGGCCTCCGGGTAGGCGACCCGGTTCCCCATTGTTGCTTCGCCGCGTTAACTTCTCGGTACCGCGGGCCAGGAGAAGGAGTCGCGTCATCCGGTTTCCCTTCATCTCGATCAACCCCTCCCAGGTGAGCTTGACCCGGTGCTTCCAGAGTGCGCCATGGTCGTCCTGGCGCTGTCCTGCTACCCCCGCGACCTCGGATTCGCCATCGATTCGGACCCAGACAGGACCGTTGCCATCGGTCTCGGTTTTTTGACACCAGAACGCACAGTCCATGTGCTCGCACTTGCTGCCATTCAGGTTGCCCAGGGGGTTCAAGTCGAGTTCCCCCATGAACGCATGGCCGATGAGTACTCTCGCCAGATCGTCGTCCATCTTGAAGCGGTTCGTGCCGGTGGCGGCGAGCGACTTCGCCAACCCCTCTTGCCTGACCACGGGCACGTAGAAGCGGTCCTCGAGATAATTTTCCTGGCGCACCGTGTCGGCGACGGGCTTGCCGTCCTTGTCGAGCGCCCGGCCAAAAACCCGCGCCAGGAGGGTCCCCTGCGGGACGCGCGGCTTTGCCGGACAGCTTTCCCCGTCGCGGTGGCGCTCGACCATCGGCACGACCTTGCCGCCGTCGTCGACATTGGCGAGCTTCTGACTCGGAAACCCCTCGTATCGCTCGGCGGGGAACGGCTTGGTCGCGTCGGGAAACTCGGCGAACCGCTTCTGAGCATGATCGAGGAAGTCAAGGACGCTCTTGTCGTCGTCGAACATGAAGACCCAGTCGAGCACTTTTCCCGCGGAGTTGACCACACAGACTCCCTGGGGAAGGATCTTCGAGCGTCCGATCTCGCGATAGAGCCGGCCTTCGTCGTTGTCGGGCGGGTTGTTGATCAGTCCGGCCTTGAGGGCCACAGGCACGAAATCGGCGTTCACACGGCGAATGACGTCGGCGTTGGAGAATATCACCTCACGGGTGAGTGCGGCATACCCTCAGCAGCGCTCGTCGTCAATAGGACGGTCGATGAAGACCCAGAGCAGGGCCGGCTTGTTTCTGGCTCGCGCTTCCCGGAGCCCGTCGAGCAAACAGCTCTTCCAGTCGATCTCTCGCCAAGCGACCTTCGGCGCCTTCAAGGCTTTGATCTCCGCCTGCAAAGCGTCGAAGGTGACCGGTTTCTTTTCAGCAACGGGGACGCTCTCAGCGCCAGCCTGTCCGCACACGAGACCGGCGCACACCAAGGCAGTCGCACTGACAGTCAATCTCTGCATGGCTCTCTTTCCTTTCGCGATCGAGTTGCTCTTAGCTGATTTGAGATCGCCCCGCCGAAGAAATTAACTCGACCATCTGTTATTACTCAAGGGCGAACCGCGAGGTTTCACGGTCTTGGTCGGCCACCAGGAATCGCCAGGCACGCGCAATCGGAAGTTCTCGATCGGGTGCCGCCTGAGAGTGACCTGAGGAGCATCTCACTCACTGGCAGGCGCGCGAGGTTGCCCGGAGCGCGTTTCACATGATTTCCACGCTTCCAAGCCCGTCACCAGAATGTCACCAAATCCGTCACCAACCCTGTGAACTGTCACGGGTCAATCCGACGGCCAGGGCACCGCCGCCGTGAGCGAGGCAGGATAGACATATACGCCGTCCACGCCCAATCCGCCCAAGCTGCTTTCACGGAAGCGAGCAGGAATTGTAATTTTACCGAGACTGATGTCGGCCTTCCATACGATGAGACCGGATACATCGCTTCATCCGGTAGCCTTTGACGCAGAACCGGAGCACAGCGGCGGCCGATCAGCGTGGAGAAAGTTGAGTTGGGGAACACGGGACCGTGCGGATAACTCGGAAGGATCGACGCCGATGCCCGCTTCAATCCGGATCACCCACCAGCACGAAGGCCGCCCAGAAGTAAGGGTGGTCATAGGGCCGGTTGCCACTTGATTTGGGTGAAATCGCTGCGCCGGGCGACGTGGCGCCATCGACTTTCGCGAGCGGCCGCACATCACCACGCTCCAGCGCGGCGAGCTCGCCGTCGATCTGGTCCACTGTCAAGCTGCGGAGCCATCGCTTCGCCTCTTGCAACGCCTCGGCTTTGGGCATAGGCTTCGACAGTGCCGGGCGCTTGCCTAGCAGGTTTTGGTAGAACCGGGTCATCAAGAGGGATGTGGCCTTGTCGTCCACTTTCCAGAGCGACAGGCAGACGCTCCGCGCTCCGGACATCAAGAGCGCCTGGGTGAACCCGACGAAGCCCTCGCCACCGGCGTCGCGGCCCAGCGCCGTCTCGCAGGCCGACAGAGTCACCAGCTCGGCTTTCAAATCCCAAGTTCGCTGAATCTCGCGGACTGTGAGGCGGCCGTCGAAGACCGGTTCATGGTTCAATGCCTGCTCGAGTGGGTCGGGCAGGCCGGCTTGGGTGAGGATCACGGCCGAGCGCTGGGGAACGGCCTCGTCGATCACGCCGTGAGTGGCCAAATGGATGAAGCTGAAGTGCCTCAACTCTCCCGAGCTGGCAATGCGGTCAAGCTCGGGCTCGCCAGCGTCGGGTCCGAGCAAGGTCCGCGTCGGCCGATCGGCCGATTTGAAGACCTGAGTGAGCGCCTCGACTTCATACCGTGTGCCCGGCAAGGGGGCGAAGTCTTCGTCGCCCGATCGGGCCGCCGTGAGGACCCGGTGCAGCTTGCGCTGTTCGGCGATCGTTTCCGGAGCCGGCCGAGGGTCGAGCACGACACCAAGGTTGCCGGGAGCCAGGTCGCGGCGGAACGACCGGCCCTCACGCCAGACCTCGACTCCGATCGGCTGATTGCCCTCGGAAACGACGTTGAGGTCTTCCTTCTTGTTAAGAGCGCCGCCGTTGTAGGCCAGCAAGACATCGCCCGGCTTGAGGCCGTGGCTGGCGGCGTTGGAGCCGGGGAGGACGATGGTGATCAGCAAGCCGTGGTCGGGCATCGGGTGGGGCAGGCTGGATGCATCGGGACGGTCGAAGACCGGGTCGCCTACGGCCAGCAGGCCAGCGCGGCGATCGGGCCGGGGTAGCCGGCGCAGGTACTCGAACACGGTGGCCGAGGGGGCGTAACTGACCGTCCGGCTGTCGCCCTTGGCCAGCAGCACCTCGATTGGAATCCCCGTCATGGCCCGGGAGGGCAGGACGATCAGCCGCCGGGCCGGCGGCAGACCGTCGGCCCCGGCGCCCAGGGCCTGGGCCAGCGGCCCGAGGCGCTGGGTGCGCAACCGCTCGACCAAGTGCCGGAGATCTGCCGAACCCGCGCTGGCCCGGTTTCGCAGCGCCATCCGGACCCGGTGCGCCGAGCCCTGTGTGCTCCGGGGTCCACATGCCATTGGGACCCGTGCCCACCATCGTGATCCAGGCCGGGACACCACTGGATCGAACAACCACGCCCCAGTGCTCGCCATTGGGGTCGGCCGCGTTTGGGCTCACCGGTGCGAGATCGACCCAGGCGACCAGGGCGGCATCGGCCGGCAGGGCAGCTTGGATTTCCTTGAGCTGGGCGGCCTCCCCGGCCAAGGGACCGTGATCGTGGACCAGCTTGGTCTGAAACTCACCCAGGCGCGATGCTGGCCAGCGCGCGCTGGCGCTTGAGCTCCTCAAACCGCTTGGCCCGCTCGGCCTGGTCCAGACCCTTGGGCGTGGTTTCCACCAGCCGGTCCAGCCGCTCCAGTTCGGCGGTCAGTTCCCGGAATCGGGATCGGTCACCGGGAGCCAGCCGCCGGTCCTCGCGTGCGGTCAACTCGTCGAGCAGGCCGCGACCCAGGTCCTCCTCCAGGTGCTGCCACGCCTCGACCGGCTGACCCAGTTGAGCCAGCACCGCAGCCAGGGCGGGGCGTACGGGATTCCCCTTCTCAGTGCGCTCCAGGCCGGCGAAGGCGATCCTGAGCCGCGCCGCATCCAGGATCCTGACGGCTGAGATCCATCGGTCTCGAGCCTCGCGGTACTTTCCCTGGGCGCTCAAGTTGTACGCCACGCCATTGTAATATCTGGCGGTATCGGGGTGGTCGTCGGTCTTCAGACGGTGGCAGATCTCCAGCGCCTTCTCAAAGAGCGGCTGGGCCGCCGCGTACTTACCCTGCGCTTGGAGGTTGCTCGCCACGCTGTTGTAGCCGGTGGCAGTGAGCGGATGGTCATCGGTGAGCAGGCGGCGCCAGATTTCCAGCGCCTTCTCGAAGAGCGGCTGGGCCGCTGCGGACTTCCCCTGGGCGCTGAGGTTTTCCGCCACGCTGCCGTAACCTCGGGCGGTATCGGGGTGGTCGTCGGTGAGCAGCCGGCGGCAGATCTCCAGCGCCTTCTCAAAGAGCGGCTGGGCCGCCGCATACTTCCCCTGGGCCTCGAGGTTGTACGCCAGACTGGTGTAACACGCGGCGGTGTTGGGGTGGTCGTCGGTGAGCAGTCGTCGGAAGATGTCCAGCGCCTTCTCAAAGAGCGGCTGGGCCGCCGCGTATTTTCCCTGCGCGTTGAGGTTGAACGCCAGGTTGTTGTAGCTGAATGCGGTATGGGGGTGGTCGTCGGTGAGCAGCCGGCGGCGGATCTCCAGCGCCTTCTCGAACAGCGGCTGGGCCGCCGCGTACTTCCCCTGGGCGTTGAGGTTGCTCGCCACGTTGTTGTAGCCGAGGGTGATGGAGGGGTGGTCGTCGGTGAACAGCCGGCGGTTGATCTCCAGCGCCTTCTCGAACAGCGGCTGGGCCGCCGCGTACTTCCCCTGCGCGAAGAGGTTGAACGCCACGTTGTTGTAGCCAGCGGCGGTGTCGGTGTGATTGACGCCGAGCAGCCGGCGGCGAATCTCCAGCGCCTTCTCAAAGAGCGGCTGGGCCTGAGCGTACTTCCCCTGGGCGTTGAGGTTGTACGCCACGTTGTTGTAGCTCTGGGCGGTGGAGGGGTGGTCGTCGGTGAGCAGCCGGCGGTGAATCTCCAGCGCCTTCTCGTAGAGCGGCTCGGCCGCCGCGTACTTCCCCTGCGCGTTGAGATTGAGCGCCACGTTGTCGTAACCTTGAGCGGTATCGGGGTGGTCGTCGGTGAGCAGCCGGCGGTAGATCTCCAGCGCCTTCTCGAGCAGCGGTTGTGCCTGGGAGTACTTCCCCTGGGCGATGAGGGTATCCGCTTGACCCTGCAAGGTATGGGGTGATTGGTAGGCGACTCGATCCTCCTTCGGCATCGGGGCCACCCGGCGCAGCGCCTTGAGGGACCACTCAGCGTTCACCGTCTCGAAGTGCTTCGGCCCCTGGACCTTCGCCCGCAGGGCGAGTCGGTCTTGCGCCCTGGCTATCGCCTCGTCCCAGCGATCGGCCTTCATGGCCTTGTCGATCTGCTCATCCAGTTGCTTGGCTCGTTCCTCATCGTCGCCGGTCAGCTTGGGCAATCCCGGCGCGGGGGGTCGAGCTCCCTTCGGTGGCGTGGTCTGTCCCAGAGCGGGCATCGCCGGCATCGCGAGCCCTAATCCGATCAGCAGACTCAGCCGCAGCAACACGCGAAGAGCTTTCATGATGGGCCTCGTTCTGTGTCAGGCGGTCAGTCGCGGGACGTTTCATAAGGATACCGAATTTCAAGACGCTTCGCCCAGAACTTGCCGAGTGCAGGGCGAAGGCGCCCTTTGAGGGTGGACGTCCCGAGCAGGACGGCGCCATCGGCGAGCCGCTAGGTTGCGCCAGGAGTTGCCCGGCCGCCTTGCCGGGCGAACCATCGGCCCAGCACCCGTCCGCCGCGCCAGCGAGCGCGGAGACGGCCGCGGTGCGTGGGGCTGCG
Organism: uncultured Isosphaeraceae bacterium; assembly: GCA_963823675.1. Taxonomy (GTDB): domain Bacteria; phylum Planctomycetota; class Planctomycetia; order Isosphaerales; family Isosphaeraceae; genus CAWGMT01. Next base: position 1,335,776 of record CAWGMT010000012.1, on the reverse strand, counting down.
ACTGACCAACGGCCTTCCCGTAGCAAACGGACAAAAAACAACGCTAAGGCCAGTCAGTACCGAAGCTCAGCCTTCCGGTGGAGTACCAGGACTTTGATTTCGGTATGGGTATCGGGACGGTTCCTCGCCCTTCTCGCGGCCCTACGAGCGGCTGGCCGGGCGGGTGCCGAAAAGGGACGTTTTCAAGATGGCTACTTTGGCCGGATGGAAATGGAATTATCTCTGACTAACCGGGGCCGTCACTGGCGGGGGCTCCCTCGTCGCGTGGCGTGCCGACCCATCCTCAACGACCGATGATGTAGAGGGCGATGCACGGGATGATGAAGAACATCCAGATCCATATCTTGTAGAGGAGAATCCCGCCGAACTGGATGGCGTCGAACTGCTCCGGAGACAGGCGCCACCACCGGGCCAGGCGACGCATCAGGTCACGCGCGAAGAGGTACAGCAGGCCCCACAGGGCGAGGAAGACGTAGTTGATGATGGCGCTCCAGAGGAGCATGCCGCGCACCTGCTCGATGTTCATGTCCGGTCCCCCATGATGTCGAAGGATCAACCGCCCCGCCAGCATACCCGGCCCGTGAGTAGCAACGGAACAGAAAACCGGCGTAAGCCGCTTCCCACCCGTGCCAAATAGGCTCTCCCGGTTGGCGAGGCTTTCGGACGCGGTGAAAACGGCCGTGTCGGCGGCCCGTGGCAGGTGTTAGATAGGGTAGACCGTATCTGGCGGTGTCGTTGCGGCCTCCTACCGGTGCCATCCGTCGGTTCGATGCGGCGGCGATTCGTCGAGGTACCCCAGTTCGTCGTCCCTAACCAGGCGTCCCGAATGTAAAGGGCCAACGCCCGGTCCTCGCTCCCACAGCCAAGCCGATGCCGCCAAATAAACAGGACACCGCGGCAAACCATGCCTGCCATGTCCCACCGTTTCGAGCCTCAAGAACGGCCGCGGGTAACCCGCCCAGCAACAGCAATAACGCGAGGACCCCAGCCAAGACCCGAAAAATGAAGCGGGTCTTCTGTTCAATGCGGGGATGTGACGTGCTCGTTCTCATGGAGACCACCTCGAATGAAACGCGATGTTTCGGTCGGTGTTGCGACTTGCGACCCACCCGCTACATGATACGCGACCCATCCGACCGGCGGAATGCGGCCCCGCCAGGCCGCTTCTGACCGCCAAGCCAGGTAGCGTACGCCCTCTCTGTCGCTAGGCGGCTCCAGGGCCCTTACGGCGGTCTTCTGTTCCGTTGCTACTCACGGGCCTACCCGGTGCGGGGGCGGGGGTCGATGGCCCGACCCGCCGCGGCGGCTGAGCCCGGGCTTAGCGTTGTTTTTTGTCCGTTTGCTACGGGAAGGCCCCAAGGACCTCGGAACCCGGCCCGCCCGCTGCCGTCTGAGTGATCCGGCCGACTTCAACGTCGATCAGCCGAGAGCTCCGCGACCTCGGCCGCGAAATACGGCCGGCGCCAACGGCCTCACCCGCATCGGCTCCACGCCAGTTCTCTGGGTACTACCGGGTACTACTTTGCACCGCGGGTACTACCGTTTTTCGCTGGTTTTTGCGGAGTTTTGTTCGGTCTTGCAAACCAGATGGAATCGGCGTAAAATCGAGTTGCCATGGGACTTCAGGCTGGTTCGGCGGCCGTGAGAACGGCGTATGGCATGCAAGAGGTCAGGGGTTCAAGTCCCTTATCCTCCATTGCCGCTGGGCGGCAATAGGGCAGGAGAGCGGAGAAAGTCGTGAGGAGAGCAAAAAAGCCGTCGCCCGCTCTCCTGCGTTCTACTGCTCTACTTTCTACTCTCGGCACGAGTTCACTTCGTTGCGATTGAGGACGCGAGTTTCGCCGAACGGTATGCCGAGCCTTTCGCCCCGTAGCCGAAGTTTTCCATCCGGCATGGGGCGCGCGAACTGGCCCGGAAGATCAGGCACGGAGAGCGCCGGCGCAGGCTTTGACCCATTCCTCCCGACGCTCCGAGCCGGCGCGAAACGGAACACGGACTCAGGGGCCGCCCACCCACATCGAGGTCGGATCCATGATCCGCGCCGCCGCCAGCTCGCGATAGAGTGGCCGATTGGCGTCCGTCACCTCCCGATCACCAGCCAGCCGACGGCGCAGCAGCGACGCGAAACCGCAGCACGGCGGCGGCCGATCCAGATAGGGCGGACGTCTCGGGCGCAGCGATCCTCCTTAGTGGAACTTCGACGCAATGCGAAGGGGCCGTCTTGGGCAGCCGGCCACGATTCTCGTCCGCCCAGAGCGACGCGTCCGCCAGCGACTCGCCGGATTCGAGCAGCGCTACCACAGCGGACTTCGCCTCGGGCGTCATGTGCTTCTCGGCGAGACGGGCAATGACGCGATGACCGAGGCGGCCCCAGGCCCATGCTGGCGTGGCCGTTTGAAGTATTACGAGCAGAGTAAGCAAGCTGACGAACCAGGAACTCCGGCGTGTCTTTTCGACTGACATGTCCGCTCCCGGATTGATCCAATTCCATCGTTTTGACCGACGTTGAACGCGCGATTATCATGTCTGAAGGTTGACGGGGCAATCTGTTGACCGGTCGCTATGAGGCAATCCATGGTCAATGGAATCAGAAAGACGACCAGACCTTCTCCTGGCGTCAGCGTCTGGTCTATCTAATTGATCCCGGGGCGAGGCAGTATATGAACGCGGATTCGACCCAGGTGACTCATCCGAAGCGGCAAGCGGTCCGGCTAAGCGTCCGGGCGTTGATGGCTCTCGTCCTTCTCATCGGCGGCGGAATAGGGTGGGTCGCATACCGGGCTCGCGTGCAAGGAGAAGCCGTCGCGTCGATCAATAAAGCCGGGGGCTCGGTCCTCTACGACTGGCAGTTCGCCGGCGGTACGACCGCCGGCACTTGTCAGGAGGGCAGAAAGCCCTGGGCGCCCCGATGGATGGTCGATTTCCTCGGTCCGGATTACTTCGGGACCGTGATCCTCGTTAATCTGGAGGGCTGCCGAACGGCCGAAGTCCTGCCCTCGGTGGCGCATCTCCACCGCCTCGAAACCCTGATCCTCTTCATGACCGACGTCACCGATGAGCGGATGAGTCAGCTCGCGGGGCTGGATCGTCTCCGAGAGCTGAACCTCCACGACACCGGCCTGGGCGACGCCGGCCTGCGACCCCTGGAATGCTTACCTCAACTTCGAGAAATCGCCCTCCCGCAGTTTGTGACCGACGCCGGTCTGATCCGCCTGGGGCGGATGAGCGTCCTGAGGAAGGTAGATCTGTCAGGTGCAGGTCGGTGTCCGCTCCTGACGAAGGGCGGCTTAGAAAGGGTCCGGATCGCCCGGCCGGACCTGACCATCTATGGTGAAGCGGCGGAGGAAAGGGATTAGAGGCTCTTGCAGCACGGCGGAGTGAGGGCCGACTCTAAGACCGATGCTTGCAATGGCATACTCACGCCCCCGGCATGCGTTGTGGGCGCGACCGTCCCTCAAATTAAGAGCTAGGACAGGCAACTTTATTATATTATATTAAGAGCTAGGACGGGCATATTGAAGTTGATGTGCCCCAACCGATTCGATAGATTGGGTGCATCGCGTCGTGATGCTTCAATGGATTGCGTGCTGCGCATCGCTTCAGGAGTTCCCCCAATGACCGTCGCACGTGCACACCTGGTCGATCCAGCCGTCACTCGCTGGTACCACTGCATCACTCGGTGTGTGCGGCGGGCGTTTTTGCTCGGAGAAGGGCCAGACCATAAAGCATGGATCGAGAAACGGCTCGAAGAACTTGCTCAAATTTTCTCGGTGGCGGTCGGCGGGTTCTCTGTGATGGATAACCATCTGCACGTGCTGGTGCGGTTGGATTCGGACTGAGCAAGGGGAGCCTCTTCGGCCGCTTCTTCGCGGCCAGCCGGCAGCGCCTTCGAGAAGTCGCCGAGCGCCTGGGCCTGCGACGAGTGCCCAACCTGGGCGGATGCGTGGCGACCTGACGACGGCACGAAGGTCCGATCGCGCGCCGATTTTGGAATCGGGCGCGCAATTCCCTGCGCGCCTTGAGCGGAACGAACGACTGGAGGCGTCGGTTTCTGCGCCCGATCGGAGAATTTCGGGATTGAACAGCGATCGGGAACGATTGGCTCGTTCCATGAGGCGTCTGGAACCGACTCAACCGAGGTTGAGCCAATCCAGCCGTCGAGGCCGCGCTTTGAACTGCCTGTCCTCGCTCTTCCTCGCTCTTCTAGCTCTTGTTCTCGGCGAGCCGGGCGATGACGCGATGGCCGAGGCGGTCCCAGGCCCAGGCTGGCGTGACCGTTTGAAGTATTACGAGCAGAGTAAGCAAGCTGACAAACCACGAACTCCGGCGTGTTTTTTCGACTGACATAACCGCTCCAGTAGTGATCCAAACGCCTCGTTTTGACCGACGTTGGACGCCTGATTATCATGTCTGAAGGTTTACGGGGCAATCTGGTTGACTGCTCGGTCAGAGGCATACCATGCTCAATAGATTCGGAGCGTCCTCGCTCATCTTGTTCGTTTTCTTGTTATCTCAATCCGTGCCGGGCCAGACGCCTGCACCCCCGACCGGCAAGCCAACCGCGCCGGGACTGACCAAGCTGATCGGCGAAGACGAGAAACGAGCCAAGGGACTGGACGAGCAGATTGCAAAGGCGCTCAAGGCCGATCGCTGGGACGAGGCGATCGCACGGGCAGAGGAACTGGTCGCATTGCGGACGCGAGTCCAAGGGCCGAAGCATTTCGAGACTGTGAACACGGAGTGGCGATTGAAAGCCTTGCGCCAGGTGGCCCCGATGCCGAAAGCGGATCGAACCGTCTGCCAGTCGGCCAGGGAAATGATCGAGCAGGCGGACGCCTTCGACGCCCAGGGGAAATACGCTCAGGCCCTGCCCCTGTGTGAGAAGGCCCTCGCGATCAACCGCCGATTGCTCACCGACGACCATCCTGCCACCGCCCTGAGCTACAACAGCCTGGCGCTCAACCTCTACTTCCAGGCGAAGTACGCTCACGCCCAGCCGCTGTACGAGGAAGGGCTAGCGATCAACCGACGGCTACTCGGCGATGACCACCCCGAGACCGCCCGGAGCTACGACAACCTGGCGGTCAACCTCAACGCCCAGGGGAAATACGCTCAGGCCCAGCCGCTGTTCGAGAAGGCGCTGTCGATCCGGCGCCGACTGCTCACCGATGACCATCCTGAGACCGCCCGAAGCTACAGCAACCTCGCGTCAAACCTCGCCGTCCAGGGCAAGTACGCGGAGGCGCAGCCGCTTTTCGAGAAGGCGCTGGCGATCTACATCCGACTCCTTACCGACGACCACCCCGAGACCGCCGGAAGCTACAACAACCTGGCGGGCAACCTCAACCGCCAGGGCAAGTACGCCGAGGCCCAGCCGCTCTTCGAGAAAGCGCTGGATATCAAGCGCCGACTGCTCACCGACGAGCACCCTGACACCGCCGGAAGCTACAACAACCTGGCGTACACGCTCAAGGCGCAGGGCAAGTACGCTGAGGCCCACCTGCTCTACGAGAAGTCGCTGGCGATTCGCCTCCGGATGTTCGCCGACGGCCACCCCCACACCGCACAAAGCTACAACAATTCGGCGGCCAACCTCAACGCCCAGGGGAGGTACGCTGCAGCCCAGCCGCTCCACGAGAAGGCGCTGGCGATCTATCGCCGACTGCTCACCGATGACCATCCTGACACTGCCATGGGTTACAGCAGCCTGGCGGTCAACCTCAACGCCCAGGGGAGGTACAGCGAGGCGCGAGACCGATGGCTCAGCGCTCTCAAAAGCCTGGATGCGGCGCGGCTCCAACTGGCCTTTGCTGGACTCGAACGCGCCGGCGCTGAGCAATCCAGCCGCCCCGCCTTGGCCGCGGTCCTGGCTCGGCTCGGCCAGTCGGCCGAGGCGTGGCAATCGCTCGAAGCAGACCTGGGCCGCGGCCTCTTGGACGAGCTGGCAGCCCGCCAGGACAGGCGGCTTTCTGCCGACGAGCGAGACCGCGTCCGCGAATTGACTGCAGAATTGGAGCGGCTAGACAAGCTGGCAGAATCGACTCCCAGGGACCTCGCCAACTCGGAGCGGGCGAAGCGATTCGAGGAACTGAAGCGCCAGCGCGAGTTGGCGAGCATAGCCCTGGGAGAGTTCCAGGCGAAACTCGCTGCCGAGCACGGCCCGCTGGCAGGCCGGATCGCCAGCTTGGTGGAAATCCAGGCCGTACTGCCCACCGAAGCCGCTCTGGTAACCTGGATCGATATCCCACCGGTGGGGCCGAACGCGGCCGACCGGGACGGCGAGCACTGGGGCGTGGTCGTCCGCGCCCGGAGCACGCCGGTTTGGGTCTCGATCGCGGGCACTGGCCCGAACGGGCTTTGGACCAAGGACGACGCGGATCTCGCGAGCCGCGTCAGGACGGAGCTGCGAAATCGGCCAGGTGCCGGCACGACCGACCTGCGACGCCTGGTGGAGAAGTTACGTAACCAACGCATCGAGCCACTGGCGAACGCCTTGGGCACGACAGCCGATGGCATGCCGCCAGTCGGCAGGCTAATTGTCCTTCCCTCCAGAGCCATGGCGGGCATCCCAGTCGAGGTATTGCTTAGCCAAGACGACATCCGGACGGTGAGCTACGTACCCTCGGGGACGGTTTTCAAGTATTTGCGCGAACAGGCCCGGCCGGACCGCCGTGCCGGCTTGCTCGCCATCGGCGACCCAATGTTCCAGCGGCATGACAAGTCGAGCAAACCCAATTCAGTGCCCGACCACGGGCTCTTGCTCAAGGTCGTCGCCCGCGGCTCGAACGCCGCCAACCACGGACTGAAAGAAGGCGACGTGTTGCTCGCCTACAACGGCCAAATGTTGGCGAAAAAGGATGACCTCAAAGTGGTTTCCGACGGCGATACGCCGGTCGCCGTCGAGGTCTGGAGTAACGGCCAGTCATCCCGGCTCGAGTTGGCTCCCGGCAAGCTGGGCGTAGTACTCGATACGCGGCCGGCGGCGGTTGCGATCGCCGAGCGACGTAACCTGGAGCGCTTGCTGGTTGCAGCGCGGTCAGGCGAGGAATACTTCGCCCCGTTGCCCGGAACGCGCCGCGAAGTTGAAGTTCTCGCCCGGCTCTTCGGGTCCGACGATCGGCCCACGACGGCCCTTCTTGGAACCGATGCCAGTGAGCCGGAGCTCGACCGCATCGCCACGTCGGGCAGGCTGGTGCAATTCGGCTTCATCCACCTGGCAACTCACGGCGTGATCGACGAGGCGATCCCTCAACGCTCGGCGGTGATTCTGACGCAGACCGGCTTACCCGACCCACTGGAACAGGCCCTGAGCCACAAGCCGGTTTTCGACGGCCGTCTCCTGGTCCGTGAGATCCAGCGAAGCTGGGACTTGAAGGCCGAGTTGGTGACGCTCTCGGCGTGCCAGACCGCTCTGGGCCGGGAAAGCGGAGGCGAGGGCTTTGTGGGGTTTACCCAGGCCTTGTTGATGTCGGGCGCACGCAGCGTATGTTTGTCGCTCTGGAAAGTGGACGATAAGGCAACCTCGCTCTTGATGACCCGGTTCTATCAGAACATACTGGGCAGGCGCGCGGGATTATCGAAGCCAATGCCAAAGGCCGAGGCGTTGCAGGAGGCAAAGCGGTGGCTGCGGAGCTTGACGGTGGACCAGGTAGACGGCGAGCTGGCTGCACTACAGCGTGGTGAGGTACGGCCCCTGGCGAAGGACAGCGGCGCCCATGCTATCAATGCGCCGACGTCACCCAAATCGACTCGAATCCGGCCGTATGACCATCCTTACTTCTGGGCGGCGTTCGTGCTGGTGGGTGATCCGGATTGAAGATCTGGAATTGATGTCTGGTCCGCCTGGAAGGTGAGTCCATGCCCCACATTTACCGCATCACCAAAAGCCCGGAACTCGGCGACATCGTTGACTCGCTCGACGTGAGAGTGGTCAAGATAATTGACTGACCTCCGATCACGATAATCGATGGGAATCGTGTGATTGGATGGATGTACTGAGCACCGGTGGCCTCTTCTCTTCTCTCGCGATGTGGACACGACCTGCACCGTGCGACGTAACGTTCACGAGTCGCTGGCGACAACGGTCAGAGCGCATCGAGCCCCGAACTTACACCGCGGATGCGTCGGTCGATCACACGTCGATCCCACCGAAGCGCGCAACGACTTCGTTGGCTGCTTCGGTCGATCCGACCGAAGCGCGCCTCGGTCCGACCAGCGGCCAGAGGAGGAGATCTCGCCGCAACTTCACAATTCTGCGGCACGCCATCGACTCCGCGAATTCGGCAAAAAAACCTTGATTCACGCTTGACAACAATAGTTGTCAAGGCTAAGCTCTCCTCATGCTCGACATCCAAGTCATCGATGATCCGGCGGCGGCGACGGTGGCCTTGGAGCCGATGCGGAGTCGACTCCTCTCCGAGCTGGCCGTGCCCGCGTCGGCGGCGACGTTGGCCACGCGGGTCGGCTTGGCTCGGCAGAAGGTCAACTACCACCTGCACGCGCTGGAGGCGCACGGGCTAGTGCGGCTGGCCCAGGAACGCAAGTGGGGCGGGCTGACGGAACGGCTGCTCGTGGCGACGGCCGCTTCGTACGTTGTCTCGCCGAGCGCCTTGGGCCCCGTCGCCGTTGATCCGAATCGGGAAGTCGATCGGCTGTCCGCGAGCTATCTCATCGCCCTGGGCGCACGCGTCGTCCGCGAGGTGGGTGACCTCGTTCGTCGTGCGAAAGAGGCGGGAAAACGCCTGGCGACCCTGGCTGTGGACACCGAGGTTCGCTTCCGGTCGGCGACGGACCGGGCGGCTTTCAGTAACGAACTCGCCGAGGCCATCACGAAACTCGTTTCGAAGTATCACGATGAAACCGCCCCCGGCGGCCGTGCGCATCGCCTGGTAGTCGTGGCGCACCCGCTGCCGCAGAAATTCGATCCCAAGGAGCCATCATGAGCGTGAAGAAAGAAGCCTCCGGGCGCCATTCCGTCCAGGTCGAAGTCGAGGTTCCCGGCACGCCGGAAGAAGTCTGGCAGGCCATCGCGACTGGGCCGGGGATTTCGTCCTGGTTTGTGCCGGCTGAGTTCGAGGTCCGCGACGGGAAGCCGGTCGCGGTGAAGTTCAACTTCGGCCCGGGCATGGAGTCCAGTTCGGCCGTGACGGCCTGGGAACCTCCGCAAAAGTGGGCTTCCCAGTCCGACGGCTGGGTCCCTGGCTCGCCGCCAATCGCGAACGAGTGGAGCGTTGAAGCGCGCGGAGGAGGCATCTGCATCGTCCGCATTGTCCATAGCCTTTTCGCCAGCACGGACGATTGGGACAACCAGTTGGAAGGCACCGAATACGGATGGCCTGCTTTTTTATGCACCCTGCGGATCTATCTCACGCATTTCCGCGGCCAACGCTCGACGATGATGAAGTGGATGGCCCCCGCCGCGGGTACGGAAGCGGAGGCTTGGGAAACGCTGACCGCGGCATTGGGACTGAAAGGCTTGAGCGTCGGGCAGCGTTGGACGGCGCCCGCGGGTGTCCCGGCCTTCAGCGGCGTGGCGGAGTACGTCACCCAGAGTCCGTACGACGCCCTGCTGCGGCTCGACAAGCCGTGGCCGGGCGTAGCCGCCCTTGGCGCCGTAAACTTCGGCGGCCAGAGCATGGTTGCGCTGAACTTCTACCTTTACGGCGATCAGGCGGCCGCAACCGTCGCCCGCGAGACACCGCTCTGGGATGCGTGGTTTCAAAAACGCTTCCCGATGCCGACGGAGCCGGGCAAGAGCGAATGAGGGCGTGGTCATTGCCATCCGTTCAACCTGACGTTCAGTCAACTTCTGGATGAGGATCGCGTTGACGCAGCGCAACAGGAGGACTCCACATGCCGACACTGTGACCACTCGGGCCCGCGGTATGCTGCGCGCTTCGGTCCGACGACACCGATGTCGGTTGGTCCAAGGTGGCTTCGGTCGATCAGACCGACGCGCGCTGCCCCGAGCAGATCGTGCGGCTAAGAGCGTCTACGATTTCCCTCTTGCCTCGTTGTCAGCCACGGGCGAAGGGCTCTTGCCAATGACACAAATCCAACCTTTGTCGTATTCCTCAATCACTTGAACGTCCCTAAAGCCAGCGCAAGAAGAGCTCACGATGCTCATCGACACTCAGGTTTGCGTATGGAAAATCCATTTTTTGCATCATGTCTGCAAATCTTTGAACACGCCGGTCGTATTTCCCACCCTTGTAGACTTCCGCGACGATGACCAGCGCTCCGCCAGGTTTTAGGACGCGTGAGACTTCGCTCAGATCCGCCGGCAAGTCGGGCCAGTAGAAGTGAGTTTCGACAGCGGTGGCGAGAGCAAACGTCTGGTTCGGGAACGGCAGATGCGAAACCGAACCGTGGAGAATTTCGACTCGTCGCGACTTGATGCACTCCTCGTTCATCTTCCGGGATGCAGCGACACTTGTTTCCGAGGAATCCACACCGTAAACCTTGCCCTTCGTGGCAATGGCAGCCAGTTTGTGAATGGTCCTGCCTCCGCCGCAACCGATATCGAGAATCGCGGCGTCGCTGTCGATCGAAACATGCTTTAGTCCCCAGTCCGTCAATTTGGAATGCCGCCGGTTCATACCCCGCAGATTCCATCGTCCTAGCCAGCCTGTTGGGTTCCGTAGCTGGTTCAGCAACTTGCTCGCAAGGCTCATGATGATGCTCTCTTCTATCGATACGAAGCGTGGGGCGCGCCAAGGTCACGTCGGCGTTTCCAGTGATCGTCGGGCATCTGGGTTCTGTGCTGCGAGTGACTGTGAAAAACTCCACGGGTTCGCTCGTCGGTCGCGCCTGACTAACTGGTGAATTACGCAGCGCGAGCCGGTCACGATACTACAGCCACCTGGCAGCCTCCAGTGGCCAGTCCCATTCGACAGCGGACACACCTCGTCCCGTTTTGAACCCAATTGTGAATGACCGCAATGCTTGCTCCGGACCAGTTGTCCGATTTCCCTCCCGGCCACAAGCGGACCCCTGGTTATTGGTCACACAGACAATGCGGCGCGCAGATCGTGTCCAATCTCATTTCTGCGGAACGTCGGCTCAAGCTATTCTGAAGAACCTGGGGTGGAGGTTTTGTACCATGGCAAAGCTCGTCTATGGAATGAACCAGTCCTTGGATGGCTACGTCGACCATCTGGAATTTAGGCCAAGCCCGGCGCTCTTTCGTCACTTCATAGAGCAAGTGCGCGACCTGACGGGCAGTGTGTATTCGTAGCTCTTGATCCGATTGTAGACCTTGCCGATTGTTCCTGCCGGACCATAAAAATGGACGGCCCTGTCGCGGTCGCGGTTCGCCCGGACAACGCGGTCGAACCCGATGAAGTGATCGACATGGTGATGGGTCAGGAAGACGGCTTCAAGGACCGCGAGCCGATCGTCGCCCAGTACCGCGTTGTCGCCGCAGTCAATCAACAGCGCGTTGTCTCGGCCCTGATCGTCGACAAACAGACACGGGTCGCCGGTTGAGCCGTCGCAGTTCCCGGAACGCCCTCGGACGGGGCATGAATCACCACCCTCTTCGCCGGCGCAATCCAGCTCGTGCAGGGGGCCGAACGGCAGCGGAAGGTCGACGTCGCCATGACTGTCTGGGTATTGAAAGGCCCGGACGGGCGGACGGTCCTGGTCGATGCCGGGTTCTACCGGCCGCGGTGCTTCAAGGAGTTCGAAGGGATCGCCGGCTACACTCGACCCGACCGGGCGGTCGGGCGACTCGGGATCAGGCCGGAAGAGGTCACCGACGTCATCGTCACACACATGCACTCGGATCACGTCGATGGTGTCGATTTGTTTCCGAAGGCAACGGTCTGGATCCAGAAAGATGAGTTCAATCATTACGCGCGCGAGGTCAAGCCGCCGTCCGGGAAAGGCGCGCCGACCGAGCTGGATGACGTCTCGGTCCTGGTGAAGCTGAACACCGAGGGCCGTGTTCGTCTGGTCGACGGCGACGCCAAGGAGATCATACCGGGAGTGACGGTTTACACCGGAGGGAAGCACACGTTCGCGTCGCAGTACGTGGGCGTAAATACGAAGTCGGGCCGCATGGTGGTGGCGTCGGACAACGTCTATCTGTACGAGAACCTCGACAAGCACGTGCCGATCGCGGTTACGCTCGACGCCAAGTCAAACCTGGCTGCGCAGGACCGGATGAAGCAGCTCGCGAGCAACCCTCGATTGATCATCCCGGGACACGACCCGGAGGTGTTCGTCCGGTTCCCGAAGCCGAGGAATGGTGTGGCTCGACTCGATTAGGACTGAGAGCGGGAATCGTGGTGTGCGCAGACCCTCCCTTCACCAGAGGCGTTGGGGCGCGGAGGAACACGACTTCGCGGCGGCGTGGCGGAGCGAGCCGAAGTGGGTTGTGTCGCGCACGTTGAAGTCGGACGGACCCAACGCCACACCTGTCGAGGATGACATCGAGGCGGTGATACGTGGGCTGAAGGCACAGCCAGTTGGGGAGATTGAAGTTGCCGGACCAGACTTGGCAGGAAGCCTAACCAACCTTGGTCTTATGATGAGTATCGACTTTACCTCCACCCCATCGTACTTGGCCGCGGCAAGCCATTCTTCTCCGGCCCTCGGCCGCCGCTCCGCCTTGTGACCAGCGATCTCGTTGGCGAGGACGTGATTAGGTTGACGTACGTTCCCGCTTAATCGCGCGACTCGCCCGACGGATTGCGCCGGGGCGTCAGGTCCGCTTTGGGTCATCAAAGTAGAAAAGTCGGCCGGACCCGACTTCAAAGCCCGCCGCGGCTCGCGGAGTTATTAGACCCGCAGGCGCGAAAGGCTAAGTCCCAATCGAAAGCGCAGGCAAGGCCACCCAGTCCGACACTTCCGGCTCGTCGCGTGGCAGGATTGGTTCCATCGTCCTGGATGGGGCGGTCGGTTTCAAGCGGGATCACGAAGGCGAGCCGTATGTTGATCAACGGATTCCGTACGATCGAGGGATCTTCGCAATCGACGCCGGAACCCCGTTCAATCCGGATCACCCACCAGCACGAACGCCGCCCAGAAGTAGGGGTGGGCATAGGGCCGATTGCCACTTGACTTGAGAGAAGTCGCTGCACCGGGCGCCGTGCCGCCATCGACCTTTGCCAGCGGCCGCACATCACCACGCTGGAGCGCGGCGAGCTCTCCATCGATCTGGCCCACCGTCAGGCTCCGCAGCCACTGCTTTGCCTCCTGCAACGCCTCGGCCTTGGGCATCGGCCTTGACACCGCCGAGCGCTTGCCCAGCAGGTTCTGGTAGAACCGGGTCATCAAGAGCGATGTCGCCTTGTCGTCCACTCTCCAGAGCGACAGGCACACGCTCCGCGCTCCGGAAATCAAGAGCGCCTGCGTAAACCCCACAAACCCCTCGCCGCCGGCGTCACGGCCCAGGGCGGTCTCGCAGGCCGAGAGCGTCACCAGCTCGGCCTTCAAGTCCCAGCCGCGCTGGATCTCGCGGACCGAGAGCCGGCCGTCGAAGACTGGCTTGTGATTCATCACTCGCTCCAGCGGGTCGGGTAAGCCGGTCTGCGTGAGGATCACCGCCGAGTGCTGGGGGATCGCCTCGTCGATGACCCCGTGCGTCGCCAGGTGGATGAAGCCGAACCGGCCTAGCTCGCCCGACGCGGCCAAGCCCTCCAGCTCAGACTCACTCGCGTCGGTTGCCAGCAGCAGCCTGGTCGGCCGATCGTCGGATTTGAAGAGCCGAGCGAGCGCCTCGACCTCGTACCGCGTGCCCGGCAAGGGGACGAACGTCTCGGCGCCGGAACGCGCCTCCACCAGCACCTGCTGCAACTTGCGCTGCTCGGCGATAGCCACTGGTGCCGGCTGCGGGTCGATCATCACGCCGAGCTCGCCGGGGGCGAGATCTTGCCGGGACGATCGACCATCTCTCCAGACCAGGGCCGTGACCAGCTTGTCGCCCTCGGCGACGACCTTGAGGTCGTCTTTCTTGTTCAGCGTCTGGCCGTTGTAGGCGAGCAACACATTCCCGTCTTTCAGTCCATGCTTTGCCGCGTTCGAGCCGCGGACGACCGCGTTGACCAGCAGTCCATGGTCAGGCGGCGGCTTCGGCTCGCTCGACTTGTCCGGGGGCTCGTACACCGGGTCACCCAGCGCAAGCAAACCGGAATGACCGTCGGGCCGGGACTGCTCGCGCAAGTACTTGAAAACCGTGGCCGAGGGCGCGTAGCTCACCGTGCGCGTGTCGCCGGCAGCGAGCAGGGCCTCGACCGGGATGCCAGTAATGGCCCTGGAGGGAAGGACGAGGAGCCGCCGGGCCGGCGGCAGGCCGTCGGCCCCGGCGCCCAGGGCCTTTTCCAGCGGCCCGAGGCGCTGGCTGCGCAACCGCTCGACCAGGGGCCGGAGATCCGCCGGGCCCGCGCCGGGATGGTTCCGCAGCTCCGTCCGGACCCGGCCCGCCAGCCCGGTGTCGTCCTTCGTCCACAGGCGGTCCGGACCCGTGCCCGCCATCGTGATCCAGGCCGGGACACCTCGGGATCGAACCACCACGCCCCAGTGCTCGCCGTTGGGGTCGGCCGCGCTGGGTCCCTCCGGTGCCAGATCGACCCAGGCGACCAGGGCGGCATCGGCTGGCAGAGCAGCCTGGATCTCCTTGAGCGGGGCGACCACACCTGCCAAGGGACCATGGTCCCGGGCCAGCTTGGTGTGAAACTCACCCAAGGCGATACTCGCCAGCACACGCTGGCGCTTGAGCTCCTCAAACCGCTTGGCCCGCTCGGCCTGGTCCAGACCCTTGGGCGTGGTTTCCACCAGCCGGTCCAGCCGCTCCAGTTCGGCGGTCAGTTCCCTGAGCCGGGCACGATCACCGGGAGCGAGTCGCCGGTCCAGGCGTGCGGTCAGTTCGTCGAGCAGCGAGCGGCCCAGGTCCTGCTCCAGGGACTGCCACGCCTCGACCGGCTGACTCAGTTCGGGCCAGCACCGCGGCCAGGGCCGGGCGCACAGGATGGGCATTCCCGGCGCGTTCCAACCCGGTGAAGGCGACGGTCAGCCGCGCCGCATCCAGGCTCTTGACGGCGGAGATCCATCGGTCTCGCGCCTCCAGGTACTTCCCCTGGGCGTTGAGGTTGGCCGCCAGGTTGTTGTAGATGACGGCGGTGTTGGGGTGGTCGTCGGTGAGCAGCCGGCGGTTGATCTCCAGCGCCTTCTCGTACAGCGACTGGGCCGCTGCGTACTTCCCCTGCGCGCTGAGGTTGTACGCCAAGCTGCCGTAGCTGCTGGCCGTGTTGGGGTGGTCGTCGGTGAGCAGCCGGCGGTTGATCTCCAGCGCCTTCTCGAACAGCGGCTGGGCCGCCGCGTACTTCCCCTGGGAGTTGAGGTTGAAAGCCACGTTGTTGTAGCCAAGGGCGGCGTGAGGGTGGTCGTCGGTGAGCAGCCGGCGGTTGATCTCCAGCGCCTTCTCGTACAGCGGCTGGGCCGCCGCGTACTTCCCCTGGTGCATGAGGTTGGTCGCCAGGTTGTTGTAGCTTTGGGCGGTGTCGGGGTGGTTGTCGGTGAGCAGCCGGCGGTTGATCTCCAGCGCCTTCTCGTAGCAGCGACTGGGCCGCCGCGTACTTCCCCTGCGCGTCGAGGTTGTACGCCAGGTTGTTGTAAGTCATGGCGGTGCCGGGGTGGTCGTCGGTGAGCAGTCGCCGGTAGAGCTCCAGCGCCTTCTCGTAGAGCGGCTGGGCCGCCGCGTACTTCCCCTGGTACATGAGGTTGAGCGCCAAGTTGTTGTAGTTTGCGGTGGTGTCGGGGTGGTCGTCGGTGAGCAGCCGGCGGTGGACCTCCAGCGCCTTCTGGTACAGCGGCTGGGCCGCCGCGTACTTCCCCTGGTACATGAGGTTGACCGCCACGTTGTTGTAGTTTGAGGCGGTAGCGGGGTGGTCATCGGTGAGCAGCCGGCGGTGGATCTCCAGCGCCTTCTCGAACAGCGGCTGGGCCTGAGCATACTTCCCCTGGTACATGAGGCTGACCGCCACGTAGTTGTAGTTTGAGGCGGTCTGGGGGTGGTCGTCGGTGAGCAGGCGGCGGTGGATTTCGAGCGCCTTCTCGAACAGCGGCTGGGCCTGAGCGTATTTCCCCCGGGCCAGGAGGGTTTCGGCGTCGTGATTCGTGGTCTTGGCCGATTGGTAGGCGACGCGATTCGCCTTCGGCATTGGGGCCACCCGACGCAACCCTTTGAGCAGCCACTCCGCGTTGACGGTCTCGAAGTGCGCCGGACCCTGAACCTGCGCCCGCAAGGCACGCAGTTCCTCGGCCTTCCCAATCGCCTCGTCCCAGCGATCGGCCTTCAGTGCCGTTTCGATGGCCTTGTCCAGCTCCTCGGCCCGCCTGGCGTCCTCGCCGGTCAGCTTGCGCAATCCCGGGGCCAGGGGTTGATCTGGCTTTGGAGACGTGGTCTGGGCTGCCGTGGGCACTCCCAGCGTCGCGACTCCGAACCCGATCAGCAGCCCCAGCCGGAACACGACGCGAAGAGCTTTCATGATGGGCTTCTTCCCATGCTAGGCATTCAGTGATGGGCCTTTTCATAAGGATACCGAATTTCAAGACGCTTCGCCCAGAACTCGCGAATTTCACGTCGATTAAGTTGGCAACGCACAGCGCGGACCTGTGCATCGCGTTGCAGCGCTCGCTAGCGACCAGCAAGGGAACGAAGGATTGCGTTCGCCAAGCCCTGGCCGCTCGGATACCGGTCTATCTGGTGTAGCGCGGCGGATCGGGAATTTGGTCAGGCGAACGCGAAATTCTTGAATGTTGGTTTTAATGATAAATGGAGAATCTTGTTGATTTCAGCACAATTCGTGTTACTTTAACCTGGTTTCTCGGAACAGCCATAGCGTCGATCAACGACTGAGATCGGCCCAGTTCGGCAGAGTGGGCTCATTCTTTTGAGGAGAGCGACCTTTGAAACGTATAACTCTGATCGTGGCGGCTTTGGCTATGCAGGTCGGCGTCGTGGGGCAGTCCCGAGCGGGTGGTATTACCTTCAATTTCACCGGGACAATCGTCGAATACACGATCCCCGTCACGGGAACCTATACGATCACCGCGGCCGGAGCGCAGGGCGCAGGTTCCTATAACGATTATGGCACGGCTTATGGTGGTGCTGGTGCCCTGGCGAGCGCCGATGTTTCGCTGACCGCCGGGACAGTGCTGGAGATCGTAGTCGGCGGTGCCGGCGTGTTCGGTGGGTATGACACCGGCGGCGGCGGCGGCGGCGGCAGCTTCGTCTTCGAAACGGGCGCGCGCCTGCCCCTGATGGTCGGCGGCGGCGGCGGCGGCGCAGGATGGAACACTTTTGGAGAGGGAGGCCCCGGTCAATCCGGCACGGATGGCGAGAATGGCGCCGGTGGCGGAGCCGGCGGAGCCGGCGGCGGCGGCGGCGGCGGTAGTGTCGACTCTAGCGGCGGCGGTGGCGGCGGTGGCGGCGGGTGGCTTGGCACTGGTACCAATGGCTCCAATGGTATGTACGGCGGCATCACGTACTCCGGCGGCGGCGGCGGCTTTGGCCCACCGACGTTCACGGGTGGCAACGGCGGCAGCGGCGGCGGGAACGGCGGTTTCGGCGGCGGCGGCGGGGGTAGCTACGACGACGGCGGAGGCGGAGGCGGCTATTCGGGCGGAGGCGGCGGCTTCGGCGGCGGCGGTGGCGGCTCGTTCATCGCGGCCGATTTGACCAATTCCAGCCTCATGGGAGGCGTCAATTCCGGGGATGGCTTCGTGACACTCTCCATCCCCGAACCCTCCTCCTTGTTCCTCCTGGGATTGGGAGTCTTCGGCCTAGCGGGCTACGGCTGGCGGCAGCGGAAACTGGCAGCGGGCGTTGCATAATTAGACTTGGCCTGGCTATCCGGCCAATGCTGGGCCGCTCTTCTGAGTGGCCCTTTTGTTGCGCTGCGGATAAATGGGTCACGAACCGTGACTCCGGTTTGTGCGTGGAAAGACGCAACCGGTCATGGGTGGCCACGGAAGACCGACGGATTGGCACGGCCCGTACGATCATGGGATAATCCTTCCGTCGCGAAGCCCCCTTGCGACCGGGTTGCGTTCCCGTGAGCGGGCAGGTCGGGGGCAGTGACGTGGGCCGGAGCCGCGCGATGAATGCCTCCGCTGACCGCCATCTCCTCTTTGGACTACTCGCGCTTCAGAACGGGATCATCAACCAGGGCCAGCTCGTGGCCGCCTTCCAGGCCTGGACGCTCGACAAGTCCAAGAGCCTCGCCGACCACCTGGAATCTCGCGGCAACCTCACTGCCGCCACGCGAGCACTCCTTGAAGCGCTGGCCGAGGTTCACCTGGAAGCCCACGACGGCGACGTGGACAAGAGCCTGGCCGCGGTATCGCCCGGCAAGTTCGACGAAGGAAAGTCTGGCGCGAATCGGCGACCCGGAAATCGAGGCCTCGCTCGGCCCTGTCGGCTCGGCGCACGGCTCGACGCAGAACGATGATGAAGATCGCACGACATCTTATGCCGTCGGCTCTGTGACCTCCGACGGCCAGCGGTTCCACGTCCTCCGGCCTCATGCCCAGGGCGGGCTGGGCGCCGTCTTCGTTGCCCTGGACTCCGAGCTGCACCGTGAGGTGGCGCTGAAGCAGATCCTCGATAGGCATGCCGACGATCCCGTCAGCCGCCAGCGGTTCCTGGCCGAGGCCGAGATCACCGGCGGTCTGGAGCACCCTGGCATTGTCCCGGTCTACGGCCTGGGCAGCTACGGCGACGGCCGTCCCTACTATGCCATGCGGTTCATTCGCGGCGGGTCGCTCAAGGAGGACATCCAGCGCTTCCATGCCGACGCGGCAATGAAGAACGACCCCAGCCGCCGCTCGCTGGAGTTGCGGAAGCTGCTACGCCGGTTCACCGACGTCTGCAACGCGATCGCGTACGCCCATTCGCGCGGTGTGCTGCACCGAGACATCAAGCCGGGCAACATTATTGTCGGCAAGCACGGCGAGACGCTGGTGGTGGACTGGGGGCTGGCCAAGGCGAGTGGAATGGTCGATGCGACGCAATCCGCGGAGGAGCGGCCGCTGGTTCCCAGTTCCGCCAGTGGATCGGCCGAGACGCTGCCGGGCTCGGCCCTGGGCACACCGGGCTACATGAGCCCCGAGCAGGCCCGCGGCGAGCTTGACGGGCTTGGGCCCCGCTCCGACGTCTACAGCCTGGGTGCGACCCTCTTCTGTCTGCTGACCGGCAAGCCGCCGTTCGAAAACGAGGACATCGGCGCCATGCTGCGGGCGGTGGAGCAGGGCGAGTTTCCGCCGCCGCGGCAACTCGAACCCACGATTGACGCGGCCCTGGAGGCCGTGTGCTTGAAGGCGATGGCGCGGAAGCCGGAGAATCGGTACGACAGTCCGAAGGCTCTGGCCGGCGACATCGAGCGGTGGATGGCAGACGAGCCGGTCGGCGCCTGGCGCGAGCCGATGACGCGGCGGGCGCGGCGGTGGGCGCGACGACATCAGACCGCGGTCACCGGCACGGCGGTTGCGCTCCTGACCGGGTTGATCGGCCTCGCCGCCGTGTCGGCAATCTCTTTTCAGCACCGACAGGCGCAGGCCCTCCGGCTGGAGCTGGCGCTGCGGGACGCGTACCTGAAGCGGAAGCAGGCGCAGGATCCGGCCACGGGCGACCCGGCGAAGTGGCATGCGGCCCTGACGGCGGTCGACCGGGCTGTGGTACTCTTAGGTCCGCTCAGCAATCCCTGGTCGCGCCGCGAGGTGCTCGCCCTCCGCGAAGAGGTGGCGGCGGCGGCCGAGGCCGCCGACCGCGATTCGACCTTGCTCAACACCGTCATCGAGATCCGCGCGAGCAAGGCCGAAGACTCCTTCGGCGAAGTGGGCGACGAAACGTGTGCATGGGTATTTCACCAGGCCGGGCTCGACATCGACGAGCTCGAACCCGATGCCGCCGCGGCGCAGATCCGGACCCGTCCGGCGGGCGTGATACCGATGCTCACCGGTGCGCTGGACGACTGGGCGGCCCGGCGCCGCAAGGCCAGACCCAAGGACATCGAGAGCTTGAGGCGGCTGATCGCCGTGGCGTGCGCCGCCGATCCCGATGAAACCCGCAACCGCCTGCGTGCCGTCTGGTTACAGTCCGAAGGAAAGGCGCAGCGCGAGCCCCTGCTCGCCCTCGCGAAAGAGGCAGACCCCCGGCAGTGGCCTGTCCAGACCCTCACGCTGCTGGCCACGGCTCTGCTCGACGCCGACGAGCCCGCGGCCGCCGCAAAGCTGCTCGACCGCGCCCAGGCGCACGATCCTGGCGACGTGTGGATCAACCACACTCTGGGCAGGTGCCTCGAGCGGGTCCAGCCGCCACGGTTGGATGACGCGATCCGGTTCTACACGGCGGCCCGGGCCCTGCGGCCCGATACGGCCCACGACTTGGCCCATGCGCTCCACCGAAGGGGCCAGGACGACGAGGCCCTCGCGGTGTTCCAGGACCTCACGGAACGGAATCCCGACATTGGCCGTCACTGGGCCTGCATGGCGACGCTGCAAGAGGGCATGGAAGATCACGCCGGTGCATGGGTGGCGCTGGGCAGGGCCGACGACATCTTCCGCCGGACGCTTCACCGCAGGCCCGATGACGTCGCGACGCACGTCAACCTCGCCGGAGTCTTGGGCAGCGTCGCGCATAACTACCTGGCAGCGGCCATCGAGTACCGTGCAGCCCTGACGCGCGACCCGGAAAACGCGCAGGCCCACTTCGGGCTCGGCAACGCCCTCCGCGGGCAGGGCAAACTCGACGAGGCAGCAGCGTCATACCGAGCGGCCATCCGGATCAGGCCCGAGTTTGGCCCAGCCCACAATAACCTCGGCTATATCCTGCTCCGCCAGGGAAACGTGGATGGGGCAATCGCCGAGGGCCGCGAGTCGCTGCGGCTCGAGCCTGATGCTGCCGCGGCCCCGGGCTTCCTGGCCTGGCTGTTGGCCGTGTATCCCGATCGCCCGGCTCGCGATTACGAGGAAGCTGCCACGCTCGTACGCAAATCGCTTGAGTTGCAACCGAAGGTCCCTATGGTCCACCACAGCCTGGCGCTGGTCGAGTACCGCCGCGGCCATTGGGATGCCTCAATCGCCGCCGCCGAACGAGCGATGGCGCTGAAGAAAGGCGGACGGCCCAACGACTGGTTCCTGCTCGCCATGGCACTGGCCCGGAAGGGCGAGAAGCAAAAAGCCGTCGAGTGGTACGACAAGGCCGCCGAGGAAACGAGGAGATTGAAAATGACAGTGGATGATGTGCTTCTCTTGTGGTCCGAGGCGGCCCGATTGCTCGGCCGCCCGGGACCGCCCTCGGAGGCTGGCAGCATCCTACCGGGCCAGAGGAAATAGCGGAATGCAGACTGCCCAACGCCCCGGTCTGGCCCTGATTCGCTGGCGGCGCCTTTCCTGGCGGGGAGGGCCGCTTTCACACCGGGGGTGGACGATTGAAATCCGCAACATCACGGCGACGGCCGATTCGGATAGTCAGCGGTTCAGCCGTCTCCGCTTCTCAGGGAAAGTCTCCGACCAGGGAGCAGCGAATCGCGGCACCCATATCAGCCGCCCGCACCGCCAAGCTGCTGTCAGGAGGTACATGAACTGGCAATTGAGGGGACGTCCGATGCTTCGCTCCAAATTGCTTCGGTGTCGTCGGACCGAAGCAGGTTAATATCAGACGGCGACATCACCCCCGACGAGGCGCGCGGTGATGGTGCGCAGCGCGGCTCCGTTAGGCCCCGCCCGGCGTTCGTCCCGGCCGTGGAAGGATTTGGGGCGAAGCAGGCACTCGGCCCGTCCGAATCACTACTGCTGTCCGGCGGGACGTGCCGGGAGACTAAATCTCGCTGGGTCCGCGTTTCCTCTCACGATCGCCTTCAACCACCAGCAGACGGTCCGGGCAGGGCGAGTAACTGGGCTGCTTCCGACCAGAGTCGGCGTAGCTCCGGGTCCTTGGGGGATTTCTCGTTGGTCCACGCTGCGGCTTTCTCGAACCAGATCCGGGCCTGGTCCTTCTCGCCCGTCTGCCATCTCGCGAGGGCCAGAATGAACCAGTCGCGGGCGTTTCCGCCACGCTTGAGGGCCATCGACCGCTCGGCAGCCGCAAGGGACTCAGTCCAGTGTCCCACACCATACTCGGCCAGCGCGAGCGCCCGATGGCTGTTTGCATTCTGCGGCGCGAGCTCGACGCCCTTCCTGGCGTGCACCAGTGCTTCGGAATAATCGGGCCCCGACGGGTCGGAGAAGGGGGCAAGGCACCACGCCAGATCGGAGTGGGCCGCGGCGTGGTTCGGTTGAAAATCGATCGTTTTGCGAAATGCTCTGACCGCTTGCGCCGGCCTTGCCTGCGCCAGGTGGCCGCTGCCGCGTGAGTAATAGGCCTCGGCCGCCGCACCAGGGTCGGACTTGGTCCACGCGGGTGGTTCAAGCCCCTCACCGGGCTCGTCGGGGTCAGACGGGAGCTGTCCGAACGACGAGTAGAACGCCGTCACCGCCTCTTCGTGCCTCCCTTGCTCTCGAAGGGCGTTGCCGAGCGCCAAGTGGGCCCGTTCGTCGCCGGGACGGACCCGGATCGCCGCGCGGAACTCGGCGATGGCTTCGTCACATTTCCCGAGGGCTTGCAGGGTGCTGCCGAGGTTGAGGCGGGGCTCGACGAGTTCCGGGCTGATCCGGATCGCCTCACGGAATTCGGCAATCGCTTGATCGGGTTTTCCCTCCTGTAACAAAGCGATGCCGAGGTTGGTGTGAGCCGCAGCGTCGGGCTGGATTCGGAGCCCTTCCCGAAACGTGGCGATCGCCTCCTCCAGCTTGCCCTGCTCACTCAGCGCAAGGCCGAGGTTATAGTGGACGTCGGCGAGGTCCGGTTGAATCCGAAGCGCGTTGCGATAGTTCCCGATCGCCTCGTCCAGCATCCCCTGCGCCTTCAGGGCAATGCCGAGGTTGTAGTGCGCGTCGGCATCGTCAGGCTTGAGCCGGATCGCAGCGCGCATTTCGGCGATCGCCTCCCCCAATGTCCCCTGGCGATTCAGCACGATTCCGAGGTGGTTGTGCGCGTTGGCGTCATCAGGATGGATCCGGATCGCCTCGCGCAGCGTCGCCGTCGCCTCGTCGAGCTTGCCCTGTTCGCGGAGCGCGACGCCGAGGTTAGTGTGGACGTCGGCAAGGTCAGGTTTGATCCGGATGGCGTCACGATACGCGGTGATTGCCTCGTCGAGCTTTCCCTGGTGCTGCAAAAGGACGCCGAGGTTGTAGTAGGCGTCGGCGTCGGCGGGATGAATCCGGATTGCCTCGCGCAGCGTAGCCGTCGCCTGGTCGAGCTTCCCCTTTTCCGCCAAGACGACGGCCGTTCGAAAAAGGGCGTCGAAGTCAGCCGGCGGCTGCCCCTGCCTCGTTCCGAACCAGCGGCCGCCCCAGAGGAAACGACCGATCGTCGCGAGTGCCGAAGTCAGCGTTGTGTCGCCGCGCTTCCCCCCGGGAGTCGCTGGCGAAGCCCGACCGGGGCCGGCGGGCCCGGGCTGGCCCAGTAGCTCGGCCGCTTCCGTCCAAAGCCGGCGGACCTCGGCCTCGGCCTCGGGGTTCTCGACGGGGTTCTGTCGCATCGATTCGACGGCGTTGTTGAACCAGCTCCGGGCCTCTCTCTTGTTACCCTTGTGCCAGTGGGCCACCGCCAGCATGAAGCCGATGGTGCTGGCAGTGCCTACCGGCACCACCCCCCGGCGAGCGGCTGCCAGGAATTCGGCCCAGTGCTCCGTCCGATACTGGGCCAGTGCAAGGTACATCGCAAAGATCTCCCGCGTCGGTTCGAGCTGGACGGCTCTGCGGGCAAGGACCAGCGCCTCTTCGTCGTCGCGCCGGCCGCGTGCGCCGCAAGGAGCTCGAAGGCCAGTGTGAAATGCGCCAGAGCGTCGCGCGGTTGGAGCCTGATCGCCTCACGGAATTCGGCGATCGCGTCATCCAGCTTCCCCTGGTTGATCAAGTTGTTGGCCAGATTCAGGTGCGCCTCGGCGGACTCGGGCGTGATCCGGATCGCCTCACGCAGCTCGGCGACCGCCTCCTCGGGCTTTCCTTGGTCCATGAAAGCGAGGCCCAGGTTGTAGTGGGCATGGGCGAAGTCGGGCTGGAGCCGGATCGCTTTCCGGAATTCAGCGATCGCTTCATCCGGTTTCCCCTGCTGGCGCAGGGCGTAGCCAAGTTTGTTGTGGATCTCGGCGTAATCGGGCCGGAGCCCGATCGCCGCGCGGTATTCGGCGACCGCCTCCGCCAGCTTCCCCTGGCCGTGGAGGGCGAGGGCGCGTTCAATGTGAGCGTCGGCGTCACTCATGGGGTCGGCCTCCGTCGCAGGAGTTCGGCGCTCTCGAGAGGTCCTCTATTGTGTGATACCTCCAACCTCTCGCAACCTTACATGAAACCGGTAGACTGTGCGAGGCTCCGGCGGTCTTCTCCCCACAAACGGGTCGAAGGCGCAGGCTCCGGATTAGGTGACTCGCCAATGCAGTGGGACTCCCGTGGGCTGCTCCTCAGCACTTCTGTCCGAGCGAAATGAGGGCTGGCGGTAGCGTGAACCACGAGTGCCCCCATAAGCGACGCTCATTACCTGAAGAGGCTGAGGGCTGAATTGCTCTCGGACAAGCCGATGCTCCCGTAATTCTCTGGTCGGTGTCCGGAACGTGCAGTGGTCGCGTCGGTCAGCCGAATGTTCGGACGCGCTCAATGCCTGAGCGATGTCGAGCCTAAACGTGGCCGGCGCCGCTTGCGACGGCAAAATCATGTGAAAGACGGTATCCATGTCGGGACGACGTAAGGGTGGCGGCGGTTTGGTGGCAACGCGAACCCCTCACAGTTCGGCATTGTTGCGGCCCGTCGGCCAAGCTGCACTGGCGTGGCGTGAGTTCCCCGCGCGTCGGCCTGGTTGCGCTGCGATCTCCGATGCGATAGGCTGGCGGCAAGAACCCCTTCCACCTTATTGCCGATTTCTTCCGCCGCAAGCCCGGCATAATTGGCGCGCCGCCATCGCAGCGGCCTACGTGGCACAATCCGGCGGCGCACGCCTGGGATTTCGCCGAGCGGTATGCCGAGCCGTTGAATGCTCCCGAGACGGAGTTGCCCATCCGGCGTGAGGCGCGCGAACTGGCCCGGAGAGCTGAATCGGCGCCGACTGCGCCTCGAGACTTCTACGCGGTTGCAGCACCTGACGTCAATTCAAAAGAGCGGGACGGTTCTCCCATTGCAATGCACGTCCTTTGCAGTTCGCGTTATCATGCATCTAGCGTTTGCCGATCTGTTCGGCCGCATAAATCGAACGCAGGGGTGACGTATGAATATGAAGAAGTCCCAAATCGTCGTCGTGTGTATATCGCTTGTAGTCGGCTGCATCGCCGCGACGTCTCTCAATCACAGCTCTGCCGACCAGCCACCGGCGATTGTGCCGGCGGGCCAAGAGGCACCGGTTTGGAGGTATCAGCTTATGAGTGCGGGCGAGGGCTTCTACCCGTCGATCATACTTACCGACACAGTGACGGGCCGCGTCTGGATTCGTGACAGCAACCCGAACGCTGGGGGGGACTGGCATGCGCTCGGGTCGCCCGCTTCCCTTCCAAAGCAGCGAACCCGCTGACCCTTCGGCGCGCTGATGGGCCGATCCCCGCCATGATCGGCACGCCGCCATCCAAGCGGTTTATGTGGCATGAGCCGGCGGCGCACGCCAGCGATATCGCCGAGCGGTATGCCGAGAGCCGACAGCATTGTCGGGTAAGAAGAGGGCAGCGATCTAACAGTTCAATAGAGGGTGGTCCGGTCGCCACGAATGGGTCGCCCGGAATAAACGTCTCCGCGATCAGATCCGGCACGGCGGGACTCGTGAGCGAGGTTGATCGACTCAAGATCAAAAGGTAATCGGTACTTCCACCGGTCGCGTGCGTCAGCCTAACGGTCCAGCGCGGTCAGTTCACGCTCGACAGACTGGGCGAACTGGGAGCCGGGTTGGGTGTTGTCGCCGGCCTAGCGGAATTCGGCGACGGTCTCCTCCTGCTTCCCCTGGTCATCCAGGGCGACGCCGAGGTTGTTGTGGGCGTCGGCGATGTCGAGCTTGAGCCGGATCGCCGTTCGGAATTCGACGATCGCCTCCTCCAGCTTCCCCTGCTTTCTCAGGGCTTCGCCCAGGTCGTTGTGGGCGTCGGGGAAGTCGGGCTTGATCCGGATCGCCGATCGGAATTGAGTGACCGACGGCTCAAGCTTCCCCTGGGCTGCCAGGGCGATGCCCAGGCCGTAGCGGGCGAGGGCGTCGGTCGGCTGCTCCAAGCCTACACGCTGGCTGGTCACGAGCGCTGCGGCGGCAATGTAGTCGAATTCGGCCGGCTGCTGCCCCCGCCTCTCACCGAACCGAAGGAACCCCAAAACAGTCGCGCCGATAGCCGCGACTGTCGCAGCTAGCGACGGCTTTTCTTTCCCGTTTTCGATTTCCTGCTTTTCCATGGCCCTGATAGCCGCGACTAACGAGTCCAGCGCAGCTCGCGGCGCGCCCCCTCGGAAGAGGACGGGGAAACCGGGGGATGCTCGCTCTGGCCGCCTTGCGTGTCAGACACGAGACAGTGCGGGCAGAGTCCCGCCGGGTCGTCAGCGCGGAGTGGTGCACCGCAGCGCGGGCAGGTCGCAGGGTCTGTATCGGCCATCGGGTCAACCTCCGTCGCTGGAGCTCAGGGCGGTCGCGACGTCCTCTCGACTCTGATCCGTAACCGTTTGTTGCGAACGGTCCCGGGGCTGTTGCCGGAATTCGCGACGCCCAGGTCGATCGTGACTCAATGCGGTTTCTCTGCTTTGGGAGTTGCGGGCCGGCTCTGGCCTTCGGCATCCGGCTTGGGCTGGCCCAACAACCCCGCCGCTTCGGCCCAGAACCGGCGCAGCTTAACGTTCTCGGGGGCCTTCTCCTTGGTCCAGGCGACTGCCTTGTCGAACCATTTGCGGGCCTCGTCCGTGTCGCCTTTCTGCCAGCGCGCCAGGGCCAGGAAGAACCAGTCGTCGGCGTTCCCGCCGTTCCGCAAGGCCATCGACCGCTCGCCGGCGGCGATCGACTCGTTCCAGTGGCCGGCACGATATTCGGCTAGCGCCAGCGTGTTGTAAATGTTCCCGTCCTTCGGCGCCATCTCGAAGGCCTTGCGCCATGCACTAGCCCTTCGCCGTAATCGCGCCACGGATGATCGGGGGACCCGACCAGAGCACAGGCCAGGCTTCTGTGGGCCCCGGGGTCGTCGGGCTTGAGCCGGATCGCCGTGCGGTATTCGGCAACCGCCTCCGCCAGCTTCCCCTGGGCTTCCAAGGTGATGCCGAGATTGACGTGGGCCTGGGCGAGGTCGGGCTTGAGCCGGATTGCCTCACGGTATTCGGCGACCGCCTCGTCCAGCATCCCCTGCGTTTGCAGAGCAAGGCCGAGTCTGACGTGGGCGTCCGCGTAGTCCGGCTTGAGCCGGATTGCCGCGCGGAGTTCGGCGACCGCTTCCACCAGCCTCCCCTCCTGACCTAGGGCGCTGCCGAGGGCGGTGTGGGCGTCGGCGGAGTCGGGCTTCGGTCGGAGCGCCAGGCGCCATACGGCGACCGCCTGCTCAACTTGGGCTGCCAGGGCGTTGCCGACTTTGACGTGGGCCTTGGCGTAGCCGGGCTTGAGCCGCAGCGCCATGCGCAGTTCGGCGACCGCCTCGTCGAGTTTCCCCTCGGCAACCAGGAGTGCGCCAAGGCTCAGGCTGACCGAGGCCAGGTTGAGGGCGGGGTCGAGCCGGGTCGCGGTGAGGTATTCGGCGAGCGCCTCCTCCGGCTTCCTCTGCGCGTGCAGGGCGTTGCCGAGCTGGACGTGCGCGTCGGCGTCGTCGGGCTTGAGCCGGATCCCCGTGCGGTATTCGGCGAGCGCCTCCTCCGGCTTCCCCTGGGCCTGCAGGGCGTTGCCGAGGTTGACGTGGGCCTCGGCGTAGCCGGGGTTGAGCCGGATCGCCGTGCGCAGTTCGGCCACCGCCTCGTCCGGCTTCTCCTGATCGACAAGGGCTTTGCCGAGGCTCACGTGGGCCTCCGCGTAGCCGGGGCGGAGCCGGATCGCCGTGCGGAATTCGGCGACTGCCTCCTCCAGCTTCTCCTGGTCTGCCAGAGCGATGCCAAGTTCGATGTGCCGTTCGGCGTCGTTGGGTTTGAGCCGGATCGCCGTGCGGAATTCTGCGACCGCCTCCTCCAGCTTCCCCTGGGCTGCCAGGGAGACGCCGAGGTTGTAGTGGCCGTCGGCGTCGTCTGGCTTGAGCCGGATCGCCGCCTGGTATTCGGCGATCGCGTCCTCCAACTTCCCCTGGTCTGCCAGGGCGTTCCCCAGGTTGGTGTGGGCATCGGCGAGGTCGGGCTTGAGCCGGATCGCCTTGCGGAATTCGGCGATCGCCTCATCGAGCTTTCCCTGGACTTTCAGGGCGTTCCCGAGGTTGGCGTGGGCCTCGGCGTAGCCGGGCCTGACCCGGATCGCCGTGCGGAATTCCGCAATCGCTTCCTCCGCCTTCCCTTGGTCTGCCAGGGCGGCGCCGACGACGTAGTGGGGCTCGGCGGAGTTGGGCTTGAGCCGGATCGCCGTGCGGCATTCAGCGATCGCCTCCTCTGTCCTTCCCTGGTCTGCCAGTGCGGCGCCGAGGACGGAGTGGGCCTCGGGCACGTCGGGCTTGAGCCGGATCGCCGTGCGGCATTCGGCGATCGCCTCCTCCAGCTTCCCCTGGCATACCAGGGCGAGACCCAGACCCGCGTGGAACC
Organism: uncultured Isosphaeraceae bacterium; assembly: GCA_963823675.1. Taxonomy (GTDB): domain Bacteria; phylum Planctomycetota; class Planctomycetia; order Isosphaerales; family Isosphaeraceae; genus CAWGMT01. Next base: position 1,307,024 of record CAWGMT010000012.1, on the reverse strand, counting down.
AGGCGTTGTCGGGCTTGAGCCGGATCGCCGTACGGCATTCGACGATCGCTTCCTCCGCCCGTCCCTGGTCTGCCAGTGCGGCACCGAGGCACCCGTGCGCCTCGGCGGAATCGGGGTCGATCCGGATCGCCGCGCGGAACTCGGCGATCGCTTCGTCCGGCTTCTCCTGGGCCAACAAAGTGCCGCCGTGAAGCCAGTGTGCCTCCGCGGAGTCGGGCTTAGGCCGGATAACCGCGCGGGCTTCGGCGACCGCCTCCTCCAGCTTTCCTTGCGTGTTCAGCGCCTTCGCGAGGTTGCTGTGGGCCATCGCCAGATCGGGCTTAAGCCGGATCGCGGTGCGGTATTCGCCAACCGCCTCGTCGAGTTTCCCTTGTGTCCGAAGCGCGTTGCCGAGGTTGAAGTGGGCCTCGGCGGAGTCAGGTGCGAGCCGGATCGCGGCGCGAAATTCGGCGATCGCCTCGTCCAGCTTCCCCTCATCACTCAGGGCGTTGCCGCGCTTGCAATGGGCGACGGCGCCGGAAATGCGCCAAACCAGATTGCCGATCCACAGGCCGCCCGCGAGGATCGGGATGATCACCGCGACTGCCCAGATCAGGCGCCATTTGCGCCGGGGCGCCCCCGCTCGGCAGAGGACGGGGCGACCGGGGCTTCTTCGCCCCGGCCACCTTGCGTCTCAGACGCGAGACAGCGTGGGCAGAAGCCAACCGCCTCGTCCGACGCGATCGGAGCACCGCAGCTCGAGCACGCCACACCATCTGCATCGGCCATGGGGTCGGCTTTCGGCGCTGAAGTTCAGGTCAGTTGTGAGGTCCACACATCTCTAGTACGTCAAAGCACTCGAAAGCTTACAGGAAATCGGTGGACTGTGCGAGGCACTGGTGGTCTGCTTCTCGAGAATTGAGCCGACGCATCCGAAGCGGGTGCGGCCGCAATCCATCCCACGTGCGTCGATTCTTTGTGCTCTTCGTGTTCTTTGTGGTTGATTTCCTCTGCTCAGGCCCTGACGTGAGGAACGTCGGAGGTGCGATGACACAGCCCGAACCACGAAGGGTACGAAGAGCACGAGGGATTATTGAAACGGTCGCGCGGTCGGCACCAGGCGTAAGAGCCCGTCATTTCCAGTTGCCGCTGCGAGATGACCCGATGGCATGGATTCGCCGGCCGATCGGTGCCGACGCATGTTTTGGTTTTTTTCGTGTGTTTCGTGGTTAGTAGCCTGCTTGCCGGGCGAGCAGCACAGCCTTCGGCGGTGGTCGGGAACGCGTTCGCCGCGGGCTGCGCACCGCCGCGTCCGAAGGTCTGGATCGGCCACGGCCTCCCCAGTTTTCGGCGTCCGGCTTCGGATCGCATTCACTGGCGACTGCAACTTCTGCCGGCCGCGTCGGTCAGCCTAATGGTCGAGCTCGGTCAGCGCTTTCTCGATCAACTGGGCGAGCCTGGAGCCGGGTGGGGCGTTGGCACGGGCTTTCAGAAACTCGGCAATCGCCTCCTGCAGCTTACCCTGGGCTTTCAGGGCGATACCCAGGTCGTAACGGGCCTCGGCGAGGTCGGGCTTGAGCCGGATCGCCTCACGACATTCGGCGATTGCCTCTTCCCGCTTCCCCTGATCTCCGAGCGCTTTGCCGAGAGCGCAGTGGGCGTCGGCGAGGCCGGGCTCAAGCCCGATCGCTGTGCGAAATTCGGCGATCGCCTCCGCCAGCTTTCCCTGATCGGCCAGGGCGTTGCCGAGGTTGCTGTGGGTGTGGGCGAACTCGGGTTTGAGCCGGATTGCCGTACGGCATGCAGCGATCGCCTCGTCCAGTTGTCCCTGCTCTCGAAGGGCAAATCCGAGGTTCGAGTGGGCTCGGGCGAGGTTGGGCTCGACCCGGATTGCTGTGCGGAATTCCGCGCTCGCCTCCGCCCGTTGTCCCTGGGAGTAGAGGAGGATGCCGCGCGTGTCGTGGGCCTCGGCCTCCGCCGCCTGCTCGGTCCCCCTGTTCCAGTACCGCAAGGGCGCCCGGACGACGGCGCTGATGGCCACGATTACGACGACCGGCCACCACTGAACGACGACCCGCAGCGTCTTGAAGCGCGCCTTATCGGGAGGCGACGCGGAAACTGGCGGATCCTTGCTGCGGCTATCTAGAATGTCATCGTGCAAGGGGGCGGGCCTCCATCGGCGGGCTAGAGCGCGTTCGAGACGCCAGCCCACCTCTGATACGTAAAACCTCTTGAAACCTTACCGGAATTGAAAGGCTGCGCCCATACTCACCGCACTCCCAGGCCCTAGTCTTCGGTCCCGGTCAGTTCACGCTCGATAGACTGGGCGAAGTGGGAGCCGGGTGGGGCGTTGTCGCGGGCCTTGCGGAATTCGGCGACCGCCTCCTCCAGCTCCCCCTGGGCTTTCAGGGCGATGCCGAGGTTGGTGTGGGCTTCGGCGAAGTCGGGCTTGAGCCGGATCGCCGTGCCGTATTCAGCGACCGCCTCGGACATCTTCCCCTGTTCCTGCAAATCAACGCCGAGGTTGTAGTGATCATTGGCGGCCGACATTTGGTCCCACGTATTCACGGACCAGAGTCCCCCCAAGACGATCGCGGCGATGGCCGCGACTGCCAAAGCGAGCGTCAGCCTGCTCCTGCGGCGCGCTCGCCCGGGAGGGGACGGGGAAACCGGGGGATCCTCGCTCTGGCCGCCTTGCGTGCCAGACACGCGGCACCGCGGGCAGAGACCCGCTACGTCGTCGGACGAGATAGGCGCACCACACCGGGGGCAAGCCGCGCGGTCTGGATCGTGCATGGGGTCGGCTTCCGTCGCTCGAGTTCAGGGCGCTCACGAGATGCTCTCATCTTTGATACGTCCGCCCTCTCGAAACCTTACGGAGAATCGGTAGGCTGTGCCAGGCTCCGGTGGTCTGCTCCCCGATTGGATGCTTTATCGATGCGATGAAGTGAGGCCCCATGAATCTCAGTCAGGACATCCATCCCCTGACCGACTTCAAGCGGAATACTCCGGAATTCGTCCGCCAGTTGAAGGAAACGGGGAACCCCGTCGTGCTGACGATTAACGGCAAGGCGGAGCTCGTCGACTGAGACGCGGTGTCGTACCAGAGGCTTTTCGATCTGGCCGAGCGCCTGGAGACGATCCAAGCCGTCAAGGAGAGCCTGGCGTCGGCCGACCGAGGCGAGGGGAAACCGATGGATGACGTGTTTGACGCGGTCGAAAAGAATCTCCCGCGGGGCAAGGCCCGTCGATGACATACCATGTCGTCGTCCAGCCACGCGCTGAACGTGACATCCAGGCGGCGACCCTCTGGATTCTCGGCCAGTCGGGGTCGCGGCCGACCGCCCTGCGGTCGGCGCACGGCCTCCGGGCGATGATCGCCACGCCGAGGGGCAGCCCGCGGCGCTGCCCGATCCACCCGGATTCCGATGTCTACCGCGAGGACGTGCGCGTGCTGCTCCATGGCAAGCGGGGCTGCGTCTACCCCGTGTTCTATCGTCCAGTACCACTTCGCGGCAACGGAGCAGGGGAGCGGTAAAACAGTCGATCAGGGGAAAAAACAAGAACCCCAACCGTCTTGGGGTCAACCTCCTTCGGTGTCGTCAGACCGGCGCACACGATCCTTGCCGCGCGCTTCTCATTGCAAGTAGCATCTCGGCATCGCTTTGCGTATCATCGCCACGAACCACTGGGGTAGTGGCAGTGAGGGCCGATGGCAAGCTCTCTTGCCGTGAAATGCCTGTTCGGCCTCTGGACAGGGCATTCCTCGACCTCGGGATTGTAGAAGGGCAATGACACGAAGGGAGCTGTGTCGTGAACCAAACGGAAATGCTTCACCAAATGTGCCATGACGTGCTGGCCGAAGCCGACGTCAGGGCCATTTGCAAGAACCGAGGATTGCCGAACCAGGCGTGCGTCTTCACGTTCGATGCTCGAAGCCCTGTTCCTCTCGGATACGGGCGTGGCGGTCGCGATGCGTAGGCTCGATCGAACGGAAATCGCTCTGCTGCACCTGCTCAGGAGCCAGGACAAGCCCGTGGACGTTGCCTTCTTCAGCCGCCTGGATCCGCCCCAAAGAGAGAGGTGGTCGCATGGCACGTTCTCGCAGCGCTTTCAGGGGGTGTTCGCCAGGGTGAAAGACCGGCTGGTGCGCGGGGGGATCCTCCTTCTCGCGCTCGGCCCGGAATCGTTGACGAAGAAGACGAAAATGGAAAGGTGGCAGTTTGCCCTGCCGGTGCAATTGGCACGCCACCTGCCACCGCTGGTTGAGTCCGCCAAACGCCTGAGCGGTGAAGGGGACTGGCGCACGGACGTGGCCCGGGAGAAGCTGAAAACGGCGCTCGGCCAGGGGGCCGACCGCGAAACCAAAAACGACTCTGTCGAGATCGTCAACGGCGAGCTGTGTTGGGGCGGTCAGCCGTTCCGAGCCGACCGCGTGGTGGAATGGCAGAAACTCCAGTGGCAAGCGGAGACGAACCCGGCAAAGCCCCGGAAAGAGGCCGACCCGTACACCTTGCGGCCTGCCGAGGCTGTGCTTCGCATTCTCGCTGGCCTGGATGCCGACCTCTGGAGCGATGCGGACGCGCTGGCCGTACCCCTGGAGATCTTTTGTGGATCCCGGGTCGATGCCGGATCGGTGTGCGAGAGCGGCTGGCGCTGGGGCTTCCTGGCCAGGCAGGAGGCCGAGGGCCGGAAGTGGTATCGCCTTGCCCCGCCTTCGGCGGCCGCTGATGCTCCGCCGGATCGGTATCTTGCAGTCAGGGGCGACGAGGGCGTTGCCGTGAATCTGGACGCAGTGCCTTTTGAAGCTCTCGAAACTCTGGTGCTGACTGTCCGACCAGCGGCCGGTTCCCGGAGGGCAGCCGCTCTTGCTGGTCACGCCGAACCTGGTCAAGCTCGGCAGGACGACGGACACGGTCGCGGCGCTCCCCCTGGCCGACTGGCTCCAGAAGAACGCGCGGGCGTTTCACCAGGCCTTCGAGACGGTACGGCAACGCCGCGGTAAGACGATCCTGCACGAGAATCTGTCGGTCGCCCGCGTCAGCGACCTGAGTTTGAAAGTCGCCTTGGAAAAAGCGCTGGGCAGACGCATCGTGCCGCTGGGCGAAGAGTTCCTCGCATTTCCCTCCGGGGCGGTTGCCGAGGTCAAACGCCTCGTGGCCCAGATGGGACACGTCGTCAAGGAGGTGGCCCATCGTGAACCTTGAGTCCATCGACGTTGCCTCCCTGGACGTTGCCACGGCGTTGCCGGACCTGCGGCGAGACCTTCACGTCTTTGTCGATTTCGTCCGTGCTCGCGAGGTAAAACGCTCGCACCGGGGGAACGCGCTGAGCAAGGCCGATGCGAAACGACTTGCCAGGCTCTTGTCGGACCCGGACGCGGTGCGGGAAGTGGACGAAGAGGGCTCTTCGGCGTGGATCGACTTCGTGGATGAAGTTGCTCTTCGGCTCGGTTTTGTCCACTACGATACCCAGGGCGAATACGCGGGGCACACCAGCCAGGAGCGCTCGTTTCCGGACAACTACATCGAGTTCCGGGCGAAGCCCTACGAGCAGTTCCTCGCGGCGAAGGCCGCGAAGCAAGAATCGACGCTCCTGGAATCGCTGGTCCGCCAGGGACAGGGTTCGGCCAGCGAGTTCTATCGCCAGAGCGTGCTGGGGCGGTCTGGATGGGTTCAACCAGTGGGGATCGGCTCTCGGCGTCATGCCCACGCTCGATTTCCCCGCGGTCCGCCGCTTCCTGCTGGGGCTGCTGGCCGAGTGCCCCAGCGACCAGTGGCTGAGCACGTCCGCGCTGGTCGAACATCTGAAAAAACACCATCGTTATTTTCTCATTCCCGCGAAACCACGGTTCAAGAACGAGCACGATGCCAGGTCCGGCCGCTACGGCAATTTCCACGAGAGCAAGGATTCGTGGGGGCACGAGATCGACATCCACGAGAGCGATCCGGACGGGTTCGAGCGGGTCGAGGGCCGATATGTCGAGCGGTTCCTGGAGGGTATTCCGCTGGTGCTCCGCTATGTGGACGTGGCGTATGCGCGGAAGCCCCCAAGGCCCATTTATCCCTCGCTGGGCTGTTTGCAGGCCTTCCGCGTCAGCGACCGGTTGCGCCGCGCCCTCGCGGGTCGCATCGTCGAACCGCGGGTCACCGTGACTCCCAACTTCGACGTCCACGTGATTGCGGAAGCGTACCCGGCGGGCGTCCTCGCCCGGCTTGCACCGCTCTGCGAAATGGTGTCGCAAGGCACGTCCATCGTCTTGAAGCTGACAAAACAGAAGGTCGCGGCTGCCCGGGCCGCTTCTCCCGACCTAGACGCAACCGGCGTGTTGCGGGCGCTGGTAGGCGGCGAGTTGCCGGCGAACATTGTCCACGAACTATCCGCCTGGTCGGAGCACGGTGAGAAATTCGTGTTGTACGTGAACTGTTCCGTGCTGGAAACGGACCAGGACCTGCCGGCGGCCGATCCGTTCACGGTCGAGCGCGTTGCTGCGGGGATCCGCCTGGTCCGCTCCCCCGACAAGCTGTTCGACGAACTGGAACGCCGGGAACTGATGCCGGTGAGGATCAAGCACGGCGACCAAGACTTTGCGCCGGTGCCCATAAGCGCGTGGACCCGATTTCCGAAAGGATCGGCCGGCCGGGCGAAGCCGCGTGAGCCCAAACCACGCGTGACGCTGACCCGTATGACGCGGGTGCAACTGGTGTGTCCGGATCGCGAGTTGTTGGACAGGTTCCACGGCCTGCTTCTGGAGTGCCAGTGTCCGACCGAGATCGATCGCCGGAACCTGACCCTTACCTACTCCAAACAGTATGAGTCCGCAGTGGCCAACGCGATCCGGCAATTGAAGACCGAGTATCGGCTTGAGATCGAGGACATTTCTTCCTGATGGAAGAATCCGGACATCCGCCCAGGTGTGGCACGCCACGCAGGCCCAGCCGCTGGGCGACTTCTCTCGCAGCGTTACCAGCGAGTGACGGCCGGGTCGATCAGGTGAGCGCGCGCAATGCTCATGCGCCAGCCGCCTGGTGCGATTCACTCAAGTCGAGTCACAAGTGATTGTAGGAATTCGATTGCTGATGGGGAGAATCGAGATGAACTTGTTCCCGACTGTTCGTCCGCGCCCGACGAGGGGGCCGACATCGGCGCATCTCACAGTAATCGGATCGGCTGCATTCGTGCTGCTCGTCAATACGCCCTGGCCGGCTGCCGCCCAACAACCGCCGCGGCGATTCTTCGTCTTGACCATGGATGCGGCCAACGCGAAGAAGGCATCGGGCGCGAAGGACGCACTCGCGGTCATCGAGCGGGATGGGACGAGTTGGGTGCAGTTTGCCCCAGAAATCGAACGCGCCGGGCGGTGAAAAAAATCAATTCGCCGCCGTATGCTGATCACCAGATAGCCGGTCGTTGGTGTTCCACATCCAGAACGAATCATCAAGGCGCGCGACCGACGCCCGCTTCGAGGTGTACGACCTGAGCGGGAAGCTGATCCGTTCGGTCAACGCGAGCCGCGTGCCCGATGCAAATTCGCGCCTTATCACCTACCTGATCGACTGCCGCTGATCCAGCGGCGCAGATCGACGAAGCGAGTCCAGAGATGACGCATGAAGTATGTGCTCGACTCTTGCGTCGCCATGAACTGGAAAAGACATGCATTGCCACCGCGACCGTTTTCCTGAGATCGAATCCGACACAGATCCCTGATCCGTTTGTGCCGAACGGCTGCTGATTCGACAGAAATGTATTTCAGCCGCATTGGCGCTCGCGAAAACTGCCTGCGTGCTACGCCGGGATTGACTCGGCCATGAATGGAACCTCTCAACAGAACCGCTGCGCCACCCGCTCTGCGGCCCCGCCGCCCACTATCTGAGGGTTCATGGGCGCTGCGCTGCGTTACCTGGACAAAAATCCAAGTCGCGGTTGGCGATTTCTCGGATTTCGTTCCGGATTTTTCTGAGCATACCAGTCGGCCGGTGTACAATTCGTGTTCAGGACAGCCGGGTGAGGCCCCGGATAATGTGGTCAATGTTCATCTGGGAAATCCCGCCAGCGAGTGCATGAGGAGGAATCACATGGAGCAGAAACGACTAGGCAAGCAGGGTTTGATCGTCTCCCCGATGGGACTCGGCTGCATGGGTATGAGCGATGCCTACGGGCCTGCAAACGAGGCCGAGTCCATCGCGACCATCCACCGGGCCCTGGAACTGGGGATTAATTTACTTGACACGTCGGACGCCTACGGCCCGTTCACCAACGAGGAGCTGGTCGGCAAGGCGATCCGCGACCGGCGTGACGCAGTCAGGGTGGCCACAAAGTTCGGCTTCGTGCGCGACTCCGACCGCAGTTGGCAGGGCATCGACGGCCGTCCGGAGCACGTGCGTGAGGCATGCGACGGCTCGCTCCGGCGGTTGGGCGTCGATTACATCGACATCTACTACCAGCACCGCGTCGATCCCAAGGTCCCCATCGAAGAGACCGTCGGCGCGATGGCGGAGCTGGTGCGGCAGGGTAAGGTGCGTTACCTCGGCCTGTGCGAGGCGGCGCCCGCGACCATCCGCCGGGCGAATGCCGTACACCCGATCTCCGCCCTTCAGACCGAGTATTCGCTGTGGAGCCGCGACCCAGAAGACGAGCTCATCCCCACCGTCCGGGAATTGGGCATCGGCTTCGTCGCGTACAGCCCGCTCGGCCGCGGCTTTCTCACCGGCCAGTTGCGACGCTTCGAGGATCTGCCACCGGACGACTGGCGTCGCCACAGGCCGCGGTTCCAGGGAGAGAACTTCCAGAAGAACCTGGAACTCGTGGACCGGGTGAAGGAGATCGCCGCCGCGAAGCAGGTGACGCCGGCCCAGTTGGCCCTCGCGTGGCTCCTGGCCCAGGGGGAGGGCCTCGTTCCCATCCCTGGCACCAAGCGCCGCAAAAACCTGGAGGAGAACGTGGCCGCGCTCGGGATCGCCCTTACGCGCGAGGACCTGAAACGGATCGACGAGGCAGCACCGAAAGGCGCGGCCAGCGGCGAGCGCTACGAGGACATGACTGCGGTGAACCGCTGAACCGCCCGCCCGCTGTCCCCACATCCGTGATGATGCCGGCGGCCTCACGTGACCCTGGTCACTGACACGACCGCGGCCTTCTCGCAGGAGATGATGCACGACGCAGACGCGGATACGCTGACGCCACCGGCATTCACGGATGTTCTCCATGAACATGGCGGGGGAAAACCATGAGCAACACGCGGAAGACAGTCATCGTGACCGGGGCCTCGCAAGGGATCGGCGCGGAAATCGTGCGAGCGTTCGTCGCACGGGGCGACAATGTCGTTGCCACCTCGCGGAAAGTGACGCAATCCACCGAGGTCGCGGCTTCCGACCGCGTCGCCCTGGTGGACGGCGAAATCGGCGAGCCGACGACTGCCGCCAAGGTCGTCGAGACGGCGCTGTCGCGCTTCCGGTCGATCGAGGCGCTGGTCAATAACGCCGGCATCTTCTTCACGAAGCCGTTCACGGACTACACGGTCGAGGACTTCAGGTCGCTCGTCTCGACGAACCTCGAGGGCTTCCTGTACGTCACCCAGCTTGCCGTCAAGCAGATGTTGGCGCAGCAGACCGGCGGGAGCATCGTCACGATCTCGGCGGCCCTTGCCCGCAACCCGATCCGGGGTGTAACGGCGGCGGTGCCGATGATCACCAAAGGCGGCCTCGAAACGGTCACGCAGCACCTGGCGCTGGAGTACGCCAAGAACGGGATCCGCGTCAACGCCGTCGCGCCCGGCGTCGTCGATACGCCGATGCACCGGGGCACTCCGAAGGAGGTGATGGAGAGCCTGTCGCCGATGGGTCGGACCTCGACGGTCAAGGACATCGCGGACGCGGTCCTGTTCCTGACCGACGCCGCGACGGTGACGGGTCACATCTTGTACGTCGATGGCGGCGCTCATTTCGGCCGCTGGTGATGTGCTGTATCTTCCCGGGCCCGCCAAGGGGGACATTGAGCGCGCTCTGCGCATCCCGGCCCTGAGCCCCGGCTGGAAAGGTTCATTTGAAGTTCTACTCCGGCAGACGGCACAGTCCGGGCCACACACGACGAATCCCGGACTGGCTTCGCCGGAGCAGATGGTCGCGGCCACACCGGGATTCCGGCCGCTGAAAGTGGCCAGGTGAGTGCGGGTTGATGTCCGGGTCGGTGACGTATGATCCCGAGCCGCTTGAGCCTCCGGCGGACGGCAACTTGTTGATTGTTGCTCGCGTCCCCTGGAAGATATGGTCATCGAGATCTGGCGCTGGTCCGCGCTGGCCGCGGGCTCTTGTGCACCTGGTTAGTATCGGAAGGGTGAAACAATGGTAGACAGCGACAACCTTCGCAATACGAAGATAGCTCTCAACAATGGATCCGGTGCTCTCCCGGCCCTCGGCTTTGGCACACTGATTCCCGACCCCATTGCAACCAGAACCGCGACGAAGGCGGCGCTGGAGGCAGGATTTCGCCTGCTCGACGCCGCGGAACGCTACCGAAATGAAACGGAGGTTGGCGAAGCGATGCAGGAGGTGTTCAAGGCGGGGAAGATCAAGCGAGAGGAAGTGTTCATCGCCACGAAGCTCTGGAATAACAATCATCGTCCTGAACGCGTCAAACCCGCTTTCGAGGCCAGTCTCAAGAAACTCCAACTCGACTACGTCGATCTCTATCTCATCCACACCCCCTTCGCCTTCCAACCTGGAGACGAGCAAGACCCGAGGGATGCGAACGGCCTGGTGATTTACGACAAAGGGGTGACGTTGCTGGATACATGGAGGGCGTTGGAAGGCCTGGTGGACGAGGGCAAGTGCAAGGCCATCGGATTATCCGACGTCAGCCTGGCCCATGCGAAAGAGATCTTTGACGCGGGGAGGATCAAGCCTGCGGTTGTTCACGTCGAATCCCATCCGTATCTCCCGCAATGGGACCTGCTGGACTATTGCAGAAAGAATGGCATCGTGTTGCAAGCGTTCGCAGCGCTGGGGCATAGTAGCGAGCCCAACTTGCTGGAAGATCCTGTCATTACCGCTATCGCCAAGCGAGTTGACAAGACCCCGGCGCAGGTCTTGCTCGCCTGGGCTATCCAGCGCGGGACGGCCCTCTTGACCACCTCGAAGAGCCCCAGCCGGATCAAGGAGAACTTTGAAGTCTCCACGCTTCCTGAAGAGGCCGTGCAGGAGATTAGCGAAGGAGTCAAGTTGCGGGTCAGGTTTAATCCCGTCGTGGAGACTGGTGTTCCCGGCTTTATTCCGAGAGGAAAGGGAGGTTGAGGCAGTAATCACGGAACTCGACCTGCAAGTTGCTTGGGGATGTCTGGGGCGAAGAGACTGTCTTTACGCGCCTTTTCATCGGCGTCGCGAGCCTTCCGTTCGGATCGCCGGTCGAATTGGAGGTCATTTTGGAAGTGCGCGGGTCAATGACGTACCCCCCCAGGACTCGTCCCTATGAATCGGACAGTGCCCACTCCTTGGAAACCCACCAAAGCCCAGCTCCTCGCCGCGCACGACAAGCTCGTCCCGGATCTCGTCGCCAAAAACCTCATTGTCCTCTTTGCCGGCATCAACCCCGGCCTCTATACCGCCGCCATCGGCCGCCACTTCGGCCGCCCCGGCAACCGCTTCTGGCCGGCCCTCCACGGCGGCGGCTTCACCCCGCGCCTCTTCTCACCGTTTGAAGGATCCCTCCTTCTCGACCTTAAATTCGGCATCACCAACATCGTCGAGCGCGCCACCGCCCGCGCCGATGAGCTCACCGACGACGAACTTCGCGCCGGCGGCCAGCGCCTCGAAGCCAAAGTCAAACGCTGGCGCCCCACGGTCGTCGCCTTCGTCGGCATCGGCCCCTACCGCATCGTCTCCGGCATCAAAGACGCTCGCGTCGGCCTCCAGAAGGCCCCCTTCGGCGGCAGCCACGCCTGGGTGCTCCCCAACCCCAGCGGCCTCAACGCCCACTACCAGCCCGCCGCCCTCGCACAACTCTTCGGAGATCTCCGCCTCTGGGCCATTGCACAGCACGGGCGTCGATGAGATGCCTGTTGGTCATCGTCGCATTCTTCCGCGACTTGCGGCTGCCCCTCTTGCACGTCGATTCCAATTCGCTAGATTGTGCTGCACGCGAATCGCCGCGTCACGGCGCAGGAGAAAGACCCTGCCGCAGTTGGCAAAACTTTCGGAAAGAAGGTTGTCATGTCCACCGACTCCGAAGAACCCGCGCGAGCTCCCCGAAAACCCTGACCTCGTCGGGCAGCTCAAGCTGGCCATCGACGCCAAAGACCTGGAGGAGGTCAAGCGCCTCTTGACGCTCCACCCGGAGCTCCACCGCGCTCCGATTGGCTACGGCAACAACGGGCCACTGACCTATGCGGTGGAGTGGCCGCGGCGCGTGCCGCTGACAGCCGAGAAAATGGCCATCCTCCGCTGGATGCTCGAAAACGGCTCGGACGTGCATCAGGGGGGCGATGGGCCGTTGATGCGCGCCGCCCTGGGGGACACGAGCATTCCGATGATGGAGCTGCTCGTCGAGCACGGCGCCAATGTGAACGCACTCTGGGGCGGAAGTTATCCCATCATCATGGCCCCGCTCGAGGCATTCGCGCCCCGGAGCTTGAAATGGCTGCTCGACCACGGCGCCGACCTGCACGCGGCAGCGGCCAAGTATTGCTGCCCGATCGGGATGCTCACCTGTATTTATATGCGAAGACCCAAGGATAAAGCCGCGTGCCTCGAGATCGTCGGCGCGGCCGGCTTCGCGCTCCCGGATACTCCGATGATGGCGCTGCATCGCTCACGTCTCGACCTGCTCCAGGGACACCTCGACCTCGACCCGTCGCTCCTGGAGCGCCGCTTCACGTACGGCGAGGTCTTCTTCAATGGCGACGGCTCACCGGGAGATGCCTATCCCGCGACGCCTGCGAACGGCTGCACGCTCTTGCACCTGGCGCTCGAGTTCGACGACATCGACGTGGCGCGCTGGCTCATCGAGCGGGGAGCGGATGTGAATGCCCGCGCCGCGATCGACGCCGAGGGCTTCGGGGGCCACACGCCGCTCTTCCACACCGTCGTCAACCTGGCCTCGGGCATGGGCCTGGATGACGACTCAAAGGCGACGCTCCTCCTCGACCACGGCGCCGATCCCAATGCGCGGGCAGCCTTTCCGCAGGAGGCCAAGTTCCACGACAAGGCCCCCACCGACGCGCTTCACGGCGTGACGCCCGTCAGCTATGCCCGCCGATATCCCGACCGACGCTGTGTGAATGCCCCTGCGCTCGCGGCAATCATCGAGCGCGGGGGCAAGGAGTGACCCTGCCTTCGTGGCGGGACTGACGACGTTCTCCCCATTGATCGCGCCGACCTTTCGAGGCTCTTCGCACTATGAAGTCATCATCCGCGCTCACAGCAGCGAACACGGTGATCCGCTGGCTGCGGTGGGCTGCCGTAGTGGCACTCGTCTACTACGCATGGGGCGGACTCGTCTATTCCGCATTGGGCCGGAAAGCTTGGGCCGTCCAGCCGGCGCCGCTCGTCGTTGTTCTACAGTACATGGGAATGCTGCATTTCCACACGCTCACGGAGGCGGCCTTCGTCGTCGCGGGCGCGATGATCGCGCCACGGGCTCGCCTTGCGACGGCGATCGTTCTGGCCGCTCTGCATGTTCCGCTCTCCTTCTGGAGTCACGTGCTGTCGCGGGTGAGCCTCGTCGATCTTGTTTTGCTCCAAGGCGGTGGGAACTACAGGCAGTTCACCCTCGAAACCTTGGGGGCCCTGCTCGGGGTGGGCTACATCTTCTGGTCGGAGAAGGCTAAAGGGTCCGTGGCAAGCGGACCGCCTTCGCAGTTATCGGTCTTGGAACCGCCTCCAGGGTCGGCGGGCACCAAGGCAGCGCTTACGGCAGCGAAAACGGTGATCCGCTGGCTGCGGTGGACTGCCGTAGTGGCACTCGCCTACTCCGCATTGGGCGGACTCATCTACTCCGCATTGGGCCGGGAAGCTTGGGCCGTCCGGCCGGGTCCGCTCGCCGTTGTTCAAGAGCTCGTGGGAATGCTGTACTTCCACACGCTCGGGGAGGCGGCCTTCGTCGTCGCGGGCGCGATGATTGCGCCACGGGCTCGTGTCGCGACGGCGATCGTTCTAGCCGGTGCGCGGGTTCCGTTCTGTTTCTGGGCTCACGTGCTGGCGACGGGCGGGCCGTGGTGGTTCTGGACCATAAACTACACGCACTTCACCCTCGAAGCCTTGGGGTCGGTGCTGGGAGTGGTCTACATTTTCTGGTCGGAAAAGGCCCGCGCATCCGTGGCAAGCGTATCGCGTAACCCGCCGCCACTTTGAGCCTGTTGGCTCATTTCCACTCAGGCAATGCGAGCCGAATGATTGTTTCAAGGGGCCGCCCAATTTCGTGCTCGACGTGTTCGGAGACGACATGCTGGACTACGAATACCGGCGTGATTGTTATGAGCGCCATCGCGTCATCGAATACGTCGCCGTGCGACTCACGGAGCCGGTTGAATGGATCTGGAATCGTCTGATCGACGGCAAGTTTTCGGTGATCGAAACCGCCGATTATGAGCTCATCATGAGCGCAGCGCTGCCTGGCCTTTGGATTCCTTCGCACGCCCTGAAACACCGGGACTGGTGGGCTATCATGGGGGCGATTGCACGGGGCGTGAGCCGGGTCGGACATCATGACTTCATGGACACTATCTGGAACGCCGGAAAGAGCCGGGCCGGCGAAGTTGAGCGGATCGAAGCGGACCGACTCAACACCCTGGATGATTCCGAGTCCAGCGGCCAGAGCACCACCTGCACGCTGCCATCCGGGATCGTGAGCTGGTACAAGGCGGAGGGCAACGCCGACGACGCCGTCGGAAACTACAACATGCCGGATGGCAACGACCTCTTTATCGGGAATTACTTCTGGCCGGGCAACTGGGGCTTCACCGGTTCGATTGACGAGCTCTCGATCTACAACCGCGCTTCGAGCGCTTTGGAGATCCAAACGCTCTATAACGCGGGAAGCGGCGGCAAGTCGAATAGGTCGGCCCCTGCGGCGTCTAGGGGCGTGGGCAACCCTTAACCGGGCGTGGCCACCCGACTTGCTGGCGGCGTCGCTCAGATTCAGGCCCGCCCCGACGACATGAACACCATCAGGCAGATTACGAAATGATCAGGCACCTGGATCTTCTGTCCATTGACTCGGCCGCGATCACGGTTGAGGCGTGGGTCAAGTCGTCGGCCCATGGCCGGTACCGCTACGTGGTCGCCAAGGGCGTTCATGCCTGCGAGGCCGCATCCTAGGCCCTCTCTACCGGGTATTCCGAAGGGCTATTCTACAGCGGCGCAGCAGCACGTGCTCCTGTAGGAGCCGGCTCCGTCCGGCGATCCCAGGATGCGCGCAACCTGCGGAGATGTTTGTAAAGAAAAAATGCCGCGAGCGGTATGGCGAAGGTCAGTAAAGACGCGGGCTCGGGAATCGCGTGTGGAGGGCCAGTGGACGGGTCGATGGTCAGATACACCTGGACAGAGCCACTGTCTTGCCCCTCTGTGCCTATTCCGACAACCTGGATCCGCGCGGGATTCGTGGCCAGGTCGAGAAGGTCCTGCGGGATCGTCGCACCCGAAGGATCGACGATCTGGATCGAGGTGGCCTCGCCCGAGTAGTTGAAGAAGTTCGGCTGCGGAGCACCAGGCGCTATGAGGAATGTCCCGTTTATGTGCCCCGTGACCAACAGCGATGGGCTTGTCGATGAGTCGGACGAGCTTTGCTCTTCGATCGTGAACTGGAATGAGGGATTTGTGAGCTGGGTGATGACTTGCGGCTGTGCGTAGCCGGGGCCCCAGTTCAAGGTGTAGGAGTTGACCAGAGTTGTCCCTCCGGTTGAGAGATCAGGCAGCGGAATCACCGTGCTCGGCTGGGACGTGCCGCCCCAACCGGACCAGTTTTCGGCCGCGTAGGTGATGGCCGAGGCGGCCGCAGAGCGGCCGGAGCAGCACAATCCGAGGATCGTGAATGCGAGTAGGTAGGTGCGAAACACGGCCGTTCCTCCATGAACGTATCCAGTTGGCGGCTCAACCTCCCGGTCGTGACTGCCCGCGCTCGGATTGTGATCTCAAACTCGACCGCTGTCCTTCATTTCAGCCTGACACGCTGAACATCATGTGCCGCTTTTTCGACGCTTTCGTTCGTCACACTTTCCGGGCCCCAGCGTTGAACGGGGCTCAGTCGATCGTGGAGATCACATGAGGGCGTAGTCTATATAACAATTTGCGGCGTTCGCCTCAATCCTTTTCGACGAATTCCCGCGGGCTCGCGGAGATGCTCTCCCGGCCGGTCGCCAAGTCGGGAAAAGGGGCCGCGTCCGGAAAAGGGCCCGGGAGTCAAAGACAAAGCTTCCCGTCCTTGTTGCCTCCCAACTCAAAAGGGCATGCGCTGCCAACGCAACCATTTCCCTGAGATCGAATTCGACAGAGATCCCTAACCCGTTTGTGCCGAACGGCTTCTGATTCGAGAGCAATGTCTGGCTCGGCAGATCCTCCCACCAATCGCCAGGCAAAACCTTCGAGCTTGGCTCCAAGAACGCGTCGGAACTTCCATGCGGTTCCAGCACCTCTCGCCAATTCAAAAGAGTGGGACCGATCTGGCGTTGCAATGCATGCCCTTCGCAGTTATTTCCCGCTGGCTGTTGCGGGGGCGGCGGGAGCCACGTCGAACTTGATCATGGCTTTCGCCTCCTTGTAGGCCAGCCACAGGATCAGGTCGTCCCAGTAGGCGTCGCCGGCCGGCGGATTCTGCTCCTCTTTCGGCAGGGGCTTCATCTGCGCAGCGGCCCCGATTGCGAGTTTGCGGGCCTCGTCGGGCTTTCCTTGCCGGAAAAGACTCATCGCGCGGTAGAACGCCGCAATGCCCGTCGCCACGGCGTTGTTCGGGCCAGCCTTTGCGGCGGCGAGCAGCGCAGAAGTGGCGGCCGCGTGGTTGCCGCAGCGGTATTCCGCCATGCCCAGGGCCAGCAGCCGCCACTCCCGCCACTCGCTACCGTGATCGAGTTCCACCCCCTTGCGAGCGAGGGCCAGCGCCGCCGCGAGTTCCGCCTATTCGGTGGACGGCAGGATGCTGCAAGCCTTGGCCGCCCGTTCGGCCGTACCTGCATCGCTCGTGTCCTTGGCGAACGCAAGTATCCGCTGCCGCGTGGCGGCGAGTTCCTTCTCCTGTCCGAACCACGCCTGGAGAGCGGCAACCTGCACGAGCAACATGTCGCTCGCATCGGCGGCGGACGTCTTCGCCAGATACGGAACCGCCTCGCGCGTGCGGCCGGCCGACTGGTAGGCCAGGAGGAGGTCCGCGGCCAACGCGGTGTTCTCAGGCTCCTGCGCCAGCTTCTCCGCGAACAGTGCGCAGGCCCTCGCGCGGGCGGCGTTTGCGGCCGGGGCATTGCCTCGTGCGGCAAAATGCCGGGCCAGCCCGGCCTGAAGTTGCGGTTCATCAGGCTGTCGTTCGATCAGGGCGGGAAGGAGATCGCCGAAGTGCGCCGCGAGCTCGAGGATCGGCGTCCTCGCCTTGCGACCAAGGGACCGCTCGAGTGCTCGGGTAAAGTATCGCGTCGCCTCATCATTGCGACCGTTCACGGCGTATGCCACGGCGAGCTTTGCCCACGGATCCGCGGGCTTCATGAGACCGAAGCGTGTCTGCTCCCGATCAAACGCCGCAGGATCACTGGCCACCGAAAGACGGAAGCGACCCAGGTTCTGGAGCGACCACCCCGCATCGTCGGAGAACTCCATCCGGAACTCCAGCCGCGTGCCGTCTCTGCAATCGACTGGCTGCTTGGCCAGATAGACCGCGGTGTGCGACCCCGATGGGCCTGACCAGATATTCCAGTGACTTGCCGTGAGCTCGAGGAAGTGATGGTCAGCGGCGACCCGGCTGACTTCGATCGGACGGGGCTGCGTCCCTGGGATGTGGGCCGTGATCGTGAAGTTGACCATGGCGAAGTTGCCGTGGGAAAAACCCGGTTTGGAACGACCCGGCCCCTGATTCGGGAGCGACTCGTGAGTCAGGGCCTCGAGTCGGATGGCACGGACCTGAGTCACCTGGGTCTGGGCTACAATCGTGTAGACATCCCCAAGCGGGTTCTTGCCGCTGGCCAGGATGGATTCGTCGGGAAGCTTCGAGAGGGTTGCGCCGCCTTTCGATTTCATCTCGCTCGGCTTGAGTATCGTCCATCGAGTGGGGTTCTCATTGGCTTCCTTATCGAAGAGGAGTCGAGCCAGGTCCCCGGCGACCATGTCATTCTCGGGGTACGCCTGAAGCGATCGTTCGTAGAGTGCTTCGGACTTCTCAAACTGAGCGTTTGCCAGCGGACGCTGGTCGGCGGCGGCAAGTCGTTGGGCGAACTCGGCGAGCAAGTTTGCCCCGTCCGGGTTTCCACTCGCCGCCCGCGACCAGTCGGCCGCGGCGGCATTCCAGTTGTTCAGCGCCTCGTGGGCGCGGGCCCGCTTTGAGAGCAGGTTGACGTCGGGGCCCTTGTCGCTCATGCCGCGGGCGTAATCGTTGACCGCCTGTTGCCACTGCCCTAGGGCGACACGCGCGTTGCCCCGTCGCACGTAAAGCCGCTTGAGGTCGGCGGCCGTGGCCTCGGGCTTCTGCTGCGCCAGCGCTTCGATGGCAGCCGTGTAGTCGGCCACCTGGGCCTGGGCGTCTGACCATTGGCCGGCAAGCTCGGCGCGCAGCTCGAGCAGCGCGGCATCTCGAGGCGCTTTGGCGATCCGTTCATTGACGAGTGCCCGAAGGTTGCCCAGGAGTTCTCCAGTCGCCGGATCGCTCAGAATCGACTTTCGGTCAACGGCCGGGGGAACCCCATCCGCGGTGCGGCGTTGGGCGCCTCCTTGCAAGAGGATTGCGGCGACGGATGGCCGATTTTGATGCAACAGGGCCGTTGCCAGGCGAAGCAGCCCGGGCGTGCGCAGCCAGGCCTCGGGTTGTTGGGGATCGGCGGCCGCCAACCGATCATACGCCGCCACGGCCTCCGCCCACGCCTTGCGCGAGGCGTGCCAGTTGGCTCCGGTGGCGGCCAGGGCGGCGCGCATGCGCCAATCCGGTGGTGGGTGGTGAGTGGCGGGTGGTGGGTGGTCGCCACGGGGCGGTGGGATTTTTCCCTGCACCCTCCACGCTCCACCCTCCACCTCCTTCGCGTCGAGCTTGGCCAGTGCTTCATGCAGCCTCAGGTTTTCGGAGAACATCCGGATGCGGCTCCGGAAGTCGGCGTGGGAATCGAGCAAGAACCGCAGTCTTTCGGCGGACCGGTCGGGATCGTTCCAGATGATCGGCATGGTGGACCAGATCGCGGCGCCTCGCGGCAATCCGACAAGCAAGTGCCGGCCTTTTAGGGAAAACGCGAGTGAGTGCACGCACGGCCCCAGCTCGACACCTCCGTGATCCAACTGCAAGAGCTCACGCCGCGTCTCGACATTCCAGAGGCGGACCGTCTGGTCGTCGCTGCCCGAGGCCAGTGTGCGGCCATCCGGCGAAAACACCACGGCCCTGACGGCACTGGAATGCCCCTTGAGTGTTTCCCGATGTTTCCCGGTGGCGACGTCCCACAACTGCACGGACCCGCCATAACTCGCGAGGGCCAGGGTCTTGCCGTCCGGCGAAAAGGCCACATCCTCGAGCATGCTCCGTCCGCCCGGAAACGAGCTCTTCTCGGGATTCTCAAGCGTGTGCATCGCTGTCCACGTCTTGGTTGACCAGATGATCGCCCTCCCGTCGTGGCCGCCGCTGGCCAAGAGCGTCCCGTCCCGCGAGAAGTCGAGCGAAACACAGCGGTTCGTGTGTCCATCCAGCCGGCGGATCAGTCGGCGCGTGGCGACTTCCCACACCTTCAGCGGATTGGGATCAACGTCTGGACCAAAGAAGTACTTTGAGCCGAACCCGGCGACCAGGTACTTCCCATCGCGCAAAACCCCAGCGCGCCGACCGGCCATTTGTTTTCGTCCTTCGGAAAGTCGGACCGATCGGTCGTTCCCGCCAGCCGCGCCAGCTCCCTCCCGGCATCGATGTCCCAGAGCGCAACATAAGACTCGTCCGCTCGTCCGCCGTACCCGACAGCCAGCAGGCGGTTGTCGCTCGGCGAGAATGCGACGCTGAAGACTCGATCCTTTTCTCGGGGCGACAGTTCCCTGACGAGTCGCCCCGTGGCGGCGTCCCAGAGACGCACACTGCGGCCGCCCGCCGCGGCGATCAGTTGGCCATCCGGCGAAAAGCGGGTCACGGGCGACCCATCGTCGGCAAGACCTTCCAACGGCCGAATGGCCGCGCCGGCATTCTCGAGGTCCCAGACTCTGGCTGTCTTGTCGGCGCTGGCGGTGACGAGCCGCTTGCCGTCGCTCGAGAAACCGACTGTGCTCACCGCCCCTTGATGGCCCTTGAGCGTCAGGAGCGCCGCGCTTTTCGAGTCCAGCTTTTCCAGATCGGCCCAGATCTTGATCGTCCCTTCGGCGTCGGCCGTGGCCAGCCTGGGGCCGTCCCCAGAGAAGGCCATCGCCGCGATGGGCGACGCGTGAGCGGACGGATGCCGTGCAATCGAACGGCCTGTCGCGGCATCGAAAACGGCCAGGGTTCCAGCAAAGCTCGCGCCGAGAGCGAGCCGCCCGCCATCCGCAGTGAGCGCGGAGCTGCCCAGCGTTTGGGCGACGCCAACGCCAGTCGCCAGGGGAGTTACGGTCTTCGCGGCCGGGTCGAGGCGAAAGATCGAAGCGAACTCGCCGAGGCCCCCGAAGCCCGCGACGGCCAGCGTGAGACCATCCGCCGACAAGGCGATACTTTCGACGCGGTAAATCCTCTGGTCAGAAGATGCGATCACCTCGCCGCTGCCGGTGCTCAACCACCGGATCTTGTCGTTGACGATGACCAACCTGTCGCCGTCGCGTGAAAAGATCAAGCGGCGGAAATGGCGGCCCATGATGTCTTGAGGGTTGGCCGAATCGACCGCGAACTTCTCGTGACCTGTGGCGGTGTCGTATACGCGAACGTTGTTCCCTTCGGCCAGCGCCGCCAGCCGGCCATCGGGCGACAGGACTCGGAATTGAGCGCCGGGCCCGCCGGGCAGGTCGCAGCGGCTCGCTTCATCTTCGTGCTGCGAACCGAGGTCCCAGCGCCGCACCTGGCCGCTCTGATCGAGGGTCACCAGCGGGCCTTCCGTGGTGAAAGCCGCGTTCGACGACGGACTCGGCGTGCCCCGAGAAAACGGCGGCGCCGTTCTCCAGCAAGTGTTGGTAGTAGTACCACTCGAAGCCCCGAAGATCGGGGCTTTCAAAGGATGAGGGATGAGGGATGAGGGATGAAGGACCGGATGAGCCGGGTTCGTGTCCTGTCTTGGTCATCCTTCCGCGTTCATCCTTCATGCTTTCAGAAGGGATGTGCCTGGCCAGGAGCACGCGGAGCTGTTCGGCCGTGGTGCGATCGTCGCGCCAGAGGAACGGGGCCAAGCGCATATCGGTCGTGTAGAGCAGCTTGCGGCCCGACTCCTCGGCGGCTCGAGCCGATCGCTCGGCCGCCTCGGCCTTGGACAGGCTCCCCTCGACCTCCCGCTTCTGGGATTCAACCGTGGCGAGGGCCTTTGCCGTGTCCTGCTGCGATTGCTTGGCCTTTTTCTCATTCGTGTTCGCCTCTGTCTCAGCCTGCATGGCCCGCCGCATCTGCCAGAGGCTGACGCTCAATCCCGCCAGCAGCACCAGCGCGATGATGCCGCTTGCCGCGATCAGCATCCGCCGCCGCTGGCGCTGCTCGGCCGCCCGCGCGTCGGCTTCTCGGGCGTCTGCCTCGGCCTGCACCCGCTCCAGCTCCGCCCGCCGCGCTCGCTCATCGGCCGCCGTCCGCAAGCCGGCCACCGCTTGCGCCACCGCGCCGGCGTCCGCCGGCCGGTCGGCCGGCTCGAACGCCAGGCACTTCTTGCACACCGCCACCAATTCCGGCTCAGCGCCCGAGGCATCCAGCCGGGCGAAGCAGTCCTCCAGCTTGCCGCGCACCGCCTGCACCCGCACCGACTCGAAGGACTCGCCGACATAGGGCGGCTTGCCCGTCAGGATCACCGCCAGGATTGCCCCCAGGCCGAACACGTCGGAGCGCCGTTGACCTTCTCGATCTCCCCTAGTGCCTGCTCCGGAGGGATGAACGCCGGCGTGCCGACCAGGCTGCCGGCCTGGGTGTGCGACCCGGACGCCGGTGCGGGACTAACCTGCGTCCACGCCTGCGTCTCGTCCGCTGACAGCGCATCCGCTGCGCCCGGGCTTCCCTCGCCGAGGACCTTGGCCAGCCCCCAGTCCATCACCTGGACCTCGCCGAAGGCGCCGACCATCACGTTGGCGGGCTTGAGATCGCGGTGGATAACCCGGTGGGCGTGCGCGTAGCCGACGGCCTGGCAGACGGCCTCGAAGATGGCCAGCCCGCCTGCGGCGGGGCCGCGATCAGCCGATGGGTCGGGCCAGTATTTCAGGATCGTCTCGAGCGTGCTTCCCTTGATGAGCTTCATCGCCAGGAAGGGCCGGCCATCGGCGAGGGTGCCGACCTGATGCACGGCCGGGATGCCGGGGTGCTGCAACTGACCAGTGATGCGCGCCTCACTGAGGAAGCGCTGGGCCGGTACCGAATCGGGCGCGTAGCGCTCGGAGAGCAGCTTGACGGCGACATCGCGATCGAGCCCGGTGTCGCGGGCGCGATAGACAACCCCCATGCCCCCGTGGCCGATCTCGTCAAGTAGTTCGTAGCCCGGCGGGCTAGGTGGGGTGACGGTCGTCTCGCCGGCGACGTCCCCAGGAAGTCCACCCGTGTGGATCAGGTCTTCGGCCATGGCAGATCCTTTTCCCGTTCTTCAGCGATGGCCTGCGGTTGGTGCGAACAGCGACGGCTCAATATACCCACAAGCCGCCTGATCATGCTTTCGCTTCCTTGGTTCGGCGCAATCAATCCACGATCTCCCTTCTTCTCACGGCTGCTTCTCCGGCTGTTCTTTTTCTCCCGAGCTCCGGCGGCGGAGCTCTCGCCACCGCTCCAGCCACTCCTCAGTCGTGAGGTTGGTCATGCTGCCGGATGGCGTGATCCGCTGGTTGGAGGCCAGCTCGGCCCGCAGGTCAAGGTCGTCGGCATCCCCGCGGGCCGGCGTCGTCAGGGCGGCGAGGTCCGCCACGGTCACGTACTTGCTGAACCCGGAGGCGACCGCGAACCGTCCGTCGGGGGTCACGTCCAGGGTAAGCCCCTTGCCGCCCAGCGGGATCGGCGGGGCGACCGGTTCGCCCGTCGCGGCTCCCCAGACGCGCACGGTGCCGTCGTAGCTCACGGTCACGAGGAAGCGTTCGTCGGGCAGGAACTCCGCCGCCGGAATCTCGTCCGCGTGGCGATAGGCGACCAGCAGCTTCCCGGCCCGCCAGTCCCACAGCCGGGCGACGCCGTTGCGCGACGCCGTCAGCAGCCGGTCGCCGGCCCGGTTGAAGCGGGCGGAGAAGGTCCAATCCGGGTGGACCAGCGGCGGGGCCGGCTCGGGCCCTCCGTCCGCCGCGAAGAACTCGGTGATCGCCGACTGACTCGACGTCGCCCAGATCCGGCCGTCCGGGGAGGGCGTCACATCAAAGGACATCAACCGGTTCCTCCCTCGGATCGGGGTGATGGTGCCGGCTCCCGGGTCACACACCCAGAACGCCCAGAACGATTCGGGCGAATTCGGCCCGAAGATGAGAACTCGGCGGTCATGCGACGTGTACCGGAGCTGCCCGTTGCTCGCGAAGTAGCCGCGGCCGAAATCAATTCCCTTCTGAGTAATCGTCCGCTTCACACGCGGCCCGTCCGGGTCCAGCAGCACGACCTGGCCGCCGGCGCAGAGGACGGCGACCTCGCCGCGGTCCGGCAGGAACCGGACCGACCGCGGCTCGGACGGAGCGTTGATCGGCTCGCCGACCGGCTGGCCGGACTTCACATCCCAGACGCGGATGGTGGGCGGTGGTTCGCCGGCCTTCTCCCCGGCCTTCGCCCTCTGTGCGGAGCCGGTGACCAGCAGGCGGCCATCCGGCGAGACGTCCGCGTCGAAGACCAGTCCGCCGGGCGTAACCGCCGGGGCGGCCAGGGTGCCGGTAGCCGGGTCGTACAACTGGAGCCGAGTGACTTTGGCCTCCCCGGAGTCGCCGGAACCGGAGGTGGGCACGACGTAGCGCCCGCCGGCCGCAAAGCGGGCGATGGTGTATTCCCCTCCCGGCTCGATCGTCCGAGCAGGGACTCCGGCGGGCAAGCGCCACACCCGGAGCGTAGCCTGCTCCATGGCGGACTCGATGGAGGCGATTGTCCGGCTGTCTGGGGTGCAGGCGACGAGCACGACGTCCGTAGAGTGCGTCAGCGGCGGGAAACGCAGGCGGCCGGTCGCCGCGTCCCAGACACACAGCGTCCGGTCGGCCGCCGCGGTCACGACCGTCCGACCGTCGGGTGTGCACACAATCGAGTGGACCGCATTCGTGTGCGGCAGGGTGAAAGGCCGGAGCGACCCATCCGCCACGTCGATGACATCGACCCCCCGGCCGTTTAGCCCCTGCGCGGCCCACACGGACTGGCCGTCGGGGGCGACGGTGAAGGCCCACGTGTCGTGCCAGGCCGGCCGGTGCTCGAACCGCGGCTTGCCGGTCGCGACGTCGATGCCCCGCACCCGGGAGTCCGAATACGTGACCACGACATGGCCGCCGTCGGCGAATTGGGGCACGCTCACGATGTGCCCGTTTTTCGAACGGGGGTCGTCGGGCGTCACCAGGACCGGGGTCGCGGCCGTTGGTCCCGTCAGGTCATACACGCGGGCCTTGCCACCGGATTGCGTGACGAGGCGCTTCCCATCGGGCGCGAACTCGATGGCATCAACCGGAGAGGGGTGAGGAAGCGCGGGGGCCGTGAGCTGATCGTCGCCGGGGTTCCAGACGAGCACGTCCCGGCCGCCGATCGCGAGCGTTCGACCGTCTGGGCTGAAGCGGACGACGCTGACCGATTCGTCCCCTTTCCGTTCGCGAACGACTTTTCCTGACGGGAACTCGAACAGGCCGACGCGCACGGTCTTGCCTTTGTCTGAGGCAGCAAGGGCGATGCGGCTGCCATCGGCGTTCCAGGCCAGGGCGGTCAGCGGACCGAACGCCTTCGGAGGGGCCCACGGCGCGTCACGGTCCACGTCCCACACGCTGTAGCGCGCACCAGAGCGGATGGCGACGTACCGCCCGCCGGGGTGGAGGGCGAGTTCAGTAACAGTCGAGTTGGTCTGCACGGCGGCGATCGGGGTGAAGGTCTCGCCAGCCCAATTCCGGTAGCGGACGCGGTTTTGGAACGCGCGCTCCGGGTCGCCTTCCGACTGACGCACGGCCCGCGCGAACCACAGCGCCGCCACGGCCGGGTCGTTCCGCTCGCCGGCCGTCAACCCGAGGGTCGTGTAGCTATCGGCCAGGGTCAGGGCAAGGTCGTGGCGGGCGGCTTCCACCTTGGCCTGCTCGTTCTTCAGCTCGGCGTTCTTGTCGGCCAGGTCGGCGTTGGCCCGCCGCTGCACCGCCAGCACCGCCCCAAGCCCGCCCAGCGCCGCCGCCATCACCACCGCCGCCGCCCCGAGCACCAGCCGCCGCCGCTTCCGCCGCTCCGCCGACCGCGCTGCGGCGGCCGCCTGCTCGCGCTCGGCCGTCCGCGCGCGTTCCTCCGCCGCCGCCCGCAGCCCGGCCACCGCCTGGGCCACGGCGCCAGCGTCCGCCGGCCGATCTGCCGGCTCGAACGCCAGGCACTTCTTGCATAGCGCGATCAGCTCCGGCTCCCCCCCGCAGGCGTCCAGCCGGGCGAAGCAGTCCTCCAGCTTGCCGCGCAGCGCCTGCACGCGCACCGACTCGAACGTCTCGCCCACGTAAGGCGGCTTGCCTGTCAGGATCACGGTCAAGAGCGCGCCTAGGCCGAACACATCGGCGCGCTCGTTGACCCGCTCGATCTCCCCGGCTGCCTGCTCCGGCGGGATGAACGCCGGCGTGCCAACGAGGCTTCCGGCCTGGGTGTGCGAACCGCTCTCCGGTGTGGGGCTGACCCGCGTCCACGCTTGCGTCTGCTCTGCCGCCAGTGCATCCATAGTGGCCGGCGTCTCCTCGCCGAGTACTTTGGCGAGCCCCCAGTCCATCACCTGGACCTCGCCGAAGGCGCCGACCATCACGTTGGCGGGCTTGAGATCACGATGAATGACGCGGTGGGCGTGCGCGTAGCCGACGGCCTGGCAGACGGCCTCGAAGATGGCCAGCCCGCCTACGGCGGTGCCGCCACCAGCCGATGGGCCGGGCCGGTATTTCAGGATCGTGTCGAGGGTGCTTCCCTTGATGAGCTTCATCGCCAGGAACGGCCGGCCATCGGCGAGGGTGCCGACCTGATGCACGGCCGGGATGCCGGGGTGCTGCAACTGGCCGGTGATCCGAGCCTCACTGAGGAAGCGCTGGGCCGGTACCGAATCGGGCGGGTAGCGCTCGGAGAGCAGCTTGACGGCGACGTCGCGATCGAGGGCGGTGTCATGGGCGCGGTAGACGACGCCCATGCCGCCGCGGCCGATCTCGCCCTGCAGCTCGTACCCCGGCGGGCTCTTAGGAGCGACAGTCGGCTCGGCGGCTGAAGCCCCGGGAGGTCCGGGTGTGTGTGTCAGGTCTTCAGCCATGGCGTTCCCTCCGGCGCTCGGCAGGCAGGCTTCAACTAGGCTATTCTACCAGGTGCGAGGTTTGGTCCCTAACGCGGAGCCGGAGCAATTGAAGGGCCGGTTGAACCGGGTCCGTCTCCTGTCTTGTTCATCCTTCCGCCTTCCGCCTTCATCCTTCCGCCTTCATCGTGCCGATATGCCGCTCATCTCGCTTTCGTCCGAACCGGGGCGGCGAGAGGCGCGTCGAACCCGATCAACGCCTTCGCTTCCTTGTAGGCGAGCCACAGGATCAGGTCGTCCCAGGGGTGGGCCGCGTCGGGCAATGGATTCTGCTCGTCTTTCGGAAGGGGCTTCATCCGCGCGGCGGCCTCGATTGCGAGTTTGCGGGCCTCGTCCTTTTTCCCTTGCCGGAACAGGCTCATCGCCCGGTAGAGCCCCGACGTGCCCGTCACGCGGGGGTCGTTCGGGTCGGCCTGCGCGGCGGCGAAGAGCGCCAGGGCGGCGGCGGCATCGTCGCCGCTGCGGTATTCCGCCATGCCAAGGGCCAGCAGCCGCCACTCCCGCCCTCCCTCGCCCTTCTGGAGCTCCACCCCTTTGCGAGCGAGAGCCAGTGCCGCGTCGAGCTCCGCCTTGTCGGTGCTCGGCACGATGCTGCAAGCCTTGGCCGCCTGCTCGGCCGTAGCTGCATCCCTCGTGCCCTGAGCGAAGGTCCGGATGCGCTGCCGCGTGGCGGCGAGCTCTTTTTCCTGTCCGAACCACGCCTG
This sequence comes from uncultured Isosphaeraceae bacterium, assembly GCA_963823675.1. Classification (GTDB taxonomy): domain Bacteria; phylum Planctomycetota; class Planctomycetia; order Isosphaerales; family Isosphaeraceae; genus CAWGMT01. The sequence goes on along the minus strand of CAWGMT010000012.1, from coordinate 1,279,607 downwards.
GAAAGCGGCGACCTTCAGGGAGACCAACGTCTGATTCGGATTGGCGGCGGAGGCCTTCGTCAGAAACGGGATCGCCTCGCGCGTGCGGCCGGCCGACTGGTAGACCAGGAGGAGGTCCGCGGCGAGCGCGGTGTTCTCGGGTTCCTTGGCGAGCTTTTCTTCGAACCGGGTAAAGTATCGCGTCGCCTCATCATTGCGGCCGTTCACGCCGTATGCGACGGCGAGCTTTGCCCACGGATCCATGAGCGTCATTGCGGCGAAGTGCGTCTGCTCCAGGTCAAACGCAGCAGGATCACTGGCCACCGAAAGACGGAAGCGACCCAGGTTTTGGAGCGGCCAATCCGCACTGTCGGAGAACTCCAACTGAAACTCCAGCCGTGTGCCGTCTTTGCAATCGACCGGCTGCTTGGCCAGGTAGAAGGCCGTATGCGGCCGCGATACGCCGCCCGCGATATTCCAGTGATTTGTCGTCAATTCGCGGAAGTCATGGTCGCCGGCGACCCGGCTGACTTCGATGGGACGAGGCTGCGTTCCTGGGACGTGGGCCGTGATCGTGAAGTTGACCATGGCGAAGTTTCCCCGGTCGCCCTTATCGTCACGACCTGGCCCCTGATTCGGGAGCGATTCGTGAGTCAGGGCCTCGAGTCGGATCGCACTGACCTGAGTCACTTGAGTCGGGGCGACAATCGTGTAGGCATCCCCGAGGGGGTTCTTGCCGCTTGCCAGGACGGATTCGTCGGGAAGCTTCGAGAGCGTTGCGCCGCCTTTCGATTTCATCTCGCTCGGCTTGAGTATCGCCCATCGAGTGGGGTTCTCATTTTCTTCCTTATCGAAGAGGAGTTGAGCCAGCTCCGCGGCGATCAGGTCATTTTCGGGGTCCTCCCGCAGTGATCGGGCGTAAAGTGCCTCGGACTGATCGAACTGGGCCTTTGCTAGCGGAAGCTGGTCGGCGGCGGCAAGTCGCCGCGCGAACTCGGCGAGAAGTCTTGGCCCATTTGGATTTCCGGTTGCGTCCTTTCGCGGAGCGAAAGGCGACACAGAGGCGGCCCGCGACCAGTCGGCAGCGGCTGCATCCCAGTTCTTGAGCGCCTCGTGGCGCGCGCCCGCCTGGCACTCAGGGATGAGGGATGAGGGATGAGGGATGAATCAGGGGGGGCCAACTCGGTCTTCTTTTCATCCTTCATCCTTCCGCCTTCATCCTTCGTAGCGGTGACGCCCTTGGTGTAGATTTCGATCGTGCGCTGCCAGTCCGGCTTCGGCTTGTGCGTGAAGAGGTCGCCGATGGGGCCCGCAAGCTTCGGACGTCGCTCGACCAGTTGGTCGATGGCCCGCTGGTTGCCTTCGATCTGATACGCGGCCGCCAGCTCTTGCCAGGGATCGGTGAGCTTTGTCGCCGCAAGATACTCGCGCTCGTGTTCGAGCGCGGCGGGATCACTCGACACCGACAAGCGGAAGTGGCCGATGTTTTCGGCGTCATCACTGCCGGTCTGGCATTGCATCTCGAACGTCAGCGTCGTGCCCGCCGGCAAGGAGACCGGCTTTGACATCGACCAGACCGCGGTACAGTTTCCCCCTTGGCCGCCATAGATATTCCAGTGTCCATTCTTGTCGATTGGGTACCCCGCTAACTGATGGTCGGCCCAGGCATTATCGAATTTGAGCGTGATGGGTTCTTTTCCAGACGGCGGCGCGGCGGTCACATTCCAGGAAATCTGAGCGAAGCTGCCTGTGGTGTGGCGCCCGGGACCATGGTTGGGGAGCGAGTCGTGCGTGAGTGCTTCCAGACGCACCGCCATAAGGTTGATGTCGGTCCCGAGCGTTAGCTCGACATGGTAGCGATCCTTCCAACGATGTGCACCGCTCGCGAGAATGGAATCGTCCGGAAGTATCGAGAAGGTCGCGCCCAGCTCTGATTTTGCCCTGACCGGCTTGAGCACGGTCCATCTCGCCGGTGCCAGGATGAGCTCCGCCAGCGCCGCCGCCTGATTGGTTAACAATTCCTCGTCTATCGTCGCGTCGGTCACGACGCGAGCATAATCATCGATCGCCTTTTGCCACTCTCGCAAGGCGAGATGAGCATTGCCTCGGCGGGCGTAAAGCCGCTTGATATCGACGGCCGCGACCTCGGGATTCTTATGTTCGGCAAGCGATTCGATCGCGGCCGTGTAGTCGGCCACCTGGGCCCTGGCGTCCGACCATTGGCCGGCAAGCTCGGCGCGCAGCTCGAGCAGCCCGGCGTTGCGCGGCTCTTTGGCGAGCCGTTCTTCGACGGCTGATCGAAGGGGATACAACTGTTCTCGCGTTGCGGGGTCGTTGACATACCGTGCCAGCGTTTCAAAGCCGGCTCCAACCGTGTTGACGACGGCGGGAAGCCCATCCTGAGAGCGGCGTTTGGCGCCCCCCTCCAAAAGCGTTGCTGCTATGGCGGGCCGATTCTGGTGCAGCAGGGCCGTCGCCAGGCGAAGCAGTCCGGGCGTGCGGAGCCAGGCTTTGGGTCCGGCCGGATCGGCGGCCACCAGGCGATCGAACGCCGCCACGGCCTCCGGCCACGCCTTGCGCGAGGCGTGCCAGTTGGCCTGCGTGGCGGCCAGGGCGGCTTGCACGCGCCAATCTGGTGGCGGGTGGGGGGTGGAGGGTGGAGGGTGGTCACTGGACGGGGTTTTTCCCTGCACCCTCCACCCTCCACCCTCTACCACCTTCGCCAGTGCTTCGTGCAGCCTCAGGTTCTCGGACAACATCCGGATGCGGCTCCGGAAGTCGGCGTTCGATTTCAACAGTAGTCGCAGTTGTTCGGCAGCCCGCTCGGGATCGTTCCAGACGATCGGCGTGCTCGACCAGAAGGCGGCGCCGCGGTGCCCTCCGGCCAACAAGTGCTGGCCGTCGGGGGATAATGCGAGTGATAGCACGAAGCCTAACTCGACGCCGCCGGCATCCAATTGCATCAGTTGGCGCCGGGTCTCAACATTCCAGAGGCGAACCGTCTCGTCCTCGCCGCCAGACACTAGCGTGCGACCATCCGGCGAAAACACCACGGAATCGACCGCGCTGGAATGCCCCTTGAGCGTTTCGAGGAGCTTCCCGGTGGCGACGTCCCACAACTCCACACTCTTCTCGCTGCTGGCCAGTGCCAGGGTCTTGCCGTCCGGCGAAAAAGCCACATCGTTGACCGTGCCCCGCCCGCCGTAAAGCGATTCCTTCTCAGGGATCTGGAGCGTATGCATCGCTGTCCACGTCTTGGTCGACCAGATGATCGCCGTCCCGTCGTAGCTGCCGCTCGCCAGGAGCGTCCCGTCCCGCGAGAAGTCGAGAGAAGCACAGACGTAGGTGTGCCCGTTCAGGCGGCGGATCAGTCGTCGCGTCGCGACCTCCCAGACCTTCAGTGGAGTGGGAAGGCCTCCGCCCGCTAGTAAAAACTTCGAGCCGAATCCCGCGACCAGATATTTCCCATCGGGCGAGAACGCCAGCGCTCCGACCGGCCGGATCGCTTCGCCCACCTGGAAGTTCGGCAAATCGGTCGCTCCCGGCAACCGCGCCAGCTCGCTGCCGGCATCGATGTCCCATAGCGCGACATAAGAAACATTGGCTTCGAAGCCGCACCCGACAGCCAGCAGGCGGCGGTCGGTCGGGGAAAATGCAACGCTGGAGATATAACCCTTCTCTACGGCTGGCAATTCCCGTACGAGTCGCCCCGTTGCGGCGTCCCACAGGCGCACACTACGGCCATTGGCCGCGGCGATCAGTTGACCATCCGGCGAAAAGCGGGTGACGCACGTCCTGTTGTTGGAACCACCTTCCAGCGGCCGAATGGCCGCACCGGCATTCTCCAGATCCCAGACTCGGGCCGTTTTGTCGGCGCTGGTCGTGAGGAGCCGCTTGCCATCGCTCGAGAAGGCGACTGCGCTCACCGCCCCTTGATGGCCCTTGAGCGTCAAGAGCGCCGTGCTCTTCGAATCCAGTTTCCCAGGATCGGCCCAGATCTTGATCGTCCCCTCGATATCGGCTGTGGCCAGCCAGGCGCCGTCGCTGGAGAAGACCATCGCCGTAATCGGAGAGGCATGAGCGGCCCCGTGCTGTGCGATCGAGCGGCCTGTGGCGGTGTCGCAAACCGCCACGGCCCCGCCGAACTTCGCGCCGACAGTGATACGGCCGCCATCCGGTGTCAGCGCGCAGGCATACAGCGCTTGATTCAGTAAACCGAAGCCCTGCGCCAGGAGGGTCACTTTCTTCGCGGCCGCATCGAGGCGGAAGATGGAAGTCGGAGCGCCGCCGGGACCACGGCCGACGACGGCCAGTGTCAGACCGTCCGCGGACAAAGCAAGACTTTCGAGCGCATAGAATTTCTGATCGAGAGATGCGAAGACCTCGCCGCTTCTGGCGCTCAACCACCGAATCTTGTCGTCGACGATGACCAGCCGGTCGCCGTCCCGTGAGAAGATCAGACGGCGGGGTTGATTATGGGAGGAGTCGATCTGGAACGTCTCGTTGCCCGTGGATGTTTCAAAGACGTGAACCTTGTTCCCCTCGGCCAGTGCGGCCAGGCGACCGTTGGGCGACAGGACGCGGAGCTGGGCGCCGGGCCCCCCGGGCAGGTCGCGACGGCCCGCTGGGTCCTCGGCTTGAGAACCCAGGTCCCAGCGCCTCAACTGGCCGTTTTGGTCGAGCGTAACCGCTTGACCATCGGCGGTCAGCGCACCCCCGACGACGGTGACAGCGTGCCCCGAGAAAACCGTGGCGCTGTGCTCCAGCAGGTGCTGGTAGTAGTACCACTCGAAGCCCCGTAAATCAAAGGATGAAGGACGAAGGCTGAAGGATGAATTAGCCCCGTCGGCCGCGGTCTTCTCTCCATTCATCCTTCCGCCTTCATCCTTCATCCTTTCCGAAGGAATGTGCTTGGCCAGCAGAACGCGGAGCTGCTCGGCCGTGGTGCGGTCGTCTTTCCAGACGAACGGGGCAAGTCGCATATCGGTCGTATACAGCAGCTTGCGGCCCGCCTCCTCGGCAGTTCGGGCCAACCGCTCGGCTGTCTCGGCCTTGGCTTTCTGGGATTCCACGACGGCCAGGGCGCTCGCCGTCTCTTTCTGCGATTGCTCCGCTCGCTGCGCGTAGTCCTTGGCTTGCTGCTCATTTTGGCGGGCCTTCTCCTCGTTTTGGCGGGCCGTCACCGCCAGCGTGATCGCTCGCTGGTTGGCGAAAAGCGCAGCAGCGCAGGCGACGCAGGCGAGGAGCGCAACCGCGGCGAGGCCGGCGATCATCAAGCGGAGCCGGCGCGCGGCACGCTGCTGCTGGTCCAGCCGCAGCCGCTGGGCTTCGGCCAGTTGCCGGGCCTGATCGAGCTCACGCTGCCGGGCCGCTTCGCGCGCTTCCTCTTCGAGGGCGCTGGCCTGCCGGCTCGCCTCCAAAAACGCCATCGCCGCATCAAAACCGACCCGGTAACGCTCGGCCCAGGCGGCATTGGGCCGCTCCGATTCCTGCCAGGCGAGTGCGATGCCCAGCTCCGGATCGCGATACAGCCCCGATTTCCCCTGCTTGTACAAGGCCGCGCTTTCCGACAGCCGCAGGTAGATTCCCGCCGCTTGCGCTTCCTCCTCAACCCAATTCCGCAGGCGCGTCCAGACGCGCATCAGGCTTTCGTGGGAAATGTCGATGATCGTCCGCTCGGTTAACTCAACCTCCTGAGAGGGCGTCAGGAATGTCACTCCATGCTGACGGTAAGCGTGGATGATCGGCAGCAGCTCACCGGCGGAGACGTCCAGGATCCGGCACAGGCTGCCCAGACGCTGGGGGCGGCGAATGCCCCGGCTCTCCGATTCCTGCATCGTCAGAGCCTTGAACATGCCGGCGCAGAGCTCGCGCTGGCGGTCGTTCGCCAGCGAGCTATAGATCTCGTCGGCGTGCAGCGACAGAGCCTCCGACATCCGGCCCACGCGCTGGTAGTCGTCCAGATCGAGCGCCAGGGCGTCGCCCCTGGCGGCCCAGACGTCCCAGGTGCGCAAGAGGGCGTGTTGCAGACACGGAAGCTGGTCGGCCTGCTGGCCCAGATCGTTCAAGAGCCGCTGAAGCAGGCGCGGGGTGATCTGTCCGCCGGCGACTTTGATGGGCGCTTCGATCACCCGCTTGTACTGCTCGCGGGAAAGCCGCGGGATCAGGAACTCGCCGCGATTGACCATCTCGGCAAGGCCCTCGAACTGCCCGCACTCGCCGATGAAGTCGGAGCGCATCGTGATCACGATGTAGATCGGCACCGCGGTCTGTGCCGCCGACTCCAAGAGCAGGCTGACAAACTCGTTGGCCGCCTCCTGCTGCACTTGGCCGGCCTCGTTGAACCGGAAGATTTCCTCGAACTGATCCACAACCAGCAGGAAGTTGACGTCCTCTCCCAGGTGCGCCTGCTTGATCGCCTCAATCAGCCCGAAATGGCTGCGGCTCAGGGTGGCCAGCAGGTTCTCGCGCGCGTGCTCGAGATTGCGGTCGTAAAGGTCCGCTTCCAGGATGGCTTCGGCCAAGAGCGCCAGGGGATCGCCGCCGGGATGCGTGACGGCGACCTCCCACGATGCGCCGGCCTTTTTCAGCTTGCCGCCCAGCAATTCCGACAACAGCCCACAGCGGACCAGCGACGACTTACCGCTGCCCGAGGTCCCCACGACGGCCACGAACCGCTCTTTTCCCAGGAGCTGGAGCAATTCCATCGTCTGGTCTTCGCGGCCGAAGAAGAGGTAGTCCTCTTCCTGGGTGAAGGGCCGCAACCCGGGAAAGGGGTTGATCTTGGCAGGTGCGCCGCTCATTAGCACACCTCCTTGATCCGGATCACAAAGGTGTCTAGCTCCGCAACGGGTGTGAACTCGCCCGGTTGGCGAATCACGGCCGCCTGGTGGGAATGAAAGCGGTCCTTGCGCCGATCGTCGGGAGGCGCGATGTACACCGCCTGGACCGCAATCGGCGCTTCGCGTCCATAGCCGGCCGCCTTGAGCAGCTCGCGGAGCTTGATGTCCACCCAGGCCCTCGGCGTCGATCCGTAATAGACCAGCACCGCATCGCAGGAGCGCAAGTTCTCCTGGTGCAGCACCTCGGCGTCGGTGTCGCTCCCGTCGAACGCGGGCAGGCAGACCTCGATGCCTTGCGCGAAGAGATAATCCTCCAGCGCTTCAATCGCGGCTTCATCGCGGGCGTCGCAGACGAGATACAGCTTGGGTGCACCGCCGGCAGCGGCCTTGGGCGCCGCTTGCGCCCTGGCGGCCGGCGGCTTTTCCTCGGGCGGATTCAGGCGCCGGATCAGGTCTTTCTTGAGGAGATTCAAGTTGCCTTCGATGATCTCGGCGTGAAAGTGGAGCGTGGGATCTTCCTGCACCCGCTTCAGGAATCCACGCTGCCGCTCGTCGAGAGGGTCGTCGCCGGGCATCCAGATCAGCCGCTGGAGCTTGCCGCGCTCCGCGTGCATCGAGCTACAGCGCACCTGCAAGGCGGGAATCGATTCGGACGAGTCTTCGGGGGTCACGCCGTAGTGCCGTCCCAAGAGGTGAATGGCGATCGTGCACCTCGCCAGGCACTCCTGGACCACCGCCTCGACGTCGCGCGAGAGGAAGGGGAGCGGGGCGTCGGGCAAGACCATGTGACCGCGCTCCAGGAGCTCGCGGCGCACCCGGTCGCGCTCATCAGAAACGTCGGACGTCGTTGTCGCGACGTAGACCCATTGCCGCTTGACTCCGGGTTCGGGGGCCGGCGTCTGCCGCGAGTGGGCCTGTTGCAGCGCTGTCAAGATCTGGCAGACGTCGTGCGCCAGGTCGTACACGCGCTCGAAGAACCGCTGCTTGAGGACCGGCCCGAAGGTCTCGTCGAACTCGCGAATTCGACCCGTTTGCGGGTCCAGCTCGAAGAACTCGAAGCCCAGGAGCGGTGCCAAGATGTCTGCCAGCTCCGGTGGGAAATCGTCATCGCGCACCGCGGTCTTCAGTACCTTGAGCAACCGTGGCTTGTCTGCCACCCACTGGCCGCCCGTCTGCGCGGCGATCCGCCAGAACTCTTCGACCTCGCTGCGGCAGGCGCCGGAACGGACAAACGGAGGCGAAACGACCGAAACCATCGCCTTGACTCGCGGCAGGTGCCCAATGACTTCCGTCCGGATGATCTCCGATTCGTACAAATCAGGCAGCCGGGCAATATGCACCTTTTCGCCCGACAATTGCTCCACGCGCACTTCGAGATTGCGGTGTAACTGCGACACCCAGCCCGGCCTCCCTTCGAGCAGCGGCTGATCGTCGATGGCCGCATAGTTCAGCAGGATTTCGCTGCTCTTGACCGCCTCCAGCGAGGCCGGTGCGCAGGGCGTTGGGAGGCTCCGGCTCATCGGCTCCGTCGCCTTGCGAATCGACCTCCCGCCGCCCAGCCAGGCTGACCACTCTGGCATTTCCGGCTCATCCAGCACGCGCTGGAGGTTTTTGAGGTCCACCAAGAGATCACGGGCCGACTGATATCGCCGGTCAACCTGTTTTGCCAGAAGCTTGAGCGTGATGCGTTCCAGTTCGGGTAGAACGTCATAATTGAGGCGGGCGATGGCCTCGGGTTGTCTGTGAACCACGTTGTCCAGGACTTCGCCCAGATTGGCCCCCGCAAACGGCGGTCGGCCTGTGAGCAGGAAGTAGATCACGGAACCGAGACTGAACAGATCGCTACGGTGATCGACGGCCTTGCCGAGGGCTTGTTCGGGGCTCATGTAGTTGGGGGTTCCGAGGACACTCCCCTCCCGGGTTTGCTGCTGGGCGGCCGTTATTCCAAGACTGTCGGCGGATTCCTCCAACATCCGCTTGGCCAGACCGAAGTCGAGGACTTTGACCTCGCCGCGCTCGTTCAAGCTGATGTTCTCGGGCTTAATGTCACGATGGACGATCCGGCGCGAGTGCGCGGCATCGAGCGCGTCGGCGACCTGAATCGCAATCTGGACGACTCGGGAGATTTCCAGCCGTCCATGCTGCACGAGCGCGCTTAAGGACTGGCCTTCCACGAACTCCATGGCGATGAACGGCAGCCCGTCTTCCGTCTCGCCGACGTCGTACACGACGCAGACATGCGGATGATTGAGCGCCGAAGCGGCCTTGGCCTCGGTCAGGAACCGCTGTCGGCGTTCCGGATCGCCTGCGAGATCGGCCGGCAAAAATTTGATTGCCGCCTTCCGGTCGAGCCGTGCATCTTCCGCCAGAAACACTTCCCCCATCCCGCCTGCGCCGAGCCTGGCGGTGATGCGATAGTGGCCAACCGTGTTGCCGATCATCAGATTTGCGTCCCGTGGTTCGGCCGGTGATCCCCACCCTGCCTGTGCCTGGCGGCTATCCCGGGCGGCGTCGAGCCGACACGAACGACGCGTCAGCAAACGACGGTCGTTTGTTGTGCTCGTGGCCGACGTCGACGAACGAATCCTGGGCGACGTTCGACGGTTCGAGCCGGGCTCGAGGCCGCGAGTCCTGGCGCAGCTCCACCCTACGCCCGAGCTGGTCGCGATCCTGGTCGAAGAGCCTTGCAAGCGCCGGCCGGTCCCCGCCGCAGAGCGTCTCGACCGCGTCGCCTGTCCTACCTGGTGCCCCTACACTCTATCTCCGCGCCAGTCAGAAAGCAGCACCGGCGACAAGAAATCGTGGCCGACAAGGGCCGCTGTGGGGCTCTCTTGCTGGCCTACAGTGCACCATGCCGCAAGAAAAATCCGGCGACCTCGAACCCCAGCCTTCTCACCGCGCGGAGCGGATTTTTTTTATGTTGCCAGACCTGAAATGGGCGCGGATTGGTTTTCCGCAGCCTTCATTTCTCGGCGCAATTCGGGTTCGACGGGCACTGATGGAGCGCCCTCCGAGCTTCCGGTTTCCAGACACTCATGCCGTCGGCTCGCGTGTTGCGATCCGGCGGCGGGACGTGATGATATCCGCCATCAGATCCGTAGTCGTCTTGCCGCAGAGCGGCACGGCGATCCGGGCGAACTTGGCCGGACTTCGGCCCCCGGCAAGGCCGAGGATCGGTCGCCCCCATCCGATCAGGCGCGACGGGGCTTCCGCCGGCGCGCCAGGGAGATCGTCAAACCCGCGACGGCCAGGACGAGCGCGGAGGGCTCGGGCACGGCGCTGGCAGCGATGAGGAAATCCGGGCCGAGGTAACCGGGGCCCAGGCCGCCGGAGTCCGTGAGCGGATTATTGCCGGTCCCGAAGACGTTCACGCCGTGGTCGTACGTGATTGACGGGTCGGTCGTGATGCCCACGAGCTGCGAGATGAACGACGCGGAGTTGGGCGTGTCGGCGGCAATGTAATACGTCGTGTCGGCGGCCAGTGTCACCGGGGTGATCGCTTGGACGTAGAGCGAGAGGTGCTCCCCCGTCGTGCCATAAGGTATGGAGTACGGGTGCGGATCGGTGGTGCTGACGGTCGCCTCGGCCAGGATGGTTTGACTGCCATCGTAGAGGCGCACCTGGGTGGAAGATATCTGCCCTGGGACAATCACGTCGGCGAGGGCATCGACGACGATCGACTGATTCGTCGTGAACGCGAACCCCATGCTCGCCGGCGGTCCGACCGTCGGAGTCCCGCCGGTATTCATCAGCGCCAGGCCGCCCGCCTTCGCCCCTCCGGACAGAGCCGCGACGATGAAGGCCGACATCATCCAAACGCGAAACGACGAGGTGCGCATCGTGAATCCTCCTGGTGGTGAGCCTGAGCGGGACCAGTCGTCCGTCCGATGACCCGGCAGCCCAATTCATAAGCCATCCCATCCTGAGAGTCAAGCATGATACAGAAAAACCGCAGCGTTTCTTCGTCTCCGGTTCTCCCGCCGCCCAGGAGCGGATCTCGCTGATGGGATGAACGAACTGGACAGGACTTGCATTGCCACCGCGACCGTTTCCCTGAGATCGAATTCAAGAGAGTGGGACCGATCTTGGCAGCGCAATGCATGCCCTTCGCAGTAGTCCAGGTCGATCCCAGGAGGCGCTTGCCGGGCTGGCCCGGGGTCTTTCCCGCGCCGCCGTTCCCAGGCGCTCCATTCTGGTCGCCTCTGGCGCCGGGTGATTGCGTGGCCTTGATGTCCTTCGGCTTTGTTTTGGCGTTGATATTGATCTGGCCAGCAAGGCCGCCGAGGCCTGCCGGGCCGAGATTGCCGCCGTTTCCGCCGGTTGCAGTCAAGGCGCCGCCCGCACCGCCGGACGCTAGAACCGGTGTTTTGCTGACGTCGATGATTTCAGTTTAACCGCTCGCCACAGAAAGTCCTGACGCAACAAGGTTCGCGGTTGGCATCGTGGGAAGTGTGCTCAGCATGCAGCGGACCTCCAGCAGCCAGTCGCCGAGTCCGCCTGGCGACAGGGGGCTGAAAGGGCGGCGGCGGGTGCGTTGGGTGGAGCGCGCTCGGGTTGTGAGCCAGGATCGCCGTCTGCTGACGGACATGGCAAAGTTCCTCACCTATGGAAGAGAATAAATGACCGAAGACCACTCGAAACTGGCGAGTGGGCGGGCGCATTAACGCTGTTCTTGCCTGGTCCGTTGGCCAATTTCATTTTCGACCGCCTGCGGCGGTAGGTGGTAAAGCAGTAAAGGAGCTAAGCGGTAAAGTCCTCGCCGGACGGAACCCGATCGCGTAGTTACCGAACGTCGGCATAGCGGCGTTGTTACGGTTGGCAGAACGCGCGGCCGACGCTTGCATGACGAACGTGCCGCCACGCAACACACGGCTATCTGTATCTTTGACCACTAAGCCGTCTTCTTGGTCCTCTACCGCTTGATCTCCCTTGCCTGCCGGGTATTCTTTGTACCTCTCCTGACACCACGTTATCAGGTTTCCATAAACGTCGAATAATCCCAAATCGTTCGCCTTCAAACTTCCCACCGGCCATGTCCGTTCTTGCGAGTTCTTGACATACCACGCATACTTCGGCAGCAACTCTTCCGTTTCCCCGTAGTACCGGCTCGTCAACGCACCCGCACGGATTGCATATTCCATCTCGGCTTCGGTCGGCAACCGATACCCCGTCAGACTCAGGTACTTTTCCTTCAACTTCGTCTCCGGCCCCTTGATCTCGTAACACCATTGCTCCTCGGAAATCCCCTCGTCCTTGCTCAGCCAATTACAGTACGCCGCCGCTTCGTACCAGTTCACGCCCCCGATCGGACAGGTAGGTTCGGGATAACGCATCATCTGGTTGCCCCAGAACTTCGGCTGAAATCGCAAGAACTGTTCCTTCGTGACGGACGTAGCTGCAAGGGCAAACGTCCGGCCTATCCGTTTCTTGTGCTGCGGCTCGAACCTTCCCCGGTTCTTCTCCGTGGTCGGCGATCCCATCAGGAACTCCACCGGGCCAGGAATTACCACCATCGTCTGGCCCTGCGTGTTGACGTACCACTTGGGAGTGGTGGGTGGCGAGTGGCGAGTGGCGGGTGGAGAATCCTTGTCTTTTCCCACCACCCACCACCCTTCACCCTTCACCTTGTCTTTCGCCCACTCGTCGTTGACTTGTTTGAGCCACGCCACTTGCTTCCATGTCCGCAACAGCCATTCCGATGCCGCATGAAGGCCAGGATCGGACTCGGTGCGATAGATTTCCTGCAACTTCGGCAGCATTGCTTTCCGGGCGTCCGGCGTGAATTCCGTCTCGCTGACTTCGCCCAGGCTCAAGAGCAGCGCCCGCCGAGCGCTGATGTCCGGCTCCTCGTCCAGACGCTTGATGATGGCCTGGGCGTCGGCTCCCAGGGGACCCAGCCGATTAATCAGGTAGCTTCGCACCCTCGGATCGGGGCTGTGCTTGAGCAGCGGCCAGACCTTCGCAGGTTGGTCCATTCTCAAGAGTGCCATCGCTGCATTCCCCTGCCGCTTCGCCAGCGTTTCCCGCTTGTCATCCGAGGAGGGCAAATCCGCTGGCAGCTTGGTGTCAATCACGGCGGTCAAGAGGGGTACGCCTTGCTCACCACGATCCTTGAACTTCGCATAGATCACGGGGAACTGCTTCTCGTCGGCGTCCATCAGCAAATCGGCCAAAACCTCCGGCTGTTGGGCGGCATAGTCCGCGAGGATGTTCGTTGCCAGTGTGCGTTCCGATTCACGACTGTTGGGGTTTCGATAGATGCCCTCCAGTGACGCCAGCAGCTTTCCCTTGATCGGGCGAAAGCCCTCCATCCAGAGGCCCAAAAACACCGGGTTCTCACCGACCAATTGCTCGACGACCGGGCCACTGGCCTGCGCCCAACTCTCGCTCTCAGGGTCGTACTTCGCCAGCGCCGCCGCCGCCCGCAGTCGCTGGGATTCCTTGCCCTTTTTGGGCTTCTCGACGACCTCCCACAGCTTCTCCAGCAACTCATCCTTGTGCGGGGCAAGCGCGTCACGGATCACCGGCACTTCGTGCGGCTCGGCGTCGAGCAGCCGATCATAGAGGTATCTGACCTGGCTCGGGTCAACCGGCAACAGGGCGAGGCCGGCGTGGAGTTGCTTGCGGGAGTCCTTGTCTCTTTCCGCCTTGCCGAAGGCTTCGTGCAGTAGCGAGTTGATCCACCGCCGATACGAACCCATGTCCTCAACAATGGTCGGCACTTCGTTGGTGTTGGCGTCCAGCAATCGGTCCCGTAAGGCATGGGCTTTCAGAGTGCCGTGGCCCTCGTAGCCACCCCAGCCGACGAGCGCCAAGACCACAGCAAGGACCAAGCCGCGCACCGCACGATACCTGCCAGCCTTCGCCATCATCTTCTTCTGCGGCGGCGTCCAGGTTTTCTTCCGTGTCTGCCACCGGATCGTGAACCACTGCAACAGCGACGGCAGTTGGCGATTCTCCGGTCGAGCGTTCCACACCGCCGCCCGATCCGCCAGCATCAGCTCGGCCCGGCCCCGCCTCGACTCCTTCTGCTTGCGCGTCAGCCATTCTCGCAACGAGTGAACGAGATAGTCGTGAGTGAGCTGGTAGTAACGGGTGGTGGGTGGCGAGCGGCGGGTGGCGGGATTCACGGCTCCATCAGCGGTCCCCGGTCGATTCCCACTGCTTTCGCCCTCCACCCCCCACTCGTCACCCGCCACCCCTTCCGGGTCTGTCGGCGTGATCAGGCGGATTTCGCTGTCGAGAATGCGGATCACGTCGTCGAAGTCCTTGGGACGGGTCGCGTAACCCGATGCTGCGAGCAATTCCTGACGCGACCTCATCTGGCCCTTGATTTCGGTTCCGGTCTCCGGAAGCAGAGCCTTCAGCACCGCCTGGGCGGCTTTCTGGTGAAGTCGATGCTCGGGAGGCGCGGTTGACACGCTGAAGGTCTCTTCCAGAAACGTCAAACCCATGCCTTCGGTGCCGCCCACCTCCTCGAGCGTAGCCGAAGTCCAGGGCTTTCCCTTGATCATTTCGGCGAAAAGAGCCAGTCGAACCGAGATGATCTTCCCGTCCTGGGCAAGCCCGGAGATTGCTTGATCCAGAAATGGTTCTTGATCGCGGCCGAGATCAGCGACGTTTTCGGGCAGTGCTCCGTACGCCCGCCCGAATGCCATCAGCACTTTCCTGGCATGGCGCGGATCAAAGAGATCCACGAGAGCGCTGTTCTCGCCCTCGACCAGTCGGATCTCCAGGTCCCGCATGAACCGGCTGGCCGCAAGCCAGAAATCGTCCCGCACCATCACGATGGCCTGGACGTGCTCGCCATCGCACTGGCGAAGGGCGGCGACCAGTTCGGTCTCTTCCTCACCGCGCTTCGCATGGAGCCACTGCTCGAATTGATCCAGAACCAGCAGTACTTTGCGCTCGGGGGGCAAGACGCGACCCCTTCGCAAACTTGCCAGCGAATCAACGAGCCCCAATCCGCGCGCAGTTCAGGACAGACCTTGCGCAAGCGTTTCAAGAGCCGAGCTTCGGTCTCGTCCGCGGTCGCCTCAATGTAAACCGGCAGGACATGCTCTCCGAGGCGAGGCAAAAGGCCCGCCTTGACCAGCGATGACTTGCCGCAGCCCGATGGACCGTAGATCAGCCCCACCTTGAAAGTCAGGTCGGGGTCGATCTGCTCGATCTTCCGTTTCCAGAATTGGATGCTCTCAGGCAGTCCGTCCCGGTCCCGAGGGCCGGGAAGCAGTTGCAGGAAGAAGTCGGCATCATGCTCATCAAACGATCGCAGGCCCCTGGGAACTATCCTGATTGGTCGCTGTCCAGAATCGGATTGCCCGGATGTGGCCGGCGGCGGCGCCGATTCCAAAGTCGATCCGGGTGGCACGCCGATGGCGCCCGCGGGAACCAGAGGCGAGACCGCGCCCGCTGTGGTTTGAAGGAACAAGCGCAGGTCATCCGCCATGTCCTTGGAGGTGCTATAGCGCTCCGACGAACGCTTCGAGAGCGCCTTCTGGCAGATCCGTTCCAGCTCCTTGGGGATCGTGTCGTCGATCTGTCGGGGCGGACGAGGCTCGGTGGTGGTGATCGACTCGATGACCTCGGGGAGGATATCGCCCCGGAATGGTCGCCTTCCGGTCAACAATTCGTAGAACACGACGCCCAGACTGAAGATGTCGGATCGCCCATCAACCCGGTGGCCCTCGCCCCTGGCCTGCTCGGGGCTCATATAGGCCGGCGTGCCCGCCAGCCTGCTCCCTTTGCCGAAGTCTTCATCCTTGAGCGCGAGCCCGAAATCCGCCACGAATGGCTTGCCGCTTTTGTCCAGCAGAATGTTCCCTGGCTTGATATCGCGATGGACCAGCCCTTGCTTGTGAGCGTGGTGCAGCGCCAGAGCGACCGACGCGACCAGATCCACCGTCCCGTGGATCGACATGCGGGACTGCTTGAGCCTCGTGGCGAGGTCAGTGCCGTCAATGTATTTCGAGACGACAAAGCAAGGGAACTGCTCGCTGCTGCCGACATCGAAGACGGGAACGATGTGGGGGTGATCGAGGTTTGCGACCGTGCGTGCTTCCGTCAAGTAAGGTTCGGCATCCTCGCGTCGATCCACCAGTTTGCGATGGGGCACCTTGATCGCCACCGGGCGGCTCAACTGGTCGTCCTGGGCCAGATACACCAGGCCGAACCCGCCCTTGCCCAGCACTCTTTCGATCCGGTAGCGACCGATGCGTTCCGGTAGCCTTGCCGCGGCCGCGTCGGCGGACAACGGGCGCACCGTCACTAAACGACTCATCCGCGGCCGCGTCATAGTTCGCCGTTGCTTTCAGCGGATCGGCCTTGCCCATGCCCGATGGTGGTCCTCGCGTTGCACTGCGTCATCGCCCCACGCTGGCATCAGTCGGGGCTATTGTAGCCGAGCGGTTGCCGTAGATCATCAAGGAGCATCTGTTTCAAAGAGAGTGGGACCGATCTGGCGTTGCAATGCATGTGCTTCGAAGTTCAACCGAGCTGGAGAAGATGGTCGCGTTGCGGCTGGGACAAGCCGAGGTGCCGTGAACCGAGAACGTTTTCCAAAGTCGGTGAGGGTTGTACAATACGAGTCAGTACGGGGAACCTCCAGGTCAGGATGGGGCCAAGCGAGCCCCATCCTGACCTGGAGGGACCTCATGCGCCGGAACTCAGCTCAAACATACCCTCGATCATCAAGCGCTTTGGGCCAGAGCCCGGTTGGAGGTTCTGGCGACGCGGACGGAGGTCACAGCGGGAGACTGCGGCATGTCGAACGGCAACCAGCCTGACGCGGGTTCATCGGCCCGAGAACTTCCCGAGACCCAATTGCGCGGCCGTGAATCCCCAAGTCCCGAATCGCTCGAGCCCATCCACGAAAGTGCGACGATCCACCGTCCCATCCACGGCGATGCGATGGTCCTCGGAGGGCCGGGCAACCAGGCCGCTCTGGCGGACCAATCGGCTGCGGACGGTGACTCGGGTTCGATCACCGACCCGTCCGAGTTTCGCCGGGCGGTGCTCGAGATCGGCTTGGCCACTGAGGACGAACTCGATGGCCTGATTGCTGACGTTCCTGCATCCGCTGGAGTCCTCGGTCTGGCCCGAGCTCTCCAGAAGGCCGGCAAGCTGACGGCCTACCAGGCCGCCGCCCTGTACCAGCGCAAGAGCCGCGGCCTGCTCATCGGCAACTACTTGATCCTCGACAAGTTGGGCGTCGGCGGCATGGGCGTGGTCTTCAAGGCTCGACACCGGCGGCTCGGACGCGTGGCGGCCTTGAAGATCCTCCCCCCATCGTTCGCCCGCGATCGCACCGCCCTGGCGCGGTTCAAGCGGGAAGTCGAGGCGGCTGGCAGGCTCAAGCACCCCAACATCGTCGCCGCGCTGGACGCCGACGAGGATCGGGGCGTCCATTTCCTGGTGATGCAATACGTCGAGGGCCGCGACCTGGACCGCGTCGTCCGCCAGCGGGGACCGTTGCGGGTCGTCGACGCGATCGAGTACCTGATCCAGGCGGTGCGCGGGCTGGCCGCCGCCCATGCCGAGGGGATCGTCCACCGCGACATCAAGCCGTCGAACCTGATGCTCGACATGGCGGGGACCGTCCGCGTGCTCGACCTGGGGCTCGCTCGGCTCGTCGATGCGTCTAACCCCTTCGGTCAAGCGTCCGGCGCCCGTTTGACCGAGAGCGGCATGTACATGGGGACGGTCGATTATATGCCGCCGGAACAGGCCGAAGACTCGCGCCGGGCCGACCACCGGGCCGACATCTACAGCTTGGGCTGCACGCTGTATTACCTCCTGGCGGGCCGCGAGCCGTTTCCCGCGGAAACCGTGCTCAAGCGACTCTTGGCCCACATGGAGCTGCCCGGCGCCCTCGCTGCGCGCCTTCGGCCGGATGTCCCGCGGGCACTCGAGGCGGTGTACCAGAAGATGATGGCCAAGAAGCCGGACGAGCGACCGGCATCGATGACTGAGGTCATCGCGCTTCTGGAGGCGTGCAAGGTTGCACCCGCCGAAGCCTCGAAGTCCCACCCCGAGCTCTTGGTTTTTGATGAACCCGCTGTGAAGCGAGCCCCGTCGCCGAAGCCGGATCGCGAGGCATCGATCTTCTCCCAGCGCGACGAGGCCACGGGTCTGCCGATCGATCGTGAGCTCAACCTCGATGACCTGGTGATGGACGTCCGCGCGGAAACGCCGGTCGCGCCCGTGCCGCCAAGGACCAAGGCAGGCAGAAAGGCGGTGCCGCAAGCAAAGCGGCTCGGATCGACCAGATCAGGCGAGCCCAGCCGCCGGCCCGTTGTGCTGGCGGTCCTTTTAATCGCGCTGGCCTGCGCGGCGGTCGCGGGAATGGTCCGCTTTTCTCGACGCGACCGCTCGCAAGAGCAGGCGGCACTCGTCGCCCACTCTCCGTCGAGTGCGCAGGCCGGATCCCTGGAAAACCTCAGCGCCGGCGACGGATCTCGCAGCCGAGCCGAAAACCGGCGAGAGACCGAAGGCCCGGACCGATCTAGATCGGGGGCCCAAACACGGGCCCGATCCTTGACCACCGAGGAATCGGCGAACCGCCTGCCGGATGTTGGGCGGAAGCGCCCCCAGCCTCCACCGGAATTCACCTCGATCTTCGATAGCGCGAGTGGCAAGGGATGGATTCTATGCGATGGGCGGCCCTTGCCCAGGGCCAACGTACAGCCTGAGGGCTTGAATCCACACGGGACGGGCAGCTACCTGGTCGCGTACGAAAAACCGCTCGGCGAGTTTGTACTGGATTTCGAGTACAAGGTCGCCAAGGGAGGCGCCGCTGGCGTTTTTCTTCGCGTCGGCGATCTGGGAGATCCCGTGGATACTGGCCTGGAAATTGCTCTGGACGATACACCGGCTCTTGGCCGGGATAGTCCCGGTGCAATCCGCGATCTGGTCGCGCCCAGAGTCAACGCTCAAAAGCCGGCCGGCGAGTGGAACCACGTGCGAATCACGGCCGCAGGCCCGAGTTTCGCCGTGTCGCTCAACGAGGAAGACGTCTCCACGATCGACCTCAATCTGTGGACCGTCCCCGGCAAGCGGCCGGACGGCTCGGACCTCAAGCGCAGGGACATCGCCATCGCCAAGCTGCCGCGCGAGGGTTATCTCGGCTTTCAGGCGCTCTACGGCGACTGCTGGTTCAAGAACATCAAGGTCTCGTCAGCGTCGCTGGCGAACGGACCTGCGCCGGTCGTTCCCTCGTACATCGAGACGGGCCGGTTCACGGGTGGGTACGACTTGCGACTGCTGTCCTCCATCGACGACATGCGCAGAATCCCTCCGGCGGACAAGTGGCTGGCGATCGTCGCCGCCAGCGCTCGGGGGCTTACCTTCCGCCTCTGGAACAGCGATCGCAGGCAGGTCGCGGGCGTCAACGCGATCAATCTGACCGAAAAGCGGCAGATCGAAGACCTCAGGAAGCAACTCGAAACGTTATGGCCTCCCCATGAGCTTACTTCAAGCGAGATGGACCGGCTGATGGCCGCCCTCAATCCAATTGTCGGTCACACATTCGGCGTGACCCTCATGCGTCAGATGGCGAGACCACCTTTGGACGTCTTGATCACGAACGACGGGCGCGAAGCGATTTCGCTGGGCGATGACGGGACGGCTTGGCTCTGGGAAGTTGAGACCCGCAAAGAACTTCGCCCGTTCACGTTCAACGGCATGGTCCGCAGTCTTGCGATCGCGCCCGACGGTGATCGCATCGTGACCGCCATGGAGAACCTGTCGCTGGCCTATTGGGACGTGGCAACCGGCAAGAGAATCGACCACCAGGTCATCGCGCGCACCCTTCGCGTCAATGCGATCGCTTTCTGTAGCAACGGCCTACTGGTCGGCGACAGCGACGCCGTGTATTTCTTTCGCTGGGATACCACCACGCGACGGCCCGTCAGCGCGATGGGCCGGCATCACGCCGAGATCCAATGCCTGGCGATCACTGCCGACGGCCGGCTGGCGATTTCAGGCGGGGATGATCGGCTGGTGCGCCTCTGGGACATCAGGGCCGCGAAGGAACGAGCCTTGCTGACCGGTCATCAGTCCAAGATCACCTGCGTCGCGATTTCGCCCGATGGCCAACGAGCACTCTCAGCCAGTGCCGACAAGGACGTCATCCTCTGGGATCTCGAAAAACGAGCCGAGATCACCCGTTCCGTGCTCGATGGGGGCGAACTGATTCGATCAGCCGCCTTCCTGGCAGACGGCAGGAGCGTCTTGTCCGGCGGCGACAAGGGAACACTCGTGCTCTGGGACCTCGAGTCCGGTGTCGCGGTCCGTCAGGGGCAAGGACCGGCCGGTCACTCGGGTCTCGCCGCTCGACCCGATGGCAGCCTTGTCCTGACGGCCGATAGCGACGGGATCGTGCGGATCTGGTCACCTTCACGCTTACGGCTGCCCGGCGCGCCGACGGCCAACCTGCTCGTCAACGGCAGCTTCGAGCTGGGGCCTGACGTCCAGGACGTACCACAGGGACCGGGATCGACTGCGATCCCGGGTTGGACGGTGACGCGCGAACCGATCGATTGCGTCAGTAACGCGCTGCGTGCGGCCGACGGCAAGCGGTGCCTAGACATACACGGCTCCCCCGGCTGTGGGGGTATCCGGCAATCGTTCCTCACCACCAAGGGGCAGCGTTACCGAGTGACGTTCGCGATGGCTGGAAGTATTCCCGGGGGATCTACCGGAAATCGGGAAATCAAGCGCCTGGGAGTGAGCGCGGCGGGCATGAAGGGGGAGTTCTCCTTTGACACGACCGGCAAGTCTCCGGACAACATGGGGTGGACGACCAAGACCTGGGAGTTTGTGGCCGTCGACGGGGAGACGTCGCTCGAATTCTACAGCGTGGACCGGAAAGACCCCTTGTTCGGGCCGGCGCTCGATGACGTTCGCGTCGTGGCCCAGCCCGGGAACAATTCCTCGCTATGACCGACCTCGAACGGAATAGCACATGCGTTGCCACAGCGACCGTTTCCCTGAGATCGAATTCAAAAGAGTGGGACCGATCTGGCGTTGCAATGCATGCCCTACGCAGTTTGTACTTCGCAGTTCTTCTTGGTCCGGTGAGATGAATTGAGCCGAGATTTTCCGTCTCGATGGTCTGAGAATTGCTTTAGCACAACAGCAAGGGGGTTCCGACCCCGGACAATTCGTGATCGCACATTTCGTTCTGGAGGAAATCATGCTCGATACCAAGAGAACCGTGGAGCTTGCATGCTGCATCGCCCTCGCACTAGGAGCGGTCGCACACGCGGCTCAGCAGAGGATTGCAAGGGCGGCAGGAGAGCGTGGGGACCTCGATCAGATTCGCAAGGTCAGCACGCTGATCGGCACTCATGTCGTAAATCGCGAGAAAGCGGATAATCAGATTGCAGACCTTCGGGACCTGGTGATCTCCCCTGACGGTATGGTGCGCTACGCCGTCCTGGGTGTTGGCGGTATCGCCGGGGTCGGCCAGACCTACACCGCCGCTCCGTTTGACCTCTTGTCGGTCCGTCTCGACGACGACAAATGGTCCGTCGTTCTCGGCATGACCATCGAGCAACTCAAGAAGTCCCCGGCGATCCAGTCGGAGAACTATCGTGAATTGACCGATCCCCAGTGGATTGCGCGCGTCGATGAGTTCTTCCGCACGCACGGCGAGTCGCCGCACGAGCCGAGGCGGGAAACCCGACCCGCGCAGCGCGAGCACCGGGCCTTCGAACGGGTCATTCTCGCTACGAAGATCCGCGCCGCAAATCTCAAGAATGGTCAGAACGAGGAACTGGGCAAGGTGGAAGACCTGCTTCTGGATCAGCAACATCGCGTGGTCTTCGTCATCCTCACCAGGGGAGGCGTGGCCGGCATCGGCGAACAGTACGTCCCGGTCCCCTGGTCGAACCTGAATCTCGACTCGAACCAGGAGAATCTCGCGGTGACGTTTTTGCTCGATGCCCGCAAGGCGGAACTCGAGAAGGCGCCGTTGATCAAGGGTGACAATTATGCGACCTTGCTGGGCCCTGGTTTCGCGGAGCAGGTCCGTCGCTATTTCAAAATGATCGGGCGCGGCGCGGAGAGGGAGCAGCGCTAGCGCCTTTTAAACGATCTCGACAGCTCCGCCAGCGGTGAACCCGACGGTGCCGCAGTTGCTCGTGATGGTCCGAGTCCAAAGCATGTGCGTGGACCGGTTCACCGCTAGGCACAGCCCAAGTCATGTGATTCGCCGTTGGGCAGTTCTTCGCAGTCGATGACGCGTGGGTGTCCGCGGGTTTCCCTGTTTTCGCTGGCATCGGCCCGCATCTTTCGCGACAATTGAGCCCGGCGGGTTCTGTTGAAAGCCCAGAGTCTCTTCGTTCGGCTATGGCAGGGATCAAATGCGCAACAAACCAGGAATCGGACCGGTCGCCATCGGGTTGCTCGGAGTTTCCGTCGTGCTCGCCATGGGCCAAGCCCCTGACTCTCGGGCCCAGCGGGCTAAAGCTGTGCGCTTTGCGTGGGAATACAAGGTCAGCGTCATCAGCTACAACCCCGGCGAGAAGCTCAACGACGACCAGCGCGCGGCCATGTACGAAAAGCTGCTCAATGCCGAAGCACGCGAGGGCTGGGAGCCGGTCACCGCCCTACTTACGCGCAACACCGTGCAAACAGTCGGCGGTGCCGTGACAACCCGTGATTCGACGTCGTTCGTGGCGTTTCGCCGACCGCGATAAACTTCCACACTTGGGCAGGGGCCGAACGACCGTGGGGCATGGATTGAGAAACGCCCGCACGAACTTGCTCTATTCCAAGAGGCGAGGCCTAATGCGAACGTTGCTTACTGGCCTTGCAGCAATCGCCGTTGGCTCCCCGCGCATCTGGCGAAAGCGGGCTCTTTACATGGCGCTTTGCACCACCGCCGTTCTCGTTGGTTGGCTGACCATCCGTCTCGCAATCCGTCTCTCTTTCTCACCCGGCGCGCCATCGGGATCGCGATCGCCAGGCCCGGCGCGCACGGCGGCATGGTCATTCCAGGAGACTGCGTGCGGAGGTTATTGCCAGATTTGCAGAGTGGCCGATTAGGCGGAAACTGGGCGCGGGATGGTGTTCCTGGCAAGTAAGAGCTCGGCTCAACGGAACGAATCGTTAGACCGTCGCTCGCACTCAATCGCCACAACAAGATCGTGAATGCGGATGTTCACGGTTATCCCGATCGTGGCAATTGTCGCCATCCGAATCAACCCCAGGACCAGGTCTTGAACAGCCTGGCC
This sequence comes from uncultured Isosphaeraceae bacterium, assembly GCA_963823675.1. Lineage (GTDB taxonomy): Bacteria > Planctomycetota > Planctomycetia > Isosphaerales > Isosphaeraceae > CAWGMT01. Next base: position 1,256,548 of record CAWGMT010000012.1, on the reverse strand, counting down.
GTCCTGGTGATGAAACACCTTCCCGCACGCTCTGGCCGAGATCTTCGTTCCCGGCAATGGTCGGGGCAGTGGTCATCGACGTCGTAGCGGTTCCGACCGCGGTCGCGTGCGGACCACGCAACTACCATGGTTTGACCGCGGTTCCCAGCCGGGACTCCCGGAGTGGGATCTTTACCATGACAACCGTCAGAGATAAGATCGTGAGTGGAATTCCTTCGGTTCCGACAAGAGGAGTCTGACGTTATGAAATGGCTCCACGCTACCTATGTATTGTCTGCGATGATTGGTGTACTTGGACCGCTTGCCGCGGCTTGCGGGGCCGCGGGATTGGACGAGGTGCCCCGTTATCGACTCAGCGTGGGGCAGGAGCTGAAATACCACGGCACCAGCGACTTCAAATACCAAGATGGCTTGCTCGCCTATCAGGACGACTGGACGGTCTGGGTTGTCCGCGCCAACGACGATGGAAGCTGGCGTATCATCGCTCGCTCCAGCAGCCGGATGTCCGCAACGCGCGCTGGCAAGAAGGACGAGGACCCCCCGGACGTGACCATCGCTCATTTCGATCTCTACCCCGACGGGCGCATCGTCTCCAACAAATCGTTCGGGTACCGGTTTGACCCGTCCCCCTTGTTTCCCCGTCTGCCGAAGGATGCCGCCGAAGCCAAGAACGGCTGGCAAGGGATCAACGTCCGCGACGAGAAGCGCACCGACTTCAAGCAGTCCGGCACCGCCGGATCGCCAGGCGATGAGTGGGTGTTCGAAGGCGTCGACCACGGCATGTGGGACAAGATCTACCTCATGAGCGCGCATTCCCGATACGTCCTCGATGTTCGGAAAGGCGTCGTCAAGCGCGTTCGACAGCGAGAATGCCCAGGGTTACGGCATTCGCGGGAAGGGGTCTGGGTCGCTATTGCTCACAGCCCTCACAGCCCAGAACCCCGACCAGATCCGGACGCTGGACCGGGAGTCGGAGCGCTATTTCGCGGCTAACCAAGAATACGAGGATCTCATCTCCAAGGCGAGCAAGGATGCCGATCGCGTCACGGTCCTGCTCTCCCAGGCGGAGACGGTCTTGAAAGACGCCAAGGCAGCGCTGGGCCTTCCGATCCTCCGCGAGCAGATCGACGAGCAGTTGAAGAACCACACCCGGATGGCCTCGTACTACACTGATCGTGCGAAGTCCCGCGGCGCCGTCATTGGCCACCCCTCCGCGGACTGGGAGACCAAGGACCTGGAGGGCAAGACTCACTCGCTGGCGGCCTACCGGGGCAAGGTCGTCATCCTCGACTTCTGGTACCGCGGCTGCGGCTGGTGCATCCGGGCGATGCCCCAGGTCAAGCAACTTGCCGAGGATTTCCAAGGCCAGCCGGTCGCCGTGCTGGGGATGAATACCGACCGACAAGAGAAGGATGCGAAGTTTGTCGTCAACGCAATGGGGCTGAATTACCCGGTGCTCAAGGCCGAGGGGCTGCCCGAGAAATATCAGGTGCGCGGTTTCCCCACGCTCATCATCATCGACCAGGATGGTAAGGTTGCCGAGGTCCACGTCGGCTACTCGGCCACGCTCCGCGAGGACGTTTCGAAGTCCGTCAAGACGCTCTTGAGGCGGCCACGGCAGGGGTGACCGTTCGCCCGAGCGCTTGGTAGGCGAACATTGATGCTTCTACCCCGGCACTTCATTGCCGTCGCGATCGAACGTGCGAGAGCCGGCGTGCAGTTCGTCGTCAATGGCCGCCTCGCCTGGCTTGAGCCGCCAGTCGTCGCCCCGCACTTCCCACATAGCGACGAGCCCAAGCAATTCCTCCGGAGTGTTCGCGCTGAAGTACCCGCCCTCGCACTCGGCCTGGTAGTCGAGCCGGTAGTCCGGCTTCCCGACTTCTGGGCCGTCGAGCCGGTGATAGTCGAGCCGGAGCCGGTAGCCCTTCGCCCGCAGGGCGAGGAGGGCGGGGATGCCGGTGTTCCCGGCGCTGCAAATGCATACGCCCTTCTGCGGCTTCTCCATCGGTGCGTGCCCCCCCGCCCAACGCCCAGCCAGAGCGGACCGGCCCCGCCGAGCAACGCCTACGATCATACCCGATCGGCAGCCCCGGCGAGAGTGCGGAGACCGGCCCCACATTCCGAGTTTCGCGCAGGGATGACGCGTTCCGCTGGCGGCGTAGGTACCCTTCCTGTCGGAGATAGGGCCGCCGAGTTTCGGGTACGTCTAGCCTTTGACGCAGGCGACGACAGTGTGGGGATTGACGCCGAGCTCGGCCGCGAGGTTGCTGGCGGCCCGTCCGGCGGCGTAGGCGTCGCGAATCTTGGCGCGAGCTCGTCCGCGAGCATGGCGCCCGCGCCTCGGCGCAGGGATCAAGCGGTTTCAAGCGATCCTGGCTTCGGCCAAGGCTCGCGACATAGGAGAAGCCGATACGGTCACGATTGTGACCGACATGCTCGCCGAAGTCTTCGGCTACGACAAGTACTCGGAGATCACCTCCGAATACGCCATCAAGAGCACGTACTGCGACCTCGCGACCAAGATTGATGGGGCGATCCAGTCCATCATTGAGGTCAAGGCGATCGGCCTCGACCTCAAAGACCAGCACGTCAAACAAGCGATTGACTACGCCGACAACCAGCGCGTCGATTGGGTGGCGCTCACCAACGGCGTCGTGTGGCGCGTATACAAGGTGCTCTTCGCGAAGCCGATCAACTTCGAAATGGTCATCTCAACAATCCTGATTGGCTTGAGGATTTCGCGACTTTCGGTTCGGGGCATGGCCCCTGCAAATACAGCAACGATGCTCGGAAATGGCCAGGATATTGCCGAGGTTGGTGTCACGGTCGATGCTGAGGGAGACTGATCGGAATACACCCGACTGGATTCGAACCAGTAACCTTCGGTTCCGTAGACCGATGCTCTATCCAGTTGAGCTACGGGTGCGCACGTCTACCAACAGACTTATCGTAACGACGAGGGCGGCAGGTAACAAGCCACTCGTGCATGCCGCGGTCCGCCGTTGTGGCAGCCAATCCTCACACTGCGATTGTTTTGCCTTCCTCCGCCGAGCGGTACGCCGCCCAGACGACCTCCATCGTCCGGAGGTTGTCGGAGGCCCGCGTCTCGTGCTCTGCGCCGGTAAGCAAACCATGGATGAAATGACGCTGGGTGGCGGCGTAGCCGTCGACGTAGACCTCCTCGTCGGGCGGCAAGGGGACCGTCCGCCGCTCGCGCTCGCCCGTCGGGGTGACCAGTTCCAGCGAACCGTCGGCCAGAAGACGCAGCGTGCCCTCCATGCCCTCGGCCACCGTATCGTTGAGGGCCCATTCCGGCCGGGCCAGGTCCGGACTCGCGCACCAGCTCATGTCGAAAAAGCCGAGCGCGCCCCCGGCAAAATAAACCGAGACCATGGCAATATCCTCGCCGGCATTCCGCCGCCCGAAGCGGCCGATTGTGGCCGACACCGCCTGGATTTCTCCGATCAGATACCGCGCGGTGTCGATCAGATGACAGCCCATGTCCAGGAGGATCAGCCTGGAAGCCGTAGCGTGGTAGGGCTGGGACTTGAAACCATCGGGGCGCAAGACCCGCGTGTCGCGGTGGGCGATCCGCAGCCGGACGGGCCGGCCGATCGAACCGGTGTCGATCTCGGCGCGCATCGCGCGATACCACGGGCGGAATCGCCAGTTTTCATGGATCATCAACCGGACGCCCGTACTGACGCAAGCATCGATCATGGCTCGAAAGTCCGCGCGCACCAGCGCCGCCGGCTTCTGGCAGAGAATGTGCACGCCGCGCCGCGCCGCCATCTCGATCAGCTCGAGATGCGAATCGGCCTGGGTGCAGATCTCGACAAAGTCGAGATCTGCTTCCTGCTCAAAAAGCGCGGCCGGATCGGTGTACCGGCGAGCACCGGGGAGTGTTCGCCCCGCCTGGTCGAGCCGCTCGGGATTCAGGTCGCAAATCGCAACCAGCCGCGTATCGGCGACGCGCGGCCATGCTTCCAGGTGAAACCGGGAGACGAACCCACAACCGATCAACGCTCCCCGCAATGGCGGCGCGGCCCTTCTCATCGTGGTGACCTCGCACGGAAATACCAGTACGGGATTCACGGACAGGATGTGGCTTGCTGGAATCTACCCATGTCGCGCGGCTCATGTCCACCAAAAACCGCCCAGCCACCGAACCGAAATCCCGAATCCGTTCCAACCACATCCTGCCCAGGAATTCTCCTTGGGCTTTGTTCCCGCGGCCCTTCAGGCCGGATTTCCTGGGGATTGGGGAAATCTTACGGTGTTCGATTTTGGATTTCGGATTTCCATGGGGTTTCGAATATCCTTGGGACTTGGAATTGGAGATTTCGGATTTTCGCGCGGCCGCAGGCCGCGGGTTTGGAATCGGTTGCGTCGGCGGAGCCGCCTGCGCATAATGAACACATTCGGCCAGCCCTCGTAGAGATTGTCAGGGGGCTGCGCCCCGTACTTCGCGCCGGGCTATCCCGTCGCGAACGGCCGATCCTGGGTGAATCGTGCTCTCGTGAGCGAGCAAGCGGGTCGGGCCTGGAAAGGTGCGGGGACCAGTGTCAGTGGATGCATGTGGAGGATCGCGCCGGTATGTCAAAGCCCGTCATGATCGAAGCCGATGGGCTGTGTAAGCAGTTCGGCTCGTATCTGGCTGTCCGCGACGTTTCGTTCTCGATCCCCAAGGGGCAAGTCGTCGCCTTTCTTGGACCCAATGGTGCGGGCAAGACGACGACGATGCGCCTTCTGACCGGGTTCGTGGCTCCGACGCACGGATCGGCCCAGATTTCGGGGATCGACATCCAGACCGACCGGATCGAGGCGGCCGAGCACCTCGGGTACCTTCCCGAGAATGGCCCGCTTTACCCCGATATGACGCCCTTGAGCCTGCTTCAGTTCTTCGGCGAAGCACGCGGGATGCGGGGAGGCGCTCTGCGCAGCCGCACCGACGCGGTTGTCGCGCAGTGCGCGCTGGAAACCGTGGCCCACAAGCCCATCGGCAAGCTCTCCAAAGGTTACCGCCAACGGGTCTCGATGGCCCAGGCCCTCCTGCACGACCCCGAGGTGCTGATCATGGACGAGCCCACCAGCGGGCTGGACCCCAACCAGATTCGAGAAGTCCGCCAGTTGATTCGCAACCTTGGCCAGTCCAAGACCGTCCTGGTCTCGACTCACATTCTTCAGGAAGTCGAGCCGGTCGCCGACCGGGTGCTTTTCATCCATGATGGCAAGATTGTCTTCGATGGCGAGCCCGCGCGATTGGCTAACCAGGGCGGCAGCCTCGAGCAAGCATTCTACGACTTGACGGCCAAGCCGATATGAACGGAATTCCATCCAACCGACCCAGAACCTGATCCAGGGAATCGGCAAGGCGAGGCAGCTTCCGAACAGGCTCGGCAGGGGCCTTGGCCTTCCGCAAGAGAGGACTCCCCGCGGTGACCACGCTCGAAACCAAACCGACCAGCAAAGAGCGAGTTCGTTCGCAACTCCGCGCCGGCCGGCTCCGGCCGTTTCGCCTGGATGTGATCGGCGCGGTATTCAAACGCAACTTCCTCAGCTACTTTCGCAATCCCGTCGGATACGTCTTTATCACTTTGTTTGTGTGCGTCTGCTCGTGTGTTGCCTTCTGGCAGCCGGCATTCTTCGCCAACAATCTGGCGAACCTGGATCAGCTCAACAAGTATGTCTTCTACCTGCTCTTGCTTTTCATCCCCGCGATCACGATGAGCTCGTGGGCTGACGAGCGCCGGCAAGGGACCGACGAGCTGCTCTTGACGCTGCCGGCCCATGACCTCGACGTGGTCCTGGGCAAATACCTGGCCGCCCTGGGCATCTATTCGGTCGCGCTGGTCTTTTCGATTGCTCAGGTCTTCATTCTCAACTTCTGGTTGGGCCCGCCCGATCCCGGCATTCTCGTGGCCACCTATCTGGGTTACTGGCTGATGGGCGTTCTTTTGATCGCGATTGGCATGGTGGCCTCGCTGTTGTCGTCGAACGTGACCGTCGCGTTCATCCTGGGGGCGCTCTTCTGCGCGGTGCCGATCTTTCTGGGCGTGATCGGCTCGCCGCTGGCGGCGCACTGGCGGCGCGAGGTCGAGAACTGGTCGGTCCCGTCGCAGTTCCAGGACTTCGGCACCGGCGTGGTCACGCTCGCGGGCGTGTTTTACTTCGTATCCCTGGCGGTGGCCATGCTCTACTTGAACATGGTACTCCTGGGCCGGCGGCACTGGGCCGGCGGCGAAACCTGGCGCGCTCACTGGGCCCATTCAATTGTCCGGTTCGCGGCGGTGATTCTGGCGCTCTTTTCCCTGACGGTGATCCTCGACCGCTGGGGCGTGCGTGCCGATGCCAGCGCCGAGGGGCTGCATACTCTGTCGGCCCAGTCGCGCGATCTAGTCAAGCAGATCTCCCCCGACCGGCCCGTCTTGATCCAGGCCTATTACAGCCCGGAAGTCCCCCGGGAGTTTGTCGAGGTCAAGGCCGACGTCCTGGGATTGCTCAAGGAGTACGAAGCTTCGAGCGGCGGCAAGATCCGGCTCAACCTCGTCCAGACCGAGCTCTATTCCGACGAGGCCCGTGATGCGGAGAAGACTTTCGGCATCGAGCCCCGCCGGGTCATCGTCAACGATCAGGGCAAGCAGTCATCCGCCGACGTTTTTCTGGGCGTCGCGTTCACATCGGGCGTCGAGGAGGTCGTCATCCCGTTCTTCGACCGCGGGCTTCCGGTTGAATACGAGCTGACGCGATCGATCCGGGTGGTGTCGCGGAGCGGACGCAAGAAAGTGGGCATTCTTAGCACCGACGCCAAGATGATGGGCGGGTTCGACATGCGATCCTTCAACCAGACGCCCGAGTGGTCGATCGTGACCGAGCTCAAGAAGCAATACGACGTCAGCTCGGTCTCGCCCGATACGCCGATCTCCAGCGATGTCGACGTGCTCTTGGTTGCCCAGCCGTCGGCAATGACCCAGAAACAGATCGACAACCTCACCGCCTATGTCAAGCGCGGCGGGGCCACGCTTCTCTTTCTCGATCCCTTCCCGGTCGACAATCCCCAGATCTCGCCCGAGCTGCCCCGGATGCCGGCGGGCGGCCCTTTCGGCGGCGGACCGCCGCCGGAGCCCAAGGGCAACCTCCGCGAGCTGCTCGATGTGATCGGCGTGGAGTGGCCCTCGGTCGATATCGTCTGGAACGGTTACAATCCGCACCCCAGGATGGAACTGCAGTCGACCCCGGAAATCGTCTTCATCGGCAAGGGGAGCGGCGCCAAGGATCCCTTCAACCCCGACCAGATCGCCAGCTCCGGGCTTCAGGAAATCGTCACCTTGTTCCCGGGGTTATTACGGCCCAAGAGCGCGGCGGGCCTCGATTTTATCCCTCTGTTGCGCACCAGCAACACGGGGGGCACGATCATGTGGAGTGAGGTCGTGCAGCAAGGCTTCATGGGCATCCAGGGAATCAACCCTCGCCGCCGGCACATGCCCACCGGGATGAGCTACACCATCGCGGCACGGATCGCCGGTCAGGTTCCGGCCGAGGCCGAGGTTACCGACAAGGAAAAGGACAAGACCAAGGACGCCGCCCAGAAGGAAGCCGAGAAAAAGAAGGACGCAAAGAACGCCGCGCCGCCGACCAAGATCAACGTGATAGCGATCGCCGACCTCGACCTGATCTCCGAGCAGTTCTTCGCGCTGCGCCGGCAGAAGATCGAGGACCTCGACCTCGATAACGTCCCGTTCGTGCTCAACTGCGTTGACGTACTGGCGGGCGACGAGTCATTCGTGAGCTTGCGGAAAAAGCGGCCCAGGCACCGCACGCTGGAGAAGGTGGAGGCCCAGACCAACATCTTCAACGAGGAACTTCAAGCCGAGGCCAAGAAGGCCGAAAACGAGGCCGCTGACGAGCTCCAGGCGGCTCAAAAGGCCTTTGACAAGGAGGTTGAGCAGGTTCGCAGCCGCACGGACTGGGACGAGCGGACCAAGGAAATCCAGCTCGCCAACCTTCAGGACGTCGCCCAGCGGCGGCTCGACGTCAAGAAGCAGATCATCGAGGACAACAAACAAACCCGGATCCGCGAGAGCAAGGGCGATTCGGAACGGAAAATCCGGCGGATCGAGAACGATGTGCGATTCGCCGCCTTCGCCATTCCCCCGCTTCCGCCGCTCGTTTTGGGCCTGGTTGTCTGGATCGTCAGGCGTCGGCGCGAAAACTTGGGGGCGACGCCTACGCGGTTGGCGTGAGCAAAGAGGACAAACAATGAAAGAGCTCTGGAAGACCTTGACCTTCGTCGCGGTCGCGATCTTGCTCACCGGCGCGGCCTTCGTGAGCACGCGTGACCGCAGGAACGTAAGCGCGACCTTCAATGACCAGGGTCAGCCCTTCTTCGCCGACTTCAAAGACCCGCTGGCCTGCACCGATCTGGAAGTGGTGAGCTTCGATCCGTCGACGGCCACCGCAAGCCGGTTCCGGGTGATGTTCAAGGATAAGAAGTGGGTGATTCCGTCCCACTACGATTATCCGGCCGACGCCAAGGACCGCCTCTCCAAGACGGCCGCCGCCGTCGTGGACCTGGCCAGGGACACCATCCGCTCCGACGCCAGCGAGGACCAGGAAGCCATGGGCGTCATCGATCCGCTCGACAGCAAGGTCTCCACCCTCCAGGGCCGGGGCAAGCGGGTCACGCTCCGCGACGCCTCGGAAAAAGTGCTCGCCGACCTGATCATTGGCAACGAGATCCGAGGAAGCGAGCGTAAGGAGGGGGGGGCCGCCCAGCGCTACGTGCGCGTCCCGGGCCAGAAACGCATCTACGGCGTCAACGTCAAGGCCGACCTCACGACCCGGTTCGCCGATTGGATCGAGACCAACCTGCTCAAGGTCGAATCCAGCCACATCCGCAAGATTGTCTTCGACAACTACAAGATCCAGGAAGGACGCGATGAAGTCGGGCGGCCCATTCTGCAAGTCGAGCGCGGCGAGCTGTTCGACGATCGAGCGCAAGGATTCGACCGGTCCCTGGACGATGGCCGGCCTGCCCGCTGGTCAGGAGCTGGTCGAGGACCGGCTGCGGACATTGACCGACGCGCTCGGCGACCTCAAGATCGCGGGCATCCGGCCCAAGCCGGCGGGGCTCAAGGACCCCAACCAGAAAGGCTTGAAGCTCACGCCCGTAGTCATGCTGTCGCTCCAGAGCAAGGGCTTTTTCCTGACGCAAAAGGGTCTCTATTCCGACCAGGGCGATGTCATCGTCTCGACTGACGAAGGAGTCGTCTACACGCTCCGCTACGGCGGGCCCGTGTTCGGCTCGGGCGACGAGCTGACGGCTGGCCAGCCCGACGACGCCGAGAAGAAAGAGGCGCCGAAGAGCAAGGACGCCAAGAAGGAAGCACCGAAGAAGGACAATTCCACCCAGGAAAACCGCTATCTCTTGGTGACCGTCGCCTTCGACCCCACCTTGATTGCCAAGCCCGAGTCGATGCAGGAGAAGAAGCCTTCTTCCACGCCCACGGGGCTGCTGAATATACCCGATAAGCCGTTTGCGCCCGACCCCAATGATCCCAAGCATCAGGCCGAGGAGAAGGAAGCCAAGGAAAAAGCCGACCGCGAAAAGGCGGATTACGAGAAGAAGCTCGCCGACGGCAAGAAGAAAGTGGCGGAACTGGCCGACCGGTTCGGTCCCTGGTACTACGTCACGCCCGGGGACAGCTTCCGCTCGATCAACCTGGACCGGGCCGCCCTGACCCAGCCCAAGAAGCCTCCGGGGGCTCCCGGCTCGCCATCGGACGCGGGACCGGGGAATAACCCCATTTTCAATCCCGGCTCTTTACCGCCGGCGGGGCATTGATCGAATGGGCACGCGCTGCGAGCCGAGACGACGACCTTGGCGCACTCGCGTGGTCTAATTCACCTTGCACCATTTCCGGGAGGGCGAGCCTCCTGGCAAGCTAATCTCCGAGGTGGTCTAATTCACCTTGCACGATTCCGGGAGGGCGAGCCTCCTGGCGCGACCCTTCGGGTGCCCGTCACCCAGGCGGCTCGACCGGAGCTTCGCCCTCCCCGAATCACGAAAGCCCATGAGAAAGTCAGTGCGAAACCCGCGGAAACAGGACCGGTGGCGTGCAGGCTGGATCAAAAGGTCCAGGATGGAGCGATGTCCGATTCGAGCTTGAGCACAAACCCGCCGGGCAACCCGCCGGCGGCGCGCGGTTCGGGACCGAGGCGTCACCTGCTCTCGGCCCTGGTGCAGAATCAACCGGGCGTCCTGGCGCATGTGTCGGGGATGTTCGCGTCGCGCGGCTTCAACATCGAGAGCCTGGCGGTTGGTGAAACCGAGGACCCGCAGCTTTCGCGCATCACCGTGGCGGTCTGGGGAGACGACCGGCACCTCGAGCAGGTGCGGAAGCAGCTCGAGAAGATCGTCACGGTCGTCAAGGTGCTTGACATCTCGCGCGAGGACTACGTCGAGCGTGACTTGATGCTGATCAAGATCAGTGCCCCCCGCGCGCTTCGGCCCGAGATCATTGCGCTGGTTCAGATCTTCCGCGGGCGGATCGTGGACGTCAGCCCCGACCAGCTCATGATCGAGATTTCCGGCCAGGAACGTAAGATCGAGGCTTTCATCGACCAGGTCCGCTCCTACGAAATCCTCGAGCTGGCCCGGACCGGACGAATCGCGCTGGTCCGGGGCGACCGGCCGGAGGGAGACGAGGCCGACGCCGAGGCGGGAGCCGTGCCTCCAGCCGACCAGGCCGAGCCGAAGGTACAGGGACATTCCGAGCTTTAGATCAAGAGGATTAACCAATGCCTGCCAAACTGTATTACGATCAAGACGCCGACCTCGCGTTGCTCAAGGGCAAGACGATCGCCATCATCGGCTACGGCAGCCAGGGACACGCTCAGGCCCAGAACCTGCGCGACTCGGGCTGCGAGGTCGTGCTCGGCCAGCGGCCTGGCTCCGCCAACTATGAAGCCGCCATTCGCGATGGCTTCAAACCGGTCTCGGCCGCTCTAGCCGCCCAGGCCGGCGATCTGATCAACATCCTGCTGCCCGACGAGGTACAGGCCGACATTTACGCGCACGACATCAAGCCGCACCTGCGGCCCGGCGACCTGCTCCTGTGCTCGCACGGATTCAACATTCATTTCGGCCAGGTCGTGCCGCCGGACGGCGTCGACTGTGCCCTGGTCGCGCCCAAGGGACCGGGGCACCTCGTGCGGAGCGAGTTTGCCAAGGGGGGCGGCGTACCTTGCCTGATCGCCACCACCGAAAGCTGTTCACCGGCTGGCAAGGGTCTCGCCCTGGCTTATGCCAAGGGCATCGGCGGGACTCGCGCCGGCGTGCTCCAGACAACGTTTGCCGAGGAAACCGAGACTGACCTCTTCGGCGAGCAGGTGGTCCTTTGCGGCGGCATCAGCGCGCTCGTGAAGATGGCCTTCGAGACCCTGATCGAAGCCGGCTATCAGCCCGAAAGCGCGTATTTCGAGTGTCTGCACGAGCTGAAATTGATTGTCGATCTGATGTATCAGGGCGGCCTCAACTACATGCGGTACAGCATCTCGAACACGGCCGAATACGGCGACTACACCCGCGGCCCGCGAATCGTCAACGAAGAGACCCGCGCCGAGATGAAGAAGATCCTCGGAGAGATTCGCTCCGGCCAGTTCGCCCGCGAATGGATCCTCGAAAACCGGGCCAATCGGCCGGTCTTCAGCGCGATCAAGCGCATCGAGCGGGAGCATCCCGTGGAACAGGTCGGCAAGCGGCTCCGCAGCTTGATGCCGTGGATCAACGCCAAGATCGTCTGAGCCACCAAAGCGCACGCGAGCCGCGCTGCGAAAGCAAAATGTGGCCCTTCGCTCCGCGAAAGGACGTTCTTGCGCGGAGCGAAAGACGACAATAACGGGAAATCACTTGCGTCCCGATCCTGAAGGAATCACTGGGAAAAAAACCGGGCATGAGCTAAGATGCAGCACCTGGTCACCTGGAGGACGCCCGATGATTTCCGGCAGAATGTGCATCGTGGTCATGTTGGTCGGATTCCTTGGCGGTTGGATCGCGCTGTTGGGCCCCGCCGCGGCCTTTGCCCAGACGGCAGCGCGGACTGACGCCGGCGATCGAGCCCTCGACGACGGCTCGGAATTGCCCAAGGCCCCGCGACCGCGCACCACGAAATCCGCGGACGGGGCAGAGACAGCCCGCAGACCGGGCGTGGATCGCTCGGCCGTGGTCCGGCTCCTGGTTCAGGCCAATCCCATGCTCTGGCCACTGGCCGTATGCTCGGTGATCACGCTGGGCTACGTCCTGGAGCGATTCCTCGCGCTGCGGCGCGACCGGGTGATTCCGCGTGAATTCGTCGATCGCTTCCTCGAGCGCCTTGCCGCCGGCAAGCTCGACCGCGAGCGTGCGATCGAGCTGTGCAAGGCCCACGAGAGCCCGGCGGCTCGGATTTTTTCCCTGGTGGTCAACGCCTGGGGGCAGCCCGGCGCGACCATCCGGCAGACCCTGGCGTATGACGCTGCGGGCGAAGTCGTGGAGCTCAAGCGCAATCTCAGGGCGCTCAGCGCGATGTTCAACCCTGGGCCCGCTGCTCGGGCTTCTGGGGACGGTCGTCGGGATCATCCAGTCGTTCGACGCCCTGGGTGGGCGCGTCGGCCCCGCGCGCGGCGAGGCGCTCGCGCATGGCATCAGCCTGGCGCTGGTCGCCACGGCTTTCGGCCTGGCAGTCGCCATTGTGTCGGTCGCATTCTATTACTATTTCCTCAACCGCGTCGACGTCCTGGTGCGCGAGCTCGACGAACGGGCGCGACAGGTCATCGAGCTGATCTCGAGCGAGGGCCAGCGGCTCGCACCCGCCGACCGCCGGCACATCCCGCTTTCGGCGGCCGAGGCGCTTCGTCAGGAATCGCGCGCGGTTTGACCGGATTTCAACTTTCATCGAAAAGAGAAGCGCCCTGATGCTTTCGAGCCGCGGCCAGGCAGACGAGTTGCCCGTCGTCAACATGACCCCGATGGTCAACGTCATTCTCTGCCTCCTGGTCTTCTTCATGGCCGCGACCCGGCTGTATGATTGGGACGACAGCGAGTTCGCGGTCAACGTTCCCGAAGTCTCCGAGGCGGCGCCCGCCACCGCCGCCCCGGACGATCTGGTGCTTACCATCGTCAAGCGAGGCTTGGTCACGGTCGCGGACGCTAACTATGACCTTGACCAACTCATCACGCTGCTGCGCAACGCGCGGGCGCGATACGTCAATCAGGGCGTGGTGATTCGCGGCGACCGGTCGCTTTCGTATCAGGACCTGGCCGATGTCCTCTCCGCCTGTGACGAGGCCGGCATCAAGAACGTCCGGCTGCCGGTCCGCTCCCGCGAAGAACCACCGGCCACTCGCTGACGGCCCGAGATTCAATTTGCAGCCAGCCCCCCCCTAAATCGACGGAGCAGCGGATGAATTCATTGTTCGAACTCGTGCATAGCTTGATCAACATCGATGCGGCAACCATCAATTCCTATGCAAACGCCCTCGGGCCCTGGCTCTACGTGGTTCTGTTTGCCGTCATCTTCGCGGAGACCGGGCTCGTCGTCACACCGTTCCTCCCCGGCGACTCGCTGCTTTTCGCGGTGGGCGCGGTGGCTGCGCATCCCGATTCACCGATCCGGCTGGGGCTGGTTGCGGCGCTTCTGGTCATTGCCGCGGTACTGGGAGACGCCATCAATTATGCCATCGGCCGTTACGTGGGCCCGCGCGTTTTCTCACGCCAGGATTCGTGGCTCTTGAACCAGAAACACCTGGCGCGAGCGCATCAGTTTTATGAAGACTACGGCGGCGTCACGATCATCCTGGCCCGCTTCATTCCGATCGTGCGGACCTTTGCACCATTCGTGGCCGGGATTGGCAGGATGACCTATTCGCGATTCGCGATCTATAACGTCACGGGCGGGGCCGTCTGGATCCTGCTGTTTCTGCTCTCGGGCTGGTGGTTCGGCAGCAACGAGATCATTCAGCGCAACTTCAAGCTCGTGATTTTAGCGATCGTGGTGATTTCGGTGCTTCCGGCCGTCTTCGAGATTGTTCGAGCGCGACTGACCCCGGGCGGCCATCGGCGCATTATCGCCGAAGCCGAGGCGGCCGCCGAAGCCGCGGAATGAATTATCCAGGTAGGGAGCCACCGTTCGTATCCGGCTGCCGTCGGAACGAAGTGCACCCGTTCCTTCCCAGCGTCGCTGTTTCCTCCCCCATACTTGGCATACTGGGCATAGTGGGCACGCTTTCGCGGGTGCCAAAATTTGCCGGGTATGTGCCGAGTATGCGGCCGGAGACTCGTTGGCTATCCCCAACTTATCGCTAATTCAACGGTATTGCCCTTGACCCCAGCCCTCTCCGCCAGGAGAGGGACCGAGTCTATGGCTGCGCCGCGCCACGCCTCGCCGGCGGGTCAACCGCCCGGCACTACGGTCACTCGACCCGTTGGTCGAGCGCCTTCTCGAGATCGGCGAGCGGAACGGCATCGAGAGATTCGCCGAGCAGAGCCGTTAACTGGAGGCCGACCAGTGCTTCACTCGTCCGCCTACCGTCCATGATCATATTCAAGTAAGGCGCTGCGCCAATCAAGACGGCCCGCGGACGCCCGTGCACGGTGAGGACATAGCGTACATCGTCGTTCTCGAGCTCTCGGAGGATTCCGGGAAGATTCTGGTGCAACTCGCGACTCCCGATGATTCGAACGGGAGAGTCTGAGTTCTTCTCCGCCATGAACGCTGGCCTCCCCTGCAGAAGCGGCGGTTGTCAACGCGCCGATCAAGCCTGGAGCGCGTGAGGACACTTCCAGATGCTCGATGGCCCGGATGACCGGGAGAATTGACCCGCAGCAACACAACGGTCAGGTTCGGACTGGCCTGGAGCCCGACGCTTCACGATTCCTTCAAGATCGGTTAGAGAAGAAACTTCTCCAGCCGATTCTGGCCTGAAAAGCCGTCTAATCCCGAGAGTTCGGTCGTATTGACGTGCTTGCCGCTTTCGCGGTTTGATTATTCTACTGGCTTCGTGCTCAATTGCAAGTGGCCAAGGGCGAGCACTCCGAAGCCGAGGAGCCTGAAGGGCCGCGGAAATCCAGCTCAGGCTGCAACACTGGGAAACGGATATGGCCCCCCAGGAAGCCGCAAGTTCGGGTGGTCTGAGGGGCCGCAGGAATTCAACCCGGATGGCATGATGAAATGCGGGCGCTCGCTCCGACCCGGAGCACCCGCCCGCATGTGTTGACCTGGTAGCCAAGGCCCGGCCTATGCTCTGGGATGCCAGCCGGCGTCGGCCCAGAGTTCGCCGCTCAAGGCCGAGTTGCAGATCATGAAGTAGATCGCGTCGGCGATCTCAGCCGGTTCGATCAAACGCTTCAACTGAGTATAGGGCAGGATGTTCGTCTCGATGTATTCTTTCCCAAGTGACTGCACCATCTGGGTATCGGTAAATCCTGGGTGGATTACCGCGCACCGAACGCCGTGGTACATCGCCTCCTTGCTCAGGGTCGCGGCCACGCCTTCGAGCGCGGCCTTGCTGGCCGAGTAGGAGATCTGGCCCGGGATGCCCTGCCGCGAGATCGACCCGATGAAGATCACCGTGCCCTGGATCCCTTCATCCGCTTCCCATCGGCCGCGCCCCATTGCTTTCCGTTCTTCGGCGATCCGCGCCACCATCTCCATCGCCCAGTAGACGGGTGCGATCAGGTTGACCTCGCACACCAGGCGAAAGTCGGCGATCGGATAAATGTCCGCCTTGCCCGTTTCCTTGTCGACCTTGATCGCCAGCCGATCTCGCGTGATCCCGGCCGCCGGCACGCACACACGCGGCGTTCCGTGTTTCGAGCACATCAGGTCGAACGCCTTCCGACGAAAGCTCTCATCGGTTACGTCGCCAATCAACGCCTCCGCAATGGGCGCGTCCATCCGATCATTGATCATCCGGGCCGCTCGGATCACGCTCTCATTGCGGTCAACCAACCCCACTGCGCCTATGCCTCGTTCGGCGAGCTCAGTCGCAACAGCAAGCCCGATGCCATTGCCGGCACCCGTCACGATGGCACTTCTGCCATGGATCTTCATCGGCAACACTCCCCACTGGTTGCGCGGAATGCCGACTGAGCGGAAGATCGAGGGTTTGATTTGACTTCTGCCCGCAGGCTACCCACGAAACCTTCTCATTGTTATCTTCGCCCACCGGTGTCTGTTTTTCCAGAAAATTCTGAAAAAATTGAACGAAAAAACAACAATCACCTCAAACCTAGTGGCTAACCCAGTTTAGGGTAGCAGAATCATCAGGGCTTGCCAATACGGATATGAAGTTCGTTGAGTTGGCGGGGCTCGACGTTGCCGGGCGCGCCGGTCATGAGGTCGGTGCCCTTGGCCGTCTTGGGGAAGGCGATGCAGTCGCGGATGTTGGTCAATCCCGAATAAAGCATGACCAGGCGGTCGAGCCCCAGCGCGATGCCGCCGTGGGGCGGTGCTCCATTGCGGAGCGCGCCCAGGAGAAAGCCGAATTGCTCCTGGGCGGCTTCGGGTGTGAGTCCCAGCAGGGAAAAGATCTTGGATTGGATCACGGGATCGTGGCAGCGAATCGTCCCGCCGCCGCATTCCTCTCCATTGACCACCAGGTCGTAAGCCTGGGCACGAATCTTTGCGGGCGCCGTTTCGAGCAGCGGCAGGTCCTCGAAGAGGGGCATCGTAAAGGGATGGTGCTCGGCTACGAACCGGTTCTCCTCCGCGTCCCAGCCGAAGAGGGGAAACCGGACAACCCACGAATAATGGAACGATTTGGGGTCGTACAGCTCGAGCTCGGCCGCCAGGCGGCTCCTGAGACTGGCGAGTGCGATGTTGGTCACCGCCTGGGTGTCGGCGACGATCAAGATCAGGTCGCCGGGCTTGGCGCCGAACCGCTCGCGCAATTTTTCTTGCGCCGGCGCGTGGAAGAATTTGGCGGACGGGCCGGCCATGCTATCCGCCTCGACCTTGAGCCAGACTAATCCCTTGGCCCCCATCCCGCCCACGAGCTCGGCGAGACCATCGAGGTCCCTGCGGCTGTAGCGTCCGGCGCCGCCCGGAACGCAGAGGCCGCGGACCCGGTGGCCAAGCTCGGTGGCCTGCCGCAAGACCTTGAATTCGGTCATCTCCGCCACGTCGGCCAGATCGGCGAGCTCCACACCAAACCGCAGGTCGGGCCGGTCGGTGCCGTATCGTTCCATGACGTCGTGATACTCGAGCCGCGGCAGAGGCAGCTTGAGCTCCTCGCCGCCAAACTCGCGGGCCATCGCGGCGACCAGTACCTCCATGGTCGAGGTCACATCGTGGTCGTCGACGAACGACATCTCGACGTCGAGCTGGGTGAATTCGGGCTGCCGGTTGGCGCGGAGATCCTCGTCGCGAAAGCAGCGCGCGATCTGAAAGTAACGGTCGAACCCCGAGACCATCAAGAGCTGCTTGTACAACTGCGGCGATTGCGGCAACGCGTAGAAGTGGCCGGCATGCACCCGGCTGGGAACCAGGAAGTCGCGGGCACCTTCAGGCGTGCTGCGTCCCAGGACCGGCGTCTCGATCTCGAGGAAGCCAAGGTCGCTCATCGTGCGCCGCATCGTCTGCGCGAGCCGATGGCGCAGGACGAAGACTTCCTGCATGGCCGGCCGTCGCAAGTCGAGATAGCGATAGGTCAGCCGCAGCTCTTCGTTGGGCTCGGGCCCATGCATCTCGAAGGGAGGCGTCGGCGTAGCATTGTAAACGGCCAGCTCACGAGCACGGACCTCGATCGCGCCGGTCTTGAGCTTGGGGTTTTCCTTGCCAGCCAACCGCGGAGCGACCTTGCCCTTGACCCCCACGACGTATTCATTTCGCAGCTCGCCAGCGCGGGCTTGCAATTCCGCGCCGGCATCCGGTTCGAAGACCACCTGAGTAATCCCGTAGCGGTCGCGCAGGTCCACAAACACCAGACCGCCAAAGTTGCGATAGGCATCGACCCAGCCGTTCAAGATCACCTCTTGGCCGACATGGTGGTGCGTCAAATCACCGCAAGTATGCGTCCGTTTGTAGAGCATGAGTGGGCCGTCGCCTACAAGTTGATTCAGTACACTGGCATCGGTCGATCACGATACCCCCTGCGGCCGGAAACCGTCAAGGCGTTGACCATTCAGACGGAGAGACTGCCCGGCAGGTTCGGCGCGATCGCGAATCAAATGTCGATTATTGCGAATCGTTGATGCGACTGCTAACGTGAATCTGAACGAATTCTCAACTGCTGACAGTGCGGAGGGCCCCGGAAAATGATTGAATTCCTTTCGACCCCAAGACACTCTCGCCCCTGATCAGACCCAGCGGGAGCCAAGCATGGTACCCAATCCCCCCAGCGCCAACGACCCCGGCCGGCCCCAGCCCGCCTGCCGGCGATGCGGTCGTGCGCTTCATCCCGGCAGAGGCGACCTCTACGTCGTCTCGATACTCGCGGTCGCCGACCCGTCGCCCCCTATATTTACTGAGGACGACCTGGCCGGCGATATCGGTGCGGAGATCCTCCGCCTTACCGCGCAGTTGAGCCGCATCGACGCAGAACAGGCGCAGGACCAGGTCTATCGCCGTGTGGTTTTCCACCTTTGCCAGTCGTGCTATCGAGAGTGGATCGAAGACCCGACGGGATCGCGCTTGTCGGCGGATGGCGCGGGGTGACGCCTCGTCGAGCGAGGATTTCGGCCACCGGTATTCGGCCGCCGACAGCTTGACGAATCCCCCTGTCCTCAACGAATTCCGCGTTCGCAGCGGGTCTTCGAGATCGACCTGGGATACGATGACGGGGCGTGTGACAGTATCTGGTGTCGGGACGAGTTCAGTTCAGATGCACGGTTGACGGCTTGCGGGGAGCTGGCCAGCATGGCGGATCTGGAAATTGGGTCCGTGGCCCAGCAGATCGAGAGCGCTTTTCGAGGGCGGCTCGGTGGTCGGGCTCTCCGACCGGCAGCTCCTGGAGCGATTCAACTCACCGGAGAACGCTGGCGGCGAGGCTGCCTTCGCTGTGCTCGTGGCGCGGCATGGGCCGATGGTCCTTGCCGTCTGCCGGCAACTTCTCGCTGACCGGCACCTCGCGGATGACGCTTTCCAGGCCGCGTTCCTCGTCCTGGCCCGGAAGGCACGCTCCATCCGCGACCCCGACCGGCTGGGCAACTGGCTCTATGGCGTTGCGTTCCGGACGGCCCGGTGTGCCAGGCAACGGCTCGCTCGGCGACGCAAGAAAGAGGAGGTCGGCACCGTGATTCGCGCCGGCTCAAACGTTGCTGTCGAGCCGACGGTCCCGTCGGCCGAAGAGGCGATCATGGCCCGCGAGCAGGCCGAGGTGTTGCACGGCGAGATCGACCGACTGCCCGACACGTTCCGCCTGCCGGTCGTTCTGTGTTATCTCGAGGGATTGACGGTCCACGAGGCGGCGCGCCGGCTCCGGTGGTCGCACGGGACGGTGCGCAGCCGGATGGCCCGGGCGCGCGAAAAGCTCCGCCGTGGACTTTCGCGCCGCGGCATCGTCCTGCCCGCCGCCGCGCTGGCGGCGGTCCTCGACTGCGGGCCCGCCAGGGCGTCGGTCTCATCGCCCTTGTACGACGTCACGGCCCGGGCCGCACTCCGCTTCGCGGCCGAACCGGCCGTCGACACCGTTTCGCCCGCAACGACGGCCCTGGCCCAGGAGGTGCTGAGCACCATGCTAATGCACAAGCTGAAACTTGTCGCTCTGACCGTCTTCTTTCTCGGCGTTGTCGCCACCGGCGCGGGGTATCTGACCCACTCGCTGGCGATGAAGGATGAACCGGTGAATGGCTTCGCGGGACAGCAATCGCGCCCTGCGGCGCGATCCGGCCAGGGCCCGATCCCAGGCGCAGGTCGGATGTTCGTCACGGGCCTGGTGCTCGACCCGGCCGGTAAGCCCGCGGTCGGCGCGGTGGTCGACATCATCGGGCGGCCGCGCGCGCCGTGGGTTGCCACGCGCGAGTACGTCGATCCGCGCATTCTCATCGGCCGCGGCAGGACGGACGGCGATGGCCACTTTCGTATCGATGCTCTGCGCACGTCGCAGGACGGCTTCTTTGAAGTTTACGCCCTGGCCGCGGCGCCCGGCTTCGGCCTGGGCTGGGTCCTGCTCAGCCCCGACGCCAAGCAGCCGGCGACGGAGATCCGACTCCGACCCGAGCAAGTCATTCGTGGGAAACTGTTCGATGTGCAAGGTCAACCGGCCGCTGGAGTCGAGCTCCAAGTTTGGAGCGTAGGCCGGCCCAACGTGCCCCAGGTGAAAGGAGGGTACGACGGCGTCAGCATGGGCAATCCTCCTCCGCCGGAGGGGCTCCGCGTCTGGCCGATGCCCGTCAAGACCGACGACCAGGGCCGATTCACGGTCACCGGCATCGGCCGCGATGTCACCGTCGGCTTCCATGTTCGGGACCGACGATTCGCAAGCGCAGGTTTTCAGGTTCGCACCGACGACCGCGACGGTCCGAAAACCGTCACGCAAGCGCTCCGGCCCGCGATGATTATCGAGGGGCGTGTCCTCGCCGCCGACACCGGCAAGCCCGTTCCCGAGGCGCTCGTCGAGGTGAGCCGAGGCCTCGTGATTCTGGCGGGGGGTAGGGTCGTCGGCGGAGGCGGCGGCTCACGGCATCGAGCCGACGATCAGGGCCGCTTCACGGCGAACGTGCAGCCCGCGGGGAATTATCGCGTCCAGGCATTCCCGCCCGAGGGTCAGCCTTACCTGATCGCACAGGTCGAGTTCGAGTGGACCAAGGGGGCCGTCAGGAAGGAGATCGACGTCAAAGTCCCGCGCGGGGTTGTGATCCAAGGGAAGGTCATCGAGGGGGGAACTGGCCGCGCTTTGGCTGGTGCCAGCGTGCAGTACATACCGATGGGGAACCGCGGCAACCTGGCCATGGCTTCGGGTTCAGACACTACCGTGGCCAGCAAGAAGGATGGCACATACCAGATCACCGTACGGCCCGGCAAGGGGCACCTGTTTGTCTTCGGCCCCACGTCCGACTATATTCTCGAGGCGATTGGCAGTCACACGATTTTCAATGGTCAGCCCGGCGGAGTGCGCCATTACGCCCACGATATCATCCCCTACGAGGTCAAGGCGGGCGACGAGCCACACGAGATTACCGCCGGGCTGCGGCGGGGCATGACCATCAAAGGGCCGCGTGGTTGGGCCCAACGGCGAGACGGTCGAGCACGCCCTCATCATCTCCACTCTCCACATCGAGCACTTCCACCTCATCTGGCGCGGCGATCTCGCGCTCCACGCCCGGGATGGCCTGTTCGAGCTGCACGGGGTTGACCCCGAGAAGCCCACTCGCGTTTCCTTCCTCGACGCCGAGCACCTGTGGGGCGCGACGGTCGAGATCTCAGCCAAGCAAGCCGGCGAGGAGGTGCTCGTTCGCCTTCAGCCCTGTGGCCAGGCCAAGGCGCGGATCGTGGGGCCCGGCGGCAAGCCGGTGGCGAAAATGTTCCCTCAGTTCGAAATCCTCGGAACGCCGGGACCACACGGGCGGGATCGACGCAAGGATAGTCAATCGGCGCTGGCGGCCGACGCTGCATCCATGCCCAATGTCGATCGCATACATTACGGCAGAGGCCAATACACCGACGCCCAGGGTCGCATCACGTTTCCCGCGCTGATCCCTGGAGCCTTGTACCGGATTAGCGACTTTTCCACAGTCAACGATCGTGATAAGGGAGTCCAGGTGCGCAAGGACTTCACCTTCCAGCCTGGCGAGACACTTGACCTCGGTGACATCCTGATCGAGAACCCCCAGCACGGTAAGTGAGCATCACTTAGACTTCGCCCTCGAGCTGCACGAGCTGTGCGCCTTGGGCGCCGGGCGTTAGAGTTCGGCATCGGGCCGATCGTGGAGGTCATTCTCCGCTCGAAACCAGCGCTTTCCAGCCTGACATCCGAAGAGTCAGGCTGGAAAGTCTGACCAACACTGGCTTTGGGTGAGCGATCACCTCCGGGCCCGGAACATGCGCGATTGCTGGATTTTGCTGAAGGCGACGCTCATGCCGTGCGCGCCAGGTTGGGGAGCTCAGCGGCGCACCTCGTGAGCCGGCCCTCCGCTGCGACTCGGGCAACTTCACGCGGCGTGCTGCCCTCCCTTGCCGCGCCACCCCGCTTGTCAAGTCGCGAACGAGCGCCGGGATGTGCCGTAACTTGAATCGGATCTTGTGCTTCCACGATGCTCATGGATTTAGCGAAATTGGCTTCGTTCGGCGCGTTTTGCCGATCTCGCCCGTCTCGCTTAGCTCATCGGCGCGCTTCTCCACGCCGTCTGGACGGTTCAAATGTACATCCGCTCGTGCATCGCAGGCCGCCATTCCCGAGACATACCGGGCACATACTCGGCATACTTGGCACGCTTCTGCGCGTGCCAAGTATGCCGAGTATGTGCCGAGAATGCGCTCTGACGACGGAATAGCCCGTCCAACTCGCCATTCCTGCCAGATCGCAACAACCGCTCTCGGCCCGGTTGCCGTCTTAACCCTCGCGTCCGCGACTTCCACCATGATCGGCAGAACCGCGTGAAACTGCACGAATCCGCTCGCCTTGACGCGGACCGGAATCTAGACAGGTGTATAGATGCGGTTCGTCCTGTTCTCTCAAAAAGGGCTGTTTTGAACCAGGCCCGCGGTTGTTGCCGCGCGGGGTATAAGGTGACATGGCGGCGGGACCGCAGCGCACCCGTGAAGGTCGGTTGGTCCTTGTTTCCTCACGCCGCCGCCACCGCCGCAAGCAGGCTGCGGGTCGCTTCCTGGTGCGGGCTCGTCGAAGATCTGGCCGGGCGGCCCGGACTCGATGATCCGGCCATCGCCGAAGACGTGGACGGTGTGCGCGACCCGCCGGGCGAACTGCATGGCGTGGGTCACGACGACCATCGTCAGGCCGTCGCCGGCCAGGTCGGTCATCACGGCCAGCACCTCGGCGGTCATCCGCGGGTCGAGCGCGCTGGTCGGCTCGTCGAAGAGGATCGCCTGGGGCTCCATGGCCAGGGCCCGGGCAATCGCGACGCGCTGCTGCTGGCCGCCCGAAAGCTGCGCGGGGCAGGGCGTCCAGCCGGTCCGACATGCCGACCCGGTCGAGCAGCCGGCGCGCGCGCTCCTCGGCCTGTCGCGGCTGCAGGCCCAGCACGTAGACCGGCCCCTCCATCACGTTCTGGAGCGCGGTCCGGTGCGGAAACAGGTTGAAGCTCTGGAACACCATGCCGACCCGGCGGCAGACCTGGCGCTGAAGCCGGCGCCCAATCGGCCGGCTCGCGACTCGGCGCGTCGAGCCGCAGGCCGTCGATCGTGACAGAGCCCGATTGAAATGTCTCCAGCCCGTTCAGACAGCGCAGGAAGGTGCTCTTGCCGCTGCCCGAAGGCCCGATGATCGCGGCCACCTCGCCCCGCGAGACCGTCAGGTTCACGCCCCGGAGGACCTCGATCGGTCCGTGCCACTTGACCAGGTCGACGACCTCGATCATGCCAGCGCCCCTCCTTTCGCTGCCCCGGTGCCGAGCCGGCGCTCGGACCAGCGCGAGAACCACGACAGAGGAACACTCATCATCATGTAAAGAACGGCCACGGCCAGCGCGAACTCGATCGCCCCGCCGGTGCTGTTGGCGAGGATCGAGTACTGCTTGGTCAGCTCGACCAGGGTGATGACCGAGCAGACCGACGTGTCCTTGAAGAGGGCGATGAAGTCGTTGGTGACCGGCGGGATCACGATCCGCACCGCCTGCGGAATGATCACCCGCCGCAGGGCCATCGCCGCGCGACATCCCCAGGGCCAGGGCGGCTTCCATCTGGCCCGGCGGAATCGCCTGCAGCCCGGCGCGGTAGATCTCGGCCTCGTAGGCCGAGTAGTTGATCGCCAGCCCGGCGATTCCCGCGACCCAGGGTGGCAGCTTGAGCAGGTAGAAGAGCACGAAGAGCTGGAGCATCAGCGGCGTGCCGCGGATCAGCTCGACGTAGCCCGGAGCAGCATCTGCAAGCGGCCGCGGACCGTAGAGCCGGCCGACGGCGATCACGAGCCCCAGCGCCATGGCCAGCGGCATCGAGGTGACCGAAAGGGCGATCGTGACGAAGGCGGCGTCGAGCAGCCGCGACCGATACTGGCGCAAGCAGGGCCCAGCCGCCGTCCGCCGGCGCGCCCGGCAGCGACTGCGAGCGGGCCAGGGATCGTCGTCCAGCTCGTTCTGGGCGTCGGTCCAGATCCCGTATTTCTCGTAGAGCCGCCGCAGCTCGCCCGAGTCGATCAGCCGGGCCAGGCCCTGGTCGAGCGCGTCGCGCAGCGCCCGGTCGCTGGTCGCGGACGTAGATCACGTAATAGCCGTGCGACTCCGGCGGGCCGACCAGCTCGAGGCCGGGAAACCGGTCGCGGTAGAAACGCGCGGCGGGCAGGTCCTGCAAGGTCGCGTCGTACTGGCCGTTCTGGACGGCCGTCATCGCGTCGGTGGCCCCGTCGAACCGGACGACCTCGACGTGCGGGCCGCCTTGCTCGGCGGCGAACGTGTCGGCCGCCGAGCCGACCAGCACGCCGACCGTCCAGCGGCCGCCGCCCGGGCTTGGGCTGCTTGAGGTCGGCCCAGCGTCCGGATCGGGCTGCCGCGGGGAACCATCAGCTGCAGCTGATAGACGTAGTAGGGCCGGGTCGCCAGGTAGTCGCGCGCGCGCGGCTCGGTCCACTCGTAGCCGTTGCACGACGAGGTCGATCCGGCCCGGGTCGAGCACCTGGAGCAGCTTGTCCCACTGGCCCTGGCGAAAACTCGGGCGATGCACCCAGGTCCCTGGCCAGTCGGTCCATCAACTCGACCTCGAAGCCGGTCACGTCGCGAGGCGATGCGGGGTCGGGGTAGGCGTACGGGCCGCCCCCTTCCATGTCGCTGCCGTAGCGCAGCTCGCCCGAGCGGCGAACGCGATCGAGGGCATCAGCGCGGGCTCGAGGTTGAAATGGAGGACCGACGAGAAGGTGAAGACCGACGAGCAAGAGGGCCAGGTCGGCCAGAAGGCGATGCCGCCGCGTCCTACAATTGGGACGCTTTCGTCGGGTCTGGCAGGCGCGAAAAATATCCAGGGGCGACGAGGGCTGAGTGCTCTTTGCGACAGGTGTGGGCGCGGCTGTCATCGGATTCCGATGCATCGGAGTTTTCTTCCATCAAGAGACCTCCTGCGCCAAGAAGCTCCGTTTCACTAATGCTCAGAACCGTCGCGTCCGGCGCAAATCTTGCGATGCGAACGTCGTTAACCCGGAGCCGACGGCGACGGCGTTTACTGGTCCATTCCAGACGGCCGCCGTCGCCGTTGGCTCCGGGTTAAACGCGGGCTGCGGCCGCGGCTCGGCCGCGCTGGCAAAGATTCAGTTCGCCGAGGAACCGCGGTTGTTTTCGTTCTTGATCCGCAAGTTCCGCACGCGGCGCACACGGCGGCGAACCTGGCGGGGCACGCGTGCCAGGCGAAGCCGGGTCATCCGCCCGATGAGGAAGCGATGGCCGCGCCATTGAACCCGCCGATTGAAGATCGCGTCGAACCAGACCGGCAAGAGGAGGATGTCCTTGACGGGGCTGAACAACAGATGCCGCAGCTTGGGGAATGAGCCGCGAAGCCGGCGGGTCTGGACGGCGTCGCGCACCATGCCCAGGCCGACCAGGCACAGCAGACCGCCCCAGGCGATTCCCGAATCGCCCGAGAACGCCCAGACCAGCCCCACCGTCGCCAGGTTGGCCGTCGGCTCGATCACGAAGGCGGGCAATGCCAGCTGGCGGCGGATCTTGTACCACCGCGAATGGCGGTTCAAGAACCACTTGAAACTGCGGCGGCGATTGACGTTCTCGATGACGTGATGGCGACAGCCGGATCGAATAGCCCGCCTTGCGGCACCCGGACGCCGATGACCTGGTCCTCGGCCAGCACGTTGCGGACCGCGGCGAACCCGCCGATCGCCTCGAGGGCGCGGACCGGCATCAGCATCGACTTGCCGACCACGCACGTGACGCGGCAACAGGCCGCGCCAGCGCCACCCCGCCGGCGATGAAGCCGTTCAGCTGCAGGTTCTCCATGATGGCGCCGCGGTGGGCTTCGCCGACCCCGGCGAACAGGTTGCTCACCAGCCCGACGCCCGGCTCGGCGAGGTAGCAGGCCGTCTCGCGCAGGTAGGACGGACGAACCCGGACGTTGGAGTCGCTGATCAAGATGACGTCGTGCTTGCGGTGCCGATCCATCGCCGCCAGGCTCTCGACCTTGGGATTGAGCCCGAAGGCCGGACAGCCGACACGAGCTCGCGCGTCGCGATCCGGGAACTCGGCGCAGCAGCTTTCGAACGACCTCGATCGCCGGGTCATCGTGATCGGCGACGCAGAAGAGGAGCTGGAAGATCGGATAGTCGAGCCGGAAGAAGCTCCGCAGATTATCTTCGAGCTCTTCGTCGAGCCCCTTGAGCGGCTTGAAGATCGTCACGGGTGGCGTGTGATCGGGCGATTGGCGGCGTGGCCGAGTCACCCAGAACAGGCAGGCGATCGACCAGAGCGTCGAGACCACGGCCACGATCGCCACGAGACCGAGCAAGAGATTGGCGCTTTCGGCGGGTGACATTCAGGAAGCCCCCGTTACCGGGAAAGGTCCAAATCATAAACAACAAAACACAAGGCGTCCTTCACTGAAAACGCAGTTCCATTGGTCCCTGGCAGCACGGACAGGTCTGCGGGTAGCGAACCCGGATTGCACACACGTCGCAATAGTACTCAGGCGTACGGAACTTGCCCTGATGCTCGACCTTGAAGGAGATCACCTGCAAATACGGTACGCCCGCAAATCGCCTTCCCAGGATCTGAACAGGGCAATCACGCAGACGCTCGTCGAGAAACAGGGCGCGGCTTGCCTCGTCGGAAAGCAATGGCAGAATCGACCCATCCTCGCCGACCAGCGCGACCTGCTTGGCAATCGGTTCCGCGTCGAACTTGAGCGAAAGACCTCGTGACGCGAGAGCGGCGTGGAGCGTCAGCACTTTCCCTCGAAGCGTCACCGTCTCGGGCGCAGAACCCTGCCCGGTCCCCGCATCACCACCCACCGCCCAGAACAACACGGCGAGTAACCAGCCAGGTGATGCCGACATGCAACGTAGCACTCAACGTCTCTCGGGACTGAGGAGTCGAGCTCAACAACCCGCACGCGCGACACGCAATTATACCAGCAAGACCTGGTTGAACCAAGCCGTTTTCGCCGGATGGGCAATTCTCCGACGGGCGTCTCGGGTACGAAAACCTGGCACCGATGGCGCACGGCTTTGGGGGGCGGCTCTGGAGCCCTGTGGCACGGGTTCGTAGTATATTACGGAGGCCGGTGGATTGAATCGCCAAAATTTGATGAGGCACAATGATGAGGAATCAAGTCCTGGTCCGGATCGGTATGACCGTTCTCGTGGGATTTGGGTTGGGGCTGGTAATGCCGGTGATGGCTTACCCTGGCGCGGTCAGCGCGGACCAGGGCAAGGATGATTCCAAGACCGACGAGCAGGCCCCCGCTCGACTGAGGATGGTCGAGCGCCATCTGGTCGAGCGGGGAATCAAGAACCCGCGAGTGCTCGACGCGTTTCGGACCGTGCCGCGGCACCGGTTTCTGGCGCCGGGGACGCAACGGCTGGCCTACGACGACGAGTCGATCAGTATTGGCGAAGGGCAGACCATCACGCCGCCCTATGACGTCGCCTTCATGACGGAGATCCTCGATCCCAAGCCGTCGGATCGCGTCTACGAGGTCGGCACCGGATCGGGCTATCAGTCGGGGATCCTCTCACGGCTCGTGAAGGAGGTCTACTCGGTAGAAATTCACAAGAAGCTCGGCGAGCGTGCCGCGGCGGTCCACAAGGAGCTCGGTTACACCAACATCCACACGCGAATCGGCGATGGATACCTCGGCTGGCCCGATGCGGCCCCCTTCGACGCCATCATCGTCACGTGCGCGCCTCAGAAGATTCCCCAGCCCTTGATCAATCAGCTCAAGGAGGGCGGGCGGATCGTGATTCCCCTCGGGGATCGATTCACACAGACCCTGCACCTGATCGTGAAGCGCGACGGCAAATTGACCGACAAGGAGCTCAAGCCGACGTTGTTTGTGCCCATGACCGGCCGCGCCTTGGAGGAAGCCGCCGCCGCCCGGCGATCCAAGCAGGAGGCCCAGAGTTCCAAGAATGGGGATTCTCCCAAGCAATGAACGGAAAGCGCGCGAAGAGCCACGTTGGGTACGAAACGGGACCGCAGAATAGTATGCTGTAGGTCGGGCTTTCCAGCATGACGTCCGGCTGCAAAGCCCAACCTGCGTCTGCGCGGCTGACTGTGTAGGAGAAGTCGTCGTGAGCGGTGTGACTCGTCGCTTGAGACAGGGACTGGCGGCCCTACTTGTCGTGGTCGCGGCCTTTGGCCTGCCGCGCCGGGTGACCGGGCAGCAGGAAGCCCTGATTGAACGTCCGGGGCCGCCGGCGGCCGACAGTCTTGAGATCGACGCGAACAAGGATGGCATCCCCGACGGCTGGTACAACGCCCGCGATATGAAGTGGATGTCGGAGGGAGGAGCCGCCGGTCCCCACTTTGTCCGGTTCGCGACGACCAAGCCCGGCCGGCCCGCGCGGCTGAGTCGCGCGTTCGGCGTCGATGGCGCGAAAACCGAGGCGATCGTGCTTGGGCTGTGGGTTCGCCAGAAGGAGATCCAGATCGGCGAGCGCGATGGGTCGGAACCGAGCCTCATGATCGATTTCTTCGGATTGCAGCTTCGCTCGATTGGACGCGGGATCATGGGGCCGTGGACGCGATCCGTCCGGGACCGCTGGACCCGGGTCGTCAAGCGAATCCCGGTGCCGCCGGGCACCAAGGACGCGATCATGAGCGTCGGCCTGATGGGAGCGACGGGTACACTCGACGTCGACGGACTGACTGTGGACCTGATCCCGCGAGGGGGCGCCGAAAGTGTGAATCTGGTCAATAACGGCAGCTTCGAGCTCGGTGATCCCGCACCGACGTACTGGATCGTCAATAACGACGTCCGGCGGGTTTTCCCCGGCTTTCGCGGCGAGGCCGCGATCGAGATGGCCGGCGCGCGGGCGCGGCTGATGACGGGATTGGCGGTCCCGGTCGAGCCGTTCGAGGCGATTGATATCTCGGTGGCCGTGCGCGTGCGCGGGCCTCCGCGGGCTAGGGGGCGCCCTGGCGACGATTTTCTTCCTCGACGAGGTCGGGAACCCGCTCCCGGACGAAGCGAAGAAAGAGCCGTTTCTCCGCTGGGCGGGCACGAACGCGTGGCACTATGAAGACGCCCACGTCACCGTTCCGGCCGGCGCGGTCCGGGCGGTGCTCCAGTTTGACAAGCCCGATTCGATCGGCTCGATTCGGCTGGACGACCTGCGAGTCACCGCGTCGCCCAATCCGCAGGCCGGCGCCTGGGTACCCTTTCACATCGAAGATGACACGGCCGAGTGGCTGGCGATCCCGCCTTCCCGCTCGATCGCCGCCGGGAGCGCGCTCGATTTTTCGTTTTTGATTCCGAAACCCGCGGGCCAGCGAGGCTTTGTCACGGTCAAGGATGGCAAGCTCGCGTTCAAGGACGGCACTCGGGCGCGATTCTTCGGCGCCGCATTCTTGCCGCCGGCGGCGTTCCAGGAGAGCGAACCAGCCGACCAGCTCGCCGACCGCCTGGTCCGCTCGGGAATCAACCTGGTGCGGCTGGGAGACCTGGATACGGCGCTGGGCCCCAACCGAAGCCTCCTGGACGACACCCGCGACGACACCAAGGAGTTTGATCCCGAATCGCTGGCCAGACTCGACCACCTGATTGCTGCGCTCAAATCGAGAGGGATCTATGTCGCGGTCGAGCTGCTCAGCAAACGTCGGTTCCGGACGGACGACGGCGTGGCTTCGCCCGGCCTGTTGCCGCCCGGCGGCGGTCCCGCCGCCTTCTTCGACCCGACCTTGCGCAAGTTGAATCTTGATACGGCGCAGCGGTTCCTGGCGCGCGTGAATCCCGAAACCGAGCTGGCTCTGCGGGACGATCCGGCCCTGGCGTGGTTGACGCTCTTGGGTGAGGTGTCGGTATTCAACCTGATCAACGATCCGGAAGCGCTGCCGCCTCCGTACGCCAAGGCGTTTCGCGAGCTGTTAGACCACAGCACGACTGGATCCGGGCGTCGGTTCTGGGAGTCGGTCGAATCGAGCTATCTGAAAGAGACCGCCGAATCGTTGCGGAAATCTCACGTTCGGGTGCCGATCGCCGGAGTGTCGCACTGGCGGCGCGAGAGCGAATTTGTGGCGGCGCAGGCCGATTCAGGGCTGGACCTGATCGATGATCGCCTTTTCTGGGCGCCGCCACCCTGGATCGGGCCGGGCTCTCTCTCGTCGCTCTGGAGCCTCGACGGAGGGATTACGGCGATGGCCAGCCTCAAGCATCGCCACGACCGGCCTTACGTCGTGGGTCAGTGGTGCAATCAGGCCAGCGGCGCCTGGGCATTCACGCACGAGGCGGCCGACCTCCTGCTCGGTGTTTACACGGCGGCCGCCGGAGAATGGGACGGGCTGGTCCGGCGCGGCGTTTTTGTCTACCCGCAGCTCTGGGGCGAAGGACCCTCCGGCACGGTCGGGGGAGAGGACCTCTACCAGATTTCCGAGACCGTCAACGGCAGCCCTCACATCTACGCGCTTTGGCCTCACGCCGCATCGATTTTTCTTCGTTCGACCGAAGCCGCCAGTCGCGGGAGCACCAAAGGCCGCCGGCGGCTGCCGGCCGCGTGGGACCCGAGTCGAGGCCGGCTGGTGATCGACACGCCCTACACCCAGGGACTGGTAGGCTGGGTGGGCGAGCAAGCGGCTTCGCTGGGCCAGATCGATATCCAGTGCGGTGATCGATTCGCCGTCGTGATCGCGAGCTCGGCCAGCTCCGAACCGATTGCCTCCACCAAGCGACTGCTGGTTTCCGCGATCGGACGGATTGAGCCGACGGGCTACCGCTGGGTCGATTCGTGGCAGCGGCACGTCGCCGACCCGGGCCGGCCTCCTTTTCTCCAAGAGCCGATTCGGGCCAGGGTCGTCTGGCGCCACAAGGGCCGCGCCAGGGCGTTCGTCCTCGATAACGAAGGCAAGCGCCAGGGGCCTGTGAAGCTCGACGCCCTGCCGAAGGGCCAGGGCCACACACTGCTGATCGACGGCAGGACCGCAGCATTCCATTGGGAGCTGACGGCCGAATAAGCTGACGTGACGTGACGTGCTGGACTTCCTGGTCCTTGCCGACCAAGCCAGCGAACCATGGGAATGGCGCGACCGCTGCCAGTTTATTGCGCTTTGAAACGGATACGCCATGAGAAACGTAGTGACGGGCGGAGCAGGTTTCATCGGCTCCCACCTGGTCGATCGTCTGCTCGGCCTCGGCGAAGAAGTCATCGTGGTCGACAATTTCGACCCGTTTTACTCTCGCCAGGCGAAGGAAGCCAATTTGGCGGGCGTCGCGACAACCCGCGCTTCCGGCTGGTCGAGATCGACATTCGTGACGCCGCGAAGGTTCAATCCCTGGTGAGCGAAAGCCGCCCGGAGGTCATCGTGCACTTAGCCGCGCGCGCCGGAGTCAGGCCCAGTATCGCCGCCCCGCGCTCTACGCCGATATTAATGTGACCGGGACCGTGCATTGGCTCGAGGCCGCCAGCCGTCTTGCGCCAGACCGCGCTTCGTTTACGCCTCGAGCTCGAGTGTCTATGGCGATCGAGCGAACGGGCCATTCCGTGAGACCGACCCGGTCGATCTGCCCGTCAGCCCTTACGCGGCCACCAAGAAGGCCTGCGAATTGATGGCCCATGCGTTCCATCACCTGCATGGATTGCCCGTGACCGGCTTGCGCTTATTCACGGCATTCGGACCGCGGAACCGCCCCGATCTGGCGATTGCCAAGTTCACGCGGCTGATCGACCAGGGATTGCCGGTACCCATGTACGGAGACGGCACCAGCCGGCGCGACTACACTTACGTCGAAGATATCGTCGATGGAGTGATTCGTGCCATTGAGCACTGCTCGAGCCATCATCTGTACAATCTCGGCCACTCCGAGCCGATCGCTCTTCGCGACATGATCGAGGCGATCGCCCTGGCACTTGGCAAGCCCGCGACGATCGAACAACAGCCGGAACAGTCTGGCGACGTGCGCCAGACGTTCGCCGATCTGGAACGGGCGAGCCGCGAGCTGGGGTATCGTCCAACGACTCCCTTTCGGGCCGGACTCGACCGTTACGTCGAGTGGTATCGGTCGCATTCTCGCTGAGCTGCTGGGAACGGGCTGATTCGTCCCAAGAAAAAACGCGCCGGCGGGTTCAAGAAGGATCCCCTCCGGCGCGAATTGAATTGATACGCTTCGCGAGATTGCAGGCCACCCCTGCGCGGGATGGAAACCATCCTGCGGAGCGTGATGGCTAGACCTGACCGTAGCCCCGCTGCGGATGGCGGCCGGTTTAGCGTGCCCGACCAGACAGTTCGCTCACACCATCTCCTTGAGCGGCTTGAGCGGCAGCGCCTTCACCACGTTGCGGGCCGGCTTTGCCTTGTACATCATAGGCTGCTTGGTAAAGGGATTGATTCCCTGTTTGGCCTTCGTGGCCGGCTTTTTCACGACCTTGAGCTTCAAGAGCCCAGGGACGATGAACATGCCGGGGCCTTTCTTGCCCAGCTCGTTGCCGATCAACTCGGTCAACGACTCGAAGACCGTGGAAATCTGCTTCTTGGAAAGTCCCGTCTTCCCAGCCAGCTTGGTGTAGATCTCGCCCTTGGTGGCCGGCTTGGTCGCCGACTTGTCACCCGTCGCCGGGGCTGCTTTGGTTGCGGCTTTCTTGGCCATGGAGTTTTCCCCTCCTGTCTCGAGAACTGCCTCGGATGCAAAATCGACCGTATCCAGTAGGTCTTCGCCCTCAACTGAGGGTCGTAACCGAGGCTCCTGGAGTAACGTTTTCGTCGATTATGCCGGAAACATCCAGCAAAATCAGGGCAAAACTTCGATTTTTGCCTTAATTTCCCGGATTTTTTGGCCTCGGGCCCGCTGTTGGCCCCAATTTCAAGCGATTCGGCGCCGGCGCGTGCGTATTGGTCAGATGGCCAATCGCTGCCGCCTGGGCTCAAAACTCATCAAATAGCGGCCGGTCGCCGAGATCATCGCGACGGCGTAACCGGCTCCTGCGTACGCTTCGGCGCTTCGAATTGCCTGGCCAAAATCGCTGAAGGATCGATGCATGCGAAAAGTGCCATCGCTGATCCGCAGCAGAATGGTGGGGCTATCGGAATGGAATCTCTTTGCCATGATCATCAACTCCCGACACGATCTGCGACTCGGGCTCTGCTCCTCTTGCGTAGCTCGGCATCTCCTTCAGGTGGATCGGCCAAACGCCGTTTCGCTGGCCGATAGGTCGGCACTTCTCCGAGCGTTTCCCGTCGCCCGAGAGCTTTACGCTTCCGAGGGCGTGTTGTGCCGCGCCGACGAGATTGCGTTGAGCGAATTCAACACGTCGGACGAAACTCCGGGTATTTGCTCAGTCTCCTGCCGCGCTGGCGGTGGCTCGCCGGTGATCGGCGGTCCCATGAAGGCGGTTTGTGTCTGGATCGACGACGATCGTGTTGGCATTCCCCTGATGCGCGACCACGCTCACTCGATGCCCTCTGGCTTCGAGAGCCTCGATCGTCTTGGCGGGCCAGCTTCTTCCTTCGAGACTCAGCCGGTCCGGAAACCACTGGTGATGAGTGCGCGGCGCGTCGACGGCCTGGCGCGGGTCGAGGCCGAATTCCAGAAGGTTGAGCAGGACCCACAACACAGTATTCGGAATGGTTCGACCGCCCGGTGATCCGGTGACCACCCGGACGCGTCCATCCTTGAGCACGAGCGCCGGCGTCTGCGAGCTCAGCATTCGCTTGCGGGGGGCGATCTGGTTGGGCGGTGTGCCGATCCAGCCGCGATCGTCGGTCCGGCCGGGTACGACGTTGAAGTCGCCCATTTCATTGTTGAGCAGGAAGCCCGCGCTGGCGACAACACATTTGGCTCCATAACTGTCTTCGAGCGTGTAGGTCAGGGCGACGGCATTGTGTGCTTCGTCCATGGTGGAAAGGTGGGTGGTGTGGTCGCGCTCGCTGGTCTCGATGCGGAATGGGGCAAGCTGGCGCTCGGGGTGGCTGTCTCCGTGATTGAGCTCGCCATGACTTCCGCCTGCGCCTTCGATGTCAGCTCGGCGGCCGGTATCGCGACCAGATCCGGATCTCCAAGCTGCGTTGCTCTGGTAAAAAAAGCCCGCCGCATGGCCTCGGTGATGCGATGGAGGGTCAGTGGCGATGTGGTGCCGTCCCTCTTGAGGTCGAAGCGCTCGAGGATGTTGAGCATCTGACAGAGCACGATCCCTCCGGAGGAAGGAGGGCCGATGCTGTAGACGTCAAACCCACGAAACGTGGTATGTACGGGCGGTCGCAGCTTGGCCTGGTATGCGCAGATCGCCTGCGGTGATCAATCCCTGGTGGTCGGCCATGTAGCGAGCGACCAGTTGGGCGGTCCGGCCCGTGTAGAACTCATCGGGGCCGCTGGCTGCGATCCGATCGAGAGTGTCGGCCAGGTCGCTCTGGACCAGCCGGTCGCCCGCCCCCCAGGGGCTCCGGTCGGGCTTACCGAGGGCCGCGACCGATTCGGGGAAATCGGCGAGCCGGCCGAAGTCGTTGCGCGAGGATCGTGCGGACCTGGCCGGGCCTTCCGGTGCGAATTGCCGGTTCAGCGAGCCCGCCAGCTCCCCGGAGATCGCAAATCCCTCGCGGGCCAGGCGGGCGGCCGGCCGCACGAGCTCGGCCCAGGGGAGCTTGCCGAACCGGGCGTGGGCGAGTCCCAGGCCGCGGACCGTGCCTGGCACCGCCGCGGCCCACGCGCCGGTCCGATAACGCGGCCTGGGTTTCCCGTCCGGGCCCAGGTACATCCGTGGCTCGGCCGCCAGGGGCGCCATTTCACGGAAGTCAACCGTCACGACCTCGCGGCGATCGGCCACGTAGGCGACCAGAAAACCTCCGCCGCCCAGGTTGCCCGCCTCGGGCAGCGTCACGGCCAGGGCAAACGCCGTCGCGACGGCCGCATCGATCGCGTTGCCGCCGCGGCGGAGAATCTCGCGGCCGCACTCTGACGCGTGCCCTTCCTGCGATACCACAACGTGGCGGGAAAAGCCCGGCGGGCCGCCCGGCGCGGCCCCGGTGCACAGCCCAACGGCCAGGACGCACAAAACGGCAAGGCGGATCGCTCGATTCACATTCATCGCTCGACTCAATTCTGCCTGAATCCTGATGCCAAGCCACCCCGACGAAACCCATCTCTCGAGCCGTGGATTCTACCATGCGCCACCGAGAAGCGATGACTCCCCACATCTGCCCCGCGATATTTCCGGTAGATTGGGAAGACGGGGTAACTTGAGTTGTAGGCGTCATTCGATTGGCGTTGACCGAATTGCGAGAAAACTCTAGATTTTCGGCCGTTTCACTTGCCGGCTTGAGGAAATATCGACAGGGACCTAATGGATTTGGGAGGGCCTCACGTGATGATCGCCAAGGATCGCGGTCGCGAAGCGCGTTGGTTGAGCTATCTTTTGCTTTTTCTCGTGATCGCGTCGGCCTACCCGGTTCGTGCGCAGCAAGACGCGGGTGCGAGGTATCAGTTGCCTCCGCCGGCGCCGGGCGGCGACGGGCCGGCTCCCAAGACGGCGGCGAGCCCCAAGGTTCGATTGAGTGATATTGACGTCCCGCCGGTCAAGTCGGTGGCGATCCCGGTCAATCCCGGCGACGCCATCGCGATTGTGAACGGCCAGAATATTTCGCGGCAGCAACTGGCCGACGAATGCGTGGCGCGAAAGGGCAAGGAAATCCTCGAGCTGCTGGTCAATCGAACCCTGATCGAGCAAGCGCTCAAGTTGCGCAATCTGGAAGTGAACGGAGCCGAGATCGACCAGGAAATTCAGAACGTGGCGATGCGCTTTGGAATCGGCCGCGAGAAGTGGCTGCTGACGCTGGAGAAAGAACGGGGCATCACGCCGGTGCAGTACGCCAGGGACATCGTTTATCCGGCCCTGGCCTTGCGAAAACTTTGCGCGGGCGCGTGCAGGTCACGCCCAAGGACATGCAAGACGCGTTCGAAGCGCAGTATGGTGACAAGATTCGTTGCCGCATGATCATGGTTGACAAGCAGACGACTGGCATGGAGATCTGGGAAGAGCTCAAGAAGAACCCCGGCGCATTTGAAAAGCTCGCCCAGGAACGGTCGGTGGATTCTGGCAGCCGATCGCTGGGCGGGCTGCTGGGCCAGCCGATCACGCGGCATGCTTTTCCCCAGCATCTTTCGGACTCGGCGTTCCGCGTCCTTGTTGACGGTGATCCCAGGGATCGGGACCCGAGCCACAAACCGAAGGACGGCGACTTCACCGGCCTGATTCAGGTCAGCGAATCGGCATGGGTCATCTTGCGGCGCGAGGAGTTGCTTCCTGGCGGCAAGAACATCGATCCCAAGGACGAACGGGTTCGCAAGCAGTTGTACGAGATGATTTACGAGGTCAAGCTCAAGGAGGCGATGGGCTTCGTCTTCCAGGAGTTGATGAGGGCGGCCGCCGTCGAAAACAAGCTGACCGGTTCGATCAAGCTGGCCAACGAAGAACATAGCCCCGACTATCGGGTCGATGGGAATGTCAAGCTGATGTCCAACCCGCAGAACGGCAAGCCGGCCAGTCCTGGCGCCGGGGCCCAGGCAGCGCCGGCGGCTCGACGCCGTTGTCCGGCCCAAACTGCCGCCGCCGGCGGCTCTCTCGCCCGAGGCGGCCCAGCAGTTCGAGTCTCTCCAGCCACGGCGCGGATCGAACTAGGCGGCTCCCAACCCAACGGCCTCTGGACCAGACCACTGAGGACCGCGGGAACGAGTGATGGCGGCTGCGTGGTGGTCTTCGGCGAGGATTGTCGGTTTTCGCGGAGCGAAAGGCGACACTAGTTTTCGCGGTGCGCGAGCAGTTAGTCGGTTGAATTAAGCCTTGATTGCGATTACCATTATCGACAGCACCCATCGGTCTACGGAACCGAAGGTTACTGGTTCGAATCCAGTCGGGTGTGATCGGACCGTTCGTCTGGGGACGAGAACTCACGGATCGGATTCCTCACGGTGGGCGGCCGTGCGTCCAGAAGAGCCGCGTGGCCGCCGATACGCGACGGAGCTTCGGCCATGTCCACGATTGTCGAAACGCAGCCGACCGCAGCGCCGGCGGCCTCGGAGTGGGTTCCGTCGCCGGATTCGATCTACCGCGTGAGCATCGAGCAGTATGAAGCGATGGTGCGATCTGGGATATTCACCAGGCGCGACCGGCTCCAGCTTATCAACGGCTTCCTGGTCACCAGGCCGATGACCCAAAAACCACCCCATTCAACGGCCGACGACTTGTGTGGGAAGGCGCTCGATCGCGTTTGCCCGAGCGGATGGTACGTTCGAGCCGGCAAGCCCATCCGGCTCCCGAATACGACCAGCATGCCGGAGCCCGATCGGTGCGTGGTCCGTGGGGAGATCCGCGATTACGCTGCACGTGATCCCGAGCCGGCTAACATCGCGGTGGTCGTGGAAGTTGCTGATTCGAGCTCTGCGCAGACCGGGACATGGCGAGCATCTACGGAGCCAGCGGCGTTCCGGTGTACTGGATTGTGAATCTCGTCGACACGCAGGTGGAGGTCTATTCGAATCCGTGTCCGAGCGGCTACCGGTCTTGCGCGGTTCTCAAGTCCGGTCAGCAGATCCCCGTATTTGCCGGAGGCGTCGAGATCGGCCGGATCGGCGTGGACGACATCTTGCCGTGACGTGCCTCCATGAAATGCCACCTCCGACAAATGCTGACGTTGAACCACGCCTGAATTACCAGGCTCAGATCTGGACTCGCGAGCCGGGCTATCGGATAGTGGTTGGGGACGGTCCCCGCTCGATTGTGGCCGGGATTGGCGCGTGCGACTTGGCCCGGACCACAAGCGCGTCGATCGGGGATTGGTCTTGGAGCGGCAATCCATGCCCGGCCCGGCGACGATCAATTTGCAAGACTACATCCGCGACATCCCGGATTTTCCGAAGCCCGGGATCATCTTCAAGGACATCACCCCGCTCCTGAGCGATCCCGGGGCGTTCCGGAGGTCCATCAAGCTCCTGGAAGAGCGATATGCCGGCCGGGGCATCAACCTTATCGGCGCGGCTGAGGCCCGCGGCTTCATCTTCGGCGCTGCCCTGGCGATGGAAATGGGTGCCGGGTTCGTGCCGATCCGCAAGCCGGGCAAGCTCCCCTATGCCACGATCGCGCTCGAGTATCAACTGGAATACGGCAGTGACACCCTCGAGGTCCACACCGACGCCTTCGGCAACGGGCAGCGGGTGCTTCTGATCGACGATGTTCTGGCGACGGGTGGTACGATGCGCGCCTGTCGCGACCTCGTCCAATCGACCGGCGCGG
Organism: uncultured Isosphaeraceae bacterium; assembly: GCA_963823675.1. Taxonomy (GTDB): domain Bacteria; phylum Planctomycetota; class Planctomycetia; order Isosphaerales; family Isosphaeraceae; genus CAWGMT01. The sequence goes on along the minus strand of CAWGMT010000012.1, from coordinate 1,218,031 downwards.
AGGTCGTGGCCACCGCCTTCGTGATCGAGCTCTCCTTCCTGGGCGGTCGCGACAAGCTTCACCCGGGTGAGGTCTTCAGCCTTATCACTTATTGATCCAAAACCATTAGGCGACGGCGAGCCCCTTGTGAACGACGCCTGGATTGCGGACCGGATGAGAGACATCGACGCCTCGGGCATCCGCAAGGCGTTCGACTTGAGCAAAGCGATGACGGATCCGATCAACCTTTCGATCGGGCTTCCCGATTTCGACGTGCCGGAGCCGGTCAAGACGGCGGCGAAGGGCGCCATCGACGCGGGACACAACGCCTACACCGTCACCCAGGGCATTCCCGAGCTGCGCACCAAGCTCCAGCGGGCCGTCGATCGAGACTTTCACCATGGCGACCGTCAGGTGCTCGTGACTGCCGGGACCTCGGGCGGGCTCCTCTTGGGCTTGTGCTGCGTGGTCAACCCCGGCGACGAGGTCATCGTCTTCGACCCTTATTTCGCGATGTATCGTCACCTGGCGACGCTGGCGGGCGGCCGATCAATCCTGGTCGACACGTATCCCGATTTTCGGCCCGACGCGGCGCGGGTCGCCGCGGTGATGACCGAGCGCACCAAGTGCGTGCTTGTCAACACCCCGGTCAATCCGACGGGCGTCGTGGCGACAGCCGCCGAGATGCGTGCCCTGGCCGAGCTCTGCCAGGAGCGCGGCGTTCTGCTGATCAGTGACGAAGTGTACCGGACGTTTTGCTACGACCGGCCGTTTGCCTCACCCGCAAGCTGGAATGAAGATGTGCTGGTCGTCGACGGCTTCAGCAAGACCTTCGGCATGACGGGCTGGCGGCTGGGCTTCGCACACGGGCCCAGCCGGTTGATCCAGGAGATGGCCAAGCTCCAGCAGTTCAGCTTCGTCTGTGCGCCGAGCATGGCCCAGTACGGCGGTGTTGCGGCCCTTGACGAGGATCGCGCCGCCCAGATCGACGCCTATCGCCGGAAGCGCGACATGGTCGCGGCCGCCCTCGCTGATGAGTTTGAGCTTCGTCGTCCGGAAGGGGCTTTCTATGCCTTTCCGCGCGCCCCTTGGGGCACTGCGACCGAGTTTGCGGCCGTTGCGATCAAGAACAATCTGCTGATCATTCCCGGCAATGTGTTCTCGACCCGAGACACGCACTTCCGCATTTCCTACGCCGTCGACGACCAGACCCTGAAGCGCGGCCTGGATCTACTTTGCAAGCTGGCGCGAAATCCGGTGACGACGGGCGGATCTTGACGGACCTAAGCGCTTTCCTTCTTCCGCTCGCGCTCGGCGGCTGCGGCCGATCCGGGCGACCGTGAGCCGCCGATGGGAAGTGGAGGCGTATCAAAGAGGCTCTTTTCCTTGCGGACGACCTCGCCGGTCACCACGAACTTGCCTTTGTCCTTGGCCGCCCGGTCGGGCAGCTCGAACATGATGTCGAGCATGATGTCCTCGACGATCGAGCGCAGCCCGCGCGCCGGTATCCTTGGCCTTGGCCATCTTGGCGATTTCGAGCAGGGCGTCGCCGGTGAACTCGACGTCAGCCTCTTCCATGTCGAAGAACCGCCGGTATTGTTTGACCAGGGCGTTGCGCGGCTCGGTCATGATCTGGACCAGAGCACTGATATCCAGCGGCATGAGGGGGCAGATCACCGGCAGGCGGCCGATGAATTCGGGGATCATGCCGAATTCGAGCAAGTCGTCGGAAGTGACCTTACCCAGAAGTTCACCCAGGTCGGTATGCTGCTCGGCCTGCGACTGACTGCCGAAGCCGATCGTCTTGCGTCCTGTGCGGCGGGCGATGATGTGCTCGAGGCCGACAAATGTGCCGCCGCAGATGAACAGGACGTTGGTCGTATCCATCTGGATGTATTGCTGCTCGGGATGCTTCCGGCCTCCCTGGGGCGGAACGTTGGCCACCGTCCCTTCGAGCATTTTGAGCAGGGCCTGCTGGACCCCTTCGCCCGAGACGTCGCGAGTGATCGAAACATTGTGCGTCGTCTTGCCGATCTTGTCGATCTCATCGATATAGACGATACCTCGCTGAGCGGCCTCGAGATCGAAGTCGGCGGCGTGCAGCAGCTTGAGCAGGATATTCTCCACGTCCTCGCCGACGTAGCCGGCCTCGGTCAGGGTTGTCGCGTCGCCGATGGCAAACGGAACATTCAGGACGCGGGCGAGCGTCCGGGCGAGCAAGGTCTTGCCACAGCCGGTCGGGCCGATCAGCAGGATATTCGACTTGTCAAGCTCGACCTCGGTCTCGGGGTCCTCTCCATGCACGAGCCGCTTGTAGTGGTTGTGGACGGCCACCGACAGCACCTTCTTGGCGCGCTCCTGGCCGATGACGTAGGCATCGAGCTGTTCCTTGATTTCGCGCGGCGTGGGAATGTCGGTGAAGAGGGTCTTGGGAACGCCTCGGCGGCGGCGCTCTTGATCGAGGATCGACTGACACAGCTCGATGCAGTCGCCGCAGATGTACACGTCCCCCGGCCCCTCGACCAACGGGCCCACGTCGCGGTAGCTCTTGCGGCAGAACGAACAGTAGGCGTTCTTTTTCGGGCTAGCTGCGTTTCCCGAGCTGACGCTGCCACCTCCGTTTCGTTTTCCGCCGCCACCACCCGCCGAACCGCCGCCCGTCCCGTCCTTACCCGATGGCATGCCCGATCCTTTCTTCGCTGTCGAAACGGTCTTACATCGATCTTCAGTGAGATGCTAGCTTTTCGCCGCGGCTCCGCCGCTCTATATCGAGGATCGACTGACACAGCTCGATGCAGTCGCCGCAAATATAGACCTCCCCCGGACCTTCAACCAGCGGGCCGACGTCGCGATAGCTCTTTTTGAGTCGCTCGTTCCCTCGAACACTGCCTGTTGTATATTAGAGCACCAACGGCCTCGTCGCAAGGCCGGTCGCATTTCGCCTCAAGCGCCGCCCGCAGCGTCGGCTGCGGCCAGCGCGCGCTTCAAACACGCGATTCCCTGTCGCGCCGTCTCCTGGGCCCCGGGCGCAAAATCAAACACTTCGATCGAGACCCAGCGATCGTAGTGCGCATCGACCAATGCTTGCATGATCGGCCCGAAGTCCACTTCGCCCATACCCGGAGCGCGCAGGTTGACATCCTGGGCGTGGAAGTGACCGGCCAGCGGGGCGTAGCGCCGGGTCAGCTCGGCCACCGATGCGCCCGTTTCGCTGCTCTGGGCTTTCACATCAAGGTGCAATTTGAAGTGCGGATTGTCCACGCGATCGATCACCTCGATCGCCTGAGAACACGTATTGATGAAGTCCGTCTCACTGGGTGCCAGCGGCTCGAGGCACAGATCGATTCCCATGGCGCCGATCCGGGGCATGGCGCGGTCCAAGACGTCCAGGGCGTATCCGATCGCCTGGTCGTAGCTGACACCCCGTAAGAGGCTGCGCTGCTTGGGCGAGCCCAGTACGAGCAGACCGCCCCCGAGGTCGAGGGCGGCCTCGGCCAGCGCGACAAGGTATTCGCCGGTCGCCCTGCGAACGGCCGGTTCGGGAGAGGTCAGATGGAACCCTTCCGTCCTGGCTAGCAGCCAGTGCAGGCCGATGGTCTCGAGCCCGGCGTCGTGCACGATCGTCCTGGCCTCCCGGCGTTTCGCCGGCGCGAGGTCGGTGACCAGGGGTGCCAGCGTGAAGGGCGCGATCTCCAGGCCGTCATAGCCAGTCTCCTTGACAAACTGGCACACTCCGGCCAGGTCCCAGCCTTCGAACATCTCGTTGCAAATGCCCAGCTTGATCATGATCGTCGCCCTGAGTGGATCACTGCGTCTCGTGGTGAGGACCAGCCGATTCCAGGCACATGCGCGCGGCCTGGACCGTGTTTCGCAAAAGCATCGCGATTGTCATCGGCCCGACGCCCCCCGGCACGGGAGTGATTCTCGCAGCGACCAAGGCGGCGCTTGGAAAGTGGACATCGCCGCACAGGCGGCCATCGTCGCGCCTGTGGATACCGACGTCGATCACGATCGCGCCCGGCTTGATCCAGTCGGCCGTGACCCGTTCCGGCTGTCCCATGGCGACGACCAGCAGGTCGGCCTGGCGCGCCAGTGCGGCCGCGTCGCGGGTCGCTGTATGGCAGACCGTGACGGTCGCGTCTCCCCCCTGACCCTTTTGCAAGAAGAGCAGGGCCATGGGTTTGCCCACGATCTGGGAGCGGCCCAGGACGACCGCATGCATTCCGCGGGTTTCGATGCCGCCGTGAGCGAGGAGCTCGCGGATGCCCAGCGGCGTGCATGGGACGAATCGAGGCGTTCCCCGGGCCAGCAGGCCAAGATTGAACGGATGAAATCCGTCGACGTCCTTTTGAGGCGCGACGCGCTCGATCACCGCGCGCTCCTCGATATGACCGGGTATAGGCAACTGGACCAGGATTCCGTGCACCGCACGATCCGCGTTGAGCCGGTCGATCGCGGCGAGCAGTTCGGGCTCTCGCACTTCGTGGGGAAGCCGCACCACGGTTCCGCGCATGCCGGCCGCCTTGCAGGCGTTTTCCTTGTTCCGCACGTACACCTGGCTCGCCGGATCTTCGCCCGCCAGGACCACCGCCAAGCCTGGAACCAGGTTCGACCGTGCCGACAGCAAGGCGACGTCTGCGGCCACCTCGCGGCGGATCTCCTGTGCCAGGGCTCGTCCATCGAGGATTGTCGCGGTCACGCCAGCTTCCCACGGGTTCTCGAGCAGTTTCCAGGCGGCGGGCCACGCCGGCGGCCGCGCTGCGGCATATCCTCAGATTGTCTCAGACCTTGATGGCCCGCGACAGACCCGCGCGTCGGCCTGAATGGGAACCCGCGAGCGGAACCCTGGCTTATTCCGGGTCGAACGGAGACCGGCTCGCAATCCGATCGCACTCGTTGAACGGCCGTATCAAGAGTGGAACCGCCAGCGCGCGGCATGCAACAGGCCCAGGGGCGCCAGCCGGCCACCGAAGAGCGGCCGACGCTTGACCTGGGTCGCCAGGGCATCCGGCGAGGCGATCGCGGGCAGATGATAGTACTCTCCCGTGTAGAAATACCACGCATCACGAGCATAGGTCGCACAGTTCATTCGCACGCCAAAGTGGTGGTACCCGTTCCAGGAACCGCGATAGACCACGGGATTCGAGACGCGAACCAGACGCAGCACGCGCTTGTCCGAGCGGATGCCCTGTTCATACAAGAGGTCCATGTCCCAGAGGACGCCGCCCACGGGGGCTGGCGGCCAGATGGACATGCCCGAGAGCTTATCCGTGATCCCGCCGAAGCCTTTGCCGTAGCGCCCGCACGTATGCACCTCGCCGGTCTCCACGTTTTCGAAGCGAATCCAGGCATGGGTGTCACCGACGCACAGGCTGATCTCCCAGACGCCCACGAGTTGTGGCGGCAGCTCGGACGGTCCCCGGATCTGGCCCTGGACGTTGGCGGTCAAGCCAACGGCCGCCAGAAGTCCGATCACCAAGGCCCGACCTGGCATGCTGTCTTGGCTCCAGTCGATCCATGACCGGTTCGGCCGGCGAACCGAAACCGGCGGCACAGTGATCTGTCGGCGGCATCGTGCTCGGAGGCTCTGGAGCCTGTCCCGGCTCCCTGCCGTGTCCAGCCGTCAGGGTGATGACGGCTCCGTTTGAGCCGATCAACGAGCGCGGTCGGTTTCTCGACTTCCTTTCAAGAACGTCAAGCTTGAGTATCGGTAGGCGCGTCTTGAGCCTGAATCGCATTTGGGGAGAGCGTGCGATGAGCTTTCCCGCCGGCCATCGTCGCCCGCACGGTTGACAACCTCGTCGGATCTGGGTTTTGGTCCTGGCGATTGCGGCGAGCGGTACTTCTGCATCGAATCCGGCGGTCGTGCGGGCCAATCTCGCCATTCGGGATGGGACGCCAGGACCGCAAGCGGAGGAGGTGGGATTCGAACCCACGGTACCGTGAAACGGTACACCGGTTTTCGAGACCGGCCCTTTCAACCACTCAGGCACCCCTCCCGTGACAGAACGGCGGCCGAGCCTGGCTCATTCGGCCGCCTCGATCTTACGAAAACCGCGCCGTTCCTGGAAGAATTCCGTGAGGATTTCGCCGCATTCGGCGGCCAGGACGCCGGCGGTGATGTGGGCTTGATGGTTGAATCGTGGGTCCGAGACCAGTCGATACAGGCTTGCGCAGGCGCCGGCCTTGGGGTCGGTCGCGCCGTAGACCAGTCGCTGGATCCGGCTCAGGACGATCGCGCCGGCGCACATGGCGCACGGCTCGAGCGTGACAAAAAGCACACACTCGTCCAGGCGCCAGGAACCGATCGCCTGGCCAGCCCAGGCCAGGGCAAGCCGTTCGGCGTGGGCGGTCGGGTCGTGAAGCGTCTCCCTCAGGTTGTAAGCCTGTGCAATCACGACGCCTCGACGCGCGACCACCGCACCCACGGGCACTTCGCCCTGGTTTCGCGCCTCCCGCGCCAGCTCGAGCGCCCGGCGCATCATCCGTTCGTCCTGTTCCGTTTCGCCGCCAGCCTCGGACAAGTCAGCCCCCCGGTGGCACGGCCATGCAGGCCATAATGAAATCGGAACAAGCTGGAGGAGACCGCACACATTTCTGTCGGTCGCCTGGCGTCACGCCGCGCTTTTGTCCCCGCCCATATCCAGCGCTTTGAAGAGCAGCCCAGCCGCGGCCCCGGCGGCGAGTTCGGCAATCAAGTAGACAAGGAGCTTGGGGAGCGTGGCTAGCCCCATCACCGTGGCACCGACGCCTACCGCCGGGTTGAACGCGCCACCGGAGACCGGTCCAACGGCGAATGCACCGACCACCACTGTGAACCCGATTGCCAGCCCATAGAACGAGTTGCCCTCCGTTCCCTTGGCGGTTGCCGAATTCAGGACGACGTAGACCAGCGCGAACGTGAACAGAAACTCCGCGACGAACCAGGCGACGGCGTTATAGGTCTCTGGTCCGCTGGGCGTCGTCACGACCGGTCCGGTTGACTTGATGAAGAGGACCAGTCCAGCCGCGACGAGTCCGCCCAGCAATTGCGCAACCATGTACGGTCCGGCCTCGGCTCTCGGCAGCTTGCCCCGTAGCGTTACCCCGAGTGTCACGGCTGGGTTGTAATGTCCACCCGAGAAATGACCACCCGCATAGATCATGACCATGAGCGATGAGCCGATTGCCAGCGCCGCCAGCGGACCGGCGCCGTCCGGCCCCTTCACGGTCTGCCCCACCGTGAAGACCAGGAAGAACGTGCCGATGAATTCCACAATCAACTTCGGAACCACTTGCTGCTCCTGTCTCGAATCAAGTTTCGCCATTTCGGCCAGATCTTCAGAACCGATTCACGACGTCAGTCTTGCCGAATATCTTGCCAACGTTCGGCTTCAGGTAAAAGAGGCAAGGCAGGCAGAGAGCTAAATTCCTGACTCTTAGAAGTTGAGTCGAGACCATTCGGTTTGGAACACGAATTGACCAACGGGAATAAGCCCACTATCATGCGACCCGCTTGCGTGCGGATTGATCGACCTCCGATCGCGACGACACCGCCAGGGGGGGCGGCTACCATGCCAAGGATTTGCACCTCGAGGCTCTCTTGCCCGGTGGCCGCAGCCGTTTTCGTCGGCGTTGCGAGCACAACGGCCCGGGCTGACCCGATTACCGTACAGGGTTATACGGTTACCGATCTCGGCGCAGGGTCGCCGGCATTTTCGACTGACGCGAGCGGCAGCGGGATCGTCATCGCGCCCGGCGGCAGCACGGCTTACCCGTTTCCGCAGAGCGCAGGCTCGGGCTCCAGCGGAGGCGTTCTTCCGAATATCCCGCTGATCGATCCCCCACCGACCTATAGTCCCGATACCTATGGCAATCCCGCCAATGCCTTTGCGTACATCCAGAGCTCAGTCATGAACGCCAACGGGATCGCGGCCGTTCTGGAGGTGACCGGCGTCAACGGCCACTGGTATGCCGGTGACGCTTATTACGTTCAAAAGCAAACCAATGGATCATGGGGTGCTCCCGTCAGGATGTTCTCGGGACCGACCGACTTCGATGGATCTGCGCTGCCCAACCAGGCATCTGCGCAACAACTCGGCATTTCGATCGCGGGCATCAACAATCTCAACCAGGTGCTTGGATTCGTGCAATACGGACCGAATTCGTGGCAATCCGGGCCGTTCGTATACAACATCAATACCCAGACATCTATCCAGCTCGGGAACCTGAGCGGTAACTACTTGAACGTCCAACCGATCGCGATTGCTGATAACGGCCAGCTTTTATTGCAAGGTCAGCCGATCGCGACCGGCGGGCCGGATCACACGCTGCTCCTCACTCCGGACGGGGTCTCCCCCGAACCGTTCACCACTGCTCCAGAGCCAGCCTCATGGGCCGTGATGGCACTCGCCGCGGCCGCCTTCGCCCTCCGCCAACACCGGGAACGCCGGCGGATGCGCACACAGGGGGAGAACAACCTTGCCTCCTGATCGTACAGCAGTCGCAGCCGTCAGAGATTCACCCATCCGGAAAAAGTCGCCAACAAGATTCTTGTCTGCCGGGATCGCCGGTATTACAATACTGTAGTTGAACTGACTGACTGGTCAGTCCGGGGCGGAGTGGGAGTGGGTCCTGGATCGATTTGGTCAAGAGCGTGGGCATCTAACATGAATGAACGACTGGTCTTCCGACCTGATTTGGTTGAGTGCATGCTTGAGGAGCGTTGCCTGCTCGCGATCGCCAATTTGGGAACGGTCGTGCCGACGACAAGTGGGTTGGTGCTTTTGACGCCGTTTCCTGGTGCCAGTTCGTCAGGGGCGGGGTCGTTGGGCAGCAGCGGGCCGAGCGGAGGCTCGGCAGCCAGTGTAAGCGGAGCGCCCATTCCATCGGGGTTCTTCGTTACGGGACAGGGCGGAATTTCGAGCATGCGGCCTGGCAATCTCACGGGCATAGCCAGTTTCGCCGGTGGCGCGACGTCGGCAGGCGGCTCCTCACTCACGATTCAGATCGGCTCCGGCGCGAATTCCTCCGAGACCTACAATGGGGCCCCGACGACGATCGCCAGCGTCAGCCTGACTACGGTTGGCGACGCGACCGTCCCGTCCACGCTGAACACGATTGGAACGGTGTCGGCGTCGTCATTAAGCTCGCCGACGATGGCTTCGAGCCAGGATTATCACTACGTCGCGCCGCCGCCGCCAGCCCCGGTGTCGAGCACAACGATTCCAGGCCCCTCGGCCAGCAACAGCATCGGCACCGGCATTGGCAATCCGTATGCACCGACCATTCAAGCCGGTGGGATCTCCTCGGGGCCATTCACGAACGGCCGAGGTGTGGCCAGCCCGCTACCGGGTTCATTGAACGGCGGCATGTCGCTAGTTCCGGGGAATAACTGACAAACGCCGGGTGCTGAAACCAAGGTCATCCTGGCAACTGACCTGGCGGCTCAATCGCCATCGATCCCGCCGCCAGGGCCAGCGCGAGCCAACCCGCCAGGATGGCGACACCCCCGATCGGCGTGATGGCTCCCAGCCAGCGCAGTCCCGTGACGCACAGGATGTAGAGGCTCCCCGAAAAGATCAGAGAGCCCAGGAGGAGCGACCAGCCCGCGACCTGGAGAGTCGGGCTCTGGCGGCCCGTCACGGCCAGGAGACCGACGACAAGCAGTGCCAATGCGCAGTACATGTGGTACTGCGCTGCCGTGTGGAAGTTAGCCTCGAGCCGCTCGGTGCCGAGCCCCCCCGGCAGGTCGCCGAGCGTGCGGAATCGGTCCTGAAGCCCGTGGGCGCCGAAGGCACCCATCGCCACGGCGAGAAATCCCCAGATCGCCCCGATGCGAAGCCAGAATGCGTTGGGCATGCTCAGTTCCCTCAGGATGGTCCGGCGGCGAAGAACCGGCGCGCCGCCGGAAATGAAGCGGTTCTTCTCCTAGCGGACGGTTCCTGTAATGGCCGGCGACCGCTGGTTTGGCATGATGATCGCTCGAGTTTCGGCCGCCAGGAACAGCGAGCCGGTGACACAGATCAGTCCGTCGGTGGAGGTTAAATCCCGCGCGATTGCGAGCGCCTCACCCGGCTCGGGGGCCGTCCACAGGAATGTGTCGGTCAACTGCGACGCGGCTGTGACGATTTGCTCAGGCGGGACGGATCGCGGGTTCTCCACGTAACGAGTGGCGATCACCACGTCGAAAAGAGGCAAGAGCGCGCGAAGCTGCCCCTCGATATCCTTATCGCGCGTGGTGCCGAATACCAGCGTCCGGCGCGTCGGCGGGAAGCATGATTGCAGTGTCTCGGCGAGCGCGATTGCCGAAGCGGTATTGTGCGAGCCGTCGATGACCAGCCACGGGCGCTCGGCGACGACCTCGACACGGGCCGGCCACCGCAGCGAGGCGAAGCCGCGGATGACGTCCGATCGCTCCACGGCGAGGTTGGGGTGAACCTCGCCGAGCAGGTCGAGACCTGCCAGAGCGACCGCTCCGTTGTGGGCCTGGTGGGAACCTAGAAGCGGCAAGGTCAGGGTGCCCCAGTCGGTCCGCCACGTTCGCGCCGCCACCCGCCCCTGAGTCGGGCCGCTCAACGGTTTTGGCGGCAGAAGGTTGTCGTAGCAGAAGTCAGTTCCTATTTCGTGTAAGCGACAACGACGCTGGCGGGCCACCGCACGGATCGCGTCCCTGGCCTCCTGGCCGGCGACTCCGTTGATTGCCGGCCGATTCCGCTTCAGAATTCCGGCCTTCTCGCGCGCGATTGAAGTCAAGGTATTGCCCAGTTGCTTCATGTGGTCAAAAGAGATGCTCGTGATGATCGACAGGGCCGGGTGAACCACGTTCGTCGAGTCCAGCCGGCCGCCGAGGCCGACTTCGAGGACGACCGCGCCAACCTTGCGCCGGGCGAAGTGAAGAAGGCCCATCGCCGTGGTGATCTCGAAGAAAGTCGGGCCGCGATTGGCAAGTCGAGGATCGTCGATCTCGAGGCGGTTCGACGCATTCTCGAACCTCGTTGACCAGAGCAACCAACTCGGCGGGAGTAGCCGGGATGCCGTTCGACCGTGAAACGCTCTTCCAGGCGATGGAGGTGAGGCGAGCAGTAAAGCCCCGTGCGCACTCCGGACGCGGCCAGTGCGCTGGCCATCATGGCGGCCGTCGAGCCCTTTCCCTTGGTGCCGGCGATATGGATGATGGGTAAGTCGAGGTGCGGGTCGCCCAGCCGCCGCATCAATCGCCTCATTCGCCCCAGGCGAAGCTCGGCGGGAACCCGCGGCATCCCCAACCGTTCGTAATTCAGCCGGCCGTAAAGATAGTCGAGACGCTCTTGGTATTCGTGCAACATAGCGGATCGTTCGAGCTTGTTTCCTTCGGGGGCGGTCTGTTGGCGGAAGCGAGGCGAGGGAGATTCTCGGTGAATTTGCATGTGCCGCCGGCCTGGGAACGCCGGCCTATTCGCGTCTCCACGGCGGGGTCTCACACAGACGCAGCAATTCCTGGACTCGCGCAGAGTTCGTCCAGCGAGAGGTCCTTGGTCCAGTAATCCTCGACACCCAGCGCGAAGCCTTCCAGCCTCGTATCGGCATCGTCCTGGTGCGAAAGCACGACGACCTTGATTCCGACTGCCTCGGCTTTGCCCCCGAGATGTTCCAGCACCTCCAGTCCATTCATGACCGGCATCCAGATGTCCAGCAGCAGAAGCTCGGGGTAGTGAGTCCGAACGAGACTCAATACCTCCGCGCCGTCGGCCGCCTCCCAGACGACGTGACCGGCTCGCCGCAATCCACTAGCGTAAAGCGACCTCAGATCGGCGTCGTCCTCCGCGACCAGGATGGTCGTGGTGAATTGCCGGATCTCATTGCTCAGTGTTCGCATGCGGTGCCACCGCGATCCCGCGCTGGGCCTGACTGGCCAAAACATCAATCCACCCCGTCATGCGCCTCCCAGCATACCGTGCGCCTGGACTCGTCTACCATGCCAGTCGGTTTGAGAATCGCAAACTTGGCTTGACGGTTCGGCTTAGGTCGATACCCTGGCGGTTCAGAAAGGATTAAGGGTGAAGGATGAAGGATGAAGGATGAACTGGAAAAGGCGAAACGGATGGTTTTCTTTCAACGACCCGACACACGGCTCCGTGCGACCGCAGAATTGGTCGGGCGGACGGTTGAGCTTTTTGACATGAATCGCCACGCCGGCCGCCGCGTCGGATCGGACGGATCGGTCGGATCGGACGGATCGGACGCGGCGGCCGGCCTGCCTTGTTAACGAGCAGTTCCACTTAGCCGTTTGTCAGTTCAATGAATTCTTTCATCGATCGTGACATGGGCGCGCGAACCAAGGCTGAAGGACGAACCGGCAAAGCGCGACCTCTGGTGTTTGATTCATCCTTCATCCTTCATCCTTCATCCTTCCTCATTACTGAGGTGTCGTGATGCATGACTTGATCCGGCGCGTGGAAACTCTGGGCAACCCGCAGATCCTGGTCGTGGGCGATCTGATCCTCGACCGGTATATCTGGGGCCTTGCCGAGCGGATCAGTCAGGAAGCGCCGGTTCCCCTCTTGCGCCGACCACCGCGAACACCGGCTGGGCGGCGCGGCCAGCGTGGCCACCATGCTGCGTGCTCTTGGTGCCGAAGTCCGTCTTATCGGCGGGGTCGGCAACGATCCCGAGGCGGCCGTGGTGCGGCGGATGCTCTGCGACCAGGCGATCGACGACCGACTGGTGCTGGAGCTCGACGACAGGCCGACGACTCTGAAAGAGCGCTACGTCGGCCGCGCGCAGGACCGGCATCCGCAACAGATGATCCGGGTTGATTACGAGACTCGCGACCCGATCTCAGCGATGGTGGAAGCCCGGCTGCATTCCGAGCTCGCGGCGGCCATGGCCTGGGCCGACCTCGTCTTGATCTCGGACTACGACAAGGGTGTCTGCACGCGGACCCTTCTCGAAGCCATTGTGGCCGCGGCCAGGGCCGCGGGTGTCAAGATCGTCGCCGACCCGATCCGATCGAACGATTACAGCCGCTATCGCGGCGTGCACTGCATGACTCCGAATCGTCTGGAGGCACAGCTTGCGACCGGCCTTCCCATCGCACGTCCGCAGGATGCCCTGCAGGTCGGCGAACGCCTGGTCGAGACGCTCGCGATGGAGGCCGTTCTGGTCACGCTTGACCGCGACGGGATGGCGCTTGTGCGCTCCGACGGCCGGGCCGAGCTGATGCCCACCCGCCCCCGCCAGGTTTATGACATCACCGGCGCCGGCGACATGGTGCTGGCAGTCGTGGGGCTTTGCCTCGCCAGCGGTGCCGACTACGACGAAGCGGGTGCTCTGGGCAACATCGCCGGCGGACTGGAAGTCGAGAAGTTCGGCGTCGCTCTGCTCACCCGCGAGGAGATCCTTCAAGACCTGGTCGCTCACGAACGCCCCGAGGGCTCCAAGGTTCTCGAGCGCGAACACGTGGTCGCCGAGGTTCGCCGCCGCCGCCGCATCGGCCAGAGGATTGTCTTCACCAACGGCTGCTTCGACCTGTTGCATCCCGGCCACGTGAAACTCTTGCGGCAGGCCGCGGCTCTCGGCGATTTCCTCGTCGTCGGTATCAATTCCGACGCCAGCGTCCGCCGACTCAAGGGGCCAGCGCGGCCGCTCAACCCTGCTTCCGCCCGGGCCGAGGTTTTAAGCGCTCTCGAGGCCGTCGACGCCGTCACGATCTTCGAGGAAGACACCCCGCTCGAACTGATTTCGCTGATCGGTCCCGACGTCCTGGTCAAGGGCGGCGATTATCGGCCCGACGAGGTTGTCGGCCGGGCCGAGGTGGAAAGCGCCGGCGGCACGCTGGTCCTGGTACCGCTGGTCGAGGGACACTCGACGACCGGACTCGTTCGCCGCGTCGGTGAACGCGCAGTGACCACCCATTGGGCCGAGCCAGTCCCCGCCCCTCACGTGGCGCGGCCAGAAAGGATGAAGGCCAAAGGATAAAGGCTGAATCGGAAATGCGGATAGGACAGGCCCCTCGTTCATCCTTCATCCTTCATCCCTCATCCCTCATCCCTCATCCTTGCTTTGCTCGGCGAGCTCGCCGAGCAATTCGAGCACCTCATCGAGCTCGGCGACCGCCGCACCGGGCACCCGGCCGCGGCGATCGAGCTCGGCCAGGAGCATCAAATCGTCGTAATTCTCGGAGTTTTGCAGGCGGGCGCGGGCCTTGGCGCCGAGTGTCCCGGCGCGCATCGCCTGCGCGTCCATATGATGTTCGATCAGCCAGGCGGTCCGCTCGGAGATCGCGCCTTCGAGCGCCTGGAGTGCCGCGCCGACATGGTCCGAGGGATCGATGGCCTTGCCGACGTCATGCAACAGGGCCGCCAGGAGAAACTCCTCGTCATAGGGCCGCTCCAGCCGCGCCAGCTCAAACACCTGGAGGCTGTGGTAGAGCGTGTCTCCCTCGGGATGGTATTTGCGGCTCTGCTTCACCCCTTCAAGCGGCTCGAGCAACATCCGGAAGAGCAGCCTCGGGTCGATCTTGTCGAGGGTTTGCTCGACCTCGCTTTCCAGGTCGATTTCGGGATATTCCTCACGTAACAGTGCCTCGAGCTCGGCGATCGAGGCCCGCTCGATCGCCTTGCCCGTGATCGAGCTCTTGAAGACATAATGCACCTTGTCGCCTGGGTAGAGCGTGAGCTCGAAGTTATGAGTGTCGAAAACGTGGATGTGGGTGAAGCTCCGCTCCTCGCCGTGTTTGATGATCCGCTTGTGCTCCACGTCGTATTGCACGCCGAGCTCGTCGAGCGTGTCGGTCACGAGTGCGAGACTGTCGCAGAAAATGTGGATGTCGATGTCGGACCCCTTGCGGACGTGGCCGGTGCGGACGCTGCCGATCAACCGGGGCCGGAATCGAGCCAAGAGCCTCATGAGCCTCAAGGCGTCGAGACGCATGTCGCGCAGCTTCTCGAGGCGCTTGGGCCCTTCATGCATGCGCGCCATGGCCTGAATCTGGTCGCGGATTTCCTTGTTACTGGGCAAGTCGGCCGGCCGATGGCGATATTCCACCCGAAGCTGGTGCGCGGCCTTCCTCTTGGCAGTGAAATACTCGGTCTCGGTCCGGTGATACATCATCTGGGCAGCCAGAAAGGCGATCTGGCGGCGAGTGCGTTCATCGGGCATGAAGGGAGTGCGCCGATTTAAGCCCATCGAGGCGGCGCGGGGCAAGAGGGGGCGAACTGGTCACGACCCTGAATCCGGGTCGCAGTACGGGAATGCGGAGATTCAAATTGCTCCGTACACTAAGAGTAGGATGGCGGTCTGGTTGAGTCAAGGCCTGAAGGGAGGCAAACGTGGCGGCCCGTTTCCTGACAACGTGCTGGAGCCGAGTTGCTCGCGCTTTTGATCCGGCCGATCCTGGCGCACGGGCCGCGCTGGAAGAGCTCTGTCGCGACTACTGTTTCCCCTCCCCGTAATAGGGGAAGATGATCAACGCCAAAGAGGATCGACCATGAACGCCGAAAACCGCTGTCGGGGATGCGGAAACGTCTTGCCGAACGAGGCCCTCAATGGTCTCTGTCCGGTCTGCCTGCTTCAAGAAGGATTGGTCGGCGACGGCTCGGTGGTTGACACAGGGGCGCTATTAAAGGCGACTCCCGCGGTATCGAGCATGCTGGCCACACTGGATCAATCGATCGGCGGCTTGCCGAGGGTGCTGCTGCGCGACTCTGAGATCGGGTCCGGCCCGGGGCCATTGGTCCAGCCGGGCTCTTCCGAGATGCCCGCAGGAGGCGACCGCCCCGGGCGGCTGCAACTGCTCGGTGAGATTGCCCGCGGCGGCATGGGGGCGATCTTGAAGGGCCGAGACCCGGACCTCGGCCGCGACCTGGCGGTCAAGGTGTTGCTCGAGTCGCACAAGGACAAGCCGGAACTGATCCGCCGGTTCATCGAGGAAGCGCAGATCGGCGGCCAGTTGCAGCATCCGGGGATTGTGCCGATTTACGAGCTAGGCGCCTTCGCCGACCGGCGACCGTATTTCGCGATGAAACTGGTCAAGGGGCGGACGCTGGCGACCCTCTTGGGCGAGCGGGGTCGCGTAAGCGCCCGAGTGCGCGCCGAGGGACTCCCGGCGCTGACGCGACCGGGCTCGCCGAAGATTCGCGCCGGCGAGCGGGGTCGCGTAAGCGCCCCGAGTGCACCACGCCGGACTCCCGGCGCTGACGCGACCGGGCTCGCCGAAGATTCGCGCGCCGGCGAGCGGGGTCGCGTCGAGCGCCCCGAGTTCCCCACGCGGCACTCCGGGCGCTGACGGGACCGGGCTCGCCAGCGATCTCCCCCGCTTCCTGGCCATCTTCGAGCAAGTCGCGCAGACCGTCGCTTACGCGCACGCCCGCGGCGTGATCCACCGCGACCTGAAGCCCTCGAACATCATGGTCGGCTCGTTCGGCGAGGTGCAGGTGATGGACTGGGGCCTGGCCAAGGTCTTGCCCCAAGGAGGCGCGGCCGACGACGCCTCGGCCGGCAAGACGCGGGAGCACGGGACTGTCATTGCCACCGCTCGCAGCGGAGGCGACTCGGATTCGGACCTGTCGAGGGCCGGCAGTGTGATGGGCACGCCGTCGTACATGGCCCCCGAACAGGCCCGCGGCGAGGTGGATCGACTCGATGAGCGATGCGATGTCTTCGCACTGGGCTCGGTCCTGTGCGAAATCCTCACCGGCGAACCGGCCTTTGTAGGGCGGTCGTCGGGTGAGATTCAACGCAAGGCATCGCGCGGCGAATTGAGCGACGCGCTTGAGCGCCTGGAGGCAAGCGGCAGCGATGTCGAGCTGATCGCCTTGACCAGGGACTGCCTGGCCCCCGAACTCGAAGACCGCCCGCGCCACGCGGGCCTCGTGGCCGCGCGAATCAACGGCTATCAGGCGAGCGTTCAGGATCGCCTGAGACTCGCCGAGATCGCACGTGCCGAGGAGCAAGCGCGTTCGGAGGAGGCCACCCGGCGCATTCGTGTTGAACGCGACCGGCTGCGTTTGACCGTCGCCTTGGCGGCGTCGCTGGTCGGGTTGATCGTGCTGGGAGCCGGAGGCTTTAGCTACCTCGGCCGGCTCAGGGCCGCCCGCCGAGCGGAAACGGAGCGGATTGTCACCGAGGCCATGGACCAGGTGAATCTGTTCCGAGGCGAGGCGAAGGCCGCGGCCATCGGCGACCTATCGAAATGGGCGGAAGCTCTCGCGGCGGCGAAGAACCTGCACACACTCCTGGTGACCGGCGAGCCCAATACAATACTCGCTGGCCGGGTGAACCAGTTGCTCGCAGACCTAAAGCGCGAGCAGGCCGACGCCCAGCACCGCAGCGACGAGGCCGATCGAGACCGCAAGTTCATCGAACGACTCCAACGCATCCGTCTTGATCGTTTTGAAAAAAGCGATTGGATACCGCAGGACACGGACATCGCCTACTCAGCGGCGTTCCGAGAGTTCGAAATCGACGTCGACATCCTCGACCCCGCAAAAGCCGGCCGGCGGCTCAGGGAACACTCGAACCCCATGGAGCTGGCGTTCTTCCTCGACGAGTGGGCGCAGATCCGCTACACAGCCTTGATCAACCCGCAAAGCCGCAAACCCGAAAATGACTCCTGGCGGAGGTTGATTGCCATCTCGTGCGCCGTTGACCCGGATCCATGGCGAACCTCGCTCCGCGGCTTGGTAGGCGGCAATGATCTCAAGGCGCTAGAGCGTTTGGCTGGCGACCAGAAAGCGCTCGCGGGGCAACCGGCAAGGAGCGTCCTTCTTCTCGCTCAGTTGCTGGAGGCTCAAAACGACAATTCGCTCGCCGCAAGAGTCATGAAGCGCGCATGGAACCTGCGCCCGGACGACTTCTGGACCTGCTTCAAACTCGCAAGGTCGAGCGACGACCATGGAGTCGGTGTCGATTCCCCCGGGAAGGAAAGGGTCCGGTTCGCATCATCCGCCGTTTCGCTACGTCCCGGAAATCCCTGGGCGCACGTGGAATTGGCGGCGGCCCTGTTGGCTTCGACTGATCCAAAACCTCTGCAGTTTGCCTCGGGTAGTTTCGGCATGGTTACCAATGAGGATCGCGCGGAGATTGACGCGATATTCGAGAAAGCTTCGTCGCATGAGCAATTTTCCCGAGGATTGGGTCGAGTCTGGTTTTTTCTTTATCCTGGCAATTGCCGGGTTCTCAGCACAACGCCCTATTTCTTGACCGTTACTGATGAGGTGATTACCGCGCTCAGGAACGCGGGCCGGCTGAATCCGGATGACCCATCGATCCATCGTCGTCTTGCGGAAGTACTAGTCCATTCAGAAAGTAAGCTCGACGAGGCAATCGTCGAATATCGGCAAGCATGTAGACTCCGGCCGCAAGATTGGGGCCTTCGCCAGGAATTTGCAGGTCATCTGTTCCAGATTGGCCGACTTGGTGATGCCGCTTCCGAACTCCGCGAAGCCTTACGCATCGAACCAAAAAACGGGCTTATCAAGGTCTTCCTCGGCTGGGTGCTACAGACGCAAGGGGACCGTCGCGCGGCCTTCGCGGAATTTCGCCAGGCGTACTTGATGACGGATTCCATTAACACCATCGATCCGACTGTCGTCGCCGGGTTCCTCGACGCGACGGGTCAAGCCGAGGAACTGATCGCCGTTTATCGAGATCGCATCAAGTCACGCCCGGACGATCTGTTCGTGATCGCTCATCTCGGCGAGATCTTCCGGTCGCAAGGGAAGCTAGAGGAAGAGCGAGCCGTTTACCTCAATGTGATCGGGCTCAAGCCAGACTTCCCGAAGGTTCACGGTCTCTATGCCAACGTCTTGAGGCAACACGGCAAGCCCGATCAGGCCAAGATCGAGTCCGACAAGGAGATTTCCTTCCACGGCGAGGCGATCCGCCGCAATCCTAACGACGCTCAATCTCACCAAGATTATGCGGAGGCACTCCTTGATCGAGGCAGGTGGGACGATGCCGTGAAGGAAATGCGCGAGGCCATCCGCATTGCGCCGTCCAGCGACCCGTTCGGGAGCATCGGCTGGGGTCTTTATCGGGAGGGTAAGTTGTACGAGGCAATCGGCCTGTACCGCGAAGCCGTCCGGTTCAAACCAACGGATGCTTCTGCCCACTGCACCTTCGGCGCCTCCCTCGCGGAGATTGGCGATCTCGACTCAGCACTTCACGAGGTGCGCGAAGCTTGCGCGCTCTGCCCAAGGACGCTTCTTTCGTGGACGCCCTCGGCCAAGTACACCTGGTGCGGGGCGAGTTGAGGGCGGCGCTCGCCGTTTTCCGCGAAGCGCTTCCCCTGCAAGCAGAACTCGATTCCTACGCCGACCGGCACCTCCGCTATGCCGAACGACTCGCGGCACTCGAAGGGCGGCTTGACGCAATCGTGCGCGGGCAAGACGTACCCGCCAGCGCCGAAGGCCGGCTCGACGTCGCCGAGCTTTGCCGAGTGACGAAACGGTTCGCCGCGGCGTCTCGATTTTACCGCGACGGGTTCCACGCCAAGCCCGCGCTCGCCGACGATTTGGTTGCACAGCACCGCCTGCATGCCGCGCTCGCCGCCGCACGAGCCGGTACCAATTCCCAGGTTGCGAAGGATGACATCCGGCTCGACGATGCCGAACGCGCACGGTGGCGCGCCCAGAGCCTCGAGTGGCTCCGCGCCGAGAAGAACGCTTGTGCCGGAATCATCGCTCCAACCACGCCGGCCGCCGCGGGGCCGATCCCGATCCCGGCCGTAACTGGTGACCCGCCGAAACGTGCGATCGCCCGCAAGACGCTGGAGATCATGACGCACCACCGCGATCTGGCGTGCGTCCGGGACGACAAGGAGCTGGCCAAGCTGCCTGAACCCGAGCGCAAGGCGTGGCAAGCATTCTGGCGAGAGGTTGGCTCCCTTCTAAAAAAGGCGGATCAAGACTAGAATCGGACCAGTCGCACGGAGTGTTTCTGTCGGGACCGCCATGAACCCGCACAAACTATCCGACATCCCCGACCTGCGGTACTGCTCGGCCTTTGGCCGGACCCCTGCGGAGGCGCTCTCGGAGCTCGAGAAAGCCAAGGCAGCCTGGATCGAGACGGCGCGCGCCGCGGGCAAGGCCATCCCGAAGCCCCGTTATCGCCCGGCGATCTACCAAAGCGTGCCGCGCGTGAGGTCCGAGCCGCCGCGCTTCGCAGGAAAGCGGGATGACTCTAGAATTGAGATGTCGGCAACGTCCATGCCCAAAGCGATTGTCCGAGGCAGATCATGCCGGCGCGGAATTTCTATCACGATGTCGTCAGGTCGGCCTTAATCGCGGATGGCTGGACGATTTTCGCGCAGCGCCTTGGGATCGTGCCGCCGGTAAGGAAACCCATGCCGTTGCTTTATTTCCGGGTGATCCTTGGTCCGGTTTTCTCCGGCCTCGATCGCCGTCTTCCAAGATTGTGTCCGGTCGGCGCTGCAAACGGGATGGAACCTGTAGAGGCGGCCCACCGATCGCGTGGCGAAACGGAAGGTGGGCACGCCCCGGGGTGTTTCGGTGCGGCCAGCGCCACGTGGTTGGCGCGGTGCCGGGACGCCCGGGAATCGCCTCGGAACCGACGAAAGGAGCGGGCCGATGACCCGTGCACGCCAGCGCAGACACCAACTCAATTGCGAGGTCCTGGAGGGACGGCAGTTGCTCTCGAATTTCCTCTCCGCGACCGGATCAGGAGCGACCGGCGCGGTCTTCACTGTCCGGGGCGTCGCCACCGACTCGGCGGGCAACGTCTACGAGGTCGGCACCTTCGGCAACAAGGGCAGTGTGGCAACTTTCGGCAGTCACAAGATCACAAGCGCGACGACCTCCGCCATCTTCGTGGCGAAGTTCTCGAACAAGGGGGTCTGGCAATGGGCCAAGGCGATCGACCCCGGCAGCCCGCTGTCGGAATACCAGGGCAACGGCATCGTGATCGATGGTCTGGGCCGCGTGGATATCGTCGGCAGCCTGAGCGGGACGGGCATTGTGTCGTCAATCGTCGTGGCACAGCTCAACAGCGGCACCGGCGCGATCTACTGGACCGACATCTTCGGGGGACCCAACAACGCGGGCAGCGAGGGCACCGGCATCACGGCCCAGCCGATTTTTGTGGCGCCCGGCTCTTTGCTGGACATCACCGGAACGATCTCCGGCACGATCACCTTCAACAACCAGGTGATGAGCCCCGGCTCGAGCGACCTGTTTGTTGGTCAGCTCACCGAGGCGGGCAACCCGGTCTGGGGCAGGGCGCTGCCGATCCCATTCAACGACTTCGCGTCAGGCGCTGGCATCACGGTCGATCCCGCCACGGGCGGTATCTTCGCCGTCGGCATGCTGAGCACTTCGTCGCCATCCACGTCGGCGTTACTGGTCGGAGAGTATGGGTCCGGCGGCGCGTTCGTGAACTCGGCGACGCCCTTGGGCTCCTCGCCGAACAGCGCGGGCACTGGTATCGTTGTTGACGGTCTGGGCCACCTTTATGTCACGGGAATAAGCAAGGGGGCCCTGGTTGCCAAGCTCTCCGAGAGCACTCTCGGCAAGATCTGGTCACGCGACTTCGTGGCGAGCAAGCCGGCCGCAGCGCTCTCCGTCGCGGTAGACACATCCGGCGATCCGTACGTCACGGGGGCTTTCGGAGGCAAGATCAATTTCGGCTCGGGCGTACTGACCAGCGCGGGGAGCACCGACGTCTTCGCCGCGAAGCTCAACCCGGCCACCGGTCTGGCCATCTGGTCCGACGCAGGTGGAGGAACAGGGCCCGACGCGGCCGCGAGCATCGCATTCGACATCGTGACCGGCCAAGTCTACATTGTCGGCGAGGACACGCCGCCCGCCAAGTTCGGACCGTTTACACTGGGCGCTAAAGGAGCAAAGAACATCTTCCTGGCGTCGCTCGCGTAGCTGAGAAGGAGTCAAGTCGCGACCCCCTGCCGGTCGATGAATAGCGAAGCGCGCCTCTTCTGCGCGGTCGATCCCATGTGAAACTTCGTCAAATCATCTGACCGCGAAAGGAATTCCGGTCGGCAACGACGGGTCCTTCACGCTACCTATCAGACCGATCTAAGGACGATCGACCCGACGCTCCAGGCCAAGATCGCCGCGGACGAGGCGGCGATTGCCCAGGCCGGCGGGCCGACGATGCCCACGGGCGGCGGCATGGGCTTCTTCGGCCGGCCCATGAACGGGACAACGCCGACTGCGTGATTCCTGGGCCGGATCGGCCGGCAAAATTACCCATGGCGCATCTTCACCATCTTCGCAGGTGAGAAGAGCTGGGTGGCTCGGGTCGAGTTGGCGACAGCCAGCGAGCCCCCGGCGCGCCGGTTTTGGTGTTGCGCGAGCCTGCTCGGAGCGTGTGAATAGCGCAACACCAAAACGCGCCAACCTCGGATCGGCGCGGCGTTAGAGCAGGAACGGGAATGCGGACCGACCGAGTGTTCCCGCGTTGCCGTGGACGACATGAACCGCCGAGCCGTTTACCGACTCGATGCATCCGTTCGGGAACCGGCGGTAAGTGCCGCGCTGCGGCCGGCCAGGGAGTAATTCCAGCAGTCGGGGACTTCGATCCACGCCGACGGATGCGAGTGGCAGTAGACATTGATCGCGACTTGATCGCCCCAAGGTCCGACGCCGTGCAGCGCGGGGGAATTGAGCAGGTGATCTGCCTCCTTGAGATAGCGCATCATGGCGCTCGCGGTGCCCGCCACGAAGCCGGCGTTCAAGTGGGGATGAGTCGACATGAGCTCGAACTGCGCGGCGGCGGGCGGAAGGGTCTCGGATCGTATTCGTCCACGACACAATCACGGGGTTGTCCGGATAGCCCATCGGCTCGCGCGGCGAGGCACTGATTAGGGTAGGCACGGACGAGTTTCCAAAGGGGCTCAAGCGAAGCCTGAAAGAGCACATCGCCGGCATCCCAGTAAGCGACCGGAGTCTCATCCGGCCAGCACGCGACAATCGCCTGGAAGTCTCGGACCCGCCGGATGGCCGGACTGACGTTGTTGCCGGGAAGTGCCACGATCTCCACTCCGGGTAGAGCGGCGAGGAGGTCGCGCTCGCTGGGGTAGAGGCCGTACGCGACGGCCGTGACCGGCTCGCGATTTCCACAGCCGCGGAGGGTCCGCAAAAACTGACGGCGGAACTTGTGGAAGTCGCGGCGATTGAAGGCGGCCAAGATCCGGCACGTCAAAGGCGGCGAGGCAGAAGACCCATTCCCCCGCTGATTATCTTCAGCGGGCGAGTGGTTGGGCCGTGCCGCGCCGCGTCGCGAGATCGGACGGTGCCAGGCGGTGGCGCCCTGGAGGTAGCCGATTCCCAGGCCGGCTCGGCGCAGGTCTTCGCAGCAGCACAGGCATTCGCACTTGTGCGGCTCCCAGCGGAACGTCAGGTTCGAGAGTCTTTCGCGTCGAAACATCGTGGCCGCCATGCCGACGTGCCGGGGATAATCCCAGTGGTCGCGCCCGCTACGCATCTCGCCGGCCGAGTCTGCCCCCAGCGCGGCGAACTCGGAGCGCCGCAAGAGCCCCTGGACCAGACGCGCCACGCAACCCTGGCCCAGCACGACATCGTCGTCTAAGTACATGATCCAGGGAGCCGACCCGAGCCGTTTGCCCGCATTGCGCGCCCGGGCGATCGTCTCCCACCGGGTGATATCGCCTGGCAGCCGCTTGCCAACCACGCGGTGGACGACGAGCCGCACGCCGCTCTGGATGTTGATGCCCGCGAGAACGTCCCCTCGGAGCGGCGCGAGGTCCCTGCTGAGCATGACCACATCAACATCGAGCCAATTCGGAAGGGACGGAACGTGTCGACTCATCATTTCGCGTCTCGATGACGCCGGTCCCGGCGCGGTCCCCGGCGGGCCCGGACGAAGGGCCACAAGCCTCTAAATGGCCTTGCGTGATCCTGGGAGGGCGAGGCTCCGTCCGAGCCGCCTGGGAGATTGGCTCGCCGGGAGGCTCGCCCTCCCGGAATTGTGCAAAGCGATTTAGCGCCGGCCTTTGTCGCAGCAGCACGGGTGCTCGAAGTCGCAGCAGCAGGGATGCTCGAAGTCGCAGCAGCAGGGATGCTCGTAGTCGCAGCAGCAGGGATGCTCGTAGTCGCAGCAGCAGGGGTGCTCGAAATCGCAGCAGCACGGCCGCTCGTGGCCGGACAAGAGCGGCAAGGGGGCTTCCGCGCTGACAGCGGCCGTCAGGCCGAATTCCACGCGATGAAGGATGGACGCCGACTCGGAGACGTACAGGACGGCTCTCTCGAATAACGGGAATTCGAACGTGCCGCCGCGTTCCTTATCGACTTCCTTCAGCGCCTGAAGAGCCGGCGCAAGCATCGGAGCCAGACGGCTGGCCGGCACGACGGTCCATTCTCCGTCCCTGGCCTCCTTGTCACCGTCCGAGTAGAACGCAACCGCCCTCACCGAGTCGTACGCCACGATCCTCGTGACCACGCACTGCTGATTGACGACCTGGACGCTCTTGAGCAGAGTCTTGAAATTGAGATTCGACTGTTCCTTCTTGTCTTGCGTGTCTTGAACAACGAGAAGGGCGGAAACTTCGCCGGTCGCTGGGATCGGGGATGGGATCGCGACGGTACCCGTGACGCTGAACGCCATCTCCTGCTTGGGACCGAATTCAGACGATCGCACGAGACGGGCCTTCAAGATAATCCTCCTCTTTCCATACTGTCGCGCAGCGATGAATCGCGCTGGCTCGCCCAACACATTATCATGGCTGGCCGGCTGGTGGAAGAGTGCGGACGACGCGCATTCCGATATAGACGTTGCGGGTCTCGACCCGCGACACGTCCCGGTGTGCCGAGCGGGCTGTCGTTGGCGTATAGTCGTAGGCACCGCCGCGCAACGAGCGCCAGGCACGATTCATGATCACAAGGTCGGCAAGCGAATCGCCGGCCGGATGGTTTCGGGTTGCCGCGGGGTACGGTGTGCGCTCGAAAGCGGCCGTGAGCGGCCCGTCGTGGCACCACTCCCAGACGTTGCCCAGGATGTCGAAGAGCCCGAACTCGTTGGGAAGCAGACGTCCGGTCGGGTGAGTCCGGTCGCCCGAGTTCAGCCAGGTCCAGGCGAAGCCGGACAGCGAGTCTTCGGATTCGCCCAGAGGCCGGCTGGTCTCGGTGCCGGCCCGGCAGAAATACTCCCACTCCGCTTCCGTCGGCAGGCGGAACCCGTAACGCTCGACGGCGGCCGTGGAGATCCGCATTCCGGAGACGATGGCCGCGGGATAACACCACTGGCCGGGGTCGATCCCGGCTTGCTTGCTCAGCCAGTTGCAGTAGCCCACCGCGTCGTACCATGACAGGTCATTGGCGGGGTACCCCGGTTCATGGTCGTCAGGAAGACCGGGGTAGGAGGCCGGGGCGAATTTCCGGAATTGCTCGATGGTCAGCTCCTTGGTGGCCACGGCGAGGCTGCGGTTGATCCGGCGGAAGTGCAGAGTTTCGTCAGCGGAACGACCGCTTTCGTGCTCGGGTGAGCCCATGCGGAATTCGAGTGGCGCCGGCAGCACTGCGAAGACGTGGCCGTTAGGGCCGACCAGCCGGCTGGGAGAATCTCGACGGGCCGCCCGCACGGCTGTCCGGGCATCGCCCTCCTGGCGGGGCTCGGGCGGTCTGCCCCACCGCCGCAAAAGCAACTCGGCCGCCGAACCGACGGCCGCATGGGAATCCTCGCGGTAAAGCCTCGAGGCGAGAAGGACGACAAGGTTGCGCGTGTGAGTGGTAAACCTCGCATCGTCGGCCTCGGCAAGGCCCAGGAGCAGAGCCTGGCGTTCGGCCGGGTCGAGATCGGGGATGGCGAGCCGCTCGATCAGGACGCTCGGGTTGAGCCCCGAGGCCCCCATTCTGCGAATCAGGAGCGCGCGAACGCGTGGGTCCGGCCGGTGCTTGAGCTGTAGCCAGAGGGCTTCTGGTTCACCGAGGGCCGCCAGTGCGATGGCGGCGTTGACCTTCCGCGATGCGAGAAGCTCCGTCCGCGACTCGCCGGTTTGCTCCTCCCGCATGACGTCACGGAAGAAATCGAGCGCCGGACCGGGATCTTCGAGGCGGCTCAGATCGCGCCTCAGGATGTTCGAGGCCTCGGGGCGAGACTGGACGACCGCCCTGGCGAGCCCGGCGGCGTCGCCACGACGGACCAGGGTTTCACCGAGGGCTTCCGCCGCGGTCGACAGCATGGTGGGATCGGTGCGCGGATCGCTGCAAACTCCCAGGAGCGGGCCCAGGAACAGGCCGAGGGTGGGCTTGAGGAGCTCGATCCAGCCGCCCTGCGATCGTCGGTCTTCCGCCAGCAGGGCCTGAGTCAGAAGGGCCGCCAGACTGTCTTGTCCCACAACGTCGGTGGGCCGGAGCCGCGCGAGCGCACACGCGGCCCGCAGCCGGATAGCCGGGTCGGCCGACTCGTCGCAAAGCTCCCGCTTGAGCAAATCGGCGCCGGATCGATCGGGATGCAGCGCGAGAACGTCGCGGATGATCGCGACCTCATCGGGTCGCGCCCCGGCCAGTGATTCGCGCAGCACGGCTGCGCGCCGCTCCGTCGGATTGCCGGAAAAAAGCAAAAGCGCGACCATCCTGCGCTCGGCCTCGGGGGCCGCCGGCTCCCTTTCGAGACGTTCCAGAGGACCAAGGAGATGCGGCCAGCTTGCGGAGACAAGGCCGAGCAACTCCGGTACCTGCCGGAGGTCGGCCTTGACGGCACGCGCCAGGAGGGCCGTGGATCGCTCGCGGTTGCGGAATTCACGCACGGCAACGATCGCGGCGATGATCAGGCAGGCCGCCAGCCCGAGAACGGTCAAATAGTGCCGCGTCGCGGCCTGGATCATCCTCCGCTCGTCGGTCGACCATGACCTCGGCCTGGTGAACGCGAGCGCTTCAAGCCACTCCAGTGGTGCCGGCAGCCGGCGGGTTGTAGGGCGATCTTTCCACTGATTTGTGATGGCGGCGAGACGGAGCTCAGCCCGCCCCCGCCGCGTCTCGCGCTGTTTGCGAGTCAGCCAGCTCTGGAGCGACGAAACGAGGTAGTCGTGCGTGAGGTGATAGTACCTCGGAACGGATGAAGGATGACGGATCAACGATGAACCGGAATCGGATGTCGGAACTGATTGATCCTTCCTCCTTTCGCCTTCATCCTTCCCGACCCCCTCCGGGTCGGTCGGCGTGATCAGCCGGAGCTCCGTGCCGAGGATCGCCAGGAGCGTATCAAAATCACGCGGCCGGTGCGCATAGCCCGAGGCCTCGAGCAGCTCGTCGTAGGATCGCATGTGGCCCTTGATGTCGGCCCCGCCATCGGGCAAGAGCGCCCGCAGGACGTAGCGGGCGGCCGGCAGCATGGAGCCGATGCTCGGGGTTTGCAGCCGGGCTCGCCAGCGATTCCTCGAGAAACGTCACCCCGATCCCCTCCAGCCCTCCCACCTCCTTGAGAGTCGCCGGAGTCCAGGGCTTGTCCTTGATCATCTGCGCGAAGAGCGCCAGCCGCACCGGCGCGATCTTGCCGTCCTGCGGCCAGCTCGGCGACCGCCTGGTCGAGGAACTGATCCTGGGCGCCCTTCTCGCCGTCGCCAAACCGGTCGTAGGCCAGGCCGAACGCGCGCAGGACCTTCCGCGCGTGGACGAGGTCGAACAGGTCGACGGTGGCGAAGTTTTGGCTCTCGATCAGCCGGATCTCGAGAGCCTGCATGAACCGGGCGGCCGCCATCGCGAAGTCGTCGCGCACCAGGACGAGGCACTGGACGTTGGCCCCGTCGCACTGCCTCAGCGCCTGGATGAGCTCGCCTCCGTCCGCCGGTCGTGGTCGGCGTGCAGCCACTGTTCGAACTGATCGAGGACGATCAAGACCTTGCGCCCTCGGGGAAGCAAGGCGCGCGCTGCGCATGCCGGCGACGGTTTCCGCCAGGCTCAGTCACCCGGCCCGGCCCGCGGCCACGCGCTCAGAGCGCCACGAGCAGCCGCGCCTCCGTCGTGCCCGGCGACGCCTCGACGTAGACGGGGATCACGGCGGCAGACAGCCGGCAGAGCAGCCCGGCCTTGATCATCGACGTCTTGCCGCTGCCGCTGGGCCCGCACAAGCAGACCGACGGCGAACGGGTCCTCGTGTTCCCCCGGCTCGATCCGGGTCTTCCAGAACCGAAGGCTCTCGGGCAGGCCGTCGCGGTCGCGCGGGCCGGGCAAGAGACCGAGGAAGAAGTCGCTGATCGTCGACGATCAAACGCCCTCAGGCCCTTGGGCCGGACGGGAGCCGGAAGCGAGACGACGGATCCCGTGGAGACCGGGTCTGTCGAAAGCGGCGTTCTTGCGCCCTCAGGCGGAAGTCGCCGCCGCCGTGTCGGCCAGGAGCTCGCGTCCCGCTGAGTCGAGCCAGTGGCGCAGGTCATCGGCCAGATCCGCAGCCGTCGCGTAGCGGTCGGTCATCCGCTTGGAGAGGCACTTCAGGCAGATCCGTTCGAGCTCCTTGGGGACGGTCCGGTCGCGCTGGCGCGGCGGTACCGGCTCGCGGTTCAGGATGTCGTCGAAGTGAGATCGGTGTTGGCCCCGTCAAACGGCCGCTGCACCGGTCAGCATGCGGTAGAGAATCACGCCGAGAGCCCAGAGGTCGGTCCGGCCGTCGAGCCGGTGGCTCTCGCCGCGAACCTGCTCGGGCGCCATGTATGCAGGCGTGCCCGGCGATCTCGCCGCGTCGCGGCCAGCGGTCATCCTCGTGCACCGCCAGACCGAAGTCGGCGATGTGCGGCCGGTCGTGCGTGTCCAGCAGGATGTTCTCGGGCTTCAGGTCGCGATGGACCAACCCCTGCTCGTGGGCAAACGAGAGTCGCATCGGCGACGAGAATCATCATCTCCGACGGCTTGCGCGGGCGTGAGCCGTTCGGCTCGCAGCAGAGCCGAGAGCGACCGGCCCTCGATGTACTCGAGAACGACGAAACAACCGACGTCCTGGTCGCGATCGACCTGGTAAACCGTGACGATGCCCGGGTGCTTGATCCGGGCGGCGAGCCGCGCCTCCTGCAGGAATCGGTCGAGGTCCGTCGGCGCCGGAGAACCGTCTCGGGCCGCGGCACCTTGATCGCGACCAGCCGGTCCAACTGCTCGTCCCGGCAGAGGTAGACCCTGCCGAAGTTCCCCCCGCCCAGGAACCGGAGCACGACAAACGGGCCGATCCGCTCCGGGCCGACGACGCCGGCGAAGACGGCTTCGATGAGCTCGCGGTGCTCGCGGAACCGATGGAGGTATTCGTCGAGCGTGAGCTGCTCACCGCGCCGCACGCGGAATCGCAGCTCCGCGGCCAGAAGCATCGACAAGAGCGCGGACCGTTGCGGCTCGGCGACATCGCTGACGCAGTCTTCGATGCGCGGAGACAGCCCGCGCTCCAGATCGGTCTCGAATCGACGGCAGATCTCCTGGCCGCGTCCGCGTTCGAGCCGGCCGATTTCATCGGCCGGCTCCGACGGTCCCTCCGGCCGCCGCGGCAAAGTGGTGTTACCCGACGCATCGGGGACTTGCTCCGCCGTCGGGAGGCTTGCCGTCAATTCACCGAAGAGATACCTCGACGCGTTTCGAAGGATCTCCGAAGCATCCGGAAACTGCTCTAGCAGGTCGTTGACGTCCGTCTCTTGTTGCCGGATGACCCGAAACACCAGTTCCTCCGTGGCTGGCGCGAGCGAGTCGTCGGGATCGGGCGTGACAGTGTTATTCACGAGCGCCTCACACGTTGCGGCGATTACATTCAATCACAGTCCGAATGATATCACTGCCAGATCAGTCATAATCAAGCCGCGACCGGGACAGGTCAAGCTTCTTCCCGACGAACCCGGCTTGGTCGACCCGCGCGATGGCATCGATCATACTCAAGCCATCAGCCGTCAAATCCCGATTTATCCCCAGTGATGCGCGGAGAAGCCGCGTCGCTAAGATTGCCGCATTTCTATAGAATGCTGGCGACGCCGCTCGGCTGTCAGTTGCATTCGCAAAACAAGACCGGTCAAGGATGCCGGCACGGATGAGTGCGCAGACCAAGCCTAGGACGGGGAAATCGGGGCCGATGCCGCACCCGAAAGGGGCGATCTGGGCCGAGCGCCTGCTCCTCGCCTTCATCCTCGCCGCGCTCGGCGGAACCCTGAACCTCGTCGTGGCCGTCTATCGACACGCCGCCATCCCTTCCCCCTCGCCACGAGCAACTGTTACCGGCGTTTCCGCACCGGCGAAAACGCCTCAACCACCACCACTGTATTTTGCCTCGTCGCCCAAAGCCGATATGATTTCCCAGGACGCCTCGATTGAGCCTGAACGCGGCACTTCGCCGCAACCGCCGGAGCAGCCCAAACAGGTTACAGCCGAAGAGTTGACGGAGCAGGCTGTGGCGAGGCTGTCGGCCGCGATTTCGACCGAGATCGCGGCGCTCGAAACCGCTGACCGGCGCGTGCAGCAGCTCGAGGCGGCGCGGAAGACTGCGATTGCCGAGTCGCAGCGATGGAAACGCCGGGAGCTGCTGGTTCGACAGCAGATCGACGGCCTATCCCGCCGCGCCGAGACACCTTGAAGAGACCGCGAATGCGCTCGACGCCGAGCGCGACGTGCTGGCGCATGAGCGCGATGCGCTCAAGGCGGCGCTCGCCAAGGCAACGAGTAGGTCGGGATATGCCGTGTTGCCTTACAAGGGGCCGAACGGAACCTGGCGGCGCCCGGTCGTTCTCGAGTGCACGAGCGGCGGAGTTACGCTCCAGCCGAGCGGGCAAACTTTTTCGGGCCTGGAGCTCTCGCCACGGATTCAACCGCGTAAGAGCCCCATCGTGCGGGCGGTTGCCCGCGAGATGTTGCACATCCGCTCGGCCGACACGCCCGACGGGGCGCCCGCCGTTCCCTACCTGGTTTTTCTGGTCCGGCCCAATGGTGTCCGTTCCTACTACGAGGCCCGCGCCAGCCTCGAGCCGCTGGGAATCGCCTTCGGGTACGAGCTGATCGACCAGAACCTTGCGGTCGATATTCCCGATCTCGACAACCTCGCGACCTGGGACGGCTCGGTGCCTCTTGACGCTCCTCTGGAGCCGGCCCCTCGGTCCAGGGCGGCCCTGACAAACAACGATTCCGCCGGTGGCGGCCAGGGTTCGTCGACGGGGCCCGAAGGGTTGTCGCCAGGCGACAGCAAGGCTCCGTCCGGATGGGAAGGAGGCCTGGCCAGTCGCGCACAGCCGGCCGGCGGCGCGGCGCGGGAGTGGCAGCGGCGGCGGTAGCGGCGGCAACAGTGTGACGCCCGAAGATTTCGTCTGGCCGGCGGGCCCAAGATCGGCCGACGAATCGGGCACGAACGCAACGGGCACAGCCGGCGCAGGTCCTGGGGGCCGGAGGTTCGCGGGGAGCCTGGGGGGCCTTGTGAGTGCTCAGCCGGGCTCAGGCGGCAGCGAACCAGGTTTCGGAGGGCAGAGGGGTGCCCTCGGCACAGGTCGGAATTCCGCGCCTGGATCCGGCTATGGAACCGGTAAAGCAGCGGACGGCACCGGCACTCTCGGTCCCATGAGCGGAGCGGGCGCTGGAGCTGGCTTTGGCAGCGACGGCGGTCGGCTCGCTCCTGGAAGCGCCGGAGCTGGCTCTGGCGGCAACGGCCGTTCGCTCGCTTCCGGAAGTGGAGCTGGCTCTGGAGCTGGCTCTGGCGGCGACGCCGGTTCGCTCGCTATGGGGAGCGGCGCCGGCGCAATGCAAGGGCTGCAAGGATCCGGCTCGGGAAAAGGGCTCACTCCCGCGCGACCGTATGGTAAGGGGACCGATTCGAGCGGGAACGGCACCGCATTCACATTGCCCGACCTCGAGCCGGCCGGCACCCTCGACCCGGCGACGGGTCAACCAGGCAGTGGCTCGAATTCCCGTTCGCAGGGCCAGGCCGGCACCCTCGACCCGGCGACGGGTCAGCCAGGCACGGGTTCGACGCCGGGTCAATCTGCGCCCTCTTTGGGCAAGCGCAGACCGCGGTCAACGGCCAGTCATCCCTGATTATTTCGGCACCGGGCAGCGTGCCGGCGTCCGGTTCACCGCTCGTACTTCCCGGTGGCGGATCGCCCGGATCGGTAGCGAACAGCACGGGAACGACAACGGCTTCGTCGGCTATTTCCGGACCGAATTTCGGCTCTCCCGCTCAAAACTCCGCTGCGGGGGGTGGCGACCCGAACGGCTTCCGGTTGCCTTTGTCCAGCGGTTCCAACGCGACGGCGACCGGCTCGGCCGAACCGAATCCGCTGTCCTACCCGGGTTCCTCTTCTGGCGGAGCGAATGGTTCGTCGTCAGGCGGGGCGGGCAATCTGGCATCAACGGGTTCGGGATCGCCGGGCGCGAGCGTGCCCGGAGGAGACCAGGCGGCGCCAACGAGTTCATCCGGCGGTGCCGCCAGCCCATCGGCCGCGTCTCCGAGCGATCCGGCTGCGGTGGCGTACCGAGGCATGACCGGCCAGCCGCCAGCGGGTCAAGTCGGCCAGACGGCTCAAGGACCGTACCAGCCGGCGGATGCTCCAGCCGACCAGAGCCAGCAGAGCGCGCTCGGAAATCCGCCCTTGCCACCGAGTTTGGCAGCCGCACTTTCCGGGTCGAACTTGGGGTCTCTTGCGAATGCCGGCCTCGGTTCGAGTTCAGGCTCGAGCTCAGGTTCCAGCTCGAGCTCAAGTTCCAGCTCGAGCTCAAATCTCGATTCGAGCTCCAGCCTCAGCTCGAGCGCACCGGGTCAGATCGCCAGTCCATCGAGTGGGCTGCCGCTGGGCTCTTTCTCCTCGGCGACGCAGTCGGCGCAGGGGTCGCCGAGTTTGAGCCTTGGCCAGGAATCGAGCTCGAAATCCGATTCCCCGGACGAGTTTTCGCCGCCGCACATCGCGCTGCCGGATAAGCCGGTGGGATCGATCGACGTCGCGTTCGAGATCGTGGTGGTCTGCCGCGAGCACGACCTCTTGCTGCATCCCGGCGGCTATGTCGTCACGGCCCAGAGGTTGCGAGAGCCGAGAGGCAACAAAGAGAGCCTGCTGGCCCGCGAGTTGCGGGCGATGGTCCGGAAGCGAGCGATCGTCGACCCGATGATTCGGCCACGGCCGTCCATCAAGTTCCTGGTCGAGACGAACGGGGACGACACCTTCTGGCTCGCGCGACGACAGGTTCTTTTCGCGCTGCCGGATTGGCCGGTCTCACTCCAGGTGTCGGGATCGCACGACGTGCGCGTTTTCGACAAGGGGACGTGGTGATCAGGGAGCGCGAAATGGCTGCAAGCCCAAATTCTCACGCGGTCACAGTCGGCCCTCGGCACGCGCTCTTCCAGATCGGCAGCGTGCTCGTGGCGCTGGCGGCGATCACTGCGTTTGTTCAGCTCAAGCCGGCGGCGCCGCGAGAGGCTCCGCCCGCCGAGCCCAACACCCAGGAGCCCGCAGCCACTCTTGCCCCTGCGGACTCGCCGGTGCGGCCGGACGATACCGCGAAGTCGAGTGGGCCGGAAGCCTCGCCGGCCGGGGTGGCCGCCGAGCCTCCAGCCGAGGCCGTGAAGCCAGAGCCCGATCGGGCCGCAATCGCCGAAGTCGAGACGTCGCTCGACGCGGCCAGCCGCGATCGCGAGCGCGCCGAGGCTCGAGCGGCCGCCAGCGCCCGCGCGCTCGCGCAAGCCACGGCCCGGGCAGCCCTCGATGCGGCGCGAGCCCGGAAGCTGGCGTTCCTGGTACGCGATCCCTCGACGCGCATCGCTTTGGCGACGGCTCGCGGCGGTTTTCTGCGGGGCGAGCGCGACAAGCTGACAAAAGATCTCACCACCCTGAGAGCCCTGCCGCGCCCCAAATCCGCCACGATCCTCAGCAAGAGCCCGGTGGCACGGCCCGCGTCGAACGAGGAATACCACTTCGAGCTCAGGCGTGAGAGAGTCACATACATCAACCTGGAACAGTTGATGAATCTGTGCAAGTCGGATGCGCAGGTTCGGATCCGCATGTCCGATCGCATCCCCGAGATCACCTCCAAGGTAGGCCCGGTCGGTGCGTTCTCGTTGGCCTATGAGCTGGTGAAGGGAACGCCCGGCAGCGTCGAGGAGCTGATTCAGCGCAAGAGCGTGCGATTCGACCTGAGAGCCTGGGAGCTGATACCGGAATCGGAAAACCGGGGCGAAACGTACGACGGGACCCGTAATCCCATCTCGGAGTTTGCCCGAGCCGTCAATCGCATGAGCCCGAGCCGATCGACGGTCACGCTCTGGGTTTACCCCGACAGCTTCGCGCTCTACCGCCGCCTGCGCGAGGACCTGACCGAGCACGGATTCAGCGTGGCGGGCCGCCCGCTTCCCGAGGGCATGACGATCCGCGGCAGCCCAATGGGGACGCAGTTGGCAGCGCAGTGATCTCACCGAGCGACCAAGCCGATGCCACCGTCCTTGTTTAACCCGGAGCCAGCGGCGACGGCGTTGCCTGGTTGGCTATGCAGTCGGCAACGCAGCGAATTGGCGGAGCGACCACGCCGCGGCCACCGTGCTCGTTTAACCCGAAGCCAGCGGCGACGGCTTTCATTGCGAGGGTACCCAGTCGGCGGCAGAGCGAACTGGCGGAGCGACCACGCCGCGGCCACCGTGCTCGTAAACCCGGAGCCAGCGGCGACGGCGTTCATTGCGAGGGTACCCAGTCGGCGGCAGAGCGAACTGGCGGAGCGACCACGCCGCGGCCACCGTGCTCGTTATCCCGGAGCCAGCGGCGACGGCGTTCGCGGCACCAGCCTAAGAGGTCGCCGTCGCCGCTGGCTCCGGGTTAAACGACGATCCTTCATCCTTTCACCCGCAGGGCGTCCACTGGATCCATCATCGCGGCCCTGCGAGCTGGGTAGACTCCGAAGATCACGCCGATGGAAACGGCGATCGAGAAAGCGGCGATCGGCGACCACGGGCGAATCACCACCGGCAGCCCGGAAAAGTGCGACAAGACGGTGGGAGCCGCGATGCCGATGATGATGCCGATCAGTCCGCCGAGCGCCGAGATCACGGTCGTCTCGATCAGGAATTGCTCGACGATGTCGCGTCGGTGCGTGCGCCAGGGCTCGCCGGATGCCGATCTCTCGGGCTCGTTCCGAGACGGTCGCCAGCATGATGTTCATGATCCCGACGCCGCCAACCACGAGAGAGATGGCGGCGATTGCGGCGAGGATGAGCCGGAAATCCCGCTGGCTCGCCTCGGCCGACCGCGCCACGATGGCGCTCGCGCCGAGCGCTTCGATCCGCCGCTGGGCGTCCACGCGGGCTCCTTCGGCGATGGCCAGCATGGCGATGACCGATGAGACCCCGGCGACCAGGCTGAGCAGGGCCAGGGCCACGTGCAGCTTGTGCCGGGTCAGGTTCAAGAGCGCCATCGAGATCGTGATCCGGAGGCGTTGACAATGCATGGGCAATGGCACCTGTGGCACCGGCTGGAATTGGCGGCTCAGCTCGTTAGTGTCCGCCCGCGGCCGCATGAAGAAGCGGCATCAGGAAGCTTGCCGACCGTCGAACCGCTTCCACGGCCCGATGGCTGTCGCGGCTCAGCTCGACGTGCACCCCCTTGTCATAGCCGATGCGTTCAAGCGCCTGGAAGATGGCTGGAAAATCCATGGTCCCTTCGCCGAACATCAAGTGCTCATGGATTCCCTCGACCATGTCTTCAAGATGGATGTTGATCACGCGCGTCTGCCATCGTTCCAGGATCGAATCCACGGGACCTTCTTTCATGCAGTGCACGTGTCCGAGATCGATCGTAAGTTGAAAGAGAGGATGGTTGATTCGTTCATCGAGTCGGCCAAACCGTTCGAGGGTGTCGATGAACATGCCCGGCTCAGGCTCGAAAGCCAGCGGCATGCCTGCCTCTTCGGCGTGCGTGAGAACCGGCTCCAGTGCCTCGGTCAGCAATGCCATGCCGGCGTCCTCTTCGATCGCTGGATTAACAGCGCCCGACCAGAGTGAGACCGCCTCGGCATCGAGTGCTCGACCAAGGTCGATGGCGTGATTGAGGAAATCCTGTCGTACCAGGCGCCGGGCCGGATCCGGGTCCATGAGGGTTGGGTCGTGCTTCTCTCTGGGATTGAGCAGATACCGGGCGCCGGTCTCGATCACGCGATTGAGTCCGCGCCGGTCGAGCGCATCACGGACCCGGGCGGCCTCGCGCCAGGGCCGGCGGCTCCTGAAACGGGTCGAGCGCGGCCGCGTCCAAGGTCAGCGCGACGCTTCGAAAGCCGAAATCGGCGAGCAATTCAATCGCGTCGATCAGGCGATGGTGGGCTAGGCCGTTGGTATTGTAGCCGAGTCGCATGAGTGTCGAAATTCAATCGGGCTCGATGCCCAATTCGCGCAGTTTCGCGGCGTACGCCTCGGCGCGATTGCGCTCTGCCTCGGCGCGATTGCGCTCGGCCTCGGCGCGATTGCGCTCGGCCTCGGCGCAATTGCGCTCGGCGTTCCGCTGCCGGGACATTTCCAGGGGGGTGATGAACGGCTCGCCGTTCCGGCCGATGATCTTGAGATTGTTCGGCCCCTTGCCCGGCTCAAAACGGGCACCCAGCCTGGGGCTGGTAAAGCCCGCCATCCGAGGAATCTTCCTCAACCGATGCGCCCGGCGACGCCAGCCCTCGAGGGCGCCGTTAGCAG
This sequence comes from uncultured Isosphaeraceae bacterium, assembly GCA_963823675.1. Classification (GTDB taxonomy): domain Bacteria; phylum Planctomycetota; class Planctomycetia; order Isosphaerales; family Isosphaeraceae; genus CAWGMT01. Next base: position 1,181,500 of record CAWGMT010000012.1, on the reverse strand, counting down.
GATCGTATACGTAGTATTCCTCGACGCCATGCCGCTCGTAGAATTGGAGTTTCTCCTCCATCTCATGGGGACGGTTGCCAGGCGAGCGGATCTCGAATACGACCTGGGGAGCGACCCCTCCCTCCTCCCATTGCAGGTACGAGCTCCGGTCACGCTTGGGACGACCGAATGCAACCATGACGTCCGGCGCATTGCGGATGTCGTTGCTTCCCTCGACGGGATACCAGAGCAGATCGGCGGCTACGAAGACCTCGGGTTCACCGTCAAACTGGGCTTCGATTCCCTCCTTGATCGTGACGATCCACCTGTACTGTAATGTATTTTCCGACATCGGCTTTCCATCGTCGTCGGGATATTCAATCGCCGGGCGGGGTGGGATCTGAATCGCAGTTGACATGATCGTCGAGACCCTCAATGTTCTCAAGGTTCCAGGACAGGCTCCTCTAGACAGAAACCCCGCTTCCGTCAATCGGGCTCGATGCCCAATTCGCGCAGTTTCGCGGCGTACGCAAGGGCGCGGCGGCGTTCGGCGTCGGCACGCTGACGTTCGTCGAGCGCACGTGCGCGTTCTGCGTCGGCGCGATCGCGTTCCCCTTGCGCACGTGCGCGTTCGGCATTTGCCCGGTGGCGTTCCTCCTCGGCACTACGTTCCGCGGCCTCGCGCTCCTCCACGAGCTCGATTGGCGAGCGGAACGGCTTGCCGTCTGGACCCAGAATGGTGAGGTTGTCGGGGCCCACGCCCGGCTCGAAACGGATGCCGAGCAGCGGGCTCACAAAACCCTCCATCCGGGAAACTGGCTCGAGGTGGCCGTTTCTCCGAACCCACCCCTGAAGACGCCCATCGTCCGGGTCGTAGCCGTAGTATTCCTCGACACCATATTTCTCGTAAAACTCGAATTTGCTCTGCATCTTCCCCGCCCGGTTCCCCGGCGAGAGCACTTCGAAGACAACCTGCGGCGGGGTGTTTCCTTCCTCCCACTGCTTGTACGATCCCCGCCTGCCCTTGGGCCGCCCGAACGCCACCATCGCGTCGGGTGCGCAACGAATATCGGGATCCCCCTCGACGGGATACCACAACAGGTCCCCGGCCACAAATACGTTGGCATCGCGCCGGTACACCGCTTCGAGGCCTTCCTTGATTTTCACGATCCAATCGAACTGCAGCGTGTTTGCCGCCATGGGCTCGCCATCGGAGTCGGGATACTCGATCTCGGCGGGCGAAGCCGCCTGGATTACCGTTGACATGATGCAGGAACCCTCGGGGACAGTCGGAATCGCGTCACCATGGCGATTATCTCACAAACCCGTCGTGAGCGGTAGGGAATTGCCATGTCTGACTCATGTCGTATAGAGCCAGCGACCTAATAAGTAGGCCGGCACCCAGAGTGCGGCGATGATGCACGCAGGCCCGACTCCGCGGACCGCGGCCACCAGGCCGACATTGAGCCAGATCAAGCTGAGAATCCCGGTCTTGACAGCCTTTTGAATCAGTTCGGGTGTCGGCTGCCTGATCGCGCGCGAAGCCGCCGCGTTGACCGCGAGCGCGATGAGAGCCAGTACCAGGATCCCCTCGATGGGAATGAGCGGGCGATCGGGCGCGGGGATCGGGAATCGGCGATGTTGGAGCGCCAGGCCGGCCAGGCCCAAAAGCGCCAGGTTCTCGAGCCAGAGCCCGGCCACCAATCCCTTGCGCGACCCGCCGTGGACCTCGGAGCGGCTGATCACGGTGATCCCGGCGACGAAGAGCCCGTAAGCGATCGCGGCCGACCAACCGGCCCAGCCCGCAAGCCCGGCGGCGTGCGTCATTCCCAAGAGGAGATTCAAGCCCCGGCAGCCGCCCATCAAGAGCGGGCCGAAGGCCGAGTGCTTGAGCCCGGCGTCGTAGCCGAGAATGCAAACAGCGAGAATTGCCGCGACCAGGCCGCTGGCGGACGATCCGCTCAAGAGCGCAATTGCCGGCCCGAAGAGGAGCCCGATCGCTCCGCACCACGCAGCCGTGCGCCGGGAGATTTGACCCGAGGGCAATGGCCGGTTAGGGCGCTCGGCTCGATCGATGTCGAAGTCGAAGACGTCGTTGAGCGTGGTTCCCGCGGCGTAGAGGACCATCGAGGCGACCGTCAGCGGCACCCAGCGCGACGGTTCGGCAAAGCTGCCCATCGCGAGCAGCCAGCCCGCGAGGCTGTCGGCCGCCGCGGTCACCACGTTCGGCAGCCGCACCAGTTGAAGATAGGAGGTCACCGTTCGGGGCATAGGTTCATCATACCAACAGGGTTAATATGAGGGGACGCATGCCTTGGTTATTGCTTCGATCAACCTGGCACAACTATCCTGGCGACCTGGACGTCGAGTCCGGACGAATTTCGCAGAAACAATCCATGGCCGCTTCGGTTCGCACCGCACCGTAGCTTTTTGTCCCGAATCCTGTTAAACTCCCCCCGCCTGGATTGCAGACTGGATGAGATACCACGAAGCTGCGGGACACGGGGCCGTGCTGAGACAAGGTGTGGGCAGAGGGGCTTCCTGCCGTGCTGGTGAATGACGTGACGTGCATCCGCTCCGCGATGGAGCAAGACGATCCCCATACGGCCGAGCAGCTCTTGCCGCTGGTCTACGACGAGCTCAAGAAGCTGGCCGCGGCGAAACTCGCCCGGGAAAGCCCGGGGCAGACGCTCCAGGCCACGGCCCTGGTGCACGAGGCGTACCTGCGGCTGGTCGGCGCGGGTGACGATCTCCACTGGAACGATAGCCGTCATTTCTTCCTGGCCGCCTCCGAGGCAATGCGGCGCATCCTGGTCGACAACGCGCGCCGGAAACAAAGTCCCAAGCACGGTGGTGGTTGGCACCGGTGCGACGTGGACGCCGTGGATGCCGAGTCCCCGACCGCTCCGGAGCCGGAGATGGAGATCGACCTGGCGGCGCTGGATGCGGCCCTCTACCGACTGGCAAAAGTCGACCCACAAAAGGCCAAGCTTGTCGAGCTGCGCTACTTTGCCGGCCTGACGGGCGATCAAGCGGCCGTTGTCCTGGGCATCTCGCCCAGCAGCGCCGACCGGCAATGGGTCTACGTCCGAGCCTGGCTGCGGCGGGACCTGGGCGAGGGCGCCGAGGGTTGAGGGCGCGCAAAACAATAGCTCAGGGGCCGCGCAGGAATAACGTTTCCAATCCGCAGGGGGAGCGGCCGCCTCTGATCGGTCGGATCGGTCGGATCAGAGGCGGTCGCTCCTCTTTCATCAATTCGTTGTTTTGCGCCCCTGACGCGCGATTCCGGGAGTTCTGCGAAAATTATTGATGCTGCCTGCGATCTTTCTCGCTTAGAGAGTCAGAGGCGCAATCGGCCCGCCTGCGAGGTGGCTCATGAACGAGGAAGAGCTGTTTCACCAGGCGCTGGCCCTGAGCCTTCCCGAAGAGCGTGCGGCGTATCTCGAGCGAGCGTGCGCCGGCAATCGGGCACTACGGGAATCGATCGAAGCCCTGCTCAAGGCCAACGAGGGGGCCAGCGGTTTTCTGAGCAGGCCCGCGCCTGGCTTGGCCGCGGGCAGCGGCCAGCCGGTCCAGGAGGCGCCCGGAACCGTCATCGGCCGCTACAAGCTGCTGGAGCAGATCGGCGAGGGAGGCATGGGTGTCGTGTACATGGCCGAGCAGATAGAGCCCGTGCGCCGCAAGGTCGCGCTCAAGGTCATCAAGCCCGGCATGGATACGAAACAGGTGATCGCCCGCTTCGACGCCGAGCGCCAGGCGCTGGCCTTGATGGATCACCGCAATATCGCCCGCATTCTCGATGCCGGGGCAACTGAATCCGGCCGGCCCTACTTCGTGATGGAGCTGGTCCGGGGGATCCCGATCACCGAGTATTGCGACCGGAACCGCCTTTCGATCGCCGACCGGCTCGACCTGTTCGCGCTCGTCTGCCAGGCCGTCCAGCATGCCCATTTGAAGGGGATCATCCACCGCGACCTGAAACCGTCCAACGTCATGATCACGCTCCACGACGGAACCCCGGTGCCCAAAGTGATCGATTTCGGCATCGCCAAGGCGACCGGCCAGCAGAGCCTCACGGACCGGACGCTACACACCGGTTTCTCCGAGCTGATGGGCACCCCCATGTATCTCAGCCCCGAGCAGGCCGAGCTGAGCGGGCTTGACGTCGACACCCGCAGCGACATCTATTCCCTGGGGGTGCTGCTCTACGAGCTACTGACCGGCACGACCCCGTTTGACCAGGACACCTTCCGCAAGGCGGCTCTCGACGAGGTCCGCCGGATCATCCGCGAGCAGGACCCGCCGCCGCCCAGCACGCGGCTAGAGAACGACACACCGACGACGGTGTCCCGCTTCCGCGCTTCATCCTTCATCCCGTTCGACTTCGCTCACGGCAGGCCTCGTCCTTCATCTTTAAAGGAGTTGGACTGGATCACGATGAAGGCCCTGGAGAAGGACCGCCGCCGCCGCTACGAGACCGCCGGCGCCTTCGCCGCCGACATCGCGCGGTATCGCAACGACCAGCCGGTCGAGGCCGGCCCTCCCTCGGCCTGGTATCGCGGGCGCAAGTTCGCCTGGCGACATCGGCTGGCCCTGACGATGACTGCCGTCGTCGCGCTTTCCCTATCCGTCGTCGTCGGGATGTGGTCCTACTCGGCGACGCGGCTCGATCGGGCGACGCGAGCCGCCGCAGAGACGCGGACCGAGCTGGATCGCCGCGCGGCGGAGGCGCGCCGGCATCGCTATGTCGCCGACATCCGGCAGGCTCACGAGCTCGTGCAAAGCGGCCAGCGGCCCGATGTAATCGAGCTGCTCGACAAGTGGCTCCCCGCACCCGGGGCAGAGGACGTGCGGAACTTCGCATGGCACTACGTGCGGCGCCTTTGCCACGACGAACGCCGGACGCTCCGCGGCCATGCGGGCGACGTCTATCACGTCGAGTTTTCACCCGACGGCCGCACGCTTGTCTCCTGCGGCAAGGATGGCACCGTGCGGTTCTGGGATGCCGCCACCGGCCGGCCGCTTCCGACGATCATCACTTGTGGCACCGAGGTCAACGACGCCGCCTTTGCACCCGACGGCCGCACTCTGGCCACCGTCGCCGACGATGGCGCGATCAAGCTCTGGGACCTGGAAACGCATGCTGGGCAGGCCGCGATCCCCGCCCACAAGGGCGATGCGATTGCCGTTCGCTTCACGCCGGATGGGCGGCGGCTAGTCTCCGCCGGGCGCAGCGATCACCTCATCAAGCTTTGGGATCTAAAGTCGCGCCAGGAGCTGGCCTCAGCCAAGGCGCGCGAAGACCCCCTCGAGTCCATTGCGATCGCTCCCAACGGAACCATTCTCGCCACTGCCGGCGGAGACGGCTACGTAAGGCTCTGGAACCTGGCGAACCTGACTCTGAGGAAGAGACTTCAGGTACGAGAGGGACTTTATGGCCTCGCTTTCTCGGCGGACGGCGCCCGGCTGGCCGCGGCTGGCGCAAGAGGGAGCGTGACGGTGTTGGAACTTGAGAGCGGCAAACCGCCGGACGCCTATCGAGATTTAACCTATCCCACCAGCGCCTGCGCTGTTGCTTTCCTGGCAGGCGACCGCATGCTCGTCTCAGCCGATGATCGTGCGTTCATGCGTCTGTCTGATGCGACCACGGGGCAACCAATCCACAGTCTCAACGGTCACTCCGGTAAGATCTGGGGAATCTCGGTCTCACCGGACGGCAAGACTCTTGCAACGGCGAGCGGCGACGGAACCGTCAAGCTCTGGGACGCACGCCTACCCGAGCGCTGGCGCGCGATACCGGTCGCGAGCGCCGGAGGGCCGATCGCCTTCACGCCGGACGGGCAGACGCTGGTCGTTGCCGATGCCGTCGGAGGAATGCCGTTCGTGCCCGACGGGGGCGCGATGGCCTACGCTGTCGATGCCGACCTGGAAGTGAGCGGCTTCGACCCGAAGACCGGGGTCAGGCGGTTCCATCGAGTGCTCGAGCGGCGGCAACCGGCGTCCGGCGTCTGGCTGTCGGCGGACGGCGCCCTGGTGCTTCTCTCCCGGCCGGGTGGCACGGCAACAGCGTGGGAAGTTGCAACCGGAAAGCGCCTTCGCACGATTAGCTTTTATGGAAGCCTCTACGCGCATCGGTCGAAGTTCGTTGGGGTTTATTCCGCCGGCGGGCCGATCGAGCTCGTGGATCTGGTCACCGGCCAACGGATCGCAATGCAAGGCACGGAATCCGCCGCTGTGGTGGCCGTGGGTCCCGAGTCCCACAAGGTCGCGCTGCGAACCGGGAACAAGCTGGACATCTGGGAGCGCGCGACGAATCGAGTGCGACGCTCGAGTCGAACGCTCCAGTCAGGGTGGGGCCCCGCGATCCTTTCGCCCGACTCAACAATTCTGGCCGCGGCAACGGCGCCCCGCGGGGAGATCCAATTGTGGGACGTGAATACTCTCGAGTTGCTGGATACCCTGCCGGGCCACGCCCAGAGCATTTCGGATCTGGATTTCTCGCCCGATGGAAGGGTACTGGCTTCGATCAGTGGTGAAGCGGTCGTGAAGCTGTGGGACGTCGCCGCGCGTGCGGAGCTGCTGTCCGTGCGGCTTCCCTTCTACCCTCGAATTGCGCTGCGGTTTGCGCCCGATGGCCGAACCCTCGCGTTCCGCTCGGCGGCGTACAACAAGCACTGGGTCTATCTGCTGCAGACGGCCCTGTCGGAGGACCTAACTTCCGAGGAGGGCCCGTGAGTTCGGAGAAAGTCGTCGTTGCGTCTCCGCGACGTTATGGTTCACCTGGAGGCGATCCGGAAAGCCGTGGAGGGGCGGCAGCAGGTAGCCTGGGGCGTGAGCCCCAGGAAGTCGGCCGGCGCCCCGAGCACCGTTCCTTTGGAGGCGCTCCGAAAAGCCCCGGAGGGGCGTCAAAACGTAGCCTGGGGCGTGAGCCCCAGGAAGTCGGCCGGCGCCCCGAGCACCGTTCCTTTGGAGGCGCTCCGAAAAGCCCCGGAGGGGCGTCAAAACGTAGCCTGGGGCGTGAGCCCTTGTCCTTACCATCATTTCCATCATGCTAAATCAGATATGCCGATGATGGCATCAGCGCCCCGGATCATGGTCTGCAGTTTGTCCCAACCACGCCAGATCGTCATCCAACCTGGCTCGCCATCGTGACGGCGGCCCAGGAACCCTCCCAGCTTGGCCAATTCCCGAAAGAATTCTCCCGCAGTCAATGCTGTCGTGGGCTTAAGTTTGCGCACCACCTTCAGCATCATCACATATTTGGGTGGCACTACGTCGGTCGCAGGCTGCTCGGGAAATGTCCGTGCCGTTCCCTTCAACTGAAACAACCGCACTGCTTCCACCGACATCAGTCCCATCATGGCCTCGAGACGATCGCAGGTCTTGAGTTGGCGACGTTCCACCTCAAAGCCTGTCTTCAGGACCTTGTGCCACTCCTCAATTAGCCACCGCTTCTCGTAGTATCCGACGATCACCATAGCATCCCCTAAATTCTCCACCGGCAAAGACGTGTAAAGCACCCACTCGATCGCCTTCACTCCGTCTGGAGCATCTACCTCGCGCACCCAGATCACCCACATGGGGATCGTCGCGGGGTTGACCTGCTTCACGAATGCGCTTTGGAGTTTCGGCGTCGGCATGCGTAAAGCCCCGAAGGCAATCACCAGCTTCGCCGTCCGGGCGGGTGCTTTGGGGCGAGCCCGCAGATTGAGCGTGTAACATCCAGCCCGCGGCAAGGTTCCTAAGTGGCATTTCAGCGGCGTTTTCCGGCTCGCCGGCGTAATAATGATCCGGAGCAGGCTCTTAGCTCGCGCCACCCATTCGGTTTCCGTCTGCTGGCAGTGATAGAAAAACTCGAAGTCGTCGGCGCCACGATCAACGACGTGAATCCACGAAGTTCCCAGCGGCGGGGATCCCATTTGGATGACCAGAATAGCCCAGATCTGTGACTCGCGATCGTCACGTCGCAACCGTTCGGTCCGCGTCTCCCCCTTGTGAACGGGCTGACGATGATAGATCAGTTGTCCGGCCAAGCCGTAAACCCGGTCGTCTTCGGCCGAAACCATCAAACCCGAGTGAAGGTGAAAGCCTTGTCCGATACCCGAGCCAACCGGCGAAAGGCCCGTTACCTGTCGGCACGGCCCGTAATCGATTTCGGTCGTGTCTGCGATGATCAGGAGACGCTCCCCTGCTGTCTTCTTGGTAAGCTCCCAATGATGACTGGCGATCGCTTGAAAGGTGACATCCTCACAATCAAAGAGATTGTATGCGGCCCTCAGGTCATTCCAGGATTCGGTTTGCTGAGGAAAACTCCCGGACGGATCTGCGGCGATCTGCGTTGCCAAGAGAACAAGTCGTTTGGTACGGCGTTCGTCATGAAGATTTGCGGTGGCGAATTGGGTCATGGCCCAAGTCTGGGCATCCGAAACAAAGGTGTCCATCCGGTGCTCCTGCGGTTCAGACGCGATCCCCCCCCCTACTGCAAAGGGTCGCTTGGCTCGATATTACCAGGTGCGAGACGAGAAAAGCCGGGAAAAAGCCGGGGCAGGCCCTTTTGACCACCAGAAGATGATGGTAAGGACAAGGGCGTGAGCCCCAGGAAGTCGGCCGGCGCCCCGAGCACCGTTCCTTTGGAGGCGCTCCGAAAAGCCCCGGAGGGGCGTCAAAACGTAGCCTGGGGCGTGAGCACCAGGATTTCGGTCGAACGCCCATACCACCGCTCCTCGAGCCCCAGCGGGGCGACGGAAGTCCCCAGAGGCCTCCCTGGGCTGCTGTCGCCGCTCCGGGGCTTTCTGGAAGGGGAGATGTCGTGGTTGCCTGTTCCTGGGGCTCACGCCCCAGGCTGCGCTCTGACGCCGCCGTTCAGGGGCTCAAATGCGGAGCTCCTTGAGCGATTGCGCCTGGAGAAGATCGAGCTGAAGCTGGGCCAACGCCTCCGGCGAGAGCGCCTCAAGCTGTTCCCGGACTTCGGCGGACAAGGGGCCGAACTTCGCTTCCAGGAGCCGCACGGTCAACCGCCGCTCGCCCTGCTCGATGCCGCGTTCAATGCCCTGTGCAATGCCGCGTTCAATGCCGCGTTCAATACCGGTTTCGATGCCGCGTTCGTAAGTGGTCTTCATGAGGCTTTCGACCTCCTGGTAGGGCTCCGTGTGCACCAACGCCTGCACTCGCTCCTTCTGCGCTTCATCCAGCTCGGCGTACGCTTCCAGGCATTCGGCCAGAAGGAACCGCCGAAAGTCATTTTCCTCCGATTGGGCGATGCGCTTCAAGCCCTCAACGTACTTGAGCAGCACCTTGAGGCGCTGGTCGTGATCGGGACCGCTGGGCTGCGCCATAATCATCGACTCCGCTTGGAAATCGCTCGCCAGCGTAGCGGAGAAGGAAGAACCGGACCACATAGAGCGCAAACCGCAGGGCCACGATGGCCAGGCGCTTTCGAAATTTCGGATTTCGTGCTTCGAGTTTAATCCGCGGATTTTGTCCGCGTGATCCACGGCCTTCTTAAGCAAGCGACCTCGATAGGCCCGGGCGCTGGTTGTGCGCGCCCGGTTTGACGATCGCCTCGTCTTTTTTCCTAATCTGATTCGTTCCTTCAGCCCAGGAGTAGCCCCGATGCGCCGCAAGATCCGCCGCAGCCTCCGCACTTCGTCCCCCGTGCATCGTCGTAGTTTCCGGCCCGTGGTCGGCTGGCTTGAGGCTCGAACGCTCCTCTCTGGCAACCCCACGTACTACACGGTCAACCTGACCAGCGATACCGGCGCCAGCTCGGGCACCGATGCCGCCACGGGCGACCCTTCGGGCGACCTGCTCTGGGCCGTCGAACAGGCCAACGCCAATTCCAATCCTTGCGGCAGCGTCATCAACTTCGACCCCTCGGTCTTTGCGACGGCGCAAACGATCACCCTTTCGAGCACGCTGGAGCTCAGCGAATCAGCCGGTCCTGAGGTGATCGATGCAACCGGCCTGGCTGGCGTAGTGACAATCAGCGGCAACAATGCGGTCGGTGTTTTCCAGGTCGACGACGGGGTGGCTGCAACCTTGAGTGGTTTGACCATCAGCGGCGGCTCGGCCAGCGACGGCGGCGGCATCCTGACCCAGGATTATGCCACCCTGACATTGAGCAACAGCACCCTTTCCGGCAACTCGGCCACTTACGGCGCTGCCCTCGAGAACAACTACCTGGCCACCGTGATCAACTCGGTCTTCCTGAACAACACCGCCGGCGCCCAGGGCGGCGCCATCTACAACGACGGCATCTTGAGCGTCAGCGGCAGCACCTTCACGGGCAACAGCGCCAATGGTAACGGTTCCGGCGGCGCGATCTTCGACTACTACGCACCGGCCACCCTGAGCAACGATGCCTTCAGCAATAATACGGCCTATCAGGGGGGCGCCCTGTTCAACTACGGGGGCGGTTCCTCCCTGAGCCTCAGCGGCAGCACACTCTCGGACAATACGGCCACCGGCGGCTGGGGCGGCGGGATCTGGAGCCAGGGTACCCTGACGATCGCCACCAGCACCATCGCCGGCAACACGGCCCCAGACGGCAGCGGCGGCGGCATCTGGAACCAGGGGACCCTCGCCCTGACCGACGCCACCCTCGCGGACAACTCAGCCCTCGGCGCCGGTGGCCTGGTCAACGCTGGCGGCGCGGTCATCGAAGACTCCACCCTCTCGGGGAACTCGACCCCCAATTCTGGCGGCGCCATCTGGACCTACGGCACGATGACCATCGTCAACAGCACCATCGCCGACAACCAAGCGGGCGGCGTCGGTGGCGCGATTTTCTACTCTGCCGGAAGCCTGACGGTGGTCGACAGCACCATCGCCTACAACATCACCGGCTCCGGCCGCGGCGGCGGTGGGATCTGGAGCGAAAGCGGGAACACCGCCACCCTGGACAACACCATTGTGGCCGAGAACGACTTGAACGGTAACGGCGATGATCTGAACTGGCAAGGCGGCGGCGGCTTCACCGGCTCCAACAACCTGGTGGTCTACGACGCCACCGGCACCCTGAATGGCAATGACAATCTGCTGGGTGTGGCTGATCCCGGGATCGGCCTCCTGGCTAATAACGGCGGGCCCACCCAGACCATCGCACTCTTGGCCGGCAGCCCGGCCATCGACGCCGGCAGCAATGCCCTGGCCGTCGATCCCACCACGGGCGATCCCTTGACCACCGACCAGCGCGGCGCCGGCTTCCCGCGGATCGAGGGCGCGTCGGTGGACGTCGGCGCCTTTGAGCGGCCCACCACCATCGGCAGTCCCACGGTTTACACCGTCACCGACACCAGCAATAGCACGAGCGACACCGGCTCGCTCCCCTACGCTGTTGCCCAGGCCGACGCCAACGTCAACCTGGCCGGCACCATCATCCAGTTCGACCCCAGCGTCTTTAACTCCAGCAACCCCCAGACCATCACGCTCACGGGAACGCTGGAACTGAGCGAGCCCTCGGGGCCCATCACCATCGCCGGTCCCGGCTCGGACGCCGTCACGATCAACGGCAACAGCTCGGGGAGTGTCTTCCAGGTCATCACCAGCGAAGTGGCCGGCCTTTCGGGGTTGACCATCAGCGGCGGCTTGGCCAGCGACGGCGGCGGCATCCTGACCCAGGATTATGCCACCCTGACACTGAGCAACAGCACCCTTTCCGGCAACTCGGCCACTTACGGCGCTGCCCTCGAGAACAACTACCTGGCCACCGTGATCAACTCGGTCTTCCTGAACAACACCGCCGGCGCCCAGGGCGGCGCCATCTACAACGACGGCATCTTGAGCGTCAGCGGCAGCACCTTCACGGGCAACAGCGCCAATGGTAACGGTTCCGGCGGCGCGATCTTCGACTACTACGCACCGGCCACCCTGAGCAACGATGCCTTCAGCAATAATACGGCCTATCAGGGGGGCGCCCTGTTCAACTACGGGGGCGGTTCCTCCCTGAGCCTCAGCGGCAGCACACTCTCGGACAATACGGCCACCGGCGGCTGGGGCGGCGGGATCTGGAGCCAGGGTACCCTGACGATCGCCACCAGCACCATCGCCGGCAACACGGCCCCAGACGGCAGCGGCGGCGGCATCTGGAACCAGGGGACCCTCGCCCTGACCGACGCCACCCTCGCGGACAACTCAGCCCTCGGCGCCGGTGGCCTGGTCAACGCTGGCGGCGCGGTCATCGAAGACTCCACCCTCTCGGGGAACTCGACCCCGAATTCCGGCGGCGGCATCTGGACCTACGGCACGATGACCATCGTCAACAGCACCATCGCCGATAACCAGGCGAGCCTATCGGGTGGCGGGGTTTTCTACACTGACGGCAGCCTGACTGCGGTCAACAGCACGATCGCCTACAACACCAGCAGCCCTGACGGCGGCGGCGGGATCTTCGCCCTCGGCGGCGCCCCTGTCACTCTCGACAACACAGTCGTGGCCGAGAACAACCTCAACGGCGACGGCGATGATCTGGCGTCGGACGACGCTGGCGGCTTCACCGGCTCAAACAACCTGGTGGGCTACGACGCCAGCGGCACCTTGAGCAGCAACGACAATCTTCTGGGCGTCGGTAACGCCGGCATCGGTCTCTTGGCCAATAACGGCGGGCCCACCCAGACCATCGCGCTCTTGGCCGGCAGCCCGGCCATCGACGCGGGGAGCAATGCCCTGGCCGTCGATCCCACCACCGGCCAGCCTTTGGCTTACGACCAGCGCGGCGTCGGCTTCCCGCGGATCGAGGGTGGGACCGTGGATATCGGCGCCTTCGAGCGGCCCACGACCATCGGCAGCCCCACGGTCTACACCGTCACCGACAATAGCGACACCGTCAGTGACACCGGCTCCCTGCCCTACGCCATCGCACAGGCCAATACCAACCCCAACCTGGCCGGCAGCATCATCCAGTTCGATCCCGCGGTCTTTAACTCCAGCACTCCCCAGACCATCACCCTCACCGGCGCGCTGGAATTGAGCGAGCCCTCGGGGCCGATCACCTTGAGCGGTCCCGGCGCCGATGCCCTCACCATCAATGCCAACAACACAGGCGGCGTCTTCCAGGTCGACACCAGCGAGGTGGCCGCCCTCTCCGGCATGACCATCACCGGTGCCGACTTCGGCTCCGCCATCGCTACCCAGGATCTTGCTACGCTGACCCTGAGTAATAGCACCCTGGCCGACAACGTCGCGTACGTCGGGGCCGCGCTCTACAACGGCTATCAGACAACCGTGATCAACTCCTTCTTCCAGGACAACGGCACCAGACAGGGCGGCCCTGGGGGCGCCATCTACAACAACGGTGTCCTCGACATCAGCGGCAGCACCTTCTCGGGCAACGGTGCCTATAGCGGCGACGGCGGCGCGATCTTCAACGACGGAGCGGCGACCCTGACCAACGACGTCTTCAGCTACAATTCGGCCAGCTACGGCGGCGCTCTGTTCAACCAGCAGGGGACGCTGAGCCTGAGCGGTTGCACGATCTCGGGCAACACGTCCAGCAGCGACGGCGGCGGGATCGCCAACGCCGGCAAGCTCAGTCTGGTGAATTGCACCGTCTCAGGAAACACGGCCAGCGGCAACGGCGGCGGGCTGTCCAACGTGGGCACGGCCACGGTCACCGGCAGCACGTTCGCGGCCGACTCGGCCGGTGGCAACGGTGGCGGCATCGCGAACTATGGAACGCTGGTGCTCTCCGGCAGCAGCGTCACCGGCGATGTGGCCGACGGCGACGGCGGCGGGATCAGCAACGCAGGTACGTTCACGGTGACGGGGACCAGCTTCACCGACGATCAGACGACCAGGACCAACTGCTGCAACGGCGATGGCGGGGCCTTCTTCAACCAAGGGTACGGGACCATCACCAATAGCGCCTTCACCGGCAATGCGGCCAACGGCGCCTATGGCGGCGGGCTGATGAATAATGGGGGCTCGCTCACCATCAGCGGCAGCACCTTCAGGGGCAACACGGCCTACGACGGTGCGGGTTTGTTCAACGGGGCCGCCATGACCCTCAGCACCAGCACGCTGATGGGCAATTCGAGTAGCTACGACGGCGGCGGGATCTCGAACCAGGGCAGCATGACAGTCAGCGCCTGCACGCTCTCGGGAAACTACGGGGGAGTCTTTGGAGGCGGCATCGGCCAGTCCGGACCAATGCTCGACCTGATCGACTCCACGCTGGCTGAGAACTCGGCCAGCGACGGGGGCGGGATCTACGACTCGGCTCCCGGGCTCACGGTGATCAACAGCACCATTGCCTACAACGGGGACAACGGCTCCGGCCCGGGGATCTACGACGCTGGCGGCTCGCCTACCCTGGACAACACCATCGTGGCCTGGAACACGGTCGGCGGGGGGCTGGCACCCCCCGAACTGGACACCGGCGGCACACCGTTTACGAGCGCCAGCGCCTATAACCTGATCGGTGTGGACACCACCGGCAGCTTCAGCGGCAACTGCAACCTGGTCGGCGTGACCAATCCCGGCCTGGGCATCCTGGCCAATAACGGCGGCCCCACCCAGACGATCGCTCTTCTAGCCGGCAGCCCCGCCATCGACGCCGGCAGCGTCGCTTTGGCGGTGGACCAGAACGGCAACCCCCTCACCACCGACCAGCGGGGCAATGGCTACCCGCGGGTCGTCAACGGGACCGTGGACATCGGGGCCTTCCAGGGCCCGACGGCGATCGGTTCGCCCACGGTGTACACGGTCAATCTCACCAGCGCCAATGGCACCGGGTCGGGCAACTCGGGCGACCTGGCCTACGTCATCGGCCAGGCCGACGCCAACGTCAACCCGGCCGGCAGCATCGTCCAGTTCGACCCCACCGTCTTCGCCACGCCCCAGACGATTACGCTCTCGAACACGCTGCAACTGGCTGAGCCCTCGGGGCCCCTCTTGATCAATGGTCCTGGGGCCAGCCTGGTGACAATCAGCGGCAACAATGCGGTGGGGGTCTTTCAGGCCGACAGCGGCGAAGTCGCCACGCTCTCGGGGCTGACGATCTCGGCAGGGTCCACATCTTATTACGGCGGGGGGATTCTCGCCCTCGAGTTCTCCACCCTCACCGTCAGCCAAAGCACGATCTCGGGCAACACGTCCAGCAGCGACGGCGGCGGGATCGCCAACGCCGGCAAGCTCAGTCTGGTGAATTGCACCGTCTCAGGAAACACGGCCAGCGGCAACGGCGGCGGGCTGTCCAACGTGGGCACGGCCACGGTCACCGGCAGCACGTTCGCGGCCGACTCGGCCGGTGGCAACGGTGGCGGCATCGCGAACTATGGAACGCTGGTGCTCTCCGGCAGCAGCGTCACCGGCGATGTGGCCGACGGCGACGGCGGCGGGATCAGCAACGCAGGTACGTTCACGGTGACGGGGACCAGCTTCACCGACGATCAGACGACCAGGACCAACTGCTGCAACGGCGATGGCGGGGCCTTCTTCAACCAAGGGTACGGGACCATCACCAATAGCGCCTTCACCGGCAATGCGGCCAACGGCGCCTATGGCGGCGGGCTGATGAATAATGGGGGCTCGCTCACCATCAGCGGCAGCACCTTCAGGGGCAACACGGCCTACGACGGTGCGGGTTTGTTCAACGGGGCCGCCATGACCCTCAGCACCAGCACGCTGATGGGCAATTCGAGTAGCTACGACGGCGGCGGGATCTCGAACCAGGGCAGCATGACAGTCAGCGCCTGCACGCTCTCGGGAAACTACGGGGGAGTCTTTGGAGGCGGCATCGGCCAGTCCGGACCAATGCTCGACCTGATCGACTCCACGCTGGCTGAGAACTCGGCCAGCGACGGGGGCGGGATCTACGACTCGGCTCCCGGGCTCACGGTGATCAACAGCACCATTGCCTACAACGGGGACAACGGCTCCGGCCCGGGGATCTACGACGCTGGCGGCTCGCCTACCCTGGACAACACCATCGTGGCCTGGAACACGGTCGGCGGGGGGCTGGCACCCCCCGAACTGGACACCGGCGGCACACCGTTTTCGAGCACCAGCGCCTACAACCTGATCAGCGTGGACACCACTGGCAGCTTCAGCGGCAATGGTAACCTACTCGGGGTCACCAATGTCGGTCTGGGCATCCTGGCCAATAACGGCGGCCCCACCCAGACGATCGCTCTTCTAGCCGGCAGCCCCGCCATCGACGCCGGCAGCGTCGCCCTGGCCGTCGATCCCACGACCGGCCAATCCTTGACCTACGACCAGCGCGGAATTGGCTACCCGCGGATCGTCGCTGGGACCGTGGACATCGGGGCCTATGAGGGCCCCGACCCGACCACCACGACGGCCGCCACGTCCGTTACCCCGTCCGTTTACGGCCAGCCCGTGACCTTCACGGCAACGGTCGCTGCAACCCCACCCTTGAGCGGAACAGCCATCTCGCCGACGGGCACGGTCACGTTCTACGATGGCACAACGGCCCTGGGCACGAGCTCGCTCAATGCCACGGGCGTGGCCAAGTATGAGACCACCGCCTTCCAACTGAGCGTGGGGAGCAATCAGTGGATCACGGCTGTCTACGGCGGCGACGCAAATTACAACACCAGCACCTCGAGCGTCCTGACCCAGACGGTCTCCAAGGACAGCACCACGACGACCAGCGTGGCCTCTTCAGCCAATCCGTCGGTCTCCGGCCAGATGGTGACGTTCACAGCGACTGTGGCTGCCAACGCGCCGGGCAGCGGGACGCCCACCGGCACTGTGACGTTCTACGCCAACGGCCTCTCGATCGGCACCGGAGCGCTGTGCCTGGTCAACGGCCAGGACGAGGCGACCTTCACGACCAGCACGCTCAGCACGGCCAGCCACTCGATCACAGCGGCCTACACCAGCGGCGATGGCAACTTCAACGCGAGCCCCGTCTCGGCGGCCATCACCCAGGTCGTCAACAAAGCGAGCACCAGCGCCACGGTGGTCAGCTCGCTCAGTCCGTCGGTGTCCGGACAGGCGGTCATGTTTACCGCGACCGTCGGCGTTGTCGGCCCAGGCAGCACAGCCGTCGCCAGCCCCTCCGGCACCGTGACTTTCTACAACAACGGCACGGCGATCGGCACGGCGCCGCTGAGCGTGGTAAACGGCCAGGACGTGGCCAGCTTGAGCATCGCCACCCTCAGCACGGCCAGCCACTCGATCACCGCCGCCTACACCGGCGGCGATACCAACTTCAGCCCCAGCACGCCTTCGGCCCCAATCACCCAAGCGGTCAACAAGGCCAGCACCGGCACGGCCGTCGCCACATCGGTCAGCCCTTCCGTATATGGCCAGTCCGTTATGTTCACCGCGACGATCAGCGTTGTCAGCCCCGGCAGCACAGCCGTGGCGTATCCCACGGGCACCGTGACCTTCTACGACGGCGGAACATCGATCGGCACCGGCACGCTCAGCGTCGTGAGCGGCCAGGATCAGGCGACGTTCACCACCAGCGCGCTCAGCACGGCCACGCACTCGATCACCGCGGCCTACACCGGTGGCGACGGCAACTTCAACGGCAGCGCCGCATCGGCGGCGATCACCCAGATCGTGAACAAGGACAGCACCACCACGGCCGTCAGTGCCTCGCCCACGTTCGCCAACGTCGCCCAGACCGTGACCTTCACGGCCCGCGTGACGGCCAATGCCCCAGGCTCGGGCACGCCCAGTGGGACCGTCGACTTCTTCGACACCACAACCAACACCGACCTGACGCCCCTGGGCGTTTCGCTCTCATCCGGGACAGCTACGTTCTCGACGACAAGCCTGGCCGTCGGCAGCCATACCATCAAGGCGACGTACTCGGGAGACACCAACTTCCTGACCAGTAACGCGAGCACCGGCACCATCACGATCGGCCAGTCGATCATCCTGCTCGATCCGACGGCCGGCGGGGCGCTCTCGCTCTCGGGCAACGCCGGCATCCAGCTTTCCGGCGGCGTCTACGTCGACTCGAGCTCATCGACTGCCCTCTCGGCCAGCGGCAACGCCACGATCAAGGCGTCGGTCATCGATGTCACCGGTAAAGTCTCGAAGAGCGGCAACGCCAGCTTCAGCCCCGCGCCGGTCACCGGAGCCGCAGTCGTTGCCGACCCGCTAGCTTCCCTTGCCGAGCCGAGCACCTCCGGCCTCACCAACTATGGCTCCGAAAGCTTGAGCGGCAATTCGTCCGCGACGATCAATCCTGGGATTTACAGCGCGATCACCGTCTCGGGTAATGCCAAGCTCACGATGAATTGCGGCATCTACATCATCGAGGGCGGCGGCTTCAGCATCTCCGG
Organism: uncultured Isosphaeraceae bacterium; assembly: GCA_963823675.1. Classification (GTDB taxonomy): domain Bacteria; phylum Planctomycetota; class Planctomycetia; order Isosphaerales; family Isosphaeraceae; genus CAWGMT01. Next base: position 1,163,261 of record CAWGMT010000012.1, on the reverse strand, counting down.
CAACGCAAGTGTCACCGGCTCGGGGGTAATGATCTTCAACGCGGGCACCAAGTATCCCACCACGGGTGGCACCTACGGCAGTATCACGCTCAGCGGCAACGGCTCGTACAACCTGAGCCCGCTCACAAGCGGCACCTACGCCGGGATCGTGATCTTCCAGTCGCGCGACAACACCAAAGCCCTCACCATCAGCGGCAACGCCTCGGGCATGACCGGCCTCGTCTATGCTCCGGCGGCCCAGATCGCCGAGAGCGGCAATGCCCAGTTGAACGCCGCCATCATCGCTGACACCATGACGTTGAGCGGCAACGGCATTTCCAATGCGGTGACGCTGAGCTCACCGGCCGGCTCGGTCGCTTACACGCCGTCCCAGATCCGGGCCGCCTATGGCATCAGCGCGCTGGCGCTGGACGGCACCGGCCAGACCATCGCCATCGTCGATGCCTACGACGACCCGGATATCTTCCAGGCCGTCGACGCGTTCGACACGCAATTCGGGCTGGCTCCATCGGGACCGTCGCTGTACGACCAGTACGGCCCCGCGTCGTCGTTCTTGACCGTGCTCAACCAGAACGGCCAGGCCACGTCTTTGCCATCAACCGACCCGAACGGCCCCGGCACCGACAACTGGGAGCTGGAGGAATCGCTCGACGTCGAATGGGCTCATGCCATCGCTCCTGGAGCGCAGATCATTCTTGTCGAAGCCAGCAGCCAGGCGCTTTCCGACCTGATGGCCAGTGTCGCCACCGCCGCCCACCAGCCGGGTGTGTCGGTGGTATCAATGAGCTGGGGCTTCCCCGAGGGCCAGGCTGTCTTCGCTGCCGATGAGGCCGCGTATGACAGCGTGTTCAACGTCCCCGGTGTGACCTTCGTCGCCAGCACGGGCGATTACGGCGCCGCCGATCCCGAGTATCCCGCCTATTCACCCAACGTGGTCGCCGTCGGCGGCACCAGCCTCACGCTCAACGCGGATGGTTCTTACAACAGCGAGACGGGATGGGGATATTACTCCAGTTCCGCGGGAGCTCTTATCGGCTCCGGAGGCGGCATCAGCCTGTACGAGCCTGAGCCCGCCTATCAGCAGGGCGTCCAGGCCACGGGCTATCGGACCACGCCCGACGTCTCGCTGGTCGCCGATCCAGCGACCGGCGCCTGGATTGCCGATCCTTACAATCTCGATCCTGGCAACCCGTTCCAGGTCGTGGGCGGCACGAGCCTCTCGGCCCCGGCGTGGGCGGGTTTGCTGGCGGTTGTTGATCAGGGCCGATCCGCCGCAGGCGAACCCGACCTGAATAGCGCGAGTTCGACTGACACCCAGCAAGCGCTCTACATGCTGCCTCAGAGCGATTACAAGGCGATCACGAGCGGCAACAACGGTTATACGCGCGGCGGCCGGCTACAACCTGGTCACCGGGCTCGGGACGCCGGTGGCTAATCTCATGGTGCCGGACCTGATCGCCTATCAGGGGGCCGGCACGACGTATTCGGGCTCGACGGTCCCTCCCTTGCAGAATTCCGGACTGGTTAACACTGGGGCCAGTGACAGTGGCCCGATGGATGTCTTCAGCGTTTTTGATTCGTTCACGGTGACGAGTGTCGGGCTCAGCCACGTAGGTGCGATCGGTGCACGCGGGCAGGAAAGCACGCCCGGTCACGGAACGAGCGCCGTGCGCCGGGTCGAACGGCTCCTCACCAACCCACCGGAAGACTCTCCCATCGCAAGCCGCTTGGCGGTCGGCGATGGCCTGGCACAACCGCTGACGCGGCCCGCGACCGCGTCGAGCTCCGTAATCGACCAGGTTCTCGGCGCGCTTCCTGACACAGATTCGCGCGACACGCTGATTGGGGACTTGGCGTTCGAGCAGGTCTCCTCGGGCACTCGTAAGCCACGGGGGAGCGCGGCGATTTAACCGCTCTAGCAGAGCCTGGCCGAGCCGTAGCCAGACGGCCAGACCGGGAATTCCGATTCTCAACCACGAAAAACTCGAACGACACGAAAGGGGAGGGATCTGATTTGGACATGCGGATCAGTTCCGCCGCCGCTGTTTCGGCCGACCGATCACGATGATCTCATCACGCAGAGCGTGATCACTACTTTGGGCTTGGCTAAACGAGTTGGCCGCTCAGATGCTTCTGCACCGTGCAGGCCGGCAAGCCATGAAGTTCAGGCACTGGCCGACAAGAATTGTCGCCTTTCGCTCCGCGAAAGAACGCGCTTTCGCGGAGCGAAGGGCGACACTTGTTGCGCAGCGCCTAACCTAGAACCCGCACATTCGGCGGAACTGTGCCAGGTCTGTGGCTTCAAGACTGGCGTCAATCCAGTCGCCCAGCTTTTCCAGGTCAGCGGTCGAGCGAATGCAAGCCTCCACTTCGGAGGGGAGCGGCGTCTGGAATCGTTTTGCGAGTACCCTCAGCAGTAAAGGCTCTTGACCAGCCGAAGTTTCCACGTCCCGCGGCCAGCCGGATCGGACCGGGTTAACCCGGAGCCGACGGCGACGGTGTTCGCTGCTCCAGTCAAAACGGTTGCCGTCGCCGCTGGCTCCGGGTTGACGACAATTGGCTCCCGAGATTTGCTCCCTGCGCGACGAACGAGCCATCGCGGATTCTGCCCGAATTATCGACTGGAGGCTGCGCCCACGACCAGCGGGAGCAGGACCTCGAGGGCGCCTCGCGCGGCGGCGTCCGGGTCTGCGACGAACGGATAAAGCTCGACCGTCAGCCAGCCGTCGTAGCCGGTTCCGCGAATGGCCGCGATCACCTCGACGAAATTGATGGCGCCCGTACCGGGGACGAGGTGGTGATGAACCCGGCTCGCCGCGATGTCCTCGACGTGGTAATGCCGGATGTGGGCGGCCAGCTTGGCGATCGCGCGCGGTAAATCTTCGCTGACGCAAAACGCATGACCGACGTCGAAGTTCAAGCCGATCGAGGGGGCGTTCAGGCGCTCGGCCACCTCCAGATACTGGTCGGTGGTTTCCAGCAAAAGCCCGGGCTCCGGCTCGATCAGGAGCAAGACCCCCAGGCGGTGGGCGACGTCGGCCAAGGGCTTGAGGACCTCGACGAAGAGGTCGATGGCCTCCTGGCGCGGCTGGCCGGGAACGAGGGGACCGCCCGGCTCGGTCGTGATGTGTGGTGCGCCGAGCTCGGCGCAAAGCTCGAGGGCGCGCCGGGTGTGATCGATGCGGACGCGGCGGTAGTGAGGCTCGGGCTCGATGAACGATGGGTGCCAGTAGGGTTGGCGAAAGTCGTTGACCGCATTCATCATGAAGGCATTGATATTGGAGAAAGCCAGCCCGTTAAGCTCCATGGCCTGGCGGATCGCGCGCTTCTGAACGTCGAGCAGGCCAGCCGGCCAGGCGTGGGGCACGTCCGCGAGCAATTCCAGGCCTTCATATCCGATGCCGGCGATCCGCGACGCAGCTTCGTCGAATGGATAGTGAAGATAGGCGTTGGTGCTGAAGGCTAGACGCATATTGAATAACCCGTGGTTGGTTGCGCCGAGCCCACCACCCCTACCCCCCCTTAGCAAGGGGGGGAAAGGTTCGGGAGGCATGCCGCAACAGGTCACCCGTTGTCATTGGTTGCGCCGAGCCAACCCGCCCTGGCCCTCCCTTAGCGAGGGGGGAGGAGTTTGGGAGGCAAGCCGCAACAAGTCAGTCGTTTCGAGACTTCCGGCCCGGCCTCTCCTTGGAAGCTGGCGGCGATTCCGCATGGGGCTCCTTCGATGCGCCCGATGGGCCTTTTTCAGGCCGTCAACATGGGAGGCCAGGAGGTTGAATTGCTGGGAGAAGTCATGTTCGGCGACGCCCTCCGGGCTCTTGAAGAAACAAGCGAGGTGGCGCATCAAGCCGCGGCCCCCGCAGCGCTTCTCGAGGTCGGCCAGCCGCGCCAGGTCGATCGCCAGGGGCGCTGCCAGCAGGCTGTCGCAGCCTTGCCAGGTAAATTGAAGAGCCATCTTGGCGCCGAGAAAGCCCGCGAAGTGGATGTGGTCCCAGGCAGTCTTCCAGTCGCCCATGTCGGGCAGATACTCGATGGTCACGACCGACGACGGCCTGTAACCCAGGATCTGGGTGATCACGCGATCCTTGGTTTCAACCTTGGACGACTTGTTGGCAGGGTCGTCGAGAACCAGTCCGTCACGGTTGCCGAAGATGTTGTGGCCCACCCAGCTCATCACGCGCAAGTTGCGCGCAGCGAACATGGGCGCGAGAACGGTCTTGAGCAGCGTCTCTCCCGTCTTGCCGTCCTTGCCCGCATGGAGCGATCCGGTGGATTCCGCCAGCTCTCGCGCGGCCGGCAGCGAGCAGCCCAGGCTCGGGGTGAAGTTGATATAAGTGTAGCCGCACAAGAGCGCCGCAACGGCGTAGATCGAGCTGGCGGGGAGCAGGTCGGGCCCGCGTTCGGCCAGGGCGGCATTCAGCGAATCCCACCGCTCGTGAACCTCGGCGAGCTTGAACAGCGGCTCGGTGCTCGCCACATTCAGGACGATCAGGTGGTCGATCGACTCCGACTCGACGAATGCGACCATGTCGGAGGCGATCGCATCCGCCGCGTGAGATGCCGTCTGGGGAACGCGAAACTCGCCCCAGTCCGCCAGCCGGGCGATCGCCGCACCAGACCCGAAGGGCGTTCCGGGCCGCACCCGCGCCGACGCCGCGGCCAGATCATCCTCACAAGCCCTGATCCACTCGCGATCAAACACGCCGGCGCTCTTGCGAAATTCCTCGGCCGATTCCGCGAACGATGTGTGGCGGATATCGTGGCCGCCGACGATGAAGTCGCCGGGCTCGGCCAGCTCGAGACCCTCAAACATCGGCAATTCGCTCACCAATCCCGTACGATCAACCAGCCCTCGCGCCATCGCCGCCAGTCCCAGCGTGATCGTGGTTCCGACACCTCCAAACGCGCCCACCAACCAGAGGCCAAGGCGGCGACCTGTCATGGGGAATTTACCTCTAACTAACAAACTTCGATGGTCAAAAGGCGGGAAAGCTAGGTGGGCAAACGCTGCTCTCGATTCCGACAATAACCAATCAAGGGCCGACCGGCTACACTGAGCAAACCTAATTATGTGCCCGACGAGCTTGACGTTCAACCGATCCATGCACGATAGGAGTCGATTCCGCCGTGACCGGCTTGAGAGTTGGGTTGCGATACCCGGAGCTGGGTTTCGATCGTAGTCTTTTATTCTCGCTCGGCGCGTTGGGAACCGCGAAAGGATCAGCTGAGCCAATTTTCATCCTGCGTAAGCCACATCTACGGCAGCGCGGCATACTGAACGACGTTGCCGGCGATCGCCAGTGCGCTCTCGTAAGTATATCCTTTGCACTCGATACCTGTATGGCGCTCCAGCGCGCAGCCGATATCGTACTTGGAGTAGATGATGGCCCAGTGGTCGTTGATCTTCACCCCTTCGAGCTGCGGATAGTCCTTGCCGCCGCCGGCGGCCTTGGTGTACTGGACCTTCGAAAGGTCGACGCCGACCTTGTCGGTGAACAATTCGTCTTCCCGAGGAATAGGAACCAGGGGGTTGTTGGGGAGCAATTCGGCGATAAATCGCCGGAAAGCCGCGTCGAAGGGAGGGCTGCCGCAGGCGGCGTCGGCAAAGAGCGTTCCGCCGCCGGGATCGAGATGCCGGCGCAGGGCGTCGAGGTCCTCTTTGTTGAAAGAGAGCGCCGCCCGGCCGTGGATATAGATGAGCGGGTAATAGATCAGGCTGGGGTCGCGCGGATACAGGTCTTTCTGGGACATGACCACGTCGATCTGGAAGGGGGGCTTGCGCAGCGAGTCCATCAGGTTGGGGATGGCCTGGGGCGCGACGTTCCAGTCGCCGGCATGTTTGAGCTTGGCGATTCGCAGCGCGTGCCGCTTGGGGGCGTCGGCCCTGAAATCCTTCACCTCGCGCACGGTGAGCTTGTCGGCGGGCATCTCGCGGCCGGTCGCGTAATCGACCACGTTCTGGCCAATCTTGATCGCCTTGATGACGGCCGGGTTGACCGGGCTGCTCTCGGCCTGGTTCCAGAAGCAGGAGAGGTCCAGCCGCGAGTAGATCACGACGGTGCGGCAGCCGTGCTCGATGCCCCAGAGGTCGTAGGCTCTGGGGGCGAGCAAGTGCTTGGCCCGCCAGACGGGATGGTCGTCCGACAGGGGACGGAGCTTGAATTGCTCTTCGGGGAAAAGCTTGATCATCAGGTCCTTGAAGCCAGCGTCGAACTCGGCGTTACTGCAGCAGGCGTCCGCGAAGATGAAACCCCCTTGCTCGATGAACTCGCGGAGATTCTGCTGGGCGATGGCGCTGAACTCCGGCACCCGGTGCCCGTTAAAGAAGATGATGGGCGCCTGCAAGAGCTCGGAGACGGTGGCGATGCCCGGGTCAACGACCTGCCACGTCAAGAGGTTCTTCCAGTCGTGCGACACGATATTGACCAGGTTGCGGACGTCGTCGGGATCATTCTGCCAGTCGCTGCTCGGTCCGTGACGCAGCTTGTTGATCAGGACCGGCGCCCGCCCCTTGGCCAGGAACAGCAGGGCGAAACTGGTCGCCAGCACCCGATCCTCTTCCACCAGGGCGCCGCGCCAGAAGCCCGAGAGCTTGTTCTGATCGTGGACCAGTTGCTCCGCCCCCAGCCGATACCAGTCGTGCTGGCCGAAGAACCGGATGCCCGCGAGGCGGCCGGCACGTTCCAGTCCGTAGAGATAGTAGAATTTCCACTGCTGGCCGCCGCCGAAGTTCTGGCCGACGTAAAAGTGGCTGGCAAGCCAGTCGATACCGCGCTGGATGTTCCGGTTCACGCCTCCCTTGCCGCAGTTCTGAATCTTGTCGCCCTCGAGGAATTCCTGTCCCTGGAAGCGCCGTAGCCCCGAGATGATCAGGCTCGAAAGCCCCGCGCAGCTCATGCTGGCGGTCGGGTTGGTCGAGTCGGGCGTGTAGGCCCAGCTTCCGTCCATCTTCTGACTTTTTTCCCAGTACATACGCGCGAGCGCCCAGACCTCGGGCTTGACCGGGACCCCGGCTTCGCTGGCGGCGTGCAGGCCCAGAAGGGCGTATTGCGAGTTGGAATTGTCGCCCGGGCGGCGTTTCGTGTCGGAGTAGGTCCAGGAGCCGGGCCAGAAAACGGGGTCGTTGGGCTTGATCTGGGCGAGCTCCAGCCAGCGGACGTTCTTCGCGATCCGCAACTGATCGCGCTCGGGCTCGGCCGTCGCGAACACCATGGTCTGGAGCGAGATGGCATAAGTGCTGCGCAAGTCGCCGGGCTCGAAATGGCGGAGATACTCGAGGGCTTTGTGAATCGCCGGCGAATCGGCGGTCTCGCCGGCGGTCATGAGCGCGAGCGTGACCAGGCTCGTCACGCCGGTCCGCGCTTCGAGCTCGATGTCGGTCCACGACCCGTCGTCGCGCTGGTTCGCTTTGAGAAAACGCACCGCGTCGCGGATCGCCTTATCGACTTCCTCGCGGGTCACCGCGGCCGGACACGAAACCGAGCCGGCGATCGGGATCGCGAATAGCACGATCAAACACCATCTCCACGGCCGCGAGAAGGGGCGCATGATTTGGCCTCTTTCCAGATCGAGTCGGACGTGCACCTTCCATGACGGATGTCCCACCGATTAGCATGCCATATCATGCTTCTGCATGCAACGCGCTGTGCGTCGCGCGCGAGCCGGGAAGCTGGAGGAATGACCGGTTGCCCTGGCAGATCAACCGTCGCCTGGAATCGGGAATCGCACCAGCTTGCCCGAGCCGTCCACGGCGAAGGCGCTGCGCCCGTCGGCCGAGACGATCGGAGGTGCGATGTGCACGTCCTGCCCGACCGGGTCGTCCAGCTTTTCGCTCGGGCTCAAGCTCGGCACGCCGGTCCCGGCGTTGACCTCCAGGCGAGCCCACCGAAGCTCGACCCGGCTCGTGCGGTCCCGCTGCATCAGGTAAACCAGGCCGAGCTTGCCGTCGCGACCGACGACTACGGTAGGGAACCGCTCAATCTTCATGTCGATCTCGGATTCGGCGCGCGGGGCCGGCACGAGCGGTCCTGCGCGGAGGATTGTTTCGCCCGGCTCGTCCAGCTCGAGCCACCATAATTTCGGCGGTTCGAAGCAATGCTTTCGCCCCCGCGTTTTCTGCGCTGAGCCCGACCAGAACCAGATGTCTCAGTCGCGGCTCGGCGGACCATGCCGGATCGGCGAGCAAGACGTTGCCCGAGGCCGGCACCGGGCAATCCCACGCCAGCGGCCGAAGCGCGGCCGAGCCATGGCTATCCCCGGCGATTGCTCTGGCCTCGTCGGCGCCCTCTTCGCCCGGATCGCGGCCCCCGATGGTGCAACGATAGAGCTGACCGTCTCCGGCAGGGAACAAGATCTCGCCTGAGCGTCCCGGTACGAAGCAGGCTCGGCCGGTCGGCAAGACGTCGGTCGCGATGCGGGCGGTCACGGTCGCCTCCGGCAGCTTCAAGAGCCCGAGCCCGCAGAACGGCTGGTCGCCGGCATCGGTCGCACGGCTGGCCCACCGCGCCACGGCCTCCGGCTTGCCGTCCTGGCCGCACCAGGGCGAGACGCTCACGAGGTCCCAGTTCTGTTCCCGCGGCAGTTCGACCGGCTGCGGAATCCCGGTCCTCCGATCGATCAAAGAGGTCTTGCCGATTTCAGCACGGTTCGCCTTGCCAAGGGCCATCGTATCGAGAAGCGATGGCCTCGGCACGAAGAAGATTGGCGCCGGATCCGCCACACTGGTTCCTTTGAATGAGTTGTATCCGATCGCGGTGATCGTCCAGGCCACCGCCAGACAGCCGAGCAGTCGAATCAAGAACATGGGGTTCACGACGGAATTCTCCAGAAGGCAGGGAGCGGCGCCGGCACATCACGCCGCGCAGGCCCACGATCGAGCCTTGCCGGATGCGCGCGGCGAGCTTTCAAGGTCGGCGGAGTGATTCGAAACGGGCCGGCCGGTCGCTGGCTGGCCACTCCCGCGGGTAGGAGGGACGGGAGTATCGGAGTTTTCTAGGAGATCACACGGTGCCGTTCCTTGCGGGGTTACACCAGGCGGGCGACAGCGTCGCAGCGAATCCTCTCCGGTTCCATGAACGCGCATCACGACTCGTCGGCCGGGAGCGCGCGTCGCCCAAGTCAACGATGCAGCTTACGCAATTCTCGGGCCAGGCACGGGCGGCGGTGTCTCGATTTCACCGGTGTTAAATTCCTTGAGAGCCCGCGGGAGCGTGCGTTGCAACCCACACGGACGAAACGAGTTTGGCCGCGTCCATCCCCTCGCGTCCCGCGACGGCGGCCACACCGTGCCGGCACCGGCAAAGGGCGCCCTCACATCAAGACGCAACTCGTGTTATGGATGAGTTTTACGATTGACGTTCTGAAGCCGGCCGCAGTCCGGCGCCAGCTCCACCCTTGCGGGTCTAGAAATACGTTGCTTTCGCGTCTCGGGTCGACGGTCTTGGTGACGGAAGTGCGGGCAACCTGCCGTCTCAGTCGGCAACGCGGTGCGTCGAGCGGCCAGCCGAGCTCTGGTCAAATCTCATCATCGGGCCGCGGCGGCAATTCGAGGTGCCGGCGCCGGAAAAGTTCGATGAAGAAACCTCTGCCATGTGTGTGGATATTGAGTGTCCCGGGGATGTCCCACGTATTCGCGTCCTTGAATCGTCGGACTCAATCATCTTAGAATAGGGTCACGTTCCGATTGGCCTGCACGATGCTCGGCCGGCGGCACGAGCTCTCCTAGCGTTCACATGTTGTTGATCTTGTCTCTCGATTGCGTTTTCTCGCAGATAGGTCGGCACTGGGTATGTCAACAGTCGGCGATCGCATCACGCAGCTTCTGGACGAGTTTCGACACTCCCGGGACGTCATGGTCACCGAGCTCGGCAAGGTGATCATCGGTCAGCGCGAGGTCATCGAGTTGATCCTGGCTTCGATTTTCACCCGGGGGCACGTCCTCTTGGTCGGGGTGCCGGGGCTCGCCAAGACTTTGATGGTCAGCTCGATTGCCCGAATTCTCGACGTCGGCTTCAAGCGGATTCAGTTCACGCCCGACTTGATGCCGTCGGACATCACGGGAACGAACGTGCTCGAGGAGCCGGAGGCGGGCCGGCGGGCTTTCCGCTTCATGCCCGGTCCGATCTTCTCCAACATCATCCTCGCCGACGAGATCAATCGGACCCCGCCCAAGACGCAGGCGGCCCTCCTGCAGGCGATGCAGGAGCGCGAGGTGACGGTCGGGCAGGAGACGTTGCACCTTCCCGAACCGTTTTTCGTGATCGCCACCCAGAACCCGATCGAGCAGGAGGGCACGTATCCCTTGCCCGAGGCCCAGCTCGACCGGTTCATGTTCGATATCCGCATCGGCTATCCCACGCTCGAAGAAGAGAAGCGCATTCTTCTCTCCACGACCAAGGGCGAGATTCCCGATCTGAAGAAAGTCCTCTCCGGCAAGGCGATCGTCAACTTGCAGAAGCTGGTGACCAACGTGCCCGTCTCAGAGTACGCGGTCGACTACGTGGCGCGCCTGGTGCGGGCCACGCGGCCGATCGAGGAAAAATCGCCCCAGTTTATCAAGGACCTGGTCGATTACGGCGCCGGTCCGCGAGCCGGGCAGAACCTGATCCTGGCGGGCAAGGCGATGGCGGCGATGGACGGGCGCTACAGCGTCTCGCTGGACGACATCAAGAAAGTGGCGGTCCCGGTGCTGCGGCACCGCATCAGCACGAATTTCCAGGCACAGGCCGAGGGCCAGTCGACCGATACGTTGGTCGCGCGGCTCCTGGCCGAGATTCGCGAGCCCGAGACCCCCAAATATGATCGGCCGCCCAAATAAGTAGTCATCACGCTCCGCGTGATGTTCCGACAGGCGGACCGTGGCGACGAACGCAAGTTGGGAGATCTTTGATGGCGGGGACGGCCGAGAAGTATCTGAAGCCCGAGGTCATCCGCCAGGTGGCGCGGCTGGACCTGCGTGCCAAGTTCATAGTGGAGGGGTTCATCGCCGGATTGCACGCCAGCCCGTTCCATGGATTTTCGGTCGAGTTTTCCGAGCACCGCAAGTATGCGGCGGGCGACAATATCGGCGATATCGACTGGAACGTCTACGCCAAGACCGACCGGTTCTACATCAAGAAATTCCAGGCCGAGACGAACCTGACCGGTTACATGGTGATGGACCTCTCCGGGTCGATGGGCTATACTTATCGTCAAGAGCTGACGAAGTTTGAATATAGCATCTGCCTGGCGGCGGCCCTGGCTTATCTGATGATCCACCAGCAGGATCCCGTCGGCGTCATCGCCTTCGACCAGAAGGTGTCTCAGAGTCTGGCGCCAGGCAGCAAGCGGTCGCAGCTCGGCAATATACTTTCGCTCCTGGCCAAGCTCGCTCCGGCGGGCACAACTCACATCGAGAGCAGCTTGACGCAAGTCGCGGGCATGATCCGCCACCGCAGCCTGATCATGTTGTTCAGCGATCTCCTGGGCGATCCCGAATCGATCTTGAAGGCGATCCATCGGCTGCGGTTTGCGGGCCACGACCTGATTATTTTTCACATCCTCGACGAGGCGGAGGCGGTGTTTCCGTTCGAGGGAATGTTGCGGCTCGAGGATAATGAAACCCGCGAGACGATCGAGGTCGATGCCGAAGCGATCAAGGCCGACTATCTCGAGGAAGTTGACAAATTCCGCTCGACTTATCGCACCGACTGCGTTCGTGCTCGTATCGATTATGTGCCGTTGCATACAGGGATGCCGTTCGACAAGGCTCTGATGAGCTACCTCTTGACCCGGCAAGGCCGGGCTTGATCGAAGGGGAGACCGCGGCCATGGAGATGTCGCTGATTCACGCAGGGCTCGCCGCCGGAGTGGGGCTGGCGGCGCTGCCGATCCTGCTGCACTTGTTCATGCGGCAGACCCCCAAGCACGTCGTCTTTCCCGCGTTACGGCTGATCCGGGAGCGGCAGCGTCAGTCGAAGAAGCGGCTGCGTATCAAGAACTGGCTCTTGCTGCTGGCGCGGATGGCCATCCTGGCGCTGATGGCGCTGGCCCTGGCCCGCCCCCGCCTCTATTCGCAGGTTCCGCTGGGCGATCGATTCGATCCCGACGGCGCTGGGGCTGGTCTTCGACACCAGCCTGTCGATGAAATACAAGGACAAGGACAAGACCCGGCTCGATGAGGCCAAGGAGCGAGCTCGCGAGATCATCAACAAGCTGCCCGAATCGAGCATGGTCTTCGTCGTCGACTCGGCCCTGCCGGGCGTGCCGGTGGGGCTGCCGCCCTCGGCCGCGCTCAAGATCGATCGACGACGCTGACTGATCCACCCAGTCAACCGGCCGCTCAATGCCGCGATGGGACAGGTTTACGCCGCGGTCGCCGAGTGCGACCGCCCGTTGCACGTGGTTTACGTCTTGACCGACCTCGCCAGAAGCGCGTGGGACCCCGAAAAGCCCGCCGAAGGGCTTGACCAGCTTGCCAAGTCGAGAAAGGGCCCGGAGCGGATCAAGACCACGACCTTCGTGCTGCGGCTGGCTCCGCAGGAGGTCCATGACGTCGCGGTTGCCTCGGTCGAGCCGTCAACCACCGAGGTGACCATGGGCGAGCCGGTGGAGATCAAGGCCAAGATCCGCTCGCAGGGCCCTACCGCGGTCAAGTGCATGGCGGAGTTCTGGCTCGACGGCAAGAAGAAGGACGAAAAGCCGGTCGAGATTGGTCCGGACGGCCAGGCGGAGGTCCGCTTCGTCACCCCGCCGCGGCTACAGGAAGGCGAACTGCATCGCGGGATGATCAAGCTGACCGGGACGCTTGACCCGCTCGAGGACGACGATCAGCGCTTTTTCACGTTCAAGATGCGGCCGCCAATCCGGGTCCTCGTTCTCTCCGATACGCGGTATGAGGCCGAGTTCGTCGCCGGAGCCCTCGACCCCGACCCCGCCGCGATCTCCCGGCCCGTCATTGTCGAGCGGGGGAAGCCCGGCGAGCTCGGCGAGCGCTTTCGCGATGCTCTGCCCAATTTCGCCTGCGTCTTCTTGCTCAACGCGGCGTCGCTCGACGAAAACGGCTGGGGCGCCCTGAACCGTTATGTTCACGAGGGGGGCGGCCTCGTGGTCGCGCCTGGACACCGGGCCATCGCCGCAAGTTACAACAGCGACATCGCCGCCCAGCTCTTGCCCGCCGAGCTCGGCACCAAGAAGCTGGCAGCGGCCGAAACGACCTTCGGCAAGGTCAGCGACATCAGCCATCCCCTCTTCGAGCGCGGCGGCAAGGAGCTGGCGACTCAACTTGGCGTGGTGCCGGTCTTCCGCTACTGGACCGTCAAGCAAAACGAAGCCAACGCCGTTCATACGCTCCTTTCTTATTCCGACGGGGCTCCCGCCTTGATCGAGCGCGTCTTCAAGGGGCCCAAGAGCGGAAGGGTCTTGCTCTGGACGACGCCGCTCTGCCGGATCTATGTCAATGCGGGCGAGGTCAAGCGCCGCCTCGATGCGTGGAATGATTTTCCCCTCGGCTGGTCGTTCCTGGTCGTGATGAATGAGACGGTTCCCTATCTGGCCGGCTCGGCGAACGAACAGCTCAACTTCGAGGCTGGTGAGAACGCACTCCTTTCGCTCGGGCCCAGTTCCCGCTTCACGAGCTTCGTCCTGACCGGCCCCGATCCCAAGACGCCGCCGCAGTCGGTACCCTCATCCAGCAGCGACTTTCTCGAGGTCACCGCGCCGCAGGCGATCGGCCAGTGGACAGTCAAGGCGATTGCCCCCGACAAGACCGCCAAGGAGCTGGGTTTCAGCGTGAACGTTCCCCGCGCCGAGAGTCAGTTTGCCATGCTCGAGAAACCGGACCTCGAGACCATCTTCGGCAAGGATGGATATCTGCTCGCGGAGGATGCCAAGTCTCACCACGAGATTGAGACATTGAAACGGTATGGCTACGAGATCTTTCCCTGGTTGATGCTCTTGATCTTGATCGTGGTGTCGCTGGAGAATGTACTTGCCAATACGTTCTATCGCGAGGCCCCAAGTGTGAAGACCCTGGGTGCGGCGACTTGAGCGGGCCGACGGTCGCGGGCGGCGGGCGCAAGGCGAGGGTTGCTTCGCTCTAGCGAGTCAAAGCGAGCTTTCGATGATTCAGGGCATCAGCGTCAGCTTCAGTCCGATCGGCCCGTGGCCTCTCCTGGTGGCTGCCTCGCTGGTCGTTCTGTGGCTGACGCTCTGGGCTTATTCGCTGCGGCTGAAGGGCACGACCGGGCGATGGCGCATGGTCGCACTTTCGCTGCGGCTGCTCGCGCTCTTGCTCTGCCTGCTGGCGGCCTTGCGGCCGTCGGTCGTGATCAAGGAAAAGAAGCGGCAAGGCGCCTCGATCGTCTTCTTGATCGATGACAGCACAAGCATGTTGCTCAGCGACGAGGTGGGAGGCAAGACGCGCTGGGATGTCGCCAAGAGGACGCTGGACGATGCGCTCAAGGTCGCCAAGAACTTGAGCCGCGACCTGGACACCAAGGTTTACCGATTCGACTCGACGCTCACCGAGCCCAAGGAGACCGAGCCCAAGACTGCGGATAAGCCCACGGGACGCGAGACCGCCCTTGGCTCGGCGATGCTCGAGGCCCAGAAGCGCCAGCAAGGGACCGGCAAGCGCATCGCCCGGCTGGTGATCCTGTCCGATTTCGGGTCGAATCACGGGATCAACCCCCTCGAGGCGTCGCGCCGGCTCAAGGGCGAGGGGGTGCCCGTGATCGGGGTCGGCCTGGGAACGGAAAATGCCGGTGCCGCCCCCCGCGACATCGCCCTGCGCGAGGTCGTCACCAGCCCGACGGTCTTCGTGAAGAATCAAGTCGAGGTCAAAGGCAGCCTGCTGGCCCGCGGTTTCGCCAACCAGCGGCTCGATGTCGAGCTCTATGTGGAAGGCCAGGAGACGCCCGTGGCCAAGACCCAGATCAAGGTTCCCGAGGTCGACCGAAATCGTGCCCATCACGGGGCTGAAGTTCATTCCGCAAACGGCTGGCGATAAGCTGCTGACTCTCAAGGTCGCCAAGCAGGAGGGTGAGCTTCTCGACTCGAACAACCAGATCAGTACGTTCGTGACGGTCCTTTCCGGTGGGCTCAACGTCCTTTACCTCCGCGGGCCCAACTTCTCGTGGGACTACAGATTCCTGGGACGGGCCATCGGGACCTCGCCCGACATCCAGATCGAGTTTGTCCTGTTGCACCGGCCGGCCGAGGGGGACGTGAGCGGCGTCGCGGACGCCGACTTCGCGCCGGGCCGCTTCAACGTGTATATCTTGAGCGACCTCGCCGCCGAATTCCTCACGCCTCGCCAGCATAAGCTGCTGGCTGACGCCGTCAAGAAGGGGGCCGGCCTGATGATGCTCGGGGGCCGCTCGAGCTTCGGGCCCGGCGGCTGGGGCGAAACGGAACTGGCCGAAATCCTGCCGGCCGAGATCCACCTCGGCGACGGTCAGCTCGAGCCCGAGGAGGGCATCAAGTTTGTCCCCACCGACATCGGGCTGAATCGCTACGTGCTTCAGGTTGGCGCCAACAAGACCGAGACCGCCAAGATCTGGGATTCGATGCACCCGATACAAGGGACCAATCGGTTCGGCCAGCCGAAGGCGAGCGCCGAGATCCTGGCTTCAACGCCCGGCCCCAATCCCGAGCCGCTGATGTTGAGCATGGAAGTCGGCAAGAATGGCAGGGTCCTCGCCTACGGCGGCGAGACCTGGGTCTGGGCACGGGCCACCGAGGAGGGGCGGCTGGCCCATCGCAAGTTCTGGCGGCAAGTCATCTTCTGGTTGTCACACAAGGAAGACCAGAGCGACAACCAGGTCAAGCTGGCGCTCGACCAACGCCGCCTGAATGTCGGCGAGCGCGTGGAACTGACGGCGACGGCCCGCGACGGCAAGGGCGCGCCGATCCCGGGGGTCCGTTACGAGTGCAAGATCGAGCGCGAGGGCAAGGATCCCGCCACGGTGCCGGTCGACATGTACAGCCAGGGAGACGAGGGACGCGCGACGGCCTACGCCACCGAGCAACTCGCCAGGCCGGGCACCTACATGGCCACCGTCATCGCCAGTCGCGACGGGCAGGAAATCGGCCGGGACCGTGCGCGGTTCTTGGTGTACCAAGACGATCGCGAGCTCGAAAACCCGTCGGCCGATCTGAAGCTGTGCCGCGAAATCGCCGAGATCACCGGCGGTGAGTCCGTGACTCCCGAAAAGCTGACCGCCTACCTCAAGGGCGTCGACAGATCGGTCTATACCGAGTACGTCAGCCCGTCGGAGTACAAGGTCTGGGACAACTGGCCGTTCCTGCTCATTTTCACGGCACTCTTGACCCTGGAATGGTGGTTGCGCAAGCGCCATGGTTGGGTCTGAATCGCGCCATTCCCCTTGTTGCGGATCGTGAATTCCGCTATAGGAATGATCGCGACTGCGACTTTGCCCGGCACATTCACGGACGAGATTCACCGCAAAGGACTGCATCATGTCGATCGACCACCGGATCTCGAACCCCCCGCACCGACCATCAAGCTGGCTTTGCCGTGGACCGTTGCTCTTGGCGGCGATCCTGATCTGCGCCATCACCGCCTTCACGCTCGTCCGGTTGGTTTTCGCCAGTTCCACCAGGCACCCATGGGAAGCTACCCAGGTGCTCGAGGGCTGGCGCAGTCTGCGCGGATTGCCGGTTTACGAGCTTTCGCCTCCAGGGCATTCCACCCATGTCTATGGCGCGCTCTTATCATGGGCCCAGGGTGAGATCTTCCGGTGGGTTGGGCCAAACAACCAATCCGTGCGGCTCTTGTCGGCTCTTTCGGCGATCTTGGCCGTGACGATTCTGGCAGTGACGATGCGGGGCGAACGGACCGCCTGGAGCTTGCTTTTGGCTTGGGCCTTGATTTTCGGCGTGAACCATCGCTCCGGCGAGTACTTTGCCGACCCTCGCCCCGACATGACCTCGCTCCTGTTCGCGACCTTGGGCGTGCTGCTCCTGGGATACGGACAGGAAAGGCGTCGCTGGCTCTGGGTCGTGCTCGGCACGGCCTCTCTGGTGGCCGGGTTCTTCTTCAAGCAAACGGCCTTCATCTTCGCGGCCGTGCCCTTGGTAGTCCTGCTCCTGCGCTGGCGGCGGCCGGCTCGTGCCGAGATATTCCTGGCGAGTTTCCCGCTTGCTGTTGCGTTCGGGGTTGTGCTGGCGCTTCGGGTTCTCAATCCGACGGTGTACTACTACATGATCGTCGTCCCCAAGGCGTTCGGGCTCGATCCGGTCCGGTCCGCCCGCTGTCTCTGGAACCTACTCCTCGACTCGCCGCTCTTCCTGCTCTTGCTCGCGGAATGGATCATCCTCGAGAAGCGATCGCTGAGCAAGAATCCCAGGATCTTGTGGCTCTTCGGCACCTTGGTTGTGGCGATCCCCTATAGCGCGCTCACCGCCGGCAAGGTCGGCGGCGCTGCCAACAGCCTGCTGCCGGCGCTCTTGCCGATGGCCGCCTTCTGTGCCCTGCGATTGCCTCGCATCCTGAAACGCTGCGAGGAATCGGCGTCGCCCGCGCGTCGCCGCGTGATCCTGGGGTGCTTCCTCTCCCTGCTCATGGTGATGACGGCTTTCCCGCACATGACCAGAACCTACAATCCGCTCACGGCCCCGCCGTACTGGGACCAGGAATACTCCCGGGCGGTAGCCCTGGCGCGACGACTTCCCGGAAGGGTCATCTGCCCCGAAGACCCCACCATTCCGTTTTATGCCACGGGCTACGTCGGCTACAACGTATATTCCGAGAACGACACCCACCTGGTCAACGGGGTCTGGCCGGATTTGCCGACACCGGCGGTACTGGCCGAAATTCGCTCGGCCGATTACGTGCTGGACCACTGCAACTTCCCCGAGGTCGGCGACAGCCTGTTTTTCGATCTGGGCTTCGAACCCGTCAAGGATGCCCCGCTCGATCCCAGATGCTACCGGCTCTGGCGGCATAAGGCTGACAGGGCGGTACTGAGCGCGAGCCGCAGCGCACCTGGGCGGACCAGGTAGTCTGAATACAGGAAGGATGCCACGAATTGTCCGCCGCAGGACTCGTCCCGGTCGTGAGAGGCTGGTATCACTTCTTGGGAGGCGTCGCCCTTCGGGATCGGCAGTGCGGCGATCGCGCCTTTCACCCGATGAAGGTCCAGTTCACGTATGAGCTCAACATGGCGAGCTGGCCGATCAGGCAGCAAGCAATTGCCAGTGCGAACGAGGCTCGACCCGAAGTGAGCTCGGCGGCATCGAGAAAAGCCGGATAGGCCGACAGGACAACCCGAGTCATACTCATGGTTGAACCTGACGCGAGGGCCTGAAGAATGGGGACCAGCACGAGGCAGCCCCATAGCGCGCGCCGCTTCAAGAAGGCGTGGGTTCCCAGGCCGAGGAACAGGAGCGCCGCGAGTGCGTCTCTTCCCTCCGTGACCGCGCACAGCGCCGGTCGCACCGAGACGCTCAACCCCATTGCGCGGAGCACTAGAAGACCAATGGCGCAAAGGAGGACGGCGAATGCGGCGATGAGCGGGCCGGCAAGCTGAACCGTGCGAAGGGTGGGAACTTGCGGGGCGAGACTGGCGGTCCGACCAAGGATCGCTGTTCCTGCCAGACGCGTGGCGGCCGCGTGGAGCGGCGCGTGACACAGCCACGCCCCGAGAGGGATGAACGTGAGCGCGAAGATGGCCGACTTTTGGCCCAGCGTTGGGGAGTTGTAGACCCAGTAGCACAACGATGAGACGCTGGGCGGCTTGCGGCCCCAGGCAGCGTGGGCCTTCAGGTGCAACATTGGATCGTGAAACTGCCAGGCCAGGTAACCGAAAAAGAGGGCAAGTCCCGCCGTGCCGGCGATTGCGACGAACCAGGCGGAATGGCGTGCCCGGCGGCGTCTCCCCAGGTCGGCGGCCCACTCCAGGACGAGCCCGACCGACATTGACAACGCCGTTAGTCGCGTCGCCGAGGCGACGGCCAAGGCCAAGGCCGAACGCCCGGGACGGTAGTTCAGCCAGGCCAGCAAACTGGCCGCCGAGAGCGCGAGCACGAGCGACTCGTGGTATGGCGCCGAGAAGAAGAACGACGTCGGGAAGGCCGCCAGCAAAATGCAGGCCCGCCAGCTCGTGGCGGCGTCGTTGGTGACCCTGATTACGCAGCGCCCAAAAAACGCCAATCCGGCCACAAACGCCAGGTTCGGGACGAGCACGCCCGCCCAGTAGCGGTCCAGTCTGAGATACTCTCCGGCCCGCATGAGCAACGGGAGCATCGGCATGAACGCCACGCTGCTCTGCCGTCCCGGACGGTAGGAATAGCCCCGCTCCGCGATCTCGGCATACCACATCGCATCCCAGCGGTACCACGACTGGATCCAGGGGCGATGCCCTCGGGTCAACGCTTGTCGATGGCGTGGGTTCATTCCGTCATTGTGAGTCCAGAACGCCGCCCCGCTGGTCACCGGATTCTCGGGACGGGCGATCAAACAGCCCATGACCACCACGATGACGCGCGTAGCCAATCCAAACGCCAGGAGCGCCGACCAGCTTGGCTGGTCTGCGTATGACACGTCGTCCGCCCCAGGTGCCAACTCCATGGCCATGCTGTCCTCCTGTTGCATCCAAGCAATAGCGGCGCTTCGCGCTATTCTGTGCACGTCGTCGGCGATGCAAGGCCTCTCGTCGCCTCGCTTCGATTCGCCCGGAATGTAGCGGCCGAGGGTATTGAATTCCCTGAGCCGAGTCAACCCGAGTCGCGGTGGTTTGAGTTCAACCCGCGACCCTTGCCGCGCCTATAATATGATTAGCGTAGATCCCCTGTTCCTCTTCCGAAAACTAAGGGGGTGTTTCATGACAGTGGCGCTCCATCATGACGTGGCGGTCTCGGCGCGAGTCGAGCAACGATTGCAGCGGGGTGAGCTGACTTGGGACCAGGTTGAGGAGTTTCGCGAATTCCTCGATCGGGTCGATCGCGACCTGCTCAGTCACCGCATCATCACCGACAATTCCTATACCCGCTGGTTTCGCGACGGCGAGGCTACCGACGCGCAGCTTGTGCACTTTGTCCGTCAGTTCTCGGTGTTCTCGAATCAATTCCTGGTCGCTGCCTTGCTGCGCGTGATCAATGCGCCGACGCTCTCCCAGGCGCGGGCGGCCAAGGAGATTTTGATGAATGAGCTGGGCGTGATCTATCGGCGCACCGACGGCACGGCAAGCGTTGCAGCCGCCAAGGACGATGAGACCAAGGAACGGGAAGGCGATCCCGACCTGGTGAGCACCGAGGGAACCGTTGACGGCGGCCTCTTCCGGTTCCGGGCTGCTCATTTCGAGTGGCTCCTGGCTGTCGGAGAGGCGCTCGGCCTGGGCTTCGACGACCTGGGCAAACGCCGGCATGGCCGGCCCTACACGCTCCGTTTTTGCGACGAGCTCACGCGGCTCTACGGCAGCGAAGATGACCGCATCGCCGAAGGGGCCAGCTTTGCCGTCGAGAACTGGGCTGCGGCCGGCTTCTGGCAGGAGCTGGAAGATGGGCTGCTCCACATCAAGGCGAGCCGGTTGCCCGCCCTGAAAGTGGCTTTCTTCACCTGGCACAACCGGGTGGAGTCGCAGCACGCCGGGCATACGATGGAAGAGCTCGAGGAGGTCTTCTTCTCCCCGCGTTTCTCGGAGACATTGTTCTTCCAGGGCGCGCGCGAGGTCCTGGACGCCATCGCGACCTTCTGGGATGGTTTGGAGGAAGACCGGTTGCGCGGCGTGGCGAGCTGAGTCAACCCACAGAATTGTTTGGGTCGAAGGCCGGGCTTACTCGGCCCCAGAACTTCGCTGGCCGCCGCGTCTGATCGGACCGATCCGGCCGACCCGTCAGATCTGTCGCGGCGGCCGCCCGGCGCAGTTTCTTATGCGGGCGTATTTAGTTTTTAGCTCGTGCAGGACCCACGACAATGCCCACCGATCCTCTGGCTTTGAAACGCATCGACCACGTGCGAATGTTCGTGGGCAATGCACGGCAGTCGGCGTATTTTTATCGCAACGCGTTCGGCTTCAATGTGATTGCCTACGCGGGGCTCGAGACCGGGGTGCGCACCGAAGCCGCCTATGTGCTGCGCCAGGGAGACATCACGTTTGTCCTGGCATCGCCGCTGTCGGCCCTGCACCCCGACGCCCAGCGGCTCGTGACCCACGGCGACGGCGTCCAGTCGATCGCGCTGGAGGTCGATCACGTTCCGGCGGCCTTCGAGGCCGCCGTGGCCCGCGGCGCCAGACCCGCCAGCCCGCCGCGCACGCTCGAAGACGAGTTCGGTGCGTTCGAAATCGCCGAGATTCACGCTTATGGCGATACGATTCATGCTTTTGTGAACCGTGCGCGCTATCAGGGCGTCTTCGCGCCCGGCTTCAAGCCGATCGAGCCCGACCGCTACAGCCCGCGCACCTTTCACAAGGTCGGCTTGCGCGCATCGACCACATCGTGGCCAATGTCGAGGAAGGCAGGATGGGCGACTGGGTTGACTATTACGGCAAGGTCCTGGGCTTTTCGTTGCTCGTCAGCTTCGACGACAAGGACATCAGCACCGATTATTCCGCGCTCATGTCCAAGGTTGTTGCCGATGGGCGCGGACGGATCAAGTTTCCGATCAACGAGCCGGCCAAAGGCCGGCGCCGGTCTCAGATCGACGAGTTTCTCGAGTTTTACGGCGGGCCGGGAGTCCAGCACATCGCCCTGGCCACCGGTGATATCATTGCCAGCGTCCGCGCCATGGCGGCCAACGACGTCTCGTTCCTCAGGGTACCGCCCGCATATTACGAGATGCTGCCCGATCGCATCGGCTCGATCAAGGAAGACCTTGGCGACCTCGCCGAGCTGGGCATCCTGGTCGATCGCGATGAAGAAGGCTATTTGCTGCAAATCTTCACCAAGCCGGTCGAGGACCGGCCGACCCTCTTCTTCGAGATCATCCAGCGCCGTGGCGCGCGCAGCTTCGGCAAGGGCAATTTCAAAGCCCTTTTCGAGGCGATCGAACGCGAACAGGCCCGCCGCGGAACGCTTTGAGCCCATCATGAGACGTCCTCTGCCCGAAATTGCCGGCGTCCGCGATTTCTACGCGTTCGAGCAGCACGTGGCGGCGTGCCGGCACCATCGGGGGCTCGGGATGGTTCCGCAGTGGTACCAGGTGCCGGTGTTCTATTTCTCCAACCCCGCCGCCCTGATCGGACACGAGGCCGATGTTTGGGCGCCCCGCGGCAGCCAGGCTCTCGATTACGAGCTCGAGCTGGCCTGCGTCATCGGCCGGCCTGCACGCGACCTTCCCGACGACGATCGCGCCCTGGAGGTCGTCGCGGGATTCACGATCATGAACGACTGGTCGGCTCGGGACCTCCAGCAACTGGAGATGGCGGTCGGCCTCGGGCCGAGCAAGGGCAAGGATTTTGCGACGTCGCTCGGCCCCGAGCTCGTCACGTTCGATGAGCTGGCCGATTGCTATCGCGACGGCCGCCTTCATCTCGATATGAGTGCCTCGGTCAACGGGCGGATGCTATCGCACGGAAGCGCAGGTACCATGTACTGGACCTGGCCGCGATTGCTCGCACACGCCAGCCGCGATGCCACGCTCCGCGCGGGGGACGTGATCGGCTCGGGCACGGTCGGCTCGGGCTGTATCCTCGAGCTCACGCCCGAAGCGGCTGGCGGCTGGCTGAAGCCCGGCGACCTGGTGGAGCTTTCGATCGAACGCCTGGGAACATTGCGCAACCGCGTCGTTCCGCATCCTTGATTTGCTGCCCCACTGGAGGGACAACATGCCTCCGTACATGCGTCTCGGCTCGCTTCCCCGCAAGCGGCATCTTGCCCACTCCCACGAGCCCGGCTTCAAAGGGGAGGGGATCTACTACGAAGAAGTCGTTACCCAGGCGGGTTTTTCAGGCCCATACAGCATTGTCTACCACCTGCGGCCTCCAACTCGCGTGGTGCGGATCGAGCCGGCCGGGACGATGCCGTCGGAGCTCGGCGACGAACCTACGCTCAGACATCACCATCTGAAGACCCGCTCGATCCCCCGGGCGGGCGATCCTGTCTCGGGCCGGCTCGTCCTCCTGGGCAACGAGGACGTCACGCTCGCCCGGTGCCGGCCCGTCAAGCCTCAGGAAGAGCTTTATCGCAATGCCGACGCGGACGAGCTGGTTTTCGTCCACCGCGGCTCCGGAACGCTCCACACGATGTTCGGGCCCTTGCCATTTCGCGACCTCGATTACATCGTCATCCCGCGCTCCACGACCTACCGTCTCGACTTCGACCCGATTCCGGAGGCCGACCTGCTGGTGATCGAGGCGCGCGGCAGCCTCACGGTTCCCGCTCGCTATCGGAACGACGACGGCCAGTTGAAGCTGGGCGCTCCCTACAGCGAGCGCGACCTCCACGGCCCGCGCGAAACCAGCATGCTTGATCTCGAGGCGGAGACACCCATCCTGATCAAGGATAGCTGCCGGCTCACGCGTTATACGATGGCCGCCCATCCGTTTGACGTGGTGGGCTGGGATGGTATGGTTTACCCTTACACGTTCAACGCCGAAGACTTCGAGCCGATCACCGGCAGGGTCCATCAGCCTCCGCCGGTCCAGCAGACCTTCGAGGCTCCGGGGTTCGTAGTCTGCACGTTCGCGCCGCGGATGCTCGACACCGACCGGGAGGCGATCAAGGTCCCGTATGCTCATTCCAACGTGCAGGCCGACGAGGTTCTCTATTATGTGCGCGGCCGCTTCGGCAGCCGCCGCGGCGTCGAGGAGGCGTCGTTCACGCTCCATCCCCGGGGAATTCCCCACGGCCCTCACCCGGGCACGATCGTCGCCAGTCGCGACGCGCTTTGGACCGACGAGCTGGCGGTGATGATCGACACGGTGCGGCCCCTGCGCCTGACCCGCGCGGCGATGATCCGGGACGATTCCTCATATCCCTTGAGCTGGATGGATTGAATGATCATCGACGTTGCCACGACCGAAGTCGTCAAGGTCTATCACGCACTGGTCGACGTCGTGACGCCCCGGCCGATCGCCTGGGTCACGACGGTCGACGGACAAGGCCGGGTGAACCTGGCTCCCTTCAGCTTTTTTAACGCATTCGGCGCCAACCCTCCGATCGTCGTGTTTTCACCGACTCTGCGCCGCAACCGAACCAAGAAAGATACGCTGCGCAACCTGGAAGTGGTCGATGAGTTCGTGCTGAACGCGGCCGCCGAGGGTCTCGCTCGCCAGTTGAACGAGACGTCCAAGGAATTGCCGTACGGTCAAAGTGAGGCCGAGTATACGGGCTTGACCTTGGAGCCTTCGATCAAGGTCCGCCCGCCGCGGGTCGCGGAATCGCCGGTCCACCTCGAGTGCCGGGTGCGCCAGCTCGTCTCGATCGGCGACGGACCGATCGCCGCCAACCTCGTGATCGGCGAGGTTTTGCTCATCGACATCGATGACTCGGTGCTCGATTCCGCCGGGCGGGTCGATCCGATGAAGCTCCGCACGATCGCCCGGTTGGGGGGTGACTTCTATTGCCGGAGCACGGATCTCTTCGAGATGGAGCGGCCAATTTGAGTGTTTGTGGCATTGGGTGCGCCTGGCTCGGTCATCCACATGCAACGTTGGGGAGATAAGTTGCCGCTCGCTCGAGAATCGGACTCCGAATCCAATCCCTACGCCCCGCCTCGCGCTGCGTCAGCGCCAGCGGAGCCGCCTGATCTCCTCGACGCCGCCGAGGCCGAACAACTCCGACGGGCCCATCTTCCGAACGAGGCGGCGATCCGGGCGGTCGGACTGGGCTGTATCCTCGCGGCTCCGCTGATTGTCTTCTTGTTTTACTGGTACACGACGGACGAAAACACGGTATGGCAAGTGTTCTTCGCGTTCATGGTCGTGGTCGCGGCGATTCCATTGGCACTCGGCTTCCGTCTGCGCGCCTTCCGTGGCGGGGCGCGGTGGGGAGCGATCGCATTTCTGCTTTTGTTCGGTTGCCTGACCGGGTGGCTAGCGTGGATCGGAGAATTGTCCCTGGGCCTGGCAATCGTCGTGGTGCCGTTGGCGGTCACAGGCCTGGGTATTCTCGCTACGAGATCGGCGTTGAACAGTCTGTCGCAGGTCATACCGCAGGGCTGTGGCGATGACGCCCCACATTCGGCGCCGCAAGGGCCTGATCCGGGATGATTTCCAATGAATTGCCCGGAAGGGAGGGAGACGTCTCGCTCAACACAACCACGCAAACCCCCTGAAGCCGAGTGTCCGTGGGGCCGCCCAGACTGGGCTCATCTCTCCTTGCCAACGCACCAGGTCCGTGACGCCGCCCAGACGAAGGATGGAGTCGCCGTGGCGCTCGATGAGCCACTTGGCGCTCTTGTCATTGTCTTTGGCCGGCTCGGACATGATCCACCGCGCTTCCCAATCGGCGACCGTTCCTCCTGCGCGGTGGCGTCCGTTGCAAAATCGAGCAGGGCGGTTTCCCTAGCATACTCCATGCCGGCTCGGCGCGGAACGAAAGATCGCTGCCTGCTCAGCCCGGTGAGGAAGCCGTGCCCGCGATCATCTCATCCGTTTCTGGCTCCCTCTCCCGAGGGAGAGGGCGAACGGCACCGAGAGTTCAGGAGTCGAAACGCGTCTGCCTCGCTTCAATTCTCCGCGGTTGTGCGTCTCTGCTCGGGCTCGTGGCCCGCCGTCAGGTGTTTGGGTGCGACGTTGCGCCACGCCGCGACAATCGCGCTCGACACCGTGTCATCGGCCGCCTTCGCCAGATATACGGTCGTGCTGCCGCCGCGTCCCCAAGCACCCGCTGCGGGCACGAAGACATCAGGTTCATTCCGCACAAATCGCTCCTGTTGCTCGGGCGTCAATTTGACCATGCCCCATCCCTTTTCCGGATAGCCGAGCGTCGCGAAGATCTTGCCCCTCACGCGAAAATCCGGATGGTCCATGTGGGCGGACTCGATGGCCTCCGGCAAGCTGAGAGCCATGTTGCGAAACGTTTTCTCGGTCACGATGCACTCGCTTTTCAACAAGACAAGCAAGCTTGACATTCTGACAAGCGCGCTTTACAGTACGGGTGTGGTGTATGAGATGGTAACGGAATGAGAGGGAGTCCTACAATGACGGCTTTGTCGAATCGGTTGCCTCTGTTGAGGGGACTGGCCCCGGTCTCTTTTTCCTTGGTTTGTGCCGCCCTGATGATTGTCACAGCCTGGTACAAGCGTGGTGCGCCGGGCGGATCGGCGCTTCGCTCGACACTCGAGGGATTCATCCAGTTCTTGGTGGTTCTGGTTATCATTGGAATCGGCGTTGCCGGCGCGGCGGCGCGGCGTCCGGCGCGGCGTGGGGAGTCGTGATGAGTCGTCCCAAGGCTCGGCCGGCGGTCGTGCTCGCGCTCAGTTGTGTCGCAGCCGCATGCATGATCGGCTGCTCGTTGATCCAGCGCGAAGTGCGTCCCGGCCCGGCGGTGCGCGTGATCCTCGCCGTGCTGCCGATGGTCCCGATCCTGGGCACGGGCTGGGCGATGGTCATGGCCATCTGGGGTCTGGATGAGCTCCAGCGGCTCATCGTGTTGGAGGCAGTACTCGGGGCCTTTCTTGCGGGTGCCTTCCTGAACTTGCTGTATGGCCAGTTGCAGCACGCCCGCGTCGGACTGCCCGAGCTGAACTGGGCCTTTATCTGGGTGGCGATGGCCGTGCCCTGCGTCGTCGCCTTCTTCATAGCTGCGCGGCGGTACGGATGAGGAACAGGCTTCCCGTGCTCCGCGCCGAACGCGGCTGGTCCCAAGCCGAACTGGCGGTCCGGCTCGGCGTCTCGCGCCAGACCGTGAACGCAATTGAGAAGGAGCGGTACGACCCGAGCCTACCGCTGGCGTTCAAGATCGCCGATGCATTCGGCGCCGCGATCGAGCAAATCTTCGAGCCGGATCGAGGCGAGGCATGACCCGATTCAGCATGCCGAATTCGGCCGGAGCGCGGCTCTCGGGGCGTGCGTGGCTGGGATCGCTTATTCGTCGGTCGTCTGTACGCGGTCGGCCCGGCGACGTGGGTAAGTACGCCCATCCTCGGATGCCTGACGGCGCTGTCCTCGCATGTCTGACGGCGTTGTACGCGACGCAGGGTGATATTATCGGAGGTTACCCGGAATGAGAAAAGAACGAGACGTCTGAACACTATCTGATGACCGTAATCCGATACCGGACGGAGCAGCGCGCGGCGGCCGCCCTCAGGCGGCTCGGCGGCAGGGTCGTCATGGTGGATGATGCGCCACTGTGACTCAGGTACTTCGTGAGCAAAGAGGAACCAGCCACGGCCAGCCACGCGAGCAGTGAGCCGGACATCACCCAGATTCCCAGCACCAGCCCCGGTGGCCGGTAGCTCATGGCGATGGTGTGCGCTCCGGGGTGAAGAATCGGAATGACTCGCTGCGCGACGTTTCCGCGCAGGATCGGCACGATCTGCCCATCGACGCGCGCCGTCCAGCCGGGCATCCAGGTATCGGCGACGACCAGCAGGCCGGGAGCCTGAGTCGCGACATTGAGAATGGGCCGATCGGGGTCGAGCGAGGCCCACTGCGCGGGGGTGAAGCGTTGGCGGGGCCCGGTCGGCACCTCGGCCAACGGGTCGTGATCCGTCACAACCGACTGGCGTGGATCGAGCCCGCGGAAGAGCGAGAGAATGGACGGGGGCGGCTCCTTCGCGACCGTCACCGCGGGTACGACGTAGGCGCGGGGAAGCGTGGTGGGATTACGCGCAATCACATAGCACAATGCGCCCACCTGTCCCCTGGCGATGACCGGCCAGCCCGGGTCGGGCTCGAAGCGGTCGGAAACCAGGTAGCCGACGCTCATACGGTCGAAAATCGCCTGGCGCACTCCGCGCTCGAAATGGTTGACCGGCTCACGCATGAGCAGTCCCGCCTCGTGGGGCCGAGGGCGAGCCGTGGGACGGTAAAGCATTTCATAGAGCCGCGCGGCATGATCGAGCTGGAAAACGTCGTTGATATTGGTCTTTTCCAGGCCGGCGGCGATCGTGCGCAAATCATCGTAGAACGTGTCTCTCGCCTTGATCCGGGCCGGGACGTTATCCGCGTGCAGGTTGGCGAGCCGGTTGATAGTGGTTCCGATCGGCTCGGGCCCGATGAATAGGTCGGCGGGTGCGACCCGAATCAACGCGTAGCCAGCCCAGCCGAGCTCGACGAAGGCAAGCAGGCCGGCGAACGCGCCGGCCGAGCGTCGCCAGCGTTCGCCCTGCCCCGGGCCGAGACATCCCATTGCGCTTAAGACCGTCAGGCCGCCGACGCAGAGCCAGAAACGTGGGTCGTGGAGCACGCGCGTGGCCGCGCGAGCCGTGCGTGGCGGCGAAAGCGGCGAGCCCCGCTGGGCTTGCAACACGAGCAAAAGGACCAGACCGGCCAGCATGACCGCGGCAAACCGCCGCGCGTATCTGCGCCACGAGACCAAGTCGGCGAGCTCTCGGTGCAGGGTGTCGATGCCCATTCCGGCCAGTACGGCCACCCCCAATGCGGCCAGAAAAAGGGATCGCGCCGGCACGCGAAACCAGCTCATTCCCGGAATGGTGGCGTAAAGCAAGGCATAAAGGCCGAGGTTTCGTCCGCAGGCGAACCAGACTGCGAAGCCCGCCAGGACGAGCCAGCCCCACACCAGGCGCCTCTGTCCATGACGTAGCACGGCGATGGCGGCCAGAACCAGCGGCACGAAGCCGACCGAGAAGACCGTCTCCCAGTAATTGTCGTCGCCGAAGTAATCGGCCGGACCGCCGAGAGCAGTCGGGCTGAGCAACTGGATCCCATTTAGCGCGCTCAGGTGGTAGCGCCGCGGCATCGCCAGGCCCGAGGATCGCAGCCGGTTGTAGAGCAGCCACGGCCGGACCGCCCACTCGGGAGCGATTTCGACGGCGGCGATTCCCAGCGAGAGTGCCAGTGCGGCGCCCCTCCAAAGGGCCTCCCGGACCGCGCGGCCCGCTCCGTGATCCCGCAGGGCCTTGAAGATATCAATGAACGACCATGTAGCCAGGGCCAGTACCAGAAGCAGCCATTCCTGAGGGTGGCCCGTCAGGTACGCGAGGGCCAGAAACACAGGTAGAAACACCGCGCCGCCCTTCCGGCCGGCGCGCCACTGGGCACAGGACCAGAACGCCCAGGGATACCAGCAGGCCGACCAGACGTGGGGATAGTGCCCTTCGAAGGTGTGAGCCAGCAGATAGGGCGACGCCTGGTAAGTGCCCGCAGCGACCGTCGCCGCGATTCGACCCGCGCCCAGGAACCTCGAGAGGCGATATGCACCGAGCCCAGCCGATACAAGATGCGCCACGGTGAGCCAACCCGGCGCCGCGGGGAATCGCAGCCACCACGCGGCCCACACCGGCGGGTAGAACAGACCGCTCTGAGGGTTGCCGCAGAGCGGCCGTCCCCCGAAACCGCGGGTGTCCCATAGCGGGAAATGGCCGAAGCGCTCGATCGTGCGCGTGATCGAGAGATATTGGGGCAAGACGTAATTGACGAGGTCGTTACCCACGGGGCGGGGACCGGCCCGATTGGCGCGGTCGATCGAGGGTTTGACGGCGTTGACGATCAAGGCCGAGGGATGAGCCGCCAGTCGCGCAAAGCAAAGAGCACCCAGCGCGAGCAAGGCGAGAGGGGGAAACCATCCAGCCAATACGCTACGCTGCAAGTGGGGGGCTCCTGGGAGGCTGCCAAGCGTCGATTGGCGTGCTGGGGAGCGTGAGCCGACCGGACGAAGAGCGTTAAGAACAGGATCAAGATTAAGATTAGAATTAAGATTAAGATTAAGATTAAGATTAGGATTAGGATTAGGATTGCGAAGAGGATCAGGAGGGAGAGTAAGATCGAGACTCAATCCGCCGGCTGATCGTTGTCATCGTTGCTTCGCGCGATCGAACCAGCATTCCAGAGACCCTCGGATCATGGCCCGTTCTTAATCTTAATCATAATCATAATCATAATCTTAATCTTACTCTTAATCCGATTCTTCTTCGTCTTCCTGCTCGTAACCCCGATTGTTCTGGAGAATTACCCAGGAATCTTGCGGAACTCTGGCTTCCCCAGCCGCACGTGCGGTCCGGCGAGGGGCGATCCGCCGCGGGCGGAGCGTGCCAGGGCGACGAGTTCGAGGTAGCGAGCGATATGCTCGCTCTCCGACCATTCGCCCATCCGCATGGCGTATCCTCGCGCGGCCAGCTCGTTGCGCAGGTCGTGATCGTGGACCACCCGCCGCAGGGCCGTCAAGAGCTCGACGTCGCAAGAGTATCCGAGCCCGCCGCCGGTTTTGACCGCCGTCTCGTAGAGCGCGCCGCCCCCTTCGTGGACGACGACGGGCGTGCCCATGGCGAAAGCTTCCAGCACGACGTAACCGAAGGTTTCGGGGAAAAGCGACGGAACCACAACCGCGCGCGCTGCGGAAGAGCCGGGCCAGGGCCTTGCCGCCCAGGAGCCCCTCGAAGCGCACGTTGGGAAGGTCGGCCGCCAGAGCTCGCAGCTTGGCGCATAGGGCCCCGTTCCCGCGATTCGCAGGTCCACTTCGGGGAGGTGCCGCATCAGCGGGATCAGTCGCTGAAATCCCTTCAGTTTGACCAGCCGGCCCGCGGCGGCGAGATAGGGTCGATTCCATCGCTCGGGTGGAGCGTTCTCGATTCCGCCCGACCATTGGTCGGGCAGAAAATAAGGAAGATGCACCAGAGGCACAAATTCACCGATACCGCGCCGCCGGTGTTCATCGAGCGCATGTCGGCTGGGAAAAACCAGGGCATCGAGCTGGCCGAGACCACGCTCGATGGCGCGGTGGTGCGCCAGGCCTGGGGCGGTCTGCGCCCTCTCAAACAACAGCTCACGCAACTTCTCGAGTCGCAGGCTTTGCAGTCGTATTTCCAGAGCAGGTGCATCGGACAGATCAGCCAGTATTCGTGGGCCGTCATGATCCGGACGGTGCGGCCGATTGGTCCCGAGCCCGAGAACCCCCGGCCCTCCGACCAGCGAGATGTTGTGGAAGTGGAAGAGATCGGTGTCGACGTCGTCGAGAGCTTCGCCCAGCGCGCGGGTCTTGAGCCACGGTTGGCCGGTCACCTGAGTCGCGATCGGTGACAGGATGCCGAAGGGGCTCTTGAGCGGGTGGACGTGCAGTTCCGGCGGCCGCGAGTACGTTCGGAGCGGATGCCCGCCGCGGACCGATTTCGAACGCATCAACGCAATACGTGACGTGGACTTCGTGGCCCCGGCGGCACAACGCTTCGCTGAGCCGCTCGACGTAGGCGGCATCTCCACCAAAGCTGTGCTCGCCGAAGAACGTCGTGATCATGCGGATCTTCATCGTTGACCTCCTGTCGAGATCACGGCGCCGTGTCAGGGCACGGCCGTGGCCGTAGCGCGGTCCTCCACAATCGCGTATGGCCCAGGCCGCCCAGGGCCAGCCACGTCACGATGTACGCGAGTGCTCCGGCTACCACCGCGAGGACCACGTGATAGTGATGGTTCTTGAGATAGAGACATACCGGGACCATCGCCAGTGACGCGGCCAGCGGCCGCGCCAGATGATGATGCCAGGCGGGCTGTCTCCCCTCGCGTGCCAGGCAACCGTAGCCAGCGACCACCAGCCCGAGTCCGACCAGGATCACCCCCAGCGCCGCTCCCGGCAGCCCCAGCTTCAAACGCAGCACGATCACCAGCGGGCAGATGACCAGGGCGCCCACGGCCAGGGTCCGCACGCCCAGTCGCTCGCGATTCATCGCGATGAGCGTGATCTGATAGAGATACGCGAGGATCAAAAGCGGTGCGCCAGATGCCCAGCGCGAGCAAGAAGCCTGCCCCCGCGTAATCCTCCGGCAAGAGCAAGTGAACCAGGGGATCGGCCAGAATGGTGCAGCCCACCGCGACCGGCAGGAGGCCCGTCATGAGCACTTCCACCAGGGAGTTGAGCGCTTCACGCCCCGCGCAGGCCGTATTGCGCCAGAGCCGCGACAAGGCGGGGAACGAGGCCTGCTGGAGGATCAAGCCGAAAGTCAAGAGAGCCGTGACCATCCGGTGGGGTGCGCCGTAGCGGCCAACCTCGCCCCAGGTGCTCAAGAACCCCACCACCAGAAGGTCGGCCGAGTTGATGATCGCCTGCGAAAGCTGCATGACGCAGACGTTCCGTCCCCGCTGAATCAACACCAGGAGGAACCGCACGCTCAACCGGGGCCTGGGAAGGCGATGCTCCTTCAGGTACGCCAACCATACCAGTGCGATTCCGCTCACCTCGCCGCTCGCCAGCAAGATCGGGACAAGCACAATCCGGCTGGCGTCGTGCACCCAGCACAGGACGCCGATGGCGTACATCCCCGTGCGAATGCAAAGCGAGATCGCTACCAGCCCCATGCGCTCGGTCCCTCGAAAGACGAAGTCGAGCCCGATGGCCGTCGTGAAGAGCATCGCTCCGTACAACACCAGGATGAGCCGGTCCGATCGATCGCCGAGCGTCACCGTGCCCGCGATCGTCAAGAGCGAGAACAAGACCAGCGCAAACAGTGTCTTGTAAGCCAGCACCTGGTCTACCAACGGCCGGATCAGCCGAGGATGCCGCGACAACTCGCGCGCCACGATGACGTCGGTGCTGTCACGCAAAAGCAACACGAGCCAGAACACGATGTTGAATGCAAACTCAATCCGTCCGTAACCCGCCACCCCCAGCCGATAGGCAAGCGTCAGCGAGACCAGAACCGACGTCGTCCGGCACACCAGTTCGGCAGCGCTGAGGTAGACGAAGTTGGAAGCGATCCGGCGCCGGATCGGCCGGTCGAGCGTGCCCGATCGGTCAGTCCCGCCGGCTGGCCGCGGCGGCGGCCGGCGGTCATACCGTGACTTCCGTGTTCGCGGGTTGAGAGATGTCCCGGCCATTCGCGCGAGCACTTCCTTGTGCGGATGATGTAGGCTCTCAGCACTACGAGCTTCGCCTGCTCGTCAATGCTTTTCCTGTTTATTGTTCTTAGCTATGTTCTCTAGCCAGTGACGTTTTACTCGTCCGTTTTGAGCGGATTGGGCATTTGCTCAGTTCCAGATCGACGATTCCGTCCTCGATGGGAATCCTGATCCGCCCCAAGGAAAGCGTCGGTACAGGTCGTATGTCGTACCGAGTGTCCGGTTCGCGATGAGACCGCGTTTTGAATGAGGCATGGTAGTAGTCTGTTCCGAGAGTGTCAATTGGAGCTTATACACCACTCTTGCGGCGAAGCCGGTCAAGCGTCACCGCGGCGACGATGATGATCCCGATGATGATATCCTGACTGGGGTTGGGAATATTCGCGTGGACGCAGCCATTGTTCAGTACCGACATGATCAGGCAGCCGATCAGCGTTCCGAGCACGGTTCCCTCGCCGCCGCTTAAGCTCCCGCCGCCGATGACGACGGCCGCGATGACCTGAAGCTCCAGACCGCCCGCGGTCGTCGGGTCTCCAATTCCGAAGATGTATACGAACTGGAGGGCTCCCGCCAGCCCCGCCGCCAGGCCGCCCAGAGCGTAGACGACGATCTTGATGGCGGGCACGTTGATCCCGCAAAGCCGCGCGGTCGCTTCATTCGAGCCGACCGCGTAAACATAGCGCCCGAGCAAACTGTAGCGCAAGGCGATCGCCACGAGTATGCAGAGAGCCAGCCACGCCCAGACGCCGGGCGCGACCAGGAGCCAATCCGGCCTGGGCTCGACAGCCATGATCTGGCTGAACCACCACCCCTTGGCCTCATTGGGCGTGTAGATCGTCGTGCTGGATGACAACCACGTCGCCAGGCCGCGGTAGACCTTGTAACTCCCCAGCGTGACGATGAACGGCACGACGCGCAGGCCGGCGATCAAGCCGCCGTTGATCGCCCCGCACAGGCCGCCCAGCAATATCCCCAGGATCATGGCCAGCGGCAAGGCCAGCTTCGCCGCGCGCATCGACTCGGGCAAGATCAGGTCGAGCTTGCGCTCGAAGAGCACGATCGATACCGTCACCAGGGCTACCGTCGAGCCGACGGAGAGGTCAATGCCCCCCGCGATCATGATGATCGTCATCCCGAGCGCGGCCGTGCCGACAATGACCGTCTGAACGGCGATCGTCCGCCAGTTATACAGCGTCAAGAACTGCCCCGATCCACGCGTCAGCGCGGCGAAAAGCACCGTGATCAGGAGCAAGCCCAGGAAGGGACCGAAGACGGTCCATGCCCAGTCCACCGTGCGGCGAAACGCCATGGGCCGCGTTGCTGGTACATAGTCGGAGCTGGTCGCCACTCGGGGTACCCCTCTGTCCACGAGCTGAGGAACTTCGCGCAGGTAAGTCGCCGGAAAAGTCGTCTTTACCTCTGCGAAAAAACATCCTTTCGCAGAGCGAAAGGCGACAATGATTCTCGCACATCGCCTTAGCTCTTCCCATCGACTCGCGTCGCCACTTCCATCACGGCGTGCTCGGTCCATTCCGAGACGCGACGGGGCTCGCAAATCGTACCCCGGGACATCACGGCAATCCGGTCGCAGATTCCGAACAGCTCGGGCAGGTAAGAGCTGACGACCAGGATGGCCTTGCCTTGCGCGGCCAGTTCGCCGATCAAGCGATAGATCTCGGCCTTGGAGCCGACGTCGATGCCGCGGGTCGGCTCATCCAGGAGCAGGATGTCGGCCTCCTGATGCAACAGCCGCGCGAGCGCCAGCTTCTGCTGGTTGCCCCCTGAGAGCGACACGGCGGCCTGGCCAGGGCCGGTCGCGCGGATCCGTAGCCGTTCCATCCACCCGGCCACGACGGCGCGTCGCTCTTTCAGCCGCAGCCAGCCCCACCGCGCATGACGCCCGAGCGCTGAATAAGTCATGTTGTCCTCGATCGAGCGAAACAGAGCCAGGCCCTCGCCCTTGCGGTCCTCGCTCAGAAACCCGAGTCCCTGCTTGATCCGCGCCGCCGCCGGCGCCGGCCCGGCGAGAACGTGTTCGACCCGGATGTGTCCCGAGACCACCGGCTCCAGGCCGAAGATGGCACGCAGCAGGGTGGTGCGACCTGCGCCGACTAAGCCGGCGATTCCCAGGATCTCGCCACGCCGCAGGCTGAGGTTCGCCGGCTTGCCGTGCTTGCGGGTCTTCAGTCCCTTCAGCTCGAGGATCGACTCGCCCGCTGTGTGCGGCACCTGCGGGAAGAGTTCCTCGAGGTCGCGTCCGACCATGTGCGCGATGATCGTCTTGAGCTTCGTTTCGGCGAGCGCGCCCGACGCAACAGCCCGGCCG
The DNA here is from genome assembly GCA_963823675.1 of uncultured Isosphaeraceae bacterium. Lineage (GTDB taxonomy): Bacteria > Planctomycetota > Planctomycetia > Isosphaerales > Isosphaeraceae > CAWGMT01. Next base: position 1,128,044 of record CAWGMT010000012.1, on the reverse strand, counting down.
TCGCGCAGCACGGTGTAGGTCTGGGCAATGCGGCCGACCTCCTCGAGAAAATGACTGATATAGATGATCGCCAGCCCCCGCAGGCGCAGGCGCTCGATGATGACGAACAACCGGTCGGCGTCGTGCTCAGTCAGCGTGCTGGTTGGCTCGTCGAAGACGATGACCTGGTGCTCGAAACCAGCGCGCGTGCCACCTCGACCAACTGCTGCGCCCCGACCCCGAGGTCCTTGACCCGGGCTTCGGGCCGGATGTCGGGATGCTCGAGGAGGTCGAGAACCTGGCGGACGACGCGACGATGTTCCCACCGCCGGATGAAACCGGCTCGAACGCGTTCCTGCCCGAGCATGATGTTGGCCTCGACCGTCAGCTCCGGCGCCAGGGCCAGCTCCTGGTAGATCATGGCCACCCCGCGCGCAGCGCATTGCGCGGCCCCCGGGGCGCGTGAGCAGCGCCCGCGAGACGCATCGACCCCGAATCGGGCTGGTAGGCCCCGCTCAGGATCTTCACGAGCGTGCTCTTGCCGGCCCCATTCTCGCCGATCAATGCGCGCACTTCCCCCCCATCAACCCCCAGCGAGACGCTCTCAAGAGCGCGGGTCGCGCCGAACGACTTGCTCACATCACGCATTTCCAACAACACAGGCGTGATCCCCACCCGATCAATCACTTAAGCATCCCTGCCCCTTCCAGAGCCCGCAGCATTCCAAAGGTTGCGGATTCATTCGGGCAGAAAATCCCGTCAACCTGTCCGCGGTAGCGCGTCACCAGGCTCTGGGCTTTCTGCTGCGATGAGTCGGAGGTCGGGCCGGCGTATTCGCTGTCCGAAAGATAAGTGATCTTGGGGAATTCCGCGGCGAGCGTGTCGGTAAACCCTTTCTCGCGCTGTTCGGTGCTCTCGGACCCGACGGCGTAGCGCAAGAGGATGATCTTGCCCTGGCCCTTGAGCAAATCACCCAGCCGTTTGGCCGCCAGCACTCCGCCGTGGTAGTTGTCGGTTGCGATGGTGCTGACCGTCTTGTCGGACTCGAGCCCCGAGTCGAAGATGACGACGGGGATCCCCTTGGCGACGGCCGCCTCGACCGGCTGCACGAGGGCCCGCGCGTCGAGCGGAGCCAGCACGATGCCGTCGACCCCGGCGGCGATCGCGCTTTGCACAAGCTGGATTTGCAGCACGCGGTCGTCTTCTCGCTGCGGGCCCTGCCAGATGACTTCGACGTTGCCGAGCTCTAGGGCGGCCTTGAGCGTGCCGGCGTGGATGGTCTTCCAGAATTCGTGCGTCGTTCCCTTGGGAATGACCATGACCCGCCACTTCTTGGCTTTCACGCCCGAGAGGCTGCCTTCGCTCTGGTTCTCGACCTGGGGCGGATGAATCAGCTTGGCGATGTCGGGCTCGTTCATGTTCTCGGGCGTCACCAGGGTCTCGCCGGTCGAGATCTTGGCCTCGACGGGCTGCTTCTCGAGGTACTTGACCATCGTCTTGACGCTCAGCTCGGCCATCTTGAGCGGGTTTTGCACCACCAACCCCTGGATCTGGCCTTTTTCCAAGGCGCGCACGAGGGGCTGGCTGGCATCGAAGCCGACGAACACCACGGGCCGGGATGCGCTCGGCCTTGACGCTTCGGCGGACGCGCCTTCGCCGATGCCATCCGACCCGCCGCAGCCGGCAATCGCCGACGCAATCAACACGACCCACGCCCCGCGTCCGCTCATGTAATGTTCTCCCGAGATGTGTTCGCCTCGCAGGAACCGTGACTCATCGTAAGACCGCCGAAATTGCGCAGTCAAGCCGGTAGGCTCAGCCTGATTTTTGATTAAGATGAAACGCGTCTCTGGCACGGGAGAAAAGGATGGCCAACCGATTATCGCTCGATGAGAAGCTGGCGGCGATTCGCCGGCTGCGCGCGCAGGAGCCCTCCGCCGAGATTGAGGCCGAGCTGCGGCGCAGGCTCAAGGACCGATCGAACCTGATCGTCGCCGCGGCGGCGGCGATCGTCGGAGAACAGAGCTTCACCGGGCTCGCCGCCGACCTGGAGTCGGCCTTCGAGCGCTTCCTGACGAACCCGTTGAAGGATGACAAGCTCTGCCGCGCCAAGATCGCGGTCATCCAGGCGCTCGACAAACTTGAGCATTCAGAGCCGGAGGTCTTTCAGAAAGCCGCCCGCCACGTGCAGCTCGAGCCGGTATGGGGCGGAGAGGCCGATTCGGCCGCGCCCTGCGTGCCGCGGCGCTGATCGCGCTGGCGCGGATCGGAACCGTGCGCGATCTGCCCCTGTTGGTTGACGCGATGGCCGATTCCGAGCGGGAAGTGCGGATCGCGGCCGCCTTGGCCCTCGGTTGTTTCGGTACCGAATCCGCCGCCCTGGTTCTTCGCCTCAAGGCTCGCCTGGGAGACGCCGACCCCGAGGTCCTTTCGGAATGCCTCTCGGGTCTTTTGACCGTCGACCCCGGCGAGTATCTGCCGTTTGTCGCCGGGTTACTCGAGTCGGGCGGCCCCGCGCACTGCGAGGCGGCGGTGCTCGCGCTCGGCAAGTCGCGGCTGCCCGGCGCGTTCGAGGCGCTCAAGTCCTGCTGGCTGCGGCGCGAGCACCCCGAACTGGAGGACGAGATCCTGCTGGCCATCGCCATGCTGCGCCTGCCCGCCGCCATCGACTACCTGCTCGAGCGGGTCGCATCCGACTCGGAACGGCACGCGGCCGCCGCCCTGACGGCCCTGAAAATCCATTCCCACGACCCACGGCTGCGCGAGCGCGTTGCCGGGCTGGTCCAGCAAAGGCGCGTCCGCAGTCTCCAGGAGCGATTCGATCGCGACTTCCGCAGCGACGACTAAAAATCTTTCGCGCTCCAGGGCGAACAACACTCTCAGGCAAAAACTTGGTATCCTTTTTTGGGATCGCAACGGCGTTCTGGACGTTGCGATTCGAGAAGCTAGGTTTTCTGAAAATCGCGTCCTGGAGCTCGACGACGATGGACAAACAGTCAGAGGGACAGTGGGTCGTACCCAATCCCCAGGTTCCCCGCTCGTTCGGCGTGATGAGCATCGTGTTTGGCGCACTCTTGCTTCTGTACGGAGCCGGGCTGGGCCTCTGGACCTTTTACGCGCCCGGGTTCGTCAAGGGGTTCCAGGATCAATTCAAGGAACAACTGGCGGATCAGAAAGCCAAGCGGCAGGCCAAGATCGCCGAGCTCAAAGAACAAGGTCAAGGCAGCCACGAAGGAGGAGGAGAAAAAAGAACTGGAGACAGAGCTCCAGGCGCTGGAATCGACCGAAGGCCCGGACCCGAATATGCTCGACGACGCCATCAGCATGAACTCCGACATCCGGATTTTGACCTACACCTACACCGAACTCGCGACGGGGATTTTGCTGAACGTGTGCATGATCGTCGCGGGCTGCGGGCTGCTGGCTTTGGCGGAGTGGGCGCGGCGGATGGCAATCGCCATCGCCTGGCTCAAGATTGCACGGTGGGGCGTAATCGTTGGCGTCACGATGCTCGTGATCATTCCGATCACGACCGAAAAGATGAACAAGATGTTCACGAACATCGGGAAACAGGCGACGGCCAGATCGGGGCGGGGCGGCTCGCCATTTCCGGCGACCAGCCTGGCGCAGATGTCGGCCGTGGTCTCCGCCGTGACTTCGGTGGCAACGGCCGCGATCGCATCGATCTATCCGGTGTGTCTCATCTGGTTCTTGACCCGTCCTCGCGCTCGGGCTGCCTGCGTGGCTGCATCGAAGCCGCCGATTTCCTTGCTCGGCGGGGAGCTGGACGGCCCGTGATCGACTTCATGCTGGTGTTGTTCGGCCCCCTGATCGTACCCGAATGCCGCCGCGCCGCCGCGCGGGGGTGGCTGATTCTTGCGCACTGCCTGGCCGGCGGACTGCTGGCGCTGGTGTTGATCTGTCTGCTTTATACCTGGTGGTTCACGCTCCTCATCGATCCGTTTTTTGTCCCGGTCGGCTACGTCCGGGCGGCGCTCTGGTTCTCGGCGATGGTGCTGGTGACGATCGCCGTTCTGATGGTGCCGGCCGTTCTGGCCGGCTCGCTGGCTGGTGAACGCGAGCGCGGGGTGCTCCAGCTCTTGCTCACGACGGCGGCCAGGCCGCGTGAGATCGTGCTGGGACGCTTGATCGGCAAGCTCAGCCAGGTCGGCATGGTCTTGCTGGCCGGTGTTCCGGTCGTCGCAATCCTGGCAGCCTGGAACGGTCTTGGCATCGGGGCGCTGGGCACGTTCGTGCTCGTTCTGGCCGCTGTCGCCATCGGGGAAGGGGGGCTGTCGGTACTGGCTTCGGTTGTGTCGCGGCGGGGACGCGACGCGCTTTTCGCCGTCTATATCGGCATCCTCGTGCTTTACCTAAGCCCCCTCCTGCAACAACTCGGATTGCCCGTCCAGGCTGCCCGAGGGCTCCAGACCATCAACCCCTATTTCAGCATGCATCGTCTGCTCGAAGAGGAGGATTTCGGGCCTGCACTGACAACTTCGGCGATCTGGCTTTTGCTGGGCGTCGCGTCTGCGGCGTTTGCGAGCACCCGACTGCGGTCAAGCTGCCTCGCAACCATGGACACAGTCAAGAAGAAACATCGCCGGGGCTTCGTGCCGGCGATCGGCGAGCGGCCGATGCTCTGGAAAGAGCTCTTTATCGAGCGCGTCGGCACGCTGGGTCGAGTTGGCCGCTGGCTGGGCGTGCTGGTCACGCTCGTGATCGGCGGCGTGAGTCTCTGGCTCGCGGGGGTCGCCGCCTGGTCCTTGTTCTGGCAACGAAATCTCGAACGGGAGGCCTGGGCGACCAACGAGCTGGGCTGGCTCCTCCAGGATACGGGGTTGCTGCTGAGCGTCTTGCTCCAGTTTGGCATCGGCCTGCGGGCCGCGGTCTCGATCGCGTCGGAACGCGACCGGGCAACCTGGGACGCGCTTCTGGTCACGCCCCTTACGCCCGATGAAATCGTGCCGGCCAAGCTCTTCGGCAGCCTCAACGCCCTGCGCTATATGGCCGGCGCGATGATCATGGCCTGGACTCTCGGTCTCATGTTCGGGGCGGTGCGCGGCGGAGATTATGCCGGATGGATGGCCGGCGTTTTCACCGGCGGAACGTTCATGGCGGCGATGGGAGTGCGCTGTTCGCTCGCCATGCCCTCGGCGACGCGCGCCATGACGTCGGTCATCTTTCGCTGGCTGCTCGTGCAAGCCATCGTGGCCTTTCTGGCCCTCTCGATCATCCTGCTGGTGCTGGCGATCTGTTTCACGCTCTGGCTTTCCGCGATCCGGTTCGGCCTGGTTCCGCCCAACATGGCGCCGACGGCCTTTTTTCCAATGAGCTGGGACCTGGCCTGGCCGCTCGCCACCAACACCGTGCTCTTCTTGATCACCATCCTGGTCGTGGCCGATACGCGCCTGCGCTTCGACCGCCTCGCCGGCCGCATGGCCGGCGGCGCCGTGGCTAGCAGCGTCAACAAGTTCCTCTACGGCCACGCGCTGCAACCCGTCTTCCTGCCGACGGGCAAGGCGAAGGCCCAAGCCGCCGTCAAGGCCCACATCGAACCCCAGCCCGTCGCCGAGCCGTCCTGACGCAGGCGACCGCCCTCACGCTTTCCCCGCCTTGCGAAAGGAGGGGTAAGGGGGGGTGATCCCGGCGCGAACGCCTTGTGATTTACGGAACTGGCTTGTCGTTGTCGTGCTGGGAAGCAGCCGACTCGTCTTTGGCCGCTGCGGGCGTCGCAAGAGGCTTCTGGGCGGGCCGCGCCGCGGTCTTGGACTTGGTCGGAGCCGGCTTGAACCTGGCAGTGGCGGCGGCCGGCCTGCGCCGGCGCGTTGTCGTGCGTCGCAGGCCGCTGTAATAGTTCTGGTGGTAATCCTCGGCCGGGAAAAACGCCTGCATCGGGACCAGTTGGGTCACGATCGGCGAACGGAATACGCGCGCCTTCGTGAGCTGTTGATACGATTTGAGGGCCGCCTTGCGCTGATCTTCGGAATGATACAAGATCACCGAGCGGTACTGAGGCCCCTCATCTTCACCCTGCCGGTTGATCGAGGTGGGATCATGGCACCTCCAGAAAACATTGAGCAGTTGCTCGTAGCTGACGACGCTGGGGTCATACTCGACCTGAACGACTTCGGCGTGCCCGGTTTCTCCCGTGTGGACCATTTCGTAGGACGGGTAGGCGACCATACCGCCGGAATACCCCGAGACCGCGTTCTTGACGCCCTTCAAGTGCTCGAACGTATCCTCGACGTGCCAGAAGCAGCCAGCGCCAAACGTGGCAAACTCGGTTTTGGGAGCGGTGGTGGTTGTCGACGATGACGATGCCAATGTACCGGCCGTGTCAGCCGGCGTGCTCCGTCCGGAGGCGTAGCGCCGGGTCTTGGGCTTGGCCGCGGCCGATTTCTTCGGGGTTGAACTGCCATCGGGCTGCGCTTGGTCCTGAGTGTCGGTGGCGCGGTCCTGAGCAACGGCTGCCGTGGCCAGGCAGAATACCGCCAGGACTGCCCGAAGAACCGCTGGCCAGTGGGAACGCATGAGAAAACTCCTCGGGACACGTGCCGGCAGGTCGATTCTCGATTCTCGGTTGATCTGTCGCCGACAGGTCGTTGGCCGGCTCGGGATGAATGAACCTTCCCTTGTTATTGTATAAGCGAAAATGCCGGCAGAGTCCAGATTCGCTCGAGAGATGACGTTGTCCGGGCCAAGATCCGCCGAATGGGCTTGCGTGATGCTGGGCGGGCGAGGCTCCGTCCGGGCTGCCTTGGAGAATGGCTCGCCCTCCCGGAATTGTGCAAGCCGATTTAGCGGTCCGTTGTCTCGGGAAACGCCACCCTACGGTAGATGTCCGCGAGCGCAACCTGAACGTCAATGGATCCAAAAGCAAACGTTTGGGCGAGATCGCTGAACACGGACAGCAACCAGGTGTTGTCGTCCTGGCGAACGTATCGTTCCACGAGCGGGCGATCCTGGGCGACCATCACGTACTCCTGCACCGACGGCAGTTGGCGATAATGCGCAAACTTGGTCCCGCGATCATATTTTTCCGTGGAGTCCGAAAGCACCTCGACCACGACGCGCGGGTTGAGCAGCGTGTCAAACTGGTTGTCCTCGAACTGCGGCTCATCGCACACGACGACAATATCCGGGTACGTATACAAACCGGTCGCGCTGATCTTGACGCGCAAGTCGCTGGTCAATACCCGGCACGGCCCGCCTTCCAATTGATTTCCCGCCAGGCGTGCCAGGTTATCCTTGATGAGCGTGTGCTCCCAGCTCGCTCCCGCCATGGCGAACATCTCGCCGCGATAGAATTCGCTGCGGAAATTCGCGAGACGTTCCCGGGCAAGGTATTCCTCAGCCGTCAGATACGTTTTGGCGACAGTGGGCATCTCATAGCCTCCTGCGTCCATTGTAGCCAAGCAGTGCAGCGACGGCAGGGCTTTCGCAGCCGGAACCCTCCTCCCCAGCGCCCATTGCCTCAGATTAACCACGAAAGGCACGAAACTAAGTCTGACTGCCTCAGGTCACGGCAGGGTCGCCAGCGACTTGAGTCATCGAGGTCGCGGATGCCATTGGCAGCGCGCTGGGCCCTGTCGCGAATCTCAGCCAGGAGATCATCGGGGCTCGCCGGCACTTTCACGTCTGTAGCCATCGAGTTGGTCCTCCGCGTTGATTCCATCGGATGCGCGACAACGGAAAAAAGGCTAATTTGTTCAACCATTTCGCCGCACCGGCTTGGCGGAACGCGGACCAACCGCGACTCTGATCTGGCGCGGCCGTTCGCGTGCTGCTACGATGGAAGCGATCCCTGTCCGCGGACCAAGATCGATTAACCTTCGTCCATGGTCATTCGCATTCCTGACGGTCCCAAGCGGCGGGGACGTACGGGGATCGGTCCTCCGCGACCGAAATCAGTCATGAACCGCCTTTATTCCTTGATCTTGATCGTGATCTGCTTTTTCGCTGTGTTCCTGTCGTGTTATGGACCCGCCTCTCCTCCCATCGCCAGTTCGGCTACCGCGACGCGGCCCACTTTTATTATCCCCTCTACGAGCGCGTGGAGCGCGAGTGGAACGCCGGGCGGTGGCCGCTCTGGGAGCCTGAGGAGAATGCCGGCGTGCCCTTGCTCGGCAATCCGACTGCCGCCGTGATGTACCCAGGCAAGGTCATCTATGCCGTGCTGCCCTATCCCTGGGCGGCACGAATCTATGTCGTCGTCCATACGGCGCTGGCGTTTATTGCGATGTTGGCGCTCCTGCGCTCCTGGGGGACGAGCTGGGTCGGGTCGGCGCTTTCCGCTCTGGCTTACGCCTTTGGCGCACCGATCTCTGTTTCAGTATTGCAACGTCATCTACCTCGTGGGGGCGGCCTGGCTGCCGCTCGGGATGCGTGCGATCGACCGCTGGGTCCGGCTGGGCCGCCGCCTGGGCATGCTCGAGCTGGCGATCGTGCTGTCCATGCAGCTACTTGGGGGCGACCCCCAGGCCGCCTATCTCCTGGGGCTTGCCGGCGGCAGCTACGCTCTCGGGCTGGCCTGGCAAAGGCGCCGGCAGGCACGATCGGTTTCCAGTGGTCCTGCCCTTCCGGGGTCGGCGATACCGTCACCGCGTGTTGATCGCTTTGTCGGGGGCACTCGCCCTGGTTGGCTGGTTTGCCGGGACGGTGGCCGTGGCGCAGTGGCTGCCCCAGTTCCGCGAGCCGGGCATCCCGGCGCCGCCCTTGCGCTGGATGCTCTGGGTCCCGACCGCGGTGGGCCTGGCGTGGGCCTCGGTCGCGATCGGGTTTGTGTACTACTGGCGAGGTCGAGGCTGGCGTTATCCGCTGGGTGCGATGTGGCTGGGGCTGGCGGCATCGGCCGGGCTCGCGGTTGCCGTCACCGCGATTCAGCTCTTCCCGGTGATCGAGTTTACCCAGCAGACGTCTCGCGCGGCGGGCGCCGGTCCTCACGATATCTATCCGTTCGGGGTCGAGCCGTACCGTCTGATCGAGCTCTTATGGCCCAACGTGATGGGTGTCCACTTTGGGGGCAATCGCTACTGGGCCGATGTGCTGGCCTTGCCTGGAATGCGGCCCAAGGTCTGGGTGCCGTCGCTGTATCTGGGGGGGCTGACTTTGGTCCTGTCCCTGGGCGTGCTCACGCTCGGGCGGGGCCGGCCCTGGCAGGTCTGGCTGTCGGCGATCGTGCTGTTCAGCCTGCTGGGAAGCCTGGGCGAGTACACCAGCCCGATCTGGATCACGAGGGTTTTCCATGGATTACCGGGCCTCGGTCCCATCGATCCCGTCGATGCGACTCCGATACGGCTGGACGGCTATCTCCGCGATGGCGACGGCGGCTTTTACTGGTGGCTGACGACAATCCTGCCGGGCTTCCGGCAGTTCCGCTTCCCGGGCAAGCTCTTCACCTTCACGGCGCTCGGCCTGGCCGCTCTGGCTGGGATGGGCTGGGACCGTCTCGTATCGGGGCGCACCGCGCCATGACGGTGCTGTTCTGCGTGCTGATCGGTCTTGACCCTCGCCTGTCTGGGCGTGGTGCTCTGGTATCGCGCACCGATACAAAGCGCGTTCAAGGCGTACGGCCCTGACTCGTCGTTCGGCCCATTTCACGCCGACCGGGCGTATGCCGCCATCATCCGCGCTCTGATTCAGGGCTTGATCGTGCTCGGCCTGGGACTGGTCGCGGCTCGCTGGGCCGCAAAACGGCCGATGTTGGCCGGCACCCTGGTGCTCGCGGTGATGACAGCCGATCTGGCGCTGGCGAATGCCCAGTACGTGCTGACGGTTCCGCAGCGGCTTTTTGAGGACGAGCCCGAAGTCCTCGCGCACATCAAGGCGGCCGAGCGCGATCAGCCCTCGCCGGGGCCATTTCGCGTGCACCGCATGGCGCTCTGGTCGCCGCCGGGCTGGGCCAAAACGGAGTCGGCGAATCGCGTGAGCGATTTCGTTTCGTGGGAACGAGGCACCCTTCAGCCGAAGCACGGGATCAATCTGGGCATCGAGTATACGCATACGCTCGGCGTCGCCGAGCTGTACGACTACGAGTGGTACTTCAACGGCTTTCCCCGCACGATCCGCGACCCCGCGTTTGCCAAGGCGCTGCCGATCGAGCTCGGCAAGGAAGTCGTCTACTACCCGCGTCGGGCCTTTGATATGTGGAACACGCGTTACTTCGTGGTGCCGTCGTTTCCCAATGGCTGGCGCGACGACTTGCGCGGGTTCGCGTCGTTCCGGTTTCGGTACGAGCCGGTACACCCCAAGCCCTCCTTCTTCAACGGGCCGAATTTCCAGGACGCGGTCAATCAATGGGTCGAGACCAAGGATTATCAGATCTTCCGGAACCTCAACGAGTACCCCCGCGCCTGGGTCGTTCATCGCGCTCGGACCATCAAGCCGGCCGTCGGCTTGTCGCGCGAGTCGCGAGCCGACGCCATGCAGGAGATCATCTACGCGGACGATCCCATCTGGCATGACGAGACGCAGCATGTCTTCGATCCGCGCACGCTGGTCTGGGTCGACAACGACCAGTTGAGCGAGCTGGGGGCGACGCTCTCCGATGGCCGCCCCAAGAGCTCGGAACACGTCGATGTGACCTATCCATCGCCGCAGACGGCCGTCCTGGAGGCGACGCTCGAAAGCCCGGGTATCGTGGTCCTGGCCGATGTATTCTATCCGGGGTGGGAGCTCTCGATCGACGGGAAGCCGGCCCCGATCTACCGTGTCAACCGCATGATGCGCGGGGCTGCCGTTCCGTCAGGCAAGCACCGCCTTGTCTATCGATATAACCCGGCTTCGTTCCGGGTCGGCCGCGCCGTCTCGGTGGGGGGACTGGCGGCGCTTCTGGTCTTCGGTATCATCGCGCTGCGGCGGCCCGACGATCCCGTGCTGGCGAGGCGCAGCGAGTGCTGAGCTGATTTTGGACTTGGGATTGCCGATTTTGGATTCAGTGCGAGCCAGGATCAAGGCCCAATCCAAGATCGAAAATCCAGTATCGTTGTGCGAGGCTTGAATATGAACAAGAATTCCGCGCTTTTCGCTTTGCTGCCATTGGGAGTGGCATGCAGTTTGTGGGCTCAGTCGCCCAAGCAGCCCAAGGTGGCCCCTGGCCCGGGCGAACCCGACTGGGAGATCATATTGCGCGAGCAATTTGGGCTTTCGATGTATGGCGACCTGAAAAACCCGGTGAAGACGACCGCGGAGGCGGCGCCGGGGCTGTTCCGCAAGGCGGGGCCTGGGCCGGTCAAATTCACCCCGGTGATCGCTCTGGGGCTGCCGTCGCGGACCCGGGGCGGGTGGTATGCCGAGCCGCGTCCGGCGGCAGCCGCGCCCAGGAAGATGCCGCTCTGGACGTACACGTACAAGAACACGGCCGGCGACTTGCGGACTGGTAAGAACCTGCCACCTCCGCTCGAGGCCGGCTCGACGACACAGTTCGACCCGGGCCAAGCTTCGTTCGGGCTCTGGATCTCCAACGATGAGTTCACCGACGGCGGCGTGTTCAGTCAGCCGGGACTTGTGGCCAATCTCAACCGCCGCCTGGCCGGTCAGCCCTACAAGGCGATGTTCTACCCGAATCGCGACAAGGCCTCGGGCAAGGTCGTGCCGCATAGTTACCTGATCGGCTGGGAATACTCCACCAACGACGATTTTCAGGAACGTCGTCTGCCGGGTCGATAACGTCGACCTGGTCGGCGAGTAATTCACCACGAACCGAGCGGCTCAGGGTTTCGGCGTCTTCGTGCTCGCGTCCTTGGTCTTGGCGGCGTCCTTGGTCGCCGGGCGTTTCGGGGGTGGTTGCGGCACGGGTTTGCCGAGCTTTTCGAGGTAGTACGCCGCGATCGGCCGGACGGCCAGGTCGGGTGCGAGGGTGAGGGCCTTGGTGAAGTGGTCGGCCGCTTCCTCGGGCAACCCTCCTTCGAGCTTGCAGAGGCCCAGGTCATACTGCCATGAGCCCTGCTGGCTCAATGTGCCCGGTATGGCCAAAAAGGTGTTCGTCGCCTGCATCGCTTCACCGCGCACAGCGCCGAGCCTGCGGCGAGCACGCGGTTGCTGCGGTCGAACCGCAGGCGGGGGATTGCGCGATCCTGCCAGAGCGTTGCCGCCGAGGGGTAGTTGCCCAGGAGGAAGTAGACCATTCCCTGCCGCATGGCCGACGCGCCGGGCTGCGAACCCAGGTTGGGGTCGTCAATTGCGCCGACCGAGAGCAGCTCGAGTGCCTTGTCGGGCTGGCCGGTATGGCAATAGAGATCGATGAGCTGCGGTTTTACGACCGCGGGGCTGATGTTCGAGCTATTCGCGTCGACAAGCTGTTCGATCGCCTTCCCCGGCGCGCCTTGGCTCATCGCGAAGCTGGCTTGCTCGACCGGCCCGGCCTGGCGTTCGAGGACACGGTCTTCCAGTTGGTCCTCCAGCTTTTTGATCTGTTCATTGAGCTGGGTGAGCGTTTGCTGGAGCTGCGCGACGGCCTCGGCGGGCAGATCGCCTTCCTGGTTGAGCTCGAGCACTTTCTGGAGCCGGTCGCGCGCCAGGTCTCTGGAGCCTGCACCAGGTAGAGCTGGTAGAGCTCCAGGTTCAGGCTCGCGAGCTCGCGCCGCGCGGGGGCGTTCCACGGCGGCGGCGTGGTCTCGATCGCACTGTTGAGGGCGGTCAGCCTCTGGCGGTAGCGGAGCATCACTTGATCGACTGGGGGATTGAGCATCCGGATGCGGTCTTGATTCTCCGGCGTGATCGCAATGCCGGCGAGCAGGGCCGCTTCCTGCTGCATCAGGTAGCGGTATGCGTCCTTCAAGCGCCGGAACGCGATCCAGTCGTCCGGACTGCGGGAAAGGGCGATCCGGGCTTCCTGGATGGCGAGCAGACATCGCGCCGGCTCAGGCATCGGTTCGGTTGCCGGCGAACTGCTCAGGGGGCCCAGCCCCTCGAGCCAGCGGCGGGCCGACTCGGTGCGGGATTGGGGCCGGCTGAACGTGCGGTTCTGGAAGTAGTCGTCCATCCAGGAGGTGGGATTTGGGGGCCGCTCCGCCCCGGGTACGGGGTGGCTCGCGCGGAAAGCCTGCAAGTCGGGGTCGAGCCGGTTGGCCTTGAAGACGCTCAGATCGGACGCGGGCGCGTCTGTCCGGCCGAACATGACGATCTGGCCGTCATCGTAAAACGGCACCCAGTTCGTACTCAAAAACAGGCGGCGATAGGTGTTGGGCGCCCCGCCCGGGCCCGGTTCGATCATGACCGCGGAAATGCGATACTTGTCGAGCAACGGCTTCCAGGTCTCCTTATCGTCTTCGCTGAGCGCCTTGCGGATCGCGTGCCATTCCTCCAGAACCGCCTGATCGAAGAACCTGGACCGGCTGTCGACATAGGTCTTGCGCTTGGAGGCCGTTTTCCAGATCAAAACGTCGCCCTGGCTCATCGACGTGTTGAGGATGTTGCCGCCGATCTCGTTGTGGCTGTTGAGGAAGTCGGCCGCTTCGAACGCGAAATCGTCGGGACGGAACCCCAGCCCGAACCTGACCTCCGGCAGCGTATTTTTCCAGCCGGTGATGTCCTTGATGACGATGAAGAAGAGAAGCCCGAGCGTGACCAGCCGGCCGCCGGTCAACCAGATTGCCCACACGTTTCCGAGCCGTCCCTGCGTTCCGAACCGGTCCTGGTACCACTCCTGCCCATTGAGGGCGAGCACGGTCGCGAACACCAACCCGAATTGAGCGTTGGTGCGAATGAAGATCCCCCAGATCACAGCCGTGACCGCGAACGGGAGGAAGCGGCTCCAGGCGAAGCGCCGGGCGTTCACCAGGAACGACGCGATTCCCACCGCGATCAGCACCAGGTAAAACGCCGGCAGATACCAGTAATCGGGGCCGACCTGGGTCCGGATGCCTGGCCCAAAAAACGACACGAGATCCATCGTCGTCACCGCCGTCGCCGGCTCGAACAGCTTGAAATAAGGTTCCAGAGCGGTCGAATAGGCATGATAGGTAAAGGGATTGGCCAGGACGGCGATGGCGGAGAGGGCCAGCACGACCAACGCGGTGCTCGCCTTGGCCGGTTTCCGGGCGCTGGTCTTCTCAGCCACGTCCTCACGGTCGTCTGCCGTCGTCTTCTGCTCGCTCCAGACGGACGCGTCGCGCCCATCGAGCAAGCGCCAGGGCGGCCGCGGCCAGGATGAGCAGACCGATGAAGAAGGATTCGTCGATGTTGGCCCAGAGCGCGAAGAGCGGGACCAGGAACCAGAGCGTGCCTCCCCGTCCCAGGCTGAAACCCCGGAACAGGATCAAGAGTTCGAGCGCGAGCAGAAACTGGCCCCATGTTGCCGGCGCAACGAACGCCGCCCCGCTGATTCCTCCGACCATGGTGCCAAGCAGGGGATGGTAGATCACACCAAATGCGAGGGCGACGCAGATCGCCGACCACCATCGACCGGGGCCCCAGTGGCGAATCCGGAGCAAGACCACGGCCGTCGCCAGCCGCACCAAGGCGCAGAGCACGACGAAGCGCGCCGACGGCGATTTGCTCGGTGCCGGCCCGGTTTGCGGTCGTATCGACCGGGTTGACCGGGACAAGCCCCGAGACCAGGTTGTAGAGCGCCGCATGCGCACCACTGGAAGAGCCAGGGCAGATTGACCCAGCTCTGATCGCTCTGTGTATAGGAGTAGATATCGGTCGTCACCGGCGCCATCTGGTCGGCGATGACCTGCCCGGTCCGCAAATGCAGCCAGAGATGCGCGTCGGTCACATAATTGCATGAGGCCACGAAGATCAGGAGGAGAGCCGCCAGCATCACGTAGACATCGAAATAGTTGTTCCATTCGGTGACGCGCTCAGGCGTCCACGGCTCGGGCGGGGCCTCGGTCTCGCTCTCGGCGTCGCTTGCGACAGTCTCGCCGGTCGGCGGCGCGTGTTGTGATTGATCTTCTCGAACAGATTGGTCGCCTTGAATTTCGGTCATCAGACTCAGCCGGTAGTATTGGGATGATGCATCAAGAAACCTCCCGTTTATGCTAGGGGGCTGCCGGTGAAACGGTCAAGGGGGGGCTGATCCGCTTCCGGCTGGCGGCAGGGGAGGGCCGCTCGGTGAAAACTGCTCATTTCATTGAGCGGACGATTCGGCCGCGTCGATCAAGCGGATGCGCGGAGGGGCGCCGAGCTCGATGGTCAGCGCCTCCACCTCGGCACCGACCCTCCGCGCGCTCTCCTTCATCTGTGCAACGTCTTCCTTCAAGTCTTCCAAATCGAGCGTGTTATGCCGGCTGGTCGTTAGCGCCTCGCGCACAGTGTTCCGCTCTTCATCAAGAACCTTCTGGCGAGCAATCAGGCCCGCGAGCCGGTCCTCGATCTGGTCGATCTCCTTATGGTCTGGCTCGTTCGCGGCCTTCTTACGACGTGCGAGCAGAGTCTCCGCTTCGGTTCGCTCCAATCGGAGCTGGAGGCGCTGGGTCATCACGTTCTGGTAGAGGGTTCGCAGGGCTTCTCTCTCGATAGCCGTGACCGGATCCGAGCCCACCGTCAACGGGAGATTGCGGATGACCTCCCGCCGCTCCCTCAGCATCTCGTTGTACTTCATCTTGAGCTTCTTGAGCTGCTCCAAGCGTGCCGTTCGTAGTTTAACTTCGACATTGACAACTTGGTCAAGATAGGTCCTTGCGACCGCGTTGATGATTACCGCCTGCTCCGCGCCGCTGGCGCCTGAGGCTGGCAAGAGCGAGATCCGAAGCAATTCCGAGTCCTCGAGGCGACTCACCTCGAGGTTTTGCTGGAGCCAGGCGATCGGATCGGTGCGGCTCTTGACCGACGCCAGTTGAGAAACACCTTTATCCTGTAACGCGGCATTGACGACGAGCCGGCTCTTGATCAGCGCACGTTGGGTCTCCTGGAAACGTCTGTAATCGTCCGCTTGATCGCCGGGCGGGGCGCTTCGGTCGCCATTGCGGAACAGCACGTAAGGCGGGTGGCGGGCGACAAGCAACAAGGCGCTGGGAGCCTGGCCCGATGTCTGTTCCGCACGTAGGGCCGGAAGGCGCCCGATGACAAATGCGCCTCCCACCGCGATCAAGGCGAGCGGAAAGGACACGAGTCTAATTGGTTTCCGGATCTTCACTGCCGACCTCCTGGTGTGATGTTTGCGCTTCCTCGCGCAAATCAGACAGGGCAAGACGGTGTCTCGGTCAACGATTGCGTTCACGATACCATGACGTGAGCTTGGGACGAAAGAACCCACTCAAGAAGGCAAGATGGTCCAAGGTGAGAAGGCGATCCGTCCCCCCGGCAACGCCAAGCCCGCCCCGTTGACTTTGACTTTCTGTGACTTAGAATGTCCAAGCTTGGTCAGTCGGTTGCCAGCAAGCGCGGGAGTCGCCACGGAACGTCTGACCAGAGGCTTGCACTCGACGGGCCCCCTCCGCGGGGCGCTGGATTTCGGTCTACGTTTGGGCATCTTCTCTCTCCTGCTTCGGCCCGGCGAGGAAAGGGGGGCGGTGCAGAGATTCTCTCTTGTTTGACCATGCGTCTCCTTTGAATATGCGCCTTCTCACCGCGATTCCTGTTTACAACGAAGAGCCCAACCTGCCGAGCGTCCTGGCCGAGGTGCTCAAATATGCCTCCGACGTGCTGGTCGTCGATGACGGCTCGACCGATCGCACACCGCTGCTGCTCCAGGACTTTTCCGCGGTACGCACCATCCGGCACCCTCGCAATTTGGGTTACGGGGCCGGCTTGCGGACGGCGTTCGAGGCCACGATCGAAGGCGGCTATGACGGGGTCGTGACACTCGACTGCGACGGGCAGCACGAGCCGGCTTTGATTCCGCGGATCGGGTCGCGCCTGGCCGAAGCCAACATCGTCTCTGGCAGCCGCTACTTGCAGAGCTTTGATCCCAGCCAGCGGCCGCCCGAGGACAGGCGGCGAATCAACGTCGAGGTCACGCGCTGGCTCAACGAATGCCTGGGCTTGAATTTGACCGACGCCTTTTGCGGCTTCAAGGCATATCGCACTTCGGCCTTGCGGCACTTTGCAATCACCGACCTTGGCTATGCGATGCCGATTCAGGTGTGGGTTCAGGCGGTCGCGCACGGGCTCTCGATCGTGGAGGAGTCGGTTCCGCTGGTCTATCTCGACCTTTCGCGCGCCTTTGGCGGCGCGCTCGACGACGCGGCGCTGCGGCTGGCGCATTATCGGCGGGTCTTCCAGGCCGCGCTGGAATCCGCCGGCCTCCTGGCGCCGCACGGGTGTCCCGCATGACGGCGCGCCGGCCGGTCGCACCGCCCTTCGACGGCGGCCTGCTGGTGGAGCCTGGTCCATCGGCGGCAATCGCCCGGATTGCCGAGAACGCGGCGCGTTTATCGACATGGGACTACGACTTCCAGGGCCGGCGCGCTGATACTCTGCGCCAGAAGGCCCGCGAGGAAGTACTGGGGCTGGCTCGCGGTTTTCTGGCCGGCCATGGGCTCGACTCTCCGCGGTTCGATCTGGCCGTTGCCCGGCCATCGTCGATTCCGCTGGTGGTGACCGGCCACCAGCCCGAGCTCTTCCATCCCGGCGTCTGGGTCAAGAACTTCATCACGGCTGCGGCCGCCCACTCTTCTGGGGGAGTGGGCCTGAATCTGGTGGTGGACAACGACATTCCCAAATCTTCGTCGATCGAGGTCCCACGGGCCCGGGGCGATCTCGTTGAAACCGAGCGCGTCGAGTTTGATCGTTGGGGCAGCGAAACGCCCTATGAAGATTGGGTGGCGACCAACGAGAACCAGCTCGCCAGCTTTCCCGAGCGGGTCAGGCTCGTCATGGGCAACCTCGTCGCCGATCCCATCCTCGACGAGTTCTGGCCTCGCGTGGTTGCTCGCCGCGGCGATGTCGGCACGGTCGGCCTGCGGTTCGCGCTTGCCCGCCACGAGCTGGAATCATCCTGGGGAGTCGACAACCTCGAGTTGCCCTTAAGCACGATCTGCGAGAGCGACAGCTTCCTTTGGTTTGCGTCGCACCTGCTGGCACAGCTTCCGCGATATCGCCGGGTGCACAACGCCGCGCTCCTCGAGTACCGCGCGGCCCACGGCATCCGGAGCCGCAACCACCCGGTCGCGGCGCTGCGCGCCAGGGTGATTGGCTGGAGGCGCCGTTCTGGGTCTGGCGCGTCGAGCAGCCCCGGCGCCGCGCACTTCTCGCCCGCCAGCGCGGCCGCTTCATGGAGCTGCGAATCGCCGGCGAGGACGAGATCTTGATCGAGCTGCCCTTGACGCCGGAAGGGCAGGCGTGCTGTGCGGTCGAGCGGCTGCGGGAGCTGCCGGCACGTTCCCTCCGTTTGCGCACCCGCGCACTGTTGACCACTATGTACAGCCGTTTGCTCCTGGGCGACCTGTTCATTCACGGAATCGGCGGGTCCAAATACGACGAGCTCGGCGACGAGATCATGCGGCTCTTCCTGGGAATCGAGCCTCCGGAGTTCCTCACCGTGTCGATGACCGTGTGGCTGGGACTTCCCCAGGAACAGACGAGCCCTGCTGACATTGCCTCGATTGACCGTCACCTGCGCGATCTTGAGTACAATCCCGATCGTCATTTGTCTGAACCACTTAACGAGGAGGCTCGTAATTGGATTAGGGCGAAGCGTCAGGCCATTGGTGGCAGCGTCGATACCCATCGGCAGCGCGTGGCTCGGTGGCAGATCATCCGCGAATGCAACCAAGTGTTGCAGTCATTCGTGGAGGAGCAACGGGTTGGGTGGTCGGCGTTGCGGTCGAAGGCTTGGGAGCGGGCACGGTCCAATCGTGTCGCTCGAAGCCGCGAGTTCGCCTTTGTGTTGCATTCCGCGGAGCGATTGCGGCGCCTCTTCGGGGAAACCACGAGGGCGCAGTGGGTTACGGCTGAGGATCAGCGGGGCGGGCTTTCGATGAGCCGGTTGTCGTAGAGTATGACCGTGTGATCGTCAAGATCCGCAAAACCTTTGCTTGTCAACGGAACCGTCTCGGAAAAAATGGGGACGATTCTGACTTTTTTTTCCGGCACAGCGCCTAGCGAGCCTTTACAATGAATGCGAGTCGGCGTGTATCGACACGCGTGGAACATCCCTGGGACCCAGCGGACGGCCGGTTGCGCCGGCAAGTCCCTACTATGGTCGATCTGATGAAAGCCCCTGCGCCGGGAAGTCGCCTCCCATTCCGCCGTGGCTCGGTCGAGTATTGTCTCGGAACCGAGGCGGACCACGAAGCGATCTATCAAACACTGTTGCACGTATTCCACGGTCCGGACCGTGAGTCGTTTCTCGGCGCGCTCGGTGATCCGGGCTATCGTCCCGATCAACGGCTGCTGGCCAAGGTCGAAGGCCGGATCGTCAGCCACGTTCACATGACCGAGCGGACGATCCGTTTTGGATCGGTCGCGGTACCGATGAACGGCGTGATGTGGGTCGGGACGCTGCCGGAATTTCGAGGGATGGGGTTTGCCCAGAACTTGATGCGTCTGGCGAGTGAGCGAGCACGGGAGAGTGGTATCGTCGTTCAGGCCCTGACGACGGGGATGCCGCAGTTCTACCGGCCGCTGGGTTGGGGCGTGTGCGGCCGGCAGACATTTGCCAAGACGATGAGCCGCAACCTGCCGGCAGTGGGTGACGGCGTGCTGGAAGCCCGTGGGGGTGTCTGGCACGTCCGTCCCTGGCGCCAGGTCGAGCTTGGCGACCTGATGTCGCTCTACGAGAAACAATATGCCACCACGACCGGTACGGTCGCGCGGTCCGAGGAATACTGGCGGTGGATCATCGGACGTCGATACGCTCACGTGATCTGGGTGGCCTGCCAGGGCGAGACTGTGCGTGGCTATGCGTTCAGCAAGGACCATAAGGTCCTGGAGATTGCCTTCGACCCTGGTTATCCCCAGGCGCTCCAGTCGCTCCTGGGGCGGATCCGGGCCGAGGCTCTCGAGCGGGCCTACCCCGAGGTCACCGTCCACGCGCCCGTCGATCATCCGGCGATCGAGGCAGTTCGCGCGGCGGCGGGCCGGGTTTATGACCAGGACTCGGTGGAGGGGACCGTCTCGATGTATCACATCGCCGACCTGCGGGGCCTGCTGAAATGCATCCTGCCCGAACTGGCGCGGCGGGCGACGCAGGCAGGCTGTCCTCTGCCCGTGGAGCTGGGCGTCACCTGGGACGACAAGCGATGGCTCATTCATGTCAACAAGAAGCACTCGCGGGTCGAGCCCGATAAGCTGAGCCGGCGGCACCTGACTCTAACGGCGTCGGCCCTGGTGCGGCTCGTGATGGGGCACACCGGAATCACCGCCGCGGCCGACGAGGAGGGATTCATCGCGTCAACCAGTACGGCCCTGGATGCCGCGCGCATCTTGTTCCCGACCCAGCCGATCTGGCGGAGCCCGCTGGACAGCGCAACCGCCTGAGGCGCCCGGCGGATGGAAACGAACCCAGGACCGAGTGGTTGCACGACGGATTGGCAATCCGTCGTCGGGTGAATTTGCGTCTGCCGGTCGCCTACAACGCGCGACGCTCGTCGCGGCGCGGACGACCCACGATCGATCTGGGCCGGGCAAGCTCGGGCATCATCCTCCGAAGTACGCGTCGCGTGCGGTGCGCACCTGGACGTATTTCTTGACCGGCGGCGACATCAGATAAAGCGATAGGATTGCGTAGACGAGCAGCAAGCTGGCGCCCGCCTGGATCCTGCCAACCCCCCGGCGCGCATCGAGCCGTTCTTGGAGTGACCTGATTCGGACCGGGGCATCGCCCGGGTCGGTGGATTTGGCGTTGGGATCGATGATCTGCTCGGGAGCCGCGAAATTCGCCTCGATCAAGGGCAGAGCGATCAGGGTCATTACGTTGACGACCACGCCAAGCGACAAGGCCAGCATCAGCAGCTTGACCGACTTACCCCGGATAAACTCCACCGCGGCGTAGATGCCGAAGCCCGAAACCAGGGCGAGGCTGATCCAGCAAACGTACTCGAGCTGGGATTGTTGGCTAACGGATTGGACGATCGCGAGGATCAAGAGAACGACCGCCGCGGCAACGCAGAAAGTGCCGATGATCGCAATATGCAGCGGCGGTCCCTCGGAACGGGCAGGGGGCGGAGGCGCCAGGTCGTCTTCCAGGCCGACGCGCATCCCCGTCTCTTGATCGGTGCCGCAAGTTACGCAGATCGACATTCCCTTGGGAACGAGGCCCCCACAGTTTGTGCACCGACGCCCTCTCGCTCGGGCTTCGGCGGCCGACAGCCGTTTGGCCGCGGGCCCAGGGTCGGCGAAAAGACCCGCGGCGTCAGCGGTGGGCGACCCGGCCACCATCTCCGACCGCTCGGCCTCTCGCGCGCTCACGAGCGGCAAGTCGAAGGTCTCGCGCAGATCACCCTCGGCGCAGGGCGCCGGTAGATCGTCACCGCTGGGCGGCTTGCGCGACGCGAGCATCGTCGCGGTTTCCGCGGCGTCCACCGTCCCGGGAAGCGTTGAGGCCGAGCTCGCGTCGAATTCGGTCAAGACGAATTTATGCCCGCAGCGCGGACACTTCAACCGCTTCCCCGCGATGATTTGAGCGGGAAGATTGAGGCGAACACGACATTCACTGCACTGAATGGTCCGAGGCATGGCTGCTCTTCGCGCGGGTCGTCTCCGGCTGGTCTCCGGCTCTGTTAGCTTCGAGGCGTCGCTACGGCGCCGGCGTCGCATGTCTGCGACACGGCCCCTCCATTATCTTAACGTGACAATCCGCTCTCGATGTGAAAAAAAAGTGAACGACGCCAGCCTACATGGAAATACGCAAAAGAGAAGAGGATATGACGCCGCCGGCAAAGAAATCCCATTCGCTCGTGCGATCTATTCGCTCGAATTTCCCTTTCATTGTGCGACAATAACCGGGATTCTGTCAAATGTCGCGACGAAACAGGGCGCGGGCGGGCCCGGTTTTCGAGTCCATGGGCTGGCGATCCGACCGGCGGGCGGCAAGCAGGAACGGCCGCAAATGGAACGGCCATGGCTTGACCGAGGCCAGTCAACGGCGTTACGGTGTTTTGGGTTCTCCAAAATAGAAAGTTCCTGGAGTCCATTCCGATGAACGACACGCGTCAGGTGAGCCGACGGGGATTCATGGAGACTGCCGGTGTTGCGACCGGTGCGATCATGAGCGCAGGCGCCTTTGCACACCCCGCCATCGGCGGTGTGAAGGGTGCCAACGAGAAAATCAATCTGGCGATCCTGGGTCCCGGCGGCCGGGCTCAGGAGCACCTGAGGCATCTCTTGCGGATGACCAAGCAGGATCCCAAGCCAATCGACATCATCGGCCTGTGCGATGTCTGGGACGGGAACGAGGAGGTGGGACGGGGCCTGTACTATTCGGCCAAGAAATGCGGGCTGGATCATCAGGGCAAGGACAAGGACCGCATTACCAAGGACTATCGCAAGCTGCTGGATTGCAAGGACGTCGACGCCGTCTTGATCGCGACGCCCGACCACTGGCATGCCAAGATGTCTATCGACGCCATGGAGGCCGGCAAGGACGTCTATTGCGAAAAGCCGATGACGCACACGATCGACGAGGCCCGCCGCGTGGCCGAGACGGTCAAGAAGACCAAGCAGGTCTTCACCGTGGGCGTCCAGTCGACCGCCGACCCGCGCTGGCGCATGGCCAACCAGATGATCGTCGAAGGCAAGATCGGCCACGTGTTACAGGGCCAGACCAGCTATTATCGCAATAGCGACGGCGGCCAGTGGCGCTACTACGCGCTTTCCAAGGACATGACTCCCCAGACAGTCGACTGGAAGATGTTCCTCGGGACCGAGTTCGGCCTGGCGCCCGATCAGCCGTTCAATCGTGCCCGCTATGCCCAGTGGCGGTGCTACTGGGATTTCGGCGGCGGCATGTACACCGACCTATTCGTTCATCAGCTCACGCACATGCTCCTGGCCATGGGCGTGCGGTTCCCGCGGCGGGTAGTCGGCGCCGGCGGCTTGTATCTGGAATATGACGGCCGCGATGTTCCCGACGTCGCCACGGTGATCGCCGACTACGACGAAGGCTGCCAGATGATGATCTCGGCGACCATGTGTAACGACGTCCAGCTTGGCGAGATCATCCGCGGCCACACCGGCAACATCCGGTTTGGCGGCGAACCGCGCGACGGGTTCGTCGTCGGCTCGCAGGAGCACGCCCTGAAGGGCAAGCCGGCGCCTCCGGGGGCCAGCATGGGGATGGACGGCAAGACATTCAAACCCGAGCAGCCGCGTGACGACACCCGAGCCCTCTGGGAGCACTTCCTCGAGTGCGTCCGGTCGCGGAATCCGGAAACTCTCTGCCCGGCCGAGCTCGGCTATGCGGCAATCACGACCGTCAATCTGGGCGTCCAGTCCTACCGCGAGGGCAAGGCATTCTACTTCGACAAGGAGACCGGCAAGGCCTCCGAGGCCGACGAGAGCTGGGCCAAGAGGTGGGAGGAAGTCAGCCACAAGCGCGGCAAACCCGCGCAGGTCATCGGCTGGAAGGCTGGCGAAGAAGGCTCGCTGCTCCATTTGCCCGACTATCAGAAGCTCGAAGGCGACTGGGTCGACGGCAAGGACCCGGCTGCCTCGGTCTGACAATTGGTGGTATCCGCTTTTTGAAGGCGAGCTGCCCCCGAGCGCCGATTTTCGCGGCGTCGGGGGCGCGCGCCTTTTGCTGATCGCGCCTCACGGAATAAACCGCCAATCCCGTGTCCCGACGAGCCAACGGGCCCAGAACACAAGAGGCCCGCAGCTCGTCCTGGTGCTCGCTGGCCGTGATCGGCTCTCACCCAACCTTACCACCTCGCGGCCCTATGGGTCGTCCCGTGGGGATCGGTGAGCGTCGGCGGGAACTGGTACGCACCTTCTCCGCAAAGGCGCCCTACCAATACAAGCCCGAAGCGCCAGCGAGTGAGTACATGATGTCATATGAGTTTACGAGTGAGTGAGCGCATGAGTTCAGGCGAGAGATACACTCACTCGCTGGCGCTTCGGGCTCGTAGGGATAAAATGAGGGGCGGAAGCGGCACGGCATCATGAGCGCCAATGACGAATTGTCCAACGCTCAGTTACTGCCATTGACGAATTTCTTCTAGCGCTCAAAATGACGCCTGCCAAGGACTTCGTGCTTCGCGACGTACGTGCGACAGTGTCCTGAAGCCAAGCTCGATGGTCGCGGGTGCGGGGACATCCTCGAACCTCGAAGGCTTGTGGGCAGGGACGCTTCAGTGGAATCCCACCCGGAAGTGAGGGACCACACCATGAGAATGATAATGCGAAAAGGATTCGGGTTGTTGGGTGCGGGGCTGGTGGCGCTATCGCTGGCCGCGGCGTTGCCTGCGGCCTATCCAACGCCGACGGCCAATTCGGCAGAGGCGCAGAGCTGCGTCCAGCGAGAGTCGGTTGGTGAAGTGGATGACGCCCAGAAGGGCGGCACGAAACGGCAGGATGGAGATCGCGAGGGCGCCAGCTCGGCCCAGTTGCGGTCGGCCCCCGCAGTGGACTCCGATCGAGATCACGGGGTTCAACTTGAGGCAATTCCCGGGATAGATCGGCTGATCGCCGCGTCATCCTTTTCCGGGGGTTCGAGCGTGCAAAACGCCAAAGCTGACACCGATGACCCACCGCTCCCGAGAGAGATCCCGAAATATCGCTTCCGAACGACGAGCGTCCTTCCACTGAGCAAGGCTATCAGTGGCAACTTTATTATCTCTACAACGCCCGATAACCATACGAGGATTCTGTGCAAAGCTCGCGTTCAAATCATCAGTGCATCGCCCAGGTTCGGGATGATCGACGTTGAGGCCGACGAGATCGCAATCACGCGCAATCGAACCGAAGATGGTCCTCGAGCATCCCATAACGCGATGTGGGTCGACGATTACGAACTACCAATGGAAATGCACTTCAAGGGTAATGTGGTGCTACGCCATGATCGCAACGGAGCCGGTGGATTTAGCGAGCGCCGGATCATCCGCGCGGAGAAGCTCGAGTATGACTTTGTACTTGATCAACTCGAAGCGATCGACGTCGTGATTCTTACGGTGGGAGTGAACGGATCGAGCTCGTTTGAGGCAACTCAAATCAAGCTGTCGGGCTTTCTTACTCAAGAGCGCGATCAATCGCGACCGGCTGACTAGCCCACCGTGCCCGCAGGCCGGAGCTGATCCCGGCTTTACCATAGCAGGTGGGCAATTTCCAACGCTGAGGCCGGAATACCGTCCCGATATCCGGGAAATCGAACCAAATCGCCCTTCGATGAGCCCAACGAGCCAATCGAGGACTGTCGGAAAGCCGAATGGCTGACTGGATTGCGCCTTGACGTAGTTTTGTGTCCGTCTGCCCGCGAAGGCCAACTCGCCTTGGGGTGATCGTGCCGCCCCGCTCGCGCCGGTTGATGGCGGCGAAAGTCTCGGCCAACACCCGCACGATGATGAGCGAATCGCCGACGGCGCGTGCGGCCATGGCCTGCACCCAAGGGGTGACGGTCTCCACGACGTATCGCGTTAAGACCGTGCTCGTGTCGAGGAAGAATTCCGGCACAGTTAGCGACGCTCGCGGAGGGCGGTTACTGAGATGGGTTCACCCTGAATGGGGACGGCCCGGCGGTTCTGGTAGCGGGCCAGGTCGGTGATAGGCGCCTTGATCTCGCTGATTCACCATTGCGGTGCGGGCGTCCCGCCTGCATTCCCTTTACCGGCAGGCGGGACGCCTGCACAACAATTGGCAAGGTCATTTCTTCGCGCTCCCGAAGGCCATGAATGGCCACGCCGGCCGCCGCATACGATCGGTCGGATCGGCCGGATCGGTCGGATCGGTCGGATCGGACTCGGCGGCCGGCCTGCCCTCGCAACCGAGCGGTTCCACTCAGCCATCCATCGAGTCGTTGATTAATGATCCATCCTTCATCCCTCATCCCTCACCCTTCGCCCACCTGCCGTCGACGCACGTGCGCTGCAACGAGAAACCGCTCGGCTCCGGCCTCCGGAAGATGACAAGGTTGGCCGGCTGGCCCTGTTCCAGTCTTGGCTCGGGGTGCCCCAGCAGCCGGGCGGGATTGATCGTGACTGTGGCGAGCACGTCGCGAAGCGGCCAGCGCGTTGCCTTGAGCAGGTTCTGCAATCCCGTCTCGATCGCTTGGCTTGATCCTGCCAGGTAGGGCGTATTCGCCACCACGATTTTTCCCGTGGGATCGACGGCCCACTCGCCGTAAGGGCCTGGAGGCAGTCCGGCGAGTGGGCTGGCGTCGCTGATCAAGATGGCTCGCGCCGGGCCTTTGCAGCGAGCGAGTACGGCGAGGGTCGCGAAATCGAGATGATGGCCGTCGGCGATGAAGGAAGCCGAGAGTTCATCCTGCGCCGCCTGTTCCCAGATCGGGTTTGGGTGGCGGGGCAGAAGCGAGGCGATGCCGTTGCCGAGGTGGGTGCTCAGCGCGGCCCCGGCGGCGACGGCCGCTCGGATCGTGGGGCCGTCCGCCGCGGTGTGTCCGATCGCGGCCACGATCCCGACCTTCGCCAGCCGCCGGATGAAATCGATCGCGCCCTTTCGCTCGGGCGCGAGCGTGACGAGCACGATCCGCCGGCCCGAGGCGTGCACCAATTTCTCAAACAGATTCCAGTCGGGATCGCGGATCGCGGCGGCCGGGTGGGCGCCTCGGTATCCTTCCAGCTCCGAGATGAACGGGCCTTCGAGATGAATCCCCGGTACCCTCGCCTCGACGTCGGGCCATGTCTCGCAGGCCTCCGCGATGGTTCGGACGCCGTGCAGCAACTGGTCAAGAGGTGCGGTGATCAGCGTCGGACACACCCTCGCCGTGCCCAAAAGATCCTGGCTGCGCACGATCGCGGCGACGTGGTCGACGGTCAGATCGGCGCCGGAAAACGAGTGACCGGCGCGGCCGTTGACCTGGAGGTCCCAGAAGGCGGGCGCCACCCAGTCGTCATCACTCGTGACGGCGGCAGGCCCGGTGGTTGGCCGCGCCCGGCTGATCCGCCCTTGGCGCGACTCGATCTCGATCCATTTCGCCGAGCGGATTTCGCGTGCGACGATCGCCATCACGGTCTCTCACACGGGCGCCTTGACTGTTTCGGTCGGCTGCGAGACCGGCCGAGCCCCCGATTCCGTACGGCAGGCGCCCTGATTCCGCAGCGCAGCGGCGACGAATTCCCGAAAGAGCGGATGCGCCGCGGTCGGCTTCGACTGGAACTCCGGATGGAACTGGACCGCCAGAAACCAGGGATGGCCCGTTTGCTCCATGATTTCGACAATCGTGCCGTCCGGGCTGGTGCCGCTGGCGATGAAGCCATGCTCGCGGAAGTCGTTCCGATAGGCGTTGTTGATCTCGTAGCGATGGCGGTGACGCTCGTGAACGGTCTGGGCCGCGTAGGCCTTGAGCGCCAGGCTGCGCGGTGCCAGAACGCAGGGCCACGAGCCCAGTCGCATTGTGCCGCCGCGCTCGCGGACCGACTGTTGTTCCTCCATCATCCAGATCACGGGGTTCTTGGTCGTCTTGTCGAATTCGGTGCTGTTGGCGTCTTCGAGCCCCAGGACGCTGCGGGCAAATTCCACCACGGCGCATTGCAATCCCAGGCAGATGCCGAAGAACGGAATGCCTTTGATGCGCGCGTAGCGGATCGCCTCGATCTTGCCTTCGATCCCGCGCATGCCGAAGCCGCCAGGCACCAGGATACCGTTGACATCCCGCAGGAATTCCTCCGCGCCACGGGAGTCAACTTCCTCCGCCTCGACGCGCACGACCTCGACCTTGGCGCAATTGGCGATCCCGGCGTGGTCGAGAGATTCGTACACCGACTTGTACGCGTCGCGGTGCTTCATGTATTTGCCGACGACGGCGATCCGTACGCCATGCTGGGGGTGCGTGATCCGGTCGACCATCGCCTGCCATTCGGACAGGTCGAGCGGGCTGGCCGGCAGCGCCAGCCGCTGGACCAGGATCTCGTCGAGCCCATGATTCACCAGGCTCAAGGGTACCTCGTAGATGCTGACTTTCTTGTCTCGCTCCTCGATGACGGCCTTCCGCTGGACATTGCAGAATAGCGCGATCTTGTCCTTGTCCTCGGCCGAGATGGCATGTTCCGTCCGGCATATAAGCACGTCGGGCTGGATGCCGATCTGGCGCAGGGCGCCGACGGAATGCTGGGTCGGCTTGGTTTTGAGCTCGGCTGCCGCCCTGAGGTAAGGCACCAATGTCAGGTGAATGTAGACGCAGTTTTCCCGTCCGACGTCGAGGGCGAACTGGCGGATCGCCTCCAGGAATGGTTGGCTCTCGATGTCGCCGACGGTCCCGCCGATCTCGGTGATCACAACGTCCACGTCGTCTGTCGCCAGCCGATGGATGGCCGCCTTGATCTCGTCGGTGACGTGAGGGATCACCTGGACGGTCTTGCCCTCGTAGTAGCTTCCCTCGCGCTCCTTCTGGATCACCGAGAGATAAATCTTTCCCGTCGTGTAGTTGCAGTCCTTGGTCAAGGTCGCGTGGGTGAACCTCTCGTAATGTCCGAGGTCCAGGTCGGTCTCCGAGCCATCGTCGAGCACATAGACTTCACCGTGCTGATAGGGGCTCATCGTCCCCGGATCGACGTTGATGTAAGGGTCGAATTTCTGGAGACTGACCCGCAGCCCGCGCTGCTCGAGCAAGAGACCGATCGATGCGCAGGTCAGTCCCTTGCCCAGAGAGCTGACCACTCCACCCGTCACGAAAATGTGCTTGGCCATCGTATTTCCGCCTGTGCCGTGTTCATCTGTACGCTGGATACCAAGCGAGTTAGTATACCACCAGATGCAATGACAATGCGACGGTGAGAGCGGTCAAGATAATTGACTGACCTCCGATCACGATAATTGATCGAAATCTTGTGATTGGATGAATGTATTGAGTACCGGTGGCCTCTTCCCTTCTGTCCCGGATCGTCGTTCCGTTCCCGCTTATCTCTAGGTGGCGGAACGGGGAACGGACCGATGATCTCGCTCAGACCCTCGTTGATCACGGAACATCCGACGGGTGGTCCTTTCGGCACGCCGCCATCCGCTTGGTGAAACGCCCTGGCCGCTCGATGAGGTCCAACCTGGGCGAGTCGCTCCGCGGGAACCACTTTCGATCCCTTTCACCGGTTGGCCCGTCTTCACTTCTTCCCCGGCGGGGCGGTCGCCGGATACTTCGCCCGCTCGGCCTGCCACTTCTTGGCTTCGTCCGGTTTGCTCGTCGCGGTGTAGAAATCGATGAGCCGGTCGAGGGCTTCGGGGAGGCGAACGCGGCCCTGCGGCGGGATCGTCTTGTCCCGCTGCTTCATCCCCACGTAGCCGTTTCGCAAGAGCGGTTCGGCCTCGGCGTATTTCTTCTGGCCCAGCAAAGCACCACCGAGTGCCGATTTCGTGTTGAAGGTCCGCCAGTCCTCGGGCTCCTTCTGCTCGCGGATGGTCAGGGACTCGCGGAGGTGCGGTTCGGCCTCGATCCATTGCTTCTGCTGCAAGAGGCTCAGACCGAGTTGGGTGAGCATCCCGGCCAGATCTGGGCTGTCTTTGGGCAGCGATTTTCGAGCCTCTGGCAATCGCTCGCGAAGCAAGTCGGCGAGCTTGGCGTACTCACCCGCCTTCTCATAGGCGTCCATCAATGGGTTGGCGACCCCGCGAAGCTTGGGGAATCGTTTCGCCGCTTGAAGGGCTTCTTCGAGAAGTGGGATCGCCTCCTTGATCCGGCCGACGTCCTTGTAGTTCACCCCAAGATTGGCCACCGTCATCAGTGTATCCGGATTCTGGCGGCCAAGCTTGGCCTCTTGTCGCTTGAGCACGTCTTCAAACAAAGGCACGGATTTGCCGAGTTGCTGGGACTTCCAGTACATCACGGCGAGGGTGTGGAGCGTGGACAGGGTTGAGAGGTCGTCGGGGCCGACCCTGGCGATCTGGGCGTCGCGGCGGCGCTCGAGCAGTGCGATCGCGTCGGTGTACCTGCCCGCGTTCTGGTACGCCACGGTGAGATTGTCGAGCGTTGTTCGGATCTCAGGATGGTCCGGGCCCAGCTTGGCGATCTGGCCGTCGCGAACGCGCTCGTACAGTGCGATCGCCTCCGGGAACTTGCGTGCGGCCAGGTACGCGTTGGCGAGGTCTCGGTCCATGCGCAGGGTATCGAGATGGTCGGCGCCTTGTCTGGCGACGTTGGCGTCGCGGACGCGTTCCAGGATGGAGATCGCCTCGGGCGCCCTGCCGACGAGTTCGTATGTCGTGGCGAGGTTGTGGAGCGTCAGCAGCGTCGCGGGATGATCGGGGCCAATCGTGGCGATCTGGCGGTCGCGAACGTTCTCGAACAGGGCGATCGCCTCGGGCAGCCTTCCGGCGGCCCGGTACGCCGCCGCGAGGTTGTGGACAGAAAGGAGTGTGTCGGGGTTGTCGGGGCCGAGCTTGGCGACCCGCGACGCGCGGACGCGCTCGAGAAGGGGGATTGCCTCCGGAAGTCTCTCAGCGCCCAGGTACGCCAAGGCGAGATTGTTGAGCGTTACGAGCGTGGAGGGATGATCGGGGCCGAGCTTCGTGATCATGGCGTCGCGGACGCGCGCGTAAATGGCGATCGCATCGGAGCGCCTGCCGACGCCCTCGTACGCCTGGGCGAGGTTGGAAAGAGTCGCGAGAGTCTTGGGGTGGTCGGGGCCGAGCCCGGCGATCGTGCCGTCGCGGACGCGCTCTAACAGGGCGATCACCTCGGGGAGCTTGTCCGCGCCCGTGTACGCCGTGGCTAGGTTGTTGAGCGTGCTCAGCGTGGCGGGATGGTTGGGGCCGAGCTTGGCAATCTCGGCGTCGCGGACCTGCTCGAACAGGGCGATCGCGTCTTGGGTTCTGCCGGCATCCTTGTACGCTGCGGCGAGGTAGTTGAGCGTCTCGAAGGTGTCGAGGTGGTCGGGGCCGAGCTTGGCGATCCGGCCGTCGCGAGCGCGCTCGAGCAAGGCGATCGCCTGGGTGGTCTTCCCGGCATACCAGTACGCCAAGCCGAGATCGTTGAGCGCGTTGAGCGTGTCGGGGTGGTCGGGGCCGAGCTTGGCGTTCATCGTATCCCACGCCTTCTGCAACACCTCGATCGCGGGGCCGAACCTACCGAGCCCCACGAGCGACATGCCGAGCGTGTCCTGCATCGCCGCGACTTCCAGCGGGTCGCCGATGGCCGCCCCGTCCAGTTCCTTCACGGCCTTCTCGAGGTTATCCGTGAGCACCTCCTTAAGTTCGCTCAGGTCGGTGTAGTTCTTCTTCGGGTCCAGCCCGGCGAAGACGGACCCGAGGATCTCATTCCCCTTCTTGGCGAACGCCAGGTTCCGCTCGGCCTCCTGGCGCCGCTTCTCGGCGCGAATCATGCCGAAGGTCGTCCCTGCTATACCGGCCAGCAGCGTGATCAAAACAAGGCTCGCCGCGACCACCTGCGCCTTGTTCCGCTTCACAAACTTCCTTAGCCGGTAGCCGCGGCTCGGCGGGCGCGCTTCAACCACCTCGTCGGCAAGATACCGCTGGATGTCACGAGCAAAGGCGTTGGCCGTGTCGTAGCGCCGGTTGCGGTCCTTCTCCAGCGCCTTCATCACCAACCAGTCGAGCTCGCCTTGCAACAGTTTCGCCAGCCGGGCCGGCTCGATGCTCCGGTTGGCGGCGATGTTCGGCAGGGCGTCGGCCGTGCTCAGCTTCGTGCTCGGCCGCGGCGGGTCGACTTCCCGCACCATGCGCAGCATCTCCAGGATGGCCCCCCGCTGAAAATCCTTGGCTTCCAGCGGCGGCGAGCCGGTGAGGAGTTCATAGAGCATCACCCCGAGAGCATAAACGTCGGTTCGAGTGTCGATGTCCATCGAAGTCGGGTCGGCCTGCTCGGGCGACATGTACGCCGGAGTGCCCACGATCGCCCCCACGTCGGCCAGGCTCATGTCCGTCAGCTTGACCTCGGTCGCCTTGGCCACGCCGAAGTCGATGACCTTCGGCGTCGGCCGGCCGTCCACCTCCGTGACCAGCACATTGCCCGGCTTCAGGTCGCGATGGATGATCCCCTTCTGGTGGGCGTGCTGCACCGCCTGGCAGACCGCGACGAACAGCTCCAACCGGGCCTTCACCGTGAGCCGCTGCGCGTCGCAGTACTGGGTGAGCGGCACCCCACTCACCAGCTCCATGACGAAGAACGGCTGTGCGGCCGGGGTGAGGCCGCCGTCGTAGATGCGGGCGATGTTGGGGTGGTCCATCAGGGCGAGGGCCTGCCGCTCGGCGTCGAAACGGGCGAGCACGCCCCGCGAATCCATCCCCGTCTTGATCAGCTTGAGCGCCACCTGACGCTTGACCGGTTCCGTCTGTTCCGCCAGATACACCGAGCCCATGCCCCCCTCGCCGATGACGTCGACGAGCGTGTACCGGCCGGCGATGACGGTCCCGATCCCTTCGCCCGTCGGGAGCCTGGCCGTCCGGTGCGAGGGGACCGCCGAAACCGCCGCCGTAGTGGAATCGGCATCGGGGCGGGCGAGCTTCCCCGTGGCCCCATCGGGCCGGTGCTCCCCGGTCGCGATCGGGCTCGGCAGGTCGGCGGTGGCCGTCGACGCAGCCGGCGCGACGGGGGGCCGGTCGAGCGGGCTGCCGCTATGGGCGTAAGCGGCGAGCAGCTCCTCCAGTCGGCGCCGCAGCTCCGAATTTCCGGCGCACGCCTGGTCAAGAAACGTGGCCCGCTCGGTGGGATCGGTCCGGTTCAGGGCTTCGGTAAGGAGGTCGTGTTCGTTCATGGGAGGCTCCAGTGAGGTGGTTCGTCCCACCAATGCGGTATCGGCCGCCGAAACGCGCAGTTGATTCCGAAAACCTTTCTAACCGCGTGACAGGTCGGCCGCCAGCCAGGTCCGCCGGTAGGCGCACCTGGCATCCGCGGTTCGGGGGCGATGCCCAGCTCTCCGGCCGCTTCGCTTAGGGTTCTGCCGCCGAAATATCGCAGGCTCACGAGTCTATACCGTCATTTTGCGCTCGTCGGTCCGACGACACCGAGGCAGTTTCTGCGAAGCAGCAGGCGTGCCCTCACTTGGCAGTTCATGCACATCCCGACAGCACCTAGGAGATGGGGGCAACTGAAATGGGTGCAGCGATTCGCTGCCCCGTACTCGGAGACTCTCCCCGACGAACGGAGACGGCTGAACCGCTCACCTCCACGCCGATGTCGTGGGCTGCACGTCTCAGTGAATTGAGTGAGCGATCCGTTCCGTGACACTCTATGAGGAACGGGGAACGACTTGCCGAGGCCGCTCTGTTTCCAGGCCGCCGGTCACTGCGCAGGGTCGAACGCCTCGGTACGAGCCGTTCCAGCAGGGTCCGTTCCGCGGGCACCAGGTCGCCCCGGTCGGGACGTTTCTAAGCTCTTTTCATGGCCTTCGACAGCATAAGATCTCCTGCTGAGTCGATGCACGCCGCTGATCAAAAGCGGAGACGACGCATCCTCTGCGGGTGATCGTCGACCATCACATCATCTTGATCAGCGGACTGCTCGGGCGCCGCTTATTGGCCGGGGCGCTTCGCGGTGTCCTTCAGCCCATAATGCCGTTGGACTTACCGGTGAAAGTCCGGCCGTGGGAATTGACTGTTTATCCACGTAGTCATCTTCGTCGCCGATTGAGGGCGACCTAATCGGCGCGAGCTCGAATCGATTTTCCTTGGGTGCAGCAGACGCCGCCGCCTGCGAAGCCGCCACAACCGCTTGCGCCTACTCTCGGAACAAATCGGAGTGCGTGCCGGTACGGGCGAGGACCAGTTTTCAACCTTCGGCGCTCGACGTCTCGCTTGAACTTGGTGGTCGGGATTGCTTCGAGCGGCGGAGGCAGAGGCGGCGGTTCGGACGCTTTGCGCTTGGCCACATCAGATGCCCAGGTCCTTGAACATTTCTTCCAGGCTCTCGTAATAGAGCAGGTTCTTGCCCTCGCGGGCCGCCCGGAGAACCTTGGCATTCTCGGCGTTGGGGACGTGAGCCTCGGCGGTGCGAGTGCTCTTGGTGGCCTTGTCGTTCGATGGCGATCACCCGCGACACAAATGTAATCGTCCTCGAAAGGAGGGCTAGCCAGCTCGCGGGCCGCAACAATTCCTGTGGATTTGGGAATGAGTGAACTCTGTGGCATCTATGGCATCTAGGGGCGCCCAAACCGATGAGCGCCGGGGTTGCCTGCGCAGCCCATACGACGCGTCCAATCGCCAAGACCGGTAAGACGTGCGCAAGCCAACTTTGAACGAGGTTGTGAGGCTTCGGCCGGGTCACCCCAGGGATTGTCCAACCGCATACTCGGTACATACTCGGCATACTTGGCACGCGCAAAAGCCTGCCCACTATGCCAAGTATGTGCCCAGTATGTATCGGGCATGCCAGCGAGCGACGCACGAGTGGATGTATATTTCAACCGTCCTGACGGCGTGGAGAAGCACCTCGATGAGTTGAGCGACACGGGTGAAATCGGCGAAATGCGCCGAACGAAGCCAATTGCGCTGAATCCATGAGCATCGTGGTAGCACAAGGTCCGATTCAAGTTACGGCAGATTCCGGGGCTCGCTCGCGACTTGACAAGCGGGGTGGTGCAGCCAAGGGAAGGCAGCACGCCGCGTGAAGTTGCCCGAGTTGCCGCGAACTGCGAACGGCATGCGCTGCACCGCCAGATCGGTCCCACTCTTTTGAATTAGCGAGAGGTGCTGGAACCGCATAGAAGTCCCGAAGCGCTTTTGGAGCCAAGGTCGAAGATTCTGCCTGGCGATCGGTCGGTGGATCTGCCGAGCCAGACATTGCTCTCGGATCAGCAGCCGTTCGGCACAAACGGGTTAGGGATCTGCGTCGGACTCGATTTCAGGGCAACTGTCGCGGTGGCTATGCATGTCCCTTCCGGTTCAGGAGGCCCCCAAGATCACGATGTACCGCAGTCACCTGGCCCAAAGGCTCCGACGGCGCGGCCTGGCCCGCCGCGAGACGGGCGACCCAGCCGGCGCCCTCCGGGCGCTGGCGTTTTACGACGCGGTGACTTCCCGTTCGGGCATGGAATGGGTTCGAGACCGCCTGCTGTCATGCCGCGCTGGCGGGCCTGGCCGGACGCGACCGCTCGGTTGCCTCTGACAGAGCCGCGCGTGGGCCTGCGCCGAGCAGTCAGCATGGGCAGTTGCCTGGTCATTAATTTCGTCCACAACCCAGGCCCGGAACACCAGATCGTGAATCGTCATCACTTCCACGGGCCGGCGACTCGACTGGCTGCGGGCGTGTCGCCTCGAGCCCCGCGGTCCTTGCCTTCTCAAGAAGTTCCGTGCAAAATGCCGGCGAATTTCCTGGCCGTTTTTTTTCGGAGGGGATAGTGGCCGAGACGCCGCAAGGAATTGCGGTCCTCGCCGGTCAGATCGGGGGGTGGGACGGATGACGCCGGAGCGCTGGCGACAGATCGACGAGCTGTTCGAGGCGGCGGTCCGGATCGATCCCGCCGGGCGGGAGGCCTGGCTGCGCGCCGCCTGCGGAGGGGACGATGAGATGCGGACCGAGGTTGGCCGGCTCCTGGCCCAGCGCGAACGGGCGCACCCGAGCGCATTCCTGCGCCCCCCCAGGCGGCCGGTCAACCGTCGGATCGGACGGCGAGCGGGCCCCCCCGTGTCGAAGCACCCTCGCAGCCCCCGGACCCGGCCGCTGGGTCCGGGGACGCGCCGGCCAACGAGGGCGCCGGCTTGGCTCCCAGCCGGGCGATCGCGTCGCAGAAGGAGCAGCAGACGATCTCCGAGCTCTCCGACGCCGTGCGGGCACGACTGCGCGAGCTGCCGATCGTCTACATCCTCATCCTGGCGGCCTCGACGCTCTGGAGTCGCGGCGTCGTCGGGAGAGAGGACGCGACGATCGCTTGTGTGGACGGGACGATCACCCTGGCCCTGGTTGGCCTCATCGCCCTGCTCTGGAGCCGGTGCCCGATCTCGCTTACCGCGCTCCAGGAGCTGGAGCTGGGGGCGGTCGGCCTGCTCGCCGGCCGCGTCACCTTCGTCGAATACCGGCTGATGCTGAGGTTCTCGCAGCGTGGTGACATGATGACGGCTCCGATGACTTTTAAGAATGTCGTGCTGCTGACCGCCGTCCTGATCCTTACCTACGGGCTCTACGTCCCCAAGACCTGGCGCCGCGCCGCGCTGGTGGCCGGGCCGCTGGCGCTGTTGCCGTTCGCGACCCTCTCGGTACTGGCGCTAGAGCACCCGGCGGCGATGGCGTGGCTCTGGGAGGGCTGGCTCGATAGCCAAACCCCGCGGGCCTTCCTGTTCGCCTTCGACGCGCTGATCCTCGCGATCCTGGCCCTCGGCTCGGCTTACGGGGCAAGCACGATCTTCCGCCTGCGCCGGCAGGTCGCCGAGGCCCGGCAGTTGGGCCAGTATCGCCTTAAACGGCGGATCGGCGCCGGCGGAATGGCGGAGGTCTACCTGGCCGAGCACCAGCTTCTGAAGCGCCCCTGCGCCGTGAAGTTGATCCGGCCGGGAGTTGTGACCGACCCGAAGGCGATGCAGCGGTTCGAGCGCGAGGTTCGCCTCACCGCCCGGCTCTCGCACCCGAACACCGTCGAGGTCTACGACTACGGCCGGACCGAGGACGGGACGTACTACTACGTCATGGAGTACTTGAGCGGCCTGAGCCTGGACGAGCTGGTGAACCGCCACGGCCCGCTACTGCCCGGCCGAGTGGTCTACCTGCTGCGGCAGGTCTGCGGGGCGTTGCGCGAGGCGCACGCGGCCGGCCTGATCCACCGCGACATAAAGCCGTCGAACATCTTCGCCGCGCGCCCGGGTGGGCTCGGGGATGTGGCCAAGCTGCTCGACTTCGGGCTGGTCCTGCCCGCGGCGATCCTCGGCGAGGCGACCTTGACCGGGGAAATGCAGATCGTGGGCACACCGCATTACATGTCGCCTGAGCAGGCCAAAGGCGGCCATAAGGTCGATGAGCGAAGCGACATCTACTCGATGGGGGCGGTGGCCTACTACCTGCTTACCGGCCGGCCGCCGTTTCAGGCCAACGGGAGGGCCGCCGTGCTGATCGCCCACGCCCGCGACCCGGTCGAGCCTCCGTCGCGGGTCCGCCCTGGCATCCCCGAGGACCTGGAGCGTGTCGTACTACGATGTCTGGCCAAGCCCCCTGACCAGCGTTTCCCGGACGCCGAGGGCCTGGAGCAAGCCTTGGGCGCGTGCGCCTGCGCGGCGAATTGGGACCAGGCTCGTGCTACCCAGTGGTGGCAAGACGACTACGGCGACCCGAGCTGATCAACGCAAAGAAGCGGATGGTCAATGGGTTATGAGCTGGTTAGTCGACCATCTTAGCGCCCTTTGCGTCTTCGAGGTCATGACCGGCCCGTGCCTGAGCCTCGGCCAGGCAGCCATCGAACTGGTCGATCGTGTCGCCAGCGATATCGACCAGCGACTGGTGGAGGAAGGCAACCATGAGGGGATACCGCCGTTCCTCTGGCATCTCGCTGGGAAACCGCTTGAGCCGTTCCCGTTCAGTGTCGGTCAGGAAGCCAAAAAAGCGCGGCTCGGCTGTCCAGAACGCGTTGGGCTGCGGAGGTATTATCGTATGGGGGGCACCGATGGAGAATAACCTGACCGATTCGGCAGATCTGATCGAGTGTACACGTGCGGGGGACCGGGAGGCGCTGAACTCGCTCGTGGGCCAGTACCGCGACCGTCTGCGGCGCATGGTCGAGATGCGTCTCGACACCCGCTTGCAGGCGCGCTTCGACGCCTCGGACGTGGTCCAGGAGGCGTATGTCGAGGTGGCCGAGCGCCTGGACGAGTATCTCTGCGATCCGAAGCTGCCGTTGTTTTTGTGGTTGCGGCTCGTGGTCGGCGAGCGGCTGATGAAGTTGCACCGGCACCATCTCGGCACCCAGATGCGCGACGCCGGCCGGGAGGTGTCGCTGTTTCGCGGCGCCTTGCCGGCGGCCAGCTCGGTGGCACTGGCCGCCCAGTTGCTCGGCCGGCACACCTCTCCGACCCAGGCGGTGGTGCGCGCTGAACGAATCCTCCGCTTGCAGGAGGCGCTCAATGCCCTCGAGCCGATCGACCGGGAGGTCCTGTCGCTACGACACTTCGAGGAGCTGACCGCGGCCGAGACGGCTCGGGTCCTGGGCATCGAGGAATCGGCCGCCGCCAAACGTTACTTCCGTGCTCTCAAACGCCTCAAGGCGATCCTCGCGTCGATGCCCGGCGGGCAGGAAGGAATCTGACATGTCCGGCGACAGCTCCGAACGCTTTGTTCTGCTCAACCGCCTGGCGGACGAGTTCGCGGAGCGCTACCGGCGGGGCGAACGACCGGCGTTACAGGCGTACATCGACCGGCACCCGGAGTTAGCCGACGACATCCGCGAATTCTTCCCGGCCATGGTCGAGATGGAGCAGGTCAAGGAAGATCGCGAAGAGGTGGCCGAGCCGCCAACCTCCGGCCTGTTGCCGCCCCTAGGGCGCCTGGGCGACTATCGTATCATCCGCGAGATCGGCCGCGGCGGCATGGGCGTCGTCTACGAAGCCGAGCAGGTGTCGCTGAGCCGGCACGTGGCTTTGAAGCTGGTACCCAAGAGCCGGCTGCTCGACGCCAAGACCCAGTGCCGATTCGAGCGCGAGGCCAAATCGGCCGCCAAGTTGCACCACACCAATATCGTGCCGGTCTTCGGCGTCGGCGAGCAGGACGGCATGCCGTATTACGTGATGCAGTTCATCCAGGGGTTGGGGCTGGACGAGGTGCTCGATGAGCTAAAGAAGCTGCAACTCGGCAACGCAAAGGCCGGCGCGTTCGCCGGGGGCGAGCTCTGCGTGGCGCGGAATGTGGGGCAGGCTTCCCAACCTGCCGGGGAAGCGGAAGGCAGGTCAGGAAACCTGCCCCACGGCGAACTGTCCGCCGCGCAGGTGGCCCGCTCGCTCCTGACGGGAGAATTCGAAGGGACGCGAGATTCTCAATACGCAGAAGATGCACTCCAGGAGCGGGACGTCGTTACCGGCGCACAGGACCAGGGGTCGGACGCCCGCCGTTCGCCAGCGTTGTCCGATTCGTTCATGCTCTCGTCCTCCTCGGTGGTTCTCCCGGGCCAAGGCCGTGACGGGAGCAAGTCCAAGCGCCCCAAGCTGACCTACTGGCAGAGCGTGGCCTCCATTGGTGCACAGGTGGCTGACGCGCTGGAGTACGCCCACAAGCAAGGGATCAATCACCGCGACATCAAGCCGTCGAACTTGCTGCTGGACACGCACGGGACGGTGTGGGTTACCGACTTCGGTCTGGCCAAGGTGGACGATCAGAAGAACCTGACTCAAACCGGCGATGTCCTCGGTACCCTGCGCTACATGCCGCCGGAAGCCTTCGAAGGGAAGACCGATGCTCGCAGCGACGTCTATTCCCTGGGATTGACCCTCTACGAAATGTTGGCGTTCAGGCCGGCGTTTGATGAGCGGGAGCGGAACCGGCTGATCAAGCAAGTGATCCATGATGAGCCAACCCGGCTTGGCCTTGTGAACCGGGTGGTGCCTCGCGATCTGGCAACCATTGTCCATAAGGCCATCGACCGCGATTCAGCCCGCCGGTATGCCACGGCCGCCGACCTAGCCGCCGATTTGCAGCGCTTCCTGGACGACGAGCCGATCAAAGCCCGTCGGATTTCCGGGTTTGAGCGCTTGGCCCGGTGGTCTCGGCACCATCCAGGGGTGGCAACTTCGTTGGCGGTGATCGGCCTGCTGCTGATGACGGGACTTGCGGGCCTGGGAATCGGCCTGGTGCGCTTTCGCGAGCAGGCCCAGGTGCAAACCGCGTTGGCGGCCGATCGGGACGGGGAGACTGCTAAGGCCGTCGAGGCGAGCGTACAGGCCGAGACAGCCCGCCGTAAGTTGGCTCTTGCGCTTACCGACATGCACACTTCCCAGGGAGTGGCAGCCGGGCAGCGCGACGAACCAGCCCAGGCCGTGCTTTGGTTTGCCAACGCGGTCCGATTGGCCAGGGAAGACCCGGAGCGCCGGCGCCTCAACCGCATCCGGGCTCGCACCTGGGCGCGCGACGCCTTCACTCCAATCCACGGCTTCCGCCGCACGGGCGGCTACGGGGCTTTCGAACAATTTGCTTTCCATCCAGGCGGCCGTTACCTGCTGGTACAGAAGGGTTCCCAGACAGAGGGGCCCGATTTCCCAAGTGGATTGAGTATCTGGGACCTTCAACAGGAGCAGCCGTTGCCGTTGCCGGACGCGGCCGCCACGGCCAGTAGCGCAACCTGGAGTCCCGACGGCCGCGAACTGGTATTCGGCTGCCTTACTGGCAGCGTTACCGTGGCGAGCTTCCCGGCCGGCGACGTGGACCAGCAGATCCAATTCGACGCCCCCGTGACATGGTTGTCATTCAGCTACGACGGGCGCTTCCTGGGGATCGCCGCCGGCTTGACGGCACGTGTTTGGGACTTCCGGAAGCGGGTCTTCGCCACGCGGGAACTCCGCCATCCCTCCGCAATAGACGCTCTCGCCTTCAACCCGAAGGGCGATCGCCTGGCGACAGCTTGCCAGGACGGCCAATGCCGCGTCTATGCCTTGACCCGGGACTCCGCCGAACCGTCATTCGCTCCTCTGCCGCACGTGAGTAAGCGACCCAGTATCGTCCCCGGCTCCAAAGTAACTCCGCCACTTTTTGTTTCTGACGGTCGAGAGCTGCTAACACGGAACGAAAAAGACCTTTTGTGGTGGGATGCCAATACGGGGAAGAAGGTTCGGTCTGTTCCGCGCGAGTATATGGCCCGAATGTCGCTGCCCGCGCAGGGCGCCGCCGCCGGGGCCAAGGGTCGCGCGGTGCCCTTCCTCGGTGGCGCCAAGTGTGTGATCACGCTGAGCCCGGACGGCAAGTATATCGCGTCGGGCGAGGGACGAGCGGGCCTAGGGATAGCACAACTCTTCGACGCGGAAACGGGACGTGCCATCTTCGCCTT
Organism: uncultured Isosphaeraceae bacterium; assembly: GCA_963823675.1. Classification (GTDB taxonomy): domain Bacteria; phylum Planctomycetota; class Planctomycetia; order Isosphaerales; family Isosphaeraceae; genus CAWGMT01. The sequence goes on along the minus strand of CAWGMT010000012.1, from coordinate 1,087,170 downwards.
TGAGTACCGGAATTCCGTCGCCTCGGTCGCGTTTAGCCCGGACAGCAGGCGATTGCTGATCGGTTCAACGGATAACACCGCCGAGCTCCGTTCCGTGCCATCAGGCCAGCTCATCGGCCAGCCACTGGTGCACGCGGCTGGTATCTATCATGTCGGTTTCGCGCCGGACGGCCAATCCTTCGCCACCGCCCAGGATGGTGGCATGATCCGGGTCTGGGCGCTACCCCGGCAAAGCCGCTCGAGTTTCCGGCTCGCACTTGACGGCAGGTATTCATTCGCCGAAGTCAGTCCCGATGGCAAGTACCTGCTGCCCACCGGAATGAACCAGATGCGCTGCACAGTTGCCAGAACTCGGGTTTACGAACTGAATACTGGAAAGCCCGCCGGGCCGCTACTCCAGCCAGGAGGAGTCATCATGGGAGCGGCCTTCGCCCCCGATGGTCGCCACGTCGCAATACTCAGCGGCCGTAGTAAGCAGCCGTCGCGTGTGCACTTCTACGATTGGCGCACAGGAAAGTCAGCGCTCGACCCTGTACCGCTACTCTCCGAGCCCCGTTCCCTGAACTACAGGCCGGACGGGCGGCGCCTTGCCATTTATTGTGCCGGCGGCGAGCTCTTGCTCTTCGATACCGCCTCTGGTCACGTGGCAGCGGAATGGCAAGCTCCGCGGCAACTCTCGGAAGCACAACACTACATCCACGGCAACGGCGCTGTACGTTTCGGCCCTGATGGCCGGACCCTGTTCGTGTGGGGGTTGATGACAAAGGTCTCGGCGTATGACATCGAGAGCGGCAGGGTGCGCTATGAACTCGTTCACGAAGCGCCATGTCACAACGTGCGTTTCTCGCCGGACGGGCGGCATGTCGTCACCGCGTCATTCGACAGGAGAGCACGCATCTGGAATTACGCGACCGGTGAGCCAGTGGCCGAGCCGATCCAGCATCCTGATTGGGTATTCGACGCGCAGTTCCACCCCGACGGACAGCACCTGCTGACCACGAGTCGCGACGGCCGCTCCCGTGTCTGGGACTGGCACTCGGGCCGGCTGGTAAGCCCGGCGCTCGAGCACCGCGATGAAATCCACCCGGCCGCTTTTACGCCCGATGGCAACTGGGTGGTAACTGCCAGCCTCGACAAAACAGCTCGAGTTTGGGACTGGCACACAGGCATGCCAATGACGCCGGCTTTGCCACTAGCAGGGAAGGGATTGAGCGTAACCGTTAGCCCAGACAGCCGCCGGATCGTGATCGGGGGGCTCACCGATGCACTTGACATCATCGACCTCGATGACTTGTACGCGCCGGACGATTTGGATCCGGACGACCTTTGCCTCAGGGCTGAACTCCTTTCAGGTCAGCGCGTACATGACGCGGGCGGCGTCACTACCCTCACGGCCGACGAATGGCTCGACCGCTGGCAGGTATTCCGGCGGCGCCATCCGGGGTATGGAGCGCCGGTCCCCATGGGCGACAAAGGGTAGGCGCCGATGTGCGCATCAGTCTATGCGTGTTCTCTCGAATGTCAATCCGCCAACTTTGGGAATCCAAACATGCGGGATGCGCGGGCCGATGAACGACTCGTAGCCGATCTTCTGCGGGCGCGCGATGGCGCGTTCATCATTCCATCACCATCGCAACGTGGAATCGGTTTTGAGATTGACAGCGGCTATCACGTCGGGCACCTACTCCACGATCGCCTCTTGAAGCGCGGATACCAGTCGATCGGCCGCAAGATCGGCTTCACCAATCGCGCCGTGTGGGAACAGTTAAAGGTGAGTGAACCGGTCTGGGCGCACATGTATGCTCAAACTGTCCATTTCGCCCAGGGAGGTTACCTACGTCTTCCTCTTGACGGTATGGTAGCGCCGCGGCTCGAGTCGGAGGTCGTTCTCAAACTCCGCCATGCGGTTCCGAGCGACGATCCGTCGGTCGAGGAATTAGCACGCGGTCTTGAATGGGTGGCGGTCGGATTCGAGATCGTGGATTCTCATTACCCAGACTGGCGCTTTACCGCGTCAGAGGCCGTCGCCGATTTCGGCGTTCACGCGGCTCTCGTAGTCGGCACTCCCTGGCACGTGGAATCAGAGGATCCCCAGCACATTGCCACGAGCCTGCGGACGCTCAAGGTCACACTCCGTGGCGGCAAGGACTTCGTGGCGGAGGGGGAGGGTCATAACGCGCTGGGCAGTCCGCTGCTTGCCCTCGGATTTCTGCCGCGAGTGCTGGCGGCCCAATCCTGGGCACCGCCACTAATGGCGGGTGAGGTGATCGCCACCGGCACGCTCACAGCGCTGCCCTACTTACGCCATGGTGAATCCTATCGCGTGGACGTCGTGGGGGCGCCGCTCGCCCGGCTGCAACTGGATCTGAAGGCACCTTCGGCCTGAATGCCAGCCGCAATCAGAAAGTCGCATGAGCAACAGTGTTCGATTCCAATCGGAATGAACGAGTGACTCGAAAGGGGCGTGATTTCTTGACGCATCGCAAATTGACGCTGAAGAGTGTCCAGGTTCGGCCGGTCGTCGTACCGTTGAGTAGTCCCATTGTCTCGAAGGTCGGGGTTTTCAACGACTGGCCGATGATCCTCATCGATCTCTACACGGATGAAGGCATCGTCGGGCGCAGCTACTTGGAGCCGTATCTCAAGCAGGCAGCGCGTTATCTGGTGCCCGCGATCATGGACGTGGCCGACGTCCTCCGAGGTCAGTTGGTCGCGCCGTTCGAGTTCTTCCACAAGGGAATGAATGCGCTGCACCTGGTCGGGCGCGAAGGCCTGTCGATGATCGCGGTGGCAGGACTCGACATGGCAGCCTGGGATGCATTGGCTCAAGCCGCCGACATGCCACTGGCCGTCTTTCTGGGCGGAACGCTGGGCCCGGTCCCTGCCTACAACAGCAGGGGGCTCTGGCCGACCGCGGTGGGGGCTCTCGGCCGGGAAGCTGTCGCACTTGTCCAGGAAGGCGGCTTCACCGCGCTGAAATTGCGTCTCGGTCGGGACCGCCTCGCCGATGACCTGGCGGCCATCGCGGCCGTCCGCGAAGCGGTAGGTGAGGAAGTGAAGCTGATGGTTGACTTCAATCAAGCGTTGTCGCTGGGCGACGCCCTAGCGCGTTGTCACGCACTCGACGATCAAGGTCTTTTCTGGTTCGAGGAACCGATTGTCTACGATAACCTCGCAGGCTACGTTCAGCTCACGCGCGAGTTGAAGACGCCCGTTCAACTGGGAGAGAACTTCTACGGCCCGAGGGCTCTTTATCAGGCGATCGTCTCGGGGGCCGGGGACTTCGTCATGCCCGACCTGATGCGGATCGGCGGCGTGACGGGTTGGCTGCGTTCGACAGCGGTGGCAGGTGCGGCCGGCATTCCGATGTCCACGCATCTCTATCCCGAGATCGCGGTTCATCTGATGCGTGTGACCGAAACGGCACACTGGCTTGAATGGCAAGATTGGACCCGCCCCATTATCGTAGAACCGTTCGAGATGCAAAACGGCAGTCTGATCATCCCCGAAGTACCAGGAATCGGGATCCAGTGGAACGAGGGCGCGATCAAACGCTATGCGGCGTGAAGTCGGCAAGCGAGAATACGGTCACGGTGAGTACGGTCGTGGCTGTTCCAGGACTGTCGATTCGGGCCACCGAAATGCAGGTCCGTCTCGTCATTTGAAGCGCTCTCGCTCTCTCGACGAGTGTGGAAGTTGGACGAAAAAGGCGTCGAGCGTTATTCCGTCTAACGACACCTACGGTCCGCACGTGCAGGGGGCCGGTGTCCACCACCACCGGACGCCCGAGCCGTCGGGCTCGCCACAAGTCTGCGACGGCCACGTCTTCATGGTCCCTCGCCTTAGCGTTGTTTTTTGTCCGTTTGCTACGGGAAGGCCTAAATGGTAAGGCAATCACGGCGGTCTGAGTCTTGGGCATGCTGCCTCTGGTCTTGTAGAGTGACCACATCGGCCGGCCGCGACTTTTGTCAATTCCCTGTTCGGTCCTCGATTTGCCTGGGAAGGACAGATGGACGCGATTGACCGCTATCTCGAGCGCCTTGCCGAACCCGGAATGCGCGCGTACTTGCGCGCGCTCTATGGCCCCGCGGAAGAGAAGGCCGACCAACCGCCGGCGCGTCGCAGAACGGTCGCGGCCGCGGAGAAGAAGCTGGGAGTGCGCCTTCCCCCGAGCTACAAGAAGCTGGTCACGACGGTCGGCCCCTATGACGGGGGCTATGAAGTCTGGTGGATCGAAGATCCCGTGGGACCTGGCGCGGATATCGTGTCGGCCAATCGCACACGCCTCGCTCCCTCACTGATCTCGGTGGTCCCTGTCCTCAACGGTGATAGCTTCTGCTTCGACACGCGCCGCGGCGATGAACGCGGTGAATACCCGATCGTCCGGTACGATCACGAGATCCACGGCGAGAAGAGCACCGACTTCGAGACCGTGGCGAGCGATCTGGGCGCGTTCCTGCTGGGGTGCTTGCCGGACGCCGTGCCTCCCGAAGCGGTGGCGAGCGCGGCGCGGGTGGCGGACGAGCCCGGCTTGCGCTGGGTCCGCAACGCGCGCTGGTTCTGGCGCCGGCAGCGGCTGCGGATCGAGCGCGTCGTCGACGTGAGCTCCGCCGCGCTAGCCTCGTTGCGCGCCGCACCGGCACCGAGAAGGAGGCCCGGGACGGAAGTCTCCCCGCTCGGCGCCGCGATCAAGGACAACGATCTTCAGAGGGCATCCGAGCTGCTCGCGAGTGGAGCGGACCCGAACGTCGTAACACAGTTCACGACGCCCCTCGAGAAGGCGTTGATCTCTCAGAATAGAGAGATGATCCGGCTTCTCATCGAATATGGCGCCGACCTGCGGGCGCTGAACGAATATGGTCGTTCTCCCCTTCAGAACGCCTTCGAGCGGGATCCGGAGCTGGGGGCGTGGCTGTTCCGGCAGCTTCCCGATCCCACGGTGCTCGATGCCGCGGAGGCCGGGACGCTCGACGACCTGCGGAAGCTGGTCGACGCCGGGGGCGACGTGAACATGGTCAGCCAGGACAGCCGGCGTTTCTCGCCCTTGCAGGCGGCCGCGCTGCGAGGCGATGTGGAGATCGCCAGGTTCCTCCTCGAGCGGGGAGCCGACCTGAACTACCGGGGCGCGTGGGATCGCCCGGCCGCGGTGATTGCCGCGACCTCGGCGTATTCGGCCGTGATGACCGAGCTGCTCCTGAGCCGCGGGGCAGATCCAAACGCGACGGACGGCAACGGCCACACTCCCCTGTACGAGGTCGCTGCATCATACCGGTTCGACGTGCTGGAGACATTGATTCGAGCGGGTGCCGACGTGAACTTTCGCGCCCGGACGGGTCCACACCCTTGCACCAGGCCGCGGGCCGCAACAGCGATGCGGAGCCGCGGGCGATTCACACTCTCGTCCAGCACGGGGCGAAGCTCGACGCGCAGGACAACCGGGGCTTCACGCCGCTGCACGCCGCCCTGGAGCGCACCATGGCCGATGCGGCCCGGATGCTTCTCGACCTGGGCGCCGATCCGACAATCCGCGATCATGAGGACCGAACGCCCGTCGAGCTCATCGGAGCGGGTGTCAAGCAATACCCGGGGATCCCCGAGGTGATCCGCCGCATCGGCGCATGGGCGCGGCCCAAGGAGTGAACGGCCCAGGACAAATTGAGTTGGAGTACCGGCGGGAGCGGCAGGCGGCGGGGAACGCGGTGGCGAAGGATCGGGGCATTTATCGCGGACGGCAGCGGGGCACGGCCATGGTGCCACCACGCCGTGCCCAGGAGCTCCGCAGCCGCGGCCTCACGGTGCAAGAGATCGCTACGGCCCTATCGCGGTTCGCGCTATCAGCCTTTGTTTTTGGTTCCTGGACGGCTGCGTGTCGTCGGGCTTCGGGCGCCTCGCGGTTCGCGGTGTCAACCGTTTCACGGTTTCAGCCTTTGTTTGTGGTTCGCGGTCGGCTCGGTCGCGGTTCGCGGTGCCGGCGCTTGTTTGTGGTTCTCGGACGGCTCCGTGTCCGTCGGGCTTCTGGGCTGCGGGCAGGAAGCAAGAAACCAAGTTTGTCGCCGCGAAGCCCCCTGGATCTCTCTCAGCCATGGATGTCATCCTCGGCCCCACAGATGCCACATCGGCTGACTAGATCTCATAGATGTCGCGCGCGGGCCGTGGCATCTATGGCATCTATGGCATCTATGGGCACCCAAACCGATGAGCGCCGGGGTTGCCTGCGCAGCCCATACGACGCGTCCAGTCGCCAAGACCGGTAAGACGCGCGCAAGCCAACTTTGAACGAGGTTGTGAGGCTTCGGCCGGGTCACTCGCTGTTCGAGGGCATGCCGGCCAGCTCCTGAGCCCGGAGCGTCGACCGTGGGCGTGGCAAAACGAAAACCCCCCCCGGAATCCTCTCACTGGCTCTCATTGACTGCCATTTCCGGAAAAGATCGCAAGATCAAGGAATCAGCGAAGTTAGGCCCGCGGCCGGTCCGTCGGGCCCTGAGGGCTTCGCGCTGCATGGGCCGCTTACGTCTGAATTGCAGTGCAATTCGTCCGGGCCATTGGCCTCTGTAGCCTCAAGCGTTATAATCGACGGGCGAGGCCAATCCGGTTCCAAATCGCGGCCTGCCGAGGGCTCGCCACCAGACCCCGAAATGGCGAGTGGGTCTGGGATTTTGGATTTGCCATCGCGGGTTTTGGGTTTGGACTTCTGGATTTCCTATTTCGGATTTTGGATTTTGGAGTTGTCGCTCGATGCCTCCGGTCCGTGTGAATCGCCGTCGTTTTCTGGGTTGCTCGGCCGCGGCGAGCCTGGCACTCTCGCAGGGAAATCTCGCGGAGGCGGCCGCGACCCCTGGGCAGGATGCCCCGGTTCGCCTGGGCGTAATTGGCATCGGCAACCGGGGGACCGCTCTCTTGCGAGGCTTGCTCGAGCTGCCGGGCACGCCGATCGTGGCGGTCTGCGACGCGGAACCCAAGCATCGCCAGCGCGGGCAGGGGATCGTCGAGAAGGCCCGCGGCCATCGACCCGCGGCTTTCGATGACTACCGCAGAATTCTGGATAGAGCCGACGTCGATGCGGTCACCGTGGCGCTGCCGTGCGACCTGCATGAGCCAATTTATCGCGATGCGATCCAGAGCGGCAAGCACCTCTATGCCGAGAAGCCGCTCGGGCTGACGCTTGCCGGCTGCGACCGCCTGATCGGCGAGGCCGCCAGTGCGCCGGGCCTCGTGGTGCATGTCGGGTTCCAGCGGCGGTCGAACCCGCGGTTCCGCGAGGCGATCGAGCTGATCCAGCGGGGCGAGCTCGGCACGCTGATCGAGGCGCGAGCGAGCTGGACGAGCAGCAATGGACCGCTTGGCGGTTCTGACGGCTGGATGGCCCGTCGCGAGCGTTCGGGCGACTGGATGGTCGAGCAGGCTGTGCATGTTTGGGATGTGTTTGCCTGGCTCGCCGGCGAGCTGCCGGTCCGAGCCAGCGGTTGGGGCCGCCGGGGGCTATTTGCGGCGATCGACCCGCACCGAGACGTGACCGATCACTATGCCGTTGACCTCGAATGGAAGAGCGGCTTCCGTGCGTCCTTGATTCAGAGCTGGATTGCTCCGGCGGAAGAAGGTTTTACCGGGTCGACGCTCCGAGTCCTGGGTGATCAGGGTGGAATCGATCTTGGCACCGGCAGCCTGAGTTATCGCGATCGCCGTCTGCCGCGGCGATCGATCCAGCCCGGCGCGCTGCCGGATACGCGGCTGGCGCTGGCGGCCTTCCTGGCGGCGATCCGCTCGGAACCGCCGGCCGCACCCCCGGTCACGCTGGCCGAAGCTCGCTCCGCCACGCTGATCGGCCTCCTGGTGCGCACGGCGGTCGACGAGCATCGGGTCGTGACGATGGACGAAGTGAGCAGCCAAGCGGCGAGTGGCTAAGCGCGACCGCAGAAAATCTGTCGGTGCACATCGGGTCGGTTTATTCGGCGAAGTCCCGTGTGGTCAAGCGTCTCGTGGACGAAATCGAGTAGATCGACGAGGACTTCTTCTGGTTGGACGACCTGCGAACGTCATGAAGCCGCTCGCGGGGGAAGGCCGGCGCGGGCTTCCAGGGTCAGGGCCACGAACACGATCATGACGGACTGTCCACCACCAAGGGTCCTCGAGAGCTTCCTGGCCTTGCTCTTGCCGGCGGATAAGGCTCAGGCGATCCGCGGGCACGTGCAGGAATGCGCGCTGTCAGTCGGTGCTCGACCAGACGACCGACAGGCCAATCTTGTGCGGCTTCCGGCCCGCCGGGAGTTGGAAGGGCAGCGAATCGACGCGCGACGATCCGATTCTGGACGATTTGCTCAGGCGGCTAGCGACCACGTTGGCGCCGAGGCCAACGCCGCGGGTCGGGCCGGCTGGAGACCTGGCAGCCAGCCCAGTGCACGATTCCTCCGCTCGGCCCTCACTGGGCCCCTATCGACTGCTAGACGAGGTTCGGACGGGGCGGCATGGGAATCGTTTATCGAGCGCTTGACGAGTCACTGGGCCGGCTGGTCGCGCTCAAGGTCATTCTTCCGGAGCGAGCCGGTGAGGAGGGCGACCGGGCGCGCTTCTGCGCGAGGCCCAGCTCGCGGCGCGGTTCCGAAACGACCACGTCGTGACCGTTCACTGCGTGGGTGGCGAGCCCGGCGGGTCGCCATACCTGGTGATGGAGTTCGTCGATGGTCCGACCCTGGCCGAATGGCTCGGCTCGAAGCCGGGCGCAGCCCCCGCGAGATCGCGCGCCTGGTGGCGCAAATTGCCGACGGGCTCGACTCGGCTCATCAGGCCGGTTTGATCCACCGCGACGTCAAACCCAACAACATCCTGATCGAGCGCGCGACCGGCCGGGCCAAGATCACCGACTTCGGCCTGGCCCGAGAACCCGGGCATAGCGCGCTAACCCGCGAGGGCGTGGTGGCGGGAACGCCGACTTACATGAGCCCCGAGCAGGCTCGCGGCGACGCGTCGCTCGACCACCGTACGGACATCTACGGCCTGGGGATCACGCTCTACGAATCGCTGACCGGGCGGCCACCCTTCACCGGACCGGCCCTGGCCGTCCTTCGCCGGATCCTCGAGCACGACCCCATTCCGCCTCGGCGGCTCGACGACGCCATTCCGCGCGATCTCGAGACGATCTGCTTGAAGGCGATGGCCCGGGAGCCTGCGCGGCGGTATCAAACGGCCCGCGAGCTGGCCGGCGACCTGGGCGCTACCTGGACGGCCGGCCGATTTCCGCTCGCCCGGCGGCGCCTTGGGAGCAGGCGGTCAAATGGGCGCGGCGACGGCCAGCGGTCGCCGCGCTCTTGGCCGCGGTCGTCGCGGTCAGCGCACTTGGTTTCACCCTCGTTTCGTGGCAGTGGCAGCGCGCCCTTGGCGAACGGCAGCGAGCTGAGAGCCAGGCCGAGCTAGCCGAGGTCCGCCGGCGCGAGGCCGACACCGCGCGCGGCGCGAGCGCGAGCGGGCCGATGCCGAAGCGGCGGCGCGGCGGCAGGCACAACACACCGCCGCGACGCTCGCCCTCGGCCGAGCGCAGGCCCTCGTGGACCAAGGTCGACAATCCGAAGCCCTGTTGTGGGTCGCCCAGGGCCTTCTCGACGCCCCGGAAGGCGACCGGGCCCTCGAGCGGGCGCTTCGCGTCAACTGGTCCCACGCTCAACCCGAGTCCGTCCTTTTGCATTGCCTCTTCCACCATTTCCCCGCCCGGTCTGTCGTGTTCAGCCCGGATGGGCGGCTGCTGGCATCAACCGACTATTACTCGGGCCAGTGCCGCATCTGGGATGTGGCGTCCGGAGAGCTTCTGCAAGACCTGTCTCATCCGCATACGGGAGTTGCGGCGATCGCGATCCATCCCGGCGGGGCGATGCTGGCCACGGGCACCGGAACTGATCTGCCGGAGAGCCGCGCCTACGTGCAGTTCTGGGACTTGAACACGGCCGCCAAGATCGGCGAGCCGTTGCTGCACCACGGGCGGGTTCGCTCACTGGCGTTCAGCCCCGATGGCCGCTTCCTGGTAACCGTCGCCGGCCCCAACTACCGCGCGCAACTCTGGGACGTGGCTCAGCGTAAGCCGCTCGGCGCGGGATGGAGCGCGCGCGGCGTTCTTCGGATCGCCTACTTTCCCGACAATCAGACGGTCTTGACCGGCGGCTTCGCCGGGAACGCCGCCCGCCGCGCCGCCCTCTGCGGTGAAGCGATCGGTAAGCCGGTTGAGGTCGCGTCTGACGTTCTTTCGATTGCGGTCGCACCGGACGGCCAGACGTATCTCGTCGGCTGCGCCGATCAACGCATCCGCCTTGCGGAGGCATCCACCGGCAACCTGCTTCGCACATCGGACCTCTTGCCCGGCTCGGTCCAGGCCCTGGCCTACAGCCCTGACGGACGCTCGTTTCTCTCAGGGACCGCCGACGGCGTTGCGCGGCTCTGGGACCTCGACCGATTTCAACCCACCGTGACGACCCCCACGCACCCTGGAGCAATATGGGGAGTGGCTTTCGCACCCGATCGAAAGTCCATTGCCACCACCGCCGGCGATCAATTTCTGCGTGTCTGGGAGCTCGTGCCTCACGACCGCTCTGGCACGCCGTTCGGGCCTGCCTTTCCCGATCCAGTCAACACTTTGACCATCAGCCGCGACGGTCATTTCGTCGTCTGCCAATCCGGGGAGGGCCTGATCCAGGCAATCGACGGGACGGATGGGCGGCCGATCGGCGAACGCGCAACGGCGTACCGGTGGTTTTCGCCGATCGTTGGCAGCGACGACGCGAGCTTCCTCGTGCAGGCCGCGCGAGGCACTCTGCGATTATGGCGGCCGGAGACGGGCACATTTGCCGGCGCCGAGATCCCCTACCGGCGCGAGGACCACAAACCGCAGCCTGCCGCCCTATCCCCCGGCGGCCAACGGGTTGCGACGGTGGAAGACGTTTGGGGCAGGACGGCCCGACTCTGGGACCTCGTCACGGGCGAGCCCATCGGCCCCGTGCTCGATCACGGTGCTAAGCTCTTGACGGTCGCATTTACCCCGGACGGCAAGACTCTCTTGACCGGCGGACAGGGGATGGTCCGCCTCTGGGACGCCAGCACAGGCCAGCCGCTCGGCGACCACCTCCCGGCGGAAGCCTCGATTGCCATGGTGCTGAGCTCCGATGGCCGTCGGTTGCTGGCAACGGGGGGTTGGGATAGCAACGGCCGGGTTCACGTGGCGCAAGTCTGGGACCTTGCGAGTAAGAAGCCGGTTGGCAACCCACTGGCCCACGCCGATCGCGTCTGGTCGGCCGCGTTCTCTGCCGATGGGCATACAATTATTACCGGCAGCGATGACAAGACCGCCCGCCTCTGGGACGCAGAGACCGGCGAGCCCCGAGGTCTGCCGATGCTCCATGACGGCACGGTCGAATTCGTGGCCTTCAGCGCCGACGGAAGGGCAGTGCTGACCCGCAGCTCCGACGGCAAGGCCCGGCTCTGGGAGCCCGAAAGCGGTCAGCTTCTTTGCCAGCCCCTGACGCATCAGGGCCGCGTGCTGACGGCCGCTTTCCATCCCAGCGGCCGCTTTGTCCTGACCGGCGGCGAGGACGGGGTCGTCCGTCAGTGGACCGTGCCGGTCCCCGTTCGCGGCAGCCCCGAACAGATACGCCTTCGAACCGAGGTGCTCACCGGCATGCACCTGGACCAGGACGGCCAGGCCCACGCGCTCTCTGGTCCCGACTGGGCCAAGCACCGCGACGAACTGGCGGACGCGAAACAGTCTGAGCATCACGATTAAGAAAAGAGACTCTTCGCTCAACGATTCTGAGCCCCGAATGGGGCAACAGGACGTATCCTGGTGGCGTGAGCCTCAGGTCCGGTCCGAATCCGCAACAACGAACTCCCCTTGGCAGTGTGGTATGCAACCAAGCCGCCGGATCGGGGCGACCCGGTTGTCCCTTGACGCAGCCACTCGAGAACCAGCGAGCGGAGCGCCGTGCGGCCGCCCGCGTGTCGCCCATTCAGGGCTTGATCGCAACATCCAACGGGCCTCTATTAACCGCACCTGGCAACCTGGAGCTCACGCCACGAGGCTACCATCTTCCGCCGCATTCGCGACTTCCACCCGGCGTTAGAACAAGGCGAGCCGTATCGAATTGACCTTGCCGTCTTGGGCAAGCTCGGAGATCGCTTGGTCGAGAAGGGCGTGCTGGTCGTCGGAGATGTCAGCCGTGCGTTGCGGGAGGGTTCCGTAGGCGGTCCCGAACGCGGACAGTGCCTTGCGCGTGTGACGGAGGTTGAATCCCGAATCGGGACAAAGAAGCGGGGCGAGACGATTTGCGATGATGCCAGACCCTCAAATGAGCCGCCTCATCCATTTTCGCTTGCTGTCGTTATAGGGCGGGTAAAAGAACCATGGGTCAAACCAGGTCGGCTTCTTGAGGACCGACTTGCGGTGGCTGAAGGTCTCGAACGACGACCTGCCGTGATAGGCCCCCAGGCCGCTCGCTCCGACACCTCCAAACGGAAGCGCGGGAACAGCCACGTGCAGTAGCGTGTGATTGATTGTGACGCCTCCCGAGCTGGTTTGCTCAAGCACGCGCTCCTGGATCCGGTCGTCTCGCGAAAAGAGGTACAGCGCCAACGGTTTAGGCCGGGCATTAATAAACGCAATCGCCTGGCCAATGTCCTTCATCTTAAGAACCGGAAGTATCGGACCGAAGATCTCGTCGGCCATGACGGGCGAGTCGGCTGGTACGTTGTGGAGGATGGTCGGTGCGAGGTACCGCTCGTTCTCATCGGCCGCACCGCCGGCGACCAGATCGCCGCTGCCGGGTAAGATCTTCATGAGGCGCCGATGGTGCCGGGCGTTAACGATCCGGCCAAAGTCGGCACTGCTGCGAGGATCGTCGCCGAAAAAGTCGACGAGGGTCTTCTGCATGCACGCGAGCAGCTTTTCCTCGATTGCCTCGTGGGCGAGGACATAGTCCGGGGCGACGCAAGTCTGGCCCGCGTTGAAGAACTTGCCCCAGAGGATCCGTCGCGCGGCCACCTCGATATCGGCGTTCTGATCGACGATGCACGGGCTCTTGCCACCGAGCTCGAGGGTCACCGGTGTGAGGTGTTTAGCGGCGGCCTCCATCACGATGCGTCCCACGGTGCAATTGCCGGTGTAGAAGATGTAGTCGAATCGCTGGGCTAGCAAGTCGGTCGTCTCTTTGACTCCCCCTTCGACCACAGAAACGCACTGGGGGCTCACGTAGGCGGGCAAGTGACGAGCCAGGAGATCGCTGGTCGCGGGGGCGACTTCGCTGGGCTTGACGATGGCGCAATTCCCCGCGGCGATCGCGCCCATCAGCGGCACCAGGACGAGCTGGACCGGATAGTTCCACGGACCGATGATGAGGACGACTCCCAGGGGCTCGCGATAGATCCAGCTCCGGCCGGGCTGACCCACCAGAGCGGTTGGAACGCGAGTCGGCTTGCTCCACGACTTGAGTTTCCTGAGGGCAAGCGAGATCTCGCCGGCCGCAAAGGCGATCTCGGTGGGATAGACCTCGATCGAGGGCCGTCCCAGATCGGAACGAAGGGCTGCCTCGATCTCGCGCTCCCGCTCCTTGAGAAAGCGCGACAACCCGTCGAGCTGCCGCCGCCGCTCCTTGAGCGGTGCGAGTGCCCCGATTCGAAGTTCGTGCGTAGCCGCGAGACGACCGTCGCCGCCGATTCGCTCAAACTGGTTTCGTGCGCGACTGCCGTGCTCATTGTTGACTTTCTCGCCCGCTCGATCCGAGGATTTCAGTCCTCTTCCTCTTCTTCCTCGATTTCTGCTTCGGTTTCTTCCTCTTCTTCGTCCTCGACGTCCTCTTCTTCTTCGACTACGGCCGCCGCCTGCTTGCGCGACGCCTTGGTAGGCGGCGCGACGGCTCGGGGGATCGCCGCGCCGATTCCCGGGGCGTCTTCGGGCATCGGCTCCTTGGTGCGCTGCACGAAATGAGTTCCCTTGCCTTTGGCCGTCAGCTCGGCCGCGCGAGCATCGGCCGCTTCTTTCTGACTGAATTCAAAGGTGCCGACGGGCTTGAAGGCATCGTTCAAAACGACCCAGACAATCCGCATCCGCGACGCGGGCTTGGAAGACCGGGCGGACTTTGCCTTCGGCTTGGCCGGCGCTTTGGCTTTTTTCTTGGGTTTGCGCTCGGCTACCTCTTCCTCCTCCACCTCCTCCACGACCTCGTTGGTCTCGTCCTCCATGGGATCGAGCGGTTCGGCGGCCTCTCTCTGACGCCGCAGGTCGAGTCGATTCAGCGGTTTCCCAGCCATGAAACCGTCCTTGCGCGATAGACATTGTTGGTTGCTTGATCCCTGTACCGCCCAGTCGGTTTCAACCGAAGATACGTGAGGACGATAACAGGACGACCCGTCATTTTAATCCAACCCTCGCGGCTTGACCAGTGTGTACGTGTCGTGACCAGAATAGCCTTCTCAGCCAAGCGGGCCGTGAGGCTGCGCCGGCCGGCAAGACCCGCGGCGCGTCGGCTGGCCGTCGCCGATCGACACCCAGGACCTGGCAAAGATAGGCAATCGCCACGTGCTTGGTCAGGTTGAGACCGACGATGCCCCAGAAGGGGCCGATTTCGAAAAAGCCAGAAATTGAGTGCGATGCACGCCACCAAGCCGAGCATGGCCGCGACGCTCATCTGGAACGACGGTTTCTCCATATTCATCATTATGGGCCGGCGGCTGCGTCATGCAAAGAGGGACGCAGGGGGAGTTCGATCGGCGACCTCGGCTGGAAAAGCGGTGCCCGCCTGTTGCGTGCGGAGGGGAGGTTCGTTGAGCTGTCCGCGCCCGCCTGTGGCCCGTCCCGGAGTGTCTGGCGATGCGCAATAGGGGTCGCACCGATTCGACCTCTTCCCGATCGGCTGGTGCCCTCTGGCGGAACGCAGCCTCAAGGTTTACCATAACCGCCATCGGTCGAGAACCGAACCGAGCCTGGACGCCAGGCAGGGTCTTGTCCTCCCGCCGGCGATAGCGGCGCTGGAACGCGGCCTGGAAAAACCGCCGCAGAATGAGCCGGGCCGTCGTCCCGGCGGCCGCATCCTTGGCAACTTAATCCTCCGAGATAGACGACCCATCATGACGAACGCGACAATCACCCGTCCCGAGTGGAGCACTGAGATCGACCCCGTGCTTCAGAAGGAGCTTGAGCGGTACGTCCTTGTGACGACGTGGGACAAGCTTCTGGGGATGGTCGACACGATCTATAACTGGGGCCGGCGCTCGGCCGTCTGGCCGCTCGGCTTCGGCCTGGCCTGCTGCGCGATCGAAATGATCTGCACGGCATCGAGCCGATTCGATATTGCGCGGTTCGGAGCCGAGGTGTTTCGGGGGTCGCCAAGACAGGCCGATCTGATGATCGTGTCGGGGACCGTCACCAAGACGATGATGCCGATGATCGCCCGGCTCTACGATCAAATGCCCGAACCCAAGTATGTGCTTTCGATGGGTGCGTGCGCCACGGGAGGCGGGCCATTCAAGGAGGGATACAACGTTGTCTCCGGCGTTGATAAGTTCATTCCGGTGGACGTGTATGTTCCCGGCTGTCCCCCGACTCCGCAGGCCCTGCTCAACGGCCTGATCACGCTGCAGAAAAAGATCGACGGCGAAAAGATTGACATACCCATGCTCGGCCGCGAGGGGAACACCCCGTGGTACCGGCCGGAAGTCGAGCGCGACATCCCCGTGCCGGTGCTCGGTCCCGATCTGATCGACCTGCGAACTGTCGAGATCGCGGCCGAGCGCACCGCGGCGGGCCTCCTGGATGCGCACGAGGCCGGGCTGCCCAAGCCGCCCAAGATCCCAGCACCGCAGCCTGAGATCGAGGCCCCGCCGCCAGACACCGCCCCGGCAGCCGCTGCGGCGAAGGGCCCCAGCAAGATTGACCTCATCCGTGTCAAGGTGCGCGGCGACGCGGTCGGCGATGGCCCGTCGCCGGCCCCCACCGAAGCCAAACCGGCGCCCGCCGCCAAGCCAGCCAAGAAGGCCAAGCGAGCTGAGGCTCGGCCCAGCCTGGTGTGGTTGGGGGCGGCCAAGCTCGCCGACCTGGCGCAAGGGATCAATCAGGAATTCGGGCCAGGAACGGTGACGATCATCCAGGCCGGCCTGCTCGTCCAGATCGACAGACTGGTCGAGGTCGCCCGTTTCCTCCGCGACAGGAGCGCGATCAAGTACGATTATCTCGCGAGCTTGCAAAGCGTTCACTACGAAGACTGCATCGAAGTCAACTATCAGCTTGAAAGCACCGAGCGGCCTGGCAGCTTGATCGAGCTGCGCGTCCGCACGGCCGAGCCTGAAGGTCAAGGCGAAGTCCCATCGCTCTATCACGTTTACCGGGGCGCCGATTTCCAGGAGCGCGAGGTCTATGACATGATGGGCGTTCGCTTCACGGGCCATCCGGAGCTCAAGCGGATCCTCATGTGGGAAGGCTTCGCCTACTATCCCCTCCGCAAGGACTTCCTGGAACCGTATTATGAGGCGCCCGCCAAGGTCTTTCCCAGCCGGGTGGACGAGGGCCTCGGCCAGCACTTCCGCGCCGAAGAGGTCAATCCCTACGGCACTAATCTCAAGGTCCCCAGTGATTTCAAGGACTGGGCCAGCCTCTCGAGCAACGACGATCCCAAGGGCGAGCCTCTCCTGCCGACCGGAGTCCAGATTGCCGAGCTCGACACCGACCAGTTCATTCTCAGCATGGGGCCGCAGCACCCCAGCACGCACGGTGTTTTTCGCCTCAATCTGCGAGTCGATGGCGAAACGATCATCGGACTCAAGCCGGTCATGGGATATATGCACCGCAATCACGAGAAGATCGGCGAGCGCAACACCTTCCTCATGAACTTCCCGTTCACCGACCGGCTCGATTACTTGACGAGCATGGGGAACAACTTCGGCTATGCCCTGGCCATCGAGCAGCTCATGGGGGACGACGCCAAGCCCCCCGAGCGGGCCGAGTACATCCGCGTCATCATGGCCGAGCTCACCCGGATCGCCAGTCACATGTGGTCGATCGGCTTCTTGCTCAACGACCTGGGAGCGTTCTTCACGCCGGCGCTTTATGCGATCGAGGAGCGCGAGCTGATACTCGACCTGTTCGAGTGGGCGGCCGGCAGCCGGATGATGTGCAACTACTTCCGTTTCGGCGGCGTCGCGTTCGACCTGCCCGCAGGCTGGATCGAGCGCTGCCGCGGAATCGTCAACGAGCGGATCGACAAGCGAATCGACGAGATGGACCGCTATCTGTCGCGGAACGAGATCGTGCTTGACCGCTGCAAGGGGGTGGGCGTCCTGGCGCGGGAGGATGCGATCAATTTTTCGACGGCCGGCCCTGTGCTGCGGGCCTCGGGGGTCGCCTACGACGTTCGCCGCGCGGCACCGTACAGCATTTACGACCGCTTCGATTTCCATGTCGTGACCGGAACGGTTGGCGACCTCTACGACCGATACTACGTCCGGCTTCAGGAGATGCGTGAAAGCGCCAGGATCTTGAAACAGGCCGTGCGCGACATCCCGGGCGGACCGATCCTTCCCGGCAAGAAGAGCTACCAGATCAAGGTGCCCGCGGGCGAAGCCTACTCGCGCGTCGAGAACCCCAAGGGCGAGCTGGGTTATTACGTCGTCGCCGATGGATCGCCGACCGCCTATCGCTACCATGTGCGCAGCCCCAGCTTCATCAACCTGACAGCGCTCGAGGCAATGTGCATCGGCCACACCGTGGCTGACGTGGTCGGCATTCTCGGCAGCCTCGATATCGTCCTGGGCGAGGTCGATCGATAGAAAATCGGGAAATCCAGCGGTGGGCGTTCCGCCGTGAAACCAAGGGGCAAGTTCAATGGGTTTGGGCACGGGAGTCATTCGGGGTCATCTGATCACTCTGCGGCGGTTCCTGCTCACGTTCTGGCGCGATATCCGCGCCGGCCAGGGTTTGAAGCGGCGGGGGGGCGGTCCGCTGCTCGTCGATCTCTTTCGCAGACATCCACGCGGCCAGGAGCCCACGGTCACTCAGGACTTCAGGACCACCGGGCTCTTCACGGTCGAGTATCCCGACGAGCGGCTGCCGGTCTACGAGCGGTTTCGTGTCTTGCCGATGTTGATTTACGACACGGAAGACGGCAACGTTCGGTGCACCTCCTGCAACATCTGCGCGAAGGTGTGCCCGCCGCAATGTATCTGGATGGCTCAGGCCAAGAGCCCGAAAGGCACCGTCGTGCCGTTGCCGGAAGACTTCTACATCGACATGGACGTCTGCATGAACTGCGGTCTTTGCTCCGAATACTGCCCGTTCGACGCGATCAAGATGGACCATAACTTCGAGCTATCCAATTACGAGCGGCATCAGAGCCATATTTTCGACCTTCAGGACTTGCTGGTCTCGAGCGAGTTTTACGCCAAGACGCACCCGGATGCCTGGCAGAGCGCGGATGAGACAGCCGAGCGAAACAAGGTCGCCAAGAAGAAGGACCAGCGGCTGCAAAAAGCTCTGGCTGCGAGCAAGCCCCCGACAACGGCCGCCGCGGCCAAACCCGCCGCCAAACCGGCAACTGTCTGACCAACGCGGCCCGTCGCGAAATGGACCGGCGCGGTCTCGAACGGCCGAACGACCGAAGAACTCGTGGAAATTGACGGCCCACTAGGGCCTTGCCCGCGCCGGCCAAGCGCCTTAATATGATCGCTCGAATGAGTCTGGTCCAGAGGCGTGACCTCCACACCCCGTAGGGGGAAGTGGAGATCTGGCCGGCGTAACGGCCGTAGAAGTGCGAACGGTTTCACCCAAGAGAATGATCCCCACTGCCGCCAAACCTCAGTATCCGCCCGGGACGCGAGTCCGCATCACCCAGCACGTGCGAGTGGGCCACCGCACTTGGTTGACGTGGGTCGAAGGGGTCGTCGTGGGGGAAAGCCGGCGCCCGGTAGGCGGCATCGAGATGGGGAGCAAGGCATCTTACTGCCATCAGAAAACGCTTCGACTCGAATTCGACAGCGGTGAGATCACCGAGATCGCACTCGACGAATCAACCCAGGTGGAGACCCTGGCGAGCCCTAAAGCGACGTGACGGCGGCAGCGCCTGGACCCGCCCGGCCGGACCTTTTTCGGCGGGCGCGGGTGGCGTGCCGCCGGTTGCGACGGTCAAACGACATCCCCGCGAATCAGGAACGAAAAGGACGAGATCGCACGATGGTCATCAATAACTACATCTTCATCGGATTGCTGCTCCTCTTGGGGATCATCTTGCCCATGGCGATGATCGTGGTCGAGGGACTGATCGCGCCTCGAAAGCGGTCGCTGGCCAAGAGCGACGTCTACGAGTGCGGTGTGCGCACCTACGGCGAAACCTGGATCAGGTTCCGGATTCAGTATTACATCTACGCGATCATGTTCGTGGTTTTCGACATCGAGACGGTCTTTCTCTTTCCCTGGGCGGTCAGCTACGCGGGACTGGGCGCGTTCGCCTTGATCGAGATGGTCATCTTCCTGGTGATCTTGTCGATCGGTCTGATTTATGCGTGGGCGAAGGGGGTCTTGCGCTGGGTCTGATTGTGCGTGAAGGCTCTGCGGAGACCTTGGGGACGAGTCTTGGCTACAGCGGTTCGGGCGATGGTAACGTGGCGGTGATCGAGTTGGAATCGCCGCTCTGGAGCAAGCCGGCGGAATTCGAACAGAGGGGATGACACGCGGTGAACATCGCGCTAAACGACCTGGGATGGGGGCTCTTCGCCCAGGAACTATCCGTCGCGTCCCAACCGCAGGCTGTCGAGCTTGGGTGGGGCACGGCGATTCGGTGGGCTCTCTGGCTAGTCATCGGGTTCCCCGTCGTTTTTCCCTTGATCGTGGCCTACATGGTCTGGCTGGAACGAAAAGTCGCTGCGCGATTCCAGGATCGAATCGGGCCGAATCGGGTCGGTCCGCTAGGCTTGCTGCAACCGATCGCGGACCTGATTAAGCTGCTTATCAAGGAAGATCTTGTTCCGCGGACCGCCGATCGGTGGGTCCATCTGGCCGCTCCGGTCATGGTGCTCGTGTCCGCCTTTCTGGTCCTCGCAGTGATCCCGTTCGCCGTCAACATGGCGCCGGTCAATCTCCCTTCCGGAGTGGTCTATCTGATCGCCGTTTCGAGCATCAGCCCCCTCGGAATCTTTCTGGCCGGCTGGTCGAGCCGCAACAAGTACTCGTTGCTGGGCGCGATGCGGGCGGTCGCGCAGCTCGTTTCGTACGAGGTTCCGCAAGTGCTTTCCACGATCCCGATCATTTTGTGGGCTGGCAGCTTGAGCCTGGTCACCGTGTTCGATAAACAGCTTGAATTTGGCTGGTTCATCGCCTCGCCTCCGGGAATGCTGGCATTCTTGATCCTCCTGATCTCCGGAATCGCCGAGGTCAATCGCACGCCGTTCGACCTGCCCGAGGCTGAGTCGGAGATCATCGCGGGATACCACACCGAGTACTCCGGCATGCGGTTCGGCGTGTTCTTTCTCGCCGAGTACATGAGCGTGTTTGCAATCAGTTGCCTGGGGACAGCCCTGTTCCTGGGGGGCGGCACGCCGATCCCGTTTGTCGAGTTCCCCACCAACTTCCTGGGCGAGACGTTCTCGTATTTCCTGGTGGACTTCATCTTGATCGGGGTGTTCTTCGCCAAGGTCGTTTTCTTCATCTTCTTGATGTTCTGGATCAGGGCGACTCTACCCAGGTTACGGGTGGACCGGCTGATGAATTTCGCCTGGAAGTACCTGGTTCCGCTGAGCATCATCAACGTCCTGGTGGCCGGCATCTGGTACGAGATCGTGATCAGCCCGGGTTCCTTGACCTTCTGGAACTGGTTCCGCGGCACTTTCTGGACCGCGCTCGTCCTGGTCCCGGCGATCGTATTGGTATTCTGGGCGAACCGCCGCGAAACCGCTCGCGAACCGCTGGGCACGGAATGGCCTGCGGTGGGGCCGGTCCATCCGGGGTTCGGTCTGCGTTCCGTCGGGCGATAACGCCAGGTCAAATCGGCGGCACGAGCCGCTCGCTTGGGAGAACTGATCGTGATTCAGGTGCTGTTCATGGTGATCGCGGGGTTGGGTCTGGCGGCAGCCTTGGGGACGATCCTGGCGCGCAACCTGGTGCATGCCGGGCTCTTTCTGGTCGCGTTTTTCTTCGCGGTCGCCTGTCAGTTCGTCCTGCTGGAAGCCGAGTTCTTGGCCGCGCTTCAGGTGTTAGTCTACATCGGGGCCGTCGCGATCCTCTTGATGTTCGGGATCATGCTGACGCGCAACATCCAGGGCGACGATCCCACCAGCGTCCCTTCGTCCTGGCGGCTTCCCGGACTGATCGCCGGCCTGGGCGTGTTCATGGTCCTGGCCTATGGCATCAGCTTTCAGAAGGGGATCGGATCCCAGTTGTCCTGGACGACCAGGGATGTACGGCCCACGATCTCGGCGGCGACTGGCGAAGGGGCACCCCCGCGCAGCCGCGCGGTCAACGAAATGGGCCGAATCGTGGGCGAAGAATTGATGAAGCGTTATGTGATCGCATTCGAAGTGGCGGGGCTGCTCTTGACCGTCGCCCTGGTAGGGGCAATCGCCATCTCCCATCGCGAAGAGGCCGCGCCGGCGGTTTCGCGCGCTGGCGCTGCCGCCGCCCGCCAATCGGGAGACGGCGACTCGGGCCGGCCGGGCGCTCGGGAAGTCGCGTCCACGGCCTCAACCGTTTGAGTCGCGAGCGTCCCAGTACCCGAACCGGCGAAACAATGCTGTCCACAGAAGCGTCGTAGGAATCTTTGATCGTTGAACTCTCCTTGAGCTGAGCTAACCCCATGGGCTCTGACGTCCCCTTGAGCTGGTTTCTGTACTTCGCGGCCGCGTCGTTCGCGATCGGCCTGGCCGGCGTGCTGATCCGGCGCAACGCCATCGCGGTCCTGATGGCGATCGAGATCATGTTGAACGCCGCCAACATCAACCTGGTCGCTTTCTGGCGGTTCGGCCCGGAGCGGCCAGAGGCCGGTCCGCTGGCCGGGGTGATCCTGGCCATCATGGTGCTGACGGTCGCGGCGGCCGAGGTTGCCGTGGGCATAGGGCTGATTCTCTTATGCTATCGCCGCTGGCACGCCGTGGACGTTGACCGTTACGACAGTATGTCGGGATAGTTGGTTGACGCCGCCCGTAGGTGAGCGACTGCCAACGAGCTACTAGCGACTGGACGACACGATGACCCTGAACTTCCGCGACGTCTTCTTCCTGGCTCCCGCGCTCGTGTTGGCGGCCTGGGGCCTGCTGGTCCTCCTGGTGGACGTGTTTCTGGCACGGAGCATGAGCCTGACGGCGCGACGCCAGACGGTCGGCGTGTTGTCGCTTGTCGGCGTGGGAGTGGCGCTCTTCAGTGCGATTGTCGTCTACTGGGTGCCGATCTCGCTGCAAGCCAACGCGGAAGGTTGGGAGTCGTGGCTCTCGCCCGCGACCATCAGGTATCTTTCCGAGCCCGATCCCTTGCTCTTCTTCGGCACGATCGCCGGAGACACGCAGACCGGGTTTTTCAACATACTCTACACGATCCTCCTGGGTCTTATCCTCTGGCTGTCGATGGCGTGGCCGTTCACCGAGGAGTGGGGCGAGTATCTCGCGCTCATGTTCTGGGCGACCGTCGGGATGATGCTGCTCACGGCAGCCGAAGAGCTCATCACGCTGTTCATCACGCTGGAGACGATGACGATCTGTCTCTACCTCGCGACCGCCCTCGAGAAGACGAAGCGCCGGTCTGCCGAGGGAGGTCTCAAGTATTTCGTCTACGGCTCGGTCTCGTCCGCACTCTTCCTGTTTGGCCTCAGCATGATCTACGGTCTTACCGGGACGACTCAATTCGAGGCGATTCGCAGGATCCTGGCGGCCGGAAGCGAGGCCGGGCTCTCGGGGAACGTCGCCGGCGCCACGGCAATCTTGCTCATGATGGTCGGCTTTGGTTTCAAGGTGGCCGCGGTGCCCTTTCATCAATGGGCTCCCGATGCTTACGAAGGGGCGCCCGCGCCGGTCACGGCCTGGATCGCAACCGGCTCCAAGATCGCCAGCTTCGTGGCACTGATGAAGGTCTTTCTGCATGCCCT
Organism: uncultured Isosphaeraceae bacterium; assembly: GCA_963823675.1. Classification (GTDB taxonomy): domain Bacteria; phylum Planctomycetota; class Planctomycetia; order Isosphaerales; family Isosphaeraceae; genus CAWGMT01. The sequence continues at coordinate 1,064,089 of CAWGMT010000012.1, read as the reverse complement.
GGGTCCCTGGTCCAACCCTTCGACCAGTATCATGGGGCCCGGCTGGGTCGGCGTCATCGCGATCATCTCGGCGGTGACGATGACTTACGGCAACTTCGCGGCGCTGGCTCAGCGAAACCTGAAGCGCATGCTGGCCTACTCTTCGATCGCCCATGCGGGCTACATCCTGGTCGGGGTCGCTGCCGCGAGCGTCGCCACCGGAGGGCCCAGGGCAGCCGGGGCCGTTCTCTATTACCTGGTCGTTTACGCATTTGCAAACGTGGGCGCCTTCGCGGTCGCGGCCTGGCTGGTCCGGGACAAGAACACCGACGATATCGACGACCTCAACGGCCTGGGTTTTCAGCAACCCATGCTTGCCGTCTGCATCCTGGTGCTCATGCTCTCGTTGATTGGCATTCCGCCTCTGGCCGGGTTTTTCGGCAAGCTTTACGTTTTCATGGAAGCCCTCGACGAGCGCCAGGGACAGAGGCCGATCGCACTGATCTGGCTGGTCGCCTTGGGCCTGTTCAATTCCGTGGTCTCGGCGTTTTACTACGTGCGGGTGCTCAAGGCGATGTTCCTCCGCTCTCCCAGCGGCAAGCGGCTCGGGCCGGCGACCCGACCGGTCGCTGCGCCGATCGCGATCGCCACGATCGTCGTGGTGGTTTTCGGCGTGATGCCCGACTGGCTCGTCGGCATGATGCAGGCGGCCGCGGTTCCGATGTTGACCACGCCCGCTTCGGCGGCGGCGCTCGGCTTGCCAGTATTGGCCCCGAACGCGACCGCGACCCGGCCCAGGCCGCCGGCCGCCATGCCTCCAATGCAGTATAACGCGGAACAGATGAAGCGAATGCGAGATGCCTCCAAGGGAGCCATCGGACCGCCCGCCACCAAGGGAGCATTTCCCAAAGCCGCGGGCAAGGGCGCGTTCGGCAAAGCCGCCGGCAAGGGCGCGTTCGGCAAAGCCGCCGGTAAGAGGGGATTCGGCAAGGGCGCGCCTGAAGGTCGCGCCCCGAAGCGCGATTCCGGCGACACGTCCGGAAACCCCGCGGCCGGTGAGTCGGCCTCGCCGCCGGCGACCAAGGGAAACTGAAACCGTCAAACACACGATCACAGAGATCTCACGCTCATGGCCATCATCAACACGTTCACGAAGTGCCTGGATAGCCCCTACCTGGTCGAAGACAAGGAAGCGCCGGGGCGGATTTCGGAGCTGCTCACCAAGGCGGGCGACCGGCTCGACGCCGCGGTGAACATCAACACGACGGGGCAAGGCGATCCGGCCGACGTCGTCTTCTTGAGCTACGAGGCGATGTTCTGCTGCGTGCGAGCACTGGTCTATGCCAAGGGTTACCGGGAGTTCGGCCTGCGCTGCCTGCTCTTGGCCTGCGATAGCCTCTACGTCCGCGACGGCCAGCTTGACGCCGACCATTTGCGCAAGTTTGAGCTCGCCCAGCGGCTGAAGATGTCGCCGGCCGACGCTGTCGCCGCGTCGTCGGCCTTCGTCAAGCGGACGCTCGAGCTTCTGGGCCAGTAGCGCCCGAAGAGCGCCGGACTGTTGGGATCGGCGGGGTTTTCCGACCACGAGGTGCGCCGTTCCGAACTCTCTCCCGTGCTGGCACAGTGCGGAAAGACTTGCCACGGCCCGCGGGCATGCCAGAACAGCCGCTGCCCGAGCGCCACGGCTTCTTCCTTCTCGCGCTCTTCCCGTTCGTTGGCGTGGTGGCGAATGTTATGGCTAAGGCGCCCTCGGCGCGATTGCGCGCTCGAATGACCACGTGGTCGCCGCGACTCGCTCCAGCAAGTCAACTTCGAGCTGATTCTGGGGATCGACGCTCTCTTCGGGTGACATGGAGGTTTTCCTCAAATTTGGGCGCGAGGAACGGGGGATATCAACCACGGACAGCACGGAACGACACGGAAGGAATTCCAACTCGAGGAGAGGGCGCATCTGAGACAGTCGCGCCTCCGCGCCGGTTGCGCGACTGACGCGCCATCACCGGCTTAGCCGGAAGCGTTCACTGGATTCTCCGCGAAATTCGGGATGAACGAGGTTCGGAGCCACCATGGCCCGCCGCATCCAGCCCTGCCGAGCGTCTTGTGCTCATTCGGATCTGGTTCCACGGAAACCCGACTGGATCTGCTCGACAACAGCCTCGATCGTCGAAGGCGCATTGCCTTCGAGCCGGTTGTTGACGAACAGGAATGCGTTCTTCCGTTCGTGCATCGCGTGTTGCGCGACGAGCCGCATTCCTTCGCGGGCGCTCTCGTTGGGTTCTTGAATCCGGTCGTACGGCTGGAACGTTTCCACGGCCATCTCGTAGGGGCGGCCTCTCCGGAGCAATGCTCTTACAACCGTGAAATCGGCCGTGAAGACGTCAGGGAGTCGTGCCTGTTCGTCGAGCGCCGGCATCCGGGTCCAGGCGCTCAAGGCGTGAGCGACGTTGTGGCTTGCGAGGACGTCGAAATACTGCCGCGTAAGGTAATTCTCGTTCCTGATCTCGACGGCGTATCGGAACCCTTCGGGCAATTTCTTCAGGAACGGGTCGAGCACCGCCAGAAAATCGGCCGGCGTGGCGAAGGTCTGTTTATTGAACGTCCCGAACTCGAAGATGAGCGGACCGACCTGCTTGCCGTAACGCTCGAGCCGGCTCGTGAAGAATTGAGCGAGAGCCTGGGCGTCCAGGAAGCGCTCGTTCGCCAGCCCGGCCCGCTTCCCATACCTGGCGTGTTTCGGCCAGGTCTCGACCGTGATGTCCTCGGGCACCTTGAAGCCGAAGATGAAGCTCTCGGGCATTGCGTCGAATAGCTTCGCCCAGTACTGCTCACGCGGGAACTGGTAGAACGTCAGGTCGCCGCAGACCGTCGGGAACGTCCGGGCGTATTCGGTCAGGCAGTTTTCCTCGAACTTGGCTTTGGAGAACTTGCCCCTGGTGACGTATCGATCCCCTGAGTAAATCGACCCGAGCCAGCCCTCATACTTCCACGAGCTGGTCCCGAAGTAGACACCTTGATCGGCCAGGGCTCGGAGCTTCGGCGCCAGTCGAGAGGCTTGCGGTGGAACATCGTCGGTAAACATGTCCATTCTGGCTATTTCTCCACGCAGCCCTACGACGCAACATCGCCGCTGCACTTCGCGTCGTACCTGGGCTGATCGAGCGGCACGTCCACGTAATGCCAAGGCGCGGTCTCGGGCAACCGGCCGCGGTTCTCGTCCGCCCAGAGCGAGGCGTCTGCCAGCGACTCGCCCGGCTCCAGGAGCGCACCAAATTGAGCCATCGCCTCGGGCGTCATGTGGCGCTCGGCCAGCCGAGCGATGACGCGATGACCAAGCCGTCCCCATGCCCAGGCGGGCGTTGCGGCCGGAAGGGCGATTGCAAGTGTCAGGGCGACAATGACCCGCGAATGGCGGGGCGGTCGTCTGTGGCAAGCACAAGTCATAACTTGCTCCGAGCTGGGTCCTGGACGCGAGCCTTTGGCCCAGGCTGAACGCTCGATTATCATCGGGGGATAGCAACGGAGCAATCCAACCGGTCAAATTCGGCATGCTGGTCGGCTCGGGCATGGTGTGCGTGGCCAAGATAATCGATGTGAAATCCGCGCATTTTGAGCAACTTCGCCGAGGCTACCAAGGAAGCTTCCCTCGAAGAGCTGCATCTCTGGTGTTTCTGGTAGAATCGAGGCTTATCCCAGCGGGTCGGTCGGCGGGGCTTTGGACCTCATCCTGACTCATCTCGGGATCGATTACGTTCCGCCATCCAGAGCGAAGTCAGACCGGCTTCGACGAGAACAGCTGATGGGCGTGCGGGCGGGTGAGCACCCGCCACTGCCACGATGCGAACGCGATGAACAGAGCGAGAATGATCAGGGTCGCGATCGGCCCCAACACGATGACTTCCATCAAGCCGACGGACCTGAGGCAATTCAATCGCTGGCTGATTGAGCAGCGTCGACTCAAGCCCATCGCGGCGTAGCCGCAACCAACAGATCGGGGGACACGGCCCCCTCCTACAGCGGGGCAGCAGCACGTGCTTTTGTAGGAGCCGGCACCGTCCGGCGATCTCAAGATGCGCGCATCGCGCGGAGATGTTTGCGTCGTCTCCGCTTTTGTGAAGTAGTTCAAACTCCGATCGCAAGGTTGACCCGTCGAGCTGCGAGCCGCGCAACAAATGCTTATGCACTTCGCGCGGCTGAGATCGTCCTGACCCATAGATTCATTGGGAAGTTCGCTGATTGACAGGCCGGCTTTGGCCCGTCATTATCGATGCGTGTTCGTGAGAGCATCACAAGTTCGGCAGCGGAGGCAGCCGTGAACACCGTTGCTTACTTCGAGATTCAAGCTGCTCAGCCCGACTCCGCGATCGCGTTTTATCAAGAGGTGTTCGGCTGGCAGTTCACGCGAGTGGAAGGACTCCCCATCCCATACTGGAGGATTGAAACAGGGGGAATTCGCGGTGGTCTCCTCCAACGTCCTGCAAAGACTCCTCCGCCGGAATGTGGGACCAACGCCTACGTCTGTTCCATCGAAGTTCCAGACATTGACGCGGCGACTCAAGCCATCCTGTCGCTGGGCGGCAAGGTCGCGCTACCGAAGTTCGCCGTGCCCGGCGTCTGTTGGCATGGTTATTTCATCGATCCGGACGGGAACACGTTCGGGGTATTCCAGCCCGACTCCACGGCCAAGTGAGATTGGCGCGAAAGTAGCGCGTGATTCAGTCTGCGGGAGTAGCGAGTCGAGCCAGGCGCTGCACCTGACGGCGGGGGCACGATTCCTTTCTCTGGAGGAGGTCAAGCGCCTCATGGCGAGCCACCCGGAGCGTGTGGCAATGCTTCATTTCCACACGCTCAGGGAGGCGGCCTTCGTCGCCGCGGGCGCGATGATTGCGCCACGGGCTCGCCTCGCAACGGCGATCCTTCTTGCCACTGCGCGGGTTCCGTTCTGTGTCTGGGCCCACGTGCTGGCGATGGGCGGGCCGTGGTGGTCGTGGTCATGGACCATAATGATCAACGATCGTGACCGCTCTCACTGGAGTTTGGCGTCGGAGCAAGCTGCGATAACACCTTGGTTCGTCGGTTTGGGGAGACCGCAACCCCGAGTCCGGAGAGTACGAACGGACATTGAACCAACCTCCAAATTCCGTAGACGACCGGCTTTCTAGAAGTCTATCGGCCGCACTGTCCGATGTCGGATAAGTTCGCAACTCTTGCTATCGGCAATACTTACGTCAATGGGCAGAGTCAGAATCGAACTGACGACACCAGGATTTTCAGTCCTGTGCTCTACCAACTGAGCTATCTGCCCGGAACATTCATGTACGTATGTGACGATAACGCGGCGAGATTGCATTGTCAACAGGTTGCTTGCGGCGCACAAGCCGGGTGGGTTAGCCGCTGGCGGAACGCAAGATGGGGCTGAGAAAAACTCAAGGTCGAGTTCTCCACTCATCGGGCCGCGTCGTAGGTTGAGTGCGTCAAGCGTAGGGAAGTCCCGCGCCCTTCGACGCTACTTGCAGCGAGATGGGACGATGCAAACATGGCCGCCCGTCAGGAGCGGAACCTTGGAGATCGAGCCCGAAATTCACGGTCGATCCCCATCATTGAGGCTGCCGCTGGCGCGACTGCTCCAGCTTCTCATGACCCTTCAGGCCGAGCGATATCCCAATGCGCGGCGATTGGCCGAGGCCTGCGCGGTCAGCCGGCGGACGATTTATCGCGACCTGGCTATCCTGGAGGCGGCCGGCATCCAGGTCCTCTACAGTCCCGATCGCCAGGGATATCAACTCGCCCGCGAGTGCTTGCTGCAACCGCTCCAACTGGCCGATCATGAGGCGCTGGCCGTCTTGATCATGAGCCGCTCTTCGCGAGCCGACGAGCCCTTCGGCCTGGGGCGCCACGCACGAAGCGCCCTGGCCAAGGTCGTGCAAGCTCTGCCGCCGCAACTGCGCGCCAGGATCACGCGGTGCGGCGAGCTTCTTCCCGACGAAGCCGCTACCGTGCACGTCGGGCAGCCGGAGCCGCATGCCACCGATGAGGCGATCCTGAGCGGTTTGATGCACCGCAGGGCCCTTCGCCTGCGATCTCGCGACCCGGACACCGGCGACGTCATTGCGACGAAGCTGGCTCCATACCGCGTGGCCCGGATCGCGGGTCAGTGGTCACTGGTGGGTTATTCGTCATTTCACGGCAGTGTCCGGATCTTCGACCTTCAGAGCGTCGAGCAAGCCGAGCCCACCGACGAGCCCTATGCGATCCCGCCGCGCTTTCGACTGGAACGGCTCTGCGTCGCCGAGAAACGGCACGAGCCGGATCAATCGCCGCCGGGCCATGACGTGCAGCTTCGCCTCCAGCCTCGGGCGGTTTCGCTGATTCAGGAAGTGCCGCGAGGCGAAGACCGGCGCCGAGCTGGGCGCCTGGCGGTGAGCTTGATCTGTTTCTCCGCGTCGAGATCTCGGATGAATTCGTCTCCTGGATCCTCGGATTCGGCGATCAGATCGAAGTGATCGGGCCGCACGAGCTCAGAAACGCCGTAAGAGAGCACGCGGAACGGATCGCTCGAATACATGGGTCCGATCACGGGTGAACCCCCTGCCTGGTGTACTTGCATGCAACCAGGTCATAGCCGATCAGATAGCGGACGACCGAGTCTGGAGGCTGGTTGACACAGGTGCAGCCCGCATCACGGAGCGTCGTGCTACAAGTCCCCCGTGTGCGGGCAGGGACGCCCGCTCCACTGGGATTCACCGCACTTTCCGCAGTGGGTCGGACCTCGGTGCCCGGCGGCTAGCGCCGCTTGCCGAGTGGTTTTCTCTGCATCGTAGCGGCGGCAGGCTCATTGGCGACAAAAACCTGACGCGGCACAAGCCGAGCGAATCCCCTACGCCGTGTTCGAATGGGTTCGAAGGCTTTCCGGCGCATGAAGGCATGGTTTCCGATTCGTCGTCATCCCGCGGGAAGCCGTGGACGGCTGGGACGGGTCTCGAATCTGGACCTTCGCGACCGAAGCAAGGAAGGCATGACGGTGCGTTTGCACTGGTTCCTATGAATCTCACCGAGGGGGAGTTCGATTATGAGTCAGCGACGGAAAGCAACGTTCGACCTCGATCCGGCAATCCAATCCGTGCCGACTCCGGATCTCATCACTGGTCGACCCGAGATGATCGGCTTGAGTGAGGCGCCGGTGATCGGCGACGCAACCAACGCGTCTCGGGGCCCTGGTATCGCATCAGGGTTCCCACAATCCGGCGCCGGCAGTGGCGGTGGCATGGTAAGCAAACCCGGCGCGATGGGCGGGAGCGCGGCCTCGCCGCCGGTGATGTCGGGCGGGTTCCTGGATCAAGTTCGGAAGTGATTTCAAGCCTTCCCGCTGGCCTCTCCCGCGGGATCTTTTCAGGGGCCTACACGATGAGTTTGAAACCGGACGAAATCAAGCGACTGGGACGAATCGCGTTCGCGCCAGGCGCCGAACATTGGGCTTACCAACCCGGCCAGAGGCGACCTCAGTCCGTCGAAGCGCGCAAGCTCCTGGCGATGGATGCTCTGACCGCGGCGAGCTGCCAGCTATGCCATCGCGGCGCGCCGACGCACGCCCGAAATGTTTTTGGATCGTACCGGGGCCTCTGCGCGAGCTGTATCGCCGAACTGGACGGCAAGCCGGCTGCTCGGATCGAGCGGCGATCGAGTTTCTCTCCCCAGCAGCAACGCGAGCTGGCCGCGATGACCCAGCAACGCCGAATTCGGGCGAAGGCCGAGGCGTTACGGCGGCAGATGGGCCTTCCGCCCATTACGGCACGGCCGAAGCTACACGCGGAGATTCGTCGGGCCTACGGGGGTCGATCGAGGAAGAAGGCCTGGCAAGACGTCGATTCGGCTGATGGGTGATTCCGCGCCGACTTGGCCGATGGATTCCACGTCGAGGCGACTGCGGGGCTCGTGGTCCGTTATGGGGGCTCGAATGAAACGTTGCTTCCGGTGCGGACATCCAGCGTTTGCGACGCTCAAGGTCGAGGCCATGGTGGATAACCAGCGGCTCAAGCTGGCGGGAGATGCCAGGGACAACGCGATTTGTTCGCCGTGCATGATCGAGCTGGCGGAGTGGGTGTAGGCGGGGCGGGCTCACAGATTACCGACGGTTTCGCTCGGTCCGGACGGCAGGCAAAGGGATAGCATTTACCCCATTGACGAATCAAAGCCACGGTAACGTTATTGAATGTCGTGAGTTACGCGATCCGGACGCTTGCTCGGGAAGCGAACTTTGCAGGGTGAGGATGCGTAGCTCAATGCGGACGCAGTATCTGGCAATACAATGCGGGTGCTATATACTTTGGTTGGGGATAGGGTGGTGGACTTTTTTCTACAGGCTTCAATGGCGATAAAGAAGAAAAAGAAATCGAAGCGGGCGGCGGACGGCTCCGCGCGGGGAATGCCCAAACCCGCCGGGCAGTTTGCCGGGGGAGCTTCTCTATCGCGACACCAGTATCGAAGACCTCCCATCGCAGAGGCCACTTGCCTCGTACACTTTGTCCCCGGACAAGAATGGGACCTGCCGCTGCTCGGTCACCTTGTGGATAATTTCAGGAGCTTTTACCCAGGGAAGCCGAAAGAGCAGCGTTCGGTGGAATCTGAGGCATCAGCAACACCAGGCGACCCGGACGGCTCACAATTCCAGACGAGACACAAAATTCGGACCCGAGTCCTCCTTCCGTCGAATGACGACACGCGTCTCGTGAGTATTGGTCGAAACGAGCTCGGATTTCATGTCCTTCCACCTTATGGGGGTTGGGAAGCATTTCGCGAGCAGATTCAACAAGGTCTTGGAATATACCAACAGACTGCGGCTCCTCAAGGAGTGACGCGGATCGCGGTTCGGTATCTCAACAAGCTTGGCATGCCCGACGGTAGGTTGGAACTCGCGAGGTACCTCACAAAGGTGCCGGAGTATCCGGAAGGAATCCCCGTCACGCGCATGGCCGCATTTTTCACCAGATTCGGATTCGACTACCCCGATGAGCCGATACACCTAGCGGTGACGCTCGCCGACGTCGAAACAAAGGCGGGCGAACGACCATCGTTCGTCTTAGATATTGAAACCATCTGGTTAGCGGGCGGGGATGCTGTGCCCCTTACCGAGGTCATTACCAAGATCGACGACCTGAAAAAAAGGGTCTCTGTGGTCTTTGAAAGTTACATAACAGAGGCGGCGAGGGAGTTTTTCGATGCCGACTAAAACGAGACGGTCAAACAACCGGTCGAAACAGAGCATCACTGCGACGATCCAACGTACGCGCCAAGTCGCGGCAGAACCTTTTGGATGGCGTCACCCGGTTTACTTCCGAGCGTGGGAGGGCGCGGTGGCGAGTCCGCAGATTGACTCAAGCGTTGTTGCGTCATTACTCCCGCATGGTTACATTGCTTCTGGTCTTCTGTACAGAATGCGCTCGAATGACCCAAGCGCACAGTTCGCCAGTGACCAATTTGAGGTATTTGACGCATGGTACGAGAGTCCGGACGAGAAGCGGTTACTATCCCAGGCTATTGCAGAACGCTTTCGATTGAATGTCGAGAAGTATTTCAGGACCGTACCGGAGCACTGCCGGCAACTGCGAGTGAGAGCGCTGAGCAACTTACCGGACCTAGACGAACGGTCTTGGGAGAAGCTGAATCTTCGTAGGCTCGACCTAATAGATAAGGATATTAACACTGGCCTGACACCACCGGAGAAGGCCGAACTCGACGATCTTGAGCGGAAAGCAGATGACTACCTAAATGAAGTCGCTCCACTGCCTTGGGGTATCTTCGAGAAACTCCGAGAGGCCGCGGCGGAAGCTGGCGTTACCATCGAATTGGATTGAGCCGCGCGAGAGCTTTCAGCGATGCTCTTTGACTATCCGTCAAGTCCACACATGCGGATACATGGGCCGGCTGGATACACGACTTATAAGACTTACAAGGGTTGGTTGAGGGATGAGTTTACGTTTCGTTGCGTATACTGTCTGTTCCGGGAAGTCTGGTATCCAAATGGAGAGGACTCTTTCGGAGTAGATCACATTTGCCCGAAGGGGACCGCGACTTATACCTCGCTCAAGTGCGTTTATGAAAATCTGCTTTACTGCTGCAACCGGTGCAACAGCAATAAGCTTGAACGGATAATCGCGGATCCGTGCAAGGAAAGCTTTGCAAAGCACCTGCGTGTGCAGTCGGACGGAACAATACTAGCGCTCACGCCCGAAGGACAATTGATCGTGCGGTACCTCAAGCTGAACAGTGCCGTGATCGTTGTTTTTCGTCGTAAGTTGATCGGTTATGAAGAGGAGGCCATTAAAGACCCGAACGGCCCAATCTCCAGAGTATTACGTGACTATAGCCGCTACCCGTCCAATCTGCCCGACCTAGGAAGGACTCTTGCGCCTGCGAATTCCAAGCGAGAGGGCGTCAAACGCAGTCACCTGGCGCGGAAAAAAAGAAACGAGTTACCCGAAACCTACTAGCCGTGCAGCATCACTCCGCCGAACTGGGCGAGGGCGTTAGGGTTCAACGTAGAAAGTGCCGGTTAGTTCGTCCAAGGATACGGCTGCTCCTCCACCCGTCCGTCCGCATGCCGAATCAGGCCACCCCAAGCCCGCGACGCATGGCCAGAAGGAAACGGATCCGCCCGAATCTCATCGACACGATAGGGACCCGGTTCTTCGTGCCGGAGTAACTCCCGCGCTTGGTCGCGGGAGTCAGCGTCGAAGCCTGTATCGCCGCGCGTGACTCGAAACATGGTCCTTCCCCTCATGCCGGCTGCGTTCAAGGCGGTGAATGCAGGTCCGGGGGTTCTTGGCCTTGTTCGGCTTTGATTCTCCGAATTTCCGCCTCGATCTTTCGTGCGAGGGGTGGAAAGGGATAAGCGAAATTATGCGTCTCGAAGGGATCCAACTCTGAACTGGGATCATGACCGGAGTGAGGGAAACGTGGCTCATTCCGCGCGACCCGGGCTCGGCAAGCTGCTTCTTCATTAGCTCGGTGGGCAATCCGAGCATGAAAAATGCCTCGAAGTCTCCAGATTCCTGGCTCATCCAGTTGCGCCAATCGACCGGTACGATTTTGTTTGCTTCTAGATTTCTGCAAATCAAGGGAGGGATGCTTATAAAGCCAAAGTCGGTCCTGGTGTCCTTATCGTCTTCGTAGTATCTTTCCTCCTTCTCGTACGGGAAATGGTAGGGGTGAAAGTACTTCGCGCCGGCGCCGAAGCAATCGATCAGGTTCGATCGGACGATCCTCACAGAGCCGTTCTTAAGGGCAGATTCGATATTCAGGATGATGTGCCCTGCTGTAACGAGGCGCCGAATAGCCTTCAACCTCCATGATGTAGCCCGAAAAGCAGGCCATATCTCGTGCGCTGGCATCCGGCGCACGTGGATGTGTCGCCGGACTGGTACCGCGGCCGGTGGGGGCCGTCGTGTACTCGATGGCCAGGCTGACAAAGTGTTTGCAGAACTCCTTGACAATGGCATCGGATTCTATTGATGGCACTGTAGTGACTCCACATACCCACGCGAAGTCGGCATCGATTCCGTGACCAGCAAGCTGCCGCGGGCTCAACGGGGCGGCGGGCTCAAGCGTGGTGGTACAGTGCCCGCGGCCCGGGTGTAAATCGGGCCGGCGCACTCGTCGGGGGACTCAGGGTTGATCGTCCGCAGTCATCTCTCGGACGGCTTTCTGTGTCTTGCGCTGCCTCCAAGATAGTCTTCGCTCGAGCGAGGATTCGATCGAGAAGCGTGGGAAGTTGCTCGAAAGCCATGAGCCGGAGTTCGCGGTCACATCGTGACCATGGAATAGATGTAGAATCCACTTCCTGGTCGAAGTGACCGCGATTCGCACCTTGGCGGTCGGTCGCTTCGACGATGTGAATGCAGTAAGAGCCGGAGACGCGACCGAACGCGAGATAACGGGTTACCTCCTCGTCCACCGTCAAGTCGGTGTACTTGTCGGTGACGCGCTGCCGATCGACGCTGATCGGGTTCGATCGAGCGGACACACCCAGTTTCAACTCATCGACGAGGGTCTTTTCGACCATTTTGATAGTCTGGTTTACCTCATCGGCGGCGGCATTTAGTTCCGGTGCGATGTCGCCCAGCGCGCTTAGGCGCTTGTTCAATTTGCTGACCATCGAAGAATCCTTTGGGCCGTCTGGCCCGGCTGAAAGATGCCCGTCGGGGCGAAGTTGGCTCGACGTCGGTCGAGTCACTTTTGAGTCTCAGGCGAATGAAGGGAAAAGTCAACCCCTTCGACTTGTCGTTGGCGCGATCGGTATGACGACGGCTGTTAGGACGTGGGAGAGGCCGAGGCCAGCGTGAGTAAGGAGGTGGCTGGCTGGCTCATGGTGAGGCGGTCGAGGCCACCGGCGATGGAGAGGCGGCGAGGCGTGCGATGGGAGGCGAGCGCTGGGGTTGCTATTTCCCTACCATCTTGCGTACCATTTTGGGCTCGGATACCATGAACTTTCGTACCATTTTGCGAAAGTTTGTAGAGGAGATCAGTTTTCGCAAAGCCTTGTCTCACAACGGATTAGGCTGAGAGACTCGTGAACGGGCGCATAGCTCAGGTGGCTAGAGGCGCACCCCTGATAAGGGTGAGGTCCGAGGTTCGAATCCTCGTGCGCCCAATAGCTTGAGACAGTCCAGTTTACGTTGAGCCGACACAAGCGAGTGTACCTGCCGATGGTCGGCAGAGCGGCCTTATCCATGAGCCCAAACAGGGGTAGTTTACCCCCGCTTCAGGCTGGAGGTCCGCTATGTCGCACGTTGTCGCACGGGTTCCCAAGTATTCACTTCACAAGCCCAGCGGTCAGGCCAAGGTCAAGTACAAAGGCCGGGTCTATTACCTGGGCAAGCATGGCACGCCCAAGAGCAAGGAAGCGTACGCTCGCTTCATCAGCCAGTTGTCGCAAGGGCGCGAGCCAGAGAGATCGAGGCCCGTTCCGGTCGCCACGCCGCTTTTGATCGGCGAGCTTGTGCTCCAGTTCTGGGAGCACTGCAAGAGCTATTACGTCAAGGACGGCAAACGGACCGGCGAGGATGTGACGGTCCATGCGGCGCTGCAACCCCTCGTCGATAGTTTCGGAATGACGCCAGCGGCGGAGTTCGGCCCTAAGAAACTGAAGCTGGTCCGGGAAGAAATGATCCGGCTGAAATGGAGTCGGCGGTACATCAACGCCCAGACCAGCAGAATCCGGCGAATGTTCACGTGGGCAGCGTCCGAGGAATTGATTCCTGGAAGCGTCGCGCTCGATCTTCGGACTGTGCAAGGGCTCTTGAAGAATCGATCGGCAGCCAGAGAGAAGCCCGAAGTGGGGCCGGCTCGTGATGCCGATGTCGAGGCGATCCTCCCCAAGCTCAGTCCGATCATGGCCGACATGGTAAGGGTTCAACGGCTGTGCGGTTGCAGGCCCGGCGAGTTGCTGGCCATGACGGTCGAGGCGATCGACCGCAGCGATCCCTCGTGCTGGGAATATCGACCTGCGACGCACAAAGAGCGAGCACCGCGGCAAGGAACGAGTGGTCTGTGTCGGCGAGCGGTGCCAGGCGATCCTAACCCCTTGGATCGTGAAGGCCGGATCGGGGCGGATCTTCCCTCTCACCAAGAGCGGATATCGGTGCGCAATTTCGAGAGCGTGCGATCGGAGCGGAATCCCGGCCTGGTCACCTAATCGACTGCGGCATTCGTTCGCCACCGAGGCCCGCGCCGCCGACAGCTTGGAAGGGGCTCGATGCGGCTCTGGGGCACAGTCGAGCGGATGTCACGCAGATTTACGCGGAGCGGAACCTTGAGCGGGCTCGTGAAATCGCTCGCAAGATCGGTTAAGGCACTCTTGACATCACTTTCGTGTACAACGTAAACTTCGTTAGCTCATTGACAATTGGTCGGAGTTGCGACGACTGGCAAGGCCGGTTCGCGACCTGAAAGTGCGGGATCGCAAACTCAGGTCGGTGACGTTCGCGGACAAGCGGACTGCCAACACGGCAAAACCGTGCAGGGTGGAATCGGATAGCGGGTCGGTCTTCGGTTGGGCGAATGTACCCGGGCCTGAACGTCCCGAATTGACATACGGCCGAAGCGACGACGGGCAAGTGATCGCGGAAAGTCCTAGTTGGCTTTCCCGGTGCGCTGGCTCGTTGCGCTCCGGCCGTTTTTGTTGCGCTCGCCAAAGGAAATGATCATGTCGATGATCGAAACCGCTCAAGCTCCGACCGACTGGATCACCAGTGCCGAAGCGGTCCGGCGAACGGGAATGTCGCGGGTCAAGCTCTACCGACTCGCTGCCAGCGGCTTTGTCAAGACTGCGAACAAGCCGGGGCTCGCGCCGAAGTATTCAGCACAAGATGTCGCGCAGGTATGTCGCCAGACCGGGCCGGCGGGAGCGTGACCTGTGGCTGATCAATCCGCGCAGGGACAGCGATATCTTTCGCCAACGGAAATCGCTCGGGTTCTCGACGTGCATCCGTGCACGCCGATTCGTTGGCTGGGTCGGGGTGCCCGTTTGTCATCCGGCGAGCGGGTCGAGCTCCAGGCCATCCGCACGCCCGGAGGTTGGCGGGTCGAACAAGAGTGGCTTGACTCGTTTCTTGGGTTACTGACGGCCGATCGATCCAAGCCTGAACCCGAGACGGCCCCGAGGCTGGGGCGTCAGCCGGGAGGGAACGCAGAGTTGCAAGCGCGGCTCGCTGCGGCGGGGTTCTAGGGACGGTCCGCGCATGAAACGACCCGGCTGGGTTCGCATCCCAAGCCGGGTCAAGAATCGGAGGCAAAGCAGCATGCATCCAAATCGTATCCAACGCTTCATGCCGTGTCAACGTCGGGCGAGCATGAGCCACGCCGCTTACCTCGAAGGCGTCTTGAGTGCGCGTCGTGGCGATGACCTGGCCGCGCTGATTTTGCGTGGGTGGCGAACATGGCCCGGGACCGATTTCGAAAAGTCGGAATCGTTGGCAAACGCGGCGATCGGCTACCTCGCGGTGAGGTGGGACCGGGAGAGAGCGCATCGAGTAACAATCTGCACGCGGCGATGCTCGGCGTTCTCGCCGAAGACGCCAGCTTCAGGCCGTGCATCTCGTGTGGGGTGACCGCTGATAACGTCGCAGGTCTGGCAACCGGCAGCCGACTGCCTAGTGCGGGACTTTGGCTTGACGGATGGCGTGCCTCGTACTGCCGTCTATCCGCTGTGTAGCCGTTGCGCAAGAAAGCCCGACAATCTCAGGCTTTCACGCGCCGGATCGAGCTGGCCGTCACAGCGACGCTGAGAGAGTCGGGAAAGCTCGCGGGCATGGAGGTGTTGCCATGAGCCAGGTCGGCAAGGTCTTTATGGCTGGGGGGGACGGCGCCGGCATTGCCGACGGTTTGGAGGCAGCGCTCTGCGGGAGCGGTTCCAGAGTCTCCGGCAAGCGGTGGCCAGAACGGTGCAGCTCCGCCGTCGTCCGATGGCGCGACAATCCTTGACCTTGCCCTGGGATACCGGGAGCGCAGGCTTCTGGTCAGTGCCGATCTATGCGGCCGGCGAGAAGATCAAGAGCAAGGATGGCGAGAAGATCGCAATCGGCAAAGAACCCATCGGCCTTGAGTGGGGGCTTAAGCGCTGGGGAGAGTTCTCGCTCCGCGAAACGCTCGATCCGGTCCGACATCCAGGGCGGGGCCTTGGGTTCGGTCTTGGCCCTGGGCGTCTAGGCGAACAATGGCTGATCGACCTCGAGGGCGACGGCCCGATGGCCCAAGAATCCCTCAATCGGCTCGTGGGTGAAACCTTAGAGACCATGGGGTGGGGTTCCACCCGGGGCTCGCACAGCTTATTTATCGCCGATGGCGATCGGCTCTTGGAGTTGCTCCACGCGGCCGGCGCCAAGAGGGAAAGGGAAAGCCCGGAGTCTGGCACCTCGCCGAGCTGGCCGACTTGGAGTTTCGCATCGGTGGGTTCAAAGAGGATGGGCGGACCATCAAGCAGGTTCAGTCCGTTGTGCCGCCCACGCCAGGCACCGATGGCAAGCCTCGCAAATGGAACGGGGTGAAAGACGTCGCCCGGCTGCCCGATGCAGCGTGTGCGTTTCTCGGATCGCTGGCCAAGCCTCGCAAGAGCACTGTCAGGCCAGAGGGGAGCGGCGCGGTCGGCGCGCGCCGACTGCACCGAGCGGCGGGGCCGGCGTTGAAGCACTAGCGACCGCGTTCCTGGTGAAATGTAAGCCAGCGGTTAGTGGGAAGCGTGGACATGATACGACATTCGCGACGGCGTGTCGGGTGGGGCCCGGGTTCAACCTTGACCCAGGTGTCGCACTGCGATTGCTGACAGAGCACTACAACCCGCGCTGCGAACCACCGTGGAATGAGGCGGAGTTGCTACCACAAGGTCGAGGATGCGTATCGGATCGAGACACGGCGGGGCTGGTTACTGAGTGCGGATGGGGCGATCGACGATCCGCACCGATTGGCGCGGCTTTTCGTTCGCCAGTGGAGATATCAAGGCAAGCGCACGCCTCGGTTCTATCGCGATGAATGGCTTAAGTGGACTGACCGGGCATATCGGCCAGTCTCGGATTCTGAACTGAACAGCCGCTTGGGGGCTGTCATCAAGAAAGAGTTCGACCGGATCAATGAATTCGCCGTTAAGAAATGGATCGAGGCGGGCGGCAAGGACGACAAAGGCAAGGATGTCGAGAAGCCTCAACCCCAGAAGGTGACGCGAAATCTGGTGTCGAATGTCGTGCTGGCTCTTCAGAGCATAACCTTGCTCTCGGGGCGGATGGAGGCACCGAGCTGGATCGGAGCGCAGGGGCCGTTTCCGGCTGCCGAGTTGCTTCCCATGCAGAATGGATTGCTTCATCTTCCGACTGCGGCCAAGTTCACGTCCGATGGTCGAGAGGATGATGGTTCGGTCGAGCAGAGTCGATTCCTGCTTCCACCCACGCCGCTGTTTTTTTCGACCTATGCCCTTGAGTTTGACTTCAACCTGGATGCGCCCGAGCCGCTCGAGTGGCACCGTTTTCTTGAGTCTGTCTGGCCGAATGACCTGGCCAGCATCGACACACTTCAGGAATGGTTCGGCTACTGCCTCTTGCCAGACACTCGGCAACAGAAAATCCTTGCTCTGATCGGCCCAAGCGCGCCGGAAAAGACACCATCGGCCGGGTTCTCAGTCATCTTGTCGGCACAGAGAACACAGCAGGCCCGACACTGGCCAGTCTCGCCAATTCCTTCGGGCTCGCTCCGCTCATTGGCAAGCCCCTTGCGATCGTCTCGGATGCCAGGATCACGAGGCGAACCGACTCCGGCATCATCATCGAGCGGCTGCTCACAATCAGCGGTGAAGGGCGGATCTCAGTGGATCGCAAATTTCTCAAAGAGTGGACGGTGCGGCTTCCTACTCGGTTCATGCTGATTTCCAACGAGCTGCCTTGGTTGACCGATGCGTCCGGGGCCTTGGTGAGTAGGCTGGTCATCCTTCGGTTTACTGAGTCGTTTTACGGCCGGGAAGATCAGGGACTGTTTGACCGGCTGGTCGCCGAACTGCCTGGGATCCTGCTCTGGGCGATGGAGGGATGGCGCCGCCTCCGGGAGCGCGGGCACTTCGTGCAGCCCAAGACAGCGCCCGGCTGGTGAAGACATTGGAAGAGCTGAACAGCCCCGTGCTGGCGTTCATTCGCGACAAGTGTGAGACCGGCGCCGGGAAAGAGATCGAGTGCAAGCTGCTATTCGAGCGTTGGAAGGATTGGTGCGACTCGATTGGACGCAAGGAAACTGGGACCGTGCAGACCTTTGGACGGGACTTGGGCGCATCGTGTCCGAAAGTAACAAGTTACGCAACGCACCGCCACGGGGCGAGGATGCGGCTCTTCCGTGGCATCGATGTCAAACCGGGTGCTTAGGTCCGCGATGGTCCGCGATAACTCTTTATTGTAGTGCCAACTTTTGCGGAGGCGCGAGGGAGAGACAAAACGAGAATGAAGGGGGCGAATAGACGAGTTGAAGCTAGAAATAGAAGTTATCGCGGACCTGTGCGGACCTGGCTGAGTCGAGGCCGGTCTCGCCACCCGTCAATCCGGAGGCTAACGGTGCATGCAATCATAAGATAGGAGAGATAACGAATGAACGTAAGTGAGCGTGGAATTGATGGCCGTTTCAATCCCGGCAACAAAGCCGGGTTGGGCAACGTGAACGCCAGGCGCATGTACCGAATTGCGGCGCAGCCTGCTCGAAGCGACCACCGAAGACAGCGTGAAAGCCGTCTGGAGTCAGGTATACGAGCAAGCCAGCGGCGGCGACATGGTAGCTGCGAAGCTCTACCTGGAGATGACGTGCGGCCGCCCAGTGCAAGCGGTCGAGGTCTCTACCTCGCCCGACGCTGGCCAGATCAGCGTCAACGTCATCCTGGCCAAACTGACGGCCGCGTTTGCTGACGACCCGGCGGCCCGTTACAAGATGGCGGCCGCGCTGCACTCGATCAGCGATAACCCGGCGGCGGTCGAGGGGGCAACCGAGCAACCCGCTAACATAGCAGTAGGCATAAATAGACATGAGCAAAATCGTGTAACAGCTCTTGATTGTCCGTTGTAGTGAGTGTTATAATTACCTCAGTGGGGAGAAGTGGTCTCTAACTGAGGGGTGGAAGGATGAAAAAGCGAATGGGGTGTGAGCTGGTTCTCTATCGGCGGGTGAGCACGGACAAGCAAGGGCGGTCTGGACTGGGCATAGAGGCTCAAGACGCTCTCGTGCGTGCCTATGCCGAGCGCACGGGGTGTACCATCATCGCGGTCTTTACCGAGGTCGAGACGGGCAAGCGGAACGATCGGCCGGAGCTGGCCAAAGCGATCGCGTTCGCCAAGCGGCACAAGGCGGCGCTCGTCATCGCCAAGCTGGATCGCATCAGTCGGCGTGTGCATTTCATCTCGGGGCTCATGGAATCAGGCGTCGATTTCTTCGCGGTCGATGCGCCGGACGATGAACCGTTCATCACGCACGTCAAGGCAAGCTTTGCCGAGGAGGAAGCCCGCAAGATCAGTCAGCGGACCAAAGCGGCGCTGGCTGCTCTGAAGGCTCGCGGGGTGACGCTAGGGAAGCCCGAGAACCTTACGCACGACTGCACAGGCCAAGGGCGAGCTGCCGAGAACCGCAACCGGGCGATTTCGGCCTATGCTCTCGTCGTGCCTCTGGTCGAGAAGCTCCGCACCGAGGGACTTTCCCTGGGAGCGATCGCGACCCGGTTAAACGTAGCGGGGCACGCAACCCGCAACGGCTCGCCGTGGTCGGCAATGCAAGTCAAGCGCGTGCTCGATCGGGCAACGGTAGGGGGTGTGCAATGAACCGCAAACGCCGTGCAGTCGAATCCTTCCGATCCGCTGCCGAAACCATCGGCCCGATCGAGGCCGGCATGAGCCTATTCGCGGTGACGCGGGGTCAGTGGTCGATGATTGACGCGGTGCAATACTGCCTATCCCAGCTAGGCCAAGCCGCGGTCTCAATCTGGACGTGGACTGTGGCTGACTACGAAGTCGAGGTTATGGAATCCCTGCTCGCTGACGGCAGGATAACCGGGGCGCTGCTGGTGATCGACCGATCGGCAGAGCAACGCAACGGCGTGCTAATCGACCGATGGCGGGATCGATTCGGCGAGTCAGCGGTCAAGACCTGCAAGAACTCACGCGAAGATTGCGACGGTGTTCAACGATCGCTCTCGCCTATGTCTGCGGGGGTCGTTGAACCTCAACTGGAATCCGCGGTTTGAGCAATTCGACCTGGATGAAGGCGGCGAACCATTCGACCTAGTGCAGCGTCTCGAAGCGGAATTGCCGGTCCTGCGCCGGCGGGCAACGAACCTCGAAGCGGAAGCGGCCACCGAGGTCTCGAAAGCGTGGGAGCTACAGTCAACTCGAAATGTTCCGGGGGCTCAAGACGTGGGCCAAGTGAGAACCAAGGACGAAGTGATCGAGGCCCTGGTCAAGCAGGGTGCCAGGCGGGATCGAGCCGTCCAGTACGCGGATGCGTACCTGGAGTACCAAGAAGCAAGCCGGAACATCGACGAACACGGCGCGATTGTCAATCATCCTCGCACGGGCAACCCGATCGACAACCCGTATTTGGCGATTCGCGACCGGGCGCTAAGAAGCTCCAGTCGATGCGGGGAATCAACTGTGAGGGGCTCTGGTAAGCGTGAACATCAACCGCGAGATTGCTTGGCGGCTCGATCCTAGCGCTGATCATGGACGATCGTCGGATTCGTACGCCGATCCCTGGCAAGCCCAGCTGCTCCGCTCGCAATCGAGCCGGGCCTGCTGCTGCTTTGCAGTCGTCAGCGCGGAAAGTCAACGGCAACCGCGTGCCCTGGCCCTGCATACGGCATGCTTCAACGACGACGCCCTAGTACTGCTCGTCTCTCCCAGCGAACGCCAAAGCCTCGAGCTATTCGTGAAAGTCAGCGGGTTTTACAAGAGGCTCCGACCAGTTCCGGCCGTCAAAGAGCTGGTCACCGTCGATTGCGACTTGGTCAACGGGTCGCGGGTGGTCGCACTGCCCGGACGTCCGCGACACAATCCGCGGTTATTCCGACCCGTATCTTGGTTGTCGATCGATGAGGCATGCTCGTGTCCCGGACGACGTCCTGCTGACGGCGCGTCCTACCCATGCTGGTCGCGAACGACGGCCGGCTCGTGCTGTTGTCCACGCCGATGGGGCGCGCGGGCTTCTTCCGCGAAAAATGGGCAGTCTGACGATCCGGCATGGGAGCGGATCGCGGCCCGTGCGTCGGAATCCCCGCGCATCAGCCGAGGCGGCGCTCGCCGAACTACGGGCGGACCTTGGTATCCGACTCTACGAGCAGGAATTCGATCTGGCGTTTCTCGACGCGGCGGACTCGGTGTTCAGCCTGGAAGTCAATCCAGCGCGATGTTCGCCGACGACTCGCCCGATGCCGGCTCGCCCGTCTGGCAAGATTTCTACGTCGGACTTGACCTAGGCCAGCTCACCGATTTCACGGCTCTGACCGTCATGCCGCGGTCGCGTGCGATCAACCCTTCGACGGGCGATCCTGAGCAAGACAGCCGGGGCGACGCCGCGGTACCGGTGGGATGTCCTCCAGATCAGGCGCTGGCCGCTCAAGACGCCGTACTCCGAAGTCGTGGCCGATGTCGTGGTCTTGGTGACCGGCGGACCTTGCCCGGATGGCCGATCTTGGTTGTTGACCGACTGGATGCGGCGGACCGGTTCTCGAAATGGTTCCGCTCTGCGCTGGCGGAGTTTGCCCGAGGTTGCAGGTCTGGGGTGTCACGATCACGGGGGGTACAAACTGGCGACTGGCCGCGTATCGCACGCTTCATTGTGCCAAGTCCGAGATCGTGGGCGCGGTGCGTGCGGCCTGGAGTCAAGCCGTATCAAGATCGCTCGTGACCCGCGGGGCGTTCCAATCCCCCATAGTGACGTCCTCAAGCGAGAGCTGACGGGACTTCCGGGCAAGCTGACCAAGCCGCCAACGAAGTGACCGGCGGCTCGGACGGGCTCATGACGACCTGGTTCTTTCCGTTGCCCTGCCCGATTCTGGTCGGCTCGCTCCGATTCATGCCGATGGCGAGATGCCACCCGGTGGGATGATGAACCGAACGTCGGACCTTGAGCCTCGCACAGTCCGAGCGCCATCGAGGCGGCATGCGGTGGAAGCCGCGCGTTTGGAATTCCGCCCAACTGCCGGCCTCGAAGATTGCGGCCGATGGCGGCTCGATCGATCTGAACGACCCGTCTCTCTGGCAACCGGTCTAACGCGGCCAGCCACCCGGTTGCCAGGCCGGCACAGCAACCCGCGGCGTCCAGGCGGCTTCCAGGGCGTCCGGCGGCTCGTGCTGCGCCGTGGCGGTCCTGGTGGCGTTCGCGACGCTGGCCAGCATGCATGCGTTTTGCCTGTGCAACCCATAGCAACATCGCGCAAGTCATAGCAAGTCGATGCAAGTCAATGCATATCCTACATAAAAAAAAGCTATTAAATCTATTGAATCCTTTTCCTGGCTCGCTACGATTGTGATGGCATCCCAAGAGTGTCGCGGTGGTGCCGGGGTTAAGGGACCGACTCCGGCGCCGTCGCTTTTCATGAGGGAGGGAGTTTCGGTGGCAGACAAAGCAACTCCGTTAGGCATGCGGTCAACTCCGATCGACCAGCCCGATCCGATGCGGATGGGCTGGTTGACGTGCGCGCAAGCCTCGAGGCGGCTCCGAAAGTCGAGGACGTTCGTCTATCGGTGCGCTGCCGATGGTCGGGTCATGACTGAGACGATTGACGGCCGAACCTATTTCGACATGGGGCACATCGAACGCATCGCCGATGAGCTAGGCATTCCGAGGCCCGCCGGCGGCAGCGTCGAAGCTTACCGAGCTGCCTATGGTCCGCCTTTGCCTGACAGCGACCGCGAGGACTACGGCGGGGGTGAGGATCGGTTCAACGCCGAGCGGGAAGCTCCCATCATGGAACGCATGCGGGCCTTGTATTTGGGCGGGGAGGAAAGCTGATGTGTGCTCGTGCGTCAATGGCAACCGAGCGGCCCAATCCCGCCGCCGCGGTGCGTCCCAAGCCGGGCAGCGTGCAACGTGGCGACGCGACCTTGGCCGAGATGCTGGGCGTCATGTCAGCGACCTGGCGGGGAATGGCCGAGGGTGGTGTTGCGAAACATGATCCGGATGGCCACAAAATCATCAGAGCCATGACGGGCTATGCCGGCGGCGCAAGCGGCGGGTACCTGATCAAGCCCGAATGGGCTGATGAGATCTGGGACAAGGTGCGTTCCTACGACGGGCCGGCGTCAAGCTGCTTGTGGGCGAGGACGAAATTAGCGCGGGAGTTTTGGGTTCCAGCGTACTGGGAAACCTCGCGCGCCGATGGTTCTCGGTACGGGGGCACGTTCGGCCAGTGGCGCGGAGCGGGTTCGGCCGAAATCGAGAATTTGACGACGATCGCAAGTCAGCCGTCGATGGCGCAAGTCCAGTTCTTGGTCAAGCGGCTCATGATCTTCACAAGTCCGATTAGCCGCGACCTAGCCCAGGACTCAAGCTCCTCAACAGCATGCTGGATAAGGCGGTGTACAACGAATTTCGCTATCAAATCGAGGCCGGCATGCTCACGGGCAACGGCTTAAACGGGCCGCTGGGTGTCATCGGCGCGCCGGCGACAATCACGGTGGCCAAGGATGGCGGCCAGAGCTCTGGCACCATTTCGACAACCAACATCGACAATATGTGGCGTGCGCTGTACGGCCCTTGCCGCCGGCGTGCCTATTGGTACGCAAACGACGATACGCGGCTGGCAATCGATGAGGTGGCAACCGCGAACAACTGGCCGCAGGCAATTTACCTGCCTCAAGGCGTCAATGGCAACGACTACCCTCTCATCAAGGGTCGGTGTCTGTATCCGTCCGAGCAACTGCCAGCGATCGGCACTCCCGGCGACCTGGTGTTGTGCGATTTTACTCAGTACATGCTCGTTTACCACGTCATGAATGACACTGACTCCGGGGTCGAGGTTGCCGTGGGGCTTCCAGGCGATTCGGTCGAGGCACGCCAGAGCGAAGATTTTCTCTTCGATACCGACTCGATCGCGTTTAAGTGGAAGATGCGAGCCGACGGCAAGCTGCTTTGGCCGAAATCGATGGTCAACGAAAACGGCTTCACAGTCGGGCCTTGTTGCATCATTGCTCAACGCTAATCGGGGTCTGGTTGGATGGCGAGCAAGAGTTGCGGCCGGCGGTTACTGAAGGGTGGGCTCGCTCGCATCGAGCCGCAGATCGAGCACTGGCAGCGATTGCAGCAAAAGAGGGCGCGGGCGGACAAGCTCGCGATGGATCGGCTCAAAGCAAGAAAGGCAAGCAAGCCATGAGTACAGCGCTGATGACGATGCCGAGCGGATGTGTACCGCGCGATCGAGGCTCCGCATACTGAGATTGACCGAAAAAAGGGCACGCTGCGTGCGGTCGTTTCGGACGACAGCCTTGACCGCCATGGCACCATCCTGGATCCCGAAGGGATCGAATGGGACGACTACATGCGGGCGGGTGGGCCTATCCTTTTCGAACACGGACTCTGTCAAAGGGGTCGTTTGCCGATCGGCAATTGCGAGAACCTGGAGCGGACAAACTTCAAGGGGCGCCGCTCGATCCTGGCTCAAATCCGGCTGGATGACGACGACGAGTTTACGCGGAAGATCAAGCGGAAATACTTCGCACAAACGATGCGCGGTTGGTCAGTCAGAGGACTTCCCCTTGATTTTTCCAGGCCGGACGAGCGCGAGCGTCGCGCGCGGCCCGACGACTGGGGCAAGGCAGAGATGATCTATCGTCGGTGGTCGCTCTGTGAGGTGTCCGCGGTTTCAGTAAATTCCAACGTCAACGCCTTGACTCAGGACATCAACCGATCCGCGGGCGGCGGCGATTGGTCCGCGGTGGCGGGCATCGGCGAAAGCTATTACTTCGACTCTTTGCGAGGCTCGTGGGCTGTCATCGGGCTGAAGCACAATCCAGAGAATGATCAATTGACGTTGGTGCGCGGCGTCCCGACCGTCGAGAGGTCTTACAAGCGGGTTGTCATCGGGTACGCGGACGACGAAAACCTCGCCAAGCTCATGTGCAGCAAGGGGCGCTGACCGTGGCCCTTGTATGTAGCAACTGCAACCGATGCGGCCAGCGGCTCGATCGGTCAACCGGCCTGGTCGAGAATCACGCAGTCGTCCGTTGTGCCAGGTGCCGATGGTACTGCGCTCGAGGGCGACGGCAAGCGGTTCCACGAAGATGAGCTGTCCCAAGAGGAAATCATCAGGGAGCTGCACCATCGTGCCGTAGTGCTCGAGCGCGACCGCTCGGTTGACTGGCGGATCGCGGCCGCGCTCGACTCAGACGACGACGACGTGCGGTGGGGATGGCAGTAGCCGGGGGCCCCGGGGGATCGTCCCGATGGTGGCAATCGCTGTGAGCTTTGGCAAGGTACGGCCCGGCACGGCATGGCACGGCATGGCTGGGCGCGGTGCGGTTAGGCCCGGCGTGGTAGGGCTTGGCGGGTTAAGGCAAGGCAAGGATTTTATCAAACCGGGTCGATTGACCGGCTATGCGTCGGTGTTCAACTGCGTGGGGACCGGAGTCGACGGCATCCCGACAATCATCAGGCCCGGGGCTTTCCGCCGCGCTCTGGCCTTGGGCGATGACGTGCAGGCCCTGGTGAACCATATCCCGCGGTGGTTCCTGGCCTCGATCGCCGATGGTGGGCTCCGACTGCGGGAAGATCCACGGGGGTTGTATTGCGAGATCGAGCTGGCATCAAACCCAGACAGCCGGCTGATCGCAATTGCGGTGGCGCGCCGCCTCATTCGGGGGATGTCGTTTGCCTATCTGAAGGCGGCGAGTCACTGGGAAATGGATGGCGACACCCGAGTCCTGTGGGATGTCGGCCGGCTGACCAATGTGGGACCTTGCAGGCCGGCGGCGTTCAGAGAGACGAGCGTTATCTGGCAATCGAGCTGGGGGCGGGGGCGATGGCACCAATAGGCCAAACGACCGTCCAGGATCGCGCAGAGGGCGATTCCTGGGCGGGTGGCTGATGGATTCCACGTCTAAAGCGGCCGCGGGGCTCGCAATCCACTACGGCGGTTCCGACGAAATGATCTGCTTTCGCTGTGGGCGTCCAGCGTCGATGAGGTTCAAGCTCGAAGCTCTTGTGGATCACCGGCGGCTCAAGGTGGCGGAAGATGCCAGGGACAACGGGATCTGTTCGCCCTGCATGATCGAGCTGGCCGAGTGGGTGAAGGCGGGGCAAGCGGCTGGTGACGGTGCTTATCGAGCAGTTTGGTTGGGCCGGTGAAGCCGGTCTGTTGGTGTTGGTCGGGCGGACTTAGTTGAACAAGGATCGCAATATGTGTGGTCTTGTTTGCTTAAAGGGAATCTGCTCGTATTCGTATCGCGAGCGTACGCCGGTTCCCATTAGGTCTTTGAACCGTGCGTCAACTTGACCGGACTGATCGATGTCATAAACGATGAATTTTCGGAGCCGAGAATTGCCGGCACTACCGAGCGCGTAAAGCTGACGGAAGAAGGAATCGGTCGGGGGCAAGGAATACCCGATTACAAATATGTAGAGAGCTTCGGACAGATGCTCTGCTGCGGCGGACCATACGTTCGTCAACTGCCTGTGATAATCAGCCTTGTTCCACGACGGTGGGACGATAAAAGGTTGCGGCCTGACTTTCACATGATACTGCGACGCGAAGAAGTCCATCAGGTGGGGGAGTATAGGCACGTTCGTCTCGTTGGAGCCAACCGCGGGGGTAAACGGTCGCGTTGACGGCTCGAGGTAGGCGTGTAGATCCAGAGGTTTAACGGCGTTGGGGGGGGTGTCTTCTACGGCCCAGTTGAGTGAACCGTGAAGCTTTAAGAGCGGAATGGCGTATTTGTGGAAATTCGGCTGCGGTTTATCGAGAGCGTAGTCAAGCTGCAGATCTTCGCGAATCAGTGCCACGTCAACGGCCAAATCGTAATTGAACGTAAGGATTGAGACCGTGTGGCTTTGACTGCGGTCGATGATCTCCCGGGCCAGGTGAGCGAACTCCGCGTATTCTCGTGCTGCGACAATTCGTTCTCCCGAAAGTGGGAATCTGATTCGCAGTTCGAGGGTCTTTGCGATGACGGTTATCAGCGCGTTGATCGTGTCGCGAATCTCTTTGGCGTCGATTCCTGGTAAGCGCTTAATGGTTTCAGCGAATTCAAATGTAGTGAAAACCGACTCGATGTTGTACGTGTCCAGGTTGGCTTTCGAGTGAACACTCTGTAAGGCGCTTAATGCCGTGAGGACTTGGTTGAAGGCGGGCTCGTCTTGGGGCGGGACGTCCCTGCGAAGAAGAAGGTCGTGAGCGATATCGAGGAAGTCGCCCATCAAGGGGCCGCCGCATTCCCTCGAGGCACCTGCACCAAGGATAAATACTACCGTACTCATGTTGTCGCTCCGGATGTTGCAGTCCGCCGACGCGAGGCCGGGTAAGGGACTAGCGTTCTTCCGTCAAGTCGGCCAAGGATGCGCCTCATCCTCAATCCGCCCATCGGCATTTCGAAATCAGGCCACCCCATGCCCTTGACGTATGGCCGATACGGAACGGATCGGCCCGGATCTCATCGACGCGATACAGGCCCGCTTCTTCGCGTCGGAGTCGCTTCCACGCTTGGTCGAGGGTGTCGGCATCGAAGCGTGTCTGACCGCGGGTGACCCGAAACATGGTCGTTCGCCTTGTTCGTGATGCCGGTCCGTACCCGACGGGCGCACGGTACGAGCGCGTGAGGCTCGAGCTGAGACGGTGGAAAGGACGGCCGCCAAGTGCGTGCCACGCAGGGGGGGTCGCGGTCTGTTCCCTACGTCTCAACCGTCTCGAAGTACTTAACCAGCTTCTCGTGTAGGAGCTTGATCTGTTCCGCTTGGTATTCCGCTACGACATTGGCCTCACCCGTATGAACCACTGGTGCCTTGCCGGCCCGTATCATCTCCAAGATCACGTTTATTGCGCAAGCGTGGGCATCGGCCTTCCTCATGATTTGTCCTCATTCCCGGATTAGCAGTGTTGCAGCTAGATCTGGCACTAATCGGCTAAAGTCATCGGGGGCCAGATGGTCGGCCTGGGAGTGTTTTCGTGCGCGCTAGCGGCCAGTTTCCATGTGCGCAGCCATCCCTAAACTAACCCCGAATCACTACCCCCGTTGGTCGAAAATACCCCAATATCTTGCAAAAATTTGTGGGGTAATGCAAGACGTTGCAATCTCGACCGACCGGGTGTATAATCCTTTTGTGGCAATGGGTTAGGCTGAACGCCAGCGGCTCAAAAGGGAATGTCAGGTGGCTAGAGCGCACCCCTGATAAGGGTGAGGTCCGAGGTTCGAATCCTCGTGCGCCCATTGGCTTCTCGCGGCAGCTCGTGACGGAGGTCGCACGGCGTCAACACGTCCGAGTCGGTGTCATAGATCGCACACCAGCCGTCGCAGACGGCGGCGACGACCACGAGGTAGCGCTTTTGGTGGTTGAATTCAAGCGGTCGATCGCCGGACCATGGCCGGGCGCCGGCGGGCGTCACGGCCAGCCAGCGGTGGAAGTGCCCGACAAACATCCTGCGGTGGGGAAACGCGGCGAAGTGCGGGGCGGCGGCACTCGCGGTGAGCGGGGCGCGCTCGACATACCAGGGCTGCTCGATGTCAGTGGGATCGATGCAGGGCAGGACATGGCTCAGAAGCACCCCCTCGACCTCCATGCGCGGCTCGAGCAGGCGCATGTAATCGAGCGTCCTCCAGTCGAACATGCTCTCGACCGAATCGCCCCGGCCCGCGTACAGGCCGAATTCGTGGTTGCCCCACACTCCCCCGACATCAGCTTCGCGAAGCAAGTCAACAGCGCGAGCGAATCGCTCGCCGGTCTCGAAGATGTCGCCCAAGGTCAAAAGCCGGTCGACGCCTTCGCGGCGGCAGCGAGCGATGGCCGCGGCAAGCCCTTCGACATTCTCATGGATATCGGCGAGAAGGCCCATTCTCATGGCAGCAGTTCCTTTCTCGGGTGCGGCCAAGCCTGATGCAAGACGGCTCCGGAGTCGCGTGCCACCAACTTTCCCCGATGCCCTGAGTTGCCCGAGCGACGGCCGTGCTCGCCGCCCGGCGTTCCATGAGCGATCGCGCGATCGCCCGGCAACATCCGTCCGTGAATTACGTATACGAAACGACTATGTGACCGGACGGATCTCGGGCTTCATGCTCGGAAGATCGATCCCACGCCCTCTTCACTGGGCTCGAGTCGCCGCGCGATCTTTTTCAGAAGCTGTGTCGACGCTCGGGTGTTTTCTTCGATGTGGATCATCAGCCGAACAAATGCACCCAGCGCGACACACTGGAGCCCGGCGACAATCAGGCCGATAGACCAGATGATCGGGAGCACCCCACCCAGGAGCACTGGCAGGACCACCGTACTCCGGGCGTGCGCCAGCATGGGATTTTCGCCCGGCGCGGATTGGGCCCCGGATCCCGTCGCGAGGCCGTAGAGACCGAAGGCCAGAAGCGCCGCGCCCAGCAAGAGGAGCATAAAGCCGATCAGCGTAAAGATCGCGCCAACGATCCGCAGGGAATAGTAGCGCCGGTCGAAGCCGTCAAACGACGTGCCTGTGTCCATAACTGACTCCAGCAGCAAGTGCCAATGAGCTCGAGCTCTGCCAACCGCAATTGTACCCGAGAACTGCGTGCTGCATACTGCCCGCTGCCTACTCGGAGGTGTTATGCTCAAGCACCCTCGCCGCAAGAAACCGATCGGAGCGATCAACGATGAGCGGTCAAATCGATCGCACTCCCGCCGGGAGCAAGCTCGATCTCGATGCCTATCTGGCCCGAATCGGCTATTCGGGCGATCTCAGCCCATGCCTCCAGACACTCAAGGGCCTGCATCTGGCTCACGCGACTCATGTCCCGTTCGAGAACCTCGATATCCTGCTCGGCCGGTCGATCGAGCTCGATTTAGCGAGCCTGCACGCCAAGCTGGTGGCAGCGCGTCGCGGAGGCTACTGTTTCGAGCAGAACACGCTGTTTGCCGGTGTGCTCGAAGCCATCGGCTTTTCGGTGACCCGCCTGGCGGCTCGGGTGCGGATGGGCACCGATCACATCCGGCCGCGGTCGCACATGCTGCTTGCCGTCGCGGCTGACGGGGCCGAATGGCTGGCCGACGTCGGTTTCGGCGGGGATGGGCTGCTCTCGCCGATCCTGCTTGACCAGAGGGAGCCGGCGGAACAGTTCGGACGGGCATTTCGAGTTGATGACCACGGGGACATCAAGGTCCTCCAGGCGCTGCGACCCGATGAATGGTTTGACCTGTATGCGTTCACGCTGGAGCCCCAGTATCCGATCGACTATGTCGTGGCCAATCATTATACGTCAACGCATCCCGAGTCGGTCTTCGTCAAGACACTGGTCGTGCAGCGGATGGCACCAATGTCGCGCTGGGTATTGCGCAATCGCGAGCTCACCGAGATCACTTCCGATGGAAACGCCACGCGAAGCCTGCCTGATGATGAGGCTCTGCTCGTCGAGCTAGCCCGCGTTTTCGGCCTGCACTTTCCGGCTGGGACGCGATTTCGATACGACGACGTTGCACGCTCTGGTTAAGGTTGTCGGTTCATTCCGGCTGTGGAACAACTTTGACCGCCAGCGTCCTGAACTCCGCGGCAAACTCGGTGACTTCGATGCTCCGATTGGCCGGGATGTCGCGGAAGACCTGGGTCGTGCCGCTGGCCGGCCAGGCGATCTCGAGCAACGCGACCCGATTCGCCCTGGCCAGTCCGATCGTCTGCTCGAGCGGGTTGGCGCCGAAGCTGCTGCCGGAGGAGATATGACGGTGGATCGTCAGTGGGTGTTCTCCGGCCGTCACGACCTTGATCCGGGCACCGATGGCCGCGCGGTTGGTCTGCCGGCCCACGAGCTTGAGCTTGAGCCAGTTGTTGCCCTGGCCGGGGTTTTGAAACAGGATATTGTGATACTTGTCGCCGTTGATGGCGCCGCCCATCTCGATGAAGATGTCGAGATCGCCGTCGTTGTCCCAGTCGGCGCAGGAGACGGCGTGTCCCTTTTGCAGGTGGCCCGTGCCGCTTGACACCGTGATCTCGGCGAACCGCCTGCCGGCCAGGTTCTTGAACATCCGATTGGGGACCAGCGTGCCCGGGTCGGTATCGCCGGTTCCCAGGTACATGTCGAGGAACCCGTCGTTGTCGAAATCGCCGAAGTTGCTCCCCATGGCGGCGAAGACCATATCCAGGCCGGCTTCGGCCGTCTTGTCCTCGAATCGCGTCCCCTGACGATTGTGAAAGAGCCGGTTGGAGCACCGCCGGTGGGTCTGGCCCAGGATGCCGCGCACGACGTCGTTGAGCGATCGGTCGTAAGACGTGGCGAAGATATCGAGCCAGCCATCGTTGTCGTAATCCCAGGCCCAGCAAGAAAAGCCCCCGCGCGGGCCGTCGATTTCCAGGTCCCCGCTGACATTGGAAAAGGTCCCGTCGCGATTGTTGCGATAGAGTCGTGCCAGGCCGCTCATGCAGTTGACGAAAAGGTCGGGGAACCGATCGTTGTCGAAGTCGATCCAGGCGCAGCCCTTGTAGAATTCCTGGTCCTTGCCGTCGACCCCCGCGCGAGCGGCAACTTCCTCGAACGTGCCGTCACGCCGGTTGTGATAGAGCCGGTTGGGTTGCTTCTCGCAGGCGATGAAGAGGTCGAGCCAGCCGTCGTTGTCATAATCGGACCAGGCGGCCGCGTTGGAATTGACCGGGTCGAGCAAGCCCGCCTCGGCCGTGACGTCGCTGAAGCGCCCGCCGTCATTTCTCAGGAGGCTCGGCCGGATCGCAAACGGGAACCACGCGCCGCGCGGGATGAAGATGTCGAGCCGGCCGTCGTTGTTGTAGTCGGTCTGATAACAGACGAGCCCTCCAAGCTGGCCGGCGACCCCGGCGGGCTCGCTGCGGTCCTCGAACGTGCCGTCACCCCGGTTCTGATAGAACGCCATGGCCATTGTGGGGTCAAGCGAGGTGACGGCCAGGTCGAGCAGTCCGTCGCCGTCGAAGTCATCCATGATCGCCCCGCCGGCTTGATTGAAGCGGTCGACGCCGACGGAGTGGCCCACGTCGCGAAAGCGGCCGATGTCGAATTGCGGCTCGCAGAATCCCTCCAGCGGAATCAAGAACCTGGGGTCGACCTGCCGCGGATACTCGGCCAGCGTCATGTGCGCCAGGGTCAAGAGCCAGCGGACGCCCAGGTCGTCGGAAAACTCGTCCAGGTACTCGGTGAAGTGCTTGATCGCCAGCCGCGAGCCATAGGGATTGGTGTGCACGGCCGCCGGCGAAATGGGGAAAATGCACGAGCTCTCGCCCCGGCACGCGATGCAATTGTCGTTTTCGCCGCGGCGCAAGGCCGTCACCCCCTGAAAATAGATGACGCTGTAGAGCCATTGCGCGGCCACGGCGTCTCTTCCCTCGAGCCACGACCGCGTCTGCTCGAGGACCTCGAGCGCCCGGGCCGGCTCGGCTTCGTAGTTATAAAGCGCGGCCTTCATCAGCAGGTAAACAATCTTCCGTTCGTCGGGAACTTCGGGATGGGCCAGGATCTTGTCGAGCTGCGCGATGTTGGCATGGCCGGCCCCGCGAAACGAGTTGCTGACCTCGAGAAGGGAAGCCGTGGGCGGCCACGGCGCGAGCCTTGGCAAGAGCGCGGTGAAGCCGCCGGTATCCATGGCCTTCCTTGGCTGGTAGGCGATCTTCGCCTTCCGCGCCTGACGCAGCGCGGCCGACCCGCGCGAATACGTCAGGGCGGCGACGATGGCCGACGTGGCCAGGAGCAGCCCGAGCAAGAGCTTCACGGCGGATGACACAGGGCGCCTGGCGCGGAGCTCATACCTGGAGTTATCCTTCCGGCAGAGGAATCGGTTTGATTGGCAGCGTCCTGTAATCCTGGGCAAACTCGGTGACCTCGATGCGCCGATTGGCCGGGATATCGCGGAAGACCTGGGTGGTGCCGCTGGCCGGCCAGGCGATCTCCAGCAAGGCGACTCGATTCGCCCGTGCCAGCCCGATTGTCTGCTCGAGCGGGTTGGCGCCGAAACTGCTGCCGGAGGAAACATGGCGGTGGATCGTCAGTGGGCGTTCGCCGGCGGTCACGACCTTGATCCTGGCACCGATGGCCGCGCGGTTGGTCTTCTTGCCGACGAGCTTGAGCTTGAGCCAGTTGTTGCCCTGGCCTGGGTTTTGAAACAGGATATTGTGATACTGGTCGCCGTTGAGCGCTCCGCCCATCTCGATGAAGATATCGACGTCGCCGTCGTTGTCCCAGTCGGCGCAGGAGACGGCGTGTCCTTTCTGCAAGTGGCCGGTGCGGCTGGAGGCGGTGATCTCGGCGAACCGGGCGCCGCCTATGTTCTTGAACATACGGTTGGGAACCAGGGTCGCGAGGTTGGGGTCGCCGGTGCCCAAGTACATGTCGAGCCAGCCGTCGTTGTCGAAGTCGCCGAAGTTGGTGCCCATGGCGGCGAAGACCATGTCCAGTCCGGCCTCCTGGCTCTTGTCCTCGAAGCCTTGCCCCTTGCGATTGTGGAACAGCCGGTTGGTATGGCGCGCGTGCTCGCGGCCGATCAGCCCTTTGACCACGTCCTGGAGCGTGAGGTCGTAGCTGGGGGCGCAGATGTCGAGCCAGCCGTCGTTGTCGTAGTCCCAGGCCCAGCACGAAAAGCCGGCGAACGGCCCGTCGATGCCCATGGGCTCGGTCGTGTCGGTGAATGTCCCGTCGCGGTTGTTGTGGAACAGGCGGGCCGTCCCACCCAGATAGTTGAGGAACAGGTCGGGAAAACGGTCGTTGTCGTAATCGATCCAGGCGACACCCTTGCAGAACTGGCCGTCCTTCTGGTTGACTCCGGCCCTGGCTGCGATCTCGGCGAAGGTGCCGTTCCCCTGGTTATGATACAGCCGGTGGGCCTGGCGCTCGCAGCCGATGAAGAGGTCGAGCAAACCGTCGTTGTCGTAATCGGCCCAGGCGGCGGCGTTGGAATTGAGCGGCGTCAGCAGGCCCGCCAGGGCGGTGACATCGGTGAATCGGCCCCCGCCGTCGTTGCGCAGCAGGCTCGGCCGGACGGGGTGGGGGAACCATGCTCCGCGCGGGATGAAGAGGTCCAGGCGGCCGTCGTTATTGTAATCGGTCTGATAGCACACCAGGCCGCCTAGCTGGTCGGTGACTCCCGCCGGCTCACTCTGGTCCGCGAACGTTCCATCGCCTCGGTTACGGTAATAGGCCATCGGCTTGGTCGGGTCGATCGCGGTGACGGCCAGGTCGAGCAGGCCGTCGCCGTCGAAGTCGTCCATGACCGCCCCGCCGGACTGGTTGAAGCGGTTGACGCCCACGATCGCGCCCACATCGCGGAATTTGCCGATGTCGAATTCCGAGTGGAGAAAACGATCGAACGTCAGCCGGTATCGCGAGTTGACCTGGCCGGGGTATTCACCGAGGGTCATGTGGGCCAGATTGAGCAGCCAGCGCACGGCCAGGTCGTCGGGAAAACTGCGCGAGATACTCGGTGAATTTTTCGATCGCCAGCCGCGAGCCGAGCGGATTGGTGTGAACGGCCGCAGGCGCGATCGGAAAAATGCACGAGCTCTCACCCCGGCACATGATGCAATTGTCGTTCTCGCCGCGCCGTAGCGCCGTCACGCCCTGGAAATAGATCACGGTATAGAGCCAGCGGCCGGCGAGCTCGCCCTTGCCGTCGAGCCACTTGCGGGCCTCTTCCAGCATCTCGTAAGCGTGGTTGGTATCGCCCTCGTAGTTGAAGAGCGCGGCCTTGGTGAGCATGAACACGATCCGGTGCTGATCGGACAGGCCGGGCCGCGCCAGGTTGCGGTCAATCCGCTCGATGTTGCGGAAGCCGACGTTGCGGAAGACCTGGCTGATCTCCTCGAGTGATGCGTTATCCTTCCAGCGCTCGAGTCCCGGCAAGACCGCGGTGAAGCCGCCGGTGTCGATCGGTTTCTTTTCCTGGTAAGAACTGGGAGGCGGCAAAGCGGCGACGGGGGGCGCGGCGCGACGAGCAGACTTGACGGCGAATGACGCCGCGACGGCCCCGAGCATACCCAGGGCCGCCACGACCCTGATGGTGAAGCCGACGCGGTTCCGTCTGCCAGTGATCGCACTCATACCCGGATTGTACCAGGAACCGGATTTCTCTGGACCACAGCATAGCTGATACCGCTGGGCGAAGGCGCGAGTGGAAAGTCTCGTTGGTAGTTCAGCCGATGCGCCCAAAACAATCCGGGACCGATCATTCCAGGCCGCCGGGGTGACCATTGTTACGCATCACCTCCGGGTCTCGGCGACTCGTAGATGTCAGCGACTGCTGGACCATTCAAGGTCCCAACTGTGATTCAGCGGTAAAGCTCCAGAAACGCCATCTCCGTCTGTCACACGGCTCTCCAGTCCTCGCCGCGATCTTGGATCAGTTTCCAGCCGCGATCGTTAAGCCCGGCATAGTCCGCTGTAGCTCATTCGCTCCGACTTCCGTGACCTCGGTCCCGCTCACGTCAAGCCAGCGAAGAATGGCACGTCTGATCTCCGGATCACTGTTTACTTTTCCCACCGCCGCCGGGTAACGTCCAGGGCTGCGAGCCGGTCCTCTGGATGAAGTCTCGCGAACTCACTGACAAGAGGATCATCGGCAGGCCGGCCCGAGGCGAGACGTCATCCCACCGAGTATGACCCATGAGCAACGCGTCTGGCAAACCGATGAGCTATCGGCCAGGCGTTGCACGTCTCCGGTCTCGCGGGCAGGGTTCACTTCAGATGAGGAGAACCCGGTGGCGGTGGAAAGTAAGCATTCTTCGGCTCTCCGGGCGCGTCTTGTTGCGCAGCGCCCAACGCGGCGGAGCCGCAACCAACGGATCGGGGGACAGAGCCCCCTCCTACACAAATCGCCGCGCGGAACCCGTCTCTTGTAGGAGCCGGCTCTGTCCGGCGATCCCAAGATGCGCGCATCCTGCGGAGATCTCTTCGAGAAAGAATTTACTACGAACCGCGGCGCCGGCTCGCCGGTAGCGAACGCGGCCAATTGCCCTCGTACGTGACATTCCGCACGCGGTCCTGAGTCGAGTCGGCTTGATGAAACAAGCCTAACGTCCGCTGGTCGAATCGTGAATGCAGTTCCCAGCGATCGCCGCGCGTGTATCTGGCACGGCGAGGTGGGTGAAAAGTGCCGTTGTGCGCCTTGCGCTTGGTAGTGCCGGGATCACCCCCCCTGGCCCCCCCTTAGCAAGGGGGGGAGATGGGATGGTCGCTCGCAAGGGAGGGAAATCATTACCGAGGCGCACGCCGTGACAACATGAGCAGCAACGCGTGCGCTTGGACTTGCTGGTCAAGGCCAGCACTTCATGGCGCCGTCCCTGCTCTCCGCCGATCCCGATCGGCCGATGTGCGATTCCCCAATGCTTGGAGATGAGTGGAGCCTCGAATGCGGAGATGGAATGATGCGCCTGAACCTCTCAGCCGCTCTACTTCAGGAATGCGACGCGGTCGCGGGGAAAAGTGTTTTCGATTCAGTGTCAGGACCGCGCGTTGCTCGAGGATAGCGTCGTCCAGAACCTGTTCGTCGCTGACTCCTTGACCTGATCTCCCGGCTTCATGCGAAGTCAGCACGTCATGGCGGAGTGAACGGAGCTCTTCCACCACAGGAACTGGAAAGTTCTCGTCGGCGTAGAGTCTCGCCACCAGTCACGCCTCTTCGTTCTCGAGGATTTCGCGGTCGATCTCCTGGCGGTGAGCGCGGACGTACGCCCAGGCGTTGGCCAGATCCTCGGCGCAGTGTAGGGTAACTCCGGAGCAATTCGGCCTCGCTCGTGCCCAACCGGCGCAGTTGCTCCAAAACCCATACGGGAATTCGTGTCCGCACGATACACGGTGCTCCGCCGCACACACCCGGCCGGCCTTCGATTCCGGGAAAGGCGTCACCCAGATCGCGCGCCACCCACTGCAGGACCTGAGCCTTCTCAGCCGGCGTGAGTGCTTCCAGTTGTTTTTCGACTTCGTGAAGTACGCTCATTAGTCGCCTCCAGGCGGTAGCCTCATTCTACCCAGGGGGGCCTGCCAGGGCGAATCGGCGGCAACACGATTCCAATAACAGTTCTCATTCGTTCGCGTTGCTCACGCGAGAATTGGCCGGATGACCTTGCCGGCGACGTCGGTCAGGCGGAAATTGCGGCCGTTGTATT
The DNA here is from genome assembly GCA_963823675.1 of uncultured Isosphaeraceae bacterium. Classification (GTDB taxonomy): domain Bacteria; phylum Planctomycetota; class Planctomycetia; order Isosphaerales; family Isosphaeraceae; genus CAWGMT01. Next base: position 1,027,338 of record CAWGMT010000012.1, on the reverse strand, counting down.
TGAATGTCAGGTGCTCGTGGTTGAGGCCAAGCAGATGAAGAATCGTCGCGTGGAGGTCGTTGATGGGAACGCGGTTGTCCACCGCGTGGTAGCCGAGCTCGTCGGACGCACCATAGCTCGTGCCTCCCCTGGTCCCGCCGCCGGCCAGCCAGAACGTGATCGCGTGCGGGTTGTGGTCGCGGCCCGGCTTGGCGCCGGTCTGGGCGATCGGCAGCCGCCCGAACTCGCCCCCCCAGATCACCAGCGTTTCGTCCAGGAGTCCACGCTGTTCCAGGTCGGCGAGCAGGCCGGCGACCGGCTTGTCGGTCTCACCGGCAAACTGCGCGTGGTTTCCCTTGATGTCGGCGTGACCGTCCCACGAGAGCTGATTCTCCATGCCGCCCGAGTAGATCTGGACGAAGCGCACGCCACGCTCGATCATCCGCCTTGCCGTCAGGCACTGCCGGGCGACGTGATCGCAGCGGGGATCGTCCAGGCCGTAGAGCGTCTTGATGTGCGCGGGCTCGCGATCGACATCGATGGCCTCGGGCGCGGCCGACTGCATCCGGTAAGCCAGCTCGAAGCTCTCGATCCGCGCCGTCAGGTCCGATTCGGCGGCGAAGCGGTCGCGGTGCAATTCGCCCAGCCGGTGGATCAAGTCGAGCTCGCCGCGCTGTTCGCCGTCGTTCATGACCTTCGGCCGCTCGAGGTTGTCGATCGGCATCCCGGTCGGCCGGAGGTGGGTCCCCTGGTACACGCCAGGCAGGAACGCCGCGCCCCAGTTGGCGGCGTGCCCCTTGGGCAATCCCCGGCCGCGCGGGTCGCTCATCACGACGAAGCCGGGCAGGTTCTGGCTCTCGCTGCCCAGGCCGTAAGTCACCCACGAGCCGACACACGGATACCCCATGCGCGGAAACCCCGTGTTCATCATGAAGAGCGCGGGGCTGTGGTTGTTTGACTCGGAAAAGGCCGAGTGAATGAACGCCATCTTGTCGACGTGCTTGCCCAGGTGCGGGAAGATCTCCGAGACCATCTTGCCGCACTCGCCGCGCGGCGTGAATGCAAACGGCGACTTCATGAGCCCGCCGACCGCGTCCTTGAAGAAGCCGGTCGTGTTCTTGAAATCGGGGTCGAACTGCTTGATCGACTTGCCGTCCCAGCGGGCCAGGGCGGGCTTGTAGTCCCAGGTATCGACGGGGCTGGGGCCGCCATTGACGAAGATCCAGACGACCCGCCTGGCCCTGGCCGGAAAATGGGGCGGCCGCGCGGCCATCGGGTTGGCCGCGACGCCTTTAAGATCGGACTCGCCGCCGCGCGCGGCCGTGTTGACGTCAACCAGTCCCTCCGACTGCAAGAGCGCCGCCAGCCCGATCATCCCGAACCCGCCACCAGCCTTTTGCAACAGTTGCCGCCGCGTCAGCATGGCCGTCTCCCGTGTACTCATCACGCTCCGCGTGATGTCCCAATTTCGCAATATATCGCCACACTCCACCCCCCGGAGGACCGTCACGCGGAGCGTGATGGCTACGTTGTAGTCATCACGCTCCGCGTGATGTCCCAATTTCGCAATATATCGCCACACTCCACACGCCGGAGGACCGTCACGCGGAGCGTGACGGCTATTTCAAGGAACATAAAGAAACTCGCTCATGCTCATAATCGCCTGGGCCAGATCGACCCGGGCGAGCCGGTCGGGGTCGGGGCGGCCGTCGCCGCGGTAGCGGTCGGCCTGGCGCCTGAGGAACTCCGACGCGATCCGGGATTCGGCTTCGGTCGGCAGCCGGCCATACGCCAGGCGGTACGCGGCGCTCGTCGTCGCCGCGGGCGTATTCACCGGCAGCCGCGCGGCCAGGCCGCTTGCGCAGCGGCGGCCGAGCTCGCTATTGATGAACGACAGCGCCTGCGGCGCCGTCGTGGTGGTGCTGCGCTGGCCGATGCTCACCAGGTGCTCGGGCCAGTCAAAGAGCATCATCATCGGAATGAGCTGGCTGCGCTTGATCTGAAAATACACGGCGCGGCGGGACATGTTGGGGTCGAGCGTGCCGGGCCCGAACATGGACAGGTCGAGCAGGCCCGCCACCGCGAGCATCGCGTCGTGAATAGGCTCGGCCTCGAGCCGCCGCGGCGTCCACCGCCAGCGCAGCAGGTTCTCGCGATCGACCTTGGCCCGCTCGGCGTCGAACCGGCTCTCTTCCTGATAGACGGCGCTCTTGAGAATCAGGCGGTGCATGCGCTTGAGCGTCCAGCCGTGCCCGATCAGGTCGGCGGCCAGCCAGTCGAGCAATTCCGGATGGGTGGGTCGTTCTCCCTGGAAGCCGAAGTCGTTGGGCGTGGCCACGATCCCGCGGCCGAAGTGGTGCTGCCAGAGGCGGTTGACGATCACCCGCCCCGCAAGCTGGCCGGCGCCGTAGTCGGCGTCGGTGATCCATCGCGCGAGCGCCGAGCGGCGATAGCTCGACCGCGGCCTGGCTGACGGCTGCGGCTCGACTTTCCAGTAGCTCTCGTCCCGGCCGTCGCGCTCGAGCACGCGCAGAAAGCCCGGAACGGCCTCCGCCTTCTTCTGGTTGACGTCGCCGCGAGCCAGCACAAATGTCTTGGGATAAAAGTGCGGAAAACCGCGCTCATCGGCGTGGTGCTTGGTGTGCGGGAACCCCTCGGCCGTCACCTGCACCTTGACCGCCCTGGCACCGCCCGCGGGCTTCAGGTCGATCTCGCTGCGGATGCACGTCGTGAAAACGGCGGCCAGGCGGTAGTAGTCAGTCGACGGGATCGGGTCGTATTTGTGGTCGTGACAGCGGGCGCAGCCGACCGAGAGACCGAGCATCGCCGACCCGGTGGTCGAGACCATGTCGTCGAGCTCGTTGTACCGGGCCGATTCAAACTCGGCTTCGGTGAGCTGCGTCGGAAATGCGCCTGCGCCCAGAAAGCCGGTCGCGGCCATGGCATGCGGGTCGTCCGCCGCCAACTCGTCGCCGGCGATCTGCCAGCGCACGAACTGGTCAAACGGCATATCTTGGTTGAATGCCCAGATCAGGAAGTCGCGATAATGGTACGCGTAGGGCCGGTCGTAATCCTGCTCGTAGCCGTGCGACTCGGCAAAGCGGGCCAGGTCCATCCAGTGCCGCGCCCATCGCTCGCCATACTGAGGCGAATCGAGCAAGCGGTCGACGAGCGCCGAGTAGGCATCGGGATCGGGGTCGTTGACGAACGCGTTGACGTCGTTGGGATGCGGCGGCAGGCCGGTCACGTCGAAATAGAGCCGGCGGCAAAGCACGCGGCGGCCGGCCGGTCCGTTGGGAGCGATTGCCTTGGCCTCGAGCTTGGCCAGGACGAAGCGATCGACGGTCGTCTTGACCCACGCCTCGTTCGTCACGCGCGGCGGGGCCGCCGCCTGAAGCGGCCGCAACGACCAGAAGCTGCGTTCCTCGGCTGTGTGGCTCGGCGCCTGCGCTGCCTGCGCGGGCTTCCGGTCGATCAGCGCGCGGTCATACGGCGCTCCCAGATCGATCCACGCGGCGATGTCGGCGATCGCCGAATCGGGGAGCTTCGGGGCCTTCTGGGGCATGTGGGGTTTCTCTGCATGTGATACGAGCGCATACAGCCGGCATTTGGTGCCGCCCCCGTCGATCGTGCCGCTCTCCAGGAGCGGCTTGCGATCGGAGAGGTCAAGGTCTCCCTTGATCGCCTTGCCGCCATGGCAGTCGAGGCAATGCGTGACCAGGATCGGACGGACCTTGGCCTTGAAGAGCTCGATCCCACGCTGCATCTTGGCGGCGTGGTCCGGCGGAACCTGGGCAATTGCGGGCAGCGATGCCGTCGCGGACAGAGCCAGCACGAACACGAGCGCGGCAATCCAGCGTGGCGGGACCCTGGAGAAACGGATGCGGGCGGTCAGGCTTTTCAGCCTGACGTCAGGCTGGAAAGCCTGACGTACGCTTGCGCGATCCGTTCCGCGGGTGCACTCAGCGACGCGATGGTGACTGATCCGCATGAGGTTGCGGCTCCCGATGCCGAGGAGGGACAAATCGGTCGCCCCACTCCGCCGTCGCGCGGTCATCGCGATCTGGTGCGGAATTTGAGGCGGGCAAAACAGCCGGGTGCCGGCACGTTACCGATTTGATTTTACAGGCAATCGCTCTTCCTTGCCAGTTGCGACCTGCTTGATCTCGCTCTCAGGTGAGCGAACGTGGGCCGACCTGGCGATTGTTAATTGGAGATCTCAGCAGTTCGCAAACTTTTGGCATCTTCACGCGGAAGATCAAGTTTGACTGTGGCAGTGGCCATGTAGTCTCCCTCGCCGTATTGTTAGGCAATCTTCTGCGCGGCTCCCGTCCCGGCGGTCGGCGGGGGGAGCGGTCGTCCGTCTTGGCGGGCGAGTTCGACCCACTCCTCGACGATCGCGCACAATTCGCGGTACACGTCAACCTCGTCGGGCCCGTGGCAGCACGGGCCGATGATCCCGGGGCATTGACCGACGAACGCACCGTCCTCTTCCGACCACTCCACCACCTTGATGTAACGCGATGCATTCGTCACGATTCGGCCTCCTCGATAGCTCGCCGGACCTCTCGCTCCTGGTATGTTGCCGCGTCGAAGACCTCCGAGTCGGGCACCGGCAGGGGTTGTCCGGATTCCACCGCTGCCTCGGCCGCGTCAACCAAGGCGATCCCCAGCAGTCGCCGAGCCTCAGCCAAGTCGCCGGCACAGGTGATGGCAGCGCGGAAGTCGAGCACCTGTGCGTGGACACCGCCGTCGACATATTTATAACCGGCCTTGTACCGCAACATCGGCCGCTTCTCCTGATCGTTCATCAAACAACCAGTTGCATCGAGTTTGCGCGCACGCCTGGCGAATTCGAGGCGCCGGAATCGCGCCCTCCTCCGCTTTGCGAGCTCGCGAAGCCGAATTCTACAGCGAGCTGCTCTTCGTTGCCAGTCGCGAGCTGCAAGTCGTTGGCGAGCGAACAAGCCCCCCAGCCGTCGCGGCCCACCTTGGTCCGCTCTCGCTCGACGGTGCGTTCGGCCGTCCCGACCAAGTCGCGCTGCGTTTGCCAGCGGATGGCGGGGTCCCCCTCGAGAAGCCATGGACTCGTTCCATCCGACTGGGTTTGCAGAGGCAGGCTTCGCGCGTGCCGTCCCGGTGTGCCTACTCCCCGCGCGCCCCCTGCAACTCCGCGATGTCGAGCTTTTTCATTTGAAGCATCGCGTCCATCGCGCGTCGCGACTTCTCGGGATCGGGGTCATTAAGAAGCGCTCCCAAGACGGTGGGTACAACCTGCCAGGAAACACCGTATTTGTCCTTGAGCCAGCCGCACTGTTGGGCTTTCTCATCCCCGCCGGAGCCGAGCTTTTCCCAGTAGTAGTCCACTTCCTCCTGCGTCTCGCAATCGACCTGGAAAGAAATGGCCTCATTGAACTTGAAGTGGGGGCCGCCATTGAGCGCCGTGAACGGCTGACCGTCCAGTTCAAACGACACGGTCATGACAGTTCCCGCGGGTTTTCCGTGGACCTCACGCCCGGCGTCCTTGTAGCGCGTGATGCCGACGATCCTGGAATTCGGGAAGATCGCCGTGTAGAACCCGGCGGCTTCCTCGGCTTCTTGGTCAAACCACAAACATGGCGAAATCTTGGACTTCGGACGCATGGGTTATCTCCGTTTCGGTCGAGACTACAACGGGCAAGAATCGCGACCATGAGTACGTCGTCACGACACTCTCGAAATCGACATCGTAACGCGTAGTTTCTTGGTATCCGCCCGAAGCCTCTTTAACAGGCACCGCCCGTGCCCTTGCCCCCCGAAGTCAGACGATCTTGCAGTAAATCCATGCATCTTCATCGAATTCGTAGATCGCGCAAAGGCGATGATAACCGTCTGCGATGACCACAGTTCCGATCTGCTCGTCCCGTACCAAGAGCAGCGGGGATAGAGCCATTCCCTTCCTGATTTTCTTCCGATCCTTCTCCACGTGAAGATTGCTCACTCCCAGCAACGAAAGTCGAGATGCTCGAAATATGTCCTTCGCCATGAACTTTTCGACAGGCTCCGACCTAAGCTTGGAAACCAGCTCCGTGACGCGGCTCGGATTAAACAGAAGTGTGAGGTAAGACTCGGCTGCGGCGTAGTCATGGTGCTCCGGTTCGGGGAGCCAATTGACCTCCTTGACGTTAGCTTTGGACTTGGGCATCTCGTGCCTCCTGAAGACGAGTCCGTTCGGGCAACGAGCTACCTGAACTCATGGGCGGGTTCCCGAGCCGGATCATCGCGAAATCCGCGACGTGCCGTTGCGGTTCTGATGCGCGTGGATCGGGGTTCGTACCAAGCTGCTGGTCACTTCGCCTTCGGCTTCATCGTGGTTACGTTGTATACCTTACCGTCCTTGTCGGAGGTGGTCCACTGGCCGATCAAACAACTGGCCGCTCACCCCAGCGCTCTCCCGAGGATCGGGACGCGAATCGGCTCCCGGAAAAGTCGTTTTTGGCTCGGCGAAAGGCGACAGATATTTTGGCCAGCGCCATGGGAGCAGGAGCCAGAGACCGCAGAGCGGCCGCTAAGGGGCCGAGGCGGGACCTGTTGATCCCGGCAATCGCGCCATGAGCTTGGCCGCCTGGGCCGGGTTGAGCATATGCAGATACGCCAGCTTGCCGCGTAATCGAGCCTCGATTTCCTCACGCCGCGCGGGGTCCGTCGCGCGTCCAAGCTGGTGGATGGCAGCCCGCAGGCGGCGGCGCTCCTGGCGGGAGAGGCCCACGACGTCGTTGACCACGACGCCCGTGACAACCTGGCGCACCGAGCGGCGGCTGATTCTCGTCTTGGCGCGATTGACCTGGAAGCCCTCGTCGCGCACGATGAACTCGGCGGCCGCGCGGAGCTTGTGGACCGCATCCAGGTCGTCGCCCGAGAAGGTCAGATCGTCGGCGTAGCGCGTGTAGGTAAAGCCAAATTGCCGCGCCAGTCCGCTCAAGCGCCGGTCCAGTCGCAAGAGCAGGGCATTGCACAGGCCGGGGCTCGTCGGGGCACCTTGCACGCAGTAACGCGATGAGACTGGCACGAAATAAACCTGCCCGTCGATATCGACCCGCTGGCGCTCGGCTTCGGTCATCAAGATGGCCAAGGTCTGTGCGACCGTATAGCCGTAGCCCAGGGAGACCAGGAAGCCGCAGACGCGGCCCACATGGACGCTCGGAAAAAAATCGGCCAGGTCGAGCTGCAAGAGAACACGGCGGCCGCGGTGGGGCTCGGCATTGGTCCGCACCGAGCGATCGAGCACAAACCCGTGGGCCTGGGGGCTCCTCGGCAGCCGGCCGACAAGCAGGTGGAGGAGCTGGCGCTGGATCTTCTTGAGCTCTCGCTTCGGCGCCATGATCAGGCGCTCGCCGCCCTTGCGCTTGGGGATGGCAAAGGTCACGTAGTGGCAGGCCCGCTCTCGCATCCGGTGGATCGAGAAGTATCGCAGCCGCCCGACCGAGAGCCCGAGTGCCGCGGCCAGCTCCTCCTCGTTGCGCCAGACCGGCAGGCCGTAGCGGCCCAGTTGCTCCAGGTCGGCAAGCAGGTCGCGAATCTCGCGGTTGCGGGTCCGCATGCTGGCCGAGAAAAGCCGGTTCGCCAGGCCGGCTTCCATCACCTTCGTGCGCTTGCCATGGTGCCGGTAGACCGAGAGCGCCGGCTTTTTCTTGGGCAAGAGCCGCGGATCGCGGGTCGCGCGGCGGCGGTGGCCGGCTTTGAGAGGCCCGCCGGAGGTATCCACGACCTCGGTGACAATGTCCACGTCCGACCCGGACGACTCGAGACGCACCACGTCGCGCGTGACGGGCTTCTTGACGAAGCGTTGCCAGAGCCAGGTCCAGAAAGCCATCGGCGACTCGAGAGCGACGCTGCGGAGACACGAAGGGAAAGCAAAGGCAAAGGAAAGGCCCGGCGGCAACCACTTGCAAGGCTCTGGACTCATGGCCTCCCACGTTTCGTACGTGGGAACCGTGGCGATGTCATGCCGCTAATTTGCCGCCGCGGCGAAACACCGCGGCATTCTCGGCTGGTTGCGACCCCGCCGGGCCTCTGATCTTGTTATCGGCCCGAGGTGGCTCCTTGTCAAGAACCGACACGATGTGTCAACCTGGGAGCCGGCGCTGGTTATGCCCGGGCCAACGGCGACGGCGACCGTTCTGGCAGGAAAAGCGAACGCCGTCGCCGTTGGCTCCGGGTTAACCATGAGCCGACGGCGACCGTTCTGACAGGAAAAGCGAACGCCGTCGCCGTTGGCTCCGGGTTAAACGCTCACGCTGGCGCGGCTCGGCCGCGGCGCGAAGTTTCAGGCGACCATGGAACCCTCAGGCAACGATTACAGAGAGGTGTACAACGTGCCGAACCGTGCCGTCTCAATCCGCACCGTGGCCATCGCCGCTCTGCCGCTGCTCGCAACGGCTGTCGCCACGAGCGCTCGACCGGACTCCCCACCGCGTGATACGCAGGCTGCGATTTCCTCGATCAGCGAGCGGCTCCGCCCGTTCGTTGAGGACCGTGAAGTCGCAGGCGCCGTAACTCTGGTGGCGACGCCCGACCGGATCGTTCACCTGGACGCCATCGGAAAGGCGGACATTGCGGCTCACAAGTCGATGCGCGGCGACAGCATCTTCTGGATCGCCTCGATGACCAAGCCGATCACCGGCACGGCCATTCTCATGCTTCAGGATGAGGGCAGGCTGTCGGTTGATGATCCGGTCGAGAAGTACCTGCCGGAGTTCAAGGGCCTCAAGACCACCGGCGGCAAGGAGGCGCCGCTCTTGATCCGCCACCTGCTCACGCACACATCCGGGATGGGCGAGGTCTCGCCCGGTGAGGCCCGCGGGATCAAGAACCTGGCCGGACTGATACCGCTATATGTCGCGAGGCCGCTTGCATTCGAGCCTGGCACGAAGTGGGTCTACTGCCAGTCGGGGATCAACACAGCGGGGCGAATCGTCGAAGTTGCCTCGGGCGAGCCTTTTGACGAATTTGTCGAGAGAAGGCTCTTCGGTCCCCTGGGAATGAAGGACACGACCTTCTATCTCGCCGACAAGCAGCTAGAAAGGCTTGTGACACCGTATCGCCGGACTCGCAAGGGCGAGCTCGAGCCGACGCAGAACTTCATCCTTTACGGCAAGGCACCGACCAGTCGCGACCGCTTCCCGGCGGCCAACGGCGGGCTCTTCTCCACGGCGCCTGACTACGCACGGTTTTGCCAGATGGTCTTGAATGGCGGAGAGCTCGACGGCAAGCGCTACCTCAAACCCGAGTCGGTGAAGTTGATGACCACGATTCAAACCGGCGAGCTCAAGACCGGTTTCACCGAGGGAAACGGCTGGGGGCTGGGCTGGTGCGTGATCCGCCAGCCGCAAGGCGTGACCGCCATGCTCTCGCCCGGATCATTCGGTCACGGAGGCGCGTACGGCACGCAGGCGTGGATCGACCCGCAAAAGAAGCGAATCTACATCCTCATGGTTCAGCGGGCCGACTTTCCCAACTCCGATGCTTCCGAAGTCAGGCGGGCATTCCAGGAAGCAGCCGCGTCGGCGCTGCGTGATGCGCCTTAGGCCCTTCAGTGCCGCGCATCGACAACTTGTTGTCGATGTTGGGCGTGGGTCTCCTGACCCCGCCCGCTGCCGGACCGAAGGTCTCCCGACTGCCGGCTTCCCCGCAGGGGCCACTTTTTCCGGGCGAAGTCCCGGAAAAAGCGTAGGATTCTTCCCGCCAAACATCTCCGCACGACGCGCGCATCCTCGGATCGCCGGACGGACCCGGCTCCTACAAATGCGCGTGCTGATCCGCCGCGACGCTCTTTGGGATCGCCGGATGGAGCCGGCTCCTACAAATGCGCGTGCTGATCCGCCGCGACGCTGTAGGAAGGGGCTCTGCCGCCCGATCCCGTGGCTGCGAATCTGCGGCGTTAGCCAATGTCGGTATCCTCTCCAGCGGCTTGGCTTGAGGTCGGCTTCGCTTGTCCGCCGGCCTCGGGCGCCGGTTCCGAAGTCGGCAGGTCCCTGCGCAAGGCGCGCTGGCCGCAAGCAGGGCCGCCAGGTGCTCGCATGGGCCCTTGTTCAGCAAGTTGTCCTTGAAAAAGTGCAAGTGCAGGTCCCGAATAACAACCGCCCCTCGTCGTTGACCACGATCTCGACGGCAATCTGGTCCCCGGCCGAGCCCGAGATCTGCCAGTCGCGGTAGATCACCTGCCGTGTAATGGTTCCATAGGGCGTTTTGAGCTTCTTGGTTTTCACGGTCTCGCGCGGCACGGCCGACTTCACGTTGACGCGTCCCTGGCCGAGCAACGCCTGCACCCGCTCCCGGCGCACGTCCGGCGGGTAAAGTTGCGCTTCGTCGATCGGCACCTCGAACAGCTCACGGTACCGGAAGCGGCGCGATTCGACGTCGTAGACGGCTTTGCCCTGCTTGCACAGCCGCTCCAGGAGGCGCGCGGCCAGTTCCTTGGTGATTCCCAGCGCCGCGCTGAGCTCGTCCTCGGCCGCGACGTACCGCGCGGCCAACCAGTCGCCGGCGCGCTTTACCTGACCCGAATCTTCGGCGCCGCCGCTGGTCAACAGATCGAAGCTTGCGGTCTCGGTCCACCTCTGGCTGGTCCAGCCCGTGAGGCCCAGCACGAAGGTCATGCCGGGGAGCTTGACGGCGTAAAAGCTCGGCAGTGCCCGGCCCTTCAGGTAGATCTCCACCGATTCCGCGAAAGGCAAGAGCGGCTCGATCAACCGCAGCCGCCGCCGGCCCCAGGTGCGAATGGTGCGCGGCTCGGTGTAATGGTGGTCGGCGTCTCGCAGCGTGATCGGATGCTCCCACGGCTCGAGCACCAGGCTTACCGGCCGGTCCGGCTCGAACTCGTAGCGCAAGGCCCGCGGCGAAACTCGCGCTTTGGTGAACCGCAGGAAGCGAATGGCGGCGAGCAGATCGACCGGCCGGCAGTGCACCCGCGTCCCGGGCAGGGCCATTGCGCCTTGCAATTGAAGAAACCCGCGCACCCAGGCATCGGGCAGCTCCACTTTCTGTTCGAATCGCCCGCCCGCGCCCACGGTGCGCACCTCGAACCCGCCCGCCTCCACGCGAAACCAGGTCTGCCGGCTGGACCGCATCTCGCCCAGCGCAGCCCAGAGCCACGCCGTGAAATCCACATTGGTCGTGCCCGTGCGCAAATCGCCCTCGGTCTCGAAAATCGCCGGATCGACGATCAACAGGCCGTAAGCGCTCTGGTCCTGGCTGAATGCCTCGAAGAAGAGCCGGTCGGGATGCACCGTCACGACCGGATCCAGGAGCGCTCCGCCGCCGTACCACGCATCGTCGGACCAGATGACCTCGCCCAGGGCGCGGAGGGCGATTCGGAGGGGGAAGAGATTCTGGGCGACGCGGCCGTGGAACCGCACCGGCCGGCGCGCGTTGGCGGCCAGGCCGACGATCGCGGCATCGCGGGTCGATTCGAAGACGCTCGGCGAAGCATAATCCACCATGACCGGGATCATGCCACCGCCTCCTTGCGCCGGTAGATGACAGGCGCCTCGTTCGTCGACCTCAGCTCGGGCCAGCGGTGGAGGATCGTCCCGATCAGCCCGAGCAGTTGCTCCTTGGGATATTTCTGATCGGGCAGAGCCAGTGCGTCGCGAGCTCGCCCGAGAATGCGGCGCGCGTAGGTCACCGACGTGCAGGCGTTGGCAAGGGCCCCGAATGCGGCCAGGCGCGTCCTTCGTTGCAGCGGGCGCAGCAACGTGCCGATCAGGATGTCGAGATTGGCGGCCGCCGCCGCGCGGGCTTGGTCGTCATCGAGCCCGAGCACGCGATAAGCCAGATGCTGCACATGGATTTCCGAGGCTTCGATCAGGTCGCAGAGCGCCCTGGGGTCGCTCAAGAAGCCCTCCAGCGACCGTTCCAGTAACAGTCGCGCCAGGCGATTTTCGCGAATCGTCTGATCGTATCGCAGAATCGTGTACGCCGGGACCTGGGTGAGAACATTGGCGGCCCGGCTGGCGAAGAGAGCAGGGTCGCGATCCCGGAGCAATTCGAAGTATTCGGCCAGGGGCACGAGGTCCTCGAGCGGCTTGCCCTGCTCCCAGTACACCTTGCTCCGGTTGATCACGCGGCTGGCCAGAAAGTCCACGAGGGTCTCATCATCGTTGCCGACCACGCGGCGAATGAGTTTGGGAAATGACGTCCGGAAACCGGTTTGCAGGTGCAGCTTGAACGGCCCGCGCACCAGATCGGGGAATCGCGCGTACAGGGCCAGCGCGGTCTCGTCATCGAGCTGTTGAACCTGGGCCATGCTGAACCCGCCGAAGTTCCACTCACGGCCGACGCCGGTCAAGAGCAGCAAGCGCCGCTTGATCTCGGCCTCGGGCAGCGTGCGGTCGGCGACCAACTGGCGGACGACCTTGTTCCAGTCCTCGGGCTTGGCGCAACGCGCAATAGCCCTGACCACAGGTCCCACCAGCCCTCGGCGTAAGACCGGTCGAGCAGCTTGGCGTATCCGTCCTGGGCGAACCACCGCGGCCAGATGTCCTTGAGGTGCTTGAGCACATAGGGCACGATGTCGCGCCCGCGCGATTCCACCAGACGGAAAACCTTCGCGCCGAGCTCGAGGCCCCACCCTTCCGGGTGCTGCTCGTCGAGCCGGGCGCACAGGCTGGCCGCGTCTTTTGTGGAATGGCAAAGCGCGCTTGCATCGGCCTCCCAGCGATCCAGGGGAACTTGCCGGCGGTAGAGCCGCATCGCGAAGGAATGGTCGCCGCGCTTCCTCGCCAGGTCGAAGAGCGAATCCCAGAGCACGCGCTGTTCGCCGCCCCAGCCCCAGCGCGACGGAATGTGCCGCAGGATGTAGGGCGCCGCGTTGGCGGGATCGTGCGTGTAAAGCCGGACCGCCGCGGGCTCGTCCAGACCCAGCCAGAATTCGAACTTGTCCAGGACGACCGCGCGGGTGGCAGCCGTGGGGGCCGTTTCGAAGCGGCGGACCAGGTCGGCGAGCACCGGCGCCACGTTGCGCTGGAGCAGGCTTCCCTGGAGGTGCTTCCACTGGTAAAGGCGGCGAAAGAGATCCACGTCGTCATTGCGGTCGACCTCGGCCAGCCATTGGTCGAGGGCCTCGCCCACCGTTCCCGTCCACGCCACGCCCTCCCACTGCCACGATTGCGGCTTGAGAAACTGCATCGTGCCGAAATGCGCCAGGATAAACGGCCGGAACAGCACGCGGTTGCGGCGATAGAGCTCCGGGCCCCACAGCCAGGTCAGCCCCGAAAACGCCCATTGCCGGGCGATCTCCTCGAACTCGGCGCGGACCTGGTCGTCGCTGATCGATCGCCCCAGCAACCGGCGCACGTCGGCTTCGACTTTTGCCGGTTTTCGATCGCGCGCTTCCGGTGCCATTGGCTCGTGCCCTCGATCCGACGGTTGTGCTGTTCTCCAGTACGCACCCAAGGCGGCATAGCCGCAAGCGAGAGATCGGGGGACAGAGCCCCCTCCTACCGGGACGCGGCGCATCAGCGAGTGGTTTTTGTAGGAGCCGGCTCCGTCCGGCGATCCGGAGATGCGCGCATCGTACGGAGATGTTGGCGAGGAAGTATCTACTCGCCGTTGTTCACTCACTCCGGTGCGAGGAAACTCATGTGGAGACTCGCGTGCTTGAGGTGGATCTTGTTCCACTGTTCCTTGTCTAATTCGCCGAACATCGGGTGGATGGCACGACGGGGCTCTCGTTCCAGGCGCTCGACGGCCGTGCGCAGATCAGCCAGGCCTTCTGCGGTGGGTGTTGGCCCGGGTGCCAAAGTCTTGGCGCCGTCGGGTGGCAATTTAAAGCCCGGGGGCATGGGACCGGCGATCAGCTTTTTCCGCATCATCTTCCCCATCAAGCGGAAGTACCAGGGAAGGGTCATCGTGAATCCGTCGATCGACTGGTTGTAAACGTTCGCTAGGTGCCGGAAGATCTGGCCCGCCGACCAGTTTCCGAGCGCCTTCACCGGACCGGAGCTCAGCCGCTCGGCGTCGGCGAGCAACTCTTCGAACGACGCGTAATCGAGCTGGCGACGACCTTCGACCTTGGCTGTATTCACTGGCATTGAAATCTCCTCCTTGGTGCAACCATTGACCTACCGCTTCAGATGCTCGTCGAACCAGGCAATCGCTTCTTTCTGCGCCTGGCCACGAGCCTCGTTGTAGATGCCGTAGTGCTTGATTCCTTTGACGGTCACAAGTTTCTTGACTCCGCTGGCCCGCTGGTAGGCCAGGATCGCGTGCTCCTTGTTGTCGAACAAGTCCTCGTTCTCGGCGATAATGAACAGCTTGGCGCAGTCCTTGCACCGGCCGATGTCTTCGATGGGGGCGTAAACCGCCAGCTTCTCGATCACCGGCGCGCCGGTCAGAGCTGCCGAACTTCGCGCCGGGTTTCGGATAGTCGAGCTTGCCGCGGGTGCGCGCGGTGGCCTGTCCGAAGGTGTAGGCCCGCATCTGAGGGTTCGCGATGGCCCAGCGCGAGTCCATCGACGCCGACCTGGCTAACGAACGCCTTGACCCGCGGGTCGCGGGCCGCGACGTAGACGACGTGGCCGCCCGAGTAAGACGACCCCCACAGGCCGATGCGCTCGCCGTCGCATAGTTTCTCGCCGACAACCCAGTGGATCGCGTTCATGATGTCCGTCGTCTGGTCGATCGGGTCGACCACCTCGCGCACCTCCCTGACCTCGGCAATCAGCTTGCCGTCTTTCTTCTCGAGCGTCTTGTCGGCCAAGATCAGCCGCGAGTCGCTCTTGCCCCAGCCGCGATAGTCGAAGGCGACCACCAGGTATCCGGCCCTGGCGAATGCAACGGCGTCGGGGCGAAGACCGGCCGCGGTGCCGCCCCAGCCGTGGCTCATGACAATCGTGGGGAGCTTCTCGCCCCTGGGGTTCTTGGGAGCGAAGACTTCCGCGGCCATCCGAGTGCCTTCGCTCATGATGTGGTCCGTGCGGAAGACGACATCATCGGGGGCTTTGAAGTCGGGCTTTTTCTCTTGTGCGCAGGCTGACGGAAGCCAGTGCGAGAGCCGGTGCGATCAGGACGAATCTGAGTAATAAAGGCATAAGATCTACCTGAGTGATCCCCGCCTGGCCTGCAATTGTTGCTTCAGCCAGGCGGTTTCGGCCGCATCGAGCCGCGGGGGTCAACGGTTTCCTGTAGTCGATGCTTCGCGGGTAGCGGAACCGTTCCAAGATATCATCGATTCTTGCCTTCCGACTCCACGAGGACAACGCACGATCGTTCACCAGTCCGAACCAGGTAATGTTCCGGAGCCTCATCGGCGAGTTTCTCACCGATCTTTCCAATAACGTGGCTGTGAAAATCACCCCACAGCCCGCAGGCCTCAATGTAGGGATTCATGCCTGGAAACGGCGAATTCATGATCGTTTCCTCACATACTCTTCACACCAACTCACATTCTGACGATACCGCCGGGCCATGAGAAGGACTATTCCTGGTTAATTCCGGCGAGCGGAGTCTTGGGCGCGGCAAGCGCATCGGTTCGGGCGAACCAGCAGGCAAGGGTCAAGAGGGCGGGGATGATCGTGACGGCCAGGAACGCCAGCATCAGAAGGTACGGCCTTCCCGCGGTCGCTAACGAGATCGCGAGACCTCCGAAAAAGGCCAGCGACCCCAGAATGGTGAGAATGCTGCCGGTGACCGGCCAGCGCCAGAGGGCCGCCAACCCGATCAGGATCGTCAGGTGGGCCAGTTGTGCAAGCCACACCCAGACCGGCGGGAACCCCCTGGCTGGCTGCGAGAACCATTCCTGAAGATGCTCGACAAAAAACGCCCCCCAGAACAAGAACAGCCCAAGGGCCAGGAGCCGGCCCGCCCAGCAAACGATGTTGATCGCGGTAGTGCCCCATTTCATGGCATGCTCCTTCGCGCGTGGGAAACAGTCAGTTGAGCGACTCTATCGATCTCTATTCCTTTGATGAGCAACTGCGCGGGAATTGTGCCATCACGTCGAGCGCAATTGTTAGCATGATGTTCACAGGTAGTCCCCCACCTGGAGGCAAACATGACGACCTTCACGAGGAGCCAATACAAGCGTTCCGTGTATGATAGCCTGTAGCTGATGCTGGCCGTGGCACTCGGTGGGCGAGTCGTGACCGCCGACCGCCGGCTCTATCATCGAATGCACGGCGGTCCGCTCGACGACCTGGTACTCTGGGTGAGCGACCCGCTATAAGCGAGCAACTCCAACCGAGGTCTAAGTTGTTAGCGCCTTCTGAAACCAAACCAGCCGAAGCGGTGGCCGCGCGATCCCCATTATCGCTCGCCGCCTGGTCACTTGCGGCCGCGTTCGGTACGTATTTCTGCATGTACGCCTTCCGCAAGCCGTTCACCGCGGCCGCGTTTTCGGGGGCGGCGGTGTGGGGGATCGAGGAGAAGACCCTGCTCGTCACGGCCCAGGTGCTGGGGTACACGCTTTCGAAGTTCCTGGGCATCCGCGTGATTGCCGAGACGCCGGCGGGCCGCCGCGCGGCGGGGATCATCATCCTGATCGGGGCGGCCGAACTGGCCTTATTGCTATTCGGCGTCTCGCCGAGGCCGCTGCGCCCTGTCTGGCTCTTCGTCAATGGGTTGTCGCTGGGGATGGTGTTCGGATTGGTGCTGGGAATCCTGGAGGGCCGGCGCACGACCGAGGCCCTGACGGCCGGCCTATGCGCGAGCTTCATCCTCGCCGACGGCGTGACGAAATCGGTGGGGACCTGGCTCATGGAACAGGGCGTCGCCGAACGATGGATGCCCGCGGCGGCCGGGCTGCTCTTTCTGCCGCCGCTCTTCGCCTTCGTCTGGATGCTCGCGAAGATTCCGCCGCCCGATCCCGCCGATGTCGCGCGGCGAAGCGCGCGGCTAGCGATGAACGGCGCGGACCGAGGCGCCCTGATTCGTCGCTACGGGGCGGGCCTTTTTCTGATCGTCGCGGCCTACTTGCTCGTGACGGTCGCGCGCAGCATCCGTGCCGACTTCGCGCCCGAAATCTGGCGCGGACTGGGCGTGGTCGTGGCGCCGTCGACTTTCGCGCGGTCGGAGATCCTTGTCGTCCTTGTCGTCCTGGCCGCCAACGGCCTGAGCGTGCTCATCGTGGACAACCGGCGGGCATTCTTCACCGCGCTCGGCGTCGCGCTTCTGGGGGGCGTTCTCATGCTCACGGCGCTTGTGGGCCTGTCGCAGTCGCGGCTCGACGGCTTTACTTTCATGGTGCTCTTAGGCTCGGGGCTGTACCTCCCCTACGTCGCCATTCACACCACGATTTTCGAGCGGCTGATCGCCATGACCCGAGAGCGGGGCAATATCGGCTTTCTGATGTACGTCGCGGATTCGGTTGGATACCTTGGCTACGCGGCGCTCATGATGGCCCGAAGCGCCCTCCCGGCCGGGCCCGATTTCCTGCATTTCTTCCAGGTGACGTGCTGGATCATCGCGGCAGTCACCTGCGCGAGCCTGCTCTTCGGTTGGGGATACTTCGCGCGCCAGGCAAGTCCGGCCGGGCGCATCGGAGACATGCCGTGACCAGGACGACCACCGCGGCCGTTTTTCACGGGGCTGGCACGACCGTCGAGATCCGCGACTTCGCGGTGCCGCCGTTGCTCGAGGGGGAAATCCTCGTGGAAGTGGTCGCCTGCACGCTCTGCGGCAGCGACCTGCACAGCCTTCAAGGCCGGCGGGCGGTGCCGGTCCCGACGATCCTCGGCCACGAGGTCCTCGGCCGCATCGCCGAGTTCGGCCCGTCGGCCCCGCGAGTTGACGCGTCGGGGTGTCCGCTGAGCATCGGCGACCGGGTCGCCTGGGCCGTCGTCGCGAGCTGTGGCGAGTGCTTCTATTGCCGCAAGCTACTTCCGCAGAAGTGCGAGCGGCAGACGAAGTACGGACACGAGCCGCTCCGCCTGGGCCGCGAGCTGACCGGCGGTCTCGCCGGACATTGCGTGCTCGCCGCCGGGACCGCGGTGTTCCTGGTGCCACCGGCCCTCTCCGACGCCGCGGCCTGTCCCGCGAATTGCGCCGGCGCCACGGTCGCGGCAGCGCTCGAGGCGGCCGGGCCGCTCGCGGGAGCTCGCGTGCTGGTCATGGGCAGCGGGATGCTCGGCGTGACCGCGGCGGCCTGGGCACGCGCGCTGGGCGCCGAAGTCGTCATTGCGTGCGACATAGACCCCACCCGGCTCGCCCTGGCCGCGACCTTCGGCGCGACGCACCGGGCGGCCCCGAAAGAGGTCGTCGGCACTGTCTTCGAGTGCACTCGAGGCCATGGCGTGGATGCCGCCTTCGAGCTGACGGGCTCCCCCGAGGCGTTCGAGGCCGTGATCCCCCTGACGCGGATGGGCGGGTCGGTGATCTTGGTGGGCTCGGTGTTCCCCTCGCGAGCGGTGCCCATCTCGGCCGAGCAACTCGTCCGCCGCTGCCTGACGTTGCGCGGGATCCATAACTACGCCCCCCGCCACCTGCTCTCGGCACTCCGTTTCCTGGAGTCGCATCCGCTTTTACCCTTCGATGCTCTGGTCACGGGCTGGGAGCCGCTGACGGCACTCGCGAAGGTCCTTTCGGCGCCCTTTCCGCCTGGGAGACTCCGCCTCGGCATCCGGCCACAGTGTTGAGTAGAGTGCCTGCCGCGGTAGCTCGAGGCGGGCGAGGACGGAGTTGCATGCGATGCACAGCCGGTCTCCTCTTGCGTTCTCGCCGGCCCAAGGGATAATGATGTGAAGGTAGCGGATAGACGCACCGCGAACCGCTTCCGGCATCGCGGGCGGGACGGGCCCAAACGAGGGAACTCTCATGAGACATTCCTGGCGAATCGCCTTGGCGCTCGCAGCCCTCTACTGCGGGACGACCGCGAACGCTCAAGCCGTCGGTCCGCCCGCGAACGCTTTGGGCGGCGCCGACCCGAACGGCGGGATCTCCCAGCCTGGTGGTCCGGATGCCGAGCTGAAGGATTCGGGTCCCAGAATGGCTCCCCCCGCACAGCAGCGCAGCGCAGCCCGTTTTGGTCGGGTCGCGTTGACGCGGCAAGAGACGGTCGTGTCGGCGCCGCCAGATGTCGTCGGCCGATTGGGAGGAACCGCGACTGCCGGTGGAGTGGTGTCCCAGGGAACCAAACTTCATCCCTACAGCGCCCAGGCCGCGATGAGGGCCGGCACTAGTCCGGATCCCCGGATCCCGGTGGGTTCCAGCGGACAGGAATTCCGACGACCCGCCCCTCGTCCATCGATCACCGTGAAATCGACGACGCACAATTATTACCCGAACATGCGCCGCGCCATGGGCCCGAACGCCAACGTGCCACCGGTTCGAGCGCGACGAGGAGGCGTCGGTGGTGTCGGTGGTGCGGCAGCGTCCGGCGCGGTGACCGGCATGATGATGAGGGGCATGATGGGCGGCACGCAACGCCCAGCCGCCCGCAGCGGACAGGCCGCTCCTTCCCGTCGCGGACAGGCTGGACTGGCGTCGGGCGGCCGCTGAATGCGCTTGCGTGATCCTGGACGTGAGGACTAATGTCGCGCCCAGTCGAAGACTCGTGGCCAGGGTGAGCCGCCGTCGGGCGTGCCGATCACGATCCGTGGCGCCCGTACCGACCGCAGGCGATTTCTCATCGCCGAGTCGCGCCTCCTGGCAGTTCGATCTCCGAGAATTTGCATCTGCCGGTTGCGCAGATGCGCAAGAACGCAAAGCCCGGGGACATGCCGTCGTCCGGCCGCATACTCGGCACATACTCGGCAGATTTTGGCACCCGCGAAAGCGTGCCCACTATGCCCAGTATGCCGAGTATGGGGGAGGAAACAGCGACGCTGGGAAGGAACGGGTGCATTTCGTTCCGACGGCAGCCGGAAGCGATCGATGGCTCCCTACCTGTCCGGACCTGTCAACACGACGAGGTCCGCGCGCTGCCTCGCAAGACGGCTTTCTCATTCGTAAGATTCGCGCTAGTCGTGGTTTAGATGCAATCCCCACTTCCTTGCCCCTCGAGGGCACGCCGGCCGGCTCATTGGCCCGGGGCTCTTGACTGTGGGGGCCAAAACAAAAAAAAGCAGCGGATTCCTCTCACTGGCTCTCACCTACTGCCACGCCCGGAGAAGATCGCGAGAGTCAGCAAGCACAGCTCGCCATTTCACCGAACCATTGCCCACGGCCGCTGTTGCGCCCTGAGGGCTTCGCCCTGCCTGGGCCGCTTGGGCGACCGGCAGATCCAGATTCACCGGGACGGATTGCCAATCCGTCCTCCAATCGCCCGGCCACGGGCATGTTTCCATCCGCCGATCGCCCAAAGACTCGAGGCGCGCGTCGCACGAATCTTGCTCGGCTCGGTGGTTCATCGCGGCACGATCCACCGGTACACGACGTACAGACACGCAACGACCCCGATCACCAGCCAGAGCGGCTTGCGGGCGGGCGGGGCGTCTTCCCTCGAGAGGTAGTGCCCGCAATAAGCACAGCGCTCGGATTCTTCGGGGATTTCCCGCTGACAGTACGGGCAGGTGATGCAAGGCTCCTCATCATCGTCGTCGTCCGGCGGTTCGGGGTCTTCCCAATCGCCCTCTGACTCGGGTGCGTCATCCGGGTCCTCGTCTGGTCGTCCACGCCAGCCCATTATGCTCCCTATCGAGAGACGGCCGCGAACTGAGCGTTGCACCTGCGGCACCGAACCTGGTACGCGCCGGAACTGAGGCGATCGGGAAGGTTGCCGGGCCGGCCGCACTGCGGATACAGTAATTTCATTTGCGACTCTTTTCTCGCGCCGCACGCCACAGAACGACTTGGATCTGCACGCCTTTTATAGGAGGAGGAATTACGAAAAGCAACAGATTCTCCTCGAAAGCCCCGGATTCAGACGAACGATTGCCTGATCTGTTTCGTTTTGCCATCAGGACACCTTCAGAGCAGCGTATTGTGCAAGATAGCCATGGCCACTGTGAAATAAATGACGAGCCCCGTCACGTCCACCAGGGTTGCCACGAATGGGGCCGACGAGGTTGCCGGATCGAAGCCCAGCCGGCGGAGCAAGAACGGCAGCATCGAGCCGGTCAGGGTTCCCCAGACCACGACGCCCACCAGCGAGATGCTGACGGTCAGCGCGACCAGGAACCAGTGACGGCCGTAAAGGTCTGGCATGACCGCGTTCCAGACGGCGATCCTGACGAAGCCGATGGCGGCGAGGATCGAGCCCAGCGACAGCCCGGCGACGATCTCGCGGCGCAGGACTCGCCACCAGTCGTGGAGGGTCACTTCTCCCAAGGCGAGCGCCGCGAATGATGAGCGTGGCCGCCTGCGACCCCGAATTGCCGCCGCTCGAGATGATGAGCGGCACGAATAGCGCGAGCACGACCGCCCGGGCTATCTCGCCCTCGAAGAAGCCCATCGCGGTGGCCGTGAGCATTTCGCCGACGAAGAGAATGACCAGCCAGGTGGCGCGCTTGCGAACCATCGCCGACAGAGGCGTGCTCATGTAGGGCTCGTCGAGTGCTTCCTGGCCGCCGAACTTCTGGATCGACCGGGTCGCCTCTTCCTCGGCGATGTCGATCACATCGTCTAAGGTCACGATGCCCGCCAACCGGCCATGAGTGTCCACGACCGGAAGTGCGGTGCGGTCATACTTGCGGAAGACCTCGACGGCGGTCTTCTTGTCGTCGGTCACCGACAGGCTCACGCACTTGTGGTCCATGATATCGGCGACGTGCGCGTGCAAGGGCGACAGCAGGATCTCGCGGATGCGCAGGTCGTCGATCAGTTTGTTGATGTCGTCGACCACGTAGATGACGTTCAGTGTTTCACTGTCGCGCCCATGCGCGCGGACGTGGTCGAGCACATGCCGGATGGTCCAGTCTTTGCGAACGACCACGTAGTCGGGCGTCATCAGCCGGCCGACGCTGTGTTCGCCATAGTCCAGCAGGGCCCGGGCGACTGCCTGCTGTCCAGGCTCGAGCAGGCCGATCAAACGCTCGGCCTGTTCCTGGGGCAGCTCCGCGAACAAGGCGGTCCGGTCGTCGGCAGCCATCTCGTTCAAGATGCAGGCCGATTCGGCCCCGGAGAGCGCGCCGAGCACCTCTTGTTGGGTCGTGAGGTCGAGATACTCGAAAGTCTCGGCGGCGCGCGCCGGCTTGAGCAGGCGGAGGACGTGCACCTGCTCGCCGCTCGACAGCTCGGCAACCAGCTCGGCGAGGTCCGGCGAATGCCAGCGGTTGACGACCTCATGGAGGGTGTCGTCGTCTCCGGCCTCGATCAGTTCCCGGATCGCGGGTAATGCCAGTTTGCCCAACATCGGTATTCGACTCGCTGCCTTACTTGACCGCTGCCCTTGGTCTGTCTAGCATCTCTCCAGAAGTCGCTTGACTCGGTTGACCCGCCAAGCTCACGACCCGTACAAATACCTGGGTGCGCTTCATGCCAACTTTGATCGAACAGCCGGCCCGTGTCGAGGCCGCGGGCAATAAACCCAAACTGATCGACGAATTCATCGGCCGGGTGCGAACCGGCAATGATAAGTTGAGCATCGCGCGAATGCACAGCCCCGAGGGCTGGGTCGAGCCGGGGCAGACTCCGGAATTTGAGGAAATCACCGTGGTTCTGGGCGGTCTGCTTCGGGTCGAGCACCGCGGCGGCGTGCTCGATGTTCGCGCCGGACAGGCCGTAATCGTCCATCGCGGCGAGTGGGTGCGCTACAGTACACCCGAGCCCGAAGGGGCCGATTACGTTGCGGTCTGCCTGCCGGCATTTACCATCGAGAGGGCTCATCGAGATCCCCTGGACCCCCCACAATGGGGGGAGGGAGAGGAAGCTCGGAACGGCACAGAAACTCCGTCCAAATCGGCACTTGAGCGAGACCCCTGAACATGCGCGGTAAGACATGCCTCGTGACGGGAGCGACTTCGGGGATTGGCCTGGTGACCGCGCTGGAGCTCGCGCTCAAGGGCGCAACGGTTTTCATCGTGGGCCGTTCTCCGGAACGATGCGACGCCGCGGTCGATCAGATTCGCGCCGGCTCGACCGCGACTCTGGCCGAGGTTGGCTCGTTCGTCGCCGACCTCTCGTCGCTCGCCGACGTGCGCCGTCTGGCCGCTTCGGTCCGCGATCGTTGTCCGCGGCTGGATGTTCTGATCAACAACGCCGGCGGCATTTTCTTGGCGCGAGGAGAGTGTTGATGGCATCGAGATGACGCTGGCTCTCAACCATCTCTCCTATTATCACCTGGCGAATCTTCTGCTTCCGCAGCTCAACCAGGGCCATCCCGCGCGGATTGTCAATGTCGCTTCGGACGCGCATAAGGGGGTCTCGATCAGTTTTGACGACATTGAAGGCAAGGATCGCTACAGTGCGTGGCGGGCCTACAGGCAATCCAAGCTCGCCAACCTACTCTTCACCTACGAGCTGGCGCGCCGGCTGGAAGGGACCAGCGTGACGGTCAGTGCTTTGCATCCGGGCTTCGTGAGGACGAATATCTTCCGGCATCCCACGTGGAGGGCCTGGCTGGTGCGCCGGGCCGCTGATCTGATCGCACTCTCTCCCGAACGCGGAGCGCGGACGTCGGTCTACCTGGCGTCTTCGCCCGATGTCGGCGGTATCACGGGCGGTTACTTCGTGAACGAGAAGCCCGCGGCCTCGTCGCGGCAATCACACGACCTCGAGGCTGCGAGCCGGTTGTGGGAGCTGAGCCGGAAAATGACTGGAATTTAAGGGTTTCCGGCGCGTCACTCATCACTTCGCCTCGATCTGAAGCCGCTTGAGCAGTTGAACCTGGCCGGCGTGGTACACATCGTGCATGGCGATGCCCAGAATGACGTAGCCATAATGTGCTTTTCCACCCGGGGCAATGAGTCGCAGTCGCTCAGCGGGGAATGACGCCACGGCCTCGCGAAGCGTGCGATGCTCGGCGTCAAGGAGAGCGATATACTGCTTCCAGCTCGATTCCAAGAGCGGCGATGGCAGGGGGAACCAGTTGTTTCCCTTGAGCGGGAACGATCCGCGTTTTTCGCCGGTCAACCGCCGCCTCACGGCATATTTCCAGTAGGCGGCGTGGACGATGTTGTCGGCGATCGAGTGCCGGTCGGGACGCGGGCGCCAGGCAGCCGTTTCGGCCGAAAGGCCACGGATCGAGCCCTTCAGGTTGGGGCCGTGCCACGCTTTGCGTTCGTAACCCTCGTCCAGGGCCTGAAGCAGAATGGCGATCTCGCCAGATGGGGGATCGGCCGCGGCACGCGCTCGCTTCGTTGTCATGGTTGTTGCTCCGACAGGGTGGGACACTTTTCCTCTAGCAGAATTTCGCCTTTCCGCCATAATAACTCGACATTTCTGGTGTCCGATGCAATCCGTCAGGTTGCAAGGGAGCCGAACGTGTTTTCAAAAACAACCGTGGGCCTCCTGGCATTGTTCGCCATTTCGGGATTTTCGGGCTGCGGCACGATGGCCAATCTCGAAGGCCGGCCGCACCCGTGGGTGAGCCAGGTGGGGCAAGATGCCCCCAGGCCGTTCGGGGGCGTTCGCAAGGATCTCGGCTGGATCCGAACGTCCGCTGTCCCCGGCAATTTGATGTTCGTGGCCGATCTTCCCATCTCTCTGGTCGGGGATCTGGTCACCTTGCCGAAAACGGTAACCAGCGGGCGCGCGGATTCCTTGCTCCGAAGCTCCGAACCGGTTCCGCCTCCATCTCCATTCGGGATCGATACTCGGGCCGAATTCAATCGGTAGCCTCCGGCACCTAGTGGTCATGGCGCGGCAAAGTCCGGCGCAAAAATGAGTGTTGCCTTTCGCTCCGCGAAAGGGCTTTCGTTCGCGAAGCGAAAGATGCCTCTTCCGGTAAATTGTTTTTGCCCAGATCCCAGGGTCCCGCGCGGGCGGGGACGCCCGCTCCACTGGAAGGCTCATCAGCTCTGTTAAGTGGGCCGGGCCTCCGTGCCCGGCGGGTCGCACGCCAAGAAGTTGCGTTCCTCGCGCGACGCTCAGTAAGATGAACTCTTCCCCAACCGAAGGGGCGCAGCCATCCACGCAACAGTCGCCATGATTGTGACAACAACCTTCAAGCCGCGCGGCGGTTCCGGCGATGCACGTAGCGGTCGAATATCAGGACGAACGGCTGGATTTCGAGCTCCCGGCAGAGCACGTCGTCGCGTCCTGGATTGGACCGCCCGGACTCGAAGCTCCGCGTGGTGTCGAGGCGCTGCGCGACGCCCTGGAACGGCCGCTCGATTATCCGCCGCTACGGCAGATCGTCGTTCCCGGCGACCGGCTGGTGATCGCATTCGACCAGACGATCTTGCCGGCCCGAGGTTTCCTCGAGGCCATCACGCAGACGCTGGATCAAGCCGGAGTGGGCCCGGAAAACATCACGGTCGTCGCTCCTCGGGATGGTAACGGTCTGGAGGGCGCCATCCCCTCGGGCGTCACGCTCGTTGTTCATGATCCGGACGAGCGAGGTGAGCTGGCCTACCTGGCGACGACCAAACAGGGGCGGAGAATCTACCTCAACCGGCATTTGACCGATGCCGACGTGGTGGTGCCCGTTGCCCGGCTGGGATACGACCCGGTCGTGGGGTATCGAGGTCCGTGGAGCTTGCTTTTTCCTGAGTTGAGCGACCGTGCGACGATCAAGGCGATTCGAAGCCGGTCCAGCCGGGAAACGGCGACTAACCCGCGATCCAGAACCTTGTCCAAGCTGGATGAGTCGTTCGAGGTGAGCTGGCTGCTGGGCTCCCAGTTTCACGTCGGACTGGTTCCGGCATCCTCGGGAATCGCCCAGGCGGTTGCGGGCCGCGAAACGACGGTGCGCGATTCGGGGCTGGAAGCGCTCGACCGTCACTGGCAGTTCCGGGCTGGCTCGTGCGCCGATCTGGTTGTGGCGGGGATCGGCCAGCCTGGTTTTCCGACGACCCTGGAGGATCTTGCCGCCGGGTTGCTCACGGCCACCAATCTCGTCCGGCATGGCGGCAAGATTGTTGCGCTGTCGCGTGCGTCGGGGACGCTCGGCCCGGCGCTTCGGGGGCTCTGCACTCTTGACGATCCCCGCGAAGCGGCGACACGGCTCCGCGGCCACGAATCCGACGACGACTACCTCGTCGCCCGCCACCTGGCGCAGGCATTGGCCTGGGCCGACGTTTTCCTCTTGAGCTCATTGCCGGAACAGGTCGTGGAGGACCTCTTCTTGGTCGCGCTCGAAAGTCCCGAACAGGTGCAGCGGCTGGTTGCCAAGAGCGGTTCCTGTCTGTTCGTCAGCCGGGCCGAGCTGACTTGCCCGGTCCTGCCGCCGGACGAGGAAGATTGAGAGACGATTGCGGCGGAGGCCGCTCCGGCCATAGAATGTGTGTACCATGAACCCTGCGAGCGACTTTCAGACGATTGCCACGCACGTCGGAATGGCCGACCGGTCCAATCGCGTACGGATCGAAGTCACCGGGCCCGACCGTGCCAAGCTGTTGCACAACCTCACTACCAACGACGTCCAGCGATTGCCGGTGGGGCGAGGCTGCGAGGCGTTCGTCACCAGCACCCAGGGCAAGACTCTTGCCTACACGATCCTGCTGGCCTGTGACGATCGCATCCTGGTTCGGTCCGACCCCGGAGGCATGGATCTTGCGCTGCCGCATTTCCGGCAGTACGGCGTCTTCAGCGACGTGACGATCGAGGACGTGACGGCCTCGACCTTCGAGTTTCACCTGGTCGGTACCGATCTGGCCAAGCTCGTGCGCAGCGGATCGAGCGAGCTGCCGGGCGAAGGTGATTATGCGCACAAGGTAACGGAATTCTACGGCTTCTCGCTGCGCGCAATCCGGGAGTCTCCGACCGGGCTGCCCGGTGTGACCGTGATCGGGGCGGCATCGGACGCCGAGCCCGTGTGGAACAACCTGGTGACGCGCGGCCGCGAATTCGGGCTGATCGTCGTCGATTCCGAGACGTTCGAGGTGCTGCGAATCGCCGGTGGCACGCCCGTCTTCGGTAAGGACGTCACCGAGAAGAACCTACCTCAAGAGATCGGCCGCGACGAGCGCGCGATCAGCTTTGTCAAGGGCTGTTATCTCGGCCAGGAGACGGTGGCCCGCCTCGACGCGCTCGGGCACGTCAATCAGATCTTGAAAGGGCTTCGGTTCGCCCCCGGGTCGCCCTGTCCGCCGGCCGGCTCGGTCCTCCTGCATGAAGGCAAGCCGGCCGGAGTGGTGACCTCCGCGGTCTTCTCTCCGGTCCGCGCTGCGCCTTTGGCTCTGGCTTTCGTCCGCACCAACTGCGCCGGGCGGGCACCAAACTGGACGTCCAGGTTCCGGGCGCCGCTGCGCCGACCACAGCGACCGTCAGCGATCTTTCCCTGTTGACCCAGGTTTGAGAACGCGACTTCCCCCGCTAGATCCTCCACGCATGCGCTACCCCCGATACATCTGTATTCACGGTCATTTCTATCAACCTCCCCGTGAGAACCCCTGGCTTGACGCCGTCGAGGTCGAAGACTCGGCCGCGCCGTTTCACGACTGGAACGAGCGAATCACGCGCGAGTGCTACGCGCCCAATTCCCGGTCGCGAATCCTCGACCAGGGCGGCCGGATCATCAATCTGCTCGACAATTACACCTGGATGAGCTTCAACTTCGGGCCCACGCTCTTGCACTGGCTGGCCGAGCACGAGCCCGCCGTCCTCGAGGCGATCGTCGAGGCCGACCGGCTCAGCATCGAGCGGCGCCGCGGCCACGGCAATGCACTCGCCCAGGTATACAATCACATGATCATGCCTCTTGCAAGCCGGCACGACAGGGAGACTCAGGTCGCCTGGGGCATCGCCGACTTTCGCCACCGGTTCGGTCGCGGTCCCGAGGGCATGTGGCTGCCCGAAACGGCCGTTGACGTGGAGTCGCTCGAGGCGCTGGCCGAGGCAGGCATCCTCTTCACGATCCTCGCGCCCAGCCAGGCGCGGCGTTGGCGCAAGCTGGGCACGAGGGAATGGCACGACGATCCCGGCACGATCGACCCGTCGCGCGCCTACCTCTGCCGGCTGGCGTCCGGGCGGTCGATCGTGCTTTTCTTCTACGACGCCAACGTGTCGCACCAGGTCGCGTTCGAGAGGCTGCTGGATGACGGCGAGCGGTTTCTCCAGTGTTTGAACCGCGGGTTCGAGGAGCGCAGGGGGCATGCCCAGCTCATGCACATCGCCACCGACGGCGAATCGTACGGCCATCATCATCCCCATGGCGACATGGCGCTGGCTTACGTCTTCAATCGCCTGGCCGAGGGCCCGGAGGTCCGGCTCACGAACTACGGCGAGTTTCTCGAGCTGCATCCGCCCGAGTGGGAGGCCGAGATCCACGACAACAGCTCCTGGAGCTGCGCCACGGCATCGAGCGCTGGCGTGCCGATTGCGGCTGCCGTAACCGGGGCGAGTGGCACCAGCGCTGGCGCGGCCCGCTCCGGCAGGCGCTCGACGGGCTGAAGCTTCAGCTCGACCACGTCTACGGCACGCGCGGCCGCGCGTATTTTCAGAGCCCCTGGAACGCGCGCGACGCCTACATCGAGGTGCTCCTCGATCGCGACTCCGACGAAGCCATTGGCCGCTTCATCGCGCGCCACGGACATGCCGACCTCGACGCCGATCAGGTCGCCGAAGCCCTGCGACTGCTCGAAATGCAGCGCGACGCGATGTTGATGTTCACTTCCTGCGGCTGGTTTCACGATGAGCTCTCCGGTATCGAGACGATTCAGTGCTTGCAGTATGCGGCCCGAGCCATCTACCTGGCCAAGCAGTTGCAGCGCGATTTCGAGCCCGAATTTGTCGCCGCACTTGCCAAGGCGCCCAGCAACCTGCCGCGATACCAGGACGGCCGCGGCGTGTGGGAGCAGGTCGTGCGTCCGGCCGTCGTCGATCTCGAGCGCGTGCTGGCGCACCACGCCATCAGCCTGATCTATCGACCGCCGGGCCAGGGGCCCAAGGGGCGCGTGTACTCGTTCGACCTCGATACGCTCGATCTCGACGTGCGGAGCCGGGCTAGCGGCCACGTCGCGATCGGCCGTCTCGAGGCGCGATCGCGGCGGATCGGCAATCAGGCCGAGGCCCAGTTCGTGGTGATCCACTTCGGCGGGCTCGACTTCCACGCCGTCCTGAACCTGGAGCCCGACCCTGCGACCTACGAGGAATTCAAGAGCGAGCTGATGACGATCTATCGCCGCGGCTCGCTGGCGGATGTCACGACCCTGGTCGCGCGCGAGTTCCCGGGTCGATCCCACCGGCTCGACGACCTCTTCCGCGACGAGCAATGGCGGATCATCGGGATCGTGCTCGAGGATCGCATCGCCGACTACGAGCGCTCGTTCGAGCTTCTGGCCAACCAGGATGAGGAGGTTCTCAACCGGCTGGGCCAACTGGCCTACCCGATCCCCAAGTCGATGCGGGCGGCCGCTTCGAGTTACCTCGACACTCACCTAGGCGACGAGATCGGCCGGCTGGTCCGCGGCGCAGCCAGCACCCTTGACGGCATCGAAAACCTGGTCGAGCGCGGCCGGGCCTGGAGCTATCGGCCCGAGCGCGATGGGCTCGAGAAGACCCTGGCCGAGGCGATGCTCTTGGCCCTCGATGAAATCCGTCCGGGTGCCGAATTGTCCCCGATCATCGGCCGCGTCGAAATGCTCATCTATGCGGGCAAGCTCCTGGGGCTCGAGCCCAACCTCTGGCAAGTTCAGAACCGGCTCTTGACTGCGTTTGTCGAGCTCAGCGAGTCGCGGCGCCATGGTGCCGTCATTGCGGGCGGATTTCGCCAGGCTCGCGGAGGGCCTCAAGCTCAGCGGCGACCTGCTGGGCTGGCGGCCATGAGAAAAAAATCAGACCCTCACGATGCTTCAATCCCCAGCAAGCCGTCCTCGGGAATATTGGCAATCTGGACAAATGAGGAAGGTGCGCGCGCCAGTCCCATCTGCTCGAGGACGAGGACTCCGTACGGCGAGTTGGGATTGCGGCGGCCGGCCAGGCCGGAAGCGGAGTAATTGACCCGCCCTCGCATTACTGATTTGCCGCAAGTCACTTGCACAAGCGGTTTTTCCGTTCCTTGACGACGACGGAGCTCCGCGAGAATTGCCTGGCACTGTTCGTAAGTCATCCATGACCTCCCTGAATTGTCGGCCGGTGATCGCCGCACAGCGGTGACCAGCATCATGCGCTCTCACTTTGAAGGCAGCCGCCCGGCCATCCTGGCCGAAGCGACGGGGCCAATTCCGGCGATGCCGGCTGAAGTGTTGGACCTCATTTTCCAGGTTGGGCGTTCCCCGTCAAGTGATTGAGCTGCGCCCTTCTCTTGTGATGATCGGCGTTGACCCTGGTAGGAATTTATGCCAAAACGCACGCGGCCAGGCGGCCGATCGATCAATTTCAGTGCCCGGGCCCGCCGCGCGACGCGACGCGCCCGGTCGTTCATCTCGCGGATTGAGGATTTGGTCATGGGTGCACAGCGGCCAGAGACCGATCGAGCGCTGCAGCTGGGCCGATCCCCCATCGCTGGACGCGAGTCCAAGGTCCACAAGCCCTTGCGGTCGTAGCGGCTCACGAGACCGTGATCGCCGGCGGCGGTCCCGCCGGCCTCACCGCGGCTTACGAGCTGACCAAGCACGGCAAGAGCTGCGTCGTCCTGGAGGCGGATCCTCGCTTGGTCGGCGGGATCAGCCGGACCGATGAGTACAAAGGCTATCGGTTTGATATCGGCGGACATCGCTTCTTTTCCAAGAGCAGCGAGGTCAACCAACTCTGGCGCGAGATCCTGGGCGAGGCTTTCCTGAAGCGGTCGCGTCTTTCGCGGATCTACTATGACCGCAAGTTTTTCCATTACCCGCTTCGACCCGCCGACGCGCTCTGGAAGCTGGGGATGGTCCGCTCGATTCGGATCGTGGTCAGCTACATGAAAGCCCGGTTGGCGCCGATCCGTCCGGAGCGCAGCGTCGAGGATTGGGTGGTCAATCGGTTCGGCCGCGAGCTCTTCGGGATTTTCTTCAAGTCGTACACCGAAAAGGTCTGGGGGATGCCCACCAGTGAAATATCGGCCGACTGGGCGGCCCAGCGAATCAAAGACTTGAGCCTCATTCGTGCCGTCGCCGCGGCCGTTTTCGGTCGATTCGGCCGCCGGAAGGGGCGAGGTGATCAAGACCTTGATCGACGAGTTCCACTACCCGCGGTTGGGCCCCGGCCAGATGTGGGAAGTGGCACGGGACCGCATTCGAGAGCAGGGGGGAGCGGTTGCCCTTGATCGCCGCGTGATCCAGGTGCAGCACGACGGCTCGGCGATCAGCGCGTTCGTGGCCGTTGACAGCCAGGGCAAGAGCACCCGTTATACGGGCAGCCATTTCCTGTCGACTCTGCCGATCCGCGACCTGATCCGGGCCATGAGTCCCGCCGCGCCGGCCGCGGTGGCTCGCGCCGCCTGTGCGCTCAAGTACCGCGATTTCCTGACCGTCGTCCTCATCGTCGACCGCGCCCTTCGTTTTCCCTGACAACTGGATCTATATCCACGAGCCGGAAGTGCGGCTGGGCCGGATTCAAAACTTCAAGAACTGGTCACCCGACCTCGTTCCCGACTCGAGCAAGACGAGCCTGGGACTCGAGTATTTCTGCTTCGAGGGCGACGATCTCTGGACGAAATCGGACCAGGACCTCGTGGAGCTGGGCCGCCGCGAGATCGCGGCGATCGGCCTGGTTTCGCCGTCCGAGGTCGTCGACGGCTGCGTCGTGCGCATGCCCAAGGCGTATCCGGTTTATGACGACGACTACCAGAAGCACCTGGCGGTCATCCGAACGTGGCTCAAGGGGTTTGGCAATCTGGAACTGGCGGGTCGCAACGGCATGCACAAGTACAACAACCAGGATCACTCGATGATGACCGCGCTCCTGGCAGCGCGCAACATCCTGGGCACCGGCACGTTTGATACCTGGAAGGTCAACACCGATGCCGAGTACCACGAGAACACGAGCGAGGAAGCCGGCGCGAGCCGCGGCCGGGGCGTACCAGAGCGCGTCGTCGCGGAATAAGGCATGATTCTCGTGCGCGTGCGACCTATGCTATGCTAAAGAGCGCGTTCGTGGCGGTCTGGTGTTCGGATTTTGAACCGGGGAATGCATCGTGAATCACGCGGAGGAGATGACTCGCGCGGGTCGGCGGCGGCTTGCCATGGCGTTGCCCGCGCGTCAAAAGAGTTGGCGATCCGCGTGCCATCTGGGCATTGCGCTTTTCCTGGCCGCGCCCGGGTTTTCTCTCGCCCAGCAGCAAGGTGAAGCGAGTTGGCTGGGGCGGCGAGTCGTGCAAAAGTCCAGCGACTTCTCGCTTCGGATCGAGGACCAGATCGTTGACCGCAGGCGCTTCATCCTATTTTACCGCGTCGAGAATGTGAACGGCCCCTGGCTCTGGCTCAATGCCGAGGGCAAGGGCATGAGCGGGTGGGTCAAGGCCGACCAGGTCGTCGCCTTCGAGGAGGCAATCAGTTTCTTCAGCGAGCGAATTCGGGCCAACCCGGACGACGCCTTTGCGCACGTCATGAGGGCCACGATCTACCAGGAGCGGAAACAGTTGGACTCGGCCCTCGTCGACTACGCCGTAGCCATCAGGCTCGACCCCAGCCACGCCTGGGTCTACAACAACCGTGGAATCGCCTGGACCGACAAGAAGGAATACGACAAGGCACTCGCCGACTTCGAGGCGGGCATCCGGCTCGACCCCGAGAACGCCAAGGTTTACAACAATCGCGGCACGATCTGGCGGCTCAAGGGCGTGTACGATGCGGCCATCGCCGACTTCAACGACGCCATTCGCTTCCAGCCCGATTATGCGTTCGCCCATTACAACCGGGGCCTCGCCTGGGCCGACATGCACGATTACGCCAAGGCGATCGCCGACTTCGACGAGGTCGTTCGTCTTCTTCCTCGAGACGCGCTGGCATTCGACCAGCGCGGCCTGGCCTGGTTTCGCCAGGATCAGTTCGAGAAGGCAATTGCCGACTTAGATGAGGCCATTCGAATTGAACCCAAGCTGGCGCGCGCCTATCACCACCGCGGCCTCGCCTGGTCGAGCAAGCAGGAATACGACAAGGCGGTCGCCGACTACACCAGAGCGATCGCGATCGATCCCGACGGAGCCGAGGTGCTCTACCGTCGAGGGCTGGCCTGGCGCGAGCTGAAACAGTACGCGAAGGCGGCTACCGACTTCGAGCTGGCGATTCGAGCCAACCCCCGGCTGGACGAGGCCTACGCCGCCGACGCCTGGCTCCGGATCACCTGTCCTGATCCGGCTTACCGCGATGCGAAGAAAGCCGTCGAGTCGGCTATGAATGCATGTAAACTGACGGATTGGAAGGATCCTTACGCCGTTTCAACTCTCGCCGCGGCCTACACCGCCGCCAACGACTTCACGTCGGCGGCCCGCTGGCACAAGCTGGCTGCCGAGCTTGCCGCCGCCGCCAAAGACGACAAGAATCGCACGCGCGTCAAGCGATAGCGGACGAATGAGTTCGCAGCCTCCACCTGAGCGATCCCTTTTGGCTCAGGGCAATGGCTCGGCCTCATCTCGGTCCGGTGAGTCGCCCGGTAACGGGCGATAGCGCCGGAACGCTTCGGCCGGCGATGCGGGAGCACGGCCCATCTCCTTGGTGAATAACGACACGACGACCGCCTGATTGAGTTCTCGGAGCGACCAGCGATCGATGCGTTCCCATTTGTCGAGCTCGCCCATTCGCCAGCTCGGGTTAGGCGCGATCAAGGCCGACTCGGCCAGGCGGGCGAGCTGTTCGGGCGCCACGGCTCGCGCGGCCGCCGGCGCTGCCGGGTCGGGCACAAAAATGTGAAGCGTCTCGCCGGCGAACTCCGGCCGAAGAGCGACAGGGCGATCGCACCAGGCCACGTCGTTAGCGACCAGCAGATTGAGCACACGGCGGCTCCGCTCGGGCTCGCCACTCAGAAACGCTTCCAGTCGCGGCGCGAGGTCCAGCACGTGCCAGCGGCCGAGATCGTGCCGCGCCTGTGCCCGCGCGGCGATCAAAGGTTGCAAATTCTTGAGTGACTCCACGGCGATCAGATATTCGCGGCGGTAGAACGTCGAGAGCGGAGGTGTGAGGGATTCCGCAGCCGCCAGGTCGTCGAGCGCCCGGCGCAGGAGCGGAACGCCAACTGCCGGGTCGTTGGCCCAGTCGGCGACCGGCTCGCTTGCGTACTGGATCAGGCCGATCCCCACGGAACGGCCATCGGCCGTCGAGACAGCCCATTCGATATGCCGGCTGGCGCGCACGACGGCCTTGAGCAGCCTCCACGCGCCGGACGGGTCACCCTCGGATCGCAGCCGCGCGGCCTTGAAGAGGGCCGCGGTACCAATCCACGAGAGGTGCGCGCAGAGCGCGTTGTTGTCGATGGTCGCGGCACGTTCCGCCGCGGTCGTCGGCGTTTCGACCAAGCAATCCGGCTTGTCGGACCCGGCGCAAAGCAGGGAAATCCCCTCGTCGTGCTCCATGACCCAGCCGCGGAAGGTCGCGTCCGCATCCAACCACGAGAAGTTAGCTTTCGAGAACGATGCACTCTCCGCCTCGTTCATGTCTTGAAACCGCTCCACGGCCCGTCGATAAATGAAGAATGCGTTGCGGTCGTCCGGGACGCGAGCGGGCAAGCGCAAGGCAGCCCCGGCGAAGGGATCACCGACGTCCGGCAATTTGGCGAGCTGCGCGTGTCGCCACCCCAGCGCGCAGGTCACCAGCGCAATAATCCCATACAGCGCCACAAGCGCGAGCCGCCGCCAGCCCCGCATGCGTTCGACCGCGCGCAACGGCGAAAGGACGATGGCCACCCAGGCCGATTCTCGTTGCGTGGCGCCAGGTTGTGTATTCATCGCTGCGCGTCCTTCCAGGCGATATCGTCGGCTGAGCGTGGACTTCGCCCGGTCGCGGCGGATCAACCGCGAAGTCATTGCCGGTTTTCGGCCAATAATTGAGGCGAGCGTAGGTTATTTCACCATTGTACGTAACCCTCGAGTTTGTTGTTGATATAGATGGCTCCAGGGGGGACTACGGTGTTGGGGGGGAAGCTCGAACCCAGCAAGTACGCGCCGGCTCCCACCTGCGATCCGGAACCCAGCGAGGTGCGATCGACGACGGCACCCGACCCAATGCTCACGTCATCGCCGATCTTGGCGTTCACATTCGGGCCGCCCAGGATCACGGCGCGGGGCCCCGCGCGGAAGTTCTCGCCGATCGTGAGCGTTCCGCCCCCGGGCGAGTTGATCGTGACGTGCTGGCCGGTATGGGCGATCGATCCGATCGCGATCGGCTGGCCTTCGTCGGCACGAATGGCATTTGCCCGGCCCAGGTGGTGTGCCGCCTGCCAGATCCGCATGCTGATCTTGACCTCACCGGTAATCCTGCCGGGAAAAAGGCTGAGGGGCGTCGGCTGCAAACCCTGCCGCGGGGTCAAAAACGACGGCGCCGTTTCCGCGGGCTCGAATGAAGCCGATGACGGGCCGGGCTCGTACCCAGCTCCCAGAACGGTCGCCAGGTCGCCATTGTAGACTCCACTGACCACAGGGTTAGCGCCCGGACTGGCACCTGTAGCCGAGCTTCCTTGGTAGAGCGCAGTATACCCCGCTGCCAGCGACTGATTCTGGGACAGAGTCTTCTCGATGGTTGAGATATCGGACGAAGTCACGGGCACGACCTTGCCGAGTTTGGGATCGGATGCCTCGGCATTTGTGGTGACGCTCGCGCCTGGCAGCACCCGGAATCCCGTCGGCACGGTCACGCCGGGGCCAACGCGAGCCCGCGGCGAGACGATCGCGCCGGCCTCGATGGTCGCCCCATCGACCAGGGCGCCTGCGCCGATCGAAGTGGGCTGGCTGGCGGAATAAAAGGCGCCGATCGTGCTCGGGCCTTCGATCTCGGCCCCGAAACCGACGACCACGCTATCGCCAATGATTACGGTCGTCGCCTTGCCGCGATGAGCGGTGTTGGCGATGATCGACGCGTTGTCGAGCACGTCCGAAGCATTGCCGATCTTGATGGCACCCCCGCGGCCGTCGAGCACGGCGTAGGGACCGACGAAGTCCTGAAAACCGAGAACCACCGTGTTGCCATTCTCAACATTAACCGTGGGATCGACGAACGAGGCTTTCTTCGACGGAGTGGCGAAGGGCATGACCGGCAGATTGGGGTGAACCGCCTGGTACCCGGCCGGATCCACGAGCAAGGGCGAAATCGCCGGTCTGGTGCTCTGCACGACGCGACTCTCGAGGCACTCAACCTCGATCGTCGTTCGCAACGAGCGCCGACGCGTCCTCCGGGTTTCTTTCATGGTTTCCAGACCGTCCTCCGCGATTCAACCTTGGAACGTCTCCGTGCCGCCAGGTCGGGACACTCAAGACGCATCAGAAAAAGAGCTGAAACCGTAACCAGAACAGGTCGGTTGCCGTGCCGAACTTGTTCGTGCCCAGGACGACAGGGTTACCGAATTCGGCATGCTGCCAGTCGAGCATGATCTTGGTATAGAAGTTGAGATACCAGTTCAAGCCGATATCCGTGGCCCAGACGTGGTTGGTCCACAGGTTGGGGTCGGCGAACCCCCCTGTGAAGATGTTTTTGCCGAGCTCCATCGTGCTGTAGCGCGCGTGAATCTCGATGGCGCCGGGAGCAAACTCTCCCTTGTGCTTGAGCCAGTTGAAATTGAAGTCGCGCCGCGGCTGGACGACGTTCACTCGGCGCGTGAGCTCCTCGCCGGTCAGGAAGTAAGAGGCTTGCACGAAATAGCCGTCGTAGTTAATCGGCGTCGAGATTTTCTCGTTGAGGAAACCGTAACCGGCCCGGCCGCCGCCGTACTCGGCAATGAAGAAGAAGCTCTTGTAGAACCAGACGACGTGAGCGGCCCACTGGCAGCGCTCGCCGAGCTCGATGACGTTCTTGTTGAGGGCGAGGAAGGACGGCGAGAGGCTGATCGCGCCGGTGCCGCTGGTCTGATCGTTGGCCGTCTCGAAATACTGGGGCTGAACGGTCGAATTGTTCTGGTAGCCGGCGTCGAACGATCCGCCAAAATTAAGATACTGGAGCGCCGGGAAATCGTCCCAGTGCAAGAACGGGCGAGTTGTGACGTTGCCGATCAAGTCCTTGGCGCTGTTGAAGTCTTGAAACGACCGGCGGGGCCCGTTGAAGACGCCGACTGCGTAGCCGACTCGATCGTCGAAAACCTGACCGAGAAACATGGCGCCGATCTGGCGGTTGAGCCCCATATTGTCAGCGTAGATGGACCGTTCCGGAGCGATCAGGTCGCCCTCAGAAATCGAGAAATACTCGTAGAGATAGGGCGTCTTCATGCGTCCAACTCGCAAGCGCAGCCTGTCATCGGCGATTCGGAACGACAGGAAAGCGTCCAGGAGATCAAGCGACCCATAACCCCGGTTGATCACCGTGTAGAACCCGATGTTCTTGGTCAGATCGCCGGTGAAATACCAGCGCTGCCGCGGGATGTAGAACTGAGACTGGAGTATGCCCTGGTCGGCCCTGGGAAAGCCGACGAAATCCGCCTGCGTCAGATTGTGGAACTGAAGGCGGAATTCTTCGTCGTCGGAGAGGAATTCGAGGCCTTCGCCGAACCGGACCTTCGACGGGTGGATCGGCGGCCCGGCGTCGGGCCTGTAGGCCCCGCCTTCCCTGGTTTCTCGGGCCGCGGCGGCCGCGGTGGGCTGCTGTTCGGGACTGGTTCGACCTCCCGTTCCTTCGGCACCGGCACCGGCCTTATCCATCCGCGATCCGCCCGAAATGAGCTCCATGCGCGATTCGGTTTCGGGTGACGGCGCGGATTCCATCTCGACCGGGGCGCCCGTTCCTCTTCCCATTCTGCCTTCAGCACCGACAGCCGGCGGTTGACCGGAAGGGGCTCTCGGCTGTGTCGTCGCCCCGCTGGCCGGCGCTCCCGAAACATCGCGGTCGAGCCGGGGTTCCTGGCTTGCCGGTGGAGTCACCGGGTCAGGAACGCTGGGCGTGCTCCGGCTCACCGTCAGCGCTCGAGCCGTGGTGGCACGCGAGTTGGCGGCCTGGTTCTCGCGGAGTAACTGCGAGACATCGTCAAATCGCTTCTGAAGCGCCTCGTATTCCGCGCAGCCGGCGGTTGCCCTGCTCCATCCGCAGGTAGGCTTCCTCGATTCGTTTGAGCCGGCCTTCGACGCTCGTTGTAGCTCCGTCGGAACCGTTCGGTCTCACGCTGGAAGGCGAAGCCGCTGCCGGCGGGGACGTCGAGGGAGCGTGCGAATCCGGCGTAGTCTGGGCGCGTGCCTGGGTGGTGCTGCCAATGGCAAGCCCCGTCAAGGTTGCGAGACGTGCGATCTGGAGCAGAGCAACACAACGACCCGTCGTCAACACGCAACCTCCGGATCGGCGAAGACGCCGAAGCGCACGGGAAACGCCGGCAATTCGAGATCGATGCGAACAATTTCCGAGAGTCGGTTGCGACAGTACGGGGAATCCGTCTTCGGCATTCATCGGCCCGCGCCGCAGTTCGACTTTAACGATTCTCGCGGTTAGATGAGATCTCCGCACGATGCGCGCATCTTGGGATCGCCGGACAGAGCCGGCTCCTACAAGAGGCCGGCACGGCGCGGCGATTTGTATAGGAGGGGCTCTGTCCCCCGATCCCTTGGTTGCGGCTCCGCCGCTCTGGGCAGACGATCAAAACTTTTTCAATGCGGATGCTTCGTCGGGGAAGATCTCGAAGATCTTGTCAAAGTTGCTAACCTTGAAGGCGTCCTGCACAGG
The DNA here is from genome assembly GCA_963823675.1 of uncultured Isosphaeraceae bacterium. Lineage (GTDB taxonomy): Bacteria > Planctomycetota > Planctomycetia > Isosphaerales > Isosphaeraceae > CAWGMT01. Next base: position 988,639 of record CAWGMT010000012.1, on the reverse strand, counting down.
CGGCCGGAGGCCGCACAGTCGCAGTTTTCCTTTGACTTCCCTGACCTTGTTGAGCAGCTTCACGAGATGCGCCAGCATCGAGCTCGAGACGAAGCCGGCGTTGGTCATGTTTAGCAATAGCTTGGTGTATCGCTTGCCTTGGATCAGGTCAATTAATTCCCGCCCCACGCCCTGGACTTTGTCGGCCTCGAACATGGAGACGGATTCGAGGAAACTCACGACGGCGACGCCGTTGACGTTCTTGTACGTGATGTACTGGTAATCTTCGGCAGACATGGACACGCTCCGCTCCTCACATCGGCGTCGATCGTCGTAAAGGCCGCTTTCTTCTCGCTTGCGCCCGTCACGCGCCTCCAACGTAGGATCAGCAGCAATGCGGCACAGTTGCGATCACGATTGATCTTACCAAAGACACGTTTCGGTTTCCCCCTCGATTCCGCCCGCGGAGCTTCTCATCGTGGCCGGTTGACTCACCGCGTTAAAATTCCTAGCATTGAAGGTGTTAAAACGTGTGCCCTCGGAGTCGGTGGCCCATGCGACATTTCCGAACGCCATCTCTCCGATACTTGAGCATCTCGACGCTCATCATCGTCTGCCACCTGGGTGGGCCATCCCTTCGGGTGATGTGGGCGGCGAATCGGACGAGCAGCGAGGCGGCCCGAGTGCCGGCCGCAAGGCTCTCGGTACCCAAGCTTCGCGGGAGCACCCTCCCCATTCTTAACGACCAGGCGGTCGAGATCGGAATCGCGTGCCAGGGTCCCGGAACGGAGCGCCGACCGGCCGGTTGCGCTCTCCCAGATTCGCTCTTCCCGCTGCCAGACACACACCGGGGAAAACGGGTTCGATTCGGAGTCTGGGTCCTCAGCACCTTGCCTACCACCCATCCGCTACGAACTTGAACTGTGCCACTTCGTGCCGCGCGCTGGAATTGGCTTTTCCCGGGCGCGGCGCGGGTCGGCCGGATGTCCGGAGCCGTGCAAGAATACGTTGGCCAAATGGCGGATGCGTGACTCCGAATGTTGGACAGCCGCCCTCGGCTGTCCGGAGAAATGACGGCCGAGGGCGGCCGTCCCCCAAGAAAGAAACTGCTCATTTTATTTTTTCGCGCCCCCTTGATGCCGTACGCGGATCTTGGTTGCGGAGTGCCAATCAACTGATTGTGAGGGTGTTTGTATGGTTGCGACTGACGTGGCGGTCGTGCAGGAAGAAGTTGGGCGGCAAGAGGCCCCGGCGGTCTATCGCAAGCAGCCGGCAAAACGTTGGGCCTGGCGGCGGGTCGTCCTCATCGGGCTGGCGGCGGGGCTGGTCGCGGGAGGTGGTTTTTTTTGGCTGAGCTCGGGGCAGGAGCAGCGAAAGAAATCCGAGGAGAGGGTGTCTGCCGCCGGTGCTGAGTCCAAGAATCGCAGTCTGGAGGCCCGCGTCAAGGTTGTGCACGCGCAGCGTGGGGGGATGGAACGGACGACCTATCAGCCGGGGAACATCCGCGCTTTCGAGTTTGCGCCTCTCTATTCCAAGGTCTCCGGCTTCGTTCTGACCCTGAAAGTCGATCGGGGGAGCCGCGTGCATGAGGGAGATCTCTTGCTGGAGGTCTACGATCCCGAGAAGCATGTGGCGGTCCTCCAGGCGCAGGCCGCGCTCGATCACGCGCGGGCGGCGGAAGCGCAGGCCGAGGCGCGGGTGAAAGTGGCCGACGCGACGGTCCTGGCGGCGATTGCCAAGCAGGGTGAGGCCAAGGCGAAGCTGGAGGAGATGGTCGCTCTGTGCGACTACCGCAAGAAACAATACGAGCGCATCTTCGCGCTCGCTCAGCGCGACGCCATTGAACAGCGGCTCGTGGACGAGCAGTTCGCCGAATGGAATGCCGCGGAAGCGTCGGTTCGATCGGCGGAAGCCGGCATCAAGACCGCCGCGGCCCACTATGCCGAGGCCAAGGCGGACGTGGAAAAGGCCCAGGCGGATGTCAAGGAGGCCAAAGCAGGGATTGAGGTCAGTAAGGCCAACCTCGACATGGCCAAGGTTTTCGTCGAGTACACCAAGATCACGTCTCCCTATACGGGCGTTGTCACATTCCGCGGCGAGGCTGTCCACCGCGGATCGTTCATCCGTGCCGCCTCGGAAGGAGCGGGCGACCCGCTCTTGATTGTCGCGGTCACTGACCGGATGCGAACCATCGTGCTGGTGCCCGACCGCGATGTCCCCTATTGCAAGGTTGGCGATCCCGCGACGGTTCAGGTCGATGCTCTGGGGGGTCGGGCGTTCCATGGGACCGTGAGCCGGATGTCCGAGTCGGAGGACCTGAAAGACCGCAACATGCGGGTCGAGATCGACCTTCCCAATCCTGACGGCGCCCTCAAGGACGGTCTCTTCGGCCGCGCTCGGATCCTGCTCGAGAAGATGATCACCAGCCTGACGATCCCGTCGTCGTGCCTGATCGAACGGAACGGCCGGGGTGAGGGCGCGGTCCTCGTGGTCAAAGGGGGTGAGGTCCACCGCGCCAAGGTCCAGGTGGGGCTGGACAACGGCCTGCTCGTCGAGGTGGTAAGCGGCCTTTCCCAGGAGGACCAGGTGATCCTTCAGCCCGATGCGTCGATCGCCGACGGCACCAGGGTGCAAGTGGAGGAGGCAAGCGATGCAGAAGACCAGGCTGCGTCGGCGGCTCGCCCTTGAGCACCGCGTCGCGAGCCCGACCGACCTTGGACCGCGCCGCGCCCGCTCATCCTCCATCCGTGCCGGGGCCAATTCCCGCCGCCGGCTCCAGCAGCCTCTTGAGCGGCGCGGGAAAGTCTTCCCAGGTCGCTTGATATGTGGCCGCTAGCGGGGCCGGGACGTAGAACTCGGGCTTGAGAAAGAGCGGCATGTCGGGCAGTATATCGCCAACCGCGACCGTTTCGACATATGCGAGTACTGGGGGGCCTGCATCGTAGGCCGCGAGGACCAGCGGCTTGTCAGCCGCAAGCTCGAAATCCTCCTCCTCGAATTCGTCCCAGATGGCTTTGTGCATGCCCTGAGGGACGCGCTCGTTGGGCGGGAACAGGTCGATTACCAGGACGTGCACGCCTTGTCCGATCAGGTTCGACGTTTTCTCGACGCACGTGCGCAGCTCGTGATTGCTAGCCTTGTTGCCGGGAGAAACGATCTCGACCACGGCGACGATCTGGCCATGTCGGTGGCGCACGGTGATGCGGTCCGCCTTGCGCACATAGGCCTCGCCTTCAGATCGCCGGACGAGTCGGGCGCGCGGCGGCACGGCGGCCACCGCCAGCCCCGGCGCCGCTCCACCGGCTGGTTCGTCGTCACGCCCCGGAGACATACGCAACGTCAAGACATCGGGAATCGGTCCCCGGATCGTCTGTTCGGCGAGCGCGAAATAATCGGGCGGGAGCAATCCCCGATTGAGCGCGTTGCGCAAGTTAACGATCCAGCCTTGATGGAAATCATGAAACAGGCCCGCGTCAACCCGAGTCCAGTCGTGAATCGGCACGGCATCTCCCTCCCCGCCAAGAGAAACACCTTCGCATCGATTGTATCCGCGCGCGGGCTCGGTATTCGATATCCCGCTGACCGTCCCCGCCGAATGTCCTGATCGCAACATTCTGCGGGATGAAGTCTCGGCCGATCGAATGCCGAAAACAAGAAACGGATGTCCCCGGTTTCGCTTCGTGCTGCACGCGGTCATGGAGGATCGCCATGGTTCGCCATCACCGGATGCGCAATCAACCTTCGATCGAACCGCTGGAGCGCCGGCTGCAACTGAGCGGCGCTTGGCCTATCAACACGATAGGCACCAGCGTGGGAACCGTGGCTCAACCCGGTGCGGTGGGCTCGGCTTCGGTCACGGTCGCTGCCGGAAACCTGACGGTCGGCCAGCTCAACACTCTCTTGGGGGTTTTCGTTCAACCTGCGCCTGGCAGCACGATCGTTCCTCGGATCGTGGCCGTCGAGGAGGGCAACGGGCAGAAAGTGTCGCTTCAGCCGGGCCGGCCTTACGTCGCGGGCCGAACAAATGTGGCGGCCGTGTTCGTCAACGTCAATCAGCCCGGGCCGTTGACCGTCGTGGTCGCCGGCGAGCATCACACGACCGGCTCGTTTACTTTCGCCGCGACGCTGCCCGGCGACGTGAATGGCGACGGCGTCGTGAATCTGGCTGACTTGCAGCTCTTCGCCGCTGCGTACGGCTCACACGTCGGCCAGCCCGCGTACAATGCCGCGGCCGATTTCAACCTGAATGGAACGGTCAATCTTGACGACGCCAGGGCGCTCGAGCACAACATGACGCCGCTGACTCCCGACCAGCCGCTCACGGCCGTGGTCAATCTCCAGCCTACCGATCAGGCTCAGTACGCGGCATCCAAGAACTCGGGCGGCTCGACTTTCAAGCAGGACGTCACGATCGTGGGCCACACAACCCCGGGAAGCCTGGTGATCGAGGATTCCAGCGGCCAGGACTTCACCTTCACCGGCGCAGCCGTGCCGACCAACGCGCAGGGTTACTTCTTCATCCAGTCCAAGAACTCATCGGGCGTTAATCAGAACGATCTCCTGATCCTCAATCCGTTTGGCAAGGAATTGATTCGCGCCTACCCCATTTTCTGGATTCCCTATGCCGCGCCGGGATCGAAGCTGAAATGAGCCCGGCTCTCTTCCCTAGCTGGCTTGCGCCCGGCGAATCGGGACGTGCCGCCCTCCCGCCATCGTGCACGTTCGTCTATCGAGCCGGGGAACCGCCGGCCGGGCCGCCGGTTTCGACGAGCGGCGGGGGCGAGCCGAGCGCGACCCATAAGCGAAACTGGGCCTTGTCGTAGGTGACGAGGGCCTTCACCAGGTTGACCCGCGCGTCGGCCAGCAGGTTCAGGCTGTTGATCACCTCGATCGGATGACCCAGGTTGTTCCGGCTGCGGTCGAGGTCTTCATGGAACCCATGGTCTGACGATACGATCTCGCGGCGGGCCATCTCGATTTCGCCGACGGCGGCGCGGCCATCGGCCAGGGCCGACATGACTTCGCTGCGAGCGCGGTTGATGGTGCGCTGCCGTTCGGCGATTGCTTGGCCGATCTGGGCATCGCGCTCCTTGATCAGTGCAAGGTTGCCCGCCCCCATGTTGAAGAGCGTCCAGTAGACGACAACGTCGAAGTCGCTCCGGCCGGCGAATTTGCCCAGGAGGGGCGGCACGAGGTTGCTGCCGCCGCCGAATGATCCCCCGCTATAGCCGAGCCAGAGCGTGGGCAAGAGGGGCCGTCCGATCTCCTCCTTGCGGCGGGCTTCGGCTTCGGCGATCGCGGCGGCTCGCGCGGCGAGATCGGGCCTGTACTGCAAGGCGAGCTGGATCAATTCCTGCGGAGGCGCACCGAGGTCCAGAAGCTCGATCGGAACCAGCGGACCGCCGACGGCTGTGAGCCTCACCGCGGGGTCGAGATTGAGCCGGTTGGCCAGCCTGGCCGCGGTGACCGCGACCGCCTCCTCGGCTTTCAAAACGTCGGCGCGTCGAATCCGCCACTCGGCCTTGGCTCGCTCGGCATCGGCCTTGCGCCCCTCGCCGGTCGCGGCGAAATCACCCGTGATCTTGACGATCTCGTAGGCCTGCGATTCCGACAGCCGCTGGGCTGCGAGGATTGCCTGATTGCCGAGCAACTCCAGGTCCAGAAGCGCCACGTCGAGCAGGATCTCGTTGGCCGTGGCGCTCGCATGGAACTGGGCGCCGATCAGCCGCTGCCGGGCCACCAGCGGCTCGAACCACCCGTCGGAAAGCGGTGTGAAGATATTGACGCCCGGAATCGACATCGTCCCGGCCGTGACCACGCTGGCGCCGGAACCGATATAGAGCGATTGCTGGGAAACCTGGATGATCTTGCCCGATGATCGTTGCAAGACACCGTTCTGGCCGTGGTAGCTGGCGCCCGAATTCAGCGAGGGGAGCAAGAGACTGCGTGCGGTCATCTGCATTCCGAGCGCTTCGAGGATCATGGTCCGGGCTGCCCCGATCGTGGGGTTCGACACGTCCGCCAGCTTGAGGGCGGTGGCCAGGTCGATCGGATATTCCCCCGACGGCGGCGGAATGACCGGTCGCGATGGCACCGCGACCGCTTGCTGGTCGCCGACGGTCCTGACATCAGGGTCCGGGCGCGTTCGACCAGGCGGAAACCTCGAAGCCGTCGGAGGGGCCGACCCGCTCGCGGGCAGGGGCAGTGGCAGCGGCTGGCGCGTGCTGCTTGACACTGTGGAAGATGCGCCGGTCGATGGGGGCAAGGGGACGCCGCCGGCGTCGATCTGACCCGGATCCGAATCGGCTCTTCGCAAGGGCGCATCGGGCGACGATGGGTACGCCGACTCAAGGCGGCGCGTCGTTTGATCGGCAACGCACCCCGCGATCAAGACGAGGCAAAGCGATGCCAGTGTCAATCGCAGAGGCACAAGGACGCCGGGGCGGTTCCCGGTTGCCGCGACGAAAGATAAGTGCATCGACCAATCCTCGATCGCCTGGAAACATCCCGTATCCTATTGATTCCCAGCGCCCAACCGGCTTGCGACATCGGCGGGCGGAGGAATCGGGCTTGACGGCTTGATCGGGTCGGCGCGCCCCAAGGCGGCGCGGGCAGAAGGCTGGTCTGAGCTCGCTGTCGCGATCTTTGGCGGCGGCAGCGGTCCGTTTGAAGCCGACGGTACGGTCGGTCCAGAAGGCGCCGGGGGATATTGCGGAACGTCGCCGGGAACGACCCCCTCGACAGGCACGGGGTGGGCCAGGAAATTCGCGGGAGGCTGGCCCAGGGCGACCCACATCTCGAACTGGGCCCGGTTGTAGTTGACGATGGCGTCCAGGTAGTCGAGCCGCGCGCTTGCCAGCAAGTCGAAGCTGTTCAAAAGCTCGATCGGGAGCACGTTGTGCTCCTCCGGGCCGCCCATCGCCCTGATCCGGATCAGGTCTTCGTGATAAGCGAGATAGCCGGCGCGAACGCCCTCTTCATACGTGCCGATCTGGGCATAGCGTGCGTGAGCCTTGGCGTAGGCCTCGGCGACCTGCGCGCGGACCATATTGAGCAGCTCGACCTGGTGAAATTCCGCGATCTGCATCCGGGCCGATGCGACTTTGATGAGAGCGAGGTTGCCCACTCCCAGGTTTTGAATCGTCCAGAAGGCGATGGCGTCGAGGTCCTCGCGGCCGCTGAATCCACCGAACAGAGGGCGAACCAGGTTGCTGCCGCCGCCGAACCCGCCCGCGCTGAAACCGAGCAGAACGGTTGGCGAGAACGGCAAAACCTTCGCCCCGTCCAGCATGTACAGAGCCGATTGGATGGCGGCCCGCTGTGCCGCCAGCTCGGGCCGATTCAAGAGCCCGGTGGCGATCAGCTCCGCGACCGCAATCGGATCGGGCACGATCGGCTGGGGCACCACGTAGGCGTCGATCGGGTGCAGCCGGATCGAGGGATCGAGGTTCAAGACCCGGCAAAGCTGCGCCGAGGCCGTGAGCACCTCGGCTTCAGCCGCCTTGATGTAGGCCTCCCGGCGCGCGAGCTGGGTTGCCGCTCGATTGGCGTCGGCGATCCGTCCCTGGCCCTGTTCGGCATATTGGCGGGTCAGCCGTGCGATCACGCGCGCTTCGTCGCGCGCCTGGGTTTGGACCGCGCGCGGCCTTCGGCGCGCAAGAGCTCGCTATAAGCCAACGTCACCTGGAGCAAGACCTGGTTGCGCACCGCCAGCGTTTCAAATTCGCGCTGGTAGACGACTTGCTTGCTGGCCAGGTAGTTGAAAACCCCCAGGCCGACGTTTTCGGCCAGATACACGCCCGGTATGTTCACGGTACCCGCCGCGACCGCATTGGCGCCAGCCCCGACGTAGACCGCCGACCGATTGACGGACAGAATGTTGCCATTGGATTGCTGCAACACGCCGCTGTGCGTATCGTAATTGAAGCCCGGATTGATGGATGGCAGGAAGTAGGCGGCGGCGAGCTGCCGTTCCGCGACGGCTTCCAGGATTCGCCGGCGGGCCACGTTCAGCTCCGGGTTCTGCACGCCGGCTAAACGCAAGGCCGAGGTCAGGTCGATCGGCTGGACCTCGAACGCGAGGATCGTCGGCGGAGTCAGAGGAAGCGGCGCCAGTCCCCGGCCATTGTTCGTGCGGTCCGGTTGGCGAAAACGTAACGGCTCCAGTTGTGCATGCCGGGCCGGATCATCGGCCGCGGGCTGGCCCGTCTGTGCCCGGCCGATCGTCGACCCGATCCAGATCGCCGCGAATTGCAGCAACCCGGCGGCCCATCCCAACCTATGGCAACGCTTCACCTTATCCTCCCCGGTTCGCGACTTGCCGACGACGGTGCCGCGCACTTCTTGACTCATCAGCTTAAGATCGGCTGGCGGTTGGCACGAAATTAGTGATATTATCGGTGAGGCCGGCTATGATGACTGGCGTCGGGCCTGGTTGACTCACAAGGGCGCGGGACGGACGCTGGTCCCCCAAATCGATGCAGTCACGTTTACCGCGGATCCTGTTCGCAGCCTGGTTGGGAGTTTCGCTCTCGACGGTTCCGCGCTACGTCTTCGTCAAGACGGGCGTTGCCGCTTCGAGTATTCACGGTTCCACGTCATTTCTGCCGCGCACTCCACAACGGCTCCGTGTGCCTAGCTCGAGAGTCGCTCCGGTTCCCGCTTCGAGCATCAAGAATCGCCAGCCTTCAGATTGCGGACCTTGCCACGCCGATCGCACTGCATCAGCGGCTTCGTTGACACATTCGCCTCCCGTTGCGACCTCTCCTCATTCCGTCGGTGGTCCCGGTCCCGCCCACCCGTTGCGCTGTTAGCGTGGCCGCGAAGCGCCCGTGTGCGTCTGCGCCAGGGAGCTTGATCATTCCGTGCCGGCGCGAATGTGGGACAGCCACCCTCGGCAGTCCAGACAGATGACAGCCGAGGCGGCTGTCCCACAAGAAAAAGATGCTCGAATGTGGAACAGCCGCCCTCGGCTGTCCGGACAGACGACAGCCGAGGGTGGCTGTATCACGAGAAACAAATGCTCCGTTTATTTTTTCGCCCTGCCTGAGGCGCCGCGCCAAGATAAGTTTGGCAAGGTCGCCGCTTTGGCGCAGGCGTCCCGCCTGCGTTCCCCGTACCGGCAGGCGGGACGCCTGCACCACGTTCTTGAGGGGTTCTCGCGATGAACGGGTTGATACGAGCATCGCTCGGTAATCCCTATGCCGTGACGGTCATGTCGCTCACGTTCATCGTGCTGGGCGTGCTCTCAGCTCTGACGATGATCCCGATCGACATCCTGCCGGTCTTCAAGAGCCCGGCGGTGCAGACGTTGACCTTTTACGGCGGCATGTCGGCCAACAGCATCGCCAACGACATCACCAACCGGATGGAGCGCTGGACCGGCCAGGCCAACGGCACGCTGCGGCAGGAATCGCGGTCGATCATCGGCGCCAGCATCGTCCGCAACTACTTCCAGGGCGACGTCGATCCCAACGGGGCGCTTGACGCAGGTCAACTCGCTGTCGCTGGCGGTGATCCCCAACCTGCCGCCGGGCACGCTGCCGCCGGTCGTGCTTCCGTTCGACCCGACGGCCATGACGCCCGTCTGCGTGGTCGCCGTCGACAGCCCCGACCCGGCCAACAACGAGTCGGTGCTCTACGACGTGGGCCGCTACGAAGTCCGCAACATGATCATGGCCATCCCGGGCGCCGTGGCGCCGGTGGTCTTCGGCGGCAAGATCCGCGCGGTCATGGCCTACCTCGATCGCCAGCAAGATGCAGGCGCGCAAGCTTGTCGCCGGTCGACGTGATGAAGGCCGCTCGACGCCTCCAACGTCTTCTTGCCCAGCGGCGACGCCAAGTTCGGCGATATCGACTACGTGCTCGACTCCAACTCGATGTACGAGAACGTCGCGGACATGGGCGACATCCCCCTGCGGTACGAGAACGGGCGCACGCGTCTACCTGCGGCGACGTCGCCACGCCCAGGGACGCCAATTACATCCAGACCAACGTCGTCCGCGTCAATGGCAAGCGCGAGGTCTACATCCCGGTCTACCGCCAGCTCGGTGCCAGCACGCTGAGCGTCGTGTCAGCACGCTCGGCGACGTCGCTCAAGGACTTCGAGGAGCGGCTGCACGCGCACCGGGCATCAACCTCAAGCTGGTGATGGACCAGTCGGTCTACGTCAAGAGCTCGATCACGGCCCTGGTGCAGGAGGGCGTGCTCGGCGCCATCCTCTGCTCGCTGGTCATCCTGATGTTCCTGGGCGAGATGCGGATGACGGCGATCGCCATCATGACGCTGCCGATCTCGATCATGGCCTCGTCGGCGGCTCTCTATTTCGCGGGCCAGACGATCAACGTCATGACGCTGGCCGGCATGACGCTGGCGATCGGCCCGATGATCGACAGCGCCATCATCTGCCTGGAGAACACGCACCGGCACCTGGGCTTGGGCGCGAACACCGCACGAAGCGGCGTTCCTGGGCGCCAGCGAGGTCGCCATGCCCGAACTGGTCTCGACGCTCTGCACGTTCCTGGTGCTCTCGCCGCTGGTCTTCACGCCGGGCCTGGGCCAGTTCCTGTTCAAGCCGATGGCGATGGCCGTGGCGTTCTCGATGATCGCCGCGTATATCCTGTCGCGGACCCTGGTGCCTGCGTGCTAGCGCGTTCTGGCTCAAGGCGCACGGCGGCCGGACATGGCAGTGCGCACGGCGAGCACGGCGGGGCACGGCGGCGAGCATGGGCATGAAGCGTCAAGCCCCGAGCCCTCGAAGCCCGAGACCTTCCAGATCAACGGCAACGGCACGGGCGTCCGCCGGGCCGGCATGCGGTGCGCCGGGCGTTCGCGCGCTGGGAGCAGATGATCGACGAGCGGCATCGAGTATTACGTCCGGGGCCTCGACGTCGTGCTCCGACATCGGGTCTTGACGATCTGCGTCGGCTACGGGCTCCTGGTGGCGACGATCGCCGTTCTCTGGCCGATCATGCGCCGCGAGTTCTTCCCCGAGGTCGATGCCGGCGCGTTCGAGATGTACGTCCGGGCGCACAGCGGCCTGCGCATCGAGGAGACCGAGAAGCGCATCAAGGAGGTCGAGGACTTCGTGCGCAAGAAGATCGAGCCCGAAGACCTCCAGCTCGTCCTCTCGGAGATCGGCGTCACCTCCGACTGGTCGGCCGCCTACACGCCTGAACGCCGGCCCGATGGACGCCGTGGTCAAGATCCAGCTTTCACGCCGAGCGGACGAAGTCGGCGCAGGAGTACGTTCATATCCTGCGCACGGCTTTCGCGGACGAGCCGCGATTCAGCGACCTGGAGTTCGCCTTCGATGCCGGCGGCATGGTCCGCTCGGCGATGAACGAAGGGCGAGTCGACGCCGATCAGCATCCGCGTCACCGGCAAGAACCAGGAGATCGCGCACAAGATCGCCACGGCGATCAAAGGCGAGGTCAAGAAGATCGACGGCGTGGTCGACGCGCGGATCATCCAGCGGCTGGATTATCCGGAATATCTGATCAAGGTCGATCGCGCCAAGGCGGCCGAACTCGGGCTGACCCAGGACGACGTGATGAAGAACGTCGTCGCCGCCTTCAACTCGAGCATCTCGTTCAACAAGCGCAATTTCTGGATCGACCCCGTAAGCAAGAACCAGTACTTCGTCGGGCGTCCAGTATTACGAGCAGGACATCAAGTCGATCGATACCATGCTGGATATCCCGGTCACGACGTCGCGGCCCGACATTCCCAAGACGCCGATCCCGCTGCGGAACGTCGTCACGGTCGAGAAGAAGAGCGTTCCGACCGAAGTCACGCACTACAACATCCAGCCGACCATCGAGCTGACGATGGGCGTCTACGGGCGCGACCTGGGGCACGTCTCCGACGACGTCGCCCGTGTCCTGGACAAGTTCGGCACCTTCGAGAAAGACGAAACCGGGACATACTGGGCACCCTTCGACCCCGCCAGCAAGGAAAAACGGCGCCTGCCGGGCTCCAAGATCGTCCTCTCCGGCGAGTACCTGCGGATGAAGGACACCTTCAACAGCCTGGCGGTGGGACTGACGCTGGCCTCGCTGCTGATCTATTTCTTGATGGTCGGGCTCGACAAGTCGTTCGTGGTGCCGCTCTCGGTCATGTCGATCGTCCCGCTCTGCTTGATCGGCATCATGCCGATGCTCTACGTCACGGGATCGGCGGTCAACGTGCAGTCGCTCTTGGGCTTCATCTTCATCGTCGGCATCAAGGTGGCCAACTCGGTGCTGATGACCGACTACGCCCAGGAGCTGCGCCGGCATGAGGGGCTGACGCCGCACGCAGGCGATCCGCAAGGCGGCCAGACTGCGCGTCCGCCCGATCACGATGACGGCCCTGGCCGCCTTCTTCGCCTTGATTCCCGGGAGCCTTGGCTCTGGAGCGAGGCAGCGAGGCCAATGCCCCGCTGGCCCGAGCGATCCTGGGCGGACTGCTGGCCGGCGAGCCAGCCACGCTGTTCGTGCTGCCAGTGATGTATACACTGCTTGTCAAGGATTCGGCCAAGGATGTCGCCGAGCGCATGGCCCGACACAATTCGGCCCATCAACCCAATTCCGATCCCCCTCCGGACGCCGGCTGGGAGAAAAAGGAGGAAGAGGAGAACGGGGCGGAGTGAGTTGGGCCCTCAGCAACTCGCATCGGAGGCCGTTGCCGTGAGGCGACGGACCAAGACCTTATGAAACCCAATGAACCGATTCGTGTGGCAATCTCCGGCGCGGCTGGGCGCATCGGCTACTCCCTGGTCTTCCGGGTCGCGGCCGGCGGCCTGTTCGGTCCGGAGCAGCCGGTGGAACTGAGACTTCTGGAACTCCCCAGTGCGTTTCCTCGGCTCGAGGCTTGCGCGATGGAGCTCAAGGACTGTGCCTATCCGCTCCTGGCCGATCTCAAGATCGGGACTGATTCGCGCGAGGTCTTCCAGGGGGCCGACTGGGTCATCCTCCTGGGAGGAAAGCCATTCAGCACCGACCTGCCCAATCGTCTCGACCTTCTGCGGGCCAATGCGCCGACCATGGTCGAGCAAGGCCGGGCCATCAACCAGGCGGCGCCGACGGCTCGTGTCCTGGTGGTCGTACAACCGTGCAAAAAGGTGAGAGGGACGACTCCCGCCGGGGCCGTTGCTCAGGCCATCCTGGGCACGATCCGCTCGATCACGACTCCCACGCCGTTTGATCGCTGGTTCGCGGCGGGTGTCGTGTCGAACGGCAGCTACGGTGTTCCTCGCGGCCTGGTTTTCGGCTTTCCCTTGTTCACGACTGACGGCAAGAACTGGTCGATCGTCGAGGGCCTCTATGTCGACGAGGTGACGCGCGCGAGAATCGCCGCTAATGTCGCCGAGCTCGAACACGAGGCCACAGTGGTCTCGCATCTGGTGGGTGCCCTTTGACGAGCCCATTGCGGTCTTGGCGCTGATCACGAAGACGCCGGAACGGACCAAGCCCAGCAACGCGGTTGTCGGCGAGCCCGGTCGCGCCACCTCAAGGGACACTATCCGCACTCGCGATGTCTCGGTTCCTGAATTCGCGCCAGGCACTGCGGCGAGTAAATGTAGCCAACGAAGAGCTCTCTCGGGATCGTTCCCTTGGCCGTGACCGATCCGTCGGCGTGCAACTGAGCACGGGTCGTCCATTCCAGGTCGGACTCCGGCGGGTCCACTTCGCTCGCCACCACCAGGCGGCTGTCGCCCTCCATGCTGACAGCGACCTCGTAGACGGGTCGGTGGCCGCCGGCCGCGGCGATGGCGGCACCGACATCGGGATAAAGGCGGACGCGATCATATTGGTCGTTTGGATGAAATGTGCAATAGTACATAAATAGTCTCTCCATCGATGGTTGCATTACCAATCTCGACGCTTTCCGAAATCGAATGGCGAAAGCGGACCGCGCACGAAGTTAATTGGAGACGATCGTTCTGGGACGCCCCAGGCCGACGCAATCACTGTAGCGACGGACTCGAATCGCCGATCGGGCCCTCCGGCTAGAGGAGAGGCCGATTGGACCACCGGTACGGTCCGCGATCCGGAAGCCCGGACCTGCGAATTCGCACGAGTTGAGCGAGCGATTGGTTTAACAGCGCAAGGGAATGCGACAGGGTAGCCGGCGCACGGCCAAGCACGGCGAGAGACGCCAGGAAAGCAGCGAGCCGCCATTGAACCAAAAGGGACGGGGCGATCCGAGTTTTGCGCCTGGAGGCGGGGCGATGATGCCGACCTGAGAGGCGGGGAGATAGGGAACAGCGTGTCCCGCCGTGCGCGACCGGCCCCGCGAGATGCGAGTGGATTGCCCTTTGAGCCAGTCCGGCGGACCAGAGGAACGGAATGCGAAATACCGGAGAGCGGGGGATGTGAAAACGACTCCCGCCGCGAAGATGATCGCCAGTAGCCGGTAGCGGATACGCATGACGACGTCCCCCACTGCCCCTGATCTCCTTACAATCTAGTGAAAGGCCGGGCTCTTGTCAATTTCCCTGCCTCAAGCGCTCGAGCTTGCCCAGAATCCGGCGGCTCTGGCGGACCTGTTGCTCGGCCTCATGCGCGATCGTCTCGCAAACCAATTTGCAGAGCTTTTCCACCAGCGGATCGTCAAGCCGATAAAATACCTGCAGCCCTTCTTTGCACCGGGCCACAAGTCCGGCTTCGGCCAGCATCTTGAGGTGCTTGGATACATTGGCCTGGCTCCGGCCCGTCTCCGCGACCACCTGGGTCACGTTGCGCTCGCCTTGCATCAGCACGCGCAAGATCGCCAGCCGCGTCGGATCGGCCAACATCCGGAATTTGTCGGCCATCAAGTCCAGAAATTCGTCGGGAATGAGCGTTGACATGGCTTGACTATACAACTGAAATAGAATATAGTTGGTTAGTGTGACAGAAATATTCTAGCATCGCGGGTCGGTCAGGTCCAGGACAGGCTCGAAAGACCCGAGAGCAAAGGAGGGTCGGGGTGATGGGAATCGGGACGATCGCACCGCGGGAGCTTGACGAGTTGCGCAGGAGGCAGGCGGTCAACTTGATCGACGTACGCACGCCGGCCGAGTATCGGGAGATGCACATCGATTTTGCGCGGCTGGTTCCACTCGAGTCGCTTGATCCAAAGGCGGTGACGGCGAACCGGTCGTTGACAGCAGAAGGGCCCCTGTACGTGGTCTGTCGGTCGGGCTCCAGGGCGAAGCGTGCATGCGAGTTGATGCTCGCAAGTGGTTCTGGCAACGTCGTCGTGGTCGAGGGCGGCACCCTCGCCTGGGAGAAGGCCGGCCTGCCGGTAGTGCGGGGCAAGAGGGCGGTTTCCCTGGAGCGGCAGGTGCGGATCGCGGCTGGATCGCTCGTCCTGTTCGGTTCGCTGCTGGGCGCATTCGTGCACCCAGCCTTCATCGGCATCGCGGCGTTCGTCGGGGCCGGCTTGATCTTCGCCGGAGTCACCGACCGTTGCGGCATGGCGTTGGTCTTGGCCCGGATGCCCTGGAATCAGGCCGCGAGCAACTGCCACGCGAATCATCAGGCACAGGCGCACGCGTCTTGCTGAGCGAAGCTCGATCGAGGAAACCGCGAATGCGGCCAGAGACGCCCGCTCCACTCGGTGTGTCCGCAGTCTTTTTCCAGTGGTGCGAGCCTCCGTGCCCGCCGATGTTGCCTCAGTTTTTTCCAGTGGCGCGGGCCTCCGTGCCCGCCGATGTTGCCGCAGTTTTGCCAGTGGTGCGGGCCTCCGTGCCCGCCGATGATGCGTCAGTTGTTACCAGTGGTGCGGGCCTCCGTGCCCGCCGATGATGCGTCAGTTGTTGCGAGTGGGGCGGGCCTCCGTGCCCGCCGGAGTCAGGAGGTGAGTGATGAAACTGGTCATCGTGGGCGGCGTGGCCGGCGGCGCTTCGGCGGCCGCTCGCGCTCGCAGATTATCGGAAGACGCCGAGATCATCCTTTTCGAGCGCGGCCCGGACATCTCGTTCGCGAATTGCGGGCTCCCGTATTATCTGGGCGGAGTCATCGCCGACCGCGACAGGCTGCTGGTCGTCACAAAAAGCCGCATGCGGCAGAGATACAAGATCGACGTCCGCATCGGCTCCTCAGTCGAGGCCATTGACCGCAAGAACAAGCAGGTGAAGGTGCGCGACCTGGCAACCGGGCGCGTGTTTGACGAATCTTACGAGAAGCTGATTCTTGCACCCGGAGCGGCTCCGATTCGTCCGCCTTTACCGGGCATCGATCTGCCCGGCATCCACACCCTGCGCAACATGGCCGACGTCGATCGCATCAAGCAAGTGCTCGACAAAGGGATCAAAGAGGCCGTTGTCGTCGGTGCCGGATTCATCGGCCTGGAAATGGTCGAAAACCTGGTCGGGCGCGGCATCCAGGTGACCTTGGTCGAGCTCCAGAGCCAGGTGCTGCCCCCGCTCGACGCCGAGATGACCGCCCCGATCGCCGAGCACCTGGTCGAAAAGGGGGTCTCGTTGCTCTTGAACGAGTCGGCTGAGGCGTTTGAGACCGATCAGAATGGCCTGGTCGTGCGGCTCAAGTCGGGCCGCCGGGTATCGGGTCAGCTCGTCGTATTGGGAATCGGCGTGCGGCCAGAAAACCGCTTGGCGGTCGAATCGGGGCTCGAAATCGGGCCACGAGGCGGCATCCGGGTCAACGACAGCATGCAGACCACAGACCCCGACATCTACGCCGTCGGCGACGTCATCGAGACGAGAGATTTCGTGACCGGCGAACCGGCCCAGGTACCACTGGCCGGCCCGGCGAACCGGCAGGGACGGATCGCGGCCGATCACATCTTCGGCCGCCAGAGCCGCTACCGCGGCACCCAGGGCACCGCCATCGTGCGCGTCTTCGAGCGAACGGCCGCCATGACGGGAGCGTCCGAGAAAACCCTGCGCCGACTGGCTCGGCCCTGCCGCAAGATCTACGTTCATCCGACGCAGCACGCCGGCTACTTTCCGGGCGCACACGCCATGACGATCAAGCTGCTCTTCGACCCGAGCGATGGGAAGGTGCTCGGAGCACAGATCGTGGGCTCGGAAGGGGTCGACAAACGAATCGACGTTCTGACCGTCGCGATCCAGGCCGGCATGACCGTCGAAGATCTTGAAGAAATGGAGCTCGCGTATTCACCCCAGTTTGGCTCGGCGAAAGACCCCGTGAACATGGCCGGTTTCGTGGCCGCTGGCCTCTGGCGCGGCGACCATCCCCAGGTGAGCGCCGAGCAGGTGTCAGGGGTGGCCGGCCAGCGGGACGAGGATCGGCCGGTACTCCTCGATGTGCGGACGCCCGAGGAGTACCGACAGGGCCATATCGCCGGGGCTCGAAATATCCCGGTGGACGCGCTTCGGGACCGCCTCGACGAAGTTCCGCGCGATCGACCGGTCGTTGTCTATTGCCAGGTCGGCCAGCGCGGCTACCTGGCCACGCGAATGCTGGTGCAGAAGGGCTACCATGCTGCGAACTTGAGCGGTGGTTTCAAGGCGTTTCAGATGTTGGCTCGCAGTTGAAGGCGTCAAAGGTGTCAGGAACCAATTCTTCACTAAGGAACGGTAAAGGTGCCTGGAGCCCGTTAATCGGTTCCTGACACCTTTAGTTGCGCTCGGTTAATCGGTTCCTGACACCTTTAGTCAATTCTTCGCCGCGTATGCCGTGAGGGCCTATGCGACGATCCGCTCAAACAGCACACGCGTGCCCGTCGTGTGCCGGGCCGCGTCAGCTAAGAACTGCTCGACGGCGCTCGCCGAATCGCTCGACTCGTAATTGAGCCGCCGCGCCAGGCGCTCGAGCTCGAAGCGGCTCTCGGGCAGCTCGTCGACGCTGCGATTGTGGATCAACCGCAGCCGCCCCTCGACCGTGCGGAGGAAGTCGTACGCGTCGCGGAGCTCGACGTGGGTCTCGCCACTGATCTTTCCCAGCCTGCGCAGGGTCGAGAGCGCATCCCAGAAGTTGGGCTTGAGCACCTCGGGATGTCTGGCGGCGTGGACGAGCTGGAGGTATTGCACGATGAACTCGAGATCGGCCAGGCCGCCGCATCCCCGTTTCAGGTCGTGGCGCGGGCGAGACGCTTCGAGCTTGCGCCGCATCGATCGGACATGCCCGGCCAGCGGCCCGGCGGCCACGGGCGCCGTCAGCAACGTGTTGAATCGCATCGATCACGTGCGGGCCGAAACCGCCGGTGGCGAAGATGACCCGGGCCCGCGTCAAGGCCATCCGCTCCCAGACTTGGGTCGAGTCGCTCGAGAGTAGTCGTTGGAACGCGTCCAGAGTCAGCACCAGAGGGCCCGGAGGCGCCGTGCGGGCGGAGCCGGGCGTCGACGGCGTAGAGCGGGCCGGACGTCGAGCCGCCTCCCAGGGCCTTGAGCAGCCGCTGGGCGACCTCGGTGACGAACTGCTCGTTGCGAGATCGATGCCGGGCCGCCGGCGGTATGGCCGTCGGACTCGTGGAGAAAGACCAGGTCGAGGTCGCTGTGATAGTTGAGCTCGCGGCCGCCGAACTTGCCCAGAGCCGAGGATCGCCCAGCGGTCGCGCCGGCCGGTGCCGGCGCAGCGCGGCGTGCCGAACCGCTCCACGCGCTGATTCCACTGGTCGCGAGCCACCTGGGTCACGATCGCCTCGGCCACGTCGGCCAGCTCGCGGGTCACCTCGCGGATCGGCTCGCGGCCCAGGATGTCGCGGGTGCCGATCCGCACCCACTCCTTGTTGCGGAAGCTCCAGAGGATCGGCGCCAGGTCCTCGGCCCCCTTGCACAGCTCGGCCAGCTCGGCCTTGATCGCCGCTCCCGGCGAGCGGCCGATCGACGACCAGCGAATCGACCAGGTCGTCGATCATCCCCGGGTTGTTGATCAGGATCTCGGAGAGGAACTGGCTGGTCGCGCACAGCTCGACGTAGAGCCGCAGGCTGGGCGGATTGAAGTTGAAGAGCTCCCAGAGGATCGCCTTGGCCCCCAGCGACGCCGAAACCTTCTCGAGATTCGTCAGCGTCATGTCCGGGTCGGGCGTGCGGCTGACCGCCTCGAGCAGCCGCGGGGCGATCGCGGCCAGGAAGTGGCGGCATCGCGCCTGCGACAGGAAGGGGAAATCCTCGCGCGCCAGCGCCATCAGGTTCTGATAGGCGGTCAGCCGGTCGCGGAACGGATACGGCGCCAGCACCTCCGTGATGAATTCCGGGGCGGGGTCGGGGTCGAGCACCAGGTCGACGATCGGGTCGACGGCCGTGCCGGCGTCGCTCGCTGAAGGCGTCGTGCAGCAGGTGATTGAGAATGCGGCGATTGAGCTCGGTCTTGCTGCGGTAGTCGGCCAGGAACCGGTTCGCCGGGCCGGTTCGCTCTTCCCAGCGGGCTGGCCGGTGCGATAGCCCATGCGCAACGCCAGCGTGCGCACGGCTTCGAGGTCGCGCGGCATCTCGTGGGTCTGGCGGTCGAAGAGGATCTGGAGCCGGTGCTCGACCCGGCGGAGGAAGCGGTACGTATCGTCCATGATGTGCCGCTCCTCGGCGCGTCAGGCAGCCGACCTGCTCGAGCCGGGCGATCGCCAGGAGCGTGTTGGCATGCGCGCACCTCGGGATACTGGCCGCCGTGCAGCAAGCTGGAGGAACTGGACGACGAACTCGACGTCGCGGATGCCGCCTTTGCCCGTCTTGACCTCGACCTCGGCGGTGCCGGCCGAGACCGTGCGCTGCTCGATCCGCCGCTTGAGCGCCTTGATCTCGGCGATCTCGGCGGCGCCCAGGTAGCGGCGATAGACGAACGGCGTGATCGCCTCGCAGAACGTGCGCGCCCAGGGCGAGGTCGCCGGCGATCGGGCGGCACTTGATCAGGCCTGACGCTCCCAGGTCCGGCCGCGGGTCACGTAGTAGCCCAGCGTGGCGTCCAGCGACCGCGCCAGCGCCCCCTGTTCGCCATCGGGCCGCAGCCGCATGTCGACGCGATAAGCGATCCCCAGCGCGGTGTGGTCGGCCAGCAGGCGGACGATCTCGCTGCCCATCCGGGCAAAGAACTCGGCGTTGGAGACGACCTTGGGCCCGCTGCTGGTCTGGCCGTCCTCGTCGTAGAGGAAGACCAGGTCGATGTCGGAGCTGTAATTGAGCTCCTCGCCGCCGAGCTTGCCCAGGCCCAGCACGACGAACCGGGCCGCCGATCCCCGCGCTGTCGTCGGTACGCCGAACCGCGCCTCGGCGCGAGCGCCGAGCGAGCCGCACGGCCGCTTCGACGCACGCGTCGGCCAGGTCCGAAAGGTCCTGCGTGATCACTTCCAGGGGATATCCGCGGACGATGTCGTTATAACCGATCCGCAGACGTCTCGCGCTGCCGAAATCGCCGCATGGCGAGTTTCTGTTCCGGATCACTTTCGATAGCCGAAAGGGTGTTCCAGAGCTCGTCGATCGAGGTCGTCGCGATCGCGCCGCTCGGGCCGTGCCTGCTAGCCAGTCGAGAAGCTCGGGGTCGCGGATCAGAGCACCTCGCTCAAGTACTGGCTGGTGCTGAAGACCTGGAGCAGGATCTCGGTCGTGCGCGGGTTCTCGGCGAGTTTCTCGAGAGTCGACTCGATTCGCGGAACGCCCGTGAGGAACCGCTCCAGGTTGGCCAGCGCCATGGCCGGGTCGGCGCAGCGCGGCAATACGAGGTCGAGCTGCCCGACGATCCGCGCCACGAGCCCAATCGCCCCGGAGCCGGCGCGGCGAGTCAGATCGGCCAGCTCACGCGCGGCCCGTTCCGAGTCGCGCACGCCCAGTCCGGTCAGCCAGCGCTCGACTTCCCCGAGGTTGGCGTGATCGGCCAGGAACCATTCGGATGTGATCCTGGCGGGTTCCGCGAGTGGATGAGAGTTCAACGCAAGAGGCCCGTTCTTCAGGTAATCCTGTCCAGGCTGTCTTTGTAGGAGGGGCTCTGTCCCCCGATCTCCGGGATCGCCGGACGGAGCCGGTTCCTACGAGGAGACGGCGCGCCGATCCCATCTTTGTAGGAGGGGGCTCTGTCCCCCGATCTCCGGGATCGCCGGACGGAGCGGGCTCCTACAAGGAGTCGGCGCGCCGATCCCATCTTTGTAGGAGGGGGCTCTGTCCTCCGATCTCTATAAGATACTGCTGCTGCGTGATCCTGCTGAATGCCTCGGCACGCGCCCTTGCCCCAGATGTTGCAGATGACGGAAGATCAGCTCGACATCCCCGCGGCTGAGGCCCAGGCCGGTGGCGATCTCCAGCTCATCGGTGCCCGCGTGCAACAGCGCGGCCACCCGGTCGGTGAAGGCACGGAGCCGGCCGGGGAGGTCCGGGTGAGCAACATGGCGGCGGTGAAGCTGCCACGGATCGCCATGATCGGCCGACCTGGGATCGAACCAGTACTCCCGGCCGCCCTGGCGGATCAGCTCGAGAAACCACTCGTCGAAGCTGCGGGCGATGATCCGGGGAGTGGAGCGGGCAAGGTCGTCACCCGAAGTGAAAATCGGGCAGCCGCCGCCAGGCAGGCGATAAGCGAGATCGATGCAAATCGTTTGGGTACTGGGATTACCGAGCTCGAACCAGCTCTCGGGCTGCACGATCATCTCGGGCACGCGGGCAAAAGCAATCATCGGGCCGATCGCCGAGATCGGATGGATGAGCGGACCCAGGCGGTAGAGCCCGTTGGAGAGCAAGAGCCAGGATCGCAAGCCCGCCGGCAGGCGATACCCGTGGCGGTCCTCCCAGTCCGCGATCGCGCGCGGCAAGGCGCCAGGGCGGCAAGGGCTCGGCTCGGCCTGAAAGCCGGCGGCAATCGCGCCCGGCCCAGGCGCCAGGCCGGCGTCGATGCCCCTCTTGCCAGTCCATCGCTTGAACAGCTCTCCGAGAGCCTGGCCCATCCGGCTTCCTTTCACGCCCGCGCCGAGATCCGCTCGGCGGTCTCGACCCGGCCGAATAGGGTCACGGCACTGGCGGCCTCGATGACCACGCGCACGAACTGGCCGATCAGCCGTTCTGGACCATCGAATACGACGATCCGGTCGCAGGCCGTGCGCCCGCTCAATTGAAGGGCTCCCTGCCAGCCCTCGCGACGGGCCGTCGCGCGGCTCTTCCCCTCGACGAGCACCAGGGTCGTGCGGCCGATCCAGCCGCGATTGTCTTCCAGACTGATCGCCGTCTGGACCGCCAGCAACTCGTTGTTCCGCCGCCGCTTGACCGCCTCGGGAACATCGTCGGCATGCAATCCGTCGGCCTTGGTCCCCGCTCGGGGACTGTACTTGAAGATGAAGCTGTTCTTGAAGCGGGCCCGCTCGACCAGCCCCACCGTCCGCGCAAACGACTCCTCGCCTTCGCCGCAGAAACCGACGATGAAATCACTGGAGACCGCAACATCCGGGATGGTACCGCGGATGCGCGCCAGCATCTCCTCATAATACGAAACCGTGTACATCCGTTTCATGCGCTTCGAGACCTGGTCGCACCCGCTCTGGGCTGGAACGTGGATATAGCGCGAGACCTTGGGCAGGTCGCGTACAGCCTGGAGCAGGTCGTCGGTCATGTCGTTGGGGAAGTTGGTGATGAACTTGATCCGTTCGATGCCCGGGATGGCATGGACTCGCTCGAGCAAGTCGGAAAGGCGGGAGGTCCGGCCGTTGTCGTCACGATAATGGTAACTGTTAACGGTCTGGCCGAGAAGGGTGATTTCCTTGGCTCCCTCGTCGGCCAAGGCGCGCGCCTCGGCTTCTATCGACCGGGGCGGCCGGCTCTGCTCGGGCCCGCGAACCGAGGGCACGATGCAGTAGGTGCAGAACTTGTCGCAGCCCATCATCACGCGGACAAACGCCTGGAACGGAGTCGGGCGCATCGCCGGCTCGCGGTCGGCGTCGTAGGATTCGAAGCTCGCCGCGATCACCTCGAGCGAGCCGTCGTTTCGCGCCCGGCTGACGGCGATGCGATCGGCCGGGCTTGCTGGCTCCCGGTCGAGCAATTCCGGTATCCTGGCGAGCTGGCCGGGGCCCACGACCAAGTCGACGTGCGGCGCACGGCGCAACACCGTCTCCTGGTCTTTTTGCGCCATGCAGCCCAGAACACCGATCTTGACTTCCGGCTTTCGCTCCTTGAGCCGCTTGATCCGCCCCAGCGCGCTATAGATCTTGTCCTCCGCGTGTTGACGAACCGAGCAGGTGTTGTAAAAGATCGCATCAGCCTGGTTGATATCGCTGGTCAGCTCATACCCCTGGCTGCGCAGCTTCGCTACCACCAGTTCGCTGTCGAGCATGTTCATCTGACAGCCGACGGTCTCGATATAGAGCTTCTTGCCGGATTTGGGCGGTGAATCATCGGCCGTCGGCATTTTCTTGCTCCGCAGTTTCGAATTCGGCAAAGGTCGAGCCTCAGGCCCCCCAGGTTTTGGTGCATGTGTCGCCTGCATTCCCCGTGCCGGCAGGCGGGACGCCTGCACCACAATTGGCAAGGCCGACCGGCGGGGGGGACGCATGCACCACAGTTGGCAACGCCGACAGCCAGAATCTTACCAGAACGCGGGCCGGCCTGAAAACTGCTCAAAAGAGGGAGGCGAAACTGTTGGGTGTCCGAGCGACCGCTCGAGCGTTCCACTCGCCTGGAATTGCGCTTGCCCAAATCCCTCACTATTGATTAGTCTACGCCCCCTCCGGGAACTTTGACGGCAGGGTCGCTTTGCCGATGGATCGGGGGACAGAGCCCCCTCCTACAGCACGTCGCTTTGCCGGTGCGTGCAGGACGAGAGCGCCCGGGCTCTTCACGGAGGATGTCTCGATGGGTCCGTTGCCGCGGCTTTCGGGCGCAGGAAGGCGTGCCTGGGACGGGGAACCCGGCAGAAACTCCGGGCGCAACCGCTTGATCTGCATGCTTGCTACGGCGATCACGTATGTTGGCTGCCACACGGTGCCGCTGGACGTGGCCGCGCCGCCGGTCGCCAACCTGGGTGCATCGCCTGCCCGTCTCGCCCAGCTCGAGACTGGCCGGCTCATCTTCACAAGCTCGCACAAATGCGCCCGCTGCCACCGCCCCAAGCCGATCGTTGACTACTCGCCGGAATACTGGACCCAATCGATCATGCCCCGCATGGCCGAGAAAGCCAAGCTATCCGAGGTCGAAGAGAAGTATCTCATGGCCTATATCCTGACGGCCCACGAGGCGATCCCGCGGCGCAAGTTCAACGCGCTAAATCGTCTTGCGCGATTCCGGGAGGGCGAGACTGGCGCGGTGCAAAGTTGGAGTTCTGGGGACACCGGTGTTCTGGGGACACCACTCGTAATTCTTCATTCCTCCGCGACCGAAAACCAGAAACCAAGCTAGACACCGCGAAGCGCCACCGCAAAGCGCCACGGAGGTTGGAACGGGGCATGTTGAAGGAGTTTGATTTTGCCGTCCCCGGAACCAGGACCCAAGCTCATCACCCTGACGAAGGACAAAGGACAACTGACCAAGGACTAAAGTTCATACGGCTTTGACCAACACGCGGTGCCTCGGTTGTGGCAGGGGCTGGCCCAGCTTCTGAAGGCTCTCCAGATGGAGATCGAGCGCCTCGCATGCGTGGGCGAACGCCTCGGTCAATGTCGTGCCGCTGGTGATGATCTCCGGAATATCCACGAACCGGACGATGTAGCCTGGCTCCTGTACGCGATAGGTGATTCCGAACACAAAGCCGCGATAGACGTGGGTCGTGGTCATCATAACCCGAGCACCTCCAAGAGTGTCTTGATGTCGTCGGGATCGCACGTCTTTCTACCCCCGTGCGGCCGAACGATGGTCAGCGCCCTGCCGCTGGCATCGTGATACGTGCGATGGCTTCCGCGGGTGTTGAACAGCACGAGTCCCTGATGGCGCAGGAGGGCCTCGACGTCGGCAAACCGGATGCTCCCCGGCGTCCGCCGCATCTTCTCGATCAGTTTCTCCCGGCGGCTCACGAGTCATCCCCCGGTTCCTTCGTGTTTTCATCGCTCGGCATCGGAGTGGTGACGCCTTCCTCAATCGCTCGCCGGCCCTCGCACTCGATGCCGGAACGGTGATTAATTGAAAGCAACCCCCGACCTGAACCATCGTACGCAGTCTGCATTGCGGGGGCAACGCCCGACACTTATGACTCCAAAGGAACCCCGTGGCCGAGGATTGCAGGAGTTCTGAGTTCTGGGGACACCACACTTAATTCTTCATTCCTCCGCGACCGAAAACCAGAAACCAAGCTTGACATCGCCAAGCGCCATGAATGCGATTATCATCGGAGCCGAGACTACGAGGCATATCCTGGTTTTCTGCTCGGTCGCACGGTTATAGTTACCATCCATGCCCGATGATCGAAGAGCCTCGTCACGGGGGGCAAGGCGGAAGCCGGAGAACTCGGAGCCGGCCGCGCACGGGGGGGCGCATCGATGGCGATAACGTTTGTTTGGCTTGCGGCAAGAGCTTACGCGCGAAGGACGATCTGGCCGGCAAGATTTCCTGCGTGGCGATCCACGCGATGGGGGCGGGATCGGTCGGGATCGCCATTGCCCGGACGGTCGATGCGTACGAAGCCGTCGAGGACCGGAACGGTTTCGCGCTCTACGTCCTCGCCGTACCGATGGTCTTGAGAGCCAAGGACATGCAGATCAGAGTGCGGCGTCGACGGATGACTGGCCCGACTCCTCTTGGGTCGGTTCCAAACAACTCGCGGAACGAACCAATCGCTCGAGACTGCTGAACACGGCCGGAATTCTCGGATTTCGCGGAGATACGGCAGTCGCCAGACCTTCGTTCCGCCGAAGGCGCGCAGGGAATCACGTGTCCGATCCCGGCATCTGCTCGCGATCGGAGCCTCGTGCTTTAGGTATGTCGCCGGACATCCGCCCAGGTTTGGCACCCGGCGCAGCCCCAGACGCTCGGCGAGTTGGCGAAGCCGCGCCCGACTGGCCGCGAAGAAGCGGCCGAAGAGACGCCCCTTGGTCAGTTTTTCCAGCCGCGACTGCCCGGTCTCCGCGCTGCTGCCGAGCCGCTCGAAGATCGCGGCCACTTCGCGCGAGATCACCGCCTTGCCCTCGCGGAATAACCGGCTCGTGTAATCTACCAACAGCAAATAGCTGCCCGGCGAGAGTCATTCCAGCATCCCCTCGCGCGACGAATCCAGCCGCCGCCCGTCCTCGATCGGACAGAGCCAGTGCGCTTCCTCCAGCCGTGCCGATGGGCGAGCCGTGGTGCCCCGCGAATCGCAATCATTCGACCCGATTGGTTTGAAGTCAGAAATTCACCGCCAAGGCGCGAAGAGCGCCAAGAAATACTGCGATCCCGCTCAGCAATCATTAAGCATGCGACTGATGCCGTAAATTCATTGCTTCTTCCCTTCGCGCTCTTGGCGTCTTCGCGGTGATAAGCTCAATCGGCTAAGTCGCTTGGGTGTGAGATGCCCGAAAACCGCGGGTCCGGGCTGAGTACCGTCGTCAGGTCGCCGGGCATCCGCCCAGGTTTGGCACCCGGCGCAGCCCCAGACGTTCGGAGACTTCGCGAAGCCGCGCCCGGCTGGCCGCGAAGAAACGGCCGAAGAGACGCCCCTTGCTCAGTTTTTCCAGCCGCGACTGCCCGGTCTCCGCGCTGCTGCCGAGCCGCTCGAAGATCGCGGCCACGTTGCGCGAGATCACCGCTTTGCCCTCGCGGAATAACCGGCTCGTGTAATCTACCAACAGCAAATAGCTGCCCAGCCCAGGTCGCGCCCCGGTTGCGCTAAGACGACGCGGATCGCCTCTGACGGTGAGAATACTATGTTCATAACACCACCGTCTGAGTCTGCTTGTCCGTGGCGCGGAGGATCGCTTCCTCATCCTTCTCGTAGTCCAGCGCCACCTGATCCTGCGGAGCGGCCGCCAGGAAGACGATCCGCAAGGCCGGACCGCGTCGGTCCAGCAGCGGCGACGGCGGCACGTTTTTTTGGGGCGTACGGAAGATGCCCCAGCGGGTCGTGCACCCCAGACGTTCGCCGCCGACCGGAAGGAGTTCCCAGGGCAGGTTGAGGGCCCTGGCTTCGTCGCTGACCACCGTCAGCCGATGCGGGCCCGGGGCGTTCAACAGTTCGGCCACTGGCGCACAACAGAAGTCGCGGAGTTCGACGCCGGTGTGGTCCAGGGCCGCGCGGGGCAACAGCGGCAGTCGGCCGAAGCCGTCGCTACCGCGGTGCGCGAAGGCTTGTGCGATGGCGCTGCCCACGTAGCCGAGTTGATTCGCGAGGTGCACAGGTACATCGACAGCCTCGCCGATGGAGGCAAGATCCTGATACCACTGAAGGTGCCAGCCGGCGGCATCGGCGCGGATGTGGACGCTCAAATCGGCCACGCGTAACTCGCTGAAATAGCGGTGAAATCTGCGCGATTCATTATTGTACCGCGGGTAAGCGCGTTTCTAAAGTGTCGCCGCCGAAACGGGCGGTCGAGCACCGCGCCACTCGGCATGGACGGGTTCATGAGGAATGCCATTCGCGTTCGGGCAGAGACGCCCGCGGCCAAGGCGCCCATGTCAAGCCTCCATTCGTCCCCCCGAAGGGAGAAGGGAACCAGGCGCGGCACCGCACCAGCCAGGCGGACGCGTCAGATCGTGCCGGCGTGGGTGGGGTCCGTGAGGAGGACCTCGTCCCCTGGATTCCGTGTCGCCAGGAGTACGTTCAAGAGGCCCTCCGCCCCGCCCGCGGTGATGACGCATTGCTGATCCGCGTCATAGGGGATGCCGCTTAAGCGACCTACGTGACCGGCAACCACTCTCCGCAGCTTGGCCGAACCGATGAACGGGAGGTAACTGTTGGCGTCGTCCTCGTCAATGGCCGCCCGGGGTCGCTTCCAGCGCGGCCTGCGGGGGCCGCAGATCGGTATCCAGGTTCTCAAGGCGCAGCACGTCCGGGTCCGCTCCGTCCGCGGCTGCCACCCGATCGATGGAGAACCCAGGAACATCTTTCAGCCTGTCAACCGTCACGGCTCTGTAAACTTTCTGGTAAACCGCAGGTACGATGACGGTGCGGTATCTTGGAAACCCAACTGGGAATTCGTCGAGCTGATCTGGGGAAGGCGGTTCCTGTGAAGGCGGCCGTCACGGAGCTTCGCTGATGGGCCGCGGCGATCATTCGTGCTACGGAGGTCAGCCTCGTTTTTTTGTTGGTTTCGGCGACCGGATCAGCACTCCAACTTTATTAGAGCTGCTCGCGAGGAGGGCCGTGTTGCCATTGTAAGCCGCGCGGAATACCTCAGTCCCGGCGGAAGTCGCCTTTGTTTTGAAAATGTACTTCCCTCGTCGGAGCAGAAAGGGGCCCAAAGTCGTGTTCCCCTCTGTGAGGGTAACGGTCCCGGTGGCTGTCGATTCTATGGCGCCGACGACGCTCACCGAGACGCTGACGGTGATGGATTGTCCGACGGTCAAGGACCTTGGCGTCGCTGTCCACAGGGTCTTCGTCTGGAAACGGAATGGAGTCGAGGTGCGCGTCACCGTCAGCATCGCTTCGCCGGTAATGCCGCTGAGGCTGGCGGTGATGGAAGAAGTGCCCATCGCCAGGGCTGTGGCCAGACCCGTGGCGGAGGTGGTGGCCACGGAGGGCTTGTCCGATGTCCAGATCACCTCGCTGGTGAAGTTTTCGGTCGAGTTGTTCGAGAAGCTTCCGGTGGCGGTGAACTGCTCGGTGGCCCCAACGGTGATGTGCGGGTTGGCCGGCGTCACCGTGATCGACTGGAGGATCGGTGTGGGCGGCGTCGCCGTCAGGACCGTCGAGCCGGTGATGCCGTCCAGGCTGGCGGTGATGGAAGAAGTGCCTGTCGCCAGGGCACTGGCCAGACCCGTGGCGGAGATGGTCGCCACCGAGGGCGTTGCCGACGCCCAGGTCACCTGGCTGGTGAGGTTCTCGGTTGAGTCGTCGGAGAAAAGGCCGGTCGCGGTGAACTGCTGGGCGCCCCCGATGGGGATGCTCGGATTGGCCGGCGTCACGGTGATCGACTGGAGGGTCACGGGGGGGCTTTGAGATTGACGATCCACCCCTCCTGTTGGCCTTGGGGGTCGATACCGTCGCCGACGATCGTGTTTCCGTCGGGGGTTATGGCGGTTGCTTTGGTCAGCGTCCACCCGGTCAGTCGGGCGCCCAGACCATCATCGGTCGTCAAGACTTGCTCGAGATTCTGGATCCCGTCGGTCTGAGTCCAGATGAATGCAGTGTTAGTTAAGGCATTTTTTGATATGGAACCAACAATTGTGGATCCGTCAGTTGAGACACCCATTGCTGAGCCCTGGATATAGCCCGACGGCAAGGCCAGGGTCGTCACCGCCCCATTGGTCCATTCGAACGGCTCCGGGCTGCCGCCGCTGCCAACATCTGCCACGCCGACTACGAGGGAGCCATCCGGTGAGACGGCCTCGGGGCTGCTGTCCTCCTTGGTGCTGCCGGGCCATTGAATCAGTGCGCCATTCTGCCACTGATACGCGGTAATCGTTCCATTGCCGTTCGCGATGGCTCCTGCAACAACGGCTCCGTTCGCCGACATGATCGTTCCGCTAGTCATTAGATTAAGGCTAGACGGTGGGATGATCTCCAGAGTGGTTCCAGTCAACGTAAATCCCGAGGGATTAGAAACTGTCGGAGATATATCCCCTGCGATGATCGTGCCGTCGGTCGATACCGAATTGGCGGTGCTGACGATCCCCTTCAGTTGAGGGATCGGGGCCGCGACGCCATTAGCCCAGCGAAAGGCAAAGGCAAAGCCAGGAGTCGGGTTGCCGCCAACGATTACGGACCCGTCTCCGGATACGCTTGTTGCTTCGTAGAGGTCGCCAAGGATGTTACCCGAGGAATCACGCAGAAGTACCACAGGGTTGCCTTGGGTCCAGTAAAAGGGACCCTGGTCTATGACGTTTCCTACGACCACGGAGCCATTCGCTGAGACGTCGGTTGCGGTGGTATCAGCACCCAACCCCTGGAAGGTTGCCAAGAGCGCCCGCACTTCCAACCGATTAACGCACGGCTGCTCTGCGCGGCTTCGGCGCTTGCCTGAGACTCGCGCGCGTGCATGGTCGAACAAGTTCGCGATGCCGACGATTCGGAGCATGGCTCACCAGAGATTCGAACCGCTTTGCTATGAACGAGTGGTGATCGTATTTGTCGTCCGCTGATCGGGAACGGACCGGTGTCGCAATGAATGTCCTGATTGTCGTACAATTCTGTTCGCAGATCGACATCCGGTCAATGACACGTACAACGGGATCAGCGGTGCGGGAGCTTATTTGTGTCTTTCACCTGGCTTGCCTTGCAGATCGAGAGGGCCCGAGCCGACATGCCCGAAGGCGGGCTCGAAGCGAAGCGACGGCGACTGGCGTCAGCGTGACCGTGAGGCGAGGCAAAGCTTGACGAGGTCAGAGTCGGGCACCGAGAGTAAGGGATAGAGACTGCTGGACACGCATGTCAGCAGACCAAGCGGCAGGCATATCAGAGCGCTTTCATGAAACCGGAGTGTTTGAGGGTGCTGGAAGCACTGAAGAGATAATGGGATGATGGAGAGGAGCGCTGTGTGGCCGTGAAGTACCGAGGAAGTCCTTGATGTCCGGGATTCGTCGCCCATGAGCACGCCGGTGCCCGCGGACCGCCGACCGGCAAAGACCCGCCTGTTCCTGAGCTACGGCCGCGCCGATGCCGACGAGCTGGCCGACTCTGCCCTATCTCGAGGCCCGCGCCGAAGCCGGACAGGTCTTTGACCTGGCGATGGATTTCACGCGCGCCGGCGAGCGGCTGCCGGCCGATCATCCTGCCCGCCGCCACCTCCGGCTGATCGCGCAGGCGTTGCGGTCCGACCTCCACTTCCTCGCCCGCCGTCCGACGACCTTGTTTCAGTGCCTGTGGAACCGGTGCTGGTTGGTACGACTGCCCCGAGGCCGCCGCGCACTACGACCCAGGCCCAGGCGGCTGGCCGGCGGAAGGCCCGCCCTGGGCACGTCCCGCCGCCGAGCGGCTGGCGTCCGTACTGGAATCGTGGCGTGTCGACAAGGAGCGGCGAATGCCAAGATTCCCGTGGGCCCGATCGCGTCGCCCGCCCCCGTTCCCGCTCGGCGGCGCCGAGCTGGCCTGCCTCCGCGGGCACACCAACGTGGTCAGGAGCGTGGCATTCTCCCCCCAACGGCCGCCGCCTCGTCAGCGGTCCGGACGACCAGACGGTGCGGGTCTGGGACGCGCAGACGGGCGCCGAGCTGACCAGCCTCCGCGGGCACACCGAGGCGGTCAGGAGCGTGGCGTTCTCCCCGGACCGCCGCCGCCTCGTCGGCGGGTCGCACGACCAGACGGTGCGGGTCTGGGACGGCCAGACGGGCACCGAGCTGGCGTGCCTCCGCGGGCACACCCGTGACGTGAGGAGCGTGGCGTTCTCCCCCGACGGCCGCCGCCTCGTGAGCGGGTCGTGCGACCAGACAGTGCGGGTCTGGGTCGCGGGCAGCGGCGCTTGCCTGGAGGTGCTCCAGGGCTCAGGCGACGTGAAGGCGATCGCGGCCGGCGGGGATCGATTGCCTTGGCGGGCCGTGGCGCGGGGGCTGGAGACCGTGATCGAGCCGGCCGCCGGCGGGGATCCGGTCGCCTGGTTTTCGGCCGCCTTATACCCCATCACTACCCACCCTTCCGGCCGGATCTGGGCCGGGTCGGCCGGCAGCTACCTCTCCAACATCGAGCTCGAGGGGCAGCCGAAATAGGTGGCACAGCGCTCATCGACCAAACGTCGAGAATAGACGACGTTTTCGCCGTGAGTACGGACCGGCCGATCCGGGCCAGCCCTTTGTGTCGATCGATCGGGCGGAGTAATATGGTGGGGGTTCCTATCGTATCCAGGCATCAGGAGACCTTCCATGTCGACGCTGACGACCACGCCGACGATGATCCCGGATCCGTTTCCATCTCGGTCGGTGCACCGCTTCACCGTCGATGAGTATGAGCGGATTATCCTGGCCGGGGCCCTCAAGGATCCCGACCGCGTCGAACTCTTGAACGGCTACGTGGTGGACAAGATGGCAAAGACCCCTCAGCATGGCTATTCCACCAGGAAAGCCCTCGATGCGCTGGGGAGCCTGATCGGCCCCGGTCTGACATGGCGCTCGGAGCAGCCCGTCCGCATCCCCGACTATGATGAGCCGGAGCCGGACGTCGCGATCGTCCGGGGGTCCACCGAGGATTACGCGTATCGGGTCCCTGGCCCCGATGACGTGGAACTCCTGATCGAGGTGTCCCTCACGTCCATCGACCAGGACCGGGGCGAGAAGCGGATGGCTTATGCCCGCGGCCGGGTCCCGGTCTACTGGATCATTAACCTGGTGCAGCGCCAGGTCGAGGTCTTTGCCGACCCGGGTCCGGAAGGTTACGGTACGAGCAAAATTTACGTGGCGGGGCAATCCGTGCCCGTCGTGATCGGAGGACTGCGGCTCGGCGAGATCGCCGTCAACGACGTCCTGCCTCCGCCGCTGGCGGGTCCGACAGCCGGGGGTGACGGGGCCTGACGCCTCGGGGCGTTGGATCACCCGTCCCGGCCGGTCCGGGGCGAATCGATCGGGCCGAGCGGTGGCCGGTTGGGAGCAGGCTACTGGCGGATAGAAACGCTGTCGGTTCTGCCTCGCCATCGCCTCACGACAACCATGCCGATACTTAATGCCAGGAGGGCCCACCAGGGGCGGTCGCCGACCCAGTTGGTAGAAGCGCTCCGATAGTTCAAGAGCCTGACTTGCGCCGTGTCGGTCCCTTCGGAGAAGGGAGGGATTCGCGCTCAACCCATTCCAGGTCGGTCGCCCGGCAATCCACCACGAGAGCGTAGCAAGTCTCGGGCGCTGCAACACCCTCCGTCTAGATTTCGGTTCGCGTCAAGGCGATCGGATTCGTGCAGTTTCACCCAGTTCTGCCGATCACGGCGGAAGTTGCAGGCGCGAGGGTTAAGACGGCAGCCGGGACGGGAGCGGTTGTTCCGATCCGGCAGGAACGGTGGGTTGGACGGGTTATTCCAACGTCCAACCGCACACTCGGCACATACTTGGCATACCTGGCACGCGCCAGAACCTGCCAAGTATGCCAAGTATGTGCCAGCTATGCGTCGGGGATCGTGGCGCACCGTGCGCGACTGGATGCACCTTCCACTGCCAATACAACCAATGGCCCGACACATGGCTAGACGACACGGTGTTTAAGTAGGTCAGGCTTTCCAGCCTGACATCCCGAAGAGTCAGGCTGGAAAGCCTGACCTACAGCAATGCAGGCACCGGCCCCCTGGTGTGAGGGTTGTAGCCATGTGTCGGGAACTTGTGAAAAATGGCGCTCCACTCGGATTTCCTGGTGCGGAAGCCGGCTCGATGCAGTTGGACGCCACAGACGTAAGGTCTGCCAGACTAGTGGGTTGCGATCTAGCGCCGTCGGCTCCGGGCACGGCGAAATGGCGCTCCGGACCCTCGAAGAAGCGCCATTGGACGAAGCGGCTTCGCCGCGAGATGGGGGAGCGGCTTGGTCCGGTTTCGGGGACTGGGGGAGCCAGAGCTCGAACGAATGTGATGTGATACCTATGGTCGTCCAGCCGTTGTGGCTGGAGTCCTTTGATCCTGACACTTCAAGGGGTATCACAATGTCCGAGCTCAAAACCCGCATGATCCGAGACATGCAACTCGCCGGGCTGGTTGAAGGAACCCGTCGCGAGTATCTCCGGGCTGTTCGCCAACTAGCAGCCTATTACATGGTCTCGCCCGATCAGCTCAGCGAGCGGAACGTCGAGGATTACCTTCTTTACGTCCGCGATGAGTTGGGAGTAGCCAAGGGGACCTTCGCGCCGATCTTCTTCGGGCTTAAGTTCCTCTATCTCAATACGCTTGGCTACGACTGGCCTCTGTTCACGAAAAAAAAGTCCGCACGCCACGCCGGGAGCGGTTGCCCGACGTACGTAGCGACGAGGACTGCCGCCGCCTGATCGCCACCCTGGAAAAGCCTGTCTATCGCGGCTGCTTTGCCCTCATCTACGCTTATGGCTTGCGGATCAACGAGGCGGTCACGCTCCCCATCTCCGCGGTCGACTCCAAGCAGATGGTTCTGCGTGTCATCGGCAAGCGAAACAAGGAGCGGATTCTCCCGCTGACCG
The DNA here is from genome assembly GCA_963823675.1 of uncultured Isosphaeraceae bacterium. Taxonomy (GTDB): domain Bacteria; phylum Planctomycetota; class Planctomycetia; order Isosphaerales; family Isosphaeraceae; genus CAWGMT01. The sequence goes on along the minus strand of CAWGMT010000012.1, from coordinate 954,625 downwards.
AATCGACCCTCCAGATGCTCCGCGAGGTCTGGAAAACCCACCGCAGCCGGCGGTGGCTCTTTCCCAGCCGGCGGCTGACCACCCACCTGCCTGATGCGACCGCACGGGCCGCATTTATCCAGGCGAGGAACGCCTGCGGCTTCAACGCCAATTTCCGACCGCACTCGCTGCGTCATAGCTTCGCCACGCACATGCTCCAGCGGGGCGTAGACATCCGGATCATCCAGATCCTTCTCGGGCATTCAAGCCTGCGATCCACCGAGATCTACACCCACCTGACCGAGCCCTTGCGGGACCAGCTCCGCCACCTCCTGGCTCAGACCACCGACGGCCTCTTCGAGGGACGGAGGCCGAGCCATGGTTGATCCCCGCGTTTACCCCCCGAAGGGGAAATTCGAGTTGGCGGACGTCGTCCACCGATTCGGTCCCCAATACACCGCTCAACACGGCGACCGGATGATGCCCTCGCACAAGAAGGCACTTTCAGACATCGCCGCCTGCTGCACTCGAGAGCTGGGGGGACGGCTTTACTGCTGCGACGATTGTGACGATACGTTTTGGCGCTACCACTGCTGCCGGAACCGGGCCTGCCCCAAATGCCATGGAAGCCAGGCCCGGCTGTGGCTCCAAGACCGTCACGCCGAGCTGCTGCCCTGCGACTACTTTCACGCCGTGGTGACCGTGCCCCGGCCGTTGCGTGCGGTGTTCCGCCGCAACCAGAAGTTGATGTACGGCCTGCTGATGCAGGTCTCGGCCGCGGCGGTCAAGGATCTTTGTGGCGAAAAACGACACCTCTGGGCCTTGCCCGGCATGCTGTCGGTGCTCCACACCTGGAACGGCCGCCTGGACTATCACCCCCATGTGCACCTGCTGATCACCGGCGGCGGGATTACCGCCGACGGCCAACACTGGGAGCCGGCGCGAGGAAAGTTCCTCGTGCCGGTTGCCGTCCTTTCCCGCAAGATCGCCGCGCAGTTTCGCGCGGCCCTGAAGGCCACGGCGCCGGCCGTCTTCGCCGAGGTCTCCGCCGGCGTCTGGCAACGGGAGTGGGTCTCCTTCTGCAAGCACTACGGCTATGGTAATGATGCCGTGTTGACTTATCTGTCGCGGTACGTCTTTCGCACGGCCATCACCAACGCACGGATTCTCGGCATGGACCAAACCCATGTGACCTTCCGCTGGAAAGACCGCACCGCCGATGCGTGGCGCACCGAGCGGCTGCCGGGCGGGGAGTTCTTGCGGCGCTTCCTCCAGCATGTCCTGCCGCGAGGGTTTCACAAGGTCCGATACTACGGGCTCTGGCACCCCTCGAAGCGAGACCAGTCCAACCGTGCTTGGCTGCTTTTGATGCTGGCCAAGCCGGCCAACCCCGCCCAGCCGCTGAAGCTCACAAGCCTCTCCGAGGTCTTGAGCGAGCTCATCGAAACGGCCGATGAAGCCCTCAACAAAGCGCGGGGCCATGACGAGGAGCCACCACGATGTCCCCACTGTGGCAGTTGCCGGACGCGGCTGCTCGGCGAATATCCCCGGTTGGGGGGGCCGTAACTCCGACGGGAAAGTAACCCGAAACGCCGACAACGATACGATTGTACCGTGTTCTTAAGCCCCGAAGGACGCGGTCACACTACCGCTGCGCACCGGGAGTGAAATCTCGGTCATTTTCGCGGGCCGATGCTCATCGAACGGTCTGACCGCCCCTAACGATCGCCATTGGCACCCTCGCGCTCCCCCATCTCGCGGCGAAACGCTTCGTCCAAGAGACTTTTCTCATCGGCTTCGCGATGAGAAAAGTCTTGTCTCTTTTGCGCCATTTTGCACCACGGTTTTGACGATTTTGGCCGGGTTTTTCCGCGAGCTTGTCCATCAGGGCGCAAATTGCCGCGCATGCGGCCCCGAAACCGTCCAAAGTGTCACCCAAAAAAAGGTCGATTTTGAACCAGGCCGAGGTAAACGGGGACGCGTGCGCCCGAACCATTGCAAGTCGCCCGAACACCGGCCGCTGAAACGCAGCAAGTCTGCGGTGCTTGCGGGTGGGACGTCGTGATCGATGATGAGTCACCACGCGGCGATTCGACAGCCCGTTTCGCGGGGATCGAGAGCGCCTGGAATCGGCTCAATCAGACGACACAAGGACCAATAGATCAAGGACTTCCGGCGAGCACCCACTTTGCCGCCGACCCCCGCTGCGATTTCTTGGCGAGACTTGTGTGATGAGACTGGAACCCCTCGAAAACGTCTCACCCAGTCCCATTTTTTCCCATTTTCGGCGGACGTTGAATTGAGCGCCCGCCGGTGATCGGTTGAGCCGGCGTTGGCGGGTGAGTGCTCGCTGCCGGGAGGCTGTCACCCGCTTCTGAACCATGGCTCAGGTCGGCGCACCGCCACGCGGGGGATTCACCTCGGCGATTCTGGTCTGTAGAATGAATCAAAGTTCGATTCGCACAATTCCGCTCCGAAGCGCGACGGGTGGCCGGGCCTGCTGGCGAGGATGGGCTCGATGTCGCGTTTTTCGGGAACCTTCCGGGTCGCTTGCACGTCCAAGAGGGGTGATGTTCGGAAGCCTTGACGACCTCAGCCTCGTCGAAGCGTGTCGCGGGGGCCAAACCGAGGCGTTCGGGGCCTTGGTCCGCCGCCACCAGGAACGTCTCTACTCGACGGTCCTCCGGCTGGTGGGCTCGTCCGAGGATGCCGAGGACGTGTTGCAAGATACTTTTGTCCGCGCATTCGAGCGGCTCGATCAGTTCCACGGAGACAGCTCCTTTTACACCTGGGTTTATCGAATCGCGGTCAATCTGGCACTGAGCGGATACCGCAGCCGCCGGGTGTCGCGCTTCGCTCAAGCGGAGCCGCATGTGGAGCGCCCCGGTATCCGGCGAGCCGGCCGATTTATCACCCGAGGCCGACCCGACAATCTCCCTGGAGCGGGCCGAGCGCGAAAGGATCATCGAGGACGCCCTTGACCGCCTGGGGCCCGATCATCGGGCCGTCGTGATCCTGAAAGATTTTGACGGCCACCGTTACGAAGAAATCAGTGCGATCCTGGAAATTCCCGTAGGAACGGTCCGCAGCCGGCTGCACCGGGCACGATGCGAGCTGCGTGAGTTGCTTCGCAACCTGGTCGATGAGGAACAATCGGTGCGCGAGGCAACGTCAGGCCGATGAGGTTCTCCCGGTGCGACCGCTTGGTCAAGAAAGAGCGAGCCGTCTCGAACAATTTCCTCTATTCCGTAAGACGATCCTCATGAACCGCGACGACGATACCTTCTTGAGCGCGTATCTGGACGGCCAGCTCGATTCGGACGAGCGGCACCTGGTTGAGTCGGCCCTGGTCTCCAGTCCCGAGCTGGCCGAAAAGCTGCGGAGCTTGACCTCGCTGCGCGACCTGGTGGCTGCGTTGAATCGAGATTTTTCGATCGACGTTACCGCGCGGGTCATGGGCCGGGTGCGCACGAGGCGCGGGGCCAGGTCTCGCGTGCTTCAGCGGCTGGTCTGGCTGCGCATGGTGAATTTCAGTCCGCGAGCCGCCCTGGCGGCGGGGATCGCCGCCGGCCTGCTCCTGGCGGTAACGCTCGCGGTGCCTCTTTTGACCAATCGGTCTCGCACCGGGCCGTTGCGCAATCTGGCCGGACGGGGATCGACTTCTTCGTCGCAGCACGGCGGCCTGGCGGCCGGGTCAGCGTTGGGTCAGGGGGCGGGTAAGCTGGATGCGGCCGAACCTGGTGCGGCGATCGGAGCGGCCGGGGAGGGCGAGAGTGAATCCGGGTTGCGCGTTCGCCAGCCGGGGAGAGCACGCAGGGTCCTCTCCAAGCGTCCGGGTATCGGATAAAGCGAAATCGCATACCCTGGAGCACTATCGCCAGCTTCTCGACAATCCGAATCAGCGCCGGTTGTTCCGGATCACCGACGGCGGCGACGGCAAAGCGCTTGAGCAGGTCGCCAGCGTGCTGGAAAGCACGACCCGCTTCGGCTACTACAAGATCACGATCGCCCAGGGGATCGTGATCGATCCCCGCCATCCCGAAGAAGCGACCGTCTATGTCGCCCTGGTTAACGCCAAGAGCTTCGACACGCTGCGGGATCGTCTCGCCCAGGCGCTGCCGGATGTGATCGACGAGTCGCCAGTTGACCCGGCAGTCGTCACCCAGTTGGCCGATATCGGGCAGGTGCGCGCCGTCCGGTCGGCCCCGTTCGGCGATGTCATCATCCCCCGCGAGGGGCTGGCGTTGCAAAATCCCCCCAATGCCGGTCGGGACGAGGAGCCCGGTGGCGACGAGGTCAATCCGCCCCCCTCGGAGCAGCCGACGATCGAGCAAGAACGGAGCGCACCGATCGGCGAGGAGATTGCAAAACGAATGACCTCCGGGGCAGGTGCGGCTCGGGCATCGGCCGGCGCGCTCGAATCGGGTGGTGCGCGGGCGGCCCAAGCACGGGCTGATGAGCGCGTTTCGTCCGCCGCGACCGCGGCGCGCGCTGCCGACGTCGAGACGCCGCGCGGCCTGGCCGCCGCTTCCCGGCCGCGCGAGACGCCGGAGGAAACCTTCGTCGTCCTGGTCTGGGTCGCTCGATCCCATCACGGTTGAACATCCATGATTCAGGTGGACCGGCTCTCGAAACGGTTCGGCTCGATCCACGCCGTGCGCGGCGTCTCCTTCGGGATCGGGCGGGGTGAGATCGTCGGCTTGCTCGGGCCCAATGGCGCGGGCAAGACGACGACCATGAGGATCCTCACGACCTACCTGACGCCGACCTCCGGCCGGGCGGTGCTCGCTGGATGCGACGTGCTCGACCAGCCGCTGGAGGTACGCCGCAAGGTCGGTTATCTTCCTGAGAATGTGCCGCTTTATGGGGAGATGCGGGTGCGCGAGTTCCTGCGGTTTCGGGCTCGGCTCAAGGATGTCGCCCGCTCCCAGTGGCGCCGCGCGATCGGCGAGGTCGTGGGTCGCTGCAAGCTCGCCGAGGTGGAGAACCGGATCATCGGCCAGCTCTCGCGGGGATACCGCCAGCGCGTGGGGCTGGCCGAGGCCATGCTGCACGACCCCGAGATCCTGATCCTGGACGAGCCCACCGCGGGGCTGGACCCGCTTCAGATCAGGGAGGTACGCGACCTGATCCGCGAGCTGGGGCAGCGGCACACGATCCTGCTCTCGACTCACATCCTGCCGGAGGTCGAGGCCGTTTGCGGCCGGGTGATCATCATCGCATCGGGGCGGATCGCGCTTGACGAGGCGCTGGCCAATCTCCAGAAGCGGAGCGAGATCACCCTGGAGGCGCGGGGGCCGAGCGATCCGATCCGGTCTGTGATTCAGGCGGTCGACGGCGTGGATCGCGTCCACGCCTCGGGAACCGAGGGAGGAATCTCCCGGTTCGAGATCCATACGCGCGGCAATCACGATGTACGCGAAGCCATCAGTCTGAAGGTCGTCTCCAATGGCTGGCCCCTACGCCGGCTCGACTTGCGCACGAGCACGCTCGAGGAACGGTTTGCTCAGGCAGTGACCGAGGACTCGCGCGCCGACCTGGAACGCGAGGCCGTCTGACACCATGCGACACGTCTCCGCACTTTTAAACCGCGAGCTTGCGGCCTACTTCCTGGGCCCGATGGCCTACCTCGTGCTCCTGGGCTTCCAGGTGATCGCGTTCCTCAATTTCTGGGAGCTGGTCGATACCTTGAGCCAGAGGCGCCAGGAGTATTCGAGCCTACGCGATCCGATGAGCGCGTATATCTCGGGCAGCCCGGCGTTCTGGATTGCGATCATGGTGGCGATCCCCCTTTTGACCATGAGGCTGATGGCCGAGGAGCGGCGGTCGGGCACGATCGAGACCCTCTTGACCCTGCCGGTGACGGAGGCCGAGGTCGTCGTGGCCAAGTGGCTCGCCGGGCTGGTGATGTACTGGGCCTTGCTCCTGCCGTTTTCGATCTACTTGCCGTTTCTCTACTACCAGGCGCGGTTCTACTTTGACATCGGTCCGGTGCTGACGCTGGCCCTTGGCCTGTCGACCATGGGGATGATGCTGGTCGCGTTCGGCGTGTTTTTCAGCTCGATGACCAGGAACCAGCTCGTCGCGGCGATCTGGACGTTCGTGGTGATCTTCATTCTGGTGGCGATCGCGCCGTTGTTTTACATTTTTGCCGTGGGCCAGCATTCGACCTGGGCCGACGGCATCCGGTTCGGTTCTCTGCTGTTCCAGATCCAGAGCTTCGGTCTGGGCGAGCTCGATTTGCGCATCGTCGTGCTTCATCTGTCGGTCTGTCTCCTGGTGCTCTATCTGACGGTCAAGTTCTTGCGTTCGGGTTCCGGCCGTTGACGGCGGCCGGCGGATGCAGATTCACCGCGGGATGGCGTGCCAATTCGTGCTGCAATCAGTCTTCCCTGGGTTTTTTCCATCCGCCGGTCGCCTGCAAGGCGAGGGAATGAGGGGGTCTGGCCCGCGATGCGATCCGACTGGCTGGCATTTCTGGCGCGGAATGACGTCTGGATCGTCGCGTCGGCCCTGGCCGCGTTTCTGGCCTTGACGTGGGCCCTGCGCGGGTCCGTCCTGGGCCGGTCGGCCGAAGCGGAAGACGATGCCGATGCGCCGCGCGCCGGCTACCGCGACCGGACCGTGATCGCCGTCGTCGTCGGCTTGATTCTGATCATGGCCGGTGCTTTCGTGGCCATGGCGCGCGGAGTTCCCTGGTCGCTGCCGTTCTTCGCGCTTGGTTTTGGCCTGGTGTTGACCTTGATCGCACGCAACCGCCGCTACCGCCACGCGAGCCCCAGCCTGCGGCGGACGATCGCGTTTTCGAGCGCCTTCTTGAATTCGTCGCTTCTGGCCGGAATCCTGATCGTGCTCAACGTGATCGTCTTTCGCTACGCCGCAGGGCCGCTCGACCTGACGCGGGAACGAACCTATTCGCTCTCGTCGCTCTCGCTCAATCAATTGACGACGCTCGAGGCGCCGGTGACTTTCACCTTGATCTTCGGGCGCGGGCCCGCGCGGTTCTCCAGCACGACCGCGTGGTCCAACTGCTCGACGCCTACAAGGCGGTCAATCCGCAGATGATCCAGGTCATCAGCTTGAATCCGTACAAAGACTTGACGTTGATCGACGACCTGGTCAAGCGAGCCCCCGAGGTCGACCTGCTCCATGGCGGCGGAGTGGTGGTGGAGTACGGCCAGGGCGAGGGCGCCCGGCATTTCGTGGTGCGTAATCAGGACATCTTCGAGCCGCTGTCGCGCGAAGCGTCGCGCAGCCTGAGCGATCGATTCGAGTCGGTCTTCAACGGCGAGGACGAGATCACCTCGGCTTTGATCCGGCTCCGCGAGGGCCAGACGTCCGTGGTCGCCTTCACGGTAGGGCACGGCGAGCCGGCTACCGCCGACCTCAACCCCGGCGGTCCTGGCATCGGCAACTGGAAGACCCGGCTCGCCAAGGTCGGCTGCGAGGCGATCGACCTCAATCTGCTCGCGGACGACGTCCCCAACGACCTGAGTCTCCTGATCGTGCCCGGTCCCCGGACGGCGTTCAAACCGGAGGAAGTCGCCAAGCTCAGGGCCTACGTGGCCCGTGGCGGGCCCTTGATCGTCCTCCTGGGAAACAGCGAGCCTTCCGGGCTCGAGGAATTCCTCAGGTCTTTCAACCTCGAGATCGGCAAGGGCCTGATCATGGAGCCGCGGCTGAATTACAATCGTAACCCGTTCAGCGCCTTCGCGGCCATCTCCGGCGGCCCCAAGCACACGATCACCAGTCCGCTGGGCGCCAACCGATTCGTGCTGATACCGACGGTGGCGCCGATCCGCGCCTGGGCCTCGGCGGGAAGGGGAACGTTCCCTCCGAGCCCGTCGACCGCAACCTCGTGCCGATGCCGTTCCTGTACACCAGCGCCAATTCGTGGCTCGAAACCGATCTGGCGAACCCCCGCAATCGCTTTGATCCGAAGGTCCACGAGCGTGGCCCGTTCGCGGTCGGCGTGGCTGTCGTCGAGCGAGCAAAATCGGCGCCGCATCCCGAAGCGACGGCCGAGGACAGGCCTCGGCTGGTTCTGTTCTCGAGCCCGGTGATGGCCGAGAATCGGGTCCAGGAGATCGAGCGAACCAATCTCGACTTGCTGATGAACGCCGCGAGCTGGCTGCGGGGCCGCTCCGACACTCAGGGAATTGCACCCAAGACCCATGTCGCCTTGACCTTGACCGCCAACCCGGCGCTGCGGTCTCGGCTGATCCTGGTACCGTCGGTCACGGCGATACTGGTGATCATCGCGGCAGGGATCACCGTTTTCGTTGCGCGACGCGAATGATGAAAGAACATCGCAACACGCTCATCCTGATGGTGCTCTTCTTCGCCAGCCTCCTGGCCTTCTGGGGACTGCAGAATTCCGGCGTCCTCACCGAGAAGGAGCGGAGGCTGCGCCAGGGCCGGCTCTTGCCCGATCTGCTCAACATGCCCGAGGCCGAGGTCGCGAGAGTGACCATCGAGCGCGGCAAGGAGCGGCTCGCTTTCGAGCGCCGCGGCAAGGGATCGGGCCGCTGGCAACTGGTCGAGCCGCTCGATGTGGCGGCCGAGCCGACGCGGCTGGAATCCCTGGTGCGGACGCTCAAGAACCTGCGGCGCTCGCCCGATTCGGGCACGGTCCGCGGCGACCCGGCAACCTACGGCCTGGATACTAATGCCGCGACCATCCGGCTTTTCGGCAGCTCGGGCCAGAGTCCCGGCCAGCCGCCCAGTCCCGTCGCCACGCTCGAGGTCGGCAAGTCCATCCGCGGAACCCGTTACGTCCGCCCCGACCATCAGGAGGGATTCGAGACCGTCGACGCCAAGCTCTTGGCGGCCGTCGATCTGCCGCTTATCGACTGGCGCGAGCCGGTCGTCATGGGAGTTCCCACTTTCGACGTCGCCAGGGTCTCGATCAAGCGGCGCGACCAGGTCATCACCGCCGAGCGGGCGCGCCGTGGCCGGTGGAGGCTAACTGCGCCGGTGAAGATCCCCGCCAACCCGGCGAAGGTCGAGAGCCTGCTGGCCGCCCTCTCGGCGCTCCGTGTCGTGAGAGGGGCCGATGGCTACGTCGCCGACGACGTCAAGGATTTCGCTCCGTACGGCCTCGCCCCACCAGCCGTCACCGTCGAGCTCACCACGACCCGCCCGGGCGACGCGGAGCGCGTGCTCGAAGTCGGCAAGCCGGTGCCCGGTCACGACGATCGCGTCTATGTCCGCCAGGCCGACCAGGACGACGTGGTGGTTGTCGAAGCCAGGGCGCTCTCCGAGATTCCCCAGAACTCGATCCCGCTGCGCAGCAAGCAAGTCGTTGATATCGACCCGGCGGCCGTGACCGGGATCGAAGTCGCCGGTCCGACCGCCACGTTCTCGATGGAAAAGGGATCGAGCGACTGGCAGCTCACCCAGCCCAGGAAGGAAAAGGCCGATGCCGCGTCGATTCAGTCGTTCTTGAACAAGCTCGACGCTCTCGAGACCAGCGAGTTTCGCCAGCCGGCGCAGGTCCGCAATTCCGGGCTGAGCCCGCCGCTCTTGACGATCAAGGTGTGGGAGAAAGGGAGCGGCGATCCCAGCGCCCAACTCCGGATCGGGCAACACGATCTCCTGAGAAAAACGATCTATGCTCAGCTTCCCGGCGACCAGTTCGTCCTCACCTTGCCCGACACGTTCGTCGAAGTCTTGCCCAAAAACCTGTTCGCGTTTCGCAATCGCACGGTGCTGGCGCAGAACCCCGGTTCAATCCAGAAGCTCGTGATCAGCCGCGCGGGCGTCACGACGGAGCTCGAGCCCAGCAGGACCGGCGAGCCGAACCAGTGGCGGATGCTGCGCCCCGTGGACGCCCGCGCCGACGCCGCGACGGTCACCAGGGCCCTGGCCGTTCTCAGCGGCCTGCGAGCCGAAGACTTCGTGACCGACTCGGCCGGCGACGGCAAGCTCTTCGGGTTGGACCGTCCCACGCGCGAGATTTCCTGGGTCTCGGACCGAGCCCGCGTACTCAAGGTCGGCGCCCGAGTGACCAAGTCGGCGAACCACTTTGCCCTGCTGGAAGGTCAGCCGATGGTGTTCACGCTCTCCGCGGACGTCCTGTCTTACTTCGACGCGGAATTTCATGACCACGCTATCGATTCGTTTCCGGTGACCAAGGCGGAGCGGATGATTTTACGCTGGCCCAATCGGACCGTCGCCCTGCGCCGGCGTCCCGAATCCAAGGATCGACCCGCATGGGTCGACGAGCCTGGCTCCGACACCGCCGGCCTCGACCTGTCGCGTGCCGATGCAATCGTGACGGCCTTGTCGCGACTCGAAACCACGCGCTTCTTCCAGTACAGGGGCCGCATTCCCGCGTCCACCGGACTCTTGCGGCCGCGGCTTGTGGTCGAGGTCAACCTGGGCCCCAACGAGCCCAATCGCGTGCTCCGGATCGGGTATCCGAATCCCGACGTCACGGTGTTCGCGGCTACGGGGACCTCGGACTCGGGGCCTGTCTTCTTCCTGCCCGCAGTCGCCTGGGACGCCCTGATCGAGTCGGGCGAACGATTCGCTCCGCTGCCGGAGAACGTCTTTGCACCGGCTGGTTGATAGCAACAGGCCGCTCGCCCACTCGGAGTGGCAGCCACGGTTGTGGCGGCAGACGGGGTGCCTGATGGGGCGCTTGGTCGCCTACGATTCGATAAGGACCTCGGGCTTACGCCGCCAGGCCTTGATCCGTCACCCGCTGCGCGGGCGGCAAATCCTCGCCAGTCGCTCCGCACAGGAAAACTCGCATCGTTTGCCGGCAAGAAAGCCACAAAAGCCACAAACTCCACGGGCGGCTCGCCGAAAGAAGACGAAGAGGGAAATCGGCAGCGACGCGGGGAGTGCGTGGAATGGCTGTCAGTACGAGGACAGCGCGGGCGGCTCGGCCGGGGTCGCGCGGGCTTTCTGTGCAAGCGGCCAATTCATCGCGCCGCCGCGCCGGTTTGCTCGTGTTGTTGAATCTGGTCGCGTTTTCGCTGGCTTTCGTGGCAGCCGAGGCCGGATTTCGCGCGTTCTCGAACCCGAAATACTGGATTCACACCGATCAACTGCTGGTCGGATCGGGAACGACCCACGCCGGCAAGAAGTGGTGGCCCGATACGCGGTTTCGGGTGGACAGCTCCGAGTTCCACGCCGTCTTTCTGACGAATCATGCAGGATATCGAGCCCGGCCCGGCGGTCCAACGAGCCAGGATGCCTGTCGCATAGCCTTCGTGGGAGATTCGTTCACCGAAGGCATGCAGGTTGAACGCGCAATCGACCTTCTGCGCCCGCATTGAGCGGATCTGGAGCCAGGGCGCGGCCCGGGGCCCCGATGCGCGCGATTGGGTCTGTGAGAACTTTGGCGTGGCGGCGACCGACCTCTTGGAATACTGGCACCGGATCATCCACGACGTCCTGCGGCCTGACCCACCCGCGGCCATCGTCTTATGCATCTACCCAGGTAACGACTTTCTTTGTGTTTTGCCCGACGACGCGTTCGATCGCGACGACCGCCCGCTCCGTGAGTATTTTCAGAATCCGCCCTGGACCAAGCACGTGATCGCCTGGGTCAACCTGCATTCGCAACTTGGCTCGTTTGTGCAGCGAGCCGTGTTTGCGATCGGTGCGTCGAAAGGGTCTTATCTCAGTCAAGGGCCGCGCGAATGGTGGACCGATCCGGAGATCGCCGCGAGTGCTCCCACGGCCCTGGCCATCCGGCGCACGCGGGCGATTCTATCGGCGATTGACGATGAGTGCCGGCGGTATGGAACCAAGCTTTGCATACTGGTCGTAGGCCCGGTCGCCAACTACAAGGCGATCGGCAACGACAGTCCGCTGGCGCACATCCTGGCTGACTGGAAGCTCGCGATTCCGGTGATCGACATCGCGATCGAGGCCCGGTCGCGTTCGGATTGGGCGAGCCTTGTTTTCCCGTCCGATGGACATCTCACGGTGGCGGGGCACGAATATGTCGCGCGAGCGGCTGCGGCGAGATTGCAAGTTGTGCTGGGGGGTGAGTCGATAGATTTCCGGTGAGGAATTGGCGAGGTTCAGTCGTAAGTCCTGGCGAGGCGGAACCCGAGGAAGTTGCTGCTGAACGTCGGCGCGTCCCAGTTACGGGAGGCCGAGCGGACAATTCCCGGAGGATTCACGAACGCCCCGCCCCGAAACAGACGGGGAATTTCCGGATCCAGCGATTCCGCGGTATCGATCTCATCTGCCCTAGTGTTGTTACCCACCGGCTGGAGCCGGTAGCTGGGGTCTTCACACCATTCATAGGCGTTACCGAGCATGTCGAACAATCCCAGGTCGTTAGGCAGCAAGCTGCCGCTTGGCCAAGCATGGTCGCCGCTGTTGGCATCGAAGCGGGCGTAAGCCCCCAAAAGGTCGAGCGAGAGACCGTAGTGGCGTGCCGTCGTCGCCCCCGCGCGGCAGGCGAACTCCCATTCGGCCTCCGTAGGCAGTCGGTAGCCCGTTCGCTTGAGCGCGTCTGCCGGGATTGTCATGCCCTTGTCATACTCACCCCGTTCGTTGGGGTGGTAGCACCACTGATCCTTGGGCAAGCCTTCCCGCTCGCTCAGCCAGTTGCAGTAGGCCACGGCGCCAAACCAGGTCACGCCGAATATGGGGCTGGCGGGGTCGGCACGCTTTATGTCGATATGCGCTCTATCGGCAACGAATTGCGGGTTCTCCCTCACGAAGCTCTGATACTGCTTGACGGTCACCTCCTTGGCTGCGATGGCGAACCGGCGCGGGATGAGCCGTGGGTGAGGCGTTTCATCGGTGCTCCGATCGGGCTCGGTCGGTGGCGAGCCGATGAGAAATTCGACGGGCCCTTCGATCAGGGCAAACGTCTGCCCCTGGCTGTTGATGAACCAGCGGCGGTCGCGCCGATCCTTGAGGCTGGGCAATTCGGCATCGGCGGCCGTGAGCTTGGCTTGCTCGTTCCACCGCCGCAGCGTCCACTCGGCCGCGCCGTGAATGCCTGAGTCGGCGTCGTTTTTGTAGAGCTCGAGCAGCCGGATAATGAGCGGCTCTCGGTCGCCGCGCGCGAGAGCGTAGGTGTCGAAGGTTCCCAGTGCGAGGATGAGAGCGCGGCGGATCGAGATTTCGGGGTGGAAAAGAATGGCGTCCATCTTCTGGGTGGCTGGTTGCGAGCTGCGTGTGTGGAGCGAGTCCGGCGCCGATTTGCCGAGGTCTCGTGACCCCGCAACCGGCGGTACTCCGGTTGGGCGCGGGTCTCCCGACCCCGCCCTCTGCGGGACCGAAGGTCTCCCGGGATCTGCAATCGCCGCGGGTTCGGAAGACCCGCGCCGAACAGATTCCGCGGCGACGATCCTGGGGTCGGCGCCCAGGGGATTCAGCGAGTTGATGATAAAGCTTCTCAAGCGGGGATCGGGGCCATGGCGCAGCAGCGGCCAGACCTCCTCGGCCCTGCCCATATGGATCAAGGCAATCGCTGCCCGAGCGCGGCGCTGGGCTAGTCGGTCCTTCGCCTCCTGCTCGCCGACCGCTGGCGATGCTGGATCGAGCGACGCGTTGTTCCGCTGGTCGGTTGCCTGTTTGCGAACTTCGGCCTGAAACAACGGCAAGGTGTCCTCTCTCTGCCTCTGGGCGACGGGGACCAGCGCCGCGTACGCCTTGGGGTCGGCGGAATCCATCAGCACGTTGGCGACCAGCTTGGGCACGCTGGCGATAAGGTTGGGTTTGTCGCGGGCATACGCGGTCAGGATGTTGGTCGCCTGCGAGTGCGTTGTCTCCGTGCGGCTTTGATCGCGGAAAATCGCGGCCAGCGGATCCGCCAGCTTGTCCTTCACGGGTTTCAGGGCATCGCGCCACGTAGGCAGGCTGTCCGAATTGACCTGGACCAGCGCCTCGGCCGTCTTGTTCGCGACACCCGCCCAGCGCAGCGTTCTGGGGATCGTAGAGTGCCAGCGCGCTCGCTGCCGGGAGCAGGCGCATGTCGCCGGGACTATACGATTCGAATGCAGGCCACAGCATCGTCGTCACTGCGGTTTGCTGTCGCTTGAGGGCATCACGCAAAACCAGCATTTCGTCGGCGTCGGCTTCCGGCAGCCGCACGGACAGATACCCGACCTGCCCATCATCCACTTCGAGCAGGGCGAGGCTGGCGCGGAGCCGAATCGGGCTGCGGTCCGACGCCGTAGATCGCTCCACGACTTGACGGAGTAAGGGATCAACCCATTGCCTGTATTCCCGCATCAACTTCACGATCTCGGGCACATGTGCGATCTTCGCCGCGAAAAGACGATCGACCAGTCCTTCGGCAACCCTCTGCTGGGTGGCATCGTAATTCCGGAGGGTGATCCCAAGCACGAGCAGCGCGGTGGCACTCAGCAAGCCCGCCACGACCAGGGCCCGCTCCCCATGCACTCGCCCCGCCCGCATCATCATACGACGTTCGGTCTCGGTCCAGTCTCGCCGTTTTGTTAGCGCCCGGATCCCGGCCCATTCCAGCGCAGTGGGAAGCTGGCGGTTCTCGCGCTTTCCGATCCAGAACGCCGCGCACTCCGCCAGCAGCAGCTCGGCCCGGCCCCGGCGGGTTTCACGCTGCTTCCGCGTGAGCCAGTCGCGGAGCGACGGAACGAGGTAGTCATGTGTGAGCTGAAAACGCGGCCCGCCCAACGGCGGTGTGGGCTCGAGACCGCTGGTCGGTAGTGTGGCCGGCGACCCGCCGGGTGCCGAGCGATCCGCGCCGGCGCTGGATGAAGACTGAGGGATGCATCCGATCCGGTTCCCGTGTCATTATTCGTCCTTCCGGCTTCATCGTTCATCCTTTCCAGTTCATCCTTCTCTTCGCCCTCCGTCGTTTTGATCAGTCGCGGCTCGCGATCCAGGATCCGTAGGAGAGCGTCAAGCTTTTCGGGACGTTTGGCGTAGCCCGATGCCTGCAATAGTTCCTCGCGCGACCGCACGTTACCTTTGATCTTAGAGCCGCTCTCGGGCAAGAGGGCTTTCAGCACGGCGCGTCCAGCCTTTTGATGCGCCCCAGCGCGGGCGAGCGGAAGGTCTCTTCTAGGAAGGTCAGGCCAACGCCCTGGGTTCCTCCGACCGCCTTTAGCGTTGCCGCGACCCAGGGCTTGCTCTTAACCATCTCGGCGAACATTGCCAGCCGGATGGAGATGACCCGGCTGTCTTCGGCAAGTTCCTCTATCGCGTGAGTCAGGAAAGTCTCGTGAGCCTTGATCAGCGCTTCATCACTTTCCGGTAAACGACCGAATGCCCTGCCGAACTCGATCAAGACATTACGGGCGTGGATCAGGTCGAAGAGATCGACAAAGGCCGCGTTCCGGCCCTGGAGGATTTCGATCCGGAGGTCGCCCATGAAGCGGTTGAGCGACACCCCGAAGTCGTCCCGCACCATTACCACGCACTGTACACGGTCGCCGTCGCACTGCCGAAGCGCCCTGGCCAGCTCGGTCTCCTGTTCCCCCCGCCGGGCATCGAGCCACTGTTCGAACTGGTCGACGACGAGCACGACCTTTTGATCGGGGCTCAAGCCCCGCCCCCGCCGCAGCGCGGCGATAGTGCCCGTGAGGTCGAGCCTCGTGCCCAGGCCCGGGAGCTTTTTCCGCAGCCCGCTTTGGATCCGGGCCTCGGTCTCCGCGGGCGTCGCCTCGACGTAGACCGGGACCACTCGCTTGGCGAGTCGGGGGAGTAATCCGGCCTTGACCAATGACGACTTGCCGGAGCCGCTGGGACCGTAGATAACGCCCACCGTGAAGCCGGGATCGTCGCGGCTCTCGATCCGATGTTTCCAGAACCGGATGCTCTCGGGAAGCCCGTCTTTGTCGCGGGGGCCGGGCAGAAGCTGCAAGAAGAAGTCGCTGTCGTGTTCGTCGAACGACCGCAGCCCTTTGGGAACAATCCGCGACTCGACTTCAGCAGGATGCGACGGCCCGGCCGGCTTGGTCGTGGTGGGACTTGGCTTCGCACGCTTGGCGGGGCTTTGGCCCAATGCATCGGGCTGTACGACTTCGATGTACCAATTGACGATATCTGTCAACTGCGCGAGCGATTGGTTAACGTCTGCGGGCGCCATCGTCTCGCCCCAGTGCGCAGTGCTGTGCGCACTTAGCTTGTCGAGCAACGCCGTGGCATCAAAGCGGCCGGCCAGGCCTTCCTCGCTCTCGAGTCGTTGGATGAGGCTCTCTAGCGGCCGTTTGCCGGGTGGTTCGTGAAGCCTCCATTCGTAGACGTCGCGGACCACCAGCTCGAGCACGTCACGGGCAGTGCGGAGCGCCATCTTCGGGTTGGAACTCGCAATGCCGCGCACCGTCTCGACACGACCGCGCAGATCGCGATTTCTCTCCAAAAGCTTGTCCAGGCCCCGGATGAGCCGGTCCACATGGTCGTCAAAATAGGGCCCCGCGCGGGCTTCGGCGGCGTGCCGGAAGGCGAGCTCCTTGAGGCAATCGGGCAAATCTTCCTCGGTCGGCATCGCGGCCGTGCCGACCAGAAGCGGCACAACGGGAATGCCCCGGGCCAGGGCCGATTCGATCTCGATGCGCACGTAGTCCTGAGGGTCGTCCAGCCGTCGGCTGCCTTGCTGTGCGCCATCCGCGTAACGGGCATCGAGCCAGTGGTCGCCGATCACCGCCAGCAGCACCTCGCACTGGTTGACCGCATCGCGGATGCACTGACGAAAATCCACGCCGAAAGGATTGGTGTGAATGTCCAGAAAGATGTTCTCATCCCCGAATTGGCTTTTTAAACGGTCGTAGAGCCGGCCGGTGGCGTCGGCACTGTCACTGCGCCGGTAAGAGATGAACAGCTTGGACATGATGGAGGGCGTCCTTGGTCCTTTGTCCTTGGTCCTTTGTTCGCTTCGCGTGTGTCGGCGGCCGGCGGCTGGTTCCAGGGCCTTTTGGCAAGGGACAACGGACAAGCTTAGTGCTGCGTGCAGATGTCGATTCTATGTTAGCGAGCGGGCGGAGCAAGTTATAGGGCACGAACGGATTGCGATGTGACGTCCCGAAGGCTTAGTCATAAGTCCTGGCCACGCGGAACCCTCCGTTCGCGTCCCGGATGGTCAGCGCGATCCCCGGGCGGCTGGCCGAGCGGACCAGCGCCGGCGGGTAGTCGAAGCCCCCGCCCCGAAGTAGACGGGGCTCGGTTATATCCACATGTTCCATTGCATCGACCTTGTTGACCGTGGCTCGGTTGGCCGTGGCGCGGTAAGCGTAATGACGGTCTTCGCACCATTCGAGGAGGTTGCCCAGCATGTCGAATAGCCCCAGGTCGTTGGGCAGCAAGCCGCCGCCCGGCCAGGCGCGATCGCGGCTGTTGACCTGGAAGCGGGCGTAACGCCCCAGCAGGTCGGGCGAGTGTCCGTAGTAGCGTGACGTCATCGCCCCCGCCCGGCAGGCGTACTCCCATTCGGCCTCGGTGGGCAGGCGGTAGCCCGTTCGCTGGAGCACGTCCGCCGGGATCGACATCCCGGTGTTATACTCGCCCCGGTCGTTGGGCTGGTAGCACCACTGGTCCCTGGGCACGCCTTCCTGCTTGCTCAGCCAGTTGCAATAAGCGACGGCGCTGAACCACCACAGATTAACCATGGGCCCCTTCGGCGACTGACTGTACTTGTGCACGTAGCTGCGATCTTGACCGAATTGCGGGTTATCGCGCACGAATCGCTCAAACTGCTCGATGGTGACCTCCTTGGCGGCGATGGCGAACCTGCGGGGGATCAGCCGTCGATGCGGCGTTTCACCCATCTCACGCTCGAGCTCGGCCGGCGGCGAGCCCATGCGAAACTCGACCGGACCGTCAATCAGCGTGAACGTCTGCCCCTGGCTGTTGATCAACCAGCGGCGTGCTCCCCGGTCCTCGAGCTTGATCAGCTCGGCATCGGCCGCGTCGAGCTGGTCGTCTTCGTGCCACTGCCTCATCGTCCACTCGGCCGCCGCGTGGATTCCGGCGTCGGGGTCATTTTTGTAGAGATCGAGCAGCCGCACGAAGAGCGGTTCCCGCTCGCTGGAAGAGAGAGCATCTGGCGAGTAGGTTCCAAGGGCAAGGATGAGGGCACGGCGAATGGAGGTCTCGCGGTGGAAGAGGACGGTGTCCATCCTTGGAGTGGGGAGTGAGGAGCGGGGAGTGGGGAGAGAATTCAGCATCTCGAGCTGGGCTGCGATCATGCTGGGATCGGCGCCCAGCGGGTCAAGCCAGTTGATGATGAAGCTTCTCACCCGCGGATCGGCGCTGTGCTGGAGCAGCGGCCAGACGTTCTCTGCCTGGCCCATGCGAAGCAGGGCGATCGCCGCCCGGGCCTGCCGCTCGGCCAGCCGGTCCTTCGCCTCTTCACTGATAACGGGACGGTGCCAGACCGAAGCGGTCGCGAGCGGGCCTTCGGTTGTGGCCCGAGTGACCGACAGCGACACCGGTCGATAGCCCTGGAGAGCGAGCTCTCGGGATTTCTTGTGGAGGGCGGCGGCGTCGAGGCCGTAAAGCGGGATCGCCTCATGAGCCGCCCCGCTGCTCCAGACCGCGGCATAGCGACATTCCGGTTGGCCTGCCTTCACGAGGTCATTGGGCTTGGTCTCGATCTTTTTGTCCACGCTTTCAAGGGCGCGCTCGGCGCGTTCTCCCGGTGATCGTACCTGGGCTCTTGCGCTGACCGCAATGTCGATCAACAACTGGCCGCTGCGATTCGCGAGGTTCTCTTCGAAGGTTGCCTCGGCCTGCTCGCAATCGGTCCAACCCGCGATGGCGTCTTCCGACGGTCGCCCCCAAATGCCGCAGTACATCGCCCGACCATCGACTGCGCAGGACGTGGAGAGTTCTCGGGACCAGGTTGTCCTTCTTGAGCTGATCCTGAAACTGATCCAGAAGATCAGCGGTTGCCCCGACGTACATCCAGGCGTCGTCATCGCCGGCTTTCTCGACCCAAAGGGCTGCGTAGCAATCGGCGGGCTTTCCGTCCGTGCCGCCCCCGACGTATCCAGCGACATCGACGGGACCAAATCCTTCGTTTCGGTTCTGGTGGTCGCGGTTGCGGGTCTCGTCGGCGGTCTGGTCCTGAGCGATCCGCCATTTTCGGCCGTCCCGGTTCCAGACGGCCGCGACCTTGACCTGGCTTCGGTCGGCGTAAGGACGGAACCGGATCGGGCGATAGCCCGACTTCCGCAGTGCCAGGGCGGTTGTGAGGAACTTCTCCAGAGGCATGGTCTGGCATAAGGCAAACTGATCCGCCAGCAGCCCCCCGGCGGCCTCGATTTTGCTGACGAGAGCAACGTCCGGCTTGGTCCAGGACGGGTCAAGCGGCGGATCGTTCCAGGCAAACGCCTGCACCTTCTCGATCTCGCCCTTTAGTACAGGCAATGTGATGGCCGGCTGGCTCTGGGTGATCGGGAAGAAAACCTCGAACGCCTTGGGGCGCGCATCCATCATCAGGTTGGCGACCAGGTTCGGGTCGCGGCCGGAGTAATCGGTCAGGATGTTGGTCGCCTGCAACTGCTCGATCTCGGGGCGCTCTTCGTCACGGAAGATCGTAGCGAGCGGGGCCGAGAGCTGGGCGCGCACGGGCCGGAGGGCCTCGAGCCAGGGACCCAATGAGATGGAATTGACCTGGACCATTGCGTCGGCCGTCTTGACCGCGACCGCCGGCCAGTTCGCATTCTCGGGATCGTAGAGTGCCAGACTGCTCGCCACCGGGAGCAGGCTCGCGTCGCCCCGCTTGCACGATTTGAGTATCGACCAGAGCTCTGGAGCCAGGCTGGGCCAGTGGGGCTTCAGGGAGTCGCGTAGAACCAGTACCTCGTCGGCGCTGCGCGGAGCAGTCGGGTGTAGAGGTATCCGACCTGGCTGTCATCCCACGGCAGCAGAGCGAGGCTGGCGTGCAGATGTTCGCGGCTCGAATGTGCCGAGTCGTGCAGCATCTGCCTCAGCCTGTGGTCGGCCCAGTGGCGGTAACCGGCAAGCTGCTTGATGATCGGCGGGACATCGGGCGTGCCGGCCGAGGGGAGCGACTCCACCAGGGCCATGGCCCGCAGGTATCCATATCCCTCGATCCCGCTCCAGCTCAAGAGGGCGATCAAGGTGGCAATGCCGCAGATCCGCAGCCCATGCAGCCGCCCCGCCCGCTTCATCATGGTGCGTTCGGTCTCGGACCAATCTCGCTTCTTGGTGAGCCCGCGGATACTGGCCCACTCCAGCAACGACGGAAGATGGCGGCTCTCGGGGCTTGCGCTCCAGAACGCCGCGCGGTCGGCCAGCCGAAGCTCCGCCCGGCCCCGGCGCGACTCGCGCTGCTTGCGGGTCAGCCAGTCGCGCAGCGAGTGGACCAGGTAGTCGTGAGTGAGCTGGTAGTAACGGTTGGAGGGTGGCGCGTGGAGGGTGGTGGGATTTCCGGCGTCCGCGGCGATCCCCGCGCGATGCCCGGTGTTTTCTCCCTCCACCCGCCACTCGTCACCCGCCACCCCTTCCGGCTCTGTCGGGCTGATCAGGCGGAGCTCGGGGTCGAGGATGTGGATCACGTCGGCGAAATCGCGGGGGCGGTCGGCGTAGCCGGAGGCCTCCAGCAGCTCGGCCTCTGACCGCATCCGGCCCTTGATGTCGGTGCCGGTTTGGGGCAAGAGGGCCTTGAGAACCGCCTGCGCGGCCTTCTGGTGCAGGCGGTGCTCGGGAGGCGCCGATTGAGCGCTGAAGGTTTCTTCGAGGAAGGCCAGACCGACCCCCTGGGTGCCGCCGACGCCGCGGAGGGTCGCCGGGGCCCAGGGCTTGCCCTTTACCATCTCGGCAAAGAGCGCCAGCCTCACCGGGATGACCTTGCCGTCCTGCGCGAGCTCGGCAACCGACTGATCGAGGAACGCTTGCTGGTCGTGGCTGATCACGGACGCTTGCTCGGGAAGCATTCCATAGGCACGGCCAAAAGCCGCGAGCACCCGCCGCGCATGCGGCAGGTCGAAGAGGTCGACTGCGGCGGAGTTTTCGCCTTCAACCAGGCGGATCTCCAGTTCCCTCATGAACCGGGTGGCCGCCATCCAGAAATCGTCACGGACCATCACGACTGCCTGGAGGTGCTCGCCATCGCACTGCCGCAGGGCGGCGAGCAGCTCGGGATCGTGTTCGCCGCGCTTGGCGAAGAGCCATTGCTCGAACTGGTCGAGGACCAGGAGCACCTTCTGTCCCGATCCCAGAACGCGCCCCCGCCGAAGGGCCGCCAGGGTCTCGACGAGGCTACGATCGCCGGCCAGCTCGGGGCATACCTTGCGGAGCCCGCGAGCCAGCCGGGCATCAGTTTCGTCCGCGGTGGCCTCGATGTAGACCGGCAGCACGCTCGGGGCCAGACGGGGCAAGAGCCCGGCCTTGACCAGCGACGACTTGCCGCAGCCGGACGGGCCGTAAATCAAGGCGACGCGGAACGTGTGATCAACGTCGGTCGATTCGATGCGCGCCTTCCAGAACCGAAGGCTTTCGGGCAAGCCGTCCCGGTCGCGCGGACCGGGCAAAAGCGCCAGGAAGAAGGGGGCGTCGTGCTGGTCAAACGACCTGAGCCCCTTGGGGACGACCCTGGCGGCGGTCTTTTCCGAGTCCGGCCTTTCTTCTCCTGGAGTCTCCGGGGTCGGCATGGCCTGCTGAGCTGTGGTCGGACGAGGGCTGATCGGTCCGCGGACCGTCGCGGTAGACAAGGCGCTCGAGGCAGCGGCCTCGGTCGCGAGGAAGTGCCGCAAGTCAAGAGCCATGTCGCTGGCCGTGCAATACCGCTCGGTGGCCCGTTTGGAAAGGGCCTTCAAGCAGATCCGCTCGAGCTCCTTGGGGATTGTGTCGTCGATCTGGCGGAGTGGGCGAGGGTCGACCGATTTGATCTGCTCGAGGATCTTCGGCAGCTCTCCCCGAAACGGCCTGCGGCCGGTCAGGAGCTCGTAGAGAACGACCCCCAGGCTGAAGATGTCCGAGCGGCCGTTGACCAGGTGGCTCTCGCCGCGGGCTTGCTCGGGGCTCATGTAAGCGGGGGTACCGGCGATGCCGCCGCCAGTGCCGAAATCCTGGTCCTGGAGCGCCAGGCCGAAATCCGCAATGAACGGCCGACTCTCGGTGTCGATCAGAATATTGGCGGGCTTGACGTCGCGGTGGACGAGACCGCGGGTATGGGCGTGGTGCAGAGCCAGGGCGATGGCAGCCGCCAGCTCCGTCGATTCGCGGACCGAGGGACGGGTCTCTTTGATCAGGTCGGCGAGGTTGCTGCCCTCGATGTACTTCGAGACCACGTAATAGAAGCCGTCAGACGTACGTCCCACGTCGTGGACCGGAACGATGTGGGGATGGTCGAGCGTGGCGAGGACGCGGGCTTCCCTCAGGAATGCCTCGAGGTCGTGCCGCTCGGCGACCCGCTCCGGGTTGGGCACCTTGATCGCCACGGGGCGGGCGAGGTCGTCGTCACGGCCGAGATAGACCCGGCCGAAGCCTCCTTGACCGAGCTGGCGGATCACACGATAACGACCGATGGCCGCAGGCGTCACGTTGACGCCGGGAGCCGCGCGAGTGTGGTCTCGAAGGAGCGACAGCTCGCCGCTCACGACGGTTTCGAACACCGAATCGAACTGCTCCAGCATCGCGATCTTGCGGCGCAGTTCATCGACCAGCTCGGGACAACCGCCGCACAGCTCCTCGAACGAGACGGGAATGCCTTGCTCCTTCAGCTCGTGCCAGCGGGCAAGCACGCTCTCGATCCGGCTGAAGGTATCCACGGTGATCGTCACTCTCGCTACGGAGCGCTTTGTTAGCGGGCAGAATGCCGTTGCTCTACGAGCGATGCCCGCGAGCCCGGCCGGCACTCAGTCGGATCGCCCGCACCAGCGCGAGCGACTCAAGCGATGGTACCAGATCCGTCACTCAAAACCGAGCCAAGTGGATGCCGGCCCCCAACGGCTTGGCGGTTTAAGCCCCGGTGGGCTAAAATGTAGTGTAGAACATACACCTGAGATACCCGGGAGTCGTCACCTTGCTCCAGATCGTGAATTATCCCCATCCGGCCCTTCGTTATGCGTCTCGAGCGATCAGCGAGATCGATGACGACCTGCACGCGACCGTGCGGACCATGTTCGAGCTGATGTATGCCGCCAAGGGCATCGGGCTGGCCGCCAACCAGGTCGGGCTGCCGTTCCGCTTCTTCGTGCTCAACCTGACGGCCGATCCAGAGCAGACGGATCAGGAGTTGGTCTTCATCAATCCCGAGATCGTCAAGCGCCATTCCTCGGTCGAGGACGAAGAAGGCTGCCTCAGCCTGCCTGGGCTTTATGCGAAAGTCCGCCGGGCCAGGAGGATCAAGGTCAGGGCCTACGACCTCACGGGCAAACTCGTCGAGCACGACGCCGACGAGCTCTTCAGCCGCGCCGTCCAGCACGAGACCGACCATCTCGAAGGCAAGCTCTTCATCGACTATCTCGATGCCCCGGCGCAGCAGTCGGTCGCCGACAAGCTGCGAGTCTTTGAGCTCGAGTACCGTCAAGCCCAGAGCAAGGGCGCGGTTCCCGACGACCTCGAGCTCATCCGGCGGCTCGATTTGATAGTGCGGCCGATGGTCAATAGCTGGGAACCGTTCCCGGCCGATGGTCCGGGGGACGCGCCCGCTCCCGCACCGGAGTCGAGCGAGCAGAGCCAGCACGCGGAGCGTGATGACGACGCCAATTCTTCGCCAGAGTCGAACGAGAAAGAACATCGCGCGGAGCGTGCTGACGACACCAACCGTTCTCCCGAGGCGAGCTAGCTCATGGCGCCAGCGATTCGGATCCTCATGTTCGCGACTGGCGACTTTGCATTGCCGGCGTTCGAGCTGCTCATCGAGACCGGCCATGATGTCGTCGCGCTCGTCACCCAGCCCGACCGCCCCCAGGGCCGCAAGCAGGAGTTGATCCCGAGCCGCATCAAGCTAGCGGCCCTGGCACGCAACGTCCCCGTCCTCCAGCCCGAGAGCGTCAATGCTCGCGAAGCCCTCGAAGCCATTCGCGAGTTGGGCCCGGAATTGCTGGTGACGGCGGCCTACGGCCAGATCCTCTCCGGGGAACTCTTGGCGATTGCACGCCTGCGAGGAGTCAATCTGCATGGGTCCATCCTGCCCGCGTATCGAGGGGCGGCCCCGGTGGCCCGCGCCATCCAGAATGGCGAGACCGAGACCGGCGTCACAGTGATCCGCATGACCCCTCAGATCGACGCAGGCGGCATGATCGACATCGCCCGCACGGACATCGGGCCCGACGAGACGAGCGGCGAACTCGAAGAGCGGCTGGCTCGACTGGGCGCTCCCCTGGTTGTCGAGGCCGTGGCCAGGCTCGCCGCCGGAGGGGTATCCATCCTGCCGCAAGACCGAGCCAAGGTGACCAGAGCCCCCAAGCTTCGCAAGGAAGACGGCGTGATCGATTGGTCGCGACCGGCGAGAGCGATCCACGACCTGGTGCGAGCGATGCTGCCCTGGCCGGTCGCCTCCACCACCTGGCACGCCGGGGGATCGTCCCAGAAGGAGCCCGTCCGCCTGATCGTGCATGCGACGGCGATCGTGCCGGGACAGGGCAAGCCGGGCGAGGTCCTCGAAGCGGCGGGCGGCCGGCTGGTTGTCGCGGCGGGCGATGGGGCCGTCGCCTTGAAGGTCGTCCAGATCGCCGGTAAGAAGCCCCAGAGCGCGACCGAGTTTCTGCGCGGCCGTCGAGTCGAGCCCGGCGATTGGATGGGACACGGCCGAACGGAAAATGACAGCTCAGAGGCGTAGAAGCTTCGCGGATCGATACCATGATCACCGTCGGTGTATCGCGACGGAACGGCAAATCCCGCAACTCCGGCGCGGATCGTCCGAGCCGCGCGATCGTAGGAGTGGTGCCGCGACGACACATGAGAGAGGAGGAAGGCGTTAAGCGGCAAGCGGGCGAGGAGCGGGCATGCGGGTGGCGAGGAATATGCTCGGGCTGACCTTGACGATCGTGACGATCGTCCTGTCCGCGGGGACGGCCCGGGCCGACACCCGGTCAGCCCGGCTGGAAGGCATTCGCCTCTACGAGGCGGGGCGCTTTTCGGACGCCATCCCGTATTTTGACCAGGTTCTCGCACGCAAAGGGCGTGACCTCGAGATCTTGATCAAGCGCGGCGCGTGTTACCTTCGCACCAACCAACCCGAGAAAGCGCTTGCCGACTTCGACCGAGTCAATCAGCACAGCTCGTGGTTCTCGGCGGCATTCGGCGCTCGCGCGATCTTCTCGCCGGAATCGACCTGGGTTCCTCAGCCCTCGGCGTGGATGTCGTTTGCCGAGAGCTGGGGAAATCGCGGGATCGCGCTGCTCATGATGGGCCGCAACGAAGAGGCGCTCGAGAGCTTTCGCATCGCGACCAACCTCTGGAATCTGCCCGAAAATCGGCCGTTATTCAGCTCGCCTGGTGGGCGCGCCCAGCTCATCCGCGGGCGCGGCCGCCTATCAGGGGCTGGGGCAGGCTTACTACCGGGTCGGACACAAGGACATGGCCGTCCAGGCCTATACCGAAGGGATCGCAATCGACGCGTCGGACCCCAACGGTTTCGCCGGCCGGGGCGACGTTCTCTCCTTCCTGGGCATGACCGACCAGGCTCTCGCCGACTATTCCGAGGCAATCCGCTTCGACCCGGCGCATTCCCGGGCGCTGGCCGGGCGCGGGATCGTGTATGGCGACCTGGGGCGCGACGACCTTGCCCTGTCCGACTTGAGCCGGGCCATCGAGCTCGACCCCGAATTTGCGCGGGCCTACTCTCATCGGGGCGGCCTCTACGCTCGCCGTGGGGAAAACGAGGCGGCCCTGGCCGACTACAACACGCTGCTGCGGCTCTTGCCCGGCGATGCGGGAACCCACAAGGATCGGGGCGGGCTCCTGGTACGGATGAGCCGATTCGACGAGGCGATCAAGGACCTCGACCTAGCGATCCGGCTCGACCCAGCACGCGCGACCGCCTACCAGAACCGAGGCGCGGCGTACAACGGCCTGGGCCAGTACGAGCGCGCCATTCGCGACCTGTCCGAGGCGATCCGGCTCGACCCGGATAACGCAGGCGCTCACACCAACCGAGGCCTGGCCCATTTCGCCATTGGCGAATACGACGAGGCGCTTGCCGATTTGAGTGAGTCGATTCAGCTCGCGCCAGGAGCGCCGTCCCTAGCTTCAATCGAGCTCAGGTTTTCGACCGGCTCGGTTTCCGCGATCGCGCGCTCGAGGACTACGAACGGGCGCTCCGGATCGAGCCCGGAATGACCGCCGCCTTGGCGGCTCTGGGAAAGCTGCGGGGAGAGCTGGCGCAAAGCCCGCGGGGCGGTCGAGAGTCGAACATGGCGATTCAAGTCGGCACGAGCCAGGCGAATCTCCATTTCGATCGAGCCAATTCCCTGCGCCAGGGCGGCGACTGGCGGGGGGCACTGGGCGAATACGATCAAGCGATCGTGCTCGAGCCCAAGCGCGCCGATCTCTATGTCGTGCGCGGCTGGGCGCGGCTTTGTACTGGTGTTGAGGGAGCCGACTACGACGCCCGCTCCTATCTTGCGCTGCGAGGCTGGCGCGACGGCATGTCGCCCTACATGGCCGTGCTCGGCGTTCTGGGCGCCCGCGCCGCCGCGCGACCAGCGGACGCCGATCGAATCCTCGACGAATCACGGATCAACCTGCCGCGCAGGGCGTGGCCGGCGCCGGTGCTGCGATACTTCAAAGGCGACGTGACCTCAAGCACGCTCTTCGAGGCCGCCGCGAGCGAGAAGGAGAAGACCGAGGCACACGCGTTTCTGGGCGTGGAGCGGTTGCTATCCGGCGATACCAGCGCCGCCGCCGAACACCTGCGGTGGGCCGCCGATCACGCCCGCCCCGGCTCGATCGCGGGCGACGTCGCGCGGGCCTTCCTTGCCCGGACCGAGTTGGGCCAGCCCTGAAACGTGCTTCGTCACTGACGAAGGCGGAAATGGTGAGCCAGACCGGTTATTCCGTCGTCCAATGCCAACTCGCGGCTACTTTGGCTTTCCGGACAGCCCCGGACTTTTGGAGCTCGCGCCCCCTTTCTTGGCGCCGGGCAGCGGTGGAGGCGGCCCGACTCGGGCCATGATCTGGGCCGATGCGCGTTTCGCGGCCATGCGCACGCCGAAGTCTGGATCGGGCGGAATGGCTTGCATTGCCTTGAGCGTCTCCATGCCGCCGATCTGTTTCAGGATATCACAGGCCCTGGAGCGAACGCGCGGGTCGGGGTCCTTGAGCCGCGCGATCAAGGCGGGCTCGGCCATCGGGCCGATCTCCTTGAGCGCGGCCTCGGCTTCGAAACCGTCTTCCTCGAATTGTCCGATGATCGCTTCGACCGCGCGAGCGTCCTGGAACTTGCCCAGAGCCTTCACCGCCTCTTTACGGACGAAAAAGCGATTGTCGCGCGCCCGCTCGATCAACGCCGGAAGCACGTCCGGGGACCGCCATACCGTCAGGGCCTTGATGACGTCGTGGACCAGGAAGCCGTCGTCGCTGTTCAGAAGGGGCAAGAGCGCGGCGACGACCTCGCCGAGCCGGCTGTCCGGCGTCGTCCGCTCGAGCCGATGGATGGCGTCCTTCTTCTGGCCGATGTCGGCCATTTTCAACTGAATCAGAGATCTGGTGATCGGATCGGCATCGGCGGGAAATTCCGGGCTCGTCCCGTCCGGCCGGCGGGTGGCGACCGACGGTTCGTGCGGGAGCCCCGGCCCGTCGGCGACGAATTCGGGCGAGGCGTCCTGGCGCCCCGGGGCGTCCGGAAACTGGCCCGGAGGTCCCGAGCGCGGCGACCTCCGTGCCTGAGGGCCCCTGCGCGCACGGGGACCAAACGGGTTGCGATTCCCGCGAGGGCCCATGATGCCATCGGCGGCCGGATTGCTGGGCACTGCGCCCGGCGGCTGCGCCCTCCCGGCCATTGCCGCCGCGATGCCGGCGGCCTGGTTGTCCGGGGCCTCGAGGCGCGACTGTCGCTCGAGAGCCGGGCCCACGGTTGCCACCACGGCAATCACGCCATAGGCCGTCAAGACCATGGAGGCAGGCCCCTTGGTCTGGGCCATGCGCGTCAAGACGTAATAGAATCCGTAGAAGGGGACCACCAGGAACATGATGCCGCACCGGACCTCTTCCCGGAACACGACGACGAGCAGCCAGACCGCGCCCCAGATCATCAGCGACCCGCAGCCGATCATTGTGAGCAGAAAGCCGCTTGCATAAACCATGCGAACCTGGTTCTGCGCCAGGAGGCCAATCGCGCCCCCTCCGTAGGCGCCGCCAAAAAGCACGAGGAGAGCGACGATGAACCAGCCGGAAACCTTGACGCCGAGAGTGGTGTCGCCGGCGTCGCTCACCTGTAACTTGCCTAGACCGCGGCCAGTTGCTGCCGGGCGGGGTGCGGTGGGCGGGCGGAAGTCATCGTAGTCCGGCTGCCGCGTGCCGCCGTTTTCCTTGGGGGCGCCGGCATCATCAGCCAGGACCGACTCCCAATAGGACTCGGCGGCCGGCTGTGCCGGCCGGGCGGATGACGCGGCCGGCTCGGGTTCCATCGTGACCAATTCCGGTTCTCTCGCTCCCGTCCGCGGCACGGGGATCGCGAAGACCTCGCCGCATTGCCCGCACCGTGACTTCTTGCCCGCCAGATCGCCGGGTAGCTCGTAGCGCTTGCGGCAGCCTGGGCAATTCATCACAATTGTGCCGGCCGGCGGCTTCACTTGCTGCCGTCTCGCGCCTGGCGCAGGCGAGGAGCCGGTGTCGGCGGCTGAAGCACGGTCATTCGCCAGGATCGATTCCCAGGTGGACGCAGCCCGGCCCGGCGACGACGAGACTCCGGCGGCGGCGTTGCTTCGTTCGCCTGTCTGGCCCCGGCGTGCCGGCGCGCTCGTGTCTGCACCGCCGTTCGCCGGGATTTGAAAAACCTCGCCGCACTGTTTGCACCGCGACTTCTTTCCCGCCAGGGCGCGATCGACATCGTATCGCTTGCCGCACCCGGGGCAATTCAAGACGATCGGCATGAATTCCTCCTGGCCCTGGTGTCCGTAACAGCCTAATGCGTCTCGAGGTTGACGTTATCGATCCTTCACATCGCCCTCCCTCGACAGCTCGCCGGATGCCGGACGCGCTCCAGATCTGGTATGATAAGAGCGTCACGATCGTTAGGCAACCCGGCCGGAGATCCATCATGCCGATCCACGACTGGACGCGCGTTGACGCGGGAATCTTTCACGACTTCCATCTTTCCTGGATCGCAGAGCTGAAAAGATGCTTGAATCGAGGGCTGCTTCCCCGGGATTACTACGCATTGGCCGAGCAAATCACCGGTGGTCTCGGTCCGGACGTGCTGACGCTCGAGCGCCCGGTGTCAGGTTCGCTTCGGGCCGAATCGGCCACCTCGGGCGGGATCGCGGTTGCGACCACTCCGCCACGTGCCCGGTTTCACGCCCGGACCGAAGTCGACATTTATGCCAAGAAAGCCAAGGCTGTCGTGATTCGGCATCGCAGTGGACATGAGGTCATCGCCATGATCGAGATCGTATCGCCGGGCAACAAGTCGAGCCAGCGCGACCTGGCCGCGTTTGTGCAAAAGGCTGATCAGTCGCTACTGGCCGGAATTCATTTGGTGATCATCGACCTTTTTCCGCCCAGCAAACGCGACCCGCAGGGAATTCATCGTGCGATCTGGGGCGAAGACCGCGAGGGCGACTTCGCCCTGCCGGCCGACAAGCCGTTGACGTGCGTCTCCTACATCGGGTACCCCGAGATCGAAGTCTATCTCGATCCGGCGGCGGTCGGTGACCGGCTGGCCGATATGCCTCTGTTCCTCACGCCCGAGATTTACGTCCCGCTCCCATTGGAGGCGACCTACCAATCAGCCTGGGACGCGATTCCCGGGGTGTGGCAAGAAGTGCTCGAGGCAAAGCCATCCGGGACGGATGGCAAGAAAACCAGGAAAAGACGAAGCGCCAATTGAACTGCGAATCACGGCCGATGACCGGCTGTTTTGCGGGCCTCCGGTCCCCGCGTGCAGTCGGGCCGTCCGGTCTGGGGTCGGCGGCTGCATTGCCGTAGGTCAGGCTTTCCATCCTGACACTTCGGGAAGTCAGGCTGGAAAGCCTGACCTACGTAAGGACCCTGCTCTGTAGCTATGTGCCGGGCCATTGATCGATTTAACCCCCAGCCGCCTGCCATTTTCTCCAGGTGCGTTCCAGGGCCGCGTCGGCCTGGACGTAGCGTTCCTTGTCTTCCTCGTAGAGGCCGGCCGCTTCCAGCGGGATTCGCCGCACACAGTCGGCGATCTGGTCGCGCGCGCCATCATCTGGTGGTAGAGGCGGACCAAGGCGGCCTGCTCGGGATGATCGGCAACTGCGGTCAGCTTCTGCCCGGCTGCGCTCACTCGCTCCTCGGCCACACGCAGCGATTCTTCCAGCTCTTGACGCTCTTGGAAGTGAGTCCGGGCGGGATAGGAAGGATTGTGAAAGAGATCAGCCCCGCGCGGGCCGTCACTAGAAACGCTCTTCTGTTCGAGCGGCGTGTGCGTTGCGGACACTCGGGAATCTCCTGTGCTCCTTGGTCGCGTTGAGGCTTTTCCTGCGATCGAGTACAATTCTCCGCGGTCTGAATCCTGAATGCTAGACCATTGCCCACCCACTCACGCGGCCGACAGTCCGTTCACCGCACTCTTGCTGGTCGCTTCGCACTCAATCCGCCGCAAATCGCACGGAACGAAAAGGACTTCGCCATGCGTTCTCAGCTTACCCTCGCGGTTTTAATTGCCACTCTGGCGGTGGAATGCCGGGACGCTTTTGCGCAGTCAAAGGCTCTCCCCGCGCCGGCCGCGGGCTGGTCGATCGAGCTGGCCGCCGCGGCCCCCGAGATTCTTTACCCGACGGCCATCGTCGCCGCGCTCGACGGGTCGGTCTATATCGGTTCCGACCCCATGGACATGCCCGGGCCTCCGACGGTTCCGATCGACCGGGTCATTCGCCTCAAGGAGGGCCGGATCACGGTCTTCGCGGAGAATCTGTGGAGCGTCATGGGACTCGAATGGATCGACGGAACGCTCTACGTTGTGCATGCCCCGTTTCTGTCGGCGCTCCGGGACACCGACGGCGATGGGCTCGCCGATACGCGAGTCGATCTGGTGACCGGGCTGGGGCCGACGCTGCCGGGTTGGAGCGGAATCAACGAGCACGTTGCCTCGGGAGTCCGCCTGGGCATGGATGGCTTTCTCTATGTCGCGATCGGCGACAAGGGCATCCCGCGGGCGACGGGGCGGGACGGCAAGACGATCCAGCTCCACGGCGGCGGGGTGATCCGGGTCAGGCCGGATGGGACGGACCTGGAGATCGTCTCGACCGGCGAGCGTAACCCCCTGTCCGTGGCTCTCTCCGCAACCGACGAGGTGTTTACCTACGGTAACGACGACGACAGCAAGACCTGGCCCAACAGCCTCACCCACCACATTGTGGGCGGACATTATGGCTATCCGTATCAATTCCGAATCACCCCCCAGCGAGCCCTGCCGATCATGAGCGGCGAGTTCGGCGGAGCGGGGGCTCAAGCGATCTGCTACAACGAGGATGGACTGCCGGCCGAGTTTCGCGGCAACCTTTTCCTCTGTGACTGGGGCCTTCAGACCGTCTTTCGCCTCGAGCTGCGCAAGTCGGGCGGCACCTTCGCGGTCGCTCGCCGCACACCACTTGTCACCAAGGGCGAAGTGGCCGACTTCCGCCCGTTCTCGATGGCCGTGGCCGGCGACCGCGCCAGCCTCTACCTGGTCGATTGGGCCTATAACGGCTGGCTCGACGCCGGCGCCCGGACCGGCCGGCTCTATCGCCTGCGCCGCGACGAATTGGGACAGGCGGCTCAAAATCGCCTCGCACAGTCCCGGGAGGGCGAGCCTCCCGGCGAGCCAATTCCCCAGGCGGCTCGGACGGAGCCTCGCCCTCCCAGGATCACGAAAGCCCGTTCGGAGCCCCGACCCGGCGCCAGGGACGACGCATCGCTGATCGCGGCGCTCGACCATCCGGCTCTCTCGGTTCGACTGGAATCGCAACGCGGCCTGGCTCGCCGCGGCCGTAGCGTGGTCCCCCTGCTGGTCGAGCGGCTCAAGCAGCGCAAGCCCGCATTCGGTCGGCTGCACGCTCTCTGGGCGCTCGATGAAATCGGCGGCGATCTGGCTCGGGGAGCGATCGGCTCGATGCTGGCCGACCCTGTAGCGCAGGTCCGGCTCCAGGCAGCGCGATCGACCGGCATCCGGGGCCAGCGCGCGGCACTGCCGGCACTGACGCCGCTGCTCGACGATCGTGATCCAGCAGTTCGGCGCGAGGCGGCGATTGCCCTGGGAAAGCTGGGCGATCTTGCGGCCGCTCCCGCTCTGTACAAGGCTCTGGGTGACTCCGACAAGTTCGCCGCCTGGTCGATCCGTCAGGCGATCCGGCGGCTCGGGGCCTGGGACAAGGATGCCCTGGTCCAGGCCATCAAGGACGACCGCCGCCGGGAGCCGGCCCTTCTCTTGACCGACGAGGCCTGGAACCTCACGGTGGTCGAGGCCTTGTGCGCGGCGTTCCAGGCGACCAGGTTCGCACCAGTGCGAGCCATGATCACCGCCAACCTGGCCGGTCTCTATCGGCAGTATCCCGACTGGGACGGCACCTGGTTCGGGACGAATCCCGTGGCCGGTCCGGCTCCCCGGAAAACCAAGGACTGGTCATCCGAAGGCATGAACGCGGTGCTCGCGGGCCTGGCCGTGAGCTTGACTGATCCCGATCGTCGCGTTCGCGCGGAGGCCATCGGCGGCATGAGCCAGGCGGGACTCGGCGGCGCACCGCTCTTGCGGGCGAACTTGCGGGTCGAGCGCGACCCGGACAACCAGGCGGCACTGGCCGACGCGCTCGGACAGGTCGGCGACATCCCGTCGGTGCCACTCCTGGCCGCGCTCCTGCTGGATGCGGGAAGGAGCGAGTCGGTCCGAATGGCGGCTCTCGAGGGACTGGCACGGCTGCGCGACCGCAAGTCGCTCCAGGCCCGGCTCGCCTTGGTCTTCGACTCGAAATCATCGGCGGACCTCGTCGCTCGCGCCTTGCCCGACCTGGCGCGAGGGCTACTTGCCGCCGAACGAGCTGGCTTCTTTTTTCGAGAACCCCGCGCCGGCCGTCCGATCGGCCGCGATTCTGAGCTTGAATGTCAAGAAGGGGCTGCCGGCCGATCTCCATCAGGCGGTGCTCGACCGGCTTGACGATCAGGCCGCCTCAGTTCGCGGAGCCGCCATGATGGCCGCCGTGGGGCTGCACATGCGCGCGGCCGTGCCGCGGTTACTGGCGATCGCCCGCGATCCCAATGCACCCGATCGTCTAGCCGCCATTGCGGCCTTGTGCCGGCTTCCCGATCCGG
This sequence comes from uncultured Isosphaeraceae bacterium, assembly GCA_963823675.1. Taxonomy (GTDB): domain Bacteria; phylum Planctomycetota; class Planctomycetia; order Isosphaerales; family Isosphaeraceae; genus CAWGMT01. The sequence continues at coordinate 921,298 of CAWGMT010000012.1, read as the reverse complement.
CCGCAATTCCCGTTTATCTGGCGGCGATCAAAGACCGCGATCCGTCGCTGCGCCGCGCGGGCGAGAAAGCCTTGGCGGCGATTCGCGACAAGGTGGCCGGCGACCTGGCCGCGGCAGCGAAAGACGAGTCGACTGGCAGTCCGGCGGGCCTTGCACTCGAGCGCGTACTGGCCCGGTTCGAGCCGATCCGCACCTGGCGTGTCATCGGCCCGTTTCCGCGGACCACGCCGCAGATCTTCCTGGGTGAGCGCTCGATCGATTTCCATCGACCTGTCACCGGCGCACTCGGCCGCCCCGTGTCGTGGGCCGCTCGATCGGGCGACGCGACGACGGGCCGCGTCGACCTCGAAGACCTGAAACAGCGCCGAGGATAACGGCGGCTTCGGCTACGACAAGAGCGGCGCACCGGACCTCTGTGCGTTTGCCTATGCCGAAGTCGATGTCGACCGCGCAAGCCCGGCGTTGCTCCTGCTCGGCTCCAGCGGGTCGTTGCTCGTGACCGTCAACGAAAAGCTGGTCCATCAATACGCCGATTCCGGCGGCCGGGCGTTCGAGGCGGATTCCGACGGCGCCAAGATCGAACTGGTCGAGGGCCGAAACCGGATCCTGGTGCTGAGCCGTCAAGGCATCGGGCCATGGTGCTTTAGCGTCCAGCTCGCCAGACTGGGCCGCGACGCGACTGCGCCACGGCCGCCGGCACTGAGCAGAATCTCTGAGCTGCGCCGATACGCCATGGAGACCGAGGGCAATCCCCGCAAAGGGGAACGGCTGTTTTTTGACGTCAAGCGTGCCGGCTGCGCGCAATGCCACGCAGTCGGCGCTCGCGGTACATCCACAATCGGACCCAACCTCGCGGGCTTGGCGCTCACGTATGACCGCGCCGAGCTCGTCCGCTCGGTCCTGGAGCCATCAGCCCGGATCGCGCCCGGCCATCAATCGGTGGTGCTGGCCACCCGCGCCGGCAAGGTGATGACCGGCGTGATCCGCGCCGAGACCGACCAGGACGTCGTGCTGGCCGACTGGGAGGCGAAGATCACGCGGATTCCGAAGGCCGACATTGCGCAAAGGCGTTCGAGCGACGTCTCCATCATGCCGGCCAAAGCGGCCGAGTCGCTATCACCAGAGGAGTTTGCCGATCTCATCGGCTACCTGGCAAGCCTCAAGGATGTACCGAGGGCAGCGCGGCTTCGCGCCGGGAGGACCGGTCCGGGGACCGAAGGCTCGAACGATCGCGGTCGTTAATGCGACGCACCGAAATTCATCCGGCCGAACCGTTCGACCTGACCCGGAAAGAACCCAGAGGCCGTGCGAACCGTCCATGGTTTGCGGGGCGAATAGCGGATGAAGCAGGGCCAGTGGGCGCTTGCCGCCGAGAGTCTCCATGAAGCCGTGCGCATGGCCCGCGGAGTCGAGACGGTCGATGCGGCGGCCGAGAGCCAGCTTGCGCTCGCCAAGTTTCACCTTGGCCAGCTCACCGATCCGCGGCGCGAGGCTGAGCAGTTGGCCCAGGCGAGGAAACCCGCTCATCGGGCGCTGGCTGAGTTCTGGCTTGCCATTGGCGATCGCGAGCAGGCGAAGAAGCACTCCCTCGCTGCCTACAAGTGGGCCTGGGCTGACGGCGAGCCCTACGTCCTCCGCTACGAGCTGAACAAGGCCACGGCCCTACTCAAGAACTGGACGCCGAGATCCCGAATCTGCCGTCATGGACGGCGTCTCGAATCCCTCGTCACAATCGCGGGCCGAGGCGGCGGCGACATGCCGTCGCCCAGGTAAAAACCGGTCTGCGTGGGCTGGTTGTATCCCACGTTCTGATAGGCCACGCTCAGCCTGTAGATCGGGTCGTGCATCAGCGTGTAGATGCGGTGCGCCGTTGGAATCGTCGTCGTATAGATCCGCAGTTCCTTGCCGTCCGTCGTTCTCCAGATGACCTCCTCTCTCCAGTCGCCGAGGATGTCTGCGCACAGACAGGGGGTCGATTTCGTGGAATTGTTGGCGGCGCAGTTCTCCGCCGTGATCAAGTCGGTCTCGGTGCCGTCCTGCCAGTGCCACTTCGAGATGCGATTCCGGTTGAGGATTTCCCGGAGCAGGTCGCCGTCCCACCAGACACCGAAATTGCACGATAAGGGCTTCCCGTCGGAAATCCGTTCGCCCTTGACGTTCCAGAGGCCGGTCAACCCTGGGCCCGAAGCCCACATCTCATAGCCGCGATGGCGGGGGTCGATGTCGAGCGCAACGCCCCGGCTGACGTCGGGCGAAGGTTTCCCCCAGATCAGAGCCCCGGTGCTCGCGTCTCGGAACTCCGCGCCGACGGGGTGCCGAGGGCGCTCGTGAATGTCGAAGACTTCCAATCCCGGGTGGTCCGGATCGATGTCGGAGAGGTGAATGGCGTCCCCGTGCCCGAGTCCCGTCGTATAGAGCCCTTTGCCGTTGTCGTCAATCACGCAGGCGCCATAAACGATTTCATCCTTGCCGTCACCGTTGACGTCGCCGACCCGCAGGTTGTGGTTTCCCTGGCCGCGGTACGACCGGTTGCCGGGGGTGCCGTCGTCGCTGTCGAAGGTCCAGACGTGCGACAGCGCACCGTTCCTCCAGTTCCACGCCGCGAGCACCGTTCTCGTGTAGTAGCCACGACACATGATCACGCTCGGCCGCGACCCGTCGAGATACGCAACGGCTGCGAGGAATCGGTCGCACCGGTTGCCATAGTTGTCGCCCCAGTCGGCCGCCTTCCCCCGTGGCGGGATGTAACCGGTCCTCGCGAGCGCCTTGCCGGTCGTGCCATCGAAGACGGTGAGGAACTCCGGTCCCTCGAGGATGTAACCCGCCGCGTTGCGGTAATCAGCGTCGGCATTGCCGATCGCTGTTCCCTTGCCGTCGATCGTGCCGTCGGCCGTCTTGCAGACGACCTCGGCCTTGCCGTCGCCGTCGAGGTCATAGACCATGAATTGCGTGTAATGAGCGCCTTCCCGGATGTTCTTGCCGAGGTTGATCCTCCAGAGGAAACGGCCGTCGAGCTTGTACGCTTCGAGCTTGGTTTCCCCTGTCGTTTCGGCTAGCGAGTTGTCGCGACCTCTCATCTCCTGCTTCAGAACGATCTCGTATTCGCCGTCGCCGTCGAGATCGCCGACCGAGGCGTCGTTCGGGGTATGGCCGGGCAGAGTCTGAAGCGGAATCGAGAGATAGGGCCGTGTCCGGGCATTGGCCGTAAGGCGGAACGGCGCGCTGGCCTCCAGTTCCCGGCCGCCTTGCACCGGACGGACGAAATAGGAGGAGGCTTCTTTCGAGTTCGCTTCTGCGTCAACGAAATTCGTGGCGTTCTTGAGCGGCTCGGAGTTCAATTTCACAGGATCACGACGACCGGTCGCACGGTAGAGATTGAAGGCGATCTCGTCGGGATCGGTTCCCAGCAGGCGCCAACCGACAAACACCTTGCCGTTGCCGATGGGGATCGCCACGACGCCACGGCCCAGCGCCTCCATTTGCCGCTCGGCAAAGGCCGCGCCAGCGATCACTACGTGGATCAAGAGTCCGGCGGCCGCCGCGACCTTGATTCCGGGCGTCTCCATTTTCGATTGCCTTTCGCTAATGAATCGAGTTCTCGAACTGAGCTAGATTCGTCCGTTCGTCGAGATGATCGCGTGACCGGTCACCTCGCGCACGAGGGCCGGGATGTCGATCTGCCACGACCGAGAATCCAGTGGGGGCCAATTCCAGAACCTGAATGATAAGTTGCCAAAGCCAAGCGGTGGCTCGCAGCGCCATTCGGTGACTGGAACTTCCTTTGCACATCGAGGACACGTCACGGCAGCCGGGCCCGACTGCTCGACCCATTCGTCGATCGCCGCGGAGAGTGTCTGTTGCAAATCCTCATTATCCGGCTCAAACTCCGCATTGCAGCAGGGACAACGGAAGCCCGCGCAGGAAGGCCCGTAAGCCCACTCATTGAAATGTCTGGCCACCCGCGCTTCCACGCCGCATGTGAGCAGCTCCCAGAATGGAAGCTCCTCGTTCCCGAGCTCGTAGTGCTCGGACACTGCGGGGCCGGGACGATATCCTTCGCCGCCCAGCACACATTCCTCGTTGGCGTCGCCGGTGATCAGCCCGAGCGCTCGGAACCGCTCGAGCACGCGGTCCTTGACCTCCTCGGCCTGTTCGATCGTCGCATCGGCGTCGACGAGCATTTCAAAACTGTCGCTCATGGGCGAAGACGGCGCTCAGTGCCACCCCCCGATGCGTGCAGCAAGAAGCCTAAACGAGCCGCCGCCAAGCAGCCTACCAGGGCCCGAGCAAGGTGTGAATAGCCTTGCAGCCTCGCGTTTCTCGCGATGTCCGCGATACGGCCACCGAAGGGAGGCAGACTCGGATGGTCTAGCCAAAATCATGCGATGGCCTTACATTCTAACCAGAATGCCCGCCGATCAAACACGGATGCTGTTTTCGAGACTACTCGTCACAGGAGAGATGTGAACTGCCATGATGCTCAAAGCGACCGATATCCGCCGGGGAATGGTCATCACGATGGATGGGGTGAATTTCGTGGTCGTGGATTTTGCTCATCACACCCCGGGAAACCTCCGCGCGATGGTGCAAACCAAGCTGCGGAACATGAACACCGGCTCGTTGATCGATAAGCGGTTGCGCGCGGTCGACCAGATCGACGTTCCCTATGTCGAGACCAAGGAGTACGAATATCTGTACTCGGCCGGCGACGATCACGTTTTCATGGACACCGAGACGTACGACCAGCTCAGCTTCTCGCCCGAGATCATCGGCACGGCGATGGACTACCTGCTGCCCAACAAGCGGGTGATGGTCAAATACATCAACGACAAGCCGGTGTCGATCGAAGTGCCCGACTTCGTCGAGCTGACCGTGAAAGACACGCCGCCGGCCCTGGCGGGCGCGACCGCGACCAACCAGTACAAGGAGGCGACGCTCGAAACCGGGCTCACAGTGTCGGTGCCGCCGTTTGTCAAGCCTGGCGAAAAGATCCGGATCGATACCCGCACCGGCGAGTATCTCGAGAGGGTGAAATGATGGGCCGGGCGCGGGCAGTCCCTCACGTGGCGCAAATCTTCGATTACCGTTTACCTACGCGCGACGAGATGATGCCCAGGCCGGGTCCTCCAGCAGATTACGATGAAGAGTAAGATCAGGAAGAGGATTAAGATCAAGATTAGGACTAGGGCCCGATCCACGTGTCTCAGGAATGCTGGTTCGATCACGAGAACCTGTCGCGACTGCTGTTGACCCTCGTCGCCATACCGAGCGTCAACCCGATGGGCCGGGCGCTCGTCGGGGCCGAGCTTTTCGAGACACGCCTGAGCGATTATCTGGAAGCCTGGTTCCGCGACCTGGGCGTGAAGTGCGCTCGACAGCCGATCGCCGAGGGCCGGGACAACGTGCTGGCCTGGTACGAGGCGCCGTCATCGCGGCGGCGGATTCTGTTCGACGTTCACCAAGACACGGTGCCCGCGGACGGCATGATCATCCCTCCCTTCACGCCGGCGGTCTCGGAGGGGCGGCTCTACGGACGCGGGGCTTGCGACGTCAAGGGTGCGATGGCGGCCATGCTCCTGGCCTTTGCGCGCCTGGTCCGGGAGCGGCCGGCCGGCTCGGCCTCGGTGCTCCTGGCCTGCACGGTCGACGAGGAATACACCCACACCGGCTCGTCGCGACTGGCGGAAACACCTCATGGCGCCGACCTCGCCATCGTGGCCGAACCGACGTCGCTCCAGCTCGTGAATGCTCACAAAGGCGCAATTCGATGGAAGATCCGCACTCGGGGAGTGGCCTGCCATAGCTCGACGCCCGATGCGGGAGTCAACGCCATCTACCGCATGGGGCGAGTCCTGGATGAGCTCGAGAAGCACGCGCGATTGCTCGCCCTCTCGCCGCCCGACCCGACACTGGGCCCGCCGAGTTTGTCGGTGGGGCGAATCGAGGGAGGGCAGAGTGTCAACGTCGTGCCGGACTGGTGCGAGATCGAGGTCGATCGCCGTCTTGTGCCGGGCGAGGACGCGACGGCCTGCGTGCGCCGGATTCAGGACCAACTGGAGCAATCGCTTGGCGCAGCGGCCTGGATCGAGTTCGACGAGCCGTCCGTGTGCATGCCGCCCCTGGCCGCCGGTGCCGCGCCCTGGATCGAGCCCTTGCGTGACGCCATCAGCGCAGCCACCGGCCATCGGCCCGAGGTCGTGGGCGTGCCGTTTGGAACCGACGCCGGGCCTCTGAGCGCCCGGGGCACGCCCTGCGTGGTGTTCGGCCCCGGCCACATTTCCCAGGCACATACCAAGGACGAGTGGATCGAGCTCGAACAGGTCGAGCTGGCGGCGGCAGCGTATTATCGGATCGCGCTCGCGCTGGGGCAGGTCTCGTCGCAGGGTTGATGGGTCGCCGCGTGGGGTGGAAACGATCCCATCGACGGCCGCGGTCTCGTGTCCGCACTGTCCTCCCAACCAAAACTCTTGCCTCGCGATTGGGAGAACGGACCGGAGCAATCGGCGTCTCTTCCCAACTCTTCGCGCCGGTGCTGCTTTGCAGTGGTCCGCAGCAGGTTGCGCAACTCCGCAGGGGTGAGGACGCTGGCCGGATAGACCGGGCTGGAGAGTCGTCTTTCGTTCCGCGAAAGGAAAGGTCTTTCGCGGAGCGGAAGGCGACAATGGTCGATCAGGATGTTCCGGCGTTAACCAGTCCCGTTTTGGACAGGCCCTCAGAACATCCTCGCCAGGCAGCCGCCGTCCACCACGAGGGTGGCGCCAGTGATGTAGCTGCCCGCCTCGCTTGCCAGGAGCAGGGCTGGCCCGACGAGTTCGTCCGGCTTCGCCCAACGACCGAGGATCGTTTTCTGAGCGAAGACCGTCTGCTGCTCTGCCGTCAACAGACTGGCTGGAAGGTCGGTCAAGAACGGCCCCGGCGCCAGGCAGTTGACCGTGATGCCGAACGATCCCAGATCGTTCGCGGCCGCGCGCGTCAGGCCGATCAAGCCGCTTTTCGTGGCGGAATAGGCGCTTCTTCCCGCGGCGGAAGTCAGGCCCAGAATCGACGACACGTTGATGATGCGTCCCCACTGGCGTTCCTTCATCGGCCCGACCAGCGCGCGACAGCGCCATGCACGAACTGAGGTTGAGCTCGACGAGCCGGTCCCAGTCTGCGTCAACGATCTGTTCCGTCGGTTGCGGTAGGTTGCTGCCGGCGTTGTTGACCAGAATGTCGACCCGGCCCATCGCCGCAAGCGCTCTCTCGGCGAGTCGCCGCACGTTTTCGCGCTGCGTCATGTCGGCGACGAAGTGGGCGACCCGCACGCTGGTGCCCGCGTGGATCTCGGCTTCCGCGGCGACGAGCTCCTCCTCGTGGCGGCTGGAGATGACGACGTCGGCACCGGCCTGGGCGAAGCCGCGGGCCATGGCCTTGCCCAGCCCCTTGCTGCCCCCCGTCACGAGGGCAACGCGGCCGGTAAGATCGAAGAGTTGGCGATTCATCATCATAAGGCGATCTTGCGACCGCGATTGCAAGGGACGTAGAGTGATAGCCGGTCACTGTGTTCGCGCAGCGGCTGAGCGCCATGCAGAAGCGCAAACAAACGGGTGGGCCGCAGGGTCTAGGTGCGGCCCACCCGTATCAGCGGAGGCGGCATCGGTGATGCATCCGTGAATATCAAAAGACGTCGAGGTAGTGGTGGTAGCCCGAGTAATACCTCATGTTGTTACTATCGAACCAGCCGGCCTGCATGTTCCACCAGCCGTTGGGAACCCGAATCAGACCGAAGAGTCGTGTTCCACCGTAATAGTTGCGATAGTTGGGACCTTGAATCTGGGGCACGATCCGCTGCTGGCGGGGATAGCGGTACCACCCGTCATAAAGGCCGTTGTATTCGAATCCATTGCCGGGGACTTGAGGCGGGACGTAGGGCCAGTGCAGGTAATCGGTCCAGTCCTGAGCCTGGACTTTGGTGGACCCGCCAAAACCGAGAAGCAAGAGCGCAAGGACCAGCGCTTTGAGCCTGAAGGAGCGCGACACGATACACCTCCGTGTAGGGAAACCATTCCCAAACCGTGGTAACGATATCACACGATTGGCCCGGTCAAGGATCATCCCGCGATTTTCTGGGGGGGCGAGAAACGAGTTATGAGTGACGCACCGATCTGGGAAAGCCGTCCGGTCTCACCGCCCGGATCAAACCGATCGATCAAGGGGTTCGTGCGCGGTCGCGCAAAGGATGCCTGCTTTGCGGGCTTTGCATGGCTCGTGGTTTCGCTCGGGGGCGGAGCCCGGGTCCTCGCCGACGAGCCGCCCCGGCCGTTGGAGAGCCGGCTTCGCGAGATCGTGACGGAACTGGCTTCACCGGCCTACGAAGGCCGTCGCGGGGCAGGGGGCGTGAAAGCGGGCGACTACCTGATCGGCCAGTTTCGCCAGCTCAAGCTCGAGCCGCTCTTTCAAGGTGATTTTGTCCAGACCGTTCCCGGCAAGGAACCCGGTACCACGATGGGGCGGAACGTCGGGGCCATGCTCCGCGGCTCCGACCCCGCGCTGCGCGACCAGTGGGTGATCGTGGCCGCCCACTTCGATCATCTGGGAGTCAGGAACGGACGGCTCTACCCCGGCGCCGACGATAACGCCTCGGGCGTCGCCATGATGCTCGAAGTGGCGCGCAGCATCGTCGAGGGTGCCACTCGGCCCAGACGGAGCATCATGTTCATCGGGTTTGATCTCGAGGAGATCGGCCTCTTCGGGTCGCGCTACTTCGTCGCCCACAGTCCGATTCCGCTTGAGCGTGTCGTGCTCTTCCTCACGGCCGACATGATCAGCCGCTCTCTGGGCGGCGTCTGCGGAAAGCACGTCTTCGTGATGGGCACGGAACACGCCCCCGCCTTGCGGCCCTGGATCAAAAAGGCGGCCCGGGGCCGCCCGCTGACCGTCGGCATGCTCGGGACGGACATTCTGGTCCTCAATCGCAGCGATTACGGCCCCTTCCGAACCCGCAGCATCCCGTTCCTCTTTTTCACCACCGGCGAAAACCCGCGTTATCATACACCGCAGGATACGCCGGAGACGCTCGACTATCCCAAGCTCGCTCAAATCAGCCAGCTCATCCATCAGGTCGTACTCGATGCCGTGTCGGCCGCGAGCGTGCCGCGCTGGCAGTCGAATCCCGATAATCCGCTTGCCGAAGCCCTCACGATCCGCGAAGTTCTGGGAGTGATGGCCAAGAACAGCGAAAAGCTCAAGATTGGCTCGGTGTCGCTCTTTCTGATTAACAGCACACTCCACACATTGGACGAGATCGCGGCGCGGGGCTCGATCACGCCCGAGGAGCGGGCGCGGGTTATCCAGTCGGCGCGGGTCGTGTTGTTCGTTGTTTTCTGATCGCTTCCGAGAGACGCTGGAACGCGCTGCGGGCCTTGATGGAATAACGTCGATCAGCCGCTTCGACCAACTTGACCGGGCGCGACTGTCACAGTAGGCTGCGAGGGTCGGGGCGGTAAAGCGCGTGACCATATCGAACCGAAGTGGCGGGCCTGCAGCTTGGGCTCTGTCCCGAGCCGATTGCGGCGTGGCGAAATCTTGACAGATCGGCAACGGTTTTGCCCTTTCTTCCTGGTAAGTGCAAAGGGGGCGTTCATGGACTTCATGGAGCGGTGGTTCGGCATCTCACCGGACGGCGGAAATGGCAGCTTCGAGCTTGCGTTTCTCCTGGTGCTCGCGGCTTGCTTGGCTGTCGGGTTCCTCGTACGGTACCTGGTCTGGCCGACGAGGAGCCGCACATCCTGCGCCAGGCCCAAGACGTGAGCGAGCTTGGACCTGATGAACGGGCCTCGCCGTTGGGGAGCGTGGCGACATGAAAGAAAAGAGGAAGGAGCCCGACAGATCCGAGAACCAGCCAGCACACCCGGCGGCGAATGAGGTGCCGCTGCGATCCGCGGGCGATGTGGTCGTCGTGCACCAGGAATCGGCCGCCAAAGCACCGCCGGAGAAGCAGATCCATCCGCGCCGCCCCCTGCCGCTCATCCCGATTTCGCGAGGTGAGGCGCCTCGCGAGAGCGATGTGACGAACGCGCCCGATCAAAACAAAATCTGCCGCGAGGCGGAGAAGAAGAAAAAGCAAGACGCCTCTGATTCTTGAGCCTTGATCCGCGGCTGCGCCGGCCTGGCCGGCGCCTGGGAGTCTTCACGATGGCAAAGAAGTCTGGCCGCAAGAAGGCCGCCGGCTCGTCCGCGACCGTGAAGGGGCCATCAATCAGCACGACCCTTCGCCTGCACGCCACGGCGCCACAACACGTACAAGTCAAACACCTGGATCACCCGCCCAAGTTCGTCAAGCCGAAGCGAATCCACCCGCGCCGAATGCTCCCGTTCGTCCGGGAGGGGGTGGAACGGGGGTTTCACAGCGCGTCGATACCGGCCTTGTTCCACCGGCACGTGCCCTTGGCTGCCGCTGCCGCCGCGCCGACTGGCGAGCTCGCTCTTGTCACGAATTCCGAGTTGACCTCGGCCGCCCAGCAGCAGACCGCCGCGAACGTCTGCGAGCCGAGCGCGGCGGTGAATGATCAGGTCGTCCTGTACACCGGCAACTGGTTCTCGGCGGTCTCGACCGACGGCGGCCATACCTTCAAGTTCATCGATCCCGCGACGGCCTTTCGAGGAAACGACCCCTCGAATTCAAGCTTCTGTTGTGACCAGATTGCCCACTATATCCCGCATATTGACACGTTCGTCTGGTTGTTGCAGTACGGAAACCCCGAGCAATCCGACAACATCCAGCGCCTGGCATTTGCCAAATCGGCCGACGTGGCCCAGGGCCGCTGGCGGCTTTTCGACATCACCACTGACATGCTGGGTGTGAAGGGGGCGTTCCTGGACTTCCCCGACCTGGCAGTGGGCGCCAACTCGCTTTACGTCACGACCAATATTTTCCCAGGGGGCGACTCGGCAGGCTCGGCGGTGCTGCGCATTCCGGTCGCCAGCATCGACAGCGGCCAGGTCACGGCGGCCAAGTTTGTCTCGATGGAACTTCAGAGTTTCCGGGTTGCCCAGAACTGCGGCGCGATCGCCTACTTCGCGGCCCATGAGGACACGAGCACGCTCAAGGTCTTCACCTGGCAAGAGAGCGATGCTGCGCCCACGGCCCGGTCAGTAGCCGTGTCCCGCTGGATGGGCAACAACGGATACCAGTCGAGGACGCCGGACGGGCGGCGCTGGCTCGACCGTGCCGACCCGAGGATCACCGGAGCGGCGCTCGGCGCCAATGAGCTTTGGTTCGCCTGGTCGGTCGACGCCGGCTCCAACCGGCGGACCAAGCCGTTCATCCAGGTTGCCAGGATCGATGCCGGGAACCTGACGATCCTCGATAACATCAATGTATTCGACACCGACTCGGCAACCGCGTATCCCGCGTTGTGCTCCAATGCCGACGGCGAAGTCGGGATTTCGTACATGATCGGCGGAGGGTCCCGATTCCCCACTCACGTCGTCGGCATTCTCACAGGCACGCGGAGAGATGTCTTTGTTGCTGCCGGCGAACGAAGCCCGCTCCCGGACGCGACCACCGGAAAAGGCGAGTGGGGCGACTTTCTGACTCTGCGCCGGATGTTCCCCAACCAGAAGCTCTTTGCAGCCACCGGTTACACCATGAAGGGGCCGGGCGACGGATCGAACCGGGATTCGACCCCGCGTTTCGTGGTTTTCGGTCGCACCGAAAGCGTCGGACCTGGAGCAGTGGTTCCCCCTGGCGGTACGACAGTCGAGCCGCAGGGGCCGCCGGCCGCGCCCGGTTCCCAGGCCGTCGGGGCGGTGCAGGATGTCAACGACATGCCGATTGTGAGCGCCAGCATGGCGGCGCGAATCAAGGCGGCGGCGGGCGTGACCTATGGTGCCCCGCCCGGCGCTCGCGGCGATGCCGAGCTTCAGCCCGAGCTGGCCACCAAGCCCGGCGTGGAACGGTGGCCCGTGAAGACCGGCACCGACCCGGATGTCGGCGACGTCGTTGCGCAGATCGTTCCAACCACTGTAGAGGAGCTGATCAGCATACCGCGGCCCGACGATATGCAGCCGGTCACGGGAGATTTCCCGGAATACCAGGAGCATCGGGCCGCACCAGTGGAAACGACAATCTGGATGATCGAGGCCGAAATCACGGCGCTGAAGCTTGAGAGCGACGGCGATTATCACCTCGTGCTGCAAGGTGCCAGCGGAGAGACCATGATCGGCGAGATCCCGACGCCCCGGCCCCCTTTCGTCCAGGCCGGCTCTCCCTGGCTGGCGAACATTCAGGCTGCGCGAGCTGCCGTCGATAATAAATTGCTTAGCCGCGTCCCGACGGCCGATTTCGTGCCGATGGGGGGCAAGCTCGTGCCGCGCCAGGCGATGATAGCCCCTCCCGAGGGTCCCGTCGTTGTTTCGCAGTCCTTGGCTGGCGGAGCGCCGTCGGAGCTTCCGGAGTTCAAGACCCGGATCACGCCGACCAATGCCCGGATCACGGGCGTCGGTTTCTTCGACAAGGTTCATGGTCAGATGGGCGTATCCCAGTTCAACGGCATCGAGCTGCACCCGATCCTGAAGATCGAGTGGCTCTGACGCTCGCCGGGGAGCTAGCGCTCCACTCCGTCAAATCGGCGAAAGACAGGCCCGATGGGCGGCTCACCCAAGCGACCGTCAAGCGGCTGCGGCTCCGCGGGGATGAGCGGAATCTGGAATGGCTGATCGGGAAGCTCGGGCGGCTGCGGCGCCTCATTCTGAGCCTTCGAGGATTCGGGCAACGCAACCTGCTGCGTCAGGTACCGCGCCCAGGCTTGATTGGGAGTGAGCTCCTTGGAAATCACCATGCCGAAGGGCGTTTCCTCGATCCGCCGGGTTTCGGTGCCCTGCGCCGCTTGCACGTATTCGATGACAGACTGGGTGCGCGACCTCTCACCCTGTGCCCAGAGGATCTGGGCCTTGACGCTCAGTGAGGCCAGGCGAACGTCGGGCGCCGTGAGCTGGGCGTCGAGCGCATCGAGCGCCCTGGTGGCACCGGCGTAGTCGCCCGCGAGATAGAGGAAGAAGAGACGTGTCTCGAGGCCAGCCGATTGTCTCGAGGGACCGATCGGCGGGTCGGTGTCGTTGACGCCAATGCGATCCAGGCTGGCTGCGAGCCGGGCGATTCGGGTGACTCGCGCCTGGATCGGACTGCCGGTCGCCAGTTCGCCTGGCAGCGGCAGCAGCGTGGGGCGTTCGGCGACCTGCCCGTCCACCGCGACCTTGGGAAGTCCCGTCGCAAGGAGGTCGCGAGCGGCCGTCGCGAGCCGCGTCGACCACGTTCGCCTGGCGGCTCGGTCGGGGACCAGGAGAGTGGTTTGGTCCGAGCTCCAGTCGCACACGGCAGGTGGGGTCAGTCGATCGGGCGGGCCGAATCGCGCGGCCACGGTCTGGCCATCCGGCGAGATCGCCAGCGCCGATCCGCTGGCTCACGTTGACCGGGTTGAACGGCCTGAGTATCTGGCGCTCGCCGGGCAATGCCGTGACCAGCGAACTGTCGCGGCCCGTATAGTCCACCGAGAAGACGCAACGTTCGCCCTCGCGATCGAAGTCGATCGCAATCCCCTGCACGATCAGCCCGCGCTGAATCGCATCGGGAGGCGCCAGACCGACGGTTGGAATGGCGTCCGGGCCGTCGAGGTATCTGCGTACCAGATCGATCCCGCGAGACCGGCTCGACAGTATCGATCGCTCCGAGACCACAAAAACCGATCGGCCGTCGCCACTCCAGCCGGGATATGCGATGACCGGCCCGGTGGGCGCAAGATCCCGCGGTGCGCCATAGCCGTATCCGTGTTGCTCGACAATCAGGACTTTGGCGGTGCGGCCCGTTCTTCGAACGACAGCCAGCCGCGTCCCGTCGGGTGACCATGCAGGGCAGCAAGCGTTGGGAATATTGAGCAGGACCTTGTTATTGTCGGTTCGTACCACGGTGATTCCCGGCTCGCGACCGGGGACCGGGATGGCGAGCGAGACGCCATCCGCGCTCCACGCCGGCCGGATGTGGGGCAGGGCGGCTCTGGTCTCGAGATCCAGCTCGAGTTCAGGCTGGGACCAGACGACGCGCTTCCGATCGAGGCCGTCCTGGACGACAACGTCAAAACGCCCGCGCGGGAAGCCGGCCTCGGGTTCCATCGAGCGGGGGACAAAACGGCAGAACGCGATCGATCGACCTTCAATGCCCCACGCCGGCGTTGACAGCGGCCAGTGCGACTCCTCGATTAATACCGTGCTTTGGCCGTCCCGGCGGGTCGTCCAGATTCGATAGGTCGCGTGGCCCGCGACCGCCTGCATGGCGTCAAGCGTCGGCGAAGGTCGCTCAGCCCCGGAGTTCGGCGCCGTATCGAAGAGCCAGCCGGCGCGTTGCCGGTCGCGTTCCGGTTCGGTTACGAGGGTGTAACTCAACCACTGTGAGTCCGGCGACCATGACATCGTTGGGCTCAAACGGCCGGCCCCCGCGGCGGTGCCGGTCAAGTGGATCATGCCCAGAACTACCAGGAATGCGACGCTGGCTTTCATGAGTCAACCGTTCGAGGGGGAAACTGGTACGCCGTAGTCGAACAACTCTCGTGGCGGTAAACGACTGGACAGGCCGACAGACACGCGCCGGATTTGCGGAGGCTGATTTCCACCTTCTCCAGTATAGGCTGGACGTGTCGGGCTGAATAGCGCAGGCTGCGCGGCAATCGGCCGCCCCCAAAGCGATCGGCGATGCGCGGGGGCGCGAGCCACGATCCGGGTGCGATTCGGCGGCGGCCGGCGGGTCTCAAAGAGATTTTCCTAAGATTAGTCAGCAATACAGGTAAGGTCATCAGATCCTGTGCAAATTCCTCGTACGGATTTGACGAGACGGTGGCACATTGTAAGTTTGATGCAAGCAGCACCGACCGAAGCCTGACCGCCAGCGACACGGCTCTCTTGAACCAGCTTATCTTTTGCGGTTAGGATGATGACCCATTGACGTGACACCGGTGAGGTTGGGTGAATTTGTTCGCCCCTCTCGCCTTTTTACTTTCGACGCCTGATTGAACAGAAATCCGGGTAATTCCATGCGCTTTGTGTTGATCGACCGGGTCCTTGACGTGCAGCCAGGACGTAGCCGGCTGGCGGGAGCGAATACGTTTTCGAGCCCTGGCCCCACGCTTGTGGCCGTGAAGAACCTATCGCTGACTGAGGAGTATCTGAGCGATCACTTTCCGGGTTTTCCGGTTATGCCGGGTGTGTTAATGCTGGAGGCGTTGACGCAGGCCGGTGCCTGGCTGATACGCGACATGGAGGACTTTGCTCACAGTATCATCTTGCTCAAGCAGGCGAAGACGATCAAGTATGGCAGCTTTGTGGAACCTGGCCGGCAGCTCGAGCTGCGAGTCGAGATGGTCTCGAGTGACGAGCGAAATTGCCTCTTCAAGGGTGTCGGCGTGATCGACGGCCAGGAGATGGTCAAGGGACGTTTCACCCTGACGCGTTACAACTTGAGGGAGCGGAACCCGGAGCTGCACGCGACCGATGCCGCGATCGTGGAGGGACTGCGAGATCTTTATGTGACCCTGCGCAAGGGCTCGGTTGGTGCCCGGGCGATCGCCCGCCGACCCGAAGTCACCCCATTGCCGACGAGTGTATAGCTGCTGGTGTTGCAACAAATTCATTTTTTGCTCATGATATGGACCGCTGTGCCCCCGAGCCGCCGGCTACGGAATGGCCGAGTGGCTCACACAACGTAACGAGCTTGCCGGAAAGCCCTTCTCTTGAAGTTTGGGGCGTGAACTCGCCGACGTGTAAGAGAGGCGGCTTGATCGGAGGCGAGTTTCACTGGCGTTTCCGGTCGGGGATTGGGGTGATCCCGTTAGGTACCTGAGGATACTATGCCAACTAACGACGAAATCTTCGAGAAAGTCCAGGCCACGTTGGTGGATGCCTTGGGCGTGGACGAGGACGACGTGACTCCCGGGGCCACCCTTCAGGGAGACCTGGGCGCTGAATCCATCGACTTTCTGGACATCGTCTTTCGCCTGGAGCGCAACTTCGGAATCAAAATTCCGCGCGGCGAGCTCTTTCCGGAGAATCTGACGGCTGACCCGGAGTGGGTATCCGACGGAAAACTCACGACGAAAGGCCTGTCCGAGCTGAGGTCTCGCCTTCCGTTCGCCGACCTGGCGAAACTCGAGTCTGATCCTAGCGTCGAGAAGATCGGCGACCTTTACACGGTCGAGATGCTCGTCCATTATGTGCAGAGCAAGCTGGCGGCATGACGCGAGCCGGACGCCATCGCCCACGCCGTGCTTGGTTCTTTGGAAGCGGGTTGTGGTGATCGATTCACAAGAGGGCGTGGGGAATTCTTCGCCGGAGTCGTCGGATTGGTCCAAGCCAGATAGCCGACGGGCAGTTCGATATCGAGCTTCCTCGTTTGAGGATGGGTGCGACAGGCGATGCGATGGATCTGGATCGATAAATTCCTTGAGTTTCGCAGCGGACAGTTCGCCGCGCCATCAAGAACCTGACTCTGGCGGAAGAACACCTGCACGATCACTTCCCCGGTTACCCGGTGATGCCGGCTTCGCTGATCATCGAGGGCCTGGCACAAACCGGCGGGATCTTGGTCGGTGAGGCCGGCGGCTTCGCCGAGAAAGTCGTCCTCGCCAAGATACCGCGCGCCGAGTTCCATGGAGTCGCGTGTGCGGGCGATCAGCTTATCTACGAAGTGACGTTGACCGACTTGCGCAGCGAGGGGGCCGTGGTGGAAGCCAAGGCATTCCTGGACGGTGAGCTCTTGGCCGACGCCGAGATTGTATTCGCCCACCTCGACAACTCCCGAGCCAATCAGATCTTCGGTCCCAAGAACTTCGTCTTCACGCAGCAACTGCTCGGCGTGCTCGACTTGGCCAAGGCCCAGCAGCGAGCGCGCGAAGCCGACCAAACGGATGAGAATAGCTCGGAATCCAACGGACTGCCACGCGAATCACGCTCCTCCACGTGAACGATCCGAGCGATTCAGGATGGAGTCTTTACGCTGACCTTGATAAAAGGGATTTTCAGGGCACTGGCGAAAAATCTGCGGACAGCGCCGGGTTTATGCCGCCACTTTCTTGCTCGCATGCAATAATAGTGAAGCGGTCCGAATCGCGAGCCTACACCTTGAACTGTTAAGGTCCCAGCGCTGTTCCGCCGTAAATCGGCGAGTCACTCATGCTTTGTTCCGAACGGCGAGTGGTCATTACCGGTTTGGGATTGATAAGTTCCCTGGGCGATCGTCCGGACCGGGTTCTGGCATCGTTGCTGGAAGGCCGAGGCGCCGTTCGCAGGCTCGACTCGCTTCGGGTTGCCGGATTGGCCAACGACCTCGCGGCCGAGATTCTGGGTTTCGAGTTGAAGAACTACGCTCTACCGAAATACCGCAAGGCGCTGGCCAAAAGCAAGAAATACATGGCCCGTGACATCCAACTGGCCGTCGCCGCGGCGCAACTGGCGCTCGACGACGCGGGCCTGGCTGATGGCGGTGTGGATCCCACCCGGATCGGTATCGACCTGGGCGCCGGACTGCATTCGAGTGAACTCGTTGACATCGCTCCCGCAATCACCCATGCGTATCCGAACGGCAGGGATTTCGACTTCCAAACCTGGGGCCGAGAGTCGATCGGGTTAATCGAGCCGCTCTGGTTGCTCAAGTATCTGCCAAACATGATTGCATGCCACATCTCGATTTTGTTCGATTGCCAGGGACCTAGCAACACCATTACTGAAGCCGACGCCTCCTCGAACCTCGCCATCGGCGAGGCGGCTCGCGTGATCGCCCGGGGCAAGGCGGACGTCATGATTACTGGCGGCGCCGACTCGAAGATGCATCCACTGAGCTTTGTCCGAATGTCGATGTACAAGAAGATGTCGTGCTGGAAGGGCGAGCCGAGCGCGGCCTGTAAGCCGTTCGACTGCCGCCGGGACGGCCTGGTTCCGGGCGAAGGAGCGGGCATCTTGATCCTCGAGGAGCGCGAACATGCGTTGAAGCGCGGCGCATGCGTGCATGGTGAGATCCTCGGGGCTGGATCGGGCTGCGATATTATGCTGGCCGGCGGGATCGATCCCGAGGGGAATAGTACGGAGGTCGCCATCACGGCCGCGCTTTTCGAGGCCGGGCTCGCGCCAGCGCAAGTAGGACACGTTAACGCTCACGGTGCGTTGACCGAGATCGCCGATCTTGCTGAAGCCCGCGCCATCGGACGGGTCTTCGGCCCGCGGGGCGTACCGGTCACGGCCTTGAAAGGATATCTCGGAAGTCTCGGGGCCGCGTGCGGCGCGGTTGAGTTGGTTGCCAATCTGATTGGCGTCAATCACGGTAAGATTCCAGCAATTCTCAATTGCGATCAGCCCGACCCAAAATGTGATGCCGACCTGGTAGTCGATGGTCCGCGGCCAGCGCGGAAGCCGATTTTTGTGAGCACGAGTTTGACAAATTATGGTCAGGCGGCCGCGGTTGTGGTGCGAGGCGGCCTGACGGACTCAAAACGTGATATCTAGCCGGTCGAAGCCCTGCCGCGTGAGGGGGGTAGGTTGACGGTCGAGGAACTGACTGATGCGGCGTGTCGTAGTGACGGGGATGGGAATGGTTACGCCTCTGGGCGCCGACCGGGAGTCGACCTGGAGAGCGCTCCTGGCTGGCAAGAGCGGGGTGGGACCGATCACTCTGTTCGACGCCCGAACTTTCGCCACCCGTATCGCCGCCGAGGTCAAGCATTTTCGTCTTTCCGACTACGTTGAGGGAGCAGGTAGCTTTTCGGAGCATTCCCGCAACAGGCAGTTTGCCTTGGCGGCTGCGACGATGGCGATGGAGGATGCCGGGCTGAGCGATCCCAAGGCCGAGTTGGGCGGCCGGCGGTTCGGCATATATCTTGGTGCAGGAGAGGGTGCGCACGACTTTCCGCGATTCGTCAAGCTGATCAAACAGTTGACTCACAATGGCCACGTGGACACAGCGGATTTCACGCGACTGGGAATCAAGGATCTCGACCCCGTCCATGAGGCTGAGCAAGAGCCCGGTACGGCCTCGGTGCATCTGGCGGCCAGGTTCGGGGCCCAGGGGCCGAATTACAACTGCCTGACTGCCTGCGCTGCCAGCTCGCAGGCCATCGGCGAGGCGTGTGAGCTCATCCGTCGCGGCAACGCCGATGTGATCCTTTCCGGCGGCACCCATAGTATGATCCATCCTTTCGGCGTTACTGGATTCGTCTTGCTGACGGCGCTGTCCACTCGCAACGACGAGCCGGAGCGGGCGAGCCGGCCGTTCGATCGCGACCGTGACGGCTTCATCCTGGGAGAGGGCGCCGGGATGCTGCTCTTGGAGGAGCTCGAGCACGCCAAAGCCCGTGGCGCCCGAATCCACGGCGAGATCGTCGGCTACGGATCGACCGCGGATGCGTTCCGGCTCACGGATAGCCATGATGAGGGGCGCGGCGCGATCGCATGCATGAAAGATGCGCTGGCTGACGCCGGGCTTGTTCCGGACGACGTTGATTACATCAATGCACACGGAACCAGTACGGCGGTCAACGACTCGATCGAGACATTGGCGATCAAGCGAACCTTCGGAGAGCGCGCCTACAAATTGCCGATTTCCAGTACGAAGAGCATGATGGGACATTTGATCGCCGCGGCCGGCAGCGTCGAGGCGATTGTCTGCCTGCTGGCAATCCGTGACGGTATTCTCCCCCCCACCATTAACCTCGAGAATCCCGATCCCGAGTGCGATCTCGATTACGTTCCCAACGAAGCCCGTCGCCAGCACGTGGACGTGGCACTTTCCAACAGCTTTGGTTTCGGCGGACAGAACATTACACTTATTCTACGACGCTTCAGTGACTGAACCGATCGATCGCCGGCCACGCGAGATCGAACGTGGCCGCCGTCTGGATCCCACCCGCATGAGCGAGCAACCGAGGGGACGGCCCTCTGGGCGACGCGATCAGGAGTGCATCCGTGACTGTTTTAGACGCGCTGATTCCGTACCTGGCCATCCCGATCTCGGCCGTTTTGCTGGCCTTGTTGGCGGCGATGGTTTACCTCACGGTCAAGTACACTCCGAAGATCGTCCGCATCTTTGAGCTTCAGCCTCTTTTCGTGCCGTTGCGTGTCAGCCCGTTTGAGATGGGCGAGCCGGTGGGATTCCCGTCCGAGGACGGTCTGAGCCTGTCGGGCCGCTACTTCCGGGCACGCACGGCGAAGCGCGTCGGCGTTTTGGTCTACTGCCACGAATATCTCAGTGATTGCTGGAGCTTCCACCCCTACATTGACCATGTGCGCGACCTCGGTTACGACGTGTTCGCCTTCGACTTCCGCAATCACGGGACAAGCGCTCGCGATCCATCGTACAATCCGCTGCAATGGACCTCGGATCGGGAAGTCGGCGACCTGCGCGGGCGCTGCGGTATCTGCGTTCGCGTCCTGACCACGACCCGGCGGGATTCGGCCTGTTCGGCGTTAGCCGTGGCGGCACGACCGCGTTGATCGCGGCCGCCGACGAGCCCGACGTTTGGGGAATCGTCACGGACGGAGCGTTTCCGACTCGCCTCATGACGGTCACGTACATGGTTCGCTGGTCGGAGATCTTCGTCAGAAGCCAGTTACTGCTCAGCGTCGTGCCAATCTGGTTTTACTATGTTCTGGCGTGGGTCGGTCGCGTGCGGTCGGAGCGGCGTCATAACTGCTGCTTCCTCGAGGTCGAAACGGCGGTCAAACGACTAGGCCCGCGGCCCTGGCTGATGATTCACGGGGAGCGCGATGCCTATATCGGACCGGAAATCGCGCGAGCACTCTTCGAGTGCGGTCGGGGGCCAAAAGAGTTCTGGCTCGTGCCCGAGGCAAAACACAATCGCTGCCGCGAGCGCGAGCCCGATGCGTACATGGCGCGGATCCTCGGTTTTCTCGATCGATTCGGCCCGCGCCGACTGATCGCGGTCGCGCCCCCGCTGGAAGTCGAACCAGCCGAGGTTTCCAGCGAATTCACCGATTCCCTGGCACCGGCGGAACTCATTCGCCAGGTCGCAACTCCCATCACCAGCTAACTCAATTCCGTCAAGGCGCTCGTGGCCCATGTTCAAGATTCTGCTGCGCATGATCGGCGCACCAGTGGCGAAGCGAGCGCACCATCTCGCTCATAACTTTCTGGGCCAAACCCTTCGGGCCGCTGATGTCCAGCACGAGCTCCTGCTGCGGCGAATCGCCCAGCATGCCGACAGCCAATTCGGTCGCGACCACCACTTCGCTGAGATCCGAACTCCGGCCGATTTTCGCCATCGCGTGCCGATTGGCAGCTACGATCGCCACCTGCCCTACATCGAGCGGGTGCGCCAGGGTGATACGAGCGCTCTGTTCGGCGCGGGCACGAAAGTCTTGATGTTCGCGATGACCTCGGGCACGACGAACTGCCCGAAGACGATTCCCGTAACCCGCGAGGCACTCAACGATTACCGTGAAGGCTGGACGATCTGGGGAATCCTGGCCTTCGACGCGCACCGCGAAATGATCCGCAACGGTTTGCGGCCGATCCTTCAGATCGCCAGCGACTGGCGTGAGAGCTTTACGGACGGCGGCATTCCCTGTGGCGCGATTACCGGCCTCACCGCCCACATGCAGAACCGCCTGGTCCGCACGAAATACTGCATGCCCGTCGTCGGTTCGCGGATCAAGGACATCGAGTCGAAGTATTACATCGCGCTTCGGTTCTCGATCTACCGTGACCTCGGCACGATCATCGCCGCCAACCCCAGCACCATCCTCGCAATCGCCCGATTGGGCGATCGGGAGAAACAGACCCTCATCCGCGATCTCGCGGACGGCACAATTCACCCGCGCTGGCAGGTTCCCGCCGATATCCGTAACCAACTGCGAGTCAAGACCCGCAAGCGCCGCCGCGACACGGTCCGTAACCTGGAACGCATCGTCCACGAAACCGGCCGGCTGCTCCCCAAGGACTACTGGCCGAACATGCAGTTCTTGTCCAACTGGATGGGTGGCACAATGAGGGCTTACCTTCGTGGTTATCCCGATTACTTTGGGGATAAGCCCGTTCGGGATGTCGGCCTGATTGCGTCGGAAGGCCGAATGACGATTCCGATTGACGACGGCACACCCGCCGGGTTGCTCGACATACGCCATCACTATTTCGAGTTTATTCCCGAGGAGCAAGGCGATCTTGCCGAACCCGAAACGGTGGAAGCGACCGACCTGTCCGAAGGCCGGAATTACTTCATCGTGCTGACGACGGCCGGGGGACTTTACCGTTACAACATCCACGACCTGGTCCGGTGCGTGGGGTATCACGGCAAGACGCCGTTGATCGAGTTTCTCAACAAAGGGGCGCATTACTCAAGCCTCTCTGGCGAAAAGCTTTCCGAACATCAGGTGATCGCGGCCGTCGAAACCTCTCAGCGCTCGCTTGGCCTGAAGTTGAAATCGTATCTACTGCTGCCGGTGTGGGGCGACCCGCCGTACTACTCGCTGCTGGTCGAGGAGGACGACCTGGCGGCGTCGGCCTCGTGCCAACTCGCCCAGGCCGTCGAAAGCGCCCTGGGTCGGCAAAACATCGAGTACGAGAACAAGCGTGCGACCTTGCGACTCGGTCCGGTTCGGATTGTCCCGATCGCGGCTGGCTCGTGGTCGGAGTTTCAAAAGAAGCGTCTTCTCAAGAGCGGCGGAACGGTCGAGCAATATAAACAGCCACACCTCGTGCCTGACCTCGAATTGATCTCCAGCTTTCGCCGGCTGGAAGCGGTAAGTTAATGCCCGGTTCGCCTTGTCCCGATTTTGACTTAATGGTATTGCCCATATCTTTCGGAAGCTGCCTCGGGATTGCTTTCGCGCTTGCGTGCACGCCCGTCGACGGCAGACGGGTGCGCTGAGTGGGTTGGGCGTGTGAGGAGATGCTAGGCAGAGGGTTTCCCCAGGGAGGGGAGCAAGGAACGATGAACAAGGCGAAGAGACGCGTCGGGCCGCTGTCGCCTTGGATAGCGACGGCTTTCGGTTTTGGCCTCGTGTTCTTCGAATCGGGCTGTGCGGAGCTCACCGGTCTCCGGTCGGTGGCTCCCGATCGCACGTCCGTTCTCAGTCTTTGGGACAGACCTCAGGTGGGCTCTCCCGCGCCCGGAACCGATCACTATGCTGCGAACGTTCATGGTGAGCGGGAGCGCGCCGGGCTCGAGACCAAATCCACCGACAGCCCGCTTCTGGCGCAGAATCAGCCGATCGATCCTCTGGAACCGGGACAGTCCCCCGAGCTGGCAGCGAATACGGAGCCGTCTCGGAGGAGTTCCGACGCCGGAGCTTCCACCGACCCGGATCGAGACACCAGGACCTACGTAACCCTCGGCCGGCCCGAGCCGTTGCCGGCCCTCGCGCTTGGTGCCCAATCACGCAAGCTGGTTTCAGCCTCGTCCTCTGGCTCGTGGAGACCAGAACGGGCGACACTTCCGTCCGCTAACGCATCGGAGACGGGGACGTTGCAAGCGCGTGATTCCCGTGAGTTTGCCCAAGGCGCGGCGGAATCCGTGAACGGGTCACTCGAAAAACCGAATGCCAGCGAGGCCGAAGCAATTCTGGCGAAGGCGGAGGCCAAGCTCAGCGCCCTCAAGACCTATAAAGTGAAGGTATCCCGAATCGAGCGCGTCGCCGGGCAGCTTGCGCCGCCGGAGGAATTGTCGATTTCTGTTCGCACCGAGCCCAGGGCAGTTCGCCTTGAATGGCCGGACGGACCGAACAGAGGCCGGGAAGTGATCTACTCGAGCGCGCTCGACCCCAAGATGATCTTCGTACACGTGGCGAGTTCAGCGATACCCCTTCCCGCAATGAAGATCGCGATTGACAGTCCACTCGTCATGAGGAATAGCCGCCATTCAATCACCGAAGCGGGACTCGAAACGATTGTCGAGAAACTTCGGAGGGCAGGGCGGCACGAAGTCGGCAATTCCGCGCAACACGACGACCTGGAATACCGGGGACTTGAAAAGCCCCCTGGAGTTGACCACCCCTGCAACCAGTTCGTGATTCGATCGGCCACGGGTGACGTTTGGAAGATCTTCCTCGATCCCCGTTCCGATTTGCCCTGCATGGTCATCGGCGAGGACCAGCGCGGAGAGCTGATCGAACGCTATGTCTACCGGGAGATTGCTGCGAATCCCACCGATCTTGGCCTGGCCGACGCTTTTGAACCCGAGAAGCGTTGGGGTGAATCCAAGGGCTTTCTCTCGCTTGGCCCGCGCGGCGACTGGCCCGGACCTGCCAGCGAATAGCCAAACCCGTACGCGGTGACTGCCAAAGTGACGCTCACGCGGGCAAGGCGTTGCCGTTCTACTTCACAAACTGCAATTATTGCGTAAAATCGTAAATGGTAATCTTGCAACGAGTTTCTATCTTGCATTCCAATGGTAAGGTGGAGAGTGTTTGCGGTACGGCGCAGAGCGTGCATGCGAGTTTAACGTAGAGACAATCCATACGAATGTTCGATGGATCGTGGGCGATGCTGTCATGATCTCGGGTCAACATTATTCAATTCTCATCACCGACGACGACCCGGCCGCTCGGGAAACGCTCCGCGAAATCGTCGCGCCCGAGGGCTTCCACACCCTGATGGCCGAGAGCGGCGAGGAAGCGATCGATCTGGTGAGGACCCACGAGGTGCACCTTGCCCTCATGGATATGCACCTCCCACGACTTTCGGGTCTGGAAACCATAGCGATCGTTCGACAGATCAGGGGCGTTATTCCCGCGATCCTCATCACTGGCGACAACGACGAAAACCTGATCCGCCGCGCTTTATCCGAGCACGCATATTGCGTACTTGCGAAGCCCGTCAGCAAGCATGTGGTGATTTACGTCGTCAACAAGGCGCTCGCAAAGTTCTACAACTGATCGCGATGGAACGAGCGTTCGCCGGTGAATTGCTGACTCGAAGCCCTGCCGCATTCGTCGCGCTCGCCGCCTGCTTGATGACTTCGACTGTCTGGTCGCACGATATTCCCAACCAACGGGTCGACCGGTCGATCCAGGTCGAGATCGCTCCGCACCAGCTCCGGATCGATTACGAGGTCAGCCTGACCGAGCTGACGCTCATCCAGGATCTTCGATCCCTGATGGGATCACTGCCGACGGAAGAGAACGGCGGCTGGCTCGAGCGTTACGCCAAGGTGACCGGCCCGCTGAACGCGAAGGGCGTCCTGGTGTCGCTGGACGGCCGGCCGGCAACACTCGCATTCCGGGGTTACAAGATCGTCGTCGAAGAACACCCTCGCTTCACCTTTCAATTCGAGCTGTCACTACCGGGGCGTGGCCGAATCACGATCCGTGATACGAACTTTGCGTCCAGTGAAGGAACCAGCCGGCTCGCCGTTCGCAGTCGCGGTGTGTTCATCGAAACGGATGGTCCGCTGCCGAGCGAATTGGATCAGGTCGCGATCCGGCCCGTCTGGCAGCTCACCGACGACGAAGAACGTCGAACCAAAGGAGCCGAATTCACCTTTCGGCCTCCGGATGCCGCGGAAGCCGGCGCTGCGAAACCCGCCATCACCGGCAGCGAGGCCCGGTCTTCCGACACGTCGGGCCCGTCTTCCACGATGACGGCTGCTGCGAGAAAAAGTGCAACCGCGCTTCCTCGGCTCTCGCGCTTACTGGAGGCGAACCGGCAACTCCCGTGGATGGTTCTGGGGGCTTTGGCGCTCGCATTGGGGGCCGTTCACGCCCTCGAGCCGGGTCACGGCAAGACCCTGGTCACCGCCGTCGCTCTCGGGCCTGACGTGCGGTTTTATCAGCCCGCACTTCTCGGTGTTGCCACAACGATTGCACATATGGGAAGCGTCCTCGTAATCGCGGCGATTTTGTGGTGGACTGGGACGAGCGAAGTGGTTCCCTTGCATCTCTTGCTGACGCGGGCTGCGGGATTTGCCATCGCCGCCGCCGGATTCTGGCGGCTCGGGCGCCACCTCGGGGGGTGTGGCGCACACGACGATTCTCTGCCGGGTTCCGGGCAGCTCAGCAATCTCGGGCTCGTCGGCCTGGGTTTGGCGGGCGGATTGGTGCCATGCTGGGATGCCGTCGCGTTGATCGTGCTGGCCGCGGCCCTGGGGCGACTGGCGGCGGGCGTCGGGCTCGTGCTGGCCTTCAGTGCCGGAATGGGTCTGGTGCTGGTAACGCTCGGCTCGCTGGCTTGCAAGGCCAGGTCGGCGACACTGGGAATGAAGCCCACGAGTGCCTGGCAAACGAAGCTCGGACTTGCGAGTGCCTCCGTTCTGGCGGCGATCGGCCTGTTTCTGTTCTTGCAGTAACCGCGGAAACGCCCGATGACCATGACGAGTCTCAAACTCTTCCGGGTAGCGGTTCCGCTCAAGAAAGTCGTTCGTCACGCCTCGTTCGAGCGTTCGGTCAGTGAAAACCTGGTCGCGCGGGTGACTCTGGACGACGGCACCATCGGTTATGGCGAGGGCGTCCCCCGCCCTTATGTCACCGGCGAGACGCTCGAAACGGCCTTTGCCACACTCGAGAAACACGATTGGGCCCGACTGGTCGGGCGGCCAACGGATTACGCCCAGCTCGTGGCTCGCCTGGCCAGCCTCACCTTGCCGGAAAACGAAGCCGATCCTCGCGGCATGGCCGGCAACTCCGCCCGGTGTGCTCTCGAACTGGCCCTGCTGGATGCTTACGGCCGGCGGTTCGGTGAGTCGGTCGGTCGAGCGGTTGAGCTGGCACAGATCGAAGGGCTCGAGCGATTTCCCAGGCCCCGCTGGGTTCGCTACAGCGCGGCCATCACGGCCGAGTCGGCCAAGGGCGAGGCGGTCTCGGCGTGGAAGATCTGGATCTACGGCTTCTCCCAGGTCAAAGTCAAAGTTGGGACCGCGGGTCAGGATGATCGCCGGCGTCTCGAGCGGATGCGTCGCGTGCTCGGCCCGCGAATCGACTTGCGTCTGGACGCCAACGAGGCCTGGCCGGCGGCCGAGTTGCTCGCGCGGGTCGAGCCGTTGCGACCGTTCAACCCGTCTGCACTGGAGCAACCGGTCCCGCACGCCGAGGTCGGGGCGCTGGCGGAGCTTCGGCCTCGTCTGGGAATTCCCGTCATGCTCGATGAATCGCTGTGCGGCTATCCCGATGCCCAGGCGGCCGTGAACTGCCGCACGGCCGACTTGCTCAATGTACGGCTGTCGAAATGTGGGGGAATCCTGGCCTCGCTGCGGATCATCGCCCTGGCCCAGCGGGCGGGGCTCGGTGTCCAGCTTGGCTGCCATCCCGGCGAAACGAGCCTGCTCTCGGCCGCCGGCCGTCATGTTGCCAGTCGGGTCGCCGGGCTGCGCTATGTCGAGGGTTCCTACGATCGCCACATCCTGGCCGCGAACCTGACCACTCGCGATCTGACGTTCGGTTACGGCGGGCGGGCACGACCGCTTTTGCGGGCGGGGCTTGGCATCGACGTCTCGCCGGCCGCACTCGAGGCGATGACCTTGATGAGCCGCGAGATCCACTATGAATGAGAGCACGCCGGAAATCCGCACCTTTGTCGCCTCCGACGGCTATCCGCTCGCCGTCACCGCATGGCCCGTCATCGGTTCGCCGGTGAAGGGCCAGGTTGTCGTGATCCACGGCGTCCAGAGCCATGGCGGCTGGTATCATCGTCTGGGTCGCACTCTGGCAGGGGCCGGCTATGTCACGTCGTTTCCCGATCGGCGCGGGTCGGGCGCCAACGTGCGCGACCGGGGACACACCCCTTCGCCGCGGCGGCTGAACCTCGATCTGGCCGAATGGCTGTCGTGCGTCAAGGCCGACCGGCCGGAATTGCCGCTGGCCCTTGCGGGCATAAGCTGGGGCGGAAAGCTCGTCGTCATCGCGGCCGCGCGCTACCCGAAGCTGGTCGGCGCCATGGCTTTGATCTGCCCGGGCCTGCATCCCCGCGTCGGCGTTTCGCGGCTCGAACAATTCCAAGTCTTCTGGGCTTTCGTGACCAACCGCCGCAAGACCTTCGCAATCCCGTTGTCCGATCCGGCGCTCTTCACGGCCAGCCCGGAGGGGCAGGCGTTCATCGCGGCCGATCCGCACAGCCTTCGCGAGGGGACTGCCGGCTTGTTGGCGGCGAGCTCCTTCATCGACCTGCTGGTGAAATGGTGCCGCCGCCGCGTCCGACAGCCTGCCCTGTTGATGCTGGCCGGCCAGGACCGAATCGTCGATAATGGAAAGACGCTCGATTACTTCCAAGGTCTCGCATCGACGGACCGGAAGGTGATCGAATATCCGGAGGGACACCACACGCTGGAATTCGAATCTGATCCTTCCCGATACGCTCTGGATCTTGTCGCCTGGCTCGATCGGACGATCGGGAATGGTAGCCAATGAGAGCCAGTGGGACAATTCCACTGGTTTTTTTCCGTGTTGCCCGCCCACGGTTCTCAGCCCCGGGCTCAGGGCTGGCCGGCACGCCCTCGAGGGGCAAGGATCCGGGGACTTGATCTAAACCACCGATAGCACGAATCTTACGAGCGGGAGAGCCGTCTTCTCGGAATGCTCACAACCTCGTCCTGATGACTGGTCCCAATAGTCACTCGATCATCCAGTCTTCCGTCTCTTTTCGTGAGATTCGTGTAATTCGTCGTTAACCTGTGTCTAAGTCAGCCCGTTCGGAGCGAATCCGCTGGTGGATGTTGAATACGCAGTCTGCGCCCAGTTCTCTATATATAAAATGCGCTGATCTCAAAATTTCGTTAACGCAAGATTTACAATTCGCCGATTTTTTTGCCGCAACCTCTTATGCTGCTGAGCGAAAAAAAAAGTGGAAAATCTTTCGGGCTGTTCACTGATTTCGAAACGGCGGGCGAGTTTGCCCCTAGCTTTGGGAGACGACTTCCCGTGGAGTCGGTGCGACTGTAACGAGTGTGCTGGTTATTCTGCAACGCGGCCTGCGGGTGGAATGGAACGATCGGCACCCCACCGTGAAACGCCTCGACGGCGGGTATTCCGACCGTGTTCGAGTCGCCGCCAAGGAGATGAAGGAACACGAGGCTCGATTGCAGCGATCGGCGACCCTCCCCAAGTGTGACATTAGGATACCGGCTGACGCCATCGGTCAAGACCGCGATGCTGGATCTGGCTCGCGGTTGCTGGCTGTCGGAGCGCGGGTTGGAGGCTCGATGAGACCATACGACCGATCGAAGGCTGCGATGCGTGTCCTTTTCAGTTCCCCTGCGGTGTTCGTCGGATCTTGACCTCGATCCCGAGCCCCACTACCAACTTGTCGATGGTCGCCAGGTTCAAACCGCTCTTGCCTGCCACAAACCGACACAAGACCGCCTGATCAACCCCGCACTTGAAAGCTAGCGCGTAACGGGTTTGACCTGAATCCAGGATGGCTTGACGCAGCAGTGAAGAAAACGGTTTACACATGAACATATCCAACGCTGTTAATTGCGTTTTGGCAAGTATGCACTGACCGACAATATCGCAGCTCGCACACGGGCCGAGCGGGTGCCTCGAGTCGTAGCCGCCGCCGATGGCGCCGACCTGCTCGGGGCGCGCACCCGCAGCGGCAGCCTCCGCGCTCGCTGGCGGGGCGGTCGGGTTCTGGGCCGATGGTTTCGCCCGACAAGGCGGCCCGGCTGCTCCTGGGCAACCTAGCGGGGTCGGCGATGGCGCCGACTTGCTCGCGCCGCCCAGCCAGATGGGGCACCGCGGCACCACCCTCGCCGAGTTCTGGGCGAAGCGTCTTGAAATCGGTATCCTCATCGATTGGCCCATCACCGAATGCCTGACCTGGGAAGAGGCTGCACCATGAAAGCTCGTCGCGTCGTGTTTCGGCTCGGGCTGCTGATCGGGTTCGGGCTGGCGATGCCGGAGATGCCCGCTACGGCACAGACCGCGCCTCCGAAGGAAGCCCAACCCACCGCGCCGGGATTGCGCAAGCTGGCCGGCGAGGACGAGAAACGAGCCAAGCAACTGGATGAGCAGATCGACAAGGCGATGAAGGCCGATCGCTGGGATGAGGCGATTGCGCGGACCGAGGAACTGGTCGGTTTGCGGATGCGAGTTCAGGGGTCGAAGCAC
The DNA here is from genome assembly GCA_963823675.1 of uncultured Isosphaeraceae bacterium. Taxonomy (GTDB): domain Bacteria; phylum Planctomycetota; class Planctomycetia; order Isosphaerales; family Isosphaeraceae; genus CAWGMT01. The sequence continues at coordinate 891,232 of CAWGMT010000012.1, read as the reverse complement.
TTCGAGACCGTGGATGCCCAGTGGCTCGAGAAGACCTTGCACCGGTTGGCGCCGATGCCGCGCGAGGATCGCCTCGCCTACCAATCGACGCGCAGTATGTTCGAACAAACGCAAACCCTCAATGTCCAGGGAAAGTACGCCCAGGCCCAGCCGCTGGCCGAGAAGGCGCTCGAAATCAGACGCCGCCTGCTCACCGACGACCACCCCGACACCGCCAATAGCTACAACGAAGTGGCGTACACCCTCAACGCGCAGGGGAAGTACGCCCAGGCCCAGCCGCTGTTCGAAAAGGCGCTGGAGATCTGCGCCGGCTTCTGACCGACGACCACCCCTTCACGGCCTCCAGCTTCAATAACGTGGCGTTCAACCTTCACGCGCAGGGGAAGTACGCGGCTGCCCAACCACTCTATGAGAAGGCGCTGGAGATCTACCGCCGCCTGCTCACCGACGACCACCCGGAGACCGCCACCAGCTACAACAACATGGCGCTTAACCTCCACTCCCAGGGGAAGTACCCCCAGGCCCAGCCACTCCTCGAGAAGGCGCTGGAGATCCGCAGGCGCCACCTGACCGACGACCACCCCGTCACCGCTAAGAGCTACAACAACCTGGCGATGACCCTCAACGCACAGGGGAAGTACGCCCAAGCCCAGCCACTCCTCGAGAAGGCGCTCGAGATCACGCGCCGGCTCCTGACCGACGACAACCTCGACACCGCCGGAGGCTACTACAACTTGGCGAAAAACCTCGATGACCAGGGGAAGTACGCCCAGGCCCAGCCGCTCTTCGAGAAGGCGCTCGAGACCTGCCGTCGCCTCCTGACGGAAGACCACCCCCACACCGCCGACGCCTACAACGGCCTGGCGTTCAACCTCGAAGACCAGAAAAGGTACGCCGAGGCCCAGCCGATGTACGACAAGGCGCTCGAGATCCGCCGCCGCCTGCTCACCGACGACCACCCGGAAACGGCCCGAAGCTACAATGGCGTGGCGCATAACCTCGGAGCTCAGGGGAAGTACGCCCTGGCCCAGCCATGCTACGAGAAGGCGCTGGAGATCTGGCGTCGCCTGCTCACCGACGACCACCCCGAGACCGCCGCAGGCTACAGTAACCTGGCGCAAAACCTCGGCGCCCAGGGTAAGTACGTCCAGGCGGGACCGTTGCTCGAAAGGGCATTGGAGATACGCCGCCGCCTGCTCACCGACGACCACCCCAAGACCGCCGCCAGCTACAACAGACTGGCGGCTAATCTCAACGCCCAGGGGAAATACCCGGAGGCGCGCGACCGATGGCAGAGTGCGGTGCAGAGCCTGGATGCAGCCAGGCTCCAGGTCGCGTTTACCGGGCTGGAGCGCGCCGAGACCAAGGAGTCAGTGCGCCCCGCCCTGGCCGCCGTGCTGGCCCGGCTTGGTCAACCGGCCAGGGCGTGGCACCGGCTGGAGGAGGACTTGGGCCGCGGCCTGCTCGACGAATTGTCCGCGCGCCAGGACCGGCGGCTCACACCCGCCGAGCGAGCCCGGCTCCGCGAATTGAGCACCGATTTGGAGCGGCTCGACAAGGTTGCAGAAACCACGCCCAAGAACCTCGACCAGGCCGAGCGCGCCAAGCGATTCGAAGAACTGAAGCGCCAGCGCGAGCTGGCGAGCATCTCCCTCGGTGAGTTTCACACCAAGCTCGTCCAGGATCATGGCACGTTGGCGGGCCAGGTCGCCAGCCTGGTCGAAATCCAGGCGCGCTGCCCGCCGACGCTGCCCTGCTCGCCTGGGTCGATATCGCACCCTTGGGACCAAACGCGGCTGACCCAGACGGCGAGCACTGGGCGGTCGTCGTCCGTTCCCGGGGAACCCCGACCTGGGTGCCGATCGCGGGGACCGGTCGGGATGGGCTATGGACCAAGGACGACACCGAGCTTGCGAGCCGGGTCCGGACGGCGCTGTGCGCCCGCCCCGGCGATGGCTCAGCCGATCTGCGGTCCCTGCTTGAAAAACTGCGCACCCAGCGCATCGAGCCGCTGGCCAAGGCCCTGGGCGCCACCACCGCCGGCCTGCCGCCGGCCAGGCGGCTGATCGTCCTTCCTTCACGAGGCATGACCGGCATCCCGGTCGAGGCCCTGCTGGCTGCCGGCGACTCCCGCACCGTTAGCTACGCCCCGTCTGCCACGGTGTTCAAGTATCTGCGCGAACAGCCCCGGCCCGACAGACATTCCGGTTTGCTCGCGCTGGGTGACCCGGTGTACGATCGCCCGGACAAATCGAGCGAGCCCAAGCCCCCGCCTGACCACGGCCTCCTCGTCAACGCGGTCGTCCGTGGGTTGAACGCGGCAAACCACGGACTGAAAGACGGGGATGTCTTGCTGGCCTACAACGGCCAGGTGCTCAAAAAGAAGGCCGACCTCAAGGTCGTCGCCGAGGGCGACAAGCCGGTCGCTGTTGAGATATGGCGAGATGGTCGTTCGTCCCGGCGAGAATTGGCTCCCGGCAAGCTCGGCGCGTTTATCGACGCTCGGCCGGCACCGGCCGCGATTGCCGAACAACACAAGTTGGAGCAGGTGCTTGCGGCGGCGCGGTCGGGAGGCGAGAAGTTCGTCCCCTTGCCGGGCACACGGCGCGAGGTGGAGGCACTCGCTCAGCTCTTCCAATCCGACGGCCGACCGACCAAGGCTCTTCTCGGGGCCGACGCCAGTGAGCCCGAGCTGGACCACCTGGCCGCCTCGGGCGAGCTGGGCCGGTTCGCCTTCGTCCACATGGCAACCCACGGGGTGATCGACGAGGCGATCCCGGAGCGATCGGCGGTGATACTCACACAGACCGGGTTGCCCGACCCGCTTGAGCAGGTCATGAGCCACAAGCCGGTCTTCGATGGTCGGCTGATCGTGAGGGAAATCCAGCGGAGCTGGGACTTGAAGGCCGAGCTGGTGACGCTCTCGGCGTGTGCGACGGCACTCGGCCCGGAAAGCGGTGGCGAGGGGTTCGTGGGTTTCACGCAGGCGCTCTTGATGTCCGGAGTACGCAGTGTGTGCCTGTCGCTATGGAGAGTGGACGACAAGGCCACGTCGCTCCTGATGACGCGGTTCTACCAGAACTTGCTGGGCAAGCGGCCCGCGCTGTTAAAGCCGATGCCCAAGGCCGAGGCGTTGCAGGAGGCAAAGCGATGGCTGCGGAGCTTGACCGTGGACCAGATCGATGGCGAGCTGGCGGCGCTTCAGCGAGGCGACGTGCGGCCGCTGGCAACGGTCGATGGCGCGACGACGCCCGGTGCAGCGACTTCTACCAAATCAAGTGGCAAGCGGCCGTATGACCACCCCTACTTCTGGGCTGCGTTTGTGCTGGTGGGTGATCCGGATTGAACGGGGGTTCGGCGTCGATTGTGAAGATCCCTTGATCCTGCGGAATCCGCTGATCAACATCCCCAGTGGCCTTCGTGATCCCGCTTGAAATCGATCGCGCCATCCTGGACGATGGAATCAACCCGTCCCGGCGTTACCCACAAGGCAAACGACCATGTTCCGAGTCACCCGCGGTGAGACCGGCTTCGATGCGGATTGGCCATCCTGTAGCAAACGGACAATAAAAAACCCTAAGCGCTGCGGCGAAGGGGTGACCGTCCGATAAGCCCCCTCTGTGTTGCTTCTGCCGATTTTGCCGACCTATCCCATGGACACGGGTATTCGGCCCGAGTCCATTACGTTTTCAGGAGGCCCGGCGCGGTCTCTTTCGGCGAGGTCAACGCTTATCTGAGAAATCCTGGAACAACGACAGAAACGAGAATCCCGATGGCCAGCACAACCGACCCCATGGAGACGGTGCGTCAATACATCGATTGTTCCAACAGATCTGATGTAAATGGCATGGCCGCGGCGTGTGATGTCCCGATGACCATTCTTGACGGCATGGCTCCGCACGTGTGGCACGGGCCGACCGCCACTCAGGATTGGTACGGAGACGTGCAGGTTGAAGGCGAGCATGCGGGTGCCTCAGGCTATCTCATTACTCTGGGCGAGCCGTGGCATGTCAACGTCACCGGCGACCGTGGGTATGTGGTCGTTCCCGCGACCATGACATTCCGACTGCAAGGCACGCCGGTGACGCAAACCGGCTCGACCTTCACGGCGGCCCTTCGCAAGCTCGACGCAGGGTGGCGGGTCATGGCTTGGGCGTGGGCGAAAGGCTCCCAATAGGGTCGGCCCGGGTTTGGGGACATAATGGGCCTTCTGACCCCAACCCGACCGATGCCCGGGTGTTCCACTCGATCAGACCGGAATCCCACAGACCGTGCATGTTCGAGCCTATGTCGAAGAACCGGATTTGCGTGTCGTTTCCCCCTCGGTCGCGATTGTCGCCGACGTGCATAGGCTGGTGGAGGTCGCCGACCAGGTGGATGATGAAGCGCAGGGCCTTGCGTCTCTCCTCGACCGGCTTGCTCGGGTCTTTCAGGATCGCTCGGAACTCGGCGATCTTGCCCACGATGAAGCCTTTCTTCGGGTCATCACCAGAGAACCGGGCGTCGTATCTAGGCTCATCGAGCGGAACATCGACGTAGTGCCAAGGTGCGGATTTCTGGTGGCCCCGCGGGTACTCGTTCGCCCATGTCGAGCAATCGGCCAGCGACTCCCCATCGGCGAGTAATGCCTTGATCTCGGCTTTCGCTCGGGGAGTCAGGTGGAGCTCGGCGAGCCTGGCGGTGACACGGTGGCCGAGGCGGCCCCAGGCCCAGGCGGGCGCTTCCAACTGAACGACGACGAAGACGGCAAATCCGAAGGATGAATGTATCGAACCGCCAGGACGCGCGCTGTAGTCGGGGTCTCGACGCCAGTGGGTTGCAATGGAGACTTGGGACGTTATCATCTTAAGCTTGATACGACAACGGCGGCTCACGTGAAGAAGTGGCTAAGAACTCGCCAAATCGAAGGGAACCCAGGTGATGAAGAGACTGTGCCTGACAGCGACCTTATTTGGTCTGCTCATACTGGCCTCTCGCAGTGCCGGGGCATCATCACTGACACTGAGTTTCTCGGGTGAATTTGCGTTGACCTCCACGCTCGGCGGAACGGCCCTTGGGGGCGACAACGCATTCTCCTACACGGCCACTTTCGACACGACGACCGGCATCTCAATAGCGACTGGCGTCGAGATATTTCCGACGGTCGCAACTTTCAACATCCCTGGCGTCGGGATCTTTACAAGTGCCGCGGGCGATGACTTGTACGTAGGATTGGCAGACCCAACGTCTAACACAGCCAAAGACTACGAGGCCGTGCTCACGAACTTGGCCGTTACCGCAGACTTCGGGGCAGCTTACTCGACAGCAACCCCTGGCTTCACGGCGGCTGATCCGGTCCCGTTCAACCCTCTCCGGTTTCGTTGTCGCCGGCGGCAGGTTGCCGTTCACAATCACCCTCGCGGGCGCGGCGGGAGATCTTGTGGTCACCGGATTAGAGTCGGCCGGTTCAACCGCAACACTAACGCTCACGGCCGGATCGGTGCCCGAGCCTGCCACCTTAACCTTGTCGGGAATCAGCCTGGTTCTAGTCGGCCTAGCCTCTTGGTACCGCTCAAGAAGCTCCTCGACGTGAGTTTGTGATCATCACGGCCTGAGGCTGGGGTCGCCCGTTCCGGCAAGCCGGCGCACGGTCGCCAGGGCCTTCGAGGTGCTCTGGAATCGGCGGTGGGCTCGATCCATCCTCACATCGCCGTTCCACCGAATCGCAAACGGCCGCTTTGCCTCCTCGCGGATCGCACCCGGCGCGGTCATAATGAACGATCCGTCCGGGCGACCGCTGGGAATGCGACATGGTGCACGATGTGTTCGTCAGCTTTTCGACAGAGGACAAAGCGATCGCGGATGCCGTTTGCGCCACGCTGGAAGCGCGGCGTATCCGCTGCTGGATTGCACCGCGCGATGTGCAACCCGGCATCCCTTATCCTCAGTCAATCATGGAAGTCATTCGAGGGTCACGCATCCTGGTTCTGATCCTGTCCACGCGGTCAAACACGTCCAAATACGTTATGAGGGAGGTGGAGCGGGCTGTCCACCTCGAGATTCCGATCGTCCCGCTCCGGATCGAGGATGTGACCCTGTCCGGCTCGCTTGAGTTCCTCGTCGGCCCGGTGCACTGGCTTGACGCCTTGACTCCCCCATTGGAGCGCCACATCGAGACCCTAGCCGGGGTCGTCCAGGCCATATTAGTAGAGCCAAGCGTTGGCGAAACATCGGCCCGCCCACTGGAAAAGAAAAACGGGTTGACGGCGGGCCAAGTTGATCCGGTGCCAGCGAACCAGCGAGCGGGCGCCGCCGCGACCGCCAGGCCACCTCGCGAGACCGCGATTCGATCGGCGGAGCCCGAATCGCCAGCTTCCCCGCCCGCGATAAAACTGACGAATTCTCTCGGCATGACCTTGCTTCGCATCGAGCCCGGCTCTTTCCTGATGGGCACCTCCCAAGACCAGACCGATCGTTCGATGCGGGAGTTTCCTGATTCCAAGCGAAACTGGTTCGACGCCGAGCAGCCCCAGCATACGGTCAAGATCACCCCTCCGTTCTACCTCGGAACCCGCCCGGTCACACAGGGCCAATACCAGGCGGTCATGGGCAATAATCCCAGTCGGTTCAACGGATCGGATGACCTGCCGGTGGAGATGTGTCCTGGCTCGACGCGGTCATATTCTGCAACAAGCTCGGCGAAGGAGAGAAGCGGACGCCGTTCTACCGGATCGACGACACCGAGGTCACCATTCTCGGCGGCGACGGCTACCGTCTCCCCACGGAGGCAGAGTGGGAATATGCCTGTCGCGCGGGCAGCTCGACGCTTTATCCGTTTGGCGACGATGCGAGAGCGCTCGGCGAGTTTGCGTGGTACACCAAGAACTCAGAGAATAACACCCACCCCGTCGGCCAGAAGAGCCCAAACGCCTGGGGACTTTATGATATGCTGGGTAATATCTGGGAATGGTGTGCCGATTGGTACGATGAGAAATACTATGCCTCGTCGCCACCTGCCGACCCGGCGGGCGCGTCGGGGGCCTCGCACCGGGTGTTCCGCGGCGGGGGCTGGAGCGGCAACCCCCGCGACTGCCGGTCGGCGAGCCGCAGCGGGCGCGAGCCGGCGGACCGGAGCAACTCCCTGGGCTTCCGCCTGGCGGTAGGTCAGTCTGGCCGCTGAGCTCAAGTCGAGGCACGACGGGAAGCCGAGTTGCGGAGGCCCGACCGGCAGTGTGGCGGAGCCAACTTCAGACCATGCATCTGTCGATAGGGCGAACGGCAGGAGCAGGGGTCTCGGCATTCACAGCGAGCGATCTCGCGAGGCGTGCAGACCAGGAAGCCGAGGGTACCAACGATGCACCACCGATGCGCTGGGCCGATGGATCATCATCGGGCACCCACCGGCTGCTTATTCCTTCAACTCATTAGCGATCCCCGCAAACAACTCCATCGCCGCCTGCAAGTCCTCGGCGAGCTCCTGCGCCAAGACGTCGGGCTCGGGGAGGCTGTCGGCGTCTTCGAGGCTCGTGTCCTTGAGCCAGAAGATGTCGAGGTTGAGCTTATCCCGTACCACGAGCGGCCTCGTCCTTCAGGGGAAATCTTGGGCGATTACCAGTCAACCTGGCCGGTCGCTGCCAGGTCTGCCGTCACGCGGCAGGCTCAAACGACGGGTAAGAAGTCCGCGACGCCGATCGCCCGATGCTAGCCAGGCGAAGCGCGCGAACGAGTCGCCGGTCAGACACCAAGCCCCGCCTTGCAGCTAGTGAGACGGAGTCACCGGACAGACTTGCTTCTATCGGAGTGGTTGCCCGCCACTATACAGTGTGTCCTTCGATTTCTCGCGGTGTACTGGACGCAGGTTGTGAAGTATTGCTTGTTCCTCGATTTGTTTGTTTTCGCCGCTTGCTTCGGTTGGTTCGTATTCATCAGGGAAAAAAGCCCCATAATCGTCACTCCAAAACCGTTTTCGACGGAAATCGCCAGTAACTTAGACCCTGCGACGGGAGCGCCGGCCGATGAGTCCGCTGAGCCCATTGAACCTGGCATACTGATAGCCAGGCTAACTATCCCGATCGCGTTGATGGCGTCGATCGCATTGGGAGTCGCGTATGCTCTTGCTAGGCGGCTATCACAGAGAATGGCCGAAAAGCTGGAGGCTGAATTCCTCGCCCGCGGCCTCCTTCGGGCTCAACGCGGCCGAAACCGAGGTCGCGTACCAAATTTACGAGCCGCCGCCGGCATCGATAAAGAAAGTGAAGCATCGGCCGTATTCTGTCACGGAGAGCGTCGGCTTGCTTGGTGGTGAGGCGAGGGCGGTCCATACTCATAATGTATACACGTACACATTGCGGGCGTCGAGCTCGTAGCGTACAGAGGTCTCATCGCCGGAGGGTCAGAACTCGCACTCATTGCGCTTTCCGACTGTCAGGGTAGCCAAACAACAGGGAGCACGAAAGTGACGTCCACCCGAGACAACAATGGGAATTGCCGCTCTTGGCCATTTCCGGTGCGGGGAGTCGGAGTGCGTGATCCGTGGCGGACGACGCATTCGAGGCACGATTCCTGAACTAGTCGGGGAGAGTTCGAGAATGCGTCGGTGTCGTCGGACCGAAGCTGGATGGTACGACGCGAATACATCACCCCCCGACTATCGCGGAGCGGTCATGCCCATCGCGGCTCCGGCCGGTCCCGCCCGGCGTGGGTTCAGGTTCTGGGTAAGGATTCCGCGTGGAGCGGGCTCTTGCGTTCCGGGTCCCTGTGGGAACTCGCTGCGTCCCCGTTCCGGGTCGCTCGACACAGCCGGACCAGAGCCCTGCATTTACCCGCCGCGGCGCCCGCGGACCACGCTCCCTGACGTTGCCTGCAACCGAGAGCGGATCGGGCCGACCGGTCCGACCCCTTCGGCATGCTGGACTGGCCTGCCGCCGCGGAAGTCCGTCGTAGCGAGCCGAGTAGGGAAGGGGCGCCCGGAGGGCTCAATCGAGCTTCGGGTTTCCCCTTCCCCGTCTAAAATTCCGTACGGCGGGTTTTTCCCAGTACGGCTTCAAATGGACCGTCAATGGCGATCTTCAACGACGTCCCAGGGTTTAAGTGCCGTCCACATCCGCCCCACGACTCCGACTTAAACGCCACCGCAGTGGGATCTCCCAGGAATACGTGGTCCCCGCAGGGATTACCCGTTCGAGAGCCTGTCGGTTCAATGTGGCACGACTCCCGGGAACTCCCACACTCCCATTCAGAGGCCCTTGGCTCGCCAGCGGGTTATGTTGTCCCGTCGGGTCATCGCTTACTACGGCCTCATCCGAGTCTCTGAATCCCTCCGCGCCACTTATGGATTCGTGGGAGAGTCTGCTGCACCCTAGGAAATCGGCTTGAGGTGAGAATCTAGAGGTTCCCCAATTTACTCCGCTGGACTGTGCTCGCGTGCCGCCTCCCTTACCCCGGTGGCCCGAAGGGTGCGAATGACTGTTCCTTCCCCTTCGGTATCAGCCTTCACCTCCAAGTTACGGGTTCGGCGACCACATTGGTCGCTTCGAAACTGTAGAGTTCACTCCGAGCTTACTTCGTGCTCATGTTACGGCCCGCGAGCTGGCTAGCCCTCCTTATCGAGGACGTTTACGTTCGAGCTTTCGCTGGCCGGGTCACCCCGAGCCAACGTCGAATATAACTACGTGGATAAAAAGTCAATTCCGACGACCGGACTTTCACCGGCAAGTCCAACGGCATTATGGGCTCCAGAGCCTGGTCCGACCCCTCGACGAACTCGCCCCGCGGAAACTACTTGCTGTATGTGAGAACCTGCGTATCGAGCGTGAAGCGTTGAGATTGCGAAATCGCGTTCAAACCATTCTTGTCCTGTACCGTGACCGTCACGGTGAACTGGATGTGCCCCTGCACCTCGGTGGGAGCGAGACTGAGCAGGGCCGAAGCGCCGGGAGGCGCATAAGTGGCCGAACCGATCGCGAGATAATCGAGGCTAACCGCCTCCACGTCGGTCGTTTGGCCGAACGCAGGGGGGTTATCCCTCAAAACCCTCGTCTGCAAGGCGACATTGCCGCTATGGTTCTCGTTGAAATCATTCAGGCTAATCGACCCAGAGGCAGGAGGCAGGCTGGTGTCGTGAGGATAATCTGCAATGGACCAGGAAAACTGCGGCTGATCGAAACAGACGGCCGTCGCCGTGATGACCAGGACTTGATAGGTGTCGGTGAGGGTCCACTCGATGGTCCTTAAGGCTCCTACTCGGATGATACCGGTGGTCACTCCACCCCAGGACGAGGGATCCGTGCCCTCCCCTCGGTTGCCACTCCCCGGCGGTTGCGGAGATTCTTCGCTGGAAAGAATGACTTGGCGATGCAACGTGGACCCCGTGAAAAGCGGTGACACGTTCAATGCCGCCAGGACGTCCGGAATCGCCGCGCCATAGGCCTGGTCGCCACCGGCGCCGACCGTCACCATCCCGACGACATTACCATCGAAGTCAAGCACCACCGACCCGGAGTCTCCCTTCTCATTGAACGTACCGAGCACAACCGGGACAATCACTCCCAAGTCCGGATCGGAATAGTAGCCTAGTAGATTGGTGTAAGTGGCATTCTCGGTGGGTGTGAGCTCGACCACTACCGTGCAGTCGATTCCATCCAGGTTTCCGTTCGTGACGCCCGTCGTCCTCCCGCGTTTGCTGACGGGTAGCGTCCCGATATCTGACGCACTCACCGTCTTGACTCCATTGATGTTTCCGAGTTGTTCGATTTGAAAGTCGCTCCCACGGGGGGCGCCGAACGAGAAGACGTCGGCATCGACGATCGGGTTCATCGCGTGGCCGCCGCGGATGAGGAACCCGATCTGTGTGTCCACTCCGGGAGGCCCTCCGCGAGGGGATGGCTGGAAGATGGGCGAATTCGGTGCGACAGCGCCATGAAATGTGCCCAAAATCATAAGTTGGCCTGTCGCATTATCCGTCACGAACATTCCCGATGATGTGAGCGACGACGATTGCGGCCCGCCGGGAATCGCATAGAGCTGGATCCCGCCCAGCACCGGATCGTAGTACGCACCATCGTCGATCGGCCCCCCGCGGAGGAGTTTGAACTCGCGCTCGATGACATCGGTCTTGTAATCGCCGATCATGTCGGGAAACCGATCCTCCGGTGCGACATTCTCCGACTTCTTGCTGACATACAGTCGGATGGCCACCTCCCGCGTCCGCTCGCCACCGACGTACTTCAATCCGACGTCCATGCCGGTCACCCCCGGACTGCCGATCCAATCACCCTCGATCGCTCGCTTCGCGGCCACGATGGGGTCGTCGTATTGCATCGCCGGATTTCCTCGTATGACATGGATATGGGTTCGAACATTCTTTAACGCCAACCCTGGTGGAGGCACGCCCGGTCGATCGGCTTGATCGATCAGTTCGGACCGAAGTCGCCCCGGCACTCGGGGATGCGCTCTCGCGGGTCGGTCGGGTCGTCGCCGAGCGTGGAGGACAGCGGGCCGACGAGGCTCTGCTCCGCCGCCAGCTCGTGGCCGCGCACGTGCTCGGCCATCTCCCCCAGGCTTCTGACGTTCACCTGCAAGCCCTCGCGCATGGCCCCTCCGCATCGATTGCATCGCCCGATCGAGACATTGGTCGCCTCAAGTTATAATTCTACAAGTTGAATGTTGTTTATGCAAGCGGGAAGTCCCGGAATCCCGGTTTTCCCGGCGGTCAGCCCAAAGGATGACGGCCGGGAGATCGGGACAGCCAGGCCTCCGCGCCAAGGGATCAAGCGGCCGACTGAAGTCCTCGGCGCGTCGGTCCCGGACGAAGCCAGATCGGGCGGGACGAATCGGAGCCCCGGTGTGCCAGGCCGGTCAGCGGGCGGGGCCGCCGGTCGGTCCGCGAACCGATCCAGCCCGACCCGCACGTGGTCGCGACGGACCGTCCTGAACTCGCCCCCGACCGTTCCTGGCATCAGCCGGCCGCCCTCGGCGGCATTCGGCCTGTGGAGACCGTTGAGGGACCGGCCGATGATGGCGACGCCTCACGTGGGGGGGGAACGAAAACGGGGCGCTGCTAGAATTAACTGCTTGCCACGTCCCGCCCGACACCAGTGCTGGTCCAGTCGCGCCAAGCTTCGGCCTCGCCGAGAATCCGTATCCGGGCCCGGGACCAATACCGGTCCCGAACTGAGCCCGTTACGCACGATCGCCCCGCGTTCGTCGGCGGTGATATCGTCACGGGGTACTAACCTGCTTCGGTCGGATCGACGAATGGCGCTAGCTTAAGGGCGTGGTGGTCGTCAGAAACGCTGTGCACGGTGCACAAGGCACCCGGCTGCCCGCCCCGTGCAGCGGCGGCCAGGTGCCAGAGGTTCACATTGGCGCGTCCTTGAGCCCGTTGCCGGCCTCTGGGTGGGTAGCTCAACGCGCGACTTGCCTCCGCTGTCCCCTGCGCTTCACCGCCGAGCGCAGTGCCGCCCGCCCCGCGTCCCCTTGCGGCGCAGCCAGCCTGCGGTCAAAGGATTTGTCCCACAGCCCGACCGCGTGCTAGTACCACTTCCTGCGATTCTCGGGCAGCTTGGCCTCGGCTCGTGTCTGGTTCAGGCGGGCCCCATGCTTCGGCCGTCGCTTCGTCGCCCGCGGCTCCCATCGGCCCCGGCGGTTGCCGACGCGGTGGTAAGCGATCACCGTTAGCATCGCGTCGATCAGCGCAGGGCGATCCTTCGGTCGGGCCGCCTCGATCTTCGGGGCGAACGCCGTCACGGCCTGCTTGGCCCCCTTGAAGCTCACCTGCCGGGGCTCGATCCCATTCTCGCCGGCGGCCACCGCCATCGCCGTGCGGAGCAGGTTGTACGTCAGCAGGTGGGCCCAGATCTCCTTGTGCACCATCTCGGGCGTCTTGCACCGCAGAAACTCCATCTGCATCACCGACTTGATCGATCTTATGTCGACCTCTCCATCCCACCTCCGCTCATACAGGTCGCCGATCTGCCCGCCGTCGATCGTCGCATCGAGGATCGTAGTGACGACCTTGAACCGTTCGGCGCGGTTGTTCTCGTCGCGGGCGTCCACGGCCACCTGACGCATCAGCAGGCTCTTCGGGTAGCGACGGTATTGCTCTCCCGTCATCCCACGCGGCTTGTTGGGCCGCTGCCAGAGGATAACGTCGCCGTCGGGCCGGCTCTCCACCGTCCAGCTCCCCACCCGCTCCGCCTGAACGCGAGCGACCAACTCGACGCCGAGCTGCCGAAGCTCGCAGGCGAGGAAATAGTTGTCGAACAGTGCGTCGGCCAGGACTACGTCGCCGGGACAGAGCGAGTCGTACATCCGCCGCAGCAGCGTGGTCTCGCCAGTTCCCTTGCCCGCGTACGAGGCGATGGCCAGGTCGTGGCAGGCGCCGGTCGCCAGCGAGAGCAGCACGGCGACCCTGGCCAGGGGGAAGCCGATCCCCGGCTGCTGGACCACCGGCTGCGGGTAGACCGCCCGGTTCTCCGGCGTGTCCGGCATCCAGACGTGCGACCCGTCGGCGATAAACACGCTCCGCCCGTTCCACTTCCACCCGTCGGGGATGCCGTCCTGGAGCCGCTGGGCCGTCCCCTTGGCCAAGTGGCGCAGCACGGCGGTGGGAATGCGGGCGCGGGCGTTGCAGTAGCTGGCGGTATTTGGCGAACACGCCTCGAGGCCGCTTGCGGCGCGATGGGCGATGATTCTTGATACGGCGTCACGGCAACTGTGGTCCTCACTGAGGACCTGACTGAGAAAGCCCCAGATGGTGGTGACGGGATCGAACACTCGGTCGCGATAATTGAAGCGATGCTCATTGAGAGCGTCGATGATGCTGGTTTCGCTCAAGGAGTCAGCGAAAGGCAGTCCCTGGTCGCGCGCAAAGCGAGCGCGGACCTCCCTCAGGGTAGTCATAAGCGAATCACAAAAGTTTCGAGTGGAAGCGGCGCGAACCCAGGAAGCGCTGCAGTGAAGTCCGTTCCGGAGAAAGGCTACGCGAGCAGGAATCGCCTCCTACTTCCATTATACATGGCAAAGTTCAGCCAGGTGTGCGCACTGCAACTCCACCACGCTGCCAGCCCTCGCGTGCCCTTAAGCTAGTGCCATTCGTCGGATCGACCGAAGCTTCCTCGGGTCAATCTCGCATTGCGTTCTGTGCGTTCCCCGGTATCCTGAACTCTGCGTGCTCGAGGCGCGCCCGGTCCGCGGGAAGGACAGAGTCCACTCTGCAGACAACACGCTGACGGTAGCGAACCTTCTTTCGGCCTGCCCTGCGGACAACAGGCATCACCGGAAGGAGTGTTCGTGATGCCGACCCCACTGCCGGACCGTCCCAACCTCGACCAACTCAAGAATCAGGCCAAAGACCTCCTCAAGGGCCACAAGGCCGGGGACCCCGAGGCGCTCCGGCGCATTCAAGCGAATCATCCTCGGCTCGGGGCATCGTCCGCCCACGAAATCCAGGCATCTCGCGTCACTCTCAGTGGAGCGCAGCTCGTCGTCGCCCGTGAGTATGGTTTTTCCAGTTGGCCCAAGCTGAAGGCCCACGTCGAGTCTCTCTCGCCCGGTGCGGACGATCTCGTCGATCAATTCAAACAGGCCCTGCGAGCCGACGACGCCGCGCGCACCCGGCGCTTACTCGAAGCCCACCCCATGCTCAGAGCGAAGATCGACGAGCCGCTGGGACCATTCGACTCACCGGCGATCACGAATGTTCGCAGTAAGGAGATGCTGGACGTGCTGCTGGCCGCCGGCGCGAACCTCAACGCCAAGAGCCGGTGGTGGGCGGGCGGTTTCGGGCTCCTGCACGGGGCGAGTCCCGAGATAGCCGCCTATGCGATCGAGCGCGGAGCGATCGTGGACGTTCACGCCGCGGCGCGGCTGGGCTCGCTCGACCGACTTCGTGAGCTGGTTGAGGCTGACCCCGAGCTCGTCCATGCCCGCGGCGGCGATGGTCAGACGCCGCTTCATTTCGCCGCCACAGTCGAGATCGCCGAGTACCTGCTCGACCACGGCGCCGCCATCGATACACGCGACCTGGACCACGAGTCGACACCGGCCCAATGGATGCTGGACAACCGCCTCGACGTGGCCCGATTCCTGGTCACCCGCGGCTGCCAGACCGACCTTCTCATGGCGGCGGCGCTCGGCGACCTGGAGCTCGCTCGCCGACATCTCGACGCGAACCCGGACTGCATCCGCCTGCGTGTCAGCGAGCGGTTCTTCCCCATGGTCAATCCCAGGTCGGGCGGCACGATTTATCAGTGGAAGCTGGGTTGGTACGTCTCCCCACACCAGGTCGCCAGGAAGTTCGGCCACGACGGTGTCCTGCAACTCCTCCAGGAACGCAGCCCGACCGACGTCAAGCTCATCGAAGCGTGTTGGACGGGCGACGAGGCGTCCGCGCTGGCGATTCGGCGCGAGCATCCTCACGTCGTCGACCGTATGAACGAAGCCGACCGCCGACTGGTGGCGCATGCGGCGCGCAACAATGAGGCCGACGTCGTTCGGCTCATGCTCGAGTGTGGCTGGCCCGTGGACGCCCGGGGTCAACACCAGGCCACACCGCTGCACTGGGCGGCCTTCCATGGTAACGACGAGATGGCCCGGGCCATCCTGCGCCTCGGCCCGCCACTGGAAGTCGCTGACGCGGACTTTCACGGCACGCCGCTCGGCTGGGCCATCCACGGCTCCCAGCACGGCTGGCACTCCAGTTCGGGGAATTATGCCGCCACAGTCGAGGCTTTGCTCAAGTCCGGCGCGAAGGTCTCGGACGTGGCCGGAGGAACCGAACCTGTCCGAGAGGTGCTGCGCCGGTACGTGGCCAAGGACCAATCGGCGTGAGCTTTCGAAGGTCGCAGCGATCGTTCTGGTTTGCGTCCTGGATGTCAACGCGATTGGCCCGCCTGCAAGGCGTCCCGAGTCGGCGGGCGGGCCGGATGACCTCGTTGCCGGCGCGGTCATCACCCCGCTGCGCCGTTGGTCGATGCCTCGGCCTCGCGAAGCAGGTTCCGGGCGATCGGAATAGCAAGGACATGCAGTGTAATCTCGACGCGGAACCTTCGAGTCGCTAAGTTGCGCGAATTGGCGGATCATTGGCTCCTGGTGGAGGACCACCTATGACGATAGCACACGAGCAGCTCGCGGATCCCACGGTCACTCGCTGGTATCATCGTGTCACCCGCTGCGTCCGACGGGCATTCTTGCTTGGCGAGGGTGAGGGCGTCCACGCTACGGAGATCGGATCCGCGGTTTTCGGGCATCTCACAACCAAGCGGTTTAGCCGATTGACCTTATCACCGCGAAGACGCCAAGAGCGCGAAGGGAAGAAGCAATGAATGAATGTAAGATATCAATCGCATAGTTAATGAGTGATGAGCGGGATCGCCAAATTTCTTGGCGCTCTTCGCGCCTTGGCGGTGAATCTCCGACTTCAAACCATTCGGGTTGAATGATTGCGATTCGCGGGACGCCACGGCTCGCCCATCGGCACGGCTGGAGGAAGCGCACTGGCTCTGTCCCATCGACGACCGGCGGGGGCTGGATTCGTCGCGCGAGGGAATGCTCGGAGGGTTCTTGCTGGGCAGCGATTTGCTTCTGGTGTCCGGTGACTCGAGAAAGGCGCGCGGCTCGGATCCGCCACACTCATGCACTCACTCGCTGGCGCTTCGGGCTCGTATTGGGATGACGCCTTCGCTGGGAATAAAACCGTATACATCAGAAAATGGTGGGTTCCGATTCTTCAGCCGCAGCGCGTTGCAGCTCCCGTCCGCGAGGGTCTAAGTTCCGAAGGCAAGTTGAGGTCGGTGGGCAGGCTCAATCGTGGGAATCCTGTACACTCCGATCAGCGTCAGGCTGACCATGACCGCCACCAGCAGGATCACGATCGGGCTCAAGGGTGCGATCAGGACCGTGACCAGCACGATCACCAGGGTGATGCTTGCGAGCTTCCACTTGGACCTCCGGCTCATGGCGCGATGGGTTTCCCAGTCCCGCAGCACTTCTCCCAGCAGGCGCGACTCGATCAACCGCTTGTGCAAACTCTGCGACGACCGCGACAGGTAGTAGCTGCTCGCGAGGAGGAACGGTACGGTCGGGATGCCCGGCACCACCAGGCCCACGAACGTCATCACGAGACTGCCGCATCCGAGAGCGAGATAGAGCACCCGGCGGGGACCGCGGAGCATGAACTCGCTTTGGCGCGGGCTGGGCCAGGCCGAACGCACAAAAGTGGCGGGCGCCATCGCCCGGCTGGCCGGGGCCCAGGCTTGGCAAGCCGCCGCGAGTATTTCGTCCCTGCTCAAGTGCGAGGGGTCGTAATCGATCTCAAGGCCGTCGGGCCACCTTCGAACGCGAAAGGCGTAGATGCCTTTGAGCTGGCCGATTTCATCGAGTAGATCATCCCACTGCCGGCGCGGGCTCGGGGACGAGCGCACGCAAAGGCGGAGTCGGCCGGCTTCCTGCTCGAGTGCCTCGACAACGGTCGCGCCGCAATCGCTTCGCTCGGCCAGGAGTGTCGTCCAGGGACGTTCCGAATTCCAGAGACGTCGGATGCCGCGACGCCGTGCCTCGGTCGCTTCCCGGACGCACGCGCTAAAGACCGCCGCCGTTTGCTCCAACCGATCCGCGCCCGGCTCAAAGCGGATCTGGCAAGTGGCCGTTGACAAGTCCAGACGCACCGATCGAACCTCCTGGTGCCGGACCAGGGCCGCAACCAGACGGGCGTCAAAGGCTCGCCAGTCCGCGTGGAAAACCCGCGAATCTCTCACAATCAAAGAACCGTCGGCTTGCCTGACGATGGTGTCGTTCACTTTCACACGCTCCTCGGCCTGCGTCGCGACGGTGCCCGACGGAATGATCAGTCAGGAGCGATCGGGCGTCGCGGATGGTGCCTGATCGGGCTGGCTACTCACCTTGCGATCCGCGGGTTCCGAGCCAGGAGATTGCGCGTTCCCCGTCGTCTTCTTAGTCTGGGTCGTGGTTCTGGCCTTGGCCTTAGCCGTTGACTTTGCCCTGGACCTGGCCGTCGCCTTCGTCCTGGACTTGCTCATCGTGGCCTGGTTCGCCGTCCCTCCACCGGGCGGCTTGAGCCGAAGCGCAATCGAGTTCATGCAGAAGCGGAGACCCGTGGGAGGCGGGCCGTCGTCGAAGACATGCCCGAGATGCGCCCGACATCGGCGGCACATGACCTCGGTTCGGACCTCGCCATCGCTGTTGTCGACGGCGTAGCCGACCGCCCTCTCATTGATCGGCCGCCAGAAGCTGGGCCAGCCCGTCCCTGATTCAAACTTGGTCTGGGCATCGAACAACTCGGCGCCGCAACAGACGCAGAGGAATGTTCCTCGGAAGTGGCCGTGCGAATACCGGCCGGTGAAGGCCGGCTCGGTGCTTTTCAAGCGGGTGACGGCGTACTGATCGCGGGTCAAAATCCTGCGCCATTCCGCGTCGGTCTTCCAGATGAACTCGGGCTCAGACCGGGCTTTCGTCTCGGACTTGGTGGCAGAGCTCGGTTCGTTGGGCGACTTCCCAGCGGCATTGCCGTCGGAATTCGAACCGGGCGGTCGGGCGTTCTGGAAGGGGTCCTGGGCTCGGGCCGCGACGGCGGCGAAAAGAGCCAGGAGCGCGGCCGCCGACAAGCAAAGGCGAAAACGAGACGGCATCTTTCACTCCCCGTTTCGTTAAACAGTGCCAGGGCCACCAAGCGAGCTACGAGCCTAATACAATCGTATGCGGATCAGGTCAGCGAGCAAGGGCCGTCTGGCGGTGGGCGCTGGGTTTGGTCATTGGTTTGGCGGGGACGACTTTGGGTTTGAGCTCGATCTTCGTGGCGCGGAATGCGGCTTCAACCAGGCCGGGCGTGGCGCCTGGCGAGAGGCCCTCCACGACCGCGACGTCCTTGCCGCGGCGCTCGACGACGTAAAGCGCGTCGTCCAGGTTGCGCAGACCGAGTCGGGGATCGGCTTGGGTGGTTCACCGAGATGACCTGCTTTCGAGGTCTGGTAGCGAACGTAGGCTTGGGCGAACTCACGAGCGTCGTCCTCACTATCCCAGGTCGAGAGCCACACGAGACCGAGGCGATTCCGCGTCCCCTCGAAAACGGCGTAGCGATCGCCATCCCAGCCCGCCGCGGCTGCCTTGCCGCCGTGCTTCTTGAGCATCACCAGAAGCTGCAACTCCCCCAGTACGTTGCGCCCGACCTCTTTCCAGCCTTCACCCGGTTTGAGCGGGCCCAGGTCGATCACGGTGGGCAGGTCGGGTTTGGCGGCGTATTTCTCGGGATGGAGGATCTGCTCGGTCGAAAGCGGAGGGTTCCGGTATGCCTGGTCAATCGCAGCCCAGCCACCTTCGTTCGTGAGCTTGGCGCAGTAAACCATGCCCTGGAAGTAGGGAAAGGTCATCGACTCGGTGATGATGGGCGGGGCGTTGCGCAGGGCCTTCCCGCTCCCCATGAACGAGAGGAACGGCGTCATCAAGTTGAAGGTCCACTCCAGGCTTGCGGCCGGATAGCGAATGATCTCGTCGCCGTCCCAGTCGTCGATCGATGTGCCGAACATGGTCAGAGTCGCCTCGCCTTCGATCAATGCCGAGAGAGCCAATTGACGATCGTCGTCTATCTTGGCGGCTTTCTGCATGGCGTCGATATCGTAGTTCTGGTCTGCCAGTGCGTGCGTCAGCTCGTGTGCGATGACGGTCTTGTTCTCGTCCTTGTCGAAGGCTTCCTTCTTGCCGAAGAGTCGTTCCAGGAAGGAGGGTGCCTTTTTCACCTCGGACTTCGGTTCTTCGATCAGGTGCATCGTCTTGGTTTTGGGATCGTAGAACGCGGCGACCTCCTCGGAATAGACCTGGGCCAGGGTTTCTCGCAGGTCGAAGTCGCGGGGCAAGAGCCCGAAGGCCTTGAGCGCCAGCTCGTTGGTGCGGAACTCTGCCGGCGTGATGTCCTCGTCGATTTCTTTGAGCATCAGCGCCTTCATATCCTTCCGCTTGGTGACGTCGCGCTTCACGTCATGCTTGAACGGAATCTTCCGCAGTTGGGGCAAGAGCTTTTCCATCCCTCGCTTGTAGCTGATGACCGCCTCTGTGTACTTCCCGAGGTCGGCGAGCCGGTCCCCTTCCGCGAGCAGTTTCGTGCCTTCGCTGATCGGTTTCGCCTGGTCGTCGGCTGCTCCGAGGGCCGCGAGCGGAATTACCGCCGTGATAATGGCGGCGAAAGGGATCGTGAGCAGATTCATAGGCATCCCCTGAAGAATGGATGGGTTCGAATCATTGAGCCGAAAGGGCCGCGAGGCTCTAGCGGCCGCGTTGGCCCGGGCCGCTCGTTAACGGCGAAACTCTCGACCGCAAGGTTCTACCGGGCATCGGATCGGCCGGCGGCCGCGCGACAGGCATCGCGTCCTCCGGAGGAAGTTCCAGTTGTAACAGCCGGTGAGCAGCCCGAATGCGGACCTCATTCTCGTTGCGCGGCCCTTTCGGGCGCGAACCTGGGCATGGAAATCGTCGGACAGGAAGTCCAGAATCACGGCTTCCGGCATATCGAGCGCGCGAATCATCTTGACCTTGTTCGCCTGGGAGTTCCGCGAGAAGCGCCAGATCCGCGTCGCCTGGATCTGGCGCTCCGGATCCTTCTCGAAAGAAGACCGTTTCGCGAGCTGGTTGATCTCTGGACCGGCCGAGTTGCCGTGTTCCTGCAAGATTGCACGCAGCTCATCCCGAAACTTGACCCGTTCCTGGTAGCGAACAGAGCGAAGCTCCACCGCCTGTTTTTCTTGCTGATCGCGTTTCTGGGCCTCATTATGCGCCGCTTCCTCCTCGATCTGACGCATCTCTTCTTCCGGGGTCGGCAGCGGTTGTTGCGCGGAGGAATTCCGGCGGCGCGCGGTTCGCCCACCGGCTTTGCAGCCGCGACCTTCGGTTGTGGTGGTGGAGAGGACGCGTTTGCCGGGGCGATGTCGCCAGGCCGGGCGGGGTTCAACGGCTCCGATTTCTCGCTCGGGTCGTCGAACGGTCTGCGATCGGACGCGGGTCGCCGGTCTTTGTTACGCTCGGCAAATTGTAGGGCGGCCGTCGCGGTCGCCGAGGAATTCGGCGGCCGGGAATCGCCGCCCGATTCTGGTCGCGCGGCCGCGGTACGACCGGCAGCCTTTGCCGCCACAGCCGGGTCGCCGGCCGGCGCAGACACACGCCCGGGGCGGGTGGCCGCACCCGGAGTTGTCTCCGCCACATCGACGCCTGTCGGAGTCGCGGATCGGTTGCCCCCAGGCGCGGCCGCCGCCGCGCCTTTCTGTGCTCCAGCCGAATCGCCGCTCGCATGCCCCGCGTCCGGCCCGGCCGGCCCGGCCGGAGAGACCGTGGAAGCGACACTTCCCCCCTGCTCACGACTCGGGGATGGAGCTCCGTTCGAAGGCGCGGTCAACGAAGCCGGCGGCGCGGGCGCCACAATCGGCTGAGAATTGAGCGCCAGCGCTTCCTCAGGCGTTTTCTTGACCTCGGCGGGCGGCCGCGCACCGTCGAGCTTGGTCCGAAGCGCCTCCGCTGTTTCGACAGCCTGGGCGCGATATCGCCCCACCACGAGCGAATGATAGATCAGAATCGCGCAGACCGGTGCGAAAATCGTGAGCAACGAAAGCAGCCACCAGGGCACGCCGCGGGCTTTGTATTGCACCACGACCATCGGTTGGGCGGCCCCAGACGGTTTCGAGCTTGAAGCGATTTCCTCGGTATTGAAGGAAGGGTCGGTGATATTCTCCATCGCTGGCTCACCTCCGAACGCCGACCGAATCGGACCACCAATTTCACGATTCTCAGGTTCCAGACTCAAGATTCCAATATTTCGAGCTGCGAAGGCAACGCATTGTACCACGGTTGCGAGTCTTACGCACGCTCACCGTCCGTCAAATTGCCGGAAGCGGCCAGCCGGGTTGCCCGATATCACCCTAAAGCGGGCTATTGCGGAGGAAGGGACTCGGTTGGGATCGCTGCATGGAACCGCCGCTCCTCCGCGTTTTCCGCCAGCGCCACTGGCCAGTACATCAGTCGAACTTCCGTGCCCGCCACCGCCACGAACGGGCACGGTGGAGACTCGGTCCAGGTTCCGCTGTTGATGTAGAGGATATCGTCATGCCGGGCTTCCATGGGCAGATGGGTGTGTCCACAGGTCACATGGCGAAATCCATGGCCGCGGGCGTACTCGACCGCGCCCCGTTCGATGCGCTCGCTATTGCGTTGGAAGCGCTTCGTGATCCGCCGAATCCAGCGTGCGGCCCGATGCGGCATGTACTTCTGAATGAAATAAAAGACCCCGCAGGCAATTTCGGTCAACCAGGGATAGCCGGTCGTGAAACCATCAAACTGGTCCCCGTGGAGGATCAGGAGCTGGATCTGATGGTTATCGAAGACATATTCGTCCAGGATATCGACTCCCACGATATGGCTGACGATGTCAGCCGGCCCGTCGTGATTACCGCGAACCCATACCAGGTGGAAATCGTCGCGATCGGAATTCCGCCGGATGATTTTGAGACAGGCGAAATGCCGCTTGGTGAGTCTCTTGAAATTGAGATCGTCAAAAATGTCGCCGTTGATGACCAGTTGGTCGCAGTGTTCGACCGCCCAGAGGAGGAATTCTTCGAGAAGCTTCGCCTGGCAGACGTCGCTTCCCAAGTGCAAGTCGCTCACGACCAGACAATCGTAATGCGAGATGTCCGTGTGCAACGCGAGATCGTCGGTCACGTCCATGACTCATCTCCGAAGTTGGGTTCGCACCTGGCAAGGCTCGCAAGTCATCGGTCCCAATGCTTCACGACGGCAACTGGCTCACACGCTCTCCGGTAGCGGGCGTGGTTGCGGCCAACCCGCATAATAGGTCATTCCAGGATAATCGCGGACGAAGCCCAGCTTCGCAAGATGAGTGGCGACGAGACTGTCAATGACCGGGGCCCCATTGTACGTTTCGACCTTCAGGACACGGCGTTTCGGCCCTGTTAAACTTGGAAGAAAGTTCAATGCAGAATCGATGTCGCTCCGATCTGACGCGGCAAGAGCGGTCAACCGCCTGCCGTGCGATTCGATGATGAGGACGGGACGGCCACGCCGCAGCACGAGCGAGTTGCCCGGCAGGCGGAGCAAGCGCGCCTTGCCATTGCCCAGGAGCTCGATGTCCAAGGGCGCGCCCGACCCGTACAGATTGGCCGGATCGGTGGTCGAAACCCATACGAGCGGGCCCGGCTGCTCCGAGGCGGACGAGAGGCGGAGGAGCTCGGCGGCGGCCTCCTCGGAGGCGTACTGGAGGCCCGAAAGCCCCTCGACGAAGAAACCGCGGCGAATCTCGCCGCGCCACTCGGCGCGCGAAAGCAGTGGAACAAGGGCGCTCCACGACGGTGCCCAGGGTTCCAGGGCCAGGATCTCGCGCCAGAACCCCGTAACGGCCGAATAACGCGGCGGCCCACGCCAAGAGACCGGCCTCGTCCGGCTCGGCGGGCGGCTCGAGGCGCGACCAGCGACCTTCGGGAGCCGACATGAGAGGGCTGCGGGGCGTACGGCGGAGCGAGCGGCCGGCACGCCGCCCGGACGCAGCCCGGTCCAGAGCCAGGAACGCGGCCTTGGACCCCGCGCGCAAGGGCTCGAACCGGTCGTTGGTCACCAGTCCCTGGCTTACCAGCTCCTCGAGCGCCGCCCTTACCCGCGACGGCTCGAGACCCCCCCGCCGGGCCAGGTCGGCCGCAAAACTCGCTCCGTGCCGCTCCAGGAGTTCGAGCAACTCGGATCCCTGTGGCGAGATCTCGGCCAAATCGTTTCCATCCGGCGAGATCGAGCCCGCAAAATCACGGCGGAAGAACGCCACGCGGCAATCGTTTCCCCCGTCGCCCTGGCCACGCCAGAGCCACTCGCCCTTGCCGAGTGCGTCGTCAAGCCAGCCGGGACGGTAATCCCCGACCCGCCGCCGCAAGATCTCGCCTTCCCAGAGCGGGGCGGCAGCCGGGTGGCCTTGCAACTGGTCGAGCACACGCTCGATGAATGCCGCACCCGCGCCGCGCGTTTCGGGGTGGACATGCTGGTGTCGCAACACAAAGTCGGCGAAAACCTCGGGCATGACCGCCAGGCTCTCGCGGCGGCGCACCGCCACGCTCACCCGGAGCATCTCGCCCAGGTTCTCCCGGTCAGCCCATCGGTCCGTTTCGGTGCTTCCATCTTCTCCAACCCGTACCACCTTCCCATCCTCGGTCCAGCGCTCCAATCGCTCGGTCGCCAGAGCCGCGCTGACCGGGTACCGGGTTGTCAGATCGGCCAGGGCGATCAGGGCTCGGGTCCGGAGAAATCGCAGGATGATCGAGTCGCGGGCCTCCGCGCTGGCCGCGTCCGGCGCGTCGGGCCCGGCGCGATCGCCGCGGCGCGGTCCGGCAACTCGTGACGGAAACGCCGCACGATAAAGCGGTGCCTCCTCGGCCAGGATCCAGCGCGACGGCTGGGGTACGTCGGGCATCTCGTGGATCTCGGCCCGGCCCGCGTCGCGAAGCTCTTCGAGCAGAGTGGGCATGCCGCCTGAGATTTCGTCGGGCGAAAGGTCGCCGAACACCCGCAGATGCTCGGCCATTTCGTCCGCCGTTCGCGGCTGGCGGCCCTGGTTCCGGAGCCGGTTCTCGACCCGTCCGATGGCCTGGGGATGCAGCCGCTCCTTGAGATCCCCGTTCTGCAACAGGCTCGCGAGGAGGTCTTCATCGATGGTCGAACCGGCGCGACCCCGGTCGTTTCGCACCGGCTCGTCCCATTGATAGAGGTGAGCCGCCGTGAAGAAGAAGATCAACTCGGACGCGAAGGGGGAGGGGACTTCGCCCTCCCGGCGCACCACGCGGATCGTTCCCGCCGCGATTCCGCTCAAAAGGGCGCGAAGACGGGGCAGCTCGAGGTCATCGTCGAGGCATTCGCGCACCGTCTCGACCACGATCGGAAAGTCGGGAAACTGCCGGGCGACCTGGAGCAGGTCCTTGGCCCGCAAACGCTGAAGCCAAAGCGGAGTCCGCTTGGCCGGATCGGGCCGGGGCATCAAGAGGGCGCGGTAGGCATTTTGACGGAAGCGCAGCCCGAAGAGGGCCGTGTGCGGGAGCTCCTCCCGAAGCAGACGCTCGGCCGTTTCGGGGCCAAGGCCATCGAAGAGGTCCAGGGGCGGCAGGTCGGTGCGGGGCAGCCGGAAGAGGAGGCCGTCGTCGGCGTGGTGGCAGGCCGGAAGCAGGCCAAACCGCTCCCGGATGCGACCGGTGAGAACCAGTCGCAGCGCGTGGTGCAGCCTGCCGCCAAAGGGTGTCAGCACCGCCAGGGCCGTCTCGCCGGCTGAGTCTGGAAACGATTCGATCAGGATCGTGCGATGGTCGGGCACGGCCCCCGCCACCCGCTGCTGACGCGCGACGTAGGCCTGGAGCTGGCTAGCGGCCGCCGCGGTGAGCCGGCATTCCCGGGCAAGCCACGACCCCAGCTCGGGATCGTCGATCCGCTCGCTCAGCTCGTGGGATAGCCTGCCGACCGCCTCGCCGAGCTCGGGCGAGCGCGCCGTGCTTTCGCCGTGCCAGAACGGCATCACGGCCGTCTCTCCCTCGGCCTTGCCGACCAGCACGCGATGAGGCTCCACGGCCTCGATTCGCCAGGTCGAGTTGCCGAGAACGAACGTTTCGCCGACCCGGCGCTCGAACACGAACTCCTCATCGAGCTCGCCCAGGCGAGGCCCTCCATCGCCCAGGTAAACCGGAAACTGTCCCGTATCGGGGATCGTGCCGCCTCCGACCAGAGCAAGGTGCGCCGTGCCGGGCAACGCCGCCAGGCGGTTGTGGATCCGGTCCCACGCCACGCGGGCGCGCAGGTCGCGAAACGACGGGTTCGGGAACCGCCCCGAGATGAGCTTGAGCACGCTCTCGAACGCCCCGGCCGTCAGATCGCGGTAGGGATAAGCGCCCCGGACCAGGTCGTAAAGCTCCGCGGCATCCCACGGCTCCATTGCCACGCAGGCGACGACCTGCTGCGCCAGCACATCCAGGCACCCGTGCGGCACGCGTAAGCTTTCGATGTCGCCGCCGATCATGGCACGACAGAGCGCGGCCGATTCGAGGAGATCGGCCGGAGTCTTGGCAATCAGCCGCCCTTTGCCGACGCCGCGGACGACATGGCCGGCCCGGCCGACGCGCTGGAGCCCGCGAGCGACATTCCCCGGCGATTCAACCTGGCAGACCAGGTCGAACTGCGCCCATGTCGATGCCGAGCTCGAGCGAGGCGGTTGCGACGACCGCCTTCAATTCACCGCGCTTGAGGGAGTCTTCGGTCGCTCGCCGTTCCCCCAGGCTGATGCTGCCATGGTGGGCCCGGAATGGCGTCGGAGGCGTCGCGGCCAGGTCCAGATCGACGGCGCCCTCCGCGCCAGGATCCCCGAGTAATGGCGCTTCCATCGCCATGGCGGCGGATTCGTTGAGCCTGGCGGTCAGCTTTTCCACGGTGCGCCGGTTGTTGGCGAAGATGATCGTCGAGCGGTGCTCGCGGACCAATTCGGATAGGCGGCTTTCGATCTCGGGCCAGATCGAGCCGGCCGGCGACGGCCCGCCGTGGCTGCGTGGCCAGATGACCTCGAGGTCGAGATCGCGCCGCCAGCCGGCATCGACAATCGTGACCGGCCGGAGCTCGAGCCGGCCGGGCGCCGTGCTCGCCGTGGATCGCTTCAGCCCCCCCAGATAACGTGCGACTTCTTCCAGCGGCCGCTGCGTGGCCGAAAGGCCGATCCGCACGAACTCCGAGCGACTGATCGCCGCGAGCCGTTCGAGCAAGAGGGCCAGGAAGACGCCCCGCTTGTTGGCGCAGACGGCATGGATCTCATCGATGATCACGTGCGACAGCCCGCGCAGAATCTCGCGTGCGCGGCTCGTGAGCATCAAGTGCAACGATTCGGGCGTCGTGATCAAGATGTCGGGGGGCTTTCGCACCAGGGCGACCCGCTCGTGGCTGGGCGTGTCGCCACTCCGGACTGCCACGCGAAGCGGAGGCAGCGGCAACGCCATCTCCTGCGACTTCGCCAGGATCGCCGCCAGTGGGCCCTGAAGATTGCACGAGATGTCTTGATTGAGCGCTTTCAACGGCGAAATATAGAGAATTCCCACACCCGGCCGCGTTGTTTTTTCGCTGCGCCAGAGATGGTCGAGCGCCGCCAGGAAGGCAGCCAGAGTCTTACCCGAGCCGGTCGGCGCCACGATGAGCGCATTCTGACCCGACGCAATGACTGGCCAGCCCAGCCGTTGCGGAGCCGTTGGCTCGCCGAACTGCGCGGAACCAGGCGGCGACCGCCGGGTGAAATTGATTCAAAACATCCGCGACCGCGGTTGCTTCTGTCATGGCTTCCCGAAGGACCTCGCGCGACGCGCTTCGTTTCGCTCGCGAATTCGTCCCTCGATTGTCGCCCAGTCCGCAACGGCTATCAAGACGTATTCTATACAGTAGTCTACTGAGCGACTGTTAACCTATCCGACCAGCGAAATGACTGGTGACCGGAAATGGGAACGTGAGATGACGTTTCTCGTGAAGGCACGAGCGAGGCTTGGTCAGACCGACGACGCGCAGTCATGCAAGGCGCTGCCGATGATGGAGCGAAGGACTTGTGCAACGCTTTGATGACGTTGCTTCGAGAGCTCGATCAGCGTGTTTGCCCAATTCCTAGGCAAAAGCAACCCAATTTCTACAACATCGCCCGCGCTGTGACTACAGGGAGCACTGGATCGGATATCGGTCATCGCAGTGGTGGGAATGCTCGTCGCAATCATGGGCATGTTTTTGACCTCGTACCAGCCAGTGAAGCACAAACGACACGAGTGTCAAAACCCCGCAATTCCCGTGCCGATACCTAGAAGTGGTAGAAGATCGTGAGAAAGAGGATGGCGAGCAGGCCGGCGGCGGCGGCGATGATGGCGAAATGGATGAGCCATCGGGAGTCATCATGGCGCGTCGAACGAAATGGCGTGGTGGGAGTTTGGCGGTTTGGGGTCGAGCGGAGAACGGCCGTGGCGGGGGGTAGCGGTCGAGCGTGGCGGGGGGCCAACGAGGGCTCGGGCGTACCGAGCTCGCGGAGGGAGACGCCGTCGGGGGCGCCGTCTTCCTCGTCCTCCCACAAGCGCAGATCGTCTTCGTCGAGCAAAGGGGCAGGGGGGTGGAAGGTGCGAACGGCTTCGGCCTCCGCTCCCAGGATCGCGCGGACGCGATCGGGGTCTGTCCAGCGGGCGAGGTCGCTGCGCAGCTCCGCGCAGCTCTGGTGGCGTTCCGCGGGGTTTTTGCTCATGAGCTTGCGGACGACCGCGCCGAACGCCGCCGGCACGCCTCGCGCCACCGTCTCGACCGGCTCGGGGTCCTCCATGCGCTGCTTGAAGATCTTGTTG
Source organism: uncultured Isosphaeraceae bacterium (assembly GCA_963823675.1). GTDB lineage: Bacteria > Planctomycetota > Planctomycetia > Isosphaerales > Isosphaeraceae > CAWGMT01. The sequence continues at coordinate 862,874 of CAWGMT010000012.1, read as the reverse complement.
ATCACGTCGCCACCCTCGAAGGGGGCCTTGCCGGTGAGCGCAAAGTACATCGTGCACCCGAGGCTGTAGAGATCGCTGCGCTGATCGGCCTTGGCGGCGTCGCGAAGCTGTTCGGGACTGGCGTAGTCGAGCGTGCCCAGCACCGTGTTCGCGCGGGTGATCCCGGTCTCGTCGTCGAGCGCGCGGGCAAGGCCCATGTCGAGCAGCTTCACGTCCTCGTCGGGCGTGATCATGATGTTGGACGGCTTGATGTCGCGGTGGATCAGGCCGGCGCGGTGAGCGGCTTCCAGTCCATCCAGCAGCTTGAGGAACAATCGCGCCAGGTCGGGCACTCGCAGCGGCCCCGCGCGCGGGCTGCGGATCATTTCGAAGAGGCTCTCGCCCGCGATGTACTCCATGACCATGAAGTGCACGTCGTCGTCGCTGCCGACCGCAAGGGTCTGGGCCAGGTTAGGATGGAGGCAGCGCTGGGAGAGGTCCATCTCGCGGCGGAACCGCACGAGTGCGTTCTCTTCCTCGAGCACCCTGCGCGGGGGCAGCACCTTGATGGCGACGCGCTCGTCGCGGTCATTGACCGCCAGGAACACCTTGCCCATGCCTCCGGCGCCGAGTTGACGAAGCAGTCGGTAGCCACCCAGGAAGAAGCCGCGGGTGGCGCCTCCGAGGATCTTTTTGGCCTGGTAGGAAGTGAGCCATCCGTCCTCGATCAAGCGTCGCGCCAGCCTGATCGACGCGTCAGCCGCCGGTTCGGGGGCAAGCTTGGCCTGGGCCTCGGACAAGACACTGGGCGGGACCAGCCCCGACTTGGCGACGTTGTCGGTAAAGTCAACCAGCCGCACCATGACATTGACTTCGGTCGGGCCGAAGCATCCAGAGTCGGTCAGAGAAGCAACACATTGCGGTCAAACCGCTTCCGTCTGATTATTGGTTTGCGCGACTGCGTGAATGATCAGACAAGTCACGTTATCCTTGGAATCGTTTGCCAGTGCCATGTCGACCAGGATTCGGGAAGCCTGCTGGGGGTCATCGATGGTGCCGAGCACTTTGGCGATATCGGCGTCGGGGACCACGCCGGTCAATCCGTCGCTGGCCATCAGCAACCTGTCGCCGGGTCGAACGTCGAGGACTCGCACATCCTCGGGGCCGCTCCGGGCGTCCTTGCTGCCCAGATAGAGATAGAGGACATTCTTGAATTTGTGGGTTGGAAGCTCCTCGGCCGTGATCGTGCCGGCGTCGAGCAGGGCGTCGGCCAGCGAATGGTCCTTGGTGAGCTGTTCCAGGCGGGCTTCGCGCAGGCGATAGGCCCGCGAGTCGCCGATGCCGGCGACGAACACGCGATCATTGAGGAACTGCGACAGGACGACGGTGGTTCCCATGTTCGAAAACTCGCTGACCGCCCCCGAACTGCCCAGGATCTCCTGGTTCACTTCGGCGACGGCGTCGCGGATCGCGTCCTTGATCTTGGCTACGTCGGTCTCGCCGGGAAGCAGGCGGCGGGCGATCGCCTTGGGTATCAGCTCGACCGCCATGAGACTGGCCTGTTCACCGGCCTGCTGGCCGCCCATCCCGTCGGCCACGATGAACAGATTGGGAGGTTCCAGGGTCAGTGTCGCGATGTTGCTGCTGCTGTCGTACCCGCGATCGTACCGCACCGATCGCCGGCCGGGGACGTAGTAGTTGTCCTCGTTGTGATCGCGGTAATTCCCTCGGACCGACACCACGCCGACTTTCAACTTGAGCTGGCCCGGCAGGAGCGTGAACGACGATAAAGTCGCGAACTCTTCGGTCTCGGGTTCCGCTTTGGCGTTCTTGCCGCCTTTGAGGACGGTTCTGACCCACCGCAAGAATCGCGATATAGCGCCCACCTCAGGATCTTCCTTCCCTACGCGGCCTCGAAACCAACTCAATAGCTCTGTTTGCGCACTCACCGCGACAACCTTCTTACTTGTAACTCTACCTGACGGGGGACCGGGCAGTATGACAATTCCCGACTGGTTTGCAGTTCTCTGACCTGGGATGGTTCAGGGCCGAGCGTGCGCGGGACTGGCCCAGCGCATCAAATCGTCAAGGCCCACGGATCGATGCGTCATGAAAACCTCGCCTGCCTCGAAACCGGCCGTCAGCCCTTGATAGCGATTCATGGCTTCGACCGCCTTGAACAGGCCCGCCTTGCTGGCGGGAAACTGCGTTTCATAGCAACGGATGGCCTGGAGCTTGACCTCGAGAGTCGAGCCGATATCGCCAACAATGTATCCGGCTGCGTCCGGCAAGTCCAACCCGTGCAAGGCGATTGGAAAGCTTAACTGGTTCGTGATCGTATGAGTGGGCAGACCGTCGAAATACTGGTCCCACTTGGTGAGCCGGCTATAGAACACCGCGGCATCGGTGATCAGCATCGCCTGATAATGGTCGGGAGAGGCCAGCACGGTCTTACCCCCAAATCCGACGACGACCTTGGGCTTCTGCCTGCGGAACACCTTGGCCAGGGCCACCCTCGCCTCGAAATTGTCGAAGAGCCGGCGATTCGGCAAGTTGAGATTGATCCGGCTCTTGACCCCCAGTATCTCGGCGGCCCGATTTGCCTCGGCGAGGCGGACCTCCGGACCTGGCGAGTGCGGCGTCGGCTCGCCGTCGGTCAAATCGACGATCCCCACAGAGTAACCTTTGCGCAAGGCGTGCCAGTGTCCCGCCGCAAGCAATCTCAACATCATCGGGGTGGGCGCCCACCGCGATCAAGTCGAGCTCTCCCGAGAAGCCCTCGGCCATGCCGTTACAAACCTCGCGAATCGACGAGTCTCAGTCGCTTCATTCAATCTATATCCATGTCGACGCCGCTACACAAGCTTTGCACCGCGCCGTCCTCGGTCAATCGTCGGCCTGGTCCCGTTTCGTGACCGCCAGGAGGAACGTCGGCGGCACCGCGTCAAATCGCAGCCGGTCCATCTGTTCGATCCCGCGCGCGATCGTCACGTTCCAGACGGCGACAACGCCCGCCAGGGCTTTGAGAGTGTGATAGGCGGTCGCGAGCCCTTCGATCGTGGCGACGTTGACGGCCATGGCGCCTCCGTGGCACAGCCGGGAATAGGCCGTGCTCAAGACCAGGTCAACTTGCCGCCCGGTGCCGCCCACGAAGACGGCATCGGGCTCGGGAAGGTCGGCCAGAATCTCGGGTGCCCGGCCGACCACCGAGCGGATGTTGGGCACTCCGAAGGCTTCCGCGTTGGCCTGCAAGAGCGCGACATCGGCCGGCTCGGGCTCGACCGCGTAGACCATCCCGCTGGAAGCGAGCTGGGCCGCCTCGATCGCCACCGACCCCGAGCCCGCGCCGATGTCCCACACAATGCTGGTCGATCGGATGTCAAGCTGGGCCAAGGCGATCGCTCGCACCTCGGCTTGAGTGATCAACGCCCGCTTGGGCAGAGACTGCGCGAACGCGTCGTCGGGGTTGCCGAAGAGGCGGTGGCGGCTTCTGCGGCTGGCACGATCGGGGCGGTTCGGCTTGCGGATCAGAATCAAGACGTTGAGCCGGTTGAAGTCCATGGCCGCCAGGTCCTCGAGCTCGGCCTGCGTCACGCGCTCGTCGGGCGATCCCAGGTTTTCGCAGACATAACCGCGAAAATAATCGATCCCGCGGTCCAGGAGCTCCCGCGCCGATCGCGCGGGCGAACACGCATCGCTGGAGAACAGTCCAATCTTCTCGGCCGTTCTGATCCGGTCGACGACCGCCTCGATCGGCCGGCCGGCAAGGCTGGTGAGGTAGGCGTCCTCCCAGCTCTCCTTGATCCGCGCGAAGGCAAGCTGCATGCTGCTGACGTGAGGCACCACCTCGAAATGATCCTTGCCCAGCCGGTCGCAAAGATAGCGGGCGACTCCGTAGAAGAGCGGGTCGCCACCGCTGACCAGAACCGGTTTCGAGTACGCCATCGCCTCGCGCACCTGCCTGAGTGCGACGCTCATATCGGGCTCGAGCGCCTGCTTCGGCGCGGAGAGCGACTCCAGGAGTGCGAGTATCGACGGCGGCCCGAGGATCACGTCGGCCGTCGCGACGGTTCGTCGCGCCGACTCGGTCAGTCCGGCCAAACCGTCGTCGCCGATCCCCACGATCACCAGCTTGGGGCGGACTTCAGTCACCATCAGGATCCCTCGCGCTTTACCACCGAGCTCGCCTTGCTGCTTCGGGTCGTCGGAATCTCGCCGCCCAATTCTACTGCGATTCCGATCAGGAATCCAACGCCCAGCGGTTCCTTGTCGGCCGGCGATTGGCCGAGTTGGGTTGAGCAAAGATTCTCGGATTGCGCCTGCTGGCGGAATCTGTTGCGCTCTCGTTGAACAGAAGGGAACGAAGGCAACGAAGAGCGAGATACAGCCTCATGCAGCAGCTAGCCAAGGCACCCAAAATCAGACTGTCGGCGAGAATGGGAGCGTTACGAATAAATCGAGCACCTCGTCCGTCTGGCCAGGGCCCGGGCCATCGAGCAACAAGCACGGCGGTGGGCGACCATGAGCGCGACGCACGTCCCCCTGACCTTGCGGCGGCTGGTCCGTTCGAGCCCTCAGCCGCCCCCGTCAACGCTTCCAGAGCCAGATCAAGCCCCCGGCCGCCACACAGACGCCTACCATAAGCGCCGACGAGGGCTCCGGGACCGACGGCACCGTGTTGATCGTGCCGATCGTCGAGCCTCCAGCCGGTGCGTAGGTATAAGCACCGTAGGGCGGCACTCCCTGGGTGAACGAGGTCGCCGGGTCCAGAGTCACGTTCACGCTGCCGCCCGGGGCGTTCGACGCCACGCTGAAGAACATCTCGCCCAGGCCGTACGTCCCCGCGGACAGGGGCTGGTCGATCGTATTGGGGAAGTCCGCGATGTTGCCGCTGTTGGCCCCAGTCGGGTTGCTGAACTGGAAGAGTCCGGAAAGATTACCGGTAAAAACATAATTTGGCACAGATGCGTCACCACCGGTGAAAGTGATCCCCGAGGCCAACGGCACCGTCACGGTGAGGTTGAACCCGCCCAGATCGATGGGGCTTGTCGTCGTCATGCTGAAGTCCAGGACGTAGCCCGAACCTCCTGGCACGACGTTCTGGGACTGGGGCGACATCGACACCGTGACATCGAGCTCGGCCAGCGCGGCCGCCGGCAAGGCGAGGGCCAGCAGACCGACGCAGGCCGGCAGTAACTGACGAAGAGACATCGATTCGTTCTCCTGAGCTCAAGGCTCGCTGTAGCCGGTGGACCACTCCCGACCGTCGGTCCACGCTGCTCGAAAAGGCGTCGGGGCCATGGGCGATTGTCGAGGCTTTTGTCTCAAGGCAGCCGCTGTCCCGAGCGGGCGTTGACGAGGCTGAAGTCGGTCATGTTCACCGCGCCGTCGCCGTTTACGTCCAGGAAGATCCCGAGGATCGACACGGTCTGGCCCAGTGCCGCCGCACGCACGAGCACCGCGTCGGTCGAGTTCACGTATCCGTCATCATTCACGTCGCCGGGCAAGACGTCAAGCCGCCTCGTGTAGGTCGCGATCCCGGCGTTGCCGATTGTCACCGTCACCCGGTCGGGCAGGTTGATCGGCGTGGCCAGCGTGATCGTGTAGGTCGTGCCGCCGCCGCTGATCGTTACCGGACCGTAGTTGGCCACGGTGATGCCGGTGACCTTCACGTCTGCTGGCACCAGCGAGGCCGGCGCGCTGCTCAGGGTGATCGTGATCCTGTTGATGCCCAGCCAGGGCATGTCGGTGTTGCGCCCGACGGGGAGCAACCGCAGGCCGTCCGACTGCGTGACCAGTGGCCCCGAGTTCCCGGACGTGCCCCACGACACGGCCGCCGACGTGACGGTGATCGCCACGGCGGGACTGGCGGTGAGCACCGTCGAGCCCATGATGCCGTCGTAGGTCGCGCTGATGGTCGACGTGCCGCTCGCCGCGACCGCGGTGGCCAGGCCGCCGGCGGTGATGGTGGCGACCGAGCTCGTGGCCGACGCCCAGGTCACCGTGCTGGTCAGGTTCTCGGTCGAACTGTCGGAATAGGTGCCGGTGGCCGTGAACTGCTGGGATTCGCCCTTGGGAACCGTGGGGCTGGCCGGTGTAACGGCGATCGACTCCAGGACGGCGGCACTGGCGGTGAGCGTCGTCGAGCCAGTGATGCCGTCGTCGGTCGCGCTGATCGAGGAGGTGCCGCTCGCCGCGACCGCGGTGGCCAGGCCGCCGGCGGTGATGGTGGCGACCGAGGTCGTGGCCGACGCCCAGGTCACCGTGCTGGTGAGGTTCTCGGTCGAACTGTCGGAATAGGTGCCGGTGGCCGTGAACTGCTGGGATTCGCCCTTGGGAACCGTGGGGCTGGCCGGTGTAACGGCGATCGACTCCAGGACGGCGGCACTGGCGGTGAGCGTCGTCGAGCCAGTGATGCCGTCGTCGGTCGCGCTGATCGAGGAGGTGCCGCTCGCCGCGACCGCGGTGGCCAGGCCGCCGGCGGTGATGGTGGCGACCGAGGTCGTGGCCGACGCCCAGGTCACCGTGCTGGTCAGGTTCTCGGTCGAGCTGTCGGAATAGGTGCCGGTGGCCGTGAACTGCTGGGTTTCGCCCTTGGGAACCGTGGGGCTGGCCGGTGTAACGGCGATCGACTCCAGGACGGCGGCACTGGCGGTGAGCGTCGTCGAGCCGGTGACGCCGTCGTCGGTCGCGCTGATCGAGGAGGTGCCGCTCGCCGCGACCGCGGTGGCCAGGCCGCCGGCGGTGATGGTGGCGACCGAGGTCGTGGCCGACGCCCAGGTCACCGTGCTGGTGAGGTTCTCGGTCGAGCTGTCGGAATAGGTGCCGGTGGCCGTGAACTGCTGGGTTTCGCCCTTGGGAACCGTGGGGCTGGCCGGTGTAACGGCGATCGACTCCAGGACGGCGGCACTGGCGGTGAGCGTCGTCGAGCCGGTGACGCCGTCGTCGGTCGCGCTGATCGAGGAGGTGCCGCTCGCCGCGACCGCGGTGGCCAGGCCGCCGGCGGTGATGGTGGCGACCGAGGTCGTGGCCGACGCCCAGGTCACCGTGCTGGTCAGGTTCTCGGTCGAGCTGTCGGAATAGGTGCCGGTGGCCGTGAACTGCTGGGATTCGCCCTTGGGAACCGTGGGGCTGGCCGGTGTAACGGCGATCGACTCCAGGACGGCGGCACTGGCGGTGAGCGTCGTCGAGCCAGTGATGCCGTCGTCGGTCGCGCTGATCGAGGAGGTGCCGCTCGCCGCGACCGCGGTGGCCAGGCCGCCGGCGGTGATGGTGGCGACCGAGGTCGTGGCCGACGCCCAGGTCACCGTGCTGGTGAGGTTCTCGGTCGAACTGTCGGAATAGGTGCCGGTGGCCGTGAACTGCTGGGTTTCGCCCTTGGGAACCGTGGGGCTGGCCGGTGTAACGGCGATCGACTCCAGGACGGCGGCACTGGCGGTGAGCGTCGTCGAGCCGGTGATGCCGTCGTCGGTCGCGCTGATCGAGGAGGTGCCGCTCGCCGCGACCGCGGTGGCCAGGCCGCCGGCGGTGATGGTGGCGACCGAGGTCGTGGCCGACGCCCAGGTCACCGTGCTGGTCAGGTTCTCGGTCGAGCTGTCGGAATAGGTGCCGGTGGCCGTGAACTGCTGGGTTTCGCCCTTGGGAACCGTGGGGCTGGCCGGTGTAACGGCGATCGACTCCAGGACGGCGGCACTGGCGGTGAGCGTCGTCGAGCCAGTGATGCCGTCGTCGGTCGCGCTGATCGAGGAGGTGCCGCTCGCCGCGACCGCGGTGGCCAGGCCGCCGGCGGTGATGGTGGCGACCGAGGTCGTGGCCGACGCCCAGGTCACCGTGCTGGTGAGGTTCTCGGTCGAACTGTCGGAATAGGTGCCGGTGGCCGTGAACTGCTGGGATTCGCCCTTGGGAACCGTGGGGCTGGCCGGTGTAACGGCGATCGACTCCAGGACGGCGGCACTGGCGGTGAGCGTCGTCGAGCCGGTGATGCCGTCGTCGGTCGCGCTGATCGAGGAGGTGCCGCTCGCCGCGACCGCGGTGGCCAGGCCGCCGGCGGTGATGGTGGCGACCGAGGTCGTGGCCGACGCCCAGGTCACCGTGCTGGTCAGGTTCTCGGTCGAGCTGTCGGAATAGGTGCCGGTGGCCGTGAACTGCTGGGTTTCGCCCTTGGGAACCGTGGGGCTGGCCGGTGTAACGGCGATCGACTCCAGGACGGCGGCACTGGCGGTGAGCGTCGTCGAGCCGGTGATGCCGTCGTCGGTCGCGCTGATCGAGGAGGTGCCGCTCGCCGCGACCGCGGTGGCCAGGCCGCCGGCGGTGATGGTGGCGACCGAGGTCGTGGCCGACGCCCAGGTCACCGTGCTGGTGAGGTTCTCGGTCGAACTGTCGGAATAGGTGCCGGTGGCCGTGAACTGCTGGGTTTCGCCCTTGGGAACCGTGGGGCTGGCCGGTGTAACGGCGATCGACTCCAGGACGGCGGCAGCTGGCGGTGAGCGTCGTCGAGCCGGTGATGCCGTCGTCGGTCGCGCTGATCGAGGAGGTGCCGCTCGCCGCGACCGCGGTGGCCAGGCCGCCGGCGGTGATGGTGGCGACCGAGGTCGTGGCCGACGCCCAGGTCACCGTGCTGGTGAGGTTCTCGGTCGAATTGTCGGAATAGGTGCCGGTGGCCGTGAACTGCTGGGTTTCGCCCTTGGGAACCGTGGGGCTGGCCGGAGTAACGGCGATCGACTCCAGGACGGCGGCACTGGCGGTGAGCGTCGCCGAGCCGGTGATGCCGTCGTCGGTCGCGCTGATCGAGGAGGTGCCGCTCGCCGCGACCGCGGTGGCCAGGCCGCCGGCGGTGATGGTGGCGACCGAGGTCGTGGCCGACGCCCAGGTCACCGTGCTGGTGAGGTTCTCGGTCGAACTGTCGGAATAGGTGCCGGTGGCCGTGAACTGCTGGGATTCGCCCTTGGGAACCGTGGGGCTGGCCGGTGTAACGGCGATCGACTCCAGGACGGCGGCAGTGGCGGTGAGCGTCGTCGAGCCAGTGATGCCGTCGTCGGTCGCGCTGATCGAGGAGGTGCCGCTCGCCGCGACCGCGGTGGCCAGGCCGCCGGCGGTGATGGTGGCGACCGAGGTCGTGGCCGACGCCCAGGTCACCGTGCTGGTGAGGTTCTCGGTCGAATTGTCGGAATAGGTGCCGGTGGCCGTGAACTGCTGGGTTTCGCCCTTGGGAACCGTGGGGCTGGCCGGTGTAACGGCGATCGACTCCAGGACGGCGGCACTGGCGGTGAGCGTCGCCGAGCCGGTGATGCCGTCGTCGGTCGCGCTGATCGAGGAGGTGCCGCTCGCCGCGACCGCGGTGGCCAGGCCGCCGGCGGTGATGGTGGCGACCGAGGTCGTGGCCGACGCCCAGGTCACCGTGCTGGTGAGGTTCTCGGTCGAATTGTCGGAATAGGTGCCGGTGGCCGTGAACTGCTGGGTTTCGCCCTTGGGAACCGTGGGGCTGGCCGGAGTAACGGCGATCGACTCCAGGACGGCGGCACTGGCGGTGAGCGTCGCCGAGCCGGTGATGCCGTCGTCGGTCGCGCTGATCGAGGAGGTGCCGCTCGCCGCGACCGCGGTGGCCAGGCCGCCGGCGGTGATGGTGGCGACCGAGGTCGTGGCCGACGCCCAGGTCACCGTGCTGGTGAGGTTCTCGGTCGAACTGTCGGAATAGGTGCCGGTGGCCGTGAACTGCTGGGTTTCGCCCTTGGGAACCGTGGGGCTGGCCGGAGTAACGGCGATCGACTCCAGGACGGCGGCACTGGCGGTGAGCGTCGTCGAGCCGGTGATGCCGTCGTCGGTCGCGCTGATCGAGGAGGTGCCGCTCGCCGCGACCGCGGTGGCCAGGCCGCCGGCGGTGATGGTGGCGACCGAGGTCGTGGCCGACGCCCAGGTCACCGTGCTGGTCAGGTTCTCGGTCGAGCTGTCGGAATAGGTGCCGGTGGCCGTGAACTGCTGGGTTTCGCCCTTGGGAACCGTGGGGCTGGCCGGTGTAACGGCAATCGACTCCAGGACGGCGGCACTGGCGGTGAGCGTCGTCGAGCCAGTGACGCCGTCGTCGGTCGCGCTGATCGAGGAGGTGCCGCTCGCCGCGACCGCGGTGGCCAGGCCGCCGGCGGTGATGGTGGCGACCGAGGTCGTGGCCGACGCCCAGGTCACCGTGCCGGTGAGGTTCTCGGTCGAACTGTCGGAATAGGTGCCGGTGGCCGTGAACTGCTGGGATTCGCCCTTGGGAACCGTGGGGCTGGCCGGTGTAACGGCGATCGACTCCAGGACGGCGGCACTGGCGGTGAGCGTCGTCGAGCCGGTGATGCCGTCGTCGGTCGCGCTGATCGAGGAGGTGCCGCTCGCCGCGACCGCGGTGGCCAGGCCGCCGGCGGTGATGGTGGCGACCGAGGTCGTGGCCGACGCCCAGGTCACCGTGCTGGTGAGGTTCTCGGTCGAACTGTCGGAATAGGTGCCGGTGGCCGTGAACTGCTGGGATTCGCCCTTGGGAACCGTGGGGCTGGCCGGTGTAACGGCGATCGACTCCAGGACGGCGGCACTGGCGGTGAGCGTCGTCGAGCCGGTGATGCCGTCGTCGGTCGCGCTGATCGAGGAGGTGCCGCTCGCCGCGACCGCGGTGGCCAGGCCGCCGGCGGTGATGGTGGCGACCGAGGTCGTGGCCGACGCCCAGGTCACCGTGCTGGTGAGGTTCTCGGTCGAGCTGTCGGAATAGGTGCCGGTGGCCGTGAACTGCTGGGTTTCGCCCTTGGGAACCGTGGGGCTGGCCGGTGTAACGGCAATCGACTCCAGGACGGCGGCGCTGGCGGTGAGCGTCGCCGAGCCGGTGATGCCGTCGTCGGTCGGCGCTGATCGAGGAGGTGCCGCTCGCCGCGACCGCGGTGGCCAGGCCGCCGGCGGTGATGGTGGCGACCGAGGTCGTGGCCGATGCCCAGGTCACCCGCTTGTCGCGCTGATCGAGGAGGTGCCGCTCGCCGCGACCGCGGTGGCCAGGCCGCCGGCGGTGATGGTGGCGACCGAGGTCGTGGCCGACGCCCAGGTCACCGTGCTGGTGAGGTTCTCGGTCGAACTGTCGGAATAGGTGCCGGTGGCCGTGAACTGCTGGGTTTCGCCCTTGGGAACCGTGGGGCTGGCCGGTGTAACGGCGATCGACTCCAGGACGGCGGCACTGGCGGTGAGCGTCGTCGAGCCGGTGATGCCGTCGTCGGTCGCGCTGATCGAGGAGGTGCCGCTCGCCGCGACCGCGGTGGCCAGGCCGCCGGCGGTGATGGTGGCGACCGAGGTCGTGGCCGACGCCCAGGTCACCGTGCTGGTGAGGTTCTCGGTCGAACTGTCGGAATAGGTGCCGGTGGCCGTGAACTGCTGGGATTCGCCCTTGGGAACCGTGGGGCTGGCCGGTGTAACGGCAATCGAGACCAGCACCGGCGAGGACTGGATGACGATCTCCTTGTTCGCGCCAAGCGAACCGGCCGCCGGGGCGACCGGCACGGTCAGGACGGCGTTGTTGGGGTTGTTGGCCACGGTGTTGACGATAGAGCCGCCGTTGAGCGTCAAGGCGGCGGTGGACGCGGCGTCGAGCGGGTTGGCGCTCTGACCGGCGGCTACCGTGTACGTGAAGCTCAACGTGCTCGTGCCGGTCCCCGAGCCATAGCTCGCCGTCCCTCCCGAGTTCAAGGCCAAGGTCGGCTTACCTGTGACGTTCACCACCTTGCTCAAGCCGATGGTGATCGTGATCACCGCGCCGGTGCCATAGGTCCCGTTGGCGTTGGTCGAGCTGATCCCGGTCACGGTCGGCGCGATGGCGTCGATGACGATGCTGTTGTTCGCTGCGAGCGAGCCCGCGGCGCCGGGGGTTGCCAGTGTCAGGAGTGCGTTGTTGTTGTTGGCGTCCTCGATCGTTCCGCCGCTCAAGGCCAGAGCGGTGGTGGAGGCGTAGTCGAGGTTGGCTCCGCTGGTGGTCTGGCCGGCGGCGACGGTGTAGTCGAAGGTGAGCGTGCTGGTACCGGAGCCGCTGGAGTAGTTGACGACGGCGCCGTCGGAGAGTGTGAGCGTGGGCGTGCCGGTGACGGTGACGGCGGCGGCGAAGGTGACGGTGATCGGGATCACCGCCCCTGCGCCGTAGCTCCCGTTGGCCGCTGTCGAGCTCACGCTGGTGGGATTCACCAGGTCGATGATCGTGCCCGTGGCCGTGCTCGTGGTGATCGTCACCGGGGTGTTGAGCAGCACCGACACCGTGTTCGACAAGGCGTTCGCGACGATCAGGTCGGGCTGGCCATCGCCGTTCAAGTCCGCCGCCGTCGAGGTTGCCGGCTCGCTGCCGGTGGCGAAGGTCTGCTGGGCGGCGAAGGAGGGGGTGGTCGTCCCGGGCGCCGTCGTGTTCAGCAGCACCGACAACGTGTTCGAGCTAATGTTCGAGACGATCAGGTCGGGCTTGCCATCGCCGTTCAAGTCCGCCGCGGTCACGGAGACCGGCTCGCTGCCGGTGGCGAAGGTCTGCTGGGCGGCGAAGGACGGCGCGGTGGCCCCGGGCGCCGTCGTGTTCAGCAGCACCGACACCGTGTTCGAGTCTCCGTTCGCGACGATCAGGTCGGGCTTGCCATCGCCGGTCAAGTCCGCCGCCTTCACGGATTCCGGCAAGCTGCCGGTGGCGAAGGTCTGCTGGGCGGCGAAGGATGGGGTGGCGGCCCCAGGCGCCGTCGTGTTCAGCAGCACCGACACCGTGCTGGCGCCTCGGTTCGCGACGATCAAGTCGGGCTTGCCATCGCCGTTCAAGTCCGCCGCCGTCACGAATTGCGGATCGCTGCCGGTGGCGAAGGTCTGCTGGGCGGCGAAGGAGGGGGTGGTGGCCCCGGTCGCCGTCGTGTTCAGCAGCACCGACACCGTGTTCGAGTTGAGGTTCGTGACGATCAGGTCGGGCTTGCCATCGCCGTTGACGTCCGCCGCCGTCACGGAGCGTGGCTCGGCGCCGGTGGCGAAGGTCTGCTGGGCGGCGAAGGAGGCCGTGGTGGCCCCGGGCGCCGTCGTGTTCATCAGCACCGACACCGTGTTCGAGTCGTAGTTCGCGACGATCAGGTCGAGCTTGCCATCACCGCTCAAGTCCGCCACCGTCACGGCGCGCGGCTCGGCACCGGTGGCGAAGGTCTGCTGGGCGGCGAAGGAGGGGGTGGTGGCCCCGGGCGCCGTCGTGTTCAGCAGCACCGACACCGTGTTCGAGAGTACGTTCACGACGATCAGGTCGGGCTTGCCATCGCCGTTCAAGTCCGCCGCCGTCACGGGTTCCGGCTGGCTGCCGGTGGCGGAGGTCTGCTGGGCGGCGAAGGCGGGGCTGTTTATCGCGAGCGCCGTCGTGTTCAGCAGCACCGACACCGCGTTCGAGTTGACGTTCGCGACGATCAGGTCGGGCTTGCCATCGCCGTTCAAGTCCGCCGCCGTCACGGAGAGCGGATTGGTGCCGGTGGCGAAGGTCTGCTGGGCGGCGAAGGAGGCTGTGGTGGCCCCGGGCGCCGTCGTGTTCAGCAGCACCGACACCGTGTTCGACAACGTGTTCGCGACGATCAGGTCGGGCTTGCCATCGCCGTTCAAGTCCGCCGCCGTCACGAATTCCGGACTGCTGCCGGCGGCGAAGGTCTGCTGAGCGGCGAAGGAGGGTGTGGCGGCCCCGGGCGCCGTCGTGTTCAGCAGCACCGACACCGTGTTCGATCCGTTCGCGACGATCAGGTCGGGCTTGCCATCGCCGTTCAAGTCCGCCGCCGTCACGGATTCCGGCCCGCTGCCGGTGGCGAAGGCCGTCTGGGCGGCGAAGGAGGGTGTGGTGGCCCCGGGCGCTGTCGTGTTCAGCAGCACCGACACCGTGCTCGAGTATTTGTTCGCGACGATCAGGTCGCGCTTGCCATCGCCGTTCAAGTCCGCCGCCGTCACGGATTCCGGCCCGCTGCCGGTGGCGAAGGCCGTCTGGGCGGCGAAGGAGGGTGTGGTGGCCCCGGGCGCTGTCGTGTTCAGCAGGACCGACACCGTGTTCGATCCGAGGTTCGCGACGATCAGGTCGGGCAGGCCATCGCCGTTCAAGTCCGCCGCCGTCACGGAGACGGGCTCGCTGCCGGTGGCGAAAATCTGCTGGGGGGCGAAGGACGGGGCGGTGGCCCCGGGCGCCGTCGTGTTCAGCAGCACCGACACCGTGTTGGCGCCTTGGTTCGCGACGATCAGGTCGGGCTTACCATCGCCGTTCAAGTCCGCCGCCGTCACGGAACGCGGATTGCTGCCGGTGGCAAAGGTCGTCTGGGCGGCGAACGAGGGGGTGCTGGCCCCGGGCGCCGTCGTGTTCAGCAGCACCGACACCGTGTTCGAGTTTTCGTTCGCGACGATCAGGTCGGGCTTGCCATCTCCATTCAAGTCCGCCGCCGTCACGGATTCCGGCTCGCTGCCGGTGGCGAAGCCCGTCTGGGTGGCGAAGGAGGGGCTGGCGAGCCCGAGCGCCGTCGTGTTCAGCAGCACCGACACTGTGTTCGATTGGGAGTTCGCGACGATCAAGTCGAGCTGGCCATCGGCGTTCAAGTCCGCCGCCGTCACGAAGCGCGGAGAGTTGCTGGTGGCGAAGGTCTGCTGGGCGGCGAAGGAGGGGGTGGTGGCCCCGGGCGCCGTCGTGTTCAGCAGCACCGACACTGTGTTCGATTGGGAGTTCGCGACGATCAGGTCGGGCTTGCCATCGCCGCTCAAGTCCGCCGCCGTTACGTGGAACGGAGCGGTGCCGGTGGCGAAGGTCTGCTGGGCGGCGAAGGAGGGGGTGGTGGCCCCGGGCGCCGTCGTGTTCAGCAGCACCGACACCGTGTTCGATCCGAAATTCGCGACGATCAGGTCGGACTTGCCATCGCCGCTCAAGTCCGCCGCCGTCACGGACCACGGAGAGCTGCCGGTGGCGAAGGTCTGCTGGGCGGCGAAGGAGGGTGTGGCGGCCCCGGGTGCCGTCGTGTTCAGCAGCACCGAGACCGTGTTCGATTCGAAATTCGCGACGATCAGGTCGGGCTTGCCATCGCCGTTCAAGTCCGCCGCCGTCACGGAGCGCGGATTGGTGCCGGTGGCGAAGGTCTGCTGGGCGGCGAAGGAGGCCGTGGTGGCCCCGGGCGCCGTCGTGTTCAGCAGCACCGACACCGTGTTCGACGATGTGTACAAGGCGTTCGCGACGATCAGGTCGGGCTTGCCATCGCCGTTCAAGTCCGCCACCGTCACGGAGCGCGGATAGGTGCCGGTGGCAAAGGTCTGCTGGGCGGCGAAGGAGGCCGTGGTAGCCCCGGGCGCCGTCGTGTTCAGCAGCACCGACACCGTGAACGAGTTGTAGTTCGCAACGATCAGGTCGGGCTTGCCATCGCCGTTCAAGTCCGCTGCCGTCACTGAGACCGGCGTGGTGCCGGTGGCGAAGGTCTGCTGGGCGGCGAAGGAGGGTGTGGCGGCCCCGGGCGCTGTCGTGTTCAGCAGCACCGAGACCGTGTTCGAGGTTTTGTTCGCGACGATCAGGTCGGGCTTGCCATCGCCGTTCAAGTCCGCCTCCGCCACGTAGAGCGGACTGCTGCCGGTGGCGGAGGTTTGCTGGGCGGCGAAGGAGGGGCTGGTTATCGCGAGCACCGTCGTGTTCAGCAGCACCGACACCGTGTTGGCGTCTCGGTTCGCGACGATCAGGTCGGGCTGGCCATCGCCGCTCAAGTCCGCCACCGTCACGGAGTACGGGGAGCTGCCGGTGGCGAAGGTCTGCTGGGCGGCGAACGAGGGGCTGGTTGCCCGGGCACCGTCTTGTTCAGCAGCACAGACACCGTGTTCGATCCGGGTCCGTTCGCGACGATCAGATCGGGCTTGCCATCGCCGTTCAAGTCCGCCGCCGTCACGGAGAATGGGAAGCTGCCGGCGGCGAAGGTCTGCTGGGCGGCGAAGGAGGGGGTGGTGGCCCCGGGCGCCGTCGTGTTCAGCAGCACCGACACTGTGGCCGAGTGTCCATTCGCGACGATCAGGTCGGGCTTGCCATCGCCGCTCAAGTCCGCCGTGGTCACGGATTCCGGCGCGCTGCCGGTGGCGAAGGTCTGCTGGGCGGCGAAGGAGGGGGTGGTGGCCCCGGGCGCCGTCGTGTTCAGCAGCACCGACACTGTGTTCGATTGGGAGTTCGCGACGATCAGGTCGGGCTTGCCATCGCCGTTCAAGTCCGCCGCCGTCACGGAGCGCGGATAGCTACCGGTGGCGAAGCTCGTCTGAACGGCGAAGGAGAGGGTGGTGGCCCCGGGCGCCGTCGTGTTCAGCAGCACCGCCACCTTGTTCGTGTTGTACTTCACGACAACCAAGTCGGGCTTGCCATCGCCGTTGACGTCCGCCGCCGTCACGTAGTACGGAGAAGGACCGGTGGCGAAGGTCTGCTGGGCGGCGAAGGAGAGGGTGGTGGCCCCGGGCGCCGTCGTGTTCCGCAGCACCGACACCGAGTTCGAGATTCCGTTCGCGACGATCAGGTCGAGCTTGCCATCACCGGTCAAGTCCGCCGCCGTCACGGAGCGCGGAGTGCCGGTGGCGAAGGTCTGCTGGGCGGCGAAGGAGGGGGTGGTGGCCCCGGGCGCCGTCGTGTTCAGCAGCACCGACACCGTGCTCGAGTCAATGTTCGCGACGATCAGGTCGGGCTTGCCATCGCCGTTCAAGTCCGCCGCCGTCACGGAGACCGGCTCGCTGCCGGTCGTGAAGTCCGTTTTGGCGGCCAGCGTGACCGGCGGGCCCACGACGTTGGTGATCCCGGTCAACTCGACCGAGAAGGCCAGGCCGGGGTTGTTGTAAACGCCGTCGTTGAAGATGGGGATGCCGATGGTCGCCGTGGCCGAACCGGAGGCGATCGTCGTCGTGCCGTTGGTCGGCGTGAAGTCGGTGTTCGGCTGCGCGGTGCCGGCCACCGTGGTGTAGCCCACGGTGATCTGCGAGGTCAGGTTGCCTGAGCGCGTGACCGTGAAGTCCATGTCCACCATGCCACCCGGCATCGGCTCAATGGCGGTGGTATTGGCGATCGAAAGGAAGGCCGCCGGCACCAGGCGGTATTCCAGCTCCTCGAGGAGCGGCCGAGAGCAGCGTACGCGTTTCCTGGTCCGGGATCGAAAAAGCCGTCCGGCCGCGCAGTTCCGTAGCAGGCATGATGCATTCCCTCGTTGGAGAAACCGGCGTAACCTATACCCTTACAACGAAACTGTTGGACGCGCAGGATCAGGACGTAAATGACTTCCCGGAAAAGTCGAATTTCGCGGAGCGAAAGGCGACGCTTGTTTTCGCGCAGCGCGCCCAACGCGGCATAGCCGCAACCAACAGATCGGGGGACAGAGCCCCCCCTACGACGGCGCAGCAGCACGGGCTTTTGTAGGAGCCGGCTCTGTCCGGCGATCGCAAGCAAGATGCGCGCATCTTGCGTAGAAGTTCCGCGGAAGGAATCTAAAGAACCCCTTGCTCATCGGCAATCAACAGTCGTTGAATCTCGTCGGTCTTGAAGCCCAGCGCCATTGGCCGAAGGGCCCCCGGCAGGGCGACGACATCGTAGATTTCGCTGACCATGCCCTCGACCTTGAGCCACTGCGCGACGTCGCCGGTTAAGAGGTCGATGATCTGGAGGCCGCACTGGGCGTCCGCGTTGCGGCGGGCGAGCTCGCCGTCAAGCGCCAGGCCGCCGAAGGTCTTGTCCCGCCGGGGTTGCGACAGGCTGACGATGGCGTGGTCGCCGGCGAAGGCCAGGCCGCGCAGATAGCCGGGACAGAACGCGATCGGCTCGAAGCGGCCCGCGGCCAGGTCGACCCAGCCGAATTCGCCCTTGCCGGAATTGAGCACCCAGAGCCGATCGCGATGCCAGCGCGGCGAGTGCGGCATCGACAGTCCTTCGGCCACCAAATCGCCGCTGGTCACGTCGATCACGCAGCCGCCGGCGGTCCGCCGGTCGCGCCGGCCGTCAACGACGTCGCTTGAGGAAACCGCCGTCACATAGCGGGCCTTGCCGTCGCGCACGGCCAGGCCGTTCAAATGACAGCGGTCTTCCATGGCCAGTTTGCTGATGAACGGAGGCAGCCACAGCGGCTGAAAACTGCACTTGGCGCTGAGCGTGGCCAGGCAGTTACAGGCGGTGGCGGCGAAGACCACGCGGCCCGAGTCTTCGACAGCGATATCGTGGATATCGAGGTCGCCGGTGGTGTAGCCGATCCGCGGGACGTAGAGGCGGTCGTGCCCCTCGTGGAACTGCCCGGCCGGGAGCATGTTCTCGAAACGCCAGAGCTGGTATCGGGTGCCCAGCCAGAGCGTCTGGGCGTTGCCGTAAAGCCCCATGGCGCGATCGAAGGTGCGCTCAAACACCGACGGTTTGTCGGCGTGCGCGCCAATGAGAAAGAGCTTACCCGTCTGGTACGTGCTGAAAGCCAGGCCGAGCACTGCCGCGCCAGCCAATCGGGCAAGCCGCGCGAGCCGTAGACCTCAACCCACGGCTTCTCGGCCGGGGACAGTTCTGGCGGGCTGTTCACAGTGACGGTTTGGTCCATGATTTACCTCGTGTTCCGATTGCAGTGAGCCGTGAAGACCTGGATCGTGGCGCCGACGGCCGGCCGGTCGCCGGATAAGGCCATGCCCATGACGGCCCCGAAGGCGCGGCAGTGGTCGTCGAGCTGCCCCCGCGCGGGCCAACCGGCGCGCGCTCGCCGGCCTGGTGGGTGGTGCGCGGCGAGCGGCCGCAACGGCTCGGCAAAGTTCAGCGTGCCGCCGGCAGCGCAACCGAGCCGGGCCCGCCGTCGCGGGGCGGCCCCGGTTCGACGTCAGGCTGGCGGACACGATTCACGCCTGGCGCCTGGTGAATGGCGATTGGCGCAGGCACGGTGTTCCTGGTTGAACGCACAAGGGGCGCATCTTCGGGCTCCACTGAAGGGTCGTGACCGAGTTATTTTCAAAAAACATACCAAGAGAAACACTTCGATACAATTCCCAACTGAAACGTTTTTTCAATAAATCTTTTTTTTGAGGTGCTGATTTGAAGTTTTTGGGGACAGAACAGGTATCGCGGACATGCCCGCTCGATAACAGAAGGCAGCGAAGGCAACGAAGAGCGAGATACCAGCCCGATGCAGCATTTGACCCTTAGAGGAGAGGTGATTCGCGCAACACGACTGGTGGCGAGACTGGTTGCGGGTCGCGGGCATGGTGAGTAAGATCAACGACGTCGCGGTTCCCCGCGATGTTGAGCGGTCCACGGCGTTCGGCTTCAAAAGCGGCGAGATTCAGCGGATCATCGCTGGGGGAAATGATGGCGACGTCCGATCCGCGTGGAGGCGATGACGATGATGGACCGAACGCCCGCGAGTCCGCTTCCCGCGGACGAGCTGCGTGAACGGGCCTATCGCCTTTATCAAGGCGGTGACGCCGCCGTCGCCGAGGAGATCTGCGGGCAGTTGCTCGCCGAAAACCCCCGCTGCGCAGAGGCGGTTTATCTGCTCGCGGTGATATCCCTCGATCGCGGCCAGTCCCAAGAATCGTACGCGCGGTTCAGCCAGGCAGCCGAGCTCGCGCCCGACAATGCCGTTTTCGTCAACGCCCTGGGCAAGGCGCATCAGGCGCATGGCCTTTCGGAAGAGGCCGCGGCGTGCTTTCGTGAGGCAATCGCGCTGCGGCCTGGATACGAACGCGCACACAACAACCTGGGCCTTTTCCTGCACGCCCGGGGAGACTTCGCGGCAGCCAGCGCGTGCTTCGGCGCAGCCATCCGGCTCAACCCGCGCTATGCCACTGCCCACAATAACCTGGGCGCAGCGTTGCAAGCGCAGGGCCGATTCGACGAAGCCGCCGCCCACTTTCAAGAGGCCATCCGGCTGCGGCCGGATTACGCGGAGGCGCACTTCAACGCCGGCACTGCCCTGGAAGCGCAGGGCGATCTGAACGGCGCCGCTGCCAGCTTCCGGGTGGCCATCCGGATCAGGCCGTCCTACGCTCGGGCTCTTGTACGCCTTGGTCACGTGCTCGAGCTGTGCGGGCGAGACTACGACGCACTGGCCTGCTACGAAGCCGCAGTGCGGCTCCAGCCCGATTCCGCCGAAATACAGCGCCGGCTGGGCGACGTTCTGGTCCGCAAAAAAGACTGGCCAGCCGCGCTCGGCGCCCTGGAAAAAGCCGTTGCGCTCAATCCCGACGACCCCGATCTGTTCGCCAGTCTCTTCTGGGCCCGGCAACAGGTCTGCGATTGGCGGGCTTACGACGCCGGCCTGGAGCGCCTCTGGGCCGACGCCGAACGGCGGCTTGCCGCCGGGGCGGCGACGGGCGTCATCCCGTTCCAGGCACTCACCCTGCCCTGGCCGCTGCCACGCCTCCTGGCCGTCGCACGCAGCCATTGTGATCCCTGGGTTCTTCAAAATCGCAAGCTTGGCCTAGCACTCGAGGTCTCTGACTCGAGCGTGGCGACTCGAGCCGGCCGGCTCAAGGTCGGCTACCTTTCGGGCGATTTTCGCGACAATCCGATCAGCCACCTGCTCCATGGGTTCTTCGGCCGCCACGACCGCGAGCGGTTCGAGATCTTCGCCTACTCGTTCGGCCTCGACGATGGCAGTCCCTATCGGCAGCGGATCACCGCTGAATGCGAGCACTTCGTGGACGTCGCATCCCTTTCGTACCCGGACATCGCCGCCGGATCGCCGCGGACCGGATCCACATCCTGGTCGACCTGACGGGACACACCGGAGTCAACCGTCTGGGCGCCCTCGCCCTGCGACCGGCGCCGATCCAGGTCAGCTTCCTGGGGATGCTCGGCACGATGGGGGCGGATTTCATCGACTACCTGATCACCGACCCGATCGTCACGTCGCCCGAGTTCGCCCCGAGTTTCACCGAACAGTTCGTGACGATGCCCTCCAGCTACAAGATCGCCGAGCCTGAAACCCCCGCATCGAGCGCCCCGGTCGCTCGCCGGGCCTTCGGATTGCCGGATGATGGTTTCGTCTACTGTAGCTTCAATAATTCCTACAAGGTCGAGCCGCGGTCATTCGGCGTCTGGATGAGGATTCTTTCGAAAGTGCCCGGCAGCGTGCTCTGGCTGTACTCAACCGGGAAAGTCGTCGAAGAAAACTTGCGCCGGGAGGCCGGGCGCGCGGGATCGCCCCGGAGCGGTTGGTTTTCGCCCCCTTGGTGCCGCGGCCGGAGCACTTTCGTCGCCACCGCGCGGCCGACCTGTTCCTGGACAGTCTGCTCTACAACGCCGCCGCAACGGCCAGCCTGTCATTGCAAGCGGCGTTGCCGGTTTTGACGTGCAAGGGCGATACGTTTGCCTCTCGGGTGGGAGCCAGCTTGCTGACGGCGGTCGGCCTTCCCGAGTTGATTGCCCGCGATCCGCTCGATTACGAACGCACCGCGATCGAGCTGGCGGGGGACCCGGCGAAGCTGAGTCAGCTCCGCCAATCGCTCGCGGACGCGATCAAGACCTCGCCCTTGTTCGACACGCCGCGTTTTGTCCACAATCTGGAATCGGCCTATGAGGAAATGTGGGAGAATCACGCCTCCGGACAATCACCCCGACCGATCAAAGTCATCGATGATTTCGGGGGTGGGCACAAGGGGACGCGACTCGTTCGAAGCAATCCCACGCCGCCGGGGCGTCCGTTATCGTGGTGACGGGCGCGCGATTTACGGCCTACGGACGATGTTCCGGGCAACCTTGTGGCGGGCAGGGGAGAAACCAGTCGCCCAGAAGCCGTGCAAGCAGCTCCCCATGGGTCAACTGCACCTGGTGGCCGACGGTGGGCAGGATCAAGGTCTCGGCGCTCGGCATGGCCGCTTTCAACAGATCGAAATCGCGCCGGGGGACGATTCGATCTTCGTTGCCTTGAAGCAGGAGAAGTTCCGAAGTGATGTCGGGCAGGATGGGCCGCAGATCCAGGTTGGTCAGCATGCCGATGCGGTGGGCCAGCGATCGGATGGGCGTCAAACCGTTCTGTTCGAGATAGAAGGGGAAGCGGTCTGCGATGATGCGGGGAAACTCGAGTTTACTGTTATACGTCAAGATGGCTCGCCGCAGCGGCAGCCGGGCGGATGTGCCCGGGATGTGCCTCGCCAGTTGCAAGGCGATTCGCTCCAGGATCGCGAGCCGCCGATGGGAGAAACCTCCCAGGATGGCCGCACGGGAAAACTGGCGGGGCCGCCGAGAGAGGGCGCTCAGAACGACGGTCGATCCGAACGAGACGCCAAACAAGAAGGCCCGGCTGATTTTCAAGTTGCCGAGCAGTCCGAACAGGTCGCTCGCGAGGTCTTCGTGCGTGATCTTCGCCAGCTTGGCGTGATCATCGGTCCTGTCGCCGGGATACTCGTAAAGGATCGTCGTGAAACGCTCGCTGAGCCGGTTCAAGAGTAGGGCGTAGATTCTGTAGGTGGAAGCGATTCCGGGGACGAGCAAAAGAGGAGGGCCCTGGCCGAGCGTCCGATACGTCATTTGATAGCGGGGACCATCCCAGCGGCCGACACGCGCCTTGGCATCATAGACGCTCAGCTCATGGTGAAAGTCGGCCGGGGCCTGGCATGGCGGGCGCTCCTCCGCAACTGGCGGCGGTGGGCTCTCGGAACCGGAATCGGCGGCGAGCTTGGTCATGGGACGGGTACTGTCGCGTTTTTCGCGGAATGAAATGCCATGCTGGCGAAACTCACGCAACAGGTTCGCCGGTCGTCGATGGCCTGGTGATACTTGAGCAGCCGGCCTTCGGCCGGCCCGATCGCGCGCAGCATCGTATACGTGGCGGCAAGACCGCAGACCCGCCAGCGGTTTCCCACGCCGGCCGCCGTGCGGAACCATCCTTCCGGGTCGCAGGAGGCAGCGCGCGCCAGCATCGAATCGTCGAACTGCCTGACTTGCTCTTCCAGCTCCGGCGCGACCGTCGTCGGGTCCCCAAACTCGGGCCCGACGTGACAGAGATCAATCCCGCCAATGTAGGCCACCTTGCGGCCGGTGGCCGCCTCGACTTCCCGGAGCGCGGCGATGAAATCGCTGATCTCGGCATCCGAGCCCGGATCGACGCCACGCTCGATCAGGTCGTGGAACGAGCCGACCAGGATCGGCACGATCGAAAATGGCCGGTCTTCCCCCAGCACATACTGAAGGAAAACGACCTGGAACTCGATCGAGTGCTCCGTCCGGTGGGAGAGCTCATCCTGGAAGAGATCGCGACCGGCCCGCGCCGCGATCTGGTCCACGTATTCGCGATCGGTCGGTACCAAGCCGAGCGGCGTCTCGAAATCTTTGCGAGTCAGGGCAAAGCGCCGCTGGCAATACTGATGGGCGACTCCCAGGATGACGAACGTGTCGGCGTCGGTCCGCTCGACGAGTTCCTTGTAGGACCAGGTGTAGACGGGGCCGCCTCGCTGGAAGTCAATATGGGGGCTCAGGATACCGCGAAAGGCCGCCGACGTCTCGCGCCGCGTCTCGGGCCGCCCCGCGCCGCCGTCGCCGACGAAGAACTGCTCGAGCTGAGCGCAGAGCGCACGGACGGTACCGGCATAAGATCGCCCTGCCAGGGCAGCCGGCCGCTTGCCGGACTGGCGATAGCTCTCCAGGAAGTTTGCAAAGGTCGGGCCCTCGAGCAACATGGCCGCGTCCAGGCGCTTCACCAGGTCTTCGAGTTCCTTGATCGATAAAAAAAGCCCCGTCTGGCGGATCACGCGGGCCTGGATTTCGACGAGCGTCGACTGTCCGTCGAAGTGGCGGATGATGTGCTGGAAGCCGTCATGAGGAATCATGACCGGCTGCGCCAGCACGGCCGGCGAATCCTGAAGCAGGACGTAGACCTGCCCCTGGTGCTCGACCCGCCGCGGAATGACGGGTCGAAGTTTCGGTCGCTCCAAAGAGGCCATCTGAGCTTTCCCGGATCAAGAGCGCACGGCGCGCCTGAAGCCGCCCAATTTCAGCATGGGCCGGTACGCTCATGTTAACCGAGAGCGGAAAGCGGTCAAGCCGCGCACCGCGGACCTCGCGGCAGACTCGCAATCAATGGGAGCGGCCAGGCCGGCGGCGCGATCTCTCGAATTGGTTGTAGCGGCATCGTCAAACCCCTTTATCCAGGCTCCAGACGTGGAGGCTTGTAGACACGACTCCACGAAGTGTGTTTTGCAAGATCGATGCCAGAACAGGGTGTGATATCCTAAATATACACCTCAGAAAGGACTTGCGGGCAAATTTCGAGCCCGCCGGCTGTCCAATTTGGGCGCGAATTGTGCTGTTCCAGGGCCCCCAAGCCTCTTTCCCGGGCGTCGCTGCCGCGAAATGGGTCAGGCCGCAACTCACCAAGGACGACTTTTGATCGCGGCAGGGCTGCACTGGTCGTGAAAAGCAATCTATGGTAGTTTCCGCGCCTTCAACGGCAACCGCACGGAGGAGGGAAGCCCATGCCACGACTCAAGTCGCTACTGATCACAACGCTTGCTGTACAGTTTGTCGCTAGTTGCGGGGTGGCGTCCGCGCAGAACGGGCGGAACGATCCGGCACCGGGTCAACAGGGCCGAGCCGCAGCGGCTCCCGCCGGCGGAGCCGATCAGGCCGGCGCCCGGAAAATGACGACCGAGCAGTTGCTCAAGCTCTGGGAACGTCAGAGCACGCTGCTCAAGGACCTCAGGCTCTCGATCTACCGGATCGACAAGAACCCGGGCTGGGGCGACGAGTTTCACTACGAAGGAAGCGCGGCGTTCAAGAACCCGCAGCTCGCGTTCCTCGACTTCAGGAAGGTCAAGACCAATCGCGTGCGCAACCCGAAGAATCCCAAGAAATTCATGGTCGAGGATCTGATCGATCCCAGAACCAAGACCCGGGTGTCGGATGATTACGAGCGAATTGTCTGCACCGGCCCGGAAATCTGGCATTACCGCTTCGACAAGTCGCAGATCTTCATTTATCCCCTGAACAAGGATGCGCAGCGGCGAGCGCTTGACGATGGGCCGCTGCCTTTCCTCTTCAACATGAAGGCCCAGAACGCTCTCGAGCGCTATCAAATGTCGTTGCAGGGCGAGAACAAGAACGTCTTCTTCGTCGTCATCAAACCGAGATTGAAGGAAGACCAAGAAAACTTCAGCACGGCCTGGATCTACCTTGATCGCAAGTTTCTCTTGCCGGTACGCATCATCCTCTTCACAGCCGATGGCCAGAGCACCAGGGATTTCCAGTTATCGAAGATCGAGGCCAACCAGGGGGTGCGCGACGAGACGTTCCGCGGTGTCAGATACAAGGGGTGGACCGTGGAGCGGAACCCCGGCGAGCCGCCAGCCGGCCAGGCGGATCGAGCGGCCCCACGGCGCAATCCGGCTGGTCAGGCGGCCCAGGGCGCGCGAGCCCTTGATCGCGACCAGCCACGGTGAGGCGATTGTTCGGAACGGTCCACATCAATTCGGTCGCTCGCGCCGTCATTCGATCGCGCACCGTAAAGACACGCGTCTCGAAACCGTCCGTCCAGTACGGTCAATGCCAAGGTTTCACCGCGCCAGGGTCGCCCCGTCCGGTTCCGGGCCGGATAAAGCCGTGCCGCCGCGCACGCGAGCTGGTGCCGAAACGGAAACAGCTTGCCCCGCCATCGCGCTGTTTGACCCTCCCGCGCGGTAGAACTATAATCGAGGCGAGAGGGACTCGATCGATATGCTCGTCATCGCTCTCGCTGCGCGGAGGAGTTGGTTGAACGGTTGTTGGCTCGCCTCGGACATTCCGGCGAGCCGGCGGCTGCCACGGCGTGTCGCGAATCGAGAGAGCCGAGGCGCGTCCGACTCGGGGAGGGAGTCTGACCGTGATGATTCGCCCGCTTGACGCGCGACTACGTGTGACGATCGGGGCTCTAGCGACGCTGCTCCTGGCGGTGTCGCTACCGGACGCGAAGGGGCAGCGGCCCGCCGCCGAGCCCGAGACGACACCCGGGCAGTTCTTCACCATCTCCGAGCCCATCACCTATGAGGCGATCGAGCGCGTGCGCGCGGCGGCGCGGCAGCTTGTCGTGCGCAGCACCGGCTCCGAGAAGGGCGCGCGGCCGGTTCTCGTATTCGAGTTTCTCCCGGGTGAAACCGCGCCCGGAATGAGTGAGTTCGGCGCGTGCTGGGACCTGGCGACGCTGATCTCGCAAGACCTCGCCGGCGCCAAGCTGACGGTTGCCCATGTTCCCCATCCTCTGCGGGGTTATGCGGTGCTTCCGGTGATGGCCTGCACCGAGATCGTCATGGGGTCGTCGGCATCGCTGGGCCCGATCACTCCCGAAGGCAGGCCCTTTGACGCGGCGTTTCGCCAGCCGGTGCGGATCCTCGCCGCCCGCAAGACACGCGACCCCGACCTCCTCGAGGGCATGATCGACCGCGACGCCGATCTGCGCCTGGTCCGGACGGCGGACAAGACGCTCCACTACGTCATGGCCGACAATCTCAACGAGTTTCTCAAGACTCACCAGGTGGTCGAGGAGCGGCCGGCGTGGGAAGGGGGCCAGCGCGGCATCTTGACGGCCAAGAGGGCCCGCGAGGAGGGATTCTGCAAACGGACGGCCGAAACACCCGCAGACCTGGCGAGTATCTACCAGTTAAGCGGCCAGGCGGCTCTGGATGACCCGCTGTTGTTTCAGTCGCCCCGGCCGGTCGTCATCAAGCTGGAAGGGCCGCTCGATCCCGTGATGGTCTCGTCGGTGACCCGCAGCCTGGAGCAGGCCCGGCAGGAGCGGGTAAACCTCGTCTTCTTCCACATCAACAGTCCGGGCGGGGTCGATACGGTCGCCGACAATCTGGCCGACCTGATTTCGTCGATCAAGGACATGAGGACCGTCGCTTACATCGACGACCGGGCCCTGGGTGTGGCGGCCTTGCTGCCCCTGGCCTGCCGCGACATCATCTTCCGCAAGGCGTCGCGAATGGGCGACGTGCGCCAGACGACGAACAGCCGCAACGGCCAGCTTCACGACCTGGACGAGCTGCAGATTTCCAGCCTCGCCAAGAAGGCAGCGCTCCTGGCCCGGCAGAATGTTCATGCCGAAGCCGTGGCCGTGGCGATGGTCGATCCCGAGGCGGAAGTCATCGAAGCCAAGGACGCGAATACGGGGGCCTCCCGGTTGGTCTGCGCTCGGAGATCGAGGCCGATCGCGCCCGTTACCAGGCTGGACAGGTCCGCAAGGAGCGGGGCAACGTGCTCACTGTCACCGCCCTTGAGTCGGCGTCCTACGGGCTGGGCCGCATGGTCGCCGATTTCGACGAGGTCAAGGCCCTATATGGACTGCGGGGCCAGTCGATTCGCGTTGACGGGCCGGGCTGGGTCGATTCGCTGGTGACGATCTTGACCGATCCCTACGTGAGCTGGCTCTTGCTCTTCATCGGGGGCTTCATGCTGGTGATCGAGCTCAAGCTGCCGGGAATCGGCTTGCCCGCCATCACGTCGGCCCTGGCCTTCCTCTTGTTTTTCTGGAGCCATTACTTGAGTGGCACCGCCGACCAGCTCGAGATCATCTTGTTCCTGGTCGGGCTGGTCTGCCTGGCGCTCGAGCTCTTCGTCTTTCCGGGTTTCGGAGTATTCGGCATGAGCGGGATCATGCTGATGCTTTGCAGCATCGTCATGGCCAGCCACACCTTTATCTGGCCCACGCATGACTACGAATACCGCGAGATGGGCTACACGCTCCTGCAAGTCACCGGCATGCTGGCCGCGATCGGAGCGGGCGCGGCGGTCCTCGGCAAGTACTTTCCGTCCCTACCTCTTTTCAACCGGCTGGTGCTGAAACCCGAGCCCTGGATCGCCGCCGAGCCCGAGGAATCGCTATCCCGGCACGGATTCGAAAGCTACGAATCGCCCACCTTTCTGATCGGCGAGACGGGTCGAACCACCTCTGCCTTGCGCCCGACGGGCAAAGCCCGATTCGGCAACTTGCTGATCGACGTCACCGCAGTGGGTGCCTTTGTCGAGCCCGATTCCCTGGTCGAGGTCGTCGACGTGCAGGGGACGCGGGTGATCGTGAAGTTGATGGGGAGTTGAGGGGACGTTCTGCCATCGCTGAGGTCAGGCGCCGCGCAGCAGATAAGGGGATCGGCGGATGGAAACATACCCATGGCCGAGCGATTGTCGTCTGGATTCGCAATCCGTCTCGGTGAGTTTGGATCCGCCGCTCGCCTGAGCGGCCCAGGCAGTGCGAAGCCCTCAGGACGCAACACCAGCGGCGGGCAAGGGTTCGGTGAACGGGCGTGCTGGGCTTGCTCGCTCTCGCGATCTTCTCCGGGAATGGTAGTCAATGAGAGCCAGTGGTAGTAATCCACTGGTTTTTTCGACTTGCCCCCAAACCGTGCTGGCGCAGCGTCTACGCGCCTTCACCCACGCACGATCTCATGCTCGCAATTGCCGACGAGCCCGATCATACTCGGCATACTGGGCATAGTGGGCACGCTTTTGCGCGTGCCAAAATTTGCCGAGTATGTGCCGAGTATGGGGTCGGACGAAGGAATGTCCCCGGCCTTTGCGTTGTTGCGCATTTTGGCGACCGGCAGATGCAAATTCACCGTGGGTCCAATGGTTGGCCTTCCCATTGCCCCGCGTAGATGGAGTAATCGCCCCTGGCCCATCGGCTCCGCCACCGCTGAAGCTGGCGACCGGGAAGGCCGACGATCTCGCAGGCCTGGCCATTGCTGAGTTCGGGTGTGTCATGCACTCCGCTGGTCCCGCGATTGCAGTCGAGCATTTCGATTGTCGGACGGCCAAGTTATGATCGGGAGGGACGATCCGACTACACGAGACGTGCTCGCCATCCTTGGTCGCTTTCCCGGTGCGGTTGCCACCCGCTTTGGTGGCAAGCAACTCGGCGGCGTGTCAATTGAAGACGCTTATATATACCCTTCGTACTTATTTTCGGGTCACGGATCAGGTCCCATGAGCCAGGATGAGGTTCTTCGCGAGTTGGTGAAATTGGTTCGATCCAATGAACCGGAACGTGTTGCGCCCTTTCAGGGCACTCTTCTGCGTGCGATCCAGTTCCCAGGGCGTGGCCCTGGGCTGGTATGTCGCTGTCCCTTCGGGGCGAGATCCAAGAATCGCGAATTCCCCGGATCGCCCCACGCGCGCCGGATCCGCGCCGACAATCCGTGCTCGGGGCGAGAGCCACGAATCGCGACTTCCCCGGATCGCCCCAGGTGCGGCCCATCCCGCGCCCGGAGTCAGCGTCCCGCGGCGTGAACGGACACAATAACCCATCTTTGCCGCGGGCCTGACCCTGACCGAAGTCCTGATCGTCCTCGCCCTGGCCGCCACGGTATTCCTCGTCCTCCTGATGGCGATCCCCCGCGCACGCGAGCAAGCCCGGCTGGTAGGCTGCCGTCGTAATCTCGGGCAGATCGGCATGGCACTGGCACTCTACGACCAGTTCCAGAATCACCTCCCGCAGGTCGGCCTGCACGCGGGATTTGACGATCAGTCCCCGGCAGCCGATGCGGGTGCCACCGCCGGCCCGCTGCGGACTCTCCTCGAGTCACTCGCACTCCCTGATTTCACCGAGCTGACGGACCGGAAGAAAGCACCGCAGCCGCGCCCTGGTGAGGTCCCGGGCGAAACGGCGGTTCCGGGCTTCGTGTGTCAGAGCGACCCATCCGCGCTGGCGGGCCGGTTTCTGGCGCCTGTGAGTTATCGCGCGGCGACGGGCGACTCGCCCGACGGCAACAACGGTCCTTTCGCGCCGGGTCGCTCGCTGGCCCTCTCGGCGATCGAAGCCGCCGACGGCCTGAGCTATACCGCGGGTTTCTCCGAACGGCTCGTCGGCGATCGTGAGAACGGCATTGCCAGCCTCGCCGCCTACCAGCTCGTTCCCGATCGCGTATCTCCGACGGGGTGTCCGCCGCCCGTTGGTCGCTCGGTATGGCGAGGCGACGCGGGCTCTTCGTGGCGGATAGGCGAGTACCGCTCGACTTTGTATAATCACGCCCTCGTTCCGGGCGGCCGGCCCTCCTGCATCGCCCGCGATGGACAGACCGCCTCCATGGGAGCTTCGAGCGGCCACACTCGCGGAGTCAACATGCTCCGTTTGGACGGCAGCGTCACCCTGGTCGTGCCGACGATCAATCCCAAGGTCTGGAAGGAGTTTGCCGCAATCGGCTCGGGGGAAAGGTGAGTTCGTGGTCCGTCCTTGTTCTACGAGCGCTCGGATTCGTCGCGACCTGCACAAATCCTGGGAGGCAAACCGAGTTTAACCCGGAGCCAAAGGCGACGGCGACCGTTTAGATTGGAGCAGCGAACGCCGTCGCCGCTGGCTCCGAGTTAAACGAGTAACTCCGCTGTGGCTCGGTTGCGCTCTGGGGCATCGGGTCATTGAAAGAGGAGCATACATGCCGTTACCCACACTGATCTTCGACTTCGGCAACGTGATCGGCTTCTTTGATCACATGAAAGTTTATGAGCACTTTGCGCCCAGGCTGGGCATGAACGGGATGCAGTTTGCAGGATTGCTGTTGCAACGCGGCTTCAGAGACCTCCTGGTCGAGTTCGAGTGCGGCCGGATCGGGGCGCGCGTGTTTGCCGAGCAAACGATGGCCATGAGCGGGCTTTTGGTTCCCTACGAGGAATTCGTCGCGGCCTGGAACGACATCTTCTGGCTCAACGAATCGCTGGCCGGCCTGATCCCCTGGTTCAAGTCGCGAGGGTACACACTGGTGCTGGGATCCAATACCAACATCCTCCATTCCCAGCACTATCGCCGCCAGTTCGCGGCGACGCTGGATCATTTCGACCGGATGATCTTTTCGCATGACGTGGGCGTCATGAAGCCCGCGGCGGAATTCTATCGGGCGTGCGCCCTTGCGGCTGGCGTGCCGGCTGCCTCGTGTGTCTTTGTGGATGACGTTGATGAGAACATAAAAGCGGCGCGCCAGGCCGGGATGAGCGGGCACGTGTACTCGGGAACTCCCCAATTGATCGCCGCGCTAGGGCGCCTCGGGATCGAGGTCCCGCGGGAGTAGTGCTGAGCGGGCGCCCCGCTCCGCAAGGTCGAGAAAGCGCACGATTCGACCCCGAGCTCCCAGTCCGATGCGGTTGGCGGCGTGAATCGCCCAGAGGATAAAGCCGTCCGCCGGGTCGAAGTAGAGCCGGTGCAACGCCCGCTCGACCTTCGACCCCGGCCGCATGGCGAATTCACTCGCCGGAAGCTGAAACAAGGTGTGAATTTGAAAGCTCGTGCAGCCGCGCAGGAGGTATTCGACGGCGATCCGTCCCGAATGAATGTCGCCGGTGCCGCTGATCTCCATGGGTGGCGCGTCCATCTCCCCGCGCGCTTGAGCCGTTCGCAGCGCTCCGAGCAGCCGCAAGTTCCGGTCGCTCAGATCGGGCCCGCCGTAAGCGACTCCCTTCGTTCCGTCGAAAACCCGATCGGGATCAAACAGCCGATTGGCGTAGATCAGAAAGTCGGGCCGCGCCGGCGATCGATGGACCTCCGCCAGCATCGCCAGTTGAAATTCGTCGGTGTCCAGGCTGTTGAATAGCTTGAGGCCGGCCTTCACCCGGCCGCCCGGCGGTGCGGCCGATCGGATCAAGTCGGGTACGCGCCTGAGCCATTCGAGAACGATCGCCCGCTGGCCGGCGCGGTCCGAGCCGGCCAGGGTCGGCGAAAAGTCTTTCTCGATCGGCATGAGAGCGCCTCCGCCGCCGGCTTGAAACGCCTCCAGGAGCGCACGAGTCGTCATGGCATATTCATCGGTGCGCCACACAGTCTCACCCGGAGCCGGCAGGTGATACTTGACGGAGGGCACGACCAGCATGTTGTGCTCGCGCCCGACGGAGACAGCCTGGCGTACCAGGTCGAGATACTCCTCGAACGACTGCCACCACCCTCGGCCTTTCCAGGTGATGGTCCAGCCCTTGGCGCCGGTGAGCGCGCTGGTGATGGGCTCGGCGACCAGCTTCGTTTCCTTCACGGCCCACGCGGCCATCGTCTGGCGGCCCTCCAGGTCCTGGGCGATGACGGTCTTGAGCACGACAAGACCCAGCCCCGCCAGGGCGTCCTCCTCGACCTGGGCACGATTCAGCGAGAGCTGCCCCGATGCCTTTCCCCACGGGTTCCGCAAGGGAATTCCGGCATACGACGCCGTCATGTCCAGAGAATACGCCTCTCGGAGGTAACGATCGAGGTCGGAAGGCAGCCCCTCGCGGGCGAAGCGGTCGTGGTCGTGGCGCACTTGCGCCTGTAGCTCCGGCGGAACGTCTGGGGTTGGCGGCAAGAGGTGAGGACGGGGGGAGTTTCTGGGGGGCACAGCGGCAAGCTCCAGAGATGCGCACACGCGATCGCCCACGCCGGCACGGCGAGGCTCCGCGCTCCGACTGGGCTGCAACCAAATGGCCCACGGCATCGCCCTGGGACTTCTCGCCCCGGAGGGGCCGCAACATACCAGCCCAGGGCATCGCCCTGGGACTTCTCGCCCCGGAGGGGCCGCGACATACCAGCCCAGGGCATCGCCCTGGGACTTCTCGCCCCGGAGGGGCCGCGACATACCAGCCCAGGGCATCGCCCTGGGACTTCTCGCCCCGGAGGGGCCGCAACATACCAGCCCAGGGCATCGCCCTGGGGCCGCTTCAACCACCCATTCCCTGCCCTGAAAGGGCGACACAACTTCACTCAGTCCCAGAGATACCGCTCGTCAAACTCGATCCCATGGCGTCGTAGCAACTCGCGGAGCTCATCTTGAAACGTCATCTTCCGGTGATGCTCTTCCTGATTTTCGATGTACCGTTTCACCGCGCTCAGATTCGATTGACTGACGGAGAATCCAGCATACCCGGCTTGCCATTGAAAGTCGCCGTTCTTCGGTCCGTCGATCTTCATCCACTTCGAGCTTCCCTTCTTCACCTCCTCGACCATCTTCTTCAGCGCGTGATTCTTGGAAAGGGCGAACAACGCATGGACGTGATCCTCGACGCCTCCGATCGCGAGCGCTGGACTATCCCATTCCTGGAAGATTCCCGCCTGATATGCGAACAGTCGGTCGCGGTGTTGCGTGAGAAGCCAGGGGCGACGGCTCTTCGTGCTATAGACAAGATGGGTCAGGTTTTTCACGAGCGATTGGGACATCGAGGCCCTTTCGGTTGTGACGCCCTTTCAGAGCTCCGGTGTATGGCGGTTTCCCTTCGTTTCCCAGGGCGTTGCCCTCGTCGTTCCACACAAGTTCGCGCGGGCCGCGGAGCCCCGCTTCAAAGATCCCGAACCGAACAGGTGGGCGCGGAATGGGACCCGGTGGTATGAACGCGGAGCGTGGCCACGCCCGTGGCGGCGCGCAAAGGCTGTGGCCCAGGCGATGTTGGCCGCGCGCCAGACGGTCGGGCTTGTCAGGAGGGGTGAGGGGTTTGGCTAATTCGCCGAGGGTGGTGCAACTTTTGGTTGAAAGCAGCCCATCCGCCGCCGGCGCGATCAGCCCCAGGTCAGGCCGGACGCAAAACCGACACTCAGCCCGGTGGCTGGCCTGCCGGTGGCTCGGCTGCCGGAACCGCATCGGCTTGGACGTCGCCGTGCCGGGCGAAAGCGCGCCATCCGCGGACCAGATCTGTCAAACGCTGGAGGCCGACCCAAAGGGCCTTCGGCCCGGGTTCCCCGTCTCCCTTGCGTCCCAGGTACCCTCCCAACGATGCCACCAGACTGATCATCATTTTGAGCGACGGAGGTTTCTTGGGAGGCGGTTGGTTTTTGACAACCGCGTACGCCGTCTTCCATTCATCGTCGTCGAAAGCAATGTCACAGGGCAGATCCGGGCATTCCCGGCCAAGCATCACCAGGTACTGGATACGCCACGCGACGATCATGCACAACGCCAGGTAGGGCAAGAATCGCTCGGCAGTATGCAACTGGGACTCCTCGACCTTGCAGCCGGATTTGAGAATCCGGAAATAGATCTCGATCCCCCAACGGCCGCAGTAGAATTTGATGATTGTGAGCACTTGCTCAACCGTATCGATCGGCAAACTGGTCAGCAGCACCCATTCGATCGGCTCTGCACCTTCGGGTGGGTTGGGCTCGGTAACCAGCACGCAGTTGACCTCGATGTCGGGCAGCTTACCTCCCGGACGGTCGGGCCCGCGCAGCTTCACCCGCGCCGCTTGAACCGTCAGTTCAGCCGTGCGCGCCTCTCGGGCTTGCTTCCGTTTGCGATTGTCCTTCGATTTGGGCTGCCGCTCTCGGGCATGAACCGTCAGGTGGCTGAGGATCGGGGTGCTCGCAAGTCGAGCACGCAGCTTCGTCGGGCAATCGGGGGGCGCGCCGTCGTCCACGATCAAGGCGCGGTCCTGACAGGCCCGAAAAATCCAATCGGCCTTGGGACCGTCCGTTTCCTTTTGGCCCTCCAAGACGCACTCATAGATGTCCCCCTCGCTGTCGGAGAGACAAACGACGAGCGTGTCCGGCGCTCCTGCGCAACGCGGCACGCTTCGCGGTATCCCGCCAGCCAGCGATGGCTCTCCTTCTCTTCGATCGACTTGGCACGGCGCTCGGCCCGCTTTTGGTCGGCGCTCTTGTCGAAGCCGTCGAAGTCCCGCGCCCAAATCTCCGCCGCAACCACCCCCAGTGGGACCCCCTCGGGCGTGTAGGCGAGGAGCGCATGGTCGAAAAACCCCACGCGCGACTCGTCGTTAAGCGGTCCAGCTCCCACCATGATCTCGTTAGGCCGAGTGACGTCGAGTTCGGTCGTGTCCTGAGGAATCAGCACAACCTTTTCCGCGCGGATTCGCTCCAAGGTGGCGCTCAGGTGCGGGGCGAAGACTTTTTCCTTCTCGACCTTATCGTTGTCGAGGAATCGGTAGGCCGCCTCCATTTCCTTGCCGCCATTGCAGCCGGCGGGGAATTTCAGGGACGGCTTTTCGCTCATCGTATCGAGGACGATCCGAAATCGTCGGTCGAGGCGCTCGTCACTGAAGTCGGCTGTGGCCGCTTCTTGGAGAATCCATTCTTGCATAGGACCATCCGATGGCGAAGACCGAGCGGCGGGCTCTCCGGCCTGTGCGTCGTGCCAGGTGGGGAGAAGCTAACCCGGATGTTCCAGACTGGCAATATCACATGATATTCTCTGTATTTCCTAAATTGTCCAGAATGACGAAAACTTGTGCGGAACGACGAGGGCGTTGCCCTGGGCTGGTTTGTTGCTGCCCCTGCGGGGCGAAACCCGGGATTTTGTTGTACAGCGCCCTTCCATTCTGACGCCCTTGCCCCTCGGCGATGTTCGCTGGGATCGAGGCAGCCGCCCGGCGAATCTGGCTCGTTAGCCCGAACAACTCGGCCCGGGGAAATTCCCTTGTGACCCCGTAACAGTCCACGGCCAAGGTCATGGCTTTCTGCCACACTTCCACCTCCCGGTAATTCTGTAACGCCATCGCTTTTCACTCCTTAGGATCTGGGCGGAAAGAAGTCACGGAAAGAGTAGTCTTTCGCACCGCGAAAGGCGACACTTATTGTCGCGCAACGCCTTACTCCCAACTCGCCACTGACTACTCCCTACTCCCCACTCCGCGCTCTTCCCTCCCCGCTCCCCACTCCCCACTCCCCACTCTTTTCACGCACTCTCCAATCCGCTCGAACTCCGCCGCCTCCAGCCTCGGTGCCCATGGGTCAAAAGCGGCCTCGGCCGGGATGATTCCCTGGTGGACCAGGCACCAGAGCATGCGCTGGATATAGCCCTCCATCGGGGCAATGAACGTGGTCTGCGCCAGGTCATCGACCGCGGCGCTGCGGGCGAGGAACCGATCGGCCTGGCCGGTCCAGTAGCTGCGGAGCATGTCGGCCTGTAGCGCCGTGCAGGCGGCTGCCATGCCGATGAGTGCGGCCTGGGCCCCGCACATCAGGCTGTAGCCCAGGAACCGGTCCTCGCCGGTGATGATGAGCTTGGACGGAGCCTGCTCGTTAACCTGACGGACGATGTCCTGGAAGGTCATCACCCGTTCAAGGGTGGCCACCTTGATGCCGATGACTTCCGGCCGGGCAAGCAGCTCGGCCAGGATTTGGGGGGAATACGAGATGCCGCCGGCGGCTTCGTAGAGGTAGAATAGCACGAGAGGCAGACCGGCTTCGGCGATCGTGGCGTGGTAATCAACCAGGATCGTGTCGCGGTCTGGCCGGTCGCGAAAGGCAACTGGAGGATGCACCAGCAGGGCATCCGCTCCCAGATCGGCCGCTTGGGCGGCCATGGCCCGGGCCGACTGGAGCGCCGCGGTGACGCCCGGCTCGCCGGCTACCGCCCCCGCGGCCGCGATGATCATCCGGCCGGCCGGCAGGGCACGCCGCCAGGCCAAAAGCACCGTTTCGCGCTCCTGATCGGTCAAGAAAAGACCGCGGCCAGTGTGCGCCAGACGGCCACGCCGCCAACGGGCTGTTCGGCCATCCAGGCGGCGTAGCGATCCAGAGCGGCTGGATCGATCCGCCTCGAACGGCGGAAGGGCACCGGCACGGCCGGAAACAACTGATGCACAACTTCGGCTTGGCCGATCGTCACGTTCACAGCCCCTGTTTTGCATGAATTGTCTTACTGGCTTCTGCCGGCTTTGTCTGCTCGCACCACTTGCGCCACATCTCGCGGTAGGCTTGCTCCACATGGCGCGCGAAGCGGTTGGCGTTCATCAAAGGCGAAGACAGCATCCGCTGCCGCAACGTGCCACGCAATTCCCGGAGGCGGGGCAGATCTCCGGCTAGATCGGCCGCCAGCGCCACGTATTGCTCTGGTGTTTCCGCCGCCAGCTCCTTGAGGCCCAAGTTGCACAACTGGCTAAAGCCTGCACGTCCGAACGCTGTCGTCTTGCTCACCAAGGTCAGCGTCGGAACGCCCATCCAGAATGCGTCCAGGCTGGTGGTGTGCCCGTTGCAAGGCACGGGATCCAGGCCGAGATCGATCCGGTGGTACAGTTCGAGATATTCCCGCCGCGACTGCTTGTCGGCGAACTCGACGCGCGGAGCAGCAATCCCCTCTTGCTCGAGGCGGGCGAGCACGTGCTCCCGCGCGTGGCCGGTTGGTGCCAAGAGCAGCAAGCGCGATCGCGGCACCGCCCGGAGCACCTGCGCCCACAGCGCCAGGCCTCCGTCGTTGACCTTGCAAAAGTTGTTCAAGCAGCCAAACGTGACGACGCCACTCTCCAAAGCGGGAAGCGGATTGACCGGCGGCTCTGTCGGTCAGAGGGTCGTAGCACCAGAAAGTGTCCGGCAGGGCGAAGGATTCTTCCGAATAGCACGCGTCGAAAAGTCCCGGTGGATCGAGGTAGGGATCGGTCAGACGGTAGTCGATGGTCGACAGCCCCGTCGTACCGGGATATCCCAGCCAGGCGACCTGCACCGGTGCCGGCTTGCGGGCAAAAACCAGTAGCCGGTTGTTGGCCAGTATGCAATTTCAGGTCGACCAGGATGTCGATCTGATCGCTGCGCACCAGGTCGGCGAGCTGCTGGTCGGAGAGCCGCACGCTGCTGCGCCAGACGTCGGCTTGGCCACGCAACCGCTCGGTCAGGGCATCCGGCCGTGCCACGTCGGCGTAGCAGAAGATCTCGAATTGCCGGTGATCATGGTTCGACAGAAGAGGAATCGTAAAGAAGCAATCGACGTGGCGCTCGCCAAAATCGGGTGAGACGTAGCCGATGCGCAGTCTGCGTTCCGGATCAGGAAGATTGGTATGCGGCAGGATGGAGGTTTTGAGGGGATCGGCGTACTGCTCGCTCCAGCGCCGGCATTCTTCAAGAATCGCCTTGGCGTCGTAACTGGGATGGTAATGCAGCGTCAAAACGACGTGGCTGTGAATCTGGGCAGCGTCGGGATTGAGCCGGAGCGCGGTGCGAAAGACGGTGAGAGCGTCATCGAGCAGGCCCTGCTCCTTGAGGACGGCGCCGAGATTGATGTGGGCTTCGACAAAGTTCTGGCTTGAGCCGCACGGCTTGTTGATAACTCGCCACCGCAAGGGCCAGGTTGCCCAGGCCCTGCAAGGCAATGCCCAGGTTATTGTGCGCCCGGCATGGTCGGGCCGGAGGCGCAGGGCCTCTTGCAAGCTGGCCACCGCCTCGACCAGCCGCCCCTGCGCTCGCAGGGCATTTCCCAGGTTGCAGCGGGCCTCGAAATAGTACGGCTTCAGACGCAGCGCCCGCTCATAGCTGGAGACGGCCTCCAGCAAGTTACCTTGTCCAGTAAACACGTTTCCCAGGTTGTTGTGCGCCCCGGCCAAATCCGGCTTCAGACGCAGGGCCCTATTGAGGTAATCGATAGCCAGATTGTCTCTGCCCGTCTGACCGGCGATGATCCCGAGAAAATGCAAAGCATCAACCTGGTTCGGATCCGCTCGAAGGATCTGAAGGTAAAGCTGCTCTGCCTCCTGCAACTGGCCTCTTTGAACATGCTGCAAGGCTAAATCCAACGCTTGGAGTAACGAGAGCATTGCTTCTCCAAAAAGTCCGTTCCGGAAAGACAACGTTTGACTTCTTCATTCCAGAGGACAAACTCCTACTGACTCAATTTCCGCGTTTCGCGCGGCCCCCGGGATTCGCCCTGCTTCCCACCCTCGACTCCCACCACATCGAATTCTTGAAATTCGGGGCTTGACGAACGGAGTCAATGCTGTAATGATTGACTGCGTGCATGATTGGACCCAAAACTCCAGTCGCTTGCTTATCTTTACAGGTAGGGATTGATGGACCGCGATCGATGCCTTGGAGCGAGGCTGGCATTTCTGAAGCTGATATTCGTTAGCCGCGGCGCACGGTCTCTGGCCGGTCCGCGGTTGCATTGCGGATAGTTTTGAGTCACCTTGATTGTACGGGAGCCGTGACCTCGCGCGGAAGCGTGTCCTCTGGGCCGTTGCCGTCGGGTCGAAGCTCACAAGCTTAGCTGGGAGTCTGTCGATGGCGAGCTTCAAGGCATTCGGTCGGAACAAAGGGCCCAGGCGTGGTCAGGGCCACCGAAACGAGAGGCGATATGGCCGCCCCAGTATCGAGTTTCTCGAGACCAGGCGCCTCTTGACGACGACGATGGGGCCGACTGCGATCCCAGCCCCGCTGTGGACGCCCACGGATACGAACCTGTTCGACGCCCAGAACGGCCCCATGGCCAACCTGGGGGTCGGGCTGGTCAACATTTACAAGGCGTTCATCGAGAGCGGCGGCAACACGGCCGAGGTCGCCGCTGAGTTTCCGACGATCGAATTCCAGAATGGACTGGTGGGCGTCCAGCTCAAGAGCCTGGGAGGCGACTTCAACCAGTTCGTCACCCAGTTGACCGACCTGGGAATGCAGGTCGTGGAATCGAGCGCCTACTATGGAATGGTCGATGGCTACGTACCGATGAGTGCGTTGCCGACCATCGCCGGGATGCCGCAGATCCAGAGCGGTTCGGCCCAGTACACGCCGCTGGCCTACCAGGAATATCAGGGGATCGCCTACAACGAAGCCGAAACATCGTTGTTCGCTGACGTCGCGCGCACCCAGTTCAACGTTGACGGCACGGGCGTCACGATGGGCGTCTTGTCGACGAGCGTCAATCAATACAACGGCGGCCTGTCGGAGTCGTACGGCACGGGTGACTTGAACCCCAACAATCCCGTCGATGTGATCCAGGACGATCCCGACGCGCCGACCGACGAAGGCCGGGCGATGCTCGAAAACATCCACGACATCGCGCCCGGAGCCAACCTTGAATTTGCGACCGCCTTCATCGACGAGCTTTCCTTCGGCTCGAACATCGAGTCGCTCGCCGCGGCCGGTTCCCAGATCATCGTCGACGACGTCGGCTATGCCGACGAGCCCATGTTCCAGAGCGGCATCGTCTCGCAAGCCGTCGACACGGTCACCGCCAAGGGCGTGACCTACTTCAGCGCCGCCGGCAACGAGGGGCCCGATAGCGGCTACCTGTCGCAATTCCGCGCCGCCAGCGGCAACATCCCGAACATTGGCTCGGGCACTTTCATGAACTTCAACCCCGCCGGCGCGACCAACCTCTTGCTGCCCATCACCACGGGGATCGCCAACGCCTTGATCTCGTTCCAGTACGATCAGCCCTACCAGTTCCAGGAGCCGTCCGGCTCGCCCGGCGTTGTCACCTCGAACGTCAACATCTACATCCTCGATGCGCAGGGAAATGTCGTCGTCGGACCGAACCAGAACCAGAACAACGTCGCCGTCCAGCAGCCGTGGCAGTTCATCGAGATTCCCAACGCGGGACAGTACTACGTCGCCGTTCAGGTCGTTTCCGGGTCGAGTCCCGGCCACATCGAATTCGCCGGCTTCAACGACACCAACGGTGCCGTCACGGTCAGCACCCAGTACGGTACCGCCGGGGGCACCTCCTATCCCAGCTCGTTCGGTCACGCCTCGGACGTCAACACGATCGGTGTCGGGCGCGACGCCGTGGTGGGCGCCAGCCCCGTATCTGGGTCAAAGCCCGCTGGCTTCCGAGCCGTTCAGCTCGTCCGGCCCGACACTCACCGTCTTCAACACGGCCGGCGTTCCGCTCGCCACGCCGCTGGACGTGCAGAACCCGGTGGTCACGGCGCCTGATGGCGGCAATACCTCGTTCTTCGAGCCCGGTTTCTTCCTGGACACCAGCAACCCTCCCTTCCCGGGTGAGCCAGCGAGCTCGGCCAACCTCGTTCCCGCCAATCAGCAGGCCCTCCCCGTCTTCTTCGGAACATCGTCGGCGGCCCCGAACGCCGCGGCGGTCGCAGCCCTGATGCTTCAAAAGGTACCCGGCCTGACCCCGGCTCAGATCCGCCAGGGGCTGATCGACTCGGCCGAGCCGATGAACGGCGCGCCTCCCGGCTATGACGTGTGGGCGGGCTACGGCTTGATCAACGCCATCAGCGCGATCAATGCCGTCGATCTGCTCCGGGTCGTCTCCACGATTCCTGCCAATGGATCGACGGTGACCGTCACCCCGAGCGCCATCACCGTCACTTTCAACAAGCCGGTCAACTTCTCGACGGTCCTGGGCGCCGCGGCTCCGGTCCTGACCTTCACGAGCGAGCCCGTGGGCGTCAAAGTGATCGTGGGTGCCCCCATCGCGGTCGACAACCCGACGGACCCGACCATCATCCAGTGGCCGTTCAGCTTCAGCAAGCCCGCGGGGACGCTGGCCAACGGCGCCTACACCTTCTCGATCCAGAGCCCCGCGACCGGCGCTCCCGTGCAGTCCGAGGACGGCAAGGACCTGGTTCCCTCCGGACCGATCAAGTTCACGCTCGCCGATATCACGGCCCCGGTCGTGACCAAGACCAGCATCACGGGCCGCCAGGTGGCGATCACCTTCAGCAAGGCCATCGACCCGTCCACCGCCACGCTCAGCAACATCTTCGTGATCCGCCAGGGCACCGCGGCGACCTGGCCGCCGACCGCGGCCAACCTTTCAAGCTACATCAACCTCAATTCCGATCCGCGCACGACCATCAGCTACAACACCACGACCAACACGGTCACGCTCAATTACAGCGCCCTGCCCCAGACCGAGCTGCCCTCCGACAATTATGCGATCGTCGTCCTGTCGCCGACGGCCAAGGGCGCCACGGGCGTCACCGACATCGTCGGCAACCCCCTGGATGGCAACTTCACCGGCACGTTCCCCTCGGGCGCCAACGGCGAGCCCGCCGATTTCATCCAGAACCTGGGCTTCGAGCAGCTCCAGGCGCCTGTGATCACGACCTTCGTGCTCACCCCGACGGCAACTAATGACACGGGCATCATCGGCGATCAGAACACGAGCGTTACCGAGCCGAACTTCGTCGGCCAGGTCTACTCGACATTCCCGGGTACGGTCGCCAACCTCAGCGTCTACATCGAGTTCGGCGGGATTCATGACGGCGATATCACGCTCGGCATCGGCAGCGGCGGCCGCGGCTTCTCGGGCTTTTACGACCTTCAGGTGATCACCGACGCCAACGGCGGCTTCACCTTCACCGCGCCGCAGCCTCTCCCCGAAGGCTTCCAGGTCGTGCAGGCGGTGGTCGTCGGTCAGGCTGATGAGCCCCCCCTGCCGGGATACTCCTCCACCAAGCAGGACGCGTTCCGCATCGACTTGACTCCGCCCCAGATCACGGGCGCATCGTTCTTGCCCGGCGGCGCGCTTCTGCCCTTGCCCAACGGCCCGCTGCCCAACATCACCGAGGTCTCGACGCTCACGAACCTCTCGCTCTATGCGGTGGACCCGGTCAATCCGTTCGACGCCCCCTTCGGGACCCCCAGCCAGGTGGTGTTCGACGCCCTCAATCCGGCCACGGCGGCGAATATCAGCAACTACTCGCTGGTCAACCTCAGTCAGAACGACATGGACGAGTCGCAGTACATCGCGACGGCGACCTTCGTTCCGACCAACACGGTCCTCGACCCCACCGGCACGTACGTCGTCGAGTACACCGGCCGGGTTGACGTGACCTTCGCGGCCGGGTTGCCCGCCGGCCAGTACGAATTCATCGCTCACACGACCGAGCTCCAGTATCCCGGCTTGACCGACGCGGCCGGCAACCCCTTGAATGACGTCACCGTTCCGGGCGAGGGCACCAAGGACTTCGTCATCAACTTCGACGTCCAGCCCACGCCGGTCTACATCACCGGCATGGCCTATGAGAGCACGTACAGCTCGAACGGCTCGACCGTCGTCGGCGGGCCTCAGTCGTACTACGAGCTGCCCCCCGCCGGCGGCACCAACACGCGCGACAACGTGTCGGCGCCGCCAACGGCCGTCGTGCTCGACTTCTCGACGCTTCTGCCTTACTCGAACTCGCTCGGCCAGCCCATCGACTACACGAACGACGTCCAGCTCATCGCCTCGGCCAACGGCGCCGGCGATCCCGCCGACGGCGATTTCGGCAATCTCGGCGAAGCCGGCTTGGGCAGCACGGGCGGCAGCACGGGCAGCGGGGGGTTCACCGTTCTCGCCAACTACACCGTCACGCTTTACAACTACAACGCCCAGACCCAGACGTCCGTCCCGGTTCAGGCGGGCGGCTCGGGCAATCGCCTGGTGTTGCAGCTCAATCCGGCGCGACGCTCTCGGCGGACAACTACCGCGTCTACATCCCCAACCAGGTCGAGCCCGGCAACATCGACACCCGCATCTACGACATCTACGACAATCAGCTCGACGGCGAAAACCTGGGAAATCAAACCGCGGTGCCGAGCCCTGATTTTCCCAGCTTGCCGGAGTATCAAGACCTGCTCAGTAGCGGCGTGAATCGCGCACCGACATGAGCGGCGATGGCGTTCCGGGCGGCGCGTTCATGACGGGTTTCACCGTCGTCAACTACGGCAATGTGGTCTTCGCGCGGCCCGATTATGTCGAGAACCCGCTCCTGCCCAGCACGCTCTCCGACGGCAGCATGGCCAAGCCCTATCCGGTGCTGGCGCCCGAAGGCGACCCCAATACGGCCCCGGCCAATCCGACCCACGATCCCAACGGCGGCTTGAACAGCACGTTCTTCTACCAGCCCGGCAATTTCAACGTCGCCTACGACCGCAGCGGCGACGGCCTGTTCGAGCAGTCGGCGCTCTACGCCGCCTCGCAGCTTTCCTTCGCGGTGCAAGGCACGACGCAGCTCGGCGGTCCGGTCGTCGTCGTGGCCCTGCCTGGCATTCCCCAGCGCAACCCGATCACCGGCGTGGTGACGCAGGCGACCTTCTCGCTGCAAGCCCCGGCCGGCCCCAATGCGACGATCAACAACGGCAGCGCGTCGGTACCGTTCGACACGCTTCTGGTCTTCGCCGCCGGGTCGACGATCAAGCTCCAGAACGCCGACCTCTTCGTGCAGAACCAGGGCAGCGCGCTCCAGTCCCTGGGAACCCCGACCCTGCCGGTCAACTTCACCTCCTACAACGACGCCTCGATCGGCGGCCCCACCAACAACAACCCCAACACCACGCCCCACGCCGGCGATTGGGGCGGGATCGTTTTCCGCAGCTACGACGACGCCATTCCGTCGCAGCAGGTCAGTTTCCCGGTCGACGGCATCCTGGTGGGCGCAAACGGTGCACCCGCGATCTCGGGCGCCGACGACGCCATGTCGTCTGATCAACTTCACCAACATCCGCTACGGCGGCGGCGCCGTCCCGCAGGCCACCAGCAACTTCTATAGCGCGATCACCGCCTTCAACTCGCGGCCGATGGTCACCAACGACATGATCACCGACACCGGCGGCACCGGCGGCACCGAGGCCGCCATCGGCGTCGACTACGACTCCTTACGCGAAGACGACACGG
This sequence comes from uncultured Isosphaeraceae bacterium, assembly GCA_963823675.1. Lineage (GTDB taxonomy): Bacteria > Planctomycetota > Planctomycetia > Isosphaerales > Isosphaeraceae > CAWGMT01. Next base: position 818,714 of record CAWGMT010000012.1, on the reverse strand, counting down.
CCCGCGGCATCCTGGTCCGCCAGGTGACCGTCCGCGACAACAGCCTCAATGCCATCTGGCTGATGTCCGAGGCCAACGGCTTCATCGAGCCGACCAACGCGGTACCGTATCCGACCAATCCCAGCACTCTGGGTGGTTCGCTCAATTACACCCTCTTCGAGCCCCTTCCCTATGTGGTGCTGGCTCAGCTCATCGTCGGGCAAGAACTGCTGGTGAATACCGGCGGGCTGACGCAGTGGGTCACCAACCGGCTCTACATCCAGCCGGGCGTGATGCTCAAGTTCAACAGGGGCTCGGGGCTCGACGTCTTGAACCCCGGATCGAGCTTGAATGTGGGGTCGCGCTCCTATATCAACGGCTACGATCAAAGCCCCGGCAACGACTACAGCCCCTTGTCGCCGGGCTTCGTCGAAGAATCAGCCGCCGACCCCCATGTGCTTTTCACCTCGATCCTCGACGACACGGCCACGACGATGCTCGTCCCCAACCCGATCAACGTCACCGGCGAATTGACCACGCCCACTCCGGGGCCGTCGATGTGGGGAAGCGTCGGCATCCAGAGCGGCGGCATCGCCGTCATCAACGCGGCCACGTTCCAGTACGGCGGCGGCTCCGTCAATACCCAGGATTTCACGATCCCGTCGCAGTCGGTGCTGGCATTCATCACCAACTTCACCACGTTCAACTTGCCGCCAACCGCACTCGAGACCCTCGGATCGCACATCTACATCACCAATAACAACTTCTACGACAACTTCGACGCGGCGATGCAGATCGAGCCCAACGGGCTCCTGGCCGGCGATCCAACGCGGCCGCTGCTCTCGGGACATCCCTTCTTCCGCGGCAACGTGATGCAGAACAACGGGATCGACGGACTGCTCGTCACCACGAGCCGAGCCTACCTGTACACGGCGAATTACGGGACTTACCTCGGACCAGTCGAGGCCATCCTCGGTACGGGCGTAGTGAACCAGACCGTTGACACCGTTCTGGGACTTGACCGACATCACGTACGTCGTGAAGGGCACGATCGTCCTCGGGCCCGACTCCTTCACGGAGTTGCTGGACCCCGCCGTGATGCCCGTGCCCAATCTCACGGAATATACCACTGTTCCCGCGCCCACGGTCTCGCTCACGATCCAGGCCGCGCTCCCCGGCACCTTGCTGGCCGATGGCGAGACCATCCCCAGCCCGGGTCAGTCGGTCATCGTGAAGTTGTACAATGACGAGACGCCGAACGGCGCCGGGAGCCTGGGCACTTACGGATCCACGGGAGTTCCGTCCGCGGAAAACGCTGGGGCAGGGTTCCTCCTCGGCGTCGAAGACGGCGTGGATCCGCCGGGCAGCCCGCTCCTGGATCCTGGTGTCGGCTCCGCGCTGCGAATCCTCGGAATCCCGGGAAATCAAACGACCGGCCAGCAGCGGGTTCCCGTGATCATCACCTCGCTGCGCGATGGCAGCGTCGGCACCACGGTGCGCGGCGTGAAGATGGACGACATCTGGAACTCGGCCCCGGTCGAGCAGTATCGCGCCAATCTGGCGGGCAAGACGCTGGACCTGACCACGCCCGAGCCCGGCGACGGCGGCTACATCTACATCGGCGGCCTGTCGATGACCGAATACGACCCGACCAACCCGATGGATGGCAGCCGCGTCGACAATGCCGACATCAGCTACATGACCCGCATCGAAATTCAGGGCGGCGGCCTGATCGACGTCGGAGGCACGGGGGACTGGTTCGACGTGAAGAACGGCTACCCGTCGCCGGTTACTCAGCTCAACTCGCCGATGATGTTCACGATCTCCGACTCCAACCTCGATGAATTCTCCGATGCCGCCGTCTTCGCGCACTCCGAGGCGCTCGCCGCGCTGACCCGCACCTGGGTGGGCACCAACAATCAAATCATCCCGCCGCCGGTGCGCAGCAGCACGGTCGGCGAGCCTGTTTTCCTCTACATGTACAATGACACGATCGCCAACTCGGGACAAGGTGTGCACATCAACTCCAACCCGGTCGACACCTTTCCGACTGACCTCAACAGCGGCTTCGTCGCCGTGCTGGTCAACAACACCTTCTACAACGACCCCTTCGCGATCCAGACCATCTCGCCTCAGTACGACGGCATGAACCCCAACGCCAGTGTCAACGTCATGGCGATGAACAACATCTTCGACGATTCGTCGCAAGTTGCCGTCAACATCCAGGGCCAGGCCGCGGAAAGCCAGCTCCAGTACAACTTGTACTTCGGCGACGCTCAGAACATCCTGGTCACGACCGACGACGGCGACTTCGCCGGCAACGTGAACTCCATCAACGCCGACCCGCAATTCGTGAGTGCATCGACCGGCAACTTCGACCTCGAGCCGACCTCGCCGGCCATCGACCAGGCGCGGAGCGAAATCGGGCCGCTCCCGGCGGGCAACGCGATCTATCCGACCGCGGATCTCTCCTTGAACGGCGGCGTCATTACCGAGACGCGAACCGACCCCGCGTCGTTGACCAACCCGATCGAGATGCCGGGCCGAGATCTGATCCTTGGCGGCTTTTCCTTCGTCGGGGACCCGCGCCAGATCGTCACCTTGCCCGGCTCGGGCTTCTTTAGCTTCCCCGATGAATGGGCGCCCGCTCTCACGACGGACCCGAACGGTTATTCGGACGCAACCCAGGCCGAGGGTACGTACAACTATGCCCCGATCTCCGGCCAGCGCGACATCCTGGGATACATCCGCTCGCCCCAGAAGGGTTCCGGCCCCGGCTACGGCAGCAGCCCGTTCATGGACATCGGGGCCTATCAGTATGTGAATCTCTATCCGCCCGAAGTGACCGCCGTCACGGAAACGCCCACGAGTGGCGCCGCCCCGGTGGATTTCTACACCCTCGGCACGAGCCCGGCCGGCACCAACCAGACGCCCTGGACGATCAACGTTTCCTTCAGCGGCCCGATCGATCCCAACACGATCAACGCCAACACGGTCCTCCTGACCGACCTGGGCAGTAACCCCGCCGCGCCAATCGACCAGCCGATCAACCTGGCCGGCAAGCTGTCGTATATCTCGGACCCGAGCACATCCACCTACACCCTGGTGATCAGCCTGGCCTCCGCCGGACTCACGCTGCCGACCGACCTTTACCAGATTACCCTCTTAGGCAGCGGCTCGCCGGTCATCGCCAACCCGCAAGGGATCGCGCTCGATGGTGAAAACACCGTCGGCGACAGTCCCACCGGCGCGCAGCTTCCGCTTCCCTCGGGCGACGGCTATCCAGGCGGCAACTTCTTTGACAGCTTCATCATCAACACCACGCCGCCGTCGATCCTGGCCGGCTCGCTCAAGATGGACCCGGCCAGCGACACCAACATCGTGGGCGACGACATCACGACGTCGGCCCAGCCGACCTTCGACGGCACGATCAGCGAGCCCAACGGCGCCCTGGTGCCCCTGGCCGGCCAGACGGTCTACATCGACGTCGGCATCACGCTCCTGGTCAACGGCGTCGAGACGACCTACTTCGACCCGACCAAGCTTCCCGCCAGCCTGAGCAGTTACGCGCAGTATATCCGGGAGGACGCGGGCACGGCGACCTCCGTGGCCGGCGGCACGTTCCAGGTCACCGTGGGTGTCGATGGCGCCAACACGGGGCTCGTCACCGACACCAATCCTCTGCCCGACCTCTTCCCGATCTACAATGTCGGATTGGACGGCAAGCTCTCGCCGCTGCCCGGCGACGACAGCGGGTACTACGTAGCGCGGGTGCGGATCGTCGACCAGAGCGGTAACGAATCGAACCCGGCCGACCCCAACGCCCAGTTGCCCTTCGTGGTGGACAAGACCGCGCCGACGGCCACGTTCACCGCCCCCACCCAGGGGCAGATCATCACCTCGCTCGTTAACGGCCAGGTCATCTTCTCGTTCACGACCAACAAGAACATCGACCTGACCCACTTCACGGCGGCGTCGATTCAGGTCATCAATGCCGGCCCCGACGGCGTTCTGGGCACGGCGGACGACGTGACGATTCCCGTCAACCCCACGTCGATCAACGTCACCTACCTCGACGTTGGGACCGGCGGCAAGGGGGCCGAGCAGATCACGTTCTCGACCGAGGGCACGCTCACCAACAACCTCTATCAGGTCACCTTGCTCAACACCGGCGCCGATGCCGTACGCGACATCGCCGGCAACACGCTCGCCACTCCCGCCAGCGTGCAGTTCGTGGTCGACGTGCCGGCGCTCCAGAAGAACCTGTTCGTGGGCGCCACATCGTACGTCACCAATCCCAACGCCCCGCTGGGCGATCGCACCAACCCGTATCCCACGATCGGCGCCGGGATAGCAGCCGCGGTTCCCGGCGACGTGGTGGCCGTGCTGCCGGGCGTCTACACCGAGCAGGTCACGCTCAAGCCGCTCATCAAGCTTTATTCCGCTGACCCCAGCAGCACCGACGCGACGGTCTTCACCACCAGCACGGGCAGTGCCCTGGCGACGGTCATTCGGGCACCGTTCGAGAACCCCGTGCCGGCCGGGGTCTACGCGACCATCTCAGCCACGGATGTCCAGAGCTTCGGATCGCTCAGCACCGAGGTCGCCGGGTTCGCCATCGCCAGCCCGCTCGCCGTTGACCCGGCGATCGGCTACATCAACCCGCTCGCCGTCGCCGTCCAGCTTACCAACTCCAACGTCGTGATCGACAAGGACTACATCCTGGATGCCGGCACCGGCATCCTGGTGACGACCAGCGGCGCAGGAGCGATGTTCCCGCAGATCTACAACGACGGCATCATCGGCAACACCGACGGCGTCGTCATCACCGACGCCGGCACGACCTCGCTGGCGACCGGCCCCACCACCCTGATCAATGACGACTTCGCCTTCAACACCATCGGGCTGATGCTCAACAACACGGCAGTCAGTCCGGAACAAGCGTACGTCGCCAGCGACATCTTCTGGGAGAACCACGACCAGACGACCTCCCGAAACGGTTACGCGATCTACTCGCAGACTCCCAACAAGGTGTCGTTGCAAAACAACATGTTCTATGGAAATGGCGCCGGCGATGCCGACCAGTCAGCGGCGACCAATGACCTGGGAAATGGGTTCAGCCCGACCTTGCTGGGCACGACGGCTCAAGCCGCTCTGGCCAACCAGGGCAACTACATCGGTCAGCCCGGCTTCGTCTTCCCGATCGACCCGCGCCCAGGCTCGGACGGGCCGGCCGCCTTCTTCATCAGCGGCGATTACCAGTTGACAGCCGGTTCGGCCGCGATCGACAACGCCTGGGAAGCGACGGCGATCACCACCGACCTGGTCGGCGCCACCCAGGTCAAGATCGCGGGGCGTGGTTTCGGCCTGCCGGGATATGGTCCCCGCGACGTCGGCGCTTTCGAGTACAACGGGACCGGCGGCACTCCGATCGGCGGCGCCTTCCGGGTGGTGACCGAGTCCTTGACGCCCATCGCCGGCGCGGCCGCCGCCAACGGCGGCAGTGTGAACGTCGCGACGGCTCCCACCAGCATCACGATCACGTTCTCAGGCAACGTGAATCAGCAGTCCGTCACGGCCACCGATCTGGTCCTCGCGGGAACCGCGGTCAGTTCGCTCAACCCGGTTCACGCGACGAGTCTGACGTGGATCGACGGCGACACGGTGAAGTTCAACCTTTCGGGTCAGTTCCAGAGCGGCGGAACGCTCGACCTTTCGCTTGCGGCGGGCAGCGTCAAGAGCGCTTCGGGCAGTGCCAACCTGGGTTACTCCGACACCGTGGTAATCAACATCGCATCCCCGCCGACTCCCGTCACGCCGCCCCCGGCACCCGCGCCGAAGACCGGTGTGCCGGTAACCCACACGAAGAAGCCCGCGCCCAAGAAGCCGGCGAAGCACGTGGTGGTGAAGCACGCGACGGTGACCAAACACAAGGTCGTCGTCAATACGCCCAAGCCCAAGGGGCCGAAGAAGAAAGCGTAATCCTATAAGATCGGGGGGGACAGCCCCCCCTGCGGGGATCGCCAAGATCGGGGGACAGAGCCCCCTCCTACAGAGATCGCCAAGATCGGGGGAAAGAGCCCCCTCCTACAGCGATCGCCCTCACTTCCGCTTCTTGGTCTTGTCGCAGCTCTCGCCCTCGAGCGCGTCCTTCTTGTCCGTGATCACCGGGCATAAGGGAGATTGTTCGGCGTTGAGCGCGACGAACTCCTTCCACTCGTCGGGAAGGTTGTCCTCGTGGAAGATCGCCTCGACGGGACACTCGGGCACACACGCCTCGCAGTCGATGCATTCCTCGGGGTGGATGTAGAGCATCTGCGCCCCTTCGTAGAAACAATCGACCGGGCAGACCACAACACAGTCGGTATATTTACAGTCGAAACAGGGCTCGGCGACAATGTGAGCCATTCGCGACTCCTTGGTCTGTCGGGGTGAATTTCACAGAACACTGCGCACCGGAAACCGTGCGCAGCGCAGCGGCTGCCAGTGGTTTTTCACATCTTAGAGCCAGCGCCAGAACCGGTCAAGTGTTCTAGGTCTTTGGCTTCCGCCGGGCCGATTTGATGACGACGGGCTTGATCGGCACATTCTCGTGAACGCCCCGGCTGCCCGTGTTGACCTTGGCGATCTTGTCGACGACATCGAGCCCGTCGATGACCTTGCCGAAGACCGCGTACCGGCCGCGATCGAGGAAATCGTTGTCCTTGAGGTTGATGTAGAACTGACAGGTGGCCGAATTGAGGTCTTGCGTCCTGGCCATGGCAATCGTGCCGCGTTTGTTGCTCAGACCGTTCCCCGACTCATTCCGGATCGCCTCATGAACCCCTTGCCGCTTTTCGTTCATATCCGCATCCATTCCACCGCCCTGAATCATGAAATCCGGGATCACGCGATGGAAGACCAGATTGTCGTAAAAGCCCGCATCGACGTACTTCAGGAAGTTTTCGACCGAGATTGGCGCTTTCTCGGCGTCGAGCTCCAGACTGATCGGCCCGAACGACGTGTCGAGGACCACGACGGGATGCTTGTCGTCGGCCCGGGTCGCCACCGCACCCAGTGAGCTGCTCAAGCTAGCGCCCAAGACGACCGCGCCCAGCAAAAGGATGTTTCTCAAGTTTGTCCCTGGGTCATCTGTCTCCATGCTCCTTCCAGTCGGTAGTTCAGCCAGAATGAAATGCGTACCGCGGGAAGGATCCGTAACCCCGGATCACGACACTCTTCCCGCCCGGGTGGAACGGTAGAAAACGTCCTGGCGCCTTCACCACTCCCCGGAGGCTCAATTTAGCACAAGCGCGTCCGCCATGTCGAGCAGCGATGGCGGTCGCTTACTTCTGCGTTTTCTCCCGATTGATCAGGCGGATCAATCGATCGGCCTCCTGCGCCATGGTCGGGCTCAAGCGGTCACGGGCGGCCAGGGCCTTGGAAAGATACGATTTCGCCTTGATGGCTCGTCCGGGGTCGCCCGCGATCAGCTTGCCGAAATGGAAGTTGAGGACCGGGTGGTCGGGCGCTCGCTTCAGACCGTCGAGATAGGCTTGTTCGGCCTCGCGGGCCTTGCCGAGCGACTCCTCAATGGCACCCAAGGTGTCATAGTATTCTCCCGGCAGCTTTTCCGCCTCGACGCGCCGGCGCAGGGCGACGACCAGGTTGAACGCCTTCTTGGTCTGGTCGAGATAGTTGTGGAGGATCCACGCCTGGTTGTTGACGGCCTCGATCGAATTGGGCTGGGCCTTGAGCACCAGGCTGTACTCTTCGACCGCGCGCTCGAACAGGCCGCGCGCCTTGGCCGGGTCGGTTTCGCGCTCGGCGATGGTCAGGAGCAAGTCGCCCAGGTTGAGGTGGGCGGCCGGCGAGTCGAGCCTGGTCGCGGCGGCCTGGGCATGTGGCAGCGCCAGGTCGGGATGCCCAGCCTTTTGGAAGCCCAGGGCGACGGCCAGCTCGAGACCGCCCCGCTTGTCCTCCTTGGTGAGATTCGCCGCCGTGCTCGTGGCGAGGGCAAGGTCGGATGGGCTTGGCTCTTTACGGTCCGGGCGCCTTTGGGACAGGACCTGCACCAGCACGCCGGCAGCCACCGGGTCACCCGCCTCGACCTTGAGGTTTCGCTCTAGCACCGTGATCGCGGCGGGAATATCTCCTCGTTTAAGCTGGATCTCCGCCAAGGCGTGATAGGCTTCGAGGAAGCGCGGATTGCTCTTGATCGCGTTTTCGAGCAGCGCGACGGCTTGACGGCGGTTGGCCTCCTTACGGCTTGAAGTCGAGCCGGTTTCGGCGAGCGCCGCCGCTTCGAGGAGCAAGGCATCGGGCCGGCTCTTTTCGACTTCCAGCACCATCTTCGCCTGACGGAGCGCGGAATCGGGCTCGCCCAGCTTGAGCTCGACCTGGCCGAGCACGACACGGACGTCGAGCTGCCACGGTTTGCGCTCCAGCACTTCGGAGTACGCCGAAGCTGCCTCGCGAGGCTTATCCTGCATGGTCGCCAATCGGGCTCGGAGCAGGGGGCCCAAGGTCGAATTGCTCGAGAGCTTGTCGATCTCGCGGGTGATCTCGGCGGCCCGGGCGTAGTCGCCCCGCCGCGCGGCCAGGTCACAATCAACCTGAAGGAACGCCACCTCGCCGGGATACTGTGCACGATACTCGCGAATCATCGTCGTGGCCCGGGCCTCGAGCTCATGGTAGCGGGGAAGCTCGTCTTGCAACCGCGCCTGCTCGGCCTCGAGCGAGACGACCTGAACCAGCGCGGCCGCCAGGTTCGCGTCCTGGGGAGACTCCTTGCAGAGCTCCCTGAGCAGTTCCTCGGCGCGGGGGTATCGGCCTTGATCGCGGCAGACCTGAACCAGCAAGCGCCGGAACGGCCCCTGGGGAAACTCCCTGGCTTTCGCCTCGACGAATGCCAAGCCAGCCGCGCCATCCCCCGAGCCGGCCAAGGCCGAATACTTGGCGCGAACAAGCTCCTCGGCGTCGGGGGCCTGCTTCAGGCCTTGGTCCAGGGCCGCGATCGCGCGCGAAAGCGCCGTCTGCACCGGGGAAGATTCGTTTTCGACGACCGCCAGCATCAGGTAAAAAACCGCCGGGGGCTTTTGTTCCCGGCTCGTCAGCTCGATCGCCTGCCGCAACATCCCGGCCGCCTTGTCCACCTGCTTTTCCTTGAGCATGATGCCCGAAAGCGTCACGACGGCCTGGGGATGTGCAGGATTCTTCCGCCGCACGAATTCGAGCTGGGCGAGGGCGGACTTGAGATCGCCGTGCTGCCCGTAGAAGTTAGCGGCACGGACGCGTTCGTCGTCACTGGCAGGGGTCCTGGCGTCGTCGAGCAGCGAGGCGATTTCGCTCTGCGCTTTGGGCCACTCCCCCCGGTTGACGTAGGCCGTGATCAGTTGCCAGCGGTCCGCCTTGGTGAGCGTGCCGGTCTCGCTGCTTTTCCGCAGTTCCTCGAAGCGGCGGATCGCGTCGCCATAAGAGCCGGTGCGTAACGAAAGATTGGCCAGGGCCGACTGGGCCGCCGCCATGAGCGTCAGTCCCGTATCGACTTCCTTGACCGGCTTGTCCTTGACCAGCGTCTCGAGGCTCCGGGTCGCCTCCGCGACGGCGCCCGTGCGGCCGTCGAGCTGAGCCTTCCAGAACTGGACCATCTTGTTGTCGGGGTCTTTCTTGAGCGCCGCGTCGAAGTAGCCGACGGCGAGGGCGGTGTTGCCGCGCTTGAGCGCGAGCTGAGCGTCGAGTACGTCGCCGGTTGACGACTCCTTCCAGCGGGCCCTGATCCTGGCAATGACCGCCGCGGCGAGGTCGAGCCGATTACCGTCCAGCTCCATGCCGAAAAGCTGCACGAGCGGCCGGGAGTCCTCGGTTCGATCGGCGATTCCAAGCAGCAGCTCGCGGGCACGTTCAGGCTGCTTGAAGGAATCGACCTGAAGCTGCGCGCATCATGACCAGGGATGGGTTGTCCGGCTCCTGGGCCAGAAACTCCGCCAGAACGCGGTCGGCGTCGGCGGGTTTTTGATGCTTGGCCAGGAGAGCGGCGTCCAGGCCGGCCAGCTCGGCGCTCCTGGGATACTTCGCGCGGGCCTTCGCGAGCCGCGCGCGAGCTTGATCGGCCTTGCCCACCTCTTCGAGGGTCAGCACCGCGACGTGTTCGACGGGCGGCCCTCCCTTCCCCGCCGCGCAGAGCGCGTCCAGCCGCTTGAGCGCACGATCGTGCTGCTTGAGCTGAATGTCGATCTGCGCCAGGCGAAGCACTACGGTTGCCGTCGCTTCCTGGCCCGGGGCCGAAGCCTTGTCGAATTCCTCGACGGCCTTCCGCAGATCGGCCGGGGTGCGTCTCGCCCGGTAGAGCTCTCCGCGCAGGAGATGAAGCGGCACCGCCAGTTCCTGGGCGCGCTGCCCTTGGCCACTTGATCGATCAGAGCCGTGACGATCGGCTCGGCTTCCTCGGGATAACCCGCCTGAAAGATCGTCGATGCCGCCAGGAACTGATATTGCGGATCGAGACTGCCGAGCCGCACCGCGGATTGCAGAAATTGCCGCCCGAGATTCTGCTCGCCAGCCAGCACCAGGGCCACGCCGTAGCGCGCCTGCGCCTCGGCGATATCGGGCAGTTGGGCCGCGGCCAGCTTGAGATGTCCCAGCGCGCTGGATCGAACCTTTTCCTGCACCGCCCGATCCGGCGTCTCGCCGGGCCCCGCGCCGCTCGTCTCGGGCGCGAGTCCCAGGCGTTCCAGATCGATGGATCCGGCGAAGAGGTGTCCCAGCCCCTGGGATCGAGTATCCGTCGAGGCCAGAAGCGCCTTGATGTGAGGCGCCGCCTTATCGAGACGCGCCTTGTCGTCGGCACGCGACAGGGCCATCTCGACAGCCACGGTATGCAGGCCCATCACCGTCGGCGCCGCGACCGGCCGCGCGGCCTGGGGCGATTTGAGCCCCAGGTCGCAAATCTCCAGACAGCGCTCGCGCTTTTGCATGAGGCGCAGATGGTCGGCGTAATTGTAGTACGTTTGCAGATCAGCCTGATGCTCGCCCGAGAGCGCGGTTCGAAAAATCGAGTCGAGGTCGACTTCGATCGCATTGACCAGCCGGTCGATGGCCTTGCTCGCGTCGGGCCCGGCCGGCCCCTTGCGCTGGATCAAGGCCCGCTGGGCCGATTCCAGGAGACCGCGCAGTCGCGCGACTCGTGTCGGGGCAAGATCGCGCGGGTCGCCCAGCTCCTTCAAGAGCCCGAGCAGGCCGCGCACTTCTTGATCGAGCCGCGCAGGGTCGCCCTGCGTGCTCACCGCCAGAGAGGCCAGCCGCATGCGGGCCAGGAGATCAACAGGGTCGCGCAGCGACTCGGAGTCGAGCTTGGCGCCCTGCGCGGTCGCTTCATCCCGTGCCGCGGCGTCTCCGATCGCGTCGGCCAGCTTGGCGCGCACCCACAGCCGCCGGACGGGCGGTGCCTTCTTGTCGTCAAGCACCTTCAGGTGCCGGCGGATCTCGGGAATATTGGGCGACCGGCCCTCGAGCGCAAGTGCCGCCTGCACATAGTGGGCGTCGGGATTTTCCGGCTCCACGTTCAGCACTTCCTTGGCCCAGTAAAGCGATTCGGGCCCAAGATCCAGCGCCATTGCGTCCAGCAGCAGCTCCTTACGCGGCCCTTTCATGGCCTTGTCATACTTGGCGGCGCTCACCATACGGTCGAGCCACTCGTGCCGCAGGGCCGGCCTCTTTTCCACTGGTCCATGCCCGAGCCACTCCTTGTAAAGCCCGGCGAACTCCTCATGGATCGCCGCATTCCGGGCCTCGAGCTGAAGCGCCTGCTTGTAATAGATCTCGGCGTCCGCGTATCGCCCGGCCGCCCGCGCCGTTCGCCCTAGCTTCAAAACCCCCTGCGTCGACCGCGGCGCAAGCGATATCGTGATGGCGGCGACTCCAACCAAGGCCACAACCAGAAAGAACCCGGAAAGTATCAGTAGCGGCTTCGAGCGAACGGTCATCGGGCGATTCTCCTTTGGCTCGTGGTGCCGTACCGCGCCAAGGGAACCGGTCGCTCCGCATTCCCTCCCGGTCGCGGCGCGTTCCCAAACTGGGCGGTTTTGAAAATCTGGGCGAAAGTGAAGCTGGCAACGCCTGACGGCGTAACGGGACAGCGACGGCGGAATGGCCGGCGCGGCGTTAACCCGGTGGTGAATGGCTCGAGTTCGGGTGGGGCAAGACCATTTGCCCTGATACCTCAACGAGGTTGCATTCCATTGCCGTTCCGACCCGGCATCAGGTAGAGCGGATGATAGACCTTCCCGCCGGAGACAGCAAGCGGACTTTCCCGATCTCGATGAACGTATGAACCGTACGATGCTGCGGGATACGGTCAGCGCCGGCTTTTCACCGCGACAGAAAAGCGATCTCCCCAACCAGCAGCCTCGGGGCCGCTGGCTGGGGAGAGAGGTAAGAATGAAGGGTTTTTCGCCAGCGTGGTCTCGAAGATCACTTGCCGCCTTTGACGACCTTCACGACCTTCTTGACGGCCAAGGCCTGGTGAGCCGGCTTGGACTTGGCGGCCGCGTGGAGCTTCGCCGCCGACCCGGCACTCGGTTTGGTGGTCTTCGAGCCGACCACCAGCTTGGAGGAGGTCGCACTGGAGCTTGACGACGTCGTGCCAGTCTTCTGGGGATTGATCGGCGGAATGGTCACGGCGGTCGAGTACTGATACGCTCCGATATCGACGGTGGTCTTGGGCCGGGCGACGCCCCGCTGGTCGGTCGTGGGCACGGTCACGCCGACGATTGTCGAGCTGCCCTTGCCGATCGCCGGGCTGCCGGCAAGCAGGGCGATGGTCTGGGTCGTGCCGGCGGTGCCCACGTTGTTGTAGGCCAGAGTGCCCAGCCCCGGATTGGCCACATTGACCTGGTTGCCGTCGGTGCCAGTAGTCAGACCGCCGGCGCCGCCGGTGCCGATCAGGTTATAGGCGCTCGACGTCGCGACGGTGCCGCTGATATCGCTCGGGGCCGTTCCCAGGAGAGTCACCGCCGTGTTGAGCGCGACAATCGTGTTGTTGAGCCCGACGGTGGCCGTGGTCGTCTGGATCCCTCCTCCCTGCCCAGCGAGGAGCGCGGCGTTGTAAACGATCGTGCTGTTGACGGCCGTGAGGACGCCCCCGAGTACGGTCCCATTGATCTGGGTTGTTCCGGTGTTGAAGATCCCGCCGCCAAGTGCGGCGGTGTTGTTCGCGACCGTCGCATTGATCACCGAGAGCGTGCCATTATTGTAAATGCCGCCGCCCGCGGTGCCCGAGTTGGCCGCGACAGTGGATGCGACCAGGTTGAGGGTTCCCCCCAGCTCGTTGGCGACTCCGCCGCCGTCGATGGCCGAGTTGTTGCTCAGAGTCGAGTCGGTGATGGTGAGCGTGCCGAAGTTGTCGATGCCGCCGCCGTCGCTGGGGCCGGTCGGGACGTCGGCCGAGCCTCCCGTGATCGTGAGATAACTCACGGAGGCGTTGACGTTGGCGGCAACGCTCAGCACACCGGAGAGCCCGCCGCCGCTGATGGTGACCGCATTCGCGCTTGAGCTCGGGCCGGTGATCGCGACGGCGGTGGTCGTGTTGGTCAGGGCCAGCGTGCCGCTTGTGAGCGTGATCGTCTCCGGCGCCAAGAAGGCGTGGGTCGTGTCGAAGAGGATCGTGTTCGGGGCCGGGGTCTTGACGTTGATCGGGTTGGCGTTCGTGCTCTGGTTGGCCCAGCTCACGGCCTCACGCAGCGTGCCGGCGGTGGTCCCATCGGCGGTCGTGGTTACCAGGTAGGACGAGCTGGCCTCGTACGAGCCGATATCGACGTAGAGCCCGGCGTTCAGCCCGGCCGGCCCACGCACCGCGCCGCGTTCGTCGAACGTCGGAATCGTCACTCCGACGATCGTGTTGGCGCCCGCGTCGATCGCGGGGCTGGTCGATAGAAGCGACACGGTCTCGAGCGGACCGCCGTAGTTGCCGAACGTCCCGAGCCCCAGGACCGCGGGCTTGACGATGTTGTTGTCAACCCCATTGGCAAGCCCGCCGCCCGCTGATCCGATCAAGTTGTACTCGCTGGCCGGGGCCAGCGTCCCGGACACGTCATTGGGGGTCGCCGTAGCGCCCGTGCCGGCGGTGTTCTGGGCGACGATCGTGTTGTACAGGGTCGTCGTCCCGGAGTTGAACGTCGATGCCGCCGCCCGGTCCGCCGGGAATGACCGAGTTATAGGCGATCGTGCTGTTGACGATCGTCGAGATCCCGGCGCTATTGAGGCCGCCGCCGTTGTTTCCGCCCGAGTTGTCTGCAATCGTGCTGTTCGACACGGAGAGCGTACCGATCAGGTCGTTGGCGATGCCGCCGCCGTCGTGTGCGACGTTGTTGGCGATTGTCGAGCCGGAGACCGAGGCCGTCGCATTGTTGAAGATGCCGCCGCCCTCGGTCGCCGCGTTATTCTGCAGGTTGCTGCCGGTCACCGTCAGAGTGCCGTACTTGTTATTGATCGCTCCACCCTGGAACGCCACGCCGCCCGTGAAGCTGCTGTTGGAAACGGTAAGCGTTCCCAGCGTGCCGCTCGCGGATTCGGTGTTGTCGATGCCGCCACCCTGACCGAATGTCGCCGTGTTGTTGGTGAAGGTGCTGCCAATGACGTCGAGTGCGCCGCCAACGTTGTAGATCGCGCCGCCGTAATAGACGGCGGCATTACTGGTGAAGGTGTCGTTTTCGATCAGCAGGCTGCCGCTATTCTGGATTCCGCCGCCGGAATCGGCGCTGCCCAGGGTGATGGTCAAGTTTTGCATTGTGGCCGTCACGCCGGCTGCGACCGAGAAGACGCCGACTGCCCCGTTTCCGCTCACCGACACGACGCCGGAGCCGTAAATCACCACCGGGTTCGCAGTGTCGGTGAGCTCCAAAGTGCCCAGGTTGGGCGAGAGGGTGATCGTCTGGGGGGTCGCAAACGCGCCCGTCGTGTCGAACAGGATCTGGTTGGGGCCGGAACCGGCCGCCGTGGGATTGGAATCGGCCCAGTTGACCGCCGACCGCAATGTACCGGTATTGAGCGAATCGGCCGTTGACGTGACGAGGTAGGTTGACGAGGTTTCATACAGCGCCGATATCCGGCGTCAGTCCGCGCACTGCGCCCCGCTGGTCGAGCTTGGGAACGCTCACGCCGGCAATTTGCGAGCTGCCCATATCGAGCGCAGGACTGTTGGGGAGGAGCGCGATCGTCTGCGTCGGACCGCCGTTGTTGCCCAACCCAGGCGCCAGCAATGGATTGGCCACGCCCACCTGGTTGTTTCCCGGCGGTCCGCTCGAGAGGCCTCCCGGGCCGCCCGTCCCGATCAAATTGTAGGAACTTGCGCTCGACACCGTGCCGGCGATGTCGCTGGCCGTCGCGCCGGCGGTGTTTTTCGCGATGATCGTGTTGGCCAGAAGCGCGGTGCCCTTGGACTGGTCGAGGCCGCCCCCCGAGCCGCCGCTCGTGACGGTGTTATACGCGATCGTGACATTGACCGCCGTGAGGGTGCCGGCATTGAAGATGCCGCCGCCCTGCGCGGCCGAGTTGGCGGCCAGCGTGGTATTGGTCAGGGTCGCTGTCCCGCTGTTGGCGATGCCGCCGCCGTCGCTCGTCGCGGTGTTACCCGTGAACGTGCTGCTCTGGACGGTCAAGATGCCGCCGGCCTCGTTGTCGATGCCGGCGCCATTGACAGCCGAATTGCCGCTGATCGTCGCGTTGGTCACGCTGAGCGTCCCGGAGTTGTCCACGCCGCCGCCGTCGGTGGCCGATCCCCCCGTGATGGTGATGCCCGAAAGTGCAACCGTCGCGCCCGAGGGCACCACGAAGACGCCGCCGGCCTGGTTGCCGCTGACCGTTACAATGCCGGCGCCGGGACCATTGATCGTCAAGCCCGTGCTCGGGTTGGAGAGTGACTGCGTAAAGCCGTTCAGGTTGATCGTCTGCGGGCTGGAGAAGACGCCGGTCGTGTCAAAGACGATCGTATTCGGCGCCGGAGTGGCGATGTTGGCCGGATTGGCGTTGGTGCTGAAATCCGCCCAGCTCACGGCCGTTCGCAAGGTGCCGGCATCGAGGGTATTGGACGGCGAGGTGACGACGAACGACGAGCTGGCCTCATACGCACCGATGTCGGGAGCATTGCCGGCATTGAGGCCGGCCGGCCCGCGCACGGCGCCGCGCTCGTCGGTGGTCGGGATGCTGACGCCGAGTATCGATGCCGTCCCATGGTCCATGGCCGGGCTGCCCGCGAGCAGTGCAATCGTCTCGGTGGGGCCGCCGTTGTTGCTCAGCATCCCCAGGTCCGGTTTCGCCACGTTGATCAGATTGCCGTTGGCGTTGTTCTGCATTCCGCCCGCGCCGCCGGTTCCGACCATGTTGGAGAGACTGGCGGCCGAAACGAACCCGAAGATATCGCTGGCCGACGTGCTCAGCCCGCTCACGAGCGTGTTGAGCGCGACGATCGAGTTATAGAGAGTCGCCCGGCCGCCCGACTCGAGATCGAGACCGCCGGCGGTACCGCCGCTCACCGTGTTGTAGGCGACGGTCGAATTGATGAAGAACGACGTGCCCTTGTTATCCAGGGCGCCGCCGCTGGTCGCCGAGTTGGCGGCCAGCGTGGCGTTGGTCAGCGTGAGCGTGCCGGTCGCTTCGTTTTCGATGCCGCCGCCAGCCGTCGCCGCGGTGTTGCTGTTGAGCGTCGAGTTGGTGACAGTCAGCGTGCCGCTGTTGTCGGCGGCTCCGCCACTCGCGGCGGGGTTTGTGAGCGTGCCGACGGCCTGGTTGTTACTGAGGGTCGCATACAAGATCGCCATCGTGCCGGTGTTGGTGACGCCGCCTCCGTTGGTCGTTGCCGTGTTGCCGCTGACCGGAGTCTGGTCGAGCGAAAGCGTGCCGCTATTGTAAATGCCGCCCCCAACGGAGGCGGTGTTGCCGGCAATCGACGAATGCAACAGCGTGAGCGAGCCCGCGTTCATGAGGCCGCCGCCGTTGGTCAGTGCCGAGTCGCCGGTCACGTTGACGTTGCCGGTCAAGCTGAGCACTCCGCTCGCCTCGTTGGCGATGCCGCCGCCGGCCACGGCCGCGTCGCCCGAAACCACCAGGTTGCTAACCGTCAAGGTTCCGGCGTTGTCGATGCCGCCGCCGTCGGCCGCCGCCAATCCGCCGGTGATCGTCAGGCCCGTGATCGTGGCGTTCACGCCGCTGCCCACCGCAATCACGCCCGAGGCGTTATTGCCGGAGATCGTCACCATGTTCGGCCCGAGGCCGACGATCGACTCAGCCTCGCTGGTTCCGGACAAGCTGATCGGACCACCCGAGAGCGTGATCGTCTGCGGGGTCGAGAACTGGCCCGAGCTGTCGAAGGTGATCGTATTGGGCGCGGGCATCACCAGATTCGCTGGGTTGGCATTCGTGCTCAGGTTGGCCCACGCCACCGCCGTGCGCAACGTCCCGATCGCGCCGGTGTCAGCCGTCGCGATGACGACATAGGACGAGCTCGCTTCGTATGCGCCGATATCGACCGTCGGCCCGGCATTGAGCCCGGCCGGGCCGCGCTCGGCGCCGCGCTCGTCGCCGGCCGGCACCGTGATGCCCGGAATGCTCATGGTTCCCGCGTCAATCGCGGGGCTGCCCGCCAGGAGCGCGATCGTCTGCATCGGGCCGCCGTTGTTCGCCAGGGGGCCCAGGCCCGGATTGGCGACCCCGACCAGATTGCCGTTATTGCCGTTGATGATCCCGCCTGAGCCGCCGGCACCAACCAGGTTATAGGCGCTCGACGTTGCGACCGTCACAGGAGACCCCACGATGTCGTCGGCGGCCTGCGTCACACCCACGCCATGGGTATTGAGCGCGACGATCGTGTTGTAGAGGTTGGCGATCCCGGCGACGGCGTCAAGCCCGCCGCCGGACCCCGCCGTGACGCTGTTATCGGCGATCGTCGTGTTCACGGCGGTCAGGCCGGCGAGATTGTAGATGCCAGCACCCGCCGTCGCGGCGGTGTTGTTGGCCAGGGTGCTGTTGGTCAGCCCCAGGGCGCCCACGCCGCTGTTATAGATAGCGCCGCCGGTCGGGCCGGCGTTGGTCGAGAAGGTACTGCGCGTGACCGTCAACGCGCCCAGGTTGAAAACGCCGCCGCCCAGCGTGGTGGCGGAGTTGCCGGTGAGGTTGCTGTCGGTGATCGTCCCGGTGGCCTGATTGCCGATGGCGATCCCGCCACCCGAGCCCGCCTTGTTGGCAGAAACCGTGCTCTGATTGAGCGCCAAGGCACCCAGCCCGTCGATGCCGCCGCCGGCGCCCGTCGCGGTATTCCCTGTGAGCGTCGTGTTGGCGACCGTCAGACTGCCGGTGCTGGCGATGCCGCCGCCGGGCCCCGTCGCCGAATTGCCCGAGATCATGCTGGCGGTGACGGTCAAGGTCCCGGTCGCGTAGATTCCGCCGCCCTCCGGCGCCGAGTTGCCCGTGAACGTCGAGCTTTGAATCGCAACCGGCGTCGAGCTCACGCTGGACAGGCCGCCGCCGCCGACCGTGGCCGAGTTGCCGGAAAACGTGGTTCCGGTGATCGACAACGTGCCCTGGTTGAGCACGCCGCCGCCGGATGCCGCCGCGTTGCCGCTGATTGTCGCCCCCGCAAGCGACAACGTTCCGCCCGATTCGTTGGAGATGCCGCCTCCACCCTGCAAGGAGCTGTTGGACGCGATTTGCGAGTTGATCACAGAGAGCGTGCCGCCCGCGGCATTTTCAATTCCGCCGCCGTCGTTGCTCGACGTGTTGAAGGAGACGGCGGCGCTCATGAGAGTAAGGTTGCCCCCCTGGTTGTCGACGCCGCCGCCGTTGGCTGCCGAGCCCGCCGTGATCGTGATGCCCGAGAGTGTCGCTTTCGTGCCCGCAGTCACCATCACGACCCCGATGGCGTTGTTGCCGCTGATGGTGACCTGGCTCGCCCCAGGCCCGGCGATTGCGACCCCGGTCGTGGGGTTGGAAAGCACCAGCGTGCCGCCGGTCAAAAAGATCGTTTGCGGGCTGGCGAAAGCGCCTCCGGAAGCGGTGTTGAAGACCACGGTGTTGGGCGCTGGGTTCGCGAGGTTGGCCGGGTTGGCATTGGAGCTCAGATCGCTCCAGGCGATGGCCGCGCGCAGCGTGCCGGCGCTGGTCGTGTCGGCGTTGGTCGTGACCAGGAACGACGAGCTGGCCTCGTAGGCCCCGATGTCGGGTTTCGGCCCGGCATTGACCCCGCCCGGTCCGCGCACGGCGCCGCGCTGATCGACCGTGGGCACCGTGACGCCGGCGATGCTGGCGCTGCCGGCGTCGATGGCCGGGCTACCGGCCAGGAGCGCGAGTGTCGCATTCTGCCCGCCATTCGCCGCCACCGCCGGGGCCAGGCCGATCCCGGCAAGGCTGGTCAAAACGATGTTGCCTTTGGAGCCGTTCTGGATGCTGCCCGAGCCGCCGGTGCCGATCAGGTTGTAGGCGCTCGCCGCGCCGATCGTTCCGGTACCCGAAGTGAAGATATCGCTCGGGGTCGCGGGCATCCCCTGCATCGTGTTCGCCGCCACGATCGTGTTGTAGAGCACGGCGACGCCGCCCGCCGCGTCCAGGCCCCCGCCAGCGCCGTTGGTATCGACCATGTTCTCGGCAATCGTGACGTTGACGGCGGTCAAGGTTCCGGAGTTGTTATAAACGCCGCCGCCGGCGTTTCCTGCGGTGTTCTCGGCCAGCGTGGCGTTGGTCATGGTCAGAGTGCCCGCGTTCTGGACCGCCCCGCCGTAGCCGGCCCCCTCGCTGCTCATGGTCGTGTTGGTGACCGTCATCGCGGCGTAATTGGACACGGCCCCGCCGTATTCCGCCGAGTCTCCGCTGAGCGTCCCGTAGGTCAGGCTGACCGAGCCCTTGCCCTGGACCGCTTCGCTCGCAATGCCGCCGCCATATCCGCCGGCGGCCGTGTTGCCCGAGAAGGTCAGGTAGCTCAGGATGAGAGTGCCGCCGTCGTTGCCGATGCCACCCCCGCCGACGAAGCCGCTCGCGGCTCCGGCGACGTTGCCCGAATTGTCCGAGAAGGTCGAACTGGAAACCGTCGCGGTGCCGAGCGAGTTGTAGAGCCCGCCGCCCAGAATGTTCGCCAGGTTTGCCGTGAACGTCGCGCCGGAGACAGTCAGCGTGCCCGAGTTGGCGATGGCGCCGCCGTCGTCAGCCGTGTTGCTGCTGAAGGTCTGGTTGCTGACCGTCAGAATCCCGGTGCTGGCATTGGCCACGGCCCCGCCGATACTGGCCGTGTTCTCGGTCAGGCTCGCGCCGGTGATGGTGGCCAAGCCGGCGGTGTAGATCGCGCCTCCGGCGTAGGCCGAGTTGTCCGAGAAAATACCGCCCGAGATCGTCATCGGCCCGGATATGTCCAGAGCGCCGCCAAAATTGGTGGCGGAGTCGCCCGTGAACGTGCCGCTCGTAAGCGCAAGGCCCGCCGTGTCGTAAATCGCACCACCGTTGGTGGCCGAGTTGTCGGTGAACGTGGCGCCGTTGACGGTCAGCTTGCTCGCGCTGGCGATCGCGCCGCCGAAATTCGCGGAGTTATCTGATAACGTGATCGCACCGACCGTGAGCTTGCCGGTGGTGTAAATGCCGCCTCCCGAAGTCGCGAGATTGTTCTGGAGACTGACCCCGCCTGCAAGGTTGAGCGCTCCGGCGGCATAAATCCCGCCGCCGGCGCCCGAACCGCTCTGGCCATGGCCGATGCCGGTACCGTTTGCGCCGCCCATGCCCCCCAGCGCGGCGCCGAAACTGAGGACGGACTCACTCCAGGTGACGGTGCCCGATCCGAGATAGAGCCCTCCGCCAGATGCCGCCGCCCCCTTGCCGCCAACACCCCCGCCTCCCGAGGGCCCCCTGCCGTGCCCGCCCCCTTCGCCACCCGCGCCGCCTGGGCCGCCTGGGCCGCCGGCCGCGATATTCGCCTCGACCACGACCGAGTTGACCGTGACACTGCCCCGGGCTAGGTAGATCGCTCCGCCCGCCGCCGCCGCGCCCGCTCCGCCCAGACCGCCCAGACCGCCGCGCCTCTGCGCGGTGCCGCCCTGACCGCCTTTTCCTCCGGTGCCTCCCAGTCCCCCCTGCGCCGTATTCGCGACGACGGTGCCGCCGTTAATCGTCAAGCTGCCGCCCGCGACATACATCGCGCCACCCGCCGCCGTACCTCCCCTGCCTCCGTTGCCGCCCTGTCCCCCGGAGCGCGAAATGGGAAACGAGAAACTGGTGTTTCCCGGGAACGTGAACGCCGCGCGGCCCCCGACGCCGCCGACGCCGCCCAGCCCTCCCTGGGCCACGTTGCCGGTGATCGTATCGTCAGTCAAGGTGAGGCTGCCGGCGGCCAGGTAGATTCCGCCGCCTTGTGCAACGCCGCCGTTGGTCCCCGGGCCGCCCGGCCCGGCAAACGTGCCAGCGGTCCCGGCCGAGCCGGTCTGGCCGAGCGCCACGTTGCTCTTGACCGCGACATCGGAAAGCATCGCGACGCCGCCATTCATCAGCAGGGCGCCACCCAACGACAAGATACCGGGCAGCGGCAGGTTGGCCTCGTCGGTCGCAAGCCCCCCCGTCAGAGTGAGGGCCTGGAAAACGACCGTCAAACTGGGATTGCTGCCGTTGGTGCCCGTGATCTCGAACAGGCGGTTGGTATAGTTCGACGTGATGATCGAGGCGCTCTGCCCCTGGCCCAAGAAATTGAGCACCTTGGGCTCGCTCGGAACGGGGTTCTGAAGCAGAATCTGCCCATCCACAATCGGGAACGGGCTCGAGTAGACCAGGTAGATGTCATTCGTCGCCTGGCTATCATCCTGCGTCGAGCCGATGTCAGCCCGCAGGCTCTGATCCAAGGGCACCGGGTAGTAGGCCGCGACCCCCGCCGTCGCCTTTGTCGTCACATAAACCGGATCCGTGACCACGGTGTCGAGCGTGCCTGCCTGGCTGGCAACCACGATCTGGAAGACGTAAGGCGTCAACTGCGACACCTGGTTGAGACTCAAGCTGTTGAAGAGGGCCACGCCGCTGCTGAACTGGACGGTCTGCGGGGTGAAGTTCGCGCCCGCCGGGCCGCTGACCAGAGAAATGGTTGCGTTTCCTTCGTAGGAAGTGACCACGTTCCCGCTCGAATCCAGCGCCTGGACGGCCGTGCCGAAGAAGCCGCCGGCGATGACATCCGCAGGAGGCTCGAATTCGATCGTGGCCGATTTCGCCGCACCGTAGTCAACCAGATCGGGCACGAGCTTGTTGACGATCGGCGCTCCAATTCCCGTGACCAGGTCGTAACCGATGCCGGCGCTATAGAGGCCGCTATTTCCCACGGTAATATCATGGAAGTCGGCCGCATACGTGGTGGGATCCGCGTAGAGGCCGTAGAGGGCCGGCAGCGTTTGATCGGGGCCATTCAATGCCGGCAGGCCGATCAGCGACCGGCCCTGGTCGGCCAGGGCGATGATCCCCGCCCAGACCGGCGACGCCAGGCTCGTCCCACCGACTTCAATCCAGGCGTCCGGCGCCGTGAAGTCGCCCGTATCGTAGACGGCGACCCCCGTGTTCGGGTCGGCGATGGCGGAGACGTCGGGCGTCGTGCGCACATCGTAACCAGTGCCCAGGGGAGGTTTGGCGCTGTTCTGATAGGGCGGTTCCGAGTACACGCTGCTAATGCCGCCGCCGCTGCCGCTCCAGCCGGTTTCAGCGACCCAGTTGTTCTTGCTGCCGATCACGAGCGAGGTGCCGCCGACGCCGGTGACGTACGGCGAAATCGAGGGGTATGCCGGACCAAAGTCCGAGCCATCGTCGCCGGTGGAAGCCAGCAACGTCAGGTTCGGGTTGGCAGCCAGGGTTGGTTCGATATACTGGCTGTCGATTTGCGGCTCCTCCGCGCCGTCGCCGAAGTATTCCAGAAAGGCGCCGAAGCTCATCGAGATCACGGACGCGTGCAGGGTCGTCCCGGCGGTTTCCATCGCCGTGTACAGGTCGGTGTTCGTGGCCGTGTTGCCTTCAACCAGGTCGATGTTGGCCATCGGGGCGATGGAATGGGCCCATTCAACGTCCAGCGCGATCTCGATGCCCCAGCCCGCAACGGGCGCCGGCAAGGTTGTGCCGCCAAGCTCGTTGAATTTCTGGAAGCTCGGCGGATCGGGCAAACCCAGGGTCTGGTCGAAGACCTGAAGCGAGCTGCCCTGGAAATTGGGCCCCGTGTCCTGGAAACCGGTATTATCCCCGGCATCAATCACCGCGATCGTTTGCCCCGCGCCATCTCCGACGATCGACCCGAAGTTGAGCAGGTTGACTCCGTAAGCGCCCCGCACCTGCGCGGGGGTGTAGCCGACCGGAGCCGGAGATTGCAGTGGCTCGAACTTGCCGTCCGGGCCCAGGACAGTCTTGAGGACGTAGGGCGGCGTGTTCAGAATCGATGACGCGGGCCGCGCGAGCAGGCCCGTTTGGGAAGTCACGCCGACCGGCTTGCTCGCCGGAGGCGCCGGCGGCACCACCGGCCCGGGAGGGCCGCTTGCCGGAGGCCCGAGAGCCGAGCCCGCCAGGCCATTCTGGGACAGAACCAATCGGCTTTCCAAATCCTCCAGCATCGGCAGTACGGAACGACGCTGGAGCCGGGAACCTACCGGGCGGCGAAATCGCTTGCGAGCGGACATTTTCGTTCTTCCTCGGTGCCGAGACCCTGGGCGCGAACAAAAAACACACGATGATCCGATGAGGACTCGCTTAGCCCCTCTCGGGGCATTCGTTCCCTAGAGCATCTTGATCACGACGACTGAACGATGAATGATTTCTGACAACTCTGTCACTTCGAAACCCGAACTGTCAATCCACCAACTCTGCCTTGATTCCTGAGCACTCGCGCAAACGCCTCGCCGGCCACTCGAATTTCACCTCTCTCCGTCACTCGCCACGCCTGAAACCGGCAAATCCCGACTGACCAATACCAACGTCCAGCAAAGCACGTAATTGCGCAAGATGCATAGTCTACGAAGTCTGCACTCCCTTTCGGTTAAAATCAAGCGAACCGCGCAAAATGAACGGGCCATAAGTGATAATGGTGTCGCCCGCTGCATCCGATTTTCGATCTGACGTTCCACCATTAATGCGTGGATGTCTCCATCTTGTCTAGAGGGTTCTCTCCGATTCCGCGTTTTTTTTTGGCTACGCGCCGTGGTCCCCCTCTTCGCCGCATCCCCTGATCGGCTTTCCCAACAGTTTAGCAAGAGAAGCGATGACGATGGGAGCCGGCAAGTGACAACCGCTGCCAAACCAATGATTATCGCCCGTCGCGAGTGGATTTCGAACCCTTTGACTTCTTGATCCGATCCCTCTAAGATCAAGTAAGCATGTCGAGGCGCTCGCGGTGGGCATCTTGGCATTGGCTATGGCGGCCCTGGCGGAAGGCAGCTTCCGGCGGGGTTTTTTGTTGCGCACGGCAAATTTGCAGAGAGGCGGTGTCATCGTGCTCCGCTCTATCCTGGTCGGTCTTGATGTTGCGGCGCACCGCGAATCCCTGACGGGACTGGCGGTCCGCTGGTCGCGCCGTTTCGGTGCCCGCTTGGTCGGGCTTGCAATCGTCGACGAACCGGGAATCCGGGCCATCGAGCCCGCTTGGCCCGTGGGAGGTACACCCGGCAAGGACCCCGTGCTTTACGCGGGCTACGAGTTGCGACTGCACGAAGTTCACGAGGAGGCCGATCGCTTGCTCGCGGGTTTCCAGACACGCTGCGCCCAGGCGGAAGTCAACGCGCTGACTCTCAAGCGGGTTGGTTTACCCTCCGCGATCATCGAGCAGGAAGCCCAGGTTGCGGACCTGGTGATATTGCCGCGCGGGTCGCGGTTTCGGTTTACGACCCGGGAGAATGAACCCGACAACACCGTCCGCAAGGTTCTCAAAAACGCTCCGCGCCCCGTTGTCGTCGTTCCCGCGGCCCCGACCCCCGACGGACCCGTCGTGATCGCCTACGACGGCAGTCTGCAAGCGGCCCGGGCGCTGGCGGCCTTCGAAGCAACCGGCCTGGGCGAATCTGGCCAGGTACGCATCGTGTGCGCGACGGTTCCGGGAAACGGCGGCGCCCTGGGCGCCGAGCGCGCCCGCCAATTCCTGAGCTTGCACAAGATCGAGGCGCAGGTCAACTTGCTCGAATCGAGCGGTCCGCCAGCGCCCGCGATCCTCCAGCGGGTCAAGGAACTGGGTGCGGGATTGCTGGTGATGGGCGCTTACGGTCAGCCCAAGCTGCGGGAATTTGTGATCGGCTCGGTCACTCGCACAATCCTCGAGGCATGCCCGTTGCCACTGCTCGTGTGTCACTAGAGCCGATCGATCAGCGCGTGCACGCGAGAAAGGCATCACGATGGCTGCGGTCGGGGAACCAGTAGCGCCGGCCATCGTGAGCCAGTTCGTGGCGCGGGTCTCCGCGGACCAGCAGGCCGGACGCCCGGATGCAATGCGGGCAGAAGCCTTGCTCGGCCACATCGACCGCCGCATAGCGTTCGGGCGAGCTGGCAAACTGCTGGCGCGCCTCCGCGCTTGCGCAGAGGAAGAGGCGATCCTGGTAGATCACGCCCCACTTCGGGCTGCCGGCAAGCTTCGTGCCGAGATCCACCTCGCTGACGGGACACGCGCCGTCATTGCGCGGCATGAAACGGTCCGGCTGTTTGCGGAATTCGTCGGCCATGGCCCGCTCGCCGAATCGATAGATTCGGCCCTCACGCTCGACCGTGAATCCAGCTTGACCAAGGACCAGTTTGCGATCGCGCACCAGACTGACGGGACAATAGCCCAGCAGGGCGAGTGGCAGGTCCGCCGGTCGCTTCCGCTCACCGGCTCCATGCCGCTGCTCTTCCTTCCTTGAGTTCTGCGAAACGCTGGTCCCGGCTTTGGCGCGGCCCAGACCGCTGCGTGCGCGAGCTTCTTTGAGAAAGCCGTCCAGCTCGGCCGGACCGAGATACCCTTGTTGAACGGCGACGACCTCGCGGCTCGGCGCGACCACGATCGAGGCTGGTATGGCCGACAGATTGAAGCTGAGCGCAAGCTGCTCGTAGATGTCAGTGCGAAGCTTCACCGGGATGAACGATTCCTCGGCATGCTGCACGACCGGCGGCGCCGGGAACGAATCGCGCTCCATCCGCGTGCAGTTGGGACACCACGGACCGGTGAACTGGATCCACAGCAGGCGGTCGGCGGTCTTGGCTTCCTCGAGCGCGCTCGCGTAATCCGCGCGCGAGCGAATGGAATCGGGTTGCGCTTCGCGGCGCAACGCTCGCCGCTCCCGGCAACCAGCCAGGTCAGGGCGAGCCCCGCGCAGGTGGCGGCTCGGAGAAAACGCGTCGGCTGCGGGCGCGGGATCATCGTGCATCTCCCCCTTCGACGACTTACGCGGCGGGCGTAAAGAATGAAAGTGCGTGACCTAACGCGACGCACTCCCTCCATGGAGATGCCACCCGGGAATTCGAGCGGTGCCAGACCATTGGCTGCTGGAAATGGGAAGCGACGCCTCGCTTCCTGATTTCACAATCGGCCGGGCCCGGCGATCACTTGATTGAAGCGCTGCGCGGATGTGGCACAGAGACGGCAACAAAGGACTGCCAGGAATAATCGGTACAGCCAGATTGACGGGTGGAGAAAGGCCCCCGCGGCCGTAGCCCTGGCGATGCGGAGGCCACTTCTCCCTGCCCCCGCCCCCCAGATCAACGGTGGCAGCGGAAAATCCGCCGCGGACCCCGCAGCGAGACTGGTGGTTCCAGGATCTCGCTCAGAAGGGCGATCTCCCTGAGCTGGTTCGCCGACGCCAACCTGGACCGGACTTCCGTGCCCGTCACGGCCGGAATTGGCTGGCTGCTGGCCGTTGCGCCCGTCACCGACGACGATACGCTCTGGGCGAGCGGGAGATCGATCGGAACCAGCGGAGACGCGAGAGGGACGATCTCGAGGCGCCCCGATTTCCGGTCCGACAGAGACTGATTGACCAAACCGGATAGCGCGCGCGGTTTGGCGGGCTCGGCGGATCGTGCGGGCCCTGCCAGCGCGCTCGATCGGCTACGGCCTCCCCGTCTGGTGGATTGAGCCCGCGCTCCTCGCGAAGAAGTCGCCGCGGAACCCGAGCCGGCCAGCGACGCGCGGGGTTCGCTCTCGACGATCACGATGCCATCTTCCACCCTGGTTCTGCGCTCGATGCCAGTGCCCGGCCGGTCCCGGGCCGTCGTCGCGGGCGCGGGCCAGCGCGTGCCAGGCTTGAGGTCCGCCGCCACCGGCGTGCGATCGGCAGCCCCCAGGTATCGTGCCGGCCCACTTGCGCTCGCATTCGTCGCGGCCCGACCCGCCATGCTGCCGGTCTGCGGGAAGCCGACCGCAGAGGCCCCACCCGTCGCTCGCGGCGGCAACTGCTGGGCGTCTCGATTCAAAAGCGCCGTGAGCGCCCAGATCGCCAGGAACGCCAGCGGGACCAGAAATTGAAAAATCTCTACCCTCATGGACTTCCTTCCCGCCGCGCGTTGCCGGTCCCCGCGATCGAGTTGCGCATCTCCGTGTCCGCCTGAATGTTCCGCAGGTTATAGTAATCGTGGATCCCGAGATTTCCCTTGCGGAATGCCTCGGCGATCGCCAGCGGGATTTCCGCCTCCGCCTCGACGACCTTCGCTCGGTTCTCTTGCACGCCAGCCTGCATTTCCTGCTCCTTGGCGACGGCGAAGGCCCTGCGCTCTTCGGCCTTGGCCCGTGCCACGCGGGTGTCGGCCTCGGCTTGCAACGCCTGAAGGTTGGCGCCGATGTTATCGCCCACGTCGATGTCGGCGATATCGATCGACAGGATTTCGTAGGCAGTGCCGGCGTCGAGCCCCTTTTCGAGCACGCGCTTCGAGATCGTATCGGGCTTTTCGAGCACCTGGAGGTGGGTCTCGGCCGAGCCGATGGCGTTGACGATGCCTTCTCCGACCCGGGCGATGATCGTCTCATCGGTGGCGCCCCCGACGAGTCGATCAAGGTTGGTCCGGACCGTAACCTTCGCTTTGACTTTCAACTGGATGCCGTTCTTGGCGACGCCGTCGATCGTGTTGCGCCCCGAACCCGGGTCGGGGCAGGGAATGACCTTGGGATTGACGCTGGTCTGCACAGCCTCGAGCACGTTGCGGCCCGCCAGATCAATCGCCGCCGCGCGCTTGTACGACAGAGGAATGTCGGCGCGGTTGGCCGCGATGAGCGCGCGAACGACATTCGGCACGTTGCCGCCGGCCAGGTAATGCGCCTCGAGCGCCGGGTCGTCATCCCGTCTTTTTCCGACAGGCCCGCCTGATAGGCCATGATCTTGGAGCGGACGATCAGGCTGGCATTCACCCGGCGAAACGTCATCCCGACCAGTTCCCAGATGGTCACATTCGCCGAGGTCATCTTGGCCTGGATCCACAAGTTGAAATACTTCGCCAGGAAGATGGTCGCCATGAGCGCGATGCCCATGATGGCGATGATCATGAACCAGACGTAAGTCTGCCAGGAGGAGGGGTTCATCTGAGCGTGAAGGAAATCAGTCATGGTCATTCCTCATCGAGACCGATCGGGGTTCTCCTCAATAGTGTAATCGAAATGCGGGGCGTTTCGCCAACCCTTGGGCCTGGCGCGGGAAAAAGTTGGTCTCGCGCAGCTCGTGCGCTCAGCCCGATTCCGCCGCGTTTTTCGCCCCCTTGCTGACCGGGGGGCAGGGGGTGGTCCCGGCACGACCAAACACAGCGTTGGCGAACGGCCTGTTGATCCGCCTCGTCTAGCATCTCGACCAACTCCCCGAGTATCATAACCCGTATCCGCAAAGATCGCTCCCGTCGCCCGCAAGGACCGTACTACCATGGCCACCGTCGCCTCGCCCATAAAGATCGGCCTTGCCGACCGCGGCCGCGCGATGACGCTCCAGGAATTCCTGGAGGCCGAGGAAACCGACGGGTACCGCTACGAGCTGGCCCGAGGAGTGCTCGAAGTGAGCGAAGTTGCGGATGATCCCCACGGCGTCGTTACAGGTAACAGTCCTGACCCGCCGCGGCGATGTCTGGGACGAGGCAGTTTTCCGCGACGAGCAGGTGATCGCCAGCCTTGTCTTGCCCGGCTTCGCGACGACCGTTGCGGAGCTTTGGATTGATCCGTGCGTTAAGTGTGCCTCACTTACCGACCTGCAGTAGCGCATCCCCACTCCCCACATTCCCCGCCGCGTCGGTGGCGCGGACCATCAAAAGGTGCGGGCCCGGCTTGAGATCGGGAAGCGACAGGGTGATCTGTTCGCGCAGCGAGTCAAACAGGCCGTCGTCGGGGAAGACGGGAACCCAGGGGCCGCCGTCGACGGCGTAGTCGGCTTTGACCACGCGCGTGAGCGCGTCGTTGAGGACGATCACGGTCGACTTGCCCTTCGGCGCGGCACTGACCTGGGGCGGCTCGTGGTCGACCAGAAATGCAACGCTCTCGCGATCCCGCCCCAGCGACTCCTCCGGGCTATTCGAGGGGCGGTCGCTGGCGAAGAGCTTGAGGCGATAGGTACCCGAGGGAAACGCCGTCGTGTCCCAGGCAAACGACTTCTCGGTGATCGGCGATTCGGTGAGCGCGATCCACTCGGGCCAGCCGTCCTTGCGAACCTTGAGCGTGAAATTCAGCTCGTCGTCGTTGGGGTCGGTCGTGTCCCAGCGGATGTTGAGCTTGGTCTGCCGGGCGGCACCGTCGCCGGCACTCAAGTCGGGGACGTCGAGCCGCGAGATCTCGGGTGCGAGGTTGGCCGTCCGATAGTTCACGCTCACCGAACGCAGGTCGGGCGTGCGCAGGGGGTCGGTCGAAGTCAGCTTGACCCTGTACTGGATGAACCGGCCGGGCGGGACGGCGCCGGCGGCCCGGCCGGGCTCGGTCAGCTCGGCCGACCAGGGCGACCAGGTCTCGTCCGGCTCGCCGACATTTCCCGAGCGGGCCTGGAGCACCGCCCTTGTGCCGGGCGGAAGTTCGGCCTGCCAGCTCACGGTTCCGAACCGGCTCACGAGCTTGGTGTCGTGAACTTCCGAGACGAGGAGGCCTTCCGCCGCGTAACCAGGCGCAAGCCGGACGACGGAGCCGGGGTCGCCGGTTCCCATCACGATCTCATGGTCAGGGAGGGCCAGCATTGACAGGATCTGGCCGTGATCCAGCTTGGCGACCGGAGCCGTGTCGTGCCCTTGCTCCCGGACCTCGTAGAGCTGTCCCTCGGGGCCCGTCCCGACCAGGAGCCGGTCTTCGACCCAGCAGAGCGCGTGGATCAATGCCTTGACTCTCAATACCTCGCGCGGCACGCCGTCGGCGTCGAGCCTGTAGACCGCATTGTCGCCCGCGGCAATCGGTTTGGGGTTGGCCGAGCCACCCGGCGTGGAGCGGGGCGTCGGGCGGCCCTGGGCGAGCAGGTCCGCGGGCGCGGTGCTGACGCGCACCGGCTCGCCCTCGTCCCCGCGATGCGGCATTCCGCTATCGGGGCGGTCCGAGGGCGGGCCGTCGATCGAGTGTGGCAGGCCGGCTTGCGTGAGAAACATCGAGCTGCGCGTGGTGCTGCCTCCGCCCGCCTCGGCCGCCGTGCCCGCGTAGAGAGCCCCGTCGCCCGCCCACAAGAGCGTGCGGATCTCGGATTGAGGAGCATCGAAGAGGATCGTCGCCTTCCCCAGGGCCGTGATCCGATAGACCAGGCCCTCGCCGTCGCTGCCGGCGTAGACCGTTCCATCCGGCCCGAGGGCCACGCAGAGCAGGTGGGTCGCCTTGCTGTCATACAGGAGCGACCATTTGCCGTCGCGCGCTCGTTTCCAGAGCTGACCGTTCGGCCCGGTGGCGGCATAAAGGTTGCCGTGGGCGTCGGCGGCCAGGCCCCAGATGTACTGCACCTTGGGGCCAGGTCGCGAGGCGGGATGGGCCGGGTCGGTGATGTTGACGACCTGTCCCGTCGGCCCGGTGCCCACATAAACCGCGCCGTCGGAGCCGACAACCAGGGCCAGAGCCTGCGAATCGGAGGAATCGTAGGCCACCGTCCAGGGCGCGTCGGCCTTCGGCTCGCGGCGAAAGACCTTACCATTGTCGCCGGTCGCGGCGTACACAGTGCCGGAACGGTCCCTGGCGAGGTCCCAGACGCGCTCGGCGCTCAGTGTTCCGAATGTCGAAACCGAGTGCCCCAGCCGGACGCGGCCGTGCTCCGAGATGACCACGCCCTCGCGGCGAGCCTTGGCGAACCCCGTGGGCCCTTCCTGCCGCCAGGTTTCGACCTTGGCCCAGGCCGTTGAAAGGAGGGTCGCCGCCGCAAGGCCGGCAGTGGACAAGATGGACCAACGCGGGCGATAGCGAGGTTGAGCCCCGACTTGCGCTGCCGATTGTTGTGCACCCTGGCCCCGTAAGAGTTTCCCCCCCTTGCCAAGCGGGGGTGAGGGTGGGGTGGTTCCGGCGCAACCAACCACTGGGTTTTCAATGTTACGTTCTACCCACTCCGCCGCGGCTGATCGCTCCGTCGCGACGGCCCTGAAGTCTTTCACGGCGTCCGAGGTGCCCGCCGCAACCAGCCGCGACCCGCCCTTGCGGAAGAGGTTGCTCATGCCTGGGCCGTCGTCCTTGACCGCCCCTTCGCATTGTGTTTGGTCCTGCCGCCGGGACCACCCCCCCTGACCCCCCCTTGGCAAGGGGGGGAGGGCGCGCAGCAAAATGGGGATGTACTGGCTCATGGCGTTCCTCGTTGTCAATCACTGAGGGGGGCATTGCCCGTAGTGCTCAATGATACAACGATAACGAGAGCCCGGTATCCTTGGCCACGGTGAACCGGAGCGACTGCAAGCCTTCGATGACCCAATCGGTGTTCTTGACGGCGACGAGGTCGGTGCGCAGGGGCGGCGCGGGAACCTCGCGCTTCGAGGAAAAAACAGCTCGCACGCTGCCTGGTAGATTGGGCAGGGCCTGGCCTTGCACCGACACGCCCCGCTCGGGCGCGGGGACGTGGAGATAGACCCCGGTCCGCTTGGGCTGGGTCTGGATGTGGATGGCCCGCATGACGGCCGCCAGGTCGTGCGGCTCGAGGATCGTGGGATCGTTGCGGAACCGGCGTCGTACGCTGTTGGGCGCGTCGCAGATGACGACGTCGCACGGTCCCTCCGGGAAATTGTCGGGGATCGGCAGCGTCAATTCGACCGTCTCGCGCTCGCCCTTGTAGGGCTTCAGGGTCACGAACGCCTTGAGGTCCTTGCCCGGCTCGACCGTGTCGGAGAGCAGGCGGAACGATTCGATCTGTGCGACCCGGCGGCCCGGCTCGATCGCGACGTCGCAATCGATCGACTCGATCCGCACCGGAGCCATCGTGTTCCGAGCCAGGATGCTGACGATCGAAGCCAGCGGGCTGAAGAGCATTGAGGCGCCCATGGCTCCCGTGTAGCGCGATCCGCTGTACGTATCCCCCAGGACGATCGGCTCGAGCCCCTTCAAGCGAATCGTCGCGGTCAGGTGCGCGGTCAATTCCTCGGGCAGGTTGCCCTCGGTATCGGCGGCGTTGGTGAGCACCGCCATGATGAGGGTCGAGAGCAGGATCGGCTCGCGCACGATCTGGACGTGATAGGTGTTGGCGTCGGCGAAGCGGCTGGTCTTGACTCGCACCGAAAGCGGCAGCATGTCGGGCTTGGGACCAATCCGTCCCGAGACGCTGGTGCTCACGTCGGTGTCGATCACGCCGACGACCTTCAAGGGCGAGCCCATCTTCATGCTCACGCTGGCGCGCGGATAGACCGTGTGGATATAGCCGGTCATCATGGGAAACTCGCATGCGCCCAGGCTGAGCATCGGGTGGCCGAAGCCGTAGACGCGATTTCCCTCGACGTGGGTCACTGTGCCGATTCCCGAGAGATCGAAATCGCCGGTCACCATCGCGATCGAAAGCGGCGATCCGGGAACCAGTGGGCGATCGCCTTCCTCGCGGATGATGCGCTCGGATGCAGCGCCCCCCGCCATCGGCGCCATGCCGAGTGGACGCAATCGTTCGCCCAGCGTGCTCAAGGCGCGAGGCGTGAAGCCCGATGCCGCCAGCGGCGTGATGATCGGGGTCATGCCGGCCATCCCCCCGCCGGCAACCGGCACGACCGCCGGCAACGACGGCCAGGAGGTTTTCGTCTCCTCGCCGGCCAACCCGTCGATGAGCGGTACGTTCGGCAAGCTCGCGGCGTGGAACTTCTGGTTGCCGATTTCCTTGGACTCGGCCGCGATCCGGCGGTCATTGGAACGCACATACTGAATCATCTGCGAAAACGGCGTCACCCCCGCAATCGGGTCCTTGGCAAACTCCCAGGCGAATGCCACAGCACCCAGCAGCTTGCCCTGGATGTAGATCGGGCTGCCGCTCATTCCCTGGATGATGCCGGCGTGCTCGAGGTTGCAACCGGTCAGCCGGCAGAGAACCATGTCGCGACCCGGACTGACATCCTTCAACACCCCGAGAACCTCGGCGCCGAAGTCGTCGAGCTTGGTGCCCACCATCACCGTTCGGCCGGTTCCCTTCATTCCCGGGCGGATCTGACCCACGTCCCAGTAAGTCTTGGGATCGGGCTCGCCTGCGTAGCACGCGCTACACAGACTCGCGCCCACCGCCACCAGGATGGCGACGGCTCTGAGAACGAAACCGGCCGGACGAACGGATGGGTCTTGCATCGGCTGGATCCTCCTGGAAGGGGCGTAACAGGGCGATGGCCCAGGAAGGACGGGGAGGGAAATGACGACCGTGGACCATATCGGTAAAGCGACAGGTGTTTGCAGCGCCTCCTCAGTCCCTTAATCGGGGAACGCACCGAGTGAGACGCCCGCATCATCGGGCCCAGCGTCGCAATCTGTTCCGTCCTGGATCACTACAACTAATAGTATAACATTTCTAGCATTGCGTCAACCAATAGTTCCATAACTTTAACGCCAGCCTGACCGGTTGTGACGGGCGCGCTGAAAGAATTGTTTGCAATCATGGTGAACGTGACGGCGCGAGTGCCGGCCAGACCGGCGGGAGGTTCCGGCGCGTTTGAAGTTTTCGCCAAGCTTTGTGAAATGAAGATGAAACTGCCCCGATCTCGCGCGGTGCCTGCTGGATCATCGGCTGTCCCATCGATAGGATGAGAGAATGGTAGGTCCTTGAAATGCAGGTTTTTCGATGTCTCGTCGAACGGGGCGCGCCATGATCGACGCGGATCATTTCAAACAGCAACTCGTC
Source organism: uncultured Isosphaeraceae bacterium (assembly GCA_963823675.1). Lineage (GTDB taxonomy): Bacteria > Planctomycetota > Planctomycetia > Isosphaerales > Isosphaeraceae > CAWGMT01. The sequence goes on along the minus strand of CAWGMT010000012.1, from coordinate 784,551 downwards.
CGGATGGCCGGCTTGGCTCGGTCGACCTCCAAGCGCAGGAGCGTCAGTGAAAGCGCCGGCACGGCGGTCCTGGGCGCGCTGTCATTCTCGGTCGGCATTTTCGTTCTTGTCATTGCCACATCGCCGCTCTTCGGAATCCGCACATTCGATGATTGGCATCGGAACGAGTGGTCCCACGGCGCGGATCATCGGTTTCCTTCCGAGGTTGTGGCGATGGCCGCGGTCGTGGGAGAGGCGCTGGGATTGGCCGGGTTGGCGCTGGGATGGCTGAGAAACCGGACGCTTTCTCTGGTATCGCTCGCGGGTCTTCTTACATGCCTGATCTATATGTGCATGTGCGTTATAATCTACGTTTCCTGGTCCCTCTGACTGGATTCAAGCGCGGTCGTGCGGCGGGTCGGAGGAAGACGGAGCTTGCCCGCGACCCGATTGGCGGTGCGCATCGCGAATCAACCGGAGCCGCTCCAAGGTCATCGAGCGTCGCTGTCGCCTGGCATAGCGCCTGGTGTAGAGCAGGTCAAGCATCGCCAGGGAGAGCAGGATGATCAGCTTGATTCCGACGCCGAGCCAGATGAAGAGGAAGCTCGGATTCGGCCGCTGCGCGAGGCGATGGGGGATTCGGGAGCCGGCCCAGATCTCGATCGCGAGCCAGATCAGGAGCACCACGCCAGCCGTCCGGCGCAGGTCCTGACGCCGGTAGTGGGATCGGTCCTTCTCGGGAAGATCGGGGTCGCGGGCTCGCCACTCGTACCACTGGCTCAGACCCAGGAAGAGGGCGATCATCCCGATGCCGAGCGAAAGGAAGAGCCCGCTTGAGGTCGGATCGTATGCAGGCTGCATTCTTGCGGCTCCGTGTGGACAACGCCCTCCATTCTACCGGAGTCGCTGGCGACCGCAGAGTGGGCCGCCAACCATCACATATCCCTCATCCCTCATCCCTCATCCCTCATCCTCTCAGTACTGGTCCATCTGCGTGAGCTGCTTTTCCACGTGATCGGAGCGCCGAGCGATTTCGATCAGTGCATCCCGGATGTCGTCCGGGCGCACGGTGTCCAGCAAGAAGGTGCGCGACATGACGAACATTGGCGATTCCAGCACCTTGTGAATGGAGATGCTGCCGTAAGTCAGGTGGGCGTTGAGCTTCAGTGCGTAAGCGAAATGCTTGGGATCAGCCGGTGCGCAGACGGAGAATACCGACAGGTAGCGTTCATGGTCGGCTTCTTCCGTCGCCTCGATGACCACCTCCTGAAGGCGATCGCCGGGCAAGGGCAAGATGATGCGAAACGTGTCGCGGCAACCCTGGATGAAACAATCGATGCCCTTGGTGCTCTCGCGAACCAGGCTTTCGGTGTCGCGCTGGCGATGAACCGCTCGCTCGAGGGCAGAGGCCAGTGCGCGTGCGCACTCGAAGCGGTCGGCGGGCGATTTGGCGAGGCAGCGTTCCAGAACTTCGACCACGGCATCGGGCACTGAAGACACGAGCCGGCGAATGTCGGGAATCGGCTGGGCCTGGTGCAACTGGATCAATTCACCGACCGTGTTGGCGGCGAACGGCAGCCGGCCCGTGATTGTGTAATAGAGGAGGACGCCGAGGGCGTAGATGTCGGAGCGAGGACTGGCGGGGGTTCCCTGGAAGAGCTCGGGAGCCATGAAGCTCGGAGTTCCGGCCAGGGGCGCGCACCCCAGAGCGAGGTCTTCGACCCGCCTGACCAGACCGAAATCCGCCAGCTTGGCCTTTCCGTCGGGAGTCAAAAGCACATTCGCCGGCTTGATGTCGCGATGGACCAGTCCCGAGTTGTGGGCCGCCCCCAGGGCCAGCACGATCTGCCGGGCCAGATCGGCGGCGCGCGACGGCTCGAGCGGACCTTGCCTCACGAGTATCTCGCGCAGCGTCTGACCGCCGGGTACATATTCCATCTCGATGAAATGGAACCCCTGAGCGCTGCCCAGGTTGTGGATCGTCACCACGTGAGGATGCACCAGGTTGGCGGCCGCGCGGGCTTCCGCCCAGAACTGTTTGCGGAGGGCCGGCTGTTTTTGCACCAGTTCCGCATCCATCACCTTCAGCGCGCAGGGTCGGTGCAGGCCCAGGTGTTTCGCCTTGTAAACACATGCCATCGAGCCCCGGCCGAGCACCGACTCGATGCGATACTGCCCGACCCGTCGATTGACAAGGCGCTCATCGCAACAAGGTGCGGGACCTTCGAGCGAGAGCCGGCGCTCGGGCGCGACCTTCAGGACGGTCTCTTCCATTCCGCTCAGCTCGCTCGCCCGTCCCGGCCGGCCCGGGCCGTCCGCTTCGTCCTCCTCGAGATCGGGCACGACCACCTGGCGTTCAATTCCGCCTGGGCTGAACAGATCCTCGGGCGCTGCCGCCTGCGCACGAACATGTGTCGCTTGAGTCATGTCGATTCGCCTATCGGCGTCCTGCAAGTCGTTGGGGTGGAGGCCCACCCGGTGAGGTTGTTCGGCAGGTCAAGAAGACGTGGGTAATGACCCTCGGGAGCCCGCCCGGTCACGGTCGGACCAGCCATTGTGTTTTCTGCGCGAACAACAGGGGAGGTTCCTTCTCAAGTGGATTCGGAGGCGGGCGCTCAAGATTCTCAAAATTCATTTCTCGGCGCTGAACGATGGAAATCGTTAGGAGACCTCAGTCATTATATCCTGTCTGGCCAATGGTCAAGAGATCAGTAGCTGGAAAAAGTGTGCTAAGTCGTGAATTTGCAATGTCTTGAAAAAAACGCTACGGCGCTGCGCAACAATTAGTGTCGCCTTTCGCTGCGCGAGAGGCGACGCTTCCGCTATCTTATTTCTGCCCAGATCCCGACGCGGAGTGGCCGCAACCAACAGATCGGGGGACAGAGCCCCCTCCTACAGCGGCTCAGCAGCACGTGCTTTTGTAGGCGGTGCCAAGATGCGCGCATCGTGCGGAAATGTTTGCGACCAACGATCTAGGGAATGTCCGGAGATCGCATCGTCTGGGAAAAATGCGATCCTCGCTCGCGCGTCGGGTTGGTATGAAGTTGAGCTCACAGGTGCCTCGCCCGGTGCTCACACGTTGTAGGATGTCGAGGCGGTGGCGCCGCCGCGGCCGGTCCAGTTGGTGTGAAAGAACTGGCCGCGAGGCCGGTCGACGCGCTCGTAGGTATGAGCGCCGAAGTAATCGCGCTGGGCCTGAAGCAAATTCGCCGGCAGCCGCGCGTTGCGATAACCGTCAAAATAGGTCAATGCCGAGGTCATCGCCGGCATGGGGATTCCGTGGACGACCGCGGCGCCGACCGCCCGTCGCCAGCCGTGCTGGCAACGCTCGACTTCGGCGCGGAAATAGGGGTCGAGCATGAGGTTGGGCAACTGGGGGTTGAGGTCAAAAGCTTCCTTGATCTTGCCCAGGAAGGCGCTGCGGATGATGCACCCGCCGCGCCACATCAGGGCGACGCCTCCCTTGTTGATCTCCCATTTCGACTCATCGGCCATCGCGTCCATCAGGGCGAACCCTTGGGCGTAGGAGACGATCTTGCTGGCGTAGAGCGCCTGCTCGATGGCGTTGACGTACGATTCCTCGTGGACTTCGAAGGAAAACGACGGGCCCTTGAGGATCGACGACGCGGCGACCCGCTCCTCCTTCTGGGCCGACAGACAGCGCGCAAACACGGCTTCGGCAATCAGAGTCAGGGGCACTCCCAGGTCGCAGGCCGCGACAACCGTCCATTTGCCCGTTCCCTTCTGACCGGCCGCATCGAGGATCAGGTCGATCATCGGCTGCTGGGTTTCGGGATCGACGTAGCCGAGGATGTCGCGGGTGATCTCGATCAAATAGCTGTCGAGCGGCCCTTTGTTCCAGCGGTCGAAGACATCGCGGATGGCGGCCGGCGCCTTGCCCAGAAGCGCGCGCATCAGGTGGTAGGCCTCGCAGATGAGCTGCATGTCGCCGTATTCGATGCCGTTATGGACCATCTTGACGAAGTGGCCTGCGCCCTCGGGACCGACCCAGTCGCAGCAGGGCGAGCCGTCGGCGACCTTGGCGGCGATCGCCTGAAGGATGGGCTTGACGTGAGGCCAGGCGTCGGGATTGCCGCCGGGCATGATCGACGGGCCTTTCAAGGCCCCTTCTTCGCCCCCCGACACGCCGGTGCCGATAAAGAGCAGGCCTTTTTCCTTGAGAGCTCGGGTGCGCCGGGTCGAGTCGGGGAAGTGCGAGTTGCCGCCGTCGATCAGGATATCGCCTTTTGCCAGAAGCGGCACCAGCTCATCGATGACGTCGTCGACCGGCTGCCCGGCCTTGACCATGATCATGATCTTGCGCGGCGGCCGCAGCGCTGCGACCAGCTCTTGCGGCGAATGCGTGCCGACGATCTTCTTGCCCTTGGCCCGTCCGGCCAGGAACGCGTCGACTTTCGACGTGGTACGGTTGAAGACCGCCACCGTGAACCCGTGGCTTTCCATGTTCAGGACGAGGTTTTCGCCCATCACGGCCAGACCAATCAAGCCGATGTCCGCTGTCGGTGCCTTTGTCGTCATGGTCGAGTTCCTTTTCGTGGTCGGTGAAATTCAACGAGCGGATTGTAGCAGCTTTTGTCGCTCTGTTCGACCGGCGAGGACTCTCAGTCCCGAAGGGGGCGACAGAACATCGCCTGGCGGCGCCCGCCCCAGGAAAAGATGCCACATCGTGCGTGCCATGTTCACGCCGCTTGAGTATGATCGATGTTCCTTTCCTGATTTCGCGGTGCTATGGTTGGCGATCATGCCTCGATTGAGCGAGGATGTGTTCGATGGGTGCCCCATCTTCCGACCGGAACTTGCTCCTGGGAATTGTGGCTCTTCAGATGGATTTCATCAGCCGCGACGCGCTGGTCGAGGCGATGAACCAGTGGACGCTCGAAAAGTCGCGCACGCTGAGTGACATACTCGTCGCACGGGGAGCGCTCGATCCGGATGACCAGATCATTCTGGACCAGATGGTTGACCGGCATATCGCCCGTCATGGGGGCGATGCGCGCCAGAGCCTCTCGGCGCTCGATGTCCAGCGGCCGGCCCGGTCGGTCTTCGAGCCGATCGACGACCCCGACATCCAGCAAAGCTTGAGCAGCTTGAACAGCAGCGACATCGGTCGTGTTCTCGATGCCGGGTCGGACGCAACCGAATCGTGGGGGGAGCTGCCCGCCGAAGGGGATGGCCGATTCCGGGTCCTTCGTCTTCACGAGCGGGGCGGCTTGGGGGTCGTCTACCTGGCGCGAGACACCGAGGTCAACCGCGACGTCGCCCTCAAGCAGTTGAAGGAAGAGATCGCGACCGACCCTCAGAGCCGGGCGCGGTTTGTCTTCGAGGCCGAGATCACGGGCAACCTCGAGCACCCCGGCGTGGTACCGGTCTATGGCATGGGCAAGGACGACTGCGACCGGCCCTATTACGCGATGCGGTTTGTGAAGGGCGACACGTTCAAGTCGGGGGTCAATCATTTCCATCACGACCCGGCGCTCTTGAGCGACACGGCCGCGCGTCAGCGTGAGTTTCAGAAGCTGCTCCGGCGTTTTCTGGCGGTCTGCGAGACGATGGAGTACGTCCACAACCGGGGTATCATCCACCGCGACCTGAAGCCGAGCAATATCTTGCTGGGCCCATACGGCGAGACGCTGGTTGTGGATTGGGGTTTGGCCAAGGTGGTCGGCCGGCGCGAGACCGAGCTCCCATCGGACGCGACGTTGCGGCCTCCCTCCAGCAGCGAGATCGAGCCGACGACGGCCGGGGCATTGCTCGGAACGGCGGCGTTCATGAGCCCGGAGCAGGCGCGCGGAGAAGTCGATCGTCAGACCGCGGCGACGGATATCTACGGCCTGGGAGCGACCCTGTACTACCTGCTGACGGGCCGAGCCCCGATCGACGGTCCGGACCGGGCGGAGGTGATTCGCCAGGTGCAACGTGGCGAAATTCGGCCACCTCGCGAGGTCAAGCCGTCGGTCAACCGCGCGCTCGATGCAATTTGCCGCAAGGCGATGGCGCTACAGCCGGGGGATCGGTATAGGTCGGCGCGGCGCTCGGGGAGGACTTGGAGCGGTGGCTCGCGGATCAGCCGGTGGGGGCGTATACGGAACCGTTCTACACCCGCATGGCTCGGTGGGTGCGGAGGCACAGGCAGCTCGCAGGCTCGCTGATGATACTGATCGTTTTGGCACTTGGCGCGGCAGCATATCACGACTGGAAGGTATCCCGGGAGGAGGCGAAAGCGCACGATCAGTTAAGGATCACCCTCTCCTCCGTCAAGTATTTGCTGAAGCTTTGCGGGATTAACCTGGCTCGCTTGCCCGATAGCGAGAAAACGCGCGAGGAGGTTGCGGACAACGCCCTTCGGCTCTGTCAACAGATCAGTGAAAACTTCCCCGACGATCTTGGCGTGCAGTATGAAAGCGCCCAAGTCTATCGACTCATAGCCGGTATCGAGCGAGTGATAGGCAATTTTGCAAAATCGCGTGACGCATGCGATCAAGCGATCAGGGTTCTCACAAAGCTGCGTGATCACCAGCCGGGCCAATCGGACTATCTTCGCTGGTTGATGCAAGCCTACCTTGATCGCGCGGCGGTTGTCCTCATGTACGGTAAGTGCGAAGGCTCCGAAAGAGATCTCCGAACGGCCCTCGAACTGGCCGACCGACTCTGGTCCCAGCCGTTTCCGAACCCCTGCAGGCGTGTTAAGGGCGCCGCGCTGATCGATCTGTCGGAGATTTTGTTGCTGAAGCACGAGCCGGAAGAAGCCCGGAGAGCCTCAACCGACGCCGTGAAGCTTCTCGAGCCGCTGGCCGAGCCGGCCAAGGTATCACCCGCCAACACGCCGCACGATCGATGGCTGCTTTCTCTGGCGCTGAGCCAGCGGGCAAGCGCGGGTCTGGAAGCAGGCGACCTCAGTATGGCGAGCACCGACCTGGATCTCGCCGAGAAAGTGTGCAACCGCATTCTCGGCGAAAACGGCAACGATAACGATGCGCAGTATCAGTTGGCGTGCATCCGCCAGCGCAGGGGGGAACTCTACGCGAAGACCCCGCCGAAGCTTCGCGACGCGGAGCAGAGCTACTGCGATGCGGCGGGCCTGCTTGGTACATTAATCAGTCATTACCAGTTAATTCCGGCCTATCGCGAGCAGATGGCTGCGACACTGGGTGGACGAGCCGACGTTCGACTCGCGCTGAGACGGGTAGGCGACGCCAACAAGGACTGCGACGAATCGCGACGACTGGTCGAGACGTTGATCGAAGCCGATAAGAAGAAAGGAACTCCGGAGAACCCGCAGTATTCGAGCCTGCTCGGCCGCACGCTGGAGCGAGCGAGCCGCATTTATGAATTCCAGGGCCAAAGGACTGAGAGCCTGAAGGCTCTTTCCGAGGCAGCCGAGCGGCTCACCTCGTCCACCAACATCGATCCCGGTCGAGTGCGTGATAAATTGACGCTTGAACAAATCAAGGTGCGCCTTGAGAAAGTGAAGTCGGAGCGCGCCGCTTTCGACGCGCGATGAAGTCGGCGCACCGCGGAGAAATCGGCACCACGATGCCTCCGAAACTATTGGGTTGCAAGCCCCGGAGACGTCCCCGGCCCGAACCGGTCAAGGGATTTGGACGAGCTCCAAATTGCCCTTGACCGGGTATTCGATATGCCTGTCGTCATCGGTGATGACCACAGTCGCCCCACCTGTTCCCCCTCTCTTTCCGCCGTCCCTCTTTGCCGGTTGCGCCGCTTCTGCTCCGCCCGGTACCTTCGTCGGGACCGCGGGTGCCGTGGGCTGCGTAGCCGTCACCCGGATTATGGCCCAGAACTTGTCGCGATTCTTGTGTATCAATTTCCAGTTAGCCCACGTCGCGGTTGTGTTGTCGTCGCCTTTATAGTTGACTTTGTGCTGCCACGGTTTAGTCGAATCAGTATAGGTGTCCAGATCCGCCGCGGTCTTGAAATTCACCACGTAATAAAAGTTCCCGTCAACCGTCCAAACCGGTTGGTAGGTACCAAGCGTGGCACCCGGGTCCCCATCGGCCTTGGGCTCAGTGAGTTCGGCGCGCGCAAGACCGGGGGATTGGGTCAGGAACCATGGGACGGAAATCAGGCAAGCGGAGAGCAATCCAAGAACGATGCGCTCGGTGATCTTGTACGATACGCTCATGACGCTAAGCTCCTCGTTGTGCGTGCAGCGAAGTGAGTGGGACGGAAACATGTGTCGTTCGGAGATCCTCGCCTGCTACGGCAGCAGATCTGCGACGGCAATGGTTACCTCGGGCCTGGCCAGCGGCGATGCCCAGCCATCGGATTGCACGACCGTGACCTCGGCGTAACGAAAGCGTCCCGACCGGTCGGGGTCGGGCTCGGGTTTGCGGTGGATCTCAAGCTGGCGCTCCGCCAGGTTGACGATCCAGTAATCGCCAATGCCTGCCATTGCATAGCGGTGGGCTTTGACCACGCGGTCGTGGCGAAGCGAGCTCTCGGACACTTCCGCGAGAAGAGCCGCCGTTGTGGGATGCTTTAGCGAGTAGTCGCGCGGGTGGCCGGCAACCACGGCCAAGTCGGGATGGGGCTGATACCGGCGACCCAGATCGAGCGTTTTTTCCTCGCGGACGACATAGCCCGCGCCAAACGCCGCTGCCAAGGCCCTGCCCGTCAGGCTCACGCTCGTGTCGTGCGGCGGATTGGTCGTCAATTCGTAAAGCTCTCCATCGATGAGCTCGACTTTGTGGTCCTCGAAGAATCCCAGCTCATCCAATCGACGGTATTCGTCCACGTTCCATCGCCAGCGGCGTGCGCCTGCGCCACGAGCCGTCGCGGGCCTCACTCCCGTTCTGCGTTCCCGGTCGACGGTGGCCAAGATTGCGACCCTCCCCTGGCGTCGAGCGACTTTTTGAACGTTGTCAACTTGAGACTCGCGGTCGTCGAACGTCAACGTGCCACGACGACCTGCGTCCCAACAACGCCCCCTCATTGTCGTCGGTGTTTCGCCGGCCGTCCAGCAAATCCCGTCGCAAGTTGTCGGTAATCAGTTGTCGTTGGTCTGTCGTCGGTGGTTGAATGAACTTCCCATCCGGCGCGTCGGGCCACCTTCCCCCACAACTGGCGAAGCGAACCACGAGCCGTCGACCCCTTCAACTGACAACGGACAACGGACAACGGACAACTGACGACTGACCACGGACCACTGACCACGGACCACGGACCACTGACAACGGACCACCCCTCATACGTTCTTCCAAGGCGGCTGTTCCGGCAGCAGCTTCTCGAATCGGGCGATTTGTGCCGCCATGTAGTCGCCGGCGTAGTTGCCGGTGAAGAAGCGGGGCAGGGCTTCCTCGAAGAATCGCTGCCACGACTGGTCCTCGAACCCGGGGTCGATCGGGTAGAAGAGGGCGCCGTTAGCCTTGGCCGCGTCGTAATCACTGAACGCGTCGCCAATCATGAGGATCTTATCGGGGTCATAGCGTCCCGCGGCTGCCAGGGCCAGTTGTTCTTGCTTGCTGCCGAGCTCCTGTCCGGCGATCAGCGCGACGTAGGGGTCCAGCGCGTGCTCCTCCCACTCCCGGGCAAGCGCCTCGCCGGGCGTGCCCGAGACGATCATCACGTCGGCCTTGCCTTGCATGCTCTGGAGCGATTCGCGGACGAACAGGAACGGCGGAACGTCCTTGACCGTTTCGGCGATCGCGCGGTTCACCGCGACGCTCCACTCCAGAGCGTCGGCGAGGTCGATGTCACCCGTGGCGGCGAGCGCCGCCTTGAGTGCAGGGTTGGAAAGTTTGGCCCCTCCCTCGATCCACTTGCGCAGACCGGTCAAGGTGGGAAGATGCGTCCGCCTCGCAAGCACCTCGTGGCGTCCGGCCAGAAGATCGATCGCGAGTATCAGTCCCGGAAAGCGATTGATGCCCCGCCAGCGGGAGTAGAGATTCACAAACTCCGCCGTCTCCCGGGCATACTTGGCAACGGCCGCAAGCCGGTAATGCTTGATAATATTGGGGATGAAGCATTCCTTGTGCTTCACCTCCATCGTATCGAACGCACAACCGTCGCTGTCGATCCCGATGAAGAACTCGCTCGACTTGACGAAGTTTCGAAGGGGGGCCTGGAAATCAATGGGCGCGGTCATGCATGACTCCTCCCGTTAACCGGGACGGCGCGGCGGCATCGCTCGGTTCGGCAATCGCGAGGCTCTGGTCCGGCAGCCTTATTCAGGTGAAGAGGTTCGCAATGACATGCCATAATGGTACGGTGGGAATGACTGATCGCATCGTAGTTGGTGGCGGACCGATTGTCCAGTTCCGGGGAGTTATTCTCAGCCAGTTCCTCGGCCCGGCCTCGGGCGCGCCAATTGTCTGGTAGGACGTATCTTGGTATCGTCATGATCACGATCCGAGTAGGCGATCGTATATCCGTGGGCATTTCCGTCCGTCATGCCACATCGAACATCATTGGTAGCATGCTGACTTGGAACAGGTCGGAGTCTCGACATGGCCAGCATCCAGAAGCCGAAGACATCAGACGGAGCGCCCATCGATTTGCTGGCGGTGATGCGCAGCTCGGGCATCCTAAGCGAGCGCCAGTTGGCCGAGATCAAGTCGAAGATCCTCCAAGGCGACTATCCTCTCGACGCCACTGAGCTAGCCGAGCGGCTGGTGGCCGATCGGGTGCTCACGGCGTTCCAGGCCAAGCGATTCTTGACCAATCGCCCCCATGGCTTGATCGTCGGGCGGTACACGATTCTCGATCGGATCGGTTCGGGCTCGATGGGACGAGTGTATAAAGCGCATCACATGATGATGGATCGCACGGTCGCCCTCAAGATCATCGCGCCGGAGATCGCGTCGAACGATCGGGTCGTGGCCCGGTTTCAGCGCGAGATGAAGCTGGTCGGACGGCTGGACCATCCCAATGTGGTGCGCGCGTTCGATGCCGATCAGATCAATAAGGTGCTCTATATCGTGATGGAGTATGTGCCGGGCAGCAGTCTCGGGGAGCGGCTCAAGAAAGGGCCGGTTCCGCTGGCCGAGATGGTCGATTACGCGATCCAGGCGTGTCTGGGCTTGGCGCACGCGCACGGGCAGGGAATCGTGCATCGGGACATCAAGCCTTCCAACATCCTCTTGACCGAGGATCGCAAGGTCAAGATCCTCGACCTGGGCTTGGGAGTGCTGATGGAGGCCGACAGCGGCTCGACGTTCGAGACCGCCGACGGCATTGCGGTCGGCACCGTCGACTACATGTCGCCCGAGCAGAGCCTGCGGCCGCGAGGTCGATGGCCGCAGCGATATCTATGGTCTGGCATGTTCGATGTACCACCTCATGACGGGCAAGCTGCCGTTTCCGGGCGAGTCGCCGGTCGAGCGCCTGGGTAAGAGGATCAGCGGGCGCCATGTGCCCATCACGGAACATCTGCCCGATGTACCCTCGAATCTGGTTCGCGTCATGGACAAGATGATGGCCCACAAGCCTCATGAACGGTTTGCGACGGCCGTCGAGACTGCCGAGGCTCTCCAGAACTTGATCCGGCCCAAGGTCAGACCGGCCGCACCGAAGGAACCAGTGCCCGGCCAGCCGCCCGCGCCGGAGCAACCGGCTTCCGTCCGGGCTCCCACCCCGGCCGAGCCAAAACCCATAGCACCGGCGTCACCGCCGACGTTCTCCGCGCCAAGGGCTCCCAGCTATCCCGGCTGGTTTCGCCCATTGGCGACCCTGGCCGAGCATCGCCCAGTAGTGGCTCTACTCGGAATTGTCTTCACCGTGCTCGCGGCCATCGGCGTGGGCCTGGCGATCGGGCTGGTGATCAAATAAGGAACTGGCTGAGAATCACTTCCCGGAGAGTCGCCTTTCGCTCCGCGAAGGGCGACAATGATTTCCGGTCGGCGGCTGGGTTAGGCGCGGCCGCTCAGTGGTGGGCCCGAGCTTCCGGGGCGGCATGTGCTTTGGCCGGCGCCGCCGCCATCGGCTTCGGTTCGAAGATCGCTCGAAGCGCCTGGGAAAGGTTGGCGTATTTGAACGCATACCCCAGAGCCAGTGCCCTGGCGGGCCGCACGCGCTGTCCGGTCGTGATGACGCCAGCGACTTCGCCCAGGATGAGCTTGAGCAGCGCATCGGGGGGTCCAAACGGCAGATAGACCCGCCACGGAGTGTGCGGTTTTCGCAGCACCTCGGAAAAGGTCCGCGCGAATTCGGCATTCGTGACCGGGTGTGGTGCGGTACCGTTGATCGGACCGGAAGCCGCCTCATTTTCAACCGCGAGTTGGAGGATCCCGACCACGTCGTCGACATGGATCCAGCTCATCCATTGTGCGCCGCGTCCGACGAATCCTTTGCCGCTGCCGATGGGAACGCCCGGTCCGAGCTTGAAGAGCGGCGTCATCACCCGCAGCGCGCCGTCGCCGGCAGCCAGCACGACGCCGGTGCGCACGATCGCGCGGCGAACTCCCATCGTCTCGACCGGTTCGGACGCCTCTTCCGCTTCCCGGCAAACGACGGCCAGGAAATCGGTGCCGGACGGGCTCGATTCATCGAGTTCTTCATCTCCGTGCAGGCCATAGTAGCCGATCGCCGAGCCGTGAACGAGCACCTTGGGGCGGCTGCTGGCTTGCTTGATGGCGGCAACGAGGTGAGAAGCGCCGTAAACCCGGCTGTCGCGGATCTTTTGCTTGATCGCGGGGTTCCAGCGTCCGTCGAAAATGTTGTGCCCGGCAAGGCTGACGACCGCATCGCAGCCGTCCACTTCGGCTTGCCAGTGGCCGGGTGTTGTCGGATTGCCGGGGATCACCTGGAACGGCCACATCGCCGGATCGCGCCTGACGGCATCGGCATGCCGCGACAGGATGACGGCCTGGTGACCGCGCTCGTGCAGGCTCCGAGCCAGATGCCGGCCGATCAACCCTGAACCACCGGTAATCATTACGCGCATGCAGAGTTCTCCAATGAGGTCTAGCACAAGATACTTAGGCGAGGCTGACTCACACGTCAAGGCGGTCGAGCTTTTTTCAGCGCGGCGCGAGGCGAAGGGTGCGCACAATACGAGCGGGCGCGCAACAGTGCAATGCAAGTCCCGTTGAGTTGAGTTATGTCGTGTCGAGTTCCCAGCCCCGACCGGGCCGATAGATTCTGGTGAGCCGTCAAACATCGATTGGCGGGCTGTTGGGCGCCGGTCTCCGTGCACCCGAAGGGTCGCCGCCCTCCCTTCGACCGCAGTTCCCGACCTTGATTGCCCACAAGCCGTCAGCGCGGGCCCGGTCCGAAGCGCCCGCCCCTCGGCATCGGTTGTGTCGGCGGCCGGAACCCGCGACCGATTTGCGGCATGGGAGGCGGGTTCGCCATCTTCCGCAACTGCGCGTCCAAGGCTGCGCGTGCCTCGGCTGCCGGGTCGCGGACCGGCACGTCGAGGAACTGGAGCGGGATCGTGTTCGACACCTGCTTGCGCTGGGCCATCAGGCCAGGCATCGAGGCGATCTCGACCCAGGCCTCGTACGGCCCTTCCGCCGGACTTGCCATGAAGCTCGCCGCATGGATCGTTCCCGATCGGCGGAACCGCAGCTCGTGCAGGTTGTCGAGCTCACCGAGGCCCTTGCTCGACTTGATGACCAGGACGAATTGCTCGGGGCCCGCCAGCTCGCCCGCGTCGATGTTGTAGTCGACGCTGATCTCGACCCCCGGCCGCGCCGTTCCGATCGGGCCTGTGTTCTGCATGAAACGCCCGTTCGAAAGGGTGACCCGGAAGTCGCTCGGGGCAGGGAAGCCGGGAGCCGGCCAGGGCGCAGCGCCGGCTCCCGCACCCGGAAACGGCAGCCTGGCGGGGAACGCCCCGGGGGCTCCGCCGCCAGGCCGGAAACTCTGCGCCAGGTTCGACGCCGGGTGCGTCGATGCGTAACCATACGCCACGACTGCCGCCAGCGAAACCAGGCACGCGACCAGCCACCCGGCCAGTTCACCCGTTGATTCGCTGGCGAACGCCCGCGTGTTTCCCATGATGAATGAGACGGTGGCACCCACGAACGAGACGACCGAGAGCAGCACTCCCACGCCGATCATACAGATCGTGGCGAAGATGAAAAAAACCAGAACCTGATTCGTCTGGTACTCCGAGGGAATCAGCCTGAGGAGTCGCGAGATGACCAGGCTGGCGAACAGGCACCCGCAAGCGGCCCGCCGGATCACGACCCCCCATGGCCCCCCGCCGCTTCCGCTCTTCGTGCGTTTCGCTTTCCCTGCGCCGGGGATTGGGGCCCGCGACGGCATCGGCGTCGAAATCTGAAACGGGCCTCGGCCACTCGTTTGCTTCGCTCGGGCCGATACCGCAGGCGCATCCTCCAGACCGTAGAGGTCCTCCAGGCGCAGCCCGCTAGTGGCCGCGACGACTGGTTCGGGGACCTTGATCACCGAGCCGCACGACTTGCATTTCCCTCGCTTGCCTGCGAGTTGATCGCCAACGGTGATGCTTCGATGACACGAGGAGCAAGTGAAGGTGATGCTCATCGGTAAACTCCATCTGCAACGAGTCACTTCCGGTGATTCACGTCAGAAATGAAGTCAAACGAAATCGTTGCCGGTCTTCTGGCATACGCGATTCGCGATTCTATCGCCGGTCTGCATTCGCTCCGAGTCGGTCCGTCGCGAGGCTCACGATCCAGGTGCATCGTGCGATGCTACCACCCGGAGGTGCAATTGAGAAGCAAGGTCTCCGGAGTCGATGCTCCAAGAACCAGCGCAACGCCGGCTTCGACTACGGGCCGATTCGGTGCGTATCCACGCATCGGCGGAACCGCGCACTTCTTGGAGCCCAGGTTTCCCGCGTGCCCCCCGTTCATGCAACCCTCAGCATGTCGTCGCGGTCCCGAGTTCCGACCACGCGGCAGGCAATTCTCCATTCCACGCTAAGCAAAAACCAATATGAGTCGCTGCCGACTGGCCGCAAGGAAGCGGTCGAAGAGATCGTCTATCGCAATCTGCGATACGATCTCTTGACCGATCGGACCTTCGCGGTTACCTTGGCTCTGGTCGGCGCTGAAGGTCGCTTGGTACCAAAAAGTGTGGGTCATCGCCAAATCACACCTTCGGCGGCGGCTGCCACGAGCCACCACCCCCGCGGCCGCCGGGACTGAAGAAGTCGCCGGCGGCGACGGCCACAACGCCTCGTCGGTGGACGAGAAGGAGGTGAACAATGGCAGTCAAATCAACCGTGCATAGGGTGCCGGACACCTACTTGAAGCTCGTGAAAAGATTCCCGCTCATCCATATTCGGGATGATGCCCACTTGGATGCTGCCCTCGAGCTGCTCAGCGAGTTGTTGCGGCAGGAGCGCGATGTTGGGACCCGGGAGTACCTGGACGTCTTGACCGACTTGGTTGCCGCCTATGAGGATGAGCATGTTCCGATGCCGGATGTCTCCGAGGCCGATGTGCTTCGCGAGCTGATGCGGTCCAACCGCTTGAGCCAGATGCAGTTGGCGAAGTCAGTCGGAATGGCGCAGTCCACCATCTCGGCCGTCCTGACCGTGCGCGCTCGCTGACCAAGGGGCAGATCCTCAAGCTCGCCAAGTTATTCGGCATCGCGCCCGCAGCCTTTCTGCCGCGAGGTCCCCGTTGCGGGCCCAGCCAACGGGCGGCGCGATGATCGCCTTTCTTTTCGGCGCCGGATTCAAAGCGAATGAGCAAGGGATATGCAGATCAAACTTCGGCCTCGACGGCTGATTGGCCCGACTCTTAAATTCACTCCGCCTCGCCGTCGTCGAGACGACCTCGGCCACTTCCCGCCGGAGGATGGACTCACGGCAAGACCTCTGAGACTGCGATCCGACCGACCAACCTACCATCGATCACGACAGGAACCTCGTGACCGGGTGTGAAGACCGTTCGATTGGTGTACATGGCACCGACCGGGTCGGTACAGACCTCGACCTGTTTATCGACAAGGTTGACGATCCAATGTTGACCCGAATCTTGGTGCAATTCACTCGATGCTGCCCGGATATTGGCCACCCATGCCGAACGGGCCGTCGATTTCACCGTATGACGGGTTCCCAAGCCATCCTACAGACACTCGATCCTGCCCGTGTTACCGTCCGCCGGTTCCCGTGGGTTGACTGGATGTGAAAGTGGAATGAAGATTCAAACGGACTGGTTGGCCACTCGAGGCTGCAATGTTAGGATGGCGGCTGGTTGGACGATCTGATCGAGCTTGAATCGCCTGGCCGCCGGCCTTGACGGATGGTCTGGGCTGTGGCGCCAGCCAGGCGATTCCGGAATGGAGGTCGGCACTCGTGACACCCAACATGAGAAAGTGGTTCGAGCTTCCGCCGCTGCTCAACGCGTACAAGCGCCGGCTGCCGCTGGTGCTCATCAACGGCCTGGCCGAGCAGTCGGAGAGCTGGTTCGGCAATCGCGTCTATCTTTCCCGGCATTTCGACGTCAAAGTACCCGAGCTCCTGGTTTACGACGGCGAGGCGCTGCATCGCTGGATCGACTCCGGCGGTGAGGTGACGGTCGATTATCTGACCAGGCGGCTCGCGCACTTCCTCGACGACTACGTGCAACGGCCGCCCTATCATCTCGTGGGATCGAGCCTGGGCTGTCAGGTGGCACTCACGTATGCGACGGCGTATCCGGAGAAGGTCTCCAAGCTGGTGCTGATCTGCCCGTCGGGTTTTCACGGGGATGAGAACCTGCCCATGATCGAGGGAATCAGCAGGAGCAACTACGCCGCCGTGGTCAAGTCGGCATTTTACCGCGACCATTTCGCCAGCGAGGATCTGGTGCGCGCGTTCGAGCGCAAGTTTCAGGATCGGAAGTGGAAAAAAGGCGTTGTCCGAACGCTGCGCGGCACGGTGGGTCATTCCGTCGCGGAGCTCTTACCTATGGTGCCCCAACCGACCCTTGTGATCTGGGGTGCCAACGACCGGGTTCTTTCCGACGTGCGGGGCGCGATTCACGCTGCCGACCAGATTCTGCGGGCGACCCAGGTCGTCATTCCGAAATGCGGGCACGCGCCCCAGATCGAAAAGGCCGGGCTGGTCAATCGATTGATCGCGAGCTTCGTACGGGACAAGCTCAAGACGATTCCGCCGGCCCTCGATCCCAACCGTTTCCTGTTCCAGCCAACTGTGCCGCCCAAGCGTCCAGTTCCTCTGCTGGCGGGACCAGGCCGCTTCTTCGACTGATGCAATGAACGATTTTGCGCTTTTTTTGGGCAAGTTTCTCACGCAGGGCACCCGAATTGCGAGCGTTGCGCCAGCAGCCGCTGGCTGTCGCGAACCACGCTGGCCAATATCGATTGGGCGCGCGTCAACACTCTCGTCGAATTGGGCGCGGGGACGGGCCCGATCACTCGCGTGATCGCCGAGCTTGCCCGGCCTGATTGCCGCGTCGTCGTGATCGAGCGCGACCGCGATTTCGCGCGGTTGCTCGAAGAGCGTTTCGAGAGCCGCGCCAACTTCGACATCGTCCTGGGGGACGTTCGTGAACTCGGTTCGATCCTGGCCGACCGGGAGGTCGCGGTGGTGGATCACGTGATCTCGGGGCTGCCGGTTCCTTCGTTTCCGCGCGGCTTGCAAATCGATCTGTTTCGAGCGGTTCGATCGGTGCTGAAAAACGATGGGACTTACAATCAGATCACGGAGATCCCCTGGCTGTATCGGGGTTTGTACCGCAAGTTCTTCGACGAGGTTCGCTTCGTGTTCGAGCCTCGCAACGTGCCCCCGAGCGGGGCGTATTTCTGCCGAGGCGTCAAGGCGATTCCCTGAGCACCGATGGCCGCGCGATCCGACCTGAATCTGGGCTGGCTGGGGCTCCTCGGATCTCCGCCGGTTCGGTCCGTCGTCAACCTTGGGTTCCACCTCCATGCGCGGCTTCGGACAGCGCAGCTTTCGCACGCAAACCCCGTCTCTGACCAGGAGAGGGTTTTGAACGCTCTGGTGCGTAAAGCACGCCGGACCCGGTTCGGCCGCGACCACCAGTTCGAGCGGATTCGATCGATCGCCGACTTTCAGCGGCAGGTCCCGATCCGAACCTACGAAGCGATGTGGGACGCGTATTTTCGCGCTGCGTATCCGACCTACAAGGACCTGACCTGGCCGGGCCGGGTACCCTTCCTGGCGCTGACCAGCGGCACCACGCTGGGGACGACGAAATACATTCCGGTCACCGCGGAGATGGTGGCAGCCAATCGCAGGGCGGCCCAGACCATGATCGCGTTTCATCTGCGCGGCACGCCCGATTCCCGGCTCTTTGCGGGCCGGATGTTCTTTCTGGGCGGATCGACCGCGCTCGACCAGCCGGCTCCCACGGTGCGCCAGGGCGATTTGAGCGGCATCGCGGCCGTGGCGCTCTCTCCTCTGCTGTTGCCTTACACGTTCCCTCCGCTTGAGCTTGCCCTTGATTCCGACTGGGATCGCAAGCTGGCCGGGCTGGCCGGCGCGAGCGTAAGGGAGACGATCACGCTGGTCGGCGGGGTGCCGAGCTGGCTCTTGTTGCTCTTCGAGCGCGTGCTGGAAAGAAGCGGCAAATCGACCGTGGCCGAGGTCTGGCCCAGACTCGAGCTCGTCGTCCACGGTGGCGTCAAGTTCGACCCTTATCGGGAGGCGTTCCGCTCGATCCTTGGCTCGCCCAAGATCCGGCTTCAGGAGACCTATCCCTGCTCCGAGGGCTTCATCGCCTTCGGCGATTTCGAGACCGGTCTCTTGCGGCTGGTGTTTGATCATGGCCTGTTCTACGAATTCGTACCGCTGGAAGAGCTCGAACTGGCTCGGCCGACCCGGCACTGGCTGGGGACCCTCCAGAAGGGGGTGAACTACGCCATCGTCGTTTCGACGTGCGCCGGTATGTGGGCGCACGTGATCGGCGACACGGTCCGGTTCGAATCGCTCGACCCGCCGCTCTTCTGCTTCACGGGCCGGACCAAGTACACGCTTTCCGCCTTTGGCGAGCATCTGATCAATGAAGAAGTGGAGGGGGCGATTGCGCGGGCCGCGACCGAGACCGGGGCTTTCGTGCGCGACTGGCACGTGGGGCCGGTCTTCGCGGGAACGCTGGGGCATCATCAGTACGTTGTGGAATTCGCCCGGGAACCGGACCGGCTCGACCGGTTCCGCGACGCCCTCGACGCCGACCTTTCCGGCCGGAACGCAGACTATCTGGCACATCGCTCCGGTGACGTCTGTCTGCCGCTTCCCGCCGTCATCGTGGCGAGACGCGGCAGCTTCGAGAACTGGATGCGCAGCCGCGGCAAGCTCGGAGGTCAGAACAAGGTCCCGAGGATGGACAACGCCGGGTCGCTCACTCGGGAGCTGGTGTCATTTCTCCGCCAGACCGGCCAGGTTTCGGCTGAAGTGTGAGTGGTCCTTTGTCCTTGGTCCTTGGTCCTTTGTCCGTTGTGCGGGCACGGTTCAAGCATGCGGCTGTTTGGGTAATGCTTTGCGCGCTCGACCCGGCGACCAAGCTAGCCCGAAGCGCAAGTTTTGGTGTTGCGCTATTTGACCGGATTTTCGATAATGTAGCAGGGAAAATCGGGTGACTCGTTCCCACGCTCTGCGTGGGAATGCCTCCCTGGCCGCTCTGCGGCCCTCTGCCGGGGCGACGCGGAGCGTCGAAGACGGCATTCCCACGCAGAGCGTGGGAACGAGTTTCTCCGCCATGGAATGCGACAGCTCAAGCGCTTGATCCGTAATTGAACCATGCCCGTTATGCGTTGTCCGTTGTCGGTTGCTATTCCCGATTCCTGAGCAATGACACGCGCGAAGCGAACAAGAGGCGAGTTAACACGACAAAGGACAAAGGACAAATGACAAAGGACGAAGCAGCCGCTTACGCGGCTGCTTGCTTGCTCCGTACCATCTCGGAGATCTGACGGATCGAGTCAAGATGGTCGACGCCCGCCTCATACGCCTCAACGGTGATCCCGAAGTGCTCTTCCAGGAAAAAAACCAGCTTGAGCGTACTGATCGAGTCGAGAATACCGCCGGTGATTAGCGGCGTTCGATCCGTAAGCTCCCCCGGTTCCTCGCCCGGAAGAAACTCCTTGAGAATGAAATGGTGAACGACTTCGGTAATCTCATCCATGACGGCCTCGTGCACTTCCATCACCCACGACGGATTGCTCGGAAATCGCGCAGTTGCCGGAATTGACTGGCCAGGTGAAGCGGGCAGTTCACGTGACGGTAGCAAGCTATCCTCTCGCCGGAATCTGGTCAATCGCGAGTTGGGATCGAGAGACTCGATCGATTCTGTCGAACTTTATGGGCCGCAACGATTTCGCACGGTAGGGTCAACGAAAGTGACGGAAATCACTCAAGCAGCGCTGTTTAAATTGACAATTCGGCGTTTATCGAATATAGAGTTGATGAGCGGTAGTCGAAGTTACTTCATGCGCTGGCAACATGGGATGATTTGGATGCACGATTGCGCCCAGATAAATTGGGGAACTGAGTGGCATGTGGTCGACGGTTGCACGGATGCTATCCTGCTCTCGACGTCCGTTGCTGCTGTCAGCGTCTGTCGCGGTGGCCGCGATGTCGGGCTGTCGCGCGTTTTCCAGGGACCATGAAGCCAGCAAGATCCCTCAATACGGCACGATCGATGCTCACCAAGCCGCCGAGCTCCGGAAGGTTGTCCTCCCCTCTTACGTGATCGAAGCTCCCGATGAGCTGGAGATTGCGGTCAGGCCGGCCTTTCCCGACTGGCCCACGGCCACGTTCATCGTCCGGGCCGATGGCGCGGTCGACCTGGGGTTTGCGGGCGATGTGTTCGTCAGCGGCATGACCTTGGCGGAAGCCGAGGAGCGGATCGCTGCGCAGTTGAATGCGTTCGAGCGTGGCCGCGACCCGAGCGCCGCGTCCAGCTACAGGGTGTCGGTGCGGCTCGCCACCGGTCAGAGCAAGTATTACTATGTCCTCGGCGAGGTGAATACGCCGGGCCGTTTCAAGGTGACGGGTAACGAACTGGTCCTGGATGCGATCGTTCAGGCCGGGCTCAAATCCAACAGCCTGCCCGAGAAAGCTTATCTGGTCCGACCACATCCGCTGGGGGGGCCTGACCAGGTATACAGAATCGACTGGTGCGGGATCAGGGACCGCGGCGACACACTCACGAATTACCAGATCATGCCCGGCGACCGGGTCGTGGTCCCTGGTACGAGGCCCCCAAGCGTTCTTCGCAGCTTGATCTCCAACTGACATTTCAGCCGGACGAGAAGATCCCCGCGATCAGGAACGCGGCCCCGGCGGCCAGGCCGCCGATCAGCGTTGTATGCAACGCCGATCGAAGGGGGCGGGTTCCCGTGAAATGGCCCTTGACGTAGCCGAAGGCCAGAAGCGCCGCGAGGGTCACGACGATCGACCAGAGCAGGCCGGGCCGAGTGCGGGCGGCGATCATGTAGGGTGCAAGGGGTATCAACCCGCCGGCGACGTAGGCGCCGGCGATGGAGAGCGCGCTACGCAAGGCGCGGCGCGGGTCGGGCTCTTCGAGGCCCAGCTCGAATCTCATCATGAAGTCGACCCACGCGGGATGGTTGTTCTCGAAGGCGGCCAGGATCGGCTCGATCTGGAGGTCGGTCAGTCCGTATTCGCGGAAGACGTGGGCCACCTCGTCCCGTTCGCGATCGGGCAAGTTGACGATCTCGGTTTCCTCGCGGCTCCGTTCACTCGCGTAATGCTCGGCGTCGCTCCTGGCTGCCAGGTAGCCGCCCAATCCCATTGCGATCGAACCGGCCGCGACCTCCGCCAGCCCTGCCGTGACGACAAGGGCTGTTGGGGCGTTGGTTCCCGAGAGTCCGGCGGCCAGAGCGAAGGGGACGGTCAGGCCATCGGACATGCCGATCACGATGTCTCGGACCAGCTCGCTGGCGGTGAAATGACGTTCGACGTGATGCGACTCATGCATTGGGATATCGATCTCAGACCGGCACGCGGCGGATTGCGCGTTCAAGGGGGCTCAGGGACTGCGCAGAAATAACTTTGAGAATCGTGGTGCAGGCGTCCCGCCTGCCGGCACGGGGAATGCAGGCGGGACGCCTGCACCACAATGATAAAGTCGCCAAGCTTATTCTCGCGCGGCGCCTCAGTCGGTTTCGCCGCACGCCCGGCGGGCGTCGCGCTCGAACCAGTTGTCGCGATAGTAATGCTCGCCCCGTGCCCATGCCAAGACACTGGCGATCAGGTAGGCGGGGATGAAGGCGACGCCCCAGGTCTCGACTTGACGGACATGGGCCTGTTCATGGTCGCGGCAGAAGTCGAGCGACCAGGGGTCGCGGCCGATGATCACGTGTCCCAGGGTCATGGCGGCGAAGCCGCCCCGCTCGGCCAGCCAGCGCGCGAAGCCGCCGTGGAATTCGAGCGCGCCTCGTCTCTTTTGGACCTTGCCGCCCGAGCAAAGCGCAAGCACGCCGGCCGTGAGGCCCAGAAGCGTCGTCGGCGCTGCCCATGTGTAACGGATCAAGCGGAACAATGGCGAGGCTCCACAACGTTGAAGGGCAGGGGGGCGGGCCGGTGATTTCTCCCGCATTGAAGAGACGTCGATCGACTCCCCTCTGGCAAAGTCGGGACCGCTCGGTTATCTAAGGACAATTCTACTCATCCTTCCCGAATTGTTGGACGTGCCGCAGACCGATTGCTTTGGAGGCCGAGCGCATGAATTCGCGTCGCTTGTTCATAGCCAGTTGCACTGCGTTGGTGGCCTCGGCGTTTTCGTTCGTATTTCGCCAGGATGTCCTTCCTGCTTGGGGTCGATCGTTTGATTTGAACGCCACCCATCTCGGCGTCATCGGCGGCATGGCATTCTGGGGCATGGCCATCGCGATGGCAATCGGTTCGTTCTTCGTTGACGCACTGGGAATGAAACGCATGCTCGGTCTGGCGTTTCTCTGCCACTTGGTCGGAACGCTCGCGACCCTGGCGACACCGTATCTCGCCGCTGCGGGTGCTTCGCCGTACGTGGTTCTCTGTATCGCCACGCTTCTGGTCGGGGGTGCGAATGGCCTGGTCGAGATCGGCATCAATCCGCTCGCCGCCACGCTCTATCCAACCAAGAAAACGCACATGCTCAACATTCTCCACGCGTGGTGGCCTGGGGGTTTGATGCTGGGCGGGGTCCTGGCCGTCGGGATCTCCTGGTTTCTCGGGCTCGCGATTGGCGGGGCCGGCAGTAGCCGGGAAGCGACAATCTTCGGCTGGCAAGTGAAGACGGCGTTGATCCTCGTGCCGATGCTGCTCTACGGGTTCTTGTTCCTGTTCGAGCCGTTGCCGGTCACGGAACGAGTGGCCTCGGGTGTTTCGACCAGGCAGATGCTGATGCAGGCGCTGCGTCCCATGTTTCTGCTCTGGGCGTTCTGCATGCTGCTGACCGCGTCGACCGAGCTGGCACCTCAGGGAATGCAAAGCTTGGTCCTCGAACGGACGGCCGGAATGAACGGCACGTATGTGCTGATCTATACCAGCTTCATGATGTTCGTACTGCGACATTTTGCGGGCCCGATCGCTCATCGATTATCGCCGGTGGGAATGTTGACCGGATCGGCCGTTCTGTCGGCGATCGGGCTGTATTCCTTGAGTTTCGCTTACGATTTCAAGACCGCCATCGCGGCGGCGACGATCTACGGGCTCGGCATTGTCTACTTCTGGCCCACGATGCTCGGGGTCACGGCCGAGCGGTTCCCGCGGGGTGGGGCGTTCGTCCTGGGATTGATGGGCTGCGTGGGCAACTTGGCGATCGGGGTTGTGCAGCCGTGGATGGGGCGAATTAACGATCAGATCACGCTTGCCGCGATCCCCGGTGAATTGCAAAACCGAATCGTGGTCGCGGGAGTCATCGAGCCGGGAAAAGTCAGCGAATTGCCGCCTGACCAGCAGACACTCGTTGCGGAAGCCCAGAAAGAAGGGGCCAAGTGGTCCTTCCGCTACGTCACCGCTCTCCCATTGCTGTTGATTGTCATTTTTGGTTCGATCGCTCTCGGTGACCGGGCGCGTGGCGGATACAAACCCGAAGTCCTTGTCGGCAAGGAAATGTCCACCGCGGAACTTGCCTCCGACTATTAGCGACGTAACATGAGCTCGGCTAGGGCGCGCGGCGAGCAGCCCCGTGCCACGTGGTCGATCGCCAACGGTGGCGATCTTCGTCGGTTGATTCTCGACCTGTTCTTCCTCCTCGAATCCCTTGAGCGTTTCCAGTGGATCCAGCTCGACGACGACCGTTCCTCCTCCGACTGGCCGGAAGGAGCAAGCGGTCCCTTCGGCCCAGCGCAAGACGTGGCTCGCCGCCATCGCGCCGGCCTACCTGGGCATCTTCGTCTGGGCCCCGTTTTACGATCGGCTCTGGGTGAGCGACCTGGTCCGCTTTAACCTCGCCTGGCTGTTCGCGGCGGCCCTGGGCGGAGCGCTCCTTTGCCATGTGTTCTTCTACTGGGGTTTGGCTGACTGGGGCTTCCGGACCGGGCTTTCGCTCGACACTCTGGCGGCCTCGACATTCGGGACGGCCGGCTCGCGGTGGCTTGTTGGCTTCGCAGTCGCCTTGGCCAACGTGGTCATCTGCGCGATCGCAATCGACTTTGCCGTCAACTCGAGCTTGCTCGGACTGCTGTCCTGCGGGTTGATCGATCCCGCCGATCTTGGCCGCTGGAACGTGGGACCGTTCACGCTCGGCTCGCCCGTGTTTGTCGGTACGGCTCTCTTCTGGATCGTCATCATCAGCGTGGCAAACCTTCTGCGGCTCATCGGAGTCGTGGCGGCTCTCATGCGGGTCTACGCGCCCGTGGCGCTTCTGGTGGTGACGCTGATCGGAGTCTGGAGCTTGCCAGGCCTGCGCTTCTACCGTTTCGACCACGCGGCCGTCAGCTTGAGTGCCGCAGGCCTTTCGGGCGCAAGTGTGATGGGGCCTGCCGCACTTCAGCTTATCTGCGGCTACTTTGCGCTGGCCGGGCTGGCGAGCGTCGATCGGGGCGCCGCTGTGAGACGGCGCCGCGACGTGGTCCTGGGCGGCGCAGCCGGAATCGTTCTGGCCGGTGCCTGGTGTGCCGTGATGGCTCTCGTTGTCGTCGCGAGCGCGGTCGGTCGAGCGAGCCATTCCGGCGGGCTCGACGGCGTCGGGCACGCCATCGTGGAGCCGCTCACGTATCGTTGGGCGATTCTGCACGGCATCGGCGGTTCGGTCGGAGGAACGATCCTCATCCTGCTCGGCCTGGCAGCGATGGCGCCGGGTTGTTACGCTTCTTGGGTTTACGGGCACAGGCTCGCCTCGCTCTGGCCGCGCGTCTCGCCCGCGATCTGGGTCTGGGCCGGCGGATTGATCGCGTTTCTCCTTGTCGTCTCATCGTGCGCCGCCCGGACCGGGGTGATCTTTTGCATCATGGGCGACATTCTTGGTCCCGTGATCGGTGCCATGCTCGGCGACCGGCTGGGACAGCGTTGCGCCTGGTCCGGCCCCCGGGCGCCTTCAATAGCGTGGGCCTGCTGGCGTGGGGCATCGGCAGTCTGATCGCGCTGACGCTCGATCTGGCCTTGATGCGAAACCCTGGCCTGGCCGGCTGGATGCCGCCGACATCGCTCCTGGGTCTTTTCTGTGCCGGTCTCGTGTATCGGTTGCTGGCCGCGATCGGACGAGAGCCGGCGACCGACGTGTCCCGCGAGAGCGCGATCCCCGCGGAGCTGCGAACCCTCGCCCAGTAACCGGCGTCAAGAATTTCAGTAGTCATCACGCTCCGCGTGATGGAGCATTGAAGTAGTCATCACGCTCCGCGTGATGGAGCATTGAAGTAGCCATCACGCTCCGCGTGATGGAGCATAGTCACGGTGAGCCTGGTAGCTACGATCTCGAAGATGTGCCGCAAGCGGCCCCGAGGGACCTTGATGGCCGATCCCGCAACGTCAAGTGAAATGGCACGGTCGGTTCGATCGCCGACGTTTGCCGCCCTCGATCATCCCGGATTTCGCCGCTATTACATCGGGCAGGGGATCAGTCTCATCGGCACGTGGCTTCAGGCCGCGGCAGTCCGGTGGCTGGTCTTTGACGAGACCGGTTCGGAATTCATGCTGGGCTTAGTTGAGGTCGCGTCGCTGATGCCGGGTCTCCTGGTGGCCCTGTACGCCGGCGTCCTGGCCGACCGCGTCGTGCCGCTGCGGATGATCGTCTTGATGGAACTCGGCCAGATGCTGCTGGCGTTCCTCCTTTCCCTGCTCGTGGGCCTCGGGGTCGCCCAGATCTGGCAGATGATCGTGATCCTCGCCCTGGCGCGGATCTGCGTGACGTTCGAGCTCCCCAGCCGGCAGGTTTTCTTCTACGAGCTCGTCGGTCCCGAGATCCTTTCCAATGCGATCGCACTCAACTCGGGCCTCTTCAACGCCACGCGCGTGCTCGGGCCAGCGCTTGCGGGTGTGTGTCTTTCCCTCCTGGGAGCGACAGGCTGCTTTGCCTTGAACGGCGTGAGCTATCTGGCGGCGATCGCGGCCGTTCTCTCGATCCGGCTCAACCATCGTAAACCGACGCTTCATCGTGACGCGTTCACGCTCCGCGAAATACTGGGCGGTCTGCACTATCTGCGCGACGATCGCCGCATCTTCGCTCAGTTTGCGCTCGTGGCCTTGTTCGGGATCGTCGGGATGGGTTACGAGGCGATGCTTCCCTCCTACGTGCGCAGGGTTGTGGGCACGGGCGTCTACGGTTACAGCATCCTCCTGGCGTCTGGCGGGATCGGGGCGACGGTGGGGGCCTTTGCGGTCGCGTCTCTTGGCAACCTGCATCGCAAGGAGCTTCTGACCATCGCCGGCATGGTGCTCTTCGGCGGCTCGCTGGCCGCCGCGGCTCTCTTGCCGTCATGGCTCCCCGCGAACTCGCTCTCGTCGCTGCGGCTCTCGGTTGCATCGGCTTGCCTCCTGGGAGCGGGTTTCGGCGCGGTCCTGCTCTACGCCTCATCCCAAACGATCATCCAGCTCGCGGTGCCCCACGCCCTGCGCGGCCGTGTGATGGGGATCTGGATGATCGCGTACTCCGCCTCGGTCCCTCTGGGCGCACTCTGGACGGGCCGCGCTGCCCAGTCGTGGGGTGTTGCGCCCGTGATGGGCCTGTCCGCCTTTTTGTGTGTCGCCATGGCTCTCGGAGCCTGGATTTCAGGCCTCCTGGCCAGTCCGCGAGTCGTTTCGGCCGAACCCGTCAGTGTGCCGCCCGGGGACGATCCGCCCTTGCCGATGGACGCTCCGGGTGGGCCGCTTTGATTCCCAGCACGCCGCCATCGGCCCGGGCCGCCCGCAGCACCGGCACGTCGTGATCGACGGGGCCTTGCAGGGCCAGTCGTTCGCGCAGGGCCGGCACATCGGCTTCGTTGTTATTGCGGCGGTTGACGGCGAAGTCGCACCGGCCCGTTCCCCAGGAGAGGTGGGCGTTGCCCAACTGGTCGAGGGCTTGCTTTTCCACGAAGTCATCACCCGAGAGTTCAATCCGGATGAGCTCATCGCGAGGGTTCAGAAGCATATCGAAAGACTTTAGCGCAACATGAGGGGGCGAAGCCCCATTTCCGGCGCGGGCAGTGACTATCGGACATAGCCCCTTTCTCGGGCCGCGAAAACCATCCCCTGAATGGATTCCTCGCAACCGTCCGACTAGGATGTGTCTCGGGAAGGCTGGTACGAGCAACGGGAATCGATGGAGATTGCGATGAAGGATGAAGTGACGTCCATCCTCTCGGCGGCCCGGCAGGGCGACCCCACAGCGGCCGAGCGACTCCTGCCGCTGGTCTACGACGAGCTGCGCAACTGGCGGTGCGAAGGCTGGCGCAGGAAAAACCAGGCCAGACGCTCCAGGCGACTGCACTCGTGCATGAGGCCTACATTCGACTGGTCGATACCGAAAAGATCCAGCATTGGGATAGCCGCGGGCACTTCTTCGCCGCCGCGGCCGAGGCCATGCGCCGGATTGTGGTCGATCGCGCTCGCCGGAAGCGACGCCTCAAGCGCGGCGGGGATCGGCGGCGGGCGGAGATCGATCTCGGTCTGATCCCCGACCAACCTCCGCACGTCGATGTCCTGGCGCTCGATGAGGCGCTCGAAAATCTCGAGCGAGACGATCCCGTTTGCGCGAAACTGGTCAAGCTGCGCTATTTCGCGGGCCTCGGACTGGCCGAAGCCGGCGAGGCACTCGGGCTGACCAGGCATGGGGCCGACCGCCACTGGGCGTTCGCCCGAGCCTGGCTCTACGACCGGCTCCGTTCGGCAGATTGACTGTGCCGTTTGTCGATTTCGGAAAATGTTTCGAAACTTGTCATGCAAATCGGGCGCAGACGGCGCATTGAACGTTGGGAACAAACCCGGAGCGCCCCATGGCGGCGATCAGCCCCAAGCTTAAAGCGATTTTCTGGAAGGCCTTGGACTGCCTGTCCGAAGCGGAACGGCGCGCCTACCTGGACTGCGCGTGCAAGGACAACGCGGAATTGCGATCGCGCATCGACGCCCTGTTGCTCGCCCACCAGGATGCCGGCGGCTTTCTCGACGAGCCGGCCCAGGCCCCGACCGCAACCGTGAGCCCCCCCAGCGCTCTTGAGGCGCCCGGCACCGTCATCGGCCCCTACAAGCTGCGGGAACAGATCGGCGAGGGGGGGATGGGGACGGTGTTTGTCGCCGAGCAGCAACATCCCGTCCGCCGCAAGGTGGCCTTGAAGATCATCAAACCGGGCATGGATTCGGCCCAGGTCATTGCCCGCTTCGAGGCCGAGCGGCAGGCGCTCGCTCTCATGGACCATCAGAATATCGCCAGGGTCCTCGACGCCGGCACGACGGGAGAGGTGGCGGGTGGCGGGTGCCGGGTGCCGGGAAAAGAGGAATATGAGGCTTTCTCTCCCTCCACCCGCCACGCACCACCCGCCACCACTTCGGGCCGCCCCTACTTCGTCATGGAACTGGTTCACGGCGTGCCGATCTCCACTTATTGCGACTCCAACCAGTTGACACCGCGCCAGCGGCTGGAACTCTTCATCCCCGTCTGCCTCGCCATCCAGCACGCACACCAGAAGGGCATCATCCACCGGGACATCAAACCGTCCAACGTCCTGGTGACGATGTACGACGACAAGCCCGTCCCCAAGGTCATCGACTTCGGCGTGGCCAAGGCCATTGAGCAGCGGCTGACGGAGAAGACCGTCTATACCCAGTTTGGCACCCTTGTCGGCACGTTCGAATACATGAGCCCCGAGCAGGCCGAGATGAACGCCTTCGGCGTCGACACCCGCAGCGACATCTACTCGCTGGGTGTGCTGCTTTACGAGCTCTTGACCGGCACGACGCCGCTGGAGCGCCTGCGCCTGCAACAGGCAGCCTACGGCGAGATCGTCCGCCTGATCAAGGAGGAAGAGCCGCCGCGGCCGAGCGTCCGGTTGAGCACATCCGGCGCGCTGGCGAAGGTTGCGGCGGCGCGCAAGACCGACCCGGCGAAGCTATCGCGGCTGGTGCGGGGCGAGCTGGACTGGGTCGTGATGAAGTGCCTGGAAAAACAGCGCACGCGCCGCTACGACAGCGCCGGCGGCCTGGCCCGCGACATCGAGCGGTACCTCAAGCACGAGCCGATCGAGGCGCGCCCGCCGTCGGCCGGTTATCGCTTCGGGAAGTTTGCGCGGCGGCACAAGGTGACAATCGCGACGGCCGCGCTCGTCGCCGCTGCGCTCGTGCTGGGTACAGTCGTGAGCACCTATCAGGCCCTGCGCGCGACCGCGGCCGAGGGGACTGCCCGCCGGAACGAACAAGCAGCCCAGGCCCAGAAGGAGGAGGCCGACCGGGCGAGGACAGCCGCCGACTTGGCCAAGGGAGAGGCCGAAAAACGGCGCGACGAGCTGGCAGCACTCAATATGCGGCTCCGCCGGGCGCGGTACGTCGCCGACATGAACGTCGCCCACCACGCCTGGGCGGAGAACAACTTGACCCGCACCTGGGAACTTCTGGAGCAGCACCGCCCTCGGCCCGGCGAGCCCGATTTGCGCGGCTTCGAGTGGCATTACCTGCGCCGGCTGTTCCACGGGGAATTACTGGTGGTCAAGGCCCATGGCGGCGAGGTCACGACAGTGGCCTTCACGCCGGACGGCAAACAGCTCTTGAGTTGCGGGATCAATCAACCTCGGCGGGACATGAGATTTACGAAAGGCCTGCCCCGGGAAATCAAGCTCTGGGATGCGGCGACCGGCGGACAGCTTCCGCTCGGGCTGCAACTGCCGCCGGAAAAAGCACGGCGAGCCGTTCACAGCCCCGACGGCGCACGGCTGGCCGCGGCGTGTGCAGACAAGGGTATCTGGTTCTGGGATCTCGCTACCGGACAGCCGAGCACCCTGGAACGGCATGCGAAAGAACTCGACGATTCCATCGGCTTCAGCCCCGACGGAAAACGGTTGGTCTGCGAATCCTCT
The DNA here is from genome assembly GCA_963823675.1 of uncultured Isosphaeraceae bacterium. GTDB lineage: Bacteria > Planctomycetota > Planctomycetia > Isosphaerales > Isosphaeraceae > CAWGMT01. Next base: position 754,206 of record CAWGMT010000012.1, on the reverse strand, counting down.
GTGGAGGGGGACAATCGGCAAATCGCCGCTCGCAAAGCTCGCATCTGGGATCTCGCCGCTCGCAAGGTCGTCGCGACCATCGAGAAGCCTCCCCGCGGCTGGAACCCACCGGTGTTCAGCCCGGACGGGAAACACCTGGCTCTTGCCGATTCCAAGCACCGCGTCGTGCGCGTGTTCGACGCGGCAACGGGCCGAGAAGCGTTCTCGTGCAAGTACGGGAACGGCTCGGTCACCCACGCCGTGTTTAGCCCCGATGGCAAGCGCCTCGCCGGTTGCGGCGAGCAGGGCATCCGGCTGTGGGACGTCTCCACGCACGAGGCCGTATCGACGTGGCCGACTGCCTCGAACCTCGGAGTCTTTCTGGCTTACAGTTCGGACGGCCAGCGACTGGCCATGGCGAGCATAGAAGGAGTGCTGGAGTTGTGGGACACCGGCACCGGGCAGAGGCTCGGCACGTTCAACGGGCACGCTGGCAAAATCAACATGGTGGCCTTCAGCCCGGAAGGAACCCGGTTGGCCTCGGCCGGCCTGGACGGAACGCTCCGCGTGTGGGACGCGACCGGGCGGCGGGAGGCCTGGTCGCTTTCCAGCGGCGGGTCGGACAACTTCTGGATGACACTGAGCCCCGACGGGCAGACCGTCGCTGCCGAGCACCTTCAGACAAAAACGATTCGGTTCTGGGACGCGGCGACGGGCCAGCCGCGCGGCGAGGCGATCCCGGGCTGGCAGCGCACGGCCGACCTGGAGAGTTTTGATTGGACCGCCGACGGAAGGCGTGTTCTCTATGCCGATCCGGCCAAGCTCATCAAGGTATGGGACGCCATCACCGGCAAGGTCGTAAGCGTGTTTCCGATCGATGCCGATGGCCAGTGCGTCCTCGCCGTCAGCCCCGACGGCAATTGGTGTGCGCACCCTGTTCCCGGAGGAACCATCAAGGTGCGGCACGTGCAGACGGGCGCGGAGTCGGGCGCTGCCAAGGGGCTCGAAGATGAACTTCATTACCTGACATTCAGCCCGGACGGGTCGCGCTTGGTGGGGGCCGACAAAAGCGGGGCGCTTGTAATCTGGGATCGCGCGACCGGGCGCGCGACCGCGGCGACCCGGTTGAGCAACATCTACGTGGACCGCATTCGGTTCGGTCCGGAAGGCAAGCGCCTGGCGGTCGTGGGCTGCGACAGCCTGTCGCTCGTTGGCGAGGTCCGGATCCTGGACGCGGAGAACGGCCGCGAACTGTTCGCGCTGAAAGGCCATACGCTCAATGTCATTGACGTGGCCTGGAGCCCCGACGGAGAGCGCCTGGCCACCGGCAGCGCGGACCATGCAGTACGCCTCTGGGACCTCACCACGGGGCAAGGGATTTTGACGTTACGTGGACACACGCGACTTGTAACCAGTGTTCGGTTTGTCTCGGACGGCCGTCGCCTGATCAGCGCTTCGGAGGATGGCAGCGTGCGGCTCTGGGACGCCACGCCGGTGCCCGAGTAGGAGGGCCTCGTTCTCAATGATGAACCAGAAGCATCCCGTGGCTGCGATCAGCCCCGAGCTCAAAGCGATCTTCTGCGAGGCGCTCGACTGCCCCTCCGGCGCGGATCGCCAGGCCTTTCTGGACCGGGCATGCGCCGGCGACCAATCGCTCCGGCGCGAATCGACGCCTTGCTGGCCGCCGGGCACGATGCTGGCGACTTTCTCGAGCAGCCGGTGCCCGCTCCCAGCACGACCTGGAACCCTCCCGAACCGATCGAGACGTCCGGCACGATCATCGGCCCCTACAAGCTGCTCGAACAAATCGGCGAGGGTGGCATGGGCACGGTATACATGGCCGAGCAGCAGCCGGTGCGCCGCAAGGTGGCGCTCAAGATCATCAAGCCCGGCATGGACAGCCGCCAGGTCATCGCGAGGTTCGAGGCGGAGCGGCAGGCGCTGGCCATGATGGATCATCAAAACATCGCGCGCGTCTTGGACGCGGGCACGACGGGAGAGGTGGCGGGTGGCGGGTGGCGGGTACCGGGAAAAGAGGAATATGAGGCTTTCTCTCCCTCCACCCGCCACGCACCACCCGCCACCACTTCGGGCCGCCCCTACTTTGTCATGGAATTAGTCCACGGCGTGCCGATCACGCAATTCTGCGACGACCGCAAGCTGACTCTACGCGAGCGCCTGGAATTGCTTGTTCCGGTCTGCCAGGCGATCCAGCATGCCCATCAAAAGGGCATCATCCACCGCGACATCAAGCCTTCGAACGTGCTGGTCACAATGTACGACGACAAGCCGGTGCCCAAAGTGATCGACTTCGGCGTGGCCAAGGCGATGGAGCATCGGTTGACCGAAAAGACGATGTTCACGCAGTTTGGAGCCCTGGTCGGCACGTTCGAGTACATGAGCCCCGAGCAGGCCGAGATGAACGCGTTCGGCGTTGACACCCGCAGCGACATTTACTCGCTGGGTGTTCTCTTGTACGAATTGCTCACCGGAACCGCCCCGCTCGAGCAGAAGCGGCTGCGTGAAGCAGCCTTGACCGAGATGGTGCGGCTAATCAAGGAAGAGGAAGCGCCGCGGCCGAGCGTGCGGCTCAGCAGCTCGAAAAACCTGCCCAAGATCGCGGCAGCGCGAAACACGGATCCGGGCCGGCTGTCGGGAATTGTGCGGGGCGAGCTCGACTGGATCGTCATGAAGTGCCTGGAGAAAGATCGGACGCGGCGGTATGAGAACGCGAGCGGACTGCGCGCGACATCCAGCGGTACCTGGCGGATGAGCCGGTGGAGGCGTGCCCGCCGAGCGCGAGCTATCGGCTTCGGAAGTTCGCCCGCAAGTATCGCACACCGATGCTGGTGGCGGGCGCTTTCGTGCTTCTGTTGACCTTGGGCGCAATCGTCGCCGTCTGGCAGGCGGTGCGGGCCACGTCGGCCGAGAAGGTGGCCAAGCATGCCGAGCTCGAGGCGAACCAGCAGCGACTTGCCGCCGAGGCGGCGAAACAAGAGGCCCTGGAAGCAAAGACAACGGCAGACAAACAGCGCGACGAGGCGCGTCTGGCCGCCTATGCGTCCGGAATGGGGCTGGCCCAGCGTGCCTGGGAAGAGGGTAATGTCGTCCGCGCCCGAGAATTGCTCGCAGAGGTACCCAAGGAGGCGGCCGGCCGAAGCCTGCGTGGGTTGGAGTGGTTCTACCTGTCCCGATTGTGCCATCCCGACGAGCTGACCCTCGTAGGCCATGCCGGTCCGGTTTCTGAAGTGGCGTTCAGCCCGGACGGCCAGCGCCTGGCGTCGGGAAGTCACGACAGGACCGTGAGGATCTGGGACAGCGCGACAGGAAAGGAGCTCTGCGCGCTCAAGGGCCATGCCGGTTCGGTGTTGAGCGTGGCGTTCAGCCCGGACGGCCAGCGCCTGGCGTCGGGGAGCGATGACCAGACTGTGAAGATCTGGGACAGCGCGACCGGCAAGGAGCTCTTGGCCCTCAAGGGCCATGCAGGTACGGTCGGCAGCGTGGCGTTCAGCCCGGACGGCCAGCGCCTGGCGTCGGGGAGCACTGACCAGACGGTGAAGATTTGGGACAGCGTGACCGGCAAGGAGCTGTTCGCCCTCAAAGGCCATGCCGGTACGGTCTCGAGCGTGGCGTTCAGCCCGGACGGCCAGCGCCTGGCGTCGGGAAGCACTGACCAGACGGCGAAGATCTGGGAGAGCGCGACCGGCAAGGAGCTGTTCGCCCTCAAAGGCCATGCCGGTATGGCCTGGAGCGTGGCGTTCAGCCCGGACGGCCAGCGCCTGGCTTCGGCGAACGATGACCAGACGGTGAAGATCTGGGAGACTGCGACGGGCAAGGAGCTATTCGCCCTCAAGGGCCATCCAGGTTGGGTCCGGAGCGTCGCGTTCAGTCCGAATGGCCAGCGCGTGGCGTCGGGGAGCTCTGACCGGACGGTGAAGATTTGGGACAGCGCGACCGGCAAGGAGCTCCTCGCCCTCAAGGGCCATGCCGGTTCGGTCGAGTTCGTGGCGTTCAGCCCGGACGGCCAGCGCCTGGCTTCGGGGAGCAGTGACCAGACCGTGAAGATCTGGGACAGCACGACCGACAAGGAGCGCTTCGCCCTCAAGAGCCATGCCTCTGATGCCACGAGCGTGACGTCCGGCCGGTGGGGCCACTTCCATGCCGGTTGGGTCACGAGCGTGGCGTTCAGCCCGGACGGCGAGCGCCTGGCATCGGGGAAGACGAACAACACCGTGAAGATCTGGGACAGCGCCACCGGCAAGAAGTTGTTCGACCTCGATGGCCATGCAGGTTGGGTTTTGAGCGTGGCGTTCAGCCCGGACGGCCAGCGCCTGGCTTCGGGGAGCGTTGACCAGACCATGAAGATCTGGGACAGCGCGACCGGCAAGGAGCTCTTCGCCCTCAACGGCCATGCAGGTACGGTCGGCAGCGTGGCGTTTAGCCCGGACGGCCAGCGCCTGGCTTCGGGGAGCACTGACCAGACGGTGAGAATTTGGGGCAGCGCGACCGGCAAGGAGCTCTTCGCCCTCAAGGGCCATGCCGGTTCGGTGTTGAGTGTGGCGTTCAGCCCGGACGGCCAGCGCCTGGCGTCGGCGAGCACTGATCAGACGGTGAAGATCTGGGACAGCGCGACCGGCAAGGAGCTCTTCGCCCTCAAGGGCCATGCCGCCGTTGTCCACGGCGTGGCGTTCAGCCCAGACGGCCAGCGCCTGGCTTCGGCGAGCGATGACCAGACGGTGAAGATCTGGGATAGCGCGACCGGCAAGGAGCTCTTCGCCCTCAAGGGCCATGCCGGCCGTGTCCATGGCGTGGCGTTCAGTCCGGACGGCCAGCGCCTGGCATCCGCGAGCTGGGACCAGACGGTGAGGATCTGGGACAGCGCGAGCGGCAAGGAGCTGTTCGCCCTCAAGAGCCATGCCGGTACGGTTTTTGCGGTGGCGTTCAGCCCGGACGGCCAGCGCCTGACTTCCGCGAACCAGGACGGCTCTATCCATCTATGGGAGACTGCGAGTGTCTCTCGCGAAGTGCAGCACCTGCGGGCAACCAATCAAATCGTAGCCGATCTCTTTGGACAGATACCCCTGCGTGCCGACGTCCTGGAGCGATTGCGAACTCTGCCCGGCATGAGTCCGTCCCGCATGCAGGAAGTCCTCGCCGTTGCCCAGACGTATCCCGAAGATTCGTGGGCACTGAACAATCTCGCCGCGGAACTGGTAAAGCTGCCAGGCGGTGAAATGTCGGGCTATCGCAAGGCCCTGCGCTACAGCGAGGAAGCCTGTCAGCTTGAACCTGGGGATGGTGGCTTCCTTAGTACCCTGGGAGTGGCCTATTACCGCGTCGGCAACTATGAGAAAGCGCTGGACGTGCTCGCACGATCGGACAAGATCAACGCGCTTAAAGAGAAAGGCTCTATCCCCACGGACCTCGCGTTCCTCGCCATGGCGCACCAGCAGCTCGGCCACGCCAAGGAAGCAGAGGCAGAGCTTCAGCTTCTACGCGAGCGGATGAAGGATCCGCGCTGGGCGCAAGACACGCAAGCTCAGGGCTTCCTGCGCGAAGCGGAAGAACTGCTGGCAAAACCCAAGCAGCCGAGCAGCAAGTAAACATCGGTGGACGTCTGATGCGATCGGAGATGGTGCATGGAGAAGCGACAATGAACCAGAAACCTCCGATGCCGAATATCAGCCCCGAGCTCAAAGCCATCTTCTGCGAGGCGCTCGACTGCCCGTCCGGCGCGGAGCGCCAAGCGTTCTTGGAACGCGCCTGTGCCGGCGATCAAGCACTTCGTTCGCGAATCGACGCCTTGCTGGCCGCCGGGCACGATGCCGGCAACTTCCTCGAGCAGCCGGTGCCGGCCCCAAGCACGACCTGGAACCCGCCCGAACCGCTCGAGTCTTCCGGTACGATCATCGGCCCCTACAAGCTGCTCGAACAGATTGGTCAGGGAGGCATGGGCACCGTCTACATGGCGGAGCAGCAGCAGCCTGTGCGCCGCAAGGTCGCGCTCAAGATCATCAAGCCGGGAATGGACAGCCGCCAGGTCATCGCTCGGTTCGAGGCCGAGCGGCAGGCGCTGGCAATGATGGATCATCAGAACATTGCCCGAGTCCTCGACGCCGGGACGACAACCAGCGCTCGCCCCTACTTTGTGATGGAACTGGTCCACGGCGTGCCAATTACTCAATTCTGCGACGACCGCAAGCTGACCCTGCGTGAGCGGCTCGAGCTGCTGGTACCGATCTGCCAGGCGATTCAGCATGCCCATCAAAAGGGCATCATTCACCGCGACATCAAGCCGTCGAACGTGCTCGTTACCATGTACGACGACAAGCCGGTGCCCAAGGTCATCGACTTCGGCGTAGCCAAGGCGGTCGAGCACCGGTTGACGGAAAAGACGATGTTCACCCAGTTTGGCGCGCTCGTCGGCACGTTTGAGTACATGAGCCCCGAGCAGGCCGAGATGAATGCCTTCGGCGTGGATACGCGCAGCGACATTTACTCACTGGGGGTGCTGCTTTACGAACTGCTCACCGGTACAACCCCGCTGGAGCAAGAGCGACTACGCGAGGCGGCCCTGACCGAGATGGTGCGGTTGATCAAGGAAGAGGAAGCGCCACGGCCGAGCGTGCGGCTGAGTAGCTCGAATAACCTGCCGAACATTGCGGCGGCGCGGAACACTGATCCGGGCCGGCTATCGGGAATTGTCCGCGGCGAGCTCGACTGGATCGTGATGAAGTGCCTGGAGAAGGACCGGAGCAGGCGCTATGAGAGCGCGAGCGGACTGGCGCGCGACATTCAACGCTACCTGGCCGATGAGGCAGTCGAAGCGTGCCCGCCGAGCGCGCGCTATTCGGCTGGGCAAGTTCGCGCGCTAGCACATGACGGTCCTGGCGACCGGGGCGGCGTTCGCCCTGCTCCTGGTAGTCGGCGTCGTGGTCAGCAGTGTGCTGGCGGTGCAGGCCACATTGGCGGGTCGCGAGGCACGCCGCCAGCGAATCGCCGCGGAGAGGGCGGGGCGGGCGGCGCTGGAGGCCAAGGGCGAGGCTGACGCCCAGCGCGACACGGCCCGCCGCGACGCCTATGCGACCGGACTGGGGCTGGCCCAGCGCGCCTGGGATGAGAATAACGTCGAGCGCGCCCGCGAGCTGCTCGCGGAGGTTCCGCGCGAGGTCGGCGGCCGGGACCTGCGGGGCTTCGAGTGGTACTACCTTTCCCGCCTGTGCCAGTCCGTCCCTCTGACCCTCAACAGCCATGCCGTGGTGACCGGCGTAGTGTTCAGCACGGACGGACGCCGACTCGCTTCGTCGAGCTCGGACAAGACCGTGAAGTTGTGGGACGTCGCGACCGGCCAGGAACTGACCTCCCTCGAGATCCATACCGACCTGGACCCAAGTCACGCCCCTAAGTTGAGCCCGGACGGTCGCCAACTGGCCACGGTAGGCCGGGATCGCACGTTGAAGGTTTGGGACGCCGAGACCGGGCGGGAGTTGATCTCCCTCGTCCTCCAGACCGAGCGGTTCCACGTGGCGTTCAGCCCGGATGGCCGCCGGCTCGCCTCAGGCGCCGACAACACCTCGGTGAAGATATGGGATATCGCGACCACCACGGAGCAGATCTCCATCAAGAGCCGGTTCCAGTCGATCTCGAGTTTGGTGTTCAGCCCGGACGGGCGCCGACTGGCCGCAGCTTCCGATGCCGGCACGGTGAAGATCTGGGACGCCGCGACCGGCCAGGAAGTGGCCTCCTTCGAAGGCCGTATCGATCGTCCCTTCGAACTGACGTTCAGCCCAGACGGTCGCCGACTGACTGCGGGGAGCTGGGGTAATCTGGTCAAGGTCTGGGATAGCGCGACCGGCCAGGAACTGCTCACCTTGAGGGGCCATACCGACCGTGCCGTATCCGTGGCATTCAGCCCGGATGGCCGTCGCCTGGCCTCGGGGAGCGACGACAGGTCGGTTAAGATCTGGGACACCGAGACCGGCCGGGAGCTGGCGACCCTCAAGGGCCATGCCGCCCTGGTGACCGACGTAACATGGAGCCCGGACGGGTGGCACCTGGCCTCGGCGAGTGTTGATGGGACGGTCAGGATCTGGGACGCGGCCACCGCCCCAGAAGTGGTGACCCTCAAGGGCCGTGGCACCTGGCTCGGGGGCATCAGGTTCAGCCCCGACGGGCGCCGGCTGGCCGTGTCGACCGGGATCGCCAACGGGAAATTAGCCGGGGACGATCCGGTGAAGATCTGGGATGTCGCGACTGGCCGGGTGCTGTCGGGCGTCAAGGGGCATGTCACGCCTGTCGAATGCATGGCGTTCAGCCCCAACGGCCAGCGCCTGACGACCCTCGCGGAACGGGACGGCCCCATCAAGCCATCGGAGCCGAGCGGTGACCAGACGATGAGGGTGTGGGACGCCGCGACCGGCAAGGAGCTGGCCTCTCGCAAAATCCATACCGGCCCGGTTGACGGCTCGGAGTTCAGCCCGGACGGGCGCCGACTGGTCGCGTGTGGCCGCGATGGCGTGGTGAAGATCTGGGACGCCGCGACCGGCCAGGAAGTGGCCACCTGGGACGGACATACCCGTTCCCTCGACTTGGCGTTCAGCCCGGACGGACGTCGGATCGCCTCAGGGGGGCGCGACGGTATGCTGAAGCTCTGGGACGCCACGACCGGTCAGGAACTGATCTCTGTCAAGGGCCATACCGCGTCCATCGGGCGCAACGCGTTCATCTGGAGCGTCGCGTTCAGCCCAGACGGGCGCCGACTGGCCACGGCCAGTTCCGACCGGACGGTGAAAGTCTGGGACGTCGCGACCGGCTGGGAACTCCTGACGCTCAAGGGTCATGGCGGTTCGGTCAACGGCGTCGTGTTCAGTCCCGACGGGCGCCGCCTGGCCACAGGCAGCCGGGACGGCACGGTGAAGCTCTGGGACGGCGAGAGTGGCAAGGAACTGTCCACGCTCTATGGCCATGCCGGTTGGTTCCGCGTGGTGGCGTTCAGCCCCGACGGCCAGCGGCTGGCGGCCGGCGCGATCGTGGACGGCTCGGTCAAGATCTGGGAGGCGAGCGTCCCACCTGAAGACCTGGAACGGCGCGCCGCCGAACAGATCGTGGCCGATCTCTTCCGCAAGCTCGGACGCCGCGCCGCTGTCCTGAAGCGGTTGGCGACGGCGACCTGGCTGAGCCCGTCCCGGCGGCAGGCGGCCCTCGCAACCGCCCGGGTGTGGGACGCCGCGCCGCTGCCGGAGTAGCCGCGGGGCGTCGGCTCATAAAGTCGCCGGGGGTTTCGGCGCCGTTGGCGCATCAGGATCTAGAGCGACCATCCGAGTGACGGAGTGCCCCATGTCCGAGAGCGGCATTTTCAAGGCGGCCGTCAAGCTGCCCCCCGATCGCCGGGCCGCGTACCTTGACGAAGCCTGTGGCTGCGACGCCGAACTGCGCGGGGAAGTCGAATCGCTCTTGCACGCCCACGACACCTCGGGCGGCTTTCTTGAACATGTTCCGGCGGGCCCCGACTCGACCAAAGATTACCAGCCGATCGCCGAGCGCCCCGGCACTGTCGTCGGGCCCTATAAACTCATGGAGCAGATCGGCGAGGGGGGAATGGTCACCGTCTACATGGCCGAGCAGCAGCAGCCGGTGCGCCGCAGGGTCGCGCTCAAAATCATCAAGCCGGGCATGGACAGCCGCCAGGTGATCGCCCGCTTCGAGGCCGAGCGCCAGGCCCTGGCGATGATGGACCACCAGAACATTGCGCACGTCGTGGACACTGGAACGACGGAAGAGGTGGCGCGTGGCGGGTGCGGGGTGCCGGGAAAAGAGAAATGTGAGGCTATCGCAAGGCCCTGCGCTACAGCGAGGAAGCGTGTCAGCTTGAACCCGAGGATGGCAGATTCCTAAATTCGCTTCCGAGTGGGATCAGGTGGGGCCGGAGCGGTGCATCGAAGATCGCGTGACTGACCGAAGGCGTCAGACGGCGCCAGTTTGCGACTAACTCGCGGAGTGCCTCGCCATCCCAGGATCACGAAAGGATGAAAGTGATCGAGCAGCGGCATGACGCACGTCCCATCGTTCTTGATCGTTGGTCGCTCAAGGACTTGCCAGAGTTGTGATCAACTGGATGATCGGCAGGAATACGGCCAGAATGATGAACAGCACGACGCCGCCTAAGATCACGATCAAGAGCGGCTGGACGAGCTGCCCCAGGTTCTTGACCATCATCGTGACCTGTTCATCGTAGTCGTCGGCTAAGTGCGCCAGGCTTTCGGGTAATTTGCCGGTCTCTTCGCCCGAGCCGACGATTGCGATGACGTCGGGGTAGAACTGGTGCGACTCGTCGAGAATCGCACTGAGCTCCTTGCCGCCGACGATCTTGGCTCGGGCCGACCGAACGGCGCGGCGGATCGGGCTCATGACCAGCACGTCGGCGGTCAGGTCGATCGAGCTGCCCACGTTGACCCCGGCGTCGAGCAGCACCGAGAGCGTACGGGAGAACCGCGCGGTGTCGAGCTTGCGGCAGAGCTGACCCAGCACGGGAGTCATGAGGGCCAGCCGGTCCATGACCCGCTTGCCCTCACGGGTCTTGTACGCGTGAATCAAGAAAATTGGCGTACCGATCATGACCAGCGGAATAAGCCACCAGCCGCCCCACCTCACAAAGCTGCTGAAGGCCAGCAGGGCCTCGCTGATGGCCGGCAACTGGCGCCTGCCGGCAATGTCTCTCAAGATGTTGGCAAAGACCGGGAGCAGGAAAATCGAGATCAAGGCAACGACGGCCCCGGCGATGATCAGCACGATCGTGGGATAGATCATGGCCGATCGCGCCTGGCGAATCAGCCGCTGGCGCGCTTCGTAATGGTGGGCCAGCATCTTGAGCGTCTCGGGTACGCCGCCGCGCGCCTCGGCGACCTTGATCATGCTCAGGTACATCGGGCCGAAGACCTGCCGCTCGCGGGACATGGCGCCTTCGAGCGTCGTCCCACTCCGGATCGCGAGCTGCATCCTCCCCAGAACCGGCCCCAGCGCCGTGCCGCTGAACTGCCGCTGCAGGCCGTTGAGCGCCCGGGTGATGTTGACCCCGGCGTTGAGGTAGTGAGCAAACTGCCGGGAGAACTGCGCGAGCTGGCCCGAGCTCACCCGTCCAAAGAGGATGCGCTCATACCACCTCGGCCCCTCCTCGGGCTTCTCGAACGAGACGACATCCGGATCGCTCTGCCCGCCGGACCTGGACGAACTTTTGGGCCTGACCCCAGCTTTGCCGCCCGCCGGCACCTTGCCGACCGGGTTGGGACGAAACGTCGAGTACTCCGGCTGCCGGCCAGGCTTCGGCCGCTCCGACCGGTCGGGCGGACGCCCGGGACGTTCCGGATTGGGCGGTAACAAGTCATCCGGATCTCGACTCATCGTATCGTTCCTGTTGGCGAAAAGCGGCCAGGAGAGCGGAATGTATCTTGGCCATGCGAGCACGAATTCGCTGTTCACGCATCTCCTATCGTCGCCATCGGGCCGGTTTGGGTCAAGCGAAAGGATTTGACATTTGTCCTTTGTCCGTTGTCAGTTGCCCGTGGTCCGTGGTCCATGGACCGTCGTCAGTCGTCCGGTTTCCGTCCCCTGCGCTCTTGGGTTCGGTTCGCTGGTCTTGGTCGCGTTGTGAGCGAAGTCGTTGTCGTAAGCCGGCAGCTCAGGCGCAGCGCAACAATGAGTGTCCCCTTTCGCTCCGCGAAGAAGCTTTCTTTCGCGAAGCGAAAGACGTGTCACCGACGGAGGTTCGCCCTCCCCGAATCGTGCAAGGCCGTTTAGAATCGCATCCGCAAACCGCACTCAAATTGCAAAGCAACTGAGTACTTTTTTGAACTCTGCAAGACACCCCGGGTGGTTCTGAAAAGTCAATCTCGTGACTCTCTGTTCCGCGTGGAGGACGGCTGATGAACAACGCGACGTGGCGGCGCAGGGCAGTCGAGCAACTGGCGGCGGGCAGCCGGGTCGCGGTGACCGTGCGCGGCCCGGTCGAATACGCCGAAATCGGGCAAGGGCCTGTCGTGCTGGCCTTGCACGGGCGCCCCGGCGGATATGACCAGGGGCTGCTCATGGCCCGCAGTCTCGGCGAGGACCTGGCCCGGTGGATCGCCGTCTCCCGGCCGGGCTATCTGCGCACTCCGCTCGAAACGGGCCCGACGCCGGCCGAGCAAGCCGACGCCTACGCGGCGCTCCTCGATACGATTGGCGTCGGCCAGGCTGTCGCGCTGGGGCTTTCCGGCGGCGGGCCGTCGGCGCTTCAGTTTGCCTTGCGCCATTCCGATCGCTGCCGGGGACTGGTTCTCGTTTCGGCCGTGACCCGGCGCAAGCTGCCGAGCGAGCGCACGCGCGCCCAGAAGTTCTACGACTCGGTGATTGGCCCGTCGGACCGGCTGGCCTGGTTCCTCTACCGGCTGTTCGGCCTCTTCGTCGGCGCGGCGGGCCGCCAGTTGCTTGCCACCGCGCTCGTCCTGCCCGAGACGCTGCGGGCGCAGGGCGCAGGAACGACATGGCTCAGATCGAGGTGCTGCCTCTCGAGCCGCCGGCCGGCATCCGCGTCCCGACCTTGATCGTTCACGCGACGGACGACCGGATCGTCCCCGTTTCCCACGCCGAGGCGGCCGAGCGGGCCATCCCCGGAGCCAGGCTGGTGCGAATCGCGCGCGGCGGCCATAGCATCCTGTTTGCGCGCGCCGGCGAGATCAGACCTGCGTTTGTCGAATTCCTTGAGACCGCACCGACCAGGGTTTGATCGGCCGGCTTCATTCACCGCCACTCGGCCAAGCCGCCTCCGCTACGCGTTTAACCCGGAGCCAACGGCGACGGCGTTCAATGCCGCGGTGTGAAACGCCGCCGTCGCCGTCGGCTCCGGGTTAAACGACGTTCGCCTCCCAGGGATTTGCGCGGTGCACGACGACTCTGAGCGTTGGAGATCAGATCGACAGGGCAGGGATTCCAACCGAACGAGGCGTCTGTTTCAACGACGGCTGTGTGAGGCATGATCACCCGCGTGTCGCTCTTCCATGGCGATTTCCATCACTTCCTCGGTCGGTGCCGGGATCGGCTCGGGCTCGGGCAAGCTCTCGCACTGGGCGATGACGCGGTCGCCGGGCTCGAGGCCCGTGACGACCTCGGCATACGTCGTATCGGTCACGCCCACCGCGATCGGCCGCCACATCCAATCCAGGCCATCGGGTGAATCCGTCGCGAGCGCGACGAATGCCTGGTCGTCGGCCCAGCGGATCGCCTCGAGGGGCACGCGGGTCACGCGGTGGCGGCTCTCGACCAGGAAACTCAGCTCGGCACTCAAGCCTGATCGCAGGTCGTCGAAGCCGCCCGACTCGATGCGAACCGTGGCGGAATAGGTGCGAACGTCGGAAAACGGCCCGCTGGCCAGCGACGGGATCGGCGTGATCTCGGCGACTCTTCCCCGCATGGGCTGGTCGGGAAAGGCCTCCAGGTGGATCAGGACCGGCTGGCCCGACCGGATCTGTGCGACCTGTGACTCGTTGATCCGCGCCTTCACGTGCATGTCCTTGGGGTCGAGCAGCCGGAAGATTGGCTGTGACTGGTGAACCAGCAGGCCCTCGCGGATCTGGGTCTCGACCATTCCCCAGGCATTTGTCCGGTTGGCGTAGACGACGATGCCGTCGCGAGGCGCCCGCATCGTGCAATTGGCGATCATCGCCGCGATCCGTTTGAGCCGCTCGCCTTCCAGCAAGAGGCAAGATTGGAGGGCGAGCAAGTCGGCACTGATCGCCTTGATCTTCGCCCTGCGCGCCTTCTTGATTCGCCTTCCCGTGTGCTTGACCAATCGATTGAGCATGTACTGGGCGTCGTGGAGGGTGATCTCGGCCTCCTTGAGCCCGGCGGCGTCGGCATCGACCTGCGCCCGAGTCCGGAAGCCCTTGGCAGCAACGCCCTGCGACCACGCCAGGTTCCGTAGCGCCCGATCGCGCTCGATCTCACAGATGGTGATATGTTGTTTCACCTGCTCGACGTCCTGGGGGAAGATCCCTTCCTCGTACTCGCGCAGTGCGATCTCGTTGGCTGCGAGAATGGAGCGCGCTTGCTCGACCCAGGACTTCGCCTGCACGAAGCGGATCTGCTGCACCGGCAGGGCGTCGCGGAAGACCGAGGAATCGAGCTCGCAGACCACCGCGCCGGTCTTGACGCGGCTTCCCTCGGGGAGGATCGAGACGATCGCGGGTGGCGCGGGCGGAGCCGTGGCGATCGCGCCCTGGTCGGGAAGGCTCGCGCAACGGCGTGTACGGCTCGACGACATAACCAAAGCTGCGGATCTCGGGCCTCCTGGAGGCAAGCGATGAATCGAGCGAGGGCGCGGGGCTCGATGCCGCGCCCGTTGCCGGCGATCTTCCCGCCGATGCGCCGGCGGCAAGTGTCGCGGCCCCTCCGGCCCCGGTCTTCTCGCTCTTGACCGCACCCGGGCCCGCACTTGCCGGCGATCTGGCTTGTGCCTTGCTCATGGCTGCCGCGGCGCTGGCCGCGTTTCTCGACCCGGATGACGGCAGGGCGCTGGTTCGCGCAGCCCGGATATTTCTCGACTGAGCCAACTGAGCGATCGGGTTTGCGCCGGGCGCACCCACGGGGAGCCCCAGAAACGACTCGACCCGGCACCGGACCAGTGAATCGTCCGAGCTCTCAATCGAGCCATTCTCGGTCACCACTTCGACGACGTCTCCTGAGTCGACCTCGACGGTAGCCGTCGGGGGAAGCGTGCTTGACGGCGATCGGCCCGTCTCGTGTCCCAGACTCAACGCCCAGCAAAGCCCCGCTGCGCCGCCGATGGCTGCGACGATCCGCAGGCCCCACCAATGCGCCAGAGAACTTGAGGTCACTGTGGTGTACATATCCATTGCCATGATTGGTCTCCTTGGAGGCTCGAACAGATCTCTGGGACCGATCCAGCTCAATCCAACGGTAAGTGAGTGGATGCGGTAGGTCAGGCTTTCGAGCCTGACATCAGGCTCGACGGCCAGATCTACACCTGCAAGATCCCGTTCGCGAACCCACTTGGTCCGGTCCGGCACATGGCATGCCGTGCGCACGCCAGCCATCCCGCGTGGTCATTCGAGGCGGGAAACATGCGGCCTTTGGCCGGAAGGACCCAGGTGGGTTTGGGCTGGTCACGCCCACGGAGGCAAACAGGATATTAGAAGCTCCCGGCGTTGCCTCGCGTCCATAATCTAACCGCCGGGCCGTATCCTGTCAAATCTTTGTTTAACAGTATTTGGTTTTGGGTCGTAAGTCGGCGATCTCGAGGGTGAGCGGCTCGGGCACAAGAAAAGCGGTGCGCGCGTCAGATCCCGGCGCGACATTGCCGGAACCACAAGATCGGGGGACGGAGCCCCCCTCCTAGTGCGCCTGTAACTGCATCGATTCTGCAAGGTGGGAGTCCTTGCCGGGATGCTCTGGCATCCCGTAACCAATGGTAACTGCGTCGCCGTGAGGCGGGGTGGAGAGCAACCGGAGGTGAACGTTCAGTCCGTAACACAAGTGAACTCGATTCGGCTATCCGTCGTGGCGAGCCTGCTGGGAAAAGGCGAAGCCCAAATGACGCACGGCCCCTAAAGGGCGGCCACAGCCTGTGGTCCGGTAAGTCCGACTGAGAAAAACCCCAGAGACCAGTCGGGACGACGGGGGGTGGTTGGAGACGGAATGAACGGAAGTTTCGATGACAAAACGCAGGGAGACCTGGGTGGCGCCAAAGCAGGTGTTCATACTCCACGGGGAGTCGAAGAGCCAGCCACCCAGGAGTCACAGCACCCATAGTAGCGTAGAAGCCGGGTAACTCCGGGGGAGCCAAGGGGTGCAGGAAGGTGGAAACGCAATGACCCAACCGATGGAAAACCAACCGGAGGCAGTATCCGAAAGGATTAAACGCGTCGGAGAGCTCCTGCGTCCTTGGACGTGGACCGAACCAACGGTTTGGACAGAGCGGATGTTGACAGCCCTCATACAGGGGGTCAAAGGAGGCAAATGGTTTAGCTTGATTGACAAGATCCACCCCGAGCGAACTCTGCGAGCGGCGTTCGGTCAAGTTGCCGCCAACAAAGGGTCCGCAGGGGTTGATCACGTCACGACCACGATGTTTGGAGATCGCCTGGACGAGGAAGTGAGGAAACTCAGCGAACAACTGCGGAACGGAAGCTACCGTCCGCAGGCAATCCGCCGACACTACATCCCCAAGCCGGGGAGTCAGGAGAAGCGGCCGCTGGGGATTCCGACGGTCCGAGACCGGGTGGTCCAAACGGCACTTCGGATGGTACTGGAACCGATTTTCGAGCGGGACTTCGCCGAACACAGCTACGGATTTCGCCCCGGACGGGGATGCAAAGACGCGCTGCGTCGAGCAGACGGACTGCTCAAGACCGGGTACACCTACATCGTCGATGCCGACCTGAAGAGCTATTTCGACACGATTCCCCACGATCGCCTGATGACCCTGGTGGGCCAGAAGGTATCGGACGGACGGGTACTGAACCTGATCGAGGCGTTCCTCAAGCAAGGCGTCCTGGACGGCTTGCGTGAATGGACTCCCGAGACGGGCAGTCCCCAGGGTGCTGTTGTCAGCCCGCTGCTCAGTAATATCTATCTGAACCCTCTGGACCACAAGATGGCCCAAGAGGGATTCGAGATGGTGCGGTACGCGGATGACTTCGTGATCCTGTGTCGCAGCCCGGAAGACGCGATGCGAGCCTTGGCGGTGGTGCAAGAATGGACGGCGGAAGCCGGGCTCATGCTGCATCCGACCAAGACGCGGATCGTCAACGCAACGACCGACTCCTTCGAGTTCTTGGGCTATCGGTTCCGCAAAGGCAAACGCTTTCCGCGAACCAAAAGCATCCAGAAGCTCAAGGATACGATCCGAGCCAAGACGAAGCGGAACAACGGGCAATGCCTTCCGGCGATCATCGGGTCGTTGAACCCGACGCTGCGGGGCTGGTTTGAATACTTCAAACACAGCTATAAAACGACGTTCCCAGAACTGGACGGCTGGATCCGGGGTAGGCTGAGAAGCATACTCCGGAAACGCCAGAAGAAACGGGGGCGTGGTCGTGGCTCGGATCATCAGCGCTGGCCAAATGCGTACTTTGCTGACCTGGGACTGTACAGCTTGAAAGCAGCCCATCGGTTGGCGTGTCAATCCTCTTCGAGGTAAATACCACTGACTGGAGAGCCGTATGCGGGAGATCCGCCTGTACGGTTCGGAGGGAGGGGGGACCGAAACCAATCGGTCCCTCCTACCCCTATCAACAATTCAGCCCCGGCGGCGCTTGATTTTGTAGGAGCCGGCTCCGTCCGGCGATCTTGATTTTGTAGGAGCCGGCTCCGTCCGGCGATCCCCCGGTTTCCGTCCAAGGAGCCGGCTCCGTCGGGTGGTCCCCTCGTCTTCGTCGAAGATGCGCGCCCCGACGCCACCTGTTGGCCCGGGGCGCCGTTACGGTTACGATTGCTGTTCACTCGATCGCAGTCGCGATCAGACCTCCGGAACTTAGAATTTGGCCGGCAAACAACTTCCCGGAATGTCGCCTTTCGCTCCGCGAAAGGCCACAATTGTTTCGGGCCAAATCCTTATGGCGGGCTCTCGAATGGTGCCACTTTCGACAGATGATCGGGACCGCCTCGATGCAGAGAAGGGGCCGGTCAGCCTGCTGGAGCCTGAGCCGGCGGTTGCGGCCCGGGTGGCAGGGATCGGCCTTTCCCTTTCGGGCGGCGGGTACCGGGCGATGGTTTTCCATCTCGGCTCGCTCTGGCGGCTCAACGACGCCGGGCTACTGGGCCGGCTCGAGCGGATTTCCAGTGTCTCCGGCGGATCGATCACGGCCGCTCGGCTCGCCGTGAGCTGGCCGCAGCTCGGCTTGGCCCGTGGAGCCGGTACGCCTTCGCCCCACTTTCGCGACCAGGTCGTCGAGCCGGTGCGGGCCTTGGCAGGCACGACCATCGACGTGTCGGCGATCCTGGGCGGTCTCTTCTTGCCCTGGGTCTCGGTGGGCGACCGCGTTGCGGCCAGCTACCGCAAGCGGCTGCTCGGCGACGCGACCTTGCAGGATCTTCCCGACCACCCGTTCTTCGTGTTCAACGCGACGAACATGCAATCGGGGGTCCTCTGGCGATTTCTGAAGTCTTACATGTGGGACTATCGAGTGGGCGAGGTGCGGTCTCCGACGATTCCCCTGGCGCGAGCCGTCGCCGCGTCCTCGGCCTTCCCTCCCTTCCTTTCACCGGTGCGCCTGACGCTCGACCCCCGGTCGTTCACGCCGGGGACCGGAGACGACCTCCAGCGCGAGCCGTTCACAAGCCGCGTCGTGCTCTGCGACGGCGGCGTCTACGACAACCTCGGGTTGGAAGCCGTGTGGAAGAGTTGCCGGAGCATCCTCGTCAGCGACGCCGGCGCCAAGATGGCGGCCGAGCCAAAGCCGTGGGCGCTGTGGTTCCCGCAGGTCCTGCGTGTGCTCGACATCGAGGACAACCAGGTCCGCAGCCTGCGTAAGCGCACGCTCATCGCAGCCTACAAGATGAAAATGCGGGACGGCGCGTACTGGGGCATCCGCTCGGACATCGCCGACTACAAGCTGCCCGATCCGCTTCCGTGCCCCCGCGACCGCACCCTCGAGCTGGCCGCGGTTCCCACTCGCTTGAAACGGCTGGCCCCAAAACTTCAGGACCGCCTGATCAACTGGGGCTTTGCCGTCTGCGACGCGGCCTTGCGCGCGCATGTCGACCCGAACCTGCCTCGTCCGGCGGATTTCCCGTATCCGGAGTCAGGCGTCTAAGCACTCGCCGGCTGCTTGACCCATACCACGTTGCCCTCGGGGTCTTGAATCTTGATGAGCCCGCCGACCGTGGGGATCTCGCACCTGGCGAGGATGACCTTGCCTCCGTTGGCTGCGACGGCCGCCGCGGTCGCATCGACGTCGGCGACGGAAATGGTGCATTCATAACCATTGGTGCCTTGTCCTGGCATGGCTTCGTGGTGCTGGTGCAAGGCACACTGGACGCCCGGATCATCCTCATAGCCGGTGGCCATCAAGAAGAAGCCCGGCGGTCCGCACGGCTGAAACTTCCTTTCCAGTGGAGCGGGCCTCCGTGCCCGCCGCCTCTGCCACAGGGACCTTGACCGGTTGTGTGAGGCTCTGTCACCGCCACCGAACGCGCCTACGATCATCACCGATTAAGCGAGTGCCGATCTCTCGCTAAAATGGATACTGTAGCAGGGAAATCGGTTGAATCGTTCCCGCGCTTTGCGTGGGAATGCCCCCGGGCCGCTCTGCGGCCCTCTGGCGGGACGGGACGACGCGGAGCGTCGAAGACGGCATTCCCACGCGGAGCGTGGGAACGAGTATCTCCGCGGGGTTCCGCCCTTGGGCAAAGCCTGTCGCCCGATTTCCTTACTACAGTGTCCAAATTCGAGTGTTTTGCACGCGGCTCGACGCGCGTGCGATCAGCCGTGGTCCAGCTCGCGATCCCAGACCCCATCTGTCCGTGACGGCGCTCGCGGCTTGGTGGCCAGGCGGAATGTGAATGCAAGATCGCCCACGAGATGAGCGAGTGCGAATGCGGCTGCCACGGCGAACATAACCGTCGAAAAGACTAGCCCCATGAGCGTCCATACCATGTGCGAACCCACAGAACTTCCCCCGCCTCGCCGGACATATCACGCGGAGCGTGATGACTGCTTCGGTCGGCCGTGCCTTTCAGCTCGGTGCCGCGCGGGGAGGCGCGGCTTTCGCTTCCAGCCATTTCTCGACGTCACCTGCGAACTCACTCTCCACATTGTAGTACCGCACTTCGTATTCAAAGATCCTGTCGAGCAATTCCTCGTGCTGTTCGTCGCTGAATTCGACTTCGGGAGCGTCAACGTGCGGCGACCCGTCGCTCGCCGCCATCGCGGCGAGCCGGCGGGATAGTTCTTCGAGCATGGCGGCGACTTCGCGCGTGGCGGCCGTATTGACCTCCCATGCGGCCTCGATGACGTCGTCGATCCACTGGACGTAGCCGCTGGCAACCCATTGAATCAGGCCCCCGTTATAGATCTGGCGCGTGAGGGTGCGGAACAGGACGGCCTGGCGCGACAGCGGATCGGTGCGTTTCCAGTCGGGGTTATCGAGGTCCCACTGCCACCGGTGGCGCGAGCGATTGACCAGGCGGTCCCAGACTGTTCTCTCGGAGCCGCCGAGCTCCTCGGCCTTGCGTTCGTCCTCGATCGCCGCGGCGACATCGCCCAGTTGACGAAGAGCGAGGGCGCGGCCGAAGTAGGCGTTGGGGTAGAGGGGGTCACGCTCGATGGCCTGGGTGAAAGCCTCGAGGGCCCCCACGTAATCGCCTCGCTTGAAGAGCAGCGCGACGCCGCGCTCATGAGGCGTGGCGGGCAAGGTCGTGGGTTCCGATTCCGCGGTATTCGGGATCGGCGTCTCGGGATCGGCCGTGCGAGAGGAAGCCGTCGCGGGTGTCCGCCGCGGGCGGCGCTTTTTGGCGATCGGGGGCGGCGACAGTGTCTTGAGGGCGCTCTCCACGACGTCGGCGGCCGTTGTGCGGTCAAGACCTTGGGCGACGAGTCGTTGCTCGAGCTTGCTCGGCAAGGTACCCTTTCTAAGCAGCTCGACGGCCCGCGACAGTCGCCTGCGATCCCGGGCGAATCGCCACAACAGCCTGATCGCGATGATCAGGGTGAGGATCGCGCCGAGCGCCAGGAAGAGGAGAAACCGCGTGCCCAAGGTGGGACCTCCGCGCCGCGTGAAGAGCAGCCAAAACACCCACGCCGGCCAACCGCAATACCAGAACGTCCGATCTGCGTTCGGCTTGCACCATGATCGGCAAGTCGCTCGGGAAATGCAACGAAACCAGTCTGCCATGCGGCACGCCCATGACCGCTCGCTCGTTCACCTGGACATGAGGCCCTCCAACGTCGTCTTCAGATGGAATCGTTGCGTGAAGTAATCCGAGGCGATGGCCGGCGTGATTTCATTTTCGGATTCGAGCCAGAACCAGCTCGCCGGCCGCTACAGTTTGCAAGGAGACGCGACCCGTGCAACCATCGTCCACGACAGTCCGGCCGTCGGCCCTGGCCGCCTCTGCGGCCGTCATCTCTCTGCTGCTTGTTCTCCGGCCGGGACGCACCGAGGAGCCACCGCCCGCCCCGAGCTTGACCAGGGAACAGGCTTCGGCATTCGCGCGGCTGGCCCTCAACGGGCTCGGCAAGGAGTATCCCAACAAGCCCGAGCACGTGCTCGCAGGGCTGCAAGATGTGAAGGCCCCGAAAGCGCTGCACCCGGCATTTTACGGCTCGTATGACTGGCACTCCTCGGTGCATGGGCACTGGATGCTCGTGCGGCTGCTCAAGGTGTTCCCGGACCTGCCCGAATCGAAGGAGATCCGGTCAGTGCTGGCCCGTCACTTGACCGCGCCGAACATCCTGGCCGAGGCCGACTATCTCGCCCGCAAGGAGAGCAAGCCGTTCGAGCGGCCGTATGGCTGGGCGTGGCTGCTCAAGCTGGCCGAGGAGCTGAATGGCTGGGACGACCGGGACGCGAAAACCTGGGCGCAGAATCTCGCCCGCTGGCAGATGCGATCGTCGCCCGCTACCTGGAATTCTTCCCCAAGCAGACGTACCCGATCCGGACCGGAGTCCACCCCAATACGGCGTTCGGGCTCTCGTTCGCGCACGACTACGCCCGGGCGGCCGGGAACACGGCGCTCGTGAAACTGGTCGAGGAGCGGGCGCGAATCTATTTCGGCCAGGACGCCGACGCCCCGGCCCGCTGGGAGCCGGGTGGTGCCGACTTCTTCTCGCCGAGCTTGATCGAGGCCGACCTGATGCGGCGGGTGCTACCGCCGGAGGGGTTCCGCGCGTGGTTCGCACGGTTCTTGCCCGGGGCGGCCAGGGGCGAGCCGAAAGCGCTCTTCACGCCGGCCACCGTGACCGACCGGACCGACCCGCAACTGGTGCACCTCGACGGGCTGAACCTGAGCCGGGCTTGGGCCATGAGAAACATCGCGGCGGCATTGCCGGACCGAGACCCAACTCGTGCTGCGCTTCTTTCGTCGTCGGCCCGGCATGCCGACGCGGCGTTAAGGCATGTGGCCAGCGGCGACTACGCGGGCGAGCACTGGCTGGCTTCGTTCGCGGTCTATCTGCTCTCCG
This sequence comes from uncultured Isosphaeraceae bacterium, assembly GCA_963823675.1. Classification (GTDB taxonomy): domain Bacteria; phylum Planctomycetota; class Planctomycetia; order Isosphaerales; family Isosphaeraceae; genus CAWGMT01. Next base: position 732,053 of record CAWGMT010000012.1, on the reverse strand, counting down.
CGCCGCGAGCTGACTGAGTGAGCTGAACGAATGATCCCTCTTTCGAGCAGGAACCGCCCGATGTGCAGAGCAATGACCCGGGAAAACTCACCGGTGTAGTGGCATGCGTCAACGTATAAAGGGCGCTGCATGTCCTTTTGGATGTCGGCCAGCCAGAGAAAGTCCTCTCTAAAGTCCTGGGGGTTGTCCTTGACGGTGCTGGCCATCAGGGCGTAGCCGAACTGGGAATAGGTGTGCAATTCGAACGACCTGGGGCGAAACAGATGATAGTCCAGGTTGTAATGGTAGGTCGGCACCGGCTGCCAGACGAACAGGGGGCGCACGTCGAAGGCACGCGCGGCCGCTTCGATCAAGCGCTTGTTGCGCAAGTACCGCCCGAGAACCGCCGTCAGTTTCGTGGTGTCGTTATAGGAATCCATACTCGGCTCGGTTTTTTCTTTGCGGCCGCCGCCGGTCCGCTCCTTGATGGAATCGATCAGTCTTTGAACCGGTAAGGCGGCCAGCATGCCCTGGCCGGCGGCGACTGGATCGGGCCGGGCGGCGTCCGCGAACTGTTGCAGGGAACGTGTCGGCGGAGGCTGGCCATTGGTGAAGTAGAGATCGTTGAGCCCGTCCAAGAAGATGGCGACATGAGGTACGGTACCCTGCTCGAGCAGGTTCGAGAAGAGGGCTCTCTCCTGGGTCGAGTAGAAGAAACCCGCGCCGAAGTTGTAGACCTTCGCCTTCCGCCGGGATTGTTCCGCCAGGAATTCCTGCAAGTGAGATGCGATGGTTTGATCGTCGGCGACCCCGTAGCCGAAGGCGGTCGAGCCCCCGAACAGAAAGATGTTCAGGTTCTTCGGGTCCGGGGGCCAGGGACCGTTGTCCTTCGAGAGCCTGAAGCCGTGCTTGCCGACATTGACCCACTTACCGGCGTGCGCGCGTTCCTTGAATTGCGTGAGCGAATCATATTCCAGCTCGCGATCCCATGTTTCCTTCATGAGCAGACGAATATCATCGTCGGTGAAGCCTGGGTAAACCTGCCTGAGAGAGGACATTCCCAGCGTATTGATTGCGCGGTTGCTATTGGTGGGCAGCCCGTAGAATCGGTCCTTGACTTTGTACGCCAGAAAGAGGAAGACATTCAGAATTGCGAAAACGACCACAGAATTGAAGAAAAGGAGTGCGCAGGCCTTGTACGAGTTGGCTGCGATCCGAATGACATTTCGCAGCGAAGTCCGCGCCATCTTGGTTTCCCCTATTCGTCTCTGGGCTTCAGGCGGAAGATGGGGCGTTGCCTTGTTGGTGATGCCAATCCACGGCACGCCGCGCGAAACCGCCTCGGCTGGCTGAGTCGATGCACACGCAAGCGCGTGCTCCACGCGCACAGCCCGCAGACGCAACGCGACCCGACCAGACACGTCCGTGTCGTCGCGCTCCTTGGGTTGATTCTATCGTGGGAAATGGAGGCATCGAAAGATTATCGGTACGGGGCCCGAGATCGTTCCGGTACCGTCCAACTGGTTTTGCCCGTCTTGGGTCTTCTGCGGTAAGCTGGATCGTGTGACCCGTTCGGGGCCCCATTTTGAGCGGAGGCTTGGGCGATGAATGTTTCTCTGACTGATGAGATGAAGGACTTCGTCCAAAGGAAGATCGAGAACGGACAGTACCCTTCCGAGGAAGCCGTGGTCGAGGCGGCACTCAAACGGCTCCGCGACCAGGAAGACGAGAGCCGAAAGACCGTGCAGACTCTCGATGAACTCATCGATCACGAGTTCGTGGAATACTGCGCCGGGAAGCCGACGACGGCGTTACCCTGGACGAGGTTCTTGAGGCCACCTCGACGATCAAGGATTCCATGGCCCGCGTCATAATCGAGGAAGAGCGAGCGGAACGCTTCTGATGGCCCGGTACTTCTTCGACACCAGCGCCCTCATCAAACGCTACCACGCTGAAAGCGGCACGCCGGAGGTGCGCAGACTGATAACGGAGCCCGGAGCTGAGTGCGTGATCTCGCGGCTCGCCACGGTCGAGGTGCTCTCTGGATTCGCCGGAAAGGTGCGCGCCGGGTTTTTTTCGACTGCTGCCTTCACGAGACTCCGGAGCCAATTCCTGGCAGATGTCAGGCGGCGCGTCGTTCGGCCCGTCCGGATTCTCAATGCGCATTACCAGCTTGCCGGCGCCCTTATCAGTCAGCACGGGATGAGTCGTCAACTGCGGACCCTTGACGCGATTCAACTGGCCGTCGCTCTGCGCCTCCATCAGACAGCCCCCGTTGACCAGTTTGTCTGTGCCGACCAACGGCTCTGCGACATCGCCCTGCTGGAGGGACTGTCCGTCTTCAATCCCGAGCAGCCTTGAGGCGACCGCAGACGCACGCGAACGCCCACTTGGAGAGGTCCTGACGGACACGGGGCCTTGGCTGGCCATCAGAGCTTCAAACGATCCGCCGGAGCGGTTCTGCGAACGAAGAATGTCGAGGTCTAAAATGGTTCGGCTATTGCAGCTTGCATTCATGGGCTTGGCCCTTCTTGCGAGTAGGCAAGCCGGTGCTGCGGAACCGGTCACATTTCGGCGACCTGCGGACGATAAGAACGGAAACTCGGGAGTCATCCGTGGAGTTTCATTTTCGCCGGACGGACGGCTTGTTGCCGGCGCGTTCGGCACCTTCCACGGCATGCTTGCGGATCCTATTCCGGGGCAAGCCGTGCTCTGGGACGTTACGACGGGGCAGCGTCGCGCCGCGCTTTTGGGCCATGGGGACGGCGTCAAGTCGGTGGCATTTTCGCCAAACGGCAAGCTGATTGCGACAGCGGGATATCTGGATGGGATCAAACTGTGGCAAACGGAGACCGCGACGCAGATCGCGAGCATCCGGGCGACAGCCGTCATTAGCGCGATCGCCTTTTCTCCCGACGGCAAGCTCCTGGCGGTAGGACTGGATGCGTTCGGAGTCCAGCCGGCGGGAAAGAACAATGTGGAGCTGTACGACGTCGCCACCCGAACCCTGATTCGTCAATTCGGAGGGCACGATTCGGGCATCGAGGCCGTCATGTTTTCTCCATCAGGGAGGCTGCTCGCCACAGGCTGCTCCGACGGAACGGTCAGGCTCTGGGACGTCGCGACCGGCCGTTCCAAAACGTTGGTCGATCAGAAGCTCAACGACACGGTGAGCGAATACTGGCAACGGGTCGCGCGGCGGAAGATCCAGGGCGTGCCGCCGGGGATGGAGTCCGTTGCATTTTCGCCAGACGGCAAACGACTCGCGATTGCCGGGGGCATGAGGGACGCACGGGGAAGGGAATACGGCATCGGTGCGGTGACACTTTGGGGTGTACTGACGCGCAAGTTGCAGAGCACTCTTCCAGGGCATGACTGCTCCGTCCAGCAGGTTCAGTTTTCCGTCAACGGAAAACTCTTGGCGACTGCCGGTCGCGACGGCTATGTCCGGCTTTGGGATGCAGCCACACTCCAACAGATGGGCCGATTTCAAGGTTTGGCCCCCATTGCTTTCTCCCCCGATGGGAAAGCGTTGGTTTCAACGACCCGCGATCCAGTGCTTGTGCTTCGCCAGGTCGCAGACGTGACTGCGAAGGGTGCTTCCGCGGAGAAGGAGAAAGAACGCGACGAGAAGCTCATCGGGATCGAAAAGCTTTGGTCCGTCGGCCACGATCATCTTTGGGCAAATTACGACGCGTATCTGTGCCCGGATTACGATGCACGCTCGAAAGCGATCTTCGGCCTGCATTCCTTCGAATGCGACGTTCTCGGAGTGGACGGAAGAGTCCAGCGGTCGTTCCCCGTCGTGGCGGGCATGAACACCCTGAGACTCGCCCGGCTGAGCGGCGCGGACGAGAGCGTGTTCATCGGTGTCCGGAAACCGTGGGGCGATTCAGTGATCGCCTTCAACTCCGCGGGGAAGATACTCTGGAAACAAACCAGCGGCAACGGAGTCGACGACGTCTGGGCTGCCGACCTTGACGGTGACGGCCGGGACGAGGTGATTATCGGCTACAACGGTTCTGGCGGACTGGAGGTCCTCGACCATGCCGGTGTTCGACGATGGAAGAATACCCAGCTCGTCAACGTCTTGCATGTGACGGCCGGAGACCTCGCAGGTGATAAGAAGAAGGAAGTCATTGCGACGGGAGGCCTCGTGGGTGACAAAGAGAAGGAAGTCGCTTCGGCGCCAGAAGAGGGAGTCGTTCACCTGTTCGACGCAGACGGCAAAGTACTGAAGCCGTTGCACGTGGCGTTTGAACCCTTCATGGTCCGTGTCGTCCGGCTGGCGAAAGGCGACCCCTTTGACACGCTCCTTGTCGTGGGTTCGGGCAAGGCCGGCGGTTCAATCGCTGCTCTTGACGGCAACGGGAAAACGCTTTGGACACGCAGCGTCGAGAAGTTTGAGACGGTCGATTCAATGGCCGTTTGTCCAACCCGTCCGTGGGCGGCATTCTGCGCATCCGAGCGCGGTGACGTTACCGTCGTCGATTCTCTTGACGGAAGAACCATTGGGAATACTGGCGACCAGGGAAGCAGGCCGCAGGTCGCCTGGGCAATCGCCGCGGACGGTCACACGCCCATTCTTCTCGTCGCGACCGTGTGCGCACTCTCGGCTTTCCAAGTGAAGCGCCAACCTTCCGCGCGGCGCCCGAAAAAGCGAAGTGAGTTGACATGAGGATGGAACACATGAGAGCTCTCATCCTGAATCGCCTTGCGCAATTCCGGGAGGGCGAGCCTCCCGGCGAGCCATTCTCCAAGGCGGCTCGGACGGAGCCTCGCCCTCCCACCATCCCACGATCTTTGAAAAACCTGTCAGAACAGGCTTATCGGCCCGTGGAGATCGGCGCCTTAAACGATCATGCCGAGCGGCTCGGCCAGGGTCTTGAGCCGAGCGAGCAGCCGCTCGAACCGGTCGAAATCGAGCGACTGCGCGCCGTCGGATGCGGCGTGATCGGGATCGGGATGGACCTCGATCAAGAGGCCGTCGGCCCCGGCCGCCAGCGCGGCCTGCGCCATTGCAGGCACGTAGTCGCGCTTGCCGGTTCCATGGCTGGGATCGACCAGGATCGGCAAGTGTGACAGCGCCTTGATCGGAGGGATGACCGACAGGTCGAGGGTGTTGCGGCTGTGGTCGGAGAAAGTCCGCACGCCCCGCTCGCAGAGGATCACGTCGTAGTTGCCGCCGGCGAGCAGATATTCGGCCGACATCAGCCACTCCTCGAGCGTGGCCGACATCCCGCGTTTGAGCAGAATCGGCCGCCGCGCCCGCGCCACGCGGCGCAGCAGGCTGAAATTCTGCATGTTCCGCGCCCCGATCTGGATCACGTCGGCAGCCTCCTCGACGGCGTCGGCGTTCTCGGTGTCCATGAGCTCGGTGACGATGGCGATGCCGGTCCGCTCGCGGGCGCGGCGGAGGATCTCGAGCCCTTCCACGCCGAGGCCCTGGAAGGCGTAGGGGCTGGTGCGCGGCTTGAATGCGCCGCGCGCAGGAAGCGGACGCCGCGGGACATGAGCCACTCGGAGGTTTTGAGGACCGTCGCATCGTCCTCGACGGAGCATGGCCCGGCGATGATGGTGAAGTGGCGATCGCCGAAAGTTCCCTGCGGCAGCCGGACGACGGTGTCATGGGAGTGCATCTCGCGGCTGGCGAGCTTGTACGGCTTGGTGACCCGGATCAGCTCGAAGACGCCGGGAAGCACTTCGAGCGTGCGGGCATCGATCGCGGCAGTATTCCCCGTGATGCCAATCGCCGTGCGAGTGGCGCCGGGCATCGGGTGCGGCGTCAGGCCCAGCCTGCGGATCGCGTCCAGCACGCTGTCGATCTCTTCCGGCGTGGATTGGCTTTGCATCACGACGAGCATTCGGGTATCGCTCACTCAAGGCCGGTGTCGAACTGCGCGGGCTTGCCGGAATCGGGGCCTGGCAGGCTCAGGGCCGCGGCGAGACGTTCGGCTGACGCCCGGTCCTTCCTCGCGACGCCCAGGACCAACCGGCCCCGGTCCATCCCCGGTACATCGGCGATCGGCTGCATGCTCGTGGTCTGGATGACGACTTTGGTTCCGAGGCCGAACCAGCCTATCTCGATCGCCACCGATGCAATCATGTCGCGCGGGATGCGAGCCTGGCGGACGCCGGACTTGAGAATGCCGACAACGGCATCCTTGCTCTGGTATTCGAGGACGAGATCGCCGCCGTCGTCCCGCAGCAATCCGCTCGACTCGGCCAAACCTTGGTAATGAGAAGGCAGCGCGACTGGCACCACGCTCATGGGCGTCCTCGTTGTGATTAGGGTGGGACCGCGTCAAGACTTGTCGATCATCACTTCCGTCGACTTGATGATTGCGGTGACCGCGTTGCCGGCCTTCAGGCCCAAGTGCTCGGCGGAGCCGCGGGTGATTGCGGCGACGAGCTCGACGTTGCCGACCGCCATGACGACTTCGGCCATCACGTTGCCGAGCTTGACCGACTTGACGACCGCGGGAAGCTGGTTGCGTGCGCTGAGCATGAGAGACTCCCGAGAGAAAGGCACGGTACGGACTCGCGCGATACCCCCGACGATAACCGAACGGGCCGCGCGAGGCCAGTGGCGCGACGCGAGCCGCGGGAGAAAAGGGGCCGTGATTGCGACATCGCCGAACGGAGTGGTCATCACGCCGCGCGTGATGAATGGGCGTCACGCGGAGCGTGACGACTACTTCGGGTGTAGTCATCACGCTCCGCGTGATGAATGGGCGTCACGCGGAGCGCGACGACTACTTCGAGAGGAATGCGCGTTGCGCGGAGCGTGACGACTAATTCGAGACGAATCGGCGTTGCGCGGAGCGTGACGACTTCTTCGAGAGGAATGCGCGTCACGCGGAGCGTGACGACTACTTCGGGCGGACCAGCTCGATCACGGTCAACGAGAGCGGCGGGAATTCATAGGCGAGCTGGCCTTGGGCGACGGTTGCCTTGCCTTCGATCGGGCGGATTCGATCGGGCTCGCGCCAGGAATTGGACGCATCGCGCTCGCCGGCGTGCCGCGTATCGCCGAGCGTCCAGACGGCGGCATCCGGTGCCAGCGCGCCGAGCGGCGCAAGAGGATCGTTCGCTGCTTCGGTTCGCGCGCATCGTTGACGACAAAGAGGGTCACGCGTCGCTCGTCGTCCGACAGGGTGGCGCTGAAATCAAGGTCGGAATCAAGGGATCGCCCGCCCGAATAAATAATCCGCAGCGGCCGCGTTCCCGCCTTGGTGGCATAGAGCTGTTGCGCGTAATACGTCGGGGTGAGGTAGAGGCTATGGGCGTTCGTCTGGATCACGCCGCTGCAGAAGCTGTCGGTGAGGTTGCTGCGGTTGGCGATCTCGACCAGGTCGCAGCGGCGATGTATCAGGTTGTGATAACGCGAGCACTTGAGCGCATTATCCAGCGTCCAGAGCATGGCGCGGGTGAGGCCCCAGTCGCCGGCGGTCGTGTTCCACTCGGTGACGCCCAGGCGGATCGCGCGGCCCGGAGCGCTCCGAGCGATCATGCGCCGGCAGCGGTCGATGTCGGCTTCGGTCGCCTTGAGGTTGGCGCAGTCATAATGGTGCGGGCAGATGTAGTCGACGAGGCCGCCGGCGTTTTCGAGAAGGCCCGGCGACGGGAACGCGGCCAGGAGCTTGATCGCCGGGTTGACGGCCTTCATCGCCCGGCAGAACTCGGCGATTCCCTTCTGGTAAGCAAGGTCGCCCAGTTCATTGCCGATCTGCCAGTACCGCACGCGATAGGGCTCGGGATGGCCGCTGGCCGCGCGCAACTTGCCCATGGGCGTGTCGGGCGGCCCGTTGAAGTATTCGACCTGGTCGGCAGCGTCGCGCGGCGTCTTGCCGGTGAAGCGCAGGCAGATCAGCGGCTCGGCGCCCACCCACTGGCAGAGCCTGACAAATTCCTCGAGCCCCGCGTTGCCCGGCTCGAGCCCGCCCCACACGGTGGTAAAAGGAATTCGCCGGGCGGGGTCGCCGATCGTGTCTTTCCAGTCGAAGCCCTCGGTGGTCGATCCGCCGAAGCGGATGATGCCGGGCTTCATGGCCTTGAGTGCCACGGCCACGTCGCGCCGCCAACCGAAAACGTTGTCATCGGGCATGAGCGACACCTGGTCGATCCAGAGCGTGCCCGGGCCGCGGAACGAAATCGTGAAGGTGGCATTTTGATCCGTTTGCGTCGGAGTGAGGACAGCCTCGTAGCGCTTCCAGCGATCATCGGGCCGAAGCTCCGCTGAGGCGTGGGTTTTTCCCTGACCCCAGAGCGATACCTCGACCGAGCCCGTCAGACCGGCTGAGCGCAGGGACAACCGGCAACGGATCGTCTCGCCGGCCTTGACGAATTTGTTCGACTGGGAAACGCCGATGGTGCAGGGGTCGCCGGGCTTCTGCGTGATCCGCTGCGATACCTTGCCGTTGTCGGCCCCTTCGCGATCGAGCGTGAACTCGCCGCGGTGGACGGCGCCTTCGGGATACCAGGGGCGCTCGAGCCGGTCGGTCTGTTTGCGGAAGGCGAATTTGTAGACGGGCACTCCCTCGAAGCCGCCGTCGAAGATCTTTTCGGCGAACATCGACGGCGTGAGCGCGCAGAGGTATTCGATGAACTGGCCGTATTGAAATGGGCTGATCGTGCCGGAGCAGAGGAGTTCGCGCGTGATTGTTATCGTCGGCGATTCCGAGCCGGCGGCAGGAGGAACGGAGTGGGCCGAAGTTTGGGCCTCGGGCTCAAGCGAACGACCGGTCGCGACGAGAGCACAGACCAAGAGGACGACAATCAAGGCGGGCATGACGGAACTCCTTGCGCCGGCACAAGTGTGGTTGGGCTAGTCAGTGTCAGTGTATACTCAACTTAACACAGGGTCATTGTGGGATTGAGGCGGGGCGACTAGGTGATGGACCTTGTTACAGCCAGGCTCGACAGATACGGTCGTAATCGCACGGTGCCTTTGAAGTTCATCAATACGGCAACGCAGATCCTCTTCGCAAGGGTGAGACAAGATGACCGAGTTTCGCGTATACGAAGAGTTCGTGGACTTCATTGCTGCGGGACCGTCCTCCGAGCTTGTGGGGGCGTTTCAGCCGTCTGAGGCGAACCGTCAGCGCGCCCTGGAACTGGTGGCGCGGGAAAAAACGACCGGCCTGACATCTGCGGAGACCTCGGAACTGGGCCATTACGTCCAGCTCGAACATATCATGCGACTGGCGAAAGCCCGCGCTCGAATGCGCCTGATCCCATGAGTCAGACATACATCTCGAATAACGAGTGACTGAGCAAAGAAGCGGCTTCTGGCGCGGTTCGGTTCACGATCCGCGAGTCCTCCGCGCGCTTCGCTAATGATCGGGAGAACTGCGCTCCAAACTACGAACTCCGGCTCAAGTGCGTGCAATGCGCGATTTTGAAATTCGTATTCTCCGAGAGCTCTTGGAATGCCGCCCCTCGGCTGGGTTGGTCCGCATACGCGGCTCGGGCCCGCCCTCAATCGGCTTTCTGTTGCCGGATCGGGCTCAACGAGTAGCGGTCAAGGCTAGAGTTCAGGATTCCGCAAACATTTCTCTTGACAAATTCGGATGTGCCGCGTTAGTGGTCAGGCGTCAGTTTTAGGAAAGCGCGTTGACATCTCCAAAGACCCCGATCGCTCGGTCATTTTGCGATTGGTGGGCTACGTCATGCTGCTGCGTCGCTCTGCTCTGCTCTTGCCGTCCTTTCCCTCGGTTGCTCGAGGTCGATCGCGGAGCAGGACTTGATCGCCCTCGTGGGTAATCCAGCCGACGCACAGGACGTGGAGGCGCGGCGCTGCCAAGAGCACGATTTGGGCGTGATCCTTGCGGACGGTCAGGTCCTGCGGCGTGAATTCACGCTCAAGAACCCGACCGGCGTTCCGATTCACCTGGTGCGCGCCACCGCGCTCACGCCGTGTTGCTCGGCGATCGGGCCATTGCCCCCAGAGATCCCGCCACGGGCCGAGGTAAATGTTCCGGTGATCCTCAAACCGGGCTATCAATCGGGTCTCAAGGGAGTGAGATTTGCCGTCGAGACGGACGACAAGGATCAGCCGCTGCGGACGCTGGCACTCCGGGTGCGGCTGTTGTCCGCCTGGGAGGTGGAACCGCTGGCTGGCTCGCTGAAGTCCCTGCCGCTGGGACACGGAGGCAAGCGGGGCTTCCGCCTGACCGCACGCCGCAAGGGAATGCATGGACGCAGCCTTCCCGACGGGGTGTCGGCTGCATCTGCCCTGTCTATCGCTTTCGATGGAGAAGCGTCTCGAAAGACCGGGGAGGACGGTCTGATCGAAGCCTCCCGCGATGTGGTCGTCACGGTCGCGCCGAGTAAGCAACCGGGAATGGAACACTCCGAGATCGTCTTCTGCTGGGGCGGCGTTCAGAAGGAGGCATACTCACTGACATGGGAGGTGCGACCCGGCCTCACCGCCTCACCATCGGGTCTTGTTGTTCGGTCGTCTGGTGAGCCGATTGAGCAGAGGGTCGTCATCACGTCCGACGGGCCTCCTTTTCGCGTCGAGCGCGTTATCGGTCCGCCGTTGCTCGCACGGGTGGATCTTCCCGGTGGTGCTGCGACAATGCAGAATTTGGTGTTGAGGCTGGACACTTCACGAGCTCCGTCCGAACGCGCCGTGGATCTCACGGTTGAAACGGACCACCCCTTTCAAACCGCAGTTTCGGTGAGTGTTCTGGTCGTCCCGGAGCCAAAGGGGGCCCGACCATGAATTCGCGTCCAAGTCGCGCCGGCTTTACGCTGATCGAGCTGCTCGCCGCCATTGGCATCATCGCCGTCCTGATCGGCCTCTTTCTCCCAGCGGTGCAGTCGGCCCGCGAGGCGGGGCGCCGGTTGCAGTGTCAAAATAATTTACATCAGATCGGGATCGCTATTCATGGTTATCACAATGACAACAATCTATTCCCGCCTGCGCTTATGGGATGGGAGGGCCCAATTCGAAGGCCCACCTATTTTGGCTACCATTCGCTGTTCGCCCGGCTTCTCCCTTACCTCGAGGGCAAGGCCGTCTTTGACTCTATCAATTTCTCAGTAAGCACCTACCCTCTGGAGAGTTTCGGATGGGGTCGGATGTCACCGGAAGAATTGTCGGCTGACGCGATTAACGCCACGGTGTTCCAAACGGGGATGGCCCTGTTTCTTTGTCCCTCCGATGCAGGGGCGTTTCGATCGACGGGATGCAATTATCGCGGGAACGCGGGCAATGGACCCATTTTTTCCCCGATCGCCGAATCACCCGATAGCGGCAATGGTCTCTTCCCGGAGCGCGTCTTCGTGTCCGCCGCCCAAGTGCCCGACGGGCTCAGTCACACCGCTGCGGTTAGCGAGCGTCTAAGATGCTCAGGCGGGGATCGCGGCATCGATCCCACTCGCGACTATTTCAACCAGCCGACCAACGCCCCGACTGCCGACGACCTGTTGCTCGCCTGCCGCGTTGCGGCCCGGCCAGGACAATCCGGCTTTGTATACGGAGGTCGCTGGTGGTTTTGGACGGGGCGAGAGCGGACCCTCTATAACCACGCTCAGTCTCCGAACGGTCGAATACCGGACTGCCTAGCGGGCGCGTCCAGAACGGCGCCGGGGATGTCGACGGTGCGGAGTTGGCACCGAGGAGGTGCCAACCTGCTCATGGGCGACGGCTCGGTTCGATTTGCCTCGGAGGGAACGTCCCAGGAGGTTTGGAGAGGGCTGGGATCGCGCAACGGCTCGGAGCTCGTCGATTGATTTTACTCGCACGCTTCGGAGGAACTTATTTATGTCAGGCATCAAACTCGTCGGGCAAGTCTCCACTGTATTCTTGTTGGCTTTTTTCGCGATGCTGCTCGTCGGGATCGATGAAACAGGGGCCCGAAACGGCATCACGCCGCCTGAGACCGGCTTGGGCTTGGTCAGAGGGTGCAATCTGAACAATTACCAGAACCCCACTCCCACTGACTGCTCGAAATACGTCAACGCACCAGGTTACGTGCCCGATTTTTTGTGTGCGCAGCAACCCGTCAATACGCCTTGCGTGTCATGCAAGGACCAGTACTACAACAACATGATCCCGTTTGGCGGCGGCAGCACCCTGAATCAGCAGGGCACACACAATTGTGCTTTGTTTACCTACTACTTTGGAACGTGCAATAGTGCAGGCACGTGTGCAGTCCCGCAAGGTGCCCAGCCGCAGGGCCAGTGCACAGGCACGATCCCGGTCTGGGATTTTGAGACTCAATAGGAGGGGCGGGCCATGCACATGCTCGCCACAATCTCGATGGGCGTTGCCCTGGGCCTTATCGCAACGGATCCCGATATTAGTGCAAAACATTTTGGCGACATCGTGAAGGCGGCGCATGCCGATATACGCGACGTATCCTTTACGTACGAGGGCGAGACGACCCGGTTTTCCGCCACCCTCGTCGCAATTCTGGCGATTCCGAGCCGTGCGGGAGCGGACGAAGCGGATCCTAAGTCAGCCGCGGTCGAGCCTTCTCCGCATTGCGGCGCCACAGCCCTGGCACTCTTGCTCCAGATCGAGGGCTTCCGAGTAGCACCGTCCTTCTTCGAGTCGAAATGGTCTTTGTCGGACCAGGGCAGCTCGATGCGCGAACTCCAACAGGTCGCCTCGACCCGCGGTCTGAAGCTCACGGGTGTCCTCTTAAGGAGGAGCGAGGACGCGGTTGACCGGCCGATGATCGTGTTTCTGAAATATGGCCGGCACGGACATTACGCTGTACTACGCCCGGGGGGCATTCGGGCAAGCTCGTCCAGCTACTCGATCCGAACCTTCCGCCCAGAGTTTTCGACAAGGAGAAATTGTGGGGCGCCCCCGAGTGGGCCGGGCTGGCGCTCTTGCCGGGACGGCCCGACTGGCCTACACGGATTGGCTGGGGCCTATTCGCGGGCACCGTTGCCGCAGGCGTGTCGGGCTTTATCTTGCGCGCGACGGCGCGCGACACACTTGCCACCGGTCGCGGGGACTGACGCCGCGTAAGCGCACCTCTAAACCGGCTTCGATCGCAGCACTGGCCTTCGCGCTGCCTTGACCTCTTCGGGCCGGCTGAGGGTTGTTGAATGCGTGGCGCTGCGCAAAAGCTCGGGGCCCTCGGCGGCGATCAGGAGCAATGCGTTGGCAAACGCCTCCAGGGTACTGCGGCTCTCGGTCTCTTGTCGCCTCGACCATAGGTGCCTCGGGCACGATGAGCCGCAGGTAGGTCGTCGGTGGGCGGGCTCCGCAACGCGGTGGTTTTGGCCTCCGACCTCTCTCACTCGACGCCCTCAAGCGCGTCGGCGCCACAGTCAGCAGCTCGGGCAGTCCGGCCCCGCGAGTCGAGCTTCAGGAGGCATTCTCGATTCCAACGACGACGCGTTTGCCCAAGGCCTGGAGCGCGCGGGCGATCTCGTTGACCTGCGTCGTGCGGGACGCGTTGACGAGCCGGTGCGCCACCGGGTACTCGCAGTTGAGCCGCCGGGCAAGCTGCCGGATGGAGATGTTCTGCTCTCGCAGCTCCTGGTACAGCAGTGCCTTTGCGGCGGTAAGCGGCGGGATGCTCACCAGATGTCTTCCGCGCGCAGCACTCGGCTTAGGGATGTCGAGCTTGTGCTTCATGCGAAAGATGATCACCGTCTGCAGCGCGTCCACCGCGTGAGCCAACGCATCTTCTTTCGTTTCGCCGAAGGTCACGGCGTCCGCGAAGTCCGGAAAAGTCACGAGCCGAGTGCCGTTGTCGTCCTTCACGAGCGACGCCGGGTACCGCAGCATAACCATCTACTCCTCCTCCAGGCCAAGTTGCCTCTTGATCGTCCGGACGAGCCCGTTCCCGAGTTCCCTGCGCGAGTGCATCGGCAGCTCGGAGCGCCTGCCGTTCGCGGGGTTGATGACGATCAGGTGGCCAGAACCGCTCCGCTTGCCCTCGAATATGCATCCGCGCCGCGCGAGCCACTTCTTGAGTTCCCGCGCGGTCATTCCGCACGCCTTGTGTATAACCAAGGTGTTATCATAAAGCAAGCAAGGCCACGTAGAGGGAACGGGCGCAAGCCCCTCAGCTAGGCTTCCACCGGAGGACCGGCGTCCGCGCCGCCTTGACCTCGTCCGGCCGGCTGATGGGTGTGGAATGTGGGGCGGTGTGTAACAGCTCGGGGTCCTCGGCGGCGATCTGGCGCAAGACCCTGGCAAACGCCTCCAGGGTCTCGCGGCTCTCGGTCTCGGTCGGCTCGACCATCAGGGCCTCGGGCACGATGAGCGGGAAGTAGACCGTTGGAGCGTGGAAGTTAAAATCGATGAGGCGCTTGGCGATGTCCATTGCGTGGATCCCGCGCTCCTTCGCCAGCGCCCGCGCCGACGCCACAAACTCGTGCATGCAACGGCCGCCATAGGGCACCGGGTAGACATCCTTGACCAGGGCCATGAGGTAGTTGGCGTTCAGAACGGCGTGCTCGGCGATCCGCTTCAAGCCCTCTGGTCCCTGGCTGCGGATGTAACAATAGGCTCGAAAGAGCACGCCGGTATTGCCGAAGAAGGAGCGGACCCGGCCGATCGATCGCGGGCGGTCGTGATCGAGGCGGTATGTCCCGTCGCGGTCGCGGGCCAGAAGCGGCACCGGCAAGAACGGCGCGAGGTGCTCGCGCACGGCGATCGGCCCCGCGCCCGGACCGCCGCCGCCATGCGGACCGGAGAAGGTCTTGTGCGGGTTGTAGTGCATGAGGTCGACCCCCATGTCGCCGGGCCGGGTGATGCCGAGAATCGCGTTCATGTTGGCACCGTCGAGATAGAGCTGCGCCCCGCGTTCGTGGAGCATCCGGGCGATCTCGCCGATCTGGGGATCGAAGAGGCCGGCCGTATTGGGATTAGTGATCATAAATACGGCGGTCTCGGCGCCGAGCTTGGCCTTGAAGTCGCCCAGATCGACCAGCCCGCGCGAATCGCTCTTGATGGTGACCGCCTCGAAGCCGGCCAGATGTGCCGAGGCCGGGTTGGTGCCGTGGGCGCTATCGGGAATCAGGACCTGGGTGCGTTTTTCGCCCCGATCGCGGAAATAGGCCGCCGCAACCAGGAGCGCTGTGAGCTCGCCGTGAGCGCCGGCGGCCGGCTGGAGGCTCACCGCATCCAGGCCGGCAATCTCAGCCAGGGTATTCTGGAGGTCGTAAAGGATACCGAACAGGCCTTGGAGCGTGCTCTCGTCTTGATAGGGGTGCTGGGCGGCCAGTCCAGGCAGGGCGGCGAGGCGCTCATTTCGCTTGGGGTTGTACTTCATCGTACAGGAGCCAAGCGGATAGAAGTTGGAGTCGATCGACATGTTGAGGGCCGACAGATTGGTATAGTGCCGGACCACGTCGAGCTCGCCGAGCTCCGGCAGCGGCGGGGGCTCTTGCGCCCGGTGAGCGTCGGGCAAGAGCGCGTCAAGCGGCTGGTCCGGCACGTCCGAGGGAGGCAATATGGCCGTGTTGCGTCCGGGGCGGCTCGACTCGAACAGGAGCGGGGGCTGATCAAGCTTGTACATAATAAGCATCCGCCAATCCGTCGATCTCGGCTCTGGTGCGTTTCTCGGTCACGGCGATCAGGATGCAATCGGCGAGCTCGGGATACCAGTGCCCGAGGGCGATTCCGCCGTGGTAGCCGAGCCGGCCAACCGCGGCGAGGACCTGTTTCGGGTCTTTTTCCACGCGAACGACGAACTCCTTGAAGAAGGGGCCAGGAAAGGCCAGCGACACGCCGGGCACGGTGGCGAGGCGTTCGGCGGCGTAATGGGCCTTGCGCGTCGAAAGCTCGGCGGCCTGGCGCAGGCCCATCGGGCCCATCACCGCGAGGTAAATGCTGGCACGGAGCGCGAGCAAGCCCTGGTTGGTGCAGATATTGGAAGTCGCCTTCTCGCGGCGGATGTGCTGCTCGCGGGTCTGGAGCGTGAGCACCCAGCATCGCCGGCCGTTGCGGTCGGTGGTCTCGCCGGCGATCCGGCCGGGCATCTTGCGGACGTATTCCTCGCGGCAGACCATGATGCCCAGATACGGGCCGCCAAATGAAAGATGGTTGCCCAGCGATTGCCCTTCGGCCACGACGATGTCGGCGCCGTAGTCGACCGGGCGATTGAGCAGCCCCAGGCTGATCGGATCGACGACCGCGATGGCGATGGCTCCCCGGGCGTGGGCGGCTGCGACGATTCCGGCAACGTCCTCGAGCTGGCCCAGGAAATTGGGGTACTGGAAGATCACCGCGGAGGTCTGGTCGGTGACGGCGGCGGCAATCGCCTGGGGCGAGACGGCTCCGAGCGCGGTGGGAACTGTCACGAGCCTGGGCTCGAGATGGGCCAGGAACGTCGCCAGGATCTGGCGGAATTCGGGATGGACCGACCCGGCGACCACGACCTCGCCGAAGCGCCGCGTGATGGTCATGGCCATCAGCATGGCCTCGGCTGCCGCTGAGCCGCCGTCGTAGAGGCTGGCGTTGGAGACGTCCAGTCCGGTCAACTGGGTCATCAGGGTCTGGTACTCGAATGTCGCTTGCAGCGTTCCCTGGCTGGCCTCGGCCTGGTACGGGGTGTAGGCTGTGTAGAACTCGCCGCGGCCGGCGAGCTGATCGACGACGGCGGGGACGAAATGGTCGTAGCTTCCTCCGCCCAGGAAGCAGACTTTCTGATCGCCCCCTTGGTTTCTCGCCAGCTCGGCGGTTATGGATTGGGTCAGCTCGAGCTCGGACAGGGCAGGGGGGACCGCCAGCGGCCGTTTGAGCAAAAGATCGCCGGGGATCGCGTCAAAGAGCTGTTCCACCCTGGCGAGCCCGATCGCGCCCAACATGATGCGCACGTCGTCGGGCGTGTTCGCGATGTATGCCATGAGTCGTCGGTTCCGATTCCTCTTTAGAATGTGAGGTTGCGCGGCGAGCGTGCGTGCGAAAAGTGTCCGATTGCTTCGCCGGGCTCAATGCTCTTCGTCGGCCACGCGCTCTTCGTAGGTGTCGAGGTCCATCAGTCCGGACATCTCGGATGGCTGGCTGGCCTTGATCTTGATCAGCCAGCCCTTGTCGTAAGGGTCTTCGGCCAGGAGCTGGACGTTGGCGGCGACCTCCTCGTTCACTGCGGTCACCACGCCGCTGATCGGGGCGTAGAGGTCGCTGACCGCCTTGACGCTCTCGATCTCGCCGAAGGTCTTGCCGGCGATCACGCGGGTGCCGACTTCCGGCAACTCGATCATGATCAGGTCGGTCAGTTGATCCACGGCAAACTTGGAAATCCCGATGGTGGCCTCGCCGCCTTGCAGGTAAACCCACTCGTGAGTCGTCGTGAAACGAAGTGTCTTGAGATCCATAAAGAGAGTCCTTGAAGATTCCAGCTAATCGATCCCGGCCGTCTAGGGTTGCCGGTGATAGAACGGGAGCTTGACGACGCGCGCCGGCTCGCGGTGGCCGCGGACGTCGATGTCAAGCTTGTTGTCGAGCTTTGCGGCCGATGGCTCGACAAGTGCCATCGCCACGCTCAACTGCAACGTCGGCGCAAACGTGCCGGAGGTCACTAGGCCGACGGGTTTGTCGCCGTCAAGGACGGCGGCGCCCTGGCGCGCGATCCGCTTGCCGTCCAGGACGAGGCCGATGCGAGCCTGGCCGGGGCTCGGCTTCAACGACAAGAGAGCGTCCCGCCCCACGAAATCGCCCTTGTCGAGTTTCACCGCCCAGCCCAGCCCAGCCGCATACGGGTTGATGGTCTCGGTGAGCTCGTGCCCGTAAAGCGGCATCGCGGCTTCGAGGCGCAGGGTGTCGCGCGCACCCAGGCCGCAAGGGACAATGCCGTGCGACTTGCCCTGGTCCAGGAGCGCTTCCCAAACAAGATTCGCCGATTGTGCCCCGCAGATCACCTCGAATCCGTCCTCTCCGGTATATCCCGTCCGGCTAACGACCGCGGTCACGCGCTCGAGCAGCCGGCCCATCGTGAAATAGTAATACTTGACCGGCCCCAGCGGCTGGTCGAAGAGAGGTTGGAGGATTTCGAGGGCGCGCGGGCCCTGGATGGCGATCATGGCCGTGTCAATGGTTCGGTCGGCGAAGTTGCCAACGGCGCCTTGGCGGTATCGCTCTAACTGGGCTTTCACGGCGTCGCGATTCGAGGCGTTGCAGACGACGATATAGGCGAAGGGCTGGCGATAGACGAGGATATCGTCGATCACGCCCCCGTGCTCGTTGGGTACCAGGCTATACTGAATCTGAAGGTCGGCCAGCCGGGAGACCCGGTTGGTGGTCACGCGTTCCAGCCAGTCGAGCACGCCCGGACCGTCGAACGTCAAGCGGCCCATGTGGCTGATGTCGAAAAGGCCCGCGCGCTCGCGGACGGCCCGGTGCTCTTCGACGATCGTCGTGTACTGGACCGGCATCGACCATCCACCGAATTCGACCAGGCGGCCGCCGTGAGCTTGATGCCAGTCGTGAAGGGGCGTTTTCAACAGCGAGGACGTCGATGACACGAATGCCTCGGGGCTCGATTCCGGATCTGGGCGAAAGTCGTGCGTCAGGAATTCTCAAGATTCTAGCTTGATGGGGGTCTTGGCGACAACTGGTCAGAACGAGGTCCCCGGCGGATACTGCCATCTTGAGCAATTCTTCCGGCTGGAATAGCGTAGATGCTTTCGTCATTCGCTGGAGATTGGCTTTTGGTTATGTCGGAAACCGGCGTGGAAGTGGGTGCCTCACCGCGAGATTTACGCGAGACATACGATGAGCGGCTAGGAGAGCGACGACGCTCCCACGAGAAGTGGACAAGGCTCGACCGGCGAGTGGCCGACCTGCGCCTGCTTGCGGCTGCGATCGCCACCGTGCTGGCCATTCTGATCTTTCGAGGCTGGCAGATCGGCTATGGGTGGTTGGGCCTCGCTGTCGGTGTTTTCGTCATTCTGATACTGACGCACGAGCCGATTCGCAGGATGGCCGATCGGATGCGCCGGGCGGTCGACTTTTATACCAAGGGACTGGCTCGACTCGACGAGCGGTGGGCCGGAACCGGAGTGACCGGCGAGGAGTTTCTCGATCACGATCATCCGTACGCGGCGGACCTCGACCTGTTTGGCCGAGGGTCGCTATTCGAAAGATTGTGCACGGCTCGGACGCGAGCCGGCGAGGAGACCCTCGCGGCCTGGCTTCTTGAGCCGGCGCCTTGCGGCTTGATCTTGGAGCGGCAAGCGGCCATCACGGAATTGCGCCCTCGGCTCGATCTGCGCGAGGATCTCGAGTTGCTGGGCCAGGAGATCCGGACTGGTATCGATCCAGCCGCGCTCAAGGCGTGGGGCAACGCCGAGCGCGTGTTCAGGGGACTTGGTGTGCCGATCGTCGCGACCGTGCTCGGCGTTCTGGGCACGGGTGCGATCCTCGGCTGGCTCTTTCTTGACACCGGCCTCATTCCGATCCTGGTGGTGCTCATGATGGACGGACTCTTCGCGCGGCTGCTCGCACGCCGGGTCAAGACCGTGTTGTCGGCGGTCGATCAGCGGACGCACGACCTGGTGCTGCTGGGGGAAATGCTTCGCCGCCTCGAACGCGAGCCCTTCGAGTCGCCGCTCCTCGACCGCCTGGAAACGAAGCTTCGAACCGACGGATTGCCTGCCTCGGTCCAGATCGGCCGGCTGGTGCGGCTCTTGCAGTTGCTCGACTGCCGGCGAAACCAGCTCTTCCTGCCGCTGGCGGTGATCTGGCTCTGGACGATCCAGATCGCGCTACGCATCGACGCATGGCGGGCGGGCTCGGGTCATGCGATTGCGCAATGGCTGGCCGCCGTCGGCGAGTTTGAGGCCCTCTGCGCTCTGGCATCGTACGCCGCCGAGAACCCGGGCGATCCGTTTGCGGTCGTCACGGAGGGGCCGGCTCGCTTTGAAGCCGAGGAATTGGGGCATCCGCTCATTTCGGGAAAGACTGCGTCCGCAACGATGTTTCGCTGGGCAATGGGGCGCAAGTCTACATCGTGAGCGGTTCAAACATGTCGGGCAAGAGCACGCTCTTGCGGTCGGTGGGCGTGAACGCGGTGCTGGCGCTGGCGGGCGCGCCGGTGCGTGCCCGGAGCCTGCGGCTTGTGCCCCTGGCCGTGGGCGCCACGCTGCGGATCCAGGACTCGCTCCAGGCCGGCCGCTCGCGGTTCTACGCCGAGATCACCCGGGTGCGCCAGCTCGTCGACCGCTCCCAAGGGCCGCTGCCGCTCTTGTTCCTGTTTGACGAACTGTTTCACGGCACCAACTCTCACGATCGCTCTGTCGGGGCCGAGTCAGTCTTGCGCGGGCTGATCGAACGGGGCGCCATCGGGCTGATCACGACGCACGACCTGGCGCTTGCGCAGATCGCCGACAACCTGACGCCGCGCGCGGTCAACGTCCATTTCGAGGACCATTTCGAGAACGGCACGATGCGCTTTGACTACAGGATGCGGCCGGGGGTCGTGCAGCACAGCAATGCACTGGCGCTGATGCGGGCGATTGGGCTGGAGGTATGAACTGAATATCGCCTTGGTTCAAGCGCCAGGACCGTTGGTCTCGGGGGCGGCGGACGGCAGCTCCTCAACCGCGACGACGTGGAGCAGGTTGACCTGGAGGGCCGTGTCGTAAGCAGTCCGATCGGGTCGCCTGGTGACGCCGAGGGTTGCCGAACGGCGCCCGACCATGATCAGGTCCGGATGGCGAATATCGTAGGCGGATCCGGTCGTCAAGATGACCCGAAAGGGCTTGAAAGGCTGCCGCCTTGCCCATTCGTGGAGCTCGTCCTGCGTCATCGAGGGCCATGACCTCGTTGGGTGGATCGCGGTGGGTCATTGTCAATTTCACGATAACCAACGTGCTGTCCCCGAACAAGCGGTCGATTCACAATTCCCGTTTGCGGCACTGGATCGGGCGCGAGTGCAAATGCTCTCTATAGACGAGGTGCTGCGCAGTCGGTGAAATAGTGAAGAGAGTGGGCAGATCGGCTTGCCGGCCGAGGCATACCGGTGGCGGTCCTCGCCTAGCGACATGAGGAATCGACCGCATGGGGATCTCCGCACTGAGAAGTCCAGTTGTGGCAGCGTTGGCCTGCGTGCTCGGACTGTCGAGTATGGAGACATTTACCCGCGAGGTCGCCGCACTTGACACGGTCCAGGCCGAACAGGCAACCGCAGATCACCGAACCGCCGAGGAACCAGGTCACCCCCTTGCCGAGATGTTTATGGTCATCGACCACGGATGTGCTCTGCTCGGGCCGGACGGGCAGGAGAAGGAGCGCCTCGAGTCAATCACCAACGCCGCTGGAGCAATCTCACCCAACGGACGCTGGGCTGCCTTCAGCAAGTCCGATCCGAACCCGCCCCCGGGTAAAGGCCAAGGCAAGCTCGTCATTCAGTCGCGTGTGCGCCGGGAGGAACGCACCACCGTTCCCATGGTCTGGGGGACCACGGGGTCGAGCTTTCTGCCAATCTGATCGTCCGACAGTGAGCGAATACTGATCTGCGAGCAGGGAACCAACGAGGATGGTTCTCGTGGCTCTGCGTACAGGGTGTACGACTTGAGCTCGAAGGGCTTGACCGAGCTGAAGCTGCCGAGCGAATCGTGGCCGAGCGATTGGTCGGCGGACGGAAAGCGTGTCTTGACAGCCCTTCGGACAGACGACGCCGCGGTCCGAGTCGCGTCGGTCAACACCGACGGCACCGGCAAGCCGGAGTTCATCACGTCCGAACAGGAAGTGGCCTACGGCGCCAGGTTGTCACCAGATGGCCGTCGGATTCTGTGCATGGTTGGTCCCAACACGCCCGACGGCGAGAGAGGTCGAAACAGGCTACATGTGATTGACTTGACCACAAAGACACGAACGATGATTGACAGACCGGGCTACACTCACGGCAACCGCTGGTCTTCCGACGGACTGAAAGTCGCCTACACCTGGCAGTTGTGCCTTCGGCAGCCGAATGAAGTCATGGAGAGAAAGACTTACTTGATTACGTGTGATCCGGACGGAGGCAACCGCAAGACTGTAACGATGAGGAAATTCGAGGTACCACGGAACAACTCGGGCCGAGATGGTGTTATCATTTTCTTCCAGGTTGTGGCTTGGTGGAGGTGAGTTCCAAGGACCCACTGGTAAACACGCACACCCACTTTTCATGGACGGGCGAACGTGGGACTTGACACGCCGGACGTGCCTGATACTCTTGTTCACTTCTGCTACAATGCGCAGTGGGTGCGTTGCGTAACAGCGTGTACCGCGAGGCCGCCCAGTGCCCGCCCACCCTCGTCGCGAGATCGTGCCCGATGACCAGATCGCCGTTTATCATTGCATCGTCCGATGCGCGCAGGCCTTTTCTGTGCGGGCTCGATCCCACTTCGGGGAAGAACCACGATCACCGAAAGTCGTGGATACGAGAGCGGCGGCAGACGCTGGCATCAGTCTTCGGAATCGAAGTCTGCGGCTCTGCCGTGATGAGCAACCTTCTGCATGGCAATGCTCCAAGATCAGCGAGCCTCTCTACCGGGCGGTTTCACGGGCCGGAGAGTCATCTGGACCTCCTCGATCAGGTTGTTACAGAGAGAAGTCTGCAGCGCAAAGGCCCTGGCATCCATCGCGTGCTGAGCACGCAAGCGATATCCGAGCTCACTCGGCATCAACTTCACGTCGCTCAGCTCGAAGTCAATTCCCAGATAGATTCCCAGCGGCGAGTTGGAGATCCCCTGCGCGATCCACTGGTGGTTGAGCCGCTGGGAGAAAAGAGTCATTCCGTCTACCGTCACGGCACGGACGTGGGTGGGGTCATTGAAGAAAAAGTCATGTCGGTGGTGAGGCACCATGACGCGAATTGTCGCGCCATTCTGACAGACGCGGTACAGTTCCTTCATGATCTCGAGGTAGACCATCGGGTCGCGGCCCAGATGCTCCAGGACATGCTTGAGCAGGATCTCGCTGACCGAGTCGTCCGGCCAGGGCCAGGGGACGACCTCCAGGTCATGCCGCAGGTCGGGCTCTCCGTGGCGATCGACGTTGACGTAGCCATCGAGACGGTCCATGCCGCAACCCAGGTTGAGTCGCAATCCGCTCATGAGCTGGTTTCCTTCCGGCTGTGACCGCGCCCGCATTCACGGCACGATGTTGTTGTCGATAGCTCATGGCGAGGTCGAAAAGATTTCAGGGAGCGATCGATAATCCCTTTCGGTATGCCCGGTTGGCTGAAATTACCAGGTAGGCCGGTTTTTGCCAAGTTGTATTGGCCGCACGGCCGGTCAGCGAGTTCCGGGGTTGCGGACAGTGAAATGGCGTCAGGAACCGACTTCGTGACACTTCTGCGGTTCGATCGGGCGACGATTGCGAGACGAAGGGTGGCCGACAGATCGTTCGGCGATCACTGGGCGCGGGGGTCGAGCGATCGGAGCGACAAGCGAGTGTCGACGCCCTGCCCCAGTCCCTCCAGGGCCGACCGCCGCTCATCCGGCGTCTTTGACTCGTCAAGGGCCAGCCGCAAGGCGCCGGCCACGTCGCCCGCTGTCGCGCGGGCCGAGACGACCCGTTGAAGAGCGAACTCCTGGTAATTCCGGTCGCCGATCGACCGGAGTATCTCCAAGGCCCCGGGGACGTCTCCAGCCATCGCCAGAATTTCCGCGCGCTGAATGCGCACCGACGTGGGCATGTTCTGGCTTACCCCAGGTAGTTTCGTGAGCTCCGGGTTCGGGGCAGGGGGGGCGTTGACAGAGAGACCTGCATCATCCAGGGCACGGGCGAATGTCGCCCGGGCGGCGGCATGGTCTCCTGCCGCGGCCTGCGCAAGGGCGATGAAGGCGAGGCTTTCGGCTCGCCTCCCTGCCATCGCGTTGACCGACCGTACCGCGCCGTCGATGTCTCCGCTGGCGATCTGCCCGCGTGCGATCTGACTGTACCGCCCCTCACGCCTTTGCATTCGTGGGTGGTCGCTCACCCAGCGAAAGGCATCGCGAAGCGTCTCTCTGGCACCGGCGGTGTCACCCGCCTGACGCTGGACGCCGGCGATGCGGACCAAAGCGTAGGGCTGCCAGGCCGTCATGTCGTGGTTGAAGCGCGAAGGCCCAACGCCGATCGCCTGGGCGGACCGCTTCGCTGCCTTCACGTCACCGATCCTGGCTTGGGCCGCAGCCAGGTCGATCAGGACGGAATACGTCTCTTCGATTGATTCGATTTTCGCGAGCCGCCTTGCTGCCTCCTGAACGAACCTCCCGGCGGCATCGCGGCGGAGGCTCCTGGACGCGGCAACCGCGATTTCGCCCAACACGCTGCCTTCCATCTGTGCCCCATCGGACCACCGGAACGCGACTTCGAAGTCACCGACGGCTGCGAGGGCCGCGGCGATCTTCGGGGCGGCCCGGTCGCGGGCGCTGCTGATACTGCTTGACTCGAAAAACTTGTTGGAGAACTCCAGAAGCAGCTCGACCGTCTTGCGTGCGTCCTCTCGGGCGCCTATTCCAGCTAGCTCCTGGACGATGACCGAATACGTCTCGACAGTTCGACTATCCGTTTCGAAGTCGCCAACCACGCCGGGCATGGCCCTGACAGCCCGATGAAGCGTTATGCGGGCCTGTTGCTTGAGGCCGCACTCGGCCTGGAGGCGGCCGATGCGCCAGAGGTTCCGAGGGTCCGCGTCTCCGCCGAAACCTCCCTCGGCCTCCGTTGCGGCAAGCGCGAACGTCGTGCGGGCTCCGTCGAGGTCGCCGGCCCTGGCCTGGGCCGTGGCGAACGTCCTCAGGGTCGGCGACGACGAAATCGGCTTTTGTTTGACTAGCGCGACAGCCTCGCTCGCCGCGCAACTCAGCAGCTTGTGCAACTCGGCACGTGACGGCAACATGGCGATGACGACTGCGGACGAACCGGTGGGCTTGGCGGCATCGGCCGGTCTCACGACGGGCACGACGGGCTCCACGGCGGCTGCTTGCGACGAGGCGGCCCCGCCCGCCTTCTTCGTCGTTTGATCGTCCAGTGCCGCTCCCGCGCCGGCTACCAGCGTGGCGAGCATCAACCCCACGAGTCCGCCCGTCTTTGGTTTAGCCCACGACATGGCTCGAAGCCCCCAAGAAACGACATGGACGATCAGCTCCCGGCCTGTTGGTCATCTCCTTTTTGGCCCCTCGATGCGTTCCTCGCTTTCCCGGAGCAGGCGGACCAAGTGCTCCTTCCACACTGCGGCGAGAGTGTGGGTGCCGTGCCCCCTGGTGCGCTCGCTCCTGGGAATGACGATGGCCTTGCCTCGCTTGACGCGGCTGATCTCCTTTTCGAGCACTCCGAGCTCGGGCGGGTTGATCAGGTCGTCCGCGAAGTTGATCGCCAACAGGGGTGCCCGAATCTGTTCGAGCCCCGGTCCGGGATCGTAGTCTGCCGAGCTCTCGATCGCGTAGAGCACGTCGTTTGCGTCCATGCTTCGCAGCGTCCTCGCGACGTACTCATCAAGGGCCTTGTCCGCCTTTTCTCGGGTCGGGGCTTCCTTCTGCCGTTCGACCGGGTTGCTCGACATGAGGTAGACCATGAGGGCGGCCGTGCGCAGGCTCGGCGGCTGGGTGCGATACTCGCCGCTCGCCCAGCCGGGGTCGTTGCGAATCGCGTCGCTTATGAGCCGGCGCCACGCGCAGTTTCGCCCCGAGATCTGCGTCGGCAACGACGCGAGCGGCAGCAGGGCGTCCGTGAACTCCGGGTACCGCTGGCCCCAGAGCCAGGTGTGCATTCCGCCCATTGATGTGCCCATCACCAGACGTAGGTGGTTGATCTTTAGCCCATCGGTCAAGAGCCGGTACTGCGCCTCGATCATGTCGCGGTAGCCGTACCGGGGAAACCGGGTTTTGAGGCCGTCGCTCGGCTTGCTCGATGCTCCATGCCCGATCCCGTCCGGTAGTACAAGATAGTAACGGGCCGCATCGAGCGGCTGACCCAGGCCGAACAGTTCGCCCGCGAACTCGTGCCGCAGGAAGTTTGCCCCGCTGCCGGTGGTTCCATGCAGGATCAGGACGGCATTACGCACAACCCCATCCTGGTCGCGGTGCGGCTGTCCGAGCGTCCGGTAATGAATGCGTAGTTCGGGGAGCACTTCACCGGAGGCGAAGCGGAAGTCGTGGAGGACGTACGAAGCGGATAGGGGTTCGGGGTAGTCGGCGGCGCGAGCCGCAGATACGAGGACCGGAACCAGCAGCAGGAGGGGCGAAATCCGCATTGGGGACGGCTCGAGCTTTCTGTCCTGTGTCGAACTTGATTTACCCGTCAAGCTTCTTCAGCCGTCCCGTGCTATCGCCGTGGCGGGCTGTGGGGACGCCCATGCGTTCCAGCAGCGAGAGGTAGAGATTGTTGAGCGGCTGTGGGGTGTACTTGACGTGCCGGCCCGGCTTGATCGTTCCTCCGCCCTTTCCGGCCAGAAGGATCGGCAGGTCGTCGTGATTGTGGCGATTGCCGTCGCTGATGCCGCTGCCATAGACGATCATGGCGTTGTCGAGAAGGGAGTGGTCCCCCTCGCGGATCGACTTGAGCTTGCCGACCAGGTAGGCAAACTGGTCGGCATGGAACCGGTTGATGATCTTGAGCTTCTCGTGTTTCTTGGGGTTGCCGCCGTGGTGAGAGAGGTCGTGATGGCCTTCGGGCGCATTGATGAAGGCGTAGTTGCGGTTGCTCCCTTCGTTGGCGTACATGAAGGTGCAGATCCGCGTTGCGTCGGTCTGGAAGGCGAGCACGACGAGGTCGAACATGAGCCGGATGTGCTCGGGCAGTTGGTCGGGAATGCCGCTGGGCCGCCTGGCGCCGGCGGGGGGGCGGCTATCGGGCGCGGCGAATCGGGCGATCCGGACCTCGACCTCGCGCACGGCGGTCAGGTACTCGTCGATCTTGCGCCGGTCCGTCATGCCGAGCCGGCGGCGAAGCTGCTGCGCGTCCTCGAGCGCGAAGTCGAGAATGCTGCGCCGATAGAAATCGCGCTTCTTCTGCTCGGCAGCCGAGGCGTTCGGGTCGGCAACGGCGAAGAGGCGGTCGAAAACCATCTTCGGATTCACCTCCTTGGCCATGGGCGTATTGGCCGACCTCCACGAGATGTTGGACGAATAGGCGCAGCTATAGCCGGAATCGCAGTTTCCCGACTGGGCCCCGCGTTCGATCCCCAGCTCGAGCGACGGGAGCCGCGTCTGGCCGCCGATTTTCTGGGCCGCCACCTGGTCGACCGAGACCCCGGCCTTGATTCCCGCGCCGTCAGTTTTCAAGGGATGGGCACCGGTCAAGAAGCAGGCCAGCGACCGCGCGTGATCGCCGCCGCCGTCTCCCAGCGCTTCGGCGTTATGCTGGGCGAGGCCCGTCAAGACAAGCAGGTCGTTCTGGAAGGGTTTGAGCGACTCGAGCGTTGCGGGCAGAGAGAACTTCTCACCCGTTTCCGCCGGAGTCCACGCGGGCATGTGCACTCCGTTGGGGACGTATAGAAACGCCAGGCGCCGGGGGGATGAGGCAGCGTTCGTGGAGACGTCCGCCAGAGCGATGCCCGGCGCCATGGCCTCGAGCCAGGGTAGTGCGATGGCCGTGCCCAGCCCGCGCAAGACCGTGCGTCGCGAGAGTCGTCGCGCTCTTGTCATGGGGAAGATTCCTCCGCGCGAAAGCCGCGCTTCATCCTCGACGTTTCAGGAACGGGTCACTTTCGACAATTCCCTGCACCAGGGCCGAGAAGCGGTAATTGCTGGCCACGACCCGCTCGACGATCTTGTCGACCGCGCAATGGTCGTAGTCTTCCAGGCCCCGGCCCAGGGCATAGGTCAACAACTTGACGGTCAAGCAGCGCGCGAACTCCTGCGATCGCGATTTGAGAATGGTCTTGAGCTGCTCGGGCCCGCGGAACGACGCGCCGGAGGGGAGCGTGCCCGAGGAGTCGATTGCGAAGCTGCCGTCCTTGTCGCGCCAGGCGCCGACCGCGTCGTAGTTCTCGAGACCGAAGCCCAGGGGATCCATCCGGCTGTGGCAGGTGGCACAGCTAGCCTTGGCCCGGTGCTGCTCCATCTGCTGGCGGAGCGATGCGGCCGAGAGTGCTTTCTGGTCCTCTTTGAAAGGGGGCGCGTCGGCCGGCGGCGGTGGGGGCGGTGTTCCGAGGAGCTGCTCGAGCACCCACTTGCCCCGCTTCACCGGCGAGGTCCGGGTCGGGTTTGATGTGACGGTCAGAATGCTCGCCTGCGTGAGCAGGCCGCCGCGCTTCTGGCCCTTGAGCCTGACCCGGCGAAACTGCTCGCCCTTGACCCCGCCCAGGCCGTAGTGCCGCGCCAGCCGCTCGTTGGCGTAGGTGAAATCGGAATCCAGAAAATTGAGGATGCTCAGATCGCCGTGCATTATGGCCGCAAAGAACATCTCGCTCTCGCGGATCATGGCCGCGCGGAGCGGCTCGTCGAAAGCCGGAAAGCGGCCGCGGTCGGGGTTGACCGCCTTCAGGTTACGAAGCTGGAGCCACTGCGCGGCGAAATTGTCGACGAGCGCTTGCGACTTCGGGTCCTTGAGCATCCGCAGTACCTGGCGCTCCAACGTTGCGCTCGATCGAAGCTTCCCTTCGATCGCCAGCCGGAACAGCTCTTCGTCGGGCATCGTGCTCCAGAGGAAGTACGACAGTCGCGACGCGACCTCGAAATCGCCGATGGGCAGGCCGCTGGTCTCGCCGCGCTTGCTGCCGATTCCCGAGCGCGAGTCGAGCTCGACCCGAAACAGGAACTGGGGTGAAACGAGAATGGCCTGGACCGCAAGCTGGATGCCGCGCTCGAAGGGATCGCCGTTTTCGAGTGCCAGGTCGACGAATTTCAGGAGGCGCCCGAGCTCTCCCTCGGGGACGGGCCGGCGATAGGCTCGAGTTGCGAACCGCTCCAGGATCGCGTGGGCCGCCCGCGGGACCTCCCCGCGCGATCTCGGCGCCTGAAAGATAATTCGCCGATGCGACTCGGGCAGGGTGCTGCCTGCCCCGAAGAGCGGGCCCTCGATCTGGATGGATTCGACGATCAGATTGCGATCGCGTTTGCGCGGGTCCGGTTCATCGGGCTTGTAATAGTCGTTGAGAAACGCGACCGACAGACGCCGCTGTCCCGCTCGCAGCTTCTGGCGGAATGTGCACTCCTGCGAGTTGCCGCGGGAGGCCCTGACATCGAACCGCTTGAGGTCTTTGCCGTCGATGCGGACGGCCATGCGCACCGGCTCGGGCCCGGCCTGGTCGCCCGAAGCCTGAACACGCAGCAGATACTCACCGCTGGCCGGCAAGCGGTGGCTGACGGCTATCTCGCCATCGGAAGTGAGCATGCGGCCGCCGTCATCGGCCGGCGAGCCTCCGGCGCTCGCGTCGAGCTTGGGGCCCTCCCAGGTGACCACCGGACCCCGCGCCTCCCTACCGGCGACGATCGCCTGCTCGCTGATCGTCTCGGCGGCCTTCAAGTATTTTTCCATCAGAATCGGCGAGAGGCTGAGCACATCGCCGATGTTATCGAAGCCGTAACCGACGTCATCCGACGGGAAGTCGTCGGCCGGATGGAAGTCGACTCCGACCAGGTCGCGGATCGTACTGTTGTATTCCGCGCGGTTGAGCCTGCGGATGGTGATCTGTCCCGGGTCAAAGGTTCGGCCGCAATCCGCAGCGTTTGGGGCATCCTTGATCCACTGGATCAGTCGCGCGACCTCCGCGCGGCTCGGTTGGGGGCGATCCTCGGGGGGCATCAATCCCCCCTCAAGGTATTCTCCAACCCTGTTCCAGGTTTTCCGCTGCGATCGCGCCGATTTTTCGTCGGGGAAACTCGCCAGACTGAGGCCGGCCTTGGGTTTGGTCGCTCCATGGCAGCCCGTGCAATATCGCGCCAGGAACGGGCGGACCGTCGAATCGAACGTGGCCTGACTGACCGAGCCGGTCAAAGTCACCGGTTGTTTCGGCGGTGTCTGGCCGGGCGCCTGGCGAGGATAGGCGAGGAAGGCGACAACGAGCGCGGCGACGAGATTCTGGTGCAGACGCCTCATCGAGCAAGTCCCAGAGACCATGCGACGGATTTCATACGCGAGCACTGTCCACCAGTTCAACCCTGGAAATCGAGTGTACCACGAGCGAGCTCTTCTTCCCACTGGTCCATGAGCGGCCAGTTCGACCGCGCAGGTTCCGAAGTCGGCCAGATGCGTGTAAGACTCGAGGCGAGCGATCGTCGCTTCGATCAGGCCGTTATTCTTCCGGAAGATCGGTCCGTGCGAGGGGAGAAGGAATTCGGCGTCCGAGTCGCGGATGCGCTTCAAGCTGGTGATGAAATCGGGCAGGTTGGAGCCGTGGTGGGCGTCGATGAAGCCAACGCTGCCGTCCCGGAAGATGTTGTCGCCCGAGAAAAGGAGCTTTCCCATGCGGAAGGCGAGCTGCCCGGGTGCGTGCCCCGGCGTGCTCCAGACCTCCAGGGTCTTGTCGCCGATCTTGATTGCGTCGCCCTCATTGATCGTGAGGTCGATTTTGCAGCGGGGCATCGGGATCCGGATTCCCTGGGCGTCGATCCGGCGCACGTCAGAATCTCGTCACCCTCCTCGAGAGCGGCGACGGTCGTGGGGTGGGCCGCCACCAGCGTCTTGAGGATCTCACGGGCTCGCGTGAGCCCCTGGGTGTGGTTGACGTCGGCGTGAGTCGCGACGATCATCTTGCATGCGGCGAAACTGAAATCCATCTTGCGAATCAGTTCCAGCACATCCTGGAGGTCGTCGAGGAACCCCACGTCGATGAGCGCGAACTCGGTCCCGCCGTCGATCAAATAGACGTTTACCCCCATGCGGCGTTGCGCCTGGTAGTTCATTTCGAGAACACCGGGGAAGACATAGCGCCGCGTGATCATGCGAACATTGACTCCTCGTCTCGGATTGGCCGGGCCCGGAATCGCGACAATGTACTATACGATCGTACTGAGGTATCCTCAACGAGTTCCGCGCCGAAACCAACGGGCGCAGGGAACGAAAGCCGCGTGATCAGCGTCCAATGAGCAGACTTGGTTGGTAGGGCCGGTTCGGAGAGCGAAAGAGTCGGTCGGCCTTCGCCAGGGAGAGCGCGGCTCGCTGGGATGGACTGGAGCGGCTATGCCGAATGTCCGTTGGTACGTGGGCAAGGCGTGGTCGTGGCGAACTTGACAGACCATCCCGAGCGGGTTAGCCTAATACAGTGGTGCGCAAAGACTTTTGACGAGGTTCCCGGATATGCTCACGTTGCGTTTCCCGAGTGGGAGATGGGGCTCCCCCGGGGGCCCGACTGGTACGGTTTGGTCGTTAAGCGGGACGATGGTTCTGCTGGTCTCACTGGCGAGTTCGGTCTGGGCCCAGGATGAAGGGACGACGAAGTCGAAGTCGGGACAGGCCGGTGCGAGCGCGTCCTCGAAAGCCGGTGAGTCCAAGAAGGAGCCGGCCAAGCCGGAGTCGGGCAATACCGAACAGGGCAAGGGGGCTGCGGCGCCGGTGGCGGCCGGCGGAAACCCGGCCGACCCGAGCAAGTCGACGAAGGTCGCCCCGATCGAGATCTTCCGCGACCCACGGGCCGAGAAGCTGGCGGATGTTCAAAAATACCCGGCTGTGAACGCTCGTGCGGTCACACAGGAGGACATCAACGCTCTCCAGGAGATGGCCCAGAATGTGAACGTCAATGTCGAGTCGGGTTTGATCAATCGCGTTGTCGATGCGATGGCGGCCAAGTTGACCGACCACGCGAATATCCAGGCTCTCATTGAACCGGCCGCGGGGCAGAATCCCAACGCCGCCACGTCCAAGGCCATCCAGGAGGCTTCCTCCGCGCTCCTCGAGCCGCTCTTCGCGGCCAAGGCCGCCAAGAACCTGGCGTTTCTCTCCGCCTACAACCGGGTGTTGCTCCTGAAGCTTCGCCCGCTGCTCAAGAATCATCTGATCCCTCGGATCCAGGCGGCCATTATCCTTGGCCAGTCAGCCAATCCCGACGCCCTTCAGCTCTTCATAGACCAGATCAAGGACGACAAGCAGACGATCTGGGTGAAGCTCTGGGCCATGGAAGGAATTGCCAACATCGTGGAGGAAGGGCATCGGCTGCCTGCCTCGAATCGGATCGACGCGGGCAAGGTGATCGCCGACTTTCTCAAGAACGAGGACGATATTCCGTGGCCGGCTCAGCTTCGCGCTCTCGAAGCTCTCGGGGCGATGCGCCAAGGCTACCGGGTCAACGCACCCAAAGAAGCGGAGATGGCCAGTGCGGCGATGCGGCTGCTCACCGATTACCAGGCGAAGCCGGAGGTCCGATCGGAGGCTGCACGGGCCTTGGGGTTGATGGAAATCGGTTCCGCGGTCCGCGGCTACAACTATCCATTGATCGCGCATAGCGCCGGTACGCTCGCGGCGGCCCTCGGGACCCAGATTGGCTCGAACTTCAAGAACAATCCCCTTAAATCGCGCTATCTCACGGTGCTCCTGGCCGGGCCGGTTTTCGAAGCCTTCGACGGAGTGACGGGAATGCGTGACTCAGGTCTGGTTCACATGGCCAACGGCGAGGCCGCCGACTACGTCTCCAAGGTCTTCGACCTGGTAAAACCAGTCGTCAAGGCGTCGAGCGATTTGCTTCTTTCGCCCAGCCGCCAGGTGCCGGATCGCCAGAAGGACCTCGCCGTCAAAGTCACCGCTCTCAAGGAGTTTCTGAGCAAGAACCCGCCGCGGAATCGCAGCCTGGTGCAGGGAGGGCCCGAGTTTCCCGTCGGTGACACAGCCGCAGCGGGGCTACCAGGCTAAGGCGCTGAGCTACAATAAGTGTTGCCGTTCGCTCCGCGAAAGGCGACTCTTCCGGTAACTTATTACTGCCCAGATCCTGAAAAGCAGCTTGCAACAGGCCAAGGGTGCGACGCCGGCGCAGTGAAAACGACCGATGATTATCAACAAACGCACGCCGGTCGTTTGGCTCGTCGGGATGTCCGTGCTCGCGAACGCGATTGGGTCCGCGGGCTGTGCCAAGGTTGTCGGGCCCGAGCGGATGCCGGTGACGGCCTTAAGCGGGGTCGTCACCGAGGGCCGGCGCCCGGTTGGCGGGGGGTGGATCGAATTCATCCCGGTCGATGGAACGATCGGCACGCTGCGCTCCGCCCGCCTGAATACCGACGGTTCGTTCCAGGCGAAGGGCGTAGCGGTCGGCGTCAATCTCGTCCGCATCGTGAGCGCGCCGATTGAATCGCCCGCCATCGCCCGCTTCGTCGGTAGCTTCGCGTCCCCGATCCGGCGCGTGGCTTCCCTTCTGGATCGCCAACCACTGGCAATCGACCTTCTCGACGAAACCATTCAATTTCAGGCATCATTGTCCGCACGGACCGGGGACGCCCGGCCGGCCGCGGCGCGGTGAAAAGAGGCACGCCATGACACCGCTTCCTCCGGCGTCCGTGCCCGTGCCCGCCATCGAAGTCGGCAGCTCGGTCATTCGCGTGGTCTTCCGCGACGGAGGCGGCAACCTGCACAGCGACTGGCCGGTGAGCCGGGTTGAAGAGGCCATTCGCGATCAGAGCGGACTGGTGTGGGTCGATATCCAGGGGCCCACGGAGGGCCAGCCCGATCACGCAGTCGAAGACTGGCTCTGCGGAGTCTTCCATTTTCATCCGCTCTCGGTCGAGGATGCACTGCGAGAAAGCCACGTTCCCAAGGTCGACGACTGGGATGGTTACCTTTATCTGGTCTTTCATGTTACCAGGATCGACCCCCATTCCGACGTGCTTTACCTTCAGGAGTTTGACGTCTTCCTCGGCCAGAATTATGTCGTCACCTACCATGCCGGTCCGCTCACGATCCTGGATCAAGACCGGATCAACATCGAGCGGGACCCGCGGGACCGGATGCGCCATGGCGCGGACCATTTGCTGATTCGCTTTCTCGAGCTGGCCGTCAACCAGTCACTGGCCGCTATCGAGGAAATGGACGATCGAGTCGACGAAATCCAGAACGAGGTGATCGCCAACGCGAGTCCCAAGATACTTCAGCGGATTTTTCGGGTCAAGCGATCGGCAATCCAGCTTCATAAGAGCCTGGCGCCGCAGCGTGAGGTTTTGAATCGCCTGGCCCGCGACCCGTACAAGCCCGTCCAGCCCAAGCACCGGGTTTACTTTCGCGATCTGTACGATCATGTCGTGCGTATTCATGATATTTCGGAGGGCCTGCGCGACCTGATTTCAGGGACGCTCGAGACCTATCTTTCGGTCGTCTCCAACCGCACCAACGACATCATGAAGACATTGACGATCGTCACCGTGATGTTCATGCCCATGTCGTTTCTGGTAGGCTTTTTTGGTATGAACTTCTTTGGAGAGTCGCTGGTCTTGACCGGGCCGATGCCGCGGCGTGCGCTCTTCGTCGCGTCGTGTGGGTTCATGGCGATCTCTCCGTGCTTCATCTGGATCTACGC
Organism: uncultured Isosphaeraceae bacterium; assembly: GCA_963823675.1. Taxonomy (GTDB): domain Bacteria; phylum Planctomycetota; class Planctomycetia; order Isosphaerales; family Isosphaeraceae; genus CAWGMT01. The sequence continues at coordinate 697,749 of CAWGMT010000012.1, read as the reverse complement.
GCGACGGAAGAAGTGGTTCTGATCGCGAGGCGACGCGATTCCGGCGAGCCCAACAAGAGCGGACGGTGGAGGGACTTGTTCGCGATGAATACGCGCTGGCGAATCAAGCCCCACGAACCGGACCGGATACTCGGATTGAGCCGTAGCGCGCGAATTTCGCCCCTGGTTGCCCAGCTTCTCATCAATCGAGGGATCGACGACCCGGTCCGTGCCGTGGCATTCCTGTCCGCGAAGCTGGGAACACTGCATGACCCCGAGCTCTTGCCCGGAGCCATCGGCGCGGCACAGCGGATCGTGCAGGCGATCCGCGACCGCCGCAAGATCGTGGTCTACGGTGATTACGATGTTGACGGCGTCTGCGGCACGAGCGTCTTGTGGTCTTGCCTGCGATTGGCGGGCGGCCGCGATGTCGAATACTACATTCCCCATCGCGTGGAAGAAGGTTACGGGCTCAATGCCGAGGTACTTCGGCGTATGGCGGCCCAGCACCCATCCGCGCTCGTCGTGACGGTTGATTGCGGGATATCCGCGGTCGCCGAAGCGGCGCTGGCCGTCGAGCTCGGGATCGAGCTGATCGTCACGGACCACCACACGATCGGTCTTAGCCTGCCGGCCGCCGCCGAGATCGTGCATCCTCGGCTCGCGGGCAGTCGCTACCCCAATGCCGATCTGTGCGGGGCGGCCGTCGCATTCAAGCTGGCGTGGCAGGTATGCAAGACCTTTGGCGACGGCAAGCGCGCCTCGCCGCAGCTCCGTGACTTCTTGGTCCGCTCGCTGGGCCTGGTTGCCCTCGCGACCATCGCCGACATGGTGCCTCTTTCCGACGAGAATCGGATCCTGGTGCGGCATGGGCTGGCGGGCATCCTGGCCGAGCCGAGCGCCGGGCTGAAAGCGCTCATGGAGGTCAGCGGCTGCCTGGACAGGAAACGACTGTCCACGGGAACTGTCGGCTTCGGGCTTGCCCCCCGGATCAACGCGGCCGGCCGGCTCGAGCAAGCGATGATCGCCGTCGAGATGCTGACGACCGACGACCCGGACCGTGCGCGAGAAATCGCCGTCCAGCTCGATCTCTGCAATGCCCGGCGTCAGGAGATCGAACGGAAGATTCTCGACCAGGCGCACGAGATGATCCGTGCCGGCGGCGGGCCGGCGGACCGTTGCGCGATCGTGCTGGCCCGCAAGGACTGGCACGCGGGCGTCATCGGGATCGTGGCTGGCCGGCTGGCCGAGACCTATCACTGCCCGGCAATCGTGATATCGCTGGATGGTCCCGTCGCCCAGGGCTCTGCACGGTCGATCGCTGGCTTCGACCTGTACCAGGCGATCCAGGAATGCTCGGAGGAGCTGATCGGCTTCGGCGGCCACGCGGCGGCTGCCGGACTGAAGCTGACCGAAGACCGGCTGCCCTCCTTCGCACGTCGGTTCGAGGAGCGCTGCCGGCGAACGCTGACATCCGAGCAACTTCGAGCGCGTGGTGACGATCGACGCCGAGGTGCCGCTCGGGGTCCTGAGCCTGGGCGTGGTCGAGGAGGTCGAGCGGCTCGAGCCCCACGGAATCGGCAACCCCAGGCCCGTTCTGGTGGCAACCGATCTCGCGGTCGTCGGCCAGCCTCGGCCGGTGGGGGAGACGAAGAAGCACCTCCAGCTCCGGTTGCAACAGGGTGAAATCTCGCTCAAGGCGATCGCCTGGAATCTGGCCGAGAAAGGCCGGGACCTTCTCCCGGGCACGCGGTGCTCGGTCGTCTTTCAGCCGTCGATCAACGAGTGGAACCACCGGCGGGAAGTCCAGCTCGAGGTCAAGGATTTCACGATCGATCAAAAGTAGAGTTGCCATCTTCTTCCGATCAGGGAGCCTGCCTTGAAATCCACAACGAACCCCGCGCGGCGAGCGCTGACATTCTCCTCGCTCGACCAGGTGATGCCCGAGATCGACCGTTTGCTCGGCGGATACAAGTCCGTGGGAAACTGGTCTCTGGCCCAGATGTGCCGCCATCTGACGCAATCGATCGCCGGGAGCGTCGAGGGCTTTCCGGGCCAAGCACCCTGGCTCCTGCGGAAAACGATCGGGCCCTGGATCATCCGGGGCATTCTCAAGCACGGTACGATGCGCGAAGGCGTCCAGTTGCCGGAAGCGTTCCGCCCCAGGCCGGGGCTCGACGATCGCGCCGAAGCCGAGGCGCTCCGAGCCGCGGTGCGCGTCTTCGCTGCTCATCAAGGTCCGCTGGCCGCGCATCCCTTGGGTGTCAGACTCTCCCACGCCGACTGGGAACGGCTGCACTGTGTTCATTGCGCCCACCATTTGAGCTTTGCTATCCCGGATCGAGCCAGTTGAACACTGTTTTCTCGTGGCGTCACGTCGCCGGCCTGGCGTCCTCATCTGACGGCGCACCCGGAATCGGCGCGCCGCGATGATGATAGCGATGGCCAAATTGTGCGCCAAATCGGGACAGACGACTTATTTGCTTGACTTGACGCCACCGATGTGACAACATAACACTCATGCCACGCGCTGCTCGCGCCTCGGTCGGCGGCATGTGCTACCATGTATACAACTGCGGCAACAACCGCGCCGAGGTCTTCCACGAACCCGACGACAGTGACGCCTTTCTCGCCACGGCAGTGGAAGGTTGCGAGCGGTTGCCCATGCGCGTGCTCGCTTACTGCATCATGCCGTCGCATTTCCACCTGGTGCTCTGGCCACGGAATGACGGCGATCTGAGCCGCTGGATGCAATGGTTGCTGACGGCCCATGTGCGGCGCTATCACCGCGATCATGGCGGCAGCGGACATGTCTGGATGGGGCGGTTCAAGGCCTTTCCGATTCAGACGGATGAGCATTTGTTAGCAGTTTTTCGCTACGTGGAAAGCAATCCCGTGCGGGCCAACCTGGCCAAGCGCGCTGCCGAATGGCGGTGGTCGAGCGCGGGCTACTGGTCGGGCCGGCCCACTTTGCTGGAACCCCACCCTGGTCCGGTCGAGCGCGGGCGGAACTGGGCCCAGAAGCTCAACACGTCGATTCCGGCGGCCGAGCTCGAGCTGATCCGTCGCAGCGTGGTGCGCGGAACGCCTCTGGGCACGAGCGCCTGGGTGGCAAAGACCGTCAAGCGGCTGGGATTGGAATCGACCATCCGGCCGCGAGGACGACCGCGAATTTCACGATGACCTGGGACCATAAGCTCTTAACGCGCAGGCTGCGGCCCCGATAAAACCAGCGTCGCCGCCGAGCCGGGCATATTCGATTCTGGTGCGAGCCGCGGGAACCGGGAACGCCATGGCACGGATGTCGTGCCGGATGTCCTCGAGAAAGGCTTGGCCGGCCGCGATCATTCCGCCGCCGAAGAGCACGAGCTCAGGGTCGATCGTGTGCATCACACAGACGGCCCCGACCGCCAGGTAGTGAGCTGTCTCCCGCATCAGTCGGCGCGCCAGGTGATCCCCGGCCTCCGCGGCCTTGCCGATCGCCCGGCTGCTGAGCTCGTGCGGGTCAATCTGTCGGAGCAAGCTCGGAGAATCCTCAACCTGGAGTGCTTCCCACGCCCGTTTCACCAGTGCGGTTGCCGAAGCGTAGGCTTCGAGGTGGCCGTAAGCGCCGCAAGAGCACTGGCGGCCATTCTCCATCTGGATAATGATGTGGCCGCATTCGGCCCCATGGCTATGACATCCCTCGATGATCAAGCCATCGACCACGATACCGCAGCCGATGCCCGTGCCGAGGGTGAACAACGCAAGGCTGCGCGCGCCTTTGCCTGCACCCACCCAGTATTCCCCATAGGCCGCGGCATTGGCGTCGTTCTGAAGCACGGTCGGTTTCTTGAGCCGGTCGGAGAGCAGCCGGCGGATCGGCAGGTTGTTCCAGCCGTGGAGGTTGGGAGGCTCCAGCAGCAGCCCCTTCTCGATGTCCATCGTGCCGGGCGAGCCGAGCCCGACGGCCGCGATCCGGTCCCAGGAAAGCCCGCTCGCCTCCACGGCCCGATTTCCCGCTTCGGCGAGCCTTTCCAGTCCGACTTCAGGGCCGTGATCGGCTTCGGTCTCGACGCTGATCGACGACAGCGAGCGACCGTCGCCATCGACCACGCCGCTCTTGATGTTGGTGCCGCCAAGATCGATCCCGAGATACACGGGGGCGGAACGGTACGCGGCATTCATCGAGCGGCACCTATCAAACTGAATCGCCCCGGCTCTTGGGAAGATCGCAGGGCGAGGAAAAGTCAAATCTACGCTTTGGCGGCGGCGTGGTCAATCGGCTGAGTTCCGGCCCCCGCGGGGGTGGATACAGCGACTTCATCCCCGGCCGATTCCTCAGAGAGCGCGGACGCTGACCTCCTTGAAGATCACGTGCGCCTCGCGCGAGGTATCGTCGTGGTTTTGCAAGCCGAAGTAACCTGCCTCGGGCCGGGGCCCTCGCTCGGGCTCGAAGCTCTTGGTCCTCTTGGGCACGTCCGAGCTTTCGGAGTCGAAGTCGGTCACGAGAACTCCATTGACCGAAACCAGCACGCGCTGACCCTTGAGGGTGATCTCCATGGTGTTCCATTCTCCGGCCGGCTTGGCTGGACGGGCCTTGCTTTTCGATAACGAGTACAGCGAGCCGGTACCATGATATTCGTCCTGCACGTCGCAGATCTGCACCTCGTAACCATGGTGGACGGCATACCATTCGTCCTTGGGCCGCTCGGCGATCCGGATGAAGACGCCCGAATTGGATGCTGGGCTCGTGGTCTTGTAAACGACGCGAATCACGCAGTTGCCCAGCTTCTCCTTGGTGTACCACAAGAGGCCCATCCCGCCTTCTGTTTGCAGCAGGCCATCCTTCAAGACCATTTTGCCCGGACCAACGTGCTCCCAACCATCGAGACTCTTGCCGTCGAAGATCGCCCGCCACGCCGCCGGCGAGTCAGTCGTGGGCTTGTCCTGGGCGCTTACGCCGGCGACCAGGGAAATGGAGAGAAGAGAGGCGGCCAAAAGCGATCGCATCGGTGTGGCCCTCACTTTCCTGAACAGACCGGGATTGATCGGAACGCAGTCTTCAAGTTAACCGGGGATTTGTAAGGAGACAAGAATCTCATCGCCGCAAGTGGGCGCCGCCCGGGACGCGGTGCGCGAGTCGAGCCCATGGACGGGCCCGCTGGATCGGGTTTTTCGATCGTGATTGGGCGCGACTCGACTGGTACAATAAGACCGGTTCGCTGTAATGTCCCGATCGCTCCGAGGCGCCCGTGTCCACTCCCCGTTCGCAAGCAGGGAAGAAACGGCGCAACCAACATGAGGATGATCGCGGAGCTCGAGCAAGATCAACTTTTCACCAGCCCGGTGCCGCCCATGACGGATCGAAGATCACTCCGAATGCCGGCTGATTTTCCGGCTCTTGTCGGGCCGATCTCCCGGCGCTTGTGGCTTCTGGGAACGCTCCTGGGCGGCGCCTGTGCGTGCGGCCCTGCCTGGGGTTCTTCCGGCAAACAGGGAGCATTGAGCCAGGACGACAAGGACGAGATCGCCAAGGTCGAGGATCTCGCGAAAAAAGCCGGGATCGGGCCCTTCGCTCATAGCCAGACCGAGCACCTGATCGGCCTGGGCGATGCTCCCCCGGCTTTTCGTCAATCGGCCCTCGAGATCGCCGAGTCGCTTGCCAAGGTCTTCCTCGGATACTTCAAGAGCCGCGGTTTCAAGGCCGAGCTGCCTGCGCGGCGCATGACCTTGATCATCCTGAAGGGTGTCGAGTCATATCGCGCTGCCCGGCGAAAAACCCGGAATTTCGGTCGGAGGCCATTACGATCTCGACACCAACCGGCTGGTGATCTTCGACTTTCGTCCCCAGCAAGCCGGGCTCGAGGCTGACGCCAAGAAGATCAATGCCTTCACTCTGATTCATGAAACGGTCCATCTGTTGTGTTTCAACACGGGAATTCTCTCGCGGGAAGCGGATGTGCCAGCCTGTATCAGCGAGGGGCTGGCGACGTTTTTCGAGCTGTGGCGGCCCAGGACGAGGACTGCCTTCGGAGGTAACAACGGAGACCGGCTCAAGGTGCTCCTGGCTGCACGGAACAACGGCGAGCCCTGGATTCCGCTGGTTGACATGGTGAAAGACGACGATCGGATCGACGACCCCAAGACCGAGCAGCTAGCCTATGCCGAGAGCTGGCTCCTGGTCCACTTTCTGCTCAAGAAAGAGGCCTGGCTCCCACGGTTCCGGGCCTATCTCGAGGGTCAGGCAGGGCCGCCGCCAAACCCGGCACCGGCGCGGGTCGAGTACGCCGAGTCGAAGCTCGGGCCGCTCGCGGCGCTCGACCGGGAGCTGCGCAAGCACTGCGCGGGAGGTACTGGCCAGGTTTTAGGCGGCCCGCGGATGGAAACATACCGATTACCGAGCGATTTCAGCACGGATTGGCGATGCGTCGAAGTGAAATTGGATCTGCCGGTCGCGATAGCGGCCCAGGCAGCGCAAAGCTAAGAGGACGCAACACCTGCCGGGGCCCAGAGTTCGGTGAAAGGGCGACCTGGGCTTTCTCCCTCTCGCGATGTTCTCCGGCCATGGTAGTCAATGAGAGCCAGTGGGACGAATCCACTGGTTTTTCGAGGGTTTGGAGCGCCATTGCGCCGTGCCCAGAGCCGACGGCGTGAGATCGCAACCCACTAGGCTGCCGGATGTTACGTCTGTGGCGTCCGGCCAGATCGAGCCGGCTGCGGCCCCACGAAAATGCAGTGGAGCGTAACTTGCATAGATTGGCTTCGTTCGGCACATTTTCGCCGATCTCGCCTGTCCCGCTCAGCTCATCGTCGTGATTCTCCACGCCGTCTGGCCAGTTGAAAGGAGAATCCAGTCGTGCATCGCAGGCCAGCGTACTCGGCACATACATGCCATACATGCCATACATGCCATCCTTGCGCGCTCCTGCGGTTGACAAGACAAGAAACAAGAGTATGTGCGGAGCATCCGGTTGGACGCCGGAACAACCGCTCCAATTCAGGCATGGCTCAAGGTCAGCATTTTCGGACGTGGCAAGAACTGGGTGGCTGGGGTCGAGCTGGCGACAGCCAGCGAGCCCCCAGTGCGGAACTTGTCAAGTCGGCAAACGAGCGCCGGAATCTGCCGTAACTTGAATCAAATCTTGTGCTTCCACGATGCACCTCGATTCAGCGCAATTGGCTTCGTTCGGCGCATTGTCGCGGCTTGCGCCCATCCCACTCATCTCATCCCTGTCCTGCTGTACGCTGTCTGGATCGATCATTTCCGCCCGCTCGAGACGATCAATCCGACCATGGACCTGGAACACAACGTAAAGAATCCGATCTTGAGATCGTTGCTGAACCCCGTTCACGTGTGATGCACTCAGCCAAGCCCGGGAACGGATCGGCGTGACTGTCTACCGAGACGCGTTCGGGCCGGGATCGCATTTCCATTGGCAGTTGAGTGTGCATCCAATCGCGCATCGTGCGCCACGATCCCCCACACATAGTTGGCACATACTTGGCATACTTGGCAGGTTCTGGCGCGTGCCAAGAATGCCAAGTATGTGCCGAGTATGCGGTTGGACGACGCAATAACACGTCCGAAGAAGAACTCCCCACCCCGCGACAAGTCACGACAACCGTTGCCCGTATCCCACGCTTGGATCGAGGATCGCCTCCAGCGCCCCGATTGGGTCGCGACCGCGCGCACGCGGCTGCAAAGCCTCAGTTGGTTCATGAAATGCCTCAAGGAACCACTCTCACGACTTGCGAACCACGAGGAAAAGGTTTGCGGAGCATTTTTTGAGGGACGCTTCAAGAGCGTCGCCATCACGGCTGGAAAAACTGAGCAAGGGCCGTCTGTTGGGTCGCTTCTTCGCAGCCAGGCGGCAGCGACTCCGAGAAGTCGCCCAGCGTCTCGGCCTGCTCCGCGTGCCGAACCTGAGCGGATGCCCAGCAACGTAAGCGGCACGAAGTCCCGATCGGAACCCGATTCGGGCCCAGAGCGGCTAATTCCCTGCGCGCCACGGACAAAGCGAACCTCTGGCGACGTTGCTCTGCGCGGAATCCGAGAATTCTGAGCACATCCGGCGATCGGGACCGATTGACTCGTTTCGTGAGCCGATTGCAACCGACCCAAGAGGTCGGTACCCCTCGGGCGTTGCCGCCCAGGCCAGCAATCTGCCTGTCCTAGTCAGCTCGTGGGTGTGTGCCAACCCACGGCAACCCAGGCTCGCCTGGCCACAACAAGAGTGGAGCGATTGAGATGGAGAGCGACCACGGTGGCCCGACCGATCGGGGTCACTCCGATGATCAAGCTACCGTCATCCGACCAGCGAAAGTGCCCATGCCAATCCTGGTGCCGAGGATTGAACAACCGCACGACTTCACCGCTAATCGGATCTTCGAACGCGATCCGGCAGCTCTTGGAATCATTGCAAAGCGAACAGGCAAGCCAGAGATTGTCCTCCTCTGTGATGCCTCCGAGGGCCTCCGGAATCAGGTGATCGAGCTCCATGGGCGTACCGACGATCGATTCCGCCGACAGGCAGTACCCACAGCGGTGTCGCGCCTGGGCGGCGACCCTGGCACGAAGCGCTTTTGAAATGCGAGACCGGCTCATGTCTTGGCAGCGAGGCCCGAGAGGTCGCAGCCCCGCTGCTTCAAGAGCGCTGCCGCTTGTGCGCGAACGAGCATCGACCGCTCATATCGCTGGACGAGCTCCGCTAGCGCGGAGGCCTCGGACTCGGATATACCTACTTTCTGGCGTTTGAGGTGCAGCACCTCAAGCTGAGCGGCCTCCTTCTTGGACAGCCTGCTCCGCGCCGCTTGCCAGAGCGCTGCATCGTCCATATTGTCAAGACGCGCCACATCTTCGGCAAGCGGCTGAGGTAAGCTCTCATCAGCCTGCACCGCTGTGTTCAGCACTTCCAGAAGCTCGGCTTCGAGCGTTCGATTGAACTGTCGAGCGCGCTGTTGCAGTCTCGTGTAGAGGGGATCTGGAAGGTGAAGCGTCAGCGTTTGGGTTGACATGGCCGTACCTCTCAGCGCAGCAGGTATTTTACCACTCAGTCTCCCGGCTGGCGATGACATTACCAGTTGACCACGTTGGATTTAACCGAAGCCAGGTGGGGTGCCGTCCAGTGCAGTCGGCCCCTGCGCGAAAAAACTTGGGACAAAAACTTGGGACAGGCAATGCAAGGTCGCCCCAGCCCGCCGAAAGGCTAGCACAGGCAGTGCAACATTGGCTTCGGTCATTCCCGATCGGAACCCGATTCGGGCCCAGAGCGGCTGATTCCCTGCGCGCCACGGACAAAGCGAACCTCTGGCGACGTTGCTCTAAGCGCGGAATCCGAGAATTCTGAGCACATTCGGCGATCGGGACCGATTCGCACGCTTCGTGGCGAGAAAGGTCAGAGCTCATTTCGCCGTCTTCAGAAGGGCAATGGCAACCGAACACCTTGCCTGTCCCCTGCGTCTTTACTTCGGTTACTTGTGTGCGGTACAGCATCATGCAGCCAGATCGCCGTCTTGTTTATTCGAAAATTGGTATCACCTTCGCCAGCACTTCGTTGACGATCGCGTCCGGAGCGCGTTCCAGCTTCTTGCCGCCGTGCGCGCTCAGATCGAGAGCGCGTGGCTGGTCGCAGCGTATAATGCCAACGGTTTTCGTCCCCGCGCCTTCCAGCTTCACCGCAAAACCCGCGGTTCGCGCGAAATTCCCGCCGCTGGTGATCGGGAGGACAATTGGCACCTTCGTAACGCGGTTGAACGCGTCGGGTGACACGATCAGCACCGGCCGTCGCCCGCGCTGTTCGTGTCCCTGCGTGGGATCAAGTCCGACCAGCCAGATTTCGCCCCGCTTCATCAGATAAGCTCACTGCCGACCGGTCCGGTCTCGAGCCATTCACGGTCTTCCTTGCTGCGCGGCGCCTTCGGGTTGCATTGGGCCAGCAGCTCGTCGAGCGTGTAGCGCGGCCGCTCTTGCGGCTCCACGACCAGCCGCCCCCCTTGAACCGCCAGTCCTACCTTCGCTCCCGCCCGCAAGTTCAAGATGGCGAGCAGCGCGGGGGGCACGGCCACCATGACCGAGCCCCCTACCTTACGCAGATTTGTTGTGTGCATGGCATGCTTCCAAGAGTTATACGGAAATATAACCTTTTCCCGACAGGATTCCAAGTCCACCCTCGTTGCTCTGCGAGTGCGGTCAACTTCCACTGGAGCACCAGGATTTTGTCGTGGATCTTCGGTCGCGGTCGCTGATCGGCGATCCCGGTGCGGCCGGCGAGCACATCGACGAGTTGTACCGAGCTGCTCCCAAGGCGTTCGGCGGGCGGCGCTCTCGACGTTTGTTCGTCTGAATGTGCTTGGGTCGCCGTCGGGATTGGCGGCGCCGAAGCCGGTGCTGCTCAACGCGGTTTCTCCGCTGCGGTGGTTGTGGGGAGGCCCCAGGCATGTCGCACGGTCTCGATCGGTTATGGCCTTCCCCTTTTTTGGCGTCGCGGGTCGGACCGCATTCACTGGCGACCGCAACCTGCGCCGGTCGCGCCGATCAGCCTGATGGTCGAGCTCGGTCAGCGCTTTCTCGATCGATTGGGCGAGCTCCGAGCCTCGTTCGGCCTTGTCGCGGGCCTTGCGGAGTTCGGCGAGCGCCTCTTGCCGCTCCCCCTGATCGGCCAGGGTGACGCCAAGGCCGTAGTGGGCATCGGCGTAGTCGGGCTTGAGCCGGACCGCCGTGCGGTATTCGGCGATTGCCGCGTCCAGCTTCCCCTGCTTTCCCAGAGCGACGCCAAGGCTATAGTGGGGCTCGGTCAGATCCGGCTTGAGCCGTATCGCCGCGCGGTATTCGACGATCGCCTCGTCCAGCTTTCCCTGGTCCGCCAGGCTGATGCCGAGGCCGTGGTGGGCCTCGGCGTAGTGGGGCTTGATCCGGATCGCCGCGCGCTTTTCGGCGATTGCCTCTTCCGGTTTCCCCTGGTCTGCGAGGGTGGTGCCGAGGCTGTAGTGGGCCTCGGCCAGGTCAGGGTTGAGCCGGACCGCCGTGCGGTGTTCGGCGATCAGTGAGCAACCGAGTCGGATAGCTTCTGCCACGTATTCACACACCACAGGCCCCCCAAGAGGATCGCGACGACGGCCGCGATTGCCGAAGCCTTGATCGACGTCCGCAGCCCCAAGGAGTTTACCGGCGAGCTATTGGTGCGCGCCCGCCCCGGGGCTGGCGGACTCACCGGTGGGATCTCGGTTCTGTCACCGTGAGCGCCAGACGGCCGGCAGCGCGGGCAGAGGCCCGGCGGGGCGTCGGCCGGAAGTGGGGCACCACATCGCGGGCACGTTGCGCGGTCTGCATCGGCCATGAGTTGACCTCCAGCGCTGGAGTTCAGATCGGTTGAAAGATCCTCCCATCTCTAAGACGTCAAATCTCTCAAGAGCTTACTGAGAATCGGCGGACGGTACGAGGCTCCGGCAGGGCGACCGTTTCCGCGAACGCAAAGCGGCGTAACGACCCGGCGCTCCGGAACACAACGGGTCACATAACACAGCCGGGGGTCGGCGAAGGCCCACCTTTTGGATTCGGCCGATTCGCTCGATGATAACCCTGGGAGACCTGAACGCCAGTGGCAGACCATTCCGCCATCACGCTCCCTCGGGGCCGAACAGCGACTTTTCCCCGCGGACGACTTGCTCGGTGATCGTGTAGGTCTGGCCCGGCTGACGCTCGGGAAGGTCGTACATGATGTCGAGCATCAGGCTTTCCATGATCGACCGCAGCGCCCTGGCTCCGGTTCCTCGCGCCTTGGCCCGCCGCGCGATTTCTCGGATTGCGCCGTCATTGAATTTCAATCTGGCGTCGTCGTAGTGGAAGAGGACTTCGTACTGCTTGGTGAGAGCGTCCTTGGGCTCGGTCAGGATCCGCGCCAGGTCTTCCTCGGAGAGCTGGTTGAGCGTGGCGATGATGGGCAGCCGGCCGATCAGCTCGGGGATCATGCCGTACCGCTCGAGGTCTTCGGGGGTGACCTGGGCCACCAGCTCGTTGCGCTCGAGCTCGCGGTCGTGGGCGCGCTCGTCACCGCGGCCGAAGCCGATCATCTTGCGGCCCAGTCGCTTGCCGACGATCTCCTCGAGACCGACGAAGGTGCCGCCGCAAATGAAGAGGATGTCGGTGGTGTTGACCTGGAGGTACTGCTGCTCCGGGTGCTTTCGCCCCCCCTGCGGCGGCACGTTGGCGATGGTCCCCTCGAGCAGCTTGAGCAAGGCCTGCTGCACGCCCTCGCCCGACACGTCGCGGGTGATCGAGACGTTCTGGCTGGTCTTGCCGATCTTGTCAATCTCATCGATGTAGATGATGCCCTTCTCGGCGGCGGGGATCTGGTAGTCGGCCGCCATCACGAGCTTGAGGATCAGGTTCTCGACGTCCTCGCCGACGTAGCCGGCCTCGGTCAAGGTGGTGGCGTCGCCGATGGCGAACGGGACGTGCAGCCGGCGGGCCAGGGTCTGGGCCAGGGCGGTCTTGCCGCAGCCCGTCGGGCCGATCAGGAGGACATTGCTCTTGGAGACCTCGACCTCCTCGAGATCGGGATCGCTGATCTCGCCGCCGAGCACGCGCTTGTAATGGTTGACGACCGCGACGGCCAGCGTCTTCTTCACCCGCTCCTGGCCGATGATGTACTCGTTCAGATGGGCCACGAGCTCGCGGGGCGTCGGCATTTTCTCGAGCTTGGCATTCTTCCGCTGATGCTGCTCGAAGAGGCTGTCACACACCTCGACGCAATGGACGCAGATGTGCGCGATCGGCCTGCCCGCGGACACGGGAATCAGCGCCCTTCCCTCGATCATCGGGCCGGCCTCGGCGCTATTCCGCCCGCAGAAATCGCACAGCACCGGGGGCTGCGCCGGGGACGAGCTCTCTTCGGTCGTCACGCTTGATCACTCCACATCGAAATCGCGGGCCGAAAAAGGGATGCAACCGGGCAAGGGACCAGAACGTAACCTATCATAAGACTTAGGCACGTCCCTGGGCAGTGCTGAGCAAGCGGGGTGCTCTTAGAACAATCCAGCCGCCATCAGGATGCCGCGTATCGCTATAATTTCAGGGTGGTTCATCTGGAGTACGTCGATCGTCGTCCGGCCAATAGCCGTGCGGCCGATCAGCGTACCGCCATGTAAGCGGAAGTGATAGGCCCACTTGTGCCGTCGCGGATGGTAGAGCCGGGTCAGCTTCCCGGTCGCCGGGTCCAGCCCGGTCAGGTTTGGGCCCTTGAAGGCATTGCAGTAGACGCACGATAACGCGAGGTTGCCCGCGACAGTACGGCCGTGATGCTTGCGGGGGGTGATATGGTCGATCTCGAAGGGAGCCCGTGATCCGAAATGCGGCAGGTGGCAATTTCCGTGCTGCCGGTGATGTCCTGTACGGTTGCCATAGATTGACCCGGCATCATACGTTAAAGGAGATACATAATCACGAGCGGAAAGCCAGATTGTCCCGACCGTAGTTGAAATGAGTGGTGGTTCCTCTGCCTGGCGACTCAGCCCAGGACGGGGTTGAGCCCCATGTCCTTGCGCATTTCTGCCCGTTGTTTTTCGTAATGCATCAGGAGCTTGCGGTCTTTGAAGTGCTGGCGTTCCTTTTTGTGCTGGGCGGCCACGAAGTAGCGGCGCATCCGGAGGCTGGTGAGCTCGCCGCGGCCGCCGAGATTCTTGCGAACGCGCTTGGCGTGCTTTTCGCCGAACGCCTCGATGATCTCGTCGTCGAGGGAGACGAAGAATTGCGCCTGGCCCGGATCGCCCTGGCGGGCGCAGCGGCCGGCGAGCTGGCGGTCGATGCGCCGGGCTTCGTGCCGTTCGGTCCCGATGACGTGCAGTCCACCGACTTGCGCGACTCCGTCGCCGAGCTTGATGTCGGTGCCGCGGCCGGCCATGTTGGTCGCGACTGTCACCCGACCTGGCTGCCCGGCCTGGGCGATGATCTGGGCCTCGATCTCGTGATTCTTGGCGTTCAAGATCTGGTGTTCGATGCCGGCGGCCTCGAGCAAGGCACTCAAACGCTCTGACTTCTCGATTGAGCGCGTGCCGATCAGCACCGGCACCCCTTTCTTGTTGAATTCCACGATCTGGTCGGCGACGGCCTGGAACCGCTCATCGGACGTCGAAAAGATACGGTCGGGATACCAGACGCGCCGGCACGGCCGATTCGTCGGCACCTTGAAGACGCCGACCTTGTAGATTCGCCGTAGCTCCGCGGCGTCGGACGCCGCCGTGCCGGTCATCCCGGCCAGCTTCTTGTACCGTTTGAAGAAGTCTTGCACGGTCACCCGCGCGGCGGTGATGGTCTCGAGGGTAATCTCCAGCCGTTCCTTCGCTTGAATGGCCTGGTGCAGGCCATCCTGCCATTGCCGCCCCGGCATCATGCGGCCGGTGAATTCGTTGACGATGATGACCTCGCCGTTGACCGTCACGTAATCGCGGTCTTTAAGATAGGCGATCTGGTGCGAAGCGAACGTTCGACGTATTCGTAAACGCCATCCACAGTCAAGGTTACGAATGCGGCGTTGGCCGCGATCGCTTGCACCTTGCGCCGGCCGGCCGCCGTCAGCTCGGCCTTGCGCTCCAGGGGGTCGTACTTGTAGTCCTTGACGCGGACGAGGGTCAACGCGAGCTGGTCGGCCCCATAGTAGGCGGCTGCCTCCTCCTGGGTCGGCTGATTATTGGCGCCAATGATCAGCGGCGTTCGCGCCTCGTCGATCAAAATGCTGTCGGCTTCGTTGACGATCGCGAAGTTGTGGGTCCGCTGGACCGGCATTTGCGATTCAAGATGGGCGCCGCGACCCAGATAGGCCTGCTCGAACGTCTTGCGATGGGCATCGCCGCCAAGCTGAAGCCGCTTGAGCTCGTCGCGCAGAAAGTCGAAGCCGAATTCCTTGCTGGTCCCGTAAGTGATGTCGCAGGCATAAGCCGCCCGCCGTGCGCCGTCGCTCTGGCCGGTCTGGATACAGCCAACCGTGAGCCCGAGCAATCCGTAGATCGGCGTCATCCAGTCGGCATCTCGCTTAGCCAGGTAATCGTTGACCGTAACAACGTGGACACCTTTGCCTGGCAAGGCATTGAGAGTTGCAGGCATGGTGGCCACCAACGTCTTGCCTTCGCCAGTTTCCAGTTCGGCGATTGCCCGATTGTGGATGGCGATTCCGCCCACGACCTGGACGTCAAAGTGGCGTTGACCGATCGTCCGCTTGGCGGCTTCACGGACCAGGGCGAACGTCTCGACCAACAAACTGTTCAGCGAGTCGCCCTGGCGAGCGCGCAAGCGGAGGTCGTGTGCCTTGCTCTTGAGCTCGTCATCACTTGCGCTCTCGGTCATCGGCTCAAGCGCATTGACCCGATCTACCATCAGAGCATAGCTGCCCAGGCGGCCGGAGTGGGTGGGTCCGGTTAGCTGCCGTACGCGCTTCAACCAGGGCGGGCCAAGACGAGAGGCCATGGCGGGTCTAGCTCCTAGCGGGTGACGAAAAGGGTTCAAGAACCGGGCGAGTTCGCTCTGTGACAAAGCTTTCGCGCACGGACGGCGAAATCGCCCTCTCATCCATAACGGGACATCAACGCCCCACTCTATCCCGATCCACCGGCTTTCCTTTCGGAATTCACCTGCGCGTCTTCATCCTGGGAAGACCTGGTCTCGTGAGGCCGCCCCGGATGAAGGCAAACCTCGCAAAGATCGGTGCGCGTGAACCTCCAGTAATCTCGTGCGGGCAACGAGCGTTTCTTGCTCGAGTCGCCCCACTTGCGCAGGATGTCCCACTTCTCGCCGGCTTTCGGCTCACCTGGCCGTTCTTCGCCGGGTGCTTGGCGCCACCAGATCGTTTGACCCTCGTCGTTCAAAACGAAGAGCCCTCGGCCCGTATTGAAGTCGGTCACGATGATCTCGCCGATCCGCAAAGCCGGCAGATTCTGGCTGGATCCGCTGCGCACTTGATCACGAAGGAATCCCGCGAGCTTGGCCGCGGCGAGGATCCGCCGGTCGTCGCGGGGAAGGTCGTTTGTTTCGGCCTTCGACTTCCAGCTCACTCCGGGAGTCGGGTCCGCCGGCGGCTCGAGGTGTTGTGCCGTGATCCTTGTGAGTCGGATGGGCAGGAACTTTGATTCATCCACGTCGGCGGGAGGCAGAATGGTCCCTTTTTCGTCGACGAGCAGTTGTTCTGCGGGAGAGATCTGGACGTAGGCGACCGGCTGGCGATAGCGCACGTGAACCGCGATTCCATCAGGCTGATAGGTGACACGTACCTCTTCAACCCAGGCGTAGTTCTTGAACACAGTGGCGAGGTCGTCGGGCGCGAGGTCGAGCCGGCCGATAGGTTTCGTCTGGCGTGCGGAGCGGCGAACGGCCTCCAGGAAGGCGTCCTGCCCGCCGCGGTACCACGGCGGTGGGCCTGGCTCGAGCCGGATCTTGTCAAAGGGGACCTGATAATACGGTTGTCGATGAAGCCATGCCACGGCCGCCACCGTCGCGAGCGAAGCCAGGTAGCCGACGGCCGCCAGCACCAAGAGCCCCGCGGTGGCCAGCAGGGCTAGCCTGCGGCGGTCGATTCGGCGCGCGAAGCCGATCAAACCGAGGCTGCGCACCCGCGACGATCCAGGTTCGCGCGCTTTCGACGGCTGGGTCCAACCGGCGATCGACTGGACCGATTCGCAGAGGTTCGCGGTGTTCCATCACCTGGGTTCCTCCGCCGGCTCGATCGTCCCCCATGGATTGGCAAGCTCAGTTCAGGCTTTGAGACGGCCCCAAGTGTGGGGCCTGGAAATTGCCTTGATTATGTAGTTTACCAAATTTGAATCTGAAGCTCCATCTCGTATCCGAATTGTTGCCAGACTCGCTGGCGAATGCGATCGATGAGCTGAAGCACATCGGAGGAGGTGGCGCCTGGGTGTGCAATGATGAAATTGGCATGTCGGTCGGAGACCTCGGCACCGCCAACGCAGGTTCCCTTGAGACCGGACTGGTCGATGAGCGCTCCGGCCGACACGTCGGGTGATGGGTTCTTGAAGATACATCCTGACGATTGGTGGCCGTATGGCTGGGATTCCTTCTTGATGATCCAGATGCGCCTCATGCGGCGGACCACGGATTCGGGATCTTCGGTTTTGAGCTCGAATTCGGCGGACAGGATGACGGGCTCATCGAGGTTCGAGTCGCGGTCGGCGAAGCTCAGGTCGTCGCGCTCGCGGACCTGGATTTCGTCGGAGGGGTCGAGAACGGTGGCTCGGCGCACGAATTGTCCGATCGCGCCCTGGCGGCTGCCGGCGTTGCCCCGCAGTGCGGCCCCCACGGTCCCGGGAATTCCGGTGAGGACTTCGAGCCCCGCCAAGCCTGCGCGCGCCGAATGGGAGATCAGAGCCGTCAGCGGCACGGCCGCTCCCGCCAGAACCAGGTTGTCTGTGATGGATATATCCGCGAAAAAGGGGCTTTCCAGGTGAATGACCAGGGCGTTGACGCCCTCGTCCTTAACCAGCACGTTGGAACCACCAGCCAGGATCTTGAACGCGAGCTCTTCCCGTCGGCACCGTTTCAGCAGGGCGACGAGCTCGTCGAGCGTGTGCGGGCTGGCGAAGTAGGCCGCGGGACCTCCGAGCCGGAACCACACGTGAGGTGCGAGCGGCTCAGCCGATTTCACGGTACCAGGGAAATCGTCAAACAACTGCATCGGCTTCGATTCCCACCTCGAATCCCTGATCGACACATGCCGTGAGCCGCCCGTTCGCGCAGACTCCGCCGGCCAAGCCCGCTCACAGAATCAACGAGGTGAACGATCGACGCAGCAAGACGTGATCGACCTGACCCTAGAGATCGCGCAATGGTAGTCTCAAGCGATCCGATCGTCAAGCGACCTCGATCGTTGTCAGTTGTCCGTGGTCCGTTGTTCGCTTGACACTAGGGCGTTCGGTTCGCGGCGTTTGCTTTCTCGGTGGCGGTGCGGTTTCCGTCGAGGAGCCAGTTTCCCATCGCGTCGATGACGAAATACAGGCGGACATCGAGGGAATCCTTCACATTGGATAGACTCGGGATCGGCTGCATCGCGTCGGCAAGGCCAGGTGCGGCTGACTGTGGGCCCTGGCCGGAAAACCTGGCGATCGCCAGCCCCGAGTCGCTGCCCGAGCTTCCGGGTATTTCGATCTTGATAAAGGGTGTCCGTCCCAGAACCAGCTTGACGTCGAGATAATCCTTGTAAATGTCGGCGTACCAAACGATGACGGCGGTTTCGGTTCCCGGCACGGCGATATCGACGATCTTCTTGATGTCGCTCGAGGCGATGGCTTCGGCCACCTTGCGGGCGCGGGTCTCGAGCGACTGGCGGGAAAACAACCAGTATACCAATCCCACCACCAGCAAGACCCCAGCCGCGATGCCCATGGTTTTGGTCGTAGGGAGCTTGATCTTGGCGACCCGGGAGGCGAGCTCATCGAGCGCCTCGGTGGTTTGATAGCCGGTCGGGTCCCTCGAGATCTTCTCCTTGGCGACGACCTTGGGTGCGGGGGGCTCCCCCAGGACAGCTTGGCCGGAAGCGGTCACGTGAAAGACCTTGAGACATTTCTTGCACACGAGCCGTGCGCCGATCTTGTCGCGCGGAATGCGTCCGCCCGCGCCGCAGGAGGGACAATTCATATCAGGCATGGGAATGGCTCCTCCGTGGCCGGCTGAAAGCTGCGCGTTTCACGAACTCGACTCCTTCGGAGTGATCCGAGTTGGAGGTTGAACCGGTTTGCCCTCCCGCGGTAGAAAACGATGACCCCGAATGACGACGCACGGAAGGACGGGCACGTTCAAACTAACCCCACGCGGCCCGATTGGCAACGCGGTGTCGCCTTTCGCCAGATTAGGTTGCCACTCGGATCGCGGCGAGCCCGTCGGAGATCGTGCATGCACACATGATTGGGTTTATGGGTCGTGACCGCAACCTGTGTTCCTGAATTGCTACGAACGATCGGGATGGCGGTGACGGCGTCGTGTCGTCGGTTTTTGGTATTCAGCAGAAGAATGGACGGTCGTGGAATGTCTTGAGACCTTGCGTCGCTGGTGGTCGTGAGACAGGAGATCGCAGCGAACCGCCGGCGGGGGGTTGATCGCTGTTCCTCCGGGGGCGGTGCTGGAGCCGGCCTGCGGAGATTGGGGATACAGGACGGCAGAATTATCAGCGAGCGATCGCAATCGCGTGCTTCTTACCCTCCGTCTGCGTGTTCGTCTGGGTGTTGGTCTGCCTGTTCATTACCCCGTTCGGTTGCGTGTCCGAGTGCGCGTTCGAGTGCAAGTTGGCGTTCGTGGGCGAGTTCGAGTGCAAGTGCGCGTGCACGTGCGCGTTCCTGTTCAATAATGTCACTGGGAGGTTCATCCGCCTCAGGACCGACAAACCGAGCCGGCGCGTGGACAACTTCCGCGTGTTCAAAGATTTCACTAAGGGGTTCACTCGACTCGTCCTTGAGGAGTTTGCGCCCGCCGTCAAGCTGGCTGAATAAATAATAAAGGCCCGGAATGACCAAGACTCCGATGACCGTGCCGACGAGCATGCCGCCGGCTCCCGTGGTGCCGATGGTTCGGTTGCCAATCGCCCCGGCGCCGGTGGCCGCGACCAACGGAAGGAGACCAGCAATGAAGGCGAACGAGGTCATCTGAATCGGCCGGAACCGGAGTCTTGCGCCTTCGACGGCCGCCTCCTTGAGAGACACGCCCTCCAGCCGCCGTTGGACCGCGAATTCGACGATCAAGATCGCGTTCTTGCCGAGCAAACCGACCAGCATGACCAGACCAATCTGGGCGTAAACGTCGTTAGCCAAACCCATGGCATGCAGGAATAGGAAAGAACCGAAAAGCCCGACCGGCAGCGACAGGATCACGGCCAGCGGCAGGAGAAAGCTCTCGTACTGCGCGACCAGTACGAGATAGACGAAGGCGACGACGATGAGGAAGATATAAACTGACTCATTCCCCTTTCTTGCCTCGTCGTAGGCGAGACCAGCCCAGCCGACGTCAAAACCGCGAGGCAGCTTCCCAGCGCCTGAGGCGGCGACATCCCTGATCGCCTGAATGGCTTGACCGGTGCTGAAGCCAGCAGCCGGTGCGCACTGAATGGCGGCGGAGGTGTACAGGTTGTACCGGGTGATCTCATTCAGACCCTGTTTCTTTTTGATCGTCATGAACGCGGAGTAGGGGACCATATCCCCTTTGTCGTTCTTGACGAACAGGTTGTCCAGATCCTGTGGGAAGCGCCGGAACTCCGGCTTGGCCTGGACGAAGACCTTGTAGAACTGGTTGAAGCGAATGAATCCCTGCTCCCAGGTGCTGCCAATCAGGATGTTGAGGTTGTCCATCGCTGTCTTGATCGACACGCCCTTCTGCATGGCCACATCGTTGTTGATGATCAGCTCGTACTGCGGGTAGTTGGCGGCGTAGAATGTGAACAGGTTCGTCACCTCCTTACGCTTTTTCAGGGCGGCCATGAACTTATCGGTGACGTCTCCGAGCCGCTGGTAATCCGCGGAGAACGTCTTGTCGAGGACCAGCATGGAGATGCCGCCGGCGGTGCCAAAGCCGGGAACCGCGGGCGGTTCAAAGAACTCGAGCTTCACGTTGCTCATCACGCGGCATTTTTCTTCGAGATCCACAATGATCTGGCGTGCGGTTCGCTTGCGGTCGGACCAGTTTTTCAGGTTGACGATACAGGTTCCCGAGTTCGAGCCGCGGCCTTCGGTCAGAACTTCATAACCGGCCAGCGAGGTGACGGAGGTGACTTCCTCGATCTCCTTGGCAATCTTTTCGAGCTCAAGGGATTTGGCGTTGGTGTACTCGAGCGTGGTGCCTGGAGGCGTCTGGAGGACGGCGTAGATGATGCCCTGGTCCTCGCCCGGGATAAAACCGGTCGCGAGCTGGGTGTTGACACCAACGATAGCGGCGGCAAAGCCCCCGACGACGGCCAGGGTCAGCATGCGGCGCGCGGCGATCCGCCGCACGATCGCGGCATAACCGGCTGTGACCTTCTCGACGGCGCGGTCAAAAGGGCCCCGCACCAGCGGCAGGAGAATGAGCAGGAAGCCAACCGGCCCCCACAACTCATACGCCAGATACGTGATTCCGCCCAAGACCAAAAGCCCTCCCATCGCATAAAGCAGCTTGACTCCCAGCCCGCGCGGCCTTACCCCGTTGCTCGTGTGGGCGTCAAAGCCCGCGTCGCTCATGTGGGTGTTGGGGTCGGTCTCGCTCGTGTCGGAGTCAGTGCCGGTGGGGCTGTGCGGCTTCAAGATCATCGCGCAGAGTACGGGCGTCAGCGTCAGGGCCACCAGCCCGGACAGAATGATGGACGTGGCCATCGTGATCCCAAACTGGCGGTAAAAGGTGCCGACCGCTCCGGGAATGAACGTCACCGGCACGAAGACGGACGTCATCACGAGGGTGATGGCAATGATCGCGCCTGAGATCTCGTGCACGACCTCCATGGTTGCCCGATAGGGTGAAAGGTGCTTCTTGTGCATCTTGACGTGCACCGCTTCGACCACCACGATCGCGTTGTCCACCACGATGCCGATCGCCAGCACCAGCGCGAAGAGCGTGATCAGATTGATCGAGATACCGAGCAACAGCAGGAAAAAGAAGGTCCCGACTAGCGACACCGGAACCGCGAGTGTCGGGATCAGCGTGGATCGTAAATCCCCCAGGAACATGTAGACCACGAGAGACACCAGAATAAACGCCTCGACCAGGGTGTGCACCACCTTTTCCATCGAGGCGTCCAGAAACTTGGAGACGTCGTAGGCGAATTCGTAGTCCATCCCGGGAGGGAATGATTCCTTCTTGATCAGCTCGAGCTCCGTCTTGATCTCCTTGATTACCTCGGCGGCGTTGGAGCCGGGAGCCTGCTTGAGCACGATGGACGCCGCGGGATGCCCGTTGATGTCGGAGTAAATATCGAAGAACTGGGGGCCCAGCTCCACCTCGCCGACGTCCTTGAGCCGCAGGATCTCCCCCTTGGGATTTGCTTTTAAAATGAGGTTTGCATACTGCTCTGGCTTGTTGAAGCGCCCGATATAGGTCAACACGTACTCTTTCGATTGCGACGTCTTCCCTGTGGCCTGGCCGAGTCGTCCGGGCGAACCAATGATGCTCTGTTCCGACAGAGTCTTCATGATATCCTCGGAGGACAAGTTGTAGGCGCGCATGCGGTCGGGATTCAGCCAGACCCGCATCGCAAAGATGCGGTTGCCGAGGTTCCTGGGGATGCCCATGCCTTTGATCCGCTTGAGCCGGGGCATGACGTAGACGTTGGCAAAGTTGAAAAGGTCTTTCTGGTCGGCGTTGGGGTCCGTGCTGTAAATGTTCACGTACATCAGCATGCTCGGCACGACCTGGCTGACCAGGATCCCCTCCCGCACCACCAGGGGCGGGAGCTGGAAGAGCACGATGTTGACCCGGTTTTGCACGTTCACAACATTGATGTTTGGGTCCGTGCCCGGCTCGAAGTAGATGATGATCGCCGCCTCACCGGCACTGGTCGCGGAGGAGCTGATGAAACGCATGTTCTGGACGCCGTTGATGGATTGCTCAAGCGGAATCAGAACCGATTCGACCAGGACATTGGCGCTGGCGCCGGGATAAGAAATGGAAACCATCACGGTCGGCGGCGCGATGTCGGGGAACTGGGATTTGGGCAGGAGCATCATCCCCAGCAACCCCAGGAATAAGAGGATGATGGAGATGACGATCGCGAATGCCGGTCTCTTGAGAATTTTTTCGAACATGAATCACCGGGCGCTTCCAGAGCAGGCAGCCAAGCGCTTTTCGAGATGAGGCAAGACGTCGCGGAGTTCGTGTCAGCCGCGGTTTCCGAGGGAGCCATTATCGCGAACCAACGCGAGCCGCCCCCGACCGTTGTAGGAGAACGGAATTGCGGGTTCCTCTACCCTGTTCCGCCCACGAAAACCATCGAAGGCACTGGGCCGCTTACGCCGCGAAAATGTATCCTAATTGGCCGCGCACGACAGACTTGATCCCGCATACCACTTTACCGCAGTTCCCGGCGCGGTCAATGGGCCACTTCAGTCGGCGGCTTACTTTTTCCGCTCATAACGCCAAACACATGTGGGATTCGTCGTGTCAGAAATCTTCGGCCGGCCCTTAGCGTGCTGCGGCTGGATCGGGCGGCGCTGGGGCCATTGGGGGCAATGGATCCAAGCGAGGCACGCCATCGGGGATCGGCGGTCCCACGAAATCGGCGTCAGTACTTCGCACCAAACCGCCGCCCAAGGCTTGATAGGTGTTGACGATGGCAGCCAGTTGCTCGCCTTTGGTATCGATCAAGTCCCTGATCGCGTCAAAAAGCTCATTCTGGGCTAATAGCACGTCTAAGTAGTCGGTCGCAAACTCGATGCGCGGAAGCTGATAGAGATTGGTGGCGACTGAGACCGCTGACTCGAGCGCTTGCACCTGCTGCCTCTTGATCTCGATGCTCCCGGTGTAGTTCTCTACCTTGGCCATGCGGTTGACAACCTGGGTGACGGCGTCGATGACCACGCGCTGGTAGTTGTATACGGCCTGCAATTGCCTGGCGTTCGCGGTGAGGTATTGGGCCCTGATCGCTTTGAAGTTGATGAGCGGCCCGACCGCGCCCGCAGCAATATTGCCAATCAAGGCTTCCGGAGTAATGAACAGATACCTCATGTTGAAGGACTCGTAGCCAAGGCCGCCGGTGATGGTCACCACGGGAAAGAAGTTGGCCCGGGCGACCTTCACGTCGAGCCCGGCAGCCGCGATCCCGCGCTCGGCTTGGCGGATATCGGGTCGGTTCAGAAGTAGCTGCGAGGGTACCCCTACGGAGAGCGCGTGCAAGGTGAGATCGAGGAATCCCGCAGATTTGCGCTCGACAGGCTGCGGGAAGCGACCAAGGACGAAATTGATCCGGTTCTCGGTCTGGATGATGTCCTGCCTGACGATCAGCTTTTCGCTCTGGTTCTTGCGAATCTGGGCCTGGAACCGCTGGACAGGCAGGTTACTGGTGCGCCCTGCCGACGTGTTGGCCTGCGCGATCTCGAGGCTTCGCTCCTGAAGCTTGATGATTCGATTCAGATTCTCGAGCCGTGCGTCGAGCGCCATGAGCGCGTAATAATTCTCGGCGATCTCTGCGACCAGACGGGTCACGAAGTAGTTCCGCGCCTCAGTGGCGGCAATCAAGCGCTGGATTGCCGCGTCTCGGGCATTCCGCAGTTGCCTCCAGATGTCGATCTGCCAGAATAGGGTGGGGCCTAACACGAAATTTGGCAGCGGGTTGGGTAAGAGTTGTCCGGGGCGAAAATTGTCGTCGCGTAATGAGGCTCCCTGTTCGGTGAAGCTGCTGTATTTGGTTAACGACGGGCTGCCGCCGACAGTGACGAAGGGAAGGTACGCACCACGCCGCGCCAGAACCTCGTTGCTGGCGATCTGGACCTCCTCATTGAGGATCCTCAGCTCCTGGCTGCCGGCCAGTGCTTGGTTGATCAAGCAAATGAGCATCGGATCATTATAAAACTCTTCGATCCCGACCTGAGCTGAGCTTTCCGGGCTGATCCTTCCATCGAAGTCTTCGGGAAGGGGTGGTGCCGGAGCCGGCTGACGCAGAATGGGAATACAGGACGGCAGAACCAGCAGGAAGCTGCAAGCGAGCGCTAGCCGAATAGCGCGCTTTTTAGGCTTCGTGCTCGACAAGCTTACTAGCAGATTCATGCACGTCTTCCTTGACGTCTTGGGCGAGGATCCTCTGCTCCCGATTGCCGACCAGTGAATGGTGGCTCAATCGCGTAAGCATCAGATCATTGAAAAACTCTTTTCTCCCTGGGCTGAGTTGAGTTTTCCAAGCTGGTCGCTCCATCGAAGTTCACCAGCAGGTCAGGTCCGAGCTCCGCCTGACGCACATTGGGCATTGCACGGGACGGCAGACCAGCAGAATGCTGCCAGCGAGCGCTCCTGGTTCTTCATTCGACCGGGAAGGGGGGTGAACTTTATCGGTTTTGCCGACAATATCGAACGCTCCCGCGCGACTGAGCGAGAAGCAAAGTGGAAATGCAAACGAAAGGAAACGGCGGAGAATGCATTCACCGCCGCAGCCTGGCCCTCCCAGAATCGCGAAGCAGCGTTCAGGCTTCGTGCCCAGAATTGTCACGAAGTGGTTCATCCGTCTCAGGACCGACAAACCGAGCCGGTGCGCGGGCGTAATCTTCGCGTTCAAAGATCTCACTCAGTGGTTCATCCGACTCGTCCTTGAGGAGTTGCGCCCGCCGTCAAGCTGGCCGAATAGATAATAAAGGCCGGGAATGATCAAGACTCCGATGACCGTGCCGACGAGCATGCCGCCGACTCCCGTGCTGCCGATGGTTCGGTTGCCGATGGCCCCGGCGCCGGTGGCCACGACCAACGGAATGAGACCAGCGATAAAGGCGAAGGAGGTCATCTGAATTGGCCGGAAGCGCAGTTTCGCGCCTTCGACGGCCGCGTCCTTGAGAGACACGCCCTCGTGCCGCCGTTGGACCGCGAATTCGACGATCAAGATCGCGTTCTTGCCGAGCAAACCGACCAGCATGACCAGACCAATCTGGGCGTACACGTCGTTCGCCAAACCCATGGACTGCAAGAATGCGAAAGAACCGAAAAGCCCGACCGGCAGCGACAGGATCACCGCGAGCGGCAGGATAAAGCTCTCGTACTGCGCAACCAGTACGAGATAGACGAAGGCGACGACGATGAGGAAGATATAAACTGACTCATTCCCCTTTCTTGACTCGTCGTAAGCGAGACCAGCCCAGCCGACGTCAAAACCGCGAGGCAGCTTCCCATCGCCTGCGGCGGCGACATCCCTGATCGCCTGAATGGCTTGACCGGTGCTGAAGCCAGCAGCCGGCGCGCATTGGATGGCGGCGGAGGTGTACAGGTTGTACCGGGTGATCTCATTCAGACCCTGCTTCTTTTTGATCGTCATGAACGCGGAGTAGGGGACCATTTCCCCTTTGTCGTTCTTGACGAACAGGTTGTTCAGATCCTCTGGGTAGCGCCGGAACTCCGGTTTGGCCTGGACGAAGACCTTGTAGAACTGGTTGAAGCGAATGAATCCCTGCTCCCAGGTGCTGCCAATCAAGATGTTGAGGTTGTCCATCGCTGTCTTGATCGACACGCCCTTCTGCATGGCCACATCGTTGTTGATGATCAGCTCGTACTGCGGGTAGTTGGCGGCGTAGAAGGTGAACAGGTTCGTGACCTCCTTACGCTTTTTCAGGGCGGCCATGAACTTGTCGGTGACGTCTCCGAGCCGCTGGTAATCCGCGGAGAACGTCTTGTCGAGGACGAGCATGGAGATACCCCCGGCGGTGCCAAAGCCGGGAACCGCGGGCGGTTCAAAGAACTCGAGCTTCACGTTGCTCATCACGCGGCATTTTTCTTCGAGCTCCACAATGAGCTGGCGTGCGGTTCGCTTGCGGTCGGACCAGCTTTTCAGGTTGATGATACAGGTTCCCGAATTCGAGCCGCGGCCTTCGGTCAGAACTTCATAACCGGCCAACGAGGTGACGGAGGTGACTTCCTCGATCTTCTTGGCGATCGCCTCGAGCTCAAGGGATTTGGCGTTGGTATACTCGAGCGTGGAGCCTGGAGGCGTCTGGAGGACGGCGTAGATGATGCCCTGGTCCTCGCCCGGGATAAAACCCGTCGCGAGCTTCGTGTTGACAGCAACGATACCGGCGGCAAAAGCCCCGACGACGGCCATGGTCAGCATGCGGCGCGTGGCGATCCGCCGCACGATCGCGGCATAACCGGTCGTGACCTTCTCGACGGCGCGGTCAAAAGGACGCCGCACCAGCGGCAGAAGCAGGAGCAGGAAGCCAACCGGCCCCCACAACTCATACGCCAGATACGTGATTCCGCCCAAGACCAGAAGCCCCCCCAGCGCAAACAGCAGCTTGACTCCCAGTCCGCGCGGCTTTCGCCCGTTGGTCGTGTGGGAGTTAGTACCGTTGTCACCCATGTGGGTGTTCGGGTCGGTTTCGCTTGGGTGGGGGTCAGTGCCGGGGTGACTGTGGGGCTTCAGGATCATCGCACAGAGTACGGGCGTCAGCGTCAGGGCCACCAGCCCGGACAGAATGATGGACGTGGCCATCGTGATTCCAAACTGGCGGTAAAAGGTGCCAACCGCCCCGGGAATGAACGTCACCGGCACGAAGACGGACGTCATCACGAGAGTGATGGCAATGATCGCGCCTGAGATCTCGTGCACGACCTCCATGGTCGCACGGTAGGGCGATAAGTGCTTCTGGGCCATCTTCGCGTGCACCGCCTCGACCACCACGATCGCATCGTCCACCACGACACCAATCGCGAGAACCATTGCGAAGAGTGTGATCAGGTTGATCGAGAGGCCCCCCAACCGCAAGACAAAGAAGGTCCCGACCAAAGACACCGGAACCGCGAGTGTCGGGATCAGCGTGGATCGTAAATCCCCCAGGAACATGTAGACCACGAGAGACACCAAAATAAACGCCTCGATGAGGGTGTGCACCACCTTCTCGATCGAGGCGTCCAGAAATTTGGAGACGTCGTAGGCGAATTCGTAATCCATCCCGGGAGGGAATGATTCCTTCTTGATCAGCTCGAGTTCCGTCTTGATCTCCTTGATTACCTCGGCGGCGTTGGAGCCGGGAGCCTGCTTGAGCACGATGGACGCCGCGGGATGCCCGTTGATGTCGGAGTAAATATCGAAGAACTGGGGGCCCAGCTCCACCTCGCCAACGTCCTTGAGCCGCGTGATCTCCCCTTTGGGATTCTTTTTTAAAATGATGTTTGCATATTGCTCTGGCTTATTGAAGCGCCCGATATAGGTCAACACGTACTCTTTGGATTGCGACATCTTCCCTGTGGCCTGGCCGAGTCGTCCGGGCGAACCAATGATGCTCTGTTCCGACAGAGCCTTCATGACATCCTCGGAGGACAAGCTGTAGGCGCGCATGCGGTCGGGATCGAGCCAGACCCGCATCGCGAAGATGCGGTTGCCGAGGTTCCTGGGGATGCCCATGCCTTTGATCCGCTTGAGCCGGGGCATGACGTAGACGTTGGCAAAGTTGAAAAGGTCTTTCTGGTCGGCGTTGGGGTCCGTGCTGTAAATGTTCACGTACATCAGCATGCTCGGCACGACCTGGCTGACCAGGATCCCCTCCCGCACCACCAGGGGCGGGAGCTGGAAGAGCACGATGTTGACCCGGTTTTGCACGTTCACAACATTGATGTTTGGGTCCGTGCCCGGCTCGAAGTAGATGATGATCGCCGCCTCACCGGCACTGGTCGCGGAGGAGCTGATGAAACGCATGTTCTGGACGCCGTTGATGGATTGCTCAAGCGGAATCAGAACCGATTCGACCAGGACATTGGCGCTGGCGCCGGGATAAGAAATGGAAACCATCACGGTCGGCGGCGCGATGTCGGGGAACTGGGATTTGGGCAGGAGCATCATCCCCAGCAACCCCAGGAATAAGAGGATGATGGAGATGACGATCGCGAATGCCGGCCGATGGAGGATTCTTGTGAACATGGTTCGGGAACGATCTCGTTGTGTTCGGTGTCGAGAATGCCGGTGAGCGGTGGCTATTGCGCGGGGAATTTTTGGTTCGTAAGAGCCTCTTCCGGCTTACGAAACTCGAATTCCACCTTTCCGCCTTCCTCAACCTGCCGAACCCCTTCCAGAACGATCTTGTCTTTCACGTCAAGTCCGCTATTGATGACAAAAATGTCCTCAAGTTCGTGCTTGATGGTGATCAGTCTCTGATGCGCCACGTCATCCTCGCCGATGACCCAAACGTATCGCTTGTCGAGGAGCTCGAACGTCGCACGCTGGGGGATGACGACGGCGTTCTTGAGCGTTCGGTGGATCCAGATGGTGCCGGTCTGACCGTGACGCAGCAGGCGGTCCTGCTGACCGGGGGTGATTGGCGGGTTGGGAAAATCGGCGCGGAAGGGGATGTTCCCGGTCTCGTTGTTGAATTGGGCCTCGACAATAACTAGCTCGCATTTCTGCGGGAACTTGTTGTGGTTCGCCAGCTCGAGTTCGATTTTCTGTTCGTCTTTATCCCGCTTGCTGGCCATGTATTCCAGGTACGCGCGCTCCGGTACGTTGAAATAGACCCACATCTTGCTGTTATCCGACAAGGTCGTGAGGATGTCGTTTTCCTTGATAAAGCTGCCTTGCTGCTCGTGCAGGGTGTCGATGATACCGTCGAAAGGCGCTCTGATGTCGGTAAAGTCCAATTCGGCCTGCGCCTGGTCCGCCTTGGCCTTGGCCTCATCCCGTCTGGCTGCGTAAAGTCGCGCCTGCACCGGGCCGACGGCCTGTTTTCCCACCAACTCCTCGGTGAACTCGAATTCGAGTGTCGCGAGCTTGGCCTTCGCCCGCTCGGCGTCCCGCCTGGTCTCGTAAAGAACTGGCTTGATCTTGAACAGCAAGTCGCCTTTCTTAACCACCTGGCCTTCCCTGATTGTGATCGGCTCGAGATAGCCGCTATCCAAAGCACGGACGTCGATGTGGCGCTGCGAGTGGATCTGGCAGACGTATGGCTGGCTGATGGTGACGTCCATAGCCATGGGGATGGTGGCTACGACCTTACGGGGCTCCTCTTGGTGCTCCTCACTGTGCTTGTGAAAATACGACTGACACCGGGCGACGATGTACCCTTTCGCCTGCTTGGCGCGCGTGCCAATGTAATCAAGATAGCCGTGAATTTTAGGTGTGTTGAGCGGCCGAAGGGTATCGGCCCGCATCATCGACAACCCCAGGACGCCGCTACTTACAATTGCGGCGACCAGCATGAAGGATGTGACGGGTCGCCGCATGGCGAATACGAACGGATTCATCGCGCAAACTCCGAAATGACTCATGGCAGGTAACACATCCAAGCTTGGGATCGAATTGCAGAGGGACACATGCGCTCACGTCGCGCAGGCGCTGTCTGCAAGGATGACTTGCGGGGAACAACCCGCAGCAGGCGAGCCCGGCCGATCCCCCGCGGGAAGTATAGTTCGGCCAACGGGGCGCGCGTTTTCATCAACAACGCAGGGGGAGCTGCGCCGGAGTCAGAACGGACAGGGAAGCACTTTGCGGCGGCGTGATTTGCGAGAGAGTGAGAGAGGGCGGCGAAACAAGCCGCACACCTGGCAGCGCGCACAACTCAAGATCGTCTTCTTGAAGTTCGCGATCGTCGTCCTCGATCGAACCCATGATCGGTCCCAGCGACGGTATCGCCGCAGTGATCTCGACCCCAGCCTCGGACACGATCCTGGCGCCGACCTGCGGGCAACTCAGGAACCATACGGACAACCACGCGATTACTGCAACGGCCGCAAACGACGCATTGTCCCAGGATACGTCCAGCCGCTCGATCACGCCCATTTCTCCATGGAAGAAGCTACCATACGCAGATCACCGTCTTTTGAATTGCGGCAGGCCAGTTGATGATAAGAACTGCCAACCCATCCCAATTGTACACGAAGGCTAATAATACTCGAAGCCCAAATCGCGTAGTTTGTATCGCTAGTTTACACGGGAGTCAAGGCGTGGTCAATGAATTACGTCGGAACGAGACCGACCTTGAGTGGACGTTTCTGACACGCTTCGAGCGTAATCCGTGGGAGGGCCGTCGCGGGCCTCGCGCTGCCGAACTGCTCGATCCGCCGCGACTTCATGTTGTAAACGTCGCCCCGCGAGAGCACGTAGTACGGCTTTTCCCAAGGTTGATACGCCCTCTGGTTGTCGTGGACTGCCACCTTCCAGGCGCCGATCACCTCGAACCGGTCACCCTTCACGACGATTGCGGTACCCTCGGAGAGGCCAACGCCGAGCAACTCCGGATACTTCTTGATGACGGGGATCAGGTCATCCCATCGCATGCGCGTGTTGATGTGCTGATCGATTGCCGACTTGCGCAGGAAGTTAAAGCCTCGCTCGTGCTGCTTTTCCGTCGTCATCATGATGTGCGGGCCGGCCACGGCCCCTCGTACGAGGTAATCTCCCTGAATGGTCGCCCCGGCCGAAGACCCCGCGATGACGCCGCCGCGCTCGAGGACCTGGTGAAACGCGCGATAGGTTCGCGTATTCATGTACGAATCGACGAGGTTCCACTGGCGGCCGCCGTCGAACCAAACTGCCGTCGCGTCGGCGAGCACGGACGCAAATTCCTCGGTGTCGGCCACTTTCGGATCGTGGGTGTGCAACATTCGCACCTGCTTGACGCCGCGATTTTTCCAGGTCGCGACGACCTTGTCCTCGTGGTAAACGCGAATGCTTCCGTCTGCGTTCTTGTTGCCGCCCGCCGTCGGCACGACGACGAGCCGTGCGTCCTTGCCTCCCGCCAGGTGAAGAAAGGTCTCGACGATGCCCGTGTCCTTCATTGATCCGCCGCCGATGATGATCAACGTTCCTTGGGCGGGCCCGTATTCCGGGATTTCGCCGCCGCGCGCCGGCCCGGGGGGCGAGATCAGCAGCAAGCAAACGGCCGGACTCAGCAAACACTTCATGAGATAGTCCTCGGTGGCAATGAGCGGCTGTCATGGAATAGGCGATGCAGATCGCACTTGTGGCGCAGGCGTCCCGCCTGCAATTCCGGGTGTGCAGAGCTGGCGAAGCGCCTGCACCACGATCCACCAGCTTATTCCCTGATAGCCCCCAACGCGAGCCCTGGCGACCTAGACCGGCCGAAGTACTATTGTGCTTCGCGGTGTCAAGATGCGGTTCGCGCCATCGACGCCACGGTCAGCGGGAGGGCGGGGTCGGGAGACCCGCGCCCAACGGCCCGTCACTCGAAGGTTGGCGGATCACTGATGTGTCGTCAGCCTTCGATTGACGGGTAGAGAACGGGGAGACCTACGGTCAGCGGGAGGGCGGGGTCGGGAGACCCGCGCCCAACTTCCCGCCAGTCGAAGGTTGACGGATCACTTCGTTCTGAGGCTTCGGGCCGGCGAACGCGTGCGGCGGAGCGCCGGGTTTTCGCGCTCGATCACCGCGTCCACGGCGGCGAGGCGCGCGGCCGGACCAGTGGGGCGATTCAGCGGCACGGCGTCGATGTTCGCGCCGGCCTTGGAGAGGATTGCGATCGCGTTGCCGCCGGCGACGCCGTTGTGGTCGCCGTCGATATAGCGGCCGTAGGTGTCTTTGAGGCCAGTCGTGCCCGCGCCGTAGATCAGGAGCTGCACCGGCTTGGTGAGGGCGAAGGGTTTCGCCGGCGTGAGGGCGACGGTGTCCTTCGCAACGGTATAGACGGCCGAATTGAGCTTGATGATGCCGGCGTTCCGGGCGGTGTACGAGCCGCCCTTGCCGGGCGTGTCCAGGTGGTAGGTTCCGGTCTGGTCGGCCTCGGTGGAGTTGACGGGTCCGCTGAAGGTCAGCAGGACCTCGGTCACCTGGTGCTTCGAGTTGGTGATGTCCTGGACTTGCTTCAGGTTGACCAGTGGCGGCAGGACGACCTTGGTTGTCGCCTGGGCGGTCGTCGGCGTGGGCTGGACCGAGCCGAAGTTATCGGTAGCCACGCTGAAAAAGGCGTAAGTATGGCCATACGCGCCGGTGAAGGAGGCGGATGTGTGAGTGGTGCTGGTGAGGAACGGGGTGTACTTCCCGCCGTCTTCGGAGACGAAGATCTCGTACGAGGCGATGCTCGTCGAGCCCTGGCCCGGGGAGCCGGTCCAGCTCACGGTAAAGGTCTTGCTTGTCGTCGTTGCGGGGAGGGGTCTCACCGTGCTCGTGGGCGGGGCGGCGAGGAACGTCGACGCCTGGGCGCCGCTCGGCGTCGGCTGGACCAGACCGACATTGTCGGTCGCCACGCTGTAGAACGCGTAGGCACTGCCGAACTGGCCGGTAAAGGCCGCCGAGGTCTGGCTTGTATCAGTCAGCCACGGCGCGAAGGCGCCGCCGTTGTCGGCGACATAAACGTTGTATGACGCGATGCCCGGGCCCTGGCCGTCGGAGCCCGACCAGGAGACGGTGAAGCTGGTCGTCGTCGTGGTCGCGGGGAGCGCAGCGACGGTGCTGGCCGGCGGAGAAGCGTCGATCGTGACGAGAGCCTGCTTGTTCGGGTCGATGCCCTTGCTCGGGTCGTTGTCGTCGACCAGGTCGGTGGGGATGGGGGGGTTGGTGTCGAAGGTGATCTGGGCCACGCCGCGGATTTGGGTGCCGGTTGCCAGGCCGGCCTGGGGCTGGACGGTGTACTGCACAGAGCCCTCGCCGGCGCCGCTACTGTTATTGGGAGGCAGGAAGCCGTCGAAGACGCCCGTCGGGGCCTCGCCGGTACTTGGATCGAGCGACGTGAACGTGACGGTCAACAGGCCGGTCTGAACGTTGAAATCAAGGGCGACCTGCACGTTGAGCGAGGAGCCGTCGGTGTTCTGGTAGGTGACGGTGTTCTGGTATTCGGTCATTCCGGCGGGTATGGTTACATTGATCGGGCCGAAGCCGAACGAACCGAGTTCGAACGTGGACCAATTCAGGCTCGGGTCGAGCTGCTCGGTGGCGATGACGTCCAGCGCCGGCGCGGTTCCGTCGTTCGCAAATTCAACGGTGTAGGACCAGTTGCCGCTGGGGGCGATGAAGCCCTGGGTACTGAAGCCGCTGGGCCCGATGAGGGCGTTCGGATCATTAGCGGTCTCATTCGGCGTTGTGCCGTTGGGACCTTTCGTGCTCGGCGGCGCTGGTGGTAGCCCAGGGGGACACTTGCAGGTACACGGGGCTCTGAACCCGTTCGGGGCCTTAAAGGGCGTCCGAAACGTCGCGGTGCCGAACAGGGATGCATTTATCCCAACCGCATAGCCTACGCCGGCCTCATAGTTAGCCCCATGGTTTGGCTCGCCCCATAGTGATGCGAGGGTCCACTGGTCGACGCTGATTTCGCCGCCGACACCAGGCCCGAAACCGGCGGCCACCGCAAGCTGCGAGCCAAACGCGTTGTATAACGTTCCAGGGGAGTACGTTGCGAGTGCGTTGATACCAGGAGTAGTCAATCCAGCGCCCGGCTGCAACCATATGTATCCGTCCTGGTCCACGAGCACGCTAATGCCACCACCCACCCCGAACCCGCCAGAGAGGCTGAAGTTTACATAGCACAGGCCGGATGGGTCAACAAAGCACAACGGGTCGTTGGCGGCGTATTCCCTTAGATTTGTCTCACCGGCTCCTAGTCCGAGCGGGTCCGAGCTGTCAAACTGCCCGTTTGTGGGATTGTAGACGCGAACGCGCATGCTGAATAGTCCGCTAACGTCGCTGCGAACGCCGGACTGGCCCGCGAAAGTGAACGAGTTCTGTAGTCCGGTTACAACGGACGACGTTTGGCCGAAGGGCAAGTAAGCGTACTTGTTGAGGTACGTTCCGGCCGGACCCGTTATCCCAATCGTGCTGCCCGTAATGCCGAAGTCGTAGTAGCTTGCCACGTTCCCAGGTGCCACCTGACTAACCAAGCCAGGACCATAGGTGTAATGGGCGGTCAACCCGCCACTGTTGTTATAGACGCCACTGCCGCTGAAGGCCGCAACCACGTTGCCGAGCCCGGCAGGGTCAATTTGGAAGTTCGTGGTCGTGCCGTTGACCGTTTGGGAGATTTGCTCGCCAAGCGGATTGTAAGCATAGCTGGCCGTCAGCCCAGGTCCACTCACCTGGCTCAGCTCGTTCGATTCGTTAAAGGTGTACGTCGTCGTGCCGCCCGGAGCCGCGACCGAAGTCAGATTTCCATCATTGTCATATTGGTAAGTCGTCGTGCCCACGCCGGCCGTGGTACTAGACGTGTACTCGTTCATATTGTTGACCACGTACGTCGTGACGACCCCGTTGACCGTTTCGGACGTGCGGTTTCCGGCGGCGTCATAAACGTACTGCAAATTCTGGGCGGTCAACCCGTCCGGATCGGTCGCGTTTGGCGTGAACACGGCGTGGACCAACTGGCTATCGGCGTCGTAGGTATAGAACCATTCGCCGTCCTGGCTGGTGTCGGTCGCCACATTGCCAAGGGCGTCGTAGGTGTACTTGTCGAAGGAGTTGACCGCGCTGTTGGCGGGTTCGTCGGGGGTTGAACCGGTGGATGGGGCGTAGTTGGTGATGCTCGCCACGCGCTCGTCCATGTCGTAGGTGTATACCGTGAAGGTGCCGTTGCCGTTGTTCTTCTGCAACAAGTTGCCGGCGTTGTCGTAGATGTACTGGACCATCAGGTTGCCGCTGCCGTCGGTCAATTCCTCCAACCGGCCAACCGCGTCGTACTGATAGTTCACGGTGAAGCCGGTCTGGTCCACGCTCTGGGTGCGCTGGCCAACGATGTTGTAAGTGAATTTAAGCCAGGTGCCGTCGGGGTAATCGACCTCGGTGAGGAGCGTGGGGTTGCTGGTTTCGCCATAGATGAATTTGGTGACGTTCCCCTGGGCGTCGGTCGCGCTCGTGAGGTTGCCCTGGGCATTGTACGTGTAGCTGTAGGAAGTGCCGTCGGCGAAGTTCTCCTGCGTGACCAGACCGTCGGCATTGTACTGGTACCCGATGGCGTCGCCGTTGGCGTTGACAAACTGCATCGCCTCGCCGAGCGGGTTGTAGTTGTTGTATTGCTGGGATGTACCGTTGGCATAGTTGATTGACAGGAGGTTTTGATTGCTGTCGTAGGCGTAGCTGGTCGTGTTTCCCTTGGCGTCCGTGTAGCTGGTGAGGTCGCTGCTGGAGTTGTATGTGAAGCTCGTCGTGTAGCCGAGGGGGTCGGTTTCGCTCGTGAGGTTGCCGTTGACGTCGTAGGTGTATGAAGAGGTGAGTCCGCCGGGAGCGACGACCTGGACGAGATTCAGATTGGCGTCGTAGTTGATAAGGGTGACATTTCCGAGGGCGTCGATCGTCTCGGCGGTGGCGCCGTAGAGGTCGAAATAAGACGTGGTGCTAATGTTGTCGCCGTCGGTGGTGACGAGGCCGCCGGGGGTGAGATAGCTGAATTTTTCGTCTTCCGCGCCGCCGTCGCGGTGCTGATCGACCAGCCGGCCCTCGGTGTCATAAGTGAAATAAATGTGTGTATTGTCCGCGTAGGCAATTTCATCCAGGGAGCCATTTTGGGCCGCTGTCCCGCCACTAACGTAGGTGTAGGTTGTGGTGCCGTAGATGTCTTGATAGGTGGTCAGGAACTGGCCGGTGTAGCGGTAGGTCTCCTGCTGGCCGTTGGAATCGGTCAGGGTGGTCATCTGACCCTGGGAGTTATACCCCAACTGGAGATACTCGCCGTTGGTATCCGTCAACCGGGACAGTTGGCCATCGGCGTTGTAACTGGCCGTGATGCGGTTGCCGTTGGTGTCCTGGACGTAATCGAGCGAGGCGCTCATGTTGGGCTGGTTGGTGTTGAACTGGTAAACCGTGCCGTCGGGCTCGAGCAGCCGGTAGGCCCCGCTTGTGAGCGTGAGCACCTCGCCTTCATCGCCGGCTTCGGGCTGGTAACTGCCATCGGTCTGCAAGAAGAAGTAGAAATACGAGCCGCTGAACTGGATGGCCACGTCGCCGGTGCTCGTGGTGGTTGCGGTAGTGTCCCAGTTGGTGGTCCAGCCCAGGGCGCCCAGGATGCCCTGGTAATAGCGGCCACCGATCGACGCCAGGTACGACTGCTGGAAAGTGAGATCCATGCCCGGAGCGGGAAGATCATCGGGTGTGACGGTCACGAGCGTCTGGGCCGTGTAGGCCGCGTTGGCTTTTTCGATTTCAAATTCCACCAGTTGCAACACGTCGTTGGTCGGCTCGCCGAGCTGGGCCAAGTACGTCGCGTCGGCGGCCAGGACCGCGTGATACTCGGCAACCGTGGTTCCCATGGCGTTCTCGAAGTTGGCGAAAACGATCGGCCAGGCCGCATCGGGTATCGTGGGGATCTGAAGGGCCTGTTCCTGGCTGGCCCAGTCCATCGGCTGACTGTCATCCGCCTCGTTCAACTGGAAGTTGATCGTCGGGTTGGTGGTTGTGGACTGGAATTGGATTTCCACCTGGACCGATTCGCCGGGGGTCATGGTGCCGGCTGGCCCTGTGGGACTAGTACCTAAGAAATACAGCGTCGAGCCCTGGAAGGTGGTCTGCGAGGGGAGTTTCAAAGTAGCGCCGTCGGTCGTCAACTGCAAGAGCGGCGCCAGGATGTCGTTGTTGCTGGTGTTGGTCGCTGTGACGTTGACGACGCTGTCACGTCCGGCACTGACCAAGGCTGGCGGCGAAAGGACCAGGCTGAGCGGCTCGCCCGTGCTGGCAGGGACGACGTTGAACTTCGTCGGGGCGGTCGCCGAATTGGGCCCGACCTGCACGTTCAGGGTGTAACTGCCGACGGCGGCTCCCGTCAGGTCGAACGTGGCAAAGATCTGGCTGGCGTTTTGGTAGTAGATGGAGGCCGAATTGATGGGCGCGCCCCCCAGGCTCAGGCTGGCGGTGGTGTTACGCGAAAAATTCGTGCCGTCGATCTTGACCGTCACATTTCCGGCATTGCCGCCCGAATAGGAGGAGATTGCGGCGACGCTCACGGCGCCGGTCTGGGTAGCTATGAGACTATAGCCGCCCATGGCCGCGGCGCCGGCGACGCTCTCTGCGAGAATGTAGTAGGTCGTCGCCGCCGCAACCTGGGGAACCGTGACCGTTTGATCCGGCTGGTTGGCGACGTCGGCCGCTTCCTGGTAGTTGTACGGCGTGGGCTCCGTGCCCTGGCTGACGTACAGAGCAACAGCTCCGGAAGACGCGGTGCTGGCAAGACTGACCACAAGCGACCCACCGGCGGGCACGGTGACCTGGTAGTAGTCGTGCTGGCCGGCGGCGGCAAATGTCCCCTGCGTGGCTATGCCGAGGGTGAGGGCGGGCAGCCTGACGGCGAGCTCTCCTGTGCCGGCCGCGAGCGTGTTGTTGGCGCGGTTCGGGTCGGGCACCTGGTAGAGGCTGTCGATCTGCAC
The DNA here is from genome assembly GCA_963823675.1 of uncultured Isosphaeraceae bacterium. Lineage (GTDB taxonomy): Bacteria > Planctomycetota > Planctomycetia > Isosphaerales > Isosphaeraceae > CAWGMT01. Next base: position 659,864 of record CAWGMT010000012.1, on the reverse strand, counting down.
CAAGACGTAATAATTGCCGGGCGCCAGCGCCGGCAGAGGCGCGGTCAGGCTGCTGTTGTAGGTGCCGTCGCCGGCGAGGCCGCCGGTGTGCTGCGTTGCGCCGAGCAGGATCGAGGTCGCAGTGATCGCCGGGGTGGCCGAAACGTAGACGCTGTCTCTGCCAACTTCCAGTCGCGGCCTGACTGCTCGCGTCGGTCGCCTGCCAGCTCACCGCGATCGCCTGCCCGGCCGTCGCCGTGATCGGGGCGGTGACGGTGAGGCCAGCGAGGTCCACGGCGCTCGTGGCGTTGTCGATCAAGTCGAGACTGGTGGCGCCGAGCGATTCGGTGAAGAACGGGTTCAGCCCCGTAAAGGTCGTGAAGTTGCCGGAGGCGCTGGCAAACGTCATCACCTTGAAGTCCTCGCCGGCGCTGGGGGCAAAGTCGTTGACGACGGCCAGATTGAAGGCGCCAGCCAGCGTGGCGGTCCCGCTGACCGCGACCTGCCCGGACAGGCCGCTGGCCGGGGTGCCGCCAATCTGGACATCCAGCGCGCCCTTGGACGTCTGCGTGAAGGCGCCGTTCACGGTGAGCGTGCTGCCGGCGCCCACATTCAAGGTGCCACCGTTGCTGAAGTCGGCGGTCGTCGTGAACGTCGCCCCGTTGGTGATACTCAGACTTCCGCTGTTGGAGGAGAGCCCGGCGATGCCGGTGATCGTCGCCCCGGCGCCGTCTAACGAGATGTCGGCCGCACTGCTGGTGATTGCCGTGCCCGGTGGAAACGCCAGGTTCGCGAGGCCTTCCGCTTTCCAGGTGCCACCCGTGAGCGCGTTGGCCGATACCTCGGTAATCGTATTGGTGTCGAGGTACAGTGTGCCCGAATCCGCCTCGATCGTGCCGGTGTTGTTCAGCGTTCCGTTGACCGTGAGCGCCGAAGCCCCTGTGCCCGCAGTCTTCTGGATCGTGCCGGCGTTGTCGATCTCGCTTTCACCGCTGATTTCGACTCCGGCGTCGGACTCGATCAGGTAGGAGCCGCCGCGCTCGATCTCCACAACGGCGGGGGCCCGGTCGTCACTGTGCATGGCGAGATAGCCGCCGCCGGTTTGAATGATGGTGCCGAAGTCGTCGAGCGTGCCGTCGCGCGCGAGCCCTTTAGCGTTGGGGCCAGCGAGGTTGATGGTTCCCAGATTGGTGTTGGTCAGGACGCCGAGGGCGCCGTCGATCGTACCCCCGGTCCACTGAAACATGCTGCCGGGGAAGTTGAACGTGGCGCCGCCGATTCCGATAGCGAGGGTTCCGCTGTTGAGTATCACGGTGCCTGCGCCCGCGCCCCCGAAGGCCCCACTGATAGTCGAGGTCTCCCCGACGGTCAGGTCCACGGTCGCGCCCGTATCGACATTGAAAGTTGCCCCGCCGGTGATACTCGCCCCCGGCAGGTCGAGTGTCGTCCCATTCCCGACGTTGAAGACGACGCCGCCGGTGAAGGTGCAGTTCGCCACGACAATGCTGTCCCCCGCAGAGGCGTCGATCGTGGTGCCGCCGGAGTACGTCCCATCCGGCGACAATACGATGGTCAATCCCTCCGGCATTTGGGGAATGTTAAACGTGGCGCCGTCCCCGGGAGCCGGCATGGTCACATCGGCGGTCCCGACGTCAAGGGCCGCGGTGTCGCTCAGGGTCGCGCTCGCGCCCGAGTTGGCAAAGTCGCTCGCCGCCGACAACGTCAAGGTGGCCGTGCCGCTTACCAGGAAGCCGGCATTGTCGGCGCTCGTCAGGCTGGGCAGGCCCAGCTCACCGCCGTTGAGATTGAGCGTTGCCCCCGTGAACGCCGTCCACTGCGTCGTTGCCAGTGCGCCCGTTCCATCAAGCGCGACATCGACCCCGTTCAGGACGGTGAGCATGCCGTCCAAGAGAGTGGCGCCGTCGGTGACGCTGAGCGTGCTGACGTTAACGCTGTCGAAACTGGTCGCCGACGACAGATCGATTTCGCTGCCAGGGCCGTCGGCCCGGACAAAGACCTGCTGGTTGCTCTGGGTGGTGTCGATCGAAGTCACGGACTTCAAGAGAGTCTGCCCTCCCTCGTCCGCGTCGATATAGATCCCGTTTTGCAATTGCGTCAGCGAAGTCAGAGCCGGCAGGCTCAGCACCGAGCCGGCGCCGGTTGCCTCGAACGTGGCTCCGGCGAGGGGATTGGAATAGCTGGTGACGGCCGGCAATGTCAGGCTGCCTCCGGATTGCACCACCAGGCTGGAGCTGTCGATATCGGTCAAATTGCTGAGGGTGTACGAGCCCCCATCGATGTTGAGGCTGCCGTCAATCAGCGACGTCCACTGGCTGGCTAGCAGGGTGCCGGTACCATCAAGAGTAACGCCGACGCCGGTCAAGCTGGTGAGCTTGTTGTCCAGGATTGTGCCTCCGTGCATGACGGTCAGCACGCTGACGTTGGTGCTCTCAAAACTGGTCAGTGCCGACAGATCGATCTCGGCACCGGCGCCGTCGGACTGGACGAAGACCTGCTGGTTGCTCTGGCTGGTGTCGATCGACGTCAAGGACGGCAAAAGGGTCTGCCCTCCTTGCTGCGCGTCGATGCTGGTTGCGCTTTGCAGTTGATTCAACGAGGTCAGAGCGGGCAGGCTCAGCATGGAGCCGGCGCCATCTGCCTCGAAAGTCGTCCCGGCGAGGGGATTGGAGTAGCTGGTGATGCCCGGCAGTGACAGACTTCCGCCGTATTGCACCACCAGGCTGGAGCTGTCGATATCGGTCAAACTGCTGAGTACATATGAGCCTCCGTCCATATTCAGGCTGTCATCGATCAACGAGGTCCACTGGCTCAGCGGCAGCGTGCTGTTGGCGTCAACCGTGATCGTGACGCCCGTCAAGCGGGTGAGGCTGGCATTCAAGATCACGGTGGCGCCGTTGGTGGCTTCAAGCTGTCCGCCGGTGAAGCTGGTCAGCCCCGAGAGATTGATCTGGCTGCCCGAGCCATCGGCGTTGACGGAGACATCGGCCAGGTTCCCGGTGTCGATCGATGGCAACGAAGACATGAGGACTTCCGCTCCCCCGGACACCTCGACGTACAACGGGCTCAGCAAAGTGCCCAGTGAGTCCAGGCCTTGCAGGTTCAGCACCGAACCGCTGCCCGTCGCCTCGAAGCTGCATGCGTAACTGGGATCAGGAATGGCGTAGGTCGTCAGTTGCGGCAAGTTGAGCGTCGCGCCGTTTTCGACATACAGGCTCGAATCGGAGGCAGTGGTCGTCCCGGTGACCGACAACGTGACTCCCGAGCCCGAGGCGGTCAGCGAACCGCCCACGGTCATCGCCAGGCCGCCGCTGATCGTCGAGCTGGCGGCGACCGAGAGCGACCCGCCGGCGATCGCCAGCGGATCGCTGCACTCGACCGAGTTGACCGACGCCTGGGTCGTCGAGTCGATCGTGATCGTGGGTGTCGCGCCGCTGACGTCGATCACCACGTCGTCACCGGTGCCGGGCACCTGCCCGGTGCTCCAGTTGGCGGCGTCGTCCCAGTTTCCGCCGGTGGTGGAGATCCACTGGACGGTCGCGAGGAGCTGTCGCTCTTCTAGCAGCTCAACATTTGGACGTTGGCGCCGCCCCTGGGGACGCGGTTTGGAGGCTGCCTTCAAACGCCGGGAAAGCGGACGAGCGATGTTGGACATGGTCGTTGCCTCTCGTTGGAGAAATGGGCGACACGTCAGCCCGATAACGACTTTCGTCGTCGATTGTCGGGTGGTGGAGCTTTCACGACAGGCCTCGATTTGGCCCGTCCAATGGGGTAATCTGGACTGGAGTTTCGAGCTTGAGCACCACCGTCTAGTTGATGACGGCGGCGAGACAGCCGAGGCGGACAGAAAATCGCCGAAATCGCTCGAAGCGACGCGCGGAGCCAACGATGACCGGGCAGGACGAATTCCTCGATCTGATCCGGCGGGTGCGATCCGGCGACGAGGACGCCGCGACGGCGCTTGTCGCCCAGTTCGAGCCGTTCATCCTCCGCGTGGTCCGGTTCCGGATGCGGCATCGCGGCGACTACGACCGGCTGCGCTACGATGTGGGATCGATCGATGTCTGCCAGTCGGTTTTCAAGAGCCTGTTCGCACGGCTCAAAGCGGGGCGTTTCGACCTGAACCAGCCGAAGGATATGGAGAAGCTCCTCAGCGCCATGATCCGGTTCAAGATCGCCAACAAAGCTCGGAAGTTGAGCGTCGTCTGGCGCGAGGTTCAAAGCGATCCGGGACCAGGCGAGCGTGTCGACCACCGGCCCGGCCCCGAGAAATCGGTCGACGACAAGGACCTCTCGGAGATCATCTTCAAGCTATTTTCCGTCGACGAGCTGGAGATCCTCAACCGAAGGCTCGACGACCAGTCGTGGCCCGAGATCGCAGCGGCGGTCGGGGGTACTGCCGAGGCCCTGCGCAAGAAGCTCGAGCGCGCGTTCGAGCGCATCCGGGACGATTTGGGGATCCAGAGCGTCGCGACGACCTGATGCTTGGCACACCCGGTCGAGCCGTCGCTGCCGTGCTCGTTTAACCCGGAGCCACCGGCGACGGCGATCGTTTAGACTGGAGCAGTGAACGCCGTCGCCGTTGGCTCCGGGTTAACGACGTTCGCCGCCGTATATCAGGAGCAGGAGCATTAGCAGGACTCAATCAGCGAGCTTACCTTGGACGAGGATACGTCGACGAAAGCGGAAGGCCGGTCGGTTCTGGAGACGGTGCTCGACCAGCAGAGCGAGCGCTGGAAATTGGATGATCGTGCGCCGGTCGAGGAGTTCCTGGCGCGCTGGCCGGCCCTTCGGGATGATCCCGAGGCCGTGATCGACCTCGTCTACCAGGAGGTCTTGCTCCGACGGCAGTTGGGCGAGTCGCCCTTGGCCGAGGAATACATCGCCCGGTTCCCGACGTGCTCCGAGGCGATCATCCGGCAGTTTGCGGTCGACGAGGCGATGCGGACGGCCGACGACGACAAGACCGTCCCGCCGCAGGTTCCGGCTCCAGTGCCGATCGACGGGGCGTCGGGCCGCCCGCTTCTGGCCGTAGAGGTTCCGCTTCCGGCGATCGACGGCTACGAGCTTCTCGGTGTGCTCGGCCGGGGCGGCATGGGGGTCGTCTACAAGGCGCGCGACCTGCGGCTCGGTCGCATCATTGCGATCAAGACGATCGCCGAGTTTCAGCACGCGACGCCCGAGCAGCTCGGGCGGTTCCTGGCGGAGGCCGAGGTCGTCGCGCGGCTGCAGCATCCGCACATCATCCAGATCCACGCGATCGGCGAGCACCAGGGCAGGCCCTTCTTCTCGCTCGAGTACGCCGGCGGAGGGAGCCTCGCTCGACGCCTCGCCGATGGCCCGATGGCCGCCGATGCAGCCGCGGAGCTGGTCGAAACGCTCGCCCGGGCCGTGCATGCCGCCCATCGCGGCGGGATCGTCCATCGCGATCTGAAGCCGAGCAACGTCCTGTTGACGCACGACGACGTCCCGAAGGTCGCCGACTTCGGCCTGGCGAAGCTCCTTGGCAGCGACTCGGTTCGCACCTTGTCGGGAGAAGCGCTGGGCACGCCCAGCTACATGGCCCCGGAACAGGCCGAGGGACGCTCGAAGCTGGTGGGCCCGGCTGCCGACGTTTATGCGCTGGGGGCGGTCCTCTACCACACGCTGGCCGGCCGCCCGCCGTTCGTGGGCGATTCGGCGATCGAGACCCTCAAGCTGGTCGTTTCGACCGACGTGATTCCGCCGAGGCGATTGCGGCCCGGCGTGCCGCGCGACCTCGAGACGATCTGCCTGAAGTGCCTGGAAAAGGAGCCGCGCAAGCGGTATGCGACCGCGCTTACGCTGGCCGACGACCTCGAGCGTTTCCGCGAACGCCGGCCGATTGCCGCGCGGCCGGTGGGCGTGGTCGGAAGACTCTGGCGGCAGAGCCGCCGCAACCCCATGCTCTCGTTCAGCCTGGCCGCCCTGGCCTTGACGTTCGCCCTGGGCACGCCGAGCTTGCTCTGGCTCTGGCTGGGCGCCCGGGCGGAGCGCGACCATGCGGAACGATCGCGCGACCGAGCCCTCGGGGCTGTCCGGCTGTTGCTCGAAACGGGCGGAGCCGCGATGCGGATCGAAGAGGTGCGGCCGTATCGCCACGCCTTGATCTCGGCGGGGCTGAAGGAATCCTTGGCGCTGGTCCGCGAGCTCGAAGCCGACCCCCGGGCCGAACATCAACGTGTCGAGGCTTATGCCGCGCTTGCGGGAATCCAATACGAGGAAGGCGACCGTGTCGCGGCGCTCGAATCGATGCGCAAGGCCATCGCCTTGGCCGAGAACGTGGTCGCCCACGATCCGGCCTCGATCCGCTTTCGCTATTCCCTGGCCGTGTGCCTTCTTCGGTTTGCGCACATGTGGCCGAAGGCGGATGAGTACTTTGCGGCTGCGCGGCGGTCGATCGAGATCAGCCAGGGACTGCGCGACCTCCACCCGCGAGCCGACCAGCGGGACTGGATCAGCGTGATCGCGATGAATCACTTCAACACCGGCGATCGCCACTTCGTCGCGGGCCGAAAGTCCGAGGCACTCGTGTCGTTCTTGAAGGCGAGCGAAGCCTTTAAGAGCCTGCTTGAGCTGGGCGATCGCAGGCCAGAGACGCTCTCGATCGCGGCCAGGACCCACGCCTATCTATGCCGAGTCTACTCCAATCTTGGCCGGGTCGATGAAGCCGTGGCCGAGGGCCGACGGGCGTCGGGAATATACCGGAACCTCGTTGCGGATCATCCCGACGACACCGACTATGGCTTCGATCTCAGCCGAGCGGACTCCGAGATTGGCGTGATGGCAAACTTCTACGAAAGGTGGGATGAAGCGATCGATAGCTTCGCAGGCGCCCGCGGAACGCTCAAGGGAATGATTGCCAAGCAAGGCCGGCCGGTATCGGTGATGGCGAGACTCCAGGAGGAGTTGGCTTTGGCCGATCACAATCTGCGTGAAGCTTACGGGTCTGACCGCGCGCGATACCGCGCGGAGCGGCGGGCGCTCACGCGCGACGGCTACGAGATTTGCGACAAGCTTAGCCTGGTTGAGCACCTTTCCTGGGACATGCGGATCGCCTTTGCGCACTGTTGTTTCAGTATGGCCGACGATCAGGACGAAGACGGCCGGCGCCCTGACTTAGACCTCTATCGCAAGGCCGAGCAGCTCCTGGCGGAGCTCGTTGCGGGATCACCGGAACACGACGAGAATCGAAGTTACCTCGTCTACGTCGAGCGGAGGCTGGCCGAAGAGCACGCGGCGCGGGGACAGCTCGCAGATGCATCGTACTCGCAGAATCGCTCAGTGACGACGGCCCAAAGGCGTCCCGCAGTCTATCACATGGTCGCACGGGAGTATGCCAGGCGGCTTGTCGCGATCGACCGTTCGCCGCCCAAGCTCGATGCGCGAATTACCACGGCGCGGCGGCAGAGATTGGTGGATGGCACGCTGGAAATGCTGCGCGGGGCGGTTGATGCAGGCTTCAAAGACGCCAAGCGGCTGCGCAATGAACCGGCGTTTGCGCCGATCCGTTCACTGCCTGAGGGCCAGGCGATCATGGCTGATGTGGAGTTCCCCGCGCAGCCGTTTGCGTCGCCATGAGGTGCTGGGGAGTGCCCGGGGTTGGTGTCCCGGCTGGGGCCGGTCCCTTCATTCGTACCTCAGTGCCACGGTCGGCAAGAGTCGCGATGCCCGATAGGCGGGGAGGAGGCCGCCGATGAGTCCGACGGCCAGTGCAAGCAGCAAGCCGTAGAAGAAGAACCGGGGCTCGATGCGGCCGTCGATCAAGCCGCTGACAGTCGGCACGCGGGTCAGGAGCCGGACCAGAATACTGGCGCCGATTCCGCCGACGATCGCGCCGACGACCCCGATGACCAGCGACTCGAGCAGGATCATGCGCACGATGCGGCCGCGGCCCCAGCCGATGGCGCGGAGGATGCCGATCTCCTTGGTTCGCTCGTGGACGGCCATGATCATCGTATTCATCATGCCGAAGCCGCCGATCAGGAGGGCGACCGCCGACGTCAGCCAGGCCATCGCCTTGGCGAGCTGGATCTCGGTGACGCTCTTGACGTGCTCGTCGGTCGGCAGGGCAGTCAGCCCGGGTGCGAGCGACTCGATCTCCTTCCTGGCGCGATCGATGCGTGCCTTGTCCGAGGGCTTTTTCATGATCACGCTGAAGCCGGTGACTTGCCCCGGGCGGTCCATCAGCCGCTGTAATTCCGCCAGCGGGATCGCCACGGCCCCTTCCTCGAAGACGTTGCTGCTGTGATAGATCCCGACGATTTGAAACTGTTCCTCGAAGAGCGGGATGCTGTCGCCTACTTTCTTGTCGAGGTTCTTGGCCAGCACGGTGCCGATCAGGGCGGCCTTGTCGTCATCGCGCCCCAGGGACCGGCCCGAAACAATCTTCATGTGCTCGAATACCTTCGTTTCGGGGACCAACCCCTGAACCAGCACGCCGAACAGGCCGCTCTCCTCGAATGAGGCCATGTCCGCCAGGCCGGGGATGACCTCGGCCACGCCAGGAACCTCGCGGATCTTGTCGCCCAGGCTCTCTTCGAGCGTGCTATTGAGCCGCTGCTTCGCGCCCGCGCGGACGATCACCAGGTCTATCCCGACCCCCTTGTAGAGGCTGAGGAAGGTTCTCTCGAACCCCGCCGCAACCCCGACCAGCGCATCGACCGTGCCCACCGCGACCGCGATGGCGATCACGGTCAACGCCGACCGGAGCGGCCGCCGGATTGTGTTCTTGAAAACGATTGTCAAAAAGTGCATGGGCGGGTTCTACGCGGCGAGTTCCTCAAGATCGGTGCCTCGTTGGCAGCGAGCCAGCATATCGGCACCGCCCGGGAGACGCAAGCCGTTCTGGCTCTTGCGAGAACGATGCTCGATCTGCTATGAAGGGGCGGCGTAAGCGACTTACCGGCGCCAATCGATCGTGCCGGCCCCCCCCATGCCACCCTTATCAAGGGGCGGAAAGGATCGGTCATTCGCGAGGGGGGAAAAGGAAACCGGCGCTCGCCGAGACTGGAGGCGGCCAGGCTTGATGGACACAAAGGCCACGAACAACGAGCCGTTGCTGCGTTGTGAACACGTCAACAAACATTATGATGATGGCGACGTCGCCGCGATCGTCGAGCTTGACCTGGCGATCAGGCCGGGCGAATATGTTGCAATCATGGGCCCCAGCGGCTGCGGCAAGTCAACATTGCTGAACATGCTGGGCGCGCTCGATCTGCCGACGTCTGGTGAAGTCTATTTCGAGGGCCAGGGGCTCTCGGGCCTGCGCACGGTCGATCGGCTGCGTGCCTGCAAGATCGGCTTCGTCTTTCAGGCATTCCATCTGCTACCGACCCTGACGGCCATCGAGAACGTCCAGTTGCCGATGTTCGAGACGGCGCTTTCGGCTCGCCAGCGCGAGCTCAAGGCACGCGAATTGCTCGAGTCGGTCAAGATGGGCCATCGCTCCAAGCACCTGCCGTCGAAGCTTTCGGCCGGGGAGCGGCAGCGGGTTGCGATCGCGCGGGCCTTGGCGAACGACCCGATCCTGCTTCTGGCCGACGAGCCGACGGGCAACCTCGACTCGCGGACGGGCGAGGAAGTGATGGCGATGTTCGGCGACTTGCACCGCCGGCGCCGGATGACACTGATCGTCGTGACTCACAGCCAGGAGGTCGCGGACAAATCCCAGCGTCTGATCCGGATGCGCGACGGCCGCATCGTCAGCGACGAATCGGTTGCCGCCAGGCAGGCGTGAGCGGAGGCAGCGCGAAGAAATGAATTGAGCCAATACTTTCTTGTGCGACAGCCGCCCTCGGCCGTCATCAATTTCTTGTTGTGGGACAGCCGCCCTCGCCTGTCATCAGTCCGAACAGCCGAGGGCGGCTGTTCCACAGTTGCAAGGAGGTGGATTCATGGCCGAGCGAAAAAGCGTTCTGGTCACGGGCGCGTCGAGCGGAATTGGGCGTGCATGCGTGCGTGCCATGGATGAGCGAGGCTGGAGGGTCTATGCGGGGGTGAGGCACGACGCCGACGCTCGTGCCCTCGCCCAGGATAACTCTCCTTCGCTGCGACCTGTCCGGCTCGACGTGACGGTCGCACCCGAGATCGAGGCTGCTGCGCGGCTGATCCGCCAAGAGGTTGGCGAGCACGGGATTGACGCGCTCATTAGCAGTGCGGGCATCGCGATCGCCGGACCACTGGAATTCTTGACGCCTGCCGACCTGCGCGAGCAATTGGAGGTGAATGTGATCGGCCCGATGGCGGTGACCCAGGCGATGTTGCCCATGCTCCGCGCGGCCCGCGGCCGGGTTGTATTCATCAGTAGTGTCAGCGCGCGGATCGCCTTGCCGATCATCGGTCCGTACGCGGCATCAAAGTGTGCCCTCGAGGCTCTCCTGGACGCACTGCGGCTCGAGGTGCAGCCGACCGGTGTCGATGTGGTGGTGATTCAGCCCGGGCCGATCACGACCGGCATGCTGGAGAAGGCGATCCATGTCGCCGAGGATCGGTTTGACCGTCTGGCGCCAGAGGCCAAGGAACTCTACCGTCCGATGATGGAAGCGGCCCGCGCTGCGGCGCGGGCCTCCGATCGTAGGTCCTTGCCGTCGAGCGCCGTCGTGGGGGTGGTCCTGAAGGCACTCCAGGCAAGGCGGCCACGGCCGCGCTACATGGTGCTGCGGGGCGCGTGGATGTTCCGTCTCCTCACCGACCTCCTCCCGGACCGCTGCCGCGACGCGGCGATCATCCGCGCCCTCGATCACTTTTCACCCGCGCGACCGGGCGCTGAAACTGTCGGAGCCGATCATCTCAAGAAGCCGGGCCGGCGGCCTTTTCTCGCTTTTTGGCGATCTCGCGGCGCAGGTCGCGGATCTTTTCGTTCGCCACGATCGTGATCTTGGACTTGAGGATTGCCTTGCCGTTAAACCAGCCCTTGGGCTCGGTGAATGCCCCATGGATCTCCACCAGCAAGGCCCCGGGGCGGAAGTCGAGCCGGCTGGTCTTGGTGTAGGCGATGATGCCGGCGTAGGGTTGCCAGGGGCCGTACGAGATCTTCGCGGCGCGACGATCGACCGCGCGCCACGCGTTCCGCTGGGCCTCGTTGGCGGGGAGGGTCAGAACCGTCTGGGTCGCGACGACCAGCGAGCCGTCTGACCGCGTGCCGAGCGAGCGATTCAGCATCTTCGCTTCCACTTTATCGAGCAGCGCGCACTCGATCTGGTCAACCCGGTCCATCTTTCCTGATAGCGTGAGCCCCAGCTTCTTCAACTCGTCCGCGTCGAGCAAATCGCCCTCGAAATGCATGCCGCCTGAATCGGCGTTTGCCCCTTTATCCGACGGGCGGCTGAAATCATCGGAGTTCATCTCGTCGAGCTTGGCATGGACGACGAACCAGATGTCGAAGCCCCGGATTGTCCCGGTCGTTCCCGGCCAGTCGTGCAGCTTGCTCTTGATGGGTGACGAAATCCCCGGCGCCAGGAAGTCTTCCAGTGCCTTGGTCGAATCGAGGAGTTTCAACAGGATGGCTTGCTGTTCCTCGCCCGACATGCCGTCACGCAAGAGCGGCTCGGAGAGCTGCGCGACGGCCCCCTCCGCCTTCAAACCGACTGTGCGAACCGCGTCGTAAATCGTGTTCTGGGCGTGTCCCGGCTCGATTCCGCCGGCGTGGGCCTGGGCGAGCAGCGCCTGGCAATAGAGCAGCGCGAGGAACGACATTGCGAGTGCCTCGATCGGGGACTATTGATGGATCACTCTCCAGTTATCCGCGGAGAGTGCCGATTATACCGATTGCGAGCGTTCGCAAGGAGGCCGGATCAAGCACGGAGGGTAGAACTGCGATGACGACGGCAAGATCTGCACTCGTGCAAGTGGGGCCGTCCGCGTGGCGGATTCTCGCCGTAACCGCCATGAGCGTGATGCTTTGCGGATGCCATTGCCTCAACTTCCACACGACCGTCCAGGCAGACGCCAAGGTCGCCGGCGATTTCAACGGCAAGTTCAAGGTTGAATCAACTCAGTTCCCTGATCTGGGCCCAATGGTCCCGAGGGTCGTTCGATGCGCCGGTGGGGGGCAGGCCGCGGGACGAATCGCCATCGTGGATATCGATGGCTTGATCGTCAACCAGAATTTGACCGGGATCAGCTCCGCGGGTGAGAACCCGGTCGCCGCGTTCCGAGAAAAGCTGATCCTGGCTGCCTGCGACCCGAGCGTCAGGGCCGTGGTGCTGCGGGTCAACAGCCCCGGCGGCGGCGTGGCTGCCAGCGAGTTGATGGCCGAAGAGCTGCGCCGATTTCGCCAGGGGACGGGCAAGCCGGTCGTCGCCTGCCTGTTGGACCTGGCGACGGGAGGTGCGTACTACATCGCCGTGGGAGCGGACCTGATCGTGGCCCAGCCGAGCAGTATCACAGGCTCGATCGGCGCCGTGGCGAATTTCTACAACCTCGAGCTCGCGATGTCAGCCGCCAACGTCACCGTCAACACAGTCAAATCGGGTGATATGGTGGATATGGGCAGTGTCCTGCGCACCGTCGCGAACCCCGAGCGGGCCGTCTTCGAAGAGATCGTCAAGGGGCACGCCAAGCAGTTCCAGGCGCGGGTGGCTTCAATGCGGCCCGCGATGACACCCGCCGACAACGGGGCGATCGAGGATGGCCGGATCGTCGCGGCGAGCCGTGCTGTGGAGCTGCACCTGGTGGACCGGCTGGGTTTCCTCGACGACGCCATCGAGGAAGCCGAGCGCCGATCGGGCCTTCACGGAGCCGAGGTGGTCCTCCTGCAGCGGGCCGACCTGCCGATCCGCTCGATCTACGCGATCGCCCCGAACACGCCGATCCAGAACGGCTTCATACCGGCTAGCGTCCCGGGTATCGACCGGAGCAAGCTGCCGACATTCCTCTACCTCTGGCAGCCAGATCCCACGATCACTCGCGTGGCGCCACCGTGATGTCGGTTGCCAGTTCCGCCATCGTGCTCGAGGCCGCCGCGCTGTTCACGATCGTGGCCAGCGCCTGGCAAATGGCTCGGATCAATCGTCTCGATGGATCGCCCGACGCTGCTCGGAGCGATTCGGAAGCTCGCCATCGTTCCATCGCCTAGTTGACGACATCGCTGGCGGCAGCCTCGCCACGGCGAAAAAACAGCTCGCCGAGATTGTGCGGTTCGAGGAAGAAGGCTAGGGGGCTTCACTCCGCGCGGGTGGTTTGGGGGACTTTCGACCGGTGGCTTTTCACGTCAATTCGCGGTGCATGCATTGAACCCGATCGCCCGTGCGCGGGATAATGCCCCTGGACAACCCACCGCTTACCCTCGCCGTGCGAGCAATGGAACCGATGCCTCCGGAACCCTCCCCCAACCCCGCAGAGCTGCCGCGCCGTGCTGGCGGCGGAACCTCGCCGCGATTTTGGTTCCTCACCGCAGCAATCGCCATCCTTGGTGCCCCGGTCCTGCAAGGTGGCCGGGCCCAAGGTGCCGAGCGTGTCCATTTCAGCCGGGACGTGTTGCCGATCCTGGCCCAGAATTGCTTCACCTGTCACGGGCCGGATGCCAAGGCCCGTAAAGCGGATCTTCGCCTGGACCAGAAGGCGATCGCGCTGCGCAAGTCTGAGCCGGTGATCGTGCCTGGCAAGAGCCAGGAGAGTGAGCTGGTAGAGCGAATCACCAGCCAGGAGCTTGACCTGGTGATGCCGCCGCCCAAATCGGGACACAAGCTGAGCGCAGCACCAGATCGAGATGTTGACGAGATGGATCGATGAGGGAGCCGAATGGGGACGGCACTGGGCGTTTGAGCCAATCAGCCGGCCAAGTCCGCCCGCGGCCCGCGCCGGGTCATGGGCGAGGAATCCCGTCGATTCGTTCATCCTGGCCCGCCTGGAAAGCGAGGGATTGAAGGCGTCCGGCGAGGCGGGACGCGCCACGTTGATTCGACGCCTTTCCCTCGATCTGACTGGGCTGCCGCCGACGCCGGAGGAAGTCAACGCCTTCCTGGCCGATCCTCGCCCCGGCGCTTATGAGGCCGTGGTCGAGCGCTTGCTGGCTTCGCCCGCGTACGGCGAGCGGATGGCCACGGACTGGCTCGACGGGGCTCGTTACGCCGATACCAACGGCTATCAAAACGACTTCGCCCGGACGATGTGGCCCTGGCGCGACTGGGTGATCGCCGCGTTCAATCAGAATAAGCCCTTCGATCAGTTCGTGATCGAGCAACTTGCCGGCGACCTCCTGCCGAGCGCCACGATCGCGCAGCGGATCGCCACGGGCTTCAATCGCAATAACCGGACGGTTACCGAGGCCGGCTCGATCGATGAGGAATGGCGGGTCGAAAATGCGATCGACCGGGTCGAAACCACGGCCGCGGTCTTTCTGGGCCTGACTATGGGTTGCGGGCGTTGCCATGACCACAAGTACGACCCGATCACCCAGACCGAGTTTTACCAGTTCTTCGGCTTCTTCAACAGCGTCAACGAGCAGGGCGTATATACCGAGACGCGCGGCAATGTGCCCCCCCTGGTAATGCTGCCGAAGCCCCAAGACGAGCGGCGGCTGAGCGATTTCAAGATCGCGATCGCCTCGGCCAAGGCGCAGAAAGCAAAGGATCAGATCGCCAAGCTCACCAAGCAAGAAGAAGAGTACAGGAAGGGAATCGTTTCGGTCATGGTGATGGAAGATTCAGCCAAGCCGCGGCCGACTTACGTGCTCAAGCGCGGCCGCTATGATATGCCTGACATCAGCCGGAAGGTCGACCCGGGTGTGCCGGCCTGCCTGGTGCCGCTTTCGCCAGGCCTGCCGCGCAATCGACTGGGCCTGGCCCGCTGGCTCGCCTCGGCCGAAAACCCACTGGCGGCCCGGGTCGCCGCCAACCGGATCTGGCAGCATCATTTCGGCGTCGGACTGGTCAAGACCGCCGAGAATTTCGGGATCCAGGGCGAGCCCCCCTCACACCCCGATCTGCTGGACTGGCTGGCCTCCGAGCTGATCCGCGCGAGATGGGACACGAAGGCGCTTCACCGCTTGATCGTGACCAGCGCGACCTACCGGCAGTCGTCCCACGTCACGACGGACCTGGCCTCCCGCGACCCGGAGAACCGGCTGCTGGCCCGCGGCCCGCGCTACCGGCTCTCCGCCGAGGTGGTGCGCGATAACGCACTTTGCATCGCGGGCCTTCTGGTCGAGCGGATTGGCGGCCCGTCGGTCAAGCCCTATCAGCCGGCCGGGCTCTGGGAAGAACTCGCGGGCGGGGCCGGCGAAGGGCCCTATATCCAGGACAAGGGCCCCGCGCTCTACCGGCGCAGCCTCTATGTATATCGCAAGCGGACGGTTCCCAATCCCGGCCTGGCCACCTTCGACGCGCCGAGCCGCGAAATCTGCCAGGTGAAACGCTCCCGAACCAACACGCCGCTTCAAGCTCTCGAGCTCCTCAATGACGTCACGTACGTCGAAGCCGCCCGCCGCCTGGCCCAGCTCACGATCGCCCGCGGCGGCCGGACGCCCGACGAACGGATTGCCTTCGCCTTTCGCCGTGCAATTGCGCAGGCCCACCGCGGCGGAATTGGCGGTCTTGCGCAAAGGGCTCGATCGATACCTGGCGGCCTTCCACAGCGACCGCGCACGGCCGGTCAACTGATCCACCACGGCGAAAGCGAGGTCGACGAGAAGGCCGACGCGGCCGAGCTCGGGGCGTATGCGGCCCTTGCCGGAGTGATCTTGAATCTGGATGAAGCGATCACCCTGGAGTGACATGAGATGATCGGGCCCAACTGCTCTCGCAACGAGCACACACCGCCCGTGACCCAACGGAGGTTTGGCACTATCTGGGGCGAGCTTGCCTATCTCTGCCGGAAGATTCATGAGAAGTGGTTCCCTTCAGATCGGACGTGGAATGCGAAGTTGTCGGCTCAAACAACGCACGCTAAGTGGGCCCGCTAAAGGCGCTGGGCAGTCCGCCCGCCGCCGGATCGGTCGGATCGGTCGGATCAGTCGGATCGGTCCGATCGGACGGCGGCCGGCCCGATTCTTCGCCCTAGGGCCTCGCCCCTCTCAACCCAAAGAATTCTGCGGTGCCACTTAGATTCAGGAGTCTGACCGTGGACCAACTCAAGCTCGCGCAAAAAATCAATCGCCGCCTGTTCCTGGGGCGATCGGGACTCGGCCTGGGCACGATGGCGCTCGGCTCACTGCTCGATCGGGACCGCGTGTCGGCCCGGGCCGACACAGGAGGAGCGCGACCTCCGCAGCCTGGCGGCGCCACCGGCGGGCTGGCGGGGCTGCCGCATTTCCCTCCCAAGGTCAGCCGCATCATCTATCTTTTTCAGTCGGGTGCTCCCTCGCAGATCGACCTGTTCGATTACAAGCCGGCTCTTGTTGCCAGGCGCGGGATCGAGCTGCCCGATTCGATCCGGATGGGCCAGCGGATCACCACCATGACGTCGGGTCAGAAGAGCCTGCCGGTGGCGCCGTCGCTCTTCCGGTTCACCCAGCACGGCCAGTGCGGTGCGTTCCTGAGCGAGCTCTTGCCGCACACGGCCGAGATCGTGGATGACATCTGCTTGATCCGCTCGATGCAGACCGAGGCGATCAACCACGACCCGGCGATCACCTTCGTCCAGACCGGCTCGCAGCTCGCGGGCCGGCCGAGCATGGGCAGTCTGGATCGCCTACGGGCTGGGCAGCATGAACCAGGATTTGCCCGCGTTCGTCGTGCTGCTGTCGCGGGGCCGGACCGACCAGCCGCTCTATGACCGGCTCTGGGGCAGCGGTTTCTTGCCGACGCGCTACCAGGGCGTCAAGCTGCGCGGGGGCAAGGAGCCGGTGCTCTATCTGGCCAATCCCGCCGGCTGCTCGCGCCCGACGCGCCGCCAGATGCTCGACGACATCGCTGCCCTGGACGACCTGCACCACGCCGAGACCGGCGATCCCGAGATCCTCACCCGCGTCGATCAGTATGAGCTGGCCTATCGGATGCAAGCGTCGGTGCCCGAGCTGACCGATCTGGCCAACGAGCCCCGATCGGTCCTCGATATGTACGGCCCCGACGTGCAGAAGCCGGGCAGCTACGCTGCCAATTGCCTGCTGGCTCGCCGCCTGGCCGAGCGTGGGGCTGCGCTTCATCCAGCTCTATCACATGGGCTGGGACCAGCATAACGATCTGCCCAGCCAGATCCGCGCCCAGTGCCGCGACACCGACCAGCCGTCGGCGGCCCTGGTCAAGGACCTCAAGCGCGCGGGGATTGCTCGACGACACCCTCGTCATCTGGGGCGGAGAGTTCGGCCGGACCATTTATTCCCAGGGACAGCTCACGGCCACCAACTACGGCCGCGACCACCACCCCCGCTGCTTCACGATCTGGCTGGCGGGCGGCGGAATCAAGCCCGGGCATGACCCTGGGCGAGACCGACGACTTCTCGTACAACATCGTCAAGGACCCCGTCGACGTGTACGACCTCAACGCCACGATCCTCCATCTTCTCGGGATCGAGCACACCCGCCTGACATTCCGTTTCCAGGGCCGCGACTACCGGCTAACTGACGTGCATGGCCGCGTCGTGAAGTCGATCTTAAGCTGAGCAGGCTATGAATCCTGGCAAGAACCCGCGATAGCGGGTAGCATGGCGCACTAAGATGCCTTTGCGTCGAACGAGGGAGCAATGCGATGTCCGCGATCACGAGTGTTCCGCGATCCTTGGCCGTGCCCACGGCGCCTGATCGATCCGACCCGATCGAGGGTGATCAGCGGATCGTCATTCGGGGAGTCGGCCGGCACGTTTATCAGTGCCTTTCCGGGGCGATCGGCGAGGGCCAGCACGTGCGGCTGGCTTACGATGGGAAGGACCTGGAGCTCATGACCACCGGACATCTTCACGAGCGGTACAAGGAGTTGCTCGGCCAGATCGTCACCGTGGTGACGCTGGCCCTGGACATCGACCGCGAAAGAACCGGCGAGACGACCTGGGACACAGAGGATGCAGAGCGGGGCCTGCAGGCCGACCTTTCCTATTACTTCGACGCCGAGAAACTGCGCGTTGTGCGGGAGGCCTTCGCACGCAAGTCCAAGAACCCCGCCGACTATCCCAGCCCTGACCTGGCAATCGAAATCGACCTTTCTCCTCCCAAGGTTGTCCGGCAAAGAATCTACGCGGCGCTTCGAGTCGTTGAGGTCTGGCGGTTCGATGGTGCAACAGTTGTCATCGAGCATCTTCAGGCCGACGGTACCTACGCCCCGGCCGAGTCGAGCCGTTTCATCGCAATCAGTGCGGCGGATGTCCGTCGCTGGCTGGTCGACGAAGATGCCACTCACTCATTGGCCTGGGAGCGGCGGCTCATCAATTGGGCGCGCGGCCTGACCCGACGGCCGCAGTCGGATCACGACGCTTGATGTCGAGCCGGTCTGAGCGCGAGTACTGCCGAGGGCCCGGATCGATCAACTTTGCCCATTGTGGTGCAGGCGTCCCGCCAGCCCGCACGGGGAATGCAGGCGGGACGCCTGCGCCACAACGATGAAGTCGCCAAGCTTAATCTCGCGCGGCGTCTAATTTCCTCCCCATCGCGTGCGAAGTCTCACGGTCAACCACAACGTGAGCACACCCGCGGCGCCGGTATAGACGGCTGGCATGATCGCGAAGCCAATCAAGGCCTCGAGGGTCGCGTTGGCCGCGACCCTTTGGCCGCTACCGAGCTCAAATCGCAGCGTCGCGAGATCTTGCCCTGATACCAGCGAGCCCCAGAGCAGCCTCGGCCAGATCCAGCCGGTCACAAACATGATGACGAACGTGGCGACGAGCGCACGTGTGCCGTTTGTCGCGCGCGACGAGATCAAGACGCCCATCGATGCAATGAACCAGGCGCCGCACAGTGTGATTACCAGGGCCGCGAGGAAACCCAGAAGATCGATCGCGCCCAGGAGCAGGCCGATGATCCAGACAATGAGGATCGCGACCCCGATTCGCCGGGCGCTCCACAGGGCCCCGAACTGCTTGCCTCCGATGATCTCGATGGGCGTCAAAAGCGTTGTAGCCAGGCTGACCCAGGTATCTCCCTCGCGCTCGCCGGTCAAGCTCACCGATGCGGAAGCCGCCACCGTGAGCATCGCCAGAATTCCCAGCACGACGCTCGACTGGCGGACGGCCGCATTCACCTCCGTCCGTTCCCGATTTGTAGGCGACCCCCGCACGAGCTCCGCCACGGTCGGTTGCGTCACGTCCAGGAGATAGCATCCCAGAGCCACGCTGCAGAAAATCAGAATCAGCGGGCTGGAGAGCCATCTCAGTCCGCCGCTTGGGGTCGTGTATCGCTCTTTCCACAGCATCGGCCGCTCGCCGCACGGAGGCCGGTCCCGCCGGGCAGCCAGAATCTGGTTTTGCAACACGGGCGCCGTCAATTGCGAGCGGCTGATTGAGCGGGCCACGCCCGCCAGCCGCGATCCCCACCCCGTGTGTGGTTTCCCACCCGGCCACACACTGCCTCGCAGGGGCCTCAGTCCGGCGATCGCCAGGACGAGAGACAGAAGTCCGAGTATGGTGTGTATGGCGGCCATTGCGGAGAAATTCCAGAGGAACCTTCCGCCCAGGGTCGCGGGAACCGTCGTGAACCGGAAGGAACCTCGGGTCAGCTCCCCCCAGACGACCATGGGATTACTGATCAGGAGCCAATCGTTGACCGTCCCGATCCAGAAGAGCGGTCCGCGAATTTCGTGGGCCACGCCCGCTATCGAGATCGGGCCCAGGAGCCAGAGCGCCAGCAAGCCGTATGACGTCAGGATTGCGTCGCGGGGCCGCTCTGCGAGAATCGAGATCAACATCGACAGCCCGGCGGTGCAGAAGACCGTCGTCGCGGTGCCCAGATACGAGAAAAGCACATACTCGGGATTGAGCCCGCCATAGAGGGCCAGCAGGCTGACAACCGGCAGCCCCAGGGCCACGATGGCCCCCACGTGCACCAGCCGCGCGGCCAGCTTGCCCAGGACGATCTCGGCGCTCGACAGGCGGCTGGCCAGGAGATAATGGAGCGTCTTGCGCTGGTATTCGTCGGCGATGACGCCGGCCAGCAGGGCCGGGATGAGGCACAGGAGCACGAGTCCTTGAACTCCGGCGAACTGAATAAACGCCGACTCGGCGAAGCGGCGGATCTCCTCATGCGACCCGCCCATCGTGCCGCCCGTCGTCCAGAAGAACTCCCGGTTCATTGCGTGGAACCACTCCCAGCTCCGCTGCTGGTCCCAGAGCACGTAAAGCAAGATCAGGCCATAGACGACGCGCGCCAGGTAATACCGGCCCCGGCGGGCGGTTGTGATCATCTCGTAGCGTAAGACAGGCCCCACTCCGAAGATCATCACCAACGATCCAAAGATCCCACGGAATCCGATCAGCGTCTGATCAAGAGGCCATGTTATCTCGCCGCACACGAGGCCGCAAGGAGGACCGTTCCGGGCTCCGGCAAGCGGGTTCAATCCGAAGAGCGGGGACAAGAAATAACTACGAGTCTGGCTGATCTCGGCCGCTCGACTGATGCAGCCGCGCCGACTCGGGATGCGGCAGCAGTCGGAACCCGTTGCGCCAATGCCACGCCATGCTCGGGACATTGCCCCAGTGCGTTGCCGACGCCAGCTCGCGGTAGCCGGAGCTCCAGAGCGTACGAGCTGCCGCTGCCAGGAGCGTCGTTCCCACCCCCGGCCGGACGCACCGGGCCGCACGAAGATCCAGCTCATCTGGGACTGCTCCCGGCCCTCCGCAAGGTCCGGCGGAGGCGGCTCGACCGCGATGCGCAGTCTGGCGTACCAGGAACGCACGCTGCCCTTCATCAGAGTCACCAGGAGCGCACCCAGTAACTTATTGTCGTCCTCAGCGTCCACGGCAACAACGCAGGCCGGCCCAACCAGCGGGCCCTCGCCCCCATCGCGGGTTGACAACAGCCAGTCGCGCACTGCACACAGCCGTCAACGCCTGCCGAGCATCCCCAAGGGCGGCGCATCCCGAAAGGCGGCCGCCAGGACCTCGGGCAACTTCTCCCAGTCACTGGCGGCCAACGGTCTGATCGATGCCACGTCCAGATCATCAACCCGCGGGCACTCCTCCGGCGGCCGGAGCTCAAGGAAGAAGCTGTGGCTGCGCCACCGGGGGCTGATCCGCAGTTGACCGTCCCAGTACTCGAGCTTGTACGAGGGGTGTCGCGGAAGTCGCTCGTACGACTCGACCGGCATCGGTGCCCGGATGGGCCTGTACCATCGGAAGACGTCTTTCGGAATTGGTTACCTCCTTACGCCAACGATCTTCCCCGGAGCCGAAAAACCGGCGTGAATTCGTCAGGCAGATTCGACTGACACTACCCCAGCCTACTACGCGCGGGTAGCGCCGCGAAAGATGTCAAAACCCACAGAGAATACCCTTCCCGTGATATCTCGTCGCAGCGGGTCAGAATCGCCCTCGTGGCTGCGGGCGAGCCTGGGTGTGTCGCAAGCCCTTCCCTCGACCAATTGATCGACCTCTTCCCAAGCCACCCAAACCGGGCGACAATAGGCATCGGCCTCAGACAGTCGCTCTCCCCCGGGACCGGCATCATGGCTCTACCACTCATCCCCGCCACCGTGATTGGAAGCTGGTCGCTGCCCGGCTGGTACGAGAAGTTCACCGCCGACGTGAGACAAAACCCCGGCCTCTTCGGGGCGTTTGACCGCGATGAGGCTGCGAGCGACGCGGTGCGGCTGGCGATCTTCGACCAGTTGTGGGCCGGCCTCGATCGCATTACCGACGGCGAAATGCAGCGGGTCGATTTCAACCTGGGCTTTTACCAGTACATTCGCGGGCTCGAGCGCATCCCGCCCGCTCGCCATTTTGGAGCGCCCGCCCACGATCAGCGCGACGCTTACCGCGCCGTCGCGCCGCTCGAGGCCCCCGAAGGTCTGGGAACCATCGAGGAATACACGCGTCTCCGCCACCACACCGAGCGGCCGGTCAAGGTCCCTGTGCCCGGCCCATTCACGCTGGCCGGCTGCATCGACGGCGGCGAGGTCTACCGCGATCGCGACGCTGTCACCTGGGCGTTGATCCCGATCGTCAATGCCGAGCTCAGGGCCCTGGTGTCGGCCGGCGTCGATTTCATTCAGCTCGACGAGCCCAGCTTCGCCTGCCATCCCCAGGCGCCCGAGGCGTTCCTCGAGGTGATCGACCGGACCGTGGAGGGCGTGGATGCTTACATCAGCATGCACATGTGCTTCGGCAACTACCGGGCCCGGGCGGTGGGCCACCGGTCCTATCGGCCGCTTTTCCCCCACCTTGGCCGGGCCAAGGTCAACCAGCTCGCGCTCGAATTCGCCAGTCGCGAGATGGCCGAGATCGAGCTTCTGGCCGAGCTGCCCGATACGATGGACGTGGCAGTCGGCTTGGTCGACGTCAAGAACACCTGGGTCGAGCCGCCCGAGCTCGTGGCGGAGCGATTGCGGACCGTGCTCAAATACGTCGATGCCAGGCGCGTCTCGGTCACGCCCGACTGCGGCTTTTCCCAGACAGCCCGGCGCGTCGCGGTCGCCAAGGCCCGTTCGATGGTCGAAGGGGTGGCACTCTTGCGCAAAGAGATCAAGCGATGATCGAGCCGGTGCGTCACGGTCCGGAGCTGGTCGCAGAGCTGGAACGATCCGTCCCGGCGCCCGGGTGTCTCAACGTCTGGTGGCTGGGCCAGAGCGGTTTCTTGATCAAGTCGCGCCGGGGCCTGCTGGCCATCGACCTCTACCTCTCCGACCACTTGACCGAGAAATACGCCGCGACCGATCGGCCTCACGTCCGGATGACCCGGGCGCCCCTCCAGGGAAGCGACCTGCGCTGCGTCAACCTCGTGCTGGCCAGCCACAAACACTCCGACCACCTGGACCCGGGAACATTGCCCGGCCTGCTGGCAGGATCAAGTGCGATCCTGGTGATTCCCGAGGCGATCCGCGAGCACGCGCTTGGCCTCGGCCTGCCCGAGAAGCGGCTGATCGGTCTGGATGCCGGCGATCGGATCGAAAAGGCCGGGTTCTCGATCCGGGCGATTCCCGCGGCCCACGAGACTCTCGACACCGACTCGCACGGACGGCATCTTTATTTGGGGTTCGTGATCGAGGCCGAGGGGCTGCGGCTGTACCATAGCGGTGACAGCCTGGCCTATCCGGGACTGCCGGAGCACCTTGGTCCCGAGGCGTTCGACGTGCTTTTTCTGCCGATCAATGGCCGTGACCCGGCGCGGGGCGTGCCCGGTAACATGACGGCCGCCGAGGCCGTTGACCTGGCTGGCGAAATCGGGCCTCGATTCGTCGTGGCGCATCATTATGACATGTTTACCTTCAACACGGTCCCCGTCGCGGAGTTTGCGGCCCTGGCGCGCGGCTCCAGAGCGGGGTCGTGCCGCGCATTCTGTCGTGCGGGGAGCGCTGGGAGGTCGGGTCGTGAGTATCACCCTGGGCATTGATATTGGAACGTCCGGGACGAAGACCCTGGTCATCGACGAGACCGGCCGGATCCTGGCCGGCGCGTCGGCCGATTACCCTTGCAACCATCCCCGGCCAGGGTGGTCCGAGCAAGATCCCGAGCACTGGTGGCAGGCGGTTGTCCAGACCATCGGCGAGGTCCTGGCGGCGGGGAAATTCCGTCCCGCCGATGTCGCGGGCGTCGGGCTCAGCGGCCAGATGCACGGGTCGGTGTTCCTCGATCAGGCGGGCAAGGTCATCCGGCCGGCCCTCCTCTGGAACGATCAACGGACCGTGGCCGAATGCCACGAAATCGAAGAGAAGGCCGGCGGCCGCGAGGCGCTCATCCGGATGGTCGCCAACCCGGCGCTCACCGGATTCACGGCGCCCAAATTGCTCTGGCTGCGCAACCGCGAGCCAGAGAACTGGGAGCGGGTGCGTCAGGTGCTGCTTCCCAAGGATTATGTCCGCTACAGGCTCACCGGCACCTACGCCACCGAGGTGAGCGACGCATCGGGGACGCTGCTTCTGGATGTCGCCAATCGCCGCTGGAGCCGGCCGCTCCTGGATCGGCTGGGAATCGATCAAGCACTCTTGCCGGCCTGTCATGAGAGCCAGGAAGTCTCGGCCCAGGTGAGCGAGCTGGGCTCGAGGGCGACCGGGCTGCCTCCGGGCACGCCGGTTGTGGGCGGCGGCGGCGACCAGCCGGCCGGGGCCGTCGGCAACGGCATCGTGCGGCAAGGGGTCGTCTCGGCGACGATGGGAACCTCCGGCGTCGTTTTCGCGCACGCCGATACACTGGGTTTCGACCCCCTGGGCCGGCTCCAGCGCGGCTGTCACGCGGTCAAGGGAGCGTGGCACGTCATGGGCGTTGTCCTGGCGGCGGGCGGCAGCTTTCAGTGGTTCCGCAACGAGCTGGGCAAGGCCGAGGTCGCGCTGGCCAGGGAGCGCGGCGACGACCCCTACTTCCTGCTCACGGCCGAGGCCGCCTTGGCCGGCGTCGGCGCCGAGGGCCTCTTCTTCCTTCCCTATATGACCGGCGAACGGACGCCCCACTTCGACCCCGACGCCAAGGCTGCCTGGATTGGCCTGACCGTGCGCCACGGCCGTCCCCACATGATTCGTAGCCTGCTCGAAGGGGCCACGTTTGCCATGCGCGACAGCCTCGAGCTGATCCGCGAGATGGGGGTTGCGATCGAGCAGATCCGCGTCTCGGGCGGCGGCGCGCGCAACGCGCTCTGGCGCCAGATCCAGGCCGACGTCTATGGCTCTGACGTCCACACGCTCAACTCGACCGAAGGGCCCGCCTTCGGCGCCGGCCTGCTCGCCCAGGTCGGCACCGGCGGCTTCGCCACCGTGCCCGAAGCCTGCGACGCCACGATCCGAGTCGTCGAGTCGACCACGGTCGACCCCAGGGCCAAAGCCCAGTACGACCGCGCCTACGCCGTCTTCGGCCAGCTCTATCGCGACCTGCGCGAGTCGTTCCAGAAGATCAGCGGCCTGGTCGCGCAGCAGGCGTGAGAAGGACAACGAGCGAGAATGAAAGCGCGGAGACCGACGCCGTACCCGGAGACTCTGGGGTGCGTTGATGACAGATCGCCCGTGTGGGACTACTGGAGTCGCCCCATACTCAATGCGCAGCCTGGGCGAGCGCCATGTTTCCTCCCCCCCTTGCTCAGGGGGCGTAAGAAGCCGGAGATCCTGCGTGGCACGTAAAGCGACCCGCACCAGAACTCCTGCCTCCAAACCGGGACAGAGCGCTGCGCGGCAGCGGAGCCGTACCGCCGTTGCCGAATCCACGCTTCCTACGCCAGGCACGCCCGAGCATGAGACGCCAAGCGCTGTGCACCGCAGGCCGCGCATCGCCACCGCGCTCGCCGTGCTCGCCCTGCTCGTCTTGCACTACGGCCTGGCGGCTCGCAGCTTGATCCTCGAGAATCCAACGGTCGACGAAGTGCTCCATCTGCCGGCGGGAGTGAGTTACTGGCAAAAGGGGACGTTCCGCCTTTATCATCACAACCCGCCATTGGTCAAGCTGGTCGCGGCGCTGCCCGTCGTCATGGCGAAGCCGGTGGTCAAGCCCTTGTACTTCACCGACAACTGGCGGAGTGCCGATCCCTCGCAAGTCAACTTCGGCCACGAGTTCGCCGCTCTCAACGCCGATCGCTATTTCGAGCTTTTCCGGCTCGCCCGGCTGATGATGCCCCTGTTTTCCATCTTAGGCGGATTGACCGTCTTCGCCTGGTCGCGACGGCTGTACGGCGCTTGGGGCGGGCTCCTGAGCCTGTCGCTCTGGGTCTTCTGCCCCAACATCCTGGCCCACGCCCGGCTGGTCACTTCAGACCTGGGCGCGACGGCGATCGGAGTGGCGGCGACCTATCTGTTCTGGCGATTCCTACAGGAGCGAACCTGGAAATGGGGCTTCCTGGCGGGGATCGTGCTGGGGCTCGCCCAGTTGACCAAATTTAGCATGCTGGTGCTCTACGCCGTCTGGCCGTTCCTCTGGCTGATGCGTCTGCTACTGGCCATCCCAAGAGGCAGGTGGCCGCGCCATATCGGCCATGGCGTCATTGCCGCCGTCGCGATCGTGGGATGCAGTGTGCTCACGATCGATGCGGGCTATCTTTTTGAGGGAGTCGGGATCCCCCTCGGTCGATTTGAGTTCGGCTCGCGTGCTCTCACCAGGCCCGTCACGCCCGGCACGAGACGGCCCCACAACGTCCGCAATATTTTGTTCGATTTGACCTGGCAATTCCGCGTCAATCGTTTCCGCGGGACCTGGCTCGACCGGCTGCCCGCCCCCTTGCCGGAACACTATATCCTGGGCTTCGATGAACAGAAGATCGAGACCGAAGGCATCCCCGAACGATTCGGCGCCGCATGGGCAAGGGAAAAGAGCGAGCCCGGCTCGATCGCTCGCGAGCTGGCCGGTCCGGAATCCTTCTACGAGAAATCGTTGGGTTATCGCGTCTATCTCAACGGCGAGCTGCGCGACGGAGGCTGGTGGTATTACTACTTCCTGGCATTGGCCTACAAGGTCCCGGAAGGGACGTGGCTCCTGGTGGTCCTGTCGTCGATTCTCCTTGTGGGCGTCAGGCGATCGAGAATCGACTGGTTTAATGAGGTCGCGCTATTAATCGTGCCGGTCGTCATCCTGGCCGTGATCAGCTTTCTCACGGACATCAACCTCGGCCTGCGCTACGTGTTGCCGATTGCGCCTTATGTCTTCATCGCGACGGGCAAAGTCGTGCCGTGGATTGAGGGCCTTGCCGTTCCTTGGAGGCGCCTGATGCGAGGGGTAGCGGCTTGCTCGCTCGGTTCGACGGTGGCCGCGACCGCCTGGATCCATCCCCACTACCTCACCTATTTTAACTTGGTGTCGGGCGGTCCAGACCGCGTTCCGGCCCGCCTGATCGACAGCAATCTCGACTGGGGCCAGGACCTGGTTGGCCTGCGCGACTGGTGCGAGAAAACGATTCCCGGCCAACCGCTGGGCCTGGTGTATTTCGGTCAGATCAACCCTTCGATCCTCGCGCAGCGCGGGGAGGCCTTTAACTGGTTTCTGCCTCCGCCGCTGCCGGGCACATTCGAGGCCATGCTGCGCCCCAGTCCGGCTTTGATCGGCCCAGCCAGACGTCTGACGCCGGGCTATTACGCGGTGAGCGCCACCGCCCTCTATGGTCTGCCCTGGCGGTACTACGATCCAGCGCCCTTGGACAAGGCCCCGCAAGCCTGGTCGCCGGCCTGGAACGTCAAGGAGAAAAACGGATTCGGCTACTTTCGCCGATTCCAACCGATCGGCCCGCCGATCGGTCATTCGATCTATATCTATCACTTGACGGAGCAGGACATCGCTGACGTTGCGAACTTGCTGGAGCCGCGCGAAGGACGATACCGTTAAAATCGCGAAAACCTGCGGATAGCCCACAAATTGATCTGATCTCGTTCCCATGCTCCGCGTGGGAATGCCGTCTTCGACGCGCCGAGGTTATCTTTGTAGGAGGGGGCTCTGTCCCCCGACCTCTTGGTTGCGGCATGCAGCGTTCGGCCGTTAATTCTTGATAGATACGGGATGGTTCAATGTCCTACTTCTCCGCGGCAATGAGCATGGCTCTGATCGCTTGGGTCCTGGTGGATGCCTTCGAGGCGATGCTCTTGCCGCGGCGCATCGCCCACCAGTTCCGGTTTGCGCGCCTATTCTACGTCTACTCGTGGCCGCCCTGGGCGCAGCTCGCGCGGTTGATGCGGCCAGGCAAGTGGCGGAACGCGCTCTTGAGCTCCTTCGGTCCGCTGTCTGTAGTGCTACTCATCGTCGCGTGGGCGGTCGGCTTGATCTTTGGCTTTGCCCTCTTGCAATGGTCGCTCGGATTGGAAGTCCGCTCGCAGGATGGAGGAGCCGCCTTTTCCGACTATCTCTATTTCAGTGGCGTCACCTTCTTCACGCTCGGATTCGGCGATTTCACGCCGGTTGGACCGCTCGGGCGGTTCGTGACGGTCGCAGAGGGTGGTATCGGCTTCGGCTTTCTGGCCGTGGTCATCAGCTACTTGCCCGTGCTGTATCAGGCGTTCTCGCGCCGCGAGGTCACGATCTCGCTCCTCGATGCCCGCGCGGGCTCGCCGCCGACAGCCGCCCAACTCCTCATTCGGCTCGGGCGGCACCACCATTTCGCGATGCTCGATCGCTTCCTGGAGGAATGGGAACGCTGGGCAGCCGAAGTGCTCGAAAGTCACGTCTCATTCCCGGTTCTCTCCTACTACCGATCGCAGCACGACAACCAGTCGTGGCTGGCCGCGCTGACGGCGATCCTCGATACCACGACGATCGTGATCGCAGCGGCGAAGAACGTCGACCCGTACCAGGCGGAGCTGACGTTTGCAACCGCCCGCCACGCCGTCGTGGATCTGGCACAAGTCTACTACGTGCCGCCGATCGAGCCCGACCCCGTCCGTTTGTCCGAGGAGCAATTGGAGCGTCTGCGCGGAATTGCGAGCGGCCGGCATGGAGCTGCGCGATAAGGAGGCCGTTCTCCAGAAGGTGGTTGAGCTGCGCGGAATGTACGAGCCGTTCGTCAATGCCCTCGCGCGCCACTTCGTGCTCGCCCTACCGCCAGTGATTTCGGACACAACGCCAGTGGACAACTGGCAGACGAGCGCTTGGATGCGGCGGACGAGCGGCATCGGGCGGCTGGCGCTGCCCGAGCCGGGTGATGATCATCGGGACTAGAGCTCGCAGGTGTTGGAAGAGCGGCGATCCCGACGTAGAATGATGCGGACGTTTACCCACGCCATGGAGGATTGCGATGCCTTCACCATTTCCCGGCATGGACCCTTACTTAGAGAACCCGGAGATCTTCCCGGACTTCCACGACAGCGCGATTACGTACCTTCGGGAGGCCCTCCAGGCGAGCTTGCCGGCCACCTATTTCGCAGCGCTCGGTCGCCGCGTGTGGATCGAGGTTTCACGCCGTTCGATTGGACCCGACGTTGAGGTGCGCCGAACCGGTGGGCCGTCGCCGCGCCGCCTGGAACCTGTCGAAGCGATGGCCGTCGCCGTCGCCGTCCCCCCCGTCGCGCGGCCCGTCGCGGTGAGGGTCCCGCACGACGAATTCCGCGAGCCATTCGTCGAGATCTACGTGGGCATTAACGAAGGCAAACGGCTCGTCACCTCCCTCGAATTCCTGAGCCAGACGAACAAGACGCCCGGCGCGCACGGGCGCGATCTCTACAAGCGCAAGCAAAAAGAGATCCTGGCGAGCCAGGTCCATCTGGTCGAGATTGACCTGCTCCGCGCCGGCGAGCACATTACGGCGGTCCCGCTCGACCGAGCTATCGCCGAGTGTGGGCCGTTCGACTACCACGTCTCGGTTCACGATTTTGACGATCTCGAAACGTTCTACGTCTATCCGATCCGCCTGGAGGATCGCCTCCCGCCGATAGCGATCCCGCTTCTTCCCGGTGATCCTTCGGTGACGCTCGACCTCCAGTCGGTCTTCGACCGCTGCTACGACGCCGGCCCCTACGCGAGGGAAATTCGCTACGGTACCGACGCCGTGATCCCGCCCCTACGACCCGACCAGGCCGCCTGGGCCGAGCGTATTGTCACGGCTTGGCAGCTACCGGCAAGAGCCGAGCCGCGAACGGCCTGATGCCGATCGCGTCGTGGATCTCGGCCGGATAATAGACGACGCCTTCCTTCATCACGAGGTTGATCCTGCGGACGGCCGAAATGTCGTGGGTTGGATCGCCTTCGAGCAGGATCAGGTCGGCCAGTTTCCCGGGCGTGATCGAGCCCAGGCGGTCGAGCGTGCGCGTGTACTTGGCGCCGTTCCAGGTGGCGATGCGCAGCGCCTCGCCCGCCGGGATGCCGCCCTTGACGTAAAGCTCGAGCTCGCGGTGCAGCGTGAAGCCCGCGATGTCGTCGGTGCCTGCGACCAGCGGTATGCCCGCTCGGTGCATCACGCCGACGAATTCGACCATTTTGGAGTACGACTTGCGGTAGCGCTCCACGTTGGCATCGGTGACATTCATGGAGTTGGTGCGCAGGCGCCGTTGGTGCGCCGCAGGCAGATGCGTCGCGATCGAGGCGTAGCACGGGTTCATTTCGCCTTGACGCTGAACGAACATCCCCTCGAAGATCGCGAGAGTGGGGTCGATCACGGTCGGTCCACGCTGCAAGAGTGCGATCAAGCCGCGTGCCTCGGGCCCGTCCAAGGCCAGCGCGTGGGCGTTGTCGGCCACAAGATAGAAGCGTGCCAGGGTTCGGGTGTCGTCGTTGGACTTCACGAAAAAATTGAGAAAGACCTGGTTGATGTGCTGGATCTCATCGAACCCTTGCCGTACAACGTCCTCGGCGCGCATGAAGGCCGGCACATGTCCACTGACGCGCAGGCCGCGCTCGTGCGCGTAGCGGGTGGCGGCCGGCACCCATTCCGGGCGAAACGAGTTATAAATCTTGATCTGCGGATAACCGCGCTGGGCGTACCAGTCAATCGCCTTCTTGACCTCTTCGATGTCCGACGCGACGAACCCGATACGGGCTGAATACTCGCTCTTGCCCTCGATGAATCCCGCTGCGACGATACGCGGACCGATCGTCTCGCCGCTGTCGATACGGCGCCGCAACTCTGCCAGGACGGTGTTGTCGTTGCCCAGGTCCCGAACGGTTGTCACGCCCCCGGCGATTTGCTGAACCGCGTTCCAGCTCCTTTCGTGGCCGTGCATGTCGAAAAGCGCCGGCAATAGGGCCCGCCCGCCGGCGTCCAGAACGGTGGCCGCTGCCTGGGCGGGTGAGCCGGTCTCGTAGAGCGCGGCAATGCGCCCGCCGTGGATATACACATCCCGCGCCGGCCCGAGTTGTGCGTGCTCGGCGTCGAACACGCGTGCGTTGCGGATGACAATCGGCTCGGGCAGAGGGTGGCGCACCCTCGTGGCGAGGTCGCGCAGGCGCTTGTTGTCCGCTTCAACCTGGCGGCGTTCCAGGGTCGCGGCCAGGGGTTCCCAGCCCGACTCGATGACCTGTGCCCAACCGGGAACGATCCAGGCGAAAAACTTGAGATCGGGTGCGCCCGTTGCCCAGTAGTAGAAAGGCTCGATTTCCATCCCGGTCAGCGCATATAGTGCCAATTCGCGGGTCTGGCCCTCCCGCTCGAGATGCTCGTCAGCGATTTTCTCGACCGCCAGCTCACCGCCGGGCAGTGCCGCAAGGTGCCGCCCCGGCCGCAATGCCACGGCCCGAACGATTCGCATGAGGACTTCCGGCGACGGTTCCACCGGTACGTAGGCCGCTGGGTTCGAGCCGTTTGCGCCGCCCTGATCGGCAAGCGACTTCCATTCGGCGCGTCCGTTCCGGCGCGTGAAGGAGTCGTCGATCGGTGCTCCGAAAGTTGACTTGCCTTGGGCCGAATACCGCAGAATTGTGCCGTCGGGAGCAAGCGTGAATTCCTCCTTGAGGTCAGGCCCCCGGCCGTTGTCGCGATAGCTGTAATCGACGGTGACCGTACCGTCGTCGGTAACCTGAGTGGTCTGCGCCCCGGAAGGTTTGCCCTGGAACAGGACTGTGTAACGTGTCGTACTGCCGGCTTGAGCCGGCGCCGCCGCGAGGACGGTGAGTATTGCAACGAGGATCCGCATGACTGGCTCCCTTGAGGGTAATCAACATTCCTGGCGGCACTATCTTCGACCAAGAATGTCATGGACACAAGTGCCGTCGCGATCTGCCGCCTGTTTGAAGAATTCTTAACCACGGAAAGCGCAGCGCAGCGCGGCCGAGCCGCAGCCAGACTGCCAGGGAGGGAATTCGGATTCTTAACCACGAAACACACGAAAGACACGAAAGGGGAAGAATCTGATTCGTGCATCTCCGCGTGATGGACTGCCGTCACGCGAGCGTGACGACTACGAGATCCCCGCTAGCCGCCGACTCCTGCAACAGACACCGACGTGAAAGGTGATCCGATTCTCCCGTCTGTTGAGATTCATTCCGTGTTGATCCGTGCTTTCCGTGGTGAAGATCGCCTCCTTACATCTGAGTTTTCAGAGATTGAGCGGTCCGGATCCCGGGCGAGAACGCCCAGTTTCGGCTTGGCCGTCCTGTGATTTAAGCCGTTGAGCTCTTTCACTAATTTGGAATCGCTCGACGATTACGGGATCACGCGCTATGAGTGATGGAAGAAAGCCCGCGCTCACTGTGGAACCCTGTCGCGATCGGCGGTCTATGAGTACCTGAGAGGCGTCAGAGATATCGGCGTTGAATATGCCGAAGCCTCGATGATGGCGGCAAATCTGAGAGTCGTCGGACAAGGCCGGCCGAAACGGAAAGGGCCGAGCGCTGCGCAACTGAAAGGGTAGCGGGGCCACCTCCGAGGGTCGCTATCGTTGCAAGATTGCACGACACGTCAGGTCGCGATGCACGGCCGCCGCACGAAGAACCGGATTTTGACTTCGACGATCGAAGGTAATTCTGATTCGGTCCTCAAGGATCAGGATGGTGCCGCCGGTCTCGACTCTGAAAAGAGAACTTCACCGCCAAGACGCAAAGAGCGCCAAGAAAGTCGACCAACCGGCTCATAACCCATTATTCCCGCAGGCCCGGCCCCAAGGCGCGGTGCACCTTGAGCGTGGCGTCCACCACCTGCTCGGCAGTCTGCTCAATCTCTTCCTCCGTCTCGTTCATTGCGTCTTCCGAATCTGAGCGCCCTGTTCGCCGACGGGGAGGATTTCGATCCTCGTGATCTCTATCCGCTCATGGCCAAGTCGGCGGCCGCTGCCGGTTGGGACGATCCCGACCTGGATGCCGACAACGACTACGATGCTCACAAGAAGCCATGAGGGTGCGGCGCGGCGACATTGTCTTGCTGCCCATTACCTTCACGTAGGGAGGAGGTGCCAAGTCGCGCCGGCGCTCGTGGTCCAGTCGGATCACAACAACGTTCGTTTTTCCGTGGCCCTCCGTGCTGGCCGTGGTTGAGAATCTTGAATCTGATATCAATTCTTCCGACTGTCGATGGGAAGTTTTAACCACGAACAGCACGGGTTGACACGGAATAGATTCCAGCAGACAGACCAATCTGATCCACTTTCATGTCAGCACCCGCTGCGCGACTGACGATTCGTCGCCAACTCGGCCGAGATTCAAGTAACCCCATTTTCCGTGGCCCTCCGTGCTGTCCGTGGTTGAAAATCCTAAATCCGAGGTCAATTCGTCCGATGGCCTTCATTCCGGGCGTCTGCCATCCTGCGCCATCCGTTGTAAGGTCATTGTCTGGTTGCTCCTTCGGTGGTTGCGACGCTGAGAAACACGAAATACACGAAAGGGGAACTGGCTGCTGGTAACGGCTGACCATGGTGTTATGTATCTCAAAGCAATCGCTAGGTTTTTTCGTGTGTTTCGTCTGTTTCGTGGTTAAATCCCTCCGGTATTTTGTGGTCGTGATCAGGGAGACGAGTCCTCGCTCAGCCGCCTGCGAATCGCTTTGGCTCCGCGATCGATCAGCCCGCCGACGGACTTGACTCAGCGGCCCATTTGCTGGCTGATCTCGGCGATTGTGTATGCATGGATATTATGGAGCTCGACGGCGGTCTGTTGGTCGCTTGGTAGGTGGTTGATCGCTCGGGCCAGTTGATCGAGTTGTTCCTCCCTGAGGACTTTTTCCTCGGGGCCTGAACAGGGATCATGCAGCCAGGTTTCCAGTCGCTCCGACGAGCGCTTCAGGGCTTCTTGGAGTGAATTCTCCAGGTTTACGTCTCGGGTCGCGCCGGTGAAGGCGCGGTACTGGTCAGTGAGCGTGTTCGACAGGATCTTTCGCAGCCAGGCCCTCAACTCTTCTTCCGTGGTCCCTCGAAACTGGTGGATCGCTCGCATTGCTCGGAGCATGGCTTCCTGCACCACGTCGCTTGGGTCGAGCTTGCGTCGAAGCTTCGGGTCCAGCTTGCGACGGAGCTTTGGGTCTAGAAGAACGCGCGAAATCAACTCGAGGTACTCGCGGTACCGCTCCAACGGCGGCAGGCCGGTCGGGGTCCCGTCCATTCCGGTTGCCTATTGATGTAGACGGATAAAGTGTGTCGATTCCGCGCGGGGCTCGACTATTTTTTCACGCGCCGGGGCGGAAAGGAACGAGACAATGACCGTTTCGGGTGGAAGGTAGGCGGCGGGTGACTGATTGATTGAGTGTGATCAGTTCTTGTCACCTGCAAACACGCTGAAGTTGAATGATGCCAATTGTAGGCATGGTTCAAAACGGCCCTTTTTGAGGTAACACGACGGTCGGTTATCGATACCCCCTGTCTAGATTCCGGTCCGCGTCAAGGCGATCGGATTCGTGCAGTTTGACCCGGTCCTGTCGATCATGGCGAAAGTCGCGGACGCGAGGGTTAAGACGGCAGCCGGGCCGAGAGCGGTTGTTGCGATCTGGCAGGAACGGTGAGTTGGACGGGTTTTTCCGTCGTCAAACCGCATTCTCGGCACATACTCGGCATACTGAGCGCGGCGCAGAAGCGTGCCCAGTATGCCGAGTATGTGCCCAGTATGTCGTGAGCTGGTCGCGGCGGTAAGGGACGTCTGCTGCATGATAGGCGGTCCGGCCTTTTGTTTCGTGGTCTGTTCTACTAACGTTCGATTTCTTTGCGCGCGCGCAGATTGTATAGATGGGCAATTTGGTTGCGGCTTGGCCCCGCTCCGCTGTCCGTCGTTGAGAATTCCTCGATTTTTTCAACCACGGAAAGTGCCGATCGACACGGAACGAATTGCGACACAGAGAAGCGCCCGGTCTACTTTCACCTCGGTGTCGGTTGCACCGCTGACGCGAACGGATTAACCACGAATACCACGAATCTCACGAATCAATATCGAAGCCTGGACTAGCAAGTGCTTGTCAGGACATACGATCACAACCGGTTCGCCAAACGATCCCAACAGGCCGCTCTCCCATTCGTAAGATTCGTGTTATTCGTGGTTACCAAT
The DNA here is from genome assembly GCA_963823675.1 of uncultured Isosphaeraceae bacterium. Classification (GTDB taxonomy): domain Bacteria; phylum Planctomycetota; class Planctomycetia; order Isosphaerales; family Isosphaeraceae; genus CAWGMT01. Next base: position 624,982 of record CAWGMT010000012.1, on the reverse strand, counting down.
CCGGATTCCCTCTCCGGTCAAATTGGACTGGTTTCGACAGGGGACGCTGATCGTGCTGCACCGCCAACTTGACATTCTTTCCGTTTTCGTGCCTTTCGTGCCTTTCGTGGTTAAGAATCCGAATTCCCTCCCTGGCCATCTGGTTGCGGCTCGGCCGCGCTGCGTGTTCCGTGGTTAAAACTCTGCAAGTCTGCGGCGGCGGAACGTGAGACATCTCGATCGACGACGAGTCGCGCCGAGGCGATTCAGGAGCCCGATTCGCGGGGCTCGTGAGGGGCTGGAATCGGCCGAATTTGACGACACAAGAACGAATGGACAAGCAACTTATGACGAGAACCCACTCCGCCGCCGATCTCCGAGGGATTTCGTTGGCGAACGTTGCGAGATGGGACCGGGGCCCTTCGAAAACGTCTCAGATTGTCTCATTTTTTCTCATCGTGAGAGCAATCGTGTGCCTTTGAAGATCGATTGTGCAAGTGGATGGCGATCGGCGAGGCGCAAAATGACGTCGGAGAGTGCCAGGACGATCGTCTCGAGCGCACACACGTGATCGAGCCCGACGGGGTGGAGCAGCACGGGGACGAGATGAATGGGACGGGCGAAAGCGGCGAAAATGCGCCGAACGAAGCCAATTTCGCTGAATCCACGAGTATCGTGGAAGCACAAGATTTGATTCGAGTTACGGCAAATTCCGGAGTTCGTTCGCCGACTTGACAAGGGGCGTGGCGCAGCGAGGGGAGCGCGGCACGCCGCGCGAAGTTGCCCGAGCTGCCGCGGATGGCCGCCTAACGAGCTGCGCCGCTTAGCCCCCAACCTGGCGCACGGCACGAGCGTCTCCTTCAGCAAAGTCCAGCAGTCGCGCGCGGTCCGTTCCCGGGCACGGTTTCAAAGCGGGAAACACCCGAGGGGCGGCTGGGGTCGGCCCGAAGGGCGACGCCCCCAGGTCCGAGGCCTCCGAACTGGGGGCTCGCTGGCTGTCGCCAGCTCGACCGCAGCCACCCAGCCTCTTGCCACCTCCGAAAATGCTGAGGTTGAACCACGCCTGAATTGGAACGGTTGTTTCAGCGTCCAACCCGATACCCGGCACATACTCGTCGTTTCTGGTCTTGTCGCGCGCAGGAGCGCGCAAGTATGGCATGTATGGCACGTATGGCATGTATGTGCCGAGTACCCTGGCCTACGATGCACGACTGGATGCTCCTTTCAACTGCCAGACGGCGTGGAGAATCACGACGATGAGCTGAGCGGGACGGGCGAAATCGGCGAAAATGCGCCGAACGAAGCCAACTGATGCAAGTTAAGTACACCCACTCGCTGGCGCTTCGGGCTCGTATTCGGACGACGACTTCGCGGGGAAAAAGGTCGATTCTGAACCAGGCCCTCAAAAGACGGTTCTCCCATTCGTAACATTCGTCTTATTCGTGGTTAAGCTCAAATCCCCATTTCCTTGCCCCTCGAGGGCTTGCCGGCCAGCCCTGAGCCCGGGGCTGAGAACCGCGGGAGGGCAAAACGGAAAAAAACCAGTGGATTCCTCTCACTGGCTCTCATTGGCTACCATGGCCGGAGAGCGTTTCTCCCGCAGCATCGCTCTCGGTCCATCCATACTCGGGAAAGCGGCCTGTCGGCGGCGAGCGGGGTTAACTTTACTTTTTTGGGTCCCAGGGATAGGATTCCGTCATTCGTCCGGAGGACGATCCGACCGGTCCGGTTTTACTGGCTTACGGAGAGCCCTCATGCACAGAATGGACGTCTGTCGTATCCTCGCCCCATTGCTGGTCTTAGCGATCAGCCCGCGTGTTCGTGGCGACGATGGGCAGCGCGATTTAGCTCCCGGCACGCGGGCTGCGGCATGGACGGACGTCACTCCGCGCAGGGTGCAATGGATCAAGCCGGGTACACAGATCGGCGATGCGCCGCCCCAGGGGTGGTCGCACCTGGTTCTGCTCGCAAAGCCTCGCATCGGCGTTGGCGATGTCGATGCAATCCCGAAGGCGGCGATTCATTTTGGGAGCATGTTCTCCTTCACGGTCCTGGCCAACGTGCGCACGGAGGGAAATGGCGACGCGGAGGAAAAGCGGTATTTTCTCGAGCATGTCGCAATCGGCATGGCGACCAACGTTCAGGGCCGAAACTTGATCGTCACGAGCGATCAGACTTTTGGCGCCGATGTGGGAATCATCGGACGCGCCGTGATGAGGGAGAACGATCGGATCCTCAGCTCCGACATGCGCCAGGTTGCACGCACCCGTACGATGCACGTTTTCGATGTCAACGCGATCATGCTTCGGACGAATCAGCACCGTCAGATGGTCATTCGCCACGTGATCCTGGTCGCGCCTCTGACGGGCCAGTTGACGGCTTTCGTGTGGCTGCTCGGCCGCGACGGCACGGATCAATACACGCTGGCCGACAATGCCATCCAGATGCTTCCGCCGCAGATGCATGAGGATCGAGTTTTGAGCGTTGACGCTCGGAAATTCACGTTTGGCATACCCGCGGCCGATGCCTTTGCACTGGCGAGGCTGCCCCAGGGCACGCCGGTGAAATACAGCAAGTCGTTGATCATGCTAGCGGCTCTGCGGCGGTTCACGCCTGAGACGGCACTGCAATTGGAGGACGAGCTCCAGACGCGGTACGCCCCGCTGGCGTTGCGAGTCAATCAAGGCAAGTCGGCAAGGCGTTGATTGAGCCAGCCCTTTTCCCAGTACCACGCTGCCGTGTGGCGCAGCCCCTCGGCCAGATCGGGGCGCGGCCTGAACCCGAGTTCGTGCTCGGCTCGTGCCGGGGAGCAGGCCCAGCTACCGGCGCTCGCTTCGCGCACCTTGTCAAAGGAGACGAAACCGGGCTGGCGGCGGATCCGCGCAGCGGCCTCGGCAACCGCGGCAACACCCCAGGCGACGAACAGCGGCACGCGAACCGGCCTTGGCGCCGGGCGATCGAGCGCCGTGGCCATGAGGGCGGCAAGCGCATCAAGGGTGTGGTGTTCGGGCTGAGCCAGGAAGTAGACGCCGGTTGACGGCTCTTCCGGGGCCTCTGCCAATCGGCGGCCGTGCGCGGCGGCCAGGCGAAGACCCGCTGCCAGGTCGCGCACCTCGACGAGCGAGAGTTCGAGCGCGCCGGTCCCGACCGTGACGTGCCATCCGCGTGAAACCAGCTTGAACATCCGCAAGAGATAGCGTTCCCGAGGGCCAAAAACGGTGGGGGGCCGGATGATCGTGAGCGGCACTTGGCTCGCATATTTCCGCAAGGTCTCCTCGCCCCGCAGCTTGCTGCGGCCATACGCCGTGATCGGGCCCGGGCGATCGGCCTCGACCCGCGGGCGGCCCGGTGACGACGGCCCCGCGGCCGCCAGCGACGAAACTGCCACCATGACCGGCGGAGTTGTCCGGCCCGCGCAGGCGGCCGCGACAGTTGCCGCGCCGGTCTGGTTGACCTGATTGAAGCCTTCCTCCGAAAAGGACAGCGTTCTGACCGGCAACGTGATAGACCACGTCCGTCCCCTGCACCGCACGCTCGAGCGCCGTCAAGTCGGTGATGTCGCCAGCCACCACGTCGATGTCAACCCTCGTTGAACTCAGCCAGCCCGGGCGGCTGGCGTTGCGCAGGAGAACGCGCACCTCATCCCCTTCCGACAGCAGATGCTCGACCAAGTGACTGCCAATCAATCCCGATCCACCCGTCACGAGCGCTCGGCCCATGGGAACGAACCTTCGGTTATGTTGTTTCTTTCCTTCAGATCGCCCGTGACACCCACTCGTTAATTCCCGCGTGATATACTAGAGACTAAACAAATTGCGCATATTCGTCAGATCCTCTGAATTCCGAGCTAACTACTTAGGCGGATAGCACTTCGTATCTTTCGCAGATTACATCGATGCGGGACTTCTACAATATTGCCGAATCAAGCTTGGTTGATTTGCTCCGACGCCGATCGGCGGGTGCGTCGGCTGCGAAAGGATACACGTTCCTGGCCGACGGGGACGAGGCGGAGGTCCGGCTGACGTTCGCCGATCTGGAGGATCACTCCCGTCGTCTGGGTGTGGCGCTCCTGGCGAATTGCCAGCGCGGGGACCGAGCGATCTTGTTTTTTCCCGCCGGCGTGGAGTTTCTCAAGGGCCTCTTCGGCTGTTTGCGGGCCGGCGTGGTCGGCGTGCCGGTTGCCTATCAGCGCCTGGGGCGGCCGAACCCGGTGCTCGCCTCGATTGTTTCCGACTCGGGCGCGACCCTCTTGATCACGACCGACGAGGTCATGGCGGATCGGGAGCGGTGTCTGGTCCACAATCCGGGGCTGGCCGGCTTGCGCTGGATGTCGGTGAACGAGCTTGTCGGGAGTGGGGCGTGGGGAGCGGGGAGTGGAGAGCGGGGAGCGGGGAGCGGGGAGAAACTCGACGCCGGTGCAGCGGCCTTTCTGAACGGAAAGAGCGGCGCGGCGAGGGGGGAGACGTTCGACCCCGGCGAGGTGGCGTTCCTTCAGTACACCTCGGGCAGCACCGGCTCGCCGAAGGGGGTCTGCCTGACGCATCGGGCGTTGTCGCACAATCTGTTGCGCATGCAGGAACTGCTGCATCTCTTTCCCGAGGATTGCGTCGGAGTTTCTTGGCTGCCGGCGTACCATGACATGGGCCTGATCGGGCATATCTTGCAGGCGGTCCACACGGGCGCCGATCTGGTGCTGATGTCGCCGATGTCGTTCGTCCAGAAGCCGTTGCGGTGGCTCAGCGCGATCAGCCGTTATCGCGCGACCATCACGTGCGGCCCGAACTTCGCCTTCGAGCTGTGCACGCGCCAGATCAGGCCGCGCGATTGTGAGGGGCTCGATCTGCGATCCTGGCAGGTTGCCTGCGTTGGGGCGGAGCCCATCTCGGCGCGAGTCCTCGATGAGTTCACGAAGGCTTTCGAGCCGTTTGGATTTCGCCGTGAGGTCTTCTATCCCTGCTACGGTCTGGCGGAGTCAACCCTGATGGTGACCGGCGGCCACTGGCAGGCCCCGCCCATCCTGCGCACGATCCGGCGGGACGCGCTCGAGAACGAGGCCGTCGTTCCCGCCGCTGCGGGCGATCCCGATGCCAAGGAGGTCGTCGGCTGCGGGCGTCCGGTGCCCGATCTGGACGTGCGGATCGTCGACCCGGCCACGGGGCGGCCGTGCCCCGAGGACCGCGTCGGCGAGGTCTGGGTTGCCGGGCCGAGCGTCGCCGCCGGCTACTGGGGCCGCCCCGACGAGTCGGAGCAAGTCTTCCGCGCCCGGCTCGCCGGCGTGGATGCCGGCGGCTATCTGCGAACCGGAGATCTCGGCTTCTTCCTGGACGGAGAGCTGTTCGTCGCCGGCCGGCTCAAGGACATGATCATCATCCGCGGCCGGAAGCTTTACCCGCAGGACGTCGAGGAGGTGGTGACCGACTCGCACCCGGCGCTTCGGGACTGCGAGGGAGCCGCGTTCGCAGTTGATGGGGATGGCAAGGAACAACTCATCGTCGTTCACGAAGTAGCCCGTCACCACGACCCGAACGACCGCGAGCCGATCATCGAGGCGATCCGGAGCGCGATCGCAGGGTCGTTCGCGCTCCAGGCCCACACGGTCGCGCTGATCCGTTTCAATACCCTCCCCAAAACGTCGAGCGGCAAGGTGCGGCGGCAGGAGTGCCGTCGGCTATTTGTCCTGGGCGAGCTCGACATCCTCGCGTCCCGGACGGAAATCGTCAACGCGGCGGCGCCCGAGCCGGCTCGACCGAGCGCGGAGCCGGACCACCCGGCTCACGGCCGGCAAGAGATTCGCCGCTGGCTGGTGCGGCGGTTGGCGGATCACTTGAAATCTGACGAGCAGGGCATCGATGCGGCGCGGCCCTTCAGCGAATTCGGGCTCGATTCGGTCACGATGGTCGGGATATCGGGCGAGCTGCAAGGCTGGCTGGGCAGGGCGGTTCCGCCGACTCTTCTCTATGATTCACCCAACATCGACGCTCTCTCTCGAGCACTGACCCCGGAGGAAGGGCAGGCACAGCCGTCGCTCGGTCATGGGCCGATCGGGCGTGAACCGATTGCGATCGTCGGCCTGGGCTGCCGCTTGCCGGGCGCGGGATCCCCGGCGGAATTCTGGCGATTGCTCGCCAGCGGCGTCGATGCGGTCGGCCCGGTTCCGAATGGGCGCTGGCCGCAGATTCCGGGAGAGATCGCGACCTCTTGCGGCGGGTTCCTCAACCCGGTCGATCGATTCGACGCCCCGTTCTTCGGGATCTCGCCGCGGGAAGCGGCCTATCTCGACCCGCAGCATCGGCTGCTACTGGAAGTATCGTGGGAGGCGCTCGAGGACGCGGGCTTGCCGGCCGACCGGCTGGGCGGCGAATCGGTCGGCGTCTTCGTCGGGGTTTCGAGCAACGACTATGGCCGGATCCTGGCCGCCGGCCCGGGCCTCGAAGACGCTTACTCGGTCACGGGCAACTCGGCCAGCATGGCGGCCAACCGGATCTCCTATCATTTCGACTTCCGGGGCCCCAGCCTGGCCGTCGATACGGCGTGTTCCTCGTCGCTGGTTTCGGTGCACCTCGCGTGCGAGTCACTCCGCCGCGGCGAGTGTCAGTTAGCCCTGGCTGGAGGGGTCAACCTGATATTGACTCCCGAGGTCTCGGTCACCTTGACGCGGGCCATGATGCTCTCTCGCAGCGGGCGATGCCGGACCTTCGATGCCTCGGCCGATGGCTATGTTCGGGGCGAAGGCTGCGGCGTGGTCGTGCTCAAACCGCTTTCCGCCGCACTGCGCGACGGCAACCGCGTGCACGCGCTGATCCTGGGGAGCGCAGTCAATCAGGACGGCAAGAGCAACGGCATCACCGCGCCCAACAGTCGAGCTCAGGCGTCCCTGATCCGCGCGGCCCTGGCCGATGCCGGCATCGAGCCCGGGCAGGTCGGTTGTGTCGAGTCGCACGGAACGGGCACGGTGCTGGGTGATCCGATCGAGTTCTCCGCCTTGAAGGCGGCGCTCGCCGCGGGCTCGACACCCTGTGCGGTCTCGACGGTGAAGACCAACTTCGGCCACCTGGAATCGGCGGCCGGGATCGCCGGCCTGATGAAGGCGGTCTTGCAGCTTCGGCACGGCGCGATCGCGCCTCACCTGCACCTCAAAGCCTTGAATCCGCTGATCGAGCTCGAGGGCACGCGATTCTTCATTCCGAAGGAGCTCGGGCCGTGGCCTCCAGGGCCAGCGCGTCGAGTTGCCGGCGTCAGCTCATTTGGCTTTGGCGGCTCCAATGCGCACGTCGTTCTTGGGGAAGCACCAGCTCCGGTCGAGCCGTCCGGGCTCCTGGGCCCGCCCTGCCAACTGCTGACGCTCTCGGCGCATACCGAACCGGCCCTCAGGGAGCTGGCATCCCGGTACCACGACGTTCTCATCGAGGATACGACGGCCGATGTGGCGGACGTGACCTTTACCGCGAGCGCCGGGCGGTCGCACCGAGCTCATCGGCTCGCCATCCGAGGGAACGGGCGAGGCGACCTCGCTCTAGGGCTCGCGGAGTATCTCTCCGGCCAGTCGAGCAACCGTGTGCACGCCGGTCGCGCAACCGGCGAGACGGCCGGCGGCATCGCCTTCCTCTTCACGGGGCAGGGAAGTCAGCGCGCGGGCATGGGCCGCATGCTCTACGAGTCGTGCCCGCCGTTCCGCGAGGCCATCGCTCGCTGCGAGGCCGTCCTGGTGCGCGATGACCGATTGGTTGCTGGGGGATATCGTCGATCGCGACCGCCGCGAATCTCGGAATGGAAGGAGCGCGGCTTGGGCTCAGCCGGCGCTCTTTGCGTTCGAGTATGCCCTGGCGGAAACCTGGCGGACCTGGGGCGTTGTGCCAGCCGCGGTTCTGGGGCATAGCCTGGGCGAATACGCGGCGGCTTGCGTCGCGGGCGTGTTCAGTCTCGAAGATGCGTTGAATCTCGTCGTCGGGAGGGCGCGGCTGATGGATGCGCTGCCCGACCGCGGCGCAATGGCTGCTGTATTGGCCCCGATCGCCAGGGTCGAGCAGGCGCTCCTGGCCCAGGGCAACCCGGTCGATATCGCGGCGGTAAACGGTCCGGAGCAGGTCGTTCTTTCGGGCGATCGCGATGCGATGCGCTCGGTGCGCGAAGCCTGCCGGCGCGAGCGGATCGCGACGCACGCCCTCGACGTGAGCCGCGCTTTCCACTCGCGGCTGATCGATCCCATCCTGGATGAGCTCGAGCGGGTCGCGGCCAAGGCCCGCTTCGAGCAGCCGCGGATTCCGCTCATCTCGAACCTGAGCGGCCGGCCGGCCGGTCCCGAGATTCAAACCGCCGATTACTGGCGGCGTCACGCCCGTGAGCCGGTCCGGTTTCAGGGCGGGATCGAGTGGCTCAAGGCCAGCGGCTTCGAGGTCTTCCTGGAGGTCGGTCCGAGCGCCACGCTCTCGTCGTTGGGCCGATCGTGCAGTCCCGCGGACGCGGCGGAATGGGTGCCCTCGCTGCGCGATGGGACCGACGAATGGTCCGATCTGCTCGATGCGCTCGGGCGCCTGTATGTCCGGGGAGCGCCGGTTCGACTGGCGAGCATTCCACGCGCCGCTCTGGCACCGCTTGATTTCGCTGCCGACTTATCCGTTTGAGCGCAGCCGTCATTGGGTCGAAGTCACGGAGAGCTTGATGCCAGTCGGACGATCGCAGGCGGGCGACGGCCCGGCGCAAGTCGCGCTCGATCCGGCGTGGTGGGTTCCGAGGTCCCGGTGGGAGATAACGGCCGGGCGCGTTGCTGCTACCTCGCTCTGCGACCTCGCCCAGGCCGCGGCGAGTCTTGGCCAGGACCATCACGCGGAGCGTGATGACTACCAAGAAGAGCATCACGCGGAGCGTGGTGACTACCAACAAGACCATCACGCGGGGCGTGGTGACTACCGAGAAGAGCAGCGCGCGGGGCGTGATGGCTACGGGGAAGCCTCCGCGCGGAGGGCGGCTGATCGATTTGCGGCGGGGCACGTCCAGCGGGCGTTTCGCGATCTGGGCTTTTTCCCTTCTCCGGGCGAGACCTGGACGACCGAGGCGCTCGCCGGGCGGCTGGGGATCAAGGCCGGATTCAATCGTCTGCTGGGGCGGATGCTCGAGATGCTGGCGGAAGACGGCTGGCTCGTCCGCAATGGTGATGGATGGGAAGCAGGTCCCGCCGCGTGGGACGACGTTCGAGCCGGGCGGGCTGCTGCGCCAACTGCTCGAGAGGCAGCCGGATCACGAGGCGGAGCTCACCCTGGCGGATCAGTGCGGCCGGCGTCTTGCGGACGTGCTTCGCGGGGACGCGGACCCTCTTCTGATCCTCTTCCCGGATGGTTCGCCAGACCTCCTCGCGCGAATCTACGGCGAGGCCCCCGTGGCGCGCGCTGCCAATCGGCTGGTAGCCGGCACGATCGCCAGGGGGATCGAGAGCTTGCCGGCGGATCGCATCGTGCGGATCGTCGAGATCGGCGCGGGAACCGGCGGAACGACGGCTCACGTCCTGCCGAAACTTCCCAGGGGTCGTTGCGAGTATCTTTTCACCGACGTTTCGAGCCTCTTCATCAATCATGCCCGCGAACGGTTCCGCGAGCATCCGTTCGTCCAGTATCACGCTCTCGACATCGAGCGAGAGCCGTCCCTGTCGGGCTTTGGGCCGCATCAATTCGACATCCTGCTGGCGGCGAATGTCCTGCACGCGACGCCCGACCTCAAGCGGAGCCTGGCGCACGCCCGGCAGCTTCTCGCGCCCGGCGGCTGGCTGATCCTGCTGGAAGGCACGGGCCGCGAGCGCATCCTGGACCTGGTTTTCGGCCTGACCGCCGGCTGGTGGAAGTACGCCGATCTCGATCTCAGACCCGATTACCCGCTGATCTCGCGCGAGTCCTGGCTGTCGCTGCTGGAAAGCGAGGGATTTACGGGCGCCACGGCTGTCACCCCGACACCGGATGCCCACCAGGTGGTCTTCCTGGGCCGAGCGCCTTCGACCGTTTCCGTTGCCAGGAGCCATTCTGGCAGCGCCGCGGGCACCTGGTGCATCCTCGCCGATCAGCCTGACATTGCAGCCAGCCTGGCCCGGCGGCTAGAAGCCGAGGGGGCCCGCTGTTACCTGGGTGATTCGGATGATTCCATTCGGGCGGCAAAGCCGATCGCGGGGATGGGGGCGTGTCAATGCGGTGGTACTTTGGGCACGCCCTGTAAGTGTGCCGGCGACGTTCATGTGGTCGAAGTGCGAAGGGGCGGAGAGGGCGCGCGGGCGACCGAGGTGGGGACATCGGAAAACCCAGGATGGTTGGTGACGCAGGGCCTCGCCGGAATCGAGGCGCAGTGCCGGCCGCGATCCGCTGGGTTGACCTCGATCCCGCGGTAGCCATTGAATCAAGCCTCGACCTGCTCGTGCGCGAATTGCTCGACCCGGGCGACGAACCGTTTGTCGCCTTCCGCGACGGTCAGCGCTATGTCGCAGACCGCGAGCGCGCGGCAATGCGACACGAGCCGGCAACCGGCGAGACCGGGTTGATCCAGGCCCTAAGCAGTGTCTTGCCCGCGGACCGTCGTCGGCGAATCCAGGAGGCGGTTTGCTCCGAGCTGGTGCGCACGCTGAGCCTGCCCGGCCATGCGATCGAGCTCGATCGGCCCATGGTCAGCTTCGGACTCGATTCGCTGATGGCGATCCAGCTCAAGAACCGGGTCGAGGTCTTGTCGGGCGTCTCGATCTCGGTTGTCAAGCTTCTGGAAGGCCTCACGGTCGCCCAGCTCGCCGCCCTTATTGACGAGGCGTTGTCCGGCGACGATGGCCGGCCCGAATCGGCAAATGGCTTCGGGACGAACGGCCACCACGAAGCCGCGCTTGGCTCACTCCGTAACGGAGACGAGCACGAGCACGAATCCCGCCCACCCGATGACTCGATCGACGGCATCGAAAGTCTGTCGGAGCTGGAGCTCGATGTATTGATCGATGACCTCTTGATCAGAGCCGATGAGCATGATTGAAAATCTCTCCGATCTATCACTCGACGAGAAGCGAGCCCTCGCCCGGCAGCTTCTGCGAGACCGGAACAAGCAGGACGCTGCCCTGGTGCCTCTTTCCGAGGGCCAGCGGGCGTTATGGTTCGTCTACCAGCTCGCGCCGCAAAGCCCGGCGTATAACTTCGTCTACGCCGCCCGGATCGCGTCGGAGATTGTGGAATGGGCCTTGCGCCAGGCGGTTGGCATGCTATTCGAGCGGCATCCGCTCTTGCGCTGCACGTTCTCGATGCCGCACCGCAAGCCCCTTTATCGAGTCCGCGATCAGGTCGGCCCGGAAGTGGAGATCATCGACGCCGCGCGCTGGACGCGTGAGAAATTGATCGCCCGAGTTCGGGCCGCTGCGCACATGCCGTTCAACCTCGAGCAAGGCCCGTGCGTGCGGATTGCGCTCTATCGAATCGGGCCGGGCGAGTCGGTCCTTTCACTCGCCGTGCACCACATCCTGGCCGACCTCTGGTCGATGAACCTCCTGGTCGATGAACTCCGCGCCTGTACGCCGCGGTGCTGGGCAGTCGGACGGCAAACCTCCCCGCCCCGTCGGTGCGATACGCCGACTACGTCCGGTGGCAGCGCGACTGGCTGGTCAGCCGCCAGGGCGCCCTGGCCGGGGAATTCTGGAAAGCGGTGCTTGCGGACGCCCCTCCCAGCCTGGACTTGCCGGCCGACCGGCCGCGTCCCAAGGTGCAGACCTATCGGGGCAGCGCGGTGAGCTGCCCGATCGACCCGGAGCAATTTGCCCGGCTTCGCGACCTGGCCGCACGCGAGAAGACCACGCTTTTCGTGGTCCTGTTGTCGGCATTTCTGGTCCTCTTGCGGCGGTACACCGGCCAGGACGATCTCGTGGTGGGTACGGCGACCGCCGGACGAGGCCGCCCGGAGTGGGAGCGCGTCGTCGGCTACTTTCTCAACCAGGTGCCGCTCCGCGTGCGAGTGGAGTCCCGGTCCAATTTCGTGGAACTGATCCGGCGTGCGCAGCGCACGGTTCTTTCGGCCCTCGAACATCAAGACTTCCCGTTCAACCTCATGGTGGAACGACTCCGGCCCGCACGCGATCCGTCGCGGCCCCCAATATTCCAGGTCATGTTCATCTGGGACAAGTCGATCGAGTTTTCAGCGCACGAGCAAGCGAGTGGACATCCGTTCGGCGCCAGCCGGCCGATCGAGCCGCTGGTGATGGAGCAGTGCGGGGCGCCCTTCGATCTGACCCTGATCGTATTCGAAAACGGCAACGACCTGACAGCCAGCATCCGTTACAACGTCGATCTCTTCGACGCAACGACGATCGAGAGGATGGCCGGGCACTTCCAGGCGCTCCTGGCCGGAATTGTTGACGATCCCCGGCGGCGCGTCGGCGACCTGCCGATGCTTTCGGCCGGGGAAGCGAGGCAGGTCCTCGGAGTCGCCGATGGCGTCGATAAGAACGAGGTCCGCCAGCTACGGCCGTTTCATCTTCTCTTCGAGGACCAAGTTCGAGCGATCGCCGGAGGCGACGGCTGTCGTTTTTGACGGCCGCCCGACGACCTATCGCGAGCTGAATGCCAGCGCCAATCGGCTGGCCCATCATCTTCGAAACCTGGGGGTGCGGGTCGGCGATCTGGTCGGCGTCTGTCTGCCGCGCTCGTCGGAGATGATCGCGACGATCCTGGCCGTCTGGAAAGCGGGCGCGGCTCACCTGCCGCTAGACCCGACGTCTCCGCGGCTCAGGCTGAGGGGAATGATCGAGGACGCGAGGCCTGGTTCGATCGTAACCTCCAGCGAGCTGGCACCGCGGCTTCGTGACTACCAGGGGCCGGTCGTCGACCTTGACGAGTCCGGGGCGATCGAATACGAGCCCGACTCCAACCCGATCCCGTGCGTCGGGCCCGACGACCTCGCCTATGCGATCTTCACGTCGGGCTCGACCGGAAAGCCGAAGGCGGCGCTCTTGCGCCACCGCGGCCTCTCGAACCTGAGCGAGGCTCAGGTCGAGGTTTTCGGGCTCGGTCCTGACGACCGGGCCTTGCAATTCGCGTCGCTGGGCTTCGATGCCTCGGTCTTCGAGATCGTCATGCCGCTGCGTGTCGGGGCGACTCTGGTCGTAGCCGGTCAGTCGGCGATCGTTCCGGGCCCGGACCTCGTTCTCGTTGATCCGGCGCGAGCGGTTGACAACCGTGCTCTTGCCGCCGTCGGTGCTCGGCTTGCTACCCGAGGTTGACCTTCCCGATCTGCGCACGCTCATCGTCGCGGGCGAGGCATGCCCGGCGAGCCTGGTATCGCAATGGGCCCGGGGGCGACGGTTCTTCAATGCCTATGGGCCGACCGAGACGACGGTCTGGGCTTCCACCGCGCTTTGCTCTGCCGACGGCACGCCGCCGTCGATCGGCTGGCCGATCGCCAACACGCGGCTCTTCGTGCTCGACGAGCAGATGCAGGTCCTTCCGGCCGGCGTCCCCGGCGAGCTTTATATCGCCGGGCCGGGCGTCGCCTTGGGCTATCTGAACCGGCCCGATCTCACCCTCGAGCATTTCGTCCCCAACCCGTACGGAGATGAAGACGACGGGGTGCTCTACAAGACGGGTGACCTGGTCAGGTTGCGACCGGACGGGGAGGTGGAATTCCTGGGCCGGCGCGATCACCAGATCAAGATCCGCGGCTATCGGATCGACACCGGCGAGGTCCGGGAAGTGCTCCGGCGCATCCGGCCGTCCAGGACGCCCTGGTCGTCGCCCAGACCCTGGAGGGATGCGACTCGGCGGCCCTCGTGGGATACCTCGCCTGTGCCGAGCCTGGAAATTGTCCCATCGCGGAGATCCGGTCGTTCCTCCGCGAGCGGCTGCCGTATTACATGGTTCCCGCGTCGCTGGTCCCGATGCCGGCCCTACCACTCACCGCCAACGGCAAGGTGGATCGCTCGGCCTTGCCGTCGGTGAACGGAGCGTCATGCCGGCACCATCGCGCCTTGGTCGACAAGGCTAAAAACGGCGACGGCGCAGAGGATCCGGTGGAGGCGAAGCTGGCCAAGATCTGGAGCGAGGTGCTGAAGAATGGGCCCGTGGGAATTCACGATAACTTTTTTGACCTGGGAGGAGCGTCGCTCCAGACGCTCGAAGTGGTCGCGCTCGCCGAAAGTGCCGGGATCTCAGTCACTCCGGAACTGATCTTGCAACATCAGTCGATCGCCGAGCTCGCGCCTCGATGCAAGCTCGTGACCGAAGCCGCACATCCGGCCGCGGCCGCCGCCGCGAAGCCCGCCAGCGATTCGCCGGCGCGCTCGAAATCGACGGCTTCCCTGACCCGACGGACCGTGATCGAGAGCTTGGGTACTTACGTCCCGGATCAAGAGCTCAGTACGCAAGAGGTCGTGAGCGGCTGCCGCGTGCACCTCGATCTGCCAATCGAGCGCATGACCGGGATCAAGAGCCGCCGGATTGCCGGCGAGGGCGAGTATTCGATTGACCTCGCGGCCAAGGCGCGACTGATTGCCTGGCGCGTTCTACCTACCGGCCCGACGAGATCGACTTGCTGATTTGCTGCAACATCTCGCGCTGCGATGGACCGGGGTTCCAGTTCAGCTACGAGCCCTCGACCGCGGCCCGGCTCCAGGCGCGGTTTGGGCTGGTGCACGCCCTGGCCTTCGACCTGTCGAATGCATGCGCCGGCACGTTTACCGCGATTGCGCCGGCCGATTCCTTCTTTCAGGCCGGGATGATCCGCAATGCACTGATTGTGAGCGGCGAATACATCACCCACCTGACGCGCACCGCGCAGTTGGAGATCGAGAGCTTCGTCGATCCGCGGCTGGCCTGCCTGACGCTCGGCGACTCGGGCGTCGCGATTCTGCTTGAGTCGAACGATTCCGGCGGGGCCGGCTTCCAGGAGCTGGACTTGATGACGCTGGGCGCCCACAGCGATCTGTGCGTTGCCAGAGCGTCCGACCAGCCGCACGGCGGGGCGATCATGCTCACCGACGCGGTAAGAGCGTCGGCAGTCACCATCCAGCAGGCCGTCCGCCACGCGCTCCAGACACTGAAGGTTCGCGGTTGGCCGCTGGAATCGATCGATCAATTGATCATGCATCAAACGTCAGAGACCACCCTCGACGGGGCCGTGCGCGAGATCAACCGCGTGGCGGGGCGCGAGGTCTGTGGTCGCGGAAACACGCTCTACAATCTCGCCGAGCTGGGCAACACCGCGACCAACACCCACATGCTCGGACTTGCCGCGGCGATCCGCGCGGGACGGATCGGGCCAGGGTCCAAGGTCGTCTTCGCGATCAGCGGATCGGGCCAGACCGTGGGGACTGCGCTTTATACCTTCGATCACGCACCCGACCGGCTGGTGCGGGAATCCAGCCGGGGATCGAAGCGTCGTGCTTCCCGCACGCCGCCGCGCGACTACCTCGCAGCTCGGCGCATCCGGGTTGCCGCCGTAAGCACGGCGCCAGAGCGGCCGGCGTCGGGCCTGGCCGTTGATGCTCTGGCGATGGCCGTCGGCGCGGCCGAGTGCTGCATCCAGGAAGCGGCGATCGAGCGGGCCTCGATCGGGCTGGTGCTGCATGCGGGTGTCTACCGCGACGACTTTCAGAGCGAGCCGGCGCTGGCGGCCATGGCCGCGGGCCGGCTCGGCATCAACCACCAAGGACCGGCTGCGGACGGCGAGAAAACCCTCGCGTTCGACCTGATCAATGGGGCGGTCGGACCCTTGAACGCCTGTCTCGCGGCAGCACAGTGGATCGCGTCGGGCCGGGCGTCGCGGGCGCTGGTCATGGCGTCGGAGGTCGAGAACAATGCGCGGTTCGGGCCGGACGCGCTGATCGGGTTGCGCGAGACGGGCTCGGCACTCCTGCTCGAAGAATCGACGAGCCGCGAAGGCTTCGGCCGGTTCGTCTTCCGCGCGTTCCCGGATCGCGTTGACGACATCCGCGCCTTCACGGTGAATCGTGGAGGCGCCGTCATGCTCCAGTACGAGCGCAGTCCCGAATGGGAGCAACACGCCGCTTGCGGCCTCAAACTGGCCGTCGGCGAGCTTCTGGAACTTGAGCGACTAGACCGCCTTGCACAATTCGCAGAGGGCGAGCCTCCCGGCGCGCCCCTTCGGGCGCCCGTCTCCAACGCGGCTCGGACGGAGCCTCGCCCTCCCAGGACCACGCAAGCCAATTTAGGGCCCGATGAGATCACGCTCGTCATTCCTCCTTCGGGCTCTGAGCGATTCGTCGCTCTTCTGGCCGAGGCCCTCAACTTGCCTGCGTCTCGTTTCGTAGACCTGCCTGGCGAGCATCGAGGCGACTTCACCTCGTCGCTCGGTTACGGCTTCCTGGCCGCTCGCGATTCGGGGCGAGCGCGGCCGGGGGATGTCGGGTTGATTCTGACGGCGGGGTCGGGGGGACAGGTGGGATGTTGTCTGTATTATTTCTAGCAGTGTTGCGCTGTTTGCCGCCCCGCAGGGGCATCCACATATCAAACCAGGGCAACGCCCTGGGAAAGGGGCCGAAGTCGAGCGAAATCGAGCCCTGAAAGGGCGGCACAATCGCAGCGATTTTTCGCCCTTTCAGGGCACCGGCGGTTCGGTCAACATTCACGTTACCAGGGCGTTGCCCTGGGCTGGTCTGTTCCGGCCCCTTCGGGGCAAAGTCCCAACAAAAAGCGCAACACCAACACTTGCGCTTCGGGTAGTATGTTCATGGCATCGAAAAATGGGCAAGAATATCACGACGAGATCTTCCGCGTAGTGCAGAACGCCGGCGGTCGATATGGTCTCTGGCCGGCGGACGCGGCGGTGCCTGCGGGTTGGAGCGAGGTCCATCGGGCTCGCAAGCCGGAATGCGCCGAATATGTGCGTCGCGCGTGGCCGGAGCTCTTCGCGCGGGAAGGGCGGCGGTCCCGCCCGCGGATCGACTTCGGCATGATGTTCTTCGGCGGCGGCGAGTCGGAGCACGCGCGCGAGAAGTACCGTCTGGTCATCGAGTGCGCCCGATTCGCCGATCAGAGGGGCTTTGCTGCCGTCTGGCTTCCCGAGCGGCACTTCACGCGACTGGGCTGTCTGTATCCCAACCCGGCCGTGCTCCATGCCGCTTTAGCCCGCGAGACGCGGCGGATCCGCCTGAGGGCCGGCAGCGTCGTGCTGCCTCTGCACCATCCGGTGCGGGTGGCCGAGGAATGGTCGGTGGTGGATAACCTCTCGGACGGGCGCGTCGAGATCTCATTTGCGCCGGGATGGAACCCGGAGGATTTCGTGCTGGCTCCGGGGGGCTACGAGGACCGGCACGAAGCGATGTTTGCGGCGATCGAGACCGTCGAGCGGCTCTGGTCCGGCCAGGCCATCCGATCCCAAGCGGGGGATGGCTCGTGGGTCGAGGTCCGTACGGCCCCGCGGCCGATCCAACCGCGCTTGCCCAAGTGGGTCACCGCCGCCGCGAACCCGGCGACGTTCCGCCGCGCCGGCGAAACGGGCGCACATCTCTTCACGCACCTCTTCGATTTGAGCGTTGACCGGCTGGCGGAAATGATCGCCCTGTATCGCGACGCCCGCCAACAGGCGGGCCTGGAACCAGAGGGGGGCCGTGTCGCGGTCGCGATGCACACGTTCGTGGCTGGTGACCTCGACTCGGTCAGGCGCCATTCTTACCGGCCATTCTGCGATTACTTGAAATCGAATGCCGGACTGGTCGCCAAGCTCGCTCTGAGTCGCGGAATGACCGTCAACGTTTCCAGGCTGACGGAGCACCAGCTCGATGAGGCCGTGGATCTCCTCTACGAGAAATTCCTGAACGGCCGCTCGCTGCTCGGGACGCCCGAAACCTGCGCGTCCCTCGTGGAGCAGCTCGTCAAGATCGGCGTGAACGAGGTGGCCTGCCTGCTCGATTTCGGCCCCGAGCCCGACGCGATCCTGGGCGAGCTCGATTCCCTGGACCGGCTGCGACGACGTTTTGCCGAACCGGCCTCCCTCGCTCAAGCCGCCGTCACCGCCGGCCCACGCGAGTGACGGCAGTGATTCGGCTGCGGTGATCGATATTCTGAAGGTTAAGCATCGCCTCTCGCTCCGCGAAAGGGGCGTTCTGTCGCGGAGCGAAAGGCGACCTTACCGGCAAGTTCTTTACGTCCCGATCCCACGCCGAGAAAAAATCAATCTCCCGGGCGTTCCAGTCGATCTTCGAATCGTTGAGGAACGATGTGGCTTCAGGAAGGAGCGTGAGCAATTGAAGGGCCCCACCTCGATGGCGGCGCTCTTGCTGATTGGGGGAATCTTGCCGCCGGCCTGGGGCGGCGAGGTCCTGGGCCCGCTTAAACTCAAACTTCAGAACGCGCGCTTTCACGGGCAGATTGTCGAATTTACCGATTATTACGGCGCAGATCACCGCATCTGGTCGTCGGCCCTGAACCAGCGGCGCAGCCTCTACGTATATTTGCCGCCGGGCTTCGACCCGGGCCAACAATACCCGATCGTATTGTGGTTGCACGGAATCCCGGAGGAGGCATGGTGGTCCATTTATGACGCGGTGCCCTATTTCGACTGCGCCATCTCCAAAGGCCGCATGCCGCCGGTCATCGTCGCCATTCCTGACGGCCGCATCCCGGGCAGGTTCCTCGACAGCCACTTCCTCAACATCCGCGCCGGGCGTTACGAAGACTACCTCTTGCAGGATGTTCTGCCCTTTGTTGAGGCGAATTTTCCGGTGCGGCCCGAGCGGCAAGCGCACGCGGTCATGGGGTTTTCCATGTCGGGTTGGGCGGCCTACTCAGTGGCGCTGAAGAACACGGCCCGATTCGGCGCCGTGGTCGGCATCCTGCCCCCGCTCAACATGCGGTGGGTTGACTGTCATGGCAAATTCAAGTCCGAGTTTGATCCTTGCTGCTGGGGCTGGCGTAACGAGCTGGATAAGAACGAGCTGATCACCTGCGCTTACGGCATTCCGGCGACCCTGCGCCGCGCGATCGAACCCTATTTCGGCTGGGGACCAGAGGGGCTCGCCTGGCTCAGTCGCGAGAACCCGATCGAGCAGCTCGACCGATTCCAGATTCAGCCGGGCCAGATCGCGATGTATATCGCCTATATCCGTCACGACGAGTACATGGTCGCGCCGCAAGTCGAGAGCTTCCTTTACGTCGCGCGGCAGCGAGGCCTCGAGGTGACTGTCGACTATCACCCGTGGATTCCGACTCACAATCTGTTTGTCTGCATGAATCGATTTCCTCGGGCCCTGGAGTGGCTTGGAGTTCAGCTTGCACCGTATGCTCCGCCCATGTGCGTGACCTGTCGATGTTGCCTGGCGAACTGATCGGGGTCGTCTCACGACAGCGAAGGAGGTCGGAGGACGCTGGAGCGCACCAGGTGGTCGAAGTAGGTGCCGAGCAGGCGGTTGTCCACCGGCGGGCAGGCGATGGAGGTTCCCTCCAATCCACCCAGGGTATGGGCGCAGTCGTAGCGGAGCTGCGGCAGGACGAGCGGACCCTCTCCGGTGGTCAGCGCGGCCACCAGCGGCAGCCAGGCAAACATCGATTTCTCGAGATCCTGGCCGAGCACCGCGCTGGCCTGGTCCTTCCAGTCGGCCACCGAGACCGTCCTGAGCGGATAACCGCGGGCGCGAATATGGTCGCAGAGCGCGGACCAAGAGACGGGCTGCGGATTGACCAGGTGGAACGTTCGGCCCGCCGAGTCTGGCTGGGCTGACAGGTGTACGATGGCCTTGCTGGCGAAGTCAACCGGGGTCATGTCCACCGTGACCTCGACCGCCGGCGCGAGCTCGGACTGGATGGATTGCAAGATGAGCTTCCACATTGCGTCGTCCGGCTCGCCCTTGCCGGTGCGACTGTCGCCGGTGATCCGGCCCGGGCGATAGATCGTCACGGGCAACCCGCGCCGGCAGCAGCGCGAAGCCGCCCTTCCGCCACCCATTTGGTCTGGGAATACCCGTCCATGAGCATATCAGGATGTTCAAATACATCGTCCTCATGGGCCACGCCGGCGCCCAGAAGATCGATCAGCGGGAAGACCGAGAGGGTCGAGACGTAATGGACCGGCTTGGCTTGCGCAGTGCAGGCCAGCCGCAAGATCTCGGTAGTGCCCTCGACGTTGGCCGCCTTCAAAGCCTGGTAGGGGAAGATGAAGTTGACGAGGGCGCCGTTGTGATAAATCACGTCGATCCGCTCCGCCAGCTCGTGAAACGGGCCGGGCGCGAGCCCGAGGCGAGGCTGGGCAAAGTCGCCCGCAAGCGGGATCAGCCGGGATGCGTATTCATCCCGCCACAACGAGTAGGAAGCCAGGTTGGACTGAATCCGATTCAATCCTTCGGTGGCCGATCGAGCCCGGACGAGGCACGTGACGTCAGAACCGGTCTGCTCCAGAAGATCGCGCAACAGGAACGCGCCCAGGAACCCAGTCGCCCCGCTCACAAACACGTGAGCCGCCCGGGCCGGTCGATCGGGCCGGAGAGCGCCCGGCTGGATCGACGCGGGGAGCTCTGCCTCGGCTCGCAAATCGAGCACCGATTCGGCCGTGGAGCCGCCCTGGCGGTGACTCTCGATCGCCCGAGCCAGCCCCGCAACGGTGGGGTCGCTGAACAAGCTCGAAAGCGGCAGATCCACCGAAAGAGTGGCGGCGACCCGGGCCATCAATTGTGCGGCCAACAGCGAATGACCACCCATCTCGAAGAAGTTGTCGTCGATGGTCACTCGAGGCACTTGAAACACTTCCTGCCAGAGGCGAGCCAGTTGACGCTCGAGCTCGGTGCGCGGCGCCTTCGGGTAATGTGCCGACGCGTCGCCCTGGCCCACCAACCGGCTGAGCCGGTCTCGATCGATCGCTCCCGATTCCGTCCGCGGCAATTCCGGCAGTTGAACGAACGCGCAGTGACTCCTGCGCTGAAACTGATCCCTCACCTCGAGTGCCAGAAGCCGATCCGGGGCGGGTGGCTTGCCACGTGTGGTGAAATAGCCTACCAGGTGCTGGATTTCCAGCCGGTCGCTCTCGACATGGCTGCGCAGGTATGGGTTGGTCCCTTCAATACCGACCAAGAGCGACCGCGGGGCCCGGCTGAGCACGACCCGGAGCGAATTGATTCCCTGGTCAACGCCGATCGGCAGGAACCCGCGGTTGCGCGCCAGCTCCTTGAGCGGGTAATCCCGGCTCATCCCCACCTCGTCCCACATGCTCCAGGCGATGCACCAGGTCGGCGACTGGCCTCGGCGCGAGAGCTCGTGGGTCAGGAGCTCGAGGAAGCGATTGGAGGCGGCGTAGGCGCCAACTCCCGTCCCGCCGAAGGTGCTGTTGACCGAGGAAAACGCGACGAACACGCACCCGGGCCGCTCGCGCACCAGCCGGTCCAGCACCCACGCTCCCTCAACTTTCGGCCGAAGTGCTGCTGCAAAGCTCTGGGACGTTTCGTCTGAAAGCGCGCACTCATGGCGCACGCCGGCTGAGTGAATGACGCCGTCGAGCCGGCGATCCCAATCGGTTTCCGCGCGGCCTACCATCTGCCGGACTGCGCTCTCGTCGCCGACGTCGACCGCTTCGTAACGGATCGTTCCGAGCTTCTCCAGCCCTTCGAGAGCGTCGATTCGTTCCCATCCCGAATACTGCTCTTCCCTCGTTTGCTGCCATTGCGCTCGAGGCGGCGAGGAGGTCCGGCCCAGTATCAGGAGACGGACCTCATGCTCGCGCAAAAGCCAGGCGGCAACTTCGCGGCCGATCCCGCCCAGTCCACCGGTCAGCAAATACATGCCGCCGCGCCGAACAGGCAAGTCCTGTTGCGGAAGGGATTGCCAGTCGACGGTTTCGAGACGAGGAACCAACCGCTTGCCTCGCCGGTATGCGACCTCGCGGTCAGACGGTCGCGCAATCAGCTCGCTCGTGGCCGATGCCAGATCGAGGTCGAGCTTCTCACCGGCGAGGTCGACATGGCGGACCGACAGCCAGGGAAGCTCCAGGGACACCGTGGCGATCAAGCCGGCAACCAGCGCCTTC
This sequence comes from uncultured Isosphaeraceae bacterium, assembly GCA_963823675.1. Taxonomy (GTDB): domain Bacteria; phylum Planctomycetota; class Planctomycetia; order Isosphaerales; family Isosphaeraceae; genus CAWGMT01. Next base: position 603,040 of record CAWGMT010000012.1, on the reverse strand, counting down.
TCGGGGCACACCTCGTCTTGCGGCGTCGTGGCCTGGGAGCGGCTGGAGATCACCAATAGCTCCGCCGGCCGCGTGGCAACACTCTGGCGGGCCAGCTCGCCGACCAGATGCAGCAAACTGTAGGCGCCCCGTCGCTCTGCATCGCGAAGCGCCCCAAGGTCGAGGATGGCGGTGCCGCCCACGGTGTAGGTCGCGAGGTGCAGCACGCGATCGATGACCTCGCAATCGGCGGAAAGCGACTCGAATAGCCGCACGTAATGATCGGGATCGCCCGGATCAAGTCGATAGCGATCGGCGCTTTGGCGCTGGAATTCGGTGCTGGGCCCGACGAGGACCGCGACCTCGGCCAAGGCGCCCCCTCGGCCGCAAAGACGCTCGACCAGGCCGCTCTGATCCGCAAACACCAGAACGCGGCCTTCCCCGCGCCGCGGCGTCCGACGGACCGCCTCGCGCGGCCGCCAGGCGGTTTGATAAGACCAGTCCGGAATCGTCCGGCGGCCGCCGGATTGAAGGTCAAGGCGTTTGAGCACGTCGTCAAACGCGCCCGATTCCAATCGCCGGGCCAGTAACGCACGCTCGATCTTGCCGATCGCGGTCTTCGGTATCGCCTCCTGGGCCAGGGGCACGATGTAAGTGGGGTTGACGCCGAGACTGCGAACGATTCGTTCGCGAATCCGCCGGACGAGCGCGACGGTCGGCTCGGCGGCCGTCGGGCGTGGGTTGAAAATCACCGCGAGTTGTTCAGTCGCGGCGCCCCGGCGCGTACCGCGCACGCGGCGGTCCACGAAGGTTCCACGCCTTCGACTTCCTCCACCGCGGCTTCGATGGCATGGTTGGGATAATTGACCCCATTGATGATGATGAGGTCCTTTTCCCGGCCGGTCAAGGTGAGGCGTCCCTCGTCGAGGAAACCGAGGTCGCCGGTTTCGAGCCAGCCGCCTTCGTGAATCGCGGCCCGGGTCAGTTCCGGACTTTGGTAATACCCCGACGTGACGGACAATCCCTTGACCTGCAACCGGCCGATCGTTCCCTCGAGAACCACCTGGTCTCGATCGTCAACGATGCGGAGCGAGGCCCCCGGAATGGGCGGCCCGAGCTCGACGAAGACCGGCTCATCTGCGCTGGACGGATCGGGCGGGAATCGGTTCGACCAGGTGATTCCGGAACACGTTTCGGTCATTCCGAAAGCAGGTCGCATTGAATTTCTGGGCAGGCCGTGCGCTTCGAGGAGCTGCAAAAAACGCAGCGCCGTCCCCGGCACGATTGCCTCGCCGGCATTGGTGAGGAACCGCACGGCCGACAGGTCGAGGCGCCTGGCGGCCATCTGCTCGACCCGCTCGTTGAGCAGGCCGTAGACGAAGTTGGGTGCCCAGGAGATCGTGACGCGGTAGCGGTCGAGCCACTCCAGCCAGCGCAGCGGGTCTTCCATGACCGTCGCCGTGGGTGCCTGGATCTGCGGGCATCCAAGATAGACCGGCATGACGGCAAGAAACACGAGCGCCTCGACGTGGTCCAGCCCCACCCAGTTCAACGTGACATCCTGGCTGGTGAATTCGTTCAACTGGATGGTGCCGGCGCACATTGCGAGCACGTTCTGATGGCTGAGCACGACGCCCTTGGCGGTCCCGGTGCTTCCCGAGGTGAACATCAGCAAGGCGAGATCTTCCGGCAGGCTGTCGTGGGCGACGGGTTCGGAGCATTCCCCGCGGAGGTCTTCCATGACAGCAACCCGCGCGGGCGGCCCACCGAACGCCGCCGCCGCGGCGGCCAGGGCTGGCGCAGATCCGCGGCTCGTGAGCACCAACGGTCCCTCCAGCGCCGTCCAGGCTTGTCGAAGGCGGTCAAGAGCGCTCGTTGGCTGCTCGAAGGTCGGAGGGATCGGCAGCGGAGCGGGCACGAGGCCGCCGAGCGAGCACGCCCAGAACGCGGGCAGGAAGTCCCACGAGTGCTCGAGCTGAAGGATCACCTTGTCGCCCGGCAAGAGGCCGAGGCGATTGAGGCCGGCCAGGACCGACAGAGCATCCGCCAGGAGTTCGCGATAGGTCTGCAAGATTGCGTCGCCGTCGGCTCGCAGGTAAGAGACCGTGGCTGTAGGCGTACGTAGGGCGGCTTGGCGCAGTGTTGCCCCCAGCGTCACCGGCGCATCGGCCTCCGTGTGCAACGGGCCGCCGTCGCTTGTGGCCAGCGCGGACGGAGCGGTCGCGTCCCGAATGCAACCGCAGGGTGCTTGCGGCACCGGTCCGGAACCGCGCAATTCCGCCGCCTGGCGGGAAAGTAAGTCCCAAAGGTGCAATAGCCGCCCCGCCTCGCGACGTTCCTGTGCGACGACCGCGACCTCCTCGATCTCCGGCAGGGCCCGCAGGGCCTTTTCCCACCGCGCCATCAAATTGCCATCGATCGCCTCGAGTGAGTCGAGGGCCTGCTCGTCCAGTAAGCCCGCCCCCGTCCGGGGCAGGGCGGTCAGCGGAACGAACCGGACCTCCGCAATCGGCGCGGGCAAGACTGCACGGGCGTGGGCCTCCAGTCTCTCGGGGACATATGGCCCGTTCGGCACCACATACGCCCACAGTTTCGAACCGCCTTCATCCCCGGCCCGCGCCCGCACCACACACTCGACGATCGAAGGTTCGCGGAGCAGGGCATCTTCGATCTCATCCAGGGGGCAGCGAAATCCCGCAATCCAGGCCGTCCCGCGTGCGGGTGCGACCAGTTCGATCGTACCGTCGCGACGCAGCCTGCCGGTGTCTCCGGACCGAAAGAGGCGCACCCCGGAGCGGCCCGGCAACGCAGCCGACCGAAACCTCTCCGCGGTCTCCTTGGCGTCATTCAGATAGCCGCGGGCGAGGCCATCTCCCCCGATGCAGATCTCGCCCGCCACGCCGAACGGAACGGGCTTTTGGTGTCGATCCAGCACGTATACCGCGACATGAGTGGGTTTCCCGAGCGGCGCCACTTCGCGAATATCGTCTTCCCGGCACGTGAACGCAGTGGCTGCCGTCCCCGCCTCGTCGGGGCCGTGGAGAAACGTGAGCTGGAGTTTGCGCATCCCCGGAGCGTCGCCTTCTCTCGAAGCGCGTATCGCCGCTTGCACCCGTCCGGACAAGACGAAGAACGCCTCGATCACGGGCCGGCGCAATGGCTCACCGCTACACAGCACCTCTCTCAGCGAGGCAAGCGACTTCGCCGGGTGCCGGTGGGCTGCGGCCAGGAACGCGGCCAGGTCGGCCGTGTCAAGATGGAGGACGCTGACCTTGTACTCGGCAATCAAGGCGGGAAGCGAGGTGATTTCGAGCGGGCGCGGCGCCAGGACCAACCGCGCGCCACACAAGAGTGGCCAGAGGATCTCCCAGAATGCGGCACCTTGGCACGGGGGGGCATGATGCAGCACGGCGTCGCTGGAGTCGAGGGCGAACTGTTTCTGGAGCCATCCCAGGTGACCTTGCAGCCCGCTTCGCGTGCCGAGGATGCCGCGTCCGACGGCATGGACGACGGAGGCGAGATCGGAGCCCTGACTCCTCGGCTCGGGGGAAGCACCCGAAGCTTGCTCGATCTTCGTCCAGTCCGCGTCCATGGCCACGACCTTACCGGGCCAATCGCCGAGACGGTCGCGCAGCAGTTCCTGGGTCAGAATCAACTCGGGCCGGGCGCTCTTGAGCGTGGCGTCGATTCGGCCCGCCGGATCGCGGTCGTCCAGCAGGAGCCAGGCGGCGCCGGCCTCGAGGATTCCGAGCAACCCAACCACCTGCTCGATCGACCGCGCGGCGTGCAATCCGACCAGGCGATCGGTGCCAAGGCCCTGGCCGAGGAGGAAGTGAGCCAGTCGGTGGGCCCGCGCGGCGAGATCGAGAGCAGTGACGCAGCGCTCCCCCTCCACGAGGACCACATCGCGAGGGGCGAGCTGCGCACGGCTTGCGACAGCGCAGTCCAGCCAGGCCGCGCCGGGCGCGAACCAGCGTGCACGCCGGCCTGAATCTCGTCGAGACGGTTCATGATGTTAGGAACATCCATTTGATAAGTTGACGCCGATTGGCGGCTGATACGGGCAGAACGGGGCGCCAACCTGTTGTGCGGGAGCCGACGCCGCCAGCACCTCGCGGTATTCGGACGCGCTTACGAGCGGCAGCTCCGAAAGGCGCTGCTCGGGATGTTCGATCAGGCCCTCGAGTAGGGTCAGGAAGTTGTTCGACAAGGAGGCCGCGGTCTCGGGATCGAACAGGCTGGTGTTGTAACGAAACCAGCCGCCCAGCTCGTCGCCGATCTCGAACATTTCCAGTTCCAGGTCGAAATTCGAGATGTGGTGCTCGACCAGGAAGAGCTCGACTTCATAGCCCGCGACCTTCACTTGAGCGCCCTTCGCGCGGTCTTCGGCAGCTCCGAAGGTCGCGATGCGGCGATCGTTCTTCTGCTCGCTCCTGGAACGGGAGCGCTCGGGCGCTGGAGAACGAACACGGCGTCGACCAGCGGCCCTCGGCTGGGGTCGCGCGTAACAAGCAGACGTTCGACCAGCAGGGAGAAGGGGTAATTCTGATGGTCCAGCGCCTCCAGCATGCGCTGGCGCACCTGGGCCAGGAAGCCCGTGAATGGCGGATCGCCGGACAGGTCAGCCCGCACAACGACGGGGTTGGCCAGGTAGCCCACGACACGCTCGAACCGCGGCTGGGTTCGGCCCGACATGACCGAGCCAACCATCAGGTCGTCCTGGCCGGAATAGCGATGGAGCAGCACCTGGAACGCCGCCAGGAGCACGGTGTTCAAGGTAGTCCGTTGCGTGCGGGCCAGATCGTCGAGCTGGCTCGACAAGCGGGCTTGCAAGCGGAACGCGAGCGTCCTTCCTCCGAAGCTCTGCACCGGCGGGCGCGGCCGGTCGGTCGGCAATTCGAGCACCGGCAGTGGCGCTGCCAGCCGCTCCACCCAGTACGCCCGCTGCCGCTCGCCCTCGGGCCCGCGCAGCATCTGGGCCTCCCACTCGACGAATTCCTGGTACGGAGGAGGAGGAGGAGGCAAAACCGCCGGCATGCCGATCTTGTCCGCCAAAAGCAGAGCCTGGGTCTCCTCCATGATGATCGCCATCGACCACAGGTCGATGACAATATGATGCACCACCGTCAGGAACAACCAACTGGCGGGCCGCGCGAAAAGATGCATCCGCAAGAGCGGCCCGCGTTCCAGGTCAAACGGGCGGTTGCTTTCCTCAGCCAGGGCCGACTGCAATTGCTCGGCAGTCCATCCTTCTGCGTTGGTCGTTTCCAGCACAACCGGCAATTCCCGGTGCACGAGCGACCAAGGCGCGCCGTCGCGCGCCACGAACGTGGTCCGCAGCGCCGGGTGCCGTTCAACGATCTGCTGCAACGCAACCTGGAGCGTCGGGGCATCTATCTCAAACGATGTGCGCCAGGCGAACGCCAGATTGTATGCCGCGCTCGTCGGGGCCAGTTGGTGAAGGAACCACAGCGCACGCTGTCCGCTGGACAGCGGTTGATAGACCTTGCCTTGCTCGGCCCGCTGGCGCAATAGCTGCACCAGCCGGGCCTTCTTGGCTTGCGCAGAACTCTCAGCCGGTTGTTCGCCGTGGTCGCTCACCGTATTGGTTCCTCATCACTCGACTCCATTGATTTTCGTGCACGAAACCCCCCCACGCAAGTTCATTCTGGATAATCTGGGGAGTTTCTCCGTCTCTAAATGGGTAATCTGCACAATCTGACGATTGATCAAACGGTTGCGCAAGCTGATCGGGCGAGCCCGGGTCGTCGTGAGAATCGTCAGGGTCCTTTCGCGGTTTTTTACCTTTTCGACGTGGGCCGTGCGGCAAACTTATTGTGTTCGATTTTCCCACTACTTCCTGAGGGCCGACTAATGAAACGTTTCATTTATCTAGTCGCCGTTGGGGTAATCTTCGCGAGCGCCATCGGTTGTGCCCACAAGAAGGCCAAGCGTTACACGTCGGCGAATTACGCGGATTGTTGTAGCCCTTGTTGCAGCTGCGATGGCGCCGCTGGTCCGATAAATGGTGTTGTCGTGCCGGGCCCAGGCGTCTACCCGCAGGCGGTTGGAGCTGTTACAGGGCCGATCGGACGCAATGTTACCCCGTTGACGCTTGATGTGACGAGTACTGCCGCACTGAACTCACCCTCCGTTCGCCGCTAAGGCGAGCGGACTGCCGCGCAACCCAGAACTGAGCCTTCCCGCCCTGGCTGTTCTACCCACCCGTGGGGGACCGCACACGGCCATCGTACCGCCAGGGCGGGCAGCCGTTCTGGTGGCGCCCACCTGTCCCGACGAAGCGCCTTTCGCAAAGCGCTTCCGGCCGGCTCTGGAACGGGTCGCCTTCCCAGAAGTTCGCCGCACGCTTAAGATGCAAGACGCCTCGAGCACCGAGGGCGAAGGATTCGCATCGGCTGGGGAGAGTCTTGCACAATGGCACGGTTGCCGCGAATTGGCTTGCTGGTCGGAATCGGCTTCTTCTTGACGATGTTCCTGGCGATGCTCCGTCCGGGCGGGCGACGATACGGCGAAGGCGATCTACCAGCACAAGGCGTTACGCACACAGGAATTTGGCGTCGGGCCTCGATCGTTCTGGCTATTCGAGCCGGCGCAGCCGGCCCCGGCGGTCGCGCCGGTCGTGGTTTTCTATCACGGCTGGTATGCGACGAGCCCCGGGGTATATGGCGCCTGGATCGAGCACCTGGTCCGCAGCGGCCGGATCGTCGTCTTCCCGCGCTATCACCCTCGTGTCGTCGTTCCTCCGTTCGACTTCCTGCCCGACGCTGTCGAAGCCGTCCGGGACGCGCTTAAGATCCTGGATAAGGCGCCGGGGCACGTCAAGCCGGACGTCAACCGCCTCGCGGTCATCGGCCACTCCGGTGGAGGATCGCTGGCCGCGCAACTGGCGGCCGCGGCGCGAGATTATGGACTACCGGCACCGCAAGCCGTCGTGACCCTGATGCCTGGCGAGGTGACGCGGCGGTCGTATCCGAGCATGGGAGCCATACCCGCCACGACGCTGCTGGTCGTCATCGTCTCTGAAGGAGACTTCGTCGTGGGCGACTTGCGCGCGCGGCAGATTTTCGCCGAGGCAACCGCGATTCCGGCGAGCCGCAAGAAGTACATCGTCTATCGTTCAGACCTGCATGGCGACCCGGTCATGATTGCCCATCACTGGATACCGGCCGGGTATTCCCCGGCCATCGACACCGGCGAGGGCCTTCTCCCCGGGCTCCAGCGGGGCCTCGCGGAAGTCGACCTGTTCGACCGGACTGGCATCTGGCGCGTGACCGACGTGACTCTCGAGGCGGCTTTCACTGGCCAGACGCTCGACGAGGCGAGCGCAAAGGGCGCGATCTTTCGACGCCTGGGCCGCTGGAGCGACGGCCTTCCGATCATTCCGCCCCTGGTCGGCGACGACCTTGCCACGATACCCCGGGTCGTTACCTCCAACGGGCTGTTGCTCTTTGACTGGTCGTCGCGAATCGCCGGGCCGCCTGCACCGCAGGTCACGAGGCGATGACCCGCCCCGGCCGGTCTCAGCGACCGTGCTCCATTTCCGGCTCGAGCCTCGCAAGCAGCGAGTCCACCTCATCGTCCGACAATGCGTTCGACGCGTTCCAGCAACCGCTCCGCGTCGCGGAGGTCGATCTCCGGGGCTCGCTCATCGTCGTGTGCTGGGAGCTCTCCGTTTCCAGCGGATTGTCCGTTCCCGTTCCCGTTACTGTATCCGTCGTGCGCGAGCTTCGAGGCAGTCGCCTCGACGGCTGCTGTCGGATCGGCATGCGATTCGGTACGTGCGGGAGCGGGCGGAGCGTCTGCCTTCAGGAGCTGTTCTAGCAAGAGATCGGCCAGCCGATCCACCGAGGGGCCTTGCAGCAATTCGGCGATGGGCAGCGAGACGCGAAGCTCGCCCTCAACCCAGTTCCGCAGCTCAACGGCCATGAGCGAGTCGAGGCCGATTTCCGTGAGCGGCTTGGAGAGATCGACTTTGTCGGGCGAAGACCCCAGCACGCGGGCAACCTTGTCTTTGAGGAAGTTGAGCAGGATTTCCTTGCGTCGTTCCGCTGGCGCTCCGAGCAGCGTCTTGCGGATCGCCATGCCGTCGCCTGACGACCCGTCCGATCCCTTCTCACCCTCCTTGCACAGGTTTACGAAGCGAGGCGAGAGCACGTGGCCGGCGCCCAGTCCTTGCCAGCGGTTCCAGTCCATGCGGACCACACCCACCTGGACGGCTTCCTGGCGCAACAACCGCCCGAGCACGGCCGTTGCCTCCCGGGGTGAGAAGCTCCCCAATCCCTGCCCCTCGAAGCGCTCGCCGAGCTTTTCGTTCCTTGCGACATAGCCAACCTCACCCAGATAACCCCAGTTGATCGTCAAAGCCGGCAGTCCGAGCGCGCGACGGTAGTAAGCGAAGGAATCGAGGAACGTGTTCGAAGACGCGTACGGCGTCTGGCCAGGCAGGCCGAAGACCGACGACATCGACGAGAAGCAAACAAAGAAGTCGAGTGGCATCCCGAGTGTCTGGGTATGAAGGTTCCACGCTCCGCTGGCTCGCGGCCCCAGCACATTCATCAGTCGATCGCGGTCGAGCTTGGTGATCAGGGAGTCTTCCAGGTTCATGGCGGCGTGCACGATGCCCCGCAGCGGAGGCATGGTTTGGGACATGTCGGCGAGCACGCCGGCCAACTGATCGCTATCGCCGACGTCGGCGGCGGCGACGCGCACAACGGCGCCGAGGGATCGCAAGGCGTTGACAGCCTGCTGGGCCTCGGGTGAATGGATGCCGCGCCGGCCCATGAGCACGAGGTGGCGAGCCCCGTGCTCGACCAGCCAGCGCGCGATCACCAGGCCGAAGCCGCCCAGGCCGCCGGTGATCAGGTACGATGCGTCGGGCGCAACGAGATTGGCGCAAGGGCCTTGGGGCTAATGGCCAGCCGCTTCTCTTGCATCGAGACCACAATCTTGCCGATGTGTTTGGCCTGAGCCATGCAGCGGAAGGCCGACACGATCTTGTTGACCGAGAAGATTCGGTGGGGCAGGGCTGCCAGGCCGCCGGCGTCGATGTCGCGTGCCATCTCCTGGAACAGCGACGAGATCAAGGCAGGTTTCTGCCGCATTGCCCGATCCAGGTCGATGGCGATAAATGAGAGGTTCTTCTTGAACGGCCGCATTCCCAGGCGGCTGTTCATGTAGATGTCGCGCTTGCCGATCTCGAGGAACCGGCCGTAGTCGGCAAGGACGCTGAGGCCCTTGGAAATCGCCTCGCCGGAGAGCGAATTCAGTACCACGTCGACTCCCCGGCCGTTGGTTCGCTCGAGCACTTCGTCGGCGAACGCCAACGACCGCGAATTCATGATGTGCTCGACGCCGATCGCCTTGAGGAAGTCGCGCTTTTCGGGTGAGCCGGCCGTGGCGAAGACCTCGGCCCCGACGCGCCTGGCCAGTTGGATCGCCGCCAGCCCGACCCCGCCGGTCGCCGCATGGATGAGCACGCGCTCGCCAGCCTCGATCCGGGCCAGATAGCTCAATGCATAGTGAGCGGTCAGGAAGGCGATCGGGATCGTAGTCGCTTCTTCGAAACTAAGGTGTTCCGGTTTCTTTGCCACCAGGGGAAAGTAGGTGGTCGCGTAGTTTCCGAAGCTGAAGGGCGCAAGCGCCACGACCTCGTCGCCTAAGGCGATGCCCTCGACCCCCTCGCCGACGGCGGAGACCCGACCTGCGCACTCGATGCCGAGCGGCACGGGGCCGTCCGGCAGGCCCGGATAGAGACCCAGCGCCTTCATGACGTCGCTGAAGTTGAGGGCGGCCGCCAGCACTTCGATTTCCACCTGGTGCGGCCCTGGAGGGCAGCGATCGACCGCGCGGAGCGTCAAGCCGTCGAGTACCCCAAGACGTGGGGCCTCGAGTCGGTAAGAACCGTTGGGCTGCCCGTTGGCGCCAGGGAGAGCGTTGCCATTGCGGTGGGGCTGGTGGGTCTGTTGATCCAGTGAGGCACGGACGTATCGATGGACATAGCGAGCTTCGCCGCGGAGGGCGATTTCGTCCTCCCCATCGCCGGACCAGAGTTCCTCGAACAACGATCGGATCTCGACCTCGGGGCAGGAGACGCTCAGGTTGACGATCTTGCTGCGCAGGATCGAATACTCGTTGAACAGTACCCGACTCGTCCCCCAGACCATGGTCTGGCCGACGGCGATCGGCTCAAATTCCCCATCGGTCCGCACCGACTGAGTTCCTCGGGTCACAAGCCAGAGAGGAGCAGGCTCCTTGACGTTTTCGGCCCAAGCCCGCACCAGATTGATGATGCTCAGGCACCCCAGGTCGATCGCGGATTCCATGGACTTGGCAGTGAGAGCCTCGGGGGCGGGCACGTCCAGGTTCCAGAGGTGAATGACGCCCTTGCCCGGAAGCCGGCCGGCACGTTTCAGCTCGGTGACGAAGCGGCTCATGTCATCGAGCGATCCCGGATCGAACACAACATGGCCGTTGGTATCAGCAGGCGGTTTTGGCGCTGCGTAGACCAGTTCGGGCAGCTCGCCTTTGGCCGTAAGCATCTCGGCCAGGCGGTCGCCCACTCCTCCCTGGTCGGCGAAGATCAGCCAGCGGCCGGGTTCGTGCGTCGCGCCTTCAGCCTCCGCTGCGGGCCCGGGATTCTCGGTGCCGGCTTGCGGGCGGTCGCCATCAATTAGCGATTGTTCGACCGCTGCCGGGCCGCGCGCGAAGATCACCGCGCTGCCGAACCCCTCGACTTTCGCCCCGGACGCGACGTTGACCGTATCGCTGAAGCCGAATTCGTCGAGCAAGCGATTCCAGCCGGCGAAGCTCAAGAGCGGGTACTCAGGCCGCAAGTCCTGGTCGCTGAAGCGCCACCAACCTTCGGTCAGGCCGAAGACCAGGTCGATCCACCGGGCGGGCTTCACAACCTCGAGCATGACCAGCAAGCCGCTGGGTGCGAGTAGGTGGCGGACATGGTGCATCGTTTGGCGGAGGTCGGCCGTCGCGTGCAGGACTTGCGAAGCCACGATCACGTCGAACGTGTGGGCGGTGAAATCCTGTTCGGCGGGGTCTTTCTCGATATCCAGCTTCTTGTACTGGACGAACGGGTAGTTGACAAACTTTTGGCCGGCCTTGATGAAGAAATGGTTGGAGAGATCCGTGAACACATACTCGGTACGGGCAGCAGGCAGGCGCGGCAGCAAGTGCGATGTAAGGCCCCCCGTACCGGCGCCGATCTCGAGGATGCGGAGCGGGCGGTCCGCCGGCGAGTGCTCCAGGAGGCCGGAAAGCATCTTTTCGGTCAGGAAGTTGTAGAGGCGCGTGGACGGTGAGTCTGAGTAGAGATGTTCCGCGTTGGCAAGCGAACCATCCGGGAAAATCAACTGGAGGGGATTGGTCGTGCCGTTCAGGACTTCGGCGAGTCCCTGCCCGCAACGGCCAATCAAGGTGAGTTCCCCATAGAAAGCGGGGTTCTGGCTCAGGAGATCCATCCAGATTTTCGCGGGAGCGCCATAGTCGGGCGGCGACGCGACTTCCCAGGAGCCCGCGGCCAAGGCGACGCCTTCCGCATGCGGATCGCCGTTTTGCAGTGCCCGATCGTTCTTGTGCTTTAGCACTCCATCCTGAGCCAGCATCTCGAGGTAGCGATCCAGGAGGCGGCGATGCCGTTCGACGATCCCGAGCTGGTCAGCCAGCAGATCGGATTGGATCCGCTCACCCGGCTGGAATCGAGCGCCGAGCTGTTCGAGGGCGCCGGCGACATAGGCACCGCAAAGCCGGTTGATCGCCGTGGCGAGCTCTGCGAAGCGCGACTCATCCCCGATTAGACCGTACCGGTCGAGCTCGGCGATCACCCCGGCCGCCACGTTTTCGAGCGGCGGCAAGCTCTCGAAGCTACTGGCGACACGATTCCCGGCGCAACGGGGCTGGAGCTGCCACTGGAACTCGTAGAGCAGGTCGTCGAGCAACTCGGCCTGGCCGCCGTCGACACCCACGTACTGGCAGCGGAGCCCCCGTATGTCGACGATCAACCGCCCAGCTTCATCGTAAGCTCGCACGTGGGCTGTTAGCCCTTGCCGGTTCAGCTCGACAATCCGGGCGTGACTCCAGAGCCGGCTGCCGGGACGGCCGTAAACCCGCACTTCCTCGATTTCGACCGGCAGGTAAACGCCGCGGCCGGCATCCTCGACCCGGCGCATGCCGGCGAGAGTGCCCAGGATCACCTGGAGGCAGGCATCGAGGGCAGCGGGATGGAACTGGTACTGTTCCAACTCCGGTGCCAGCGCCTCTCCGAGCGCGATCTGGCCGAGGGCCTCGCCGTCGCCGATCCAGAGGCGCTCGATCGCCTGGAATGTCGGGCCGTAGTCAAGCCCGATCTTCTTGAGACCTTCGTAAACGGCGGTCCCGGAAAGGTCACCCAGGCAACGTTGCTGGACGGGCAAAGGCGAGAACGGCGGCTCGGCCGGCTCCTCCTGCCGCGACCGTACCACGCCGCCGGCGTGGAAGACCCATTTCGCGTCTGAATCGAGGGTCGTGCTGAAGATTTTCAGCGTCGAATCCTGGGGGTCGAACACCGTCTGCCCCATCCGGGCGTCGCCCTTGGGCAAAAAGCAGCCCTTGACAAACCGCACATCCTCCAGGATATAGGGGCCGCTGCCGAAGAGATCCTTGCCCGCCGCGAGTGCCATCTCGATATAGACGGCGCCGGGAATGAGGATTTGACCCTGAACCTTATGGTCGCGGAGAAAGGGCACCCAGTTGGGATCGAGGTTGCTCATCCACGTCGGCAGCGGTGTTCTGAGCGGACGGCCCAAAAGCGGATGCGCGTCTTTCAAACCCAGCCGGGAGTCGCGCGATTCTTCAGACTCATGCCAGTGACGCTCGCGCTGCCAGGGATAGGTCGGAATTCGAACGAAACGCCCGCCGCCGCCCTGAAGCGACCAGTCGATCGGGCGGCCGAGCGTGTAGAGGATTCCCAGCGAGCGCAGCATCTGTGCACGCTCCGCTTCCTTGCGCCTCAGCGACGGCAGGGCCCGCGCCGGCTTGCCGCGGGCATGCGCACACTCGGCGACGGCGCTGCCCAAGACCGGGTGCGGACTGATTTCGAGGAAGGTGTTCTGGTTCTGGTCCAGCAGCCGCTCGATGGCCTCGGCAAAGCGGACGGGTTGCCGGACGTTTCGCCACCAGTATTCGGCGTCGAGCTCGGTGCCAACGGCGAGCTGCCCGGTGACCGTTGAATAGAGCGGAAGAGTCGTCGGACGCGGACGGATGTGCGCGAGCGCTTCCAGCAAGGCAGGACGCGCCGGCTCCATCTGCGCCTGTGAAAGGCATAATCGACCTGAAGGAACCTGGCAAACCCTTGCTTTGCCTGGAGGGCACTGGCGATCTCTTCGAGGGCGGCGGCCTCGCCCGAGAGGGTCAGAGAGGTCGGGCCGTTCATCGCGGCCACCGTCGCGCGGTCGCCATAAGGGGCGACCAGGGCGGCCGCCTCTTCCAGCGGCATCGCGACGGCCAGCATCCGCCCGCCGGCGGCCGAATCCATGCTGCGCCCGCGATGGTAGATGACGGCAACGGCGTCCTCGAGCTCAAGCGCCCCGCGACATAGGCCGCCGCCACTTCACCGACGCTGTGGCCGACGACCGCGTCCGGTGTGATGCCCCAGGACTGCCAGAGCGCCGCCAGGGCCGCCTGGATGGCGAAAATCGCCGGTTGAGCGATCGCCGTCTCCCCGATTCTCGACTCCGATTCGTCGGCCGATAGCTCGCGGAGTAGCGACCAGCGACTGCCGAGGCCGGCGATGAGCTCGTCACAACGAATAATCACATCGCGGAAGACCGGCTCCTCCTCCAGGAGCTGGCGGCCCATTGCCCACCACTGCGGCCCCTGGCCAGAGAAGACGAAAGTCAGGTGAACCGTCTGGCCCGACGCCACGCGGTCGGTAACCACGAAGGGGCAGACCTCGTCGCCGGCGGCGGCCGCGAGCCGCTGTACCAGCTCGTCGCGCAACTGCGCCACAATCGCCATCCGGTGGTCGTGATGGGTGCGGCGAAATCGCGTGGTGTGACAGAAGTCTGCGAGAGAGACGTCGGCTCGGTTGCCACCGGCTTCCAGGAATGCCCGGTAACGAGCCGCGAGGCCCTTGAGCGCCTCCGGGCTGCGCGCCGATAAGGGAACGATCTCGCGCGCGAAGGAGGAGAGAAAGCGCGGCATTCGCAAGCGGCCTCGACGGGGCCCGCCTCGAGCACGATGTGCGCGTTGCTGCCGCCGAAACCGAACGAGTTGACGCCCGCCACCGCCGGGCCCGGGCGCTCGCCCCACGGCTCGCTGGCGCAGGGCACCTTGAGGCGGAGCGCCTCGAAGGGAATGTCCGGGTTCGGCTCCTGGAAGTGCAGGTTCGCCGGGATCTCGCGATGCTTCAAGGCGAGGGCGGTCTTGATCAACCCCGCCGCTCCCGCGGCCGCCTCCAGGTGCCCGATGTTCGTCTTGACCGAGCCGATGAGACAGGGATCGCCCTCGGGGCGGCCGGGCGCAAGCACGGTGCCCAGGGCTCGGGCTTCGATCGGATCGCCGACTAAGGTTCCCGTGCCGTGCGCTTCGACGAATCGCACTGTCCCCGGATCAATCCCCGCGTCCCGATAGGCAGCGCGGAGTACTTCCTCCTGGGCGTGCTGGCTGGGAACGGTCAGGCCGGAAGTCCGGCCGTCCTGGTTGATCGCACTGCCACGGACCATTGCGTAGATCCGGTCCCGATCAGCAATCGCCTGGGACAGCGGTTTCAGGAGCACGACTCCGGCACCTTCGCTGCGCACAAAGCCGTTGGCGCGGGCGTCAAATGCCTTACATCGACCGTCCGCCGACAGCATCGCCAGCTTGCTGAATCCGAGATACGGCCCCGGTGTGAGCAGCACGTGCACGCCACCCGCCAGCGCCAGCTCGCATTCCCCCTTCCAGATCGATTGGCAGGCCAGGTGCACCGCGGTCAAGGCCGACGAGCACGCCGTGTCGACGACCAGGCTCGGCCCCTTCAAATTGAGGCAGTACGAGATCCGGTTGGCGGCGATGGAGAGCGCTCCGCCGGTATTCGTGTAGACATCGACTGCGTTCCGATCGCGGAACCCCGTCTGGAGCAGTGAATAATCAAAGCTCGACATTCCGACAAAAACACCGGTCGAGCTCCCCGAGATATGTTCCAGAACCTGGCCGCCGTCTTCGAGCGCTTCCCAGCCAACTTCAAGCACAAGACGCTGCTGCGGGTCCATCCGCGAAGCTTCTCGGGGCGAGATGCCGAAAAAGTTGGCGTCGAATCGGTCGATGTCCTTGATGAACCCGCCATGGCGGACATTCGTCTTGCCTGCCTTGCCTGGCTCAGGGTCGTAATACGTACGCAGGTCCCACCGGTCGGGCGGAATCTCGATCAGGGCGTCCACGCCATTCTTGAGGATGGACCAGTAGGTTTCCGCGTCGTTCGCGTCACCCGGAAAACGACATCCGATGCCAATGATTGCGAGGGCCTCGTGCTCCTGCGCGGCCTCCTTTCGAGTTGCAGGATCCAGAATGCACGGCGAGCTGTCTGCGGACAGGGACACTGGGTGACTCCTCTACGGTGATGAACAAAATGCGACCTGTTTCCACTCTCTACGAATCGTTCTCGGGTGTGTCTCGCGGCCAACCGCTTACGGCAACATTTCTCCCTGCCTTTCAGTTCGCATGGCCTCGTGTAAGTCCACAGCTTTCTCCAAACCATACATTCTACGTGCGCGAAAGCAGGAACCCAATTATGCCACACGTCCTGCCCTCGCGGATTCAACAGAGTTGCCTGTTCAGTGACATTTTCTTAATCGGATGACGTGTAATGGCCCAATCGCTCGCGTCGGCGAGAAAACCCGGATTCCACGGAGAAACCGGATAGCATTGCATGGGCTCATTGACGCGAACAGGCACAGTTGGTGGGAAGAGAGTGTAAAGCTCCTTGCCGTCTACTGCGAGACGTCGTCCCAGGCGTCGCGACGAAGCCGGATCGTGTCCACCCACCCCCCGCGCCTGCGGAAGGCTGACAGCTTTTTCCGCTCAACGAGCTACAAGCCTCTCGATAGCCCTCAAACCTCCCAGATCGCTTGCTGTCGCACTACTTGTTTAACCGATATTGTCTCCGTATGCAAGTATCGACTAGGAGAATTAGGAATAATAGATCAACCTGGAGGTTTTGCGGGTGAAACGATTAGAAGCTGCTGATGTCGAGCGGTGTCTCGGGTCGTTGACTTCGAGCAGGAGCGATGGACACGGGAGCAATAGTGCCTCGGACCTCGCCGTTTTCATGCGAATTCGTCGTCCCGCCGGACTGTCTGAAGTCGCCTTCGAGCCTTCCATCGAGCAGTTTGAGAATGCGAGTGGCTCGGCGAGCGAGGGTCTCACTGTGCGTGACCACAATCAGAGTCACCTGCCGGTCTGCTCGCACGCGGTCGAAAAGATCGAGGACTTCGGCGGCTGTCTTCGAGTCCAGGTTGCCCGTCGGTTCGTCGGCCAAGAGCAGTGGCGGGTCGTTGGCCAGGCGCGCGCGATGGCCACGCGTTGTCGTTCGCCGACTGAAAGCCTGCTTGGCAGGTGGTAGAGCCGGTGGCTCAAGCCGACTTCGGCGAGGAGCTGTCTGGCCTTGGCGGCGCGTCCCGCGGCCGACAAGGGTCCTCCGAACATCGGCACCTGGACGTTCTCGATGGCTCTGAGAGTCGGGAACAGGAGGAACGACTGAAAGATATAACCGATCTTGGTCGAGCGAAACGCGTCGAGGTTTCCCATCGTCGCCAGCGACTGCTCTTCGAAAAAAACCGCGCCTTCGTCGGGCGTGTCTAGACCTCCCAGCAAGTTCAGGAGCGTCGAACTTGCCGCAGCCGCTCGGGCCAGTGATTGCCACGTACTCACCGCGCCGGACCGTGAAACTCACGGCGACGACGGCCCGCACCTGGCCGTCGGTGTAGGTCTTGCTCAGCCGGTCGGTCCGCAGCAGGATCGGCGACTCTTCCACGGCCTCACTCATGACGCAGAGCCTCCGTAGGGACCAACCGGGCGGCGACAAACGCCGGATAAGCGGCGCCGGCGATTCCGGCCAGAACGGCCAGCAAGAGCGCCTTCGACACGATCACGGGCGAAACGGCGCTGGGCAAAATGAGCGTACTGCTGGCGGGAGAGAGGCTGAGCAGCTTGGTCAGAAACAGTGAACTTCCCATGCCCAGCAGCCAGCCGAGTGACGACAGAATCAGGCTTTCGACCAGGATCAGCCGGACGACTCTGGCCTTGGGCCAGCCGATGGCTCGCAGGGTCCCGATTTCCTGCGTCCGCTCGAACACGGCGATCATCATCGTGTTCAACATGCCGATCACACCGATGAAAAGCGCGATCGCCGACGTCGACCAGGCCATGGCCTGCACGACGCGCAGCTCCAGCGAGCTTTTCACGTGCGCCTCGCTCGCCATGGCCGAGACGCCGATCTTACGACCGTTCTCGTCGCGCAGGTCCTCGATTTCGTGACGCACGGCGTCGATCCGCGACTTCTTGACGGGAGAGTCTTCCAGCACGATCAAGAAGGCCGTGACCTGTTCCTTGCGATCCATCAAGCTCTGAAGGTCCAGAATCGACACAACCGCCATGCTGTTCTCGAAGATGTTCGAGCTTTGGTGAATGCCGACGATGGTGAAGGCTTCATCTTCGATGGTGATCCGGTCGCCGACCTTCTTGCCCAGCGTGTCGGCGAGTCCGGCCCCGATGACCGCAGGCCGGACGTCGCCCGCGCGGCTTGCGCCCGTTGGTGAAATGGAGCTCATCAAACATGTGGCCCGCAACGTCCCATCCCATCACATAGACGGCGACCAGGTTCTTGTCCTCGAATGAGAACGACGTTGACGAGCATCGGCTCCACGCCCTTCACGCCGGGAACCCGCATGAGGCGATCCTTCAAAGGGGCCGGTAGCGTGCCCGCCACGCGCTGCGCGACCCCGGCCCGCGTCACGACCAAGTCCACGCCGCGGGTTTCGAGCAGCTTGGCAACTGCCTGCTCAAACACGTCGGCCACGCCGATCATCGTCACGACGGCGCAGACCGCGACCCCCATGCCCAGACACGTCAGCCCCGTCCGGATCTTGCGGTTCCACAAGTTCCGGAGAATCATCGTCACAAACCACATGAGAAATCAACCGGTCCGAGACGGTGCATGGAAGAGTCCTAGAACGCCGGGGATGGTGTCCGCTATGCCGCGTCACTGACCTGAAAAAATCGCCGCGTGACGATCGCGCATTCTAACGATTATATCGCACTCTGGCAAATGGTCAAACTGGGATGGTTGGGTGGAATTTGCGATTGCGGCGGTGAAATGAGCTCTGATCCAGGACGAATCCGCTGGTGAGTCCCGCGCGTCGGACGCTCGGAGTCCGAAGGGGTCATGCGTCGCGTTTCGGCTTTGCGGCGCTGGCCACGGCCGACTGCAATAGTTCCCACAGTCGCTTCTCGAGTGCCTGGGCCGACGCCTGGCTCAGCCGCGCGGCTCCAGCAACGCGCTTCACGTCCGGAGGGAACCCGATCTCCATGCGGCCCTTGCAAAGATGGAGGATGGCCATGGCATTTTCCGTGATCAGGCCGAAGGCGAATTCGGTGGCGTTGACGTGCAAGAGCCGCTCCTCGACTTGATTCGGGGCCAACCATTCGCAGGCGCTGATCATCCCCTCGTAGGCGCCCTCGTCGTCCTGGCTGATCGCCCACAGCAAGGTCTCAAGATCTCCGGTTTGCGGATGCACCAGAATGATGTACCGGAGAACCACCGGCCGATGCTTCCCGCCGCGCACCATCATGGCCGGACCGTCGACGACGGCCATCGTGCTGGTGCGCGCCGCCACCGTGACGGTTTTGAAACGTTCGTAGCCACGGTCGAGCGCGATCCGGGGAAGGAGCCCGAGATTGGCCCCCAGCTTCTTCTGAGTTTCCGGCGTGATGATTGTGTCCGCGGCACCGATCTTGGTTCCCATGGCTATTGCCACCTCGTCAAGCCGGTAGCCGGCGTTTGCGCGCCCATCCGGAGGACTCACCCGGGCCAGCATCGCGGTAAAGAACATGCCCGAGAGGGCCCGTATCGGCTTGGGCACCTGGTTGACATCACCATAGTGCATCTTGGGATGACTCTTATCAATCAAATGAGTCCAGCCTGCGGGCGCATGGTTGGAGATCACGGTTCCGGCAGGAATCAGTGCAATACGAGCCGACTGCGGGTCGGGTATGCGATCCGCCGGATCAGAATCATCGCGCGAGCTCTGCGTCGGCACCCTGCGCTCCTCAATCTGACAGCCCGCCGATTCGCGGATCGTGGCGGAAGTCAGGACCAACGCAACCGCCGTGGCCCAGAGCGACCAGATCAACCGACTGCATGGGTGCTGCCCTGCCGTCATGGGGACCTCCTGATGTCCTCATCGTTATCTTTCCCTCACCGCGCGCCACCGTGAGATTTCGCGCTCGCGCGCGGCGGATCGTTTTCGAGGATTGTGGACTACAGCACGGCACTCGAGGAAAGTCAACGCCGAATCTCGTCTGGGCGAATCGCGAATCGAACGCGCCGCGCAGCCAGCGGCATCCCTCTAGACGAACGCCCCCGAGGTCGCACCGGCAACGATCCGGGCCTCTGGCGGGCGAATTGAACGGTTGTACAAACTGAAGGGGCGAGCCGTGGCCGTCGGCAGAATCGTCAGGGTCTTTTCCAAGAATTTCACCTTCTTGCCGTGGGGCATGCGGCAAATTTACGTGTGAGGTTTTCCCACTGATTCCTGGGGCCGACTGATGAAACGTTTCATTTATCTGTTCGCCGTTGGGGTAGTTTTCGCGAGCGCCATCGGTTGTGCTCACAAAAAGGCCAAGCGCTGCACGTCGGCGTACTACGCGGATTGTTGCAGCCCGTGTGCCTGCTGCGGTAGCGTTGCTGGTCCGATAAATGGTGTCGTCGTGCCCGGCCCCGTCGCCTTGCCACAGACGGTTGGAGCCGTTACGGGACCTATCCGTCGCACGGTCAGCCGGACGTCGCTTGACGTATCGAATACCGCCGCACTGACCCCTGACTCGATTCGCCGCTAAGGCCGGGCGAACGCGGAACTGGCCGGAACCGAGCTTTCCCGCCCCAGATGGGCTTGCGTGGTCCTGGGAGGTCGAGGCTCCGTCCGAGCCGCCTTGGAGAATGGCTCGCCGGGAGGCTCGCCCTCCCAGAATTGTGCAAGGCGATTTAGCGAATGATCCCGCCGCTTGGGACCGTGCGCCGCCATCTCACTGCCAGGGTGGGCAGCCGCCAGTTCTATCGCACGCTGATCGTACGTCCCCGCCAGTGGACGGCGCCTTGACAAAAATGCAGGTAGAGGGCTCTTGACAGGCAACAGATCACTGGCACGATCACCAGCGGGAAAAACAATGCCTTGGCGCGATGAAACCGCAACAGCTTGCGCCCCGACCAGAGCCCGGCATATTGGAGGCCGTAGGTCGCCGTCGCCGCCACGATGAGTGCGGCATTGCCTTCCGCAATCCCGGCACCAAAACAGTAGATCGGCATCCCGTGGACGAACACAGGCAGCACGAAGTAGAACGGCGCTTGCCAGAACCGGCCCTCCAGTGCGATGAGAATGTTCTTGGTCATTCCCCAGAAAGCATGGCGGTTTCCCTTGTAAAGGCGGACGTGGAGCCACGCTTCCGCTCCATGAAATGCGGTGCGGCAGCCGCTTCTTTTCAGCAGCCGCGCGAGCGCGAGGTCGTCGGCCATCGCGTGCTTGATCGGCTCGAAACCGCCCGCAGCGCGGAATGCCTTGGACCTGACCAGCAAGAACGCGCCCGCGCCCATCGCGTCGCAAGATTGCGGATCGTTGACTGCCCGCGTGACGAGCTCGCTCAAGCCGGCGACGAGCGCCGGCAGAATGATGTTCTCCCAGAGCGAGATGAAGTCCATGGCGGGGAAGAGGCTGAGAAAGTCGAGTCGCTCACGCTCCAGCTCGGCAACAGCCCGTATCAAGCATCCCGGCTGGTAAACGATGTCGGCATCGGTGAAGAGCATGAGATCACTCGTCGCGAGCGCCGCGGCCTGCTGCATGGCGTTGCATTTGCCCAGCCAGCCGGGAGGCAGCTCGGGGTTGTGAATCACCGTCACGCGCGAGTCGGCGGCGGCCATTGCGTCGGCGATCGCCCCGGTGCGGTCGGATGAGTGGTCGTTGACGACGATGACCCGGAGCTCGATCTCCTCTTGGCTCAGGACGGACCGGAGGGCCTGCTCCAGGTCCTGCTCCTCGTCCCGCGCCGGGATGATCACCGTGAGCGAGGGCAGGCGGCCGGACAGCAGCGGAGAGGGAGGCGTCCAGGACATCCTCCGCAGCACTGCGCGAAAATTCGCCAGTACCACGACGGCGATCAGGCCGACAAACAGACAGAGGATCAATCGCGGATCGCTCAAAACTCCCTCGCATAGCCCGCCGTCCAGCCGCCGTTGACGGTCAAGATATGGCCATTCATGTAGCTGTTTTCCGGGTCGGCCAGGAAGAGTGCCGCGACCGCGATCTCGCGGGTCTCGGCCGGACGTCCCAGCGGAATGTGGGCCAGCATTTGCTTGACCGAGTCGTGAAACAGACCGCCCTCGCCGTAAAACAGCTTGCGCGTGCCTTCGGTCAAGGTCGAGCCGGGGGCGATTCCATTGACCAGGACCCCGCGCGGCGCCAGCTCCAGGGCCATCGCCTTCGTCAAGTTGACTACGCCCGCCTTGGCGGCCACGAACGCACACTGAAGCCTGAGCGGAACCAGTCCCGCGATCGACGCGATGTTGATGATTCGGCCCGATCCCTGGGCGAGCATCAGCCTCGCTGCGAAGCGGCTGACGTCATAAAGGCCGGTCAGGTCAACCGCCAGCAGCCGGTCCCACTCAGCGCGCGGGAATTGCTCGATCGTCACCCGGTCGTGCAGCGTGTTGACCCCGGCATTGTTGACCAGGACGTCCAGCCGGCCGAGCGTTGTCCCGACCCAGCCGATCACCTCTTCCACTTGGTCGACGCGAGTGACATCCATCACCCGCCACACGGCGTTCGGGGTCAGAGCGGCGGCCGCGCGCACGCCGGCGAGATCGATGTCAGTATACACAACCGTGCTGCCATTGGCGGCAAGCTGGTCAGCGATCTCCTGACCGATTCCGTGAGCGGCTCCAGTCACAAGACTGACCTTGCCCGATAAGTCGCAATGCATGGAAGGTTCTCCTTGAATTCACGGCATCAACCACGGGGCGGGGTTTTCGATGGCTTCGGTGAGCTGCCGCAGGAAGCGAGCCGCGGGCGCTCCATCGACGATCCGATGGTCGAAGGTCAGGCACAGGCTCATCTTTTCGCGCCCGACGACCCTGTCACCGTCCATGACGGGCCGGCGCTCGATCTTGCCCACGCCCAGGATGGCACACTGGGGAGGGTTGATGATCGGCGTGAACGTCTCGATCCCGAGAGATCCCAGGTTGGTGATCGTGAAGGTGCCGCCCTCGATGTCCAGGGACCGGAGCCGCCGCTCTTGCGCCCGCGCGATCAGCTCGCGCGAAATGGCCGCGATCTGCCTGACGCCCAGCGCGGCCGCGCTTTTGATCACGGGCACCACCAGGCCGGCCTCGGTATCGACGGCAATTCCGATATGGGCCTCATCAGGAACGACGATCTGGTCGCTTCCTTCGGCCCAGCGGGCGTGCAAGAGTGGGTGGTCCAACAGGGTGATCGCCGTCAGCTTGACCAGAAAGTCGGTGACGCCCGGCAGGTTGCGGGCCTGGGGCTCGGCCGATTTGAACTGACGGCGCAGGGCGACGAGATTGGTCGCGTCGGCCGTCGTAGTCAGCGTTACCGGAGCCGTTGTGCGCCGGCTCTCCATCATCTTGGCCGCGATGGCCCGCCGCGCCCGGCTCGCCGGCACCGCTTTGCCGCCGACCGGAGCCGGTGCACCGGTCGCTGCGTGCCGCGGCGGCGGGGTGTGAGAGGCGGTTTGGCCGGCACGCGCCTCGACTGCCGCCAGCACATCGACCCTGCGAATGCGCCCGGAGCTTCCGCTGCCGGTGAGCTTCGTCCACTCGATGCCGTGCTCGCGCGCCAGACGACGGGCCAGGGGAGAGCTCCGGGGCCGGCCGGAACGGACCGCGACAGATGGGGGACGGCTGGCGGCTTGCTCGCGCTCGTTCAAGTTCGGTGCGGATGCGGGACTCTCCTCCGAGCCTGGCAATTCGGTCTCACCGCGCTCTAGCAGAAAGCCGATCACCGCGCCCACGCGGACGGTTGTGCCCGCGGCCGGCGCCGTGGGTGGGACCTTCAAGATCCCGCTGTCAAGCGCCTCGATTTCCTGGGTTGCCTTGTCGCCCTCAAGACTGAACAGCGGCTCGCCGGCTCGCACTTCCTCGCCGTCGCGCTTGAGCCAGCCGGCGAAGACGCCTTCCTCCATGCTCCAGCCAAGACGTGGAACGGTGATCGAAATGGCCATGACCAACAGCTTCCTTCACTCGGCAACGAGGTCGCGGACGGCCTGGAGAATTGCGGCCTGGCCGGGCACGACGGCCGCTTCCAGGCACGGACTGTATGGCGTCGGGGCAAAAGCGCCGTTGAGACGGCGGATCGGCGCGTCCAGGTTATCAAACCCCGCATCCGCGACCTGGGCGGCGATCTCGGCACCCAAGCCAAACGGGGCAAACGTCTCGTCCACGATGAGCAGGCGCCCCGTCTTGGCGACCGAGGCCTGGATCGTCTCGAGATCTAGCGGCGATACCGTGCGGGGGTCGATCAGCTCGACCGAGATCCCCTCACGCGCCAGCACTTCGCTGGCCTTCAGGGCGTGATGGACCATGAGTGCCAGCGCCACGACCGTGACATCCTTTCCCTCCCGAACGACCGCGGCCCGGCCGAATTCGATCTCGAAGGGCCCTTCCGGCACCGGTCCTTTGATGGAGAGGACGCCGCGATGTTCCAAAAAAAGTACCGGGTCGTCCGAGCGCAGCGCTCGCCAGAAGAGACCCTTGGCATCGAACGCGGTCGAGGGCACGACCACGCGCAGGCCCGGAAAGTGAGCATACATCGGGTAATAGCTGCCCGAGTGGTGCGTGGCGGCCGAGTTGCCGATCCCGATGCAACCTCGCAAAAGGACCGGCATCGTGAGGCGTCCGCTGCTCATGTACTGGATCTTGGCAATCTGGTTGATGATCTCGCCGACCGAGTCGAGGATGAAGTCGGCGAACATGAAATCGATCACCGGGCGCGTTCCCGTCATGGCCGCGCCCGCGGCCAGGCCGACAAAGCCGCGCTCGCTGATCGGCGTGTCGCAGAGCCGGACTGGACCATACCGGTCATAGAGGCCAGTCGTCGTGGCGAAATTGCCGCCGCGCTTGCCGCGCCTTCGCCCATCACGAAGATCCGCGGGTTTCGCTCCATCGCCTCGGAGAGGGCTTCGAGCGTGGCTTTCATGTACGTGGTTTCGCGAACTTGCGGGCCCTCGCGCGGGGCGTCGTTGCGAATCGGGATCCGGCCGTCGCCGGCAGCCGGCGTCGCGTAGACATGATCCGTTGCGGTCGCCGGGTCGGGCCAGGCGCTCTTCTCGGCAAACGCGATTGCTTCGAGGGCTTGCGACTCGACTTCGTCATCGATGGATTTCAACTCGGCCTCCATCGCGATCCCTTCGTCCACCAGGCGGCGCCGCAGCCGCTCGATCGGGCAGCGCGCTTCCACGATTCGACCTCCTCACGGCTCCGGTAGGTATAGTCCCCCATCCCTTCGGCGTGCGGCCTGGTGCGATAGGTCTTGCATTCGATCAGGGTCGCGCCGCCGCCCCCGCGCGCTCGTGCTGACCGCAAGGGCGGCCGCATCGGAAACGGCAAGGACGTCGTTGCCGTCGACTTCGTGGCCCGGCAAGCCGTAAACGGCGCCCCGGGCCGCCACGCTCGAGCAGCCCGCTGCGTACTCAAAGGGAACCTCGGTGGCAAAACCATTGTTCTCGCAGACGAACAGGACCGGCAGCTTCCAGATGCCGGCCAGGTTCAATCCTTCGTGAAACGCTCCGTTATTGACGGCGCCGTCGCCGAAAAATGCCACGGCGACGCGGTCCGAATTGAGCAGCTTGAAGCTATAACCGGCACCGGCGGCTTGCAGGATGCAGGGGCCGACGATGCCGCTTGTGCCCATCATGCCGGCTTCGGGTGCGAAGAGGTGCATGCTGCCGCCGCGGCCGTGCGAGCAGCCGCTCTCGCGGCCCAAGAGCTCGGCGACGAGGCTTCTAGGCGCGACGCCTTTGGCCAGGGCGTGGCCGTGGCCCCGGTGCGTGCTGAAGACGACGTCGTCGCGCCGCAATTGTGCGCAGACGCCGGCCGCAACGGCCTCTTCACCGACATAAGTGTGGCAGGCCCCGTGGATCAGGCCCCTCTGATGGGCGCGCGCCAGTTGTTCCTCGCACCGCCGGATCGTTTGCATCGTGCGGTAAAGCGACAGCATTCCGCCCCTGTCGTGCCCGACCGCCTCTCGAGTTACCGTCGCCATTCCACCCACACCTCGCTTTGCGCCGCGGTCTCAGTGGGACCGCCGAATTCGGTATGCTGTAGGTCAGGCTTTCCCGCCTGACGTCAGGCGGGAAAGCCTGACCTACATCCGCACGACCACTTTCATGCGTCTACTCAGATGCCGAACAACTCCCGCAGCAATGGTAGCTGTTTGGTAGCAAACACCAGGAGGGCCATTCCCAGATAAAACAGCCCGCAGGCGATCAGTCCGCCCCGATGGTACCAGCGGGGCCGTACTGCGGGCGGCAAGAACCGGCAATTGATCCAGAGCAGGTGAAACGAGGTGATGCCGATCGCCAGGTTGTTGAGATTGGCGATGACCAGCGTCATCAGCTTGGGGGTTCCGTAAGTGCTGAAGAGATAAGCGCAGACGAACGTCCAGAGGACGTAGAAGCTGAGAATCGCGTAGTAGATCTGCTTCACCGCATTTCCCGACATCCGGCCGCGAATTCTGCGGCTGCCCGACCACAGGATGTCGGTCCAGCGCCGGCTGACGTCGTGGACGATCGACATCTGGCTCGGCAGCATCACCGTCATTCCCACCAGCACCGTCACGATCCACAAAAACTTGCTGAAAATCGCCGAAAACCCCGGCGCATGCCGGACGCCGTCGGCCGTGATCAAGGCCTGGGCCCACTCGAGCTTGGCGCCGGTCAGGTTCGAGTAAGGCGAGAACTCGAGCGAGAGCAGGGCGGGCAGGGCCATCCCCATGAAGCAGCCCGGCCCCCAGACGTAAACCTGGTCGACGAGAATATAGCGCCACCACGTCTTCCACCGCTTGAGGCTTTCGGCGTCGATGACAAACACCTTGCCCACGTGGCTGAGCGTCACGTGGCGGCCACCGACGGCGCTCGGAATGGCTCCCACCACGCTGCCCATGCCCCAGCCCTTGTCCCGGACGAAATTGCTGTAGGTCGCGTTGGAGAGGCCGCCGCCGCCGGCGTAGCCGGCGAACGCGCCGATGACCGCGATGTTCGAGAGCGCGACCAAGGGCCAGGTGCCCTCGCGCAGCCAGTGTTGCGCGAGATTGACGGTGGTTTCACGCCCATCGACCACGGTGGGAACGGTGCCGAACTTGAGGAAACCGCTGAATACGTTCCACCAGTTGGCCGGCGAGACGAACAGGGTCCCGACCAGGAGGCAGAAGCCGAGCACGACCACGACCTTCACCGTCATGATTGCCTGGAGGATGTTGTAGACCTTGCCGCCTACGAGCACCGGCAAGGCGACGAGAAAGAGGAAGAGGTAGGCCAGTATGGTGACAATCCAGCGGTCGGCTTCACCGGGCGGCCGGTCCAGCCAGAGCGACGCGGCCAGGGCGGCGCCATGGGTCGACAAGCCGGGGATGAGCGCACTCAAGTTCAAGAGCAGGATGAACCCTATCCAGAACCGCGGTCCCGGATTGGTGCGCATGAATCCGGTGAAGATCGGCTCGCCGCAATAGAGGGCATAACGGCCGGCCTCCAGGTTGTAAAAGACCTGGAGGACGATGGCGACGGTCGCAATCCACATGAGCCCGCCGCCGTACTTGGCGGTCACCTCGGGACCGAGCAGCCACTCGCCGCCGCCGATCTGGATCCCCATCATCACGATGCCGGGGCCCAGGAACTGCGTCCAGTTCCGCCATTCGAGCCGCCGGGGCTCCGGAAGCTCGCCGACCTCCCAGTCCGGGATTCGGTTCGGTGATCGGGTCGCCTGGCTGGTCATCGGCCCGAAATCCATGCCGAGGCCGTCGACTCGCTGGCGGCCTCTTCGACGACCGGATTGGTCAAGGCCCCGATGTGCTCGATCTCGATCGTCACGGTATCGCCCGGCTGGAGGTAAACCGGCGGTTTCCTGGCCCCGCCGACCCCGTGGGGCGTGCCGGTCAGGATTACCGTTCCGGGCAAGAGCAGCGTGCTGCCGCTCAGGAATTCGATCAGAGTGGGAATGTCGAAGATCATGTCATTGGTGTTCCAGTCCTGCATGACCCGGCCGTTCAAGATCGTCTTGATCGCGAGCGAGTTGGGATCTGCGATCTCGTCGGACGTGACCAGACACGGCCCCAGCGGACAGAATGTGGCGAAGGTCTTGCCGCGGCACCATTGCCCGCCACCCCACTTCAACTGCCAGTCGCGCGGCTCACGTCGTTGGCACACGTGTAGCCCAGGATGTAGCGGTACGCTTCGCTCCTGGGCACGTTGAGACAGGGCTCGCCGATCACCACCGCCAGCTCGCACTCGTAGTCGACCGCGTCGCTTTTCAGCCGCCGCGGCAGCACGATCGGGTCGCCCGGGTTCTGGATCGAACCCAGGTTTTTCATGAACACCACGGGCTGCTCGGGAATCGCCTGCTTGCCTTCCTCGGCGTGCTTGCGATAGTTGAGCCCGATACAGATGATGTCCCGCGCCTCGATCGGGGCGAGCGTCTTGACGACGTTTGCGGTCTCGCCGGTGTCGCGGTAGCTCGCCAGAATGTCGCCTTCAATACGGGTCGTGCGGCCATCGTCGTGTTGTCGCCCGTAGTGGATAACGCCGGCGGCGTCTTGGTAGCGGATCAGTTTCATGTGAGGTTGCTTTCCATCTCTGTTTCGCGCAGTTCCTTGATGAGGATCATGAGTGAGAAACCACGTAAGCTGTAATCCCACGTCGCACGCAATCTGTCTCAGATTGTCCGCCGCGTGTTCATCTCGAGTGATGGAAACGTGTAGTCCGTGATGACGACCTTCATGATCGCTCCGAGCACGACCCAATCCGAGGGAAAAGAAGACGGCGAGCCGCGTTGAGGCGGGATTGACTGATAATCTAATGGGTCGCGGGGCGGATCGCAATGAGATTGGTGGAACGTTGGGTTTACGGGGACCTGGGAGTATTTCTCGTTCGCGATCAGCCGGGCCGGTTGATTGGCCGCGGACGCCTCTTCCAGTCATCCGCTCAGTGGCGGCCGAGCCGCCCGACTCGAAGAAATGTCCGGCCCCGCACTGGCGGCTGCGAGCGTGTACGGCGGCGAGGCTCGACTGAACGCCGTCGATTCGATGGTGCTGGTTCATGAGATCGAGCGGCGACTCGAGAAAATCGCCGGCCGTGCGAACGACGTCAAACGGCCGGGGATCTGCTATTTCCACCTCATCACCGATAGCCCCACGTTCTCTCGATACCACGCCCGCATCGAGACGCTGCTGCGTCGCGTGGCCGAAGGTCATCACGATGTGCGGTTCCGCGCCGGGGCGCGCGCGCGCTGGCGATCTATCTCGCGGGGCTCGCCGGTCTGAGCCGCACGATTCAGTCCGATCACGCTTACTGGGTCGATCGTCTCGGCGAAGATCGAGTCGAACAGATCCGCCGACTCGACCCGGACCAGCTCATGCGTGAGTCAAGGTCGCTGGCGGAAGAGGTCTCCAAGCAGAACCGTGAAATCGGCGGAATCCCCGACCCGAAGATCGAGGAACTTCGGAAAGCGAACGTTCACCGCGGCCAAGGCCGCACCAGCGGATCAACGGCACCAAACGCTTCCGCGACCCACACCTTGATCGTCCGATCGTCGCCGACCGAGATGATTCGCTGGCCGTCCGGGCTGAACACGACATCCGTGACGGGCCGATCGTGGCCTTTCAGCGTCAGCAGTTCCTGGCCGCCGATCGGATCCCAGAGCCGGACCGTCGCGTCCTCGCCGGCCGAGGCGATCCGCCGGCCATCCGGGCTGTAGGCCACGCCTGAGACCTTGCCCGCGTGACCTCGAAGAACCAGGCGGGGACGCAGATTCGCGGCGTCCTTGCGCAGGTCTGCGACAGCCCAGATCCGAATGGCGCCGTCGTTGCACGCTCCAGACAGGTCGCTTCCATTCGGGCTGAAGGCCAGCGCGGTGATGATCACCTCATCGGGCAGGGCGTTATCCTGCCGCCGCAGAGTCCACCCGCCGCGGGCATCGGTGAGTAGCAGTCGTCGGAAGCCATCCGAGGCGATCATGGCGCCGTCCGGGCTGAAGGCGACGACAGATGCGCTCGCGTCATGTTCAATTCGGAATCGTAGGGTGCCGCTCGCAACGTCCCAGTTCCTGACCAGCCCCCCGAGGCCGGACGAGGCCAGCATCGTGCCGTCGGGGCTGAAGGCCACTCGCCCTACCGAGGCTCCGTGGCCCTTGAGTGTGAGGCGTTCCCGGCCATGCGCGGCGTCCCAAATGTGGACGAGTTTGTCGGAGCCGCCCGAGGCGATGTACCGGCCGTCGGGACTGTAGGCGATCGTCTGGATCGAGACGGATTCGCCGCCGAAACTGAGCAGGACGCGGCCGTCGTCGACATTGCGAACCGTTATCGGCATCGCGCCGCCGGCACACGCCACCCGCCGGCCGTCTGGGCTCAGGGCGATGCATGCCCCCGAGTTCCCAGGAAAGGCAATAATTCCGGGGCTCCCGGCTTCCTCGAACGTGTGGACGCTGGGGTTCGGTCGCGTATCCCAGACCGTGACCCTCGGGCCCGGCCCGGCCGTCACCAACCGCGACCCGTCAGCCGATAGGGCCAGGCTTCGAGTGCCGGCGGCCGCGAGGTCGAGCGTGATGGCTAGGGCGCCATCGCCCTTCGAATCAATGCGGATCATTCCATCCGAGTCGAGCCGGCTGATCGTGCCGCTACGGCCCAGATCGAATGCGACCACCCGCAGGGACGAACGATACGAATTGAAAGTCTCGACGAATCGAACGCGGTCCGTCGGCGGTTGTGGTTCGTTCCCAACGTACCACTCCAGGAGACCATCCGGGCCTGAGCAATTCGCGAATAAGGAGTTACTGTCGGCACTGAACCGGATGCACCAGATGAGCGGCGGTGCCAGCCGGCGTGCCTCTACGGCCTTGTCGAATCGAAACGTGAGCCACGCTTTGCCCGAGGCAACATCCCAGATCGTTATGGCGCGCTCCTCGGTGGCCGCGGCGATCCGCCGGCCGTCGGGGCTGAAGGTCACGTTGTGGTTCACGAGAAGCTGGCCGCGCTCAACAAACAGCGATGCGCCCGACGCCGAATCCCAGAGCCGGACGGTCCCGTCGGCTCCGGCCGACGCCAGGCGGAGTCCGTCGGGAGCATAGGCGACGCTAAAGACTCGGCCGTTATGGCCAATCAGCGTCCTCTTCAGGCGGCCGTCCGCCGTACTCCAGATGCGAACGGTCCCGTCTCCGCCCGCGGCGGCGAGTTGCGTGCCGTCATCCTTGAAGGCGACCGAATGGACGATATCGCGGCCGGCCAGCCGTAGCAGCGGTTCGCCGGTGTTCGCGTTCCAGATTCGGACTGTGCCGTCGAAGCCCCCAGCGGCGACCCGGCTGCCGTCGGGGCTCACGGCGACTGAAGACACCGCGCGTTCATGGCCCACCAGGGCGTGGATTGCGGGGCGGAACCTGCGCCGCCAGTAGTGCCATTCGAAGCCGCGCAGATCAGCCGCCCCGGGTTGTTGCGGACGCGCCGCATCGAGCATGTCGCGGCAGAGACGTACGCTGCCCGCCTCCCAGGCCGACTGGGCCGCGTAAAGACGCGTCGCATACAGCGTACGCTCCAGCGTCTTTTGCGTTTCCTGTAGCTTGGCGTTGGCCCCGACCGCCCCGCGGCGAGCAAGGAACTCCGCGTCGGCCCGCTTGTTGATCTGAATCGCCATGATCGACGCCACGGCCGCGACCGTCGCCAGTAACACGAAGACCAGGGCGGTGAGTCCAGCCACAACAGGATTTCGGCGGCCCCAGCGCAAGAGCCGCTCGACCAGCCGCGCCCGCCGCGCCGCAATCGGGCGGTCCGAGAGAAAGCGGCGCAGGTCTTCGGCGAGCGCTGCGGCCGAGGCGTACCGTTGGCCCGGGTCCTTCTCGATCGTCTTGAAAACGATCGTCTCGAGATCATGCGGGATTGCGCGGTCGAGCCGGCTCAGGCGCACGGGCTGACTCTGCGTCACCTCGCGCAGCAACGCGTTGCGATCGCGGGCGGCGAACGCGGGCCGCTTCGCCAGCAATTCGTAAAGCGTCAGACCGAGGGCGTAGACGTCGGAGCGGGCGTCGCAGCGGCCGGCAAACCGCTCGGGCGCCATGTAGCGTATCGTTCCCACGACGTCACCCGTGTGGGTAAGATCACAGTCCGCCGCGGCCTTTGCCAGGCCGAAATCCGTGACCCAAACCGTTCCGTAAGCGTCCAACAGCAGGTTTGACGGCTTGATGTCGCGGTGCAGCGTACCCTGCTCATGGGCATAAGCCAGCGCCTCGGCGACCTGGAGCCCGATCCGAGCGACCGATTGGAAGTAAGCGCCGCCCGAGTCACGCACCATGGTCCGATCCGGCTTGCCGGCCAAACCCAACGTCGACGCAGCCGCTCGATTGGCTTCGGCCGTTTCGTCGCGGCGACCGAGGTCAGGCTCGGGCTCCGGCTCGATCGGTGGGCCGAACTGGCCGGACTCAAGCGAGCGGGCAATCTCGGCGACACCAGGCTCGTCGTGCCGCGATGCCCGCCCGTGTCCCGTAGCGGGCGAGGGCGACCTTCCTTCGACGTGACGGATTTCATCAAGAACCCGGTCCAGCCCCATTCCCCGGATGAATTGCATCACGTAGTAGCGAACCCCATCCGACTCGCCGACGCCGAATACGGGCACGATGTTGGTGTGATGCAGCCGCGCCGCGGCCCGTGCCTCGCGTTCGAAGCGGGCGATCAGCTTGCCATCGAGCAAGCGGTTGGGCAACAACACTTTCAGGGCGACGCGGCGCCCGAGTGACTCTTGCTCGGCCTCATACACGACACCCATTCCGCCTCGGCCGACTTCACGCATGATGCGGAAATCGCCCAAACGATCGAGCGCGATTTCCGACCCGGAAACGGTGGCGGCGTCGAGGCTGCCGGTCGGGTCGCGAGACCCAGGCTTGAAAATCTCGACCAACCCCAGCGCCGGGAGCAACTCCTCGATCCGCTCGGCGAATTCCGGGTATCGCTGCGTGTATTCGGAAATCGCAGGCCGCGCGCCAGCGCGGAGCCGCTCGAGGTAGTCCTCGGCCACTGTTGCGAGCAGAGCGTCCGCGCGGGCTTCAGTGTCGGACATGGTAACCTCCTTCGAATGCACATGCGCGGTCGAGCCGCAGCCGCTGCAGTAGTTTAACCCGGAGCCAACGGCGACGGCGACCCTTTCGAGTGGAGCAGTCAACGCCGTCGCCGTCGGCTCCGGGTTAACCGAGACGCGAGCAGTCACCGTCGTCCAGGCGCGTTGTCGAGCAGTCCCGGGATCGCCGTCAAGATCGCCTGCAAACGCGTCATGGCCCGCACGTACCGGTTGCTGGCTGCCTGCGGAGTGACACCCAGAACGGTCGCCGCTTCGGAATTCGACAGCTCCTCGAAGTTCCGTAGGCCGATGATCTCGCGATCCATCGGATCCATCGCGTTGAGCGCCGCCTGAAGCTGGAGCTGGATCTCGGCTCGGTTCAGTGCCTCGCTGGCGGAAGTCATCCGGCCCAGGAGCTGTGCGGCCAGCGAGATGCTGCTGGCCTGCGGCAGTGCGCCGCGGTAAAGCGACACCTCGCGTCCGGCGTCGCGCATCGCGGCACCCAGGTGGTGGCGATGGATCCGCAAGAGCCGCTCGCCGACGACCAGTCGCAGCCAGAGATAGAAGGGCATTCCCGACGCATTGCTGACGTAAGCGGACAGTTTCAGAGCCATGTCGATGTACGCCTCCTGGAGGACATCAGAGGGGTCGATCCGGCCCTGAAGCCGGCGGTCGAGCCGCAATCTGACCATCCCCTTGAGCCGCTTTCGGTGGAGTTCGAACAGGTCCGCGAGCGCCAACTCGTCACCAGCGGCGGCCAGTTGCACCAACCTTTCGGCATCGTTGGGCCGTTCGGGCTCTTTCGCGTCCATGGACCCTTACCTGCGCGGACGGGGCGAACATACACAGGCAGGCTACCGATTTTTCCCGGCCGACGCCAGAATCTCACCGCGCGGGCAGCCAGCCGTGATCGTGCGCAACCGGCGCAACCGGCGCGGCGAAAAGGGTGCCGCGAACGACTGGGTCGATTCGGCTCTCTCAGATACTGTATTAGGGCAATCGGTTGACTCGTTCCCACGCTCTGCGTGGGAATGCCTCCCGAGCCGCTCTACGGCCGTGTGCCCGGACCAGACGACGCGGAGCGTCGCAGACGGCATTCCCACGCAGAGCGTGGGAACGAGTTTCTCCGCCAGGTTACGCCCTGGGGCAAAGCCTGCCGCCACGACGATAACCGTCTCCCGCTGATTCGCAGCCTCGGCCCGATTGCAGAGAACGCACGCCAATAACCGTTTCGCGACGGCATGGGCTCTGGCATGGTGAATCGAAAAAGACCCCGCTTGGCCTCGTCGTCCTTGACATTCGACGCGGCCGCCATGACGGCCGTCAATCCCGACGGCGTGCGAATCGTGGCGGCGCACGTGATTCGAACTCCGGGCGAATCCTGGAGCGGGATCCAAGACCGGGCGTGGATCGCCTGAGATTGCGTGTCGGGTCGTTGTTTCGCAACGGTGTCGCCCTCTCAGGGGCTGAAAAGCTTCTCACCGCACCATCCTCACACTGTCTACCGGTTTTCGGTAAGATATCGCGAGATCGGAGGTATCATGAAAGCATTTCGCGTGGTGTTGCCGCTGTGCCTCTCGATCGGTTTAGCGATCGAGATAGAGGGGATGCCCACCGCAGCCCAGACCAATTCGCCGAAGGACGCTCAACCCCCCGAACCGGGATTGCGCAAGCTGACCGCGGGAGACGAGAAACGAGCCACACAGCTCGATGAGCAGATCGACAAGGCGCTGGACGCCGATCGCTGGGACGAGGCAGTCGCTCGGGCGGAAGAGCTGTTTACCTTGCGAACGCAGGCCCAGGGGCCGAAGCACTTCGAGACCGTTGATGCCGAGTGGCGGCGGAAGACGTTGCGCCGGGTGGCCCGGTTGCCGCGCGACGATCGTGTCGCTTACAAATCGGCGATATCCATCCACAAGCAGGGCATGACCGACAACGGCCAGGGGAAATACGCCCAGGCCCAGCCGCTGTTCGAGCAGGCGCTGGAGATATTCCGCCGCCTGCTTTCCGACGACAACCCCGAAACGGCCGCCTGCTACAACGATCTCGCGGTCAACCTCAATGCGCAGGGAAGTATGCGCTGGCCCAGCCGCTCTTTGAGAAGGCCCTCGAAATCCGCCGCCGTCTGCTCACCGACGACCACCCCGAGACTGCCGCCACCTACGACGACGTGGCGACGAATTTAAGCGCTCAAGGGAGATACTCGCAGGCCCAGCCGTTGCACGAGAAGGCGCTCGAGATCATGCGCCGCCTGCTTTCCGACGACCACCCCAATACGGCCCGCTGCTACAACAACGTGGCGAACAACCTTCACGCTCAGGGCAGGTATGCCCAAGTGCAGCCCCTGTTTGAGAAGGCGCTGGCTATCAAGCGCCGCCTGCTTACCGACGACAATCCGGATACCGCACTCAGCTACAACGACCTGGCGGCCGACCTTCGGGATCAGGGTAAGTATGCCCAGGCGGAGCCCCTGTTCGAGAAAGCGCTGGCGATCAAGCGCCGCCTGCTATCCGACGATCACCCCGACACCGCCGTCAGCTACAACAACCTGGCGCTGAACCTGAATTACCAGGGAAAGTATGCCCAGGCCCAGGAGCTGTACCAGAAGGCGCTCGAGATCCGCCGCCGCGTGCTGACGGACAACCACCCCAGCACGGCCGCCAGCTGCAACAACCTGGCGACCAACCTGAACGCCCAGCGGAAATATGCCCAGGCCCAGCCGCTCTTCGAGCAGGCGCTCGAGATCGCGCGTCGCCTGCTCACGGACGACGACCCCCGCACTGCCCTCTGCTACAACAACCTGGCAAGGAACTTCGCATTACAAGGCAATTACGCCCAGGCCCAGCCGCGGTTCGAGAAGGTGCTGGAGATCCGTCGCCGCCTGCTCAGCGACGACCATCCCCAAACGGCCGACAGCTACATTAGTATGGCGAATAACTTGAGCGCCCAGGGAAAGTATGCCGAGGCTCGGCCGCTGTACGAGAAGGCGCTCGAGATCCGCCGCCGCCTGCTCACCGACGACCACCCCGCCACCGCACGCAGCTACAGCAACCTGGCGTACAATCTTCAGGCTCAGGGGAATTACCCCGACGCTACGCGACCGGTTGCGTCTTGCGGTGAAGGGCCTGGATTCGGCCCGGCTCCAGGCCGCCTTCACCGGCCTGGAACGTTCTACCGCCAACGAGAAGCCAGTGCGCCCGGCCCTGGCTGCGGTGCTGGCCCGGCTCGGTCAGCCGGCCGAGGCCTGGCAGACTCTTGAGGAAGACCTCGGCCGGGGCCTGCTCGATGACCTGGCCGCCCGCCAGGACCGGCGGCTTGCGCCCGACGAGCGGGCCCGCCTTCGAGAACTGACCAACGAGCTCGAGAGGCTCGACCGGCTGGTCAACGCCAAACCAAAGGGCCTCGGTCAGGCCGAGCGAGCGAAGCGATTCGAGGATTTGAAGCGCCAGCGCCGCGCTGGCCAGCATCGCGCTCGGTGAGTTTCAGACGAAGCTCGTAGACAGGTACGGTGCGCTGGCGGGCCAGGTTGCGAAGCTGAACGAAATCCAGGCCGCACTGCCCGCCGACGCCGCGCTGATCGCCTGGGTCGATATCCCACCTGCTGGACCGAACGCGGCCGACCCTGGTGGCGAGCACTGGGGCGCGGTCGTCCGCGCTCGCGGCATCCCGTGCTGGGTCCGGATGCCAGGGACCGGCTCGCAGGACGGCTGGACCCAGACCGACAACGAACTGGCGAGCCAGGTGCGGACAG
The DNA here is from genome assembly GCA_963823675.1 of uncultured Isosphaeraceae bacterium. Classification (GTDB taxonomy): domain Bacteria; phylum Planctomycetota; class Planctomycetia; order Isosphaerales; family Isosphaeraceae; genus CAWGMT01. The sequence continues at coordinate 566,730 of CAWGMT010000012.1, read as the reverse complement.
AGCTGCGGAGCCGGCCCGGTGAAGGCGGGGCAGACCTGCGGTCCTCAGTCGAGCGCTTACGCGCCCAGCGCGTGGAGCCACTGACCAAGCCGCTGGGCGCCACCGCCCATGGCCTGCCACCAGCCCGCAGGCTGATCGTCCTTCCCTCGCCGGCCTTGGCCGGAATCCCCATCGAGGCGCTCCTGGCCCCGAGCGACACCCGGACGGTGAGCTACGCCCCCTCGGCCACGGTGTTCAAATACCTGCGCGAGCAGCCCCGGCCCGACCGGCATGCGGGCATCCTGGCCCTGGGCGATCCCGTCTACGTGCCATCGTTGCCGGGCACACGATACGAGGTCGAGGCGCTGGCCGCAGCTCTTCAAATCCGACGACCGGCCGGCCAGGGCCCTGTTCGGCGCCGACGCCAGCGAGCCCGAGCTCGACCGTCTGACCGCTTCGGGCAAGCTGATGCGGTTCAGCTTCATCCACCTGGCGACGCACGGAGTGATCGACGAGGCGATTCCGCAGCGCTCGGCGGTGATCCTGACCCAGACCGGCTTGCCCGACCCGCTGGAGCAAGTCATGAACGATAAGCCCGTGTTCGACGGAAGACTGACCGTGCGCGAGATCCAGCGAAGCTGGGACTTGAAAGCCGACCTGGTGACGCTCTCGGCGTGTGAGACGGCCCTCGGCCGCGATGCCGGCGGCGAAGGCTTCGTGGGGTTCACGCAGGCACTCTTGATGTCCGGTGCGAGGAGCGTGTGCTTGTCGTTGTGGAGAGTCAACGACCGGGCCACATCGCTCTTGATGACACGTTTCTACCGGAACCTGCTGGGCAAGCGGGCGGGACTGTCTCAGGGAATGCCCAAGGCCGAGGCGCTCTACGAGGCCAAGCAATGGCTGCGAAGCTTGACCGTGGACCAGGTGAGCGGCGAGCTGGCCACCCCAGTGCGTGGCGACGTACGACCGCTGGCGAAGGACGGTGACGCCACGCCGCCCGGTCCATCGGCTTCACCCAGCTCACGCGGCATGCGGCCATACGACCACCCTTACTTCTGGGCGGCGTTTGTGCTGGTGGGTGATCCGGATTGATCGCCGCGCGTCCGCGACTGGGGTCGAACACAGACCGGAAGATTTCATCCTGGTTCCGACACCTTTTCTGCACCGGTCGCATCTCCTTGCGTGTTCGGCAGGACAGGATTATAACCACCCGTGGTCAGAGCCATGCGATGTGAGTAACCGACTAGGACCAGGAAGTTGCCGCGATCGCGGGGGCGTCCGTGCCGGAAGCGGGCGCACTCACACTCCTGGCCTCTGCCTGCCTGCTCACGATGCTCGGCGTCGCCGCGCGGCATCGCACCCCGGAGCGGAGGCGGACGTGACAAGGCGAGGAAATCAAGGTGCCGGCGTCCCGCCCGCGTTCACCCTAGGCAGCGGGCGATTTTAAGTGTCGCCTTTCGCTCCGCGAGAGACGACTTTACCGGGAAGCTATTTGTGTCCCGATCCCTGCTGCCAGACGGGACGCCTGCACCACAATTCGCAAAGTGACGTGGCGCGCGGGTCGTTGAGTTGAGCGTTCCAGGGGCACCCATCGGAAAAGAATTCTGTCGGACACTTTACACCTGGGCTCTGTGGCGGTAGGAAAATAGACGGTGATCCCGGAACGAGAGTTTACACTCGGGGCAGCTCTCGGGAGGCGTGTCTGTGAAATCCTGAACATGCCTCGCTGACCAAAGCGATTCTGCGCTTCGAAACAATAATCGACTTCAAGCCCCCTGCGCACTCGGCTGGAAGGGTGAAAGTTATGTCGGAGCAATTGAAATGTCGCGTCACGCACCCTCAGATCGCTTGCGGGACTTGCCCCTGCTGCGGCCTGGTGGTGGCCTCGGATCCGACTTCACCAAGCGCGGGCCCAGTAACCTCCGGCGTCAACTGGAACATCGCTCGGTTGCTCGACGATCTCGACCGAGACGACGTGGCGATTCGCCTGATAACCATCTTGAACCTTTCTGATCACCTCCCGCCGCTAGAAGAGGCCGTGCCGGTGGTGCGCAAGGCCCTCCACGATCGAGCCGAGCGGGTCCGCGATCGAGCGCTCACGGCCGCCGTGCGCCTGGTCACGAGTGCGGAGGATCGCGTCACAGTGGAGACCTGTGAGTCCCTGCTGCGGCAAGACCCCTCCGATCTCGCGGCGTTGCATTTCTCGACGTGCTTCTGCTTCACGGATCCGCTCGTGAAGTTGGTGGGCTGGATGCTTTTCCGGGACCAGCGTAAGTCCGTTTTCGAGTACCTACGAAGGGAACAAGAACTCGTACCCGAGTTTCGCGAGCGGTTGGCCAAGTGGGCAAGCGAGATCGAGCGGCGCCTGACCCCCGATTTCCAGGACAAAGCGTTGCTCCCGGAGAATTTGAAGGTAGTCGAGAAACTCGACGCCAGGCCGGCCACCTGACCCTCTTGATACCCGTGACGAGGACAAGTCAAACGCGTGCGGTTTGTTGGGCGAACGCTTTGTTGGGTGTAACGGCTGATCTCTTGCTCAGAACAGGGGCTCGTCACCCTCGCGCCAGTCGCCCGGCTTGATGCGGCCGGCGACGATTCCTTCCAGCTCGCAGTGAGTCGGGATCATCGCCTCCGCACGTTCGTAAGCCAAGGCATCTTCTCGTTCCTCCTCGTCGATCACCAGTTTGTAGAGCCGGATCGCTCGGCGGAGGATTTCGCCGGGGTCCGCACCGACCTTTGGGGCGATTTCAGCCAGCATCTTGACATCCTCGGGCGAAAGAGTCTGGGTGGACTGTTCGGCTATCACAAAGCCCCCAAGGTCCTCACGGGTTGGACGTCGCGAAGTGGGGAGTGATCGCTGCCTGGAGGCATGCCAAGACATGAGGAGACATCCCGTCTCTCCGTACCAGGGCCGTCCCATGCCAAGAAACTCACCGACGAAACCTGGGATAGGAAGGGAATTGAAACCAGGTCTGAACCCCCGGGATTGATTCGTCCCCTTCGCTTGTCTCCCGTCCCCTTTGCCTGCCGGTCTTACCGGACGGTTGCGTCCTTTGGTAAAATACGTCTGCCGAAGTCCTCGAGAGACAGTCGCGTTGGACCAAAAAGGCGACATTCATGACACTCATGCAATTAGAACAAAAAGTCAACGATCTCGAACGGCAAGTGGCGGAATTGCGTCGCGAATCCAAGCCACTTCGCCCTTTTCAGCGCGTGGAAGAAACGTTCGGGATGTTCGCCAATGATCCTGATTTTGACGAAATCGTTCGGCTCGGTCGCCAGTTTCGCGACCAGGCGAACGCCGAGGATGAATGATGGATGTGGGTGCTCGACACCGACCATTTGACCGAGTATCAGAAAGGGACGTCAGCCGAGGCACAGCGTTTGAAGCAGCGGCTCGACCTCGCGACCGAACCCTGCGTCACGACAATCCTGACCGTCGCAGAGATCATGCGGGGTTGGATGGCGGCTGTGCACCGAACCACGGACTAACGCCGTCAGATCAACGCGTATGCAAAGTTGCAACGACTTTTACGTTTTTTTGCCACGTGAACCATTCTTGAATGGAACGATGCCGCGGTCGATGAATTCCAGGCGTTGAAACTGGCAAGAATTCGCGTGGGCACCATGGATCTCAAAATCGCGAGTCTCTGTCTGTGCAACCGCGCAAAGTTGTTGAGTCGGAACACGACGGATTTCAACAAAGTACCGGGGCTTCACGTCGAAGACTGGCTCGCGTGACGGCAAGAAAAGTCTCCCGACCTTTTCAACTCCTGAGCAGCCGAGTTCCCGACCGGTTGGTTGCCGAGGCCGCTGTGAGGACAAAGACCTTCCACGAATCGGCCACGCCATTCCAGGGACTTACCAACGCTCCCCCGCCTTTGTCAACGAATGACTTCTCGGCCATTCCCCCCAGGACAGACTTGAAACTAGGTCTGACCCCCGGGGACGAGGTCATCCGCCGCAACTTGGCGGGTGTTCGGGGGGATGAGGCGACGACGTCGCGACCGTGGCTGGCGAATCCTCGCGGCTCTTACTGGGCGGTCGCACCCTCTGGTAAGATGATCGATGTCGAGTGCTCGACAAGGGCGGGGTTTCATGTTGACGCCAGGCTGGACTGACGGAAAGAAATGATTCCTGACCTTCTCGACTCCAGAGGTACCGAGCCATGGAAATCGCAGTTTTGGTGGAGCCCATCGAGAACAAGGGGTACCGGGTGACGAGCCTCGTCCCCACGCGGCTGATATTACCCCGACCAGGGGATTTTGCCAGGTTCTACCGCCTTGGCTGGCAGGCCAACCGAATATAAGTTGGGTAGAGAGCTCCACAGCGCGGTCAGCCCGCAGCCGCCGTGCTCGTTTAACCGGGAGCCAACGGCGACCGCGTTCACGGACCCAGTCCAAAGTCTGAACGGGCGCCGTCGCCGTTGGCTCCGGGTTAACAACGTTTTGCTCCCAGGAATCTGCGCCCGCGCGAAGATCTTCATCGACATTCGGATGACCCACCCCTTCTGCGACCTTCTGGAACGCGGCTCCAGGCAATCGCGCATGGTCGTGGGCCTCATGTCCGGTACGAGCGCCGATTCGATCGATGTCGCCGTGTGCCGGATGAAGGGGCGTGGGCCCGAGGTCGAATTGCTGCACTACGCGAACGGCCCATGACCCCGACGTGAAGCACCTGGTGTACGCGGCCGCTGATCTCGACGTTCGCGGTATCGCCGAACTCAACGTCCGCCTCGGCGAGACGTTTGCCGCAGCCTGTCTGGCGGCGCTCGACGAAGCCTCGATCGCGCCTGCGGAAGTGGACCTGATCGGCTCCCATGGCCAGACGATCTATCATCACAGCGGTGTCGCGGGTGCGCTCCGGGCGACCCTTCAGGTGGGGGATGGCGACATCATCGCGGTCAGGACGGGGCGATACGTCATCTCCGATTTCCGGGCTCGCGACATCGCGGCCGAGCGGCGAGGGTGCGCCGCTTTCGCCGGTGGCCGACGCCATCCTGTTCGCCAGTCGGGAGCCGGGAAGAGGACGCCGTGCGCGGTCGCTGAATCTCGGGGGGATTGCCAATCTCACCGTGCTCGACCAGGATCCGGCGCGGGTCTTCGGTTTCGACACCGGGCCTGCGAATGCACCGCTCGACCGGCTGGCGCGCATTCTCTCCGGGGGCGAATTCGCCTGTGATCAGGATGGGCGGTTCGCCCGGTCCGGACGCGTGAACGATTGCTCTGCTCGCCGACTTGCTCGAGAACGACCCCTTTCTCGCTCGCCGGCCGCCGAAATCGACGGGGTTCGAGGTCTATGGCGACGAGTTCGTCGCTCATGCCGCCGCTCTTCACGGCGGCCATGACGCCGACTTGGTGGCCACGCTCACGGAATTCGTGGCGCGAACGATCGCCCTGGGGCTTTTGCAGTGCGCCGGCATCGATCCGCCCGTGGAGGAGAGTTGTCGTCGCCGGTGGTGGCGTGAAGAACCCGGCCCTCATGCAGCGAATCGCGGCAGCGCTCGCCCCGATTCCAGTCCGGCGGTCCGACGAGTTGGGAGTTCCGTCCGATGCGCGCGAGGCGATGGCCTTCGCCGTGCTGGCCGACATGACCCTGCGGGGCGTGGCCGCGTTCCTGCCGCCGGTTACCGGGGCGAATGCTCCGAAGTTGCTCGGCAAGCTGTCGTTCCCTTAGGCGGCCGGCAGATGCAAATTCGGCGTAGGACGGATTGCCAATCCGTTCTATTAACGATCAAAATCGTTGCGCCGGGCGCAAGTTCCTGAATGGCAAACGTCGTTTAACCCGGAGCCAACGGCGACGGCGGCCGTTCAGACCTTAGGCTGGACCAGGGAACGCCGTCGCCGTTGGCTGCGGGTTAACGAGCGCGGCGGTTGCGACTCGGCCGCGCTCTCCGACAATCACGACTGGCTCCCCCTCATGAACCCGATCGACCTGGCCGTGATCGTCGTCTACATCGCCGGATGCACCGCACTCGGGGCCTGGCTGGGTTCGCGATCGCAAGGGCTCAAGGGGTATTTTCTGGGCGAGAGCAACATCCCCGCCTGGGCGATCATGATCTCGATCGTGGCGACCGAAACGAGCACGGCCACCTTCTTGAGTGTCCCCGGCGTGGCCTATCGGGGCGATTTCCGTTTCCTGCAACTGGCTTTCGGCTACATCCTCGGGCGGTTCGTGGTCGCCGCCGTGCTCTTGCCGGCTTATTTCCGCGGCCAGATCTTCACCGCCTATCAATTGTTGCAGGACCGCTTCGGGGGGCCGACTCGATCAACCGCGTCAATCCTGTTCCTGATCGCGCGCTCGCTCGGCGACGGCCTCCGGCTGTTCCTGGGTGCGACCGTGGTTCAGCACATGACCGGCTGGTCGACCGCGGCAGCCATCGTGACCGTGGCGGCCATCACGGTGTTCTACACGTTTCTCGGCGGGATGAGAGCGGTGATCTGGACCGACGTCATCCAGTTCAGCGTTTACATCGTGGGCGCCCTGGTTGCCGTGACGATCCTGGCGGCCAAGCTCCCCGGCGGCTGGCCGGCACTCTTGGAATCGGCCCATGCCGCGGGCAAATTCCGGCTGCTCGACTTCTCGTTCAACCTGACCCGCCCCTACACCTTCTGGTCAGGGCTGATCGGCGGGATGGTACTGAACACGGCGACCCACGGGGCCGACCAGATGATGGTCCAGCGCTATCTCTCGGCCCGCTCCGAGCGGCAGGCCGCCACGGCGCTCGTGGCGAGCGGTTTTGTGATCATCACCCAGTTCGCGCTTTTTCTCTTCATCGGGGTCAGTCTCTATGTCTTCTACCAGGCGTTCCCGCCGCCCTCGACCGCCATGGCCAGCTCCAAGGACGATGTGTTCACCTATTTCATCGTCCACTACTTGCCGACGGGAGTGCTCGGGCTGGTGATCGCGGCGATTTTTTCCGCGACGATGGGTACGCTCGCTGGTTCGCTCAACTCGTCGGCCTCGACGATCGTCAACGACCTGTACCGGCCGTTCACCGGCCGCGACGATGAACGGCATCTGATGCGGGTCTCGCGCACGATGACCGTGCTCTGGGGTGGCGTCCTCATGGCGGTGGCCTTCGGCGCCAGCTACCTGCAAGACAACGTCGTCAACAACGCCCTCACGATCGCCGGGCTCGTCTCGGGCATTTTGCTCGGCCTGTTCCTGCTGGGGATCTTGACCAATCGCGTCGGGCAATCGGCCGCACTCGTGGGCGTGCTCGCCGGGCTCTCCGCCGTGACCTTCGCCAAGTTCGGGACCGCGCTGGCCTTCCCCTGGTTCGCACTGGTCGGCTCGTCTACCGTCTTCATTGTTGGAATCGCGGCTAGCCTGTTCTTTCCGGCTCGCCAACAATCGCTCGCCGCGGCGACGGCGCGCGAAGATTGACACGCCGACCGGCTCACGTATTGGGGCTAAGTGGGACCGCGGAATCCGGTATGCTGTAGGTCAGGCTGGAAAACCTGACCTTCGCCCGCGCGACGGTTTGCACTTGGAAATAACCATGACGCTCGAAGATCACCTGCTGACCGAATCGCGCAACCCGCGCTCCGAGTCCATCGACGCGCTCGGTCCTCTGGAGATCGTCCGGCTGATGAACGCGGAGGATACGCACGTGGTGGAGGCGGTCAGAGCCGAGGCCGAGGCGATCGCACAGGCGATCGAGTGGGCGGCGGATCGGCTGCGACGCGGCGGCCGCCTGGTCTACGTCGGGGCGGGGACGTCGGGCCGGCTCGGCGTCCTTGACGCCGCGGAATGTCCGCCCACCTTCAGCACTGATCCGGAAATGGTGGTCGGGTTGATCGCGGGGGGACCAGCCGCACTCACCCGGGCCGTCGAGGGGGCCGAAGACGATCCCGATCGAGGCGGCGCCGACATTGCCGCGCTGGGCGTCAAGGGCGATGACCTGATCGTCGGCATCGCCACATCGGGCCGAACGCCATACGTCCTGGGCGCGGTCCGCGAAGCGCGACGGCGAGGCGCGGCCACCATCGGCCTTTCCTGCAACCGCCCCAGCCTGCTGGGTGCAGAGGTCGATCTCGAGATTGCCCCGCTCGTCGGCGCGGAGGTCATCTCCGGATCGACGCGGTTGAAGGCGGGCACGGCGACCAAGATGATCTTGAACATGATCTCCACCGGAGCGATGGTGCGGATCGGCAAGACGCTGGGTAATCGGATGGTGGACCTTCAGCCCACCAACGAGAAGCTGCGAATCCGCAGCCGGCGGATCCTGCGCGAACTGGCTGGCGTGGATGACGCCCGCGCGGAGGAGATCCTGAAGGCCTGTGAAGGCCGCTTGAAACGAGCCCTGGTCGTCGCGCTGGCGGGCGTCGATCCCGACGCGGCCCGCGCTTTGCTCGAGACCCTGGGCGGCCAGGTCGGCGCGGCGATCAAAGCCGCTGCCGGGAGGGAACCGCATTGATTTCGTCAACATCCCCGAGATCGGTACGACTGCTCGGCGCAGATGGCGGAGGTACGGCCACGGAGGTCTGGCTTGCCGAACCGGGATGGCGGGTCCTGGGCCGCGGCGTCGCGGGGCCATCGAATGCCAAGGCCGTCGGTCTGAAGGCCGCCCGCAAGGCGCTCGAATCCGCGATTCGCGCGGCGTTCCAGGATGCCGGGATCGCACCCGCTCCGGTCGCCGTGGCCTGCCTCGGACTGGCGGGATTTGACCGGCCCGACGATCGCAAGATCCTCACCCGATGGGTGAATGAGGCGCGCTGGGCCGATCGGCATGTGCTGGTCAACGACGGCGATCTGGTCGTCGCGGCTGGCACGCCGGAGGGTTGGGGCGTGGGATTGATCGCGGGAACCGGCTCGATCGCCGTGGGCCGCGCTCCGGACGGACGAACCGCGCGAGCCGGCGGCTGGGGGCATTTGGTCGGAGATGAAGGCAGCGCTTACAGCGTCGTGCTGGACGCCCTGCGCCTGGTGGCGCGCCGCGCTGATGGTCGCGACCCGCGTCCACCCGGCCGCGACCCGCTGACCGAACGGCTCTGCGCCGCACTCGGTGTGGTCCAGCCATCCCAGATCGTGACGGCCCTCTATGCCCCGGGGTTTGACCGCGCAAAAATCGCCTCACTCGCTCCCGAGGTCCTGGCAGCCTGCGCCGAAGTCCCCGAACTCGGCCGGCGGCTCTTGGTCCCCGCGGGCGCTGCACTCGCCGAGACGGTCGCCGCCGTGGCAAGAGCGCTGGACTGGCCGTCCGGCGTGCTTCCCCTGGCCGCGGCCGGCGGCTTCCTGCTTTCCGCGACGATCGTGTTCCAGGAGACGATCGACGGCCTGACCCGCCAGGGCTACCAGGTGGCCGTGAAGCCCGTCCCAGTCCCCGTCCGCGGCGCGCTCATCCTTGCCGAGCGCGCGCTCGGCGGCGATTCCGTGGGCTGAGTCGTAAGGTTCCGCGGACCGAATCCATTCCCGTGCGATCCTCGCGAAACGGAGGGCCACTGCCCTCATCGCGGTTGCACGACCGATCCCCCCAACCCCGATTTCTGGGTACTACCCACGGATTCGCCGGAATTGGTATAATCCGCATTGCGATGGATGATTGGAAATGTGCAAGGACGCTAAACACCTGAAAAAAAAACGCGCCAGCGAATCGAGAGCGCCGATCGTATTATTTAACAACTGCTACGCGATGTTGCCCGAAGTCCCCGATCATCCCGGATCGATTGTGATCCAAAAATCCTACCTATATTGACTCGGTTGCGCTACTTGTGACGATGCCGCCGCCGTTTTGCATGAACCGACTGCTATGGAAAAGTGATAGCACCGACGTGGCTCTGGCACCGAACCTGCGGGAGGTGAGGCGACCAGCCTGACAAGATCAAATGGAACTTCAAAGGAGTCGTTGTGATGACAACCGGCCGTAATCTCAAGTCGATGAATCGACGAGGGTTTTTGACAGTGGGCACGATCGGGCTGGGAGGTTTGACCCTGGCCGATGTGCTGCGGATCGAAGCACGGGCCGATCAGAAGAACTACGCCGCGATCGCCGCCAAGGCCGATTCGGTCATCCACATCTTCCTGCCCGGCGGGATCTCACACCAGGAGACTTTCGATCCCAAGCCGTTTGCTCCGATCGAGTACCGCGGCGAGCTCAACTCGATCAACACCAAGATCGAGGGCGAGAAATTCTGCCAGACGCTTCCACAAACTGCCCAGGTTGCCGACAAGCTCACAGTGATCCGGTCGATGACGCATGGCGAGGCTGCCCACGAGCGCGGCACCCACAATATGTTTACTGGCTATCGGCCCAGCCCTGCGCTCGTGTACCCGAGCATGGGGAGCGTGGTTTCCCACGAATACGGCCCGCGCAACAATCTCCCACCCTACGTGTGTGTTCCCAATCAGCCCAACGTTTATGCCGGGACCGGCTACTTGAGCTCGTCGTTCAGTCCATTCAGCCTGGGCCGCGATCCGGCCGATCCTGGCTTCCAGGTTCAGGACTTGAATCTGCCGGGAGGGATCAACGAGTCGCGGTTCACGACGCGCCGGACCGTGCTCGACGCCGTCAATTCCTACTTCGCCGAGCGCGAGAAGAGCGACAACATCGGAGCGATGGATACGTTCTATCAACGGGCTTATAGCTTGATCAGCTCTCAAAAGGCGCGCGAGGCCTTCAATATCGCGGCCGAGCCCGCCAAGATCCGCGACGAGTACGGGCGACATGCCGCCGGTCAGCGTTTTCTGATGGCCCGGCGGCTGGTGGCGGCCGGCGTGCGATTCGTCTCGGTCGAGTACGGCGGCTGGGATTTTCACACCCAGATCGCTGCGGGCATGAACAGCCAGTTGCCCCCGTTCGATCAGGCGTTCGCGGCCTTGATTCGCGACCTCGATCGCACAGGCCTGCTCAACCGTACGGTCGTCATGGTTTCGAGCGAGTTCGGCCGGACGCCCAAAGTCAACAAGGATGCCGGACGCGACCACTGGCCCAAGGTCTTCAGCGTTGTCCTGGCGGGCGGGGGAGTCAAGCGCGGCGCCATCTACGGACTTTCCAACGCCACCGCCAGCGAGCCCGACAAGGACCCGCTCGGTCCCGAGGACCTGGCCACCACTGTCTACCACTTGCTCGGCATCGTCGCCGACAAGGAGCTGATGGCGCCCGGCAACCGTCCGATCGAGATCGTCAAGGACGGGAACGTCGTCAAAGAGCTTTTGGCGTGAGGTGTCTCCTCCGGCACCGGGCTGGCTCGGCACAGCTTAGCAGATTCCCCCACTGAAGACGGGAGCCACACGATGTCCATGGTCAGCGTCGAGCCGGGCGAGCTGAGACGCATCATCCGCCAGCGCCAGCAATCCGGCGGCGATCGTTACGACGAAGTCTGGATGCGAATTTGCCTTTACGCCTGTCTCGTGTTCTCGATTCTCGCGTGGAGCGCCCAGGCGGCGACTCCCTCGCTGGGCGCGATTCGTCCCGTGGGCGGCCAGCGTGGTACCGAAATGGAAGTCACGCTCTCGGGCGCCCGCTTGGGCGATGCCCAGGAGATCGTGTACTACCAGCCGGGGATCTCGACGGTCTCGCTCAAGAAGGTCGATGACAACAACGTCAAGGCCAGGATCAAGATCGCGGCCGATTGTCCGCTGGGATTGCACGACGTCCGGGTCAGGACGGCCACGGGCATAAGCGAGCTGCGGAGTTTCAGCGTCGGGGCGCTCAAGGAATTGAGTGAAGTCGAACCCAACAACGATTTCAAGGCGCCCCAGGCGATTCCGCTGAACGTGACGGTCAACGGCATCGCGGACAATGAAGACGTTGACTACTTCGTGGTCCAGGCAAAAAAGGGTGAACGGATCACGGCCGAAGTCGAGGGGCTGCGGCTGGGGATCACCGAGTTCGATCCTTACGTCGCGATCTTGAACGCCAAGCGATTCGAATTGGGAGCCAGCGACGATGCGGCGCTCATGTGGCGCGATGGGTTCACCTCGGTGATCGCTCCCGAGGACGGAAAATACATCGTCCAGGTTCGTGAGAGTGCCTATTCGGGGAATGGCGCCTGCCTGTACCGGCTGCATGTTGGCAATTTCCCGCGTGCCAAGGCCGTCCTGCCGGCTGGCGGCAAGCTCGGCGAGAGCCTGTCGGTGCGCTGGATCGGAGACCCGGCGGGCGACGCGACGACGACCGTGAAGCTGCCTGCGGTCTACGATCGCGACTTCGGCCTGGTGCGTCAGGATAACAAGGGGGTCTCGCCCTATCCCAACATGTTCCGGCTGACTCCGCTGGGCAACGTGGTCGAAAAGGAGCCCAACGACGACCAGGCGCACGCCACGCCGTTCGACGCGCCCATGGCACTGAACGGAGTGATCGAGAAGGCTGGAGACGTTGACCACTTCGTCTTCAAGGCGGTGAAGGGGCAAGTCTTCGACATTCATTGCTATGCGCGGCGGATCCGGTCGCCCCTCGATCCGGTCATGTACCTCGCCAAGAAAGGGGCCGGCGCCATGCTGGGGGCCGACGACGCGATCGGCCCGGACAGCTATTTCCGGTTCCAGGCCCCGGAGAACGCCGAGTATGTGATCTGGCTGGTCGACCATCTGGGAAAGGGCGGGCCCGACTACATTTATCGAATCGAGGTCACACCGGTCGCGCCGAAGCTGGTCATGAACACCAATGCCGAACAGATCCCCCTGGGCACGGGCGTCATGTCGATTGCGGTTCCCAAGGGAAATCGCCAGGCGATTCTGATCTATGGCAACCGAGCGGACTTCGGCGGCGACCTGAATGTCGGTATCGACAACGTGCCGGCGGGGGTGAGCGTTTCGGCCCCGACGATCGTCGCCAGCCAGGTGGTCGTGCCGGTCCTCTTCTCGGCGAAGCCCGATGCGCCGCTGGCCGTAAGCCTCGCTCGCGTCGCGGGCAAGCCGGCCGATCCCAAGCTGAACGTCCCGTGCGAATTTCGGCAGGAGTCGGTGCTGGTGCTGGGCCAGAACAACGTCAATGTCTGGTCGCGGACGGTCGACCGGCTGGCCGTGGCGGTTACCGCGGAATGTCCTTACACGATCGAAATCGTCGAGCCCAAGGTGCCGTTGGTCCGGGGCGGCTCGATGGGACTGAAGGTCCGGGCCGCTCGCAAGCCGGGATTCAAGGCGGCAATCTCGGTGTATCTGCCCTGGAACCCGCCGGGAGTCGGCTCCGCGGGCGGGATCGCGATCCCCGCGGACCAGAATGAAGCTGTCATCCCCATGAACGCCGACGGCGGGGCCGAGCTTCGGACCTGGAAAATCGTGGTCAATGGGGCGTCGGGCGTCGCGTCAGGCCCGATCATGGTCTCTTCCCAACTGGCCAATCTGACGATCTCGCAGCCGCTCGTGAATTTGACCTACCAGGCGGCCAGCGTCGATCAGGGCAAGGAAGTTGACATGGCGGTCAAGGTCACCAAGATCCTCGACTTCCCCGGCGAGGCGCAGGTGACCCTGCTCGGGCTTCCGAACAAGGTCACGACCGAGGTCAAGAAGATCACGAAGGACACGACCGATCTGTTGTTTCACATCAAGACCGACAAGGTCTCTCCGGCAGGGAATCACGCGAGCCTGTTCAGTCAGGTCGTGATCACGCAGAACGGAGAGCCGATCGTGCACAACATTGGAACGGGGACCTTGCGGATCGACGTGCCGCTGCCCCCGAAGGTTAACGCGCCGGCACCGGCGAAGGTTGCCGCCGCGCCCAAACCGGCGGCTCCCGCGGCCAAGCCGCTCTCCCGCCTCGAAAAGCTGCGCCTGGAGAGCAAACAAGCCAAGACCGCCGCCAAATGAAAACCCGAAGGACTCAAACGCGATGAACCACGCCTCGTTTTCGATCGTCCGGAACGGATTCGTGTACAGCCTGCTTCTTTTCGGTCTGGCCGTGCTCTCGAGTGCCGGGGAAGCCAAGCCCGGCACGGGCCAGCTTCCGGACCAGGTCTTTGCGCCCTTGCGGACGGCTGTGCTGACCGGCCTGGAGGTCTTTCCGCCCGAGATTCAGCTCGCGACGGCTCGCGATCGACAATCGATCGTGGTGCAGGCAGCCTACGATGACGGGATCACGCGCGACGTCACCAGGGAGGCCGCGCTGCAACTGGCCAATCCCAAGCTCGTCCGCCGCGCCGGCGCGAACTTCTATCCCGTGGCGGACGGTGCGACGACCCTGACGGCTTCTTACGGCGGCAAGACGGTCACCTTGCCCGTGAAGGTTGCCGGCGCCGCGGTCATCCCGCCCGTGAGCTTCCGGCTCGACGTGATGCCGGTCTTCATGCGGGCCGGCTGCAACACGGGCAGTTGTCATGGAGCGGCCCGCGGCAAGGATGGGTTCCGGATCTCGCTCTTCGGCTTTGACCCCGATGGCGACCATTACCGCCTGACTCGCGAGATGGTCGGCCGGCGGATCAATCTCGCCGTGCCATCGGACAGCACCCTGCTCGAAAAAGCCACCGGAGCCGTGCAGCACACGGGCGGTAAGCGCTTCGAATCGAACAGCGAACTGTATCAGACCTTGCACGGCTGGATCGAGGCCGGCGCGCCCAAGGACGATGTGAGCAAGCTTCCCAAGGTCGTGGGAGTCGACCTCTATCCCCGGAAGGCGGTGCTGGACGGCAAGGGCTCGACGCAGCAGCTTACGGTGCGCGCCCGCTACTCCGACGGGACCGACCGCGACGTGACCAGCCTGGCGGTGTTCCTCACCAATAACGACGTATCAGCGCCGGTGAGTGTCGATGGGCTCGTGACGGCCGGAGACCGGGGAGAAGCGTTCGTCATGGCCCGGTTCGAGACCCACACCGTCGGCTCACAGTTCATCATTCTTCCCAGGGGACTCAACTTCACGTTTCCGGATGAGCCCGAGGCCAACTACATCGACAAGCTGGTAAATGATAAGCTCAAGAAGCTGAGGATCGCTTCGTCGGGGCAGTGCGACGATGCGACCTTCCTGCGCCGGGCCTCGCTCGACATTGTCGGGCTGCCGCCGAGCTATGACGAATACAATCGCTTCGCGGCTTCGACCGATCCCCAGAAACGCTCGAAATGGATCGACGAATTGCTCGAGCGCAAGGAATTCTCGGAGATCTGGGTCTCGAAATGGGCCGAGCTCTTGCAAGTGCGCACCGATCCGACCAAGAACGTCAGCCAGAAGGCCATGTTCCTCTACTACAACTGGCTGGTCGAGAAGCTCTCGCAGAACATGCCCATGGACCAGATGGTCCAGGAACTTCTGGGCGCCAGTGGGGGAACGTTCAAGAACCCGGCGACCAATTTCTACCAGATCACCAATGAGACCTTGCTCCTGAACGAGAACATTGCCCAGATCTTCATGGGCACCCGGATCCAGTGTGCCCAGTGCCACAATCATCCCTTTGATCGCTGGACGCAGGACGACTACTACGGCTTCGCGGCGTTCTTCTCGCAGATCGGACGCAAGGGGGGAGAAGACTACCGCGAGACAATCGTCTTCAACTCGGGAGGCGGCGAAGTCAACCATCCGGTCGGCGGCCGTGTAATGGCACCCAAGTTTCTCGGGGGCGAGACGCCCGACGTGCGCGGCAAGGATCGGCGGGTTATCCTGGCCAAATGGCTGGCTTCGCCGCAGAATCCCTGGTTCGCGACCTCGTTCGCCAACCGCGTCTGGGCGCATTTCCTGGGCGTAGGGATTGTCGAGCAGGTTGACGACTTCCGGGTCAGCAATCCGGCTTCGAATCCGGAGCTGCTCGAAGCCCTCGGCAAGCGTTTCACCGATACCAAGTACAACCTCAAGCAACTGGTTCGCGACATCTGCAATTCGCGGACCTATCAGCGGGCCACGCAGGTCAACGAGAGCAATGCCAGCGATCAGCGGAACTTCGCGCACGCCCTGGTGCGCAGGATCAAGGCTGAGACCCTGCTCGATACGATCAGCGCGGCCACCGACACCAAGGACAAATTTGACGGCCTTCCGTTCGGCGCGCGAGCCGTCCAGATCGCCGACGGCCAGCGGTCGACTTACTTCCTGAGGACCTTCGGCCGGGCGACGCGAGAAACGCCCTGCTCGTGCGAAGTCAAGATGGAGCCGACCCTTTCGCAGGCGCTGCACCTTCTCAATGGCGATACCGTCAACGCCAAGATCCAGCAAGGTGGCGTGGTCGCCAAGCTGGTGACGACGAGGAAATTCCCCGAGGAACGTCTCACCGAGCTTTACATCCGGGCGCTCTGTCGCAGGCCGACCAAGGCCGAGCTGACCAAGCTGGTGCCGGTCTTGAACCAGAGCCCGAATCAAACCCAGGCGCTCGAAGACACGTTCTGGGCCCTGCTTAATAGCCGTGAGTTTCTCTTTAATCATTGAATGTCGTAGTCATCACGCTCCGCGTGATGGTGGTTTGAAGTAGTCATCACGCTCCGCGTGATGGTGGTTTGAAGTAGTCATCACGCTCCGCGTGATGGTGGTTTGAAGTAGTCATCACGCTCCGCGTGATGGTGGTCTGAAGTAGTCATCACGCTCCGCGTGATGCTGATTTGGAGTAGTCATCACGCTCCGCGTGATGCTGATCCGCCGTCTGGCATCCGTTGGAAGTACGACCAGGACCTTGAAGAGACCCCTGACCATGCGATCGAAGATAGCGACGCTCTTGCTTTCCGGACTGGTTTGCTCGCTCCTGGGTGTGGGCGCTTCCGGTTTCGCGGCCGATCCTGGCAAGGACAAGGTCACCTACCAGGACCACGTCGCGGCGATCTTTCGCAACCGGTGCGGCTCGTGCCATAACCCCGACAAGCAGAAGGGCGGGCTCAATCTCGACAACTATGGATCGGCCATGCAAGGGGGCGGCTCGGGCAAGGTGATCGAGCCGGGCGATCCCGACGGCAGCTCGCTCTTTCTGGTGGTCGCGCATCGCGAAGAGCCGAAGATGCCCCCCAAATCATCAAAGATCCCCGACGCCGAGATCGAGGTGATTCGCAAGTGGATCGAGGGGGGCGCGCTGGAGAATTCGGGCAGCGTCGCGGTGGCCAAGGCGAAGCCTAAGTTCGAGTTCAAGCTCGATCCCTCAGCGCTCGGCAAGCCGGCGGGCACGCCGGCCATGCCCGAAAACCTCGTGACCGAGCCGTTCGTCCCGCAGGCCAAGCCGGCCGCGGTCGTCGCGATGGCGACGAGCCCGTGGGCGCCCCTTGTCGCTGTCGCCGGACATAAACAGGTGCTTCTCTATCGAACCACGGATTACCACTTGGTCGGTGTGCTTCCCTTCCCCGAGGGGCTCATATACGCACTGAAATTCAGCCGCAACGGCGATTTGCTCCTGGCCGGCGGCGGCCGGGGCGGGCAATCGGGGCTGGCCGTGGCCTGGGATGTCAAGAAGGGCAACCGCGTCTTCGAGGTCGGTAAAGAATATGACGTCGTTCTGGCGGCCGACATCAGTCCTGATCACTCCCAGGTCGTGCTCGGCGGGCCCAGCAAGGTCGTGCGGGTGTATAACACGGCGGACGGGTCGCTCGCCCAGGAGATGCGCAAGCACACCGACTGGGTCACGGCCGCGGAATTCAGCCCCGACGGCGTCCTGCTCGCCACCGGAGACCGCAATAATGGACTGGTCGTCTGGGAGGCCGCGACCGGACGCGAGTTCTTCGACCTGAGGGGACATCAGGCCTCGATCACCGACATCTCGTGGCGGCTCGATTCCAACGTCGTCGCCTCGGCGAGCGAGGATGGAACGGTTCGCCTCTGGGAGATGGAGAACGGCGGCAATATCAAGACTTTCAATGCGCACGGCGGCGGAGTCGAATCGCTGCGATTCGCCAAGGATGGGCGGCTCGTCACCACGGGAAGAGACCGCCTGGTGCGCGTCTGGGACCAGAACGGCGGCAAGCAGCGGGAGTTCGAGCCGTTCGGCGATTTAGCGCTCGAGGCTGTTTTTACCCACGACGAATCATCGGTCGTCGCCGCCGACTGGACCGGTGAGATCCGGGTCTGGAATGCCAAGGACGGTCGCCGGCTGGCAAACCTGGTCGTCAACCCGGCTCCTCTGGCCAGCCGAATCGAGCTCGCCAGGCGGCAACTGGCCACCGCCCAGGCAGAAGCCGAATCACTCAAGAAGCAACTGCTGCCGCTCCAGAATGCCGTGGGCGCGGGGAGCGCGGCGGTGACGCAGATCCAGTCCAAGGTCGCGCTGGTCGAGCAAGCCGCGGCCAAGCAAGCCGCCGTCGTCGGAGGGCTCGATGCGGCCCTCAAATCGAAGCAGGCGGCCTCCCTCGATTCGCTGGCGACCGCACAGGCGGCCGAAAAGCTCGTCGCCCAGTCGGCGACGGCCCAATCCGCGGCCGAGAAGGCGATCGCCCAGAGCGTTCAAGCCGAGAAGTCGGCGACCGAGGCCGTGAGCGCAGCCAAGTCCGCGACCGAGAAGGCGCTGGCCGACAAAGCCGCGCAGGATCCTGCGCTGGTTGCGGCCGCGACCACCTTGAAAGCCGCCACGACGGCCGAAGCGTCCTCCAAGGCGGCCGCCGAACTGGTCAAACAGTCCCAGAGGTCGGTGGAATTGACCCAGGCTCTGGCCGCCGCCGGCGCACGCCAATCGGCGGCAATTCAGAAGCTGAATGAGTCGATCGCCGCCAAGGCCGCTGCGCCCCAGGCTGTGGCGTCGGCTCGTGCCGCGGCCAAGGCCGCGACCTTGGCCGTCGTCTCCGCACGCCAGGCCGCATCGCGCTCCGACCAGGAGAAGGCCGCCGCCGAGAAGACGCTCGCCGACGCACGAGCCACGCTCCAGACCGCCACAACCGCGGTGGCCGCCGCGAAGAAAGAGCTCGAGCAGGCGAGTGCCGCCAAGGCCGCGGCCGAGAAAGCACTCGCCGAAAAGAATGCGCCGCTGAACGCCGCCATCGCCAGGGTGCAAGCGCTCAAGGCCGAGCTCGAGGCACTGGCCGTCGACAAAAAGCGAGCCGATACGACCAAGGGCGGGCTGGCATCGGCCGCGCGCCCCGGGTCGTAGACGGGCGCCTGCCTGCGCGGCCCTACCTGGGAGTCCTGCGACGGAATCGCGGCGCATAGACCGGGGACGTGTTCCGGGATAGACTGAGGTAAAGTGACTCATCGCTTGATGCTGCGCGGTGGTTCGCGGGAGCCTCAGATGCCGGTACACGACTGGACGCAAGTTTTCGATGGGGCCTTTCACGATTTCCACCACGCCTGGATTGCTGAGCTGCGCCGTGCACTTAATGACGGAGGGTTACCGCCTGATTATTACGCGATGGCAGAACAAGTTGCTCGACCCACAGCGCCGGACGTGTTGACGCTCCAAACCGCGAACGGCCCGGATGAAAATTCGTTGGGCGAGCCGGTTGCCGGCGCGACGGCAGTGGCGACCGCACCGCCTCGCGTCTGCCTCAGCGACATCATCGAGGAGGAAATCTACGCGCACCGCCAGCGGAGCATCGTGATCCGTCACAGCAGCGATGACCGCATCGTTGCCGTTCTCGAGATCCGTTCCGCGGGGAATAAGTCGAGCAACAAGGAGTTTCGGTCGTTCGTGGCCAAGGCCGTCGATCTGCTCGACCACGGGTATCACCTGCTCTTGGTAGATCTCCACCCGCCGACTCCCCGGGATCCGGATGGGATTCATCCGGTCATCTGGGCCGAGTTCGGGGGCAGATCGAAGCCGGCGCTGCCTGATAAGCCCCTGACCCTTGTCGCCTATGACGCGGGGCCACCCAAGACGTGCTACGTGGAGCCGGTCGCGGTCGGTGACGGCCTCATCGATATGCCTTTGTTTCTCGCGCCGGGATGGTATGTCTCGGTGCCGCTGGAGATGACCTATCAAGCCGCCTGGCGCGGCGTGCCGCGGCGGTTTCGTGCCGCCCTCGAGGACTTGAAAGACGACCGCTGATCCGGGCAGGGCTGAACGACACCCTGGCGAGCTCACGCCGTCTCGACGCTCGCTGCCTCCGCGAGACCGAGATCGCCGATCGCGCGTTCCTGGAGTACGTGTTTGCGGACCTTGCCGGTCACCGTCCGGGGCAGACTTTCCACGACGAGGATATAACGCGGGATCTTGAAGTGTGCGATCTGGCCCTCGCAGTATTGCCGCAATTCGTCGGCCGTGACCGATGCGCCGCACTTGGGGACAACCCAGGCGCTGACGACCTCGCCGTACTTGACGTCGGGCAGCCCGGCGACCGCGACTTCGGCGACCGACGGGTGCCGGTGCAGGAACTCCTCAACCTCCGGGGGATAGATATTCTCGCCGCCGCGGATAATCAATTCCTTGCTCCGGCCGACGATCCGGTAATTGCCGTCGTCGCGCCGACGGGCGAGGTCGCCGGTGTGCAGCCAGCCATCGGCATCGATGGCTCGAGCGGTCGCTTCAGGGTTGTTGTAGTAGCCCGCCATGACGCAGTGACCGCGTGCGCACAGCTCGCCGGCTTGCCCCGATCCGCCTTCAACCTCTGCGCCGGTCGCGGGATCGACCAGCTTGACCTCCAGTCCCGCGATCGGATGGCCGACGGTTCCAACCCGGACCTCGATCGGGTCATCGACCGACGTCAGCGTGATGATGGGCGACGCCTCGGTCTGGCCATAGCCGATGCAGATCTCGGGAATGCCCATCAGCGTGGTCACTTTCTCCATGAGCGGCAGTGGACAGGGAGCACCCGACATCAGCCCGGTGCGCAGGCTCTTCAAGTCGAAGCGGGCGAAATCCGGATGCTCGAGCTGGGCCACGAACATGGCGGGGACACCATACACTGACGTGCAGCGCTCGCCTGCAATCGCCGCGAGCGTCGCGCCGGGGTCAAATGCCGGGGCCGGCGCCACGATCGCCGAGCCGTACACGAGGCAGACCATCGTTCCCAGCACGCAGCCAAAGCAGTGATAAAACGGAACCGGCACACACACGCGGTCCGAGCCCGAGTATCCCAGGCGCTCACCCGAATAGAACGCATTCATGAGGACGTTCCGATGCGTAAGCATGGCGCCCTTGGGCAGACCGGTCGTCCCGGACGTGAACTGGATGTTGTGCACGTCGCCGGCGGATACAGCGGACGCCCGGGCAGCGACCTCGCCCACCCCGCGCTCGCTCTGCCGCTTTAGCTCCGACCAGCTCCACCAGCCTGGCCCGGGACGATCCCCCAGTGTGATCAGGCGCTTCAAACGCGGAAAGCGGCCGGCCGACCAATCGCGGGAAGTCGCCGCCGCAACCTCGGGACAGAGCGATTCCACCATCGTCACGAAGTTCGAGCCCTTGAACGGAGCGCCGACGACCAGCGTCGTGACATCGGCCAAAAGCAGCGCGTCCTTGAGCTCGCTGAGCCTGTAGGCGGGATTGACGTTGACCAGCACGGACCCGATCCGGCCGACGGCCAACTGGGTGATTACCCACTCGGGTACGTTCATCGACCAGATCCCCACATGTTCTCCTGTCTCGACCCCGACCGCAATCAGAGCGGCCGCGATCCGATTCACCTCTCGGTCGAGCTCCTGCCAGCTCCACCGCTTTTCCAGGGCGGGAAAGACCAGGGCATCGCGATTCGGATCGACGTTCGCACGATGATCCAGAACGCTGCCGGCAGTATGATCGAACACCCAGGGACGCGAGGTGCCGGTTCGCTCAGACATGGCGAGGGTTCCTCCGTGTTCGGGCTCTTCTTATCAACTGGAAAGTGGCGATCTTGCGCCTGCCAAGACCAGCCGGGCGGGCGTTTTTCCAGAAATGCGCGCATCCCCTCGCGCGCTTCGGCCGCCACGCGACAGGCCGCACTCACCGCCGCGGCGCCCCGCAGGTCGCGCGGCCGCGAGGCGGCTTCATCGATCAGGAGCTTGGTCGTGGCCAGTGCCGATGGAGCACACTCCGCAAATCGCCGGGCGATTGCGATCGCTTCCTCGAGCGCGTTACCAGCCGTTACTGCGGTCACCAGGCCCCAGTCTCGCGCCTCCTTGCTCGAGATGAGCTCGCCGGTCAGCAGAAGCTGCCGCGAACGGCGGTCGCCGACCTGGCGGCAGAGATCGTGGATGACGATCGCCGGAACGAGCCCTCTGCGCACCTCGGGATAGCCAATGCGCGCCGTCTCGACCGCGACCGCCAGGTCGCACGCCGACATCAAGCCCGCGCCCCCGCCAGCGCGTCGCCATTGACCGCGGCGACGGTTGGTTTCGGCAGGGAATGCAGCTTTTGAATCGTATCGGCGAACTCTTGCAGGATCGCGATTGTCTCGAGCTCGGCCTCGGGCAAGTACTCCAGGTCCACTGCCTCCTTGAGATCCATTCCCGCGCAGAAGCACGCGCCGGCCCCGGTCAGGACGACCGCTCGGATGGCGGAATCAACGGCGACAACATCGAGCGCGTCTCGCAGCCGCGCCACCAAGGCACGCGACAGCGCATTACGCTGCTCGGGGCGATTCAGGGTGATCACGGCCACCGGACCGCTATCGTGGCGGGTCACAAGTAAAGAGCTCATGTTGCAGAGACCTCCTGAGTCGGGAGAGGCGCGGTGGCCGGAGCGGGTATTTGCAATTCCAGGAGAACCACGCCCAGCGCCTTCCCCTGGGTATCAAATCGTAGCGAGCGGCTCGCCCCGCCCGCTAGTGCGTGGTCGATTACGAAGTTGAACGCGAGCAGGCCCGGCAAGTCATAACGCCGGACCTTGCCGATGCCCATCGGCCGAAGAAAGTCCGCGATGACCTCCTCGGTCAGATGCTCCGCCAAGTAGGCATAACTGCCCGCATCGTTGGCCACAACCCCAATATTCGAGCGATCCCCCTTGTCGCCGCTGCGAGTGTGCGCCAGGTCGCCCAGGCGGATCGATCGTGTTGGTGCGCGCATTGGCGGTGTTGACCTCCATGGCTGAAACAGGAGCGGCCGCCTCTTATCCGACCGATCCGACCGATCAGAGGCGGCCGCTCCCAGTGCGGATTGGGAACGTCATTCCTGCGCAGCACCTACGAAAAGCCGTCGCATTCCTGGGCAGTGCGCACCTCCCAGCGTACGCGATCTTCAGCGAGGGTTCGAGGCAGGAGCGCTGGCCAGTATCCGAACGCTGGGCGAGGCGAGGGCCTTCCCGATGCATAACCCACGATTCCCGGCGGTCCGGCGGTGACCAGGGGCGCCAGCTCGCGGCAAAACCGTTCGACGGCCGCACGGCTGGGGTCTCGCACCGTGACCCTGAGCACGACCTCGAAGGGCGGGGCCGCCGGCCGCAGCACTCCAGGCGCCACTTCTCCCGCTCCGAGACACTCGACCAGGCTGTCTGCCACCGCGAAGCCGGCGCGGCGCACCCGCTCGAGCACGATCGCGCCGGCGGCCCGCGCCTTGGCGGCGGCATCGCGCCCGACCACCGCCAAGATTCCGCTCGCCGTCCATCCATCGCGATAGACCGCCACCATCTTGAGGTGATCGGACCGCGGCCGTCCGCGAGCACCGGCGACCGCGACCCGATCGGCTCCGGCCTCATCAAGCGACAGGCGCGTGAAATCGGCATCAACGTCGGGCGTCCGATAACGCGACGGGTCGTCGATCTCGTAGAGAAGCTGTTCGGTCACAGTTTCCATCGTGACCTGCCCGCCAGTCCCCTGGGGCTTGGTAATCACGAACGAGCCGCCGGCGTCGATCTCGGCGATCGGATAACCGACCCCGGCCAGGTCGGGAAGCGTGTCCCAGCCATGCCAGAGACCGCCTGTGACCTGGGCTCCGCATTCGATCAGGTGGCCCGCGACCGTCGCGCCGGCCAGCCGGTCCCAGTCATCCCAGCTCCAACCGAAGGCGGCGGCCGCCGGGCCGACGGTCAGCGAGGCATCGGCAACCCGCCCCGCGATGACCAAGCGCGATCCTGCCGCGAGGCATTCCGCGATCGGTCTTGCTCCCAGGTAGACGTTGGCTGCGACCAGGCGGTCGAGCACGCTCGCGAGAGGCTCGCCCGTTTCCATGTGAGAGAGATCAACCCCGTCCTTGATCCAGTCTTTAATCCGATCCAGCACATCGTCGCCGGTGATCACGCCGATCGACGTTCCGCCCAGGCCGGCGGACGTCAGGACTTCGCTACATCGCGCCGCACACGATGGCGGGTTGAGCCCGCCGGCGTTGGTAACAACGGCCAGTTTTTCCTTTACCTGGAGAATCGGTGCCAGCCGCTCGACCAGCTCCGGGAAGTCGGTCACGAAACCGGCGCGTTTGTCCTTGGACCGCAAATGGCTCAGGATCGCCATGGTCAGCTCGGCAAGGTATTCGAGGGTCAGCACGTCGATCGCCCCATCGCGTGCGAGCAGATAGGGCGCATCGAGGTTATCGCCCCAGAAGCCGGCGCCGTTGCCGACTGCCAGGGTTCCGCTCGTCTTGCCTGCCGTTCCCCAGACCACGACCGTTTCTCCGGGATAGAATTCAATCGATGAACCTGGAGCCGCTAAACCTGAAACACCCCCGTCCCGAGCGCGACCGAATCGCGCTGCCGCACGGCAACATCCAGCGCCAGGCTCAGCACCTCGCGCGTGTTGACCGGATCGACGATTGCGTTGACCCAGAGCCGCGCGGCCGCATACCGGATATCGGTCTCGCGGTCGTACCGCTCGCGCAAGTCTCTGGCCATGGCCGTCAGCTCGGCGTCATCAACCGCCTTCCCCTGGCGCCTGAGCGTGGCCAGGTTGACATCGAGCATGGTCCGCGCGGCTTGCTGCGCGCCCATCACGGCGTAACGCGCCGCCGGCCAGGCGAAGATGAATCGGGGGTCGAACGCCTTGCCGCAAAGGGCGTAATTGCCCGCGCCGAAGGAATGGCCGATGATGAGCGTGATCTTGGGCACGACGCTGTTACTGACCGCGCTCACGAGCTTGGCCCCTCGCCGGATGATCCCGCTGCGCTCGGCGTCGCGGCCAACGTCGAAGCCATTGACGTCCTGGATAAAGAGGATCGGCAGCCGGCTCTGATTGCAGTCGAGCACAAATCGGGCGGCCTTATCGGCACTGTCCCCGTAGATCACGCCGCCGAACTGATACGGCCCTCCTCCCTCGGGCCGGAACCTCAGCCGCTGGGTCGCGACGACGCCGAGTCCCAACCCGCCCAGTCGCCCGAAACCGCAGACCAGGGTCCTGCCATACTCGGCGCGGTATTCGTCGAGGCGGCCGCCGTCGAGGATCGCCGCCAGCAGGTCCCTGACGTCGTACTGCGAGGACGGGTCCGAGCGGACCAGACTGTACAATTCGTCGCCGGCACGCGATGGCGGCTCGACGGCTTGACGATCCACCGAAGGCTCCGGGTCGGGAGGCAGAAGCGCGATCAAGCACCGTAGCCGCGCCAGGCACGACGCGTCGTCTGGCTCGCGGTAGTCGATTGTTCCGCTGATCGCCGAGTGCATGTGGGCGCCGCCAAGCTCATCATGCGAGATCTCCTGGCCGATGGCTGCTTTGACCAGCGCCGGGCCTGCCAGGTAAAGCCCCGAGCCTTCGGTCATGAGCACGGTGTCGCACAGGACCGGGAGATACGCGCCGCCTGCCACGCAGTTGCCCATGATCGCGGCGAACTGAGGGACCCCGCGTGCCGACAGCACCGCATTGTTGCGAAAAATCCGCCCAAAGTCGTCCTCGTCGGGGAAGACCTCGTCCTGCATCGGCAGGAAAACCCCCGAAGAGTCGACGAGATAAGCCAGCGGCAGCCGGTTCTGGCCGGCGATCGTCTGGGCGCGAAGGATCTTTTTGATCGTGAGCGGAAAGCAGGCCCCGGCTTTGACAGTCGCGTCGTTGGCCACGACCATGACCCGACGTCCGTGTACCTGTCCGATCGCCGTGACGACCCCGGCCGACGGCGCTCCGCCCCATTCTTCGTACATTTGGTAGGCCGCCCAGAGCCCGATCTCGAGCGATGGCGATGCCGGATCGAACAACGCTGCGATTCGCTCCCGCGCTGTTTTTCGCCCCTTGGCATGCTGGCGGTCGATCGCCGCGGCCCCTCCTCCGAGACGCAACCGGGCTTCCTCGGCGCTCACGGCGTTGCTGACTGCGCGGAGATCGCTCTCGCGGTGTTGTCGATTGGCGGCTTGGGTATCGAGGCGTGTCACGGAAAGCGGGCCCTCGTGACGGAGAAAAAAGCGGAGCCAGGCGGGTCGGAAGAGCCGGGGCCGCGGTCAGTTCTGCCGGGGATCGGTTGCAGCGATGATCGCGCTGACGGCCTGCTGGTTGAACCCCTTATAGCCTTCGCGTCGCTCCAGGTTTTCGAGGTGGCTGCCGATCGCTCCTTCGGCGACAAACTTGGCGTGTTCCGCGGTGGTGATCCAGCCCCGGTCGAGAGCACGGTCGGCGCGATGCTTCGAGACCGGCCAGCGCTCGCCGACGGTGAAGGCCTGCTTGAGGAACGGGAAGTCGGAAAACGGCGGCATGGTCTCGATGCCGGCCTCGGCCTTGAGCCCATCGCGCAATGCGTCGAATTCGAACTGTGCTTCGAGGTGGTGCAACCCGGCTTCCAGCATCGACTCGCCGTGCAGTGCGACCCAGAGGCCGACGGTGCCGGGCCGTGGCAAGTCCGGCAGGGACTGATGGGCGAAGTCTTCGTTCGCTTCCTCCGTGGCCAGGTCAAGATCGGCGAAGATGACGATCCCGGTGACCGGATTCTCCAGAATCTGCGCTCCCCAGCCGGCATGAGCCCCGGCATGGAATCGCTCACGCAGCTCGAACCCGAGCCGCTCCAGGATCTTGATCACGCGCGGAAAGAACTGTCTGGAGCAACGGAAGGTATGATGGTCGTGGTTGGCCCAGCCCAGGCCCAGGCGGTCCTGACGTGCTTTTTGCACGCGAGCAGCGGTGTTGCGCAATTCCCAGTATGCGCGCTCCACCTCGAAGACCAGGTGGCAGGCGAGGTCGGGCGAACCCGCCAGCTCGATCGCCCGCTCGAGCGTCGACTCGGTGGCGTCAAATCCTTCAAGGTCGGTGTCAAACCGCCGGCGGCGGGACTGCCAGAGGTCGCGGACCGCCAGGGCGTCGCGCGCGGCGTGCGGCTTCATGCGGCCCTCGCGGGCCATTTCGCCCGGAAACGGCTCGAACCCCCGATAGGCCCGCCGCTCGACGACTGCCAGCGCCGTGCGCTTCCCCGGCACCCGCGCGATCCGACAGGGCCCCATCGGATAGCCGACGATCGCCAGGCCCAGGTCGTGAGCCTGGGAGAACGCAGGCAGCGACTCGACCTTGATGGCAATTTCCGTGATGCTCGGAACCGCTGTTCCGTCTTCCAGGCTGAGGGCGATGCGGGGAAAGATCCCGCCGGGATGCCCATACACCGGCACGCCGACCGAATGCACGATCGGCTCCCGCTGGTAGCCCAGGGCCGCGAGCTTGCTGGCCCCGGCGGAGCCGCCACGAATTACGATGTGATCGATCCAGACCTTGAACGAGGTCCCGGTTTCGCGCTTCATCCGCCCGGCCAGGTCGGCCGCAAAGGCGTTTCCATCGAGGGCGGCAGCGATCAGGTCGTCGACGAAGGCCTCGGTTTCGGGCCAGCGCTTCCAGTCAAACGATGGGGGCGAGGCCGTCGGTGTGCTGGTCGGTGACATGGTGAGATTCCTCAAAGGTAGCGGCGAAGGCGTCAGCCAGGAGCTCGAGGCCGGTTTCCACCTGGCGCGAGCTCAGGCAGAGCGGAGGGCATATCCGTATTGTACTCGCCCCGCACGGAAGCAAAAGCAGCCCGCGGTGAAACGCCAGATCGATGATCCGGTCGCGCAAGCCGGGCGCGGGCTTGCCCGCGCCGTCGTGGATCTCGACCCCGATCATGAGCCCCAGCCCGCGCACCTCGTGGATGCAGTCGAACCGCCCAGCCAGGGCCAGCAGGCCCTCGCGAAGCTGCTGGCCGCGGCGGCCGGCATTGGCGCGATAGCGCCTTTCGATCAGGCCCAGGGTCGCGAGCGCAGCGGCGCACGCCACCGGGTTTCCGCCGAAAGTCGAGGCATGGCTGCCGCTGGGCCAGTCCATCACCGACGCACTGGCGATGATCGCTCCCAGCGGCAGCCCATTGGCGATCCCCTTGGCCATGCAGACGATATCACCGGCCACGCCCCAGTGCTCGCAGGCAAACATCTTGCCGGTTCGGCCCATGCCGCTCTGGACTTCGTCGAGGACCAGCAAGACCCGGTGTTCGTCGCAGAGCCTGCGCAATCCGGGCAGAAAATCTGCGGGCGGAACGATGTAACCCCCCTCTCCCTGGATCGGCTCGACGAAGATCGCCGCCAGCTCTTCGGGCGGGCAGATCGTGCGGAGCAAGGCCGACACGCTCTCGATATCGCCATATCGCGCGTGGTGGATCTCGGGAACCAGTGGCGAGAAGCCACGCCGCTGCATGGGCTTCGAGCCGGAAAGCGACATGGCTCCGTAGGTCCGCCCGTGAAATGCGTTGATGAACGCCAGCGCGCGGTTGCGCCCGTGTGCCGCCGCGCCAGCTTGAGCGCCGCCTCGATCGCCTCGGCCCCGCTGTTGGTGAAGAACACCCGCTTGGGCTCGGCACCCGGCGCCAGGATGGCCAGACGCTCCGCGAGCCGGACCTGGGGCGCATAGTAGAAGTCGGTCCCCGACATGTGGATCAGCCGCTGCGACTGCCGCTGGATCGCCGCGACCACGCGAGGATGCGAGTGCCCGACATTGGTGACGGCAATGCCCGCCGTGAAGTCGAGGAAGCGATTTCCGTCCATGTCCTCAATCATCGCCCCTTTGGCCCGCCGGACGACCAGGGGGTAAACCCGAGTGTACGACGGCGACATCACGCGGTGGTCGCGCTCGAGCCAGGCGGCGGCCCGGGGGCCTGGCAACGGTCCCAAAATCCGCGGCTCATCTCGACCCAGAGGTGTCATCGCCTCATCCTCCTGCTTACGGATTCCTCAGGCTCAAGAGCGACGATCCACCCATTCAACCGCCGCGCATCGACTCTCCAAACCCAGATGTGTTGTTTCGAGCAAACCGACCGGACAACGTACACGAAAGGACGTTTCATTATAGGAATTACGCCATTTTGGTCAAATCGTTCTTGGTGTAGTCATCACGCTCCGCATGATGTTCTTCTCCGTCCCCCCACTTGCGAGGAAGGGGTGATGGGGGGTTAAACTCGTTTTGGGGACAGAAGATCACGGGAAGCGTGCAGACGACTTTGGGGAAAGAGCGATGCTGCCTACAGTTGTGGTTGGTCATGGTCTTGCCGGACGGTTTTTCCATTGTCCCTTGATTCGCCGCCAGCCCCGGTTGACGCTCTACGGTATCGTCGCCCGCGATGCCGCGGTTCGGGCCGAGGCGGTTGCGCTTTGGGGACAAGGCCTGCGCGGATTTGCCCATCTCGATGAAGCTCTGGCCGACCCGGCCGTCGAGCTGGTGGTGATCGCCACGCCCCACGATTCCCACGCCGAGCTCTGCGTGCGCGCCTTGCAGGCGGGCAAGCACTGCGTCGTCGACAAGGTGATGGCCCTTTCAACCTCGGAGGCCGACGCCATGATCGCGGCCCGCGACCGCGGCGGGCGGATGCTGTCGGTCTTCCACAACCGTCGCTGGGATTGGGATTACCTGACCGTCAAACAAGTGCTCGAGCGCAAGCTCCTGGGACGGCCGCTGGTCTTTGAAAGCTCCGTCTGCCGCCACGCACCACCACGCACCTGGCGCGGCCACCTCCTGACGGCGGGAACGATCCTCCACGATTGGGGCGCGCACCTGGTCGACCAGGCCCTGCAACTGGGCCTGGGGCCCTGCCGCCGCCTCTCCGCCTGGCTCATCCCCGCGCCCTGGGAAGGGGTCGACAGCGGCGGCCACGGTCGCATCATCATGGAATTCGACTCCGATCCGTCCGCATCGAGCGGCCAGGTCCTCTTCCAGGTCGAAAACAGCCGCGTCTGCCGGATCGACCGTCCTCGCTGGTGGATCGTCGGGACGGATGGCAGCTTCCAGAAGCACGGGATCGACCCCCAGGAAGACGCCCTCCGCGGCGGCGATATCGACGCCGCCGCCGAGCCCGCCGAACATCATGCCTTGCTGCGCAGCGGGGGTGAAAACAGCCCGCTGGTCGAGACGCAAGTCCCGACTGTCCGCGGCCACTGGGATAGCTATTACCGCAATATTGCCAACCACTTGCTTGACGGCACACCCCTGGCGGTGACGGCCGAACAGGGCCGGGAAGTCGTCCGCGTGCTGGAAGCGGCCGTGCAGTCGGCTGGTGAGCATTCGGTCATCTCGGGGCCGTGGGGAATGCCGTGAAGGAGACAATCTCATTGCGCGAAACATCTTTGGCTGCTCGGAACCAAGACGCTGGGATTGAACCGACGGCGAATACGATATTGGTCGAGCCGCCCGCGTGTCACGGCCTGAGCGCTCGCTCCGAGCCCGTTGGCTGAGCCGGACCGACGCCCGATTCCGCGGTGCTCGGGTAAGGACAGTGCCGGCACCCGCTGCCGCAGCAATAGCCCCGCCGCCTCAGAGAATCCGCCGTGAAGACGTCGTATCCCGTGCCCGGATCAACATAAGTGCTCTGGTTATGCGCACAGGCCCGCGCATGCAGCTCCGTGACCGACGGCTGGCCGCGACGCGCAGAGTAGCACACCCATGCCTTGCCCCAGTGGCCGGCCGGATATCCGTGGAGGATCTCCGCCAGGATCTCCACCGTCTGCACGATCGTGGTCCCGGATCGATTGAAGTACCTGTTGCCGTCGGCCAGGACGACTTTTCCATGCTTCACTGCGCAAGTCGAACCAACCCGGCACCGCTTCGAGCGCCGGCACTTCGAGCATCGTGCGCGCGAGATCAAAGCCGCAGGGTGCGATGACGAGCCATTCCGGGTCGGCGTCGCGCACCCTTTGCCAGTCAATCGCCCGGGAATGCGCTCCTATCTCACCCAGCACGAGGCGGCCATTGGCCGCCTCGACGAGCTCCGGTCCCCAGTTGCCCATCGCAAAGATCGGATCGGTCCACTCCAGCGCGGCGAGACTCGGCATGCGTAGATGCTTGACCGCGTCATGGATGGTGTTCATGCGGCTCTTCATCGTGCCTGCGAGGATTTCGGCATCCTGCTCGCGGCCCAGAGCGCGGCCAATCGAGCCGATGCCGGCAAAAATTCCAGCCATGTCGCCAGCCTGAAGCGCCAGAACCTGATCCGCCACGACGCAGCCAGCCCGCTTGACATCGGCTGGCGTGACCGCGCAGACCTCGCAATGGTCCTGCGTGATCACCAGGTCCGGCTTCAAGGAATTAATCAGCTCCGTATCAACGTGGTAAAGCGGCTCGGCCGCCTTCAGCCGGCGCCGCACTTCCGCATCGATCGCTCGGCTGGAAAGCGAAATGTCGAACGCCGGACGCGTGCACGCCGGCAGGTCTGTGACCCACGGAGGGCTGTCGCACTCGTGCGACCGGCCGACGAGCCATCCGCCGGCGCCGATGCCACAAACGATCTCAGTGCCGCTGGCCAGCAAAGAAACGACGCGCATGCAACCTCCGCTCGCTACACGATCTTCCGCACCAGAATAGAGTAAACAGCCGGGTAGCGAAAGTCGAACCGAGCCTGGCGATCCGCTTCGCCGGGCAGGCCGTTGGCCTCCCTGGTCCACCGTGCATCAGACCGCACGGGCGGCATAGACTTGAGCCAGGTCGTTCTCGCTCGGCGGCCCGAAGAACACCTCGATCTCGAATCCCGCACGCTCGATCAGCTCGGGCAAGTCGGCCCCTAATTCCGTGAAGACGGGATAGCCGACGTCGCCGCCGGGATGGCAGATCTTGGTCGCGCGATCCTCGATCGAGCCGTCTGGACGGGTGACCGACCGCGCGAATGTTTGGGCCACGCCCGGCATGACGGGTATCGTAAAGATGTGCCGGCCACCGGTCACCAACACCCGGCGCAGCTCCCGGAGGGCAGCATCCAGGTCGGGGACGTGTTCGAGCGTCTCCGAAGTCAGCACCAGGTCGAACGTCGAGTCGGCATAGGTCAGGCGTCTGAGGTCCTCGGAGCGTACTTCTGGTTCGACGGACCCACGCGCCGAATCGGAGACATAGTCAGAAAAGGCAACGCGCGGCAGCTTCCGGAGTTGGTCGTGAACGCCGTCGATGAGGTTGATCTCGGCGATTTCGAAGCGCGTGGATCTCGGCGTGGTCGACCCACTCGGCGAGGCAGCTCGCCGGGGCAGGGGGGGTACCGACCGGGTAGACGCCGAGCAGGACCTCGGCCAGCCGGCGGCAGCGCAGCTTGGCGCCGCAACGGGCGCAGTCGCACGACTCCTTCCTCGCCAGCGCTTCGGCCAGCCGCGGCGAGAGGCCCCACAGCTCCTCGAGCCGAGGACGAACCACGCGCCGTCGGTACAACATGGGCCGGAACCGGCCGCAGACGATGCACCGCTCGAATCGGCCGCGTCCGACGGCATTCAGGTAATCGTAGGCGATCCAGCCAGCTCGATGGGCTTCGTTCCAGCACGGCACCAGAAGCCGCTTGAGCGCCGCCGGGATCGGAATGGAGCTTGTCACGATTTTTGCAAGGAGGGAATGTGGGAGAACATCACGCGGAGCGTGATGACTACAGCAGAACATCACGCGGAGCGTGATGACTACAGCAGAACATCACGCGGAGCGTGATGACTACAGCAGAACATCAGGCCGAGCGTGATGACTACAGCAGAACATCACGCGGAGCGTGATGACTACAATAACAGGATCGACGCGGCGGCACGACTGGGGGAGTGCATCACGACCATGGTTTGCGGTCGCCTTGACCGCCGCCATCGCTTTGATTACGATTGGTTCATGCGTTCGACGCAAGCCAAACCGGCGCAAATGGTTGATTCTGAGGACACGAGGACGACGAGCGATGGCCTACGCGACGACGATCAAGCGGCACAAGACGCGCGAGGTGGGTGTTGGCGATCACATTGTCGGCGGTGATCAGCCGATCTGGGTGCAGTCGATGACAACCACCAATACCTTCGACGTCGAGGCAACGCTCGCCCAGATCCATCGGCTTGAGGAGGCCGGCTGCGAGATCGTGCGCGTGACCGTGCCCAAGAAAGAAGACGTCGAGGCGATCAAGCTGATCCGCGACCGGATCAAGATACCCCTGATCGCCGACATCCACTACGATTACCGCATGGCCCTTGCGTGCCTCGAGGCCGAGACTCCGTCGGGCCGCCCCGCGGTCGATAAGATCCGGATCAATCCCGGGAACATCGGTGGCGAGGAGCGATTCAAGGAGGTCGTCCGCAAGGCTCGCGACAAGGGAATGCCGATGCGGATCGGCGTCAATTCCGGCAGCCTCGAGAAAGACTTGATCGACAAGTATGGATTTCCTTGTCCCGAGGCCATGGTCGAAAGCGCGCTTCGGCACATCGAGACGGCCGAGCGGCTGGGCTATCGCCTCATGATCGTGAGCCTGAAAGCGAGCCATGTGCCGACTGCGGTCGCGTGTTATGCGCAGTACGCCCAAGAGTCCGATTATCCGACTCATGTAGGCATCACGGAAGCGGGCTCTCGCGAATACGGCTCGCTCAAGAGCGCGGCCGGGATCGGGGCAATCGTGCTCTTGGGCATCGGCGACACGATCCGCGTCTCGCTCCTGGGAGATCCCGTGCCCGAGATCGCGGCGGGCTTTGATATCCTGCGGGCCTGCGACCGCCGGGTCACCAAGCCCGAAGTGGTCGCCTGCCCGACCTGCGGCCGGCTCGACATCGACCTCGAGCGGATCGTAGCCCTCGTCGAGGAGAAGATGAAGGACAAGAAGGACCCGCTGCGGATCAGCATACTCGGCTGTCTGGTCAACGGCTTCGGCGAGGCCAAGGAGGCCGACCTGGGCATCGCCGCCGGCGCGGGCAAGGGCATCATCTTCAAGCGCGGGATTCCCATCCGCCACGTCAAGGAAGACGAGATGGTTTCCGCCCTGCTGGAAGAGGTCGAGCGTTTCCACGAAGAGACGCGGCCGCTCGATTCTTACGTCGAAAAAGAGAAACAGAAGCAGCAGAAATTGGCGTTGCCGGTTCTGGGATGAGCGGTGCTCCCAGTCGCTAGCAGAATTCACTCTTTGACGATAAATCCAAGAGCCAGCAACGCCTTCCCGCTCTCACGCCTTGGGTAGACGCGCTACTCTCTGGCTGACGGGCCTGTTCGCATCTCGGTTCATTCAGCTTTGCCGCAGCCCGACCGACACATACTTCGTCTCGAAGTAGGCATCCAGGCCCTCGATGCCCAGCTCGCGGCCCAGGCCCGATTCCTTCATGCCCCCGAAGGGGCACTGGGGCGTCGCGGGCACCGGGTCGTTGATGCCGATGATCCCCGCCTCGAGCCCTTCGGCCAGGCGGGTGGCGACCGTCAGGTCATTGGTGAAGACGTACGCGGCCAGCCCGTAGGGCGTGTCGTTGGCCGCCGCGATTACCTCGTCGAGCTTCGAGAAATCGACCAGGGGCATCACCGGCGCGAAGGGTTCCTCGGTCATGACCCTCATCGTACCGTTGACCTGGCGGAGCACTGTGGGCTCGAACCAGAAGCCCTTGTCAAACCGCGTCGATTTTGCGCCACCGGTCAGGACGCTGCCCCCCTTGCTCCGGGCGTCCTCGACCAGTTCGGCGGTCTTATCCAGGGCGCGGGCCTCGAACATCGGGCCGACCTGAACACCCGGCTCGAGCCCGTTGCCGACCTTGAGCTTGCGCGTCAATTCGACGGCCGCGTCGGTGAAATCCTGGGCGATCTTCTCGTGGAGGTAAAACCGCGAGGGCGCGATGCAGACCTGGCCGTTGTTGCGGAACTTGCCGATGACCGCGGCCTGGGCGACCTGCTCAATATCGGCATCGGGGAAGACGATCAAGGGCGCGTGCCCGCCCAGCTCGAGGCTGATCCGCTTGACCTGGTCGGCCGATCGGCGGATCAATTCCTTGCCAACCTCGGTCGAGCCCGTGAAGCTAATCTTGCGCACCGCGGGATGCTGGAAAAAGACGTCGGCGATCGACCGCGAGGGGCCGATCACCAGATTGGCGACGCCGCGCGGGACCCCGGCGTCGGCCAGGCAGGTGAACATCTCGATCAACGTGAGCGGCGTCTGATCGGCCGGCCGGCTCACAACGGTGCAGCCGGCGGCCAGCGCCGGGGCGATCTTGCGACTGGGCAACGCGGCCGGGAAGTTCCACGGGGTGATCGTCGCCACCACACCGACCGGGTGCTTGATCGCATAGTGGCGCTTGGCGACATTGGCCGGAGGAATGATCCGGCCGTAGGCGCGCTTGCCCTCCTCGGCGAACCACTCGAACGTCTCGGCCGCATGGAGGACCTCGGTCCGGGCCTCCGCTAGCGGCTTGCCCTGTTCCAGCGTCAGGGTTCGGGCGATGCGGTCGGCACGTTCACGCATCAGTTCGGCGGTTTTCTTCAGAACCCTGGCGCGGTCGTAGACCGAGGCCGCGCGCCACTCGGGAAACGCCCGGGCCGCGGCGGAGATCGCTCGCTCGGCTTCGTCGCCGCCGCCATAAGCCACTTCTGCCACGACCGATTCGTCCGCCGGATTGATGACGCCCAGCGTCTTTCGGCTGGCGGCATCGCACCACGCACCGTCGATATACATCTGGGTTGCCTGACTGGTAGCAGCCGTTGCGGCCATCGTACATGCCTCCTCGATACCAATAGATTCCGGGCGCCGGCAGAATCCGGCTCTCACCCATGGTGCACGACCAGCGCTAAAATGCCGAACGTCGGGCCGCGAATCCCATCGTCTCAGGATAACGGCCCCGCTCTGGGCGTTCAACCAAAGTGGACAATTCGGAGCGAGCCCAGACGATTCCGACCCGAGTGCAATCCTGGCGTAGACAAAATCGGCATCGCGGGGATAATCCGCTCAACCGTTCCAGAGTGCCGGTCCGATAGGAGTAATAGGGTCAACACAAGGGACTAACGATTCGACGAGCATGGCATTATGTCCTCTACTCTAGCCTATGGGTGACGCATGAACGGAATCACGCGAACGCCGAGGCGAATCTGGGCGTCGCGCTTGCTCCTGGTTTTACTCACTCTGCTTGGCGCCCTATTCACCGATCGCTGCAAGATTCAAGCATCCCCCATCTACAGTACCTGGTCCGAATATCTCATGGGCGGACCGAGCGTCTGGGCCTCGGTGCCGCACCCGCCGGTCACTGCGGCAATTCGGGCGGAGATCTGGCATGATGTCAAGACGGACCCAGGTGGTTCGGACTTGATGATCCAGTACTTGCTCTGGAAGCAGAGCCTGGACCCGACCCGGTTCGCTTTCTATCACCCAAACCTGGCGCCCGCCCTCACCAGCCTCAATACAACCCCCACGACGGGTTCGCAGCAGGTGACCAACCCGCCGACCACAAGCACGAGCAGCGGCAGTGGCGGCAGCAACCCAGTCGAAGGCCAGCAGATTCCGGAACCGAGCACGTGGCTTCTGGCTTTGACCATGACCGGATGGGGCCTTTGGTGGCGGCATCGGCTCGCGGGATCGGAGCCTGGCGCGCCAGCGTAGCGTTTTGTCCGGCAAATCGCAGGAGCGTGATTCGCCGCAGCCTGGTCGCATAAACGCCGTTGGCCCAGTAGATCAACAGCCCGCTGTAAATCATCACGGCCAGCACCGGTGCGTTGTTCCACTGAAACGTCCGGGTAACCAGTGAATGTTTTCGCTCGAGTCGCAGCATCGTGATGTGCCTCATTCACGCATCCGACAAGGGCGGGCCGCACGCCGACCAACGGCTCTCGGGCCAGCCCCAGCCGGGTCGGAGCGACTTCTTCTCTGGCGCCATCCTGCCGGTGTCCATCTCGTCCATGGCGCCGCCCGTCTTGCCAGTGTCCATCTTGTCCATTGCACCGCCCATTTGCCGGTGCCCATCTTGTGTTCTTGTAACTGCCGCTCAAGGGAAAGGTTGTTGCCGCCGATCAGGCAAACAGCACGCCGCCGCGGCTTCTCTGGTACCGGCCGTATTCGACGGCAATCGCAACGATTCGGCGGACTTTGAGGAATTGGGAAGCTCCGCGGCGAAGGGGGCGTCTCGTGACTACGGTTGCCAGCGACCAACCTGTTCATCCGCTCGGGTCGCGAGCGCGTGTACTTTTGACGAGCGTATTTGGCCCGTATGCACGTGACGACCAGTACGGCAGCCGGCTGATTAACCCCATGGAACTGTATCACAATCAGGTGACACGAGTGCAGCACGCCTTCTCGCTACGCTCGTTTCACCGGACGTGGGGGCTGATGCTGATCCAGGTGAACATCGAGGCCCCGTGCGCGCTCCTCGATTTTCCGTCCGAGGAGAGGTTTGTCGAAGAGCTGAAGGCGCGAAAGTACGACATCGTCGGCATCAGCGCGATCATGACGAACATCTTCAAGGTCCGGCGCATGTGCCGCCTGATCCGAAAGCACCAGCCTGACGCCACAATCGTTGTCGGCGGGCATGTCGCGAACGTGCCGGACTTGAAGCGCTGGGCGGATGTAGACCACGTCGTGCAGGGTGAAGGCGTGCGCTGGATGCGGCGTTTCCTCGGTGAGGATGAGGACCGGCCGGTCCTTCATCCGCGGGTGATGGCGTATCTCCAGTCGCGAATGATGGGCGTGCCGCTCCAAGATCACCCGGGTCTGGACGAGGCGACGCTGATCACGTCGGTCGGGTGCCCCAAGGGATGCAATTTCTGCTCCACCTCGGCGCTCTTTGGAGGCAAGGGGAGGCATATCGACTTCTACCGGTCGGGGGACGAGCTGTTCGAGATCATGTGCGCGCTGCAGGCCGACCTGGGAGTCCGCGGATTCTTCGTCATGGACGAGAACTTCCTGATCGGGAAGAAGCGAGCGCTCCGGCTGCTGAGCTTGATGGAACGACACGACAAGCCGTGGCACCTCAAGGTCTTCAGCTCGGCCGATGTGTTACAGCACTACACGATCGAACAACTGGTTGCCCTCGGCGTCAACTGGGTCTGGCTTGGCCTGGAAGGCAAGAACTCGCAGTATGCCAAGCTGGCCAAGACCGACTCGATCGCACTGGTTCGCTCGCTTCAATTCAATGGGATCCACGTGCTCGGTTCCAGCATCATCGGCCTGGAGGAGCACACGCCCGAGAACATCGATGAGGTGATCGATCATGCAGTTGCGCACGACGCCGACCTTCATCAGTTCATGCTCTACACGCCGATCCCCGGAACGCCGCTTCACGCCGCCGAGGTGGCCAAGGGCACGATGCTGAATGTCAACGAATTCCCGGTGGCGGATATTCACGGGCAACTGCGATTTAATTTCCGGCACCCTCACATTGGCGATGGGCAGGAAGGGGAATTCCTGCTGCGAGCGTTCCGCAGGGACTTCGAGCTGAACGGTCCGAGCGTCGTCCGCATCATCAGGACCACGTTGCGGGGCTGGAAGCGGTACAAGGACCATCCCGACGCACGCATCCGGGCACGCTTCGCCCACGAGGCTTCCAGCCTGTCCGGCCGGTACGCCGCCGCGCTCTGGGCCGCCCAGCGGCGCTATCAGGATGACCTTCATCGGTCGCATTTGATCGCCCAGGTCCAGGACGAGCTGTATGCCGAGTTTGGCCGGAAGGCCAAGCTCGCCGCGCGGATCGCCGGGCGCGCCCTCGAAAGCGAACTGCGAGCCGAAGAACAACGATTGCAAGACGGCTGGACCTACGAACCGCCGACGTTTTTCGAAACGAACTCGGACGACGGTCCGGCAGCGGCCGTGCGCGTGTCGGGTATCGCCGCATGTGGGCCCAAAGCCAACACTCACGACGCCAGAGGCAGCTAACCAGCCATTCCCAATGCCGGGAGATCGAACCTCGGAATCGACATTGTGCCTGAGCCACTCCCGTCTCGCGGCAAGGCGCCGTCCAGCCAGGCCTCGACGTCGGCGCCGGTCATCCCTCGCGACCAGGACGACTGCGAGATTCTCTCGATCTGATCGGCGATCGCACCAGGCGCCATTCCGGGGAGTGCGATCAGCGGGACCGGTATCCCGAACGCGGTGCGGAGGGCTTCCGCCTTGAGCTGGTAGTACTCGGTGCGGGCGAAAAGCAGAGTCGGGATTTGGCTCTCAAGGGCGAATATCGCCACATGGTAACTGTGGGTCAAAACGGCGCTACAAACTTTGATTACACCAGCGATCGCCGCGACGTCGCCGCCAGGATTCACGACGTGCCACATCGCGCGCCGACGACTGCCGTAGGCCAGATCAGCAAGCAGCGCCGCTTCGGGGGCGACGGGATGCATGTTGATCGGCACGGCGACGACGATGTAACCATTTTCCGCCGCGAAGTCATCGACTTGCCGGGCAGTATCCCTGAGCTCCTCGCGCGAGAAACCTACGTAGGGAGCCTCTCTCGCCTGGAACGCAAGTAAGGGGCGATCAGGCGGCACGCCGATCTCCGCGAGGCGGCCCCGCGCAATCTGGGGCTCGTCGACCCGCAGCCCGAGCGCATCATCCCCTACCATCTTGATGGGGGGGCCATCCGCGACGATTCGCAAGAGCATGCGCGACGACAGCGGATCGCGCGTTGCAACGGCCGAAGCTCCGGCGACGAGGAATGAGAGCATGGGGATGATCTCGGCCGAGACCGGCCCGACGCCCTGACCGGTGAGGACGTACGGCACGCCGGCGACATTGGCGGCGGCCGCGATCGCCGCCCGCCAGGCGATCAGCTCGGGCCAGTAGAGGTTCAGGTTGCCTCCACCGGCGAAAAGAACCGCGTCGAACGACTTCAGATCCGTCCGTGGGTGCGAGCCGAACTTGAGCCGGCTCGACAACTCACCCGCCAGCGCCGCCTCGTCCCGACAACCACGGCGGACGGCCTCGGGATCGAGGCCAGAGCCGAACTCCTTGCAGGTGCCTGCCCACACGCCGAGCCGGCCCAGCGGCGGGCAGCTTGCTCCGTCGGATACGACAGATGCCAGGCTATCGGGCCGGATACGCCGCAGACGCTGCAAGGTTGAGAGGAGAATGGCATCGTCGCCATAGTTATACACCCCTCCCGAGCTAACCACCAGAACCTTGAGGGGCGACGCGGCCCGGCGCGGAACTGCCTGGACCGATGGCGCCGCGCCGGCGCGGCGCCGGCGATGACCAACCCTCGCTCGCCCAGATGGTGCCGACATCAGGATGGTAGATGCACGCGCGGCAGCGGCGCTTGATCCGACGCGTCGACGCTACCAAAAATTCGCAAACTGCGGCGGTACCGCGACGATCAACGGTGCCTCGCGGAGCATGGATAGGGGCAATGTCGTGTACTTCCCCACCAGAACCGGGACGAATACCATGGGCTCGCAGAGACTGAACAGCCGCTGGTTCAGCTCCCAGTCTTCCAGACCATACAACCAATGACATATCATAGCCGCCCAGCTCCAGGAGGCGGTCCGTTCGCACCAGAGCCATGGCATCGATCCAGTTTTCTTTCAAAAGATTCGCGCTCGCGCGTTCATTGCTGACCACGCCGATGACCGCGCCGGACTGATCGACCTGGACGATATTCCCATAGGCGAGCACTGCCTTGGTATGGCAAGCAGCAGCGTACAAGGTTGCGATGCCGGACGGCACGAGCTGGTTGTCGGAATCGAGAATCATCGCGTGTTCAAAACGAGCCTGGCTCAAGAGCAGGTTGCGAGCACGCGGCAGTCCCAGATTCTCGTCGCTGGCGATGAGACGGATTCGCTCATCCGCGCGGACAAGCTCCTGGGCGACCTCGCGACTGCCATCGCGCGAGGCGTCGTCCAGGATGAGCACCTCTCCCGGGGCGGGCAACGCCTCGAGCGTGGCAACGGCACTCCCAACCGAGCGGCCCAGA
Source organism: uncultured Isosphaeraceae bacterium (assembly GCA_963823675.1). Lineage (GTDB taxonomy): Bacteria > Planctomycetota > Planctomycetia > Isosphaerales > Isosphaeraceae > CAWGMT01. The sequence continues at coordinate 526,105 of CAWGMT010000012.1, read as the reverse complement.
TAGCCGACATGGTTCCAGCAGGTGATCAGGACGCTCACACCGCCTGCGCGAAAGGCGGCGGGGTGAGTCGATCACGCAGCTTCATCTCGGCCGCGGCCCGCGACGAATAGCGCGCCGCGGTCTCCATCAGAAGTCCCTGCTCCCGGAACTCTCCGACGAGCGTTTCGCGCAGCCTAGGCTCCAGGTCCGAAATCATCTGCAAAATCTCGGCCGTCATCCGCCGGCTTTCGGCATGATCCCGGCGCATGGAGCGGAACACGTCCCTCAATTTCCACGGAAAGCGAATGAGCGATTTAATGTTCATGTCTATTTCAAACTTAAGGACGTTATGACCTGCGCCAGGTCGCGCTCCAGGTTTCCTGAAAGGACGGCAGATAGCCCCTGGTCAATTCTCGCGGCCCGTTCCTGTCTCGAAATCGGGGGGACGGGCCCCTCGTCGGGGATGGCCAGGGTGAAGTGGGAAAGGGCTGGAGGAAGGCAAGCGGCCAATGCGTCGTAGCTCCCCTGGGGCACGCACTGCAAGGGTAAGCAACCGTGGCGGAGGGATTCGAGGACAAGGAATGGATCGAGGTACTCGCCGCCACCCCACCAGAGGCGCGTCTCGGAGCACCGCTGGATCAGGGACGCCTCGCGGTGCGGAATGCCATGATCACCGTCGGCCTGACTCTTTCGGCTCAGGCATGTGACGCCCTGTCCCCAGGATTCAGTAAGCCGCTCCAACAGCCGAGCCGTTTCGGGCGAGGCGAAGCCGATCAGGCACCAGGAATTCGGGCGGTCACTTGCGACGCGGCACGCGTCAAGAAGCTCCAGCGCCATCGATGAAGGCGGGCGTAGGGGCAAGGGGACGCGACCTGGAGCCGGCACCGTCCATGTGATTTCCACGCGGCACGTGCTCGCGTCGGTTTCCGGCGACCCTTCACGTCTAGTCACTGGCACGGGCAATAAGTCGCGGGCCGACGCCGGCAACAGGGACACAGCGGCGCCGGATGGCGCCTCGATCGCAATCAAACGCCCTTCTCGTTGCCGGGGCGCGGTTGAAAGGGGATGCCACGCCGGCAGGCGCATGCAGGCGGCAAAGCGGAGGCGAGTCAGCCTCGGCTCGTCCGAAAAGCTTTCGCACAGCTCGACCCAGAATGGCTCGGGCGCACACTCGCCATTCCTGTACTCGAGAGCCGGCAATCCCATCACCGCCTCGAGCGTGAGCGGCTCCTGGAACACGGGTGCACGCTCGAGTGCACCAGCGATCGCCAGAGCGCACTGAGTACGAAGACATTTCTCGCAGCGGCCGCAGTTGGTGTCGATGTCCTCGCGCCAGCAGACCTTCAACCGCGAGAGAGCAAAATCGGAACAGGCAATTGCCTTCACCTTGTTCGTACGCGTGACCTCGGTGCCATCCAGGCGAAGAGTCGTCCGTTCGGTCGACCAGAGGGGGTCCAGATCGGGGTTGCTCCCCCACTGGATCAGATGGTTCAGGTCGTGGGTTGACGCCAGGTGCACATTCGCGAACCAGCCGCCCAGGGCGAGAGCGATTCCCGCCAGCACGCCCCCATGGCAACGCTCCCAGTTGACAAAACGGTCGAGCAGCTCACGCCCATTGTGGGAAACGCAGATGAGCGGCAGGCCGATGCAGCCGGCCGCTTCACGGGTCAACTCGAGGGCCCGTCGCCGGCTCGCCGGCGAATACTGGCGGTCCAGGTCCGGAGCGTACAGCAGGTGAGTGAGATGTCCCGGCCCGTCACGCGGCCGGTCGCGCAGAGCCGAATACCACGAGTCGACGCCGCGGGTGAAGAAAAGACCACTCCCGTCGCCGGGACGCCTCACCGCGGCAAGAGCCTCGGCCTCGACCGGCACCGGCGCGATGCCCCACCACGAGCGGAACAGCTCGCAAGCTTTCTGCGCGTTGCTCAGCAATAGCGGCGAGACCGTCCCCTCCAACCGCAGTCTCTCCCCCAAGACTCCCGCGAGCAGAAGGAGTGTCGGCACGAACGGGGTGCTGGAGAGATCGAGCCAGCCGACATAAGCCTTCGGCACACCGATGACAAGCTCGAACGGTGTGAACTTTCCTGCCTCACTCCAGACCGTAGCGACGATTCGGGCTTCGTTCTCATCGAGCAAGAGACGCGACTTCTGAACGATCATCCCTCGTCTCCATGAGTCGACCGAGCAGCCAACTGATCCGACGTCCACTTTGGTGCCTGGTCAATCTTGAGTTGATGAGGCTGGATTCCCGGCTTCAGCCGGTCCGTTCCGCCTGAAGGTAGTGCTCCAACCCGTCAATCAACGGTTGAGAGCCCACCAATGCCCATTGCAAGGGGTGGCTGGGGAGTTTGGATAAAGTGTGCGTCGGCGTGCTTCGGCGGCACAGCCGCGAATGACAAACCCTCTGATTTCGCTGCTCCTACTCATCGAGCGGAAATCAAGGTTTCTTGACATTCCGTCTTGCCCTCGTTCCCCCAGCGAGGCATGTGCTAAAGTAAGACAGCCCGCGGCCGGGTGAACCGGCGGCGGGCGGGAATTGTCTAATTTGTGCGCGAAGTGAACGAAATGGCGTCCCCGAAAATAGATTCGCGCGCTCGCCTGCTTAACGAGGTTCCGGATGTCTGACGGCCCATCGCGCTATTACATCACGACGGCGATCGACTACCCCAACAGCCGGCCGCATATCGGCACGGCGTTCGAGAAAATCGGGGCCGATGTGCAGGCCCGGTTTCGCCGCATGGAGGGCGACTCGGTCCACTTCCTGATGGGCAACGACGAAAACACGATCAAGGTGCCCCAGCAGGCCCGCGAGCTGGGCGTCGAGCCGAAACGCTATGTCGACGACATGGCCCGGCCAGTTTCAGGAGGTCTGGCGCGCGCTCGACATCTCGTACGACGATTTCATCCAGACCAGCGAAGAACGCCACCACGTGGGCTGCCACAAGTTCATCCAGGCCGTCTACGACGCGGGCGACATCTACAAGGGGGTCTACACGGGCCACTACTGCAACGGCTGCGAGGCGTTCAAGACCGAGAAAGAGGTCGAAGAAGGGCGGCGGGCGCTGTCCGCTATCACCCCAACACGCCGCTCGCCTGGGTCGAGGAGGAGAATTACTACTTCCGCCTCTCGGCGTACCGCCAGACGACTGCTCGACTCATTACGCGGCGCATCCCGAATTCATTCAGCCCGAAAGCCGGCGCAACGAGATCGTCAACCTGGTCGAGACCGAGCTCAAGGACGTGGCCATCACCCGCAAGGGGTTTACCTGGGGCATCAAGGTCCCGTTCGACCCGGCCCAGACGATCTACGTCTGGTTCGACGCCCTGCTCAACTACATCACGGCGATCGGCTACGGGAGCGACGAGGAGCGGTTTCGCCAGTTCTGGCCGGCCGACGTGCACGTGATCGGCAAGGACATCACGCGGTTCCACTGCGCACTCTGGCCGGCGATGCTGATGTCGGCCGGCGTGGCCTTGCCCCGGCAGGTCTTCGGACACGGGTTCGTCTATCGCAAGAACGAAGAGACCGGCGAGGTCCAGAAGCTCAGCAAGAGCCTGGGCAACGTCGTCGAGCCGATGGAGCTGATCGAGCAAGTTCTCGTCCGAGGCGTTTCGCTACTACTTCATGAGCCAGTGCCCGTTCGGCGGCGACGGCGAGTTCTCGTTCGAGCGGTTCGCCGAGATCTATAACAGCGGTCTGGCCAATAACCTGGGCAACCTCTACAGCCGCATCCTGACGATGTGCCTCAAGTATTTCGACGGCCGGCTGGGCGGTGCCGACGCGATCGATGCGACGGCCTGGCGCCAGGGGCTCGACCTGACCGGCCTGGTCGGCGCGCTGCGCGAGCTGGTCGGTGCGTTCGAGTACAGCCCGGCCTTGCAGCGGATCTGGCGCGAAGTCGTCGATGCGGCCAACCGCTACATCCACGAAGACCGAGCCGTTCAAGCTGGCCAAGACCGATCTGGAAGCCTGCCGCGCCGTTCTGGTCAACCTGGCGGAATGGCTGCGGGTCACGGCGATCTTGATCAAGCCGTTCTTGCCGCGGACCGCCGAGACGTTCTATGGGGCTTTCAACTTTGGCGAGCAGAAGCCGTGGGACCGGGTGAGCTATAGCGATATCACCGCCGGCTTGCTGGGTTCCGAACTCCGCGTGACGGCGCCGATCACAGGCGGCAAGCCGGCGCCGCTGTTTCCGAAGGTGGAGCTTCGCTAGTTATGTCAAGTCGATGACCTTGCTCGACATGAGAGACGGTCCGCATCTGAGATAGGTTTCCGCGCTCTGCTTATCTTCCGTACCCGTTTCCGTCCCGCGCCCCGCCACTTCGCATTGCCGGAAGCGACATCGCTTGCTAATCTGTCGCGGCGCTTGATCGAAGAGCACCGATCCTTCGAATTCGTTTTCATCCCAAAGGCGTTGCACCGGGGCTGGTTTGCGCCGACCTGCCGGTGCGTCGCCCCACGAGACTCCATTCGGGCCTGTTCCACAGACAGGAAGGCGTTGCAAACGATGCTTGGCTACGTCAATCCGTACCTCCGTCAGTTGTCCGCCGGCGAGATCGCAGCCGGGCAGCATCGTCACGCCGTGGGCGGGATGTGGGACGAGATCGGCCGGCTGCAATTTGATTTCCTTGTTGCGCAGGGGCTGCGCCCCGAGCACCGCTTTGTGGACGTCGGCTGCGGGTCGATGCGCGGCGGGGTTCATTTTGTCGGGTACCTCGCACCGGGCCATTATCACGGACTCGACATCAATCGCTCGCTCATCGACGCCGGCCGGCTCGAGCTGAGAATGGCGGGCCTGGATGATCGCGATGCGAAACTCCTGGTCAACGATCGATTCGACCTTGCACCGTTCGGCACGAAGTTTGACTACGGACTCGCACTCTCGGTATTCACGCATATTCCCTTCAACTCGATCGTGCGCTGCCTGAGCCGCGTGCGGGAAGTCCTGGCACCGCGCGGCCGTTTCTTCGCAACATTTTTCCAGGCACCGCGACCGGCCCACCTCGAGCCGCTCGAGCACGAGCGGGGTGGCATCCATTCCCATTACGATGCCGATCCGTTCCATCTCTCACTGGAAGAAATCCGGGTCGCGAGCCTGCTCGCAGGGCTGGCCGTGGACTTGATCGGCGAGTGGGACCATCCCCGCGACCAGCGAATGCTGGAATTCCGGCATCCGGAGATTCGAACGCAGCAAGGATTCGAATCCTGACCCGCGACGGTCGCACCACGGGCGAGCCGAGCGTCATGACAATGCCACAGAAGAATTCAGTCCAGGGCAACGTATGGAGCGCGGTGTTGATCGCTGCGGCGTTCGTGCTCTTGGGCCACGTGATCTGGAAAAATAAAGAGCTCATCCACGAGATATTGAGCCGGAGGCTTGACGTCCGGCTGTTCGCTTTGGCGTTCTGTATGTCCCTCGGGGCAACGCTCCTGACGTTTGTCCGCTGGCTCGGGTTGGTTCGGGTCGTCGAACCTTCGTTTCGCTTGGGCGCGGCGGTGTTGCTTGGTTACATCGGCAACTTGTTCAACCTGGTGATCCCGGGAGGGGTCGGGGGCGATGTGATCAAGGCGGCCTATCTGGCGAAGATGGACGTCAAACGGACGCAGGCGATTGCCTCGATGGTAATCGACCGCTTGATCGGATTGCTGGGTTTGTTCATCCTGGCGGCTTTCGCCGGCGGGTTCGCCTGGCCGTATGCAACCACCGCGATTCGTCGTCTCATTCTGATCGTCTGGGTCGGCGTCGCTCTCGGGGTCTTGGGGCTGATTGCGATCTTTTCCCAGAGCACCCGCTACTCTCCGAAGCTGACGCGGGGCCGCAGACGGATCGCCACGATCGCGAGCGAGTTGATCGTGATGTCCGCGACTTACAAGACGCGATTGGGCGTCGTAGCAGCGAGCATCGCGCTATCAGTTCTCAGTCAGGGGATCTTCACCATCTCCTTCTATCTCGTGAGCAGGATGCTCTTTCCTGCCGAGGTTCCGTCTCTCGGACAGCATCTTTTCTTGGGTCCGCTGGTCTTCTTCACGATGGCCGTCCCCCTGCCATTCGGGGCGTAGGCCTCGGCGAGGAAGTAAGCGAGCAGCTTTTCCTGCTGGCGTGCGGCACCCAGGGGGTGCACTGGCGCTCCTGGGTTATCGTGTATTGTTGTACGGCGGCGGGTTAATCTCTGCTCTTGTGTACCTGGCCAACGCGCGGCAGGCGAATTGACGGAATCCCCATCAAAGCCGAGACAGGTCATCACCGCCTGGTCACAGAATGTTCCAGGCTGAGCCGCTGCCCGCAAGCCCAGGGCACGATAATCGCCGCATCAGGTGTCCGGCTTCTGCATCACGGCGAGGAGCGAGGTGCCCCACGGGAATCGCAGAGCATGGCCGAGCGGAGTTTCAGCACCGAAAACGGCGGCCAGAGCTCGGTTGACCGGTCGGCGTGGTGTGCGATGCATCCTGGCTGCGAACTCCCGACGCGATTCCTCCGTCATCCCCTTTTGTTTGTGGCTCGCAGCGAACCGGGAGGCCAGCAACAGGGGGCTCAGGAAGAACATGAAATAGCGCGGTCTCGGAGGCGATAACCGCAACGTCGAGCCAGGTGCTGGAAGTCGGCCCGCCTATAGCGCCGCTGGTGGCCCGCCACGTCGTCGTTCCAGCTCCAGAAACAATTCAAGGACGGTACTGCCACAAAGAGCAAACCGCCGGGCACCAGAGCATCGCGAATCTGCCGGAGAGCCGCTTCATGGTCGGGAATATGTTCCAGCACATCGAGCAGGCACGCGATATCCCAGCGGTCATACCACTGGAGATTCAGTAGGTCAACTTGATACCGGGAGATTCCCGGCGAGAGAATCTGCGCGGCATATCGCAGAGCGATCTCGGATGAGTCGGCAAGTGCCAATTCGCTGATTGGAAACGCTTTGTGTCGATCAAGATAATCGACCCACCCGCCGCACCCTCCGCCCAGGTCGATGACGCGGCGCGGAGCGGGACCGAAGACGAACCGATGGACGCCGCGGAGCAGGAATTTGTGGCGGCCGCGGTACCAGAAATGGTCGCGCTGCACGCTGCTGCAAGGCAGGGAAAAATTGGCTGTGATACTCAAGGTCGCGATGGACCACCCCGCTTGAAGGGACGTATATGCCATCGCGTAGCCGGTAGGAATCGACAGTCGTCGCGAGAGTCACGAGTTCTACCCCCCCCGCAAGGCATCAAAGGACGAAGCGACCCGCTGCCACCTCTTTGGCGTAATCCCGCAGGATTTCACGGTAGCCATAAATGGGCTCCCATCCGAGTTCCGCTTTGGCCTTGCTGATGTCAAAATAGTAGCTCTTCTTCTTATCTTCCACTTCGGGGCGATAGATGATCGGGACTGGGTGCTCTCTAGAACCAAAGACGTCGGCGAAGGCGTTGACCTCTTCTTCGACCGTCCGGCCCGAACCGGAACCTATCAGATACAGGCCCTGGGCTCCTTCGCTCTTGATCGCCGCATCGATGGCGCGAGCGGCGTCCTTGACATAGAGGGAATCTCTCCGAGCCTCTGCCTTGCCCCAAATCTCCAGGGGCAGCCCCTCCTGGGCACGACGATAGAACACCTCGAACGCACTGGGGTGGAAGGTCCCGTCGGCATAATAACCCTCCTGGCGGCCGAAACCGAGTAATCCTGTGAATCGGAGAACAATTCCCTGGAGACCGAACTCCTGCGAGTAGTGATCGACGTGATCGCTCGCCGCGATCTTGGATATCACATAGGCCGTGTGGTCTCCCGTCATCGCAAACCTTCGGCCCATCCTCTCGGTGATCGGTAACTCCGTATGTTCGAGGCACTCATAAAGCGTCGTGGAGAACACGAACTTCTTGATGCCGTGTTTCCGGCAATGTTCGAGCGCATAGAAGGTTCCCAATGTGTTGGTTTTCAGGAAGGCGTCGGTCTTGATGTCGGGAACGGCCGCGGGAATCACCGCCGCGAGATGAACGAGGGCCTTGACGCCAGAGCCGGGAAGCCGATCGAACTCCTCAGGCAGCGTGACGTCTAGAGACAGGAAAGGGACGTGCAAGGCGGCGAAGAACTTGGCGTATTTCGTGCTACGACCACACGCAAGCACGTTCTCGCCCTGGGTCGCAAGCAGGTCGATCAGGTAACGCCCCACGAAACCCGTTGCACCGGTCACGATGATCATCGTGCGCGCTCCTTACATCATCAATTCAACCGATCCGTTTCCGGTCGTTCAGTCTCGGCCCCGATTCGTGTTGCTCTCTGCTCGCCATCTGGAAACTTCGTGCACGCCCGAGTCGACGAACAGTTGATGCATCGGTCGAACGCCGATGGTTTTCATTGCAACCAAAGTTAAACGTTTCCTTGATCGTGTATTGTGGTTCCTTGTTAAGCAGGAGGAAGATCCGGCCGACGTACTCGCCAAGCATTCCCAGGGAGAAGAGCTGAACGCCGGAAGAAAGGAGGACTGTACCGATCATCGACGTCCAGCCGGCGCTGACCTCATCCCACGCGAAAAACTTGAGCACGAGGAGGTAGAAGAGCACCATCATCCCGATCACGGTCGCCGCGAATCCCACGAACATCGACATCCGGAGCGGAACCACCGAGAAGTTCGTGCACCCACGGAGCCAGAGACCAATCAGCTTGCGCAGCGTGTAACCAGACTCACCGTGCGATCGGGGATGGTGCTCAACGGGCACATTGCAGCCGTTGGATGTGGTCCGGAAAATGAAACCAGAGATGTACGGATAGGGCCCGTCGTACTTGACGATTTCGCGAGCGAGCTGCTGCGTGATGGCGTAGTAGCTGGACGCGTAGAGACCTTTCGGTTTGCCGAAAAGAACCTCGGACATTCTCCGGTTGAGGTAACTGCCCAGCCTCCTCCCGAGCGGCTGCTCCATCTTCCCGAGCGGTGTCCCGAATACGAAGTCGTAGCCCTCGCGGATCCTCGCCAGCAATTTGTGCACCTCCTCCGGAGGGTTCTGGAGGTCGTCATCCATCACGATCACGGTTTCGCCGTCGGCCGCGCGTAAGCCAGCAAAGATCGCGCTGGCAACTGACCATAGTTGCGGAAAAAAGAAATGAACCTGATCCGCGGGTCGGATTTCGCCAGGCGGACACAAATCTGATAACTCTGATCCTTACTGCCATCATTGATCAATATAAAATTGTGATCGTAATCCCGCAGCGCGACTCCATGCGTCTGACGAGTTCCGCGATGGTCCGCTCGGAATTGTATACCGGTACAACCACTGATACCTCGGACGCCTTTTTCATGAGCCGTCTCCCCTGCTGGCTCCAGTCCGAACGGTGGACTCTCCAAAACTTTTCATGTATCGGGATGCATCTGGCCCCTCGTTGAACAAGAGGTCAAGAATGCTCACCCCATGCTCGAAGGGGGGATACAATTGTCGGTACTCCGCGTAGCCGGAATAGTCCACATACGAGACCTTGATACCGTCCTGTTCGAATCGGCCCTCATCCAGGTAAGCCCGAGCCGCCGGCCCGGAAAGGTACTCGGCGGCGCCGACCTGCTTGCAAAGGTCGACTAGCCGCTGGGTCTGGCCCTCGACGAGGCGGTAATCGCTCGACCACGACAGGGGGGTCTTGATTTCCAACACCCTGCATATCTCGGATAGAAAGCGATGATTGATCGCGCTGAGTTTTGTCTCTCTGGCGGCTTCTCGATACAGCCCATCAAGCCAGTCCTTGTATCTGGCGAAATAAGGGGACCGCGCATATGTCTGGGAAAGCGTGGTCCAGTGCTTGGAGGCCCACTTGGGATCGCTGACGGTTGTATCCTGAATCAACTGTCCGAACTGGTGAGCCACGGGAATCGTCAGCCAGGTCGGGCCTTGGCGGGTCTTGACTCGATTTCGGTTCCGCCAGTCATTCTTCGTGAATTGAGCCGTATCGTAGAGAATGAAGAGATCGGCCGAATTGATCAGATCAAAATAGCCTTTCCACGGTATGTAATTGGACTGCAAAATGGCGAGTCGCTTTCCCACAGCGTTCTCCCCCCGGCAAGACGAGCTGACCGAGCGTGTCCAGGCTCTCCCCTTGCACATCTTGGCTACCAGGCTGCGGGCACAGGTGCTTGCTAATCGGGTCGGCATGATACCACTAAAGGACGCGGGAAGGTAGGTCGAGAAAGTACGTAAGCGATGTACACTAACAGAAGGTTGGCAACGAGCCGGTTTTCGCCTATCCGCACAAATTTGCCGCCAGTAGAATACGCCCGCCGCGTGACTCATCGTCTAACACGGTGAGATCCTCGTGCCGGGAGGGCGCAGATGTCGTTAGGGCAAGAAGAAGCGATTGCAAGGGCCGGATGGCGACCCAGCGCCGCGTTGGGGGCGAATCGTCACGGCACCCTCGGTCGATTCCGCTGCCGAGGGAGCTCGAAAAACAGTCGATGTCATTCTTGGGGCGATCGTGTTCCTGGGGTTTCTCACCCTGTTTCTTCTGAAGGCTCCCGGGCTGGGGTTTTTCCTCACCAACCGCGACCACGGGTCGCAGCTCAGCATCGGGACGCAGGTGCTGCTGGGCAAGGTCCCCGGTATCGATCTCTTGATCGCCTACGGCCCCTTGGTGCATTACACGAGCGCCCTGGGTCTCTGGGCCTCCAATTCGCTCTTGGGGGAAACGATTCTCTGCTCGGCGGGATACGCACTGTCATTGTTCCTGATTTATCATCTCGTTTCCCGTTATACTTCGAAGCGATTGGGAATCATCGCGGCAGGTTTTGGGTTTCTCGTTTCCGCGCGTTTCTACAAGTGGTACGTCTGGCTGATTCCGATGGCCCTCCTGTGGGGCTGGCACCGCTACCTTTCGTGTTCCCCCATTCGGCGCTGTGCTGGGTCGTCGTCGTCGGCCTGATCCTGGGTATTTGCTGGCTTTACAGGCCCGACTACGGAACGACCGAACTGCTGGCGAGCTTGGTTTTTCTGGGCTTGGTCGAGGCCAGCGAGCGCCGCGAAATGCGGCCCGGGTTCTTGCGGGCCTTGGGGCTTTTCCTGGTAGGATTCTCGGTCTTTCCGCTGGCATGGTGCGTCTATCTGATCGAGCGTCTGGACACTCTTGCTCCACTACGCTACCTGGAGCTGACAATCCAGGCGACTCGCGCGGTTTCCAGCGGCATGTCGCAGCCGCTTCCCTCGATCCGTAGTTTGATCGTGGCATACTGGCTGATCCCCACCTCGTACCTGTGGGCGATGATTGCCGTCTGGCAGCGAGGGCGGGCCGGCAAGCTCGACGCGCGGTCCTGGTTCCTGCTCGCGACAGCCTTGGTCGGGACGGCTTCCTTGCACCAGGCTATGCACCGGATGGGCCCACTGCACCTCCTCCAGGTCATCCCGGCTGCGATTGTCAGCGCCTCATTGATCGTTTCCTGGCTCCTGCGCGGGGTTGAAGGTGTAGGTTCGGGTGCACGCGTAAAGCCCTGGAGTCGCGTGGCAGGTGTGGGTTACGCGACATTGCTGGTCGTGGTCGGACTGAAGCTGTCACAGTGGGGGCAATGTGACCTCGAGAAGTTCGCTCCCTGGCCTCTCTATCGATACCGTGGCCTGGCCCGTCCGCTCGGTGAATTTGACGGCGATTCACGAACGGCAGCTTTATCGACCGTTACGAAACTGACCGACCCTCGCGACTCGATTCTGGTTTTTCCGCTCGACTGCCAGTTCTACGCACTCACCAAGCGACGGATCAGTGGCAGGCATAATGCCTACTATGCGGCGTCTTTTCGACTCGCCGCGGGATAGCGAACTGAACCTGGAGGCGATCCAGCGGGAAATGCCCAGACTCGTCGTCGTTCCCGCTGATTTTGAAACGATCCCCGAGAAAACTGCCGACGTGGGCGTGCGGGAAGCCCGGCAGTCCCATCAGTACCTCGAGCGCTTCATCCGGCAAAACTACCCCCGAGTCGTCGCCAACGACGGGAGTATCACGGTGCTGAGCCGATGAGCCAGGCGTTCGAGGTTATCCTCGCTGGCCATGATGATCGGCAGCTTTGAGCCGATCCGCCGCAGTTCAAGCCGCGGGACGTCGGGCCGAAGTTTGCCGTAAGTGATGGTGAATCTGAGCGACGACGCGGCCTTGCTCGTCATCGGTGAGCTCGTGATAGAGAGGGATTCGCAGCAGTCGGCGACTCATGTCTTCTGTGAAGGGAAGATCGCCATCGCGGTAACCGTATGTCTTGCCGATTGGTGAGGAATGCAGCGGGACATAATGGAAGACCGCGTGGATCTGCTGGCGCTGGAGATGGTTCATCAAGGCATCCCGGGCTACCTGATCCGGGAGAATTACGTAAAAGAGATGGTAATTGCTCTGGCAGTCCGTCGGGATATGCGGCAGTCGCAAGAGTCCCTCTTCCTCTAAGGGTTTGAGCTGCTCTTGGTAATACTCATAACGCCGCCGGCGGACCTCGGTGATTTCCTCCATCATTTCCAGTTGCGCGTAGAGAAACGCCGAGCAAATCTCGCTCGGGACGTAGCTCGAACCGACGTCTACCCAGGTGTACTTGTTCAACCTGGCCACGAAAGAACTGTCTGCGGTTGGTCCCCTTGTCTCGAAGGATCTCCGCCCGGTCGAGGAGTGCCGGATCGTTGACGCAAAGGGCCCCGCCTTCACCGCAGATGAAGTTCTTGGTCTCGTGGAAACTGAACGCGCCCATGTCGCCGATCGACCCCAGCGCACGGTGGTTGTGAAACGCGTTGACTCCTTGGGCGGCGTCTTCGATGACTTTCAGATCGTGCTTCCGAGCGATTTCCACAATGCGATCCATTCGACAACCCACACCGGCGTAATGCACGGGAATCACCGCTTTGGTCCTCTCATTGATCGCCCCTTCGATCAGCGTCTCATTGATGTTGAGCGTCTCAGGGATGATATCGACGAAGACAGGTCGAGCGCCCAGCCTTGCAACGGCATTGGCCGTCGAGACGAACGTGAATGAAGGGAGGATCACTTCATCGCCGGGCCCCAGGCCACACAGGATTGCCGCCATCTCAAGCGCGGCCGTACACGACGGAGTCAGCAAGACATGCGGAATCTGAAACCGTTGTTCGAGGAACCGGCAACATGATTTCGTGAAATGTCCGTCGCCGGCGATATTCCCTTTCGTGACAGCCTGAGCGATGTAAAACAGTTCTTTGCCAACGATGAATGGCTTGTTGAACGGAATGCGGCTGGAAGCGTCGAGCGAACGACCAAGCAGACGCTCGATCTCGTGATCCTTGGCGGCCATGGCGTTCGTCCCGCTCTCCTCGAGAATCCAATTTCGATCGTTTGTGCTGGCAACAGACTTGGAGTGGCCCTTTGCCCTCATGAACCGACCCCAGACGGGTTGGACAAGGCATGCCGCGCTCCGGAGTGCACCGTTTACCCAGGTGGGCTGGACATCCTAGACAGGTGACCTGAACACGTCAAGCCGCTCGTCCTCGTCCGGGTGACGAGTTGCTGCCCGTGAGAGTCGGCGGATTCGCCAGATTCCCAAACTTACGCCCCTTTATAGCCGATAGAATACGCAAGGGCGCAAGCCCTCAATCGAGCCGATTTCGTCGAGGGCTGGTCGAGCGCAATTGGATCATGGGCACCATTGCCGGTATTTACAAAATTGCCTATAGTCCGATCAGGATTCCAGCCTTACGACCGGCAGAGACCGAAGAATTCCACGCCGGCGCCGTGATGAGTTGACGATCGCGATTGTGCATCCATGGCAATCGCAAGGCCTGGGTCAAAATAGGAGCCAAAGCAGCATGGAAGGCACACAACCGACTCTCGTAGTCCTTCTTTCCATGCACCGGTGCGGCTCCAGCTTGACGGCGAACATCCTCCAGCGGCTGGGCATGTCGCTGGGGCCATTTCCGCTGAACGGGGCGGCACCCAGCAATCCGTACGGGCATTTCGAATCGGTGCCGTTCATGCTCTTGAACCGGGAGGTTCAGAACCTGGCTTACGGATTCCGGGACGATCTTCCCGACTCGGCCGAGACTCTGGCGCGATTCGTCGAAACGCGCGGCCAGTGGGACAACTCGATCACGATTCCCGACAAGATGATCGCCGAGGGGCGATCGCTGGTTCGCGCACTTTTGTATTCGGGCCGGATCGCGGGATTCAAGGACCCCCGGACGGTCCTCGCCTGGCCGTTCTGGGAGCGCGTCCTGGAGGGTTTTCCAGAACTTCGCGTCGTCACCGTCGGGCTGGTCCGATCGCCTCACGAGATTGCCATGAGCCTGGTGAGCCGACGGAACGGCCTGGTCGGATACTGGTCGGCGCTCGACGTCGTGGGCGTTCACCTGCTGCGGCTCAAGCAGATCCTGGAAGCGAGGAACGGACACCCGGGCAGCGTCTGCTTCGGGGCACCCAGTTACCTGACGGCGCTTCAGGATGTCGTCACGCAATGTGGATTGACCTGGGACGATGATGTCGTCAACGAGGCGTTTGACCACACTTGCGTGCATCATGTTCCTGCGGCGATCGCTCATGAATCGCAGGAGCTCTTTGATTCGCTCGTCGCTTTGCCTCTGACGCCGGATCCTAGAAAAAACCAGGCCCAGCTCGACCGCGACAGCCGGGCGCTCGAGAACATGCGCATGGGCGAATGGCAAGCGAGCCGGGACCGGATCGCACAGCTTGAAGAAGCGGAGCGACGGGCCCTCGAGATCGAGCGACATCTTCATTCCGTGCATGCGCGGCTCGTCGATGCGGAGCGCCTGTTCGAGCAGACAACCGAAGCGCTCGAGCGCCATGCAGGCGAAGCTGATCGCGTCTCAGGAGCGCGAGATCCGGGCCTGGGAGCATAACGAACAACTCCGCGACCGGCTGGAACGAATCGAGTCGCATCCGATCATCGGAGTCGCGCTTCGCGGCAGGCGTCGTTTGCGCGGGCTGATCCATTCGATCGCCAGCGGCAATGGTAATGGCAACGGGAACACGAACGGCAGCACGGCGCACGATTCGACTCGAAACGGCCAATCCCTATCGTGACTAACCCGGCGCGCCAGTCTTTCGGTTCGCGGCCCTGATAAGAGGCGCCAGCGGGTGGCGTATGGGAGAGAAACGGCGCGCTCGGCGGGCCCGTTCCGGCGCTCCGAGCAGATTGCGCACCAGAGCGACAATCCTGGGGGCGGCGTGGCCGTCGCCGTAGGGGCTCATTCCCCGCGCCATCGTCCTGTAGGCATCGGCGTCGCCGAGGAGCCGGCTCGTTTCGGCAACGATCACGCTCGGGTCGCGGCCAACGAGTTTCGCGACTCCCAACTCGATGGCTTCGGGACGCTCGCTCTCTTCGCGCAGCACCAGCACCGGCTTGGCCAGGGCAGGCGCTTCCTCCTGCACTCCGCCGGAGTCGGTGAGGATGATCGCGGCACGCTTCATCGCCGCCACGAACTCTCCATACGCCAGGGGCTTGCAAAGGCGCACCCGCGGCAGTGGCTTCATCAGGCTCGTCACCACCGGCTGGACGCTCGGGTTGGGATGGACCGGCCAGAGAAACTCGACATCGGCGCAGTGCTCGTGCAGCTCCCGGACTGCCTGGCAGATACGCAAGAGCGGCTCACCAAATGAATCGCGGCGGTGGGCGGTTACCAGCAGCATGCGCCGGGCTGGATCGAGGGTGACCGGCAGCGGAACATCGCGTTTGGCCGCGTCCAGGAGCGCATCGATGACCGGATTGCCCGTCACATGGATGCCGGCGGGATCGATGCCCTCGCGCTCGAGGTTGCGCCGTGCCGAAATCGTCGGGGCGAAGTGGACTGTCGCGAGATGGGAAGTCACGACGCGATTGGCTTCTTCGGGAAATGGAGCGGCGAGCGAGTGGCTGCGTAATCCCGCTTCCACATGCCCGAACGGGATTCGCTCGCGGGCGCAGGCCAGGGCCGCCGCCAGCACGCTCGTCGTGTCTCCCTGGGCCAACACCAGGTCGGGCTCTTCACGGTCGAAGACGCCGGTCAGCGCGTTCGTGAGGCGGACGGCCAGTTGCGCCAGAGGAAGCCCAAGCCGCATGAAGTCCAGGTCGATGTGCGGCTTGATCCGGAAGAACTCGAGCACCGAATCCGTGAGCTCGCGGTGCTGTCCGGTCAAGACCACGCGGCAACGCGCCCACGGTGCGCGCTCTAATGCCGTGACGACCGGGGCCATCTTGATGGCCTCGGGCCGCGTGCCGATGACGCAGAGGATTGTTCGTGGTTGTTGGCGCGCCATCGATCTCCTTTCTTGGCAGTGCTGAGTGCTCTCGTGCCCATACCAACCCGACGCGCCAGCGAGGGGACTTGTGGTGCCAGGGGCGAGCCTCGGCCAGCGTCCCTGGCTGGTGCGTCGGGTTCGTAGGAACTGGCCCGTGCTTGCGCACTCTGGTATTACGTCGCGCTACCCATCGCCCAGCTTCGCCAGGCGGTCCGTGCCTTGCGGGCGAGCCGCAAGGCCGGCTCGGGCGCGTGCTTGCGAATCAATTTCACCAGGGGATCGCCTTCTTTCTCAGCGTGCGCGCCGTGCTTTTCGTACCAGTGGAAGTAGGACCGCCCGGGGTCGCTCGCATCGAACGGGTCCGGAAACGCCCGCATCAGGTCCTCGCGGCTGCGATAAAGCAAGCGATGGGCGTCGGTGATTTTCTGGCCGTTCTTGAAGGCGTTGTAGATACACGGGATCTTGCAGAGCGCCTTTTGACCCAGTTCCTCGCAGCGGTCGATGTACCAGTCGCGCAGCTCGAAGAGGACCGGGCTGTGCTGACCATACCGCTCGAGCATCACCTTCTGGGCGCCGCTGTCGAAGCCCGAGAAGTGGTAGAAGACCAGGGGCCGGCCGTTGATCTGGATCTCGAACGGGGCCCGGCCGGTCGCGCCGGTGAGTGAGGTTCCAGGTCGCCACGTTGTACTGGGGGTCGCGAATGATCGCGATGTCGTCGAAGAACGCCGGGGCCAGGTCGACCCAGCGCTGATCGGTGAAGAGCCCGTTCGGGACCTCGTCATAACAAAACCGGCGGGTGCGATCGGCCCACCACGAAATGAAC
The DNA here is from genome assembly GCA_963823675.1 of uncultured Isosphaeraceae bacterium. GTDB lineage: Bacteria > Planctomycetota > Planctomycetia > Isosphaerales > Isosphaeraceae > CAWGMT01. The sequence continues at coordinate 509,134 of CAWGMT010000012.1, read as the reverse complement.
TGACGGCCCTGGCCGGTCATTCTGACTGCCAGAAAGCCGAGGTTATAAACGCCGTGCCTCAAGCAACAGTGCTCGTTATCGAGGATCGCCTGCAAATCGGTCTCGGGGTCGGACTGGTGCGGCGTGAGGAGAATTGTGTGCTCGTCCAGGGCACGCGCAAGGCCGTCGAGGCGGTTGGAGACGATGATGTCGGGGTCGAGATAGAAGATCCGTTCGGCGCCGAAGCGTTCAGCGATGTATTCGAATGCCGTTCCCTTGACCGCCGTGCAGAGCTCGACCAAGCGATGGCGGAAGATCCAGGTCGGGAGCCTGTCGATCGGCAGTTCGCGGACGTTGATGATCGAGTCGAATGCCGCCGTCGTGATCGGCGGACATGCGGGCATCTCGTCCGAAAGCACGACGTGAAACGTAGCCTCGGGATGGACACGCTTGACCGAATGGGCGAGCGCGGCGGCCTTGGGGAGATAATTTGCCGTAACGCTGGTGAAGATATGCATGAACTCTGCTCCTTGCGGTAGTCATCACGCGGAGCGTGATGACTACAGAGACGGCCCATCACGCGGAGCGTGATGACTACAGAGACGGCCCATCACGCGGAGCGTGATGACTACAGAGACAGCCCATCACGCGGAGCGTGATCACTACATAAATCTGAACAGTCGGGATTCGCACTGGAGCCGGCCGTTCGGCGGGATGGCGGCAGGCGGATCTGTTCCAGTTCGTCGGCGGAGAAGCCGTAATAGGATTTCAGCGGATCGGGATACATGGCCGGAGCCGGCGGAAGCGGGCAACCTGGTTCGGCCGCCAATCGTTGCGCAGTATCCAGCAGTTCGTCGTTGACCGCCTGCGGTTCGAGGTCAAGGGGCAGCGTTTGACCCCAACCCCACGCGCGCACCCGGTCGGCCTGCGCGCCGAGGTCGTAGCAGACGGTGTAGAAGCCGGCGGCCATGACGATCGAGAGCGCGTACATGAACGACTCGGGGCACACAGTCGGCAGGAAGGCGAGATGGCAACGAGCCGCTGCCAGCCGCTCGAAGACCTCGGAATCCCGGTATGGCCCGCTGACGCGGACATTCTTGAGCCTCGCGAACTGGGCGTCCCGGTCGGTCGATCCGACGACGTGGAATTGCAACGGAAGCCGGCGGGCGCGAGCGTCGCGGGCACACGCCAGCAAGCGCTCCGAACCCTTCGCAGGGACGATCGTGCCCAGAAGGAGCACCCGCACCGGCTCGCCCGGCGACAGCCGGCAAGCGAGCACGCCGGGCGTTTTCGTCTCCTCGAAGTGCGGCCGGATTGCCAGTCGCAGGCCGGGGATGTAGCGCGCGAGCCTGCGCGCCACGTCCCGGCTGGGCGCAAGACGCGCCGCGCTCCTTGGAGATGCCGCCGAAAGCGGTCGCGCCAGACCGTGATCGATTCGCTCACGCGGCAGCCCTGGTCGTCGCCGACACGGCTCAAGCACCGGTCGCAAGCGGCGGGCTCGGGCTCACCGCAATAGACGCCTCGCTCCCCGATCAGATGGATGCGCGGGCAGATCGCGTGGTAATCATGAATCGTCCAGTCGTAGGGAACCCGGCGCTGGGCCAGAAGCTCGATCAACGCATCCGTCACGCCCGCAAGATGGTGAACGTGGGCGTGGACGGGATTGAATAGATCGAGGAGCTCTTGCAGAGACTCCCGGTCCGGATGAAATGCGCGGCACCAGGCCATCTCGCCGCGCGCCGCTCGTTCTTCGCAAACCAGCGAGCCACCGCGGCCGGGGCGGACGAGTACAGGGCGTATGCCTTCGCTCTGGAGCAACCCTGTCAGGTCGCGAACATGCCGCTCGGTGCCGCCTCCAAAGTGGTGGCTGACAAGCAGGAAAACGGGCCGGCCGTCGGACTGCCAGGGCTTTTGCTCGAAGCGCCTGATCGTGGCGCGATGGGCCATTTCGCTGGCCGCCCGGGCCGCCTTTCGCCGCGCCAGTCCGATCAAGCCCTCGCGGGCGATCGCGCGGGTGAGCCGGATCGACTGCGCAACGAGCATCCTCTCGCCGAGCCCGTTTGGTGCCTGAACAGCGGGAGCAGCCAGGCACGCCGGGTGATCGAACAGATTGAGACGCCAGGACATAACGTGCCCCCACCATCCCTGGTTCGGGACGCACCGGCGCAGAAAAACGATCGCGTCGCCACGTGAGCGTGCGTGTTTCTAATCAAGCGAGCGTATCTTGTCAACGGTGAACGAAAGACGGGCCGAAACGCCGAGTCTCGGAGTCAATGACTTCTGAAAAAAGGACCCTGTAGCAAGGATATCGGCGGGCAGGCTTTGGCCCAGGGCGGAACCTGGCGGAGCAGCTCGTTTCCACGCTCTGCGTGGGAATGCCGCCTTCGACGCTCTGCGTCGTCCGGTCCCGGCAGAGTGCCGCAGAGCGGCTCGGGAGGCATTCCCACGCAGAGCTTGGGAACGAGTCACCCGACTTCCCTGCTACAGCATCGAAAAAAGTCGCCTTGTCGCAGAGCGAAAGGCGGCACTTCCTTGCGCGGAGCGACGCGGCTTTCGCGGGAACAACGCCGGACTTGGGGGCGACTCGCCTTGAACTGTTTGGCGAATCAAGGTTATAGTTCCCGCTCCGAAATCGCGATGCCTCTCGAGGTACGGACTCCTCGACCGCTCTTGACATGGAGGTACAGATGATTCCGGCACCGAAGGCCGATGTGATCGTCCCGTGGGAACGACACCTCGGGTCGGTCGAGAAGTGCGTCCGAAGCGTCCTCGAATATGGCGGCCCGAAGATGGGCCGGTTGTTTGTGGTAACCGATGGTCTTCCGGGCCACGAGACAGCCACCGCTCTCGAGACGCTCGCGGCACACGATGCGCGGCTTCAGATCGTCTGGAACTCGAGTCAGAGCGGTTTCGCGGGGTGCTGCAATCACGCGCTCGGAGACCGCGCCGGTGATGCGGTGCTGTTGCGCGGCGATTGCGTCGCGACGCGTGATTGGCTTGTCGAGCTTGCCGCCGTGGCTTATTCGGAAGAGCGGACAGCCTGTGCATCGCCGCTGGTCAACGGCGGGGGTAGTTGCTCGGTTCCCGAGCTTTTCGCCGGGATGCGAGCCGAGATGCTCGACGAGGAACTCGTCCGGAAAGCCTGCGCGGGGCTGCCGCGATGGACGGTCGCGCCGCTCCTCGCCGCCTCGTGCATCTACCTGCGCGGCGACGTGATCGACGCGGTCGGGTTGCTCGATGACAGGTTGTCGTCCCCACCAGCCGTGGTCAACAATTGGGTCCTGCGCGCCCAATCGCTGGGTTTCGCCGCCAAGCGGTCCAACCATGCGTACGTCCATCGCCCTGGCGCAGCCGACCTTGGGTGCGAGCCGGAATGTGATCCCGATGCGCGCCTCTCCGATCTCGAGCACGGCGATCATCTCCGGCACCAGATCGAGAATTTTCGCCAAAGTCTCGATGGCCACCTGGCGGCACACGCGGTGCGTCTGGAGACGACGGGGAAGCTTCGCGTCGCGTACGATCTCCGGCATCTGCCGTGCGAACAGACCGGTACCCGCACCTACGCCGTTTGCCTGGGGCAGGCCCTGGCGAGCCTGCCCGATCTCGAGCTGAGCTTGCTGGTTCAAGAACCCGCCCAGGCCGCGGGAATATCCGGACGCGTCGTCGCGCAGGAGGAGTGGCAAGACGACGTGCAGGTCATTCACAAGCCCGCCCAGATCATCGAGACGTCGGAGCTGGAGCTGCTCTTCGGATCATCGGCCCATCTGGTCGTCACCTATCAGGATCTGATTGCTTATCAGATCCCGCTCGTCTTTCCCGATGATTCCGCCTTCGAACGCTACCGGTTGACGAGCAGCCTGACTCTGCCGGCCGTTCAACGTGTCGTCGCCTATTCGAATAATACCGCCCAGGAGATCAATGCGGAGTTTGGCGTTCCGTGCCAGGACATTACCGTGGTCCCTCTCGGCGTGGACGCGCAGTGGTATTCGCACCAGGAGCGGCGCGACTGGTCAGTCTGCCGCAAACTGGGCTTGCCCGGCCGCTACTTCTTCAGCCTGGCAACCGACTTTCCGCACAAGAACCTCGACACTCTGCTCGAGGCCCATGCCATCCTTCGAGATCGCTGGCGCGGCGATGGGAAACCCCCGGCCTTGGTGCTCGCGGGTTACACCACCGGGGGGCGCACCGGCATTTACAAGGAGCTCGGTCTCAAGCGATTGCCGCGCGGCGTCATGCTCCTGGGCCCGGTCTCCCGTGATGCGCTTCGTGTCCTTTATCAGCATGCCGTGGCGCTCGTTTTTGCATCGCTTTACGAAGGATTCGGGCTACCCCCCTTGGAGGCGATGGCCGCGGGCACGCCGGTCATTGCGATGCCGATCTCGGCGGTTCCCGAAGTGGCCGGCGACTGCGTTCTCTACGCGGAGGGGCTGTCCGCGGCGAGCCTGGCGCGACGCATGGAGTCGCTCGCGACCGACGGCGCCCTTCGCGAAGAGCTCCGCGCCCGCGGCCTGAAGAGGGCGGACGAGTTCCGTTGGGAAAACACGGCGCGCGCCACTCTGGAAGTTTACCGCTTGGCCGTCTCCCGGCCGTCCGTGCGCTCGCTCCAGATGCGCCGCCTGCTGCGGGAAGCGATCATTCGCTGGGCCGGGACTTCGCCGCGTACTTCGCCGGTCGCGCAGACCGCCTCGGTCGAGTCGATGACCGTGGATCAGTCGATCGGCATTCGGAACGCGTGGCGAGCCCTCAACGTCGCCGTCGGGCACCGGCTCGGGCGCGAGATCAGGCGGCTCCCGGCCGCCGCGTTCGCCAGGATGGGCGAAACCAGCGTCTGGACGAAGATTCGTGGGAAATCACTGGTCCCGGAAAAGACGATTTGAACCAAAGGAATGCCGGCGCATGGAGATGAAGGCCGACGTCATCGTCCCGGCCGATCAGGACGCGGAGATCGTCGATCGTTGCGTGCGCGCCGTGCTGGAACACAGCGGCACGACGCTCTTGCGGCTATTGGTGATTGACGACGAGCCCGCCGATTCCAACACCTGCCCCTTGCTCGATGATCTGACCGTTCTCGATTCGCGAGTCATCGTGCTGCGCCACCCGGCGCCGCTCGGATTCATTGGTTGTTGTAATCGGGGGTTGAACGAGAGTCAGCAAGACGTCGTGCTCCTGGGTTGTGACAGCCTCGTCGGCCCGGGCTGGCTTGAGGAACTGTCCTTCGTGGCTCGTTCGGATGAGAGAACGGCGTGCGCCTCGCCGCTTGCGGAGACGTCGAACCCATCCTCGGCTGCGACGCTCGATGAGGTGGTCCCGGCGGTTTCATTCGACTCGCCGACCGTAAGTGCGGCTTGCGCGGGATTGCCCCGCTTCACGGTCCTGCCCGCGCCTTCCGGCTCGTGCATCTACTTGCGCAGAGACAGAATAGACGCCGTCGGCCTCCTGGACCCGAGCCTCGACGACCTTGCGACCGCGATAGTCGACTGGGTCATGCGAGCCCAGGAGCTGGGCTTCTGCGCCAAGCGGGCCAATCGTGTGTATGTGCGCAGCCCGAAGCGCCTGGTGCGAGCGGCGGATCCGGCCAACGATGCCAATCGCGGCTACCCGCTGCTCACGGAGCGGCATCCTCATTTCGAGCGCCAGGTCGGGACATTTCGCCATAGCCTGGACGGCCAACTGGTCTCGCACGCGGTCCGGGTCGAAGGCACCGGAAAGCTTCGTGTCGGCTATGACATCCGCCACCTGCCCAAAGAACAGGTCGGTACTCGCACCTATGCCCTCAGCCTCGGACAGGCGCTGGCCGACGTTCCCGAGATCGAGCTGACACTCCTGGTTCGGTACAGGGAGCAGGCCCGGGGGCTCAAAGGCCGTGTCGTGATCGAGGAGGATTGGGCCGACGACGTCGCGGTCATCCACAAGCCGGCGCAGGTCATCGAGCCGGCGGAGCTCGCGGTGCTGTTCGGATCCGATTCGCACGTCGTAATTACCTATCAAGATCTCATTGGGTACCGGATTCCGCTGGCCTTTCCCGACGACCAGTCGTTCGAGCGATACCGGGCGACAAGCAGCCTGACGTTGCAAGCGACCCAGCGGATCGTGGCGATCTCTCGGAGTGCTGCCAGTGAAATCTCGGCGGAGTTCGGTATTCCAAGCGACGAGATCGCGGTCGTCCATCACGGCGTGGAATCGAACTGGTTCGGACACCGGGCGGAGAGCGATCATTGGATTCATCGCGGGCTCGGATTGCCGGATCGCTACTTGTTCAGCTTGGCGACCGATTTTCCGCACAAGAACCTACCGAATCTGCTCGAGGCCTATGCGATCATGCGCGATCGATGGCGGGACGGGGAGCCGCCGGACCTGGTTCTCGCGGGCTACACCTCGAGCGCGCGGGCGGGTTTCTACCCCGCGCTTGCGTCCAGCAGTCCAGGAAGCGGCATCGTGTTCCTGGGCCCGGTTTCGCGCAGCCAGCTCCGCGTTCTGTACCAGCATGCCCTTGCCTTCGTTTTCCCATCGCTTTACGAAGGGTTTGGCCTGACGCCCCTGGAAGCCATGGCCGCCGCCACGCCCGTGATCGCCATGCCGATCTCGGCGGTTCCGGAGGTCGTGGGCGACTGCGTGCTGTATCCGGACGGGCTGTCGGCGGCCAGCCTCGCGCGCTCTCTTGACGCTTGCCAGCGACGCCGGACTGCGCGATGAGCTTCGCGCCCGCGGGAAGAAGCACGTCGAAAAGTTTCGCTGGGAGAACACCGCCCGCGCGACGTACGAGGTTTACCGGTCGGCCGTCTTGCGACCCTCGGAGCGATCCCTCCGGATGAGACGCCTCCTGCGCGACGTGATCATGCACTGGGCCGACCCGGAGTCGGCCGATCTTGCGCGGTGCGAGCGGAACTGCCGACGATGTTGCGGCAATTCGTTCCATCGGCATCCGGAATGCCTGGAGCGCCTTGAACGTTGCTCTCGCGACGCGCCTGCGCCGGGAGCTCAAACGATTTCGGCCGAACCCGCGGCGGACTCGGGGCTCATCGGTGCGGAGACGCCGTCCTTCGCAGAGTTCCGCGTCGGCTGGGGTGGAGCAGGCCGTCGGGTCTCGGCCTGATGAGAACGAATTCGCAGGCCTCCCAGAGACACAGAACAGTTGAGTGTGATGGATTTCCGATCCCAGGCGGCACGATTCGAGAAAGGCCGGTTCCATGCGTAAATTCGCCCGCAAAATCACGGCTCGCGTCCGGGGCTCGTTGGGCATCGAGGATCTCAAGAGGGAGCTGGCCGAGATGCGCGGCCTGCTTGGAACCAGGGCCGCGGGACCGGACAACGCGGCCGGAAAAGTGTCGCAATTGATCCTGCTCAACCAGTACCGCGAGATGGTCCATCGCGGCGCGCCCTTGCCGGGCTTCGACGACGTCGAGTTTCGCGCGTTCAGCCAGAACGGCGAGGACGGCATCCTGCTTTTCATCTTCGGCCTGATCGGAATGGGCGGCCGGCGCTCGGTCGAGATCTGCGCGGGCGACGGAATACAATGCAACACCGCCAACTTGATCGTCAATCACGGCTGGAACAGCTTGATGTTCGACGGCAACGAACACTTAGTCCAGATCGGCCGTTCGTTCTATGCCAATCTCGGCGATACCTTCTGCCATCCTCCCACGATCGTCAACGACTGGATTACGCGGGAAAATATCAATGAAATTATCAAGAAAAATGGGTTCGAGGGCGAAGTGGACCTGCTCTCGCTCGATCTCGACGGGGTCGACTACTGGGTGTGGGAAGCGCTCGACGTGATCCGACCGCGGGTGGTCATCGCCGAGATCCAGTGCATCTGGGGCGCGGACCGGGCGGTGACGGTGCCGTACCGGCAGGAGTTCCGCACAAAATTCATCGACAAGTTCGGCGTCTATTCGGGCGCCAGCCTGCCGGCTTTCGTCAAGCTGGCGCGGCGGAAGGGTTACCGGCTGGTGGGCGTGCAGCGGCTCGGGTTCAACGCGGTCTTCATCGAGAACGGCGTCGGCGAAGAATTGCTGCCCGAGGTCGACATCGAGTCCTGCGTCGATCGTCCGTTTGTGACCTGGGCGAAGCGGGAATTGCTGCCCAAGGTGGCGAACATGGAATGGGTCGAGGTGTAAGTGATCGCAAGCGAATTTGGAAAAGGGAACCTGGGGTAATGAAAAGTCGGTCGGAGTGATTGGTTGTACCGGGACCACCGCCCCTGGCCCGCCCTGAGCAACGATACCGCTGAAAGAGTGGTAACAGACAGAGGAGATACGACTTGCGGCGTCCTTGTTCCCACGCTCCGCGTGGGCACACACGTATCGGACGCTCTGCGTCCGAACGATCCCGAGGCTCGACATAGGCCAAAACGACGCGGAGCGTCGAAGACGGCATTCCCACGCAGAGCGTGGGAACGAGATCAATTCGTTGGCTCTCCCCAACTCATCGCTGATTCAACGGTATTGGGGGAAAAGGGCGCGCAACGACACTGGAGGGAAAGGGAAATGGCTGCGAGCCCCGGTTTTGAACGCCCGCCCCTGGCCCTCCCTAATCGAGAGCGGGATGATTCGCGCAACAGCACTTCGCCGGTCGCCGGCCAGCCTCGCCCTCTCCCGTCAAGAATCTTTCAGCGGCTCACGCTCGCGGGCTCGCCGGGATCGGTTCAGCCGAAGGCCGATTTCTATCCCGGGCTCGACCTGCTCCGCGGGTTTGCGGCAATCTCGGTCGTCGTCTATCACGCGATCGATCACTTCAAGTGGACCAGCTTTCCCCGCGACAACGTGGTCTGTCTCTGGTTCCGTCTGGGTTGGATGGGCGTCGATCTGTTCTTTGTGATCAGCGGTTTTGTCATTGCGCCATGCGCTCTGAAGCTGATCGATCGCAATCCGGCGGACTACGCCCGCCTTTACTGCGCACGACGACTGGCGCGCATCGTGCCGCTCCATTATCTCACCTGTCTGCTCTGGATTGTCTTTATCATGCCGGCCGTCATGTTCGATTCTCGGTTCGGCTGGCATGCGCTCTCGCACCTCACGTTCACCCACAACTGGTGGCATTTGACCATCGGCTCGCTCAACGGGCCGAACTGGTCGCTGGGTGTGGAGATGCAGTTCTACGTGCTCATTCTCTTGCTTGCTCCCTGGCTGCGGCGGGCAAAGCCGTGGGCGGCGCTCCTCGGCTGCGTCGCCGTGTCCTGGACCTGGAGGGGAGCCGCTTGTGCCTGGCTGCACGGACTGACCCGTGACGGCGTTGACCTGTTATGGGCCGGCATCATGCAAGTGCCCGGCATGCTGGACCTGTTTGGGTTTGGCATCGCGCTGGCAATCGTCGCTCACCGGGACAACACGGGGCGCCTGGCCCGCCGGATCCATGCGGTCCGCTGGCTCTTGCCGCTGGTGACAGCGTTAGCGGCAACCGCGACGATGCGCTTCTACTGGATTTATGGGACAAACTGGGCGACGTGGCCCATGATCGTCTTCTGGCGTACGGCGCTGGGCGGCACCTGTCTGCTTGCGGTCCTCTCGGCCTGCGCGCTGGACGATCGGTGGTTCCTGACTCTCACAGCCCCGCTGCGCTACCTGGGCACGATCAGCTACGGGATCTACCTCTGGCACATGCTGATGATATTTACCCTCAAAACGTTCTTTCTGGACGATCCCGCCCATGGTTGCCTCTGGGCGCTGGGACTCACCCTGCTCTTTGCGTCGCTGTCCTGGCATTTCTTCGAGAAGCCCCTGATGGAACGGTTCGGCCGGGGCGTTCCGAGGGGCGGCGGCGTCCGTGAGGCGGCCGGCTCTGCGCGGGCGGTCCTGATACCGAGCACCACCTGTGAAATGACGAGGAACGCGGATCGGCTCATTCCCGGGGCGTGGGTTCTGCCGGTCTGGGCGAAGCCGCTCTTTGGCTGGGGGGCTCCGCTTCTCTTCGTTTTCATCGCATTCTGGCCGGCTTGGAGACGGATCGTGCGCCCCACGCTGCTCGGCGACGACATCACGCGGTTGGTCCACCTCATACGGCTCTCGTTTGTCGATCATCTGTTCCAACCGTTTTCCGATCACATTACCCCCCTCTGCCAACTGGTATCGTGGCTTACGTGGCAGATCATCGGACATGACGTACGCTGGGCTCCGCTTGGGTTTTGCACTGCGTCGATATTGCCCTGGGTACTGGTGCTCATTCTGCTGGCCTACTGGCTGGCGCGTGAAACCGGTTCGCGCACGGCCTCCTTGGCGGCGGTGGCGGTCGTGGCGCAGTCGCCTCTGGTCTTGGAGAGTGTCTACTGGTACTCGGCGAGCAGCTTCCTCTGGGCGATCGTGTTTGTTCTGGTCGCGGTCATCGGGGCCAGCACGATCGCACGACGCTCGCAGTGGTCGTTGGTATTGATCGGGATCGGTTCGATGTTCGGTCCGGCTGCGACAACGCTCGGGATCCTGGCGGCCCCGCTGGCGATTCTGCGGGCGGTCTTTGAGCCTCGCACATCGCGGCGGGCAAAGCTGCTGGCAATTCTGGCCGGCGTCGCCGGCGTATGGGCGTGCGTGCAGTTTTCCAGCCTCGGCAACGTCGGGCCCCTCCGATCGGCTGACTGGTGGAACAAACCGAGGATCGAACTTCTGGCCGGACTGGGCTACGCGTTGACTGTGCCGGGCCGTGTGCTCTGGCCGTCGATCGTGGGTGCGCCGGCGTCCTGGACCAGCAGTCCGCTGCCGGCCGGGGTGTGCTGGGCGGCCGGGGCGCTTGCGCTGGGCGCATTCGCGATTTTCCTGCTCTGGCCCAGGCCGCCTTGGGACCGGCGTTTGGTCCTGGCTGGTGGGGCCATGATCTACCTGGGCTATGCCCTCGTCTATCCGGCCCGCGTCTGCGCGGTGCGAATGGGCTATTGGACCGAAGCGCAGCTCCTCTACCATTTCGCTGGGCGCTGATCATGTCTTGCCCCTCCTGGGAGCCGCGGCGATGATCGCCGCGCTGTTAGCCGCCTGGCCGCTGATCCGGCGCTGCGACAAACGCCGGGGACTTCCCGCCTTGATCGGTACGCTCGTCGGCTTGGCTTCGCTGGCGATCGAGCGCGACGAGGCCGCTGGATGGGAATGGATGCTGCACCAGCCCGACCAGAAGGCAACCTTGAAGGCTCTGCACCGTGTGGGATGGTTAGCACGCGAGGAGGGCATTCCCCGCTCGCAACTCGTGCGGATTTTCGATCCATGCTTTCGCTCGTGGAATGGCTCGGTCCTGCACGACCATCCCGACACATTTCACCTGATGGAGCTGGCGGCGGTCGCTCCGAACTCGGTCGAGCATCCGCTGCCCGATCCTGTGGCTCGGCGCAAGATACTCGCGCACTTGACGCGATATGAGCGTACCGTGCTGGGCGCTGGAGCATGTGTTTCTTTCAACCCGCCTAGGCTCAGTGGCGTCGAGGAGACCGTGGCGGTCGTGCGCCGGGTCGAGATGCGTTATGTTGACCCGATCGACCGCGGCCGCTACCACGGCGAGAACGGGGATAGCTACATCGAGTTTGAATTCGAGGCGGCTCCGCAAGCCCGCTTCCTGTACCTGCCAGGACTCCAGGCCGATCAGGACATCCTGGTCCTGCCGTGCGACGAGAAGGGACGTTGGCGCTCAGGACTACACGTACGCTGGCTTCAGTCTCCTGGATGCGACGCTGCGGCGGCGATCGACATCGAGAGACCCATCCACTGGCCGCTCACTCCGATCTCGCGCATCAGAATGCAATTCACGCGTCCCGGCGAGATCGCCCTGTCCGAACCACCGCGGCTCGTGCGTTGACCTTCTGCGTCCACGGGGAAGCCAAAGCGACGAGCATTGCAATGTGTGGTCGCCAATGACGTTCATGATAGCTGATCAGTGTGTATCGGTCCTGGCGGCAATTCCAAATGGGGCTTGAAGCTTCTAACGCGGAAAGGGTTTCAGATGGGCAAAACGCTTGCGCAATCTCTGAGCGGTCTCAGAAAGGAAGCGTTGAACGGTCTCGGCAACAGGATCTTCTCCAACCGCCGGCACCAGCCGCCAGCGGAGCCGGTCTTGACGATTGACTCGCCGCCAGACGGCGCGGTAGTCACGGGTCTCTTGCCCGTCACCGGCTGGGCGTTTGCGGGATCAGCCGTGGCTCCCGAGGGATTTGTCGAGGTCGCGCTCGACGACGAGGAGAACTGGGCCCGGCTGACCATTCGCACACACGTCGGGGGCGTCAGCCCCGAAGCCAGATGGGCGAAGCGGTGCGGCTATCAGACAGCAGTCAACAGCTTTTTTCTCGAGAACGGCGAGCATTGCATCAAGGTTCGGCTGAAAGACCTTTGGGGGCGGGTCGTGCTTGAGCGGGAAAGGAGCTTCCGCGTTCACAACGTCGGCCGGCTGGCCGAGACGACGGCGCGGCTCCTCAAAGGCCATCCCAAAGCCAAGCGAATCTGGACCCACCTCATCGATTCGACGGACTTTCCCTACGAAGCAGGTAGGGACGTGGCCTGGATCGATCGACCCGATGCCGACGCGCGGGTCCCCGAGGTTCTATCCAGACACGGGCTGGGCAGCCGCTACGTGGAGCACTTACGCCACTTCGTTAACGAAGGTTATCTGGTCCTCGACGACTTTGTCCCCCGAGAGTGGTGCGAACAGGTCAACCGCGACCTGGAATCGTTGATCGGCTCGGGCACTCTTCAATACGACCGCAAGGGACAGCGGGTCGAGAAGCTCTTCGAGCACAGTAAGGCCACGCGTGACCTTTGGTCCCACGTCGAAATCCTCAAGATCCTCTCGGCGATCTTCGATGACGTGGCTCTTCCTTGCCAGACCCTCAACTTCATCCACGGCAGCCAGCAGGATGCCCATCAGGACCTGATCCACCTCACCCCGTTCCCGGCCGGGATGATGTGCGGAGTTTGGATCGCGCTCGAAGACATTCACCCGGATGCAGGACCGCTCGTCGTTTACCCCGGCAGCCACCGCCTCACTCGGCTCTATAGCCATACTGTGCCCGTCAACAAGGTAAGGGGCGACGACTGGGCAGCGTTCGTTAGCGAGTACAGCCCCAGGCTCATGAACCTCATCAACGACGCAGGGCTAGAGCCCTTCTACTACACTCCGAAGGCAGGGTCGGTCTTGATCTGGCACGAGGTGCTGGCGCACGGCGGCTCGCACCGCAAGAACGACAACCTCACCCGAAGGTCGATGGTGAGCCACTATTTCGCGCGCGGCGGCATGGCCTATTACGACGCCGTCGGGCAGCCGGGTTGGACCCACGAGGATTGATCGCCGCAGGTCCGCGATTGGAGCTATCGGCCGCGCCCACTTCACGGTATCGGCCGGCCCGCGCAGTCGGAAGTCCCAGCATCTCGATCCACGCTCGACCGGGGCCCGACGGCCGGCGGTCAGGGCGATTGTCGCAACTCATTTCCTTAAGACTTGGTCGGATTCTGACGATGATCACGATGATTCCACGTTTGCGGCAGTCGGCTCCAGCACAGACAGGGGTTTCCGATGGGAATGACGCTTGCGCGAGCGTTAGGCGGGCTCAGAAACAAAGCGCTCGGCGGTCTGAGAAACAAGCTTCCTCGCGCGATCCGGCACCGACGGCCAGCGGAGCCGGTCCTGGCGATTGACTCGCCGGCGGCTGGTTCGGTCGCCACGGGCCTCGTGCCCATCACCGGCTGGGCGTTTGCTGCATCAGCTACAGCCCCCGAGGGCATCGTCGAGGCCGCTCTCGACGATGAGGGCGAGTGGGCCAAGTTGAGCATTCGGATGCACGTCGGCGGAGTCAACCCCGGCGCCGCGTGGGCCAACCGCTGCGGTTTTCAGGCCGCACTTAACACGTTTTTTCTTTCCAATGGAGCTCATCGCCTGAGGCTTCGTGTCAAGACCCTTAAAGGGCGGGTAGTGCTCGAGCGCGAAGTGAGCATCCGGGTCGATAACGTCGGCCGGCTGGCCGAGACGACGGCGGCGCTGCTCGGAGGCCATCCCAAGGCCAAGCGAATCTGGAGCGACCTTATCGATTCGACGGACTTTCCTTACGACGCAGGCAAGGACGTCGCCTGGTTCGATCGACCCGACGCCGATGCACTGGTCCCCGACGTCCTCTCGAGGCATGGGCTCGGCAGCCACTATGCGGAACAGTTTTGCCACTTCGTCAGAGAAGGTTACCTGGTCCTCCACGACTTCGTTCCCCGAGATTGGTGTGCACAGGTCAACCAGGACCTCGATTCGTTGATCCGCTCGGGTACTTTTCAATACGACCGAAAGGGACAACGGGTCGAGAAACTCTTCGAGCACAGTAAGGCCACGCGCGACCTTTGGGCCCACCCCGAAATCCTCAAGATCCTCTCGGCGATCTTCGATGACGTGGCTCTTCCTTGCCAGACCCTCAACTTCATCCACGGCAGTCAGCAAGACGTCCATCAAGACCTGATCCACCTGACGCCCTTCCCGGCCGGCATGATGTGCGGAGTCTGGGTCGCGCTCGAAGACATTCACCCGGATGCCGGACCGCTCGTCGTTTACCCCGGCAGCCACCGCCTGACTCGGCTGTACGCCCGGACGGTGCCGGTGGACAAGGTAAGGGGCGACGATTGGGCAGAGTTCGTAAGCAAGTACAGCCCCAGGCTCATGAGTCTCATCACCGAAGCAGGGCTCAAACCCCTCCACTACACCCCCAAGGCAGGGTCGGTCTTGATCTGGCACGAGGTGCTGGCACACGGCGGCTCGCGGCGCGAGAACGACGAGCTCACCCGAAGGTCGATGGTGAGCCACTACTTCGCGCGCGGCGGCATGGCCTACTACGATGCCGTCGGACTGCCGGGTTGGACCCACGAGGATTGATTGCACCAATTCAACGATTGGAGGGCTAACCCTGAAAGTGCATTGCGAAAGGCAATCGGGACTCACTTGGGCAACTGGTCAAGGTCACCGATCGGTCGGATCGGTCGGATCCGTCGGATCTTCCGGGAGTGCCCCGCCGCAGAAGGCCGTTTCTCAAATCTTCTCCCCGCGAATCGTCGCCCGGATGCAGTCGATCCGCACTTCGCCACCGGGCAGGGGGGTGGGTCGGAAGGCCCGGATCGTCGGCCTCGAGAGGAGCCGGTCGCGCACGACTTCCTTGGCGGCCGACGGAGTGCTGCGGTCGAACCATTCGTCGAAATCAAGGACGAACGATTCTTCGGCCAAACTGATGGATACCAGGCCAAGGGCGGCGACGAGGTCGACCATCTCGCCGCCGGTGAGGTTGCGAGTATGCGTCTTGTCACGCGCGACCTCGATCGCGTTATGGTGTTCGGCGATCGCTGGGTCGGGGTCGGTGACGTGATCGCAAAGGACCAGCACGCCGCCCGGTTTCAGAAGCTCGACCTGCCTCGCCAGAAACGCCGCCGGATCGACGACGTGGTGCAGCACATACCGTGACAGGGTCGCGTCGAAAGGTCCCGGGTCTTCGACGGATCTGTCGAAAAGCGAGACCTGCATGAACCGGGCTCGCTCGTGGTAGTCGGCGCACCGCTTGCGGGCGCGTTCGATCATCTCCCGCGAGAGGTCGACGCCGACAATCCGATGGCCCGCTGCCAGAAATGCCGCGCTCACGAGCCCGGGACCGCAGCCGGCGTCGAGCACCAGGCGATCCGCCGGCAAACCGGCCACGCCCACCAGCCGCGCGAGCGCCGCGGGATCGCTCTGAATCGGCGCGCACTCGAACTTGGGCGCCTGGGAGTCAAAAGCCTCGGCGAGCTCTTGATCGTGGTCGTTCATGTGTCAAGCTCTCAGTCGCCCGCGCTCTCCGCCAGTATCTTCTGGTACGCTTCGCGCGCCGCGTCGTAGGCTTTCTTGGCGTCGCCTTTTTCCGCGGCACGGGTCGCAGGCTCTTTCTTGGCCCAGCACTGATCGACGCACTTAATGCACCATTCGGCCGACTTCCGGGACGCCCGGATCGGCTTGCCGTCCACCGTGATGAAGACGGGATTGGTGTGCGACGAGGGGTAGATCCGCAGAGCGACCCAGCTCGACTTCTTGATGGGCACGTCGAACGAGACGCCCTGGATGCTGCCGTCGGCCGAGATCTCGGCCTTGTCCACCGCCTCGCCGTTGACGACCACTTCGAGCAAGACCTTGCGCGTCTGGCCAATGCGCGTCCGCTCGATGTCCCAGTAGGGTTTCTCTTCGAGCGAGCGATTGTGAATCGCCCTTCCCTCGGCCGACTGAGTCGGCGGCAAGATAGGCTGCGACCTGCGCGGTGACCTTGACGGTCGTCGGCCCGCCGAGCTTGAGCTCGCCGTTGCCCTCGCCCACGCCCAGATCGTTTACCTGGAAATCGATCAGGTGGCTGTGGCCGTCGCTCACGTAGGACCGGCCCTGTTTGATGCCGTCGCACCAGCGGTCGAAGTCGAGCTGGCCGTCGGCGAGTTTGACGTAAACACGGCCGAGGCCGACTCGTTCACCGTAGATGCAGGGGAAATCGGTCTCGCCGCTCAACCTGGCGCGGTAGCCGCAATTGAGCGTGTGGTACCAGATATTGAGCTCCCAGGGCGCGGGCGTATCCACGCTCGAAATGAAATCGACCGCGTCGTGAACCACGTCGACGATGTATTCATTGGCACCGATGCCGTCGAAGCGAGGGACGTCGTAAGAGGGCAGCTTCAAGTCCGAGGTCTTCAGACCCCATCCCGAGTGGGAGAAGCCGACGACGCCTCCCTGGGACTTGCCCCATTTCAAGACCGGCAGGTCCCAGCTCGGCCATTCCTCGATACGCGTCGTACCGGGATAGTCGTCTTCCTTCAGCCGCAACAGGCATAGGTGTCCGGCGTGTGAGGAGGGAAAGCCCGAGACCTCGACGTCGTAGCGCATCACGTAATCGTGGGTCGATAGCGGGTGGATCTTGCCGCTGAAGAACTGCTTCTGCGCATACCAGCACGGGCCCCACGAGAGGACGCAGCCGACATCGAGGTCCTCGCCCAAAATGTGCCGCCACATGTCCTCGGGCTTGACCCCCTCGGTCGGGCTTTCGTAATGAGCGCAGCCGGCGGCGTGGACGTGGTGATCGCCCGAGTACCAGTTGAGCTTGGCCATGTCGATCCAGCGCGTCAGGCGGAACGACTCGCGGTAGCTCCTGCTGGCGGGGACGGTGATCTCCTTGGACTGGATGAGGTACTCGGGGCCTCGGGTGTATTCGACCTGATACGTCCCGGGCGGCAGCGAAACGGTCTCTCCGCTCTGGCGATAGATCTGGGGGTGAAAGAAGAAGTCGGGAGCCAGCCGCCGGCTGGGCGAAGGATAAACCCGGCCCATCCGGTCGCGGAAGATGAACGAGGCCATCGTCGGGCGAGCCATTCTCGTCGCGAACGTCGAGAATCACGCTGACCGCGGTCTCGCAGTTGAAAAGGATGTCGACATCGCTGCGGAAGCCCAGGTCCTGAGTGCCCTGGCCGACGTTGAAACTGATCTTCGCCTCGCGTTTGCCGGCATCCCGGCTGTAGATTTGCAGGACCTGGTACTCGAGGCTCAAGCCCGAGAGCGGCCTTTTGAGCGGCCGGTCGCCATAGAGATCCAGATCCATCCAGCGCTGGACGATGTCGGAAGGCCGAATCGACGCTTTGGGCTCAGCTCGATTGGTCGATTGCCGGTAGACCGGTGCGGAGTTGGGGCTTTGGGCTTGCAAGCCGGGCCGTGACCCCCGCCTCGTTGTGGACCTTGACCAGGAAGACCGACCAACCGTTCTGGACCAATCGTGGAACCGCGGGCCCTTGCGCGGCTTTGACCCGGCTCTCGGGATTGATCTCGATGCCGATCAAGCAGCGTTTATCGAGGACCTGCTGCATGACGCGGATGGGCTCGTCCCCGCCGCTGGAGTCGATGGCCCGATTGATCCGCGCCTTGTCTTCGGTGCCGAGGGGCTCGCCCAGCAATTCGAGGGCATCCACCACGCGCTTGACCTGTGCCGAGAGGGGTTGAAATTCGACGTCGCGGTAAATGGGTAAGTTCTCGCTTCTCGCGGCCGGGTGAAGAGCGATAACGAGGGCGATGGTACCCGCCAGCCGCCCAAGCCAGGAAGATATGACGCTCGCGTGCATGGCCGAGTCCTCTCCGGGAGCTGTTGCCTGAGGTTGGGTTGCGTTCTTCTTTGCAGGTTTAACCGTTTTGGGAGCGGCGTTCAAGAATTTGGCAAAAAGTCGCCGCTCGGGGATGGTCAGGTTGCGTCGAGGTATCGGGCCAAGCCAAACAAGCGTCGGCTGGGGATTGTCCTTGCCGCGCAGCCGTGCTTGGAGTATGGTGCGTGGCGCGCACGTCAGGTGACGTCCAGCCGGGCTTACCTCGCCAGATCAGCATTGCGAGGTTCAGGATGAGTCGATCCCGAAGGCGGGAGCATGGGGAGGGATTCTCATGACGTTCCAGCGAACTCGTCGATATGCGCTCGTCGTCCTGGGAATCGGGCTGATTCCCCTGTTTCTCTGGATCGGGCTCTCGCTGATCGCCCCGACCGGCTGGGCGAGGCGGCAGGTGATCGCCGCGCTCGAATCGCGCAGCGGACGCTCGGTCCGGCTCGACTCGCTCTCAATCCACCTCCTGGGTGGCGTGCGGCTCTTGAATCTCTCGATCGGCTCGCCCCAGAACACCGACGAGCCCTGGCTGCGTGCAGCCGAGGTTCGTTTCGATTGCGGTCTGTCGCAGCTCCTGCGGGGCCGGCTCAAACCCTCGTCCGTGGAGGTTGATCGAGCCAGCCTGCGCGTGTTTCGCCGCCGCGACGGGAGCCTGGAGCTGGCCGACTTGATTCAGCCCAAGCCGGGCGAGCGCGGCCGCCTGGGGACTGGTGCCGCCGGGACCTGTCAGCCGGAGTCGCTGGCCCTCCGCATAGCCAATAGCACGATCGAGCTGATCGACGAACCGAGTCAGACCCACCTCAACCTGCTGGAAGTTGCGGGCGATCTTGTCCTCGACGGGCGCAAGATCACGGTCCGGGATCTCGAGGGCACGCTCAACGGAGGGACGTTCCGGCTGGCCGGCCAGTTAGACCTCACCGACGGTTATCGGATCGTCGATGTTGCCGCGAGCGCCGACGGCGTCGTGCTTGACGATGGCATGACTGCACTCCGCTACGTGATTCCCCCCATCAACGGGGCTTCGCTCAAATGGAAAGGGCGACTTGACTGCGATGTCCGGGCCCAGGGACGCGGGGCGGACTGGGACGCCGTCAGCCGGTCGCTCGAGGGACGCGGCACCGTGGCGTTGGATTCGATCGACCTGGATGGGGCGCCGCTCGTCAACGAATTGACCAAGCTGGGCAAGCTCTCGCGCCAGCGGCGAATCGCAACCATCCACTCGGATTTCATACTCAAGGACCACCGGATCATCACCGAAGCCTCGACGATCAATATCGGTTCGGTCCCGCTTGCAATGAACGGCTGGACCGACTTTGACGGCCGGATCGACTATCAGATCAAGGCGGTGCGGCTCGAAGCCCGCCTGTCCGACCGCGCGCGGCGATTTCTCAATGAGATCGACGTCGATATCAACCAACTGACGACGCTGACGCTGCGCGGGACGGTGGACCGGATGGTCGTTGGGGTCAACGGCATCAACCTGGACCGGAATGCATTGCGGGAGAATGGCCTGCGGCCGGAAGACCGCGAGAAGCTCAAGCTGCTGGGGCGCCACCTTCGAGACAAGCTGCTCCGTTAGTTTGCCTAACTTGATTCGAGACCGGAAGCGACTTACAATCGAGTGTGGTCAAGCGGACCTGGCAGTCGGGGCGGGTGGTGGAAGGATTCAAACATGCCCAACCGGCTCCGGGTCCTGACCTTGGTATTCTGGCCGGGCCTGGTGCAGATCTGGTCTGGTCAGGATGTTCTAGGATTGTTTCTGGCGGCCCTGTTCGCCTTGTCTCTCAATTTGTCCATCATGGCTCGATGGATTTGGAGGGAGGCTTTTCCAGCCGGGTGGTGTGAGTTCTTTGGTATATTCGCGTTCTTGACCTGGGTCGCAAGTTCAAGCTATACAATCTGGTGGGTGGGTTTTTGTCATCCCGATCACCACGCGCGAGAGATTGACAAGCTCTTCCGGGAGGCTCAAGAAGCCTATTTGCAGGGACGGTGGTCGGTGTCGAAGAGTCGGCTGGAGCAGATTCTGGCCAGAGACGACAGTGATGCTGATGCGCTCATGCAGCTAGGAAGTGTGTATCTTCGTACGCAACAACCGGTGCTCGCTCGCCGAACGTTTCTTCAGTGTTTAGAATTAAGGCAAGGGGTAAAATGGCGGTGGGAGATTCAGCAAGCGCTGGGTCGGTTGGATAGGACCTGAGCGGCCTCCGTGGGGCGGAGTGGCAATCGAGACGGGGCTCGGGACACCCTTGAGTGACGGGGAAAGGTCTGCCGAGCCTTTTTATTTTGCCGGAAGGTGCGCATGATCTGCTCTTGGATTAATGGATGATTTGTGGTTTGTTGAAGCGATCGAGGCTCGAGTGCTCTCCCCACGCGGTACGCAACTGGAGTGAAGTGACGGTCCGGAGTTGCGAAGAAACATTGTAGGAGCAGGCCCTGCACCGGCGCTAGATGGGGATTATCGTCGGATCGGAGTAGACCCGCATGTATGAACGCTTCACCGATCGTGCTCGCAAGGTGATGCAGCTGGCCAATCAGGAGGCGCAGCGATTCAACCATGAGTACGTCGGGACCGAGCATGTCTTACTCGGCCTGATCAAGGAGGGCAGCGGCGTCGCCGCGAACGTCCTGCGCAACCTCGACGTCGACCTGCGGAAGATCCGCAACGAGGTCGAGAAGATCGTTCAGGCCGGCCCGGAAATGGTCACGATGGGCAAATTGCCCCAGACCCCTCGAGCCAAGAAGGTCATCGAGTATGCCATCGAGGAAGCCCGCAACCTGAATCACAATTACGTGGGGACCGAACACCTCTTGCTCGGCCTGTTGCGCGAGCAGGAGGGAGTGGCCGCCCAGGTGCTGATGAACCTCAACCTGAAGCTGGAAGAAGTGCGCGAGGAGGTGCTGAACTTGCTCGGTCATGGGATGGACGCTGGCGGCGAAAGCGAACGCGGGGCCACGTCAAAAGGCAACAAGTCCAAGACCCCGGCTTTGGACTCTTTCGGACGCGACCTGACCGACCTGGCACGGCAAGGGAAGCTGGATCCGGTCATTGGCCGCCAAAATGAAATCGAGCGCGTGATTCAGGTGCTGTCGCGCCGCACCAAGAACAACCCGGTGCTGCTCGGCGAGGCCGGCGTCGGCAAGACGGCGATCGTCGAGGGCCTGGCCCAGATGATCGTCGACGGCAACGTTCCCGAGTTGCTGCGCGATCGCCGGATCGTGGTGCTGGATCTCGCGATGATGGTCGCCGGCACCAAGTACCGCGGCCAGTTCGAGGAGCGGATCAAGGCCGTGATGAACGAGGTCCGCCGCGCCAAGAACACGATCCTGTTCATCGACGAGCTGCACACCCTGGTCGGCGCCGGCGGCGCGGAGGGGGCGATCGACGCCTCCAACGTGCTCAAGCCGGCCCTCGCCCGCGGCGAGGTGCAGTGCATCGGCGCCACCACGCTCGACGAGTACCGCAAGTACATCGAGAAGGACGGCGCGCTGGAGCGCCGGTTCCAGACGATCATCGTCGAGCCGCCCAGCAAGTCCGAGGCGCTGGAGATCCTCCGCGGCCTGCGCGACCGCTACGAGGCCCACCATCGCGTCCAGATCACCGACGAGGCCCTCGAGGCCTCCGTCGAGCTCTCGGACCGCTACATCACCGGCCGCTGCCTGCCCGACAAGGCCATCGACGTGGTCGACGAGGCCGGGCGCGCGCGTCCGGCTCAAGGCCATGACCCGGCCGCCCGACCTCAAGGAGCTCGACGAGCAGATCGAGCGGCTCAACCAGGACAAGGAAGAGGCCGTCGCCAACCAGGACTTCGAGCGGGCCGCCGCCCTGCGCGACCAGGCCGACAAGCTCAAGAAGAAGAAGGAAACGATCACCCGCGAGTGGCGCGAGCGCTCCAAGGAAATCGACGGCACCGTCGACGAGGAAGTCATCGCCGAGGTCGTCAGCAAGATGACCGGCATCCCGCTGACCCGGCTCGAGACCGAGGAAACGACCCGGCTGCTCCGGATGGAAGACGAGATCCAGAAGAAGGTCATCTCCCAGTCCGAGGCCATCAAGCGGATCAGCGAGGCCGTGCGCCGCAGCCGAGCCGGGCTCAAGGACCCCAAGCGGCCGATCGGCAGCTTCATCTTCGCCGGGCCCACCGGCGTCGGCAAGACGCTGCTGGCCAAGGCGCTCGCCGAGTTCATGTTCGGCGACTCCGACGCGCTGATCCAGATCGACATGTCCGAGTACATGGAGAAGCACAACGTCTCGCGGCTGATCGGCGCCCCGCCGGGCTACGTCGGCTACGAGGAAGGCGGCCAGCTCACCGAGAAGATCCGCCGCCGGCCCTACGCCGTCGTCCTGCTCGACGAGATCGAGAAGGCCCAC
Organism: uncultured Isosphaeraceae bacterium; assembly: GCA_963823675.1. GTDB lineage: Bacteria > Planctomycetota > Planctomycetia > Isosphaerales > Isosphaeraceae > CAWGMT01. The sequence goes on along the minus strand of CAWGMT010000012.1, from coordinate 486,718 downwards.
CCCGACGTCTACAACACGCTGCTCCAGATCATGGAAGAGGGCCGGCTGACCGACAGCTTCGGCCGCAACGTCGATTTCAAGAACACGATCATCATCATGACCACCAACGCCGGGGCCGAGGTGACCTCGACCTCCAACATCTTCGGCTTCGACCGCGGGCCGCGACGAGGCCGCCAGCTACGAGCAGATGAAGGAACGGCTCAAGGTCGCCATCGAGAAGTACTTCCGGCCCGAGTTCCTCAACCGGCTCGACGACGTGATCGTCTTCCACGCGCTCAACAAGGAGGACCTCAAGCAGATCGTCGACATCGAGCTCGCCAAGATCCGCGGCCGCATGGCCGAGCGCGGCCTGGAGCTGGTCCTGACCGACGAGGCCAAGGACTTCCTGATCGCCAAGGGCTACAACCCCGACTACGGCGCCCGGCCGCTGCGCCGGGCCATCGAGAACCTGATCGAGAACCCGCTCGCCGAGGAGATGCTCCGCGGCTCGTTCCAGGGCAAGGATGCCATCAACGTCAAGGTGGACGGTGAAGGCGAATCCAGGCGGCTCAAGTTCCAGGCCACCAACAAGCAAGAAAAGGAAAAGGAGAAAGCCCTGGTCGCCGTCGGCGGGGAAAACGGCAGCTCCGCCCCCGTTGAAAAGGACGTTTGAACCGCGCCATCAGTCGAATGGAACCGGGCACGCCGCACACCGTTGCGACGCGCCCGGTTTTTTTTCTGCGCCGACCCCGCTCCACTATTCACCCGCTCTCCGGCTCTGGTTCTTGGCCGCTGTACCGCCAGAAATCATCGGCGAGGCCAGGTCGTCGGCCTCGGTGTCGGCGGACGACCTCCTTCTTCGTTCTCGTACTCGATCCATGAGCACGACGAACGCTGGAACCAGGATCGGCCGGACGAGAAACGTATCGAGCAAGACACCCATGCCGAGGGCGAATCCCAACTGACGCAGTGAGGTCAAGTTTCCCGTCAGCATCGACCCGAACGTGCCGGCCATGATCAGGCCGCACGAGCTGATGATCCCTCCGGTGTGGGCGATCGCGCGCCGCGACCCCCTCGATCGTCCCGTGCCCCCGCTCTTCCTCGACGACCCGGGACATCAGAAAGATGTTGTAGTCCTCGCCGACCGCGACCAGGATCACGAACAGAAAAAAGCCGACGGTCCAGTCCAGGCCGCTCCACGGATTGGGTCCCCTGTGAGAGCGCCCGGAAGACGAGATCGGTCAACCCCAGCGAAGCCAGGTAACCGAGCACGACCGTGGCGATCAGGTACAGGCTGATCCCAGGCCGTCGCAAGAGTGCCACAAGAATTGCGTAGACGCCGAGCGTCACCAGCAGATACATCCTGCGCTGGTCGCTGGCGGTAACCAGTGTCAAGTCGCGGACCGCCGCGGTTGAGCCGGTGATTCCGATCCGGACCGTTCCTGCGAGCGGTTGACCGGCGGCCGTGAGCTCGAAGACCGACTGATAGACCCGGTTGAGCGAGTGCAAGCTGGCTGTCGAGAATGGGTCGGTCTTGAAGACGACATCCAGACGTGCAATGTGATTGCGATCGGTCGGCATCATGGGATGGCGCTGACATAGCGAGCATCCGAGACTGCTTTCAACGTGCTGGGGACGAGCTGCTGAAAAAAACCGCGCTGCGTTCTGGGGCGAGCCGGTTTCCCCAAGGGACGGGCCAGCGACCGAACCTCGGCGACGTTTTCGAGACGGTCCAGACGTTCGCTGACTTCCGTCGAGCGCCTGGCGGCCCGCGTCGGAGTTGAAATCGATGCGTGGGTTATCGACCAGTACGACCGCCGGGCTCAGCTCGCCGACCGCGAAATAGCGCTTGACCATGTTGGCGCCGATGACGCTCGTGCGGTCGGCGTCGAGGTCGGCGAGCTGATTGTGACTGGCGTGAGTACGCGCGCCGATCACCGCCAATGGAGCAAGCGCCACCAAACAAACACCGAGGATCGAGCCGGGATGGCTGACCACCAGGTCCGCGACGCGAAACCAGAACCGTCCTCCCAGGCCGCGCTCGCTGAAATCCGCTTCGTCTCCCGCTTCCGAGAGGTTTCGCGGCGGCCGGAACGGCCAGAAAATCGCACCGCCCAGGATCGCCAGCATTGCCGGCGCCAGCGTCGAGCGCGGCTGCGAGGGCGACCGCCAGGCTGATGGCGATCGTCGGGCCGGTGAAGCGGACCTTGGCGAATCTCGAAAAGTAAAGCATCCCCAGCCCGACAATGACCGTCCCCGCGCTGGCGATCAGTGCTCCGCCGACCCGGATGATCGATTCGCGAAGCGCGTCTGCTGCGCGGGCGGCCCCGGCCGAGCTCCTCGGAATAACGCGCGATCAGGAACAAGCAGTAGTCCGTCCCCGCCCCGAAGAGGACGACGATGACGAACACCTGGGTGATATTGATCACCGGAAAGTGGAGCGTCGCAATGCCCGACAAGAGCGCGATCAAACGGAGCGACGCAAATGCCGACAGGGCGATCGTGACCAAGGGCACCATCGCCATCACCGGCGAGCGGTAGACCAGAAGCAGGATCAGAACGACCAGCGCGATCGTGCTGGTGGTCGTGTTGTGGATGCTCTCGTTCGCCGCCGAGTTGGTGTCGTGCCCGACCACCGCCGACCCGGTCAGCGCGGTGCCGAGGCCCGAGGGGGGCGCCGGCCGCTCCGAAATCAGCCACGCCTGGATGCGGTTGACCGCGAGACGCGTGCGCTTCGATAAGTAGGTTCCCTCGAGCGAGACGATGGTCAGAACGGCCTGGCCCGATCCGTCCGGGCTCGACCCGACGAGTCGCGGGCCGATCGCCGGGGATCGGTGGGTCTCGACGCGTTTCACGCCAAGCTCGGAGTGCTGCTGCGAGAATTCGTAGAACTTTGCCGCCACAAGGGAGATATACGCAAGATCGTCGGGGGTCACAGATCCGCCCCGCCGCTCGTAGATCAATACGAGCTGGGAGCTGGAAGCATCGAGTGGAAAGCCCCGCTCCAGAAGATCTTGGCCGATGACGCTCAGAGAGTCGGGCGGGAAGAAACGGACATCGTTGTCCTTGGTCACTTGATCCCAGCGCGGCGCCGACACGTGAAGGCCGACCGTCAAGACCAGCCATCCGAACACGATAAGCCAGGGGCGCCTGACCACGATCGTTGAGAGCGGCGTAAACATAAGGCGACCAGATCGAACACAGCGTCAACCCGAGGCAGGGTCGACTTGGTGGGTTCAGTCTGTATCTTTAACTCCGTGTTGTTTTCCAAGATAGAGTTTCACCATAAGAACAAAGTCGCCCGTTGCACTCAAGGCTAACCCCGGCTGTGCCGCCGGTATCTCACTCGGGTCGGCCGCTTGGCGGCCAGATCGCCATGCCAATTTTGATAAGAGCGTGCTCGACTTGGCTCGAGTCGCGAAAACGCAACGCGATCCGAGGTGGGGGACTTGCCAGCATGCTTGCAGTGGCCTACGAATTGATTGTGAGGTTCAGCGTCGTGGAGATTTCCAAGGTCCTTCGAAGTTGAGGATTCCCGTGTCTACATCCCAGATCAATCAACTGGCTTCGAGATGGATCGGCAGGCTTGCTCATTACCGGCAGCACGGCAACGACGAACATCGCCTTGCGCTCTATGAGGAAGCCCTTCTTTACGCGGGAATTCACCTGGAGAACGATCTCGCCAGCTCGCCCTACTGGTCGGCGATGTCGCTTCATCATCGAGCGCGGGTGGTGCTCTTTCTCGTCGATCGCGGCGTGGTGGCCCGAAACTTCCGCAACGGACGCCGCGTCTACGAACCGCTGCCCCATGCCGAGTCATGGGTGCATAGTCAAGCGGCTCTGAAGCCTTACCACCGAGTCATTCTCGATCTGCTGGCGGCGTTCCGCCACGAGCTTTCTCGCCGGGCGCACACTCAAAGGTTTTGACGCCGGCCAACGTCCCGCAAGCTGCCTGGATATCGGCCCCTCCGGAATAGCGGCGTACAACCGGTTGCTTGAGGCGCCGGGCCAGTGCGTCGCGAAACCGGCGAAACTCAGCCGGCTCGGGTGTCCGCCAGCGGCCGGTGGGATCGGTCACCTCGATCAAGTCGAGGCGAACCGGCGTGTCGCCGATGAGATCGGCGAGGGCGTCGGCGTCGGACTCGTCGACATTGACTCCTCCGATGCAGACATAGGCCAGCATGACACGATCCCGCGTGGCGTGGGCGTGCCGGCGGGCAGCGTCCATCACCGCGCGAACCGGAGTGCGGCTGGCAAGCGGCACGAGGGAGGCGCGTTTTTCGTCGGTTGCGGCTCCCAGGCTGATCGCGAGTCGGAACGGCCGCGCTTTCGTTTGTGTAGCGGTCGATCTCGGGCACGAGGCCGACCGTGCTGATTGTGATTGCCCGTGCCGCGACCGAGGCGCCGTAGGAGCAGCGCAGCAAGTCGGCCGCGGCCAGCACCCGATCGTAATTCAAGAAGGGTTCGCCCATCCCCATGAAGACGGCACCGGTCACCCGGCGCCCCTGAGAGCGGGCCAGCCCCCGCGCTTGGATGAACTGATCGACGATCTCCCAGGTTTCGAGGTTGCGCCGGCGGGTCATTCGTGCCGTGGCACAGAAGACGCAGCCCATCGCACAGCCGACCTGCGACGACAGACAAACGCTCACAGCGCCGGGTTTATGAAGCGGTATCAGGACCGACTCTACCGCGAGGCCGTCATGGGTGCGGAAGAGTACCTTCTGGAAGGCATCGATCGGCGACGTGCGGGTTTGCTCGATCGTCAACCGAGGAAGGGGAAAGATCACGGCTTCCCGCAAACGCCGCGGAAGCTGGTACTCGCTGGCCCAGAGCGCGGGATCGTGTATGCCCCGGCCGACGACGGCGGCGAGCAGCCGGCGGATGGCCGAGTCCGGAGCGCCAAACTCGCGCGCCCGGGCGGCAAATTTGTCCGGAGCCGCGTTCCTGGGATCTAGCACGACACGCTTCCACTTGTCCCAAAAGATCCAGATCGATGTTGACGATTCCGCGAGATTTCTTAAACTAACACGAGGCGAACTCGCCGTACTCTGCGCTTTGGAGCCAACCTTCTCAATATCTCGATCGTAGCAATGAAGTACCTGACGAGCCATTCGCGATGGAAGGGTTCTCTCTGTCGCTCATCGTCGCTTATGGATGCATCTATGATGTCACGACCACAAGGTCACTAGAAGGAGATCGAAACAGAAATGAGACGCAATCCCATTGCGTGGGCCGCTTTAGTCGTTGCGTCGGCCGCGCTTCTCAGTTCGACAGGTTTCTTGCGATCGATGCCGGCGGCACCGAAGGTGACACCGGAGAGCCAGCGAACCGCCAAGGCCCTTTCGGAAGCGTTCGGGGCTGTTGCCGCGTTTGTGAAGCCGTCGGTGGTGCAGATCAGCGTCCACAAAAAAGCGACGAAGATCCCCGGCTTGAACTTGAGACGGTTTCAAAACCCGAACCCTGGGAACCCTCGGAATCCGGGCGGGAACGCGCTGCCCAAGGATTTTGAGGACATGCTGAGGAAGTTCTTCGAGATACCCGACGGCAAACCCGAGAAAGAGCAGTTTGGAATGCCGTCGCGTGGCGTCGGCTCGGGATTCGTTTTTGACAATCGCGGGCACATCGTGACCAACAATCACGTCGTGGAGGATTCCGAGAAGATCACGGTGACTTTCTACGATGGGACCGAAGCCGCGGCGAAGGTGGTCGGCACCGACAAGCAGTCGGACGTGGCCGTCATCAAGGTCGAAAATACGAATTACCCGCCGCTGCCCAAGGGCGATAGCAGCTCGCTCAAGGTCGGAGAGCTGGTGATGGCCGTCGGTTCGCCCTTCGAGCTGAGCCAGAGCGTCACGAGCGGCATCATCTCAGCACTGGAGCGAAACGATGTCAGCATCAACTACTACGAGTCGTTCATCCAGACCGATGCGCCGATCAACCGCGGCAATTCCGGCGGTCCGCTCGTGAACATGGACGGCGAGGTCATCGGCATCAATTCGGCGATCGTGACCGGCGGCAGCTCCGGCAATGACGGGATCGGCTTCGCGATTCCCATCAACATGGCCGCGAGCGTCGCCAACATGTTGATCAAGGATGGCAAGGTCCATTACGCTCGGATCGGCATCGAGCTCGGCGCCTGTCCCCGGTGCTCGCCCGCCAGCTTGGTTTGCCCGAGGACACCAAGGGCGTTCTGGTTGGCAACGTGCTTCCCGACAGCCCGGCCGCCAAGGCGGGAATCGAACAGGGCGACGTCATCGTCGGGTTTGCCGGCGAGAAGGTGCACGATCGCGCCTCATTCCGGCTCAAGGTCGCAACCAGCGAGCCGTCCAAGCCCTACCCGCTCGTTTACCTCCGCGAGGGCAAGGAGCGGACGACCTCAATCGTTCCGGCACCTGCCGAAAAAATCGTCTTCGACGTCGAGCGTGAGTCGCCGTCGGCTGACCGGCCCGGCAAACCGGCCGAGCCCGCCAAGACGACGATCAACGATTTCGGACTCGAAGTGCAGCCTTTGAACGCCGAGCTTGCCAAGCCGCTCGGCCTGCCCGCCGACCTGAAGGGCCTGCTGGTCTCTTCGGTCAAGGAGGGAACTGCGGCCGAAGCGGCCGGAATTCAGGAGGGTGACGTGATCACCAAGGTCTTCCGGAACCACAAGCTCCAGGCCGTAACGTCCGTGAAGGAATTCCAGGATCTCGCCGCCAGGCAGAACGAGATGGCGGTCTACGTTCAGAGGGGAAAACTCGGGAGCATCATCCCGCTCACGAAGAGCCCGAAGTGAACCGACCGGTTTGACAGCCGGATCGGCCGCACGATCCGGCGAAACTCGGTTGCCCCAAAAACGGCAAGGGGCGGTCCGGCATTGTTCCGGACCGCCCCTTCCCTTTATCGATGATCCAGATTGACCCAGTTCCGTGGGGTCGATCGAGCGGATGGCTTCAGAGTCGGGGGGTCGTGCTGGTAGTATTCCGAGTATCGACCCGGCGGGCTCCCCAAGTTTCGTAAAACCCCGGCTGCCTTCGTCGTCCGCCGTTGTAACCGCTTCCGTCGCTTCGCTCTGACATTCCATAGAGGAAATCGCGCCCTGATGTTCGATTCTCGAACCAATCCCGGCTCTCTGGAGCACGAGTCGATCGAGCACTACGACATCGAGGTCGCCCCTCGGGTCCGCAACCTGCCGCCCTATCTCTTCGGCCGGATCAACGAGCTCAAGTACCGCAAGCGGCAGGCAGGCATCGACGTCATCGACCTGGGGATGGGCAACCCCACCGATCCGCCCGAGGAGTGGGTGATCGACAAGCTGTGCGAGGCGGCTCGCGACGCCCGCAACCATCGTTACAGCGTGGCGACCGGGATCTACAACTTGCGCCGCGAGGTCGCCAACCGGTACCAGTCTCGTTTCGGCGTGACGCTCGATCCCGACCACGAAGTCGTCGCAACCATCGGCTCCAAGGAGGGATTCAGCCACATGTGCCTGGCGCTTCTCGGGCCGGGCGATACGGCACTCGTCCCAGCCCCCAGCTTTCCGATCCACATTCATGCCATCGCACTCGCGTCGGCCAATGTGATTTCCCTGGACGTGCGGAATTCACCGGCTTTCCTGGCCAACATCGCCCGGATCTGCGAGAGCCTGTACCCGCGACCGAAGATCCTGGTTCTCAACTATCCTCACAACCCGACAGCCACGGTCGTCGACCAAGCTTTCTTCGAAGAGATCGTCGCGCTGGCCAAAAAGTATCGCTTTTTCGTGATCCATGATTTTGCCTACGGCGACCTGGGTTTCGAGGGATACCAGCCCCCCAGCTTCCTCTCGGTCAAGGGGGCCAAGAGCGTCGGTTGCGAATTCACCACGATGTCCAAGGGCTACAACATGGCCGGTTGGCGGGTGGGGTTCGCAACCGGCAACCGCGACATGCTCGGGGCGCTCAAAGCAATCAAGGGCTACTACGACTACGGGATCTTCCAGGCCGTTCAGGTCGCCGCGATCGTCGCCTTGCGGCACGGAGAAACCGCCCGCCTTGCGCAGATTTCCGAATATCAAAGCCGACGGGATGCTCTGGTGCGTGGACTGAAGCGCCTGGGGTGGGGTGTTGAAGTACCGCGCGCCGGGATGTTCGTCTGGACGGCGATGCCCGAGCCCTGGCGCACCACGACCGGCTCGATCGACTTTGCCATGAAGCTGCTCGAGGAAGCCAACGTCGCCGTGAGCCCCGGCCGCGGCTTTGGCGAAACGGGCGAGGGCTTCCTTCGCCTCGCCCTGGTCGAGAATGCGCATCGCCTGCGCCAGGCGGTACGCCAGATGGCGCGCTGCTTGCGGGCGGAGGGTGCACTCCCGTCGGGTTGAAAACGACGCGAGCAGCTCAAACGCGCGGCGCGAAATTGAGTGTCGCCTTTCGTTCCGCGAAAGGACGTTTTTGTGCGCCGCGAAAGTAGCGGGCGACCTCAAGCCGCCGGCTGGCCATCACCCCAAGGTCGGAGACAACTTAACTCTTCAGGATTTTCTTCAGTTCAACCCGCCGTTCAGATGATCTTAATTAGGCAAGAAGTGGCGTTCACTGCCGCGTCTTGGCGGAAGTGGGGGCGGAAGAGGCGCTCAATTCGCGCCAGTCGGAAGACCTGGGCTCTGGGGTGGTCATGTTTGGCTCGGACGCGTTGTTGTTGGCCCGGATCGCCAATGGGGAGCCGGAGGGATCCTTGGTCGGGCACGACTTGAGCCGGACATCGCCGGCGTTGCGGCCGTTGGCCGAGCGGCTGATCGTGGCCGGCCCAGACGAGCGACGGGCGATCTGGGATGAATTCCTGGCTCGGGGTTTCGAACGTCCTGCGATCCGGCATCGGGCTCCCGATCCAGAGCCGGCGGCCGATGCCCTTGTCGACCCGATGGAACCGCAGGCCCCTCCGGATCGCCCGGCGCCGGCGTTGGCGTTGGCCACCCGACATTCGGAGCCGACGGGATCGGAACTCGGCGTGCGGATGACGCGAGCGCTTGATCTGGAGCCGCGCGAAGTCGAGTGGCTATGGACGGGGCGGGTGCCGCTGGGGATGATGACGATGTTCGCGGGCGACCCCAAGCTGGGCAAGAGCTACGTCACCCTGGCCATGGCCGCAGCCCTGTCGCGCGGGCTGCCGCTGCCCTCGAGCGAAACACCGAACCGGCCGGGAAGCACGATCCTCATGAGCGCCGAGGACGATCCAGCTCGGACGATCGTACCTCGACTCACAGCGGCCGGCGCTGACCTGGCGAAGGTGCACATCCTCGAATCGGTCGTTCGCGCCAACGGCGATGAGGCCGTGCCCACCCTGCGCGCCGACGTCGACGCCATCACGCTCGCCGCCACCCGGCTGGGGGACTGCCGGCTGATCGTGATCGACCCGGTGTCGGCCTATCTCAAGGGCGTCGACGACAATCGCAACGCCGCGTTGCGCGGCGTGCTGACGCCCTTGAAGAGGCTGGCCGAGCGGCTGGGCGCAGCCGTCGTGCTGGTCAGCCATCTGACCAAAGGAGGCTCGGCTAACGGCAAGCATCGAGTCCTGGGCTCGATCGCCTATGTTGGAGCGTGCCGCGCCAACTACCTGTTCGCGGCCGACTCCTCAGACCCGACGGGCCGGCGCGTGCTCATGCTCGATAACGGAGGCAACGTCGCGCCTCCCGCCCCGAGCTTGGCATACGTGATCGACGACCGGGGCAAAGGCCCGGAGGTCACCTGGCGCGACGAACCTGTGCCAACCGCAGTTGAGTACTCGTTGCGGCCGCTCGCGAGCCCACCCGATGGGAAAGAGCAGGCGGCTTTCGGTCGAGAATGTGACCAGTGGCTGCGGAAGATGCTGGCCGCCGGGCCCGTTCTTCACGGCCAAGTCATGAACGCCGGCCGACAAGCCGGATTTACGCGTGATGCCCTGAGGCGAGCCAAGGAACGGGTCGGCGTCACGGCCTACCGACAAGGCTTCGGACCGGGATCACGAATCTTTTGGCGGTTGAAAGATTTATCCAGTCGTGCAACGTAGGCCGCGATGCTCAACACATAGGCGAGCGGCGGATGAAAACATACCGATTGCCGAGCAATTGGAGGCCGGATTGGCAATCCGTCCCGCTGAATCTGGATCTGCCGGTCGCCTGAGCGGCCCAAGCAGCACGGGGCCATCAGGGCGCAACTCCGCCCGCGGGCAAGGGTTCGGCGAAAGGGCAAGCTGGGCTTACTCGCTCTGGCAATCTGCTCCGGAAATGGCAGTCAGTGAGAGCCAGTGAGAGGAATCCGCTGGTTTTTTTCCGTTTTGCCCTCCACGGTAGAAAGCCCCGTGCCAACGAGCCGGCCGGCACGCCCTCGAGGGGAAAGGAAGTGGGGATTGTATCTAAACCACCACTGGCGCTAATCTTATGAATGGGAGAGCCTTCATCCGGGCATCGCCCGGTACTCGTCGTGACGACAGGTCCTGACAGGTAGCGAGCCACCGTTTGTTTCCGGCGTCCGTCGAAACGAAATGCACCCATTCCTTCCGAGCGTCGCTGTTTCCTCCCCCATACTCGGCATACCGGGCATACTGGGCACGCTTTTGCGGGTGCCAGAATTTGCCGAGTATGTGCCGGGTATGCGGTCGGACGACGGCGCGTGCGTCGTATGTCAGGCTGGATAGTCGGCTTTCGCTCCGCGAAAGCGCGTTCTTTCGCGGAGCGAACGACGACTCAAGCCGCCACCCAGGGTTGAAGGACGGACACGTGTCGTCGGAGACAACTTACCATGATTGACGCCACCCGCCGTGAATTACTCAAGCTCATCGAGGAATTGAGCGCCGCGTGCCCTGATCATCGCTTCGGTCAACTGGTCCTGATCCTGGCGTTCATGGCGCGAGAGGATGGAGATTCGCAGGCGTGGCATATCGACGACGCGGAGTTTGTCGCAGCGGCGCGCAAGCATCTGGCCGACTGGTACGCTTGTCACGGCAAGCCCGACAAGGCTGCCCGGACGAACCCGGCCCTAGCCCAAGGCTAAAGCATCGCAGCCGACCGTGCTCGACACATACTTGGCACATACTTGGCATAGTGGGCACGCTCTAGCGGGTGCCAAGTTTGCCAAGTATGTGCCGAGTATGCGGTCGGACGACGGAATAACCGGTCCGACTCACCAATGCTGCCAGAATGGCGTTTCGCCCCATCGCGATCGTGCGGGTTGATCCGTGTCGAACAATTCGATGATGAGAAGTTCCCCAAGCTGATGGCGTACCAGAACAGCCCGGTTGCCAGCGGGCCCGCACCAACAACCGTGTCGAGCGTACCAACCGAATGGTTCGCTTCTTCGAGAAGGCGCCGTACAAGTGGCGGCGCCGGAATACGCTGGTGAGGTTCGTAGTACTGATACTCGATGAGATCTGGAGCCGTTGGTCACCGCCGGACGCCAAGGCGAAACCGGCCGACCCCGCGAGAAGGCTCACGCGTCGCAACCACCGTCGCAATAACGGAATACAACCACGCCGCGTCACCTGAGATTCCGGTGGCGTTCAGCGAGAAGTGGCAAACAAAGACTACCGGGGCTCCTTAAATCTGTATCAGAACATTTTATTTTGTCACTCACATTATGTAAGTTGTCTATTTCTCCGTCGTCGCCACCAGTCTCGACACTTCTTGCCCGTCAGACAAAATGAGACAGTTTGAGAGGTATGGCTATGATGGATAAAAAAATAAAATGTTCTGATACCGATTTTCTGGGAGGAGCAGCGGCGAGCTTCGCAGGACTGACGACTTTCGCTTTCGAACGTTCGGCCCGATAGCCGCGGCAGGCATCGACCGAACACCGGCCCGGAGCCACCCCGTGGCTCACCGCCTGGAAAGCGTCCCGAAAACGAAAAAAGTTGCAGCAATCGGTGCCTCGACGGGAAACTACATCCAGAAGAACCGAGGGCCCCGGAGATGATCCGATGGCGACCGAAACACTCACCGATCTACACACCCAGCTCACAACGCTCTTCCACCAAGGAGTCCTGGGCACGTTGACAGACGGCGAATTGCTGGCCCGATTCCTGACCGGGGACGCTAGGTCGGCCGAGGCGGCGTTTGCGATCTTGGTCGACCGGCACGGGCCCATGGTGATGCGGGTCTGCCGTGGCGCCCTGGGCACTACGCAGGATGCCGAGGACGCCTCCCAGGCCGTCTTTCTGGTCCTGGATCGTCGCGCCAGATCGGTCCGCCGGCGCGACTCGGCGGCAAGCTAGCTCTATGGAGTGGCCCGACGGGTTGCGGCGCGACCCCGGCGCGACGAGGCCCGCCGCCGCAAGCATGAGCGAAGCAGGGCGGAGATGACAGCAAGACAAACGGAGGCGCCGGCCGTCTCCGACGCCTGCGTGGAAGTTTACGAGGAGATCGACGCGTTGCCCGTGATCTACCGGTCCGCCGTCGCGCTTTGTTACCTTGAAGGCCTTTCACATGAGCAGGCCGCGAAGTGGCTGGGCTGCCCGCGGCGTACGTTCCAGAGCCGGCTTCTCCGGGCGAAAGAACGCCTCCGCGACCGGCTGGCCCGGCGGGGAGCGAGCTTGCCAGCGGTTCTTCCCCCGCTTGCGAATTCATTGTTCCCATCTACCGCGTGGGTGAAAACCACAGCGGAGGCTGCAAGGGCCTTTGCCGCTGGCCAGCCGTGGTTCGCGACGGCCGGCGTCTCTGCCGCGACGATCGCCCTGGCCAGGTCATCGCTTTGGACTGCGGTTCACGTACGGAGGCTCGTCGCCGGCGCGCTCCTGACGGTCGGCCTTGCCGTGCTTGCCGTCGCGATCGCGCGTGGCGGGTTCGCCGCCGATCCACCCCGTAGTCCCTTGAAAGCCAGCACGCCAGTGGTCGTGGCCCAGGCCGAGAAAGACCCGAACAACCGGGGATATGGCCCATTCTTCGAACCGGGAGGGGCCGCCATCCCCCGCGAGCACACCATCGAGATGGAGCGTGGAGTCACGATCGGCGGCACGGTGAAGGCGCGCGACGGCAAGGCGATCGCTGGCGCCACGGTGATCATCATCGCACGGGCGGGAGCCGACGGCTCGGCGAACTGGAGCTACGTGCCCGAGGTCAAGGTGACGACCGACAGCGGAGGGCGCTGGCGGTACAACGAGATGCCCACGGGCTGGAGTTTTTGTGTACATCAAGGTTACCCATCCCGACTACGTACCTACCTTCATGCCACGCGATTTCTCGAAGCCGAGCGATTTCCTGCTCAAGGCCAAGAAGGCCGAGACGATCCTTGATCTAGGGCTCGCGCTCGCGGGCAGGGTCGCCGACGAAGAGGGGCGGCCGCTCGCCGGTGCCCGGATCGGGCTGGGTGCTGATCGGCAGATCATGCAGCGCGGCTTTCCGAGCGCTTTGACGGATGCGGAGGGGCGCTTCCGGTTCGGTCAAGTGCCGGCCGGCACGCAAACGGTGACTGCGCAGTCGCCTGGCCGCGCGCCGGAGCTGGCTGATGTGGTCGTCGCGCCGGGAATGAAACCCGTCGAGTTCCGGCTGGGGCCCGGCCACGTGATCCGGGGACGGGTCGTCAACCCGGAGGACAGACCGCTCGACGGCGTGACCGTCCAGGCCATGAACTGGAAGGGGCATTCCTCGCTCGATTGGACCACGAAGACCGACGCCTCTGGCCGCTTCACCTGGGATTCGGCTCCGGCCGAACCAGTGCTCCTGACATTGACCAGACCGGGCTACACCATGGCCGGTCAGCGGGCGTTCCGGGCAGACACGGGTGAAACCAAGGTGACGATGTACCCGCCGCTGCGCGTTCGGGGCAAAGTCACTGATGTCAGAACGGGGCAACTGATCGAGCGCTTCACGGTGGTGCATGGCGATTACGATCGATCCGCGAACCGGGACGGAGCCCTGCGCAACGTCAACTGGGTGCGCGGCGGGCCATGGACAAACTTCACCGGAGGGAAGTACGAGGTCGAGTACTCGCACCCTCTTGTTGCGGCCGTGGCGGTGCGGGTCGAGGCCATGGGTTACAAGCCGGCAACGTCGGAGCCCTTCAGAATGGAGGCTGGGGATGTCGCGTTCGATGTCAGGCTCGAGCCCGGGGTCGGCCCATCCGGGGTGGTTCGCGGCCTGGCCGGCCGGCCGCTCGCGGGCGCGGCGGTGGTCCTGTCAACGAAATCCTTGCGAGCCCAGCTCTGCAACGGCAAATTTCACGAGGGGGGCTACCCCCAGGTTCTCACCGGGGCCGACGGCCGGTTCAGCTTCTCGGCCCAGACTGAGCCGTTTCGCGTGTTCGTCGATCACGAGAGCGGCTTCGCCGAGGCGGACGAGAGAGCGCTCGCCGGAAGATCGCCTCTCACGATCCAACCGTGGGCGCGCATCGAGGGGATCGTGAAGATCGGTACTCGACCAGCTTCTGGAGTGCAGGTCCGTCTTTCCGACACCGACAACCGCTGGGCCCCGGACGAGGCCATGCCGATCACGCAGGCCCAGCAACGGAAAACCGACGCCCGGGGCCGCTACGCATTCGAGCGCGTCATCCCCGGGCGGCTCTGCGTGCGTCGAATCTTCACGCTCGAGCGGTCGAGCCTCCACGTGGGCATCGGCTGCGCCCGGACCGTCACGGTCAAACCGGACAGGACGACTGTTGTGGATCTCGGCGGCACCGGCCGTCCGGTCGTCGGCCGCTTCGCGCTGCCCGCCCGGCTCAAGGCCGGCGCCATCTTTCCCTACCACAATCAAACCCTGGAGCGGATCCGTCCCGAGCCGCCTTTTCCCGAGGATCTCACCGGCAAGGACCGCGAGGCGTGGCTGGCCGACTGGCTGGCGACCGCCGAGGGCGAGGCCTATTCCAGCTCGGAGTGCACCTTCGATACGAACGTCCGTCCCGACGGCGGCTTCCGGATCGAGGACGTTCCGGCCGGCAAGTACCGGCTCCGCGCCGAGATGCGCGAGCCCGGGACCTACGGGCAGGAGCTCGCGAGCATCGACACCGAGATCATCGTCCCCGAGATCCCCGGCGGCCGGTCCGACGCGCCGCTGGACCTTGGCTCGCTCGAGCTCAAGCCATAGAAGCCCCCGGGTTCGGACTGATCTGCCGGGTGCTGGACAGACTCCCGTCCCCTTGACCAGAACGAGGTTGAAGCGACTTCGTCTTATGCGTGCGTCTGCCGGTTCGGACCTGGGGGGCCCTGGTTATCAGGTGGAGGCGGGGCGGATCCGGCCGTGAACGCTGGTTTGGAAGGCTGAATCTGGTCGATGCGGCCGAAGATCATCCGGCCGGCGCTGGTCTGGAGGACGCTCGTCACGGTCAAGCGGATCGTCTCGCCGAGATGGTGGGCGCCGTGCTCGGCGACGACCATGGTGCCGTCGTCCAGGTAGCCGACGCCCTGGCCCTGCTCTTCGCCCCGCTTGAGCAGCTTGACGGTAAGAAACTCTCCGGGCAGCACGATCGGCTTCATGGCGTTGGCGAGATCGTTGAGATTGATGACCTCGACGCCCTGGAGCCTGGCGATCTTGTTGAGGTTGTAATCGTTGGTGACGACCCGGCCGCCCAGGTGTTTGGCCAGGACCACGAGCTTCTGGTCGACCTCCTTGATTCCCGCGAGCTCCGGAATCTCGGCGTCGTGGATTCTGACCTCGACACCGGGCGATTTTTGCAGCTTGTTGAGAACATCGAGCCCGCGGCGGCCCCGATTGCGCCTGAGCTTGTCGGAACTGTCGGCGATGCCCTGGAGCTCCTGGAGTACGAACCGCGGAACGACCAGCGGCTGATCGAGCACGCGCAGTTTCGGCGACGTCGGCGATGCGGCCGTCGATGACGACCGACGTGTCGAGCACCAGAGGGCGCGCGCCTTTGACCTCCTTGGAGAATTCCATGTAGGGGATGATAAACCGAAAGTCGTCTTTGGTCTGGAGCAAGGTCGTCACGCAGACGTAGCAGATGAAGATTGTGATGAACCTGGCAAACGTCACGTGAACCTTGGAATTAAGATAAAGCTGCAAGGTCGGCTGAAACGCGTCATTGATCAGGTTCGACAGAAAAATACCGACGATGACCCCGAAATAGACGGCGGAGATGGTCGCGATGCGCTTGCGCGGAGTCATCAGGTCGCCCACCACAACCGCGACGGCGCAGATCATGAGGCCGATGAAGGTAAGGATCGGATTCGCGAGTTGATTCTCGGCGACGATTCTCGCCGCGAAGACGCCCTGCGCGGCGACGACCAGCATGAATACGACCCGGATCAGAACCAAGAGCATGACGGAGTACCTCTCCTCACCTGGTCGGTATTGCAGTCCGACGCGAGTTGCTTGAGTGAATTATTTTCCTCGCAGGACGGTTCCAGTCGAGTTAAGCGGGCTCGGCGTTCACGTCAGGTCATGTTCCAGCTCACCCAGCAGCCGGTCATAAAACTCGCCCAAACTCTCGACAATAACCTTGGTGTCGCCAAGGATCGGCATGAAATTCGTGTCACCGTCCCACCGTGGTACGATATGCCAGTGTAGATGTCCCGGAAGCCCCGCCCCAGCCGATTTGCCCTGATTGAGACCGATGTTATAACCCTGCGGCTGGAGCATTCGGTCCAGGGCGCGGATCATTTTCTGGATCGTCTCGATCGGCTCGTAGAGCTCAGGCCCCTCCAACTCGCCGATTTCCCCCTTATGCACGCGAGGCGCGACCAGAAGATGCCCGTTGTTATAGGGATAACGATTCAAAACCACGAGCGAATGGGCCCGGCGAGCCACAACCAAGTTGTCCCGGTCGTGTTCCTCTGCCAGCCCGCGACAGAGAAAGCAACTGATGCTCGACTGCGCCGCATTGGAAGCCGTCTGGATGTACTGAGCCCGCCAGGGAGCCCAGATCCTGTCTAACACTCTGCTTGTCTCCCCCCAGGCAACGCCGACCTAGCACGGCATCCGGCCGGTATGCACCGCACTGGCCTGATCGGCCGCATCGAAGCCTGACCCCCAACGCCGATTCGCTCGCACCTTCCCGATGATATCAAGCGATCGCGCACTTGTCGCCGTTACGTCTTTTTTTTCCGGATTCGGACTTGTGAATGCTGGTGTGCTTGTACGCACAGTGAGATGCATTCCGTGGCCGTTCAGGCTTGCGCCGGTTCGGATCAGAGCAGATGGCGGTCCCGCATCGGATAGAGTTGGGCCCACGCTCGCCCGAGGATCGCGGTGGATCGAACGAGCACGAGGGGGCCGATCACCGACTGCGATGCATCGGGCACCTCGGGCTCGACAAGGATTTGATCGCTGGGGACGTGGAATCGACAGGTTTGGGGCCAGGCGGTCAAGCGCAGAGCCCCTCGCAGCGGGCACGGCAGCCCATCGATCCGCCAGTTCTGGCCGGTCCATTCCACTTCCTGCCCGCCGGTGGCGACAATCAGGGCCGCGTGTGGCGTTCCGTGAGAGTGGAGCGGAGCCCAGATCCAGTCGCCCCGTCGCGGCGTCGCGTGGCGATATGCCCAGCGATTGACGGCGTAACCCGTTCCGGTATCGGGCTCGGAAAAGCATGGCAGTGCCAATAGCGACACGATGAGTGTCGCCGGCAGGTAGACGAATAGACCGAGGGTCGAGCATACCAGAATGAGCGATGTCCGGCTCGAATACGCCGGGAATGCGCTTTGTCGGAGTGCATCGGTGGTGGATGTTACCTGAGCGAGGAACGCGAACGCGAAGAACGCCCATCCGAGGTACGTTCCCCACGTCCAGACCCCGACCAGGATCGCCAGAATGAACGAGCCCAAGAGGACCATTCCGCGCTCGCGCTGGTCCCAGAAGAGCTGCGGCCAGCCCGGCACGAGCAGCTTGAATCCGGCCGGGGAGTCGAACGGACGGCGATGGACCAGCCCGAATTTGTTGTCAGCTCTGTTGCCGGTGAGGGCAATTTGCATCGTGCGCTCCTCGTCGGGAACGGGCACTCGACCGCAACTCAAATCTTCGTCAGCGCCGCGCGGATCTACCTGGGTGGTGCATGAGCATCCATGAGGACCGCGACGGCATGATCGCTGCGCAATTCCCTATGCTGAGTTAGCGTCGAACTGCTTGACGGTGGCTCCCCAGTTTGTAGTCGACGGCCGCCAAGCAGTATATGTATAGTCTAAACTCATTCGGTTGTTCGCATCCAGTGGGATGAGCTCGAATTCGGTTCGAAACGATCTGTCGCGCTTCGGGAAGCCACGTCGTCAATCGGATCAGGTTTTCACGAATCTATCCACCAAAAGCGGCTCGGATTGCGTATAATACCTTGGATCACACATTCGAACTTGACCACATGGACGTACCTGTTAGAATAGCGTGCTCGCATTCATCAGGATTTCTCGGACTCTTCCCATGCATCACACCAAAATTGATTAAAGTCTAATCCAGACGGATTTTGGTGTGCCCACCGAGCCCTCCGGCATGCCTTTCAGCCCGTTATTGGAACGACGGGTTGAACCTGATTAGGCTGCTTTGTATCAACACGTGGCTCCCGTGCCCGTGCGGGGGCGTTCCACCCTTACGAACGGATGCCGAGTATTTTGGATCATGGAAAACCTTCGCAATCTACGCAACATTGGCATTTCCGCCCACATCGACTCGGGTAAGACCACGCTCACCGAGCGCGTCTTGTATTACAGCGGCCGCACTCACGTGATCAAGGAGGTCAAGGGTGAGGGGGCCGTCATGGACCACATGGAGCTGGAGCGCGAGCGAGGGATCACCATCACCTCGGCCGCGACCACCGTCCACTGGAACGACCACAAGATCAACATCATCGACACTCCGGGACACGTCGACTTCACGGTCGAGGTGGAGCGCTCGCTGCGCGTTCTCGACGGTGCGGTTCTCGTGCTTTGCGCAGTTGCCGGCGTGCAGTCGCAATCGATCACCGTCGATCGGCAGATGAAGCGATACGCGGTGCCGCGCATCGCATTCATCAACAAGATGGACCGGACCGGCGCCAATCCGGCCAACGTGATCGCGCAGCTCGAGACCAAGCTTGGCCTTACGGCCATTCCGCTCCAGATTCCGATCGGTATTGAGTCCAACTTCGAGGGCGTGATCGATCTCATCGATCGCCAGGCGCTCTACTTCGAGGGCGAGAAGGGCGAGACGGTTCGTGCCGCGGCCATCCCCGCCGACATGGTCGAAGCCGCGGAGCGCGCCCGCCAAGGGCTGCTCGAAGCCCTCTCGATGCTTTCTGATGAGATCATGGGCCTGTTGCTCGAAGAGAGCGAGGTCCCGATCGATCTGATCCACAAGACGATTCGCGACGGCACGATCGCGCAACAGATCTGTCCCGTGCTGGTTGGATCGGCTTATCGCAACAAGGGCGTTCAGCCGCTCCTAGGCGCGGTGACTCGCTATCTGCCGAGCCCGCTCGACCGCGAAGTGTTCGCCAAGGATCACCACAACGGCGGCGCCGAGGTGCCCCTGGCGCCCGATCCCGATGCGTCCTTGGTCGCCATGGCGTTCAAGCTGGTTGAAGAACCGTTCGGCCAGGTGACCTTCGTGCGCATCTACCAGGGGACGCTCTGCAAGGGGTCCTTCTACTACAACACGCGTCAGCGGAAGCGGGCTCGAATCAGCCGCATCCTGCGGGTTCACGCCGATCAGAAGGAAGACATCGACTCGGCCTCGGCCGGCGATATCGTGGCCGTCATGGGCATCGAGTGCGCCACCGGCGACACCTATTGCTCGGAGGGGACCGATCTTTCGCTCGAGAGCATCTTCGCCGCCGAGCCGGTAATTGATCTCTCGATCCAGCCCAACAAGCGGGCCGACTACGACAAGCTCGCCAAGGCATTGAGCCGCTTCATGCGCGAGGACCCCACCTTCCGGGTCCACGTCGATCACGAGACCAGCGAGACCATCATCTCGGGCATGGGCGAGCTTCATCTCGAAATCTACGTCGAGCGGATCCGCCGGGAGTACAAGGTCGAGTGCACCGTCGGCGCTCCCAAGGTCAGCTACCGCGAAGCCCCTACGCGCGAGACGCCGTTTAACTACAAGCACAAGAAGCAGACCGGCGGCGCCGGCCAGTACGCCCATATCGTCGGCAAGTTGCTGCCGCTCGATCCCCAATCGCCCGAGCCCTTCATCTTCGAAAACAAGGTCACGGGCGGCCGGATCCCCACCGAGTACATCCCGTCAGTCGAAAAGGGCTTCCGTGAGTCGCTCCACAAGGGCCCCGTCGCCGGCTACGAAGTCATCGGCGTGCATATGCGGCTCGAGGACGGCACGTACCACGACGTCGACTCTTCAACAATGGCATTCGAGATCTGCGCCCGCGACTGCTTCCGCGAGACGTTCAAGAAAGCGGATCCCGTGCTGCTGGAGCCGATCATGAAGGTCGAGGTCGAAATCCCGACCGAATTTCAGGGGCCCGTCACCGGCGCGCTTTCCTCCAAGCGCGGCATTATCCTCGGCACCGAATCTCGATCCGGCTACACCGTCATCACGTCCGAAGTTCCGCTCGCCGAGATGTTCGGCTACTCCAACGACCTGCGCAGCATGACCCAGGGCAAGGGAAGCTTCAGTATGGAGTTTCTCAAATATCAGAAGGTTCCCTCCCGATTTCAGGAGGAACTCGTCAAGAAGGCGCAAATCCTCGCCAAGTCCGGTGCCAAGACCTGATCGGCCCCGCTCCGGTCTCGCCCAAGCGCAGTAGCCCGGTCGCTCCGTTCCGGGAGCGACCGGCGTTTTTCGGTGACCTCAGATCAGGCGGACTCGGCCCATTTTATTTTCGAAGTGGGCCGTTGACCGGCGCCCCTGCCGCGTCATAAAGAGCCTCTGGTCCGTTCCCTGCGAATCGCCGCTCGGCTTGGCATTTCACTCCGGACGGAGGGTCGCTCCAATGACCCAGCTCGAGACAAAGGTAGAGCAGTCTGTCGCCGGGCCGCGGGCCCAGCGCGGCTGGAAGCTCCTCGCCGGCCATTTCATCCGCACATTGATCGCGGGCCTGATCGGCATCGTGAGCTTGTTCGTGCTCTGGGAGGCGCGCGCACTCTGGCGGGAGTACGACTTTCTCCGACAAGAGATCGCCGACGCCGACCGGTCCGCCGTCATGGGCTATCCCGGGATTTCCGCGCCTCACTTACGCGCAACGGCCCCAGCCGTGGTATCGCCAGGAAGGCAAATCGATTCTTATCTGGGCAAAGTGGGTCGACGGAGTGGGACATCGTTGGTATCGCACCGCCGCCGGGGACGTGGATCCGGGCGGGCTTTTCGTTCCGCACCAACAATCCATCGCCATGGCCATCGACTATCCCAAGGTCGAGACCGAGGGCGGTACGATCTGGCGGAGGTTGCCGGGCGAGGTGATGGTCATCGGCCAGGTCCTGGCGGGCCGCCAATGCGTGTATCCCGTCCCGGTCCTGTTGAAAGTCGAAGTGATCAATGACGTGGTGGAGGATCAGCCGTTCCTGGTCACTGGAAATATTCTGGCGCCACCGGACCGGGCTTTTTCGATCTTTGACGCGAGCGTCGGGGGTCGTCGCGTGACGATGTCGGCGAGCGGCTATTTCCACGACAGGCGACCCATCCTTTACGACCGGGGAACCGAGAGTCTCTGGATGGAGCAGGCGGACAACCTGACGGCGATCGCCGGCAAGCTCAAGGGAACACAGCTTGAACGCGTGGCCAAGCCGGTCCCTGTCGCGTGGCATACGTGGCGGCTTTCAAATCCGCGCAGTCGTCTCTTGATCGGCGCGGACCGCACGCAAGCCGTTCCGCACGAGTGAACATCGTCCCGGTGCTTGACGGTGTATACCCGAAACGATAATGTTCGGGTACGTGATGATGGCACATGCTGGGCCCGCCGGGACGAGAAATCCCGGCGGGTTTCTGGCGATAACGGCTCGGCAAAAGATCGCCCCACGTGCGGGGGCGGTTCAAATTACTGGATATTCGGAGCGACCAGACGCCAATGGCTACCACACAAAAGTTCGTTTATTCTTTTGGCGGCGGTTCGGCCGATGGAAGGGCCGGCATGAAGGACCTCCTGGGCGGCAAGGGGGCCAACCTGGCCGAGATGAGCGTGATTGGAATCCCGGTGCCGCCTGGATTCACGATCACGACCGAAGTCTGCGCGGCGTATTATGAAAAGGGCCGGAAGTTGCCCGAGGAGGTCAAGCCCCAGGTCGAGGCGGGGCTCGCTCGCATGGAGGAAGGGGTCGGCAAGAAGTTTGGCAATGCGGCCGATCCGCTTTTGGTCAGCGTGCGCTCGGCGCGGCGCTCTCGATGCCGGGCATGATGAACACGATCCTCAACCTGGGCCTGACCGACCTTTCGGTCGAGGGACTGGCCAGAAAAACCAACAACGCGCGGTTTGCTTACGACGCTTACCGGCGGCTGATCGACATGTTCGGGTCCACGGCGATGGACGTGGATCACGACGAGTTCGAGCACGAGCTATCGGCTCTCAAGAAGGAGCGCCGCGTCAAGCTCGACACCGAACTGGACGAGGCGGATTTGAAGGAGCTGGTGCGGCGGTACAAGTCGGTTTACGAGAAGCACGTGGGCGAGCCGTTTCCCCAGGACGCCAAGGATCAGCTCTGGAAGGCGATCATGGCGGTCTTCAATAGCTGGATGGGCAACAAGGCGGTCCAGTATCGCCGGATCGAGCGGATCAGCGGCCTCCTGGGCACGGCGGTCAATGTCCAGGCCATGGTCTTCGGCAATACCGGCACCAACTCCGGCACCGGGGTCGCCTTCACCCGCGATCCCAACAATGGCGAGGACGAGTTCTTCGGCGATTACCTGATCAATGCCCAGGGCGAGGACGTCGTGGCCGGCATCCGCACGCCGGAGCCAATCACGCAACTCCATTCCGAGATGCCCAAGGTCTTTCAGCAACTGATGGACATCCGCAAGAAGCTCGAATCGCACTACAAGGAAATGCAGGACATCGAGTTCACGGTGCAGGATGGCACTCTCTTTATGCTCCAGACCCGAACCGGCAAGCGCACCGGGTCGGCCGCGGTCCGCATCGCCGTTGAGATGGCCAACGAGGGGTTGATCGACCAGGCGACCGCGCCAGGCGCGTCAGTCCCGACAGCCTGAATCACCTGCTTTTGCCTCAGCTCGATCCCAAGGCCAAGGGAGCGGTCGTCGCCCGGGGCATCGCGGCGAGCCCAGGGGCGGCTTGCGGCAAAGTCATTCTCTCGGCCGAGGCCGCGGTCGAGCACCATGAGAAACATCCCGACTCCCCGATTCTCTTGGTCCGCAAGGAGACCAGCCCGGAGGATGTCGCGGGCATGCACCTGGCCAAGGGCATCCTCACGGCCACCGGCGGCAAGGCCAGCCACGCGGCGGTGGTCGCACGCGGGTGGGGCAAGCCGTGCGTCGTCGGCTGCGACGCCATCGCGATCGACGAGATGAAAGGCGAGGTCAACATCAACGGCAAGATGGTCAAGGTCGGTGACTTCATCACGATCAACGGCACGAACGGCGACGTCATGATCGGCAAGGTGCCCACCATCGACCCGACGATCTCGGGCCATTTCGCCACCTTGATGTCCTGGGCGGATAAGGTCCGCACGCTCAAGGTGCGCACCAATGCCGATACACCCGAAGACGCCGCCAAGGCCCGGTCGTTCGGCGCAGAGGGAATCGGTCTCTGCCGCACCGAGCACATGTTTTTCGAGGGGCAGCGCATCGTCGACATGCGGAAGATGATCCTGGCCGACGACGAGGAGGGTCGGAAGAAGGCCCTCGCAGCGCTCGCGCCTTATCAGAAGCAGGACTTCATCGGAATCTTCGAGGCCATGGACGGCTTGCCGGTCACGATCCGCTTGCTCGATCCACCGCTGCACGAGTTCCTGCCCCATGACGAGGCGGGTCAGGCCGAGGTCGCCCGTCAACTGGGCATCCCGGTCGAGAAGGTCAAGCGGCGGGTCGAGCAGCTCCACGAGGCCAACCCGATGCTCGGCCTGCGCGGCTGCCGGCTGCCGATCAAGTTTCCCGAGATCGGCGACATGCAAATTCGCGCGATCCTCGAGGCCGCGATCGAGGTCAAGAAGAGGGGAAAGAGCGTCTTACCCGAGATCATGATTCCCCTGATCGGCACGGTCGAGGAGCTCACAGTGCTCAAGAAGCGGGCGCTTGTGGTGGCCGAGGAAGTCTTCAAGCAGGCCGGCCAAAAAGTGGATTTCCTGATCGGTACCATGATCGAAATCCCCCGGGCGGCTCTGACGGCCGACCAGGTTGCCGAAGAAGCCGAGTTCTTCTCGTTCGGTACCAACGACCTGACCCAGATGACCTTCGGTTTTTCCCGCGACGATATCGGCTCTTTCATGCCCGCCTACGTCGAACAAAAGATCCTGCCGTTCGACCCGTTTCAAACAATCGATGTCAAGGGCGTCGGGCAGCTCATCGAAATGGGCGTCGTCAAAGGTCGAAAGGCCCGCCAGGAGAAGCACGGCGAGCACCTCAAGGTGGGCATCTGCGGCGAGCACGGCGGCGACCCCGACAGCGTCGTTTTTTGCCACAAGGTCGGCATGGACTACGTTCTCGTGCTCCCCGTTCCGCGTGCCCATCGCACGGCTGGCCGCGGCCCAGGCCGCCCTGGCCGGCGGCAAGACGATCAGCCGCGACAAGTGAGCGATCCACAGTCACGTTGCCCGATCACTCTGACGAAGCTATACTTCGGTCATTCAAGAATCCCGTCCGAATTACCGATGCGGACGGGGCCCGCCCGCGGGCTGACACTTCGCTCTTCGCCCGATCCTCAATTCCCATCAGGGCTTGCTGTCGCCGTTTTCTGGTAAAGGATGCCAGATCGCCATGCCCAAAGCCTGTACGTTCGAGCAGAAGGCGGGGATATTCACACTGCTCGTCTTGGTCGCGACGCTGCTTTCGGGCGGCTGCACGACGGTCAAGATGACCGGCACTCCGCGCTCCGGGTCGGAGCAGCTTCTGCTCACCGGGGCCTGGGATTCGGCGCTTTGCCGGGTTGACTTCAGCCCACTGGCGGGCTCGAAAGTTTTCCTGGACCCCGAGCGCATCACGGTCGTGGATAAGGATTGGATCATCGCCACAATCCGCCGGAACATGGCCGAGCAGGGGGTCGCAATCGAAAACGACAAAAAGAATGCCCAAGTGATTCTCGAAGTCGCGATCGGGGCGTATGGGACCGACGAGCGGAACACGAAATCGGGCTTGCCGCAGGTGGGGCTCGTTCCGTCGTTGTCGGGGGCGTCGGTCGTGAGCTCCAATTCCACTTCGTCGCTGACGTTTTCGGAGAACAACCGCCAGGACGCCGTGGTCAAGGCGCTCATGTTCGCCTACGAGACGAAATCCGGGCATCTGGTGTGGGAATCGGGCCCGATGCTCGATGCCGAAGGCCTGCGCGACCACTTCTTCTTCAGCTCGGGCCCTTATCGCATCAGCTCCTTACCGGAGGTTGAAAACTACCCCAGCGAGGCTCAGAGTCATACCCGCAAGCGCCTCTGGCACCGGGTGATCCGGGAATGATCAGGAATAATGCCTTAGCACGCTCTCGACGGCTCGGTGCCAACGAGCCTGGGCGTGATTCCGCCAGGTCGCGTCGCGAGAGGGGACGTATTCCTGGCCGCCCGATTGGAGTTGCTCGTAGATCGGGCCGGCGTCGGGCCAGAGTGCGGCGCCCAGGCCGGCGAGCAGGCCGGCTCCCACGGCGGTCGATTCGGTCTGGGGGCTGCGCCGGATCGGCATCCCGAGCAGGTCGGCCTGGAATTGAAGGAACGGGCCCGATCGGGCCATGCCGCCGTTGACCCGGATGTCGCCAAGCGGGGTGCCCAGGTCGTTGTTCATGGCGTCGATCAAATCGGCCACCTGAAAGGCGACTCCCTCGAGCGTGGCGCGCGCCAGGTCGGCCACCGAGGTGGCGCGCGTGAGCCCGAAAATCGTGCCTCGTGCCGAGGGCTGCCAGTGGGGAGTGCCCATTCCGGTGAAGGCCGGCACGAAGATCACGTCCATTTCCGGGTCGGAATCGAGCGCAAGGGGATTGATGTCCGGTGATGCCCCGATCGTCGCAGGCCGTCGCGGAACCATTGAACGGCCGCCCCCGCGACGAAGACGCTTCCTTCGAGCGCATACTGTGGAAGGCCGGGTTGCGGCGACGCGGCCAGAGTGGTGATCAGGCCGGTCTGCGACGGTACGATCCGCTCACCGGTATGAGCCAGCAGGAATGCGCCGGTCCCGTAAGTACATTTCGCTTGCCCAGGCGCCACGCAGCCCTGGCCAATGAGCGAGGCTTGCTGGTCGCCGGCCACACCCGTGATCGGCAGTCCGTCCGGGAGGAAGTCGAGTCCATGGGTCCACCCCAATTCGCCCGAGCTCGGACAGATTTCCGGCAATATTGCCGGGGGAACTCCGAATAGTTGGCAAAGGGCGTCGTCCCAGCGTATCGTCCGTAAGTCCATGAGCAGGGTACGGGACGCGTTGGTGGCGTCGGTAACGAATCGTTTACCCCCGGTCAGGTGCCAGATCACGTAGCTATCGACCGTTCCCGCGGCTAGATCACCAGCCAGGGCTCGCTGCCGGGCGCCTGCGACATGGTCGAGAATCCACGCGATCTTGGTTGCCGAGAAGTACGGGTCGATCACCAGGCCGGTGCGCTCCGAGACCCAGGCTTGCTCCTCCCTGAGCCGGTCACAGGTCTCGGCCGTGCGCCGATCCTGCCAGACCAGGGCGGGCGCGACGGCTTTACCGCTTTTGCGCTCCCAGACGATCGTGGTCTCCCGTTGATTCGTTAGCCCGATGGCCGCAAGGCGATCGGCCTTGACCCCGGCACTGAGCAGGGCACCGGTGATCTGCGAGCCCAAGGAGTTGATGATTGCTTGAGGATCGTGCTCGACCCACCCCGACCGGGGATACGTTGGCAGGATCTCCATCTGGCTCTGGCCAACCACGGAGAGCCGGGTATCGAAAACAATTCCGCGGGTGCTCGTGGTTCCCTGGTCGATCACCAGGAGATGGTCGCGTGACATCATTTGCTCCTTGCGTGCCCGATCGCTCAACACCCTTGGACCGAGATGGGCTCTCACATTACCATGATGGGCGGTCCCGCCGCGAGATCTGGGCTCGCGAGTGTCGCGTTCGACTGACCGGCGCACGTCGTGGCCGTTTCTCCCCCGGTGGAGAGAAAGGCGGTTAGGATGACGATAAAAGGACTCTTGTTGCTGATGGTCGTGAGCGTTCCGGTGTTCCTCCCGATGATTGTGGTGCCGCTGCTGCTTTACTTTCGCCACGACCGATGGAAACTCCGATTGGAACACGAGACACAGTTGAAAGCGCTCGAGCTGGGAAGGACGGTTCCTGGCGGTGGCTACCGAGAATCGTGGCTCTCTCCCCTTCGCGTTGGGATGGTCATCGGAGCGGGCGTTCCCGTCGGTGCATTTCTTGCCGCGATGGTTACCAGCGTCTGCGTCGGCTTTCATGACGGAATCTGGCTCGCCACCAGCTCAGTCGGCCTCGGGGCGGTCATTTCGGGATCGATCATCGCGGGGCGGGCGAGCCGGGAATCGACGACGTCCCCAACAGACGGAGAACTCAAACCCTTCGTCGAGGAAGACGCTTATGATGTCGTGAGCTCCCGCGCATAATCGCAGCGCGTCCGGTCCGACCGGCCTCGCCTGTGCTTCCACCGGCAACAACTTGAGAATGGAGAGAAGTCGATGAGTGTCCTGGTCATCCCCCTCGCCGCGATCTTGATGCCGCTCGTGCTGGTTCCGACGACGCTCTTCATGAAGCACCGCCACCAGCGGCGCGAGTGGGAGCACCTCGAGCGGATGAAGGAGATGGAGGAACGCCTGCCGGCGAACCCTGTGCAAGTGCTGGGACGGGCTCGCGGGGTCGCGGCGATCGGGGCCGGGGTGCCGATCGTGTCGGTATTCGCGGCATGGTTGACCACAATTACCTACCAGCCGGTTTCCTTTGACGAATCGATTCCGGGAATCGCCTGGGGATCCGCCGCGATCATCAGCGTCTCGGCCATGTTCACCGGGTTACTTCTGGCTCGCATGCAATTTCGGGCCGTCAAGGAGATGGACGCCGATTCTACCCGGAACGAGAAACCCGTTTTCGACCCGGATGCGTTCGATGTCGTCTCGCGGAGAGGTTGAGGCGCGAAGGGCGCGTAATTCGATCACCCGCCCAATGCCGGCACTTCCCCACAGGGCCAGGAGCGGCTCGATGGGAACGTGAAACCGCGCCGACACGATCGTCAGCGAATGAAACACGGTGATCGCCAGTGCCGTCAGCATGGTCGGGACGAGTTGCCTGCGCAGAACCGGACCGGCCAGCACAAGGCCCACGGCGGCCAGGAAGGTCAAAGCGACGTGCGGCAGTCGATACGCCAGGACGCGCGTCTTGGGATTCGTCTCATCGAAAAGCAGAAAATACCGCAACCGGCGCAGACACAGCCAACCATAACGAGACGGGTTGGCCTTGAGGTCAACCAAGGCTCTGCGGCAAAGAATCCGCGAGCGTTCCGGCTCCGAGAACGTGCCCAGCCAGTTCCGATCGTCTTGTGTCAGGGCGATGTCATCAAGATAGCCTGCCTCATGGTGCGCTTCCCAGATCGCCCTGTTGACCCCACTCAAGGTCGAAGCCGACGAGGCTCGTGCAAGAACCCGCTCCACGGACGGCCTGACGACCTTGTCGGTTCCCTCGCTCAACCCACAATTGCCCTGCCAGAACGCGTACCCGAACGTGCTCTTGATCGCCACGAATTCCCCGTGAACCCAGGCGTTTCGAATCAACCACGGCAAAATACACGCCGCTGCCGCCGACAGCACGATCGCAGCGAGCCGGCATGATGCCCTCTTTCGGTCTGGTCGATTTGCTCGTCCTGTCCAGACCGCGGAGAATATTCCAATTGCTGCGAGTGACAAAATTGGGTCAGTGAGTGCGAGCAGGCCAAGCAAGCAGCCGGTAACCAGTGCATCCCGATGGCGGCCGCTGGCACCGGTCAGGTAGGCCCATACCAGGGCCCACACCAGCAGGGTCGAAGCGAGCAAGGCGACCTGAACATGCGTTGCGGCGTAGATCAAAGTGGGATGAAGGGCGACGATCAGGCCTGCGATCCACCCCAGCCAGGGCTCCTTCGGGGCGATCGCGCGCGAGAGCTTCAACGTCCCCAGCACGAGCAGGCCGCCCAGGAGCGACTGACCTAATTCCAGAATGAGCAAAGATTTCGGCGAATCGACTCCACCCATCGCGAAGGCCAGAGCGACCAGAATTGGATAAACCGGCGCTTGTTGAGAGGTTGGACCGTCATTGCCGAGAAAATGCATGGAGAAACCGCGCCCGGCGAGCAGGTTCGCGGCGATCTCCCCATGCTCGTAGGTACTGTGCGGAACGGTGTGGCTCTGGAGGATCATGACCGCGGCCGCGCGGACTGCGATCGCCAGCACGACGAGGATGCTCTCGACGATCAAGGTCTTCCTGGCCATCATCGTAGGCTCCGGCGGAGGTGAAAACGAGGGTCTGCGGCGTCGGGCGGATTCTGGCCCAGTGAGCGGGATCGGTCAATGCCGGCTCCAGACTGCGAGGGTAAGCAACATCACATGCAGCAACTGGCCGAGGACGTCCAACTTCTGGCGGGCTTCCCGCGGTACGCCATCAACGTCTATTTGCTGGGGGACGTGCTGATCGACGCCGGCACTTGTTGGTCGGCCCGTTCGATTCTGCGCCAGATCCGAGGGCGGAAGTTGACCAGCCACGCGCTCACGCACGCCCATCCGGATCATCAGGGCTCGAGTCACGCCGTCTGTACTGCCATGGGTCTTCCGCTCTGGTGCGGCGATGCCGATGCGACGGCGATGGAGAATCGCGGAGAGATCGAGGCCCGCATGCCCAGTCACTGGTTCAATCGCACGATCAGCCCGTTTTTCGCTGGCCCTCCCCATCCGGTCTCACGTCGTTTGAAGGAGGGTGACGCGGTGGGGACGTTCACGGTCATCGAGACGCCCGGCCATACCGACGGCCATATCTCGTTCTGGCGCGAAGCCGACGGTATACTCGTCGTGGGCGATGTCCTCGCCAACCTGAGTCTCCGGACCGGCCGGCCTGGCCTGCGCGAACCACCGCCTTTTTTTTCACGCGATCCGGCCCAGAACCGTCGATCGGCACGGCGGCTCGCGGCGCTGGAGCCGAAGCTCGTCTGTTTTGGCCACGGTCCACCCATGCGGGAAACCGGACGTTTCGTTCAACTTCATTGAACGTCTGACCGCGGGCCGCGAATAGTTGCGGATAGCGGCCAGAGCAGCCGACGACAGCCCCGGGTGACTTTGCCGGGCCCCGCCGGTTGCTGACCACTGGAGGGTGCGACGGCGAGCGTTCCGTTGGCTTCGACGCGCGGAACATCGTAGAATCAGTAAAAGTTGTGCAGCAGGGCCTGCGCTCGCCGGAGCACGCGGAATTCGCAGCCGGCTTGAAGCGAACCTGAACCAATCACGCCAGCCGGCCCCGGTCAGTCTTGGGCCGGTTCCATCGGAGCTGCCCGAGACCCTGTGAGATGTTGGGATTGCTCCCCGCGGAGCGCGGGCTAGAATTCGCATCTTCCGCCGATACGGATCAGGCCGCCGCGCCCTTGATGGTCTCGAAGGATCGAGAGTGATACGTGTATCCCGATACAAGGTGGCTGCGGGCATCGCCTTAGCGACAGTCTTCGGCGCGGGCTGGGGCATTACTGCCTGGTGCAATCGCGGGGCCGAAAAACGCACGCGAGTCGTCATTCCCGGCCGATTAATAAGAGGGGCGTGGCAGCATCCCGATGCGTTGCGGTCGATCATCGCCCGCGAGAAAATCAAAACGATCGTGACCTTGACCGCGATCAACCGCGACGATCCCAAGTACCTGGAACAAGCCAAGGTGGTTGCCGAGACCAGAGTGAGCTGGGTGTTGATTCCGATGCGCGGATCACGCGCGACGCTCGACCAGATGGCCGCCGCGGCCGATCTGCTGGCCGATTCCGCGCGGCAGCCGGTTTTCTTCCACTGCGTCGCTGGTCACCATCGCACCAGCTTGGTTCATGCGGCTTATCGCATCCGCCATCAAGGCTACTCGGCGGAGGACGCCTGGGCCGAAGTTGCGGCGCTGCCGTGGGCGAATCCTGGTGCAAGCTCGGACCAGAATGACCGCGCGCTCATCGCAGATTTTGCCAGATTGCAGCATGCATTGAATCGAACAACGGTTCCCGACCTGACAGGGGTACGCCATGAATGCGCCGGCACGTCGCCTTGCGAAATGGCTAGCACGGATCGCCGCTGTGATCGTGCTCACGGCCGGGTCATACGTGGCCTGGGACCAGGCGACCTACAACTTCGGGACGGTCCAGCGCGGCCGGATCTACCGATCGGGCCAGATGACCGCGCCCGCCCTGGCTCGAACGCTCGGTGAGTATGGGATCAAGACTGTCTTGAACTTGAGAGGCCCAAATCCCAAGCTTGCCTGGTATCCCGCCGAGCGCGAGGCCACCCTCGCTGCCGGCGCCACCCAAATCGATATTCCGATGTCCTCCTGTGTATGGATGTCGCGGATTCAGCTACGCGCCATCATCGAGGCGCTCGAGACGGCCGATTATCCGATCCTGATTCATTGTGCATGGGGCTCCGAACGCACCGGACTGGTTGCGGCGTTCGCCGAGCTGCTCCGTCCCGGAGCCACGGTACGGGACGCGCGAGCCCAGTTTGCCCTGGGTTACTTGTTCCTCCGCGTCAATGACGGCAAGATCATGGCGGAGCACCTCGACCGATACGAAGACTGGCTGAAAGCTCAGGGTCTGGTACATGGCGTCGCGAGCTTCAAGCGCTGGGTGAACGACGGGTTCGAGCCGGGCATTCCCAATCGTGAGCAGTGGCCCTACGATCCCTATCCCTTGATGGTCATCACCAGGCCCCCGGGATGGCCCGTCGCCGATCCGCTCGCCTCCGGCGCCGGCGCCGGCGCCGTGCGCCATTAGGCACTGGCCACTCACGGATCCCGCCTGATTCTCTGGAGACGATGCCCGATGACCAACAGCTACGATGTCGCGATCCGGGTGCGATATGCCGAGACCGACCGCATGGGTCTTTTGCACCACGCGAATTACCTCATCTATTTCGAGATGGCGCGGACTGAACTCTTGCGGCAACGGGGAATCACCTACCGCGAGGTAGAAGATGCGGGCCATTACCTCGTGATCGTGGACGTGGGGTGCAAATTCAAGCGGCCCGCTTACTACGACGACCTGCTCACGGTACGGACGACGGTCGAGCGGGTCACGCATGTCAAGATCACCCACCGGTACGAAGTCTGGCGCGACGGCGTGCTCCTGGCGGAGGGACATACGACCCTGGCTTGCGTCGATCGAGACGGGAAGCCTCAGGCGCTGCCGGACCTGCTCAAGTAGCGCGCTTGCTGTCGGGATCAGTGTCGTGCTTCCGGGCGTGCCGGCGATTTCGGCCCGGAAGGTGGGGCACGGTCGAACTGGTCGTAGACAGCCCGCGCGATCTCGGCGCAGAGGCGATTGCCGGCATTGTCCGCGACCCATCGCTTGTCTTGATTTTCGCTGGTCATGACGCAGAGCGCGACCGGCCCGCCCGGACATTCGATGATTCCGGCGGCGGTGCGCGTTTCGTCCAAGCTCCCGGTCTTGAAGGCAACCCTGGTACCAGGCGGCAGGAACCGCGGGAACTTGTCCTTGTCTTCACAGGCGCGTAGGTGAGCGAGCATCGCGTCGCAGGCCTGCGGGCTCAAGATCTGCTTGCGGTAGACCGCGGCGCACAGCCGCACCATTTCCAAGGGAGTGGTGCTCCCCAGGCCGAACTGCTTGCTCCGCTCGGGGAAAACCGAGGTGTCCCGCCGGAAGACCTTGGAGTGGATCTTGGTATTGGGATAACCCAGCTTCTCCATGGTGGCCGCGGTCGCGCCGATGCCGATGGCATCCAGAACCAGGTTCGTCGCCGTGTTGTCCGAAAAGGCAATCATCAGCCGTACCGCGTCGCGCAGCTTGAGCGTGGAACCCTCCGAGAGATGATACGTCAGAATCCCGGAGCCGCCGACCATGTTGCGCTTGCGCAGGATGATCGTCGAGTCGAGGTCGACTTGCTTCTCGCCGGCTTGACGATAGGCCTCGATCATGACCGGAAACTTGATGAGGCTGGCAGTCGGCATGACGTCGCCGGCGTGATACTCGAAGGTCTCACCCGAGCCCAGATGCTTGACGGCCACGGCGGCCTTGCCCTTGTGCGCCCGGACGAGCGGCAGCAATCTCCCTTCGAGGGTCGGCGCGGTTTGCGTGCCCGATCGGTCCTTCGGCTCATCCGCGTCTCCGCGCGGCGCGAAAACGAAAGCCAAGATGGCGATCGTAAAGGTAAGGCCGGCCCAGCGGATTGCAGGGACGATCGCCATATCGTATCGGGGCACTGAGCTGCCTCTGGAACGGTCGGACATGATCATCGGCTCGTCGGGTAGGTCATCGCAAGGTCGCCAATCGCCGGCATCATTCGATTGTCGCATGGCACCCTTACTACCAGCAACCACGTCGAGCCGGCCAACCGATGGAACCGTCTCGCAACGGATTCATGGGTTGGGTACTTGAAATGGATATCGCACTCGTGGTATTAAATAAAAACTTTGGCGTTCGTGTGGCTGCAAGGATAGGCATTCCCGGCGATGCTCTTGCCTGGAATCCGGTTCGACGGAGAAGGGGCCGCGTTCCCTGATGTTCCTCGAACAGTTCACGCTCGTCACACGGAGTTGAAGGCCGCCAGACGGCGATCCCCAAGAGTCCGTTCGGGTTCGCTCCCCTCTCCGCTTGGCCGGCTGAATTGCACCCAGTTACTTGCATCGGCTATCAACTTGTTGGCGACCTGAGAGTTGTCAACAAGGTCCATAGTTTTTCTTGAGTTCGTAATTTCTTTTGGTGGTGAGGGAGCTTCCATGATACGAGCAAATCGTTCTGTCCGCTTCGGCGCTCGATCGGCGTTTACGCTCATCGAGCTTCTGGTCGTGATCGCGATCATCGCGGTCTTGATCGCCCTGTTATTGCCCGCCGTGCAATCGGCCCGCGAGGCCGCGCGGCGGATCCAGTGCACGAACAACATCAAGCAACTGGGCCTGGCCTGCATGAATTACGAGAGCTCGAACACCTGCTTCCCGATGCAGTCGCAGAACGCGAGCCCCACCACCCAGGTCGACGTAGTCCCAAGCTGGATCTGCGGCTTGCTCCAGTTCACCGAGGCCCAGCCGATCTTCAATGCCATCAACTTCAGCCTCGACATCGTCGGTGGTACTGCGGTTGGATCGTACGCGAACTCGACGGCGACCTCAACGAACCTCAACGTCCTCCTCTGCCCATCGGAATCGATGACCTTGGGGCAGTATCAGACGGTCTTCGTCGCGGGCTACCCCTTTGCCGGCCGGTCCAACTACGTGGGCAACTACGGCGGCCCGGGCGTGATCTCGCTGATGAGCGGGACGATCATCCCGGCCAATAACTGGATGATCGGGTCGGCGAACAACCTGTCGAACGGCTCGCCGGGCCTGAACCTCTACCCGGGAGCGAGCTGGGGGCCGGTCAAAATCGCCATGATCACCGACGGCACGTCGAACACCGGTCTGGTCAGCGAGCGATTGATGGGGATACCCTCCCCGTATCCGCAGAGCATCAACGCCCTCGGCAATTCCAATCTGAACCGCTGCTCCATCCACAGCCCGGTTGGGGCGGCCCAGGGCTCTGGACAGGTGGGTGCTTTGGCCATGTACCAGTCCTGCGCCAGCGCGCCGGGGACCCAGGGCATCCGGTACTGCGGCAGCGCCGAGCTGTGGTCAGGGTCCTTCCCGGACTACCTGATGTGGCAGTCGTACAATCACTTCGGCACGCCCAACCAGATCAATTGCACGAACACCCAGGATCCGACAGACCACAACGCGATCTGGGCGGGCTATTACGTGACCGCGATCGGTAGCGCCCCCCCCGGCAGCCTGCACCCTGGCGGTGTGAACGTGGGCTTCGCCGACGGCTCGGTCCATTTCATCAAGAATAGCATCGCGCCGAATGTGTGGTGGGCACTCGGCAGCCGTGGGCTCGGTGAGGTGATCAGCTCGGATCAGTATTGACGATCTCTCGGCTCGGCATGGCCTCGTCACCGGCGGGGCCGTGCGGCCGATCATTCGTTCGTCGGTTTTTCACACCCGCACACCCGACCTAGGAGCTCTCATGAAGCGATTCGTTCTTCTGTGCGTCGCGCTCGTGCTCTCGATCCCAGTCACCGGCTGCGACGACGGCGGCGTCACCAACCGGAGCACCCCGACAGCGCCGCGTGGGACCGCCACGGTTGCCCATCCGGACGCCAAGGGCGAGGTGGCGGAGTACGAAGCCAAAGAAGCCAAGAGACAGGCCGATCGAATTTCAGGACAGGCGGCGAAGAAGGGCGCCGAGCCGGCGTCCAAGTAATCGGTGACGCCGGTGCCCCTGTCGATCTCGCATCGAGATCATGGGGATCGCTGCCCCGATGTCCCGGGCTGCTGACGGTCATCCTCTCGGCGGCTTGTCTGCGCCGCAGTCTGTCGGCAGCCTGTCGGACAAGGTTTGGCGGCCCGCGTCGTCCGGAACGCGGGCGGCCTTCTCGAGGCGGTTGAGGGCCTCCCGTAGGTCGGCGCGGTCCGGCTCGTCCGCCAGGGCGGCGGTCAGGAATACGGTCGCCTCGAAGCGATGGCCCAGGCGTTCGGCCAGGCGGGCCATCTCCTCGGCATCGCGCGCCGGCTGATTACGCCGATAGAGCTCGCGATATCGCGCCTCGTCGCGTTCGATCTCCGTCCTCCGTTGCTGCAGCCCAGCGGCGAACGTCTTCGCGACGCCCCGCCGCTCCAGCGTCCCGAGGCGCTCTTGCGCCTCGAAGTCCTCGGGGGCCTCGGCGATGAGGGCGGCCAGTTCCTGCCGCTCGCGTTCGAAATCGCCGCACAGCGCCGCCAACGCGGCCGACACGCGGTGGACTTCCGCGGGAGTCGCCGGCGCCGCCGGCAGGTGCTTCAGGGCGGTCCGCGCATCGGCAAGCCGATTCGATCTCATGGCGCAGTCCAGCCGTGCCTGCCAGACGGTTGGATCATCGGGCCGGCGCCCGAGACAGGCGTCGATCCAACGCGCCGCCTCCTTGAAGGAGCCGGTCCGGATCGCCAGGTTCGCTTTACCCAGCCAGATCCGGTCATCGTCGGGAACCAGCCGGCCGACCTGTTCGAAGTAGCCACGGACCGCGTCCACCGGCGGAATCTCCCAGCGCAGCTCCATGTGCAGCCGC
Organism: uncultured Isosphaeraceae bacterium; assembly: GCA_963823675.1. Taxonomy (GTDB): domain Bacteria; phylum Planctomycetota; class Planctomycetia; order Isosphaerales; family Isosphaeraceae; genus CAWGMT01. The sequence continues at coordinate 450,547 of CAWGMT010000012.1, read as the reverse complement.
GCCAGGTTGATGGCCTGCTCCGACGCCCCTTCGCCCTTCGCATCCAGGCTCCGCCACCGCGACTCGATCAGCCGTTCGGCCTCGGGCCGACGGCCCTCCTGGATGAGGGTGGGGATCAGCAGGACTCGCAGGGCCGAACCCTCGGGGCCGCAGGCGGCACGCCCGATGAGGTCCTCGGCACCGGACAGTCGTCCTTGTTCGAGGAGCATGTCCATCCGGGCCGTGACCGCCCGCGCGCCGAAGGGCGATTCCAGCGGGACCAGGGCCCAGGCCGCGTCCGCCTCCCGCGGCCGTCCGCGCGCCTTCTCGCAGACGCCCAGCAGGTAGGCAGCCCGGTCCGAATCGGGCCTGCGGGCCAGGAGATTCGACAGGTCGCGTGCGGCCGTGGAGTACCGGCCCTCCTGCATCGCGTATTCGATCCGCGCCATTTCGTCTCGGTCCCGCCGTACTTCCCACCAGCGCCAGCCGCACCAGGAGAGCCCCCCGACGACGATCGCCAGCAAGACCACTGCCGCCCATAAATCCCTGCGCCGCCAGATCGGCCGTTCCATTCGTACCAGTCCTTCGCTTGATCCAGCCGTCGGCCGGTCACTATGATGAAGATCCGCGCGGTTGGACCGATCCGAGATAGACCCCCTGCAACCCGCGTCCTCACGAGCCGCCCGGAGTCGCAAATTCAGCCTCCCATGAACCTGGTTTCATTATTATCACGGCGTGCGCGTGCGGGCGAGCCCGGTCCTCCCGATCGCCGCCCAGACCGGCTCGGGCCCGCGTCCCTCCTTGGCCTATCGGCGTGGTGCGGGGCGGTCGCGGGCCTGCTCGAGGTCGGCTCGATCGTCGCGCGCAAGCGGTTCTTCGACACGAACCAGCTCCTGAGCATGAGCCGTCATTTCATTTGGATGATCCCGCTCACCGACCTGCTGCTCCTGCTTCTCGTCGGCCTGCTCGGATGTCTGGTCGTGATGCTCGTGCCCGTGGCCGGCCGCTGGGCGGCCACGCGGACGCTCGGCGCCCTCACCGTGCTGCCCGTGCTGTTGGTGGCCGTACCGCAGGTCTACGCCGGGGCCTGGCTCCTCGTGGCCCTGGGCCTATCGGTCCGCCTCGTCGCCGATCCTGGAGCGGCACGGTCCCGCCTTCCGTCGCGTCGTCCTTTACAGCGCCCCGATCCTGGCGGTTTCGCTCTCGGCTCTCGCGGCCGTTCCCTGGGCGGCCGATCGGATCCAACAGAAGCTCGAGCGGGGGCGGCCGATCCCGCCTGGGGCCACCAACGTCCTGCTAATCGTGATGGACACCGTCGCCGCCGATCACCTCGATCTCTACGGTTACGGACGTCCGACCAGCCCCGCGCTCGACGAGCTGGCCCGGCGCGGCTGCCGGTTCGACGCCGCCATTTCGGCCTCGTCGTGGACTCTACCCTCGCACGCGAGCATGTTCACCGGGCGATGGCCCCACGACCTGTCGGTCGGCTGGCGGACCCCGCTCGACACGACCTGGCCGACGGTCGCCGAGTTCCTGGGCGAGCGAGGGTATGCCACGGCAGGCTTCATCGCCAACACGTCGTATTGCGCCGCCGACTCGGGGCTCGGCCGCGGCTACACCGTCTATCGCGACTACATCTTCCGCGAGCTCTCGCCGTTCCGGATGGCCGCGATCATTCGGAAATCTCTCGAGGGGATGCAGGCGATCGGGCAGGCCCTCGGCGACGCCCTCGATCTCCCCTGGCTCAACGCGAGCGTGACCCGCGTCCGGGAGCGGTTCGAGTCCGACCGCAAGGAGGCCTCCATGGTCAACCGGGAGTTCCTCGACTGGCTGGCGCATCGCCCCCAACCGGAGAGGCCGTTCTTCGCATTCCTGAACTATTTCGATGCGCATTCCCCCTACCAGCTTTCCCCGCGGCGGGTCCACCGTTTCGGCGCCAAACCGACTGAAGATCGCGAGTATCGGCTCATCCAGGACTGGTGGACCATGGACAAGAGCGGGATCTCGCCGCAGGAGCTCGCGTTCGTCTTCAACACCTATGACGATTGCGTCGCGTCGATCGACGAGCAGCTCGGCCGGCTGTTCGACGAGCTCGGGCGCCGCAAGGCCCTGGAGCGGACCTGGGTCATCCTCGTGTCGGACCACGGCGAGAGCTTCGGAGAACATGCCGGAGTGTTCCTGCACGGGTCGAGCCTGTATCAGACCGAGCTGCACGTCCCGCTCGTGGTCATCCCGCCCCCGGGGATCCGGATCAAGCCGGTCGTCGCGGAGACGGCCAGCCTGCGCAATCTGGCCGCGACGATCGTCGACATCGCGGGGTGTGGCGCCGACTCGCCCCTTCCCGGCGAATCGCTCGCCAGGCTATGGCGACCGTCGTCGGGATCGCCCGGCACAGGAGCGGCCGGAGAGAGCGCGCTGGCCGAGCTCGTTCCGAATGAAACGCTCGGTCCCGGACCGCCGGTCCCTGCCCGTCGGCCCTGGCCGCTGGCCGCGCTGATCGATGATGGCTGGAGCTTCATCCGCCGCGAGGGCGCGGCACGCGAGGAGCTGTATCATCTACGCGTGGATCCGAGGGAACAAAACGATGTCGCCGCCTCCGCTAGCTCTCGTCCCCGGCTAGAGCGGATGCGCGATGCCGTGTCGCGTCTCACGCTCGGCCCGTTAACGCCCGAGCGATTCAATCCCTGATGAGCCACCGAGGAGTTGGAGCCCTGGCCCGTCGTTGTGTCCACTCTTGTCGATGCGGCGCGGAAAACTCGGGGCCACAGGCTCGAACCACGCCGGCGGAGTGAACTGCGCCTTCGCCGACGGCTCGGTCCACTTCATCAAGAATTCGGTGAACCCTGAGACCTTCTGGGCCTTGGGCTGCCGCAATGTTGGTGAGGTCGTCAGGTCGGACCGGTATTGAATTCGGGCCCCGCAGGTGCCTAGTGTAATCTTCGTAGCGTGATGGGCCGAATCGAAACTGCCGTCAACGAAACCAGGTGGTGTTCGCGACTTCTGGGTTGCTTTCTAAGTGGGGGCTGGCGATGAGGTACGGAGCGGTTGTGGTCGTGTTCGTGCTGGGTGCGCAGGTTGGCGGCCGACGAGCCGCGCGGCAAAGTCGGAGAGAAGTTGGCTCGCCAGGGCGACGAGATCGTCGTCTGCGGCCAGTTCTTTCATACGACCACGCGGGTGATCCTCTGGACCGATCCGGGCGGATACGATGCCTATCGGGTTGAAAAACGATTCGCTCCGCTCCAGCTCGCCGCGTGGAGACAAAATGGCGGGCTGGACAGCCCCAACCGCTACAGTACGCGGAGCGGCAACTTGAACGCGCTCGAGACCGAGCGCGTTCGCGGCGGGGGCTGGGACCTGCCTCTCTTGCAGCGCACCGTCGACCAGTTTGTCCTCCACTACGATGTCTGCGGCACCAGCCGGCGCTGCTTCGAGGTGCTGCACGACCTGCGCGGACTTTCCGTCCATTTCATGCTCGACCTGGACGGCACGATTTACCAGACCCTGGATCTCAAGGAAAAGGCCTGGCACGCCACCATCGCCAACAGCCGCTCGATCGGCATCGAGATCGCCAACATCGGCGCGTACCCGCTTAATGAAACGGCAACTCTCTCAGAATGGTATCGGCCGGGTGCCGACGGCAAGGTACGGATCGTCGATCCCAAGACCGGCCAAGTCGCCAGCCATGGCCGATCCCTCGATCGAATTGCGGCCTTCCCGTGACGAGCCGGTCGTCGGCAAGATTCAAGGACAGGAGCTCCGCCAGTACGACCTGACCCCCCAGCAATATGCCGCGCTCGCTCGGCTCGCGGCCGCGCTTTGCACGGTCTTTCCCAAGATCAAGTGCGACTATCCCCACGACGCCACGGGCGCCGTCATCGACCACAAGCTGCCCGATGCCGAACTGGCGGCCTACCAGGGCATTCTGGGCCACTACCACGTCCAGACCAACAAGGTCGATCCCGGCCCGGCTTTTCAGTGGAAGCGGTTCATCGAGACGGCCAGGGACATCATGGCGAATTGAGGGAGACGTCGGCGACGGTCGCCGGCCGCTGAATGTCGAGGCCCGGCGGGGGAAGGCTGCCCGGCAGCGAGACGACGCGATCACCGACTTTGAGCCCGTTCAGAACTTCGGCGAAGGAGAGGTCCGAGAGGCCGATCTGGATGGGCTGCCACTTCCAGGGTTGCCGGCCGTCCAGAGCGGCCGAGTGGTCGTAGAGGGCGACATAAGGCACCTCGTTGACCCAGCGGATGGATTCGACCGGCACGCGTGTGACGGAGCGCCGCGACTCGACCTGGAAGACGATCTCGGCACTCAAACCGGGACGAAGGTCTTCGAAGCCGTTCTGGATATCGATGTTGGCGTAATAGACCCGCACATCCGACCCGCGCAGCGGGATGGGGATCGGCATGACTTCGGTAACCACGCCGCGGAGCGGGCGGCCGGGATAGGCATCGATCAGGATCGACGCTACCTGTCCGGTGTGGACCATGCTGACCTTCGATTCGTTGATCTTGGCCTTGACGCGCATGTGGTTGGGATCGGGCAGATTGAAGATTGGCTGGTCCTGCCGCAGAGTGACCCCCTGATCGATGGGGTTGGTCACCATTCCCATGCGATCGCTCTGGTTCACGTACACGACGATCCCGTCGCCCGGGGCCTTGACCGTGCAGCGCTCGATGTTGCGCCGGATTCGTTCCAGCCGTTGCGTCTCCAGGCTAAATGAGGCTTCCTGAGTCAGCTTATCCGATTCGATCGCCCGCACGTTGGCCTCGAGCGACTTGAGGATCTTGGGGCCGGTCTGCTTGACGAGGCGATCGAACATGCCTTTGGCCTCGCTGAGCGCGATCACGGACTGTTCGTACGAAAGCTGGTCTCCCTTGACCTGGAAGTGGGTACGGAAGCCTTTCTTTTCCATGCTCTCCGACCATTTCAGGTTTCGCTCGAGGCGTTCCTTGTCGAGCTGGCAAGTCTCCATGTAGTGCCGCACAAGCTCCTGATCTTGCGGATAGATGCCGTCTCGATACTCTTCAAGGCTGATCTTGGCCACGTCGAGCATCGAAATCGCCTGGTCCAGATAGGACTTGGCCTGGAGGAAGCGTATTTGCTGGGCTTTTTCCTCATCCTCGTAGGATGACGCGTCGAGCTTGCAGACCACGTCGCCGGCCTTGACGCTGGAGCCTTCGGGAAGAATGTCGACGATTCGCGTCGAGCCGGGCTTTTCCTCGTCGAGCATGGCCGCTCCGCCCCCTCGTCCGCCGCGCCCGCCGCCCCCGCCGCCGCGCCCACCGCCGCCGCGCCCACCGCCGCCGCCCCCCATTCCTCCGCCTTGGTTCTGGCTCTTGGTCGCCGTCGTGTCGGCCGCTTTCGGTGTAACGGGTCGCAGGGGCGTATGAGCAACGACCGTGTACGAGAAGCTGCGGATCACGGGCTTGGAGGATCCTGTCGTCGTGCCGCCGGACCCGCTTGAGCCACCAGAGCCGCTCGATGGACTCGAGCCCGACGATGCGGATTTCGAGGAGCCGGAAGAACTTCCGCTTGCCGTTGATGAACTGCTCGAACCGGTCGTTCCCGTATTGGAAGTCGATGACGAGCCGGCCTTCGTGCTGCTTTTCGCTTTGGTCGCCGAGCCCGAGGTCCCGCTGCCGCCCCCGCCGCCTGTCCCGGACGCCGCGCCTTGGCCACTCGATCCGCCCGCGCCAGCCCCGCCTTGGCCGCTGGTGCTACCGGTCGTGCCACGCCCTGTTCCGGTCGTCGCCCCCGAGCCGCCGACAAGACCGATCAGGGCCTCGACCTGGCAGCGAACCGTCGCGTTGCTCGCGCTCTCGATCGTGCCGTTCTCAACCACGACGATATCGACATCCCCCGAGTCAATCTCGACGAAGTGGATCGGAGACTTGGTCTCTCCCAGCAAGTTCGCCGGCCGATAACCGGCGTTCCAGGCCCAGGTTGCGCCTCCCAGGAGCGCCAGAGCCGCGATGATCTTGACGACAGCCCAAGGACTTCGCCGAACCTTGGGAATTTCGATCGGTTCGATCTCGAATTGATCAGCTTCAGGGAACATGGCGCGCCGCGTGTCCTTGACAGAGTTTTCCGCCAGAGTCCCCATCAGGAGTCTAGCCTGGCAGATCCTTATCCCATTATCGGCAAAAGCAATCCCCGGTCAATTCACCGACCAGACACCAATCCGGTCGATTATCCTTAAAGTAGCGTCAGATTGTCCGCTGCCGGACCCTTCAAAACACGACGTCGACTCCCAGGTGCCGGAATCGCTCGCGCGCCAAGCTGATGCTGCTCGACGCCTAGCCCACGCTCAACTGGTACGCGCCGCGCTGGCGCTTATGACCACGAGGGCCCGGGGAGCCACCTTCGCCAGCAGGTCGCCCGTCGAGGCCTGGACTGCTCCGGCCAAGTCCGCCGATTCCGGGCGTCCCCGAGCCCCGCGAAACGGGCGATCGACTCGCCTCGGGGCGTCCCAGGATCGATCGCGATGTCCCACGGTCCAGCACCGGAGCTTAGTCTTCACTCTGATACCGCCAACCCTCACCCATCTGGAGATCGCCGTTCAGATTGTAGAATGGCCCGCCGACACGGCCTGGCGACGTGTTGGGGTGCAGGCTGAGTCGGACGAAACCGGAGCGGCCCGAAGGGTCCGGGTCGGTGATCAGGCCGACGTTGCCGCTGGCAGGATCGACGGCCGAGCTAACCACCGTGAAAAAACCCGCCCGAACCGGGCGGCGGATGGCCTGTCCCGCGGCGACCCGATCGGCCAACCTGTTAAGCGCTGGCTTCGAGGCGGCAAAAGCCAGGTGGAACGGCCACTGAGTGAACAGAATCGTGAGCGGCAGCGTGGCCAGCACGATGACGAGCGGCCAAGCCAGCAGCGGAGACCGCCGACGGGTCGCCTCGCGGCGGGTTGCTGCCGCGGACCAGGCCGTTCCGAATCCGAGGATCAGGGGAATACCGCAAAGCGAACCGAGTGCCATGCCCGCCATCCCCCACATGTTGAAGGCGTAGATCGACAGACCGGCAAGAGAGCAGCTAACGGCGACGGACGCGCTCCCGAAACCCCACAACGCGAGCCTTCGCTGCCCTTGAAGCATTGTCCAGGACATGGCCGCCAGAAGGAGGCCCAACAGAACGCAGACGGTCAGAAATGCGCCGCACGTCTTCAATAGCGCGAGGAAGCAAGCGATTACGGCGACCGCGACCATCAGATTCAAGAGCGTAAATCGTGAGCGGGGCAATCGCATCGTCTAGACGGGATCTCCTGCGCAAGTCTGATCTGTGGTTCACACAGCACAATACCGCTGAATTAGCGAGTAAGTTGGGGGTAGCCAACGAATCCCAGTGGATACAGGCATTCACGGACTCGACAATCATTATCGTGCTCTTCGGGTCATCGCGAACATCGGCCAGCCTCCTCGTTCGTCCATCAATTGGGAAGAGAGTCCTCGGCCCGGCGACGGCGACGAGGGTCGTGTACCCCTTCTCAGCACACTCGGGGTAACTTGGGCAGAAGAAGTTCGGCGGTCGCACGTCGTGGAGGCCGCGGTTTGCTGGGCTGTCCCATGACTCGTCGAACCTGAATCTTTCGGTGAGTTGCCAATTGTTCGACCCCTCCTCCCTCTCGAGGTAGGCCACCAGAAGTACGCGCCAGCTATAAAGACTGGAAAGATCCGATGCGATTAACCACGAAATGTACGAAATACACGAAAAATCAACCGATCAAAATGCCTCGTGCGAAGCTCTCTCGGCGAAACTGATCAGCGGGAGGAATCTGACAGGATCATGGGCACATGCTTTGAGGCCGAGAAGACCATGGGTTCCGGCAAGTTGGAGCCCGCTCCCCGTTCGTGTTTTTCGTGGTTATGAATCCGGGTTCCTTCTCTGGCCATCTGGTTGCGGCTACGCCGCGCTGGGCTCTCGGTGGTTAAGGAGTCCCCGTGTTCTCTGGGCCCGATCTGGCGTTGCGACGCATGTCCACCGCAGTTCGCCAACTCTCGTGTTCAAGCGATTCGACCGATTCAGAGACAGATCAAGACCATCGCGCTGGCGATAAAGACGATCCAGCCCCATCCCACGGCCCGGCCGAGGCGATCGATCCAGCTCGCTTCCGAACGCCACGAAGGAAGCCCGAGGACCGGCCAGAACAAGAGTAGGGCGAAGGCCAGGATCGCTACCCAGGAGACCTCGATCCGCGCGACCCATCCGAGATCGACGAAGATGAGCGTGGCGACGATCACTGCCAGGCGGGCCACTACGCTCAACGTGCGCGCCAAGGCCGCGATCAAGATCAGGCTGTCTCCGAGGTGGAATCGCCGCCGTGGGGCAGGGGCCTCGCTGGTACTCATGCTGAAGACTCCCGCCGGCTATCGGCTCCCAAATCGCCGATCTTGACCATGAAGTTCGACCGTTCGGGCGCGACGAAGATAGTCGTGACTGCCACCTAGGTTTTGCCGGACGAAATGCGCTTCAGCGTCCCAGCGCACGGGTGCGGTCAGTGCGATGCGCGGCGATCCGCTGGATGCGCCTGATTGTCAAGCCTGGTAGCGCCGCCTGAAGCGATTTTTCTCAAATGTCGGTAACCCGGGTGTAGCTGACATCGATTAGCGAGAGGCCGACCATACTCCTTAAGTGCAGAAGACCGGCATCGGTTACCCGGGTGCCGGCGAGGATTAGCTGCGACAGCCTGGGCAGATTCGCCAAAACAGAACTGGACATGCATTGCCACCGCGACCGTTTCCGTGAGATCGAATCCGGCACAGTTCCCTAACCCATTTGTGCCGAACGGCTTCTGATTCGAGAGCAGTGTCTGGCTCGGCGGATCCTCCCACCAATCGCCAGGCAAAATCTTCGAGCTTGGCTCCCACGGCGCGTCGGGACTTCTATGCGGTTCCAGCACCTATCGCTAATTCAAGAGAGCGGGACCGACCTGGAGTTGCAATGCATGTCCTTCGAAGTTTGTACGTGCTCGATAACGCCAACACCAACTTCACGGTGTATCGCCTCTCGCCGAGCAAATTCCCTCCGGTACGCGGAGAGGTCAGCGCGCTGTGAATCCGCACCGAGGCCATGCATTGCGACCGCGACCGTTTCCCTGAGATCGAATCCGACAGAGATCCCCGAGCCGTCTGTGCCGGAGCGCCGCAGCAACGACAGCTTGCGGTGTGCCGGCATACGGCTGGGAAATCCCCGCGGAGTTTGAGGGATTGTAGGGTAATGACGGAATTGCACGAGTGACCTTTCGGATGCCGATTAGTGAAGGCAGCGGATATCGCGCCCGCAACGATTTTGATGATGCGGATGGATCCGGCGAGGGGCGGAGGGGGGTACGGCGCGTGAACAAAGGGCTCGTTCGATCGTGGGGCGTGTTCCTGCTCGCGGCGGCGTGCCTGCCAGCAACGCGTGCCCGCGCACAGGCTCCGACCGTCGATACGAGCGTTCCTGCACTTCCAGGAGGCTCCGGGTCGCTGCTCGGGTCGGCACCTGGCGGTGGGAGTTCAATGCTCGGGCAATCGGCTGGCTCCGGCGGTGGTTCGCTGGGCGGCAATGCACCGGGGACGGGCGGAATCCTGGGTGGTCGAGCCGGTGTGTCGGCTCCCAAGGGTGTTCCCACGTCCATCACGACGCCGCCGGGAGAGGGACCGCTCGCCCTCCAGATGCCGATCACGGCCCCCGCGGCTCAGCCGGTCACTCCGAACGCACAGCCGTTCTATGGAACGCTGGAGATCACGACCGGGCGGGAGGATGATGGACCGGAGGATGGCGTGACGCTGGATCGCGCCATCGACGTGGCCCTCGAGCGCAGCCTCGATCTCCGCGCCAAGTACCAGGAAATTCCCATGGCGCGGGCCGACACCCTCCAGGCCAGCCTCCGGTCCAACCCGGTTTTCTATCAGGATGGACAGCTCTTGCAGTACCGAGGCTCGAGCACACAGTTTACGCGGGCGGCGCCGGGGGGCCCAGCCAGTATGACACCAACATCACTTATCCGCTTGACATCTCTCACAAGCGCCAAGCCCGAACGATGGTGGCCACCCGCGCCGAACGGGTCCTGGAGGCGCAGTTCCAGGACGCCGTGCGAATCCGGATCGACGATATTTACGGAGCCTACGTGACCGCGCTGGGGGCGCGCCAAACGGCCCGGTATGCATCCAAGAGCGTCGAAGGTCTGGAAAAGATGGTGACGATCACCGCGCACCTTCTGAAGCAGGGCCAGGTTCCCCTCTCCGATCTCAGTCAGGTGAAGATCAAGCTCCAGACCGCCAAGTTGGGATTGGTCGATGCCGGGACAGCGTACCGCAAGGCGAAGCTCGCCTTGGGGTCGCTCATGAATCTCACCAACGAAGAAGCCAGGTCGTTCGAGTTGAAAGGGACGATCGGGGACACCGCCCCGCCTCCGCCGCCACTTGACGACCTGACCAGGATTGCGCTGGAATTCCGCCCTGATGTGCTCTCGTTTCGCCTGGGTGTTTCGCGGGCCGAAGCCGACGTTCGCCTCGCCAGGGCCAACGCGCTCTCGGACATCTATGTGCTTTGGCAGCCCTACACGTTTCAGGATAATTCCCCCTACGGCCTCAAAGGCCAGTATTCATGGGCCCTGGGTGTGACCGCCCCCATGCCGATCTACAACCGCAATCAGGGCGGCATCCAGCGAGCCAAGATCAACGTGGGTCAGTCGCAGATGCAGCTTGCCGACCAGGAGCGTCAGCTTCGAATCGACGTCGAGCAGGCCAGTCTGGAATACGATGTATCGAAGCGCCTGGTCGACGAGCTGCGCGACGTCGTCGAGCCCGCCGCCCGCCAGGTGCGCGACGCTGCCTTCCGGCTTTGGCTCGGTGGGCAGACCAGCCAGCTCGCTTATCTTCAGGCCCAGCTCGACTACAACGACGTCGTCAAGCAATACCTCGACACGGCAATCCGGCACCGGCAGAGCATGCTCTCGCTGAATACGACAGTCGGCAGGCGGATCATGCCATGATGGAAGCCGGGGCCGGGAGGTCAGGGAGGAGATGATGGCACGCCGTATCCCTCGCGTCAGACGGCTCGTGGTGGAACAGTGCGAACGCCGCGAGCTACTCTCGGTATATACGGACATTATGGCTGCCAACAGCCTCGCTGCGGCTGGGAGACCCCAGAGCGCATCAACAAGCCAGGCCATCAGTTCCGCGCTCAGCCAAGCCTTGGACGACGGCTTCGCTCCGTCCACGAGTTCGATCGCGACCGCCGCCAATCAAGGTCCGCCGCCGATCGGCACTAACCTGGCACTCACGCCCACGGGAACTCTGACCCCACGCGAGATCCGCAGAGAAGGGTTCTCCGCGCAGTTCTCCGGCACATATACCATCGGGGCTGGTCGGACGAGCACCGAGGCGCTCCAGACGTTCATCGCGGCCGCCGGGACCGCCAACACGATGCGGCACTGCGATATTCAACTGCTGATAGTCACTCCCAAGGACCCCAACGCCCAGATCGGCGGGGTCTGCGCGATCTTTGACCGCAACCTCAACTCCAATACTGTTCTCGGGCTCGATCTGCTCGCGCCGCAACAAAATGTTGACAGTGCCGGGCGTCCCAACCGCTTTACTCAGGTCAGCCTCGATGTCAACATCAGCGCGGGGCTTTATGACGGAGGTTACGCTCAGGGCGTGATGAATATCCGTTACATTCCCAGCAGCACGCATACCCGCGGCGTCATCAGTCAGGGATCGGTGATCGTGACAATCTACGCTCAGGTTTACACGTCCAACACGGCCTTTATTCTCCGAAACGCCAATATCGACCCTTAAAACTTATATCGGGAGGCTAGCGATGGCTGTGCAGACGGCGTTCGACGACCAGACTCAGGAACGCCTTGAGCGAATCGAGCGTGAGCTGCATTACTGGCGGTTTGGCGGCCTTTTCACGGTGGCGGCCGCGGCCATCGTCGCTTTCACCGCGATGGCGGACCCTCCGGCCAAGGAGTTGCGCGTCGAGACGCTCCGGGTCGTGCAGCGTGATGGCAAGGATCGGCTGGTTCTGAGCGCCATTCCGGAGATTCCCGACATGACGTTCTTTGACCCCATGGGGAAGGCCCGGCTTACACTCGATATCGCCAAAGACAAGGAACCGGAGCTGGCCATTGCCGAATCGGGCAACGAAAAGGGACGCCTGGCTATCGGAATCGACAATGGGACCCCCGTCTTGAGGCTTTATGATCGGGCCGGAAAACTGCGCGTGTCGATGGGAGTTCCACAAGATGTGGGAGCGCTGATCCGAATTTTCGACGAGGACGGGAGCTTAGTCGGCAGGCTGCCGTGATCAACTGAAAAGGGCATGCATTGCTGCCGCGACCGTTTCGCTGCGATCGAATCCGACACGGACTCCTGACCCGTCTGCGCCCTACGGCTTCTGATTCGCGAGCAGTGTCTGGCTCGGCGACTGGAGGCCCTCACGACATCTTGAACGATTGAAACGTCCGCTCGACTTAAAAGAACATGCATTGCTACCGCGACCGTTTCGCTGCGATCGAATCCGACAGAGATTCCTAACCCGTTAGCACTGAGCGGCTTTTAATTAGAGTGCAATGTCCCGCTCGGCAGATCCTCCCAACAATCGCCAGGCAAAATGTTCGAGCTTGGCTCCCAAAGCGCGTCGGAACTTCTATGCGGCTCCAGCACTTGTCGCTAATTCAAAAGAGTGGGAATGATCTGGCGTTGCAATGCACGTCGTTCGCAGTTAGTCCTGGGCAGCACCTGCTACGCCGGCGGCTAAGATGGCCGCCAACGCGAGCCCGGTTCGCAGCTTCATGGTTGCCTCCCTAAATAACGGGTATTTATGTCCCTTATTGCATGTCATCTTGAGAGCGTCGCCAGAGACTGCATGATGGCGATAGGAGGGACTGGTCCGATGACTTTTCGGCAAGGCGTGATCGAAAGGTGTTACACCGTCATCGTTGTCGTTGTCGCTTGCTTATCCTTCCTAGCTGGCATGCTGGCACTCTTGGTATTGCAGTGCTCGGGTGAAAAGCCGCCGGAGCTCTGGGAGATAGGGCCGGAACTGCGTCAGGAGGCGGACCGTGATTTTGCTGATTACAAGGCGGGGAAGATCGTCTACACCGTGATGCTGCCACTGCTAGACACCCGCATCAAGGCTCGTGTTGTCAAGCGATATCGGAATGCAGATCAGGGGTTCGTGCCGATCAGCGAGCTGGGGTCCATGCCGACGCACTTGTGGTATTACCAATCAGGAGCGCACGAGCTTTGGAAATATAATAATGATTTTCTTTTCGTGATTATACGCGAGAGATACGCACATGAGTTGGAGCGGAATGCAAGCGAAAGCAAGTTTTTCAACGTGCCCCATAAGGAAGACCGATAACCGTGCCGCGTGAGATGATGCCCGTATCACGATCTCGATCCGTCAGTCAAATGGTCATGAGTGCCAATCGATAGGCACAATAAAACATGGTGGCCAGAACCGTCGTACAGAGGATGAGGACGACGAGGTCCCTGATTGGCATTGAGAGAAGGACGGCCACGACCAAGACCGCCATCATCAGGCCCTGGATCGTGAAGCGAACGCGGCGAGGTCGCATGGTCGGGCTCCCTTGGTAACTCTCATCTCTGCGTGATTCGCGCTCTGGTACCCTTGAAGATCAAAGGTAAGACAGCCAGCCTCCGGGATGGCTCGCCTTGACCCCGGCGAACCAACGGCACGGTATGTAGAGGACGGCGAGCACCACGGCCCACGCGGCGTAGATGCCGGGCAGGCTCAGAGCCCAGCCGTCGGGAGGGGGGCCCAGAGCGGCCGGCGAGAACAGCCAGGCGACCGGCAATCCCCGCACCAGGCCCGCCAGCACGGCGAGCGGATGGATGACGTACCATTGCAAGAGGAAATAGAAGAGCGGGACGCGGCCGAGCGTTACGAGGGCGCGGCCGACCGGGCCGCGGATGTCCACGCGGTCGATCACCGCCAGGGCCGCGATCGCCGGGCCGAGCGTCATCAGCACGAAGAGCAGCGAAGGCGGCTGCTTCGTACAGTTGATGAACGAGAGCCCGGTCAAGAGCGGAGTCGCCTGCGTTGTCCACGGGCTCGGTTCGCCATAAATGCCCCACGCCCGCAGGAACACGAAGGCGGCTGTCATTGCGACGCCCGTGATCCACATCACCCGCCGCCTCTGCGCCGGCTCGAGCCGGATGACCTCGCCGAAACCGTAGCCCGCGGCGACCACGCCCAGCCAGGGGAGGAGCGGGTAGGCGACGACCACGTTCACGCCACCGGGCAGCGGCAACAACCCGCGCGTAAGCAGCAGCGCGCCGGCCGCCCGCAAAGCGGCGGGGGCCCCGGAGCCCGCCGACAAGCCGCCGGCCAGGCCGTGCGTCGCGATCAGCAGCACCCCGAGCGCCCCGACCACCCGGCTCGGCAGGAAGACCAGCCCTGCCAGCACGACGAATGAGGCCCCGATCGACCAGAGGACCGTCAAGATCACCGGGGCGTTCACGGGTTCGAAAAAGAGGCCAAGCCGGACGACCGTCACTTCGAGGAAGATCAACCAGGCCCCCCGCGAAGCGAGGAACGCCGCGAGGTCGCCCCGCGACCGGCCGCCGGAGCCCGCCAGATAGGCGCCAGTCCCCGCAAGGAAGGCGAAAACCGGCGCGCAGAAGTGGGTCACCCATCGTGTCAGGAACAGCGCCGGGCTCGCGCTGGACAGGTCCGTAGGGTCGATGGCCGCGTTGCCGAAGTAGTCGCGGGTGTGATCGAGCGCCATCAACACCATCACGGCCCCACGGAGGACATCGACGGCGTCGACGCGTCTTGCTCGCGGCGCCGGCGGTCGCGCCGGCGCCATGAGAGGAGTTGCGTGGTCCGGCGACGCGGCCGGCTCGATGGACATCACAGGCCTCCTTTCCGCCGACCGGGCTGGATCGGTGAACACACCGTTCCGAGGGCGCCGCTCTCGGGGGGACGACCATGACCAGGGGACCCGCCCGGGTCTGGTGGTTCCGGACACTGACTCCCGTGGCGGAATCGACGATCCCAATGATGCTACCCGAACATCGCGGCGCCGGCCAGCGGCGCGACCTTTGTCAGAATCGGACCGGCGAGCTCGCGGAAGACCGACCCAAATGGGGTTTCGTGATCCTGGGAGGGCGAGGCTGGCGCGGTGAAAAGTTGGGCTTGCACGGCTCCTGAGAGCCTTTGGCCACGCGCAGCTTTGGTTGCGCTTCGAGGTCGCGCTTGTTGTGCGCGGGTCTCATGACCCCGCACGGGTGCCCGACCGAAGGTCTCCTTACTTCGGAGTGTGCCCTGAGAGCGCAAATGCCTTTGGAGCCATGGCCTATGACGAGCTCGGGAGACCTTCGGTCAGGGATCCAGGCGGGGTCGTGAGACCCGCGCCGAACACTTTAGAGTCGGGATCTTACAAAGGTGTAGGATATGCTGTGAGGACCGTGACGGTGGTTGAATGGGGGCGCGGTCCGCAAAGCGGACCCGACAAGACTCCGGTCTGGACTGACTCCTACAGTTGTCATACAATGGCCCGGGTTGATCGGCCATCTCGGGCCCGAGGCCCTTCAGGCATCCCGTCGGGAGGGAGGGATCTCATGAGTCTAAGAACCGTACGTAGCCTCGCGATGCTGGCTTTGGTCGTGGCGATGGCGGGACCGGGACGGGCCTGCCTGTGGGATAGTGACACGCTCGCCGCCGAGGCGGCCGGCCTGCGGGACGTGGGCCGCGATCTGTTCTGGGCCGGCTTCAAGGAGCCTCCTCTGCCGGAGGCTTACACCCGGCCGGAGTCCGTCAACGTAACGTACGCCCCGGAGCAACTGGAACTCCCGAAGAACCCGCTTCCGAAGCCGCATAGGCTGGACCCGGAGCCAGCGCAGACCGTGCCGCTCGTAATCTGCCTGCTCGTGCCGGCACTCCTCTCCCTGGCGTTGATGTATCTGTTTCGCAAACGGCTGGGCGCGATCCGCATCGAGTTACGCTGGCCGGCACGCGGCTCCCCACGCCGCGCAGGGTGACCGACCGCCGGTGGCCAGTGCCATCCGCGATTTCCTTGGCTGACAAGCGTGGCATTGGTCGCCAACGGAGTGATCGAGGGAAAAAAACGGATGGTGCGCCTATCGTTGGATGCCCCAGGCCGCCCGACCGAGTTGAGCACGGATTACGACGAACCGTTTTCCCCGTGCTGCTCGTGGGATGGAAAGCAGATCGTGTACATCGCCAAGAGGCCGCGGTCCGAGAATGGCGCGGTGCGTGAGGTTCGTGATGGCCCGGCAGAACGGGCCCACTTCCGCGGGACTCAAAACGAACGGTAGCTTCTTTGATCATTCTGGAGTCGCTGCGCGTCGCTCAGGTCGCCGACCGCCCCCACGTTGAACGGGGTGTCGAGGTTCCGGAGAGCGAAGCCTTGGTTCCCCTTCGCCAGGTGAACTCTCGCATGCCACCGCGTCCTCCGTTATGAGGAAAATGTCGCGGGGCACGACCGCTTGTCCGTAGATGTCGCCTGTCGGGCATGGCCATCAAGGCGGGCTGAACAGCACGACGCCCGCAGCCATGGCGGCGGTTTTCAGCTTGCCGTCGTTGCACGCCAGGGGCAGGCCCTTGCGGATGGCCAGCTCCAGATAGGCGGCATCGTAGGCGGAGAGCTCATGGGTTCGAGCCAGGTGAACGATATCGCCGAAGGCCCGGCTGCTGATTTCGTCGTCAACGACGATGGGCAATGCTCCCAGCAGCACAAAAAAACGTTGGCTGCGGGCCACGTCGAGCCGCTTGCGGCGCTCGCCCATGATGGTGGCGTTTGCGGCTTCGAGCGGCCAGATAGACGGCACCATGGCGCGCTTGTCGGCCAAGCTGTCGCGGACGCCATTGGTGTAGGGGGTGGCTTCGTCTTCGAAGCACCAGGCCATGGTGACGGAGCAGTCCAGCACGAACTCTTCTTGCGCTTGCATATGCGGATCGTTTCGTACTGCGTGTCAGAAGCGGCGGCCTTCCTCGATCAGATCGCGGATGGTGATGCCCTTGCCGAGCGTGTTGCCCTTGCTGAAGGCTTTGAGCTCCTCGATGACCTGCCGCACGTCGGGCTTGGGTTTGGCCGGGACGGCAGGCACCAGCCGTGCCACGGGCTTGCCGTGCTTGGTGATGGTGAATTCCTCGCCCTGGGCTACCCGTTGCAGGAGCTGGGGCAGATGCGTTTTTGCCTCGAATGAACCAACCGATTCCATGAACATTCTCCTAAAAGCTTTCAACCAGTTTAAACCAGTCTATACGAAGCCGCCTATTTTGCCAAGCTCAATTCGGCAAGGGATTGCTCGGCGACGTTCCCGGTCCAGGAAAACGGGGCGGCCGGCCGGCCCGGGCAGGTCCAGCGCGGTGTTGAACAGGGCATTCATTCTACGAGGGGCGCACGGCGTTGAGAGGGGCTCGCAGGGGTTGGTTTCCATGATAAGCGCGATTCAGGGGCAAGGAGTCTCTGCTTATCAGGCCACCCAGTGCAAAGTGAAAAATGCAAAGTGAAAATGCAAAGTGAAAAATGCAAAGTGAAATGCGAAGGACGCGGGTCACGGCAGCGGGCGGGCGCGGCGGGCTCCGGTCGGGTCGGCGTTGGCCTTGGCGGTGACGATGGATTTGCCGAGGATGTTCATGAGCTGCGTGCACTCGTCGGCGAGCGGTGCGAGCATGGAAGGAGGCAAGAGGTCGCACTTGGCGCACAGGAGGAGCCAGACTCGCGTTTCGCGCAACTCCTTGAGGGCGATGCCGAGTTTATGAACGAAGTCGTTGCGACTCTCCGCAGCACGAGCCTCTGCGTAGTTCGGTGCCGCAGACGTGCCGCACCGAACCAGTTGCGCGGCAACGCGCCGACCCATGCGAGTCTCCGGCAGGGCATCGACCGCCGTGCCGCAACCGGCCGCGAAGTCCAGCAAACGATCTTCCAGCGCATCATTGTCTCTGCGTGTCGTGCCCATCACTGCAAGTCCTCGTTCGGAATTTTCGTCTGTCACTTTGCACTTTTCACTTTTCACTTTTCATTTTGCACTCTCCCGAATTGCACGAGCAGACGCAAAGTGAAAAGTGCAAAGTGAAAAGTGCAAAGTGAAAAGTGCAAAGTGAAAAGTGCAAAGTGAAATTTTCACTTTTCATTTTGCATTATCGAAGTTGCATGAGATGAGAATCCCCAGACCAGCGAGATCTCCCGGGACCTTCTGGAGAGGGCCGAGTGGTTGTGGTAGGTTGGCGTTCGGAACGCAGTTCCGACGTGCCGGTCCGGTTCGGCGCACCGCGGTGCCTGACGGCGTCGCGGCTTGTGCCGCCAGCGGCTTCTGAACACAAGAACTCACGAGATGAGGAGATGACACCGTGGCTGAATTCACCTTGCCTCCGCTGCCATACGACTACGGCGCTCTCGAGCCGCACATCGATGCCAAGACCATGGAGATTCACTACACGAAGCATCATCAGGCCTACATCACCAACCTCAACAATGCCCTTAAAGATCAGCCCGGTCTTCAGTCCAAAACCCTGGAAGATCTGATCGCCCACCTTGATGCGGTTCCGGAATCGATTCGCGGGGCGGTTCGCAACAATGGAGGCGGGCATGCCAACCACTCGATGTTCTGGCAGATCATGAAGCCCGGCGGGGGTGGCGAGCCCGGCGGCGCGCTGGCTTCGGCGATCACGTCCGACGTCGGTGGGTTCGCCGCGTTCAAGGACAGCTTCGGCAAAGCCGCTCTCAGCCGTTTCGGGTCCGGCTGGGCCTGGCTCGTTGTCGGCAAGGACGGCAAGCTGGCCGTGACCTCAACGCCCAACCAGGACAGCCCCATCATGGATGGCATCGCGCCGATCATGGGGCTCGACGTCTGGGAGCACGCTTACTACCTCAAGTACCAGAACAAGCGGGCCGACTACATCGCGGCCTGGTGGAACACGTTGAACTGGGAGGAGATCGGTCGCAGGTTTGCCGCGGCCAAGAAGTGAGCCGTCACCGGTCTGCTTCCCCGTTGCGAATTGCCAGAGGCATTCACACCAACGCGACGCGCAAGTTTTGGTGTTGCGCGATTCGGGACTTCGCCCAGAAAGGGGCCGCAACAAACCAGCCCAGGGCAACGCTCTGGGTGCGCGGACATCCACCAAAACGCCCGGGCCCTGAAAGGGCGAAACATCGCTTGTGCCGCCCTTTCAGGGCTTGCGTTTCACTCAACAACCGTTTCGATCCCAGGACGTTGCCCTGGGCTGATATGTCGCTGCCCCTGCGCGGCGTACAAACGGCGCAACACCAAAACGCGCAAGCGAGGGGGCTCGACGGACGTGAGAGATCGCTGCGTCACGGAAATGTGTCTGCTTCGGTCTTTGCGCTTGACCGTTTCGGGCGGCTTCGTATGATCGGGGTATCAGAGCGGAGGACCTCACGCCTCCCACACGTTCTCGTCGGATGCTCCAGCGTCTGATTCACGTCGCGATTCACGTTCTTGGTTCGGAAAATGCCTAGCCAGCGGCAGGTCGTTTGTCGCTGACGCCGAATGAGCGATGGCTCAGAATCGCCCGAATGCCCGAGCGGCCTCGGGCGTCCAAGTAGGAGGAGGTCAAGTCGATGGATCAACTCTGTCGCGTTCTTGCCAGCGGATGCTTGGCGCTCGCTTTAGGGGCAATCGGGTGCGCCTGCGGGTGCCGCAGCATGCGAAGCGAGGTGCCGGCCGGAAAGCCGTATTCGACCACGGGCGGTATGCCGGGCGGTGCACCGCCGACGGTCGGGTTCAATTCGAGTCCGCGTTCCAATCCTGCTTACGGCGGCGGACAGTGGGCCAACGGCCCGACGACGCCAGGCTCGTCCGTGCCGGACGGAAACACCGCGCTTTCAGGCGCAGGCTCGCGCCGGCATTGGGAACGCCAGCACCCAATTCCAGCAATTATGGTTCGCCGGTGGGAGCCAGGTTCGGAGCTCCTGCGACGAATTCGGGGTACAATCCTGGGAACTGAACAGTTGTCAGTTGCCAATTTCCCGTTCAGGTCGTCAAACTCGGGTTGAACCGGGGAAACAGGTCGCAATCCGTTCGAACTCTGGCCTGCGGGCGAGTCGCTGTTAAGACTCGCCGGCGGGTCATTTTCACGTCGGGGGTCTAGCCTGACGAGCTGCGCGTGAACGAGCCTCCGTGGATTCTTTATGAGGATGAGCACTGTCTGGCGGTCGTCAAGCCGGCCGGTCAGTTCACCCTGGGTACCTGGTCGCCGCCTGGAGAGACGACTCTCGAGGGCGCGGTTCGATCTTATCTCGACTCCTCGAACCCGAGCGGAGTCTACCTGGGGATCGTGCACCGCCTTGACCGGCCGACTTCGGGCGTTTTGATCTGGGCCAAGACACCGAAGTCCGCGCGCGGCTCTCGAGCCAATTCGAAACAAGGCGTGCGATCAAGGAATACTGGGCAATCGTCGAGCTCAAGCCCGGTGCGTCGATGGCTGGCCTCCCGACGCAGATGCAGACGCCCGCACCGACACCGACGTCGCCCGGTCCGCGAGAGCCTCTGTTGCGGGAGACGTGGGTTGAACGCGTTGACGAGACCGGATCGAGCCGGGTCGGTGCGAATCGTTCCGCCGCAAACCGCAGGCGCGCGCGAGGCCATCACGCAGTTCGCGGTCGGTGCGGCAGTCCGGCTGCCCGAAGGGTGCCGGTGGCTGCGGCTCTGGCCTCGGACCGGCAGGGCACATCAGCTCAGGGTGCAGGCGGCGGCCCGAGGAATGCCCATCCTGGGCGACTCGATTTACGGGTCAGGCCGTCCTTTCGAGCCGCCCGGCACAATCGCGCTTCACGCACATCGGTTGCAGGTACTGCATCCGATCGCGGGAACCGAGTTGGTGCTGACGGCGCCTCTTCCGGCCGGGTGGGCCGCGCAGGGGATCGTTTTGCCCGCGACGGGGCAATGCGAGACGTCCTAGTAAATCACGAAAGAGTTCCCGGTTCGTCGATCGCGATCGTCCGCTGAATCTCGTCGGTCTTGAATCCCAGCGCCATGGGCCGGGAAACCTGGGGCAGCACGGCCACATCGTAGAGTTCGCGCACCAATCCCTCCACTCGCAGCCAGTGGGCGACGTCGCCGCTGCGCAAGTCGATGATCAGCAAGCCGCAGCGGGCGTCGGCTGCTGCGTTTGGCTAGCTCCTCTTCCAGCGCCAGGCCGCCGAATGTCTTGTCGTCGCGCGGGCGCGACAGTCCGACCACGGCGTAATCGCCGACGAAGGCGAGACCGCGCAAGTAGCCCGGGCAGAAAGTCAGCGGCTCGAATCGGCCCGCCGCCAGGATCGATGCTGCCGAAGTGGCCGGTGCCGGAATTGTGCAGCCAGAGCCGGCCTCGGTACAGCCGCGGCGAGTGCGGCATCGACAGCCCCGAGGCGATCACGCGGCCTTCGGGGATCTCCAGCACGACGCCGCCATCTCTGGCGCCGGTCGCGCCAGCCGTCAACCACGTCGCTCGTGCTGACCGCCGTGGCATAGCGCGGACGACCCTCCGCCAGGGCCAGGCCGTTCAAGTGGCAGCGATCCTCCGCGGCCAGCTTGCTCAGGAACGGCGGCCGCCAGAGCGGCGTGAAGCTGGACCGCTCCGAAAGCGTGGCGATGCATCCGAAGCCGGTGGCGACGAACACCGGGCGGCCGGTGTGGTCGATGGCCACGTCGTGAATATCGAGGTCGCCGGTCGTGTTGGCCATCTTCGGCACGTAGAGCCGATCGTGTCCCTGGTAGAGTTCGCCGGGCCGGAGCAGGTTCTCGAAACGCCAGAGCTGGTAGAGCGTGCTCAGCCAGATGGTCTGGCCATCGGCCCAAAGGCCCATGGCGCGGTTGAATGTGCGCTCGAAAACGGCGAGTCGGCCTTCGGGGTGACGGCCCAGGAGGAAGAGCTTGCCCGTCTGGTAGGTGGTGAACGCCAGGCTGACCTGCTGCTCAGCCAGCCAGGCTGACAGGTGCGGCGAGCCGGTCACCTCGACCCAGGGTTCGTTCTTGACGTCGGCTGCCACGGAAGATGGGTCGCTCATCAATCGGGCTCGCAAGAGGGCAAATCGGGCCAAATGGCCGCATCTGCGCGTTTGGCCGGCACCTCGTGCTGGGCACGTGGTCGGTCTTCTTCCCTGGAGACGGATCCCGGACCTCGCCGGCGTCGAGCAGCGGCGGCGGCCGAGCAGACCGGCCAGGGACTTGAAGCCGGCGACGATTCGAGCCGGCGGGAACGGAGGCTGGAACAGGAGGTTCGCCGAACCCGTCCTCGTCGAATCGGCGGCTGACCCGCGTCTGATCGGTCGGCTTGATCGCGGGTCGGCCGGCATGGCCTTGGTGGCATCGTTCTCCGGGCCGACGGCCGGGGGCGCTGGGCGGAAGATGACGATAAAAGAGGTCTTCGTTCCAGGGATCGTGCGACGCACCTTGGCCTCTTGAGAGCGGTACTTCCTCCTCGCCGCGATAATGCTCGCAAGGCCTCGTCGAGACCGATGACGAACCGAGTCAAGGGAGACGTGTCGCCGAAGGGGTGCATCGCCGAAAGCCAGGGCATGCGTCCTTCGCCGTTGCCGGCTTCCTCCGTCATTCTCGGACCCGAAGTCGAGAATCGGGCACGCTCAGATAGGTGTTGCCCTCGACCGAAACCAGGACGGTGCCGCCGGTGCCGCCGGTGCTCCGGTTGCCCAGCGACGAGAAACTGCCGAGCGATAGCCCGACCGTGGTCGCGGTAGTCGACAGACGCCGAGCTCGAGCTCGTCGAGGCCGAAGCGCTGGTGGTCGCCGCCGTTGCCGAGGCGCTGGTGGCGACCGCGTCCCGTCGTCAGGGTGAAGCTCTGGCTCGTCGCAGCCAGGGACGGCGGCTGGAACGAGTTGAAGGTCGGCAGCGACTGGGCTGCTCATTACAGGACCGCCCGACTCGCCCGACGCCGCTACCTCGGCGAAGACGAAGATGGTGTCGGAGCCCTGGCTGCTGACCAGAACATCGAAGTGCCCGTCTGGCCTTGCTCCACCACGTCGATCGCGCTGGGCAGCGCGGGAGTGCCCCCCTGTCGCTTGCAGGATCGACGCCACGCTCAGGCCGTTGCCTTGCGGGGCCAAGAGATCGACGTCGCCGTTGGCGAGGGCCGCCACGACTTGGCCCGCTCGGCAGGGCCTGCGCGGCCAGCACCTGCTGGCCGGAGAAGACCACCTGGCGCCGGCGGCTGGGGTCGATCAGGTCGAACCGCACCAGGTTTCCGCCGGCCGTCACCGCGTAGCCCAGACCGCTGTCGCCCACGAAGGTGGGTGGCTGGACCAGCGCGCTGCCCAGGTTGAACAGACGTTGCGGGTCCTGGTCATCGAAGAAGCCGCCGCCGACGCCAGGCAGCAGGGTGACGGTGCCGCTGCCGCCGTTGAAGACCGCGAGATCGGGGATGCCGTTGCCGGTCAGATCGCTCCACGATCACCGCGATCGGGCCGTCGCCGCCGGACTTCAAACGCGGCCCGGGAATGCCCACCCAGTCGCCGTTGGCGTTGTACGAGCCGAACAATCACGGAGACGTCGTTGCTGCCCTGGTCGGCGATCAGCATGTCGGGAATGCCGTCGCCGGTGATGTCGGCCACGGTGACGCTGGCCGGGGCGGTGCCGACGAAGTAGGTCTCCGGCGATGGGGCGAAGGTGGGCACGCCGTTGGTGACGGACGTGGTGCGATAGACCTCCACCGCAGTTGCTGCCCGTGCTCACGACGATGGCGTCGGGCAAGGTCGCTCCCTTGTCGAGGAACGCCCACTGCGACGTCGCCCGGCGCCAGCTGCGCGGATGACGACGAGGCAGCGCCGAGCGTCTGCACCGGGGTGTACTTGCTGCCGTTGGCCGACGGTGCCTGCACCGTCACGCGGTTGTTCTGCTGGTCGCCGACCAGCACGCCGGCCTGACCCGGGCCCAGCAGATCGGGTACGACCGACAGCGAAACGCGACTCCCCTGGATCTGGAACGTCCCGTCCCCCTTGCCGTCCAGGATCAGGACGTCGCCGAAGCCGTTGCCCACCAGCAGATCGAACAGCCCAGGTCCGTTGCCCGGCACCACGGATAGTCCGGTGGCGTCTGTCGCCGACCGGGATGCTGAATGTGTGCGCGGAACGTTCCATTGCCGTTGCCCGTCGTAGATCCAGATCTGGCCGGTGTCCTCCATCAGCACGGCCAGGTCGAGTTGCCGTCGCGGTTGAAGTCGCCGGCCACGATCGCGACGGGGCGGTTGTTGATGCTCGAGCCGTCGCTGGTCGACGTGGTCAGGGCGAGCGGCGGGTTGGCGAAGCCGCCGGCTGCCGTCGGCGGCCAGCACGGTGAAGCTGTGCGTACCTTGATTGACGACCACGACGTCGTCGCGGCCGTCGCCGGTGAAGTCGCCCGCGACCAGGCTGACGGTCTGCGCGAAAGAGCTGACGACCGGACCGCCGGAGGTCGTACTGAGGCCGTAGAAGCCCGTGCTCGCGCGGAATCGCAGCGACTGGCTGAACGAGTGCGCCGGATCGTTGAGCAGGACGGTCACGTCGCCCGAGGCCTGGTCGGTCACGATGATGTCGGGCAGGCCATCCCCGTTCACGTCGCCCACCGCGATGTCCGACGGCGCGATGCCGGTGGGCACCGTCAAGGGCGCCGCGAACGCCCCGGCCGATATCTGGAAGGCGATGGTGACGCTGTTGTCGAGGGCGTTGGCGGCGATCAGGTCGTCGAGCCCGTTGCCCGTCAGGTCGGCGGCGATGAGGCTGGTGGGCAGGGCCGTGGTCGAGAAGGCGGTACGGCGCGAGACGGCGCCGTTGTCGCTGACCGTGTAAATCGAGACGGTGAAGACGAATTGATCGGTCGACAGCGTGGGGTCGTAGTGAGCGTCGGCGGCCGCGATGGCGAACTGAGACCCGATCTGCAGGACCGTGATGGCGCGCGCCGGCCGGCCGGGGTTGAGGATCACGGGCGGGGCGAAGGTGTCGGCAGCGCCGGGCAGTCCCGCCCGATAGAGGATGTTGCCCGACCGGTCCAGGACGACGCTGTCGAGGATGCCGTCGCCGTTGAAGTCGGCCAGAAACGGCGTATCCGTGAGACCGACGCCGCGCCGGCCGCCACCGGCTCGAAGGTGCCGTCACCCTTGCCCAGGAGCACCCCGATCGCGCTGTCGTGGTTGCTGACGGTGACGAGGTCGGGCCGGCCGTCGCCGTTGACGTCGGCCACGACGGTCTGGACCGGCGACAGGTCGGTGGCGAAGGTCTGCTGATTGCCGAAAGGTACCGTCGCCGTTGTTCAGCAGGACGCTCACGCTGTTGCCGCCGTAGTTGGTGGTGACGATGTCGGGCTTGCCGTCGCCGGTCAAGTCGGCCACGGCCACCGAGTAGGGCCGGGAGCCGACGGCGTAGGTTTGCTGCGGGCTGGAAGGTGCCGTCGCCATTGCCCAGGAGCACGCTCACCGTGTTGCTCGACGGCGTTGGCGGTGATGATGTCGGGGATGCCGTCGCCGGTCAGGTCGGCCACCGCCACCGAAAACGGCTGCCTGCCGGTGGCGAAACGTGAGTTGCGGCGCGAAATTCACGTAGGTCGTTGCTTCCGCCCAGGTTCAAGAGCACGCTCACGGTGTCGCTGGCCGAGTTGGCGACGATGATGTCGGGCCTGCCGTCGCCGGTCAGGTCGGCCACCGTCAGCGAATACGGCTTCTCGCCGACCGGGAAGACCTCCTGCGGCAGGAAGGTGCCGTCGCCCTTGCCCAGGAGCACGCTGACGGTGTCGTCGTTGTAGTTGGCGACGATCAGGTCGGGGATGCCGTCGCCGGTCAGGTCGGCCACCGCGACGTCGCGCGGGCTGCGGCCCACCGGGAACGTCTGCTGCACGCTGAAGGTTCCGTCGCCGTTGCCCAGGAGCACGCTCACCGAGTTGCCGTCGGAATTGGTCGTCACGAGGTCGGGCCGGCCGTCGCCGTTCAAGTCCGCCACCGCCACCGAAGTCGGTGCGCGGACCGACCGAGCACGGTCTCGCCCGGACCGAAGGTGCCGTCGCCGTTGCCGAGCTGCACGGTCACCGTGTTCTTGCAGCACGTTGGTCGTGATGACGTCGAGCTGCCGTCGCCGGTCAGGTCGGCCACCGCCACCGAATAGCTGTTCTTGCCCGCGCCCAGCGTGACCGGGGCTTGGAACGTGCCGTCGCCGTTGCCCGGTAGAACGGTGACGGTGCTGGCATTGCGGTTGCCGACCACCAGGTCGAGCTTGCCGTCGCCGTACAGATCGGCCACGGCCACCGAGGCCGGCCCGCTGCCGGCGGCAAAGCTCTGCTGCGGGCTGGAACGTGCCGTTGCCGTTGCCCAGGAGCACGCTCACCGTGTCGCTGCCGTAATTGGCGGTGACGATATCGGGAATGCCGTCGCCGTTCAGGTCCGCCACCTGCACCTCGTTGGGGCCCTTTCCCACCGGATACAATCTGCGGCGGCCCGAAATTGCCGTTGCCCTGGTTCAAGAGCACGCTGACCTCGTCGTCGCGGTAATCCGACGTGACGATGTCGGGCATGCCGTCGCCGGTCAAGTCCGCCACCGCCAGCCCGTAGGGCCGCGAGCCGACCGGAAATTCCCGCGTCGGCTGAAACGTGCCGTTGCCGTTGCCCAGGAGCACGTCCACCACGGTGGCGCTGAAGTGGCTGACGACGAGGTCGGGAATGCCGTTGCCGGTGAGGTCGGCCACCACGACCTCGTAGGGGCCGGAGGCGACCGGGTAGGTCTTCATGGGCTCGAAAGCGCCCTTGCCCTCGCCCAGAAACACGCCCACCGTGTTGTCGTTCTTGTTGGTGACGATGATGTCGGGGATGCCGTCGCCGGTCAAGTCGGCCACCTTGACGTCGTAGGGATCACTGCCGGCAGGGAGGTCGTAGTAGGGCTGGAAGGTGCCGTCGCCGTTGCCCAGGAGCACGCTCACGTCGGCGCCGTCGTAGTTCGCGGTGACGATGTCGGGGATGCCGTCGCCGGTCAAGTCAGCGACCGCCACCGAAAACGGGCTCCGACCCGTGGCATAGGTCTCCTTGGTCTGGAACGAGCCGTCGCGGTTGCCCAGGAGCACGCTCACACTGTTGTCGGGTCGATTGGCGGTGATGATGTCGGGGATGCCGTCGCCGGTCAAGTCGGCCACCACCACCTGGAACGGGGCCAGGGGAGGAGCCGGGGCGGACTGTTGCGCCCCAAAGGAAAAAGTGCCGTCGCCCCTGCCCAGGAGCACGGTCGCCGTGTCGTCGCCCAGGTTGGCGGTGACGATGTCAACCTGGCCATCGCCGTTGAAGTCCCCGACCGCGACCGTACGAGGCGTTTTTCCGGTGGGGAAGGTCTCTTCGGGCTCGAAGGTGCCGTCGCCGTTGCCCAGAAGCACGCTGACCGTGTTGTCGCCGCGGTTGGACGTGACGACGTCGGGGATGCCGTCGCCGTTGAAGTCCGCCACCGCCAGCGTGTACGGATTCAAGCCGACCTTGTAGTTCTTCGCGGGCTGGAAGGTGCCGTTGCCGTTGCCCATGAGCACGCTCACGTCGTCGGCGACCGCGTTGACGCAGACGATGTCGGGGATGCCGTCGCCGTTGAGGTCGGCCACCGAGACCGTCGTGGGCGCCCGCTCCGGTGGGGTAGGTCACCTCAGGCCCGAAGGTGCCGTTGCCGTGGCCCATCGCACAGCCACGTTCCCGGTCACGTAGTCGGCATAGATCAAGTCGGGGATGCCGTCGCCGGTGAGGTCGGCCACCGTCACGCCGGTCGGGCCCAGCGAAACCTGGGCCCTGGTCGGTCGGGTAGATCTGTCGGTGCCTGGAAGGTGCCATTGCCGTTGCCCAGGAGCACCCAGATCGTGTCGGCGGCGTAGTTGGAGAAGATCAGGTCGGGGATGCCGTCCCCGTTGACGTCCGCCACCGTCAGTTCGCTCGGGCGCGTGCCGGCGGGGATGACGATCTGAGGCTGAAAGGTGCCGTCGCCGTTGTTCAGCAGCACGCTGATCGTGTTGGCGCCCTTGTTGACGGTCAGAATGTCAAGCCTGCCGTCGTTGGTCACGTCCGCCAGCGTGACATGCCACACCCGCGCTCCGACGGCGTAGGTCTTGGGAGGCTGAAAGGTGCCGTCGCCGGTGCCCAGAAACACGCTGACGGTGTCGTCAATCCGGTTGGCAGTGACGATGTCGGGGATGCCGTCGCCGGTCAAGTCCCCGACCGCCACCGAGTCGGTGCCCGCGCCGGAGGCCAGTGGAGCGAAGGGCAGACTGGTCTGCGTGAACGCCGTGGTGAGCCGATAGCCTCCCGCGCCCGCCGCCTGCGAGACGGTCAGCAGATAAGTCCCCGGCTGCAACGACTGGACGATCTGCCCGCTATCCGACTGAATCAGGACCTGGCCGGTCGCTCCCGACAGCGTCAGCCGCGGCAGCAGCGTCGCCGCTCGTGGTGGCAACCTCCGCCTTCAAGCTCACCATTGCCCAGCGTGGTGCTGACCGTGAACGACCAGGTGCTCACCTGGCTCGCGGCGGTCAGCGTGCCGATGGTTTCGGTGTACAGACCGGGGTCGATCGCCGACAGGTCGGTGGTCGCGGCCGGGCGCGGCCGTGACGATCGTCAGCGGCTCCCAGTCCGAGCCGCGATGGACGCCGCTCTTGTCGTACAGGCCGGCCTCAGGCACCGCCGGGTCGGCCACGATGCGCAGGCCGAGGTCGGCCGGTCCCGACGGCTAGCCGGCCGGCAGCGTCACGCTGAAGCCGGCCGGCGACGAGAAGCTCCGGCCGGTCGCGTCAGCCACGAGCTCGGCTCCTCGTAAACGTCGCCAGCACCTGCGACGAGCTGTCGAAGAGATTGTTGGCGGCCAGCAGCACCTGGACCTGGAAGTTGCCCGGGTCGGCGCCGCCGCGGTTCTGCACGGTGAAGCTGACCGGAATCGACTCGCCGGCCGCGGCCATGTCCACGTCCTGTCCGGAACGAGCTGCCGGTCAGATCCGGCATCAAGGGCGCCGACGTCGTTAGCCTGACGTCCAGCGTATAAAGCCCCGTGGTGCCGCCGGGCATGCCGCTATCCGCGATCAGCGGATTGTAGTTGTTGTTGGGAGCGCTGCTCACGCCGATGTAGTAGGTGCCCGCGGTGGCCGCCTGGAACGTCAGCTGCGGGTCGCCCCCCTGTTGGTTGTCGAGCAGGCAGCGGCGTGCCGCTGGCGTCGAACACTCGCAGGAGGCTGGTCGAGCGCGCTGCCGGCATTGCTGGGCATCGATCGCTGGCGTCGAGCGTCTCGCCGCTCTGTAGCGGCACCGAGTAGAGATCGAACTCGGCGGGGATCGAGAGGAAGTGCGACACTCGGTCGCATCGTGGAACAGTCCGAAGTGCAGGGGCACGGCCATGAAGAAGGGTGTGGCGGCGAGCAGCACGCGCCGTTCGAGCCAGTCGCCGTCCGGCCGCCGGAACGCCGCTCGGCAATCTGCTGGGGACAGTTGGCGGGGGGCCCGGCATCGAACAGCGCATCAATCATTCGACCTCGACTGAGCTCGGCTTCCAGCTTGACGTACAATGGATGGCGGTGAAGCGCGGCCAAGGCTGCATCCTTTTCGATGTGCGTCGACCAGAACGCTGGGCGGTCTGCCGGTGGGAGCAGCTCGAGCGCCTGCCGAACGAGCTCGAGCGCCGTTCGCGGATACGGGCCGGGGCACTGGGCATAGATCCGCGCGGCATTGTAGTACGACCGAGGCGATGGAGGCCCATGGCGGAGTGCTTCCGGGCGGCGTCCAGGAGGGCCTCGCGATGACGGCCCAGCCGGGCCTGGGCGAAACCCCGGCCGTTATAGGCGTCGCCGTTCTTGGAATCGAGCTCGATGGCCAGCTCGAAGTCGCGCAGCGCCAACTTCGGCGCGTCCACAACCAGATACGTCCAGCCCCGGTATGCTTGCACGGCCGAGGTCGGGTGCAACTCAAGGGCTTTGGTGAAGTCGTCGATGGCGCCGGGATACTGGCCCAGCTCGGCCCGAGCCAGGCCGCGGCCGCGATAGACCGACTCGAGTGGCTTGCCTGTTTCCAGGTAACGGTCAAACGCCTGAACAACCTCCTCGAAGCGCCCCAGCCGGAACAACGTCTCGGCACGCAGGCGCTGGCCCACCGAATGGTCCCTCTGAAACGACAGGCCCGTGTCGAGCGCAGCGAGCGCCAATGCGGGCTTGCCGCTCTCGAGCAAGAGCCGGCCGCGCTCGACCTGGTCGTCGACCTGGAAGGGGCTGCCCGCGTTCTCGCGCCGATCGCCTGGTCGAGGTTGGCCAGGGCGGGCTCGTACTCTTTGCGCTCGAGGTAGAGCCGGGCGCGCAGCCGGTAAACGTGGGCGAGCCCCGGCTCGAGCTCGACGGCGCGATCGAGCTGCTCGAGGGCGCAGGCCGGGCCGGTTCAGCCGCCGGTACGCCTGGGCCAGATTGACAAAAGCCTGGTACGCCTTGGGCTTCAATTTGGTGGCGGATTCCAGGTCGGCGATGGCGTCCGCGATGCGGTCGGTCCGGACGCGCAGAACGCCGCGATTGACGAACAGCACGTACCGAGCATTCTCATCCAGGGGCATCTGCGAGGCCTTCTGGAAGTCGGACTCAGCGGCGCCCCAGGCTTGCAGCTCCTGTTGAGCGAAGCCGCGCAAGAGATACAGCCAGACAAAATCGGATCGCTCGGCGAGGCAGGCGCTCGAGAGGGCCCGAGCCTCGGCGGGTCGCTGCTGCCGCAACAGGCAAATCGCATCGAGATACTGAGCCCAGAAATGGCCGGGCTTGCGCTCGAGCACCTGGTCGAATTCCTTGATCGCCGCGTCGAACTGCTCGCGACGATACAGTTCGTCGGCCATCAGGAAGTGATCGAGCACGTCCTTGAGAGCCGCGCCCTGCGCCGCCTGCTCTGCCTTGGCCGCAAGGGCCTTCTCGCCCAGGAGGCTCAAGTAGCGCGCCCGCCGTAGTTGCAACGCACGAACCGGCGCTCCCAGCCGCCCGGCTTGCTCCAGGCAACTCAGTGCTTTGCGCAGGAACTGGTCGTTCGTCGGTCGACCTTCGGCCGGACGCGGACTGGGCTTCGGTTTCGGCAAGAATCAAGAGGAGCCCGGAACAGTCGCCCTGGACGTCTCTTTTCTGTGCCTCACTCTGGTAGAGATCGAATGCGGGCCGGGCCTCCTGTCCCGCCACGACGCCATAGACCGCCAGCGCCTTCTGGGCCGCGGTTCGCGCGGCTTGTAGGTTGGCGGCAAGATCCATGCCCGTGTACAGGGTACCGAGGAACTGGGCCTCGTCGCGCAGGATGACGAATGACTGGAGCCGGGCCCGAGACGCCCGCCGGTCGGCTTCGACACGCAGCTCGTTCTCGACTTGCGTTAGGAGCACCAGGGCCGATTCTCTCAAGGCATCGAGGTGGGATTCGCTCCGGATTGTCGCGAGCGCTTTCTCCAGGTCCAGCCGCGCAGTGGGCCAATCGCTGGCAGCCGCGGCAACTCGGGCGCTGTCGAAGAGCTTTTGTCCCTCTTGATGCACCAGAGTGAGCCGCCGCTCTTCCAGTGCGTCCATCGCTCGCTGTTTCGAGCGCCGCTCTGCCGCGATCGCCATATCCAGCTTGCCCCGCAAGGAGACGTTGTGCCAGAAGACAAACAGCACCCCGCCCACGACCGCCACCGCGATGACCGCGTAGAGAGCCACGAGGGCCTTCCGGCGTTTGCCCCACTTCCAGGCACGTTCCCAGGCCGGTGTCGGCCGGGCATGAATCGGGTCGCCGTCCACGAACCGGCGCAGATCGTCCGCCAGCGCGATGGCGCTGGCAAATCGCCGCGCCGGGTCCTTCTCCAGGCATTTCAGGCAAATCGTCTCCAGGTCAGGCGGAACTCGCGGCTCCAACTGGCGCGGCGGTATCGGATCCTGCTCGACGACCTGGCGAATGGTGTCGATCGGATTGCCGGCCTTGAATGGCGGCCGGCCCACCAGGAGCTCGTAGAGGATTGCCCCCAGGGAATAGATGTCGGCGGCCGGCCCGATCTCCCGATTTCTTCCCCCTGCCTGTTCCGGCGCCATGTAACTGGGAGTGCCCAGGATCGTGCCGCTTCGCGTCTGGCTCGAATCGTCGTCGACCTGCTTGGCCAGGCCGAAGTCCGCGATCTTGGGCACGGTGGTTCTTGACCAGTGGTCCGCGGGCAGGGAGCTCGAATTGACGTCCCTGCCCCGCACCAGGGACGACTGGCTGCCTACCTTGGCAAGAAGAATATTCGCCGGTTTGAGGTCACGGTGGATGATACCGCGCTCGTGCGCCACGGCCATCGTGCGCGCCAGGGTCTCGATGAGCTGCGCCGCGCCGCGAGGACTTATGGGGCTCTGGGCGATCCGCTGATCGAGGCTGCCGCCGTCAACAAATTCCAGCGAGAAGAAAGGTCGGCCTTCGTGTTCGCCGGTCTCGTAGATCTGCACGATATTGGAATGTGACAGCTTGGCGACGGCCTCCGCCTCGGCACGAAACCGCGCGAGCCCCACGGCGCCCGACGTGCGCTCCGGCCAGGACCATCTTCAGGGCAACCAGCCGTTGCAATCGGTGATGCCGGGCCTTGTACACCACGCCCATGCCGCCGCGGCCGAGTTCTTCCAGGATGTCGTAGCCTGGTACGGTGACGCTCTCGAGCGTAGTTGGGCTCGACGGCAACCTCTCGTTGGTGTCGGGTTGGGCGAGCGAAACCACGAAGTCGGATGCGCCGGGCTGACTCGAGTCGGCCCCCGCCACCAACAGGCACGTCAGGTTCGGGTCGCCTGCTGTTCGGCTATCCGGTCTGTGGATCGAGTCCGAGAGCTGGAGAATGCTCGCGCGCTTGGATGTATCGATCGGCGGAGGCACGGACATCTGGATGGTGGGCTCCGCGGCGCCGGCGGTTTTCAAGCGTTCGGCTTCGCGGCCGTCTCCCTGACGCACCATCTGGCTTACGGGCGGTGATGCTTGATCGGCGAAAGTATTCTGGAAGCTTTCATCCGCCCCCGACGCGGCGAGCGTCGCTCGGCAAGCCTCACACTGCTCGAGATGCGCGCGCACCGACTCCGTTTCGTGCGTCTGTGCCTTATTATTGAGGAACAATCGCAGATGTGCCGGGTGCGGGCAAGGGGTTCTAGGACCCATGGCGTTGAATCCGGACGGCGGGCTCTCTCCATGAACACCCGTTTGAGAATGATGGCGATTCCGGCGGCGTTCGTTAGGACGTGCTGATCACAAGCACCTTCAGCTTGAGGACGCCTTTCGGGATGGGGACTTCAACCTCGTCGCCGACCTGCTTGCCGACCAAGCTCTGGCCGATGGGACTGGTGATCAGGATCTTGTTCTGGTCGTAATCTTCCTCGCCGGGCCCGACCAGGATGTAGTCTTCTTCTTCCTGGATGTCGAGGTCGCGCACCCGGACTTTCAGTCCGTAGGCGACGCGCTCCGTGGAAAGGGTGGCCTTCTGAACGATGTACGCCTGGCCGAGCTTGTATTGCAGGTCGTTGATCCGCGCCTGGAGCATACCTTGGGCCTCGACGGCCGCGTCGAACTCGGCATTTTCGGAAAGGTCGCCATATCCCCGCGCCTGGGCGATTTGCTCGGCGATCTTGGGCATGTCCTCGTGTTTCATCTTGTCGAGCTGGGCCTTGAGTTTTTCGTACCCTTCCTTCGAAATGGGGATTCGGTCGTTGGACATGCGGTAGCGCTCCCACCGATCTCAAGAAGTCTCCCGTGCCGTCGGACCGTCGCACAGTGGGCTGGGGCAAACGGCTCGACGACGGAGCGAAAAAACCGCGACCTCGGAAAACCCGGTGCCGCGGTCACCCGGTACTGTGAATATCCAAGCCTAGCCATCCCGCCAACACGACGCAAGCCCAAGTGCGGGCGAGAAAACTGTCTATTCGTGACGGAGCGCCTCGATCGGGTCCATGAGAGCCGCGCGGCGGGCCGGATAGATGCCGAAGAGCACGCCGATCGCGACCGAGATGCCGAACGCCATCATGACTGATGAGCCGGTGACGACGGCTTTCTGAGTCTGGGCGAAGTAAATGATGATCTGGGGAATCGTGAAGCCGAGCACGACGCCCAGGAGCCCGCCCACGCCCGAGAGTACGACGGTTTCGATCAGGAACTGGAAGGTGATATCGCGCCGCTTCGCGCCCAAGGCGCGGCGGATGCCGATCTCGCGGGTGCGTTCCGTCACGGTCGCCAGCATGATGTTCATGATCCCGATGCCGCCGACCAAGAGCGAGATCGCGGCGATCGTGCCCAGGATGATCGCGTACTGGCGGGCGCGGTTCTGGGCTTCCACGAGCAGGTCGTAGGGGACGACCATCTCCACGTCTTTTTTGGGGTGGTACTGCTCATACGCGAGCTTGATGAGCGGGACGGTGGGCAAGACTTCACTCATCGAGCCGACCTGGACGGTGATCTGCGTAAGCTGCGTTTCCTCCGCCTGCATCGAGCCGGAGCGATTGTCGATGATTCGCTCGCCGAACCGCAACTTGCAGGTGTTAATCGGAATGTAGACATCTTTGTTGAATTCTTGCGCCGCCAGGCTGCCGCCGATACCGGCCGAGCTC
Organism: uncultured Isosphaeraceae bacterium; assembly: GCA_963823675.1. Classification (GTDB taxonomy): domain Bacteria; phylum Planctomycetota; class Planctomycetia; order Isosphaerales; family Isosphaeraceae; genus CAWGMT01. The sequence continues at coordinate 416,055 of CAWGMT010000012.1, read as the reverse complement.
TCGCGATTCTTGGTAACCCCAACGACCGTGTAATAATCGGCGCCGAGCTTGATCGACTGGCCCCTGGGATCTTCGTAGGGGAAGAGTCGCTGGGCTGTTTCGTGGGCCAGCACGGCGAAATTCTGGTATTTTTCGTTATCGGAGGCCGTCAGGAACCGCCCGGCGTCCATCTGGAGCAGGTTGAAGTCGGCGTAGTCCTGGGTCGTGCCGACTACCCGGCCGTCGAGGAAGTAGCTGCCGCGACGGATCTGCTTGCGGATCTCGCGGATCGGCAGAACCTTGCGAATCGTGGGGATGGTCTCCACAATCCGGTCGTAATCGGAGTATTTCAGTCCGTAGTTGAGGATGCGCGAGGGCCGGCCGCCGGTCTGCTGGGCCTCGTCGCTGGGTTTGACCGAACGGACGATGATGTTGGTGGCGCCCAAGGCGCGGATCTGTTCCTGAGCCTGGCGGCTGGAGCCCTCGGCGATCGCCAGCATGGCAATCACGGCCGCCACGCCGAAGACGATGCCCAGAACGGTCAGCCCCGATCGCAGTTTATGAAGTAGCAGGCTCTTCATGCCCAGCTTGAGCCCGCGCCAGATTCGTCCCATGAGACCCTCTCGCAAATGCAATCATCACGCGGAGCGTGATGACTACTTCAACGGTTCCATCACGCGGAGCGTGATGACAACTTCAATGGTTCCATCACGCCGAGCGTGATGACTACTTCGGTTCCATCATGCGGCGCGTGATGACTGCTCAGTGTGCTAGTTCCGGATTGGGGCGGCCCAGTTCGGAATCGTTGCCGTTGAACTCGGGATTCCATGCGGGGCTTACTCCATCGGCGGCCGCGGCCTGGATCGTCGCGGCCGCCGCCTGGGCTTGCTGCATCCGCGGGCTGGGGCCGTCGTCGATGATCAGCCCATCCCTCATGCGGATGATCCGCTTGGCATTGGCGGCGATGTCGTCCTCGTGCGTTACCATGATGATCGTCTTGCCCGAGTCGTTCATCTTCTCGAGCATTCCCATGATTTCATGACTGGTTGACGTGTCGAGATTGCCGGTGGGCTCGTCGGCCAGAATGATGTAGGGGTCGTTGATCAGCGACCGGGCGATTGCCACGCGCTGCTGCTGGCCGCCGGAGAGCTGCGAGGGACGGTGGTCGAGCCGGTCGCCCAGCCCGACCAGATTGGCGACCTCGACCGACCGCTCCGCGGCCTCCTTGCTGATTTCACCGGAGCCCTGGTAGGTCAACGGAAGCTGAATGTTCTCCAGCACGGTGTACTGCTGAACCAGGTTGTACGACTGGAAGATGAATCCGAGATACCGGCTGCGGATCTCGGAAAGCTCGTCGTCGTCAAGCCCGGAGACGTCGCGGCCGCCCAGGTAGTATTCACCGCTGGTGGGGCGGTCGAGGCATCCCAGCAGGTTGAGCATGGTACTCTTCCCCGAGCCCGATGCGCCCATGATGGCGACATATTCGCCGGGGAAAAAGTCGACCGACACGCCGCGCAGGGCGTGGACGGTGACGGTCGTGACGTGGGTGCGGCGGCTGAGCAAGCCGCCGCCCCCCGCGGAATGACCCATCACGTAGATCTTGGTGACGTCCGTCAACCTGACGATGGGCTTGCTGGCGGACCGATTTACAGTGGTTCTATTCGGGCTTTGCGGGTCCACGATCACGGTCCTCCCTCTCCATCGCCCGGAGGTCCGCCGCCGCCGCGGCGTCCGCCGCGTCCGCCCCCAAAGCCGCCGCCACCGCCGCCGAAGCCGCCGCCGCCCTGCATTCGGGCCTTCATCTGTTCGCCGAACTGGCGGAATTGCTCCATTTCTTCCGGCGTCAGACCGGCCTTCTTGAGGATTTCCATCTTTTCCTCTTCACTTGCGGTGAACAGCTTCCTCATCTCGGTCTGGGGGATCTTGGCCATGAAAGGAGGCCGGTTACCCCGTCCGCCCTTGCCTTTGGCTTTTGCGCCGGCCTTGCCCTTGCCCGCCTCGCCCGGCTTGCCGGCCGCGGCGGCGGCTTTCTTGGCGGGTGCGCCCGGCAGAGCGGCCAGCCCGGGGCCGCCGCCCTCGCCTTTGGCGCGGCTTCGCCGGGGCCGGCTTCACCCCAATCTTTCTTGGCCGCCTTCGACCCCGAGCCGAACGTTTCCCGGACCTCGTCCTCGCTCATGAGCGACTTCGGGTTCAGGACCACGACGTCGCCATCCTTGACGCCTTTATTCACCTGGACGAACCGCTCATTCGAGGGCCCAAGCTCGACGATCACGCGTTCGAATCGGTCGTCCAGCTTCTTGGTGACGTGGTCCTTGCCGTCGAATTGCAGGATCGCATTGATGGGCACTGCCAGGACGTTGTCGCGACGGTCGACGAAGATCTCGACCTGGGCATTCATGCCGGGCCGCAGTCCCTTGAGGGATTGATCGATTTTCACGTGTGTGGTGTAGACCTTGATGTCCGAGCTGAAAAAGCTGGTCGGATCGGGCAAGGGCTGCACGTCGACGACCGTGCCGTCGAGCTTCTGCTCGGCAAACGCCTCCACCAGGATCTTGGCCTTCATGGTGGGCCCGATCTTGTCGATCTGCGATTCGTGGACCTTGGTGTTGACCTGCATCCGGTCGATGTCGGGCAGGCTGAAGATCTTCTGCCGTTCGCGGACCGTCGCCCCTTCCTCGATCTGCGGCTGATTGCTGCCGAACGCCCGGCTGGGATCATTGGCGTAGACGACCAGGCCGTCGTTCGGGTGCTCTCAGGGTGCAGGTCGCGATCTGCCGCTCGAGCTTCGTTCTCCTTGCTCATTTCCAGCTCCATAGGTCGCCTTCTTGGCCAGCTCGTCGGAGCGCGCCTTCTCGACCTCGCTTTGAAGCTCCTTGATCGTCTTGCCGCGGGTGTAGTCGACCAGCACCTTGCGCTTGCTCTGGGACTGCTCGAGGGTGAACTTGGCCTTCTTGAGGTTCAACTCCTCGGAGATCTTTTGGGCCTTGGAAACGTAGCCCTTGTCGAACATCCGCCGCGCCCACTCGACCCGGTCCTCGGAGCGGGACCAGGTCCGACTCCGCCAGCTTGATCTCGCCCTCGACCGTTTGCAGGTCCTGCACGTAAATGCCTTCCTCGTACTCCTTCACCGCGATCTCGGCCACTTCGCGGGTCAGCTTGGCATTCTCGATAGTTGGCCTCGGCGCTCTTGGTCGTGATCTGCTGGTTGGTGAGCTGATCGCGCAACGCGGCCGAGTCGAGCTCGCAGACCACGTCGCCCTTCTTGACCTTGCGATCCCTCGGCCTTGATCGAGATGATCGTCGTCTGCCCCTCGACCTGCAATAGCACGTCCAGATTCTTCTGGCTCTCGAGGCTGCCGCGCTCGACGACCGTGATGGGCCGGCGCCATCGGCCGGACCGTGTAGGTGATGACATCATCAGTGCCGCTAGTGAAGAAGCCCTTGATCGGCTTGCTCATGCCCGGGATTGCTGTAGACGACGACTCCGCCCACGCCCAGCAGGCACACCAAGCCCAGGATGACAGAGCTTACCGGCCGAGCCGGCGTCGCCGAGATGGCTTCTGAAGGCGGGGTAAATCCTCGGGGGCCCCCGATGGAGGAGCGGCCGATGAGCGGCCCGTTGTACTCTGAAGGGAAAAGTTCACTGAATGCCTCCCATTCATCATAAGGCAAGGTGCCGATGTCACGATACACGATCAGGCGGGCTTGTTCATAGAGCTGGTAGGCCATGGTCATCGCTACCTGCGAGCCGAAGGCACGTCCCTGAAAGCCCAGCAGGTTGGTCGTCTGCGTGGCGGCGAGGGCCACTTGCCGCCGCCCGCCGCGGCTGGCGGGGCGACGATCTGCTCGAATGCTTGATCCTTGAGCCGCACGTTCGAGCTCGAAGATGCGTTTGTTGATCTCGTAATTGATGTAATTCGAGTGCACGGCACGCAAGTCGCCTCTCAACTGGATTTTGAGGTTGTCCTCGATGTTCTGGAGGGTCCGGCGCTGCCGCTGGTAGGTGATGATAGCCGAGCGGAAGGCATTGCGCTCGCTCAGCCTGACCAGCGGTAGCTCGGCGTTGATCGTCAGGCCGAAGTTCTTGGCCTCGCTCAAGAACGCAAAGGGGTTGGTGTTGCCGGGCGGCGTGTAGATGTTGTTCGTCAGGGCGATATTGAGAACTCCCCGCAGCGCATTGGCCGTGACCCGGATCGCCCGCCAGGCATCATAGAGCGCAGCTCGCTGGTTCATAAGGTCGAGACGATACTCCAGGGCAATCCGCACGGCCGCTTGCAGCTCGTCTTCCAACGGATCTTCGTCCTCGGCCTTGAAGATCCGGCGCTCCGCGTCATAGTTTCGATAAAGACCCAGCACCGATCGCCCCTCGACGTCGATGTCCTCGAGCACCGGGAACTTGCTGATGATTGTCGGGAGCTGGTCCATGCTGCGCTTGGGGTCCTTCTGCCAGCGGTCAACGCCGTCGAAAACCTCGAAAAACGGTTGAAAAAGATGCATGTCGAGCACGATCGGCGTGTCCGGGGGCAGGCCCATCTGCATCTTGAACTGGTCGAGCGAGTTGCGGTACGTGATCTTGTCGCCGAAGAGGGTCTGCCGCGCGGAGATCAGACTCGACAACACCTGGTCAACCTGAAGCGGCGTCAATCCCGAAGCTTCTCCCTGGATCAATTCCGTATAAAGTCTATACAGGTTCTCGTAGAATTGCACGTTCCGGCGATCAATTTCGACCTCCGCGATGTTCTGGACCGCCGGGATGAAACCAACGACTGGGTTGACGTTGCCCGAGATTCCCGCTGAAAACCCGGCCAGGGCGAACGTGTTGCCGAAGTTCTGCACCGTTCCGGCGGTAAGGGTCACGACGAAGAACTCCTGCCGGAAGAGTGCAAAGAGGCGCACCTGGTAAAGCAACGTACGCTCGGCACTGGTCAACGGCTCCAGAGTCACGGCGCGGCCGCCGCCTCGCAGCAGGGGCTGGACGAAGCTGATCGGCAGGGCCGACAGAACGGTCGGTTGCTGCGGGTTCTTGCCCAGAAAATTGAAAGCCACCTCGTTGGCGAAACCCATCAGGAGCTGGCCGCCCGAGCTGAACAGCTTCCCAAAGCCGGCCACCGTGCCCAGGTTCAAGGTCGAGATCTGGCCAGTCGGCGAGAATCGGGTCGCGTAATTAAAGCTGTTTACAGTGTTCACGCCGGGTGTCGAGGAACCAACACTAACACCATTAACACCAGGAGTCTGGGGAACGCTCGTCAATGGGCTCATCCCCGCGTAGAATTGCGGCTCGAAGTAGAACCGCTGCAAAGTCACCGGCAACGCGGCAAGGTAGAGTGCCTCGAGGTTATACTGGTAAAATCGTGAGTTCATGAGTGACAGCAGCCAACAGTGCGCCATGCCGAGCCGATAGGCTTTGAATCCGCGCGGCAGCCCGGCCATCTCCGCTTCATCCATCGAGGGTACGACGGCGACCAGGATCTCCGCGAGCCCCTTGGCCTCCGCGCCGCCGGGCTGCAAGGTGCCGATCTCCTCGAGCTGCCTGGGGGTAAGCTCCACTGAGGGGGCAGATGGCTCCAATCCGCCCGGGCGCGGCTGTTCGTTTCCGACCGGGGCGCGGGGCTGAAGCCGCGGAACCTGTTGATCCATGTTGCCCGCGGGTGGGGGCTGTGGCTCTGGCTGGGCGGCGGCACCCTGGTTCGGGCTCGGCTGCGCCGAAGCCGCGCTGCTGGAGAACGTTGCCTGGGAGACCGAGCGATCATTCACGATTTTGACCCTGAGCGGTTCCACGAAAGCAAAAGCAGATCCTGGCCGAGGCGGTGGAATCGAGGCGGACTGAGCCGGCCCCGGTGGCTGAATCGAAATCGATGCACCCGACCGGGGCGGAGGTATCGAAATCGCCCGTTCCGACCTGCGAGGCGAAAACGCCCGATCGCCTCCCGGCTTGGGTGGCGGAATCTGGGTCGTCGCGGCCGGGCTCGTCAACTTCGTTAAGGAAATGGGCGTCGAACCGGTGACGTTTGTCCCCGGATTCGTTACCGATTGGTCGGCAACCTCGCCTCGGGCGGCAGAACTGCCGGCCGGTTGGGGAAGCGGCGCGTCCTGCATGCGAATCACCGTTTGGGCGGGAGTGGCCGTGCCCCCCGGATTCTCGCCGGGGGTCCCCGCCTGGGGCCCCCTCATATCGGGCCCAGCAGGAGGGCGGTTGGGCGCGGGCGGGGCGACGGGCGGCAGCGCGGGCGGCGGCGCGAACGGAGAACCACTGTCAGGTGGCCGGGGTGTGCCGCCTGGAGGCGGAGCGGGCTGGTTCCCAGACCCGCGCAGGCTGGCTGCCATACCCGGACGGCTGGCTGCCGGCCGCGCCTGGCTCGAACTCTCTCTTGCCGTCGTCCTGGCGCTGCCAGTATTCCATCAGATCGAGGTAGCCGGTTCCCTCGACGGGTATGAGCAGCCGGTTATCGGGCCACTGCGGCACGGGCGAGAGGGCCTCGGCGGCGGCGTCGTCGGGAGGCGCCGGCGGCACTTCGGGATCGTACGGGTCGGCAAACCGGGAGAGCGCCGGCGGCTCGATCGAAAAGACGTCCAGCCGCCAGCGCGGGTCGCGACTCTTTTCGAAGATGGTTTCCGACACGTCCATGTTGGCCCACTCGCGATAGAACTCGCGGGTGCAACCCACCTGCGCCGCGACGGCCAGCACGGCCAGGATTGATGCCCGGCCGAGCCGAAAGCGCCCGACGCGAGATTCCGCACTCCTCGTTCTTCTCATGGATCTAACCTCGACACCCTTGCCACGTTGCGGGCGCCCCACCTGGAGGGGTTCGCCCGCCGTGAGTTTGGCTACACTCATCCGACCGTATTTTGTAAAGAGGAATCCATTCCGCTTTACCGATCCCGCCAGTTTGTTCATTTGCTCGTGGTACTGGCTGGGCCGGCCCGACGACTGGAACCGGTCGATTGCCGCAAGTTATTAGCCTGTTTCGTTCATGCGAACTGCAACAGCCGCAGCCTGAGCCGATGCGTGAGGAGTGCGCCGCGCTCTGGGCGTTCGCCCCGCCGGCGGTTTCTGGCCGCGGCGGACGGAGGCGATACTCGCTAGAGAACGAGCGGAGCGCAACCGGCACGGTCTGCTTGGCAGTTCGAGTCAACGAATATATCGGGCGTGGCGGTTCTACGAGTTGAGACCAAAGCGCCGGTGCTATGCATTGCAGCGGATCTCCAAGTTAGGAATTCGATGGAGTCGGAACCCGCCGCGGGCCGAAATTGCAGAGGTAAGGAAGCACCCTTGGCGGCGACTTGCGCCGGGCTCGACGAGCCGGTGCCTGCGCACAGGCTGCCCCTCGGAATGGTGTGCCGAGGGACGATTGCCGCGTGGGGGATCTATGCGACGTCCTGCGCGGCGGACGCGACCTCAGGCTTGGGAGAAAGGAGTCTCCGATGCATCTTGGCAATCGCCGACCTCGGGTAGCCGGCACGTGGAAACGTTCCGGCGAGCGGCATTTCCGACCACTGGGCGAAGCACTCGAAGAGAAAGTCCTCCTGTCGATCGAGTTGGGCGGAAACACGGTGCCCCAGCTTCCCGCAATTGCCAATATTCCCTACGGTATGGACTTCGGCGGTGCGAACCTATCGGGGACTGGCGGCGGGGTGCTCCAGCAGGGAGCCGGCTACAGCGTCGCCGATGTCGGAACGATCAACAGCAATCCCTATGACGACTTCGTGATCGGTGCCCCCACCACCAAGCCCGGGAACCCGAGCGCGCTCGGATCCCTGGCCGGCAGCGCGGTTTATCTTGTCCTCGGCTCGCAGTCGGTCACCGCGCCGACCGTCCAGGACTGGATCGGCAAGACCAACGGGGTCTACAACTATACGCCGAACAACCGCGTCGGCGATCTCGGGATGCTGGGGAAGTCTCCTCAGAACAATCCGATCAGCGGGACGGCTCTGACCATTCCGTTCGCGGGCATGGAGTTCTATACCGGCAACAACCCGAATTCGAATCTTGGTGCTTCCGTGGCCGGTTTGAAGGTGGGTAGCACGGGGGCCATCTTGCTGGGAGCGCCGGGCGGCAACCGACGCCAGCGGCAACAATCCGGGAACGGGCCGGGCTTACTTGCTCTGGGGCAACTTCGAGGCTCAGATCGGCAAGTCGATCAATCTCGACGACCCCAACTTCGCCACGGATTATCCGGGACTGAACCTGGTCACGTTTGTCAACAGCACAAGCCCGGGTGGGAGCCTTGGCTACTCGGTCGCCGGCGGGTACAACATTCTGGGAGACGGCGCGTACGACGTCATTCTGGGTGCGCCGTCGGCTTCGACCGGGTTGAATACCGGCACCGGCGCTGTTTTCGTGGACTCGGTTGCGACGTTATCCACCGGAGTATCGACCGTCGATGTCTCGACCCTGGGCCAGAGCGGCAATACGAGCGTGATTCTGGCAGGCGTCACCGCGGGCGACATGGCCGGGTTCTCGGTCGCCGACGGCGGCGACGTTAATGGCGTCACGAGCGGCGGCAATAACGTAGACGATCTTCTGATCGGAGCGCCGACGGCCGCCTCAGGCGCGGGTGCGGCCTACCTGGTGTACGGCGGAAGCAATCTCGGAAACCTCGCCACGACCACCCCTCCGAGCACCGTCCGGTTCATCAACCTGAATCGCGTCGGGGCCACCGGCACCGGCGCCGTTCCCGGAGCGATCTTCAATGGCGTGGCCGGAGGCGAGGCCGGTTTCTCGGTCTCCTCGGCCGGCGACTTCAACGGCGACGGCATCGGCGACATCATGATCGGTTCGCCCATGGCTACCGAGGGCCTCAACGCGACCGCCGGCCAGGTCAACGTGTTCTACGGGGCCAAGAGTACGTCCGCAGCCTACTTAAGCGGCATTTACAATCTGGCCAATCTGCCGACGACGGGGCCGCAGTACTTCGTCCTGACCGGTGCCGACGCGGGCGACATGGCCGGTTATGCCGTGGCTTACACCGGGATCATCAACGTAGGCCAGCCCAATACGATCCTGATCGGGGCGCCCGGCTACAATGCCAACTCGGGCACGGCCTACCTCATTCCCGGCCGTGCCAATTTCACGGGCAGCTACCCACTGACGGCCGCCGAGTTGCCAGGGCCGCTGTCGGGCCTGCAATTCACTCTGACCAACACGGGATACGCCAATTTCTTCGGCGCGTCGCTATCCAGCCGGTTCCAGAACGGCCAGCAGTTTACCGCCGACGGCGACTCGGAGGCCGATTTCATTATCGGAGCGCCGGGATATAACGTGACGCAGACCCCGGGACGAACGCAAGCCGGCGGCGCCATGATCATCCAGAGCGGCCTGATCACGGTCCCGATCCCGAGCGCGGCCAGCATCACGACCACGATCGGCGTCGGCACGCCATTCGCTCCCTTCTCGATCAACAACACGACGCCGGCCGCCTTGCAGATCTACGTGTTCGGCACCACGAGCACCACGCCGAATTTCATGCCGGTGACGGACATCAATCCCGCGACCGTCGTGGTCAATGGCGTTGCGTTCCCGACCGCGACGCTTCAACAAGACCCCAACACGAACAACTACCTCCCGGACGGCATTCCCGACGCGATCATCACGATCTCTCCGCGGTCGGCGTTGAAACTTTCGCCCGGCACGACGACGATCACGATCAGCGGCAGTACGCTTTCGACCTCGCCGTTGCCCAACCGCACCTGGACCGGTTCGGCCACCCCAGTCACGGTGACGGGCGGCTCGGTTTCGCCGGTTGTGGCGGGTGTGACCGGAGTTGCGCCGGGCCCATCAGCGAGACGACGTTCAATTCCGCCTTCGGCAACACCCAATTCGTGCCGACCCTTACAGCGCTGTCGCTCTACAACTATCAACCGATACCCATCACCGTCGCGCTCAACCAGTTCCTGGCGGCGCCGGGGTTCCGTGACCGGAACTATTCCTACAACCATCCTGGCAAGCACCTCAATGTCGACTTCCAGAGCCGCGGCCAGCCGATCGGCCGGGTCGGCGGGTTCAACCAGTTGCGGAAGTCGGTGTTCGACCGGGGAGCGTTCCATCCGCAGAAGCTCTATACCTGGGAACACAAGCCGTACAAGTACGGCGCTTTGAACGGTGTCGTTCCGGTGCAGGATAGCGTAGAGCGCTATCAGGACAACCAGCTCACGGGCGGTTGATCCGCGCGAATGACCGGGGCCTTGCGACCACGTGACCTACTGAGCGTTGCATAAAGAACGTAACCCTTGGCCCAAATCGGCGGGCACGGAGGCCCACCCCCCAGGTGGAATCCAGGGGGCTTTCAGTGGGGCGGGCGTCTCTGCCCGCCGCTGGGAGTTGCCTTCTTTATGGAACGCTCTGTAGAGGCGTGGCCGCAAGGGCCTTCGGCAACGCCGTTCACGTTCTCGCGGGCGTGCGCGCCCAGACTCGCGGCCCCCCATATTCAGGCGGTACCTAGACGAGTTCCTTCAGTCCGCTTCGCCGCGTGAAGAGACTAACTTCGAGAGCTTGATCGCGAGCCGCTCGAGGGCCGGGCTGCGGTCGTACGGGTCGAGGTGGACATTCAGAAGACTGAAACTCGATTCATTGTCGAATGCGGCGTCGAGCCCGGCATCGAGCTCGCCCACCGTCCGGACCTCGAGGCCCATGCCAGCCCCGATCACGTCGGGCACCTTGTGGTAGGCCCAGTTCTGGATGTCGTTGAACGGCCCTTCTAGCAAGAAACGCTCGGTCGTGTAGCCGTGGTTGTTGACCACCACCACGATGGGATTGAGCCCGTGCCGGGCGATCGTCGAGAGTTCCATTCCCGTCATCTGAAAGGCCCCGTCACCCACGATGACGAGCACGCGCGAGTGCGGATTGGCCATGCTGGCCCCCACGGCGGCGGGCACCCCGAACCCCATTGATGTATAGTAAGCCGGGCTCAGAAACTCGGTGTGCCTGTGCATCTCGAGATCGGCCGCGCCGAAGAGCGAATCGCCGATGTCGGCGATCACGGTCATGTCGGTGTGGCGGCCGAGCAAGCGATTGAGCCTGCAAAAAAGATGCGCCGAAGTCATCTTCTGGTCGGCACTCGCATTGGCGACGTGGAGGAAGGGGCTCGAGCGAGGAGGGACCGGCGTCCTGGCCACCTTGAGCTTGCGCTCGATCAGGCCGTGAATGAAATCGTCGAGCCGAACGTCGCGATAGTGATGGCGCATGATCCTCAGGTCTTCGCTGGTCGCGTCGATGCACCGCGATGGATCGAGCTTTGCGGTCCAGATGCCGAGGTTGATGTCGGTCAAGAAGCAGCCCAACAAGAGCAGGCAGTCCGCCGATTCCACCAGCTCGGTCACTTCAGGCCGGCCCATGCCTCCTTCGTAGACGCCGGCGAAGAGGGGATGGGCCTCGGAGATGACGCTCTTGCCCAGAATCGTGGTAGCGATGGGCATTCCGGTCGATTCGGCGAGCTTGAGCAGGTCGTCCTGCAAATTGAAGCGGTGGACCTCGACGTCGGCCAGAATGACGGGGCGCTTGGCTTTCTTGAGCAACCGCGCTGCCTCGTCGATCGCCTCGCGCAGGGCATCCGGATCGCTGGGCGGCAGCTCTTCCTGCGGCTTGTGTGCACTGACCATCGCCGCGGTCACGCGGTCGCGCGGCAGCTCGAGGTAAACCGGCCGCTTGTAACGTCGCGCGGCTTCGAGCACTCGATCGATCTCACTGAATGCCGTCTCGGGCTTGTCCAGCACGGCCGAGGCCACCGTGATTTTCTGAAAAACCTCGAGCTGGGTGTCGAAGTTTTTCACCTTGTGATGCAAGAGTGGGTCCTGCGCCCGCTCCGAGACCCCAGGCGCACCGCCCAGCACGATCACGGGCGACTTCTCGGCGTAAGCCCCGGCGATGCTGTTGCAGGTCGAAAGCCCGCCCACGCAATACGTTACGGCCACGCATCCCATCCCATTGACTCGAGCGTAGGCGTCGGCCGCAAACCCGGCGTTGTCCTCGCGAGTCATGCCGACCAGCGTGATCGGGCTTTCGTCAATGAGCTTGTACATCCCGAGGATGTAGTCGCCCGGTATGCCGAAAACGTGATTGACGTTGAGCGATCGCAGCCTCTCGATCAAATACGCGCCGATCGTTGTGGTGCTCGTGGTTGAGCCGTTGTGGCCCGCGATCTCGACCCCGGCTCCGTCACGGGATGCACGCTTCTTCTCGGATGTGCGCGTCATCATGGTTCTCCTTGGCTTCGATCGGTCGGCGGACGAGTCCCAAGCTGCCCTTTTCAGGACCGACGGGGAGACGGTGGCCCAGCCTACCGCATATTGGCCCCCGGACGCCAGATTGAGACGGCTCGAACGCATCCCCACCACTATTCTACGTCAGGCGAGCGGCGGATGGAAACGTGCCCAGGACCCAGCGATTGTGGGACGGATTCGCAATCCGTCCGTCGGTGTATTTGGATCTGCCGTTCGCAGAAGCGGCCCAGGCAGCGCGAAGCCGTCAGCTAGTACCGGCTCGACCCCAGCCGCCCATCTATTGTCGCCCGCCGCGTGACGACTTGGAACCAGGCCCTATTTTCAAGAGCGCAGCGCGTCCTTTGGCGATTGGGTGTGGTTCAAAAACAGCGCTTTTCGGGGCCGCATGCGCGCCGATTTGCGCCCTGATCGGCAAGGTCGCCGAAAAACCCGGCCAAAATCGTCAAAAACGCCATGCAAAATGGCGCCAAATCCTGTGCTTCGACAATACTCGTCGATTCAGCGAAATTGGCCTCGTTCGGCGCATTTTCGACGATTTCGCCCATCCCACTCATCTTGGCTATCAAGACGGGTTCGGGCCGGGATCGCGACTCTATTGGCAGTTGAAGGTGCATCCAGTCGCGCATCGTGCGCCCCGATCCCCGACACATAGTTGGCACATACTTGGCATACTTGGCAGGTTCTGGCGCGTGCCAAGTATGCCAAGTATGTACCGAGTATGCGGTTGGTTGACGGAATAACCCGCCCAACTCACCATTCCTGCCGGATCGCAACAACCGCTGTAAAGCGTCCCAGCGCTGGCCCACGCCTGCGCGGCGTGTCCTTTGGTGTCCTCGGCCCGCCAAGAAGAAAATTCGGCTGGCCAACTCCGGCTCGCCGCCCGTCTGGATGGGGTGGTCGCTCGTCCGATAGCGATATCGGAACCCCACAGCGACTCCAACTCAAGAGTTCTTCGCCTTGAGGCCGAGCAGGATCGTGGTTTCAGCTCGGGATTCGTCCTTGCCTTCGCAAGAGTGACCGTAAACTTCCAGAGAAGGCATCGTGATGCTCTCGCCACGACCCGAAAGGGCGGCTTTCAGGGAACGCCACTTCTCTGGCAGCTCATGATACGGGCCGATGTGAACGTGTTTCGAGTAGCGTGGCAATTCGCAGTCGCACAACTCTAACTGCCCGGGAATTGTAGTCTGCTCGGCGTCTCTGACTTCAACTCCGACGAACATCTGGTCGTCAGCAAAGTAGACCCAGTGGTTGATGCCGGTGGTCTTGAGCTTGGCATCCTTCACAACTTTCCACATCTCGTCCATCATCCGGCATCCAACCTCTCCGTAGCGGTGTTTGTCAACGGACGCCGAGAGACCATGTAAGTGGAATCTGATTGGTTGGTCGATGATCTCGATATCCATGGGACCGGACCTGGTGGGCGTGAGTAATTGGCAGAGACAACTCATAAAGGTAGTTTATGTTACGCCAACTGAGGGCCCGGTCAAGCGGCGCGGGGGATTCGCGGTAAGTTCGTGCGTACCGGCATCCGACGGGGATCAGGCCGAATCGCCTTCGCGATAGAATCAGCCACCAGAAGGAGTCCCGAGATGGATGTCGGCAGCGTAGCATATGTCGGATTCTGGAAGCGAGCGTGGGCCGCTGTCACGGACGCGCTCTTTTTTCAGTTGGTCGCATTCTTGTTGGTGCTGGCAGCGTGACGATCCGACTACCTCGGCTACATTGAAGCGAAGGTCGCGGCGATCGCGGCGATCATGGAAGGCCCCATCGACGTCTCTGCCGTCCGGAAAGTCGACACCGGCTCGTACAGTCCGCTCGTCGGAGCCGTCTATTTCGGGCTACCCGCCGTCGCCACGATCTTTTTCTGGTTCGCGAGATCGGCGACTCCGGGGTTGATGGCCATTCCAGCGCACATCGTTGATCTGCGCACGGCGCAGAAGCCGTCCGCGCTGCGGCTGCTCCTTCGATTTGTTGCATCCTTCCTGCTCGAATATACCTTCGGCCTTGACTACCTGTTAATCGCGCTTAACAAGCGCAAGCAAGCCGTCCATGATGTCGTCGCACGCACCGCCGTCGTGCGCGCATCCGAGCGTACAAACAGCGGCGAGTGGACCAGGCCGAAGTGGAAAACCGTGGCGATCTACCTGGGGACCGCAATCATGGCGATCCTGTTCAATTTCGGCCTGGTGACGCTGTTGTTCAATCCGTCCGCGGCCGGAACCGCGCTGCTGCCAAATCTGCGGATTCAGTCTTACATGCACGATATGCCTCGGCCGCTCTGGCTGGAATGTGCATCGCTTGTTCTTGTCGTGGTGTTGTTCGGCCTGCCACCGCTCTGTTTCCGGTTCTCGCTGCGCTGGCTCGATCACTGGTGGCTGGTTTCGTGCGCGCTCTTGCTCGCTGGCAGCGTGTGCAACATTCTGGAACGGGCGTTTACGGGCGGAGTACGCGACATTTATTACGTCGAGGGCGGCTTACGATTTCTGTGTTTGTTCTGTGGCCTCAGGTTCCAGAGTTATTTTGGAAATCCCGCTGACCTGTTCGAGAGCGTCGGCATGTATTCACTGCCGATGATTCTGCTGGTCTCGCGCTGCTGGCTCATCTGGAAGTGGTTTCGTTCACGTGCCGTGTAGCGCTCCGTGTGCGCCATCGCTGGGAAGGCCACGAAAGGCGTCGGGCCCACCCGCCCCTGTCGCGCCGACTCGGCGTGGCAGTCAGGACCGTGCTCGTCGGGCTGCGATGGCGTGCCTGAGGTGGCGGATTTCGATCATCACCGAACGTCTTCCGGCCTGATCCGCCTGAGAGCTTCGGTGGCCCACATGCGCACCCAAGGATTGGCGTGATTGCGCAGCTCATTCAGCCGCGGGATGGCCAACCGCGCGCCAACGCCGAGTCGTCCGAGAAAGTCGAACCACTCCTCGAGAAAGTCAAAACTGAAATAGTCGTCCTCCGCGAAGGCGGCAGCCATTCGATCGATTCGTTCCAGGTACCGACGTGTCAAGCAGTCGCCCTCGACACTCGACCGGCCCATGGCCGCGAGCACGAGCGCGCGATTCTTGAGCGCCTGTGAATGGGTGTCGAGTTGCGGCTCATTCATCGTTTGGTCGAGCCAACGCTCCGCGATTTCTCTTCCGTCCGGCGCCAATTGATAGAGGGCAATCACGACTTCTGGGTAGTCTCGGGATTTCTCGCGTAGTTCTTTCAGCGTGTCGCGCAGCACGGGAAACGCTGGGACGCATTCCTTGCCCTCGGGATCGATCTGCGCGAGCGCTCGGTAAACTCCCGTGTCTTCTGTGCCGCTCTTCACGAGCCTCATCAGTGCTGGTAACGCCGCCTTGGCACTTGGCCCAAGACGAGCGATTGCCACGGGAACGAAAGAATCGAGATCGAGGTCCGCGTCGTCAAGATGATTCAGAGCCTCGATCAATACCGGGATGGATTCCGCCACCGAGGTGTCGATGTGTGCGAGCGCGACCGCCGCGTAGTATCGCGCCTGGGGCCGCTTGTCCGTCAAGGCCGCGCGAAGTGCAGGAACGGCTTCTCGGGCCAGCGGTCCCAGTTGAGCGAGCTGATAACAGGCGCGCTGATCAGCCTCGGCAAGAAAAACGTCGAGGAGTTTCCGGACGGGCGGTGCGCCCAGCCGCGCCAGGGCCGTCACCAAGTCGCCGCGGTGCCGATCGTTCTTGCCGTCTTTATCGAGCAAGTGATTCAAGGCCGGAATCGCGGCCTTGGCATCCGGTCCAATTCGGCCCAGGGCTCGCACCGCGTAATCGGTGAGGATCGCGCCCTCACGGTCCGGCGTCGGGTGCTCAATCGCCCGAATGAGCGAAGGCGCAGCAGCCCGCGCGGCGGGGCCGATCTCAGCGAGTTCGGCCGCTGCGCAGACTGCGCATTCCTTTGTCTGGTCCGTTCAGGACTTCCACGAGCGCCGGCACGGCCGGTTCTCCGATCCGGGTCAGGGCGTCTTCCACGTTCCTGAAACGCACGAACGTTCCCATACCCGTAAGGTGCTGACATCCCGCTTCGACGAATTGCTTGATCAGCACCGGCACCGTCACCTCGGCGCCAGATCCGATCTCGACCAGGGCGCCGACCGCGTTGAGCCGGATCAAATCGGGAACCGCCGCTTTGGCTTCCGGCCCGAAACAACCGAGCGCCGACATCGCTTGCCGGCGCTCCGCCGATGTGGCCGTCTGGTCGCGAAGGACCTGCGTCCATCCCTCGACCGTCTTGCCGCAGAACGTCCGTTGTTCGTCGGCACGTGCGCAGTTAAGCTGAAGGACCAGGATGAGAACCGCTGGGATGATGGTGCGCATCAGAATGGACCTGCGCTGCGTGGACCATGAAGGTGATGAAGAACCCCATGTCGTTGACGTCCGAACCCGACCAGGTATTCGCGTCAACTTCGGGTGCCGCGATGAAAATCGTCGAATAGCGAGCGGGTTCGTCCGTCAGGGCGAATAACCGCCACCGTAGCCGGAGCCATACGCCTGGTTGCCATAAGCCCCATAAAAGCCATAGCCCCTCGCGGAATAGCCGTAGCCCGAGCCCGGATCGGTAAAGTTGGCGGCGGGGTAGCTGTAGCTCCAACCCGGATAGCTGTAGCTGACGGCTGGATAGGCTTGTTGTGCGCGGGTCTCCTGACCCCGCACGAGTGCCCAACCGAAGGTCTCCTTACGTCTGAGTGTGCATTTGAGAGCGCAAATACCTTTGGATACATGGCTTATGACGAGATCCGGAGACCTTCGGTCAGGTATCCCGGCGGGGTCGTGAGACCTCGCCGAACACTCGGCGGCTTGGCGGCTTCATCAATCGAAACCGGACGAACCTCAAACCCAGTCAAGCCCAACTTTTCACCGCGCCAGCCTCGCCCCACGGTTTTTCGATTCTCTCACAACGCCACCCGAAACACGATCCGACCGCGGCCACCGACCCGAGGCAGGACGACTATGACATCTGGCTGGGCACGGTCACGCTCGACAAATGGATTCGCTGGAATCGGCACGGGCTCTCGAACGTGCTCTACCTCGAGGGCCACGCCAAGTCGGCACCGAACCCCGAAGCAATGTGTTCCTCTTGATAGAGTTCGGACATTTCGGCGTCTGGGTCGACGCTCTAGGCCCGTTTCTCACGCTTCGTTGCCTTCGTTTCTTTCTGTTCAGGGCTTGTTTCCCCCTGGCAGGACAATCATACGAACAGAAGGAAACGAAGGAAACAAAGAATTCGGAAGAGAAACACGGCCGCATGTAGTTTAACGTCGGGAACAGTAACTGAGACGGCAAAAGCGAACGACGTCGACGGTTCTCCCTCTTGCACTCGACATTCCGGCCACTCGCACACAGTTAGGAATTCGGTAATCGATTGTTTTGCGCGCGCTAAGTTATTTTTGCGCAGTGCCTTGCCGGGCGCAGTGTCTGATCCGATGTGGGTCTTCGGCGCAAGGATACGTCCCACCCGGATGTGCCAAAATCGTCGGGCCCCCCTTCCTGGAATGTCTTCCGGTCGAGGGCGCCGTGTTCGTTCTTGCCGTTTGGGCCGATCGAGTAAATGAAGATCTGTCCGTCGCGGTGCTCCATGCGGAACGCCTGGCCTGAGAATACGTCGAACGGCGCAGCCGGCAGAATGTCTCGGTCGATGGCCGCGACCGATGCCGGCACCGGTGCGCCGACCAGCCAAGGCCAGCATCGTCGCAAAAACCCCCGGTGGTGGGGTGCTGATGGCGGTGGTCTTGCTCGTGAATCTTCGGGAACGGCGGATCGGCCGGCTGACCGCCGCCCACCAGGTTGCCAAGCATACTCCCGGCCGCGAACGCACGAAGTGCGCTGCGATCAGGCCGACCACCCCGCCCAGGAGGGTGCCCAAGAGGGCGAAGACAAGGTAGACGCCCGGCGCGATGAGCATGATCACGTGCACGCCCCAGCCGCGGCCGGCCCCTACGCCAAGCGGGGTCAGGGCCAGGCCCGCAAAACGGTCGCTACCGCGGCAACCGGCCCGACAACATAGGACGTCCAGCGCAACCCCTTCTTCGCCCCGCGCCCAGCGCCCGCAGCGGGCTCGGCCGCGAGGCGTCGGCTTCGGTCCCTGCCGGAATCATCGGCCACCTCCCGGCGGAATTCGGACTACCGCTCCGGTAATAAGGGCGCGTCGGCTCGGTCCCAACGAACGCGAATCGTCGCTGTCGTCGCGATGGCCGCCCGTGACCAAGAAACAGACGCACGACACTGTCGGCAGTTTTATTCGTGGGTTGGGCGATCTTGTCACGCCACAATCCAACCGGATTGTAAGCGCTCGTTTTTCCAAGGACAATCAACGCCGGGGTGTTGTCCGGCCAACGAGTATCTTGGGGGAGCCTCGGCATGTCAACCGCTCAACCACCGATCGCGACGTCTTTATATCCCGACCGAAGCGCAAGGCTCTTGCTCGTCGGCATCGTTGAGGTCCTGCTCGGCTGTCTCTGCGGGCTGTTGGCCGTGATGATGCTCGCCCTCGCATCGCTGGGGCCAATGGCTCTAGCGCCGCAAGGGCAGGCGATGACTGTGCAGACGATGACTGTGCAGACGATGGTCCCCGCCGTGGTTTTCTACCTCCTGCTGGCCGTGGGGTTCATCTGGCTGGGGATCGGTTTGGTGCTCGCCCGGCGCTGGGCCTGGGCCTTGACTGTTGTGTTGTCGTGGATGTGGCTCTTCATGGGCGTGGTCGCGTTTGTCACGTTCATGTTTTTCATGGGGCCGATGATGTCGGCATCGATGGCAAAGCAAGCGAAGATGCCGCCAGAAGCGATGATGGCAATGCAGATCATCAACGGTGCGTTCCTGGCCTTGTTCTATATCATCCTGCCGGCGGTATTTCTCGTCTGCTGCCACCACGAGTCCGTCCGTGCGACCTGTCAGAGGCGAGATCCGAAGATCCGCTGGACCGACCGCTGTCCGATGCCGGTGCTCGCCCTGAGCATCCTCCTGGCTTTGTCGGTCGCGTCGATGTCTTGGCTAGCGGTCTCCGCGCCGGTGATGCCGCTGTTCGGAGTCTTCCTCTCCGGGGCGGCCGGCGCGGCGGTGATCCTATTGATATCGCTCGTCCTGGCATATCTTGCCTGGGGCACTTATCGGCTGCAAATGGCCGCCTGGTGGGGGACGCTGCTGCTCTGGATCGCGGGAGGCGTGAATGGCGTGCTCACCTTCACGCGGACGGATCTTTTGGAGCTATACGAGAAAGCCGGAATGCCGGCGGACCAGGTGGAGATGCTCCGGAAGATGGGCTTGGTCGAATCGATGTCTCGCTGGGGACCGTGGATGTGCCTGGTGGGCGGGGCCGTCTGGCTGGGATATTTGCTGTACGTGCGCCGCTACTTTGTCCGCAGCGATTGATTGCAGATGTAAATCCGGAACTTCCTGCGGGGCCGGTCGCGAAACAAGGGTGAGCGCTGGAGGCGGTTCTCCGCGTCTTGGAGCACTCGTTCGGCCGACGCGGGCATCGGCTCATCCGAATAGAGGGTGATGGGGCGATGTGAGAAGGCATGACGGAAGAACAGCCCCGGATGGCAGAGGAGAACGAGGTAAACGATGAAAGCGCCGAGAATGCCGAGACCCGCGGCGAGAGCTGCTTTCGCGAGCGTTTTCAATCGGGATTGTCGGCCGTAAACCATGCTCTGAGCTGGCATGTATGCAAAATCGTCGATACAAACAGTGCTTGATCTGGGTCGGCGCCGTCCTGGTGATTTCCTGCGCCATACTATGCCTCGTCGAGAGTTTTGTCACCGCGGTTCGGATTCGGTTCGCCGATGACCAGACTGCCGTGTTTGAGCAGATGCGCGAGAACGTCGAGCGATCCGACCCCGCCAAAGCGGCCGATTGCCTGAGTTACACATTGAGCTATTACCCGTCGGGCACCAAACAGGTTGCCGGCTCACCGCTCGACCGGGTCGTTGAGCGAGCCAGGCGAAATGCCTTGCGCCAGATGATCGCCCTGCTTCGTATGAAGACAGGCCGCGATTTTGGTGACGATCCGCAATCCTGGATCGAGGGGCTCAAGCACCTGGAGCATCGCTCTAGGGCCCCGATGCGGGGTAGAACGATGGACAGTGACGGCTCAAGGTAGATTCAATCTCTCCTGGGTACCAGGCATGCGACGACCACCGGCGCGATTTTTGATCTGGTCCGGGTTCTACGTGCTGTTCCTCGCAATCGTCGGCGGCGGATGCTGGTTCGTCTATCTGAGCGTGACGATCGGCCGCCAGGCCGAGACGAACCTCCAATCCTCGTTCTTCGCACTTGAACTAGTCGAACGCTTTGTCTCGGAAAAAGGACGGTGGCCGCATCGTGGATTGAGCTCGAGGGCGTCCCGATGCCTGAGGGACCGTTCGGGCGAAAATGGCCGGTTGCCTCACCGGAGTTGCAGAAACGGATATTCATCGATTTTGGCGTCGACCCGCGAGATGTGGCCCGGCAGGACCCGATGACCTTCACCGCCATCCGGCCGATCGGGCCATACTATGAGTACCGCGATTACGGCGGGGTCGCATCGCTACAGCGTGCGATCCGCCAGTCGGTGCCTGAGGCAAAGGAAAGTGCGTCGAGCAGTACGCCCAAATGAACTGGCAATCGGGGAATTCTCAACCACGGTAGGCCCAGCGCGGCCGAGCCGCAGCCGCCGTGCGGTTAACCCGGAGCCAGCGGCGACGGCGTTCAATGCTCCTCAGCATCAGGTCGCCGTGCGGTTAACCCGGAGCCAGCGGCGACGGCGTTCAGTGCTCCTCAGCATCAGGTAACCCGGAGCCAGCGGCGACGGCGTTCAATGCTCCTCAGCATCAGGTCGCCGTCGCCGTTGGCTCCGGGTTAAACGACGTCTTCGGATTCGGGATTTCCTCGCGGACGCAGGCCGCGCCGCGTTACTCGGGCGCGAACACCTCGCCAGGCAATTCAGCGCGGGCACCCGCCAAAGCCGCCTCGGCCTCGGCGCGGAATCCAGTCAGCTCGGGGACATATTGCGCCGGCAGGTTCTTGTGCTCGCCCCACCAGCGCACGGCCCGGTAGAAACAGTCTCGGGCCTGGGATGCGTGTCCCAGCTTCTGATGGGCCATCGCCAGGAAGAACAGGTCGAATGCGGCGAACTGGCCTTTCCCCGCCGTCAGGCTCCGCTTCAGCACCGAGATCGCCTCGGCAAACTGTCCCGCGCGATAGAGGGCCACACCCAGCGTATTCAGCGTGAGCTGTTGGCCGGGAGCCAGTGCGACAGCCCGCTGCGCGAGCGCGACAGCCCGATCGGGGTCGCGCTGGGTGATCCGGCTGGTGGCGAGAATCCAGGCTCGCCGGTTGAGCGCCATCGCGTCTTTGGGCAGCAAGCGGCCCGCGTGCTCCCGGTCGGCGCGGGCTTGATCGTTTTTGCCAAGGGCTGCGCCGACGGTGCCGCGGAGCTCGTACAGCACATAATCATCGGGGAATTTTGGGATCAGGAGGTCGAGGTCGAAGAGCGCCTCGCGGTGGCGGCGCAGCCGGATCGAGGCGAGTGCTCTGCGGTAGCGCGCACCGTCCCGATCTGGCTCGGCGGCGAGGACCCGACTGAAATCGTCGGCGGCCAGACCGGGTTGGTCGAGGGCCAAGGCGAGCAGGCCGCGCTCAAGCCGGGCGTCGCGGTCTTCCGGCGCTCGTTCGAGCAGGCGGCTGAAGGCCGCCAGCGCTTTCGCCAGGTTGCCCGTTTCCTGGTACGCCTCGCCCAGGAGCCAGAAGGCGTCGGCATCGCCGGGACGCAGCCGGAGACGCTGCTCGAGGTCGGCGATCGCTCCCGGCCACTTCTTCTCGCGGGTGAAGAGCCAGCCGCGGTGGATCAGGGCTTCGGCATCGTCGGGGGCGGCGGCCAGCCGGCGGTTCATCTCGGCCAGTTCGGCGGCACGCCGCGCGTTCGGCTCGATGACGTCGCCGATCACCCGCACGGAACGGATCGCCGGCAGCTTCGTCCCGGCGCTTTCGCTCTCTGGCGTCCGGGTAGCTGCGGTCGAGCCGGCCTTGAGGGCGGCGAGCCCAGCTACCCCGGGCGCCGTCGTCCCAGAGGGCGCGGCCGCAGGCGGATACGGTGGAGCGTCCCAGTCTAGCCCCATCGGCCTGAGCTGGTCGCGGACCTGCCGCAGGTCCCACACGAGCGCGGTCTTTTGATTGGTGCTGGCAACCAGCTTCGTGCCGTCGGGGCTGAAGACCAGCGGTGTCGGAGTCACCGATTGCAATGTCGTCAGCCGGGCCAGCTCTCCTCCGGTGGCCGAATCGGCCAGTAGCACTTGATCGGGCGCGATGCCCAGGGCCATCATCCGGCCGTCCCGGGTGAACGCCGGCGCTCGGTTGGCGTTTCCGTGGCGCTCGTGGTCGATCCGCAAACCGGGCTCCCAGGTTCCCACGTGCCAGAAGCGGCACGACTTGGGGGCTCCATCGGGTTGCGTGTTCGAAACCAGCCAGCGGCCGTCGGCGCTGAAGGCGATGAAGAACACCAGGTCGCCAACAACGTTCTTTCGGTCGCAAGATGCGCTCGAGCCTTAGCCCTTGCAGGTCCCAGACCCGGACCCCAGCCTCTTTCCAGCCGCCAACCGCCAGCCAGCGGCCGTCCGGGCTGACGGCGATGGATGTCATGCGGCGATTGCCCCCGCTGTGAAGGGCCCTTGCTCGGCTCCAGGCCCGGTTGGACTGGCCCGAATCGATAAGCAGGACGCGTGCATCGGCGTTGTCTACGAGTGCCAGTGTCCGATGATCGGGCAGCCAGGCCGCGGCCCGCCCGGCGCCCGCGGTTTCCCTCAGCAAGCCGGGCGGACCGATGGAGATCGCGTCTGGACCGCGCTTCGGGTCGGGTCGGATCGGCCAGCGATACAAGCCCCAAATGCCGGAACTGATCAAGCTCTGCCCATCGGGCTGAAACAGCACGGTCTCGCAGCCACTGGAGTTGAGCTGCGGCAGTTCGCGGCCCGTTTCGGCCTCCCAGAGCCGAACGCCGTCTCCGCCGCCGGTGGCGACCAGCCGGCCGTCGGGGCTTACATCAGCGCAGAGCACTTCGGTCACGTCCTGCGCCAGAGTGCGGTTGCCGAGCATGGCGGGGTGCAGCGTCCGGCACTCCGCGGCCGTGGCTACGTCCCAGACGCCAACCTTGCCGCCGACATCGAAAGGAAGCCGGCGGTCGTCTGGAGCGAATTCGCCTGCCACGCTTCCCGGCGCCATCGCGAGTGCTTCTCCGGAGGCCGCGTCCCAGAGCCGGGTCGTGCCGTCCCAACTTGAAGTCGCAAGCAGGTAACCCGAGTGCGCGAACATGGCGCCGATGATCTCGGCGCTGTGCCCTTCCAGTACCGACGCCAGCGTGCCGCGACGGACGCTCCAGACATACACGCGTCCACCATTAGTACGCCGGCCGCCGACGGCTAACAACTGGCCATCGGCACTCCAAGCCATAGCACCGTTGCCGACCTGCGACCTCATGTCGGCCAGCACGCGGCCGGATTCGAGGTCGACGATCGCGACCCGCGGCTTGCCGTCATCGGCGCTGTTGATGGCAAGTCGCCGGCCCTCGGGATCGGGCACCACGTAGGAGGGCGTAAACTCCAGCGGTAGCCGCCGGACCGCTCGGGGCTCGTCGCGGTTCCAGACGCCGACGCCCCCCTCGACTGCGCAGAAAAGCAGGCGGCGTCCGTCAGGGTGGAACACCGGCCGTCCTCGACCCGGCAGGCTGCCGATCAGCTTCCGTTGTTCCGGGTGCCAAATCCGCATCAGGCTGCCCCCACTCCCCTGGACGTAGACGGCCGCCAGAAGCTCGCCGTCCGGGCTGAAGACTGCATGGGCATGCCAGTAATCGCGCCGGTCCGGCCCCGGCAAACGTACCAGATCTCGGTCGTCGTCCAGCCGGCGCACGACCACCTCGCCGGAGCGCTCCATGAGAGCGTACCGGTTAAGGGCGGCATCGACGGTAATCTCGAAGACATCGCCGCGGTCGCGCTGCCGCCGCATCCGAAGGTCAACGAGCCCCAGGGCGGCGATCGCATGGTTGCGAATCTCGGGCAGTCTCCTTCGGCCCTCGGAGTCTGCTCCGAGGACCTGCGCGGCACGGGCGAGCCGGTCCAGGCTCTCGAACCGTTGTCCGATCAACCCGGTGCGCTCCAGGGCCGCGCCTTCGGAGACCAGCGACCGGCCCAGCGCCAGCCGGGCATCGTGCTCGGCATGCTCGGCGCGGGCAAGGCTTGCCCTGGTCAGGCCGTGCTCGAACCGAAGCTCGTTGCGCTGACCATAGTATATCCACGCCGCTGCGGTCGAGACGATCGCGGTGATGGTTGTGAGCGTCGCCGCCAGGGCGTTCAGGAAGGCCAGGCCGGGGTTGCGCTTGCACCACCGCCAGAGCCGCTCGTAAGCCGGTATGGGTCGCGACCGGATCGGCCGGTTCTCCAGGAAACGCCTCAGCTCGGCCGCCAGCTCGTCGGCCGTGGCGAACCGGTCGGTCGGGTCCTTGGCCAGCGCCTTCTGGACGATCGTCTCCAGGTCGCGCGGGATACGGCCGTCGAGCTGCCGCGGCGGGGCGGGCGGCTCGTGCACGACCTGGTCGATCAAGCGCAGCCGGTCAGCACTCTCAAACAACGGGCGCAGCGTCAATAGCTCGTACAGTGTCGCGCCCAGCGCGTAGATATCGCACCGGCGATCCGAGACGCCCCGGAACCGCTCCGGGGCCATGTACCGCATGGTCCCGACCAGATCCTGCGACTGTGACAGGTCCTCCGCATCCTCGAATTTCGCCAGGCCGAAGTCGGTAACCCAGACATTGCCGACCGCATCCAGCAGCAGATTTGATGGTTTGATGTCGCGGTGCAGCACGCCTCGTTTGTGGGCGTACGCCAGGGCATCGGCCACCTGGGCGCCCAGACGTGCGACCTCGCGGTGATAGTGGTCGTCGCCCTGGCCGGCGAGCGAAGAGGAAGAGGAGCCGGGCGCGGGATCGGCGGGAGTTCGCGCCTCGTCTCGTGCAGAGGAGGGTGCCGGGGCCTGCGTTCTGCCGAGCTCGAACCCGAGGTCGTGGGACATCGCCGTCGCCACGCGCATCCTGGGCGTGATCGGCTCGGTGACGGGGTGCGGCGTTGGTTCGAGTTCGAGAGCCTCTCCGCCGCCCTTGGCGAACTGCCCTGTCAACAAACCGTGAGTGACGGTCCGCAAGAGCGGATCGTCCGCAGCCGCGGTCTGGGCTGCCTCGTCGACCGCCGCGGCCGGAGCCGGCGGCGGAGGCGGAGCGCCTTCGTGTGCGGGTGTGGTCCTGCCGCGGCCGCCGCGGCGTTGTCCTGACCCTGGTTCGAGCGCAGCCGGCGGACGTCCGAGAGGATCTGGTCGAGGCTGTGACCGGCGATATGCTGCATGGCGTAGTAGCAGACGCCTTCGTGTTCGCCGTAGTCGAAGACCGAGACGATATTGGTGTGGTGCAATTGAGCCGCGGACCGCGCTTCGTTATGGAATCGCCGGATGTAGCCGGCGCTGTCACGGAACCGTGGGTGCATGACCTTGAGCGCCACGCGGCTCTTGAGCGATTCCCGCACCGCTTCGTAAACTACGCCCATGCCCCCCTCGCCGATGCAGCCGAGAATACGGTAGTCGCCGAGCTGCTGGGGCCCGGGGCCGGTCTTGCCGCCGGCGGTTGCCGCCAATCCGCCCGCCGGATCGTAGGCCGCGGTCGCGGCCCGAGCTCCCTGCGCAGGGCGCGGGTCTCCGGGTCTCGCGCCTTCGCGCCAGGTGGGGCGGCCGCGCCGCCCAGCGAGCCCAGTTGCTCGATTTCGACCACCGCGGGGAACAGCTCGCGAATCTCATCGGCCAGCTCCGGGTAGCGCCCGGTGTACTCGCGGAGCGACGGCCGTTCCCCTTTGCGGAACCGCGCCACGAAGGATTCCAGAATCGGTCCCAGGGGATCGCGAACCGCGCTCGGCGCGCCCTCGGGATCTTGCTCGCGCTCGTCTTTGTGCTCTCGATCCTTCTGGTCTTGAGTCTCGCTCGTGCTCATTTCCAGGACTCCGAAGCACCGCCGGGCAGGCCGGTGAGGATTTCCTTGAGGCGTCTTAAGGCACGAATGTAGCGCTTGGTGGCGGCCGACTCGCTCAGCTTGAGAACGCGGGCGCACTCACCGTTGGAGAGTTGCTCGAAGTGCCTCAGCACGAGCACTTCGCGGTTGACGGGGTCCATGCTATTGAGGGCCTCCTCGAGGCGTAGCTTGCGCTCGGCGCGGATGGCCGCTTCGCTGGCCCTGGTGTCGTGGCCCAGGAGCTGGGCGGCCAGCGCGGCCGAGGTCGCCTGGGGAACCCGGCCGCCATCGATCGAGATCTCCCTGCCGGCGTCACGGGCCTGGGCGCCCAGGTGGCGCCGATGCAGCGTCTGGAGGGCCTGAGCGGTGAGATACCGCAGCCAGAGGAAGAGCGGCATAGGGGCCGGCTCGCGGATATACTCGGCCAGCCGTCGGGCGGCCTCGACGTACGCGTCCTGGATCACGTCGGAAGGATCGACCCGCCCCTGAAGCCGGCGGTCCAGGCGGAGCGCCACCATCCGCCTCAGCCGCCCGCGGTGCTCTTCCAGCACCGCGCCCCACTCCGCGCGGTCACCCCGCGCGGCCGCCTCGAGCCGCCTGGTGCTCTCGCCATCGTCATCAAGTCGTGCCGCCCCGATCGTCCCCATAATACCTTAGACTGCACGCGGGGGTCCGTTCGGGACAAGCCACTGCCGTTTTTCTTGAAGCGGAGGGCCAGCGTGGTGACGGGGCACTTACCAACTCCCTGGCCTCCCTTTCCTTGGAACCACGCCCTGGCTCGAAGCCATTCAATCGGTGATGGCGGATAGTGTCCGTTCCAGCCCGCCCAGGATCGTCGTCCAGCCAGCCTCGGTTTGGCTCGCCCATTCCGGCAGTACGCCATCATGAGTCAGCGTGAGCTCGCATCCCGTGTCTGTCGGAGCGATTTCGAGCGTCACACGGGTGACCACAGGCGAGTATTTCGGCACGGCGAAAGTGAACACGAGGCGCCGCGGCCGATCGATCTCGAGGTATTCGCCGACGTGTTCGACATCCTCGCCGTCGCGCCGGTCAACAAACACAAACTTGCCGCCTATGCGCGCATCGATCTCGACGCGCACCATCTGGCCCGTTGGCGTCGCAACAAACCACTTGCCGGCGGTGCTGGGATCGAGCCAGGCATCGAAGACTCGTTCGGGTGTCGCCGTGAAGACGCGGGTGACGCGCACAGTAACATCGGATTCGCCGGCCATCATTGTTGTCCTTTCTTGTGTTGCGATTGGGGGGTGCCTGTGAGATCGTCGGCTTTCAGCATGGCATCGAGAGCATCAAGCCGTTCGGACCAGAACCGCGCGTAATGGTGCAGCCATTCCTCGGCCGCAGCCAGCGGAGCCGGCTCGATGCGGCAGATATGCGACCGGCCCTGCACCCTGCGGCGGACAAGTCCCGCCCCCTCCAGCACCTTCACATGCTTCGAGGCGGCGGCAAACGACATCCGAAACGGGGCCGCCAGCTCGCCGATGTTCCGTTCCCCGGAGGCGAGGCTCCGCAGCATCGCCCGCCGGGTCGGATCGGCAAGCGCATGAAAGACTTCGTCCAGCACCGCATCCAGTTGCTCAACCATACGGTTGAGTATACTCGGGCACAGTCAATCAGTCAACCGCTTGGTATAATATTCAGCCGGGGCGATGGTGCGGGGACACTGAGGAGATCGTTGGATATCCGCGAACTATCGCGAATTCAACGGTGCTTCGCGGCGGCGAAAGTCACGTCCGCGTTATTGCCGGCTTCCTCGCCTCAGGGCGTGGTCTCGCGATAGGGCTTCCTGTCCTTGTAGAGTGCAAGCCGCGCCGCGAAATCGGCCTTTTCCTTGGGGTCGGTCTCGAGTGCGATGGCCTTGGCCTGCCATTTTACGGCGGAGTCGAAGTCGCCGGCCTCGGCGTCAGCGGCGGCGAGAGTGTCGAGCAAGCCGGGTACTTCCCATCCGGTCAGCTCGCAGGCCTTGGTCGCGGCCGTTCTGGCCTGGGCGCCGTTGCGATGCTTCGCGACCGGGCAGGTTGCCCGGAACCAGGCAAGGCCGTTGAGCGCATCGGGATTGTTGGGATCGATCTGAAGGGCACGGTCGAGATCGGCGACCGCCTTGTCGAATTGCTGCTTTTCGGCGTGGGCGATACCGCGGCTGGCGTAGGCCCAGGCATTCCTCGGGTCGAGCTCGAGGACCCGGGTAAAATCGACGATCGCCCGGTCGAATTCTTTCTTGTCGGCCCAGGCGTCGCCGCGCACACCGTAGGCGTCGGGATTGTCGGGATCAAGCCGGATGGCGTGATCCAGGTCGGCGATGGCCTTGTCGTCCTGGCGCTTTTCGCGCCAGGTGAGGCCGCGGGCGACGTAGGTCCCTGCGTTCTTCGGTTCGAGACGGATGGCCTCGGTGTAGTCGGCGATGGCGCGATCGTACTTTTTCTTGTGCCGCCACCCGGTACCGCGCCCCGCGTACGCCAGGGCCGCCTGGGGATCGAGCTTGATGATCTGGGTGAAGTCGGCGATTGCCAGATCGAATTCTCCCTGCTGGCCCCGCAGCGAACCTCGCAGGAAATAGGCATCGACGTTCTTCGGGTCGAGGCGAACGGCCTCGTCGAAGTCGGCCAGGGCCTTGTTCGACCTGTTCCTTGGAAAGCCACGCGGTGGCGCGGCAAAGCAGGGTCGCAGAGTTCTTGGGATCGAGCCGGATGGCCTCGTTGAAATCGCTGACGGCCCCGTCGAAGTCCTGGTTGGACAAACGCGCAACACCGCGATCACGGTATGCGTCGGGTTGCCCCGGTGTGAGTCGGATGACCTCGGTGAAATCGGCGATGGCGTTGTCGAGGTCCTGGGTGGCCGCCCGCACCGCGCCACGGACGCCGCGGGCGAAGGCGTTCTGGGGATCGAGCCGGATCGCCCCGTCGCAATCGGCCAGAGCGTGCGCGGGATCCTCGCGCTCGAAAAGCAGGACCATGGCCCGCATGGCATAGTTGTGCGGGTCACGCGGAGACTTGCTGATCGCGTCGCTGAAGAATTCGACGGCCTCCTCGACGGGCACGACCTTCGCGAAGTCGCCCCAGCCGCCCGGCCCACCGGGGGGCGTCAGCCGGAGCGAGTCGCCCTTCGCGTCGTCGATGCGGTAGATGGCCATCCTGGCCGCCCGTTCCGGGCCGTCCTCGGTCTCCCGCAGGCTGAAGTCCCGGTGCTTGGGGACGACCCGCTGCCCAACTCGCCCCTTGCCGGCCGGTTCCCCGCTCAGAGACCGGCCGGGCACGGCCGCCGCCAGGGCGAGCGCCAGCACCAGCGCGGCGAGCCGAACTCGTTTCGATAACACCGCGATTCTCAGTCCGTGTCCCATGCCCACGATCCTCCTCACGCGTTGTTCGGTCTTCGCCCTCGCCGCGCTCTCCAGCCGCGGCGGCGACCGGCTCCGGCAATCGGACCGATCGATCGTACAATGGCGGGGATTCGTGGCGCGAAGTGGGTTCGATCAAAGGGTCGAGGCACACGGGGTGCAACCCACGAAATCGCCTGAATCGTCGCCGGAGTCGGACAGAACCGGGACATTAATCGGGCACGCCAATCGACGCAAGGCGAAAATCGTGATCGATGCGTCGGCTAGTGCCGGCTCTTCTTTCAACTGCCCGGCACACGGCGTCTGATATTGCCTTCCGCCCAGAAGATCATGATTGCCAGGCAGACGCGCGGCGGTTACAAATGAGTCACAGATCGCGTGTCCTCATCTCGTTTGGAGCCTTTCGAATGCTCGCCGCGCTTCGCTCCAGGCTCACGCCAACAGGCCGCCAGCCGCACCGTACGAGCCACGCCATGCGGCCGCTCATGGAGGCGCTTGAAACCCGGGCCGTGCTATCCATCTCGATCACGGCGAACATCGGCGGGCTGACGCCCCCCGTGGAGAGCGTCACCCTCCCGCAGCCAACCGGCTCCGGAGTGCAAGACGTCTCCCTGATCCTCAGGCCATCCGCCGACGATCCGCAGTTGTTCCGCGAGGGCGCGACCGGGAAGATCCTGCACGCCGTCACGATCACGCTCAACGACGGCAAACTGGGGACGGACACGATCACCCTGACAGACGCCGTGATCGCCTCCTACCGCCTTGTTCCGGGCCCGACAAGGGACCAGCTCGCTGTTGCCCTCACCCTTGAGGGCCAGATCGGCCGCGAAGGCTCGATCGCCGCCAGTATCGACGGAGTCACGCCAACCGTGGTCAGTCTGACGATCCCGCAGCCGGCCACTTCCGAGGCGCAGGAGATCTCCCTGGTCGTGAAAGAAACCGAGGGCGTGAGGAAGTTGTTCACGGACGCGGCAACCGGGAAAGTGCTCCGCAACGTCGAGATCACCCTCAACCGGCTAGGTAACGGCTCGAATGAAACGATCAGCCTGACGAACGTCCTGATCTCCTCGATCGAATTCGTCGGCGCGGACGACACTCCCGAGGTCCAGATCGCTCTGGCGGCCGAGCAGGAGACAATCCTCACTTCAGAGGCGATTTGATTTCCCAGCCTTTGGGTTTCAGTGGCTCGAATACGGAATCCGCAATCGGCGCGTCGAGCTGGATCTTGAGAATCGTGTACCGTCGAATGTCCCTGCTTCTCCAGCCACTCTGGTACTCGACCGCGACCGGCAAGCAACGCTTTCTGTCCAGGGTGATGAGAACCTCGTTGTACGACGCCTTCAGATCCGGGGCGACCGGGGTCGCTCGGACGACGAATCGGCTCGGGTCGGCATTCTCGATCAGCTCAAACTTGAACAGTTTCCTCGCGACAGTCTCCCTCATACCGACCAGGAATGGTAGAGGATCGACGTCCTTGGGGTTGGCGAGCGCCGGGAAGATCAGGTCAAACCCGCTTCCCCCCAGCCACCGAGTCACCCAGTACTTCTGGAGGTCGTCGCGGAAATCCTCGTATTCGCCGATCCGATCCATGGGCCAGACCATGATCTCCTTGCTGTGAGGGCGGTATTGCCAAACCTCCCGGCCCGTCCAGACGACTCGGTCAAAAAACTCCGTTTTGTCCTTGCCCGCGACCCACTCGATATTGAGGGCCGCCTGGCCCGAGTCGTTCCAGCAAATCTCGTAAATGAATTCTCGCGCGCAAATCGGCTGCGATTATGCGTTCGGCTCAGCGTCGCGGAGAGTGACCTGATCCGCGACGAATGTTGCACCCAGGCGTCGAGTATTGCGTTCACGCTCACGGCTCCGGCTGACGGAGACCTGGCGTGCTCCTGGGCGAAAACCTCGCCGCCGGCGACGGTCAGGGCGATTGCCATGACAGCGGCAGCGACGTGCCGCAATTTGAGGTGGTCCATCGGTTCGACAACTCCTTCCATGAGATTGTCGGGAACTCTACCAGACCGCTGAAAAAAGTTAAGTTCAGAACTTCCTCGCATCCGTGCTTCAGCGCGATGGCGCTTCCGAGACTGCCGAAGCCGAGCCGATAAACCTCTCAAAAAACCGTTGGTCTTTTTCCAGGGCGCGAAAGACTTCGCCGCCGAGCTGGCGGTTTTCCTCGATCATCGCGTAGAATTTTCGGTGGAGCGGGCAGTATTTTTCGAGCCAATCGAGCTTGAAGTGGTGGATCAGGCGGCCGATAATCCTGACCTGCATCCGCGTGAGAAAAGGCCAATCGCTCATATCAACGACGCGACTCGCCTCCAGGCGAGAGCACGGGTGCGTCCGGAAGGCGGCACCGTGGTGGTAGACCAGATCGTGGTACACCCCGAACCAGATCGGGTGCAGGTTGAGGCGATTGCTCCGGTGCAAGGGCAGCCAGCGGACCCCTTCACGCTCGCATAAGCCCAGCAAATTGCCGCCAACGTCAGTGACTGACTCTCCATCCGAGTTCCTCCACTCATAACCACTCTTCCAATCTCCTCCGAGCCGCTTCCAGAAGCCCACCGTGGTCATGCAAAAGCAGGGATGCGGTTGGGGGTCTCCGAGGTTCTCCAGTCGCTGAACGGCCAGCATGGGAAACTCCCCGATCGCCCTCCGCGCAAACGACACCACGTCGCCTACGGGAAACGCGTCGCCATCAATAAACATTATTAAGTCATCATCCGATTCCGAATATGCATATATAATATCAGCAAGTAAATTCAGTTTGATGGCATGAGATTCGATCGGTTCAGTCGAGGCGTAGAAGAATTTGTCGCGGTAGGCGGCTACATCACCGATACCGTTGAGGAAGGCGTAGACCCGGAATTCCTCGGAGAGAAATTCATGGAAATAGCGATCCTGAATATCGATCCACCGGGCGTCGTTCCAGTGGACCGTCGCAATATGAATCATGATGCGCGTTCCCGATCAAGGCTTGGAGCCAGCGTGATCTGCTGGGAGCTACGAAGCTCGTGCTTGCACAATGCCACTTCCTACACTATAGGTGAGGAGTCTATGCGGTTGAAAGATTGTCTTATGAGGCGGCCCAGGAGCTGAGATCGCGATCGATCAGGCTCGCGAGCTTCTCGATGTCCTGGCGGAAGACACCCACCAACGTGCGCCGGACCGACGGCGTGAGCTCGACTCGTCGCGTGAGAAGATTCCTCGCCCGCGAAACCCAGGGCGCCGGCAGGAGACGACGCGCCGCCCGCTTCACGAAATGCTCTCGGCTGACGGCAGCCTCCGTCAACTTGATCCTCGGTACCCTCGTGTGCGACGACGCATTGAGTCTCTTGAGCCCGATCTCCACCGTATCGTCGAGGCCCAGGAACCGCAACATGTCGGTGAGGACCGCTCGCTGGTCGGCCACCAAATCTTCAAACAAGTATAGTTTTATCTTCGATTTATCAAATGTATCGTAGTATCTGGATATTTGCGCATAGTAGAGTCCCATCGCCTGGTAGTGCCAGAGCTGCTCCCAGTTGGCCGCGATCCTCTCGGGCTCGAGGGCGAGGGCCGCGGCGAAATCCCATTCCGGCTCCCGACCGTCGCGGATGTGGTGCAGGTAGGCCGAAAACGCCCTCTCGACCGGATTCCTCAGGATCGCGATGATCTTGACATCGGGTACGTGGGCCCTGATTCGGCCGGGTGCGGCTGGGTGATACAGGTAGCTGGTCGAGGCTTCGCCGACCGCCCTGTACCCCGCGGACCCCTCGAAAAGCGTCTCGTAGGTATCGAGGTCGGACACGGCGCCGCGATTGACGGCCTCGTCGTCGCCGGGCCCCCGGAAATCGGGCTTCATCCCCTCAAACGCAAAGAAGTGAGTCTCCTTGATCCCCGCGGGCATGAAGACCTGCGGATGCATAAGGAGAAAGTCCCAGAGGGACGTCGTGCCGGCCTTGGCGGCCCCGATGATCAGGAAATTGGGCAACATAGACGAACACTCGACTCCGTTAGGCCTCTTCAGGATCCGGCGACGGCGGCCCGCTCCATGCCGGCCATCGCGGCCCAGTCCCAGACGATGGCTTCCGACTCCGACTCGGCGGGTTCGCTGCCGTGAAGATAGCGTTGGATCCAGCGCAGGTACCAGCTCCGGTGGCAGCCGAATGGAGGCCGATCACCGAATCGTCCCTCATTCCACGCCCGGACCAATCCTCCTTCGACGGAGAACTTGATGGCCTCCTCGAACGGGGCAACGCGGAACTCCGGGCAGAACCGCTGGGCGTGCAGGCCCCAGAAGAGATCATCGGCCAGACCGCGCGCCATGAGGAAGGACTTGTCGGCCTGCCCGGTCGAGGTAACGCGGGTCCCCCGGTATAACCGCTGGGCGTATGAGCCCCAGAAGCCGTCCTCGCACAACCCGCGATCCAGGCGGCCGGTGAGGCGCCGCAGGTAACTCCCTGACGTGTGGCCCAGGCCGAGATGACAGGCGATCTTCCACGGGTAACGGACGGCACGTTTCCCGATGCCCGGCACCGCCGACCTGATGTAACGCCAGTAATCTGCCGCGTCCTCCTTGCGCTGCGAGTCCAGCACCGCGAGGCAACCCTCGACGCTGCGCAGGCAAAACCCACCATTTCCAACTCCGAACCAGCGGTCCCGGGATTCGTCCAGCCACGGGGCGCCGACGTAATCGAAGCCCTGCCCACACCAGTGGGCGAGGTCGTCGTGGAACACGAAGGCATCCAGTTCATACTTTAGAATATAAGAGAAACCGCTAAATCGAGAATAGAATTCCCGCGACAGCATGAGCTTATTATAACCGATGATGCTTTTGAAGTAGTGGTCGGGGAACCGCTCGACCGAGGCACCTCGGGACCGACCCAGGTAGGCCTCGAAATCAAGGGACTCCGGGCCGACGAAGATCAGTCGATGATGACCGAGCACCTCGACGCAACGTAAGAGCGACAACACTTCCAGCTCGTCGAGATGATTGCGATGCACGGGAATCGTGACGGCGACAGATTGTGAGTCCATCGTGTATCCAAGCAGTACGCAAAAAACGGAAACCGAAGATCGGTCGGGGCCCGTGATTGCGGCCGACCCGATCCCCGACCAGGATGCAGCGAGTGCGACGCCGGCGACCGCACGCTCTCCATGTCGGCGGGTTACCGATGCTTTTGACCAAGGATACCCCGAGCCGCAAATCCAACGCAAGTTAGAAAGCCCGGCAAAGGTGTCAGGAACCGATTATTGACCGAGGGTTGCCAAGTTCGTATTCTATTTGGGTATGGGACGACCACATCGCGCTGCCGAGGGGGGTTATATTTATCATGTCCTCAATCGCGCGAACGCTCGGATGACGATTTTCGAGGACGGCGGAGACTACCAAGCGTTCGAGACGGTGCTCGCAGAAGCTGTCGCGCGGACGGAATTGCGGTTGTTAGCCTACTGCGTGATGCCCAACCATTGGCACGTGGTCGTTTGGCCGCGGCGGGACAAAGAGCTGTCCGAGTTCGCCGGTTGGCTGACGCTGACGCACACGCAGCGGTGGCACGCGCATCGCCATTCGACCGGCTCGGGTCATGTGTACCAGGGGCGATTCAAGTCGTTCCCGATTCAGGACGACGAGCATTTTTATACGGTCGCGCGTTACGTCGAGCGGAATCCGCTCCGCGCGAATCTCGTGCGTCGAGCCGAGCAGTGGCAGTGCAGCAGTCTTTATCGTTGGCTGCGCGGCTCGGGAGACGACAAGGAGTTGCTCGCCACGTGGCCCTCGCCCCGCAAACCCAATTGGGTCGAACACGTCAACGCTCCCCAAACGGATGCCGAGTTGCAGGCGGTGCGCGGCAGCGTCGCGCACGGCAGCCCGTTCGGCGACGAGATATGGAGGGAGCAGACCGTGCGTCGCTTGGCCTTGGAATCAACTGTCCGCCCGCGCGGCCGTCCCAAGCGTTCGCAAGGTTCCTGACAGCTTTACACCGCTTGGGTCCGACACTTTGACTCCCGGAACCATGCACCCACAGCATCCTTCAAAGTGCTTTGGCTGCCCCCGGGAGTGATGATTCGGCCGGAGTCATCGACGCCGGATATGTTGAATCCATACTCTACGTCGTCGAAATACAAGACGCCGCCAACAGCTTGAGCAACAACGAACACATGCTCGTCTCCGGCTTGCTCTGATCGTCGAATTACTGCTTTCCAAGGACGGACACGGTACCGGTCGAACAGCTTCCTCTCGCCTTCACTCAAAGCATCGTATTGTCGATCTAAGAGCCCCGAGAACTCGGCTTCAGTGATCGGTGTCCATGAACCCATCGCTAAACATCCAACCGTGTCAATATCTTCACATTGGCACGGCGTGCGCCGGTCCAAAGTTTCCAGGATTGGATGGATCGAATGGATTGTGAATTGTGGGATCGTAGGGGTGCCAATGAGGATTCGTGTGGTCGGATCCGCCCCGGGAGTCAGCCCATGACAGTTCCAATATCCTCGCATTCATTCAGAAAACGCCTCGAGCTCACCACACGAGGAGAACCTCTGGTTCGGATTGTCGCCGCAGGAGGGCGTGCCGAGCACGCGGACGGCCAAGACGGTGACCGGTCGGCCCAGACGACATTCAAACGGCTGACCGTCCTCGATCGAACCGCCGTTTGCGGTCGTCGTGGCGGGATATCCGCCGAGCTCGCCGACCGTCTCCCACTCTCCTCCACTCTGGGTCTTCACCTGCACGCGCGGCTTGCCGCCATGGGTGTCGAACCAGCCGCCGTCGTGGAAGTTGCGGCCGTGCCTGAAGACCACCCGGACGATCTGCGCCGGCTCGGGAAGCGTCACGGCGTACCAATCTTCCTGCGCGGACGATCCATCGTAAGTGACCACGAAGGTCGAAGGGTCGCCATCGATGACCGAGCCGTGCTGGTTTCCCCGCCGCGACCGGCTCTCGCGGCCGTCGGTCAAGACCGACGCCGGCGCACTGACGCCCGCAGCGCGCAGCCAGACGCGGTAGTCACCGCCGGTAGAGCCGGCGTCCGCAAACGGGACGAAGATCGCCTGGATCCGACGATCGCCCTTGGGAACGGCGACCGGCCCCCGCAATGCGAGGCTCGGCCCCGGCTGTATCGCCAGCTCGGTACTATCGCCAACCAGGCCAATCGCCGACGCCGAGGGAAGCCCCGGGTTCCTTGCCCGATCGTAGGCCAGGACGAACGGTCCCCAGGCCAGCGCCGCCCGATCCTTGTTACCGAACTGACCGGGAACCAGCCGCGCGCCGAGCCGGAAGGTCAGCTTGAGGCGATCTCCGTCCTTCCATTCGCGTGGCGGCACGACGGCCCATCCTGCATGGGCCAGCGGCTCGATCGGCTGCTTGTTCAGTTCGAGCTTCAGCTCGGCGGCCCAGGGCGCGACCCGCACGAGCACACCAAATCTCGCGGGCCGGGCGAGGTGGATGGCCACTTCGGAGTCGCCTTCCCATGGAAAACGGCTCTGCTGCTCGACAGTCACGTCCTGGCCCCCGAGCACGAGCTTCGCCCGCGAGCTTTCATACGTAGTAACCGCCAGGGCATCCGCGCCATTCCACTTCGTCTTCAGGTACGCTGCCTCCACCGCCAGAGCCATGCCGCGTGGGCCGCTGGAATGGCAGCAGTTAATGCCCGGATCATACGGCTTCTTGCCCTCGAGGGCCGTAAAATAGCACCAATCGTCCCCGCGCGGGTGCTGAGCGGCAGCCAGATGATTGTAGAACGATCGCTCGAGCTCGTCGCCAAACTTGGCATCGCCCGTCAACCAGAGAAGCTGAAGATTGAGCTGGATCCAGGTGGTCGTCACGCAGGTCTCGCCGATGTGCGCACCCACGTAATTGGGCAGCACATGATTGCCCCAGAAGTGTTCACCCGAACTGGCGCTGCCGGTGATATAGAGACGGTTCTTGACGATGTCGTTCCAGGCGCTCAGCACAGGCTCAAGCAGCGCCTCGTCTCGCCGGTGGCTCGCGCCAATTCGCAGAGGCCGACCAGGTTCGAGAGCATCTCGTACGCCTTGCCGTTGGCCGTCCTGTTCACGCCCCTGCCTGCTCGCAACGACGCCCCGATGGCCGGGCCGCCTGGCTCATCCCACGACTTCACGATGTACCGCGCGAATTCGAGGTACCGGGCGTCGCCGGTGAACCGGTACAGCAGGACGACCGGCTCGAGAACGCTGGTCGCGGCCATGCCGACGTGCGTTCCAGCCGCCAGAATGCTCTTCCGGGCCGGAAACGTGGCGCAGAGCAGGTCGGCCATCTTGCGGCAGCAGTCGAGCGCGGGGCGGTTTCCGGTGTAATGGTAGTACGTCAAGAGCCCGATCAGGTTGTACTTGTGCGACCAGACGTCCCAGTCGGCGCCCTGGTAGAGACCGAACCGCTGCTCCGGGACGTAAGTCCCGAGGTAGCCGTCGGGCTCCTGGCAAGCAATGAGGTCGGCGGCCACGCGGTCGAGCTTGGCCTTCAAGTGAGGGTCGCCGGTGTACGCCCAGGCCAGGGTTGCTGCGTGCAGCCACTTGCCGACGTGCTCGCCGATCCAGGGATGGCTGCCGGGCCGTTTGCGATACCCGGCCAGAAGCGGCTCGGTATCGACGGCCAGCAGTCGGTTCCTGGCGTTGGCGTCGATTCGCGCACCCAGCCAGCCGCCGATGTGAATCTGCGAGGGAGAAAGCACGGACGCCGCGTCGGCCAGGCCGGCCTCTACCACAATCGGGACCGGCTCGGGGATCGCGTCAGCCCCGCCAGGAAATGCCAGCACACCATTCATCATGAGAGCGATCGCCAGAGACATCGGCTGAGTCCTTCTGTGTGCCTTGTGTCGTTTGCCATCGGCCGCCTGCCACCATACCGGCTCTCGTCATTCGTTTCAGCAGATTCTCCCCCAGCCGTTCGTGGCGGATCAAGCACCCTGTTTCCACATACAGTACTCGATGAGAATCAACGCTTCACGGCACGAGCGTACTGGACCGGCAAGATCTCCGATGCGTTCTCCACACCGAGCTTGACGGCAGCGTCGTAAGGCCAGTACGGGTCGGGCAGCATCGCCCGCGCCAGCACGACGAGATCGGTGTGCTGATCGCGGATGGCTTCCTCGGCCTGTTCCGGGTCGGTAATCATCCAGCCCACGACGGTCGCTATTCCCGATTCGCGACGGGTGCGACTCGCGGTCGGAATCATGAAACCCGGCCCCCACGGAACTTGCGAGATGTCCGGTGTGATGAACCCGTGGCTCACGTCCAGCAGATCAAGCCCGGCCGCTTTCAACCGGCGCACCAGTTCGATGGATTCCTCGACGGTGACGCCCCCCTCGATCCAGTCGGTCCCAGGAATCCCGAAATAGACTCGCCATTCTCGCTTCCTTCTGGTCAACGCCTGGGTAATACCCGTTCCGCACGGCAATTCCCCCAAGGACTGCTCGTTGGGAAAATGATAGAATGTGCGAACGGACAGGCCAAGTACCAAGCTCATGACCGCGACCGTTAACGCGCGATGGCGCCGATCGAGGTGAGTGTCGACTCAGCGGCGTCCTGGGGCGTTTCCTGTGAGCGCGCCGACCGCCGCCCAAAGATCCCGCCACCCCTTTTGCTCCGCTTCGGGCAGCTTTTCAAGCGCCTCGGGATCGCGGATACCGGCCAGGTCGGGGTCCATTTGCCAGTGTCGGAGGGTCGAAACGACGGCGGCCTTGGCGTTCTCCGCCCCGGTCTCAAGAACCTTGGTCCATGCGGCCAGCTCGGCTTTAAGCCAACCGCATGCCAGCACGCGGAGCTTGGCCTTGGCGTCGTCGTGAAGCGGCGGCTCATCCTTCCCCTTGCCCGCCGCGGCCAGCGCGGCAGAACAGGCGGCGTTGTAGCGTTGCCGGGTCTGGCGATCCGCGGCCAGCCTGGGATCCGTCGCGAGGGCTTCGTCCCAGAGCCGCGCCGCAGCGGCGTAATGGGATTGGTCGTAACACAACTGGGCGAACGCCAGACCTTCGGCCGGGTCCCTGGGCTTGTCTTCTCCCTTCAGAACGGCGGGCAAGCGGTTGGCCAGGGCGATGGCATTCTCGGTTTCGCGAATCAGTCCGGGCAAGCTGGCGGCCACAGCGGATCGCGGCGGTGCGAACTTCTCGGCCCGGTGAAACTCCGTCAAGGCCAGGGCGAAATTCCCTTGAGCCTTGAGCAATGCTCCGAAGTTCCTCTGGCTTCCGGCCAGCCAGTTCTGGTAGTCAGGTACGTTCCGGTGTCGCGCGACCAGAGCCTCGTCGATCGCGATGGCCTTCTTGTATGCACCGGCCGCCTCCTCCGACCGGCCATTGGCAGCGAGGACGAAGCCGAGATTGTTGTGGCTTCGGGCCAGCCCATTCTGGTAGTCGGCCACGTCGGGGTATCGCGCCGCCAAAACCTCGAAGATCGTAACGGCCGCCTTGAGCTCGTCCGCCGCCTGGTCGTGCCGGCCCATTGCAGCGAAGATGGTGGCGGCGTTGTTGTGGTTGGCGGCCAATCCGTTCTGGTATTCGGCGACGTCGGGGTGTCGCGCGACCAGTGCCTGGTGAATCGCGATCGCCCTCTTGTACTCGGCGGCCGCCTCCTCGGACCGGCCTGAGTTTGCGAAGGTGATGCCGAGGTTATTGTGGCTATAGGCCAGCCCGTGCTGGTGTTCGGCGACGTCGGGATGCCGCGCGGCCAGACCCTCGTAGATCGCGATGGCCTTCTTGTACGCTGCGGCCGCAAGGTCGGGCCCGCCCGCGTCGGCAAGGACGAGGGCGAGGCTGACGTGGCTCATCGCCAGCCCAGCCTGGTATCCGGCTACTTCGGGGTGTCGCGCGACGAGCGCTTCGAAGCCGGCGACAGCCGCCTCGCCCTCGGTGCGAGCCTCCTTGTTCTTGCCCAGAATCCTGAGAATTCGCCCGAGATTGTAGTGTCCCCTGGCTAAGAGAGCCTGCTCCCGCTCACTCGGGTTTGTCTTGGCCGCGAGCTCAGCCGCCAATTGCTCGTAATACTGGCGGGGCTTGGCCAGCAGGCGGTCACGGAGCGCGGGCGGAAGCTGGCCGCCCTTCAGGGCGTCCGCGCTGAAGCCGGTGAAGTAGTCTTCGATCGAGGTCATGGCGCGGTCGAGGCGGGCATCGGCGAGCGATTCGGCTTGACTGGTCGCTCTGTTGGCGGCGACGAGCTTCCGGTTCTTGTCGCCGACCACGGCGGCGAACGCAGCCAGCCCGATCAGCCCGAGGAGCAGCACCGCCGCAGCCGTGGTGACAAGGGTGCGGTGGCGGCGGGCCCAGCGCCCTACGCGATCGCGGAGCGGCTCAGCCAAGGCAGTGACGGGCTCGTCCGCGAGCCAGTGCTCGATGTCGCCCGCCAGGGCGCGGGCCGAGGAATAACGGTCGGAGGGTTGTAGCGCCAGCGCCTTCAGGCAGACGGCTTCCAGAGCGCGCGGAACGCGGGCATTCAACTGCCGTGGCGGCACGATCGAGCCCTTGCGAACCTTGGTCAAGACTTCCTCGACCGTCGCCCCGTCAACGGGCGCCTTGCCGGTAAGAATTGCGTAGAGCGTCGCGCCCAAGCCGTAGACGTCGGTGGCCGGGCCCAGGTCTTCGAGCAGTCCCAGAGCCTGTTCGGGGCTCATGTACGGCGGCGAGCCCAGGAGGTGGCCGGCGACAGTCGGCTCGTGGCTGTCGCTGGAAGGGGGAACCAGCGTGGTCGCAATGTCCGCGCTCGCGGGGTCGCGATGGCCGACGGCCTTGGCGAGCCCCCAGTCGATGATGAGGGTCTCGCCGTACGACCCGAGCATGACGTTGCCCGGCTTCAGGTCGCGGTGCAACACTCCTCGACTGTGCGCATAGGCGATCGCGTCGCAAACGTCCACGAACCGGCCGAGCAGTTGCCTCAGCCGGAGGTTGGAGGCGTTCGGGTCGGGGGCCGCAGCGGCGGCGTGGTAGGCTTCGATGGCTTCCTTGAGGCTGTCGCCCTCGATGAACCGCATTGCATAGTACGGCCGGCCGTCGTCGTACGTACCCAGACTGTAGACCGGAACGATGCCGGGGTGCTCGAGGTTGCCGCTGATCTCGGCTTCGAGCAGGAATCGGGAGCGCAGCCTCGGGTTGTCGGCCTTGTCGGCGAGGATCTCCTTGAGCGCCACCTGCCGCCCCAGCTCTTCGTCGCGGGCGACGTAGATCTGTCCCAGGCCCCCTCTCGCGTGCGGCCGCAGAACGCGGAACCGGCCCCCCGACGAGGTTGAGCGGCCGGCGAAGATGTCGGTCGCATCGACATTGGTAGAGAACGAGCCGGCGTGCGCCAGCGACGCGTCCAGGTCAGGGTCCCCAACGCTTCGCAACGTTTCCCGCGTCGAGCCGCCGAGCTCTAGCGCGGCAAGGCTGCGGTCCGGGTCGCCGCCGTGCAGCCGGAGGTGCTCGCCGACCAACGCTTCGAGGAGCGCGTGCCTCGGGCCGTCGAGCGCCCCTCGCGCGCACAAAATGGCGCCCAACGGCCGCGACTTGTCGGCCAGCCACGCGTTAAATGCCGCCAGCAAGGCGTCTCGGTCGATGAAGCTGTTCTGCAGGGCCAGCAGCCCGAACAGCAGATTTCGCCCGGTATCGATCCGATCGATCTCGCCTTTCCCGTCGGTTGTCATGGCGCATTGCCCTTCGTCGGGACTATCGTCGGTCGCGTTCAAGCTCGACCATGATTCTATCGCGCTGCAAAGTTTTCAGACAGATTACCGGGTTGACCGCCCTGATCTCAAACGGTAGTGAAGGGATTCCAGCCGTCCTGTCAGGATGGTTAACTTGCGCGGAATCTGAGTGATTTCGTCGCGCGCAGTCAGTGCCCGCTCCACGTGTGCACCGCGCCCTGCCGGACATGCCGTCGCGGGGTTGAGCGTGATTTGCAGTGCCCGAGTTTTTCATGACCTTGTTCGCAGCCGGACGTACCTGGGCGAAACGCGTCGAAAGTCGGTATCCTGTCAGGTGTCCCACTACCAACTGCCTGAGACAAGAAGAGGCCCGCGATGAATGGTCTTCGCGTCGTGTTCCTGCTTGGGCTCTTGATCGGGTCAACGATTGCGATGCCGGGTGCTCCCAGAGCGGCACAGACCACGTCCGCGAAGGACGCGCAGTCCTCCACGCCGGGATTACGCAAGCCGACTGGAAATGCGGCGGCACAACCGAATCCCGAACCGGGGAATCACACTCCGCCCAACAATCGCCAGCTATCCGGCGACGCGAAAAAGCAGGTCGAATCGCTTACCAAGACGATCGAGCAGCTCGTGAGCAGCGGCAACTTTGGCGAGTCTATCGGGCCGGCTCAGCAGGTTGAAGCCATCTGCAATCACGCGCTTGGCCCAACCCACTGGCAAACCGCGGACGCCCGTCGTGAAGTTGACGCTTTGAGAAAGATCGCTGGCCTCCCGCCCGAGGGCCGCCGCGCGATGATGACCGTCCCGACATTGAGGAAAGAAGCGGCAACGGCCATGACGCGCGGCCGTTACGCACAATCGGAGAGCCTTTACCGCAAGGTCATGGATATAAACGGCCAGTGGCTAGGCGAGCACCACATCGCCACTGAAGTCGGCCGCGTCGGAGTTGCCCTCTCCCTTGACGACCAGGGCAAGTATGTCGCGGGAGAGGCACTTCTTCGCGCTTCCCTGGCGTCTGTTTCCGCAACATTGGGTGAGAACCACCCCGACTTCGCCAGCACTTGTGATAACCTCGCCGGCAATCTGAATCTTCAAGGAAAATACTCGCAAGCCGAGGTGCTTTTCCGCAAGGCGCTCACCCTCCGGCTCAAGTTGCTGGACGACGACAGTCCCGACATCGCGACAAGCTTGAACAATCTGGCTGCAAACTTGCACACTCAAGGGAAGTACCTCGATGCTGAGCCCTTATTTCGACAGGCACTCGCGCTACTTGTCAAGGTTATGGGCGAAGACGATCCCGAAACCGCAAGCAGCTACAAGATCCTGTTCGACCAATCTCAGCGCCCAGGGGAAGTATGCCGAAGCCGAGATGTTGTCCCGCCGCGCGCTCAAAACCCGATTGAAGGTGCTGGGCCAGGATCACCCGCAAACGGCCGAAAGTTTCGATAATCTGGCCGCGATCCTCGACAAGCACGGCAGGCACGCCGAGGCTGAGCCGCTGATTCGCCGTGCCCTGGCGATCCGGCTGGAAGCCCTGGGCGACGACCACCCTCAGATCGCCCTGA
Organism: uncultured Isosphaeraceae bacterium; assembly: GCA_963823675.1. GTDB lineage: Bacteria > Planctomycetota > Planctomycetia > Isosphaerales > Isosphaeraceae > CAWGMT01. Next base: position 372,329 of record CAWGMT010000012.1, on the reverse strand, counting down.
ACTACAGCCATCTTGCTCTGAATCTGATCTCGCAGGGCAAATATGCAGAATCCGAGCGGTTGCTCCAACGTGCGCTGGCGATTCGACTCAAGACGTTCGGTGAGGACCACCAGGACACCGCCTTGAGCTTCAACAACCTTGCCGGCAACTTTTTCTCGCAAGGGAAGTACGCCGAGGCGGAGCCACTTTTTCGCAAAGCTCTGGAGATTTACCGAAAAGTCGTCGGCGACAACCATCCCGAAACCGCGAGATGCTACAGCAACATAGCCCGAAACCTCGAGAATGATAAGAAGTACGACGAGGCCGAATCACCGCACCGACAGGCCTTGGCGATCAGAATCAGAGCTCTCGGCGAGAAGCATCCCGACGTCGCGCGCAGCTATACGAATCTCGCCATCAACCTCTATCACCAACGTAAGTATGCCGAGGCCGAATCTGCCAGCCGCCGCGCCTTGGCCATCGGAACCGACGTACTCGGGGTCGACCACCCCGATTGTGGAGAATACCACAGCGTTCTCGCGTCCGTCCTCGACGCCGAGGGCATGCTGGATGATGCCGTGAACCATCTGTCCCGTTCGGTCGAGCTCGACGATCGCGCGCGCCTTCTGCGCAGCGCGTCCGGGCTGGAGCGCTCCCTGAAAGCCGCGCCCACTGGTGACTACCTGGCGATCTGCCTGGCGCGGCAGGGGCGGCGAGGCGAGGCTTGGTCTCGGTGGGAGGCGACGCTCGGCCGGAGCGTGCTCGACGATCTCTCCGCGAGCCAGCTCCGCCCGCTCACGCCCGAACAGAGAAGTCTCGAAACCGACCTTCTCGGGCGAATCCAGCGGACCGATGAACAAATCCGTCGGCTCCTTGGTCATGCGAATCGAACTCAGCAAGAGGACGAGCGACTGGAGGAACTGCGCAGAGAGCAGAGCACGCTGGTTGGCCGCCATATCGACTTCGAGAACGAGCTGAATGCCCAGTATCACGCTCTCGCCGGCAAGCCGATGACGCTCTCCAAAATCCAGGCGGCGCTACCGGCCGGCACGGCACTCGTCGGTTGGGTCGAAGCCCTCGATCATCACTGGGTTTGCCTGGTGAAGCGCGAGGGCGAACCGATCTGGATCAAGCTGAACGGATCTGGGCCGCGTAAGGAATGGACCAAAGGGGACGCACAGCTTCCCATGAGAGTTCGGGAATCGTTCGCCTCAAGAAGTGGAGCTCGCAATCAACCTTCGTGGCGAGAGCTGGCCACGGCTCTCGCGCGAACGACTTGATCCCATCAGGCCGCACCTGGGCGGCGTGAGGCGGATGATCGTCCTGCCCTCGGCGGCTCTCACGGGCGTGCCGATCGAGGTTCTGATCGCCGTCGGGTCGAGTGAGATGCCGGGCATCGTGATCAGCTACGCGCCCTCAGGATCGATGATCGCTTATCTGAGCGCACAGCGATCCAAAGCCCGCGCGCCGTTCCGCCTGCTGGCCGTCGGCGACCCGGCATTTCCCAGGCCGGCGCCGATTGCTCCCGCACCCGCCCCGCCGGACCACGGGATTGCGGTCCTCGCTGTCGTGCCCAACGGAATTGGCGATCTCTTCGGCGTCAAAGCGGGCGACGTCCTGTTGGAGTATAACGGCAAGACGCTCAGGTCGCACAGCGACCTCGCCGTCGTACCCGTCGGCGACAAGGCGATCCGCGTGCCGGTCAAGCTCTGGCGCGACGGCGAGATCCGCTCGATCGAGATTGCCGCCGGGCGACTCGGGATCCAATCGAATCCCAACCGCGCCGTCGCGCAGGTCGTCCTGGCGCGCCGCGCTGCGGACGAGGTCCTGAGATCGGGAGTTTGCTCCGAGGGACTCGCTCCCCTACCCGGAACCCGCCGAGAAGTTCAGGCGATAGCAGCACTGTTCCCCGAATCACAGGCGACGACATTGCTGGGCGCCCAGGCCACCGAATCGAGCGTACAGCGCTTGGCGCAATCAGGCGCCCTCAAGCGCTATGGCTTCATCCACCTGGCGACCCACGGCAAGGCCAATCCGGACGTTGCGATGAGCTCAACGGTTTTCCTAGCGGCTGAGTCCGAGAAACCGGCCGTCTCGGCCGACCCGTCCGCGAGCGAATTCGCGCCAGACGGTCAGGTCACCGCCGCACAGATCGTGCGGACCTGGGACCTCGACGCCGATCTGGTCGTATTGTCGGCTTGTGAGAGTGCCGTGGGCCATTTTGCCGGGGGCGAGGGGTATCTGGGCTTCGCTCAGGCGCTCTTCGTCAAGGGCGCGCGAACCCTGGTCTTGAGCCAGTGGCGCGTGGACGACAAGGCGACGTCGCTCTTGATGACCCGGTTCTACCAGAACCTGCTGGGCAAGCGTCCCGCGCTGGCGAAGCCGATGCCCAAAGCCGAGGCGCTGCAAGAGGCCAAAATGTGGCTGAGAAGCTTGACAACCGACCAGATCCAGAGCGAACTCGTTGCGCTCGAGCGCGGCGATGTGCGCCCGCTGGCGACGATCAACGGCACCAAATTGCCTGATGCATCGCTCTCGACCAGATCGAGCGGAGTACACCCATACGACCACCCCTATTACTGGGCGGCATTCGTGCTGGTCGGTGATCCGGATTGAGTAATCCAACGGAGGTCCGCACCATGATCCATCCGCGTTCATTGCATTCTGGGGCCGCCGGCCTGGTGTTCCTGGCGGCCGTCTCATCCGGCATGTACGCGCAGCGGCCGCAGCGTGATGAGCGAACACGCGAGCCGTCGCCCGCGCAGGAAAAATCGACGACCACGACACCAGGCCGAGAGCAGGTCGCCAAGATGCGGCGGGCGATCGACGAGCAGTATCGTAACGACTGGGCGTTCCTGGGTCGGTACCGCGCCGAGAACGCGCGGCTGGGCCCACCGGCGGCCGGTGAAGATCGCGTCGTCTTCATGGGCGACTCGATTACCGACAACTGGGGCCGGTGCGCGGGAGATTTCTTCCGCGGCAAGCCCTACGTCAACCGCGGCATTTCCGGCCAGACCACGCCCCAGATGCTGGTGCGCTTCCGCCAGGACGTGATCGACCTGAAGCCCAGGGCCGTGGTGATCCTGGCCGGCACCAACGATATCGCGGGCAATACGGGCCCCACGACGATGGAAGCGATCGAGGGAAACATCAAGTCGATGGCCGAATTGGCCAGGGCCAATGGCATCAAGGTCGTGCTCGCGTCGGTGCTGCCCGCCAGGGAATTCCCCTGGCGAACCGGGCTCGAGCCGGCCGAGAAGATCGCCGCACTGAACGCACGGATCAAGGACTACGCAGCCAGGAACGGAATCGTGTATCTTGATTACTACTCAGCCACTGCCGACGACCATCATGGCCTGAAGGTGGAACTGTCGCCCGACGGCGTCCACCCCAATGATGCCGGCTACGCGGTCATGGCGCCACTCGCCGAGCGGGCCATCGCCGCGGCACTGGGCCGGGAGGCCAGATTGCAGACCGTCTTGACACCAGCTCCGAGCGGCTTCGACACCCGGCGCGACCGGATCGCCAGGGGAGCGGTCGAGACCGTGGAATACGACTCGAAGACCGTCGGCGTCAAGCGCAAGGCAGTCGTGTACACGCCGCCCGCCTACGCGAAAGACAGACAGTATCCCGTCCTCTACCTGCTGCACGGCATCGGCGATGACGAGACAGGGTGGACCAGCAAGGGATCGGCCGAGGTCATCCTCGACAACCTCCTGGACGACAAGAAGATCGTGCCCATGATCGTCGTGATGCCCAACGGCCGGGCCGCGAAAGAGGACCGCCCGGGAGGCGACTTCCGCGGTCAGTTCCCGGCGTTCGAGGCCTTCGAACACGACCTGCTCGAAGACCTCATCCCCTTCATCGAGTCGCACTATTCGGTCCACGCCGACCGTGAGCATCGCGCGCTGGCGGGGCTGTCGATGGGCGGCGGACAGTCGCTGAATTTCGGTCTGGCGCACCTGGACAAGTTCGCCTGGGTCGGCGGCTTTTCGTCGGCCCCGAACACCAAGCCGGCGGCGCGACTCATCACCGATCCCGCCCTGGCGGCCAAGAAGCTCAAACTCTTGTGGGTCTCCTGCGGCGACCAGGACAACCTCAAGGGTTTTAGCGCGGGATTCCACGCCGATCTCGAGGCGAAGAAACTGCCGCACGTCTGGCACGTCGACTCCGGCGGCCACACCTGGCCGGTCTGGAAGAATGACCTCTATCTGCTCGCAGTCCGGCTGTTCCGGGACACAGGGGGTTCCCAGAACCCGAAGTGACCGGGAATTCGGGCCGCAATGTGGTCCGGACACGCCCGCCGCTCCGACGGCGGCTAAATGGGCTTGCGTGATCCTGGGAGGGCGAGGCGTGGTGAGTCATGGCGACTCCACTTGCAAGCGGCGTCGACAGGTTCGCAATCGGAACGACGGTCGCACTCGGGAAGCGCGGAGGGACACCCACGGTCTTGCGGCGGTGGACACCCACCCTGCGGGGGCAGAGGCAGTGGACCAAGCGCGACGCACAGGATTCTGCTCCTACGGACGGCAGGCAGATGGTGGGTGTCTCGCACCGCGATTCGCTCGTTTCGCTTGACATAAGGCACTTGACAGCGGCTCATTCGAACGCAACCATTGGCAAGAACGGGATCAGCGCTCGGACGGAGCCATCGTCCGCATCAACGGTGAGAACCATTACGGCATGCGTTTCGTCCGATCGGATCCTCGAGCGACCAAGAGGAGCTTCCTGGCCGGGTTCGTGCTCGCGCTAGTGTTTGGAGGCGAACGCGCCTGCGCCGAGTCACTCTCGTCGGCTCCTTACGCCGCCGACGCGCACGATCAGATCTGCAATTGCGGCACGCGCTGCCGGCATGAGTCCTGCTGCTGCGGCCGCGATTCGGCGACTCGCCGGGTTTCCGAGGAACCTGAGCCAGGCTCTTTCCCTCAGGGCGAGCGGCGCACCGGCCCCTGCCTCGGCGATGCTCCCTGCGGAGACCCGGGACTGCCGAGCTCAACACAACCGGGTTCGAGCGGCAGGGACGCCGCACTCGCACTCGCCGCGGGTATTCAGCCCGCGACGACTGGTAATCTCCTCGCCTCACCACAATCCTGCCGCCATCATCAACTGAGGTCATCGCGGATCGACCGTCCTCCGAGACCGTGCCGCTCGGCCTGATCTCGGGCATCAACTCGTTTCGTCATCCTGATGCGCGCGCTCGCCATGGCATTCCGTGCGCCTTCGAGCCCGAATTCGCCCGCTCGGTCGTAGACGTGTCGCATGTCAAAATGGCCGCCGAAAGGCTGCGCGTGGTCACTTTGCGCGATGATTCCATCCTCCGCATCAGTGAACCGAACTCGTTGAGAAGTTCGACCCATTTTCAGCAGAAATAACGGCACGCTCGTTTTACTAGTCCGATATTCGTAACGGCCTTTGACTTTCCTTTCATCCGTTCACCCAGCTTACAGGTGACCCATGCAACACAGATCTGTTCGCTCCCGCCGCGGTCGAGGATTCACGCTGATTGAGCTCCTCGTCGTGATCGCCATCATCGCCGTTCTGATCGCGCTGCTCTTACCGGCCGTACAAGCAGCTCGCGAGGCGGCCCGCCGCATCCAGTGCGTGAACAACCTCAAGCAACTCGGGCTTGCCGCGCAAAACTACCACGATATCAACCAGAGTTTTCCGATCGGCGTTCCGTGGAACTTCGACGTGGCCGCCTATCCCAATTGGTGCACGTCACAGAGTCCTTTCGTTTCGATGCTCGCACAATTCGAGCAAACGGCCCTTTACAACGCGATGAATTTCAACCGGAACATGTACTCCATCGCCAACAGTACGATCTATGCCACAGGGCTGACTGCCCTCTGGTGCCCGAGCGACGGCACCGTCAGCCGCTCGTTGACCTTCCCTTGGGGAATGGCTTATGACTGGGGGAGCGCCACTGCCACCGTCAGATTCACCGACTATGCCGCGTGCTACGGCACCTGGTGCGCCGACCCATTCAACTACGCAAAAAAAATTAAGACCTACAGCCCGGGGATCAGCGCCAACGCGGATTTCCAGGCGATCCAGGCGAACGTCAACGGCATTTTCAACGAGAACATTTCCTACAACATCTCGTCGGTGACAGACGGCACCAGCAACACGATCCTATTCGGCGAGAGGGCCCAGGGTAAGTTCAGCCAGGCCGATAGCGGGGGTGGCGTCTTGTCCGACTACGACCAGTATGGCTTCTGGGCCGACTCGTATGGGTTCGACACAGCCTTCACCACCCTGTACCCGATGAATCCGTTCAACAAGGTTCAGCTTAGCCCGCTTTATGCCGATGGAACGTTGGCAGACAACTGGGTTGAGGCGGCTTCGAGCTTGCATCCCGGCGGTGCCAATTTCGCCTTCGCCGACGGTTCGGTCAAGTTCCTCAAAGACACCATCAACAGTTGGCCCGTTGCCCCGTCGGGTGCGATCTTTCCCGTCGGAATCACCCTCGGCTCCAACGGCGCGTACTCCCTGAACTCCGCCCAGATCCAGCTTGGAGTCTATCAGAACCTCTCGACCAGAAACGGCGGAGAGGTCGTGAGCGCGGATCAGTATTGACGATGTCAGCACACTCCGACTCCCTTGAACGCGCGTGTCGCCTAGCCGATGGCCTGCTGGTCTTGCTGATGGTGGCGGCCGCGTTTCTGCTTGGCTGCCAGGAGCTCAGCGACGGCGACGTCTGGTGGCACGTGCGGTCAGGCCGGTGGATCTGGTCCCAGCGCAGCGTGCCGGTGCTCGATCCATTCACGTTCGCATCGGCTGATCGACCATGGATCGACTTGCACTGGCTGTTTCAATTGATGCTGGTCGGATCATATGCTCTTGGCAGAGTACCCGGCATGGTCCTGCTGGCCTCGGCGGCGTGGGCTTGCATGATCCTTGTCGGATTGACGTCGCGCGATCGCCAGTGGCCGATTTGGATGATCGTGCCTTGTTGGCTGCCTGCGCTGGTGGTTTTGAGCGATCGGTTTGCCCCGCGCCCCGAGCTATTGTCGCTGCTGGCCATGGCGGTCTATCTGACCGTTTTGCGGCGGGCCGATCGGTCGCCGGCCCTGGCCTGGGTTTTGCCGCTCGTTCAGGTGTTCTGGGCCAACGCGCATGCACTTTTCATTCTCGGGCCGATCATTCTGGGGGCTTATCTGATCGACCGTTTCGCGAAGCCGATCGGGCGATCGAGGTCAGCGTTTGGCGGCGGGGCCACGGGGCGCTGGTGGTGGATTCACATTTGCGGTGCGACCTTGGCCGTCGGCGTGGCCTGCCTGGCCAACCCCTACGGCCTGCGTGGGGCGCTGTTTCCACTCGAGCTCTTGCCCAAAGTAATATCGAGCACAGATATGTATAAGTCATATATTATCGAATTCATGGATCTGAGGAAGTTTGTTCGCCAGCGGGGCATAGCTGCCACGGGCAGCCGCTATTTCCGGGCGGAATGTTTCCTGCTCTGGGCGTTGCCGCTCTCATTTATCGTGCCGGCCGTCTGGCGCGAGGCCGCGCTGGCAGATCGCCAGGCTGCTGGCGTTCACGCTGGCCGAGCGCTCGTCGGCCTCGGTGGTTTTGGTCTGGCGATCGTCTTGATTCTGGCATCCGTACTGAGTTTTCCGGGCCAAGGGACGTCGCTGCGTATGATCGAGCTCGGGCAACTTGCGCCGTTTGGCCTGGTCGCGCTCGGGGGCCTGGTCGCGGTCGTCCTGCGAACGGCATCCCGAGAGGTGCGGCTCTTGGCGGCAGTGAGCGGTGTGGCCGTGGCGAGCTGGGTCGTGTGGCTACGGGCGTACCTGCTGGGTTCTGAGCACGGCCTCACCGCGTGGCTGGGCATGCCGGCGAGCGGCTCACTCGTAGTCGGAGTGGGGACCGCCATCCTGGGCATCGTGACGGCTGGACTGACATGGCGCGCCGGTGGGCGCCCGTTCGGAATGATACTCGTGGCGCTGTTCGGATTTCTGGGAATTCGCGCGATTCGCAATCTGAGTCTTTTCGGCCTGGCGGCCGGTTTTGTGCTGGCCTGGAACCTGGGCGAATGGGCCGCAGAGCTGGCGCCACAATTCTCCGCGCGGTGGCCTCGGCGAGCCGCCGGCGCGGGCCTGGCGGCGCGGGCCGCGGTCGCGGGTGTCGTTGTTCTCATGATAAGCTCAGTCATTTCTGGACAGTTCTACCGGGGGCTCAGGGTGCGGCGGACTTTCGGCCTGGGCGAGTCGCCGTTGTTCTACGCACACGATGCGGCCCGCTTCGCGGGCCAGCCCGGGTTGCCGGAGAGAGCTCTGGTTTTTCCGCTCCGCCAGGCGGGCGTGTACTTGTTCCATAACGGTCCCGAGCGGAAGCCGTTCATGGATGGTCGGCTCGAGGTGCCCACGCGCGAAACCTTTGCGACCTACGTCCAGGTCGAGAAGATGCTCAACCAAGGCCGCCAGGGATGGGCCGAGCACCTGCGCCGAATGGGCGATCCGCTCGTCCTGCTCGACCACGAGAATGAATACGGGGCTGAGGCCACGCTGATGGTTGATACCGGCTGGCGCTGCGTGTATTACGACGCGGTCGCGTCGGTCTTCGTGCCCCGCGGCCGGCGCGAGCTCGACGCCTCGTACCCGAGCGTCGACTTCGCGGCTCGCCATTTCCAAGTCGCCGGGTGGCGAGCCGAGCCGTCGTTGCCCAAGGTGCTCGCGGAGGGCAGGGCCCTGCTCAACTTGGGGTCGGCGGTCCGGGTTCGCGCCGGGGTGATTAGACCGCGGCACTTCACCCTGATGCTGGCGGCTTTTGATCGCTTTCGTCAGGCGGTCGCAGTCGAGCCGGCCGTCGCCAGCCACTGGAGCGCACTCGGGACATCGTGCTGGAACATGGCCCCTGATCCGTCGGCTCCGCTGCTGGGCCCGGACGAGCCGTGGGACCTCGCGAGAGGGCTCTTGCCGGCGCAGGCCACCTTCTGTTTCCGTCGCGCGCTGGAGCTGGATCCGGGAGATATCAGCACCGTGTCGGCGCTTTCTCTGACTCTGGGGGTACGAGCGATGAACGACGCCAGGCGCACCGTGGCTTCACCGCTGGAGCGTGCCCAAGCGGTAGCGAGCGCCACCGACACCGATCGAGCCCGAACCTTGGACGGTGGCACGGTGGACATGACCGTCGGTCAAATCGGCCCGCGCAAGGCGCCGACGCCAGCCCACGATTTCCGCGAGCCGTTGCCCAGGTGGGAGGGTCGCGACGGTCTGGATCGCGCGATCACCGATTCGCTCGCGCGGGGCCGCCCCGAGGCAGCCGTCCGCATCTTCGCGTCGGCCGAGAACCAGGGTGTGATGCCTTCGTGGGCCACGTGTGACCGCGTGGCAGCGGCCTTGCTGCACCTTGGCCGTCCGGCAGAGGCGCGCCGGGTCTGGGAGCGCGCGACAGAGCCTCCTTCGCGAGCGATACGATTCACCCGGGTTGCCACGAGCGCCCAGGCGGCACTCGACTTGCCGGTCGCGGAACTAACGTACCGCGCTGCCCTTGAGCTTGATAGGGGCCTTGCGGAAGCCTGGTGTGGGCTCGCCCTGCTGTACATGCAGCGCGGTGACGCGCGAGCATGCGTCGAAGCCGCGCGCGCGGCATTACGGCTACCCACAAGTCCTGCACAGAGAGCATTCATGGCGGACGTGGTGGCGTTGGCCGCGCCGTATGCTGCCTACGCCAATACCAACCCGACGCGTTAGCGAGGGACGCCTCCAGGGCCCCAGGAATTTCGGTCCATTGAAGAGGTGACGGCCCGCAACAGTTCCGCGGCATTGCCGCCGGTTGCGCAGACCAAGGGCGCCGCCAAGACGAACAACCTGAGCCGGCTCACGGCGACACCTCGAAGGTGAGGGTCGTGGAAAACCAGGCAAAGTCGTATTCTTTTCGCGTATCGTCCAGCATCAGTTTCCGGTATTCGACGGCGACGATCCAGGTGCCGGTCCGATCGGGGCGAATGGTAAACTCGCCTTTCCGATTGCTGTCGGTCGCGTAATTCCAGGCATCGTCCGGCTTGAAAGCCACGCTGCGCGCCACCACCGGCACGGACGGCACGGGCTTGCCGTCTTCTAGCACCTGGAACCGGATGTCGTTATTCGCTAGCCACTTGGCCGGGCCGTCCATGGGGATGATTTCGACCACCAGCCCCACCGGCTTGAGCGCGGATTCGTCTGGTTTGCCGACCACGACTACCGTTTTAGCGAACTCTGAATAGCGCGTGCTTGTTTCGATCTTTTTTCCGCGATGATCGAGCTTCGACCCGCGCATAAATTTGCGTTCGCCCGTTTCGTCGCAAACCCATGTCCAAACGCTGGGCCTTCGGCTTGCCACAACGGTGTGAACCCCCGGCTCCTTGAACTCGACGACGTTTGCCTGGATCGAAACCCCGCTGGTCTGAAGCGCGGACTTCGTCCCGCCTGGCGAGAAGAGATCGTAGCGCGCGATCGATTCGCCTTTGAGCAATTCGTCGACGGGAACGCTGTGTCCTTCGCACAAGAATATCGTCGACTTCCCGCCGCTTGCCGGCAGCGTAGATCGGCTTGCGAAAACCTTCAACTGATCATGGGCGTGGGCGATGGTCGTCACAACCATCGCGTTGACAACCAAAGCCATGAAAGAACGCCGGAAAGTCACGTCGTACCCCCTGATAAAGATCGATGCCGCCGCTCCGCGTCTACGATGCTTGATTGACCCCCAGCGTGATCTGTACGGGGTTGACCGAGTAGGGGTCGGCCCGGAAGCCGAACCTGCCGTAGTCCAACGCGTTGCCGCCGCGGTTGTTGGTCTGGCTGAATTTTCCTTGTGCTTTCTCGCCGAAGAGGATGGTGTTGCTGGCACCGACGGTGATCGACGAAATGTTCAGATCATAATACGCAGATTTCCAGCCCGCAAGCCGGTAGTCGTGCGATCCGATTCTGCAAACCTGCCCATTCACCGCCAACAACTCAGCCCCGGCTGGGCGGGACGGCATTTTGGCCCTGCTCGACGGGCGGCCGAACCCAGGGGATTCCGTTGACCTAGGCGCAGCCCACGTCGGAATGGCTGCGTGCGCTGCATTTGATCTCGGATCCCGTCAACTACCTGGCCTATCGCATTCTCGTCGCTGTGACCGCGCTCGTCGTCGCCATGCTCTTCGTCACCGGCATACATAGCTGGTGGAAAAAACGCAAGTCGCGAAAGTTCCCCGCGTCGCGCCATCGAAGTCGGCGCGAAGCTCGCGTCCAGGTCCCGAATTCGACACGGGACAAGAGCATTGACAGCGGCTTGTTCGATCGCCACGATTGGCAAGAACCGGATTAGCGCTGGGACGGAGCCATCGTCCTCATCTACGGCGAGAACCATTACGGCATGCGTTTCCTCCTATCCAATCCTCGAACGACCAAGAGGAGCTTCCTGGCCGGGTTCGTGCTCGCGCTGGTGTTTGGAGGCGAACGCGCCTGCGCCGAGTCACTCTCGTCGGCTCGTTACGCCGCCGACGCGCACGATCAGATCTGCAATTGCGGCTCCCGCTGCCGGCATGAGTCCTGCTGCTGCGGCCGCGATTCGGCGACTCGCGGGGGTTCCGAGGACTCTGAGCCAGGCTCTTTCCCTCAGGGCGAGCGGCTCTCCGGCCCCTGCCTCGGCGATGCTCCCTGTGGAGGCCCGGGACTGCCGAGCTCAACACCACCGACCTCGAGCGGCATGGTCGCCGCACTCGCACTCACCGCGGGTATACAGCCGGCAACGACCCGTAATCTCCTCGCCTCACCACAATCCTGCCGCCATCATCCACAGTGGTCGTCGCGGATCGACCGTCCTCCGAGACCATGCCGCTCGGCCTGATCTCGGGCATCAAGTCTTTCGCAATCCTGACGCGCGCGGGCTCGCGACGGCATTCCGTGCGCCTTCAAGCCCGAATTCGCCCGCTCGGTCGTAGACGTGTCGCATGGCAGAATGGCCGCCCAAAGGCCGCGAGTGGTCACCCTACGGGATGATTCCATCTTCCGCGTCCGGGAACCGAACCTGTTGAGAAGTTCGACCCATCTTCTTGGAAAAGAACATCTAGATGAAGCAGCTACGCTCAAAACAAGCTCGATTGCCGGTAGTCGCATTGTGCTTGTTCGGTCTCTGCTTGCTTTCGGGTTGTGGGTCGGGCGGTTCGGTTGAGCCGGACACGGCCCCGCCTGCCAAGTCGCCTCAGATGAAGAAGTTCGAGGAACTCAATGCCGGGAGCGAGGCGGTCAAGAAGTCTAAGCAAAAGTAATGGCAAATCGATTTTTCCCGTTCGAAATTCGTGACGGTGTTAACTTTCTCTTCATCTGTTTTCCCCGCTTACAGGTGCCCCATGCAACTCAAGTCTGTTCGTGCCGGCCGCGGTCGAGGATTCACGCTGATTGAGCTTTTGGTGGTGATCGCCATCATCGGCCTTCTGATCGCGCTGTTGTTACCGGCTGTGCAATCGGCCCGCGAGGCCGCCCGCCGCGCCCAGTGCCTGAACAATCTCAAGCAACTCGCGCTGGCCGCACATAATTACCACGAGATTAACCAGAGCTTTCCGATCGGCACACCGTGGAACTGCGACTACGCTTCCTATCCAAATTGGTGCACGTCACAGAGCCCGTTCGTTTCGATGCTCGCACAGTTAGAGCAAACGTCTCTTTACAACGCGATGAATTTCAGCCGGAACATCTACTCCATTGCCAATAGTACGATCTACGCGACCGGACTGAGCGTCCTCTGGTGCCCGAGCGACGGCACCGTCAGCCGCGCGTTGACCTTTCCGTGGGGAATGGCCTGGGACTGGAACAACAGCGGCGCCGTTGCCACGGTCAGATTCACCAGCTATGCCGGGTGCTACGGCACCTGGCTCGCCGACCCGTTTAACTACGCGTGGACTATTCCCTACAGCCCGGCGATCAGCGCCAACCCGAATTTCCAGGCGATCCAGGCCAACGTCAACGGCATTTTCAACGAGCAAATATCCTACAACATTTCGGCGGTGATCGACGGCGCCAGCAACACCATCATATTCGGCGAGAGGGCTCAGGGTAACTTCAACCAGGCGGATAACGGGGGCGGCGTCATGTGCGACTACGACCAATTTGGCTTCTGGGCCGACTCGTATTCGTTCAACACATCCTTCATCACCATGTATCCAATAAATCCATTCAACAAGATTGCGCTTGACGGGGTTGGAGTGGATGGAACGTTGGGCGACAATTGGGTTGAGGCGGCTTCGAGCTTCCATCCCGGCGGTGCCAATTTCGCGTTCGCCGACGGTTCGGTCAAGTTCCTCAAAGACACCATCAACAGTTGGCCCGCACCCCCGTCGGGTGCGATCTTTCCAGTCGGTATCACCCTTGGCTCCAACGGCGCGTACTCCCTAAACGCCGCCCAGATCCAGCTTGGAGTCTATCAGAAGCTCTCGACCAGAAACGGCGGAGAGGTCGTGAGCTCGGATCAGTATTGATTTCCACGACTCCAGGCAGAAGGCGTTGGGATCATGGCCACAGGTGCGCACGGCGGAGGTTGGCAGTGGGCAATTATCGGTTCTGTGATCGTCGTTCTGCTGACTCTGGGGGGAGTTTACCTCTACTCCAACAGGAAGGCGACAAAGCCGCTGGCCGAGGTGTCGTCCCTTGAGACTTGGCTGACCTATAACGCCTACGACGTGTTCAAGCCGCTCCGGGACGACATGCCTCCGGGCACACTGATCAAGCTCAATGGCGCCGAGACCGTACTGGTGATGACTTCCGCCGAGTTGTTCGGTGAGAATGCGACGACCACCTCCAGGTCGACAGCCCCCGACGTAAGCTGGAAGACCGATCAGAAGCTGGCTGGCGAAGGCTGCCTAAAAATGGTGCCGGGATTGGCGTCCGCCGGTTTATCCAACTCCGGCGTCGCCGTTTCCAGCGTGGAGCTGAAGAACATTGAGACAGAGACGATCCCGCTGGATGCGGTCAAAGCCGCCGTGAACGACAACGAGAAGCTCAAGGACGCCCTCATCAAGAGCGACCAGACCATGCTCGTCGTGGTCGAGGCGATCCGCGCCGGGGAAGTCGAATGCAATCTGACGGCCACGGATGGGGGAACAATCAATGCTGAGCGCGTGAAGGCCGCCGTGGGCAGCAACTTCGAGGTGACGTCGGACGGCAAGATTGTTTCGAGCAAGCCCCTGTATCTCGGCTTCAAGGGCGTCAAGCGCGCTCAGGGCTCGGCGAGGCCCGGCAGTCCGGTACGCGAGATCAGGATCGAAAACGTTCCGCTCGGTAGCGTTCGGCGATACAGACAGCAGAGTGACGCGAAGAGTGACGCGAAGGGAGCGGGCAGGCGGTGAACTAGAGGGACGATGCGTGGTCGGTGGTCGACCACTGCGGATGGCGGAGGAAGACTTGCATGTCCACCATTGCATCGGGCGCAGCCGAATTGGGTATTACTTCGGCTCCGAGGCGGGAGCATCCTTTGACGGCTCGGCCCGCGGCGCGCCCGGCTTGGCGGCAGCAGGGGCCGGATTGGTCGTCGGCTTTGGCGGCTCGTCGGCCGTCCCCGCCGCAGTGGCCGGAGCAGGGGCCGGAGCGGCCGTCGCCTTTGACGGCTCGCTGCCTGCCGCCGGCGCGGTTGCCTTGCCGGAGACGGTGGCTGTCTTGGCGTCGCCCTTTGCCGTCGAGCCGCGCTTCTTCTTACCCTTCCCTTTCCCTCTTGAGATTCTGATTGGGCCAGTCGCTTTCACGGACGACCATTTGGGCACGTACTTCTCGCCCTGCGTCTCGAAGTGGTGCAAGAAGGCGGCCGCTCCGTTCGTGTAGACTGCCGTCAGCGTGAAGGACTTGAGCGGTCCTTGCCAGGTATAGGTCTTCTTCGTGAAGTTCCGACCCTCTTCCGTGAAATCGCTGCCGGGACCGTCGGGTGCCTTGCCGAGCAGGCTATCGGCTTCCTGGTTCGTCATGAGCCCCCTGTCGTCGTCAACGGCTCGGGCGTCCATTGCCTTCACTGCGACGGTGTACCTGATCAGAGCCGCGTACTGGAATCCGGCGACGGCGAGCACCACGACCAGGACGATGAGGCCGATGAGCTTTCGCGTAGGCGAGACTTTCTTCTGGGGCGAGCCGGTGTTTTCGGCGGGCGAACGGCTGGGATCAGACATGGCAATCTCCGTTCGATGGCAGACAGCTTGAGACGCGGCCGCGACGACGACAGCCGGTCTGGCGAAGACGTTCCCGCCGAGCGGGGTAACAGCCCCGGCATGGCCCGGTCAGAAGGTCATTCCTGCGCCGACTCTTTACGCAGCTCGCACGGTGATCCAGTAAAACAGTCCGGCGAGCCAAGAGCAACTACCATCCGGCCTGCGCCGGCGATTGATCGGTTCGTGCGGTTCCGGCCGCTCGATCGTCGACGGAAGGCTTGACCCCAAGCCTTGATCGAAGTCTGTAGCGACGAGCTTGCCCGCGTTCGGCCGGAGCGTCGCAAAGGGAGTCTCTAAGGAGAGTCGGCGAACGTGGCCGCGATCAGCGAATTGCCGCACGGCAAGTGGTGGCGCTCCGGGTTCAGAGTATAAAAAATCGATATCGACCGTGACCGAATGACGCCGCGTTGCATCGTCGGTCGCCGGTCTTCCGGGTCACGAGCAACTCGGGCCAGAACAAGGGGGGCGGTGACTCGATGACTCGCGAGGCGCGGTCTCTTGGTCTGACCAATCACGGGCAGCGCTCGGGATCTTGTGCCCAGCACGTCCGGGAACAGGACACGCTCGATACCGACACTTCATGGTACAAGTGGACGGATCGTGACTTGACCGGCGCCGGAGACTTGCCGGTGACCTTGATTGAGAAGGCTCGGCTTCGCTCCCGTCCTATCGAAGCGAGCTGGCAAAGATAACGCGACGTTTCGGCCTTGAAACCCTTGACAGTACGGTACGCTTCATCGACCATACAACGGTTGGTCATCACGACATCCTGCCCTGTGTTGAGAGCCCTCCCGCTTGACATTTCTCCTTCGCTGCTCCTGTTCGGATCGGCCCGATCGCTGGCTATTGCTGGCGGTCGTGCTTATCGTCGGGCTTGGGGGGCAATCGGCGGCGGCGTCCGCGGTGTCGCAGGCCCCTGCCTTCGACGCCGACGAACACGCTCACCAATGCAAGTGCGGCCCCCGCTGTCGGGGTGCGTCTTGCTGCTGCGGGCCACGCGAGACGAAAGCACGAAGGTCATTTCCTGCACCTGCCGCTGGCCCAGTCCGGACTGAGTCACGCCCGTGCCTGAATTCCGCCCCTTGCGGTGATTCGGGGCTACCGAGCGCCCCGTCGGGTAGTTCCGTCAGCAAGAGCGTGGCGATCGCCGATTCCGGGCATTTTCGGCGCGACTCGGCCCGCTTCACGCTAACGTTCGCCTCCCCCTGTCTCCTGCCGACTCGGCGGGCCTCCCGCCTCGATCGACCCCCAGAACGCCTCCTCGTCGCCTGATTCCAGGCTATCACGATCGATACGCCCCGATCTCCGTATGCGCGCTCGTCGCGCGTCCGTGGGGTCGAATAACCTTCGCTGCTTACGATCGCAGCGCGCTCCGACATCCGCGACATTCGGGCCGCTGGCTTCACGTCGCGCTGCGCACCGAGGTTTTCTTCTTCTGGGAGTTGATCCGAAATGCATCATCGTCGAGCCTTCACACTGATCGAACTGCTGGTCGTGATCGCGATCATCGCCGTGCTGATTGCCCTCTTGCTGCCGGCGGTGCAGGCGGCGCGCGAAGCGGCGCGGCGCGCGCAGTGCCTCAACAACCTGAAGCAGATCGGCATCGCTCTGCACAACTACCACGATTCCATGGGGACCTTTCCCCCGGGCTACCTCTCGCTGATGGATCCCGTGACGTTTGACAACGACGGCCCCGGCTGGGGCTGGGCTTCCTTCTCGCTCTCCCAGATGGAGCAGGGGCCCGTTTATAACAGCATCAACTTCGTGATGGGGATCGAGTTCCCGGCCAACCAGACCGCGCGGTTGACGGTGATCGCCAGTTTCCTTTGCCCCTCCGACGCCTGGCGGTTGGATACGTTTACCGTCGTCGATTCAACGACGACCGGGACATCCCCCGGTGCGCCGATCTGCGACGTTGCCTCGTCAAACTATGTGGGCTCGGTCGGGAGCGGAGACCCATCGAGCCTTTATCCCTACATCATCGACGATGACGACGGCCCACCGGGGCGCGACAACGGCAACGGGCTCTTCTTTCGCAATCACTCGATCACGGTCGCCTGGATCACCGACGGGACAAGCCAGACGTTCGCCGCCGGCGAGCGGAGCCAGAACCTGTCGCGCGCGAGCTGGACCGGCGCCGTCACCAACGCCGCCGTCCCCCTGATCGCGCTCCAGGCCGAAGCGGGCCTTGATCCCGAAGGCGGCGGGGCGCTGGTCCTCTCGCACACCGGCGAAGGACACGGGCCTAATTCGCCATCCGGCCTGGCTCACGGCGACCAGTACTGGGCGATGCACCCCGGCGGCGCCAACTTCCTGTTTGCCGACGGCAGCGTCCGATTCATCAAGGAGCAGATCGGATTCAGCATCTTCCAGGCCCTGGCGACCCGGGCCGGTGGCGAGGTTCTCTCCGCCGACCAGTTTTGACGAAGAGCTCGGCTGTAGCAACTGGCGCACCATGCATTCCCGCTCGTCATCCTCTCGACCGTCAAAAAGTGGCCTCCGCAAGCGGGTCATGCCGGCGCTGTTGTTCCAGTACGAGGCGGCCTGTGCCGAGTCGGTTTCGTCGAGTGACTTCGACGCCACTCGGCCAAACGCGTGGATCTCGTGGTTGACGGCAAGACCGGCGCAATCAAGGATCGCAAGGATTTCTACGACCGGCACGTGATCGACCGGGTCGTCGGGACCGGCATCGCCGCCCACGAAGGCCAGCTCTTCGGCTGGCCCAACCAGCTCCTGGGGCGAATCACTGCCGCGGGCCTGATCTTGCTCTGCACGAGTTCGGTGGTCATGTGGTGGAGGCGGCGCGACGTGGGCGTCCTCGGTGCCCCCAAGGCGGCGGGCAAGCCCAGGCTTTCGCTCAGCTTTCTGGCACTGGTGATCCTGCTGGGAGTCTACCGGCCGCTCTTCGGGGCGCCCCTGCTCGCGGTGTTGCTCGTGGAAAAGCGCTCCTTTGCCGTATCCCCAGGATTCGCGATTGGCTGGGTCTTCAACTGCCCCGCGAGCGATCGCTCACACCGGAGTTTGCGGCCCGATCCAAATTTCCTCAGTAGGCGTCGCTGCTGACGACCTCGCCCGAGGCGATGGTCCCAAGAGCTCGCCAGGTCATCCAGTTGATCGAGTTCTTGATGAACCTCACGCTGCCATCGCAGAACAGGGAGTTGACGCCGCCGGGGTGGTAGCTCCGGGCCGTGACGGCCGCGTAGGTTGGGCCGCCGTTGTTCTCGTCCTCGGTGTTCACGTCCAGGTCGATGCCGGGCGCGACCAGGACCTTCGTGTTCGGGGGAAGCGCCGTCGTGAATCCATCGTAGATCGAGTTGGCGTACGTCCAGTCGGTATGGCCGATGGTCCCTCGTTGCAGACAACTCGAATAGATCGACTGGATGATCGGCATCGAGGAGTTGGGATCGGGAATCGCGTTGGGATTGGTCAAGGGGGGAACAGCATGCTGCCGTTGGAGACGCTGCCGAAACAATTCCCGGCGACCGGCGTCTGAACTTTCCCTTCCGACGCGACCGCCGTCTGGCTCAGACCGTCGGTGATCGCGGCGAGAGTTCGACTCACGTTCACGGTGAAGGCGCCGCGGGTCAGTGGGGCGCCGGGGTTGCCCATGCCGCCGTAAACATACCAGTCGCCCGCACACCAACCATAATTCGAGACCCCGTACGTGCTGGTTCCGCTCGTGTAGGGTTGCTGGTTGGGCTCGCTCGGGCAAAGCAGGATACTCAAGGTCGAGGACACGACGGTCACGTTCGACGCGTTGCTGGTCTTGTTGATAAAGTTGATCGAGTTATACATCGGCCCCTGTTCCATGTAGGGGATGAGCCTCGACGTAACGCCCCACGAATTATGCCAGAGCAACGTCGCCGTGGTCGCGGACGTCGCACTGAACTGCAAGACCTGCTGCGGAGGCAGCACACCATTGCTGCTTTCATAATTCATCAGGCCGAGCCCGAGCTGCTTGAGGTTGTTGACGCACTGAATACGGCGAGCGGCCTCGCGCGCCGCCTGCACGGCCGGCAGCAAGAGCGCAATCAACACGGCGATGATGGCGATGACAACCAGCAGTTCAATCAAGGTGAAACCACGCCGACGCATGTTCGTTTCCTGATAAGGAGTAAGGCCCTAGCCTCGTAAGACGAATCTCAAAAAAGTAATACCGCGCCCGAATCGCCGTTTCAATGACCACGTTCCGGAATTCGGTACAGAGCCCCGTCCTATCAGTCCGGAAGCCGCCTTCGGTCCGGCCGTGGCCGCGTGCTTGGCCCGAGTGAGGGAGGTCAACGGCGCGGGCGGTCCGTGGGCGGTCGCCGTGCTCGCGCTCGAGAGCCTGGATCTTTCGCCCGCCCACGGCAGGCGAGACGCCAAGGGCTTTCGCCGCGGCAGTGAAGGTTCGATAATGTGCGCATTCGCCGACGGCCTGAAGCTCACGCGATCGGAGCTCCTGGTAACGATGAAGCTGCATCGCAATCACCTCTGCCCGAAACGGGAGCGAACCTCAAATCTGATGAGAGCACCATCGATCGCGAGAGCGGCGGCATTACTCGTGGCGGCGGGCTGCAGCCTTACGATTTGCGAGGCGCAGACGATCGTCGGTTCTGATTTCTCCCAGGGAGCTTTCGCGGCCCTCGGCTGGAAGGCGAACGGGGACTGGGACGTGTTCGTCTACCCGAAGGACGCCGCCAACAACCCGGGCCCTGTCGCTCGTTTCCCGGCCAATAAGCCCGACGGCACTTTGACCAGGACGTTCGCCGAGATCCGGAATCCCCCGAGGCTGACGCTTTCCCTCGACTACGGCTGGGGGTGGGGCGACGCGGGCCAGGGCGCCGACGCGGTCTCGTTCATGCTCGCGGATCCCAGGGGCAACGGTTACTTCTTCGAAGTCCACCGCTGCAAGGCGAGGTGGGCGGTGCAGTGGGCCAAGGTCGTCAAAGGCTCGCCCTCCAGGGAGAAGACCTGGGCGTCCGAGGAAGTCGACGCCAGTCACGCGTCCGTTCGCGACGGCGGCGGCTTGAGCCGCCTCACGATCACCCGCGAATCCGACGGGGCATGGAGCATTACCAGCAATGACTGGAATAAAGGGACCGGGGCGACGGTGAGGTTTACCGACGCCACCACGACCTCGTTCAGCCAGTTGGTCCTCTTGGGGACACAAAACTTCGACGAGCAGGTATTCAACAAGATTGTGTTGACGAGTGGCAGCCGCGAAGCCGCGGCTCCCACTGCTGTCCCGGCGGCCGATTTTCTCAACAGCATCGGCGTCGTCTCCACCTTCCCGGATCGCGGGCAACCTCTCCCGAAGACCATCGGAATGGTCAAATATGGCGGATTTCGCTGGGTCAGGGGCGGCATTGAGGGTGTTACGGCCCGAGGGCCCACGACCGTTCAGACCTATCTCGACCTGCACCGACAAACCGGCGCCCGGTTCAGTTGGGGACTGGTCAGCGGCGGCACCGATCTGAAAAAACTCATCGCAACCGCCCGCCAGTTGGCGGCGGCCGATGCCCTGCTGGCCTTCGAGGGAAATAACGAGCCAAACAACTGGGGGGTTACCTATCAGGGCGTGCCAGGTGGCGGCCGCGCGCCATCTTGGTTGGCAGTAGCGAAGTTACAGCGAGATCTGTACAACGCCGTCAAAAGCGATCCGGTGCTCAAGAAGTATCCCGTGTGGTCGATCAGCGAGCCAGGAGCGGAAGTGGATAACGTCGGATTGCAGTTCCTCACGATTCCAAAGGGCGCCGGGACTTTGTTGCCCGAGGGAACACGATTCGCCGACTACGCCAACGTTCATAACTACATTTATCATCCCAACTCACCCGGCCTGGAGGACAACAAGACATGGCATGCCGCCGATCCGTCGTCGGCGTGCAAGGTGGACGGGCTGTACGGCAACCATGGCGTCACCTGGGGGAAGCACTTTCGCGGCTATTCCGCAACCGAACTACTCACCTTGCCGCGGGTCACCACCGAAACCGGCTGCACGATCGGCGGGCCCGTCACCGAAGAGATCCAGGCGCTCAATCTGCTCTGCATGTATCTGGATCAGTTCAAGCGGGGTTGGAGCCACACGGCCGTCTACCTGCTGCGCGACCGCACCGACGAGGGCGGCAATCAGAGCTTCGGATTCTTCAAGTCCGACTACACGCCGCGCAAGGCCGCCGCGTACCTGCACAATCTCACGACGATCCTCGCCGACCAGGGCTCGCTCGCCAAGCCTGGTGAACTCAGTTACTCCATCCAGGAGCAGTCGGCCACCGTGCATGAGATGCTCCTGCAAAAGAGTGACGGCACGTTTGAGCTGGTGGTTTGGGATGAGCGGCTCAAGGGCTCCGATCAAGTGACCGTGCAGCTCGGTGGTGCTTACCCGTTGGTGAACGTATACGACCCAACGTCAGGAACGACACCGATCCAGACTCGGCGCAGCATCAAATCGCTCACGCTGACTTTGACCGATCACCCCGTCATCGTGGCCATCCCGGCGAGCGCCAGCCGTGTGCATCAGTGATCGCGAAGGGGTGGAAGACGCGTCGACCTCGCCGCGACGTCACACTGATCCTCTAACGTCGTGACCTTCGCCCCAGAAGACAGCACAGCGCTCAATGCGACCGTGATTCAATGACGGAGGCCGGTCCAGCGATCACCCCGACTCCCCTAGTCCGAACCCCACAAGGACATTCCCGGCACCGACCTCGACATGTCCGTCGCTGGTCACATCCGGAATCGAAAACGTGGAGTATCCGGGAAGACTCGCCGACCACAATTCGCTGCTCAGATTCATGGGATTGTAAGCGATCAACTGATCCGCGCTCGAAATCACCCAGATGACGCCATTCTGCGTGCCATCGGACGAAACGACAGGACTCGCGCCGTGGAACGGAAACGTATTCGGTGCCTCGCCAGTCCTTACTAAACGTCCGTGCACAAAGTTGAAGGACTTGAGGACGTCTCCCGCGCCGGCGTAATACACCGTATCGTGGTAGTAGGCTGGTGTATCGAACGACGAAGTAATGGCCCGGGGAAGTTCCTGGAAAACGTGATCGAATCCCGGATGAAAGTGACCCATCTTGTTCCGGTTGATGACGTAGAGAGTTCCCGATTTCCCGGAAGCAAGCAAGAGGTCGGGGTGCATCGGCCCATCCGCCCCATAGGGGAGAAGCAGTACGCCCGATGACGCGAGGTCCTCATCATTCTTAAAGAGCTTAGCTTGATCGTAAGGCGTGAAGTAATCGACGACCCTGATTCCGTATCCGTTTGGCCCTTTGTACCCAGGATCGAGCGCGAGCTTGAGAACGGAATCTCCGTAGTCACCCTGGCTTGGAAAACCCTTGCCATTGAGTTTCGAGTCAAACGTCCCGTTTCCGGTTTCCGTATAGATATAACCCTGGGAGTCGACCTGGATCGGGTTGCCGTCCATCCAGATACCGCCATCGTCCCCGTTCGGTGTGTCATTAAAGACAGCGGTCGGCTGAAGCGAGTTGTTGTTATAAGCCAGGAGCCAGCCGTGGTAGTACGGTTTAACACCGCTCGCTGATCCGAAGGCAATCAACAGGTTGTTGCCGTCAAGCGTCAGCCCGGGGCGTTGCATCTGGAGATAAACGTTGAAGTAGACGATCCCCCCGACGCTACCGGCCCCGGTTCCAGGCACACTGGGTCCCGTGAAACTCACCGCCGTGCCCCCAACGTAGCCGGTGTCCGCGATAACGGCCGGGCTTCCCGGTCTTTCCGTTCCATCGCTCATATCGATCGCGTCGAGGGTCTTGGTGTAATGAGTGACGTTCCCGGCGACGTAAAATTGAGATGAAACCAGATAGATCGTGTTCGTGGAAGGATCAATCGCCGGTGTGCCGATGATCCCACTTCCCTGGAAGTTTGTTTCGGAGGCCGGCAGCGCCGCCTCGCCGGGAGTGAGGAAGCTCGTGTGCCAATCAAGCTGGCCCGTAGCGACATTGAACGCGTAAAGACTGTCGTTTTTCGTCGCCACGAAGACTACCGATTGGGTTCCCTGGTTGGGTCCGACCGTGACATTGACGGAGGCGACGAGGGGCTCGGCCACAATGACACCGTCGACTACATCCGCGTATTTTTGCGTCAGTTGCGAGATATTCGCCGGGGTGATCAGCGAATTTTGGGTTCCGCCGCTACCCCCAGTCCAACCGAGCACATCCGAAAGTAACCTCTTTGACTCGAGGCATTCACCAGTCGGACGATACGACGGTGCGCGGCCGCCGTTGCCGCTTTGCCTGAAACCACGAGCGAGGTTCTCCAAACGGCGCAACATTCTTTCAGAAAAGGCATTGCGGTCGGACGATCCGGTCGATGGCACCCTGAGCGACGTGCCCGATACCGCACACAACGAGGAACTTCGACGGCGGTCCGGCAAGGGATTGACTCCATGTTTTTTTGACCAGCATTGGTAGTTTGAGAATAATGGGAATTTTACATTAACTTTACTGGTATGGCAAAATCGGCCGGAAGGAAAATGCGTAGTTTGTCTGTTTCGAGGGCGCGCGAGGTCAACTTCGGGAAGGCTGTTGCGAACGAAACGACTTTTGTCATACGATGGCGGGCCGACGTCGGAACCGATGGGCTCGCGACGTCAAGACGGCCGTTACCGTTCGAGTCGATCGGCATCCGAATTGCCGTTGCCGCTTCGAGCGGGCGGAGCGACTTCGCCACTTGATCACCCAGGCGGCGTGAACGCCCTCTTGAGCGAAGGCTCGGTCCGGTTTGTGAAAAGCGCGATCGACGGAATGGTCTGGCGCGCCCTGGGAAGCGTCGCGGGAGGCGAAGTCATCAGCGCTGAGTCATATTGACCGGATCCGATAGCACGTCGTCACGGACGCTCCGAGCGGATCGGCTGGCCGGTCGTCGCGGAGCTCGCCCGCTGGGCTGGCCATGCTTGTTTGAGCTCATTTTCGAGCGTATGGACGACCTCCGGAGAGCAGGCCCCGTGTTCGATTGGCTCCGTGCGCGTAACGAATGGAAATTCGCCGGTGTGCTGCGGCTTGCCGACCGTGGGCTGGCGCTCAGTTGGTGGGCTCTGGTCGCCCTGCGTGGGCTGCTGCCGGCGGTGTTCGCGATTGCCATGGGATGGTTGGTGGGAGCGATCGAGCAGGGCGGAGATACCGTGCCGCCGCTCGTTCTGGTCGGTGTCGTGTTCGTGACTGTTGCAGGTCTCATCGCCGATTCATCACGCCGTCGGCGCCAATCTTGGCAGCCGGACGGCGGCGTGGCTCTACGACCGGCTCACGACGGCATGTATCGGGCCGCCGGGCATGGGGCATCTCGAGAGCCCCACGCTCACCAGCGATCTGACGATGGCCCGCGACTTCGATCTCGGGCATCAGTGGGCCGCCGATCTTCATCTCGATGGATTTCATCGCCGGCGGGCTGGTGGAGATTGCTGGGTGGTCTCGCCTCGGCTGCCGTGCTCGCCGGCTACGCGTGGTGGGCGCCGATCTTGCTCGTCGGCGCGTGGCTTGCCACGCACTGGCTGCTGCGTGAAAGTGCCGTCTGGCGCGACCGCAACACCGAGCAAGTGCGAGCAGCCCAGCGCCATGCCGACTATGCCTACCGGCTCGCGGTCGATCGCGCCGGCCGCCAAGGAGCTGCGACTTTTTGGACTGGGCGGCTGGGTCGTCGAGCGCTTCCGGTCGCGGCGGCGGCTGCTGGCGGATCTTCGCTGGCAGGCGACGCGGCTGCGCGAGCGCCCGTGATCTGGAGCCTGCTTTTGGTTTTGGCCGCCAACATCGTCGTCTTCTGGTCGCTGGGCAGCGGCCGCAGCCGAGGGCAGTCTGGCGCTCGGCCGGCTCGTGACATTCGCGAGCGGCCGCGGTGAGCACGAGCATGATTGCCTTCGGCGGGCTCTCGTGGGCGCTCGACGGAGCCGCCGCGCCGGCCGCGGCGGTGCTGCGGCTGCAAGGAGCGATGGAGACCGCCGGCGCCCTGTCACAGGGCCGCCATTCGGCAGCCGGGATGCCGGCTCGAGAAGTCCGCTTTCGCAACGTCAGTTTTGCCTATCCGACTACGGGCGAGCCTGTGCTCGCCGGCTTCGACTTGACGATTCCCGCCGGCACGTCGCTCGCCATCGTCGGCTCCAACGGGGCGGGCAAAACGACGATCGCCAAGCTGCTTTGCCGGCTCTATGACCCACAGGATGGTGCGATCGAGGTCGACGGGATCGACCTGCGCGCGCTCGATCTCGATGGATGGCGCTCGCGGGTGACCGCCGTCTTTCAAGACTTCATTCGCTTCGAGCTGCCGCTGCGCGATAATGTGGCGCCCGCGGGCGCTCCGGACGACGTGATCGAGCAATCAATCGTTGAAGCCGGTGCGTCTGGGCTGGCTGGTCTCGACACGGTCCTGGCGCGCGGCTACCCGGGCGGCACGGACCTTTCCGGCGGCCAGTGGCAGCGGGTCGCGCTGGCGCGGGCGCTCTGCGCCGTGAGGCAAGGCGCCGGCCTGGTGCTGCTCGATGAGCCGACTGCCCAGCTCGACGTGCGCGGCGAGGCCGAGATCTTTGATCGCATTCTCGCCGCCACCCGCCATACGACCACGATCCTCATCTCGCACCGCTTTTCGACGGTCCGCCATGCCGATCGCATTTGCGTGCTCGAACACGGCAAGGTCGTCGAGCTCGGCACTCACGACGAGCTGATGGCGAAGGGCGGCCGCTACCGGACGATGTTCGAGCTCCAGGCGTCGCGATTCGGCGAGGACGGCGAGGAAGGAGCGAGCCTCGATGCCCTCGACTGACGACATGCCGCCGCGCACTCCCGGCGATGTGGCGTGCGCTACGGCGCGGCTACGAGGCCGAGCCCTTGCTCTTGAGCGTGTCGTTCGGGCTGGCGCTTCTGGCCGCGGTGCCGGACGCTCTCATCGCACTTTTGCTCAAGCTGCTCGCCGACGGCGTGCTCCAGGGCCGCGGCGGGCTGGTGCTGATCGTCGCGGTGGGCCTGGGGCTGTCGGCGTGCGCGACCTGGTTTTTGCAAAGTGATCAGCGACCGCACCCAGCGCCGGTTCCGCGATCAACGTGACCATTGCGCTCGAGTCGCACGTGGCGCGGCTGCTGGCATCGGTCGCCACGATCGAGCACCACGAACGACCCGAGTATCTCGATCGGCTGGCCGTCCTGCGCAATCAGGTCTTCGTGCTCGACCACATGTACATGTCGCTCTTCACGACCTGCGGCTGGATCTTGCGGCTCGGCGTCACGCTCTGGCTCTTGGTCTCGATTCACCCGGCGCTGGCGCTCTTGGCCCTTTTTGCGCTGCCGACGGTCCTGACCTCGACCTGGCGGCCGGGCGTGGAGCGTGCCGCCGAAGAGCGCGGCGCGGCGGCCAATCGCCTGGCGCGGCATCTCTTTGACGTCGCGACGACGGCGCCACCGGGCAAAGAGGTGCGTGTGACGCGCATCGGCGATCGCCTGGTCGCAGAGCGCCGCCAAGCGTGGGAGCGATGCTACAAGCCAGATAGCCGCCGCTCGGGTCCAGAGCGCCATCTGGCACGCGCTGGGATGGGCGATCTTCGGCGCGGCGTACGTTGCGGCCGTGGTATTCGTGTCGTCCGTGCTCCTGGCGCCGCCCGGCGACGTGCTCCTGGTGCTGGCCGCGGGCTCGCGGCTCTCGGCCTATATCGGCGCCGACCGTGGGCGAGATCGGCTTCTTGCGCGGCATCTGGCTCGACGGCTCCAAGCGGCTGGCATGGCTCGAAGATTACGCCGCCAGGCTGGTGCAGGGACGCCGATGCCCGCGTGCCCGACAAACTGGAAGATGGCATTCGCTTCGAGCATGTCTCCTTCTCGTATCCCGGGACCGATCGCCTGGTGCTCGAGGATGTCAGACCTGCATCTTGAGCCCGGCTCGGTGGTCGCGATCGTGGGCGAGAATGGCGCCGGCAAGACGACGCTGGTGAAGCTCTTGTGCCGGCTGTATCAGCCGACGAGCGGACAGATCCTGGTCGACGGCGGTCGAGCTTGCGCGGATGCCGCCGGATCCCTGGCGCTTGCGGCTGGCCGGCGCGTTTCAAGACTTCTTCCGGTTCGAGTTCAAGGCTCGCCACTCAGTCGGCGTCGGTGACGTGCCCAAGCTGGACGACCGGCCGGCAGTCGAGGCGGCGATCGAGCGCGGCGGCGCCGCCGACGTCGTCGATCAACTGACGGCGGGGCTCGAGACGCAGCTTGGTCCCACCTGGCCCGATGGGGTCGAGCTCAGCTTCGGGCAGTGGCAGAAGCTGGCGCTGGCGCGGGGGTTCATGCGCGAGCGTCCGCTCCTGCTCGTTCTCGACGAGCCCACGGCGGCGCTCGACGCCGAGACCGAGCACGCCCTGTTCGAGCGTTTCGCCGCGGCGGCGCGCGCGGCCGCCAGGACGGCGTGCGCCAGCTCGCAGCCAACGGGCGAATCACGATCCTCGTCTCGCACCGGTTCAGCACGGTGCGGATGGCCGATTTCATCGTGGTGCTCGACGGCTCGCGCGTGGCGGAGTCGGGCACTCACGATGCGCTCATGGCCAAGGGTGGTCAATACGCCCAGCTCTACACGATCCAGGCGGCGGCGTATCGGTGAGAGCAGACAGATTCCGCGTTAGCTCTTTCTTGTAGTACAATCTCCTGCCGGGTTTTGTGCTGCCGCTTGCCGAACTGTTCACGGATGGCGAGGCCTGATCTCGCGTTTTGAGGTTGCTCCACTCACCCGCCCATTCGTCGCGCCATCCGCAGATCATTGCGAGGCGATCGTAGTTTAACCCGGAGCCAGCGGCGACGGCGCCCGCTTAGATTCGAGCAGTAAACGCCGTCGCCGCTGGCTCCGGGTTAACGAGCTTTCAAGCCGGCCATGACTGACTCCTCCGCGACCCCGCCCTCTACCTCCGCGCGTTGATCAACTTGCCCAAATCGTGCATCAGCGATTCCACAATCAGCGGCATGTAGAGCCGGCGCTGGATGTGGTATTCGGCCTGGAGGCAGCGGTCGGCGAGGACCAGGACGTCCTCGGGCTCGAGGCGGTTGGCCAGGGCGTGGACTGCCTCGCGGTCGGCGGCGTCGGGGCAGGGCGGTGCCAGTCCCGCGGTCTGCCAGAGGGCACCGCGAAAGACGCGGGCCAGCTCGCCGACCAAGAGGCTGGCACGCCGGCGCTGGTCGATCGACTCCTTGCCGGCCTGTTTGATATGGGCGTGCATGCGGTGGGCCAGAACCGGCGGCTGGAAGCCGTGGTCGGCAACCAGCTCGTCGATCAGCTCGCGGCGAAACCGCTCGAGCTCCTGATCGCCCAGTCCGGCGGCGCGCTCGACGCTTCCCTCGGAGAGCGCGGCCAGCCGAGCGGCGTCGTCGCCGTCGCGGGCGATGCCGCGTTCGAGCAGAATTGCCGCCACGTCGGCCTCGGAAAGCGGGTCGAAGCGCACGACCTGGCAACGTGAGAGAATGGTTTCGAGCTGAAGCTCGGCGGATGTGCCGATGAGGATCAAGACAGCCCCGGAGGGCGGCTCCTCGAGGGTCTTGAGGAAGGCGTTGGAGGCCTCGGGGTTCAAGTAGTCGGCGTCATTGACGATCGCGACCTTGTGCACGCCTCGAGCCGGTTTGAGCCCGTACTGGTCGCAAACCGCGCGGATCACATCGATTGGCAGCTCGTGTTTTTCCTCGGGGCGGGCCGCTTCGATGAAATCGGGATGCGTGTCCGCGGCGACCTGCACGCAGCCCGGACATTGGCCACAAGGGTCCAGCTCGAAGTCGGGGCGCGTCTCGCAGAGCAGGGCCTGGGCGAGCTTGCGGGCGAACGTGTGCTTGCCGACTCCGTCCGGCCCGACGAAGAGCAGGGCGTGCGGAAACCGTCCTTGCTGCATGGCTTGGCGCAACTGGGCGACGACCCGATCATGGCCCCGTACCGAGTGCCAGGACACCACCCACCTCCCTCTGAATCTCGGCAAAAACGCCCTCCGGATCGCCCGACGCGTCGATCACGACCAGAGGCGCGGGATAGTAGGGACAGAGGCCTCCGGCCCCCGACTCGGCCGCACTGGCCAGTGCGGCCAGAAAGCCGTCGCGAACCTTGGCCTGGTAGGCGCCGGGCCGGTCTTCGATCCGATCGCGTGCACCGCCGGTTCGTGCCTGGGCCACCTCCGGGGACACGTCGAGGATGATCGTCAAGTCAGGCAGGAGGCCCGCGGTGGCGACCATTCCCACCATGGCGATCTCCTCCTCGATCAGGCCCGCAGCCGTTCCTTGGTACACGATATTCGACAGCAGATAGCGGTCGGAGACCACGGCTTTTCCCGCCGCCAAGGCCGCCGTGATCACTTCCTCGACCAGCTCGGCGCGGGCGGCCTGATAGAGCAGCATCTCGGCGCGAACGCCGATGGGAGTGGCGTGGCGGTCCAGAAGCAGCGCGCGGAGCCGGTTCCCCAGCTCGGTTCCGCCCGGATCGCGGCACGACACGACGTCAAAGCCCTGCGATCTGAGCCAGTCCGCCAGGCGATCCGCCTGGGTGGTCTTGCCGCCCCCGTCCGGGCCGTCGAGCGCCAGAAAAAAGCCGGGGTGGGGATGAGGACGATCGGCTCCCATGTTATCCCCTCAACCAGGCATCCGCCTCGGTGAATACCTGGCGGATCTTGGTGTGATACAAGAGCACGCTGATCTCTTCGAAGCTTCCCCAATGGCACCAGCAGCCGTGGGGGTCCTCGTCGTGCTCGACGGACCGTGCCAGCGGCGTGGGGTCCCGGACTTCGACCAGGTAATAGATGACGGTCTTGACGACCTTGCGGCCCCGGCGGATGTACGTATAGGAGAGGCTGCGCTCGAATCCCTCGCGAAATTTCCAGTCAACGAGCGCCGTCTCCTCGGTGAACTCGCGCGCGGCGGCCTGCTTGGTCGTTTCGCCCTGCTCGACGCCTCCCTTGGGAAACTCCCACTTGGCGCGGGTTGCGCACCGTCGCCGAGTGGAGGATCAGGTACACGGGCACCCGACCGTCTCCCCAGCGATAGGGAATCACGCCGGCGGAACGTTCATGAATGGTTGTCATAACGTGGGGCGGCTGGCCCGCGGCGATCCAATCACCGCCGGCCGCTCTGGCTATTCGGCCCTTCTTCACCCGCAAGATCGGATGCGCCGTCCCCGATCGCCGCAACCAGACCGAGAACCGAACCTGCTTCGACGCGGTCATCTTCCAGGCGGTGGATCCTGGCCAGCCGGCCGGTCGCCGGCGAAGGAACGTCGAACGTGGCTGGGCCTACCAGCACCTCAACCAGCCGCTCGCCTTCCCAGACCCGGTCACCGCGCGCGGCGAACCAGTAACTGACAACAATCGGCACGTCCGGACCGGTCCCCAGGTCGGGCAGGATCACTGCCGCCAAGCGCATCGCGAACCCCGTCTTCTTTTCGCCCGTCGGTCTCGATCGGCAAGCGTACGGTCAGTCAACCGCGCTCCGACCACTTCAAGAGTCTAGCTTATCTCTGAGCGGCCCCCTTGGCCAGACCGATGTCAGCAATCACCGCGAGTGATGGTTCCTCTGTGCCGGAGTCTTCTCAACGCAACCCGAAGCGGGCTCTTCCATTGCGAGGATGTGTAGCGATATGCTGTGGCCAGTGTGTCGCGGAGGACCATCGCTCCTGCCCTGTCGGGCCGGATCTGCTCCCACGGCATGCGCCAGGAGCCGCTCATGAATCGCCTCGCGTCGCACCTCCATTCGGGTTTTGTGCTGGCCGGATTCGGGTTGCTGCTGTCGGGAACGAGCTCGTACACCCTCGCGCAGGGTGCCGGAAAAAAGAGGGACCAACCGAACGCAAAGGCGCCGCTCGACGGGGCCTGGCGGCTCGTGAGCGTGAAGGACCCAGCTGGCCAGATGCGCCAGCTTCCCGCCGGGGTCGAGATGACGAAGCTGCTTGTAGGCGGCCGGTACGCCTGGACCGTGGTTCAGAACGGCAGGGCCGTGGCAGGCGCGGGGGGCTCCTATGCAGTCGCCAACGACACGTACACCGAAACGGTGACTTATATCGTGGGCGAGAGACAGCCGCCAATGGTCGGCAAGAGCTTCAAATTCACGTGGAAGTTCGAGGGCGGCCGGTGGCAACACAAGGGAGTGCTGGACGTCGGCACCGCCCGGCAAGAAATCGATGAGATCTGGGAACGGATTCCGTGACCAGCGCGGAGCGAGCCGATGGCAAGCCGCGCGGTCCGTGGATATGACATACTGATCCGAAGCGTAAGCGTGGGGTTCATGCATGCCTCACTGAGCGGCAGGCTATTTGACCGCGCGGTCAGTCAGCGACCGCGCCAGCGGATTGTCGCTGCCGCGCGGCCGAAGCTCGACCACCAGATAGCGGTCCCGCAACCACGGATCTTCGGGGTTGCCGGGACAGACCGTAAAGTCAAGGGGCCGGCCGACATCATAGGATTGGCGCAGTTGCTCCATCCAGCGATCAAAGACTGGATTGCCCTCGGGGAACTCGTCGAAAAAGACGAGGCGGACGGGACGGGTTGTCGAAGTCGGGGACGGTCGATCTCGCGAAACCGAGTGTGCTTTCGGATTGGAGAAAATCCGCTGATGGCAAAGGTATACCGCACTCACGCCGATTCGCCAGAGCCTGGGCCGGAACGTGAAGCCAAGATCGGTCTTGACGCAGTACACGTCGCCATCCTGGCTGTATTCCGACCAGAACCTGCGGGCGAAGGTGCGGCTCTTGAGGTCGTCGGCAACCCGGTACGGCCTGACCAGGTCGCGGGCCATCAAGCCAGCGCCGAGCACGGCCAGCGCGCTGAGAATGACACTCAGCGAATGCTTGCCCCATTTCCATGTCAACGCGCAGCGCGATCAGGACGGCGCCCCCGAGTCCCGAGAGCAGGATGATGCTCGGCACCAGATACTGGCTCACCCGGGCAGGGCCGCCGTACGGATACCGACCCAGGCATGATGCGGCGAGACCGATGAGGAATGGGAACGTGACCAAGCGTAATATCGTCGGCTGCTTCGCTTTCCAGACAACCAGGCCCCCCAGAATCGCCGCCAGGAACGTAACGGTGCTCCCACCGGCCTTCTCGCCAATGGGATAGCCCATCATGGTGCCGGTGTGCACCGAGACCAGCCAGGCCGGAACCTTCCAGGGTTGCCCAAGCGGCGGAAACGAATCTCGCCACCATCCCTGCCGGTAAAAGGACAATAGAGCCGTGCTCTGAACGACCGTGAAGCTGAAATACAACGCGAGAAAGGAGCCGGCCAGTACGATGTTGTAAGTCAGAAACGCCAGGCGTACCGGCCTGTGGGTGCTTCGCAAGGCTTCGGGGGCCAGGGCCAAGCTCACGGCGGCGGCCACCAGCACGGCCGGGTAGGAAACCGCCAGCAGCATGGGCACCAGGGCGGCAAGGGCCCAGAGCCAGCGGCTTCGCCCGGGAAATCGCCACCACTCGACCGCGAGAGTCATGAGCAAGAGCGAAGCCAGCAGATCCGATGCATAGGGTTTGACTTCGGCGCTGTGGCGGATCGGATGGAACGCAGTCGCGAAGACGGCCACTGCCAGCAACAGGGCGGCCCCGCGCAATACCCGCGAGGCAAGGTGCCGGAAGACCAGCACGCTGGCCAGACCGCAGATCGCGGCGAAGAGGCGCAGCGACCACTCGCTGAAGCCGAAGAGGCGGACGGCCGTGAGCTCGATCCAGAGGTACCACACCGGTGCGACCTGCGCGTAATCGAGCGGCCGCAGCAGGTCGCGGTAGCCGCGGTCGAGGAAGTTGACCGCCAGGAAAGCCTCGTCGTGCCAGATCGGATAGACTACCAGAAATCGCACCAGGCGGACCAAGAGCCCGAAAACGACGAAGGCCCAGCAGAGCCGCGTGATCCAGGCTTCGTTCCTGGGCAGGTCCGGGGGGAGACCGTGCGACGACCGCGGACAAACGAAGGAATCCGCACGCGCCGCGAGCCGGTCGAGCCACGATGCCGCGTGTGGAGTTTTTACGGCAGGATCGACGACGGCCCGACCGAACCAACCACGCGATCGCATCTCGTGCTCCGAGATTCAGTTCTGCCCCAGCGCAGGGTATATCAACGACATCGAGATATTGATCGGCCGAAGCGCGAGCGATCTTCGCGCTCGCGGCTGGCTGACCAGGGCGACAGCAGCGCAACGTTGCACGACCGGAACGAAGGCCGTGATCGGCATATCCGATATAACTGACGAGTTGCCGATTCTGGTCGAGTCATCCATGATTGGTCCTGTCTTGCTTGCCGTGTCGCTGGATCAGTAGGATGGAATTGTCGCGCAGGCAGGCTTTCCAGCGCGGGCATCAGTTATCGGCAGTCCAGCGCGGGGTGCTGTGGCGCTCTCCGAAGCTCTGCCCTCGAGCTCGTCGCCAGGACGAGACCCGGCCCGAGGAGATTTCATGGCACGTCAAGCGGCTCGACGGCGATGGCCGAAGGTGTTGGTGGTAATTGGAATTGCGCTGGCGTTCGTTTCGACGGGCCAGAGCATCGCGGGACCGGGCGGGGACCAGACCGACCTGCCGATCAACCGCGGGCTCATGCAGCGCATGGGGAACTTCACCCTCAAGGACGTCACGACGGGTCGCGATCGTTCACTTTATGCCTATCGCGGGAGCCGGGCGATCGTGCTGGTCTTTATCGGAACCGACTGTCCGGTGGCAAACCAGTACGCCCCCCGGTTGATCGAGATGAATCGCGACTACAAAACGAAGGGCGTCGTGTTCCTGGGGATCAGCTCCAATGCCCATGACGGCGAGAAGGACGTTGCGAGGTACGTCCATGAGATGGGCATCGACTTCCCTGTCCTCAAAGATCCCCAGAACAAGGTTGCCGACAGCGGACTGGTGGAACGAAACCCGGAGGTCCTGGTTCTGGATGGGGCCGGGCGGGTGCGTTACCGCGGCGCCATCGATGATCAGTACAAGGTCGGCAAGGCCCGTAATGCGGCGACCCAGAATTACGTCCGCGACGCATTGGATGCGCTCCTGGCGAATCGGCCGGTCAAGGTGACGGCGACCAAGGTCGAGGGCTGTCTGCTCGACCGAGTCGAGCCTGCGCTGGTCGCGGTGTCGAATGCCGCGCGAGTCCGGCCGGCCGCGGCCGTGATCTCCCAGACGCTGGCAGCTCGCGAGCGGGAGCATCCGATCGAAGTGGGCGAGGTGACGTATGCCGGCAAGGTCGCGGCGATCGTGCAGAACAAGTGCCAGGGCTGCCACCGTCCTGGTCAGTCGGCGCCCTTTGCGCTCTTATCCTACGACCAGTTGCGGAAGCACGCCTCCACGATCCGCGAAGTGATCGACGAGCGGCGGATGCCTCCGTGGCACGCCGACCCGCGGTACGGCCATTTTGCCAACGATCGCAGCCTGTCGGCCGAAGAGTGCGCGGCGCTTCTGGCCTGGCTCGACCGTGGCACGCCGCTGGGCGATCCCAAGGACCTGCCGCCGGCCCGGCAGTTTGCCGAGGGATGGCAGATCGGCAAGCCCGACGTCGTCTCTGGAGATGCCCGAGCCCTATTACGTGGCCGCCCAGGGCGTGGTCGCCTACATCTATTTCCGGGTGCCGACCCACTTCACCGAGGACAAGTGGATCCAGGCCGCCGAAGCCATTCCGGGCGACCGTTCCGTCGTCCACCACATCGTGGTCTACATCCTGCCCGACACGCCCCGGGGAGAGCGGCCGCGGCCGATTCATGTTTGCGGGTACGCTCCCGGCGACTTGCCGCTGGTCTACCCGGAGGGCACCGCCAAGCGGCTGCCGAAGGGCGCCACGATTCTCTTGCAGCTCCACTACACACCGAACGGCAAGGTGCGCGTCGATCGGTCCAAGGTCGGGTTCGTGTTCGCAAAATCCAAGATCACGCGCGAAGCGTTCACGCTCGGGATCGCCAATGCGGATTTGCTGTTGCCGGCTCACGCCGACAACGTTGCCGTGGCGTCCTCGTACGTTGTTCCCAGCGATGCCCGGCTCTTGAACCTGATGCCGCACATGCATTTGAGGGGCAAGGACTTCGAATACAAGATCACCCCGCCCGGCGAATCGCCCCGGGTTGTGCTCTCGGTGCCGGCCTTCGACTTCGGCTGGCAATCGTATTACAATCTCGCTCCGCCGCTCGAATTGCCCAAAGGTACGCGGATCGACTGCCTGGCGCACTTCGACAACTCGGAGAAGAACCCGTATAACCCCAACTCCAGCCAACTGGTCCGGTGGGGCGAGCAGACGTTCGAGGAGATGATGATCGGCTACGTCGACCTTGATGTCCCCTTGGGCACGCCGCCCTTTCCCGCTCCCGACCTGGCCCCGACCTCGGAACGGACGGCGATCCGCCTCATCCAAGCGATCCGTCGCCGCATGGGCAATGGCGCGGGCGGCCCAGAGCCCGCCAAAGGCCAGGGCCGCCGCGGGCCAGGTTGAAGATCGAGATGGAAGAACTTTCCGGGAAAGCCGTCTTTCGCTCCGCGAAAGGCGACAATTATTTTTGCGCAGCGCCCAACGCGGCGGAGCCGCAACCAAGGGATCGGGGGACAGAGCCCCCTCCTACACAACTCGCCGCGCGGTGCCGGCCTCTTCTAGGAGCCGGCTCTGTCCGGCGATCCCAGGATGGGCGCATCGTGCGGAGATCTCTTCGAGAAAGAATCTAAGCGAGGCCCCAATCATGAGCCACCGCGTCGTCAACGGGCTTTTTGCCGCAAGCCTGAGTCTTACCACGCTCACCGGACTTTCGTTCCAAACCAGCCGGGGCGACGAGCCAAGGGCGGCGAGAATTCCCGCGGCGTTCACGGCACTTGAATATCTTGCGGGAGGCTGGAAGGGCCCGGGCGCAACCAAGAATGATCCGGCCAACAAGTTTCATGGCTGGACCGAGAAGCATGGCTGGTCGTGGGTCTTCAAAGGGGGCAGCCCGGTCGCCCTCTCGCTCTCGGTAGACGGGGGGCGCGTTCTGGCCTCCGGAACGCTCACGTACGACCCGGCCCGCAAGGTCTATCGGCTCGAGGGCGTGATGCCCCCGCCGGCGGGCGGCCCGATTCGCTTGGAGGGAGCGCTCGACGGCACGGGAAAGCAACTCGTCCTCGAAAGCGTGGGCAAGCTGCCGCGTTATGCGGGTAATATCCGGCTCTCGATTCGCCCCAACGCCAACTTTATCCGCTACACGATCCGGGAGGACCGCAAAGAGCCGGGAGGAACCCAGTACAGCCCGTTTATTGAGGTCGGTTTGACCAAGGAGGGCGAGTCGTTCGCCAGCGGCGGGGCCTCCGCGGAACGTGCCAAGTGCATCATCACCGGCGCGGCGTCGACCATGACGGTCACCTACCAAGGGACCAGCTACCCGGTCTGTTGCACCGGCTGCCGCGACGAATTCCTGGAAAACCCCGAGAAATACATCAAGAAGGCCAGCCTCATGCTCAAGGCCGAAGCCGGCAAGTCGAAGTCCGCCCGGCCGTTGTCATCGCGAATCACCCGGTTCGAGGATGCGTTCGCCGGTGACGTCGCCGTGACCGCGGGAAAGTCCGATGCACCGACCCAGCCAGGGCCAGCGGACAAGGCGGCGATGAAGACCGACGCCGCCAAGCGGCGGGCGTCCAACGCCGAATCGACACCAGCGGACAAGCAGGCAACCAAGAAGCAGGGCGGCACGACCCCGTCAAAAGACGCAGCCAGGGCCGCGAGCCTGCTCCGGGTCGGCCAAAACCTCGAGAAGAACGGCGCGGCCGAGGCCGCACTCGCGTACTATCGCCGGATCGTCAAGGATTATCCGCGAACACCCGCAGCGAAAACGGCCGGGGAACGAATCAAGTTAATGTTCACGCCTTGAACCATTCAGCCACAGCCTCTTTTAGAGTGTTTTGGCTTCCCCCTGGATTGAGGATGCGTCCGGACTGGTCCACGCCGGAAATGTTGAACCCGTACTCTACGTCATCGAAATACAAGACGCCGTCCTTCGCCTGGGCAACGACGAGGACAGGTTCGTCGCCTGCTTCCTCTGATCGTCGAATTACCGCCTTCCAAGGATCGATTCTGTATCGGTCGAACAGTCTCCTCTCATCGTCATCCAACGTACTATACTGCTCATCGAAGAGCCTGGAGAACTCGTCTTCGGTGATAGGTCTCCATGATTCCATTGCCGCGCTCCTCTCGGAATACCCAAGTATTTACTCCGGCATAGGCCGCGCCGGCCCGAAGTTTCCAGGACTGGCTCGGTCGAAAGGGTTCTGAATCGTCGGGTCGTAGGGATGCCAGTGAGGCTTGGGATGGTCGAATCTGCCGTGCGTTGTGACATCGATGCGACCGACCGGATTTCCCTCCGCGTCGTACGTTATGCCCTGCCGGTAAGGCGCTGGTGACGCCTTGGGGTCAGTCCGAGTTCCGATGACAGTGTGGGGCCCGGTGGCCTCTAGGTCAGGTGCATGAGGGTTCGCCTCGGTTGGCTTCTTTGGACGTGAAGGCAACGGATCGTTCAACGTTCTCTTCGGAGAGGTTCCTCCTGAATCGCCTTGCGCAAGAGTGCCCGATGCCAATGTTGTGCGCCGATAACTGCGAAGCCCCACCACCGACCGCACGATGCTGTTATGATAACCCGCCACGCATGTATTGTACACGGGCGCTGGGTCGGCGGCCACGACCTCCCGCACCGGCCAGGTGCCGATGGACGGCAGGTTCCGGTGCGTCATCCCGATTTCATCATGCCGGCGCCCAGCGGGCGTACGATCATCGTCTGCCAGCCCGACGACTCGTTCAATATCATCGATTTATTGCAGGTGACTGACTTGGACGTGCCGGCTGCGAGCGCCGCGCCAGGCTGATTGCGGCGGACGGAGCGGCCGATGGCCGGCCGGAAGTCAGGCTGGGCGGCGATCCGCGTTTAAGGTTATTCTGCAGAGTGGAGAAGCTCAAAGGGCCGCAGGCTGGCTCCGTCGCTGAATGGACCAGACAAAGGGAAAAGCTTAAACATGGCAACAGTCGAACAAATCAGAGAAGCCATGCATCGGGCACCATTTCTCGGATTTGAAATGCGCTTGGTCAACGGTCGCAGTTTTCACGTCCCTCATCCTGACTTTGTTCTCGGTGCCCCAAAGCCCGCGCGGCCGCGAAGTCATGTTTCACGATAGGGATGGTCGAACGCACCGTATCGATCTCGTTTTGATTGTGGAAATCGAAGAACCCGCTGCGCCGGAACGTGCTGGCTCTTCTCCCGACGGCGCGGGGGCGTAGCGCCCTCAACTCGGCTTCTTCGGCGCGATCCGGATGTCCAGCCCGACGCGGGTCGTCCCGATATCCCAATCGTCGCGGTCCCAGCCGTTGATAATTCCGGAAGCCTTCAGGCGATCGAACGTCTGCTCGACATACGCGGGAGAACGGAAACCGGGACGCGGTTAGTTCCCCCTTGCTCGATCGGGTCGTTTTACCGCTTGAGACATGATACGATGGTTTGAGTCTGAAGCTGCCTGCACCGACGAAGGTGAACGCGGAGAATTTCATCCGTGCCCGTTGAAGCCAAGCCGATCTTTCGCCCCGACGTGATTCGATTGCCCGTCCTTGGGTTCAGTCTGCGCGAACACGTTGGCGGAAAGGGCACGCATTGCGTCACCGGTCCGTTCCCGATGAGAGGATGACGAACGCAATCACAACTCGTTTGTACCAAATCTCCATTGCAATGCACGTCCTATCTCCCCGCGTATGGTGCCCCCAGAACCCCAGATTCCTCTCCCAGGCCGGGCTTTGGCGACCGCGGCGCTGCTGGCTTTGCGACCGAGGGGAAAAGCGGTATCCTGAATTGAGCTCGTGCGCATCGCCCCACGCAGCTCGCACGCGCCGAGCAGCAATTCGGTAAATCCCCGGACGGGCGGGACGGCCAGCCAGGTCAATCTCATGCCGAGTGCGTTCGTCAGCCACAGCAGCCCGGATGACCGCTACGTGCAAGAGATGGTGCAATATCTCCACACGCTTGGCTACGACGAGGTTTTCAATGACGGTCACACCATCGCACCGGATGAGCTCTTCTGGAACCGAATTGAGAAGGGCATCCGCGAATGCGACGCCTTCGTCGTCATCCTGTCGCATGCTTCGGTGAAGTCGTACTGGGTCGATCGCGAGGTGCAATTCGCGCGGGAACACGGGAAGAACGTCATCCCTGTTCGCATCGACGACTGCAAACTGCCGCCCAGCTTCGACGGTCGCGATGTCATCGACCTGCGCCAGGGACGCGGCGACAAGGTCAAGCTCGCCCCGTCACGCATCACCAAACATTCGCCCGAAGATCCTCTTCGGCCGCGACCATTGGCTCGATGCGCTCGACGCGGCCTGGGCGAAGCCGACGTTGAACGTCTACACGCTGGTCGCCTGGGGCGGCGTCGGCAAGACGTCGCTCGTGGCCCACTGGGTCAGCGAGCGGATGGCGGCCAAGGGCTGGCCGGGCGTCGAACGCTACTTCGATTGGTCCTTCTACAGCCAGGGGACCGGCGAATCGCGGCAGACCTCGTCCGACTCGTTCATTCAGGAGGCGCTCACGCTTCTTCGACGACCCCGACCCGACCAAGGGCAGCCCGTGGGAACGCGGCGAACGGCTGGCCGGGCTCGTCCGCCGGCATCGCACGCTGCTCGTCCTGGACGGCATCGAGCCGTTGCAATATCCGGTGAACGATCCGCAGGCTGGGCGGCTCAAGGATCAGGCCCTCGAAGCGCTCCTGCAAAGTCTCGCCGCCGACAACCCCGGCCTGTGCCTCGTCACCACCCGCGAGCACCTGAAGAACATCGAGAACCAGGCGACGACCGAGGAGCAGAAGCTCGACAGGCTTGTGAAGGAGGCGGCGATTGACCTGCTGCGCCACCTGCCAGATCGTCGGCACGGAAGCCGAGATGGAGGCGGCCTGGAAGGATGCCGGCGGGCACGCGCTGACGCTGCAACTGCTCGGCCGATTCCTTGCCGACGCCCACGGCGGCGACATCCGTCACTACAAGGAGGTGAAGTTCGAGGAGGCCGACCTGGAGCGTCAGGGCCGCTCCGCGTTCAAGGTGATGATCGCCTACGAGCGCTGGCTGCAATCGGCCGGGCCGGAGCGGCAACGAGAGCTCGCGCTCTTGCGGCTCACCGGCCTGTTCGATCGGCCGATGTCCCGCGATTGCCTGCAAGCATTGCGCGCCGAGCCGGCGATTGCCGGCCTGACGGACACGCTGGTGAAGCTGAAAGACGCGCAGTGGAACATCGCCCTGAAGCGGCTTGGCGAAGTCGATCTCCTGACCGTGACGCCGGACGCCATCGACGCCCATCCGCTGATCCGCGAATACTTCGCCGAGCAACTTCGCGACACGCAGCCCGCCGCATTCCAGGCCGCCCACTCGCGGCTGTTCGATCACTTATGCGCGACGACGCCCCACCGTCCCGATACGCTCGATGGCCTGCAACCGCTCTACCAGGCCGTCGTCCACGGCTGCCTCGCCGGGCGACAGCAGGAGGCGCGCGACAAGGTCTACCTCGACCGCATCCTGCGCGGCACGGGTAGCGATGGCTTTTACAGCATGGATAAACTCGGGGCGATCGCGGCCGATCTCGCGGCGGTGGCGGCGTTCTTCGACGAGCCCTGGAGCCGCGTTTCCCCGAATCTCATCGAAGCCGACCAGGCGTGGATGCTCGGCGCGGCCGCGTTTCGCCTCCGTGCCCTCGGCCGCTTGACCGAGGCGCTTGCAACCGATGCGAGCCGGCCTGGAGATGTACGTTCGGCAAGAGAACTGGAACAACGCGGCGAGAGTTGCCGGCAACCTCAGCGAGTTGGAGGTGACGCTGGGCCGGTTGACGGACGCCGTGGCCGATTCCCGCCAATCGATCACGCACGCCGACGAGAGCGGCGATGCGTTCATGCGAACGGTCAGTCGCACCACGGCGGCGGATGCCTTGCACCAGTCCGGCCGGCGCGCCGAAGCCGGCGCGCTCTTCGCCGAAGCCGAACGGATGCAGAAGGAAATGCAGCCGGAGTTCGACCTGCTCTACTCGCTGCGTGGTTTCCAGTACTGCGACTGGCTCCTGGCCCCCGCCGAACGCGCCGCGTGGCAGACCCTGCTCCGTGGCCGACGCTTCCAGCCTGTGATGGACCAGCATGCCGAAGTCGGCCCGGCTACGATTTGCGATGAAGTCGAACGGCGTTGCAAATGTATGTTCGATTCGCGCGCAACCGGATGATCCCCTCCTCACCATCGCCCTCGATCACCTGACGCTGGCTCGGGTCGAGCTGGTTCGGGCGATTCTGTAGCACCCGCTGCCGCAGCGGACGCTCGACCTGCCGCACGTCGCCGCCGCCGTCAACGGCCTCCGCAACGCGGGAAGGATGGACCACCTTACCAAAGGCCTGCTCACCTCCGCGCTGTATCATCTCGTGCGCGGCGATGCCGCGGCGGCCCGCGCGGCCCTCGACCAGGCCCAGGAGATCGCCGAGCGCGGCCCGATGCCGCTCTACCTCGCCGACATCCACCTCCACCGTGCCCGCCTCTTCCGCGACCAGGCCGAACTCGCCAAAGCCCGCGACCTCATCGAGAAGCACGGCTACGGGCGACGCAAGGAGGAGTTGGAAGATGCCGAAGTAGCTACCACGAACTGGCCCGCGTAAAGAACCTTGAACAACCAGAACACGATGGAGTCGGTGGCACTTCGCGGTTCTCCTGAGTTTGCTGACCGGAGATTTGACATCACCGACTCCAACGTCGACGATAATCCAATCGAGCTGAGTCGATTCCGATGGCGGGTCGCCCACAATGAGTCAGACACTTTTCCTTTCGACCGTCACGCACGAATTCGGCGCATTCCGGTTGCGGCTGGCCCGTTTCCTGGAGCGTACGAAGACCGTCCACGTTCGACATCAAGATGATTTCTTCCATCGTGGTGTGAAGACGCTGCACGCTTTGGAGGAGGAAATCGTCAAGTCGGACTTCGCCGTTCACATCATCGGGGCCGAGCCGGGCTGGAGCCCGCCGGTGGACCAGGCCGAGGCTTTCCTGGACCGGCACAAAGACTTCATGCGGCG
Source organism: uncultured Isosphaeraceae bacterium (assembly GCA_963823675.1). GTDB lineage: Bacteria > Planctomycetota > Planctomycetia > Isosphaerales > Isosphaeraceae > CAWGMT01. The sequence continues at coordinate 330,232 of CAWGMT010000012.1, read as the reverse complement.
ATTTCCCGCCGTCGCCGAGGCGGCACGGACAGGGCAGCTCTCGGCCACGCAGTGGGAAGCCTGGCTGGCGCTGTTTTTCGGCAAGCGGCTTTATTGTTACGAGCTGCGCGACCGACTCCTTGCCGGCTCGTCGCAGATGCTGCACTCCGACCGCCTCCACGAGGCGCACGAACATCCCAAGCCGGTGGTTAACGAGGATGCCCTATTTGATGAGGTCGTCCTTTCGCTCATCGGGCGCGGCTTGCTGACCAAAGAGCAGACCGAACGCAAGCTCGCCCCGTCACGCATCACCAAACATTCGCCGAAGATCCTCTTCGGCCGCGACCATTGGCTCGACGCGCTCGACGCGGCCTGGGCGAAGCCGGCGCTCCATGTTTACTCGCTCGTCGCCTGGGGCGGCGTCGGCAAGACGTCGCTCGTGTCGCACTGGGTCAGCCAGCGGATGGCGGCCAAGGGCTGGCCGGGCGTCGAACGCTACTTCGATTGGTCCTTCTACAGCCAGGGGACCGGCGAATCCAGGCAAACTTCCTCCGACCTCTTCATTCAGGAGGCGTTCCGGTTCTTCGACGACCCCGAACCCACCAAGGGCAGTCCGTGGGAGCGCGGCGAACGGCTGGCTGGCCTGGTCCGCCGGCATCGCACGCTGCTCGTCCTCGACGGGATCGAGCCGTTGCAATATCCGGTGAACGATCCGCAGGCTGGGCGGCTCAAGGATCAGGCCCTCGAAGTGCTCCTGCAAGGTCTGGCCGCCGACAACCCCGGCCTGTGCCTCATCACCACCCGCGAGCACTTGAAGAATATCGAGAACCAGGCGACGACCGAGGAGCAGACGCTCGACAAGCTTGTGAAGCAGGCGGCGATTGACCTGCTGCGCCACCTACAAATCGCCGGCACGGAAGCCGAGATGGAGGCGGCCTGGAAGGATGCCGGCGGGCACGCGCTGACCTTGCAACTACTCGGCCGATTCCTTGCCGACGCTCACGGCGGCGATATCCGCCATTACAAGGAGGTAAAGTTCGAGGAAGCGGACTTGGAGCGTCAGGGCCGGTCGGCGTTCAAGGTGATGATCGCCTACGAGCGCTGGCTGCAATCGGCCGGGCCGGAGCGACAACGAGAAGCTCGCGCTCTTGCGGCTGACTGGCCTGTTCGACCGGCCGATGTCCCGCGACTGCGTGAAAGTGTTGCGCGCCGAGCCGGCGATTCCCGGCCTGACGGAGACGCTGGTGAAGCTGAAAGACCCGCAGTGGAACATCGCCCTGAGGCGGCTTGGCGATGTCGATCTCCTGACCGTGACACCCGATGCCATCGACGCCCATCCGCTGATCCGCGAATACTTCGCCAAGCAACTTCGCGAGACGCAGCCCGCCGCGTTCCAGGCCGCTCACTCCCGGCTGTTCGATCATTTATGCGAGACGAAGCCCCACCGCCCCGATACGCTCGATGGCCTGCAACCGCTCTATCAAGCCGTCGTCCACGGCTGCCTCGCCGGGCGACAGTGGGAGGCCTGCAACGACGTCTACGTAAACCGCATCCTGCGCGGCACCGCAAGCGATGGCTATTACACGCAGAGGAAACTTGGTGCGATCGGGGCCGATCTCGCAGCAATGGCAGCATTCTTCGACGAGCCGTGGAGCCGCGTCGCCCCGAATCTCCGCGAATCCGATCAAGCTTTCATATTTAACGCCGCCGCGCTGTGGCTCAGTATGCTCGGCCGGTTAACCGAAGCCCTGCAACCGATGCGAGCCGCCTTGGACAGAGTGGTTCAACGGAAGCACTGGATGAACTCCGCGATAGGTGCCTACAATATTAGCGGCTTGGAGATTTCTCTAGGCATGCTAACGGAAGCGGTGGTGGATGCCCGCCAATCGATCTTGTTTGCCGACCAGACCGATGATCTGAACTGGCGAATGGCCAGTCGAACAGCGGCGGCCGATGCCTTACACCAGTCCGGTCGGCGAGCCGAAGCCGGCGCGCTATTCGTCGAAGCTGAACGAATAGATGAGGAGTCTGGTTCGCAATTCCAACTCCTCTATTCGATACCAGGCTCTCGGTATTGCGACTGGCTCCTCGCCCCTGCTGAACGAGCCGCATGGCAGATCCTTCTTCGTGGCACAGGCTTCTCATCTGTGATGGACGACCTTGCCGAAGATGGCCCGATCTCCATCTGCTCTAAAGTCGAACGGCGCGCGACAACAATTCTGGCGAAGTTGATTCACGCTCCGCCAGACTTACTTAGCATCGCCGTTGAACACCTGACGCTGGCTCGGGTCCGTCTCATTCGCACAATTCTGTCCCATCCACTGCCGCAGTCGGCGTTCGATTTGCCGCACGTCGCCGCCGCCGTCGATGGCATGCGCGATGCGGGAGAGTTGGAGGAGCTTCCCAAAGGCCTGTTCACCGCCGCGCTTTATCGCTTCGTCCGGGGCGATACCGCGGCCGCCTGCACCGCCCTCGACCAGGCCCGGGAGATCGCCGAGCGCGGCCCGATGCCGCTCTACCTCGCTGACATCCATCTCCACAGCGCCCGCCTCCTCCGCGACCAGGCCGAACTCGCCAAAGCCCGCGACCTCATCGAAAAGCACGGCTACGGGCGACGCAAAGAGGAGTTGGCAGATGCCGAAGCAGCCGCCGAGAACTGGCCCAAGAAGAGAAAGAACAGTGGACAGAGGCGGAAAAGGCGGAAATGACATCTATCGCAACGCCAGTCCGTTCCGGATCAGCCGGTGACGAACGCAATGACCGCTCGTTCATAGCAAAGCGGTTCGGATCTGTGAACGACGCGTGGGCTCGACAGGTATCCCCGTTGCGAGGCCGATTACTCCGGCTCAGAGTTGATCGTGATTCAGGACCGTTTTACGGCTGCACAGACTGTCGTTCCCTCTCTGGCAATGCATGTCCGATCTCCAACTGGTATCTCCGCCTGGAAGTTCCCGATCACTCTGCCCTGAAGCGGGTCACTCTTAGCCCTTTTTGAGGTAACGGGACGGACGGCGCGTGTACCTCTGTCTAGATTCCGGTCCGCGTCAAGGCGATCGGGTTCGTGCAGTTTCACCCGGTTCTTCCGATCATGGCGGAAGTCGCGGACGCGAGGGTTGAGACGGTAACCGGGCCGAGGGCGGTTGTTGCGATCTGGCAGGAATGGTGAGCCGGACGGGTTATTCCGTCGTCAAACCGCATTCTCGGCACATACTCGGCATACTGGGCGCGCGCTGGAGCGTGCCCAGTATGCCGAGTATGTGCCCGGTATGTCTCGGGCATGACAGCCTTCGATGCACAAGTGGATGTACCTTTCAACGGTGCAGACGGCGTGGAGAAGCACGCCGATGAGCTGAGCGGGACGGGTGAAATCGGCAAAATGCGCCGAACGAAGCCAATTTCGCTGAATCCATGAGCATCGTGGAAGCACAAGATCCGATTCAAGTTACGGCAAATTCCCGCGCTCGTTCGCGACTTGACAAGCAGGGCGGCGCAGCCTGGCCTGTTGAGAATCAGTTGATGACGCAGACAGCGAGGGGTTACGCGCTCGAGCCGTTCTTGGTCGCCCGGACCGCCTTCGCTGGAACGCAACAAGTCTGCGGCGCAGGAACGTGAGACATCTCGATCGATGATGAGTCGCGCCGAGGCGATTCAGCTGCCCGATTCGCGGGGCTCGAGAGGGGCTGGAATCGACCGAATTTGACGACACAAAAACGAATGGACAAGCAACTTATGACGAGCACCCACTCCGCCGCCGATCTCCGAGGGATTTCGTTGGCGAACGTTGCGAGATGGGACGGGGACCCTTCGAAAACGTCTCAGATTGTCTCATTTTTTCTCATCGAGAGTTGGTTATCGATCGATCGCGTCGCGGGCGGCGAGGGGGTTGGGAACCCCCGCCGAAAACTGCAATTTTGAACCGTGCCGCCATTTGGGCATGGTTCAACTTCAGCATGCTTGAACGTGGCAAGAGCTGGGTGGCTGCGGTCGAGCGGGCGAAAGCCAGCGAGCCCCCAGTGCGGAAGCCTCGGACCTGGGGGCGTCGCCCTTCGGGCGTTGACCCCAGGCACCCCTGAGGTGTTACCTGCATTTGAACCATGCCCGAAACAAACCCACGGCAAGCTGCAAAGACCCTGACGACGATGCGCTTTCTACCAAATTGGCCGATTGCCTGGGTTTTGCGACGCTCACGTTGGCTTCTTGGGCGCGATCCGGATATCCAGCCCGATCCGGGTGGTCCAGATTTCCCAATCGTCGCGGTCCCATCCGTTGATGATGCCGGAGGCCTCGAGCCGGTCGAAGGTCTGTTCAACGTAGGCGGGCACGCGGTCTTCGTACTCGGCGACCAGGTCGAGCTTGCGGCCGATCAGGTTCAGGATGCCGCGGATGGTCGCGGGGCCTTTCTCGCGGATGCGCTCCTGGCCTTCGGGCGAGGCGGGGTCGGGGCCTTCCAGGGTCAGTTGCAGCGAGCGAATCAAGCGGCCAAACTGGCCGAACCAGTTGTCGCCGAAGCCGAAATACTCCCGGTGGATGATGTAGACCTCCCCGCGCCGGACGATCGCGGCCTGGTAGACCGATTCGAGATAGTTCTCGCCGAAGTCGGTCTGGAACGCGATGTTGATCGCCTTGGCCAGATGCTGGAGGGCGGCTGGTACCCCGACTTTCTGGGGCGAGACCTCCAGGCCCATGTCGCGAAGACCACCGGCACGCCGGGCCGTGACGGTTCCGCCCTGTCCGGAATCGCTCGCGATCGCGACGCCCACCGGCATGTCACCGGGTCCCGGCGCGGCATCCGTCACCGGAACCGTCACGCCGCTCGTGAGCGGCTGGTTCGAGCGATCCACCTGCGCGGGGCCAGTTCTGGCTGTCGATCCTGGAGGCACCGATCGGCGAACAGACATTGGGTCGCTCCGATCTGTGATCGGAATTTGGAAGCTGGAATCTCCCATTCCTCGCGCCATCTTACTCCCTCGTCGCCAACTAAACGATCTCGATCCGATGGGCTGTGATCCAAATGTCCAACTGCTCGAAGCGAGCCTTCCAAGTCTCCTTGAGATCGCGAAGGGCCTGCCAGTTTTCCGGGCTATCCTCGACATCGATGCGCGCACGCAGGAGTTGATCGTGATATAAGGTGCTCTGATACCGCCAGAGGCCTCGAACGGTTACGGAGTCCGTACTTACCGCCCCGAACTGGCGTACAAGCTCGTCATCCGTCTGAACGAACTTCTCCTGCTCGATGGGCTGGCCACTGTTATAGAACAGAGGGAGCAGGATTTCGAACCTGATCATGGGCCGCCTTCACCTCGGCATCGGTGGCACGCCTGTAGGCGATCAGTTGATTGTCGAGCAGCTTTAGCGCATCGACGGGCACCTGGTAGATTTCGTCGGGAAAGCTCCCGACCCGGGCCCGCGTCGCCAGCTCGTAGAAGCCGCGCACGCGGTCGTCGTGCGAGGTGAACTTAATGAATACCGTGTGCATGGCGTCGACCTCCTCATTTTGGAGTGTACACCCTTAGTGACGAAAGCCGCAAGGAAATCTTGCGAAATCGCTATGCTCACTGCGCGGCGCTATACGCGATCCCCTTGCTTCGATAAAATCGTTGTGGCGTTCTCAGGGAATCATAGCCGTTTCGAGATCCACGGACCATGAGCAAAGCGACTCCCACCCAGCCGCGGTCCAAAGTTGTTTATCCCGAAACGGACGGTGAGCCGATTGCCGAAAACACCCTTCAGTTCCAGTGGATCGTGACGATCAAGGAGGGGTTCGAAGCGGTATTCCTTGACCGGCCCGACGTGTTTGTCGCGGGCGACCTTTTCTGGTACCCGGTTGAAGGAGATCCCACGATCCGGACTGCGCCCGATGCCCTGGTCGTCTTTGGTCGGCCCAAGGGGCATCGCAGCTCGTACCTGCAATGGCAAGAAAACGGGATCGCGCCCCAGGTCGTCGTCGAGGTACTCTCGCCCGGCAATCGCGTCAATGAGATGCTGCGCAAGTTCCGGTTCTACGAACGGTTCGGCGTCAACGAATACTACATCTACGACCCCGATAATGTGGAACTATTCGGCTGGCTGCGGCGCGGCGAGGCCCTGGAGGAAATCACCCAGATGAACGGCTGGACCAGCCCGCAGCTAGGCGTGCGCTTCGAGCTCAGCCAAGGCGAGCTCACGATCACGGGCCCCGACGGCCGCCGGTTCCTGACGTTCAGCGAGCTCGTCCAGCAGCGGAACCAACTCGAACAGCAGCGGAACCAACTCGAACAGCAGCGGAACCAACTCGAGCGCGAACTGGAGCAAGAGCGCAGTCGAGCCCAGCAACTCGAAGACCAGCTCCGATCATTGCGTGGCGGGCCCAGCGCCTGACTCCCTATCCGAAGGCCGACTGCTCCGAAGGCTCGTCAACGCGGCCGCGGCCAATCCACCGGACTAACGCCGAGACGACGATCACCATCACACAGGCCAGGAGCATGACCGTCAGGCCGATGTTCAGCCAGCCCTGGAGTGCGAAAGCCGGTTGGCCGGTCATCTTCCAGAACCGGCCCACGATCTCATGATAGGCCGTCGCCGAGGTCGTCGTCGCGACGAAGAGCATGGGCAAGAGGGTCACGGGGGCATAGCGGAGGCGGCCGGAATTGATGATGACCGTGGTCACGACGGCCAGCGCGATCACGGCCAGCAGTTGGTTGGCCATGCCGAACATCGGCCAGATCGTCTCCACGCTGCCGGTGTAAATGAAATACCCCCAGCCGAAGACGACCAGTCCGGTGGCCAGCATCGAGGCCGGCAGCCAGTTCAGGTCGCCTAGCGGCTTCCAGAGCTTGCCCAGAAACTCCTGCACCAGGAACCGCGCGATCCGCGTACCGGCGTCGATCGTCGTCAGGATGAAGAGGGCCTCGAACATGATCGCGAAGTGATACCAGTACTTGATCAGCCAGCGCATGTTCGGGATCGCATCCGAAAAGATGCGCGCCATCCCCACCGCCAGCGTGACCGCCCCGCCGGTGCGGCCATGGAGTGACTCCTGCACGTCCTCTTCCATCGCAACCAGTGCGTTCTTGTGGTCCGCGCCGCCTGGCAATTCACCGTGCGGCTCGATCTCCGAGGCCGCCAGGAACCGCGCAAATCGGGGTGCCGAGCCAGAAAGTCAGGCCGGCGCGACAGGTCGATATTGATGCCGTAATACATCGAGTTGGGCAGCGCCGCCGCAGCGATCAAGGCCACCACCCCGACCAGGCCTTCCATCAGCATCGCGCCGTAGCCGATCATCCGCGCGTCGCTCTCACGGTCGATCATCTTGGGGGTCGTGCCCGATGCGACCAGGGAGTGGAAACCCGAAATCGCGCCGCACATGATGCAAATGAAGACATAAGGGAAAATCGGCCCATCGAGATTGGGGCCGCCACCCGCGGCGAAGTGGGGGCTGACGGCGGGGGCCTCGAGCTTGGGGTTGGCGATCAGAACGCCGACGACCAGAAGCAGGATGGTGCCGATTTTGAGGAACGTCGACAGATAGTCGCGGGGACAGAGCAAGAGCCAGACCGGCAGCACCGCGGCCACGAAGCCGTAGATTGCCAGGGCGTAGACTGTTTGATCGCGCGACAACGCGAAGAAGGGCTCGATTCGCGAGCCGGGCACGAGCGCCCCGGCAAACGTGACGGCCAGCACCGCCGCCGCGCCCAGAAGCGACGCCTCGAGCACCTTCCCTTGGCGGAACCGGTACATGTACCAGCCGACGAAAAGCGCGATCGGGATCGTGCAGGCGATGGTAAACGTGCCCCACGAGCTGCCCGGCACGAGCCGCTTGGTGTTCGCGGGCAATATCCAGCCGTCGCCCTGGGGATTGGACGCGAGCCGCGACCCGTGCGGAACGGCGAGCCGGAACGGCTCGTGGAAGACCATGGTGTGCTCGGGCCCCTCCCCGAAGCGATAGGTCGATTCGCGAGGAACTGGATAAATCGTCGGCTGGTCGCCGGCATACATCGTTCGGCCGAATTCGGCTCCCTGGGGATAGACCAGCACCGTTCCCGCCTTCATGGCGACCTGCTCGCCCCCGAGCGCCTTGACCACGACGATGCCCAGCCCCGCCAGGGCGATGATCACGATGTACAGGATGGCGATCGCCGCGGCGATTCCGGCGGGACGGCCGATCTCGACCCGCGCAATGCCGGCCAGGCTCAGCCCGTCGCGCCGGATCGAGGCTGCCAGCACCATCATGTCCTGAACGGCACCTGCCAGACAAACGCCGATGACCAGCCACACCAGTCCCGGCAGATAGCCGAACTGGATCGCCAGGACTGGTCCGATCAACGGCCCCGCGCCCGATATGGCCGCGAAATGATGGCCGAAGAGCACCCAGCGATTCGTGGGGTCGAAGTTCTGGCCGTCGCTCAGTCGATGCGCCGGCGTGGCCCGGGAGTCGTCGAATGCGGCGACCTTCGCCGCGAGAAACGCGCTATAGTAGCGGTAGGCGACAGCGAGAATCGCCAGGACGCCCAGCATCACCGGCATCGCGTGCAGCGTCATGGTCGCTCGACCCCTTTTCGGCAGATCGCGAGCTTGGTTGCGTTACGCATCGATCTGGCGGTATCCGCCCTCCGGCAAGAGGCCAACGAGCGGGCACTCGTCACATCGCGCCGCCGCGGGCCGGCAGCAGTGGCGGCCGACCTGGTCCATTCCGTGGGCGAGCTCCATCAGATCCTCTGCCAGGTCGCTAAATTCGACGTGATCGCGCTCGTCGAGTTTGTACGCATCGGATGACGCGCAATCCATCAGCAGTTCGCGCGCCTCGTCGTACGTGGCAGCCGGGTCGAGCCATCCGTGCCGGACCAGGACCCGGAACGTGGCTCGGTCAACCGGATACGAGGGACGTTTCAAGGCACGCAGGACGACGGCGTCGGCTGAGGCCATCCCGATTCCCTTGATCGACGCCAACTCGCTCCGCAGCCAATCGATCGATCGATGCGGGTCGAAAAGTGCCTCGATTCGACCGTCGTGATGTTGCACAAGCCAGTGCGCCAACCGTTGCAGGGGCGCGACTGCGCCCGCCGAGACCGACGGCCCCTTTCTCGCGACCGCATCGATGAGCTCAACCATGTCTGCGCTGGCGAGCCGTTCGGGAACCAGGAACTCCGCCTCGCGCAGGCCCTCGAGTGCCGCGTCGGCCTTCCGGGGCCCCAGGCTGCGCTCGAGGAGCACCGAGCAGATCGCCTCGAACGCGCCAAGTCCCGCGCGAAGGGAAGAAGGAGGAAGGCCATAGCGCGCGACCAGGGCCGAGTGCACAGCGTCAAATGCGTCGTCGAGGGTCGGCATCGCCGCTTCTTTGGTCAAGCGCCCTTGGCCTTGGCGAGCGCGGCGGCGTATGCGCGGGCGAGCTTGCTCTTGCGCCGCGCCGCGGTGTTGGGATGAAGAACCCGCCGAGCACCGCACTTGTCGATTTTGGATGACGCGGCCTTGAGGTCGGTCGCGGCCTTGTCGAATTCCTTGGCGGCCACCGAAGCCAGGGTTTTCTTCATCAGGGTCTTCACGACTTTCTTGCTGATGCGATTGTGCATGCGGCGCTGCGCCCTGGCGCATCCGTTTGGCCGCGGAAGCTGAACTTGGCATAAATCTCCTATTTGGAAAGAAACAATCAGCGGACGACGAAACGAAAGAGAAGCCAGCAAATGAGGCACGATCGGCGGTCGGTCGCGTTCACATTATAGTATGTCGTTGCCCCTGCGGGGCGGCAAAACGCGCAACACCAAAACTGCGCCAGCGAGGGTCGAATTCTTCCGAGACGAAACAACTCCGCACGTGTCCACGTAGGCCTCGTCGCTTGCGCGTTGGGTTAGTATGGACACCACGGTCGCGTTCCAAAAAACCGTCCGGCCGCGCAGGCGAGCGGCTCCGCCGCTTGAACGGAACGCGCCGAACCCGTGATCGGCTGCGCCGACATTTCGGGTAGGAGTATACCATTTCGGCGGCGTTCATTACAAGCGGCGGAGCCGCTCGGCGACGTCGAGATACGTGTAGTCGATGGCGGCGACCTCGTTGTAGTGTTCCTCGGCCGCCTCGTTGTTGCCGAGTGCTTCGGCAACACGTCCCAGACGATAGTGCAGGGCCTTGAAGTTTTCCTTGTCATCGTCTTCCAGGCCTTTCAATGCCTCACGGTAGCTGCGGTCGGCCAGCTTCCAGGCGCTATTGGCCTCGAAGCTCAAGCCCGCCTGGAAAAGGGCTTTGATCTTCTGGGCGGGGCTGGAGCGGGCCGCCTGGAACTCGGCGATCGCCTCATCGTGCTGGCCGATGCGCTGGAGGATCATGCCAAGCTGGAGGTGCAAGGCCCCGTCTTCCGGGTGCACGTTCACGCGGCGGCGAAACGCCTCGACTTCGTACTTGCTGAGCATCTCGGTCAACTGGTCGAGCTTGACCTTGGCTCCCGTGTCGTCGGGCCGCTCGCGGCAGACCTGGGTTTGCTTCTCGATCGCCCGTTTCAAGCGGCTGATCTGGGTGTCCTCGAGCCCGGCCAGCAGGACCGCGTCGTTGGGGTTGGCCTTGATGCCCTTGGCCAGCACTTTTTCAGCCTTTTCCAGATCGCTGCGCTGCCGATACAGGTCGGCCAGGTCGAGATAGGCGTGAATCGCCTTGGGATCGCTCAGAATGTCCTTGATCAGCCGCTGCTCCGGGGAGAGCTGCTCTTGCTTGAGCCGATCGAGCTTGGCGTCGAGCGACTCGGCGACCTCGACCGGGGCCTGAGCGTGGCGGTCGAGCGAGTCCTCCAGTCCGGCCCGTTTGATCGTCGAGCTGGCCGAAAGCGCGTTGATCTGGCGGTTGGCGTCCTGATCGTTGGGGTGATATTTCTTGACCAGCTCCCAGCAGGCGATGGCCTTCTGCCAGCTTTCATTGAGCTCGTGGATCCGCGCGGCGAACTTGAGGAAATCACCATCCTTGGTAACTGTCTGGACCGATTCGACATACCACTGAGCGACCAGGTGGAGCCCGAGTTGTTCGGCAGCTTCGGCGGCCACGCGGGCTGCGCCCACGTCCCACGGATTGTTGACGAACGCCTCTTCGCAAACTTCCAGCGCATGGTGGAAATTCCCCTTCGATCGCGCCGCTCGCGCACGCATCAAAATCGGCTGGTTGCGCGTGCCGACCAGCATCCCGACCTTCGAAGGGTCGTTGTTGAATTTCCTCCGCTCGACGGACCGCAGCGCCTGGCGGAACATCATGTTATCAGGCACAAGCTTGCAAGCCTCGCGATACATATTGATCGCGTAGTCGAGATTGGACTTGAGCGTGGCGTCGTTACCGTATTGAAAGAGTGTCTTGGCGCGTTGCAGATCTGCCGAATCCGACTCCGAGGACATCGCGGCGCTCCTCCGGAAAGCAAAGCCCGGGGCAAACCGACCTTCTCGCGGCACCCGCCGCGGCTCGATCCGCTTCTTGGTCGAGCTACGGCCCCGACAAGATCTTAACACACTGCCGCGAGCTGAGCGCAAGGTCTGGACCTCACCCCAAGGCGAGTGCGGACCCACGCAACTCTGATTATACTAAACCATCGTGTCGTCCATCACCACAGAAAGTCCAAGAATGCGACGGCCGGAGAACGGCGAGCGGTCCCCCGGGGCATGCCGGCCGCGATAGGAGGCATAGGATGGTCAAGATCCTCCGCAACGCCGGCCTCTCGGAACTGATCGCCGGCGACGAGGTTGAACGGCTCGCTCAGGGGTTCCAGTTCACCGAAGGTCCGCTCTGGTGCCCCGATGGCACGTTGCTTTTCCAGGACATCAAGGCGGAGCGGACTTACCGCATCGCAGCCGACCGGTCTGTGCACGTGGTGCGAGAGCGGACCGGGGCCGCCAACGGCCAGACCTTCATGCCCGGCGGCGCGATCGCTTTTTGCGAGCAGAACGGGCGGCGCGTCTCGCGAATGTCGCGCGACGGCTCGGGCGTCGAGCCGCTTTGCGAGACCTGGTCGGGACAGTGCTTGAACAGCCCCAACGACATCGTGTGCCGGACCGATGGCCGGCTTTATTTCACCGACCCACCCTATGGTGTTGCGCCGCGCGATCGGGCGCTCCACTTCCAGGGCGTTTATTCGCTCGACCCGAGCGCGGCAGGTCCAGCCGCGATGCGACTTCTCGCGGATGACTTTGAAAAGCCCAACGGGCTGGCGTTTTCCCCATCCGAGGAAATTCTCTACGTCTGCGACACGGCCCGTTATCACGTCCGTTCCTTTCTGGTGGAAGCCGGCGGAACGCTCCGGATTGGCACAGGCCGGGTCTGGGCGCGGCTCGACCCGGCTCGCGCCGGGCGGACCGGACGGGCTGAAAATCGATTGCGACGGCCGGGTTTACGTCGCCGTCGCCGAAGGGGTCTGGGTCTTCGAGCCCTCGGGGCGTCTCCTGGGGATCCTGGCCTTGCCGGCCCGCCCCTCCAACCTGGCCTGGGGCGATGCCGATGGCCGCGGCCTGGCAATCACCGCGGTAGACGCCGTTTACCACGTGCGCCTTCGTGTACAGGGCGTGGTGCCGCCGTTTTTGCGATGATCGTGCGCAGGCAACAAGCGAGGAATTCCAGGTGTCCTCGGATTCAACAGAGAGGCTGGCTCAGATGCATCCAAGAACGATTGGCGGATTTCCCGATGAGTGAGCCCCCCAGGCCGATGGAAACTGGTGATCACAAGGCGTCGTTGACCTTCGCGCCGGGCGCGGCGCCTGATGCATCCGAGACGATCAGCACGATGGCCGGGAACGGACGTCTCGCCGCCCTGGATGCCGGCGCTGCATGAAGCCGGCCCGCCCACTTCGGGCGAGACCCTCTCGACGTTGGCGGACGGACCGTGTCCGGCCCCCGTCGAAGAGCTGGCCCGGACGATCGCCGATTTGGGCGGGGCATCACCCGTGGAGGGCGCTTTCGGCCCTTACCTTCGAGTTTGTACCGCGCGAGCAAGTCGATACAATTCCCGATGCCGAGAAGGAAGCCGCGGCGGGCCGGTGGGGGCAGGTTGCAGGCTATGAAATCCTGGGAGTTCTGGGCCGGGGGGCGATGGGCGTTGTTTACAAGGCCCGCCAGCGCGGGCTCAAGCGAATCGTCGCGCTTAAGATGATCGGCGCGGGGGGACATCACGGCCCGGCCGACCTGGCGCGGTTCCGCAGCGAGGCCGTCGCGGTGGCCGACCTGCAACATCCCAATATCGTCCAGATCTATGAAGTGGGCGAGGATCACGGCCAGCCCTTCTTCTCGCTCGAATACGTCGAAGGCGATAGCCTCGCCAAGAAGATCAGCGGCACGCCCCGGCCCCCGCGCGAGGCGGCGCTCCTCGTGCGAGCGCTGGCTGACGGCATGGAATATGCCCACCAGCGCGGCATCATTCATCGCGATTTGAAGCCGGCCAACGTCCTTCTGACCTCGGGTGGCGAGCCCAAGATCAGCGATTTTGGACTGGTCAAGCGGCTCGAAGACGACGCCGGCCAGACGCAATCCGGTTCGATCCTCGGCACGCCGAGCTACATGGCGCCCGAACAGGCCGAGGGGAAAATCAAGGAACTCGGCCCGCGCTGCGACATCTATGCGCTCGGAGGCGTGCTTTACGAGCTCATGACGGGACGCCCCCCGTTCCGTGCGGCGTCAATCCTCGACACCCTGCAGCAGGTGCGCACGGAGGACCCGATCCCGCCGTCCCAGTTCCAGCCCAGGTTGCCCCGCGACCTGGAGACGATTTGCCTCAAATGTTTGCAAAAGGACCCCGCCAAGCGTTATGCCACAGCGGCCGCGCTGGGCGAGGACCTGCGCCGGTTCCTGGCCGGCGAGCCCATTCTGGCGCGGCCGGTCAGCCGGGCCGAATGGCTCTGGCGCTGGTGCTGGCGCAATCCGCGAGTCGCCGCCCTGGGCGGGCTGGTGGTGATCCTGGTCGTGGCCTGGGCGGCTACCTCGACCTTGCTCTACAGACTGGCGCGAGCCAACGAGCGCAAGGCGCTGGCCAATGCCGCCAGTGCCAGTCAAAACGCCTCGCTCGCCCGGCACAACGCCCAGGAGGCCCTATCGAACGCCCAGGAGGCCCTGGCCAACGCCGAGCTTGCCAAGGTCAATGAGGTACGCGCCCGGGACCAGGAACGGGCTGCGAAGTTGATCGCCCAGGACGCCATCGCCCAGATGATCCACCTGGGCGAGCAGGTGATGCGCCGGTTGCGGGCCAAGCACGATCCCGCCGGGACCGAGGCGGAATGGCACCGGCTGCGCGACGACCTGTTGACGATGCTCCAAAAAGAGATGGTGCCCCTGGCCGAGCGGATCGAGGGCCAGCAGGTCAGCCCGTTCGCGTTCGCAACGCTTCATCAGCGACTGGGCGACTTGTTTCGAAGGCTGGGCCAGATCGACGATGCGCGGCGGGAATATCAGCAAGGCTACGAGCGACTTTCCCGGATCGTGCACGATCAACCCGAGAACGACATGGCACGCGCCAACCTGGGCGTCATGCTGGTCCGGCTCGGCGAGATGTCCCTGGAGCAAGCGGGCGACGCCGCGCGGGCTCGCGACGAATTCGGCCGCGCCTGGAACATCCAGCAAGACATCGCGCTGCACCCGAAGAGCGGAAACTACGGCGAGACCGACAACCAGCGGATCCTTTCGGGCATCGCCGTCAAGCAGGGTGTCGCCGAGCTGGCCCTCGGGCACCCGGCCCTGGCTCGCGACCGGTTCCAGAAGGCGCTCGACCTGCGACATGCCTGGACGCAGGCCGAGCCGGAAAACGTGTCGGCCGAGAGTTACACATCCGAGGCGGAAGTCTGGCTGGGCGTTGCGTACAGCCACCTGGGCGATTGGCCGAATGCTCGCCCGCACTTTGAGGAAGCCGTCCAGATTTGCGCGCTGCTGGCCGACCAACATCCCGGATCGTTCAGCTTCAAGGCCGACCTGGCTTCGGTTTATGGCGAACAGGGCGCGGCACTGGCGCGGATCGGCCGTAACGACCAGGCCGAGAAAGCGATTATGGAGTCGCTCACTTATGCCCGTGCTGTGCTGGAGCGCGACCCGGAGGACGCCGCCCAACGGATCGTGATGGCCGAGGGCACCGAGCGACTGGCCGCACTGGCACAGAAGCACGGCAAGCCGGCCGACGCGGTACCGCTTTCGCGCGCGGCCCTTGAGATCCGGACGGAGCTAGCAGAGTTTGAGCCTCACAACGTGCCGGCACAAGCCGCGCTGGCCCTGGCGCTGCGCATTCGGGCCGTCAGGCCGAGGCCCTGAAGAAGGCCGAGGGATTGCTCGGGACCAACGCGGATCGACCGGCCGTGCTTCTTCCTTTGGCGCGCTCTTTCGCGGCTTGCGCAGCCGGCGGCACCGATCTTGTTCATCGTCGCCGGGCAACGGCGCTTGCGCTCGATTCCGTGGCCGCGGCCATTCGCAACAGTTACCGCGATCCCGTCGCGATCCGCACCGAGCCCGACTTTACACGGCTTCTGGCCGAGCCCGCTCTCAAGAGCCTGGTGGAAGGCATCAAGCCCTGATCGCTCCGGAGTTGCCAGCAGGCCGGTCAAGACTGTATGGTGGTCAGCCAGTGGCGAGGTCTTGTCGGGGTTGGATGTCCGGAGGACTCATCTTGCGAACGGTCATCACGGGCGGTGCGGGTTTTATCGGGTCGCACCTCTGCGAGCGATTTCTGGCCGACGGCGACGACGTGATCTGCGTCGACAACATGCTGACCGGCGCCAAGCGAAACATCGTACACCTGCTCGATAACCCCAGGTTTCGCTTCCTCGAGCACAACGTCTCCGAGCCGATCGCCGTCGATGGGGCGGTCGACAACGTGTTGCATTTCGCCAGCCCGGCCAGCCCCGCCGATTATCTGGCGCATCCGATCCCGACGCTCAAGGTCGGCTCGCTGGGAACCCATAACGCGCTGGGGCTCGCCAGGGCCAAGGAGGCCCGGTTTCTCCTGGCCAGTACGTCCGAGGTTTACGGCGATCCCGAGGTGCACCCCCAGCGCGAGGAATACTGGGGCAACGTCAACCCGATCGGCCCGCGCGGGTGTTACGACGAGGCCAAGCGGTTCGCCGAGGCGATCACGATGGCTTACCATCGCTACCATGCCGTGAAGACGCGCATCGTCCGCATTTTCAACACCTACGGTCCCAGGATGCGGCTCAACGACGGCCGGTGTCTTCCCAACTTCATGAGGCAGGCCCTGCGCGGCGAGCCCTTGACCATCTACGGCCAGGGCGAGCAGACCCGCAGCTTCTGCTACGTTTCCGACCTGGTCGAGGGAATCGTCCGCCTGCTTGACGCCGACTATTCCGACCCGGTGAACCTGGGCAATCCGGCCGAGATCACGGTCATGCAGCTCGCCCAGGAAATTCTCACCTTGATCACGGACACCCGAAGCCGGATCGTCTTCGAACCGCTGCCTCAAGATGACCCCAAGCGGCGGAAGCCAGACATCACCCGCGCCCAAACGCTCCTGGGCTGGCAGCCGCGGGTCGAGCGTTCCGACGGATTGAAACGGACGCTGGAATACTTTCGGACGGTTGTATAATGATTCAGCCGGGAAAATAACCGGCTGGTGGTACTCCTGGCTGTCGTCGGACTGATGCGTCATGAGGAGCTTGTCGAGGGCTCCCATTACGCCGACGAATTCCTGGCCAAAGACCGCATTGAATAGAGGTGTCGGTCACACCTCGCACAGAATCTCCATCGCGGCGTTTCGCCCGTTGATTCCCATCACGCTGCCGCCGGGGTAGGTAGCGGCGCCGCAGAGGAAGACGCCTGCCATTGGAGTGCGCGGCGGCAGGCGTCGATCCCACATGTACGAAGGCAGGCACTCACCCTGGAAGATTTGCCCGCCGGTGAGGCCGACCTCGCGCTCGATATCCGGCGGCCCGAGCACCTGGGCGTCGATCAGGGCCCCGGGGATATTGTCGCAGTAACGGGCAATCGAGCCCAAGGCCAGCTCCTTGACTTCGTCCCGCCGGCTGTCCCAATCGCCGCGTGCAAACGTATGGGGCACATACTGGGCAAAAACGCTCATCGTTTGGACGCCCTCGGGTGCGACGCTCGGGTCGTGCGCGGTCTGGAAATAGAGCTCGGTCCAGAGCCGCGGCGGAAGCTCGCCGGCTCGTGCGATCGGGTGATAATCCCGCCATTCCTGCTTTGAGAGCGGGGTGTTGATCTGGCCCAGGTGATGCGGCATGCGCGTGCCCGGCCGCGCCTTGAAGCTCGGCAGCTCCTTGAGGATGACGTTGAGCTTGACGGTGCAGCCGACCTGAGGGACGGACTCGACCCGGCTGCGCCACGCGGAATCGGCGTCGTCGCCGAGCATCCGGAGAGTCGCCCGCGGATCGGCGTTGGAGACGACGCAGGCGGCCTCGATTCGCTCGCCCGATTCGAGCTCGATGCCGGCGCCGGGCACGATCCGGGCGACCGGAATTCCCGTGAGCACGACCGCGCCCAGGTCACGAGCGATATCAGAGAGGATGAACGACACCATGCCGATCCCGCCCTGAACATAACCCCACATTCCCGGCACGCCGCCCAGTCGGCCGGACTGGTGGTGGAAATGAATCGACGCGGTGCCCGGGTCGTGGGGGCTGGCATTGGTTCCGATCACGCCCTGTCCCAGGTAGGCGCACTGGAGGCGTTCGTCGCTCAGATAGTGTTCGAGGCATTCGACCATCGACCATTCGAATAGCAACTTCTTCGCTTCGCCGTCGCCGTCAAGCCGGTGCTCGATCTGCGTCCGCGTCGGGGCACGACCGACCCAGACGTCGCCGTCGCCTTCCGGCCGCAGCGCATCGCGGAGCCGGCCCTTTACCGCGCAGAAGGCTCGCCACCCGTCCAGGTCGGCCGGGGCCAGGCGCCGTACTTCTTCCTCGCAGAGTGCGTCGTCCTCCCAGAGCTGAATGCTCGTGCCGTCGTCGAAGGGAACGAACATCCCCGACAAGGCCGGCGCCCACTTGAACCCGTAGTCGCCCATCCTGAGCTCACTGGTGACCAAGGGGTGCAGCAGCCCGATCAAGTAGGCGCACGGCGAAACGCGAACTCCCGGCCACGGTTCGGCGATTGTGCACGCGCCTCCCACGCGGTCACGAGCCTCGATCACGAGCACTCGCTTGCCCGCGCGGGCGAGATAGGCCGCGCAGGTCAGCCCGTTATGACCGGCTCCCACCACGATCGCATCCCACCGCTGGCTAACCAGCGTTTTCAAGGGGGCGCCCGGCGCCAGCCTGCCCATCGTGGCCGCGGTGGGGCGGTTGCCTCCAGGTGTCGTCGTCATAGAGCGCCTCCGGATGAAGTGGGGAGTGGGCCGTTGCGACCCTCCGGGAATACTCGTCTTGGAACCCGTCCAGTGCCGCAACGGTTTTCGCACTCGTTACTTGTCATGCCCGATGTTGTAAACTGAACCGAGTGGGTGATGCAACGGCGAGCGGCGGGCGGGCGATCGAGGGAAGGAGTGCGCACGATGGCGGCGACCGGTACGGTGATCATCAAATTGTCCGACTTGGTCGACGGCCAGGAGGCGGTCTGTTTTGCTGCGCTCGTGCGAAAAACCCGCGCGATGACCAAGTCCGGCCAGCCGTTTTTCAAGTGTCAATTTCGCGACAAGAAGACGACCGTTGACGCGATGCTCTGGCATGATACCCGCTTCTTCAGGGAAGCCGATTCCTGGATCGACGGCTGCGCCTATCGCCTTCACGTCCGCGGGCGGCTCGAACTTCGGTTTGGGATGCAGGTGGATCTTCTGGGCATCCGCGCCGCGACCGACGACGACGCCCGCGACGGGTTCAACTTCGCCGACCTGGTTGATAGCAGCAAGTATGCGCCGGAGCTCCTGCTCAAAAAGATCCAGGGCTTGATCGACAGCCACATCAACCAGCCGCATCTCAAGCGGCTGGTGGAGAGCTTGTTGAGTGAGAACCTCTCGTTATTCCAGAAAATGCCGGCGGCGCAGAACATGCACCACTCGTACAACGCCGGCCTGCTCGAGCATGTCTGGAGCATGACCCGCATCGCGGCCTTTGTGGCCGACCATTACGGCAAATATTACGACGAGCTCGAACCGCCGTTGAATCGCGGAATCATCGTGGCCGCCACGATTCTGCACGACATCGGCAAGCTTCGCGAGCTGGAGTACCGGCCGCTCGAGGCCCGGTATACCAAGGAGGGATGTCTGATCGGCCACGTGCTGATGGGCCGCGACATGGCCCGCGAGGCGGCGAGCAAGATCGAGGGCTTTCCCCAGGAGCTCCTGATCCTTCTGGAGCATGCAATCCTGGCACATCATGGCAAGCGCGAGTTTGGTTCGCCGGTGTTGCCCCAGACGATTGAAGCCTTGATCGTGTCGTACATCGACGAAATGGACGCGAAGATCAACGTGGCGGCGCGCGAGATCATGACCTCCCAGACCGAAGACCTCTTCACCGAGAAGGTCTACGCACTGGATAACCGCCGGTTGTACAAAGGCCAAGCCGAGGAATTGACGTTGTCGCCTCCCGCGCATCCTCCGGACTGACCCGGCGCGGGGAGCCGGGGGGCGTGGCGCCGCGGCGCCGACCCCAGCCACCCGACGGAACCTGCTCTCGCATTGTCCGACCGAGTGGGCGCGATGTGATTCAGAATCTTTGCCTCTGCTTGGAACGAGCCTTGAGTGGTCGGGGGGGATATGCCGATAGCGAGCGAGCCCACACGCCCATCCAGCGTCAACTTGGCGGCCGGTGTCGGAGCCGGTTAAAATCAGGAATAATCTTCGAGGCCCCGCGCCATCGATCGCGCTTTGGGAAGTGCTATCGATTCGCGCCCACTGCATGAGACAACTACCATGAACCTATTTCATAAATTGATCGGTACCGGGTTGATCTTGCTCGCCTCGGCTGGATGCGCGGGGGAGGATCAGACCCAATCCGCGCCGTCAGCGGTGCCGGCGGCCGGGCCGGCAGCAGCGCCCAACACCCAGGTTAATGCGGCGAGTGGGGGAATGTCGGCCGAGATGCAGCCGTCAGCCGCGACGGCCGCGCCCGCCACAACCGGCGAGCTGAAGGATAACGGCGGTCCGAAAATCGAGGGGCCGACGGTCGAAAGCGACCAGGCCGCGGCCGGGATGAGCAGCCTCACCGCCGGGCAGCTTGCCGCGATCAAGGAGCTGCCGGCAGCGGAACAGCAAGCTGCCATGAAGCAGCTCTCGTGTCCCGTAAGCGGCGAGCCCTTGGGCTCTATGGGCAAGCCGTGGAAGGTGAGCGCCATGGGTCGATCGTTTTACCTTTGCTGCAAGGGCTGCGAGAAGGATGTGAAAGCCGATCCCAAGAGTGTTCTCGCGAAGCTGGACCAGAAACGACCGTGAAACGACTCCGCTCTTTTCCCTGGGGCCGCGATTGTCCATCGTGCCGGTTTTCGCCGAGTATGGGGTCTAGCGACGAGGGTCGAGCCCGGCTATACTCGCTGGTTGAGCGTGGAAAGGGCCTGGACACGTCCCTTCGCGCTGGCGCGGTTTGCGATGGCGAACCTTGGATCGGCGTCTCTCCCACGTCGAAGCAAACGGTTTGAGCCCGCCTGCATAACACTTCGAAATCTGTCAGATGGAGAGATGCGATGTCATTTCGAGCGCGCGACACGGCCATCAAGGCGATCACCTCGTGGCCAAGTACCGGCCGGCGAGCACCCCGGCCGCTGACTTCGTTTCGTCAGTTCTTCGGCGTCAATGTATTCTCCGACGAGGTCATGAAATCGCGACTGCCGGAGAACGTCTACACGGCGCTTCGGAACACGATTCAAAAAGGGGCCCCCTTGGATCACTCGATCGCCGATGTGGTCGCGGCGACGATGAGGGAGTGGGCCATGGAGCACGGAGCGACCCACTTTACCCACTGGTTCCAGCCGATGACGGGGCTGACTGCGGAGAAGCATGACTCGTTTCTGGTTCCGACGGAGGATGGGGCCGCGATCGCCGAGTTCAGCGGACGCGAGCTGGTGCGAGGCGAGCCGGATGCCTCGAGCTTCCCTTCGGGAGGCATTCGGACCACCTTCGAGGCTCGCGGCTACACCGCCTGGGACCCGACGAGTCCGGCGTTCATCCTCGAAAATCCCAATGGGACCATCCTGTGCATCCCGACGGCGTTCTGTTCGTGGACCGGCGAGGCTCTCGACAAGAAGACCCCACTGTTGCGTTCGATGGAGGCGCTCTCGAAGCACGCCGTCCGCGTTCTCAAGCTGTTCGGATCGGCGGCCACGCGTGTTTACTGCACCGCCGGCCCCGAACAGGAGTATTTCTTGATCGACAAGAATTTCTACTTCGCCCGGCCTGACCTGATCAACGCCGGCCGCACCCTCTTTGGCGCCAAGCCGCCCAAAGGCCAGGAAATGGAGGACCATTATTTCGGGGCGATTCCCGAGCGGGTCCTGGCGTGCATGCTCGAGACCGAGACCGAACTCTACAAGCTGGGCGTTCCGGTCAAGACCCGGCACAACGAAGTCTCGCCGGCCCAGTATGAAATCGCCGTCACGTTCGAGAATGCCAACGTGGCCACCGACCACAACATGCTCGTGATGGAGACGATGAAGCGGATCGCCGACCGTTACGGCCTCCAGCTTCTTTTGCACGAGAAGCCTTTCGCGGGCGTCAACGGCTCGGGGAAACACCTCAACTGGTCCATGGCCGACGATACGGGCAACAACCTGCTCAAGCCTGGCGAGACCCCTCACGACAATGCCCAGTTCCTCCTCTTCCTGGTGGCCGTCATCCGGGCCGTCACCAGGCACGCCGATTTGCTTCGAGCCTCCGTTGCCAACGCGCACAACGATCACCGGCTCGGGGCCAACGAGGCTCCGCCCGCGATCATCTCGATCTTCCTGGGCGACATGCTCCAGGATATCGTCGAGCAAATCGAGGCAGGGCAGGCCAAGACCGCCAAGACGGGCGGCGTGCTCAAGATCGGCGTCGACATCCTGCCGACCCTGCCACGCGACCCCGGCGACCGCAATCGTACCAGTCCGTTCGCCTTCACCGGCAACAAGTTCGAATTCCGCGCCGTCGGCTCGAGTCAATCGATCGCGGGACCGATCGTCGTGCTCAATACGATCGTCGCCGAGAGCCTCGACGATTTTGCCACCCATCTCGAGAAGGCGGTCGCAGCCGGCAAGGACCTGCACAGCGAAATTCAATTGCTGCTCCAGCGGGTGATGAAAGAATGCAAGCAGATCATCTTCAACGGAGACAACTACGCCGAAGCCTGGCATATCGAAGCGGAAAAGCGCGGACTGCC
This sequence comes from uncultured Isosphaeraceae bacterium, assembly GCA_963823675.1. Taxonomy (GTDB): domain Bacteria; phylum Planctomycetota; class Planctomycetia; order Isosphaerales; family Isosphaeraceae; genus CAWGMT01. The sequence continues at coordinate 308,033 of CAWGMT010000012.1, read as the reverse complement.
CAACCGGCGCACGGCGGTCGAGAGCCTGCCCGATTTGATATCGCACAAATCCGTGGATCTTTTCTCCAGGTACAAAGTCCTCAACGAGCGCGAGCTCCATGCCCGGTATGAGATTCACCTCGAGAGCTACAAGAAGACGATCAACATCGAATCTCAGTTGTCGATCCAGATCGCCACGCGCATGATCCTGCCGGCCGCCCTGCGCTACCAGGCCCAGGTCGCCGAGGCGATCGCCAATCTCAAGGCCGCGGGCGTTACCGTTCCCAAGGTGCAGTCGGCCCACTTGACCGAGCTCGTCGCCTCGATCGAACAGCTCCAGACGGCGATCGACCATTTGAGCTCGGTGACTGAGGAAGTCCCGAATGGAGATGCGATGGCCCATGCCAAGCACGCGCGGGACGTGATCATTCCGGCGATGAACGCCGTCCGTGCCGCCGGCGATCAACTTGAAACCCTCGTCGCCGACGACCTCTGGCCGCTGCCGACCTATCAGGAGATGCTCTTCTTGAAGTAACTTTCTGGCGCGCCAGCAACTCTCCTCTAGAGTGATAGTCGGAGGCTTCACCGTCGCGCACATTCTTGGTTCGTGGCTCCTCGCCGGGCCTCGGCGAGCACGATTCGGCTCCGACATCCTGACGAAGGTCGATCGGAAAGGCGCGTGATGAGTGCGATCGGGATTGCGTTGGTTTCGTTGATCTGTTCGTTTGGCGGGGCGTGGGCGGGCCTCTTGGTCCGCGAGCGGCTGCCGGACGCACACCTCTCGCAAGACACCGCCGAGGTGGTGAAGCTCAGCACGGGGCTGGTTGGCACCATGGCGGCGCTCGTGCTCGGGCTCCTGGTGGCGTCGGCCGCAACGGAATTCAACGCGGAAGCGACTGGGCTGCAAACGCTGGCAACCGACTTCATCCTTCTCGACCGCGCGCTCCGGTATTACGGGCCCGAGGCCGCCACGGCGCGCCAGCGGCTGGAGAGCGTCCTGGAGCGAACCATCAACCAGGCCACGTCCCGGGACTATCGACCGCTTCAAAACGTTGGGTCGGCTCAGGTTTCCACCGCGGCCGCGCCGATGTTTGACGCGGTTCGCGACCTCAGCCCGCGCACCGAGGCCCAGAAGATGATCCAGAATCAGTGCGTGCAGGTTTGCACCGAGATCGCAAGGACACGCTGGACGCTAATCCAGGGGGCCGACAACCCGATCCCCACGCCCTTTCTGGTGGTGCTCATGTTCTGGCTGGTGGCGCTCTTCCTCGGCTTCGGCCTGCTCTCGCCGCGCAATGGCACGGTGCTCGCGGTGCTGTTCGTGAGCGCGGTCTCGGTCGCCACCGCGCTGCTCATCATTATCGACCTGAACCAGCCGTTCGACGGCCTGATCCAGGTGTCTCTCGACCCGTTGCGCGACGCACTCGCCGAGCTTGGGAACCGCGACATTCACTGAAAACAAGACCCGTCGATGTTCCGACCCAACTTCCGAGCTTCATCGGTCGTGGCGGCGCTCCGTGCCGTCGCTCTCTTCTTGAGCTGGAAAGCCTGACCTACGGCATACAGAATTCCGCGGTCCCACTCAGCCAGGAATTGGCTCGCCAGGCGCGTTCGAGACCCGAGCGCGGCGCTCGCGCCATTCCTCGGGATGCAACACCTGGATCGCGTCGTTGGGGGTGAGGGCGAACCCCGTGATGGTTTCGACCCAATCGCGGACCTGCCGAGCGTTGCCCGGCACGGGTGACGGGAGCATCCACTGCCGCACGGTCCTGTCGCGTCCGGCCGTCAGAAACTTCCGGTCGACGGCAGCGAACTCTACCTTCTCGAGAATGTTAAACTGGGGTAATGGTGGACCGATCGGCTGGCGCGTCTGGAAGTCCCAGAGCCGCGCAAAGCTGTCGCGGCAGCCGGTCAGGATCGATTTGCCGTCCGGGCTGAAAGCAAGGGAGCGAATCTCTCCGGGGTGCGGCATGGTTTTGCCGACCACGCGTCGCGAAGCGACTTCCCAGACCCTTGCCTGCCGGTCACGGCCGCCGGTCAAGACCAGCTTGGCGTCCGGGCTGAAGACCGCCGACCAGACCTCGAACGGATGCACCAGCGGTTCGCCCAGGGGTTGGCCGGTGAGGGCATCCCAGAGCTGCGCGATCCGGTCGCCGCTGCCCGTGAGGATGGTCTTTCCGTCGGGGCTAAAGCTGACGGCCCACACGTCCCCTTTGTGCTTCAGCAATGGACCGATGCGCTGGCCCGTGGCTGCGTCCCAGCGCTGCACTCCCAGCAGGACGCCAGGGAATGCGCCGTAATCGGACCAGCTACCTGTGAGGATCGTCTTGCCATCGGGGCTCCAGGCGAGAGCCTTGACCGGGCCGGACGCCAGTAGGGGGCCTACCTCCCGTCCGCTGGACGGATCCCACTGGCGCACGACACCGGCCTCTTGGCTCTCCCCCGACAGGAAGCGGCTGCCGTCCGGATTCCAGGCGACGGCCTCAAACGGTCTTTCCTGCTGTATGGGAGGCCGTCGGAGCGTGCCGGTGGCCGCGTCCCAAAGGGAGATGGCGCCGCTCCTGTCCGCGCCCACGATCATCTTGCCGTCGCGGCTGTAGCCGGCGGCCCCGATTTCGTTCGGAGCTGGCAGTGCCCGGCCGAGTCGCAATCCGCTAGCCCGCCGCCACAGCCGGCCCGACCCATCCTCTTCGCCCGTGAGAACCGACTGCCCGTCAGGGCTGAAGGCCGCCGCATAGACCCGACCCGCGTGGCGCATCGGGCCGCCCCGCGGTAAGCCGGTCCGCAAATCCCAGAGCCGGGCCGTCTGGTCGTCGTCTGTCACCAGGGCCAAGAGGCCGTCGGGAGAAAAAGTCGCGGTGCGGATGACCCCCGCGTGCCCCAGCGGCCCTCGCAACAATTCTCCAGAAACGGCATTCCACAGGCGAACCACCTGGTCGTGACCCCCTGACAGGAGCGCGTTGCCGTCCGGACTGAGGGCCACGGCATTGATATTACGTCCGGGAATCAAACGGCCTGCTGGCTGTCTGGTCGCGGTGTTCCACCGCTGGGCGCCGCCGCCTCCCCAGCAGCCCGTCGCGAAGTACGTCCCGTCCCGGCTGAAGGCAACGCCACTGACGGAGGGAGAGCCGCCGTGCGCCACCGCCGCCCCAAGTGGCTGGCCGGCGATCCCGTCCCAGAACTGGGCCTTGCCGTCTGCCCGCCCCACCAGGACGATCCGGCCGTCGGGATGGAGCGCGGCGCACAGGATGGCGCAGGGACATTCGATCGGCGGGCCCAGCGGCCGGCGGCTGGCAAGGTTCCACAGACGCGCCCTGCCCTGGCCGGCGGGCGCAAATCGAAGCCGCTTGGCCGGAGGTCATGGCCGGCCGTGAGGACGGTCTTGCCGTCGGCGCTGAAAGCGACGGTGCGAATTTCGCCGGGATGCGGCAGCGGCTCACCGACCGGCTCACCCTGCGCCACATCCCAGACGCGCGCCCCGAACCCGAGACCGCCGGTGATCGCGAGCTTGCCGTCCGGGCTGAAGGCCACGGTCAAGACGCTGCCCTGGTGCGACAGCATGGCGCGGAGCTCGTGGATGTCGCGCCCATAAAGGGCCAGATCCATCCGGATCGGGTGTCCTAGATCGTTGGCCTTGCTCAGAAAGTCTCCGTCCAGGCCGGCCGCCTCAGTCACGGAGACTCGTTCCAGGCCACGAACCAGCCAGAGTAGTCCCTGCCCGATCTCACCCCGCTCACACAGCGCGTGTCCGTGTTGTTGCAGCAGTTGAGCCGCCTGAAGCTCGGCTTGCGCGGTGCTCCTCGGCGCTCTGACGGGCCGACTGGGCCGCATTGCGTTCCTTGCGCAGTTCGTCGGTGAACACCACACCGCCGAAGAGGAGCGTCAAGAGCGCGACGGCGGTCACCGCCGCCGCGACGGCCTGTGCCGGCTTGCGTCTGGCCCACTTGACCGCCTTCTCCAGCGTGGACGAGGGGCGTGCCAGGATTGACTCGCCTCGCTGATACCGCCCCAAATCGTCCGCGAGCTCCGCGGCGGATGCGTAGCGCTTCTCCGGCTCCTTACACAAACACTTCAGGCAGATCGTGTCCAGATCCAGCGGTACGGTTATCTGCCAGCGCGAAGGCGCTACTGGCTCCTGCGTCCGCACCTGGTCGAGCGTTTCGAAGATTGTCTGCCCCTGGAACGGCGGCCGGCCGGTCAGGCAATCGTAGAAGATTGCGCCGAGCGCATACACGTCCGCCGCGGGCCCGGCCTCGTGAGCCCGCCCGGACGCCTGCTCCGGCGCCATGTACGAAGGCGTCCCCATCACCGTCCCGGCCTGCGTCTCTCCGCTGTCAATGTCCATCTGCCGGGCCAGACCGAAGTCGGTGATCTTCGGCGTGCCATCGGCCGCCAGCAGGATATTGGCCGGCTTGAGATCGCGATGCACCACGTTGCGGCTATGCGCCAGTTGCGTTGCCCGCGCCAGCGCCTCCACGAGCCTGGCCGCCTCCTGGGCCGGCATCGGCCCGCCGCCGATGTGGCTGGCAAGGTCGCCCCCCTCGACGAACTCCAGCGCGCAATAGGGATGCCCCTGCGCCTCGCCGACCTCGTGAATCTGCACGATGTTCGGATGCTGCAACCGAGCCACCGTCTCGGCCTCGATGCGGAAGCGAGCCAGTTGACCCGATCTGGCATGACCGCCGGCGAGCACCATCTTGAGCGCCACGGTGCGCTTCAGGGTCAAATGGCGAGCCTTGTAAACTACCCCCATCGCGCCGCGGCCGAGTACTTCCTCGATCGCGTACCCCGGTACCGAAACGGATTCCACAGCACGCCCCGGCTCCGTGTCCATCGACTCCGTGGCCTGGCCTGCTAGAGTCACAACCGTAGTCCCGTTTTCCGGAGACGAAACTTGGGTGAAATCAGCGGAATGTTCCGTGCCAGGCATCGCAGCGCTTAAATCATCACCGGTGGCGCGCAGCTCGTCGTCGTCGCTGGTCGATGGCATCGGTCCTGTCCTTTGAGTACTCGGTCTTAGAGGGCATCGGCAGACATGCGCAGTTTACCAGATGTTAGCGCGATGGAGCCATTGACGCTCCTCGAAAGCCGGATCATCCCGGGGAAGCGAACGAGTAGTTGAAAAGATTAGACAGGCTGCTACCATTTGGAGTTGTGTCGCAACGATCCAAACCGGCAGGTCAGGACGCCCAGCGGTTTCTTGTATCATGCCCGCGGCATCCGGGGCTATGGGTGCGTTCTCACCGGCAAGGGAAAAGCGGAAATCACCAGATCTGGGCGCAGTGTGGGAGGCTCGCGCTGATCGCACAATCCAGAGAGTGATTCGTGCGGCGGGAAGTGAGGGCGTCTCGATGTCTGACCCGTCTGAGCCAAGATCCTGGTGGCGCCGATTCCGATTCAGCCTACGGGGCCTGATGATCGCTATCGGAATTCTCGGCGGCGGCATGGGTTGGATCATCCACAGGGTCGAAGTGCAGCGCGCCACGGTGGCGTCCATCGAGCGTGCGGGCGGCGAGGTCCTGTACGACTGGCAATGGCAGTGGAAGCAAGGCCGGCCGGTGCGGACCTTGATGACCCGCTGGCCCGATTGGCTGGTCGAGCGGATTGGGGTCGATTACCTCTCCAACGTCACGTACGTCACTCTCAGATATCGCGGATCCGACGAGCTGCTCGCCCGGATCGGCCAGCTCCGCGGATTGCAATACCTCGATCTGGCACATTCGCCCGTCACCGACGCCGGAATGGCGCATCTTCAAGGCCTGACCGCCCTCCAGTGGCTGTCGCTCGAAGACACCAAGATCGGTGATGCCGGCTTGGTGCACCTGAAGGGCCTGGCTCAACTCCAGACGCTGTTGCTCGGCCTGACCATGGTCGGCGATGCCGGCCTGCCGCACCTGAAGCCGCTGACCCGGCTCAAAATGTTATCCCTTTACCTGACCTCGGTCAGCGACGATGCGGCACGGGACCTTCAGCGGGCAATGCCGGGCACGCGCATCGGGGCACCGGGATGGCCTGGCCGCAGGGCGGGGCACGCAATCGAGATCTATGAGAAGGCGATGAAGGCGAAAACCGATCATTAACGTCCGGCGGAGAGCCCGCTGACGGAATGTCCACGCATGTCCTACCCGGTGCAAACTCCGAAATTGACCCCCGTGATTCAAGACGCCGACATCGGCAAGCTACTGTTTTGCGCGCCCTTACCCCTGAGGTCCTCCGAGCCATGTTCACCCAGAAGCCCAGATTCATCGGCCTGACCTTGCTGTTCCTCGCTGCAACACCCGCCAGCGCGGGCGATCTGGCTCACGGCCTGGCGACGACGGAGGAACCGCGGAGTTCCCCTCCGGGGCAGCAATCGCCGGCCGCCGCGAAGCCGCACGATGCGAACCTGACTCCGGCGCCGGGACGGATGTTCGTGGTCGGCCGCGTGCTCGACCCCAACGGTAAAGCGGTGCCGGGCGCAACCGTCGTGGTTTACGCACGGAGCCTGCCGCGCGGGCGCGTACCCTATTTTTCAGGAAGGCGTCAGATCCCGATCGGTAACGCACGCGCCGACGACTCAGGGCGGTTCCGAATCGATGCGACCCGCACGTCATCGTTGCACGAAGAGGCCTTCGGCGCCGTCGCTTCAGCGCCCGGCCATGGCGCCGGCTGGGTCACGCTCGACCCTGACGACGAAGAGCCGACCGCGGAGATTTCGCTCCGTCCGGAGCAAGTCATCCACGGGCGACTGTTCGACCTGCAAAGCCGGCCCGTTCCGGACGTCCCTCTTTCGGTCGGGTCGATCCGTCGCGACCTCCCGCGGGTGCCGCGAAGGGTTTCCGGCGCCTTCGATGGCATCGCCTACTGGGGCGTGCGTGCTCATGAAATCCCGGCCTGGCCCAAGCCGGTGACGACCGACGCGGAGGGCCGTTTCACCCTGCGCGGCGTGGGCCGGGACCTGATTGCGGTCCTCACGGTCCATGACCCGCGATTCGCCCTCCAGAGAATCGAGGTCAAGACCGACAGTGCCTCGGAATCGAAGTCAATGACCGCGGCGCTCGTTCCGGCTCAGGTCGTCAGCGGCCGCGTGACGTACGCCGACACGGGCAAGCCGGTTCCTCATGCGCTGCTGCAGCTCATGGCCAGCCATGGGAGGGTAGGCATCCTTTCCGATTTCGAGACCGACGCCCTTGGGCGGTTCCGCGTGAATCCGCCGCCGGCCGACCGCTCCTACGGCTTCACGGCCTATCCCCCGGAGGGTCAGCCCTACCTGACCGCCCGCAAGCGTATCGAGTGGCCCAAGGGCGCGCTCGAGCAGTTGGTCGAGCTGGCGTTGCCGCGGGGCGTATCGATCCAGGGCAAGGTCACCGAGGAGGGCTCCGCCAAGCCCATCCCGGGGGCGACAATCGCCTTCGTCGCGAGCGCAGAGCAGCAGAATCGCGAAAACGAGAGCATCGTCCCCAGCACCGCATCCGATGGCTCGTTTCGACTCGGCGTCGCTTCCAGCCCGGGTTACCTCTTCGTCATGGGACCTGGCGACGATCACGTGCTCCAGGCCATCGCTTCGAACACCTTGAACGCAGGCCGGCCCCGCGGCCGGCGGCTCTATTCGCACGCCAGTACCTTCGTCAACCTGAAGCCAGGCGTTGAGAGTATGGCCGTCAACCTGGTGCTCCGCCCTGGCGCAACGGTGACGGGCCAGGTTGTCGGGCCGGATGGCCAGGCCGTCCGGGACGCCTGGATGTTTAGCCGGGTCATCCTCGACCCGCGATCGGGAGTGCCGCGGATCTGGACCGGGGGCCACCACGGCAATGTGCGGAACGGTCGTTTCGAGATCCACGGGCTCGACCCCGATACGCAGACCCCGGTCTACTTCCTGGAGCCGAAGCGCAAGCTGGGCACCGCCGTCAACCTATCGGGCAAGTCGGCGGCCAGCGGACCGGTCACCGTCCGGCTCGAACCCTGCGGCGCCGCCAAGGGACGGCTGGTCGATCCGGGTGGCAAGCCGGTCATGGCACAATCGATCCCTGGGACCATTATCCTTCGCGTCACGATGGTCGTCACGCCAGGCCCGCCCTTTAGTCGCGTGAGCAACAAGCCCGACCTCCTGTTTGCCGACGAAGACAGCCTGGAACGCGTTGATCCCAGCAACTACACGGGCGAGCCGGTCTCCGATGCCAGCGGCCGCATCACGCTCCCCGTCCTGATTCCGGGCGCGACATATCGCTTCATCGACTACACGACGGCCGCCCGCGGTGCGACCGGTCCCGAGCTTCGCAAGGAGTTCACCGTCAAACCGGGCGAGACCGTTGACCTGGGCGACATCCGGATCGAGAAGCCGCCGGGATAAGAGCGGGAGAATTGCCGGTAGCTGCGGGCCGCGGAGGTCGAAACACTGGCTTGAATGCTGATCGCCCAGATGATCCCGACGCACACAAACTCCCCGGCGAGCGCGACCACCTCGGCATCGCCCTTAAACGCGCGGGTGCATTTTAAACCGCAGCAACCGCCGTGACGAAAGCTCCTCATTCTGCGATAATGAATCACGAATTCGCTCGCCTGCTCCTGGTGTAATTGGCGTCCTGGAGCAACGGGTAGAGACGAGCCTTCGCTATTCTGATCCGCCCACGGCCGCTGCTGCCGTAAGGATTTACTATGTCGGAGCCGAGCAACCACGAGCCGTTGTCCATCACGGTTGAGACTCAGAATTTTCGGGCACTGCGCCGGACCTGCTGGACGCCTTCTGGTGTCTGTGTGGTGGTCGGGCCCAACGGTGCCGGCAAGACCACCTTGCTAACGCTTCTCGAATTCTTGCGGAACGCCTACCTCCGGAGCGCTCCGAGTGCGATCGATCACATCGGGGGCGTGTATGGCTTGCGGTCCTGGGAAGCGCCAGAAGAGGAACCGGTTCTCGCGGCACTCACAGTAGGCGATTTACGCTGGGAATTGCAGCTAACCGCCCAAGGGCCGACCCTATCGGAGCGGCTCGGGGAAAGGGTAACGCGGGGGGACGAAGTTATTCTTTCCCGCGCGGCGTTGTCCAACCGGCTCGTCTACCGCGGTGATGAGCGTCCGATTGCTGATCGTGAGGAGCGTCTCGCCATTCGGATCGCAGCCGAGGCGGACGCCGCGGAAGAATTGAGCCCTCTCGTTCGCGCCCTGACCAGCGCGCGCGTCTACCGCAGTTACAACCTCTGGGGCCTTCAGACTAACGGCTCACGACAGAGCGGCGACCTCTACTTGCATCCTGCCGGGCAGAATGTGTTCGCTGTCTTGCGGAACTGGCGCGACCGCCGCGACCTCAGACCGCAATATGAGTTTGTCGTTACGAGCTTGCGATCCGCGTTCCCCGAGGTGTTCGCGGAACTGGACTTTCATGTGGCAGGCCTCACGATCACGGTGGACGTGATCGACCCGAAGTCGAACCATCCCTGTCCCTTGGCACTGGCCCCCGATGGATGTATCACCGGATTGCTCCATCTCACGGCGGTTGCCGGTGCTCCGAAAGGCTCGCTGATAGCCATCGATGATTTCGGTAACGACCTACACCCTTACGCCATCCGCGCGTTAACCCAGGCGTTTCGGGACTGGACCGAAGAGCGCGACCTGATCGTGTGCCTGGCTTCCCACTCTCCAGTACTTCTCGATGAGTTCAAGGAACATCCCAGCTCCGTGTTCGTCATGGAGCACGGACTCGAAATGCGACCCGTTCCCCTCACGGAATTGTACGAGCCGGACTGGCTCGCTCGCTTCTCACTGGGTAGGCTCTTCGAGCATGGGGAATTCGGCGGACAGCATGGACGGGCTGTCGGAGCCGCCCGTTAGCGGAGCGACCGACAGGCGGTGCGAAGATGGCTGTCGTTGCCTTGATTCCAACCGGTGCCATGGAGCATCGCGCGCTTGGTTCCGCGTTGGCTACAGCTTTTCCGGATCACCTCTTTGTCGCGCGGCCGCCAGAAAGGCACGTGGATGGCTTCACCTCGCGAGACGTTGCGTCCCTCGCCGCGGCTCGTCCAGGTCCCGTTCCGTCCAATCTCGACGAACTCGCGGCGGAACTGGTGAACGCGATCTTTCCGGGCCGGCGTGGGCAAAAAATCGACTTCGCGTACGTCGTGGAAGACCTGGAACTTTGCAATCAGCACCAGCCTGACCTTGTACTCAATTTATTTCGGGGCGCCGTGGACTCGTACATTGGCCGGGCCTGGCCCCAACAAACCGAGGAAAGACGCCGCGAGGTTCGCGAGCGGTGTTCATTTCATCTGTTCCGCCCGATGACCGAAGCCTATTTCTTCGGAGACCCGGCCGCGTTGCAGCGGGCGAGAGTGGCCCGACCGCACCAGTTACCCGCCGACCTCGACCTTGAACACTTCCGCACGGTCGATCGGGAGTTCCTGGCTCTGCCTCCCGGAACGAACCAAATCGCGGATATGCCCAACCGCGAGTTCCACCCTAAGGACTATCTTCGATACCTCTGTGACCCGACTCTCGGCGACAAGCGGAGACGATACAAGGAGACGGACAATGGTGTGGAAGCCCTCGGATCGCTCGACTGGGCCCAGTTGTTTGGTCCGTCGCCTCACTGCCCGTTTCTCCATGCTTTTGTGGACGACCTTGCGGAAGCACTGAACAGTCCGCTACCATTTGTCAGCTCCACGCACGCCGATCCGCGAGTGAGATTCCCGGGGCCAAGATGCCGTATCCTGCGGAACCTGTAAGACGGTTTTGGCGTGTTGCTTTCGACACGCCACCGAGGCCCAACACGGCGCATGACCAACCGGGACATAGACCCATGGGCTTCTACTCCCGAGTGATTTTCCCCCGTCTCTGCGAATGGGCGATGAGCGACCCCAAGATGGCCGCCCTGCGCGGGGAGGCACTCGCCCAGGTGGGAGGCGAGGTGCTCGAGATTGGGTTTGGCACGGGGCTGAACCTGGGACATTATTCGAGCCAGGTCCGGCGGATCGCCGCCGTCGATCCCGGCGAGGGGATGAATCGGCTGGCTCGGAAAAGGATCGCGCAAAGCCGCATCGAGGTCGATCTGCATACTCAGAGCGCGGAGGGCTTACCGTTTGAACCGGAGACCTTCGACTGGGTTGTGAGCACCTGGACGCTTTGCAGCATCCCGGACGCGGCGCAAGCGGTTTCGGAGGTCTATCGGGCCTTGCGGCCAGGCGGCCAGTTCGTCTTCCTCGAGCACGGATTGAGCGATGACCCGGGCGTTCGGCGCTGGCAGCGGCGGCTTAACCCCATCCAGCGGCTGATCGGGGACGGCTGTCGGCTGGACGTGGATGTCGACGCAGTGATCCGCAGCCAACCATTTCGGAACGTCGCGCTGGAGCGGTTCCTCCTTGACAAGACACCCAGGACACATGGGTCGATGTACCGGGGGGTCGCGGTGAAGTGAGTACTGCTTGATGAGGTCAAATCCGGTTCGGTAAGATAACTAGGGCGTTGCACACCTGTTCGCTCAGAACCGGAAGTCGCCGGTCAACACCATGAACGCCTCGGTTCTGCGGCAGCCCCGCGGGCGGCTCACAATCGGTGGTCTCATGATCGCCATCGCGGTGGCGGCAGCCCTGCTTGCGCCTCCCTCGCGTGCTGGACGTGATCCTGGCCGCGTTGTCCATCCCCGTCTTCTCCTCGATCGGCGCCCGGTGGCTCGTGTTCCCGATCAGGTTGCCGCCGGGAAGACCGTCGTCTGGCCACAACGCGCCGGCTTGTTCCTGGTGGTCCGCTCGGGCGTCGACCCCGTATCAGGCTACCCCGGCCTGATGACCGACACGCGCTGGCCCTCTACCGGCTTCGTCCGGGTCCTTCCCAGCGCAAGACGGAATACGCACGGCCCGATCGTGGGAGTGACCTTCGATGTTTATCTGGGCGGGGGATGGTGGTACCGGGGGTAGTTCTGGGAGGGTCAGAAAGTCGCGTCCGCGCCAAAAACGGAGGCACGATCGGCAGGCGAATCCAATGGAAGAAAACAACTCATTCAAACTCGACTGTTGCGTTCTCCCCATCCCGCCAAAATAATGAACGATGCCGCCGCGTCGCGCCTGTCGGTACAGGTCCGCGGCGCTGGGACTCCGCTTCTTGCCGGCCCGATCGCGTTGCCGGTCGCTGTGCCGCCGCCACGTCGGATCGTTGCGGCAGTTTCGGATTTTGGGTTTCGTGCCCCACCTATGGATCACCTGGCTTTCGGTGCGGTTTTTTCGGCCGAGGCTCTCATAAGGTTGGCCGCCAATGAGTCTGGAACGCCTGCCCGAACCGGGAACGAATAACCTCTGGTTCCACTACACCGAATGGGACGCAGTCCTGGTTTTTGTTCACGGAGTGTTGTCCGATAGCAGAAGCGCCTGGCTTCATGAGGACCGAAAAGATCCCTCCAACAATCGCTATTGGCCAGCGCTGATCCGATCGGATGATCGTTTCCAGGACATCGCGATCTATCTTGCCGGGTATGGAACTGCGCTAGACGCCGGGAGCTACGAGATTCAAGATTGCGCGAACGAGGTATTCGCGGGGTTACGACGCACGGGATGAGGATGGGCATCCGCCGGTGATGGGAAAGACAAAGATCACGTTTGTATGCCACAGCATGGGAGGAATCGTCGTACGCGACCTTTTGGTAGCAAATTATGAGAAGTTTAAAGAGAAACAGGTTGGTCTCGTGCTGATTGCGTCGCCATCATATGGAGCTAAGTACGCGAACGCCCTTGGGTGTCTGCTCGCCTTTTACAGGCACAAGCAAGGTGAGCAACTCACGTTGGGGAACCAGTACCTAGAGCTCTTGGACAAGGACTTCGATGAACTCTGGCGCCAGCAGCGAATACCCCGACTTTCGGGAGTCGAGTTTTTCGAAAACCGATTCATCATTCATTGGAAATGGTTGCCGAGTCTTCTACAGCCAGTGGTCACTAGAGAATCTGCCGTGCGTTATTTCGAAGCCCCCAAGCACATATGGAAGTCCGATCACCGCACCATCTGCAAGCCGCAAAGCACTCGTGATTCCGTTCACCAATTTCTGTTCGATTTTCTCACGGACAATGCACTCCTTCCGACCGACCCCGACTCGCAGACGTCACCGCCACCAGATTCGCGGGACGGAGGCGGAAAAAGCCTGCAAGTGTTACTCGTTCCGACCGACGCCGACAGGCAGACGTCACCGCCTCCAGTTTCAAGGAACGAAGGCACAGAAAGTCTGCGAACGTTACTCGTTCCGACCGACGCCGACAGGCAGACGTCAGGGCCTATAGATTCAAGGAACGAAGGCGGAGGAAGCCTGCAAGCGACCGTCCGCGCCGCCGTCACCATAGGCGAAAACGCGCGCCATCCGGAGGAACAACGGTTGCTCGATATTCGCCTGCGCATCGAATGTGTAAATACGACAGGGCTTCCTCTTGAGATGAGTGCAAAGTACCGGTTGCAAGTCAAGCGCGCATGGGATTGTCAGGCGTCGGATGAGATGGGACCGCTGGACACGAGGCATATTCATGGTTGCGTCGAAGTCAACTTCACCAGCCGGGCTACGAAAGTGCCTCCAACCATCCCCGCCGGCAGGCCGTACGCGTGGCAGGTCGGGTTCAAAACGTCGGGATCACTGCTAGTAAGCGAGGACGGAGCGATTCTGTCCGGCCCGTACGTGATCCGCCCACTCGATCAGTACAAAGGAATTCGCATTGAATCTCACGATTTTGATTACACTTTTTCGTTTAAGAAGCCCAAGCCAGAGTGGCGGTGGTTATTCATGGAGAATTACGTATACGAAACGAATGATAGAGCAGTGCCGCATACGCGTATAAAGAAACGGGACGGTACGGACTGCAAGCTTGCAAGGTTCACCCTAAGGCGCTCCGCGGACAGATATCCTGGAGATATGACGATTTATTTCATGCGAATCTATCGCCCCAGGTTCAATATCCGTGCCGCTGCAGCGCTCTTGGGAGGGATCGCTTTGGGACTCGCGATGTATTACGCCTACGAACACGGTTTCTTTTGAATTCTCAGCCAGATGACCGAACGACCCCCGGACTCTCTTGCTCGTCGAGCTTTGCCCCGCCGGCGGCACTCAGGCGACGCGCCCCCTTGTGGGGGCTCTCCGAGGGCATTCGATGCCGCACGCGGCAATTCTGGTCAGGCCGATTCACCAATCATGACACGAAAACGAAAAGAGCGACTCTCGAGCGGGACTGGGCCGGTCACATACGAAACGGTCCGCGAAATCGCGCGCGCGTTGCCGGGCGCGGTGGAGGGAACGTCATATGGCACCCCCGCGTTCCACGTGGGCAAGAAACTGTTCGTCCGCAAGCACCAGGACGGCGAATCGCTGGTGGTCAAGATCGATTTCGAGCAGCGTAAGATGAGGATCAACGCCGACCCGGAGACCTTCTTTATCACGGACCACTACCTCAACTATCCGTGGGTCCTGGTACGGCTCGCGACCGTCGAACCGGACGATCTTCGGGAGCTCCTTCAGGATGCGTGGCGGCTCAGTGCGCCGCGCGGCTTCGCGACTCTTCCGCACCACCGGCCTTGTGACTCCGACACAGCAATCGTCGCGGCCCACCCAGGATCGGGACGCAAATAATTTTCAGGTAAAGTCGTCGTTCGCTCCGCGAAAGACCGTCCTTTCGCGGAGCGAAAGGCGACATTTAGGCGCCGCGCGGGAATAGGTTTGACTCGTTCCCACGCTCTGTGGGAATGCCTCCCCGGCCACTCTGCGGCCCTCTGCCGGGACAAGACGACGCGGAGAGTCATAGACGGCATTCCCACAGACGTGGGAACGAGTTTCTCCGCCATGTTCCGCCCTGGGGGCAAAGCCTGCCGCCCGATTTCCTTGCGACAGTTTCTTGTATTCGCGCGATTCCACGGGTATCGTAAGGCCAGGGTCGATATCCAACAATGGTTTAACCGCGACTTCCGGGCGCGTCGGGCCGCTTCCCGAGGTGAACGGCAACGCCGATCGCGACCACCGACATGTCGCGGTTTCTCGGCGAATCCGTGCGGTTGGGATTGTTGTCATGAGTGGGATTTCACGATCGGGTTGGCGCCGCGTTTTTCTGGAGCACTCCTGGCGCCGGCTCAGTGTCGTGGCTGCCCTCCAGGTTGCGTCGCATGGGTTCGCCGTGAAAGCCGACGACACCGCGGCGATTGCGTTCTTCGAGAAGTCGATCCGCCCCCTGTTCGTTGCCAAATGCCAGTCGTGTCACGGTGAAAAGAAAGCGAAGGCCGGCCTCCGGTTGACGGACCGAGGTTCGCTTCTCAAAGGGGGAGAGAGCGGACCGGCGGTGATCCCGGCTGCCCCGGACGAGAGCCGGCTGATCCGGGCGGTGCGTTACCTCGACGAACCGAAGATGCCGCCGAAGCAGAAGCTGTCCGCCGGCGAAATCGCAGCGCTCGAGCGCTGGGTCGCGTCAGGGGCGCCCTGGCCATCCTCGACGACCGGACCGTCGACCACGCGCGTCGAGGCGACCGCCGCCCAGCGCGGCTGGTGGGCGTTCCAGCCCGTTCGGAGCGAGCCGCCTCCGGCCATCGCGATCGACGATTCGGACGGTGTGGCCAATGAGATCGACGCCTTCTTGGTGGCGGCGTCGGTTTCGCGAGGGATCACACCGGCGCGCCCGGCGGACCGGCGAACCTGGATCCGTCGCGCCACGTTTGACCTGACCGGCCTGCCGCCGGCGCCCGACGCCGTCGCGGCGTTCGTTGCCGATGGTTCGGACACGGCGTTTGCGAAGGTCGTCGATCGGCTGCTTGCCTCGCCGGCCTACGGCCAGCGCCGGGCGCGGCACTGGCTCGACGTGGCCCGCTATGCCGACCACTACGACGCCGACCCGAAGACCCGCACCGCCAGTTGCGAATTGACCGAGGCCTGGCGCTATCGCGACTGGGTCGTCGGTGCCTTCAACCGCGATCTCCGGTTCGACCAGTTCATCGTCCATCAGATCGCCGGAGATCTGTTGCGGAGCCCCGACGGGGGAGAGGTCTATCCGGGCGGCCTGATTGCCACCACGTTTCTCTCCAATGGCGTCTGGGACCGCGGCGACGCCGACAAGGAGAAGATCGTAAGCGACATGGTGGACGACCAGATCGACACCGTGGGGAAGGCGTTCCTCGGCCTGACGCTCGGTTGTGCCCGCTGCCACGACCACAAGTTCGACCCGGTCTCCGCAGCAGGACTATTACGGCCTCGCCGGCATCTTCTACAGCACGCACATCTTGAAAGACTTGGGCGCCAAGGGGGCCGAATATGTGATGAACCGGGTCCCGCTGGTACCCAGGGCCCAGGTTGACGCCAGGGAAAAGCAACTACGGCTGATCGCCCAGGTCCAGGCGAAGCTGGCCGCCATCGAGAAACCGCCTCATTCCGCGGAGTTCGCCCGGAAAAAGGCCGAGCTCACCGCGGAGCGCGACCGGCTGACGCGCAGCCTTCCCCCCGAGCCGCCCGTCGCGATGGCGGTCCAGGACGGGGGAACGCCAGGCGGGCTGTTTCCCGGGATCCAGGACGTGCCGATCCACATCCGCGGGACCTACACCAGGCTGGGACCGATCGTCGCGCGGCGGTTGCCGCGGTTCTTCGCGGGCGCAAACCAATCTCTCATCCGCAATGGGAGCGGCCGCCGGGAACTGGCCCGCTGGGTGGCGTCGGCGAAAAACCCACTCACCGCACGGGTGATCGTCAACCGCGTCTGGCAATGGCACTTCGGCGAGGGACTGGTGCGCACGCCCAGTAATTTCGGCATGCGCTCGGAACCTCCCGCCCAACCGAAGCTCCTCGACTGGCTGGCCGCGCGATTCGTCGACGACGGCTGGTCGCTCAAGAAACTTCACCGCAGGATCATGCTCTCGACCGCCTACCGGCGGTCGAGCGTCACCGACCGCGACCAGATTTCCCGAGACCCTGACAACCGCTTGCTCGGACGGTTCGCGCCCCGGCGGCTCGATGCGGAGGAGTTGCGCGACGCCATGCTCTGCGCGAGCGGGCGGCTCGACCAGACGCCCGGGGGACCTGCCGCCGACGACATCGACACGCCCCGGCGCTCGCTCTACATCCAGACGGCCCGCTGGGACCGGAGCAGCTTTGCCATGCTCTTCGACGCAGCCAACCCCGACGCTTCCACTGAAAAACGGACGGTCTCGACCGTCGCGCCCCAGGCATTAATGTTCCTCAACCATCCCTTTATGTTCAACCAGGCCCGGAGCCTGGCCGAACGGATTGCCGCCCTTGCCCCCGGCGACGACAACGGCCAGATCGACACGGCCTACCAGCTCCTGTTCGCGAGGTCCCCCCGCCAGGAAGAGCTGAAAGTCTGCCGGGGGTTTCTGTTCCGGTCCGGCCGGCCCCGGCCGGAAGCCGACTGGCCGGGCCTCGCCCACCTTTTGCTGTGCACCAACGAGTTCGTGCATGTCGATTGAAGCCACGCCTGCGAGGACCATTCCGATGTGGGAGCGAACGAACACCTCCCGGCGCGATTTTCTGGCGCGGGCCGGTAACGGCTTCGGCCTGGTCGCTCTGGCGGACTTGCTGGCGGGCCAGTCATCACCAGCCGCGGCCGGCGAGCCCGACCGAGCCACGAACCCCTACGCCGTCCTGGCTCCTCACCATCGCGCGGCCGCGAACCGCTGCATTTTCCTCTACATGCCGGGCGGGCCGTCGCATGTCGACCTGTTCGATCCCAAGCCGAAGTTGGCCGCGATGAACGGGCAGCCGCTCCCGTTCGAAAAGCCGAAGCTCGAGCGCGTCAAGACGGGCAACCTGCTGGCGTCCCCGTGGAAGTTCACGAAGCACGGCCAGTGCGGGACCGAGTTGAGCGAACTCTTGCCCTGCCTGGCGATGCACGTAGATGACCTCTGCGTGATTCGCTCGATGGTCGCCGACAATATCAACCACACCGGGGCGGCCCTCCAGATGAACACAGGCGAGCAAGCCTTCTCGCGGCCGAGTCTCGGCTCGTGGCTGGTCTACGGCCTCGGTACCGAGAACCAGAACCTGCCGTCCTTCGTGGTGGTCAGCCCGGCCGCGGTATTTCAAGGCGCCCAGCTCTGGAGCTCGAGTTTCTTGCCGAGCGCCTATCAGGGGACTCTGATCCGCAATCTCGACCACCCGATCGCGAACCTCTCGGATCCCTGCGGCGATTCTTTGTCACAGCGCGTCAAGCTCGACGCGATCGCACGGTTGAACCAGTTCCACAAGCGTGACCGGGTGATCGACGGCCAGCTCGACGCCCGCATCGCATCGTTCGAGCTGGCCTTCCGCATGCAGCGCGACGCGCCGGAAGCCTTCGACATCGCACGCGAAAGCGCCGTGACGAAACGCCTCTACGGGATCGGCGAGCCGGCGACCGACCTGTTCGGCCGCCAGTGTCTCCTGGCTCGCCGCCTCGCGGAACGGGGCGTGCGTTACGTGCAGCTCTTCGACGCTCCGGCGAATAATGCCTGGGACCATCACAGCGGGATCCGCGAGAACCTCCCCAGGCGCTGCGCCGCGGTTGACCGCCCGATCGCCGCACTCCTCTGCGACCTGAAAGCGCGCGGATTACTCGACGATACCCTGGTCCTCTGGGGCGGAGAATTCGGCCGCACTCCGACCGCCGAAGGGCAGAACGGGCGCGAGCACCACCCCTTTGGATTCAGCATGTGGATGGCCGGAGGGGGCGTGCGGCCCGGATGCGTCCACGGGGCCACCGACGAATTCGGCTGGCATGCGGTGCGAGACAAGGTCCACGTCCACGACCTGCACGCGACCATCTTGCACCTGATGGGCTTTGACCACGAGCGACTGACGTATCGACACGCCGGCCGCGACTACCGCCTCACCGACGTTTATGGCCGCGTCGTTCGAGAGATCGTCAGGGTGTGATTCCCTTCGGCATACGGGCCGATTCGTTCGCTCGGATCAGGTCGAACGTCCGTTGACAGCCCTGGATCATGTATTCGAAGTCGTCTCCCGCCTGCAACCACTGGACGCCGCAGTCGATCAGCACCTGAGCGAACTCCGGATTCGCACCGAGGCCGGAGCCGATGAACTTGCCGGCAGCCTTGGTTTTCGACGCGACGGTCTTCATGGCAGCGATGACATCGGGGTGGGTCGTCTCACCAAGCCGCCCCATCGAACCGGACAGGTCCTGCGGTCCGAGCACGAGCGAATCCAGCCCCTCGAGCTTCAGGACCTCATCCAGCTCGGCGAGCAACTCGACGGTCTCGACCTGCACGGTCACGAAAACGTCGCGATTCGCCTGTTGCAAATACTCCTGCTTGCCCGAGCCGTCCATACTGCATCGGCCGCCGCGGCCCGAATCCGCGCGTTCCCAGCGGCGGGTAGCGGCATGAGGAAACAAATTCGGCGACTTCCCGCGCCGAGTACGCTCGCGGCAGGATGATCCCCTCGGCCCCGGAGTCGAGCACGCGCTTGACCCAGCCGACGTCGTTGCTCGGAATCCGCACCAGGGACGCCGCCCCGCCAGCCCGGGCCGCGATCAAATGACCGAGCATCGCCTCGGTCGTGGTCGCGTTGTGCTCCAGGTCGATCCAGACGAAATCGACCGAGCGGGCCAGTGCCTCCGTCACCGTGGGATCGGAGAACGTGATTCCGGCGCCCAGGACGATCTCGCCGGCGCGGAGCTTGGTGCGCATGTTGTTGATATGTGTGCTGATCAAGGATAACTCCCGATTTGAGACGTCTATCCGGCGCCGATTGCCTTGTTGAATGCCGGGACGACTTCGCGGGCGAACAATTCGAGACTGTGAGCCCACCGATCACGGTCGTCCCAGTCGTGAGCGGTCAGGACCAAGGTGCCGAACGGTCCGATCTCGTTCGCGTAACTCCAGCAGTTGGCGGGTGACGTGTTCCGGATCGCCGGCGATGATCACGTCGTCCATGAAGTAATCCAGCGTGCAGTCCGAATCGGCCTGCTGCTCGTCACGCTTCCACATGGCGACGCCCGTTGGCGCGGTGGCCCGGGTCAGATCGAGGATGTACTGGATGCACGAGCCGAGCGAATTGCTTCTCGCGAGGCGCCGGGCATCGTCGGTCGAGTCCGCGACGAACACGTTGCGTGCCACGGCCCAGTCGGAAGGTTCCGCGGTTCGACCGGCCGCCGTCGCGGCTTGCGAATACGTTTGCCACTGCTCGCGCAGGGCGACTCGTGTGTATCATGTGATGACTGATGAAGCGGAAGCCGCGTTCGGCCGCTTTCGAGAGCCCGACCGACGCGCGACTGATGCTCGGGACATAGATCGGCGGGTGCGGCCGCTGGAATGGCTTGTGGAGATGTCCGACGCCGAACCTGGGGTGCAAGTTGTCTTTCATCTTCACGTTCCAGAACCGCCCTTCGATGTCGATCGGCACCTCGCCCGTCCACAACCGCATGATCATGTCGATCGATTCGGCGACACGCGCTGCCGATTCGCTCGGGTGCGCCCCGAAGACCTCCATGTCGGTCGGGATGGCTCCGGGCCCGAAACAAACATTGAGCCGGCCGTGCGACATGTGATCCAGAAACGCCAGCCGGCCCGCCACGTGGGCCGGATGGTGGTACTGGAGGCAGACCGGCGCCGGTCCGATGCGAATGCGCTCGGTCAGGCCGAGCACTTTTCCCAGAAAGATCTCCGGCATGACGATGTTCTCGACGCTCGACGAATGGTGCTCGCCGACCCAGAAATCGTGGAAGCCGAGTTCCTCGCATTGCACGGCCAGCTCGAGGTCCTCGTCGATGCACTGAGCCAGCGGCTTGGCCGGATCATGGATCGGCATGACGAACATGCCGAGTCGCAGTGGTTGGACGTTGCTCATTCTTCACCTTCCGGATTGAGGAATCCGTCGACGTCGACGCCCAGGCGAGCGCCGTGTTCCCGCATGGCCTCGAGTGTCGCGGCATCGACCGGGATGCCGTCCTTCTGTCGTTGCCTGAGCGTGCGGAATTCGAGCTCACCCGGAACCAGAACCTCTGTCAAACCCTGGCGCGGGCCGCGACGACTTGATGTAGGCCACGGTTTCGTCCATGAGTCGTCGGAACTGCATCGAGCGGGCAGAACGCGGAGGGGTCCACGACGATGAAGCAGACGCCGTTGCCCGAACACTTGTGGGTCTTGTGAGCTGATCCCGGCCAGCGCGCTGCCGAGGATTTCGACGAGCAGACCGAGGGCAAATCCCTTGTGACCCGCGGCGGCCCCGAACGGAAGAATCCCCGCCGCGCGGCGGACCGTAGAACGCGTTGGGGTCATTCGTGGCGTTGCCGTTCGCATCGACGATCCAGCCGTCCGGCACGGGTTTTCCCTCGTTGCGGTAGAACCGGATCTTTCCCTCGGGCGCGACCGACGTCGAAAAGTCCGCCACCACGGGATCACCGCCGGTCGGGACCGCGTAGGCGATCGGGTTTGTCGCCAGTCGTCCCGTCGCGCCCGCCCCAGGGCAGAACATAGTGTCCGTGGACCGGGGAGTTGCACGTCGCCAGGGCGAGCATCCCTTGATCGGCCGCGAGCTGAACCCAGGCCCCCAGCCGTCCGACATGATTGCAGCGCCGTGTGATCACGCACGCCGTGCGCTGCTCGCGCGCGATCTCGATTCCTGCGCGAATTGCCCTCTCGGCGCCGACGGCACCAAAGCCGTGGTGACAGTCCACGACCGCCGTCGTCGGGCCCGTGCGTTCGACAGCGAGCGGTGCGTCACGACGATCGACCCGTCAGCCACGAACCCGAGATACTCCGGAATCCTGATCACGCCGTGTGAGTCGTGTCCCATCAGGCTGCTGGTGACGAGCGACTCGACAGTCGCCAGGGCCTCGTGCGCGCCCGCCCCGGCCGCCGTGAACAACGCGACGCCCAGCCGCGAAACGGACTCTGGTCGATAAAGCCGGCTCATCGGCGTGATCCATCCCGTCTTCTTCAGCGAATGGCGATCGGGTTCCCCGGAGAGCCCGTCGCGCCCTTGAGACGCAGCGGGCTGAACACAAAACAGAACTCGTGCACTCCATCCGCGGCGAGCTGTTCCAGATCGAGGTTCTCGAGATGGTACACGCCGTTCTTGGTGAGGTCCCACTGGTGGACCGGGAACGCCAGGTCGGCGCGTTCGTGCGGGACGGCCTCGATCGCCCAGGTATCGGCCCCGATCAGCGCGACCTTCCGATCCGTCAGAAACTTGGCCGCCGCCAGACCGATGCCGGGCTCGCCGGCGCCGTAGGTCGGGTTGTCTTTCATCCACAACTTGCCGTGCCCGGTGCGAATCAGGACGACGTCGCCTTCCTGGATCTCCAGGTTCGCGTTCTTCAGGCAGGTCGCCAGCTCGTCGGGCGAAATGACGTATCCCGCCGGCAGCCGGTCCTTGCCGCAGAGCGCGCAGACATCGAGCAGAATTCCACGCGTGAAGAAAACGCCGGCGTTCTCGACGCCGAGCTTCTTGAGGCCGTACGGTATCGCCAAAGTCGGACAGCTTGTTGCCGTTGTAGAAATAATCCTCGCCGTTGATGCGCGCGCCGACGTGGCCGAGCCCGTCGAACTGGGTCCCGACCTGGCCGATCTCACCGCTGACCAGTTCATCATTCGAGACGATCTTGTTCGACCCGGTCGGCGATCCGGTGGGCAGTCCGGGAATCGTCAGGCTGAAGTGCCGTTTGCCGGGAATCGGCATGCCGTGTTCGTAGAGCCGGCCGAGCTGGTAGACCTGCCCTTTCTGCACGAGGCGGGCCGCACTGACGACCTTCGCGGGCGTGATCCGATTCGCGGCCCCGCGCTGGTCGTCCGGGCCGAACTCGGACGGCCAGAACTTCTCGCCGATCGGACTTTCCTGACCCTGGCTGCGAGCCGCGACTCGCCCAGGGCGCGCCGACGACGACCAGGCGCCGGCCGCGACGCCCAGAAGGACCTGCCGCCAACCCGTAAGATAAAACGATGGCTTCATGATGACTGTTCTCCTCTCGCTCTAATCCGTGCGGACGGCGCTGATGATGCTTTCCCTCGGGCCGGCACGGGGCCGGCAATTGCGACGCGCCCTGATGGATTCTTCCATGCCTCGAGACCTGAATCAACGACCCAGAAGCGCCATCGCCGTGATCGCGAAGAAGAAGACGCCACAACCGATCAATCCAAGCTGCATCACCAGGTTGGGGCGCAGCTCGCGCGGCAGGAGCGTGCGGTTGACGTACAGGGTGTGGAACGCCGAGAAACCCAGCGCGACGTTGCCCAGTACCGCCCCGACAATGGCGATCTGGAGCGGAGCGAGCACGGCGAGCGTGATCGTGCCCCAGACCGCGTAGATCGAAAGCAGCGAGTAATAGATCAACCGGACCTGGTTGCCCGCGAGCTTCTTGACCCGGGGGCTGGTCGCCCAGAGGATGTCGGTCCAGTGCCTGGCCAGGAGGTCGCCCGAGTAGACGGCGCAGGGGGCCAGCGTGAGGAAACCGACGAAGAGCACGAACGACCAGATCGGGCGGGCGTAGTCCGGGAACCGCGCCGCCATCCCCTGGGCGGTCATCGCCGCGACCCTGTGGTCGGAGACCGGCGTGTTTCGCAGGAATTCCAGCGAGAGCATGCACGGCAGGGCCAGGCCGACGACACTGCACAGCATCCAGACGGCGACCTGATCGCGCACGATGTGCCGGAACCATCCCTTCCAGTGTTTCAGCGAGGTCGGTGTGATCGGGAAGACCATGCCGACGTGCGAGAGCGTGATCGACCGCCCGCCGATCGCGCTGGGAATCGCGCCGACCTTGGCCCCCATTCCCCAGCCCTTGTCGCGAGCGTAGTTCGAGAACAGGGCGTTGGAGAGTCCGCCCGCCCCTGCGATCGCGGCGAATGCCGCCAGCAGAGACCAGTCGACGTCCGGCAGGCGGCCATGCCGCCACCAGAAGCCCAGCAGTCCGACTCGCTCGAAACCCTGATTGGCAACCCAGGCACGAATCCTGCTCGGCATCCTGCCGCGGGGACGTCTTCCGGGTGTTCGAAGACACGCGTCTCCGGGCCTTGCGTGATGCTACAGCGGCTGGGCTGCCAGGTCTGGTCGGAGCGGATGCTCCCTTCGACGCTGACCTTGCTCCCGGTGGCAGGGTCGACGGACTCGACGAAGAAGCCGCCGCGACGAGCGAGCTCCGTCGCTCGCTCCGTGAGACGCGCGAATCGGGCTTCGAGCCCGGTTTCGTCGGGGAGCCTGGCTCCCGTCTCAAACCGCCTGGAGGACTCGCCGTGGCGAATGATGAACGCCGTGACGACGGGCTGGCCCTCCTCGAGCGTCCCCTGCACCGTGTACTCGGATGAACGCTCTCGCTCGCGGAGCGAAAAATGAGGAGCGGAAATCACCGTGTCGGCACGGACGGCCACCGACCCGACGCGGAAGAAGCCGGAGACGATCTCGTAGAAGTTGCGCGCGGAAACCATGAACAGCCCGACGAAGAGCAGAAACCCGAAAACGACCACGAGCTTGACCAGCATCAGGCGCTCGAGCATCGAAGCGATCTTTCCCCCGAAGACCAGCGGCAAGAACGCGACAAAGAAGACGACGTAGCCGAGCACCTTGACGAGCATGACCTCCGACACGGTAACGCCCGCCACGCGAACAACACCGCTGCCCGGCAGGTGTCCGATCATCGCCGAGGCCAGCGGCACCGCCGCGTTCGATGCCATGAACGGCCAGATGTGCGCCAGGAACAGCGTCATGTAACAGAGCAACCAGAACCTGGGGCCCGGGCCGGGTCCGGAAGAAGCCGATGAAGATCGGCTCACCGCAATAGAGGGCGTATCGCATCACCTCCAGGTTGTAGACAACCTGCAAGACAATGCTGAACGTGGCGAGCCAGAGGAACGTGCCGCCGTACTGGGCCGTGACCGCGGGACCGAAGAGCCACTCGCCAGCCCCGACCGCGGAACCGGCAACCAGGACGCCGGGACCGATCAGCTCGGCCCAGTGTCGCCGATCGAGGACAGGCGGCGGGATCAGGTCGCCGACCTGCCAGGGCACGATCGACTCCGCCGGCGCGGCGACAACTTCGGTGGCCGGCGGAATGGACATGTTCACGACCCAGGTCAAGAGAGGGTGCGGGAGCCGGGATAGTCCGTGACTTGATATTATCCGCTGATCTTGACGAAAACGAGTGGATGGCTCGGGGGCGGCCGCCGTTCACAGCCTGGGATTGCCGAAATTCGGTGATCGCGATCAATCGTCGCCATGAACGATCCACCGCCTGTTCCCGACGAACTCTGGGACAAGATCCCCCCGATTCCCAAAAGGCTTCTTTCACCTCGGTGTCGGTTGCACCGCCGGCGCGGGTGGATTGACCACGAATAACACGAATCTCACGAATAAATGCCGAAGCGGACTAGCGAGTGCTTGCCAGGAGATACGATCACGACCGGTTCGCCAAACGATCCCCAACAGGCCGCTGTCCCATTCGTAAGATTCGTGTTATTCGTGGTTAACAATCCGGATTCCCTCTCCGGCCAAATTGGACTGGTTCCGACGGGGGACGCTGATCGTGCTGCACCGCCAACTTGACATCCTTCCCCTTTTCGTGTCTTTCGTGCCTTTCGTGGTTAAAAATCCGGACTCCCTCCCTGGCCATCTGGCTGCGGCTCGGCCGCGCTGCGTGTTCCGTGGTTAAGACGCTGTCAGGCTGGATAGTGGTGCTCATGGTCTGCGGTGCGGCCTTCGTCGCAGCCCTGTATGAATCTCATCTCTGACACTGAGGCGATCCACGTGAGCATTAGTGCGGGTCGTTCAGCTCGCCAACCGATCGTTCAAGGCACGGAGCGAGCGTTCCAGGATCTCGGCCGGCGAGCCCGCCGCGGAGACCATCGCGAGCTTGCCGTGCCGCTGGTAGTAGTCGAAAAGCGGCTTGGTGCTCTCTTCGTAGGCGCTCATGCGGACCCGGATCGATTCGGGGCGGTCGTCATCGCGCTGGACCAAACGGCCCCCGCACTGGTCGCAGACGCCTTCGACTTGAGGCTTGCGGGTCGTGACGTGATAGATCGCCTTGCATCCGGGGCAACTGCGGCGGCCGCTCAGGCGGTCGACGATCGCGTCCAGCGGCAGGTCGTAGCTCAGCACCGCGTCCAGGATGACGCCCTGCGCAGAGCAGTTCGTCCAGGGCCTCGGCCTGGGCCACCGTGCGCGGGAACCCGTCGAGAAGGAACCCGCCCCCGCAGCGCAGGCAGCCGGCGCGTTCCTGCACCATCGAAACGACCAATAGGTCCGAGACGAGCTCCCCGCGCCGCATGGCGTCCACGGCCGACCTCAAGGCCGGGCTCGGTTCCGTCTCGCACTGGGCCGCCCGGAAAACGTCGCCCGTGGATAGGTGGCACGTTCCCAGGGTCTCGCAGAGCAACTCCGCCTGCGTCCCCTTGCCGACCCCCGGCGGCCCCAAAAGGATCACCCGGTAGGGCCGGTCACGCGGCGGCGGCATGACGCTACACTGGGCGTCGCCGCCCTTGAACCAGGCTTTTCGATCTCCTTGCATGCTCCGTCTCCCATAAGCGACGATGACAAAGTTAAGCCGGCGGATTGAGCCTTAATCGTAATCTTGCTCCTAAGCGGAGGGTTAAAGTGGAGCTGTGATTCGGTAGAGAAAACTGTCCCGGCCGCTGCTATCTTTCCGCGATCCGTCCCGAGCTCCGCCGATCTTTTCCATGGCCCGCTGCGAGCGCAGATTCTGGGGGCCAATAAGAAAGATCACGCTCTTCACGAACCGGAAGGCGTGCCGCAGCATGAGCTGCTTCATTTCCCGGTTGTAAATGCCGCCCCAGTGGGACCTGGCCAAAAAGGTCCAGCCGATTTCGATCTCGCTTTTTTCTTCGTCGTATCCGTGAAATCGCGACGACCCGATGAACTTGCCATCTCTGGGATCAATGGCAATCAAGGCTCCGCCGGATTTCAAGGCGTCCTCGAAGAATCTCTGAAAAACATCTGCCTTATAGCGGTCGCTGCTCGGATGTTGCTCCCAGATTAGCGGATCGGAAGCGACGGCATAAAGGTCGCGGTAATCCTCTGGTCGGAGGGGCCGGAGGTGAAGAATCGCGCCTCGCAAGAAGGGCTGGAGGTCGAACGACATGATTGGCTTCCCCGTCAAAATCGCGAAGGCATTTCCCCATTGCGGTTCGGAGGCGTTGGTCAGTCCCATTATCTGTCAACGCGTCGCCGGCAGGAATCTCCGCGCCCACGCGGCATCTCGGGATGAAAGTGGCGGATCGAGCCGGCCGGCGTAGATGAAGTCGGCGTAGCTGGTTGCGTCGTAGACTTCGATCCGCTCATCTAGCAAAACAATGTACTTCCGCCGCACCTGGGCGACGAGCCGCTCGCGGATCGCCGGCAGGAATTCGAGGTGGGAATCCCGCCAGTATGCATCCTGCTCGATATAGGGGTTCATTCCCGGGAAGGGTGAAGGCATCGCTGCGATCTCCATCGTGACGCCTTCAATCGCTGCGGAATTCAGCGTTACGTCGGCGACGGTTGTTGGCCGCTGGATCTCCGGTCCGGGCGGAGGGAGGCTGCCCGGCAGCGAGACAACCCGATTACCGACTTGGAGGCCGCCCAAGACCTCGGCGAAGGAGAGGTCTGAGAGGCCGATCTGGATGGGCTGCCACTTCCAGAGCGCCCTCCGTCCTGCGCCGCCGAGCGGTCTTAGAGGGCCGCGTCGGGCCGCTCGTTGACCCAGCGAATGGATTTGACCGGCACACGCGCGACCGAACGGCGCGACTCGACCTCGAAGACCAGCGTGGCGCTCAAACCTGGTCGAAGGTCGTCGAAGCCGGCGAGGATATCGACACGGTGACTCCCTGACCGATGCCAATGTCCACCAGGCCAAAGAACAAGCTCTGGTTTGCGTCCACGACGATCCCGTAGCCAGGTGCCTTGACCGTGCAGTGCTCGATGTCGCCATGGCGATCCACGGAGAATGTGAAGTAAGCCGCGCTCCTAATCCTGCGTGAACAAGAGCCGGCCGAGTTCGGTCGCTCGGGCCAGGAGCGGTTCGTCATCCAGTTCCGCGGTCCCGTCTTCCTGGCTTGTGAGCACGTCGATGTTTCGTCGCCGAAGCCCTTCTGTGATGGCGATCGGAACGTGCACGTCCATGTAGATAGGCGTGGGCATAGTCACGCGTTCCCCGGGTACAGCCGCTTCAGAAGCGTGGCGCGCGACAGGGCTTGCTTCTCGCGCTCGGCTTCTGCCACCTCGGCCGATGCTCGCATCTCCGCCACGAGACGATCGAAGTGATCGTAGAAATAAGTGAGGGCCGCGTGGACTTGCTGCGGCCGAAGATCCGGGTGCTGGCGCAGCATCTCCTCGGCCGACCAACCGTAGTGATAGTGTTCACCGGCCAGATGAATCACCTTGTACCGGGTCCGCTCAATTCGCGCCGCTCCGTCATCATCGATGGTCAAGTGCGGATACTGAATCACCGTACTCATGAGAGTCTGCCTCCGTCGCGAGCATTGATCGGTATCGCGCCAGCACAGCCAATCCGAGAGTCACCCCAATCATTATCCCCGCCTTGGTGCTGGTGACTCAAGGTCTCTGTCTTGTGCCGGGCAAATATGCCGCAACCGAGCACCCTGATCGATCGGGGTGGAACCGAATAGACCCAATAGAGGCCATGCACGAAACTTGCTCTCGACGAAAGGGACGCGGCGGACGTCTTGCGCGGGGATCTGAACCTGCGCGGGGGCCTCCAGAACTCCGACACCGAAACTCTCCTCGGAGCTCGGCCGAGGCGGCGCCGCGAGCGAGACGTCGCCCCGCCCGACAACCGGCGCGGCTCGCGCGGAAGCTCGTGGACGTAGATGTGCTCATCCAGCAAAACGATATACTTCGGGCGCACCTGGACGACGAGTCGCTCACGGATCGCCGGCAGGAATTCGAGGTGGAAATCCTGCCAGTATGCATCCTGCTCGATGTACGGGTTCATGCCCGGGAAGGGTGACGGCATCGGTCGGTCTCCGTCGCGACGCCTTCAATTGCCTGCGGAATCGAGCGATACGTCGGCGACGGTTGTTGGCCGCTGGATCTCCGGTCCCGGCGGAGGGAGGCTACCCGGCAGCGAGACGACCCGATCACCGACTTGGAGGCCGCCCAGGACCTCGGCGAAGGAGAGGTCAGAGAGGCCGATCTGGATGGGCTGCCACTTCCAGGGTTGCCCTCCGTCCGGCGCGGCCGCGCGGTCGTAGAGGGCGACGTAGGGCCGCTCGTTGACCCAGCGGATGGATTCGACCGGCACACGCGCGACCGACCGCCGCGACTCAACCTCGAAGACCAGCCTGGCGCTCAATCCTGGTCGAAGGTCGTCGAAGCCTTCGAGGATCTCGACATTCGCGTAATAGATCCGCACATCCGAGCCCAGGAGGGGAATCGAGATCGGCATCACCTCGGCGACGACCCCGCGCAGGGGGCGGTCGGGGTAGGCTTCGATCTTGATCAAGACAGATTGCCCGGCATGAACCATGCTGATCTTGGATTCGTTGATCCTGGCTTTGACCCGCATGTGCTTGGAATCGGGCAAATTGAAGATTGGCTGGTCCTGGCGCAGAGTTACACCCTGGTCGATGTTGATATTCACCATGCCAAAGAAAAGGCTTTGGTTTGCGTACACGACAATCCCGTCGCCAGGCGCCTTCACCGTGCAGTGCTCGATATTGCGCCGGATTCGTTCCAGCCGTTGCTTTTCCAGGCTAAACGAGGCTTCCTGCGTCAGCCGATCGGATTCGATCGGCGCACGTTGGCCTCGAGCGACTTGAGGATCTTGGGGCCGGTTTGCTTGACTAGGCGAGCGAACATGCCGTTGGCCTCGCTCAGCGCGATCGAGGCTTGCTCGAGCGCAAGCGCGTCTCCCTTGACCTGGAAAGCCGTACGGAAGCTTTTCTTGAACATCTTCTCCGACCATTTCAAATTTCGCGTCAGGCGGTCCTTTTCAAGCTCGCAGGTCTGCATGTACTGCCGCACAAGCTGCTGGTCCTGGGGATAGATGCCGTCGCGATACTCCTCGAGGCTGATCTTGGCCACTTCGAGCATCGAGGTCGCCTGATCGAGATAGGACTTGGCCTGGAGAAATCGGATCTGCTGGGCTTTTTCTTCGTCCTCGTAGGACGACGAGTCGAGCTTGCAGACCACATCGCCGGCCTTGACCCGGGATCCTTCGGGCAGGATCTCGACGATGCGGGTCGACCCGGGCTTTTCATCGCCGAGCATGGCCGCCGCGGCGGCTCGAGGACCTCGGCCGCCTCGACCACCGCCTGCGCCACCGCCGGCCCCCGTTCCGCCCTGGTTCTGCTTGCCGGCCGCTGTCGTCTCGGGCGCCTTCGGCGTCACGGGTCGCAAGGGTGTGTGGGCAACGACCGTATACGTGAAGCTCCGAATCACCGGCTTCGATGACGTGGCGGTCGTCCCCGTCGTCGAGCTGGACGTCGTCGAGGTGCTGGAACCGCTCGAGGCGGACGATGAGCCTGAGCTCGAGGATGTCGAGGAGGTGGATGAGCTCTTCGAGCTCGATGTTCCCGTCTTGGAAGTCGACGACGAACCGGCTTTCTTGGTGGATTTCGCCTTGGAGGTTGAGCTGCTCGTCCCGGTGGCCGCCGTGCCGGTTGTCCCGGAGGCAGCACCCTGGGCGCCAGAACCGCCCGCGGCTGAGATCCCAGCCCCTCCTGTGGCCCCACGCCCGCTTCCGGTCGTGGCATCGGTGCCTCCGACCAGCCCGATCAAAGCCTCGACCTGACAGCGAACGGTCGCGTTGTTGGCGCTCTCGATCGTGCCACTCTCGACCACGACGAGATCGATGTCCCCGACGTCGATCTCGACGAATCGCACCAGCGCCTCTGCCTTCCCCAAAAAGGTCGCGGGGCGATAACCGGCTTGCCAGGTCCAGACCGCGCCTCCCAGGAACAAGAGAGCCGCAATGATCTTGACCACGGCCCAAGGATTTCGCCGTACCTTGGGAATCTCGATCGGTTCGATCTCGAGTTTCTCGGCTTCAGGCAGCATGAGCGCACGGTGTCCTTGAGAGAATTTTCCACTGGGGTTGCCGGCAACAGACTACCTTGTTAGATCCGTACCCTATTATCGGCAAAAGCGATGCTGGGTCAATTTCAGCTTGCCAAGTGGCCGCTCGAGGCTTCGAGCCGTGGGAGTTTACGGTCACTTCCGACGGCCTCGCGCTGCGCAGCCTCTCAGATTCTTTCTCGAAGAGATCTCCGCACGATGCGCACATCTTGGGATCGCCGGACAGAGCCGGCTCCTACAAGAGGCCGGCACCGCGCGGCGATTTGTGTAGGAGGGGGCTCTGTCCCCCGATCCCTGGGTTGCGGCTATGCCGCGTTGGGCGCCGCGCAACCTGGCTGAAGGACGCGGAGAGACCGATACCACGGCATCCCCGTTGACGCCTCAAATATAGCAGCTCTCCAGCATCGCCGCCGCGCTCTCATCGAGCAATTCGCCGCGGCGGAGCTCCTCGAATCGGGCCAGAAGATCTTCGGGCCGAAGCCGCCGCTTCTCCGCGCCGCTGAGATCGTAAATGACCCGGCCGCGGTACATCATCAGCAGCCGGTCACCCAGGTACGCCGCTTGCTGCATCGAGTGCGTCACCATCAACGTCGTCAACCGCTCCTGTTCGATGATCTGCTCGCTCAGGGCAATCACCTGATCCGCGCTCTTGGGATCGAGGGCGGCCGTATGCTCATCCAGAAGCAATAATTGCGGCTTGAGCCAGGTGGCCATGAGCAGCGTCAATGCCTGGCGCTGACCGCCCGAGAGACTGCCGATGGCGTTGTCGAGCCGGTCTTCCAGGCCCAGGTTGAGCCGTCGCACCCGGTCGCGAAATTCGGCCCGCGCGCCACGCCCGAGGGCCCAGCCGAGCCCGCGCGTCAGCCCACGGCGGGCGGCCAGGGCCAGGTTCTCCGCGATCGTCATGGTTGGCGCCGTGCCGCTGAACGGGTTTTGAAAGACCCGGCCAACCAGCCGCGCCCGGCGGTGCTCGGGCCAGCGCGTCACGTCGCGACCGGCCACGGCAAGGCTGCCCGAATCCACGAGAAACGTCCCCGCCACGGCGTTCAAGAGCGAAGACTTTCCGGATCCGTTGGTGCCAATGACAATCACGAAGGAACCGGCTTCGATCGTCGCGCTCACGTTTTGCAACGCGCGGACCTCGTTGGGTGTATTGGCGTGAAATGTCTTGGTCAGGCCGCAGATATCGAGCATGCTCCGGGCACACCTCCTCACGCTTTGGATCGGGACGTAGATCACTATACCGGGAAAGTCGCCTTTCGCGCCGCGAAAGGCGACACTAATTTGGTGCAGCGACATCGGGTGACGGCGTCGCCGCTATCCTTGACACACGTCGCGCTCGGTTGGCGGCATCGCGTTTCAGTCGGCCCAGAAGGGTCGGCAATACCAGGGCCGCAACCACGAACAGCGCTGTGATCAACTTCAGGTTGTTGGGATTCAGGCCGGCGCGGAGAGCGATGGCGACGAGTTGGCGGAACAGGAGCGAGCCCATGACCACGCCGGCGATCGTCAGGCCCAGGTGGCCGGCACCGACCAACGCCTCGCCGATAATCACGCTCGCCAACCCCCAGACGACCATGCCGATCCCCATCTGCACGTCGGCGAATCCCTGGTATTGAGCGAAGAGCGACCCCGAGAGGGCAATCAGCCCGTTGGAGAGCGCCAATCCGGCGATCATCATGTTGCCCGTGTTGACCCCGAGCGCGCGGATCATCTGCGGATTGTCCCCGGTGGCGCGCATGGCCGTGCCCAGGTTGGTGCGAAAAAAGACGTAGAGAACACCGCCGGTGACGGTTGTGATCGCCAGGGCTAAAAGCAGCATTGCGAGGTCGCGGGTGGGCACTGGCCAGCCGAGCACATTCACACCAGTGCGCCCGCCGAGAATGGCTGCGGCCGCCCGTTCGCTGTAAGTCGCCAGCGTCGTCTGCTCCTCAAAAGGCAAGTTGCTGCGCCCGAGCACGTGCAGGTTGATGGAGTAGAGCGCCGTCATCACCAGAATGCCGGCCAGCAGCCCTTGAATCTTGAAGCGTGTATGGAGGATCCCGGTCGCCGCTCCGGCCAGCATGCCGCATCCCAGACCAGCCAGAGTCGCCACCAACGGCTCGGCGTGCCTGTTGGCGACGAGGGCGGCCGTCACGCACGCGCCCAGCGTGATCGAGCCGTCGGCGGTGATATCCGGGAAAGCGAAAATGCGAAAGCTGATGAATACGCCCAGCGCCAGGAGTGCAAATATCAGCCCGATGGTCAGGGCACTGATCAGTACGGTCATGGTCGCTCCGTTTCAGTCAGTGGCCACGTGTTCAATCGGGCCGAACCAGCAGGCGCCGCGGACGAACTCGCTCTCGCCCAGTCCGGTTTGCTCCCGCTGGTCGCCCAGGAGGTGCAGCAGCCCCTGGAGCCGCTGGGTCTCGAAGAGCGCGGCCACGGTTCGGGCCAATTCGATCGAGCCCTTGGGCAAGCTGCGGTAGGAGAAGGCCGCGGCATGAAAATGGCCAAGCAGCGTGGCATCGCGCCCCAGCGGCCGCAGGAGCGGGGCGAGCTCGGGGCACGGCTGCCGGGCGGCGACCCCGACGATCAGGGCCACGCAATGGGGAAAAGCTCGTTCGGCTGTGAACGTGAGCCAGTTGCGGATCTCCGGATGCGCAAGGGCGCGTCCTCGGCAGCTTCCAGGGCCGGCGAGCGCCGTAGTGCCGCCCCGATGAGCCCGACCGATTCGGTCGCGAGCACCATGCCCAGGCCGCTGGCGCCCGCAAGATCGAGCGCCGTCGCCACGATCTCCGAGAGCAGCACCGGGCGGACTCCGGGCCTGGCCTCGAAGCGCGCGAGCCGGGCAAGCGGCCCGGTGCAAACGAGCCCGTAGCACGCCTGGACGCTCGGCGCGGCTTTTCCCCCGAGCGAAAAATAGTCGGGCACGTTGGTGCCATCGGTCGGCAGGTAGGCCGCCGCTCCCGCCACGGCCAGAAACTCGCCGAACCGACCACGGCAATCCTCGAAGCGCCGGCCCAGCGCGCCGAGCCCGAGCGCGAAGCTGTTTTCCGGGATCGAAAGTGTCCGGCAATCCGACTCGCGAAACTGGCAGCCGCGCAGCAAGACGGGGTCGCCGAAAGTCCGGCATTCGAGTCGGGCGCCATTGGCCTGCTCGAATAACTCGAAGACAGCCCATGGTCGCTCGTGGGGAATCCCCGCCGCGGGCACCTCGAGGCTCCAGGTCGTCGCCGCTTCTTCACCCGGGCTTTCCACCCCGCCGCCGCGCTGTGAGACCAGCATGGCGGCCACGCCGCAGAGCGTCAGTACCTCGCGAACCTGTTCGGATGGGTTGCAGACCTTGAAGTTGCCGCCAATTGCCCGTAGCTCCTTGTAGAAGCGCACCAGCACGGCGACGCCCATCGAGCTGAGATAGTCCACCGCGAACAGGTCGAGCCGGATGCGGTGACTGCCGCCGCGCACGGTCTCTTCCAGCGTCGCGGCCAGATGGTCCGACCAGTAGCCATCCAGCCGTCCCTTGACCTTCATCTCGACGTGATCACGGCCTGGCAGTGTCTTGATTTCCATGCGTTTGCTCGTGCACGCCGCTCTCATCGACCAAAGTTGTGGCCCTGCTCGCCACGTCTTGCGGGATGCGCCATGGGTCGCGCAAGCCCATCAAAGCCCGCCGGTTCACGATCAATCGGCGCGGCAGCAATGTTACGATGTCGCGGATGGCAATCGTGGCCGGGTCCTCCCCACTCAGAATACTTCCGGCCAGCTCGCCGCTCAGCTTGCCGGCCTCGAAGTAGTCGATGCCCATATCGAAGAGCGTGCCACGCTGGGGATCGCCCGGCAGTATCGAGAATACGGGAATGCGGGCGCGCTTGGCCAGCTTGAGGATCGTATCCACGGCACCGGAAACGGTGACGTCGCCGCCCATCCAAATCGCCTCGGCATCACGTGCGATGATCGAATTGAACGCCTCCACAATCCCCGAGGTATTCTCCACCTGGGCTTCCAGAAGGTCGATGCCAAGGTTGTGGCACACCTCGCGCGCCGCGGTCGTGTAACGGCGCGAGTTGGCCTCGGCGGGGTTCCAGCCGACGCCGACGCGTTTCAGGCCCGGGTACAGCTTGCGCCCAGCTCGAAGGCGCGATCGATCGGCAGGAACATGCCGTAGCCAACCAGGTGGCGCGGATGGTCAAGGGGGTTCTCGCGCTTGAGTCCCACGCCAGCAATGTAGGGATCGGCGACAATGCCGAATACGTGGATGGTCCGGCCGTCCTTGTTGGCATTGGCGACCGCCTGCAACGAGGGGGTGCTCGATGTGAGCACCACGTCGAACTGCCCGTCGGTGATCTCGCGTGCGATGGCATTGGCGGTCGCCGCGTCTCCTTCGGCGTTGTACCTCGTGATGGCGGCCGTTTCGCCGTCTCGATAGCCTTTCGCCGCGAGCCCCGCGATCATCCCGCGCACGCCCTCGTCCAGTCCGGGAGTGGACGCCTGCTGAAAGATCGCGACCTGGGGCACGCGATTGGCCCCCCCGGCCCTCCGATGCAGGTCCATCAGCAAGAGGATGCCGGAAGCCGCCGCGATGAGCGTCAGACCGAGAGTCAGTCGTCCGAGCGCAAACAACATGCTTCGAATCTCCGGCCAGGAGCGCGTTGAGAACAAGTCATGCTACAAGGGTCTGGTCAGAGTATCCAGAGTGCGAACTGAACAAGAGATGCATTGCCACCGCGACCGTTTCCCCGAGATCGAATCCGACACAGATCCCTAACCAGTTTGTGCCGGTCGGCTTCTGATTCGAGAGCAATGTCTGGCTCGGCAGATCATCCGACCAATCGCCAGGCAAAATGTTCGAGCTTGGCTCCCACAGCGCGTCGGTACTTCTATGCGGTGCCATATTCATCAGGCCGCTTTTCACCGCGCAGTCGTGCCACCCGGCGAACAGAGATCATCGCACTGCTCGGTCACGCACGCGTCGGCAAGGCGGAAGCCTTCTCGCGCCGTGGCCGCCGAAACTCCGGCGTTGACGGAGGCAACAGCATCAATTAACGCATTCAGGACATCGTCCCCGATGCCTGCCGCTCGTGCTTTTTCGACGCGGCCCCCCGTACATACCTGACAGCCCCGCGTCATGGTCACGGCAAGACCGATCAGATGCTTCTCCCGGTCGGTAAGCAGCGAGGTCTGGTGCGTCCGCGCCAGATACTCCAACACCAATGCGCCATCGTACCCCATTATTGAACTCCTGTAATTTGTGGAACTAGGGATCAATCTCGACGCAAGTCGCTCCCAAGGGCGGCGCTTCGACGACGATGCGGCTGCCAGGGGCGACCGGATACAATTTCATGGGCGAACCGGTTAGGATCACCTGGCCCTTGCAAAGCTGTAGTCCGAACTGCGCACGTCGGCTGGCTAACCAACGCAGCGATTCGATGCGGCAGTTGAGCGAATGATCTGCTCCTCTTTCGGCTTCTCCTGTACGCCGAACGCTTGCGCACCAGGCTTGACCGGATGAACTCGACAATGCTGCGCCCGACCTTACCGTAGTTGACCAGATCGCACGCCGGGTTGAAGCACGCCACCGCCTGCACCCGGCTGGAAGCTTGATCGACCGGGTCGTTTGCGGCCTGGTCGCCGGGCTTGCCGGCGGTGCCGATGGACAGAGCGAGGAAGCCGCCGGAGCTCCCTCCCATGATGCCGAGGCGATCGGGGTCCATGCCGTGGTCCTTGGCATGAACCCGAATGAAGCGCACCGCGCGATAATCGACTTCGTAGACCAGAACCAAGCCGCCGGGCCTGGTAACGCGGACCATTTCCCGCAGTGACTGCGAGGGGTCTTCGAGGTGCATGAACATCCGATCGGAGCGGCTGGCGTCGAAGGCGTTGTCGGCGAAGGACAAATGATGCGCGTCGCCGACTTGCAAAAAGACGGGCAATCCCGAACCAGCGACACGTTTCCGGGCTTCATCGACCATGGCCTGGCTGTTATCGACGCAGTCGACGCGGCCCTGGGGACCGACCATAACCGCGAGTGCGCGGGCATCGTCGCCGGTGCCGCCGCCTAGCTCCAAAATGTGCTGCCCGGACTTGATCTCAAGCAGAGAAAAGGAGCGGCGCTTGCAGCCCTGGGACGATTCATGGGAACTGGTGGTGCCCAGGAAACGAATGAAGTAATTCGGATCGGCCGTTTGATCGACATTGGTGAACCCAAAAAGGACATGCCGGTCCATGCGCTGTACTCCACTCGTTGTTCATTTTCCTGTGCCACCGGCCCTACAAATCGAACAAGTCGGCCATGTTCATCGGCTTGCCAATCATTTCCCGCCACTGCTTTTTCTGGGCATCGGTGAGCAGGGCCTCCAACTTGGCTTCGAGGTCGTCGCGGACCTTGATCACCTTGGGCTGAATCTCCTTGAGTTTGCCGCTCTGGTGAAGCTCTTCCATCAGCATCTGGCTCTCTTTCTGCGCCTGCTGCATCATCGGCATGAATTGCTTCCGTTGCTTGTCTGTGACTTGCAGGTCTTTCCAAATCTCGCCGTTCCGCAGCCCCTCCCGTTGCAGATCGAGCTGGCGAAGGCGCTTGCGCTGGTCTTCGCTCAGGGTTTCCTTGAGCAACGCCGCCAGCTTCTGCCGCGCCTTCGGGCGGTATGCTTGGAGTTCTTTCTTTCGCTCCTCCGGCTTCAGGTCGTGGATGTTCTCGAAAAACCGCACGACGTCCGGAAGCAGTTCCCGGAGGTGTTGCTCCAGCTTTTCTTTCTGCTCGTCGGTCAGCTTCAGCTCGTCCTGTACTTTGTCGCGGGATACCAGGAAGGAGCCGCCGATGTCGTGCCGCAGCTTTTTGAGCGCCTCCTCGGAGATTTCTTGGGCGGCAGCCTGCGCACGCGAGGCTGACGAACACCAATACTGCCGCACTTGTTGTCACTCTCTGCATCGCTCTCTCTCTTTTCGCGAGGGTCGGTCAATCCACAAACATCAATTCATTCGACATCAACAGAACCTGGCCATAGCGTTCCCAGGGAGTCAGGGGCTGCTGCGCATGGGTCTGCTCTTTGAGGTCCGCTCTAGCCGACTTGGCCTGGAGGAAACGAAGCCCCAGTTGGATTTCGTCCGCCCTTGGATCGCGTTGATAGACAAGTTGATAGAGGTAGCAAACCCGCTTCGTCTCGTCATCGAGCCGTTTGAATTGGGGCCTGTCAACCATTCTGCTGGCTTGTTCCATGACGAAGGGGCTGTTCAGAAAGAAAAGCGATTGTTGTGGCACGGTGGTGGCGTCACGCTGGGCCGTGGTAATATCCGGGTTGGCAAAATCGAAGATCCGGAACAAAGAAAGCAAGTCATTCCGATCGATGACTCCATATACCGTGCGGCGATTGGAGTAGGGTTGCCGGCTCGCTGTCCCACGTTTGAGCAGATCTACCGGACGACCCTCGAAGGAATGGTCAAGATTGCCCGCGACAAACAGAAGCGTATCCCGCATTGATTCGAAGTCGAGTCGGCGGCGGTTCATTTTCGCCAGCAGCCGGTTGTCCGGGTCCAACTTCTCATGGCGAAGGTTGTCGTCGCTCTTTTGTTGGTAGACGCTGGAAAGCATCATCAAGCGGTGTAGTTTCTTCAGCGACCACCCGTCTTGCATAAACCGCCAAGCGAGGTAGTCCAGCAATTCGGGATGGCTCGGTGGATCGGAGCGCAACCCAAAATCGTCGGGAGTGGCCACCAGACCGGCGCCAAAATGATGGAGCCAGAGGCGGTTAACTATCACCCGGGCCGTGAGGGGATTCTCCCGGCTGGCGATGGCTCTGGCCAGCTCAAGTCGGCCGCTGCCATGGCTGAACGGCTGCCGTTTGTCCCCCGACAGGATCGCAAGAAACCGGCGGGGAGCCTCCTCACCCAATCGATTCGGGTTCCCACGAATGAAGACTCGGCTGTTCTTCGGCTGCGGACTGTCGACGAGCGCCATGGCTCGCTGCGGAGCGCCGGGATGGCTGGCGTCAAGGCGCGTTATTTCTCCACGGAGCGGTCCTATCCGCATGAGCGCCGGTACGTTATAGAGAGTCCGGATCAATTCGGCCGGCAAGTTACCGGGGCTGTCCTCGCCGTGGAACACTTGGCGTAGCGCTTCCTGCTCGCTTTCGGGCAGTGTCCGGCTTTCGGCATCGCTTTGCCGCCTCTCCAGCGATCGTTTCTCCACATCCTCGAACAGTTTGCCGTAGCGCTCCGCCACATCCTTCAAAGTGCTCGGTGGTTCGCCGGCAAAAGCCCGGACCACCAGAGAGTTCAGGGGACGGGCCAGGGAATTGGCCGCGATTCTGGCCGACAATACCTGAGCCCGCTCGGCGAATTGTGCGGTCGGCAGCGCTGCAAAGGCGAACCAGGGAGCGAAAATCGGATCGGATTCCGCGTCCAGTTTTTCCAGGGCCTTCAGCCAACGCACGGAGCCGGTCCGCAGTATTTTTCGGTCACTCAACCCGAATGCCTCGCCGTCGAGCTCGGCCAGTTTGGTCGGTTCCCGGCTCAGGAGCAGGTACTGAGCTGTCAACTGGCGGTGCTGCTTGAGCACCAGAGCCTCTTGCTCGCGGATGAAGTTATCCCACTTGGCCTGGAGTGGCTTGCGTTTCGACAAATACCCCGCGTACGCTTTCGGATCGGGGGCAATGCCCAGGACGGGCAACTCCTCAGGCTCGACGGAGCTGGCGAAGACACCGTGGAGCGCGTAGTAATCGCGCGTGGGTATCGGATCGTACTTGTGGTCGTGGCAGCGAGCGCAGCTCACGGTCAGCGCCATCATCCCCCGCGAAACCGCGTCAATGCGGTCATCGAGCGTGTCGTGGATGTTGTTCTCGAACTGGCGGCCGCAGGTCAGGAACCCAAGACCGGCCAACGCTTGTTTGTTCTTGCCAAGGTCAAGCTGATCCGCGGCAAGTTGTTGAAGCAGGAATTCATCGTAAGGCAGATCGTCATTGAACGCACGAATCACGTAATCGCGATAAGTGAAGGCATAGGGACTGTCGGTACTGCCGTATCGGGCCACGTCCAGCCAATGACGGCCCCAGCGCTCGCCGTAATGCCGCGAGGCGAGCAGACGATCCACGACTTTTGCGAACGCGTCCCGGGACTCGTCCGCCATGAATGCCGCGACTTCCTCGGGTGTCGGCGGCAAACCGATCAAGTCATAAGTGGTCCGCCGGATCAGCGTTCGCATGTCCGCCGGATGAGCCGGTTGCATTCCCGCAGGTTCAATTTTGGCCAGGATAAACGCATCAACCGGTGATTGCACCCAGCGTTGGTTCTTGACCGTTGGAATTGCGGGCCGCTTCACCGGTTGTAAGGCCCAATGCGTGCGCGCCCTCGCCTGGATCTTGTCTTCCTGGACGCCCGCCCCGGGCAGAGGCGTTCCCATCTTCACCCAGGCTTCGAGATCGGCTACCTGGGCCCCGGTCAGCTTTTTGCCGTCCGGCGGCATGCGCAGGTCTTCGTCCTTGTAGCGCACGGCCTTGATCAGGAGACTTTTGTCGGGATCGCCGGTCACAAAAACTGGGCCGGAATCGCCTCCTTTGAGCAGCCCCTCCTGGCTGTCAACCAGCAGTCCTCCCTTTACCTTCTTGCTTTGCCGGCTGTGGCACTGATAACACGTGTTCGCCAGTAGCGGGCGGATCTTACTTTCGAAGAACTCAACGCCCTTGGCATCGCTACCGTCAAGAGGAGC
Source organism: uncultured Isosphaeraceae bacterium (assembly GCA_963823675.1). Taxonomy (GTDB): domain Bacteria; phylum Planctomycetota; class Planctomycetia; order Isosphaerales; family Isosphaeraceae; genus CAWGMT01. The sequence continues at coordinate 267,435 of CAWGMT010000012.1, read as the reverse complement.
GGCGCGGACCGTGCGAGTCGTACCGGCAACCAACCCCAGCGCCACCAACAGCCAGCTCGCTTTGCTCAGGAAGGATCTTCGCACAGGATTCATCCTTAACTCGGAATGTCCACGGGGTCGCGCGCGTCCCTCGTCGGGACGTCATGCGATCAGTTCGTGCACCACTTCACCGTACACGTCGGTGAGGCGAAAATCCCGGCTGGCATGGCGGTAGGTCAGCCTGGTGTGATCAAAACCGAGCAGGTGCAGAATCGTGGCGTGCAGGTCGTGTACATGGACCTTCTGCTCGACCGCCCGGAAGCCGAATTCATCCGTGGCGCCGTGCACATGCCCGCCCTTGACGCCGCCGCCTGCCAGCCACATTGTGAAACCGTGATGGTTATGGTCGCGGCCGTTGCCCCTCAAGTTGTTCGGGAGGCCCATGGGCAATTCCACGGTCGGGGTGCGGCCGAACTCCCCTCCCCAAATGACCAGGGTGTCGTCGAGCATGCCCCGCTGTTTGAGGTCCTTCAGTAAGGCGCCGATCGCCTGATCGCATTGCCTGGCCATACTGCGGTGGCCTTGTTCCAGGTTCTGGTGGTGGTCCCAATCGCTGCCGATCCAGGCCTGCACGAAGCGGACTCCACGCTCCACCAGTCGGCGCGCGATCAGGATTGTCCTGGCCTCGGTGCCTGGCCCGTACATTCGGCGGATCGACTCGGGTTCCCGACTGATGTCGAACGCCTCCGCTGCTTCCAGTTGCATGCGCGAGCCCAGCTCAAAGGACTGGATGCGGGCCTCGATCTGCGCGTTCTTGTCGCGCTCCTTGCGGTGACGTTCATTGAGTTCCCGCAAGAGTTCGAGTTGCCGGCCTTGGTCCACGCTCGAAACACGCCGGTTGGTGGTATTCTCAAGCAGTCGTTCGATGTCCGTAAACCGGGTATCGATATAGGTTCCTTGGTGAGCGCCCGGCAAAAACCCCGCCCGCCAGTTTTGGGCGCCCCCGTTCCCTGGATAACCGCCGGGACGCAATGCGACAAACCCCGGGAGGTTTTGGTTCTCACTGCCCAGACCATAGGTCACCCAGGACCCGAGACTGGGCCGGATCAACCGCGCGTCTCCGCAGTTCATGAGCAGGATCGAAGGGACATGGTTGGGCACGTCCGCCTGCATGGAACGGATCAACGCGATTTCGTCGATGCACTCCCCGATGTGGGAAAAAATCTCACTGACTTCAATCCCGCTTTCACCGTACCGCTGAAACTTGAAGGGCGACCTGAGAACGGTACCGGTCCGGCGTTCGGTGACCAGGTGCATGCTCCTGGGGAGTTCCTGGCCGTGGTATTTGTCGAGGGCCGGTTTGTGGTCGAAGGTATCGACGTGGGACGGGCCGCCGTTCAGGAACAGGTGAATCACGCGTTTGGCCTTGGCGGCAAAGTGTGGTTGCTTGGGCGCGAGGGGGGAGTCTAAGTTCCCGGCCGAGCGCGTTGTGTCCCCGAACGCATCGCCCGCCATGGCTGAGAGCGCCAGCGCACCCATGCCCATACTGCCGCGGCAGAGTAACTCCCGGCGGGTCAGAAAGCGGTTTTCCGATGGTGCTTGGTCACGGGACATCGGTTTCTCCATCGAGTCAGAAAGCTTCGTGCCAGACACGGAGTGGCAGGCCGGGGCAAGTGTTGAACTCACCCCGGCGGGGATCTCGTCACTCATCCAGGTTCAACGGCTTGCCGAGCATTTCCTTCCACCGCTTCTTCTGGGCGTCCGTGAGGAGGGCCTCGATTTTGCCCTCGTGTTCCTTGCGAATCTTCATCGCCTTGGGCCGAATCTCCTGCGGATCGCCGCCCGACTGGGCCTCTTTGATCAGGGGTGCGATCTTCTTTTGCATGGCCTGGACCACCGCCATGAATTGCTTTCGTTGCTCATCCGTGATCTTCAGGTCTTTCGCAATCTCCGGCCCACCGTGGAGCAGGGCGAACGCCCCCTCCTGTTGCAACCCCAGTTGGTGGAGACGCTTGCTCTGGTCTTCCTTGAGCGTCGCCTTCAGCACCGAGGTCAGTTTCTCCTGCGCCTTCTGCCGGAAGGCGTGAAGCTTTTTCTCGCGCTCCTCACCTTTCACGCCATCGAGCGATTGGAAGAACTGCATGAGGTCCGGAAGCTGTTCCCGGAGCTGTTCCTCCACCTTATCCTTCTGCTCGGCGGTCAGCTTCAGTTCCTCCTGCACGGCATCGCGGATCACCAGGAAGGGGCCTTGCAGGTTGTGCGCAATCTGCTTCCGCGCCTGCTCGGGGATGTCCTGGGCGGCAGCCTGTGCGCACGCGAGGCCGAGGAACACGAACAGATCCACTCCACGTTTCATTCTTTGCATGGCTCTCTTTCCTTTTGCGATCGGTTCGCTCTGGGGTGATGGACGTCGCCGGTTTGACTTCAGTGCATCGCAAGCAGCGAGGCACGGATAAGCGGGGTAGCGAAGCGGGTCATGGAGATTCTGCGTGGGAGCAAACAAACCAACTAGTCTGTCTGCTACTACCCGAATAAAACTCGCCGGGTTTCACGGTTCCAGGCATTTCTTCAGGTGCTCTTTCAAATAGGCGAATTGCGCGGGAAGCAGTTTCGCGTCGCCGAGGGTACGAGCCTGCATGATGGCTCCCTCGATGACCGTGACGACGAACCGGGCCAACTCGCAGGTATTCGTCCGCCGCGTGACGCGCCCCTGGCGTGCCGCTGCCTCCAGGTGGGGGCGGAACTCCTGGGCCATCTCGTCGAAACACTCGGCCAGACGTTTCCGAAAGCCGTCGTGGCAATCGCTGAGGGCCGTACTCATGTTGCCGATGATGCAGCCCCCCTTGCAGTTCTCCCGACGGTGGACCATTTCCTGGATCGCGTCCAGCCGCCGAAAGACTCGCTCCAGCGGATCGCCCTTCTTGGCGAGCGGCAGTTCTTGCTCGATCGCATCGAGCAGTTGCCGGCGCTTCTCCATGTGCCAGTCCAGCACCGCCAAGCCCAAGTCCTCCCGGTCGCGGAACTGGTGGAAGAACGCGCCCTTCGACACTTGGGCGGTGCCCAGGACCTCTTCGAGCTTCGCGTCGTGATACCCTTTGAGCGCGAACAGGCGGGCCGCCGCCTGGAGGATCTTCTCCCGGGTTTCAAACGCTCGCGGTTGCGTGATGGCTTTCATCGACTCTCCTACAAAACAGGACAGTTTGTTTGTTATTCTGGCCACACCTAGATACGCTGGTCAAGAGACGTCGAAGGGTTTGAACATTAGCTCGGGGGTCCAAGTGCGGGCACCAACGACTTTGCCTACTTGATCGACTCCTTGCAGAAGTCGAATCGGGTCGCCGGCGGGCATTAAACCTTGGGCATCCGCCTTCGGATGCCGCAGGCAGTCGTGGGCGCTGACTGAGAGACTGGTAATCGCCGACGATCGGCCAGTCCACGGAGGTTATAGTCTGTGCGGATGTGTTTCCGGGCAGAAACGCGGCGTTGCTGCAAAGGTGACTGATGCGGCGTGCGTCGCGGCGTCTGCGGCGAAGTGGCGGACATTGTGCGGCTCCTTTCTGGTTGGCGAGTTAAGTGAGTAAAGGAAACGGCCGTAATGTTTACCACGCCGCCAGCTTCGCGACTTCATCTCAAAAAACCCACTGCGACGGATTTCTTTTTTGTACCAGCCAGCCGATGGAGGATGATCATCGATGGTGCGAGGGTTTCGACGACGGAGCAAAACCTCGGCTTGCGGCATGATGACCTGAAGCCGGCATTCGACGATTCGGTCGATCCGACCGACGCAGGTTATTACCTGGCGACGGAATCCCGCCGACGAGCGCGGGGTTTAGGTCCGCGACCCGGGTCCGTTCGGCGCCGACGTTGGTCTCGGTCCTAGATAAGGGTATTGGGCGAGGTGCAACCTCGGCCTGACCGGACCACACCTGCCGTCGGGCGGGACGCGGTAGGCGGTTGAATCTAGCTGCGGCCCGGTTTCCGCGTCGTCGGCCACGGCACTCACCGCTTGACTCCGACGAGCGACACGCAATCGATCCCCACCAACCTCCCGTCGGATTCCTCGTTCTTGCCGACGATCTTGAATTCCATAGCATGCGATCCCTTCGACAGGTCGAGCCTGCCGAGAGAAATCCGGTCCGACGGCGAGAGCTGCGGCGCAAATCCGTCGAATGTCTGGCCCAGGCGCTTTCCATCGATCGAGATGTCGACTTTCGCGTAGTCCGGTCCGAAGGTCATGTAGGCGTTGACCTCTTTGGGACCAGGGTCCTTTACCTCAAACTGGGGGAAACCGGCTTGTTGAAGCGGAAGGTGGCGCTCTTCGGGAAGTCGGCCCCCTGTTGCCGCGGGCCGGTCCAGAGTTCGCCATCCCTGACCTGGAGGTAATGCCCCGGGAACATGAGCGGTCCCAGGGAAATCCAGCCATCCCGGTCCTGCGCCAGCCCCTTGAGGACGACGAACGTGGCGTCCTGCTTATCGAGCGTTTCGGGGCATTCGGTGAGGACCAAGCGACCGCAGCGGTGCCGGAGGTACGGAAACGGCCTGACAAAAGCTCGATGAATGCCGTCGCCAATGTCGGCGAAAAGTCGAGGATTCTGGAGCCTGAACTCGTCGTATACCCGTTGACCGCTTCGCTGTGCCGGTCCAACCACCGTTGGGTTTGTCTCCTGGCCCATCTGATGACGGCACTGCGTCCCCGTCGATTCACATTGCGAGCCGGGCCGATCTATTGTCTAATAGTTAGGTGCGACATTTGTCATAGATTCTGAAGGTCGCGATCAGCGAGCCCCGTGCGAGCCCACTCATGCCCATCGGTCCAATCGTCACGCGCGAGTTGATTGCGGCGGCGCGACGGCCGAGGATGTACCGTCGGCGCAGCTCGCTCGCGATCCTGATGCTGCTGCTCGTCGGGCTCAACTACGGTGTGTTGTACCTTCGGTACCAGGGCACGCTGTCCGTTGCGGGATTCCGGGCCGTCATGTGGTGCACCTTTGGCGGGCTCATCTTTTTCCATTACGTGCTCGCGAGCGAGCTCGTGCCGGCTTATGTGGCCGGGTTGATCGCCGGCGAGCGAGAGCGAAGGACGATCAGCGACCTGCTCGTGACTCGTCTTTCCAGCGCCGAGATCGTTCTGGGCAAGCTGACGGCCGGGCTGGCACAGTTCGCCACGACTTTCGCGATCGGCGTGCCGGCGCTCGTGTTGATGCCGCTCTTGTGCGGCTTTGATCCCACGACGATTGCGCTGGCGTGCGCCGGAATGGCCTCCACGGCGTTTTTCGTGGGAGGGCTTTCGATCCTGGTCTCAACCGGCTGCCGCCGCAGTGGTCGAGCGATCGCCGCCGCACTTCTCCCCATGTTCGCCTGGTTGATCATCCCGCTTTTGCTGATGGGGTTCTTGCGGGGGACGACGCCGCGACTCGTACCATGGGTATTTCCGGTCAACCGCTGGCTGCTCGCAAGCTCTCCGTCCGGCGTGATGGCGCAGTTCGCGATCCAACTCGTGACGGGAGGGCGAATGCATGACGCGATCGTTTGGATCCAGGACGAGCTCCTCTGGATGATCGGGCTCCAGATGGCCGGGGGCTCATTGCTGATCGGCCTGGCGGTTGCGCGCCTGCGGCCCGTTGCTCGCAAGCTGGAGGACGGCGAGAGCAATGGTCGAGCGCGGGCCCGAGCCCGGCACAGTTGGCGACTCATGAGCCGGCCAAGTTGCGGCGATCGGCCGGTGCTCTGGAAGGAGATCCACACCGCCAAGTCCGGCGGCGTTGCCGATCTCTTGGGAATTCTCGCTGTCGTCGCGATCTTCGGCTGGATCGCTTACGTGACCTACCGGGTCGGGGCGCCGGCGCTGGTCGAGTGGTGGCAATACGGCGCTTCCCGCACCGCGCCAGACGCCAGCCGGTGGGAGTTCAACAACTACCTGCGGGGCATCACGTCGGTGATCGAACTGGTTTGCCTGCTCATTGTCGCCGGTGCCGCCGCCGAGGGAGTCGCGGCGGAACGCGCGCGCTCGACCTGGGAGAGCCTGCTCGTGACCACGCTCGGCGGGCGCGAGATCCTCACGGCCAAGATGCTTGGCGCGGTGTGGAAGACCCGTGGTGGAATTGCCCTACTCTTGGCACTCTGGTCGGCCGGAATGCTGACCGGCGCGCTTCACCCACTGGGGGTGTTGGCGGCGCTGGCTTTGTTGTTCGCCTCCTTTTGGTTTGTCGCGGTGCTGGGAATGCACGCCTCCCTGATCTCGCGCAACGTCGCGCACGCGACAACTCGGACGATCGTACCGCTCATCCTGTTGACAGGCACATTCGTGCTTTGTTATTGGCCGAGCCGAATGACGTCGGTCGTCATGGGGGCTGGTTCGATACCGTTGGTCAATTGCCTTGGCCTCATCGCATACCGAGAATTTGCCGAGGCGCTTGGGCAGGGCAGCTTCAGCTACCTTACCGTGTTGGGGATTGCTTCCAACGAGGGAGCGGGCCGGGTGCTGATGGCGCTGCTGATCGCGATATTCGGTTATACGGCGGCGGCTGCATGGCTTACCCGGACCGTAATCCGGCGGTTCGATCAAATCGCAGGTCGCGCAGTGCGCTCGCCTGGGTCAGACACAACAGATTCAACAGCCCGGGCGAACGTCGTCAATCGAAACGGAAGCGAACGTCGAAGCGCGATTCCCACGCGAGTGCGATCCGCCCCGTCAATTGAGACTGGCCGAACCGGCTAGGCTGTTCGCCGTCGCGTGCGGGAAGCTCAGATGCTTAATCTGCTTCGTGACCCGTTACATCGGCGATCGCTCATCCTGCCTACCCATCACTCACCCCGTTCAGGGATTGATGCTAATCTCTTGCGAGTATCCTTTGCATCGGTTTCGCCGCGTAAGAATGGAGAGATTACCAATTACAGCCGTCCTCCGGAGTCGGTAAACCAATCGTACGTTTTCTTTATTGCTCCGGTGACTGGGCGGCATGATCGCAAAAAGCCCACCCCAAAGCATTCCGACGGGTTTATTAACTCGAGCGGCAAGGGGGTGAGGTATGATCATCGGCTATGCGAGAGTTTCGACAAGGGAGCAGAATCTCAGATTGGAGCGTGTTGAACTGAATCCAGCTTTGGACGCTTCGGTCGATCACACCGAAGCAGGGTAGGGCATCAGGTAGACGGCCACGCGGGGTTAAAATCCAGTCGCCCCGTCGTTGGAATACCTGTTGGGCAGCAGGACAGTCACCTACAATCGGCCATGCCACATCGGCGTCAGCTTCAACTGCGATTGCAAAACGGAGGCCTCATGAGCGATCACCCGAGGGCGCTAGGCGGCACGTGCAGCGCTCGATTCGACCCCCTGCGCGAGCTGTTCGCCACCAAGCTCGAGTCGGGGGAAGACCTCGGCGCCTCGCTCGCCCTCAACATCGACGGCGAGATGGTGGTCGATCTGTGGGGCGGCTGGGCCGACGAGGCCCGCACCGTGCTGTGGACCGAGGACACGATCGCCAACGTCTTTTCCACCACCAAGGCGATGACCGCGCTCGCCGCGCTCGTGCTGGTCGACCGCGGCGAACTCGACCTTGACGCGAGCGTCGCCTCGTACTGGCCTGAGTTCGCGGCCCGGGGCAAGGGCGGAATCAAGGTCCGCCATCTGCTGTCGCACACTTCGGGGGTCTCGGGCTGGGACCAGCGAATCACCCTCGAAGACCTGTACGACTGGGACAAGTCGACCGCCCTGCTGGCCGCGCAGGCGCCCTGGTGGGAACCCGGGACGGACTCGGGCTACCACATGATGAACTACGGCCATCTGATCGGCGAAGTGATCCGGCGCATCACCGGGCAGCGCCTGGGTGAGTTCTTTGCCGCGCACATTGCGGGGCCGCTGGGCGCCGACTTCCACATCGGCCTGCCGCCCTCGGAGTTCCCTCGCGTCGCGAACGTGGTGTCGCCGTCTTTGCCGGTCAACCCACCGCCGTTCGACCCGACGCAGCTCGACCCCAACAGCGTGGCGTTCAAAACTTGGACCAACCCGACCATGCCCGGGCCGGACTACAGCTCGACCGAGGGCTGGCGGCGCGCCGACATCGGCGCGGCCAACGGCCACGGCAATGCCCGCTCGCTGGCGGGCGTCCAGTCGGCGGTGGCCTGCTGCGGCGAGGTCGATGGCGTCCGGCTCCTCTCGCCGCAGACGATCGACCGGATCTTCGAAGTGCAAAGCAACGGGATCGACCTCGTGCTGGGCATACCGTTCAAGTTCGGAGTCGGTTATGGTCTGTTCACGGAAGGCCGGGTGTGCGCCTGGGGCGGCACGGGCGGCTCGACGGTGATTATCGACGTGGATCGCCGCATGACCTTCGCCTACGTGATGAACAAGATGGCGCCGGGTGGCGGGACCATCGCACCGGCGCTGGCCGAGCGAGTGAAAGACATCGTGAATCGCTAAGCCGCGTGCTCGACAGGATTTCCGTCATCCAGCCGCCGACGGGGTAGCTTCCAAACCCGGACACCGGCGATAAGAATTTCGTAGCCGTTCACACGGAATCCGCGACGCGGAGATACCCCGTCCGCGAATGCTCGCGGACGCAAGGGTCATCACAGGCCTAACGCCAGCTCCTGGAACCTGACGACGAAGGGCTTGGTCGATGTGTTCACGGCCGCCACGCCCACTTGCACCTTGCGTGGAAGATCGACGTCAATCTGCTTCACCTCGGTCCATTCCTTGCCATCATGGCTATACGATGCCAATACCTTGCCCCCGCGCCGCTCGAGCTTCAACCAGGTCGATCGCCCCTTGAAGAAACTGGCTCTCGTTACGTTGGGGTTTGTGTACTGAAACTGACCTTTCCAGTAGTACTCGAACAGCGGCGGATAGCAGGCGTATCCGCCCCCGTCGGGTGACCACCAGGCATTACGCTCGAGTCGAATAAAGTTCTTCGAAATCCTGCCAGATCAGCAGCCCCGCCCCGTTGAAGAAACTGGGTGCTGGGGGAGCCGACTCCTCGCCTGGCCTGAAATCTCCGGTGACCTTCACCTGAACCGAAAAGTCGCCCTCGACGTCCTTGAGAACTCGGGGAGCATGCAATCCACGGGGAGAGGGACTCAGGTCGTGAGTTCCCCCCGGAACCTCGATCGTCAGCCGGTTTTCGTCACCCTTCACCGAGCAATCGCCGGCGGTATCGATGACCTTCCCCCAGCCCTTGATAGACCGTGGCTTCTCGTCGTCGGCAGCCAACACAGTTCCGACCAGGCCCACAATCAATATCGCGAACAGGTATCGGTGAAAATAGACCATGAGCACCCCCTCACCAGACGGACCAGCAAGAAGATGTTCGGAGATGCTGGAAATTGCATTGCAAATCGAATTATCACTTTCCTGAAGGAATTCTACAAGAAAAACACTAGGTGGAATCCAACCGCGTGCTCGTTCACCGGTACAGTTATGGCTAAATCGCGGCCGTTGATTTCGCATAGCGAGCCATGAAAGCCAAGGCACGGAAGTCTTGTCCAAATTGTTCGCGCTTGCAGGCCAAGTTGAACGCCCAGCAGGCGGAGTTGGAAGCCCAAAAGCGGCGGCTTGCCGCGCTTGAGGCCACGGTCGCTCGACTCGAGGAGCAACTCGCGGCGGCGCGGAAGATTTCCGCGACATCCTCCAAGCCCCAGTCTTCCGACATCGTCAAGCCGCCCAAGCCTCCGCCTCCCGAGGGGCAGGCTCTACGCAAGATCGGTGGCCAGCCCGGACACCCCGAACACGAACGAGATCCGTTCCCGCCCGAGGCCATCAACGACGGCTCTTTCGATTATCGGATCGAGCTTTGTCCGCGGTGCGGCCAGGGGTTGGAACCCGCGGCCTGGAGCGAGCCCCGAATCATCCAGCAGGTTGACATCAATGAGGTGCGGCTATCGATTCAAGAGGACCGCGGTCATTCGGGATGGTGCGCGTGTTGTCAGAGGCTTTATACGGCCCCGCTGCCCATCGGGATCGAACGGGGCCGCCTGGTCGGACGCAGACTGACCACCTTGATCGCCTACTTCAAGGGTGTCTGTCATGCGTCGTTCTCGACCATCCGCAAGTTCCTTCGCGATGTTGTCCACGTGACCATCTCGCGCGGGCAACTGTCGGCGATCATCGGCAAGGTGACCGGTGCGCTCGAGCAGCCCTATCAGGAACTTCTGGATCGCCTGCCGAACGAGGACCAACTCAACGTCGACGAAACTGGCCACAAGCAGAACCGCCTCCGCATGTGGACATGGTGCTTTCGCGCTGAGTTGTACACGCTGTTCAAGATCGATCCGACGCGAAGTACGGATGTGTTGATCGAGGTGCTCGGCACCGAGTTCGACGGGGTCTTGGGCTGCGACTACTTTTCGTCCTATCGCAGCTACATGGATCGGTTCGACGTGACGATGCAGTTTTGCCTGGCCCACCTGATCCGCGATGTCAAGTTCCTGACGACCTTGCCAGATGCTCGTGATCGGGCCTATGGAGAACGACTGCGTGAGGAGCTTCGAGAGCTCTTCAAGGTGATCCATCGCCGAGGACACTTTTCGGCGAAACAGTTCCAGAGCCAGTTGGAAATCGCCCGGTTCCGAATTGTGAGTTGTGCCACGACCGACGTGCCGGCGACAAAACACAGTCGCAACATGGCGGCCCGGTTCGAGAAGCATGGCGCGAGTTATTTCCGGTTCATGACGACCCCCGGAGTGGAGCCGACGAACAACCTGGCGGAGCAAGCGATCCGCTTCGTGGTGATCGACCGACTGATCACGCAGGGGACCAGGAGTGAGCGGGGAAACCGCTGGTGCGAACGAATCTGGACGGTGATCGCGACCTGCACGCAGCAGGGGCGACCGGTGTTTGAGTACTTGGAGGCGGCAGTCGGGGCTTGGTTCGCCGGGACCGATCCGCCGCCGTTGTTGCCTCAGGGCTGAGCGAGTGACAAAGTAGGCGGCGCAGCAAGGATGTAAGGTCGGAACAGACCGGGAAGTCGCGAAAGCCGCACGCAAAAAGTGACATCCACGAGCCGAGCCGGGATTCAGGCTGCGCGATTTGGATGCAAAAGAGGGACTGCACCACGGAGTACGAATCGTCCTTCGTTGGTGGCGGTGGTGGTGCGCAAGATTTACGGTACACAGGGCGCAACTAGACCGATGAACGGTCACAGAATTTGTAACTGTGTCTTGTCGCCCCGACTGTTTCACAAACTCAAAACCCGCCGCTGGTTGCGGAAGCGACTGGCGACGGCATTCGAACTTTCGCGGGGCGGCCCGGCGAAGGAGATTGAGCCCTCAGGTGCCGGCGAAAAGAAGTTCTAGCGGCGTCCAGTCGCCCCGAACTATCTCGCTTCGGTCCGACGACACCGAAGCTGATTGAGCTGACGTAGCTCATTGCCGTGGCCGTCACCTCAGCGACTCTCGTCATCTACGGCCAGGCGGTCTGGGACCCGGTCCAGCTGCTGTCGCGCTTCGGCAGCCCGGTGTTGCACGTTGTGGGACTCGTCGGGCTCGGCCTGGCGACGCTGGCGACCAACCTGGCGGCCCGGCCAACGACTTCGCCAACCTCTGGCAGCGCCGCATCTCCTTCCGTGTGGGGGCGCTGATCACCGGGGTGGTCGGCGTCGTGATCCAGCCGTGGCGCTGGTGGAGGACTCGGCCGGCTACATCTTCAAGTGGCTCATCGCTGACTCGGCGCTGCTCGGCGCGGTGGGCGGCGTCCTCATCGCGGACTACTTCCTGGTGCGCGGGACGCGGCTCGACCTGCAGGCGTTGTAACAGTGGGGCGGGTCGTGCTGGTACACGGGCGGCTTCCACGCCGCCGGTCTGCTGGCCCCGACGGCGGGGGTCATCCCCTGCGTGCCGGGGTCCCTGGCCACCGTCGGACTGGTCGAGGTGATGCCGTCCTGGACGGACCTGTACCACTCTGCCTGGTCTCTCGGTTTCGGGACGTCCCTCCTGGTATACTCGGGCCTGACGCTCCGGCGCCCCGGCGGGGCAGCGTTACCACGCGGCTCTTGACGACCTCAAAAGCGAGAGGGCGACGATGGACACCGATTACGACCGGATCGCGGAGCAGTACCAGCGGGCGAGGATCCAGCCCTGGCGGACGCACATCGAGCGCTACACGCTGCTCCGGCTGGTCGGCGACGTGGCGGGGAAGGCGGTGATCGACCTGGCCTGCGGGGAGGGGTACTACACTCGCGCACTCCGGCAGCAGGGCGCCGCGGATCGTCGGCGTGGACCTGTCGCGCGCGATGATCGGGCTGGCCGAGGCAGAGGAGGCGCGGCGGCCGCTGGGCGTCGAGTACCGCGTGGGGGACGTCCGGACGCTGGAGGCGCCCGGGACGTTCGACCTGGCCTTCGCGGCGTACCTGCTCAACTACGCCCACTCGGCCGAGGAGCTGGCGCAGATGTGCCGGGCGGTGGCCCGCGCGCTGACGCCCGGCGGGCGACTTCGTGACGGCCAACAGTAACCCCGCAGAGCCGATTGTCGCCTTCCCTGCGGCCCGCGCCTACGGCTTCTCGAGGCGCGTCGAGGGGGAGTTGGTGGAGGGTGCGCCCGTCGTCTTGGAGTTCTTCCTGCCCGAAGGCTCCTTCGAGGTGACGAACTACTACCTCAGCGCGGGGACGATGGAAGAGGCGTTCCGCGCGGCGGGCCTGCGCGAGCTGCGCTGGCACGCGGCTGAGGTCTCGCCCGAGGGCCTGCGCGAGTTCGGCCGGGAATACTGGGCGGACTTCCTCGCCCACCCGCCGGTGGCCTTCATCGAGTGCGTCAAGTAGGTCTCCGGCAGGGGATGCGTGGTGGCCCTCCTGGAAGGGCGGTCCCCGGTTGACGGCGCCGCCAGTCCGGCGCTCAGCCCGACCCAGTCCGCATGGCCAAGTCGCGTGTGCTGCACCGCCTCAAAGAGCGATTCGGCGAGCTGATCCAGGAAGCGCGTCTCCTTTCGGCCCTCGTGCCGCTTTGGTGTGACACACCGCGCATTCCTTCTTCAGGACCCGGCCTCAGTCTCGTCGCCAGGCTGGGGCTCACTCATGTTCAGACGCTGTCGTCAACCGACGAGCAACTAGAGTCGTGCGGCCCAGCGAGTCGCCTTTCTTTCCTCTTGCGCCTCGGTCCGACGACACCGACGCGCGCCCGGCGCGCAGCCCAACGGAGTTCGAGGCATCGATCGACTTCGGGATTGGGTGGCGCTTCTAGCACTGGGGTGCCGTCACTCAAACCCACGGTTTCTTTATTCGTGGCTCTGTCATCGGTGGCGAATCGATTTCCTCGCGTGCTTCGGCGGTCATCAATCAAACGGCCGTTATGTTTACCACGCCGCCAGCTTCGCGACTTCATCTCAAAAAAAGTCCTGCGACGGGTTTCTTTACTCTAGCAGCTAGCCGGTGGAGGGTGATCATCGGCTAATTGAGGGTTTCGACAACGGAGCAGAATCTCAGGTCGGAGCATGATGATCTGAAGCCAGCTTTCCATGCTTCGGTCGATCAGGCCGAAGCGCGCAAGGCGACCGTCCGACGCTTCGGTCGATCCGACCGAAGCATCCACGCTCGACGCTATTGGTCGCTGCAGGAGAGCGCAGGTAAGCAGCTGAGCGCCTCGGCTCGTAAGATTTGATTCGTACTCGACCCGTGCCATTTGTAGGTCTCGACCCGGCCTACGCGACTCGGTCATCGGGCGAGCAGTGGCAAGGCGTACCATAAGGGTAGGAGTGCCAGCCAAGCGAAGCCTAATGCTATCCCGACGCGGTCGATCCAGGAACCGTCAGAGTGCCATCGGTCGGTGAGTAAGAGCGTCATCCACGATCCGGCGACCACCCAGCTCGCGCAGACTGCGTCCTGGAACGTTGTCGGATCCGAGATGAAGCCCCCGGCTTTGCCTCGCAGCAAGTGGGCTATTACCCACGCAAAGCTCCAGGCCAAGAACACAATCACAGAGCCGACCCCGACCGTCCCAGGGAGATGGACCAGTCGTCTCCACCGAGGGCGCGGCCGTTGCAATCGGACCGCCGCATAGCCGATTGCACCTGCCATCAAAGCCGGAACGACGTAGATGCTGACGCCGTTGACGATCTTCATGTACAGCCGACAGTCGTAGACGGTCTGGGCCCGCCCAGGACTCTTGTTCACCCCGCGCGAATACTCTACGAGAGCCAATCCCAGAGCGACGGTGGCGACCAGGATCATCATGTCCCTCAGACCTGGTAACCGCCTCCACGGTTGTTCATCATGCGGACTCATCGCAGAGGCCTCGGCATGGTCAATTGTGAGCCCCGGTCTCGTACACGTTCGTCACAAATCGCGGTCGACGGAAATCAGAATCAATCGTATCGAAGACCGACTGTTCTTGCGACGGGGTTCCCACGTTACATAACGAAGTGCGGGCCGAGGGCGACGGTCCATCGTTTGCGCGCGTCGGTCCGACGACACCGACGCGCGCTGTTCTGTCCCGCGATGGACGAGCGGTCGGCGGCGATAGCCCTGACGGGCTGTAAATCAAACCTACGTTCTCTTTGCTGGCGGCTCGATGACGTCGTCGGGTCGAGCCTCACGCTCCTTCGAATAAAGAAACTCGGTAAAGAAATAAAAGTATGTATTCATTACGATTTTACTGGTTTATTGATGCTGCAAATCCGGCTAGGGCTTCGGGCAGTTCTAGGGGGAAACAATCCGCTTTGTTTCCGCGTCGCAAGGTTGATGATTGATGAGCGGGATCGCCGTATTCCTTGGCGCTCTTCGCGCCTTGGCGGTGAATCTCCGTCTTCACAAGAATCGGGTCGAATGATTGCGATTCGCGGGACACCACGGCTCGCCCATCGGCACGGCTGGAGGAAGCGCACTGGCTCTGTCCGATCGAGGATCGTCGGCGGGTGGATTCGGCGCGTGAAGGGATGCTGGAAGGGTTTTCGCTGGGCAACTACCTGCTCCTGTTCGATTACACCGGCCGGCTATTCCGCGAGTGCAAGGCGGCGATCTCGCGTGAAGTGGCCGCCATCTTGGAACTCCAAAGGACACGCATTGCCACCGTGACCGTTTCCCTGAGATCGAATCCGACACAGATCCCTAACCCGTTTGTGCCGAACGTCGGCTGATTCGAGAGCAATGTCCGGCTCGCCAGATTCTCCCACCAATCGCCAGGCAGAATCTTCGAGCTTGGCTCCCAGAGCGCATCGGGACTTCCATGCGGTTCCTGCACCTCTCGCTAATGCAGCATCCTCGTTGCGGAAGCGGCCAGCCTGCACCTGAGTCGTCGCCGGGATCCGTCCGCGGCGCCGGGCCGATGGCCACGTCGCCTCCGGCCCGCGCTGACCGGCCGCCGGGCGGGGGTGCGGTTTTCCAGTACGCTCACCGCCGGGCGGTGTCGAAAACCAGTCGCTGCTTGATCGCAAAAAGCCCGCCCCCAAACATTCCGACAAGTTTCTTAACTCGAGCGGTAGGGGGTTGAAGGTGCAGGTCTTCTTCCGAGGCTTCGGTCGATCCGACACGCCAACGCGCGCATGATGCCCCCTGGGACGACGGATAGAAGCTCGAGTCATCGATCGAATTCAGCAAAGGGCGGTGGTGGCCGCCCTTGGGTGGCCGTCAATCAAACCAGCGTTTTCTTTACAGCGCCGGTTGCTTAACGACCTGATCTCAAAAAACTCGCTCCGACGCGTTTCTTTAGTCTGGTGTTGGGTGACAGGCATCCACGAAGTAGCGCCGCCTGGCCGCGCCCACTGCCCCGCGGTCGGCCTCGTAGTTCTGGACGAACTCGTGCTGCATGTTGCGTTTCGCTTCGAAAAGGAAGCCGGTCGTCTTGTGAAAGCTGCACCCCAGGCGCTGGAGCAAACGCAAGGTGCCGCTCAGAGAATAGCAGACTTGATACGTAGCCTGAATCCACTGGGCGATCTCGATCTCGCTCTTGCCGTCGTCGCACCAGCGCTGCCAGGCGCGTCGGCGGGGTTTTCGGGAAAGGGGTGGAATTCGGGGCCCGATCTCGGACAATGCGTTTTCTCTCACCAAACGTCTGGACGACCTGAGAGGTCGCAAGGCGGTCAGGCACCGCCCGCGACTCGCGACTGCTCGAAGGACGGTGACCGATGCCGCCGACGAACGCCAACGATCCACTCCGCACCACCGATCGTGCGCCGGATTCGGCACCGGTGGGTGCCGACGTTACCGCCAATTTCGCGGAAGGCTCACCTCCCGTCGATCAAGGCACGGCCACGTCTGTGCCGGACGGGCGCACGGAGCCAATGGGCGCGGCATCGGAACGTGCTTCCGGATCGATTGCAGTGCCGGGCTACTAGATCGAGGGCGTGCTCGGCCGCGGCGGCATGGGCGTGGTGTACAAGGCGCGACACCTGGCCTTGAAGCGCACCGTGGCGCTCAAGATGGTGCTGGCCGGCGGACATGCCGGGCCGCGTGAGCTGGCGCGCTTCCGCATCGAGGCACAGGCGGTGGCGCGGTTGCAGCATCCCAACATCGTGCAGATTCACGAGGTCGGCGAGGCCGGCGGACACGCGTACTTGGCGCTGGAGTTTGTCGAAGAGGGCAACCTCGCCGGCAAGCTCGACGGCAAGCCGATGCCAGCCCGGGACGCTGGCCGGCTGGTGGAGGCGGTGGCGCGAGCGATGCAACTGGCGCACAGCCGCAACGTGGTGCATCGCGATCTGAAGCCGGCCAACATCCTGCTGACAGCCGACGGCACGCCCAAGATCACGGACTTTGGTCTGGCCCGGCAGCTCGATAGCGACAGCGGCGAGACGCAGGCCGGCGCGGTGATGGGCACGCCCTCGTACATCGCCCCGGAGCAGGCGTCGGGGCACGCCCACGAAGCCAGGCCCGCGGCCGACATCTATGCCCTGGGCGCGATCCTCTACGCCTGCCTGGCCGGCCGGCCGCCATTCCAGGGCACAACGGTCGTCGAGACGCTCGACCAGGTACGCACCCAGGAGCCGGTAGCGCCGTCGCGCTGGCAGGCGAGCGTGCCGCTCGACCTGGAGACGATCTGTCTCAAGTGCCTGCGCAAGGAGCCGGAGAAGCGGTACGCGTCGACCGCGGAGCTGGCAGACGACCTGGTGCGGTATCAGGAGGGCGAGCCGATCCGGGCGCGGCCCGTGGGTCACCTCGAACGGGGCGTCAAGTGGGTGAAACGCAATCCGGGGGTGGCCGGAGCGGCGCTGGCCGTGGTGCTGGCCCTGCTGATCGGCATCGGTCTGAGCACCTGGCAGGCGGCGCGGGCCAGGGCCGCCGAGCTCCGGGCAGACGTGAGACGACAGGAAGCAGAGCGGGAGAAGGAACGCGCCGACCTAAGCCAGCAGCAATCGCGGCGCTTGCTCTACGCCTCGGACATGAATCTCGCTCAGCAGTCGCTCAAGCTAAACAATCTCGGCCGGGCGCGCCGGTTGCTGGACCGGCATCGGCCGCAGCCCGGCGAGGAGGACCTGCGCGGCTGGGAGTGGCGCTATCTCTGGCAACTGACCCGCAGCAGCGCCCTCGCCACGCTCACCAATCGGCCGGTCCGCGGCTTCAACCTCAGCTTTTCCCCGGATGGCAGCCGCCTGGCCGTGGGTTGGGCTGACGGTCACGTGGACTTGTGGGATGTCCCGGGGCGCCGATGGATTCGGGCGTTGACGCATCGCGAGCAGACTAGCTGGGGACTCCTGGCCTTTTCCCCGGTTCGCAATGATCTGGCGGACACCACCGAACCCACGGTGGTCACTCTGTATGACCTCGACTCCGGCCGAGAATCGGTCCTCTGGCGGGCGCCCCAGGAGGGCTCATGGAGCGTCCGTAACCTATCGTTCTCGCAGGATGGTTCCAGGGTGGTCATCTACACGGCAGCCGCCGGCAAGGTCGGTGAAGTCTGGGTGGTGAATGTGTCCTCCGCCACGGTCGAAAGCCGCCATTCCACCCATTTCTATAGTACGGGCTTTTTCGGCGCGGCCTGTCTCGCGCCCGACAACCGGCGTCTTTATCTGGCGCATTCGGACCAGGCAGACGAGCGCTACAGTATTCAGTGCCTCGATCTCGCCACCAATCAGGAGATCTGGCAGACGGAAACGCAACGAGATGCTGGCGTGGCCACCCTGGCGATTTCCCCCGACGGAAAAGTGCTGGTCTCCAGTTCGGGATTCGCAGACCCCGCCATCCGCGTCTGGGATGCCGCGACCGGTCGGCTGCTACAACAACTCGACGGACACACCGCCTGGGTTTGCAATCTGGTTCTTTCCAGGGACGGGCGGCAATTGATCTCCGCGGCGAGCGATCAAACCATCCGCTTCTGGGATAACGGCACCTGGACCGAAACGCGCGTGCTGCGCGGCCACAGTGACGAGGTGCAAGCCATCGCGATCTCACCGACCGAACAACTCGTGGCCAGCGCCAGCAAGGACGGTGACCTCATGCTGTGGAAAGCCGACGGAGGGAGCGCAGCAGATGGATACCGTCGCCTGCCGGAAGACCTGAGGTCCGCTGCGGTTGGGCCGCAGGACCACTCGCGCGTGTTGTTTTTGCCAAAGGGCAACCCTCCCCACCTGGTCGATCTCAAGCAAGACGCTCCCGCGTTCCTGCTGACTGAGATCGGATCGGGCACCAACGTCCTGGGCTGGTTCGGCACCAACATTCTTTGCCAATGGGACGGCGCCAACCGGATCATCGTCCGGGAGCTGCACGGGACGAAATTCACCCAGCGGGGAGTCATCGCGGTGGAATCCGGCCAGCGCCCGAGCCGGGTGGCCTACAACGTCGCGCGCCAGTCTCTGGCTTGGGTCGAAGGGCCCACGTCGACTTCGGTCTTCGTGGCGAGCCTGGCGGCGCCCCGCCGTCGCATTGAGCTCAAGAGTGATGTCCCCGGGCTGGTTCCCGACGGCTTCAGCGACGATGGGAAATACCTGGTGGCCGTACCCACGGCGAGCGATACCCTGTTGCTGCTTCCAAAAAGGGATGCCCTGCGCGCCTGGGATGTCGAAACCGGCCAGATCGTGGCGTCCATCAACGAGACGCTAACTCATACAACCTTTGCAGCAGAGGGGCGCGTGCTGGTCGTGGCTATCCCCAAGCGCGCAACTATGACAACCATGAGATCGCATTCTTCGATCTGACCCACCCCGACCAGGCGCCGCGGCGTTGCGGCGGGAAACTGACAGTCTACTCATTGGCCGTTTCGCCCGATGGCGGACTGGTGGCTGCTTCGACCGAGGCTGGTCTGGTGCGGCTGTTTGACCCTGCCAAGGGCGAGTTGATCGAATCGCTCCACGGCCATCTCAACTCGGCCATCAGCCTCGACTTCTCCGCGGATGGACGACGATTGATTTCCGGGGGTGGCGCGCGGGAGGCGATCAAGCTCTGGGATGTCGGTACGCGGCAGGAACTGTTGACCTTGGCGGGTACCGGCTCAGTGCTCCGCGTTGCCCGATGGACTGCCGATGGCGACGTGATCCTCGCCGGTCCGCCCTGGCAATTCTGGCGGGCACCGTCCTGGGAGGAAATCGCCGCGGCGGAGGCGAAGGAGAGCAAAGTGGCTCAGCGGCCGTGAATGCGAGCGCCCGCGACTGGCCTCTACCTCGCGATCCTGGTGAGCGCCTGATCGGCGATCCACACGGTCCCCGTCCGACCTCCGACTTTGAAGTCGATCATGTTGCTGGCCGCGAGCTCTTTCGCCCGGAACTCGTACTGGTAGGTCCGCCAGCCTTCGGACAACGGCACGTTCTTGAGCAGACCGATGAGGCGCGCAGGGGGCTCGCTGGCGTGAGTCGCCAGAAACATGCTGCTCGCGGCTCCGTCATCGGCGGCGAATCTTGCCTGGTTCGGCGGTCGTCAATCAAACGGCCGTTTTGTTTACCGCGCCGGTCGCTTAGCGACTTCATCTCAAAAAACCCACTGGGACGGGTTTCCTTGCTTTAGCGGCTAGCCGGTGGAAACGCAAGTGACTTTTGGAAAGGGACTGGCGAAAACTGCCCCCAGTGTCTGTCGGAGCGGTGTCGGGACGACGAAGCACTCCGTGAGCTTGTCGCGAGCTGGCGATTCCTGGCGCCGAATGTCAGGGCGGCGCATTTGGCTCGACGTCCGGCCGATGGGTGAGACGGACGATCTGGAGGGGTCCGTCATCCTTCATGCAACCGCGAGTACCGTGATCAGCGCGATCGACGTCCGGCGGCTCGCCGCAGCGGCGATGCGATCCGCCGAATTGATGAGCCGATTTTCGGCCCCTAGTCATCGATGCGATCGTGACGGATAATCACAGTTCGGCCACTGCTGCACGTCAGGATCGGCTTGGCCAGCCGGTGGCGGCGGCGGCGCCTTCGGAGAGTACCGATCATGTCGCGCCAAGAGCCGGCGTCACCCGTGCGCTGCCCCTCATGCCGATACGAGGATTGCCCTACGAGCTCAAATCCGTCGAGAACATGATGCAGGCTTACCCGATGCTGGCCGAGCAATGCCGTGGGCCCGACCGCGAGTACGCTAAATGGTACCGAGCCATGTTGCGAACAACGGAGCCGGAAGGGGTCATCTACGCTCACGCCTATTGGGACGGCGTGAAGAATCCGCCAACGAACAGCCTGCGTGTTTTCGGCCCGGAGGGAAATCTTGAAGTCT
Organism: uncultured Isosphaeraceae bacterium; assembly: GCA_963823675.1. Lineage (GTDB taxonomy): Bacteria > Planctomycetota > Planctomycetia > Isosphaerales > Isosphaeraceae > CAWGMT01. Next base: position 246,909 of record CAWGMT010000012.1, on the reverse strand, counting down.
TGGTGCCGCTTCCACCGCCAGGTGCTTCCCCCGCCGCTTCTATGGGCCGCGGGAGAGGCGACCAGAATGGTTGATGAGCGGGATCGCGGTATTTCTTGGCGCTCTTCGCGCCTTGGCGGTGAATCCCTGACTTCACACCGATCTGGTCGAATGATTGCGATTCGCGGGACACCACGGCTCGTCCATCGGCACGGCTGGACGAATCCTACTGGCTCTGTCCGATCGAGGACCGGCGGGCGGGTGGATTCGGCGCGTGAAGGGATGCTGGAAGGGTTTTCGCTGGGCAACTACTTGCTCTCGGTCGGTTACACCGACCGGCTATTCCGCGAGGGCAAGGCGGCGATCTCGCGTGCACTGGCCGCCATCTTGGAACTGAAAGTTGAAGTGCATGTCCTACGCAGTTATCCCTGATCCCCACCCCGGTCACGGACCCCGAGACGCCCCTGGTCGGGCGATGCCTCGGCGGGTGTCTTCTGGGAATTCTCGCGGCGTCCATCGCGGTCGTTCTCTGGGACACGATCGCCGTTCCAGCCTGGCTGCTTCGTCAGACGACGGCCCCACTCGCGAAGGCCGCCCTCGGACTGGGACTGATGTTCAACGGGTTCGTGCTCATAGTCGTGCCGGGATTGCTTCTCAACGTTATCGGTCTCGCGCCCGCCCTATTGCTCAAGGTCACACTGATGCTCCGCACCGCGGGAATCCTGTTCACGGTCCTTGGGCCAGTCCTTTGTCTCGAGGCCGCACCGAAAGCACGTTCCAGTGGAGTGCTCCTGTGGGCGGTCACTCTCTCAATCGCGGCGCTGGTGATCGGCGCGGATCCGGTTCTGACCTGATATGGTGTGTAGGCGGGATCGGGATGTCCCTGCTCAGCTTCTACCTGACGTCGCTGGTCGGGGACACGGATTCCATTCCAGGCGTCTCCGCCGTGATGCAAGTTGCCGGTGTGCTGTCGGTATTAGTACCTACGTTGTTCATCTTTCTGCGCTCCTTCAGGTTGATTCGATCGTTGCAGGCGGAGATAACTCAGCGATTATGGGCGAGCAGAATATCGAATGTGTAACGTCTCGTGTAGGGATGGTACCGACGATTTCATCGGATTGATCGACCGAAGTGGAACCAGTCAGTGAGAAATCAGGAATGTCAACTCGAGAGTCTTTAGGAAGGTGACTTATGCGAGCAACGCTAAGCTTCGGACTGGCCGGCCTCTTGGCGGTGGCAGGGATTCTCTGCCCTCTCGCCAAGCTGATTTCCTTTCCGCTCGCCTGGCTGGTCGCGCTGATTTCCTTTCCGCTCGCCTGGCTGGTCGCGTCGCTGGTGATCCGGCGGAGAACTGTCAGCTCCGGTCGAGCGGCCGCGGCAACAATCATGGCGACGGGAGGCGGTTGTCTGACAGGTTTCATCGTCCTCTTCTCGCTGATCAGCCTGCAGGCAAGAATTGAGCCGGCGTGGGGTGCGATCTCCGGAGGGCTCGGCTTTGGGCTCGGCGGCGCCATTTCCGGACCGTCGCTGAGCTGGTACTGGGTTCCCGCCGACGCGACGTCGGACAGGGTCCGCTTCTCCTGGTTGATCGCCTGGCTCGCCTTCTCGTTCTCGGGTGCCGTCGCCGGTTATCTAGGGTTCCTGGGTTTCGCGACCCTGCACGCCTACTCTCTGTCCCTCTGCGTCTGGCTAGCCTACCTCCTGGGCGGGCTGCTCTGCGACGTCGGCTGGAATGGGGGCTTATCGCCAAGCGGCTCGCGGCTTGAAGAGTCCGACAGTACGGCGAGCCGACCGGACGAGGAGGCGGCCGTCTCGGCCTCCGATCCGGAGCAACGAGATGCATGAACTCGGAGACACAGCCGCGATCAGACCCACGGGATCTACCCATCTCGACTACCGGACCACGGCGGAGAAGTCCGAGGCGATGATCGATGCCGGCATCTTCGACTGGTGCGACGGACCTGCGCCGAAATCCGAAGTTCCCAACGTCGATCGTTGCACCGGGCGGAACTCCAAAGGTCGAAACTAGACAATCGATATTCGATGCGCGTGTTTGGCAGTCACAGAGAAGGCGACCTCGGTCGCGCGGGTGTGACACCGATGCGGGACTTTCAGGAGATTCAGTATCTCATGTGGTGGGTCGCGCTGATCCTGCTCGGCGGCGGCGTTCTGATACCGATCTTGATCCTCGCCGCAATCCCGCCCTTCGTCCGCCATGGGTTCTCCATCCCGGGGTCGCCCCAGGGTTGGAGCCCGCGCCAGAAGCTGGCCGCAACGATCCTCCTTGGCGGCGTCGCAGCAGTCTTCGTCCTGCTCTTCGGGTGGATCTTCCTCTCCTTTGGCGTCATGACGACCGAGGTGACCCCCACCGAGGTGCTGGTCCAGTTCGGCTGGTTGCCGAGCTACAAAGAGGCCATCCCCCTCAGCGAGATCCAATCGGCCGAGGCCGTCCGCTACAACCCGATGGATTACGGCGGCTGGGGGATCAAGCAGCGATCCGCGAACGATCGCGTCCTCAGCCAGCGAGGCGACCAGGCGGTGCGGCTCCAGCTCGTGGAAGGCCGGCGGTTGTTGATCGGTAGTCAGCGGCCGGAGGCGCTGTTGGACGCGATTAAGCGATCCCGACCACAGGCTGAAGCCCGGCCCTGAGTGGAGCGTCGTTCTCGAGTCATGCTCGGCCGTCATAGGTAAGCGAGCGGGTCGGCCGAGAAGGCCTCGCCGAGTCGAGAACCCCCAGGATTTGATCCGAGGGCTCGGATCACGATCTCGGGCCAGGCTGCGTCTCTCCTGGCAGATCGCGCACTGCTGAACCGGCGGACATCGGAGGTGGTTGGTTATTGTCCGGCCGTCATCCCAATGGCGGGATGATGCCGGTCAGATCCAGATCCGTTCCACAATGCGCTACCGCGGCGAAACGCCTTCCGCACCGTCGGTCACGACCGGGTAGTGTCTGGAATATACCTTTTCGGGGGGATATGCAAAAACCCCCTTGCAGCGTGAAGCCCTGCAGCCGGCGTTCGACGCGTCGGTCGATCCGACCGCTTTCTGTTCTCCATCGTTTCACGGGCCCGGCCGCTTCCGGGGGCGGGGGAAGGGCAGCAGCTCGGGGACCTCGGACCGGTATGTGCGGTAGGCGTCGCCAAACCGCTCTTCGAGGTACGCCTCCTCTTGCCAGATCCTCGCCCTGAACGCGATGTACGCAACCGAAGGCGTGAGCAGGAGCGGCCAAGATGGGAAAAGGAGGACCAGCCCGGGGATGAGGAACACGACCCATGCGCAGTAGATCGGGTTCCGGACGACTCCGTAGAAGCCCCCCGTGGCCAGTTGATCCCCGTTGTATTTTCGGTTCAGCGCGATCAGCGATAGGACGAGCAACGGGACGCCGATGGCCAGCAAGAGCACGCCCACGACCTGGAAGACGCGATGTGGGACCGCCCGGATCCGGCAGACGTCCGGCCAGTGATGGGTCACGGTCGAGGCGAACACGATGTAGTACAGCGCCGTCATCAGAATGCTCGGCCCCACGCCCCATCGGCTCATCCTTTCCATGGAGTGTTCACCTTTCGTCTGACGAGTCGATGACGGCCCGGCCCGCCTTAGCCTTCCAGGGAGCTCACGACACGATACCAGGTGCCCGATGTCACATCGCTCACGCAAGACTCTCCAACATCGATGATGAGGATATAGTGTGCTTCGAAGGCAACGTTTCTGTAAACTAGGGAGGCGATTGTTCGAGTCCGCTCCGCCAGGTAGGCAGTCTTGGAGTTATGGAGAGGAGCCATCGCGTGTCGAAGGTGAGATCGCCAAACAGTTCGGGCAGTCGGACGGGCGCCCTCGTGGGCGCCGTGACTCGCCCCATGGTCGTTTCTGCGTTCTGGCTGTTCCAGGAGAACCGGGCCGAGACCTGGTTCACGATTCTGACCACGTCCTGTCTGTTCGGTCTACTCGTCGGCTCGATCACGGGCAGGGCCGCGGCGTATAGGAGCTCTCTGCGCCACCCCTGGGTCGGCCCACTCATCGGGGGCTTGTTCGGAGCGGTGCTCTCGTTCACGACGTCTGTGGTAACCCTGTTTTTCCTCTGCCTGGCCACCTATCAACCGCGCGCGGCGGAGGTGAATATCGAGTTTTACTGGGCCGTGATGACTCTGGTGGGTGCACTCCCAGGGATTTGCGGTGGACTTGCGGCCAATCGGGCGCGGCAGAGACTTGCAGAGCCGATCTCCGATGCCGATTTTCGGCCCGCGGACGGGCCCTTCGATCCTGAGGCATGACCCGGAGTGCCCTCCCAAGCGGCGAAAAGGAACGACCATGATCAGGCACCAACGTCTCGGCCCGCTGCTTGTTCCGGCCCTCGTGCTCCTATCGTGCGGGATCGTCGTCGTTCCACTGCTGCGGCCGATTTCTCCGCGAACAGTCTCCCGCGCGTCGCTCCGCGCGTCATTCGACGCGGACATGCACAACGTCGTCCTCGCGTGGGATCCCAAGGACCCTCGCCCGGCGACGCAACGCAGGCAGGCCCTCTTCGACTTTGTGTACGAGGGCTACAGGAGTTCCGCCTGGGTGCCGCAGGCGTCGCTCGAGGGCAACTGGCTGAGCCGGGCCGTTCTGGGGGACGGCCACGCCATCGCGAGCGACCGTGTCGGACTGGTCCCCTGGCCGGAGAACCAGTTGGTGGCGGCCTATGGGATGGCGCCCAACCCCGCCCCCGACCAGCCCCCGGGCTGGTCGATCAACTGCCTGGCGTGCCACATGGCCGAGATCGACGGGGTCGCCTACTTCGGGGCCGGCACCAAGCTGCTGGACGAACGGATCCTGGCAGACACGGTCAAGATGGTCACCAGCTCCGCCGGACGATACCGCCTCCCACGCGGCGGGCCTGACGACCGGATGGCGGTGCACACGCACGAGCTGATGGTCCGCCATCATCACGACCAGATCGATCCGCTCACCCGGGGCCGCTCCACGGCGTTCCCAGCTTCGCACGTCGAAATGTATATGCGTGCTCACGGCGGCGAGATGCCGGGCAACGACCAGGTGCGCCGGGGCGACGTGAAGACCCCTCCACTCTGGCACACGGCCGCGAAGGCGCCGTTTCAGCGCTGGTACTGCGACGGCAGCTTCCACGCGTCGCTCCCGCTCATGGCGTCTTCGATGGAACTCGAGCTCGACCAGTCATTCGACAGGCTGGTGGCGTCGGTGCTCCCCGCCATCAAGCGCGACTTCGAGACGGTCATCCGGCACCTCCGGCCGCCGCCGTACCCCTACGCGATCGACCACGCTCTGGCCGCGAAGGGGAAGGCGCTCTTCTACGCGGAAGAAGTCGGCTGCGCGAAATGCCATGGCGTCCACGACGAGACCGGGAATGTCCGGTGGACCGGCCTGCACGTGGACGTGGGTACGGACCGGGCCCGCACGGAGGTGGTCACCGACGGCTTCATCGACGCGTTCCAGCGCAGCCCGCTGGCGACGGAGGGCCGGCTGGAGGCGAGTGCCGGGTATGCCGCGACGCCTTTGACCGGGGTCTGGGCCAATTACCCGTACCTGCACAACGGCAGCGTCCCGACGCTCCACCACCTGCTCGGCCCGGTCTCCGAGCGCCCGCGTCTCTTCAGCGTGACCTCGTCGCGGCGGTTCGACCGCGAGCGGGTCGGCCAGCGGCTGTACCCCGACGACCGGGTCGGGCGTTGGAGCGAAACCGAGCGGCTAGAGAGGTTCGGAGCCGACCCGAACTGGTTCAACGCGAGCCGGGAGGGTTGCGGCAACGAGGGCCACGATTTCTGGTCGCGGATCGGATCGGACGCCAACCGCCGGGCGCTGATCGAGTATCTCAGGACCTTGTAGCGCCGCCCTGAGCGTCCGTTGCAAGAACCTGTTGATCACGCGTGCCGCCCGGGTTGGTGTGTCCGGAATGTCGTGTCCGCGTCGGCCGGGTCCCGCACAGCCCGCCACCGGCAAAGTGGTCGCCTTGGCTCAGTAATAGAAACGGCCGTTTTCTTTACTCGCGGCCCCGTCATCGATGGCGAATCGATTTCCTTGCGTGCTTCGGCGGTCATAAATCAAACGAGGGCTTTCTTTACAGCGCCGGTTGCTTAACGACTTCATCTCAAAAAAAGCACTCCGACGGGTTACTTTACTATAGCGGCTAGCGTATAGGCGTTGAGGATCGGCGATGCAAGGGCTTCCTCGACGGAGCTAAATCTCAGACTGCGCCAGTGCGACCTTGAGCCGGCGTTCGACGGTTCGGTGGATGTGACGAGGCGCGCAAACGACAGACCAATCATTGAAGCTGCCTCCCTGGTCAAGGAGAATGGGAGTTGATTGTCTAGAATCACATCCGGCACACCGGTTGATTTGCGGACCGGGCGGCGCCCGCCGGCGAACATGGCATGGCGTCACCATCACCATTGCGTCGGCGATCGTGGATCAGTTAACTCGTTTCCCGGTTTTCGGCGCCGAGACTTGTAGTACCAGATTCGGTAGTGTGGGACCGAGCCGGCTGCTGAGCCAAAATGGGGCTAGAAGTCGCGATTATTGCCCGCATTAGCGAACGATGAGATCGCCGCGTGCCGCTTTTTCCTCACCGAAACCGAGATCCCCTCACCCAAAACCCTCCTGGTTGCAAACCAGGCGCTCAGATCGGACGCAATGCCTTTGATAATAATGAGTTAGATATATTCTTCTCGGCGCGGTCGATTTCCAACGTGTCTAAAGGTGTCCAGTGTTACTCGATGGTTTGCCAGGATTCTGGTGCCGCGGCACTGAAACTCATGAAGATTCGGAGGTTCGAGAGTCTGTTAGATCATCGATCGAGTCGGCTGGTGAGCTGGCGTCATGATCACTTCCGCCGGTCAGCTCGACGGCGCGCGACGCGGTAGCCGGCGAAGCCGCCGAGCAGCAGGCAAAGGACCGAGGGCGAAAAGAACACGATCGCCATCGCCCAATGGAACGGGATCACATCGGTGAGGACCGTGGCGAGGCCCATCCCGATCAACCCCCCGAGTGCGAAACCCGCAAACGCGCCGGCGCCGACCCTGCCGAAAGTGTCATGGATTCCGATCGCGGGGGCGGGGGCACCGTCTTGGGCGGGTCGATAGGAACCGTCGGCCTGCCGACCGCCCAACCGGGAGCCTGCGAAGGCGCCAAGTGCCAGGCCCGCCAGTACGACCGGAATGCCGGCGAAGATGAACCGGCCGGCCGCCGGCCCACGGCTGAACATGAAGGCCATGAACGCAATGAAGCTCCCGTAAAAGCCGACCACCGCGCCGGTCAGGCGCCCCCATGATCGGCCGCTTTGGCGGACGCTCTGGCGGTCCCGTTCCATCCCCGACGCGACGGGAATGGGCATCACGGCGGAGGACACTGGCGCCAAGAGCGCCCGGCGAATCTCGATGGCTTCATGCCAGAGTGCCGGGCGGTCCGCGGCCGGGGCGGTTCCGCTACGCGCAAGGAGCAGACATCCGTCGGCCGACTGGACGTACCACCCTGGGCATCGCGCGAGCGCCTCCAGCCTCGGTGCGCGGAAGAGCCGCCGGACCTCATCCTCGTCAGACCGCACCGCCGTCTTCGGCACGCCCAACTCGTAGGCTCTCTCGAAGCTGGCCACGGCCTGGCGGGTCATCTGGTCTCCTACTTCCGGGTCGAGGCTGACCGACGACATGAGCCTCCGGTCGCCGACCGTTGACCATTCTCTGGGGATACAGGCGAACACAGGAAGGCGGGTCTGCTGAAAAAGGACCGCCGTCCAACGACGGTCCACTGGGAGATCCTCCCCTACGCCCCCCGAGGTGGTAGTGAGGTCGAACATCTGCGCGGGAACGCCATCGCTCCTCCCGCTCAGAAGGTTCTGGCAGCCGCCCCATGTCTGCCAGAGCGGCTTCTTGGGTCCCTCCCACAGAATCATCTCGATCTCGCCCTCCTCATGGGAGAGCCCGAGCCCGCGCGCAACGTTGGGGAGCTCGGCCCGCAGGGATCGTGCCCGTCGGTGAGACCGGATCGCGTCGCCGAGGAACAAGAGGAGGCCGGCCACGCCCTGCCCGACGACAACGAACAGGACAGCCGCGCGGACGCTGTTGAAAGCAGACCAGACCACCCATCCACCGACCGCCACGGCAAGAAGCGCCACCACCGGGGCGAGCCAGTTGAATCGATCGCTGCTGGGTCGGTCACTCATCTCGACTCCGGTCCTTAATCCATGTTTCATCGGCTGATCTTCGCCTTATCCCGCTTGCCGAAGCCCAACGAGGAAGACTCACTTCGAGCAAGGTCCCCATTCGCGTGTGCTCGCCAAGACCGGTGCCGGACGACGCCCGGCGGATTCGACGCCGTTTGCCGGAGTCAGCGTTAACGATCATGAGCCACGCGACCGCGATGGAAGATTCGGGCTCACTGGCCTTGCGATGGCCATTATACGCCGACAGTCGAACCAACGCCGAACGCGACCGTTCAGCTCCACGCTGCCAACTGGTGGATCCGAAACCCTTGACGTGTCGCGACGGACGGGACTCGTGGGGACTGCGCGATGCAACGATCTGGAAATCGGGAGAGCGCCTGGTAACCGCCCAGGCGCTCGCGCAAACGAAAAAACCCCAGATTCCTGGGGCAACTCTGCACTTCGCTTGATTGTATGTTCAACACCGAGCAGCAACCTGGAGCATGAACAGATGACGGAACTCGAACGTCCGCTTGATGTTAAATGGAGCCGAGCGGGATCGAAGCGCCAACCTCCTGGTTGCAAACCAGGTCGTCGTCCATTGCAACCAGTGTAAACAAAGAGGTTACGTCGAGCCAGGTGGCTCGTTGCACTCCCCGTTGCACTGAAAACGCCGAATTGACGAATGACTCGAGCGAGGCCCCCCTTGCCGAATTCGTCGCAACTCTGACCGCCGAGCAACGGCGACGCCTCGCTGCGATGCTATTGGGCCAAGGGGAGGGGCATGCGTCATGAGCAACCAGAGATCGAGTTCGGCTCAGTCATCGATGCCTGGGGTCGTCTGCTAACGACCGCGAAGGCGGGCATTCTGCCGTTTGTCACGGTCGGAGGAAATTGAAGAAACCGACGCGAGCGACCTCATTTCATCTAGCTGACTACGCGCCTCAGTCTCACGCCAAACGAGAGCTCCTATCTCGGATGGATCGCTTTTACCGACCGGTCCACAGAGAGGATTTTAAGTCCAATGCGGGTCACGTCGTAAACCCAAGTAGGAATTCGGGTTCCGGTCGCATAGATAATCCTTTGCCCACCGCTTGCCCACCGACACTTGTCGAGACCGTTTCAGATCTGGCCATCGTCATCGAGAGATGGGACAAACTTCCCGAGGCCGTGCGTGCTGGCATCGTGGCGATGGCGAAGGCTGCGTCGGCCATCTCCTCACCGTAACGGCGCAAGAGTCGAACACCTCTGCGGCTGGCGATAGCCGGGTCACCTCGGCCGCTGAGGCGATGGAGACGCCGGATCGGTGAACGGTTCTCCCCATTTCGTTAAGCTCTTCTCGTCTGGCGTCTCAGCACGCGTGTTGCAGCTATCCATTGCTGGATCTGCACTTGTTGCGATTCTTAACTCGCGGTAATTTGAGGTCCGCGGCCTCGGAGTGGCGAGGCGATTCCGCCCACTGCGCAATTCGATGCGTCGGTGGATGTGACCGACGGACGCAAACCTCCTCACGACGCAAGCGCACCGCGACGCCATTTACTGGGCTCGCTACCAACACTGTGTCGGACTTTGGCAAAGGCAGGGATTGACTCCGCCGAGCGGCGCCAATGGTGAGCTCATAGCCTCTCCGGTTAACGCTGTCCGCACAGGACAATTGGTCGTTTGCGGGTATCCCAACCGGCCTTCAGCATAGTGGCTCTGCGTAGCGTTGTTTTTGAATCAGAATACGCGCAAAACCTCCTAGAGACGGATCTGTGACCCCTTTTGCCCGCAGACGGGATCGCGATGCCTACGCGACGATCCGCGGCTTCGTGTACCAGGCAGATCTAACGATCCTTCGCTGGCTCGACCTGCGCACCGGCCAGGCCCTCGAACTCGAATCTGGCGAGGACATCGACTTGGTCGCCGATGCGCTCAAGACGGACCCTTTCCCCATCGATCGGCTCCTCGAGCAGGTCAAGCACCTTAAGAGCAACCTGACGATGCGCTCCGTGGTCGTACTGGAGGCCATGGCGAACGCTATCCGGCATCGCAACGAGAATGTCGGGCACAAGCTTGTCATCCGCTTTTCGACCAACGCTCGCATCGGCCGCGAGCAAGGACTCCCGGCAGGTACGCCGGCCGGCATTGGCCTGCTGGAACTCTGGGAGAAGTTGCGCAAAGGAGAGGATTGCGGTATTCCCCGCGCCGACGGCTATCGGCTCATTAAAACCTTCGTCTTAGCGATCCGGAAGCCAAAGAACTTCAACAGAAAAGCTTGGCGCACAGCTAAACGACTTTTTTCGTACGGCCGATGAGACAGCGATCGACGACTTAATACTCCACGTCGAATGGGCAACTGGCGGGTTCTCGGGCGAGCGTATGCAGCCGCAGATTGAGGCTCGCCTGCTCGCGCTCGGCAAGGCAGTAGACGCCGCGCAGGCGAGCCAGCAGTACGAGCGTCTCTTCCTTCACTTGTTCAAGCTCCTCTGCCAGTCCGGCCGCAAGACGCTTACCCCAGAGGACCTCGCACACCACCTGTCGCTGCCGACCCTTTCGGCGACTGACCACGCGATCCTTCTGCAAGTGAATGACAGGCTGCGCCTTGTCGAACTTCGGCTATGCTCCGTCGAGCAACTTGTCTACACACTCGACCGTACGGTGGCCGATCTGACTGCGAGGAAAGTACACACACGCGCAACTTCCAAACGGTGTTTCCAGTTACCCGCGTTTTGTACCGACTTCACAGGACGACATGTTGAGATTCAGCGAATATCGGAACGCCTGTTGGGCGAGAGCGGCAAGGCTGGGTTGGCGGTTCGAGGGATGGGAGGTGTCGGGAAGACGACTCTAGCTGTTCGTGTCGCGCATCAGATCAAGGATCAATTTGCGGATGCGCAACTGTTCATCGATCTAAAGGGAACTACAAAGCCGTTGACGCCAACGGATGTAATGACCCGTATCATTCGCGATTTTCATCCGGAATTAGAAAAGGTACCCGATGACGGACATTCGTTGGTGTCATTGTACCGAACCGCGCTCCACGGCAAGCGGGCATTGATTCTGCTCGATAACGCATACGACGAGGCACAGGTTCGCCCGCTCCTCAGTGTGCCACCTCCAGTCAGATTCATAATCACTAGCCGAAACGCACTCGGGCTAGACGATGTGGAATCTGTTCCTTTGGATCTGTTCTCGCCGAAAGAGGCAGAGGCGTTTCTCCGCAGCATTGTCGGAGAAAAAGGGACCGCCGAGGAGTTGGACGCCGTGGCGAATCTTTGCGGTTGGCTCCCGCTGGCCTTGCGGGTGGCCGGGGACTTTCTGCGCTTGCATGACAACTGGTCTGTGAAACACTATACCGAGGCTCTCGGCAAGGAACGACTGAAATGGCTCAAGGGCAAGACGGCCGACCGAGACGTGGAGGCGGTTCTTCGTTTGAGCGCCGCGATGCTGGTTGAAGACTCAGTGGAATTGGCGAAGCGCTGGCAAATGTTGTCCGTACTCCCGGGAGACTTCTTCCAACTTGCGGCCAGCACCCTATGGCAATTGAACCTCGAGGCGGCCCGAGAGGAATTGACCAAGTTATTGGATCACGGTTTGGTCGATTATGACAAGGAAACAGAGCGTTACTATCTGCACGAGTTGATGCGGCCCATAGCCCAAGATCCCTTTGAAGGTGCCAGTTATCATCCTGGGCAGGGAGAATCGGCAGAGCGAATAAGAACCGCTGAACGCCGTTTCTCGCTGCATTATTGCCGAGTCCTCGGAATCGCAGAGCGCGCTTACCTGCAAGGCAAAGATGGCGTTCTTCATGGTTTGGCTATTTATGACCTGGAAGAAGAGAACATTCGGCAGGGTTGGGATTGGGCAAACTTGCACCGCTCAGAAGACAGGCTGGCGACCGAACTGAGCCGAGAATACGCTGATTCTGGCGCACACATAGCCAACCTTCGGATAACCGCGCGCAACCTCGTCGGTCTGCTAACTAACGCAATTGAAGCATGCCGTGAGCTTGGTGACCGGAGCGGTGAGAGTCGAGCGCACGGAAATCTAGGACGAGCCTACCTTTCAGCGGGTGAAGCGAGAAATGCGGTCCAGGCGCATGAGCAGCAACTTGTGATTGCCCGCGAGCTCGACGACCAGGAGGGCGAGGGCGTCGCCCTTGGTAATCTGGGAGTTGCCTACCGTCAGCTCTGCGAGTTTCCAAAGGCGATTGAATGTCATAAGCAACAACTGGAGATCACTCGCAAAGCGGGCAACCGCCGTGGTGAGGGTATCGCGCTAGGTAGTCTGGGAAACGTATATTCCGCATTGGGAGATGATAAAAAGGCCGTATTTTATTGGGAGCGACACGTTGAGATGGCTCGCGAGATCGGGGACCCGCACTCGGAAAGCGTCGAACTCGGAAATCTAGGAATCGCCTACCGTAGACTTCGCGAATATCGCAAGTCTACGGAGTATCACGCTCGCCACCTTACGATGGCCCGGCAACTAAGGGATCGCCGTGGTGAGGGCAGAGCCCTTGGTAACGTGGGACTCGTTTATCTCGACACAGGATACCCCAAACAAGCGGTTTCGTATTTCGAGCAGGATCTGGCCATTTCCCGCGAAACCGGTGATCGGCGATCCGAGGCAAGCTCGCTTGGGAACCTCGGAATAGCGCACCACAGAATGGGCGACAGCAACACAGCAATCGAGTATTTCCAGCGCCAACTTGTGATCGCGCGCGATGTCGGGGACCGGCGTGGCGAGGGAAACGCGTTAGGATGCCTCGGAGCTGTCGCCGGTGACATCGGCGACACAAAGCATGCCATCGCGTATTTTGAGCAGAGCCTTGAGATTTCCCGCGAGATCGGGGACCAGCATGGTGAGGGAAACTCTTGCTTCTCTATCGCCATCGCGCTTGGCAGAAGCAGCCAGCGAGACAGTGCCGTCCAATTCGCCAGACAGGCGCTGACGATCTTTGAAGCAATTGAAAGCCCTATGGCTAACGATGTTCGTGTCTTCCTCGAGAAGTGTGACGAAGACGTTTCGTCCTAGCCTCGACTTCGAGGGGTATGCGCGTCGCTGCTGATCAATTGCCGCGTCTGATAGGGTTGGAAATGTGCACGTCCGAGTGTTGTCAGGGATCGTTTCGCGCATTTGGTAGCTTCGTGTTGGGTTGCCTGCCGGAGTAGCGTGTTTCAGCCCGACATAACGACGCGTTTTCAGGCGTAATCTAGCGCGTATCAGCCAGTAGATGAACGCAGAACTGGATACTTGGCTGAATTAATGGCGCAGTCTCGCCGGCTCCCACGTCAACCCGCCGCTAGCCTGCTGAATCGGCCCAAGTTCGATCTCGCTCACTGTGTGATTACCCCTCGACCACTCTGCACGCCTTCGACATTATGCAAAGTTATGAGGGCCAAACCGACCGACGGGAGCCTACGTCATGGGACTACTCGACCGCCTCCTCGGCAAACCCACGATCGCTGATTTCGCGCAGCAGATGATTCAGGCTTTCCGCGAAGCAGGCAACAAGACCGACCTGCGCTTTGACGCGTCGGAAAGCCGCATCGTTCGGAATGACCCCGACTCCCCGTGGGTCGCTAACCTTGACAACATGTACCAGACATACCTGAAACAGCCACGCTCTCGCCGCGCCGAGTACGTGCGCAGTGTTGCCCGAGGTCTTGTAACGTCCACAAAGGGGCTTCCTGAAGAATTCGATCTGGCGCGTGCTGATCTTAGGCCCAGACTCTGGCTTCGGGCGGCTTTCGAGCAAATGCTATTGAATGCTGCGATTGAAGGTGCTTCAGTCGCACCGAAGGCCCCGCCCTGCGAAGCGCTAGGCGAGCATCTGATTGCCACTCTTGTCTATGACTGGCCCGAAGCGGTGCAATCCATCGACAACGACAACCTGACAGCATGGGGTGTGTCGTTCTACGAGGCCATGGAAGTCGCTTGCGAGAACTTGGAAGAAGCCACGGTCTCGTACGGCAAGATCGGCGATGGCTTTTACTCGTTCATGTCAGGGGACACGTACGACGCATCCCGGATTACCCTTGTTGACCGCACCCAGAATTTAGAGGTCAACGGTAAGCTCGTCGCGCTGGTCCCAAGCCGAGATTCGCTTTTCGTGACCGGTTCAGAGGATGAAGCTGGCCTTGCGACCATGGCCGCGATGGCGGAGAAAGCGCTGCAAGAGCCGTACTCGCTCAGCGGTGTTCCCCTGATTTTCGAGGATGGTACTTGGCAGGACTGGCTGCCGCCCGAAGGCCATCCTCTCTACCGCACGTTCAAGCAGATGGAGATCAACTGGATTGGCCCCTTGTAACACGAGCAGGCGAAGCTGCTGAAGGCCGTCCACCAGAAACAGGGGATCGACATATTCGTGGCGAGTTTTTCAGTCTTCGAGCACAAAGATGGCAGGCGATTGACCTGCTGCGTGTGGGCCAAGGGCGTGGATTCCCTGCTGCCAGTCACGCAGAAGGTTGCCTTCGTGAAGGGCCAGGGCATCCCCGCAGTCTTCGCCGATTGGTCACGTGTGATGGAAACCTTCGGCGACTTGATGGAGCAGACTGGGACCGATCGGGAAATCAGCGCCAATTTCGATCGTCAGGCGAGCACCACCAACAGCGTCTTGTTCCTTGGTCTCTCCCCACCGAAAGCGAACAAAACCGTCTCCTTCTTTGTTTCGTTCCACCGAGGAGCGACGCACTGCGGAAGCTTGTTCCTCGTTTCGATCGCGCGAGCAACCGCACGCTGGACTTACCACTGTCGTCCTTGGCCGTCAGACGTGAGCCTCCTTAAAGGTGCTCCCTCTGGGTTCCTTGCGCGGCCAGGCTGTGGCGCGCGTCGGTGTCGTCGGGCCGAAGCAGGAAACGCTTCGACGCGAATTTACTTCGGGGTGTCGGTCCGCCGCGCGAACTTCGGGCGCCCCAAGCCTAGCAGCCGATCAGTGGCGGCACTCGCAGCCGGGCGGCAAAGCTGTGGGACGCGGCCTCCCGTGCGGCTCAGCGCAGTCCCGAAACCACCGAACTTCAAGCCCCAAATCAAGAAGGCCAACAATCCGACTACCAGCCCACAGCCAAAAACCACCAGCATCCGCGTCCACTAGGCCCTGGGGCGGTTCAAGAATGCCCGGACGCCTCGGGACCTCCAGGCCGCTCCCACGAGTACGGCGCCGGCGGCCCCGGCGGCCGCCATGAGCACGACTGAGCCGCTACGCACGAGCAACCAGATGACCCGTAGCGCCAGCAAAGAGACGGCCATCAGGGTCACCCACACCGGCAGCATCCAAGCGATGCGGAGCAGGCCGAAGCCCCAGGCGCGATCCCGGTAGGACCGCACCGCCAGCACGAGCCCGACGACGGTGGCAGCGACCGCACCGGGGACCAGCGGCCGGAACAAGTCTTCGAGCCAGACCTGCCGCAGCAGCTCGATGGTGGCATTGGGCCGGACTGCCAGCGCGGAGATTAGCAGCCCGCTCAACAGCGTCGAGAGGTAGAATGTCGCTGCCAGGCGCGGTTGGCGGTAGGTCCACTTGGCCGCGGCGTACAGCACGACCCGATGATCCGCGCGGGCGACGATCGGTTGGCCGTCGAGGTAGCGCTGCAAGTCGGCCGCCAGGTCGCGGGCCGAAGCGTAGCGCCGGGCCGGCGACTTCTCCAGGCACTTCAGGCAGATCGTCTCGAGGTCGCGGTCGATCCGCCGGTTCAGGCTGTGCGGCGTGGCCGGCTCCTGCTCTATCACTTGCAGGAGCGTGTCCAGCGGGGTCGGGGCCTGGAACGGCGGCCGGCCAGTCAGCAGGGCGTAAAGCACCGCCCCCAGGGCGTACACGTCGGTGGCTGGGCCGACCCCCGTGGCGCCGGCCTGCTCCGGGGCCATGTAGCTGGGCGTACCGAGCACCTGGCCGGTGCCGGTCAGCTCGGGGCCACCCTCCAGCCGCTTGGCCAGTCCGAAGTCCGTGACGCGCGGCCGTCCGTCGCGGTCCAGCAGGATATTGTGCGGCTTCAGATCCCGGTGGACGATGCCGCCATGGTGCGCGGCGGCCACAGCCTCGGCCACTTGCCGAACCAAGGCGGCCGCCTCCCGTTGCGGCAGTGGGCCGGCCTGCAGACGCGCCTGAAGAGTAGACCCATCCACGAAGGCCATCGTCAGGTAGTGGTGCCCGTCGTGCCGGCCGACCTCGAACACCGGGACAATGCCGGGATGGTCGAGCGCGGCGGCGGCTTCGGCTTCGGCCTGGAAACGGCGGACCTCGGTCTCACCGGCGAATTGGCCGGCGAGGATCATCTTCAGGGCGACCGTACGGTCGAGCGATACCTGCCGCGCCTTGTAGACGACGCCCATGCCGCCGCGGCCCAATTCGCACAGGATCTCGTAGCCGGGCAAAGCGGGAGGCGGCTGGCCCTGTCGCGCTAACTCCTCGTCGGAAGCGGTGGATTCGATTGGCGGGGGCGGGAGGGTGACGGTTTCGCTCATGGCGGCTACTCCTGACTCAAGAGGACCCGGATCACCACCGGCTTGCGGATAACTGTCCGCCGGAAGCGGTTGAAACACGGCGGAAGAACGGTAATGTTCAGCGCGTGACTCCCAAAGGGAAGTTGGCTGGTTTCGTGGCCCTCACGACGCCGATGGTTGCCAGGAGGCCGCACCGCCAGTACTTCCAGCCCAGTCTGCGACGCGTGACCTCGCTCATGCCGAGCTTGGTGAGTCGGGCCTGGTAGTGGCGTGTGGCCCGGACATCGGCGACCAGCAGCCGGCCGCCAGGGCGCAAGACGCGCACCGCTTCGTCGATGGCTTTCTCGCGGCCGGCGCTTCCTTGAATATTGTGAATCGCCACGTTAGAGAGAACCAAATCAAAACTGTTGTCTTCGAGGGGTAGTGCGGTCATGTCGGCCGTGTGCAATTCGACGCGGTCGGCAACGCCCTCGGCAATGGCGTTGCGCCGGGTGGCCTCCACGGAATTGCCCGATTGGTCAACGTTGCGCCACAGGTCCACGCCGATCGCCCGGCCAGTGGTTAGTTGTCCAGCGGCGAGAAGCAGCACAGCGCCGCGTCCGCAACCCATGTCCAGGATACGCTCATCACCGCGAAGCCGCAGTTCCTCGAGCAATCCGGACCACATCAGGAACTTGCCTCGAAGCGTGGCGTAGAAGTAGGAAGCGACAATGGCCAGGACGAAAAAGAAGGCCACAAACGGCAATGTTTTCCTTGAGAGGATTGCCAGGGCGAGCTCCACCAGGACCAAGAATGCCATAAACGCGGCCGCATACGGAGCGTCAATCCCATAAGAACCACGTCGAAGAGACTGAGCCTTTCTAAACATTGTCGCTCTTTGCCTCGGCAGCGTGCGGGTCGCCCTGCTCGATGGCGCACAGGATGCGGGTGACTTCGGTCATTCAGCCCATGGTAGCGAACGAAAAGAATACCCGCGATGGCAGATGCCGGCCTATCGGAGCTCTTCGGCGGAGCGAGTTACGTCATTCCTCTTTAGAGTAGCCGGGGAGTCAGTTCCGGTAAACAGCCTGTAACGAATTCCGGCCGGAATACTGCGCACGGCGGTCGGGACCACGAATGGCACTAGCTTAAGACGCAAGCTTTTATTATCAAACGACTTACGGATTTGCTTTAGCTGCCGCTCCGAAAACCATGCAGACATGTGCGATACCGCATTTAGCTATGAAGCAAGAGGGTTTCGGCGTTATTGATAAGTAAGCAATTGTAAATCAGTGGATTCAATATCCAGGGACTTTGACGTAAACCTTAAAGGGCTATAGGTTTTCGCTTAAGCTAGTGCCATTCGTCGGGACCACCGCAGCGCGCAACGCGATTCTGCCAATTTGCTTCGGACTGATCGACCGACGCCACTCTCCGCGATTGCCCCGGGTCTGTTTCAAACGTCAGTTTGGGACCGTCGTGACCCATGAACTCTGCGCAGAAGGTGAAACACCGGACTGGCGGTTACCACCGTCCGTTGGATCTGGACGGTTTGCGATCGCAGGACCTTGTGCCCGTGTGCCCGGCCGTTATGCTGAACCGCGTAACGTCAAGAACCTGGTTGCGCACCCGTGGAGTTGGGCCATTAGCTCATCAACAAGCGCGGCCCAGAGGTCGTTCGACGTGGTCGTTTGCCGTCGGAAAGCCCGCCCTTTCGTATTGATCACGAAATTGGGGCTTCAGGAAAACGGCCGACCATCCCCGAAGGGAACGGCGCTAGGGCCAGGGCCTCGTTCAATGGGCTGATGGACCACGGGCAGCGCGTCCTGTCAAAGGAGCGAGCGATGTGAATCCGATTAACATTTGAAGCTTTGGCCAGCACGTGACCAAGCAGAGCGCGTCAACGTCCGGAGCGGGTGTTCCCGTTGAAGTGAGCGGCATTTGGCGTACATGGCAGGGATGTCCAGCCCACCCTTGAGTTAGCCGAGCCATTGTGCAGGGCGGTTCAAGCGGCCGGTTTCTTGAACAGCGGGCTCGCGTTGACCCCAGGCCCTGATCCAGACACCGCAAGCAGTTTCCTGTGAGGAGCTTCGTCGGGCTTGTAAATCTTTTTGTGTCAACACAGGTGGGTACGGAACTTGCAGGGTCAAGTGCGAGCTGGGGTCGGCAGTCGGTCCTCGAACATGATGGCGAAGTGGTTCAGCGCTTCTCTCCACTTCGGGATCGGCACGGTCCACTTCTTGGACGCCTCGTGGATGGCCAAGTACACGAGCTTCAGCGCTGACTCCTCGTTGGGGTATTGCTTGCGGTTCCGCGTGAACTTGCGAATCACGCTGTTGACCGACTCGATGGCGTTGGTCGTGTAGATCGCCTTGCGGATCGCAGGCGGGAACTCGAACATGGCCGCGATGTCCGGCCACTTCAAACGCCACTGCTTGACGATGGTCGGATATTTGTCGCCCCAGGCTTGAAGAGCGGGTGCACGTCAGCTTTTGTTTTTTTCTGTTGTCACTTTACGGATCTTAGGGCGACGGGTGAAAGGGTGCCCCGGGCGATTGCGTAGATGTTTGACCAGGCGTTCGTCGTCGCACAGGGCAGCAGCCCGCACCTGGAGGATGGCCTCGGCCCCCTCGGGGTCGTTCCAGAATATCTCCGTCCCTTTCACGCGGTAATTGACTTCCTTCACCAGTGATTCCATCCACGCCGTGGTCACGGGCAGGCCCTGTCGGCGATACTCGGGGTAACGCATCCGCTCCCGGTTGTTCTCCAGGTAGGTGATCGTCGTGGCGACGATTGAGCGCGGGTCGTTGTCGGATGCTTCTTTGGGAGGCTCACCCACTCTGGCCTGCCAGTGCCGCAATTCCTCCAGCGCCTGGGCGACCTCCCCTTGCCAGCAGCCGCGCATCCACACCACGTACTGGCTCCAGGCTTCCTCGGGGTTCTGGTGCACCGCCTTCGCCACTACAAATAAATAACTCAGCACATGAATGAAATCGAGGATCGGTGTGAAGTTAGGGAAGTGCGCTTTCCAGATCGACCAGTTCCAGGGCAGACCGTCGCCCAAGAACGCTCTCGCCATGGCCTCGAAGAACCGTCGCCGTTTCGCTTCCCGCGCCATTTGCTTGCCGAAGTCTTTGGAAGCCGCCAGGCTGCTGAGAACCGTGCGCACCAGTCGTTTGGGACGCCAGTCGGCGCCGTCCAGCGGCAACGCCGTATCGAGGCTTTCATCGACGGTCACTTCGCGGGACGACGCAGGCCGCGGCGCGGCGACCGACAAGGCCTCGGTCTCAGCGATCTTGGCCACGTGCTTGGGATCACAGAAGCACTCCGGCGGTTCTGGCTGGGGATCGTGGCCAAATGTCTTGCGCTGGGCGCGGATCAGACAGGCGTTCTTGGTTTCGCGCCAGCCCTCTGTGGTGCGGTGCACGCCGGGGCCATGCCCTGGCTCACGGGTGCGAATCCGTCCTCCATCGCACTTGACGACGGCCAAGTCCGGGGGACTCTCGGGACGCTGGGCCAAGGCATCGGCGGTCTTGGGGTCGGCGTCACGACGCTCGGCCAGTTCCCATCCGACATCGTGCACTACTCGCTCGATCGTCTTGGCCGAGACTGGCTGGTTGCCCACGTTTTTCATCACCAACCCAGCTCGCTCGAACGAACGCGTTTCCGCTGCCGCGAATGTCATCCGCTGGATCAACAAGGGCGTCAGTTCGCGGGCATCAAACCCAAGGGCCTCCCTGTCGGGGGAAAAAGGCCCGGCGACAGGCCGGGCAATACGCTTGCAGCTCCTGGACTTCGACAGGACCGTCGATCGAGGTGACCGTGCGTCTCTTGAAGCTGAGTTCACAACGGGCTCGGCATTTCGGGCAGGGGGCTGTGGCCATCCGCCCCGCGACAGCTCCCCCATCTGTCGGGCTTGGATCTCACGACTGAGCTGCTGTCCCAGTTCGTGAGCCCGAGCTTCGATCATCGAGTAATGGGGCACCCCACTGATCGTACCGTCGGCACGATCGAGGGCCACCGAGACCTCGGCCGCTTCCTCGAGCAGCCGGTCCAATTTCTCCTTCAGCGCGGCTGTCGCCCTATCCATGGGCCTGCTCCTTCCTGGCAAATCCCGTTATCCAAAGCTCCAAACCCGCCGCACATTACCAAAGAATCTGGTTTTCTCCCATTGACGATTTCCACCCTCCACCGGAACGCGCAAAAGCTGACGTGCACCCTTGAAGAGCTAGGACAGGCATATTGAACTTGACGTGCCCCAACCGATTCGATAGATTGGGTGCATCGCGTCGTGATGTTTCGATGGATTGCGTGCTGCGCATCGCTTCAGGAGTTCTCCCAATGACCATCGCACGTGCACACTTGGTCGATCCAGCCGTGACTCGCTGGTACCACTGCATCACTCGGTGTGTGCGGCGGGCCTTCTTGCTTGGAGAAGGGCCGGGCGACCGCAAGATATGGATCGAGAAACGGCTCGAAGAACTTGCTCAAATTTTCTCGGTGGCGGTCGGCGGGTTCTCCGTGATGGATAACCATTTGCACGTGCTGGTGCGGTTGGATTCGGAAGTCGCGGGAGGCTGGTCGGACGAAGAGGTCGTGCGGCGGTGGGGGCGGCTGTTTCCGCCGCGCGATCAGGCGCGGCAGCCGTTGCCCGCTTCCAAGCAGTGGATCGAGGAGCGGCTCAAGGACCCCGCCTGGGTGACCAAGGCGCGCACGCGGCTTCAAAGCCTAAGTTGGTTCATGAAGTGCCTCAAGGAACCCCTGTCGCGGCTGGCGAACCGGGAAGAAAAGGTGCGTGGGGCGTTCTTCGAGGGGCGATTCAAGAGCGTGGCGATCCTCGATGAAGAATCCCTCCTGGCGACCTGTGCCTATATTGATCTGAACCCCGTGGCTGCCGGAACTGCGGAAGTTCCCGAGGCCAGCGAACACACGTCGATCAAAGAACGCGTCGACCACGTCAAGGCCCAGGAGCGGACCGAGGACTTGAAAGCTGCCCAGGAAGGCAGCGTTGCCGGGTCGGCCGCATCGGCGGGGCTGGAGGAGTCGCTGTGGCTCTGTCCGATCGAGGACCGGCGCCGGCTGGATTCGCCGCGGGAAGGGATGCTTGAAGGATTCTCCCTTGGCAACTACCTGCGCCTGGTTGATTACACCGGCCGGCTATTCCGCGAGGGCAAGGCGGCGATCTCGCGCGAAGTGGCGGCGATCTTCGATCGGCTCGGGAGCAGCGCGGAGACGTGGCAGGCGCGGCTGGAGAAACTGAGCAAGGGGAGCTTCTTCGGCCGCTTCTTCGCCGCCAGCCGGAAGCGTCTGAGGGAAGTCGCCGAGCGCCTCGGCTTGCGACGAGTGCCCAACCTGGGCGGATGCGTGGCGACCTGACGAGGGCACGAAGGTCCGATCGCGAGCCGATTTTGGGATCGGGCGCGTGATTCCCTGCGCGCCTTGAGCGGAACGAACGACTGGCGACGTCGGTTTCCGCGCCCAATCCGAGAATTCCGGGCTTGTTCAGCGATCGGGAACGATTGGCTCGTTCCATGAGGCGTCTGGAACCGACTCAACCGAGGCGCAGCCAACCCAGCCGTCGAGGCCGCGCTTTGATCTGCCTGTCCTAGCTCTTTGCAACCGAAATCGAGAAGATTTCCGCAAGTTCGCGCAATCGGCGATCGATCCAAACCTCGCGGTCGCTCTCGCCCTCGCCCAGCAGGAATGCGCGGCGGACGCAGCGGGTGATGCAATGGTACCAGCGAGTAACTGAGGGGTCTATCAGATGCGCTCGTGCGATGGTCACGGTGCGCCCTCCCAGGCGAACGATCAAGGTAACTGGCCGAATCCAAAGGCATCTCTCTTCACTGATCCGCGCAGCTTACCGGGGCGGATGACCGAAGCCAACGCCACATCGCCTGTCCTAGCCTTTCCATCGATCTTCACTGCGACCTCCCCAATGACCGGCTCGACCCCATCTTGTCGTCCTCACGGTCGACGAAACACGTCGGCCGGGAGGTCGCGTAAGCCCAGCCTGGCCTTCCACTCCGCGGCTCGTTCGGGCTTGTCCCAGGAGTCGTACAGGTGGACGACTCGTTCGGCGACTTGCGGCAGCTCGGCCCGCTCGGGGAACCCGATCCGTGATTCACGGGCCTTGATTCCCTCATAGCCCAGAATGATGAGCGGCTCCGCTTCGGAGTGCCTGCCTTGACCCAGGAGCGCCTCGCCCAGGAGACTCATTGCCTGGTAACGAATCCAGGCGTCCGGCGCCGATTTCTCGCGGATCGCCAGTGACTCCCGGAGCAGCGGCTCCGCCTCGATCCACTTCTGCTGCTTTACCAGATTTCTACCAAGCAAGGCGAGAGCCTTGGCGAGCAGAAGGCTGTCGGGCCGGCCCTCCTTGCGGCGGCTCGCCAGGACGTCGCGAAAGAGGCGCTCCGACTCGGCCCACCGGCCCTCTGACTCGTAGGCGGTCGCAAGGGCTGTCCGGCTCAGGATTGTCTGGCGGTGGTCTCTGCCCAGCTTGGCTTCCCGCAGCCTGAGTGTCGCCGCCAGCACCGCGATTGCGTCGGACAATCGACCCGCTGCGAGGTAGGCCGCGCCCAGGCTGCTGCGGCTCGAAAGGGTCAGGGGATGGTCGGGGCCCAGCTTGGCCTCGCTTCGGGCGATCGTCGCTCGGTGCAGCGCGATCGCCTCGGAGATCCGGCCGGCGGCGATGAAGGCCTCGGCGAGATTGCTGCGGCTCTGAAGCGTGTCGGGATGGTCGGGGCCCAGCTTGACCTCTCGATCTTTGAGTGTCAATTCATGAAGCGCGATTGCCTCCGACAATCGGCCGGCGTCGAGGTAGGCGTTCGCCAGGTTATTGCGGCCCAGCAGCGAGTCGGGGTGATTGGCGCCGAGCTTCTTTTCCTTCTGCTCGAGCGTCAATTGGAACAGCGCGATCGCCTCGTCGAATCGACCGGAATGGAGCAAGGTCGTGGCGAGGTTGTTGCGACTTGCGAGCGTCGCCGGGTGATCGCCGCCGAGGTCCGCCTCCCGCCGCTTGAGTGTGGCCTGGTGCAGTACGCTCGCCTCGGATAGCCGGCCGACGTTTTCCAATGCGACAGCCAGGTTGTTGCGGCTCGCGAGTGTTTCCGGGTGGTTGGGACCGAGCTTGGCCTCTGTCTTCTTGAGCAATGATTCAAAGAGCGCGATCGCCTCGGTCTGGCGCCCGGCCGACCAGTAGGCGATGGCCAGGTTGGAGCCCGCGGCCAGTGTATCGCGATGGTCGGGCCCGAGCGCTGCCTCCATTGATTTCAGCGTCGGTTCATAAAGGGCGATTGCCTCAGGCAGCCGGCCGGCCGCGTTGTAGGCAATGGCGAGGTTATTGCGGCTCTTCAGTACTGAAGGATGGTCGGGTCCGAGCTTGGCCGCTTGGCGCTCGAGCGTCGTTTTGTGCAGCGAGATCGCCTCGGCCAAGCGGCCCTCCGACCTGTATGCGAGGGCCAGGTTGTTGCTGGTCTTGAGCGTCTCGGGGTCGTCCGGCCCCAGCGCCGTTTCGAGCACGGCTCTTGCCTTGGCGTGCAGGTCCGCCGCCCGGTTGTAGAGACCCAGTCCGTAATACGTGATCCCCAGCGTGCGGAACAGTCTCCCTTGAGCCGCACGCGACCCGGCGAACTCCTTGTCGAGCCGCGTGCTGGCCCGGTCCAGCAGATCGGCGACTTTCACCTGGAGGCCGTCCTGTGAAGGGTCGGGGCTGCGGAAGGCCTCCACCAGGAAACTGCTCACGGCCTCGGCCTGTTGCCGAGATTGCTTCGACTGATCCAGTGCCGCCTGAATCCTTGCCTGGGCCGCCTCCGCCGAGCGGAGCGCCTGGCGGGTCGTCTCATTGGCATCCCTCAATTGGCCGTTTGCGCGCGCCTGGACGGCGGCGATCGCCCCCAGCCCGATTACCCCCGCAACCAGGGCCACCGCAACGGCACCGACCGCCGTCCGATTGCGCCGCGCCCACCGTCGTGCTCGCCGATCGAACGGCTCGTGCCACGCTTCGACCGGCTCGTCGGCCATCCAGCGCTCGACATCCTCCGCCAGGGCCTTGGGCGAGTGGTAGCGTTCTTCAGGAAGCCTCGCTATCGCCTTCAAGCAGACGGCCTCCAGCGCCGGGTCGATCGTCGCGTCGTGTTGCCGGGGGGGCGGGACATCACCCCGCTGCACGGCGCGGAGGACGTCGCCGATCTCCCCCTCCACTGGCGGCCGGCCGGTCAGCAGGTAGTAGAGCGTGCCGCCTAGGTTGTAGACGTCCGACCGCGGCCCCAGGTGCTCGATGTCCCCCACGGCCTGCTCGGGACTCATGTAGGCCGGAGTGCCCAGCGCACTGCCGGGCAGCGTCTCGGCGCTTCCGCTGGCCGAGGAGGGGACGAGCGCCCGCTCGTCCGAGTCCACGCTGGGATCGGTCCGGCCCGTGGCCTTGGCCAGCCCCCAGTCGACGACCAGGGTCTCGCCGTGCTTGCCCACAATGATGTTGCCCGGCTTGATGTCCCGGTGCAACACGCCGCGGGAGTGGGCGTATTCGATGGCGTTGCACACATCGGTGAAGCGACGCAGCAGCTTGCGCAGCTCCAGCGACCGTCGGCCGCGGTCGGACTTCAGCGCCTCGTCCTTGTGGAAGCGATCGATGGCCTCCTTGAGGCTGTCACCGCGGACGAACCGCATGGCGTAGTAGGGGCGGCCGCCGTCGTAGGTGCCCAGGCCGTAGACCGGCACGATTCCCGGGTGCTCCAGCCCACCGGTGACCTCGGCCTCCAGGAGGAACCGCTGGCGGCTGACCGGATCGTCGGCATGGGAATCGAGGATCTGCTTGAGGGCGACTTCACGGTGCAGTTCGTTGTCCAGCGCCACGAAGACGGCGCCCAGTCCCCCCCGGGCATGCGGGCGGAGCACCCGGAACCGCAGGCCGTCGCTGGTGGCTGAGCCGACGGAGTAGCTGGCGGTGCAGTCGGCGTCGGCGTCGGCCTCGCCATGCTGCCGAGTCGATTGCGACCGGACCTGAGCCAGGCTGCCCTCGATGTCGGGATCGTCGAGTTGAGCCAGGCTCTCGTGAGTCGAGCGCCCGGCCGGGATGGCGGCCAGGCTCCGCTTGAGATCACCGTGCTTGGCGACGTGCAGGTCCGCCATCGCCTCGACCACGGCCCGCTGGGCCTCGCTCAAATGACCGAGGGCAAGGAGATGGTCCGCCAAGGCCCGGGCCTTGTCCAGGGTCCATGCCTGGAAGGCAGCGACGAGCTGGACCTGGTCGATTAGGCCGTTCTGAAGGGCGAGCAATCCGAAAAGGAGATGGCGCTCTGCCGCGGCAGTCATGGCGTGCCTCCGATGAGTGACGGTCGATCGGGCGCAGGCCCCAGCCTCCGGCGCCGGCCCGAGTATCAAGTCGCATCGGGCCGATTATCGCATGTCCGCCATGCGTTTGCATCCGTGCCGGCGCCTGTCGTCGGACAGCCGAGGCGGGCTCACGGACCACTCTGGTTAAGCGCTGGTATTGCGCGCGTCGGTCCGACGACACCGAAGCGCGCCCGGCGCGGAGCCCAACGGAGTCGGGGCATCGATCGACTTCAGGATCCGGCGGCGGTACTAGCACTGGGGGACTGTCAATCAAACCTACGTTCTCTTTGCTGGCGGCTCGATGGCGTTGTCGGATCGAGCCTCACGTTTCTTTGAATAAAGAAACTCGGTAAAGAGATCAAAGTAAATATCCGTGACGATGTGACGGGTTTCTTGACGCTGCAAATGCGGCCAGGGCTTCCGGCAGTTCTAGGGGGGAAACAACCCCTTTTTTTCCGCGCCGCATGGTCAATGATTGATGAGCGGGATCGCCGTATTCCTTGGCGCTCTTCGCGCCTTCGCGGTGAATCGCCGACTTCACGCCAATCGGATCGAATGATTTCCATTCGCGGGACACCACGGCTCGCCCATCGGCACGGCTGGACGAATCGCACTGGCTCTGTCCGATCGAGGACCGGCGGCGGCTGGGTTCGTCGCGCGAAGGAATGATGGAAGGGTTCTCGCGGGGCAACTACCTGCTCTTGGTCGGTTAAACCGGCCGTCTATTCCGCGAGGGCAAGGCGGCGTTCCCGCGTGAAGTGGCCGCCACCTTGGAACTGAAGAGGACATCCATTGCCATCGTGACCGTTTCGGTGAGATCGAATCCGACAGAGACCCCTAACCCGTTTGCGCCGAACGGCTTTTGATTCGAGAGCAATCTCTGGCTCGGCAGATCCTCCCACCAATCGCCAGGCAAGAACGTCGAGCATGGCTCCCACAACGCGTCGGGACTTCTATGCGGTTCCAGCATCTCCCGCTGATTCAAAAGAGTGGGGCCGATCAGGCGTTGAGGTGCATGTCCTTCATAGTGATGAATCGATTTCCGCCCGCAAAGACCAAGGTATCGGCCGCGTGCAGGCACGGTCTTCTGGCTTGATGCGACTTCCCGGCCTCGTCCTGGTGATGGTCAGTATGGTGGTCACGAGGGTAGCCGTGGCTCAACCAGCGTTGCTCGTTTACACGGAAGAAAACACGCAGATTGATTACGACCAGTTTTTCGCCGGGCTGCGGCCGATCTCCACATAGGAATGTCCCATTCGGCGGAGGCCGCCAGGCCGTTGCAACCGATACACGCCGCCCGATCATTCGATCCGGCAGCGAGCGCAAATGCACTATCGCCGGCGCATGCTGCCGCGGCTCCGTCCTGTCAGGCCGTGATTGCCGTGCGCGCAGTGAACGCCCCAAAAAAATTCACAGAAAAATTTAAGTCCAATCCGGACAAACTGATCCGATCAAGGTGGGCCCTCAAAACGACGTGCGCAGCTTCATGAAATTCGAAAGTCGACCGCATTATAGATATAGGGAAAATAGGAAAAAGGACATCGACCGCTGGACAGCCGAGCCGACCGATCGCTCGGCGTGGGATTGGTGCCGCGAGACGGGACGGAAACAGGGCGCACCTAGGTCGCCTTGGCCGGTGGAACGGCCGGCGAACTGGACGGTTCGCGTCAAGTCCCCTCTAACCGCGAAGGAATTAGACCGGGCGCGGGTGAGCCTCGCGAGAGGACGTCCCTACGGCACGGACGACTGGGTGATGCAAACTGTAAGCCAACTGGGCTTGCAGCACACGGTTCGTCCGGAAGGCCGGGCCCCGCATAGCGAGCCAATTTGCGGACGACATGACGAACTTGCGCCAGGTAAATGCTGGCAATGCGAAACGCAAAAGAACCGAAAGCCGTCCGGGTACTAACTAGCTGCGTCCCTGTTTCCGTCCCAGAACGGGACGGGATTTAGAGTGAAGATGATTGATCCGCAGAGGACGCCGATGGCCGCAGATGAAAAACAGATGAAAAAAAGCATGGGGCCGAGCTCCCTTCCTCCTTATCTGCGTTCATCTGCGTCCTCTGCGGATCGAAATAATTACCTGATTTGCCTCAGACGTGGACGGAAACAGGGACGTAGCTAGTATCGCGGCCGCGCAGTCGTTTTGGTATCATCCAGCGTCATGTCTGGAACAGCGAGAGCAGCACCTGGCGGGCTTGTTTATCACGTCCTGAACCTGACAAAGTTGGGTCAGTGTGGGTACTGGAAATGCCAAACGCAAGAGAACCGAAAACCGTCCCCGGTCACGGTTCCCCCGACCGCCAGGTAGCAAGCCGGCGGCGCTGGAACGTGAGACATCCCGATCAATGATGAGACACCCGAAGGCGACTCGACAGCCCGATTCGCTGGGCTGGAATCACGCAGATCTAACGACACAAGAGCCAATGCACCAATAACTTGTGACCATCGACATCGGCACGGCCGACCCCGAAGCGTTTGGTTGCCGAACATCGCGAGATGGGACTGGGGCCCTTCAAAACGTCTCATCCAGTCTCATTTTGTCTCACGTGAACGGCCAAGGTCGGCGCCGGTCCTGCGGATGCAACCCCAGGAATTCGTCGCTCACTACGGCTCGGGCCACTTCAGGTTCTTGTGCAAGAATGCAAATGTCCCCTTCCCATTGATCGTGTGCGGGCCGACGAAGAACTCGATCTTACAGCGGTCGCCCAGGGACGGAAACCGGGACGCAGCTCGTATCGTGGCCGCGCAGTCGTTTTGGTATCATCCAGCGTCATGCCTGGAACAGCGAGAGCAGCACCTGGCGGGCTTGTTTATCACGTCCTGAACCTGACAAACTTGGGTCAGTGTGGGTACTGGATCAGCAGACAGCGAAACAAGGCGGCGAAAATGCGCCGAACGAAGCCAATTTCGCTGAATCGACGAGTATCGTGGAAGCACAAGATTTGCTTCGAGTTACGGCAAATTCCAGCGTTGGTTCGCCGACTTGACAAGTTCCGCACTGGGGGCTCGCTGGCTGTCGCCAGCTCGACCCCAGCCATTCAGCTCTTGCCACCTCCGAAAATGCTGACGATGAACCATGCCTGAATTGGAGCGGTTGTTCCGGCGTCGAACCCGATACCTCGCACATACTCGTCGTTTCTTGTCGCGCGGAGGTATGGCATGTATGGCACGAATGGCACCTATGGCGTATATGTGCCGAGCACCGTCGCCTACGATGCACTACTGGGTGCACCTTTCAACGGCCCAGACGGCGTGGAGCATCACGACGATGAGCTGAGCGGGACGGGCGAAATCGGCGAAAGCCTGCGCCGAACGAAGCCAACTGATTCGAGTCAAGTACACCCACTCGCTGGCGCTTCGGGCTCGTATTCGGACGACGACTTCGCCGGGAATACGGACGAATGGCGGATCGCTGAAGTTCGCGAACCGCGTCGAACCGTTAATGTGTGAACCAGGACCGCCCAACGCCCATTGCGGCGCGATAAACTTGTGTGTAAATTCTGTTTAACACGCAACCGATCGATGCGATGCCTGATTGGATGTGTCCTGCCTCGACGTAACTCACCCCGCGGGGTCGATGCCATGGCTCGACTCTTCTTGCTTGCGGTCCTTGCGATTGGCGTCCCTATTGGGGCGGCTCGCGCGGACGATGCGCGCGAGACGTTTTTCGAATTGAAGGTTCGGCCCGTTCTGACGACCGAGTGCCTCCCGTGCCATGGCGGCGAGAAAACCAAGAGCGGTTTGAAGCTGAGTTCGCGCGAAGCGCTGCTCATGGGAGGCGAACGAGGGCCTGCGGTCGTTCCTGGCCAGCCCGAAGGCAGCTTGTTGGTGCAAGCGATCCGGCAAAGCGGCGACGAGCTCAAGATGCCGCCCAAGCGGCGGTTGCCGCGGGAGGTCGTCGATGCCTTCGCGCAATGGGTCAAGGACGGAGCCGTGTGGCCAGAACCTGCCGGCAAGGCGGCTGGAGCGTCAGCGATTGCGCACCCTCGTCACTGGGCATTCGAGCCCATTCGTGATTTCGAGCCGCCGCCCGATCCCAGCGGCTGGTCGGCCGGTCCGATCGATCGATTCGTCGCCCGGCGCCGACGGTTGGCCGGCCTTCGCCCCGTCGCTCTAGCCGATAAGCGGACCATGATCCGGCGCGTGACCTTCGACTTGATCGGTCTGCCGCCGACGCCGCAGGAGGTCGCGGACTTCGTTGGTGATCAATCGGCCGGTGCGTTCGCGCGCGTGGTGGATCGCTTGCTCGCCTCTCCGCATTATGGCGAGCGCTGGGGGCGGCACTGGATGGACGTCGTCCGCTATGCCGATACGGCCGGCGATAACGCCGATTACCCCATTCCCGAGATCGCGCGCTATCGCGATTACATCATCGAATCGTTCAATCGCGACAAGCCTTTTGACCAGTTCGTGCGCGAGCAGATCGCCGGCGACATTCTGGCGAGTCGCGGCGATGCGGCAAATTACGCCGACGCCGTGGTCGCGACCGGATTTCTGGCCCTCTCGCGGCGGTACGCGACGGCCCCGTTTGAGCTCTGGCATCTGACGCTCGAAGATACGATTGAGACGACCGGCCGGGCTTTTCTGGGGCTCACGCTGCGCTTGCGCGGTGCCACGATCACAAGTACGACCCCGTGACGCAGCGCGATTACTACGCTCTCTACGGCATGTTCGCCAGTACCACCTATCCCTACGCCGGCTCCGAGGAATTCCAGTCCAAGAAGTTCCCCCGAACGGGTTTTGTTCCACTGATCGAGCCGAAGGCCGCCGAGCCCAAGCTCAAGGCCTATCAGGTGCGGATGGCTGGGCTGGAAAAAGAGATCGGGGCCCTGGGATCGGCCCAGGACCCGAAAGCGCGCGGTCGGTTGAATTCATTAACGAGCGAACTGGCCCGGCTCAGGAATTCGTCGCTGCCGGCCGACGTTCCGGGTTGTTATGCCGTCACGGAAGGGAAACCGGTGGATGTTCCCATCCAGCGCCGAGGCGACCCTGCGATTCCCGGCCCGGTGGTGCCTCGCGGCGTGCCGCGGTTCGCGTTCCTGGCGGCCGATCCGCCGGCGGCGACCGGGCCGCGCGAGAGCGGCCGGATCGAGCTGGCGCGCTGGCTGACCCAAGGGCGCCATCCGCTTCTCGCGCGGGTCATTGTCAATCGGATCTGGCAGCACCATTTCGGCCGCGGGATCGTTGCGACAGCGTCCAATTTCGGTCTGCGCGGCGAGGCGCCGACTCATCCCGAATTGCTCGACTGCCTGGCGGCCCGGTTCACGGCCGAGGGCTGGTCGATCAAGGCCATTCACCGCGCGATCCTGCTCTCCCAGACGTATCAGCTCGGAGGTGACTTCGACCCGGCAAACGCCGCGATCGATCCCGAAAATCGCTGGCTCTGGCGATTCTCGCGCCGGCGGCTCGATGCCGAATCGATCCGCGACGCCATGCTCGCCGTCGCGGGGTCGCTCGACCTTCGCAAGCCGCCGCCCCATCCGTTTCCGCCGATCGACGACTGGCACTGGACCCAGCACATTCCATTCAAAGCCGTTTATCCCACGGATCGGCGCACCGTGTACCTCATGACCCAGCGATTGGCGCGACATCCCTACCTGGCGATCTTTGATGGTCCGGATACCAACGCATCGAGCGCGGTGCGGACGCGCTCGACGGTGCCTCTCCAGGCCCTCTATCTCATGAACAGCCCGTTCGTCCAGGAGCAGGCCGACGCTTTTGCCCAGCGGCTGCTGCTGGAAGGTGCCGACGGGGCGGCCGACCGGGTCACGCGAGCCTATGAGCTGGCCTGGGGCCGGCCTCCCGATCCATCCGAGCGCGAGCGTGCCGTCGCGTTCATCCGCGCAGGTAACGCCGCGCTGGGCTCGACCGCCATGCCGGCCGCTTCTCGTCTAGAGGAAGTCTGGACCAGCCTGGCCAGGGTCTTGCTGACTGCCAACGAATTCCTCTATGTGGATTAGCCATGAATAACAATGCGAACAACCCGTGGCGCATCGACCGGCGGCGGTTCTTGCAAACGGCCGCGGGGGCGTCGGCCGGGCTGGGGGTTTACCCCGCGCTCTTGCAAGCGGTAGAGCAGCAGGGGGCGGGGCTCCTGGCGCCGCTCTCGGCCCACCACGAGCCGAAGGCCAAGCACCTGATCGTGATCTTCTTGACCGGCGGCTTCTCGCACGTCGATACATTTGACTACAAGCCGAGCCTGAATCGCCTGCACGGCAAGCCGGTGCCGTCGTTCGGCCTGCGGGCCGACGAAACCCGCGACCGGCCGCTCATGGCCTCGCCGTTTCGGTTCCAAGCGTGCGGCCAGTCGGGCCTCTGGATCAGCGAGCTGTTCGCCGAGCTCGGCACGATGGCCGATGAGCTCTGCGTGATCCGGACTTTGCACACCGACATCGTTGAGCATTTCCAGGCGGTGCTGGCGATGCACACCGGATCGGCGACGGTTCCCTTGCCGAGCCTGGGGTCCTGGATCAGCTATGGGCTCGGCACGTTCAATGCCAATCTGCCGTCGTACGTCGTGCTTTGCGAACATCTGCCTTATGCCGGCACGCAGGTGTGGGACTGCGGGTTCCTGCCGCCCGACCACCAGGGCGTGCGGATCGTGCCGGGCGCGGACCCGATTCCCGACCTGCGACCGCCGGCTCGGTCCGTCGCCCTGCGGGAGCTCGAAGCGATCATGTTGCGCGACGTCAACGAGCGGCACGCCCTGCGGCGGCCGGACGATGCTGATCTGCGTGCCCGGATCGCCAGCTTCGACATTGCCCGGGGGATGATGCATGAGGCGCCCGAGGTTCTGGACGTCGGCTCGGAATCGAAGTCGACTCGCGGCGCCTATGGGATCGCCGACGGCGACACGACTTCGTTTGCCTATCAATGCTTGATCGCCCGGCGGCTGGTGGAGCGCGGAGTGCGCGCCGTCGAGCTGATTGACAGCGGTTCTCACAGCAACTGGGACGCCCACGGCGATATGCAGGAGCATCGGCCCAAGGCCCGCCGCGTCGACCGCGCCCTGGCGGCGCTCTTGCGTGATCTCAAGGCGCGCGGGCTGCTCAGCGACACTCTTGTGGCCATCTGCACCGAGTTCGGCCGTACCCCTTGGACCGACGGCCCGGGAACGAAGGGACGCAACCACTATGCCAAGGCCTTCACCGCGCTACTGGCCGGCGCGGGGGTCAAGGGTGGCCATGCCCACGGCGAGACCGACGAATTCGGTATCAACATCGTGTCGGGCCCGGTGCACGTCCACGATTACCACGCGACGATCCTCCACCTCATGGGACTCGACCATACGCGGCTGGTCTACCGTTACGCCGGCCGCGACTTCCGCCTCACCGACGTCGATGGCAACGTCGTGACGTCGGTCCTGGCGTGATTCGCGGGTCGATTCTTCCTGTGGGGCTGCGTGGGGAGTATCGCCCTTTTCGAGATGCCGGGACAGTGAGGGATGCGACGGCCGTGTTCACGCTAATCCGACGCGCAAGCGAGGGTGGGCTCGACGTACATATCCGGAGATTGCTTCGGCTCGGGAAAATGCGGCCGTCGCTTGCGCGTTTTGGTGTTGCGCTGTTTTCGGCTTGGCCCCGAAGGGGCCGCAACAAATCAGCCCAGGGCAACGCCCTGGCTACGCTGGTTCGGACCAGAACGTCCGAGCCCTGTAAGGGCGAAACGTCTCGCATACACGAGATGGACGAGGTTTTTGACTAGGGATTGAGCCATCGGCGAGTTCTTCGATTGTGCCGCCCTTTCAGGGCTCATGCTTGGTTCAATTCCGCCTCTCCCACAGGGCGTTTCCTGGGCTGGTATGTGGTTGCCCCTGCGGGGCGGCAAACAGCGCAACACCAAAACCTGCGCGTCGGGTTAGTATAAGAGAGCGCCCTCGCTCACGCGTCGGGTTAGTATAAAGATAGGGCGTTTGCTTGCGCGTCGGGTTAGTATGAGTTCCACGCGCGAGGCGTTTGGCTTCAGGTCGTGTCTCATTTGCTGGTTTCTCGCTGGTTGCCACCTAACCGATTCGCGATAGTAACTCCCAAGGGTGCGCTGGTTGCGATTGACTACCGGAACACCACTTGCTATTGCGAAGTTGCCCGCGACTTCTTACATGCGCATTTTGATCGTTGACGACGAACCCAACATCCGGAAAACGCTGCGGGTTGCCCTGGAGACGTTTGGCGGTTCGGTGGAGGAGGCCGCGAATGCTTCGCAGGCGCTGCGATTGATCGCGCGATCGAGCTTCGATCTGGCGTTCGTCGATCTTCGGCTGGGCGAGGAATCTGGGCTCGATCTGCTCGACGCCATCGCGTCGGCGTCGTCCCGCGTCGCGGTGGTGATCGTGACGGCTTATGCCAGCATCGACAGCGCGGTCGATGCGATGCGGCGCGGGGCTTTTGACTACCTGCCCAAGCCGTTCACGCCCGGCCAGATCCGCGCGGTCCTGGAGCGCATCGGGCGCCATCGGTCGTTGCAGAACCGGCTGACCGAGCTGGAGGAACAGATCCGTCACGAGTTTCCGGAGGTGGCCTTGGACGGCGGCGACCCGGCCGTGCGAGATGTTCTGGAGCAGGCCCGGAAGGTGGCCGCGACCGAAGCGGCCGTGCTCTTGTGCGGCGAGAGCGGTACCGGCAAGGGGGTGCTGGCGCACGCGATCCACGCCTGGAGCCGGCGCGCCAGAGGCCCGTTCGTGACCATCAGTTGCCCGAGCTTGAACGCCGACTTGCTCGAGAGCGTGCTCTTCGGCCACGCCCGCGGCTCGTTCACCGGCGCGATCAGTGATACCGATGGCAAGGTTGCTGCGGCCGAAGCGGGCACGCTCTTCCTCGACGAGGTTGGCGATCTTCCCCTGCCGCTTCAGCCCAAGCTGCTCCGGTTCCTGCAAGAAAGGCGTTACGAACGGGTCGGTGAGACCCGGACGCGGACAGCCGACGTGCGGCTGATCGCGGCGACGAATCGCGATCTGGATGCCGCGGCCGCCGAGGGTGCGTTTCGCGAAGACCTGCTCTTTCGTCTCAACGTCGTCGAGCTCACGATGCCGCCACTGCGCGACCGAACCGACTTGCTCTCGCTGGCCGAGCACCTGCTCTCGTTCCTGGCCGGCCAGCTCGGCAAGAAAATCGACGGCTTCACCGAAGACGCCCGGCAGGCCATGCTCCGGTATCCCTGGCCCGGAAACCTCCGCGAGCTGCGCAACGCGATCGAGCGAGCGGGGATCTTCGCGACCACGCCGCTGATCGCCCGCGGCGATCTGCCAGAACGCGTCGGCGACCGTACGGGACGCGAGCCACCTTCCGCCACGCCCCTAGTGGAGGTCGGCCAGCCCGTCGCCCTCGAGCGACTCGAGACCGAACACATCCGCCTGATCCTGGAGCGGGCCCCCAGTCGAGAAGACGCGGCCCGAATCCTGGGCATCGACCCCAGCACGCTCTACCGCAAGCGGAAGCAACTTGGCCTGTAATGGGCCTGGCCAGAAGGGACCGCGCCAAGATGACTTTGCCAATTGTGGTGCAGGCGTCCCGCCTGCCGGAAGGGGAACCGCAGGCGGGACGCCTGCACCACAATGATGCATTCGCCGAATCCACTTTCGTGCGGGGCCGGAGAATGGTCCGGCAAGTTTTGCGCACACGATTCGTGCAAAATGCATCATGGCCCCAAGCCGGAGCTTGCAATTTGCAACGGTGCCAGGCTAAGAACGAATCCGGGCCAGCGGGGCGTTTGTCGGATCGCAAGTGATCAAAGAGCTTTAGGACCGCCCACCAGTTCGCCGGCCAAACGGCACAACATTCGCCAAAGTATTCGTGTAAGGACGCTCGCCGTGAAGACCCTCCAGACGAAGCTCTTGATGGGTAGCCTGCCGACGTTGGCGCTCTTAGTCGGCCTGGGCCTGTGGGCGATCGTTATGTTTTACAGGCTGGGCGGAAACATCGATGTCATTCTTCGCGAGAACTACCGGAGCATCCTGGCGGCCGAGAAGATGAATGAAGCCATCGAGCGGATGGACTCCGGTCTGCTGTTCGCGGTCGGGGGCAAAGAAGAGCGGGGGCGACAGCAGTTCGATGACAATCGGCCGCGATTCGAGGAGAATCTGCGCATCGAACAGGGCAATATCACGGTGCCGGGAGAACAGGAGCAAGCGGACGAGCTCGATCGCCAGATGCGCGGGTATCTCGTCGCGGCAGAGCGATTCTTTTCCCTTCCTACAGCAAAGAAGCAAGAGCGCATCAACCTCTATTTCTACGAGCTGGAGCCGACGTTCAACAAGATTCGCCGAGCGGCCGATCAGATCTTGATCCTCAATCAAGACAACATGACGGCGATGGATCTGCGCGCGCGGACCAACGCGCGGAGCTCGGTGCGGCTCATGATCGCCGCCTTGCTCTTCGCCGTCGTGCTGTCGGTATCGGCCGCGCTCTATATGAGCCGGAAGATCCTGGCGCCGATCCACGCGGTCACCGATGGGGCCCGCGCGATGGCCCGGGCGCGCTTGACCAGCTCGTTCCGGCCGTGTCGCGCGATGAGCTAGGGGACCTGACGGCCGCGTTCAACGAGATGGCGCGGACCTTGCGCGAATATCGGCAAGCCGGCTCGGCGCGTTTGCTTCGCGCCCAGAAGACAGCCCAGGCGACCATCGACTCGTTTCCCGATCCGGTCGTGGTCGTGGACCCGGTCGGTTCGGTTGCCCAGGCCAACCCGGCCGCGAGGCGACTCCTGGGCGTCGTGCCGTTGACCGAGCCGCCGGTTCCGTGGTATCCGGCCTTGCCGCTGCGATCGCTGATCAACGACGTGCTCGCGGGGCGGGGAGACCACCTGCCCCATAGCCTGGAACAGGCAATCGCGCTTTACGACGCCGGTCAGGAGCGGTACTTCCTGCCGCGGGTCGTCGCGATCCGAACCGACCCCGATGAGCTTCTGGGCGCCGCCGTCGCGCTTCTCGACGTGACCAAATTTCATTTGCTCGACCGGCTCAAGAGCGACATGGTGTTGACGGTCAGCCATGAGCTCAAGACGCCGCTGACCAGCGTACAGATGGCGATCCACCTCCTCCTGGAGGAAGT
This sequence comes from uncultured Isosphaeraceae bacterium, assembly GCA_963823675.1. GTDB lineage: Bacteria > Planctomycetota > Planctomycetia > Isosphaerales > Isosphaeraceae > CAWGMT01. The sequence goes on along the minus strand of CAWGMT010000012.1, from coordinate 209,994 downwards.
CGTAGGGCCGCTCAATCCCAAGCAGCTCGAGCTCTTGCTGGCCGCCCGGCAAGACTCCGACCGCATTCTGGCCATGATCAACGACCTGCTCGATTTGACCCGGATCGAGCAGGGCCGCGTCAAGCTCGATCTGCAGCCGCAGACGGTGTTGGCTCTCGTCGAAGGCGCTCTGGACCGGGTCCGGTCGCGCGCGGCGAATGCCGGGATCGCGATCGAGACTCAGCTCGACGGCGATCTGCCGGAGGTCCTGGTGGATCACGACCGGATCGAGCATGTCTTCGACAATCTGATCGTCAACGCGATCCAGCACACCGCGCGCGGCGGGACGATCCGCATCGAGGCCGCCGCCCAGGGCGAGCGGGTGCACTTCGCGGTGGAGGATAGCGGCGAGGGCATTCCCGCCGCAGAGCTGCCGCGGGTCTTCGAGAAGTTCTACCGGATACCGACGTCGCGGCACCAGGGCGGCGCCGGTCTCGGCCTGGCCATCGTGCGTGAAATCGTCCTGGCCCACGGCGGCGAGATCGAGGTCCGAAGCGCGCCCGGCAAAGGGACCAGGTTCACCTTCACCCTGCCTGCCGGCCCTGACCCGCTTGCCGCCTATCTGACGGAAAGCCGAGTGACATGCAAACCCCAAAAACCATCCTGATCGTGGACGACGAACCCAACGTGCGACTGGTGCTCCAGACCGCGCTCGCGTCGGCCGGCTATGCGGTCGTCGAAGCCGAGGAGGGGGAGGCTGCTCTCAAGCGAATGCGCGATACGCCCTGCTCGCTGATCTTGCTCGACCTCAAAATGCCCAAGATGGATGGCATGGAGCTTCTCCGCCGCCTGCGCTCCGCGGGCAACACCGTCCCCGTGGTGATGCTGACGGCCCACGGCAGCATCCACGATGCGGTCGAGGCCATGAAGCTGGGCGCGATCGACTTCCTCACCAAGCCGATCACGCCCGACGCGCTGCGACGGGTCGTCGCCGAAGTCATCGAGCGGCAGGCCGTCGAATCGGCCGCGCGGCCAAAGCCGACCGCCGAGCCGGCCGATCACACCAAGCGAATGTCCTTCGACCTCGCCCGCGCCAAGCGGGCCTTGAATCTGGGGCAGTTCAGCGAGGCCGAGCCGCTGCTGCGTGAGATCATCGCTCTCGATCCGGGCTCCAAGGAGGCCCACGAGCTTCTGGGCCGGCTCGAGACGCTCAAGGAGCAAGAGCTGCACGGGTCGTTCCGCATCCTGCGCGACTGGTTTCCTTCCGGCTCTCGAGGAACACGTTCATGATGGCTCTCGCAACACTTGCTTTGGGAGTAGCATTCTTCGGGCTCTTCTTCGCCCTCGTCGTCGCGTGCGACCACTTGTAATCTGGGAGTCGAGACCGTGCTCTACCTGACTGGCTTTTTGGCGTTGGTTGCGCTCGCTTACCTGGGCTATGTGATGATTCGCCCCGACAAATTCTGATCGCCGCTTGGCTAAACCTCTGGGAGTTGTGTCACGTGGATCTTGCGTATCTTCATCCATTCTGGGCAATCGGTTTGCCGATCGTCGGCTCGGTGCCCCTGGGCTGGTGGATGGCCCATGCGCTTCACCCGCCGGCGCAAGCGGTGGGCAAGGGGCTGGACAGAGTCCCCATCTATCTGATGCGGCTATTGGGCCGGCGCGAGCCCGAGCACATGGGTTGGAAGCGTTATTCCTTCTCGCTTTTGACGTTCAACCTGGCTCTGTTCGTGATTTCGTTCCTGCTGCTCTCGGCCCAGAGTCTGCTACCCTTGAACCCTGACCAGAAGGGCTCGCTGGCGTCAGTGGGATACAAGGATACATCCGGGATCGATCATCCGGGCGCCGACACGGGAGTGATCTTCCATACTATCTGCTCGTTCGTCACGAATACCAACCAGCAACATTATTCGGGCGAGCAGCATCTTTCTTACTTCAGCCAGCTCGGGACAATCGTCTGGCTCCAGTTCGTCACGCCCGCGTGCGGGCTGGCAGCGATGCTGGCCGTGATCAGGGGCCTACGCGGTCAGCGCGACCTGGGCGACTTTTACCTGGATACTATCCGCAGTCTAGTGTTCGTGCTCGTACCGCTCTCGGTGGTGACGGCCATCCTGCTCGTGCCTGCTGGAGTGCCGATGACTCTGGACGGTGCCGTTCAGTCGCACACCATCGAGCCGGCCGGCCAGACCATCGCCGTGGGCCCCGTGGCCGCCGAGGTCGCCATCAAGCAGCTCGGCACCAACGGCGGAGGCTTCTTCGGCCCCAACTCGGCCCACCCCTTCGAAAACCCCACTCCGTTCAGCAATATCGTCGAGGTGATGGCGATCATCATCATCCCCATGGCGTCGATCGTAATGTTCGGCCGGCTGATCGGCGATCGCGCCCACGCCGCGGTGATTTTCGGCGTCATGCTGGCGATGCTCGTGGTCGGTGCGGGCATCGCCATCCTGACCGAGACCGCGCCCAACGCCGCGATTCGCACGCTGCCCGTGCAGCAGACGGGTAACCTCGAGGGCAAGGAGGTGCGGATAGGGCCGGTCGCCTCGGCAACATGGGCGGCCGTGACGACGGCCACCTCCAACGGCTCGGTCAATTCGATGCACGACAGCTTCCAGCCGATCGGGGGCCTGGTCCCGATGGCGCTCATGATGCTCAACGTCGATTTCAGCGGCATCGGCGCGGGCTTCTTGAACATGCTGATGTACGTCATCACGGCCGTCTTCATCGCCGGGCTGATGGTGGGCAGGACGCCCGAATACCTGGGCAAGAAGATCGAGGCCCGGGAGGTCAAGCTGGCCATGCTGGCGATCCTGATCCACCCCTTGCTCATCACCAGCGGCTCCGCGCTCTTCGCCGCCACCGACTGGGGTGCCAAGACTGTTGCGAACCCCGGCCCGCATGGCTTCAGCGAGATCCTTTACGAGTTTGCGTCGGCAGCCGCCAACAACGGGTCGGGCTTCGAGGGCCTCTCGGACAATAACCCCGCCTGGAACATCGCGACCGGCATTGTCTTGCTCCTGGGCCGATTTCCCGCGCTCTTGTTCCCCATCGCCATCGCGGGCTTCCTCGCCGAGAAGAAGCGGACGCCGCTCACGTCGGGAACGCTCCTCACCAACAACCTGACATTCGCCATCATGCTCCTGGGCACAGTTCTCCTGGTTGGTGCGCTGGCTTTCATGCCGGCGGTCGTACTCGGCCCGGTCGCAGACCATCTCAGGAATTCACCGCGATGACACTCGCCACACCCACACGGCCTCCGGAACGATCAGCACCCGACGTGCAGGCCATGAAGCTCCACCGGCGCCAGACACGGCGACTGAAGCTGTTCGAGCCGGCCCTGGTCCGGATGGCCACTTTGCGATCTTTTGTGATGCTCAACCCGCGACACATGGCGCGCAATCCGGTCATGTTCCTGGTTGAGGCGGGCTGGGTACTCACGACCCTGATCGTCGTTGAGTCGATCGCCCACGGGGCGTCGCTCGGTCTGATTCTTTACCAGGCGGCCCTGGCGATCCTCTTGCTCTTGACGGTGCTCTTCGCCAACTTCGCCGAAGCCCTGGCGGAAGCGCGCGGCAAGGCTCAGGCGCAGAGTCTGCGCGCGACGCGGCAGGACACGATCGCGTATCGTCTCGAGTCGTCGGGCGAGACGGTCGAGATCTCCTCCACCGAGCTCAAGATGGGCGACCGGGTCGTGGTCGAGGCCGGACAGATCATTCCCGCCGACGGCGAGATCATCGAGGGACTGGCCTCGGTCGACGAGTCGGCCATCACGGGCGAAAGCGCGCCCGTGATCCGGGAAGCGGGAGGTGATCACTCGGGCGTCACCGGCGGCACGCGCGTGCTCTCGGACCGGATCATCGTCGAGGTGACCGCGGGGGCGGGCGAGAGCTTTCTCGACCGGATGATCGCCCTGGTGGAAGGGGCGTCGAGGCAGAAGACCCCCAACGAAATCGCGCTGACCATCGTCCTGGCGGCGTTCTCGCTGATCTTTCTGATCGTCACGGCCACGCTCTATCCGATGGCCCAGTATTTCGGCATCACGCTCGACATCCCGACCCTGATCGCGTTACTCGTCTGCCTGATTCCCACCACGATCGGGGCCCTGCTGGCGGCGATCGGGATTGCCGGCATGGATCGTGCTCTGGCGGCCAACCTGATCGCCAAGAGCGGCAAGGCCGTGGAGGTTGCCGGCGACGTCGATACCTTGCTCTTGGACAAGACGGGGACCATCACGCTGGGAAATCGCCGCGCGACGCTCTTCGTTCCCATGCGGGCGATCACTGACCGCGAGGTGGGCCGGATGGCGGCCATGGCGTCGCTGGCCGACACGACCCCTGAGGGCAAGAGCATCGTCGAGCTGGCGCGACGCGATTTCGGGCTCGAACTGGAAGCTTCGCCCGGCAGCCGGTTCGTCGAGTTCACCGCCCAGACCCGGATGAGCGGCATCGATTTGCCCGACGGCGTCAAGATTCGCAAGGGCGCGCCCGACACGATCGCGCAGGGCGCCCTGGAGCACGGCTGCGAATTGCCCGACGGTTTCGAGGACACGGTCGCCTCCATCGCCAGTCACGGCGCGACCCCTCTGGCCGTCACGCTCAACGACGAGATCATCGGCCTGATCAAGCTCGAGGACATTCTCAAGCCGGGCATCAGCGAGCGGTTCGCCCGGCTTCGCCAGATGGGCCTGCGGGTCGTGATGGTTACGGGCGACAACCCGCTCACCGCCAAGGCGATCGCCGACCTGGCCGGCGTCGACGACTTCATCGCCCAGGCCACTCCCGAGGCCAAGCTCGCCTACATCCGCAAGGAGCAGACTGGCGGCAAACTCGTGGCCATGATGGGCGACGGCACCAACGACGCGCCCGCTCTGGCCCAGGCCGATATCGGCGTCGCCATGAACTCGGGAACCCAGGCCGCCAAGGAGGCCGGCAACATGGTCGACCTCGACAGCGACCCCACCAAGCTCATCGAGGTCGTCGAGATCGGCAAACAGCTCCTCATGACGCGTGGCGCACTGACCACATTCTCGATCGCCAACGACCTCGCCAAGTACTTCGCGGTCATCCCGGCGATGTTCGTCGGTTTCGAGTCGCTGGCTTCGCTACGAGCCATCGACCTCATGGGTCTGGCCAGCCAGGGCGGCGCCAGTCGGCCATCCTCTCGGCCGTCATCTTCAATGCCGTAATCATTCCGCTCTTGATTCCGATCGCCTTGCGCGGGGTCACGTACCGTCCTGTCGGCGCGAGCGCCTTGTTGCGGCGTAACTTGCTCTTCTACGGCCTGGGAGGTGTCATCGCCCCGTTTATTGGCATCAAGCTCATCGACATGGCCATCGACCCGCTCCTGACCTTGATGGGGTTCGGCTGAGGTGAAGTTGAATCATGGTCGCCTTTCGCTCCGCGGAAGGGCGTGCTTTCGCGAAGCGAAAGACAACAGAGGGAAAGACGAGGACTACCCAGCATGTTCCGTGAGATGATCGTGGCCCTGCGGGCGTCGTTGGTGACCTTTGTGCTGTGTGCCGTGCTTTATCCCGCGGTCGTGTGGGGCATGGCTCAGTTGCTCTTTCCCTGGCAGGCTGAGGGAAGCCTGATTTACGCCAGCGACCGCACCGTCGTCGGCTCGTCCTTGATCGCGCAGAAATTCACGTCGGACCGCTACTTCCATCCGCGGCCGTCGGCCGTTGACTACAAGGCCGACGCCGCCGGCGGCTCAAATCTCGGAACGAACAATCCGGATTTGCGCACGGCCGTCGCCAATCGCGTCCAGGAGCTGGGCGGCACTCGCGAACGACCGGTGCCGGTCGACCTGGTGACGGCATCGGGCTCGGGGCTCGATCCGGATATCAGTCCCGAGGCGGCCCTGTATCAGGCGCCTCGCGTCGCGACTGCCCGAAATCTCCCGTTCGAAGAAGTGCGCGGTTTGATCGAAGAGAAGATCAATCGGTCAGGATGGCTTTTCGGTGCACCGCCGCGGCTGAACGTCCTTGAACTCAACCTCGCCCTTGACAAGGATAGCGGGGAGGCACAGTGAGGGGAAACCACCATGGCGGCGGCAGAACTCCATCGCCCGACCCCCGAGCAATTCCTGAACCTGATCCGCCGCCAGACGCGCGGCCGGCTCAAGGTTTACGTCGGCTCGGCCGCAGGTGTGGGCAAGACCTACGCGATGCTCGCGCGAGGGCCATCGCCTCAAAACGCAGGGCGTGGATGTGGTGATCGGCCTGGTCGAGACCCATGGGCGCAAAGAAACGGAGGAGCAGATCGGCGACCTCGAGGTGGTCCCACCGCGGACGATCGAATACCACGCCGTCAAGCTGCGCGAGATGGATCTGGAGGCGGTACTCGCGCGCCGGCCGACGGTCTGCTTGATCGACGAGCTGGCTCACACCAACGCTCCGGGCAGTCCCCATCCCAAACGCTATCAGGACGTCGAGGACATCCGTCTGGCCGGCATTCACGTCATCACGACGGTGAACGTCCAGCACCTCGAGAGCCTGTATGACGAGATCGAGCGTGTCACGAACGTCCGGGTCAAGGAGCGCATTCCCGATCGCGTGCTCGCCGAGGCCGATCAGATCGTCAATGTCGACGTCACGGTCGAGGACCTGATCGAACGGCTGAGCACGGGCAAGATCTACCCTTCGGAACGAGTCAGCACCGCGCTCGAGAACTTCTTCACGCCGCCCAACCTGACACGGCTGCGCGAGCTCACCCTCACCGAGATTGCTCACCTGATCGATCGCCGCACCCGCCGGGCCGAGGCCGATCAGTTCCCGCTTTCGGCCACCGACCGGGTCATGGTCGGGCTTTCAAGCCGCAGCCCGAACGCGCCCGCGCTCTTGCGGAAGACGTCCCGACTGGCCGACCGGATCCACGCCCCATGGTACGCCGTCTACATCCAGGTTCCAGCGGAGGACTTGACTCGCATCGACGCGGCAACCCAGCGGCTGATCGGCAAGAACCTCGAGCTGGCCCAGCAGCTCGGCGGCGTCCCCATGACCTTCCGCGGCCCCGACGTCGCCAGCACGATCCTCTCCTTTGCCCGCGAATACGCCATCAAGATCATCGTCGTGGGCAAGAGCCGGCAGTCGTGGCTGCGGCGCCTCTGGAAGACGCCGATCCTGGAGCGCCTGGAACGCGGCTCCGAGGGAATCGACATCCTCATCGCGGATGTCTAAAAAGAGCCATGACACACAGCGACTTCAACCAACTCCTGAGCACCATCCAGGCTCTGTCGCCGTCGCGGGTGCGGCAGCTTCGCCAGCCGCTCGACAAGCAGTTCGCCCAGCCGAAGAAGGCTACGGCTCCGGCGACCGGCAAGGCCGCTGAATTGACAATGTCCTCCTTGGAGAACTATTCAGGTCGGCTAGACTTCCCCAGGTGGCCCGATGAACCGTGACCCTCGGACTGACATGCTGCTGATCGGGTGGTTTCTCAATCTCGTTTGGATCTCGTTGTTGTTGTTTGCGCCGTTCGTCGGCTTTCTCATTGTGCCGAAGTGGGAGGCGTCATGGAAAGCTAGAGGGATGCCTATTCCAGTCTGGGCGTTGGTGCTAATCGAGATTACTCATTTCATCATCAAATACTGGTACGCGCTTCTGATCGGCTCGGCGGTTTGGATATGGCTTGCACGTCCGCCTTCAGCGAAACCGACGGAGTGATCGCGGCGCGAAATGCGCCGTCATCATGGCGTAGTTCATAGCCGGATTCTCGCGGCAAATTGGGACATTAGAGAGACCCGACGTGCTGGTTTCTTGAGCCGCTCGGACAGTGTTAATGCTCGGTCTGCTGGTCGCTCTGTGGCGGCGAATTCCCCCCTGGTCTCTAGCCATGGGTCCCACCGCGGTGACCGCCATGTGGTTGTGCGGACCTGCGCAGGTCTATTTCCACCAGGCCAGGGGCGCCCCCCCTCGACCACTCGGCTCGACGGCGGCTTGGTCGTTCCAGCTCCGCTTTAGCATTTGGGTTCGACTCGGGGCGGTGGCCGGAACTGATCGTCTTCGGCGTCCCGATTGTGGCGGGGCTGAGCATTCCCGTGTGTCTGGCTGTGCATTAGGATGAGAACGTACCAGGCATCCGCAAACCCGACGCGGCTCCCAGATCAATAGAGCATATAAAGAAAGGCACTTCGGATGAAGCCGGCTGTGATTCCATCCGCGCTCGGGCGCACAATCCGCCGTGGAGTTTCGTGGTCGTTCGTCCTGGGCATCTCGCTCGCTCTAGTTTTGAACGCAGGCGCGGCCCGCGGCCAGGAATCTCGCGCCGGCACACCGCCAGCGAAACCGGGATGGGCGTTAGTCTTCGACGACGAATTCGACGGCGATACCGTCAACACGACGAAATGGAACTTGCACGATCCCTGGGGTCGAGAACGAAACCACGAACTTCAGGCTTACGTCGAGGACGCTTTCGAAACCAAGGACGGCGTGCTTCGGATCAGAGCCGAGAAAGGCAAGGCGAGCTACGACGGCCGTGAGCGCGCGTTCAGGTCGGGGATGATGACCACTTACCAGAAATTCAGCCAGCAATATGGCCGCTTCGAGCTCCGTTGTCGCGTGCCAGTGGGCAAAGGGCTCTGGCCGGCATGCTGGCTTCTTCCCGAGCCCATCGGCTGGCCGCCGGAGATCGACATCCTCGAAATCCTGGGCCATGACACCAAGACGGCTTACTTCACTCATCACTGGCAGCAGGCGAGAGGCTCTTACAAGTCCGACGGTGGAAAATGGTCGGATCAAAAAGACTTCGGCAAAGAATTCCACGTTGTCGCGGTCGAATGGACACCGCAGGAGATCCGGTGGGAAGTCGATGGCAAGGAACGCTTCAAATCCACCAAGGAGATCCCCCGCAAGCCAATGTACCTGCTGTTGAACCTGGCCGTCGGAGGTGACTGGCCCAAATCCCCGGACGAAAGGACCGCGTTCCCCGCGTTCTTCGAGATTGATTACGTCAGGGTTTACAAGAGAGAGATTTCCTTTGACCGCGGCTTTCGCGATGAGACCATGCGGGTTGATTTCTTTCACGGCGGAAATGCCGCCGACGAAGTCGTCACGCTCGATCGCATCTATCGCCAGGGAACCTGGGCCGGAAGCCGGGCTCACCTGCTCGACCCCTTCGAGGTCGGGCGCTACGTCGCAATGATCGTGGACGTCGAGTCTGGAACGACCCTCTTCAGCAAGCGGTTTGACTCGTACTTCGGGGAGTACCGCACCACCACCCAGGCGGGCAAGGGCGTGATGCGGACTTACCACGAGAGCATCCTGACGCCATTCCCGAAGGGGAAGGTTCGCTTCGTGGTGCAAGCCCGCCAGCGCGATCAGTCCCACAAGACGCTGATCGACTCCGCGATCGACCCCGAAGCCTATACGATCAGCCGGGAGCCGCTAGCCGAAGGAGTCAAGGTGATCGAAGTCCACAAGAGCGGCGATCCGCATGCCAGGGTCGATGTCGCCGTCATCGCGGAAGGCTATACCGCGGTGGACGAAGTCAAGCTGCGCGGCGACCTCGAGCGATTCACCAGGACCTTTTTCGCCCAGGAGCCGTTTGCAGGGGCGAAGGACCGATTCAACGTTCGCGGCGTCTGGAAGCCGTCACAGCAGAGCGGCTGCGACGAGCCCAGCAGGGGCATCTGGTGTAACACGGCCATCGGTACCAGCTTCGACTCGCTGGGATCGGAGCGATACCTGTTGACCGAGGACAATCGCGCCCTGCGCGACATCGCCGCTTGCGTGCCTTATGACGCGATCTATGTCATGGTCAACCAGCCGCGCTATGGAGGCGGAGGGATTTATAACCTCTATTGCACCTTCACGTCCGACAACCCGTCGAGCGATTACGTCTTCCTTCACGAGTTCGGGCACACGTTCGCCGGTCTCGCCGACGAGTACTACACCTCCTCGACCGCCTACAACGACTTCTATCCCAAGGGCGTCGAGCCGAGCGAGCCGAACATCACGGCGCTCCTCGACGCGGCGAGTTTGAAATGGAAGCACCTGGTCGCGGCAGGCACCGCGATCCCCACGCCATGGGATAAGGAACGCTACGACGCCAAGGACGTGCCTTATCAGAAGCTCCGCGAAGAGCTGAACGGGCGGATTGCGTCGGCTTCGCGCGGCCAGGCCTCGAAAGCGGAGGTCGCGCGACTCAAGGAGGAAGCAGAACGGTTGGCTCAGGCCCATGCGAAGGAAATGGACACATTCCTCGCCCAGGGCAAGACCGCGCCCAAAGTCGGCGCCTTCGAGGGCGCGGGCTACGCCTCCAAGGGGCTTTATCGCCCCGCACTCGACTGCATCATGTTCTCGCGAGGCACCAAGCCATTCTGTCCCGTGTGCGAGTGCGCGATCCGTCGAGTCATTGATCATTACGGCGAGTAGAGACTGAAGTGCGACCATCGCCATCGCCGTATGCAAATCACCTCTTCGACAGTGACGTTTCAAGAATGCACGGTTCTGCGTCCGCCGACGGAATCAGACGGTCATCGGACGTGATGCATGCTTCGTTCACATTCCCCAACGCAGCCCGCTCGATTGTTCGTTTTCTGCCACGTTTTGCTCCCAAGAATCACCGGTCTCGTCATCTTTCGTCCCGATTGCTCCCCTGAGCGTAATAATGCGAGCTAGGTTGCGTTCCCGGATCGACGTTCACGTTCGACTGAAGGTTCTGGTTCCAAAAAATGATTTCTTCACGGCGGCGATCCGGCTTCGGGCTTCAAAAGATCGCTTATATCTGGATTGTGCTCTTTTCCTCGGCGTTCGACGGCCCGGGCGTGAGCCATCGGCCGGCCAGAGCGGAGTCGGTCCTCATCCGCTGGGGATCGGATGCACCCGAGCGCCTGAGGGCTGTGAACGTAGTGCTCTACGAGAAACTGGTCGCCGATCGTGATGCCAATCCGACCGTGTTCGACAAACACCATCCCTTCTTCTTTGGCATCCTGACCGATCCTGCCTATATGGATCAAATTGTGGCCCGGTGGGAGGCTCATGAGGAGCGCTTCGAGTACTGGCATCCGTATCTGTGGAGAATTCTGGACGGTTACGAATTTCGGCCGGATCCGAGCCTTTCTCGGGCGATTATTCCTCCACCCGACCCGGGCAACCCGGGTACCGGCCAACCTGGCGGAAGTCGTAGTGGTGGAGGGGGAGGAGCAGGAGGGGGCGTACAGCCAAACGCTGGTGGCGGCAATACGTGCGCGACGCCGGAACCGAGTTCGTTCGTGCTCTGGATCTCGGGTCTTACCCTCGCTCTACTCGGGCCTGTTTTCAAAAAGTACGGGCCGCATCGCCGGGCGGGACCGCGGAACACTGTGGGATGACGTTGAGGCTTTCGAGCCTGAGATACCAATTTACCGGGCTCCCGTGCTCTCGTTTTTTCCAGTGCACCGCGGTATCATCGATCTTGGCGGGAAGGCCCTATTGCGTTTGGCCTGCACGTCGGAAAGCAGGGTCGGTGAGGTGAGGGCGTCACGAAATGGGAACGGCTTTTCCCATCGAGAACCGCGCAAATCTCATGGCTGGCGACTTCAATTGTCTCGTTCCCGGGTGCCATGACGAAAAATCGGCCGGACGAGGTTCTGATCGGCAAGTTCGACATCCTTGCCACGTACACCTACGCCAAAGGCCTGCTTGATGGCCTTACCGAGGATGAGGCGAAGCAGCGCGGCATGGTGGCGGCCATCATGGGAGCGCAGGCGCGTCTCGGCCTGCAGAAGGAACGCGCCCAGGAGTTCCAGACCCTGAAGGAAGCCGCTGAGAGGAAGAAAAAGACCACGATCACCGCCGAGTCATTCGACAAGCAGGTGGCGCACAAGCTGGGCCCCTTTTTCGACACGTCTCTGTTGCCGACAATGCAGAAGCTGATCGAAGCGCACGTGTCGTACGAGGATGTAAAGCGGTTGCTCAAGATCTCGCCGACCTGGGGTGCCAAGATATCCGGAGATCAGTTCCGGGAGCGTTCGGACGAGTTCCTCAAGGAAGGCCGGAAGCGATAGCGAGCACGAAATGACTCCCGACGAGTTCCGCACGCATGGGCACCGGCTGATCGACTGGATCGCCGATTACAGAGCCACGGTGGCCGATCGGCCCGTGATGGCACAAACCTCGCCCGGCGAGGTCAAGGCTCAGTTGCCCGCGTCACCGCCCGAGATGCCGGAATCGCCTGAACAGGTGTTGCGCGACCTGGAGCGAATCATCCTGCCGGGCCTTTCCCACTGGCAGCACCCCAAGTTCTTCGGCTATTTTCCCGCGAACGCGTCGCTGGCGAGCGTGCTGGGCGATTACCTCAGCACCGGCCTGGGCGTTCTGGGGCTCTCCTGGCAGTCGAGCCCGGCTCTTACCGAGCTCGAAGAGGTCGTCACCGACTGGGTTCGCCAGGCCATCGGCCTCTCCCCCGCGTGGAGCGGCGTCATCCAGGATACCGCCTCGACGTGTACTCTTCTTGCTCTCCTCTGCGCGCGCGAGCGCACAACCGGGTTCGGCCTGAGCCGGGGCGGCTTGCAGGCGGAGGAGCAGCCCCTGGTGGTCTACGCTTCGAGCCATGCCCATAGCTCCGTAAGCAAGGCGGTACTCCTGGCAGGGTTTGGGCGGAAGAATCTTCGAAGCGTCGCCCACGACCGAGCGTACGGAATGTGCCCTGATTCTCTCGCCGCCGTGATCCACCAGGACATCGCCCTTGGCAAACGCCCGTGCGCCGTCATCGCCACCACAGGCACAACGACCTCGACGGCTCTGGATCCGGTGGACCAGATCGCCGATATCGCCCGGGAGCACAACTTGTGGTTGCATCTCGATGCGGCGATGGCGGGCTCGGCGATGATTCTTCCGGAGTGCCGGTGGATGTGGCGCGGAGTGGAGCAGGCCGACTCGCTGGTGATCAACGCCCACAAGTGGCTGGGTGCCGTCTTCGACTGCTCGCTCTATTACGTCAAGGATCCGGAGCACTTGATCCGGGTGATGTCCACCGATCCGAGCTACCTGAAATCCTCGGTGGACGGGACGGTCAAGAACCTGCGGGACTGGGGCATTCCGCTGGGCCGCCGGTTCCGAGCTCTGAAGCTGTGGTATCTCTTCCGCGCCGTGGGGCTCAACGGGTTGAAAGCGCGGATCGAGAGGGACATCGAAAACGCCAGGTGGCTTGCCGATCGGATCCGATCCACTCCCGGATGGCGCGTGCTCGCGCCGGTGCCCTTGCAAACCGTGTGTGCACGACACGAACTTGCAGGGTTAGACGGCGAGGCCCTGGACCGGCACACGCTGGGCTGGGTCGAGCGAGTCAACCGCTCGGGCGGGGCTTACCTGACACCGGCGATTCTCGACGGACAATGGATGGTCCGCGTCTCGGTCGGCGCCCTACCGACCGAGCGCCAGCACCTCGAATCCCTGTGGAGCCTGATGCGCCAGGAGGCCGAGCGGGCCTGATCGGGGCTCAATTTCGCGCCGGGCGAACCCGGCCCGTCGAATCACTCGCGCGAGGCGTCTGGCGTGGCCGCATTGGTCGAACGTCTCGATCTCGCCGGGCGCTAGGTTGGCGTTCGCTTGTTCGCCTTGTCGTCCGATTGGCGATTCTTCAGCGCCTTTTGCAAGGTCTCCACGACCAGAGCGTTCAAGGAAACCTTGTCTTGTTTCGCCCAACCCGACAACTTTTCCTGGAGGGCCGGCGGCATCCGGATCTGGAAGTGAACGACGGTTTCGGGCATCTCCGGCTCCTAAGGTGTTGGTGGAACTAGGGCGTGAACGAGTAAAGCATCGTAACCGCCGCGCAAGCGGCGGGCAATAAAAAAGTGCTCCATAACCACGATTCGCCTTGTCCGACCGCTCGCCGCCCCGGGACTTGACTTGTCTCTGACAGATGTGGTAGGATTCACCGTCATCACTTCTTGTTTTTCAGCCAGAAGGCAGTATGTGCTGCGCCGTGTTCCGGACAGACCCTCGCCAGATCCGCGCTCACCTACGGGCGTTGATATAAAGGAGTCGTCTGGCCGTTATCAACGTTTCCACGACATCGGGGAGACCGCCCATTCCGATTACTTTGCAGACCAGCCGGTCGATCTCGACTTCAAGTTCGATCAGCGCCTGTCCACGCGCACCATGGGAGCCGTTCGAGTCCAATCGGGCGGCCGAGAATGTCGCAGCCGGCCGGCGACCTCGCTTGTTGCCGGTCGCTGGTTTCTTCGTCTTGGGGCGCAAGTTACCCGTGAGGCCCAACTTGGCTCTCATCTTGTTCACCAGTGCCGCACTGATCGTCCCCTTCATCCCGGCCGCGGTCCAAGCCTCGTTGACAGCCTTCGGATTGGCGTGCGGATTGTCGACAAGGACTTCCTTGACAAAACCTGTCTTGCCTGGGCTCTTCGTCGCCGTCGAAGCCATGCGTAAATCTCCATACTCGCGAAATCTTGCGAACACTCCGCTAGTAAATCAGAAGATTCATTCGAGTGAAATCCCCCAGAGGCTTTTGCGATCAGCAAATCGGGGAATCCTATTGTGAAAGTCCGCTCTCGTGGGAGGTACCGAAATGACCGGTCTTGCGCCGTTTACCCGTTCAGCGCGTCAGCCCTCTCCCCTCTTACAGGCTCGGATCTGGCACCTCGCGCTGCTGGTGCTCTATGTTGCGATTGCGATCGTCGACATCAAGGATCAACGCCGGAGCGAGCCGATCTTGATCGAAATCGCCGCGGCGGGCTTCGCGGCCTACGGGCTCTTGTGCTGGCTAGGCTGGTACGTCCTGCGGCGGCTTGTGCACCGGCTCGGCCCTCTGGTCGTGGTCATCGTCTACGCCGTGACGATGGCGGCGCTCTTTCTGGCGGCGACCATCACGTATCTCGCCTTGGAGTACGCCTATCTAACGGGTTGCCTCGACTCGCTCATGCGCGCGATACGCTCGCGCATTGGCTAAACTTGGGCGGAGAGGGACCTGCCGTGATCGTCGAGCGCATGAATCCGTGGTGGGGAAGCTCCTCTCGGGGAAAAGTCCGGCAAACGTAAGCCTCTAGCCGGTTGCGAGCGATCGATCAGGTTCTGCCCGCTCGGCGAGGGCCGCGCGGACCATGAGGAATTCGGCCACGTTTTCGAGAGTGAGCAAGCCGACGGTCTTGCCGTGGTCGAGCACCTGGAGGCAGGGCCCATGCCCGGCCCGCAGCCGGGTGACCGCCTCGGCCAGGGAAGAGTCGGCCTCGACATTGCCGATGTGGTGCTTGATGAAATCGGCGACGCTCGCCTGGGGACCGCCGCGGGTAAGGCCCATCATCAAGTCGGAACGCGTCAGGATCCCCTCGAACTCGGCGCCGTGTCGGGACACGACCGGAAAATCCTGCTGGCTGCCCGCCAGAAGCAGGTCGGCCGCGTGACCCAGGGAATCCTCGGGGGCGACAGTATGAAACTCGGTCAGCATCGACGTCCGAACGGGCACGTCCTTGAGTAGCACGCGTTCCTCAACCAACACGGCCTCGCTCTCCGCGCCAATCCAGACAAAGAGAGCGATCAAGAGCAAAAAGGGATTCTGAAATGATAAGCCGGCCAGCCCGAACATGATCGCCATGAATTGCCCCACCGAGGCCGCCAGGCGCGTTGCGCGGGCGTAGGGCAGTCGCATCGCCAGGAGCGCTCGGAGCACGCGTCCGCCATCCATCGGAAAAGCGGGTAAGAGATTGAACAGGAACATCATGACGTTGAAGGTCAGGAGGAACGGCACGAACTGGTACCTGGCCAGCTTCTGGAAATCGGTCGCCGACTCGGGAAATCCGACCCCGAAAACCAGGTAAAGCACGGCCGCGATCACCAGGTTCACCGCCGGCCCGGCCACGGCGACTCGAAGCTCCTGGCTCGGGCGATCGGGCATCCGCTCTAACCGCGCGACCCCGCCGATGGGCAAGAGCGTGATGTCGGACGTCTTGATCCCGAAATGGCGCGCCATCAAGGCGTGCCCCAGTTCATGAAGGACGATGCAGCCGAAGGCGACAACGATAAACCCCACGGCGGCGACCGCCGTGAGCGGGTCTGGGCTCTTGGACCACGACTCGATCAGAACCCAGGCGATCAGGATCAAAAATGTCCAGTGAATGTTGATGGGAATTCCCGCGACTCTTCCAATTCTCCAGGACCACGACATGCCCAGATCCTCTCACGGAAATGCGTCTGGCAGTTCTCGGTGAATTCGCTGCCCAGTGGCAGCGCCGTCTCCGTCTCCGGAAAACCGCGGTGAAGCTCGCCCGCCACGATGGTGGCAGGCCGTTGTTCACCTTGATTCTATACGCGGTATCCCGCGGGCAGCCATTGTCTGATCCTTGCGGCTCGAGCCACCCTGCCCCGCGAGCGAAGTGACGAGTGGCCGAGCGACCGATTTGACAGCCGATATCTGCGACCTAGGTTAATTATGCCGGCACTTCCGGGCGAAGACGAGCCGCTCGCTGCGTCGTCGCGCCCAGGGATCAAGGCTGCAATGACAGACGAGTACGACAAATGGCTCAAGGAATCGACTACAACAACGTCAGCTCGGACCGTACCGCGACGGTCAGTACCGAGGTCCCGAGGCAAAACATCGATCCCAAGGCCAGCACCCATCTTTGCACGTCCCCATTCGCTGCCGCGGCCGGCGAAAGGGCGATCGCACAGACGTCAGCTTATCTGATCATGGTAAGCGGCGGCATACCCGGTACCATGTTCCGCCTGGCTGAACAGCCCGCCAGTTTCGGCCGCGCGGCCGATTGCACCTACCACGTGCATGATATCACCGTGTCGCGACTCCATGCGGTTTTCACGATCGATTCTGTTGGCGACGTTTACGTGGGAGACGAGGAAAGCACCAACGGAACCTTTGTGAATGGAGTCAGGCTGGGGGCTCGTAGGCCGGTCCTGCTCCATGACGGCGACCGGATTCAGCTCGGGAATACGGTTATCCTGAAGTTGGTGCGTCTGGAGCCTCACGACGAGGAATTTCAGCGCGAGATGTTCGAGCGGACCGTCCGGGATACCCTCACCGGACTTTACAACCGCGCCTATTTTCTCAATCAGATTCGCGCCTTGGCCGACCGCAATGCCAACATTGGGCTTGGCCTCGCCGTGCTGATGCTGGATCTGGACCATTTTAAGAACGTGAACGACCTGTACGGACACGTTGCCGGCGACACGGTTCTGAGGGAAGTGGCGGCCGTTTTGCGGGAATCAACCCGCGGCGAGGACCTGGTCGCCCGCTACGGCGGCGAGGAGTTCGTGGTGGCTCTGCCCGTGGCATCTCTGGCTCCAGCGGTTGCGCGCCGAGCGCATCAAGACGAGCCTGGCTCGGCGCCCCGATCCGAGCCGGCGGGGATGAAATCTGCGTGACCGCGAGCCTCGGCGTGGCTTTCAACCCTCCGAACCAGGCGAAAAATGAGCACGCCTTGATTATCACGGCCGACCGGGCGCTTTATCAGGCAAAATCGGCAGGCCGCAATCGGGTCGTCCTGGCGCAGCCAACCGCGTTGGCGTCGTCTCAGACCGAGTCGTCCGACTCGCTGTCGGTTGTTTGACGGTATCCGGAATAGTCGTCTATCGCTCTGCGAACGAACGTCCTTTCGCGGAGCGAAAGGCGACACTGATTCTCGCGCGTCGCCAATCTGGTCGTGGCGGGAGGGGCCGCTGGGTGCGAGGGACGGCCGCCGGGAAAAGGTCGCGGTCGAGAGCGGGGAGGGATATGATCGAGGCTTGTCCGATCGTCGAGCTTCGTTCATGGAGCAGATTCCCACCCTGAAGGAGACGACCGTGCCGCAACCGGTTTCGACCCGCCTGACGACGGCTTTGCCGCCCTTTTGCCTCGGAGTCTGTAGCTGGAGCCTCCAGGTCAAGAATATTCCGGAGCTCTCGCGGCTCCTCGACCAGTTAGGGATCAACGTGGTCCAGATCGCCTGTGGCGACCCCCATCATGCCAGTTGGGATGAAGGCGATGACATGCCCGAGGCCGCGAGATCCTCGGGGATCGTGATGACCAGCGCCATGCTCGGATTTCCGGGCGAGGATTATACCAGTCCCCTGACGATCAAGAAGACCGGGGGATTCGGCGACCGCTCGCTCCGCGCCGAGCGGCTCAATCGGTTGCAATGGGCGCTTGACCGCACCAGAGCGCTGCGCTTGAATTCGCTCACGCTCCATGCCGGGTTCCTCCCCGCACCCGACGACCTGGGTCGGGGACCATTCCTTGACACGCTGGCCCGGGCCGGACGGCTCGCCGCCGCCGCCGACGTCACCCTGGCCTTCGAGACCGGCCAGGAGACTGCCGACCTCCTCCGCACCACGCTCGATGAGCTGGGTTCGCCTTACTTGAAGGTGAACTTCGATCCGGCGAACATGCTGCTCTACGACATGGGCGACCCTATTCGGGCCGTCGAGATACTGGCGCCGGACATCCAGTCGGTCCACGTCAAGGACGCACGCCGCCCGCTGGTCTCGGGGGAATGGGGCGAGGAAGTGCCGCTGGGCCAGGGAGAGGTCAATATCAAGAAGTTTATCGACGCACTACGACGCAACGGATTCAACGGACCGCTCATCGTGGAGCGTGAGGTGGGCGATCAAGCGGCCCGGTTGCGCGACCTAGCATCCGGCCTGGAGTATCTGCGTGGATGCCTGGGCGGTTGAAAGGGGATCCGATCGACTCGGGTAAAGCGGGTCGGAGAGGGCGATCGGATCGTCGCGGCGGACTTTAAGCCGTTACGGCAATTCAATTTACTACAGAGTTGACGACCTGAGCGAGCTCGCGTCCGGCTTCTGTCGAGCGCGTAGAAGTTGTGCTTGCCGGCACGGCGAGGCTCGATGAGACGTCCATGGCGCAAGAGCGCAAGGTGGTGGCTGACAGCGGGCTGGCTCTGAGTGCCGAGGTCAGCGCAAAGCTCGGTCACATTTCGCTCTTTCTCACTGAGAAGCATCAATACCTGTAAGCGAGTCGGATCGGACACCTGCTTCAACAACTCGGCGACACGACGGATCTCAGCCGTCGGCCGCGGCGGTGGCACCGATTTCGTTGAGCGACTCCCACCGGACGATTTGGGCGAGGACGGAGGCATCGTTTTCCTCAAAGATTTATCCTGTTTATAGTTCGGTCACACTTTCCGACGACTGCCAATTGTAAAATTGGCAGGTAAGGATGACTACAGCTTATGATAGTTTTATCCTTAACATCCCGTCAACCCCTCTTGGGACGTTCATGCAATTGAATTCTGAGATTCATTGAGAATTCGCGGACTGACATGCATCATATAGAAAGGGTAGGCATTGACCGATGTCAAAAGAGATCAGTCAGGCGGCGGCGTCCCAGGCGACGAGCATTCGGGCCTTTCAGCAGTGCTTGAATCCGTCCTGTGCGATGACCTTCGCCATCGATGAAACCCATTTCTCGTGTCCCGCTTGCGGCGATCCGATCGACATCGTTTACGAATGGGACAAGCTTCCCGTTCCCCACCGCCTGAACGAGTTTGAATCCAGGTGGCGATCCCGGCTCGACCCCCTCGATTTCTCGGGCGTCTGGCGCTTCCGCGAGCTCCTGCCGTTTGCACCTCCCGAGGCGGTCGTCACAATCGGCGAAGGACAAACCTTGTTGCAAAAAGCCGACAAGGTCGGCCGCTATATCGGCCTCGATCCTGGCTCCCTCTGGCTCCAGTACGAAGGCATGAATCCCTCCGGCAGCTTCAAGGACAACGGGATGACCGCGGCATTCACCCACGCACGGATGGTTTCAGCGAAGAGGGTCGCCTGCGCCAGCACGGGAAATACCTCAGCGGCTCTCGCTGTATACTGCTCGGCAACCGACCTGGGTTTTCGCGCGATCATCTTTATCGGTTCAGGAAAGATCGCCTATGGTAAACTGGCCCAGGCACTCGACCACGGCGCCTTGACGATCCAGATCGTGGGTGACTTTGACGATGCGATGGAGCGCGTCCGTGAAGTCTCGGCTCGGCTGGGTATCTACCTGATGAATTCGGTCAATCCCTTTCGCCTTGAGGGGCAGAAAGCGATCATCTTCCGGATCCTGGAAGGCCTCAAGTGGGAGATCCCCGACTGGATCGTGGTACCCGGCGGTAACCTGGGAAACTCGAGCGCTTTCGGCAAGGCCCTGATCGAGCTGTCGCACCTCGGTCTGATCGATCGGGTGCCGCGGTTGGCGGTCATCAACGCGCTGGGCGCGCGGACGCTCCACGAGCTGATCGGCAAGCGGCACCTCCGCTGGCGCAACGGGCTGCCCGAGATGGAAAAGGTCGACGCTTACTATCACCAGCTCGACAGCGAGAAGATCAAGGCATCAACCATCGCCTCGGCGATCGAGATCAATCGTCCGGTCAATCTCAAGAAATGCTTGAGGGCGATCGAATTCTGCGACGGAGTCGTCGCTACGGTGTCGGACCAGGAAATCATGGATGCCAAGGCACGGGTCGGAGCAGGGGGCCTGGGCTGTGAGCCCGCGAGCGCGGCCAGCGTCGCCGGTGCCAAGAGGCTGCGAGACGACGGTGTGATCGCCCCCTCCGACCGGGTGGTCTGCGTGCTCACTGGCCACCAGCTCAAGGACCCGACGGCCACCGTCGCCTATCACTCAACCGACCAAGCCCAGTTCGACCAGGTACTGGGAAGCCGCGGCGTGCAGCGAGCCGGCTTCGCCAATCGTCCCGTCGTCGTTGTCAACGACCTCGACGACATCATCCGGACGATCGCTCTCTATTCCGAAATGACTGCGCCTCTGGATCATCATCAATAAAGTAGCTAGACTCCTTTGTTAGCGCGAACCCTCGGACCGGGACCGAGAGTACGGGTTTAATTAAAAAGGGAGGCTCCGACACAACCTGGCGAGTTCCATGTTGGTTTCACGGCGGTAACGCGCCGAGGCATTTCGGGCCATTGAATTGCGAAGAGAGGACGACAGGAACGTGGCGTCGGCGAATCTAGCCATTGGTGTGCACGGTGCTTCAGGCCGGATGGGCAAACGGCTGATTCAATTAATCGGTGAGGACCCCTCACTCGAGCTGACGGCCGCCCTCGAGCGCCAGGGGCATCCCCAGATTGGCGAAGATGCCGGCGTGATCGCCGGTGTATCGCCGGTAGGGGTCAAGCTGAGCGCGGGGCTCCCTCCATCGGCGCCGGTGAACGTGATCATCGATTTTTCGCTGCCCGAGGGTACGCGGGAAATCGCCGAAGTCTGTCAAGAGCGCGGCATTGCGTTGGTGGTCGGAACGACCGGTTTCGACGCGCCGCAGCGACAGCGGCTGGAGGCGGTTTCGAGCCGGATTCCGCTCTTGATCTCGCCCAATATGAGCCGCGCGGTCAACCTGCTTATGAAGCTGGTCGCCCAGGCTGCGGCCGCGCTTGGTCCCACATGTGATATCGCCATCGTCGAACGGCATCATCAGACCAAGAAAGACGCGCCGAGCGGAACGGCATTGCGGCTGGCTGAATTTGCCAGACGTGGCCGAGATCCCGTATCGCCCTCGTCGCAGGGCACGGAATCGGGAAAGCGGGCCGAATGTGTTATTGACATCCACGCTCTGCGGCTGGGCGATTCGCCCGGCGAGCACACCGTGATCTTCGGCATGTTCGGTGAGGTCATCGAGCTGAGCCATCGGGCCTCCAATCGCGACGGTTTTGCCAGGGGGGCGCTCGACGCGGCGAAGTTCCTGGCCGGAAAGCCGCCGCGGTTGTATTCCATGGAAGACGTTCTCGCTTGAATTCGTTTCCGGAGAGGACTGCGATCCCGGCAATCACTGGTGCTCTTGAATGCGGTCCGTGACCTCTTGAAGGTGTCCTGCCAGCGACCGGAGATCGATCATGGCACGTTGCGAGCGCGGATATCTTTGCTCGGTGTGTGGTGGCGAAGTCGAGGAGATCACCGAGTCGAAACTCTATTTGCAATATGTGCTGGGAGAGGTCGACCCCGATTTGTTGCATCGCCTGCCGGAGGCCCATATTCGCTGTGATCCCCTGCTGGCTCAGTTCATCGTGACGGGCGAATTTGACGCCCCAGTCGTTCCCGTGGTCTTTTCCAAGTCTCATCTCGACCCCGAGTTTGTCCGCGCCGAGGAATCGAGGGTGACCCGCGGTTACCTTCGCCTTCAAGAGATCGCGGCAGCAGGCTTGCCGATCTGGGACTATCCACTGCCCGAGTTCAAAACCCGCGGCCAGTCTCGTGCTGGCGAGACCCAAGTCTGACTTCGGCTGCCGGCCGAACCCCAGCGTGCCAGCCGGCTGACCTTGGCTCTACATCGCATGAGTGTTCACCCGCAGTGTCAAGATGGCGACGCCGCCGAGGCGGAGCGGTTGCTTCCTCCGCCGCTCGACGATGAGTGCACAGCGCGCTCGCCCGAGGAGGCCGGGTCGCCTAGCGCGCCCAGGGTATTGTTTCTCGACGACGATCCGCGACGTGCCGAGCGGTTCCTTCGCCAGGTTCCCACGGCCGTGTGGGTCAAGTCGGTGGCCGAGTGCCTCCCGCGGTTGATCGAAACCTGGGAGGAGATTCACCTCGATCACGATCTGGAGGGCCAGACCCTGGTTGACTCAACCCGGGAGGATTCCGGCATGGAAGTCATCCGCTGGCTCTGCAAGCAGCCCCGGCCACACCTGAAGCAGACTCGTTTTTTTGTGCACACGCACAATTTCGTCGCCGGACTTCTCATGGTCTTGCAGATGCACGACAGCGGCTATACGGCCGAGTTTCGCCCATTCGGCCATGACCTCGCCTCGATTCTCGAGCACCCAGACGAAGAGGAAGACGAAGACGACGAAATCGCGGCCGCGCCCCGTCCGGGCGCCCCCGCCCGCGGATGGCGGCGCTGGCTGCTTTGGATCGCCAGGCTTGCGCGGCTCAAGAGAAAAAAACCGCTTTGACCTCTAAACCGCCTTGCACAATTTCGGGAGGGCGGGCGAGCCTCTTGGCGAGCCATTCTCCAGGGCGGCTTTTACGGAGCCTCGCCCGCCCAGGATCAAGCAAGCCGATTTAGCGTCTGGCAAATGTTTGCACAGAACGGCTGTTCAACTCTTCGCGGATGGATTATTGTGGATGCGCCTTGATCAAAGAGGTCTCCCGTACTTCGGGCCGGCCTTCCATGACTTGCCGGGACGGCGGTCGCCAACCGGCCAGGTGGAAGCGACGTGCGGCGAGGCCATCAGGAGAATATCTCGACAGAATCTCACCAGACCAGAATGTGGCCGGCGCTGGTCGATTCAGGAGAACCGCGTGGCCAAAGAGGAACCGATTCGCACCGAGGGGCGCATTGTCGAAGCGCTTCCCAATACTCAGTTCACCGTTGAGTTGGAAAACGGTCATCGCATTCTGGCGCATATCGCCGGTAAGATGCGCAAAAACTTCATCCGGATCGTGCCTGGCGACCGGGTGACCGTCGAGATCACGCCCTACGACCTCTCAAAGGGTCGAATCGTCTACCGCGAACGCTGAGCGCGCCCCCGCCATCCTCACGTAACGCATTCAGCGAGAGCATGTTATGATCAGCGATTTCGCCGTGTTCCGCGACCCGAGTGGCGGAGTCCGTGTTGGTGCGCGCCGGCCTGCGATCTGATTACTTGTTTCGCCACCAAATGGCCGGATCGCAGTCCTCAGCCCGCGCCGCCGCTTCGATCTCGCGGCGAAACCGGCCAGCATCCACGGGATATCCGGCCGAGGGACGCAGACCGGGAAGGCGTGCCAGCCAGTAAGCGTTGAAGACGTCCATCCAGAGTTCGCGCACCGTCTTGCTGACGATCGACGCAACGGCGACCAGTCCGTCGGTTCGATCGGCTCGCGGCATCAGGCCAAGCTCCAGGGTGCGTGCGCGATCGCGGATCAGGTAACGGCTCAGCTCCGCGCCTTCCTCGCCGCGGTCAATCCAGGCGTCGGGAATGGCGCGGCAAAGACCCGGCAAGTAATAGTGCTTCCCCCCATGCTTGTCGCTTGTCACAGAGGTCGCGGTCCCGTCCGCGGCCAGATCCCAGAGCCAGAGCAACAGTTCGGAGAAAGCCGCGAAATGGACGTGTGACTTCAGTTCACGATGCGCCAGTTCCTTGTTGAAACGCCCAGGCCCCACGACCACCGATCGAACCGCCTTGATGCGCCATTGCGCCGCATGCGGGGTCAAGCACCGTCGCGCCGAGAGATCCTCGACTCGCGCCGGAATCAGCGACGGAAACGAGGGGACGTGCTGACCTTCTTCGAGCCAGGGCGATAGCTCGGCTTGCTCCGGCGTGCCGGCACCCAGGGCGGCGAGCAGTTCTACGATCGAGCCGGGCGGAGGGTGCCCCGCGGCTTGAAGGGCCGCCCAGCAGGCGTGCTCGAGGCGATCGCGTCCCTTGCCTGCTCGGAAAATCGCCTTGGAGTCGTTGACCCAGAGCCGTTCGGGATCGCCGCCGGCGCGATCGACCGTTGTGGCCAGGTCGCCCCAGAAGTCGAGCGTCCGGGGCTCGAAACGCACGCCAGGTGGACTCGCGCCCGTCGATTCCGCCACCACCGCGGTCAATACGAGCGGCCCAAGATTGGGCCCGTAGCCGGCTTCGTCGATCCCCACCCAGCGCAACTCTTGCCCCCTTCCGTTGCTCGCACTCCACGCAGTAAACTCACCATTGGAAACGCGCCGGACTAACCTGACAAGGAGTCATGGCACCGATTGGCTTTTCCAACCTTTTCGTCCTTCACACGTCGGATACCGGGGATGTTCAACAGTCTCGCAGCGCAGTCGGTCGGAATGCTGGTGCTCCTGATTTCCTCAGAAGTCCAAGGTCAAATCGCCACACCACCGGCCAGCCAACCAACCGCTCAAGGCTTGGGTAAGCTGACAGGTGACGACGCCAAGCGGGAGCAAGAGCTGGACAAGGCCATCGCAGCGGCCCTGGAGGCCGATCGTTGGGATGAGGCAATTGGGCGGGCGGAGGAGCTCCTGAGATTGCGGTCGAACGTCCTGGGGCCGGGGCACTTCAGGTCGGTGAATGCGGAGTGGCTGCTCAAAGCATTGCGCCGCGTGGCCCGGATGCCGAAAGAGGATCGAGCCGCTTTCCAGTCGGCCGACCCGATGACCAAGCAAGCGCAAGCCCTCGAATCCCAGGGGAAGTTTGGAGCAGCGCAGCCGCTTTTGGAGAAGGTGCTGGCCATCCGACGCCGTCTGCTCACTGACGACGATCCTCGAACTGCCCAGAGCTACGGTAACCTCGCAAGCAATCTCGACTCACAGGGGAAGTACGCCACAGCCCAGCCCCTGTACGAGAAGGCGCTGGAGATCACCCGTCGCATTCTCGGCGACGACCATCCCGACACCGCCAACGGTTACAACAACCTGGCGTTCATTCTCGATGCTCAGGGGAAGTACGCTGCGGCCCAGCCCCTTTATGAGAAGGCGTTGGGCATCAACCGTCGCCTGCTCGGCGACGACCACCCCGACATCGCTACCAACTACGATAACCTGGCGACCAACCTCGCTTCGCAAGGGAGAAACGCCCAGGCCCAGCGGCTGGCCGAAAAAGGGCTGGAGATTAGACGCCGCAAGCTCGGCGACGATCACCCCCTCACCGGCAACAGCTACCACAACCTGGCATTCAAACTCTATGTCCAGGGCAAATTTGCCCAGGCTCAGCCCCTTCTGGAGAAAGCGCTGGAGATCAGCCGCCGGGTACTGGGCGAAGACAATCTCGACACCGCGATCACCTACGGCCTCCTGGCGTCGAACCTCGACGCCCAGGGGAAATACGTTGTGGCCCAGCCGCTGCACGAAAAGGCGCTGGAGATCCACCGCCGGCTGCTCACCGACGACCACCCGCACACGGCCAGATCCTACAACGGCCTGGCGGTCAACCTCAGTTATCAGCGCAAGTATGCCCAGGTTGAGCCCTTGGTGCGGAAGGCATTGGAGATCCGCCGCCGCCTGCTCGGCGAGGACCACCCCAGCACCGCATTGGGCTACAACAACGTGGCGCAGAACCTCAAAGACCAGCGGAAGTACGCCGAGGCCCAACCTCTGTTCGAGAAGGCGCTTGCGAGCTTCCGCCGGCTGCTGACCGACGAGAACCCTGCAACCGTTCAATGCTACAATCGCCTGGCGTTAAACCTGGACGTCCAGGGGAAGTACGCCGAGGCCCAGCAATTTCATGAAAAGGGGCTGGAGATCAGCCGCCGCCTGCTCACCGAAGATCACCCCCACACGGCTCAAAGCTACATCAATCTGGGGTCCAACCTCGATGCCCAGGGGAAGTACCGCGAGGCGAAAGACCGATGGCTGGCCGCGGTGAAGAGCCAGGACGCGGCACGCCTCCAGTCCGCCTTCGCCGGGCTCGAACGCGCGGGGAACAGAGAGTCGGCACGCCCGACCCTGGCCGCCGTGCTGGCGCGGCTCGGTCAGCCGGCCGAGGCCTGGCAAACCCTGGAGCAAGACCTGGGCCGCGGCCTGCTCGATGAACTGGCCGCACGCCAGGACCGGCGAATCGCACCGGGCGATCGCGCCCGACTGGGCGAACTGGTCGCCGCGCTCGAGCGACTCGACCGCCTGGTGGAAACCACGCCCAAGGGACTCGACCAGGCGGAGCGCGCCCAGCGATTCGACGACCTCAAGCGTCGGCGCGAGCTGGCCAGCATCGCCCTGGGCGAATTTCAGACAAGGCTCGTCCAGGCTTACGGCCCGCTCGCAGGGCAGACCGCCAAGCTGGATGAAATCCAGGCCGCGCTGCCGGTTGACGCCGTTCTGGTCGCGTGGGTCGATATTCCACCCGTGGGACCGAACGCGGCCGATCCGGATGGCGAGCACTGGGCGGTGGTGATCCGCTCCCGGGGCATCCCGGTTTGGGTTGCGATCGCCGGCACTGGTCGCGACGGGACCTGGACCAATGACGACAGCGCGCTTGCGGGCCGAGTCCGGACGGAGCTACGGAATCGGCCCGTATCCGGCCGGGTGGATCTGCGGTCCCTTCTCGATCGACTCCGCACCCAGCGCCTCGATCCCCTGGCCAACGCCATGGCTGCCAATTCCCCAGGCCTGCCGCCGGTTCGACGGCTCATTGTCCTGCCTTCCCCGGCCCTGGCAGGCGTCCCCATCGAGGCCCTCCTCGCGCCGGACGATGGACGGATGGTGACTTATGCCCCCTCGGCGACCGTCTGGAAGTACCTGCGCGAGCAACCCCGACCTCTCCCCAATGCTGGTCTGCTGGCCCTCGGTGACCCGGTCTTCGAGAAGCCCGAACGAACGAACGAATCCAAACCGCTGCCGGATCAAGGTCTGCTGATCCAGGTGGTGCTACCCGGCTCCAACGCCGCAACCCGCGGCCTGAAGTCGGGCGACGTCTTGCTCACGTACAACGGACAGGCCCTCAAGAAGCGGGAGGACCTGAAGGCTGTCCCCGAACCGGGCCAGCCGGTTCCGGTCGAGATTTGGCGTGACGGCCAGGTCGTCCGGCGCGACCTGGCCCCCGGGAAGCTCGGCGTGGTGCTCGACCCCCGGCCGGCGCGGGAAGCGGTCGCCGATTCGCGCAGGCTGAAACAGGTCCTGCTCGCAGCCCGGTCGGGCATCGAAGAATTCGTTCCGTTGCCAGGTACGCGTTACGAGGTCGAGGCGCTCACCCGGCTGTTCCAATCGGCCGATCGATGGACGCGCACGTTGCTCGAGACCGACGCCAGCGAGCCCGAATTGGACCGCCTGGCCGCCTCGGGCGAGCTCCGGCAGTATGGCTTCATCCACCTCGCGACACACGGAGTGATTGACGAAGACGTCCCGGCCCGCTCGGCGGTGATCCTGACTCAGACCGGCCTGCCCGACCCGCTCGAGCAGGCGTTAAGCAACAAGCCGGTTTTCGACGGTCAACTCACTGTGCGCGAAATCCAGCACGGGTGGGAAATGAATGCGGATCTCGTCACCCTGTCGGCCTGCGAGACAGCTCTCGGCCGCGCTGCCGGCGGGGAGGGTTTTGTGGGTTTCACCCAGGCGCTCTTGATGTCGGCGCGCGGAGCGTGTGCCTGTCGTTGTGGAAGGTTGACGACACGGCAACGGCGCTGTTGATGCAGCGCTTCTACGCCAACCTGCTGGGTCGACGCCCCGGGCTCAGTGCACCACTGGCGAAGGCTGAGGCCCTCCAGGAGGCGAAGGCGTGGCTGCGCGGGTTGAGCCGGGCACAGGTGCTGGCGGCGACTGCTGCGCTATCGGGCGGCATCGAGCGTGGCAAGGGAGCCGCGCGGCGCAAGGGAGCCGAGATCACCGCGGCAGACCCGCACGGCTCGGACAACGACCGTCCGTACTCATCGCCCCACTTCTGGGCCGCGTTCGTGCTGGCGGGCGATTGATTCGTAACAGGACGTCGATGGTAGTAACCGCGGCTCTGGCGGAACGCGTATCGTTCCCAGCTACTCTCGAGGGCCAAAACCTCGCTGAGGAGCCCTTCCCCGACCATCATCTGCCGCACGCTCTGCAAGGTACTCATCGCATAGAGCTCGGATCAGGCCGCCGACGCGGAACCCGCCGGCGCGGGAGGGTCGTCGGTCGGCTTGTGCTCCGAAGTGACCCAGATGGCTGCCGGGGCCAGGCCCTGAACCTCGGCGGCCAGCGACGCGTAGTCCTCGGCGCCGCGGCTCGATGGAGCATATTCGAAAATCGACTGGCCGAAGCTGGGACATTCCGCCAGCCGGATGTTGCGGCGGATTCGCGTCTGGAA
The DNA here is from genome assembly GCA_963823675.1 of uncultured Isosphaeraceae bacterium. Taxonomy (GTDB): domain Bacteria; phylum Planctomycetota; class Planctomycetia; order Isosphaerales; family Isosphaeraceae; genus CAWGMT01. The sequence goes on along the minus strand of CAWGMT010000012.1, from coordinate 181,406 downwards.
CAGGCTGGCGTTGGCCCACGGAGCATCGGCCCGGCGCCGGCTTTCAAAGAACTTTTCCAGGTCCTCGATCACTTCGCCGCCGTGCCGGGTGCCGGCGTCATAAAGGCAGAGCACGATTCCGCCCACCTTGAGCTCGCGATTCACGCGCTTCGAGACCAGGTTGACCGTCTCGAGCAGCTTCGAGAGGCCGTGGAGCGCCAGGAAGTGGGCCTGGAGTGGGATCAGCACCTCGGTGGCCGCGCACAGGGCATTGAGCGTGAGTACGCTCAAGGATGGCGGGCAGTCCATCAAGACATAGTCGAACGGCTCAGTGTCAGCGGCGAGCTGGTCGCGGAGGATGACCTCGCGGCCGACGGTGCCCAATAGCTCGAGCTCCGCCCCCGCCAGGTCGATGTGGCTGCCGCAGATGGAGAGATTGGGGGCGACGGAACGGCGGACTTTGGCTACGGGCAGCCCCTCGGTGAGGACCTCGTAGAGCGACGGGCCCGACCGGCCCGGCATCAGCCCGAGATGCAAAGTGGCGTGGGCCTGGGGATCGAGGTCCAGCACCTGAGTTCTGTGTCCGGCGATCGCCAGCGCCGCGGCGAGATTGACGGCCGTCGTCGTCTTGCCAACGCCACCCTTCTGATTCAGAACGGCAATCCGTCGCATCCCGCTACCCTCCATGGACTTGCGTTGCCGGGTACATCTTGATCCCCGCGGGCGCACGTCTGACCCGGAACGGAAGTTTAGCGAGTTGGGCGACTTGCGCACAGGCGAATCGCCAATGCGACAAGATCGGCAGAATCTCGTCAGTCAGGCTCAACGCAGACCGGCGGGCAGCATTGAACTGTCCGGCCTTCGCCTCAGCCTCAGCGAGCGGCGCGAGCCCTCGTATCTGTGCCAATCGCATGGGATCGAACGGATGGATCGACGACCTTCGTGACGAACTCGAGGGTTTGAGCAATCGTTGCCCGAGCCCGAGCCCAATCGCAGGCCGTGGCCTTCGCGGCGGCTAAACGCGACAGGTTGGCGACCTTTTTTGCAGTATTCGCTCGCGAGCCGTCTCAAGGATTCAGATTTGACGGCCCGAAGGCGCCCGGCAGAAGATCACTGGTTCGCGATCGGACCACGTCCAGCCCGTCGCAGACCGAAATGACCAGCGCATCCGGCCCGAATTCATTGATCACCTGCCGGCACGCCCCGCAAGGGGCTGTCGGCGAAGCCGTGGGTGTGTAGACGACCACCGCACGGATGACGGGCACGCCCGGGCTCTGAGCAACTGCCTGAAAAATGGCGTTTCGCTCGGCGCAGACCGTCAGGCCGTAGGACGCATTCTCGACATTGCAGCCAGCGAAGATCTCACCCCGATCGGTGACGACCGCCGCGCCGACGCGGAAACGGCTATACGGACAGTAAGCACGCGCCGCGGCGCTCTTGGCCGCGGCGATCAGCTCGGACTGGACTTGCTCGGAGATTTCCACTGGCTCAGCATCCCGGATGGGGTAAGGGTATCCCTTCACGTCAGCTCGCCGTCTCGATCGCGTCATCCCCGTTGCGGGCGAGCTCGGCCGCACCAATCCGGTCGCAGAAGTCGCCGAATGTTTCGCCTTGCTGCCGTGTTTCTTGGTAACGGCGGAAGACCGGCAGCAGCTCATCGACCACCTTGTCATAAGGGACGTAGTCTTTGTATTCGGTGTTGAGCCGGTCGCCGACAGTCCGTCCTCCCAGGAAAATCGTGTACGTGCCCGCGCCTGGCGTCCCGTCGCGGTTGATATGGGCGGATCGGCCGACCAGCCCGATATCGGCGTTATAGGGTCGCGCGCAGCCGTTGGGGCAGCCGGTCATCCGCACCGTCAACCGCTCCTGATCGAGCCCGAGCCTGGCCAGCTCGACCTCGAGGCGATCGAGGATTCCGGGCAAGGCCCGCTCGGCCTCGGTGACGGCCAGGCCGCACGTGGGCAACGCGGGGCATGCCATCGACCACCGCCTCACGACCGACACCTGCTCGATCGTGGCAATGCCGTAATCGCTCAGCCAGTTCTCCACCTCGCCGCGCCGCGACGGATCGAGATCGCATAACAGGATCGACTGCTGGCAGGTCAGCCGCGCCGGAACGCGAAACCTCTCGAAGAACGCTCGCAGACCACTCGCCAGCCGGTAGTTACCTTGATCACGGATCCGCCCGTTCTCCACCGGGATTCCCAGGAACAGCCTGCCGTCGCCTTGCTCATGCCAGCCCAGATGATCGTCGACATCAGACACCTCCAGCAGCTCGGGGTCGGCAAGCCGATAGCCGAGGTACTCCTCAACCTTGGCCCGGAAAGCCGGCAATCCCCAATCATGGATGATGTACTTGAGCCGGGCACGCTTGCGATCGGAACGATTGCCAAAATCACGGAACACTCTCAAGACGGCTTCGCCGATCTTGAGGACGTCGGCACGTTCGACGTAACAGAGTGGGACGGCGAGAAAGGGAAAGGTCTTGTGGGCGCTGGGCGTGGTGCCCAGACCGCCGCCAACCAGGACGTTGTAACCCTCGAGGCGGCCCTCGTGGACGATGGCGAGAAAACCCAGATCGTTGGCGTGGATATCGGTACAGTTGTCCCCTGGGAGGGCGAAGGCGGTTTTGAACTTGCGCGGCAGGTATGTCTTGCCGTAAAGCGGCTCGACCGGATCGTCACCGGCGGACGGAACCTGGGGGGGCAAAGCCGGCGGCAGGGTTTCAATCTTCTCGCCGTCGAGCCACATTTCCCAGTAGCTCGATGACCGGGGAGCACAGTGGGCAGCCCAGGTCAGGGCGTCTGCGTGCATGTCGCCGTGAATGGGGTCGGCGTTTGGTGCCGGGCAGCAGAGCACGTTGCGCTCGACGTCGCCACACGCGGCGAGCGTTGAGAGCAGGGTCTCGTTGATGGTGCGGATCGTGGTGCGCAAGTCCTGTTTCAGCACGCCATGGAGCTGAAATTCCTGGCGGGTGGTGATTCGCAGGGTGCCGTTGCCGACGGTGCGGGCCAGACGATCGCACGCGAGGTACTGGCCGTCGGTCAATCGGCCGCCGACGACCCGCACGCGGATCATGAACTGGTACGCTTTGTCCTTGTGTTCCCGTTTCAACTGCGTGCGGACGTCGCGATCGTCCTGCTGGTAGGAGCCGTGGAACTTGAGGATCCCGGCGGCTTCCTCGCTCAACTGTGGCTGGCCGTTGTCGATCTCGTCGGCCAGGTAGGTTTTGAGGTACTGGCTGGCCAGCTTGACGGCTTCTTGTTTGCTGGGCTTGGGGGCGCCGGATGTGACGGGTTCCATCTGCGGCGGTCACTTTCTGGCTATGGCGAACGGCTGTCTTCGATTGGCATCTCTGGGAGGGCGAGGCTCCGGCCGAGCCGTGGTCAGCAGCGGCTCACACGGACGTTCGCCCTCCCCAAGTCGTCCGTCACGAGTTAATTGCGCGGGTTGTTGTCGGTGGCGGGGGGAGGCGGCGCGGGGATTTCGATCGGTTGGTCGAGCACTGGCCCGTCTTTGCGTGTCGCCTCATTCTTCTTCTTGGCGGCCTCGTTCGCGATGGCCTGATCGAGCATCTTGAGGATGATCTCGGTGTCGTCATCGACGTTCTCCGAGGCCGGCGCCTGGAATGCGAACTCGTCGACGCGAATGGTGGCGTTCAGTTTGACGCCCGAGTACACGAGGGTGATCTTGCTCGGCGTCGGGCGCTCGATTGTCCGTCGCGCACCGATCGGGCGGCCGTCGGGCCCACGGGGGCGGGTGTCGATCAATTCGGTGATCTGGCGGCCCACCAGGTCGAGCCTGTAAGGCCACGAGTCGTCCTTACCGAGGTAGAGTGTGGCGAGGGCTGGGACATACGGGGGCAATGGGCCCGTCGGCGGCACCGGCTGGGAGTTGAAGGAGACGATCCCCTGGCGGTTCTTCCAGGTTCCTCGCAGAACCCACATCGGCTTGCCGTCGAGCGCGCCGTTTTCCTTTTGATCGAACTTGATGTATTTTCGCAGGCCGGCCAACAGCGTCTCGGGGCCGGCGAAGCCCATCGAGCTCAGTGCCTGGTCACGAATTCTCGAGTCCAGCTCGGGCGCGTTGAGCCGTTCGATGATCGGTTTGATGCTCTTCTTGCGGTAAAGCCGGTTTTCGAGGATCTGCTGGTAATCCCAGAGAGTTTCTCCATCGCAAACCTGGAGCGTGATGCCGCTGGAATCGGGCAGCCCTGCGACCGTCATGCGCAGGTAGACACGCCGGTTTGGGGCCTTGAGGTATCGTCCCTTGATCGAGAATTTCTGACCGAGCATCTCCACGTCCTCCTGGAGGTCGGCCGCGACCGATTGCAGCTCGCCGATCTTCTTGATGGCCTTATCGATGATGACCTCGGCCTCGGTGGCGGGCTCGTCGGCCTTGGCCCCGGTTGCCGCGGCAGTGGAGTTTGACGGTGGCGGCGCGGTTGCGGACGATCCCGAGCCGGGGGGTTGCGCAGGACCGCTGGCGGCGCTCTGCGAGAATGTGCGGGCCACGAAGCCCGTGCCGATAATGACGGCCAGCACAAGACTAACGGCAAACGGACGCATGAAAATAGTCAGATTTTTAAGCATGGTTCGGATGTACTGCAATTCCTCAAGGGTAGGAAGGGAATGCCCGATCATAATCGCTAGGCGTCAGGAGACGCAAGTCCGGCAATCGGTCAGGACACGACGAGAACCGCCCAGAGTCGCCAGCGATTGCGAGGAAGAGCGGGCTTTCGCTCAAGTTCCCCAGGTCCGGCCCGGATGAGTCGACTCGACCAGACACCTGTCCGATCGAGGCGACTTGCGACTCAAATTTACACGGAGGTCATTTGAGTCGACCCGACCGCTTCTTTATCGGTCGCGGTAGATGGCAGGAAGCTGAGCAATCTCCCCGATCGATGGGTCGGCGACTTGGCGCACGGCCAGCCGGCTTGTTCTGAGGGAGTTGGAGGATCATATGCAAGCGTTCGGAGTGCTGCTGCTGGCGGCAGCGACCGCCGGCCAAGGATTCGGATTTAACACCCCTGATGTCGGCCTCAAGCCATTCTTACGGCCCCACGCCGTAATCCACGGGGACGTTACCGGGCCGCCACCCTATACGGCTGCGACTCTGGCAGGCGGCGGAGCGGGGGCAACTCCCGGCCGTCGGTTCGTCACCACCAAGAGTCAGATTTACTTCCTCGCCCCCAACGGCATGCAGATCGGCTGGCAAAACGGCACCGGCCCCATGGGTGAACGAACCTATCTACCGGCCCAGCTCACGGCGCCGGCTCGCTATAACTTCAATCAGGGATTTATTTACCGGTTGAAGATCACGAATATCGAAGGGCGACCGACGGTTTCGCTCTACCCGACAATTGAAGTTGCGCCCACGACGCCAATGACCGATGCCTACCTGGCACACAATGCGATCCCGGTGCAGTTCACCGCCGAGGATTTCGATCAGGTCATCGATGGCGGCAACTTCGTGACCAAGGTGATCTATCTGCCCGACCCCAGGTATCAGGAGCTCGCGGTTGCGGGCGTCGAGACCTTGGTCTCGACCCGCCTCGAGCCGGGAGTCGACCCGATCCTCGAGGCCGACAAGCGGGGCACGATCCTCTTGATTCTTCGCGTCGGAGCGATCGACCTCGAAACGCCGGCGGCTCAGGTTTCCGGTGCCGTCATGGGAGCACCCGTCGTCGGCGTGCCGACCGAACTGGCCCCCGGAGCCCTGCCCCCTGGCGCCACCGTCGTGGTACCTCCCGCCCAGCCAGCGGTAAACCTTGACAGCGCACCGGCCCCGGGCGTGCCTGCGGCCCCGGTTCCGGCCCCGGCCCCGGCTCCAGCGCCCGCACCCGCACCCGCACCCGCACCCGCGCCGGTAGCTCCAGCGGTTCCGGCTGCGCCTCCAAGGGTTGAGACAGCCAAACCCAAGACCGCCGCGCTCGCGCCGCCGGTCTCGGCTCCCGAATTGGCCCCGGCACCTGGGTCCTGATTTACCTTGATGTCGCAAGGCCAGCCCGGCCGGCCCGCCAGCGGCCGGGCTGGTCTATCTTATCCGAATTCTTGGTCCGAGCAGGAAGACAGACCATGACCCGCCAAGGAACGATCAAACGGGTTGGTTGGCTGGCGGGGGCGGCTCCGCGAGCCGTTGGCTTGATCCTGATGATGGCGACGGCCGCCGCGACGATCCGCGCCCAGGACCCGGCAATCCAACCGGCCCCGGTTGCCGGCGAGATTCGGCCGGCCCCCGGAATCACCTACCCGCCCGGTGGCCCGATCGCTCCCGCCAACCCCGCAGGAGCGCCGAACGGTGTGCCCGTCCCGGGCGGATTTGCCGTGGTGCCAGCGACGCCGGCGCCGATGCCGGCGCCTGGCCCCGGCGTTCCAGCCCCGGTCGTCGTCGCGCCGGGTGCCGTGTCCGCCGAAGAGGCCGCAACAGGGGTGCCGGCGCTCGCTCCCGAAGTGCAGGTCGTCCGGTTCCAGGGCCCGCCCGGTCTTGCTGTGGACGTGCTGGCGCCGACGCCGACGCCGGTGTCGATCGGCGACGGTCAAGGGATCAGCACGGTCGGGCTCTGGCGCGGAGTCGGCTACCGGCTGCGAATCGGCAACATTCCCGAGCGACCGGGCGCCGAGCTTTTTCCCGTGATCGAGGTTGTGGGCCACCTGCACCGCCCCGACAATATCGACCCCGCCAAATACCCAATCCGGGTCGTCATCAACCAGGATGATCTGGATGACGCCCTCGATCGCGGCCGGCTCGTCACCAAGGTGATCTATCTCGAGGACCCCGATTCCGCGATTCCCTTGCGAATGGCCAAGGATCAGGTCGGCGTCCTGACGATCAGCCCGACCGAGCCGCCGCTGCGAGTCGCCAGTGCGCTCGGCCGGCCCATGGCAATCGTGCGCCTGGGCGGGCGCAAACCAGCACCCGAGGACCTCGATCCTAACGCGATCGGCGACCTCGGTCTGGACTGGGCGGCCAGCCTGGGCAAGGATCGCTGTCCCTACCTGCTGCAAGACGGCAACCGCTGCGGGCTTCCGTGCGGTCCGGTCTGCGTGGTACAGCCGCGCCCGAAGCAGCCCATCCTGCCGCGCGACGAGTTTCTCTGCGACGGCGGCGATCGCGGCGTGCCAGCCGCGCCGACCGAGAACGGGCGCATCAGTGGAATCGACCCGCGTGATGCGGTGCTCCGCTTCGACATCGGTACCGCGAACGTCCAGCGGTCGCGGATTCTCCCAACCAACGTCGTCTGCATTTACGCGCCTCGATTCGCCGAGGTGCGGGTAAGCACCGGGATGAACCAGAACGTCGACGTTCAGTTCGCCAACACGCGGGTTACAATCGACAAGGCATCCCAGGCCCGGCTGGCGATCCCTCCCAAGCGATTAGTCCAGAACCAGGCGCCGGAGCTTTCGCGGGCACGGGCACGAGCCTCCGGACTGAATGGCCGCGCCATGACCGACGAGGACTCGAATTCCCGGGCGCCGCCGGCTACGAGGGATCGCGACTTGCCGCGATCAACCTCCAGAAGCAGGCCGCCGAGCTGGCTCGCACGCGCCAGAAGCCGGGCCAGCTCAACGAGAAGATCAAGCTCGTGGGCATCAAGACGGCGGAATCGCCGGTGATCACCGGCATCACCGAGAGCGCGAGCGAAGCCGTCAAGGTCTGGGGACCGCATGCCATGACCGGCGTGGAACCGCCCCCCGACCGCCCGGGGCTGGCCGTCGTCAAGCGAGTCAGCAATACCGAGGCCGAGCCCGGCGATACCATCACCTATGCGATCATCTATCGCAATATGGGCAATACTCCGATCCGCTCGGTCGTGATCGTCGACAGCCTGCTGCCCCGGCTCGAGTACAAGCAAGGCACGACGAAGGGACCGCCCGGAACCGTCTTCTCGACAGCGGTCAACCGCGTCGGCTCGACCGAGCTGCACTGGGAACTTCCGGGCGCACTGCCGCCCGGCGTCGTCGGCCACGTCTCGTTCGATGTCATCGTGCGCTAGAACTACGGAATTGCCATGAGCACGAACGCTCCTCCACTTGATAGCTCAATCGCCCCTCAGCCTACTTTACGCCGGGGCTCGCGCGCGGCGATTCTGGCTCTTGCACTGGCGCTCACAGCCGCGCTGGCGGCGATCCCAGCCTGGCGATTCGCGGCCGGCGGCACGACGCTCGAGCGCGCTCCAGGTCAGTTTGTTCCGGATTTTGCGCTCCGCGATGTGCGCACCGGCCAGTTCCATCGACTTTCAGACAGCGAGGCGCAGGTCACCGTCATCGTATTTTGTGGAACTCGCTGGCCGATGGCGCAGACCTACATGCCACGTCTGGCCGCGTACTCGGCGGCCAACGAGATGCGCGGCGTCAACTTCGTGGCCATCAATTCGAACGCGAGTGAATCGATCGAAGAGACTGTCGAGCAACCTCGCAGTCTGAAAGTCAGATTCCCGATGTTAAAGGACCCGGAGAATCGGGTCGCCGACTTGCTCGCGGCCGAGGGCCTCGGCGAGGCACTCGTCATCGACCGACGCGGCCGGCTGCGCTATCGTGGAGCGATCGACGACCAGTTCAACTTCGAGCCGCCTCGAGATAAACCTTCCCGCAACTACCTGCTCGATGCGATCGATGCCGTGATTGCGGGCAAAGCCGTCTCGCCCGAGAGGACGCTGGTTGCCGGAGCACGAATTGAGAGGATTGTTGAATAATTCTCAAAACGGTCGTATGCTGAGGACGATGCGGGCGACAGAAGAAACCTCGGTGATTTTTCCGGGTTCGTGAGGTTCTCATGATCCGGGTCCTGGGCGGACCGAAACGATTGTGCGACGGGCTCACTCGTCGCGACTTGCTTCAGGTTGGGTCGCTGGGCCTGCTGGGGATATCTCTGCCTGCATTGCAGGCTGGTCCGGCAGTGAACGCCGCAGAAAGTTCCGGGCCGCGTCTGCCGCGATTCGGCCAGGCGAAGGCGTGCATCTTGCTGTTCTTGTACGGCTCGCCGAGTCAGCTCGAGACCTTCGACCCCAAGCCCGATGCGCCGCAGGAGATTCGCGGAGAGCTCCGCTGCATTTCGTCGAGCGTCAGCGGCCTCGACGTTTGCGACCGGCTGCCGCGGCTGGCCCAGTTGATGGACAAGGTGACGGTTCTCCGCTCCGTGTCGCACCCCTATCCGATTCACGGAGTCGCGTTCGCGACCACGGGGAACCCACGGATCGACATCCCGATGGAGCTCAGCCCGCGCGACCCGAATCACTGGCCCTTCATCGGCTCGGTCGTGGACTATGTCGATAATCGCCGGCTCGCGGCGCAGAAGCGCCATGGGAGCGCCCGTTCCGGGCCCGTCCCGGCGCTGCCGCGCAACATGGTGCTTCCCTGGGCGTTCAGCAGTCAGAGGGTCGGCGAGGTGCCGCGAGCGGGGCCTTATGGCGGATTCCTGGGCCAAGCCTATGACCCGGTCTGCACCGAGTTTGTCGGCAAGGGGACGCGGAAAGCGCGCAAGACGTTGCTCAACAAGACCTGGGAGGATGTCGAGCCCTACCGCGGGATCACGCGCGAGAGCCGGTTTCAGCTCGGCGCGGTGACGGATATCGGCCGGGACCTGACGTTTGACCGGCTGGACCGACGGCGTTCGCTGCTCGACCAGATCGAGCAGGCGCGGCGAGCCGCCGATTCAACCGTGGCGTCCGCGGGAATCGATCGCCAGCGCGCGATGGCCTACGACCTGCTCGGCTCCCGCAGCCTGCGCGAAGCTTTCGAGCTCGCCAACGAAGGGGATGAGACGCGCAGCCTCTACGGCATGACCCTGTTCGGCCAGGCCGCTTTGACCGCGCGGCGGCTGGTCGAAGCCGGCGGGCGCTTCATCACGGTTTTCTGGGACGAGTTCGGCCTGGCCGGCACGGGTTGGGACACGCACTGGGACCATTTCCCCCGGATGAAGGACGAGTTGCTGCCCGGCCTCGACCAGACGCTTGCGGGATTGCTGGTTGATCTCGATCGGCGCGGCCTGCTGGACGAGACCTTGGTCGTGGTCTTGAGCGAGCACGGCCGAACGCCCAAGCTGGCGTCGGTTCCAGGCGGCGGGCGGGATCACTGGTCGCGCTGCTATTCCGTGGTGATGGCCGGAGGGGGCGTCGCGCGCGGCCGGGTCGTCGGCCGGTCCGACAAGATCGCCAGCGATCCGGCCGAGCGGCCGATTTCACCCAAGGACATCCTGGCCACGATGTATCATCTTCTGGGCATCGACCCCACCACGATGCTCACCGATAACCTGGGGCGGCCGATGCCGCTGGTCGCCGATGCCGCGATCATCCCCGAAGTACTGGGTTGAAGTGAGCTGTGCCCCGGATCTGCGGGTCGCCTAAACGGCCCAGACAGCGCCAGCCCTCAGGGCGCAACACCGGCCGCGGGCAAGGGTTCGGTGAAATGGCGAGCTGGGTTTGCTTGCTCTCGCGATCTTCTCCGGGCATGGCAGTACGTGAGAGCCAGTGAGAGGAATCCGGGGGTTTTTTTCCGTTTTGGCCCCCACGGCAAAAAGCCCCGGGCCAACGAGCCGACCGGCGGCGCCCTCGAGGGGCGAGGAAGTCGGGATTGCCTCTAAATCACGACTAGCGCGAATCTTACGAATGGGAGAGCCTTCGTCTGGGCATCGCCCGGGACCTCGTCGTGACGACAGGTCCTGAGGGTAGGGAGCCACCGTTTGTGTCCGGCTGCCGTCGAAACGAAATGCACCCATTCCTTCCCAACGTCGCTGTTTCCTCCCCCATACTCGGCATACTGGGCATAGTGGGCACGCTTTTGCGGGTGCCAAAATCTGCCGAGTATGTGCCGAGTATGCGGCCGGGCGACGGAATGTCCCCGTGCTTTGCGTTCTTACGCATTTTCGCAACCGGCAGATGCAAATTCACCGTGGGACGGGCGTGGCTATGGGCGTCACGAGGCACGCGGCCAGCCGGGTTCCGGTCGGACTCCGGGAGGCGAGAAGACGCCCCCTATTCATTCGCGGCCGGCATCGCTAAGCTGACCCTGGACCAGACGACATCAGAGTTCCAGGGCACGCCCGAACAGGCAAACGCGCCCTATGAAAAGGTCGTCTTGACGATGCTGCTGTAGCGCGCTGGCGATCCCACGGTGGGTCGGAAGTTAGCCATGGAACCGTACATCGACGCCCACTCCCACGTCTGGACGCCTGACGTTGGCCATTATCCGCTGGCCAAGGGCTTTGCCGTCGCCGACATGAAGCCGCGCTCGTTCACCGCCGAGGAATTGCTGGCGACCTGCCGGCCCGCGGGCGTCGGCCGGGTCAACTTGATCCAGATGAGCTACTACGAGTTCGACAACCGCTACATGCTCGACATGATCAAGCTCTACCCCGAGCGGTTTGTGGGCACGGCGATCGTCGATCCGCTCGGCGACGATCCCGGCAAGGCCATGCGCGACCTGCTCGCGCGCGGCGTCCGTGCGTTCCGGATCCAACCCGCTTACAGCAAGCTTCCGCCCGGGCGATGGCTCGAGCCAGAGGGGTATTCCGCCATGTTCACCACGGCCGCTCGCACCGGCGCAGGCCCTTTCTTGCTTGATTGGCCCGGACGGCTTTGCCGAAATCGAGCGAATGTGCCGCCGGTTTCCGGATACGACCGTCATCATCGACCATATCGGGCGCATCGGCGCGGGGCCTGATGGCACCGATTCATGATGCCGATGTCGATGCCCTCTGCGCGCTGGCACAAGCACGCGAAGGTCTATGTCAAGGTTGGTGCATTCTATGCTTTGGGAAAGAAGACGCCGCCGTATCTCGATCTCGGCCCGCTCATTCGCCGGGTTGTCAGGGCCTTCGGAGCCGATCGGTGCATGTGGGAAAGCGACTGCCCTTTTCAAGTCGTCCGGGATCGCTATGTCGATAGCTTGGCCTTGATTCGCGACCGTCTCGATTTCTTGACGCGCGAGGATCGCGACTGGCTGCTCTTCCGCACGGCGGAGCGACGTGTTGTTTCGCCCGGGGAAGGCGTGACGGCTTCGCTTGACCGGAACTTGAGCGAAAGTATAAGATTCGTGGGAAGTTGAGTTCACGAGCGGTCGTCAATCGTTCCACCGTGAAGGTGGCCGGGCTCCGAGGTTCGATACGGATGAAGAAACAGCCGCCGCGTTCACGTTCCGGGTCTCCTTATCCAGTGCGCCATCAGTTCGATCACGTCGTGCCGACGGTCATTCACGATCCCGAAGAGAAGATGACGGCACTGGGCCGATGGGCCCATCGTCTCTTGAAGGACCGGCAAAATGCACTGACGTGGGGGGCGGTCATCGTGGCCGGGTTGCTGCTGGGCGTGGTGGCCTGGAACGCGTGGTGGTCTCGTTCGCAGACGTCGGAGCTGTGGAACGAGGTCTTCAACGCCAAGAAAGCCGAGGACCGCGTCGCTATCGCCAAGGAGAATCCCATCGTCGCCGGCCGCGACCTGGGCCTTGTTGCAGGCCGCCACCGAGTATTTACAACCAGGCACTGGCCGACATGCCCAACAACCGCGACGTCGCCTGGCCCGATGTTCAAGACGTGCTCTCGAGCTGTTCGACCAGGTCGTCCGGGAAGCACCCAAGGATTCGCCCCAGGCTCGCGCCGCCGCGCTCGGCAAGGCACGGTCGCTCGAAGCGCGAAACGAGCTTTCCAAGGCGATCGAACAATACGAGCTGGTCGCCAAAACCTGGCCGGCCACTCCGGAAGCCGCCGAGGCCACGGAACTGGCCGACGCCCTGGAAAAGCCCGAGGCCGCCGCGTTCTACAAGGAGCTTTATCGCTTACTCGCCAACCACAGTGACGCTGCCCCCGCTCGGCTCCGGAAGCCTGACCTTCCCATCGGCGGGACCCGCGGATTCGGTGCCGGCGGCTGGCAGGTCCCCGTTACTGCCCGAGATGCCGATCGAGCTCGCGCCGCCGGACTGCTGCGCGAAGTCAAGAAACCTGAAACGAAGCCGAAGACCGAGGCGAAGGTCGACGCCAAGTCCGCTTCGCCTCCCGCGAAGACCGATACCAAGAAGGGCTCGACCGAAAAGCCCAAACCCGCGGCCGTCGTCTCCCGCCCAAGCCTGACACCAAACCGGCGCTCCCAAATCGAAATCGCGCTCACTCACCACGCGATCATGTGGCCTCCGCCTCTCTCGGAAACACCCCAGGAATTCGAGGTCAAGACCCGGACCGGACGGCAAGCGGATCGACGTCGTACCTCGCGAGTCGTTACTCCGACTACTCCCGGCGCGTGATCCAGAAGGTCATCGACGCCGACGCGGTCCTGGTCAATGGGCGGACCGTCAAGGCGTCGTATCGGGTCCGGACCGGAGACGTCGTCAGCGTCCGGCTGCCCGAATTGCCCGACACGACCCCCGAGCCCGAAAACATCCCGATCGAGGTCCTCTACGAAGACGACGCGCTGACCGTGGTCAACAAGCCCGCCGGCATGGTCACTCACCCCGCCAAGGGCAACTGGCGAGGCACCTTGGTCAACGCGCTCCAGTTTCACTTCGACACGCTCTCGACCTTGGGCGGTGAGAACCGTCCCGGCATCGTCCATCGGCTCGACCGCGATACGACCGGCCTGCTCGTCGTGGTCAAGAACGACATCGCTCACCGCAAGCTGGCGCTACAATTCGAGCTGCGCGAGGTCCAGAAGGAATACCTGGCCTTGGTCTCGGGCGTCCCGCAGCGCCACAGCGACTACATCGAAAAGGCGATCGGCTTTCACCCGACTTGCCGCGAAAAGATGGCCATTCGCCTGGCCGTTGATGGCGGCAAGCCGGCCGTGACGTTCTACGAGGTGGCCGAGCGTTTTCGCGGCTTTGCCCTGGTGCGCTGCAAGCCGCAAACCGGCCGAACCCACCAGATCCGGATCCATCTGACCCACATCGGACACCCGATCCTGGCCGACAAGCTCTATTCGGGACGGGACAAGATCGTGCTCACCGACCTGCTCGGCCAGCTTCGCCCCAACCAGGCGGCCGACGTGCGGGGCGACCTCATACTCATCGACCGCCAGGCCCTCCACGCCCACCGGCTACGGTTCGAGCACCCGCTCACCGGCCGCGAGCTGGACTTGACGGCGCCACTGCCCGCGGATTTTGTCCGGACGCTGGAAGCGATGCGCACGCATTTGCCGGTCTGAAGAAAATGCAAGATCGACCTTGCCACGGTTCGCATCTTCGGGCAAAGAGAATACTCTCAAGACTGAAGGGAGGTTCTCATGTATTGCTCACAGTGTGGAGCGAAGGCCGACGGCGACTTCTGCTTTCAATGTGGAGCACCCTTGCAGGGGGCGACGCGTTCGAGCGTCGAACAGACCGACTGGTCCGAGCAAATTAACTATGAAGAGCTGCTGCGCGTGCGCGAAGTCCGCGACCTGATCGCGGAGCACGCATCCATGGCCCGCGAGCGCCCGAGCGTCGAGGAACTCCTGAGCATTTGCGACAACGCGTTGTCTCCCGTCAAAGGTCTCTCGTCCAAGACCGTCGTCGCGATCGCGCAACCGATCCTGGCTGGAATGGGAATCAAAACTGGCAAGACCCGATCGCAAGTTTTCCAGCGACCGGCGGGACGCATCCTGGTCGCATCACTCTGTTGTCTGGCTCGTCAGGGCTGGCCGTTGCGGCATGCGAAACAAGCGGTTGACGGCTGCGTTCTTGAAGCGACGCTGCCGTCGGACGTCTGGGCGATGAAGGCAAATCTGGTCGTGAGCGTCAGCCGGACCGGCAGCGGCACGCTCGTCGAGGCGGCGACGACCGTCCCCGGCCAGCTCTACGATTGGGGAAAGAGCAACCGGTGTCTGGGCCAGCTCTTCGCCGATCTCAGCGCGGTCCCGGCGATTTTGAAGCGCGATGCCGGCTGAAAAGAGCGGACCTGCAACAGCCGGTCCGGTTCGGACGGCCGGTGCTTCGTCGACAGGTCCGCGCATGCGCGGGTTCCGTGGACGCTCGAGCCTGACCGCGTCAATCTACCGCGGCGGCTGCGGGAGCGGCGATGTCAGGAACGGGCGCCGCCTTATCTGCTCCCAGGACGCTGTGATGCATGCCGTACAAAAAGTAGATCCCCAGACCGAGGACCATCCAGACGACCAGCCGGAGCCACGTGTCGCCAGGCAAAGTGATCATCAACACCAAGGCCGAGATCACCCCCATCGGGCCCGTGAACCAGATGGCAGGCGCCTTGAACGGCCTTTCAAGATCGGGCTCCCGGATCCGAAGTGCGACGACGCCCGCCGAAACGATCGCAAAGGCGAAGAGCGTGCCGATCGAGGTCAATTCACCGGCGACGCCGATCGGGATCGTTCCCGCTGCGACCATCACGATCAATCCCGTGATGATCGTGGTGATCCAGGGTGTGCGAAAGCGCGGATGGATCTTGGAAACGATCTTGGGGAGCAAGCCGTCTCGCGCCATCGAGTAGAAGATACGAGGCTGACTGAGTAGCATCACCAGGATCACCGAGCTCAAGCCGGCGATCGCGCCCACCTTCACGATGCCCGAGAGCCACTTCATGCCCATGGCGTCGATGGCCACGGCCACCGGGTCGGGCACGTCGAGCTGCTTGTAGTTGACCACGCCGGTCAGGACAATCGCGCCCAGACAGTAAAGTATGGTGCAAATCACGAGCGAGCCAATGATGCCGATCGGCATGTCGCGCTGGGGGTTCTTCGCTTCTTGCGCGGCGGTGGAGACGGCGTCGAAGCCGATATACGCGAAGAAGACCAGGCCCGCTCCCCGGAAGATGCCGCTCCAGCCATACTCGAACCAGCCGTGGCTCTCGGGGATGAACTTGCCTCCCCAGTTGGCGGATGTCACCATCGGCAGCCCGACCAGGATGAACGTGACGACGACCGCCACCTTGATCAGAACGATCACATCGTTTACCCGTGCCGACTCTCGGATCCCGACGACGAGGAGCGACGTCACCAATGCCACGATGATCATCGCGGGAATGTTCACCATAGCCGTGACGTGGGAAAACGTATCGTAGGGTATGGCGTTCTTGTTGAAGAGGTCGATGAGCTTGTCGGTCAAGGCTGTCCAGCCGTGGTGCATGTGGAGTTGATCTCCGACGGCGCTCGGCACGTTGACCATCACCGTGCCCGGCGAAGACGTGAACTGAGCGGGAATGGTGATCCCGACGTCACGAAATACGCTGGTCACGTATCCGGACCACCCGATCGCGACCGTGGTCGCGCCGACCATGTATTCGAGGATCAGGTCCCAGCCGATGAGCCAGGCAATGAATTCGCCCATAGTGGCGTAGGCATAAGTGTACGCCGAGCCGGCGATGGGAACGGTGGAGGCCATTTCGGCATAGCAAAGACCGGCGAACGCGCAGGCGATCCCTCCCAGGACGAACGACAGCGTGACCGCGGGGCCGGCGTTTTCCGCTGCCGCGTGTCCGGTCAGGACGAAGAAGCCGGCACCGATGATCGCTCCGATGCCGAGCGTCACCAGGTTGGTGGCCGTGAGCGTGCGTCTCAGACTGTGCTCATCTTCGGCGCCGGCCTCGGCCTTCAGCCGTGTAATCGATTTGCGAACCCACAAGTTAGCCATCTTTTCCTCTCACTCGCTTCGAATCGTCTCCTGCCCTGCGTCGTTTCCTGGTCGGTGGCTTGATGGTCGCAATCGATGCGACTCCAGTGGCGCGAATCGTTCCACCCATGCGCCTGCGCGGCTACTTGCCGTGCTCGTCCAGCTCCATCACCTCGATCTTGCGGATTTCCACCTTGCTGCCCGGATCATGCTGCTGAAACGCGAAGTAGCCCTTGTCCCAGGCCTTGGTCCGCTCGATGAACTCGAAGAGCAGCTCTCCGTTGATGGTGACCTTGATGTGCGGGACGACCATGCCGCGCCAGTTCTTCTCGACGCACTCGACCTCGTAGGTAAACCACGTGTCCGGCGGCACGATCTGCTTGAAAATGTGGAGAAAACCGTAGATCGAGCCGGTGCGGATCGGGTCGGAATGCGTGCTGTCGATCTGGGCCTCGTAGCCTTTCGAAAAGTCGCCGTCCGCCACGGGACACCGGAAGTACATTCCCGAATTGCCCTTGTCGTTGATCTTGACCTCGGCCCGGAATTTGAAGTTCTTGTATTCACCCTTGGGGCTGTAGAGCATCGACGACCGCCCCGAGCCGACGATCGAGCCATCCACAACCTCCCACTTGCTGGTTCCCTGGCGGTGCTCGACCGCCGTCCAGCCGCTGAGCGTCGACCCGTCGAACAGAGATACCCATTCGCCGGCACGGGCCGATGGGGCGGGCAGCAGGTTGATACAAAGACCCAAGGCCCCACAAGCGACAAGTTGTCCAATGTGAATGCGATTCATGGTAGGTCAAACCTCGTGATTGATCTCATCTCAGGCAGGTTCCATTGCGGCTCGTCTCGATTGGAGAACAAGAAAGTGTAAGCAACGGAGCCACATGCTGCCAGGGGGAACTGGAGATTCGGGGGTTGTCCTTTGTCCTTTGTCCTTGGACAACGGACAACGGACAACGGACAACTCACTCACCGCGCCCTTGCAAGGGCGGCGCGGGAAAGCGAAGCTGGCAGTCCCCGTCAACTCGAGGCCGCCGCGAGCTCGATCGGGCGCGGCGCGAAAACAAGTGTCGCCTGTCGCGGAGCGAAAGACGACTTTACGGGAACGTGATTTGCGTCCCGATCCTGATGGCATGATTCTCACATATAGCTGGGTCATCCCATAATGAGCAGCACGACAATGGCGGCGGCCGCGTATCCTCTCGCCCCGACTCGGGACCGCCGATTCGACCTGTTCGTGATCAGCTTCTTGCTGCTCTTCCTCGAGCTGTCATCGATCCGC
This sequence comes from uncultured Isosphaeraceae bacterium, assembly GCA_963823675.1. GTDB lineage: Bacteria > Planctomycetota > Planctomycetia > Isosphaerales > Isosphaeraceae > CAWGMT01. The sequence continues at coordinate 163,619 of CAWGMT010000012.1, read as the reverse complement.
TGGTTCGGCAGCACGGTCGTGTTCCTCACGTATCTTCACGAACCTGGTGCTCCTGGGCTGCTTCCTGGGAATGTCCGTCGGGCTGCCTGGCCGCAGCCTCCGGGCGGGACTATCTCGTCTGGACCCTGCCCTTGACACTAGCCGCGGTCGTGCTGTCGCGGCTGACGACGTTCCTGCACCGGGTCTTCGGCAAGGTGCTGATCGACGTCGGCGGGCAGGGGTCGCCGCAGCAGGTGTTCTTCGGCACCGAGTACCGCGCGTACGACCCGGGCACGTTCGTGGTGCCGATCGAGGCGATCGCGGGGGCGTTCTTCCTGCTCGTCGCCCTGTCGTTCGTGGGGCTCGGGCAGGAGATGGGCCGGGCGTATCAACGCGATCCCCAACCGCGTGTCGGCATACACGGCCAACGTGCTGGGGAGCCTCGCAGGGATCGTCGGGTTTGGCCTGATGTCGGAGTTCCGCATGCCGCCGGTGGCGTGGTACGGGCTGTCGGCCGCGCTCCTCTTTCGGTTCCTGAGGCGGTGGTCGGCGGTCCAGGTCACCGCTGCGATCGGTGCTGTCTGACGGTGCTGGCCCTGATTGCATACCGCGACGGCATGAAGCTGGTCACGATCTGGTCGCCGTACTACAAGATCGAGTACAGCCCACGGCACGGGACCCTGGTAACCAACAACATCGGCCACCAGGTGATGACCAGGATCGAGGAGGCGGCCGGGGCTTACATGCTGCCTCACCTGCTCAACCGCGACGCGGGCCGGCCGTCGTTCGGCGAGGCGATGATCATCGGCGCGGGCTCGGGCAACGACGTCGCGGCCGCCCTGGCCGGTGGAGTCGGGCACGTCGACGCGGTCGAGATCGAGCCGGTTCTCAACGAGATCGGCCGGGCCGACCACCCCGACCGCCCGTACGATTCGCCCAGGGTTTCGATCCACCTCGACGACGGCCGCAGCTTCGTGCGCAAGACGGACAAGACGTACGACCTGGTCTGCGTACGCCCTGGTCGATTCGCTGGTGCTGCACTCGGGCTATTCGAGCCTGCGTCTGGAGAGTTTCCTCTTCACCGAGGAGGCGTTTCGCGACATCGCTTCGAAGCTCAACCCCGACGGCGTGTTCGTCGTGTACAACTACTACCGGCAGGGCTGGATCGTCGGCCGGCTGGTGAAGACGGTCGAGACGGTGTTCGGAACCAAGCCCGTCGTGATCTCCCTGCCGCACACCGACGCGATCCGGGCGGCCGGGACGACGGGCGGGGGCGTCACGTTCCTGATTGCCGGCAAGCCCGGCAGCAAGACGCTGGAGGCAATCCGGGCGAAGTTCCAGGAGAAGTCGTCCTTCTGGCTCAGCGAGCGGCCGATCGACAACGAAAAGGTCAACGGCTTCGGGCCGGAGCCGCCGCAGGTGGCCGGCCAGCCCGCGGAGCGCTGGCAGAGGATCGCCCCCTGCCGCGTTGACACGACGGGTATCGAGCGGATCGCCACCGACGACTGGCCGTTTCTCTACCTGCGCGAGGCGACGATCCCGCGCCTGAACCTCCGGGGGATGGCGATCGTCGCCGCGCTGTCCCTGGTGCTCCTCCTGGCGTTCGCACCGGTGCGGACACTCCGGCCCAACGGACAGATGTTCTTCCTCGGCGCCGGTTTCATGCTCCTGGAGACGAAAAGCGTCGTGCACATGGCTTTGCTCTTCGGCTCGACCTGGTACGTTAACTCAGTCGTGTTCTTCGCGATCCTGGTGATGATCCTCCTGGCCAACCTCTACGTGCTGGCGATGAAGCCCGGGCGGCTCTGGCCGTTCTACGCGCTCTTGGTCGCGGCACTCCTGGTCAACGCGTACGTGCCGATGAGCTATTTTCTGGACCTGCCCGGGACGGCGAAGGTGGTCGCATCGTGCGCCGTGGTCTTCGTGCCGATCTTCTTCGCGGGGGTGATCTTCGCCAGGTCCTTCGGCGACAGCCGCCATCCGGACGTCGATTTCGGCTCGAATATCGCCGGTGTGATCCTGGGGGGCCTGTGCGAGAACCTGTCGCTGGTCCTGGGGTTCAGCCATCTGATGCTGGTCGCGGTGGCATTCTACGTGCTCTCGTCGCTCTTGCGGCCGCGGATAAGCGCGGCCATGCCGGCCGCGGCGGCGCCCCCGTGACGGTACGCGTGTTGCGTTCCCCAGGAGTGTGCACCATGAGTGCAAGCGCTAGACCCTCTCCCGATGTAACCGATCTGAACTGGAAGCGGGCCGCCCTGGCCGGCGCGGGCATCGGGCTCTTGCTGGCCCTCATCCGTAGCGGATCGGTCACCGAGCGGGAATTTGGCTCTGCTTTCTGGATCCTGGCGGCGTGGCTGGCGGTCATGGCAGTCTCTGTACCGCTCGTCGCCATCCTTGCAACGAGATCTTTCTCGGGTTTCGCCTTCTGCCTGCTTCTGGTCACGTTGCTCTGGAACGTCGCGACCCTCGCGCTCCTGCCCTGGGTAATCCAGACCCCCGAGCGATTCGCGACCGCAGTGAAAACGGGAATCCGGCAATCGTGGCGGTGGAAGTGGCGCTGGTTCCCGCTCGTCATCGCTCAACTTCTCCTGCTGGGCGCGATGACGTACTACACCCGGAGCGGCGGCGGATCGAACTCGTGGTCCTTCAACGTCCACAACCCATGGATAGGCGGTTACGCGTGTCAGACCAACTGGTACGCGGACTACGCAGCGTGGCTCAAAGCGCCCGAATCTCCCTTTGCCGTGGCGTTGCTCTCGCTGGCGTTGCTCACTCTGGCCGTGGCGGTGAAGATCTCGATCATCGCCGATGTGCAGGCCAAGCCGGAGTCCGCGGCCATCCCAGACGCCGGGCCGGTGCAGGGCGGGAGGACGAGGGCACTGGTTCAGCAGGCTCGACTGGCAGGCCCGTAGCCAGCAATGGAACCACCCGGCTTGAAGTGATTGTTTGAGGTAATGAACGGCGGCGTGTTGGCCGGGGGGATCATGGCGGGAGTCGGACCGCACGAGGTACCTGGCGGCGAACCGGGCCGCATTGGGGGCGGAGTGAATCGCGCCGAAGATAGCGGTCCGTCTGGCAGCGAAGGGGCTGCCGGAGCCAGCGAAAGATACAGCGGCCGTTACCCCGACGGCCAGAAAGCTTATCGCACCAATGTACCCAGGGATCCCGACACGAACGTCCCGGAGCCTCATCCCGATGCACAGGGGCCGCATTCCCGATTGCAAGCAGACGCGCGCGATCCGAGCCGGGTTTACTCCGCGACCGAATTCGATGAAAACGGCAACCCGCTGAATCGAGTCGATTTTGCCGGACGGAGGGGCGATCCGGTGCCGCACGAACACCGCTACGACCCTGCAACCAAGGCTTTCGGCGACAAGCATCCCCTGAACGTGGGATCGGTACATCCCCAGTAGCGACGCACATCGAGGCCGCCCGATGACCTGGGCCAGAGCCTGTAAATCGAAGAGACCGGATATCGCGACGATCGGTCCTCGTGTAAAATCACATCACGAGCCCTTGCGAAAGGAGTGGCACCGTGTCGGTCTATCTGTTCGGAAAAGTGTTCGTTGACCCGGCTCAAATCGCGGACATCCAACGCCGGATGTCTTCCCTCGCCGAAGAACACGAAGCCGGCATTTCGTTCGACTCGCTGGATGAGGACGACCAGCATACGATCGGTCGGCTTGCCGGCACGGGACCGGGTGTTGCTTTCTCGGTCACCTCGCGTCCGGGAGCAGGAGACGCCTCTGGCCTCTGGGAGGAGGCCCAGCGACTCGCCCTCTCATTGATCTCGGAGGACCGCAATGGACCGTTGAGCGTGACCCCGAAGTCCTTCGACACGATCCGATGGCCCGAGGCTTATGATGGTCGCATGAGAAAATGCCGTCTGGGTGAAGTTCTCGACGCGCTCGCCCGTCTGCCGGATTATGAAAAGACGTGCCTCACGCTCGTTGAGGGTGGAATCGAATCGTTGTATGAGGATCGGGCTGAGCGCTGCATTGAAGCGATCCTGCGACTCGTCGTCTTACCCTGGGACTGTGTTTCTGGCGTCTTGTATGCATGGCCGAACCCCAGCGAGTTCGACCGGGCCAAGGACGTCGAAAATGCGATCGGAGCCCTTCAGACTCTACCTCCGTGACTTCTCACTGGCGGACCGTTCCTTGATAGTTCCACAGGGTGATGCATCGGATGACTCGCCGGACGGCTCTTCTCACACAAGGGGTGCGGGCGCTGGCCTCAAGCGTTTCCGTCAAACGGCTCATCGAGCGGCTTCGTTGCGGCGACCCAAGTTTGCGCGACGACGCGGCGCGGCAGATTTGGGTGCAAGGCCCGCAACGCGGCCAGCCGGCATCGACGCGGCAAGCGCGACGTCAGCCGCGAACTGATGTCCCCGGGCGACGACCCAAACTCGGCGGATTGGGCCCTGGAGCAGATGGACGCCTCCGAGCCGACCCCCGCGGACGCTGTTGTCCGGAACGAGGCGATTGAGCAGCGGCTCCAGGCCCTTCCGGACCCGGAGCTTCGGGAGATCGCACTGTGGAAACTGGATGGGTGGACGAACCAAACGGAACGCCGAAGCCTGCCGCTGGACCTGGCGGCTCCCGTGATGTTAAATGGGTTTTGAACAATCAGTTGGTCCCGCGGCCGTCGTTCTGACTCCGGGAAGGTCTGGCGCCATGCTGGAAAAGCAACGCGCTGGTATGGGAATGGGGATCGCGCTTTTCGCGGTCTGCGTCGCCGGCGCCAATGTCGGAGATACCGATCCTGCCCGCAGAGATGGGGCCAAGTTCTACCGCGACCAGATCGAGCCGGTGCTGGTATCGGAGTGCTATCGGTGCCACTCCGCCGGCGCGAAGCAGTTGCGTGGGAATCTCAGGCTCGACTCGCGGGCCGCGATGCTCCAGGGCGGCGACACCGGCCCCGCGGTCGTGCCGGGCAAGGCTGGCGAGAGCCTGATTCTCCAGGCGATACGGCACAGGGATGGTCTGGAGATGCCGCCCAAGAAGCCCAGGCTGCCCGCATCGGTCATCGCGAACTTCGAGGTCTGGATCTCCATGGGCGCCCCTGGCCCGCCAGTCGATCCGTCGTCGGAGTCGCGAGGCGGGCTCGACCTGGCGCGGCGGCACTGGGCGTTTCAGCCGCTAAGGCAACCGCCGATCCCGCCGACCAAGGAACCCGCCCGCGTGCGAAACCCGGTTGACGCGTTCGTGCTGGCCCGGCTCCAGGAGCGGGGTTGGCCGTTCGCGGCTTCCGCGAGCCGGACCGAGTGGATTCGCCGGGTCACGTTCGACCTGACCGGGTTGCCGCCGACGCCCGACGAAGTTGAGTCGTACGAAGCGCGACTCCGCGGTCGACGCTGATACGCGGCTGGTCGATCGGCTCCTCTCGAGCCCAAGGTACGGCGAGCACTGGGCCCAGCATTGGCTCGATGTCGTGCGCTACGCCGAGACCGAAGGCTACGAGTACGACCGATCAGTACCCGACTCGTGGCGGTTTCGTGACTACGTGATCGACAGCCTGAACCGTGACAAGCCGTTCGACAGATTCCTGACGGAGCAGATCGCGGGTGACGAGATCGGGCCGGACGATCCCGAATGCCAGATCGCGTCGATCTTTCACCGGCTCGGCCCGGTGCGGAGGAACGCGGGGAATCCCGAAATCGCCCTGAGCCGCAACGAGGTGCTCACGGAGCGGACGGACATCATCGGCTCGGCGTTTCTCGGCCTGACGATCGGTTGTGCTCGATGCCACAACCACAAGCTCGAACCGGTCTCCCAGAAAGACTACTACCGACTCCAGGCTTACGTGGCGGCAACGGAGGAGAACAACATCAACCTCGCCCCGGAGGCAGAATTCAAGGCGTGGGAGGCGAAGACTCACCGGCTCAAGAACCGAGATCGCGCGGCTCAAGCAGAAGCTGCGTGCGGCGGGAGACCCGGAAAGGAAGCGCCTGGCGCAGGAAATCGAGGCGCTCAACGACGCCATGCCGCCACCGCCGCCGACGATCCCTGCAATCAAGAACGACATCTCCCGGCGGACCAGGATCCGCGTGCTCCAACGAGGGATCTGGGAGAACCAGGGAGAGCCCGTCGCCCCCCGGCCGCCGAGCGTCCTCGTCCTGGACGCCGAGCCTGAACTGCCGGCCGATGTCCGCGACCCACGCACGCGACTGGCTCGGTGGCTCACCTCGAGCGAGCATCCGCTCACCCCGCGGGTAATCGTCAATCGAATCTGGGCGCACCACTTTGGCATGGGATTGGTGAAGACCGTCAACGACTTTGGCACTCACGGAGAGCGTCCCAGCCACCCGGAACTGCTCGACTGGCTGGCGGCGTCATTCGTGCGGAATGGCTGGCGGCTCAAGCCGCTCCACCGCATGATCGTGCTGAGCAACGCCTATCGCCAGTCGGGGCGGTCGCCGGTCGCGACCGATGCCGGGCGCAGCGACCCGGAAAACCGCCTGCTCTGGCACTTCAGCCGGCGCCGGCTGACTGCCGAGGAAATCCGCGATGCCATGCTCGCCGTCTCGCGGCGGTTGAATCCGAAGCCGGTGGGCCGAGCGTCATCGTGCCGGTCGATCCCGAGCTCGTGAAGCTGCTGTATAAGCCGTCACAGTGGCAAGTCACCACGGCGAAGGCCGAGCACGACCGGCGCACCATCTACTTGCTCGCCAAACGGAACCTGAGGCTGCCGTTCATGGAGGCGTTTGACGCGCCGGCCTTGCAGTCCAGTTGCTCCCGGCGTGAGTCGAGTACCCACGCGCCCCAGGCCCTCGAGCTGCTCAACGGCCGGCTTTCCAACGACCTGGCTCGATCGTTCGCGAGCCGGCTTCGCGCTGAGTCCCCCTCCGCCATGCCTGAAGCGGTGGATCGCGCGTTCCGGCTGGCCCTGGGCCGAGCACCCACCGACCTTCGAACGCGACGTCTTCACTCGCATTCCTCCGCGACCAGCCGCTGGAGGATTTCACGCTCGCCCTCTTCAACGTCAATGAGTTCCTCTATGTCTGGTGAAACATTCGCTCGATCGATCCTGCACAGCCGCCCGACCCGCACGCGCAGGGAGTTTGTCAAGGACGCGTTCGCCGGCTTCGGCGGTCTGGCGCTGGCGTCGCTGCTCCATGACGAGCAGCTTCGCGCCGGACCGGGCTGCGCACCTCGGTCCCAAGGCGGCCCACTTTCCGGCGAAGGCGCGCTCGGTCATCTTCCTGTTCATGGCAGGCGGCCCCAGCCACCTGGAGACATTCGATCCCAAGCCGCTCTTGAACAAGCTCGAAGGGCAGCGGCGTCCCACGGAGTTCGGCGAGGTCAAATATCAACAGATCCAGAGCAATGCCAAGCTCCTGGGCACGCGCCGCACTTTCCAGCAGCACGGTCAGAGCGGCATCGAGGTTTCCGACCTCTTTCCACAGATCGCGAGCTGCATCGACGATATCGCCGTGATCCGATCATGCCATGGCGATATGGTCGTTCATTCCGCCGCCCAGTACGAGTTGTTTACCGGGCGGGTCGTGCCCGGGTTTCCCAGCATGGGATCCTGGCTCCTTTACGGCCTGGGCTCCGAGAGTGATTCGCTGCCGGCCTACGTGGTGATGCCCGATCCCGAAAGGGGCGCTCGAGGCGGGGCAGCCGATGTACGCACACGGCTTCCTGCCGGCAATGTACCAACCGACGATGTTTCGGCCCGGCGAACGACCCGTGGTGAACCTCGGGCTCCCACCAGGAATCACCCGCGAGCGGCGGCGCAGGACCTTGCACCTAATCCGCCAGTTGAATGGCGCCACGCTTGACCCAGCCGACCTGGAATTCTCTGCGCGGATCAACGCCTACGACCTTGCATTCAAGATGCAGACCGAAGCTCCCGAAATCCTCGATCTGTCGCGCGAGCCGCAGGAAACACTGGACCTTTACGGGGTAGGTGTCGAGCCAACAAATGATTACGGCCGGCGTTGCCTCCTGGCGCGCAAGCTCGTCGAGCACGGCGTGCGATTCGTTTGCGTCGTCTCGGGCGGCGGTCCGGGGAACATGCAATGGGACGCACACGCTGACATCGAAGAGAACCATCTGCGCAAGGCCGCCGAGACCGACAAACCGGTCGGCGGACTGCTCAAAGACCTGAAACGCCGAGGCTTGCTCGAGAGCACCGTCGTGTTGTGGGGAGGAGAGTTCGGCCGCTCGCCGGAAGCTGAGTCCGGCAAGGGGCGCGACCACCACAACGTCGGCTTCACGATGTGGTTGGCCGGCGGCGGCATCCGGGGAGGCCAGGTGGTTGGCGCAACCGACGCGATCGGTCTCCGGGCGATCGAGAAGCCCTATCACTTCCGCGACCTGCACGCGACGATTCTGTACCAGCTCGGGCTGGATCAGCACCGGCTAACCTACCCTCATCTCGGACGTGATCGAGCGCCTGACCTTTGTCGAGGGCAGAGTGATCCGGGAAATCGTCTGATGTCCGCCGACGAGGCCGATCGCAGTCACTCCGGGATCCGCCTTTCCAGAACGCTCAGTACGGCCTCGATCAGCGGCTCTCGCCCTCGAGCCGGAGGCACCACCGGACCGCATTGCGCAGGAGCTTTTGGTACATCGGGTGCAGCAATGCCTCGCGGGTGTGGCCGCTGGCAAGGTAGCAGAGCCGGCCGCGGCCCGGCTCGCGAGCCCAGCCGGCGGCGGCCACTTTGCCGTCATCGGAGCGGTTCCGCAAGAGGAGGTGAACGCGCCCTTCATCGAACGGCGGCCTATGCTGCTCATCGGCCGCGAAGAAACCGCTGACGCCGCGAGTCACCGGGTGATTGGCGTCGACGACCTCGACGCGGAAACGCTCCAGTGGTCCGTGGCCGGTGTACCGGCCCCCGACCAGGTCGAGGTAGGGACCATCCGGAGGATACAGCCCCATGGCGTTGTGGAGGTTGAGGAACCCCCCTCCTTCCTCCACAAACGGGCCACCGCACGCTGCTGCTCGGGTGTCATCCAGCGGAAATCCGTGTGATGATCTCGGTCCGGGCGCTGGAGGCCGTCGCGGAGAATGACCAGGAGCCGGACCGGGCCAGGTTCTCCGCCGACAGGGCGCGCACATCGACGGTGAAGTGAGGGACGACGCCGGTTGCGTCGAACACCGGCTGCAAACCCTCCTCGATATGCCCGGGCTCGTGGGGCTGGTCGCCGATCAAGACGAGAGCATGCGGCCGAGGATCCGACGCAGCCGGTACGCGGCCGTGGAACGGGGCGACCGGGACCGTCAGCTCGCGGTAAACGTGGTCGAGGTCCTCGGCCGTTGGATTGTCGTAAGGCATCCAGACGAGGCAGTCGGCGGGGAGGTGAACCTGATCGTCCAGGCCGGCACGGGGCCGGCCCTGGGCAATGTGGTAGCCGACCTGACGGCGGAGCTCGGTCAAGGAACCGCCGCTGGCGAGTGAGGAGCTCGGGCCCGCCCCACGAGCCGAACCCGGGCACGACGTGCACGGGGGCCAGCGCCTCCAGCCGGCGCAGGGTTGCGACCCAGAGCGCCGTGTCGCTGCCGGAAAGCGCCGCGCGCGGGCCATTTACGACCAGGGGACCGGCGAAGAGCACGGCCTGGCCCGGCAGGTGGACGGCCGCGCCGTCCGGGGCCGCCACATGATCGAGCGGCAGGAAGTCAACCGGCATGGCGGCGCTCGCCGATCCGGGTGCGCTCGGCAAGGGCGCGCAGGGTCGAGGGATCGACCACGCCCTTGAGAGCGAGGAGACGAGCACGGGTTGCGGGTGAGGTCAAGACGCGCGTAATTCCCTGCTCGATGAGCGACTTGAGGATCGGCACGTCTGTGTCCTGGGCGTGCGTCAGCACGAGCGTCCGGGCGGGCTTGCCGGTGGACGCGGTGACCATGGCCAAGAAGTCAGGCACGGGAATGCCGCGGGGCAAGTCGATCAAGCAGAGTTTCGTCGCCCAGCTGCGACCCAGCCGCAATTGGCGGAATGGTAGCGGTCCGAGAAGCCCGCTGCGTGGATCCCCGGCACGATCTGCTCGCGGTGCGGCAGCGGCCGGGCGGACGCTCCGCTTCGGAGCCGTCTCGCCCGCGGGCGCAGCCGGAGCAAACGGCGCCGGCATCAGGATGCGGGTCGTGATCTCGTCCACGAATTCGCCCACCTTGCCGGCATAAGTCCGCGCGTCGCGGTCGCGGCCGAGAGGCTGGCGATGAGCCGCTCGCGCTCGGCCAGGCTCTCGAACCTGAAGAGATACGTGACCTCGGACCATCGGCCCACGTCGACGACCCAGGGACCGACGGGCCGGAAGCCGTGGGTCTTGAGCACGTCGAGGCCCTGCGTCGGTCATGAACGCGAGGTAGGCCTCCCGGCGCGCCAGCGGCACGCGATGAATCTCGTGAACGACGAACGGGGCCGGCTCGGGCGAGGCGAGGTCGCGCGGCGCCGGTGACCAGCCGCAAGAACCGGCTCTCCTCGCCGGCCAGGAGCGGGTCGCGCGCGGCGACGAATCGGGCGAAAGCGGCGTTCTTCGACAGGAACTGACCGGCCCGCTCGAAGGCCGCCATGTCGTCGTATTCCCAGATCGTCACCTGCTCGTAGAGATCGCCGATCATGGTCTTCCACCAGCCGACCATCCGGCCGCCGGCCTCGCGGAACAGGGGGAGCCCGGACTGCTCGATCAGCCGGTCGTATGCCGGCCCCTGGTCGGGCCGGACGCGGATCCGCCACTCACCGTAGACCCGCGACGCATCGCCCGCCGGGGCGGGTTCCTGCTGCGCCGGGGGATCGTCGCCGCGCGACGCCGGGACAATCGCCGCCAGCGCCAGGAGAGACCACGCGGTGCGTCGGAATTCGGGCATGTTCGGGTCCCAAAACGTGACTCGTGAGTGAACTTGTCAAGAGGCCGTTGACGCGCCCTAGGCCAGCGCTGATCGGCATCATACAGGCCGTGGAGTCAACCTACAATTGTTCGCTCGCTGCTCACGAATGCCCCGGGAGAGCCTCCGGACTCGGGGCCTCGTCCGTCCGATCCGCCCAGGCAGCGCAATTCCAAATCCCTCTCCTTGAAGTTGTGATCCGGCCACATCAGAATGTTTCGGTCGCGAAGGATGGCCTTCGGATCCCGGAGGGGCGCTGCGATGTCGTCGAATCGTACACTCGCGACCCTGACTATCCTCACGGTCCTCGCGTCCGCGAGGGCCGGGGAGCCGGTGAAGGGACTGGGCTCGCTGCACTTGAGTGCCCGCGAGCTTGGTGCCGCCGGTAAGCTCGTCGCGATACCCGCACGAGTCCACCTGGCGGATGACCGGGGCCAGGCCGTCCTCGCGCCGGGCTTGCCGGCGTTCAAGGACCACTTCAACTTCGATGGCGACGTCCGACTGGACCTCCGTCCCGGATCCTACACCTACACTGTCGAGCGAGGCCCCGAATACCGCCGGGTTTCGGGCCGCGCGGAGGTGGCCGCGGGCGCGGTCCGTGAACACGAATTCGTCCTGACCCGCACGATCGACCTGGCGGCGCAGGGCTGGTATTCGGGCGACACTCACGTGCACCGCCCACCCGAGGACTTGCCGCTGCTCCTGCGGTCCGAGGACTTGCATGTCGCCCCGGTCCTCTCCGTCTGGAACCAACGCAGCTACTGGAAGGACCGACCCCTGCCGGGGCGGCTCTCGATCGAGGTCGGCCCGGCGCGCGTGTACCACCTCCTGGCCTGCGAGGACGAGCGGCGCGGAGGCGCCTTGCTCTACTTCAACCTCACGCGCCCCCTCGTCCTCTCGGGCGACGAGCCAGAATTCCCCTCGCCCGTGGTCCACTTGCGCGAGGCTCTCGAGCAGGACGGCGCCTGGGTCGACGTCGAGAAGCCCTTCTGGTGGGACATGCCGGCCTGGGTCGCAACCGGCAAGGTCCAGTCGATCGGCCTGGCGAATAACCACATGCGCCGCCGCGAGATGTCCGACAACGAGGCGTGGGGAAGGCCCAGGGATCGCCAGGAGTTCCCGCCGCCTCGGGGCAATGGTTTCTACTCCCAGGCAATTTATTACCGGTTGCTCAACTGCGGTCTCCGAATCCCTCCGTCGGCCGGCTCGGCCTCGGGCGTGCTGCCCAACCCCGTCGGCTACAACCGGGTCTACGTCCAGGTCGATGGCCCTTTCTCCTACGCGGCCTGGTGGACGGAATTGGGCGCAGGCCGGTCCTTCGTAACCAACGGTCCGATCCTCCTGGTTCAGGCCAACGGCAAGTCTCCCGGCCATGTGTTTCGCGCCGCAAGCGGCGAGAGGCTCACGATCACGCTCGACGTGCAGGTAGGAGGGAATGACCCCATGGAAGCCGTCGAGGTGATCCGTGACGGCGCGGTGATCGAGCGCCTCGGGAGCGACTCGCGGGGCCGGCGACTCCGGCCCAAGCCCCTGGTCTTTGAGCGCAGCGGCTGGTTTCTCGTGCGGGCGGTCGCCCAGGTCCCCGAGACCTTCCGGTTCGCCAGCACCGCACCGTTCTACGTCGAGGTCAAAGATCGTCCCCGCAGGGTGCACCGGGCCGACGTTGCGTACTTCCTTCGATGGATCGACGAACGGATCGCCGCCCTGCAAGAGGACCGCGCTCGACAACTGAGCGATCCTGTGCGGAGGTCGGCGGTCCTCGAGCCGCACCGCGAGGCCCGCCGCTTCTTCGACCGGCTGCTCCGTACGGCCGAGTGAAGTCCAACGATCCCGCCGTAGGATGCTTGGTGGTTTCTGGCGTGCGTCGGAAACTGATTTGCTACAGCGCTGCTCGCGCGACCGCAACGCGTCTACAACGTGACCAACTCGCAGGCCTCCCGCGCCGCCAAGGCCACGTAGAGGCAGTCGTAGAAGCCGATCCGTGCTTGCCGGGAGATAGCCAGTGCGCGATGTGCCAGCGGCAGCGAGGGGAAGAGCCGGGGGCAATCTGCCATAATCTCGCCCCAGAACTGTGCGGCGTCGGCAATGAGCCTGCGCCGCTCCGCCCGCGTCAGGGCGTGGGCGGCTTCGAAGGGTAACACATCGGGTACGAGCAACTCGTGGATGTGGGCCCGCCAGTTGTCCCGCAGCCGCCGTGCCGAAGTCGAATCGACCTCGTTCAGCACCCACTTGAGGGCGACATTGACGTCCAGGACATATTTCATCCTTCGTCGCGGCTTTCGCGAACCAGATCGACGGCGATGTCCGTCATGTCCTGCGTCCTCAGCATCTCCCGCCGCAAGGCATCGGACCGCTGCCTGATGCGGCGCAGCAGCTCCGGATCGGTCACCCGCTTACCCTCGGCGGCGAGGCGGGCGACTTCGGCGATATCCGCTTCGGCTTGCAATTCGTCGTCTTGATTCATGCGTGCCTCTAGGCCGATTTTATCGTAACGCGCATCGGAATTCGAGGATCTCGCCGGTCGTCGCGCCGGCGGAGCGGCCGAGCCCCGCGCTTCCAAACCACAAGAGCAGGGAGAGAGCGGCGCTGTTGCCCTGGATCGGCTGGTTCGGCATCATGAGCCTGATCTTAAAACAACTCGATCCCTACCGCCTCAACCCTGAGCCCCGTCTGGAAACGCAGACCGCCAGGGCGAGCATCAAAGCCGTCCCATGCGACCCGCGGAGCATCGAGTGTGGAGTCCGACAATTGACCACTGACCACTGACAGCGGACCGCTGGCCGATGGATCACCCCGCCCTTCTGCGGTAATGTGGTCGTTAGTCCCTGCTTCAGTTGCTGAACCGCTCTCCGGAACGGACCGAACTGAGAACACTTTGCCGAAGGATGCCGCCGATGTCAACCCGCCGCGCGTGGAGCTTGCTGCTTTTGCATCAGTTTGGAGTGATCGGTCTGCTCGTCTTCGGGATGTCGGCCTGCGCGCAAGGGCCGGAGACCGTCGTTCCAGAGCCGCGGGACGGCCCGTGGATGGAGCTGCACCACGGCTTCGTGGAGCGCGCGAGAAAGGGGCACGTCGACCTGCTCTTTCTGGGCGATTCGATTACTCAGGGCTGGAACGACAACGAAGTCTGGCAACGCTTCTACACGCCGCGAAACGCCGCCAACTTCGGGATCGGCGGCGATCGCACCCAGCACGTGCTCTGGCGGATCAAGCATGGCGAGCTCGACGGTATCAAGCCCAAGGTCCTCGTGCTCTTGATCGGCACCAACAACGCCAGCTCGAACACGCCCGCAGAGATCGCGGACGGGATCACCGCCATCATCGAGGAGCTGCGCCGGAAGCTGCCCGAAACCCGGATCCTGCTCCTGGCCGTCTTCCCTCGCAGCGAAAAACCGGACTCACTCCGCGACCGGCTCAAGTCGGTCAATGAAAAGATCGCCAAGCACGATGACGGCAATCACGTCAAGTTCCTCGATATCGGCAAGGTATTCCTGGAGGATGATGGCACCATCTCGAGGGAGGTCATGCCCGAGTATCTTCACTTGAGCCTTCTCGGCTATCGCCGCTGGGCGGATGCCATGGAGCCGACTCTCTGGTCGATGCTGGACGAGCCGGCGGCAGCGGGTTCGCCGGAATCGAAATGACTCCAAATGTCGGTGCGCGGCTCGGGATCGCCTTTTGCCTGCGCGCTCTACGACCCGAAAACGTCAGACGGCTTCAGCTTGGGCAGATCGGCCCAGCTCGGCGATTCGTCGGAGAAGGGACGGCACGAGGTTTCGCGCTTGGGAGCTTTGTCGAGCAAGGGGAGAATCGCGGCGGCGAGCTTCAGGTCCTCTTGAGTCGTGATCTTGATGTTGAAGGGCGAGCCGTTGACAACAAGGCAGGGATGCCCGGTGGCTTCGACGAGCTGGCAGTCGTCCGTCGCGCTCGAACCGAGGCGGAATCGTTCGGCGTAGGCCCTGATGAGCAAGCTCTTGCGAAAGACTTGCGGCGTCTGGGCGCAGTAGAGGCCCTCCCGCGGCAGGGTCTCGGTCGTGAGCCGGTCGGCGCCGGCGCGTTTGATCGTATCGGCGACCGGAACCGCCAGGAGGGCGGCCCCATGCGCGCGGGCCCCGGCGAAGACGGCGTCGATCATCGCGGTGCTCAAACAGGGTCGAGCCGCGTCGTGGATGGCGATATACTCGCAACTGGCGTCAACGTGCTCCAGTGCCCGCGCGACGGTATCGTGCCGTTCGGCGCCGCCGTCAACAACCTGGATATTCATGAATGCGACGCTGGCCTTGTAGCGACGTTCGAAGAGCTCGCGGTCTTCGGCGGCGATGGCCATGATGATCTGCGCAACGTCTTCACGGTTGACGAAAGGCTCGACCGCATGCAACCAGACAGCACGGCCTTCCAGCTCGCTGTAGATCTTCTTCTGCTTGGGATCACCGAACCGCAATGATTTCCCCGCGGCTGGAATGATCACGGCGAATCGAGACATGTCAGGACCTCCTGCGTTTCGGCTCGGTGAAGCGCAGCCACGATTTTGGTCCTTGGGCATCTAGGTGTCAACTCACGAAGTCGGGCTCGGTCCAAAAAATGAGGGAGAACGCAGAAGATGGAATGCCTCGGCCCGCAGTGTGCGTCGCTGGTCCTGGAATGGCTGAAAGCTCACGCGGCGGCGCAGCCGGACGATCGGCCGGCGGGCCCCGGCAAGCTGACTCAGGGCTCGCTGTTCACCGCCGCCCCCTATCAGGAAGACGCGCCGTGGATTCTCTCGGCCCCGGAGATGGCCGGCGCGATCGAGCACTTGCAGTATGCCGTCTTTCGCAGGTTTCACAATCAGCTCACTCGCGCCGAGCGCACTCGCCTGGACAACACGATCGAAAACGCCCTCTTCAAGATCGACCGTTATCTCAAGCGGGCCCTCGCGGCGGAAGTCGAGCTTTTCGACCCGCAAGTCGACGAGCTGCGCACGGCGGTTCGCGACGGCCGGGAGCAGGTGGAACGGAAATATCTCCAGGCGCGCCGCGCCGAGGCGAAGCTGGCGCAATTGAGCGCGCTTGACGCCCCAGCATTCGAGGAGTTCGTGGCCGAGCTTTTCGAGGCCTCGGGCTACGACGTCGAGATCGTGGGGGGCTCGGGAGACGAAGGCGCCGACCTGCTGTTGCGCCGGCGTGACGGCCTGGTCGCGGTGGTTCAGTGCAAGTTTCATAAAGGCGTCGTCGGCTCGCCCTTGCTCCAGAAGTTTCTGGGCACGATCCACCATACCAGGAGCCACAAGGGCTTCTTCGTGACGACCAGCACGTTCTCACTCGCAGCCGAGAAATTTGCGGCCGAAAATCCCATCGAGCTGATCGACGGCGCGCGGCTCGTCGAATTCGTGCGGCAAGCCCTGGGCCCTCAATCTCGCCGCGACGCCGAGCCCGTCTGGTTCTGATCCAATTTCGCCGCGAGATCTGAAATCGTTTCCATCTTTTTCCAACACTCGCGCGTCTCGTGTCGTAAAATACATAATAAGGTTATCAGGAAAATGCCAAAATTCCTGATCAGAGGCTTGACTCATGGATCGGGCCAAGGTTACTAATTCAGCACGAGAGGGAACGGAAGTCTGATCCCGTCCAACCCTTGGCCAAGGAGGGTTTTCGCATGACGCCTTGTACTCATGACAGTTCGTTACGCACCCTGGAGCTGCCCGACGTGTTCGAGGATCTAAGCGGCGTGATTCGGGCTGATCTGAAGGTGATCGTCACGGCGATCACACAGCGGGCCAGCGAGCGCCTGCTCCTTTCCCGGCGCCAGAGTCTAGAGCTCCAGCGCGCGCTCTGGAACGACTTGACTCGCGTGATCAGCGAGACCGTGGAACCGCTCACGATCGAGCGGCATTAAACGATATCGGCGCCGGAATCGCTGAAACGATCGGCATCTTGTCCCAAAAATGGCACGGCTAATCCTCGGTGTGACCGGTTCGGTTGCGGCCATCCGCACGCCGCCCCTGTTCGCCCTGCTGCGCCAGGCGGGACACGACGTGCGCGTCGTGGCGACCGAACCGGCGCTTTATTTCTTCGATCCGGCGCAGCTTGGCCCGCTCGACGATGGCGGCGGGCCCGTCGCCAGCAAACGTCCTCTGTACCGCGACGCCGACGAGTGGCCCGCTACGGGCTACCAGGCTGGTGATGAGGTCCTGCACATTGCGTTTCGCAATTGGGCCGACGCACTGATTGTCGCCCCCCTTGACGCCAATACGCTCGCCAAGTTCGCGCTCGGGATCGCGGACAACTTCCTGACCTGCGTGCTCCGAGCGTGGGATTTCTCCAAGCCCGTCGTTCTCGCTCCCGCCATGAACACCCTGATGTGGGAGAGCAAGATCACCCTGCGGCACTTGCGTCAGATTCTCGACGACCATGCGCCGGGGGCCAGCACCGCCATCGCGACGCTCGCAGACGCCCCCGCGGCCTTCGCCCGCCATGCGCCTGGCATCGTGCTGATTTCACCCCAGGCCAAGCGATTGGCGTGTGGCGACGTCGGCATCGGAGCGATGGCCGAGGTGACGCAGATCGCCGAGGTCGTGCGCCAGTGGTCCCTCGAGGCGGCGGGATCAGCCAATTCCTGATTGTTTTTCCAAGATCTCTCTTGACTTGAGGAGCCCTTGCCGACTCTACTATTACAGTTTCCGATAACATGCGAAGCGCAGTATCAGAGAAACGCCGATAGGTGCAAGGGTCATGCAGCTCGAAACCCTCAAGATCTTCTGCGACGTCGTGCGGTGGTCCAGTTTTTCGCGGGGGGCCGCGGAGAACGGGATCTCGCAATCGTCGGCCAGTCAAGCTGTGCAGCAGCTCGAAGGCCGGTTAGGCGTGAAGCTGATCGACCGGTCCAAGCGTCCGCTGGTCCTGACGCCCCAGGGAAGGATCTATCACGATGGTTGCAAGGAATTGGTAGAGCGGTACTTGGAGCTAGAGGCCCGCGTCAAGGCGGTTGCCGAGGAAGACACGGTCGTGGGAACGGTCGTGGTGTCCGCGATCTACTCGGTCGGGCTGCACGATATGAGTGGCTACGTGAAGCTCTTCGAGGATCGCTATCCCGGGGCCACTGTCCGGCTCGAGTATTTGCACCCGCGCCGGGTCCTGGAACGGGTCACCAGCGGCGACGCGGAGCTCGGCATCCTGTCCTATCCCAGGAAATGGCCAGAGCTTAATGTGACGACCTGGCGCGAGGAACCGATGGTTCTGGCGCTGCATCCGTCGCATCGGTTCGCAACCCGGACGAGCGTCCCTGTTGCCGAATTAAGCGGAGAGCCCTTTGTGGCGTTCGACGCGGATCTCTCGATCCGTCGCGCGATCGACCGCTTCTTGCGGCACCACGAGGTTCAAATCGACGTCGTGCTCGAGTTCGACAACATCGAGAACATCAAACGCGCCGTCGAAATCCCCTCGGGTATTGCTATTCTTCCTGAACCTTCACTCTTGCAAGAGGTTAAGTCAGGTTCCCTGCTCGCAATCCCGATCGAGTCGCCCGACCCCAATCTGCGACTGACCCGCCCCTTGGCAATCATCCACCGCCGCCACAACAACCTCGATCGCGCGGCGGCCAAGTTTCTCGAGCTCCTGACGAGCGAGGAACCATCGACCGGAGAGATCTTCTCATCCCGCCCCAACCAGCGACTTGCGAGTTCGTCGGCTTGAGGTCGATTCACTTCTCGGCTGTTCAAGATTGCGACTTGCCTGGAGGACCGAACCGATGAGTCCAGGTTTACCACCAGCACAGGGCCTCTATGATCCGCGCAACGAACACGATAGTTGCGGCGTCGGCTTCATCGTCGATTTGAAGGGGCGCAAGTCACACGGGCTGATCCGGGACGGGCTGGCTGCCCTGTCAAACATGAATCACCGGGGCGCCTGCGGGTGTGAGAACAATACCGGTGATGGAGCCGGCATTCTGATCCAGGTACCTCATGATTTCTTCACCGCGCGCGTAGGCGCGCTCGGTATCAAGCTTCCCGCGCCCGAACACTACGGCGTCGGTGCATTCTTCACCTCGCCGGTTCCGGCCCAGCAACGTTACGGAATGGATCTCTTCGAGCGGATCGTCGCCGCGGAAGGCCAGAAGTTTCTGGGCTGGAGGCCGATCCGCACCGACGGTTCGTCCCTGGGCGAGACCGCCAGGGCGGTCGAGCCGGTGATGTGGCATGCATTCGTCGGCCGTGGCCCGACGATCGGCGATTCCGAAAGCTTCGAGCGCAAGCTGTACGTGATCCGCAAGCGATTCGAGCGGGAGAACGAGGAATCGGGGCTCGACGATCATCGCTACTTTTATTTTTCGAGCTTGTCGTGCCGCACCCTTGTTTATAAGGGGATGCTCACCACGCTTCAGCTTGCCGTCTACTTTGCCGACGATCTGGAGGACATGCGGCTGCGTAGCGCCCTCTGCATGTTTCATTCGCGATTCAGCACCAACACGTTCCCGAGCTGGCAGCTCGCCCACCCCTACCGTTTGATCTCGCATAACGGCGAGATCAACACGCTGCGGGGCAATATCAACTGGATGAAAGCGCGCGAGGCGCTCTTCGACTCGAAGCTCTACGAGCCGGGCGACATTCCCAAGATCAAGCCGATCATCCGCGAGGGTCTAAGCGACACGGCCTGCCTCGACAACGCCCTAGAGCTGCTGGTTCGCTCGGGATACAGCTTGCCGCACGCCATGATGATGCTGATTCCCGAGGCGTGGGAAAACCACGAGTCGATGTCGCAGGTGAAAAAGGACTTTTATACGTATCATAGCTGCTTGATGGAGCCGTGGGACGGTCCGGCCGCGGTCACTTTCTGCGACGGCAAGTCGATCGGGGCGGTGCTCGACCGCAACGGCCTGCGGCCCAGCCGGTACGTCATCACCGACGACGATCGCGTGATCATGGCCTCGGAGGTCGGGGCACTCGAATTCCCGCCCGAAAAGATCGTCAAGAAGGGGCGACTCGAGCCGGGCAAGATGTTCCTGGTCGACCTGGAGCAGGGGCGGATCGTCGACGACGAGGAGCTGAAACACGCGATCGCGTCGGCCAAGCCTTACGGCAAGTGGGCCCGCCAGTACATGGTGCGGCTCTCGGACTTGCCGCCGGTTCCCGAGCTCCCGCCCGCTGACCACGACACGTTGCTCGAGCGCCAGATGGCGTTTGGCTACACGCTCGAGGACATCAAGTTCATCCTGGGGCCGATGGGCCAAAGCGGCGAGGAAGCCGTTGGCTCGATGGGAAATGACGCACCTCTGGCCGTTCTCTCCGACCGGGCCCAGCCCCTCTTCAACTACTTCAAGCAGCTTTTCGCCCAGGTCACCAACCCGCCGCTGGATGCCATTCGCGAGGAGCTGGTCACGTCGGTCTTCACGGGCGCGGGCGCCGAGCGAAACCTGCTGGAGCCGACCCCGGAAGCCTGCCGGCAGATCGCCCTCGATTCGCCGATCCTCGCCAACGACGAGCTGGCTCGAATCAAGCGGCTGGACAACTGGCGCGGGTTCAAGGCGGTCACGCTGCCCATCATCTTCGTCGCGGCAGATGGCGCGGACGGTCTGAAAGCGGCGCTCGATTCGTTGATCGAAAATGCCTGCGCGGCGATCGAGCAAGGCGCCAATCTGATCGTCCTCTCCGACCGTGGCGCCAACGCTCTCATGGCGCCGATCCCGTCGCTGCTGGCGTGCTCGGGGCTGCATCACGAGATGGTTCGCAAGGGCCTCCGAGCCAAAGCCGGGCTTCTGATCGAATGTGGCGACGCGCGCGAGGTACACCACTTCGCCCTGCTCCTGGGCTACGGTGCCGGCACGATCAATCCTTATCTGGCGTTCGAGACGCTCGATGGCATGATCCGTCAGGGAATCATCAAGGGGATTGACCATCACGACGCTGTCCGTCTCTATCGCAAGGCGATCAAGAAGGGCGTGGTGAAGGTGATGTCCAAGATGGGCATCAGCACCATCCAGAGCTATCGCGGGGCTCAAATCTTCGAGGCGATCGGGTTGAATGAAGAATTCGTGAGCCGGTATTTCGACAAGACTGCGTCCCGCGTGAGCGGAATCGGTCTGGCGGAAATTGCCGCCGAAACGCTCTATCACCATCGGCGGGCCTTCGGCAGTCGAGACGTTCGTCCGGCATGGCTGCTCGAAGGAGGCCAGTATCAGTGGCGGCGCGACGGCGAGTACCACCTCTTCAATCCCGAAACCGTGTTTCGCCTCCAGCACTCGACCCAGTCCGGCCGGTATGACATTTTCAAGAAATACACCCGGATGATCGACGAGCAGAACGAGCGCCTTTGCACCCTGCGCGGCCTCTTTCAGTTTCGTCCCGGGAAGCGCCGGCCGGTGCCGATCGAAGAGGTCGAGCCGGTCGAGTCGATCGTCAAGCGCTTTGCCAGCGGGGCCATGAGCTATGGCTCCATTTCGGCCGAAGCGCACGAAACCCTGGCGATCGCCATGAATCGTCTGGGCGCCAAGTCGAACACCGGCGAAGGGGGCGAGGACCCCGCGCGGTACGCGCGCCCGGCCGGCGGCGACAGCCGGAACAGCGCGATCAAGCAGGTGGCTTCGGGTCGCTTCGGGGTCACGAGCGAGTATCTGGTGAGCGCCGACGAGCTCCAGATCAAGATGGCCCAGGGCGCCAAGCCGGGCGAAGGCGGGCAGCTCCCGGGCCACAAGGTCTGGCCCTGGATCGCCAAGGTCCGGCATTCGACACCGGGAGTGGGACTGATCAGCCCGCCTCCCCATCACGACATCTACTCGATCGAAGACCTCGCCCAGTTGATTTACGACCTCAAGAACAGCAACCCCAAGGCGCGAATCAGCGTCAAGCTGGTCGCCGAGATGGGGGTCGGAACCGTGGCGGCCGGCGTTGCCAAGGCGCATAGCGACGTCGTCTTGATCAGCGGCCATGACGGCGGCACCGGTGCCAGCCCGCTGACTTCGATCAAGCACGCGGGCATTCCGTGGGAGCTCGGGCTGGCGGAGACCCAGCAAACGCTGGTGCTGAACAAGCTTCGCGACCGGATCATCGTGCAGACCGACGGCCAGCTCAAGACGGGGCGCGACGTCGTGATCGCGGCCTTGCTCGGCGCCGAAGAGTTCGGCTTCGCGACCTCGCCCTTGGTCGTCATGGGCTGCGTGATGATGCGGGTCTGCCACCTGGATACCTGCCCGGTCGGGATCGCCACCCAGAACCCGGAGCTGCGCCAGAAGTTCCGGGGCCAGGCCGTGCACGTCGTCAATTTCTTCAAATTCATCGCCCAGGAGGTTCGCGAGCTCATGGCCGAGCAAGGGTTCCGGACCGTCGCCGATATGGTCGGGCGCAGCGACATCCTCGACACACGCAGGGCGATCGACCATTACAAGGCCAGAGGATTGGATTTCAGCAAGATCTTCTACAGGCCCGACGTCGGGCCCGACGTGGCCGTCCGCAAGATCCGCGACCAGGAGCATGGGCTCGAGTCATCGCTCGACTACAAGACGCTCTTGCCGGCCTGCAAACCGGCCATCGAGCACGGCAGGCCGGTCTCACTGGCGTATCCGATTCGCAACGTCGACCGGACTGTCGGCACGATCTTGGGCAGCGAGCTCACCCGGCGGTACGGGGCTGCCGGCCTGCCGGACGATACGATCCAGCTCAAATTCACGGGCTCGGCCGGTCAGAGCTTCGGGGCGTTCATCCCGCGGGGGATCACCCTGACGCTCGAGGGCGATTCGAACGATTACATCGGCAAGGGACTTTCCGGAGGCAAGATCATCGCGTTTCCCCCCAGAACGGCCCGCTTCGTGGCCGAGGACAACGTCCTGATCGGCAACGTCGCGCTCTACGGCGCAACCAGCGGCCAGGCCTTTTTCCGGGGCCAGGCCGGCGAGCGATTCTGTGTTCGCAACAGCGGCGCGTTTTCGGTCGTCGAGGGGGCCGGCGATCATTGCTGCGAATACATGACCGGCGGCGCGGTGGTCGTGATCGGCCCGACCGGGCGCAATTTCGCCGCCGGCATGAGCGGCGGACGCGCATTCGTATTCGATGAAAACGGCGACTTCCCCTCGCGCTGCAACCACGCCATGGTGGACCTCGAGCCTCTGACCGAGCACGCCGACCTCTTGCTTCTACGCGACCTCTTGATCCAGCACGCCGGCTATACGGGCAGCCGAGTCGCGGCCAGGCTGCTGGGCGACTGGGAGTCGTCTATCGGTAAGTTCGTCAAAGTGATGCCGCGCGATTATCGCCGCGTACTGCAACAGGAAAAGGAGAAAGAGAGGGAGAAGGCGCAGGCAACAGCCGAATCGAACGGAACCCATGATCGCGACCGGCTCTTGCCGGTGGAGGCCGGTCATGGGTAAGCCGTCCGGCTTCATGGAGATCGCCCGCGAGCTGCCCACTCGCCGGCCTGTCTCGCAGCGAGTCAACGATTTCCTGGAGGTCTATAATCCCTTCCCGGAGGCGAAGCTCCGCGAGCAAGGCGCGCGGTGCATGGACTGCGGCATTCCGTTTTGCCATCAAGCCTGCCCGCTGGGTAACTTGATTCCCGACTGGAACGATCTGATTTACCGTGACCAGTGGAAGGCGGCGATCGACCGGCTGCACGCGACGAACAACTTTCCGGAATTCACGGGCAAGCTTTGCCCGGCGCCATGCGAGGCCTCGTGTGTTCTGGCGTATAACAACGATCCCGTGACGATCAAGCAGATCGAGGCGGGCATTATCGAGCGGGCCTGGGACGAAGGCTGGGTCGTGCCCCGCCCCGCCTTGGTCAAGTCGGGCAAGAAAGTCGGAATCATCGGCTCCGGCCCGGCAGGTCTGGCGTGTGCACAGCAACTGGCTCGGGCCGGCCACTCGGTGATCGTGTTCGAGCGCGCCGATCGCATCGGGGGCTTGCTTCGCTACGGGATCCCAGATTTCAAGCTGGAGAAATGGGCCCTCGATCGGCGCCTCCGGCAGATGGAAGCGGAGGGCGTTCGGTTCGAACCGAAGGTGAATATCGGGGTGGACCTGCCCGCGAACGACCTGCTCGATGAGCTCGACGCGATCTGCCTTTGCGGCGGGGCAACCCGGCCGCGCGACCTCCCGATCGAGGGCCGCGGCCTGGAGGGCATCGCGTTTGCCATGGATTATCTCACCAGGCAGAATCGCCAGGTTGCCGGCGACCCGGTCGATCCCGGCGGGTGCCTTTCCGCGCGCGACAAGCACGTCATCATCATCGGCGGCGGAGATACGGGGGCCGATTGCCTCGGCACCGTTCACCGCCAGGGCTGCAAGACGGTCACCCAGTTCGAGATTGTGCCAGAACCTCCCGATCGCCGCGCACCAGCCAACCCCTGGCCGCAATGGTCCAACGTCCTGCGGCTCTCCGCCGCGCACGAGGAAGGAGGCGACCGAAAGTATTCGATCAACACCAAGCGCTTTCTCGGGGCGGACGGTCGCGTGCAGGCACTCGCCACGATCGACGTGGAAGCGAGAACCGACAACGGCCGCATGCAGTTCATCGAGATTCCGGGAACGGAGCGCACGTTTCCGGCCGATCTCGTCCTGCTGGCCATGGGCTTCGTCGGCCCCGAACGCGGCGGCATGCTCGACCAGTTGGGCGTCGAGCTCGATCAGGCCGGCAACGTGAAGGCCGACGCCGACAGACAGACCACCGTGCCGAAAGTTTTCACGGCTGGCGACATGACTCGGGGCCAGAGCCTGATCGTCTGGGCGATCGCCGAGGGAAGACACGCCGCCGCCGCGATCGATCGATTCCTGATGGGCTCAACCGACCTTCCCCGGCCGCTCGAACATGGGAATCACTTACGTCCGTTCACTTAACCGAAGCTCGGCTTCCGCAGGTGCAGTCATGAAGCGATTTTCGCTTTCGCGACCGATCATGGCGAACTGGACGTCGGCCCTTTCGCTGGCCTTGGGGGCGGCCCTCAGCGTCGCTTGTGACTGGCATCCCGCGCGCCCAGTCGCCGATCATCGCCGTCGGCCCGCCAAGCTTTCAGACCCTTGCCGGCCCCTCGCTGGAGGACGAGATCCTCTACCGGCTGACGTTCCTGGGACCACGCGTGCCGGGCGACCTGATCCAGTTGGCCCGGCTGGCCGAGCTCAGGTCAATTGCCACACTGGCCAGCATTCAGAACGACTTGCGCGGAACGGTCACGGCCGTGCAGCTCGAGCGCGAAAACTTCGCACTCTGGAACGCCACGGACGCCTTCGATCAAGTGGTGCGGAATCTGCCGCCGGACCTTCAAAACCTGGCCTGGTCCAACCTCGTTCTGAACGACGTCGAAGCAGCCTTCGGCCGCCTCTATTCGTCGCTGGGGGGTATGCCAGCCCTCTCGCCGCGCGGCGCCTTCTATCTGGAAGGGATCTCACCGATTCCGACTCGCGGCGCCTTTTATCTGGAAGGGATCTCGCAGATTCTTCCCTTCGCGGAAGCCGGCCTCCAGATGATCGAAGCCGACGTCATACCATCTGCCGCAACACCCGCCGCTCGCGTGATCAGCCTGGGTGAGCTCCGAGAGCAGGCCCGGCTTCTGGCGCGCGATCTGGCGGCGCTCGAGACCGCGATCGAGCAACGCCAGGGCGCCCCCCGCGGTCGAGAAACCACCTTGACCGAGCTGCGCCCTTTGCTCGAGCTGGTTTCAGGCTTTGATCGCATGCTCGCACTCGAGCCTGCCCTGCCGGAGGTCCTGGACTCCTACCGCCTGCTCGTGCGAGGGGCCCGGCCGGCGGAGGCGCTGCTCAACCGAATAGGGTTGTCTGGAACATGGCGTCCGGTGCGCGACCGGATGAACGCGATCTCGGACGTGCTACAACTACCGCGCTCGATCGTCTCGGTACAGCCGGCTCGAGCGGTCTTACCTCGGACGACCAATCTCTTGCCCGAGCTCGACAAGGCCATTGCCCAGGTGGCCGCCGCCGTTGCCGAAGAGGCGGCGACTCGGGATCGAGACGGAAGCGACCCGCAGCTTGACAGGATCGGGGATCAGGCTCGCCGGCTGGAGATCAAGCTGCTTCTCTTTCGTCAGCACGTTCAAACCGCCGACTCGATTGAGCAGCTCCGTCCACGGCTGCGCGAGATCGAGGCGCTCTACCGGCAACTGGCCGCTCGCGGCCGCCCTGCGCCCGCGTTGTTCCAGGGCGGCCGCAGGAGTCGGCCGTTGCGCTTCCAGGAGGGCGATCGGACCATCAGCGCCCTGCGTGCGTTCCTGGCGGATGACCGGAAAGATTGATTTCAAAGTCGCGCAACAGGCCCACCGGGTCGTCGGTGAAGATCCCGTTGATTCCGAGCTCAGCGAGATGCCGCGCGAGACTTCCGGGGCCGTGCTCATTCACCGTATAGACCAGGAGCGGGAGATCGCTCTTCCTTAGCTCCTCGACCAGATCGAGTCTCAGCGACCGGGCCTCGGCTCGATTGCGGTAGGCAATGGTCCCTGCGCCCATGACCTCGCTCGAAACGTGCACGGTCTCGGCCCCGACCAGCATGGTTGCATATTCCGCCGTTCGACAGAGCGGAGTGGCGGTCAGGATTCCAATCGCGTGGGCGCGCTCACCGGCATTGGCCAGCGACACGTCGCGGTGATCGAAGGAGGAGATCAGGACCCGCGGCGCGGTTCCGGTTTCCTTGACGACCTCCAATACACGAGAGACCAAGCCGGCAGGCTCACTCGGGAACGACTTGATCTCGATGTTCACCAGCCAATCGCTGGCTTTGGTGAAACTGAGCACCTCGGCAAGAGATGGGACCTTCACCTGACCTGATCCATAGAGCCCAATCTGAGACGGTTCCAATCGATCGAGCGTGTTGAACGATCTGGCGGAGCGGTGCCCGCCCCGGGCTGCTACAAACCATGAGCCGGCGTCGAGGGCCCGCACTTCCTCGAAGCTAAAGTCGCAGAGACGGTAACCCTCGCGGCAGCGGGGGTCGCCGGCGAAGCGAGTGGCGACATCCGTGGTTCGCGTCAGCGTTTCGTCGTGCAGCACAACCGGCACGCCGTCACGGGTTAGCTGAACGTCGATCTCCCATGCGTGCGCTCCGGCCTTCCAGGCCAGGCGAGCGGCTTCGAGCGTGTTCTCGGGCGCGTGGTATGAATCGCCGCGATGGGCGACGATGACAGGATGAGCGCGGCGAGCTTTGAGGAGATCCAGAAAGCGGTTCTGCGTTGCACTCACGAGGATTTGCCCGTCTCTCGGCCCCACCAGACTCAATTGATCGGCTTGATGGTTGCCCGCTCGGTCTGGTTCAATCAAGGAGACTGCGTCCAGGTTCTCGGGCAACCCGAACCCTCTCGCGAAGTACTCGCGACGTTCGCCGCAAGCCCCGCCATTCCGGACGATAACCCGATGACTGCGAATTTGCCAGGCCCGGACGACTCAAGACCGGCAGGAGAGCCGCTCCGAGAACTGACGCTCGGCAGATCACGGCCGGCATCGGACACCTCGAATCGGCCCGAGCCGAGAAGTAGTCCGATTGACAAGGGCGCCGCCGATCTCGAGTCCATCGCAGCGCACTGCCGGGCCAAGGCCGACGCGGCACGCTGGGCGGCGGAACGCCAGCGCCGGATCCGCGAGCAATATGGCTGGACCGACGAGGGCGCGCCAGCCGACCCGGCAATCGTCGAGTGGGCGGAGAAGCTGACAGACTCTTTCTACTGGGCCAATGCCGCCGACGCCAGCGGGCTGCCCGACATCGCACTGCTCGACCACGTTGCCGGGTGTTTCGAGACGGTTGCCGAGGCGCTGGCTTTCGTCAAGGACGAGCGCGACCGCCATGGCGGCCTGGAGCGGGCGCTCAAACTGCTTGCCGAGGCTCAGTCGTCGCTGCGGCAGTCGCTGCGAAATCTGCGGGCGCCCGACGATGCGGACCAACTGGCGGTCTACGAGTGGCTGCGCGCGACGGCCGCACGTCACCGCATCTTCCTCCAGCACTTCATGCGGGCCGACGAGCATGCCGACCCGGCGGATTGGACTGGCTTGCTTGCACGGATCGAAACCGCCGCGGGGAGCCGGCCGCAATCACAACGCCAGCGGGCGCTGCTCGATCATCTGCGTGATCGTCTCAGGCAGATCGGCGATCAAGGTGAGAGAACGAGCCCGGATCGGCAGGCCGTCATCCGGGCCGTCGAAGACATCCTCGACGCGGGAGTTGCGCCGAGCAACCGGGAGTTGCGGGACCTGATCCTACCGGTCATCGACAAGCTTCCCGAGCAGGACGGGCTGCCACCCGGCTGCCGGCTTGTCCTCCGGGAGTTGGACCGTTACCTCGCGACTCGGCAACCTGCGCCGAGTGCGACGGCCGCGCCAGAGCCGACGGGCGAGGTCCAGCAAGCCGCGCGCTTGCTCTCGGGGCGCAGCGTCGTGCTGATCGGCGGAATTCGCCGCCCCGCCGTTCAGAAGATGTTGAGGGCCGCCCTGGGGCTCGACGACCTGATCTGGATCGAAACGAAGGAGCACCAGTCCATCGGACGATTCGAGCCGGTCGTCGCCCGCGCGGACGTCGCCCTGGTGTTGCTCGCGATCCGCTGGTCCAGCCACGCATTCGGCGACGTGAAACAGTTCTGCGACCAGTATGGCAAACCCCTGGTCCGGCTGCCGGCAGGCTACAGCCCCAATCAGGTCGCCGCCCAGATCATCACACAGGCCGCTTCGCAGCTTGGCGGCAAATCTCCCGGCTCCTGAGTGACGAACCAGCTTCGATTCTTTCCGCCTGTTGGTTGCGGCGATGCCGCGTTGGGATCCGTGCAGAAATAAGGTACCGGAAGCGGCGTCTTTCGCTCCGCGAAAGAAAGCCCCTCCGCGGCGCGAAAGGCGACACTTATTGTTGCACAGCGCCTTACGAGCGGCGCGACGGATGGTGCTGCCCGATCGATTTCACGCGTCGAGCCCGGCGAGATCCCCGGTGCTGTCGCCGAAGCTGGTGGCCTGGGCGCCCATCCGCGAGAGCATCGAGACATAGAGGTTCGTCAGCGGCGTTTCGCTCGGGAAGCGGACGTGCCGTCCCGTCTCTGATCGTTCCGTTCGCCTTGCCCGCCAGCAGGATCGGCAGGTTGTCGTGCGAATGGGAATTGCCGTCGCTGATGCCGCTGCCGTAGACGATCATGCAGTGATCCAGCAGCGTCCCGTCGCCCTCCGGGATCGATTTCAGCTTCTGGAGGAAGTACGCCAGTTGGGCGACGTGGAAGCGGTTGATCTTGCGGATCTTCTCGCGCTTGGCCTCATCGCCGCCGTGGTGCGAGAGGTCGTGGTGGCCGTCGGGCACGCCGATGCTCCGGGTAGCTGCGATTGCTGCCGTCGTTGGCGAAGACGAAGGTCGCGATCCGGGTCAGGTCGGACTGGAAGGCGAGCGCGAGCAGGTCGCCCATCAGCCTCAGGTGTTCCTGATAGTCGGCGGGGATTCCCAGTGGCCGGGGATACTTCGTCCCGCCGAGGTCGACCGCGGGCCGGGCCTGCTGGATCCGCTGCTCGATTTCGCGGACGCCGGTGAGGTACTCCTCGAGCTTGCGGCGGTCGCTGCTGCCCAGCGTGCCCTCGAGCTGCCGGGCCTCCTCGGCGACGAAGTCGAGGATGCTCTTGCGTGCGCCGGTCGGCGCGCGCGGGGTCAACGGCGCCGGCTGCCCTCGGCGGGCTCCGCCGAAGAGGCGATCGAAGACCAGCCTCGGATTGATCTGCTTGGCGACGGGCGTCGACTCGCTCCGCCACGAGAGATTCGACTGGTACGCACAGCTATAACCGTGGTCGCACTCGCCGCCGTTCTTGCCCCCCTCGCAGCCGATCTCCAGGGAAGGGAATCGGGTCGAAGCGGCCGACGGATCGGGCAGTCAGTTGATCGACCGAAATCCCCGCGCGCAGGTCGGCGCCGTCGGTCTTGCGAGGATGGCGGCCGGTGAGGAAGCTGGCCATGGCGCGGGCGTGGTCGCCCCCGCCGTCGCCCAGGGCACGCGCCGGGTTCAGCGTCAGACCCGCTCAGCACAAGAAGGTCTTCCTTGACCGCACGCAACGGTTCGAGGATCGGCGGCAGCTCGAATCCGGCGCCGGTCGTCCGGGGCGTCCAGTCCGGCATGTCGACGCCGTTGGGAACGTACAAGAAGGCCATGCGCAGCGGAGGGCTGTTCCGATCGAGCGGGTCCGCGTGCACCGATTCGCGTCCCATCGCCTCCAGCAAGGGCAGCGCGATCGACGCGCCGAGTCCTCGCAGGACGGTCCGGCGCGAGATCCTCCTGGGTGTCGCTCATGGATTGCCCCGTGGGACTGGGTTCGCTCAGAAATGGTTCGCTCTCGACCACGGCGAGCACCAGGGCCGAGAATCGGTATTGCCCCGCGCGCGAGCCTGGCCACGATCTGCTCGACGGCGTGCCGGTCCGTGCGTTCCAGTCCGCGACCCAGCGCGTAGGTGAGCATCTTCTCGGCGAAGCAGCGGGCAAACGCGTGGCGTCGGGCCAGGAGCACGGCCCGCAGTTCGGCCGGGCCCGCGAAAGGCCCGACCGCCCGGCAGCTTGCCCGATGCATCGATCGGCTGGCCGTCGTCGTGGGTCGCGCCAGGCGCCGACCGCGTCGAAGTTCTCGAGGCCAAAGCCCAGCGGGTCCATGCGCCGATGGCAGGAGGCGCAGGACGGATCGCGTCCGGTGCTGCTCCAGCCGGTCGCGGAGCGTGCCGGCGGCGTCTGGGCCCCTGCCCTTCCTTGAGAGCCTCCACTCCCGACGGCGGTGGCGACGGCGGCGTGCCCAGGATGTTCTCCAGGATCCACTTCCCCCGCTTCACCGGCGACGTCCGAGTCGGGTTCGACGTCGCCGCCAGGACGCTCGCCTGCGTCAAGACGCCGCCCCGCGCGGTGCCGGCCAGCGAGACCCGGCGAAACTGCTCGCCCAGAATCGCCCGCGATCCCGTAGTGGCGGGCGAGCCGTTCGTTCACGAAGGTGTAATCGGCGTCGAGGAATTCCAGCACGTCGCGATCCTCGTCCTGGATCGTCGCGAAGAAGAGCCTCGTCTCTTCGAGCATCGCCGACCTGAGCGATTCGTCGAAATCCGGGAAGAGGAGTGGGTCGGGCGTGAACTCCTTGAGCTTGCGCGTCTGTAGCCACTGGGCGGCGAAATTGTCGGCCAGGGCCCGGGACCTGGGATCCCTGCAGCATCCGCTCGACCTGGGCTCGAAGAGTCTCCGCCCGGCGGAGCGCTCCCTGAGAGGCCAGCCGGAAGAGCTCGTCGTCGGGCATGCTGCTCCAGAGGAAATACGAGAGCCGCGAGGCCAGATCGAAGTCGTGGTCGGGCAGGGCGTCACGCCGAGCCAGGTCGTGCCGCGACTGGCTGCCAGGAAGAGGAACTGCGGCGACGCCAGGACCGCCCGGAGCGCCGAGCTGAACGGCCGATCTCGGGGCTCTCCCCGTCCTTCTCCGCCGACATCACGATGCCAGCAAGAGCCGCATCAGCTCGTCGTGGGTCGCGGGCCGGCGGAACGCCCGATCGGCGAAGCCGCGCAGGATGTCGTAGATTCGCTGCTGCCGTTTCAGCTCCGGGTCTGACCGTTGCCGGGCCGGTCCTGAAGATCTTGTCTTCGCGCGGAGATCGCACCGGCGGCTTGTACCGACGGAATGCCAAGGGGATGCGCGTCGGGCGGCGGGTTCAGGATTCGTTCGCCGGACGTCGGGCGCCGGCGAACGCCGCGGCGATCACCTTGTCGGCGGCAGCCAGATACATCTCCACAAGCACTGGGGGCGTGGAGAGCACATCGGCAATATTGTCGAAACCGTAGCCGATGTCGTCGGACGGAAATTCGTCGGCCGGGTGAAGGTCGAGGCCGATCAGGTCCCGTATCGTGTTGTTGTACTCGGTGCGATTGAGGCGGCGCAGCGACGACCGGCCCGGAATCGCGCACGGTCGCGGGCACGACCGCGTCGAGCCAGGCGTTCAGGGATCTCCAGCTCGACCGTGCCTGGGCGAGGCTCGGCCTCCGGCGGCATGCTCTCCGAGCGCAGTTCGCTCGGCGACTCGGAGCAAGAGCGTCGCGTGTTCCGCGTCTGGAAGTTTATCCGCGAAACCCTCCAGAACGACACCGCCTTCGGCCGCAATGGTGTCATGGCAGCTCAAGCAGTATCGCTCCAGGATCGGCGCAACGTCCCGGGAAAAAACGACCGTCCGAGGAGTCGGCTGGACCGTGACGGCCGTGTTGCCCGTGTCCACCAGCGTGACATCGGGAGCGGCGGCCGTTGCGGAATCAGCCGGCTGGGCCGGTGGGGGCGTATCGTCCACCGGACCGCAGCCGGCCCAGACCGCAAGCGCACAGCTCGCAGACAGAAGTCTGTTGATCGTGCTGCTCATTTTACTGCGAAACGCTCAATACTGGTCTGCACTGATGATCTCGCCGCCGGCTCGCGTAACCAGAGCGGCGATGAACGGCACCGACGCCACGTCCTTGAGGAAGTGGACCGATCCGTCGGCGAAAAGCGCGTTGGCACCGCCCGGGTGGAACGAGTAGATCTCGTTGTTACTGGTGCAGTTGACCATGCACAGACCGCCCCGGATTCCATTCTGGCGGCCCTGGGCACCGGCCAAGCTGGAGTAAGTGAAGTTGTCGGCCCAGGCCCCACCGGCGCTGCTGACCGGCTCGATCACGCCGTCCACCGGCAGGCCGTCGACCTCGGAAAAGTAGATCTGCCGGAATCCGTTGTATCCGATCGGCTTGGAACCGCACTCCGAGACGATCATCGTGTTCGACGTGCCGTCGGTGATCGAGGCCATCTTGATCTTGCCCGTGATCAGCACGTCGGTGATCACTCCCGAGTCCTTGCCTTCGCCCACCAAGGCGATGTAGCTTGGGCTCATTCCGGCCGCGAGAAGGGCCGTGTTGTGCAGACCTGGAATCGGGAAGTAGTCGGTGCGTCCCCAGATCTGGACGGGCGGCGGATTGAGGTTCGACACGCCGCCGTTACCCGATCCCGGCGCACCCGGAGTGCAGACGTCGCCGCCACCGTCGCCGTAGGGCCCCCAGAATGCGTTGTAGTAATTGATCGTGGCGGGACCTGGCGATGACGGGCAGAGGAACGCGTTGATCGCGGTCGAGTAGACCGAGTTCGTGCCCGAGTGCAGTGCGCCTTGCCCGATGCAAGGCGGAATGTTGGCCGTGTTCGACGCGGCCTCAGAGAAGTTGATCTGGTTGTAAATCACCGTCTGCTCCAGGTAGGGCAGGATCTGCGTGAGGTACGACGCGGCACAGGTCGGAATCGCGGCCTGCGCAGTCGGCGTTCGGGTCGGGCGTGGCCAGCCGCACCAGCTTGGGCGGCAGAATGCCGTAGGTGCACTCAAAGTTCAACGTAGCCAGGCCGATCTGTTTGAGATTGTTGACGCACTGCGCTCGCCGGGCCGCCTCGCGCCGACTGCACGGCGGGCAACAAGAGCGATATCAGCACGGCGATGATCGCGATCACCACCAAAAGCTCGATGAGCGTAAATCCACTCGACGGATTTACCAAACGACGAAATCGTTTCATGTTTCATGCTCCGATGTAAGAGATTCAGAAACTCGTTGAATTCATCGCCCCGGGCACGGACTGCACGCGGGCGAAGAGCGGCTTGCCCGCTAGTCCTTCAGATCGAACGGTTCAAGCTGGTTCCAGCTCGACTTCACTTCGGCGTGCAGCAGCGGGTTTGCGATGTTGAAGTAACGGCCTCCGAGCCGGTCGGGCCCGGAACGAACCCTGCTGCGCTTGACCAGGTTGGTCTTTCCCCTGGTCTTCACGGGCACGACGCCGTTGCCCGCACGGTCTGGCCACTCGATCAGCACGGCATACTGACCGGGCTTGGCACCATTTCCGAGGTTGTCGGAAGACAGAGCGAACGTGCCGTCATCCTCTACGGTGCCGCTGGGAATCGGCTGCGCGGGGGTGCCGGAGCCTCCTTCACGATGGAAGTAGACGACCGCACCGGAGGCGGGCTCCCCTTTGTAGAGGACCTTGCCAGAGACCGGAACGAGCCCCGCGCTGTTGCCACACCCCCCCGCGATGGCCAGCGACCACGCCGTACTGACGATCAAGATCAACTTTCTGGTCATATTCGACTTCTCCTTTCCGAAACCGGCCGGGCGCACTCCTCGAGTGCCACGCAGTCGCGAGCGAACCTCGCAGGTTTCGTTCGATCCAGAAGCATCTGTCATGCCAACCTGCAACCAGAAT
The DNA here is from genome assembly GCA_963823675.1 of uncultured Isosphaeraceae bacterium. Lineage (GTDB taxonomy): Bacteria > Planctomycetota > Planctomycetia > Isosphaerales > Isosphaeraceae > CAWGMT01. Next base: position 129,675 of record CAWGMT010000012.1, on the reverse strand, counting down.
GCCTATGTGAAAGTACCAGAATGCTTTGCAGCGAGTTGCATCTCCAGCCGGCCTTCAAGCAAGAGCGGGAATCGTGCATTACGCGGGACCAGCGTTGCAAAACGCTCGGATCCGATCGTCCGGTTGGCCGCTCACGAGCAAGACCGGTTTGGTGTCGCGGTTGGCAGAGCCCCGCTGCACACTCGTCGCCAGCCGGATACGCAGCAGTAGTCGTCACCCTGCGCGTGACAGATCATCATGCGGAGAGCGATGACTACAGAAATTGAGCGCGGTGATCCGTTGAGAGAAGAAGGGAGACCCGTTGCTACGGCGCAAGGGCGCAGACAGTGAGAATCACCACCCGCCGCCGCCAGTCAAGAAGAGGCGGATGAAGAGGTCGTGCTCTGAATGCGAATTGATGCTGTGGATCCCGTGCATGCAAACCTCGTATGAGAGGGTGAAACTCTCAGACAACTTCAGGATTATAGGTACCGCCGCGTCGTGACGTCAATGAAAATCCGACCGCTCAGAACCGGATGGTGAAGTCGAAGCCGTACATCAACAGGTTTTTTGTGGTGCCCAGGTTAAAGGCCGGCACATTGTAGGAGTGATAGAAGCCGATCTCGGGACGGATCATGATCAGGTCGTTGAATTGATGGCTGATCCCGATCGTGTGGCTGGAGTAATTGGTCGCGTAGCCTGTGCGCTCGCCGCGCTCATCGCGCCACCACTCGTTGCGGACCGTGAAGTAGTCTCTCTTGGAAAGCTGGAACATGGTGTAGTTCAGGACTCCGTACGCGGGGGAATTGCCCGGCAGGTATTTGCCGAGGCCGCCGCCGCCGCCGAAGTACGCCGGCGCGGCCGAGACTCGGGGTTCCACCGACCACTGCGTCGATCTGCCACATGTAATACGCCTCCGTATGGGTGTGAATCTTCTTGCTGAACCGGTGCGAGTAGGTGCTCACGATGTAATTGAAGTTGTCGTGCCCCGCTTTGTGGCCGTCAGCCATGAAGTAGCGAAACTTCGCGTCGTTGATGTTGTTCAAGCAGGTATAGACAGCATCATTATTAGATTCGGATACCCATCGCCAGCCGAAGAAGCCGGTCGGCAGGGCACCCGGATACCAGGGGGCCATGTCTGTGCCCGCGTGGATCGCGGCTTGCACCATGTTATGCGGGTTGAGCTGAACACTACCCATCACACCGGTCTGGGTGTATGTGTCGTAAGTAAACAGCAGTGAGTGCGAGGCCAGGTAGTTGTCAACGGAGTACTGCGTTTCGATGTCCGGGCACGCAATCCAGCGCCCGACTCGAATCTCCGCTCCCTGAAAGATATTCGGGATGTACAACTCGCCGTAAAGCTCGACCGGATCGTACCCGTACAGATTGTTGTGATAGAGCAGTTGCTGGCTGAACCATCCTCCGGCCGTCGTGTAGCGGTAATCGATCCCATACAGGGAGACGGAACGGAACCCCCAGTCAACGTGATCCGTCTGGAACGAGTTGACCTCACGCTCGAATTTGACTACGGCTTGATCAATTTGCAATGAGTTGGGCACGATCCAGTACGCCGTCGGCAGGTTCGATTTGGTGGCGTTGCTCCAGTTCCCCGCTGCGGTCACCCATCCGTGTGCCTCGATCCGGCTATCGAGAATTGCGTCGCCGTGGGGGCCGCGGTAGAAGGCCTCCATGAGCGGATGAACAGCCGGGTTTGGGGGGATACCGATGAGCGGATAACCTTGCCACTCCGACGTCGGAAACGGCGGCGAATCCCAGGGATTAGGGGGAACTCGCCGGGGAGCATCTTCGGACGCATACCCGCCGCCGCCGGCGGTTTCACCCGAGCTCGTGGTTTCCGTGTCGTCCGAGGCCGACTCCCGGGGCGGCCCGAGGTGCTTGGGAAACCACTCGACCAGGCAATCGTAACCGCGGAAGAACCGCTTGCAGAAGCTATACGGCTCCTTCTCATAATACTCAACCTGAGACGACACGTTTGAGAGCGAAGAGTTGGCTGCCGTTTCGCCGGCGTCAGACGTTGCGGGCTGGTCACCGGTTAGTAACGTCGCGTCCGGAAGCGGCGGTGTCTGAGACGGGGATGAAGCGGCGGAATTCGGGCCGCCACTGCCGTTAGATGGGTTGCCGGACACAGAGGATGGTAGCGGGGGCAGGGGCGGCGGCAAATCGCGCGGGTCCTGAATTACCTTGGCTCCCGCGCGAGGCGGAATGATCGACGGTAGCGTCCCAGGATCTTGGGGGATCAATCTGATGCGCCGGAGCGGGCTCGACTGCTTCCGCGCGAAGACGAGCCGGGGGATCGCCCGCCCGCCTGGACCGATTGAATGGCCAGAGCGCATTTCGGAACCGCTCCGCGCGGGATGGTTTCTCGGCCGCCGGCAGCGGCTCGTCGCTGGGTCGGTTTTTGCGTTTCGGCGCGCCGGAAAGTGGGACGGATGAGTCACGACTGGCGGTCGGGCCCCAATCGTCTTCCGGATCGGGCGCCTGCGACCTTGCCTCCGCTCCGAACGTCAGCAGGCAGAGTACGAAAAGGACTCGTCCCCAGCGAAAAGCCCGATCCCTGCCTCTGATCATCGATCGTCCTTGGGGGAATGGGTAAACCACGGCTATCGCTTGGCACCGCCGGCAACCGCTCCGAACACCACATCCATCGTGTGAAATTCCCGATCTACATCGAACGCGCCCAGTGGGTGACTTGAACGATTCCGCGTGACTTTCGCGTCACGCAGGCTTGAACGATTGCTGCAATTCCGGGAAGTTTAACGCATTGCGGCCAGGTGGCGGGCGCAATCATGGAATGGCGTGGGCTCGTACGTCGCTGCGCGGGGCCGCCTTGCACGCTCGCAGCTAATCATGCTGCCAGATTCGCGAAGTTTCTGGAAATTCCGCGGCGTCGTCGCGTGGAGACCGCAAAGCCCGCGGCGAAAAAACCGACCGGTGCCAGCGGGCGGTCGTGATCGATCATCGAAGAACGACAGGTCAGGCTCGGGACGGGGGCTCGCATCGGCTTGCAGATGGGCGCGCGCGAACGATCGAGTTAGACTCATGAAGGGCGCAATGGGCCAAATCGGCCGCTGCACGTGGCTAGCGATCGGACCATGGTATGGACGGACGGTTGGAACCGGTCTTTGCCAAACACGCGATTGCGATGACAGGCGTTCCGGCGGCCGGAGACGTGGTGCGAATGGACCGCGCGGTGGATGACGAGATCGCCGCCTTGCGGGCGATCGTCGAGGGGACGGCGCGGTCCACAGGCGACGCCTTCTTTCAGTCGCTGGTCCGGCACTTGGCCGAGGCGCTCGGGGTGAGCTATGCCTTCGTCGCGGAGTTTTCGCGCGAACCGACGCGGGTCCGGACACTCGCGTACTGGGGGCAAGGCCAAATCAAGGACAACGTCGAATTTGACCTGGAGGGGACCCCTTGCGAGGACGTGATCCGCTTGGGCCTTTGCCATCATCCCCAAGGGGTCCGGGAGAGGTTTCCGCGTGACCAAGACCTGATCGACATGGGGATCGAAAGCTACCTGGGAGTTCCGCTCCTGGACGGGCAAGGCCGGGTGCTCGGCCACCTGGCGGTCTTCGACGAGCGGCCGCTGCCGGCCGAGCCAAGGCGGCTCTTCATCTTCCGGATCTTCGCCACCCGGGCCGCCGTCGAACTCGAGCGGCTCAGGGTCGAGAAGCAACTGGTCGAAAGCGAGCGGCGCTACCGCGACCTTTACGAGGAGGCGCCCAACGCCTATGTGGCGATCGGCGTCGATGGGAGGCTTTTGAGCGTCAACCACCGCGCCGCCGGGTTACTCGGCGCGCCGGCATCGGAGTTGGTGGACCAAGGGGTTCTGGCGTTCTTCCCCGAAACGCCGGCCGGCCGGGCCCGTGCCGACGAGGCCCTCCGCGCCGGTTTCGCCGGCCAGGAAATCTCCGGCCGCGAGCTGGAGATGCGCCGCAGGGACGGAGGCGCCGTGTGGATCAGCGTCTGGATGAAGCCGCTCCGTGGGCTCGACGGACAGGTCCACGCAGTCCATTCGATCTGGGTCAACATCACCGACCGGATGCTCGCCGAGGCCGAACGCGCCCGGCTCCAGCAACAGAATCTCTACCTCCAGGAAGAGATCAAATCGGTCCACAACTTCGACGAGATCGTCGGCCGGTCCCCCGCGCTCCTGGCGGTGTTCGACCGGGTTCGGAAAGTGGCGACAACCGACGCCACCGTGCTCATTACCGGCGAGACCGGAACCGGCAAGGAGCTGATCGCCAGGGCGATCCACTCCCACAGCCGGCGCGCCGCCAAGCCGCTGATCAAGGTCAATTGTACCGCCTTACCCGCGGGGCTCGTCGAGAGCGAGCTGTTCGGCCACGAAAAAGGCGCCTTCACCGGCGCGTTGGCCCGGCGCATCGGCCGGTTCGAGCTCGCCGACGGCGGCACACTCTTCCTGGATGAGATCGGCGAGCTGCCCCCGGAAACTCAGTCCAAGCTCCTCCGCGTGCTCCAGGAACACGAGTTCGAGCGCGTCGGGAGCGGGACGGCAGTCAGGGTCAACGTGCGCATCATCGCCGCCACGAATCGCGACCTCAATAAGGCCATCGGCGAGAAGTCGTTTCGCGAGGACCTCTACTACCGTCTCAGCGTGTTCCCCATCGCATTGCCTCCGTTACGAGACCGCGGCGATGATATCGTGCTCTTGGTGCGGTTCCTGCTCGACAAGTTTGCCAGCCGATCCGGCAAGCGCTTTGAATGCGTGAGCGAGTCGGCCATGCGGCGCCTGGCCGCCTATCGATGGCCCGGCAACGTCCGTGAACTGGAGAACGTGCTGGAGCGCACCGTCATCCTGGCGACCGGCCCGACTCTCGACCTCGAGATTGAAGGAGACCGATCTTCCGGTCCCGCCACGGTCAACGACTCGTCGGTTTCCTCGCTCGAGGCGGTCGAGCGCCGACATATTCTGGCCATCCTCCGCCAGACCGACTGGAAGATTGACGGTCCGCGCGGCGCTGCCCGGGTCCTGGGCCTCCACCCCAACACCCTCCGCAGCCGGCTCAAGAAGCTGGCCATCACGCGCTCGTCCCACGAGCCATCGTGACCGGCCACGAGATTTCGTGACGCCCACGGCGCGGTTCGAGCACGAGCTGCTTGCCAGCGATCGGCGCGGTTTTCTCAAATCGCCATTGCATATGTGCTTATGGAAAATCTTTCGGCGCGAGATCGGCTTGGCATCGGTCGTGCAATATCCACAGACCAGGATGGTGCTGGACGGACAGGGGGGGGTATTCCGGGAGGAGAACGCGATGCTACGGATTGCACGAGTTGACAGCGGCACGAGCGAGTCGATCGTAACGCTCAGGCTCGAAGGGAAGCTCCTCGGTCCCTGGGTCGGCGAGCTCCGTCGCGCGTGCGGGGAGCTCCATGTCCCGCCTGCCGGCCTGTCCCTGAACCTTTCGGCCGTGACATTCATTGACGCGGCCGGCGTGGAATTACTCGGCGCCCTGATGAGTCGGGGGGCGACGATCGACGGGTGCAAGGGCTTCATTGCCGAACTGTTGAATTTGAGTGAGACTTCATCAGGAGATGATTCATGCGTTCGCTGCTGACTTCGAGCATCGTTGCCGCCTCGGTCCTCGTGGCGTGTTGCGGAATCTCGGGCTGCTCGTCCGACGAGAGCAACGCCGCGAAGACGGGTGGTGCCATGGACAAGACGGACACCGGCAAGATGGGCGGTGCGATGGACAAGATGGACACCGGCAAGATGGGCGGTGCCATGGACAAGATGGACACCGGCAAGATGGGCGGTGCCATGGACAAGATGGACACCGGCACGATGGGCGGTGCCATGGACAAGACGGACACCGGTAAAATGGCACCGGAGAAAAAGTGACTCCGGCCCGGTTCGGGCTGGCCCGTGAGCCGTTGGCCGGCTGGCGGCCCGCCCTTGCCGGGCGGCTGAATGAGGCACATCAATTGGTACGCGGGACATTGAATTCGAGGAGACTCAGTTCAGAAGGAGTTTGGATGTCATACGCGATTCGATCGATGGCGCTCGTGACGGCGGTCGTGCTGCTCGCCGCGGCCGCCTACTCCCAGGGCACAGGCAAGGGCAAGCCCGCGCCCGAGGAGCAGACGGGCTTGAAGGTCGGCGAGGCAGCGCCCTTGTTCACGCTCAAGGACCAGACGGGCGCCGAGCGCTCGCTGGACGATCTGCTCAAGAAGGGCAAGGTCGCCTTGGTGTTCTACCGTTCGGCCGACTGGTGACCGTTCTGTCGCGCGCAGTTGGTCCAACTGCAACGTGATCTCAAGTCGATCGACGCGGCCGGTGTCCAGGTCGTCGGCGTCAGCTATGATTCGCCGGCCGTGCTCAAGAAGTTTTCCGACAAGGCAAAGATTACTTTCCCGCTACTTTCGGACCCCGAGAGCAAGACGATCGAGGCCTACCACATCCGGAATAAGGCTGCTCGAGGCAAGGCGGAGGGCGTGCCCAATCCGGGTACGTTCATCCTGGATCAACAGGGGGTGATCCGCGCCAAGCTCTTCCTCGAGGGGTTCCGCGAGCGGCACTCGACGGAAGAACTTGTCAAGGCGGCAAAGGCCGTCAAGTGATCCCTTGCGCTCCGAACGACGATCGATCGAATAATCGTGTGGTAGGCGGCGTCGGATCCAGGACAGTCTTTTCTGGGCCAACATCATCGAAGCAATCTCCAAGAAACCCGTCCGTGGCGGCGGGAGAGGTCGAGAGGGGATCTGTTATATGTGTAAGTGTGTAAATTTTTTGGTGCTGCTGATGTCGCTACTGGTCGCTGCCGGGCCGAATCGAGCCGTAGCGGGCGACGAGCGCGATGAACCGGGGCGAATGGTTCTCGTGGAGCTGTACACCTCGCAAGGTTGCGACATGTGCCCGGCGGCCGAGAAAGTTCTCGGGGCTCTGGCCGAGCGCAACCGCCGGATCGTGCCGATTGCGTTCCATGTCGATTACTTCAACGATCCCTGGAAGGACGTCTTCTCGAACCCGCTCTACAGCCAGCGGCAGATGACTTACAACCAGCTTTACACCAAGCCCAAGAACCGCGAGTACGGGCTGTACTATACACCAATGCTGATGATCGACGGCGAGCAATCCGTCAACGGCCGAGACGCCGGCGCGGCCGAGGCGGCGATCCGTCAAGCCCTGGCCAAGAAACCCGCCGTGGTGCTCGACGTCAAGCTGGACCTCAAGAGCGACGGGCTCTCGGGAATCGCCACCATCAAGGTGACGAGCCGGTCGGCCAGGGCCGAGGTGACCCCGCTATTGCTCTGCGCCGTGCTCCGCGAGGACGGCGTGGTCACCGACGTGCCGTCGGGCGAGAACGCAGGCAAATCCCTGGTCGCGCGTTTCCCGGCACGTAAGACGGAATACGAGTTCATCGAGCTTGATGGCAAGTCGCCAGCGACGCAGCGGTTTTCCTTCGCGGTCGAGCCGGCGTGGAACCGCGAGCGTCTTCGCCTGGCCGTGTTCGTTCAGGACAAGCGCACGGGCGTGGTCCACCAGGCCGCCGACCTCACCTGGCGCTCGACCGCGGACGCCGCGATGCCGGCCAGGCCGGCGGCCAATACGACGCCCAAGGTGCGCCAAGGAACTGCGCGAGAATAAGTGTCACCTTTCGCTCCGGGAGAGGACTTTCCCATCGACTCCGCTTCTGGCCGGCTGTAGCCGAGCCTTCGCCCTGGCGGTGGGTGAGGCTTACCTGCGGCGGCTGATTCGCGAAAAGCGCTACGACGTCGCCCGCAAACTTTGCGACCTGGCGTGCACGAAGAACGCGCCGGCCGCACTCAAAGACCATTTCGAGGACCGGATGGCCCGGCTCGACCTCCTCGGCAAGCGCGCCACCGATCGCGGGCAATGACGTCGATGGCCATCCCGTGTCAATTGCCGACCACAAGGGCAACGTCGTGCTGGTTGACTTCTGGGCCACCTGGTGTCCTCCCGGCATCGATTCCGGCGCCCAAGCCCCAGACCACGATCGCGCTCCAGCCGCTCTACAACATCATCACAAATGTTCCTCCTCGACCTCAACATGGCCCTCGACACCCTGACCTACACCTATTGACTAATTCGAGACCCCGCGATAGCAGATCGCCGATCGCCACGGATTCCTCTTGCCGCGAGACCTCGCGCCGATTATGACGTTCATGAGCGGCTCGAGAAATCGGACAGAAGGCCTGGTCGGAACCCGGGCCGTTCACCACGAGAATCTCCACCATGAAAAAAGCGACGTTCGGCGCAGGCTGTTTCTGGGGCGTCGAGTCAACCTTTCGCCGCGTGCCCGGAGTAGTTTCAGCGGAAGTGGGCTATTCGGGAGGGCATCGCGACAAGCCGACCTACGAGGACGTCTGCACCGACCGGACCGGTCACGCCGAAGTCGTGCAGGTCGAGTACGACCCGTCGCGTTGCGCCTACGAAGATCTGCTCGAAGTCTTCTGGAACTGCCACGACCCGACCCAGCTCAATCGCCAGGGGCCCGACATCGGCACGCAGTACCGGTCGGTAATCTTCTATCACGACGACGAGCAAAAGGCCGAGGCCGAGGAAGCCAAGGCACGAATGGAATCGCTCGGCATCTACCGGCGGCCGATCGTGACCCAGATCGTCCCGGCCGCCCCGTTCTACCGCGCAGAGGAGTATCATCAGCAGTATCTGGCGAAACGCGGCCTCGATAGCTGCTCGACGGAAATCTGAGGCCGCTCCAGGATGCATCGACCCGCCGTCTGCATCACTCTCGCGCGCAACCGGGATCGATGGACGCACTCGCCGTGGCGGAAGCATGCACGCACGAGTGTATTGACGAAAACTCTTCCATGCATTAGGACAGGAACGGAAGCTGACGACTATTCCGCGCGAGGTAACACGACGATGAGACGGCGGACTCCCCTGCGCGTTGAGATCGTGGAAGGCCGGTGTTTACTCTCGGCCGTGTCTTACAGCCTGACGACCGACAAATCGGTTTATCAGGCAGGTGACACCATTCAATTCACGTTCACCGAGACCAATACGGGCAGCGAGCCGGTCAACGTCATGGTGGCCCCGGCGGATTTCACGGTCACCGAGGGCTCGACTGTTATCTGGCAGTCTAACCCCGATAGCTCGTCAGCGACGCTCGTGTCCGAAACCCTCCAGCCCGGGCAGTCGGTGACTCAGACGGCGACATGGAGCGGTACCGAGAGCTTTCTCAAGACGGCAATCAACTTGTGGGGATCGTTCGAGGTCTCCAATGCCAATGCGCCCGCAGTGAGCGCGGCGTTCCAGATTGCAGACCCACTGGTCGATGGCATTGCGACCAATCAAACGGTGTATCAAGTCGGCCAGCCGGTCGGGATTACTTCATACGCCACCAACACGAGCACCCACCCAGTGACGGTCGTCAACGTCCGCAGCCTCCCTGACGACTTCAACGTTTCCCAGAACGGCACCACGGTCTGGCAAGGTGGAATCGAGGGGATTGTCGTCGATCCCCTTGATCCCCCGGCGTATGAGCTGGAAACCACGACGATCCAGCCCGGTGGGGCTGCGACGTATACGGTCACGTGGGATGGAGTGCCGTCGTCGGCCTCGTCGACTGTGAGCACAGTCACCGGTTCATTCGAGGCTTCGCTCCCTCAAGGCCCGACGGCGTCGTTCCAGATCGAAATTTGATCGAAGCATCTTTCGGGGGATACACCGCGACAACCACGATCCAGATCACCGCGTGATGTGGCATATCATTTGCGTCGTCCCAATCTTCTAACGGGTTTGATCACGGGATGAAGAAGAGCTTCACGGCTGAAGCGGACCAAACGTTGGGGATTGAGGAGCTACTGCAATGAGACGCCGTACCCCGCTGTGCGTCGAGATGATCGAATCGAGGTGCTTGCTCTCGGCGCTGGCCTACAGCCTGACGACCAACCAGTCCACGTACCAGGTCGGACAGCCAGTCCAGATGACCTTCACCGAGACCAACACGGGCAGCCAGCCGGTCCAGATCGCGATCGGGCCGGTTGACTCTGGCTTCGACGTCGATCAGAATGGAGTGACCGTTTGGGAGTCGAACGCGGGGTTGCAGCCTCAGTATCTTCAGATCGAGACCTTGCAGCCAGGCCAGTCGGTAACGCTCATGGCCACCTGGAATGGCGTGCCCAACATGGTACCGCCTACGGTCCTGAGTGGGACCTTCACCGTGACCAACCAACAAGCGCCGACAGGCGCAAGCGCGTCGTTCGTGATCGAGCCGCAAACGACTACACCGACTTACGAACCACTCTTTGCCGGAGGCGGATCGCTCACCATGCCGTTGGCGGCGGCCAACATGGGAGCCTTGCCCGTGATGGCGATCGCCACCATGGGAACGCCTGTTGCGAATCAATCTGGCCAGGCGGTCTAAATTGGGCACGATTCAAAAGCAGCCCCAACCAGAGCGGTGGTTGGGTGATCGGGACCTTTGCGAACGAGGAGTCGCCGTGATGAGACATCGTACCCCACTGTGCGTCGAGAGGATCGAGCCCAGGTGCCTGATGACGGGGCTGGCCTACAGTTTGACGACCGACCAGCCCAGCTACCAGGTCGGCCAGCCGATCCAGTTCACCTTCACCGAGACCAATACCGGCAGCACACCGGTCCAACTCGGAGTCGGCCCGGTCAACTCGGGCTTCGACGTCGTCCAGAATGGAGTGACGGTGTGGGCGTCAAACACCGGTCCTCAGCCGCAGTACATTCTCGTCGAGTTTTTGCAACCGGGCCAGTCGGAGACGCTCACGGCAACCTGGGATGGAATACCGAACCTGGTGCCTCCTACGGTCCTCACCGGTAGTTTCACGGTCACCAACCAGCAGGCGCCGACGAGTGCGAGCGCCACATTCCAGATCCAGCCTCAGCCTGGCGGTGCCGTCGTGACGAGCGTAACGACCGACAAATCGGTCTACCTGGTCGGCCAGCCGGTCCAGATGACCTTCGCCGAGACCAACAAGGGAAGCGTTCCCGTCCAGGTGCTCGCCGGCAGCGGAACGTTTACCGTCAGTCAGAACGGCAACCCCGTCTGGGTTTCTGGCCAGGGGAGTGCGGTGACTGATCAAAGTTTCTCGTGGCAGACGCTTGCGCCGGTCAGGCGCTCACACAAACGGCGACCTGGAACGGGATCGCGCCCAATGAGCCGTCTGGCCCCGTGGAGGGGACTCTCACGCTGACTGACGACCTGGCGCCCAGTGTCTCGACGACCTTTCAGATCGTGAGCGCAATCACGAGCCCGATGCAAATCCCGCTTCAAAACGATCCCGCGCTCTCGGCGACACTGACGACGAACAAATCGGCATACCGGCTGGGCCAGCCCGTGTCGATGACACTTACGCTCACCAACAAGAGCGACGCGTCCGTGACGATCACGCCGAACCCATCGTTCGATGGTTTCTACGCGAGTCGCGCGAACCTGCTCGTCTGGCGCCACCTTGCTACGGCAGTACCGGACGCGAGCCTCTCGATCGCCCCTGGCCAAACGGTCACCTTCACGACGACCTGGAACGGCAGGCCAAACCAGCGCGGCGCCAGGGGACTCCACGCTGGCACCTACACGCTGGTGGCCGACGAAGGCGATTACCAGGTGTCAACAACGATCCGGATCGGCAAGCCAATTCCGGCAAGCCGAACCAAGTAACGGGCCGCGCCACAATCACTGTCGCCTTTCGCTCCGCGAACGGGCTTTCTTTCGTGGAGCGAAAGACCGATTTGCCATCCATCTCCTTCCGTTGCGTCTGCGGTCATCTGATAATCTCCGACGGTCGAACCGCGCAACAAAACTGAAGTGAACGTGTAGCCTGGAAAACATTGCCGTTTTCGGCGGGGGTTCCCAACCCCCTCGCCGCCCGCGACGCGATCGATAAGCGATTCTCGATGAGAAAAAATGAGACAATCTGAGACGTTTTGGAAGGGTCCCCGTTCCCTCTCGCAAGGTTCGCCAACGAAATCCCTCGGAGATCGGCGACGGAGTGGGTGCTCGTCATAAGTTGCTTGTCCATTGGTTCTTGTGTCGTCAAATTCGGCCGATTCCAGCCCCTCTCGAGCCCCGCGAATCGGGCTGCTGAATCGCCTCGGCGCGACTCATCATCGATCGAGCTGTCTCACGTTCCTGCGCCGCAGACATGTGTTCCAGCGGAGGCGGTCAGGAGGACGGGAGTGCAAAGACCACGAAACAAATGGCCGGACCGCCTATCATGCAGCAAAGACGTCCTTTACGGCCGCGAACAGCTCACGAAGCGCAACAAAGCTGGAGGGAACTCGTTTGCCCCAGTTCAGATGATTCTCGACATGCCTGGCCGCGCCACCCCGCTTGTCAAGTCGCGAACGAGCGCCCGAATTTGCCGTAACTTGAATCGGATCTTGTGCTTCCACGATGCTCATGGATGCAGCGAAATTGGCTTCGTTCGGCGCGTTTTGCCGATATCGCCCGTCCCGCCCAGCTAATCGGCGCGCTTCTCCACGCCGTCTGGACGGTTCAAAGGTACATCCGCTCGTGCATCGCAGGCTGCGATGCCCGAGACATACTGGGCACATACTCGGCATAGTGGGCACGCTTCTGCGCGTGCCAAGTATGCCAAGTATGTACCGAGAATGCGGTCTGACGACGGAATACCCAGTCCAACTCGCCATTCCTGCCAGATCGCATCAACCGCTCTCGGGCCGGTTGCCGTCTTAACCCTCGCGTCCGCGACTCCCGCCATGATCGGCAGAACCGCGTGAAACTGCACGAATCCGCTCGCCTTGACGCGGACCGGAATCTATACAGGTGCATAGATTCCGTCTTTCGCCGGAAGGCCGCGCCTCAAGCCGACTATCGGAAGCTGCGTTCCCACACGTTGCGCGGGTCGCCGCACCGTGATGACACGGTCCTGCCGCGACCAGTTCGCGGGGACACGACAGAACTTCAACCTGCGTCACGTGTTGGAATTGATGGAATCCCCCGACGAAGTTGCTCTTGGAAAACTCCTCCGATCACGGTTTACTGGGGCGATTTTTCCGAGACTCAAGCGGCGAGGAGGATCCTCCATGCCTAAGATACAGAATGCCTCTCCCCCAGCCGGCACCGAGACGAGCGACCGAGCTTCGATCGCAAACGATTTTATCAGGAAAACTTACGTCAGTCAGGCCACCGTCCTGGTAAAAAGCGGTATGTACGCCGATGCCGAGTATTATCTCCAAGAGTCGTTGCGGCTGTATCCGGACGATGCGGATGCGCTCAACAAGCTGGGAACGGTCGTCTGGCAGCAGGGACGCATGTCGGAGGCCGACTCGTATTTTCGGCGCGCGTTCGAGCTCGCGCCCGATGACTTCGCGATCGTGAACAATCTGGCGACGTCCTGCTGGGAGCAGCATCGCTGCGACGAGGCGGCCGAGTACTATCGTCGAACGATCGCGATCAAGAAGGACTGCGTTGAAGCCTGGATGTATCTGGGCTCGGTGCTCATCGGGCTCGGGGAATTCGACGAGGCGATTCGTTGTCTCGAGGAGGCACTGAGGCTGCGGCCGGATTCGCACGAAGCCATCGCCACGATCGGCGCGGTGCTGGTGCAGCTCGGACGCGACGACGAAGCCATGGCGCGTTACGACGACGCGCTGCGCCGCCAGCCCGATTACCCCGAGGGCCGCCGGAGCCGGGCCTTCGCTCTCTTGGCCGACGGCGATTACGAGCGCGGATGGCCCGAATACGAGTGGCGGTTCCAGTGCCGCAGGCAACCCTGCCGCATTCCTGTGGGCCGGCGCTGGAATGGCGAAGACTTGAGTCGGAAGACCATCCTGCTTTACGCCGAGCAAGGCCTGGGAGACACGCTCCAGTTCATCCGCTACGCGGGCATCGTCAAGGAGCGCGGGCGCGAGTCATTGCCCTTTGCCACCGCGCACTCGTCCGGCTTATTACCTGTTGCGACGACGTTGACCTTGTTTTTGAGAATGATGGCTCCTTACCGTATTACGATTATTGTGCACCGATGATGAGCCTGCCGGGGATCGTGGGGACGACACTGGCGAACGTGCCCGCCAAGGTTCCGTACCTCACGGCAGACCCGAAGGCGGTCGCCCATTGGCAGCCGATCCTCGATGCGGGCATCGCCGGCCTGGGATTGCACCGGCCGTTTCGGATCGGGATCTTCTGGCAGGGAAGCCGGCGTACGTACATCGATCGCTGGCGATCGTTTCCGCTGGATCAGATCGCCCCGCTCGCCATGGTGCCCGGGGTCTGTTTTGTCAGTCTGCAGAAAGGCGACGGGCTGGATCAGCTTGGCTCGCTGGCCGGCCGGTTTCCGATCGTGGAGCTGCCGGGCTCAGTTCGACGGAAGTGAGGACGAACGCGATTTCCTGGATACGGCCGCCGTCGCCAGCCAGCTCGACCTGGTCATCACGCCCGACACGGCAGTTTCCCATCTCGCGGGAAGCCTGAGCGTGCCCGTCTGGCTGGCCCTGTCAGTCGTCGCCGACTGGCGCTGGCTCAAGAAGCGCGAAGACAGCCCCTGGTATCCAACGATGCGGCTGTTCCGCCAGACGACACAGGGAGACTGGGAGGGGGTCTTCCAGCGCATGGCCGAGACTCTGCGGGGGCAACTGGCCGCGGGAGATCGCGAGTAGAGGAGGCCGGAGGCTGCTTGCAGTCGCCAGGCGGGCAGAAGGACGTCGCCAATCGTTCGCATCCGTCGCCTTTCGCGGAGCGAAAGACGACTATTACGGGAACTTATTGGCGTCCCGATCCATAGTTGGCGCGGCCAGGCCGGCGCGGGACGATGTTGGGACCTGGAAGGGTTGATCCAGAAACGAGGTGTGCCACTTCATTTCGGAGTACGCATCATGTTAAAACGAGCGCGGAGAGTCGGCTTGCTTCTGGGAATCTGCGCCTGGCAGCGGTGTTGGCCCCGGCCGCCTCGCAGGCTCCGGACCCCAAGAAGTCTCTGGCCCAAGAGCAACTCGCGCTGGCCCGACAAGCCCTCAAGGGCCTCGACCAGATGTACAAGAACGGGGACGTGTCGCTCGATGATCCCAGGATTGCTGTCTGGGAGCGCCGCCAAGTCGAGGCCGTCCGCGACGCCGGAACCAGCCGGGCCGAATTCATCGCCGCCCTCGAAGACTACGTTACGCGCATGAGGAATCGGCAGCGGATTGTGGAGGAGCGTCATCGCGCGGCGCGAGTCGCCTTCGTGGACGTTCTTGACGCGAAATACCGCGTCCTTGAGGCCGAGATGTGGCTGAACCAGGAGAAGGCCCGCTAAGGGGCTGGCTCGGCATTCCGGGCGTCTTCGCCCTCACTTTTTGTCACGTGGGGTAGGCATCGCAGATATCCTCTGGCTCGGGGTGCCTTAATCCTCCCGGTCCCAGGTCGCGAGCACGCGACCACACCCGTTCAGTGCGCCGTCAGCTCGCCCACCAGCCGGTCGGCGTGGTAGATGTTGCGTAGGGCCTCCAGGATGCCGCGGGAGTCGACGGCGACCGCCCGCGCGGTCTTGCCGTCGTAGCCAAAGTCGAGCACAAGCGACTGGATGTTGCCATCGAAGATCAGGCCGACGATCTCGTTGGCGCGGTTGACGACCGGGCTGCCGGAATTCCCGCCGATGATGTCGGCGGTCGAGACGAAGTTGAGCGGAGTGTCGAGCGCGAGCCGGCCGCTTTCGCGCGCGGCAAACCAGCTTCGGGGGAGCTCGTACGGGGGTTTGTCGCCGTGGGCTTTCGCATGAGCGAAGGCCCCGCCAATCGTGGTGAAAGGGGGAATCGTCTTACCATCAACGACGTAGCCCTTGACGACTCCATAAGATAGTCGCAGTGTGAAGGTCGCGTCCGGATAGACCGAGTCCCCCTTCTCGTCGAAGATCGTCTTGGCGATCAGTGCGTAGTTGGCGGCCTCGACCCCTTCCACCTGGTCTTCTCGCGTCTTCTTGACGGCCCGGGAATCGGCGTCGACGGCCAGGGCCAGCTTGATCATCGGATCGTCGCTCTGTTCGACGGCCGTCTTTCCGCCCTCGACCAAGTGTCGCCGATACCGGACGTCGTTGAGCTCTGTTCCGCCCACGACCTGCTTGGCGACCAGAGCGGGCGTTCGCCCGTGCAAGACGCGCTCGATCAATGGGTCGTCCGGCATCTCCTTCGTCCAGTTGGCCAGCGAAAACGCCAGTCGCGCCTCTTCGAACTCGCGGTAGATGGGCGCGCTCGAATAGAGCTTGAGCTCGAGCGACTTGAGCGCCGATTCGCGATAGTCTTTGAGCCGTTCCGAGTTGGGCTTGGTCTTTTCCTCGACCAGGCGCACGATATGCCGGGCCAGCTCGAAGAGCTCGCAATCGAATGCGTAGGCTCGCTCGTGATAGAAGTAGGGCTTGGCGATCTGGGCGGCGACCTTCTGGGCCTGGGCGATTTTTTCCCACGCGGCGGCGCGGTCTCCCGGCTGCCGCGACTGCGCGCTTCCAACTCGCGACCGCAGATCGGCTTCGGCCTGGGCTTTCCGCTTCATGAACGACTCGTCGTGGAGCCCTTCGAGGCCGCCAAGCCGGGCTTTCCGGCTATTCTGGATGGTGAAGAGTTCCTCCTTGGAATGACGAGCCGCCTCGGGACTTCGGCTGGCATAGTCGAGCAGAAACGCCTCGGCGGCCTTGAGAAAACCGAGCCGCACCGGGTATTCGACGTCGCGGGCGTATTCCAGGCTCGCCAGTGTGTTCAGCCGGTCCGTGTGCCCCGGGTGGCCGGAAACGAAGACCAGGTCGCCCTCCTTCGTTCCGCCTGTGCCCCACTTCAAGTAATGCTCGATCTTCGCCGGCTGGTCGTGCTCGTAAGCGCGAAAGAAGCAGATATCCAGATCATAGCGCGGATACTCGAAATTGTCGGGATCGCCGCCGAAGAACGCGATGTCGAACTCGGGCGCGAACACAAGTCTGACATCGGTGTATTTTTTGTATGTGTAGAGATGATACTGGCCGCCCTGATAGAGAGTCACGACGTCGTTGCGCAGCCCGTTCTTGTCGGTCGCTTCCTTCTCGATCTGGGCCATGGCCTTGCGCTTGAGCTCACCCGCCCTGGCATCGTCCATCTCCGGGGTCACGTCGTGATTGACCCGATCGGTGACGTTGGTGATTTCCAAAAGGACGTTGAGCTCGAGGTCGGGCGCCCTGACTTCCTCCGCCTGGCTGTGCGCCAGGAACCCGTCGCGATGATAGTCCTTCGACCTGGTGCCCAGCTTGGCCAGGGTGTCCGCGCCGATGTGATGGTTGGTCATGATGAGTCCATCTGCCGACACGAAAGACCCCGAACCACCGTTGTTGAAGCGGACCGATGCCGAGCGAAGATGCCCGGCCCAGCCGGCAGGCGGCTCGAAGCCGTAACGATCCTTGAGCTGGGCCAGCGGCAATTTATTGAATACCCACATCCCCTCGTCCGAATGAGCCGGAGCAGCCAGGGCAAGGGCCGCGGCGGCCAGCATCAATAACACCAAACCGGACAAGCGGCAACATGGCATTGGATCAGACTCCCGAATGAACCGTCAATTTACGATTACGAAGTGGTTAGCGTATGCGGAGAGTGCTCTGGGCGGCAAGTCTCTTGCGACGGGGAGTACCTTTGTGCGAGGCTCTGGGTTGTCGAACCGGCTCGCTTATATCAAGCACTTGGGCTTGAAAGTCACGAGGGACGGCGGCGAGGATAACTGCTTCCTCGGCGCCGGCAACGATTTTTTCCTGACACTTTTCCGGGGCGATAAGCCCGGCCTGAACCACTACTGCTATTCCATCGGCGATTACAACGTCGAACGGGCCGAGGAGAAGCTCAAGTCCGCCGGGTTCAAGCCCCGCCGGGAGGGAAACCGGATCTACTTCCCCGACGCCGACGGGATCGAGGTTCAGGTGGCGGGCGCGTGAACTAAGAACGGCGGAAGAGCCACACGTAGCCATGTGCGACGGCGGGGTCACTGCCGAGACGTTTGCCGGCAGTGCCCCGTTCGACGTACTCGAGCCCTTTGTCGCGCAACTGTTCATATTCCGCCCAGTGCTGCTTGTAGGCCGGCGAGTCCTTCATCGCGTTGTAAGCCGCCTGCCACTTCGCCGAGTTCTCGGGAGTGTTCCAATCCGACATGGGAACGCCTTTCATATCGGCCTTGAACTTGGCGCGGATCGCCTCCATGCTGTCGCGAAGGAACTTCGCCGCGTCGTCCTCTTTCCGGCGCAGGTCCGCGAATGCGCGGGCTTGCTCGGCGGTCAGATCTTTTCTGACGTGAAGATAGGTGCAGAAGTCGCCGAGCAGGATGTCGAGCTTGCCGTCACAGTCGTAGTCGATCACGGCGATCTGAGATCGGATGCCGGGCTTGGGACCCTTGCCCGGTTCGAGCAGCTCGCTGTAGCCGATCCCCTCGTGCTTCGGGATGAGGGTCACGGGGGCTTCCCATTCGGGGTGGCCGCGACGTCCGGAATTGCGGTACCAGTATACTCCGCCATCCCCGGCGCCGGTGACGATGTCCCAGTTGCCGTCGCCGTCCCAGTCGACGATCACGGGGTTGGCGTGCTCGCCGCCCGGTACGCGGAGCGCCTTGGTACCGACCCTGACCCATAGGTTCGCAGTGGCGTAGACGGGCTTCGTGCGGCTTCCCTGGTTGCGCCGCAGGAACATCGTGCCTTCGAATGTACCGACGAGGATATCCAGGTCACCGTCGGCGTCCCAGTTGACCAGCGTCATCCAGGTGCCGAACGACTCGACCTTGTTCTTCTGGTCGGGGACCTTGAGGATCGGTCTACCGGCCTTGTCCTTGATGACCTCGGAGGCCGCGAACTTGCCGCGTCCCAAACCGCGAAACAGGTAGAGCTCGCCCGGATCATAGGAACCGGAGATGAGGTCGAGCGTGCCGTCGCCATCGAAGTCCACGAACTGTGGACTGGAGCCGATGCATCAGTAGATCGGCACTTTCGCCGCGGTGCCGCCGGCCTGGAGGTTGACCGCGGCAGCATATTTGGGTTCTTCGTTCGTGCCGCCGTTGCGGTAGAGGCGAAAGAGCCCGCTGAAGTCGCCGACAATCAGGTCACGTTTTCCATCACCATCGACGTCCTCGACCCAGGGCCCCGAATGTCCCCAGGACTGGCCGCTGTCGATTACGCCGTCGGCGGCCATGAGTCGTATCGG
This sequence comes from uncultured Isosphaeraceae bacterium, assembly GCA_963823675.1. GTDB lineage: Bacteria > Planctomycetota > Planctomycetia > Isosphaerales > Isosphaeraceae > CAWGMT01. The sequence goes on along the minus strand of CAWGMT010000012.1, from coordinate 110,567 downwards.
TACGTGGAAAATTCCGGTTGCAGTGTGCTTCGGCTCGTCTGGCGCCACGTCGTACGGCACACCCTCCTGCGCCCGCAGTAGGCCTGCACACGCCACGAGCGCCGTCGTAATAACGGTAAGCCTGATCGGACTCATCCCCGCCTCCTCGCACTGGAACCCCGCAAAACGTGGATTCAGCCTTCTCTGACAATTGTCCAGAAGCGGGGCTGTTGTTGCAAGACGACCTGGTTCGGCGGTTGAAGCGGTTGTCCCGAAACGCGGTGAGATGATTGGGCAGGGCCAGGTCATCGTTCTTCGCCGGCCAAGTATCCGGTCCCTTCCTCGGGGGTGACTCCGACAATAACCTGCACCCGCCGCCGTTCTTCCGAGCTGAGGTGGGCTTCGACAATCTCACCGATCCAATTCTGGCGGTCAATGGTTTCCATCCCGGCAAAACTCGCGGACGTGATGACCCCGATGATTCCGTCGTGGTCTTCCAATCTCACTGTGGCTGGCGAAGGGAACTGCTGGGTTAACACTTTCGCCACTTTGCCCAGGAGCGAGTTGTTCACGCGTGCCACAGCACCACCCCCTTGTCGATGATCGTCTGAGCTGAATTGAGGAACTGTCGCGACTGTTCCTTCAGGTAGTCACCCTTGATTTTCTGATAGTGAGGTTATCTGTTTCAAGTGGGAACGCAGGCGCTCTTCAGACGCGAACCTGTAGTTGTTTGCCCACAACCTGTAGATTTCATTCACGGCGACTTTCAGCGTTCGAAGGTGCCCGTCGATTTGGGCGTCCGTCCAATGCTTCGCGAGGAGTTTGGTGCGGTCGACGCGCAGAATTCCACTCGCGGCGAACAGGCGCAGCAGGTCATGCTTCTCGTCGAAGGTCGGGTCGCGCAGACCTTTGAAGGCCCGGAGCAGGCATTCGACGGCTACGCCGCCGACGTAAATAGCAAGCGCGAAGCTGGAGCCCTCCTGGTAGAGATGCCGCGCCTGCCGCATCCGCTGTGTCGCGGTTTGGAAGTAGTGTTCCGGGGGGAAGTCCATGTGCTGAGCCTCGGCGTTACCTGCTTCTCAGCGCTAGTGCAATAGCGGCCGGTATCGAATGACACAGTTCGATGGACTAGTGCGCCGAATGGGCTTTGGGAGCGGATAGCATTCCCGCGGCCGTTGGAAACGGCCTGACGGTAATGATCGCGCGGCGCAGTGTCCGATCGATCCGCGTTAAAGTAGGATATCGGAATGTCGTTTGGCGGTGAATCGAACAGCGACGGAGCGGCCGAGGGCGCACGATGTCGGAAACGCTGACACATGACGTATTCTTGAGCTATAGCTCGAAGGACAAGGCAATCGTGCGCGCGGTCGCGGAGCGGTTGCGGGCGGACGGGCTGCGTGTGTGGTTCGACGAATGGGAAATCCGACCCGGTGACAGTATCCCGGCGAAGATCGAGGAAGGGCTGGAGCACTCCCGCACGCTCGTCCTCTGTATGTCGGCGAATGCGTTCGGCTCGGAGTGGGCGCGGTTGGAGTCCGGCACGTTCCGGTTTCGCGACCCACTGAACAAGGATCGCCGCTTCATTCCCCTGCGCCTCGACGCCGCCGCCATCAGAGGGTCGCTGGCGCAATTTGTTTACATCAACTGGCCCGCGGCGAATCGCGAGCAGGAGTACGCGAAGCTCCTCGACGCCTGCCGGCCGGCGGCGAAGCCACTGGCGGCTGAGGCCGTGCGCGAACCGGCCGGAGGAAATGCCATCCAGCTGGACTACGAGGCGACGATCTATGAGTGCTAGTTCAGTCTGGATGAAAAGCGCGCCTTCACCGTCTCCGGTGAAGACAATACAGCGCGGCTGTGGGACCTGGCGACTGGGCGCTGCCTGCGAGTGCTCAAAGGACACTCCAGAGAACTGACTAGCCTGGCGTGGAGCCCCGATCAACGCCGCGCCCTCTCCGGCTCCGCCGACCGGACCGTACGGGTGTGGGACGTGGAGACCGGGCGCTGTGTGCGCGTGCTCGATGGACACCAGAGTTATGTCTGTAGCGTGGCGCTGAGTGCCGACGGACGCCGCGCCCTCTCAGGCGACGCCGACGGAATGGTGCGGCTGTGGGACGTGGGGACCGGGCACTGCCGGCGCGTGTTCAAAGCGGGTGAGGCACGGGTCCTTTGTGTGACGTGGAGCGCCGATGACCGCCGCGCTCTCTTCGGCTTCAATGACGGGACCGTGGGGTTGTGGGACATGGCGACCGGGCGCTATGTCGGCGTGCTCGAAGGTCACACTGCGCGGGTCTGGGGTGTGGCATGGAGCCCCGATCGACAACAAGCACTTTCAGGCTCCGATGACGCGACCATCCGGTTATGGGACGTGGAAACCGGGCGCTGCGTACGCGTGCTCGAAGGCCACACGTCTGGAGTCAACAGCGTCGCGTGGAGCGCCGACAGTCGCCTCGGCGTCTCCGGCTCAGGGGATGGCACCGTGCGGCTGTGGGATTTGGCGACGGGCCGCTGCCTGCGCGTATTCAAGGGCCACGCGAGCGCCGTCATGAACGTCGCGTGGAGCACGGATCAACGCCGGGCATTCTCCGGCGACCAAGACGGCGGCATTCGCGTGTGGGATCTGTCGGAGTTTGTCACCGAGGCGCGGGCAACGAAATCCCCGGCAAAGACCGCGCCGCCCGCCCCCGACCAAGTCCAATACACGAACGCCAAGGTCCTCGTCGTTGGCGACACCCACGCGGGCAAGACTGGATTGACGCACCGCCTCGCGACCGGCGAGTGGAAACCCAGCGAGCACTCCACGGTGGGAGCGTGGTCCACCCAATGGAAGCTGACGCAGGGGAGCGCGGATCCGGGCGTGGACCGGGAAATCTGGTTGTGGGATTTCGGCGGCCAGGCGGACCAGCGTCTGATCCACCAGCTCTATATGGATCGCGCCGCGCTCATCCTGCTGCTCTTCAACGCGGATCAGGATGACGTCCTGCCTGGGTTGCGCGACTGGCAGACGGCCCTGCGACGCTGTGTGAAGGAGAAGATCCCGCACTTCCTCGTGGCCGGGCGCATCGACACCGGATTCAAGGCAAGCCGGGGAAAGCTGCAAGCCTTCGCGCAGGAACAGGGGCTCGACTACCACGAAACGAGCGCGAAGGAGGGCCATGGCTGCGACGAGCTGCGCACCGCCATGATCGCTCGCATCCCGTGGGCGCAGATGGAGAAGCGCACGTCGCCGCACATCTTTAAAGTGATCAAGGACGAAATCCTCAAACTACGGGACGAAGGGCAGGTGTTGCACACCTTCAAGGAACTACGCGAGCTGCTCTGGCGGCGCCTGCCGGACCAGTCGCGCTTCACGGACGCGACATTGCAGACAGTGATCGGTCTGCTGGACGGACCCGGGGTGGTGAAGGAGCTCGACTATGGCACGTACATCCTGCTCGCGCCTGAGTGGATCAATTCCTACGCGCAAGCCGTGATTCGCACGTTGCGCAGCGCGGAGAATGAGCTCGGCGTGCTCCCTCTCCGCAGCATCGCCGAAGGGAAACTGATCTACCAGAGCATCGGCCGCGACGGCTCTCCAGTGGAGATGAAGCGCCTGCCACCAGCCGAGGAGCGCGTAGTGCTGGGCGAGATGGAGCGGCAACTGATGGAACGCGGCCTCTGCCTGCGCCAGGGAGACAAGCTCGTCTTCCCGAGCCATTGCGGGCGCGACCGCCCTGCCGTGCAGACGCATCCGTCGGTCTTCGTGAGCTACGCAGTGAAGGGCTTTCTCGATGACATTTGTGCCACACTCGTGGTGAAGCTGGCGGACAGCGAATCGTTCCAACTCAAGGAACTCTGGCGCGACGCCGCCGACTTCGTGACGCTCGCGGGCGATCACCACATGGGTGTCAAGCTCACGCGAGCGAGCGGTAGCGAAGGCGACATAAGCGTCTATTTCGGGAAGGGTGTTACGGAAGCAGAACAGGTGATTTTTGCCAACTACATCCACGCGCACCTTGAACGCGCCTGCGAGCGGGTGCAGCGACTGCGGTACTATGTCTGCCCGAACTGCCACGCGCCGAAAGGCAATCCGCAGGTGCTCATGAAAAAGCTGCTCAAGAAGAAGAAAGCGGCGACGGTCGTGTGCGATGAATGCGAGGAACGCTTCGGTCTTTGGGATCATCTGGAGAAGCGGTTCGCCAGCGATGAGGTCCGCAGTCAAGTGGAGGGTCTTCAGGCCGTCGATGCCGTGCGATTGGACTCGCGACGAAAAGGCAAACTCCTCGCTTTGGAGGTCGGGGCACGCATTACCAGCGCGGACCAAAAGTGCTTCGAGATCCCCGGCACCGAAGACGAAGGCCTCGACATGGAATTGGAGTTCACCAACGACGACGGCAAGGGCACCGGAAGACGGCTCTTCCTGCAACTGAAGTCGGGGAATTCGTATCTGGAAAAGCGAAAGGGCGGAGCCGAGATTTTCAGGATCAAGGAGCAGCGCTGGGTGCAATACTGGCTCCAGCAGCCAGTTCCCGTGATGCTCGTGATTGGCACCTTTTCCGAGCAGGACGAGCGAGCGAGCGGGAAGGACAGGCTGGAATTCGCCGACGTACGCTGGATGGAGATCAGCAGCGTCCTCAAGCGTGAAAGCCAAGACGGAACCAAGCCGGTGAAGCAGATCGAGTTCAAGGGCGAACGGCTGGACATGAGCAGCGTCCGCCGGTGGCGCGATCGCGTGCTGTCAGACGAGCTCGGGGGCCACTGACTCTAGCGAGGTTGACGATGGAGATAGGCACGCGCACGGCGGGCGATTTCTGCTGGATCAACATGCTGACGCCGCACCCCGCGCAAGCGCGAGTTTTTCGGCAGGCTGCTCGGCTGGACGTACGCCGAGATACCTGGCATGGGTCACAAAGCACTGGTCGGCGGGCGCGAGATTGCCGGCGTCTTCGACCTCGACGGGCCGAGTGGTGCGCCGGGGACGCCCCCGCACATCGGCGTCCTGCTGAAGGTCGAGAGCGCGGACGCAATCTGCGAAATGTACCGTTTTGTGTGATCCAATACCTCTTCTCGGGTGCTGGCAGTTGACGCTGCGCGAGGAATCGACCAACCCATGGTACTTACCGACGGGCGCGGCGGGCCCACCCGGTGACTGACCACAAAGTCGAAGCCAGTGCGGCAATCAAACGCGACATCGTTGCGCACTTCCTTGCGCAAAAGCGCTCTCTTGAGCACGGCGTCGGGACACTTTGTGGTGAAAGCCAGATGGATCCGATGGCCTCCAAGCCGTGTCGTCACGGTCTGGACGGCTGTTGCCTCAAGGACCACATCGGTCGCACGTGATCCGCCAAGGCTGAACTGGAGCGATCGAATTGGGGGAAGGACCGCATCGGCATCGATCTCGACCGCCGCTCCTCCGCGACTGATGTCCAGGAGCCGGACTGGGATTTCGTGAACGCGCCGATCCGCCTCCCAGGCGAGCCGGGCTCGGCGTTCCACCGGTGTGTGCCGGTGATTGGCCCGGCGGATCGGGTTCGGCCCGGCCGCGACCGGCAACACGAGTGGCCACCGAATGTCCACGATTCTGTACCCCATCTCAGGTTCGGGTTCAGCTCAGTCGCCTGGCGACTCGGCATGCGTCACGCCACATCATCCAGCTCGCTCCTTTCCTAAGCTTAGGTCATTCCGTGAGGCTGGACGGCAATTCGGCATTACAAGTGCAACTTCATCATATGCACCAGGAACGCGTCGAAGGCGCGCTTGACCGTCGCTTCATCAGATTGCGCGAGAGCGCCCATCGACCGACTGGTCGAAGGTCGTCCGCAGCGAGTAGAATCGGGTGACAGGACACCGTTAGAACTTTTTAGGGGCGCGGTCGGTGTAAGCATGTCTCAGACGGATGCGTATGAAGATCTCGTGCTGGGCAGCGGGGCGGGCGGCAAGCTGCTGTCCTGGCACCTGGCGCGCTCCGGACGCCGCGTGGCGGTCGTCGAGCGCCGCTACATCGGCGGGTCGTGTCCGAACACCAACTGCCTGCCCAGCAAAAACGAGATCTGGAGCGCGAAGGTCGCCGACCTGCTGCACCATGCCGCGAAGTTCGGGATCGCTGACGGGCTCGGTTGCGGTTGATATGGCCAGGGTGCGCCAGCGCAAGCGCGAGATGGTCGAGGGGCTGATCGCCCTGCACCTGGACCTGTACCACAAGAGCGGCGCCGAGCTGATTCTGGGGGACGGGCGGTTCGTGGCGCTGAAAACGCTGGAGGTGCGTTTGAACGACGGCGGCACGCGCGTGCTGACGGGCGAGCGCGTTTTCCTCAACGTGGGGACGCGCGCGACGATCCCACCCGTCGCCGGCCTCGCGGACGCCAGGCCGCTCACGCACATCGAAGCGCTTGAGCTCGACTATTTGCCCACGCACCTGATCGTACTCGGCGGCGGCTTCGTCGGCCTCGAGTTTGCCCAGGCGTACCGCCGCTTCGGCAGCCGGGTGACGGTGGTCCAGCACGGGTCCCAGTTGCTCGACCGAGAGGACCCCGACGTCGCGGACGCCGTCGGACGGCTCTTCGGCGACGAAGGGATCGAGGTGCTCCTTTCCGCTCTGGTGCTCCAGGTCGAGGGGCTGTCCGGGGAGGGCGTGCGCCTCCGCATGCGAACCCCGCAAGGCGAGCGGCTCCTCGAAGGCAGCGACATCCTGGTCGCGACGGGGCGCACCCCCAACACGGCGGGCATCGGGCTGGATGCCCTCGGCGTGCGGCTTGACGCACGGGGCTACGTGCAGGTCAACGACCGCTTGGAGACCAGTGCATCGGATGTCTGGGCGATCGGCGAGTGCGCCGGCAGCCCCCAATTCACGCACGCCTCGGAGGACGACTTCGCGATTATCCGCGACAACTTGGCTGGCGGGAACCGTACGACGCGCGACCGGCTCATCCCCTACTGCCTGTTCACGGACCCACCGCTGGCACGGGTCGGCCTCAGCGAGTCCGAGGCCCGGCACCGCGGCGTCGCGGTGCGCGTCGCGAAGGTGCCCCTGGGTGTCGTGCTTCGCACATGGACGACGGGGGAGGCACGCGGCTTCATGAAGGCGATCCTGGATGCGCGGAGCGACCGCATCTTGGGCTTCACGATGTTCGGCGCGGAGGCGGGGGAGGTGATGGCCGTGGTGCAAACGGCTATGCTGTCGGGTATGCCTTACACGGGATTGCGCGACGCCATTCTTGCCCACCCAACGATGGCGGAAGGCCTGCGCAATCTTTTTGCCGAGGTCCCGCCTGTTTCCTTATGACCATGCCTCCCGCGGCGTCCCGCAAACAGGTAAGCCACCATCGTATTCCCCGCGAAGTCGTCGTCCGAATACGAGCCCGAAGCGCCAGCGAGTGGGTGTACGGTTTTACTCCCCGCGAAGTCGTCGTCCGAATACGAGCCCGAAGCGCCAGCGAGTGGGTGTACGGTTTTATTCCCCGCGAAGTCGTCGTCCGAATACGAGCCCGAAGCGCCAGCGAGTGGGTGTACTTAACTTGTATCAGTTGGCTTCGTTCGGCGCATTTTCGCCGATTTCGCCCGTCCCATTCATCTGCTCCACGTGCCGCTCCACCCCGTCGAGATCGATCAGGACTGCGAGCTCGAGACGATCGTCCAGGCCATCTCCCGACCCTACTGAGCCATGAACCGCGAGCTCCGAACCATCCCTCTCATGGGCCTCACGTCCTGAATGGGCTTTCGTGATCCTGGGAGGGCGAGGCTCCGTCCGAGCCCCCTGGGAGATTGGCTCGCCGGGAGGCTCGCCATCCCGGAATCGTGCAAGGCCATTTAGCGTTGCCAGCAAGCCATCCCATTTCCTCCCATGCTAACCGGGGCCAGGGCTCACACCGAGTAGTTTTTCTGTCCCGCATTCGCTCTCGAGCGAGGCCCGCCCCCCGAGGCGCTGGGCGAAATCAAGTGTCGCCTTTCGCTCCGCGAAGGCACGTTCTTTCGCGGAGCGAAAGATGACCCTTCCGGGAAGCCACTTACGTCCGGATCATGAGGTAGGCCCACCGCGGCGACGGACGACGCGCCGGGGAACGCGCGCCGGCGAGCGTCGTCCGCCGCACACAGTACACTCCGACCCGCGGGCGCAGAGCGCGGGCCGGAATAACCGACAGCCAAATTGTCAAAGAGAGAGTTCGGGATTTGGGCCTGGTTCAATTCCAGGCGACACCCCCGCCATACGAGCCCGAAGCGCTAGCGAGTGGGTGACTTCTTCTTCCGGAGGCACGCACTCGCTTGCGCTTCGGGCTAATATGCGCGAGTGACCAGGGGACGGATTGGCAATCCGTCCTACGGTCTCCAGATCAAGGACCGCGGCCGCCAGAGTGCGGCAGCGCCAAAGCACTCGTGAACATCTCGGCGAGCGAAAAGCTCCCCGCTTTCAGCATGTCTTCGACCATCTTTTCCACCGCCTGCCGCTCCTCTTTGCGTTGTAATCGCCTCTGCTCCCGCTTCGAGACCGTCGTCGGCAAGCTCCCCGTGCAGGCCCGATCGCTCGAGTCCGGCGTCTCTTGATCGGGATCGCCGCTCTGGGATCCCGATTCCGGGGCTATTCCCTGTTCCGGCGTGCTGCCTTCCTCTGGCTGGTCCGCCCCGTTGTCAAGTCCCGAAAAAGCGCCGGAATCTGCCGTAACTTCATTAGATACCTGTGCTTTCACGATGCTCGTGGTTTCACCAAAATTGGCTTCGCTCGGCGCATTTTCGCCGATTTCGCCGATCCCACCGAGCTCATCCCCGTGCCGCTCCACCCCGTCCGGCTCGATCGCGTCCGTGCGCTCGAGACGATCGCCGAACCCATCTCCCGACCCGAACGATTCATCAACCCGGAGCTCCGAGGCATCCCACTCGCGGGCCGCGCGTCCTCTGTCTTCTGACCTGTCGGGTTCCGTTCCGTACGGCCCCACGCCGCTGGCCCCGTCCGGCCCGCCGCTCTTTCTGGCCTGGTGCTTGCGATAGTTGGCCATTCCCCGGAACAGCGCATTGGTGCATTTGACCAGATAGTTGCGCAACACCTCGCCTTCGGGGCTGGGATCGAAGCTGAGCCGGGCGAAGGTTCGCTCGGTCTGGGCATCGGCGTTCTGCTCGTGAACTTCGAGTTTCGCGTCCAAGCGCTCGATGTTTTGATCGGCCAGGGCTACCAGCATCTGTTTCCACTCCTCTTTCTCCCTGGTGGCGAACAGATCGGGCCAACGCTCGCGCACGGCTTTGCCGTAGCGGCTGCGCTGCTCATCCTCCATGTCGCTTTTGAGGTCGTGAAACTCGCTCTTGCCGGCTGGCCCCAGGGCATGGCTGGCCACGAAAATCGTGGCGACGCGCCGATCTTGGTTGGCCTCGACCGGCTGACGGCCCAGCAGGCGAATGGCCTTGAGCCGATCGTGTGATTGCCAGAATCCCGTAGACTCGAGTTGCGCCGCGCAACGCCTGCCACTCTTCCCGCAGCCAGCAGCACCCCGCCGCACTCCTCTCCAGGGTTTTCACCAGCGCCGCGGGGTCATCAGGATCGACGGCCTGTCCGTTCCAGGATGTGTTCTTCTTACGGGAAGAAAACGCGGGGTTTCCATAGAGCGGTGTAGGCCCGGCGGGATCGAAGAATAATTGCTTCCCGACCGCCTCAGCTTCGTTGGCTTCGTCTTCGTCCGCATTCTCGATCAGCATTGTGCACCGCTCAACGCGAGCGCGTTCGGCTCGATCGAGCTCGAAGGAGAGGCAGACGTTCCGGTAAACGAGATACTCTTCGACGTCGTTCTGGGCATCGCCGATCGCCATCCACTTGCGCAGGCGCTCTTCGAAGGCGAACGATTCCTCGCGCAGCATCGCCAGCTTCCGGGAGCGATTTCCATGCTTGAGTGAGTTCATGGATGAACTCGCGCGTCCCTGCGGAGTCCTGGGGCCCGTCGATTTTTGGCAGTTGGCCAGATTAGCCGCGATTTGAGCGGGAGAAGCCATGAGATGATCTCCGTGTTATTAATCCATCCGCCGAGTGGGCAATGTGCGTCGATTGCAACAATGCGGCGGCCCTATCCCTATGATATCCACTTTTCGCAAATAAGTTGCGTAAATGCGCTATTTCACCCGATTCCGCAATCGGCACAATCGATCAGCCTGGAAAAACCGGTACTCCTTACGAACTTCGAGCTTTCACCGATCGCACGGAGATCGGGATATTCGATCCGACGGACTAACCACGAAACAGACGAAATACACGAAAATCAGATCAACGTGATCGCTCCGCGAAGCGCCATGGGCCGATGGTTCGCCCGGCAAGGCGGCCGGGCGGCTCGTGGCGCAACCTACGGCTCGGCAATGGTGCCGACCTGCTCGGGCCGCATACGCTGAGCGTGTGCCTCGGCCCTGCGCTCGCCGAGTTCTGGGCGAAGCGTCTTGAAATTCGGTATCCTTATCAAATGTCCCGTCACTGAATGCCTGACATGGGAAGAGGCCCATCATGAAAGCACTCCGCGTCATGTTCCGGCTGGGGCTGCTAATCGGGTTCGGAGTCACGATGCTGGGAGTGCCCAACGCAGCACAGATCACGCCTCCGAAGGAAGTTCAACCTTCCGCGCCAGCACTGATCAAACTGACTGGCGACGACGAGAAACGAGCCAAGCTACTGGAGGAGCAGATCGACAAGGCCATGAAGGCCGATCGCTGGGACGAGGCGATCGCGCGGGCAGCGGAACTGCTCGCCTTACGGACGCGGGCTCAGGGGCCGAAGCACTTCGAGACCGTGAACGCGGAGTGGCTCCTGAAGGCGTTGCGCCGGGTGGAACCCGTGCCGCACGACGATCGTGTCGCTTTCCAATCGGCCGGGACTATGAATCTCCAGGCGGAGACCCTGTGGGCCCAGGGAAAGTACACCCAGGCCCAGCCGCTCTTCGAGAAGGCGCTGGAGATCCACCGCCGAATGCTCACCGATGATCACCCCAGCACCGCCAAGGGCTACTGCAACCTGGCGTTGAACCTCAATGCCCTGGGGAACTACGCCCAGGCCCAGCCGCTGTTCGAGAAGGCCCTGGAGATCAACCACCGCCTGCTCACCGACGACCACCCCGACACCGCCGCTGACTACAACAATCTAGCGCTGAGCTTAATCGCCCAGGGGAAGTACGCCCAGGCACAGCCTCTGTTCGAGAAGGCGCTGAAGGCCTCCCGCCGCCTGCTCACTGACGACCACCCCAGCACCGCCACGATCTACAACAACGTGGCGATGAACCTCCACCGCCAGGGGAAGTACACCCAGGCACAGCCTCTGTTCGAGAAGGCGCTGGAGATCTACCGCCGCCTGCTCTCCGACGACCACCCCGACACCGCTCGAAGCTACAACAACTTGGCGAACAACCTCGCCGACCAGGGCAACTACGCCGCGTCCCAGCCGCTCTTCGAGAAGACGCTGGAGATCCGCCGCCGCCGGCTCACCGACGACCACCCCGATACCGTCATCAGCTACAGCAGCCTCGCGTACAACCTCACCCGACAGGGGAAGTACACCCAGGCACAGCCGCTCTTTGAGAAGGCCTTGGAGATTAACCGCCGCCTGCTCACCGACGACCACCCCGAAAGCGCCGAAAGTTACAACCGTCTTGCCTTGAACCTCAACGCCCAGGGGAAGTATGCCCAGGCACAGCCTCTGTTCGAGAAGGCGCTGAATGCCTCCCGCCGCCTGCTCACTGACGACCACCCCAGCATCGCCACGATCTACAACAACGTGGCGAACAACCTCGCTGACCAGGGTAAGTATGCCCAGGCCCAGCCGCTCTTCGAGAAGGCGCTGGAGATCCACCGCCGCCTACTCACCGACGACCGCCCCGACACTGCGACGATCTACAACAGCCTGGCGATGAACCTCAACCGCCAGGGTAAGTACGCCCAGGCCCAGCCGCTCTTCGAGAAGGCCCGGGAGATCCGCCGCCGCCTGCTCACCGACGACCACCCTGACACCGCCCAAAGCTACAACAACGTGGCGATGAACCTCGACCGCCAGGGGAATTACACCCAGGCACAGCCTGTGTTCGAGAAGGCGCTGGAGATCTACCGCCGCCTGCTCTCCGACGACCACCCCGACACTGCCATCAGCTACAACAACCTGGCGGCCAACCTCAACGAGCAGGGGAAGTACGCCCAGGCCCAGACGCTGTTCGAGAAGGCGCTGGAGATCAACCGCCGACTGCTCACCGACGACCACCCCGTCACCGCCAATAGCTACAACAACCTGGCGGCCAGCCTCGACGCCCAGAGCAAGTACGCCCAGGCCCAGGCGCTGCATCGAGAAGGCGCTGGAGATCCGCCGCCGGTTGCTCACCGACGACCATCCCCTCACCGCCCAAAGCTATGGCAACGCGGGGTACAACCTCTACGCGCAGGGGAAGTACCTCGAGGCGCGGGACCGTTGGCTGTTCGCCTTGAAGAGCCTGGATCGCGCCCGGCTGCGGGTCGCCTTCACCGGGCTAGAACGGGGCACCGGTACCGCGCAGCCCGTGCGCCCCGCCCTGGCCGCTGTGCTGGCCCGGCTCGGTCAGCCGGCCGAGGCGTGGCAGCCGCTGGAGGAAGACCTGGGCCGGGGCTTGCTCGACGAATTGGCCGCCCGCCAGGACCGGCGACTCACGCCGGCTGAGCGAGCGCACGTCCGCGAATTGACCAATGAACTGGAGAGGCTCGACAAGCTCGTGGAAACCACGCCGAAGAACCTCGACCAGGCCCACCGGGCCAAGCGATTCGAGGAACTGAATCGGCAGCGAGAGCTGGGAAGCATCGCCCTGGGTGAGTTTCAGACCAAGCTTGTTCAGGAGTACGGACCGCTGGCGGGCCAGGTCGCCACGCTGAAGGAAATCCAGTCCGCGCTGCCCGCTGATGCGGCCCTGATTGCCTGGATCGATATCGCACCGCCGGGCCCGAACGCGGCCGACCCCGACGGCGAGCACTGGGGCGTGGTTGTCCGCTCCCGCGGTATCCCGGTCTGGACCGCGATCGCGGGGACCGGGCCGGGCGGGCTATGGACGAAGGACGACAACGCGCTGGCGAGTCGAGTCCAGACCGAGCTGCGGAGCCGGCCCGGCACCGGCCCGGCAGACCTGCGGTCCCTGGTCGAAAGATTACGCACCCAGCGCCTCGAGCCGCTGGCAAAGGCCCTGGGCGCGACCGCCGACGGCCTGTCGCCGGCCGGGAGGCTCGTTGTCCTTCCCTCCAGGGCCATGACAGGCGTCCCGGTCGAGGCACTGCTCGCACCCGGCGACACGCGGACGGTAAGCTACGCCCCCTCGGCCACCGTGTTCAAGTACCTGCGCGAGCAGGCCCGGCCCGACCGCCATGCCGGCCTGCTTGCGCTCGGTGACCCGGTGTACGAGTGCCCGGGCAAGTCGAGTGAGCCCAAACCACCGCCTGATCATGGACTGCTGGTCAACGCGGTCGTCCGCGGCTCAAACGCTGCAAACCACGGACTGAAAGACGGGGATGTTTTGCTGGCCTACAACGGCATCAGGCTGAACAAGAAGGACGACCTCAAGGTCGTTGCCGAGGGCGACAAGCCGATCCCCATTGAGGTCTGGAGAGATGGCGTTTCGTCGCGTCGGGATGTGGCTCCCGGCAAGCTCGGCGTGTTTATCGACCGTCAGCCGGCACCAGTCGCGATCGCCGAGCAACGCAAGCTGCAACAGGTGCTCGCGGCCGCGCGGTCAGGCGGCGGGGAATTCGCCCCATTGCCCGGCACGCGCCGTGAGGTCGATGGGCTTGCCCAGGTTTTCAAGTCCGACAATCGGCCTGGTCGCGTTTTGCTCGGGACCGATGCGAGTGAGCCCGAGCTCGACCGCCTGGCGGCCTCGGGCGAGCTGGGCCGGTTCGGCTTCATCCACCTGGCGACGCACGGTGTGATCGATGAGGGCATTCCGACCCGCTCGGCGGTGATTCTGACGCAGACCGGATTGCCCGACCCACTGGAGCAGGTCATGAATCACAAGCCGGTCTTCGATGGCCGGCTGGTCGTGAGGGAAATCCAGCGAAGCTGGGACTTGAAGGCCGAGCTGGTGACGCTCTCGGCGTGTGAGACGGCTCTCGGCCCGGAAAGCGGTGGTGAGGGCTTCGTCGGGCTTCACCCAGGCGCTGTTAATGTCCGGGCGCGCACCCTATGCCTGTCGCTCTGGAGGGTGGACGACAAGGCCACATTGCTCTTGATGACCCGGTTCTACCAGAACCTGCTGGGCAAGCGCCCGGCGCTGTCAAAGCCGATGCCCAAGGCCGAGGCGTTGCAGGAGGCAAAGCGATGGCTCCGCAGCTTGACAGTTGACCAGATCGATGGCGAGCTGGCTGCACTACCGCGTGGTGACGTGCGGCCGCTGGCGAAGGTCGATGGCACCGCGTCGGTCGGTACAGCGACTTCACCCAATTCGGGCGGCAAACGGCCGTACAAACACCCCTACTTCTGGGCGGCCTTCGTGCTGGTGGGTGATCCGGATTGAAGGGGGAGTCAGCGTTGATTGTGAAGATCCCTTGATCGTGCGGAATCCGCTGATCAACATCCGGCTCGCCTACGTGATCCCGCTTGAAATCGACAGCCCCATCCCGGGCGATGGCTGAACTATCTCGTTTGGAGTCTACAACGTGGCAAGTGCTGGCGGCCGTCCAGATGCGCGTGCGATGGAGGAGTGGCGCCAACTCGAATCGGTAAGCAATCGAGTCGAGCAACAGGAATACCAGGTCCGTAGCTGGCTGCTCGTTCTGTTGGCTGCGTTACTTGCTGCATTGTATGCAGACCAGGCGAAGCTCGATGGAGCAACTTTTTCTTCCGACATCAGAATCCTCGCCGCTCTGATGTGGCGTGAAGCGCGAATCATCACGTTTTGGGGCTTTTACCTGCCGATCTGGATAACCGTCCTGATACTGTCTGAGGCAGCGCGTTAACGTCTCAAAGTGGACGAAGCCGGGGAAGAGGAGTCAGGTTGAGACTGCCTGCGTTCGTCTATCTCGATTGAACGGGAACTCCTCCTTCGGTTCCGGTGGTACCGAGGGGAGTGTTGACGAAGCCGAGGCCTTGGATCACGAAAGAAACAGCGTTGTCGAAGCCGGCACCGAAGTTGGTGTCGAAGGTGGTCGGAGCCACGCCAAAACCGACAAACCCGGATTCCGTAGCGCCGGCGAATCCGTTGTTGAAACCGCTATTGAAACTGGTCCCGCTGAATGGCGCGATGAAGGGGCTCGCAAGCCCGGTCGCCGGCAGGGATGTCAGAGCATTCGACGTGCCAGACTGAGCCGGCAATCCGACGAATGTGTTGATCGCGCCGACGAGGCTGTTGAAACTGCTGTTGAACACGTTGGTGACTGCCGTGTTGAGCCCTGCGCTCGCGTACGGAAGGACCTCAATGCTGGCAAGAAGGCCGGTGGTGTCGGTCGAGGACCCGGCGAGCATGGGCTCAATCTGGGAGAGAACGCTCGAAGACCCTGGAAAGAGGGATAGACTGCTGGCAAGCTGCAAGGCGACGGTGGACAGCGCACTCCTGGACTGCACTCCGAATTGATCAAAGAGCTGCTGAGTCGGGTTGCTCGTCGAACCGTTGGGGTAGAGCACGGAATTGGCGACGTTCGGGAAGCTCTGGGCCAGCGTCCCTAACGTGTCGCGAAGCTGGTTGACGACCTGGCCAGCCATGAACTGGGTAAGCGGGATGCGCTGCCCGTTGCCGTTGACCGCGGCTTGATTCAGATTGGTCGTACTGAAGTAGGTGTTCAATTCGGGGGTGATCCGCCTGGGGAGGAAGTCAACGATGTCCTGCCCGATGACAGACTGAAGTCTGGGGGCGGACCCGGTATTCCGGCTGGACTTAAGCGCGGAGCTCAGTACGCTGGATAGGCTCGTTGAACTTGAGCCTAAAAGGGAGTTCTGGATTGCCGGCACCAGACGCGTTGCGGATCCGGGTAAGAGAGACGCCTGGCTGGAAAGCTGGAGTGCGGTGGCGTCGATAGTGCCTTGCAGGCTGGCATTGAAGTCAGCCAGTTGTTGTGTCGTGGGGTCGGAGCCGTTGGCATAGAGCTCGCGGATCTGGAGGGCGGCCGCGTTGCGTAGGTCCAACGTCGCAAGCTGAACTTGACCGGCGTAGGCGGTCCGTAATTGCCCCACTGTCGTCCACTGCACCGGCCCCCTGATGACAACAGCCGAATAGACAGGCGGCGGCGCGGGGGGCGGCGTCACGACAGTGCTGGCGCTGGAAAGAACCAGCCGGTTTTCCAAGGTCGCCTCGGTTACTGAAGGATGAAATGCGGTCCGGTTTCTTCTGCGGCAAAACATGGTGCTAAACTCCCTGCTCGTGGTTGTGATCCCTGGCGCGCGCCGACGGAGAAAAACCCGACGTCGAACCGCCCTGCGCGTGGCACGTTGTGGAACTAAAAAAGCCGGCGTGGTCGAATACCTCGAAGGTGTTCGAACCACGTCGGCCTACTTGTTAACGAGCCCCCCGAACCAGCCGGGTTGCCCTTCATCTAGTCGTCCGACGACGTCCGTTTACGATCTGACCGGAGCCCGACTCAAATGTGCATCGACTCCATTGCAATCCCTATTCTCCTCGGCGCGACGGAAATAGCAAGTGAAAATTTTTGCGACATCAGTTTATATGGAGACGGCTTGGTTTCCGGTGATAGTCGTGACAGATGCCCGCTCCCTGTACCGTTCGTGCTTCGTGCAGAAACGGACGTCGCCAGACCTTCGTTCCATCCGGTGTCCGCGGAACCTCCGCGGAGCGCGGTAGGGGAACCAAAGTGAAGATGATTCTGGAAGGATCTCGGTGACGCGTTGCGACGGTCGGCCGTCCGGGTTACGCTCGGCGCTCGATCTCTGGGGTGTCCTCATCGGCTGAGCGGGCCAAAAAAAAACTTCGCAGGATCGGCTATGCCGCCCTGCGAAGATTGGTGATTTCGATTCGCATCCAGATCGGAGATCAGTTATTCGACCGCCGCGCCGGGTAATGGATTTCGATCGGCTCGCCGGTTAGCTCCTGCCACGCCTTCTTCTGGTCGTCCGTGAGCAGTGCCTGGACCTTGGTCATGTTCTCCCTGTGCGCCGCCGCCATCTTGTTCCGAGCGTCCGTGCGCTCCTGCTCGCTCGCGTCCTTGTTGAACGCGCCCGCGAGCGCAGTTCGCGTCGTTTCGGCGATCTCACGGATCTTCGACTTCTGGTCTTCGGTCAGTTTCAGCTTCTCGTCGACGGCAGTAGAAGCGAAGGCCATCAGCCCGTGCGCTTGCAAGCTGATCTGATCAAACCGCTTTGACTGCTCGGCCGTGAACGAAAGGGCCTTTTTCACTTCGTCGTTGACCGTCTCGTTGAGCGCTGCCATCTTCGTCCACCGCACGTCCGCCGAGGCGTCGCGCAGGGCCGAATAAGCGTCCTGGTGCCTCTCCCTGCACTCTCGCAGGGTTTCCTGGACCTTCCCGACCTGCTCGTCTGTGAGCTTCAGGTCCTTCTGGACGTTCGGGGCCGTCAGGAACCCCGCCGCGCCGCCACCGAAGCCGCCGCGACCCTGCGCCAGGCTGGGGCGGCCAGGAGTGCCAGGGCACCGAATGTCAGGGCCAGCTTACCAAAGAAACGCATCGTCATTTTCAGACTCCTTACGAATGAATAGGGGGGCACGCGCGTCCATCGCCGGCACGGCCGACGATCGAAAGGACGCGCGATCGGGCAAGAAACCTGGAAACGCGGCCGCAAGTTTGAGGCCGCGCGGTCCCGCCGCAATCCGGTTAAGCAGGGCCTTGGATATCGCCGTGCGCCGGCCGATCTCCCGCACGCTGCCGCCCTGGTCACGGCGTCGACCGCCGATTCCCGGGCCATGAGTTCCGATATTAACGTGGAGGAAATAGTAATGCAAATGAAAATCTAAAAATTAGTTGAAAAGTTGGCCGACGGTCCGCTCAATTCCCGTCGTGCTGGGGGGGGATTGCGAGAGCCTTGGTCCGCGTCCCAAAGCGCCACCGAGCATTCCCTCTTGACACCCTCTCGTCCGGAGCCCGCAAAGCGGGCGGTGGGATCCTCACCGAGAACGGCGGCTCCCAACGCACCGTTTCGCTCCCTTGAGGAGCGACGCAGTCCGGAATCTTGTTCATCGTTGCGATCGTGCGCGGAACCTCACGCCTGGTTTACCACCGTCGTCCTTGGCTGTGTGAGATGAGCCAGCTTGGGGTGCTCCCCTGGGAGGAGCCGGTGCCGCACCTGTTTCCAAGGTGATCAGTTTCGCGGCGAGCCTTCTCGCGCGGCACGCAGAGTGCTAGGATCAGATACGAGAACTTCATCACGCGAGAGAGATCCGTTACCCGTGCAGATTCAAGTCGGCTACGAGCTGGTCTTTCGGTGCCCTCAACCGACACCGATGGTCGTCACGTTGAGTATTCACTACAGCCGCATCTCGGACCTGATCAAGGCCGATCACCTGGTGCTGACTCCGTCCATTCCGGTCACGGCCTATCGGGACTGTTTCGGCAACTGGTGCAGCCGCATCGTGGCACCTTCGGGGCAGCTCCGGCTGAGCAGCGATGCTGTCGTATCCGACTCCGGCAACCCCGACCTGGTAGCGCCTTGGCTCGAGCAGCGGCCCGTGGAGGCGCTCCCCGACGAGACCTTGCTCTTCCTGCTCGGTAGCCGCTATTGCGAGACCGACCTGTTGTCCGAGACTGCGTGGCGCTTGTTCGGGGCCGCGCCGACTGGCTGGCAGCGCGTCCAGGCCGTCTGCGATTTCGTCCATCAACACATCCAGTTCGGCTACGGCCTTTCGAGCCCAACGAAGTCCGCTTTTCAAGTTTTTCAGGATCGCAAGGGCGTGTGTCGCGACTTTGCCCATCTCGCCGTCACGCTTTGCCGTTGTATGAATATCCCGGCGCGTTACTGCACTGGTTATCTCGGCGATATCGGCAGGCCTCCAGCCGATTCGCCCATGGACTTTTCGGCCTGGTTCGAGGCCTATCTCGGCGACGCTTGGTACACCTTCGATGCTCGCAACAATACGCCCCGAGTCGGGCGCATCCTGATCGCCCGGGGCAGAGACGCGGCGGATGTCGCGCTCACAACCAGCTTCGGGCCCTCGACGCTGGAAAGCCTCAAGGTGTGGACGGATGAGGTCATTGCGAACAAGGCCAAGGATGCTGCTCACAATGCCGGCGAGAAGAGCAAGGACGCAGGCCGCTGAACGCGGTTGCTTCGAAGAAACCAGGATCTCATAGATCGATGGCAATCGCGGCTCTATCAGATCCGAGTCCCACAATCGGTGCATGTTGGAACCCATGTCGAAGAACCGGATCTGCGTGTCGTTGCCCCCGCGGTTGTGATTGTCGCCGACGTGCATCGGCATGTGCAGATCGCCGACCAGGTGGACGATGAAGCGTAGGGCCTCCCGCCGCTTCTCGACCGGCTTGCTCGAGTCTCTCAGGGTTGCGCGGAATTCCGCGATCTTGGGCACGATGAACCCTTTCTTGGAATCGTCTCCCGAGAACCGCGGATCGTATCTTGGCTCATCCAGGGGCACGTCAACGTAGTGCCAGGGGGCGCTCTTCCGCATCTCTCGGCGGCGCTCGTCGGCCCATGTCGAGCAATCGGCCAGCGATTCGCCATCCGCGAGCAGTGCCTTGATCTCGGCCTTCGCTTTGGGTGTCAGGTGCAGCTCGGCGAGGCGGGCCGTGACACGATGGCCGAGGCGGCCCCAGGCCCAGGCGCGGGTTGTGGTCTGGAGAACAAGCAGAAGCGTGAGCGTTAAACCGAAGGGGAAACGGAAAGGCGATCGACTCGTCCGGTCGAGCGGCATCGTGCACTCCAATCAGATCCCAGCCATTCATTTCGAGTCTGGGCTCTTCGCCCCACCATCATAGCAGAAGTGAACGGCGCAAGCAGATTCGAAAGAATGGGAAATGAGTCGCGATCTGTTGTTGGCGAACCCCGAGGCCGCTATCCTTAATTCAGTTCGGCGCATGCGGAGTAACGCATCAGCACACGTCGTTCGAGATCTCGATGGCAAAGATATTCCTCTCCTATCGGCGACAGGATTCGATCGGCATTGCCGGACGGATCTACGACCGTCTCCGTGCTCACTTCGGCAGCGACGCCGTCTTCATGGACATCGATTCCATTCCCTATGGCGTCAATTTCCGGAAACACATCGACACGGTTATCGGTCAGTGCGACGTGGTCCTCGCCGTGATCGGCATGGAGTGGGCCGGCAAAACCGACGCTCATCGACGGCTCGACGACCCGAGAGACTTTGTCCGGATCGAGCTTGAATCAGCGCTGAATCGGAATCTACCCATCATCCCGATCCTGATCAATGATGCCAGGATGCCAGGTGAGGCAGACTTGCCACCTTCGCTTGCCCTGTTGGCTGATTACAACGCGATTGATGTGGATCAGGGACGGGACTTCCACCACCATGTCGACCTCCTCATCAAAGGGATCGAGTTTCACTTCCAGAGCTCCTCTGCCGCCACCGCCAAGCCACCTCGCGAGACCACGATTCCCTCGGCGTGGCCCGAATCGCCACTTCGACCGCCAGCGAAAGAACTGAGGAATTCTGTCGGCATGACCTTCGTTCGCATCGAGCCCGGCTCGTTCCTGATGGGCTCATCCCAGGACCAAATTGACCAACTGATGCGGATGTTCCCAGATTCCAAGCGGCAGTGGTTCGCGCACGAGCAGCCCCAGCATCCGGTCAAGGTCACTGGCGTGTTCTACCTGGGAAGGCATCAGGTCACGCAGGGCCAATACAAGGCGGTCACGGGCGAGAATCCCAGTGAATTGAAGGGATCGACGGACCTGCCGGTGGAAAACGTGTCCTGGCTTGACGCAGTTGCATTCTGCAACGGGCTCAGTGAACGGGAGAAACGGACGCCGTTCTATTTGATCGATGATACCGACGTCATGATTCTCGGCGGCGACGGCTACCGCCTGCCCACCGAGGCGGAGTGGGAATATGCCTGTCGCGCGGGCAGCCCAATGCTTTTTCCGTTCGGCGACGATCCGAGCGCGCTCGGCGAATGCGCGTGGTACGATAAGAACTCCGGGAAAAAGACGCATCCGGTCGGCCAGAAGAAGCCAAACGCCTGGGGTCTTTATGATATGCTCGGCAACGTCTGGGAATGGTGTGCCGACGGCTACGAAGCGAACTACTACGCGTCGTCGCCCGGTTCCGACCCGATGGGCGCGGCTGGGGCCGAGGAACGGGTGTACCGGGGCGGGAGCTGGAGCGAATTACCCTACAACTGCCGGTCTGCGGTCCGCTCCCCGTGCCCGCCGGACTGCCGGGACATCGACGGCGGGGGCTTTCGCGTGGCCCTCGGTCAGTCTGGCCGCTGAGCTCAAGTCGAGGTAGGACGCGAATCCGAGTTGCGGAGGCCCGACCGGCAGTGTGGCAGAGCCGACTCCAGACCATGCATCTGTCGATAGGACGAACGGCAGGAGCAGGGGTCTCGGCATTCACAGCGAGCGCTCTCGCGAGGCGCGTAGACCTGGAAGCCGAGCGTAACAGCCCTGCGCAAACGACGTGCCAGGCCGATGGATCATCATTGGACATCGCCCCGTTGCTTATTCCCTCAACTCGTTCGCGATCCCCGCAAACAGCTCCATCGCCGCCTGCAAGTCCTCGGCGATCTCCTGCGCCAAGACATCGGGCTCAGGCAAGCTGTCGGCGTCTTCAAGGCTCGTGTCCTTGAGCCAGAAGATGTCGAGGTTGAGCTTGTCCCGTTTGGAAAGCTCCTCGTAGGTGAAACAGCGCCAGCGCCCTTCGGGGTTCGACTCGCTCCAGGTCGCCTTTCGTTGGTGTCGGTTCTTCGGGTTATAGCACTCCACGAACTCATCGAGATCCGACCGCTTGAGCGGCTTCGTCTTCAGGGTGTGGTGGATGTTGGTGCGGTAGTCGAAGACCCACAGCTTCTCGGTCCACGGCTTCTCTCGTGCGGGCTTGGCGTCGAAGAACAGCACGTTCGCCTTCACGCCCTGGGCGTAGAAGACGCCGGTCGGGAGCCGAAGAAGGGTGTGAACGTCCGCCTGCTCGAGCAACTTCCGCCTTACTGTCTCTCCCGCCCCTCCCTCGAACAGCACGTTATCGGGCACGACGATCGCGCAGCGACCATTGATCTTGAGGAGCGTCTTGACGTGCTGAAGGAAGTTCAACTGCTTGTTCTTGGTCGTCGTCCAGAAGTCGCGGCGCTCATAGGCTTCGTCCTCCTTCTCCAGGTCGCCTTCCTCGCTCACGATGGCGATGGTGGACTTCTTCCCGAATGGCGGATTGGTGAGCACCAGGCTGAACCTCTCGCCGGGGTCCTGGGCGAGGCTATCTTTCCCGGAGGAAATGGGGCACGGGTCGGCGTCGATGCCGTGGAGCATCAGGTTCATGATGCAGAGCCGGGCTGTGTTCGGGACGAGCTCCCAGCCCTTGACGAAGCCCCGCTTCAGGTGCTTCTTCTGGTCGGGGTCGAGTTGTCTTCCCTGGTGGTGAATCACGTAGTCGTGGGACCCGAGGAAAAAGCCTCCGGTACCACACGCTGGGTCGCCGATCGTGTCCGCGGCTGTCGGCCGGACACAATCCACGATCGCCTTGATGAGTTCACGGGGCGTGAAATACTGGCCCGCCCCCTTCGGCGACTCGGCGGCGCTCTTCGAGAGCAGCCCTTCGTAGATATCGCCCTTCACGTCGGCCTGCATCGACATCCACTTCTCGGGTTCGATCAGGTCCACGATGAGGCGGCGGAGCGTGACCGGGTTCTGGATCTCGGGCTTGGCCTTCTTGAAGACCTCCCCGAGCATTCCGGGCTGCGTGCCGAGGTGTTCGAGGATGTGGCGGTACTGCGTCTCCAGGGCGTCGCCTTCTCTGGTCAGCAGGCTGGCCCAGTCGTATCCAGCCGGGACGATGGACTTGCGGTTGAAGGGCGGCTTGGTCTGCTCGTCCGCCATCTTGAGGAAGAGCAGGAATGTGATCTGCTCGACGTAGGCCATGTAACTCAGGCCGTCGTCGCGAAGGACGTGGGCGAAGTTCCAGGCTTTGCTGACGACCTGCTGGGTATCGCTGCTCATTTGATTTGGGCGATCCAGTAAACCGTGATTGTTGTGGGGTTGAGCCAGTCGAAATCATGGTCTCAAGTCAGCAGCACCGCGCCGGTCGCCTTCGCAGTCGCCGCGATCCAGAGGTCGTTGTCCTTCGTGTTGTGTCCGCCTCGCACGTCGAGGACCGTAAGGTCCGCGTAGGCATCGACGACCTCGGGCAGACCAGCCTCCACCCGGACGATTTCTGCCAGTAATCGAGTGAGGGCAGCCACCTTCGTATCGCCCCAATTGCGCTGGCGGGCCAAGCCGAGGATCTCGCCTTCCGTTACCGTGGAGATCAAAGGACGGTCTGCCCGAGCCGAAAGGGCAAACTGGTTTTCGATCCAGACTCCCGTAGTGTCCTGCCTTGCGAGGTGGACCAGCACGCTGGTATCGAGCAAAACAAGGGCGTGGCTTGGAAGGGTCAGGAGTTCCGCTCCAGCCAAGCGGCGATCTCTTCGTCTGTTTCATCGCCGGGCCAGCGCCCAATGATCGCGGAAACTCCCGACCTTGGTCCTTGAGGGACGCGGAGCGAGGAAGGATCTAACCCCCGTGTCTTCGGAGCGGGGATTCGGGACCACAGAGAGGTTTCTCCCTCGGCGTCCCTAATTTCGTCGGCGTCGATCCGCAGCAAACGCCCGGACGCGCGATAGATCGCTCGACCCAGGACCAGAACGCGTCGGTTGAGGAATGTGGCAGCATCCAGGATGCTTCCCGCAACCAGGACGCCCCTTGCCTCCTGTCCGTCGTCCAGCCGCAAGGCGAAACTCTGAGTGCTGGCCCGAACCATGTCAAGCGCGCCTACCACTCGGATTCGTTGGGGTGGTGGCGTGGTCTCTCGGAACTCCTGTGCCGTCTGGATGACCTGGGTGTTAATCACCGCGAGCGGCGTGTCGGGGCGATTCGTATCGAGTTGCAAATCATGAAAGGTCCCGTTGAGGACGTACTTGAGGCCGACGAGGTTCGCAAGCAGTCTGTTGTCGAACCGGTCGCTGTCCTCGTTGCGGGCTGCGACATCTCTAACCACGTCGCCGAAAAGATCAAGCCCCGTCAGGCTCGGTTCGGGGCGCGTGGACCAGAACTCCTGTTGCTGGTATAGCTCCTTCGCAGCCTGGCCTAGCGTGGGAGCCTCGAAGTAGAGGACCGAGGCATCATCACCATCGTGTCCGACGAACCGAATGTCGGCCGCAGCTTTCAGCCAGCGGGGCCGGGGACCAACCACGCTACTTCGCCCTCGGAAGGCCATCGAAACCGACTGGCGAACGACGACAGGTATGGCCGTGAGAGCATGGCCCACGGCCTGGGGAGGGAGTCGCCGTCCATAATGGTGCGGACCCATCAGGGTGATCGTTTGGGTCACGTTGCTCATGGTTTACCTCCTTGGTCATTGCCGTCGTCAATCAGGAAGGGGAGCGGCGGGGCTGACGTCCGAGAGGATCGCGTTGCTCGTGACGTGCCCAAACGTCCATTATACACCGCGGCGGCTGCCTGGTGCTGCTGCCGGATGCGTTTAACGAGACTGTCGGCGGGTTCGTCGGGCGGGTCTTGGGGAACGAGGCTGCCCTGGAACGCCCGTTTCAAGATTCCCTGTCGCAACCGTGAGGCTCGCTTCAAGTTCGCGTCTACTTGAACCTCGATCTCGTTGACCACCGAGAGGCGGCGGTCGACCTCCTCAACGATTTGCTGCAGTTCCTCCAGTGGCGGGATCGGGATACTTACCTTCCTCAAGTCCTCGAGGTGGATGTCCTGTAGCCCGATCCCTTTTGGGATCATTCGTAATTGAACTTGCTGCGAGCAGAGTGCATGTCCGACGTAGTCGTAAAACTGTGTGCTGACTAGTTTGATGAGGGCTACGGACGAGGATGTCCCGCACGTAGTTGAAAATTGAAAGAGGCGGTTCCTCCCGTCCGGTCGCTAGACTGGACGTGATTTTTTCCCTTGAATGGAGGAGGAACCGCCTTGAAACGAGCCTATGCGAACCGTGCCAAGTCCCGCAAGCGGATTGGGCAAAAACGTCGGACCAAAGCCCAGGCAGCAGCCCGGGAAATCCAATTGCCTTTGGATCGGGACGAACTCCTGACCTTGATGCAGGATTCTCTGGATACGCTTGCCACTGAGTTGGGCCTGCTGGTCGCCCTCGGTCTCATCGAGGACGAGGTGACCCGATTGTGCGGGCAACGCTACCAGCGCCAGCCCGAGCGCGTTCACACGCGGTATGGCCACCAGCAGGGCGTAGCAACCCTGGCTGGACAGAAGGTGGCGATTACACGTCCCCGAGTGCGGCAGGCTGACGGCGGTGGGGAGGTGCCTTTAGAGATGTACGCGCGGCTTCAATCCCCCGATGCTATGCCCAGTGCCGTGCTCCGGCGAATGGTGCGTGGCGTAAGCACGCGTGAGTATGAGCACGTTATTGATATGGCTCGCGATGGCTTCGGCGTGGCGAAATCGAGCGTCAGCCGCGAATTCGTCCGAGCGTCAGCCGCCGAGGTTAAGGCACTGGCCGAACGTTGTTTCAGCGGCCAGCGATTTCCCGTGGTAATGATTGACGGCGTGGAGTACGCCGGCGAGACGCTGGTCGTTGCAATGGGGATCACCGAGGATGTTACGAAGCGAATCCTCGGCCTGCGGCAAGGGGCGACCGAGAACGCAGTGGTCTGCACGGCGCTCTTGGAGGACCTGCGCGAACGGGGCCTGGACATCACGCGGCCGACGCTGTTGGTGCTCGACGGGTCCAAGGCACTGCAAGCGGCGGCGCAGCGGATCTGGGGCCAGAACGCCGTGATCCAGCGGTGCCAGGTCCACAAGAAGCGAAACGTCAAGGCTCATGTCCCGGAGAAGCACTTGCTGGAGCTGGACCAGCGGCTTGGTGCGGCCTATCAGGAGAGCGACTACGAGGCCGCCAAGCAGTCCGTGGAAGGAACGGCCAAGTGGCTGAGCCGGATCAACCCCGACGCGGCGGCCAGCCTGCGGGAAGGCTTGGAGGAAACGCTGACGGTGGTGCGCCTGGGCGTATCGGCGGCGCTGCGTCGCACCTTGGCGACGACTAACCCGATTGAGTCCGCCTTGAGCGTCACGCGGCGGGTGACCGCTCGTGTGACTCGATGGCGTGATGGTGATATGCGGAACCGCTGGTGTGCGGCTGGTCTGCTCCGAGCCGAGGCCAAGTTTCGCCGAGTAAAGGGCCGCCGCGCGATGCCAACCCTTCTCAAGGCTCTTGAATCTTTGGTGCGCGAACAACGGGCTGGAAACAAGCAACACGTGGCGTAACAATGTCAGGAGGAACCACCTCACATTTCAACTACGGTCGGGACAATCTCCATTGCTCTGCCCTCTGCCGATCCTGTTGAGAGCGGATATCGAGCAAGGACGGGGCCTATCGCACGAAAGAAGACAAGAAAAAAAGCCGCCGGAGAGCGGCTCACTTTCGTCCACCTTCTCGTCTCCCCGGCTCTATTCGCATCTGGCGAATCGGGCCGACCGGATTTGAACCGGTGACCTCTTGCACCCCGAACAATCCATGGCACTGACACAGCGTCGGCCTAAATTCGAGCCAACACGCTTATTTTACAGCCTCTACGCGACATTACAAGAGGGCACAACGGATAACATCAGAACACAACCCAAGGGGGTATTTCGAGCCCAAAGGGGTAGTGAAGGGGGTAGGGGAATATGGTCGTTTGCCGTGAAGGCAAGAGGGCGTTTATTACCGCCTTACCCACCTAAGCCGAGTCGCCCAAACCTCGACGATTGACGGACAATGTCGGCTAACAAGTTCTTTGGCTAGGACACAGGGAGACGTAGCACACTGCTGGCGTGGCGCCTGACACTCTCTCGCGATTGAGTCATGGCGGGATCGTCCATCAGCCTGCCCAGAGCAGCCAGAATGGCATTCGCGTCCGTGCAAGCGAGATCCGCTTCATTGCGGGTCTCAATTCGTAAGTCCGACATCTCGTAATCGGCATCGATTCTTCGGCCGTGAAGTGCTTGCAGGCGGGCACCCGCTTTCTCGCAAAGTTTATCGCCAGACCCGCCTAAACACTTCATCAAGTCGCCATGAGCTCGGGAGCCGCCCGAGCACCGAACTCCGATGGATGCAAGCGTCTGCACCCCGAAATTGAAGGCCGCATAATAGGCGCGACTAATCGAGGTTCTGCAACACTCCGGGGAGGCCGGGCCGCCCTTCAGGATTATGGCGAGCTCCAAGAACTTTCTTGGGTCCATAACGGCGGACGCCCTCAGATCGCGTGGTAAACCAGACTGATGTGCCGCTGCTTATTTTTGTCAATCGATGTCACAAATTCGTCAAGGAATGATTCCGATTGCTGAAATACTTCCTCAACCGTCCCCTCCACGTTCACGTGAATCGCGATATAACTCGCGTCGCATTCGGCATCCTCAACGACCCGAAACGTAGGCTCGCCAGCGATAGGGAAGTAGGTGCTGGCCAGTTCAAGGGTCCGCGCAAGGTCGCACCCAAGCTGTTTGCGCGAACAAAACGCTTGCACATCGGCCGGGATCGCCAACTTGTGCAGCAGGTACAACGACTGGAGATTACAGTCCGGTCGTGTCTGCCGACTAACGATGAACGAACCCCCAGGATCGATTACGATCACTCTCACGATCTGCGCGCGATTCCTTGTAGATGTCCGGCCGACCGCAGCGAAATAGTCGCGCAAGGTGGCGGACTTGCCCCGGTGTGCGTCCCGGCTGATTCTTAAAACGTTCGAGGTCCCAGTCGTAAACGCTTCGGTATCTGCGTCGCGCGGCAGAGGGAGGGTCGAAGTCATTTGCTCCACAACGCGATCTCCTTCTTTACTGAAGGGGTTCAACCTCACGCCTAATAACCTTGATGGGCAACGACCGCTCTTGATCCCCAATTCGGACCCTTACGCGATACACGCCAACGCGCTGGAACTCGGATGGTTGAACGAAGCACACAAGACTGGCAGAATTCGGGAGATCCGGGTCGTCCGGTTCCGGCACCACAATCGGTTCGTCAACTTGAGGTTGCGGCAGGGGATTTCCGTCAGGGTCGAGCATTCTAATCTGAATTTGGAACGGTTGACCTATTTCGTTCGGATCGAGTAAAGCTTTCGTGACTAGAAAGAAGCCCGGCGCGATGACCGGGACCTTCGGCACAAAAAGCACGTTGAAGTCCGCCCCCGCAATGTTGAGTCTACCACTGGTGATTTCTGCATAGTTCGCTGTAATGACGTACGCTAGCTCCACGCTCGCCTCCATCTAGACGTGGGATCGCTCGTCAATGAATCCAGGTCGCAACTCACCTCATGAGGTTCGTCCCGGCCGCGTTTCGAGATACGACCTTCGCCGGTCTGCACGAAGTCGCCTCCTTACTTCCCATCCATTCTGCGCGAACGGTTTTGTTGTTTAAACACACATGGGCAATTTCCCTCGGTGTTTGCTTCGCCAGCAAGCGCTCGGATCACGCAACGCCCGACGCGCGATAATGTTACGGTGGCATGAGCTTAGCCAGGTCCGCGGTCGCAAATTGGAATTCGGACCAGATCGAAGCGTCTTCTTCGTCCAGTTCGTCTTCTTCCTCATCGCCGTGATCGGCCATGATCGGCTTGGCCTTCTCCAGCACGGCCAGACAACGGTCAACCGCGCCGCGGAGCGTTTGCGTTGTGGTGCTTGCCATGGTTGCCCCCCCTCAGATCGCTGCCGGTGTTACCTCTGGTTCCGCATAAACCGCTCGGTGTTCGGCCTGGCAATCAGCGATCAATCGCTGGTGTCGCGGGTCCATCTGAAACGGAATGCCGGCGGGATCGAGATAAAGCAAGCCACGGCGAGCAAACTCGACGCGCTTTTCGATTGTGGCCGCCTTGTCGCGCAGTTGCTTCGCCTCGAGCGCGATCCTACGGTCGTATTCCGGAAATTCCCCGTTAGTGCCTGGCTCGGCCGCCTTGGCATCGGCTTGCTTGCGTAGTTCCGCGGCGTGGTTCGACCGGCCAACGGCACAGTTTTCCAGGGTGGTGTTGAGATCGTCGTAAGCCACGAGATTACCCCCTTTCAGGGTTGCGAGAAGGTTACATAATAAGTGGCCCGGAACTTATCAAAACGGTGTCGCCTGCCGGCGCGATTCGCGAGACTAAATGAGTCGATCAAAACGGCACGCCGTGATCGCTGACGGGAACCCCGCGGCAAACGCGAGCGGGTTCTGGACGGCGATCGCTTCGACCGCCGCCCTTGCGTCCTCATCACCGCGGCAAGCGCTCTCGACCAGAGCGGTGACTTCGGCGCGACGCTGGGAATCGATCCGGTCGTGAATCTCTTGGGCTTGCCGCTCGAACCCTTCGAGCTCGGTCCGGAGATTCTTGACCAAGGCCCCGTCGCCTTTGAGTTGCTTGAGCTGTTCGCGATGGGCCTCTTGCTTGGCCCGAACCTCGACGAGCGCCGCATAGTCCGGGTGGGCCCCAAGCCACTTGCCGGAAAGCGTCAGAGCATCGGCTCGCCCGGAAGCAACTGGGGTAAGCGGGCCGGAGTCGCTGAAGTATCGTCCGTCTCCGCGCTCGGCAGGTTGTTGACGAACTTGGCATAGGCAGCGCGAGATTCCGGAGTCCCGTACTTGCCCAGGTAGGTGACCCGGCCTTCGAATTTGACTTTGGCCTGGCCAGAAGCTTTGTGAAGAGAGTATTTCGGCAGGTTTTTCACGAGTCTCGGCATAGCGGCCTCCAAAAGCTAAGGGGGTAGTTTTCTACCCCTTTGGCATCGAAGACAGGCCGCTCTACCGAACACTCGGCAGGTACACAAGACGTGTCAGCCAAAGGACTTTCGTCCAATCGGGGCGACCGGATTTGAACCGGTGACCTCTTGCACCCCAAGCAAGCGCGCTAATCCAAGCTGCGCTACGCCCCGATTACCTTCCAAGATAGCGGCGATCAAGCACTGCCGTCTATCCCTACTCGGCCTGGGGATTGTAGAATCCAACGAAGATCTGTCAATCCTGTCGCCGCGGGGGTCAACGTCCGTGCACTTCGTGGACCGATTGTTCGCCGAGATTCGCAGGGTCGGTAATCCGGTGGTCGTGGGCATCGATCCTCGGCCCGAGGAATTGCCTGCTGGGTTTCTGGAGGCGTTCCCCGGGACCCACCAGGGCGTCGCCGATGCCCTCAAGCGATTCGGCTGCGAGGTCGTCAACGCAGTCGCTCCGTTAGTGGCCGCGGTCAAGTTCCAGGCGGCCTTCTACGAAGCCTACGGTCCCTGGGGATTGGGCGCGCTTCACGCCACCGTCGAGTATGCGCACCAGAAAGGACTCATCGTCATCTTCGACGGTAAACGCAACGACATCGGCTCGACGGCCGAGGCCTATGCGCGCGGTTATCTGGGAAAAGTACCGGTCGGCGGCGCCTTCGACCCGTCGTGGCACGCACATGCTCTCACCGTGAACCCCTACTTTGGCACCGACGGCATCGCGCCCTTTATCAAGGTGGCCGCGCGCGAGCACAAGGGGATCTTTCTACTCGTAAGAACCAGCAACGCGTCGGCTGGAGAATTCCAGGACCTGATCGCCAACGGCAAGCCCGTTTATCGCCATGTGGCCGACCGGCTGCTTGCGTGGGCTCAGCCACATCGCGGGGCGGAAGGGTACAGTCTGCTCGGTGCGGTTGTTGGTGCTACCTATCCAACCCAACTCGCCGAACTCCGCGCGGCCCTGCCGGGTATTCTTTTCCTCGTCCCGGGTTTCGGGACTCAAGGCGGCACAGCCACCGAGGTTGCCCCAGCTTTTGACGAAAACGGATTGGGCGCCATCATCAACAACTCGCGAGGCATTACTTTCGCGTATGAACGACCGGCCTACCATGCGCGATTCGGTGCCGATTGGCAGGCCGCCATCGCGCAGGCGACGCGCGATATGATTGACGATCTCGCCGCCAACACCAGCGCCGGCAAGTTACGCGGAGCGCCGCAAGCGTGAGCGCGGCCATTCTTCTGGCCTCCCTGGTAAACCGCGGTCTCGTCCAGAATCCCGCTTGCTCGTGGGGGGGCCACGGGGAAGTGACTGTCGGGTTTGCCCACGACATCAGGCCTTCGCCGCCGGCCGGGCGCCTGCGACATTTCGTGCCGATGCATCGGGACGCCCGGATCACAATTCGGGAAAAGTGCCCATTTTCACCGCCCGGCGGACCATGAGAGCTCCCGTGCCCATTAACGAGAACGGCACGGTTAGCATCAACATGACGCTCCAGTTGAACCCGTCGGCCATGCTGGCAGCTTCACTCGCGGTCGCGGAAACTGCTTCCTTGCAGTTGGGACACGCGGCGGCCTCGCGTGCGCCCTGAACCGAAAGCACGACGGCGACGGCCAGCACTCCTACCACTTCACGCATTTTCAGCATGCGACCGGCTCCCGCGCGGGATCGAACACGATTGTCAAGCATGCCGTTATTCTAGGGCCCGGCTCGCCCCCGCGTCAATCCAGACGTGCCAGGCGCGACGCAACTGGTCCAGACGATCAGGGCGCCCGGCCTGATTGGAACTTCGTCAGTATGGAGCGGTCGCTTCGCAGGTCGTCATGCCAGTGCGCCGCAACGACGCTCAGAGCATGCCGTGTCCATTCTTCTGGAACGGGAACTGCCGCAACATGAATGGCGGCGAGGTGATCTGGACGCGCACGTCGCCAAAACTGCCGAGACCGTTGATGACGCCCAGCGTGGTCCGTCCACTGCTGCTGCTGACCGCCTTGCTCTTGCCCTTGACCGCCTTGACACTGCCCGAGAGAGACGTGCGGTGCGGCACTTCACCGACCACAGTCAAAACCTGTCCGTTGCCATAGGCATCGCGAACCTGTTCAAGATAACCCGGGCCCTTGAGCGTCAGCGTCACGTTGTTTCGCGAGCCATCGACGTATTGCAACTTGGTGCCTTGCTCGAAGGTCGCGACGTAGTTCGACCCCGATTGCCCGCTGCTCGTGCCGCCCAGAGCCATGCCGGCCAGGTCGCGAATCGCCGTCGCGCCCGTGCCCATGGCCACGATCTCGTACGTTTGGCCCGATGCGAGCGGCGTCATCGGAGTCAGAGTGACCGTGAATGCCTTCGTGCCATTCAATTGACTGTAGACCGCGGATCGGAGGCCGACAGCCTGCCCGCCGGTGGAAAGGTCGATCAATCGGTAGTTGGCGGGGCTGGCGGCCAGACTCGCGATCAGCGGCGCGCTGAAGGACAATGTCAGGCTCGAAACCGATCGCGAGCTACCACTCCAGCTCAGTTGCGATACGGTTGGCGCGGCCGTGTCGGGATCGACATCGATGATCCTCAAGCTGGCGGTAGAAATCGCGCCGAGCAGCGCACCTCCCAGCGGCAAACCGAGCGCGACGTTGACGTACTCATCGTGATTGTCCCAGGGATCGGCGAGAACCGGGATCTTGATCGTGGCGGTCGGCTGGCCCGTCGCGAAGGAGAGTATGCCGGAAGTTTGCACGTAATCAAGACCCGGAGTCGCGTTGACGGCGGCCGTCTGATAGTTGACCGATACAGTCCCGAGGGTTCCGTCGGAGCGGTCAACGGTCAGTAGCGCATAGCCTGCCATCTCGGACACTGCATAACTGGCCGCGGAAAACTGCAAAACGCCGGCCGACTCGGTTGCGGTCACCGCCGGAGTGGCGGCAGCCGTCGCCGGGCCGCCCGGAGGATCGAGTTGATACTCGGTCGCCGTCGCGCTGGCTGTCGCCGGGATCGGCCCCGCGATCGTGGGAGTGACGACAACGCTGATCGTTGCCTGGGCTCCGAGAGCCAGCGCACCGAGCTGCGCGACGAACTGGCCGGAGACCACGGCCCAGGTTCCCTGGCTGGTCGAGGCCGAAACGAAGACGAGGCCGTTCGCCAGGGGCAGATTCATGGTGACGTTCGTTGCGCCGGACGGCCCGGTGTTACCAACCGTCGCTGTCAGGGTGAAGCTATGCCCGGTCAGAACCGTCGCCGAGCTCGGCACGAGCTGCACCCCCAGATCCACGGAGGGCGATACGGGGACCGAAATCGAATCTTGTTCGTTGCCTGGATCAGGATCAGCCTGGTCACCGCTGACCAAGGCGCTAATCGCCATAGAGCCAACCGCCGTCGGCTCGATCATCAGGGTAACGGTCGCGGTGCCGCCGACCGGCAACGACCCCAGTGCCGCCGAAACGACGCCGTTCTGAACGACTGGGGTCTGGCCCTGGCTCGGATGACTGCCCGACAACCGTTACATCGGCAGGCAACTGAGCAAAGGCGGTCACGTCGGTTGCGGCACACGGCCCTGGATTGGTGACGACGAGCGAGAAGGTCCAGCTCGCTTGCTGGTATGCGGTTTCCGAGCCCGGCGATATCACGACGGATAGCTCGCTGGCCGGCACAACGTTGATCGACGCCGAGGCCGAATTATTTGCGAGGTTCGTGTCCACGTCCTGACCCAGGACCGCGAAGCTCTCCGGTAACGAGCCAACGGCGTCTACTCCCGGCGACACAACCAGGGTGATCACCGCACTGACATTGCTGGCGAGCGCCCCCAAATCGACCGTGAGGACACCGGTCTTGGAGACCACGGCAGCCTGGCCTTGGGTGGCCGACGCCGAAACGAAGCTGACGTTCTGGGGAAGCTGGCTGGTGACGACCGCGTCCGGTTCGTCGGCCGGGCCGGAATTGGTCACCGTGATCGTGAACGTGGCCGGTTGCCCGACTGGCACCGAGCCCGCGGTGGCAATCGCCGAGATGCCGAGGTCGCTGAGACCGCGGACCGGAATGACCAGCGTCGAACCGTTGTTGCCCGCGTCGGGATCGGGCAACTGGCCCGAGGCAGACGCGCTGTCGGTCAGAGTCGATCCCACCGGCCCCGTGGGGTCGACCTCGATCGTCAGCGTCTGCGAACCACCCGACGGCAAGAGCCCGATCGAGAGGGTGACCACGCCGTTCTGGAATGTCGGCACCAACCCCCCGCCCGCCGAGTAGGAAATCACGTCGGCCGCGGCTGGAAGCGTGTCGGAGAGCGTGACGTCAGCGTCAGCGGCCGGTCCATTATTCATCACGGTGACCGTGTAGATCAGGTCGACGGTTGCGGCGGCGGCCGGAGCCGACGCCGAGAGCGTCACGGCCAGATCGGCCGCCGGCTCGACATTCGAAGTAATCGTGACCTGGTTGTTCGTCGAGTCGATCTCGTCGCTCGACACGGTTGCCGTCTCCGAGATCTGGCCGGCCGTCTCGGCTTGCAAAACGATCGTGAGCGTCACCCCTTGACTGCTAACGGCCATAGTACCCAGGGATGCGGTCACTTGACCGTTGGCAAATGAGGCGGACCCCTTGGAGGAATTCGCGGACACAAACGTCGCGCCGGCCGCTACCGGGAGCGTGACGTTCACGTTGGTCGCGGTCACAGGCCCCAGGTTGGTGACCGTGATCGTGTAGGTCAGGTCGCCTCCCTGGAGCACCGGCTCGGGAGCAGCCGACATCGCGATCGATAGCTTGGTGTTCTGCTCGACGCTCGTGACGATCGTGGCGGTTTCGTTGCTCGGGTCCGGGTCGGTCTCCTGGCTTGCGACCGTTGCCACGTCGGTGATCGTTCCTGTCATGGTCGCCGGGATGCCGACCACGATCGTGACCGTGGCCTGCGCGCCGGGTGCCATGGTTCCCAAAACGGCGTCCACGACCGCGCCATTGGCGGTGGGAATGGTATACCCCTGGCTGGTTGTGGCCGATACCAGGGAAACACCAGCGGGAAGCTGGTCGATGATGGTCACCTGATGGGCACTGACATCGCCCTGGTTTGTGACTGAAAGTGTATACGTTTCCTGCCCTCCAGTCGGAACCGGGTTGGGCGTGCCCACGCCCGTGAGCAGGAGATTGACCTGGCCCTGAGTCACGATATCCAGGCTGAATTCCGAGGTGTCGCCCGACGGGCTCGTGGCGGTCGCCGAGATGAACTGGCCCGGGAAGGACCCGGCCGAAAGACCGGTGTTAAAACTTGCAGAGCCGTTGGCGCTCGTATTGACGTAGGTCGAGCCGAGCAGGTCCTTACCCTCGCCGTAGCCGGTCGGGTCTTCGGACGGACTGCCGAAGAACTGAATCAAGAAACTCGTGCTGGGTGTGGATGTAAGCGTGCCCTGAATGGCAGTCGTGCTGCCGTCACTCTGTGACAGGGAAAGCACTGGATAATTCTGGTAGTCGTTGGGGCCCGGAGTGCCGGGATTGTGATTGTCCGTCGGTCCGGCGCCCAGGTTGATGCCAAGATACGCATTCAAGTAAATCGAGTTGGACAGGATCGTGTTATCGACGACATTCCCCACCAGGAGCACCCCGGCCCCGACCGATCCGTTACCGTTATGATAGATGAGGTTCCCCGCCGCGGCGCTCGTGCCGCCGATCGAAACGGAAGACGCACCCAAGGATATGCCGTTCAAAGAATTGCCGAGATTCAGGCTGCCGGTGGGATCAGTCCCGATGGCGTCGGCCTCGATGCTCGTTCCGCCCGACGCACCCGTCACGTTAATCCCATTGCCATGATTGCAGCCGATCACGTTGGCCTGTCCGGGCGATACCCCACCGACCTGCGTGTCGGGCGAGTCCGTGATCTGGATCCCGTCGCTCCCGTTGCCCAGCGGCGTCACACCGTCGGCCCCAACTCCGACCTGATTGTTGAAGAGCGTCGTGCCGGACGCCCCCGAGATCGCGATACCGGCGCCCGAGTTGCCCGAGACGACATTTCCCGCTCCGGCCGTGATCCCACCGACGGTATTGGATGGCGATCCAATGATCGAGATTCCCGTCCCATTGGGTTGGGCCTGGGTCCCTGATGGGCCGACACCAAGGTAATCGCTCGCGACCAGGTCGTCGCCGTCGGTCGAATTCAGGACGATGCCGGACCCGGAAAAATCGACGATCGCCAGGCCGCGGACCGTGCTGGCCCCCGCCGAGAGGATCAGCCCGCTGGCATTACTGCCTGCCGGTAGGCCGGAACCGTCGATGACCACCAGAGGGGAAGACTGATAGCCGGGTTGGCTCGTGCCGTCGATCACGACTGAGTTGGTCACGGCTGGGAGCGCGGACGCCAACTGGATCGTCTGGGTTCCAGTTCCCGATATGTTGAAATCGATCGTGTCCGGGACCGTGTCAGAATTGACCTGCTCGATTGCCGCTCGCAGGGAGCCGGATCCGCTGTCGCTGGTGTTCGTGACGCAGTATGTCGATAGCAGCAGCCGCCGCTCGATCGACTCACAATGAAGCGGAAAAACGATCCCCCGCGCTCGGCTCGCTCGTGATGTCGCCCGTCGCCTCTTACTCATAATCTCGATGCCTGCTCTCGATGGGACAATCCGCAGCAAACTGCCCTGCGCATCTTGCGACAACCGACCCCCAAATCGCCGGCGGCGGGCTCTGAATGACTCTTCGCACAACCCGACTTCTATAGTTACGGAGGAAATGGCCAAAAGTTCATCCCCGGCTGGGTTCCCTCCACGCTCCGCCAATCCGCGCACCCTTATATTCTGACACCTGTCCGCGTAGGCCGTCAAGAAGTAACTGGATTGAGCCATGATCGATTGAATGATCGGGAGCACTGATGCAGTAACTCTCGATCGATCCGGGCAACCGGTTTCGGGCCAGTTGAGCGGAGTTGTGGATACCGCGACGGCTGCCCGAATGCAACGAGCGAGTTTCGCTGGAAGCGCAATTGCCGTCGACGCTTAAAGCGAATGCCCGGTGACCGGAAGATGATACAGCATGGCGTAGATGACCACACCGGTCAATGAGACGTAAAGCCAAATTGGGAAAGTGACTTGGGCGATCCGGCGGTGCCCCTGGAAATCTTTTCGCACGGCCCGCGTCAACGTCACGATAACCAAGGGTACCACACCCAACGTGGCCAGAATCGTGTGCGAAACGAGAATCGTGAGATAGCAAATCCGAAGGACTCCTCCGCCGCGGAACGGCATGCTTCCCGCCTGGTAGTGATAGACCAGGTAGCACGCCAAAAATACAGCGGATGTGGTCACCGCCGCGATCATGCACACGATATGGTTACGGACTGCCGAGTCTCTCGTGATCGGACCAGGGGCCCATTCCGTCGGAATTTCCTTGGCGTCAATCGGGGCGGCGCGCCGACGACTGCGAATCAGCACCCATCCGGCCAGAAGAAAGGCTGCACACGCGGCATTGAGGCTCGCGTTAATTGTCGGCAACAGCCGGACCCAACCCGGCAAGGCGAGCCGCCGCGCTCGCGCGACCAGCGTATCAACAGCTTGCGGGTCCGTGGAGTCAAAGAGCCCCACAACCTGGCCCCGGTCGATGAGCGCGAGCCGGTCGCTGTGAGTGATCGCTTCGCGCTCGGTCGCCGGATCGGCGGGCCCCGCGTCCATGAGCGGGAGCTTGAACCGGCCCCGCACCAGGTCGTAGATCGTCTGTTTCGGGCCCGTCAGGAACCACCAGGCCTCTGTGCTTGCCTCGAACCTCCGGGCATAGACGTCCAGAACGGCCGGCGTGTCGTATTCCGGGTGAACGGAGAAGCTCAGGAGCAGAACGTCCGTGGCCGCCAGACGGCGGCTGACGGCCTTCATGACGCCCGTAATGCGCGGGCAGGACAAAGGGCAGCGCGTGAAGATAAACGACGCGATGCATACCCGATCAGCCAGGTCGACCTGACTCACCGACCGACCTGAGCGTTCGACCAGTTCAAATTCGCCGACCGGCAAACTGCCCGGCTCGAGTTCCTCGGCGGCACGACCTCGGGCTGCTTGCGCCACCCCGGGCCCAGCATGCGGCAGCCGAGATCAACACGGTCAGGAGAACGATCAGGATACCGGATCGGTAGGTGCTTACCACGTGAGAGCGGACGCTGCGAAATCGAATTGCCTGGCTTCATTTGTCACGGGACGCTCCGAAACAGAGCGGGCTCGTGGGGGAAATACGCCGCGGTCGCCGGTGACGAGCGCAAGAAGGGCCTGACGTCAGCCGGCGCTACCCAAACGGCCTCTTCCTCCGGATTCTCTTCGGTTTCCGGCTTGAACACCATATCGGGCGTCAGGGCCAGGACCAGGATCGTGGCCAGCACGGCCGCTGGAATGAGCAGCATGTAAACCCAGGCCCCTTCGAATTTGAGGTGCATGAAGAACCAGCCGACCAGGCCGGCCTTGATCGCCGCCCAGAGCAGCAAGCCAAGCAAGAGCACCAGGAAAGGCACTATGAACAATTCCTGGAACACGTATGCGTAGACGTATTCCACGGCCGTGAGGAAA
Source organism: uncultured Isosphaeraceae bacterium (assembly GCA_963823675.1). Classification (GTDB taxonomy): domain Bacteria; phylum Planctomycetota; class Planctomycetia; order Isosphaerales; family Isosphaeraceae; genus CAWGMT01. Next base: position 72,349 of record CAWGMT010000012.1, on the reverse strand, counting down.
GCCAGCCAGGCCCAGACCGCAAGGTAAGGCACATGCGACTCGGCAGCCTGCTCCAGGGCGGCTTCGGATTCCGTGATCCGGCTTGATTCGGCCATTGTGGAGATCCTTCGCAAATGATCCGGTGCAGTCGTGCCAGCGCGGCTGCCCGTCCGGGCGATTCAGACCAGATAGACGATTGTGAACAGGATGATCCATACGAGGTCGACGAAGTGCCAGTAGAGCCCCGCGAGCTCCACGGGCGCATGGTGATTCTGCGAGTAGGCGTTGAAGAAGAACGACTGGATGAAGATGACCGCGAGCAAGATGACCCCGCCGGTCACGTGCGCTCCGTGGAAGCCTGTCATGGTGAAGAAGCACGAGGCGAATAGACTGACACTGGGTCGGAAGTGCCCGGTCGCGCTGATGCCTGGCGGATAATGGTGGCCGACGGTAAGGTGATAGTATTCATAGACCTGCACACCGAGGAATGTCGATCCGATCAGGACGGTCGCGAGCAAGAAGAACGAGCACCGTGCTTTCTTGCCGCGCTGGATGGCCGCCAGGGCGAGAACCATGGTCACCGAGGAACAGATCAAGACGAACGTGTTGCCGGCCGTGAGGTTGATGGCCAGCGGATTGGTCAGCTCGTCGTAGGGCGCCGGCCATTTGTGCGCCTTGAGGGGCTCGACTTCCACCACGGCCCCCGTGGCCTTGAGCTGGGCGGCCAGACTTTCGGCCTTCGCACTGGACAGACCGCTCACGAGGCCGTGCGGGGCTTCCTCGACCACCTTCTTGGCGGCGTCCTCACCCAGGCCGGCCGATCTATGCAAGATCGCCTCGACCTGGGTCTCGCTGGCACCGGCCGATTTGATCAGTATGCCCGCAGTGCCTGCCAGCCCCGCAAGCGGCGTGTTGGGCTTGTAGAGATTGCTGTACGCCGTATGAGGGCTCCCCGCGCGCAGGACGATGTAGGAACCGATCAGACCGGTGAAAAACATCACCTCCGTCGCCAGGAAGAGCCACATCGCGACCTTTCCGGGCGTGACAGGAGCGTGCGATCCGTGGGAATGACCATGGCCGTGACCATGGGAAGCTTCGCTCGGGCTGATAGTGGCGGTTGCCATCGTGCTGGGGACCTCAATAAGGCATGGGATCAAGCAGTAGCAGGCAAAGAATCGCGGGCAGATACATGAACGACGCCTTCAATAGCCGCCGCGCGCGGGCATTACCAACATCGCGCCAGAAACAAACGGCCGAGCCGAGATAATAGAGGCCGAGGAAGAATGCGCCGGCAAAGTAGACCGGCCCCGCCAGTCCCACCGCGGCCGGCAGCAGGCCGGCCGGTACGAGAACCAGCGCATAGGAAACCGCATGGCACCCCGTGAGCGATCCGGCCGGATCGCGCCCCGTGACCATCCGGAACCCAGCTCGCTCATAGTCGTCTCGATAGATCCAGGCGATCGCCAGAAAATGGGGAAATTGCCAGAGAAAAACGATCAGGAAAAGCGCCCAGGCCTCGACTCCGAACCGGCCGGTCCCCGCCACCCAGCCGATGACGGGAGGCAACGCGCCGGGAATCGCGCCGATCGCGGTGTTGAGAGTCGTCAGCGGCTTGAGCGGCGTGTAGACGAAAACGTACAAGACCAAGGTCAAGAGAGCAACCGCCGCGGCCGGGGCGTTGACCAGGAGCAGCAAAAGCAGCGTTCCGAGACACGCCAGGAAAGCTCCGAAGGCCAGCGCCTCGTTCGGAGTCAGCTTGCCGCTGGGAAGCGCGCGACTGGCGGTCCGCCGCATCAGCCGATCGCGCGCGCGCTCGAGCCACTGGTTGAGCGCGCGGCGCCCCCTGCCACCATCGCCGTACCGACCAGTGTCGCAGCCAGGATCGTGGGATGGGCACTGCCGCGCGCACCGAGCACGAAGCCGACCGCAACCGTCACGAGCACCATGAGCACCAGGCGAGGCTTGGTCAATGATATGTACAAGGCCACGCGCCGGGCGGCCAGCGAAAGCAGGGCGTCCGATGCGGAATCCGCCAGCAGAGACCGATCGAGCGAAAGCGATGATTTCAAGCGACCGCCTCCCAATCACGCGCACCGGCAATGGGGCGCCGCGCCGATCCAGCCACTTCGATCGATCGAACCCTTCCGCCGGATGCTCCTAGGGTGTGTTGCCGATGGGCCCGCAAGCATAACGCAACGCACGCGGCCAGAATCAGGGCGCCGCTCGTCTGATGGCCCGTCCGAACCAGGGCCTGGTAGAAGGTCGCCGCACGCGGGGTCCCATCCAGTGGAAGCAAGCCGACAAGCGCGACGCCACCGAGCGCGACCTGGAGCGTCACCAGGACGACCAGCATGCGCGCCGACGCAGCCAGGGATGAAAGTGTGCGGCGATCCCGCTCGATCCTGACCAGGGCAATCACGCCCGCGACCCATACGACCACCGCCAGCAGCGCATGAGTGGCGATCGTCACCACCGTTCCGAAATGACGCGACCAGCTTCCCAGGGCGATCTGAAGAACGACCAGGCACAAGATGGCCGTCGTGAGCACTCGGAGGTGACCCGGGCCAGGGACGCCCACCCGCTCGGCATACCACTTCCGGCTCGTGAAGACGCAGAGGGCAACGATCAACGCAAAAAAAGCCTGGCCCGTCACACCGTGGATCGCCGCCAGAAGCGTCGAAACCTGAGTCACCCGGGTGCCGCCAAGTATCCCTTGCACGATGACGGCGCAGAGCGCCAGAACCCCCAGGCCTTTCAGCCAGCGGCGTGGCTCGAACGCCAAGAGCCAGAGACACAGGAGAACCGTCGCCAGGCCCACAAGGGCGCCATAAAGCCGATGGGCGTGCTCGATACGGACGCCGAACGGGGCATTCCAGAAATCGTACAGGAACATATTCATGCCGAATGTCGTCGGCCAGTCCGGCACCGCCAGCCCGACATGATAGGTGGTGACCGTGCCGCCGACATAGAGCAGCGGCAAGGTGAAGACCGCGGCGCAGACCGCAATCCAGTGCGGGCCCGGCTGATAGACGAGCCCTGGCGATCGGTCGGAAGTCGGCGGCGAATCGGAGCTTTTCATCTTTTCCCAAGCGGCCAGCATCGAGTGGGTTGCGCCTCCTGAATGAATCGGCCCGTTCGATCATGCCATCACGGGATCGAGGGGGCCCGCCGTGGCCGGCCTCGGCAAAGTCTGGGGCAAGTAGTCGTCCTCGACTCCAGGCACACTGTACTCATAGGGTGCGTGGTACACCGTCGGGATCCGCTCGAAATTGTAGTGAGCCGGAGGCGAGGTGGTCGCCCACTCCAAGGTGTTGGCATGCCAGGGGTTGCTCGCGGACTTGGGACCGGCGAGCAAGCTGTAGCAGAAATTGTAGATCAGGATCAACTGGGAAAGACCCAGGAGGAATGCACTGATCGTCATGAACTGGTTCATGCCCGTGATCGCAGGCCCGCGCAGGAACTCGTACACGGTCGGGTCGGCGATCCGCCGCGGGTGGCCGTGCATGCCGATGATATGCATGGGCAAGAAGGTGCAGTTGAAAAAGATGAACGTGAGGAAAAAATGGATGCTCCCCAGCCGCTCATCCATCATCCGGCCGAACATCTTGGGGAACCAGTAATAAAATGCCGCGAATAATCCGAACGTGCTGCCGCCGAAAAGGACGTAGTGGATGTGGCCCACGATGAAGTAAGTATCGTGGATGTGCATGTCGACCGGAGTCGCCGCCATGAAAATCCCCGAGAGGCCGCCGATCACGAACATCGCCACGAACGCCATCGCATTGAGCATCGCCGACGTATATTGAAGGCGGCCGCCCCACATCGTCCCCAGCCAGTTGAACACCTTGACCGCCGACGGCAGGGCGATCATCATCGTCGAGAGCATGAACGTGGCGCCCAGGGCAGGGTTCATGCCCGACTGAAACATATGATGCCCCCAAACGATGAAACCCAGACCGGCGATGCCCGCGATGGCGAGGACCATCGGCTTGTAGCCGAAGAGCGGCTTGCGTGAGAAGGTCGCGATGATGTCCGACACAAAGCCCATCGCCGGCAGGATCATGACGTACACCGCCGGATGGGAATAGAACCAGAACAGGTGCTGGAAGAGCAGGGGGCCGCCGCCGCCGACGATGGGTGGCGCGTTGGCTACCGTCCAGCCGACCGGGCTGAAGAAGTTCGTGCCGACGACCCGATCCAGCAGTTGCATGATCAAGGCCGAAGTCAACACCGGCAGGGCGAACGCCTGGAGAATCGCCGTGATGAACAGGGCCCACACCGTCATCGGCATCCGGAACATTTTCATCCCCGGCGCCCGCAGCATGACAATCGTGGTAATATAATTGATCGAGCCCATCAGGGATGAAATGCCGACGAATAAAAGCGCCAGGAGCCAGAATGTCTGACCGTTTAAGGATCCCGGCGTCGCCCACCTGGCGACCGTGAGAATCGGATAGCTCGTCCAGCCCGCTTCGGCCGAGCCGCCTTCGACGAAAAAGGAATATGCGATCAGGATCATCGCGGGAGGCATGCACCAGTAAGAAAACATGTTGAGCTTGGGAAACGCCATGTCGCGGGCGCCGATCATGAGCGGGATCAGAAAGTTGCCGAATGCGCCGTTTAAAAGCGGAATGATCACGAAGAAGATCATGATCGTGGCATGCATGGTGAATAACTTGTTGAAATACTCCGGCGGCATCTGGTAGCCCAGCGACGGAGCGGACCAGAGCAGCCAGCTTAATACCGGCACCGGCTTCCACGGCCACGCCAACTGCCAGCGCACCGCCATGGCCAGGAGGCCGCCGATCATGAAGAAGATCAGTCCCCCGAACAAGAACTGGATTCCGATCACCTTGTGGTCGGTCGAAAAGATGTAGCGCGTCACGAAAGACGACGGCGCCGGATGAATGTGATCGTCACCATGCCCGTGCCCATGCTCGTGCTCGTCGGTGCCCGCACTCGAATTGCCGTGTGAAGCAAGCTCGGCGCCCATCGTCGTCATCTCCCGTCGTTGCCGCCGGCCATTGTGAGCTGGCTGCGGTTTTGCTCGGCCATTTGCTGGTCCATCCACTTCTGGAACTCGGCCTCGGTCTCATGCACCGTCACCTGGCCGCGCATCTTGTAGTGGCCCCATCCGCACAATTCGGCGCAGGCCAGCTCGTAGTGGCCCGCCGTGTCGGCGTCAAACCAGACCGGGATCGTGATCCCGGGCACGGCATCCTGCTTGATGCGCAAGTGCGGCAGAAAAAACGAGTGCAGCACGTCGCTCGACTTCAAATAGATCAATACCTGCTTGTTCTTGACGAAATGCAGGTCGCTGACGGTGAACAGGTCGTCGCCCGTATTGAGCCTGCCGTCGCGCCCGGGATATCGCATCACCCACTGAAACTGCCGGGCCGTGATCTCGGCTAAGGGCGGCACTCGTGGGGCCGCGCTGCGGAACTTGATGCTCGCCCATGTCCCCATCTGATACAGTGCGATGAAAACCAGGATCGCCGCCGGGATGATCGTCCAGATTACCTCGAGCCGCTGGCTGCCGTGGAAATACTGGGCTGCCCGCACCGGCCGCCCTGCTTCGTCGAGCTTGTCCGTGAATCGATAGGCAGCCCATACCATCACGACCTGGGTCCCGATAAAAACGACTCCCGTGATGACAAGAATGATGACGAAGAGGCTGTCGATCTCACGGCCGAACGTCGAAATGGCTCGATGCGGATCGCCCGAGGGATTGGGCAGCCACCATTCGGGCGAAACGGGGGAGTAGGCGAACATCGCCACGCAGGCGATCGCAGCCAGGGCGAAGAGAATGCTCCAGTAACGCACGGAAACGCTCCCGGTAACGGCCTTGGACTTCACTCGGGCGGAAAAAGGCCGAGAACTCGAACCGTAAAACTCAACGCAGCAGCTTGGCGCGATCGATCCACTGTCAATGAACGTGGACGGCGATTATTCTCCAGACACGCAATCGATGACTTTATCACGGCAAAGCCGATCTTGAGGCAACCGCCGCAGCGGTCGGCGAGAGAGCGGCGTCCACTTCCTTGAGCAGCGCCGGCTCATAAGGGAGCACCAGCACGAAATTGACGATGTCCCAGATCTTCTGTTCATTCACGGTGGGATAATGCGCCGGCATCTGAGCCCCGTTGATCCCCTTGGCGATCCGCCAGTAGATGTCGATCGGGCGGCGGCCTCCCTTGTACATGCCCAGATTCAGATTGGCCGGCCGTATCGGATTGCCCCAGTCGTCCGGCTTCTGCTTCCAGAGGGTCTTGGTCGCTTCGTCCAGCCGGTCGAGCCGGGATTGGCGCTCGCTCGGATTTCCGCCGAAGACGACCTCGTTGAACACATCCTGGCTCACAAAGCTCGGCCCGTCGCCACTGCCAAGCTGGCCGTGGCACGCGGCGCACTCGAGCTTCTCGGAGGTCCTGCCCAGAAACAACTCACGGCCCCTCAGTACGCTCTCCCGCGAGGAAGGGGTACGGGGAATCGGCGGGTTGAGAACCTGGCTCTGCGCGGTCTTCCACTTCTGGAACACGCCCCGGGCCGATTCCTTGACGATCTCGTCGGAGAGAGCATTCCGGTCATTCTCATCGGAAATCGCTCCCTCATCGATCAGAACCAGCTCCGTTTCGCCCCGTCGCTCAGGAAAATGACGTAATCGATCACCTGCTCGATTTCCGACTCGGAGAGAAGCGGCTCGAACGACGGCATCGAGCTGCCGTGCAGTCCATGCTTGATCGTCCGCCGCAAGTCGTCACGAGCGGGCCGCGCACCGCTTGGGGTCGATGTGAATTTGAAGATGCCCTTGCGATAATCTCGCGGCGACGGATAGAGAAATGCGGCCGTCGGCCCATCGCCGGCCCCCGAGACGCCGTGACAGTGCAGACAGTTCCGCCGGTAAATGGCATAGCCGCCAGCCTGCGGCCGCGAGTAATCGGGCGAGCCATCGGGCAATGACCAGTAGACGCGCTTGATCGTGGCGCTTTCACCTTCGCCCTCTTGCATAAAGTTCGCCAGGTAGATCCCGCCGTTCGGTAAACCCGATCCCTCGGGGACCCGAATATGCTGAGGCGACGAGCCGAACACCTTGGCCAGACCGGCGCGAACCTTGACTTGCAGCGTCGGTTTGCCCGCCAGATTTGTCTTGCCGTTGTCCTGAGTCAGTGCCTCGTTATCAACATAAGCCAGAGGGCCTGCATTGAACGAATCCGAGCAGCCGGAGGACGAGAGAATCAGGCAAGAAAGTCCCAACAACCAGACGACACGGCACCGCAAGCTCACGCGTCGATCCTCCCAACATGCTCCTGGAGTGAAACCCGGCGGCAGGGCGCTGCTTGACACATCGTTTTGCCTGGGCGAACGAATGAATCATCGCCGGCAACAAGCACTCTGTGGCCCGGTCGAGACGCCCGCCGCTCGCAACACTTCGCTTATGCCGCGACTCAACCAACACGGGCGTCCGATAGCGCCGCCATTTTGCGAATCAACTCTAAGCCCGTCAAGGGTGTAGAGTGATCAATCTTGAGTTATCCTAGCCGCGGCACCCATCACCGACAAGGCTTCGCAAGATTTCGTGTTCTTCAGCCTTTACGAAAACGATAACAATAATGAAACTCAGCGCGGGGCCGTTTCAGGGCGATGAACTTTACGGTAACGTGCCGACTGACGATTGATTCTTCTTTCCGGCCTGCTTTCCTTCCATGCCGCTATCCCCAAGTCAAAAGCGCGTTGCGCGATACGTAAGCAAAGCGTCCGGCGGTGAGGCCGGAAAGTGGCTGGTCCGCCGTCCCAGCTCATACTGGGCGGCGACCCGCCGCCCCTTCCCATCGCTCCTCCTGGTGGCACCGCTCTTGGTGGCTTACGAAGCCGGCGTCTTCTACCTGGGCCGAGGCACGCCGGCGCCCTTGAGAACGGGCGCCGACACGTGGATGCGGAACGGACTCAATTCTCTGGGACTCACGGACCACTGGCTGTTGCCTCTGGTCCTCTGCCTGATCCTGATGGGCTGGCAGCTCCTGAAGTTTCAAGAATGGCGCTGCTCACCGGCGATCCTGGTCGGGATGCTCCTGGAGAGCTCGATATGGGCCGTCTCGCTGGTGGGCGTGAGTCGCGCGATCGACCTTGCGTTTGCCTACCTGGAGCGCGGCGGGCCGCTCCTCCTGGCGGCGAGCCCGGGCGAGACCGATCGGTCGCTCTCCGCGCTCATCGGTTTCATCGGGGCCGGAGTCTACGAAGAGACGCTCTTCCGCCTGATCCTGGTGCCGGTGTTCTTCCACGGCCTGCGCGTCTTGCAGACGCCGACCATCCTCGCAAGCGCCCTGGCGGTTACCGGCTCGGCGTTGCTGTTTGCCCTGGCCCATCACGCCGGCACGCCCGGCGAAGCCTTCACCTGGTTCGCCTTTGTCTTCCGCTGGATGGCAGGGGTCTTCTTTGCCTGGGTCTTCGTCCTCCGCGGGTTCGGCATCGCCGTCGGCACTCACACCATTTACGACATTCTGGTAGGCTGGATCATCTGGCACGCTTGAACGAGGGTCGCGCACGATCGGTCGCGCCCGTCCCCACGGGAGTCATCTGCCTTGCGGCTGGTCCACCTGTCCGACATTCACTTCTGGCAGTATGAGTTCAACCCACTGCGACTACTCAGCAAACGGCTGCTGGGGACTGCGTCGCTCCTGGTCGGCCGGGCGCGTCGTTTCCGGCTCGAGCGGGCGCCCGAACTGGTCAAAAGGGTTTGCAGTCTCGACCCGGACCACATTCTGATCACGGGTGATCTGACCACCACGGCGCTGCCAGGAGAATTTCACGCGGCTCGTTCGACTCTGTCGGCATGGCTGGATGACCCGGAGCGGGTCACGATCATTCCCGGCAATCACGATCGCTACACGATGCGAGCGCATCGCTCACGCCGATTCGAGGATTTCTTCGGTCGGTTCTCGCCGCAGCACGCGTACCCCTGGCTGCGCACGATTGGTGACCGGACGGCGATCCTGGGCCTTGATCCGACGCGATCGGGCGTGACGGCGCGCGGTAAGCTGCCGTTGTCCCAATTGCAGCGGGCGCGGGACATTCTCCAGGAGTCAGGGCCGATACAGCGCCTGCTGGTCGCTTGCCACTATCCGGTGGCCGTCCCCCCGCAACACAAGCACGAGTATGCCCGGAAACCGCTGGAGAACGCCGGCGAGATCGCGGGCTGGCTGAGCTCGATCGGTCCGCACCTCTTCTGCTGCGGGCATGTGCACGCAGTCTGGGCGCACCGGCCGCATGCAATTCCGAACCAGCTCTGCCTCAACCCCGGAGCGCCGCTGTTTCGCGATCGGACCGGCCACCACCCGCCGGGGTTCCTGGAAGTGACCCTGAACGGGCTCGACGTATCCGTGGTGCATCACGGCTGGGTAGACGGCGACTGGGAAGTCCAGGAGCTTCATCACTCGGCCGGCTTCTTCCGGACGGACGGGGAATGATTTCGTGCGACCCACGGGCCACAACCGTGGGGCAGTGTTCTATGATTCTCATAGGACGACAAACCCCGAACCGGAGAATCCCATGCAAGATCGAAAACGTCGGCAGTCGCTGGGGCGCCGACTCATACGGCTTTCCTTGACCTGGCTATCCATTGGAGCCGTGATCGGTGTGATTAACGCACGGGGCACCGGCACGGGCATCGAGCTCGTCAGTATGATGATCGGGGGGATGATCGCGCTTGTAATTCCTGGCATCCTGCTCGGTGTGATCGGCGGCGATGCCAGAGGGAGCGTTATCGGGGTCGCGGGTGGGCTACTGGGCTACTGGCTGGCCACACGTGGTGGCGTCGCCATGCAGCCGCCTGTCTTGGGTGTGATCATGATCTTCAGCGGTTTGTTGGGGGCGACTGGCTTCCTGTTCACGCGATTCTTGTTCTGGAAATACCGGACGATCTTCCGGATCATCTGCTGGCTGGTTGACGCAACACCGCTGTCGGCCAAGGTATCGGCTCTCGCTTATCACCTCCACAAACCTCAGAAGAAGTGCACTTCTATCTGTTCTGGTGCTTGATCTCCGCTTTGTTCAACGCGCCGCGCGAGCACTACCTCCGCGAATTCAACGGCGACCTGACGGCGAGTAACCTGTCCCGGTTGATCAGCGAATTCGTCGGCTCTATGCTCCGCGAGGAAGGAGTACCTTTCCCAGGCGGAGAACTGGTAAGACACGAGAAGCAAGTTGACGGTCTGCGGCGCTGGATTTGCATTGAGAGATCGCGACGGTCTATTCGGTAAGCTCGAGCCGGGAACCGCCTCACCGGGCGGAGGGGCTATTGCGAACCACCATGCGCACCGATCGGAAGCTCCGCTCGCAAGCGTTCGGGCTGCGGTACTCAAGGTCGAACGTGCGCAAAACCGATGCCCCGTCTCAATCCGCCCAATACCGTACATCGGCGTTCCTTGACACCTTCAAGCAAGGGGGGATGAAGCGATGTCGACCGCGACGACCATTCAGGCCCACATTGCGCATCACGAGATCGAAGGCACCGATCACCACGTGGTGGTCATCGAGTTCCTTACTCAAGACATCACCAGTGCTGTCCATGCACGCGAGTTCGGGGAACAGCTTAATTCGCTGATCCGTCCGGACTCGCTCCAGTATTTCGTCATCGACTTCGCGAACGCGCGATCACTGGGCAACACGGCTTTTGGTGAGATCATTACGTTCGTTCGCAGGGCGGCTCCCGTGTGGTTTTGCAACCTCGATCACACCCTACACCGCGAAGCTTCGCTGATGGGGTTAAACGATTGCGCAAAGTTCGCCGTCAACCGTCGCATGGCGATCAACTACGCGGTCAGGACCGCTTGGCTGGACCAACAGGATACCAGGGACTATCCCAGCTCATGACTTGTGGCGGGCAACGCGCATCATGCCGCGGGCTCGCGCGACGGCCTTTTCGCGTTCGGCGCGGTCGTGCTCGGAGACGGCTCGGTGCGATTCCAAACTTTCGAGGTCGCGGGCGGTCGCCGCGGGATCGATTTGCTGCGCGGGGATCGCCCGCTGGGTCAAGATGGTGACCACGTCGTCGCGAACCTGCGCGAACCCGCCGTCGACGAAGTAACGCGTAACCAGATCGCCCTTGGTGGTGCGTAGCTCGCCATAGCCCAACCTGCCGATCAAGGGCGTGCGGCCGGGCAGGACGCCGAGCTCCCCGTCATAAAGGGGAAGCGCCACGAAATCGACGAGCTCATCGAGCAGAGACTTCTCGGGCGTGACGACCACGCACTGGATCTTCTTGTCCCCGAGCTTCGCGCCGTGTTTTTCTGCGCCGACGCCGTCGGTCTGAATCGCCATTTGGTTCGTCGCTTTCCGATTCGTTTATTTATTCACTCAGCTTCTTGCCTTGTTCCTCGGCCTGCTCGATCGAGCCGACATACATGAAGGCACCCTCGGGGAGGTGGTCCCACTTCCCGTCGCAGATTTCCTTGAAGCTGCGGATCGTGTCCGCGAGCTTGGTGTACTCACCCTTCTTGCTGGTGAATGCTTCGGCCACAAAGAATGGCTGCGACAGGAACCGCTCGATGCGGCGAGCACGATGGACGATGAGCTTGTCGTCCTGCGACAGCTCGTCGACGCCGAGAATGGCGATGATATCCCGCAGCTCCTTGTAGCGCTGGAGAATCTGTTGCACGCGGCGGGCGACGTCGTAATGCTCTTGACCGACGTACTGCGGATCCAGGATGCGCGAGCTGGAGCCGAGCGGGTCGATGGCCGGATAGATCCCCTTTTCGGAGATCGAGCGAGCCAGCACGATGAAGGCATCGAGAAAACCGAAGGTCGTGGCGGGCGCCGGGTCGGTGAGGTCGTCGGCCGGCACGTAGACGGCTTGCACCGACGTGATCGCCCCCTTTTTGGTCGAGGTGATCCGCTCCTGGAGGGCCCCCATTTCGGTTGCGAGGGTGGGCTGATAACCGACGTTCGAGGGCATTCGGCCCAACAGGGCCGACACTTCGGAGCCGGCCTGACTGAACCGGAAGATATTATCGATGAAGAGGAGCGTGTCGGTACCGGTCGCATCGCGGAACCACTCGGCCATGGTCAATGCCGACAGGCCGACGCGCAGGCGCGCGCCGGGGGCTCGTTCATCTGGCCGAAGCACATGACCGTGCTGTCGATGACCGATTTTCCCGTGCTGCCGATCTTGGTTTCCTGCATCTCCAGCCAGAGGTCGTTGCCCTCACGGGTCCGCTCACCGACTCCGGCGAACACGGAGCACCCGCTATGGATGGTGGCGATGCGCCAATCAGCTCGGTCAAAATAACGGTCTTGCCCAGTCCGGCGCCGCCGAACAGGCCGATCTTGCCGCCGCGCACAAACGGCGTCAGCAAATCGACGACCTTGATGCCGGTTTCGAACATTTCGGTCTCGGCGGATAGGCTTTCGAAATCCGGCGGATCCCGATGGATCGGCCAGCGTTCCTGGGCAGACACGGGCCCGCGGCCGTCGATCGGATCACCGAGCAGGTTGAACACGCGTCCCAGGGTTTCGCGGCCGACCGGCACGCTGACCGGTGCTCCGGTGTCGAGCACCTGCATGCCCCGCACCAGCCCATCGGTCGAGCCGAGGGCGACGCAACGCACGCGATTGCCGCCAAGGTGCTGCTGGACCTCGCCGGTCAAATGGACCTTCACGCCCTTGGTCTCGGTATCGATCTTGAGGGCGTTGTAAATGTTCGGCAGATGCCCTTCATCGAATACGGCGTCGAAGGTCGAGCCGATCACCTGGGAAACGCGCCCCGTTGTCGTTGCGGTGGCCATCTTCAAAACCCCTCAATTAGGAAAAAACTCGCTGCTGGAAAGCACGATTTTCGCGCTCGGAAAAACTCGGCCCTCGCGGAAAAACTCGGCCCTCGCTTGCGCGTCGGGTTAGTATGGAAGGAAGGCGAAACTCATTTCATGGCGGCGGTCGCACCCACGATGTCCGCGAGCTCGCGCGTGATCTGGTTCTGACGGGCGCGATTGTATTGCCGCGTCAAGCTCTTGACGAGGTCGTCGGCATTCTTGGTCGCCGCCCCCATCGCGACCATGCGGGCGATCTGCTCGCTGACGGCGGCGTCGAGAAAGCACTTGAAGAGACGCACCTTGAACGAGACCGGTACGATCTCCTCAAGTATGCTCCGCGCGTCGGGCACAAACTCGTACGGGACCGGCTCACTCTTCCTCGCAGGCGCCGCCCCGAGCGTTTCACCCGGCTTTGCTTGCCGGACCGACGGCGGGGCCTGCTTGATGTCCCCGCTGGCGATCGGCAGCAGAGTTTGAACCGTGGCGACTTGCCGGGATGACGAGATAAACTGGGTGAATGCCACGTCGAGCTGATCGATCGAGCCCCCGACATACAGCTTGATATAACGGGTGGCCAGAACCTCCACTTCATCAAACTGGGGACGGTCTTCGAACTGGGTGTAGGTGGCGTCCGGCACGATCCTCCGGAACCGGAAGTAGCCCATTCCGCGCTTGCCGGCGACCTCAAGGGTGGTGGCGATCCCTTGCGCTGCATGATCCTGCAAGCGAAGATTCCCGGCGCAAGACGTTGGCGTTGTAACCGCCGGCGAGACCGCGATTGCTGGTCAAGACCAGAAGGAGCGATCGCTTGATCGGGTCGTGTTTCGTGAGGAGAGGATGCGCAACCTCGCTGGCGCTTTCGCCGAGATCGGCGACAAGCTCGGCGATCTTGCGGGTGAACGCCTCCGCCTCGGTTGCGCGATTGAGCGCCTTGCGAAAGCGATTGGTCGCGATCAATTCCATGGTGCGCGTAATCTTGCGGATGTTCTCGACCGCCTTGCGGCGCTTGATGATCGCACGGGCCTTTGCCATGGACGGATCACTCGCTGTCAAATGTTCCTGGGAACTGATAACCGCGGAAGGCACAGCGCGGCCGGGCCGCGACCGCCGCACTCGTTAACCCGGATCCAGCGGCTACGGCGTTCACTGGTCGGGGCTGAAGTTTAGATGGCCGCCGTCGCCGTTGGCTCCGGGTTAACGACGTCTGCCTCGCAGAAATCTGCGCCTGGCAACGAAGATTTTGATCGAGCGGGGCGCGCCTCAACGAAAGAATTTCTCCTTGAATTCACGAATCGCACTCGTCAGATCAGACTCGATCTTGTCGGTCATCTTCTTGTCTCGCTCGAGGGCCGCGCCAGCTCGGGCTTTCGCTCCCGAACGAAAGTCAGGAAAGCCGCTTCCCACCGTGGGACGTCGCGGATCGCGACGTCGTCCAGGAACCCGTGAGTGCCCGCGAAGATGCTCATCACCTGATCGACCGCGGCCAGCGGCTGGTACTGGGGCTGCTTGAGCAATTCGACCATGCGGTAACCGCGGTCGAGCTGCTTCTGGGTCGCCTTGTCGAGGTCGGTGCCAAGCTGCGCGAAGGCCTCGAGCTCGCGGAATGCGGCCAGGTCGAGCCGGAGCCCGCCGGCCACTTTTTTCATCGCCGGGATCTGGGCCTTGCCGCCGACGCGCGAGACACTGATGCCGACGTCGATCGCCGGACGCACTCCCGCGAAGAAGAGATCGGGCTGAAGGTAGATCTGCCCGTCGGTGATCGAGATGACATTGGTCGGGATGTACGCCGAGACCTCGCCTTCCAGGGTCTCGATGATCGGCAGCGCCGTGAGCGAGCCGCCCGAAATGGTCGTCTTCTCCACCTTGTGACCCTGCGGATAGTGTTCCTTGAGCTCGTGCCTGGCCTCTTCGAGGCCCGGCACGCCGACATACACCTTCTTGTTGACGCCCATAACGTCGGTCACCTTGTCGGTCGGCGCGTTTTCGGGCAGGATCACGTACCGGTTCGCGAGCTTGGCCGAGCGCTCGAGCAAGCGGGAGTGGGCGTAGAAAATATCGCCCGGATAAGCTTCGCGGCCCGGGGGCCTGCGCAAGAGCAGGGAAACCTCGCGGTAGGCGACCGCCTGTTTCGAAAGGTCGTCATAGATGACCAGGGTCGGCTTGCCTTGCTCGTACATGAAGTACTCGGCCATGGAGCAACCGGCGTAGGCGGCGATATACTGCATCGGGGCCGGGTCGCTGGCCCCGGCGGCCACCACGATCGTGTAGTCAAGCGCGCCGTGACGACGGAACACTTCGACCACCGCCGCCGTCGTCGATTCCTTCTGCGCGATGGCGACATAGACGCAAATGACCCCGGTCCCTTTCTGGTTGAGGATGGTGTCGATGGCGATGGCCGTCTTGCCGGTCTTGCGGTCGCCGATCAGCAATTCGCGTTGTCCACGCCCGATCGGCGTCATGGAATCGATCGACTTGACCCCCGTCTGAAGCGGCTCGTCGACCGGCTGCCGCTCGGCGATCCCAGGCGCCATCGATTCCAGAGGCCAGTTGCGATCGGTCAAGATCGGCCCCTGATCGTCGATCGGCTGCCCGATCGCATTGACGACCCGACCGATCAAAGCGTCGCCCACCGGCACGCGGAGCAGCTCACCGGTCGCCGAGACCGTGTCGCCTTCTTCGATGCCCGTGTAATCGCCCAGGACCATCACACCGACCGATGCCTCCTCGAGGTTCAGCGCGATGCCCTTGACTCCGTTTTCGAATCTCACCATCTCGCCGGCCATCAAGCCCGAAAGACCATAGACCCGGGCGATGCCGTCGCCCACTTCGAGCACCTGCCCGACTTCGGTCCGGGTGATTTCCGGAGAGAATTGCTCGATTTCACGCTGGATAACTGAACTGATCTCGTCGGCTCTGAATTTCATGCGTCTTCCCTTCGAGCAGTCGTTGGCGAATCTGTTCCAGCCGGCTCTTGACCGATGCATCGAACCGGTCGTCGCCGACCTCCACGACCAGTCCCCCGATCAACGAGGGATCGGTCGAAACCTCGAGGATCGGCGTCGCGGCGAGGAGCCGGGCGAGCCGCCTTCGGAGTGACTCCACTTGATCGGCCTGGAGCGGCACGGCCGTGAGCACCCGCACGGGGACCCGGCCCTGGCGCCGATCCCAGAGCGAGCGGGCCTCGCGCAGGATCACGCCCAGAAGATCCAACCGTCCATGGCGATTGAGCACGCGGAGGAACCGCAAGGCCAGGCTCGAGGCCCTGCCATCGAGAATCTCGACCAGCATGCGATCCTTTTCCTTGGCCGGCACGCGCGCCGAGGCAAGAATCGCGGCAAAAGGCGGAAACCGATCGAGGAGATCGCTTTCGATCTCGGCGAATTCCGCCAGTGCGGGCTCGACTCCCCCTTCGTGCTCGGCCGCGCCGATCAAGGCATCCGCGTAGCGCCGCGCAACTTCGAGGTTCACGTCGGGAACGAGCGGCGCGTGCGATTTGACCGCCGTGTTCGATCGGCTCATGCGGCGGGCCCTCCATGACCGTTTCGGCTGGCGACTTCGGGCAGCGACTGGATCGCCTGATCGAGCAGCCGCCGGTGATCATCGCCGCTGAGCTGTTTTTCCAGAACACGGCCCGCGACCGATACGGCCATGTCGGCGGTTTTTTCCCAGATCTCGGCCAGAGCCTGATCGCGGGCCGAGAAAATGTCGCGCTGGGCGCGCTGCCGCGCGGCCTCGGCCTCGCCCTGCGCCAGCTTGACGATCTGATCGGCGGCCGCCTGGGCTTCCTGCCGCCCTTTGTCCAGGATGTTCCTGACATCCTCGGCGGCCTTGGCCATCAGCCGGCGGTGCTCGGCGAGGAGGGCCTCGCTGTCGTTCCGAGCACGCTCGGTCTCGAGCAACACGTGCTCGAGATGTTGCTCACGGCGGTGCAGAGCCTCCAAGAGCGGCTTCCAGGCATATTTCCCCAGCACGAACAGGAGCCCGACGAAGACCACGAATGTCCAGATGGCCAAGGTCGGTTGCGGACTCAGGGGATTGACGTCCTCGGACGACGAGGAATGCTCCGGACCGGCCGCGCCGGCTGACTCACGGGCCGCCGGACCGGCCTTGCTCGCGGCCTCGTCGCGCTCGGCCGGCTGCGGGCCGGCGAGCGCTTGACCCGACAGGGCGGACCCCAGGCACACGACCAGAAGCCCCATCCGCATCACCAGGATCGATCGACGCAACATGGTTAAGTCTCACGTGTCGAGCAAGATCGAGTGGTTCCGGCGCCCGAGCCGAATATGGAAGGAGTCGCGGTTTTCCCCCGCGAGGGCGACGACCGGACCGGCACCGCCGACGACAATTAAACTTCCGGCACGCACCGGCGGCATGCGGATTCTGCGGACCGCAAACGAGGCGAAGGAGTTACTACGTCAGGCCCGCTCCTGGTGAGGACATTCTGCCCATTCCCGGTCTCCCCTGCCTTCAAGGTCCCTTGCCAACCTGGTAGATAATGATCACAAGCGCAAAGAAGGTGACGCCTTCGATCAAGGCGGCGGCGATAATCATGGCCGTCTGAATGTTGCCCGCGATTTCGGGCTGGCGCGCCATGCTCTCGACGGCCCCCTTGGCCAGCATGCCGATACCGAATGCAGCGCCGATGATCACCAGCCCCGCGCCGACCGCTTTGAGGTCCGAGAACGGCTGCGGTCCGGTTGCCGGTGGGCCTTGGGCGTAAGCGGCATGGTCTGCCATCAATACGAAAGCACCGATCAGGACGATCGCCTTAAACAGTTTCATCGGAAACCCTACTCCTCAATAGGTGACGATACACTCTCACGTTGAATTTTTCACCTGCTCCGCCGTTCATCTGCTCTCCTGCGCGGATTTATGGGCCGCAAAGCGGCCAATAATCCTAGTGGGGATGGACCGCGGAACCGATAAAAATAGCCGACAAGAAGGTGAAGATATACGCCTGCAGGAAGGCCACGAACAACTCCAAGAGACTGAGCAGGATCACTCCGACGATGCTCGCCGGCATCACGACCCAGAAGGCAAGCGAAAACTGAGCCATCAAAATGAATCCTAGGATGACCGACAAGACGATGTGGCCGGCGAACATGTTGGCGAAGAGACGAATGGCCAGGACCACGTGGCGAATCAAGAGGCCGGCGACCTCGATGACGAACATCATGCCCCAGAAAAACGGTTTCATTAATTTGGGGACGTCCATGTGGGGCACGATCGAGATCCAGAAGCCGGCGAACCCCATCTCGCGCGACCCGGCCGAGATCACCACGACCAAAGTCATCAAGGCAAGGACCCCGGTGACATTGACGTTTCCCGTCGCCGACGCTCCGCCGGGGAACATGCCCAGCAGATTGTTGAAGAGCACGAAGAAGAATACGGTCCACAGATAAGGCAGGAATCGATCGGCCGCGTGACCGCCGATCGAGGGCCGCGCGACATCGTCTCGAATGAACAGGAGCATCGCCTCGAAGATGTTGGGAAACCAGCCCCTGCTGACCGGAGTGCGGGCGATGTGCCGGACGACGGGAACCAGAATCGCGAGCATCAACCCCGCTGCCACGATCTCCATGACCATGAACCGCGTGATCTGAATCCCGAAGATCGAACGCAGTGTGATCGGCAGCTCGAGCGACCAATCTTCACGATTCAGAAGAGGGGTGGGCCAAGGCAATTCGATCGTGGGGTGGTCGAGCACATGGCTCAAGGGGTTCGTAGCGTGTCCGGCCATGAGGGAGTGTCTACTTTGGGTTTGTGCGAAACGGTGAGCCGTGGCGGTTCATAACGTTGAGTTCGTTCACGGACATTGCTCAAGTCGCCGGCCTAAGAGCCGTTGGTGCCGCGATTTTGATCGCTCGGCCGCGTGACTTTCGACGCCGATCCCGTCGGGGCTGACAAGCTTCTGGCAACCGCCAGAATGTGCATCATCCCCGCCAGAAAGCCCAAGACGGCGCCGATCAGCGTCGCGACCGGAGTCGTATGCCAGTGGCGGTCGATCACCAGTCCGATGACGGTAGGGAGGGAAAACTCCAGGCCGATCGTGGTGATCGAAGAGGCCGCTTGCACCCCCACCGCCAACCGCGAACGTGCCTCCGGTCGCTCAGCCACGCACCGCGAACTCCTTCATTTGCCACCGACGCCGGAAAGAGCCGTGAGCAACGACCCGCGGCGGCGTCGAGCCGACGTCGGCGAGCAACCTCAGAAGTACTCAAGGCGGGTGCTAACAATGTCTCATTTATACTGGGCAACTTTTCCCTGTCAACCAGCCAGCGACCCTGTTCGAGAAATTTTTCACAAAGTGGTTAGATATTAACGTGCATTTATGATAATCTTAACAATTGAAGTCCCCGCGGCCCGGCATGGCCGGGTCCGGCCCGAATAATCATGCTCGAACGGACCGACGGCGATCGGCTTATCATGCGGTTGCCGAAAAGCCTGATTGACAGAGCTTGGGTCGTTGTGGTATGTGTTTAGCGGCGATCACAAGCAACACAGCAAGCCTCGAAAAAACGACGCTCCTCGAATCGTTTGGTCCGACCTAGTACGGGGATACGTCATGTTTCGGCTTTGGCATCCAAGCTGCGGAAGAGACGCGAGTTTATAGCGGCATCGACCAGGATTGGCCGGTCTGATGACCGCTTTTTTTGTTCCAGCCGCAATCGTGACGTTTCTGCCTCCCCCGGCTGGCTCCCGCAAGGCGACGACGAACTGGAATGGGTTGCTTTTGACCGCCGATGTATCGCCCTCCAGAATCCGGGGTACATGGAGTTTCCGGATCGGTCCACTCACGGATGATTGTCGTCCTTGAAAATACTCGTCTCTCACTCCACGCCCAGGAGCGGGTGGGGGACGTCGGAGTGGTACCGTATGATCGCCGACACGCTCAAGGGTTGTAATAAAAGGCATCTTGCCCAGATGGCCAAGGAACAGGGTATCGCGGGCTGGCACGCGATGCGCAAGGACCAGTTGATTCGCGCCCTGACGCTTCCTCGCTCGTCGCCCCGCGCGAGTGGACATGGACGAAGAAAAACGACTCCACTGCATGCATTGAATGGGACGGTTGCAAACGGGACAAGCGCACGCAAGAGGGCCGAGGGCACTGACGGTCCTCGTAATCGGAATCTTCCCGCCAATCGGTCTGCGCTGGCCTCGATTCCGGCGACGCCCAACCAGACGCTGGATCACGCCTGCCAGAAGGACCGGATCATCGTCCTGACTCGCGACTCCTACTGGTTGCACGCCTACTGGGAATTGAGCAGGACGACCTTGCAGCGAGCCCAGGCCGCGCTGGGCCAGGATTGGCACGCTGCGCGGCCAATTCTCCGCGTGATGGACGTGTCGAGTGAAGATACGACATCCGCGTCGGAGCGCCACATCCGCGACATCCCCATTCACGGCGGCGTGAATAATTGGTACGTCGACGTGCTCGAACCACCCCGGTCCTATCGTATCGACATCGGCTATCTGTCCCGGCGCGGTAAGTTCTACGTTCTGGCCCGATCCAACGTGGTGACGACTCCCCGGGCCGGCGTGACCGATTGCCTGGATGAAAACTGGGCCAACGTGCAGAAGCAGTTCGACCGGATCCAGAATCCCTCCTCGCAAGGCCAGGGCCCGAGCAATCACGCCTTTCAACTTGACCTTCGCGATCTGTTCGAGGAGCGGCTCCGCCGGCCCATGTGCAGCGCGGTCCTCCAAAATCTGTCGACCACGGTCTTGCCGACCCTGGGCCGAGACTTCCACTTCCAGATCGATGCCGAGCTCATCGTCTACGGGACGACCGAGCCCAATGCCCGGGTCACACTCCAGGGTGAGCCGGTGCAGTTGCGGTCGGACGGAACCTTCACGGTTCGCTTCAGCTTGCCAGACTCGCGTCAGATCATTCCGGCCGTCGCGGCGAGCGCCGACGGAATCGAGGAGCGAACCATCGTGCTGGCCGTCGAGCGCAATACCAAGGAGCTCGAGCCGATGATCCACGATAGTAATGAACTTTGAGGTTTGAGCTTGAGTCAAGATATCCGCGCCATCTTGAACAGTTGGGAGTTCGATCCCGATGAGTTCAGGGTTCGCGTCATCCGTGGCGACGATGGCAGCGATAAAATCCAGATGCGGATCGACCTCGGTCTCAGGCAGATGGAAATGGCTGGACGGCCGGACGGACAAAAACCGTTCGGGTTCGAATCCCTGCTCGAGTTTCACGAGGCGCAGGCGAAGGATGCCCGATCCAAGGGCGCCAGTTACGCGCTCGACTCGAAAGCCTGCGAAGCTCTCTTGCACGAGGGCCTCCAGTATTACCACCGCTATCTCTCAGCCTATCATCTCGAGTTGTACGATCTGGTTGCGCGCGATACCAGGCGCAATCTGCGGCTCTTCGCCTTCGTGGCTCGCCACGCCACTTCCGATTCCGACAAAGTCGAGTTCGAGCAGTACCGGCCATACGTGGAAATGATGTACGCCCGAGCCATGGCATCGAAGGCTTTGGCCAGTGGCGATCACAAGGCCGCGCTCCTGGCGATCGACCAGGGCATCGAGGCCATTCGCCGGTTCCTCCGCGAGTACCACCAGCAAGACCGCGAAAAACAGTGCTCGGAGCTGCGCTCCCTGCTGAAATGGCGACACGAAGTGGAAGCCGGTCAGCCGATCGGTCCCCTGGAACGATTGAAACGAGAACTCGATGAAGCGGTCGGACGCGAAGCTTACGAAAACGCCGCACGCATTCGCGACCAGATCCGCCGGCTCTCATCAGGCGAATAAGTTTGCGTCCTGTTCTCTTGCTACTCGAGCACGTTGGGATTACACTCAACGAACCTGGTTCATCCCGGGTACGGCCTCTGCCATGTTCGACACAGGGTAATCTTTTGGCGAACCAACATAAAACCCGTCGGGAACCGATTCCGGCTCCTTGGAACTTGTGTCCACGCGAGCCTATGGTTCCCACCTGAACTACGGGTTCTCAAAGGCGCCCTACCGGCATTGCGGTGGAAGTCGTTTCGCCCGTGTCTAGCCTCGTTCCACGAGGCAGCGACACGGGCGATTTCTTTTTGTTGCGGCAGATGGCCGCAACCAAGAGAGAAATCCCAAATCCCAAATCCCAAAACCGAAATCCGAGGTGTCTACTTCGACATCAGCTCCAACTTGGGGGGTTTGGAATAACCCAGGAAGTGTGCCGGCAATCTTGCGTCTGATGTCGCTCCCTCGTGAAGGATAACTCGATAGCGAAAGCGAATTGAGCCGTCGGGGGTGATGGTATAATCGCCGCGCTGCGGCTCGCCGAAATCGTGCCAACCAAACGGATTGGCCGCAAAGAGACCGTACGGCCTCACATGCCATGTCGTGGGGTAGCGAAAACTGTCCGGGTGGTTCAATACCGCGATTCCGACGAGCTTGCCGCTGACCGGACCGACGTAATCGACCCAGGGTGATGCCTTTCCCCACGCCCCTTCGTTGGTCAATCCCGCGGCACTGGTGATTTTGCCCCCCGTCTTCTTGCTCACGTCCATCGATGAAGCGACCCGAAGTCCAAACATCCCTTCCTTGGTGTCTCCGAAAGTGACCGGGCTCGCGCCGGCCCGGATCGTGATGTCAAAATCGATGATCCGCACGTCGTTGGTGCGATAAAACGTCACGCTCCGTTGGTCGGCGCAGACCTGCTTGCCGCCGGGGGCAATCCAGTCGTTCCGGGTCCACAGCCGGGCCAGGACCGGTCCCGCGACGATGACGGCCCGATCCGTTTCCTTGATGGTGCCCGCCAAGGGAGATTCCGACCAGAAGTTGACTCCGTTCACGTTGCCGTGGGTCAGCCAGCACGATCTCTGATGGGGGTGATCGTGATCCTCGCCCGCGACGGCCTCCATGGGAAAAGCCCGCGTGAAGGAATCGCCGGTCGGACCGATCAGAGGGAAGAAAAACGGCTTGTGCCCGACGTTGACGCGGTACTCGGTCAAGAGCCGTTGACCGATCTCGACCCGAACGTTCCGCCCTTGGGGCACCAGCGAAACTCCTGGCGCAGACGGGACTTCGCTCGGGTTGCCCGGCTCGAGTTGATAGGTGCTGTCGCGTCTTGCGGCCACACGAGCCAGAACCACGGCGAAATACCGCCGGCCCCGTTCTTCGAAGACCTGGGCGGGAATCGCCGCGGCATCGGCAGCCGGCCGCAGCAGGTAAGTCCCGATCGCCAGCGGCGCTTCGATCTCGACCACGACGGGCACTTCTTCGAGATCGACCTCCGCGCCCTTCACCGTCAGGCGATGCGAGCCAGCCCAAATCGTGCCCCAGGGTGCGCGTGGCCCGACCGCCACCGCGACGATCACGGCAATCAACCAGTGCATTTTCATAATTAATCAAATTTCGGATGCGACGTCGGTTCGATGAAGCAAGACGCACTCTTGTTCGCACAATATTCTGGATTCTACAGGCAACTCGGGCCCGGAGCCAGGATTCGACGGTGTGCTTCAAGGCCGATTTCGGACCGTCTTGAATTTTGTCGTTGATGACAGGCGCGAGAAGGCTTATATTTCGAACTGCGCTAGTCTGGACAGCGGGGAGCGGGCGGCTCCTGGCGAGCCACCTGGGCCCCATGCCGGATTGTCGGGATGAAGGACGGTCTATCCCTGGACATGGGCCGCCGTCGTCCTATTTGATCATGTCCTTGCGTTCGGGTCGGTGGAGAGCCTTTTGCGGGCAAGAGCGATGGCGAAGCGGCTTTATGTCGGGAATCTTAAGTACAACGTGGCGTCGGCGCAGTTGCAGGAACTATTTGAACAATATGGGGCGGTGAGCTCGGCCCAGGTCTTGAGCGACCGCGAGACGGGGCGGAGTCGAGGTTTCGGCTTTGTCGAGATGAGTAACGACGACGAAGCGATCGCGGCAATCGAAGCTCTGGACGGGCAGGATTATGATGGCCGCCGGCTCACCGTCAACGAGGCCCGACCACGGACCCCAGGCGGGGGAGGGGGCGGTGGCGGTGGTGGCGGCTATCGAGCCAGCGGTGGCGGTGGTGGCTACCACGGCGGAGGAGGAGGCTACGGCGGGGATTATTGAAGCCCGGGGCGGTGAGCTCGCACGGCAAACCGAGCCTCCGTGGCAATGGCCGCGGGCAGCGTACGTCCACATCCCATTCTGCGCGCGCAAGTGCGGTTATTGCGACTTCGCCTCGCTCGCGGGGGCCGAAGACTCGGCGGATCGCTATTTGTCCGCGCTCGCTTGCGAGATGGAAATGCTGCTGGGCGAGCCGGTCGAGGTCGCCACGATCTTCGTCGGCGGCGGCACGCCGACCCGCCTCGACTGTCGTCAGTTGCGCCGCTTGATGTCGATCCTCCGCCAGTGGCTGGTACTGACGCCCTGCGGCGAGTGGACCGTCGAAGCAAATCCCGGAACGCTTGACCTCGAGAAGGTCGAGGTTCTGGTCGCGGCGGGTGTCAATCGGGTCAGTCTCGGCGCCCAGTCGTTTCAGCCGGAGGTGCTCGCCGCGCTCGATCGAGATCACGGTCGAGCCGAAGTCGAGCGGGCCTTGGACCTGGTGCGGCCGTCGTTTCCCCGCTGGTCGCTCGACCTGATCTTTGGCGTCCCCGGTTCGTCTCTCTCACTCTGGCTCGACGATCTTGATATCGCCTGCGCCCTGGGACCTGCTCATCTTTCTTGTTATGGCCTCGTTTTCGAGAAGGGCACGCCGCTCTGGAGCCAGTGGCAGGGCGGTCAAGTCTTTCCGGTCGACGAAGAGCTGGAACGGACCATGTACGAGGCGACGATCGACCGGCTGGCCGATCTTGGTCTTGCGATGTACGAGATCTCGAATTTCGCCCGACCCGGCCACGAATGCCGGCACAACCTGGTGTACTGGGCCAACGAGGCCTACTTCGGGTTCGGTCTCGGGGCCGCCCGCTATATCCGGGGAGTCCGCTCGGTCAACACCCGCGACTTGCAGGGGTATCTGCGGCGAATCGAAGCCGGAATGCCGGCCACGGGGCCCTCCGAGAAACTTGCGCCGGAGGCCCAGGCGCACGAGACCGCGATCCTCATGCTACGCCGGGTTGCCCTGGGCATCGATCGCCACCAGTTCCGCCAGAGAACCGGCTTCGATCTCGACGCCCTGCTAGGCCCCGCCCTCGAACGATTCAAATCCTCGGGACACCTCCACGACGACGGGCAATGCGTCCGGCTGAGCCGGGAAGGACTCTTCATCGCCGACTACATCTTGCGCAGGCTGCTGTGACAAGGCGTCGATTTCCGGCGCACGCACCAGCCCTCGGTTGAGCTAGCCGCGCCGGAGTTGGTCGGCGCGCGCCGCCAGTTTGATCGCCGCTGTATGGAACAGACCGCGGGCATTGGGTGTAGCGTGACGATAAGCCTCGAGGAAACCTTCAGCCTGAGTCCACGCAATCATCTGCATGATTTGTTTGGACATCATCTCCAGCATCTCGTCGATCGTGGCCGCCGAGACGTCAACGGGCGGGAAGGCGGCCAGGCCTTTCAATTCGAGCCCCCCTTCGGTGGGCGGGGTGACATCCGCGGTGCGAGTGGGCGCTTTTCCGCCCGCGGGGGCCGCTTCCTTGGGCTCGACCCAGGGCGCCGTGGCCGCGCCTACCATTCCGCGGCGGCCGCGTTCCGTCTTCTCATCGTCCTCTGGCGCTGGCGGATGCTCTTTCGGCGCCCGCTCGGTGGGTTCCTTGGGCAGGCCGGCCGATGTG
Source organism: uncultured Isosphaeraceae bacterium (assembly GCA_963823675.1). GTDB lineage: Bacteria > Planctomycetota > Planctomycetia > Isosphaerales > Isosphaeraceae > CAWGMT01. Next base: position 46,875 of record CAWGMT010000012.1, on the reverse strand, counting down.
TAGAGCTTTCCATCCGCGCCCACGCGACCCGGCAAGTTGGGGATCTGACGCGACTCGATCAATTGACGGCGGATCTTGGCGACCAGTTCGCGGCTGACGGCGAGCTCCTCGGCCATCCGTCGATCCGACCAGTCGTGATGAAGCTTGAGCTTGATCTCGACCGCCCGCCGCCGCTCGGCGCGTGTGAGCGGAAGACCATGGAACAGGTTTACACTGGCCACAAAGTCGAGCGCATCGGTCATCGAGCCTTCGATGACTTCGGCCTTGATGCCTCGCTTGCCCAGCATGACCGCGGCCGCATAACGGTGGAACCCGTCGGCCACCAGCAGGCGGCCCTCGACCAGGTAGGCCGTGATCGGCGGGAGGCGGTCCCACGAGTCGGCGTAGCGCTCGACGGTAAAATCGTCGAGACGATCCCGGAGATTCAAAGTTTGATCGAGTACCAGATCGTCGAGTGGTATCTCGCGGATCTTCATGGTAGCAATTCCTTCGTTGTCTGTGCGAAAGCCCTGGGTCTAAATTGCGCGATTGCGCGAGCACGGAGATGCTTCCAATCCGAACTCTGTCGGGCTTTAATCGACCGCGAATCATGGCAACTTGCGTCAACTTTTGCGCAGGCGCAACTTAGGTAAGGAAATCGACGATCATGCGGATTCTCGTGACGGGAGCAACCGGTCGGCTTGGTAGCTATGTGATGGCGCGACTGGCTCTGGGGGCGCACGACGTCGTCGGCTGGGCCCGCTCCGGCCGCGCGCGGCGGTTTCCAACCGACTTCAAACGGTTGATCTGACCGACGCCGCCCGGTTCGCCCGGGCGATTCGCGCAGTCGATCCGGACGTCGTGCTCCATCTGGCAGCGATCAGCTCGGCGGAGGAAGTACGGCGCGAGCCGCGGACCGCCTGGGAGATCAACGTGGAAGCAACCGGACGTTTGGTCAAGTGGGCCATCGGCAACGATCGTCGTCTGATCTTCACCTCGTCAGATCTGGTGTTTGACGGCACGAGGTCCTGGTATCGGGAGGATGATCCTTCACGGCCCATCCTCGAGTACGGCCGCATGAAGCGGGCCGCCGAGCTTGCGGTCGCCGCAAGCAGCAACAGCCTGACGGTTCGCGTCAGTTTGCTTTATGGGAAAGCGCCCTCGGGCAGGGAGGGCTTCTTCGATCGGGCCGTCTCTTCGATGCGCGCTGGGACGCCTTGCGCAATTCTTCGACGACGAGCATCGCACTCCGCTCGACTATGCGACGGCCGCGGGCGTTCTCGTGAAATTGGCCGAATCGAACCTCTCGGGACTGATCCACCTCGGAGGCCCGGAGCGCCTCAGCCGGTTCGAGCTGATGCGCCGAGCCGCCGTCTCACTGGGCATCGCCTCAGACCGGGTGCTCACAACCAGCCAGCATCGACAAGCCATGGCCGAGCCCCGGCCAGCGGACGTCTCGCTCGATACGACCCGGCTCCGGGATCAGTTTCCGAACCTGACGATTCCGCCCATCGAAACCGCGCTCGAATCGTTCGGTCGCTGATACCGGCACACCGATCCATGATTGCACCCATGCTCTGGCAGGTCCGAGGGTGGAGACGATGCGCGGCGCAGGGCGGAAGAGGGCTTCTGAGATCTCGTGAAGTCACGAATGCGTCCCGCCGGCGTATTCATGACTGACCCACCGTGCGAATCCTCTGGCGTCTCGGCTTTCGTTTTTCAAAACCTCGCGGGGAACTTCGGACATCGGGGCCAGAGGTGACGCCTAAGATCTTAGTGACATCGAGTGCGGGGCAAGAAGACCGCGTTTGTCGGAGTTAGGAGCCATGATGACAAGTATGGCGTTGCCGGCGCTTCTGAGTTGGAGCGGAGGATTCGCTGGGCTTTGGGGGTATCTTGATCCCGGTTCAGGCAGTGTGGCTCTCCAGATCTTGCTGGCGGGGATATTGAGCGCGGGCTTTTGCCTGCGATCCTGGGTCCGCCAACTGAAAGACGCATTCACGACCAAGAACCCAGGCACATGATTGCGCATTCCTTGGCGTCGGTCTCGTTTCGAGATCCCGCCGGGTTCGTCTATGACGGCCCGGACGGTCTCCGCAGGCAGGTCAACCAGGTCTACCGTGAACACTACGATCGACTGGTAACCAGCGGCCTGTACGATGAGCTTGTGTCAAAACACTTGCTGATCGAGCATGTGGAGGTCGACGAGGAGGCGCCCGAGCCCGCGATTGCCTACAAGGTAATCCAGCCAGCGCTGATTGAGTTTCTTTCCTTCCCTTACGAATGGGCTTTCAGCGAGCTCAAGGACGCCGCGCTTGTTACTCTCGATGCGCAGCGGACCGCGCTAAGTCACGGGATGACCCTGAAGGATTGCAGTGCCTTTAACATCCAGTTTCAGCGCGGCCGGGCGGTCCTGATCGATACGCTGTCGCTGGAGATCTATCGAGAAGGCGAGCCCTGGACGGGATACCGCCAGTTCTGCGAGCACTTTCTGGCGCCGCTTGCGCTCATGAGCTTGGTCGATCACCGGCTGGGCCAGTTGTCGCGCACGAACATCGACGGCGTCCCGCTTGATTTGGCGGTTCGGTGCCTGCCCTGGAGATCGAGGCTGCGGCTTGGGCTTGCGCTGCACCTTCATCTCCACCAGAAGTTCCAGCGCAAGCATTCCGGCGCGGATACAGCGCCCCACGCCGGCAAGATGAGCTCGCGAGCTCTCCTGGGTCTGGTTGAGAGTCTTGAATCGACCATTCGGGGCCTGTCGTGGAAGCCGGAGGGTGGGGGTTGGTCTACCTATTATCAGGAGCATCTCTACACACCGAACGAGTTCCAGCACAAGGAGCGGCTGGTCGGTGAGTTCATCGAGCGGACTGGCGCCCGCACGGTCTGGGACCTGGGGGCCAACACGGGGCATTTCAGCCGACTGGCCGCCCGGCGCGGGCTTTCCACCATCGCATTTGACCTCGACCCGGCCTGCGTCGAACAGAACTACCTGGATGTCAAGAAGAGCGGCGAGACCAGGCTCCTGCCGCTCTTGCTCGACTTGTTCAATCCCAGCCCCTCGTCGGGTTGGATGAATCAGGAACGGGCGTCGATCCTCGACCGCTCCGGGCCCGACCTGGTCTTGGCTCTGGCGCTCGTGCATCACCTGGCGATCGGCGGCAATCAGCCGATGGAGAACCTGGCGCGACTTTTCCGGCGGTTGGGTTCCTGGCTCATCATCGAGTTCGTCCCGGAGACCGACCCGCAGTTCCGCGGGTTGTCGGCCCGGAGGCGTGGCATTCATCATCCTTACAATCGCGACCATTTTGAGCAATGTTTCGACAAACACTTCATCAGTATGGCCGCAGAGCCTCTGTCGGATTGTGGACGGACGCTTTACCTCATGCGCCGGCGGCAAGACCACGAATAAACCCCTCGGATTGGGTCATTCACCCACTGCTTTTCGCCCTTTACCCCATCCTCGCCCTGTTCGGCTGGAACGCCGCCGAGGTGCCGCTCGCTGCCCTTTTCAAATTGGTCGCACTTGCCGCAGTTTGCGCAGCCGTCGTCTGGTTCGCCCTGCGGCTCGTGGTGAAGGATCTTTGCAAGGCCGGTCTGATCACTTCGGCGATCGTCGTTCTCTTTTTCACCTTCGACCGCGCCGTGGCGACTGCTCAGAATCTCATCAACAGCTTGAGGTGGTACTGGGTGAGGTCCGAAGCGCCCGTGTCGCCGTTGTGGGTCCTTCTGGCGGAAGCGATTTTTCTGTTCCTCTGCGCCTACGGGATCGTCGCCAAGCTCAAGTCTGCCAGGCTGCCCACCGCCTTTTTGAACGTCTTCTCGATCCTTCTCGTGGTCTTCCCCCTGGCTCAAGTCATTCTGGTGAAGCGCCGGCGCTCGGGCATCGGGCCCGCCAGGCGGTCCCATTTCCGCTCCCCGCCCAGCCCAAGGATCGTCCGCGTCCCGACATCTACTACATCATTCTTGACGGTTACGCGCGTCCGGACGTGATGAAAAAACTGTTTGAATTTGACGCCGAACCGTTTCTCCACCGCCTTGAAAGCAAGGGCTTTTACCTGGCAAATCGAAGCACCGCCAACTACTGTCAGACGCCGCTTTGCTTATCGTGCTCGCTCAACGGGGTGTATCTCGACGAACTCGTCCGGGGCCTCGGCAACGATCAGACCGAGCTCGCCGATTTGATCGGCAAGAACAACGTCGTCGAGACCCTGAAGCCGCTCGGTTACCAATTTGTGACCTTCGCCACGGGCTTCGATCCGACCGAACACCCCCACGCGGACCAGTATCTTTCCCCGCATCCCTTCTCGACCGGCTTCGAGCGGTTGCTCATCGACCAGACTCCGCTTCGGGTGATTTGGCCCGGTCATCGAGGCTCGACGCCGTCGACGCTTTCTCGAGAACGGATCGTGTATCTCCTCGAGCATCTCCCCGACGTCGCGCGTGACCCCCAACCGACGTTCACGCTCGCTCACTTGCTCTGCCCTCATCCGCCGTTTATCTTCGGCGAGCACGGCGAAGACGTCAGCCAGCGATTCCTGCGCCGACGATTTGCAGGGCGGGGGCCGCGACGGCGGTCGATTTCGATTCCCCGACGAATTCCGCGGCGCCTACCGCGCTCAGACCGCCTTTGTGACTCGCGAAATCGAAAAGACGATCGACCGGATCCTGGCCGCTTCGCCCGAGCCGCCGATCATCATCGTGCAGTCGGACCATGGATCCGAGCTGTATCTCGACAGAGAAAACGTCGATCACACCGATCTCACCGAGCGGATGACCATCCTGAACGCTTATTATTTCCCCGGGCGCCGCTACGATCACCTGTATCAAGATATCTCACCGGTCAACTCATTTCGGGTCGTCCTCAACACTTTCTTCGGCACGTCGCTCGATCTCTTGCCCGACAAGAGCTATTTTTCAACCTGGCCTGAGCCTTATAATTTCGTCGATGTCACGGCCAAGGTTCAAGCCACCACGATGAAATGATCCGTCCTGGCGGTTTCCTCCGGAGCCAGGCCGCTTTTGAAGACCATGCAAATGAAGACGACGCCAACGAGGTTCTGCACAATTGCTTGCGCCGGGGTTCTCGGGATTACGGTGCTATCCGCCGGGTTGACCGGCCGGGTTCTGGCGCCGACCTTTCATCGCGATGTCGAGCCGATCTTGCAGCGCCACTGTCAAGATTGCCACCGTCCCGGCCAGGTCGCGCCGTTTTCACTGTTGACCTACGAGCAAGCGCGGAAACGCTCGGAGGATATCGCCAGCGTGACCGAAGAACGGACCATGCCCCCGTGGCATGCCTCGGCGACCGAGGGAGGCCCGTTTCGGGGAGCGCGATTCCTGAGCCAGGGCGACCTGGCGACCCTGGCATCGTGGGCCAAGGCCGGCAGTCCCGAAGGTGACGCCAAGGATGCGCCGCCGCCCAGGCACTGGGCGTCGGACTGGGTCCTCGGCGCTCCCGATCTGGTGCTGACGGTCCCCAAAGCCTGCGAGATCGGTGCATCCGGGACCGACGAGTACCGCGTGTTCGTGATCCCGTCGGGGCTCGCGGAAGGGCGCTGGCTCTCGGCCGTCGATTTCAAGCCGGGCAACTCCAAAGTGGTCCACCACATCCTCTCAGCGTATGACGTCACGGGTCGAGCCCGAGACCTCGATCAAGCGGATCCCAAGCCAGGCTACAAGACGTTCGTCGGATATGGCCGGCTTCGAAACGGCCTGCCGTTTCTGCCATCGGGCCAACTCGGCGGCTGGGCGCCGGGGAAAAGCCCGCTTTCTCTCCCCAGAGAGGTCGGCCGCTATTTACCGGCCCACGCGGATGTGCTGCTCCAGGTGCACTATCACAAGAGTGGAAAGCCGGAGACCGACGCATCCCAGATCGGGCTCTATTTCGCCAAGGGACCGATCCAGAAGCAGCTCAAGGGAGGCATGGTGATTCCCGCTCGCCCCCGATTGTTCTCGCGCCCCGAACTGCGAATCCCTCCCGGTGACGCCAACTATGAGGTCAAGGGAAGCTGGAACGCGCGGTTCGACGCCCACCTTCTGGCGGTGGTCCCCCACATGCACTGGCTTGGCAAGGATTTCCTTTTGCAAGCGGTCCTTCCCGAGGGGGCTCGCGTGACGTTGCTGAAAGTCGACCACTGGGATTTCAACTGGCAAGACACCTATGATTTCGCCACCCCGGTCGCGCTGCCGCGGGGAACCCGGATCGAGATGGTGGCTCATTTCGACAATTCCGCGGAGAACCCGCAAAACCCCAGCCGCCCTCCCATCGAGGTGCACTGGGGCGAGCAAACCACCGACGAGATGTGCATCGGGTTTCTTCAGCTTACCCGCGATGACGAGCATCTCGATCATCATCCCCCGGCCCCAACGCTTCTGGGCATGGAACGGCTCAGGCAGCGGTGAGCTCACAGGTCGGCGACCGCATGCGATCCGACCGATCCGACTGATCGGACCGATCATTCGCGGTGGCTACCCGGGAACTATTGTGTATCCCCACTCCCCACTCGCGATCCAGCCCGCCGAAACAGCCAGTATGCGGGAACCCCCAGGAGAATGATGCCCAGGCCCGCCAGCGACTGCCCGCGGCTCTTGGAGTCCGAAAGCATGTTGCCCAGGAGCAGGAGCGCTGCGGCCACGTAGAGCAGGGGGGTTAGCGGGTAACCGAAGGTGCGATACGGCCGAGGCAAGTCGGGCCGGCGGATGCGCAGCACGAAAACGCTGGCGATCGCCAACATGTAAAAGACGTTGGCCCCGAAGATGACGTAGGTGTACAGCAGGTCGTAGAGCGGCGTCTCGTGGAGCTTCTGCCAGGCCGCCAGAATGGCGCGCGGGACAGCGATGCCGGAGGCACTTGGTGGCACCAGGATCAAGACGGTGCCGGCCACGGTCAGCAACACCGCCCAGATTCCCTGGGACATGATCGCGTTGGCCGGGGTTTGGAACCGGTGGTGCACCCGGCAGAGCCCCGCGGGGAACACGCCGTCGCGCGCCATGGCAAAATAGGCCCGCGGACCACTCAAGGCATTTCCGTTAAGCGAGATGAACGTCGAGCACATGACGAGCACCGAGATGGCGACGACCCCGCGCCACCCCAGCAAGGTCTTGCAGTACACGGCCGCGACCGCTTTCTCGACACCGCCTCCCTCGCGGCTGATCGACGCGACTTCCTTCATCTCATTCATGGGCAAGACGTAATGGTACGCCAGAGTCATCGTAAGGTATACCACGATCAGCACGGCCGATCCCATGAGAAGAGCGCGGGATGTTGCGCCCGGGTCGCGGATCTCCTCCGCCAGCGGCGTCACGTTTGTCCAGCCGTCGTAAGCCCAGAGCACGCTGACCATGGCGGTCATCATGCCGGTAAAGATCGAGCCTTCGATTGCTCGCGGCCAGACCGGCGTCAGGTTACCGAGCCTTCCGCCGCCGAGCAAGAACGGCAGGACAACGAGCGCGGCGATGCCGCCAACCTTGAGCACGGTCCCGAACACCTGAAGCCCGCCCCCGCTCCGGGTTCCCAGCACATTGACCGTCGTGACGACCAGGATCGCCATGACGGCCGCCCCAGCTTGCCAGATTTCGCCGGATACAGCCTGGGGTGCCGGAGCAAGCTGGACAAAATAACGAGCGAACGCCGCGGCGAGCGTCGCCATCGAACCCGAGCGAACGACGAGAAACTCGACCCAGCCGAACAGGAATGCTGGCAGGGGCCCATACGCGGCGCGGAGAAACACGTAGAGGCCGCCCGCATGGGGCAGCATCGCGCCTAATTCGGCCAGCGTCAGCGCGCCGGCCGCACTGAAGAGACCGCCGATCACCCACACGAAAATGATGCCGCTCATGAAGGGCACGTTGTCGGCGACCGTTGCCGGGACCAGAAAGATCCCCGAGCCGATGACCGAGCCCACGACGACGCAGAACGCCTCGATCGGGCCCAGGACCCGAGGCAATTTGACCCGTTGCGAGTCTCCGGTCTCGACCTGGCTCATCGAGGTCTGGCTCCTTCAGATCCAGCGTCGCGCAGGGCGAGGGCAAGCCGGTGGGCCGCTCCTAGACTTTCCGTCGCCTTCTTGATGCGATCGGTCGTCACTGCCAGTGCCGACGAAAGCTGGCGTGCGTCTTTTTCCTCGAGTGCCTGACGAATGGCCGGCATGGGCCACGAAACGTAGCCGGTCGTGAGCCCAGGCGCATAGATTGCATGTTTGAACCAGGCTCGGCCCGGCAGCCCTTTGTCGATCAAGAACGCGCGCTCGACGCGCGCAGCGCGTCGTTCAACTCCTTGAGGCCCTCGGCTCGAATGTGACCGGCTTCCTCGAGAGAGTCGGTCGCCCGATCGAGCCCCTCGGCCTGGCCCAGGAACTCGCGCACGGCTCGAATGAGAGGCTCGATTCCCGGTATCTCCGCATCGACTCGAACCTTCGCCGCCGGGTCGGCCTTGCGAGCGAGCTGGGCCTGGAAGAGCCGCAGGTCATCGACGTGCCGGCGCAACGCGAGCCCGTAGGGAACGAACTTGAGCGGAAGGATCTCCGCGGCCGACGCCCGCATGGCCAAGAGCACGTAGAGCCGTGCTGCCGTGGCATGAGTCAAGAACTCGGGGTCCCCGAATTTCTCCATCCAGTTGAAGTTATCATAGACCGAATGATAAACCCCGTACCCGCCCTTGAACCCCATGTCGAAGGCAGGGATCCCCAGGTGGTCGACAAAAACCGTGTAGTCGGAGCCCGACCCCAGCCAGCCCATCTGCGGAACAAATCCGCCGGACGGATTGGCTGGCATTGCATGGCCAGACGGGTGCTTGCTGGCTGGCTCGGGATGGTCCCAGACGGGATCGGAGAGGACCAGAGGCGCGCTCGACGCCCAGGTGGTGCGCCGCGATTCGGTCCAGATCGAGCGGAGCGGACGTCCTGAGCGCGGATCGTTCACGCTGCCGGCGGCATCCAGCATCAGATCGCGCAGCGAGGGCACGCCGCCTGCGTCAAGGTCGCGCCCGCTGACCGCTGAATCGACGTTGAGTAAAAGGACGGCCTTCTCGCCGAGCGTTCTCGCATGTTCCTCGGCCCATTCGGTCGAGCCGACCAGTCCGTACTCCTCGGCATCCCAGCTCGCGTAGACGAGCGTTCGCCGCGGCTTCCAGCCGTCCTTCACGGCCGAGCCGATCGCCCGGCACATCTCGAGCGTCGCGGCCGTCCCGCTCCCCGGATCGACCGCGCCGTAGACCCAGGCATCGCGATGGTTGCCGATCAACACCCAGCGATCGGGCTCGACCGTACCGGGAATCGTCGCGATCACGTTCCAGATCTTGCGCAGGCGGTAATCCATCAGGACCGCAAGCACCACTTCCGCCGGGCCGGGCCCGACGTGATAGGGCAGCGGCAGTCCCCCTTGCCAGCCGGTGGGAACATTCGGGCCGGCCAGGACCTTCAGGATCTCCTGGGCGGTCTGGTAGCTCAGCGGAAGTGAGGGAATGCTCGCATAATAATCTTCGAGCTTGAGCCCCATCTCCTTCTGCCACCCCTCGCTCCGTGAAAGCCCCAGCGTGGGGTCGATCGGAATTCGTTTCGCAAGGGCCGTGGACGGCCCGAACGGCGTGGACGGATCGCCCGGGCCGAGCGAGAGAAACTGGACGCTGCCGCGCTGGATCGCCGAAGCGGGCCGAAACCGCCCGTTGGGATAGACGTCCCCCTTGGCAAAGCCATCGTCGGCCGGATCGGAGAAGATCAAGATCCCGACCGCTCCGCGCTTCTGGGCATTCCGGACCTTCAGACCGCGAAAGTTACCGCCGTAGCGGACCAGCACGACCTTGCCCTTCACGTCGATGCCCAGCTTGTCGAGCGCGACGTAGTCTTCGGGGCGGCCGTAGTTGACGTAGACGACTTGCCCGGACGCCACGCCCGAGGCGCCGTAACCGTGAAAGGCACCAAAGGCCGCACTACTGGCTGAATCCTTGTCGCTGGCGATCGGCGCTTCGTCCAGGGACAGGCTCTGGTTCCGTGGCTGAGTCAGGTTCAGCCGGGGTCGTTCCGCGGGATAATTCAGCAGCACTTCCAGCTCGGCGATATCGGCCTTCCAGCCCCATTCGCGCAACTTGTCGCGCACAAAGACCGCGGTCTTATAATCCGCGGGCGTCCCGGCCACGTGCGGCTCTTGCGTGATGGCGGCGAGCAGACGCCGCGCGTTCTCGGGCGTCGGCACCGCAAGCGCGTGAGCCTCGGCCTTGAGCTGGGCGGCTCGAGATCCGATGGTGAACCCAAGCGGGGACGCAGGATGCGACGGGGCAGCGGTCGGGCCTGAGCCGGACGCCGGCGAGTCGCCCCCAAGTGCCGGCACCACGCCGATGACCGCGAGAACGATAAGCAGGAAAGCCAACCCGACCATCGGCGTGGTTCCGGTGTTGAGGTCTCGCGCTCGGGATACGGTCCTGGTTATGTCGCGGTTGATTTTTTGCGCCATTTTCCCCCCCTTGCGAAGGGGGGGTGAGGGGGGGTGCAGGCGAGCGCGTCGAACATCGCGAGTGGCTTTCCCTTCCTCGTCAAGAGGGCTGTTTGTGAACCATTCAAAGCCCCGCTCTTTGCGCCTTCGCATCATCACCAGGCCTTTCTCGGGAATCGGCAAAACTGGCCGGCCATTGATCACTCTCCAGATGCCGCCTCAAACGGCACATTCATGATCGGATACTTGTCCCAATCGCGATAATCAAAGTGCCACCATTCGAACTCGTTGACCGTGAAGCCCTCGCGCCTCCATCGCCTTGCGGAGCAATTCGCGCTGCCAGCGCTCGTAGTGATGTTCCGCCGGGATAATCGGGGTAGGAGCGGGGCGAGAATTCATCGTAGCCGCCGACCATCGCCACGGCACGACCCGTGTTGCGGTCAAAGAGCGTCAGATCGACGGCCGCCCCGCGATTGTGCTTCGACCCCTGGGACGGATCGGCGACAAAAATCCGCGAGGGCAGGGGCGTCGCTTCCCAGAAGAGCTTGGTCACTTGCCACGGCCGGTAGGCATCGTGAATCAAGAGGCCATAGCCTTTCTCGGCAAGTCCGCGCTGAACCCGCACCAGAGCTTCGGCCGCCGGCCGCTGGAGTAAGGCGCGGACGGTCGGGTAGAGCGGGGTTCCCAGAAAGTTCTCCTTCGTCGCATAACGAACGTCGAGCCGGATCGTCGGGTCCAGCTTGACCAGCTCGACCAGATCGGGTTTGCGCGCGCGGCCCGTTTCCGGGGGCGGTTGGGCCGACTTCACTTCCGCCCTGATCGTTTCCACGTCCCGCGTGGGCGTGATCCGAAAGGTTTTGCCATTCTCGCCGTCGAGCGGCCTGCGTCGGAAAACCACGCTCGCCGCATCGACGTGGGTCGCGCGCCGCTGGCGTCGCGCGTGAAGATCAGCGGCTCGTCCGCGTAGAGGCCCGAGTCGGGAAAGCGGAATCGATCCGGCCCCTCCTCCTTGAGCGGGTATTCAAAGAACCACTCGATCAGCGCGTGCAACCGGCCCGCTTTCTCCAGAATATACAGCACGTCGTGATCCCAGCCAAATTCGCCGATCAGTCCCTCCCATCGCGCCGGGCACGGAACGGGCTTGACCGCTGGCTGGCGCGGCAGCCAGTCGTTGTCGAGCCCGACCTGGTCCCCCTTCGTCGCAAGCCCGGGACCGTATGCCAGCCGATCATCGACGATGAGCGAGTCTCCCTTTCCCCGCACCTCGACCCGGAGTCCGCCGTTCACGGGCCAGAGCAAGAGCCGCCCGCCGCGCTCGGAAAGATCGACGGCCCGATCGGGGGTTTCGTAATGCCCGTCGAGCGCGCGTGCTGTTTTGGGTGGAACGGGCTTGGTCGTCTCCAGACCTGGGAGCGGCTGGTGTTTCCGGGCGGCCAACATCAGCCGGAGCGCCGACTCCGCGACATGGCGCGCGATCCCGTTGGCACAGTCGACGGTCGTGATCACGACGGCGCCCAGCTTCTCATCCGGCAGGGCATCCACTTCGGTCGCGAAGCCGTAGACCGCACCGCCGTGCCCGATCCGGACGTGGTCGTCCAGCTTCGAGATCGCGAAGCCCAGGCCAAACGCAGGCGATTCGCCCTTCTTGCCAAGCTGAGGCTCGGTCATCGACCGCAGCGTCTCGGCTTTCACGATCACCGTGCCGCCCTTGCCGCGCCCGCCGCTGAACAGAAAGGCCAGGAACCGGCCGAGGTCGGTGACCGTCGAAACCAGGTTGCCCGCCGGACCGGTCCCGAGCAGGAACGTGGGGGTGGCCACGGTCTGGCCGTCGTACGTCCACATCAATCCCGAGGCCATTCGCTGCCGGAGGCCTGCCGAGGGCTCGAAGCTCGAGCTCGCCATGCCGATCGGCTCCAGCAGCGACGAACGGATCGCCGCGACGAACGCCTGGCCCCGTACCCGTTCCACGACGGCGCCGACGACGGCGATGCCGGCATTCGAATACTTCGTGCGCGTTCCCGGCTCAAGAACCAGCTTGGTCCGGCCCAGGCTGCGGACCACTTCCAGAAGCGAGGGAGGACCGGGGTCGAAGTAATGCCCGACTGGCGGCTCGCGCACCAATCCCGAGCGGTGCGCCATCAGTTGCCGTAGGCTGATCGCGACACCAAAAGGGTTCTGGGGCGCAAATTCGGGCAAGTACCGGCTCACGGGCGCGTCGAGGTCCAGCCGGCCTTGCTCGACGAGCTGCATCACCGCCAGGTCCGTGAACAGTTTGGAAACGGACCCGACCCGGTACACCGTTTCGGCCGTCGCCGGGACGTTCCGCGCCCGATCGGCACGGCCGAATCCCCTGGCCCAGACGATTTGCTGGTCGTTGACCAGCGCGATCGAAAGGGCCGGCAGGCCCTTGGACGCCATTTCGGCAGCGATCCAGCGCTCCAGCCGCGATGCTGCCTCGGCGTATGGCTCGCGAGCCGGTATCACCGGCTCGGCATGGGACGTTGACGGGAATGCGGCAAAGAAAAAAACTGCGGCGCAAACGGCGAAACCCCGATGACAGGTTGCGGCTTTGAAAAGGCCCACGCGCCGCCTTGAAGTGATGAAAGCGCGGCCGTGACCGACTGGATTCGGCACGTGTTCGCATCCCGTTCTCTTGCCCAGCACGTCCCGCAGCATCTCCCCCCCTTGATGCGGGGGGGCAGGGGGGGTGACCTCGAGCTCGCCCCGACCTCCCTTCGACCAACTTCCAGCCGCCATTCACACCTCCCGACCCGCTATTCGGTCGCCCATCCGCGCACCATTCGCCATCCAAGCAGACTGGATGCAACCGCGTTCGTCCAGAGGCTTCCCAACTTTGTCCCCTTGGAAACCGGAACCGATCCTTCTTACAATCGTCTAAGAAACTGACCGATCGATCGTTATCTGAACAGGGAAGGGCGCTGCGGTAACTCTCGCTTCACGCGGACTGACGCCGTACGATCATTCAACGGCCAGACCATTATGTAACTCGCTCTCTTCTCCATTTTTGCCCTTTCCCCGGATTTCACAGGCTCGTCATTTCCAGGAGGCCTCTCATGAGACGCACCACATCCGTCGGGCAGTGGGGATTGTTCGTAGTTCTCGCTGGAATTGCAGCCGGGATTGGGGGTTGCGGCGTCCAATCGGCGCGAGAAGCGGGGCTGCCAGCCAGCAAGGCCGCCGCTGGTCCCGCGGAAGCCGGCCAGGTCGCCTACAGGGCGGCCGGCGGCGGCGGGGGAAATGCCCAAGCCAAAGTGAGCTCGCCGAACGAGATCTATAGCAGCGACAGCCTCGGCGTCGCGCCGACTTCCCTTTCAGACGCCAGCGCGTCGGCGCAAGGGCGCATGATGGGCGGTATGGGCGGCGCGATGGGCAGCAGGAAAGCCAAGAACTTGGCCAGACGGCAGCCAGGCGGCCAGGGCCCTGAATCCGAGCGGAAGGGTGGCGCCCAGGAGCTCGCAGAGGGCTTTTCCCTGGATGCCGAACACAACACCGAAGCCTACGACAAGATCGTCGACAATCCGTTCCACCGGGCGGCGCAGCGAGCCGCTTTCGACCTTCTCGATCGACGTCGACACCGCCAGCTATGCCAACGTCCGGCGCTTCCTGAGCCAGAACATGCTCCCGCCCAAGGACGCGGTCCGCATCGAGGAGATGCTCAACTACTTCCCCTACCACGACGCGCCCCCTTCGAAGTCGAGCGAGCATCCGTTCGCCGTGCATGTCGAGGTCGCCGGCTGCCCGTGGAATGCCGCAGCACCGGCTGGCCCGCATCGGCATCGCCGCCAAGCCCATCGACCAGTCCCGCCGGCCGCCAGCAACCTCGTCTTCCTGGTCGACGTCTCCGGCTCGATGAACGAGCCCAACAAGCTGCCGCTGGTCCAGTGGGCGCTCGCAGCGCTTGGTCGAGCAGCTCGGCGAGAACGACCAGGTCGCCATCGTCGTCTACGCCGGGGCCTCGGGACTGGTGCTGCCGTCGACGTCGTGCATCAAGAAGGCCGAGATCCTCTCGGCCATCGACCAGTTCAGGCCGGCGGCTCGACCAACGGCGGAGCGGGCATCCAGCTCGCCTACGACATCGCCACCCAGAACTTCATCAAGAACGGCACCAACCGCGTCATCCTGGCCACCGACGGCGACTTCAACGTCGGCGTCACCAACGCAGGGCGAGCTTGATCCGGCTGATCGAGGCCAAGGCCAAGAGCGGCGTCTTCCTCAGCGTGCTCGGCTTCGGCATGGGCAATATCAAGGACGGCACCCTCGAAAAGCTCGCCGACAAGGGCAACGGCCACTACGCCTACATCGACTCGCCGCGCGAGGCCTACAAGGTCCTGGTCGAGGAGATGGGCTCGACGCTGGTCACCGTCGCCAAGGACGTCAAGATCCAGGTCGAGTTCAACCCGGCCAAGGTCGGCGCCTTCCGCCTGATCGGCTACGAAAACCGGATCATGGCCCATCAAGATTTCAACGACGACACCAAGGATGCCGGCGAGATCGGCGCGGGCCATCACGTGACCGCGCTCTACGAGCTGGTTCCACCCGGTGAAGAGGCGACCATTCCTGGCATCGACCCGCTCAAGTACACAGAAGCCGACGCCAGTCGACGCGGCGCGAGCAACGAGTCGTTCACGGTCAAGCTGCGCTACAAGCAACCCGACGGCGACACGAGCCGCCTGCTCGAGATGCGGCGTGGTCGACAAGGGCCAGCCATTCGCCGACGCATCGGACGACCTGAAGTTCGCCGCGGCGGTCGCCGGCTTCGGCATGCTCCTGCGCGACTCGCCCTACAAGGGAAGCTTGACCTACGGCGGCGTGCTCGAGATCGCCGCAGCCGATGCTCGCCGACGACCCCTCGGGCTACCGCAAGGAGTTCGTCGCCGCCGTGGAGGAGGCGAAGCGGCTTTCGAAATAGCGAGACGGCTGCCCGGATCCGCCCTCGGGCGAGCCGCGCCGACTGATGCGCTGGCCGAAAACTATTGTCGCCTTTCGCGGAGCGAAAGGCGACTGTCGGGGAAGCTATTCTCAGCCAGTTCCGTAGTAGTCCATCCGCTGAATGCGCGATGTGCGTCGGTTGCAACGACACCCCGGCCCTATTGATATAATCTACATTTCACGCTGAACCATTACAATGGGTTCGGGAATTCTGTCCCCAACGAACCAGGTTTGCGCACGGAGAGACCGATGGAGAACATCCTGAATCCGTACATCACGAAAACACCCGGTCTGTGCGGCGGCAAGGCGTGTATTGCCGGTCACCGTATCCGCGTGATGGATATCGTCGTGTGGCACGAGATGCGCGGTTACTGCGCCGACGAAATCGTGGACATGTTCCCCGGCATCACGCCGGCCGAAGTTTATGCCGCCCTGGCATACTACTTCGACCACCGTGGCTACTACAGAGGAGCGGGTGGTCATGACGTTCGACAGGGACTATCTTGCTCTGCACGCGAGCGGCGTGCCGCACGCGGGCATCGTCTGGTGCCGCGCGACAAAGTACACCATCGGCCAGCTCATTGGGCTCCTGTTCCTGTTGCAGCAAGTAACACGACGGGTAGCCCGACTACTCCGTCCAACTCGGCGGGATCGGAATGTCACTCCGCCACAACCAGCCCCAGCATGTTGACCTCGCGGCCGTTGGAGCGGCCGTGGATTCCGACGACGAGGTTGCCGTCGCCCGAGGCACCGCCGTCGCCGCCGCCGCGGGGGTCGCCCAGCCAGTTCGAGGTGTACGAATTCTCGGGGTCGAGTTGTCCGTCCTTCAATTTCATGAAAACCAACTGAAAGGCGTCGAGCAAGAGGCCGGTGCGGGTATGGATCGCGCCGACTGCGTATCCAGGCCGGGCGATGACCCTCACTGACGTCGGGATGTTTCTCCCGTGTCGCCTTCCATTAACGGTGGCGCTTTTCGCCCGAAAGATCGGCTGGATCATGCCGACCTTGGGCCCGCCGAATGCGTTGATATAACCGACTGCAACCCCGACAAGCACGCCGCCCTCCTTCAGGACGTCGAGAAACCGTTCGCGCTCATTACCGTTCGGCTCGGGCCGGTACGAAAGCATCAGCCCCGCATTGGGCCCGCCCGCGATCCTGGCAGCTTGTGTCGGACCGGGTCCGGCGCCTTGAACCCTGGGGTACTGTTTCTCGATGGATCGGTACACTTCATCTGGGTTCGAACGCTTCGGAGCCGGTTCCTGGGTCGTCCGGCCCGCTCCGGCGCGTGCGGGTCTTCTGAGGTCGTCGCGCTCCGCGAGATTGTCTTCGGCGATCCCTTCGCCGGGTGCGGGCCGGCTGCTGGCTGGCACCTCGACCTGGGCCGGTTGCGGCGGCTCAGGCTTGGCAACTGCAAATTCTGGTTCCGGTTCGGGCCCCGGCAGGGCGGGAGTAGGCTCCGGCGGACGACTCGCAAGGGGGGAAGCCGGCGCGTCCGCCGGCTGCGCCTGCACAACCTGGGGAGAACCGGCTAGGTCAGGCGCCGGGGGCGTGCCTTGCGCCGCCACCGCGACTTTCCGCAGCAGCTCGAACGAGTCCACGTAATCGCCGAGCTCGGCTGCGGTGACCCTTGAGGCCGGGCCGACGATGATCACCTGGTAGAGCCGGTTGCCGACCAGGTAAATCCGCGCCCTGCCGGCCCCTTTCTCCGAGCTGTTGGGCACGCTCGCCGAAAACTGAAGCTCGCGTCCCGGGTGACCGTCGAGGAGAATAGATTTCTGATTCTCGATACTCCATTGCCCACCCGGTGTCATCGCTCGCTCGAGGCCTTCGAGCATCGCTTCGGGGCGCCTCGACTGCACGAGCGCTGCGGGGTAGTCGGTGTAAGTCACGCTCCGCGAGGTCCTGTTGCCGTCGATGCTTTCCGTCGCGAACACGATGAGCTCACCGGCCTGCGACGCGAGTTTCTGCTGGGAGCTCTTCGTGCTTCCCACCGCCAGGATCCGGTAGTTCCCTTCGTCATTGGTGTAAATCGTCGGCGCCGGGCTGCCGCCGCAGCCGGCAAGCACCTGAAAAACCAAGACGAACGCAAGGTGGCGGCAACCGTGGACGCCGGGTTGCTTGAGCATGTCCCTGATCTCCACTCACTCGGCCACGACCAAACCCAGCATGTTCAACCTCGCGGCCGCTCGTGCGGCCGTGGATTCCGACGACAAGATTGCCGTCGCCCGAAGCTTTGCCGTCACCGCCCCCGCGGGGGTCGCCCAGCCAGTCCGAAGTATAGGAATCGCTCGGGTCGAGCTGTCCGTCGTCGAATTTCATGAAAACGAACTGAAACGCGTCGAGAAAGAGGCCGGTCCGGGTATTGATCGCACCCACGGCGTAGCCGGGCCGCGCGACGACCGTGATCGACGGCGGAACGTCTTTCCCGTGAGATTTGCCGCTAACATAGTTGCTGCCAGTCTGGAAGATCGGCTGGATCATTCCGACTTTCTGGTCGCGGCCAGGGTCGATGTAGCCGACTCGGGCGCCTACGAGCACAGCGCCTTCCCGTGCCACTTCGCGGAACCGGTCCCGCTCGTTGCCGTTAGGCTCGGGGCGATTGGCCAGGCTCTCGCCAGGCTTTGCTAGGATGGCGACCTCCGCCGCCTTGGTTGGATCTGGTCCGGCATTACCGACCTGGGCGATCCGGTTCTCGGGATTTGGCTGGGTATTCGCCGGCTTCGAGGACGGCGCCCGTGATGTCCGTGCCGGACCGCGGCGAGCGGTCCGTCGTCCGCCAGGCATCGGTGCCCTCGCTACGCGCGACGATCCCGGTTGGGAGGCGCTCAGTCGCGGTTCCGGTTTTGCGACCGGCTGATCGATCGACCGCGCTGGGGCGGCGCGCTCGCCGGCCTGGCCTGTGCAACTTGCGAGGAATCGCCGGCAGCCGGTGTCACGACCGGGCTCGGCGCCGCCACGGCCACTTTTCGCAAGAGCTCGAACGAGCTCACGAAATCGCTCAGCTCCGCCGCGGTGACCTTCGAAGCCGGTCCGACGATGATCACCTGGTAGAGCCGGCTGCCGACCAGGTAGAGCCGCGCCCTGCCGGCCCCTTTCTCCGGGACGTTGGGCCCGCTCACGGAAAACTGAAGCTCGCGTCCCGGGTGGCCGTCCAAGACAATCGGTTTTTGGCTCTCGATGTTCCACTGCCCACCCATCCCGCGCACGCCGCCTTCGAGCATCGCTTCGGGGCCCTTCGACTGCATGAGCTGCACGGGATAGTCGGTGTAGATCACGGTCCGGGTCGTCTTGTTGGCGTCGATGTTCTCCATCGCGAACAGGTTGAGCTCACCGGCCGGAGAAGGGACCTTCTGCTGGGAATTCTTCGTGCTTCCAACCGTCAGAACCCGGTAGTTCCCTGCCTCATTGGTGTAAGTCGCCGGCGTGGAGCTGCCGCCGCATCCGGCCGTGGCGAGGAAAACCGAAACCGGCACGAGCAAGCGATAACCGCGCGAGCGCAGCGCGTGACCATGTTCCTAGCCCCCTGGTGGGAATTCGGCATACAAGCACACCCGCTTCCTGGGCGAAGAAGCCCCGGTAACCCGTCAAATTACCCGACGGAATCGGCGGCCGCAAGCTCTGACTTGAGTCAACAGATCGGGGTACAGAGCCCCCTCCTACAGCGGCGCGGCACATCAGCACGTGCTTTCGTGGGAGCCGGCTCCGTCCGGCGATCCGAAGATGTGCGCATCGTGCGGAGATATTTGCGGGGATGAATCTCAAACCGCGTCCTCTGGCCCGTCCGCCTGCCGCCGGATAAGATTAGGCCGCTCGAAGCGAGAATTAGCTGATGAAGCCGGGAGTCGGAAGCCGGCCCACGATATAGGGAAGCGAGGTTACCGTCATGCGATTAAATGCCGGGATCGTCTTTTTGGCCGTCGGATTTGCCCCAGGATGTAACCCAAGCGTCATGTTCGGAGTAGCCGGAATTCCAGGCAGCGGCGTCGCCAAGGAGGAGGCCCGCGCCGTTCGACGCGTTTCACGCGATTGATGCGGGCAGCGCCCTTCAAGTGACCGTCCTGGTCACTCCCGGGGCGAAGCCCACCGTCAAGATCAATGGCGACGACAACCTCGTGCCGCTCATCGAATCCGTCGTCCGCGACGGCACGCTGATCCTCCGCCTCAAGGACAATTCCAGCATCAGCCCGAAACTGCCGCTCCTGGCCGAAGTGACTGCCGGTGAGCTCGATGGAGTCGAGGCTTCCGGTGCCGCGAGCGTCAAGGTGAAGGGCGGCACGAAGGTGAATCGGTTCACCGCCACCACCAGCGGCGCGGCAGATGTCGCTGTCGAAAAAGTGGAATCGTCGCAAGCCGTCGCCAACGCCTCGGGTGCCTCGCATATCGTCCTTGCGGGGTCCGCAGCGTCGCTGAAAGTCGATGCATCGGGCGCGAGTCAGGTCAAGGCCGAGGCGCTGGTGGTGGAAGAAGCCGAAGTTTCGATCAGCGGCGCTTCCGGCGTGGCGCTCCACGCGAACAAGAGCGTCGAGGGCGACGTTGCGGGCGCCTCGCGACTCGACATCCATGGCAGTCCGGCACGGAAGGACTTCTCGATTACGGGAGCCTCCCAGGTGGTCGACAATAACTGAGCACCGGCAAGGCGAGATCGCCGTCGCAAGAGGCGCGCTAGACCTCGATCAGATAAATGTCGCACTGCCCCCCGCGATCGGAGACAAACGCGAGCCGCCGGCCGTCGGGGTGCCAGGCGGGGTCGGTATCACGGTCGGGGTGGCGCGTCACGTTCCGCGGGCCCGAGCCGTCGGCGCTCGATCACGTAGATCTCCTCGTTGCCGTCGCGCGCGCTCGAAAACGCGATCCGGCGGCCGTCGCTGGACCACACGGGGCGCACGTCGCGTCCCCGACTCCTGGTCAGGCGCTCGAGGTGGCTGCCGGCTGAGTCCATGACGTAGATCTCGAAGTCGCCGTCCCGGCTCGAAGCGAACGCGATGCGCCTGCCGTCGGGCGAATAGGCCGGCCATCCGCTGATGCCCGCCGACGGCGCCAGGATCGCCAGGCCCTGGCCCTTCAGATTCACGGTCGCGATCTGCTGGCCGCCCTCGTCCGAGAGACTGAACACCACCCGCGAGCCGTCGGGCGCGAAAGACGGGTACCGGACGGTCGCCCGCGAGTCGCGCGGGCGGAAGGTCACCTCGCGCGAGGCGCTCCGGTCGCGGATAACCAGCTCGCTTTGGGGGCTGGTCGTCGTCCGGGAATAACCCAGAAAGTGACCGTCGCTCGAGAAGGCCGGGTCGAACTGGTGATTGACGACTTTCGGCAGGACCCGCTCGCGCGTTCCGCGCCGCCAGTCAAGCCGAACGAGCGCCACCAGGTTGGGCCGCTCGTGCGCTGCGTAGACGATCGCTTCGCCGCCGTCAATGAACACCGGGGCGATTTTCCGCGCCCCATCGCGAGTCAGCCGAACGGGCTCCGGAGCCGAGGTTCTAGAATAGCTCATGGATCACCCGTCCGCCTTCGAGCACCCGAAGCTCCGAGCGGTCCTTAGAGCCGATCCCCGCGCATTCCAGCATCGTGGTTCCGACCATGGCCGGCGTGATCGGATCGGTCAGCGGATGCTCGCCGCGGGGGTCGCTCTGGCCGACGACGCGGCCGGGTTTAACCCCGGCACCGGCCCAGATCGAGAAGTAGCAATGGTGCCAGTGGTCGCGCGAGCCGATCGAATTGATTCGCGGCGTCCGGCCGAATTCCCCCATGCAGACAAGAAGCGTCGTTTCCAGCAGCCCGCGGCGCTCCAGGTCGTCCAGGAGCGTCGCCAACACGCGGTCGAGCAGCGGGCCATGCCAGTCGCAGAGGAGGCCGAAGTTGTCGGCGTGGGTATCCCAGCCGTAGTCGGAGAACGGGTAGTACACTTCGACAAACTGGCTCCAGTTGACCTGCACGTACGGGACGCCGGCCTCGACCAGCCGCCGGCCCAGGAGGCAACTCTGCCCGAACGAAGTCTGCCCGTACGCGCTCCTGACCGATTCCGGCTCGCGCGAGAGGTCGAGCGCGACATGCGTATCCGGCGACGACAGCAAGGTGTAAGCCTTCTTTTGCAAGTCGTCCCACGTCTGAAACTGATGGGCCTGGGCGCCGCGCCTGGCCCTGTCGACCTCGTGCAGCACGGCCCGGCGATCGGCGAGCCGTTCGCGCGTCAACCCTTCGGTCAGCCTCAGGCTGGAAATATTCAGCGCGCCGGTTTCGGAGCAGCCGATCAGAAACGGATTGTACCCCTTGCCCCAGGTTCCGCCGCCGGAGCCCTGGATTGGGCCGACGCCATCGCCGATCGGTCCACGCGCGAGCGAGATAAAGGGCGGCAAGCCACCCGGCGGGCGTCGGCGGCCCACGATCGAGCCGAAATTGGGCGGATAGATCCCCGACTTGACGGCGGCGCTCGCCCCGGTCAAGGCGATCGAGCCGGCTTCGCGGTGTCCGCCGTCGAAGTTGACGTTGGAGCGTACGAGCGCGAACCGATCGCTCCGCGCCGCCAGCCGCGGGACCAGCTCCGTGAACTGCACGCCCGGCGTTTTCGTCGCGATGGTCGCCAGCGGCCCGCGGTATTCGGCCGGCGCGTTCGGCTTGGGGTCAAAGAGGTCCAGATGGCTCGGCCCTCCTCCCAGCCACACGAGCAGAATCGATCGAGCCCTTCCCGCCCCGGCCGAGGCCGGCGGCGACTGACCGTTTGCCTGCAAGCCGGCCGCGAAGGGTGCGCTCGCACCCAACCGGAGGAACGCCCGGCGCGTGAGCCCCTGGCACGTCCGCGTCCAGAACTGACCGATCGAGATCATTGCAAGTACTCCAGCCGCCGAGGAGGGTCAGCCTGGCCCGTCGGTTACGCCAGTCGCGGCCTGGTCTCCCCTCGCCACTCCGGGGAGAGGGTGCCCGAAGGGCGGGTGAGGGGGCTGGCGCCGGGCGCACCGGACGTGCCGGTTTTTGAGACATCCTTGGTCGTCCTCACGCGGGACCCTTTTACACCCCGCGGCGAGCCCCTGCGGCAGCCTCAACCCCGCGGATCAAGCGTAATCCCGCTGGGCCTAGCTTTCAACCTTTGCGCGCCGCTCGTTCCGCTCGCAGCCGCTCGATCGCGGCGCGGATCTCCTTCTCGAACGGGATCGGCGGGACCTTCGAAGGGTCGAACGCCGGCAACCGCGGCTCCGGCTCGCCCAGTTGTTTCAAGAGGGCCCGGCTGCGCTCCAGGTCGTACCAACGAATAAACGGCGGCCCTTCACCCCAGGCCCGGCGATAAGCCTTGAGCGCACATGCTCTCGCCCGTTCGTGATCGCCGAGCGCCAGGCAGGCTTCTGCCGCGATGAGGCGCTGGGCACCCGCCTGAAGCTCCGCCTGGGCATCGGCCGTGCGTCCGGCTCGCGCCAAGGCCCAGGCACGCAGGTCGTGATAATCGGGACGCGGCGTGCCCAGCTTCTTGGTGATCTGAAGTGCCTGTTCGATCGCCTCCAACGCCCTGGCCGGCCGATCCTGGCATAAATCCCATTCCGCGCAAGGCGAGGAACTCATGCTGCATGAAGACGTTGCGATGCCGCACAGTGAGGTCGTAGCCCGTTTGCCACTCGGCGTCGGTCAGCTTTCCCTGAGAGAACTGGCCCCAGCAGCGCCAAAGCTCCGCGTCGCCCGGCGTGTACGCCCCTGCGTGCGGTTGCGGTCGCTGGCTGAACTCGGCGGCCAGCACTTCGGCCTCGGCGAATCGGCCTTGTTGAACGGCACCCGCCATTTGGTTGAAAATCGCCATCGAGACGCCGTCTTCATCCCCGGCGGCTTCCCCCAGTTCACGTGCCAAAGTTAACGCCGCCGCCGCTTCCGATCGCCGCTGGAGTTTGCCAAGGGAGATCTCCAGATTCCGCAAGACCGTGGCTACATTGGTCCAGTCTTCTTCTTGCAGATCAAGCTGCAACGCCTTCCCGTAGACTCCGATCGCATCTTCCTCGCGCCCTGAGTTGTCGTAGGCACCTGCCAAGTCGTTAAGGATGTAGCCCCGATCCGATGCGGAACCGAGACAGGGCAGCCCGCTGAGATCGTTGCGAAAGAGAGGCCTTAACAGTTCCACGGCGACCGAATACGCTCCGATGTGGCGGAAGAGTGTATTTGCTCAATTCCCCGCGATAGAAACTCGCCGCCTCGTCCAGCTTCCCAGCTCCCACGAGGCACCGATAGATTTCGAGGCTGTGGGCGACATGCGCCAGCTCCGTTGCCTTGTCCAGCTCGTCCGGCGGCAGGCTGGCGAAATGGTCGCGAACTTTGAGAAACGTCTCGGTTCGATCGCTCTCCTCGAGTAATTCCGCCGCATGGCCGCGCACCACCGGATGCATCTCGTACCGATTTGCCTCGCGATCCCATTGCAGCAGGCCGCGATTCTCCAGCTCCTCCAGGGCCCGATCGAACGCCGTCACCCCCTGCCGGTATTCCGCACTCGCCAGATAGGCACGCAGCTCCTCTTGATAGCGGCGATAGCTTTCCCGAGCTTCGTGAAAGGCGGCTTCTGCTTCCTTTTTCTTCTCGTCGGATAAACGCCGCCATCGCCAACCCTCGGATGGATCGCTCGGCTCATCCACCTCCGCGGGCCGTGGCGGCAAAAACGGATTGAGCACCGCCAGCGTGTCATAGGTCGCGTTTTCCGAGATCACCGCGATGCGGCACAGCAGCTTGCGCGTCTGCTCGTTCAGCCCGCGCAGCGCGTAATGAAGGATATGTGTGGATCGCTGCTTGAGCTCGACCTCGCTCAGCTTGAGCCCGCCGCCGTAGATCGGGTCGGCTCGCCAGGCGTCGAAGTCGTACGGCTTCTTGCGATAGTCGGCGATCATGCCGCAAACGATCAAAAGAAGCAGGCTGTGCCGCCCGAACTGGTCGGCGAACGCGAGAATGGCCTTCTCATCCCCCTTCACGCCGGCCTGGCGCACCAGCGCAAGCGCGTCGGGCGGGGAGAGGCCGTCGAGCTCGTGGTGCGCGACGCCCGCAATCGGCCTGTGGCTGCCGCGATCCTCGAGCCCGGTGGGAAAAAGCCGCGTGCTGATCAGAATCTTGGACGGGCCGCAGCCAAGCAACTGGGTCAATAACTCGCCATCGGGCGCATTGATGCAGTCGCGTAGATCGCTGTCGACTTGTTCGTCGGGAATCTGCGCCTTGTCGAGGCGGTGATACGCAGTCAGCACGCGCTCGAACCCGTCCAGGACGAGCAGAAACGGCCGGAGGCGCAGCTCCCTCAGCAGTCGCTGCCCGCGCTGGTAGTGCGACGAATCCTTGGTGAGCGCATCGGGGTCCTCGCCCGTGATATAGGCCAGCGCATGGCGCACAAACGTGACCATCGACGTTCCCCGCTCATAAAAGCTCCACCAGACTCTCCCCGCCAGGTTCGGAATCGCCGCCGGCGCGCGATTCTGCATCCATTCCCAGGTCACCGCACTCTTGCCCAGGCCGCCAATTCCTTCGACCACCAGGATCGCATCGCTCGACCTGGCCCAGTCATCGAGCATCGTGAGCTCGCTGCTGCGGCCGACGAATTTGTTCGTCAGTTTGTATTCTGGTACCGCGTACACCTCCGGCGGCGCCGGCAGCGTAGGTTTCGGGGGCGGCCCCGCATCGGCCGCGGACGGTCGGAGATCGATCTGGACCTGACTCAGAGATTGGACGACCAACGCGCGCAGGTCTTCGGCCGACTTGAAGAAGCCGCAGATATGGCCCTGCATCATCTGGGTCTTGAGCGCATCAAGCTTGGCGCGGCTGTCGGGATCGGTCTCGAACTGCGCTCGCTTATACTGATGATCGTTGTGCGCGAGGTATCGGAGAACCGGCTTCTTTTGATCGAGCGCCCGCCGGTATTCGAGCTCGGTGATCGATAATCCTTGCGGGTTGCGCTTTTGGTCCTCGGGCTTGTGGCCGTAGCGTTCCGCGAAGATCCCGACGTAGAGATCGGCTTTGTCGACCATGTCGAGTGACATGCTGATCGCGTCAGAATCGGACATCGCGGAACCGTGCTCCATCGCCAGGGGGTGATGGCCCATCCGAAGAATGGCGTCCATCACCTGCTGGCGATGCTCGGGGAGATCGAGGCTTGTGCTGCTGATCATGACCTCGAGACGAGCCGCTTGAGCGCGGACGCGGAGGACATCATCGGCCGATTCGGATGAATGGACGTTCATGGCTAGAAACCGCCCTGGTAACTGGCCTGCGCATTCTGATCGTGACGTGGCAAACTGACGCGAGACGCCGTGGAACGCGAAAGTATTTCATCAGTATTGCCAGACACCCAACTTTTTACCATCAAAGCGTGTGGGCGATCCTGGGCGCTCGCTGCGAGCAGACATCGATCCGGATCCGCGAAAGTGGGTGTCTTCGATTTCCCGCGCCGCGTGGTCGGGATTCGCAAGTCATTGCGGTCGGATTCTCACCGCCAAGAGCGCGAAGGACGCGAAGAGAAGAAAGGCGACGGGTCGGTGGAAATCTCCACATACACTGAGCCGTGTCGATCTCGAGTCCGGATGTTGAACGCAGGTACATCCTTGGTGGCCATCGGAAGGAGCCCGTCCGGCGGGACAGAACGAACACGAAGCGGGCGACCAAGGTTCGCTCGCGAAGGCGGCTCGGGTCCGGCGGCGATTTCTCGGATGGAATGCGTCGCCGCCGGGGGCGTCCTGCGCCCGCCTGCGGCCCCGGCGTCTTACGTCTGAATTGCAAAGTGGTTCGCTGTTTACGACTTACTCCGCGCACCGGGTGCGCTCTGACGCTCGATTGCATCCGAGGGTCATGCAACAGTAGACCGCGATCATTAATCAGGAACAGGAGGAATCCGATCAAGCAACGGGAGGATTCGCGGGAGGAGAAAGCGGCCCCACTCCCGGACATCCTCGACACTGAAGTAGTTGCACCAGTGATCGTTGCCCGGCTCCCATTGAAAGATCGGAGGGTCGCGTCTGTGCGCGATGCGGTCGCGCCATTGAGCCCCTTCCGGGTCAGGCCGCTCCGCAAAGGTGCGTACAGGGTGATCTGCCGGCAAGTCGGGCATGCGCCCTGCGATTCGCGCCTGGATCTCGAGTGCCTCCGGCAGATCACTCTCATCAATGAAGCACAATAAGCGGCTGTGGGGACCGCCTAGATACTTGACGTCCTTCACGCCCCGGGCACCGTTTAGCGTGAAATCACCGCCTGTCCAGTCCTGGGCGAATTGGCTGCACTGAACCTCGAATGCACTGAAAGTCCCGCTCGCAGGGCCATCGGATCGGAAATACGCGCACTTGTCCGATCGGTTCCTTCGAAAGCCGATTTCCTTGAACCACGAATCGAAGACTCGGATCAAAGTCCGATGAACGTCCTTCGATTTAGCGAACCCCTCCACGCCGAGAGTCTCCTTCTAAGCTTCGGTGGAAAGTTTCTTTCGCAGACAATCGAGCCGGTTTCGCAGTGTCCGGCGTCGAAGTTGACGTTCGAGCTGCCTGCAAGCCGGCCGCGCAGGCGCGCTCGCACCCAACCGAAGGAACGCCGGGCGCGTGAGTCCCTGGCGGGTCCGCGTCCAGAACTGACCAATCGAGATCATCCCGACCGCTCCATCCCGAGGGAATGGCGAGTGAGTCACACGCGCAACCTCACGTCGCGCGGGCAAAGGTGTCAGGAACCGAAACACGACTTTTTGCGACCGTTCACCCGGCAGCAGTCCGGACGCCTTATTCGGGTGGGATTATCGGGCCTCACCGCGCAGGAGCCGCTCGGCCTCCAACCAGTCGTCGCGGTCAGCCCCCGCGTGCCGGCCGTGGGCCTCCCAGAGCTCATAGGCACGGGCGGCGATCTGCTCGTGGGTCGGACTCGAACCTTTCGCTCTGGTGGCGTGATCCCCAGCCGCCTTCATGGAGGTCGGCGCGGCTTGCGACGAACTTGTTGAAGGACGCACGGAAGTCAGAACGTGCTCCTGACTCGCGGGCGGCGGCTGGCCCTGTCTTCCCTTGATTGGCGTCTGCTTGCTCATCGGGATCTCCTTCTCATCCAGGGATGCTCGGTAACAGGTCAAAGATGGCTGTGCCGCCCCACGGGTGTCACGGTGCTGGCCTGCGGCCCCTTGTCGCCCAGCTCCTCGACGAAGCGCACCTCGGTTCCCACCGTCAAGACCTCGAAGTTCGCATCGACGACGCTGTTTTTGTGGAAGTACACCTCCCGGCCGTCGGGCGTCGCGAGAAAGCCGTATCCGGTCTCCGGGAAGACCCTGGCGACGCGCGCGTGGGGCAGCGATTCGCGGGCCTTGACCTCGCCGCGCTGGCGGCGGGCGTAGTCTTCCAACTGCCGGCGCGCCTCATCGAAGGCTTCGCGGATCATGATGTCAAGGTCCTTGTAATCGGTATGCTCGGCCGGCTCGCGCTTCACCGCCAGCTCGCGCCCCGGCACCTTCAGGTCGATCCGGATCTGGTAGAGGTTCCCCTCCTGGTGGTGCAAGTGCGGGCGGTCGACGACGACCCGGCAGCTCATGATCCGGTCGTAGTAGTTATCGAGCCACTCCCCGTTGGCACGGATGGCCGACTCGATGTCCGCATCGTGCGCCATGTTGTGGAATGTGATCTGCATGGGAAGTCTCATGACGATTCGCTCACTTTCAATCTTGAGGATAGCCGACCGTGCCACACGCTGCGCCATCCCGACGCGGACATATTCGATCGACGAAGAGTGGTCGCGTTCAGGGCCACAACGAGCGCAACTGCGACGAAGCTGTGCGCCCAAGGCCGCCACTTCCTCCACCGTCAGCCGGTCGCGGAGGGCGTGCAGGACAACCCGCAGCGCGTGGTACGCCCGGAAGCGGTCCGCCCAACCCAGCTCCTCGGACAACTCGTGAAGCCAGGTGTTGGTCAACTGCAAGGTGCTGTCGAACGCCTTCAGGCCGGTCGCGCTCATGGTTCGCTCTCTTTCGATCATCGGCGCTCATTCGGGCGGCCACCCGGGCCGCTGAGCCGATCGAGAGTTCGCCTGGCCTTTGGGCGACTTCTGGCCCCGGCGTCCCTCGATTTGCGTGGACGTGCTCATATCGATATCCTCTGGTTATTGAATCTGATCACGATCAAACGCGCCTAAGCAAGGTCTCCACCGGGTACTTGAGGTCCGGGCCGCCGAGTCGTTTGCGGACCACCCATGTCAGGGCCTGCGGCGCGGCAGCCGTTGCCACCAAGAGGAATCGCCTGACGTACGCGATCGAGGTCGCTCACCCGCCAGAGGAAGAAATAAAAAAACCCCGACCGTGCGTCAGTCCGCACAGCGGGGCCGCCTTAGCCGAATGTCCACTACCCGTCACGAGCAATGACTTTTCTTCAGATTAATCGCTTGGGTCTCGAGACGTCAAGGCCCCGTCACCAATCCAACCCCATCGCCCCCAGGCTGCGGCGGAGCTCTAGCAGGTCCCAGACGATCGTCGGGCCCTGGTAGGCCCACGTCGCCAAGAGCCCGCCGTCCCCGCTGAATCGGAGGCCGCGAATCTGGCCCGTGCCGCCCCGGAGCCGCACGATTTTCTGGAACGAAGTGCCATCCCACAAGATAATCGTTCCCAGTTCCGAGCCCGATGCAAGCCAGCGGCCGTCGGGGTGAAACGCCACGGAGTGCACCGGGGCGTTATGGCCCAAGAGCACGCGATCGGGCGCGGCCGGCGGCGCGCCGAAGCGGCCGACGTCCCACACGGCAACGCTGCCATCCTGGCACGCGGCCGCCAGCCAGCGGCCGTCGCCCTTGACCGCGAGTCCGCTCACCCACGCGTCGAAGCCGTGCAGCACTCCCAGCGTCTGACCGCTCGTGACGTCCCAGAGACGGACCGTACCCTCCTTCGAGCCCGACACCAACCACGGGCGGCCCGGCACGAACGCCAGCGCGGTCACGAGGCCGGCGTGCCCTTCGAGATGAAAGACCTGGCGTCCCGTCTCCACGTCCCACACCTTGATCTCGCCGCCACGCTCATTGGCGGAGCCGGAGGCGAGCAGCTTCGAGTCGGGACTGAAAGCGACGCACCAGACCAAGTTCGAGTGGCCGGTAAGCCTGCGGACCTGGGTCAGCACTCGAGCATTCCGCAGCCTGACGATGGCGTCGTGCCCGGCCATGGCGATCCAGCGTCCATCCGGGCTGGCGGCCATTCCCCACATGGCGGGCTTGTCGGTGCCATGCACCAGCTCCACGTACGATTTCAGCTCGGCTGGCTCGCCGCGCGGCGTCGCACCGCTTCGACCTGGGTAGGCCCCCCGCGCCGGGTCGACCGCCGCCATCGCATAGAGCCGCACTGCGCCTTCGTTTGTCCCCACCAGAAACTCCGACCCATCGGCACTGAACCGGCCGCTCGTACCGTATTGCGGTACCCGAAACGCGATCGCTCCGGCGCTCAGGTCGCAGACCGCCATGCGGGGGTACATGTCGGTGATCGCGTAGCGCCCCGTCCGGTCGACCGCTGCGAAGGCAGCGCCGAGCCCGTCGGCGGTGATCACGGCCGTTTCCGTCCCAGAATTGACGTCCCAGGCTCGAACCGTGTCGTCGGCTGCCGTGGATACGAGCCGCCGGCCGTCGGCGGCAAACGCCAGCGCCACAATCCGGGCCGAATGCCCGCGCAGCATCCGCCGGCGTCGGCCCGAGCCTGGGTCAAGGATCGCGATCGCGCCATCCGCGGCCGAGACCGCGAGCGAGTCGGCGCAGAAGGCGACCACGTGGGGAGAAGGCCCGTCCGCCTCGAGCCTTCGGGGAGCATGTCCGGGACGGGCGACCTCCCAGAGCGCCACGCCGTGATCGTATCCGACCGCGAGCTCGCGGTCCGCCGGGCCCCACGCGATGGACCGCGCCGCGCCAAGGCCCGGAGCAAGCGTCCACAGCGTGGCGCCCTGCTTCCAGTCCCAGAGCTTGACCGTTCCATCGTCCGACCCCGACGCCAACATCGCGCCCTTGGAACTCGAACCCAGAGCGCGGACCCGAGGCCCGTGCTGCAACCGGCGCAGCTCGCGACCAGCGCGTCCGTCCCAGATCCGAATGAGGTCGTCCTCCCGGCAATACGCGATTTCTCCCCCGCGGCCCAGGATCTCCACCGCGCGCACCGGGGCTTCGACATAGTCCTGCGAAACCGGCCGCATTCCGCTCGAGAAATCCATCACATCGACGGGAGTGACCAGTCGCCGCGAGCCGCCGGCGAAAACGACGTTATTGCTCCAGCCCATCATGAAGGCGCGCTCGAGCGGTTCCACCAACTGCCAGAGCCGCACGCGGCCATCCCCGTAGCCCACGGCGACCCACCCATCGTCTCGACTGAGGTCGAGCGCCAGGGCGGGCCCGAAGTGGTCGGCTGCGATGGCCAGGCTCTTGTACCCGTTCTCGATTCCGAGAGGCCCCAGGCGCCAAAGTCTCAGGCTCCCATCGTCACCGGCCGTGAACAGGTTCCCTCGGGAATCCTGCCGGAGCCCCGTAACTGATGCCGGAAACATATGCCGGTGTGTCCAGACCCGCTTGGTCTGGAGACACGTACTCCAGGCGACTCCGTAGCTCGCGGTCGCGCCCCAGGTCAAGGTCTGCCGGGCATCGGAGCCGTTTTGCGAGTAGTTGTAGAACGCCAACCCGCGGGGAGCATCCCCGCCCGTTGCGGGAATCCGCCTAATCAGGCCTGCCGTCGCCATATCCCACACGCAACCGACTCCGTCATCCGACATCGAAGCCAAGAGCTTGCCGCCAGCGGAAAACGCCAGGTCGCCGACGCGCTTGGAGTGGCCGGTCAGGGTTCGGCCTCTCTCCTTGGCCCGCGCGACGGGGTCAGGCGCCACGGCCTCGAACGGGATCAGGCGCACCAGTCCGTTCCCACTCCCCGTTGCGAGCCACTCCCCGTCGGGAGAGAACCGCAGCGCGTAAACGCCCGCTTCGTCTTTCAACACACGCAGCGGAGGGCCCGTTTCCCCGCGCCGCCGATCCTCCAGATCCGCACCGAGCCAAGGGCGGTGGACGCCGCCAGCCAGCCGCCCTGGGGATGATAGGCAACGCCCGTCACACCCTCCGCGGGGCCGGGCAGGACAGCGCGGGGATGATCGCCGCTTACTGGCCAAATTCGGACCGTCCCGTCGCGCGAGCCGGATGCGACCAACCCGCCGTCGGGGCTAAAAGCCGTCGCCGTTACCGCGCTTTTGGGACCTTCCCAGGTCTGCGCCAGGCGGAAGCATGGGTCCTCCGAGCCGAAACACTCGATGGCCAGCTCGCGGATCTCGGTGCGGTCGGCCGCCGGGCCCGCCAGCCGGGCCGATTCGCGCAGGTTATCGAGGGCCGTGAACATCCAGCCGGTCTCGCGGGCTTTCATCAAGGCCCGTGCCTCGCCGGTCAGTGCCCGCGCCAGGTTGACCTGGGCGCGGTTGCGCTCGGCGCGGTAGCGATCGCGCTCGCGCACGACCCGCCAGACCCCGGCTGACGCGACGGCGGTGATGGCCAGAATTGCCGCGGCGATCGTCGCGGCCAGGGCCGGCTGGCGGCGGCACCAGAGCGCCAACCGGCCCACCGGGCCGAGGCGGCGCGCACGCACCGGATGCCCCGCCAGGAACCGATCCAGATCGTCGGCCAGCGACTCCGCCGTCGTATACCGCCGGTGCGGCTCCTTGCACAGACACTTGAGGCAGATTGTCTCGAGGTCGCGCGGCGTTCGCGGCCGCAGACGAGAGGGCGCCACCGGCTCCTGGGTGCGCAATAACAGCAGCGTGTCGAGCACCGAGTCGGCCTGGAAGGGGGGCCGGCCGACCAGCAGGGCGTAAAGGATCGCCCCCAGGCCATACACATCGGCCGCGGGACCGACCTCCGCACCACCGCCCTGGGCCTGTTCCGGGGCCATGTAGGAGGGAGTGCCCAGGATCGCTCCCGTCTGGGTCGCCGCGGTCGCCTCCTGGCCCGTGGTGCTGAGCCGGGCCAGCCCGAAATCGGTCACGCGGGGATTGCCGTCGAGCCCGTCGTCCTCGAGGCACCCGGCCGCGGCTCCGGGATTCGGCTCCATGATGACGTTGCCCGGTTTCAGGTCGCGGTGCAGCACGCCCCGGCTGTGGGCATGCGCCACTCCTTGAGCAAGCTTCAACACGATCCGCGCGGCCAGACGCGGGGGCACCGGCCCCGGGCGAGCCTTCAACCACGCCGCCAGCGTCGGCCCGGGACAGTACGCCGAGGCGATGTAGCTGATCGATCCTTCCTCGCCCGCGTCGAAGACCGGCACCAGGTTGGGATGGTCGAGCCCGGCCGCGGCGCGCGCCTCGCGCTCGAACCGCCGGCGCATCTCGTCCGTCACCAGGACCTCGGGCCGGGGCACCTTGAGCGCGACCTGCCGGCGCAGCCTGGGATCGTACGCCAGGAAAACCACCCCGAACGACCCCCGCCCCAGCTCGCGCCGCACCTCGAACCGGCCGAACCGGGTCGGGTCGCTCGCATCGGCAACCGATTGGCCTTCTTCCGCCGGCGTACCGTCGCCGAGCTTGGTCCATGCCGAGCGCACGAACTCGCACCACGCCACGTCGTCTTTGAGCCGCCGTTGCAGCTCGACGGACAGGCCGGAGGCGTCGTCGGCGACGGTCGAATACGGGCCGCCCGCGGCCATCGCGTCGTCCTGGTCCGCAAGCCGGGCGACGTAGCGCTCGTCGTCCCAAGGGCCGGTCGCGCCGTCGTTCATCGGGCGCATCGCCACTCCTCGCGCAGACAATCCATCGCCCGCGCCCAGAGCTTTCGCGCTGCCTCCGGCGAACGGCCCATCTCCTGTCCGATCTGCTCGAAGGTGAGGTTGTCGTCGTAGCGCAAGCGAATCACTCGGCCGTATTCGCCGGGCAGCCGATCGAGCGCCCCTGAAGCGCCACGGACTGCTCGTGCGCCATCGCGACGGCGCTCGGGGTTGCCGACTCCGCCGCCAGGACTTCGACCGGCTGTCCCTCCGAGCCGTTGCCCAAGAGGCCGACCTCCCGGCCGACGTCCCTCATGCCGCAGTCGCGAAACCGCCGCGTGAACGCCCCTAGATTGTGCAAGAGGATCCGGCGCAGCCAGCCGCGAAACTCGTCGCCCGATTCTCCCCGGAACTGCTCGAAATCGCGCTGGGCCTCGATGAAGGTCTCCTGGACCAGGTCGGATGCCCCTCCCTTGGCGCGCAGGTCGGGCGCCAGCTCCTTTTCGGCCACGAGCAGCAAGTAACGGCGGTGCGCCTCCAGGGCGTTTCCCAGTGCCTCGGGCGATCCCGCCCGGGCGTCCGCGAGCGATCGGTCGCTGTCGCTGTCGTGAGCCTCCCCAGGCACGGACACAGGCCTGCCTCCAGACTCCGAGGGCTTCCGGGCGGAAAGACGCTCGATCGAGTCTGAGTATAGCCGGTACGTGCCGATTGATTCAATGATTCCCTGCATGGTCTCCCGGGCACGATGCTTCAAGGCAACGCGCTCGTCGTTGGTCCTTAAGTCCTTGGTGCTCAGGCACCGCGAAAGAATGAGGCTGGCAGTAGCTGGCGGGCGCTCGTCAATGCGGATCGGTGTGCCCAACGACCCAAGGTCTTGGGACCCATGGACGAAGGACCCAAGCACAAAGGACTTCGGACCCACCGGCTGTCAGCGAGTCGCCCGCCAAAAGCGCATCTTTTTTCGATTCTTGGAAATTCCGCGTCCGGTTTTCGTCCCGCTCCGAGCCATGTGATTAGCGTAACCTTCGTCCTCTGTCTAGAAAAAGGGCCCCGACAGGCCCTGCGTTCGGAGTGCGCGCCGGAGTTGTTGATTTTCCCCACGGATCGCTGCTGAACTCATCGAACCCAGGAGTAGGCCCCATGCGTCCCAAGTCGATGCTCTGCCCCAAGGTCCCCGCGCGTTCTCTCTTCTTCTCCGCGCCGGCGCGTTCCCCGCCGGTCGTTTCGCCCGGCCTTAAGATTCGCGTTGGAGGCGCTCGAGCCCCGCACGCTGCTCTCCAACTTGTGGTACGTCAATTCGGCCGACACTGGCACACCCGACGGGCTGACCCCCTCCACCGGATTCCTTTCGATCCAGGCCGCCATCAACACGGCCGCCGCCGGCGACACAATCCTCGTGGAAACAGGCAACGGCTATAACGAGTCCGACACGGTCGCTGTTTCGAACCTGACGATCGAAGCCGACACGGGAGAGAGCCCGGTCTTGGACGGCACCACTCCGAGCGCACAGTCCTCGCCCGGATTCACGGTCGCGGCCGGCACCACCGGCGTGACGATCGAGGGATTCACGATCCAGAACTTCTCGGGCACGTCCGCGATCGTCGTTCTGAACGGTGCCGCACTCAGGCTGAGCGCTGACACCATCGAAAACAACTCGGCCAGCCAGGGCGGCGGCATCTACAATCAAGGCACGATCACGCTCGCCGGCACCCTGATCGAACAGAACACCGCCACCGCCACGCAATGCTGCGGCGGCGGCGGCATCTTCAACGCAGGCACACTGACGGACAACGGCAGCACGATCGAAGACAACTCGGCCACCAACGGCTACGGCGGCGGCATCGTCAATCTGAACGGCACGATGACGCTCACCAGCACCACTGTTTCCGACAACGATTCCGCCGGCGTTGGCGGCGGCATCTCGAGCTCTGGCGGCATGCTCACGCTTACCAATGTGATCGTCATGGCCAACTCAGCCCCGGCTGGTTACGGCGGCGGCATCTACGAGGACAGCGGCGGCACGACGACGATACTTGACAGTACGATCGCAAACAACTCGGCCGGCGTCTTCGGTGCCGGCATCTTCAGCGAAAACACGCTTTCGATCACCGACACCACGATCGAAAACAACGTCGGAGGCGGCATCGTGAACTGGTACGACGCCACACTGACGCTCATGAGCAGCACGATCAGCGGAAACACGGCCGGCGCTGCGCGCTGGGATCGAGAACTACGGTTACATGACGCTGGGCGACATGAGCACGATCGAGGACAACACGGCCAGCGGTGGCGCTGGCGGGATCTATAACAGCGGCACGCTGACCGACGATGGCAGCACGATCGAAAATAACACGGCCAGCCAGGGCGGTGGGATCTATAACGACGGCACGCTGACCGACGATGGCGGCACCATCGAAAACAACTCGGCCAGCGGGGGCGGCGGCATTTCCAATTCAGGCACGATGACGCTCGCCGGCACCCTGATCGAACAGAACACCGACACCAGCGCGGGATGCTGCGGCGGCGGCGGCATCTTTAACAATGGCACACTGACGGACAACGGCAGCACGATCGAACACAATACGACCGGCAACTACGGCGGCGGCATCGCCAATATTGGCGGCACGATGACGCTCACCAGCACCACGCTTACCGGCAACTCCGCCGCCTATGGCGGCGGCATCTCGAACGCCTTTGGCGGCATGCTCACGCTTACCAATGTGATCGCCATGGCCAACTCAGCCCCCGCTGACGGCGGCGGCATCTTCACCGGCGAGGGCGGCACGACGACGATATTCGACAGCACGATCGCAAACAACTCGGGCGGCGCCGGCGGCGGCATCTATAGCCAAAACGCGCTTTCGATCACCGACACCACGATCGAGAACAACGTCGGAGCCGGCATCGTGAACTGGTACGGCACACTGACGCTCACGAGCAGCACGATCGACAACAACGTGGGAGGCGGCATCTACAACACGTCGGACGCGACGCTCATGAGCGTCACAATCAGCGGCAACACGGGCGGCGGTGGGATCCAGAACGGCGGTTACATGACGCTGGGCGACGCGAGCACGATCGAAAACAACTCGACCAGCCAGTGGGGCGGCGGCATCTCAAACGCGGGTACACTGACGGACAACGGCAGCACGATCGAAAATAACACGGCCTCTTCCGGCCTTGGCGGCGGCATCTCGAGCAATGGCACCCTGACGCTCAACGGCACCACAATCGAAGGCAACTCGGCCGGTGAGGCCGGCGGCGGCATCTCGAACTTTGGCGGCACGCTCACGCTTACCAATGTGATCGTCATGGCCAACTCGGCCCCCACTGGTGGCGGCGGCGGCATCTACGACTACCCCGGCGGCACGACGACGATATCAGACAGCACGATCGCAAACAACTCGGCCGGCGACGGCGGCGGCATCGATAACGACGGCACGCTGACGCTCATGAGCAGCACGATCAGCGGCAACACGGCCGCCTCTGCCGCTGGGATCGCGAACACCGGTTACATGACGCTGGGCGACGCGAGCACGATCGAGGACAACGTGGCCAGCGGCAACGCCGGCGGCATCTACAACACGGGCACACTGACCGACGATGGCAGCACGATCGAAAATAACACGGCCAGCCAGGGCGGCGGCATTTTCAATGATAACGACGGCACGCTGACCGACGATGGCGGCACCATCGAAAACAACTCGGCCAGCGCGGGCGGCGGCATTTTCAATCAAGGCACGATCACGCTCGCCGGCACCCTGATCGAACAGAACACCGCCACCGCCGCATATAGCGGCGGCGGCGGCATCTTCAACGTAGGCACACTCACGGACAACGGCAGCACGATCGAAAACAACTCGGCCAGCGGGGGCGGCGGCATCTTCAACGGAAACACGCTTTCGATCACGGGCACCACGATCGAGAACAACTCGGCGACTTCCGGCGGCGGGATCTATAACGACGGCACGCTGACCGACGATGGCGGCACCATCCTAAACAACTCGGCCGGCGGGGGCGGCGGCATTTTCAATTATGGCACGGCCACGCTCGCCGGCACCCTGATCGAACTGAACACCGTCACCGGCTCAGGCGGCGGCATCGCCAACAACAACGGCACACTGTCGGACAACGGCAGCACGATCGAAGACAACTCGGCCGGCGGCTACGGCGGCGGCATCTTCACCGGCGGCGGCACGATGACGCTCACGGGCACCACGATTGAGAACAACGCGGCCCCAACCGCCGGCATCGCGAGCCCGTATGGCGGCATGCTCACGCTTACCAATGTGATCGTCATGGCCAACTCAGGCGTCGGCATCTACATCAACCAGGGCGGCAACACGACGATATTAGACAGCACGATATTAGACAGCACGATCGCAAACAACTCGGGCGGCGGCATCGTCGTCGGCGATAGCGCGCTTTCGATCACCGGCACCACGATCGAGAACAACTCGGCCGCCCAGGGCGGCGGCATCTTCAACGAGGGCACCCTGACGCTCGCCAGCACCACAATCGAGGACAACACGGCCAGCGACGTCGGAGGCGGCATCGTGAACTGGTACGACGCCACACTGACGGACACCGGCAGCACGATCAGCGGCAACACGGCCGGCGGTGGCGCTGGGATCGAGAACTACGGTTACATGACGCTGGGCGACGCCAGCACGATCGAGGACAACATGACCAGCGGCTACGGCGGCGGGATCTATAACGGCGGCACGCTGACCGACGATGGCGGCACCATCGAAAACAACTCCGCCAGCCAGGGCGGCGGCATTGACAATGGTGGCACAACCACGCTCACCGGCACCATGATCGAACAGAACACCGCCACCGCCGCATATAGCTACGGCGGCGGCGGCATCTTCAACGTGGGCACACTCACGGACAACGGCAGCACGATCGAAGACAACTCGGCCACCGGTCAAAGCGCCGACGGCGGCGGCATCGCCAATCTGAACGGCACGATGACGCTCACCAGCACCACGGTTGCCGGCAACACGGCCCCGACCACCGGCAGCGGCGGCGGCATCTCGAGCTCTGGCGGCATGCTCACGCTTACCAATGTGATCGTCATGGCCAACTCCGCTGGTTACCTCGGCGGCGGCATCTACGAGGACAGCGGCGGCACGACGACGATATTAGACAGCACGATCGCAAACAACTCGGCCAGCCAGGGCGGCGGCATTTTGAATCAAGGCACGATCACGCTCACGGGCACCACGATCGAAAACAACTCGGCGACTAACGGCGGCGGCGGCATCTTCAACAACGGCACGCTGACCGACGATGGCGGCACCATCGAAAACAACTCGGCGACTAACGGCGGCGGCATCTGGAGCCAAAACACGCTTTCGATCACCGACACCACGATCGAAAACAACTCGGCGACTTACGGCGGCGGCATCGTCAACGTGGGCACGCTGACCGACGATGGCGGCACCATCGAAAACAACTCGGCCAGCGAGGGCGGCGGCATTTACAATTATGGCACGATCACGCTCGCCGGCACCCTGATCGAACAGAACACTGGCGGCGTCTACGGCGGCGGCGGCATCTTCAACAATGGCACACTGACGGACAACGGCAGCACGATCGAAGACAATACGGCCAGCAGCTACGGCGGCGGCATCTTCAATGCTGGCGGCACGATGACGCTCACCAGCACCACTGTTTCCGACAACACGGGCCTCGATGGCGGCGGCATCTCGAGCCCGTATGGCGGCATGCTCACGCTTAGCAATGTTATCGTCATGGCCAACTCAGGCGGCGGCATCTCCGCCGCCGGCGGCGCCACGACGACGATATTAGACAGCACGATCGCAAACAACTCGACCGGCGGCTTCGGCGGCGGCATCTACAACGAAAGCGCGCTTTCGATCACCGGCACCACGATCGAGAACAACATGAGCAGCGGCTTCGGCGGCGGCATCGCGAGCACAGGCACACTGACGCTCATGAGCAGCACCATCAGCGGCAACACGGCCGCTGGTGACGGCGGCGGCATCTCAGGCGGGGGTACACTGACGCTCATGAGCGTCACGATCAGCGGCAACACGGCCGCCCAGGCCGCTGGGATCTACAACACCGGCTACATGACGCTGGGCGACGCGAGCACGATCGAAAACAACTCGGCCAGCCAGTCGGGCGGCGGCATCTTAAACGGGGGTACACTGACGGACAACGGCAGCACGATCGAAAATAACACAGCCTCATCCTACCTTGGCGGCGGCATCTTCAGCAATGGCACCCTGACGCTCAACGGCACCACAATCGAAGACAACTCGGCCGCCGGCGGCGGCGGCATCTGTAACTATGCCGGCATGCTCACGCTTACCAATGTGATCGTCATGGCCAACTCAGCCCCCGCTGGTTTGGGCGGCGGCATCTTGGACATCTTCAGCGGCGGCACGACGACGATATTAGACAGCACGATCGCAAACAACTCGGCCGGCGACGGCGGCGGCATCTTCAGCCAAAACGCGCTTTCGATCACCGGCACCACGATCGAGGATAACACGGCCTTGTACGGCGGCGGCATCTATAATCAGTCCGGCACGCTCACGGTCAGCGACTCCGCCATTACACAGAACTCAAGCAGCGGCGGCGGCGGGATCTGGTCGAATTCGACGCTGACGCTCGTCAACACGACCATCGCCAACAACTTCGCCGACGAAGGCTACGGCGGCGGCATCCTGAACTACGGCCCGCTCACGGCCGTTAACATTACCGTCGCCTACAACGTGGCTGGGGCTGCGAACGGCGCGGGGGGCCTGGATAATGGTTCGAGTGAGGTGTCCTTCGATAACTCGATCATCGCCATGAACACTTCCGCTGGCACACCCGACGACATCGGTGGTGCGGCACTGTCCTCTTCCAGTGCGTACAACCTGGTCGGGGTTGACAATACCGGCAGTTTCAGCAATGGGAGCAATGGCAACATCCTCGTCGGGGCCACCAACCCTGGGCTGGCGGCGCTGGGGTACTACGGCGGGCCGACCCAGACCGTGCCCCCGTTGCCCGGCAGCCTCGCGATCGGTGCCGGCAGCACGGCGCTGATTCCCACCGGCATCACCACCGACCAGCGCGGCGAGCCGCGGATCGTTGACGGAACAGTCGACATCGGCGCGGTGGAGAGCCAGGGCTACACGATCACGCCGGCCACCGGAAGCACTCCCCAGTCCGCGCTCGCCGGCGCTGCGTTCGCCAACCCACTGGCGGTCAGCGTGACGCCCAATTACGCCAACGACCCGGTCAACGGCGGGGTCATTACGTTCACCGCGCCGACGTCAGGTGCGTCGGCCACGCTTTCGGCGGCCTCGGCCACGATCACCAACGGTGTCGCGTCGGTGAACGCCACGGCCAACGCCACAGCCGGCTCTTATGTCGTCTCGGCCTCCGCCGGAGGCGTCAGCACCCCCGCTTCGTTCGAGCTGACCAATACCGCGCCCTCTCTGCCATCATGGCTGGCCACCGGCAGCGCCGCCACCTGGAACGCCGGCACCAAGACGCTCACCGTGACCGGCACCGCGACGATCATTGCCGATCCGGGCGCCGATTCACCCAAGATCGTCGCCTCCGGCGCCGCCGCGGTGTTGACGATCCAACCGACCACCGTCGGGTTCGTCAACCTGGGCGGAATCACGCTCACGAATGGTGCCAGCATCATCGTCCCCAGCGTGGGTGCGGCGCGAACGCACACCTACCACAACGTGATCGTGCTCGACTCCAACGGCACGTCCGTTCCCACCTTCTCGATCGACTCATCGAGCAAGCTCGACCTGCAAGATAACGACATGATCATTCAGAATGGGGGCAGCGAGGTGGGCGGCGTCCAGGGGCTCGCCCAAACGGGCGCCGACTATCCCAACAACGACTGGACGGGCAAAGGCCTGACCAGCTCGGTTGCGGCGAGCAACGACGCCAACCAGGGCTACGAG
Source organism: uncultured Isosphaeraceae bacterium (assembly GCA_963823675.1). Taxonomy (GTDB): domain Bacteria; phylum Planctomycetota; class Planctomycetia; order Isosphaerales; family Isosphaeraceae; genus CAWGMT01. The sequence continues at coordinate 5,928 of CAWGMT010000012.1, read as the reverse complement.
CAGACGCTGCTGGCGGTCGCTCTCAACGGCAGCCTGCCGAGCGGGCCCTTTACGAGTTGGCAGGCGGGTAGCGGCACGCTCGCCTTGGGCCCCAACGACATCATCGTGAAGTACACCTACAATGGCGACTTCAATCTTGACGGCATGGTCGACGACAGCGACGCCGGGCTCCTGTCGGCCTACTATGCCCCGGGTGTGCCCTATGGGGCGCCCGGCACGGCGTTCGAATATGGTGATACCAACGGCGACGGCTACGTTGACGACAGCGACGCCGGCTTGTTCGGCGTTCTGTATGGCCTTGGCACCGGTGGTGATAACGGCAACCAGCTCTGATGTGTAAATGATAAAACGATTTGCGTGCTCACGGGCCGAGTTTGGACGCGGGTGCGCCCGACCCCGCCAGCAGCTCCCGAAAATCGGCCCGCGACCGGATACCGTCGAAGCCGTGGTCGCTCTTCAGGGCTTCGACGTCAAGGTGTCCCCTTTTCTTGGCCTCTCGCAGCAGCTCAACCGCCCGGCCGGCGTAGGTCTTGGCCAGCTCGTTGCGCCGCGCATCAGGCAGTCGCGCGTCGGCGGCCGCCAACGGCACGCACCGTGCCAGGAGTGAGCCGGCCTGGAAGCACTGCGGCCCTGAGTCCGGGGAAAATGAGAGTAGCTCGGAGACTGCCCTGGCCGCGTCCTCGTGTTCGCGCAGTCGGATCAGCGTCTCGATCAGGGCGATGTGGGTGGTGCTCGCGTCCTGAATATAGTCGTTATTACGGGGGGCCAGCGCCAGGCCGGCTCGCTTGGCGGCGACCGCCTGCTCCTCGAGCTGGCGGGCCGCGGCGAGGTCACCTCGGTCAGCGGCCAGGTTGGCCAGGCGCGCGAGCATGTTTCCCAACTGAATGAAGTGCCAGGGCGTGGCGGGAAAATCCTTGGTCAACTGCCGGCGCAGGTCGGCGGAGCGGCGGAGGGCGCGTTCCGCCTCCGGCTTGCGTCCGGTCTTCTCGAGCACGTCGGCCAGGCTTTCGAGGGTGAGGGCCGCCTTGGACCGGTAATTCGGGGTGGAGGGTTCGGCGGCCGCCAGCGCCTCCCAGAATTGGACGATCGGGCGGAGAAGTTTCTCTGCCTCGTCGAGCCGGCCGGCTAGCACCAGCAAGCAGGCCAGATTGTAGCGTGCGCCGGCTGCTCGATTCCGATACTGCGGGATGGCCGGGAACCTTGCTGCCAGTTCATCGAGCAGGCCGATTTCCTTGCGAAAGTCGGCCTCGGCGGCCTGAACCTGACCCAGGCGCTGGATCATCAGCAGGCCACGCGTATCATACGTCGTGGCGAGATCACTGTGGTAGCCGGGATCGCTCGGGTCGGCGGCGGTCAGCTCCTCCAGCAGGGCGAGGGCTTTCTGCACGGCGTTCACCGCCTCGGTCTTCACTCCGAAACTGATCCTCCCGAGTAAGCCCAGTTCGCGGTAGCTCCACGCCAGCTCCCTTCGATAGACGGCCACGGCCGGGAACGCCGCCGCGAGCTTCTCCTGGATCGCGAGCGCCTCGCGGTAACGGCTTTCGGCTAGGTCGCTGCGCCCCAATGAGCTGTACGAGTCGCCCAGTCGCCGATACGCTTGGCTCGCCTCGAGAAGGATCTCGGGATCGCCATGGGCCTGGCGGGCGAAGTCGCCGTAGAACTCCCGGGCGTCCTCCAGCAGGCCGAGCCGGACCGGCTCGAACTGGGGAATATCCTTGAGCCGCTCCTCGCTGACCCGGGTCAGCATGCGGTTGACCGCCTCGCGGGCCTTGCGCAGATTGGCCACGGCCTGCAGGCGGTGCGCCTCCGCGCGGTCGCGCTCGCGCACGACCCGCCAGATGCCGGCCGACGCGATGGCGCCAACGGCCAGAGCCGCCACGGCGATCGTCGCGGCCAGGGCCGGCTGGCGGCGGCACCAGAGCGCCAACCGGCCCACCGGGCCGAGGCGGCGCGCACGCACCGGATGCCCAGCCAGGAACCGGTCCAGGTCGCCGGCCAGCGCGGCCGCCGTCGCATACCGCCGGTGCGGCTCCTTGCAGAGACATTTCAGGCAGACGGTCTCGAGGTCGCGCGGCACTCGCGGCCGCAGACGCGAGGGCGCCACCGGCTCCTGGGTGCGCAATAAGAGCAGCGTGTCGAGCACGGAGTCGGCCTGGAAAGGGGGCCGGCCGACGAGCAGGGCGTAGAGGATCGCCCCCAGCCCATACACATCGGCCGCGGGACCGACCTCCGCACCACCGCCCTGGGCCTGTTCCGGGGCCATGTAGGAGGGAGTACCCAGGATCGCTCCCGCCTGGGTCGCCGCGGTCGCCTCCTGGCCCGTGGTGCAGAGCCGGGCCAGCCCGAAGTCGGTCACGCGGGGAACACAGTCGAGCCCGTCGTCGTCGCGGCGCTCGGGCGTGCCCGTGGGAATCGGCTCCATGATGACGTTGCCCGGCTTCAGGTCGCGGTGCAGCACGCCCCGGCCGTGCGCATGCGCGATCGCCTGCGCCAGCTTGACCACGATCCGCGCGGCCAGACGCGGAGAGACCGGCCCCGGGCGAGCCTTGAGCCACGCGGCGAGCGTCGGCCCGGGACAATACGCCGACGCGATGTAGCTGATCGATCCATCCTCGCCCGCGTCGAAGACCGGCACGAGATTGGGGTGGTCGAGCCCGGCCGCGGCGCGCGCCTCGCGCTCGAACCGCCGCCGCATCTCGGCCGTCAGCAGGACCTCGGGCCGGGGCACCTTGAGCGCGACCTGCCGGCGCAGCCTGGGGTCGTAAGCCAGGAAAACCACGCCAAACGAACCCCGTCCCAGCTCGCGTCCCACCTCGAACCGGCCGAACCGGGTCGGCTCGCCCAAAAGGGCGGCCGATTGCCCGTCTTCCACTGCCGGACCGTCGCCGGGCTTCGTCCTTGCCGAGCGCACGAACTCGCACCACGCCACGTCGTCCTTGAGCCGCTCTTGCAGCTCGGGGGGCAAGCCGGCGGCGTCCTGTGCGACGGTCGCATGCGAGCCGCCCGCGGCCATCGCGTCGTCCTGGCCTGCAAGGTAGGTGATATATCGCTCGTCTTCCAGCGGGCCGCTCGCGCCGTCGTTCATGGGGCGCTCACCCACTCCCCGCGAAGACAATCCATCGCCCGTGCCCAAAGCTTCCGCGCCGCCTCGGGAGAACGGCCCATCTCCTTGCCGATCTCTTCGAATGTGAGGCTGTCGTCGTAGCGCAAGCGAATCACTCGGCCGTAGTCGTCGGGCAGCCGATCGAGCGCCCCTGTAGCGCCAGGGATTGCTCGTGCGCCGTCACCACGGCGCTCGGCGTCGCCGACCCCGCCGGCAGGGCGTTGACCGGCCCTCCCTGCGAGCCGTCGGCGAACAGTCCGACTTCCCGGCCGACGTCCCTCATGCAGCAGTCGCGATACCGCCGCGTGAATGCTCTCAGATTGTGCAAGAGGATCCGGCGCAGCCAGCCGCGAAACTCTTCGCAGGATTCTCCGCGGAACTGCCCGAAGTCGCGCTGGGCCTCGATGAAGGTCTCCTGGACCAGGTCGGAGGCCCCACCCTTCGTGCGCAGCTCGGCGCCAGTTCTTTCTCGGCCACCAGCAGCAAGTACCGGCGGTGCGCCTGAAGCGCGTGTCCCAGTGCCTCGGGCGATCCCGCCCGGGCGTCCGCGAGCGATTGGGCGGGGTCGTGAGCCCCCCCGGGTGCGATCATCCGCTGGCCTCCAGACGTCGAGGACTTTCGGGTGGAAAGACGCTCGATGAAGTTTCAGTATACCAGGGACCCGCTGCCTGATTCAATGATTCCCTGCATGGACGCCCGGGGCACGATGCTCCAGGGCAACGCCTCTGTCCCTGGCCCTCAGTCCGCTTGGCACCAGAGGAATTCTTAGCCACCGTGTCACTCTTCGCAGCCTGGTTCAATTACGGGTAAGACGCCCGGCATACTCGCCCGAAGCGCAAGCGAGTGTAACCGGAACCCTCGCTTGCGCTTCGGTCTAGTATGGTCGCCGGGACGAGTGCAGAGTGTTACCCAAACAGCCGTGCGCTTGAACCAGGCCCTCTTCACGCACGATCGGCTGTCGGCGAGTCGTTCGCCAAAACCGCATTTCCAAAATCTTTTAGAAATTCCGCGTCCGGTTTCCGCACCGGTTGGAGCCATGTGATTAGCGTGTCCTTCGTCCTCGCAACTTGCACGACGCCTGAGAACCTCGATCATGTCATTGCATTCACTGCCCAGCTTGTCGATACCTGGCTCAATCCTGGCGCGGCGCCGCGGCCGCCACGCCCAGCGCCCGGGAAAACGGTTCTTCCGCCCGGCGATCCAGCACCTGGAAGACCGGATGCTGCTTGCGACCGACTTCTGGACCGGCGCGGCGGCTCGTTCGACCGGGAACGACAACTGGAGCAACGCCGGCAACTGGTCCCCGGGTGTTCCCGGGCCGTCGGATACCGCCGACTTCACCTCCAGCCAGAGCCAGTCGGGGACCGCCGTCGTCGATACGGCGGAGACCGTCGGTGCACTCGTCATCGACAGTACCTGGGGCGGCACGCTGGACGTGAACAACGCCCTCACGGTGAACGGCAATTTCACGCTGGCCAGCGGCACCGTCGGGGGCACTGCGACTCTGACCGCCTCGGGAAGCGGCAGCCAGTGGACCGGTGGCACTTCGACGGGGAGCCTTGCAAACGACGGCACGCTCACGATCTCCGCGAGCTCGACGCTGTATCTCGGGGGCACGCTCACGAACGCCGGGACGATCCTCGACACCGGCACACAAACGATCGCTGCCCAGAGCGGCACGACGATCACCAACGACCAGGGGGCGATCTTCAACTTTCAGGCCGATGGGGCCCTGAACAACGCCAATGGCGCGACGGGCACGTCGTTTGCCAACGCCGGCCTGCTGGAAATGACGGCGGGCTCCGGCACCGCCGCGATCGGAATCTCTGTGAATAACATGGGGATGGGGACCGTATCGGGCCAATCCGGCACTTTTCAGGTCAGCGGCGGCGGCAGCGGCAGCGGCACCGACCAGATCAACGCGGCCGCCGGCGCCACCGTGACCCTGGGCGGCAGCTTCTCGGGGAACTTCGCCGGCACGGGGCAGGCACCATCGATCTATCCTCGCAGTTCGGTCCCGCTTTCACAGGCGGCAGGCGCGACCCTGGATTTCACAGGCAGCGTCTTGCAATGGAGCGCCAACAATATCGCCGGGACAGTCACGAACAACGGCACCCTCACGATCTCCGGCAACTCGACTCTGTATCTCTCCGGTACGCTCACCAACGACGGGACGATCCTCGACAACGACACGGGCTCGGTCCTCGCCAACACGGGCACGACGATCACCAACGAGCAAGGGAAGACCTTCAACTTTCAGGCCGCTGGGGCCCTGAACAACGCCAATGGCGCGACGGGGACGTCGTTTGCCAACGCCGGCATGCTTGTGGAGTCGGCGAGCGGCGGCACGACGACTCTGGGGGTGCCCCTCGACAACACCGGCAGCGTTGACGTCAATCAAGGCACTCTGAGCCTCCAGGGTGGGGGCGTGGTGGGTGGAACCTATCTCGTTCTAGCCGGTGCCACGCTGACATTTGGAAACGACAACGTCAGTACGACATCGATCGCGGTTCCCAGTGACTTTACTGCTGGTCCGCTCAACTGGGCCGCAACCATTGCCGGCACGGCGACAGACAATAGCGGCAGCGGATTGGCCTCCGTGGGCGTCAGCCTGTTTGATGGCACCAATTATTACAATGGGACCGGTTTTGAAAGCCCGACGGCAGTGTCCAACGCCGCTGTACTATCCGGCGGCTCGTGGAACTATACGATCGCCACCGGCAACTTCCAGAGTGATCTGCCCTACGCCGTCAAGAGCGCGGCGACGGACAACCACGGCGGCAGCGAGCCGTCGAACATCGCGTCGGTTCTGCTCGCGACCGTGC
>CAWGMT010000011.1:0-959348 GCA_963823675.1 uncultured Isosphaeraceae bacterium | reverse complement strand
CGTCAGTCACGGTGACCAATGTTGCACCGACGGCCTCGTTCACCGGCTTGCCCGCGACCGACCCGGCCGGAACGGCGATCACGCTGACCGGTTCGGCCACCGACCCGAGCACGGCCGTCAATGCCGCCGGATATACCTTTAAGTGGAGCGTAACCGGCCCGAGCACGAATCTGACAGGCACGGGTTCACCCTTCAGCTTTACACCCGAGTACGGCGGCTCGTACACCGTCAGCCTGACCGCGACTGACAAGCTTAACGGACTGACCAGCGCGGCGGCCACGTCGTCAGTCACGGTGACCAATGTCGCCCCGACGGCCTCGTTCACCGGGTTGCCCGCGACCGACACGGCCGGCACGGCGATCACGTTGACCGGTTCGGCCACCGACCCGAGCACCGCCGACGTCGCCGCGGGCTTCACGTTCAACTGGACCATCACTGGCCCGGGCAGCGTTCGCTTCACCGGCACCAGCACGACCGCCAATCCGGCCTTCACGTTCACACCCGTCGTCGCGGGCAGCTACACGGTCGCGATGACAGCCGTCGACACCAACAAACTCTCCGGCTCGACCAGCCAGAACTTGAGCGTTCTCGACGTCGCGCCCACCCTGGCGCGATCTCGGCGCCTGCGACTGTAAGCAGCGGCGTGCTGTTCTCGGTTTCCGCCAATTTCACCGATCCCGACCCGGCCGTTACCCACACCGCGGTCTGGAACTGGGGTGACTCGACGACGTCAGCGGGCACAGTCACCGCCCCGAACGGCTCGACACCGGGACTTGTGACCGGCTCGCACACTTATATGATGTCGGGTACCTACACCATCACCCTGACGCTCACCGGCAGCGACGGCCTCACCGCCCAGGCAACCGCGAAAGTGGGAACAAGTCAGTCGGTCATCGTCCTCGATCCGACGGCCGGCGGCGCCCTTTCCCTGTCGGGCAACGCGGTAATCAAGGTCCCGGGATTCGTCGCTGTCGACTCGAGCTCGGCGACGGCCGTTTCGGCCAGCGGCAACGCGGCGGTCTCTGCTTCGAGCATTCAGGTCGTGGGCAAGGTCGCGAAAAGCGGCAACGCAACTCTCAGCCCCGCGCCAGCGACCGGGACCGCGGCCGTTGCCGACCCGCTCGCGGGGCTGACGGGCCCGAGCACCTCCAGCCTGACCAAGTATGGCTCGGAAAGCCTGAGCGGGAATTCTGCCGCGACGATCAAACCCGGCATTTACAGCCAGATCACACTCTCGGGCAACGCCGCGCTGACCTTGAACGCGGGCACCTACATCATCGAGGGCGGAGGTCTCACGGTCTCGGGCAACGCCAGCATCACCGGCTCGGGCGTGATGATCATCAATGCCGGCAGCAGCTACCCGGCTACCGGTGGAACCTATGGCGGCATCAGCTTGAGTGGCAACGGCGCCTACAGCCTGACCCCACCGGCCAGCGGGACCTACACCGGAATCGTGATCTGGCAGCCCAAGGACAATACCAAGGCTCTCGCGTTGAGTGGCAACGCATCCGGCATGACGGGAACGGTCTACGCTCCGTCCGCCCAGCTCACCGAGAGCGGCAATGCCCAGCTCGATGCGTCCCTGATCGTCGATACGCTGACGATCAGCGGCAATGGTATCGCCAACAGCTTGACGCTCGATTCTCCTGCCGGCACGGTCGCCTTTAGCCCGGCGCAGATTCGCTCGGCTTATGGCCTCGACAACGTCGCGCTGGACGGCACCGGTCAGACCATCGCGATCGTCGATGCCTATAATAACCCGAGCATATACGCGGCGCTCGATGCGTTCGACGGTCAGTTCGGGCTGACATCCGCCGGGGCGACGCTCTACGACCAGTATGGCCCGGCGTCCTCGTTCCTGACGGTGCTCAATCAGACTGGCCAGGCGACCTCGTTGCCCGGAACCGACCCGAACGGGCCCGGCAGTGACAACTGGGAGGCGGAGGAAACGCTCGACGTCGAGTGGGCGCACGCGATCGCCCCGGGAGCGCAGATCATTCTCGTCGAGGCAAATAGCCAGTCTCTGCCGGACCTGATGACCGCCGTGGCCACGGCGGCCGGCCAGCCGGGCGTGTCGGTGGTCTCGATGAGCTGGGGATTCGCCGAAGGACAGACCGTATTCGCCAGCGATGAGGCGGCCTATGACCGTGTTTTCACCGCGCCGGGGGTAACGTTCGTGGCCAGTACGGGCGACTACGGGGCCGCCGATCCCGAATACCCCGCCTTCTCGCCCAACGTTCTGTCCGTCGGTGGCACGAGCCTCACGCTCAACGCCGATAACTCTTACAACAGCGAGACCGGGTTCGGCTACGAGTCCAGTGCGCTGGGGGCCTTCATTGGCAGCGGCGGCGGCATCAGCCTGTACGAGCCTGAGCCGGCGTACCAGGAAGGCGTTCAGAGCACCGGTAGCCGGACCATCCCCGACGTATCGCTTGTTGCCGATCCGGCCACGGGAGCATGGATCGCCGACCCATACAACGTGCCGGGCAGCAACCCGTTCGAGGTCGTGGGCGGCACGAGCCTGTCGGCCCCTTGCTGGGCGAGCCTGGTCGCTCTTGCCAACCAGGGACGCGCGGCCGCGGGCGAGCAACCGCTCGACAGCTCGAGCCCCACCGACACGCAGCAAGCCCTCTACAGCCTGCCCCAGCGGGATTACAACGTCATCGCCAGCGGCACTAACGGTTACTCCGCGGCTGAAGCCTACAACCTGGTCACGGGCCTGGGCACTCCCGTGGCCAATCTGCTCGTCTCCGACCTGGTCGCCTACCAGGGGCCGGGAACCTCGTACGCTGGCCCGACGGTCGCACCCATGCAGAGCGCCGCGCTGATCAACACGGAGGCGATCGCCGGCGGTCCCATCGACGTTTTCAGTATCTTTGATTCCATCACGCTCACCAGTAGCGGCGCCGCTCCCGCCTGGGCTCGCGGCGCCAGCTCGACCTACCGCGCCGGCCAGGCAGCGGGCGCGTCCAGTTCGAGCGCGTCGGGGCAATACCCGAACAACGCCAGCTTCGCCGAAGGCACCAGACTTCTGGCGTCGCCCGGCCCGCGCCCGGCTGCACCACTGATCTTCGTTCCCGCCGCAGAGGAGCCTGGTCTGGCGTCCCTTGATCTCGCGCTGACCGACGAGACCACGCCGTTTGATACGGTGACATCAACAACGAACCCGGTACTCCGGATCCGGCTCAATCGGGCCGCGGCGCCAAAGAACGGCAAGAACTCTCGATCGACGCAGGCGCCGCCAGTTCCAGCCGTCGACGCTGCCGCCCTTGATGCACTCCTGCGCCGGGTTGGCGCGCACGATCGTCCTGGGTCGCCGACCGGCCTCGCCCGTCGATCAAGGGACTGAAACAGGGACGCAACTAGTTTCCACACGAGCCTACGCAGGGAATTGCTGTGAATACTAATCGCGTCTTCGTTTCCGTTCCAAATTAGATCATAGGAAAGGACAGGCACTGCAAAGTCAGGCGTTTCCCGGTGGGCCGACGGTAAAGCCAATCTTGAACGATTGATGGCGATACATTGCAAAGTCAGGCGTTTCCCGGTGGGCCGGCGGTAAACCCAACCTGGCGAGTTAGCCCGTGCGACATCCTCACAGGCGTGCGCCCTTAAGAGCAGCGGTTAGTCCTTGGTTCGCCCCTTTTTCGGCGCGCTCGGCTCGGCTCGGCTCGGCTCGGGCGAACCATTCGCGCGTCGTACCGGGCGATGCGATCAGCGTAGGGCCAGTTCGTCATCGCATATCCCCGGAACCGCATCATCCACCCCGATCATCCGAGTCGAGTATGGTGTCCACCGAACCCGCGCCGATACCCACATGCTCCTCGCCTGGGCCCTGCTCACGAAACCCGGCTCCAGCGCAGAAGAGCGGAGCGAGGCGCTCGAGCACGCTCGCCAGGCGGTTGTGCTGGTTCCGAAAAACGGCGGCTTCTGTACCACGCTGGCTCTCGCCGAGTACCGCGCCGGACACTGGGCCGAATCAATCGCCGCCGCTCTTCGATCGACCAAACTGACCGACGGCGCGGACCCGGCCAACGCCGCCAACTGGTTCTTCCTGGCCATGGCGCGCTGGCAGCAGGGCGGCCGGGACGAGGCCCGCAAATGGCTTGACAAGGCGGTGGCGTTGACCAGGGAGAAGGACCCCGAGAACGCGGAGCTGCGCCCGTTCTGGGCCGAAGCGGCCAAGCTCTTGGGCCAGCCGGGCCCGGACAGCAAGGGTGGCACTGCGCACGCGGAGACTGGGACAGGGAAGCCACGCTAGGGCCGTCTTGGGAATTAACGCTGCGTCTTCGTGCTTCCAATTCTGCACCAAACTACGAAGCACGTTTGTCCATGCTTTGGTTTCTGTTGATGTCAGCCACGATTCGTATGAGCAACCTTGCTGGAAGTACGGAACCAGGTCGTGAACCGTAATCCGACTGGTGGAGAGCTGGAGTCCTCTGCCACGATCAATGAGCGTGATTTCGTTTTGCATCACGGGTCTACTCTTTCTCTTACTGCCAAACTCGCACAATCTCGCTCGAAAGCACGCGATCTTGCAGCGTCACTCACATGTGTCTTTGATTAGCACACGAACCTCATGCAGAAACTCCGTGGTTAGACGCGGTCACCAACAAGTTCCATCCCTCCATAGACTAGCGCAGCAACGTCATGCAAGTCAAATCGTCCGTGTTGTCACCTGGCATCAATCTGGCGGGCGACTGCGGAACTAGAAAGCTGCCTGTAACTGCTGCGAGGTCAGCCAGAAGCTCATCCCACGATCCCTCAGTTCTCCTGCACCCGCCCGTCCTTCATGGCGATGCGGCGATCGGCCGCCTGGGCGACTTCACGACTATGCGTGACGATCACCATCGTCAAGCGGCGCTCCTGTCTGAGCTGGTGCAGTAAATGGATGATCTCTTCCTAGGAATGAAGGACCGGCACTGCAAAGCCAGGCGTTTCCCGGTGGGCCGACGGTAACCCGAACCTTAAGCTATTGATAGCGATAGCGTTCGGACCTTGGGGCAAGACCTCGGCTCGGCACATTCGGCTCTCACTTGATGGCATCCTCCAACTCGGACCGGGGAACGTCCGAGGGGCCGAGATGTGACGGCAGTGCCTGTCCTTTCCAGTCCGACTTGACAAGCGCCGAATTCGGCCGCCTTCTTGGGCTCGTGGCCCAGACGCACGAGGAGCGAGGAAAAGGGTGCCTCCGCCGCCGAGAAGATTCTGCGGTCTTGAGGGTTGGGTAACATCAGGGGTTCAGGACAACTTCACCGACCGGACCGCGGAACGTTATTTCCAGACGATTCAGGACATCGCGGCCCAGGATGCGTTCACTGCCGACAAAGTCTGCTTGCAGTCGGCACGGATATTGTTGCCCGTCCAGCAGTGCCCAGATTTGAAATGCGAGGGTTGCCGCAGCAGCGCCTGCAACTCCGCTGATCAATCCCTGCACGCCCAAACTCGGGGCCAGTTGAAGGCGTTGACAATCCGCCCAAGGCAAGACGCTCGCATCCGCCCCAGTATCGGGAATGACTCGATCCAGGACAACCCCCGGTGATCCGCTGGCCTGTCCGAACTCGACATTGATCACCGGCAACGACTCACCGGGATAGCTGGCATCGTACGGAAAGGTAGCGCGGCGGATGCGGCATGGTTCTTCTTCCCTCCCAACACAGATGAAAAAAGGATGCAGCCGCGTCGCCTCGGCCGCGTGAAATACGGTTACGGGACTGGTGCCCGACGCGATCACCTTTCCGTCGGCAAAGCCGATCCAAGCGAACCAGCTTTCACAGCGAACCATCCGTCAGCTCCCTTGCACCCGTCCATCCTTCATGGCGATGCGGCGATCGGCTGCCTGGGCGACTTCATGGCTATGCGTGACGATCACCATCGTCAAGCGGCGCTCCCGTCTGAGCTGTTGCAGTAAGTGCATGATCTCTTCCTGATTTTTGCTATCGAGGTTTCCGGTCGGCTCGTCGGCGAGTAGCAGGGAGGGGTCGTTGGCCAGCGCGCGAGCGATTGCGACCCGCTGGCGCTCGCCGATCGAGAGCTGGCTGGGGCGGTGGTTCTGGCGGTGTGCCAGTCCCACTTCCGCGACGAGCCGCTCTGCGCGTTCGACCCGCTCGCGCCGCGTCCAGGGCGCCTCGAACATGGGAATCTGGACGTTTTCGACGGTCGTGAGCGTCGGCATCAAGTGGAACGCTTGAAAGACGAAGCCGATTTCGCGGGCGCGATACTGGTCGATGTCGAGCTGGGCGAGGGGCTTGCCGCGATAGAATACCTCGCCCTCGGTCGGTCGATCGAGACCGCCCAGCAAGTGCAGCAGCGTGCTCTTGCCGCAGCCGCTGGGGCCCGTGATGGCGACGGATTCGGCGACGTCGATCGTGAGTGACACGCCTTGCAGGGCCTTGACGTTCCCGTCGGAATAGTGCTTCACGAGCCCTAGGCGCGGAGAATCTCGGAACTCGCGGCGGGTTCGCCGTGGTTATTCATAGCGGAGGGCCTCGGTCGGGTCGAGAGCGGCGGCGCGAAGCGCCGGATAGAGCCCACCCAGAACGCTCAATGCAAATCCCATCGCCAGCGCCATGCCAATGACACCGGGCGGCAACGTCGACTCGATGAAGCCTCGCGCCGAGGGAATCGCGGCCAGGACCTTGAGAGCCAAGACCGACATCACGCTCCCCACGATCGTCGCTCCGACAGAAAGCAGCACGGCTTCGCCGAGCACGAGCCCCAGCACGCGGCGGCGGCGCCAGCCGACGGCGCAAGAGGCCGATCTCGCGAGTGCGCTCGAAGATCGACATCAGCATCGTATTGAGCATGCCGACGGCGCCGACGATCAAGGCGACCCCCGCGGTCGTCCAGGCCATGACCCGCGAGAGCCGAATCTGGCGGTCGTTGCTGATATAGTCGCTCGCGGACCGCGCCGATAGATCCGGAAAGGAACCCTCGATCCGTGTGCGCAAGGCTTTGATAAACGCACCGTCGCGATCCTGCGCCTTGATCATGAAGGCTGTCGCCGGTTGGTTGTAGCCCATCAAAGACTGAAGTGTCGCCAAGGGCATGATGATCGACCCGCGCTCGAACAGGCTGGCGCTGTCGAAGACCCCCACAATCTCGAACAGCTTTTTCTGGATCCGGATCTGGTCGCCGGCTTTCTTGCCGAAGCTCGCCGCCTGCTCGTCGCCCAGGAGAATCGCGTTCTGGTCGTCGGGCTTCAGATTCCGGCCTTCGCCGCGCACGAGCCTGACGCCGCGGAACATCAGGCTTCCTGGCACCCAGCCTTGAACCACCATCTCGTCGATATGCTGGTCCTTGAACTCGACCGTATCGATCAAGACCGGGGTCACCTCGTCGATTCCTGCAATGGCCTTGAGCCGTTCACCCACGCTCAGGTCGAGGATGCCCCCCGTGCTCATGCTCTTGCCGGCCTTGGTGACGACCAGGTCGATCGCCTTGGAGGTGTAGATCTCCAGGAACGCTTTCTCGAAGTTCCACGAGATGCCCACCAGCAGCATGACGGCCGAAAGGGCGATCGATAGGCCGACGACCGTCAGGAGCGACCGGACCGGACGATGCGCGAGGTTCTTGGCGATGAGCATAACGAACCGCATCGTGAGGCTCTCCATTCGCCCCGCTACGTGGAACCGCTGAAGCAGCGATGCCGGCCGGCCGCCGCGTCCGATCCGACGAATCAGACCGATCCGACCGATCCGACCGATCAGATGCGGCGGCCGGCGTGCTTCTTCATGCCAGAAAGCCCAAAGCTCCGCCAAGCGATTCTCCGGTTCCACTAGCCTGGTGCCTGTCCAACCAGAACGTACCCCACGCCGCGCCAGACGAGCTCAAAGCGAAAGTCCGCAAAACAGCCCCGCGATCTCCTGGATATTCAGGTCGCGATAATCTTCCACCATCGACGTGAACGAATCTCCCAGGTGCATCACGCGGGAAACGATCCAGCGATCGAGGGCGGGGATTCCTAGTTTGTGGCCCAGCATCCGATTGGTCAAGTTCGGCATCTCGTCGGAGATCACGATCGGAGCGCCTGGCCTGGCGACCCGGACCATCTCGCGGAGCGAGCCCTCGGGATCGTTGAAGTAATTGAACGCGCCGATGCTCAAGACGGCGTCGAACTGGCGGCTCGCCAGCGGAAGCTGCTCGGCCTCGCACTGGGCCAGCCAAACATTGCGGCCGGCCGCCCGCCAGCGACACGCCTCGAGCTGCGACCACGAAATATCCACCCCGGCGATTCGCCACTCCTTCGGCAGCCAGTCGAGATAAACCCCGTCTCCGATCGCCACATCCAGGAGATCGAGGCCCGGCCGCTGGGGCAAGTGTTTCAGAACCTGGTTCCGAGCGCGGCGCTCGCCGCCATTGCAAAACCAGGTAAACCGCTCCCAGAAGCGGAACTTGGGCCAGAGTGGACTATCATAGAACTCCCGCGCAACCAGATTGTTCTTCGAGGTCTGGTCCTCGAGGATCAGAATGTTATCCTCGACCCGGTACGTCTGTTCCACACGCGGGGCATTCGATCGCCGGACTGTCACCTGCGACCGCCGAATGGTCATTGGCGCGTTTCAGCGTCCCTTCGCATTTCAGACACCGCCAGACGTCCCACCATGGCTCACTTCTCCAGACATTCCAATCTTTGCGTTCTGGTGGCAATACGCTTGCTTCTCGGCTTGTTGTCAACATTGGAGGTCTCCGGAAGTCGGTGTGATCTTCGAGGTGGATTATCGATCACATCGAGGTGTCGTGAATGCAGTAGCCCAGCCCGTGCCAGATGCGGTGGCGGGTTGCCTCGGGCAAGACCCGCGAAAAGAGCGCGTTGAGATCGACGTCGAAGGTGAGCGCCATGGTGAGGAAGTCGCGATCGAGGCCCAGCTTGTGCAGCCACCAGGCATCGAACGCCGGGACGCCGACCAAGTGCCCCAGGCCGGCGCGGTGAAGACCGGGAACCTCGTCGGCGACGACGACCGGTCCTCCCGCTTTCGTAACCCGGCGCATCTCGCGGAGTGCGGCCTCGTGATCGCCATAATAGTTAAACCCTCCCACCGATAAGGTAGCGTCAAAGGTCGCGTCCGGGAACGGCAAGTTTTCGGCTTCCGCCCAGGCAAGCCTACCCGATAGTTGTCGATGGTGCTGGAGGCATTCGGCAAGCTGGGCCCTGGAGATGTCGACTCCGAAGATCGACCACTCGGGCGGCAGAAACGCCAGATTGGCTCCCTCGCCGATGCCGACTTCGAGGCACCGGATCGGGGATGGTCCCAGCCCGGTGAGATGGCGAAGAATCTCCATGCGCGCTTTGCGGGCGCCGCCCTGGAGTATCAAGAACCGCTGTTCCCAGGGTTTGAATTTGACCCAGCCCGGCCCGTCGTAGAACGCAGCCGCGATGCGGTTTCGCCCGGTGAGCGGGCCGATTGCATCGAGGATTCCGTCGCGACGTGGATAGACGCGGCGGCACTGCGGACAGGCCGGCTCTCCCCGTAGCGGCGTGGCACAGGAGAGACAGCGTGCCAGATCCGCTATCGGCGAGACGGTTGTGGGTATAACGACGGGAATCGAGGTCATCGCGGCCATCCGGCGTTCTAGAATTCCACGTTGAGAGCTTGAGGTCCGACCCAGCGCATCAGCCGGTCGAAGAGCACGTCCGGCATGTACTTCAAGATGGCCAGCCCGATTTTCATGTTCCAGGGAAAGACACAGTTGCGCGGCCTGCCGCATGATCGCCCGGACCAGATGGCGCGCCGCGACTTCGGGCTCGATCATCTTGACCGGCTTCTGATAGGGCACCTCGGTCGCCAGTCGCGTGCGCACAAAACCGGGACAGACCGTCGTGACGGTGACGCCGCGTCGCGCGAGCCCCGGCCGGAGGGCTTCCAGGTAAGCGATCAAAGCGGCCTTGGATGCGGAATAGGAGATCATCCAGGGGAAACCGCGATACCCGGCCATGCTGGCGATGCCGATGATGTGCCCGTTTTTCCGCTCGATCATTCCGGGCAGAACGGCCTCGATGCAGTGAGCGACCCCGACCACGTTGACGTCGAGCGTCGCTCGCAGCCCGGCCGTGTCGAGATCAGGCACGAGCGTGAGCGTGCCGATGGCCGCACAGGCAACCAGGACCTCAATCGGGCCGACCGCTTTCGTGAAGCCGGCGACCGCTTCGAGCAGTGCCTGGCGGTCGGTCACGTCGGTCCCGGCGTAGACGACCGTCGCACCCTCGCGTTTGAGCGCCTCGGCCACTTCGGTGAGTGCCGCGCAGGTCGCGATCGATCAGTGCCAGCGGCGTCCCTTTCCGGGCGAGGGCGATGGCTGTCGCTTGACCGATGCCGTGAGCGGCGCCCGTCAACAGCACGGCCGGCACGCTGCTCATCGCCCGAGCCCCCCGACTTGAGCTACCGGTTGCAGGCTCGTGAGATACTCATAGACCAGCTCGACGAATTCCGGCGGCGTTTTCCTCGGGTGCGCGATGCTTGGCGCCAGGAACCCAGCGCTTGACGCAATTGGCCAGGTGTTCCTCGAGATAATCCGCGGTCGCCAGGAAGGGAGAATGCTCGCCGAAGATAGCGAGCATCGGTTGTTTCGCGCTACAGATCAATTCCTCGGTCAAGCCCGCTTCGACCTTGGCATCGTCGCCGCACGTCGTGTGTGCCAGCCGCAGGAGCCGATTGAAACCGGGCAGACCGACGGCCTGGCGAAACCTGAGCAATCTTTCGCCGTCCAGGTGCAGCACCTGATCGAAGAAACGGCCGAGGTCATACCAGTGTTCGTCGGAGAGCGTGACCCCTGCCTGGGCGGCTTCCTCGCGAAAATTCTGCCAGTGGCCCCATCGGCTCAGGTCTTCCAGATGGCGGAGGGCCGCGAAACACGGGTCAGAAAGGACGCACGCGTTCGACTCGTTCGGGCTTGAGCACGGCGGCGTGCAGCGCGATCACCGCACCGAAGCTATGACCAACCAACATCGCGCGTTCGATCTCGAGGGCGTCCATGATGGCAAAAGTGTCGTGCGCCAGATCGGCCGACGTATAGCCGCGTTTGGCCAGGTCGCTATAGCCGTGACCTCGCAGGTCGTACGCGGTGACCCGGAACGACTGGCCGAGCGTTCCCATCGCCTGGCACAGGAACCAGATCGAGAGGTCACCCGTCACTCCATGGATCAGGATCACGTCGGGCCCGGAGCCACACTGCTGGTAATGAAAATTCAGACCGTTTGCGGAGACTTTGGGCATGGTTGGGCTCTCATCGGTTCGGACAGAGGGATCAAGCGCTTGTGCCCCAATCGGCACGCCAAGGAGGGCGAGGCTCCGTCCGAGCCTCGTGGGAAGCGGCTCGGACGGAGCCTCGCCCTCCCGTTCGTCGAAAATTGCAGGGTTCTCTAAAGGTTTGCGCTCAGGAACGAAACCAGCTCGCCGATCGAGATATCGCGGTCGGTGCGTCGACCGATCTCCGCCATGAGGTCATTGAATGGCAGAGGGCGGTCGTAATGCCTCTGGAGCGCTTCGCTCAAGACGACGGCGTCGATGGACGCCAGGCCAAGATCGGCGAAAAATCGCGTGTCCTCGCCGATCGACATCGAGGACCGAACCCCGAGCTGTTCCTCGAGGATCGCGACCGTGTCGCGGAGGATTTCGGCTCGGGACAACACAGTCATCACAATTCAGCTCCTTCTCCCAGGGTCCAGGCCCAGGCATAGCTGCCGCGCCTGGCTGAGACAATACGGAGGGGACTTTCAATGCGTTCTGAACACGCCGCGAGCAGCTCGGTGGCCAGTCGAACGTGCATTTCGCCTGAGTCCTCGGTGAGCCAGACCACCTCGGCACTCGTCGGGCCGGCGGCGAGCCCGACTCCCGATGCCTTGGCGGCGGCTTCCTTGGCGCACCAGAACCGCGCGACCCACTCGGCCCGGCTTGCTCCGGTCCATCGACTCAATAGAGCGCGCTCGGCCGGAGTGAACGCCGACTCCTCGAACCCGGGCGGACGATCGGCGATCGTTTCCACGTCGATTCCGACGCGCGCCGATGGCTCGCTCGCGGCCAGCGCCAGCGCGACCCCATCGGCGTGAGCGATCGAGATGGCAGGCAGCGAGCGGTCCTCCGGATCTTCTACGCGAACGAGGAAAGGCCGTCTCACCGGGTCGGCAACAATCGCCAGATCGGCCGGGTAAGTGGCCGGCAGCCCTTCGGCCTGCCAGAGCCGCCGCGCGGCCTCCTTGGCGGCGATTCGCCCCCAGAGCTTGTGCGAGCGCCGCCGGTCCGGACCGCACGACGCAAGAAATGCCGTGCGTTCGGCCGGGCCGAGCTGAATTGCTTCCAGCACGTCGCGCCAGACCGGCCGGCCCATGTCGGCGGGGGGCTCGAGCCAGACGCATCTGGCCTGGCCCACCGGTCCGCGCGCCGGGTCGTCGAGCACGATCTCCTCGCCTACAAAGAAATCCTGCGGCTGCCGGAACACGTCGCGATAACGGCTGGGCCAGTGAAAACGCCAATCTTCCCAGTCGCGAATCCGGATCCACAGCGTCCCATCCGGCCGAACGATCTCGACCAGTACGCGGACGCGATGCCGCTGGACCTCTTGAATCGCGATCCGGCACGCGACCTCGCTGCCGACCGGCGGCCGATCGCCGTAGAGCTCGAGCGCCTCCAGCCGAAGCGGGTAGACGATGTCGCCCTCCTTCAAAAAATCCAGGCCCCAGCAACCGAGCAGATGCGTGAAGCTGTCGATGACGATCAAGTCGGTGTGCAAGGCTGCCCGCTGGCCTTGCCGCAGTAACGGCTGCCAGGGCAAGACCCGCAGCATTCCGTCGATCCCTTCTTCGGAATATTGTCCCACTTCCACCAGGGCCTGGAACGGCGGACCATGGAAGAGCCAACCCTCACCATAAAGCGTCTCGGCCGTGAATCGACTGACTTGCGGCTGGGCGAGCGACCAGGGCGCCGCCGGCTGCGGCTCGGGGATCGATGCGCCGAAAACCGCGATCGCCTCGAATACGGGGCGAGCGGCTTCGTTTTCACCGCCCGGCCCGCGATTGAAGATGCCGACCCATACCCGCTCATCCCCGCTCGAAGGCTCGCTCTTGCCGCGAAGTTCGAGCTGAATCGGCACCTCTTCATAACGGACCCATTTGTGGGCTCGAACCTGCACGAGCGTCGTGAGCACCAGGCCCGGCGAGACGACCAGGGCGGCGACCTGGGCGCACATCTCGGCCATCACCGCGAACGGCAAGACCGGCAGTCCCCGCAACGACGGATCGAGCGCCGAGATCTTCCGCCCTCCCAGTGTGTGGTGCTCGGCGATCGGGTCGTCTCTGCGGTCGAGAATGAACACGGTTTCAATCTCGTTGCCCCGCACCAGCCGCCGCACTTCTCCCACCCACGGACCAGGCGCTGGCCCCGTGGCAAGGGGCTTTTGCAAGTGGTCCCCGTCCCCAACCGCCGGATGCGATCCATCGACCCACTCTCCCAGCGGAGCAACGCCCGGCAAATGCGCAGCCGGCGGGGCAAAATCGGCCGCTCCCATCGGAGAGCAGTGCCGCTCTGGCACCGAGCCGCCTGGCACGCGGCCATCGGTTTCGAAGACCGCAATAGCTTCGGCAAACTCCACCGAAGCGCCGGCGCCGGCCCCGGCCGCCGTTGGGACCAGATAGGCATTCAACACCGCTTGCTGAGTCTCCAGGAACGCCCGCATCGTCTCTTGAAACGCGACCATGGCGTCTTCCGTTCCCCTCGCCTCCGGCGCGGGACTTCCCTCTTCATGGTCGTCGCCAAGGCCCCAAGCGTCCGCGCTCGGCTCGAGTTCGCCGCGCTCGAGCATGGTAAAACGCTGCTCGGAATGGGCCAGAATCGACACTCCCGGTGCCGCCGATTCCTGGCGAAGGCCGGCTCCGTTGGCCGTGACGTCACATGATGAAGGTTGGTGCTCGACGCCCAGCGGGAAACTCGCGGCAGGTACGTCCGGATCGTGCGGCAGCGGCATGGCTGCCGGCTGCGAGCGGGAGCGGGAGCGAAGCCGGGAAACGAGCGCGTCGGAAACCTTCATCTCCGGAAAGCCGACCCTGAGCTCGGCCCCGGGCCGGGGAGGTGCTTCCGCGGTGCTCCAGTCGATGGCTCGAGGACGTCTTCGTGCATAGAGATAGTCGGCCCGCACCGAGGCCCCCTGCGCGAAGGTCGCGGCGACCAGATGATTCAACTGGGTCTGTCCGCCGCGGCGGGGAAGATTGGCCGCCACGGCGAATGCCGGCTTGCCCCGCAGGATGTCCTCCACAAAGGCGGCGAGGTTTCCCCGCGCTCCCACATCAACGAACACTCGCAACCCGTCGGCGTGCATGACCTCGATCGTCTCGCGAAACGCCACCGTGCGCGTCCACTGCGAGACGGCCAGAGTCGCGAATGGCTGCCGGATCGTCGGGCATCGGCGCCCGGGTCGCGCACGAATAGACCGGCACGCTGGGCGGGCGAAAGGTCAGCTTTGCGAAGAAATCGGCGACCGGCGCCGAGCACCGCACCGAAGCCGGTCGTGTGGTACGCCCTGGCGAACGGCAGATCCTCCCACCAGATGTTTTCCTGGCGCAGCCGCTGGGCCACTCGTTCGACCTCGCGCGGCGCGCCAGCCAGAACGACCTGGTGCGGACAGTTGTCCATCGCGACGGCGACGGCGGGCGAGCCCATGCTCGCGGCACAGATCCTCGAACCGCTCGCGGCTGCAAGCCGCGGCCAGGAGCCGCGCTTCGGGCATGTCGCCGGAAGACTCGAACCCGCGAAAGATCGCCCCGAGCCGGCCGAGCTGCACTTCGAGCTCGCGGTCAGCCTGGAGCACCCCGGCGGCGGCCAGCGCCAGGAGCTCACCGCTCGAGTGTCCGACTACCGCGGCGGGACGCAATCCCAGCCGGGTCAAGACCTGATACAAGGCCCACTGCGCGTTCAAGACGACATTGACCGCCGTCGCCGTCGTGAAGAGACCATCGCCGCTTGTCCGTCGCTTGACCAAACAGATGTTCGCTGGGAGGCACCGTTTCTCCCAGCTCGAGCGCGATGCGGTCGCCGGTATCGAAGAGGCGGCGAACTTCCGGAAAATGGAAACAGAGGTCGGCGAGCATCCCGGGGTATTGCGAACCTTCGCCCGGAAAGAGAAAAGCCAGGCCCCCGGCATCGCCAGCAATCAGAGGCTCATGCCAGTAGTAGACGCCGCGGCCATCACGGATCGTGCGACATGCCGGGTCGGCCAGGCGCGGTAAGACGGCGGTCAGTCGCGCGATCAGATCGGACACGGTGGATGCGATCAACCCCAGGCGCTCTTGCCCGACGGGATGCTGGCCGGCGCAGTTGAGCGTGTAGGCCACGTCCTTGAGCGCTGCTCCAGGCCGGCGCTCGAGCCAGCCAATCAGCTCGCGGGCACGCTCGACCAAGCCCTCGCGGTCCGGCGCGGAGAGCAGGATGGCCTCGGTTTCCCAATGTTCGAGGGCGCCGGGCGATTCGGCGTCGGCGGATTCGGCATGCTCTTCGAGCACGGCGTGGGCATTGATCCCGGCAAAGCCGAAGGCGTTGACCCCCGCCCGCCGGGGAGTGTCGGGATCGGGGTGAATCCACGGGCGAGCAGTCCGATTCAAGGCAAACGCGCGTGCCGGCTGCTCGAGCAGCGGATGCGGCTTATCGGCGTGCAGGGTCGGGGGTAGCACGCGATGGTGCAAGGCAAGTGCCGACTTGATCAACCCGGCCATGCCCGCGGCCGGCATGGCATGTCCGATCATCGAAGAGACGGCCCCGAGCGTTCGATATCCCTGGCGCGGCGGCGGAAAGATCGCCTTGAGGGCCTTGAGCTCGGCTCGGTCGGCCGCGGGAACGCCCAGTCCGTGACCCTCGATGAGCATCACCGAGGCGGGATCGATGCCCGAGCCGCGATAGGCCCGGCGGATCGCGCGGGCGTGGCCCGTCGCGCTGGGAGCGGCCAGGCCCTGGCTCTTGCCGTCGCTGGCCAGGCCGATGCCCTGAATGAGCGCGTAGATCCGATCGTCATCCCATTCGGCATCGCTCTGGCGCTTGAGGATCACGACGCCCGCGCCTTCGCCCGGCAGCATGCCATCGGCGGCGGCTGTAAAGGGCCGCGAGCACCCCGATCGGGACACGGCGCCAAGCTGGCGGAATACCAGCGGGAAATCGACGTCCGCCTCGAGGTAGACGCCCCCGACGATGGCGAGATCGGCGCGGCACTCCCGCAAGGCCCGCGCCGCCATTTCGACCGCGACCAACGACGAGGCGCTCGCCGCGTCGACGACGTAGCTGGCTCCGGTCAAGTCAAGGCGGTGGGCGATGCGGCCGGCGGTGGCGTTGGTGAGCTGGCCGGGTATCGTGGCCGCCTCGAACGGCGGCAGGCTATTCCTGCAGATCATCCCGGATCGCGTCTAGGTCGGCCTGGGACCACTCGGGGTGAAAGGCCGCCAGCAGCGCCAGAGTCTGGGCGATCATGCGGCCGTGCTGGAGCCGGGTGAGATTGCCTCGGTTGAAGTAGTTCCCTCGCCCGATCACGACTTCGACCCGCTTGCCCGCCAGCTCGCTGATCGTCTGACCGGCGTCCGCCAGCGCGGCCATGGCCGCCTCCAGCACGAGAAACTGCTCGGGCTCGCCCCCTTCGACCGTGCGCGGCATGATGCCGTGAACGGCGGCGTCGAAGCGCAGGGGAGAGTCCAGGTAGCCGCCGCGGCTGCACGGAACGCGGTCATTGGCCGATGAGGCTGGATCGCAGAAGATCCGCGGATCCCACCGATCGGGCGGCACGTCCCGCGTGCAATCCTTGCCCGCCAGGATGTTCTCCCAGTAGGTGGTCAGGTCGCGCGCGCCTGGGAAATGACACCCCATGCCGACGATGGCGATCTGAAGAGGACGGCCCCTGTTCATGAAACCGCCTCCGCCGGTTCGGGCGCCTCACAGACGATGCGGTTGTTCGAGGGTTCCCAGCTCGCCCGTATAGATCACCTCGACATCGCCCTTCTTGCCGTAGCGGAGCTCGTCGATGAGCAAGCCGCGGCCCACGTCGGGTGCGATCATGCCCAGGCCGCGCCGGCCCAGATGGCTCTCCAACTGCGAGACCATGCCCACGCCCGACCAGGGGCCCCAGATCGCCGAGACGACTCGCCCAGGCCAGCGGCGATCGAGCCACAGGGCCAGCTTGTTCAAGATCTCGTTGGCCGCCGCGTAGTCGGATTGACCCACGTTGCCGAAACGACCGGCGATCGACGAAAAGAGGACGGCGAACTTGAGCGCCTCGGGACGGACCAGCCGCACCAGGTTGAGCGCTCCGTCAAGCTTGGTTCCCAGCACCCGGTCGAACGACTCGACCGTTTTATGGCGGATGAGCTTGTCCTTGATCAGCCCCGCGCCGTGGATGAGCCCGGCGAGAT
This sequence comes from uncultured Isosphaeraceae bacterium, assembly GCA_963823675.1. Classification (GTDB taxonomy): domain Bacteria; phylum Planctomycetota; class Planctomycetia; order Isosphaerales; family Isosphaeraceae; genus CAWGMT01. The sequence continues at coordinate 941,977 of CAWGMT010000011.1, read as the reverse complement.
TCGCCGTAGCGGGCGCGCCATCCGTCGATGACGCCGGCAAGCGCCCCGGGATCGCACACATCGACCTGAGCATACTCGACTGTGGCGCCGTGCTTCCTGAGCGCTGCCAGGTTCTCGCGCACCTCGCGCAGCCGTCGCAGCGCCTGGTAGGCCGCTTCGATCTCGGACGGGCCGGCCGGGCGCCCCGCTCTCCGCAACCGCGCGTGCAGGGCCGCCTTGATCTCGGCCTCGCCGTCAAGCGACGACGTGTCGCCCGGCTCCGGCTCACCCGGCAATGGGGTCGTGCCGACGATCAAGAGCGTCGGCCGCCATGTCCTGGCCAGCTCGGCCGCAACCAGCGCGGTGATTCCCCGGGCACCGCCCGAGATCAATACGGGATCCCCGGGCTCCAGCTCGAGCATCGCCGTGTGATGCTGGAGGGGGCTTTCGATGGTGTGCAGCCGGACCCTCCGCCCGCGGTCATAGCCGATCTCGGCCCAGCCATCGCCCACGAAGATCTCGGCGGCGAGCCGGTCGGCGATCAGTTCGTTGGGGTCCTGCCCCGAGAAATCAACCACGCGGGATCGCACCTCGGGCCATTCTCGGGCCAGGGTCTTGACCAGCCCGGCGATGCCTCCGTGACCGGGGAAGAAATCGAGGTTGGTGCAACCGCCACTCGCGAATCGGCCGCCGAGCGCCGTCGCGGCGATCAAGCAGCCGCCGCCCGCGCGCGCTGCGTTCTCGAGGTCGGCTGCCGCGGCCTTGGCCAGCAAGAAAAGCCCTTTCACGTCGCGACCCACGCGGGCGGTCCAGTCGTTCTGGAACTGAGAGCTCGCCGGCCAAGAAGCGAGCGGCAGCAGGTGCACGATCCCTGCCAGCGGCCCCCGCGCCGCACGCCCTCGACGGCCGCCAAGGTCGCCGATGGACTCGTCCAGTCGACCGGTCCCGACGACCCTCCGAGCCGCTCGGTGCGAATTCCGGCTCGTTCCAGCCGCTCGGCGAGGACTTGAGCGATCCCGCGGCCGTCGTCGGTGATGACGACGGAGCCCCCTTCCATCAAGCCGCATCGTTGCCGCGGCAGAGGAGCTTCGACGGTCTCGACCAACCGGCGGAGCGTCTCGAAGTGGGCGACGCCATTGCTGCTTGCGTCCGCAGACGTGCTCGATCCGGGAGCCGGTTCCGTCCGCACGGCCGCCGGGGCCGCCAGATCGACCAGGCTAACCATGCGCTCGGCAATCATCCCCAGCGTGCGAGCCCGAGCCAGGGCGTCCATCATCTCCGCCGACTCGGAGAGCCCTTTCAAGCTCGGGAACTCGTCGCGGAGCTTGCCGAGAATCTCGACGCGTTTGATCGAGTCGATACCCAGATCGGCCTCCATGTCCAGTTCAAGTCCCAGGGTCTCGATCGGATAGCCCGTCCGATCGCGGACGATCTCGAGCAATCGCGTCGTGATCGCGTCGCGATCGGGCCGAGCACCGGCGGGAAGGGTGGCAACGGCCGCCGGCGTGATCGCGGCGGCGGTGGCCGTGACCACCGTCGGTGCCGGGGTCGTGACTCCAACAGACCCTCGCCAACGTCCGTCATGTCCGCTCGCTCGCCCAGCGAGGGTGCCGGCTCGTGAAATTGACCGTTCGGCGACGGGCCGGAGCTTGTCTCGTGATGTCCGAGCGGATCCGACGCATGCAAGGTCGGCGGCGGATAGTTACCCGTCGGGGCGGGCCGCAGACCGCCGCGCTCCGGCAAGTCGTCGCGACGCAAGGACGCTGCGGAACGGCCGGCGGCCGGACCTCGCGCCTCGGTCTGCTCGCTCCCCTCGGGCCCGGTACCCGTCGCGCCGGGAGCACGAGCGGGACCTTGCCCCGTGAGGTAAGCCAGCATCGTGGCCCGTTGCACCTCCAGGAAGGCCTGCATGGTCTGCTGAAAGGACTCGATGACCCGGTCGCTTGAGGTCGGCGGTGTCGATGTGGGTTTCATGTTCGTGTGCGAATCCAGCTTGCCGTTTCGTCCGGGAGGTTCAGTCCAAGCCGGCTTCCTGGCCCCATTCGACTGCTCCCCCGAACCCACGGAGGCCATGTTGGAACCGGAACTCACGATGGGACGCGGAGCACTCGGCTGCCGCGGTGCTTCGGAGCGGGACGGCTCGGCTTTGGGTGGTGGCAAGGCCGGCCCCATCCCCAGTCGCCTTCGCTCAGGATCGGCGACCGGTCGGGCCCGGGTCCCGTTGACGAGCCAGGTCAACGGCGTCCAGCTTTCCGCGCCTTCGACTGGCGGCAGGTGATGCAAGTCGAGCACGTGGCGCCCGCGTCCGCGGGTCAGCCGTTCGAGCCGAAGCGGCACGCCGGCCGTCACGAGCCGGGCAATCGCCCGCAGCCAGGATCTCAGGCCGGACGAGCCGGCAACGTCGCAAGCGATCGCGAGGTGCGGCTCTTCGGCAAGGTTGGAGTCGACGAGCGTCGTGAGGACGGAACCCGGACCAACCTCCACGAAGACGCGCGCTCCGTCGCGATACATCGCCGCGATCATGTCGGCAAACCGAACCGGGAGGGCGAGATGGTCGCCGAGCCGGCCAGCGATGGCGCCCCGGTCGGACGGGTGCGGCAGGCCGTCGAGGTTCGAGTAAACCGGACGATCGGGAGCGCGGTCGAGCAAGCGCTCGGCGAGCCGGGCCAGAGGCTCGCGCGCGGCCGCGACCATGGGCGTGTGGAAGGCACGCGAGACCGGCAGCATCCGCCCTTGGATCCCCCGGCTGGCCGCCAGCTCGACGGCCTTCTTGACGGCGGCGGTCGGACCGGCGATCACGGTCTGGCTCGGCCCGTTCCAGTTTGCCACCCGGACATCGGGTACATCGCCGGCCAGCTTCTCGACCTCGTCAGGGCCGGTCATGAGGGCGGCCATCGAACCCGACACGCCGCCGCCGGCTTCGCGCATCAGCCGGCCGCGAGCCTGCGAGAGCACGGCCAGGGCTGGTGCATCCAGCACTCCCGCGGCGTGCAGCGCAACCAGCTCTCCGTAGCTATGACCGGCCATGACGCTGGGCTCGAGCCCCATGGCTTGGAGCAGTCGTAGGAGCCCGACGCAGGCGGCACCGACGGCCGGCTGGGCCACATCGGTTTCCATGAGCGCCACGCGAGCCTCTTCGCGGGTCGCGGCGTCGAAAGCCGGCGGCGGGAAGACCAGGGGACCGATGAGCCGCCCGCGCGCCTGGGCGATCTCGCGATCAAATTCGTCGAACGCGCCGCGGACCTCGGGGAAAAGCACGGCCAGTTCCTGGAGCATGCCCGGCGACTGCGATCCCTGACCGGGAAATACGAAGGCAACCGGTTCTCCGGCCCACGCCGGCCGCGCCGCGAAGTGAATGCCTCGTGGATCATCCAGACTGGTTCGCCCTCCAGCGATCGCGGTCCGAGCCTGCCGCAGACTTTCGCTCAGCTCGTCGTGGCTCCCCGCCAGAATCGCCAGGGTGGCCAACGTGCCCAGATCGCTCCGGGCGGCGAGCTCTTTCCGCGCCTGAATCAATGTGTGCGCAAGGTCGCCGAGATTCGGTCTTGCTCCCGAGCCCAAGGCCGCGGCCAGCTCATCCAGTTGGGGGACGATCCGACCCGGCTCCTCGGCTTGCCAGACAAAGAGCTCGAGCGGCCAATCCTCGATCGTCGCGTCGGCCTTCACGCCGATATTGCGGTCGTATTCCTCGAGGACGGCATGAAAATTCGTGCCGCCAAACCCGAAGGCACTCACCCCCGCGCGGCGGGGGCGATCCAAATGCTCGTGCAGCCAGGGCTCTGCCTGAGTGCAGAGCCGGAACGGACCGTCGCGCAGATCCAGCTTGGGATTCGGCGTCTCGATCCCGATCGTGGGAGGATAAACCTTGTGATAGAGCGCCAGCGAGGTGTTGATCAAGCCGGCGAGTCCCGCGGCGCACTTGGTGTGGCCGATGAGCGATTTGACCGAGCCGACCACGCACTGGCGTTGTGCGGCACCGGCGTCCCTGAAGACCTTGCCGAGAGCTTCGACTTCGACGACATCACCGAGCGCGGTGCCGGTGCCGTGTGCCTCGACGTAACCGACACTCGCGGGCGAGACCGCCGACTTGGCATAAGCGCGCGAAAGCGCCCGGAGCTGCCCATCGACGACCGGGGCCGTCAGCCCACGTTGCCGGCCGTCGCTGGAAGCACCGACTCCCTTGATCACCGCGTAGATCCGGTCGCCGTCCCGTTCGGCGTCGGCAAGCCGCTTGAGCACCACCGCGGCCGCGCCTTCGCTGATCACGATGCCATCGGCCCCCACGTCGAACGGCCGGCACCGTCCTCGATGCGAGAACGCCTGCGTCTTGCTGAAAGCCAGGTAAGTAAAGGGGTTCTGGACCGTGTCGACTCCACCCAGGATCACGACGTCGGCGGAGCCGGTCTCGAGCTCGCGCACGGCCAGCGAGGCCGCCGCCAGGGACGAGCCGCAGGCCGCATCAACCGTATAATTGGCACCCCCAAGATTCAGACGGTTGGCGATCCGGCCGGCCGTGACATTCAGCAAGAAGCCCGGGAACGAATCCTCGGTCCATTCCGGCAGCAAGCCCTTGCACGCCTCGATTGCCTTCTTTCCCGCGTCGGGCACGACGCTGTCGAGCATCGGAAGATAGGAGCGGAAGGCATAACCCATCGCGAGCTGCGCGGCACCGCCTCCCATCCCCAGCACCACGCCCGTCCGTTCTCGCGGGAAGGGACGTTCCGCGTATCCCGCGTCGGCCAGGGCGATCCGGACGACCTCCAGGGCCAGCATCTGGGCGGGCTCGATCGACGGCAGGCTGGACGGTGGCATGCCGTAGCGAAGCGGGTCGAAGGGAACATCCGGCACGAAGCCGCCCCACTTCGAGACGATCTTGTCGGGCGCCTTCGGGTCGGGATCGTAGTAGAGCCGCCAGTCCCAGTGATCGGCGGGCACTTCGATGATCGAGTCGATTCCCCGCAACGTGTTGGCCCAGAACTTGGCCACGCTCGCCGCACCCGGAAAGATGGCGGCCATCCCCACGATCGCGACGTCCGAAGGCTGCGAACGATCGGCTGTCTCGCCATCGCGAATCTGTCCTTCATCCATCGCCTGCTCGATCGCCTGGACAATTCCACCGACCGTCACGTACTTGCCGGCGAGCTGCTCGGCCAGCGCCCTTTCTTGACCCACCGGAAGGCATTCTCCATCCGCGAGGTCCAGAGGCGACTCGCGGGCCAGAAGCAAGGCACCGTCGAGCACAACGCCCGCCGCGCCCGCAGTCGCGCAACTTGCCGCCACCGCGGGCCCAATTCCCCCCTTGACCCAGACCGGCGCTGTTCCTTCAGCCAGAGCCGCTTGCAGAAGGTCCAATGACGACTCGAGACCGCTCGCGCCGGCCTCTTTGCCGGCGACGATCAAAGCTGGGATCCCAGCCTGGATCGCCTGCCGTATTCCCTGCCGGGTCGTCACCTCTGCGATTGCGATCCGACCAGAACGCTCGATCGCCTGAACAAGCTCTCCCAGTCCTCCAGGATCATCGCCGGCACCCAGCACGACGCAGACGGCCGCCAATCCTGGGATGTCGTCCCCAAGCCACGTCTGGCGATGGAGTTCGGTCGCCGCCACTCGGAGGCCGAACGGTTGCGAGGTCAGTCGTGAGAGGCCGGCGGATAATCCATCTACGTCCGCATCGGGATCGGCACATAAGTCGAGGATTCCCAGGGCCCTTGCGCGGCAAGCGGCCGCGACCACGTTGAGCCCGCCGGAACCTCGGGGCGCCAATGCCAGAATCCTTGGCATAGTTTGGTTTGTCACGCTGCATCTCCACAGTGGGCGAAATTCTAACGAAATATACCTGACAACTTGGGTGAGTCTCGATGATTTAAGGATTATGGGTAACTGAAGTAGAGAGAATCAACTTATCTGTCCGGAAGAATCAGTAAAACCCGGAGGCGCCTAACTCTCGGGGTTGCAGCGATTTTGGCAATTCGATATAAGCTCAAGCGGGTCATGGGTGTCGCTATGCGCGCCCTCCGGCAAGGATTGGTAATGACCTCGAGGTCGGCCTCTCATGAGGGGAGGATTGCATGGTGGTGAGACGCAGAGGGATTGATACGCCGGTGCAAAGCACTCTTCGGGGACTTCGCATTGCCCTTCTCGTCACGGCTGGGCTCTACCCAAGCGAGTGCGCCCAGGCGGAGCCAGCGGTAGGCGTATTCCTTGCGCAAGCGATTGCGGGGATTCAACCTCGGTTGGTTTACTTGCAGCCCGGCTTGCGCGTCAGCGACAAGCCACCCAAGGGCTGGAGCCACTTGATACTAAAGTCTTTGCCTCGACTCGCTTCCGGCGATCGGTCCAGCCTGCCTGCCGGAGCCGTCAAGATGGCGACGTTCTTTCGCACAGCCATCGTGGCAGACATACAACCCGCCGATCCGGATGAGAAGAATTTCGTCTTAGCTCAAGTTGGAGTCGGTATTTGCGTCCCCCAAGATGAAGTTCACGACGTCGTGGTTTCCTCCGACCGTCTCGATGCACTCGGTCTGCATCTCTCTACGGTCGAACGGCTCGTGCTGGACGCCGCTGAGGCGGAATTAGCCGAAGGACGCATTATCGCACGTACGCCGACGTTTGCACTGTTCCGGACTCCAGCAACTTTAGTTGTCGCTGGCAAACACCGCAAGATCGCTCTATATTACGCATTCTGCGTGGAAGGTTCAACAGGGCAGCTCTATTCGGCTGTCTGGGCAATGCGACCGGAAACAGAACCTCAACTGGCGCCGTCCGCACTGGTCAAGCTGAGTGCGAAGTCAATCTTCGATTGTGAGCTGGATGTGAAGGCGAAGCGGATTCTCGGAGCATTTCCCTTTTCCTGGTCGTTTGCGATGCGGACCCTCCCGCCGGGCGTCTCGGTCCGCGTGCCGGCCGACCTGGGCGAGTTGATCGTTATCACGGCCAAGCGACCCGTCGATGGCGACGCGAAGGAGCTCGAACGGTCGCTCGCGAAGATCTTGTGGACCGAGTCGGATACGCTCAAAGCCAAAGCCGCTCTCCGAAGTAGCGCGCGACCGGCTGCCGAGCGCCCTGCCGAGTAGGGCCTGACTGACAACGGCTGCCTCACTTCGCCTGTCCCTCAGACAGCTCTTCACGCAGTTTCTTGATTCCCTCGTCGGCACCCCGCTTGAGTTTTGTGCTCAGTGCGCCTCCCCCCTCGTACCATTGGTACGGCTCGAGCCAGGCTCCGTGCATCTCGACGATCAGGGCGCCCGGCCGGATCGCGAGACGACTCACCTTGGCGTAGCTGATCCCGCCCTGATACGGCCGGCTGATCTCCTTGCCTGAAGCCTCCGATCCATCCCCTGCCATCCGCCAGAAATTCGATGGGCGCTTGGCCCTGGCGAACGCGGGATCGGTCCGCGTGGCGATCACGACCGATTCGAGCGTCTGGGTCGCAACCCCTCGCTCGGTCACTTCGAACTTCACCTTGTTCGGAAGCTCGCCCAGCACCTGGGTGAACCACGTTTTCTGACGTGCGGGCTCCGGCCCCAGGGTGATGCCCACCGCGCGAACGTCCGCGTCTTTCAGCAGATGATACTCGTACTTGATGTCGCCCGACTCGAATTTCCTGCCATCCATGCGAGCCACCTGGCTCGCCGCGTCAAACTGCTTGAGATCGGCATAAACGACAAACCACAGGTCAACGACGCGAATCACCGGTGAGTCCGCTTTCGCCTGGATCTCGTCCTTTCTGAAAATATTGGGGGCGCGCGGCGAATTGTCCAGGATCTCATTGAGCTGCTCCTCCGATTCGGCCAGCTCGATCAGAATGTTCTTCTGGGTCCCGTTCTCTTGGCCATCATAGAACCGGGGCCTGGGGAGTAAGGTTTTTTTCCCGTCCACGTCGAGGCCCTCGCCGAGCACGTAGGAAAAGACCTCATTCTTCGCGTGCGCCGGCTCGATTGCCGGCCCATCGGCCAGGAGAGCCGCCAGCAGAATCGCTGTGATATGCATGATCGTCGGATCCGACCCCAGACATTGTTGTTGCAGAGAAGTATTGAGGAAACCTAGTCCGATATTAGACACCGAAGGAGCCGGGTCAAGGCCCAAGAACGCCACGGGGGGCCGGAGGTCCAAGGGAACGGATCAGCGAACGAGGTGCCGCAATGACGCCTTGCGACGAACCCGGCCGATTCCAAGGCCGGCTCGCGACGATCGCAACAATTGGGATGAGTCTCCTCTGTCTCGCCGGCTGCAAGGTCATTCCTGTGGCTGCCGACGTCAACGCCGATGTGAGAGCCGACGTCAGAGCCGACATGCGCGGCCACATCGTCTCCGATAACACGATGCGGGGCTCGATCGACGTCAAGGCGGTCCAGCCCGCCGCGGTGGATCCCGGCGATATTACAGCCACGGTCGTCCGCCCCGGCAAGTCGCCGGCTCCCTGCGCCCGGATCGCCCTGATCGACCTCGACGGCCTGCTTGTCAATCAAAACTACGGTCATTTGATCCCGGTTGGTGACAATCCGCTCGCCTCCTTCCGCGAGAAGCTCGAAGCGGCCGCCCGCGACCCCCGGGCGGTTGCCGTCCTGGTCCGGATCAATAGCCCCGGCGGCAGCGTGACCGGATCGGACATCATGGCTGAAGAGCTGCGCCAGTTCCGAGCCGAGACCGGCAAGCCCGTCGTGTCAAGCCTGATGGATCTGGCCACCTCGGGTGCTTACCTGGTCGCGGTTCAGAGCGATCGCATCGTCGCCCACCCCACTGCCTTGACCGGCGGCCTGGGGGTTATTTTCAACCATTACCACCTCAAGGACGCCATGCAGCAGTTTGGGATTACTCCCAACGACGTCAAATCGGGTGATAAGATCGACATGGGAACCGTCAGCAAGACTCTCGACCCGGCAACGCGCCAGTTGCTCCAGCAGATGGCCGATTCTTACCGCGAGCGCCTCCAGAATCGCGTCAGGGAACGGCGAACCGCCATGACACCACAAGACCTGCAAGCGATCGAAGACGGTCGGGTCGTCCTGGCCTCCGATGCGCTCAAGCTGCATCTGGTCGATCGGCTCGGCTACGTCCACGAGGCCATCGATGAAGCCGAGCGGCTCGTCGGAGTCTCAGGCGCCGAGGTCGCGCTCTACCACCGCGTCGGGTACCCAGCCCGTTCTCTCTACGCCATCGATCCGACACCTGCCCCCACCAGTGAAGTCTTACCGTTCAGCTATCCGGGGCTCGATCGGTCCAAGCTGCCGGCATTCCTTTACTTATGGCAACCGGACCCGACCTTGCCCCACCTGGGCGGCCGGTAAACAGTCGTTCAGAAGCTTCGCGATCTCCAACTGGTTTGACACCCGTGGCTACTTCCAAACAACCAGACCCCGAGCCTCTCGATTGGCCGGTGCTCGTGACGGGTGCCGGCGGGTTCGTCGGCGGTCACGTGGCGCGTGCGCTGGCCAGGGCGGGTCACGCCGTCCGGGGCATCAGCCGCCGCCCGATTCAAGGCGAGCCGGCCGATTCCCCTGTCGAATGGCTCATTGGCGACCTGATGGACGCCGAATTCCGCCGCCGCGCGCTCGACGGAGTCCGCGGCGTGATACACACGGCGGGCTGGGTTTCGCTGGGACCGGATGTCCTCAATGCCAGCTATTCATCGAATGTCGAGCTCACGCGGGCGCTCCTGGCCGATGCCAGCCAGGCGGGCGTCGAGCGGTTCGTCTACACATCAACGCTTTACACGCTCGCGGCCGGCACGCCTGAGCAGCCCGCCGACGAATCGACCGCCTGGAACCTCGAGCGATTGGATTCGGCGTACACGCGTACCAAGCGGATTGCCGAGCGATTGGTCCTGGAAGCAAGCCGGCCGGCTTTTACCACGATCGCGCTTTGCCCGGGCATGGTGTTAGGCCCGCGCGACCTGAAACCCACCTCGACCACGCTCGTCCGGACGATTGCTCGAACGAGGATCGCGGTCCTTCCCCAGGGCGGAATTCCCATCATCGACGCGGCCGTGGCGGCGCTGGCCCATCGCCGGGCTTTGATTTCCGGCGGCGAGGGCGAGCGTTATGCGATCGTGGGCCCCTACCTGAGTTATCCCGACATGGCCCGTATCGTGGCGGCCATCACTGGCCGGCCGCGCCACGTGATCTCGATTCCCGATCGCCTGGCGCCTTTGCTCGAATGGGGAGCCGATTGCGTCGGCTTCCTGTCGATGCGCCGGCTGCCCAACGTCTCCCGAGAGCTCGTCGCCGGCGGGTTCGTTGGCCTGCATGTCAGCGGTGCGCGTGCCGATGCCTGCTTCGGCCTGGTGCATCCGCCGGCGATTGAGACGATCTCGCAAAGCTTGTCGTGAATTGGGAGCTGAGCCTCGATTGAGCCGCTGCGCTGTTGCGGTTCGCCGATCGGGAGCGGGGTTTGTTGTTGCAGCTCCCACGCCGGACCAGCCGGTGCGAGGCTTCACGCTTCCGAGCCCGCGAAGCGGGCGGCATTGCGTCAGCCTGGCGGCGTCAGCCCCAGGGTCGTTGGCGGTGCCATTTTGCACGCCCACATTTCCGGAATTCACCCAGCCCGCACAGCGGGCGGCATTCCATTAGCCTGGCGGCGTCAGCCCCAGGCCGCTCGGTTACCCCTCAATCCCACAAATTAGCGCTCGTCAAATTCAATCCCGTGCCGATGCAAAAACCCCACGAACTCCTCTTGAAACGTGGGCTTGCGATGGTGCTCCTCATGGCCGCGCGCATAGGTCTTACGCCCCATGCTATTGCAATGCCGCCCACTCCGCGGGCTGCGGCATGAATCGGATCGCCTCGCTCTCGTTCTCGCTCATGGGGCTCACGCCCCATTCTATTGCAATGCCGCCCGCTTCGCGGGCTGAGGCATAATCTGACCTGCAACCTCGCTCTCATCGGGCTCACGCCTCTCTCTCATGGGGCTCACGCCCCATGCTATTGCATTGCCGCCCGCTCTGCGGGCTGGGGACATATCGAAAGAGGCTCAAAGCTGGGCGGGCTTCGACCGGCGGCCTTGGAGACGGCCCGCCCGGAGCCTTCGCTCGCGGCTACCAGCACCGGGCGGGCCTGCAATCGTTTGCCCGGCACCCGAGGATGCCGGGACCGGAAAGCGGTCGGTTCAGTCTGGCGCGGAATCCACCACGTCTGCTGAGCTAGGACCAGGCGGAAGCCCAGGTTGTTGTTCCGGTTCTCCGGAGTGTTCCTGTTGCGGTTCGCCGACCGGCACCTGCCGGGCTCGTTGTTCCAGCTCCCGCCCCGGATCACCCGGTTCGAGGCCTATTGACCGCTTACCGGCAGCGATTGTAGCACCCGCCGGCGGAAACCCCAACTCGAAAGGCGCGGAGTGCGGGTAAACGCAACCAGTGCTGTCGCACGTTGCTGGAGCACCGATTCGGCGATCCGGCCCAGCAGATAAGCCTCCTCGAGTGCCTTCAATTTCCGCCGAAACCGGACGCGGCTGCGCCGGTTGAGCACAAGGCGGCCGGGAAATACGCGGCACCCCAGAAAATCGAGACCATGGTCCGATCGGTTGATGTAAGGATCTGCCTTCAGATCGAGGCCAAGCTGGGCCGACAGAAAGGCGCGCGACGCGTCAAGGCAAGCCGCCACCTCCGCACTCGATTCTCCCCACAAGGCGCAGTCGTCCATATAGCGCACGTAGCCCTTGACGCGAAGTTGTTCCTTCACGAAGCGATCGAACGAGCCCAAATAGAAGTTGGCGAAATGCTGCGAGCTGAGGCTGCCGATCGGCAGCCCACGGCCGGGCGAGGATTCGAAGCCCGCAATGATCCGGTTGAGGAGATTGAGCAGGCATCGGTCCTTGAACAACCGCTCCAGCTTGGCGCTCAGAATCTGATGGGAGATGCTTGCAAAATATTTCCGGATGTCGAGCTTGAGAAAGAAAGGAAACCGGACGGCGAAGGACCGGGACCGGCTCAAGGCGGCGAGCCGGCCCTTACCCCGCCGGCACGCAAAGCTATCGACAATCAACCATCGCTCAAAAACCGGCTCGCAAACGTTGATGACCGCGTGATGCAAGACGCGCTCCCGAAAACAGGGCGCTGTGATCAACCGTTCCTTGGGATCGAAGATCGTGAACTGGTGATAGATTCCCAGGGGGAAGTCACCGCGCACCAGAGTCAACCGCATCCAATCGAGATTCTCGTCCAGGTTCGCGACAAACTGTCGGGCGTCATAGCGCGAGCGCTTGCCGCGGAGCGCCTTGCTCACTGCGAGCCGCAGGTTCTCGCGGTTGACCACTTGCTCAAACAGGTTTCCCGTGCGCCTCATCGGTTACGGCCCCAACCCATTGCTTCCCCAGCAACTCGAGGAACCGAGGCCCATACTTTTCGATTCGCGCGTCGCCGACCCCGGCGATCTTTTCCAGCGCGGCCTTGGTAGTGGCTCGGGTCCGCACCATCTGCGCAAGCTGTTCGTTGGTGAAAACCGTGTAAACCGGGACCGCCTCGGCTTGGGAGATTTCCTTGCGCATCTGCCGTAGCCGTGCAAAGACTGCGAAGTCCTCGGGGCTCAGCACCTCGCGATAATCGACCTTCCCCCGTGTGGCATTGCCCTTGCCAGTCTGTAACCCGCCCGCGCTTCGCTCCAGGTAATCGACACAGAAGCTCCAGAACGATTCCGTCCCCAGGTTGACCCATCTTCGATCCACGCTCAGCACCTTATGGCTTTTCACGAAACCGTTCAACTCGGCGATCGCCGATCCGTCATCATGCACCGGCACAACAAATATCTGATATGGCATGATTGCATGCATGCTGTGTAGATTTGGGTCCGCAATACCGCACTCGGCCCCCACCCGCTCCGCCGGGCTCGCTTCGGCCACGGCTGGCTGGGCTCCGCCCCGCGGCTCCGCCGCGCCGCCAGCCGAGCCTCGCAGCCCGGCTGCGCTCTTAGACTCGCCTTGAAATTTGCCTTGAGCTCAGCGACCAGACTGAACTAGGACCAGGCGGAAGCCCAGGTCGTAGTCCCGGTTCTCCGGAGTGAGCCAGAAGCGGTCCGCCGACCGGCACCTGCCGGGCACAAAGTGCCAGCACCCGCCCCGGATCACCCGGTACGAGGCCTCCGGAGGCCCGCGCGGGTCATCGCCGGGCGACTGCTTGTAATACTCCGCATCATACCAGTCCTGGCACCACTCCCACACATTGCCGTGCATATCATACAGTCCAAACGCATTCGCGCGAAACCGGCCCACCGGCGCCGTATAAACGTATCCGTCCCGCGCTGCGATCGTTGTCCACTCAGGATACTTCTCCTTGGCCGTCCCATCCGCGATGTTCCCGAACGCGGCAAGGCTTTCAGCGTCATCGCCGCTGACATACGCCGTTTTCGTTCCCGCACGGCACGCATATTCCCATTCCGCCTCAGTCGGCAGTCGGTAGATCCTCCCTTCCTTCTGACTCAGCCACTTGACGAATTCCTGGGCGTCGTTCCAGGTCACGTTGACCACCGGGTGCTCGTCCGTCTGCTCGAAACCAGGGTTCTGCCAGGTAAACCTCGGGCTCTGCTCGAACTTTTTCGCTTCTTCATTCCACCCGTATCCCCCTTTGCCGTCTTTCTCCGCTTCGGTCTTGTAACCCGTCTCGTCCACAAAAAGGCGAAATTGACCGCGGGTCACCTCCGTAACTCCCAGGTAGAACGGCCGCGTGATCCGGACCTCGTGCTGGGGATGCTCGTCGGTGTCGCCATCCCCGTCGGGAGAGCCCATGAGGAACTTGCCGGCCGGAATGCGCTTGAGCTTGATCTGCCCGACCCGGGTCGTGATGGATTCGGGATCCGACGGCGCGGGCGCCTCGGCATGGGATTCGGGGTTGGAAGGTACGGCCGTTGACAGGTTGGTTTCCGCGCCGGCTGTCCGGCGGCTTTGGCGGCCAGGCACCGCTCGGATCGTCCTCGGTGTAAGTCACATCCAGCACCGTCTCCATCCCGCGCCGGATCTGAAACGACTTCGTTTTGAACTCGAGACCATCTCGCTTCACCACGAGCTCATGCTGGCCCGCTTGAAACGTGATCGGCTGGCCCAGGTTTTCGATGCGGTACCCGCGACCGTCGATCCGGACCGTCATGCGGGGGTCGCTGCCCGTGATCTTGATCGTGCCCTTGTCGGTTGCGATGTACACGATGACGCCGAGCAATCCGGCAAGACCCAGCAGCCCCGCGGCGACCCAGCGCTGGGAAACGCCGGACCACCCCGAGCCGGGCCTGGAGCGAGCTGAGATAGCAGTTGCTTGCGGCCGCTGGCCGCGCGGCACAAACTCGGCTTGGAGGGCTCCGGGAGGGCGAGGCTCCGTCCGAGCCGGAATGGGGGTTAGCGCGCCGGGGGGCGATGCCGGCTCCATCCGAGCGTCGCCCTTCCGATTCTTGTCGCCCGGGCGCAATACCGGCTCGGACGGAGCCTCGCCCTCCCGATCGATCGCGCTTCGGCGCAATACCGGCTCGGACGGAGCCTCGCCCTCCCGGATCGGCAGTTCGGTCGCCGCATCGGCCGGCTTCGCCGAAGCCGAGCGCGGTAACGTGTCGAGCCGATCGGCCAGCACACCGGCGTCGTCGGGCCGATGCGCCGGATTCCTCTCGAAACATGAAGAAAGCAATTCGACCGCCGCATCGCTCATTCCTTGCCGCAAAAGCTCATCCACCCACCGCCGGCCGGTCGGCGCGGGAGTGGTCAGGTCGCCGGTCAAGAGCTGATACCAGATCACACCGAGGGCGTACACGTCGTCCCTGGGATCCGGCTTGTCGCCGCGCACCTGCTGGGGCGAGGCATAGAGCGGCGAATACGCACCCGTCAGCACCGACGCCATGTTTTCCTGAAGCGACTCCGAGCGGGATCGCTCCAGCATCGGCTGGGCGGCCAGCCCGCCAATGCCGAAATCCGTCACCCGCAGTATGATCTTGCCATCCGGCCGGCGCTCCACCAGGATGTTCGAGGGCTTCAAGTCGCGATGCACCAACTTGGGCGTCGCCGAATGGGCCGCGTTCACGATCTGCGCGACCCGCTTGACGATCTGCTGGGCCTGGGCCGGCTTGAGCGACCCGGTCGACTGGCGGCACTCGTCGATCAAGCGCACCAGCGTGCCTCCTTCAATATAGGGATATTCCAGGCAAGGGGGGTCATTGTTCAGATGGGCATTCAGGAGCGGCACGATGCCGCTGGCGCTGGCGCTCGTTCGGAGCTGCTGCTGGGCGCGGAGCACGATGTCGGCCTCATGGCGGAGCAGGCCCCGAGACTTCTCGTCAAGCTGGAGGCAGAACTTCAAGGCCACCGGCGGCAGCCCGGGCAAATCCGGATGCCTGGCCTTCCACACCTCGCCGAAGCCGCCCTTGCCCAGGAGGATCTCAAGTTCCCAGTCGGCGCCGCGGATCGGCCGGTCGCCCGGCCGGAACCGCAGCCCGCGCCGGCCGGGCTCGACTTCGCCAGACCCGCCGGCCGGCTTCGGTGTGGGTGTCGGGGCCAGCCTTACGTCGCCCGGCTGCCGCGCTCGATTCTTGGTGCCGACTCCAAGATTCTCCAACGCCTCGATCAATTGCGGCAACCAGCGCTCGGGCGGCTGCGCATGGGCATCGATCCACTGGCACCTTACCAGTTCATACTGGATCTGCTTGGGGAACGGCATCGCGGGCGAAAGCCAAACCGGGATGTAACGGCGGCATTCATGAGCCCAGGCCAGCGCTACTTCCTGGTGCACATTGTCCGACGCGAGCGAATGCGGCGAACACATCAGCAAGAAGACCCGCGAGTGGGCGATCGCGTGCGTGATCGCTTCGGACCAGGATTGTCCGCCGAGGATGCGGTCGCCGTCACGCCAGACGGTGATCCCTTCTTGCTCCAGCAGGCGCACGATGGCGATCACCTGCTCGGCGTCGAGCCGGGCGTAGCTGACAAAGACCTGCGCCTGGTCGCTGACGGAAGAAGTCTCACGAATCATGGTGCGGGTTCCGATCGCGGCGTCGTACCAGGAAAGTGCATCGTCGGCCGGGATGGGTCTCGATCGCCGATCCCGTGTTCTCACACGAGTCGATAGAGCATGCATTGTAACGGCCGATCTGCATCGCCTGAAGTAGTCATCACGCTCCGCGTGATGGTCTCGCAGCCAGAGCACGCATGGCAACGGCCAACCTCGAATGGTTACCACCGGTCGACTGGGAGCCGCCAGGTCGCTCGGTGAAATCCCGTCGTTCGTCATTCTACTGTGGAATGACATGGACAGACAATGCCCATCTAGAATTTTGAGCGACCGAAATTGAGAGCGAACTGTAGGTCAGGGCCAACGTTTCAACACGCCACCCCCATCCCGCCGCACACGGGCTGATGAAAGGTCGCCGATGGAGGATTACTGCATTCCTCCCGTATTCATCGCGCCGCCTCGGCGAGCGCCCCGTTTTCTTTCCCCTCCTTGAAGTAGTCCTCACGCTCCGCGTGAGGTAAGACCATCACGCGGAGCGTGATGACTACGACTTCATGCCCCCACCGGCGTCGTCGGCGCATCTTCGTCGCCGACCCAGACCCAGCCGTATTGCATGTTGCTCCGGGTCATCGGGTCATAGCGGCGCCCTTCGCGCAGCAGGCTGAGCTTGTCGGTCTTGATGGCTTTCCGTTGCGCCTCGACATCGATGCCGAACAGTTTCGCGGCATTCAAGCCCAGGATCTGGTTCTTGATGGCATCGGTCAGTTGCGGATAGCCATGCCGATCGACGAGGTCATCGGCGATCTTCAACCGCCGCATCAGTTCGATCTGGCTTTGCGGGCTGCCGTTCCAAATCGAATCGGTGCCCCAGAGGACGTGGTCGGCGCCCGCCGTCTGAATCATCTGGCCGAGCATGTGCATGCAGGCCCGCGGGGCGTAGGTCGAAAGGATATTGAACGTGCTGCCCAGCTCGAAATAGATGTTCTTGATCCCCGGGTTGCGCTTGAGGATGCGGAGGATCTCGCTGATCCAGGGGATCTCTTGCGGGTCCTTGGTTTGCGGGTTGACGACCTTGATCCCGGTTCCCCGGGCGAGCCAGCCCGACCCGCGGAACCCTGAGTGGTACACGATGAAATTGAGGTCGGGCCAGTCCTTGGCCGCCTTCTCCAGGTCGACCGGCCGGCAGGCCTGCTCGTTGAAGGCCCCCAGCGGCAGTCCTTTATGAACGCAGAGGTTCTTGATCCCCAGGGCCCTGGTCTTTTCCCAGAAGGGATATGCGACCTTTTCGTCGTCCATGCGCCACGCCTTTTCGCCGATCTCGGCGCCGGTGTACATCTTCCAGGCATCGATCTTGAGGTCCTTGACCTGGCGCTCCATTTCCTCGAACTCTTTCGGCCCGAGGTTGGGGCGGAGCAGGCCATGGGAGAGGACGCGCTTCGAGCCGGCCAGCTCGTTGACGAAGCGGCGGGTGGCGACCATCTGATCGGGGGGCAGCGGGTTCTTGTCCCAGTCGCGGCTCGGCACGCCGCTGATGACCGCCATGACGGTATCGCTGTCGCCGAAGACCTCCTTGACGTAATGCGCTCGGTTCAGGAGCTCCACGGCTTGATCAAGTGTCTTGGCCTCACGCCGGAGCATAAGGAAGAACGACTTGATGCCCCGGCCCGTGTCGGTGTCGTCGTACCACTTGCGTGAAACATCGACGTGGTGGGTCTGGATGTCGAAGACGAACTGGTCCTTGGGCCATTTTTCCTCGAACGCCTGCGGATCATCGACTTCGGCGGCCTCGACCTGGTAAGAATCGCCAAAGACCTGGTTGAGAGCCAGGAGCGCCGCGGCCATGCCGCTGCCGCTACGGAGGAACTCGCGACGGGAGCGGCCCTGCCGCTTGGCGACGCGTTCACTGATTTCGGCCAGCCGCGACTCGTAGGCTTTTTGCTCGGCCGACTGCGGCGGGGGGACGAACTCTTCGTTGGAAGAGATCCGGGACGGGACCGGCGGCAGAAGGTCGGCCTCGGCATCCAGCTCACATTGGCGAATCCACATCGGTGCAGCTCCTTGAAGATACCGTCATCACCCCAGGATTGCGGCTACGGCGATCCGGCCGACCTCGACGCCGTCGATCATGACCGGGACGTCGCTGCCGGACGCGAAATCCTCGCGGCGCGCGTAACCATCCGGCGCCGGCTCAGTGTAGACCTCAACTCTTCGGGCGATCAAGTCGACGATCCAGTACACCGGAATGCGGCCCCTGGCATAGGCCGCCAGCTTCTCACACCGATCGCGATCTTGCGTTGTTTCGGTGACCTCCACCAGGAGCGCCACGTCGTTTGGCTCGGGAATCCGGTTGCGGTAATCCTCGTCGGTGCCCCGGACGATCGCCACGTCCGGCTCGGGCTCGTCGAAGTCGGGGATCCGTACCGGGTCCTCTTTCCGCCATGACCATCCGGGCGGCAGTAATGCCGCCAGTGCCCTGCGAACCGCGGTGACAGTCCAGATGTGGGGTGGCTTCTTGCTCATCTTCTTCACCAGGTAGCCGTCGATCAGTTCCACGCGTGCATCATTCAACACATCCGTCATACGCTCATATTGGTCGACTGTGATTCGGTATAAGACGGGCGATGCGAGGGGCTCAAGCACGCTCTGCTGTGTAGGTGTGATCGTGGACATGATGCTCGTTCCCAAAGGCGTCCAGGGTCATGCCTTCTCACGGTTGTTCACACGGTTTCGGGCTTCGGCTCACCCTCGAACACCGAGGGATGTCTTGCGGGATGATACCACAATCTGGGCGGAATGTGGACGTGGGATACGCGTGTCTCCCTCCCGGATTCGCCGTCCATTGCCAGACGCACCACACGGGGATATTATGCATTTGCTCGGATCAGAGACTCGACGGCAACGGCGGCAGCATTCTTTATGAGCGAGATCATCTTGCTCGTCGAAGAGTCGCACGAAGGGGGTTACACGGCACGGGCACTGGGAGCGTCGATCTTCACCGAAGCCAATGACTGGCAGGAGCTCCAGGCGAATGTCCGCGACGCCGTAAGTTGCCACTTCGAAAGCGGCGAGGCGCCAGGGCTCATTCGGCTGCACTTTCTTTACGACGAAGTGTCCACGTCAACCCTTCCCAACGCCAGGTCGCATGCCGCGAGCCTGGAGAAAACCTCGGCTTGGTTCAGCACGCTTCCGCTTCGCCCGGGGTCAGCCGCGGCATCGGTCTCGATTGGGGGCATTACGGCAAGCAAGACCTGTCTCGCCTCCTCGAGGAGCGCGATCCTCGCAGCTCCATTTGGTGCGGATCCCGCGTCGCGCAACAATTCGCCGACGAGTAGCGTACTGAGACCTCGCGACCCCGGATTCGACCCAAGCCCTTTGCGCAGCACCTCACGTTCCCGCTTCCGGTCGAACCCTGGCATTAGTTGACCTCAGGCTGTACTATATAAAAATACTCTTGGAGGTACTTTCAATGGCCAAGGTTCCCCCGATCGTTCCCGTATCCGATCTGAGACAGGGCGCTGCCCGTGTCCTGAAGGGCCTGAAGAAGTCGAGCAAGCCGCTTTTCATCACGCAAAGGGGGCGCGCGACGGCCGTCTTGATGAGCCTCGACGCGTACGAGCGGTCTGAAGCCGAGCGCGAACTCCTGCTCATGCTGGCCAGGGGCGAGAAGGAGATCGCGGCAGGGGTTGGACACACCCTCGACCAGGTGCTGGCCGAAGCCGACTCGCTGCTGGCGGAAGGTTGATCGTGGAAGTTCTGGAGAGCTCGTAAGGCCAAGGTCTGGCAAATTCCGGAGTCGGAATTCCTTCCGTGTCGTTCGATGCTTTCCCTGGTTGGAAGGATTCGAGAATTCTTCGCCGCGGCCGAGTATGACGGACGCGAATTCTGTCAATCCCTGGCGCCGACGCGCTGCGGATCGAATCTTCCTATGGTTTCGCCCTCGGCTGGTGCATGGCCTCGATGCCTGCTCCCCACGTGAAGGTGTGGAAGCTGTTGCGCCATCGGCTCTGGAGGGCGGGATGTCCGTCGCGCACGGTTATCGTCGAGGTCAAGACGATCGCTCCGAGCGCCCCGAAAAACCAAATCCGCCAGCGCGGCGGCCAGTCGAGCGCAGCGTGATCGGGCGCGAGCGGCAGCGCGCTTGCCGGGAGAAACCAGAAGAAGAGACCCAGCGAGATCCCGAAACACGAGAGCCAAAGGCCTAGCTCGAAGCCTGCCGGTCGGTACGTGAAAACCACGGTGTGGCCGCCCCCTGGCAGGTAAACGGCCCGGAAGGCGATGTAGGCGGGCCTGATCGCTGCCGGCTGGCCGTCGACGGTCGCCGACCAGCCCGGGTCGAACGTGTCGGCCAGAACCAGATAGGCCGGCCCCTCCGCCTTGACTTCGACCACCACGCGCTCGGGGAGGTCGGTCACGATCCGGGCGGTTCCCGAGCCGGATGCATCGGCCGGCAAGGGGCGGGTAGGGTCCTCCACGATCGCGTGGTCGAGGAGCGTATTCTCCTTGGTCAAGCGATCGAGAGCGGCGACGGCGTCGGATTGGTTCAAAGCGTAGACCGGCTTGCCAGCCAACCGGGCGCGCGGCAGGGCTTTGTGATTGCGAAAGATCAGCGCCGAACCCGCTTGCTGGTGAGGCAGATTCGCGAACAGGGCCCGCTGCCTGCGGCTGGTCACGATATGCGTGACGCCCTCGAGATCAAAACGCCCCCTGCCGACCATCGCGTTATCGGTGTAGTCGACCACGCGGCTCGAGATCATCGGTGTGTTTCCGTTCGACGAGGCGAGGTGCCAGACCGGAGCGAGGCTCCAATCCAAGGTGTCGCGGACCGGTAGAAAGTTGACCTTTTCCGACGCGTATCCCGGCTCGCCGGCGCTCTTGTCGGCCACGCCGAAGACGCGGCCGAAATCGGCGGCCGCCTTCAGACGTTTAGCCGAGGGAGGCGGGTTGGTCCAGTAGGTGGGATCGACCGTGGGAACATCGGCGATGTGGGCTCCCAGGAGGTCGGCGATCACCAGGAGTGGCAAAATGGCCGCGCGACGGGCTCGACGGGCTGGATTCTGGGTTCGCACAGCCCAGAGCGCGGCGCAGAACCCCGCCGCCGTCAGCAGCGCCGTGCGAGATGTCGCCATCAGAAGCTCTCGGCCCAGCCAGGCGAAGCGGGCCAGATGAACGGGCTGGTTCCAACGCCTGGGCGTTGCCCAGACCGGTGTGTAAATCAAAAACATGATCGGAATCGACAAAGCGACCAGGACCCAGGCCAGGTAGAGCGCGCCGCGCAACGAGACGACGCCAGGGCGCGAAAGCCGCTCGACTCCCACGGCCGCAAGCGCGGCCACGCCCAGCGAAACCCAGAGGTGGAACCTTACCGGTTCGCGTGAGCTGCCCAGAATCGGGACCCGATGCGCGTAGTCAAACAACCAGGTAAACCGGCCCAGCATGAGTATGCCGCCCACGCCGGCGAGCAACAACCAGAAATTGGTCCAGCGGTCGCGCTGGCCGATGCCGCCAGCGCCGACCACCGCCAGCCCCATGGCGATCAGGCCCATGTAGGCGTTCATCTCGTGGTAGGGGTAGTAGCCGTCCATCCAGTCGGTGTCGCGGGCCCGGGTGCCGTAGGCTTCGCGCACCACCAAGGTCGGCAGCAGCTCGGGGTGCCACGAGGCGAACGTCAGATCTTCCCAGCTCAGGCCTCCGGCGCGCGGAGAGCGATCGAGCAGCTCCTTGGAGGGAACCCACTGAACGGCCGAGAACAAACCTCCGAGCCCGACAAGAGCCAGAGACATGGCAAGGGCTCGGGCGCGCCGGCCCGGCCCGCGCTCGGTCGCGGCGCGGTAAACACCGTAGAAACCGACCAGAAGCGCCGTCAGCAGGGTGTCCTGAAGGTGGCCCGCGAAGACCTGACACGCCAAGGCCAGCGCTCCGAGCACCGCCCCGCGCCAGCGCCCAGAAGACCAGGAGCTCTCCAGGCCCCAGATCACAAACGGCACGCTCGCCAGCGCGTTGACCATGCTCGTGTGAATCAGATGCGCCCACATGAATCCGCTCAGGCCGAAGACGGCGCAGCCGGTCAGAGCCGCGGCCTGCGCGACGTGCCGTCGCAGCCAGAGGTAAGTGCCCGTACCGGTCAGCCAGATCGAGAGCACCGTATCGAGGTTGAATGCCTGCCACGCCGGCAGCCAGGGATACAACAAGTATTTGAACGGGTGTAGATATCCAGCCTGGCTTTCGCTATAGAGCGGCAGGCCGCAATAGAGCCCGGGGAACCAGCGCGAGAACCGGCCGGCCCGCAGCTCCTCGGCGAAGAACGCGCGATACGGATAATTGATCTCGGTGATGTCGAAGTAGAAAAGGGCCCGCTTCAGGCTGACGGCGTCCCAGAAGAAGAGAACGATCGCGCTGGTCCAGATTCCAAGCGCGAGGAGGTCTTTCCATCCCCACGGTGGACGGTCGATGTCCCAGCTTGGTTGTCTGGTCGTCTCGGTCAGGCCATTGGACACGGTCGGCGCCTCGCGAGCTCCGGTTACGGGACGACCACCCGAAGATCATTGATTTCGGCGGGGGGGCGCCCATCCGCATTCCAGACTGTCTTGAAAGCGGGCCGCCAGTCAATCCGGTTGGCGGACAAGAATACGGCCCGCCTGCCTCCAGCCGAGCTTGCGGCCGGCTTTCCCCCCCTGCTCGACTCCTCCCGCGGTTGGAGTACCAGCAACTTCCCCAGATTGTTCCCCAGCCCGCGCGACCAGCCGGGGAAGCGGTTGGGATACATCGGGTACGGAATCCCGACGACTCGCCCCGCCGACAGGAAAGCCATCCGATAGACGTCCCAGTACCCTCCAAAAACGTGAGTCACGTCCGAGGGCACGTCAAATCCCTCGGGCTTGACGCCCGGACGACCCGCAGCGATGGACCGGCCTCGAACAATCAACTCGGACCAGGGGGGCGGCCGCAACATGACCGGCCTCCCCTTCTCGTCGAGATAATGTCTCGTGTCGCGATACCAATGGAATGTCGCAGCGGTCATCAGCGCGGCCAGGATCGCGGTCGTGATCCAGGCCGTCACGCGGCCCGGCAGCCCCCGCTGCGCCAGGTCTCGGGCGAGCAGCCCGAGGCCTAATGCCCAGCAGCTCAACAGATAAATCAAGTAACGATAGTTGTCCGAGTTGAAAATGTTGCGGTTCACCACAAATGCGACGACGATCAAGAGCGCCGACAGCAGTAAGCCGCGACCAACCGCGACTCGAGGCAAGTCGGCGGAGCGCCCGGGATCGCGCGCCAGCCGAATGACTCCGACCAGAAACACGACAAGCAACAGGACCGCGACCCATTCCCGTGCGGGCGGCATTGCGGAAAGACCGTTTCGCGCGGACAACCAGGAAGGGAGCCGCCCGCCACCACCATCGTTCTCGCCGGCAATCTCCCCGAAGGTATAAAGCTCGGTGCCCGCCACCAGCCGGGGCAGGCAGTGCAAAGCCAGCAGTCGGATGTGCTCGATGACTGGGCCCTGCTCCAGGGTGAGTGCGAATTGAGACGGATAGGCATCATACGGATCGACCAGCCGGCCGATCGCGCGCGGCGCGAGGCCCGCCAGGAGCGCCCCCAGGAACACGGCGGCCAGACCGACGCCGGCCCTGGAACGGCCGCCGTGGAACCAGGCCAATGTTGCCGCCGGGATCAGGCCCGCCAGTGTGAATGCGAACATGGCGTCGAGATAAAGGCCCAAGCCGCACCACAGACCCAGGATCGCAGCGCGTGCCCAGCCGCCACGGTTCAGACAACTGTACAGAGCCAGAAACGCGACAGTGTGCCAGACCACGGTCAGCAGATGGCCCCCCGTGATCCGCCCCGACAGCCAGATCGTGCCCAGCGATGAGAAGACCAACGGAACGATTGCCCAGCCCGCGACCTCGAGACCGAACACCTTCCAGGCCAGCCAAAACGTGGAGGCCACGACCAACACCCAGATGATCGTTCCACCACTGACCAGAGTGATCGCATTGGCACCCCAGAAGAGAGCCTGCGGATACGAAAGCAAGAGGGGCAGAATGCCGATGTGGGGCGTGCCCGGGAAATGCCAGCGCCAGTGGCCGCCACAGGCGTCGAGCAGAGTCAAGCCGTCGACGGCCAGGTCGCTATCGAGGTGATCGTTGGCGTTGAGTACGAGCGGGACGCGGATCAAGACCGTCCAGACCAAGCCCAATCCGAGCATCACCCATGGCCAGCGGGGGCGTCGTTCGCTCGCGTCACCAGGCTTGGTGGTCATGGGGAATTGGTGAGCCCTCGGCACGGCGCTAGACGAAGAATTCCGCGACGGCGCAGCGGAACCCAGGAAGCTCGGGGAGGTTCTCCAGCACCTGGTCTTCGTACTGCACGGAAGGAGCCGCTTCATCGGGACGATAAATCACGACGCAGCGCTGCTTCGGATAAATGACCCAGACCAGCGAGACGCCCGAGGTCAGGTATTCCGAGATCTTCTTGAAGAGCTCGCCGGGTCGATTTCGAGGAGAGACGACTTCCACGGCCACGTCGGGCGGTACGGGGGGCAGGTGCGTGCCGACCTCGGAGCGGGGCCACCGAGCGTGGCTATAGAAGCAAACACCCGCGCCGCGAACGGTGTCAGGGTCCCGTTCGGTCAACACGGCTGAGTCATTCGATAGCGCAAAGCCTCGGCCGGACTGCCGGCCGTAAGTCTCAAGCACGTAGGAGGCATCGCCACAAAGCCGTCCATGTTCCGGCATCGCTGGCGGCACTTCGACAACCTCCCCTCGCACGAGCTCGAAGTTCCCTTCGCCCAGGTCCGCGGCCATGAACTCCTCGGCCGTCATCGGCCTGGTCGTAGTTACAGTAGCCATCTTTCAACCCCTCGGAAAACGCTCACTGTGGTGTCTGATCCAGGATCAAATCTGGAATCTGCTGGCTCGTGGCCCCTCACGTCGCCCCGGCCATCGCCGCGAGCTGCAAGACCGAGCGGTTCTGTTCCTTGGCCAGGTAGTCACGGCCGTACTTGATGCGGATGTGGTCCCAGGGCAGTACCTCATCGATCGGCCGCTCGCGATGGCTGTAGAACGGAACATCGATCCCGAGGTCCGCGAAGGTGTCCCACCAGAGGCGGGGCTTGAAGTGCTCGGTCCAGGCGTCGAGGCGCGCTCCACGACGCCAGGCTTCCTCCAGGGCGGGTGCCACCCGGCGGTCGCCGCGGGTCAAGATGCCTTCGAGCATGCTCCGCTCGATGTCGTGACACTTGATCGTCACCGAACGGATCTTGACTTTCGAGCGGAGATAGCGGTGCGCCCACTGGAGATAGCCGCGGCTTTGCAGGCCGTTCCACTGATAGGGCGTGTGCGGCTTGGGAATGAAGTTCGAGACGCTGGCGGTAACCTCGGCGTAACGGCCGGTCACGTCCTTGCCGATCCGGGCGATCGTCTCGGCCATCGCGACGATGCCGTCCAGGTCGGCCGGCCGCTCGCCCGGCAGCCCGCACATGAAGTAAAGCTTGACTTTCCGCCAGCCGCGGCGAAACGCCTCGGCGCAGCCGTCGTAGAGGTCCTGGTTGTCGATGGGCTTCTTGATCTGTTCCCGCATGTCGTCGCGCGCCACCTCGGGAGCCAATGTCAGGCCGCTGCGCCGGCCCTCCGCCAGCAGTGCGGGAATCTTCTTGAGCGTCTCGGTGATCCGCAAACTCGGCAGCGAGATCTTGACCCCCAGCGGCGTGAAGACCTCGCTCATCCGGGCCACGAGCTGCTCGAAGTCGGGATAGTCGCTCGTGGAAAGCGAGAGCAGGCTGATCTCGTCGTAGCCCGTGGATTGGTAGCTCTCGAGGGCGGCGCTGACGATCGTCTCGACCGTGCGATATCGCAGCGGGCGCTTGATGACCGTGCTCTGGCAAAACCGGCACTGCCACGGGCAGCCGCGCATGATCTCGATCGCGATCCGGTCGTGCGCCGTCTCGATATAGGGCACGATCGGCCGCTTCGGCAGCGGGATTGCCTCCAGGTCGGAAATCACGCACGGCCGGATCTCCGCGGGCACGTCGTCGCGGGTGCGATGAATCTCGAGGATCGTGCCGTCCTCGCGGTAGATCGGCTCGTAAAACCGCGGGACGTAGGACCAGGTGGTCTGCGCTGCGATCCGGGCCAGCTTGTCGTCGCGCGATAAGCCCGAGCCCTGCATTTCCTTCCACATTGCACACACGACCGGCAGGCTCGGCTCGCCGTCGCCGATCACGAAAAGGTCGATGAAGGGCGCGAGCAGCTCCGGGTTCTGGGCACCGGGCCCGCCGGCGATCACCAGCGTGTCGTCGGGCCCGCGGTCGAGCGCGTGCAGCAGGATACCGCCCAGGTCGAGCATCGTGAGCACGTTGGTGTAACAGACCTCGTACTGGAGCGAGAAGCCCAGCACATCGTATTGATTGAGCGGTGTAAAAGTCTCGAGACCATATAGGGGCAGGCCGTGGCGCCGCAGGGCGTCTTCAAAATCCAAGAGCGGGGTGAAAGCCCGCTCGCACGCCCAGCCCGCCTCGTTCATCAAGCTGTAGAGCACCTGCAAACCGTGGTGGCTCATGCCCAGGGAATACGTGTCAGGAAATGCCAGACAGACCGTTCCCCGCGTGTTGCGATGGTCCTGGGCGACGCTGTTCAGCTCGCCGCCGACGTATTGCGCGGGGGTGCGGATGCTGGGCAAGATTCGCGAGACGACTTCATCCTTCAGTGCTCGGTTTAGCATGGCGTTCTCACGGACACTCCGACGCGGTTGGCGGTTGATTGGACTGTTCCGACGGTTGACCATCACCTACTGTATAGTAGTGCCCCGGTCAGCGAAATTCGACCCCAACTACGCCCGACGGATCAGGTCCGGGGTTCAAACTATCATCCATGGCAAGGATGGTCCGGCCGAACGGTGACGGGTCAGGGAGGCTCCTTCGGCCGGGTCGGCGCCCGACTAAGCGGATGATACAATCGGTCGAATCGAGGGGTGTTCGATGCCATCCACGGGGACCTACCATGAGCACGGCCGTCGCGTATACGCCCGAAGACCTGCTGGCAATGCCCGACGGCGGTGCCTATGAGCTGGTCGGAGGCCAGTTGGTGGAGCGGAATATGGGAGCCGAATCGAGTCTGGTTGGGGGGAAACTCTATTTTCGGCTCTATCGGTTCTGTGACGACCACAACTCGGGGATCACCTGGCCGGCCGACAACGGCTACCAGTGCTTTCCCCACGAGCCCGGTCTGGTTCGGAGGCCCGATGTGTCCTTCGTCCGATCCGGCCGCTTGCCCGGAGACGTTGCGCCGAAAGGCTGGATGAGGATCCCGCCCGACCTGGCCGTCGAAGTGGTCTCACCCAACGACCTCGTCGAAGCGCTCGAGGAAAAGCTGGATGACTACCGCAAGGTCGAGGTGCCCTTAGTCTGGGTGATCTATCCCGAGCTGCGCAAGGTCAAGGTCCTCCGTCGTGACGGCTCGGTGAGCGAGCTGAGAGAGGACGACGAACTGTCCGGCGAGGACGTCATTGCCGGCTTCCGCTGCCCTGTGCGCGAGATCCTGCCGAAGCGCCTGCCGGCCGATACCGGTCCGTAACCGCCGAACGGGCCGAACGGCGTTCGATAAGGTGAGGCTGGTAGAGTCTGACCTCGGCTCGCTCGGAAGGACGGACCTTACCGAATGGGAGATCCCTGCCCTGTTGAATTCACTTTCCGGAATCGATCCCGGCTCCCGTCCGGTAATCGGTCTGACCATGGGCGACGTCGCGGGCATCGGGCCCGAGGTGATCGCCCGAGGTTGGGCCGACCCGCGGTTGCATGCGCTGGCGCGAGCGCTTGTGATCGGAGAGCCGGCTGTGCTCGAGCGTGCCCTGAAGCTGGCCGGCAACGGATCTGGCATGCAGGTTCGCACGATCTCATCACCCGACGAGGCCGAGCCTTCCGAACGCGTCGTTCCGTGTCTTGCGGTTCCCGGAATTCCTGACGATCTCGCACGCGTAGAGCCGGGAACCATTGACCCACGAGCCGGCCGCGCCGCCTTCGACTTCCTCGTGTCGGCCGTTGATCTGGCCCTGGACGGCCGCCTCGATGCCATCACGACGCTGCCGCTTAACAAACACGCGCTGCGGCTCGGAGGAATCAGCCAGCCCGGCCATACCGAGATTCTCGCAGAGCGCTGCGGCGCCGCGGATCACGCGATGATGCTCTATATCGAGACCGATCCCTCGCCGTCGACCGGGATTGGCACCCATGCTGGGCGGCGCGGGACGGGCCTGGGAGTGATCCACGTGACGCTGCATATTGCGCTCCGCCAGGTCTTCGACCTCTTGAGCCGCGAGTCGATCTTGTCCAAAATCCACCTCGCCGACCGGGCGATGCGCCCGTTGACCGGCGGCGCGCCGCCTCGGATTGCGGTGGCCTCGCTGAACCCGCATGCGGGGGAGGACGGTCTCTTTGGCGATGAGGAACAGACGATCATCCGCCCGGCTGTCGAGCTTGCCGAGCGGGAGGGCCTGGACGTTAGTGGACCATTTCCGAATGATACGCTCTTTCACCAGGCTTTAGGCGGCGCGTTTGACGCCGTCGTGGCGATGTATCACGACCAGGGGCACATTGCGCTCAAGACGATCGGCTTCGAGCGCGCTGTCAACGTGACCCTGGGCTTGCCGATCGTGCGCACGAGCGTGGCGCACGGCACCGCTTTCGACATCGCGTGGAAAGGCCTGGCCGATCCCTCCAGCCTGATCGAGGCCGTGCGGGTCGCCGCACGGTTGGTCAGCGCCAATCGCCGTGCGCGAGCGCTCGTCGTCGATGCGGCTCTTGTGTGAAGTGCGCGCCAAGAATGAGCGATGGTCAGGCTGCGGGAGGAATATTGAGACTTTCCGGGACGCTGCCGGGAGGTCCGGCCCTCTATGCCGCGGGCCGCGACGCGACTAGAATGGCGATGACTCGGGTGTTCTCTTACGAACGCTCCTGCCCCCAATCCAACGTTGATAGCGGTGATCCTCATGAATACGATTGATTACATCTACCGGTTCGATCCGAAGAACCCGAGCCTCAAGCCTTCTCCTCCAGACGCCGAGACGGCCCGCACGACTCTGGAAGACGGCAATCGGATGTTCGCCAAGTGGATGCAGAGTTGCCGCACGAGCCGGGTCTGGACGGGAGAGCCGTGCTATGTTGTGCAGTGCAACGGCCTGGAAGTGGGAATGAAGCGGGCGATCGGCGAGACGCCCGAACAGGCGCCCTTCGCCGTCGTTGTGGGGTGCTCCGATGCGCGCGTACCGACGGAGATGCTCTTCGGACAGGGGTTCAACGATCTGTTCGTGATTCGCGTCGCGGGCAATGTCCTGGGCGACGTATGCATGGGAAGCATCGAGTTTGCCTTGACCGCGCTTTGCGATAGCGTCAAGTGCGTGGTGATGCTCGGCCATTCCGGCTGCGGTGCCGTGACGGGCGCCGTCGATTGCTACCTGAGGCCCCACGAGTTCTGGTCGAAATCGTTCCCTCCGATGCTCAAAACGATCATCCAGCGGATTTTCGTGGCGGTGCGCGAGGGGGCCAACGGTCTCAGGGAGGTGTGGGGGCCCGACGCCCGCCAGCTCCCGGGCTATCGCGAGGCCTTGATTGACATTGCCGTCTGCGTCAATGCCGCCCAGGCGGCGTTCGACCTTCGGCAGGAAGTCGAGCGCACCGCCAAGTGGGAAATCGAGGTTCTTTATGGCGTGTTCAGCCTCCATAACCACCAGGTGAGCATGCCGGTCAATCCGCGGGCTCCCGTGGCGCCTGAAAACGTCAACCTGGCGTACGCGCCGACCAACCCGAGGGAGTTCAACACGATCGCCCTGCAAATGGCCGAGCTGCTCAAGCCGGCTTCTCTCGGGCCCAGCTCGCGGCCTGGGATCGGCGATGGCTCGCAGACCGGAAACAGGGCTGCCGCCAATCCCAGAAATGTCGCCGATCGGATTCCACACGAACTGTTGCTTAGGCCGGACGATCATCTCGGCAAGGGGTGATTGAAGGGACGGGTTCCACAAGATTCAAGGCGTCCGACAAGGCGCAACAGCCCATCGAGGATTGTCAGCGGGTGGGGGGGATTGCCGGGGATATACACGTCAACCGGCAAAATACCCTCGATGCCGTTATGGACCTCGGAACGGTCCCGGAAGATCCCGCCCGAGATAGCGCATGTCGCCGACGGCGATCACGATCTTCGGCGTCGGAACTGCCTCATAGGTTTTCAATAGCGCCAGTTTCATGTTCTGGGTGACGGGCCCCGTGACGACCAGGCCATCGGCGTGGCGGGGCGAAGCGACAAACTGAATGCCGAATCGCCCCATGTCGAAGACGACCGTGCTCAGGACGTTCAGGTCGGCTTCGGCGGCGTTGTCGCCCCCGGCGCTCACCTGGCGGAGCTTGAGCGAGCGGCCGAACAGCCGGCGCATCTTCTGCTGAAGGGGTTTCGCCAGCTCGAGCGGGCGCCCGCTGCGCACGATCAGGTCCTGCCGGGCCGTGGTCGCAAGGCGGTAGTCCTGGGTGAAGCAGATTGCATCGGCGGGGCACGACGCGGTGCATTCCGAGCAAAAAAGACATCGGCCCAGGTCCAGCCCCAGGCCCTGGCTGTCCCGCCCGATGGCGTCGGTCGGGCAAGCGTCGATACACGCGCCGCAACCGTCGGGGCAACTCGACTCATCCAGCACGGGCAGGCCGCGGAACCGATCGGGAAACGGCGGCGGGTCGCCTGCCGGATAGGAAATCGTGCGCCGGCCCTGTCGGAGGCGCTCCCGGATGATGTTGATCATGGACCGTCCCTCGGCTTACAGGTCGTGCCCGCAATAGGATAGGTTGAAACTTTTGTTGCACAATGGGAAGTCCGAGATTTGCTGGTCCCGTAGCGCCATCGCCAGCCCGATCCAGTTGTGGAACGATGGGTCGACGATCTTGTAGTGCTCGATGCGGCCCTCCGGGCCGGTGATCGCCACGTGGCAGATCTCGCCTCGCCACCCCTCGACCAGGGAGACTGTCAATGCGTCCGGGCGCAAGCCGCCGCACGGGACTCGCGGCGGGCCCTCGGGCAAATTCTGCAGTTGCTGCGCCACGAACCGGACCGAGCGGAGGATTTCGAGTTTCCGGACGAACGCTCTGGCGAATACGTCGCCAGTTGTGCGCAGCGCGATCGGGATGTAGGCGAAGCGATAGATGCCCGTGGGAAAGTCGTGGCGGACATCGCGGTCGACGCCGCAGGCTCGTGCAGCCGGACCGACCAAGCCTAATGCCTCTGCCACCGAACGCGTCACTCCTCCCGTGCCCTCGAATCGGGACTGGACCGAGAGCGAGTCCCAGAGGAGCCCGGTCGCCCCGGTGACGTCCAGGAGAGCGGCCTCGACTCGCGTGATCAGTTGCTCGGCGCGAGACGGCTCAACGTCGAAGGCCACGCCCCCCGGCCGAACCAGGCCCCGCCCGAATCTGCTGCCGCACAGGAGAGCGGTCGCATTCAGGAAATCGCCGCGGATGCGTCCGCAGTACGAGGCCGTCGGCAAAAATCCAACGTCGCCCGCCAGGGCGCCCAGGTCCCCCGTGTGGTTTGCCAGCCGTTCCAGCTCGAGTCCCACGCCCCGAAGCGCCTGCGCCCGCAGGGACGGTTGGGCCCCGGCCAGCGCTTCGATCGCCTGGCAGTACGCCACGGTGTGGCCCACCGAGGTGTCTCCAGCCACTTGCTCCATCAGATGGATGGTGCGTTTGTCCGGCCCGCCGACCAGCGCCCTCTCCAATCCGCGATGCTGATAACCGAGAGAGATCTCCAGGTGGAAGACGTGCTCGCCATGGCACTGAAAACGGAAGTGCCCAGGTTCGATCACGCCGGCATGCACCGGCCCGACGGCAACCTCGTGAACCTCATGGCCGTCGACTCGGAAGAAATCGGCCCCAAAGGGCGGAACGGAGGGCTCGATCACCTCGGTCGCCGGCCGCGACCACGCATCGTGTCCCGCGCGATAGGACCGGTGAAACCGAATTGGCTTTAGCCAGGGGTGTTCCCGCGGAACGACTCCCCACTGTTCGGCGATCTCGCGCTCGAACCAGTGAGCCTGCGGGCAGTCGGGCGTCAGAGCCGGGTAGCTATCCGCCACGTCCGTCGTCACGAGCGAAAGTGTGCTTGTCTGGTCGTGCGCGAGCACGGCGTACAGCCGTACTCGGTCCGCCGCCTGCGGCCGGCCGAAGAGCGCAGCGATCCGGCGCCCCCCGCGACCTGGCCGAGCACCTCGTCGCGGAATCGGTCGGTATCCATGCGAGGGATGTCCGCGAGCGCGACCGGCGCGCCGTGGAGAAACGCGGTTGTCATGGCGTTCGCCATCACTGGCCTCCCAGGGATCGGGCTGCTGCGTGCAAAACGTCGCTCATCGCTGGGGGAACGTAAACGCCCAGCACGAGGACGAGCAGGGCCAGGGCCGCCGGTGGCAGCGTGGCCCAAAGCGCCTCGCTCCCACCGCTTGGCCCCGATTGATCATCGGCTTTCCCCTGGGCCATGGGCATGAACAGGTTGGCCATGCCGATGAAGATCACCGCGAGCACGGCCAGGTAGCTGACCGCCACGATGGCACGGCCCTGATCCAGCGCTGCCTTGAGAATCGTGAGCTCGCTGAGGAAAGGCCCGAACGGCGGCGACCCGGTGATCGCCAGGAAACCCGCGACCCAGAGAACCCCCGAAAGCGGCAGCCTGTGGAGCAGCCCGCGAACACCGGCGACGGACTTGGTTCCGTACGCAGCAAGAATGTTGCCCGCGACCAGGAACAGGGATGCCTTGGTCAGAGAGTGGTTGACCGCGTGCAACGCCATGCCAAAGGCGCCCGCTCCCCCCAGGCCGATTCCGAGTGCCAGGATGCCCATGTGCTCGACGCTCGAGTAGGCAAGCAGGCGCTTGAAGTCGGTCTGGCCGAGAATGAATACGGCCGCGATCGCCATCGACAACAGGCCGAAGACCAGGAGCAGACTCTGGCTGAAGCGGGCCAGGCCCGCCGCGACGCAAACTTGATGAGCCCGCAGAATTCCCAGAAAAGCGCAATTCAGGAGCGCGCCGGATAAGAGCGCGGAGACGACCGAGGGCGACTCGCTGTGAGCATCGGGTAGCCACGTGTGCAGAGGGGCCAGCCCCATCTTGGTACCGTACCCAACCAGAAAAAAGAGAAACGCAGCCTCGACCCAAGGAGCATGAAGGCGTGTTGACGACCGGACCAGGTCCACCAGGGTCAATGCCGTCGGCGCATCGCCGCCATCCGAGGCGGCGACCGCCAGAACGAAGTTGCCCAGCAAGGCCAGCGCGATGCCGACCGAGCAAATGAGCAGATACTTCCACGTTGCCTCGAGCGACCGGTGGTGCCGGTGAAAGTAGATCAAAGGCGCGCTCGCCAGCGTCGTAGCCTCGACGCCGACCCAGAGCAGGCCGAAGTGCTGGCTCACTGTCACGAACGTCATCGACGCCAGAAACAGCAAAAGACAACTTGTGAAAATCGCCTCGGGCTCATTGCTGAAAAAGAGATGCTCTTCGGTGTCGATGTGCCGCCCATGCCGCTCGTGGCCAAGGTAGCCGACACCGTAGACGGCGGCTGCCAGGAATAATGCGCTGATGATGCTCAGGAAGAGCAAACCAATTTCGTCGAGCGCAAGCCAGCCGCCCCATGCCGGCCCGGGCCGCCAGGCCCACGCGCTGGCGGACAGCCCGGCGTGCACCACGGCGGTTCCCACCAGGACCGCGCGGCGGGTGCGATCGGACCGCAGCCAGTACGCGGCCAACCCGCTGGCGAGCGGGACGAGGAAGAGGGCGAAGATCATGAGCTTCAATCCTTGAGCGACGTCAACTGGTCAACGTCGATATGGTCGAACTCGCGGCTGATGTGGAAAATCATGATTCCCATGATGAAGACCGCGACGAAAACGTCGAGCAGGACACCCATTTCCACCAGGAACGGTTCCTCCTGGGCCAGCGCCACGCCGAAAATGAATATTCCATTCTCGAGCACGAGATAGCCCACGACCTGCATGATCGCCTTGCGCCGGCTCACGATCAGGAACAGACCGATCAGAATCGTTGCGAGGGCCAAGGGCAAAACCAGCGGAGAAGCCACAGGGTGGGGCAGCACGAAACGCGAAGCCATCCAGAACGATAACGCCAAGATCACGATGCCGAGCAGGATCGACGAGGTATAGCCGACGATCGGTTCGACTTCGTGGCGCACGTCTGCCGCACGAATCGCGCGGAGCAGGAATCGCGGGAAGACGATTCCCTTCAGGACGAACATCACGATCGAAAGCAGAACCAGGCGGACACTGATCCCGTGGGCGGCCACCAGGAGCGGAAGGGCCCCCAGAGCCATTCCCTGGGCCGCGGTCAGCCGGATGCAGGCGGCGAGCCGGCTCAGCCCCAGCAGAGTCAGGTTCACAAGCGCCACGAAAACCAGGATCGGATCGAGCAGATCGCTCACGAGAGAACCCCTCCATACTCCAGCACCAAGGCCAACGCGGCGAGTGTGGCGGCCCCGACCAGGAGCTCGGGCACGCGCACCATCCGCAGCCGGGCCATCGTCGACTCGATGACGCCGAGCACGACGGCCAGGGCGAGCATCCCTGCCAACGCGAGCGCGAGGTCCACCACCGGAAGACCGGCCCGCGGTATTACCAGGCCGACGATCAAGGAGCCCAAGAGCCAGAGCTTCAGCGCCGCAGCGTAAAGGATCATTGCAAAATCCGGCCCCCCATGGTCTAGCACCATCACCTCGTGAATCATCGTCAGCTCGAGGTGGGTGTTGGGATCGTCCACCGGAATTCGCGAATTCTCCGCCAGGAAGACGACCAGGAGCACGACCGCAACCAGATAAACCAGGAGCGCCGAGCCGTGCCAGGCGGTCGCGAGCGCCAGGTGCATGTCCGAGAGTGAAAGGCTGTCGCTCTGCCGCGCCACCGCCGCCAGCGCCAGGAGCAAGGACGGCTCGGCCAGAGTGGAAAAAAGAACCTCGCGGCTGGCCCCCATGCCCTCGAAGGACGAGCCGGTATCGAGCGCTGCGAGAACGGTGAACACACGCGCCAAGCCCAGTAAGTAGGCAAACAGGACGATGTCCCCCGTGAACGCCAGCGGCGCCCGAAATCCGCCGAACGGCAACAGCACCATGGCGACGAGAACCGCCGCCAGCCCGATCACCGGCCCGGCCCGGAAGACCCAGGTGGTCGTCCGGCTGTAGACGGCCCCCTTGCCCAGAAGTCTGCCAAGGTCGTAGTACGGCTGAAGGAGCGGAGGACCGTTCCGGCCGGCGAAGACGGCCTTGGTCCGGTTGGTGACGCCCAGGAAGAGCGGCGCACCCAGGACGGCGAATGCGCCCGGCACCATGGTCGAAACGTTCATGGAGGAGGCCTCGCAATTCAAAAACGTGGGCCGGCCGCACTCGACTGGCAGGCCCCGAACAGCCGGGTGCGGCTGTTCCCCATCACGCCTCCCCGATTCACAACGCTCGGGCCAGGCCCAGATACCACACCAAGAGCACGATCAATGTTAACGCGATATACATGATATAAAGGTGAATTCTGCCGTGCTGGAGCCACCGTAGCCGCGCCACGGTCCGGCCGAACGCGCCGAACGCCGGGCGGTAAAGGGCCTCGATGCACACGTCCGCAGTTTCCGTGGTCAATGCCGCCGCCGGGGGGAATAGTCCAGTCGGGGCCGTCAATTTGCTCCGGGTGCGGAGAAAGGCGGCAAAAAATGCGGTCGCCGGCTGCACGTAGGAAGACGCCGTGTACTGCATGCGGGGGGTCGGGCGGGCATAGCCGCAGTCCCAGGTCACCGCTTGCTCGACCTGGCGGCCAGCCAGAAGCGCACGCCGCAGAAGCGCGCAGGCCAGCGCGAGAAAGAACAGCAGAGCCGCCGCCCACACGAGGGAGAACAGAGGCTCGATGACCCCTTCGGAGAGCGTGGCGGACGACACCGGCTCGATCCGGGCGACGCCCGCCGCGATCGGCCCGAGCACGAGCGCGATCCAGGCGCGGCCAGCCCGACGAGCAGGCAGCCAGCCGCCAAGACGATCTGAGGCGCGACCAGGAGCAACCCGGGGCGATGGGCCGCCGCCGCCTGCTCTGTCCGCGGCTCGCCCAGAAATACGACGCCGACCGCTTTGGTGAAGCAAATGGCGGCCAGGCCGCCGATCAGGGTGAGCGCCGCGATGACCAGCAGGCAGGGGACGGCCCGGTCAGGGGCGAGCCTCACCGCGCCGCGAAACGCCCCCAGATAGATCAGGAACTCGCTGGCGAATCCGTTCAAGGGTGGGAGCCCCACGATTGCGACCGCGCCCGCGACGAAAGCGCCTGCGACCCACGGCATGCGCTTCGACAGGCCGCCGAGCAGGTCGAGGTCCCGCGTGCCGGTCGCATGGGCGACTGCCCCGGCACCCAGAAAAAGCAACCCCTTGAACAGGGCGTGGTTGACGACATGTAACAGAGCCCCCGTGAAGCCCAGGACAGCAACGAGAGGGGCTCGCGAGCTTGCCCCCAGCAGCCCGACTCCCAGTCCCAGCGCGATGATGCCGACATTCTCCACCGTCGAGTACGCCAGCAGGCGCTTCAGGTCGTGCTGAGCCAGGGCGAAGAGGACCCCCCAGATCCCCGAAAACATGCCGATCCCGATCAACAGCCAGCCCCACCACGCGGGCGCGGCGGGAAGTAGCGTCAGCGCACGGACCAAGCCGTAGATGCCGACCTTGACCATCGCGCCGGACATCACGGCCGAGACGTGGCTCGGGGCGGCGGGGTGGGCCTCCGGAAGCCAGACGTGCAACGGCATGAACCCCGCCTTCGTCCCGAAGCCGACCAAGGCCAGCAGGAAGAGCGAGCTACCCGTCGCCGACGCCGGGCCGCTGGCCGCGGCGAGGGCATTGAAGTCCAGCGAGCCCGCCGGCTGCCCCAGCAAGACGAAGAAGGCCAGCAGGAAGGCCGTCCCCAGGTGCGTCGCCACCAGGTACGTCATGCCCGCCGCACATACCTTCTCGTCTTCGTCGTCGAACGTCACGAGGAAGTACGACGCCAGCGACATCACTTCCCACGCGACGAGGAACAATACCGCGTTGCGAGCCACGACGACCATCACCATGCTGGCGACCAGTACGTTGAAGAAGAACCAGGCGGCGCCCAGCGACTTCTTACCGCGGTAAACGTCCAGGTAGCCGGCCCCGTAGACGGCGGCCAGGCCGGATAATCCGAGAATCGGCACGACAAACCAGGCCGACAGCGGATCGAGCGCCACCGAGAACGAGCCGTAGGGAACCCTCCAGGGCCTCTGGATTGCGTCCGTTGACCCGTGGATCACAGACCCCAAGGCGGGAGCCAGCCCGAGTGCGCATCCGACGACCGCGCCTCCGACCCCCAAGGACGTGCTCAGGCGAGGAGACCGTCCAGCGACCAGTGCCAGGAACCCGCTTACGACCAGCGCCCCGACGGAAACGAGCAGAATGTCCATCTACGCTGACCCTCCGGGATCGACCGGCTTCGGCACGAACGTCTCTTCCACCCGCCGGATCTCCCGCAGGACCTCCACCGGAGAGCCATGCCGCTTCAGGACCGCGCCAGCGGCTCGTCCCGCAGCGCGCATGCTACACGGGCCAACATCCGAAGGTGAGACCGGATCGTCGGGCTGACGAGGACGAACAGCGTATGGACCGGCTGACGATCCGCAGCCCCGAAGTCTAGCGGCCGATCGAGGTAACAGAGCGTCAGCATCGGCTTACCGACCGGCAGCACGATCGGATGCCGCGCGTGCGGGATCGCGATTCCGTCGCCCACCGCCGTCGACCCCGCCGCCTCGCGCGCAGGAACAGCTCCAAGAGGACCGACCGGTCGGAGCCCGCGGGCAACGGCATGCGCTCGACCACCTCTTTCAGGACCTCGCGCCTGTCCAGTCCGCACACGCCCGAGAGGATCCCCCCACGCTCGAGGGACTCGATCAAAGTGTCATTCGCGACCGCTTCACCCGCGCCTGCGGAGTCCCGGAAGAGATCCGGAGAGAACTTCACCCGACGGACGGTCGCCCACTCCAGGAGTTCGGTCCGGTTGAAGTAATGCTGTCCGTTGACCTCGCGCGTGGGGAGGTCGTCCTCGTGGATCCAGCGATAGATCCGGCCTTCCGGGACGCTGAAAATCTCCGCGGCGTCGCGCATCGTCAAATCCATCGACAACCTCCTCCGGGACTGGACACGGGTCGCGCGGCGCGTTCCTCGAGTTACCGAGCCGATTCGCTGACGATCCCCGATGCCGCCAGGATCGAGCACGATCCCTCATTCCCTCGCCCCCATTCCATCGCCTGTTGAGCCCGCACTGGCATCGTTCACTCGTGGCGAGCTGCGTGGCTCCGGCGTCGCGAGCTGGCTTTCGGCCCGCTCGATCTGCTGTAGGATCTCCTGCCGTGGCGCCTTTCGCGAGACGGCCGCGGCCGCCTCCACGTCCCGGAGCACGAACGCCAACCTCGCCATCAGGTGAAGGTGCGCCCGCGTCGTCGGGCTGATGATCGTGAACAGTGTGTCGACCGGCTTGCCGTCCAGGGCGCCGTACTCGATCGGCTGATCGAGAAAGCATAACGCCAGCGAGGGCCGGCCGACGTGTAACACAACCGGGTTGCGGACGTGCGGGATCGCAATTCCGCCGCCCACGGCTGTCGGCGCGATTGCTTCCCGAGCCAGCAGGACGCGAAACAAGAACTCCCGGTCCACCTGGTCTGGCAGACGAAGCACTTGCACCACCTCGCGGAGCGCACTCTCTTTGTCGCAACCTGACACCCGATAGAACACCCCGCCCGCCTGAAGCGCGGCGAGCAGCGACGGAATGGGTTGGCCCTCGGCCTCGGGTTCCAGGCAGAGCTCGCTCGCGACATTCAGCCGCCGCGAGGTCGCCCACTCGACGAGCTCGGCCCGATTGAAGCGGTACTGGTCCTGAACGCGATAGGCCGGAACCGCTTGCTGCTTGATCCATCGATAGATTGTTTTCTCGGAAACCTTCAATAGATTCGCGGCATCACGGACCGACAGGTTCATGGGGAGATGCCCTGCCTTTCCGGGTGAGAACTCGGACCGTGAGCGACAGGGAGAAACCTTGGACATCCTTGACCGTCAGTGACATCTTGGGACAATATGGGTTCAAAGTCTCGTATTGTCAAGAGAGCATTCACTCGGCCAAGTTCGTACACGCGATGGCAAGGATCCACCGCGCCTCCGATTGGCCCCGCTCGCGGTTCTCAGCCCGGGACCCAGGCTGGCCGGCACGCCCTCGAGGGGCAGGGTGTTGTGGCATGGTTCAAACGGAGGTGACAGCTCTCGGGTGGCTGGGGTTGACGCCCGCGGGGTCTTTTTGTGTTTCGCTCCGCGAAGGAGGGTGTGGGTTCAAGTCCCACCTTCGGTACTCAGCGCAGAATGCTAAGTGATCAGCTTCGAGTGCGCGGTTTGTGGCGCTTCGACTGACGCGAGACACTTTTCTCTCGTATGCCGCGCGTGATAAAATCCGCTAAGCCCGGATCAGTGGCTCGCGAGTGGACGGGGTTTCGCATGGTTGCCCATGGTCGATCGCAAAACGGCGTCGTTGTGCTAGACAACAGCGTGCGCTTGCCTGAGGGAGAAGAAGTGACCGTACTGGCGCATGGCGGCTTGCCACCCGCCCCGCGGGCGAAGGCTCGCGGTTGCACAGCGTCCTCGACATTGCGACCGTGGGCCTGAGCTCGGTACTTCGTCCGCTGACTACCGACGACGACCTGCCCGGCGAGATTCTGGAAGGTCGGCCATGATCTATGGCCAGGACGCTTACAGGCAGGCATTCAATCGCTCCTCACCACCGACCAGTCAGGCTTTTTGGTTTTCGGCGCCTTTCCGTACGTCGCGTCTAGGGAAAGCGGCGCGGATCTTTGAACTTTCGAAACGAGGGACGCGGGTGCAATTCCCGCCGCCTCCACTGACAGACCAACTGCATCGAGCTGCAAGTGGCGTTCTTCATTGCACTTGCGGCATCTCGCGCTCTTCGGGAGGCGGCGGGCAGCTACCCGCAACCCTGATCGTTCTCGGCCCTTTCGGCCCTCGTCATAAGCATCCCGGCAAACAGGGCTTGTGTCGCTGTTCCTGGGAGAACGGCGGGCGATGAAGTCGTGCCCGATCAAAGCCTCGCTGCCCAAATCCCGACACATACCCGACAGACCAGCGACCTTAGATGCAAATGAGGCCGAAACCCCGTCAGGTTGTCTGACTGGTCCTCCAGACCGACTTCCAGTCATCCAGGTGTCACCGAGCGGAAGGGCTCTTTGCCCACAATTCCAACCACATCGGCCTTTGCGAGCAGCCCTAGGCTCACGGACCCAGATTGGTGAAACGGGGGCGGACTTCGGATCGAACTCGTTACGCAAAGGAAAGTTGCGGCGATGAGATCCCGCGCCTCTCACCATTCTCGACCCACAAGCTGAAGTTTCTTAGTTACGTTTGGCGCTCCGGAAGCAACTTGCACGGGACAACTGAGCATTGGTAGGCCGATTCACATAGAGAAGGCTGGCGGCTCAGCCCTTGAGAACTCCCACGGGAGATTGCTCTGCGATGAGTAGCGCGGTGCCGAGTTGTGCAACGATCCAGGTGGTACTCTTTCGCGGCGACCGTTCCGGGGCGTTCGGGGCACGGATCAAGAGGGAACTCGACGAACAAAAGAACGGTCTCGGCCCAGGGCCCGCTGCCCTCGACTGCCTCCTACTCACCGGCCATACGGGTGTCTCGACGGATGGAGGGACGAGGACCTACGGGTTCAAACCCGACGCTAGCGGCATCCCTCTCTGGGAATTGATGGAAAAATTGAAAAGTGGTGATTCGTTCCCGGGTATTGTAACCGACGACAGCGCTGTATTCTCCGCCGCAACGACCCACGGGCTCGTCGTCAAGTCGTTCAAAGTGCTCCTGCCCGGTCCGCGTTTCCAAGATTTCCGAGGCCGGCTTGACGGCGAACGACAGGTCAGCCAGTATACTTATGGTTATCCCAACGGGGAGGGAGATTGTAACTGCACAACTTGGCTCGAACGTCTCGGCTTGCCGTTGCTCACAGGGCGCATGGACGAGTTTTTCGGCCTGCGGGCAATCTCGACCTGCCCGAGTCGTCGCTTTGGCCAATGCGTGTAGGGGGGTATGACGGCCATGCATCCATTCCCACCCATTCCGATTACATTTACCGACGAGGAGCGGCTCGGGGCTTTGGCCATGCAGTTCCGCGGCACTCGCTGCGATACAGAGCGTCAAGACATCGCCCGAGAGTATGCCCTGGCAGTGAATCGCCTCATCCAAGACGGCCACTGGTACGAGATGCCTGCGCCCGAGGACCAGCTCCCCGACGATTGCATGCCTCCGGAGTTCTTCGACTACTGGCTGGGACGGCCGGACCGGCCGTAGCGAGGCCCGGACGACCTCGCCGTCGCGCCGTGGCGCTCAAATGGAGCGAATCGGCCCCACCGCGTGCTCCATCTGACCCCAGCTCACGCGATGTTTCGCGGGCAGAACATGAGACGACTGGGACTGCCGGGAATGCTGACTTCCCCCGGCGCGGCTGGTCCTTGTGATGCGTAATGCAATCAGCGTGCGAACGGGTCGGCCGGGAAGACGCGGTCGAGCTCGATCGTCTCGGCCTCGTGGAGGAAGGCCTGCGACTCCGGATTCCCGGCCTGTTGCGGATCCTTCATCACCGCGCGGAGCCGGCTCAGGGTATCGCGGGCCTGATCGGACAGCCCCAGGCGGTGCTGGGCCAGGGCCAGGAAGGCCAGGTCGGAGGGTTCTTTCTTCTTGATTCCGATCGTTCGACCGCGTCAGGGTCGCCAGTGCCTCGGCCAGGAGTCCGCAGCGGTACTGGGCCACGCCCAGGGTATTGAGGAAAGCGAAATTCTCTGGCTCGAGCCGGCAGGCGGCCCTGGCCAGGCGAAGGCCGCGCTGGTAATCGCGTCCGGTCTGCCCAGGCTCGCTGAACCAGAGCCCAACCGGCTTTGTTGCAGTCATTGGCGGATTCGGGCCACGTTGTCGGCCAGCTTCAAGCAGGCGGCCTGGATTTCCGGGTCGGCCGCCGGTCTGGGCCTGGAGGGCGGCGAGCACGTCGTCGCGGAGCAACAAGCGGCCGAACAGGGATGTGACGATCGTCTCGGCTCGTATGAGCACACGCTCTGGCGGCGGGAAGAGATTGAGGTAGAACCGGGCCGCGAACTCGTCGTTGGCCTTCGTCGCCGCGTCATAGGCTTCCCGATACAGCCGGAAGTTCGGTTGCATCAGCAGCCGGCGATTGGAAAGCTCCTCGTCGTCTGGTTGCGACCGGGAACAGTTCGACGACGCTTCCGGCCGTGAGAGCAATCCACCGACCGTCCGGGCTGACGCAGTTTCCAAACGTAAGACCGACCCACCTCCGGCCCGGGTCGCTATAGCCTGGCGTCAGCGCAGGTGCGGTCGGCGCGCCCTTCAATTCCTGGCCTGTTCTCGCATCCCATACCTTCGCCGGAGAGTCGACACCGTTGGTAACGATCTGGCTCCCGTCCGCGCTGAACGACACGATGGTCGCCCCGTCCGTGTGCCCCTCAGGTCGAGAAGGACCGTCCCGGTCCAGGCGTCCCACACCTTTGCCGTTTGGTCGGAACTGATGGTGGCAATCCGCGTATCGTCCGGGTTGAACGAAGCGCTCCGCACCCAGCCCGCGTGGCCTTTGAGCTCGAGAAGGGGGGTACCCCGCCGAGCGTCCCAAACCTTCGCCGTCTTGTCTACGCTGGTGGTGACGATCCGCGTCCCGTCCCGGCTGAACGACACGCTGAGCACACGGGCCGTGTGCCCTCTCAATTTAAGCGGAGGCGTGGGCGCCCCCGCGTCCCAGACCCTCGCCGTCCGGTCCCGGCTGGCCGTGACGATCCGCCTCCCATCCGGGCTAAATGAGACGCTCTCCAAGTTGAGCTTATGGCCCTTCAGGTCGAGCAGTGGTACGCCCGTCCGCGCGTCCCACACCTTCGCCGTGCCGTCGTAACTGCTGGTAACGATCCGCGTCCCATCCGGGCTGAACGACGCGCCCGACAACTTCTGTGTATGCCCCTTCAGTTCGAGCAGGGGCATGGCGGTCCGCGCGTTCCAGACCATCGCCCTGTAGTCAAAACTGGCCGTGACGATTTGCATGCCGTCAGGGCTAAACGACGCGCCGACCACCGGACCTGTGTGGCCTTTCAGGTCGAGCAGAGGCGTGCCCGTCCGCGCGTCCCAGACCTTCGCCGTGTCGTCCCATCCGCCGGTGACGATCCGTGTGCCGTCCGGGCTGAACGACGCGCTCCACACCTGGCTCGTGTGGCCATTCAGGTCGAGCAGGACCCTCCCGAGCCGCGCGTCCCAAACCTTCGCCGTCTTGTCATCACTCGCTGTGACGATCCGGGTGCCGTCCGGGCTGAACGACGCGTTGCGCACGTCGCCCGAGTGCCCATTCAGGTCGAGCAGGGGCATCCCCGTCCGCGCGTCCCAAACCTTCGCCGTCTTGTCTGAACTGCTGGTGACGATCCGAATACCGTCCGGACTGTACGACGCGCAGGACACCCTGCCCTTGTGCCCTTTCAAATCGAACAGGGGCGCCCCGGTTCGGGCGTCCCACACTTTCGCCGTACCGTCCCAGCCGCCGGCAACAACCCGCGTGCCGTCCGGACTGAACGAAGCGCTCGACGTGATGTCCGTGTGACCTTTCAGGTCGAGCACGGGCTCGCGCGTCCGCGCGTCCCACACCTTGGCCGTCCCGTCCCCACTGCCGGTGACGATCCGGGTACCATCCGGGCTGAACGACACGCCCCACACGCCGCTGCTCGAGTGTCCTTTCAGGTCGAGCATAGGGGCCCCTGTCCGCGACTCCCACACCTTCGAGGTGCCGTCCCAACTGCCGGTGACGATCCGCGTGCCGTCCGGGCTGAACGAAACGCTTTGCACGACCGAGTGCGCCTCCAACTCGAGCAGCGGCGCGCCCGTCCGTGCGTTCCATATCCTTGCCG
This sequence comes from uncultured Isosphaeraceae bacterium, assembly GCA_963823675.1. GTDB lineage: Bacteria > Planctomycetota > Planctomycetia > Isosphaerales > Isosphaeraceae > CAWGMT01. Next base: position 898,093 of record CAWGMT010000011.1, on the reverse strand, counting down.
TGTGGTCGTTACTTCCGGTAACGATCCGGGCCCCATCCGGGCTGAACGACGCGCACGCCACGTCGTACCCGTGACCTTTTAGGTCGAGCACGCGTATGCCCGTCCGCGCGTCCCAAACCTTCGCCGTCCGGTCTCCGCTGCTTGTGACGATTCGTGTGCCGTCGGGGCTGAATGACGCGCTATACACCACATCCGTGTGGCCTTTCAGCTCGAGCAGAGGAGCCCCGGTCCGCGCGTCCCAAACCTTTGCCGTATGGTCTTCACTTCCTGTGACGATCAGCGTCCCGTTCGGGCTGAACGACGCGCTACGCACCGCGTTCGTGTGTCCTTTCAGTTCGAGCGTGATCGTACCTGTCTGCGCGTCCCAGACTCTCGCCGTGCCGTCGGTGCCGCTGGTGACGATCCGTGTCCCATCCGGGCTGAACGAGGCGCTTGTCACCCAGCCCGTGTGTCCTTTCAGCTCGAGTATGGGCATACCCGTGTGCGCGTCCCACACCTTCGACGTCTTGTCGCAACTGCCTGTGACGATTCGCGTCCCGTCCGGACTGAAGGACGCGCTCCACACCTCGGCCCTGTGCCCATAAAGGGTGAACAGACCGCCGCGCGTGAGCCGCTTCAGGTAACGCCATTCCCAGCGGCGCTGGTCCTCCGGCACTTTCTCCAGCAGTTCGGTAGTCAGGCCGACATCGCCACGGCCAGCGTCGTAGGAGGCGCTCGCCAGGAGAAAATCGCTGACGCCCAGTTGGTACTTGAGGTCCGTCGCGCGCTCGTTGGCAACTTCGATGGCCGCGTCGCGTTCCTTGACCCGCTCGGCTTCGGCAGCGTGGGCCCGTTCGGCTTCTAGACGCCGTGTGTCGGCCCGGATCAACCCCCATGTGGTCCCCGCGATGCCGGCCAGGAGCGCCAGGACCACCAGACTGGCGGCGATCACCGCGCTGCGATGCTTCCGCACGAACTTCCGCAGCCGGTAAGCCCGGCTCGGCGGGGCGGCCTGCACGGGTTCATACGACAGGTGCCGCAGGACGTCGGCCGCGAAGCCATTGACTGTCTCGTAGCGCCGAGCACGCTCCTTTTCGAGCGACTTCATCACGATCCAGTCGAGATCTCCCCGCAGTGCCCGCTTCAGTTGCTCCGGCTCGATGCCACGGCTGGCGGCGATGTTGGGCAAGGCCTCGGCCCTGCTCACCTTGGTGCTCGGTTTGGGTGGGTCGACTTCCCGCACCATCCGCAGCATCTCCAGGATCGCCCCGCGCTGGAACTGCTTCGCGTCGATCGGCGGCGAACCAGCCAGCAGTTCGTAAAGAATAACGCCCAGCGCATAGACGTCGGTCCGCGTGTCGATATCCATCGACGTTGGGTCGGCCTGCTCCGGCGACATGTATGCGGGGGTGCCGACGATCGCCCCGCTGTCCGCGAGGCTCTGGTCGGTGAGCTTGAATTCTGTCGCCTTGGCGACACCGAAGTCGATGACCTTGGGCGAGGGCCGTCCGTCCAGCTCAGTGACCAGGACGTTACTCGGTTTCAAGTCCCGGTGGATGACCCCTTTCTGGTGCGCGTGCTGCACCGCCTGGCAGACGGCAACGAACAACTCCAGCCGGGCCCGCACCGGCAGCCGCTTCTGGTCGCAGTAATCGGTGATCGGCACCCCATTCACCAGCTCCATCACGAAGAACGGCTGGCCGGATGCGGTGGTGCCGCCGTCGTAGACGCGGGCGATGTTCGGATGATCCATCAGGGCCAGCGCCTGCCGCTCGGCATCGAACCGAGCCAGCACGGCTCGCGAGTCCAGGCCGATCTTGATCAGCTTCAACGCCACCTGCCGCTTGACCGGTTCGGTCTGTCCTGCCCGGTAGACGGTGCCCATCCCGCCTTCGCCGAGGACTTCGAGCAGCGTGTAGCGCCCGGCGACGATCTGGCCCGCGACGAATTCGCGATGGCGATCGGTCCGGCGCAGGGCTCGCGATCGTCGTGGGCACGCCGTCCGCCCCGTGTTGCACGGTCGCCTGCTGCGAGTGGGGACGCGTCTCTGAAGTGGGGGCACGCGATTCTTCCTGGGTTTCGGGCGCGTTGGTTTCGGACATCGCGCAGGAGTCGGGCTCCAGGAACCGCCCGGCACCCTCGTGGGCGGCGAGTAGCGCCTCCACGCGCCGGCGGAGCGCGGCATCATCGCCGCAGGCGGCGTCCAGGTAGGCGGCCCGCGCAGCCGGGTCGGTCCGCTCGAGGGCCTCGGCGAAAACGGTCATCAGCTTCGGGTCGTTGTCGGGCATCGGTCGGCCTCCGGATCGGGGTTCGTCATCCAATGCCCCGTTCGACCGGGGAATGCGCCAGGAATTCCGAGAATTATTCCGATGCCCCGCCGCCAACCGCGTCGGCGAGCCAGGCCCGGGCAAACGCCCAGTGCCTGTCGGCCGTCCGGCGAGGGAGGCCCAGTGCTTCGGCTGCGTCGCCCAGCGTCATCCCGGCGTAGAACCGCAGCTTGACCAGTTCAGCGGCCACGGGAAACTCATTGGCGAGTCGTCCGAGGGCATCGTCGAGCTCAAGGAGGTCGTCGTCCGTAGCCGTGGCAGGCCCGGTGATCCGGTCGAAGTCGACCCGGCTCCGCCCCCCACATCGCTTCAGGCGATTTCGGTTTCGGGCGTGGTTGACGAGCACCCGCCGCATCGCCTCGGCCGCAGCAGCGAAGAAGTGCGCTTTGCCGTCGAAGTGCTGGTCTCCGACCAGCCGCAGGTACGCCTCATGGACCAGGGCGGTGGCGTCGAGGGTGTGGCCGGGCCGCTCCGCGACCATCCGCGCAGCCGCGAGCCGCCGCAGCTCGTCGTAGACGAGCGGGAGCAGGTCGGCCGCCGCCTGGCGGTCGCCCGCCGTGGCAGCGGCGAGCAGCCTGGTGATCTCGGACATATCAGCGGGCGCCACGGTTGTCTCGCAAGCGAAAACAGAGGCACTTCACACGCCGGCACCGTCAGCTTTTTCGCGAAGGGCCCGCGTCGGCGTCGAGGAAATGGCCGGGCGGTGTCACCCTGCGTCGGCATCGCTCGTCGCCGGGCATCGCCACTCAGCCCGGCCAGCGGCGTCTGGAGCTCTCTCCACGGTAACAACAGTGGATCTGAGGAGCTAGCGGCACCACTTGCTGCTGAATTGCGGCGAATGCGTCGTTCGCGTTGGGTGGCGCATCCAAGTGTAAGACTTGCTCGACACCCCCACGACACCGATTGGATTCTTCACGTCTGCCATCGGCGCCCCAAGGATCAGTGGTGTCGAGACAGATCCAGGATTGCGGTCCTGACCGATGGCGTCAGGCGCTGCCAACTCGTGACCAGCTCCCTGAGTGCCTCGTCCCCCCGACACATCTCCTGCGCGTCCGCAGCCCATAAGTCATAACCGCATTCTGGACAACGAGTTTTGGAAACAGGGCCACGGGTGCAATTCCCGCCGCCTCCACTTTTTCTGAACATGCGTCTAGTCAGGACAGAACCCGTCAGGGCAGGTCTAAGCCCGTTAGAAATAAAGACGTTGCGACGCATCAGGGCCAAGCCGAATTACGTCAACAAGCGACGCCGGACGCCGCTCCGCGTGCATCGCGCGCTACCAAAAGCGCTACCGGTCCCTTGAAGTATGACTCCGATCTGGCCGCCGTCATCGACGCCTGGGACCGACTGCCCGAGGCCGTGCGCGACGGGCTCGTCGCGATGGTGAAGAGGATTTCGGTGCTGCGATCGGGATTTCCCTTGGATCATGAGGCACGGAACAACGAAAGGGAACACTCCGTATCGAGAGTCACTCACGGAATGCGAGTGCCGGTCAACGGCGACGAAAACCTGTAAGCACAAGACAGCCGCCCCGCAGAACCAGGACGACTGCTCTGGACAGCCGCGCTCTTTGATTTCTTGCGCTGGACCGTTACCAGATGCAGCGGGACTGCCCGCCGCAAGCCTTGGGGCCGATCAGCCGGGCTTGCTGGAATCTGTGCTTACCGGTTCCGCAACCGTCTGTGCGGTTCCGTCGTCGACCTCATCTGAGCCGTCGCCGGGCAAATGGTTCAGATACGGTCCGACGAGTGCATTTTCGGAAGCAGGGAGCTTGCCGGTTTTTCGCTGATACAGCTCCTGGGCGAGCAACACAACTAACGCACGGTGTTGTCGCTGCTCCGCAATTCGAATCGCGGGCCAGTGCCCTTGCAGGAGCATCTTTGCGTCCCGAGCAGTCATGAGCCAGGACGCCAGGTCTTGTGGCGACAAGCCACCCGTGTCGGCCCGCGTGGCCGCGTCCGCCGGATAGAAGGCCAGCGTTATGTTTTGCTTCTCGCAGCGAAAGGTCGCCCGAACCGCTGGCTTGCGTCTCCGCGGGTCCTGTTCTCGCGCGTGGGCCAGCCAGTTTGCAAAGGCGAGCCGGATTACACGTCGGCTACGCTCGGGCTCGTTGCTGAGAAACCGGCGCGCGGCGTAGACGGACGCCTCGATGTTCGGGGGCAACGACAGTGCGCCAAGTCGAAACTTTCGGCCCTCGTCATCGCCTTGCTGAATCCAGACGTCGGGCGTGGCTAGCAAGCTCATGAATTCCAGATACTGGAGCTTCAGAGAAAACGCGTCCCAATCGGGTTTGGGCTCACAGGCGACAGCGTCCTCCAGGGCAGTGCGAATCAGGGCGGGCCGGGTTCTCGCGTCGGTCGCCCAGTCACCGATGCGCGACGCTAGAACTCGGCAATTGAGGTCGACAAAAACCCGTTCGGAGACGTCGCCTCGACGCATCACGTGGCGCCTCATGCGCAGGACCGCACGATACCAGCTCCAGGCTGCTGCCATGTCCCCCTGCTCCTCCAGTCGCGAGGCTTCGAGCAGCGCCAGGCTGGCGAACTCGCCAAGCGCGACGGCCGAAAAGCCCGGCCAGAGCGGATCGATGGTCGAACGTCCAATTCCATCGGGTCGTTCCGTCGCTTGACGGAAGAGGGTCAGTGCGTCGGAATTGGCCAAGGCCCACTCGCGGAGCTTCGGGTCCGCTTTTGACCAGGCGAACGCGGGAGCGAGTCGTCGCGCCGGTTGTTCCAGGGGTGGCATCCGGCCCAGCTTGTTCGCAGCTTGCCGGAAAAGCACGAACGCATCCGGCTCGTCGGAGACGCTACAGGCGCGAAATGCCGCGACGTCGAAGGGGTCGCCGATGTCGGGCAGCCCGATCAAACATGTGGCGCGCCGCAGCGCCACACCACATGCGAGAACGATCAGAGACGCAGCCACGGCCACGGCCACGATCACAAGCTGCCGCGCCCGTCTCGCCAGCCACCGCCTCAATTGGGGCTGCCGGACCGGCGCAGGCGTGGGAGCGAACTCTCTTGCGTCGTTGCGATTCAACACGATCAACAACTCCCATGGGATGATTGGCCATTGGAGCCAATAGCCAAATTGTACCGGTAGGCCCTGATGGCTGCGATGTTCGATCCGAGGTCACTCCGCCAGTGCCTGCCATGCGGAACCCGGACGCGTAACGGAGTCGATCCCGAGCTGAGTCAAGATGAGGTCCAACTTCTGGTCAATCCGTTGAACCCACACCCCCTTGCCGGGACCGGATTTTGAGTTGCGGTAGAACCGGTCGTGCCACCTTCGGCGGCGCCCTCGCGTCCCGTGAACTTGGGTCGGGGAGATCTGGTTCTGCTCGCGACTCGTCTCTATTCTGCGGGTTGGTGACGCGAGTCAGTGGCCGTATTCCCTTTGGTGCTTCCTGCCCGAGGTGGAGCTTGGCCCGAGAGGCTTCGACCTTGTCATTGGCGACTTGCCTGCCGGGTTTTCCCGGCGTGGTATTGATCCCGTTGGGGAGACTTCAAACGTCCCCGATACCCCTCTTGGCTCGCGGCGCCTTGTTGTTTCACCACCCACATCCGCGAACCGGAGACATCCATGGTCGCTCCAAACGAAGAGCCCAAGAAGCCAACCAAGCCCAAGAAGCCAGCCAAGCCCAACAAGTCGCGGGAGAGATCGCGTCCCGTCCCCGTCCCCGCCTCGTCAGCGGGGCTCAGTGTCCTCAACCCAGACGCGTGTGGAATCGATGTTCATTCCAACATGCATATGGTCTGCGTCCCCGCTGACCGCGACGCCAACCCAGTCCGGCAGTTCGGCGCCAACACCGTCGATCTTCAGGAGATCGCCGCGTGGTTAAAGAAGTGCTGCGTGAAAACGATCGCTTTGGAATCCACCGGCATCTACTGGATTCCTCTGTTCGAGCTCCTTGAATCGGAGGGCTTCGACGTCAAGCTGGTGGAACCGGGGCAACTTTCGCGTTGCGGCGCGCGCCCCAAGACGGACGTGCTCGACGCGCAGTGGATCCAACGGTTGCACTCCTACGGTCTCTTGCGTGCGTCGTTTCGGCCTCCGGATTCCGTGCTGGCGCTGCGTGCCTACTGGCGGCAGCGGCAGATGCAGGTTCGCTACGCCGCCAGCCACGCCCAGCACATGCAGAAGGCCATGGAGCAAATGAATGTCAAACTGACCGAAGTCGTCAGCGACATCACGGGGCTGACCGGTATGTCGATCATCGAAGCCATCCTGGAGGGCGAACGTGACCCCATCAAACTGGCTGAACTGCGCCATGAGCGATGTCAGCACAGTGAGGAAGAGATAGCCCTTGCGTTGGAAGGAACGTGGCGGCCCGAGCATCTTTTCGAGCTTCGGCAGGCCTATGAGTTGTACCAGTTCCATCATCGACAGATCACCGAGTGCGACCAGCAGGTCCAAGCAGAACTGGCCAATTTCCCCAACCGGGCGGGAGAAAAGACTCGGGTTGTCAAGCCGCGGAAGCGCGGCGCAAGAGCAACGACGTGCGGTTCGAGGCGACCGGCCCGTTGTTCCAGGCCTTGGGCGTGGACCTGACAATGATCGAGGGGATCGACGTGGGAACGGCCCTGGTGATTCTGGCTGAAATCGGCGTGGACGTCAGCCGCTTTCCCACCGAGAAACACTTCGCCAGTTGGCTGCGGCTGTGTCCGCCGCAGGATGAGAGCAACAAGACGAAGAGACGCCGCGGCCATCGCAAGGGCACGAACCGAGTGACCATCGCGCTGCGGATGTGTGCCCGGTCGCTGGGCAAAACAATGACGCCGTTGGGCCTGTTCTACCGCCGCATCCGCAGTCGGCTCGGCGGACTCGGAGCAGTCAAGGCCACCGCGCACAAGTTGGCGTGTTTGGTCTACCGGATGCTCAAGTACGGCCAAGAGTACGTAACGCAGTCGATGGAAGAGTACGAGGCCAAGGTGGCGGCTAACATCCTCAAGTCGCTGAAGCGAAAGGCGGCGATGCTGGGCTTCCAACTCAGTCCGCTGCCCACGCCGTAGCTTATATTGATCGAGGCGGTTGCCATCGCGCAACGCGCCTCTGGTCATGCACAACGCTGAGAAACCAAATCCTCCGGCATCGGTTCGCGATACCGGGGTTGGGGGGATTGTCGGCGCCGTCCAACACTCGAGCCGGAAACAGCCTCCGCGCAGTCGCCGCACACAGCGCAGCAAGCGGGGGAGTTCATGGGGAGGAATGATTCGACTGCTGGGATGGAGAGACGAAAGGAGGGCACATAGGGGGGAGGGCTCGCCCGCCCCGATGATGACACGGGAACATCTGTCAGGAACGAATGGCACTCGGAAATTCGTAAGTTGTTTCGGAGAAGTGGGATAGACAAATATCGTCCTCCTTGGGACAAGGATTGGTGCTTGCAAGATCCAAACCCTGTCCGGCAAGGAGGCCGACAATGCCCCAGACTACGCGACGGTGGATTCTGGAAAAGGTCAAGTCCCTTCGCGAGTCCCAGCTCCTTCCCTTTCACGAGATCCTCGACGCCGACACGGTCAGGTCGGCACTGGCGGCAGAGCGGGTCAAATTCAAGGATCGCATCTACACACCTTTCGTGACCCTCTGCCTGTTCCTCTCCCAGGTGCTCGACCCCGACCACTCGTGTCGTGCGGCGGTCGCGCGGCTGATCGTCTGGCTGGCCATCAACCATCGCAAACCTTGCGCGCCGGAGACTAACAGTTATTGTGATGCACGCCGGCGGCTCCCTCTCGGGGTCATTGTTCGGCTGGTCCGTCAGACCGCTCAGAAAGTGGACGCCGGTGCAAACGCCGATTGGCTGTGGAAGGGACGCAAGGTCTCGCTGGTCGACGGCACGACCGCCTCGATGCCCGACACCGTACAGAACCAACAAGCCTTCCCTCAGGCGAACACCCAGGGCATCGGTTTGGGTTTCCCCGTAGTTCGGATGGTAGGGATCATTTCGCTGGCCACGGGTGTCGTTCGCGACCTGGCGCTGGGGCCGTACAAAGGAAAGGAGACAGGCGAGACGGCCTTGTTCCGCACGTTGCTGGATGGCCTCGAGGCAGGCGAAATCATGCTGGGGGACCGCTGTTATGCCTCGTTTTTCATGATCGCGGACCTGATGCAGCGGAACGTTGACAGCCTGTTCCGGATGCACCAGCGCCGGAGGTTCGACTTCCGCCGCGGCCGACGGCTGGGCGTCGAGGACCACGTTGTCACCTGGACCAAGCCGGAGCGGCCCGAATGGATGGACGAGGAAACCTATGCGCAGATCCCCAGCGAGATCAAGGTCCGCGAACTGCGATTCAAGGTTCAGCAGCCCGGCTTCCGAGTCAACGAGCTGGTGCTGGTGACGACGATGCTCGACGCGGAGGCGTACACCAAGGAAGAGCTGGCAGACCTTTTCCTACAACGATGGAACATAGAATTAGATTTACGCTCAATTAAAGACGTACTCCAAATGGACGTGCTGCGATGCAAGACGCCTGATATGGTGGAGAAGGAGATCTGGATACATTTACTGTCTTACAACTTGATCCGAGGCGTGGCGGCCCAGGCCGCCGAGGCGCACGGTAAGCAACCGCGACAGTTGAGCTTCAAGGGAACGCTTCAGACGATGACGGCGCTCCAGGAGGCCTTGCGACAAGCAACGCCCAGCGTCAGGGAATACTTGGTGGAGGTGATGCTCACTGCGATTTCGGCGCACGAGGTCGGCGATCGACCCGGCCGCGTCGAGCCGCGCGCAACAAACGACGACCGAAGGCACAAAAGTTTCTTATGGAACCGCGACGAAAGGCGCGAAACGCCTACTGCAAGCGGCTTAGGGGAATAACCGAGTGCCATTCCTGTCAGGAACCTTTTGTGCAAAGCACCCCACGGGCCGTTCCGGCAAAAGGTTCCTGACACATTTGGCCGCTCCGGCCACCTGCCAGGATGGTTCCGTCCGCTCGGATCTCCATCTGGTAGTAACCGGTACCGCTGTGCCCTCGTAAGAAGTGCCTTGATGACCGATTTCCTGCGCCTTGGCATTCCTCTCTACGACTTTGATGGCAATGTCCTTTGGCAGCCGGGGCGAGCAAAGAACCGATTGGGCTCACGCTAACCAAACGACGGAGAGTGGATCGACCCCGTAGTGCGCTGCCACGGCTGATTGAACCCCGACCAGATCAATAGCACGCATCCTCGACCAACTGGCTCTTGAACCTCCCGTGCAAGAGGCGCCCGGATTGTCGCCGGCCGCCGGGGCTTTCCCACCACCCGGCGGCGGCCGGTCGCCTGCCCCCGCCCGCAACCCCAGCCAGTCCCTACCGCCGGACGATCTCAACCTCCACCCAGCCAGTCTCGATGCGGCCCGGCCAGATTGAGCGGATGTCGGGATCAGCCCATCCGCAAGCGGGATCGGCCTCGAGCACAAGCCGCATGCGGCGAATACCCGGCCGATCGATGGCGTCCTGCGGCAAGCTCGAGATCGAGCTGAGCTCGAAGCGCGCGGGCTGCGGCCGCGGAGTGCTCGGGTCGCGAACCCCGGGGCCCTGGTCGCTCAGAACGATCCGTCCCGCTGGAAAACGGCCCGGAACCCCGTCCAGCTCGATCGAGATCACATGCGCCAGATCGCACGGCAGCGGTGTCGCAACGGCGAGACAGGGCGGGTTCTTCAAGGTCCACTCGTCCCCGACAGCAACGTAACGCGACGGCTCTCCGTTACCAAGGAAGGTAGGCTCGAGCCAGAGCGCACGAGAGATGAGCTCGTCCCTGGCGGCATCCGGCAGTGTGAGCATCGACTCGATCCGCAGGATCGGATCGAATTCGAAGTTGAACGGGATGTGCGGCAGCTCGATCTCCCAGCGCCCGGACAAGCCGGCGGTGCGCACGCGAGTCTGAAGCACGAGGCGATGCGGGCCATTGCTCTCGAAGTCGCCCGGAACGATTGTAAAGGCGACCTGACCTCGGCCTGGCTTCCAGGCCGAGAACTCCTCGAGTGCCGCGCGGCGCACTCCGAGCACGCGATGCGACCATTCCAGGTTGTCCGGCCCGATACCCCGGCCGTCGTCGCGAAGGAACGGGACCTCGTACGCGACCGAGACCGGGATCTCGGACCGTAACGCACGGGGGTAGCGGCGGCGGGCCTTCCACGTGACGGTGAAACCGCGGCGAACGACCGCTTGCTCTTCCTCGGCCACGAGCTCGTCCTTTTGCCAGAGCCGAGCCAATGCGCGGCCGGCGGCCGCTTGTTGCTGGGGTGATGTGCCGGCTGCGCTGAAGACGCGCAAGAGCTCCCATACGCCGGCGCACCGTGATCCGCGACCAGCTCGATCTCCTCGGGCGTGGCATTGGGAAAAGCCAGTCGCGCGATCGCCCGCCGCGCACGCCAGCTTGCGAGCAGCTTGCGGCCCCCGCCGAGTACGAGAGCCGCGCCGAGCGCGATCCAGATGGCCGTCTTGGGCTCGAATAACCAGCTTCGCGCGGGCTCCGCGCCCGTCGTCCGGCGCCCGGCCGGACGAGACCGACCGCTCGTCGTGCTCGGTTCGTCGCCTGCTTGCGCTCGCGCCCGAGCTGCGATCGCATTTCCCGACTGCCGCATCGTGATTCCGGGGATTCCGAAGCCTTGAGGGAGAAGTGTTTGAAGTACCGCAGAATTCTCTCACCGGTGTCGACGCGGGAAAGCGAGCGGTATTCGTGGCGACGGCTCCTTCGAGCCTGGCTGCGCGCCCGAACCCTTGGGCCTTTCGGCGGCCTTTCCCGAGGGTTTCTCGCCGGCCTTGCCGGGTTTCTCCGGGGCCTGCTCGCGCCGCTCAATGACGCCTTCGGGCATCTCCTCAATAATGGTCGGCTTGCGCACTCGCGGCCCACTCTGCCGATCATCCCCGAAGAACTCACGCAGCTCGTCCATCGAATCCTGCAGGTCGTGCACGTCGCGGTGCAAGGCGCGAAGCTCGGCCCAGATGCGCTCGCCGGGATCTTGCGACCCCTCGTGGTCGGTGATCACCAGTAAGTTGTCCTCGGCTTCGATTCGATACGTCAGGCCGACCTGGTCGAGCAGAAGCTTCAGTCCCGTCTTGAGACGTACTCCTTCCAGCTCGAGCTGCACGGGATCCTCCGGCTCGACATCTTGCCGGTCGAGCGCCGCCAGGTCGATCACGACGGGCGCCTTCAGCGTCTGCTTGAGGTGGACGCAAACCTGGGCCAGGGAAGTGGGGCGAGAAAATGGGAAGTCATAGGGGCGAAGCAAGGCATCCTGAAGCGTCGCCGCACGCGAACCGCCACGCGCGGGTTGGGCCGCCCGTCGCTCCTGGCCGTCCCCGAAGTGCTCCCCATTTCGGGGATTTTCCGGCAACCGTTCCGCAGGCAACGATTTCGAATCCCCCTGTTCTGTTCGGGCAGGGATCTGAGCTCTCGACACAAACCGACTCGAGATCATGAGCCCCACGATCACCCCTGTGATGATCAACAGCCAAATTGCACGTAACATACATCGGTCCTCCCGACCTGCGATACCGGACGGCAATCGAACCGCTCTGGTGCTTCACCGAGCTCGATCGCCCTGATTCCGGCGCGTCAATTCAATAATTGTATCGCCAGATCACGCGATCGACCAGCGGACTGAAGAGAGCATCGTGCCTGATCAGGCCGATGGGCCCATCTCGTGGCGAGCCGTTGATAAATGGGTTATACCTGGAAGGGATTAATGTGTCTTCTTGAGGTTCCACCATGCCATCGCCATTTCCCGGAATGGATCCCTACCTGGAATCGCCGACCTTATGGCCGGACGTGCATCACGGGTTGATCAGCCACATTCAAAAGTCCCTGAATCCGGCTCTTCGACCCCGCTACGTGGCTCGCGTGGAATTGCGCGTCTACATTTCCGACGACGACGACCCAGGCCGCGCGGTGCTCGTCCCCGACGTGCGTGTTGAGAAACCCAGGCGAAAGTCGGTGAAGAGGCCCAAGGAGGCGCCAGCGGTCGCCATCGCCGAGCCAATGATTGTGCCAATGCTGATCGAGGAGGAGATCGAGGAGGCCCGCCTCGAGATCCGCCACCTCGAAACCGGCTCACTGGTCACGGTCATCGAAGTCCTCAGTCCGACGAACAAGATTCGCGGGCGCGCGGCCGGGCGAGTTTCATGGACAAGCGCCGCGAGACTTTGGCATCGGACGTCCACTGGGTCGAGATCGACCTCCTTCGCACCGGAGTTCCGTCGGTTACCAACCCCCCCCTGGCTCCGAGCGATTACCGCATCCTGGTATCGCGCGCCGGGCACCGCAAGACCGCCCGCTACTGGCCCGTGAGTATCCGCCAGCCGCTTCCCGTGATCGGCATTCCCCTGCGCGAACCGGATTCCGACGTACCGCTCGACCTGGGGCGCGTACTTGACGGTGCTTACGACGATGGCGCCTATGATCTGTCGATCGATTACCGGAAGAAATCCAAGCCGCCGCTGCAAGCCGATGACACGAAGTGGGCCGACAGGTTGCTTCGCGAGCAAGGGCTGCGCTGATTGCTCACATTGGCGGGACTTACTGATATCGAGTGGGCGACCGACGCATTTCACCGCCGCTCGATCAGACGACACAGCCGGCCCGCAAAGCCGCGTCGATCTGCTCAGGGCCAGGGAACGAAGAAGATGCTATCCGCACGGCCGGCAAGGTCTGCATGTAAGCAATTGCGCACGTCGGCCGTACGGATGGCACCCTCTTCATTTCGCCGGGCGACGCGATCGACCAGCGGACTGCGACGGCCGGGAGGCGGCTGTTCGGCTTCCGAGTGCCCCACTCGTGTCACGAGCGAGCGCTGCCTCCAACATCGGGAGGCGGCCAAACGGCAGTATCTCGAGAGCGCCAGGGCGCGGACGACTGAGATTTGTGACGGCGGGAGGATGGGCTTTCGCCTGCTGGAGCCGGTCCCGAAACCGTTGCAGGAGTGGAAGCATGGCGCCCTTGCCGGCGCGATTGGTGAGCTCGTACGGGTCATCGCGCTCGTTGAATAATTCCTCGCTGCCGTCACCTTCGTTGCGGATGTAAACGAAATCGCCCTCAGCCAGGGAGATCAGCGGGCCGCGATAGGCGGGCGATCGGCCCTGGTTGGGATCGGTCGGGTTGGGCGACGATAGCTCGGAAAGCACAGCGACGTCGCCGGCGGGAGCGGCCGAGGTGGCGGGGCCATCGCGGCAGAACCTCGTCAGCGGCTGGCCGGGGAACGGCGGCTTGGCCGCCGGTCGGACGACTTGAGCGACGGTCGCCGGGATGTCGCGGAGGCTGACGAATTCGTCGACGGCCGCCGGGGATCGGCCTCGCCCGCCGGGCAAGACCATCACCAGAGGCACCCGGATCTCCGTGCGGTAGAGGCTTTCGCCGTGATCGAACAGGTCATGATCCCCCAACCCTTCGCCGTGATCGGCCGCCACGATGACCAGGGTCCGATCGAGCACCCCGCGACGCTGCAATTCGCCGAGCAATTCTCCCAGGCACTCATCAACATAAGCCACGCAGTTATCGTAAGAGTCTAAAGCGAGCACTCGCGCCTTCGGCGTCATCCTCCGCTTGTCGACCCGCGACCAACCGTCCAGCAGGAAGAGCAAATCGCCTTCCGTCTCCGGGGCCGAGCCGAAGCGGTACTCCTTGCCCGCGGGCAGAACGTAGGGAGCATGGGCGTCCGCGAAATTGAGGAAGGCGAAAAAAGGTCGGCGCGGCTCGCGACGCCGCGATAACCAGTCGAGAAACTCGTGACTGACGTCTCCGGCGGCCTTCCGGTTGCCTTGGTTGAACTGCCGAAGACGTCGCTCCGCCACGATCGGCAAGAACGAACCGAGCGGGGCGAACGTCGTCAGCGTCAGGTCGATCAGGTGGACCGTGCGAACCGCGCTGAGCTTGTCGAGGACGTAATCCTCGTAATGAGTAAAACCGCGGTTCAGGCCGCTGTCGTAGGAACAATAGAACGTGTTGCCGACAAAACCCGCCGTCGCATAGCCAAGCGAGCCCAGGTATTCCGCCAGAGTCGGCACATCGCCGCGCAGCGGATGCATCCAGCTCGTGGCGAGCTCGTGGCACCATCGGCCTGTGAACATGTTTGCGTGCGATGCGAGGGTCCACGGAGCCGCCGCGCGGGCCTGGTCAAAACGGACCCCGCGCGCCGCCAGTCGCTCGAGGTTAGGGCTCGTCGGACGTCGATAGCCGTAGAGGCTGAGGTGGTCCGCACGCACGGTGTCCAGCACGATCAAGAGAACGTTGGGCGATTCGGGGGGAGCCCAGGGACGGCCTGCTTCACGCCACTGTTTGAGCCGGTCGCTCCCGAAGATCCATCCCGCCTGGAGCAGGACCATCACCAGGAGGATCGGAACGCAGAGCGCGAGCCAGCGCCTCGATCCCGCCCGATGCCGCTCGAGCATCGGGGCCAGACAGGCCGCGATCCCCATCGCGACAATCAACCAGGCTTCGATATAAATCCGGCGGCCCGCCTCCACGAGCACCGGGAGGACGGCCCAGGTGATGATGAGCCGTGGACTCAACCACCCCGCCTGGCGAGGCCAGAGTCGCGTCGCCAGCGCCAGCAACACCCCGAACCCAAGGAACAGCCATAGATCGATCACGGGGACCAACCAGACGAAGTGCCGGGTCATCGAGAAGAGCTGGTTCGTCGAGCTGAGGGCCCGATACGCGATCCTGGCAGCCACCTCGAGCTCGCCGGCGGCCAGGCCGCACCATGCCGAGAGCACCAGCACGTCAAGCGGGCCGAGCCGGCGCGCGACTTCGGGCGATCGTGTCGCGCTTCGAGCGGTGGAGATCATCAACGGGTGTCCTCTCTCGTCAAGTTGATCGGCCACATTCATCAGTTGACACCGCCGGCCCGCAAAGCCGCGTCGATCTGCTCGGCGCCAGGGAACCCGAATTCGACCAGGTCGAGCTCGAGTGCGGCCGCGGCCGAAGCGCGGTTTGCCGCCAGCCGGATCAATCCTTCTTCGACAACCCCCGCCCTTGCATCCCACCCGTGGTCGAGCAGCGTTGCAACCAGCGTCGCCGCATAAGCTTCACCCGCCCGGTTGGTATCGCAGGGCGGCCGCTCGCGCGGCAACGCCGGTATCTGAAGACGTCCCGGGTCTCCGCTCTCCGTTGTGAATCGCACCAAGCTCCCGGCGCTCCCATCCGTGACCACCAGGATTGACACCGCCCAGGCAATTTCGCGCTGGTCAAGCAGCGTTTCCCACTCGAGGCGATTGCAGCACAGGATGTCGATGGCAGAGGCAAAGCCGGCAACCGAGCAATCGCGGTCGAGCACGTTTCGCATCGCCGGTGCGAAGAGCCGGGCTTTCGCTCCGGGAGCGGACAGGGCCGCTCCAGCCAGGCGGTTGGGGAGCGACGCCACAACGCGAAGATCGCAGGGCTGACCGGCCGCAAGAACCAGCGATTCCGCGTCGAGCCGCTCATGGCAGCCGCGGAAACCGATCGGCAGCTTGTCGCCGAATGGGCCGCTGGTGACGAGCAGCGTCCAGTCGGCCGGCTGGTCCACCACGCGGAGCGGCCGGTGTGTGACGCCATGCTGCGCGAGCCGTCCGGCGATGGCCTGGCTCATCGAGTCGCCAAGCGGCCCCAAGGCACTCCACAAGACGCCGCCAAGCGCGGCCGCGAAACCGGCACCCATGCCGCCAAGGTCGTCGTGCCACGCCAGACCATTAACATGCCGACGGCCACAGCCACTGGGACATATGGGGCGCGACAGCCGGATTTCGCCCGTCGGCCCTGGCCAATCGGCCGGCAACTCGATCGCGATGGTGTCGCCCGAAGGATCGATCAGCGCGAGTGTGTTCTCCGGTCCGAACTTCCAGTCGCCTTCGACGCTCTGATCAAGGGGCGGGCCCGCCGACGGATCGATCAGCGGGCCGTTGACAGCGAGCACGCGGTCAAGATAGGCGGGACCGAAGACTGCAACACGCCGGTTCGTCATGCGCTCGCCTCGTGAAGGATGTTCGTAGGGACAATGTCGTCGCGTGCCCGTCGCTGCGGTTTCGCCCTCTTCGCCACCTGGATTATACTGTCAGAATGAACGGGCCCCGAGTTGCTCGCCAACCTTGTAAGCGCAACCGACAACTGACAACCGTTCCCAACCTCGGAGGAGGCAGTCGTTGACCACGGACTTCGAATCGTCGGTGGAGTCGCTCGACCATCCCGTGGACAACGCTCCGGTCCGCACCCTGAAACATGGCGGCCTGACCGTCGAGGGCTATTCCCGCGCGGCGGTGCAGACTTACTGGCGAGTCCCCGAAATGAAACTGGGCTTTGACCTGGGCGCCCAACCTTGGTCGTTCATGGCCACTCCCACCTGGTTCGTGTCGCACGCCCACCTGGACCACATCGCCGCACTGCCGGTTTACGTCGCCCGGCGCCGGATGATGAAGATGGAGCCGCCGACGATCTATCTGCCCGCCGAGGCCGTCAACGGCGTCGAGTTACTCCTTCGGGCCGTCAACCGGCTGGACCGCGGCCGGATGCCGGTGAATCTGGTCGGGCTCAAGCCCGACGACGAGGTCGAGCTCTCGCGCGAACTGGTCGTCAAGGCGTTCGCCACCAAGCACACGATTCCCTCGCTGGGTTATCTCGTCTGGGAACGGCGGAAGAAGCTCAAGCCGGAATACCAGGGACTGGCGGGCGAGCAGATCCGCGACCTGAGGCTCTCGGGCGTAGAGGTCTCGGCCGAGATCCGCCTGCCCAAGGTCGCTTACCTGGGTGATACCGCCCCCTTGGGCCTCGACGCATTCCCCGAGATCTACCGGACCCAGATCCTGATTCTCGAAGTGACCTTCGTGGCCCCCAACGAGCGCGCGTCGGTGATTCACAAGTTCGGCCACACCCACCTCGACGATCTGCTGGAACGCGCGGACCGATTCGAGAATGAAGTGATCATCGCGTCCCATTTCAGCACGCGGTTGCACCCGGAACAGATCCAGCGCATCATCGAAAAGCGGCTGCCTGAGTCATTGCGGCACCGGGTGAAGATTTGGCTCTGAGTCTCCTTCAGCGCGACCGTCGCCCCATCCATGAGCCTGTCCCTCACTGGCAAATGCCGCCCTCCAAAGTTCCAAAGCCGTCGCACATTACCCAGGAATCCGGAATTCTCCCATTGATGATTTCACCCCTCCACCGACACGCGCAAAAGCTGACGTGCACTCAGGGCCGGCGCGCCGGCGCGGAGGCCGGCGAAGTCCTTTTGAAAGTTTTTCCAGGATCCGATACGATGAGATAGGCAGATTTTGCCTGTTGTGAATCAACCAGTGCAAGGGGGGCAAAGCCATGGCCGGCAAACTGGCGGCTGGCGGATCCGCGAGCAAGAACCCCGTGTCTGAGAAGTCCGCGGGCCCGAATACGCCGAGCTGTTGCGCGGCCGATGGGTTGCCGTCGTTCGACGAAACGACGATCGAGCCATTGGAACACGCGAGAGCCAAAGGCCAGAGCTCTCCGGGCTGGCTGGTGGATGCTCGCAAGAGGCTCGCTTGGCTTGCGAGCCTGCCTCACAATTGGGATGGTGTGGGGGGATCGTCGCCGCAGCCACAGGCGCTCCGTTCGGCACAGCGTGTCCTCGAGGCGGTCGAGTCTTACCAGGAGCTGTCCCCCGTCCACATCGGGCCATCATCTTCCGGCGGCTTGGGCCTCGAGTGGCGACACGAGAACCGAGATCTCGATCTCGATGTTGCTCCCGATGGCTCGATCGAGTATCTGAAATCGACCAAGGTCGGCTCATGCTTTGACATGGACGATATGGAGGAGGGCCAGGTCTCGCCTGACAACCTCGGGGAGGTTCGTCTTCTGGTCGGGTGGCTGATGACAGGATCGTAATCCAGCGAGCGCGCGGGGCGAGGATGTCCATAGAGCGGCACGATGATCAGACGCTCGCTGATGACGATCGCCTATTGCGCCGCATCAGGAGAGAGCAGATTATCTCGGACGACCGGGAAGCGGGCAGATACAGGCCGATGTCGATGGCATTCAGAGAAGGTGCCGACGGAGAGGTCTCGGTTTACGTGCGGAGCCTGACCACTGTCGAGGCGGTCTTGGAGGGACACGCGGAGTTTAGCCTGGCAGAGATAACCGTGGGGCTGGCTCGGTCCGTCGGATGTAGGGTGGCCAAGACTCCGGAGGACCCCAATCCTGCTCACCGCGTGATCATCCACCCCTCGAAAAGCGGCATGAGGAAGGCTGCAAAGATCTTTGCGGACCAAGCCCTATGGGTGAAATTGATACCACCGGTGGCACCGAACCCATAAGAATGGGAGCGGCCGTCGGGACCTCGGCCCGTCGGGGTCAGGTCTGACCCCAAGGCTCCTGAGCTTGGGGGCTGCGCGGTGAAGTCATGCGTACCGACATCTCACGGGGATCAGGCGGAACCATCGCGTCCCATTTCAGCACGCGATTGCACCCGGAACAGATCCAGCGCATCATCGAAAAGCGGCTGCCCGAGTCACTGCGACACCGGGTGAAAATCTGGCTCTGAGACGATTCGCGGGATTGATTTGGCGGCCTCGGTGCATAGATAGGTAGAGCCCTCGCGAATGATCGAGAGGACGGGTGTCATGAGAGGTCTGTCAACAAGCGATGCCCCACCGGAGCTTGCGGCTCTGCTGCAAGGCGGGGTTGCGACCGGTCTGACCGACCGTGAGCTGCTCGAGCGATTTGCAACCAGTCGCGACCAGGGAGGAGAGTTTGCATTTGCGGCATTGGTGGCTCGGCACGGGCCGATGGTGAAGAGCGTTTGCGGTCGCATGCTGCCTAATCCGGCAGATGCCGAGGATGCGTTTCAGGCTACCTTCCTGGTTCTGGTCCAGCGCGCGGGCTCAATCCGGCTGGACGTTTCCCTCGGTCCTTGGCTCTACGGGGTGAGTGTTCGTGTGGCGCGTCGCGCGCACGTTGTCGGGGCCCGTCGCCACACGGTCGAGCTAGCCGACGAGATGGCCAAGCAGTTGCCCGATCGTGGCCCGAGAGCCAATCACGATCTGCGTTTGGTCATTGATGAGGAGCTGGCGCGATTACCTGAGTCCTTTCGCGCACCGATCGTGCTGTGCCATATGCAAGGACTGACGCACGAGGAAGCGGCTGATCGGCTGCGATGTCCCATCGGAACCGTTCGTAGCCGTCTGGCCCGAGGACGTGCATTGCTCAAGAACCGACTGGAACGCTCGGAGTTGGGTCTGCTGGCCGGGCCGGGTGCATGGCCTGCGCTCAACGAGCCGCCTTCAAGCGTCGCACGGTATCTGATCGACCAAACGGTCCGGATCGCGTCGCGATATGCGGCGGGCCAGCCGCTGGCTGGCATTTCATCGGCCGGGGTTGCCAGTTTAGTCACGGGAGTTACAAGAGCCATGACCATCTCAAAGCTAGCAGCCATGTGTTCACTGCTTCTATTTGCCGGTCTTGGGGCATTCGAGGTCTCCAGGCTCGCGGCCCAGACACTGGCAACGACCCCGGCCCTGGCGGACCGTCCGCGGGTGGTGAAGGCCGTTCCCGATAACGGAGCGACCGCCGTCGATCCGGCGACCCGCGAGCTGCGAATCACCTTCGACCAGGACATGGATAACCGCGGCTACTCGTTCGTCGGCGGCGGGCCGGCTTTTCCCGGAACCGGCCGGCCGCGCTGGATCGATGCGCGGACCTGTGTACTTCCCTTGCGACTGGCGCCCGATCACGAGTACCAACTGAGCATCAACAGCCAGCGGTTCCAGAATTTCCGCGGCAAGAACGGCGAGCCCTCGGTCCCCTATCCCATCCAGTTCAAGACCGGCAAGGGCAAGCCCGGCGCCATGTCGAAACCCGGGCCTGCCGACGACCCGGTTGATCGTGATGTGCTGGCGGAGGCATTTGACGCGCTCTGGAACGACATGGACCTACACTACAGCTACTTCGAGCTCAAGAAGATCGACTGGCCGGCGCTCGAGCGCAAGTACCGCTCGCGCGCGGTGGCCGCCGACACCCTGCCGGCATTCGTCAGCATCGTCGGCCAGATGCTTGGCGAACTGGATGACGACCACGTTTGGTTCACCGAACCGGATGGTGCCACGATCACGCGTACGAGAAAGCCCTGGAGGTACAACGGCAACGCGCGTGCAATCGAATCGGCGATCGAGAACAGGGTGCCGCACGGAAAGGGATTCGCGCAGGTCGGCTTTACCAGACCGGAGGGTTTTGGCGTGATCCGCGTCATCCGGCAGAGCCAGGCCGACGCCGACGCAGTCCGCGCCGTGGTTGCGTTCATCCGCTTGCACTCTTCCGCGCCCGGCTTCATCCTCGACCTGCGACTGGCCAACGGAGGGAGCGAGCCGCTGGCCCAGCAGATCGCCCGCGAGTTCTGCGCCAGGGACACCGTATACGCCAAGAGCAAGTACCGCAACGGCCCCACGCCGGCCGACTTCGGACCTGCCTACGAACGTATCTTGAAGGCAACGGAACGACCTTTCACGAAGCCGGTTGTCTGCATCCTCGGGCCGGGGTGTGTTTCCAGCGGCGAGGGCTTCGCGAAGATGATGAAGTGTTTGCCCAACGTCACGACGGTCGGTTTGCCGACAAGAGGGTCCAGCGGCAACCCCAAGCCGTTCACACTGCCGGGCGTGGCAGTCACCGTCGTCTACTCGCGCTGGGTCAACATGCTGCCGGATGGCACGCCGATCGAAGGCCGCGGCGTACGTCCCGACGTGATCGTCAACGAGCCCGAGTCGGCTTACCAAGAGTCGGACCCGACGTGGGATCGCGCGGTCGAATTGTTGCGCGTGAAAACCAAGAAGGCCGGTTAAATTCTTGCTCACAAGCATCTCTGCTCGATGCGCGCGTCTTCGGATCGCCGGACGGAGCCGGCTCCTACAAAACCGCGTGCTGATGCGCCGCGCCGCTGTAGGAGGGGCTCTGTCCCCCGATCTCGACAAAACCACCGGCCGATGCGCCGCCGCTGTAGGAGGGGGCGCTGTCCCCCGATCTCTTCGTTGCGGCTACGCCGCGTCGGCCAGATCGCTGGACTGAGCCGGCTTCTACAAGCCGGCCTCACACTGCCGGCCGGTTCACCGGCGCCAAAGGCATTTGCTTGAGGAGATCCTGCCGGAAAACGGCCGGCCCGGAATTCGATCACGCTCCCGGATCACAACTTGGTAACCGCCGACGGCCACGATTGCTGCTCCGAATAGCGTGGAAACGCCCCACGAGGCGGAGCTCTCTCCTTGCGGCTTTTCGGCGCCCGTCGATCGGTCGAACCACGAATCGAGCAAGCGGGCGGTGACCGCGAAATCAACCTCGTCGGAGAAACCGGACATCGGCCGGATCCAGAATGAACCGGGCGGAATGGCTGGATCGCCTACCGGTGCTGGATCGGGGGCGGGCTGGAACGGCTCCACGTAATCGAGGAACGACGCCGGCTGGTTTTTCGCATCCGTGGGCTTGGTGAATTCCGTCAGGCTCGCCTCATCCGGGCCCTGCCCGAAATGGGTCAGCGCTGTCGGCTGTTCGTCCTGGCTGGACAGGAGCGTGCTGTTGGACTGCGCGGTGACCGGTGCGGCACTCGCGGTCAAATGGACGACCACCGGCAGCACCGGCGGCGGCACGATGTAGACAACGGCGACCGTGGTCGCGCTGCCGGTCGAAGTCGCGTTCGGGGTCAGCGCGGTGATCGATGTGCCCGAGCCCTGGTTGGTGGTGGAGCTGGTGCCGGTCCCAGTCGCCGGGTCCGTCGGGCCGGACGTGACGAGCACCAGGCGACCAGGCAAACCAGTCCCATTGACCCCATGCTGGACCGGCTGCGGTAGCGGAGCCTTCTGCGATCCTGAGTTGAGCGCGACGAGCGCGGGCACCAGGACGCTGGCCTTGGGACTACCCAGCCCGGTGACCAGATCGTAACCCGGCCCGGCGGTGTAATAGGCATTGGAGCCGGACGTGATGTCGTTGAAGCTGGAGCTCGAAATCTGATAGAGGCTCGACTGGGCGTTGGCGAGCGAACCGGCGCCATTGATCGCGAGCCCTTGGTCGGTAATCGCGATCAAACCGGCCCACGACGGAGTGCCGACGCTGGTGCCGCCGACTGTAAACCAGCCGGATTGACCGCCGTAGCGAACCGAGCTGTACACCGACACGCCGGTCGATGGATTGGCATCGAACGCGATATCGGGCGTCGTGCGGCCGCTCCCCGAGAGCCCATTGGTTTGCCAGGCGGGTTTAGCCTCGTAGGGACTGGAGCCGCCGCCGCTGCCGCTCCAGGCTGTCTCCGAGAGAACCTGGCCCGTGCTCGTCACGTTGAGAGTTGTGCCGCCGACCGCCAGCACATTGGGCGAAGCCGCCGGGTACAACGTCGTCGATGAGTCACCCGACGACGCGACAAATGTGACCCCGCCATGCCCGGATGGCGTGGTGAACGTGCTGTCGTAAGCATTCTCGCCCTGGAACTCGCTGGCGCCCCAGCTCATCGACACGACCGAGACGCCTGGCTGCTCGCTGGCGAACGTCACCGCGCTCAAGAGGTCGCTCAGATCGGGTTGAGCCTCGACCAGCATGATATTGGCCGCCGGCGCCACGGCGTGCGCCCATTCGACGTCGAGCGCGGTCTCAAGCGCCCAGCCCGGGTCGTTGCCGGACAACCCGTTCTCGACATACTGGCTGACCGAAGGAGGCGCGGCCAGTCCAAACTGCGAGTCGAACGTGCCGAGGTCGGACCGGATGTTCGGGTCGAAATAAGCATCGATGAGCGCGATCGTCTGACCCGCGCCGTTACCGGCCACGTTGCCAAAGTTGATCTGGTTCACGCCGTAGGCCGTCGTGACCTGGCCGGGAGAAAGCCCCGTGGGCAAGCCGCCCGCGTACTGGGGAGCAGCCGGTAGATCCGGCTGGGCCACAACTCGACTCAAAGCCGGGTTGGCGGCCGTGCTTCCCTGAAATACGGACAGGAGCTGGCGCAGCTCCAGAGGTTCGCACGCCAGGGAGAATCGACAGGGCCGACGGGCAGGAACTCTTGCGTTGCTGCCGCGGCGCGCGGGACGACAAAGACTCAAGGTGCTCACGTGCCCACCCCTAGATCACGAGTTGGCGGATGACAATTGTTGTTGAGGAGGACCGACGGTGTTGTATTATAGTGATTGCTTGCACTGTCAAGAAGAGGTCTATTCGGAAAAAAGAAATCTCAATGATTCATCCCTGGCACGACGTCACCCCGGGCGAAAACCTGCCTGCCGAGTTCAACGCAGTGGTCGAGATCCCGATGGGCTCGAGCGTCAAATACGAGCTCGATAAGAAGACGGGCTTGCTGCGGCTCGACCGGGTGCTTTATTCGGCGGTCTTCTACCCGGCCAATTACGGATTCATCCCCCAGACCTTCGCCCAGGACGACGACCCGCTCGACGTGCTGGTGCTCTGTCAGGAGCCTCTCTCGCCACTAACCCTGGTCTCGGCGCGGGCGATCGGCTTGATGACGATGATCGACAGCGGCAAACCCGACCACAAGATCCTGGCTGTGGCGATCAACGACCCTGAGTTCAACAGCTTCCGTGAGGCCTCGGAGCTGCCTCCCCACCGCCTGATGATGCTGCGCCGCTTCTTTCAGGACTACAAGCAGCTCGAAGGCAAATCGGTTGAGGTTGAGGAGTTCCAATCGGCGTCAACCGCCATTCCGATCATCGAGGAATCATTGGAGCGCTACAGTCAGCTAAGGCGGCGAGGATTTCACTGAAGATGCCGGAATTCAAACCCCAGCAGCTCCGAGCGGTCGTCATCGGCGGATCGGGACAGATCGGCGGCTGGCTCTTGCGGGTTCTCGCCCAGCGCGGACACCACGCGATCGGGACCTATGCCAGCGTTCCGTTTCCGGGCTTGTTGCACCTGGATGCCGGGAACCGCGAGGCCGCCGCTTCCTGGCTCAAAGCCCAGACCCCCGACGTCGTCTTTTACCCCGCCGGCTTCACGTGGGTCGATGGTTGCGAGCGCGACCCTGCGCCTGCCTACGCCGCCAATCTCGAAGAGCCTCTCAACCTGGCCAGGACCGCGGCAGCCGAGGGTGCACGGTTCGTCTACTTTTCAACCGACTACGTCTTCGACGGAGCCGCCGGCCCGTACGACGAAGAATCTCCCACCAACCCGCTGTCAGTCTACGGCCAGTCCAAGCGCGACGCCGAGCGAGCGCTCGCTGATGAACTGGGCGATGCCCAACTGACCGTGCGAACCTCGTGGGTCTTTGGCCCCGAACGCCAGGGCAAGAACTTCGCCTACCAGCTCGCGCGGGCACTCGCCGATGGTCAGAGGCTGGTGTGTCCGGGCGATCAGATCTCCAGCCCCAGCTATGGCCCCGACGTCGCCCGCGCCGTCGTGCTTCTGGCCGAGGCACGGCAGTCAGGATTGATCCACGTGGTTGGCCCGGAAATCATGGACCGGCCGTCGTTTGCTCGCGCGATCGCGACGGCCTTCGGCCTCGATCCCTCGCTGATCGACTCCCGGCCGACCGCTTCGCTCGGCCAGGACGCTCGCCGGCCGCTTCGCGGCGGCTTGCTAACCCCGCGCCTCGACCGCTGGCAACCCGGACTCATGCGGCCAATCGCACACTGCCTGGATGACTTCCGCGGGAAACTCCTGGGCCCCGATCTGCACGGATGGGTAAAACCGTTGCCTTCAGTCGCCTGACCGACCGCCCTATCGCACACCGGGGCCCCGCTGGACGCCACCATTCAAGCACTCGCCCCGGCCAGCACTTCGGCTTCGACCAATCTCACCTCGTCCTCGAGGCGGAAACACCGCCAGCCATTGGCTTGCTCGATCAGCAGGATGACCGGCTGCCGCCGTTCGACAATGCGCTGGATGACTGTACCCTGGCTGGCTTGGCCCGTATTCAACGTGAACGCCACAGCCTCGCCGACATCAATCGTTCGTTTCATGGGCTGAACCTTCCTTGGAGACTCGTGATCGGACTCGAGTCGCACCCATTCCTGAAGCAAGAACCTATAGGATTGGCCCGAAATTGTCAGGGGCAGTTTCCGGGATGAGCTCGATCACCGCCGCGGGCGAACCATCGCGACGCGGCGCCGGCGGCGCCACCGGCGAAAATCAGCCGGTTGGAGGCGGGGAAAGCGGGACAGGTCCGGCACTTGGTAATCTGGGCTAACAGGAAACTTGCCTGAATTAGCAGTCCCCGACCTGCGCCGGTTGCCCGTTTAGAGCGCGTACGTTGTTTCGACCTATGATTCACGGTCATCAAGTGGCGGTTGACAGAAGATGGGCGGCTAGGGTCGAGCCGGCAGCAGCCGGCGAGCCCCCAGAGCGAGGGCGTTGGACCTGACTCGTTCCCACGCTCCGCGTGGGAATGCCGTCCGAGACGCTCCGCGTCGGCTCCGAACCACGGATTACCAATCGGTTGTGACGGCAACCAGCGACTCCGTCCTCGCACCACTCGTTCCCACGCTCCGCGTGGGAATGCCGTCTGCGACGCTCCGCGTCGGCTCCCAGCCACGCATCACCGGTCGGTTGTGACCGCAACCAACGATTCGATCCGCGCGTCAACTCGTTCTCACGCTCCGCGTGGGAATGCCGTCTGCCACGCTCCGCGTCGGCTCCGAGCCACGCATCACCAGTCGGTTGTGACGGCAGCCAGTGACTCAACCCGCGTATCGACTCGTTCCCACGCTCCGCGTGGGAATGCCGTCCGAGACGCTCCGCGTCGGCTCCGATCCGCGGATCACCAGTCGGTTGTGACGGCCACCAATGACTCAATCCTCGCATAATTCCGGGCGCTCGAGTATCTCCAGTGCGTCGGATCGCTCACATATCCCCGCTTCACCGGGTTATTGTGGATGTATTCCAGCTTCTGTCGCAGCATCGCCTCGGTCTCGATCGTCTTCGGCTGGCTCCCTTCCTGCCAAAGCTGATAGGGACGATCGGTCTTGTGCCGGATTTTGTGATACTCCAGGCCATCGAGCAGCGTTCGCACCTGGCGTTCACGGAGATAATCGATGATCCGTCGCGCGGTGTATGACTTGAAATCGCCGACTTCTTTTGCCAGGTTCTCGGCCGACGCGATGAAGTGGATGTGGTTCTCGAGGACGACGTAGCCCAGAAGCACCATGCGATCCTCATCCTGGAGAAACTGCCACGAATCGAGCACGATTTGAACGGTCTCGGGCCCGGTGAAGACGGGCAGCCAGCCGACGACCGTGCAGGTCAGGAAGTGAGGAAAAGCGGCCTCGCCGAACCGGTACCGGCTGCGTCCCATGGGTTTGATCCTTGGCTCGTCGGACGACGCGGAGCGTCGAAGACGGCATTCCCACGCAGAGCGTGGGAACGAGTGCCAGAAGACGACGCGAAGCGTCCAAGACGGCATTCCCACGCGGAGCGTGGCAACGAGTGCCGGAAATATACCCGGCGGGGCGTCCGACTGCGAGGACCTACCATACCCGCCGGGCCTGGGCTTCCTGCTTTCGGGCCATCCACCGAGGTCACCCGCCAGGGCACGGCGGCCTGGGTTCACTCGTTCCCACGCGCCGCGTGGGAATGCCGTCCGAGACGCTCCGCGTCGGCTCCGAGCCACGCATCACCACTCGGTTGTGACCGCAACCAGCGACTCCGTCCTCGCATCACTCGTTCCCACGCTCCGCGTGGGAATGCCCTCTGCGACGCTCCGCGTCGGCTCCGAGCCACGCATCACCAGTCGGTTGTGACACCAACCAACCACCCGAACCGCGCATCGACTCGTTCCCACGCTCCGCGTGGGAATGCCCTCTGCGACGCTCCGCGTCGGCACCGAGCCACCGATCACCAGTCGGTCGTGACGGCAACCAACGACTCGATCCCCGCATAATTCCGGGCGCTCGAGTACCTCCAGTGTGTCGGATCACTGACATAACCCCGCTTCACCGGGTTATTGTGGATGCATTCCAGCTTCTGTCGCAGCATCACGTCGGCCTCGATCATCTCCGGCTGGCTCCCTTCCTGCCAAAGTTGAAAGGGGCGATCGGTCTTGTGGAGAGGCAGCCAGCCAACGACCGTGCAGGTCAGGAAGTGCGGAAAGGCGGCTTCTCCGAACTGGTAGCGGCTGCGTCCAGTGAGTCGTGGTTCTTGGCTCGAGAAGACGACGCGGAGCGTCGCGGACGACATTCCCACGCAGAGCGTGGGAACGAGTGTCCGAAATAGACCCGGCGGGGCGGGGCGTTCGGATCCGAAGACCAACCAGACCCGCCCGGCTTGGGCTTCATTCGTCCGGGCAACCCCTATGCTATCATCCCCGCACGCATTCTTAAGAAACTGCGCAAGCAGGGGGACACCCCCTGCACCCCCGTCTTCTGTCGAGCGCACCCACACCGCTCCGCCATCCGGCTACGGCATCTCCGGTCGCTGCTCCGCAGACGCTCCCTCCGGACCTGCGCCCGATGGCTCCGCTCCCTTGACTGATGCCGCCTCCGGCGTGACTCCAGACGGACTCAGGACCAGGCGGAAGCCGTTGAGGGTCGTGCGGAGCGTCGGGTCGTACGAGTTGCGGTACGCCGACCGGCAAAGCGCCGCGTCGTTGTCCCACCCGCCGCCACGGAACACGCGGTTCGAGCCCTCCTTAGCACCGAGCGAATCCACGGCGGCGGTTTCCCCAAAGTCACCATACCAATCATGCGTCCACTCAAATCGGTTCCCGTACATGTCAAACAATCCCCGAATGCTCGGACGCAGTTCTCGCGGCGGATGGCCGTGCTTGCCACTGTTCTCCGCGAACCAGCCAAATCGTGCCAGCAGGCTCACTTCGCTCCCCAATCCGTAAACCGTCCGCGCTCCGGCACGGCTGGCCACTTCCCACTCCGATTCCGTGGGCAGTCGAAATCCCCGTTGACCCAGCTCCAGCGGCCAGTTCCGCGGGGCCCAGTTCGCCCCGGGACTCGGTTCGCGCGGATACTTCGCCTTGTCCAGGGTCTCCGGAGCCGCATACGACTGGTCTCCCTCCGGCAAGCCCGACTGCTGGCCCAGCCACCGGCAAAACCCGACCGCGTCGTACCAGTCCACACCGAACCCGGCATCCGCGGGTTTCGCATCGTATTGTCGCATGAATTGTTCGTAGAGTGGCGAAAAGGCGATCAGCTCCTCAACGGTGATCTCACGATCCAGGAGCGCATAGGGACGCGTTAGCGTGATACGGTGCCGGACTTCGTTTTTTCGGCGGTCCGGTTCGTCATTGACCGATCCGATGTCGTAAGCGCCCGCCGGAAATACGATGAACGTGTAGTAAAACGTCTTCGCCGGCAGCGGTAGGGCGGGCGGTTCGAGTTTGATCTTCTCGGCTGGCGCGGTAGATTTGCTCGATGCGACCGGTTTCGCGGTTTCGTCAGCTTTCGACTGCCGGGACTCGGCCGGTTTGCGTGGCTCTGATCTCGATCCGGCATTCTCTTTCGCCGGTTCCGTCTTGGGCTTCGGCGGCACTGTCGGCTTGACCGTGATCGCCAGCGTGAACCACTCACGGTTGCCAGAATACGGGACCGCGGTGTGGTCCACCTGCCGTGCCACCTCCGCCTGGCCCCATTGTCGCAGCAACCAGCCTGCCGCGCCGTGGACTCCTGAACTCGGGTCATGGCGGTACCAGTCAGCCAGTTGCTCAAGCAGTGCGACCCGACCCGATTCGGGAATCTCCTCGATGGAAAACTCCCCCAACGACAGCAGCAGGGCGTACCGAGTGTTCTTGGGATAACGATCTTTCGGAGCGTCGCTGACCCGTTGCAGACAGTCCAACAGGGCATCCGCCGCGACCCCGCGCGGGCGGCAGCGGAACATGAATTGCGTGAGCGCCTCCGGATCATCGGTCATCTCAAAGACCGGCAGCACCTTCTCGCGCTCGCCCAGGCGCAGCAAGGCGACTGCGGCGTTTGCACGACGGTGGCCAAAGGGTATGCGCTGTACGTAACCCAGTTCCGCGGGCGGCGGCGTGGCGGCGATCCTGGCGAGATCCTTGATCGTGGCGGGCGCGGGGCTGGCCGCCACGATCGGGTAGAGCACCGCGTATTGCTCCGGCGTGGCTACGGCGAGGAGTTGGGACAGCTTCGGGATATCGCTGGCGGCGTAATCGGCGAACGCATTGGCGGCGCTCAATTGCTGAGCGACGGTCGCCTTGGCATCGGCGAAGATCCGCTCCAGGTCCCCCAGCAGTCGCGCACCAATCGGACGCAGCGCGTCGCGGAGCAGCGGCTGGAACTCGGCATTGGACGAGACCAGTTGCTCGGCCACGAACTTCAAGTCCTGCTCGCTCCACGAGGCCGCCTCCGATTCGGGAACGTAATCCACCAGCGCCACCGCGGCGCGGAACCGGCGATTGGCCTCGGCTTTCTCGTCCCGCAGGATGGTCCGGAGTTTTTCCGTGAGCTCACCCGCATAGAGACGCAGTTGCTGACGAATCGGGCCGACGTAAACGACCTTGTTGGTGAGCAGTTCTTCGAGCAGGGGATCGACCAGCGCCCGGTCGCGGGAAACCCGCGCGAGGCGAGCATGCAGCCGCGCGCGTTTCTCGTCAACCGTTGCCGCATTGGCGGCTAAGGAGCGGCGACAGATAGGTCGCGGCAACCTCCGGATTCGCATCGAGCTCCTTGACAATGACTGGCAACTGATTCGGCTCCGCACTCACCAGGCGACCGACCAGCCCTTCGATGCGGGTCGCTTCCTGCTCCCTGGCAACGTGAGTGCGAACCACGACTCCGATGGAAATCAATGCGGCGAGACCAGCCAGAGCGAGCGCGAGATCGGAGACTGTGCAACCGGGTCGCCCTCGACATCATCACCCGCTGCTGTGAGGTCCACTTGTTCGTATCTGTTAGCGTGCGGATGCCGAGCCATTCCCAGAGGGTGGGCAGATGGCGGTTTTCTGGCTTGGCGTTCCACAGGCCCGAGCGTTCCGCCAGTTTCAGCTCCGCCCGGCCCCGGCGCGTTTCCTTCTGCTTGCGCGTCAGCCATTCTCGCAACGAGTGGACCAGGTAGTCGTGGGCAAGTTGGTAGTAACGGGTGGTGGGCGGCGGGTGGTGGGTGGCGGGATTTCCGGCTCCATCGGCGATCCCCGAGCGATTCCCAGTGTTTTCTCCCTCCACCCGCCACTCATCACCCGCCACCCCCTCCGGGTCTGTCGGCGTGATCAGGCGGAGCTCTGGGTCCAGGACGTGAATCAGGTCGTCGAAGTCCGTGGGGCGGTTCGCGTAACCCGATGCTTCGAGCAATTCCTGACGCGATCTCATCTGTCCCTTGATGTCGGTGCCGGTCTCGGGCAGTAAAGTTTTCAGCACCGACTGGGCTGCCTTCTGGTGTAAGCGATGCTCGGGAGGAGCGGTCGAGGCGCTGAAGGTTTCCTCGAGGAATGTGACACCAACACCCTTCGTGCCGCCGACTTCCTTGAGCGTGGAAGGAACCCACGCTTTGCCTTTCATCATTTCGGCATAGAGTGCGAGGCGGACGGAAATCACCTTGCCTTCCTCAGCCAGCCCGCCCACCGATTCCTTGAGAAATTCGCTCTGGTCTTTCAACTTTTCCGATGCATTTTCGGGGAGCTTGCCGAACGCCCGACCAAATGCCGCAAGGACCTTTCGAGCGTGGTCAACATCGAAAAGATCAACGGCCGCCGAGTTCTCTCCTTCAACAAGGCGGATCTCTAGATCCCTCATGAACCGGGTCGCGGCCATCCAGAAATCATCCCGCACCATCACAACGGCCTGGACATGCTCGCCATCGCAGTGGCGAAGCGCGGCGACCAGTTCCGTATTCACCTCGCCCCGCCTGCCAAATAGCCATTGCTCAAACTGATCCAGGACCAGCAGCACTTTGCGCTCGGGGGGCAAGACGCGACCCCTCCGCAAACTTGCCAGCGAATCAACGAGCCCCAATCCGCGCCCAGTTCAGGACAGACCTTGCGCAAGCCTTTCAAGAGCCGGGTTTCGGTCTCGTCCGCGGTCGCCTCGACGTAAACCGGCAGGACGTGCTTACCGAGCCGGGGAAGAAGTCCCGCCTTCACGAGCGACGACTTGCCGCAACCCGATGGTCCATAGATCAGACCAACCCGGAAAGTCAGGTCGGAGTCGATCTGCTCGATCTTGCGCTTCCAGAATCGAATGCTGTCGGGCAGTCCATCGCGGTCCCGAGGTCCGGGAAGCAATTCCAGGAAAAAGTCGGCATCATGCTCGTCGAAGGATCGCAGCCCTTTGGGCACGATCTTGATCGGTCGCTGGTCCGACTCGGATTGCCGGGAGGTGGCCTGTAGTGGGGCCGATTCCAGCGTTGATCCAGGTGGCGCGCTGATGGGAACCGAAGGGGCGCCCGGCGAGACCACGCCTCCTTCGGTTTGAAGGAAAAGGCGAAGGTCTTCGGCCATGTCGCGCGCCGTGGTGTACCTTTCGGATGCACGCTTCGAGATCGCTCTCAAGCAAATTCGTTCCAGCTCCTTGGGGATGCTGTCGTCGATCTGGCGGGGCGGGCGAGCCTCGGCGTGGGTCACTTGCTCGATGATCTCGGAAAGCGACTCCGCGCGGAATGGTCGGCGACCGGTCAGTAGCTCGTAGAAGACCACACCTAAGCTGAAGATGTCCGAACGCCCGTCGACCAGATGCCCCTCGCCCCTTGCTTGCTCGGGACTCATGTAGGCCGGCGTGCCGGCCAGCCCCCCACCTTTGCCGAAGTCCTCATCCTTGAGGGCAAGCCCGAAGTCGGCGACGCACGGCTTGCCCGATGCGTCGATGAGAATGTTGGCGGGCTTGACGTCCCGGTGGACCAGCCCTCGGCCATGGGCGTAATGCAAGGCGTCGGCGATCGTGGCGACCAGTTCCGCCGAATCCCGGAAGGACTGGCGAGCCTGTTCCATCCTGACTGCCAGATCGCTTCCCTCGATGAGCTTCGAGACGACGAAGCAGAGCCCGTCTTTCGTGCGGCCCACGTCGTGGACCGGCACAATATGGGGATGGTCCAGCTTGGCGAGAATACGGGCCTCGACGAGAAACGCTTCCACATCCTCGGGGCGGGTGATTCGTTCCGGGTTCGGCACCTTGATGGCGACCGGTCGGTCGAGGTCGTCATCGTGAGCCAGATAGACCCGTCCGAACCCGCCCTGACCGAGCCGGCGGATGATCCGGTAGCGCCCGATCTTGCTGGGATCGCCGTCCGAGGAGCCACCCGAAGCCAGAGCGAACGACTGCGAGCTTCTGGCTGTCGGAGAGGTCTTTCGTCTCATCCGAGGAGCCGCCCGAACCACGAGCGGGGGTTTGCGAGCCGCCGGTTTCGGAGAGGTCATTCGTCTCATCCATTGACTAACCCCTGACACCAGCCGATCGCCTTGATGACTTCCAATCGGGGCCATTGTCTCATCCTGAGCGGGGACCGAGTAGAGGAGCAAGTCTATTGCCGTCACGTCGGGCGGTCCCACCGTGTGGGCAATTAGTGGTCTTCAGCCGTCGCCAAGCTTGAACAACGGGTCTCACGCAAAGGCGCCAAGCCGGCAAAGAAAGCTCCGAGCCACCAGACGGCCCGTCCGGCATGGGCTGGACCGGCCGTTGATGATAGACTGTTCAGCCTACCGCCGCGCGAGGATCTACATTCCGTGCTTGCAGGATCTTCACGAGCGAGGGAGCGGCCTATCCGTCGATTCGTCCTAGGCGATTTCCAACGCGCGGGCACCCGGGAGCAGTCAGCACCATGGCAGAACCAGCCCGACTTTCGGTCTCCGCATGAGTGGCCGGCCGATCAATCTCACGCAGCTCCTCAAGCTGGCAAACTGCGTCCAGAGCGGTGGCGAGGCCAAGATTCTGATCGCGGCGGGCCAGGTTCGCGTCAATGGCGAGATCGAGGCGCGCAAGCGTCGTCAGTTGAAGGCCGGCGACATCGTCGCCATCGACGGCGGACCGACCATCGAGCTTGGTCCCTGATTGCCAAATCGATCAATCGAGCTTGGCGTCGCCACAGCGAACGCATTCGAGGTTGGCCAGTGAGCTACATCCGGCGGGTAGATCGGCATGTTCGATCAACATGTCGGGAATATCGTCCTGGATCGAGAATCTCGGCCCACAGCGGGTGCAGATCAGTGAGTCTCCCTCGCGGCGCAAGCGAGCCTTACCCAGCGGACAGACCAAGAGCGCGATGAGGTTTTCGTTGACCATCGGCGAGGTTTCCTCCTTCGGTGTGCCACAATCCGGCCGATCCCATCCGGCCGCCGGCATCCTCCTGCCCGAATCGTCGTCATGAGTGATGATTCCCAGGCCGCATTATGGAATAGTATCGCCGACGTTTGAAGCCCGATCGTCGGGAAAAGGTGTCAGGAACCGATTTACCGGCTCCGGCTAGAATAGGTTCCTGACACCTTTTCGCCTTTCCTCTATCGCGTTTCGGCTCAAGAAGAGATAATCGCGGAAAGTTGACTCGACCACAACCCACTCACGCTCGCTGATCGCCTCGCGGATGATTTTGCATGCCCCAAACTTACATCGTGCGCTATGGGCGAATGCGCTTGCTGGGCGAATACAAGGGACTGCCGGACCAGGATTTCCTGCGCGGGGAACAGGTCGTGGTGCGTAGCGACCGGGGCACCGAGCTTGGGGAAGTCCTCTGCGCGGCCTCGGATCGGACGGCTCGATTTCTCTCCAATCCCGGCCAGGGAGAGATCCTCCGGCCGGCCAATCCCAACGATCGGCAGCAAGAAGAAAAACTGGCGGCCGATCGGCCTTCGGTCTTCACCGTCTGCCAGGAATTGATCGCCAGGCGCCGGCTTCAGATGGATCTGGTCGACGTGGAAATCATCCACGGGCGCGAACGAATCATCTTCTACTATCTGGCCGAGAAGCGGGTGGATTTCCGCGAGCTGGTCAAGGACCTGGCGCGAGTGCTCAAGTCGCGCATCGAGATGCGTCAGATTGGCGTGCGTGACGAGGCCAAACTGCTGGCCGATTATGGCGATTGCGGCAAACCCGTCTGCTGCAATACGCACCTCACCCGCATGCCGCCCGTTTCGATGAAGATGGCCAAGATCCAGAAAACGACCCTTGACCCGGCCAAGATCTCCGGACGATGCGGCCGGCTGAAATGCTGCCTGCGCTACGAGTATGATTCCTACCGCGATCTGGAGCAGACGCTGCCGCCGGTCGGTTCGAGAGTCGTGACCGCGAAGGGTCGTGGCCGCGTCGTGGCCCAGGAGATCCTGGCCCAGAAGCTGCTGGTCGAGCTCGAGGACGAGCGCCGGATCATCGTCGGGGCCGGCGACGTCCAGAGCTTTGAGGCCCCCAAGGGCAAGCGGGGCTCTCGACCCTACTGGAACGACGAGCACGGCTCGCTGGCCGATCCAGAGCCGGATCCAGGTGATGATGATCCACCCGAGCTCTTCGATGAACCGGCGGGCGGGTTCCTTGCCGATTAACAGAATGATGCAGGAGCGACGGCTTGGCCATGAACTTTCGCGACGAGATAGCCCGTGTGATCGCCCAGGACCCTCGCTATTCGATCGAGGCCTACGCCTTCGTTCTCGACTCGCTCAACCATGCCCGCCAAGAGATGCTCAAAACACGAGGGCGTCTGCGCAACAAGGGGCGGGCCACGGAGCCGGCTCGTGAACAGGCTGCCGGAACCGCCAGCCCCAAGAAGCCGCGGAAGTCTCGGCACGTTTCCGGAAGCGAGCTCTGCGAATCCGTCCGCAAGCTGTCGCTTGACCAGTTTGGGCTGCTGGCGGCCACGGTCCTCGAGCATTGGGGAATACGGTCAACATCCGATATCGGCAATATCGTCTACAACCTCATCGCCGCCGGCGACCTCGAAGAGACCCCCAGCGACTCGCGCGCCGATTTCGATAACGTCTTTGACTTCGACCGTGCGCTCCGACCCGGCTCGCTGCGGGAAATCGACGACGACGTATAAGAGACCCACCAGCCGGCAACCGGTGAACACTGCCGTCGGAGGAATAGCAGAATGATCGAAGACAGGAAAACCGCTCGCGTGCGCTTCGCGGCGGCTCTCGCCTTGTATCTCTTATGGGTCGCGGCGCTGGTCGTCCTGGCCGTGCTCTCTGCATCGCGCCCCGCCGTGAACAAGACCTCGGAGAAGGGACTCGCGAGTATCAGGAAAACACAAGCTGCGACGAGCCCCTGGGTAGATCGAAGCAGACGACCAGCGCCCGGCCGTCGCGAAGCACCGCTCCGGACTTGAGCTGACGCCGCCCGGCGGCGTCGGCAAGTCTCGTCGCTTTTCCCTCGGCTCTCAGATCGACCCGGTTGTCCGGGAAAGGCCGGTCCGGTTCGTCAAGTTTGATCTGGAGGGTGAATTGCGGGCACGAAAACGGAGCGTGGAGCGCGATTTGATCGGGCGACGGCCGCTCGATCCTGGTGAGCTCGCGCACGGCCCAGTACCGCGCAATCTCGCTCAGCTTCATCCAGATCAAAGTGTCAAAGGCGTCATCGAGGCGCCGGACGACCTCCTGGAAGATCTTGAAGCCGACCTCGTCGCCGTTATAGTAGAGCCCGGGCCAGTGGCACACCATGATGGCCGGCTCGCCGCGCCGGATGACATCGGGGAGCCGGCCCCGTTTCAGGTCGGCCGTGATGAAGGCGTCGACCGAGCCCGGCGTCAGGCCGTCCCAGCCTCCGAACCAATCGCCCGTGCAGCCGATGATCGAGACGACGCACTTCGGGTCCGGGCCATCCAGTCCCGCGGCATACTCGACCCGCGGAGCGACACTGCGGTCGTCGGTGAACAGGTGGCGAAAGTAGTGGGGGATCTCGGTGCGAAAGACGTCGCGAGCGGCTGCGAGCACGCCTTGCGCCAGTTCGGGCAGCGCTCGATTTCCGAACCCGCCAGGCGTCGTGATGCCTTCGCAAGTCAGTCCGACGTTCTTGAGGATCCGAAGCCCATAGCTCATGTATTCGGCGAGCTGGTCGGCCGACTTGCCGGCACTCCAGCCCCAGTTCTCCATGAAGTCGGCAGTGCGCTCGGGGTAGGGACGCCCGGTCTTCGTGTCGATCACCCAGGTGTGGCTCACCATCTCGGGATGAATGTCCCAGTGCGGCGCCATGAGCTTGCGCACGAGATCCAGGCTGGCGTCGAGCTCGTGCCTCGACCAGCCCGGCAGCTCGCGGTCAAGCCAGCCCACGCAAGCCGGGTAGGGAATCACGCTGTACTTGCCTTTGACTCCCCGCTCGCCGCACCACTCGCCAAACTTGCGCACGAAGCTGTCGGGGATCTCGCGGGGCAGCGTCTTCCAGGGCTGGCGGTACTGGCCCGGGAAGACCTCCTGGAACTGCGGGATGCCGAAGTGGGCCAGGTTGACCAGGCACGTCGAGTCGTCGATGATCAAGCTGACGGGAACGCGATCGCATGGGTTCTTCACTGCCACGCCCGCCGGCAGCGAGTGCGGCCGTTTGCCGGGCTCCTGGGCCAGCACCGATCGACCGAGCGCTCGCGGGGAGCCCGGCTGCATTCCGAGTCCCAGAGCCAGGCTCGCCCCAGCCGTTCGCATAAAACCTCGGCGATTGACAGAAGCCATGGTTTTCCCTTTCGCTTTCGAGGGGTGCGCGAGTCCGTAACCAGCCGCGTCCAGTTGAACCGAGCGGTCTACGCTCTTCAAGGAGTGATGTCGCCATGATCGAGAACCAGTCTCGTTGGCTCGAGGTCCAGGGAAGCCCGGTCCATTACTTGATCGAGGGGTACGAGGACGGCGCGCCCGTTGTCTTGCTCCACGGAGCGAGTTTCCGTGCCGACACCTGGAAAGAGATCGGCACTATGAGTGAACTGGCAGCGGCGGGATACCTCGCCTATGCCGTGGATCTTCCGGGGTTTGGAAAGTCTTCGCCGCTCGGCGGTTTACCGCAGAGCTGGCTCGAGACGCTCCTGGACCTATTGAAAATCGAGCGCCCGGTCATCGTCTCGCCATCGATGAGCGGACGTTTCGCCCTTCCGCTCGTGTGCGCGAAACCCGAGCACGTGGCAGGGTTCGTGGCGGTCGCGCCCGTGGGGATTCCGAGCCATTTGCGGCAGCTCGGTCATATCATAGTCCCGGTCTTGGCGATTTGGGGCGAGAACGACAACATCGTCCCGATCGAACAGGCCGACCTCCTGGTTCAGAGCGTCAAACAGGGGCGGAAGGTGATCATCCCCGGCGGTACTCATGCCCCGTATATGAGCGACCCGAAGGCGTTCCACATCGAGCTGCTTGGTTTTCTGGATGAGAGGTGCTCCGAGCCATGTTGATCCACAAACCGAGATTCATCGCCCTGACCTCGCTCTTCCTCGGCGCCGTCACCACCGGCGCGGGCTATCCGGCGTGCGCCCGGGGGATGAACAATGAACCCAAGAGTTCCCCGGCCGGTCAGCAATCGCCGGTCGCCGCGAACCCGGCAGACTCGAACCCGAATCCGGCGCCGGGGCGGATGTTCGTGGCCGGCCGCGTGCTCGACCCGGAAGGTAAACCGGTGCCAGGCGCAACGATCGTGGTTCATGCGCGGAGCTTGGCGGCCGGGGGTGCACGCTATCCGTCGGGAAGGAGCCAGATCCCGATCGCCGACGCACGCGCGGACGGCTCAGGCCGGTTCCGGATCGATGCGCCTCGTACGTCATCGTCGCAGCACGATGCGTTCGGCGCCGTCGCTCTGGCGCCCGGCTATGGCGTAGGCTGGGTCGAGCTCGACCCCGACGACGATCAGCCCACCGTCAACATCTCGCTCCGGACGGAGCAGGTGATTCACGGGCGAGTGTTCGACCTGCAAGGCCGGCCGGTCCCAAACGTCACACTCTCGGTCTCGTCGGTCCGTCGTGTCCTTCCGCGGGCTCCAGGCAGGGTTCGCAACCGCTTCGATGGCATTGCTTACTGGCGGACAACTGCTAACGACTTTTCGGCTTGGCCCAAGCCGGTGACGAGCAACCTCGAGGGCCGCTTCACACTGCGCGGCGTGGGCCAGGACCTCCATGCGGTCCTGACCGTCCATAACCCGCGGTTCGCCCTCCAGCGAATTGAGGTCGATACTGATAAAGCTTCGGAATCCAAGCTACTGACGGCGGCGCTGGTACCGGCCCAGGTCGTTACCGGGCGCGTCACCTATGCCGACACTGGCAAGCCGGCTCCCCATGCCCCGCTCGAGGTGATGGCCAGCCAAGGGCGGGTCGGCGTCCTCGCCGAATTCGAGACCGACGACGAGGGACGGTTCCGCGTGAATCCTCCGCCGGCGGACCGCTCCTACCGCGTCAGGGCCTTTCCGCCGGAAGGACAGCCCTACCTCATCGCCACGAAGCGTCTCGAGTGGCCCAAGGGAGCACTGGAGCAGTCCCTTGACCTCTCCCTACCGCGCGGCGTAATAATCCACGGCAAGGTTACCGAAGAGGGCTCCGGCAAGCCCGTCGCGGAGGCGATGGTCAACTTTGTCACTCACTCAGAGCGGGCGAATCGGGAAAAGAAGAACATCGCCGTCAATACCGCACCCGATGGCTCGTTTCAACTCGGGGCCGATTCCAGCCCGGGCTACCTCTTCGTCAAGGGCCCGAGCGACGATTACGTGCTCCAGGCCATCGGCAGTCGGGAGGTTGGGGAAGGCCAGCCGCGCGGCCGCCGGATCTACTCGCACGCCCACACCTTGCTCGACCTGAAACCGGGCATCGGCAGCCAGCAAGTGAATCTCATACTCCGCCGCGGCGCGACGGTGAAAGGCCAGGTCGTCGGGCCGGGTGGCCAGCCCGTCCGGGATGCTTGGATGATCAGCCGGATCATCCTCGATCCGACACTTGGGGCGTGGAGCACCTGGACCGGTCGCAAACCCGGCACTGTGCGCAACGGCCGTTTCGAGATCCATGGGCTCGAGCCCGATACCGAGGTCCCTGTCTACTTCCTCGAACCGAAGCGCAGGCTGGGCGGCGGCGTCAACCTAACGGCCAAGTCGGCGGCCGGCGGGCCGGTCACCGTCCGGCTCGGACCCTGCGGCGCCGCCAAGGCGCGAGTCGTCGATCCCGGCGGCAAGCCGGTCGCGGGACATCTACCTCAACCGTTGTTCATTATGATGGTCGTCACCCCCGGTCCACCAGCCTACAGTCTCGCGAACGACCAGGCCGGCCTTCTCTTTGCCGACGACGACGAACTGAGAAGGGTTGACCCGGTCAACTACGAGAACGAGCCGGTGGCTGATGCCGGCGGTCGCATCACGCTCCCCGTCCTGATCCCAGGGGCGACTTATCGCGTCATCGACTACAGTACCGCCGTCCGCGGTCAGACTGGCCCTGAGGTCCGCAAGGAATTCACGGTCAAACCGGGCGAGACGGTTGACCTGGGCGACATCCGGATCGAGAAGCCTCCGCGATGAGACCGGGACCGTGTTGAGCACATCGAAGTAATAGCGTTTCATTTCCTCTGGGCTGTACGCGAAGTGACTGGCCTTGAGAAGGCGCCGACCCTTTTCCGTGAACCGAACGAAAAAAATGAAGAGCAAGCCTGCAAGCCAAGTCGGCATCTTCAAAACACGTCTTGCGTCGGGATAATGCTCCAGGTCAACGCCTCGGGCCGCGACCACTTCCAATGCTTCGCGAGTGGCCAATGGCCCCAGCCTGACGGCCTTGAAACTCCGGGTCGCTTCGGCGATCCCTCCCGCCCAGAGGGCGATTCCTATGGTGCCAGCGTTGATCGCATGGTGTACCCAGAGCCATTCGATAATGTTGGATTTGATGTCCAAGGTGAAACCAGCTCGCTGGAACAATTCCGTCACGACCCTGAACTTCTCCGGATCCGAGCCTTCCAGCATTCCGATACGCACCGCGGGGTTCACGGTCGCGACGAGGATACCCTGAGCATCGGGGCCACCACTTGCGGCGGCATAACCCCAAAGGATGTCGGATCGCGGCAGAAGGCGGTCAATCTCGTCCATTCCATCCCAATTGGCGGTGAATAAAAGAAAAGTGGCGCCCGGTGCACCGGGCAAATATTGGCGGATGGCTTCAGCGGCTTGGTAGTGCTTGGTAGCGACCATCACGAGGTCAAAGCCGTCTGAAGGGCCGATCTGCCCAACTGTCTTGGCGGCATACGTCACCCGTGCGTTTTTCGGGTACCCAGGCCGCAAGTCCAATAGGTCCAATGTGTCGGTGCCAGGAAGCACCTGCTTGCGCACGACGTGAGTGACGTCGATGCCCGCGTTGGACAAGGCCCAGCCGTAAATGGTTCCGACCACACCGCGGCCGATGATGAGGACTTTCATTTCAGCAGGGCATCAAGCCACGCAACGGGATCCGGAAACTTTCGGGTCGCGACATTCCACACGATCTCGAGGACCACGTCGAAGTAGCCGTGGATCAGCCTGTGTCGCATGCCGACGATGTCGCTCCAAGGTATGGACGGATGCGCGGCGCGAGTCGAATCGGGAAGCTTGCCGGCTGCCTCGCCGATCAATTCCAGAGCGCGCACCAGGGCGAATTGAAGCATGAGGTCGGTGTCCAGATCGGCGCGACTCCGGCCCTTGATGAACTCTATCGCGGCGTTGGCCGCATCACGCATGTGCCGCAGCCGATCCGTGTCAGTCAATTCCGGTTTGAGACTCATAGAGCACCTGGGCCTCAGCTTGAACTTGATCGCGGAAGTACCGGCTGAGGAAGCCGCGCGTGTTCAGATCCACTCGCCGGCCAAATAGAGCGGTCAGCTCGTCCTGCATGCCGAAGAACTCCCAGGCCGGTGTGTGTGACGGCTCGAACTGAACCAGAACATCCACGTCGCTCTCGGGGCTGAAGTCGTCCCGGAGCACCGAGCCGAAGAGCGAGAGCTGCGTGATGTGATGGCGGCGGCAGAATTCCGCAATGCGTCGCCGATCGAACCGAATTCGAGCCAGAACCAGCGGTGGTATGCCGGGTGTGCGCACAGCAAATTCGCCTTCCGCCCGTTCCGCCATGCCCGGCGACGCGGCCGCTCGGTCGACCGCACGATAAACGACCTGGGCCGAATCCAGAATCGCCCTCTGCGTCATCCAATTCGCGGACTGCTCGACACCCCCTCTCGTGGCCACTTCAACCTTTCGCCCCAGGAGCGAGGTCAAGTCTTTCTCGAGGTCGAAAACTTTGGACATCCATGGTCCGGCGTCGCCATCCTTGTAAACGACCAGGAAATCGACGCCGCTGTCCGGGCCGAAGTCGTCGCGCAGGACCGAGCCGTAGACCGAGAGCTCCTCAACCTGATATTTCTCGCACAGTGAGGCGATTCGGTCGTTCGGCAGCCTGATGCCGGACCGGAAAGCTTGGGTCAGCATGGTCGTGATACAGCCTCAGCCGAAAACAGTCTCGCGCGTCATCATCGCCTGATTCAACTTCACCACATTCATCATACGGATCGCTGACTTCCAGGAAAGCCCGCGGGGGAGTTGCAGGTTGAGCTTTCAATGAGTGCATCGGAATCCGTCAGGGGCAAGAAGTACCTTTGAAAACCCTGTGCTTGGTTGCGCCGGGGTCACCCCCCCTGCCCCCCCTTAGCAAGGGGGGGGAGATGGCGCACGATGAGACTGAAGCTGCATCCGCTCCCAGCGCCGGCGGCGGACCCAGTAGAAGAGCACCGGCAGGAACAGGTCGATCACCTCGTCGGCCACGAGGATTCCGCCCAAAACGGGCGCGGCCATCGGGCGGATGATCTCCGAGGCGACCCCGCTGGCCCAGAGCATCGGGGCCAGGCCAATCACGACCGTTCCCTCGGTGAGCAGCTTCGGCCGCAGCCGGTGCACGGCCCCGTTCATAACGGCCTGCCGCAATCCGCCCAGATCGATCTGTTCCAGGCCGCCCGCTTTCGCCACGGCCTCGCGCAGGTATACCAGCATGATGATCCCCGTCGAGGTGGCCATACCGAAGCAGGCGATGTAGCCGACCCAGACCGTGACCGACAGCTTGAGTCCCAGCAGCCACTGGAAGAAAAGACCGCCCGCAATGGCTCCGGGCACGGCCAGCATCATCGAGCGCCGCGTCGGCCAGGTCATGGTAGGTCAGATAGAGCACCAGGAAGATCAAGGCCACAACGATGGGCACCATCACGGTCAAGGTCTGACGCGCCCGGATCGCGTGCTCGAACTGGCCGGTCCACTCGAGAAAGACGCCGTCCGGCAGCTTCGCCTCGCGGGCCACGACCTGACGCGCCTCGGCAACCAGGTCGGCCGCGTCCCGGCCGCGAACGTTCATCCGCACATAATTGCGCAAGAGGCCGTTCTCACTCTTGATCGTCGCGGGCCCTTCGATGACCTGGACGCTGGCAACCTCGGATAACGGAATCTGCCGGAGTCGATCAGGGGCCGGTGTTGAGACTCCCCCGTTCGAACCGCCGCGTGCCGGCACAAGCAGGTTCCGGATCGAATCCTCGTCCTCACGCCAGGCTCGGCCATAGCGGATGACGACAGGCCGGCGCTCCCGGCCCTCGATGGTGGTCGTGACGACCTTGCCGGCCAGGGCCGTCTCGATCAGGTCGTTGACGTCGCCTGCGCTCACACCCAGCCGGGCGGCCCGGTCGCGGTCGATCCGCACCTCGATATAGGGCTTGCCACGAATCGGGTCGGCGACCACATCCACCGCGCCCGGTATTTTTTTGACCACCCGAGCCACCTCCTCCGAGCCGCGCACCACGTCGTCGAGGCTCGGTCCGAGCACCCGGATGCCGATCGGCGTGTTGACTCCGGTGGCGAGCATGTCGACCCGGTTCTGAATGGGCATCGTCCAGACGTTGGTCCAGCCCGGCATCTGGACGGCGCGATCGAGCTCGCCCCCAAAGCCGGCCAGCTCGTCACGGTCAACCTTCCAGAGCAAAACCTTGCGGCGGAAGTCGCGGGAAAGCTCGGCCTGGATCGCCTCGAGTACCGGCTGAGGCTCGAGGAGGGGGGTAGCGGCCGGCCGCGTGCCGTGATGATGACCGGCCGTGTGTGGTTCTGACTGCGACTGGCTGCCGATCACCGTCGCGAGGTTCGTTTCACGGAGCTCGATCGCCGCCTTGCGGTGAGCCGCCACGGCGGGATCGACGATGGTCGCGTGATCGAGAAGCTGCTCGAGCACAAAGCGAGTGAAAATCGGCGCTGCCCGGGTGAGGAGCTCGCCATCGAGCTCTGCGACATCGGAGCGCCACCGGCCGGCCAGCCCCGCTTCCGCGGGATCAGCCGGGCTGGCTGACGTCGGGGAAACCCCCGCGGAATCGCGCAGCATTTCCTGGTTGCGATGGTAGGCATACTCCCGGCTGGCGGCATCGAAATAAGGCAGGGCGCCTTCCACTGCTTGTTCCACCATCCTGGTCAAGGCTGCCGCCGACTCGGGCGCCTGGATCACTCCGCGCTCGACGAGCGCGTTGCAGACAGCACGGCCCTGGCTCATGGCGTCGGCGACCCGGAGCTTGCGCCGG
This sequence comes from uncultured Isosphaeraceae bacterium, assembly GCA_963823675.1. Lineage (GTDB taxonomy): Bacteria > Planctomycetota > Planctomycetia > Isosphaerales > Isosphaeraceae > CAWGMT01. The sequence goes on along the minus strand of CAWGMT010000011.1, from coordinate 854,521 downwards.
GGCCAGAATGCTTGAGGCCGGAAATTGACCATGGTCTCGATCATGTCCATGGGTGCCGGGTCGGTCGGGGTCTCGGCTCGACCCGCCTTACCGACGACCATATCGACCTCCGGGAAGCGGCAGAGGACCATATCGCGCTCCTTGAGATCATCGACCGCTTCGGTCACGGACGCCCGCGGGACCGTGATGGGCATGTCCATGACCATGCCTTCATCGAGCGGCGTCATGAACTCGCGTTCCAGCGGCGCCATCCTCTGGTCGGCGACGAGCGCCACCAGCACGAGGGTTGCCGGGCCGGCCAGGGCCGCCAGGCGCGATCGAGCCAGGAGCCCAGTCGCAACGATGGCGGCGAACAGGATCGCCAGCAGGACCGGCCGGATGCCCAGGGCGCAAAACCCAGGAGGAAGGTGAACCCAAGCACCCAGGCGAGCGCGGTGGGACGGTCCATCAAGTAGGAGAGCACGGGCCGGTAGACTTCGATCACGCTGCGGATCAAAGGGTTTTCCTGTTCCGACCGCAGGCGGCCGCGAATCAAGATCGTGCACAACGCCGGCACGAGGGTGATCGCCAGCAGGGCTGCCGACACGAGCGCGAGAGTCTTGGTGTAGGCGAGGGGCCGAAACATCTTGCCCTCGATTCCCCCGAGTGCGAAGACCGGCAGGAACGACAGCACCATGATCGCCACCGAGAAGACGATGGGGCGCCCCACGGCCAGGCACGCCGGCAGGGCGATGTCGCGCACGTCGCCGCGCACCGCGGTAGGTCCAAAATGCTCGCGGAGCCGGTGCATGACGTTCTCGGCCATGACGACCGACGAGTCGACCAGCACGCCCACCGAGATGGCGATCCCGGCCAGCGACATCGCATTGGCCTGAATATCGACGACACCCAGCCGCCGCAGCACGGCCATGGCCAGAAACGACGACAACACGGCCAGGGGGAGCGTGCTGGCGATCACAAGCGAGGTCCGCAGATGGAGCAGTACGAGCAAGACGCAAAGCGAGGCTGACGCAATTGCCTCGACGACCGTGCCGGTCACCGTGGCGATCGCTCCCTCGACGAGCGGGGTGCGGTCGTAGAATGGAACAAGGCGCACCCCGGGCGGCAGCCCGCGCGAGCTCGCGGATCTTGGCCTTGATCCGGCGGGTCACTTCCAGTGGGTTCTCACCCTGTGCCATCAAGACCACGCCGCCGGTGACCTCGTTGCCGTCCTTCTCGAGCACCCCCCGGCGAAATCCCGGTCCGATCGCAATATCGGCGAGCTGCGCCAGGCGAACCGTCCCTCCCTTCGGCAGCGGCACGACCACATTTTCCAGGTCGCGGAGCGCACGTGCCGCATCGAACGACTCATCGCCGGCCCGGGGGGACGCTCCGAGCCAGCCAACGGCCCGCACCACATATTCCGCGTTCGCCTGCTGGATGACGTGACCGCCGGCCGAGGCGTTCGCCGCCCTTACAGCCTCGACAAGGTCACTCAAGGTCACTCCCGAGAGGCGAAGCCGGTAGGGATCGGGAGTGATCTGGTATTCGATGGGAAAGCCGCCGACGCTCGCAACGTCGGCGACGCCCGGCACGGAGCCGAGCTGGGGACGGACGTACCAATCCTGGATGGCCCGGAGCCGGCCCAGGTCCAGCCCGCCGCCTTCCACCGTGTACCAGAAAATCTGCCCGGTGGCAGCCGCGTCAGGTCCTAGCTCGGGCGAAGCGCCCCCGGGCAGTTGACCCTGGATCCGGGCCAGCCGCTCGGCGACGCGTCTCCGCCCCAGGGCAGCAGGGACCGCGTCGTCGAAGATCACGCTGATCATCGAGAAGCCGACATCGCTCGATGAACGAACGACCCGAGTTCCCGCCAGCCCGCGCAGGCCAAGGGTCAGGGGATAGGTCACCTGGTCTTCGATTTCCCGCGGGCCGTGTCCCTTCCACTCGGTGAAGACGATGACCTGGTTCTCGGAAAGGTCGGGAATCGCATCGACGGGCGTTTGCCAGGCGGCCAGCACGCCGGCGACGGCGAGAATCAAGCTGGCGCCGACCACCAGTCCGCGGTTTCGAATCGAAAAGGTAATGATCGCGTCAATCATGGGCGTTCGGACGCGGAGAGCTTCGCCAGGTATTTCGCGGGCTCCCGCTGGAATCGTTCCTCGCACCCCTCGCAACACAGGAAGACCGGTCGGCCCGAGACGACCAGCCGGCTCGGGGTTCCCATCGATCCCAGCGGTTTGCCCGTGACTGGACAAATCCTCTGGCGCGTGGCCAGCACGCGATCGGCGGCGGAGAGCCCATCAAGCGACTCGGCAACGCCGGCCGCGGCACTCTTTCTGACCGCGGGTTCCAGCGCACGGGTCGCGTCTGCGCTCGCGCTGCCGCGCTGGCTGCGCGCAGCGCCAAAATACGCCGTCGCGAGACTCGGATTGAGCCGCGTCTCGGCGTCGAGCAGAAAAGCCCCGGAGCTAGCGACCTTCTCGCCCGGCTCCAGGCCCCGGACGACCGGGAAGTAACCGCCGCTGCGCGGGCCGACGACGACCTCGACGCCGTCGAACATTCCGGGCATTCTTTCGACGAAAACGACCTTGCTCGCCCCGGCATCGACCACCGCCGACCGCGGCACAGCCAGGACCTGACCCGGTGGATTGAACGAGATCAGCCGAAACGAGCGGAATGGCTCGACTGCCGCCATCGGAGTCTTGATCCGTACGATCGCCATCATCCCGACGACCATGGACCGCGGCGGTTGATCGACAACGACAGTTACGCGCAGACAATCCCAGCCCCCCTCCGAGCTGCGGACGACCTGTCGCACATGACCTGCCAGCGGATCTTGGCCCGCCAGGTCCGGGCAGACGACTTCCGCGACCTGCCCTTCGGAAACCCAGGAGGACTGACTCGCCGGCACGTCCACTTGCACCGAGAAGGCTTCGCGCTGGCTGGTCACGAGTCCGGCAGATTGGACCTCCAGCATCAGGGGCCGAAATTTGACCGGGGTCGTCTGGATGCCGGCCAGTTGGAGGCGATACGGCGAAAGCTGCATCCGCGCGACAACCCCGTCGGGCAGGGCGAGTGCCTCGCCCCGCTTGCGACGCACCAGGGCCATGTTGCAGATGCCGCACTTACCGGGCCAGTCCGAGACCACGCCCGGGTCCATGGGACAGAAATACTCGGTGTCGCTCGACACCGCGCACATGGCACTGTTCTCGGTCAGCGGACGCCGGGTTATCCTGTCCCAGTGATTTCGGATCACGTCCCACCGGCCGACCACGAAAGCCGCGAACACGAGCACCAGCGGCAGCCGGAGCCTGACCTGGAGCAACTTGAGTGCCGAGCGCGCCCGCACAGATCGGCCCTGAGAGCGGGGGTTCTTGCCGCCCGTCAAAGACAGTGCCGCGAACGTGCATCAGCGTTGCCTTCCCGATTGTCGCGCACCGGGCTTAGGCGGCGGGCTCTGCGGATTATTGTCCATGTTGAGCGAGCGCAGGTAATCCTCCTCCCGGAAGACATACACGGGGTCCCGGCCGTGGACGACGAACTTCACGTCCAGTTCGCTCCCTTTCGGCTTCGTGACCAGCTTGACCGCGAACTGCTTGGTTCCGTCGCCTTTGTCCTGCTCGTCCCCGATCGTGAACGACTCGATCTGCTGGCCGCCTTGGGCGGCCGAGTCGAACACATGAACGGGTGGTTTTACGTCGATCGAAGTCACGGGCTTGCCTTCGCGCCAGGCGGTCAATGCCGTCTCGAGCGAGGCCCGTGCCTCGGTCGATGTCGGCGTGTATCGAGCGTGGTCGGATCCACATCCCGGTAGCACCCCGAGGACAACGCCGGCGATGACCGACCCGACGCCTCGCCAGATTACGACGCTGTTCATGATGGAAGGTCTCCTCTCTGATTTCGGGCTCAGTAGGCGTCGGCCGAGATGACTTCGCCGCCGTTCCGGGTTCCTACTCCCCGCCAGGTCTGCAAGTTGACGCTGTTCTTGATGAAGCGCCCCGAGCCATCTCCCAAGAGGACATTGACCCCGCCCGGATGCCGGCTCGAAGGGGGCACTTGCATTGCCATGTTGGCCATGTTGCCCGGGAAACCGAGTCCCGCGCAGGTGATCTGGTTGGGCGGCCCGACGTGGTTATAGAGCGTGCAGCACATCTCGCCCATCACCCAGCTCATCCCCTCCCGGCTGGTGAGGGGCGGTGCGCTCAGAACATTGGTTGCCAGGCAGGTCAGGTACGTCGCATCTTGCGACGTGGAATTCACATTCACAAACATGTCTGTCTGAGGATTGGGGGCCCCCGTGCCACGGATCTTCTCGCTGAAGGCGGCCGTGTTGCTCAAGCCGTCGGTGACACTGGCAGCCGTCGCCGAGCTGATGTAGTAAAACATCCCCCGGGGAACCTCACTGGGTGCGATGGTGCTGGGATAGTTCTCACTCAGATCGCAGGCCCATGTCTGCTGGTTGGCGAAATAGTTATTGCCCCCGGGCCAGGTCCCGATCGGCGGCCCATCCGAAGGGCAAAGGAAAGTCGCGACCTGGGTCACCGACGCGGTCTGATTCTCCCGGTTGGGGTTCTGGTAAGGGGGCATGAACGGGACGGCGCCGGCCATCCCGGGCGTCTCGGGGGGCAAGTTGAAGTTGATGCTGTTGAAGAGGTTCCCCTGTTCGATGTACATGAGCAACTGGCTGTGAGCCGACCAGCGGGCGTAGGCCGCCGCCCCGGGGACGGTCGTATAGGGTAGTCCTTTGCCGAAGGGATAGACCTTGAATGAGGTCTCGTAGTTGGCAATGGCGATGCCGATCTGCTTGAGGTTGTTCAGACACTGACCGCGGCGCGCCGCCTCGCGCACCGACTGCACGGCCGGCAGCAAGAGTGCGATGAGAACGGCGATGATGGCGATCACGACCAGCAATTCGATCAACGTAAACCCGGTCCGTAGCTTTCTCATGGGTTTCCCTTCTTCATACGAGAATGAACGAAGATAAAGAATCAGCCGACGACGAGCTAGAAACCAGCAAATGACGCAAGACCTGAAGCGAAACGCCTCGCTTCCTCCTAACCCGACGCGCAAGCGAGGGTCGCGTTTCATGCTAATCCGACGCGCAAGCGAGGGTCGTATTTTTCCGAGACGCTGCAATCTCCGGACATGTCCGGAGAGCCCCCTCGCTCGCGCGTTTTGGTATTGCGATGATTTGGACTTGGCCCCCAAGGGGCCGCAACAAATCAGCCCAGGGCAACGCCCTGGGTACGCCGGTTCCGACCATAACGTCCGAGCCCTGTAAGGGCGAAACGTTTTGCATATACCAGATGGACGAGGCTCTTGACGAGGGATTGAGACATCGGCGAGTTCTTCGATTGTGCCGCCCTTTCAGGGCTCGTGCTTCGTTCAATTCCGCCTCTTCCCCAGGGCGTTGCCCTGGGCTGGCATGTGGTTGCCCCTGCGGGGCGGCAACCAGCACAACACCAAAACTCGCGCGTCGGGTCAGTGTGCTCAGATTGGCGTCCGGCTGGGATGCCGGCGACTGGTCTGGAGCGAAGAGCGGCCTGGCTGGTTCAGCGGGTGCCAAGACGGCGCGGAGGACGCTCGATGGGTGCAGCGGATCGACGCGGACGTTCGATTCCGGGCTCGAGACACAGAGCCCCTGCGAGGGGTACCAACGGTGGAGATCCGAAGGCAAGCTCACCCCAGAGCTCGCTTCGACTGGGGACCTGGATGGTCGAAGCAGGCGGGAATCCCGACGGTTGCGAACAGGCGCCGCCCGCGCAGGGCCCGGATCGCCTGGCCGGCGCGGGAAAGCCGCGCTCTGAATCCGACGGACGATCGGTCAGGCTGAGTAACGTCAGATCCGTCAGGGAACGGGCCGCGCCGGTCGGCTGGACCCAGGGATGTGTGCACCCGGCCCGGGCATTCGCCGGCAGCGCAATGATTGCCGCCGCAATTACAGCCCAAAAGCAAAGCCATCCCCAGCGGAATGCGCCCATCATCGCGAATGGCCGCCTTAATAATCAGAATCCCAAATTCCAAAAGGGGAACGCGCCCGTCATGCCCAGTGGCCATTTTGAACAATCATGAGACCGAATGAAACTGCACCCGATCGACTGGACGAGCCCCGCAGCCAGATTTGGCTCTATTGCCGATATAGCATTTCCAACTTAACCCGGGCGTGTCAAAATCGCAAGTGCGGGCCGTGTGAAGAAAGTGGTGTTCAGCTTTCAGTTTTCAGTTTTCAGTTGGTGGAAGCGAGAAGTTCTCAAGTGCGCGGGGCTGTTTTTCGCAGGCCTTCGCTCGTTGTGATTCGCCAGCCAAGAAAGCCTGTGTCTCACCGCTCTGCAAACATCAACCACAAGCATCCATTCCTTCACCTGAAAACTGATCTCAGAAAATTCGATGACTCAATCTGATTGGCCCCTTCGGAAACGCTGGTCAAAAAACCAGGTACTCGTTCTCGGCATACTGAGCTGGTGTGCCTTCCTCGCGGCTGGCAACGTCGGTTGCTCGCCGTGGAACGACGAGCCGGCCGTTCCCTCGTACATGCCGGGGTGGGGCGAGGCCAGAACCGCGCTCGAATCGGCCTTATCGGCCTGGCGCGACGCAACTCCCCCCCTACCCGACTCGTTTGATTCTCCCTCGGTCAAGTTTGTCGACCGTCATCGCCGGCCCAACCAACGGCTCCTGGCGTACCAGATCCTCGGCCAGTCGGATATCGAGAACGCCCGGCAATTCACGGTCCGCCTGACCCTCGAAGGCGAGGAGGCGCCCCAGCTCGTCCGATACAACGCGGTCGGACGAGACCCAGTTCTGGGTCTTCCGACTGGAAGACTACGAGCTGATCTCGCATTGGGACTGCAAGATGGACGAGGAAGAGGCGCCTCCGACGCAGCCGCCGCTGAAGGTTGAGGCAAAGTGAGGAATCCTCAGAAAGAGATGGCCCAGTCCGCCGGCTATACTTCAGTGCAAGGAGGAACCAATGACGCCGATCACGAAAGTTCAGCCATGGTGCCGGGTCAATGGTTCGGCCGGAACTCTCCGTGCAGGGGAATGGCAAATAGTCGCATTTCGCTCCGCGAAAGGCGACACTTGTTTTCGCGCAGCGCGTAACGCCGCGGATGCCAGCGCGTGACCGACTTGCGTTCCCGCGCCGGGTGACCATCGGGGAACCGAGTTGGTGTCGGCCCAGCGCGGCCAAGCCGCAGCCGCCGTTTTCGTTTAACCCGGAGCCAACGGCGACGGCGTTTACTGATCCAGGCCAAAGTCCAAACAGTCGCCGTCGCCGTTGGCTCCGGGTGAAACAACGTTTGGCTCGCAGGAATTTGCGCCCGGCGCGAAGATTTTGATCGTAGGTAGAACGGAATTGGACCGCGAACCGGTTCCGCGCTGGTTCCGACCGACGCGCGCGGCTATCCTTTGGTACAATACTCCGCCGCGAGCCCTTCGAGCCGCCGCCATGTCATCCCATCATGACGCCGCCGACCGCAACCTGCTCTTCGGCATCATCGCCTTGCAACTGAACTTCATCTCGCGCGATCAATTGATCGCGGCGATGCACGCGTGGGTCCTCGACAAGCACAAGCCGCTCGGCCAGGTGTTGTCCGAGCAAGGCGTTTTGTCGCCCGAGGATCATGAGGCGATCGAGTCTCTGGTGCGGCGCCACTTATTGCGTCACGACAACGACGCCGAACACAGCCTGGCCGCGCTCAGCTCGATCGGCCGGCGGCTTCGCGACGACCTTGGGCGTATTGCCGATCCAGATTTGGAAGCGTCGTTACCCCGGGTTGGCGCGCGCGGGGCGACACGGAATCAACCCTTTCGTACGTCGGCAGCCCCACGGCACCCGGCGGCCGCTTTCGCATCTTGCGGCCGCATGCGCAAGGTGGTCTGGGCGTCGTGTCCGTGGCGCTCGACGAGGAACTGCATCGCGAGGTGGCGCTGAAGGAGATTCAGGAACGGTATGCCAGCGACGAGCAACCGCGGTTGCGGTTCTTGCTCGAGGCCGAGATCACCGGCGGCCTGGAGCATCCGGGCATTGTGCCGGTGTATGGGCTGGGCCATCACCCGGACGGGCGCCCGTTTTATGCGATGCGGTTTGTGCGTGGCGAGAGCTTGAAGGAGGCCGTCGCACGATATCACGGCGAGCCCGGTCGCGTCAGCGCCGGGAGTCATTCCAACGGCGAGCCCGGTCGCGTCAGCGCCGGGAGTCATTCCAACGGCGAGCCCGGTCGCGTCAGCGCCGGGAGTCATTCCGACGGCGAGCCCGGTCGCGTCAGCGTCGGGAGTCTCACACACTCGGGGCGCTCACGCAACCCCGCTCGCCGCGTCAGCGCCGGGAGTCACGGCGAGCCCGGTCGCGTCAGCGCTCGGAGTCGTTCGAAAGCTCGGGGCGCTGACGCAACCCCGCTCGCGTTTCGCCGCCTGCTGTCTCGGTTCCTGGATGTCTGCAACGCGATCGCGTATGCCCACAGTCGCGGCGTGCTCCATCGTGACATCAAGCCCGGGAACATCCTGCTTGGCCCTTATGGCGAAACGCTGGTTGTCAACTGGGGCCTGGCGAAAATCGTCGGCCGGGACGAGCCCGGCACTAGCGACCCGAGCGCCGAAGCGACTCTGTGCCCACCGTCGGCCAGCGGCACCGGCGAAACGATGCCGGGCACGGCACTCGGCACCCCGGTCTACATGAGCCCCGAACAGGCCGAGCGGCGTCTCGACCTGCTCGGCCCGCAGAGCGATGTCTACAGCCTGGGCGCCACCCTCTTTGTTGTCCTGACGGGACGAGCGCCGTTCGATGGCGGCGGTGCCGCCGAAGTGCTTCCCAAAGTTCAGCGCGGCGAGTTCGCCAGGCCGCGAGCGGTCAATCCGAGTATCCCCAAGTCCCTCGAAGCAGTCTGCGTCAAGGCGATGGCGCTCAAACAGGCAGATCGCTATGCGACCCCCCGCGCGCTGGCCGAGGACATCGAGCACTGGCTGGCCGATGAGCCGGTCTCGGCCTATCGCGAACCGTGGCCCGACCGTGCGCGCCGCTGGTCGCGCAAGCACCGGACGCTCGTCACGAGCGCCGCGGCGGTGCTGGTACTGGGGTTGCTCGGTTCCCTTGGTTTCGCCGCGGTCGTGACCGGCAAGAACCGCGAGCTCGCCAGACAAACCCAGCGCGCCGAAGCACGCGAGCGGATGGCGATCAAGGCCGTCGAGCGCTTCCGCGATGTTGTTGTCGAAGAATGGGCGCTCAAAAACAATCCGGCGCTCGGGGAGCTGCGCAAGAAGCTGCTCAAGGAACCGCTGGCGTTTTTCCGGTCGTTGCGCGAGCAGTTGCAGCCTGACCAAGACGCGAGGCCCGAGGCCCTGGTGCGACTGGCCAATGCGGCGCACGACTACGCACACCTTACCCAGGAAATCGGAAACATCCAAGACGGTCTTCAGTCGCATCTCGAAAGCCTGGCGATCTGGGAAAAACTAGTGCGCGATCATCCGGCGAAAACCGATTATCAGCAGGGTCTGGCGACGATAGAGAACTGCCGAGGCATTATGCTGTCCGACACGGGCCATCCGGACCAGGCGCTCGTGTCGTACGCCAGGGCGCTGGCGATCTTAGCTCGGCTGCGCGCGAGAACCCCAGCGTCACCGCGTTCCAGAGCCGCCTGGCCGCAAGCCACCACAACATCGGGAACCTCCAGCACGCCACGGGCCATCCGGACCAGGCGCTGGCGTCGCACGGCAAGGCGCTGGCGATCTTCGCGCGGCTGCGCGCGAGAACCCCAGCGTCACCGCGTTCCAGAGCCGCCTGGCGGGAAGCCACTTCAACATCGGGCGCCTCCAGAGCGACACGGGCCATCCGGACCAGGCGCTGGCGTCGCACGGCAAGGCGCTGGCGATCTTCGCGCGGCTCGCGCGCGAGAACCCCAGCGTCGCCGCTTTCCAGCGCGACCTAGCCTATAGCCACAACACCTCCGGGAGGCTCCAGAGCGAGACGGGCCATCCGGACCAGGCGCTGGCGTCGCACGGCAAGGCGCTGGCGGTCTGGGAGCGGCTGCGCGCGAGAACCCGAGCGTCACCGCGTTCCAGAGCGACCTGGCAGTAAGCCACTACAACATCGCGCTCCTCCAGCGCGACACGGGCCATCCGGACCAGGCGCTGGCGTCGTTCGGCAAGGCGCTGGCGATCCAGGAGCGGCTGGCGCGCGAGAACCCCAGCGTCACCGGGCTCCAGAGCTACATGGCCTATAGCCAAAACGGCATCGGGCTCCTCCAGAGCGCCACGGGCCATCCGGACCAGGCGCTCGAGTCGTACGCCAAGGCGCTGGCGATCCGTGAGCGGCTGGTGCGCGAGCATCCCGACGCGCCCGACTTCGCCAGTAACGTGGGGGGCACGCTGAATAATATGGCGATGATCGACCTGCACGCCAAGCGCTTTGAGCAAGCTCGCGACAAACTGCGGCAGGCCATATCCTGGCAGAAGAAGGCCCTGGCCGCGAACCCGAGGAACCCGGAGTACCGGCAGTTTCTGCGGAATCATCTCACGAACCTGGTCGCTGCCGCCAGGGCCCTCGGCAACCACGACCAAGCCAGAGCAGCCCAGCGCGAGCTGGACGAATTGGCGGCCAGGGATCCGGCAAAGGTCGCACTCGATCAGCGGTTGGCCGCGGTGATTCGCGGCGCGGCGCCCACCGACAATCGCGAGCGGTTGCAACTGGCTGATCGGGCTTACGAGAAGACGCTCTACGCCGCTTCAAACAGGCTCTTTGCCGAAGCGCTCCAAGCGGATCCGAAGCTCGCTGATGACCGCCAAGCGCAACATCGCTACAACGCCGCGGCTTTGGCGGCCGGCGCGAAGAACACCCCAGCCCTGCCCTCCGCATTCAAGGGGCAGGATACCGGTGGGGCAGCCGAAAAACCGCTCACCGAAGTCGATCGCACCCAGTTCCGCAATCAAGCCCACACCTGGCTCGAAGCCGAGCTCGCCACGTGGACTAAACTCCTCGGATCGGCCAACGCCCAACAACGCCAACCCATCGCCAAAACCCTCAAACACTGGCAACAAGACGCCGACCTCGCGAGCGTTCGGGATGAGGCCGCGCTGGCGAAATTGCCCGCAGAGGAACGCGAGGGATGGAAGTCGCTCTGGGCCAAGGTTGATGCGCTCCTGGCCAGAGCACGTACCCCTTGAACGGACGCTGAAATTCTGCGCGCCCCGCACAGATTTCTGGATGGCAAACTTCGTTTAACCCGGAGCCAGCGGCGACGGTGGCTTTTCGGACTGCACGAGGGAACGCCGTCGCCGCTGGCTCCGGGTTAAACGCCCACCGCGGCTGCGGCTCGCCACGCGGCGATCTCACGGGCTCTTCCTGAACGCCGTCGCCGTTGGCTCCGGGTTAAACGAGGACCGCGGCTGCGACTTGGCGACGCTGCCTTTTCACGGCCTCTTCGTGAACGTCAACCCCGGATCATCCTGCCCCGCCCCCGGCACCTTGAACACAAAACGCGTCTCGTCGAGCCAGGTGATATTGCCCACCATGGGCGCGCCCTGGTCCTGGGCCAGCGTCAGGATTCCGTTGCCGTACGTCATCTTGCCTTGAATCTGCCGGTCCTTGCCTTGATTGGCGACGGTCCAGTTAAATCGGCCTGGGCCCGAGAAGGTCAACGTGATCGTGGAATCGTTGTCGGCCTTGGTGGTCCAGGCCCCTTCTAGCCGCCCTTCCTTTGCTGGTGCGCCGGCGGGCGCCGCAGCCGCTTGGGCGCCAGGAGCTGGCGGCTGTGCTTGACGCTGCGCTGGGGCGTTGTTCGCGGCCGCGGGGTTGGACGCCGTCTCGAGGCGCTCCACCAGCCGCGCCGTGAGGGTGTCCCTGGGTTGGAGGGCGGCGACCCGCTTGAACTGCCCGAGCGCCGCATCGGTGTGCCCCTCCGTCAGGTAGTGATAGGCCAGCACGAAACGGGATGCGGCAGAATTTGGGTTCCGGGTGGTGTAGTCTTCGAGTGTCCGGAGCTGCTCGGTGTAGACGTCAACACCGGAATACAGGCCGATCAGGGCCGGCCAGTCCCAACCTGGCCCGACCGCGAGCACGGCATGAAGCGCGGCGGCCGTTTCATCATAGCGCTGGAGCGCGAATCGCGCCAGCGCGCGAAATTCGTGCAGAGCCGTCTCGTTGGGCGTCTGATGAATTGCCTGGTCGATCAAATCGAGCGCGCGGACATACTCTCCGGATTTGAAAGCGTCGCGCGCGGCGCCGAACTCCGCCGACGCCTGGTCGGCAACCGTCGGCTCAGGCGGTTGAGCGGTGGTGTTGATCGGCTGGGAATAATCGTAGACGACGGTGGTCGGAGCATACACCGCATACGGGTTGTAGTAACCCAGATATCCCCAGTCGTAGAGTGAGGAGCCATAGGGCCAGGACGACAAGCCCCAGCCGAGACCTGTTCCCAGACCCCATCCGTAGCCGCCATAGCCGTACCAGGGCCAGTAGTTTCCGTAGCCATAACCGTACCAGGGAAAGTAGTTTCCGTAGCCATAACCGTACCAGGGAAAGTAGTTTCCGTAGCCGTACCCGTAGCCGCCATAGCCGTAGCCGCCATAGCCCCCGTAACCGTAGCCGTTTCCGTAGCCGTAGCCGCCGTACCGCCCGTAACCCAACCCATAGCCGCCATACCGCCCGTAACCCAGTCCATAGCCACCATAAAGACCCGCTCCGGAATTTAGACCCGTCCAGCCGCGGTAGCCGAGCGCGGAGGCCGTATTGATCCGGTTGGTCGCCATCGACCGACTTGCGAGCAGCCCGCGATTCATCGACGTCGCGGTGAGGCCCAATCCCGCACGATTGTTGATGCCGAGCCGGCCCGCGCTGGAGACTCCCCCAAGTCGAGCCGCGGAGTTGATCGGCGCCCGGGTACCGAGTCCGTAGAGATTGCTCCGCGCACCGGCGAACCCACGTCCCGCCGCGATCGAGCCGCCGCGCATGCCGGAACCATAACCGAGACCGCGAGAGAGATTAGCTCCCCCAAACGCTCGCGCGCCGCCGATCGATGGCGCGCGATAGGCCCTTCCAGCGGCGATGCCGGGTCGAAATCCGCCGATGGCGCCGCGATTCATGCCGGCGAAGCCGCCGCGGAACCCTCCCATGCGAGCACCGCCAAAGCCCCCGACGCGGCCGCCGCCAAACCCCCCGACACGACCGCCGCCGTGGAACCCACCGGCTCCATGGAACCCACCGCTTCCGTGGCCGCCACCGCCTCCGTGGCCGCCACCGCCTCCGTGGCCGCCACCGCCGTGGCCACCGCCGTGATAGGCGGCCTCGAGCCGCCCATCAGCAAAAAACGTCAGAAGGACATTTACCAGAAGAATTCCGAGGATTTTCAGTGGGTTTTTCATGCCAGCCTCCGCCCCGGCGCGCAACACAAAAGTCTCATATCCCACTCAGGTGCTCGTCTTGTGCCGATCGAAAGATCCGAGACGAATCGATTTGGTTTTTCCGAGCATACCAGCGAGGTGGCTCGAGAACGGTCCTTTCGCCCGAAATCGCCTGCTGTTATTACGTTGGTCTACCGGCGACCGTTCTTTGTCCGATCTACAATTTAATTAGATGTACCAGAGCCGCCAGAAGTCAATGGCCGGCCAAAAGGCGTCAGGAACCGACTCGCGAGCAGACCAACCGAAGCTAATCGGTTCCTGACACGAATGGCACTCGGAAATTCGTAAGTTGTTTCGGAGAAGTGGGATAGACAAATATCGTCCTCCTTGGGACAAGGATTGGTGCTTGCAAGATCCAAACCCTGTCCGGCAAGGAGGCCGACAATGCCCCAGACTACGCGACGGTGGATTCTGGAAAAGGTCAAGTCCCTTCGCGAGTCCCAGCTCCTTCCCTTTCACGAGATCCTCGACGCCAACACGGTCAGGTCGGCACTGGCGGCAGAGCGGGTCAAATTCAAGGATCGCATCTACACACCTTTCGTGACCCTCTGCCTGTTCCTCTCCCAGGTGCTCGACCCCGACCACTCGTGTCGTGCGGCGGTCGCGCGGCTGATCGTCTGGCTGGCCATCAACCATCGCAAACCTTGCGCACCGGAGACTAACAGTTATTGTGATGCACGCCGGCGGCTCCCTCTCGGGGTCATTGTTCGGCTGGTCCGTCAGACCGCTCAGAAAGTGGACGCCGGTGCAAACGCCGATTGGCTGTGGAAGGGACGCAAGGTCTCGCTGGTCAACGGCACGACCGCCTCGATGCCCGACACCGTACAGAACCAACAAGCCTTCCCTCAGGCGAACACCCAGGGCATCGGTTTGGGTTTCCCCGTAGTTCGGATGGTAGGGATCATTTCGCTGGCCACGGGTGTCGTTCGCGACCTGGCGCTGGGGCCGTACAAAGGAAAGGAGACAGGCGAGACGGCCTTGTTCCGCACGTTGCTGGATGGCCTCGAGGCAGGCGAAATCATGCTGGGGGACCGCTGTTATGCCTCGTTTTTCATGATCGCGGACCTGATGCAGCGGAACGTTGACAGCCTGTTCCGGATGCACCAGCGCCGGAGGTTCGACTTCCGCCGCGGCCGACGGCTGGGCGTCGAGGACCACGTTGTCACCTGGACCAAGCCGGAGCGGCCCGAATGGATGGACGAGGAAACCTATGCGCAGATCCCCAGCGAGATCAAGGTCCGCGAACTGCGATTCAAGGTTCAGCAGCCCGGCTTCCGAGTCAACGAGCTGGTGCTGGTGACGACGATGCTCGACGCGGAGGCGTACACCAAGGAAGAGCTGGCAGACCTTTTCCTACAACGATGGAACATAGAATTAGATTTACGCTCAATTAAAGACGTACTCCAAATGGACGTGCTGCGATGCAAGACGCCTGATATGGTGGAGAAGGAGATCTGGATACATTTACTGTCTTACAACTTGATCCGAGGCGTGGCGGCCCAGGCCGCCGAGGCGCACGGTAAGCAACCGCGACAGTTGAGCTTCAAGGGAACGCTTCAGACGATGACGGCGCTCCAGGAGGCCTTGCGACAAGCAACGCCCAGCGTCAGGGAATACTTGGTGGAGGTGATGCTCACTGCGATTTCGGCGCACGAGGTCGGCGATCGACCCGGCCGCGTCGAGCCGCGCCAACAAACGACGACCGAAGGCACAAAAGTTTCTTATGGAACCGCGACGAAAGGCGCACAAACGCCTACTGCAAGCGGCTTAGGGGAATAACCGAGTGCCATTCGTTCCTGACACCTTTTCTGGTTCGACGAGCCACGCTTCGATAGGGCCTTTACCCTTGACCTCGATCTTGCCTCGAGCCACGCATTCGAAGTCATTCCGGACCCGGCGGTAGGTGGCACCCGAAATCTGGACGCGACCCGGCACGCCGTGCGACTCCATGCGGCTTGCCGTGTTGACCGTATCGCCCCAGACATCGAAGGCGAATTTCCGCAGCCCGATGACCCCGGCCGAGACCGGGCCCGAGTGCACGCCGACACGGAAGCTGAGAGGTTGGCCGAATCCCCGCGAACAGCGTTCCAGGGCCTTACCCATCGCCAGCGCCAGCGCCACGGCCGCACGGGCGTGGTCGGCACGTGGGACGGGCACGCCGGCGGCGGCCATGTAGCAGTCCCCGATGGTCTTGATCTTTTCGACGCCGTGCTCGAGAACGAGCCGGTCGAACTCCGTGAAGATGGTGTTCAGCATGTCGACCGTCTCACCTGGATCCTGCCCGTCGGTCATGGGCGTGAAGCCAACCAGGTCCAGAAACAGGATCGTCGCGTCGTCATACTTGCGCGACCCGTCCCCTGCCCGCCTTCAATTCCGCGGCGACCTCCTTCGGCAAGACGTTGAGCAAAAGCATCTCGCTCTTGGCTTCCTCTTGCTTCAGCAGGGCGTAAAAGGCGTCTTTCTTCGCCACATAGTACGACATCGCGTAAAGGATGAAGGACGCCACGCAAACGACGTTCAGCGCGCAGAGCAACTGGCCGAACGCCGCTGGAAGAGGGGCCACGAACGGGGCCGGCGGCAAGGCCGCCAGCGCGATGACCGCCACGTCAAAGGCCAACATCCAGAGGCCTGCGACCAGCCGGGTCGAAACGACCAGCATCCCCATCGGTGCCAGGAAGGCCCAGAGGAACTGGCCGTTCGAGGCGATCAGGCCCCCTTCATAAAAACTGATCCCGACGTTGACCGCGAAGATCAACGCGAGCACAACGTGGTTGCAGATCCTGACATAATCAAAATTCACGCAACAGGCAGCCACACCGGCCACTGTCGCTGCCGCGTAGGCCAGCATCACCATGCCGGGGACTGTCTGCCCGAAATAAAGATAAAAGCCCGCCCAGACGCAGAGCTGGGGGACGCCGAATGCCGAGCAGGCAAGGATCAGAAGCTGCTTGACCTGCCGCTCGTCCCCCTCGTCCGCCACAGCACGCAGCCGACGCACCCACCTGGCGCTCCAGGCCGCTCGGATTATGGAACGGATCGTTGCCATCAGCCCGCCGCCAGAGACGCGCAGTAACCAGCCCCCCCATCGTATGGTTCGCGAAATTCGCGGGTCCTGAACACGTTGATGGAATGGGGATTTCGGGATAACAGTGCGATCTCACCGTGACTCGGTCGAACTGCGCAGATGGAGTAAGCGTCAAAGTCCACGTGTTCATCAGACGATGTAGTAAAAAGAATCTAACCGGGTCCTGACAGGGGCGACAAGGATGGCGCGCTCACAAGTGCAAATGCTGGCCGGGTTGTGCCTGTTCCTGCCTCTGGCAGGTTGCACGCATTTAACCCATTCATCCTTGCCCGGACCCGTGGCGGGTACGCGCAGTGCCTCTGCCGATGACCTGCCGGTTTGCGCGGGGAGAGGCAACCGTGGACCTGGCCGGTCCGCTCCTACCCGTTTCGGCGCCCGAAAGCCTGGGACGACTCACAGAATCGCCGCCATACCATCTCCTGGGTGATCAGGAATGTCTCTGTCGCGCGGTGAGCGCGTCCACCATGGCGAATCTGAAGGACCTGGAACAGCAAGCGATTTCGGTCCGCGAAGAAAGAGACCCCAAGAACTGCAAGGGAGGAGAGTCGGCGGAAGCCCAGCTCCAGCATACGATCCTTCACTACATGGCGCTCGAGGACCGGAATCGGTCGGGGGCGGAGGCGCTCGACAAGTACTATCAGTTGGGTGCTGCCGAGGCCGACGTGGACATCGTGCGGAAGAGCCTCGCGACGGCGGATTCGGTGCTGGCGAAAGCCCGCAACCTCAAGGCCCAGGGGCTCGAAGCGACGCTGGACGACGCCAAGCTGTACGCTCAGCAGCTCGATCTCCAGGCGCAGAGCGTCCGGCTTCGTTTGAGTATTGAACAGCTCAACAGCGATCTTCGCGTGGCGCTTGACTTCTGCCCGTCAGACGCGGAGTGGCGGTTCTGGCCGTCGGACGCTTTTGAAGTCGCCGTCGAGCCCATTTCGCCAGCGACGGCCGTTGCCGTGGGTCTGGCGAACCGGCCCGAGCTTGTCTTGCTCAGCCTCCTCGAAAAGGAGTTGAACTCCGACAACGAGTCGGCCGCTCAGCAACTCCTGCGGTCGATTTCGGGCGCGCTGGCCATGAGCAAATCGCCTCCGCTCTGTCCCAAGCTGCAAATGCTCCTGACCTTGCTGTGTTCTCCCTGCGACGACACCAGGGAATTGCAGATTCGCCAGGCCCAACTGCGCGAGTACCACGCCCGCCGCGAGCGGGAAGTGGTCGAGCAGATTGGCCAGGTGGTCCGGACGATTCAGGGCCAGATGGAGGTGGTGGTGCTGGCCCGCCGTCAGGCCAAGAGCTGGGAGGCCAGAGTCGGCGAGGCGGAAGACAAGGAGAAGAAGGGCGTCGGTTCGTTCGCCGAGACGGCCGAGGCGAAAGGCGAATGGTTCAAGGCGCGGCGGAAGATCGTCGAGGAGACGGCCAATCTGCAGCGAGCCTGGTTATTGCTCCATCAAGCACAGGGGGTCTTGCCGGCCGAATGCGCTCCGCCGGGCCACTCCCAGTGAACCGTTGCAATCGCCGCCTATCTCAGATAATGCTTGTGGCCTTGTGTCGGGCTCTATACGATTGTAGTGCGATCACTTCTATTGTAGGTGTGAGGCAGCGCGATCGAGACCATGAAGCGAGCGATAACCGTTTGCTTGCAATTACTGTTGATGGTCCTTGCCGCCGTAGCAGGGGGCGGGGCGGGCGCCTTTCTCTACAGCGTGCACCTCGCTCGGTCACGACCGCCGCAGATGAAGACCCAGGGTGAGGAACTGCGCGAGGTGGGGTCGTTCGGCGACGCGCACGCACCAGACGAAGGACCGTTCATCGCGGCCCTGGGCCGGCTCCAACCACGGGGAGACGTGATTGATATCGCGGGCGGGCTGATGGGTGCTCGCCTGGAGTCGCTCGCGGTCAGGGAAGGGGAATGTGTCAAGAAAGGGGCCACGCTCGGCTGTCTGGACAGCTACTCCGAGGCCACGGCCCAGTGCGACGCGGCCGCGGCGCAGTTGGACGAGGCCAGGACGCGTCTGGGAGCAGAAATGGTTTACAGTCAGGCCCTGGTGCAGCAGGCCGAGCTCGGCGTGAGCGAGGCCAGGGAGCTCGATCCACTGGACATCCAGGCGCAGCAAGACCGGGTGAGTCTGCTGGAAAGCGTACTGGAGAGCGACCGCACCGATCAGGAGCGCCTGCGCAGCGTCGCCTCGGGAACAATCTCGCCCCAGAAGATGGATCAGCAAGACCTGCTCGTCAACCGCGACAAACAGGAGCTGAAAGCGGCCAGGGCGCTCTTGGCCAAAGCGACGGCCGGCGCTCGGTTGAAATTCCAGACCGCGGTCGCGCAACTGGAGGTGGCGAAGGCCGGACTGAAGCGAGTGCAGGCTTCGGGCCAGATCGAGTCCCTCGCGAAAAACCTCGCCCTGGCCAAGGCGCACCTGGACCGCACGATTCTCAAGGCCCCCCAAGACGGCTGCATCCTCAAAGTTCTTACGCACCCCGGCGAGACCACCGATCGCCTGCCGATCCTGAAAATGGGTGACACCAAGACCATGTACGCCGTGGCCGAGGTTTACGAGACCGACATTCGCAATGTGAAAGTCGGCCAGACGGCCACGGTCGCCAGCCGCGCGCTCGGTCGCGAGCTGACTGGAACGGTCGAGCGCATCGGCCAGATGGTCTTCAAGAACGACGTGCTCCACATCGACCCGGCGGCCGATGCCGATGCACGGGTGGTCCAGGTGTGGATCCTGCTCGAGCCGCCCGACGAAACAGTAGCGCGCATGACCAACCTGCAGGTGGACGTGAAGATCAAGCGGATTGTCCCGCCCGGGACAAGCCCCGCTGGCAAGTCAACCCAATCCGGAGAGTGAAAAGGGAGCCGATGACAGCCTTCCTCACCTGGAGGAACCTGGCGGACAACCCCGTCCGGACCTTGGTGGCCGTCGCCGGAGTCTGTTTCGCCGTCGCCCTCCTTTTCATGCAACTGGGATTTCGCGCGGGAGTTCGGCGCACGGCCAACCTGGTCCTGGGCCGGCTCGACTTCGACATCGTGCTGACTTCCCCGAATTACGTGATGCTCACGCAGGCGCAGACCTTTCCTCGGCGCCGGCTGTACCAGGCATCGGCCAATCCGGACGTGGAGAACGTCATGCCGCTGTACGTGAGCCGCCAGAACTGGCGCAATACCGAGACGCGTTACTTCCGATCCGTCGTGGTGATCGGCATCAGACCAAGCGACGAGAAGGTGATCCTGAATCGGGAACTGGATGCGAAACGGCCCCTGCTGGCCCTTGACGATACAATGCTGGTCGACAGCCTGACACGCTCCGATGTGGGACCGCGTCACGTCGGGCTGGTCACCCAGGTCGGACCGCTGAACCTCAAGGTCGTCGGCGAGTTCACCATCGGGCCCGGGTTCGAGACGGGCATGATCGTGGTGAGCGACAAGACTTTCTCCCGCCTGTATGGCGGGTGGCCGCTCGAACCAGGTCCATCTGGGCTTGGTCAATGTCCGGGAAGGAGCCGACCCGCAGAAAGTGGCGAAGAAGCTGCGCGAGTACCTCCCCGCCGACGTTCGCGTGCTGACGCGGGACGAAATCGAGG
Source organism: uncultured Isosphaeraceae bacterium (assembly GCA_963823675.1). Taxonomy (GTDB): domain Bacteria; phylum Planctomycetota; class Planctomycetia; order Isosphaerales; family Isosphaeraceae; genus CAWGMT01. The sequence goes on along the minus strand of CAWGMT010000011.1, from coordinate 834,495 downwards.
AGGAGGAGGAGGACTACTGGGTTACCAACACCTCGACGGGGATCATCTTTGGCTCCGGAGTGATCGTCGCCCTGCTATTCGGCATCGTCATCATTTACCAGGTGCTCTCCCTGGAAGTGAATAGCCGATTGCCCGAGTACGCGACTCTCAAGGCGATGGGCTTCTCCGACGCCTACCTGGCCCTGGTGGTGCTGCAACAGGCCGTTTTCATGGCGGTCCTCTCCTACATCCCCGGATTCCTGATTGCCCTGGGAATCTACGCGACTGCCCGCGCCGTCACGCACCTCCCGATCACCATGACCGTGTGGCGAGCGGTGGGCGTTTTTATCGCAACTCTCCTCATGTGCTCGTTCTCGGGATTGATGGCGATTCGCTTCCTGAGAAAGGCCGACCCGGTGGACCTGTTCTAGCCATGGCGCGGCCGCTAACCATACCGCTGGCCCTCAAGATCCTGATTCACACGCCGGGCCGGCTCGCGGTGTCTCTGGGCGGCATTCTCCTGGCGGTCGTGCTGATGTTCTCCCAGACCGGTTTCCGTGATGCGATGTTCGACAGTCAAGCCGAGATCATCAACCGATTTGACGGTGACTTGTTCATCCTGAACAAGCTCAAGCATATTATGTACGATCCAGACTCAATCCCCAGCCGGCGGATCTACCAGGCCTTGGCCGTTCCCGGCGTCCGCGCCGTGCATCCGCTCTACATCGAGGGTGCCGCCTCGATCTGGAGGGACCCCGTCAAGCGCAAACTGCGCCCCATCCGGGTCCTTGCGTTTGACCCCGATGACTCCGTGTTCACGTTTCCCGAGACGGCGGCGTGTGCTGCCGCCTTGAAAATGCCCGATACGGTTCTGTTTGACGAGAAATCGCGGGATTACTACGGCAATCCCCAGCCCGGCACCCGGACGGAGCTCGCGGGTCGCGAGGTGACGGTGGTGGGAACTTTTCGGCTGGGAACCGATTTCTTGACGGATGGCAACGTGATCATGAGCGACCGCAACTTCGAGAAGTTTTTCCCCGACCGGTCGTCCCGAAAACCGCACCTCGACAAGGTCGCGCTCGGCCTCGTCAAGGTGAAACCAGGATCGGACCTCACGGAGGTACAGCAGGCGTTGCAAGCGGCGTTGCCGGAAGACGTGAGCATTCTCACCAAGCCGGAATTGCTGAACCGGGAGAAAGACTACTGGAAGGACAACACGGCCATCGGTCAGATCTTTCTCCTGGGGATGGTCGTGGCCATCGTTGTGGGCATCATCATCTGTTACCAGATTCTCTACACCAACGTGAGCAATTACCTTCCGCAGTTCGCCACCCTCAAAGCAATCGGCTTCACCGATTGGTACCTGGTCGGGGTCGTCCTCCAGCAGGCTGTGTTCCTGAGCGTGCTGGGCTTCCTGCCAGCTCTCGTGGCCGCCGAGATCCTCTTCCGGATCGTTAGCTACAAGACCGGATTGCTGATGTTCTTGACAACGACGCGACGCGCGCTCGTCCTGCTCGTGACCGTGGCGATGTGCCTGATATCTGGATCCATCGCCATCCGAAGAATCCTGACCGCCGATCCGGCCGAGGTGTTCAAATGACAAGGCTCGACGGGCCGCCGGTTGCGGCGGGCGAGACGCCGCCGGCCTCCGCCACCAAGAATGGCCAGCCCACGGTGAATATCCGCGGCTTGAACCACGCCTTCGGCCAGGGGGACATCCGCCAGCAGGTGCTCTTCGACATGAACCTCGAAATCAGCCCCGGCGAACTGGTCATCCTGACCGGCGCCTCGGGCTGCGGTAAGACGACGCTCCTGACCCTGATCGGTGCCCTGCGCTCCGTCCAGGAAGGGAGCGTGCAGGTCCTGGGACAGGAGCTGCGCGGTCTGGGCAAGAAAGATCTGGTGGCGGTCCGCCGGCACATCGGCTTCATCTTCCAGGCGCATAACCTCCTCGACCCGCTGACCGCGGCGGAGAACGTCAACATGGCCATCGACCTCAAGGAGTACACGCCCGAGGACCTTTACGAACATGCCCACGCTCTCTTGAGCACCTTTGAGGATGGCGACGCTCCGGTCACGCTCCTGCGCGATGTGCCCCGGCACCGGGCCGCCCTCGCCCGAGCCCTGGTGGTCGGATTGCTCGAGAAACTGGAGCTGGGGCACCGCGTGGACTACAAGCCGAAAGGATTGTCCGGCGGCCAGAAACAGCGCGTCGCCATAGCCCGGGCCCTCGCCAACCACCCTCGGCTCGTCCTGGCGGATGAGCCCACGGCCGCTCTGGATAAGCATTCCGGAGAGCTGGTCGTGTCTCTGCTCAAGAAGCTTGCCCGGACGGGATCCACGATCCTCGTCGTGACCCATGACAGCCGGGTCATCGATCAGGGCGACCGAGTGGTCAACATGAAGGAAGGACGTATCGCCTCCGACATCCGCGTCGACAAGACCGTGCGCATCTGCCTGTTCCTCCAGAAGGTTCCCCTGTTCTCCGGTTTGACCCCGGTGCGCCTGGTGGAAGTCGCGGAGAACATGAAGGAAGAGGCCCATCCGCCGGGGACCTATCTGATCCGGCAAGGCGAGGTGGGAGACAAATTTTACCTGATCAAGAAGGGCGATGTCGAGGTGTACGTTGACGATGGATCCGCCTCCCACCTCACGGCGACACTCGGGGCCGGCGAAGTTTTCGGCGAAGTCGCCCTGCTGGAAGACAAACCGCGCAACGCCACCGTGATCACGAAGGACGAGGCGGAGGTATACACCCTCAGCAAGGAAGGTTTCCATCAAGCCCTCGCGGCCAGCGAGCCAATGCGCGAGGAGCTGATCAAGGTGTTCTGTCAACGGTACGGGCACGGGCCCGACTGAGCGCCGCCGGCTCACTTTGACGTCGGGGGCCCCGGCATCCGTCAATCAAGATCGTGCAGCCGATTATTTTGCCAGCCTTCACCAGACACTCTTAGCCACCGCATCGGGATCTTGGTATAATCGGGCGTCATGGCTAGCGACAGCCCCGCGCGAATGATAAGGTCTTCATAATGTCAAGGGCATCCACGATGAGATTGAACCCGGACGCGCCGATGCGCCAGGGGCCTGCGGCCCACGGCAAACAGTCGGGCCGGGCACGCCGATTCTATCTCGCGAGGCGGCGTCAAGACCTGCTCGCCCCGACCCACGCCCTGATCGAGCTGGTCGACTTGCTGTCCGCCGAGGAGAAGATCGGCGCCTGCGGCCCGATCGTCGCTGATCTCCAGAAGATCAAGCTGCACGCCGAGCGGATGGCCGCGATGATCCAGGCCGCGCTCGACCCCGAGCGCAGCGTGGACTCGGCATCGAAGACACTCGACCGCGACCTCTCGAACTGCCTGACCCCGATCCTGGGATACGGCGGAGACCTCGCCCGGGAGGCGAGCAAGTATTTCCTGGACAGTTTCGCCAGCGAGTTCCGTGAAGTCGACGGCTTGGGCCACCGGCTGCAGTACCTTGCGCAGGCCACGGTAGAGCTGCTGCGCACGAGAGGGGCGGGCGTTCGTCGAGGATGTGAACCTTTACCTCGAGCGGATTCCCGCGGCGGGCGCGGGCGACGACGACGCGCTCCTGCCCTCGGCCGAGCCCGGGCGTATTCTGGTCGCCGAGGACAACGAGGCGGTACGGGACCTGCTTTGCGATTACCTCCGGTCACAGGGGCACGATGTCGTCCCCGCGCGTGACGGCGCCGAGGCGCTCGAGTTCTTGAAGGCCGGCGATCTCGACCTGGTGATGACCGATATCGAGATGCCCCGGGCCGACGGGTTCGAGGTGATCGAGCGGCTCCGGAGCGACCCCTGTTGCCGCAACATCCCGGTCATCGTCATCTCCGGACAAAGCGAGCTCGACGTCATCGCCCACTGCATCAAGCTGGGGGCCGAGGACTACCTGCCCAAGCCGTTCAATCGCGTGATCCTCAAGGCCCGCGTCGATGCCTGCCTGGAGAAGAAGCGGCTTCGTGATCGAAGCGAGCAAGAGCGGCTCCGATACAACGACTTGCTCAACGCCATCCTCCCCGGCCCCGTGGTCGAGGAGCTGGTCGAGACCGACGCGGTCAAGCCGCGCCGTCGGGAGGGCGTCGCCGTCCTTTTCGCCGATATCGTCGGCTTCACCCGGTACTGCGATGACCATTCCGACTGCCCGGAGTTCGTTGTGCAGCACTTGCGGCAGCTGTTCGAGGCCTGGGAGAACGAGGCTTCGGCCCTGGGCGTCCAGAAGATCAAGACGATCGGCGACGCGTTCATGGCCGCCAGCGGGCTGCTCGAGGATGTCCCGAACCCCGTAATCGACTGCGTGAGGCTGGGAATGCGGATGATCCAGTTCACCCAAAGGCTATGCGACGGCGCGGGGCAGGAGCTGGGGTTCAAGCTCCGCGTCGGCGTCCACGTCGGGACCGTCGTCTCGGGTGTGCTCGGCCGGCAACAGTCGCTCTTCGACCTCTGGGGCGACACCGTCAACATCGCCGCCCGCCTGGAAAGCCACGGCGATGCCGGCTGCGTCAACCTGAGCCTCGAAGCCTGGGAGCAGATCAGCAGTTCGCTCGCCGGTGAGCGCCACAGCTTTCGCGAGCTCAAGGGCAAGCCGGGACTCACCAAGATCGTCCATCTGGACCCTGGTACGATCCAGTGGCACGGCGCGTGACCCGACACAAGCTGAACACTGGCCACTGCGCCGAAATACCGTCAAAGGCGGCACGATCACTCGACGCAACGCTCCACGGAAGGGCGGACGGTGCCGGACCTAGTAAAGTGGGTTTTTCATCGTCACCAGCGTCACGCCCTTAGCAGGCAACGACTTACGTGTACCCTTTCGGAACGGTCTGCGTCACGGTCTGCGTCACGGCCGCCGATCGTCGCGTTCCGCTCGCCTCACGCGACACCGTTGCGGCGAGTGTCCCCGCGGCAGGACCAAGTGAAGTGGGTGTTCTTGCGTCAATTGCCGCGGCGGAGCTGCCGATCGAGCTGGCCGGACTGGTCGCCGGCCTGATCAAGAATGGGATCCTGACCAAGTACCAGGCGCGTCAGATTCTCAAGGGTAGGCCCGAGGTTCTGATCTTCGGGAATTACGTCATCCTCGACTTCCTGGGCAAGGGCACCATGGGCAGGGTCTACACGGCCAGGCATCGCATGATGGGCCGGGTGGTCGCGCTGAAGGTCCTCGATGGCCGATGCATCAACAAGCCCGTGGCGCTTGCCCGCTTCCGGCGCGAGATGCACCTGGTAGGCCGTCTGGATCACGACAATGTGGTCCGGGCCTTCGATGCCGATCGCATCGGCCTGTGTTACTTCATCGCCATGGAGTACGTGGAAGGCGGGACCTTGGGGGATCTCGTGAAGGCACGGGGCCCACTCCCTCCAGCCGCCGTCGTCAATTACGCTGCCCAGACTGCCGACGGACTGGCCCATGCGCACGCGTGCGGTATTGTACACCGTGACATCAAGCCGTCGAATCTCCTGCTCACACGGGGAAAGAAGATCAAGATCCTCGACTTCGGGCTGGGCACGCTGCTGGAGAAGAACGAGCTGGTGCCCGCACTGACATCCGCCGGATACACCGTGGGGACGCCTGACTACATCTCGCCCGAGCAGGCTCGGATGGTCAAGATCGATGGTCGCTCCGATCTGTTCTCACTTGGTTGCACGATGTACTACTTGACCAGCGGGCAGGTCCCCTTCAAAGGTGGGTCGTCGATGGACTGCCTCGTCCGTCGAATCACGGATCGGGCTGTTCCGATCAACCAGATCGTCCCGGGATTGCCCGCGCGATTGGTCCAGATCATTGAAAAACTGATGGCAACCAACCCCGACGACAGGTACCAGACCGCCGCCGAGGCGGCCGCCTGGCTGCGGAGCGTTTTGCGACCGAAGAACGCAGCCCCCAGGGCCGAGGCACCGGCCGCAGCCGCGGTTCCCGCTGAACCCGCAACCGTTCCCGGGGAAGAAACAGCACCTCCTGCCCCTCCAGTAAATTGAAAGTCCAAAGCCACCTCAGGGACTCGAACCCTGGACTTCAGCTTTACGAAAGCTGCGCTCTACCAACTGAGCTAAGGTGGCGTACGCGAGTTCTCATCGTTCCCGACGACGGCGCCCCGCAGGAGCGGAACCCGCACATTGCGGAAGCAGTCGTCCGCCGGTTGAGCAACAACGCCCGAGCCCATCGTAGGTTCGGGTGAACCCGATAACCATTTTTACAGTAAGACGGGCCTGTGGGAGTGTCAAGGTCGACATGGATCTCACCTCGGCGCCATAGATCTCATCGATCTCACGCGCACGGGCCGTGAAATCGATGAGATCTATGGGCGCGAGAAACGATGATTGCAGCAGGCCCGGCCCCAAGGCACGGTGCACCTTGAGCATCCCGTCCACCACCTGCTCGGCGATCTACTCGAGCTCGTCCTTCGTCATTCGGCTGCCCGCCGCCGGCGTGGTCGGTTTTCAGCCAGGACCGCTCGCGATCGCTCGCTCGTAGACCTCGAGATACCGATCGACGTTTCGCTCCATGGCGAAGAACTCGCGGGCGACGGGCCCGGTGGCGGCGGCCAGGCGGGCCGCCAGGGATGGGTCGGTCAAAACGGCAATGATGGCATGCGCCAGCGGCTCGGGAGCGACCGGAGTCAACAGGCCAGCACCGGTGGCGCCCAGGAGTTGCTGGTAATCGCCGAAATCGGTGGCCACAATCGGCCGGCCGGCGGCCAGATAAACGGCGATCTTGCTTTGCACCGAGTAGTTCTCGCGGCACGCCAATCGCGGATGAACCAGGACGTCCGCGCGGCGGGAGAGCGCGACGACTTGCTCGGGCGTTTGGCCCGCCAGCACGATGAGCCGACCGGCGTAACAGCCCAGTGCCGCGCGGTAGCCAGGGGCGGCATCGGCGGGACCTCCCACCAGGACGCAGCGCGCCAGGGGAAGAGCCTCGAATACCCGCGGCAGCGCTTCAATCAAGATCGGCACTCCCTGATTGGGATGCACGATGTTGCCCACGTACATCACCACCTGGTGCTCGGCGGCGATTCCGCGGATCGTCGGGGCGCGCCGGGCGCATCGTACTCGCGCAAGTCGATGCCCGGGTAGATCACGCTCACGCGCTCGGGCGCGACCCCTTTCTCGGCAACGACGACTTGCTTCACGGACTCGCCGAGCACGATCACCGCGGCGGCATGCCGCAAGACGCGTTTTTCGAGTGCGCGGTAGGAACGGAAGACCAATCCCCGCCCCAGCCGGTCACGCTCGACCTCATCACCCAGGAGTGAGTGGATCTCGTAAACCATCGGCCAGCCGAAGCGCCGGCAGGCGAAGTAGGCTCGGGTCGCTCCACCGTAATGCTGGGCGTGGACCAGGTCGAAAGGATGCTCGCGCGCGATTCGCGCCAGGCCGCCGCCGCGAACCCAGGCCGCCATGGGAAGCTGGTAGACCGGCGTCCCCTCGAAGTCGGCTCGGGTGATCCTCATGCCCCAGGGGGGCCTGGCCTGGAGATACGCAACGACCACATTGACGCCCCGGGGCTTGAGCGCCCGCATGATCTTGATGGGCAACATCGCCGTTCCATCAAATTCGCCGGGGATCGGGAACGAGGTCGCCAGCAGGACGCGCGTCACTCTTCGGGTTCCCGTCTCTCTGGGTAGACGAGGCGGCAGGGCTCGCGGCGATGCCGTTGGCCCTTCGTCAAGGCCCCGCCCATGCGGCGGTCAAGGGCCTCGATAGCCGCGTCGAGGACGCCGCGGGCCGTGTCGAGGTGGCGCGGTCGAAGCGCGTAGGGATCTCGGGGCAGACCGGTGCGCGGGAACGCCAGGTGCTCGGGTGCGGTCAGGCGCCGCAGAGCGACCGGCATCTGGTGAGGCTCCATGGGCTCGTAGGCTAGATCGGGGCGCGCTCTGCGGTAGAACGCCCGGCGTTCGCTCGAAGCTCCCGGGTAGGACCACGAGGTCCGCAGCAAGAGCAGCTCGGCAAACTGGGGCCAGGGAGGTGACTCGGGATCGAGAGGACGCGTGGCCGCCGCGGGCTCGGCAGCGATTGCCGGCAAGATTCTCCAGGCGTCGAAAAGCGGCAAGGGCCGATCGGGATCAACCAGCAATTCGCGGAGCTCGGGCCGGCCCAGCTCTTCGGCCGCCTGGTGGACCAGTGCCTCGGCGCTCGAAACATACAACAAAATCGCCGCGCGGGAGAGCCGGCTCGCCTCGGTTTCGGATTGCGCCAGCCGGCTCTGGGTGTGGAAATGAAGCGCGTCTTGATAAAGACAGTGGAACGGGCTGACGATTGTCTCGATCACCGAGCCGGGGCCAGCAGGGTCCAGGGCTCCCTGGGCGGGCATGCTCCAGCTCCCGGCCGATTCCGGCGCGTGGGCAGGGGGCGGCCGATCGGACTGCTTGGTGGAGGCGGGCACCCGGCTCGCCGCGCCGCGCGGCGTTCGTTCCTCGTGCACGGGAGCAATCCGGCCCTCGGCCCATGCAGGATCGCTGCGAGCGCGGCTGGATTTGGGAGTGTCCGTTCTCGCCTGATCGTTTGCCGACATGAGCGTTTTGCTACCCTCACCGAGACTGGCCAAGAGGAACTCGCCGATCACAACCTCGGTCGAGTGGTACCAGTGCGAAAGGCGCTTCATAATTCGCCACGGTCATTCCCGGGCTCCCGACTAGCTCCAGAAGATCAGCCTATCAGATTCACGGTCGAGTCCATAGCGGTCTTGACTGAAGAATGCGGAGCGCGTTCTTGATCTCTGGCGTCAAGATTGATACGATATGTTGAGAAGTGCTCGTGATGGGCAATAGAAGCGCAATGCCACAACGAAGCGGACAGGATGGTCCTGGCCTGGAGACGAACAACGCATCTCCGGGGCCTCCGCAGCCCTGGGGAACTGGCCCGACGCCCCCCGACGTCACCCAGTTCCTGGCGGGGCCCCAGAAGCGCGGCTTCGAGCTCCGGCTCGCGGTCCGTGTCTTCTTCGAGATCATTCGCGGCTTCCGGGCGCTCCACTTCGTCGGACCGTGCGTTACCGTCTTTGGCTCGGCTCGTTTCGGGGAGAGCCACCCCTACTACGTCCTTGCCCGCGAGGTCGGCGCCGGTCTGGCCGAGGCGGGCTTCACGGTCATGACCGGCGGCGGCCCTGGGCTCATGGAAGGGGCCAACCGCGGAGCCAAGGACCGCGGCGGGACCTCCGTCGGGTGCAATATTGAATTGCCGGTCGAGCAGGTGCCCAACCCCTACCTTGACCACTGGATCACGTTCCACCATTTCTTCGTGCGCAAGCTGATGCTCGTCAAGTATTCGTACGCCTTCATCGCCCTGCCAGGCGGTTTCGGAACGCTCGACGAGTTCTTCGAGATCGCCACATTGACTCAAACGCGGAAGATTCGCGACTACCCGCTGGTCTTGATCGGCAAGGATTTCTGGTCGCCCCTGGTGAGTTTCTTCCGCGAGCGGTTGGTGGCAGAGGGAACGATCGACCCGGCCGACTCCGGGCGCATCCTCATCACCGATTCACCGCAAGAGGCCGTTCGCACCATCACGGAAACGGCCATGCAGCGATTCGGATTGACCCACGGTCCGGCGATCCGCCGCCGCTGGTGGCTCGCGGAGTGGCGCTCCGATCGCGCGTCGCACCGCTCGCGAAAAACCGTTTCCGGTTAGCCAGCGACATGAACGTACGTTCTCACCGGTGAATCTCTCCGATTTCTCCTGGTCGTTGCTGTGGCGAGCGTTTCTTGCGGATGTGGCAGACCGCGAGCTTGACTTGGGGGTGAGGAAGGAATATCCTTGAAGTTGTCGGTTGCTCGCGAAGGGCAATTGGGAGTTGGCTAAGACGGCCCCGCCGTGCATAACGTACGGAAGGGGTTTTTTTACGCCTCGACCTGTCTGATGGTGGGACAGGGAGGATTGTCCTGGATGGGATAATCCTGTGGATCGCGGTGAAGGTTGCCGCACTCACGGGTTGCGTGGGGGTTCGCCCTCTCGCGAATGCCCAGGAGGAGGCGGCGTGTCTTTACTCAGGCTCGGCACGACGGGCGTACACCGCAACGACTTGAGAACTCTCCACGACACGCAGCGCCCGCTGCGCGACGCGCGAAGTGTGCGCGCCGGCCGTGACCACGCTCTCGGGGCCACCCCATCTGCCGGGTCGTCCTCGAGCAGCGCAGCAGCCTCGCACCATCCTCAGAGTTGGCGCCGAGCTGAGAATCAGTGGGCTCAGTCGCCCGGAAATCGGGCCGGCCCATGGTTTTGCAACTTTGATCAGCAGTCACAGTCAGATCAGTGATAGGAACCCAATTGGCAATTCATCGGAGAAAGGGGATAGCCATGACCGAGCTCAAGGAAGCACCCAAGCCAAAGACGACCAACGGGCCCAGCACTGTCAAGGAGACCGTGCCTTCGCCCAAGCCGGCGGCGCCCGCCATTTCGGGTGGAAGTCCGTTCGCGTTCATGCGCCGCTTTACGGAGGAGATGGATCGGCTGTTCGAAGATTTCGGCATCGAGTCCCGCGTTCACTTCCCAAGCCTTTTCACTCGCGGACGCGAGCTGGTTCGGCGCGAGACGGGGCTCGTCCCGGCTGCATGGTCGCCCAGGATCGACGTCGTCGAGCGCGACGGCCAGTATGTCGTCCGGGCCGATCTGCCAGGCCTTGCCAGGGACGACGTCAAGGTCGAGATCACCCACGATTCGGTTTTGATCCAGGGAGAACGAAAGACGCAGAAGAAGGAGGAAGTCGAGGGATGCACCTATAGCGAATGCAGCTATGGCAGCTTCTATCGCGCCATTCCACTGCCCGCGGGTAGCGAAAGCTCCCAGGCGACCGCGGAGTTTACCAACGGCGTCCTCGAGATCGTGGTGCCGTGCTCGCGTCCCATCGAGCCGAAGAAGCGGCGGTTGGAGATCAAGGGCGGGAAGTAGCCACGAACAACTCCTGGCCCGAGCGAGACGCAGGCTGCCTTCTGACCGCGTGCCGCTCGGGCCCAGGATGGGTACGGCCGATCGAGCAATCGCACGCCCGCGTGCACAAGCTCTGTTCGACCGACGAGCCTGCGTCAGAAGCGGCGGTCACCCGTAAACCAGAAGAAAGACGCACTCGATGGAAGAGGAAGTCATGCTTACTAGATTCCAAGACCGTGGCGAGGCAGGTCGAATACTGGAAATGAGGAGAACTCCCATGCAACCCTTCCGACACATTCTGTTCGCGGCAGACTTCTCCGAGAATTCGCAGGAAGCCTTCCGCGTAGCCTGCTCGCTTTGCGGCGAGACCAAGACGCGGATGTCGGTGATCCATGTCGTTGAACCGCACTGGGTCGCCGAGGAACCGGTCTATTTCGGCCAGCCAGCGGTTCAGTACTTCGATTCCGGCCCCGAACCGACCGGTCTGGAAGCACTGCACCGAAAGCTGGTCGATCAGTACACACCAAACCATGCGATCGACATCACCTATTTCGTCAAGGAGGGCGAGATCTCCAGCGAAATCCTCGATCTGGCCGAGCAGACCGCCAGCGACCTGATCGTCATGGGCACGCACGGGCGTACCGGACTGCGCTGGTTGCTGGCAGGAAGCGTGGCGATCTCGGTCCTGCGCCGGCGCCCTGCCCGGTGCTTGCCCTGCACGCCGCCGAGGTTCCCCGTCGCACCCAGGATTTCAAGGTCATCCTCCATCCCACCGACTTCTCCGAGAGTTCCCAGGCCGCACTCCAGGTCGCTCGTTCACTCGCGCGGGGTCTGGGATCGCGGCTCGTTCTCCTGTATGTCGCTCCGCTGGAGGTTTACGTGAGTGGGATGATGGCTTCGGAGATCGACGTGCAGGCTTATCGCGAAACCCTGGAGGAAACGCGCAAACGACTTGATGGCCCCGACCTCAAGTATCCGGTCGAGACCCGCCTGAGTCGTGGGGACGCAAGCGACGAAATCGTCCGCCAAGCCGAGGAGCTGGAATGCGGACTGATCGTGATGGGCACCCACGGACGCACTGGTCTCGGCAAGCTTCTCATGGGCAATGTGGCCGAATCGGTTCTTCCCAGGGCTCATTGCCCGGTTCTCGTGGCCAGGGTGCCGCACGTGGCGCCGATTCCCGCCTCGAGCCGACCGGCACAAACGCCGGTCACCGTGTTCTGATGCCCGATAGGGCAATTCGCCGTGATTCCCCTGAGTCTGTTCCTGAAACATAGGAGAATGACCATGACCCACGTCGCGATCGCTCCCATCGAGAGCACCATCCACACCACGAATACCTGGCTCAAGGAGCTGGCCGACGAGTTAGGCTGGGAGGATCGGGCGCGAGCCTACCACGCCCTCGGGGCGGTTCTCCACGCCCTGCGCGATCGGTTGACCGTGGCCGAGACCGCCGACTTGGGCGCCCAGCTTCCCTTGCTGATTCGGGGCCTCTACTACGAAGGATGGACGCCCAATGGGAAGCCCATCAAGGAACGGCGCAAGGAGGAGTTCCTGGCCCACATCGCCACGGCCTTGCGCGGTCACGCGGAGATCTACCCCGAGGCCGTGGCGTGGTCGGTATTCAAGGTCCTGCAAAAGCACGTCTCCCCCGGCGAGATTTCCGACGTCAAACATGTGCTCCCGACCCAGATCCGCTCGCTCTGGCCCGAGCTAGAAGCGCACCTGGTCTGAGGGCGTCATAATGGTGCCAGACGCCGAGGTCGCCGGCCAGCCTGGAGTCGGCGACCTGGGCGACGGTGGTTCAGGAAGAGTGGATGTTGCCGAGGCCGTTGCCCTCGAAGGTATTGCCCGTCAAGACTGACGAAGTGCTGCTCTTGGAGAGGATGCTCCAATCGCGGTTCGATGCGGCGGTGTTGCCAGAAACCGTCGTGCCGGCCGAAGACAGCAGGTAGACGCCGTCGCCGAGACTTGCGGCCGTCTGGCCGGCTCCGTTGGAATTGATGACGTTGCCTTCGAGCAGGTTGCCAGTGCCTGCCGCGTCCAGCGCGACGCCGCTGCCCTGGTTGTTCTCGATGGTGTTGCCGTCGCCTGTTGTGGTCCCGCCAATCACGTTCGTACCACGAACGCCCCAAGGCTTCTGCTTTGGTTATGCACTTCCTTCGCAACGCGACGATTCGCCCGCCCCAGTCATGATGCTTCCCGGCCTGTCCGCCAAGATCGCCGCCAGGCTCAAAACTGCCCCGGTGGAACCGGTCGTGCCACCTTCGGCGGCGCCCTCGCGTCCCGTGAACTTGGGTCGGGGAGATCTGGTTCTGCTCGCGACTCGTCTCTATTCTGCGGGTTGGTGACGCGAGTCAGTGGCCGTATTCCCTTTGGTGCTTCCTGCCCGAGGTGGAGCTTGGCCCGAGAGGCTTCGACCTTGTCATTGGCGACTTGCCTGCCGGGTTTTCCCGGCGTGGTATTGATCCCGTTGGGGAGACTTCAAACGTCCCCGATACCCCTCTTGGCTCGCGGCGCCTTGTTGTTTCACCACCCACATCCGCGAACCGGAGACATCCATGGTCGCTCCAAACGAAGAGCCCAAGAAGCCAACCAAGCCCAAGAAGCCAGCCAAGCCCAACAAGTCGCGGGAGAGATCGCGTCCCGTCCCCGTCCCCGCCTCGTCAGCGGGGCTCAGTGTCCTCAACCCAGACGCGTGTGGAATCGATGTTCATTCCAACATGCATATGGTCTGCGTCCCCGCTGACCGCGACGCCAACCCAGTCCGGCAGTTCGGCGCCAACACCGTCGATCTTCAGGAGATCGCCGCGTGGTTAAAGAAGTGCTGCGTGAAAACGATCGCTTTGGAATCCACCGGCATCTACTGGATTCCTCTGTTCGAGCTCCTTGAATCGGAGGGCTTCGACGTCAAGCTGGTGGAACCGGGGCAACTTTCGCGTTGCGGCGCGCGCCCCAAGACGGACGTGCTCGACGCGCAGTGGATCCAACGGTTGCACTCCTACGGTCTCTTGCGTGCGTCGTTTCGGCCTCCGGATTCCGTGCTGGCGCTGCGTGCCTACTGGCGGCAGCGGCAGATGCAGGTTCGCTACGCCGCCAGCCACGCCCAGCACATGCAGAAGGCCATGGAGCAAATGAATGTCAAACTGACCGAAGTCGTCAGCGACATCACGGGGCTGACCGGTATGTCGATCATCGAAGCCATCCTGGAGGGCGAACGTGACCCCATCAAACTGGCTGAACTGCGCCATGAGCGATGTCAGCACAGTGAGGAAGAGATAGCCCTTGCGTTGGAAGGAACGTGGCGGCCCGAGCATCTTTTCGAGCTTCGGCAGGCCTATGAGTTGTACCAGTTCCATCATCGACAGATCACCGAGTGCGACCAGCAGGTCCAAGCAGAACTGGCCAATTTCCCCAACCGGGCGGGAGAAAAGACTCGGGTTGTCAAGCCGCGGAAGCGCGGCGCAAGAGCAACGACGTGCGGTTCGAGGCGACCGGCCCGTTGTTCCAGGCCTTGGGCGTGGACCTGACAATGATCGAGGGGATCGACGTGGGAACGGCCCTGGTGATTCTGGCTGAAATCGGCGTGGACGTCAGCCGCTTTCCCACCGAGAAACACTTCGCCAGTTGGCTGCGGCTGTGTCCGCCGCAGGATGAGAGCAACAAGACGAAGAGACGCCGCGGCCATCGCAAGGGCACGAACCGAGTGACCATCGCGCTGCGGATGTGTGCCCGGTCGCTGGGCAAAACAATGACGCCGTTGGGCCTGTTCTACCGCCGCATCCGCAGTCGGCTCGGCGGACTCGGAGCAGTCAAGGCCACCGCGCACAAGTTGGCGTGTTTGGTCTACCGGATGCTCAAGTACGGCCAAGAGTACGTAACGCAGTCGATGGAAGAGTACGAGGCCAAGGTGGCGGCTAACATCCTCAAGTCGCTGAAGCGAAAGGCGGCGATGCTGGGCTTCCAACTCAGTCCGCTGCCCACGCCGTAGCTTATATTGATCGAGGCGGTTGCCATCGCGCGACGCGCCTCTGGTCATGCACAACGCTGAGAAACCAAATCCTCCGGCATCGGTTCGCGATACCGGGGTTGGGGGGATTGTCGGCGCCGTCCAACACTCGAGCCGGAAACAGCCTCCGCGCAGTCGCCGCACACAGCGC
Source organism: uncultured Isosphaeraceae bacterium (assembly GCA_963823675.1). GTDB lineage: Bacteria > Planctomycetota > Planctomycetia > Isosphaerales > Isosphaeraceae > CAWGMT01. The sequence continues at coordinate 819,479 of CAWGMT010000011.1, read as the reverse complement.
AGCAAGCGGGGGAGTTCATGGGGAGAAGTACTGCTGGTGAAATCTCGGTCCCCCTGGAACACAGCTTGGAACTTGCTGTTGGTCGGCCGTGTCGTGCCGAGGCTGATCATCGCGGCACCCTTCTGAAGCACTGCGCTGCCGAACGTCTTGCCATTCCGCTGGAAGATGACCGTCCCGGCCGGGATGGGACCCCCCGGCACGGTTCTCGTGACGGTCACCTCCAGCTCATACATTTTCTTGCCGTGCTTCGGCGTCAGGTAGGTCGGCGTCAATGACACCACCGTGCTTGCCGGATTGATCTTGAGCGTCCCCTGATCGAACGTGCCGATCATGTAGTTCCCCGTCGCGGCCAGGCTGCCCTGGATGATGGGATAGCTGCCGGCGTCGCTCGACTTCGTGGCGGTCGTGCTCAGGCTGCCGGTGAAGGATGCGCTGGTGTCGCCGTTGACCAACCCCGTGTACCTATACGTGAGGGCCGGCACAGCTCCGCCGTAGGTCACGCCTTTGTTGCTGGCCGTCACGGTAAGCCGTGCCGCGTTAACTGTGAGCACCCCCTGATTGAGGGTGCCGATTGTATAGTTCCCTGTCGCAGCCAGACTTCCCAGGGTGATGGGGTAGGAGCCGACATTGCTCGACGGTGCGGCGGTCGTGCTCAAGCTTCCGGTGAAGGACGCGCTGCTGTCGCCGTTGACCAACCCCGCGTAGGTATACGTAAGCGCGGGAGCCGTTCCACCGTATGTCATGCTCTGATTGTTGCTGGCCGTGACCGTTAGCGGGGCCGGCGTGATGCTGGCTGTTGTTGTCGGCTGGGTCAGGGTGTAATCGCCGGCCTGCGCACCGCCGATGGTGAGCCCTGCGACGGACACGGTGATGGCGTTCCCCACGCTGTCGGCGGCAAAGGTGCCGGCGGCGGCGCCGGTATTGAGGTTGACGGTATCGCCACTGAACACGCCAACCAGGGTCGCGGCTGAGGTATTCAGCGTGGCTGCGGTGCTGGCGTTGTACACCTTGTTGGCGGCCGTGATGCCTGAGACCGTGAGGGGTGCCGCGGTGATGCTGGCTGTTATTGTCGGCTGGATCAGCGTGTAATCGCCGGCCTGGGCTCCGCTGATCGAGAGCTCCGCAACGGTCACCGTGATGCCGGTCCCCACGCCGGCCGACGCAAAGGTGCCGGCGGCGGCGCCGATATTGAGGTTGACGCTATCGCCACTGAACACGCCAACCAGGGTCGCGGCTGAGGTATTCAGCGTGGCTGCGGTGCTGGCGTTGTACACCTTGTTGGCGGCCGTGATGCCTGCGACCGTGAGGGGGGCCGCGGTGATGCTGGCTGTTGTTGTCGGCTGGGTCAGGGTGTAATCGCCGGCCTGGGCTCCGCTGATCGAGAGCCCCGCAACGGTCACCGTGATGCCGGTCCCCACGCCGGCCGACGCAAAGGTGCCGGCGGCGGCGCCGATATTGAGGTTGACGCTATCGCCACTGAACACGCCAACCAGGGTCGCGGCTGAGGTATTCAGCGTGGCTGCGGTGCTGACGTTGTACACCTTGTTGGCGGCCGTGATGCCCGAGACCGTGAGGGGGGCCGGGGTGATGCTGGCTGTTGTTGTCGGCTGGGTGAGGGTGTAATCGCCGGCCTGGGCACCGCTGATCGAGAGCCCCGCAACGGTCACCGTGATGCCGGCCCACACACCGGCCGACGCAAAGGTGCCGGCGGCGGCGCCGATATTGAGGTTGACGGTATCGCCACTGAACACGCCAACCAGGGTCGCGGCTGAGGTATTCAGCGTGGCTGCGGTGCTGGCGTTGTACACCTCGTTGGCGGCCGTGATGCCTGAGACCGTGAGGGGGGCCGCGGTGATGCTGGCTGTTATTGTCGGCTGGGTCAGGGTGTAATCGCCGGCCTGGGCTCCGCTGATCGAGAGCCCCGCAACGGTCACCGTGATGCCGGTCCCCACGCCGGCCGACGCAAAGGTGCCGGCGGCGGCGCCGCTATTGAGGTGAACCGAATCGCCAGTGTACACGCCAACCAGCGTTGCGCCTGAGGTATTCACCGTGGCGGCGGTGCTGGCGTCGTACGGCTTGTCGGCGGCCGTGATGCCCGAGACCGTGAGGGGGGCCGGGGTGATGCTGGCTGTTATTGTCGGCTGGGTCAGGGTGTAATCGCCGGCCTGGGCTCCGCTGATCGAGAGCCCCGCAACGGTCACCGTGATGCCGGTCCCCACGCCGGCCGACGCAAAGGTGCCGGTCGCACCGCCGGTATTGAGGTTGAGCGTATCGCCGCTGAACACGCCAACCAAGGTCGCGGCTGACGTATTCAGCGTGGCTGCGGTGCTGGCATTGTACCTCTTGTTCGCGGCCGTGACGCCCGAGACCGTGAGGGGGGCCGGGGTGATGCTGGCTGTTGTTGTCGGCTGGGTCAGGGTGTAATCGCCGGCCTGGGCACCGCTGATCCAGAGCCCCGCGACGGTCACCGTGATGCCGGTCCCCACGCTGTCCGCGGTGAAGGTGCCGGTCGCAGCGCCGCTATTGAGGTCAACCGAATCGCCACTGTACACGCCAACCAGCGTTGCGCCTGAGGTATTCACCGTGGCGGCGGTGCTGGCGTCGTACGGCTTGCCGGCGGCCGTGACGCCCGAGACCGTGAGTGGGGCCGGAGTGATGCTGGCTGTTGTTGTCGGCTGGGTCAGGGTGTAATCGTCGGCCTGTGCACCGCCGATGGTGAGCCCGGCGACGGTCACCGTGATGCCGGTCCCCACGCTGTCCGACGCAAAGGTGCCGGTCGCGTCGCTGGTATTGAGGCTGACGGCATCGCCGCTGATCACGCCCACCAGGGTCACATTGGTTGTATTGAGGGTGGCCGCCGTGCTGGCGTTGTAGATCTTGTTCGCTGCCGTGATGCCTGAGACTGTGATCGTCGCAGGGGTGACGGTCAGCGTGTAGGCCTGGCTGCCCATGGCGCCGACGCTGTCCGTCGCCGTGACAGTAAAGGAAAACGTGCCGACACTGGTGGGATCGCCGCTGAGCACGCCGCCCGTTGCCAGGCTCAAGCCCGTCGGTAGGGCTCCCGCCGTGATGGCGAAGGTGTACGGCCCCCCTGCGCCGCTCGTTTCCGCGGCCCCGATGGTCTGACTGTAGGCAGTGCCGTACGTCCCATTCGGGAGCGTCCTGGGGTTAAGCCTCGGCAAACCGTAATTGACCAGGTCGGGGATCAACAAATTCGCGATCGGCGAGCCGCGGCCCGTGTCGAAATTGTAGCCGGGCCCGGCAGGGAAACCGTTGTAACCCGTGGTGACGCCGTAGAAATCGCCCGCCGGCAGGGAATAAAGTGCCTGCAAGATCTGAGTCGGATCGCCGGGACTATTGAAGGTCCCAGCGCCCGCAGCCACTCGTCCCTGGTTGGCAATGGCGATCAAGCCGGCCCAGCAGGGACTGCTCAGGCTGGTGCCGAAGGAACCGTAACCCAGGCTGCCCTGGAAGTAAGTGTCCACTCCGCTATTCTGGCTTGCGTCGAACGAAACGTCGGGGGTTGTGCGAGATCCCGTGTTCTGGAATGGGAGCTGGTACGAAGGCTCCGATTCGAACGAGGCTGGACCGCCGGTGCTTGCCCACGCTTGCGCGGCGCCGACGGCATCGGCAACCACCGTCCCGTTGGCGGAACTGGCATTGAGCACGACGGTCAACGTGCCGTCACCGCTCGAGGAAAGCGTCGGCAAGAAGACCCCCAGTTCCTGAAACTGAAAGTTGCCGTCAGGGGTGCCGACGGGGGCCTTGGTCTGATCGACGACGACCGTTCCCAGTTCCGTCCCGGATGCCGGGGTCCCGTCGTAGATCGTGTACGTGGCATTGGTCGCGTTCGAGGCGCTGGGCGTCCACGTCGCGGAGACCTCTGTTCCCCATCCGGTGTTCGAAGGCGTGACGGCCAGCGTCCAGGTTGCCGAACTCGCGCTTCCCGCCGCGGCAGTGCTGTAAGTTCCGCTGAAACCGCCCGATTGCGAGGCCCACGAGCCAGACTGCGCATAGGACGCGCTGCCATTCTCGATGATGGTCGATGGAGTCGGATAACTCCAGGCAGTCTCACTTCCATAAGCGTCGTTATTCAGGGTCAGTTGCGTTCCACCGACAGAGACGACGTTCGGCGATGTCGCGGGATAATAGCCGTCGTTCCCCGAAGAAGGCGGAGGATTGCTCGGTGGGGACGAATAAACATTGGCTCCGTTGTCATTGCTTGCAGTCAGGAAGGTCACTCCTGTGTGACCGCTCGGCGTCACGAAAATTGAGGAATCATCGCCGACATAGCCGCTCCACTGCGTCAACCCCCAGCTATTGGATATCGCGGAGACGCCGAGAAGGCTGGCGGCGAGCTTGTCGCCTGCCAGTAAATTGGTCGGCCGGTTTGAGTCATCGTTGACTTCAATGATGTCGATCTTGGCACCTGGAGCCATCGCATGCGCCCACTCGACATCCAGCGTTTCCTCTCCTTCCCAGTGGCCGGTGGGATCTTCCGCGGGTACGCCGTTACTGCCGCTCGTCCCGATGTACTGGGTGATGTTGACGCCATACTGGTTGTAGACATTCACGAACGACGACGCCGGCCCATACTGCTCGTACAACGTCTCGGTGGAGTCGGTCGTCAAGCTCATGGCCTGATCGAAGCCATCGAGGTCCGTAAGGATCGTCGGCTCATTGCCGGCTTCGTCGAGGGCGATCGTCTGCCCGGTCCCATCGGCCGGAGTGGAGCCGAAGTCGGGAAGGTCGTTGATGCCGTAGGCATTCCGGATCTGTGCCACCGTGTAGGTGATCGAGTTGCTGACCGCCGGCGCTCCCGCATTGAACGGGAAGCTCAGGCCGTTGTCGTTGTAGCTTGTCTCAGGGACCGAATGGTCCGGATCGACGATGGCGGTTACCTGGTTGGCGCCGGGCGTCGCGATAAAGGTGCCCCAGTACAGGTTCCAAGACGATGTCCCCGAAATGCCGGCGCCCCAGGTGATGTAGCCGCTGTCCAGCGTCAGCCCATTGACTGTGAAGGCGACGCGATACGAGGCATCGCTCGGCAAGTTGACCGTGGTGAAGTCCGCTTCGATGTAGACCCATTCACCGATGTTCGGCGAGGGGATGGGATTCTCTTGCGCGTCGACCACGGAGGCAGCGGTGATGGCGATGTTGCCGGTGAGCGTAAGCCGCTCTTCCAGGAATTCCAGATCGGGCCGGTAAGTGGTTCCGCCGGGCGCGGCGGCCGCTGCCGGAATGACCTCGGACGGCTCCCAACACGCGGCGACGAGTCGGATTAAGAGGCCACTTCGCGAGATTCATGGCATCACTCCTTGGACGCGAGATGAGACAGTGGTTCCTTGAGGCACTTCGTGCGCTCGCATTGATCACTCCGTTTCAGATGATGTTGTCTACGACCACGTTGCCACTGCCAGCCGTGTCCAACACCGAGACGGCGTGGCCCTGGTTGTTTTCGATGGTGTTGCCATCGCCGGTCGCGGTCCCGCCGATCACGTTATCCGCCGCCCCTGACTCAATCAGCACGCCGTTATTGCCGTTGCCCAGTCCGGCCGCGCCGCTGGCGTTCGTGCCGATGAAGTTGCCCTCGACGTCATTGCTGTAGGAGTCGCTGTCGATCTGAATGCCCGCACCGGCGTTGCCGGCGATGATGTTGCCCTCGGACAGGGTGGTTCCGCCGATGAGGTTGTTGAATGAGCCCGTGGTGATAATGACGCCGACGCCGGCGGTGCCATTGCCGACCGTCGCCGTTCCGGCGGGGTTGGTGCCGATGAGGTTGCCCTGCACGGTGTTGAGGGACGAACCGCCATGGATTTCCAGTCCGACATGGCTGTTACCCGAGATGACATTGCCGGAGATCGTGTTGTTGTGAGTACCGATGCAAAGCAAAAGGCCGCCCCCACTGTTTCCTGCCTGGGCGCCGGCCGCGGTGAGACCGATGTAGTTGTCGGTGATCACGTCTTCCGAGCTGTCGTCCCCGTAAATCGAGATGCCGTATTCACCGTGCGTGAAATCATCGATGGCAAGGCCTTCAATGGTGGTGTGTGGCGCGCGCACGTTTATCCCCGCGATGTCAGCGGAATTGGGGTTGGAGAAGGCGGAGTTGCCGCCGTCGATGACAATCCGGGGCGCAGTGCCGGTGCCGGGCTCAGTCGTTCCGTTAATCGTGACCGAGTGGGATATATCCAAAGGCGCAAGCAGCGAGATCGTTACGACGCCGCTACTCGCGATCTGAAAGTTGATTGTATTCGTGGCGGTGCCCGAAACGAGGTTCGAGGAGATGATAGCCGCGCGAAGGCTACCAGGGCCGTGGTCATTGTTGTTGGTCACGGTGAACGTAGACAAAAGCTCACGGCCTTCGAGGACTTCTGCCGTGGGGCTGCGTCGGGGCTTTGGGCGGCGGGTTGAGCGAAGGTCCCGGCTACCGAACAATCGTGACAGGAGCATGGAAGTCGTCTCCAGATTTGGCGGACGATCGGGGAGCCGGAGCGAACACGGCCCTGTTCCTTTACCCGATCGCGGGCTTGGCATTTCCCCACTCGTTGACTCTCGCGAGCCGTTGCACAACCGAATGCGAAACGCCACTACCAAAGGGACTGCGCCCGTGTCCCGTCACGGGACAGCTTTCGAGAAAAAAGATTGCTCCCGACTAGGAAATGAGCGAAATTCCTTGCCGCGACGTTTTTTGCGGGACGGTCTGTCCCAAAGAACGCGCTGCTCGCAGTCTTACCTTTGTGGCGATCGTCGCCACACTTCGTCGCTAAGGTCCCACAGGAATTGGAGATGCCACCTATGTTTACGTTCACAGTTTTCCGACGGCAAAACGACCGGCCCCGCAATCAACGTCGGCAGGCTCGCCATCCCCAGGTTGAGGTCCTCGATGGCCGGCTGCTTCTTTCGGGGCTGACAGTCACGAGCGATATCGTGGGTGCCCATCCCGGCACACCTCAGGCCGAAGTCGCCAGCAGCCACATCGGACACGCGGACACGGTCCGATTCTTCCAGACCTCAGGCTAACTCCGGATCGATCTGGGAGGGGACGATCCGCTTTCGTCCCCCCCGTTCCGCTTCTACTTCGGTTGCTCGCCGGCCAGAACGGCCTCGGCCTCGGCGCGGAATCCCGTCAGCTCCTTGATGTTCTCTCCCTTTAGCGATGACTGATGGCTGACCCATTCGATCGCGCGGTCGAGGCACTGACGCGCGATTTCTCGGTGCCCCAGGCGATGATGGGCCATGGCCAGGAAGAACAGGTCCCACGCGTCGGATCGGCCGTATCCCTTTGCGAGACTCTTCTCGAGGTCAGACAATGCCTCGGCGAATCTCCCCGACCGATAGAGAGCGACTCCCCGCGTATTGAGATAAGTCGCCGCCCCGGGCGCCAGCTCCACGGCCCGGAAGCTTAGCTTCACGGCCCGCTCCAAATCGAGGCTCGACGCCGATTTCACGGCCAGCCGCCAGGCGAGGTTGTTGCAGTAGGTGGCCAGAAGCTCATGCACCAACCAGGACGACGAATCGGCCGCCAGGGCGGCTTCCAGGTCGGCGATCGCGGGCTCGAGCTTCTTAAACGCCAGCGCATTGATCTGGGCTCGGAGGCGTAAGAGATGCCCATTATCGGCATGAAGGACAATCGCTCGCGACACATCGTCGAGGGCTTCCGCGGGCCGATTCAGCTTAGACAAGGCTTCGGCTCGATGGTGGAAGGCGTCGAAATCATCGCGATTGCGCTTGATTCGCTCGGTGTATTTGGCGACCAACGACTCGGGACTTTCCGAGTAATGTTCGAGATGCGGCTTCAGGAAGCCGTAATCGACCTGGATGGGCGGCAGCGGCGGGAGGTCGGCGCGGGCCGGATCGTCTTCGGAAAGAGCCGGCGCATGCCAATCGAGGCCAATCTCCGCGAGCCGGCGGCGAATCGCTCGCAGGTCGATGACCGCGTTTGACGACGGTTCGTGGATCGTATAGACCAGCCGGGAGCCATCGGGGCTGAATTCGCACCACAACGGGTCTTGCAGGTCGGGCTGTTCGAGCCGGGCCAGCAGGCGGCCGGTCTCGATCTCGATCAGCCAGAGGATATTGCCAATGTCCACGAAGATCCCCAGCCTGCCGTCGGGGGAGAAGGTCTTGAATTCAGCCTCGAATTGCCGAGTTTCGCGCCAGCTCCCGACTTCCATAAGCCGGCTCGATTCTCGTGACCGCACGGTGACCAGCCACTTCCCGTCAGGGCTAAAATAGGCCCCCCCCTCGTTCGGGAGGCTTTCGACCCTGGCGCCGTCCGGGAGGCTCCAGATCGTGACGCCAGTACCCCCTTGGCTATTGGTCGCCAGCCATTTCCCGTCGGGGCTGAGGGAGACGCGTCGGCAGTCATCCAGCGGCGCGATTGTGACGGTACGGTCGCCCTGCGCGACGCGAGCGTCCTGGCGTCCGGCCACCGCAACGATCTGGCCAGTCCGGTCGGTCGCGATCGGGCTGTAAGTTCCCATTAAGGGCAAGCTTCGAGGCGGCCCGAGCCGGATCACGCCGCTCGCCGGATCAGTTCGAACTGGCCACCGCAAGACGCCGGCGTCGCCATTGTTGAGGAGGTCACCCGACGGCTCGAACATGCTGTGCCACGCGTTCCCGATCGTCAGGAAGCCGAGCTCTGCCTTACGTGCTAGGTCCCAGAGGGCGAGCCCGCGGTCGGTGCCTACGGCCAGGAGTTGACCGTCCCGGTGGATCGACGGTCGTGCGGGATTCAGAAGATGGTTCGACGCATACGCCAGCGTGGTGTATTCAAGGGCCGGATCGACTTGCCAGGGGCTCATGACCCCCGTTCCCTGCAAGACGAAGATCCGTCCGTCCTTGCTAAACGCAGGCAGACCACCGCATATCAGGCTGAGCCGTTCGCGGCCCGAGGCTGTATCCCAGAAGCGTAGGCGAGCGTTCCAGCCATTGCTGGCCAGGAGCGTTCCGGCAGGGTGGAAGGCGATAGTGAGGCCGCCGGTGGCAAGCGGGGGCACTTCTATTGTCGTCTTCTTCTCCCCCCTCGCGGCGCTCCAGAGTGTAATCCGGCTGACCGCTTCATGCCCGGTCGCCAGGGTCGAGTCGTCGGCGCTCCACGCTATCGGTCCTCCAGTGGGGATGGAGAAAGCGCGAACTTCTCGGCCTGTCTCCGCTTCAAGGATCCGGCAGGTGGCAGGATCACCGGAGCAGACGGTGGCAATCTCGTTTCCGTCATGCCGGAATGCCAGGTTGGTGACTTTCGCGGGCCCGCTGAAGCGGCGGCTGCGGCCTGTGGCGAGGTCGTACATCAGGATCGTGCCGTCGTGACTGATAACGGCAATCCGACGGCTTTCCGGACTGAATGCGGACCCCCAGGCCCCGCGCCCGCCGGGGGCGGTCCAGGTCAGTAACCTGCGGTCGACGTCCCAGACCGATATCGTGTTGCCATCCCGAGAGGCGAGATACCTTCCGTCGGGGCTGAATTGGAAGACCAAGATGTCTCGATCGCCCTGGGCGGTGAATCGGGCGATCTCTCGATCGTCGCCCCAATTGCGGACCAGGATGGTCCCGTCCTGGCGCCGGAAGGCGTAGCGGGTCATGCCAAGGTCGAAGGCGCAAGCCACGCACCTCTCGGGCACGGGAATCGCCGGCCCCACTTGCTTCATGTTGACGAGCATCAAGCTGGCAATCGCCTCGTCGCGGAGCTGGTCGAAGCGCTCGGCGGGGTATCGCAGCGCGCGCCCGATCTTCGCCGCCTCCGAAACGGCATCCAGGCTCGCGAAGCGCTGCCCGGGCTGACGGCTGTAGCGGCTGGCCCTGGCCTGGGCGAGCTTGGCGTCAAACAGATCTTCGCGCCCTTTGAGTTCCGATTTCGCCAGATCCTTGGCGATCGCGGCGTACTCTTCCCGACCGTCGTAGTAGATCTTGGCCGCGATGGTCGAGCTGATGGCCAGGGCGGTCGTCATCGCGGCGGCCAAGATGTTGGCGGCGGCCAGCAAGGGGTTGCGCTTGCACCAGCGCCACGATCGCTCGATGGGCGAGATCGGCCGCGACTGGATCGGACGGCCCTCGATGAAGTTTCTCAATTCCTCCGCCATTTCGCGGGCCGAGCGGTAGCGGTCCTTCGGCTCTCTCGCCATGGCCTTCAGCACGATCGTTTCCAGGTTGCGCGGAATGTGCGGGTCGATCGTCCGGGGACGCACCGGCTGTTCATGAACGATTCGATCGATCAACCGCGGTTGATCGACCCCCTCGAAGGCAGGCCGCAGGGTAAGCAATTCATAAAGCGTCGCGCCTAGTGAATAGACGTCGCCACTCGGATCCGAGATTCCCCGGAACCGCTCGGGCGGCATGTAGCGAAGAGTCCCCACCAAGTCGTGCGAGTGGCTGCTATCTTCACCATCCTCCAGCTTCGCAAGGCCGAAATCGGTCACCCAGACGTTGCCCAGGTCATCCAGGAGCAGGTTCGGAGGCTTGATGTCGCGGTGGAGTACCCCCGAGCGGTGGGCGTAATCCAGAGCATCGGCCACCTGGGCGCAGATCCGGGCGACCTCACGGTCATATCGGCCTTGGGCCGAGCCACCCAGCGACGACGAAGCGAAGGACGGTGGCTCATTGAGTGCGCTCGCTTCTGCTTCAGCCGGGTCTGCCGTTACCGAGTGAGCACCGGGGTGACTCGTCGCGAATTCCTCGGCCCTCGGCATTTCGGAATTCGTGGGCCTGGCATCAGCAAACCGCCCGGTCATCAAGCGTTCGGCCACGGTAAGCGGCGTGCTTGGCGCCGCAACTGCCGGCTCACCGCGCGAGATTGGGAGCGTCGCGCTCTTCGGCGCGGGAGCATCGGCCCTGAGCCGCCGGAGGTCGGTCAGTACGCGGTCCAGCGGCTGACCCTGGATATATTGCATCGCGTAGTAGCAAACGCCGCCTTGCGCGCCATAATCGAACACGCTGACGATATTGGTGTGATGCAACCTCGCCGCCGCGCGGGCCTCGACGTGGAACCGGCGTAGGTATTTATCATTGGCGCGGAACCGGGGGTGCATGACTTTGAGCGCCACCCGGCTCTTGAGCGATTGGTGCTCGGCCTCGTAGACCTCACCCATGCCCCCGCCGCCGACCCGCCGGAGGATCGTGTAGTCGCCCAGGCTTTCGGGATGGTCACCACCTGTCGAGCCGCCTGCGTCGGCGCGCGAGCCGGATAATGAGCCGGTCGCTACTCCGTGCTGTTCCAGCTCGACCAGGGCCGGGATGATCTCCTCTAGCTGCTCGGCCAGATCGGGATGCCGCGCGACCAAGTCGGCCAGTGCGGGTCGCTCGCCCTTGCGGAACCGGGCCAGGAAGGAGTCGACCACCATCCCGACGGCATCCTCGGCCGAATTTGCTTGGCCTCGATCATTCATCGCCAAAACCCCGTTCCGGCGCCTGGAAGTGAGGTGAGGATTTCCTTGAGACGCTTGAGGGCCCGAATATAGCGCTTCGTGGCAGCCGATTCACCGAGCCCGAGCACACGCGCGCACTCCTGGTTGGAGAGCTGCTCGAAATTTCGCAGCACGATGATTTCACGGTCCAGGACGTCCATCGCACTGAGCGCCTCCTGCAACCTCAACTTCCGCTCGGCCCGCATCACGACCTCGCTGGGCCGCGTTTCCCGGCCGAGGAGCTGGGCCGCGATCGCGGCGGAGGACGCCGCGGGCGAGGCCACACCGTGGTTGGGTACCTCGCGACCCGCGTCGCGCGATTGCGCCCCGAGGTGCCGGCGGTGGGTGATCTGAAGCCGTTGCAGCGTGAGGAACCGCAGCCACAAGAACGGGGGCATCGGCTCGGCCTCGCGCGCGTATTCCGCCCGACGCTCGGTGGCCTCGAGCAACGCTTCCTGGATCACATCCGAGGGGTCGATCCGGCCCCGCAGCCGCTCGTCGAGCCGCAGCGCGACCATCCGGCGCAGCCGGTCGCGGTGGCCTGCCAGGAATTCACCCCAGGCAGCCTGGTCGGTGCGCTCGGGAATCGCGGAAACCCGCTCGCTGCCCGTGCCCCTTGCCTCGCTCTGGGAGGGTTTGTCGGTCTTCATAATAGGTAAGACTGCGCTCCGAACGGTTTCGGGACAAGACAACGTCCAAAATTCGGTGGAATCAACTCCCCGGTTCACTCCTTGCTGCGGCATCTCGCCTGTAAGGCCCGGCCTAGATTCGCTTTCGAGCCCTAGCGGAAGATCAACAGAAACCCCAGGCCGCGTTTTCCTTTCAAAGACGTTGTCCCGAACGACACGAGACGCGCGGTCCTCATTTTTGCGGCGGCTGACGAAGTGACGCGTGAGCAATCGCGTGTCAGTCCGTTGAGGAATCCTTCACCACCGCGTCACGAGTTGCCAAGAAAGATACTCGCCGCGTCCTCCTGGTCGAAGGTCTCGAAGGCCGCCGGCTGCTCTCCACGTCGGTTTTGGGCTCGCCTTGGCATCGACGGCCAGACGTCGAAGTCGATCGCCGGGTACCAGCACCACCCGGGCAAGATGTCAGGGAACTAAACGGCAGCAACGCGGACGGATGGACCAGGAAATGCTTCGAGAGTGCGAGCATTTGCTTCCTTGTGAGTGACCGGGTTCCGTTCAGGACAGCAGAAATGGTGGATTGCGAGATCCCGACTTACCGGAAAGCTTAGACGTAGATTCTGCCTTGGAATGGCGGGGGGCTGTAAAAGACCCGTCCGATCAGCCGGTCAAGGGGCCAATATCGTGAATCACGAAAATCCTGTCTTATCTGTGTTTCCAAGCTCCATCGAGCCGGCGTGCGCGCGGGGCTCGCCATCGAGTAGACAGTCCGAGAGCAGCCTCGGCGGGAGGGCGACCCGGAGGGCGTTGGCAACAGCCAGGATGTCGATCACCTCCTGTACGACCGCGCCCGCCACGGGGGGCAAGTAGCCCGCGGCCGCGACGGCCATGCCCAGAGCGCTGAGGGCCATGCCGCCGATCGCGCTTTCGAGCGCGATCGTTCTCATCCGCCGGCTGATGTGCAGGAATTCGTCGACTTTCTCGAGCGACGTATCCATGATCACCGCACCGGCGGCCAGGGCGGTGATGTCGCTGTTTTGGCCGAAGGCGATCCCGACCGTCGCGGCGGCCAAGGCCGGAGCGTCGTTGATGCCGTCTCCGACGAAAACCGTGTTCGCCCGCCCGGCCTCCCGGCGGACCAGCTCCATCTTTTGTTCCGGGGTTTGACCGGCGAATACCGCTTCGATGCCGGTTCGCTCGGCCAGGTAACGCACCTCCGATTCTCGATCTCCCGAGACGAGCATCACGCGGTCAAAATGATGCTTGGGTTTCAAGTGATCGATGAACGAAGGCCCCTCGGCGCGTGGCTCGTCGCGGAATTGCATCGTGGCCGCGTAACGATCGTCGATGATCGCGATACACTCGAGGCCCGGGCCCGCCACGGGCAGAAAAGACCCAAGCTCAGGATGGCGCGCCAGGAGCCCATCGCGCCCCGTCACCTGGACCGTTCTGCCGTCGACAGTCCCCCATAAACCCGCGCCCGCCCGTTCGCTGATGGCGCTCGCTTCCTTGAAGGCCCCGCCCCGCTCCAGGAAGCGTTCGCAGATCGCGTTTGCCAGCGGGTGCTTCGAAAAACGCTCGACGCTCGCGACCAGCAAAAGCACTTCGGGTTCGTCAATGCCAGGGGCCGTGATCACCTCGGTGAGCCGGGGACGGCCGTAAGTCAGCGTTCCGGTCTTGTCAAAAATCGCCGTCCGGCAGGTCGTGAGCGTCTCGAGCACCGCCGGGTCCTTGACGATGATCCCGCGCCTCGCGGACAGGGAAATCGAGCCGATGATCGCGACCGGAATCCCGATCAAGAGCGGACACGGCGTCGCCACGACGAGAACGGCCAGGAACCGGATCGACTCACCGCTATAGATCCAGGCGATGACGGCCAGCCCGATGCCGAAGGGCGTGTAAAGCGCCCCCAATTCGTCGCCAAGTCTACGCAAACGGGGACGCTTTTGCGCCGAGGTTCGCATCACCCGCATGATCATTGCATAACGCGAATCCTCCGCCAGCCGGTCGGTGCGGATCGTGAGTGCCGAGTCGCCGTTCTTGGCCCCCGAAAGCACCGTCGAACCCGGCGTCTTGGACATCATGTAGGGCTCGCCGGTCAAGTAGGACTCGTCCATGACGCCGCTCCCCGCCACGACCGTGCCGTCCACCGGGCAAATCTCATGCGGGAGAACGACCAGGACATCGCCGATCGCCACGGAAGCCAGGGACACTGGCGTGACATCGCCGTCGAGCATGCGATGGGCTTGCGACGGGACGCGCCTGGCCAGCGCTTCGAGCACCGAGGACGCGCTCCGGACCGCATAGGTTTCCAGCGCCGATCCGCCCGACAGCATCAAGACGACCAGCGATCCGGCCAGGTATTCGCCCAGGAGCACCGAGGTCACGATGGAGACGCCGGCCAGGAGATCGGAGCCGAACTGGCCGTGGAAGAGCTTGCCCAGCAGGTCCCAGAGCAAAAAACCGCCGCCGACCACGAGACAGAATAGCAAGGGGACGTCGCGAAGCCGTACGGGACCAGGCGCGGCCTCGGTCGGCCTGGCGAAACGGAGCACGAGATGAATTCCGATCGCGGCGAGGGCAAGACCCGTGATGAGGGCGTTCTTCAGGTCGGCTTTATTGTGGGAGGTAGCGCCTTCGTTCGGCTCGGTCATGGAACCCCATCTCCAGGGATCGGGGGGCACAGAACTTCCCGGTAAAGTCGTCGTTCGCTCCGCGAAGGGCGACACTTGTTTTCGCGCCGCGCCCAACGCGGCATAGCCGCAACCAAGGGATCGGGGGACAGAGCCCCCTCCTACGGAGATCCCTTCGTCGGTCGACAACTTGATAGGGGTAGGAGGGACCGATTGGTTTCGGTCCCCCCTCCCTCCGAACCGTACAGGCGGATCTCCCGCATACGGCTCTCCAGTCAGTGGTATTTACCTCGAAGAGGATTGACACGCCAACCGATGGGCTGCTTTCAAGCTGTACAGTCCCAGGTCAGCAAAGTACGCATTTGGCCAGCGCTGATGATCCGAGCCACGACCACGCCCCCGTTTCTTCTGGCGTTTCCGGAGTATGCTTCTCAGCCTACCCCGGATCCAGCCGTCCAGTTCTGGGAACGTCGTTTTATAGCTGTGTTTGAAGTATTCAAACCAGCCCCGCAGCGTCGGGTTCAACGACCCGATGATCGCCGGAAGGCATTGCCCGTTGTTCCGCTTCGTCTTGGCTCGGATCGTATCCTTGAGCTTCTGGATGCTTTTGGTGCGCGGAAAGCGTTTGCCTTTGCGGAACCGATAGCCCAAGAACTCGAAGGAGTCGGTCGTTGCGTTGACGATCCGCGTCTTGGTCGGATGCAGCATGAGCCCGGCTTCCGCCGTCCATTCTTGCACCACCGCCAAGGCTCGCATCGCGTCTTCCGGGCTGCGACACAGGATCACGAAGTCATCCGCGTACCGCACCATCTCGAATCCCTCTTGGGCCATCTTGTGGTCCAGAGGGTTCAGATAGATATTACTGAGCAGCGGGCTGACAACAGCACCCTGGGGACTGCCCGTCTCGGGAGTCCATTCACGCAAGCCGTCCAGGACGCCTTGCTTGAGGAACGCCTCGATCAGGTTCAGTACCCGTCCGTCCGATACCTTCTGGCCCACCAGGGTCATCAGGCGATCGTGGGGAATCGTGTCGAAATAGCTCTTCAGGTCGGCATCGACGATGTAGGTGTACCCGGTCTTGAGCAGTCCGTCTACTCGACGCAGCGCGTCTTTGCATCCCCGTCCGGGGCGAAATCCGTAGCTGTGTTCGGCGAAGTCCCGCTCGAAAATCGGTTCCAGTACCATCCGAAGTGCCGTTTGGACCACCCGGTCTCGGACCGTCGGAATCCCCAGCGGCCGCTTCTCCTGACTCCCCGGCTTGGGGATGTAGTGTCGGCGGATTGCCTGCGGACGGTAGCTTCCGTTCCGCAGTTGTTCGCTGAGTTTCCTCACTTCCTCGTCCAGGCGATCTCCAAACATCGTGGTCGTGACGTGATCAACCCCTGCGGACCCTTTGTTGGCGGCAACTTGACCGAACGCCGCTCGCAGAGTTCGCTCGGGGTGGATCTTGTCAATCAAGCTAAACCATTTGCCTCCTTTGACCCCCTGTATGAGGGCTGTCAACATCCGCTCTGTCCAAACCGTTGGTTCGGTCCACGTCCAAGGACGCAGGAGCTCTCCGACGCGTTTAATCCTTTCGGATACTGCCTCCGGTTGGTTTTCCATCGGTTGGGTCATTGCGTTTCCACCTTCCTGCACCCCTTGGCTCCCCCGGAGTTACCCGGCTTCTACGCTACTATGGGTGCTGTGACTCCTGGGTGGCTGGCTCTTCGACTCCCCGTGGAGTATGAACACCTGCTTTGGCGCCACCCAGGTCTCCCTGCGTTTTGTCATCGAAACTTCCGTTCATTCCGTCTCCAACCACCCCCCGTCGTCCCGACTGGTCTCTGGGGTTTTTCTCAGTCGGACTTACCGGACCACAGGCTGTGGCCGCCCTTTAGGGGCCGTGCGTCATTTGGGCTTCGCCTTTTCCCAGCAGGCTCGCCACGACGGATAGCCGAATCGAGTTCACTTGTGTTACGGACTGAACGTTCACCTCCGGTTGCTCTCCACCCCGCCTCACGGCGACGCAGTTACCATTGGTTACGGGATGCCAGAGCATCCCGGCAAGGACTCCCACCTTGCAGAATCGATGCAGTTACAGGCGCACTAGGAGCCGGCTCCGCCCGGCGATCCCCGGATGTGCGCATCGTGCGCAGATGTCCGCGACAAAGAATCTAAGAGCCACGGCTGGGTTTCTGGAGGGCTTCCTCGGCGGTGAGGATCATGTGCGCGATGTCGATGAGCTTGCGGTTTCGGTCGCTGGCCAGTTTTTGCAGCCGGCGGAATGCTTCGTTCTCGTCGAGCTCGGCCTTCTTCATCATGATGCCCTTGGCTCGCTCGATGACCTTGCGATCTTCGAGCGCCTGCTTGAGGTCGGCGGTTTCCTGGCGCAGCGCCTGAAATTGCTCGAAGCGCCGCATCGCGATCGCGATCGCGGGCTCGAGGTCGGCTTGCTTGATCGGCTTGACGAGGTAGGCCATGATGTGATCGGCCTCCGCTCGCCGGATGAATTCCTGATCGTGGTGTGCCGACACCAGGATGACCGGAATTGCAGCCTTGCGGTAAATCTGCTGGGCGGCGTCAATCCCATCCATATCGGGCATCTTGATATCGGTAATGACGAGGTCGGGCGGGGTTGCCGCGCAGAGGTTGACCAGCTCCCGTCCGCTCTGGGCGGCGCCCAAGACTTGATGGCCCAGGAGGGGCAAGATCTGCTGGAAGTAGTCCCGCATGTCGAGCTCGTCGTCAGCCACGATGATCTTCAGTGAACGGTTCATGAAATCCCTCGCAGTAGAGTAGGGTGATGAGGAAGACTTTTCTGGGGATTTGTTTTTTCGGATTTGGTGCTTTCCTCATGGTGTTCCTCGCGGAAGGGTGATGAGGAAAACTGCCCCGGGGCTCCTGGCATCGCCGAGCTCGATCTGGCCCTCGTGAGCCTCGATGATCCGCCTGGCGATTGGCAGGCCCAGGCCAGTGCCCTTGGCCTTGGTGGTGTAGAACGGATCGAAGACCTTTTGACGTTCTTCCGGCCTGATGCCCGGCCCGTTGTCCCGCACCGAGATCCGCAGCCCGGCGCGGCTGCCCAGCATGACCGCCGCGGCGTTGATTTCGACGATGATGGGCGGCGAGCACGCGGCCAGCGCGTTATCGAAGATATTGCGAAAGACCTGTTCCAGCCGGAACGGATCGACCTTGCAGCGGAGGTCGATCTCCTCGACCTGTTCATGGAGGCTGGCCTCTTTGCCCTTGCGGGCGGTCTCGAGATGCGCCAGGCTTCGCGCCAGATCGCGGCCAGATTGTGCACCGATTTTTCCAGCTTGATCGGTGACGCATAGCCCCGGACGTCTTCATAGAGGTAGTGCAGGTGGTTCTGCGCGGTCTGGAGCCGCTCGATCAAGGCCAGCGCATTCGGCCGGTCCTGCACGGTCAGGGCGAGCATCTCGAGACAAGCCTGGCTGCGCGCCAGGGCATTGCGGCTTTCATGGGCCAACCCGGTGACCATCTGTCCGATCGCGGCCAGGCGCTCTGACTGCAACGCGCGATCCTGGGCCTCTTTGAGAAACGTGATATCGTTGCCGACCATGAGGACCGCCGGCGCGTCTTCGTAGTCGGGCAGGTAGCGCGCGTTCCAGATCAACCAGCGGCGCGAGCTTTCACGGCAGATGATGCGGCTTTCGAAGCCGTGGGTCGGGCGCCCTTCGACGACTCGTTCCAGCTCGCGGGCCATGGCCTGGCGGTCGGATTCGGGCAAGAGCAGGCTCAGGTAGTCGCAGCCGCGCACTTCGTCGAGCGTACGCCCCGTGAGCCGCTCGGCGAACGGGCTGAAATAGACGATCGTGTGGTCGCGGCGGACGATGACCACCAGGCACTCGGCAGCCTCGACCAGGTGGCGAAAGACCGCCTCGCTCCGCTCCGTGGCCCGTGCCAGCCGCCGGCGCTCGGCGATTCGAGCGAGGCTGGCGCGGAGCAGGTCGGCATTCAGCGGCTTGAGGATGTAGTCGGTCGCCCCGAACCGCAAAGCCGTGATGGCGCCCTGCAAGTCGGCGTATCCGGTGACCACGATCACGGCAGCGTCGGGAGCCGCCGACCTCAGCCTGGGCAGGATCTGCTCGGCCATCGCGTCGGGAAGCCGCCGGTCCAGGATGATCGCCGAGAAGCGCGGCCAATCGTCGCGAGCGAAAGCTTCGGCGGCGGTACCGGCCGTCACCACCCGGTAAAGGTCCAGCTCGAGAATGTCGCGGAGGTTTTCTCGCGCGTCGTCGTCGTCTTCGATCACCAGGATGTCGAGCAGGTTGTGACAGATGTCCGCGTCGTCGTCCACGACCAGGATCCGTGGCTCATTGCCATTGCTCATCAGTTGCTCCATCACCGTGCGACGCGCTCAAGCGAACCGTGAAGGTGCTGCCGCGTCCCAGCTCGCTCCGCACACGCAGGCTCCCCTGATTCTTTTCCACGATCGATCGCGCAATGGCAAGCCCCAATCCCAGCCCCCGGGCTTTGGTCGAATACAGCGGCTCCATGATCCGAGCCAGGTCGTTGGGGTCGATTCCAACGCCGGTATCCGAAACCGAAACTTCGATGGACCCATCGACCAGGCACCCCGAGACCACCAGCCGGCCCCCTTGCGGCATCGCGTCGCTGGCATTGCGAATCAGGTTCCCAACCGCGATTTCGAAGCTGGTCGGGGTCGCCCAGCGCTGGGGGCAGCTCCGAAGGACAATCGATTTCCAGTTCAATTCCTTCTTTCGGATGATTGATTTCCAGGGCCTCGCGCACCAGGGCCTCGACTTCGATCGGCCGAAGTTCCGGAACGGGGAGCCTGGCGAAACTCGACAGCGACGAGATCACATTGTCGGCCAACTCGACGTTTCGCTCGATCCGCTTCAAGTGGTCGGCGTTCTTTTGAGGCGTAGGATTTCGCGCATTCAATAGATAGTAAACCGAAGTCTTGACGACGTTCAACGGGTTCCGCAGCTCATGGGCGACGCCCCCGGCGACCTGGCCCAGGGTCGCCAGCCGCTCGGCTCGCTGAAGTCGTGACATGTATTCGCTTTGATAAGCGTCCTCGATGATGGCCAGGTCGAGATCGAGAAGCTTGTGGATCGATCGAACGGTTTCCCGGAGCTGCCATTCATCGCCTGGCCAACGTTCCTCGAGGCAACGCAATAGCCCCATGCGCAGCCGGGAAAGTGCCACGTTTGTATAAACCTGATCGAGACCGATCTCGACGTGCCGCCAGCCGACGCGCCAGCGGCGAAGAACGTAATCCGCGTCATATCGCCCGCCCAGGAGCTCGCGGACCCACTGAATCAAGGTGCCTTTGAGACGCTCGATCTGCGGCTGGCCACCGGTGATGACCTTGCGCGCGCCGGATGGCGCTCGATCTCGGCGTAAAAATCGTTAACAAGCCTCTGGAAGCAAGTTTCCAGGAGCGGAGCGGCCGTGGCGATCCGCGTTGCGTCGTCGTTGGTCCAATTCAGGTACGATTGCAGCTCGCGATAACGTTCCAACAACCGGTCCGCGTCCATCGGAGTCCCTCTCGGATGGAAAAGCCAAAAAAAAAGCCCACGCTCCCCCGTTCTCAGGTGGCAGCGTGGGCTCTCAAGACCCCTCCGGAGCGCCTGTTCCAGATCGCTCCGGCCCTTGAGCTATAAGATACCTCGCACCCAACGGAGTTGGGAAGAGGGCAGCGAACGCGAATTCGTACGACACAAGAGCAAAAGCGGCATTGACTCACCAATCCAGCCCCGTTACACTAGAGGCGTCGTTGCTCATGATGGGCAATCGGCCTTCGGCTATGGCGGCCCCGTGATGCGATGTATTTCGCATAAGCGGGGTTTTTTTGCGTCCTGTTCTTGCCTTTCCGGCCGACGGAGAGGCGGGACGTGATTGCTGAGCGGAGGATCTGGGCGGTAACGGCTGCCGCATTCTCAGGTTCGTTGGTGGTTTCACCATCGCGAGGCCAAGGAGAGGGCGCCGTGAACCTAGCTTATCCTGCCAGCGACGACCGCGAAGATTCAGTTCGTTCCCCCCAACCGCTGATCGGCTGCCAGGCCGAGAAGCGTATTCGAGAAAGCAGTTACCTTGCGCTTCGCGACGTCACGTGCGTCGCACGCGGCGACATCCTCCATCTGGGGGGCCGCCTTCCCTCCCATTATCTCAAGCAAGTCGCTCAAGAGATTGCCGCCGGAGTGGAGGGCGTGCGTCAGGTATGTAACGGCATCGAGGTCCTTGCGCCGCCCGACTGTGCGCAAGCTGGCCCCCTGTCGATTCAGCACAACTCGGATCGAGTCGAACCTAACACCAGCACCACGCGTGGGGAGGGCAGCCTCCCCTGCAACACACAAGGGTTGAAAGGAGTCTGCGACCATGTTAGTTCTAAGCCGCAAGCTGAACGAGACGATCGTGATCAACGGCAACATCCGCGTCACCGTGGTGGGCCTCCGGGGCAACCAGGTCCGGCTCGGGATCGAAGCTCCTGAATCGATAGCGATCTTCCGGCAAGAGCTCGTCGATCGACCGCGCAGCGAAGACCAGAGTGCTCAGCTTTCCGGTGTCTGCGCCACTCACGAATAGCATGCTGGCACCGAACCCAACTCAGTGAGACCCCGGACCATGACACCGTTCCGCCTTGAAGAACAGGGAATCACGGTCGAGGACATCCGCCGCAATCTTCCCCCGTCGATATTGTATGAGGAGGCGATCCGCTTCGATGCCAAGACGCGGATTGCCGACAGGGGCGCCTTGGTTGCGTACTCGGGCGCGAAGACCGGGCGCTCGCCCAGGGACAAGCGGATCGTCCGGCGGCCCCAATCGGAGCACGAAGTCTGGTGGGGCCCGGTGAATGTCCCGCTCGAGCCAACGAGCTTCGAGATCAACCGTGAGCGCGCCAAGGACTACCTCAACACGCGCAGCCGGCTCTACTGCGTTGACGGGTTCGCCGGCTGGCACCCGGACCACCAGGTCAAAGTTCGGGTCATTTGCTCACGACCCTACCACGCGCTCTTCATGCACATCATGCTGATTCGCCCGACCCGCGAACAGCTTCTTTCGTTCGGCAAGCCCGATTACGTGATCTACAACGCGGGCGAGTTCCCCGCCAACCGTCTGACGACCGGCATGACCTCCAAGACGAGCGTCGACATCAGCATCGAGGACGGCGAGGTCGTGATCCTGGGCACGGAATATGCCGGCGAGATGAAGAAGGGCGTCTTCACGATCATGAACTACCTGATGCCGAAACGGGGCATCTTGTCGATGCACTGCTCGGCGACGGCGGACAAGAAAACGCACCGGCCCTCGGTCCTCTTCGGGCTGTCGGGAACGGGCAAGACGACACTGTCGGCCGATCCCAAGCGCCTGCTGATCGGCGACGACGAACACTGCTGGGCCGATGACGGCATCTTCAATATCGAGGGGGGCTGTTACGCCAAAACGATCGACCTGGCCCTCGAGTCCGAGCCCGACATCTTTCAGGCGCTGCACTTCGGGTCCGTGCTCGAGAACGTCGTGCTCGACGAGATCGATCGCCGCGTCGACTTCTCCGATCCGCGAATCACCGAAAACACGCGCGGGGCCTATCCGCTCGAGTTCATCCAGAACGCCCTGATTCCTGCCGTGGCCGGTCACCCCACGGACGTGATTTTCTTGACGTGCGACGCCTTCGGGGTCCTGGCCCCGGTGAGCAAACTGACGCCCGCTCAGGCGATGTACCACTTCATCAGCGGCTACACGGCCAAGGTCGCTGGTACCGAAGTCGGCGTTTCCGAACCACAAGCGACCTTCTCGGCTTGCTTCGGCGGCCCGTTCCTGGTCTGGCATCCCTCCAAGTACGCCGAACTGCTCGCGGCCAAAATGCGGCAACACCACACCGGTGCCTGGCTGATCAACACCGGCTGGAGCGGAGGTTCCTACGGCGCCGGATCTCGCGTCAAGCTCCGTTTCACCCGCGCGATCATCGACGCGATCCACTCCGGCGCGCTCAAGCATGCCCCCACCCGCGTCGATCCGGTATTCGGACTGAACGTCGTCACGCAATGCCCCGAAGTCCCCGAAAAGATCCTCTGGCCGAGGGATTCCTGGTCCGATCCGATCGCCTACGACGCGACCGCTGGGCGACTCGCCGGTCTGTTCCGGGACAACTTCCGGCCGTATGAATCCGGCACCGCCAAGGATCTGCGCAGCGGCGGCCCGCGCGACTGATCGACACCGCGTCAGGCCTGTGCGTCCGCTCAACATTTCGGCTAGCCCGCCGCTGTTTCGAACCGTGCTGGCGTGAGTCTCGCCAAAAACACCGTTCCTAATCTGTGCGCGGCGGTCGCATCTCGAAAACGGTTGGTCCCGGATTCGGCATGGTTCAAGAGCAGGGTGCGCGTTGGGGTTGGCTGGGGTTGACGCCCGCAGGGCGGCGCCCCCAGATCCGAGGCTGGTGCACCGGGGGCTCGCTGGCTATCGCCAGCTCGGCCCCAGCCACCCAGCTACTGTCACTCGCGACCATCCGGAAGTTGAACCATGCCCTGATTCCACCTCCCAGACGCCCTATTCCATATTCTAGATTCGGGTTACGTCGTCGGTGCCGAAAACAGACCAGATGCATGACGCCGTTCATGATCGGATGCCGACAAACTTAAAGGCGAGTGTAAAATATCTTGCCGAGCCGACGTAATATAGCTAGGCTAAATTGCCCGACCTTCCCTTTCTTTCTAGAAGTTTCGGATTGACGCGCTCTCGAATACACGCAACAATGGATGATGGCGCGCATATGAGCGGGTTTGCTCGCAGGAACTGACAACCAAAGTGGATGGCAACCAACGGACTCAGCAGGTGAATGATGAACTCCCAGAGCAGAGACAGCCAACGTAGGCGTGTGGGCCGAGGCCAGGTTTTCCGTGTCGAGGCGTTGGAGCAACGGGCGTTGCTTACGGCGTCCGCCGGGACATTCGCCGGCCCGTCGCTGGAAAACTTGATCGTGCTGGCAAGGCAAGGCAAGGACACGGCTCCCGCCGCGATCCACCGCATGCTCAAAGCGCTCGAAACTCAGCTCACCAGCGGACCTCTAGCCAACCTTCAGGCCGGTACGGTTGACGGGAACGGGTTTGTCACCGAGGTCCAAAGCGTGGAATCGAGCTACGAGCAGAACGTTAACGGGCAGCTTCTGCCTGAGTTTCCCAACGTTGACACGCTGCTTGTCCTCCAGGGCCAGCGGATCGTGGCCGACGAAAGTGCATTGAACCAGCAAAACACGGTCGGCCTGCTCAGCAGCTCGCAGTTTACAGCCCAGGCCCAGACGGCGATCAATTCCCTGACGGCCGGTCCGCTTTACTCGCTGCACACGCCCTTGAGCGGCTACGCGACCGCGACCCAGAATTTTGAAAACAGCCTGACCGATATCGCGAATGGCTTGAACGCGTCGGTGCCGCTGACGCCGGCGGAGGCAAGCACAACGATGCTGGCCGACACCGTGGCTTACCAGGCCGATATCCACGCTGCGCTCCAGGTAACGCACCCCAATATCTCCAACACCGTTGACCAGGCCGTCGCCAGCCTGATCAGCACAGCCAACTCGATCGCCACCGATAGCAGCAACTCGGACGCGGCGACACAAATCACCACCGCGATCAACGCCTTCGACACCGCGATTCTCGATACGACTGGGGTCTTTGGGCCCCAGGGCGTGATCGCCGTCTCCCTGGCCACGGGCCGCGGCTTCGGTCCCCACCTGACCGACCACCGTGAGTCGTCGAGCCTGACCAGTGTGTCGGGCACTGCGTCACTCGGTGGGACCGCGACGCTGACCGCGACCCTGACCTCCTCCAGCGGCCAGGCGATCTCGGGCGTGGCCGTATCCTTCACCCTCGACGGCGCCTTCGCCGGCGTCGCCGACACGGATAGCAGCGGCGTCGCCACGCTGTCGGGCGTACCGACCTCCGACTCGGTTGGAACCGACACCGGTGGGGTGGCGGCGTTCTTCGCTGGAAATATGAAAGACAAGTCCAGCACGGGAACCGGCGACCTCACAGTCACCCAGGCCGATACCAGCCTCACCAGCGTCGCCGGCACCGCGAGCTTTGGCGGGACCGCGACGCTGACAGCCACTCTGACGTCCGCCGTCACCGGCCAGCCGATTTCGGGCGAAACGGTCGGCTTCACGCTCGACGGGACCTCGGTCGGCTCCGCCAGCACCGACAGCAGCGGTATCGCCACCTTGACGGGAGTCGCGACCACGGACGCCGTTCGGAACTCATACTGGCGTTGTCGCGGCCAGCTTCGCGGGCGACTCCACAGCGGGCTACAACGCCAGCAGCGGCACCGGCGACCTAGTCGTCAGCCCGGCCGACACCACCCTGGCGAGCGTTTCAGGCTCAGCCACTTACGGCGGGACCGCGACGTTGACGGCCACACTCACCTCGAACGTCACCAGCGCGGGGATCGCCAACGAAACCGTCAGCTTCACACTCAACGGAACCTCCGTGGGTACCGCTTCCACCAGCAGTAGCGGCGTCGCCACCTTGACGGGCGTCGCGACCACAGACGCCGTTGGCAGTTACCCTGTGCCGTCGTGGCGAGCTTCGCGGGCGACTCCAACTACAACGCAGCCACCAACGCCACCGGCACCCTGACGGTCACCCAGGCCGGCACAACCACCACAGCCGTCTCTGGCACCGCATCCTTTGGCGGGACCGCGACGCTGACGGCCACCCTCACCTCGACCGAAACCAGCGCGGGGATTGCAAACGAAACGGTAGACTTCACGCTCGACGGGACTTCGGTCGGCAACGCCACCACCAATAGCAGCGGTGTCGCCACCTTGACAGGCGTCGCGACTAGCGACCCGGTTGGCACCGACCCCAACGGCGTCGCGGCCAGCTTTGCGGGCGACTCCAACTACACCGCCAGCAATGGCACGGGCGACCTGACCGTCACCCCGGCCGGCGTCACCTTCGCGAGCGTCGCCGGCACAGGCACCGTCGCGAGCGGTACAGCCACGTTGACGGCAACCCTGACCTCGGCAGTCACGGGCGCTGCGCTCTCCGGTGTCACGGTCAACTTTACTCTCGGCACGACGACAGAGCCGGCGACGACCGATAGCAACGGTGTGGCAACCGTTATGGGTGTCGCGATTCCGGCATCGGATGATTCTCCAGGCAGCTACCCAGGGGCCGTCGCCGTGGCGTTCGCGGGCAATACCGATTACAACTCGGGCAACGCCACGGGCACTTTGACCGTCAGCTAGCGCTCCGGCTTAGCTCGATCGGCCGGCGCCAGCGAGTCGGCGCCGGCCATGGAGTTGCGCCAGACCAAGTTGCAAACCCGGATCGGTTTGCGCAGATGAACCAGGATGGTGGGCGTAATAGCTGCCAGCGTCGTCGCGGCAGCCGTATCGTGGGAAGGTGCCGAAGCCAGACCATATGCATGACGCTTTTCATGATCGAATGCTGACATTGCCGTGATCGCCGGCGGGTTCGGCCGACGCCTGAATGGCCTTGCACGATTCGGGCAGCGCGAACCTCCGTGTGAGCCGGTTGTTTGCATGGCTCGGACGGAGCCTCGCCCTCCCAGGATCACGAAACCCCATTGAGGACCTGGATCAGTGGGTCTGAAGATGCCGCTCGCGTGCGGCCCGCGGGTTTCTCTTGTCAAACCGAAGGTGCCGCAACTGCGGAAAGTATGAAGGTTAAGTTACATGAATTCGACAAGTTGGCAGCACTCTTCGTCGAAACTAAAAACGGGTAAGATCGCGTCCCTCGAGACTCAGTAGGTGAACGATGAACTTCGACACAAAAGACAGACAACGCAAGCGGGCGGGCCGGCGCCCGGATTTCCGTGTCGAGGCGCTCGAAGCGCGGGCGCTCCTGGCGGCGTCGAGCGAGACTTTCCAGCTCCCGCCGGCGCTCGACACGCTGATCGTGCAGGCGCAGCAAGGCAAGGACACATCCAACGCCATCATCTACCGGGTGCTCTCGTCGCTCGAATCGCAGCTCACCAGCGGTCCGTCGGCCGACCTTGCGGCCGGTACGGTTGACGGCGACGGCTATGTCACTGAGCTCCAGAGCATGTATGCGAGCTACGCGCAGCAGCTCAACGCCAAGCTTTTCGTTGACTTCCCCAACCTCGACACCTTGCTCTTGCTCCAGGGCCAGCGGATGGTCGCCGACGGAAGTGCGCTGAACGAGCAAAACGCGGTTGGGTTGCTCTCCGATACCGATTTCGCGACCGGGGCCCAGAACGCCATCAATTCCCTCACGGGCGGTCCGCTGCTCTCGCTGCACACGGAGCTAACCGCCTACGCGACCGCCACCCAGAGCTTTGAGAGCAACCTGAATAACATCGCGGAAGGTCTGAACGCTGCGGTGCCGCTGGCGCCGGCGGACGCAAGCACCACGATGCTGGCCGAGACAGTGGCCTACCAGGCCGATGTCCACGCAGCGCTCCAGGTGACGCAGCCCAAATTCTCCAACACCGTTGACCAGGCCGTCGCCAGCCTGATCAGCACGGGCAACGCGATCGCCAGTGAGAGCAGCAACTCGGATGCGGCGACTCTGATCACCAGCGCGATCAACGCCTTCGACGCCGCGATTCTCGATACGACCGGGATCTTCGGGCCCGGCGGTGTGATCGCCCTCTCAGTGGCCACGGGCAACGGCTCGGCTCCCCACCTGACAGACCACCGTGAATCGTCGGTCGTGACCGGCGTCTCCGGCACTGCGTCCGTGGGTGGGACCGCGACCCTGACCGCGATCGTGACCTCGGCCAGCGGAGAATCGCTTGCGAACGTGCCGGTCTCATTTACCCTCGATGGCGCCTTCGCCGGGGTCGCCGAGACGGATAGCAGCGGCGTCGCCACGCTGTCGGGCGTGCCGACCTCCGACTCGCCCGGGACCGACACCGGTGGGGTCGTGGCATTCTTCGCTGGAAATATCAGAGACAAGTCGAGCGTGGGAACCGGCGACTTGACAGTCACCGAGGCCAACACCAGCCTCACGAGCGTTGACGGCACCGCGACCTTCGGTGGAACCGCGACGCTGACGGCCACCCTGACCTCCACCGTCTCCGGCCAGCCGATAGCGAACGAAACGGTCAACTTCACGCTCGACGGAACCTCGGTCGGCTCCGCCACCACCAGCAACAGCGGCATCGCAACCCTGACGGGCGTCACGACCAAGGACTCTGGCGGCACCCACAGCGGTGTCGTCGTGGCCAGCTTCGCGGGCGACTCCACATTGGGCTACAGCGCCAGCACCGGCACCGGCGACCTGGTCGTCAGCCCGGCCGACACCACCGTCACCGCCGTTTCGGGCACCGCGGCGTCGGGCGGAACTGCCACCCTGACTGCCACCCTCACCTCCAGCGTCACCAGCGCGGGGGTTGCGAACGAAACGATCTCCTTCACGCTCAACGGGACCTCCGTCGGCACCGCCACCACCAACAGCAGCGGCGTCGCCACGTTGACCGGCGTCGCCAACACTGAACCCGCCGGCACCTACCCCGGCGCCGTCGTGGCCACCTTCACGGCCGACACCGACTACAATGGCAGCAGCGGCACCGGCGCGCTGACCGTCGCCCAGGGCGTCGCCACCAGTGTCACTGCCGTCTCGGGCACCGGGGCGTCGGGCGGAACGGCCACCTTGACCGCCACCCTCACCTCCAGCGCAACCAGCGCGGGGATTGCCAACGAAAAAGTCTCGTTCGTTCTCAACGGGACCTCCGTCGGCACCGCCACCACCAACAGCAGCGGCGTCGCCACCTTGACCGGTGTCGCCAACACCGAACCCGCCGGCACCTACCCCGGCGCCGTCGTCGCCAACTTCGCGGGCGACACCACCTACAGTGCCAGCAGCGGCACCGGTGCTTTGACCGTCGTCCAGGGCGTCGCCACCACCGTCACCGCTGTCTCGGGTACCGCGGCGTCGGGCGGAACGGCAACCCTGACCGCAACCCTCACCTCCAGCGCGACCAGTACGGGAATTGCGAACGAAACTGTCAGTTTCACGCTCAACGGGACCTCGGTCGGCACCGCCATCACCAACAGCAACGGCGTCGCCACCTTGACGGGCGTTGCCAACACGGAACCCGCCGGCACCTACCCCAGCGCCGTCGTAGCCACCTTCGCCGGCGACACCACCTACAGCGGCAGCAGCGGCACCGGCAACCTGACCGTCGTCCAGGGCACCGCCACCACGGTCTCCGCTGTCTCGGGTACCGCGGCGTCGGGCGGAACGGCCACCCTGACCGCCACCCTCACCTCCAGCGCGACCAGCACGGGAATTGCGAACGAAACGATCAGCTTCACGCTCAACGGGACCTCGGTCGGCACGGCCACCACCGACAGCAGCGGCGTCGCGACCTTGACGGGCGCCGCCAACACGGAACCAGCCGGCTCTTACCCCGGCGCCGTCGTGGCCAACTTCGCGGGCGACACCACCTATAGCAGTAGCAGCGGCACCGGCGACCTGACCGTTGTCCAGGGCACCGCCACCACTGTCTCCGCTGTCTCCGGCTCCGCGTCCTTCGGCGGCACCGCGACGCTGACAGCCACTCTCGCCAACAGTGCGACCAGTGCGGGGATTGCCAACGAAACGGTCTCCTTCACGCTCAGCGGGACCGCGGTCGGCACCGCCACGACCAACAGCAGCGGCGTCGCCACCTTGACCGGCGTCGCCAACACAGAACCAGCCGGCACCTACTCCAACGCGGTCGTGGCCACCTTCGCGGGCGACACCACCTACTCGTCCAGCAGCGGCACCGGCAACCTGACTGTCGCCCAGGCCGCCACGACGGTCACCGCGGTGTCGGGCGCCGCGGCGTCGGGCGGAACGGCTACCCTCACCGCCACCCTCACCTCGAGCGTAACCGGCGCGGGAATTGCGAATGAAACGGTCGAGTTCTTGCTCAGCGGGGTCTCGGTGGGCAACAGCACGACCAACAGCAGCGGCGTCGCCACCTTGACCGGCGTCCCGAACACCGAACCCGTCGGCACCTACCCCGGCGCTGTCGTGGGCACCTTCGCCGGCGACACGAACTACGAGTCCAGCACAGGGACCGGCAACCTGACCGTCGTCCAGGGCGTCGCCACCACGGTTACCGCCGTCTCGGGCTCCGCGTCCTTCGGCGGGACCGCGACGCTGACGGCCACCCTCACCTCCAGTAGCACCAGTGCGGGGATCGCGAACGAAACGGTCTCCTTCTCGCTCGACGGCGCCTCGGTGGGTACGGCCATGACCAATAGCAGCGGCGTCGCCACCTTGACCGGCGTCCCGACCAGCGACCCCGTCGGCACCGACCCCAACGGCGTCGTGGCCAACTTCGCGGGCGACACCACCTACAGTGGCAGCAGCGGTAAGGGCGACCTGGTCGTCAGCCCGGCCGCCACCAACGTCACCGCTGTTTCGGGCACCGCGGCGTCGGGCGGAACGGCCACCCTGATCGCCATTCTCTCCTCGAGCGTAACCGGCGCGGACCTCGCGGACGAACCGGTCTCCTTCACGCTCAACGGGACCTCGGTCGGCAACGCAACCACAGACAGCAGCGGCGTCGCCACCTTGACGGGCGTCCCCAATACCGAACCCGCTGGCAGCTACCCGGGCGCCGTCGTCGCCAACTTCGCGGGCAATACCAACTACACCAGCAGCAGCGGCACCGGCGACCTGACCGTCGCCCAGGGCGTCGCCACCACCGTTACCGCCGTCTCGGGCTCCGCGTCCTTCGGCGGGACGGCGACGCTGACGGCCACCCTCTCCTCGAGTACAGGCAACGCGGGGCTCGCGAACGAAACGGTCAGCTTCATGCTCGACGGCGCCTCCGTGGGTACCGCCGTTACCAATAGCAGCGGCATCGCCACCTTGACCGGCGTCCCGACCAGCGACCCCGTCGGCACCGACCCCAACGGCGTCGTGGCCACCTTCGCGGGCGACACCACCTATAGCGGCAGCAGCGGTACCGGCGACCTGGTCGTCAGCCAGGCCGCCACCAACGTCACGGCTGTTTCGGGCGCTGCGGCGTCGGGCGGAACGGCCAACCTGACCGCCACCCTCACCTCGAACGTGACCGGTGTGGGGATTGCGGGGGAAACGGTTTCCTTCACGCTCAACGGGACCGCGGTCGGCACCGCCACCACCAACAGCAACGGCGTCGCCACCTTGACCGGCGTCGCCAACACCGAACCGGCCGGCACCTACCCGGGCGCCGTCGTGGCCAACTTCGCGGGTAATACCAACTACAGTGCCAGCAGCGGAACCGGCGACCTGACGGTTGTCCAGGGCATCGCCACCACGGTCACCGCCGTCTCGGGATCCGCCTCGTTCGGCGGGACCGCGACACTGATGGCCACCGTCACCTCCAGCGCCAGCAGTGCGGGGATCGCCAATGAAACGGTCTCCTTCATGCTCGACGGCGCCTCCGTGGGTACCGCCATTACCAATAGCAGCGGCGTCGCGACCTTGACCGGCGTGCCGACCAGCGACCCGGTCGGCACCGACCCCAACGGCGTCGTGGCCAGCTTCGCGGGCGACACCACCTTCAGTGGCAGCAGCGGCACCGGCGACCTGGTCGTCAGCCCGGCCGATACCACCTTCATGAACGTCGTCGGCACCGGCACCGTTGCCAGCGGTACGGCCACGTTGACGGCAACCCTGACCTCGACGGTCACCGGCGCCGCACTCTCCGGTGTCACGGTCAGCTTCACTCTCGGCACGACGACAGCGCCGGCGACCACCGACAGCAACGGCATGGCAACCGTGATGGGCATCGCGATCCCGCCAGCCGATGATTCGCCAGGCAGCTACATTGGGGCCGTCGCCGTGGCATTCGCGGGCGAATTCGACTACAACCCCAGCAACGCCACGGGTACTCTGACCGTCAGCTAGCGCTTCGGCTTGCTTCCATCGGCCGGCGCCGGCGACTCGGCGCCGGCCATGGGGTTGCGCCAGACCAGATCGCGAGCCCGGATCTGGTTGCCAACATACTGGAAGGTCGGATCAAGCTGCGTGTAGCACTCGAGCGCCCGGCGATAATCTTTCTGGGCTTCATAGATCCGGCCGAGGTTGGCGTTGGCTCCCCAGCGGAACATGTTGTAATAAGGCTGCCTTGGCCCGTATTCCGGCAGGAGCTCGAGCGTCTTGCGAAACATAAGCGCGGCGTTCTCGAGATTATTGGACTCGAGATGGGCAAGCGCAAGATAGTAGCTCGCATAGATGTCCAGTCCCTCCTGAACGTCCTGCTTGATCGTCTGTTTCTTGTTCGTGACCAGCGGAGCGTCCTTCTTGAGCCGTAATGCGATATATTCCGCGATCGCCGCCTTGTACTCGCCGCGAAGGTGCTTGACCCGTGCGTAGACCAACGGGAAATCGCGCTGGAAAAGGAAGAGCGACGCCTGGATCGACGCGACGAACCTCGAGTCGCTGAACAGTCGCGTCTCAACTTCCAGGGGCAGCGCCCACATCTTGACTTCGCCCAGGCGATCGCCCAGCACCCGGACAAAATGGTCGCGTTGTTCCGCGGGATCGCGGTAGAGGATCGTGCGGTCCTGGCCGGCTAGCTCTTGTTGCAAGAGCCTCATCTTGGGCGAGAAAAGCCCGGAGCTGGAATCTATCAGAATGCCTATCTTGGTCGGGCTGCCGAGCAACGATGCCCGGCTGGTTCCATAGGGCAAGCGGCCCGGCAAATTCATGCGTTCGAGGATCTCGGGGTCCGTAAGGGCTTGGTCGAGCGTCGCAACACTCAATCCCCCGGGACCGGGGATCTCCAGCCCAATTCGAGCGTCGAACAGATACGCCTTGTCGTCGATCAGCACCGTGCAAATCCAGACGATGGGAGGTCTGGGAGGCCTGCGCAGACCCATGAGGGTCGCTTCGGCGTCGACGTTCGATCCGTATCTGGGCACCTGGTAAACCAGCGTATTGCTTTTGGAATAAGTGACGAGGCCCGTGTCGATGCCGAGTTGCCGGCACAACGCCATGAACAGCCAGGTGCGCTCGGCCCAGTAGCCTTCGGCCTCGGTCGCCATGCCCCGAAGCAGCACATCATAGGGGCGCGCGTACGCTTGAGGCATCTGGCCAGGTGCCAGAGAGCCGGCCGGCACGAGTTGAACCTGGCGGACGACCCAATCGAACACGCGTCGCACCCGCGCGAGGTCCTCGCCCGTACCCGCAATCCGGCTGGCGATTCCGTAGTACATCATGCAATCTTCGATATGCCGGGTATCCCGAGGCACCCAATTGCGGTTTTCGAGCTCCTTTAGCATCTGGGGCGTCAGTTGGGTTTCCAGGTAGGCACGTGCGGCCGGGTTGAGCGAATAATCCTGGAGACTCGTCCCTTCGAAGTAATGATTCAGCTTTTGGATCGCCAGATCGAAGTTCCTGCCTCCCGGTTGAAGGGCCGCCTTCTGGATCAGCGTGATCGAGCTCTCCAGAATCGCGGCGCGCTCTTCGCGCCTGCGCGAACCGGAAGCCGGGCGCGTGCTCGCAGTCGGTGATATCTTGCCGCCCAAGGGGGATAAATCGCGGGGCAGATTCGCACTCGACGGTGTGAAGGATTCGGGAGCCGAGTAATCGCAACCGCACGACAAGCCGAGGATGAGACCGAGAATCAATAATCCGCCGCGGGTCGAATGAGGTCTAATCAAACCAGGATACTCCTGTAGAGATGCAAAAGCGACGCGTCTCACCCATTGTGAACGATCGATCGGCGCGTGGCGAGACTGTTTCGCGGCGGCTTGCCGCTTTTCGATCCTACGACCACCGCGCCGTCCTGGTTCGGCCGCGGTTCAGATGCTCAATTCTACGCCTACTCTGACGGACGTCGTTCGGGATCGGCTCTTCCGAATCCCATCACGCGCTCGATACCGCGGCTCGGATTCGCAGGCAGGTTCGCAGCAAATCTTCGAGCTGATCGAGATACCAGGAATTCGGTCCGTCGGAAAGCGCCTGGTCCGGGTCAGGGTGCACTTCCAAAAACAGGGCGTCGCAACCGGCCGCAACGGCGGCCTTCGCCAACGTCGGAATCATCTCACGCTGGCCTGAAGAGGCCGTCCCGCCTGCCCCCGCGCTCGGGAGCTGGACGGAGTGAGTCGCATCAAAGACGACCGGTGCACCGGTCGCCTGCATCTGGGGAATCGCCCGAAAATCGTTGACCAGCCGCCCATACCCAAACGTCGTGCCGCGCTCGGTCAAGACGACGCCCGAGGCGCCCGAATGCACGAGCTTCGCCACCACGTTGCTCATGTCCCACGGCGCCATGAACTGACCTTTCTTCACGTTGACCGGCCGGCCGGTTCGGGCCGCTGCCTCCAGGAGGTCGGTCTGTCGTGCGAGAAAGGCTGGAATCTGAAGCAAGTCAACAACTTCGGCGATGGGAGTTGCCTGGCTGATTTCGTGCAGGTCGGTGGTTACTGGCACACCGGTCTCCCGCTTGACCTGGCCGAAAATCTTCATCCCCTCGACCAGCCCGGGTCCCCGGTAGCTCGATCCGGACGTCCGGTTGGCCTTGTCGAACGACGCCTTGAAAATCAGCGGGATCCCCAACTGGCCGCAGATCGCAAGCAGGCGCCGGGCGATCCGGATCGTCATGTCGCCCGGCTCCATCACGCAAGGACCGGCGATCAATGCCAAGGCTCGCTTGGTGCCGATCTCGACGGATCCAACCTTGACCGGATTGGGTGGGACCATCCGTGGCTCCTTCAGTTGTCAGTGGTCCGTTGTCCGTTGTCCGTTGTCCGTGGTCCGTGGTCCGTTGTCCGTTGTCAGTCGTCGATGGTCGGTGCTTGGTCTACGGAACGGATGCTCGTGGAAGGTGCTAAAGTGCGTCGACGTGATTCTGTTTACCTTCTCCCTTCTCGAGCAACGGACAACGGACCACTTATCCTATCGCACCAGCCGTTGTCTGACGAGCGGAAGTCGCGCCGGCGCGACCTGGCGCTCGCAGACGGCCATCACGCTCAAGGCCGCGGGGAGGATTTCCACTCTCCATTCCGCGGCCGTCTGAGTCGCCACGCCGGCGGGAAGCCGATCGGCAAGGTCCAGTCTCCCGGCGTCGCCGGCCACCTGTCCATTCTCCCCGCCGGCGGGACCGGCAGGCAGGACGATTCCACCGGGATCGCCGTCAAGCTGGACCGGTACCGTATTCTGGCGCTTAAAACGACTTGCTTTACCCGGCGATGAAACACGCTGGGATGCCGCAGGTGGTTCCGGCAGAACACTCTCCAGAGGTAATATAAAGCCTGAAATGGCCCTGGGTCGCGGAAGACGACCAGGTCGAGCCAGCCGTCGTCCTCCCGGGCCTCGGGGGCAAAAGGCAGGCCAAGCGCATAGCGCGGCATGTTGAACACGAAGACCGTGGTGCCGGCCAGAGACTCCTCGGCCCCCGGGTCGGCGATACGTACGTTGACAGTGGGAAACCGATAAAACAAGCTTGATCGCAAGATCGGTTCGACGTACGCAATGCGGTGGGTTGGCCGCACGACACCGATTCGCGACGTGCGCGACCTGTGATGGCGAGTGACGATGTCGCCGTCGAAGCCGAAGCCAGCCATGAGCACGAACCGCCGCCCCAAGCCCTGTCCCACATCGACCGGCACGGATTGACCGCGAGCGATCGTCGCGGCGAGCGCGCCGATGTCGCGGCTGAAGCCGAAATGACCCGCGAACAGGTTCTCCGTTCCGGATGGAAGCACCGAAATCGGCACTGAAGGCCGTTCGTTGACCAGGGCCGACACGGTACCGTCGCCCCCGACCGCCACCAAACATCGGCACCCCGTATCGGCCGACGCACGGTCCACGAGCGCGCGGCGCTCTTCGGGAGTCCAGGCGATCTCGGCACCCAGTCCGACCCGTTGCAACTCCCCGACAAGCCGATGAACGAGCGGTACGCCGTGCCCGAGTCCGGAAGAACTGTTGGCAACGATGCCGACCCAGTTTTGTTCCTTCGGACAGGATTGAATTTCGTCAGCAAAAGTCATCCGACCTGGTGCCGCTCGGTCTACGGGGTTTCGTCGCGCATTGCCGACGTCGGCTCATCTCCGCGCCCACGCGATCGCTCCGCGAACGCGGGATCAGTGCTTGCCGAGATTCTCGACGTTCTCCTGGTAGGTCTTCTGGAAGGTCTTGCGCAGCGAGTCGAGCCGATTCATGAGCTGGCTGCTGTCGGCCATCAGCGTCTGTACCTCGGAGCGGGTATCGGCGAGGGCCTTCTTGTCGGCGTCTCGCTCTTCGTTTCGATGCTGGAGCAGCGCCTGTGCACTCTTGACGGACTCTTCGACCGTGCTGAGTTGATACTTGTAACGCTCCAGGCTCTCGACGATTTGCGAGCGGCTTTTCTCGAGTTGAACCTGTCGGTCGCGGAGCACGGTCAGATCGTGGTCGACCTTTTCCTGGATGCTGGAGGTTTGATCGCGCAGCCCTGCGATATCGACTTGAGTCTGATCCACGTCAACTCTGAGCTTCTCAACCTCCTTGCGCACGCGGTCCAGTACCTCATTGCCATTGGTGTTAAGACGCGCTACCCCGGCGGCCAGAACAATCCAGACCACCAGGATCAGCATCACCAGTCCGGCAAGAACTTTTCCAGCAGTGGACATCGGAGCACTCCCGCTCGCAGTCAGAAAACTCGGAAACCCAACGACTGGCAACTCCGCGCTGCTTTTGACTTAATATACCCCGCGTTCGCGTCTGCTGCCAAGCAAGGGCGTTCAGTTCAGGATCGCGGGCATCGGGTTTGACGATTATGCGGACCGACGGTTAGCATCCGAAGTCGTTTGGCACGATGGAGCTGCGTCCGCCGCCCGGAAGCCGAGTCAGCTCGGAGAAATCGGTGTCGGCCAGGCCGTCAAAAGCGCCCCTCGCGATCTTCACGGCCGGGTGATCATCAGCGCGGCCGGAAGTCTGGAACACCGGTTGCGCGGGCGGCGTCAAGCAACCTGCGCTGGAGGGCCAGCCGCTCCTGCCCCTATTGACGACCGCGCTCTAACTCCGCTGTAATCAACCGCTTGGTCTGCCTGCCTTTGCTCGATACTCCACCGGAACTGACTGGCGATGGCCGCTGCTGACCCTCCTTCGAGCTCATCCGACCCGCTCTCTCCAGACGGCTCGACCCTCACGCGACCCAGACGATCTCGAGTCTCGGCCGGCCAGGTCCTGGTCATCACCAGCGTGATGTTCACGTTCATCTCGTTCTGGCGGACCGCCGCGATCGTTCTGTGCGACCTGGCGAGCACGGCCTACTATATCGGCGGCATCGTCGAATCTCAGATCGGCGCGGCGGCGCCGTGGTTCATCCTCGCGGTGATGCTCTTCAGCTACGCGGTGCGGAGCATCTACATCGAAAGCTGCGCGATGTTCGTGCGCGGCGGCGTGTACCGTGTGGTCAAGGAGGCCTTGGGGGGAACGCTCGCCAAGCTATCGGTATCGGCGCTGCTCTTCGACTACATCCTCACCGGGCCAACCAGCGGCGTCTCGGCGGGCCAGTACATTGCCGGCTGGCTGGTCGACTTTCTCCACCTGAGCCAGCAGAGCGTGGCAGCCACTCATCAGAACCAGATTGCCGCGGCCATCGCCGTGGCGATCACAGCCTATTTCTGGCGCGTCAACATCAAGGGGATCCATGAATCGAGCGACCGGGCCCTGATCATCATGGGGGCGACGACGATCATGGGAATCGTCATGATCGCGTGGTGCGTGGCAACGCTGGCGGTCCATCCGGAGAAGCTCAAGCTGCCCCCCGTGACACCCAATCTGGACAAGAAGGTCGACCCGGCCAGCGGCGAGCCGATGCTCGACCCCCTGGGCAAGCAAGTCGATCCCCTGGGCTTTGTCGCGCATACGGCAGTTGCCGAACACGTCCGGTCTGGTCCCATGACCGGAAACTGGCTCAGCCTGCTGGGCCTATTTGGGGTAGCGGTCGCGTTCGGTCACTCGATCCTGGCCATGAGCGGCGAGGAGACTTTGGCCCAGGTCTATCGCGAGGTCGAGAGTCCCAAGCTCAAGAACTTCAAGCGCGCGGCGCTGGTCGTATTCATCTACAGTTTGCTCCTCACCTCGCTCATCAGCTTCTTGGCTGTCATGATCGTCCCGGATGGGCCGCGGGTTACCAAGTACAGCAACAACCTGATCGGCGGCCTGGCGATGAACGTGATCGGACCGGACTGGGCTCGGCTGGGGCTCAACGCGGTCGTGGTCTTCGTCGGCTTCTTGATCTTGTCCGGCGCCGTCAACACGGCGATCGTCGGCTCCAATGGCGTCTTGAACCGCGTTTCGGAAGACGGGGTCCTGCCCGCCTGGTTCCTCAAGCCTCACCCCCGGTATGGCACGTCCTACCGCCTGATCAACACCGTCGCCGGGCTCCAGGTATTCACGATCGTCGCCAGCCGGGGCAATGTGCTGACCCTGGGCGAGGCCTACGCGTTCGGCGTGGTCTGGAGCTTCGTGTTCAAGGCGCTCTCGATGCTGGTCTTGCGGTTCAAGCAGCCCGGCCGCCGCGAGTTCGAGGTGCCCCTGAATTTCAGGGTCGGTCGCTTCGATGTCCCGGTGGGCATCTCGCTCATCTTCCTGGTGCTCGCCGCCGCGGCCCTGGTCAACTTCGTTACCAAGGAAGTGGCGACCGTTACCGGCATGCTCTTCACGGGAACCTTGTTTACTACCTTCGTCCTCTGTGAGCGCGCCTACCACAAGCGAACCGGGATCTCGACCGACCACCACGAGCACCTCGAGCAGTTCAATGAGCTGCACGCCGAGCAGCTCAGCGTCCAGACGCTCAGTCTGACCAGGCCCTATCGCAAGCTGGTGGCGATTCGCTCCCCCTACAACCTGGCGATGCTGGAGCGGTGTCTGGCCGAGACCGATCCCGAGACGACCGAGGTCGTGGTCATGACGGCGACGGTTTTGCCCAAGGGGTCCGAAGACTCCAGACCGACGATCAGTGAAGCCGATCGCCAGCTCTTGACGGCGGTCGTCAACCTGGCCGAACATGCCGGCAAGCCCGTCAAGCCGCTCATCGTGCCGACCAACGAGCCTTTCTTCGCCATGGCGCGCACCGCCAAGACCATCGGCGCTCAAGAGCTGATCATGGGACCGTCGAACAAATACCGTCCCGAGGATCAGCTCGATCAGGTGGCGCTCTACTGGCTGAACGTGTGCGGGACCAAGCCCGAGCCTTTGTCGATTCGCGTCTTGGGCAAGGTCCGGGACGTGCGGCTTGATATTGCCGGCGGCAGTCAAATCCCCAAGACGGGAGCCGCCGCCGCCGCGACCGCGCGGATCCTGGCCGAGCTCCGCAAGAGCTGGCACGGCGTCGAGCGCCTGCTTCTGGCCTACGACGGCAGCCCCTTGAGCGCCGATTTCCTGGACACGGTGATGAGCTTCCTCGACCCCGCCATCGAGGTCACCCTGATCGACGTCGCCGAGAATGGTTCGTCCGAGGAGGGCCTCGAGCCGAGCGAGGAAGCCAGGCAGATGGTCGAGCGCGGGCTGGAACGCGCCCGCGCGCTGGGCCGCGAGGTCCACTGCCGCGTCGTCCGCGGCGAGGCCGGCCCCGAGATCGTCCGGGCCGCCGTCGAAGGCAAGTTCGACGCCATCTTCATGAGCCTGCGCGGCGTCTATCGCCGCGGCGACACCACGGCATTCGCCTCCAACACCCGCTACGTGCTCGAGAACGCCCCCTGCCGCGTCATCCTCGGCTTCGCCCCCAAGTCGATCCCCACGCCGCCTGCCGACAGCCAGCCGGACGCGTGAACATGGCGTTCGCTCATACATGTTGCCTTTCATTGGTCGTCGCTCTCACACGCAGGCGTCGGAAGTGACCACGCTGCCCTTGTCATGAATACCAAGCGACGCGATACTCAAATTGGACCTGACGAGACCAGAGTATATCATTCTCCCGCCCGCGCCCAAAAAGGAGTCCCTCCATGACGCGACGATCAAGCCACCCCGTCGTCCGGGCCTTCGGCCTGGCCCTACTCACCGTGGTCGCCGGCTGCGAGGACGACGCGCCGAAAAAGCCCAAGATCCAAGCTCGTGATACGCTCGGCAAGTACACTCAAGACGTGCGCAACCTCAAACCCGAGCTCGCCGCCGGCGGCCAGACTACCGACGGCAAGGTCCACGCCACCGACTACATCACCCTCCAGGCGGATGTCTATCGCACCACAGTGGCCAACATCGGCAAGCTGAACGTGAAGCATGCCATCGATCTCTACGAGGCCGAGCATGGCGAAAAGCCCAAGACCTACGAAGAGTTCATGGACGTGATCATCAAGAAGGGCAAGCCCGACGGCATCCAGCTCCCGATGCTGCCCTACTATCAGGAATACGGCTACGACCCCGACAAGAAAGAACTCGTCGTCATCGAGTATCCGGCCAAGAAGAAGGCGATGGAAGAACAGACTGCCAGAGAGCACGGGCGGTAATGAGCGTGTCGATGAAGGCGTTCGCGAACGGACGAGTCCGTTGACCCGAGGAGAATTGACCACGCAGTACACCGCTCACGGTTTCGGCCTGATTGTGTCGGCGGCTTGCGCCAGCCGCTTCCGCCACTCCTCAGCTTTCTCCTTCTTGCCCCAGGCCTCGTAGAGTTGAACGATCCGCGCGCCGGCAACGTCGAGGCGCGCCTTGGAACCGGGCGGGATCCTGGTTTCGCGCGCCTTCATCGCCTCGTAACCTTCGATCAAGAACGGCTCGGCCTCGGCGTATTTCTGCTGGCCAAGCAGGCTGGCGCCAAGCGCGCTTCGGGTATCGAAAGTGGACCAGTCGTCGGGAGATTTCTTCTGGTGGATCGCCAGGGACTGGCGCAAGAGCGGCTCGGCCGCTTCGGGTTTGACTTCGAGGTAGTCATCGGCCAGGCAGCGCATCGCGAAGAGCGTGTTGGGGTGGTCGGCTTCAAGCTGAGCCTTGCTCAGCTTCAGAGCTTCCTCGTGCAAGGGGATGGCATCGGCGACCCGGCCGGATTCTTTGTACGCCAGGGCGAGGTTGCTCATTGCGAGCTGCGTTGACGGGTGGTTGGCCCCGATCGTCTTCCGCAGTCGATTCAATACCTGCTCGAGGAGCGGCGTTGCTTCGGCGAGCCGGTGTGAGCTCCGATAGGCATTCGCCAGGTTGTTGAGCGCGGTCAGCGTGTGAATGTGGTCGGGCCCGAACTGGGCCTCAAGCCGCTTATGTGTTTCCTCGTGCAGCGGCAAGGCGTCTGCAAGCCGGCCGGCTTCGGTATACGCATGGGCGAGGTTTCCCATCGTGACGAGCGTGAGCGTTGGATCGGCGCCGGCCTTGGCTTGAATCGACTTGAGCGCCTCCTCTAACAGAACGATCGCATCGGCGAGCCGCCCCGCGTCAAGGTACGCCATGCCGAGGTTGTTCATGGTTCCGAGCGTGTTGGGGTCGTCAGGGCCATGAACCAGGCGAAAAAGCGCCAGCGCTCGCTCGTACTCCCGGATCGCCTGGTCCGTTGCGCCCTCGTAGTAGTAACTTTGCCCCAGGGTATCCCGGATCGACGCCTCCACGGAGGGCTGGCCGGCAAACTGTTTGCCGATCTCTCGTTCCGCTGCGTCGATCGCCGCGCGGAGCGTCACGCCTTTTCCCAGGCCGCCTTCCTGGCCAAGCGGCCGGGACGCCGCCAGCACCTTCTCCTGGAAGAACCCGAGCACCGCCCTGGTCTTCGCCTCCTCCTCCCGCGCAGAGCGTTCGGCCTTGACCGCCGCCTGCCGCTGGATATCGAGGTCTTTGTTCCGGCCGTCCAGGTCGCGGTTCTTTTCCGCGAGAATCGTGGCAAAGCCCGCCAGGCCCACCACGCCGAAGATCAGGACGGCGGCGGTGCTCGTGACCAGCGTGCGATGCCGCCGCATCCACCGCCGCGTCCGAAACCAGAGGGGCTCGCGCCAAGCCTCCACGGGCTCGTCGGCCAGCCAGCGGTCCAGATCAGCTTGCAGCGCCTCGACCGACGGATACCGGTTCTCGGGTAAGAGCGCCATCGCCTCGAGACAGATCGCCTCGAGCGCGGGCGCGATCCTCGGGTTGAGCGTCCGCGGCCGGGGGATCTCGCCGGCCAGCACCTTCTGCAAGAGCACTCCGACCTCCTCTCCCTCGCAGGGCGCACGGCCGGTCAGCAGGTGATACAAGGTCGCGCCCAGGCAGTAGACGTCGCTTCGCGGGCCGAGCTGATCGAGCCGCCCTGCCGCCTGCTCCGGGCTCATGTAGGCCGGCGTGCCGATTGCCGCGCCCGCCAGGCTTGGCTCGACCGCGCTGCCCGAAACCGGCCTGAGCGGCGGCTCCAAGATCGGCTCGCTCGCCGGCTTCTCGGGCTTGTCGAGCGCCTTGGCAAGGCCCCAATCAACAACCAGGGTCTCGCCGTAACGGCCTAGCATGATGTTTCCCGGCTTGAGGTCGCGATGCAGCACGCCCCGGCTGTGCGCATACGCCACTGCCTCGCAGACGTCGATAAACCGGCCCAGCAATTTCCGCAGCTCGAGCGCGCTTTGGCTCGGGTCGCGGCGGCGATCTTTCTCGGCGTCGTGGAACCGGCGGATCGCCTCCTTGAGGCTATCGCCCCGGATGAACCGCATCGCGTAGAACGGACGGCCGTCCGAAGTGTGTCCCAGCCCATACACCGGAACGATGCTGGGGTGCTCCAGGCCGCCGGTAATCTCGGCCTCAAACTCGAACCGAGCGCGGTAGCGCGCGTCGTCGGCAAACTGCTCCTGGATCTCCTTGAGCGCCACATCGCGGTTGAGCTCGGTATCGCGGGCGACGAAGACCTCGCCGAGCCCTCCCTTCGCATGGGGCCGCAGGATCCGGAAGCGCGCGCCGCCCGAGGTCGAGTCGCCCACGAAGAGCCGGGTTACGGTCCGGAGCGGATCGTCCTCGAGAGTTTGCCGCGCGGATCCGACATGACTTAAGCTGCTCTGCAAATCGGGCCCGGCGATCCGGGAAAGCTCCTCGCGCACCGAGTCGATCGAGCTCAGCGCAGCCAGGCTCTTGGTGGCGTCTTGCTCATGGAGTTTCAGGTGTTCGTCGCAGAGGGCCTCCAGGAGCGACCGTCGGGCAGCGGTCAATGCCCCCTGGTCATGGAGGATCTGGCTCAAGGGAGCCGCCTTGTTCAATCCCCAGGCTTGCATGGCGGCGATCAGGGCATCGCGCGAGATGAAGTCCATCTGTAAAGCGATGAGCCCGAGCAGAAGGTTGCGGTCGGCGCCGGCGCCCGACATTCTAACACCTCGACGTTTTCAATCTGTGATGGCGAGTGGTCGCCGAAGGTACGTGACGTGGAGCTCGAGCTTGAGTGAGCCGCCGGTTTGGGGACGTCATTTGTTGTTCCTGGCGGCGGTCACGACGTCGCGGATCGCCTTGACTACGACGTCGGGCCGATACAGGTGGATCACGTGGCCGCTGGCTTCAGCCTCGACCAATTTGCCGGCGCCTGAGAGCGCCGCCAGCGATGCTTGCTGGGCGTGCCATGTGTCACTGCGATCTTTGGTGCGCTCCAGGACGACCAGCGGAAGATTGCCGAGTGGGTGGGTGGTGCCCGTGCGTTGCCGCCGCAGGGCGGTGAATTCCTGCCGCCACGATTCAGCCGCGGCCGCTCCCTTGGGCAACAGGCCGACTTCCGCAACGAGCTTACTGAAGGCCCAATGCCTTGCTTTCTGCAAGTCGGGCGGGAGTCGGTCGAGCGGCTCCTGGTCCGCGGGGCCGATTTTCGGCCGCGGCGCCTCGTGCTCGTAGGTCCTGTAGGCGTCCAGCAGTTCCTCGGCAGACAGCTCGCTGATGGGCCTGCGCCTGCCGCCGGCCATGAAGGTGATGGCCTCGTCGTGTGACCCATCCAC
This sequence comes from uncultured Isosphaeraceae bacterium, assembly GCA_963823675.1. Classification (GTDB taxonomy): domain Bacteria; phylum Planctomycetota; class Planctomycetia; order Isosphaerales; family Isosphaeraceae; genus CAWGMT01. Next base: position 776,047 of record CAWGMT010000011.1, on the reverse strand, counting down.
AAACACCATACCGACGACTTGTTCCGGGAACCGCCGCTGGTAGGCGCGGACGTAGATGGCGCCCAGGGACGCGCCGACCATGACATAAGGGGGGCGGATGCCCGTTTTCAAGAGAAGCAGATGCAGGTCGTCAATCGTCTCTTCGATGGTGTCTTGCGTCGGCCCGCGGTCGCTCCAGGCGTACCCGGCGCGGTCGTATGTGCAGATCTCGGTAAACTTCGCCACCTCCGGCTGCACGAGCGCCCACTCGACGGAGAAGCCCCCGGTGCCGTTCTCAACCACCACGGCCGGTGAGCCGGCGCCCGAGCGGCTGAAATGCAGCCGCCGGCCGCCGAGGTCAACGAACTGCCCGGTCGAAACGGGCGGATTCGGGGGCGGGACCTGCTGCGCCCGCACCGCCGTGAGCAGGCCGAACACGATCATCATGAGGACCACGGCGTACCCAATCGAGCGCCGTACGACGTGCGAGTTGGCCATCCAGTGTCGCCTCCCGATTGTGATTGTCGGATCTCCTGGAGTGATCCACACAATCTATCGGATCGGAAGTTGGGCGCCAAATGCGCCCCGCGAGGCCTGTGCGATTATGCAGACAGGCTCCGGACAGATTCTGTCGAGGGCCGGAACAGCGGCGCGATGCCGGAGCGCAGCGATGTGTGTCCGGTGCGGGATCCTACCGCCAGGAGCTGATCGACGAGGGAGTATTCCCGCCCGATAAGCCCGCATACTCACACCGGTTGGTCGCCCCGGTCGTTGCCTCGTGCCCAAGATGTGGCAGCGTTTCGCCAATCCGTCCAGGTTGTTGTTTGCGGGCAGCGAACGGCAAAACCCTGGCCAACCCGATCGCCGACGTGATGCGGGAGCTGCAGGCAACCTCGGCTTTGACACTCCGCGTCGTCACCGGTTGAGCCAAGCGTGACGAAGGGACCACATCGCGGTAGGTTGCCCTTGCGTTCCACCGGCCTGGCCGACTCTGATGGATGAATTCGGAGCAACCGGCGCACCCGCCCTCGGGGAGAATCTCCACGAACTCCAGCGATGTTACGCTCCATCCGCAATCAGATCCTGGTTCCTCTCATGGCGGTTCAGGGTGTGGCCGTCGCGACGCTCGCCTTGACCGCCGCGACGCTCGCCGCACGACGTAGCGAGCACCAGATCGTCGGGCGGCTGAACTCGGTAATCGACACGCTCGGGCACTCGAACTTTCCGTACACCCAGGGCGTCCTGACCAAGATGCGCGGCCTTTCCGGGGCGCACTTCGCCGTTTACGACGAGGACGGCCGCCTGACCGACGCCACCTTGCCGGCGCTCGATGCGATCTCTTCCGGGGTACCGTCTGTCCAACCAACGACCCGCCTCGATTCGCTCGGCAGTTCTCCGACCCTCCTCCTGAACGGAACCCGCTACTTCACGGTGCGGCTCCGGACGTCGAGCGGTCTGCGCGGCTCAACGCTCCTCGTACTCTATCCCGAGACGAGCTGGCGGCAGGCGCGCTGGGAGGCCGTGGCATCCCCCCTGGCCGTGGGGTTGGGCACGCTCTTCCTGATGGCGGCCCTTACCAGTTGGATCGCCCACCGCATCAGCGAGCGAATTCGCAGGGTGCGCCAGCAAGTGGCGCTGATCGCGGCCGGCAATTTCGAGGAGTTCGACCCCGGGCCTACCAATGACGAGGTGCGGGATCTGGCGCGGGCGATCAACGGCATGTCCGCCCAGTTGAAAGAGATGCAACGGACGATCCGGCAGTCGGAGCGGACCCGGCTGCTCGCCCAGCTCGCCGCGGGACTGGCGCACCAGCTCCGGAACTCGCTCACCGGGGCCAAGATGAGCATCCAGCTCCACGCCAAACGGTTTCCGCCCCAGGGCGGCGACGAGACGCTCAACGTCGCTCTCCGGCAACTGGCGATCACCGAGGAGCAGGTGAGAGGACTTCTTTCTCTCGGCCGCATGGAGCGGCAACCGCACGCCCCTTGCGAGCTGGGGAGGCTGCTGGGAGAAATCGCGCTTTTGGTCCACCCGTCGTGTCAGCATGCCGGGGTCGATCTCCGGTTGCGTCGAGATAATGAGCCGTTCATGATCGATGCCGACGAGGCGGGCCTGCGGGCGGCGATCCTCAACCTGACCATGAACGCAATCGAGGCGGCGGGGCCTGGCGGAAAGGTCGACCTCGCGGCGTCTAACGACCACGGCGAAGTGGCCATCGAGGTCGGCGACGACGGGCCGGGACCGTCAAGAGCGGTTGCCGAAACCTTGCTGGAGCCGTTCGTCACGAGCAAATCCGAAGGCGTCGGTCTCGGTCTGGCGATCGCGCACCAGGTCGCGCTGGAACACGGCGGCCGGCTTTCCTGGCGCAGGAACGGCCGGGAGACGTGGTTTCGTCTCGCCCTGCCCCAACAGAGCGGCACGCCGAAGGGAGCCGCATGAGCCGGATTCTGGTCGTCGACGACGAGGCGAGCATCTGCTGGGCGTTCCGCGAGTCACTCGGCGACCTGGGACACGACGTGCAAGTCGCGTCCTCGGCCGAGCAAGGGTTGCAGCTCGCCCTTGCGGCCCCGCCTGACGCGGTGGTGCTGGACGTCCGGTTGCCCGGCACCGACGGGCTCTCGGCAATGAAGGCATTCCACGAACGCATCGGGCCCGCGCCGGTCATCATCATCACGGCGTTCGGCGATCTGGACACCGCCGTGCGCGCGATGGAGGGGGGCGCCTTCGATTATCTGGTCAAACCGTTTGACCTTGACCACGCCACCAACCTGGTGACGCGCGCTCTCGAGACCCGGAAAGTCCCCGCCCTCACCGCCAATCCGTGCGCGGCGACCGTCCCTGATACGCTCATCGGCACGTCGCCCGTGATGCAAGCCCTGTTCAAGAAAATCGCCCTGGTCGCACCGGCCGACGTCCCCGTGCTCATCACGGGAGAGAGCGGCACGGGCAAGGAACTTGTGGCGCGGGCCATCCATCGCCACAGCGGGCGGCGTGATGGCCCATTCCTACCGATCTGCGTCGCCGCACTGAGCCCCAGCTTGGTCGAGGGAGAGATCTTCGGCCATCTCAAGGGTTCATTCACCGGCGCGACCCAGGATCGCAAAGGCCTTCTTGAGCTGGCCAGCGGTGGAACGGTGCTGCTCGACGAGGTGGGTGATATTCCCACAAATCTTCAAGTGAAGCTGCTGCGAGCGATCGAGCATCGCGAGGTGACGCCGGTCGGCGACGCCCGGCCGCGTTTCACCGACATCCGGGTCATCGCGGCGACGAACCGCCCCCTGGGCGAGCTGATGGCGAGCGGCCAATTTCGGGAAGATTTGTTCTTCCGCCTCAGCGTGTTCCAGATTCATCTCCCGCCCTTGCGCGAGCGGCGCGAGGACATCCCGGCTCTGACCGAGCACTTTCTGCGGCAATCCCGCTTGCCAAACGTTGCCGAGCCCCCTCTCTCCACCGACGTGCTCGCCGAGCTTTGCGCGCGCCCCTGGTCAGGCAACGTCCGCGAGCTCAGAAACGCCGTCGAGCACGCAGCCATCGTCGCGCGCGGCCGCCCGATCCATGTGGAGCATCTTCCCCCGCGGGCGAAAAGCACGACTTCGGCGGAGACTCCAGAAGTCGCCGTCCAGGACCAGATTGCCCGCTGGGCCGCCCAGAAAAACCGCACCGGCGATGGCTCATCACCGCTTCACGAGCAATTCCTGGAACTCGTCGAGCCGCCACTCTTACGGACCGTTCTCGACCACTGCGACGGCAACCGAGCCGCCGCCGCACTGATGCTCGGCATCCACCGCGCGACGCTGCGCCAGAAACTCCGCAAGTATGGCGTTGACCGATCATCTTCTTTGAAGGGAAAGCCCGCGGCCGGATCGGATTGACCCCCAGCGCCCTGGCACGCCTCGACCGCGACATTCTGGGCGAGCCCGACGTCCGATTGCCGATCGTCCTGGAGGACTGCAAAGGACATGCATTGTAGTCCCAGGTCGCTCCCGCTCTTTCCAGGCAACTTTTGTCGCGGTAGGAACTGCAGACCTGCCAGACGATCTCCTTGGACCGGACAGTCATCAACTCGTCGCGCTTTCGTCCGACCCTTGGGATCGAGCGGTGCGCTTCCTTGCCGGGTGATCTCGAACCGACGCAGCGGCACCAGTATTGCGCGGCGCGTCCTGTCCACGGCTGCGGCGCTTCGGGCCCAGGTAGCGAGATAGCAGGAATTCCAGATCGCGGCACACCCACTCTCCCACACGCCCCTCGCGATAAATGGCCCAGGCTACGAGTGACCCTTGCAGCGTTTCCTGCACCACGCGCGCCAGGCCGTCCGTATCGCACGCACTCAACTCGCCGGCTGTCACGGCGTCGTCCAGCAGGCCCTTCATGGCGGCATGAAATGACCGCGCATGCGCAAGCGCGAAATGATGAAACTCCGGGTCGGTCAAATCGATGACCAGGAAGCTCAAGTGATTGGCCAGCTCCTCGGGTGTTTTGGCCATCCCCGCCCAGCATTCGGCCACCGCGTAGAGCGCACGCAAGGGAGACGCGTGCGCCGCACGAATGGCAGCCATCTGGTCTCGCTCCGACCCGCTTGCCAGCCGGGCCAGGGCCAGCAGCATGCCCCGCTTCGTGCCAAACCGCTGCACCAATGTCGCCGGCACCACGCCTGCTTCTCTTGCCACATCAGCCAGGGTCAGCCGCGCGGGGCCCACGCGGCTCACTGCGCGCGCCGTCGCCTCCAGCAATTCTTCGTCGCTCACCGTTCGCGGCCGGGCACACATTCCCTGGATCGTAAATAAATGAAGGACAATTTACAATCCCCCCTGGACATTAAATGAACGGTCATTTACAATCGCTGACCATCGGGAGGAACGTCCTCCCGCGGCACGTTTCTGGCGCAAGGAACAGGAGTTATTCGATGAAGCCGCTGGAAGGTAAAGTGGCGGTCGTCGCGGGCGCAAGTCGGGGTGCAGGCCGCGGAATTGCGCTGGCACTGGGCGAGGCCGGAGCGACGGTTTACGTGGCGGGTCGGACCGTGCGCGGCGGTACCCAGCCGTCCGATGGTGCGCCGGGGACCATCGAGGACACCGCGGAGGAGCTGACAGCTCGCGGTGGATGCGGAATCGCTGTGCGGGCCGACTGCACCCAATTAGCAGATGTCGCGGCGCTGATCGATCGCGTGCAAAACGAGCAAGGGAAACTGGACGTCCTGGCGAACGCAGTCTGGGGAGGGGCCGACGCGTTTTCGTCGGTGGAGGATTGGCGGGAATCCTGGAAACGTCCCTTCTGGGAGCAGCCGTTTGAGAAGACGGAGGAGCTCAAGAAGATGTTCCGGCTCGATCTGAGCGAATCGGTCGAGTACATCGGCCGGGCCGTCGCCGCCCTGTCGGCCGACTCGGATGTGCTCGAGAAGACTGGCAAGATTCATTTCGTGGCCGACCTCGCGCGAATATGGCTTCACGGACATTGATGGCACGGTCATCCCGAGGTTCAGGCCGTTTGATTGAGGCAAACCCATTGGGGCATCCGCACGCCGGCGTTTCCGGGCTCATATCTGCTCCGAAAACTGGCGAAAAACGGCGACCGTCCGCACAATCGCCTGCTGGTCTTGACGGCAATCCGCTGCGCCGACTCCTGGGCAAACGGTCGCGGTCGCGTTCAATAAGGGGCGATTGATCAGATCTCACCAGACAGCCGCCGTAAGAACCGGCCCCACTTGCGGGGCACCTTGCTGCGGCCAAAGTCGGCGAGGTGCGGGACGAACTGGCTCCACGTCAGCACGGTCAAGCAGGCTCCCTCCTGGACGATCGCGACCAGGGCCCGTTCACGGTACAGAGCGAGCACAGCAACGGCCCCATTTTTGGGATTGCGGCCCAGTCGGCGCGAGCGCGAAAGGACGCGGCGAAACTCTTCGGCCGCGGTCCCTGCCTCGGCCCCAAATCGCTCCATAAACCGCTCGAGAGCATGTTGCGAGAGGCGTACCCTACTGTAATCGCGCTGTCCGGGAGGAACACCCGTCATTGCGCTCAATCCACTTTACCCGTGGCGGCCCAGATCACGCCACGGCGCATCCACTCCTGAAATTGCGGATCGGCCATGGCCACGGTGTCGTGCCCCAGGACGTTCTCACACACGCGCCCCTTGCCGTAGCTATTGACCCAGATCACCGGCTCGTCCTTGCCGGTTCCCCTTGGCTTACCGGGGTCGGAGTAAGCCGTCGCCAGCACGGTGCTGCCGGGTATCATCACCGAATTCTGATACAATTCGTCGGTTGCATGTTCAAAATGGGAGGGTAAACCGCGCGAGATGGGGTGGTCGGCGGCCGTCTTCTTGACCGTGAAGACATGCTTGGGCCCGTGGAACCCCTGCGACCGCCAGCCGCCGGCGATCGCTTTCTCGAACTCGTCCCAGTTGGGCTTGGTGAACGCGCTCGAGGCATGGTGGAAGACCACCAGGCCCTTTCCCTCGCGCACCGCCTTCAAGAACGCCTGCTTGTTCTGGTCCGACCAGCGCGACTCGGGCGCCCCCTTGTCCGTGTCCTTGTAGTTCAGAATGAGCACATCATACCGGGATAGATTGGCATCGGTCAGGTCCCTGGAAGGTGTCGTCGTGACGTCGACCTTGACCTTGCCGCCGGCCGTGAGCACTTCGCCGAGCACCTTGGTCGTCTCTTTCCAGGCATGGCCGTGGTCGCCCGTGATGATCAGCGCCTTGACCGCGTTCGACGACGCGGCGGGCTTGGCCGCGGCCGCGGCCGCCGGGGCCGCGCTTGCGATCTCGTCAAGTGCAATCGGGCCAAACACCGGGACGGCCATATCCAGGCCGTCGGTAAGGTTGCAGTAGGGGTCGAGTCCATGGCCGAACCACAGCGATGCATGCGCGGGGATCGCACCGGTGAGCTCGAGAATGACAGTATCCCTGGCCTTGCCGATGCAGGCTTCGTAGATCAAGGGGAGCTTCGTCCCATCCTCCTTGCAGATCGAAAAGCCCGCGATGTGGCGATTGGGCTTCAGGCCGATGGCGCTGCTGTCGCTCAAGCTGAAGGTGCCCGCTCCGCCGGTACCCATACCGCCGCCCATGCCCATGCCGTCGCGCATGCCCATGCCGCCACCCATGCCGCCACCCATAGCCATGCCGCGGCCCATGGCCACGCCGCCTCCCGTGGCACCCATGGTCATGGAGCCTGGTGGGCCCATGTTGACGCCCTTGAACTTGATGACGAGCGTGTTGTTTGGTCCTTTGGCGACGCGCTCGAACGTGGGAGTGGTCGCGCCGATTCGTCCGAAAAGCTCGCGCTGCGCGATTTGGGCTAGACGCCGCCCGGCCCGGATCAGGCCGTGGGTACCGACGTGAATTCCGTCGTCAAGCTCGAGGTCGATGACCGAGATGACCGCGGTATTGGGAACGCGCTCGGGGATCACCCGCTGCGCTTCCTGCACGGTTTTCCAGCCTTGGGGATTGGCGCCGGCAACGAAGCGGCCGATCTGAACGTAGTAGAAGGGAAGCTCGGGCTGGCCCAGATCGGAACGGACCGCGGCGATGAAATCGGTGAAGACGCGCTGGAAGGATTTCGATGTTTCGGGCCCACTCAATGCGTCGCTCTCGCCCTGGTACCAGAGCACTCCCCTGACCTTGCCGCCGGCGAGCTTGACCTGGCGCAGCATCGAGCCATAGAGGCTGCCGCCCCCCTGCTCTTTCAGCGCCGGGTTCCATTGCGACATACTCGTGCCTCCGTGGGCGCACGCGACCAGGCCAACCGGGACGCCGGTCGCCTCGACCATCGCAACGGCGAAGGGCAAGCCCAGGCCCGCGCCCCTGGTCCGTGTTTTATGTGTCTGTGCCGATCGTTCCGAGCGGGTTTTGGGATCGCCCGAGTGAACCGGGTCGGGCGAGTCGACGAGCCAGTGCAGCGGCTCCTCGGCGGTGCCCCAGTTGCCGTCCATGCCCAGGAGCATGACCCGCCGATGTGGCGGCGTCACGTCGATCAGGTCGCCGACCCCCTCCATGTTGGACTGGCCTGCCAGCACCCAGAGATCGCCCACGAAGACGGGGCCGATGGACGCGTTCACCGTCGACTTTTCCAGCTTGACGCGGCAGTTGATGATGTACGGCCCGCCAACCGGCACGCCAGTCAGCTTGCCGGCGACCAGCTTGGGCCCTTGAGCCCCTAACATACCGCCGGCGACGACGGAGGCGTCGACCACCGTGGCATCCTTCGAAGACTCATCTAGCACGAGCGGAATGGCCGCGTGCCCGCTGGCGTCTCGCTGATAGACCCGTGACATCACCGGCTCTTTGAATCTGACCTGACTGCCGGCGGGCACGGGCGCGGTCGCGCCGGGCACGGGTTGGCTCTGGCTCCCACGCACGAACTGGGCGAAGGCGGGGGAACCCGCCCAAAGCGGGCACAAGGCCACGACTGCCAGGGAGACCGTTCGCGACGAAAAACACCTGGACCATGACATGTTGACCGACTCCCGGTGCAAACGCACGCAACGCGAGTGAAGTAGCGGGGGTTAACCTGAGCGGGCATGGGCAACCCGGCCGCCCATCGCCTGAGCACCGCGCGGGCAGATGCCAGCAGAGGGAGGACCGGCTAGCCTGGATGAAACCTCATGGTACCCGGCGCCGTCCGACGACGAAAGGGCCTGGCAGCAGACTCCTGGCAGTCAGCCCGCAATCGGCTAGAATATTGCCATGAATGTGGTCGTTGTGGTCTGCAACAGCCTGCACCTGGGATTTGTCGGTGCCTACGGAAACGCCTGGATCGAGACGCCCAACCTCGACCGGCTGGCCGCCGAAAGCATCGTGTTCGACCATCACTTTCCCGAGAACTTGACGACGCTTCCCACCCGGCGGAGCTGGTGGACCGGTCGATTCGGATTTGCCGACGTCGAGCAAGGATGGACGCCGCTTCGGCCCGACGAGCTCATCTTGCCCGACATCCTCTGGAACCAGGGCGTGCACACGGCGCTCATCTCCGATGTCCCGTTCCTGCGAGAGGCGGGCCTTGGGTATGGCCGCGGGTTCAACGACGTCATCTGGATTCGCGGCCAGGGCTACGACCCGCTCGTACCGCCGGGTGATCCCCGCACTCGGCAGGTGCGGCTGGAGGATGAGCCGGGATTGCGCCTGCCGCCGGAGGACGATCCCGATCGCACTCTCTGGAAAACCCGCTGGCAGCAATTCCTGCGCAATCGTGCCGTGCTGGGCACCGATCATGAGGAGAACACGGGAGTCGCGCGCACCATCAACACGGCGATCGACTGGCTCGAGCGGCGCAAGGGGACGAAGGACCCGTTCTTGCTTTGGCTCGATCTTTTCAGCCCGCACGGGCCGTGGGACCTACCCCAGCCGTATCGCGATCAGTATGTCACGGTCGAGCCGGACGAGTTCGAAGCCGGCGAGGGGGGAAACCTGGTCGAGAACACCCAGGACGAGCAGTTGGAGATCGAGATCGAAGATGTTGCCGCGCTCATTGACGTTCCGGCTGGCGCCGTGGGCGACGTGATCAGCGAAGCCGAGCTCTTCCGACTACGGCGCACCTACGCCGGCGCCGTGACGCTCTGCGATCGCTGGCTGGGCAAGCTCTTCGAGTCGCTGCGCCGGCTGGGCCGAATGGACGATACCCTGGTGATCTTTACCAGCGATCAGGGCGAGCCGCTGGGCGAGCACGGCTATGTCCGCCGGTTTCGCCCCTGGCTCTACGAGGAGCTGGTTCACACGCCTTTGATTGTCCGGATGCCCGGAGGAAAGCCAGGTGGTACGCGGCACCAGGCCATCGTTCAAACGGTGGACCTACTGCCCACCGTGATCTCGGCGCTCGGGCTGCCGCCGATCGACCGCGACGTGATGCCAGTGCACGGTCATGATCTGCTTCCGCTGATCCGCGGCGAGCGGAACAAGATTCGTGAATTTGCCTGCCTCGGTATGGATGTGGCGGAATTCGCCATCCGAACTCATCTCTGGCACCTGATCGTGCCGGTTCTAGTCGACCCCGAGGAGCCGCGGTCCGCCGAGCTATATCGAAAGCCCGAGGACCGCTGGGACCAGGACAACGTCATCGAACAGCACCCGGAGGTGGCCGAGCATCTCGAGCTCGCCTTACGGCGTTTTATCGAGGCCCTCGGACGCGACGGGCTTGAGGTCCTCCCCCCCCTGCGAGAACGTCGTCCGGTTTGGTCCGGGCTGACGAATCGAGCGGCGAGAGCGACGCGGGGCTCGCTTCCGCTGTTTCCGGGCCAACCGGAGGTGCAGACCGGCTCGCTTGCGGTATCGCCGGACTCGGATTTACGGGGAACGAAACCGGTGCGAATAGAGGCGATGCCTGAATCCACTGCGCCGAAGGCATGGCCCCGATGTACAACGGACGGCAGCAGGGACAGTTCTGACAGCACGTCTTGGCAGCCTTTTTCTTGAAGGGGCAATGCTCGTGAATGAAATCCGTCAAACATCTCCACTTGCGCATCAGTAACAGCTTGCATTTCCCTGGCGTCGAGTTGCACTTCTGGGTTTTCGTCGTGCACGCCACGCACCCGGTCTGCGGCGTCGCCATGACCTGGGAGGAGGCCGTCGGCGCCGACCAGCCATAGGACGACGGGAAGATGGGCGCGGGAAGCTGGGCGGAGGGAAGCGACTTGAACGTGCCGTCAAAGCCGGGCCAGCTCAGAACTTCTGCCGGCCCTGGCAGCGCGGGCGGCGACAGGGAGTAGCCAGCAGGCACGGAGTCGGACGCGGATGGCGGCGCGACGACCGCAGATGGCGGCGCGACGACCGCGGATGGCGGCGCGACGACCGCGGATGGCGGCGCGACGACCGCAGATGGCGGCGCGACGACCGCGGATGGTTGCGAGGCGGCTGCGGCTGGCGCCGGAGTCGCGGGTGTTGCCGGTTCGCGAGCTGCGGATGGAACGGGCGGAGGGCTCGGCGGCGAGCTCACGTCCTTGGGCGCCTCGGGCCTGGGTTCGCGGCGAGGAGCAGGAGACTGAATCGCAGGCTCGAGTTCGGGGGACTGCAATTTCATTTCATCGGCGGCTGGCTTCGTCGTTGCGGTCGATTTCTTGGGCTCGGCGCGCGGCTCTTGTCTAGTTTGAGCAGGAGCCGCTGGCTTCCGCCGTGGTGCCGGCTGTGGCGGAGTCGTTGGCTTTGCGCTCGGTTTCTCTGCTTTAGGCGCCGCGGAGCTCGATTTCTTCTCTTGAGTCTTGTCGGAGGCCGGCTTGGATGAAGGCGCTTGATCCTGAATCGGCGCCAGGGCCTCTGGTGAATCGGAAGGTTCGTCCTGGTCCCTCATGAGCGATTGCGGCAGCAGGTTTTCTGGCTCCCCGCTCGAATTCATCGCAATGAGTGCCGGCGCCGGCGCGGCGCCGCGCGGAGTTTGCGACAAGAGCTGATCCCTTCGATTCGCCGGAACTGGTCTCGAACACAGGTGATTGCGGCTCGATCATTCCCTCAGTGAAGGTGGAAGCCGATCGTTCGCGTGGCGGCAGGCTAGCTCTCAGAACCTCGCCTTCGTTCGGGGAGGCAGCATTCGTGGCCATGATCGCGGCCGTATCCTGGCCCTCTTCCGGCTCTGGAGGTACGTCGCGGAAACGCGTTACCGGCCTGGATGCGTGCAGCCCGAGATCGCCCGTCGAATTGGGAATGTTGTCGGACCGTTGCGAGGCCACGGGGCGCGAAGTCTCTGCTGCGTTCCAGCGCCGGCTCAACGACGGGAAGAATCGCGCGAGGCCGTCCGAGCGCCGTTCCGGCCAGGAGTTCAGAGGGCTCTTGGTCTCATTCGGCTGCGAACGAGCTGGGCTTGATTGTGCGAGATCCTGCGACGGAGCGCCCGCGTCGAACGGGCTTGGAGCCGGCACGATGCCACCACGAGTATCGGTCCGTCGCGGGCGAATCCGTCCGTTCCTCGCTTGTGCGTGGAGAAGAGAACCAGCTAAACCGCTGGGGCGAGCCGGCACAGCCGGAAATCCCCAGCAACATCACGATGACCAGCCCAAGTGCTGGCGGCCTTGCCATGGCGCTCCCTCCTGCCGCGAAGTCGTCCGTGTCGTGCAATTACGCGGAGCTCGGATCGCTCAGACCCGTCTCCTCTCTGCATTCCATCGGCATCGCGGAACCCAACATCCGGCCGATTCGACCCCAGGGCCGGATCGGCTTCCGACACAACGCGTCGCTCGCGGACAGAGTTCGCAATCCCACCATTCCGCAGAATGGGAAGAATGAACCTGGATTCCCGGGGATTGCTCTGGGTCGCCTCCGTCGTGGCGTCGATCCTTGTGATTCCGTACAGTGTCCACTTTCTGAGACAAATGCGGGGCAAGCCCAGCTTGGAGAGTCTGCAGCCGCAGATCGCGGAGGGTGTCGCGGAGGGCGCGATCTTATCGATGCTGATGATTGCATTGGGATTGGCGTGTGGTAAATCGGTCGGGCTCGATTGGCCGCCGCTGGACGGTTGGGATAAGGGCCCCGACAATCGGCGGCGGATGCGGGCGGCGCTGAAACTGGCGGTAATCCTCAGCGTGGTCGCTGTTGGGTTCGATGTCGCCTTGGGCTATGTCATTCATGACCGACATCATCTCGAAGGTCATTTTGCCGCTACTCGGTGTCGCTTAGGGCTTGGCCACCCCTCGCTCCCGCTTATCGAAGCTGCTTTGATCGTCCCTCGACCACTCCCATGGCGCTCCGGGAACTCGCCGTCATCGACCGCGCGATCCATCCGTGCACTCTGCGCATTGCGATTGAATCGGATAAGATCATTCGGTATGAATCTGCATCCTCTCCCACGCTCGGATACGTGCGTCGGGCCTGCCGGCAGACTGTCGCGATCGGCCTCGACGACACGATCCGCGCTTGACAAAAGGTTGGCCGATGATTGATGAAAAAGCGACCGAACGGTTCATGACTGCTCCCTGGCTCGCGGAAGTCGACCTCGAGATCAAGAAGGCGATCTGTGAAGCTCTGGTGGAGGCGAGAGCCTCGGCCGGTGCAACTTTGCTGGCGCAGGGGCAACCAAACGACCACTTGACTTTTCTGATCGAAGGAACTGCCGCGGTGGAGCGCGGATTTAGTAATGGCCACCGTGAATTGATCATCCCGCTGAACGCACCCACGGTGTTCGGCACAACTTCGTTCTTCCGACCCACGCCTCCCACGGTTACCGTGCGTGCCACCTCGGAAGTCTGGATTCTCTCGCTCTATCACCCGGCCCATGAATCGTTGCGCCGCGCGAATCCCCAGGCGGCCGAAGCGCTCGCCCTGGCGGTCGTTCGCGCGCTTTCCGAACGATTCGACCTGATCGACAAGCTCTTCACGCAGCGGATTTCCCAGCACTCCAGCGAACCGGTAAGACGAAGCGAGTGGGCCGGGTTCCGGACTCGCCTGTTCGAGGAACATGGAATTTAAAAGGCAACTCCGTGAGGCGGCCCGCGTGTCACCAGTGATGGTTTGGTACCGTCGCGCATTTGTTGTCGTCTGGTTGCTCGGGATCTGCCTGCGTCCCGAGGGCCTCATTCCCGGCGCGAAGGTTGCCGGAGCGGCTGTCACCAGAGCGACTGAGATTGCGCCGGCTGGATGTGCATCCCCCCCGGGAGGCGCAGGCGACGGCGCGCAAGTCGCTCGCCGCGTCCCCTGGGTCGGCTCCAGGCTCAGGGGAACGCCTGATCCCCCACCTCCATACACCGTCGTGCAAGCCTTCCCTGGCCTGAAGTTCGAGTCTCCGGTCGTGCTGGTCCGCGCCCCGGGAACCGACCGCCTCTTCCTGGGCGAGCTGAAGGGCCGAATCTACTCGTTCCGCGACGACCCGAACTGCAAGCAGGCCGATCTCGCACTGGACGTCGCCAAGCTCCATCCTGAGCTCACCATGTTCTATGGGCTCGTCTGTCATCCACGTTTCAATGTAAACCGATATATCTATGTCTGCTACGCTCTCAAGAACGACGTGCCGGACGGGTCGGTTGTCTCACGATTCACCGTGAGCGGGACCGATCCTCCGGTCATCGATTCGCGGAGTGAGAAGGTCTTCCTGACGTTCTGGTCGGGGGGGCATAACGGCGGCTGCCTGGTCTTCGGCAATGAAGGATATCTCTACATATCCACCGGCGATGGTGCGGGCCCGTCGCCCCCGGATACCAAGTTGACCGGCCAGGACTGCTCGGACTTGCTGTCGAGCGTCCTCCGAATCGATATTGACCATGCCGATCCTGGCAAGGCCTATCGCGTTCCGGTCGACAACCCGTTCATCAACGTCAAGGGCGCCCGGCCTGAGATCTGGGCTTTCGGCTTTCGCAATCCCTGGAAAATGAGCGTTGACCGAACTACCGGCGAATTGTGGGTCGGCGACGTCGGCTGGGAACTCTGGGAGATGATCGAGAAAGTCGAGCGGGGCGGGAACTACGGCTGGAGCGTGATGGAAGGGCCGCAACCGGTGCACGTTGAAGGGCGGCGAGGGCCTGCACCGATCTTGCCCCCGACCAAGGCCCATCCCCACTCCGAGGCCGCTTCGATCACCGGCGGATACGTCTATCGCGGCGCAAGGCTTCCCGAATTGGCCGGTACCTACATCTACGGCGACTTTCAGACCGGGACGGTCTGGGGCCTTCGATATCAGGGCGGAACGATCATCTGGCAGCGTGAGCTGGCCCGCACTCCCTTGCACCTGGTCGCATTCGGCGAGACGAACGGCGGCGAGCTCTATCAGGTCGACCACGATCGGACTCACCAGATCTATCGTCTGGTGCCCAATCCGGCCGCAAGGACCACGAACGACTTTCCGCGGACGCTCAGCCAGACCGGCCTCTTCGCCTCGACGCGCGACCACCAGCCCGCAGCGGGCGTCGTTCCCTACTCGGTCAATTCCGAGCTCTGGTCCGATCGCGCGACCGCCGAGCGGTTTCTGGCAATTCCCGGCACGGGACACATCGTTCTTGACCAGCAAGGCAATTGGAAGTTTCCCGACGGCGCCGTGCTTGTCCGCACTGTCTCGATCGACGCCGAGCCAGGCAAGCGACGAAGGCGTCGCCGCGTGGAAACCCAGATTCTCCACCTGGAAACTGACTCCTGGCGGCCATATTCCTATGTGTGGAACGACGAAGAGACCGATGCCGAGCTGGTCGGCGCCCAGGGTACGACACTGACATTCGCGACGACGGCATCGGGACCTCGCGACCGGAGCTACCGGGTCTACTCCCGCTCGGAGTGCGTCCTGTGCCACAACCCCTGGGTCGAGAAGAAGACCTCGATGTTCGGGATTCAATCGGCATCACCTCTCGGCGTGAACGCATATCAGATCAACAAGGCGCAGGAGGGCGGTCGAAACCAGCTCGCGACGCTGCACGGATTGGGGCTCCTCGCATGGACGCCCGACCCGGAAAGGCTGCCAAGGCTCGTCAACCCCTACGACGCGTCGGCCGACCTCGATCGCCGGGCGCGATCCTATCTCGAAACGAACTGCGCCACTGCCACCAGTTCAATGCGGGCGGCGCAGCCAATATCGCGCTCGGTTACAACGTGCCGCTGGCCGATACCAGGATGGTCGACGTCAGGCCGATCCAGGGGACATTTAGCATTGCCGGTGCTCGGATCATCGCGCCCGGCGATCCGACGGGTTCGGTCTTGTACTACCGCGTATCCAAACTCGGCGCCGGCAGAATGCCGCGCGTCGGCTCGACGCAGGTCGACGAGCGCGCCAGCCGGATGATCCACGACTGGATCGCGCGAATGCCGAGGTCAGCAGCTAGCGATCCCGGCGGCGGGCTGGCTCGTGCGGAAGCGGAGGACCGAGCAGCGCTCGAGTCACTCCGCGTTGCCGATCGCTTGCCCGGGCCAGCCCGGGCGGCGGCTGTCCGGCGACTGACTTCGTCAACGCGGGGAGCGTTGATGCTGCTTTCGCTCTTCGAAAGGCGCGAGGCTTCCGAGTCGTTGCAGCGCGAGGTGCTCGCGATCATCCGCGACAGCCCGCAAGTTGAAATCCGCGACCTCTTCGAGCGGTTTGTTCCCCCGAGCGAGCGGCTCAACCGGCTGGGCGACGTGGTGGACCGATCGGCGATCCTCGCTCTCCGGGGTGATGCCAGCCGGGGTCGCGAAGTCTTCGCCAGCAATGCCGCTGCCCAGTGCAAGAACTGCCACAAGGCCCGCAACGTCGGGGAGAACGTCGGCCCCGACCTGACCAGGATTGGGGCCAAGTACGGTAAGGCCGCGTTGCTCGAACAGATCCTCGATCCCTCGAAAACGATCGAGCCTCAGTACGTCGCGTACCTCGTGGAGACCAAGAACGGCCGCGTGCTCACTGGACTGGTGGCCGAAAGGAACGGCCAGTCCGTTGTGCTCAAGGACAACCAGGGGAAGACTGTCCGCGTCCCGGCAGGAGACGTCGAGCGGCTCGTGCCCCAGTCGCGCTCGCTGATGCCGGACCTGTTGCTCCGCGACCTGACCGCGCAGCAGGTTGCCGACCTGCTGGAATTCCTGGCGACGATGAAGTGACGAGCCAGCGACTGTCGGGACCTCTCCCAAAGGCGAGGGAGGAAGCCGAATCGCGAGCATCCGTTCCTCCGAGTTCGCAGCCTATTGCAGCCTATTGCAGCTTTGGGGAAGGGTTCCCCTGCCGTCTCGCCGCGTGCGACGCAATCGACGACGAATTCTTGACCAGGAAAAATGGGACTGGTTGGGACATGTCGATCGCGACGTCCCGTTTTCGCGGTCTCGACGCCTACGCTCGCTGGGTGGCCAATCTGGAATAACTCGTCGTCGGCAACGACGCGGATGCCGTCGAGGTGGCAACGACGACCGAGACGCAACGTAGGTTTGACGCAGGCGTAGAGGGATCGGAGTAAGACCGTCCGACATTCCTACTCGAGACCCAATTCCCGCTTCAAGTTCTCGTGGCTTACGGTCTTACGTTGCTCGACCTGTCGCCGTGCTCTTGCGAGCAACTCCAGAAACGCGGGGTCGCGCTCTCGTGCACACCAAGCGAGATCATCTTCATCGAACGGTGTCATCCGGACAAGAGGATGTCCGTCACGCATGACAATCACGTCTTCTTCGGACGCCTGGCGCAGCACCTCGTCCCACGAGGCGTTTTCCGTCCAGGTCACGGCTTTCACAGTGGTTCCTCCTGCGTTTGATTCGTCGTTTTCGTGAGGACACGAAGAACATTCACGACTCGGTCCCCGTCATTCACGTCATAGTTTAACCACGCTCACGGTTTGCCATCTGAGGCCTTCTTCAAGAGCGCGTCCACGTCGGCCCAGAGTGCCCGGCAAGCTTTTTGCTCGTCTTCGTTGAGCTTGGCCAGCAACGCCGCGTCCCTCAGGCCAGCAAGGTCGGCGTCGGCTTTCCAGTGCTTTAGCGTCTCCGAGATGGATTCGCGACCGCGGGCGGGCCCTTTTCCAGCATCTTCGACCATGCCGCCAGGTCGGCCTTGAGCCAGTCGATGGCCTGCCTGCGCCAGCGTGCCTTGCTGGGCGCGTCGAGCGGCGGGTTATCCTTGCCCTGGCCCGAGCCAGCCAGCGCCGCGGCGCAGGCGGCGTTGTAGCGGTTCCCAGCTTGCATGTCGCCGGCCAGCTTTGGCTCGGCCTGGAATGCGTCGGTCCACATTCGGGCCGAAGCTCCGTGGAGTTTCCTATCGTAGCACAGCCGGGCGAAACCGAGTGATTCGGCGGCATCGGCCGGCTTGCGCTTGCCGGAGAGGACCGTTGGGAGCGCACGCGATCAGTGCCTGCTGCTCGGTGGCGATTAGATCTTGTTCAATCTGCCGGGCGAGTGCCGCATCGGTCTTGGCCAGGTCGCGAGCCTTGCCGCAATTCGGCGATTGCCTCGGTGAATTCGCCGCGGGAGCGAAGGGTGACGCCGAGGTGGTTGTGGGCCTGGACGTCGTCAGGCTTGAGCCGGATCGCCGCGCGGAATTCGGCGATCCCTTCTTCCACCTTCCCCTGCATGGTGAAGGCGGTGCCGAGGTTGTGCCGGACGGCGGCGGCGTTGGGCCTGAGGCGGACGGCCGCGCGGAAATGGACGATCGCCCCATCGTAGTCATGCCTGACATCACAGAGGATCGCGCCAGGCCGTTGTGGGCTTCAAAGCTGTCGGGCTTGAGCCGCAGCGCCTCGCGTAATTCGGTCACTGCCTGCTCGGGCTTACCCTGGGCGTACAGCGCGACGCCGAGCTCGCAGTGGGCCTCGGCGTGGCCGGGCCTGTACCGGATTGCGGTGCGGAATTCGCCGATGGCCTCATTCAGCTTCCCTTGGTCACGCAATTCGATGCCGAGGTTGGTGTGGGCATTGGCGTCGTCGGGCTTGAGCCGCAGCGCCTCGCGAAATTCGGCCACCGCCTCGTCGAACCTCGCCTGCTTGTGGAGGGCGACGCCGAGGTTGGCGTGGGCATCGGCGAGTTTGGGCTTGAGCCGCAACGCCCCGCGTAATTCGGCCACTCCCTCGTCGAGCTTTCCTTGCTCGCACAGGGTGGCACCGAGGTTGGCGTGGGCATTGGCGTAGTCGGGCTTGAGCTGCAACGCCTCGCGAAATTCGGCCACTGCCTCGTCGAGTGTTCCTTGCTCGTGCAGGGCGGCACCGAGGTCGTGATGGGCCGTCGCGTAATCGGGCTTGAGCCGGATCGCCTCCCTGTGCTCTGCGATTGCTTCCTCGACCTTCCCCTGGTAACTCAGGGCCACGCCGAGGTTCATGTGGGGCTCGGCAGAGTCGGGCTCGAGCCGGATCGCCTCCCGGTATTCGGCGATCGCCTCATCGAGCTTTCCCTGGCCATGCAGCGCGTTGCCGAGGTCAAGGTGGGCCCCGTAGCTGTCGGGTTTGAGCCGGATCGCTTCGCGAAATTGGGCCACCGCCTCTTTCAGCCCTCCGTGGGCACGCAGGGCGAGCCCCAGGTGTATGCGGGCGCGAAAGTTGTCGGGCGCGCGCAGATAGCCTCCCGACCGGCGGTGACGGCCCGCTCCAGCAGCGGCCAGGCCTCGTTGGCCCGGCCCCGCTCCTGGAGGTGAATTCCATAGCAGACAAGATGTGATGCGTCATCGGGTCGCTTGTGAATGAGATCGCGGAAGACGGTCTCGGCCTCCTCGCTCTTGCCCATGCCTTCCAGATGATGTGCCAGGGCGTGCGCGGTCTCCGGCCGCAACGATCGGGCCGCCCGGTAATAGCCCAGGGCTTCCTCCCGGCGCGGCGGCCGGGCATGCGCCAGAATTCCCGCCAGGCTCCAGTTCAGCCAGACATCCTCGGGGTACCACGCGACCGCTCGGCGCAGCGCGACGATCGTGGCATCGGTCGCGCCCGCTCGGGCCAGCGCGGCGGCCAGAACCAGGGCCGTGGCCGCGGGCAGGTCGGCTGCGTCAGGCGCGCTCGCCAGAGTCCGCAGCTCGCCAGCGTGCGCCTTGAGATCGGCGGCGGCGATCAGCCCGCGAAGTCGGTCCCGATAGGGATCAGGGTCGGCCAGCCGGGATACCTTCAACGGCCTCAGCCAAGACTCGGCTGGGCGACGCCCGCGGTGTCGAACCTCAGACCAGTGATCGAGGGCCGTCGCCAGCTCGATCACGATCGCGGCTGAGTGGCGGCGGATCTGGGCGGCCGCGTCGGCCTGGGCGAGCGCATCGAGGTCCACGCCCGCCGCTCGAAACGCTTCCGCATACGCCAGGTCGGTCACTTCGTCCCCCGCGTCTTGCTGGTTGGCTCGGATGTTGACTAAGGCCTGACGTAACGTCGCCAGCCGTTCGGCGCCGGCCAGGCCCGTTTGGACTTCGGCCATGAGCCCATCGAGCCGCGCGCGGGTGTCGGGGGCAGCTTCCACTTGGTCCAGAGCATCGCGGGCCTTTTCCCAGGCAACCGTGTCTTCGGGCCGGGCGCGGGCCTCGTCACGGAGGAAGCCGGCCCGCGCCAGCAAGCGCTCGACCCGCGCCGCGCGAGCCTGCCGCTGCTGGAGCACGTACGTGACCGAGAGGCCCCCAAGCGTCATGAACGCCAGCACCGATGCCGCCAGCGCCGCCGTCGTGCGCCGTCGCTTCCGCTCCTCGTCTGCCCGGGCCCGGGCCTCACGCGCCAGCTCATCGGCCACCGCCCGGCGCTTGGTCTCCTCCTCGGCCCGGGCTTGCGCCTCGACCCGCGCCAGCTCGGCTGTCTTGAGCCGCTCCTGCACCCCCGCCAGGTACGACGTGACCCGCTGCACCACGGCGCCGGCGTTTCGCGGCCGTCGATGCCGCGCCGCCGCCAGACAGTCACGGGCAAGGCCGGTCAGATCGCCGTCCACTCCGCTTGCTTCTAGCCGTAGCAAGGCATCGGTCAACTCGCCCCGGGCGGCCTTGTCGCGGATCTCTTCCCGCGTCGATCCCACATAGGGCGGCCGCCCCGTGAGGATCTCACACAGGATCGCCCCCAGGCCAAACACGTCGGCCCGCTCGTCGATCTGCTCCACGTCGCCCCTTGCCTGCTCGGGCGCCATGTAGGCCGGCGTGCCCAGCACGCTGCCCGCCTGCGACTCACTGCCGCTGCCCGCCGAGCCGCTCCGCACGGTCAGGATGGCCGTTTCGGCCTTGCCCATGGCCCTTGCCTCGTCGGCGATGCCCCCTTCGGCCAGCACTTTGGCCAGGCCCCAGTCCATCACCTGCACCTCGCCGAAGTTACCCACCATCACGTTGGCCGGCTTCAGGTCGCGGTGGATCACGCGCCGCGCATGGGCATAGGCCATCGTCTGGCAGACCGCTTCGAAGATCGACAGGAAGCGGGGGAGGTCGCTGGCTGTTCCCGCCCCCCCACGTGTGTCCTCCCCCACGAGGGGGGAGGAGTTTCTAATGCCCTCCCCCCGTGGTGGGGGAGGGTTGGGGTGGGGTGATGAAAAATCGGCTTGCGGAAGGTTCTCGTGGCGTTTCAAAGCCTCCTGTTCTTGTCGCGTCACGCCAGCCCCCTCACCCGCCCTTCGGGCACCCTCTCCCCGAAAGGGGCGAGGGGGAACAACGCCCACGACGGCGTTCCCACGGGTCACCACTCCAGCATTCGCGTGGGGGTGCTTTGCACGATCGAATAAGTTCCGTTCAGCCAACAGTGCCGCCAGGGTGCGGCCCTTGACTAGCTTCATGGTGAAGAACGGCCGCAGGTCGGCGAGCGTGCCCAGCTCGTGGACCGGCACAATCCCCGGGTGCTGGAGCTGGCCGCCGATCTGCGCTTCCTCGACGAAACGCCGAATTACGTCCTGATCGCCGCGGTGCCGATCCAGCAAAACCTTCAAGGCCAGGTCCCGACCCAGGTCGGCGTCGCGGGCCTTCAGCACCATGCCCATGCCCCCGCGGCGATCTCACCCAGCACCTGATAGCGGCCGGCGGCACCGCCCAGTAACGCCAAGAGGTCATCGCAGTGCGTCCGCACGATCTCCGAATCCTCCTCCGGCGGTTCCGGCAGCAACACCCGTGGCGGTCCGTCTTCACCCGGCCAGAGCACCGTCAGGGCGGCTCGAGCCCAACGCAGGCACGGCCCCGAAAATGCCGGGATCGACCGGGAGCGGCCCGATGGGCAGCTCCCCCGACTGGTCCAGGCCCTGGGCCAGGTGCATGACTTTCAAGCAGGCGCGCAGGGGCCGGGCCAGCTCCGGATGGGCGGTGATCAGACGCTCTGGATCTGCCGGCCGCCCAGCCTCGAGCTGGGCCAGGTACGACTCCAGCACCTGCGCCAGCTCCGCTTCCTCGGTGGTGCCGCCGGTGTCACCCTCGCGGGGCAAATGGCCTTCAGCGCCCATGGCTTATCTCTCCTCCAACGACTGCCGAAGAATGGCGATCGCGCGGTCCGCCCTCCCAGTGCGCCGGACAACGGACAACAGACAAAGGACAACGGACAACGGACAAATGACTCAGCACCCTTCCAACAACTGACTCAACCGCTGCATCGCCCGGGTCCAGAGCACGCGTGCGGCGCCGGGGGAGCGACCCAGCCGGGTGGCGATCTCATTAAATGGAATATGCTCGATATTACGGAGCACGAAGACCTCGCGGTAGTCGGCAGGCAGTTTCTCGAGGGCGTCGGCCAGGAGCACACTGCGCTCACGCCGGACGGCCAGCGAGCTGGGTGACGGAAGAGAATCGGCCAGGGCCTGCGAAGCGGCGCCGCCGGCATGTTCCAAGAGCGCTTCCAGCGAAACCTGCCTGCGCACGTTACGCACGCGAGACCGGTGATATTTCGCCTGGTCGGCGAGCGTTCGCACCAAGATTCGCCGCAGCCAGGCGATCAGCTCCGACTCGTCCCGGCCGGCGAAATCCGCGAACTGGCGGTGCGCCTTGAGGAAGGTCTCCTGCACCAGATCGGAGGCATCAAGCTTCAACTTGAGCGGCCCATCGATCATCGGGCGGGCGATCAAGCGCAGGTAGTTGCGATACAACTCGAAGAGCTGCCCCAGCGCGGCAGTATCCCCCGCGCGGGCCTGGGCCAAGAGAAGCTCAGGAATCTCCGGAACCTCGGACATGCTGGAACCCATCGGATGTCGGTTTGATTGAGGAATTCTCAACCACGGAGGGCCACGGAAAATGGGTTAAGTTGCATCCCGACTGAATCCGCGATGGCTCGGCTGTCGTGCAACCGACGCCGAACTGTAAGTAGTCATCACGCTCCGCGTGATGAATTTCCGTCACGCGGAGCGTGACGACTACGGAATCCTTGATGGCTCGTCAGTGGTGCAGCCGACGCCGAGGCGGAAGCAAAACATATGCCAAATTGAACCACGGATCGCACGGATGGGCACGGATCAGAAACAGGGAGGGCCCATCAAGAGTTGTAGTCGAACCGAACAATCGCTCCCGATATGATCGCCTGAATCGCGTTCGCTCGGCATTCTCTTATCCGTGTTAATCAGTGTGATCCGTGGTTAACAATCAGCTTACAGTGCAACGCCCGCAGCCCGGCAAGCCCATCAACTCGCCGTTCCGATCGCGGCGCTTCCCCGTGGCTTACGAGTGCCCGACGAGACCTGCTCGAACGCCACTTCGCCAATGAGGGTGTCGTGGGAATTTGTCTCCTCAAGCGTACCGAGAACCTGGTCGATAGCGGAATTGAACGCGGTCTCCGGCCGCGTCAACGGTTGCGCCAGGCCATCGCCCGCCACCGAGCTGCTTACAATGGATGAGCTTTCTTGTATGTCGGTGAGGCGCCGGACGCCCCGGCCCGTGGCGTTCGCCTCGTGACCACGCGCGCTTTCTGCCTGAGCTGAACCCTGGGTATGAGCGTGACCGAGCCCAACATTCGTCACGGTGAAGGAATCGAATACGCTGAATACGTCCATCGGTCCACTGTCAGTCGTCCCCGAATTGACGAGGCCGGCATTTTGGAGCGGTGCGACGGTCGGGCCCGCGTAGGACGTGCCCGGCCCTCGGTACGCGATCAGGTCGGGCACCAGCAGACTGGCCACGGGCGTTCCAAGGCCGGTCGCCAGGTTGTAGCCGGCGCTCGCCGAGTAACCATTGTTGCCGCTTGTGATCGCGTTGTAATCGGTCTGGGGCAGCATGTAGAGGGCTTGCTGCGTATCGGTCGGGATGGTGTTCAAGGTCGGTTCGCCCGCGGCCGCCCGTCCCTGGTTAACCAGCGCCACCAGGCCCGCCCAAGCTGGGGCCGACAAGCTGGTGCCGCCCACGATCTCGAACGGATTGCTCGGATCGAGGTTGTACGGGTCGGCGATCCACGCCCCGGTGGCCGGATCGGCGACCAGCGAGACATCGGGAGTGGTTCGGCCACCCGTGGACTGGACACCCTGCTGATACGCCGGCTCGGGCTCGTACAGGCTGATGCCGCCGCCCGAGCCGATGAACGCACCAGCGGCATTGGAGTAATAACCCCAACCCGTCTCGCTGTTGTACGAGCCGTCCGCGTTGAGCGTGAGGCTGGTGCCGCCGACGGCCACCACGTTGGGTGAGAAGGCGGGTACTCGGGATCGGCCGCCCCGTAATCGCCCGTGCTGGCGACGAAGGTCACGCCCGGGACGCTGAACACGCTGTCATACGTAGCCTCATCGCGGCGAAGACGGCCTGGCCCTCGGGGAAGCCCCAGCTCATCGACACCACCGACACGCCAGGCTGGCGGGCGGCAGTGGCCACGCGGCCATCAAGTCCGAAAGCGACTGGCTATTGGCCTCGACCAGGATGATCTGGGCCCCGGGCGCGATGGCATGAGCCCACTCGACGTCGAGCGCTTCCTCCACTTCCCAGTTGTCGGTGCCGGGGCCATTGGGGTCGGTGGAGGGGAGGGACGTGGCCTGCCCATACTGATTGAGGACGGTCAAAAACGACGACGCTGGGCCGTACTGAGCGTAAAGCGTTGATCCCGAGGCGGTCAGCCCGAATTGGGAATCGAACGCGTCGAGGGCCGGGAAGATTTCGGGATCGTCGTAGGCATCGACGATGGCGATGGTCTGGCCCGTGCCGTCGAGCGGCAGCGCGCTGATGCCGTAGGCGGCCCGGATCTGGGCGGGCGTGTAAGCCACCGTACCCGCTCGGGGCATCCAGCGTCACGACATTGGCGACACCGTTGCCGCTGATCGGCAATGGTGTCGACGATCGACCGCCGCATTGAGCTGAGCATTGCCGCTCTCGGCAAGCTGGGCCGCCGGCAGCGTAGATCGTGCCGGTCATCCCCGAGGCGTTGCCGCTCAAGGTGAGGGCCTTCGTGTTATCGCGCGACTGGAAGATCACGATCCCGGCGTAGGTCCCGGTCGTCGGCGGGCTCAGGTTGTACGAGCCGTTGCCGCTCGAGCGTGATGCCGCCGTAAGTGCCACCCGTGCTGGGATACTTGCTTCCGGCGTTGAAGATCATCACGCCCGAGCCGGTGACGCTCGCATTGCCGGAGACCGTGAAGCCGCCTCCTTCGATGATGTAGATGCCGCTACTCAGGGTGAGCGTGCCGTTTCCCGAAACGCTGATCTGGCTGTAGATGCCCGGCTTGATCGTCGCGGACGAGTTTCCGCTCAGGCTTTCGGAGCCGTAGTTGGTCAGGCCGGAGGTGCTCGGCTCCGCCAGTGAGGCCAGCGGATCGGGCAACGTCGCGGCTCCCGGTGGTCGGCGCCGGGCTGAAGCTCGCGTTGCCGCTCTTCTGGACGCCGCCGTGCACGTCGATCACCGACGCCTTGACGGCGGCGTTGCCGCTGGCCGAAATGGCAGTCGACGAGCTGGAATCGACGAAGACGCCGCCGGTGAGCTTGATGCTCGCATTTCCCGAGAGGGAGAGCGCCCCGCCCGCCGTCGGGTCCAGAACGATGATCGACTGGTTGATCGTGATCGTGCCCGTGGTCGCGCTGCTCGTGAGGAAGTTGCTGTCACCGGAATAGGTGACCTTGATCGAGTTGCGGCCCACCGGCAGGCTGGCGGTCGAGAACGACGCAGTGCCCGACGAAAGCGAGACGCCGCCGGGCGTGAGGTCGGTATCGGTCGTGGTGTCGAAGAAATCGACCGTTCCCGATGGGAGTGCCCGAGCCGGGCGGGTTGGCCGTGACTTTGGTCGTGAAGGTCACGGCTTGGCCGAAGCTCGATGTGCTCGTCGAGGGAACGACGCTGGTCGTCGTGTTGTCCTTGTTGACCGCCTGGGTCAGCGTGCCGGTGCTGGCGAGGAAAATGCTGTTGCCACTGTAGAGGGCTTGAATCGTGTGGCTGGCGACCGAGAGAGTGCTGATCGGCGCGCTCGTGGCAGTGCCGTTCACCAGCGTCACGGGGCTGCCGAAGTTGCTGCCGTCGATCACGAACTGAATCGTGCCGCCCGGCGTGCCCGACCCCGAAATGTTCGGGGTGACGGTGGCCGTGAAGGTGACGGACTGGCCGGACACCGAAGGATTCGCCGAGGCGGTGAGCGACGTCGTGGTCGAGACGCCTTGCACCGCGAAGGACCCGACGTTCCCGGTGGCGATCGCGGTCCGATCGACGTCGGTGACGGGCGAGCCGCCCAGGGTTACCGAATAGGTGCCGTTGTCGGCCGGAGACCACGAGCCGCCCGGCGGCGTGATCTCGTAGGTGACGGTAAACGACTGGGCGTTGCCGAACGGATCGGTCGTGCCGTTGGCCGCCGTGCTGACGACGGTCGCGGTGATCGGGCTGCCGACGCCGGCAGGCGGGACCACCGCTACCACTGCGCCGGCGAGCGTCGACGCCTCGATGGCGGCGTTGCTGGCGAAGGTGATGCTGAATGTGTACGCGGTCTGGCCGTAGCCCGCGGGAGTCACGTTGGCCGCGCTGAGGGTGGCCGTCGGGGCCGATGGCGGGATCGCATTGAGCTGATAGGCGCCGATGTCCCAGACCCCGGCGGGGGGGACATAGCCGCGCTGGTCCGTGAAGAGGGTGAAGCCGTTGATCCCATTCCTTCCGGTGTCGATGGCCGGACTGCCGGGCATGAAGGCGATGGTCTGGGTCGAGCCGCCGTTATTCGCCGGCCCCGAGGCCAGCCCCGGGCTGGTGACGCCGACCTGGTTGCCGTCAGTACCGTTGGTCAGGCTGCCGGTCTCGTCGACGCCGACGAGGTTGTACGCGCTGGCCGAGGAAACCCCGGCGCCGGCGATGTCGTCGGCTCCATCGCCACCGGTGTTGGCGGCGACGATCGTGTTATACAAGGTCGCCGTGCTGCCCGGGGTATCGGACAGCCCGCCGCCGGAGTTGTACGCGTCATTGTAGGCAATGGTGCTGTTGACGGCCGTCAGGGTACCGGCGTCGTAGAACCCGTTAACGATCCCGCCTCCGAAAGCGTCGTAGCCGGCCGAGTTGCTCGCAATGGTACTGTTGCTAATCGTCAGCGTGCCACCGTTGGCGATCCCGCCGCCGGGGCCGTATTGGCCCGTTGAGTTGCCCGAGATGGTGGAGCTACTCACAGTCAGCGCGCCGTCCAGGTTGATGATGCCGCCGCCGCCGTCGGGGTAAGTGCTAACCGAGTTGTTTTCGATGGTGCAGTCCGTGACCGTCAGCAGACCGTACCAGTTGAAGATGCCGCCGCCATAGGCGGCGGCTGTGTTGCCGGCGATGGTGGAGTCGCTGACCGTCATCGTGCCGGCGTTGTAGATGCCGCCGCCGCCGCCGGCGGCGGTCGCCGTGTTGTCCTCAATCGCGGTGCCGGTGACCGTCACCGTGGAACCGTCGCTGTTAATGCCCCCACCGCCGGCGGTGGTGGTGACGTTGTCCTCGATGGTCGAGTTGATGACCGTAACCGCGCCTTCCGTAGTGCTGATGCCGCCGCCGCCGGGCGCCGAGTTGGCCGACAACGTGCTGCCGGTGACCGTCACCGTGCCGCCGTAGGTCCAAATGCCGCCGCCGCTGCCGGTGGCCACGTTGTCCTCGATGGTCGAGTCGGTGACAGTAACCGCGCCGTTCGCGGTGGCGATGCCGCCGCCGCTGACGGCCGAGTCGTTCTGGATCACGGAACCGCTCAAAGTCAGCACGCCCTCGCTGAAGATACCGCCGCCGCCGAGGGCGTTAGAGCTGGCTGAGTTGCCTGCAACGGTGCAGCCGCTGACCGTCAGCGTGGCGCCATACGTGACGCCGATGCCGCCGCCTGTATAGGCCGAGCCTCCCCAGATCGTCAAGCCGGCGAGGGTTGAGGGCGCCGGCCGCGAGGTCCGCCGGCGGGCCGGCGCCCACCTGGAACACCTCGATGGCATTTCCCCCGCTGACCGTCAACATGCTCGCGCCGGGGCCGTCGATCAATAGCGGCCCGGACGGGTCGTGGAGCACCAGGGGGCCGTTGCTTGGGCCGAGGGTGATTGTCCAGGAACCCATCTGCGCGTTGTAACCGGGGCCGGTCGGGGGAATGTCGAACTGGATTACGCTGCCGGCGAGGTTCGGGTTCAGGTCGGCCTGCGCGATCGCATACCGTAGCGAGCCCGGATCGCTGGGCTGTCGCTGGTGTCGGTGACCGTGTAGACCGTGGGAGGACCGATCGACGAGGCCGGGGGGCGCCGTAGGCCCCGATGTCCACCACGCTGCCGGGCCACGCCACGCCACGCTGGTCGATCGCCGGCACGACGACGCCCGCGATGTTGGCGCTGCCGGCGCCGAGAGCCGGGCTGCCCGCCAATAGCGCGATCGTCTGCGTCGGCCCGCCGTTGTATGCCAGCGCCCCGAGGCTCGGGTTGGTGGTGCCGACCACGATGTTGCCATTGCGCCCATTGACCAGGCTGGCGGTATTGTCGATGCCGATGAGGTTGTAGGCGCTGGACGAGGCCAGCGCCGCGCCATCGATGTCGTCCCCGTAATTGTAAAAAAGCTCACCGTCATAAAAGTACCGATTGTTCGTGTTCTGGGCCACGATCGTGTTATCGAGGGTCGCCGTGGCACCGGGGTTGTCGTACAACCCACCGCCAGTAGAGACGTTATAGGCAATGGTGCTGTTGACGGCCGTTAGAGTGCCAGTGTTGAAGATCCCGCCGCCGCCAGCGTCGTAGCCGGCCGAGTTGTTCGCGATAGTGCTGTTGATGATTGTCAGCGCGCCGCCGTTGTTGATCCCAGCGCCCCAGCCGTAAGGTCCAGTTGAGTTCCCCGAGATGGTCGAGTCGCTGACCGTGACCGGGCCGCCGTTGTTGAAGATTCCGCCGCCGCCAGCGTTGAAGAGCACTAGGCTGGTCGAGTTGTTGGCGATTGTGCTGCCGGTGACCATCAGCGGGCCGGAACTCGAGTTGAAGATTCCGCCGCCAAAGTATGTGGCGGAGTTGTTGGCGATGGTGGAATCGCTTACCGTCAAGGTTCCCCCGTTGTAGATTCCGCCGCCGCAAGCGTTGGTGCCGGTCGCCGTGTTGTTTTCAATGGTGCAGCCGGTGACCGTCAGGGTTCCAGAGTTTTCGACGCCGCCTCCGATCAGGGCTGAGTCGTTCGAGATGGTGCTGTTGATCATCGTCATGGTGCCGATCACCGAGACATAGACGCCGCCGCCGCCGTCGGCCGAGTTGTCTTCGACGGTACTGCCGCTGACCGTCAACATGCCATCGTTGTCAATGCCGCCACCCAAGGAGCCGGCCGAGTCGCCCTCGACGGTGCTGCCGGTGACCGTGAGCGTACCGTAGTTGTAGATGCCGCCACCGTAGAAGGCGGCCGAATTGCCGGTAACGGTGCAATTCGTGACCACGAGTGTGCCGCCATTTTGGACGTCAACGCCACCGCCTGTGTAGCCGGCTGAGCCCCCCGAGATGGTCAACCCCGCGAGCGTGGCCGTCACGCCACCATCGACCTGAAACACACCGACGGCATTGTTGCCGCTGATCACGACTCCCGCGCGGGGCCGTCGACGACCTCCGGCCCGGCCGATTCACTGAGCACGAGCGTGCTGGAGAGGGTGATCGTCTGGAGCGTGGCGAAAACCGTCGGGTCAAAATCGATGACGCTGCCGGCAGCGTTGGTGTTGGCGTTGGCCTGGGTGACGGCCCAGAGGAGGTCGCCCGAGGGGGTGCCCGCCGTGGGGTAGGCGTCGGTGCCCGAGCTGGCCCCGCAGTCGCTCGTCAGGTTGACCGTGTAGTACGTGGGATTGCCCGACAAGAGAACACGGCTCTCGAGCCCCTCCAGCGCCCAGAGCCGGCGGCGTCGGTTGCGGGCGTGCTGTCGGGCTCGGGTCGAACGGTTGACGGAGGAGAAGCGAAGCGACATGGGTGCGGCTCCTTTGGTTGTCATTGGTCCCTGGTCCTTTGTGCTTTGTCCTGAGTCCTCAATGCTGGATGCTGGATGCTGAGTCGTTGGTCCTTGGTTCCGCGTCATTGGCTGCTTGTTCTAAGCTTTGAGTGCTGAGGACCGGGCCGGAAACAATTGTCGTCTTTCGCTCCGCGAAAGCCCTCCTTTCGCGGAGCGAAAGGCGACATTGCCGGGAAGTTATTCTCGGCCAAGTCCTGAGTGGTCAGTGGTCAGTGGTCGAAGCAACCTCCCATCCGGCCCTGCGGGCCACCTTCCCCGCTGGCCTCGCCCCCGACTCCCTGTGGGAAACTCTCCCAGAGGAACCCTCACCCCCCGCGTCCTGTGGGGACCTCTCCCGGAGGGAGAGGCGGGGGAAGCCGAAGACGAGTATCCGTTCCCTCAACTGCCGACTGCCTGCTGCCTACCTTGGTCAGTGCTGAACGCTGAGTGCGGGACAATGCGCGACGGGGGCAACAGACGCCCCCTTCGTCGCTCTGGCCTCGGCTGCGGCTTCGTCAGGTTCCGAGAACGCGCTTCTTGAGTCCCAGGCTGTCCAGGAAATCCGGGCTGTCGAGCACCAGCGGCGCCAAGCAGCGAGTTCGGGTGCGCTGGTCCCGGCCGTCGCAGAAAGCACGATGTCGGCGCCGGTACTGGTCACGGTGATGGGGCTCGTGGTCGCCCCGGTGAGCCCGCTGCTGGAGAGCTGGAGCGTGTAGCCGGTTCCCACCTTGTTCAGCGTCAGCCCCGAGAACGTGGCCACGCCTTTGCTCGCCTTCACGGAGAGCGTGCCGCCAAGCTTCGCCCCGGTCGGGTTGTTGGCCAGCGCCACCTTCACGGTGTTGCTGGCGGATGTCACCACGTTGCCGTAAGCATCTTCGATCGACGCTTGCAGACCGAAGCCGGTGTTCACGACGACGCTGGCCGGGAGGCTGCTGCGTGATCACCACCTGCGTGGCCGCCGCCGGGGTCACGGTGATGGCGCTCGAGGTCGCCGCCGCTGAGGCCGCTGCTGGAGACCCGAGCGTGTAGCCGGACGCGGCCTTGGTGAGCGTCAGCCCGGAGAAGGTCGGCCACGCCGCTTGCTCGCCGTCGACCGAGAGCGTGCCGCCGAGCGTCGCCCCGGTCGGGTTGTTGGCCAGCGCCACCGTCACCGCGTCGTTGTCGCCCGTCTCGACGTTGCCGTAGGCGTCCTCGATCGACGCTTGCAGGCCGAAGCCGCTGCCCGCGGTGACGCTGGCCGGCGGCTCGCTCGGTGATCGCCAGTTGCGAGGCTGCGGCGGGGGTCACGGTGATGGCGCTGGTGGCGCCCCGCCGAGTCCGCTGGCGGAGACCTCGAGCGTGTAGCCGGACGCGGCCTTGTTCAGCGACAGTCCGGAGAACGTGGCCACGCCGTCGGACGGCGGTCGCGGTGAGCGTGCCGCCGAGCGTGGCGCCGCCGGGGTTGCTCGCCAGGGCCACGGTCACCGTGCCATTGAACGTCGTAATTGGACTGCCCGAGCTGTTCTCGGCCGTCGACCGTCAGGCCGAAGGAGCTGCCCGCGGTGACGCTGGCCGGCGGCTGCGTCGTCACCACCAGTTGGGACGTGGCCAAGGTGGCGACGCCGATCGCGGTCGTGCCGGGGTCGGCGAACCAGAGGTTGCCATCGGGCCCCGTTGTGATCCCCCAGGGCGTTGAGCCGGTGTAAGGAATGGGGTACTCCGTGATGGCGTCGGTCGTCGGGTTGATCTGACCGATCTGGCCGACGGCTGACTCGGTGAACCAAAGGTTGCCGTCGGGGCCCGCCGTGATTCCCCCTGGGTCGGAACTGGCCGTCGGAGTGGCGAACGTGCTGATCGCGTCGGTCGTCGGATTGATCATCCCAATTCCGTTGCTTAAGGTGAACCATAGATTACCGTCAGGCCCGGCGGCGATCCCCTGCGGTTCGCCGACGGGGTCTGTGAAATAGGTGATGGCATCCGTTGTGGGGTTGATCTTGCCCAGCCCGGTCGGGCCCCCAGTGAACCAGAGGTTGCCGTCAGGGCCGGACGTGATGTCGAATGGGCCGTAACTGCCGGTTGAGAGAGTGAATTCCGTGATGGTGTGGGTGGTCGGGTTGATCTCACCGATCTGGTGGGAGCCAAGAACGTTCACGGTGAACCAGAGGTTGCCGTTGGAACCCGCCGTGATATTAGTCGGGCCCTTACTGCCGGACGGGAGGGCGAACGAGTTGATGGCGTGAGTGGTCGGGTTGATCATCCCGATCGCCTCGGCGCTGCGCTCGCAGAACCAGATGTTGCCGTCGGGGCCCGTCGTGATCCCTGCGGGAGTGGCATTCGCGGTGGGGATGGTGGTTAGGCTGATGGCGTGAGTGGTCGGGCTGATCGTCCCGACCGCGTTGGCGCCGGGGTCGCTGAACCAGACGTTGCCGTCGGGACCGGTCGTGATCAATCCCATGACCTCGGACAAACCGCTGCCGCTCGGGAGCGGGAACTCGGTGATGCCGGAGATGCCCGAGAGCAGGCAACGATCTTCCAACCCCTCGAGCCGGAACCGCGCGTGGGCCCTGGTGCGGTGGTCAGGAGGGCGGCGGACCGGGCGGTCGCGGCGGTCGCCCTGGACCGCCCGATGAGGCTGGAAAGCGGAGTTCAAGGCAAGAGGCGTGAATCGTGTAAACATGGTCGAGGTCTCCATTGCTAAGGTTGCGGATGTCCGGTTCCGAATGAGGGCGCCCGTCCCGTGCGCAGACCGAGCGCCGGAGCCCATCGGGGCTTTTTGCTTGAGACGGCAGCGGACTTTCAAAAACGGCCGGCGACCTCGCGCCTTTCTAAATCACGTTCCCGCAGGGGTTTTCACCGGCCGGGCTCGGCGGCGAGCCTCGGCTTCAAGGCTCAGCTTGTCGCGTAGTGATTTCCTCCTACCTCGTCCTGTTTGCCGTGTCACTGTCGGAGACACCAACCTGGCCAACGGATCGCAGTGCCCGTGGGCGCTTTTTCATTCGGTGTCAGGGGCCGCTCCTGGTGGTCTCTCCTGGAGAAGGAAGACGAGATCCTGCGCGAGTGTTACACTCACCCGGCGAAAAAGCTTCATAAGGCGTGAAACGCCCGAAGTAAGGCGACAGGCGGGACGAGAGCAGGATCACGGCATATGCCTGTCGATCGCCTGTAAAACCTCGTCCGGCGACAGACGCGCGATCACCTCCGCGCGAACGGTACAGCCAGCGCACGATTCCATGCCGGTCCACGAGGATTGTCGTCGGCACGTCGGCGTCGCCGCCATCGGGCGCTGCGTGGGGATGGATGAGATCGGCTGCCTGCGAGAGGCTCCGCCCCTGATCCGCCAACACGGTCAGGTGCGGAAAGTCGGCCTGCGTTTTCCGGGCGTCGTCGAGTCCTTCCACCGAGACCACGAGCACGCGCGCGCTCCGCTTCGGAAAATCGTTGTGGCGCCGTTCGAGCTGAACCAGCTCGATCATGCAGATGGCTATGTTAGTGCGACACCAAGCTTCTTGCTACATCCGTCCGCGCCTCCTCATGCACTACCTGCTGACCTTCGCCTTGATTGATCCCGAGATTCTGGCTATTATTTGGCCAGAATGGCACTCGAGATTATCTTGGCCCCCGAAACCGTCGGCGACCTGCGTCGCTTGAGTGCGCACGATCGAGCCAAAGTTCGGGACGCGATGGAAGTTCATCTGCGACATGAGCCGACCAAGGTGAGCAGGAGTCGGATCAAGCGTCTTCGCGGACTCTCGCGTCCTCAATATCGGCTTCGTGTGGATGAGCTGCGCGTGTTCTACGACGTGATGGGGGATGAAGTCCATGTCCTCGCGATCGTCTCGAAATCGGACGCGGACGCCTGGGTTGCGGAAGAAGGTCAAACCGATGAAAACAGTTCCCCTTTCGGAAATGAAGGATGATCTCTCGCGCTACTTGCGCCTGGCGGAGACCGAAGAGATCGTCATCACCCGGCACGGCAAGCCGGCGGGGGTTCTGATCGGCTTCGAATCCGAAGACGATTGGTTCGAGTATCGCCTTGAGAACGACCCGGCCTTTCAGCGACGGATCGAGGCTGCGAGGCGCAGCGTTCGAGCCGGGCGCGGTATCCGCCTCGAAGATGTTGAAAGCTAATTGGAATGATCTATAAATCCGCCTCGCGCGGACCGGGCGCCGGCAAGCGATAGAACTGGGCGAGCTTCCTCGTGAAGTGCCGCACAACGTAGAGGGAACAGCCAAGCGCCACGGCCGCGACGGCGTTGGTGCTCAAGACGGCGGCGGCCGTCAGGAGAAAGGCCGCGGCGTCGAGCCGGCGCATCCGGTGCAGCCGGCGCCAGGTGCTCCATTCCAGAAGGCTCAAGCCGACATACGCCGTCACGCCGGCCAAAGCGGCCAGGGGAATACGCGCGATCAGGCCCGACGCGAATCGTACCAGGAGGACCAGGAAGACCGCGTGCAGGAAGTTCGAAAGCCGCGTCGTGCCGCCGCAGCGGACATTCGCCAGGCTGCGGGCCGGAATGCCGACGCTCATGGGCGCTCCAAACATACCCGCAAAGAGGTTGGCGATCCCGTAGGCGCCCAGCTCGCCGTCGGCATCGGCCGCGCGCAGCGGCCGGTGACGGCCCTGAAAGTGTTCCACCACCCGCGACGTGATCAGGATGTTGACCGACGTCACGAATGCCAGACCCAGCGCGGCAGGAACGATCGCGCCGACATCGCTTGGCTTCCAGGTGAACCGCACGAGCGGAGGCAGGTTCAAGACGATGCTGCCGAGCGGCCGCTCGTGCCAGCCGAAAAAGTAAGCCGCGATCACGGCCAGCCCGACCCCCAGGAGCGCCGCGGGCGAGCGCGGCCAGCGCCGGTTGGCCCAGAAAGCCGCCACGATCACGATCGAGCCCAGAACGAGCGGCTCCCACCGCGTGCCGCCGAGATTGGTCAGCACCGAAACGAGCTGCCGGAAGGGGCTGGCCGACGAATCGCCGGGCGAGGCGGGCTGGCCCAGCATGGTGCGGAGCTGGAGGATCACCATCATCGCGCCGACGCCGCAGGAAAAGCCCGAGACGACGGCATGCGGCACCTTGGCGACGTAGCGGCCCAGGCGCAGCACGCAGAAGATCATCAGGAAAACCGCCGCGACGAGACAGACCTTGGCGGCGCCGCCCGGGCCATCGGCGCGTACCGCCGCGGCGATGAACGGGACCGTTGCGCTGGCCGTTCCGCCGATCAAGACGGGGTTGCGCCCCAGCAAGGAGGTGATCGGCGCCGTCAGAATCGACGTGAAGAGGCCGAGTTCCGGCGGCAGACCCATGAGCCGGGCCAGCGCCAGGCCGTAGGGGAGCGCGACCAGGGCGGCGATGGAACCACCCGAAGCGTCTCCCACCAAGCCGTGCCAGCCATATGCGCCCTTCGAGGCTCGCCGGCCCTTTGGGTCAGACATTCATCACGCGGCCGAAGGCAGTCCGAAACTTGGCCATCTCGTCGCGGGTCCCGATCGAGACCCGCACATGTTTGGGCATCGACGGCCAGGTGCGGCCGATGGCCACTCTTTCCTTGATCAGGGCCGAGAAGACCTCGCGGCCGGGCCGGTGGACGTCGACCATGAGCATGTTCGCGTCGGATGGCAGCACGGCGAAACCCTTCTTATCCAGCCATTCGGCCGTCTCCTCGCGGATGTCGGCGATGATCTTGCGGCGGGATTCGACCAGGCCTTTGACCTTGAGACTGGCGATGGCGCCGACCATGCCCGTGACCGGCAGCGCTCCGGCGCCGTAGCTCTTGAGCTTGCCGATCAGGTCGGGCCGCCCGAGCGCCGCCCCCGCACGCAGCCCGGCCATGCCGTAGAGCTTCGAGAAGGTCCGCAGGATGATGACGTCTTTGTCGGCCGCCACCAGGTATGAGGCCGGCTCGGCCGTCTTCGACAGATGGATGTAGGCCTCGTCCAAGAGCACGATCGCGCCCTTGGGCTTGTTCTCGACGATGTACTCGATGTCGTCCTTGGATGTGATCGAACCGGTCGGGTTGTTCGGGTTGCAGACGTAGATGACGCCGGCGTTGGGGTCGGCCTGCGCCATCGCGTGCACGTCGTGAGCCCAATCCTTGCGGAGCGGCACCTTGATTGTCTTGGCGCCGAGGAAGGCGGCGGCTTTCTCGCCTGCCTCGTAGCCGGGGTCGGCGACGACGAAGCTCTTGTTGGGACCGGTGAAAGCCAGGACGGCGCGATGGAGCGGGTCGCTCGAGCCGGCGAACGGCATGACGTGATCGCGCGAGAGCCCCTCAACCTCGGCCAGGGCCGCGGCGAACGCGAACGTCTCATGATAGAGGTAGCGGCCCCCTTGCTGGACGACCTGATGGATCGCCTCGGCTGCCTCGGGGCACGGGCCCATGGGGTTCTCGTTGGCGTTGATCCTGACCGCGTCAGGCGGCAGGTTCGGCATCGCCGAGAGCCCCTGGGCCAAGGTGGCCTCGTTGTAAAACGGCAAGGCCGCTCCCGCGGTCAGAAATGCCGCCAGCCGGCCAAAGTCGCGCCGGGAATAGCCGCGCCGGATCAAGTCTTGACGTGACTTCGGGCCGATCAGATCGTTCATGGGTCCTCCGGTAGTTGTCAGGGGTCAGTTGTCCGTTGTCCGTTGATGGAATCAATACCCGCCGTAGGGAGGAGGAAGCTGGCGGTGGGTTTTCGGGCTCCAAACAGGGGACCATTATAGGCCCTGTTCGGGATTCCGTAAATCGGCTTGTACTACTTTTGCTTGGCTCAAGCGATCCCGCAGGCGGCGCGGGCGCGGGCGAGGACGGTGCGGGCGGTGGCCCGCGCGCGGTCGGCCGCCGCCGCGCGAACCGCGGCGACTCCGCCGGGATTGGCCAGCCACTGGGCGCGACGCTGCCGGGCCGCGGCGAATCGCGCGATGATCGCCTCGCCCAGCCGGGTCTTCACCTCGCCGTAACCAATCCCCCCTTGACGGTAGCGTGCTTCCACCTCGGCGATCTCTGCGGGCGCGGCGAAAAGCTTGAAGAGACCAAGAAGCTGGCAGGTGTCGGGGTTCTTGGGTGCTTCGACCGGCGTGCTGTCGGTAACGATCTTCTTGACCTTTTTCCGGATCGTCGCGGGCTCGTCGAAGATGTCGATCGTGTTGTTGTAGCTCTTGGACATCTTGCGGCCGTCCAGGCCCGGAATGACGGCCACCGATTCCAGGATATAGGGCTCTGGCAGCCGGAAGACCTCCTCACGCTTGCCGAAGACGTGGTTGAACCGCTCGGCGATGTCGCGCGTGACCTCCAGGTGTTGCTTCTGGTCCTGGCCCACCGGCACCAAGTCGGCGTCGTAGAGCAGAATGTCGGCCGCCTGAAGCACCGGGTAGGCGAAAAGCCCGTGTTCGGCGAACGCTCCCTGCTGGACCTTGTCTTTATAGCTGACGCACTTTTCCAGCCAGCCCATGGGCGTCACGGTCGAGAGCAGCCAGGCCAGCTCGGTCGTTTCGGGTACGTCCGACTGCACGAACAGGGTTGCCTTCTCGGGGTCCAATCCCAGGGACAACATCGTCACGAACACATCGAAGGTATACGCGCGGAGCTGCTCGGGATCGCGGACGCTGGTCAAGGCGTGATAATTGGCGACAAAGTAATAGGCCTCGTTGTTGTTCTGGAGTTCGATGAACTGGCGAAGCGCGCCGAAGTAGTTGCCGATATGCAAGGCACCCGAAGGCTGAATTCCCGACAAGATGCGCATGGTTCGTAGGTCGTGGTCAGTGGTCAGTGGTCAGTGGTCAGTGGTCAGTGGTCAGTGGTCAGTGGCCAGTTGGTGGCACCGAGAAGTTCCCACGTGTGCGGGGCTGCTTTTCGCAGGCGTTCGCATGCTGCCATTCGCGATCCAACGAAGCCTGTAACTCACCGCGCTGCAAACGTCAAGCACGAGCATCCATTCCATCAACTGAAAACTGAACACTGAAAACTGACCACTCGGTAACTTTACCAGTTTGCCGGTTGAAGGTCCAAGCGGGGGCGAGTCACGGCCGTTTCTTTGTCCCCCGGAAGGCCGAGGCTGGCGCGGCGCAAAGTTGGCGTTGACGCGAGTGAGTGGGCCTCGCGATCTTGCAGCGCAGCGTGACTCGCGAGGACTCTCGGCCTGCGAAGCGGGCGACAGATCGTAGCCTGGCGGCGTCTGCCCCAGGTCCGGATCGAACCGCGTCGCCCAGCGCCACCTTCTTCCGCAGCCCGCATAGCGGGCGACAGATCGTAACCTGGCGGTGGTAGCCCCAGCTCCGGATCGAACCGCGTCGCCCAGCGCCACCTTCTTCCGCAGCCCGCAT
This sequence comes from uncultured Isosphaeraceae bacterium, assembly GCA_963823675.1. Classification (GTDB taxonomy): domain Bacteria; phylum Planctomycetota; class Planctomycetia; order Isosphaerales; family Isosphaeraceae; genus CAWGMT01. The sequence continues at coordinate 738,222 of CAWGMT010000011.1, read as the reverse complement.
AGCGGGCGACAGATCGTAGCCTGGCGGCGTCAGCCCCAGGTCCGGATCGAACCGCGTCGCCCAGCGCCACCTTCTTCCGCAGCCCGCATAGCGGGCGACAGATCGTAGCCTGGCGGCGTCAGCCCCAGGTCCGGATCGAACCGCGTCGCCCAGCGCCACCTTCTTCCGCAGCCCGCATAGCGGGCGACAGATCGTAGCCTGGCGGTGGTAGCCCCAGCTCCGGATCGGACTGCGTCACCCACCACCCTTGCTTGACACCGCGCCAAGGCCGGAGTGGCCCGGTCATGCCAACTCTCGGGGCGTGGCCCAAGCGAGCTTTTGTTGGCGTTCCGTGCGGGTCGATGCTAGGATCGAGCGGCGGCACACAGCGTGATCTGGCCTCAAAAACCAAGGAGCTGGCGGGTGGCGACCGAGACATACGAGGACCACGGCGTTCGCTTTGAATATCCTTCGAACTGGAACGTGGAGGTCACCGAAGACGGGCCGGAGACCACCATCGACGTGCAGCATCCTGAAGGCCTCGCGTTCGCGCTGTTGCGAACCGACGAAGCGCGCCCCGACCCCGCCGCCCTGGCCGACGAGGCACTGGCGGCGATGCGCGAGGAATACTCCGACCTCGAGGCGGTCCCGGTCATTGAGACACTTCGCGAACACGTCGCGACCGGGTACGACGTCAACTTCTTCTCGCTCGATATCGCCAACGGGGCCCGAATCCGCTGCTTCCGCTCGCCCCGGCGGACCGTCCTGGTCTTCGGCCAGTGGTCGGACCTCGGCGAAGAGGACCTGTCGGGCCTGGTACGGGGCGTATTCCGATCGCTCGAGGAAGTCGAGGTATTCGAGGAGTAATCTCGGCGATCTGGCTGGACAATCCTATCCATCCGATCCGCGGGATGCTACCTTGGCCGACGTGGGAGCGCAAACGTCGCCGGTCGCTCACGGAGTCGAGGTCCGTCGGTGGGCCCTGATACGCTACTCTCGGTTTCCGAATTGCGGGTCGAGGCCAGGCCGCACGAAGGGCGAGCGGGAGGACACACTCATCACGCCCCCTCGGTTCGAGCCATCCCTCGCCCAGGTGCGCGCAGGGTTGCGATTGCGCCCCTGGCGCCGCTGGTCGTGGCGGTGGCGATCGGGATCGTGTTCGATCGTTTCAGCGAGCCATGCGATACCTCGGCCTGGGCGATCCTCGGCCTGGCATTCGGCGCGATCGCCGCGCTATCGGTCCGTCGTGAGCTGATCTCGAGCCTGGCGCTTCTGGGTGCATTCCTGGCGATCGGGGCCGGATGGCATCATTACCGCTGGTCGGACCTCGACCCCGATGACCTGGTCTGGGTGCTGACCGAGAGCCCAAAGCCGGTGTGGGCCCGCGGCGTCGTGCGCGAGGCTCTTGGCTTGCGGCATTCCGCCGGGTTCGGGTTCGGATCAGCGCCGGCCGAGCGGGTGACGACGCGATTCGTGCTCGACTTGACGGCCGTCACGGATGATGGCCGATGGCGGCGTGCGACCGGGCGGGCGATGGTCACCGTCACGGGTGACCGCAGCGAAGTGCGAGCCGGCCAGGCGATCGAGACCGCGGGCCAGATCGCGCGAATCGCCCGGCCGCTCAATCCCGGTGAATTTGACTATGCGACGTTTCTCCGCGCCGCGGGCACGCGATTGCGCCTGACCGTCAACGATCCGGAGAGCTTCTGGGCCGATCCCCGCGGCGGCGGCTCGATGTTTACCAGGTGGCTGGGACACCTTCGATCAATGAGCCGCGCCCGGCTCGTCGAGGATCTCGATCCATCGGTCGCGCCTCTGGCCGCCGCACTCTTACTCGGTCAGCGCGAGGGAGTCGAGCCCGAGGTCAACGACGCCTTCGCACGGACCGGCACGACCCATTTGCTGGCGATCTCGGGGCTCCAGTTGCAAGCGCTTGCAGCGGCGCTGCTCGTCTTCTTGCGCGGCCAGAGTCCCTCGCCGGGCCGCCTATTTCGGCGTCGCCCTGACGACGACCGCCTATGCCGTCCTGGTGGGCCTGGCTCCGTCGGTCGTGCGCTCGACGGTCATGACCCTGACGTTTTGCCTGGCCGCGATGGCCCAGCGCAAGGCACGCCCCGCCAACACGCTCGCACTCGCAGCCCTGGTGACCCTCGCCGTCAATCCGGCGTATCTGTTCGACATCGGCTGCCAGCTTTCATTCCTGGCGATCGGCGCCCTGATCTGGCTGGTGCCGCCCGGGCTCGAGCTTGCGCGTCAAGGACATGAGGCGATCCTGCGCCGACTGTTCGGGCCTCGCTCCGCGCTCCATGATCGCGAGCTTCGCTTCGAGCCCTGGTGGCGGACCAGGCTGCGGCAAGCCGGAGAGCTCGTGGTCAAGGGCGTGATCGTTTCCGGAATCGTGTGGCTGGCCGCCCTGCCGCTGGTCGCGCTCAAGTTCCATATCGTCTCGCCGATCGCCGTTATTCTCAATATTCCGCTCATCCCGATGACCTCGGCCGCGTTGTTGCTCGGCGGGCTGGGATTGGGATTGTCGACAGTCTGGGGGCCATTGGGAACCGCTCCCGCGTGGGCGGCGGCGTGGCTCTTGAAGCTGTCGAAATCGGTCGTGCTGTGGGGGGTTGGCCGGCCGTGGGGCCACCGTTTCGTCGTCGGGCCGTCCTGGGAGTGGGTTCTGGTGTTTTACATGATCCTGGGTGCAGCCACGTTTCTGGTCGTGGCCGCCCAGCGGGCGCCGCCTCAAGACCACCGCGGCCGGTTCATTTTTCAGGCCCCCTGGTGGTTGCTGGCGGCGTGGGTTGTGCCGGGCTGGTTGCTCGCCGGACTGGGATCGGGGCCCGCAACCCTGGAGAGCGAGCTTCTGGCGGTCGGGCACGGCCTGGCGGTCGTGATTCAAACGCCCGGTGGCCAAACCTTCCTTTACGACTGTGGGCGGATGGGCGATCCGAGCGTCGGCCGGCGCATCGTCGCACCCGCGCTCTGGCGCGCGGGATCAGCCGGATCGACACGGTTTTCCTCAGTCATGCCGACCACGATCATTATGATGGGTTGCCCGACTTGCTCGACCGGTTCGCGATCGGCCAGGTCCGCGTGCCGCCCGGCTTTGGCGGCCCTTCCAATCCCGGTGCGATCGCGCTTCTGGAAGAGCTCCGGTCCCGAGGCATACCGGTCCGGCCGACCGTAGCGTCCGAATCGTGGGAAACCGGCGGCGTGCACTTCACGGTCTTGCACCCAGCCGCCGGCTGGCATCCCGAGGCGTCGGACAACGCGCGCAGCCTGGTGCTGGATGTCGCCTTCGCGGGGCGGCACCTTCTCTTGACCGGCGATCTCGAGCAACAAGGGCTCACCGAGCTCGTCGGTAAGGCCGCGCCTGATCCTCCGCCAGACGTGATGCTGGCCCCTCACCATGGCGGCAAGGCAGCCAACCCCGCCTGGCTTTACAAGTGGGCGAAGCCGCGGGCCGTGGTTGTCAGCCAGAAGGCCTCCGCTCCTCGATCGGGCGACGCTCTCGCCCCGATCGAAGGGCGGGGTACGCCCCTCTTGAGAACCTGGCGACAGGGGGCAATCCGCCTGCGTGTTACCGGTGTGGGAATCACGGCCCGCGGCTTCCTGGAAAAGGGGGACGATCCTGGTCGGCTCATGATTTTCGCCGGCGTACTCACCGGTCGGGGCAGCCTGGTGGAGGTGCCGGGGTTGAAGTTTCTCATTGGCCTCGCCGGTTTCGCGATTGGCCTCTTCGGCTGCGTGGTCCTGGCCGTCGTCGAATTCGCGGCTTGGGCCATGGTCGCGCCTCCGCGAACCCGGAGGGACGACGACCAGGACGACGCGGCTGCACGCGAACTGGACGCGCTCGTTCAGCCGATCGAGGTCCGCGCCTCCGGACGCAGCACGCCTGCGCGGCCGCTTCTTGCCCGCGCGGGGACCGATCCCAACGGGCCGCACCATCCTGCTATTGCACGGGTTCGCCGAGACAAGCTCGGCGCTAGAGCGGCGGCGCATGGCGGCCCTGAGCCGGCACGGCTGGAACGTGGCCGCGCTCGACTCTCGAGGCTATGGCCAAAGCGACGGGCCGTATGCGACCTTCGGCGGCCGCGAGTCGAGCGACGTCCGAGCCTGGCTGGATCGGCTCGCCGAGTGCGTTGGCGCACCGGGCCGCCTGCCGTCTTCCGGCCCGTGCTCTGGGGCCGGTCTATGGGCGCGCAGATCGCGGTGCGCGCAGCCGTGGAAGACGCAAGGGTGGCGGCCTTGGTGCTCGAAGCGCCCTGGTCAACCTCGCGGCCGCGATCGCGCTGGCGCTAGAGAAGCGGCGGTTTCCCATGTCCGGGCTACTGGCCGGGTTGATCCTCCACCGCGCGAGCAAGCTGGCGAAAATGCCGCTCGATCGGCCGCGGCCCATCGATCTGGCGCCGCGCGTGACGTGCCCGGTCGTGATCCTTCACGGCAGTGACGACACGCTGGTGCCGGCCGCCGAAGCTCGCCGGCTGGCCGCGGCGTTCCCCGAGCCGCCCGTATGGCTTGAAGTGCCCGGCGCGGGCCACTCCAACGTCGTCGACACCGGCGGCGAGCCGCTTCTCGACCAGGTCGCGGCATTTTTGGGCAAAGCTGTGGGCGCCCTTGAACCGGGTTCAGGGACCACTCCGGAGCAGGTCGTCCGGCCGTAAAGGGAGTGACTTCTGGCAGAACTGCCCGCCGGGGTTGATCCGTGCGGCGAACGAGGCGGGTTCCACGCGTTTTGCTACCGATGTGCAGAGTTCACCACAGAGATCCCGGTCACTACCGGCGAGGTCGTCGAACGGGACGGGTTCCGGTTCGCCGATCGGCGACCGGCAGACAACGTGCGGCGAGCATTGGGGCTGATCGGGCTTTTCCTTTGAGTGATCAGGCCGCTCGAGATATGATTCCGTTGACCAAGACTTCTGGCGGTCGGTTTTTAAGTTTAAGAGCAGCAGCGGAGATGCCGGGATCGGCGCGGCTCAGGACCAGGAGACGCTTGCTCTGCGACCCGAGATCGGTTGGGCAGTGAGAGAAGCAACCACAAAGGCATAGGGGAGCGGTCATGAACACAGCCACAGCAACCACGTTCAGTATCTCCGGGGGTTGCTAACCACGTCAACGCCCGTGCCGAGCAGTACCGACCGCAACTCGTGAATACACGTTCTATGGCTTGTGCGGCATCCCTACGATCACGCTGGAGGGCACGCCCCAGGATTGGAGATCGCTCACCGAGAGGGTGGAAGCCTTTAGCGACTTGGGCCTGGAGCCGTGGCTCGACCTGCTGGCACCGGTCCTGAGACAGTTCATCTGGGCATCCCAAGGCGAAGTGGATGAACAGTTCTGGCGATCTCTTTACAGCTTCGACGAGGGGAGCGGTTGTAAGACGGTCACCGGGTGGATCACGGTGTTCTTTCCCTACATGAAGTATTACGAGACCGGAGAGCCGACGATTGCATTCGATGCACTCGACCCAAACGAGGAAGAAGAGATGGACGGATGGGTCGAGACGGTCGATGACTTGGGTGGAATTTGGGGTCGCGGGCTCATGCTGAATCAGTTCTCGTTCGGGCTATCGAAAGCCCCGTTCCGCTGGGACTACCTCGATCGATCCTTCAACATGGAGTTCCTCGGCGGCTTTGTGGGGGTTGCTCAGAACCAGGAGACGCTTGGCCTGCGGCCAGAGATTGGTTGGGCAGTGAGAGAGGCACCGACTAACGCATAAGGGAGCAGCCATGAGCAAGTTGGCAACCACCACGTTTTTGGTTTCGGACGTTGCGCCTGCCACGACAGCCCTGGAGGAAGTCCCGTACAAGGAAGCGATTGAAACCCTGCTCAAAACGGCGGTCCCTTCCCGTCGCTCCCGGTTGGTAGAAGCCTGTGCCCGTTACCACGGACAACTCATTGCTGGAGTCCCGTTCCACCCAGCCGTCGCCGCTGCCCACCGAGCGTTCATGGACCACCGCCCGCTTTGTCTGTCACCAGATACCATCTGGCTGATGATCTGCCAGGGAGTTGCAAATCACGTCAATGCCAACGCCGAAGAGTTAAGAAGCCGATTTGTCTCTCATGAGGGTAAGATTCAGATCAGTGTACGGCGCGACGACTTCGTGAAGGGGTCGCCCGAGAACCCGTGGGCTGACGCTATTGAGGAGTTGACCCAGAAAGTCAGAGAGCACATCGGCTCAGCATTCGACCTCTTCCGGCCCGCCTTCACCACCACAGGACGAGTTGAGAAAGCAGCAGCGGCGGTTGTGCTGCTCGATGCGATGCAATCGTATTTCGACTACGACATAGAAACGTTCTGCGGAATCCCAGCGATCACCCTGGAAGGGACTCCCGAAGACTGGCAAGATGTTGCCGATCGGGCCGAGCGGTTTGGCTCGCTGGACCTGGAATGGTGGCTCGAACCGCTACGTGCCGTGCTACACCAGTTCGTTGCTGCGGCACAGGGGATGGTGGATCGACCGTTCTGGCAGTCGTTTTACAAGTACCAGGATGAAAGCGGCGGACCCATGATCACGGGCTGGATCTCAGCACTGTTCCCCTACTTGAAGGACAGCCGAACGGGCTTGGCAATCTATCGGAACCCTTACTTAACAGCCGACTCGCAGCGGGTGGACGACTTCGATGATGGAATCGACGACGAAATTGACGACATCGACATCGACGAGGACGGCGAGGATGAGATTGAGGACAACGAGTTCGATCAGGAGGATGAGAGGATCGAGAAACCTGCTAAAGATGGCGCAACGGCGGCTCCGCAGAAGAAACTCAATCGGCTCATCCTGAGACGCAAACAGGATATGGAAGATCCCAATGCGAAGGACGCATTCAATGCTGAAAGCCGATCTGCGAATCAGCCGCCAAGTCGGATCATCCCGATCGTTCAGGATGACGTGGCAGATCGCGATCTGGACGACGACTTCGATGGAGACGATGACGATGAGTTAGTGGTTGGGGCCTGGTTGAGACCCATGCCGAGACGAAAGTGGAATAATGAAGGTGATGATCTCGGATTCGGCTGGGGTCCGAGAATCTCCGAACTCCCATCGGGTATATCCAGAGCGCCTTTTCACTGGGATTATCTGGAACAGTCGTTCGACATGGAGTTCCTTGGCGGGTTCGTGGGTGTTGCGCAGGACCAAGAGTCGCTCACCCTACGACCCGAGATCGGCTGGGCTGTGCGGGAGAGGCTGCCGAGAGATTAAGTCCCAGCGAGTGCAAGGATCGAGTTGGCAATCAATTCTCGTGGAAGCACTCAAATCGGCGATTATCCGCTGGACCGGCAAAGATGCACGCCCCAACTTGAAAGGGCGAAGCACACATGGCGACCGTTGACGACAAGACGGGGCAGCCGGAACAGATCAACCTCCGCCGCCTGTTTCTGAGCCTCGGTGGCGTGCTGCTCTTCTTCGTCCTTGGTTTGTTTCTCCCCGCTGGAACCTGGACGTGGACAAGGGGCTGGCTGTTTATCCTTGTGATGGTTGTGGCTTCGACTGTTGGCATGTTGTACCTGCGACGAGTCAATCCCGAGGTGATCGCCGCTCGGATCAACCGCTTCAAGGCGACAAAACGCTGGGATCGAATCTGGATGGCGTTCTTTCTGCCGACAGTAATTGCGATTTTGATTCTGGCAGCCCTGGACGGTGGTCGCTTCCATTGGTCCCACGTCCCGTGGTGGGGCTGTGCGTTGGGCTATTCCCTGCTGATTTTGAGGACAGAACCCTGCGGGACGAATTGACTGGCTACAACGAGTACGCTCAGCGAGTGCGATACAGGCTGATTCCTGGGATGTGGTGATCGCTCTGCTTGAACCCGGACGCAACCCACGGAGGGGACAACTCAGCCCCAAACCACGATGGCGGGATCGATCCGCTGCCTGCACTTGGCACATACCGGCACGGTCAACGAGACCTCTCCCTCCTCACAGAACGGACAGACATCAGTGTCCAGGAGCAGCTTGACCTCTCGACCCATCGTCGCACCACACTCCGAGCAGGACGGGTTCTTGAGCTTGAAGTCCCGCAACCCGTAACAATTGGGACAGCGGTCGTGAGGGACGACATGCATGTCGCCAACGGAATAGCGAGGACCGACAGTCTCGCTCAGACGCGCCAGGGCTACACGGACAGCAGAGAATTGATCGGAGTCCAGAAGCTCATCGAGCGTGGGTGCTATCTCGTCGATGATCAGATCGGCGGACTCGAAAGTCGAACGGTCCATTCATCCCTCCGCTTTTGGGAAGTCTTATCTCGTCAGAACGCATTATACGCCGCCGCCGCAACGCCGCCGCTAGCTCTGTGAGGTTGAACCGTCTTATTCAGGGAGGTGAGCTGAAAAATCGTAATGACATACCGAAAGCCCGCTAACAGCCAATAACCAGGTTTTGCACCCACGCATCTTGATGTTCAACGAATTCCTCGGACGTTCGATACTCCGTCTGATCGGTTCATCGTCCCAAATCGAGAATACCATTCCGTTCCTTGCTATGAGAGAATGGCAACGATCGGCTGAAATCAGAGATCGGTCGTCTTAGGGACTTCGGTGATGGACGAGCCCGAGAATGTGTCTTCAACTCAAGACTTACACCCATCCAGCGAGAATTCGTCCGGCTCTTTCTCGCTACTCCATCCCACGAAAATCGGGCGTTACAACCTTGTAGGACGCCTGGGAAAAGGCGGCTTCGGGCAGGTGTTTCTGGCTTACGACGAAGACCTCGACCGCCCGGTTGCCATCAAAGTTCCCCGACCCGAGCGAGTGTCTTGCCCCGAGGATATCGAGGCTTACCTGAAAGAAGCCCGCATCGTCGCCAACCTCGACCATCCCCATATCGTGCCGGTTCATGACGTGGGACGCACCGACGACGGTCTCTGCTTCGTCGTCTCGAAGTACATCGAGGGAAGCGACCTTGCCGCCAGGATCGAGGAAGCACGCCCGAATTTTCACGAGTCCGCCGCACTCGTGGCGACAGTCGCCGAAGCCCTTCATTACGCCCATACCCATGGCTTGGTCCACCGCGACATCAAGCCTGCCAACATCCTGATCGACGGCTCGGGCAAGGCGTTCATTGCCGACTTCGGTCTTGCACTCAAGGACGAGGACTTCGGCAGGGGCGGCGGGATTGCCGGTACACCCTCGTATATGAGTCCCGAGCAGGCTCGGGGCGAGGGGCATCGCGTCGATGGTCGATCCGATATCTTCAGTCTGGGCGTGGTGTTCTACGAACTGCTCACCGGGCGACGACCCTTCATTGCCAAAGCCCAGGACAGGGACGAAGCTCGCAACGAGCTGCTCGACCTGATCGCCACGACCGAAGCCCGGCCTCCACGGCAAATTGACGACACGATCCCCAAGGAGCTCGAACGGATCTGCCAGAAGGCACTCTCGAAGCGGGCGTCGGAGCGGTACAACACCGCCAAGGACATGGCGGAGGACCTGCGGGAGTTGCTCAAAACCGCAGGCGCCATTATCTCACCTGTCGCCGCAGTCGTTCCGATTGCCGCGCCGCCCGGCGACACGCAGGAAACGCCACCGGTCGCATCAACATCGAAACAATCGGCCTCCGATCAAGCAGCAATCAGGGTCGTCCCCAAAGGACTCCGATCCTTCGACGAGCAGGACGCCGACTTCTTCCTGGAATTACTGCCGGGACCACGAGACCGGGAGGGACTGCCCGACAGCATCCGGTTCTGGAAGGCCCTCATTGAAAGGACCGATCCCGACAAAACCTTCCGGGTGGGGCTCATCTACGGGCCCTCGGGTTGCGGCAAGTCATCGCTCATGAAGGCGGGACTTCTGCCCCGGTTGCCCAAAGATGTCCTTGCGGTTTACATCGAGGCGACCCCGGAGGAGACGGAATCCCGCCTTCTCAGGGCGTTGCGGAAAGCCTGCCCCGGTCTGTCGTCTCGGATGGGTTTGGTCGATTCCCTCGCGGCGATCCGGCAAGGACGGGTATTGCGATCCGGTCAGAAGGTGCTGTTGGTCCTGGACCAGTTCGAGCAGTGGCTCCATGCGAAACGGGGCGAGGAGAATACCGAACTGGTCGCTGCATTGCGGCAGTGCGATGGCGAGCACGTGCAAGCGGTCGTGATGGTGCGGGATGATTTCTGGCTCGCTGTCAGCAGGTTCATGGCCGACCTGGAAATCGAGCTGATTCAAGGTCAGAACACGGCACTCGTCGATCTCTTCGACCCACGCCATGCCCGCAAGGTCTTGACCGCATTCGGGACCGCCTACGGAACGCTCCCGGAACGGACGGGCGACATCTCCAGCGATCAGCACGCTTTTCTGGATCAAGCGATGACCGACCTCGCCCGGGACGGCAAGGTCATCTCGGTGCGGCTCGCCTTGTTCGCCGAGATGATGAAGGGCAAGTCTTGGGCCCCGGAGACCTTGCGGCAGGCCGGCGGCACCGAGGGGGTGGGTGTGACATTCCTGGAGGAAACGTTCAGTTCCCCGCAGGCAAACCCCAAGCATCGCCTCCACCAGAAAGCGGCTCAAGCCGTGCTCAAAGCCCTGCTGCCCGAGACCGGCACGGACATCAAGGGAGAGATGCGATCACGTCAGGAATTGCTCGAAGCCTCGGGGTACGCGACCCGCCCGAGGGACTTCGACGACCTGATCCACATCCTCGACCCGGAGCTTCGCCTGATCACGCCGACCGACCCGGAGGGGGTGGAGGGTGGCGAGTGGCGGGTGGAGGGAGAAGACACTCGGAATCGTTCGGGCATCGCTGATGGAGCCCCAAGTCCCGCCACCCTCCACCCGCCACCCGCCACCCGTTACTACCAGCTCACCCACGATTACCTGGTCCACTCGCTGCGAGACTGGCTGACCCGCAAACAAAGGGAAACCCGGCGTGGCCGTGCGGAATTACGGCTGGCGGAGCGCTCGTCCCTGTGGAATGCCAAACCCGAAAACCGGCATCTGCCCTCCGTGCTGGAGTGGGCGAACATCCGGCTGCTGACGAACAGGCGAAACTGGACCGAGCTTCAGCGCCGGATGATGAAACGCGCGGGGCGCGTGCATGGTCTAAGGACGCTCGGATCAGTCATGCTGGTCTCGTTGATCACCTGGGGAGGGATCGAGGGCTATGGCACATTACGGGCTTCGGCTCTGGTGGACTCTCTCCGGAAGGTAGGCACGCCAGACGTGCCGGCCATCGTCAAGGAACTCGCTAGCTACCGCCATTGGGCTGATCCTCGGTTAGGGCGCGCGCTACAAAGTACCGATGATCAAAGTCGGGAACATCTGCACGCCAGCCTTGCCCTTCTCCCCGTCGATGCCGCCCAGGTCGATTACCTCTTCAACCGCCTTACGAGAGCCGCTCCCAGCGAGCTTCCCGTGCTGCGCGACGCCCTGAAAACCCACCGAGCCACCCTGGCTCCGAAGCTCTGGACCTTGTTCGACTCGGCAAAGCCAGGGGATATCAGCCTGCTTCCTACAGCCAGCGCCCTGGCAAACTACGACCCGGATAACGCCAAGTGGGAAGCAGAACGCGGCAAAGTGGCTCAGGCGTTAGTCTCGGTCAATTCCATCGATCTGGGAGATTGGCTCAAATACTTGAGTGACGTGCGTCGCAAGCTGACGCCCCCGCTCGCCGCGATCTTCCGGGATCCGAAACGCTCCGAATCCGAACAGACGCAGGCGACGAACATCCTGACCAACTATGCCAGCGACGATCCGGATCTGATCGCCGATCTCGTGATGGATGCCGACCGCAAGGCGTATGCCGCCATCTTCCCGATTGCCCAGCGGCAAGAGGCGAAGGTCCTACCCTTGTTCCAGGCCGAGATATCGAAGCAACCAACGTACTCGTGGGATGATCCGCCGCTCGATCCCTCCTGGACGAAACCGGACGCCAGGCTCGTAAGGCGGATCGAGTCAGCACAGGGGATACTCACCGAGCGTTTCGCCTTCTGCCAGACGATGCCGCTGGACGAGTTTGTCAGGACCGCCGAGGATCTCCGAGCGTCGGGATACAGGCCCGTGAGGTTCCGCCCCTATGCCGATGGGCAAGTGCTGCGGGTAGCGGCGGTCTGGGCCCGCGATGGACGAAACTGGCGGTTGCTGTCTGGACTTTCCCGTGAACAGATCCGCGAGCAGGGTGAAAGTTTCCGAAACGTTCGGCGCGGCTCTCCTGACCCCGCCGTTCCCGGGACCGCAGGTCTCCCGTCCGCACTGTCAGGCCCGGCGGCTGACCCCAGGTCTCCTTCCTCCGGGGCGTCGGCCGACTCAGTGAGACCTTCGGTCGCGGGGAGGGCGGGGTCGGGAGACCCGCGCCCAACACCCTCGGGAGACCCGCAGTTCGGCGAGGGGCAAGGTCAGGAGACCTTGCCCCAACCGCGGTTCCTCCCGGTCGATGTTGCCGGGTACGTCGCGACCGACAAGGATGGTAAGCCCGCCGACCGCTATGCAGCCGTCTGGGTCGAGAAATCCGGCGACGACGACGCCCGGCTGTACGTTGGGATGACTGCTGATGAGCAGACGGAGATTCACGTCAGGCTCAAAGAGGCGAAGCTCATTCCCCGGGCCCTGCACGCCATGATTGGGCCTGACGGTCGCGCGAGATATTGCGGCGTCTGGGGACGACCGCCGGAAGCCGCCATCACAGGTCAGGCTTATCGAGACCAGTTCGAGGGAAGCTTCGAGCAGAACCAGGCGGACCTCGGCGACCAGTTGCTGATCGACGTGGCGGTCAGCGGGGCGAGTCAACCACAACCGGCCCGAGAGCGCGGCCAGTCTGACGTCCAGAGTGCGGAGAAGAAGCTCAAGACCAAGCCCGACGATCCCGAGGCCCGGTACCTTCGGGCCATGGCGTACGTCCGGCTGGGAGAGAATCAGAAGGCACTCGATGACCTTCAGTTCGTGATCGGTAAGAACCGGGACGCCGTCTCCGCCCAACAGTACCGGGTCATCGCCCTGGCCCGGCTCGGCAAGAAGCAAGACTCCAAGTCGGAGCTGGAGAAGTTCCAGAAGGGAGACGCCCCGGAGCGTTCCAAGCTCTACCTCGCCGCCGTCGTGGCGGCGGAACTGGGCGAGGGTTGCAGATAAAGCGTTTGAGACCCTGGAAGCCGCGATCGGGAAACAACCCCAGGATGCAGACCTGCGCTATGACGCCGCCCGTGCGTTTTCCCTGGCATCAAGAACGGGTGGTGGGCGGCGCGACCCTTCGGGTGCCCGGGGTGGCGGGCAATTCGACCCCGCCACACACCACACACCACCCGCCACCTTCCAATCCCGGTGTCTCCAATTGCTCGGGGAGGCGGTCAAGAACGACGATGCCGATTTCGCCAGGATGGATGAGGACCCCGACCTCGACTCGATCCGGGACGACCCGGCGTTCGCCAAGATCATGCAGGCTGGTCACCCTGACCGCCGCTATGCCGCTGCGTGGAGCAGCGATGCGACGGGCTTCGAGGCGACTTCGATCTACGGACTCGATCCCGCCGCTCAAGCAAGGAAGTGCCGCGAACTGATCGACCAAGGTTACCGCCCCGTGTCATGGTCGGCGAGCCAGACCGCAACCGAGGGACCGCCGGTGACGGCCTCGGTCTGGCACCGCCCGGTTATCGCGGAGGAGGTCAGGGACCGACTGGCGGAACGTCAAGCCCGGGCGGCGGTCGCCCTGGTTCGCATGGACAAAGCGGCGGAACTCTGGCCCCTGCTCCGGCACAGTGCCGACCCTCGCCTGCGGAGCTTCATCATCAACTGGCTGAATCCCCTGGGTGCCGACCCAAAGCTGATCGCCGCCGAGCTCGACCGATTGAATTCTCTCGCCACCCATCACCCACCACCCGCCACCCCAAGGATGGACGCCGTCCTGTTCCATCCCGACACCTCGATTCGTCGCGCGTTGATCCTGGCATTAGGAACTTACGGCACGGAGGGCTTATCTCCCGGCGAGCGGGAACCGCTGACCGGCAAGCTGCTCGACCTCTACCGCAACGACCCCGACAGTGGGATCCACGGAGCGGCGGAATGGGCCCTGCGGAAGTGGAGGCAACAGGAAAAGCTCAAGGAACTGGATGCGGAGCTGGGCAAGCTCAAGGACCGAGGCAACCGCCGCTGGTTCCTGAACAGCCAGGGCCAGACGTTTGCCGTGATCGAGGGGCCGGTGGAGTTCCGCATGGGGTCACCGCCGACGGAGCCGAATCGTAATGTCACCATGGAAACTCCACGCCGCATGGTGATCCCCCGCCGCTTTGCCATCGCGGCCAAGGAGGTCACGATCGAGCAGTGGCAGAGGTTTGAGCGGACCAACCCCCAGCTCGGATTGCCCCCGGCATTCGTCAAACAGTACAGCCCTGGTCCCGACGGTCCCATGATCGGGTTCACCTGGTACATTGCCGCGAACTACTGCAACTGGCTGAGCGAGCAGGAGGGGCTGCCCAAGGAGCAGTGGTGCTACATCCCCGCCGAGGGCAACGCTTACGCGGAGGGGATGACGATCCCCGCCAACGTTCTCGAGCGCAGGGGTTATCGCCTGCCCACCGAGGCGGAATGGGAATATGCCTGCCGGGCAGGCGCGGTCACCAGCCGGTATTACGGTAACTCTCTCGAGTTGCTTGACGCTTATGCTCGGTATCAAGCCAACAGCAATGAGCACGCATGGTCGTGCGGGAGCTTGCTGCCGAACGATCTGGGGCTGTTCGACATGCTGGGAAACGAGTTTGAATGGGTGCAAGATAGCATCCGCCGTCCGATGCCGGAAAGAAGGGGAGTGTTCAGTGATAAGATAAACATATATGAATTAGTTAATGACAAGAGCCCTCGCCTCCTGCGGGGCGTGTCGTTCAACGATCGGGCGGCGCTCGTCCGCTCGGCGGACCGCGACAGGCTCGCCCCGGCGATCCGTTACACCGTCTACGGCTTCCGCCCCTCCAGGACTTACAACTGATCTACTTTACTGCTTTACCACTCGAGCTATGAATGTTTATATGGTTATCTGTAATTTCTTGTCCGGACACGCGTACCCGGCGCAGCCGGGTCGGACCCAGAAATTGCCTACCACTGCCAATTTGGCAGTAGATCATGCGTTGCTTCACTGATGGGAATGGGGCTTTGAGCATCGTGAATCGGGTCGCCGATAAGAAACCGCACTGAAAATCATCTGTGACATTAAATTATAGCACGATGCTTGAATAAGTCAATGAAAAAAGACCAAGAATTAATCGTGATCACCAAGACTTACGACCTGATTCTCTGGTCCTGCAACCACACCAGTAAGTTCCCCCGCAACCACCGGTTCGTGCTTGGCGAGCGGATCGAGCGAAACCTTTACAACCTGCTGGAGACGCTGATCGCCGCCAAGTACACCAAGAACCGCCAACGATTGCTCGAAGAAGCGAACCTGAATCTGGAAATCCTCCGATTCCAGATGCGGCTGGCGAAAGACTTGCACTGCCTGAAGGTCGAGAGCTACGCCTTCGCCGCCAAGTCCATCGACGAGATCGGGCGGCTGGTGGGCGGCTGGCTTCGCAGCAAGAGTGAGGAGAAGGCATGAAGCGCCACGGCAACCTTTGGGAGGGGATGATCTCCTTCGAGAACCTCCTGCATGCGGCGCACGCCGCCGCCCGCGGCAAACGCTTCAAGCCCGGCGTTGCGCGGTTCTTCTTCCATCTCGAGCCCGAGCCATTGCGTCTCCAGCAAGAGCTCACTCCGCCTGCGGATCATGAGTTGGCTGGGTCACGCCCAGCATGCCAATGCCTATCGCCTGCGAACCGGCCTCTTTGGTAGAATGACCTTCCAGCGGGCGGCGGCCAAACCCTCGTCTCCTGCGGGGCGGGACGTTCAACAATCAAGCGGCGAACGTCCGCTCGGCGAACCGCAACAGGAACGCCCCGGCGAACCGTAACACCAACTACGGCTTCCGCCCCTCCAGTACTTGGCAACAGGATGCTTCCTGTTCCGCCAGAATTCGAGAGCGTTTTCCGCTCTCGGAGCGTGCAGCCAAGTCCAGGCCGCCGTCCCGTGCCGGGTGACCCTGGTTGCCCGGACGAATGAAGCCCAGGCCCGGCGGGTCTGGTAGGTCTTCGGACTCGAACGCCCCGCCGGGCACATCTCTGAGTACGTCGCCCTTTCTTGTTCACGCCTTGAACCATGTAACCACAGCCTCTTTGAGAGTGTTTTGGCTTCCGCCTGGAGTGAGGATGCGTCCGGACTGATCCACGGTGGAAATGTTGAACCCGTACTCCACGTCATCGAAGTATAAGACCCCGTCCTTCGCTTGGGCAACGACGAGGACAGGCTCGTCGCCTGCTTCCTCTGATCGTCGTATTATCGCCTTCCAAGGATCGATTCTGTATCGGTCGAACAGTCTCCTCTCATCGTCATCCAAGGCACTATATTGCTCATCAAAGAGCCTGGAGAATTCGTCTTCGGTGATGGGTCTCCATGATTCCACTGCTGCTCTCCTCTCCCGATACTCAAGTATCTTCACTCCGGGATAGGCTGCGCCGGCCCGAAGTTCCCAGGATTGGCTGGGTCGAAAGGGTTCTGGATCCTCGGGTCGTAGGGGTGCCAGTGAGGGTTAGAGTGGTCGAATCTACCGTGCGTGGTGACATCGGTGCGACCGATGGGATTTCCCTCTCCGTCGTACGTTATGCCCTGCCGGTAAGGCGCTGGCGACACTTTCGGATCCGTCCGAGTTCCGATGACAGTGTGGGGTCCGGTCGCCTCTGGGTCAGGTGCGTGAGGGTTCGCCTGGGTTGGCTTCTTGGGACGTGAAGGCAATGGATCGTTCAACGTTCTCTTTGGAGAGGTTCCTCCTCCGTCGCGTTGCGCATGAGTGCTCGATCCCAATGTTGTGCACCCAGACTGCGAAGCCCCACACCGGTGCCCCCACGAAGTTCGTATGATACTCCGCCACGCATCTGTTGTACACGGGCGCCGGGTCGGCAGCATCTCGGGGAGCGTGCAGCCAAGTCCAGGCCGCCACCCCGTGCCGGTTGGCCTCGGTTGCCCGGACGCATGAAGCCCAGGCCCGGCAGGTCTAGTAGGTTTTCGGACTCGAACTTGCCGGACGGGCGGTCCAACCGCCCTGGAAGTTGCCGCGCCGTTCCGGGCGCTGGTAAAATACCCGTGAATTGCGGAGCTTCATCATGCCGATCCACGACTGGGCCCGACTCGAACCGGGCGATTTTCACGACTTTCACCAGTGCTGGGTGGTCGAAATCCGGAATGCGCTCAACGGCGGGCTGCTTCCACCTGCTTGACCCAGGCAACGAATTGTCGCGGTGCTCCCCGACGACGGGCGTGAGAAGACGATCATGAATTCCCACCGGTTGCCTAACGCGCAAGCGCGGCGGTGTTCTCACGCAAAATCACTTCGTAGTGTTCTTTCGATTCTTGCGTGAGAAGCGAGTTCGCCATCAAACGAATTGATGGTTCCAGCGCCGCGACCTGATCTGCCAGCAGATGCTTGGCCGCGGCGTCTGGTAGGCCGCAATACTTGGCGAAATTCAGCCAAGCACGGCGAGAGATATTCTTGTTGCGACCGCCCAGAGGCAGAGCGAGCTTGTCGTCATCGGGCAGGACGAGCCTCGTGCAAACAAGGTCGTAAGCCGGAGATAAACGTCGTATGCCTTCGCTTGTCGTCAGTAAGGAGAAGTTCTTCAGGTGCATGTCCCCGTTTGCCGTCCACCAGGAGAACAACACCAAGCGAAACAGCTTGTAGACTTCGACTCGTGGCTCGGTGGCGAACTTTCTCAAGATGCGCACACAGAGCTCCGTCGAACCCTCGTACTTGTCGCGTGCTGGCGTTTCGGACAACTGACAAAAATCCTCAACCTGCAGTTTCGTGCCGTCATCAAGGCGGTCGAATCTTTTGATCAGGTAACCGATGGACCCGTCCTTGAGGCGCATCAGTCCAAACGCAGGCAGCTCAATCGAGACAAGATTTGCCAGTCTCATTGTGACATGCTCGTTGGCTGGCACTGATGAAAACCTCGATGTCTCCGGCTTGAGGATATAGCGGCCGCCGCTTGCGGCGATCTCGAGCTTACTCTTATCGGACGACAACGCCAGGGAAACTTTTTCTTGCGCCCCTGAGATCGACATCTTCCCGGCCATCTTGGCCGCAATGCTGTACAGCTTGGCCAATTCGAGATCAAGCAGTGGCAATTGTCGCGTCCCGAAGAGTGACTCGAGGCAGTCCGGGTGATACTCGAAACGTCCCTTCGTGTCCTCCAGGCAGACCAGGCACGAGGGCATCGTTACCTCGTTCCACTCGTCTCGGTTTCCAACGGTTCAATCTCAACGGCTCCCACGCAGTCGCCGCAGGTGGCGAGGAGCAGGCCAAAGGCGTCTCCCTTCGAGATTTTTAACTTCTTGGATGAGACCTCAAGCAGCCATCCTTCAGGCAGCAGGTTCTCAAAGAACGGGTGCAGCCCTTTGCTTACGTAAGGCTCAGGCCGAAGCGGCATGGTCAGCGAGACAGGCACGGCATCTTTTCGCCCCAACCAGTCAGACGAATACGCGAAGATAACTCTGTCATCGAGTTCTTGAAGCGTTCCGACCATCTTTCCCCCCAACATCACCTTGCCGGTTCGCGGTCTCATGATTCGCTCTCCTCCCGGGGCGCATCAACGCGACCAAGCATCTGACCGAAGACTTCCAGCACCTTATTCACCACATCCATGCGCAGGGTTGGCTTCCCTCGCTCCAATTCGGAAATGACTCGCGTTCCCACCCCCGCCAGTTGTCCCAGTTCCTGCTGCGTCAGCTTGCTCGCTCGCCGACGCGCCCGAACGAATTGGCCAATGATTTGAGGACTCTTGTCTGTAGTGGTCGTCATGATGCCGGTTTCGCGTCTCGGC
This sequence comes from uncultured Isosphaeraceae bacterium, assembly GCA_963823675.1. GTDB lineage: Bacteria > Planctomycetota > Planctomycetia > Isosphaerales > Isosphaeraceae > CAWGMT01. Next base: position 719,434 of record CAWGMT010000011.1, on the reverse strand, counting down.
CGCGTAGCGGTCTCCATTCCCGATCGGGAATGTAAACAGTATATGCCGTCCAACCGCTGAGGTCAACCTCGCTGCATTCCCGATCGGGAAATAGGTCAAGAACCGCGTCAGGTTGCCCAGCTCGGCCTGCGTGCCGGCGGCGATCGAGCAGCGGCCGTCGCAGTCGGCGCAGAGCATCGAGCCGTGGGCAAGCGTCGCGTCGCGGAGCTGGTGAATCTCGGCCTCCTTGAGCGGCTCGAACCGGCGGGCGGCGTCCGTGTTCTCGCGGATGTGGTCGGTGTTGCGCATCGTGGTGCAGACCGCGCTTAGACGCTCGTCGGTCCAGATCGCGTGCAAAAGTCCCTGGTAGGGCGTGAGCTTCCGCTCGGCGAGCATCGGCACCCGGCGGGCGACTTCGTCGAGAGCGATCGGTTGCACAGTCAGATCCAGCCGGGCATACTTTCCAGTGGCGGGCTATTCGGGATCGGGACCTGAACACCTTCCCGGAAACGTTGTCTTTTGCGGAGCGCAAAGCGACAATCGGCTCGAATCACGGCGATTGCTCAGACGAGGAGACTCAACATGCGCGGGGGACGTCGCTGTTGCGGCATCGATCGCCGCACATTTCTCGGTGCGGCCGCAATTCCGCTTTTGGGGACGCCGGCCGCCTCGGCCCAGCAGCCTGGCGGTGGGCCGCAGCCCATTCGCCAGGAGGGGAAGCTCGGTGTCCCCGGCCCGTATCCGGGCCGGGTGATCGAGGTCCGGAGCGCCGCCTTGAAGCGTGGCGCCAGGGGAGATCGCGCGGCGATCCGTGCTGCACTCAATCGCGGCCTCATCCAGCTCACCGGCGCTCCGCATCCGGTCGAGTCCTGGCGCGTTTTTGTCGAGCCGGGTGAAGCCGTCGGGATCAAGGTCGTGCCCAACGGCCATCCTGGTGCCCATACCTCGCCGGACCTGGTCCTCGAGGTGATCGACGGCCTGTGCTCGGCGGGGATTCGCAAGAAGGACATGGTGGTATTCGACCGCTACGGGCTGGAGTTCCACACAGCCGGCTACCACGAAATCATGCCTGACGAAGTGGCTCGGGGCGGGCTGACGCCGATCGAGTGGGACCCCGGCCAGTTGGCGCTCGACTTCGACGTCAAGGACCCGATCGCCGGCTACGACCGCGACGAATTCGTCCAGTTGACGTTAGTCGGCCGGGGTCAGAACGCGAAGGACGACCGGTGTTATCGCTCGCACCTGGGCAAAATCGTGACCAAACGGCTCGACAAGATCATTTGCCTGCCCTGCATCAAGGACCACCACGCGGCCGGCGCCACCGGCGCCCTGAAGAACATGAGCCACGGGCTGGTCAACAACGTGTTCCGCTCGCACTCCAGCCCACAGAGCATCGCCATGGTCGCGTTCGTCCCGGCGGTGGTCAGCCATCCGATCATCCGCAAGAAGTGCGTTCTGCACATCATGGACGGGACTCGCGGCGTCTGGGAAGGCGGCCCATACGGCAGGAACCCCGAGTGGCTCTGGGACTACAATGCGCTCTTGTTCGCGACCGACCCGGTGGCGATGGATCACGTCGAATGGGACATCCTCGACGCCAAGCGCAAGGAGATGAAGGTACCCGGCGTCGGCGGCGTCGGCCGCCTGGCGGCCGACCCGTTCGGCCACGAAGGATACGACATCCGCCAGCCCCAGTACATCGCGCTGGCCGGCCAGGCCGGCCTGGGGATCTTTGACTACAAGTCCCCCTACGGCCGGCGGTTCTCGATCGACCACCAAATTCTGAACCTCTGACGAGGTTCCAAGTTCCAAACCACAAATACGAAATCACAGATTCCCAAGTCCAGATTCGGGACTGGGATTTGGAATCTGTTATTTGGAGTTTGCTATTTGGACTTTGTTATTCGTTACTTGCTATTTGGAATTTGTTATTTGTGTTTTCGGATCGGGGCTGCCTGCTACTTGCGCACCGTCAGCCGGCGGAGCTGACTGGGACCCGCTAGAGTCGCCGGCCGCGACCCGGCCCGACTTGGTGACCGGCGCCTTGAATGCCCCCGCCGTCTTGATCAGGCGGAGCAATTCGCTGTCGGTCGTCAGGATGAGACGCGTCTCGCCCTTGAGCGCTTCCTTGTAGACCTCGAGGGTGCGGGTAAAGTTGTAGAACTCGCCCGTTTCGCGGATCGCCTTCGCGTAGGCATCGATGATCTCGGCGTCGACCTTGCCCTTGAGGATGTTCGACTCCTGCTTGCCCTGGCCTTCGATCTTCTCCGCTTCGGCCCCGGCCTTGTTGACGATCTCCTTCTTGCGCTGTTCGCCCTCGGCGATGGTCTTGGCGGCGATCGCCTCCATCAAGGAAACGGCCCGGTCGAACGCTGCTTCGCGCACCTGGAGCACAAATTCGATCCGTGAGAGGCCGACATCGACCAGCTCGATGCCACGACCCTGGTTTTTTTGTGAGCCCTGTTTCCGGCCGTCCTGGGCCAGAGCACGCTGGGCTTCGTCCTTGATCTGGTCCATGATCTTGAGGCGGCCGATCGCGACCGATTCCTTGGCCTCGGGCGGAACGATCAGGTCGAGTACCGCCTGGTCCTGCTCGGAATCAGCACCCTTTTTCGCGGACGCTCCCCCCTTGGTGAGCATTTCCGGAGGTAGGCCCAGCGTGTAGGTCATCTGCCGGTTGCTGCTCCGGACGATCTCGGCCAGATTGTGGGTCGTGATGGTGTCGCGCGCCGTGCTGCGGACAAACTCCTTGACGCGGGACTCGGCGTTCTTGACGGTGCGCAGCGTCCGCACGAACTGCGCCGGATCGGTGATCCGCCAGAGGGCCCAGACCGTCACCTCGACCTTCTTGCCATCGGCGGTGGGAACGTCAACGAGCTTCTCGGCGTCGCTGACGCCGTGCCAGATCTGGAGCGTCTTGGGCAGCCTCAGGACCTCTTGAATCAAGGGAAGCTTGAAGTAGAGGCCCGGCATGGTGCGGGTGGCCACCGGCTCGCCGAACTGGAGGAGGACGGCCAGCTCGCGCTCGGTGACGGTATACAGGACGGACTGGCCCAGCGGGATAACCAGAACGAGGGCCACTCCGATCAGAACGGCGATGATCCGGCGATTCATCGGCTGGTGTCTCCCTTCGCGTCGAGATTCAGAAGCGGGAAAAGCTGCTTGAGGTCCGAGTCGATGATCGTTTTGTTCTTGACGCCTTGCAGCACGTCCTGCATGGCTTCGAGATACAGCCGCTGCCGCGTGATTTCGGGGCGCGCTCGTAGGCGTGATACTTGGCCAGGAGCGCCTCGATCTCGCCGTTTGACTCAGCCTTGCGGCGCGCGGCGTAACCCTCGGCCTCGCGGATCAACTTGTCGCTGTTGGCCCTCGCCTCGGGAATCAGCTTGTTCCGCATCGCCTCGGCATCGTTTTCCAGCTTCTGCTTTTGCTGGATCGAGGCGTTCACCTTGTCGAACGCCGGCTTGACGCGATCGGGCGGAATGACGCGCTGCATCTGAAGCGCGGTCACGGTAATACCGCAGGCGTAAGTGTCCAGGATCCGCTGGGCGTCGCCGCGGGCTTCATAAGCGATGTCGCTCCTTTTGGCGCCGATGACCTCGTCGAAGGAGTGGTCGCCGACCAGACGGTTCATGACCGTACGGGCCACGGTCGTGATCAGGTCTTCGGCAAACTGCTCGTTGAGATCGAGCGGAAATTTGAACAAGAACTGCGCGGGGTCGGATACCTTCCACTGGACCGTCCATTCGACGGACGCCGTGTTCAGATCGCCGGTCAGCATGAGCGTCTCGTCTTCCGGATGCCCCGCAGCCTCGACTACCGCGTCGGCCCGCGAAGGCAATCCGAAGGGAAGCCGCAGACCGTGCTCCTCGACGCTGACCTTCATCACCTGGTCGACCAGCGGGACCTTGAAGTGCAGGCCGGGCATCGTGGTCGCATGATATTTGCCGAAGCGCAGCACGGCCGCCTGTTCGTAGGGGCTGACCGTGTAATAACTATCCGTGAGCAGCCAGAGCCCCAGAAGAAGCGCGACGACCCAGGGAAAAAACGGCAGATAGCGCTGCCAGGGCTCAATCGACTGCGGACCTCGCGGTCGCCGCCGAAACTCTTCGTATGGCTCCATGCGGAGGAATCCTTTTGGTCAGTTGTCCGTTGTCCGTTGTCCGTTGTCCGTCGCCTGTTGCCAGGTGTCCGTTGTCCGTTGTCAGTTGTCGGTTGCCAGTTGAACGACGCGTGTGAATTCTAAAGTATGCTCGGGTATCTTGCGACTGGCTGTCGCAGGCGCGTGCAAAGGACAAAGGACGAAGGACAAAGGACAAAGGACAAAGGACAAAGGACAAAGGACAAAGGACAAAGGACAAAGGACAAAGGACAAAGGACAAAGGAGATTCGCTGCCGGCCGGGAATTCTTGGTACGGTTCGGTCGGCGGGGCTGCGTATCCTGCGCTGAAACCTGGCGAGCCTTGGCCGTTCGTTCGCTTCTCTTGGTCAGGGGAAAAGATCCAAAGCGTTCGTCAAGATTGGCAATTCAACGTCGCGCGATTCGCAAGGAAAACACGCCCGGAAGAGCCCGGGGAATCTAGATCAAGTACGGGCCGAGATCTGCGGCGGTAAGACCGCGGCGCGGCCGGCAAAGCGAGCATCGTTGCCGAGTATCTCCTCGATGCGGAGCAAGCGGTTGTACTTGGCGAGCCGCTCCGAGCGAGCGACCGAGCCGATCTTGATCTGACCGGCGGCGGTGGCGACCGCGAGGTCGGCGATCGTCGAATCCTCGGTCTCGCCCGAGCGGGCCGAGACGACCGTGCGGAAACCGTGCGTGCGAGCCATGACCATCGCGTCCAGGGTCTCCGTGAGCGTCCCGACCTGGTTGAGCTTGATCAGGACGGCGTTGCCCGCGTGGCGCGCGATCCCCTGCGCGAGACGAGAGACCTGGGTGGCGAAGAGATCGTCGCCGATTAGCTGGAGCGACCCGCCCAGGCGCGCAGTCAGCGCGGCCCAACCGTCCCAATCGTCTTCCGCCAGGCCGTCCTCGATCGAGACGATGGGATACGCATGTGCCCAGCCAGCCAGCAGATCGATCATTTCCGCGCTGCCCAGCTCCCTATCGACGGGAGCTCGTAGCTTGTATTGTCCGCGGGCTGGGTCATGGAAGTGGCTGGCGGCGACGTCCAGGGCAATTGCGACGTCGCGGCTGGGTTGGAAGCCACACTCGCCAACCGCGCCTTTGACGACGGCGAGGGCCTGCTCGTCGTCATCCAGTCGCGGCCCATATCCCCCCTCGTCGCCGACGAGGACCGATTCGCAGCCCGACTTGCGCAGCTCGCGGCCGACCGCGCGATAGATGGCGACCGTCATCTCCAGAGCGTGGCTATAGCGCAACGCGCCCACTGGCATGATCAGCACATCCTGGATGTCGAGATTGCCGCCGGCGTGCAGCCCGCCGGAGATCATGTTGACCATGGGGAGCGGCAACTCCGGCTCGACCGGAATGTCCTTCGCCCCGGCAGTGGCAACTCTCTGGCACCAGAGCCGATTGAGATGGACGAAGAGCTCTTCGCCGCGCACGGCCGCCGCCGCGTGGGCCGCCGCCAGCGAAACGCCCAGCACGGCATTGGCCCCGAGCCGGCTTTTGTTGGGCGTGCCATCGGCGGCGATCAGCCTGGCGTCGATGGCCGGCTGATCCGATAGATCCATTCCCACGACCAGCGGGGCGATCAGGTTCGTCACATTCTCGACGGCCAAAAAAACGCTCAAGCCGCCGTAGCGCGTGGGGTTGCCGTCGCGCAGCTCGAGGGCTTCGTGCCGGCCAGTGCTGGCTCCCGAGGGGACGATCGCCCGGCCGACGGCCCCGGTCGATGCGATCGCGTCGACTTCCACGGTCGGACGACCCCGTGAATCAAGCACCTGGCGAGCCTTCAACGCCTTCAGGGTTGCCATCTCCGCTCCCTTCCCAAGCATTCGCGAGTATTGCCACCAGCTCCTCCCAGGTCGCCGGACCGTATTCGAGTGCAGCGCATGCGAAGCCGCGCGCGGTCGACTGGCCGGTTGCATCGAGATACTCGACGGGGCTCTTGCCGTCTACCCGCGCCAGTACACAGGCCGCGGTATGCAGGCACGCGCGGCGGACCAGGCCGGTCTCCGCGGCGGGGCCGACGCCTCGCCGCTTCAGATAGGCACTCCAGAACGGCGGGGCCAGCTCAATATATGCGGAACCGCCGCCAGAACCTTGCGGCGCCCGCGTAGATGCTTTTGAGCAGAAGGTGACTCAAGAAAAACCCCAGGTCGAACGCGGGATCGCCCGCGTGCGCGCACTCAAAGTCGAGCAGGATCAGCCCGCCCGCGTGAACCAGGATGTTCTTGGGGCTGAAATCGCCCAGCACCAGGGTGCGCTCGCCGGCGGGCCGGTCCATGGCCGCGATCAGCGCATCGATCCGGGAGGCCAGGCCGGCATGCGCCCGAGCGACCGTCCGGTAGTAGGGGTCGATCCGCAGCTCTTCGAACAGACTGGTGTCGGCCAGGTCGGTTTGCAAGGCGGGACATCGCGGCGCAAGGGCGTGGATCGTGCCCAGGATGGTCCCGAGCCGCGCAGCGATCTCCGGGTCAACATGGCCGGCCATGAGCTGGCTCTTCCATGTGACCGAGTCATCCGGGGCACAGGTCATCGCGAAGAGGTAGTTCGCCCGGTCGTCGAACAGGATTCGGGGCACGGTGCCTTCGGGCAGGATCGACTGGAGCAGCTCGATGGTGGCGTGCTCGGTCCAGATCCGCTCGAGGCGGGCGCGCCAGTCCATCGGTACGCGCAGACGCTCGCGGCACTGCTTGATCACAAACGGAGGTCCCCCGGCGGCCTCGACTCGCAGGACGATATTCGAGACCCCGCCCTGCAACTCCCGCACGTGAATGGGGACCTGACGCGGAACGCGCCCTGAGCCGTACAGATATTCGGCGGTGGTTTCGGCGGTGATTTCTAGCATGGGTTCCGGGGTTGGGGCCGAGGGCGGCGATGCTACGCGCGAGGCTCGAGCGGGCTCAGCCGCTTGACGAATGCGGCGTGTTCGGGGCTGGCCAGGCCACGCTCTAGCGCTGCCGCCACGATCCGCGTGTCTCCGGCCACCAGGGCCGCCGGGTCGAGCCAGAGGCCGGGAAATAGCTCGCTACGATACGGGCCGGCTTCGTCATGAGCTAACCGCACGTGGTTCTTCCTGGGATCCGTGTTCCTAAGTCGATACAAGCCAAATGCGAATCAAGGCGAGCACTCGCGCGTGCGCTCGTCAATTGAACTCTACCCCGCCGTGTCGCGTGCGATCAAGGTTATGCGTCTCCCGGCACCGCGGACCCTTGGGAATTGACGAGGTGGCCGCGGCCCGATGCCTGGTGAAACACCGCGCCGCGAAAAGCGTTGCCGATTGATCTACCGGCCGGGGAATTGTATGGTGACAGCTCACGCTAGGGACCTGTGACCCCTGCTGCGGTCTGCTTTTGAGTACGATGTAGCAATTACGCTCCGCGTGATGGATCGCTACGGCGCGGAAATTGACAGTTACGGCGGCTGGCTGCGACGGTCGCCGGTTCTGCTCATTCCGAAAAATCGGCGCGGCTGGCACAGTTTCGGAACATTTCGCCATCGAGCCTCAGGAGGCGCAGTCATTCCGTGTGGCCCTTTCGGCAAAGTGACGGATCGATGAAGACACCCTTACTTTCGATTCTTTTCTTCTTGATCGCGGCATTCCTGGGCGCCGCCGGGCAGTTTCTATACAAATCGGGAACGGACCGGGCCGCGGCAGGCGGAGGACAGATCACGGCCTACGTGGCGAACCCGCGGATTCTGGCCGGAGTTGCGTGCTATGCGCTCGTCATGATCTGCTTCGTGGCCGGCTTTCGCCGGGGTGGATCTCCGGCGGTGCTGTACCCGGTGTACGCAACGACCTTCATCTGGGCTGCGATCATCGGCTTGGCGGTCTATCAGCTCCCGATCAAAGCGGTGCATCTTGTGGGCATGGCGCTCATCATCGTGGGAATCTCACTCTTGGGGTGCTGAGCTGTGGCCGCGACCAGTTATCGACCTTCGGAATCGGACCGCCGGCCGCTGGCCAGCCGGAAGTGGCGGCTCTCGGTCGCACTTGCGGGCTGGCTCGCCGGACGGGGCGTGCGGGCCAACGCGATCTCGCTCATGGGGATGGGGGCGGGAATGCTGGCCGGCACCGCACTGGCCTTGACTGACCGGGTGGCGATCCCTTCTCTCGCCTGGATTGCCGCTGCCGCGCTGGTGCAGTTGCGGCTCCTGGCCAACCTGCTCGATGGCATGGTTGCCATTCAGTCGGCCCAGGCGTCCCGGCTGGGCGAGCTGTATAACGAGGTGCCCGATCGTGTCTCCGACGCGGCCACCCTGGTCGGCCTGGGATATGCAGCCGGCGGCTCGGCCTGGCTGGGATTTGTCGCAGCCATCCTGGCGATCTTCGTCGCCTATGTTCGAGCGGCGGTTCGAGTCGCGGGCGGACCGCAGGATTACTGTGGGCCAATGGCCAAGCAGCACCGGATGTTCTTGGTGACTCTGACGGCCCTCACCGCCGCGGTAGTCCCGCGCCGGTGGCAGGCCCAGCTTTCCGGCGCGGGGTGGGGATTGCCGGCGATCGCGCTGGGCGTGATCAGCGCTGGCTGTCTCATCACCGCGGCTCGGCGGCTGTCGAGGGCCGCCCGGGCTCTCATGGCGAGGACGTCATGAACCAAGAGACCTGGGAGCGGCTTTTCGGCGTTCGTCACGCATTCGACGAGCCAGTCGTCAGGCTGGTCGTGTGTGTGCTCGGCCTCGGACTGGCCTTGTCGCCCGTCGTCATTTTCGTGCTGGACCGCGCCGGCCGGCTCAGTCGGTCGCTCAAAAGCGACCTCTGGCGGCGCTACCTGTCATGGCTGGCCATGATCCCGCTCGTCGCGGTGCCAGTTCTCCTCGGGGCGGCCTGGACGATCGTCGCGGTCGCCGTGCTATGCCTGCTCTGCTTTCGCGAGTTCGCCGCGGCGACCGGTCTGTTCCGCGAACGGCTGATGAGCCTGCTGGTCGCGCTGGGAATCCTGGGCCTGACGTTCGCCGTGGCCGATCACTGGTACCGTCTCTTCGTCGCGCTCACGCCCATGAGCGTCATCGTGATGATGGCCGTGGCTACGTCGGTTGACCGGCCCAAGGGATACATCCAGCGGGTTGCGCTGGCGATCTTTGGCTTCATCCTCTTCGGGACCTGTCTGGGCCACCTCGGTTTCATGAGCAATGACCGGCATTATCGCACGTTGATTCTGCTTCTGATCTTCTCGGTGCAGCTCAACGACGTCTTCGCTTATATCGTGGGCAAGTCGCTGGGCGGGCCGAAGCTGCTGCCCCAGACGAGCCCGAACAAGACGATCTCCGGCTCATTGGGGGCGGTCTTCTTGACGACCCTCCTGGTTTTCTTCCTCGCCGGAATCGCTTTCCCCGAAGGCCGGTTCGCCCCGCCTTTGCAACGGGTGGTGCTCGGCCTCTTGATCAGCATCGCGGGTCAGGTCGGCGATTTGACCCTTTCGGCGATCAAGCGCGACGTGGGCATCAAGGACATGGGGGCGATCATTCCGGGTCATGGCGGCGTGCTGGATCGTGCCAACAGCCTGCTCCTGTCGGCCCCGGCCATGTTCCATCTGGTCAATCATTTCCAGGAAATCGGGTCGGGCGAGCCGACCAATCTCATCAGCGGCCTCTTCAGCGGGGGAGGGTGACCGGTGGACCCATGGATCTACGAACCGGCCAAGGACCTGGAGCTCGCGCCCGTCGAACGCGCACGGAGCTTGAAGCGCGAATCGGGCCTGCTCTCGACGGCCGGCCACCTGGGCTGGCGATTCCTCACCAACTCGTTCTTCCGGCTTTACCACCGGTTGAGCGTCGAGGCGCACAGCCCCATTCCCGACAAGCCTCCATTTGTCATGATCGCCAACCATACCAGCCACTTGGATGCGCTCATGCTGGCGTCGGTGCTGCCCTATCGGTTGTGCGATCGGGTCTTTCCGGTCGCCGCTGGAGATATCTTCTTCACGACGCCGGTGATGTCGCTGTTCGCGGCCACTTTGATCAACGCTTTGCCGATGTGGCGGAGGAACTGCGGAGCGCACGCCCTGGCCGAATTGCGGAAGCGCCTGGTGGACGAGCCGTGCGGACTGATCTTGTTTCCCGAGGGAACACGCAGCCGCGATGGATCGCTTCTGCCGTTCAAGCCGGGACTGGGGATGCTAACGGCCGGCACAGCGGTCCCCGTGATTCCCTGTTATCTGGACGGCGCCTATCAGGCGTTTCCGCCCACCGCTCGCTGGCCGCGTCCGAGGAAGATTCGACTGAAGGTCGGGCACCCGCTCGTCTTCGAATCGATCGCCAACGCTCGCGACGGCTGGGAGCACATCGCAAAAGAGTGCCGCGCCGCCGTCCAACGTCTTGGCGAGGTTGTCCCAGGTCAATGCGCACACCGCGACGCTTGAGGACTATGTGGGATGAGCGAGCGGCCGGCGATGCTTTACCACCCCGCCGTGGAGCCGTAACCCTTTGTACTCGGTTACCCCCGCTGGTCAGCGAGAACTCGAAGTTCATTGCGACGGAAAGGGCAGCGGGGGTTCGCAGTTCCACATTGACCGGAATGGGAAATGCAGTTTATGATTCTTTAGATAGAGTTGCGAAACACGAAACGGTTCCACTAAAGGCTGGAAGATGCGAGCGCGTGCGGCGAGCCTACGACTGATCCTTAGCCTGGGCGTCGGCCTTATCGGCCGGCCCGGGATGGTGTCTTAGGGTTCGTCGCGTCCGCACTCAAATGCAACCCACGAAGCCCCGAGATCCGCCCGAGCCCGGTGGATCTCGGGGTTTTCTGTTTTTCACAATGAGGAAAGAGACTACCCATGAGCACGTCCAAGCCCCACAAATCGACCGCCTCTCACGACACGTCCGCCTGGCCTTCCGCGCCGGACGCGAACCGAGTGCGGATCTTCGACACGACCTTGCGCGACGGCGAGCAATCGCCGGGCGCGAGCATGAACATCCCCGAGAAGCTCGAAGTGGCCCGCGCGCTGGCCGCGCTCGGAGTCGACATCATCGAGGCCGGCTTTCCGATCGCCTCGGTCGGCGACTTCGAGGCCGTGCGCGCGATCGCCGCCGACATCGCCGGCTCGTCGGTCTGCGGCCTGGCCCGGTGCAACGACCGCGATATTGACCGCGCCTGGGAGGCGGTTCAGTTCGCCCAGAAGCCGCGCATCCATGTTTTTCTGGCGACGTCGGCCATTCACCGCGAGCACAAGCTGCGAATGACCAAGAAGCAGATCATCGAGAAGGCCGTGACCAGCGTGCGCCGCGCCAGGAGCTATTGCGCTGATATCGAGTTCAGTCCCGAGGACGCCGCTCGCACCGAAGTCGACTTCCTCTGCGAGGTCGTGGCCGCGGCCATCGAGGCGGGTGCAACGACAGTCAACATTCCGGACACGGTCGGCTACGCCACGCCCTCGCAATATGCCACGGTCATTCGCACGCTCAAGGAACGCGTTGCCAACATCGACGAGGCGATCATCAGCACCCACTGCCACGACGACCTGGGCCTGGCCGTGGCCAACAGCCTGGCCGGCTGCGAGGCCGGCGCCCGCCAGGTGGAATGCACGATCAACGGCATCGGCGAACGGGCCGGCAACGCCGCGCTCGAAGAGATCGTCATGGCCTTGAAGACCCGGTTTGACTACTTCGGCCTGACGACCGGCATCAAGTGCGAGCGGCTCTATCCCACCAGCCGCATGGTCTCGACGATCACCGGGTTGGCAGTCCAGCGCAACAAGGCGATCGTCGGACGCAACGCCTTCGCCCACGAGTCGGGCATCCATCAAGACGGGATGCTCAAGGAACGCTCGACCTACGAGATCATGCGCCCGGAAGACGTCGGCGTGCCGCGCACCGACCTGGTCCTGGGCAAACATTCGGGCCGCCACGCCCTGCGGGAGCGGGTCGCCGAGATGGGCTACACGCTCACCGACGAGCAGCTTGAAACCCTGTTCAACGACTTCAAGGCGCTGGCCGACAAGAAAAAGGAAATCTACGACGAGGACCTCGTCGTCTTGATCGAGAAATACCTGGAGGACGTCCCGCCGCACTGGCAGTTGATCAGCCTGCACACGACGGCCGGCATCAACGTCCTGCCCACGGCCACGATCTCGATCCGGCGGCCCGATGGCGAGATCGTGCAGGACGCCGCCATCGGCGACGGGCCGGTCGATGCGATCTTCAAAGCCGTCGAGCGAGTCACCGGCGTTCACGCCAACCTGCGCGAGTTCGTGGTGCGCAGCGTCACGCAAGGCAAGGACGCCCAGGGCGAGGTAACGCTCGAGCTCGAGGTCGAGAGCGATGACCGATCGTTCCGCGGCCGGGCGGCTTCGACCGACATCATCGAGGCGTCAGCTCAGGCTTATGTCAACGCCGTCAACGCGATCGCGGCCCACAAGGACCGCGGCCACGTGCGCGAGGTCGTCGGCCGGCCGGCGCGGGAGCGTAAGAATTATCGGAGGATGCCACGGTCCGGATGGAACCAGGGTCGAAGTTCATTGACGTGGTGCATCTAAGGGTAGGGATTACTTCAATGCACAGTAGCGACAACGTCACCTGCCCCGTCTGTGGTTTTGCAGGGCTCTCGGAACCGCCCTACGATGCACATGGGTGTGCGTCTTTCGAGATTTGCCCATCCTGCGGAACAGAGTTCGGCTACGACGATGCTACACGGTCGTACGCTGACATTCGTCAGGCGTGGGTGGCTGCCGGGTGTCCCTGGCGAAGCCAGATCATTCATCCTGCGCCCGATTGGAATGCCGGAGAGCAACTGCTAAACGCAGGATTTCAAAGATAGGCGGCGACGCCGACAGCGCTTTCGGGTGGAAAGGCACGCTACGGGTTTTTCTCCGGCCGGACTCTCAAAAGAAAGCTCTTCAGGAGCGCGGCGATCCGCGCCCAAGATGGTCGGAATCACCAATCGACCACCGAACCGTCGTCGGCATCGTAGCTTTCGCGGTTCCTCCAGTCGTGTCCGATCTTGTCGGCCAGGGCGTTCTCGTCGAGCTCGATGCCCAGTCCCGGGCCGGTGGGAAGGTCGAGGTAGCCCTGACGGAGCACGAACGGCGTCTTCAAGTAGCCCTCGCCCAGGCTGACTTGCTCCTGACAGAGGAAGTTGGGGATTGACGCGGCGATCTGGACGCCGGCGGCCAGTGAGATTGGTCCCAGTGGGTTATGCGGCGCGACTGCGGCATAGTAGGCCTCGGCCATGCCGGCGATCAGCCGGACCTCGGTGATTCCGCCGGCGTGGCACAGGTCGGGCTGCAAGATTGTCGCGGCCCGCTTCTCCAGCACTTCGCGGAACCCCCACTTGGTGAAGACGCGCTCGCCGGTTGCGATCGGCAGGTGCGTTCCCCGGGCGATTTCGGCCATGACGTCGTGATTCTGCGCCTGGCACGGCTCCTCGACGAACATCGGCTGGTACGGCTCGATCGCCTTGATCAGCAGCTTGGCGGTAGCCGGGCTGATCGCGCCATGGAAGTCGATGGCGATGTCCACATCGTCGCCGGCGGCCTGCCGCAGCTCGGCGAACTTGATCGGCGGCGTAGTGCACCTCGGCCGGGGTCTCGACGTAACGCGCCGGCCGCCGCTTGGCCGGGTTGGTCTTGAACGCCGTGAAACCGCGGTCGCGGCCGCGGCGAATCTGCTCCGGAGTGCCGGCGTGCGCATAGACGCGGACCCGATCGCGGGTCGGCCCGCCCAAGCAGTTCGTAGACCGGCACGCCCAGCGCCTTGCCCTTGATGTCCCAGAGCGCCATGTCGATTCCGCTCAGGGCGCTGGTCAGGATCGGCCCGCCGCGGTAGAACGCGTGCCGGTAGATCGCCTGCCAGTGGTGCACGACCCGGCGCGGGTCCTTGCCGAGCAAGTACGGCTCGATCTCCTTGACGGCCGTCGCCACCGTCAAGGCTCGCCCCTCGATAATCGGCTCGCCCAGGCCGACGATTCCCGCGTCGGTGTGGACCTTCAAGAATAGCCAGCGTGGCTTGACCAGCAAGGTCTCCAGCTTCGTGATCCGGATCCGCTGCCGGGCAGCGATCGGCGCGTCGCGCCCGCTTTTTTCCTGGGCAACCGCCTCGGCTTGATTGATTGTCGACCAGCCCAGCGCCATGGCGGCCCCGGCCAGGACCGAGCGACGGCTGGCGACCCCTCGGAAATCCCGCGGATTGGGCATCGGTTGGGCTCCTTGTGCGATCGTGGTGGGTGATCAGTGGTCAGTCAAGACCGTATGACATCAGATTCGCACGGAGAAGACAGCAGCAACAGACCGTGCTCTCTGAGTGACTCGTTTTCTGATCGAGGGATGGAGACCAACCCGAATCGGCCTTTGACCGCATCGGGACGCGTGTCAAAACGTGTTTTTGGTTATTGGTAAGCGCTCCATCTCAGAACTCGGCTGCCCCCTTGAGCCGGCACCCGGTACAATGATGAAAGCACGCCGCCTATCGCCGTTCTGGTCCCACCGCGGGGCGGGTCTCTTCTGGTCGAGGTTCGTCGATGAGTACCATTCCGAGGCGGTCACGCCCATCTCCCACAGGCGCTCGCAAGCGCTCGACCCCTTCCAGTCCGGCGTCGTTCGAGAATGGTTACCGCTTGGTGCGCCGCCCGGAGCGCAACGGCCGCGCCGGGTGGCAGCGAATCCCGCTGACACTCGAGGATATGCTCCACCCCCAGGAAGGAGACGTCCACGTGCTCAGCGATCCTCACGCCGACGATTGTACGTATTCAAGAATCGTCCTCAAGGACCGCTACGCCGGCGACCAGTCGGTTGCCGTCCTCTCCGATTGCGGGATCTACTGGGACATCCCGCGGCTCAAGCACCACAGTCCCGACCTGGCGGTGATCTTCGGGGTCAAACGGCGCAAGGGCTGGAGGACGTTTCACGTCAAGACCGAGAAGGTCCGGCCCGCGTTGATCATCGAAGTGACCTCGCCCAACACGCGAGTCAACGATGTGGAAACCAAGGTCAAGGAGTATGCCCGCGCGCGGGTGCCATATTACGTGATCGTCGATGCCGACGAGGAGCACGGGCCGCGGAAGCTGACGCTCCTTTCGTACCGGCTCAAGGGAGCGGCCTACGAACGGGTGCAGCCCGACGAAAAGGGGCGGGTGTGGCTCGAGCCCGTGGGTTTGTGGCTGGCGGTTAAGGTCAACTCCGATACCGGTGGAGACTGTGTGGCGTTCATCGACCCGGCGACCGGCTCGGAGATCGGCGACTACACGGCGATCAGGCGGGCACGCGAGGAGGCGCAGGCCCGCGCCACCCAGGCCGAAACCCGCGCCACCCAGGCCGAAACCCGCGCCACCCAGGCCGAAACCCGCGCTGCCGCTGCCGCTGACGCGCGCGCTGCCGCCGAAGAGCGGTCGCGCCAACTGGAAGCCGAGCTGCTCCGGCTGCGACGACGGAAATCGTAAACGTTGTGCGATTCTTCACCGGCCTCAATCCAGCTTGGACGCCGCCGCGTCGTCGAGCAGCCATACGACTTTTTGCGCGACGGCCTGTAAGAGCGACGCGGGAAGCTGCGCGTTCATGGGGCCTTGCAGAGCGCGGGCCACCACGTCGGCCTTGGAAAAGCCGGTGGCGACGATCACGATCGAGCGAGCCGCCAGGATCGCCGCGGTTCCCAGGGTCAATGCCCGGGGGATCACGCGATCGAGCCCACCAAAATCGGCGGCCGCGGTGGCACGCGTGACGGGATGCAACTCCACGATGCGG
Source organism: uncultured Isosphaeraceae bacterium (assembly GCA_963823675.1). Taxonomy (GTDB): domain Bacteria; phylum Planctomycetota; class Planctomycetia; order Isosphaerales; family Isosphaeraceae; genus CAWGMT01. The sequence continues at coordinate 703,657 of CAWGMT010000011.1, read as the reverse complement.
GCAGGCAGTCTGAGCGCCTCGGCTACGGTGAGGTCACTCGGCTCGTTGAAGGCGATGTGGCCATTGCGGCCGATCCCCAGAAGCTGGACGTCGAGCCCCCCGTCGGCCTCAATCCAGTGCTCGAACTCGCCGGCATGGGCAGGAGCAAACTCTTCGGGCACCGTGCTGTCGAAGACATGGGCGCGATCGGGCGCGATATCCACATGGCTGAACAAGGTCCGGTGCATGTACGACCGGTAGCTGCGGGGATCGAATGGACTGATCGGGTAGTATTCGTCGAGGTTGTAACTCGTGACGTGCCGGAACGAGAGCCGATGCGAGCGGTGCCACTCGACGAGCTGGGCGTAAATCCGCTCCGGCGTCGATCCGGTGGCCAGACCGATCACCGCGCGGCCTCGCCTGGCCTCGGCGCCCTGCATCAATTCGACGAGCCGCTCTGCGGCCAGGCGCGAGGTCGAAACGTCGTCCGGACAGACCAGGACGCTCATCCCTGCGCACTCCAAGACACGACCGGCGGGCGTCATTCGAGTAAGCTCCTCTGGCTCGGCCGTCAGACCGGGGCGACTGCTTGCGTCTTGGTCGATGAGTCCTGGCCGGGATGGGAGCAGGGCACACAGGACGCAGGGTCTTCGGGATTGAGCTTGCCGCTCAAGAAGCCCAGCGCGATTTGAATCGGATCGGGAGGATAGGAGCTGGCCCGTAGCGCATGGTATGACTCAACCTGGAAAAGCTCGACACCCACGAAGCGATCGTCGGTTCGATGCGCGCGACCGGCGAGGCTATGCCCTTCGGCCCATTCGCGAGTCAGGGCGGCATAGGCTCGCCCCAGGTGCGAGCAATATTGAGTGTAATCGGTCAAGAGCACCTGAGAGGCATGGCAGTGAATCGCCCACTCCTTGGTCCGCTCGGCCTCGCCGTCGTACGCAAAGTAAGCGTTGGGTTCCGAAAGCGGCCCCCAGGGGGTCCATCCCGTCAATACCAGACAGTCGGTGAGCTTGGCGCCGACCAAGCCGATGGCGGCGAGGGCGCGCGTCACCCGATGGGCCACGTGCGCGTCGTTGGCCGGCGGCACGATCAGCGCACCGGGCTTGCGAGTTGCAAACCACTCGACCACCTTGTCGATATCCGCGGGCGTGGGCGCGTAACCGGGCATGCGGTAGCCTTCCAGGTTCCAGCAGACGCTCTCGGCGCCCAGGACGTTGCCCTCGAGCCGGAATTCCCCTTCACGAACCGTCACCTTTTTCTGGATGTTGAGCCAGGGGGCGGCGACGTTCCGCTCGCCGGCGAAAACCAGGACTTCGATCACGGGCAATCCCCGCCGGATGGCATACTCGTGCAACAGACAGGCCGCCGTGATCGCCCCGTCGTCGGCGTGCGGGCAGAGGATGACCAGCGGCCGGCTGGAATTCAACACGGGGCGCAACGACTCGCGCACATCGAGCAGTTGGCCATGCGGCCCGGAGCCGCGGACCGTTTCGAGCAATCGTTCAATAGCCGCGTTCTGGCAGTCCGTCGTCGTCCGCGAGGATGGCGTATTCATGGGACGTTGAAATCTCCGACGGCTCTACTCCGTCGAACCGCCTGAACCCGAAAAACTCATTTCGTCGCGGTCAACGGCATCCCGGCACCTCTGACAAGCCCCGCACAATCTCCCACCATCATTCTGAAGCCCAATTCTCCCCTCGTCAACCAAGAGCCGCTGCGCGAGAGCGCTGGCTATCATCCATGCGACGCGAGCAGCAGGGTGTTCTTTTCACGCTGCACGCAACGGCCGTTCGACTTTTCCGACCGCGCAGATGGCACCGCTCTTGCCGCCGGAAACGACTGACCCACGATGCCGAATCGTGAGCGAATGGAATTGGCAAATGGCTGGCACTAAAGTCCTGCGCACCCGCATTCTGTGACGATTACTGGCGGCTTCTCCCAAAAACGCGCGTCCGGTTTCGATCTAAAGCGCATCTTGTGTGTATGAGGGAGTCGGGCGCAGTCGCCGCAGCTCCGCTCCCGCCCAGACCCCGATCGTGGCGAAGCCGGCACCCTAACTGCGGGGGCCGGCCCGGCGATCTTCGTCGGCCTCGATCGTCAATAACGGATGATGCAATTCCACATTGGTGATGTCCGTTGCATGGATACTCAACCCGGGAGGTTGCTCTTTCCGATAGCGCGTGTCAGGTCGCGGCGGCCGGGCCCACCGGCGGGACATCCACCGCGATTCCCCGAGAGGATTCCAAAAGCCAAGCCCCGGGACGGCAAGTTCCCAGCAACCGCGCGGAAATGAGTGCGCGAATGCGAGGTGGGACGGATTGGCAATCCGTCTTACGAGATTTTGAGCCTCAATGCACGCGCGATTCCTAAATGCGCAGGGACGCAGGGTGCCGCTCAATCGATCCATAACCCTGGAACCAGATCCCCAGAAGTTGGACAGGGAGGTCACGTGACCATCTTCAGCAAGCGTGATGATGAAGGGCGTTCGGGTCGGGCCGATTCCCGCAAGTCGAAGCGGAATAGGTTGTTCTGGTTGGGAGCCTGGGAGTCGCTGCGGCTCGAGCCGCGCACCCTGATGACCCTGACCGTCACGAACTTCCCGATCCCCCTCGTTGAGATCGTAAAGCCCGACGGGATCACGACAGGCTCGGACGGAAACCTCTGGTTCACGGAGAACGCGGCCGGCAAGATCGGCCGGATGACGCCGGCGGGTGTGGTGACCAGTTTTGTCCTGCCCGACGTCCCGCCACCGGAGGGGTCGCCTGCGGGCACGGCGGGCACCACGCCCAACCCCACCGCGATCGCCGCCGGGCCAGACGGTTCGCTCTGGTTCACGGGAATTCCCGGCGAGATCGGCCGGATCACCACGGCGGGTGTCGTGACCGAGTTTCCGCTGCCCGCGGTCCCGCCACCGGCGGGGTCGCCCGCCGGGACGGCGAGCACGCCAGCGACGGCCACCGCGATTGTGGCTGGGCCAGACGGTGCCTTGTGGTTCACCGGCGTGCCGGGCGAGATCGGCCGCATCAGCACGACGGGCGTTGTCACCGAGTTCGCCGTACCCGAGATACCGCCTCCGGCGGGATCGGCGCCGGGAACAGCCGCTACGCCAGCGACGCTAGCGGCGATCACGGCCGGGCCGGACGGCGCGCTCTGGTTCACAGGCGTACCTGGTGAGGTGGGCAAGATCACCACGGCGGGTGTGGTGACTGAGTTCGCGGTGCCTGCGATCCCACCACCAGCCGGGTCGTCCCCGGGCACGGCCGGTACGCCAGCGACCCTGGAAGATGTCACGGCTGGACCGGACGGCGCGCTCTGGTTTACGGGCGTGCCCGGCGAGGTGGGCCGGATCACCACGGCGGGTGTCGTGTCCGAGTTTGCCACGCCCAATTTCGCTCCGCCAAACTCTCCCTTCGTGACCACGATCACGATCGGGCCGGATGGAAACCTGTGGCTCACGGGCAACACCGGCAGTGGGGGGAATACCGCCATTGGCCGGATCACGCCGACGGGAACGTTCACATCGTTCAACGTGCCCGGAAACTACAATACGATCGCAGGCCTGACGTCGGGACCGGGCGGCAACCTCTGGTTCACCGAGCAGGAAGACGGAATCACGGGAAGGGAGCAACCCGCTATCGGCGAAATCACCCCAGCCGGGATGATGACGCTGCACGCGATCCCTCAAGGGACGACCCTCGACCCCAACCTGGGTGTGCCCGCTGATCCGAACATGATCACGACAGGGCCCGACGGTGCGCTCTGGTTCGGGGAGAACGGAGCAATCGGCCGGATCACAACCGCTGGAGCCATCCAGCAGTTTCCTCTGCCAACGCCCGGGGCAACGGTTGGGGATATCACCCCAGGCCCAGGCGGCGCAGTCTGGTTCACTCTGCAGAACCCCGACGGATCCGATTCAATCGGCCGGATCACACCTACCGGCGCGATCACCGAGTACCCGCTCCAGGCGAACTGGAGTGTCGGGGGCATCACCGAGGGCCCTGGCGGCGACCTTTGGTTTACAGAGAACTTCACCAATCCCAATACCGCCGCCCAATCCCTCGCCATTGGACGTCTCACGCCCGAAGGCGACATCAAGACGTTGGTCCTTCCTATGCATGGTGGATCCGGGGCCCATGGCAATCCGACGTTGGGAGCCATCGAGCCCGGCCCGGATGGCCAGCTTTGGTTCATGGGTACCTCCGGCGCCGACGGTGGTACCGGTTGCCTGTGCTCGGGACAACAGAATCCCATTCTGGGAATCTTCGGGCAGATCACGGGCCGAGGCTCCGTCCACTTGTCGAACTGGGTCGAGGGGCCTACCGAGGGGAATCCTTACGCTCCTGAAGGCGCCTTCATTCGCGGCCCTGACGGCAAGCTCTGGTACTCTTACACTACGGGAATCAATCGGGTTTCGAGCGACGGAGCCATGAGTCCCGCCCTCCCGGCCTCCAATGTCGCCTCCAACCTCGTGGGTATGCCCGACGGTCAGGTCTGGTTCGAGACGAGCTCACCCGGTCTGGGTCTGGCGACTCGATCGGGAATCGTGGTGACGCAAGACCTGCCCGCTCTGAACATCAAGAACAACACCGAATTCAGCTATGGGCCCGCAAACAGCATGACGGCCGGCCCGGATGGCAACCTATGGTTAACAACCGGGGAATCGAGCATCCAACGAGTGAGCGGTCTCGACAGCGTCTCGGGCAGCCTGGATTACCGGCACCGCCCCAAGCGAGCACCGGACTACGCTTACGACCCATCAACCTACGACGACCAGTGGACCAACGTCAGCGGCACGGCCAAGCCGACTTTCGCCGGAGTCGCGGCGCCCGGAGCTGAGCTAACGCTCTGGGCGCAGAAACAAGGCGAAAACGCGCCAGTGTCGATCGGCCAAGTCGAAGCCAGCAAGAGTGACGGGTCGTGGACGCTGAAAAGCCAGGTGACGTTGAGCAACGGCTATTACGCCGTCACGGCCAGCCAGACGGCAGACCCCGGCCCGCCCAGCGTGCTGTACTCGCTAGCGCCCGACCCGTCGGGCAACCTGTCGAACGCACTCGTGATCCATACCCGGCACGCCGGCAAGTAGACGGCCGAGTGCGCATCCCAGTAAACCGCTAACACGGAGTGCCTTGTCAATCTGGATTCGAGAAGTTGGAGTCCCGGCTTCAGCCGGTCCCTTCCGCCTAAAGGCGGTCCTCCAACCCATCATTCGACAGTGGAGAGACCACTACGCCGTGCCGCGCGGAAACACAGTTGGAACAGGGAGGTTATATGACCATCTTCGGCAAAACTGAGAATGAACGGCGTTCGGGCCGGGCCGATTCTCGCAAGTCCAAGCGAAATAGGCTGTTCTGGATGGGAGCCTCAGAGTCGCCGCGGCTCGAGCCGCGCACCTTGATGACCCTGACCGTCACGAACTTCCCGATCCCCCTCGTTGAGATCGTAAAGCCCGACGGGATCACGACGGGCTCAGACGGAAACCTCTGGTTCACGGAGAACGCGTCCGGCCAGATCGGCCGCATGACACCGGCGGGAGTGGTGACCCAGTTTGCCCTGCCCACGGTGCCGCCACCGGCCGGATCGCCCGCGGGCACGGCGGGCACCACGCCCAATCCCACCGCGATCACCGCCGGGCCGGACGGAGCGCTCTGGTTCACGGGAATTCCCGGCGAGATCGGCCGGATCACCACCGCCGGTGTGGTGACCGAATTTGCCGCTGCCCGAAGTGCCACCACCGCCCGGGTCAAAACCGGGCACAGCGAGCACGCTGGCGACGGCCACCGCGATCGCGGCGGGACCGGACGGTGCCTTGTGGTTCACCGGCGTGCCCGGCGAGATCGGCCGCATCAGCACGACGGGCGTTGTGACCGAGTTTGCTGTATCCGAGATACCGCCTCCGGCGGGATCGTCGCCCGGGAACAGCCGGTACCCTGGCAACCCTGACCGCGATCACGGCGGGGCCGGACGGCGCGCTCTGGTTCACGGGCGTACCTGGTGAGGTGGGCAAGATCACCACCGCGGGTGTGGTGACTGAGTTCGCGGTGCCTGCGATCCCACCACCAGCCGGGTCGTCCCCAGGGACGGCCGGCACCCCGGCGACTCTGGAAGACATCACAGACGGACCGGACGGCTCGCTCTGGTTTACGGGCGTGCCCGGCGAGGTGGGCCGGATCACCACGGCGGGCGTCGTGACTGAGTATGCCACGCCCAATTTCAATCCGCCAAGCAACGGCCTCGCGACCACGATCACGATGGGGCCGGATGGGAACCTGTGGCTCACGGGGCAAACCGCCATTGGCCGAATCACGCCGACGGGAACCTTCACATTGTTCAACGTGCCCGGGAGACTTCAATACGATCGCTGGACTGACGTCGGGACCGGGCGGCAACCTGTGGTCCACCGAACAGGAAGACGGCAAGACGGCGGGCGAGCAACCCGCGGTAGGCGAAATCACCCCCGCAGGAGTGACCAAACTTTACGCGCTGCAAGAGAAAACCATTAACCCAAACCTGGGTATGCCCGCTGATCCGAGGGTGATCACGACCGGACCCGACGGGGCCCTCTGGTTCGGGGAAAACGGAGCGATCGGCCGGATCACGACCGCGGGGGCGATCCAGCAGTTTCCTCTGCCGACTCCCACGGCGACGGTTGAGGATATCACGCCAGGCCCGGACGGCGCCGTCTGGTTCGCCCAGCAGAATCCCGACTTCTCGTACCCGATATTGGCCGGATCACGACCAGCGGTGCGATCACCGAGTACCCGCTCCCGGTGGTGGACGGTGTCGGGGGCATGACCGAGGGCCCTGATGGCGATCTGTGGTTCACCGAGAGCTCGCCCAATCCGAACACCGTCCTCAGACTCCGTCGCCATTGGACGGATCACGGCCGTGGGCGACATTCAGACCTTCACCCTGCCGCGAAGAGTGCACCCGAACGGGGGGGCGATGGGGAACATCACGCTCGGCCCGGACGGTAACCTCTGGTTCCCCATCAGCTACGACGGCAAGTCCGAAGACGCCCAGGGAACCCCCAATACCATCGGAGCCATCGGGCGGCTCACGGCAAAGGGCGACCTGAAAGTGCACAGCGTCCTTTCCATGTCTTACGATTCTTACTCCGACGCTTCCCCTCCGTCTGGCATCATCTCCGGCCCGGACGGCAAGCTCTGGTGCCAAGAGAAGGTCCATGGGACGACGGGGATTGCACGGATCTCGACCAGTGGCAAGATCGAGCCCCTCATCCCGCCGCCGGCCTCGAGTCGAACATGGTTCGCCTGCCGAACGGTCAGGTTTGGTTTGAGACGAGTTCCCCCGGGTCTGGGTGTGGCCACTCGTTCGGGAATCGTCGTGACACAAGACCTGCCCGGTCTCAGTCCGGGCAACGACCTGTCCCCTGGCTACGGGAACTGGACCACCATGACAACGGGCCCCGATGGCAACCTATGGCTGACAAGCGGGAAATCGGCTATCCAACAGATCAGCGGGCTCAGACAGCGTCTTGGGCAGTCTGGATTACCGGCACCGCTCCAAGCGAGCACCGGACTACGCTTACGACCTATCTACCTTCGACGACCGATGGACCAACGTCACGAGAACGTCAGACCGACGTTCGCCGGCGTGGCGACGCCGGGGGCTGAGGTGACCCTCTGGGCGCAGAAGCAAGGCGATAATCAGCCCATCTCGATCGGGCAAGTCCAAGCGAGCCAGAGTGACGGGTCGTGGACGCTGAAGAGCCAGGTCAAGCTGACGAGCGGCAACTATGCCGTCACAGCAACCCAGACGGGAGACACTGGCCCGCCCAGCGTGCTGTACTCGCTAACGCCCGACTCGTCGGGCAACCTGTCGAACGCACTCGTCATCCAAACACGGCATCCCGGCAAGTAGACGGCCGGGCGCACGTCCCACCAAACCGCGAACACATAATAACCCTAGAACCAGATCCCCGGAATTAGGACAGGGAGGTCAGATGACCATCTTCAGCAAGCGTGATGATGAACGGCGTTCGGGCCGGGCCGATTCTCGCAAGTCCAAGCGAAATAGGCTGTTCTGGATGGAAGCCTCAGAGTCGCCGCGGCTCGAGCCACGCACCCTGATGACCCTGACCGTGACGAACTTCCCAATTCCCCTTGTTGAGATCGTAAAGCCCGACGGGATCACGACGGGCTCGGACGGAAACCTCTGGTTCACGGAGAACGCGTCCGGCCAAGTCGGCCGCATGACGCCGGCAGGGGTGGTGACCCAATTTGCCCTGCCCTCAGTTCCCCCGCCAGCCGGCTCGCCAGCCGGCACAGCGGCCACCACGCCCAATCCCACCGCGATCACCGCCGGGCCGGACGGCGCGCTCTGGTTCATCGGCATACCCGGCGAGATCGGCCGGATCACGACGGCGGGTGTGGTGACCGAGTTTCCCCTGCCCGTGGTCCCGCCACCGGCCGGATCGTCCCCTGGGACGGCGAGCACGCCTGCAACGGCGACCGCGATTGTGTCGGGACCGGACGGCGCCCTGTGGTTCACCGGCGTGCCGGGCGAGGTCGGCCGGATCAGTACGACGGGCGTGGTGACCGAGTTTGCCGTCCTCGAAATACCGCCTCCGGCCGGGTCGTCACCAGGGACGGCGGGCACCCTGGCGACCCTGACATCAATCACGGCGGGGCCGGATGGCGCACTTTGGTTCACGGGCGTGCCCGGCGAGGTAGGCCGGATCACCACGGCGGGTGTGGTGACCGAGTTCGCGGTGCCCGTGGGGACCTCGGGGACGCCAGCGACGCTGACTTCGATCACGAAGGGACCGGACGGCGCACTCTGGTTCACGGGCGTGTCCGGCGAGGTAGGCCGGATCACCACGGCGGGTGTCGTGACCGAGTATCCCACGCCCAATTTCAATCCGCCAAGCAACGGCATCGTGACGACAATCACGACGGGGCCGGATGGAAGCCTGTGGCTCACGGGCCAAACCGCCATTGGCCGAATCACGCCGACGGGAACCTTCACATCGTTCGACGTGCCTGGGAAGTTCAATACGATCGCTGGCCTGACATCGGGGCCGGGAGGCAACCTGTGGTTCACCGAGCAGGAAGACGGCAAGACGGTGGGCGAGCAACCCGCGGTGGGCGAAATCACCCCCGCCGGGGTGACGAAACTCTACGCGCTGCCGCAAGGGACGACCCTCGACCCAAACCTGGGTGTGCCCGCTGATCCGACGGCGATCACGACGGGGCCGGATGGTGCGCTTTGGTTCGGGGAGAACGGAGCGATCGGTCGGATCACGACCGCGGGAACGATCCAGGTATTTCCGCTGGCGCCGACAGCAACGGTCCCGGATATCACGCAGGGCTCGGATGGCGTCCTCTGGTTCGCTGAGCAGAACTCCTCTGGCTCGAATTCGATCGGCCGGATCACGACCCAGGGCGCGATCCAGCAATTTCCGTTGCCAACACCCACAGCGACGATCGCGGATATCACGCCAGGCCCGGATGGCGCCCTCTGGTTCGCCGAGCAGAACCCGGAACAGTCCTATTCGATTGGCCGGATCACGACCACGGGCGCGATCACCGCCTACCCGCTACCGCAGAGCACTTCCGCGTCCGTCACCGCCGGCCCTGCCGGCAACGTTTGGTTCACGGAGACGGTGAGCGATCCGAAAAAGCACGGCAACACGACCATCATCGGGCAGATCACGCCCGCCGGCCAGATCCAGTCATTCGTCCTGCCGCCAAAACTCGGAAAGAACGAGTCGGTGGGGAATCTCACGCTCGGCCCGGACGGCAACCTCTGGTTCACCATCAGCAATGGCACAGCCGCAGCGATCGCACGGATTACGGCAAGGGGCAAGGTCAAGATGTACGGCATCCCGTCAACCGGATCAGAAGCTTCTTACCATGCCCTTGATCCGAATCCTCCGACTGACATCATCTCCGGCCCGGATGGCAAGCTCTGGTACCAGAGTACGGTCGATGGGAAAACGGGGATCGCCAGGATCTCGACGAACGGGAAGCTCGGGCCGTTCATTCCCGTCACCAGTTGGCTCGAGGGTGCGTTCTCCGGCTTGGTGTCCCTGCCGGACGGCCAGGTTTGGTTCGAGAGCCAGGCGTTCGGCTCCGACAGCGTTATCGGACTGGGGCTCGCCACGCGTTCGGGCATTCTGGTGACTCAAGACCTTCCCGCCACGAACTCCTCTGCTTCCGGTAGTTCGTCCGGCATCGTGTCCGGCCTCACGTTGGGCCCAGACGGTAACCTCTGGGCGGGTAGCCCGTCGAGCATCGTACGGATCAGCGGGCTCAACACAGTCGCGGGAAGCCTGGACTACCGGCACCGCCCGAGGCGCACCGGACTACTATGGTGGAGGGTACGACCAATTCTCCTGGACCAACGTCACGGCAACGGCGCATCCGGCGTTCGCCGGCGTGGCGACGCCGGGGGCTGAGGTAACCCTCTGGGTGCAGAAACAAGGCGAGAATCAGCCGGTGTCGATCGGGCAAGTCAAAGCCAGCACGAGCGACGGGTCGTGGACGCTGAAAAGCCAGGTCAAGTTGACGAGCGGCAACTATGCCGTCACGGCGACCCAGACAGGTGACACCGGCCCGCCCAGCGTGCTGTACTCGCTAGAGCCCGACTCGTCGGGCAACCTGTCAAACGCGCTTGTGATCCAAACACGGCATGCCGGCAAGTAGAGGGCCGAGCGCGCGTCTGAGCAAACCGCGAACACATATTAGCACTAGAACCAGATCCCCAGAAGTTGGACAGGGAGGTCAAGTGACCATCTTCAGCAAGCGTGATGATCAAGGGCGTTCGGGCCGGGCTGATTCCCGCAAGTCCAAGCCGAATAGGCTGTTCTGGATGGGCACCTCGGAGTCGCTACGGCTTGAGCCGCGCACCATGCCGACTCTGACCGTCACAAACTTCCCGATCCCTTTGGTTGGGCTCGTTGAGCCGCAAGGGATTACCACAGGCTCCGATGGCAACCTGTGGTTCACGGAGAACGGGGCAGGCCGGATCGGGTGTATGACACCGGCGGGCGTCGTGACCAGTTTTGCCCTGCCCGCGGTTCCGCCGCCGGCCGGGTCGCCCGCGGGCACGGCAGCAACCACGGCTCATCCCACAGCGATCGCCACCGGGCCGGACGGGGCGCTCTGGTTCACGGGAATTCCCGGCGAGATCGGCCGGATCACCACGGCGGGCGTCGTCACCGAGTTCGCCCTCCCCGCGGTGCCGCCACCGGCCGGATCAAAACCAGGGACGGCGAGCACGCCGGCGATGCCGACTTCGATCGCCGCGGGACCGGATGGCGCCCTCTGGTTCACCGGCGTTCCGGGCGAGCTGGGCCGGATCAGCACGGCGGGCGTCGTCACCGAGTTCGCCGTGCCCGAGATACCGCCTCCGGCAGGGTCGTCCCCGGGGACCGCCGGCACGCTGGCAACCCTGACCGCAATCACGGCGGGGCCGGATGGGGCGCTTTGGTTCACGGGCGTGCCTGGCGAGGTAGGCCGGATCACCACGGCGGGGGTCGTGACCGAGCTCGCCGTGTCTGAGGGGGCGTCGAGCACACCAGCGACGCTGACGTCGATCACGGCGGGACCGGACGGCGCGCTCTGGTTTACGGGCGCGCCCGGCGAGGTCGGCCGGATCACCACGGTGGGTGCGGTGACCCAATTCGCCGTGCCCGAGATCCCACCGCCGGCCGGATCGTATCCAGGGACGGTGAGCACTCCGGCGACGCTGACAGCGATCACGGCGGGGCCCGACGGCGCGCTCTGGTTCACCGGCGTGCCCGGCAAGTTGGGGCGGGTCACGACGGCGGGCGCGGTGTCCGAGTTCGCCGTTCCGGGGGACTTCGATCATGTCGCGGGTCTGACGTCGGGACCCAACGGCAACGTGTGGTTCACCGAGCAGGAAGACGGATCCACGCGGGGCGAGCAGCCCGCAGTGGGCGAAATCACACCCGCCGGGGTGGCGAAACTCTTTGCGCTGCGGCAAGGGACAACACTCGACCCAAGCCTGGGTGTGTCCGCTGATCCGACGGCGATCACGACCGGGCCTGACGGTGAGCTCTGGTTCGGGGAGAACGGCGCGATCGGTCGGATCACGACCGCTGGAACGATCCAGCAGTTTCCTCTGCCGACGCCGACCGCAACGGTCGAGGATATCACGCCAGGCCCGGACGGCGCGGTTTGGTTTGTCCAGCAGGTCATCGAGGCGAACTACGAACCCACGTGTTCGATCGGCCGGATCACGACCACTGGCACCATCACCATGTACCCTCTATCGAACACCAGATCCGCGTACGTCACCGCAGGCCCAGACGGCAGCGTCTGGTTCACGGAAACCGTGGCCGATCCGGAAACGAACGACGACGACGCTATCATTGGGCAGATCACCGCCGCGGGCCAGATCGAGACATTCACGTTGCCGCGAAAAGTCGAAAGGGACGCGTCGCTGGGAAACATCACGGTCGGTCCCGACGGCAACCTCTGGTTCCCGTTCTCCTACGACCCCAATCCCAAATCCGGCGCGACCACGCTAGCCATCGGGCGGATCACGGCCAAGGGCAGCGTGACGGTGTACAACGTCTTTTCGACCAAATCGTACGGTTATTATGGCCCTCCCCCTCCGAGCGACATCATCTCGGGCCCGGACCGCAAGCTCTGGTTCATGGGCACCGTCCAGGGGACGACGGGGATCGGCCGGATCTCGACCAGCGGCAAGCTCGCGCCAGTCATCCCCTTCGGCCCCGCCTCGAACATGGTACGTCTACCAAACGGCCTGGTGTCGTTCGAGACATATTTCTCCGGTCTGGGGCTGGCCACTCGTTCGGGAATCGTCGCGATTCAGGACCTGCCAGCGTCGAGCACCCCCATTGACCCCAACTTCACCTCCGAGAGTCCCGGCGGCATCACGATCGGCCCGGACGGCAACCTGTGGGCAACGAGCGGTACTTCGACTATTCTGCGAATCAACGCGCTCGACACGCTCGCGGGCGGCCTGGACTACCGGCACCGTCCCAAGCGGGCGCCGGACTACGTCCTGAGTGGATACATCTTTGCGTCCCCCATCTGGACCAACGTCAGCGGCACCGCCGCGCCGACGTTTGCCGGAGTGGCACGACCGGGGGCGGAGGTCACCCTCTGGGTCCAGAAACAAGGCGAAAGTCAGCCCGTGTCTATCGGGCAAGTCAAAGCGAGCAAGAGCGACGGCTCGTGGACGCTGAAGAGTCAGGTCAAGCTGACGAACGGCGACTTCGCCGTCACGGCGACCCAGACGGGAGACACCGGCCCGCCGAGCGTGCTGTACTCACTCGCGCCTGACTCCAATGGAGACTTGCCGAACGCGCTTGTGATCCAAGCACGGCATGCTGCCAGGTAGACGGCCAAGCGCGCGTCCCGGCAAACCGCGAACACCGGGCAGTGCCAAGCCACGATCCGTCATTCCCCCCCTTGCGAACGACCAATCCCTTTCCCACCCTGCGAACGACCAATCCTTCCCCCCCCTTGCTAAGGGGGGGAGTTGTTCGGGAGCCTCGCTCCGCAACAGAATTCGACGGGAGCCATACGCCCGGCTTCGCCGGTCAAGACCAGCTTGGCACCGCGCCGCCTACCCACACGTACGCCGCGCCCCCTTATTCAGGGGTCGGCGACGGCGCCAGCCAGATGGGCGCCTGCTGATCGACATCGGGGTATGGCCCCGACAGGAATGGCGAGAGAACACCCGGCACAAGATGGACGTCGAAGAGCTCCTCGATTCCCGTATGAAACTCGAGCAGCCCGATCATCTTGCCGGCGTTCAGGTCGACGATCGCGACGCCGCACTTCAACCGACTTCGGTCGGCCGCGATCGGCACGCCGCCGAAGGTCGCGCTCTCCCGGACCTTCGAGAGCCCCACGAACGCAAGTGCACCGGCAAAAGCCAGACCGCGGGTGTAGCCCGGCAGCTCGGCCACCGTCTCGACGGACCCGTTCTGAACATCGGCCCGAACCAGCCGCCCTCTTCCGGAATCAAGCAGCCAGACGTGCCCGCCGTGGATGCGAGGGGAGTGCGGCATGGCCAGTCCATTCACAACGACTTCGCTCGAGGGCACGTCGATCAGGCATCCGCTGCCGACCTTTCCGGGACGCCAGCCGCCCGGGCTGTCAGTGGTCCCGAAGACCGTGACATAGCGCGGCTTGCCTTTTTCCATGGCCAGGGCATTCAGGTGACATCGGTCCTCGGGGGCATACTGCGAGATAAACGCCGGCCGCCAGCGCGGCACGAAGCTGTGCTCGTCGTCCAGGGTGCAGAGACACGAAAAAAGCGTATTGACCACCCACAGCTCGTCACCCGCCCAGGCGAGCTCGTGGCTATTGATCGCGCCGGTGAAAAGGGCCGCTCGCGTCAGGTAACAGGCATCGTGCGTTCCCGGCGGGTCGAGCTGGGGGGCGATCGCGGGCGCGTCGCGCAGGATCCAGACGAGCGACCTTGCGCCGACGGCGAGTCGTCCCGGCGCGACCGCGACGCCCATGGCCCGCTCGAAATTATGGCAGCTCAGGCGAATGTCGAGCTCATCGCCCGAGTTTCCGCGGCTGACGACAACGACCTTGCCCGCCTGGTAAGTCGAAACCAGGAGCGACGCACCTAAGTGCTTGAGAATGGGCGCCCAGTTCAAGGTATATTCGTGCTCGACGCTCCGCGGCTGGCTCGCGGCCGCCTCGGCTTCCTCGACGATAACCTCGGCTTGCTCTTCCATGGCGCGTCCAATTCGTTTCTCGAGACGTGGTATCACCCGGCGCGGTGCCCCGGGGCCACTGAACCGGCACCACGCCGAATCGTACCCAGCCCACGATTTCGACAACCCGGAAGGTCCGGGAGTTTCGATGAGCGAGGCCGAGATCATGAAGGCCGCGCGATCGAAGGGCGAATCCTAACGCAAGTACGGTTTTGTGGCTACGGATGATCCTCGCGCCCCTTCGGAGTGACGAGCTGTGCGGCGCGACCAATTCTTCCCCTTTCGTGTGTTTCGTATGTTTCGTGGTTAAGAATCCGAATTCCCTCCCTGGCCATCTGGCTGCGGCTCGGCCGCGCTGCGCGATCCGTGGTTAGATTTTCCCAGGAGCATTTGGCTGATTCGATCACGGCCTGTCGTCCTCCAACCATTTCCTTGCTTTTTCTGAATCTGCGAGGTACGACAAAGGGGGATCGAAGCTGCGTGCTCCAGCCACGAGGAAAGCGGCAACTGGTCGTGGTGACCCAATCAAAGAGAAGACGAGACCCAAGAGAAACGGTCAAGACGGTAAGGATCAATCGCGCCGATCATAAATATCTGGATCTAGTCCGCGAGTGCCCCTTGCGAATTATCCGCTAGGAACCTGAATATAAGCATGCAATTGCAACCCTCGACCGGTTGAGCGATCGCGGCTTCAACAGGGCCTCGGATGAAACGGAATACCTGCTTGCGCTGGCCCTCTTCGTCGAGAAATACGAGAGAGAACACGAGCCGATCCCACGGGCTTCGGGTTGCGAGGTACTCCGCTACCTGATCGAGACGCACGGAGTGAGCCAGCGAGACGTCGCCAAGGGAACAGGCCTCCGCGACTCGACCATTTCGGAGATTGTCGCCGGGAAGCGGAAGCTCGGTGTCAAGCACATCGAGGTATTGGCCCGGTTCTTCAAAGTCGAGCCGGCGGTTTTTCTGGATCACGATGTGCTGACGATCTCCTCCGATCCGCCGGCGCGATAGAGCCCCTGGGCTTCGATATAGGCTTCGACCCCGCGCGGGACCATGTATCGAATGCTCTTGCCGGCCGCCAATCGGCGGCGGAGGTCGGTCGAGGCGATCCCGACCGGCGGGATCGAGACCCATCGGAGCGGATTTGCGCCTGGCCCGAAATCGGGCAGGCTCGCGGGATCGACCTCCGCGATGCCCGCGCGGTTCACCACCACGATCGTGGCCAGTTGCGCAATCCGGCCAGGCTCGCGCCAGAAGGGCAAGTCCGCCAGGCTGTCGCCGCCGATCAGGAAAAATAGCGCGTCGCCCGGACGTTGGCGGCGCACCGACTCCAGCGTCTCGACGCTGTAGTGCGGGCCTGGCCGTACTGCCTCGATCTCGGATGCTTCAAAGGCCGAGTGCCCCGCGATGGCGATCCGGACCATCTCGACGCGATGCGCAACGGCGGTTCGTCCCTCCGGTTTGTGTGGCGGCGACCCGGCGATCACAAACCAGACCCGGTCCAGGCCGCACGACTCCCGGCATTGCTCCGCCAGGATCAAGTGACCCAGATGGATCGGGTCGAAAGTGCCGCCAAACAGTCCCAGCCGCATGACCTGGAAGCCCCCGACATCGTTGCCGATCAATCACAATTCCGTGTGGACAAACGTGCAGAAATCGAGTGAAATTGTCCTTTGCCCCTTGTCGTTTGTCCTTTGTCCTTTGTTGAAAGCCTCTCCGTCCCGGGCTCGCTTCGCCAAGCCGCGAAGCGAACCACGGACAAAGGACAAAGGACCAAGGACAAAGGACCACTGACCATAGGTCTGTTCGATGAGCCTTGTCAACGCCAGCGGTGATGAAAAAGGCGCGGGGGCGGCGCGGGGGCGGACCGCGGCGGGCCGCACTGCCGCCGAGCATCAGCCCGCGTGGTTCGGCATCGCCGCGGACAATCCGGCTTCCGAGGGCGACTGGTTCGTGGGGGTGGTCTTCAACCGCCCACTCGACCAGGTCCTCACGTACCGCGTCCCCAATCGCCTCGGCCGGATCATCCAGGCCGGGCAGCGGGTGCGCGTCCCGCTGGGGCGAGGCGACCGCCTGGCGGTGGGTTACTGCGTGTCGGTTGACAGCCGCCCCCCAAGCGACCTCGAGCCGGCTCGGATCAAGGAAGTGGTCGAGGTCCTCGATCCGCTCCCGCTGATTGACCCGAAGATGCTCGAGCTGGCGCGCTGGATCGCGGACTACTACGCCTGCACCTGGGGACAGGCGCTGCATGCCGCCGTGCCGGCCGGGGTCAAGAAGCAGGCGGGGACGCGAATCGGCAGGTTTCTCATCGTGCCCGAGGAAACGCGCGAGGCGCTGCGAGCCCAATCGATCAAGCCCGCGCTGACCTCCAAGCAGGCCACAGTGCTGGATGTCCTCTGCCAGAGCGACAAGGCTTTAACGATGGCGGATGTCTGCCGGCTGGCCAGATGCACGACGGTTCCCGTCCAGGCGCTCCTGAAGCGGGGACTGGTTCATACGGTGAAGCGGCGGCTCCCCGCTGAACTCGCGAGCGCCCTTCCGGGCGAAGAGCGGCCATCCGGACTTGCCGAGGGGACCGGAAGCCTTGCGACTGCTGACGGCGGGGGTGGAATTGCGGCGGGACAGCCGCCCGCCAAAGCGGCCCCGGCCTTGACTCTCGAGCAGGGCCAGGCCCTCGAGCGGCTGGTGCCGGCGCTAGAGGCCGGCGGGTTTGCCCCGTTCTTGATCCATGGCGTCACCGGCAGCGGCAAGACCGAGGTGTACCTTTCGGCCATCGAGCACGTCGTGGCGCTCGGGCGCGAGGCGATCGTGCTGGTGCCCGAGATCAGCCTGACGCCGCAGACCATCCGCCGCTTCCGCCGCCGCTTCGACAAGGTCGCCGTGCTGCACAGCCACCTGAGCGACGCCGACCGGCATCGCCACTGGCAAAGCATCGTCTCGGGCGAGGTCCAGGTGGTCGTCGGCGCCCGCTCGGCCATCTTCGCGCCGACCTTGCGGCTGGGGCTGATCGTCGTCGATGAGGAGCACGAGAGCACGTTCAAACAGGAGACGACGCCGCGCTATCACGCGCGCGACGTGGCGGTCAAGCGGGCGCAGATGGAGGGGATTCCCGTCCTCCTGGGATCGGCCACGCCGTCGCTGGAGAGCTGGCGGAACGCCGAGCGGGGACGATATACCCGGCTGGCCATGCCCAATCGCGTCGGCGGCCGCCCCATGCCGGGCGTCGAGATCCTCGACCTCAGGCACGAGAAACTCCCGCTGGGTGGATTGAGCGAAACCCTGCGCCAGGCGATGATCGCCGCGCTCGATCAAGGAGGCCAGGTCATCCTGCTCTTGAATCGGCGGGGCTTCCACACGTTCGTCATCTGCCCCAAGTGCGGCCATGTGGTCAAGTGCCATGCCTGCGACGTGGCGGCGACCTATCACAAAAGCCGGCACGTCTTGCTCTGTCACACCTGCGATGCCGAGCGCCCTGCCCGCCGGTATGCCCGCATTGCCAGGCGGGCCGACTGCATTACGGCGGAATCGGCACCGAGCGCCTCGAGCGCGAGATCCAAACGGCGTTTCCCAACGTCGTCTCGCGGCGGATGGATTCCGACACGATGCGCTCGCCAGGCAGCCACGAGAAAGTCTTGACGGCGTTCAAGAAGGGGGAAGTTCAGATCCTGCTGGGCACGCAGATGATCGCCAAGGGACTCGACTTTCCCAACGTTTTGCTGGTCGGCGTGGTCAACGCCGATACCGCGCTGCATTTACCGGATTTTCGCGCCGCGGAACGGACCTTTCAGCTCATAGCCCAGGTAGCAGGCCGCACCGGCCGCGGCGATCGGCCCGGCCGGGTGCTGGTGCAGACTTACTCGCCCGACCACCCGGCAATCCGGGCGGCGGCCCACCACGATTATCTCGCCTTCGTGCAGGGTGAGATGCCCGAGCGAGAGAAGTTCGGCGTGCCTCCCTTCGGAAGATTGGTCCGCGTGATCGCCCGCGGGCGCGACGAATCGGCGGTTTCCGACTATCTCAAGGAGGTTGCAGCCGGTTTTCGAGCGGCCGCCGATCCGTCGGTCCAGATCCTCGGCCCGGCCCCGGCCCCGATCCTCAAAATCCGCAACCTCTATCGTTTTCACTTCCAGTTGCGCTGCCCTATCTCCCGGCCGCTCCAGATCTTGACGAGTTCGGTCCCCCCGTGCCATCCACCACCGCATGGCATCGAGCTGGCGATCGATGTCGACCCCATCACCATGCTGTGATTGAGGGGCATGTCGGCCGATCACCCCCAAGAATTCAAAGAATAGTTTGGAAAATCGTCAAAGTACCGTTTACAACCTGGCGGCTCCTGAGTATTTTCCTGGCCGTTGACTCAGAACCGACCGCCTCAACTTGAGTCCAGACGACGACGTTGCGAAGTCGCGGAATGGAATTGCGACGATCCCATCCCATTCAGGAGGAAAACATGCACATGACAAAAGGGTGGAGTGGGCTGCGAACCGCGGTCATCGCCCTGTCACTGTTCGCCTGGACCACCACAGGCGTCAAAGCCTCGCCGGTTACCAATCTTCTGGATTACAGCACGGCTTTGGGGTTCGTCGGCCCCGCCGGAATCTCCACCACCAACAATGGTGTGCCGGAAAGTATGCCGACCAACGTGATCAGCTTTAACGCGGTTTCGGCCTCTCAAATTGACCCGAACTCGAACATTCCCTTGGGTTCGTTCCAGGTCTCCCCGTTGCCCACCGGTGTCACCACGACTTACACAAACACGCCATTCCAGATCAACTTCATCCCCATTTCCTATGCTGGAATGGACGTGCCTGGTGGCAGCTCCATCATGTTGACCGGCACGCTGAACGGAACAATCACCGGAAGCTCCGCCTCGAGCGTGATCGCTTCGTTCAATCAGACCGCCAGCGGGACATTCAGTCTCTCCGGTATGCCCAGCAGCCTCGACGTCCTGCAGACCAATCAATTCCTGGTTCCCTCATCGGCTGGTGCCACGAGCAACACTCCTGGCGGCATCACCACGTTGCAAGGAACCATCGTGACCAATGTGAGCCTCAATCCCGAGACCCCTGCCCCCGAGCCGAGTACGATCGCACTGTTCCTCAGCACGATCGGCGGTCTCGGCTTGAGGCGGTATGTGTTGTCGCGCCGCCGCGAAAATCGAGCTTGACTCCCAGCGATCGCAAGCTGGATGTCGATCTGACGGGGACCTGCGCTCGACCTGTCCCACAGGTCAGTCGGCCCCAACGTCCGTGTCCCTCAAAGTGCTGACATTGATCTCGCCCGAGACCCCCTGGCGCGCCGCGCACGGGGGTTTTTTCACGCGCCCTTCTGCGGTTTTTTCAAGCGCCCTTCTGCTGCCGATACCGCCTGATGAGGGCATTGGTCGAGCTATCGTGCGCGAGCTTTGGCTCCGCCTGACTTTGCAGCTCGGGAATGATCCGCTTGGCGAGCGCCTTGCCCAGCTCGACACCCCACTGATCAAACGAATTGATCCGCCAGATGGTCCCCTGGGTGAAGACGCTGTGCTCGTAGAGGGCCACGAGCGCGCCGAAGATCCGGGGAGTCAGCCGCTCGGCCAGGAGCACATTGGTCGGGCGATTTCCCTCGAATGTGCGGTGCGGCACCAGCCAGTCGGCCACTCCTTCCGTCTTCAGCTCTTCGGCCGTCTTGCCGAACGCCAGGGCCTCGGCCTGGGCGAATACGTTGGACATCAAGTAATCGTGGTGCTCGCCCAGCGGGTTCAAGGACCGGGCAAAACCGATCAGGTCGCACGGAATCAGCCGCGTCCCCTGATGGATGAGCTGGTAAAACGAGTGCTGCCCGTTGGTCCCCGGCTCACCCCAGAAGACCGGGCCAGTGGCGTAAGAGACCCGGCTTCCCTCCAGTGTGACCGACTTGCCGTTGCTCTCCATGGTCAATTGCTGCAAGTAGGCCGGGAATCGCTTCAAATACTGGTCGTACGGCAGCACCGCGACCGTCTCGGACCCGAAGAAATCGGTGTACCAAACGGTCAAGAGGCCCAGGAGGACCGGCAAGTTGCGCGAAGTGGCGCCGTGCGAAAGTGCTCGTCCATCTCATGGAAGCCCGCGAGCATCTCCTGGAAATGGTCGGGACCGATGGCGATCATCGTCGAGAGCCCGATGGCGGAATCCACCGAGTATCGGCCGCCGACCCAGTCCCAGAACTCGAACATGTTCGCCGTGTCGATACCGAACTTGCTCACCTCGTCGGCATTGGTCAACACGGCCACGAAATGCTTGGCCACCGCGCCCGCGGTCCCTCCTTGTTTTTGCAAGCCGCCCAGGATCCAGGCACGGGCGGTCTGGGCATTGGTCATCGTCTCGAGGGTCGTGAACGTCTTCGAGGAGATGACAAACAGCGTCTCGGCGGGATCGCAGCCGCGGGTGGCCTCGGCGAAATCGGTACCGTCGACGTTGGAGACAAAACGAAACGTCAAGGCCCGCTCGCTGTAATGCCGCAGCGCCTCGTAGGCCATCACCGGCCCGAGGTCCGAGCCGCCGATGCCGACGTTGATCACGTTCTTGATTGGCCGGCCCATATGGCCCAGCCACGACCCGTCGCGAACCCGCCGCGCAAAGGCGGCCATCTTGTCGAGCACCGCGTGGACCGCCGGCACGACGTTTTCACCGTCCACGACGATCGATGCCCCGCGCAGAGCGCGGAGCGCCACATGCAAAACGGCGCGGTGCTCGGTCGTGTTGATCTTCTCTCCCGCGAACATGGCATCGATGCGCGCCTTGAGCCCCGATTCTTCGGCAAGCTGCAAGAGCAGCCCCAGGGTCTCGCCGGTGATCCGGTTCTTGGAATAGTCGAGGAAAAGCCCCGCGGCCTCGGCGGTGAAGCGGTCGCCGCGCTGAGGGTCGGTGGCGAAAAGCTGGCGAAGGTGGAGGGAGCCCACCTTGTCGTGATGAGCCGCCAGGGCCTTGTAGGCTCGCAGTTCGGGCAAGGGTCGGTCGCTCATGGTCGCTCTCCGTAATGACGATGGTTGTCCTCAGTCTCGCGCCGGTATCAATAATACTCACCCCAATACACCGAATCCATGGCCGGATCGTTGCTACAATCGGGTGGATTCCCTGCGCCTTTTACAGAAACAATCCCAGAATCCGCAAGCGGCTCCGCTTGAGGGGCTTCGTCTTGACGAGCTGGTCATCCTGTCGTGGCCCGTGGCGGTCCGCGGTGAGCGAATTGGCGGTGGCCCCGTCACCACGCCCGGCTCACCGACCTCGAAAGCCTAGCCGGCGCGTCTGCGGCGAGCTTCGCCACGCCACATCGCGACTTCGACCTGACTACACGTTTTTTTGCAGCGTGCCGAGCGGCGTGGGGGTGCGCGCGAATAACGTCGTACCCTGTCCAGCCATTGACCGCGCTGCCGTGTTGTTGATCGAAATTGACTTCAGTTCGCTGAGCGGTCCCACGCAATCGTTTCTGTTATCGGCCGGCCGTTTCGGTATGCCCGTTGGAGGTTTTGGACTAGCCCGGTATCCAATGTTGTTAAGTCCACAGCGAGACAGCCCTCGACTGGGGTCGAACTTGATGGGGTTTGCGTTGATCGCGTTCCTGGTGAGTTGAAAGAGTTGCCGGGTAAGCGTCAAGGCTGCTCGGGATTCATGACGGCCAGGCCCTCAAGAACGGCGATGTCGCAAAGCCTTTGGTCGGCGCAGATGAACTGATCGATAGGGGTGGGCTGCTGAATCGATAGAGCCACCGCGAGCTGAATTGCGTCGAGGGTATGGATCTGCCGTGTCTTGCCGTGCTTGGCGATGAGGTCACCGGCTGACTCAAAGAAGTAGTGGGGCATCTAGATTCGGTCTTCTCGCTCTTCGATGACAGCCTGGGCCATCGAGCCTTGTCCTTACCATCATCTTCTGGTGGTCAAAAGGGCCTGCCCCGGCTTTTTCCCGGCTTTTCTCGTCTCGCACCTGGTAATATCGAGCCAAGCGACCCTTTGCAGTAGGGGGGGGATCGCGTCTGAACCGCAGGAGCACCGGATGGACACCTTTGTTTCGGATGCCCAGACTTGGGCCATGACCCAATTCGCCACCGCAAATCTTCATGACGAACGCCGTACCAAACGACTTGTTCTCTTGGCAACGCAGATCGCCGCAGATCCGTCCGGGAGTTTTCCTCAGCAAACCGAATCCTGGAATGACCTGAGGGCCGCATACAATCTCTTTGATTGTGAGGATGTCACCTTTCAAGCGATCGCCAGTCATCATTGGGAGCTTACCAAGAAGACAGCAGGGGAGCGTCTCCTGATCATCGCAGACACGACCGAAATCGATTACGGGCCGTGCCGACAGGTAACGGGCCTTTCGCCGGTTGGCTCGGGTATCGGACAAGGCTTTCACCTTCACTCGGGTTTGATGGTTTCGGCCGAAGACGACCGGGTTTACGGCTTGGCCGGACAACTGATCTATCATCGTCAGCCCGTTCACAAGGGGGAGACGCGGACCGAACGGTTGCGACGTGACGATCGCGAGTCACAGATCTGGGCTATTCTGGTCATCCAAATGGGATCCCCGCCGCTGGGAACTTCGTGGATTCACGTCGTTGATCGTGGCGCCGACGACTTCGAGTTTTTCTATCACTGCCAGCAGACGGAAACCGAATGGGTGGCGCGAGCTAAGAGCCTGCTCCGGATCATTATTACGCCGGCGAGCCGGAAAACGCCGCTGAAATGCCACTTAGGAACCTTGCCGCGGGCTGGATGTTACACGCTCAATCTGCGGGCTCGCCCCAAAGCACCCGCCCGGACGGCGAAGCTGGTGATTGCCTTCGGGGCTTTACGCATGCCGACGCCGAAACTCCAAAGCGCATTCGTGAAGCAGGTCAACCCCGCGACGATCCCCATGTGGGTGATCTGGGTGCGCGAGGTAGATGCTCCAGACGGAGTGAAGGCGATCGAGTGGGTGCTTTACACGTCTTTGCCGGTGGAGAATTTAGGGGATGCTATGGTGATCGTCGGATACTACGAGAAGCGGTGGCTAATTGAGGAGTGGCACAAGGTCCTGAAGACAGGCTTTCAAGTGGAACGTCGCCAACTCAAGACCTGCGATCGTCTCGAGGCCATGATGGGACTGATGTCGGTGGAAGCAGTGCGGTTGTTTCAGTTGAAGGGAACGGCACGGAAATTTCCCGAGCAGCCTGCGACCGACGTAGTGCCACCCAAATATGTGATGATGCTGAAGGTGGTGCGCAAACTTAAGCCCACGACAGCATTGACTGCGGGAGAATTCTTTCGGGAATTGGCCAAGCTGGGAGGGTTCCTGGGCCGCCGTCACGATGGCGAGCCAGGTTGGATGACGATCTGGCGTGGTTGGGACAAACTGCAGACCATGATCCGGGGCGCTGATGCCATCATCGGCATATCTGATTTAGCATGATGGAAATGATGGTAAGGACAAGGCCATCGAGCCCGGGATCTTCGAAAGCATCCGGCGGACCTCTTCAATTGAAGGCACGTCCTTGCCCTCCACCTGGCGAGCGCAGTACTCAATCGCCTCGTAATCGACGAGGTCCTCGGCCCCTGTGTCATCGTCGGCACGACAGCTAACCTGGTCCTGTTGCCGGAAGCGACGTACCGCTTCTTGCAAGACCGCTTCCTCTGATGGGAACGCGCCGCTCGCAACTTTCTTCCGGACGAAGTCCTTCATCTCATCGGTCAGCGAAATGTTCATCGGCCAAGCCTCCACGCAAAATGGGACCCCTCAACGGGTCACATTATCCAGCTTACAGCAAGAGGCCAGGCTCTGGCAAAAATTGCTGCCCTCCGTAGGCTGCTGTCAGCCACCATCGGGCAGCTTGGCAATCAGCTTGGACAAGCGCCGCCGGTCCGCTGCTTCCGTGCGCTCGGTCTGATTCAGTGACTTGATCGATGGCTGTTCACAGAAGCCAAGGGTCACGCAGGCGCGTCGAGCCGGAAAGTCTTGGGGGCCCCTGCTCTGATTTCTGATTTTGGCTGGTTGACGGTGAGAGTGGTCACGATCATTGACGCCGTTTGGATCAAGATAAGCGATGTGAGATGCCACCGTCCCGTGAGAGTACCGGTGGCCTCTTCTCTGTCTGTTCCGGATTTGGCGCTCCGCCACCGTTGTGCCAACATTTGACGTGCATCACAATCTCGAGTCAACGCCGAAGTTGACGCCTCGCACCCTCCTTCGTCGTGGGGCATGAGGGCTCGGCCGGTCGAATAAGCGTTCCGTTCCAGCACACTCTATATGGGGAACGGGGAACGGCCCTCTCCGATAGCAAACGGACAAGGAAGAGCGGACTCTGGTGACCCCCGTTCAACTGTACGCGGTCTGCATCGAAGGGCGCAACGGGCCAGGGGTGACAAGGGCAGACCGGCGGGGATGCACGGCCCGCACCTCCATGCGATAATATTCCCGTCGCGACGCTCCTCTCGCGACCAGGGCTCCGTAGCCGTGGTCGGTCCTGCCGGAGATGACGTCGTGTCCCGGAGCCTCCCCATGGCCGCCGCCGATCGCCATCTTCTTTTGGGACTGCTCGCGCTTCAGACGGGCATGATCGACCAGGGCCAGCTCGTGGCTGCATTTCAGGCGTGGACGCTCAACAAGATGCGCAATCTGGCCGACATCCTGGTTGCGCGGGGCGACTTGAGCGCCGTCCAGCGCGGCCTGCTGGAGGGCCTCGCCGACCAGCATCTCCAGAAGCACGGCGACGTCGAGAAGAGCCTGGCCGCGGTACCGGCGAGCCGTTCCGCTCGCGCCAGCCTGGCCGCGCTCGGCGAGCCAGAGATCGAGGCCACACTCGCACGGATCGCCCGGAGCAAGAACGGCCCGGCCACCGACGCCGATGACGACGACCCCGAGCGCACCGGCACCTTTTCGGTAGGCTCGGCCACGTCCGATGGCCAGCGGTTCCGCATCCTCCGGCCGCATGCGCGGGGCGGCCTGGGGGCCGTGTTCGTGGCGCTCGACGGCGAATTGCACCGCGAGGTGGCCTTGAAGCAGATTCTCGACAAGCACGAGGATGACCCGGTCAGCCGGCAGCGGTTCGTCGCCGAGGCCGAGATCACCGGCGCGCTCGAGCACCCGGGCGTCGTCCCCGTATACGGTCTGGGCAGGGACGTCCGCGGCCGGCCTTACTACGCGATGCGGTTCATCAAGGGCGATTCGCTCAAGGAGGCCATTGATCGGTTCCACAAGGACGAGGCGCTGCGGACGGATCCTGGCCGCCGGTCGTTGGAGCTGCGCAAGCTCCTGCGTCGGTTCACCGACGTCTGCAACGCGATCGACTACGCCCACTCCCGCGGGGTGATCCACCGCGACATCAAGCCGGCGAATATTATCGTCGGCAAGTACGGCGAGACGCTGGTCGTGGACTGGGGCTTGGCCAAGGCCGTCGGACGGGCCGATCCCTCGGCGGGCGAGCAGACGATCGCCCCGTCCTCGGGGGGATCATCGGAGACCCTGCCCGGCAGCGCGCTGGGCACGCCAGCCTACATGAGCCCCGAGCAAGCCCGCGGCGACCTGGAGCATCTGGGCCCGCGGTCGGATGTCTACAGCCTGGGCGCCACGCTCACTTGCCTCTTGACCGGCAAGCCGCCGTTCGAGGGGGAGGACATCGGGGCGATCTTGCGGGCCGTACAGGAGGGCCAGTTCCAGCGGCCCACCCAGCTTGATCCCTCGCTCGACAAGGCGCTGGAGGCCGTCTGCCTGAAGGCCATGGCCACGCAGCCCGAGGACCGCTATCCCACGCCCAAAGCCCTGGCTGACGACCTGGAGCGGTGGATGGCCGACGAGCCGGTTGCGGCCTGGCGCGAGCCGTTCGTGATGCGGGCTCGGCGACGGGCGCGGAGGAACCGCACCGCGATGACGGCCGCGGCCGTGGCGCTGGTGGCCGGGGTCGTCGGGTTATCGGCCGTGCTGGCCGTGCAGACCCGGGCAAATGCCGACCTGACACGCTCCCGGGCCGCCGTCCAGGCCCGCTACGACCTGGCCGTCGAGGCGATCAAGACGTTCTACACGGGCGTCAGCGAAGACTTCCTGCTCAAGCAGGAGCAGTTCAAGGACGTCCGCGACCGGCTGCTGAAGTCTGCCAGCGACTTCTATGCGAAGCTTGGCGCCTTGCTGGGCCATGAGTCGGACCTGCCCTCGCGACGGGCGCTGTGGCAGGCGAACCACGAAGTGGCCGTACTGACAATGAAGGTCGGCAAGGCATCGGACGCTCTCCTGGCATTTCGGCAGGTTCTCGCGGCTCGCGAGGCGCTGGCAGCGGAAAACCCGGGCGACCCGGAGATCAAGCTTGACGTAGGCCGGAGCCTGCTGGCCATCGGCTGGGTGCTCTGGATCAGCGGACGGACTGACGAGGCCGAGGCGACCTACCGCAGGGCTGAGAAGCTCCTGGTTGAACTGGCCGCTACGAGCAACGCGCCCCAGGCGACACGGGCGGCCCTGGCTCGAAGCCGGACGCTTCTGGGCTATCTGCTCGCAGAATCCAGCCGCGCCGACGAAGCCCTGTCACTCTACCATCTGGCTCGTGTCAACCAGGAGGCGCAGGCCGCCGCCGCGGGGGCCACGACCGAGTCTCTACGGGAACTGGCAGCGACGGCCTACGGGATCGCCGAACTGCTGGCATCGATGGGCAAGCCAGCGGAAGCAGAGGCCGAGTACCGCAACATGCTGGCACTCGAGCAGAAACTGGCTGATGGCAACCCCGGCCTCGTGCAATCCCGTCAAGTGGGGCTGGGACACTACGACATTGGCAACATGTTTCGGGCCAGGGGCAAATCACAGGAGGCGGAAGTCGAACTCCGCAAAGCGATCGAGATCCTGCGAAAGCTGGCCGCTGCCAATCCCAACCTCACGGATGTCCAATCGCTCCTGGCCGCGAGCCACTTCTCCCTCGGCACCCTGCTGGAGGACACCGGCAAGTCATCCGAGGCGGGTGCAGAGTTACACACGGCGCTGGTGATTCGACAGAAAGTGGCCGACGATAACACCGCCTCAGCCTTCTATCAGCGCGAACTGGCGCGCAGCCTGGACGCAAGCGGTTTACAGCTCGCGCAGGCGGGCAAAATTGACGAGGCGATCGATGACTTCGCACGGGAAGATTCGATCTGCCGGAAGCTCGTGGTGGGCGGTTCGGCAAATCCCGATGACCAGAGCGCCCTGGCGAACTGCCAGACCAATGCGGCGGATGTCTTGCGCCGGTCGGGCCGGCTTGAAAGCGCGCTGGGCATGTGCGAGCGAGCCCGGGCGATGAGTGAGTCGCTCGTCGGATCACATCCGGCTGCCCCGGCCTACCGTGCCGGTCTCGCCAAGGCGTGCTTGCGCCTTGGGCAGGTGCACTACGAGATGAAAGACCTGGGCGGAGCTGCCGCCGCGTGGAAGCGTGCCCTCGTTCACTTCGGCGCGATCAAATCGCTGGACAATTGGGATACGTTTCTCATGGCGTGCTGCCACGCTGGCCTCGCGGGAGTCGCGGGCCGGCCGGGCTCGGAGGTCTCCGCAGCCGAGGGGGCGGACCAGGCCGAGAGGGCGATGACCCTGCTGCGCCAGGTCGCGACTTTGGGCTTCCGCAACCCCGCCTGCTTCCAAACCGAATCCGCCCTCGACCCGCTCCGCAACCGGGCCGACTTCCGGATCCTCATGATGGACCTGGCCTTCCCGGCAGCGCCGTTCGCCCGCGGCGACTGAGCCTCTCGGCCCCGGGACGCCCGACCGGCGGACCACCACGGCACCAAGGTATGCCTTCCGGCCGAGAAAACGCACGGACGGTGGTGTCACCCTCTTTCTGCAGCCGTCACGATCGCAGCAGAAGCTGAACCGGCGGTTATTAGAGTACACGAGCTGTCAAGCCCTGCACTTGGTCAAGTTAATTGACGACGATCTTTTCGAAAACATCAGCCAAGTTGCCCAGAAATCGCGGATTTCACATCGATTATCTTGACAGCGCACACATAACGTAAGGTGTCCATCATAATGGTGAGGGTCCTCCCTTTCACGCACGGAAGCCGACCTCTTGATACGGTTCACCAGGCTTGTGCGGTGTAACCTGGATGGTCACCTTCCGGTCGAGGCGTCGGAGGAATTCGAGAAGTTTGTCGGTCGTGAACCGGTTGCAATGCCCGTTCATGAGGCGCGACACCTCGGGCTGCTTGAGGGCCTGTAAGAAATATTGTGTCAACGTAGGGAATCGGGTATTCCTTCCTATCCTCTTTTCCTTACGGAGATTATCGCATGGATGCGATTTTGACAGAAAAGGCCGAACGGCTCGCGAAAGAGGTCGCGACACAGGCAAAGACGCTGGATGACCTCAACGGCCTCATCAAGCTGATGATGAAATCCGCGCTGGAACGCATGCTCGACACCGAAATGGATGTGCATCTCGGACGTAAGAAGCTGCCTGGGCTGACTGCCGACTCTCCGGCCGAGGTGCCGGCGAACTGTGCTGCCGAGGCGCCTCCGAGGAAGGGGGCAAAGAATCGTCGCAATGGACATTCACACAAAACGGTACAGGGCGATCTTGGCGAAATCAGGGTCACGACGCCGCGCGATCGCGATGGCACCTTCGAGCCACAATTGATCCCCAAACATCGCCGTCGCTTGACCGGTTTCGACGAGAAGATTCTTGCTCTCTACGCCAAGGGTATGACCACTCGGGACATTCAGCAGATTGTGAAAGAACTCTATGATGTTGATGTTTCACCGACGCTGGTCTCAGAGATTACCACTGACCTCGACGCGCAAGTGACAGCGTGGCGCACCCGGCAGCTCGACGCCGTCTGGCCAATCGTCTATTTCGACGGCATCGTGGTGCATGTGCGCGGCGCCAATGGCCGGGTATTGGCACAGACGATGTACGTGGCCTTGGGCGTGAATATGCAGGGTCGCAAGGAACTTTTGGGACTTTGGCTCAACGAAACCGAAGGGGCCAAGTTCTGGTTGTCGTGCTTGACCGATCTGAAGAATCGTGGATTAAATGATATCTTCATTACTTGTATCGACGGTCTGTCGGGATTTGCCGAGGCACTCCATACAGCGTATCCGGAGGCCAAGGTCCAACTGTGTGTCGTGCACATGGTACGGGCTGCGCTCAAGTATGTCGTGGACAAGGATCGCGACGCGGTCATAACCGACTTGAAGAAGATCTACCAGGCCGCGACGGTCCTCGAAGCCGAAGAGGCCCTCGAGAGTTTTGCTCAAGCCTGGGGCGACAAATATCCGACCATCGTCAAGCAGTGGCGTTTGAAGTGGCCGGACATCGCGGCCATGTTCGAGTTCCCGCCTGCGATCCGCAAGGCGATCTACACGACCAACGCCATCGAGTCGGTCAACAGCGTGATTCGCAAGTTCACGCGGAACCGCAAGCAATACCCCAACGAGGAGTCAGCGCTGAAGCTCGTGTACTTGGCCATCCACGAGGCGTCCAAGAAGTGGACCATGCCGATCCCGAAGTGGAGAGAAGCGCTGAACCACTTCGCCATCATGTTCGAGGACCGACTGCCGACCCCAGCTCGCACTTGACCCTGCAAGTTCCGTACCCAACTGTGTTGACACAAAAAGATTTACAAGCCCCTGCTTGACGCCGAGAAGTGCGGCCATCTCCCGCTGCTTGAGCCCGCGGCCCTTCAAGAGCTCGTAGACGTGAAACCCGAGCTTCGCCCGCGACTCTCGTCGCCCCGCTGCTACTTACCCTTCGCCAATGCCCGTTCTCCTCCATGATATAGGAACGTCGGTGTTGATCTACGCCTCATACTCCGCCCGCTCGGCTTTGGTGAGAAGCCCCTCGTTTGCCTTCCCGGCAAGCTCGTCCACACGAGACTGGACCGCAGGGTCCAGCCTGAGGTCAAGGAGCCGCTTGGCGGAGCCCTCGTCAAGACAAGGACTCACTGGGTCGAGCATGAGGTCGAGGACCGAAGATTCTTTCTTGGACGCTGTTCTGAACGTGGCTCATCAGTTCTCCCTCATCGCATCGTTCCCCGTGCGAGCCCTGCTAACCCCCGGAGGGGGTATGTCCGACAGGCGTCCTTCAGGGGGTCGCCGTGGCCCTGCATTGGTTCAAACTTATACCACAAATCCAACGCACGATGAACGGGGTTATCATGCATGATCAACGCGGAGGAAGCATCCATGAAAACGTCCGACGCCCCGAACGGCCGTTGTTCCCGCTGTGGAGCTCCCGTCTCGCCAGACCTAGCCGCGAAGGGGTTGGGTAACCGTTCAGTTCCCGTCTTGGTATCGCTCCTGCTCGGATTGGCGAGACTCAGCCAAGTGCTTGCAATCTGCGCGGGGTTGTTTGTAACGTCTCGCTATTGGACTCTGGCGTGCTCAACCCTGAACTCAACGCCGAGGCCATAGGACCGGAAGCATTGAAGGTTTGGGCGAAGGGCCGTGTCCGGGACCGCATCGATGCCGTAATCGCCCATGAGCACCTGGAAACCCAAGGCGTTCCACACGACGAAGTGGTTCAGCGGGCGCCGGATACCGACTTGCCGATTGGTGAGAACGCCTGCCGGATTCTCCGCAGCATGGCCGAAGGGGTGAGGCGCCGGACGGGTCGCTGAAGTCAATGCGGCGGGCCCGGGATCGTTTTGGTAAACTGGTCCTGAGAGCCAGATTGGCATCGACATCGACGAAACGGACATTTTCGATGCGGCCGAGGGGGGCTGACCCGTGAGCAGAGCCAAAACGACCGAACTGACGCATGACGGAAAGGAGGCAGCCGTGATCGAACTGACCGACCAGCAAGTGCAAGCGCTGGAGAACCCCGAAGCCACCCCGCCGCGCGTCGTTAATCCGCGGACGAAGGAGACCTTCGTATTGCTCCGCGTTGACGAATACGAGCGCCTGACGGAAGAGTACGACGATAGCCCATGGACGCGCGAGGAGCTTGAAGCGCTAGCCTGGAACACGGCCAAACACGTTGGGTGGGAGGACATGGACGAGTACGACGGTGTACCGGAGAAGCCATGAATCGGGGCGATGTGATCCTGGTGCGCTTCCCGCACCCTTCCGGCCTGCGCGGGAAAAAGCGGCCGGCCGTTGTCGTGCAGTCCCTCGCATACGCGGGGGCGGTCAGCACGCTCGTCGTTGCCGAGGTCACGAAGAACCTGACGATGGCAAGCGACCCCGCCTGTCTGTTCATTAAGACGAGCACTCCCGAAGGAAGGGCTACGGGCTTGGTCCGCGATTCCGTCGTCTCGTGCCTGGTGCTCGTGACCGTGCACGCGGACACCGTGGCACAGGTGCTTGGAACACTTTCGATGACCATGAAGCAGAAGCTTGATGAGTGTCTGAAAGTGGCGCTGGGACTGCCCTGAAAAGCCAATTTTCATCGGTTCGGCCTGGCCGAGGGCGCCAACCGGCCGGGCGACTCGTGCCGAGGGCCAGCCACGGCGGGATCAAAGCCCGGCAGCAAAGGGCGCCCGCCGAAGGCTCGACACGGCCGGCGGACATCCGCGCAGCACCCGGCGAGATCGTCGGCGAGGTCGCCTTAGCCGAGAATAGCCCCGCGGAAGCCAGTGCGGCCGCGACGCAGCCAGATGGCCAGCGAGGTAATCGGGATTCTGAACCACGAAAAACACCAAACACACGAGAGGGACGGCGGCATCTGGAAGCTCCTACCCATGGTCTTCTCGACCTCAAAGTATCCGCCCAATGTCTTGTGAGATTGCGACCGCAGCTCGGTTCACC
Source organism: uncultured Isosphaeraceae bacterium (assembly GCA_963823675.1). Lineage (GTDB taxonomy): Bacteria > Planctomycetota > Planctomycetia > Isosphaerales > Isosphaeraceae > CAWGMT01. Next base: position 671,299 of record CAWGMT010000011.1, on the reverse strand, counting down.
GACCAAGCTGCGCCCGAGCCATCTCAATCGTTTGATTTTTCGTGTGTTTCGTTTGTTTCGTGGTTAGTCCGTCCGATCGAACATCCCGATCTCCGTGTGATCGGTGAAAGCTCGAAATTCGTCAAGCGTATCGCTTTTTCCAGGCTGACCGATTGTGCCGATTGCGAAATCGGGGGAAATGGCGCATTTACGCAACTTATTTGCGAGAAGTGGAGATCATATCTATAGGGTCGCCGCGCCGTTGCAACCGACGCACATTGCCCACTTACATCGGGCGCATGGATTACATAGAGCGTTGCAAAAGGAAGGACGGCCCCGGAGGCGGGCAGGGACGCCCGCCCCACTACAAGTTCCCTGGATCCTCCCGGTGGGGCGGGCCTCCGTGCCCGCCACTGTTCGGCCAAGAGTTACTTTCTCTATGCAACTCGCTGTAACACGGAGATCATCTCATGGCTTCTCCCGCTCAAATCGCGGCCAATCAGCGCAACAGTGGAAAATCGACCGGCCCTAGAACACCGCAAGGCAGGGCGAACTCATCCATGAACGCACTCAAGCACGGAAATCGCTCCCGGAAGCTGGCACGGCTGCGCGAGGAATCTTGTGCCTTTGAAGAGCGATTGCGGAAGTGGATGTCGATCGGCGACGCGCAGAATGACGTCGAAGAGTATCTCGTTTACCGCAACGTTTGCCTCTCCTTCGAGCTCGATCGGGCCGAACGCGCTCGCGTTGAGCGGTGCACAATGCTGATCGAGAATGCGGACGAAGACGAAGCCAGCGAAGCTCAGGCGGTCGGGAAGCAGTTATTCTTCGATCCCGCCGGGCCTACACCGCTTTATGGGAACCGAACGTTTTTTTCCGGCAAGAACAAGACATCCTGGAACGGACAGCCCGTCGATCCCAATGACCCCGCGACGCTGGTGAGAATCCTCGAAAGAAATGCAGCGGGGTGCTGCTGGCTCCGCGAGCAATGGCAGGCGTTGCGCGCGCAACTGGAGTCAACGGGATTCTGGCAATCACACGACCGGCTCAAGGCTACTCGCCTGCTGGGCCGTCAGCCGGTCGAGGCCAACGATGATCGGCGCGTCGCCACGATTTTCGTGGCCAGCCATGCCCTGGGGCCAGCCGGCAAGAGCGAGTTTCACGACCTCAAAAGCGACATGGAGGATGAGCAGCGCAGCCGCTACGGGAAAGCCGTCCGCGAGCGCTGGCCCGATCTGTTTGGCACCAGGGAGAAAGAGGAGTGGCGACAGATCCTACTCACCCTGGTCGATCAAAACATCGAGCGCTTGAGCGCGAAGCTGGAAGTGCATGAGGAGAACGCCGACGTCCGGGCCGAGCGAACCTCCGCCCGGCTCAGCTTCGATCCCAGCCCCGAAGGCGAGTCGCTGCGCAACTATTTGATCAAATGCACCAATGCGCTGTTCCGGGGAATGGCCAGCTATCGCAAGTACCAGGCCAGAAAAAGCGGCGGGTCGGACGGGGCAAGTGGCGTGGGGCCGTACGGAACCCAACCCGACAGGTCAGAAGACAGAGGAAGCGCGGCCCACGAGTGGGATGCCTCGGAGCTCCGGGTTGATGAGTCGTTCGGGTCGGGAGATTGTCTGGACGATCGTCTCGAGCGGGCGGAGGTGATCGAGCGCGACGGGATGGAGGAAACCGGGGATGAGATGAATGGAACGAGCGAAATCGACGAAAACGCGCCGAACGAAGCCAATTTCTATGAAACCATGAGCATCGTTGAAGCACAAGAACCTATTCAAGTTACGGCGGATTCCGGCGCTCTTTCGGGACTTGACAACGGGGCGGACCAGCCAGAGGAAGGCAGCACTCCGGAACAGGGAAAGGCCCCGGGATCGGGATCCCGAAGCGGCGATCCCGATCAAGAGACGCCGGACTTGAGCGATCGGGCCTGCGCGGGGAGCTTGCCGGCGACGGTCTCGAAGCGGGAGCAGAGGCGATTGCAACGCAAAGAGGAGCGGCGGGCGGTGGAAAAGATGGTCGAAGACATGCTGAAAGCGGGGAGCTGTGCGCCCGGTGAGATACTCATGAGTGCTCTGAAGCTGCCGTTCTTTGGCGACCGCGGTCCGTGATCTGGAAACCGTAGGACGGATCGCCAATCCGTTCCACAGCCACTCGCGCATGTTACCCCGAAGCGCAAGCGAGTGCGTGCCTCCGGAAGAAGAAGTCACCCACTCGCTTGCGCTTCGGGCTCGTATGCCGGGGGTGTTGCCCGCAATTGAACCAGGCCCAGGTCCCGAACTCCCTCTTTGACAATTTGGCCGTTGGTTAGTCCGGCCCGCGCTCTGCGCCCGCGGGCCGGGCCTTCCTCTGTGCGGCGGACGACGCACGCCCGCGCGCGTTCCCCGACGCGTCGTCCGTCGCCGCGGGAGTCCACGGGATTTCCTCTCCGGGGCCGGGGCCGAACAGCGCGATATCAAAGCGCGGCGGCGACGATGCGCTGGGCTTCGGCGATGATCGCGCTTAAGTGTTCCTGATCGCGGAAGCTCTCGGCATAGATCTTGTAGATATTTTCGGTACCCGAAGGACGAGCGGCGAACCAGCCGCTCCGGGCGACGACCTTGAGCCCGCCGATTCCGGCCTGATTACCCGGTGCCTTGGTGAGCTTCGCCTCGATCGGCTCGCCGGCCAAGTCCGACGCCTTGACGGCGGACGGATCGAGCTTCGCCAGCCGGGCTTTTTCGTCGGGAGTGGCCGGCGCGTCGATCCGGCAATAGAACGGCGCGCCGTATTTCCGGGTCAGCTCCTCGTAATGCACGCCCGGGTCTTTGGCCGTACGGGCCAGGATCTCGGCGGCGAGCAAATCGAGGATCGGTCCGTCCTTATCGGTCGTCCACACGGTACCATCCTGGCGCAGGAAGCTTGCTCCGGCGCTCTCTTCGCCGCCAAAGCAGAACTCGCCGCTTAGAAGCCCGGGCGCGAACCATTTGAATCCGACCGGCACTTCACAGAGCGTCCGGCCCAGTCCCTCTACGACGCGATCGATCATGCTGCTCGAAACCAGCGTCTTGCCCACGGCCGCGCGCGGCGACCAGGACGGCCGGTGGGTGAGCAGATAGTGGATGGCCACAGCCAGATAATGGTTGGGATTCAAGAGCCCGGCCGACCTGGTGACAATTCCGTGGCGGTCGGAGTCCGGGTCGTTGCCGAACGCGATGTCATAGCGATCCTTGAGCCCCACCAGGCTGGCCATCGCATAGGGGCTGGAGCAGTCCATGCGGATCTGGCCGTCGTGGTCCAAGGTCATGAAGCGGAAGGTCGGGTTGACGGCCGGGTTGGTGACGGTGATATTCAGGGAGTACGCATCGGCGATCGGCTGCCAGTAGTGCACGGCCGCTCCGCCGAGCGGGTCGACGCCGATCTTGAGTCCCGCCGACCGGATTGCTTCCATGTCGATGACGCTCGCCAGGTCGTTGACGTAGGGAGTGACGAAATCGACCTGGCTAGTGGTGCGAGCCCGGATCGCCTGGCCAAACGGCAGCCGCTTGACCTCGGAATTGCCGGCCCGGAGCAGCGCATTGGCCCGATTCTGGATCCAGGAAGTGACGTCGGTGTCGGCCGGCCCGCCGTTGGGTGGATTGTACTTGAAGCCGCCGTCGGCCGGCGGGTTGTGCGACGGCGTGATCACAATTCCGTCGGCCTGATGCTGGCCGCGGCCGCGGTTGTAGACCAGGATGGCGTGAGAGACGACCGGCGTCGGCGTCACGCCGTCGTCGCGCTGCAAGATCGTCTCGACCCCTTCGGCAGCCAGGACCTCGAGCGCGGTCCGCTGGGCGGGACCGGATAGGGCGTGCGTGTCCTTGCCCATGATGAGCGGTCCGTCGATCCCGTGGGCGCTGCGGTAGTCGCAGATTGCCTTGGTGATCGCCAGGATGTGGTGCACGGTGAAGGTGTGATCCAGCGGCGTCCCGCGGTGGCCGCTCGTGCCGAATGCGACACACTGGCGCGGATCGCCCGGATCGGGCCGGTTCTCGAAATAAGCCTGCTCGAGCGCAGGGACGTCGATCAAGACGCTCGCCGGGGCGAGCTTGCCCGCCAAGGGATGGATCGCCATCGGAATTGTCCCCCCTGCTCTTCTCTTCCGTGTTTCGAGAACTGTCTCACTCGATCGGACATGGCGCGACTTTCCAGATATCGCGGGCATATTCCGAGATCGTGCGATCGCTCGAGAACTTCCCGGAGCAGGCCACGTTCTTGATCGCCCGCCGCGTCCAGGCGCTGCGCTCTTGATAAAGTGCCCCGACCTGCTCCTGGGTCTTGACGTAGGAACCCAGGTCGGCCAGGTGTCTGTAGAAGTCGCCGTGCGTCAAGAGCGTGTCCCAGATCGGCGTGAAGGCGCCGGGCTCCTTGGGGCTAAACGCGCCCGACGCGATCATATCCAAGGCGCGGCGCGTCTCGTGCTCGTGCTCGTAATGCCAGTGCGGGTTGTACCAGCCGCGGCTGTTGGCGACTTCCTCGGCGCTGAGCCCGAAGAGGAAGAAATTGTCTTCACCCGCCTCGGCGGCCATTTCGATCGTGGCGCCGTCGCGGGTGCCGACCGTGAGCGCGCCGTTCATCATGAATTTCATGTTGCTCGTGCCACTCGCCTCGTAGCCGGCGGTGGAGATCTGTTCCGAGACGTCGCTGGCGGGAATCAACCGCTGGGCCAGGCTGACATTGTACTCGGGGAGGAAATAAACCTTGAGCTTCGGGCTGGTCGCGGGATCGGCATTGACCACCGAGCCGACATCGTTGATCAGCTTGATGATCAACTTGGCCAGCGTATAGGCCGGCGCCGCCTTGCCCGCGAAGAAGAAGGTCCGCGGCGGCACGTTCAGCTTGGGATCGTTGCGCAGTCGATTATAGAGAATGATTACATGCAAAATATTTAGTAGCTGTCGCTTGTATTCGTGGATCCGCTTGACCTGGCAGTCAAAGATCGTATCGGGGTTGACCGAGAGGCCCAAAGCCCGCTCCAGCCAGCCGGCGAAGCGAGCCTTGGCCGCGCGCTTGGCCCGGCGGAACCCGTCCTGGAACGAGGCGTCGTCGGCCAGGGCCGCGATCCGCCGTAGCTGCGACAGATCGGTAACCCAGTCGCTGCCGATGGCGTCGGTGATGAGCGCCGAGAGGTCGGGATTGGCAAGTAGCAGCCAGCGCCTGGGCGTGACGCCGTTGGTCTTGTTGTTGAATCGCTCGGGGAAGATCTCGGCCAGGTCGCGGACCACGGTCTGCGCAAGAGCCGCGAATGGATTTCGGCCACGCCGTTGGTGCTGTGCGTGCCGACGATCGCCAGGTTGGCCATCCGCACCCGCTTGACGTTGCCCTCGGCGAACAGGCTCACCCGGACCACTCGTCCTTCATCGCCGGGATAGCGCCGGCGGACCTCGACGAGCAGCCGCCGATTGATCTCGTAAATGATTTCGAGGTGGCGCGGCAACACGAGCTCGAAGAGCCTCACCGGCCATGTCTCGAGCGCCTCGGGCATGAGCGTGTGGTTGGTGTAGGCCAGGGTGCGCCGGGTGAGGTCCCAGGCCTCTTCCCAGCCGAGCCGGGCCTCGTCGAGCAAGATTCGCATGAGCTCGGCCACGGCCAGCGACGGGTGGGTGTCGTTGAGCTGGATGGCGACCTTGTCGGGCAACTGATGCCAGTCGTTGCCGCGGCGGCGGAACCGCGCCACGATGTCGGCCAGCGAACACGCCACCAGGAAATACTCCTGGAGAAAGCGGAGATCGCGGCCGCGCGGCGTGGAATCGTCGGGATAAAGGACTCGGGTCAGCACCTCGGCGGCGACCTTTTCATGCACGGCGTCGAAGAAATCGCCCCGGCTGAATTCCATGAAGTTAAAATCCTGGTGGGCGGCCGCGTCCCAGAGCCGAAGCGTGTTGATGGTCCGGCCACCGTAGCCGGCGACCGGCCGGTCGTAGGGAATTCCGCGCAGGTGGGTCGGAACGTTCGCCACCACGGTCAGATGCCCATCCTTGAGTTGAAACGAGCAGTTGATTCCCACCTCGGCCATCTCCGCGTGCCGTGCCACTTCCCAGGGGTCGGGGTAGAGCAGCCAGTTATCGGGGTGCTCCACCTGCCGTCCATTCTGGATCTCCTGGCGGAACATGCCGTACTCGTACCGCAGACCATAGCCGATGGCCGGTAATTGCAGGGTTGCCATCGAATCGAGGAAGCACGCGGCCAGCCGGCCGAGCCCGCCGTTGCCCAGGCCGGCGTCCGGTTCCTCCTCAAACAAAGCGTGCCAGTCGCCGTCGGCGTCGGAAGCGAGGTCGTCGCGGACAAACTCCTCGACTTGCAGGTTCTCGATCGTGTTGGCCAGGGTTCGCCCGATCAGGAATTCCATCGACAGGTAGTAGACCTGCTTGCAGTTCCGCTCTTCGTGCGTCTTCTGGGTGAGCAGCCAGCGCTGGGTCAAGAGGTCGCGGACCGTGCGCGCCACGGCTTCGAACCGCTGCCGCTTGCTGGCCCTCTCCATGCGGACCACGTGATCAAAGACCAGGTGGCGATCGTAATAGTCGTTGCCGGCGAAGCGGAACGGCCCGCATTCATAGCGCTCGACGACGTTCTCGGTATTCAACAGCTTGGTCTCGGTTGCCATGGTTCGATCACGCTTTCGGCGGTTGAGGTTCAAGGTGTCACGTGGCGGTCATCGTTCCAGAGGCGGACGGCTGGCTCGTCCTCGGAATGCTCGTAACCCAGGATACTGAGCGACGCGGTGCCGAGGAAGAACAGGCTTCCCCCCGACGGCGGCAGCCCCAACCAGCGGGCGGCGAGCACGCGGAAAAAGTGGGAGTGGCCAAAGAGCAAGACCCGGCCGGCCAGCGGCCGCAAGCTGGCCACCACGCGATCGGCCCTGGCCCCGATTTCCGCCACCGACTCGCCCCCCGGACAGCCGTCGCGAAACAGCAACCAGTCGGGCCGCCGCTCGCGGATCTCGTCGCCCCGAAGGCCGTCGTACTGGCCGTAGTCCCACTCCATCAGATCGGGGTCGATCTGGCCGAGCAATTTAAAACCAGCCAGGTCCGCCGTGCGCTGCGCTCGCTGTAGCGGACTGACGAAAACCCTCGTAAAGGTCGTGCCCCGGAGCCGCTCGCCCAGAGCGAGGGCGTTGCGCTCGCCGCGCTCCGTGAGCGGAATGTCGCTACGGCCCGTGTGCTGATGAGTGACGGTCCACTCCGTCTCGCCGTGCCGGGCCAGCCAGATCTCGGGCAGTTGCCGTGATTGCGACATTGGATGGTGATCCTTGTCAATTGTTCTCGCAGCGGTCACTATAACCGAGCGATCGTACCCGCACAATTTGGTAGCACTGGCTGCTCGATTTGACCCGCTGAGAGGCCCTGCCCATGAGGTCGACGCGCATCCTCGCCCCGATTTTTCTGCTCGTTACCGCCGCAACCTCCGCTCCGGCCGCCGAGAAGCCTTTCGGCCTCGAGCGGCGCATTCCCTGGAACGACTCGCGCGTGGTCGGCTCGCCCGATCCCCTGCCCCCTTACAAGGTCGTGCGGGCCTTTCCCAAGCTGACCATCAAACAACCGCTGTGCCTGACCCCCGAGCCAGGAACCAACCGCCTCTTCATTCTTCAGCACCTCAACGTCTGGGCCGGGCCGGGCCGACTGCTCGCCGTCGACGACGACCAGGACTGCGAGCCCAGGCCGAGGTCCTGCTCGAGATCGATGGTCTCGCCGTCGGCGTTGCCTTCCATCCCGACTACGAACGCAACGGCTATGTCTACTATCGGGCTGAACGGCCCCTCGGCGAATGGCCGAAAGGCAACCCAGGTCGTGCGCTACACGGTCGACCGCCAGCCGCCGCATCGCATCGACCCGAATTCGAAGCTCGCTCATCATCGAGTGGCCGTCCGACGGCCACGACGGCGGCGACCTCGCCTTCGGCAACGACGGCTATCTCTACGTCTCCTCGGGCGACGGCTCCAGCGGCTCCGACGCCCACCTGACCGGCCAGACCATCGACGACCTGCTGGCGGCCGTGCTGCGGATCGACGTCGATCACCCCGACCAGGGCCGGAACTACGGAGTGCCCAAGGACAACCCGTTCGTCGATCGCAAGGGCGCCCGGCCCGAGCTGTGGGCCTACGGCCTGCGCAACCCCTGGCGGCTGAGCTACGACCGCGAATCGGGCCAGCTCTGGGTCGGCCAGAATGGGCAGGACCTGTGGGAGCAGGTCTACCTGATCAAGAAGGGTGGCAACTACGGCTGGAGCCTCACCGAGGGGAGCCACATCTTTCATCGCCAGCCGCCAGGCTGGCCCCGACCCGATCTTGCCGCCGACCGCCGAGCACTCCCACAGCGAGGCTCGCTCGATCACCGGCGGCCGAGTCTATCGCGGCACCCGCTTGCCCGAGCTGGTCGGGGCCTACATCTACGGCGACTGGTCCACCGGCCGGGTCTGGGGGATCAAGCACGACGGCACCAAGGTCATCTGGCACCGCGAGCTGGTCGATACACCCTTCAACATCACCGGCTTCGGCACCGACCACGCCGGCGAGCTGTACGTGATCGACCACGGGGGCGGGTTCTATCGCTTCGAGCCGACGACCGAGGCCGACCGGCCCTCGCAGCCGTTCCCGACCAGGCTGAGCGAGACGGGCCTGTTTGCCTCGGTCGCCGACCACAAGCCGCACCCGGCCGCGCTCCCGTTACGACGTCAGTGCACCGCAGTGGGCCGACGGAGCGACGATCGAGCGGTTCGCCGCCCTGCCGGGCCTGGAGCGGATCGAGCAAAAGCCTCAGCTCAACGCGGGCGGCGCGTGGACATTGCCCGACGGCTCGGTCCTGGTGCAGACGCTCAGTCTCGACCTGGTTCGACGACGCCGGCAAGCCGGCCCGCAAGCGAATCGAGACGCGCCTGCTGGTCCGCCAGCAGGGCGAATGGACCGGTTACTCCTACCGCTGGAACGCCGAGCAGACCGACGCCGAGCTGGTCGCCGGCCAGCGGCATCGGCGAGACGCTCGAGGTGCCCGACCCGGCCGCAGCCGGGCGGCCGTCGCGAGCAAGACTGGCGGTTCCCCTCCCGCACCGAGTGCCTGGTCTGCCACTCGCGAGCGGCCGGCTTCATCGCGGGCTTCACTCCACTCCAGCTCGACCGCGACCGCGATTACGGCGGCACCATCGACAACCAGCTTCGCGCTCTCGAGCACATCGGCGTGTTCCAGGGCCCGCTGCCCACGAGGCGCGACGACCGACCGCGGCTGGTCAACCCTTACGAGGCTCAGGGCTCGCTGGAGGCCCGGGTCAAGTCGTACCTGCACGTCAATTGCTCGACCTGCCACGTCAACGAGGGAGGCGGCAACTCTCGCATGGAGCTGGAGCTCACCACCCCGATCGACAAGATGCGGCTGATCGATCGAAGTCCCCAGCCACGACCGCTTCGACATCAAAGACGCCCGCCTCGTCGCCCCCGGCTCACCCGAGCGGTCGGTGCTCTACCAGCGAATCTCGCGCCGCGGGACCGGCCAGATGCCTCCGCTGGCGTCGACCGAGGTCGACCGCAAGGCCGTCGAGACTGATCGCCGACTGGATTCGCAGCTTGCAGCCTGGCAAGCGCTAAGATTCGACGCGGTCTTCCTGGGAGGTCGTGCCGTTCGCCGAAAGCTTTTGGTCCAGTCCGCGTCCGACATCGCCCATTCTTGCGTCATCGAGCACGAGCAAGTGTCGGCCAACTGCTGGCACCTGGATGTGCGTGTTGAGAGCGCGGCGTCAATTGCCAACCCCGTCCGGCCGATCGACCCTCCACTCGCTCTGCCGCTCCTTAACGTCCAATCCCTCTTTCGAGACTGGTCCTCATGCGCACGTGCGCCAGCCCCCGAGCGACCTCATCCAATGAGCGGGCGGGAGTACAATCCTCTTCCCAATCTTAATCGTTATCTTACACATTTGGGAATTCACCCGCAAACCGGGAATCAGGGACCTGCGGGGAGGCATTCAATAAGGACGCCGGCGAATTGAATCACCCTCACGGAGCCTCGCCATGGCCAGCGCACGATCGAACTCGTTTTTGAGCGACCAGCTTGGCACACTTTATGCTTTCGGGGCGGTCGGGTCGCTGACCGACGGCTTGCTGCTCGAGCGGTTTTTGCGCGAGAGAACCGAGCGGAATCGGACGCAGCGTTCGCTGCCCTCGTCGAACGCCACGGGCCGATGGTGCTGGGCGTTTGCCGGCGGGCACTGCCCAGCTTCCCGGACGCGGATGACGCCTTCCAGGCCACGTTCCTGGTACTCGTCCGCAGGGCGCGCGCGATCCAGGGCCGGGGATCACTCGCCGGCTGGCTCTTCGGCATCGCGCGGCGAGTGGCCGCGCGGGCCCGCGTCGAGGCCGCCCGACGGCAACGCCGCCTCGAGGCGCTAGAGCACCATTATCCGCCCGCGCGCGACAACGCGGAAACTCTCCTTCCCGGCGAGGCCGAAGTTGATTACCAACCCCTCTTTCAGGAGATCGACGGCTTGCCCGAGCGGTTTCGCTCGGCGGTCGTGCTCCATTATCTCGAGGGCCTGAGCACGGAGGCGATCGCCCTGCGTCTTGGCTGTCCGCGCGGTACGGTCCTCTCGCGGCTCGACCGGGCACGTCGGCGGCTGCGCGCGCGGCTGGAAGGTCGGGGCGTGTCGCTCGCAACCGCGCTGCCGCTGGTCGGGGGAGCTAACCGTCTCCTGGTCGAGTCGGCCGTCCCACCCTCACTTTTCCAGGCCACGATCCGCGCCGCAAGTTGCTCGGCCATGGCCGGCGCGGCCGTCGAGAACGTCGTTCCGGCGATGGTCGCGATCTTATCGCAGCACGTCGCCCGCGGGCTGATGCTTGCGAAGGTCCGGATGGCATCCCTTTTGATCCTGCTCTTGTCCGCGGCCGCCGCCATCGGGTTCGTGACGAGCGCCCGGGCACTCGATAAGTCCCAACACCGGGCTGCGAACGGCACGGATGTCACGAGCCCGCCGGCGCCGGTTCAAATAACTCCCGCCGCGAAGATCGCCCCGAAAGAGGCGAGCAAGACGGTCGTCATCCGCGGTCGGGTTGTCAGCCCTGATGGCAAACCGGTCAAGGACGCCCAGATCGTTCTCAACCTCCCGAGACTCAGTACCGCGGACATCCCCTCATGCGAGCCTTTAGTCAGAACCGGCACCGACGGCCGTTTCCAGGCAAGGGTCCCGCGCAAGCGCCTGGAGCAGTTGGAGCAGTTTGCAGTCGGCAGGTCGTGGCCAACATACGGTTCCGTCCTCGGTGCGATCGTGCCCGGATTCGCGATCGACTGGATCAACGTCGACCTCACGAGCGTAGAGAGGGGAGAGCTCACGATCGCTCTCGGCGCCGAAGACGTGCCGATCGAGGGACAGATCACGAGCCTGGAGGGACGACCCGCTGCCGGGTTGACCGTGCGCCTCAGATCGGTCGTTGCCGTCAAGCCGGGCTTCCTGGAGAAGCTACGCGCCAACGGGGGAAGAATAAACCGGGCCATGCAGGATGTGGTGGGCAACGGGATCCCGCTCGGCGACCGCGGACTGATCCCTCCCGTGACGACCGGTCCGGCGGGGCGATTTCGCTTGTCGGGAGTCGGACGCGACCGTCTTGCCCTGCTGTTGATCGACGGCGGCTCGATTGAACAGTCGGAAGCGCTGGTGTTCACCACCACCGACCGAAGCTACAAACCCGCGCCGTTGGACGCTAAGGTGGGCGGCGGGCTCCTGCTCTTCGGCCCGCGTTTCGAGATGAAAGTGGCTCCGGGACGCGCCGTCGAGGGAGTGGTCAGGGACGCCGAAACGCAACAGCCGATCGCCGGGGCCAAGGTTGTGCTCTATGGCATCGGTTTGACGGGCGCCACCGACGCCCAGGGCCGCTTCCGTATCACGGGCCAGCCGCGGAGCCAACTCAACGTGCCTAACTTCGTTGGGGTCGTGGTCAACGGGCAGCCGTACGTCAAAGTCGTCAAGCCGACCGCAACTCCGAGGGACCTGGAAACAGTTCCTATCGAGATCGCGCTTAAGCGCGGGGCATGGGTCGAGGGAAGGGTGGTCGATCGCACGACGGGCCAGCCCGTCCAGGCCGTAATCGAGTATTGCCCGTTCGGGGACAATCCGCATCTGAGGGAGTACGCCGGAGCGTCGTTCCTCGATCACAATGCAGGCGATGAAGCCGAGTTTGCAACCGACGCCGAGGGCCGGTTCCGCGCCATCGCTCTTCCGGGTGGAGGAGTGCTGGGCGTGCGGACGGTTGACACGGCGTACCTCTCCGCCGAGCCGCTGGCGCCGCAGCTTGCCAGCAGGCTGGTCCAGTTCCCCGCGTTCCGCCAAGCGTATGGTTTTCAGGCCATGCTGCCGATCGAGGTCGCCGGTCGCGAAAGTCTGGCGATTCCCGATATCAAAGTCGCGCGCGGCCGCACTCAACGGGTGCGAATACGCGACAAGGATGGGAAACCGCTTACCGGGGCCAGGGTCGTGTTCTTGCGGCGAAAATCCCTCGAGCCGGAGCGGGTGACGGGGACCGAGTTCACTTTTATTCCTCTGCGGCCTGGCCATGCCGAGAGCGCAGTCATCTTCCACGAGGAACGACGCCTGGGCGGGTTCGTTGACATCGTGGGAGATGAGACCGGCCCGATTGAAGTGACACTCCGGCCGCTGGGAGCGGTCAAAGGACGACTGGTTGACGAAAAGGGCCTTCCACGGGCGAATGTGGAGATCCAGGCCATGTACTTGATGGATCAGGGAATCAACAGGCACGTCGCTCAGCTCGATGCGGCTGCAAGAACCGGCCTCGATGGCCGATTCCAGATCAATCGCCTGGTACCAGGGCTTTTCTATTCCTTCGAGGTGCTCAAAGAGCGCGAAAGGGACATGCCGCTGCGTAGCGAAGGGTGCATCCAGCGGGGGCGCTGGACGCTCAATTCCGAGCTCCAGGATTGGGGCGATGTGCAGGTCACAAGGCAGATGCCCTGAGGAAAGACCGGGACAATGCGGTTGGGCGGCAGGTCGATGAATTCCCCCGAGTCGTGCCTTGCCCCGGCGCGATGAAGACCTTATCGCGCGGGAATCTTTCGAACGAACGTCGGCAATTAGTCGGCCTGCCCGTCGGCGTGGACGAGCGGGGCATCGACCAGGTGCTCGGCGACGAACCAGACTTGCATCTCGTTGGTGCGAATCACGTCGCTGACGACCAGGTCGTTGGTGCCGTCGTCGCCGGCCTGGGCCGCCTCGCGGGCCATCGTGCGTGCTTCCTTGAGCACGATCTCGTGCGCTGCCAGCAGGCGAGAGATCTGGACCGGAACCTCTTCGCGCCCCTTGGGGGGCCGCGGGATCAAGGTCGTCTCGGCGACATCGGCGGCCATGGCGATGCTCACGCCGCCCAGCATCATGATCCGCTCGGCGATCTCGTCCACCAGTTCGTTCTGCTCGCCGTAATGCTTATCGAACAGCAGGTGGAGCTGGTAGAAGGTCGGCCCTGACACCTGCCAGTGGTGCTTCTTGTAGAGGTCGCGCAGCGTGATCGTGTCGGCGAGCAACTGGTTGAGGGCGTCGGCGCTTCGCCGGCACGTTTCCTCGGCGAGTGCGATCGGCATGGGAACCACGCTTCGAAACGCCTGAATCTCTCTCGCGTGCTGCCCCAAGAGCGGCGCCGCACTACGAACGACCTTCGCGGATTTGGACTTGTTCATGGTTGCCTCCGTAGGTGGTTGAGGTTGAAAATCAGAGCTGCCGCATGAATGCGACGAGGCCGGTCTTTTCTTCCTGAGTCAACTTGAGATCGAGGATCAGGTTGAAGAACTCCACGGTGTCTTCCAGCGTAAGCAGCCGGCCGTCGTGGAAAAAGGGGGGAGATTCCTTGATGCCGCGCAGGGTGAAGGTCTTGATCGGCCCCTGCTTGGTGGCGACCAGGCCGTTGATGGTCTGCGTCTTGTAGAAGCGATCGACCATGAGATCGTGCTCTCCTTCCCCAGGAGAACGGGGGCAATCTGGTCGTAAGAGCTCGTCTGGGCGGCATCGGCCGCTGCCGGCCCGGGCTTGCCCGCCGCGGGCTCTTGCTGGGATAGCGACGAGCTGACCAGGAAGAATAAACCAGCCGGCACGGTCAGCCACGGGAGCCAGAACCGGAAGACGGATCGGTTCGTCGCTCTGATCGTCATGGTCTTTCTCCGTCGAGCGAAAGTGGGACGGTGCGAGTTTCCAGCGGGCACCGGCGGCGGAAAGCGGGTTCCGCGCGAGTGTTCTATGCCGCTCAGGCAGAGTGGTGAGGCTGAGTCTAATCCTGATCGCAACCGATAACCATGGGGCAGAGGTATTTTCCCCCGTTTCGAGCGCCCGGTCCCTTTCCCCGTCTGCGAAGGGGAGCCGGGGGCCTGATGAAAACGTGGCCCGGATGAGCCGGATTCAGCGCTCATTCCCAACGCTTTTTGTTGCGCCGCGTCTCCCGAAAAACCTCCCCCCCTTGCTAAGGGGGGGCAGGCGTGGCACCAGCAACGGCCCGACCGGAGTCGTGCTTTCCCGGACGGTGATAGCCATGGCGTTGGTAGCGCGCTGTCCACCCCCCGTACCCCCCCTTAGCAAGGGGGGGACGTGGCGCGCAACGAAACCGGAGGGAACAGGAAAGGATCCGCTCCAGCAGATTGTTCAGACGATCGAGGTCGTCAATCGCTGACCGAGGACTCTTCAATTCCACGAATTCCCAAGATCATGGCGGAAACTCCCGCGACCATTTCCTCAACCCGCTCTTCTGAGAAACGCAAACCCATCAGAGAGTCCAGTCTTCCCATACGAGGCCCGTCACACGAGCAAACTCAGAGACGTTCGCGGTCGCGAGCGTCGCGCCTGCCCTGAGCGCCTGGGCGGCGATCAATAGGTCATACGGCCCGATCGGCGTCCCAGCCGTTTCCAGCGAGGCGCAGACTGCCTGCAATCGCCGCATCCTCGTCCTCAAACGGTACGAGGCTGATGTCGCCCGAGAGAAAGGCACGCAGTCGCTCGGTGTTCTCCTGCGGTCGTCCGCTGCGCGCCACGCCATACCAAAGCTCGAACAGCACTACTGATGACACAGCGACGAGCGCGTCTTCGGATACCACCTGCCGCAAGCGCTCACGCACGCGGGCGGGCTTGTTTTTGAGCAACGCCACGACGATGTTCGTGTCCAGATGGTAAGTCAATCGAACACGGCTTCCGAGTCGGGCATTGGCGGCTGTCGGCGTCCATCCTCCATGAACGGCACATCGGCAAAGCGGTCCAGCTCGCTGAACCACGTATCGAGGTCGGTAACGATCGGCTCAAGCAGGATGCCCCTCTCGACGCGGCTTACGCGCACGCGGTCACCGGGCAGGCGAAACGCCAACGGCAGGCGCACCGCTTGGCTCCGCCCATGCTTGAAGATTCTCGCGATGCCGCTCTCGCTCATGGCCCCCCCCGTTGCGATATCTATCAATGATATACACTATTAGGGCCGGAAAGGCAAGTTCGCCGATGGCGTGTCAATTGCCGGCTTGAAATACCGCCCCGCCACCCCACCGTCTCCGCCGGGCTTGCTTCGGCCACGGCTGGCTGGGCTCCGCCCCGCGGCTCCGCCGCTTCGCCAGCCGAGCCTCGCAGCCCGGCTACGCTCACAGACTTGCCTTGAAACTTGACTTGAGCTCAGCGTCCAGACTGACTTGCGGCCAGGCGGAAGCCGAGGTAGTTGTCCCGCTCCGCCGGCTCGAGCCAGTGCCGGTACGCCGACCGGCAGTAGCGGGGCTCGCTGCCCCAGCCCCCGCCGCGGAGCACCCGGTGCGAGGCCTCGGAAGGCCCCGGCGGGTCATCGACAGGCGCCTGCTTGTAGTATTCCCCGTCATACCCGTCCTGGCACCACTCCCACACATTGCCGTGCATATCATACAGTCCAAACGCATTGGCGCGAAACCGACCTACCGGTGACGTGTAAACGTATCCATCGCGCGCTGCGATCGACCAGGTCCAGTCAGGGTACTTCTCCTTGGCCGTCCCATCGGCGACGTTAGCCACGGCGGCCAGGCCCTCGGGCTCATCACCGCAGAAGTACGCTGTCTTCGTTCCCGCACGGCAGGCATACTCCCATTCGGCCTCGGTCGGCAGCCGGTAGGTCTTGCCCTCCTTCTGGCTCAGCCACTTGACGAACTCCTGGGCGTCGTTCCAGCTCACGTTGACCACCGGGTGGTCATCCGTCTGCTCGAAACCGGGGTTCTGCCAGGTATACCTCGCGTTCTGCTCGAACTGCTTGGTTTCCTCATTCCAGCCATACCCTCCCTTCCCGTCCTTCTCAGCCTCGGTCTTGTAACCCGTCTCGTCCACAAGAAGGCGAAACTGACCGCGGGTCACCTCCGTAACGCCCACGTAGAACGGCCGCGTGATCCGGACCTCGTGCTGGGGATGCTCGTCGGTGTCGCCTTGCCCGTCAGGCGACCCCATGAGGAATGTGCCGGCCGGAATCCGCTTGAGCTTGATCTGGCCGACGCGGGTCGTGATGGATTCGGGGTCGGACGGCGCGGCGCGGGCGAATCGGCTCTGTCGCGCGGCCGCGCGGCGGCTGCCGGCTTTGGCGCCTCGGCAATGAATTCGGGCTTGGACGGTATGGCACTTGACAGCTTGGTTTCCGCGGGCCGGCTGTCCGGCGGCTTGGGGGGCCAGTTACCGCTCCGATCGTCCTCCGTGTAAGTCACATCCAGCACCGTCTCCGCGCCGCGCCGGATCTGAAACGATTTCGTTCTGAACTCGATATCTTCCCGCTTCACCAGGAGCTGATGCTCGCCCGTTCGGAACGTGATCGGCCGGCCCAGGTTTTCGATGCGGTACCCGCGACCGTCGATCCGGACCGTCATGAGGGGGTCGCTGCCCGTGATCTTGATGGTGCCCTTGTCGGTCGCGATGTAGACGATGACGCCGAGCAATCCGGCAAGGCCCAGCAGGCCCGCGGCGACCCAGCGCCGCGAGCCGGTGAACCACCCCGAGCCGGGCACGGGGCGCGCTGAGACCGCAGCGGCTTCCGGCCGCCGGCCGCGCGGGACAAGCTGGGCTCGCAGCGCTCCGGGAGGGCGAGGCTCCGTCCGAGCCGGTTTGGGGGTCGGCTCGCCGGGGGGCAACGCCGGCTCGGACGGAGCCCCGCCCTCCCGACCTATCCCGCCAGAGGGGAACACCGGCTCGGACGGAGCCTCGCCCTCCCGACGTATCTTGCCAGGGGGCAACACCGGCTCGGGCGGAGCCTCGCCCTCACAACCTATCTCGGCGGGGCGCAATACCGGCTCGGACGGAGCCTCGGCCTCCCGGCGCGGCAACTCGGTCGCCGCATCGGCCGGCTTGGTCGAAGCTGAGCGCGGTAATCTCTGGAGCCGATCGGCCAGCACGCCGGCGTCGTCGGGCCGATGCGCCGGATCGCTCTCGAAGCACGACGACAGCAAGTCAATGGCCGCGTCGCTCATCCCGTGCCGGCGGAGCCCGTCAACCCATCTTCGGCCGGTTGGCGCGGGGCTGGCCAGGTCGCCGGTCAAAAGTTGGTACCAGATCACCCCGAGGGCATACACATCGTCCCGCGGGTCGGGGTCGTCGCCGCGCATCTGCTGGGGCGAGGCATACAGCCGCGAATACGCGCCCGTCAGCACCGACGCCAGTGAATGAGGCGAGCACATCAGCAAAAAGACCCGCGAATGGGCGATCGCGTGCGTGATCGCTTCGGACCACGATTGGCCGCCGAGGATGCGGTCGCCGTCGCGCCAGACCGTGATCCCCTCCTTTTCCAGCAGGCGCACCATGGCGATCACCTGCTCGGCATCGAGCTTGGCGTAGCTGACGAAGACCTGGGCCTGGCCGTTGGCTGGTGAAGTCTCGCGAATCATGGTCGCCACTCCGATCGCAGCCTGATACCAGCAAAGCACACCTTCGCCGGGAATCGGTCTCGATCGCCGATCCCGAGTTCTCATACGAGCAGCAAGAGCATGCATTGTAACGGCCAATCTGGATCGGCTGAAGTAGTCATCACGCTCCGCGTGATGGTCTGGCGGCGAGAGCATGGATTGTGACGGCCAATCTGGATCGGCTGAAGTAGTCATCACGCTCCGCGTGATGGTCTGGCGGCAAGAGCGTGAATTGTGACGGCCAATTTGCACCGGCTGCCAGCGGCAGACAAGGAACCGCCGGGTCATCAGCGGGAGCGTTTGTCATTCTACTATAGAATGATATTGATAGACAATGCCCATCTAGAATGTTTGTATTGTGGCGTTCTTTCAGAGCTGTGGAAACTTGAGGATTCCCGAAAAAGTCGTCTTCTTCGCTCTGCGAAAGGCGACAATTATCCAGCCCGCCTCCGGAATAGCCGCGTGGACCCCGCGAGTGTTGCCGCCGCGATCAGCATCAGGGGCCACAGGCTGTTCAGCACGTCGCGCACCGGCATCGCCTTCAAGAACTGGCCCTTGACGATCACGATGAAGTGCCGGGCTGGGTTGGCGAGCGTCACGTATTGCAACCAATCCGGCATGTTCTCGACCGGGCTGGCGAAGCCCGATAAGAGAATCATGGGCACCATGCACGAGAAGGTGCCGAGGATCGCTTGCTGCTGCGTCCAGGCGATCGACGAGATGAAGAGCCCCACGCCGAGCAGGGCGAGCAAGTAGACGGACATGCTCACATAAAGCAAAGCCACCGAGCCGTAGAACGGCACCCGGAAGAAGTAGACCGCGACCGTGACCATGAGCGTTCCCTCGGCGATGCCGATCAGGAACGCCGCCGTGGTCTTGCCCAGCACGATCTCGCCGGGGGAGAGCGGCGAGACCAGTAACTGATCGAAGGTCCCGAGCTCCCGTTCGCGGGCCACCGACAGGCCCGTGACCATCATCCCCTCCAATGCCACCAGGATGGCCACCAGGCTGGGGACCGTGCTCCAGAGCGAGTCGAGATTGGGATTGAACCAGGTCCGCGATACCACCACGCTCGGCGGAGGCGGCACCGGCCGGGTCTGCGCCAGTTCCCGGTTGTAATCGTTGATGATCTCCTGGGCATATCCCCCCAGGATCTGCGAAGCATTCGAGCTGCGGCCGTCCTGGATGAGCTGCACGGACGTCGCCCGGCCCGCCGCCACCGCGCGTGAGAAGTCCTGGCGGATATGCACGACCAGGAGCACCCGCCGCGCATCGATCGCCCGCCCGATCTCAGCGTCCGACTGCAAGTGGTCGACCGCGCGGAAATTGGTCGAGCCCTCGAACCGGGCGACCAGGTCGCGCGCAGCGGTTCCCATGTCCTGGTTGAGCACGGCAATCCGCACGTTTTTTACTTCCTGAGTCGCGGCATAGGCGAAGATGAGCATCTGGAAGACGGGCGGCCCGAGGAGGACGAACCGGCTCTTGGGATCGCGCCAGACCGCGAGCAGCTCTTTCCTGATCAGGGATCGGATTCGCAGCCACATGGGTTGTCCTTTGTCCGCTGTCCGTTGTCCGTTGTCCGTTGTCCGTTGTCCGTTGTCCGTTGTCCGTTGTCCTTGGCCCTTTCTCTTCTCTCCTTTCTCCTTGGTCCTTTCTCCTTTGTCCTTGGTGCTTCGGTTCGGCGCGGGTCTCTCGACCCCGCCGTTTCCCGGACCGAAGGTCTCCGCCGGGGCGGGCCGAAGGCGTTCGGTCAAACGGGTGACCATCACGCGGAGCGTGATGACTACATCGACTCCAGTCGCGCGGCCGTCGCCCGCGACAGAACATCACGCGGAGCGTGATGACGACTTTACTCGAGGCGCGCGGGCGTGGCCCGCACCAGCGCGACGAACAACACCGAGGCCATCCCCAGCAGCACCAGGCCGTTGGGCAAGAGCACACTCGGCACGTCCCCGGCCAGAAAGAGCGTTTGCAAGCTCGAGACGAAATAGCGCGGCGGCAAGATGGACGCCAGCAGCCGTACGGGCGCGGGCATGCTGTCGAGCTCGAAGATGAACCCCGACAGCTCGAAGGCCGGCAGGAACCCTGTGATCAGTGCGGCCTGGCTGGCCGCGAACTGGTTCTTCGCCTTCGTCGAGATCAAGAGCCCCAGCGAGAGCATCACCGCCAGGTAGGCCGATGAGATGGCCACGAGCGCCGCGATCGAGCCTCGAAACGGCACTTTGAAGCCGAAGACAGTAACGGATACCGAAATCGCCATCGCGCCCATCCCGAGCGCGAAGTATGGCAAGATCTTGCCCGCCAGCAGCTCTCCCGGGGTAATCGGGGTGGCGAGCAGGGCCTCCATGGTGCCGCGCTCCCATTCCCGGGCCACGACCAGCGACGTCAGCAGCGTGCCGATCAAGGTCAGGACGATCGCCACGGCGCCGGGAAGAAGGGCATACTGGCTGTCAAGCTGGGGGTTGAACCAGACGCGCGGCTCGGCCGCCACGAGCGGGGCGGCGCTGGGCCGGTCCATCAGGTTGTTTCGCGAGGCGGATTCCTGCTGGAGCCAGTTCGCCCACAGGCCCTGGACGTAGTTTTGCACCAACCCGGCGGTGTTGGGGTCGCTGCCGTCGACGATCACCTGGATCGGGGCCGTATCGCCGCGGCCGAGCCGGTCGCTGAAGTCGGCCGCCAGCACCACGATCCCCTTGAGCCGTCCCGAGACGAGCTGGGGCTCGAGCGCTCTTCGGTCCCGCGCCAGGTGGACCTCGAAATAGCGTGAGTTGCGGAACGACGCCAGGAAACTGTCCGATTCCGGCGAGGGCCACTCGACCACCACCCCGATCGGGACCCGCTTGAGGTCAAGCGAGACGCCAAAGCCGAAGATGAAGAGCAACAGGAGCGGCAAGATCCCAGCGATCAGAAAGCTGCTCGGATCGCGCAGGATCTGGAACGATTCCTTGCGGACCAGTCCGGTTAGCCGTCGCAGCCGGCCGTTTCCTTTCGATTTCGCACCGGAGCTGGGAGTATCCGATTGGGGCCGACCGGAAGGGTTGAAAAGTTGGTTTTGCACAGCGTCTGCGCTCCTACCGGGTTCGTTGCGCCTTGGGCGCGCGTTCGTGGGGGAGGGTTGGGCGTGCGGTCGCGAGCCAGGGTCTAGACACGGAACGACGCCGGTAGGAATCCATCTTACAATAGCCGCCATGTTTCGCGGGACGGATCATCACGCCGAGCGTGATGACTACAGCCAAAGCCAGCGCGGCGTCGGCGGGCCGCGGCGGCATTCACGGCTCGCCTCCGCGGTCGAACTTCTCGACAAGCTCAATGAAGGCATCCTCGAGGGTCGGCTCGGGGTGCAGAGCGCCCGCACGCGTTCCTTCAGAGCGTCGGGCGAGCCTTCGGCGATGACGTGGCCCCGGTAGACCAAGGCGATGCGGTCGCAGTATTCGGCCTCATCGAGGAAGTGCGTGGTGACCATCACCGTGACGCCCCGCTCCACCATGGCATTGATGTGCGACCAGAACTCGCGCCGCGTCAGCGGGTCGACGCCCGAAGTCGGCTCGTCGAGGAACAGAACGGCCGGATCGTGCATGATCGCGCAGGCCAGGGCGAGGCGCTGCTTGAAGCCCAGCGGCAGGTCGCCTGCATTGCTGTTCCGGTACGGTCCGAGCCGGAATGCCGCCGTGACGCGCTCGACCTGCTGGCGGCGGCGGGCCCGCGCCAGTCCGTAGACGCCCGCGAAGAAGTCGAGGTTCTGGCGCACGCTCAGGTCGCCGTAGAGTGAGAACTTCTGGGCCATGTAGCCAACCCGTTCGCGCGCCACGCCGGCGGCCTGGTACAGGTCGAGGCCGGCGACGCGCGCCGCTCCGGCGGTCGGCCGCAGCAGGCCGCACATCATCTTGAACGTGGTCGACTTACCGGCGCCGTTTGGTCCCAGCAGGCCGAAGATCTCGCCGCGCCCGATTTGAAAGGTGATCCGGTCGGCGGCCGTAAAATCCCCGAACTTCTTGGTCAACCCCTTCACCTCGACGACCGGGCCCTCGCCGCTGGCCGGCTGATCGGGCGCGATGGCCAGCAACGAGGACTGCTTGTCGCGGCCGCCGAGCAGGTCGACGTACGCGTCCTCGAACCGCGGCGGCGCCGGCTTGACCTGGGCATCGGCCGAGCCCAGCTCGCCTGGCGTGGGCGGCCGAGCCCCGGTCCGGGTGACCAGCCGCACCGAGCTTCCCTGGATCACGCCGTCGAGGATCTCCGGCCGCGTCAGTGCCCGGGCCAGAAGCTGCCGGCCGGCCTGGCCCGCTCCCGCGACGAGGAAGCTGCGCCCCTCGACACGGGCGGTCAGCTCCCTGGGCGGGCCGTCATAGAGAACCTTCCCCTCATGCAGCAGGTAGACGCGGGCGCAGCGCTCCGCTTCATCAAGATATGACGTGCTCCAGACGACGCCGATGCCCTGGTCGACGAGGTCGTAGACCATCTTCCAGAGCTCGCGGCGCGAGATCGGGTCGACGCCCACGCTGGGCTCGTCGAGCAAGAGAAGCCGGGGAGCCCGGATCAAGGCGCAAGCCAGGCCGAGCTTCTGCTTCATGCCGCCCGATAGATCACCGGCGAGCCGGCCGGTGAACCGCGCGAGGTCGGTAAATTCCAGGAGCCGCGCGAAGGCCCGCTGCCGCTCGACGCCGACCACGTTACGCAGGTCGGCGTAGAGATCGAGGTTTTGCTGTACGGAGAGGTCTTCGTATAATCCGAAGCGTTGCGGCATGTAGCTGACGTGCTGGCGGACCACGGCCAGTTCCGTGCGCGGATCGGCGCCGCAGACGCTCAAGCGGCCGGCGCTCGGGAGCAGGAGGCCCGCGAACAGGCGGAGCAACGTCGTCTTGCCGGCGCCGTCGGGGCCGACCACGCCGGTGACCTGCCCCGGACCAACGCGGGCGCTCAAACGGTCGATGGCCGGGGCCGCGGCTGGGCTGAACTGCTTGGTGAGGTCGTCGGCCAGGATCAAGCTTTCCTCACTCATGACTTCACCCCTCGCCACTGAGGCGCTGCCAAAGCGTCCGTTTGCGCGGCTTGTCGAGCGGCAGCCGGACGGTAACCGGCATGCCCTGCCGCAAGCCGCCGTCGGGGTTGTCGACCACCACGCGCAAGCGGTAGACCAGGCTGGTGCGCACCTCGCGCGTCTCGACGGTCTTGGGGGTAAACTCGGCGGTCGGCGAAATGAAGCCGATACGGGCCGGATAAGGCCGGTCCGGGGCCGTGTCGGTGATCACGGCCGCCGCCATTCCGGGAGCGATCAGGCCCAGATCGCCTTCGCTCACGTAAGTGCGCACCCAGACCGGAGAATTGAGGGTGAGTGTGAAGACGGTCTCGCCGGCCTGGACGATCGCTCCGATCTCGCGGGAGCGCGTGAAGATGACGCCGCCGCTGGGCGCCACCAGGTGGCAATCGGCCAGCTTGCGCTCGATCTGGGCGATGATCGCCCGCTGCTGGGCATGCAGGGCGCGGGCGGCGTCGATGTCCTCCCTGCGCGGGCCGATCTCGATCAGTCGCTGCGATTCGAACGCGGACTTGGCTTCCGCCTCGGCCACGGCCTGTTGGGCGGCATATCGGTCGAGCTCCTGCTTGCTGATGGCCCCGGGGGTTCTGTCCAGTTCCTTGTAGCGCGCGTAGTCGGCCTTGGCCTCTGCCAGTGTCGCCTCCTTGGAGGCGGTCTGGGCTCGGGCTTGCGCGATCTCCTCCGGCCGCGAGCCGTGCTCGAGCTTGGCCAAGCTGGACGCCAGGTTCTCCCGCATGGCATTCGCCACCCGCAGCTCGTCCTGGAAATAACGCTTATCGAGCGTCGCGACGACCTGGCCGGCCTTCACCGCGTCGCCTTCGTCCACGGCGAGTGTCTCGATGCGGCCGTCGACTTTGAAGGAAAGATTGACCTGGCGCACATCGATATTTCCCTGGAGCACGAGGTGCGTCTCAATTTTGACCTCGTGATTCAGGAAATGCCAGACCGCCGCGCCAACTCCCGCCAACATCAGGACGGCGAGCGGCAGCCAATGCCTCCGGCGGTGCGATACCGGCATGTTGGAAGTTGGCCTCTGATCCACAGGATTCAACGGTTGCTCGTTGCCCATTTTACTCACGTCTCGGGCCGCGCAGATTACCAACCAACCCGCGTGCCAAAAAGGCCAAATGCGATAGCTTAATGGATTTCGCACCCTTAGCTGCCTGGTGTCTACCGCCGACTTGCCGAGATTCCGGGCCATCGAGACCTTTTGTGTCGCCTAATTCTCCTGACGATCACGCAGCGGCGCAGGCGACCGATCTCTCCAAGGCTCGAACATCCATTTGGGAATGACATCCATGATGAGACCCATTTCGCTCTCCCTGGCCTTCCTGGTCGGGACCCAGGCCTTTGCCTCCGCGCGCGAGGCGAAACTGGTGCGTTATCCCGATTATCACGACGGCAAGGTCGCCTTCGCGTACCTGGGTGACATCTGGACCGCCGACGAGGACGGCAAGAACATCCAGCGCCTGACCGTCCACACGGCCCGCGACATCCACCCGCGGTTCTCGCCGGACGGCCGCTCGATCGCGTTCTCGTCCGACCGCGAGGGAAACATGGACGTCTACGTGATTCCCGCGGCCGGCGGCGCGGTCAAGCGCCTGACGATTCACTCGGCCGACGACACGGTGCTCGACTGGACGCCCGACGGCAAGGGCATCCTCTTCGCCAGCCAGCGCGGCGAAGATTTCATGGGCAAGCTCTACGTCGTCTCGATCGACGGCGGCCTGCCGCGAGACGCCGGCCCCGACATGGGAGTCGCCGGCTCGTTACTCGCCCGATGGCACCAAGCTGGCCGTCAACCGCAAGGCCCAGGCGTACTGGCGCAAGTACTACCGCGGCGCCTATCAGAGCGACGTGACCGTCATGGACCTGGCCTCCAAGACCTTCAAGGACGTGACCAGTTTCGACGGCATGGACTCGTGGCCGCTCTGGAGCCGCGACGGCTTCATCTACTTCGTCAGCGACCGCGAAGGCAAGGGTCAGACCAACATCTGGCGCGTCGGCGAGGCCGGCGGCGCAGGCCGAGCAGGTCACGCAGTTCACCAGCGGCGACGTCCGCTTCCCGGGCATCAGCGGCGACGGCAAGACGATCGTCTTCGAGCACGACTTCGGCATCTGGAAGCTCGACCTCGCCAGCCGGCAGGTCAAGCCGATCCCGCTCGAGATCGCCGCCGAAACGCAGGAGACGCTGACCGAGTTCCGGGACTTCAACTCCACCGTCGACGACTACGACCTCGCCCCGGACGGCAAGCGGATCGTCCTCTCCGTGCACGGCGAGCTCTTCACCGTCGCCGACCGACGAAGGCGACCTCCGCCAGCTCACCGAAGGCGCCGCGCGCGACCTGGACGTCCAGTATTCGCCCGACGGCAAGTCGATCGCATTCATCTCCGACCAGAGCGGCCGCGAGGAGATCCACGTCATCGCCGCCGACGGCGCCGGACCGGTCAGGAAAGTCACCGACCTGGACACCCTGAAGACGTCGTTCGTCTGGTCGCCCGACAGCAAGTCGATCGCGTTTGTGACGTCCGACCGCAAGCTCTTCACGATCGGCGCCGACGGCAAGAACCTGAAGGAGCTGGCGTCCTCGAGCTACGGACCGATCGGCAGTCCGGCGTGGTCGCCGGACGGCAAGCTGATCGCCTACTCCAAGACCGACGTCTCGCGCTCGAGCGACATCTACCTGATTCCGAGTCAGCGGCGGCGAGGAGAAGAAGATCACGTTCGACTCGGCCAGCGAGGCCAATCCCCGGTTCTCGGCCGACGGCACGAAGGTCTACTTCGT
Organism: uncultured Isosphaeraceae bacterium; assembly: GCA_963823675.1. Taxonomy (GTDB): domain Bacteria; phylum Planctomycetota; class Planctomycetia; order Isosphaerales; family Isosphaeraceae; genus CAWGMT01. The sequence continues at coordinate 645,632 of CAWGMT010000011.1, read as the reverse complement.
CCGCCGCGAGGGGGACACGAGCGGCGAGGCACGTCCGTCGTCGCAGCTCTTCTGCGTGCCGCTCGAGAAGCTCACCACGGACCCGGACGAGCGCTGAGCAGCGGCCGGACGGATCGCCGGGCGAGGCGGGCCCGGAGATGCGCCGGCCGGCTGATGGCCCGGGCCGTTACGCCCAAGACGCCGAAGATCGACTGGGCCGGCCTGAAGCGGCGCACCCGGCAGGTCACGCGGGCGGGGTCGGTCTTCAACTACATCCCGGCCAATGACGGCAGGACGTTGATCTTCGTCGGCGTCGGAGGGGGCGCCGGCGGCCCGGCGGGCCGGGCGGCTTGGGCGGGCGGGGCGGCGGCGGCACGCCGTCGATCTACACCATCCAGGACAACGGCAAGCGGATGACCCGGATCGCCACCGGCACGCCCAGGCCCACGGCCGGCGACGACGACGACGACCGCCCCCGCGGCTTCCGGGGCGGCTTCCGGGGCGGCATCTCCAACCTGCGGCTCACCAAGGACGGTCGCACGCTCTACTTCCAGGAAGGTGAGTCGGTCTACAGCACGCCGGTCGGCGGCGGCGGCGGGGGCGGCGGGGGCGGTGGTTTCGCAGGCCTGGCGGCCGGCGGCGGCCGCGGCCAGCGCGGCTCCGGCGAAGCGAGTGCTCTCGCCGGCTGGCGGCGGAGCGGGCGGCGGCGCGAAGAGGATCAGCTTCAACGTCACCGTCCGGATCGACAAGCCCCAGGAATGGGACGAGATGTTCGACGACGCCTGGCGCTGCATGAAGTATCGCTTCTACGATCCCAAGCTGCACGGCACCGACTGGGACGCCATGCGCGCCAAGTACAAGCCGCTGGTGGCCTTCGTCGCCGACCGCCACGAGCTGATGAACGTGATCAACGAGATGATCGGCGAGCTGAACGCCTCGCACACCGGCGCCTCGGCCGGCCGCGACCGCGGCCAGGCGCGGCGCGGCGGCCTGGCGTCATGACCCGCCACCTCGGCCTGGATCTCCAGGCCGATCAGGCCAGCGGCCGGTACAAGGTCACGCACGTCTACGAAGACGGACCGGCCGACAAGGACTGGATCAAGGTCGAAAAGGGAAACTACCTGATCGCCATCGACGGCAAGCCCGTCAAGGCCGGCGACGACTACGACGCGTTCCTGGGCCGCCGGCTCAATCGCAAGGTCGAGCTCACCCTCAATGACAAGCCCGTACCCGAGGGCGCCTGGAAGGTCAAGTACGAGCCGATCTCGATGACGGCCTTCGGCAACCTCCGCTACGACCGCTGGGTGAAAGAGCGGCGCGAGCATGGTCGACAGGCTCTCCGGCGGCCGCGTCGGCTACCTGCACATCAAGGCGATGGATCCACCGTCGCTGGCGAAGTTCAAGAAGGACCTCGGCGGAGTTCCGCCACAAGGAGGGCCTGGTCATCGACGAGCGCTGGAACGGCGGCGGCAACATCGAGCAGGAACTGCTGGCGATCCTGGTTCAGCGCCCCTACGAGGTCTGGCAGCCGCGCGGCGTCGAGCCGACCGAGCGGCCCTTCACCGGCTATTTCGGCCCGAAGGTCGTGCTCCAGAACTGGCGGAGTGCCTCCAACGCCGAGATGTTCCCGGCCGGCTTCCGCGCCCTGGGCCTCGGCAAGGTGATCGGCACCCCGACGATGGGGGCGGTGATCGGCACCGGCAGCTATTCCCTGATCGACGGCTCATCGATCCGCACGCCCGGCGTCGGCGTCTTCCTCGCCGACACCGCGCGGACCAACATGGAAAACCACGCCGTCCAGCCCGACGTCTACGTCGAGAACACCCCCGAGGACAACCTCGCCGGCCGCGACCGCCAGCTCGAAATGGCCGTCCGCGAAGTCATGAAAGACCTCAAGCCGAGCCGAGTCGGTCGCCAAGACCGCCAAGAAATGAGACCGCAACACAGCCCGCGGAGCGGGCGACATTGCAATAGCATGGGGCGTGAGCCCCATGAGAGCGGCGTGGGCCCCATGAGAGCGGCGTGAGCCCCAGGTCCGTGGTGAAACCAGCACCCGCCCAGACCGCCGAGCGGGCGACATTGCAACGTCAGACCGCATCGCTCTTGGAAGTGAAGTGGAAGTCACGAGCCCGGATCGCCGGGACGGAAAGCGCGAGGAATTCGCTGCCGGCCGGAACGGCGACGCTGGTCGCTTCAAGGTTTTTGAGCAGGTTGACCGGGCTGTCGTTGAACCGGAAGTTGACGACGGGGTGAACGACTTTCCCCTTCTCGATCAGCCAGACGCCGTCGCGGGTGAGCCCTGTGGCCATGGCGTTCTGAGGGTTGACGGGGCGGATGTACCAGAACCGGGTCACGAGCAGGCGCGCGCTCGGTCTCGGCGATCAGGGCGTCGAGCGGTTTGTTGGAGCCTTCCAGGATGAGGCCGCTGGAAAGCGGCACCGGCTCGACGTTTGTTTTCTTCGCCCAGTAGCGGTCGACGGCGAGCGTCCTGACGACGCCGTCCTCGATCCAGGTGGTCTTCCTGGCCGGGAGCCCGCCAGAACCGCGACCGCCGCGACCGCCGCGAAACCCTCCTTCGGCCCAGGGGGTGCCGGGATGGCGCGGATTGAACGGGTCGGAGCGAAGCGTGACACCATCTGCAAAGAGCTTTTCACCGACGCGCGTGCCGCCGCCGGGCTTCGAGAGGAAGCTGCGGCCCTCGTCGGCGGTCCGGGCATTGAGCGAGAAGATCAGGAAAACCAGCAGATCGGCGACCGCCTCGGGCTCGAGGATGACGGTGTAAGCACCCGGCGGTAGATCGCGCGGCTGTGCCGACGACTCGGCCTTGCGCGGCTCGCTCGGCGAGTGCGGCCGGGTCGATTTCCGACAGCCGCGGCGAGCCGAGGCGGGCATAGCCCGAGCCGGTGCCGTCAGCCGTGCGCATGGTGGTCGAGTATTCGGCATGAGTGGCCTGGTGGAACCCGAAATTCCCCTTCTTGTTGGCGATCGCCGACCAGCGGGCACCGTTCTCGAAGAAGCCCGAGGCATCGAGGCCGCGGCCGCGGGCCCGGTCGAGGGCCGCCTTGACGCCGTCGCGGCGCTGGATGGGGCCGGCGGCGGCAGTCGAATCGTCGAACGCGGGGATCACGGGATATCGCTGCGGGCCCAAGCTCTCGATGAGCTCAGGGTCGGGCCGCGCCGCGGCCATGAGCGCTTTGCTTCGCGCCACGGCCTCGCGCAAGAGCGAGTCATCGAGCTCGTCGGTCGTCGTCGAGCCGCTCTTGCCCGCCTCGCGGCTGGTGATCGCGATCGCGACGTTCCGCACCATGCCGGCGGTCGTGATCTCGTTGGCGGCGAACCGGGTGTGCCCGGTCTCGGAGAGCCGCAGCGACACCTCGCATTCGGGGGCCTTGGAGAAGGAGAGGATCCGGTTGGCGAGCGATCTTGCCTGTTCGCTGGTCCAGCCCATGTCAGGATGTCCTCAATACGTTGATCTGCCGGAACCGCGCCGGAGCGCAACCGTGACTCATGGCGTTGATCTGTCCAGGCTGTCCCTTGCCATCGGCGTTGAGGCCGACGTTTTCCCAGAGGGACTGGCCGCCGATCGCATCGCAGCGCGACCAGAAGTCGGGCGTGCGGCTCTGGTAGGCGACGTCGCTTATCATACCTCGGACCTTGCCGCCCTTGATCTCCCAGAATGCGTCGCCGCCGAACTGGAAGTTGTACCGCTGCTGGTCGATCGAGTACGAGCCGCGGCCGTCGATCAGGATCCCGTGATCGACCCCGGCGATCAGGTCTTCCAAGGAAACGGGCTTGGCGGCAGGCTCGAGCCAAACATTGGGCATCCGCTGGAACGGGACCGAGGCATACGAGTCGGCATAGCAGCAGCCCATCGATTCGGTCTGGCCGATCAGGTGAGCCTGGTCGCGGATCGTCTGGTAGCCGACGAAGATGCCCGCCTTGATGATCGGGAACTGGCGGGTCTTCACCCCGTCGTCGTCGTAGCCGCAGGTTGAAAGGCTCTCGGGCCGGGTGCGGTCGCCGAAGAAATTGACGATCTCCGCGCCGACCTTGAACTTGCCCAGCTTGTCGGGAGTCAGGAACGACGTGCCGGCGTAATTGGCCTCGAAGCCGAGGGCACGATCGAGCTCGGTCGAGTGGCCGATCGACTCGTGGATCGTGAGTCCCAGATGGGTGGGCAGAAGGACCAGGTCCATGACGCCGGGCGAGACGGAGGGCGCCTTGAGATGCGCAACCGCCTCTTCGCCGACCCGGCCCGCCTGGCCGGCCATGTCGGCGCGCTCGACCGCCTCGTAGCCCGCACAGACCGCGTGGGGCCGATAGGTGCGCGACTTGACCTTGCGGCCGGCCTGGAGGGCCGTCGCGGTGAACTCGGGCGAAATCTGGTAAACGTGTTGCTCGATCACACTCCCCTCGGACGATACGAAGAACCGGTCCTCGAGATGAGCGTCGATCGACCCGACCACAGAAAATACGCCCGTGACCTTGCGGGCGAGGGCGGCGACGGTTCGCAGCAGCTCGAGCTTCTGCTCGATCGGGACCGTGAACGGGTCGGTGGCAACCTTGGTGCGGTAAGTGTCGCGGTAGGCCGGCGTCGCCGCCAGTTGGATCGGCTGGCGCCGCAGTGGGGCGTTGGCCCGCGCAATCTCGACCGCCTCGGCCGCGGCCCGGGCGATGGCTTCGCGCGTCACCTCGTGCGACGCCGAAAACCCCCAGGCGCCGCCGGCCAGCACGCGGATCCCGAAGCCGAACGACCCCGAATCGGCAACAGCAGGAACCTCGACCGGCTTGCCCGTCGCACGGTCTGCCTGCACGCGCAGACTGACGTCCTGGTTTCGATAACGGTTGATGCGGATGTCGGCGTACGACGCCCCGGCCGCCTTGGCCCGCTCCATCGCGAACGCCGCCAGCTCGCTCAGCCGGTCCGGGTCGAACGCCGCCGCGACGGCCGGGAAGCTGGACCAGCCTCCAGCACCAAGCGCGGTCCAGACCGCCGCACCCGCGGCGGCGCAAGAGCGACCGAGAAATGCCCGTCGAGACTCCATCGCGAAACTCTCCTTCTTGACGACGGCCTGTAGAGGGCGAGCCTTGCGCTTCGGGCCGCCCCTGGGTTGCCTCACGTTATCACGACCAGTGCGTGTCCGCAATGTGGTCGCAGATACGACGAGTCGGCGTGTATGAACTGTTACGATGAACTGTCTCCGACCCGGGCTGCCAAAGAGTTCATCGAGGAAGTCATCTCGAAACGACTGGCGCGCTAATACCTCCAGGCAGCAAATGGCGCAGGCATTTCAACCGTGAGACACAAAAACTGGCACCGGGCACTAAGTTTAAGCCTCGTCACTCGTCATAATGAATAGTGCAGTATTCGATCCGCCGCGGATCCTTTACCATGCATCGCCCGTTCATCGCGAGGCTCGCACATCATGAAAATCTTCAGGTCCCTCTCGGCGTTCCTGGTCCTGCCTCTCATCGGCTGCGGTGCGGACGAGGCGAGCCGATATTCTGAATCCGCCTCGCTCGCCAAGGCCAAACGTTCGGCGGCGATGGCTCCGGCCCCACCATCCGGGTCTGACGCCTCCGGTTTGAAACAGCGAACCATACTCACGGATGGGGCCGCCGCCTTGCTCGTTGGAACCCAGGCTGGCCCCGCACCGGCGGTCGCCCGCAAGATCATCTACGACGCCCAGATCGACCTGATCGTTGAGAGCGTTCGACCCGGTTGCCAGGAAGGTTGCCGGCCTGGTTGAGAATGCACGGGGTTACATCGCCGAACAGAATGTGACCGGATCGCCCGGATCGCAGCGCTCGATGCGCTGGAAGATTCGCGTCCCCGTCGAACAATTCGAATCCCTGGTCGCGTCGCTCGTTTTGCTGGGCGAGACGGAACGCAACAACCGCACGTCGCAAGACGTCACCGAGCAATATTACGACATCGAGGCGCGAATCAAGAACAAGAGGGTCGAGGAGCAGACACTCAACAAGATCCTCCAGGAACGCTCGGGCAAACTCGAAGACGTGCTCAAAATTGAAATCGAGTTGAGCCGCGTGCGGGGTGAGATCGAGCAGCTCGAGGGCAGGATCCGAGTCCTGGAAAACCTTTCGTCGCTGGCAACCCTGACGCTGAATGTCCGCGAGCGGGAAAAGTACGCGCCGGCGCCGCCGGTGGCCGCCGACTTTCCGACCCAGATTTCCCGAACGTGGAATGCCTCGCTCTTGAGCCTCGTCAATCTGGGCAAGTCCCTGGTGCTCTGGGCGGTGAACTGGGCGCTCTGGATTCCGGTCTTGCTGGTCTTCGCGGTCCTCGGCTGGATCTTGCTGCGCTGGCTCGTGCGCTTCATGGTGCGGAACCTTCCAGCCCTGATTGCACTGGCACGCACGCCACTCACGCAACCACGCGCACCCACGCCCGGTCCGTGAGCGGCGGCGTCGCACGGCGAGCGAGATGTTTGGTAGAATGAAGTCCGGAGGGGAAGTGCGACATCGTCCGACTTGATCCTGGGAACAACCGGGTCCGGCAGCGGGCCAATTGACGCCTATTGGATTGGGAGAGCGAGAGCCGAAGCTGATGGCCGACGGACCGCTTGAGCTGCTGTCGAAGGCACGCGCCGGTGAGAGCGAAGCGCTGGGGGAACTGTGCGCGCTGTATCGAAACTACTTGCGAATGGTGGTGCGTACGGGACTGGGCCCGCGGCTGCGCGAACGGGTCGAGCTGTCGGACGTGGTTCAGGAGGCACTCGTCGAGGTGGTGCGGCAGTTTCCCCAGTTTACCGGTCAGAACGAGGCCGCGCTCGTGGGGTGGCTGCGGCGGCTGGTGGGCCAGAAGCTCGCCGATCTGGGCCGGTATCACAGCCGGGCCAAGCGGGCGGGCGCGGCCACGGCGGTGCCGCTGGATGCGTCGCCCGATGCGGCCGGGCGGTTCCGCGGCGGCGAGGACAGCGGCCGGTTGGTTGACATGCTGGCCCTGAGCCAGACCAGCCCCAGCCAGGAGGTCAGTCGGCGCGAGCAGATTGTGCTTCTGGCCGACGCCCTGGCCGCCTTGCCGGTGCCCGAGGCCGATGTTCTCTGGCTCTACGGCACCGAGAATCTCTCGTTCGAGGCTATTGGCGAACGCATGGGCTTGAGCCGCAAGTCGGTCCGCGGGATCTGGGCGCGAGGGTTGAAGCGGCTGAAACGCTCGCTGGAAGGACCGCCGGGGGGCCTCTTGAGGTATGACGATGGTTCAGCCGATTGACGATGAGGACGACGACAAGAGGGAGCCTTCGCCCGCGGACTCAAGCGACGACGACGAGCGCGTGGGTGAGGCGGTCGAGGCTTACCTCGCCGTGGCCGAGCAGGGCCGGCCGCCGGACATCGAGGAATTCGCCGGGCGTTACGCCGAGCTCAAAGACGATGTGAAGGCGGCCCTGGAGGGGCTTGAGCTGGTCCACGGCCTGCTGGGCTTGGGATCGGCGGGCGGCTCGGGCGGGGGCCGGGGCTTGGGGCTTGAGCGCCGCATCGAATCGGGCCGGCGAATCGCGGGCTATCGCGTCGTCCGCGAGCTGGGGCGCGGCGGCATGGGTACCGTTTACGAGGCCGTGCACGTCGGGCTGGACCGGCCGGTCGCGCTCAAGGTGCTCGGCACTCATGCCGCGCCCGATTCCTCGGCGCGGCGGCGATTTCTCAACGAAGCCCGCACCGCCGCGGGGCTGCATCACACCCACATCGTTCCCGTTTTCGACGTCGGCCAGGTCGGCGGCCTGTGCTATTACGCCATGCAGCGCATCGAGGGCAGCGGCCTGGATTGCGTGCTCCGACACCTGCGGCGCACCCGCCCGCAGGCCGCGGGCGGGGCCGAAGCCGCCGCGGGTGCGCTGTTCCGGGACAGTGCGGCGGTCGCGGCAGCGTCGGCGAGCGGCTCGAGGGTCAGCCGGCTCTGGGTGCGGGTGTCATCCGGATGGCCCTGGCGGCAGCCACGGTATATCGAGGTGGGCCAGGGCTCAGGCGATCCCCGGAACGGCTCGTTGCGGGCCGGCCACACGGGCGCGCCGAGTGGTGTCAACGCCCGCAGCGAGCTGGGTGACTCGACGGCGTCCTGGGGCACCGGAAGCCGGCGGGCGAGCGATCCCGACCACGATGCGGCAGGGAACGGCGCCGGCCGGGCGTCCAGCCCGAATTCGCTACGAACCCTGACGAGCTCCGAGTCCGGATCGCGGTCCCGCGAGAACGAACCGCCGCCGTTTGATCCGCCCCGAGGAACGGCCTACTTTCGCTGGATCGCCTCCGCCGGCTTCCAGGCGGCCGATGCTCTGGCTCATGCCCACCATCAAGGTGTGATCCATCGCGACGTCAAACCCTCGAACCTCTTGATCGATGGCAGGGGAACGATCTGGGTCACCGACTTTGGACTGGCTCGCCGGCTGGCTGATCCCGGCATCACCCACCATGATAGCCTGCTGGGCACTCCGCGGTACATGAGCCCCGAACAGGCGCGCACCGGCGCGATCGACGGCCGGACCGACGTCTACAGCCTGGGGGCAACGCTTTATGAGCTGATGACCCTTCGGCCGCCGTTCGACGGCAAGTCTGCCTCCGAGCTGATCGACCAGATCGGCCAGAAAGAGCCGCTCTCGCCGCGCATGCTCGATTCGCACATCCCGCGCGACCTGGAAACGATCGTTCTCAAAGCACTGGCCAAGCGACCCGCGGACCGCTACGCGACGGCCGCCGATCTGGCCGCCGATCTGGCGAGGTTTCTCAATCGCGAGCCGGTCAAGGCGCGGCGGATCAGCCCGGTGGGACGGCTATGGCGGGTGGCGTGCCGGCATCCGGGCATCACCAGCGTGACGGCGACCGCCGCCGCGGCGATTCTGGCCATCGCGACCTTCGCGTACTTGCGCGTCGTCGCCGCCCGCGATGCGGCAATTCAAGCTCAGTACAGAACGAACGAGGCCTTAAAAGACACCGAGCAGGCCAATCGGAAGACCCAGGACGCGCTCTTGAAGCAATACCTGTCGGAAGCGACGCTTTTGCGCTCGACGAACCTGCCCGACCGGCGCGCCCGCGGACTGAAGTTGATCCAGAAGGCGGTCGAGTACAACCCCAACGCCCAGGTTCGATCGGAATTTCGGGACGCAGCCGTCGAGCTCCTGGTCCTGCGCTCGGTCGAGAACCACGAAAGCGACATCGGCACTGGGCGCGTCCTGGGCGTGGTCGTCGGGCCGGAGAGCAACCGGCTGGCGGCTCTTGCCGACGACGGCGAGCGGCTCGGCGAGCGGCTCGACTTGTGGGATCTCGTGCAGCGCCGCCGGCTGGATTCGGTGTCGTTGCGCCTGGGCACCGGCGCGGCGCCCGATCTACCGCCTTCCCAGGCCGGAACCGAGTCGAACGGGACCGATGCACCGGCCGGCGAACGAGCCGAACCGGGCCAGGGAGCCAATTCGGCGGCGGGCTCCGGAGCAAACACGCCGCGCGGCGCGTCAGCGGCGCTATTCCGCCGGGCCCGCGCCGGCCCCTTCCCTGGAGCAGCCAGCGGCTGGCGCTGGCCGGTCATGCCCTGGCCGTCGTCTTGCCTGATGGGAAGGGGTTCCGGCTGATTGACGCACTTTCAGGAGCCACGCTTCGGACCGTGCTTCGGCCCGGCTCCGAGCTGCTGGGCTTGGTCGCCGATCCCGGCGGAGAGCGCCTGGTCACGATCGAGTCGTTCGTCGTCATCGATGAGAACGTTCTGCTCGCCCTCGTGGACGGCGCGCCGCTTTCGGCGCTTCCCGGGATCCACGTGGGATACCAATACCATGTCAACCTCTGGGACCTCGACCATCTGGATCAGCCTGTTGCCAGGCTCCCGTGGTCGCGACCGGGGCCGTCGCCCCGGCCGAGTTTCCCCTTGGTCGCCATCAGTCCGGATGGCAAGATTGTCGCCGTCGCCGCGCTACAGGGCACGAGGGTAAGGCTCTTTTCGGGGGTGGACGGGGCGCCCTTGCGGTTCGACCAAGGACCGCTCCAGCAACGACGTGGCGAAATCGAGACCCAGACCGAGCTCGGCGCGCTGGCGATCGGTCCGAACTCGCTGCTGGCGACCTCGGGACGCAGCACGGGCGGCGGCGCGGTGCGACTCTGGGACCTCGATACCGAGAAGTCGCTGGCGAACTTGCCGCCTTCCGGCCAAACCTTCACCTCGCAGATGCGCTTCAGCCCCCAGGGCAGGCTGCTCGCCTTGATCGGCCGGGGACCGACCGAGCTTTGGGACCCGGTGGCTCTTACGTTGGTCGCTGCCCTCCCGACCTCCGAGCCAGTTGCCGATCTGGCTTTCGGGGCGCATGGTCGAACCATCGCCGCGGCGGGAAGAACATCGGTCACATCGCTCTGGACCGTGGTCGATTCGGCGGCGCGAACCCAGCTCAGCGGGTTCGACAACGAACGGCGGCCCTCGTCGCTCGCCTTCAACCGCGAGGGGATCCTGGCCGGCGGAACCTGGGACGGCGGCATCTGGTTCTGGCAGCCCGGCCGCTGCCCGGACATCAACGCGATTCGACCGGAGCCGTCGTTGACACCACGGCGCGCCGTGGCCGGTCGCGAAAACCAGGGCCGGCGCGGCCCTGACCGCGGCAATAACCGAGAGCGGGACATCGGGCGCCCGGCCGTGGTTGGTTTCGACGCGGAAGGGCGATTGATTGCCGTCGATAGCCTGGGATTGCGGATCTGGCCCGCGCGTACAACCTCGAATCAGGCACCCCCCGCAATCGAGGTGCCTTACCCGACCGCGCTGCGCGGCCCGGGGCTCGGGTGGTTCGGGATGATGCGGATGTCACCGGTGGCCCGGACGCCCGATGGAAGCATCATGGCCGTTGTTCGATCGGCGGCCGTCTTCCTGTGGCGCTGCGAGACGCCCGAGCGGCTGATCCCCGTCGTCGTGCCGGGGCAGCCGGCGGCTCAAGTCGCGGCCTCCCCGCCCAGCGGCACGCGCCGCACCGCCCCGGGAGGGCCTGACAATCCATCGCTGCGGTATCGGACGATTCAGATTGCCCCGGACGGCCGGAGACTTTACCTGATCGACCTGAGCAGCCAGCCGCACGTCTGGGAACTCGAAACGAAAGCGGCGGCCCCCGAGGCCAGTGCACGCGAGGTCCGCTGGCCGCTGCCGGTCGCGGAGGGTGGGATCAATACAATGGCCCTTTGCCCTGACGGGACGTTGCTGGCCGTTGCGGACCGCAGTGGAGCCGTCCTCCTGGTCGAAACGAAGCACTTGACCGTCGTGGGACGGATCAAGCCGCCCGGCGATCAGGCCGCAAGCTTCTTCCTGGCCCTCGCCTTTTCGCCGGATGGACGCAGCCTCGCCGTCGGCTCGCAACAGGAAGGAATGATCTCGGTCTGGTCGCTGGATCAACCGAGCCGGCCCCGGCGCCGGCTGAACTTGCCGGGCCACCGCGGGCTCTTCACCCTGGTGTTCGATCCTCAGGGCCGCCGGCTGGCCAGCCAGGGGAGTGATCCCTTGGTCGAGGTCTGGGATCTCGAGCTGATCCAGCGCGAGCTCTACCAGTGGGGACTGGTGGAATGATCAGATCAACGTCTCGAGCAGCAATTTGAGCTTGCGGACTTCAACCTCGCGGTCGAACGGGTTGTCCACGCGGTCGATGATCGCGACTGTCAGGCCGCGATCATAGCAGTGCCGCTGGAGCAGGTTGACGATCCGGGCGTATTCGATCTGGCCCTGGCCGACGCGAACCTGGAAGTCGCCCGGTCCCACGCCGGTATCCCGCAGGTGGACGTTTTGAACGAATGGGAACACCGCGTCGTAGTCGACGTTGGGATGGGGGTTTTGCAGGTAGTGGCTGGGATCGAGCGTCAGGCCCAGACCCGGGAGAGCCTGGCAAAGCTCTACGGCGATCTGCGGGTCGCCGGTCAGGGCCTCGGAGTGGGTCAAAAGGGCCAGCACCAGGCCCTCGCACATGGCCGTGGTCACGAGCGGGCTCAGCCGCTTGACCTCGTCGGCAAAGGGCGTGGCCAAGGGAGCCGCATGAATCGTCAGTACGGCGATGTTGAGCGACTTGGCGAACCGGCAAAGCCCGTCGAACCGCTTGCGACTCAAGAGATCGGTCGAATCCGCGGAGGCGCAAGTCGATTTGGATGGAGGATGGGATCAAGGCCGGGCCTTGCCGCAGCCGATGGAGGGCGGCTTCGGGGTTGTCACCCACCTCCGACACCCCCAGATGGCGGCTATTCTCGACCAAGGCCAGCTCGAACTTGTCAAATTCCAGCTCGGCGATCTGGTGGAGAGCCATCTCCAGCGACTCCCGCGCAAAGCACAGCGTGCTGCAAGCGACAAACATCGGACCCTCCTGTGATCGACCCGATGGGGGTCTCGCTCCGCCGATTCGTCCGGTTTCGTTTCCGCACGATCTTACCGCAGCTTGCGTTCAGGCGGTAGGGGAGAAGCGGCCTCTCCCGGGCGCGAACCGCCGGAACCGGTTGACGGCGCCGGGGCGTTGCTCCTGGCGAGCCGGCTGACCGCCGAGGCGCTCGCCTGGCGGATCCAGTGCGAGCCAGCCAGGCGGGCGAAGTCGGCGTAGCGCTGCTCGCGGTAGGCCTGGAGCGCCGCCAGCAAGGTGTGCTGAGTGTTCAGCCGCAAGGATTTGGAGGACGGCTCGTTCACCACACGAAGGTCGTCGACCCAGAGAACACCGGGCGCATCCAGCTCGAACCGTAGCCGGACGGAATCCAAGCCTCCGGCAGGCAGGTCCGAAGCGCGGACCGCGCGAGCTTCCCATTCGGCAGAGAGTTCAAGCTCGGTGCGGCGAACGTAGGGACGCCCGCCGGATTCTCCTTCGATCCAGACCCGAACCCTGGCGCCGGGCCGGGAGCCCCGGAAGAAGGCCTGGACCGTCATGCTCGATTGCACATTGGGCACAAACGGCTCGCTCACGGCCGATGCCGGTGCCTGGTCGGCCGACAGCCGCAGGCTGCCTTTTCCCGAGTGTGGGTTGTCGCGATCGATCACGATGGTGTCGGTCGCGGGCGAGTCGCCCGACCGGTGCCAGCCTCGGGGCACGGATGGCTCGCTGCCCGGCGGGGCCGGGCTTCCGCCCGCTGCTCCGCGGCCGGCGGCCACGGAAGAAGTGTGCGCCGGCTCGGGCTCGAAACCTGGATTCGGCGGTTCGGCGGGGACCGCCGCGAGGCCGCGATTGAGTCGCGCCAGTTGGCCCGAAAGCTCATTGAACTGGGCCTGCATGCTGGTCAGGATTGCCGGAGATGGATAAGGAACAACCGAGGAAAGCTGGGCCCGAGGGGCCGCTACCCTCACCGCCGCCGCGCCGAACGGTAGAAGGTCGAGGACCAGGTGCCGGCTGCCGGCTTCCTTGAGCGGCAAGAGCCGCAAGCCGCGGCCGACATCGTCGACGGCCGCAAGATCGGGAGCCTCCAGCACGCCGCCGACTCGAATCGGGTACGGAGAGTCGTTGGCGATCTCCAGGAAGGTCTGGGTCTCGTCACTCATGGTCAGCACGGTCACGCCAAATTGCCGGGAACTGGGGTCGCGCCGGTCGCTCTGCTTCACCGCGGGCCAGGCGGGTAGTGCGCGGAGGACACCGGCGAAGCGTCGGATCCGGTCCTCATGGCCGGCGATGGCCTTTTCCGCCAGGAACACGCAGCGCGCATCCAGCGCGGCCAGGGCATGCCCCAAGGGCTCGTCAGCGGTTGGACCGTCGCCCAGCGGTAACGCGCTCAGCCAGACCGTCGGGCGCGCTGGCCCAGTGCGGCGATCCGTCGCCGGCGATCCGGCCCGATCCGGGATCATCGGCTGAAAAAGGGAATGCGGAACTGGGAGCGGCCGGCGAGTCGGCGGGTGAGTCGCCGTCGATGGTCAAGAGCAGGCCATCCTGCGCACGTGCGGCGACCAGGCTATCGAGGTCGAAGCTAGTGGCCAGGTCGTGGGCCAGCGCATCATTGGATAGCGCAATGCCACGGAGCACCAGTGGCGATTCCGATCCATTGGGCCAGTTCGACAGATCGAGGCCGACCGAGCGCCAGGCCTGGCTGGGGGTCAAACCGGCGCGATCGACGCGACGTGCCTCGGCTCCGGCGGGACCGGAATTCAGGCCGGGCGTGACCACGGCGAGCGCGGTGCCGGGCGTAGCCCTGTGCGCGGTTTCGGCAAGCTCGGCATAGAGCGTGGCGAGTGCATGCGACCGCCATGTCAGCCAGGGCATGCGGCCGACGCCCGCCAGATAATCCGACCGCACCGCAAACCGGTTGGGATCGGCATTCCCCACGCCCGGGATGCTGCGCGCTGTCTCGGGGCTGAAGGTCTCGCGGACAAATCTCTCAAACGTGGCGTCGTCCAGACCGGTGTCCGGCGTTCCCAGGAGCGTCGGCCCGGCTCCCATGCGAATCACCAGGCCAGTCCAGGCGTCCGGCGCGCCACCGTCGCGGGGTCTCTGACTGGAAGTGAGACATTGGACCACCCGATCCTTCATGGCGGAGCGGACTTCGGGATGGATCGGATGATACGCCGGCCCGTCGGGGCGGCCCTGCCGATCGACCCGCACCAGGCCGCGCTCGAGCGCGAGCGCCGAATCGGCGGGAGGTAAACCCGCGAGCGCGGCGGGCTTGTCGAAACGGAGTTCCAGCCATGTGGCATATCCTTGTCGATTGAGGATCCTCCGCACGACCTGGAGCCGATCGGGGCCGGTCGAGTCTTCATCGGCCAGGCCCTCGAGTGCGCGGCGCATCGACCGGTCGGCGAGCTCCTCAGGCAGGACGACCGCCGTCGCCCCGCAGTAACCGAGGTATTTCGCGAGATTCTGGGCGGGAATCACGGCATCGCGCAGACTGACCGCGCCGCCGAAGCGGTCGAGCGCGTTCGGCCCTGCCAGGTAGAGACCCAGAGTCCGGGTCGCCTTGGTGCGCGGCTCGACGATACTGGGGGGCGGGGGCACCTCGTCCAGCTCGGTCAGAGTAACCGTCCCCAAGCGCACGGGCGCGTCGGAGCCTCGATTGACCAGTACGAGGACCATTTCGGATGCGCCCGGCCAGACGAGCCAGGTGAAGGTCGCGGGCGGCCCGTCTTGCAGGATGGGCGGCCCCGAGGCGCAGGCATCGAGCAGCAGCCTGGGGGGGGCCGACCCGCCGATGCCGGCCCCGGGCTCGACCAGTGCAACGCCGAGCGACGCCGGCTCGCCGCCTGTGATCTTGAGCGCCAGTCGATGCGGGCGATCGGGGTGCGACACCTTCAGTCCCACGGCCGACCAGGCAAGGCCCGCGGCATCGACCGCGTCGAGCCTGGCGGCCTCGGCCCCGGTATGCATGATCCAGCCGCGGAGCCGGTCGCGACGCGATGGCTCGATCAGGGCCTCCGGCGGCACGGCCCACGCCGACTTGCCCAGCCCGGCGGTCGGCGCACGACCCGATGCCAGCAATCGACGCGTGCGCAGTCGCGACAGATCGAGCGAATCGACCTCGGCTTCGCGCGAGTGTCCCTGGCGGGACGACCCCGCCGCCGCCGCCGGCCCCCGCTGAGAATCGATCACCACAAACGCCACCCGCCGGATCGCCGAACCCGAAACCGACGTCGACTTGCGGCGCCGGATCAAACGCCCGAGCCGCGTCCCGTCGCGAACCGCCGATTCCCACGTCGCTCTGATCTCCAGGATATAGGTCCCTTCCGCCAGAGGCGCAGGGACGTTCCAGACCCGCGCGGCCGGGCGCAGCCGATTGGATGGCACCAGGTCGTGCTGTTCCTCCCGCCAGCGGACCTCGCTCCCCCGGATCGGCCGCAGAACAGCAGTCGTCCGAACCACCACGTCGGTCGTTTCGGGCGTCAGAATGTTCCACCCGATCGACACCGGAACCATTGTCCCCGGCGCGACGATGCCCTCGCTGGCCGGTTCGCCCAGATCGACGTTGAGCGAATCCCAACTCAGCCTTTCGACGCTTACGACCAGAGGCGCCTGCGGTGGCGTGTGCTGAACCTTGTCCATCACGGCTGCCAGCGGAACGCTCACCGCCTGATCGCCTGACCGCACCACCAAGCTGCCCTCGGGCGCCGTCTCGATTCGCGCGCGAACACGCCCCACTAGCTGCCTGCCAAGCCGCCAGCTCCCATCAGGTGCCGGCCCTTGGCCCTTGGCCATCTCCAACCAGCCCTGACCGAGCGGTCCTGTCGGTCCATCGTTGCGCCACGGAACGACTTCGATCACACGTCCCTGGGTCAGCTCGAGGAAACACTCGCGATCCGAATCAGCGGCTTCTTCCCCATCTACGCCCTCAACTTGACCGCCGCCTTTTTGAGAGGTCGCCCAGGTTAGTTCAACGGTCAGACGAATCGTCTCTCGATTAGATCCTAAAAGCTCTTTGGTTGAATCAGTTTGCGCAATCGCCCCAATTGTTCCCGTCTGGAACAAAATCCCCAGCGCCAGGACGTTGCGCCATTCCCTGCGCATGAGTCCGAAGCTGTCCTCCCGACGAAGGTCCCCCTCCGGCCGCTGCACTCGCATCCATGCAAGAACGCGCGGTTGCGCTTACGGGTTTTGCCGGTTCGACCAGCGCGCAGCTTGTCGTCCCAGGCCGATTCAGACCTTGTTCTGACTCTTCCATCGGCCATATTCTCCTTCAGCTTGACCCTATCCTCGGAAAAATGAGAAATATCGTTAGAACCCACCGAGTCCTTGACTGCGCCGACTCAAGAAGCCTCAGACCCCCTGATCTGGTGGAAGATTCCGTTTGGCGGGTGTAGCCGTCATCTGCTTGCAAACACGGTGTTCGGATGATTCCTGTACTGGGACGGAGATGGATGGGGGGGTGCCCAAGAATAGCCGTCAAGGGCGGCACGATCGGCCGAGGCAATGCACGAGACGAGGTGGCCGGTGCCGGATGTATCAAAGTGGGATTTTCATCGTCACCAGCGTCACCAGCGTCACACCCTTAGCACGCAACGCCTTACGTCGGCTCTGCTGGACTGGCCATCGTCACGGTCTGCGTCACGGCCGCCGATCGTCGCGTTCCGTTCGCCTCTTGCGACGTCAGAGGAGGTGATCTCGCGCCTCACGGTCGTTGGGGCATTCGGCCAGCACGGCGCGCCAGAGGCTGGCCGCCTCATGATGATCGCCGCGCTCCTTGGCGAGCGCCGCCAGGTTGCGCCGGGTAAGGTGGCCGTAGATGCCTTGATCCACGCTGGCAAACTGCTTCGGCCGCTTGAGCGTCAGGATCCGCCGCCAGCAGCGCTCCGCTCCGTCGCGATCGCCCATATGGCGCCGCACCACGGCTTCGCGGAACATCAGCTCAGCGTCGTCTGGGTCGATCGCCAGGCCTTCCGCACAAGCGGCGATCGCCTGGCGGGCCTCGCCCAGCATCTGGTGGGCTCGTGCGATCAGGGCATACAACTTGCGCGTGATCGAATCAGTCGGCGCCGAGCCGGCCCGGCTGTGGCGCAGACACTCGAGCGCCTGCCGCCAGTCCTGGCGCTCGATGGCGATCGCACCCAGGTTGAAGAGAACGAACGGGTCGTTCGGCCGCTCGGCAAGCTCTTCGCGCAGGATCTTGGCGTCGCGGTCAAGCTTCGTGGCGCGGAGTGCCCGATCAGTGTAGCCGCTGTGCCGTACGGTCACATCGGTCCATTTTACGGGGACGTTTGCCCGACGGAGCGATGGCAAGATCTGTTCGTGGACGCGGTAAGTCCAGCGGACGTCCTCGCGGAGCGGAAAGAGCCGGATGTGGTCCACGACGGTCTGCCCGCCATCGCCGTTCGGCGCCGGATCGCAGGCACATTTGACGACGCAGGTGGCCGGTCCCGGGCAATGCGCCGCCGACCCAGGAGAGCGAGGCGCATCGGGAGGGCGAGGCTCCGGCCGAGCCACATTGAGCCCAGGCTCACACAGAGGTTCGCCCACCCGGAATCGCGCGGGCCCCGGAAGGCCCTCTAGTATGGCCTCGAGCTTCGCGCGCTGGGGCGGGTCAATCACGTCATCGGCATCGAGCCAGAAGGCATAATCGCCCGTGGCTCGTGCCAAAGCCGAATTCCTCGCCGCGGCGAAATCGTCAACCCACACGAAATCAAACACCCGCGCCCCAAACTCGCGGGCGATCTCCCGCGTGCGGTCTTTTGACCCGGTATCCACCACGACGATCTCATCGAACAGTCCGGCGACTGAGCCAAGGCAATGAGGGAGGTTTTCCTGCTCGTCCCTGACGATCATCGTCAACGATACCTTGGGACGGCCCACGCAGAGGCGCAAAGCCGCGTTGGTCGAAAGCCGCGACAGGCTCGGCTTGGGCGCTCCCTGCGCAAACTTCTGGCAGGCGAGCGTTTGACCCGAAGCCAACGGCGACGGCGACCGTTTCGACCTGGGCAGCGAACTCCGTCGCCGTTGGCTCCGGGTTAACCCTTCCCCCCGAAACGGATGCACCAGGCAGTCACAGGCCGCATAAAGCCGGGCCATCTCGGCGTCGCTCAAGTCGCGCTCGATGTACTCGACGGGAAAGCCCCGTTCGCGCAGCGCCGCCACATCAGCCTCGGCCGTCTGGCCGCGATAGAAGCTCTTCGAGCCCATCTCCTTGACGACCAGGCCGACACCATCAGCGGGCCGGAACGCCCGGGAGAAGACCGTCACCAGCAGGTCGATTCCCTTGCGAAAGATCGTCCCGCCGACGAAGAGGAACCGCATTTCAGGGCCGGACGGGAGCGCCAGCGGCTCGACACCCGGCCGAAATAGCTCGGGATCGACACCGAGCGGAATAACATGAACCCGCTCGCGCGGGACTTTGGCCTCGAGGTAACAATCGCGCACGTAGCGGCTATAGGCCCAGAACCTCGTCCACGCGACCGAACAGCGGCAGCCAGGCCTTTGGCACGCTGCCAAATTCCCAGGGCTGCATCAGCACCCATTTTCCATGCGGCGGCGGTTCCAGCCTCGGCGGCCACTGATGCCGCACGTGCACATGGGTGTGTTTCTGAGCGTCGCCATTCGGTCGGGGAGAGTCTCCGCCTTCATTGTCGCCTCTCGCTCCGCGAAACTCCGTTCTTTCGCGGAGCGAAAGGCGGCTCTGCCGGCCGATCATCTGGGCCGACTCGTCGTCCGTCCGTCCGGCACTGGCAATCCTACGCACATCATGCCCGCGATCGGTCAGTCGACAACAGATCGCACGATTAACGAGCGCAAGCGACTGCACTCCCTCGAATTCGCCCTCCCAGGCCACGCGCAAGTGAGCCCGGATCGCCACCTCGCCGGCTGCGGGATGATGAGCACTCCGGGACTGCGGTTGTTCCGGGAATTTCCGCTCCGGTGCACCCCAATGCCGCAAGACGACGCGCTCGCCTCGCGGTGCGAGCGACCCCCACTTGGCCGCGAACCGCCGTTCGTTTTTACTGATTAACTTACGCGTGTCGACTCCGTTGCCGGCGAACGTGCGGCCGCCGAATTGATGGATAAAGAGGTCGTGGGCCACAGCCAATTCGAATCCGGCCTGCGCGCGCGGATGGCCAGATCGTCGTCGTCAAAGAGCCCGAGTCCAAATTGCTTATCGAGCCCGCCGACCGTCTGATAAACCTCGCGTTTCATGAGCAAGCAAAACCCCGACAGCTTGGGCACGGTAAACCACTGCCCGCGGTGCTCCTCGCGCCAGCGCCGCGCGAAGGCACGCATCTGATCCAGATCGCGATACGGCACGTCCTCGATCAACTGCGGCGGCGCCGCATAGTTGGTCATCGGCCCAACCAAACCAACACCCCTCGGAACACGCCCGAGACGCGAGTCTCCTCCCACCTCGCCCCCTTGGGGAGAGGTCCCCACAGGATGTGGGGGGTGAGGGGCGGCCAGGGGGGGTAGTCCCCGCGCTGCCATACGCCCCGATACCGCGGGCGGCCCTCCGGGGGCGGTCTCGGCGCCACCGCGCGACTCGGCGTTCGGCTCGGGTTCCCGGACACCCGACGGATCGCCATCGTCCGTCTGACCGCGGCTCCGCGGCACCTCGCTCGGCTCCCCCAACACCGGCACCACGTTGCTCAGCCCAATCAACTGCTCCAACCACCCCTCAGTCACCACCGCATCATTGTTGAGCAACACGAGGTATTCCCCGCGCGGCACACTTCAATCCTTGGTTGATGGCGGCCGGGAACCCGACGTTGGTCGAATTCGCAGTGAGCGTGACCGGCACCGCCGACGCATCTTGCACGCCCGCCAGGTAGCCGCCGGTGCCATCGGCCGAGCCGTTATTGACGACGATCAGCTCCCAAGGTGCACGAGTGCAGCGCATCAAGGCGGCAATGCAGTGCCGGGTGAATTCGAGCTGGTTCCAGCAGGGAACGATGACCGAGGCGAGCTCCGAACGGATGCTGGCCATGTGATCCATAACGCGTTCTCCACAGGATTGACAATTGTCTGGGCTTGGAGTCGTCGGGGACCGAACCACGCGCCGGTGCAACGAGCGCCGAGGCTGTCAGCGAGCAAAAGCAGCGGAACGTATTTCAACCACGAATGGAACGAATCTTACGAATGGGAGGGCAACCTCGTGGCGATCGCCCCGCGAAGTCGTCGTGATTGCGGGCCCTGACAATCGCTCAGTAATCCAGCCTTCCGTCTTCATTCGTGAGATTCGTTTTATTCGTGGTTGAGTTCTTTTCCACGTCGTGGCCTCCGCCCCTTTTGGCGGTTATGACTTGCCCGCTCACCGCCCTTCGCGCTCCTCCCGGCACAGCCACATATACACCGGCCCACACCGTTTGAGGACGGGCTTGATCGTGCCGGTGGTGGGATCGGGCTCAACGACCAGATATCGGGTCAGACTGTCGCGCCAGTATTCCGTCTTTCCGTCAGCCGTCAGTGCGAACAGTCGTTTCTCCAGAAGGTGTTCCCAACGAAAACGACGAGCCGCGGCGCCCGTTGTCGCTGGTGCTCGGCCATCTTGTCGCACGACGTCCGCAACGTTTCCCCGCTCATCGTAAACCAAGCTCGTCACGGCGTAGTAATAACCGAGAGGATCATGCGATTCACCAGCCTCGTCGGGATCGGGCGGCGGCGACTCGGTGCTCATGATGGAATTCCTCTCGGGTCAGTCAATGAAATGGGCAGCAACTTAATAAGGATTTGATCTCGCGGAGCCGAGATCAAGTCGCTGGTTCAAGAAGCCCGTGGACGACACGCCGGCGCCGTGTAGTAGGGAAACGGTTCGGCACACCTCAGGTGTTTAGCCGTTACTGTGCGGTATGTGAGCGTTCCGGAACTGTGGAGTGACGTTCTGTCCGGACGGAGATCGGCGTTTTGGGCTGCGCAGGCAGAGCGAGTGTTGATCGCGATCGCCCCAGGAGGCCTCTCGACCCGGGGTCGGTGCGCACTCTCGGCATACGTCGGCTGTGCGAAGGTGTTTTTGGGGGTCTGTAGGTCCGGCTGGCTCGAAACATCGCCTAGCTCGTATCGAAGACGAGGGGAGCAATCTCGGGCACGAGGAAGCATACGCGCATCGGCCCACCGCAAAGAGCGCAGCGGATTCGCGGTTGGCTCGGCGCTGGTTGAGGGAGGTGCCCCCACAGTACATAAGCCCAGCCGTGGAACAACGCGATTAGCCAGCGCACGAGGTCAAGTGAAATCCGACTGTTGGGGCTCAAAAAGCCGTAGTGCCGCACCTTCTGCAAGCCAGTGGGCAGAACGTGCTGCAGAAACCGGCGAACGAACTCCTGTCCATCAACCGTCATCTTCCGCCAGCGGTTTGAGCCGCTATTGCGGTAGGAGAACGTCACGTGACCGTCATCGCAGGAAACGATTCGGCGGTCACCGATGGCCACTCGGAAGACGTACGGGGCGAGGTACTTCAAGGATGCCCGGCCGTCGCCGACGGCTTTGGAATTGACGACCCAGGCTCGACGCCACACCGCGGGATCGACTTGCGCCAGTACGCCAGCGTGGTCGAGGGCGTCACGGAACTTGGCGCGAAACACAATCGACAAGGCAGGCACCGGTACCAAGAGCAGGGGATGCGACGGTAACTACTGCGAGCCATCGGCGCTGATGCCCCCGCCGGGCACCACGTAGTGAACGTGCGGGTGATACTCCAGAGTGCGGCCCCAGGTGTGCAACACACCGAAGAAGCCGAACTGAGCAGCACCGACAAACTTGGGATCGGCCGCCAGAGCCTTGATCGCCTCGCCGGACGCCTCGAACAGCGCAGCGTAGGCGACGCGCTGATGACTGCGAATCCAGGCGCGCAGCGCGGCCGGGACGGCGAACGTCAACAGGAAGTAAGGACACGGTAGCAGACGGTCGGTTTGGGTTTCGTGCCACGCCCTGGTCTTGTCGTGTTGGCAACTCGGGCAATGCCGGTTGCCGCAGGACCGCCCCATGGCGTGGGAGTGACCGCACGACGTGCATTGGTAGAACACGGTCCCCAATTCGCCCGCGCGACAAGCCATGATGGCCTGGAGGACTTTCTTGTGCTCCGCGGGCATCGTCGCGCCAAAGCGCTCGAGATAGTCCGGCCCGTACCGCCGCAACACGTCGGCGACGGTCGGCATCAGACTATTCCGACATTAGCTTATCAATGGTGGCCCTGGCTTGTTCCTGGCCCAAGGACGTCAGGTGGAGATAGATCATCGTCGCCTGCAAGGAACTGTGACCCAGATATTGCTGGATCAAGCGCAGACTCACACCGGCCTCGAGCAAATGTGTCGCGTAACTGTGCCGGAGCGTGTGGATCGTGATCCTCTTGCGGAAGCCGAGCTCCCGCACCACGCGCTTCATCGCGCCATGAACGCTGGAACGCGCCATCGGTTGCGGGGCCGCATTGGCTTCATCTTGTTCGCGCCCAGTGGCTGGGAATAGCCAGACCGGGTTGCGATGAGTCGCCCAGTATTGGCGGAGCACCGTCAAGGTGTGCAACGGCAGCGGGATGTAGCGATCCTTGGCTCCCTTGCCACGATGCACATGGACGACCATCCGTGCGCTGTCAATGTCGCCAATTTGCAGGTGCAGACCCTCCTGGAGACGCAGTCCCAGCGAGTAAACGGTCCAGAAGAAGGTTTTGTTGTGTGGCGTACGTACGGCGTCGATCAGACGCCGTACTTCAGCAATGCTCAACACGTCCGGCAAGCTCTGTGGCCTGGGAATGTGGAGGTTTTTGAACAGGAGCCAGTCGCGCGGTACGGAATGGGTGAAGAAAAATACAATGCCGCTTGCGGCGATCTTCAGCGAGCTGGGAGAGTATTTTCGCTCGTTCTTGAGATAGAGCAGGTAATCCCGCACTTCGGACTCGGTAATCCGGCCGGGCGGCTTGTTGACGTGTGTGGCGAGTTGCCTGACGGCGCGCAGATACATCTTCTGCGTACCCTCGGCAAGCCCGGCCAATTGCAGATCTTGGTGCATGCGCTGACGAAGAGTGATGCTCATGAGCGTGTCCTATCCAAACGGAGGGAAGAAAAACCGTCTGGAAGTCCACTCTGCCTGCGGCATCACCGCATGTCACCGACGCCCCGCCGCTCGATACAGACGAGCGAACGGCTGCCGTGTCCTCCGGGGGAAAGCGTGCAGATCCTCCTGCCGCGCCAGCGGCTTACTTGAAACTTGGTCTGACCCCCTGGACAACCCAAAGCAAGCTCAAATAGATAGAAATGCATACGCGCAACGCGCGCGAATCGGGCACGAGACCGCCAAGCCGGCGTATCGAAGGGGCGCTGCGTCGGGCATGGTCATCGCCGGGCACACTCAATTTCGTCGGTTCTCTCTTGGCTTGGAGTGCGCTTCAACGCCAATATGCACGGTGTTGCCCGCCGCAATGAGCGCGATGTATGCCCTGGCCTGCCTCGGCAGCAGCGGGCCTTTTGGAGTCGACGGACGTACCCATCGCCGGAGTGGTCCGAGAGGGCGACGCCGGCTCCCGGCGCGGTTTCCCAGCAAGCCACGATTCTGCCGCGCCCGGTCAGACCATCGCCGTGGCTAGATCCTCGACCGTGGTTGTGCCGATCTCATCGCGCGCGGCAGGTGTTCCGTCGAGCGGCAACTTGGCAATGAGATCGGCGAGCGCCGTCTGATAGTTCCTCCAGCGGCCGACGGAGCGCCGATAGATTGGCTGGCGAACTTGCGTGACACTCGCGGTGCGGACCGGCCTTTTGTTCAGGTGGAACTCCACGCATGCCGGTTCCCATTCCAGCCCGCAGGCGGCGATGAGTCGGCGCGCGACACCCTCGAGTTCAGCCACGGTTTCCTCGTAATCCACTTCGTGGATCGTCGCGGGCAACACGGATGTCCAGTGATCCAAGAGCCGCCGGTGCTGCCCGAATTCCGCAGCGATGTGACCGGCGTCGTTGGCCCACCGGATCATCCGAAAATCGGTCGCCCAGCATGAGACAGCCACATCCCGCAGGTCGCGGCGGCAGTGGATGAACGTGGCGCGGGGAAAGAGCGTGGCAAGCAGACCGAGCTGATGGTAGTTGTTTGGCATTTTATCCACTATCCGCGCGGCGCCCTCGCCGTCCAGGGCTGACAGCCAGCCAAGATGCTGCTCGGCCAGACGGCGGGTCGACTCCGCATCGAGACGGGCGACGCATTCCACCGGCGGCTCCGGACGGCTCATCACGACCGGTAGGGCTTGAAAGGACCGTTGGGCCAGGCGCAGTTCGCCGGCGCCGTGGACGAGCGAGTGGCTGGACAGGATCTGTTCGATAAGCGTCGTCCCCGAGCGAGGCAGACCGAAGACGAAGACCGGCCGGCGCGAGTCCAGACCGAAACCCGTCGTCCGGGCGAAGAACTCGGCGCCGTAAGCATCGATGAGTCGCCCGACAAACTGCTCCTCCGCAATCGGGTCCCACGAGCGCCAACCTCGCGCCAGTTCGAGGGACAAGGCGTTGGCCTCGCGCATGCACCCCGCCGCACGATCGTACTCACCTCGTGCATCAAGTACGTGAGCCAGTCCGAAGAGGAGGCGTGCACGCGGCCGCTTGCCCAGCACGGCGTCATTCAGTCGCTCTTCCAGAGCGGCAACGTCTTCGGCCGGCAGCCTGCCGCGCAGGAGGGTCGCCAGTTGGGCGTGGGCCACGGGAGCCCCTGGCTGGACGCGCAGCGCCGCTCGAAATGCGGCCTCCGCCTCCGCCATCTCACCCCGTGCTTCATGAAGCCCGCCTAGATTCACCCGGACCTGGGCCGACTCGGGCGCGAGCTGCAACGCGATGCGGTACTGCTCTCCCGCCTCCGCCAGCCGCCCCTCGTCCATCAGTGCCTGCCCCAGGGACAAGTGGAGGGATGGACGAGCGTCCGTTGCGAGCGCAAGTGCCCGCTCGAAGCAGCGAGCCCCCTCTGCCGGCTCCTCCAAAAGGGCGTACAGATCGCCCAGCCGTTCGTGAAAATCGGCGTTGTTCGGCTCGAGCTCAACAGACTGCAAGAGCCAGGGTAGCGCTTCGTAAGGCCGGTCCTCGCGGAGCAGAGTCAACCCGAGGCGGGCGTGTGGCAGGGCCAGGTCCGGGTCCAAACGCAAGGCTTCAAGGTACGAGCCTCGGGCTTCGCTGTTCCGGTCGAGTGTGCGCACTGCGCGTTTCCCAGATTACAATGCACGACCGCCAGGTCGGGTTGGAGTCGCGCCGCCTCCTGACAATGCGGCAGCGCCTCCTCCGCCCGGCCTCGGTCTACGAGCGCCTGGCCGAGATTGGTCAGAGCAGGGGCGAATCCTGGGGCGAGCGCGGCAGCGCGGCGAAAGTGCTCGAGGGCTTCGTCGAGCTGGCCCAGTTCTCGCAACGCAATGCCGAGATTGTTATGGACCGCCGCGATATCGTCCCGCAGCTCGAGGGCCCGCCGGAATTGCGCAACGGCTTCCTCGTACTGTCCCATGAGCTGCAACGATAGCCCCAGGTTGCATAGTGCCTCGACACAATTCGGCCAGAGCTTGAGCGCCAACCGACAAGAGCCGACCGCCCGTCCGAGCTGCCCGAGCCCGCGATAGGCCTCGGCCAGATTGGCGTGCCACACCGGCATGTTCGGTTGCAAAGCGAGGGCCCGATTGATCAGCTCGACCGCGCGGAGATCGTTGGCCTGTTGATGGCGCAGCACCCCGAGCGAATGGAGGGCCGAGACGTTCGTCTCGTCCTCTGCCAGTACCTTCTCGTACAGGGATGCGGCGTCGTGGAGCCGACCCGACTCGTGCATGGCCATTGCGGAAT
Organism: uncultured Isosphaeraceae bacterium; assembly: GCA_963823675.1. GTDB lineage: Bacteria > Planctomycetota > Planctomycetia > Isosphaerales > Isosphaeraceae > CAWGMT01. Next base: position 619,549 of record CAWGMT010000011.1, on the reverse strand, counting down.
TGAGAAGTTCCTGCATGGATGATCCAACTCAGATGTCGCGGATCGCGCCAGCCGGGAGGACGCATTGGCCGGCGCAGGAGCTAACCCGGGAAATCGTATCTCCAACCTCAGAACTCGCCGGATCCGATTACCTCACCGCCGGAGCGCGTCGAAAGCGACTGCCACACGCCAGGACGCGGCAGGTTCACCCACCAGCCTCCAGGGCTGAGCGACGCACCAACCGGGTTCCCTGTCATCGATTCGGGTGGCCAGGATTCGATCGTTTCCATGACGAATCGGACGGAGCAATCGCCCATCAGGACGTTCAGGCCGCCGGGGTGGAGGCTCGAAGCCGAATTGCTCCAGGCAGCCGCCGCTCCGAGCGCGACCACTCTGTAGGCATTAGGAGGATAGAGGCTGGTGATCAGCGTATCGCCCTCGTTGCCCGTGATGCACCAACCGCGCTTGGCGAAGAGGTCAGAACTGCCCGCGTTGAGGGCGCTCAGCTTCAGGAGGATCGTGGTCGCCTTCTCGGCCAGGAAGATCGTGTTGCTGAGGCCGTCTGTGACCGAGGCCAGGCGGATTGGCGCCAGATCGTTGAACACGCCGCTGCAGTCGGCAATGAGCTGAGGCGCGACCACGCACCCGTTGCTCGGCAGGGGGAACGCGATCACCGGCGACGAGCCCATCGAACCCGCGTAGCTGGTGAAGGCCATCCAAGCGGGATCGGCGACGCCGTAGGCCGTCAACTGGCCGTCGATGAGCCGGCGGACTCTCCCCGACTCGGGGTCGCTCGGGCAGGCGAGAACGGGAACCACCACGGTATGCACCGTGCTGTTCTCGGCGCCGATGATGGCTAGATCCTGGTTGATCGCGTTGAAGAGCGCCACCTGCTCCATAAACGGGAGCCCGAAGACTTCCAGGCTCTTGTCGACGATCACGGAGGTGCAAGGCGGGTTCGGCCCGGCGTAGCGCGGATCGTACGACTTGATCCGCCCCGGGGCCAAAGAGCCGAAGGCATCGTGGTAGCCCAAGACGGCCAGGCCGAGCTGCTTCAGGTTGCTGGCGCACTGGGCACGGCGGGCAGCCTCTCGGGCCGATTGGACAGCCGGCAGGACCAGCGCCGTCAAGATCCCGATGATGGAAATGACGACCAGGAGCTCGATCACTGTGAAACCGTGACGCCTGGTCACGCTATGTGCCTTGTCCACCCGCGCTGCCTCCAAGCGACGGACCCGCTGCGGGGATCATCACCTTCGCATTGGCCCTCCGCTTCTGAAAAGACCTCCCGGCCCGAAAGAGCAAAAGGCTGATCAGTATGGCGGCCACGGCAAGCGCCGCAGTCCAGTAGTTGTTTCGCGTTTCGACGACTCGAGCCGTGCGCTCGATGTCGCCGAGACCAAAAGCGGTGAGGGTGAATTCCGCTGAGGGTACGCGCGCAAACGAGAACTTGGAGAAGGTCAAGTACTCATCTCTAACGACCTTGCCGCGCAAGGACAGTATCGAGTGACTTTCGGTAGGAACGGGCTTCCCGTTTTCCCCCTTGTAGTCCGTTTGGCCCTGCCTATGAAAGACCAGTTCTTGCCCCGCCTTCTTTCCTTGGAGGATCGCGCTCCGAAACTCAAAGTCATAGCTTCGAATGACTAATGCCCGCTGGGGGTTGACCCGAAGCCACCCCTTCACCTTGAGCTTGTCCTTCTGGGACGGGTTGAACTCGAAGTCAACGTTCAGCACGGTCAACCCCTCTTCCGAAACCGGGGAAACTCGCTTGATTACGAATTCAGGAGAATTGACGAACCCGGGGAACTCGCTCAGACCTCCGGGGCAGTAGGCGGCGCCCTGGCTGAGCGCCTTGTACAGCCTCAGCCCGGGCCGCCACACTTCGTCCGGATCCGAGACATTCTCCAGGTGGTAGGAAGCGCTGCGGTCCGAGCGACTCACCTGGAACCTACGATCCTCTGCCGAGACAAAGACACGATCGAAGTACTCCGGCTCCTCCCGCCAAAGGTGCAGTTTTTCCTTCTTGCCGCTGGAAGAATACGTAAACTGCGTGCACTTGGCCCTCGCTACGGCGACCCTGTGCTCACCCGTAACACTGACATCTGCGTACAAAGATTGTAAGTTTCTTACAGCATCCCGATATTCGCGCAGGAATCGATCCGGAGCCATGTCTTCCCCCTGGGAGTCCGCACGGGTGGCCGACAAAGCCAGGAAGAGCAGCGTGGCGCAGGAAAGCGGCGCTGCTAGAAGACGGAACCATGGCAACTCGCTCGGACTGACTCGTGCTGACTGCGGCATACGTCATCCCCGCTTTTCTTGGCCCAGTAGTGTCCATGCATCGACCAATCGCATAAGAACCGAGCCATGCAATTTCGGTCGAACCGCGATGGCTCGCTTCGCTGGTGGAAACACTTTACTCTTCACCCTGTGCTTCGGCCTTTGCTCGCAGGCTTTGTTCCGATGGAATTGGGCACGCGTCACTGCGCCATAGCTCCCGGTCCCTCGGCGGCCGCCGAGGAAGGCATATTATGCGCCTGCGCAATCGGCGTGATTGGCACCTGGGCCGCCAGCGTCCCACGTCAGAATAGCATAACGTCGTGGAGCGGGGACCCCTCGGCCGGTATCGTCCCATCCCGCGTATCGCGACCTCTTTCAGGTGCACGATACGTACTGGTTTATCCATGCGCAGGTACAGTGAGTGCAGTTCCGGCCATTCAAGCAACTGCTGATACCAAGCGATACGCAGGGAAATGGGTGTACTCCGTCCTTCGTGCAATTGAAGCACGGGAATCCGTGAGGTCCGCGATTGTTCAACGGCTGATCGCCGAGTGCGAGCATGCCGGTGGCGAGAAAGAGCGCTGAGCCGATGTAACAAACCGCGGAGCGAGAAACGGTGGGTCGCATGCGAACCTCCCAGGGGTCAAGTTGGGAACACAAGATGGAAGAAATCGACGGACGGCAGGCAATTCACCGCCCGCGCACCTGAGCACACGCTTGTCCCGCTTCACAGCCCGGCGTTGGAAGCACCGGCACGCCGCGCACCTCTCCGCTCACCGTGAGCGGGATCTCAAATTGGTCTGGGTTGCTGGTGAAAAGGGTCAAGGGATACGTCCTTGTCTCCACCACCGGACCACCTGCCGGTGCCGGAGGGAATTTGATGGACACGCGGAAGTCCCGACTCCCATTGGGGCGGATCGAGAATGGGAGGTCCTCCGGAAGCATGCAGCCACAGCCCGCCCGGCATCCAACGATCCGAACGGGGTCGCGGCCATGATTCGTCAATTTGAATGACACCGCGATCCGATCGCCGCGCGAACGACCCCGAACGACCTGGCGCACGAATCCACGGAGATCGTTTCCCTTCCGATCGACCGGATGGCGCTGAATCCGCCCACGGCCCAGAGCACCGCGGCGAGAAGAGCCAAGCCCAGTCCGGCGGCGATCAGCCTGGACGGCGATTTCATCATACGGGTGCACCTCGCTATGAGAGGCTGTTGCCGGATCACCTGCTCGGTTGCCATTGTCGACCCCTGTCCTCAACGGACGGAACCACAATCCTGGAACTTACTCGCCCAGCGCACTCACTTCGACCTCGACCCTGGTCTGGCAGCCAATCCGGCCGTCCGCCAAATAGCCTACCACCAGTACAGACAGCCCGCCTTCGAAATCCGGATCGTCGGCCGAGTTGAAACTGACCTTCAACTGGACCGCCTCACCTGGCTCAAGTAGCACAGGAACGTCGCCGACGCGGATGCAAGGGCACGATGTTTCGATGCGCTCGAGTGTGAGCGTCTCGGTCCCCGTGTTCTGGACCGCGAGCCATGTCTCGGCTATTTCCTCCGGATCGACGACGCCGAGCACGACCGGGTCAGGGCTGATCGCGAGCGGGAAATGGAAACGCGCCGATGTCGCCGGTCTTAACGCGGAGCGGCTTGATCCGATCGTCAGGAGCCCTGGGGGCGGGGGGGGGGTATAGGGCGATTACTCCCAGCCCAAGGACCACCGGAAGGGTGACCCATGTCAGCCAGCGTCCGCAACGGGATCCGTCAAGCAGTACACGCACCGAAGGGGCTCCGGACCGCTCCCATATCACCGTCAAATGGTTTCAGCGTACCAAGCGGCGAACCGTTCCGTCAAGGCCCCGGCTCTTTCTACAGGTCTGAGGAATGCGCCCGGTCGGATCCTTCCAGGTGGCCGGGGCTCGGCCGGGGCGGGCACGGCGGGCGCACCGGCAGGGGGCTCGCCCAGCGTAGCGAGCGGCGGGGCGTGAGTTTTCTGTCGGCTTGTACCTGGAGTCCCGGAAAACGCTCGTCTACGGCTAAGAGCTATCGAGGCGGATTTGGATGCCGGCGGCGCGAAGGGGGTCAAACGCTTGGTCACTGAAGGCAAGGTAACGGAAGGCTTCCAACGAGCGCCGAGCGATGTTCTTCAAGCTCCCCAACAACTGCCCTGGCGTCCGTCCGAACTCAGCCGCCAGGTCGCGAGGCATCGGCGCTTCGCGGGGTCAGCCTCTGTTTTTCGGCGCTTTGCGCGGTCCGGCGCTTCGCGGGGTCGGCCTTTGTTTTTCGGCGCTTCGCGGGGTCAGCCTTTTCGCGGGGTCAACCTCTGTTTTTTGTTCAAGTAAGCCGCTTCGCGGCAGGATGGCTTGCCCCCCCGATCCCGGGCTTTTTGCGACGCGGTTGCCTCGGCCTTTTTCCGTCGTGTGCGTGGCACACTGACATGCGTCAGTGGTCACCACAAAGTGGATTCCAGACGACTTTTCTCCTCTTCATCTGGAAAGGACCCACTCATGAGCACTCTGCTTCGTCAGCGCATGCACCGAGATCTCCAGCTCGCCGGGCTCGCTGAGGGAACTCAAAGAGCTTACCTCCGCGCCGTCAGGCAGTTCGCCGCCCACTTCCACAAGTCGCCTGATCAGATCTCCGAGCCAGGCTTCCGCGACTACTTGCTCTACCTCAAGAACGAACGCCACTACTCATCGGGTGCGCTGAAGGTCGCCGCCAGCGGTATCACCTTCTTCTTCACTCACACCGCCCCACGCGATTGACCCACCTTCAAGACGAACCGTGTGCTGCAAGCCCAGGTGGCTTGCAGTTCCCATCACCCAGCCGTCCGCGCCGTAGGGACGTCCTCTGGCGAGGCTCACCCGCATTCGGTCTAATTCCTTCCCTTCGCGGTAAGAGGGGAGTTGACGCGAACCGTCCAGTTCGCCGGCCGTTCCACCGGCCACGGCGATAGCAATGCCTTGACCACCTTGTCACCGTGTGCCCTCGACCACAGACTGCTCCAGCGCCAAAGCTCTCCCCGCTCGACGACCCCCGCCGACAATGTCGCTTGGTTTATGGTGTACCCGGAACCCGCAGCGAACCGAGCACCAGGCACTGGACGAATCCCTGACAATTGTCGTATAACGATTCAATAAGGAGAGCGCCGCTCAGTCGGACCAAAGTCCAGGCCTGCCGAGCGGTTTGCTGGTCGTCCCCGTCTGGGTTTCTCCCATGAAGTGGATTCGGTGCCTGGTCGTAACGACGGTCTGGCTCGGTTGGTCGAGCCCGGCCTACGCTGGCATGCCGTTCGTGACTCTGTCGGACCTGGCTCGCATGCGATTTCAGGTCATCTCGTTCTTTGTTCTGGCGCTGCTCCTGGCGACCTGGGTGATCCAGCGCATCTGGAACGGGCTGCGAGGCGATTTCCCGCGGCTGCCGCGATTGAGCTACAAGCGAGCGCTCGGGCTGGTCACTCTCTGGGGACTGCTGTTCGTTCTGATCCTCACCATGATCTCAGGCGCGCGCGAATTGATGACGCCGGGCGCGTGGAAGAAGCAGGGTTTCACCTACGCCTTGGCCGATGGCCCCGACAAGAAGGATCAGTCCCGGGCCGAACTGCTGGATTCGCAGAACAACGAGGTGCGTCGCGAGGCTCTGGCGCGGCTCAATCGGGCTTTGTCGCTCTACGCACAGAATCACGAAGGCCGTTTCCCGCTGCGCGACGATGTGCCGGAGATCTACGAAGTCCTCTGGCGCATCCCGGACTATCCGAGCATGCGCTACATCTACATCCCCGGACTGAAGCGTGACGTAGGCCCGTATGTGCTGGCCTATGAGCCGGGAATTCTCGGTCCCAACCGCTGGGTTCTCCTTACCGATGGGACGGTCCGGCAGATGACCCTGCCGCAGATTCGGCATGCGATCGCACCGTCGCCAGACAGCTCCGATCGGCCGATCAAGGCCGAAGCGCGGGGGAAACGCTAGATCATGTCGCGCGGCTTCAAGATCTTCATTCTCGTGTTCTCGACCCTGTTGCTCCTGGGCTGCGGAGGCTGCATCGTTCCGATCGACATCCTGGCGGCCCTGGTCGCTGGCTGGGGGTTCTATCTGGTGCGCGTGCTGCCACAGATCCAGCTCAACTGGTCGGGCGTCGCCACCGCGATCATCTGCCTGGTCGGGTTCGCATTCGGTCTGCACGCGTTCCTGGACTGGTTCTGCCGGCAATGGGGAAGCCGGCCCGAGATGAAACCGGCGGGCCCGAACGCCGACTTCGATTCCATGCTCCCGCGCCGCTGGCAGAGGCGCTGGACCGCCTCCATTGTCGTGCTTGTTCTCGTTTCGTTCGCGACCGGCATGGCGGCAACCGGAATCGCACACCAAACGGGCTGGTTAATCACCGAAACTCATCCTTTCCTGAGTTCATCCGGCGGCGCGCGTGCGGCTGCCAGGCGTGCCCAATCCACGAACAACCTCAAGCAGATCGGTCTTGCCGCAATCGAAATCAATGAGCGCGACAAGGCGTTCCCTCCCGGTTGCACGGTCGATTCCCACGGAGAGGTGCTGCATGGTTGGATGACGCTCCTCCTTCCTTTTCTCGAACAGCAAAAGCTCGTTGATGAGATCGATCTCAAGCTTCCTTGGGACGATCCTCACAACTTGGCTGCATTCAAGCAGGACGTTTATGCATTCCAGATCCCGGGCATCCCGTCGGAACGGGAGCGCGATCAAGACCTCCTTTCGCTGACCAACTACGCCGGTAATATCCACGTTATGGGCGGGACGCGACGACTCACCATCGCCGAGATCACCGATGGAACCGCCAACACGATCATGGCGGGGGAGATCGCCGATCGTTTTCCACCGTGGGGCAAGCCCGGTAACTGGCGCGATCCGGCCGCGGGCATTAACCGCAGTCCTGCCGGATTCGGCGGCCCGTGGCGCGAACAGGGCGCCGGTGCAGGTGCCAACGTTCTCTTCCTCGACGGTTCGGTCCGATTCATCAAGGAGACCGTCGATCCCAAAGTTCTGGAGGCACTGGGCACTCCGGGCGGGAGTGAAGTCATCTCAACCGACAAATACTGAACGCTCGAACAATAGGTTGCTGGTAATTTCCTTTTTTCCGATCGGTTCAACCGACATTGACCGCGGCGACCATGTGACGTAAGTTACCGCGATTTGTCGGGTTGTTGATCCAGCGAGTCCCAGGGAAGGGACAGGATTGTCATGCGGTGCCGGGCGATGATCGCCGGCTGGGGGATTTCTTGCTGCCTGCTCGCGGCACAAGCCGGCTGCAATTGGATCGGGCTGCGCCATGACGTCGATCGCGCCAGGCCAACTCGCGAACAGGCCGAGCAGATTCAGCAAATCAGTGAAGACGCCCAGTTGGCGATCGACCGCCACGATTACGAGCGAGCGCGGGTCGAGCTCTTGCAACTGGCGACCCAGGCCCCCGGCTCGGCCGAGGCCTTTCAACGCTTAGGTGGCGTCCTCTTGCTCGAGGGGCGGGTCGACGAGGCCGCGGCGTGCTTCCACTCGGCGCTCAAGTGTGATCCCGACTACGTGCAAGCCCTGATCGGCCTGGGAGAAGCCGAGGCCCAGCGGGGCGATCACGCCAGCGCTCTGAAGCGGTTCGAAACGGCGATCGAGATCGATCCCTATCGCCCCCATGCTCATTTCTGCAAGGGCCATTTGCTCGAGGCGACGGGACAAACTGACCAGGCCCTGGCCGAGTATTTCCGCGCCCTGGAATTCGACCCGAACAACGCCGAGATCAGTCTGCGGATCGCGGCTATCCAGTTGCGCGCAACCAGCCCGATCAGGCGCTCGCGCGACTCGACCAGGTCGTCGAGCTCGCGGCTGAGAACGCCCAGGCCCGGCTCTTCCGAGGCCAGGCCTATCTCGCGCTCGGGCACATTCCGCAGGCGATCGCCGACTTACGCTCGGCCGCCAGCCAGATGCCGGACCAATCGCAAGCCCATTACTACCTCGCGCTGGCGTTCGAGGCCGACCGCAAGCCGGCCGAAGCCCTCCGCGCAGCCCAGCAAGCCATGCGCCTCGCCCCCGACGACCCCGGGGCTCGCGGGCTCACCCAACGGCTGGCACTCGCCGTCGCAGCCCCCGGCACGGCAAAACCCATCGCCAACCCCGTCCTCGTCCCCGCCACCCGCAGCCGCAGCCAGGAAGAGCCCATCGCCGAGCCTGCACGGTGAACTGAGGAACTGGCTGAGAATGACTTCCCGGAGAGTCGTCTTACGCAGAGCGAAAGGCGACACTTATTTCCGGCCAGCGCCGGAGGTCTACTCCGGCTCGCGCTCGTCGCGCGGCGTGCGCTCGGGCTCTCTTTCGGCATTCGCGGGCGCTTTGTCTCTCGCCTTCCTCCCAGCTCGATCCATCCGCTCGATGATCGTGTCGAGTTTCTTTTCCACCTCGCTCAGTCGTCTCTCGACCGCGCGAAGTGGCGAGCGTTGTTCATCGATTGTTTCCGCGGCGAGGCCTGGGAAATACCGGCTGTCCGAGGCCGCCTGACGACGCCTCGGCTGAGAACGGTCGGCTGTGGCGCTGGAAGGCGTGTATTTGGGGTCGCGCGGCACAACGAGGCGATCGTTCGGCAGGAGCTGATAATTGGTTGACCCATCAGTCCCCATCGTCACTTGTTCGTAGTCAATCGGCAGGACCTGGACCGGCGATCCTTTCGGATAGCTCCGGATCAATTTCACCTGGGATCCGTCGGCTGAAGGAAGCAGCCCACCCGCGTAATGGATCGCGTCGAGAACGGTGTCGTTGCCGGTGATCGGGCACTTTCCCGCGGTCACCACGTCTCCTTCGATATAGTAGTTCGCGCTGTTGTAAGCCGTGACGTCCACGAAAACCATGTCCGAATCTCCGGGATCCAACATCACGGGTTTTCCGGAGCCGGGATCGAACTTCTCCTTGCCGGTATAGGGGTCACTTTGAGCAATTCCGAGCGCGACATCCGTGAGGTACTTTCGCAGATGCTGAATGACCTTCTCCTTGATTTCCGGCACGGTCAGTCCGGCAACCTGGACGTCTCCGTAATAGCCCAGGGAGATGGTGCCGTCAGGCCGGACCAGGCGCTCGCCCGAGATCGGCCGGCCCGGAAGGGCGTCCAGCACCTCGACGACCAAAACGTCCGGTGGCTCGACCACGTGGGCCGGGCCGAATTTCCGGTTCCCGGAATCTTTCGGCTTTTCCAGAGCGCCTCGTTCCGCCTGAGCTGCGGGGCGCGGCCGCGGCCGCCTTGGCCTGGGCTGTTGCGCCCAGAGACTCGCGCCAAGCACTCCCAGGCCGATGAACGTACACGCCACAAGCAAACGGCAAACCTTGAACATCGTCAAACTCCAGAGCACGTGCTCTACCAGGGATGTAACCAGTCCGGACGCCACTCGCGCCAGGGCTTCGCCCGTGGCGACTTTGGCCGCGGCTTTCGCTGTGGAACGAGCGAGATCGGCGGGCAGCGGCCCAAGCCGCAAGGCCGCCAGAGAGGCCGACGCGGAAGAAGCACCAAGCCCAGCCGCCACAACCCCGGCCAGGGGTGCCAGTCCGCGGCGCACCAGCCGGCTGCGCAAGAGGTCACGCGCCCGTGCCAGCCGGCTGCGGACGGTCCCCAGCGGGCAGCCAAGCTGCGCGGCAACTTGCTCCTGGGTAAGCCCCTGCCAGTAGCAGAGCACGACCACGGAGCGGTATTTCTCCGGCAGCCGGCGGACCTCTTCCTGGAGCGCGGGGCTGAATTCGGCGTGTTCCGGCTCGCCGCGATCGTTGGAATCGACCGCCTCGACCACCCTCAAAGCCCCGCGTCGTTCGGCCGCCCGCCGCCGGGCCGCATCGACCCGCGCCCGGGCTGCCACGCGGCAGGCCACGCCGTAGAGCCAGCCTCCCACCGAATCAAGCCGCCGAATTGACCCGCAACGACGCACCAGCACGAGAAACGTGGCCTGGAATGCGTCCTGGGCGTCGGTCGCATCACCGAGCGCGTTGCGGCAGACCTGAAGCACCATCGGGCCATGGCGCAGCACCAGGACCTCGAATGCACTCTCGGCCGCCGCATCACCGCCGCTCGTAAAGCGTTCGAGAAGCTCGCGGTCCGAAAGACCGCTGGCAGTCCCGCTGTCGAACAACGTCTGGATGTCACGCGCAACGGACGAACCAGCAGACATCGTGGGCTCCCCCCTCGCTCTCTCTCAACCGGCGACTTCGTAAACAGTGCCTGGAATCGAGCCGAGCTATCCATCATTTTTAGGAAGTTCTGGGGGAAGCGGGAAGGAGCAAGGCGAGAGAAGACAGGAGATCCGACGGCGACAGGAGGGTCGAAACTCACTCAAGGGTCGCTCGGGTCCGAGCAAACCGGACGTACTAACCCGACGCGAAAGTTTTGGTGTTGCGCTATCTGCACGCCCCGAAGGAGCAGCCACATACCAGCCCAGGGCAACGCCCTGGGGGACCGGATAACCAATTAACCGCCGCCCTGAAAGGGCCAAACAGTGTGTTCTACCTCGATCGCTGGTAGTCTGTTACCTGCCGGTCGCCGCATGACCTGCTGCGTCATCTTGACGGACTTTCATTCTTCGCTGGCGGGTAAGGGACGATCTGGAAGAGAAGCTGGCGCTCGCGGACAGTGGCTCCTGCCTCGATCGCGCGACCTGGAGTGCTGGCATGATACACCAGCGTGCCATCGATCGGGGCTTTGATCGTGCATGCGGCAATTTGTCGTTCCAGCTTCTTCTCCTTGGACTTTTCGAGCTCCCAGGTTGCCTCCTTCGACAGCTCGGTGGATCGGCTTGATTCAAGCTTCGTTGTTAAATCCCTGGTTTGCTTATCCTTGGTGTAATGCGCCAGAACATGAAGCCGGTTGCCGGCCTTCTCCAGGGCGAGCTTGGCACGGGCTACGGCCAGCTCTGAGAGCTTGACCTGCAAGTGATCTGGGCCGCCAATGAACTTCTTCCTGGCATCGCGCTCTTCTTCGGCTAATGCCAGCTCGGTCTGGGCGATTTTCAGGTCCCCTTCGGCTTCACGCCGCTCGCGCGGAAAGAGGTCGTTAACATAGGATGTGAGGGAAATCTCGGCATCCTCGCGCCAGCTTGGCATTCCGAAAGTTTGCCTCGGCGCTTCTGGTTGTGATTTGTTGATTGACCAACTGGTCCCGAAGCGATGCCGAATCCAGCTCGCAAACAATCTCGCCCCGCTTGACCGTAAGTCCATCCGAGGCAAGCATGATGATGGTCGTTTGGCCCTCGATGTTGGAATAGACTCCCTCAAGTCGCCCAGCTTTCCTCTGCGCGGTCGATCGCTTCATCTTACCTTTGGCCGGAGGCTGCGAGTTAGCCGCGGGGTTGTTCTGGGTGCTCTGTGCTTCTCCGACCGGACTGACTTTCGCCGCGGGGGGTGACGTTGCCACACGCTGGGCAGTTAACCCCGCGCCAAGCCCCGCGGCCAGCCCGACAATCACAATGGCCGCGAGGGCGCCGTTGATCTTCAACATGGTCATGCTCCAGAGTGCGTCTTGAACCAGGAGAGCCGTGAAGGCGGAGGCCACCTGGTTTGCGACTTGCCCAGCGGCAATTCGCGACGCTGCGTCGATGGTGGAACGAACGAGTGCAGGCGGCACTGTGTAAGGCAGTCGCGCCACGGTTCTGGCTGAGGCTGTGGACGAATCAACCGCGGATGCGACGACGCCGAAAAGCGGCGCCAATCCGCGACGGATTAACCGCCGGCGCAAGAGAGACTTCGCCCGCGCCAGGCGGCTGCGGACCGTCCCGAGTGGGCAGCCAAGCTGTGCGGCGGCTTGCTCCTGGGTGAGTCCCTGCCAGTAGCAGAGCAGAACCACGGAGCGGTATTTCTCTGGCAGCCGGCGGACCTCTTCCTGAAGCGCAGGGCCGAACTCGGGCTGTTCCGGCTCGCGGTCGTCGCTGAGATCGATGGCCTCGATGACCTTTAAAGCCCGGCGGCGTTCGGCGGCCCGCCGCCGGGCGGCATCGACCCGCGCCCGGGACGCCACTCGCATCGCCACGCCGAAAAGCCAGCTTCCCACCGATTCGAGCCGCCGGATCGAGCGGTACCGCTTCACCAGGATCAGAAACGTCGCCTGGAAGGCGTCCTGTGCGTCGTGAGGGTCGGCGAGACTGTTGCGGCAGACCCGGAGAACCATCGGCCCATGGCGCAGCACGAGGACCTCGAATGCGGCCTCGGCCGCCGCATCCCGCCGAGACGCAAACTGTTCCAGCAATTGCCGGTCGGTCAGGCCGCCGGCGGTCCCCGAATCAAAAAGCGTGTGAATATCGCGCAGCAAGTTCAGAGAGGGACCGGCGCTCATCTTCGGCTCCGCACATCGCGAATCGCCCATCAAAAAGACGCAAGTAGTGCCTGGAGCGGTGGCAAGCTATCCGTCATTTTTTTGCTTCCGTCACCGGATCGATCTCGAACAAGAGCTGTCGCTCATAGACCGTGGCACCTTCCTCGACGATTTGCGCCATCATCATGCCAGTTTGTGGCTTCGCATAGACTAACTTGCCATCGATCGGGGCTTTGATCGTGCGCGCAGGGACTTGCTGCTCCAATCTCTGCCGCTTCGACTCCTTCAGCTCCCACACGGCCTTCTTGGCCAGTTCATCGGCCCGCTCTTTCGCGACGGCCGACTTCAATTCCTTGATCCGTTTTCCCCTGGTGTACTCGACGAGAACCTTTTTCCTGGACTGGGCCAGCTCGAGCGCAAACCGAGCCTTCTTCAACTGCAACTCCGAGATGACCTTCTTTTTCAGGAGTTTTTGGTTCTTCGTGAACGCCTCGCGGGCCTCTTCGCATTCGTCTTCGGCGATCGCCAGCTCGGCTTCCGCGATTTTGATGTTCATCTCGGCCTCCTGGAGTTCGCAGATATAGAGCCCCTCTGCGTACTCCACAACGGCAACCTCGGAAACTTCGCGGTCCGACTTCGCTTGCTCATAGCTCGCGGCAGCCGTCAGGACCGTGATCATTTCGTTGACCAACTGATCCTGGAGCGCCGTGGAGTCGAGCTGGCAGATCACCTGCCCCTTCTTGACCCGCGAGCCGTCCGGGGCGATCGAGAGGATCCGGGCTCCTTGCACCTTGGAATACACCTTGACACCACGGCCTTGATTCACTTCACGATCCGCGGCGCCCGCCGCCTGGTCGCTTTCGGCTGATTGCTGGCTGAGGGGATCACCCTGGCTCGCGACGGTCCCCTCAATCCGAGTGATCGTCCCGACAGCCGGCGATCTTCCGGCCCGCTGGGCGGCGACGGTCACACCGACGCCCACGATTCCGACGATGGCCACAGCGGCTAGCGTGCTGCCGATCTTCAACATGGTGATGCTCCGGAGGGTTCGCTTGACCAGGTAAGCCGTTAAACCACTCGCCACATGGGAAGTCAGTCCCCCGGCGGCGACATGCGACGCCGCCCGGATCGTCGAGCGGACCAGCGCGGGTGCGACCGAGGGCAGCCGCAAGGCGACCAACGCGGCCGATGCGGGCGAGCCGTCGATCACGGCCGCAACCGCCCCCGCCAGCGTGGCTAACCCGCGGCGCGTGATCCGGCGGTGCAGGAGCTTGCGCGCCGCGCCAGGCGGCTGCGCACCGTGCCCAGCGGGCAGGCAAGCTGCACGGCCGCTTGTTCGTGCGTGAGCCCCTGCCAGTAGCAGAGGACCACCACCGCGCGATACTTCTCGGGCAGCCGCCGGACTTCCTCCTGCACGATCGGACCGAGCTCGGCCTGATCCGATTCGTCGTTCGTTGACGGCTCGACCGCCATGACGACCCGCAAAGCACCACGCTCCTCGACTTTCCGCCGTCGCGCCGTCTCAGCCCGAGCCCGCGCCGCGACCCGGCAGGCCACGCCGTAAAGCCAGCCGCCGACCGACTCGAGCTGGCGAATCGACCCGCTGCGCTGCACCAATACCAGGAATGTCGCCTGGAACGCGTCCTGAGCGTCATCGGGGTTGCGGAGCAGGTTGCGGCAGACTCGCAGGACCATCGGCCCGTGACGCAACACCAGTACCTCGAACGCCAGGTCCGCCGAGGCGTCTCGCTCCTGGACGAAGCGCTCGAGCAGTTGCCGGTCAGACAGACCGGTGGCAGACCCGGCGTCAAACAATGTTTGGAAGTCGCGCAGAACGGCAACAGACGAACCGCCAGGCATCGATTGCAGGCTCCCGCAGGCGCGCTTGTTCAGAGTCTCTATTAAGATGTGCGTGGGGCGAACCCGAGCTATCCCTCATTTTTGGAAGAGCGTGGCGGAATCGGGAAGAGAGGACCGGCTGAGATTCACGCGGCGCCTTGCCGGTCGGCGGTTGCCGCGGGGGGTTGGCAGGCGGGCAGGATGATCGTGAAGGTCGAGCCCTGGCCCAGCCGGCTCTCGGCGCGAAGGCGGCCGTGGTGGGCTTCGATGATGTCGCGGCATACGGCCAGGCCCAACCCGGTGCCCCCCTGCCCCGAGTCGTCCGGAGCGGACTTGGTTGAATAGAACGGCTCGAAGATCCGCCCGAGATCGGCCGGCGCAATTCCCACGCCGGTGTCGGTCACGCTCAGCTCGATCAGACGGCCCGTGGCATCCAGCCCTAGCCGCAGCCGCACCTGGCCCCCTTCCGGCATCGCCTGACGGGCGTTGATCAGCAGGTTGAGCAACACCTGCTGAATCTGCGCAGGATCGACTCGCGCCCAGGGGCTGCCGTTGGTCTTGACCTCCAGTCGTGCGCGGTGTTTCGCCAGGTCTTTTTTCACCAGCACGACCACCTCGTCGACCAGCCGAGCCAGGCTGGTCGGCTCACGATGCCCGAGATTGCGGCCGGGGCGTGTGAGACCGAGCATCCCGCGCGTGATGGTGGCGGTGCGCTGGGCCGCATCGAGGATTTGCAAGAGCGCTCGCTCACGATAGGCCGGGTCGGGATTGCGCAGGCCCAGCTTGGCGTGATTCAGGATGGGCGTCAGCGCGTTATTCAGCTCGTGGAAAACTCCGCCCGCCAGCACTCCCAGGCTGCTGATCCGCTGAAGCGCGATCACCTGCCGGCGCAAGGCATCGACCACCGACGCCTCCGCGACATCGACTGGAAGCCCTTCTAATCCAGCCGAATGATTTGACGTTCCGCCCAAAGGCTCAATCTCTGCCGCGGGCACCGAGGAGGACGCGGGAGATCTGTGTGTATTACCCATCGATCTCCGAGCCCCCTGGGCGGACGTGCGGCCACCGGATGAGAACGAGTAGGAAGAAGATTAAGATTAAGATTAGGATTAGGATTAGGATTAAGAACAGGATCAAGAGCAAGAGCAAGAGTGGGTTGACGGGACACGAGTGCGATTGCGGCGCTCTCCTTTTCTCCGTATCGACCCTTTGGCACCCTGAAATGGAGTGAGCCCGGCCTCGCAGCCATCGACCCGCCCGTGCGAGCAACCCAAGCGTCGTGATTTGAACGGCTCGCCGACTTCTCCCTGCTTGTCTCCAGTCCGATAATCCCCTGCGCCTTCTGGCACCCTCCCGCTTCATCCACCTTGCCGGCCTTACGATTGACTCACATGCCAACTGGCTTGACTTGCCGGCAAGCCCGATCCAGTTTTACTGGGGGAAACATGGGACCCCACTCGTCTTCGCGATTGCGACCAGGGTGTTGGGTCTGGTAGGTTGAGGGAAAGTGGCGGGCGATCCGGCCAGATTTCAAGTTCTCTGCGAGCTGGTCGTAGGCTTGGGACGGGCATGCCGCATCGTCCTTGTCTTTAGCCCCTTCACGATTGTCGAGGCTCGTAACGATGTTTCCGATCGTCGAGGCGCGGTTTCTCGCGCCTGATATCAAGAGGCTCACGATCGAGGCGCCGCGAATTGCCCACAAGAGGAAGGCCGGACAGTTCGTGATCCTGCGTTTGCATAACCATGGTGAGCGGATCCCGCTGACCATCGCCGATTCGGACCCAGAGAGGGGTACAATCACGATCATTGTCCAGGGAATCGGCAAGACGACCAAACTGCTCAACATGTTGGAAGCCGGTGACGCGATCCTCGACCTGGTCGGGCCGCTGGGAAATCCGTCGGATGTCGAGCTTTACGGGACGGTCGTGGTGATTGGAGGGGGCGTAGGCGCAGCGATCGCATACCCGACCGCCAAGGCGATGAAGCAGGCCGGCAATTACGTGATCTCGATCCTGGGAGGACGCAGCAAGGAGCTCGTGATCCTGGAATCCGAGATCGGGGCGATCAGCGACGAGCTTGTGATCTCGACCGACGACGGCAGCTACGGACAGAAGGGGCTCGTGACCGACCGGCTCCGCGAGTTGATTGAAGCGGGGCGCCAGCTTGACTTTGTGCTGGCCATCGGTCCGGTGCGGATGATGCAGGCCGTCGCCGAAACCACCCGCCCGCACCACATCAAGACCGTCGTCAGCTTGAACGCGATGATGGTCGACGGCACGGGCATGTGCGGCGGTTGCCGCGTGCTCACGACAACGGGCGTGCGGTTCGCCTGCGTCGACGGCCCCGAATTTGACGCTCACGAGGTTGATTACGACCTGCTCGTCCGCCGGAACCGGACTTATGTGAAATCCGAAGCTGATGCGCTCCAGCGATTCATGGCGAGCCCAGAGCACGATCTCGATCTGGTGCACGAGTCGTGCCGTCTGGAGCAGAAGCATCCCGAGGTTCGCTCTTCTGAGGTCCACGAAAAATGAGCACGAACCCTCCCGGCCCTCACCTTTCCAACAAGGAACGGGTCAAGATCCCGCGGCAGCACATGCCCGAGCAGGACGCCGATCGCCGCCGCACGAACTTCGAGGAAGTCAACCAGGGGCTCACCGTGCTGGGCGCGACCACCGAGGCCCTGCGCTGCCTGCAATGCACATCGCCCAAATGCATGGTCGGATGTCCAGTCGGGGTCAAGGTCAAGGATTTCGTCGACCTGATCGTTCAGGGGAATTATTTGGGGGCCGCGGCCAAGATCCGCGAAGACAATATTCTGCCGGCCATTACCGGCCGCGTCTGTCCGCAGGAAACCCAGTGCGAGGGATGCTGTATCCTCGGCAACAAGTTCGAGCCGTTGGGCATCGGCTACCTCGAGCGCTTCGTGGCGGACTACGAGCGGAATACCGGCCAGATCGGGCTTCCTGAGAAGGCCGCCGCGACGGGCAAGAAAGTCGCGATTGTCGGCAGCGGTCCGGCGGGATTAAGCGCTGCCGGCGACCTCACGCGCATGGGGCACACCGTCACCGTTTTCGAGGCGCTCCACGAGATTGGCGGCGTTTTGATTTACGGCATTCCCGAATTTCGGCTCCCCAAGGAAATCGTCCGCCAAGAAGTGGACGTGATGCGGGCAATGGGGGTCGATTTCCAGACCAACGTGGTCATCGGCAAGACGGTCACGATCGACGAATTGATGAACGAGGAGGGATACGACGCCGTGCTGGTCGCCACCGGTGCCGGCCTGCCCAAGTTCATGGGGATTCCCGGCGAACATCTCAACGGCGTTTACTCGGCCAACGAGTTCTTGACCCGAGTGAACCTGATGCGGGCCAACGAGTTCCCCGACTACGATGAACCGGTGTTCGACTGCCGCGACCAGCAGATCGCGGTCATCGGTGGCGGCAACACGGCCATGGATGCCGTCCGGACGGCCTGCCGCTTGGGCGCCAGGACCAGTTACCTGATCTACCGGCGTTCGGAGGCCGAGATGCCGGCCCGGGCCGAGGAGGCCAGGCACGCCAAGCAAGAGGGAATTGAATTCCTCTGTTTGACCAACCCCGTCGCCTTTCTGGGCAACACCGACGGATTCATCGAGACGGTGCGCTGCATCCGGATGGAACTGGGCGAGCCCGACGCGACGGGCCGCCGGGCGCCGATCCCGATCCCCAACTCCGAATTCGACTTGGCGGTCCAGATGGCCGTCATCGCGCTGGGCACCGAGGCCAACCCGCTGGTCCAGTCGACAACACCCGACCTCAAGACCACCCGCAAGGGTTACATCGCGGCCGACCCCGAGACTTTGACGCACCTCGAAGCGCGGGGTTTTTGCCGGCGGCGACATCGTGACCGGCGGCGCCACGGTAATCCTGGCAATGGGCGCCGGCCGCAAGGCGGCCGCATCGATCGACGAGTACCTCACATCTGGGGAGTGGTAGGCTCGTCAAAAGGTGTCAGGAACGAATGGCACTCGGAAATTCGTAAGTTGTTTCGGAGAAGTGGGATAGACAAATATCGTCCTCCTTGGGACAAGGATTGGTGCTTGCAAGATCCAAACCCTGTCCGGCAAGGAGGCCGACAATGCCCCAGACTACGCGACGGTGGATTCTGGAAAAGGTCAAGTCCCTTCGCGAGTCCCAGCTCCTTCCCTTTCACGAGATCCTCGACGCCAACACGGTCAGGTCGGCACTGGCGGCAGAGCGGGTCAAATTCAAGGATCGCATCTACACACCTTTCGTGACCCTCTGCCTGTTCCTCTCCCAGGTGCTCGACCCCGACCACTCGTGTCGTGCGGCGGTCGCGCGGCTGATCGTCTGGCTGGCCATCAACCATCGCAAACCTTGCGCCGGAGACTAACAGTTATTGTGATGCACGCCGGCGGCTCCCTCTCGGGGTCATTGTTCGGCTGGTCCGTCAGACCGCTCAGAAAGTGGACGCCGGTGCAAACGCCGATTGGCTGTGGAAGGGACGCAAGGTCTCGCTGGTTGACGGCACGACCGCCTCGATGCCCGACACCGTACAGAACCAACAAGCCTTCCCTCAGGCGAACACCCAGGGCATCGGTTTGGGTTTCCCCGTAGTTCGGATGGTAGGGATCATTTCGCTGGCCACGGGTGTCGTTCGCGACCTGGCGCTGGGGCCGTACAAAGGAAAGGAGACAGGCGAGACGGCCTTGTTCCGCACGTTGCTGGATGGCCTCGAGGCAGGCGAAATCATGCTGGGGGACCGCTGTTATGCCTCGTTTTTCATGATCGCGGACCTGATGCAGCGGAACGTTGACAGCCTGTTCCGGATGCACCAGCGCCGGAGGTTCGACTTCCGCCGCGGCCGACGGCTGGGCGTCGAGGACCACGTTGTCACCTGGACCAAGCCGGAGCGGCCCGAATGGATGGACGAGGAAACCTATGCGCAGATCCCCAGCGAGATCAAGGTCCGCGAACTGCGATTCAAGGTTCAGCAGCCCGGCTTCCGAGTCAACGAGCTGGTGCTGGTGACGACGATGCTCGACGCGGAGGCGTACACCAAGGAAGAGCTGGCAGACCTTTTCCTACAACGATGGAACATAGAATTAGATTTACGCTCAATTAAAGACGTACTCCAAATGGACGTGCTGCGATGCAAGACGCCTGATATGGTGGAGAAGGAGATCTGGATACATTTACTGTCTTACAACTTGATCCGAGGCGTGGCGGCCCAGGCCGCCGAGGCGCACGGTAAGCAACCGCGACAGTTGAGCTTCAAGGGAACGCTTCAGACGATGACGGCGCTCCAGGAGGCCTTGCGACAAGCAACGCCCAGCGTCAGGGAATACTTGGTGGAGGTGATGCTCACTGCGATTTCGGCGCACGAGGTCGGCGATCGACCCGGCCGCGTCGAGCCGCGCGCAACAAACGACGACCGAAGGCACAAAAGTTTCTTATGGAACCGCGACGAAAGGCGCGCAAACGCCTACTGCAAGCGGCTTAGGGGAATAACCGAGTGCCATTCGTGTCAGGAACCGATTAGGGATTTCACGCCTTTTCTCGATTCGACGCCGCGAATCGGTTCCTGACACGAATGGCACTCGGAAATTCGTAAGTTGTTTCGGAGAAGTGGGATAGACAAATATCGTCCTCCTTGGGACAAGGATTGGTGCTTGCAAGATCCAAACCCTGTCCGGCAAGGAGGCCGACAATGCCCCAGACTACGCGACGGTGGATTCTGGAAAAGGTCAAGTCCCTTCGCGAGTCCCAGCTCCTTCCCTTTCACGAGATCCTCGACGCCAACACGGTCAGGTCGGCACTGGCGGCAGAGCGGGTCAAATTCAAGGATCGCATCTACACACCTTTCGTGACCCTCTGCCTGTTCCTCTCCCAGGTGCTCGACCCCGACCACTCGTGTCGTGCGGCGGTCGCGCGGCTGATCGTCTGGCTGGCCATCAACCATCGCAAACCTTGCGCGCCGGAGACTAACAGTTATTGTGATGCACGCCGGCGGCTCCCTCTCGGGGTCATTGTTCGGCTGGTCCGTCAGACCGCTCAGAAAGTGGACGCCGGTGCAAACGCCGATTGGCTGTGGAAGGGACGCAAGGTCTCGCTGGTCAACGGCACGACCGCCTCGATGCCCGACACCGTACAGAACCAACAAGCCTTCCCTCAGGCGAACACCCAGGGCATCGGTTTGGGTTTCCCCGTAGTTCGGATGGTAGGGATCATTTCGCTGGCCACGGGTGTCGTTCGCGACCTGGCGCTGGGGCCGTACAAAGGAAAGGAGACAGGCGAGACGGCCTTGTTCCGCACGTTGCTGGATGGCCTCGAGGCAGGCGAAATCATGCTGGGGGACCGCTGTTATGCCTCGTTTTTCATGATCGCGGACCTGATGCAGCGGAACGTTGACAGCCTGTTCCGGATGCACCAGCGCCGGAGGTTCGACTTCCGCCGCGGCCGACGGCTGGGCGTCGAGGACCACGTTGTCACCTGGACCAAGCCGGAGCGGCCCGAATGGATGGACGAGGAAACCTATGCGCAGATCCCCAGCGAGATCAAGGTCCGCGAACTGCGATTCAAGGTTCAGCAGCCCGGCTTCCGAGTCAACGAGCTGGTGCTGGTGACGACGATGCTCGACGCGGAGGCGTACACCAAGGAAGAGCTGGCAGACCTTTTCCTACAACGATGGAACATAGAATTAGATTTACGCTCAATTAAAGACGTACTCCAAATGGACGTGCTGCGATGCAAGACGCCTGATATGGTGGAGAAGGAGATCTGGATACATTTACTGTCTTACAACTTGATCCGAGGCGTGGCGGCCCAGGCCGCCGAGGCGCACGGTAAGCAACCGCGACAGTTGAGCTTCAAGGGAACGCTTCAGACGATGACGGCGCTCCAGGAGGCCTTGCGACAAGCAACGCCCAGCGTCAGGGAATACTTGGTGGAGGTGATGCTCACTGCGATTTCGGCGCACGAGGTCGGCGATCGACCCGGCCGCGTCGAGCCGCGCCAACAAACGACGACCGAAGGCACAAAAGTTTCTTATGGAACCGCGACGAAAGGCGCACAAACGCCTACTGCAAGCGGCTTAGGGGAATAACCGAGTGCCATTCGTTCCTGACACCTTTTCGCGCCATCATGGTTGGCGCCCGGAATCGAGGGCCACGCTCGGCTTCGACGGCGCTGACAGGGGGAAAATGCGCAGTCCATTGCCGAGGATCACCCGCGGTATCGTGCTCAGGTCGTCGCCGACGACTGGCGGGGTGACCCTCCGGCCGTCGCTCCAGTAGCCGAGGTGCCGAAACTTCTCCAGGTCGCGCGTCGCATCATCAAGGGTCTTGCCGTCAAATGCCGCCTCGAGTGTGAGGTCGGTCATCCGCCAGAAACCGGCGCGGTCCAGTGCATTGACATCCCCAAAGCTCTTCTGCAGCGAGCGAAACACGCCCTCGCCGTTGTCGAGCCGGTGATTAACCCCAGTCGGCGCAGTATGTTCGGCGATCAGCGGAGGATAGCCGTGCCGGTCGGATCGGAACAGGATGAACCGCTTCCGCGTGCGGGGAACCGCTGTCGCCTCGGTGAAGATCTGTCGTCCCCGCAAGTCGCCCACGACGAGATCCTCCTCGCCAACGATGACCAGCAGGAGGGTTGACGCGGGTATTCGATCCAGGCTCGGTTGACGGGCGGGGATCAACTCACCCGGCATGACGACCACGAGCGCGCGCGGGAGAGGTAGATCGGCGTGGGGATCGGAAGCCACCGCCGCAATCTGTGCGGCCAAATTGCCACCCGCCGAATGGCCGACAAGTGCAAATCGCGTCGTGTCGGCCCTCACGTGAACCACGCCGGCGCTGAGGGCTCCCAGGCCGTCGCGGATCGCTGCCAGGGCGTTGGGCAAAAATTCCTGCGGCATCGTGTTGACGTCGTTCTGATACCGAGGAAAAATCACAATCCGCCCATGCCGGACCAGGTGGTCGATCCAGGCGCCGTAAAAGCCGGGATTGACCGCAAACCACCCGTGGAGAAACACAACCACCGGCGCCCGCTCGGGCTTGGGCTGGTCGGGCTCAAAGAGCCAGTAAGACCGCGGCCCCACCCCAATCTCGTAGCGTCTCACTGAGAGATGAGGCGTATGTGCTTCTTCCGTACGACTTTGGGGTGAGCGGTCGGATGCGTCTCCGCGGTCGTCATCCGCGTGCAGGCTGCCGCCGCCGGCGAGCGTCGCTGCCAACCACAAACCGATCGAGCAGGCGATCCGGCGCGAACCCAAAACTGCGGCGAACTCGCGCAACATGGTCAATCCGATCCTCAACATCCTTGGCGAGGCCATGCTTCCTGCCGAAATGACGCCTCAGTTTGCCTTTCTGGCGAGGGTTGTCAAGTCCGCATGCTTGACCCTGCCTGAAGGCTGCACCATAATATTGGGTGGGATTGTTTGATCAGCCCGGCCGATTGACACCGGAACGGGTTGCCGCGATTCGCCTGAGCCATCCATCCACGTCCGAGGACGGGCCGTGTCGTTAAAACGGCGGACAGACTGGCATTGGGGGAAACTGCTGGGAATCAGCTTGCTGATTGCCAGCGTGGTTCGGGTCCCGTTGCCCCTGGCGGATTATCACAACATCCGCCACCACGACGCGCCCGGCGAGATCTGCGTCTTCCACGACCACCTTTTGAGGTGGCATCCAAGGGCCGCGTCTGACGACGATGTCGCGCTCTTGCACTGGCACTGGTTCGTCCCACTGGCCGAGCCCGATGATCCGCACCAGCCAGTCGGCGACGACCACCGAGGGCCGGTTCTGCACGCACACTTCAGCGACTGGCCCGAGCCGGATTGGCTCGACCAACCGGTGATCAGCCCGGATGTTCGCGGCCGGTTCGCGGAGGATCTGGCTAACTGTCTGGCCGCAGCCGATTGTGCCTATCTTGCAAGTCAGTTCACTCCGACCTCATCCTGCCGGGATTGCTTCTCGCTCTTTCCGCACGGCGCTGCCGATGGAGTGCGCGCCGGGCGCATTGCGCTTCTCCAACGCTGGAATTGCTGAGTCGCAGGACGTCGCGTCCGGCGCAAGGCCAGTCAGCGCCGCCGATCGATTCGTTAGGCACGCCGACTTTTGTCAACCCATGATCGCGGTCGGCCCGACTGACGTCCTGGCAAGAGCGGACTCGCGACGCGCCGATCGTCGCCCACTCGGCCGCGGGCCACAAACAAACCGGTTGCTCCCCGCGAGCCGACAGCGATACCGCGGCCTGCCCGCACTTCCGCATACAGCAGTTTCCTCGTTTTTTCATCCCTCGTCCGTTAAGCGACGTCCTCCGGGATGGGAGGTTTTCTCATGTCGATTGCATTTACGAAACGCGAAACGAACCACAGGATGCTCAGCCGAACATTTTCCTGGGGCGCGATGGGTTTGTGCCTGGCGCTCCTGGTCGGTTACGTGGCCTACGACCTGCTCGGTCGGACTCACGTGCCGCGCGGCGGGTTCGCTGGCACTGACGGCCGCGGGAAAGGACGAGCCGGAGACGAAGCCCGCCGGATCGGCCGCCGTCACGACCGTCTCTTTGACGGACGACAAGTTCAAGGCCGCCGGCATCGCGACCGAACGAGCGCGCCACGATCGATTATCGACCGAGGTCGGCGTCGTGGGTGTGATTCAGGTCAACGCGGACCGCCAGGTCGGAGTGCGCCCCCGTGCCGCCGGCATCGTGCGGGAGGTTCACGCCGTGCTCGGGCAGAACGTAAAGCGTGGCGATCTTCTGGTCACGCTCGATAGCGCCGACGTCGGCACCGCGCGACTCAATCTGCGAGCCAGGCAGCGCGAACTTGCCACGGCGCGGTACGAAGCCGAGTGGAAGTCTCAGATCGCCGCCAATGTCGCCCTGCTGATCCCCGAATTGCGCCGCGCGCTGGCATTGCGCCGGCGTTCCGTCCCCGATGATGACGATCACGTCGAAGTCTTGTCCCCCGAGATCAGAGCCACGACCGATACGCGAACGATCGAGAAACAATTTGCTGATAAGCAACTGGGTGAATACCGCGGCACTCTCCTGGAAAAGTATGCCGAATTCGATATGGCCAGCCACGAGGAACAGAAAACCAAGAACTTGAAGCTCGAGAACGTCATGGGTGAGCACCCGGCCGTGATGGCCCGGCATACGCGCGAGGGCGTCCAGGCCAGGCTCGAGGGCGCCATCGAAAAGGCCCGCTTCGACGCCGCGCAGGAAAAACGGCTGGCCGACCAGCAGCTTCGCCTCGCCGAATCGGCCGTGATCGACGCGGCCCAGCGGCTGCGCATCCTCGGAGTTTCGGAAGACATCCCCAGCTTGCTCGCACACGCCGACCTTGCCAACAAGATCGCGCTCGACGAAGACGTGACCGTCTACCCGATCGTCGCGCCCTTCGACGGCACCATCATCAAGAAGTCGGCCGTTCCCAGCCAGAAGGCCGACTTCAACGACGTCCTGTTCAACCTGGCCGATCTCCGTTCGGTCTGGGTCACTGCCAACGTCTCCGAGTCGGACGTCGCCAAGCTGCCCAAGATCAAGGACGGGGTATTCCGCTTGACCGCCACGGCCTACCCCAATCGCGAATTCTCGGCCACGCTGCTCTCGGTCGGGGCCATGGTCGATTCCCAAACGCGGACTGTCCCCCTTCTGGCCCAGACCGACAACCGCGAGGGCCTCTTCAAGCTGGGAATGTTCATGAGGATCAACCTGGACAGCTCGGCCAGCGAAAATGCGCTGACAGTCCCGCAGAGCGCGATCGTCGAGATCGAGAATGCCAGGTACGTCTTCGTGCCCGTCGAGCAGGGCCCCCAGAATCGAGTTTTCCGCCTGCAACCTGTCGAGGCCGGCCGCCAGGCCGGCGACCGCGTGGTGATCAAGGCCGGCTTGAGCCAAGGCGACGTGATCGTCTCTACCGGCGCCTTCATGCTCAAGAGCGAGCTCATCCTTCAGAACCAGTCGGAGGATTCGGAATAGTCCGTTTGTCCTTTGTCCTTTGTCCCTCGTCCGTCGTCCCTCGTCCCTTGACGTTTGTCCTTTGTCGTTCGTCCCTTGTCCTTTGTCTGGCATCCGTTCGGGTTCGCCCACGGCAGGCCATGCCTCGTTGTCGGTTGTTCGTTGCCCGTTGATCGTTTCGCTTATTTGTCAGTGGTCCATGGTTCGCTTCGCAGACGGCTGAAGCTGGCCCTTCGCCGGGCTGAGGACGGGCCTGGGCCACCAGAGTCTTTGCAAAGGACAAAGGACGATTACCCATGCTCAACGGCATCATCACCGCTTCGCTCAACAATCGTTTCTTCGTGATCATGGCGACCGTGCTGGTCGCGGGGCTGGGTGTTTACTCAGCCCTCCACTTGCCGATCGATGCGGTGCCCGATTTGACCAACGTGCAGGTTCAGGTGATGACGGAAGCACCCGCACTCTCGCCGCTGGAGGTCGAGCAGTTCCTGTCGTTTCCTGTCGAGGGAGCAATGAGCGGGCTTCCCGACGTCGAACAGATCCGGTCGATCTCCAAGTTCGGTATTTCCGTGGTCACGATCGTTTTCAAGGAAGGGACGGACATTTACCGCGCGCGGCAGTTGGTCGGAGAGCGAATCCCCCGCGCGGCTGAAGCGATCCCGGTCGGCTACGGCACGCCGATGCTTGGGCCGATCACGACGGCCCTCGGCGAGGTTTTCCAGTTCCAGGTCAAGGCCACCAAGGAGTCGGGAATCTCGGCCATGGACCTCCGCACGCTCCTTGATTGGTTCGTCGCCTATCAGTTGCGCAGGGTGCCCGGAGTGACGGAAATCAACGCTCATGGCGGCGAGTACAAGACCTATCAGGTCGAGGCAGACCCCGACAAGCTGGCGAGCCGCCGGCTGTCGATGACCGATCTCTTCAATGCCCTGCGGTCCAACAATGCCAACGTCGGCGGCGGCTACCTCGTTCACGATGGCGAGGCGCGGTACATCCGCGGTGTCAGCCAGGTGCGCAACGTCGAGGATATTGCCGCCATCGTGATCGACGAGCGGAATGGCGTGCCGATCACGGTCCGCGATGTCGGCACGGTCCGGCCGGCCGCGATGATCCGCGCGGGCCTCGCCACCCGCGACGGCCAGGGTGAGATCGTCACGGGGCTGGTCATGATGCTGATCGGCCAGAACGGCCGCGAAGTCGTCGAGCGCGTGAAAGCCGAGATCGATCAGCTCCAGAAGAGCCTGCCGGCCGGCGTGACGATCGAGCCGCTTTACGATCGCACCAACCTGATCGACCACACGCTGAACACCGTCCTCCACAACCTGACGGCCGGCGGCTTCCTGGTGATGCTCGTACTGCTTGTCCTCCTGGGCAGCCTGCGGGGCGGCTTGATCGTGGCCCTGGCGATCCCGCTCTCGATGCTCTTCGCCGCCAATGTGATGCTGGCCAGCGGGATCTCGGCCAGCCTCATGAGCCTGGGGGCGATCGACTTTGGCCTGATCGTCGATTCCAGCGTGATCATGATCGAGAATTGCGTGCGGCGATTGGCCCACGAAGGAGGCAGCCGCCCCAAGGCAGAGATCGTTCGCGACGCGGCCATCGAGGTCCGCAAGCCCACGATGTTCGGCGAGCTGATCATCGCCATCGTCTACCTGCCGATCCTGGCACTTCACGGCACGGAAGGCAAGCTGTTCCGTCCGATGGCCCTGACCGTCATCTTCGCCCTGGCAGGCTCCCTGCTTCTCTCACTGACGCTCATGCCGGTCCTGGCCGCGCTGGGCTTGAGCGATCGCGCGCGGGAAAAGGAGGTCTGGCTCATCCGCTGGCTCAAGCATCTCTATCAGCCGGTTCTCGATGCCTTCATTCGCCACCCCATCGGAGCGGTAATCCTGGCGGCGGCCTTGACCGGAGCGAGCGTTCCGTTCGCGCTCAATCTCGGCGGAGAATTCATGCCCCGGCTCAACGAGGGGGACCTCTTGATCGAGGCGGTCCGCATCCCGTCGGCTTCGCTCGAAGGAGCCGTGGCAGTGTCGACCCAGATCGAGAACCTGCTCAAGACCATCCCCGAAGTGCGCCTGGTGTACTGCAAGACCGGGCGGCCCGAAATCGCCAACGATGTGATGGGCGTGCACCAGACCGACGTCTGGACCATGCTCAAGCCTCAGAACGAATGGCGCCCGGGACTTGACCGCGACGGTCTCATCGAGGAAATGACCAAGCTCTTGACCGAGCACGTCCCCGGAGTGAAGTTCGGCTTCAGCCAGCCGATCGAGATGCGAGTCAACGAGCTCGTCGCCGGGGTCAAGAGCGACGTCGCGGTGCTCATTCAAGGGCCCGATCTGGAGGTGTTGCGCCGGCTGGCGACGGAAGTCGAGCGCATCCTGGCGCGAATCGACGGCGCGCATGACATCAAGACCCCGACCTCCGGCCGGCTGCCGATGCTGCGGATCAATGTCCGGCGCGACCAGTTGGCCCGGTACGGAATCAAGGCGTCCGACGTGCTGGACGCGGTCGCTGCGCTGGGCGGCACCACGGTGGGCACAGTGTTCGATAACTACAAGCGGCATCCGCTGCGCAGTGCGCCTTCCCGAGTCGTGGCGCAACGATCCCGAGAAGATCGGCTCGATCCGGATCGTCGACCGCCAGGGGCGGCCCATCGTCCTCAAGGACCTTGCCGAGATCGTGAAAGAGGAAGGCCCGAGCGAAGTTGAGCGCGAAAACGTCCAGCGCAGGGCGGTCGTCGGCGTCAACGTCCGCGGCCGCGATATCGCCAGCTTCGTCGCCCTTGCCCAGGCGGCGATCGATGCCCACGTCAAGCTGCCGGAATCGGGAGGCTATGTGCTCCGCTGGGGAGGGCAATTCGAGCATCTCCAGACAGCCTCGCGGCGGCTCATGATCGTGGTGCCCGTGGCCATGCTCCTGATCTTCCTGCTCCTGTATGGCACGTTCCATTCGATGAGGCTGGCGCTTCTGATCTACACCGCCGTGCCGATGGCCGCGACCGGTGGAGTTTTCGCTTTGTTCCTCCGTCAGATGCCCTTCTCGGTCTCTGCGGGTGTCGGCTTCATCGCGCTTTTCGGCGTGGCCGTGCTCAATGGCCTGGTCTGGGTCAGTGCGGTCGAGCACCTGCGCCAGGATGGAGCCGAGCCTCACCAGGCGGCACGCGAGGCGGCCGTCGTGAGGCTGCGACCGGTCCTCATGACGGCGCTGGTCGCCGGCCTGGGCTTCATTCCCATGGCCATCGCCACCACCCCCGGCGCCGAGATCCAGCGCCCCCTGGCCACGGTCGTGATCGGCGGTATCATCACCTCGACCGTCTTGACCACCCTGGTGCTGCCGGCAGTCTATCCTTGGTTTGCCGGGAAACTGAAGCCAGGTGAGCTGTAGACGCTTTCGGGCCGCTGTCGGTCTCTCGGATTCTTTGTAGGAGAGGGCTCCGTCCCCCGATCCGGATCGCTGGACGGCGCCGGCTCCTACCGGATGGCCCCGCAGGGGCCACTCTTGCGGGCCGAGAAATTTACCGCCAAACTGATGGCATTTGACGCATTTCTTCTTAGCGGGGGCAAGATCGCCAACCAAGCAGCGAACAGGAGACCGCCCATGATGGGGATTCCATCAGCTCGATGTCTCGCTTTTCATGGCCTGGCCATGGCTGGGGTCCTCGTGGTCGGACCGGGAGCCTCGGAGCCGCTGGATGCCCAGGAGCCGCTCGCGCCGCCCTTGACTGTCCAGCAGCCCGCGCAGCCGCCACCGCATGCCAAACCGGCCAAAGGTCAAGCGGCCGCAGGCGCGGACGATCAGCCGGGCATCCGCCAGCAGAGAGCCCGGCTAGTCGAACAACGAGAGGCGACCCTGCGCAACGAGGCGGAACGCCGCTTAAAAAGAGCCGGTCTGTTCGAACAGAGAAAGGCGACCCTCCGCGCCGAGGCCGATTACCACACCGCGCGGCTTGCCCGCGCACTCGCCGAGATCGCCGTCGAAGAGTATGAACAGATCGCCTTCGAGCAAGATCGTGCCGAGGTTGACGGCGAGGTCCTTCTCGCCAAATCCGACCTGTCCCGCGCCGAGGACCGCGTCGAATGGGCGCGGCGGATGTTTGACAAGGGCTTCGTCAACATCGCCCAGAAGGCCTCCGAAGAGCTGGCCCTCAAGAAGGCGCGGTTTGGCCTCGAGCAGGCCCAGTCCAAGCGAAAGGTCCTGGTCGACTACACGAAGGGCAAGACGATCAAGGAGCTCGGAAGCGCGCTGGAAAAGGCCCGATCCGTTGAGCTCGACAAACAGCAGCTCTGGCTCCGCGCCAAGACCGACGAGACCGAGCTGCGGCGCCGCATCGGCGTCGACTAGGCCCGGTAAGGCGCCGCGCCAGAATAAGTTTGGCGGATTCATCATTGTGGTGCAGGCGTCCCGCCTGCATTCCCCGTACCGGCAGGCGGGACGCCTGCACCACAATTGGCAATGTTATTTCTGCGCGGTCCCCAACGCGGCATAGCCGCAACCAACAGATCGGGGGAGAGAGCCCCCTCCTACAACGGCGCAGCAGCACGGGCTTTTGTAGGAGCCGGCTCTGTCCGGCGATCGCAAGATGCGCGCATCTTGCGTAGAAGTTCAGCGGAATGAATCTACTCGAGCCAACCACGAACCCTGTCGAGCCGGCAGGCGTTACGCGACGAGGTCTACGCCGCGGACGGAAGAAGCCCTTCCAAGATCCTGTCACTGATTGAGCGATTTTTCGGAGCGGCGTGCTGAACGAGTTGACTCAACACCGCACTCCCTGCTCATTTGTTTTTCCGCTGCGCCTTGGTCGCGAGGGGGCCGGCCGGCACGGCGTCGATGGTCACGCCGCCTTTCTTGAGTATCGCGACCGCGTTGCCTCCCGCGACGCCGTCATGATTGCCGTCGATATAGCGGCTCTTGCTGTCCTTCAGGCCGTTGGTACCACTGCCATAGACCACGAGCTCGACGGACTTGGACAGGGTGAATGCGGCCGGCGTCAAAGTCACCGTGTGGGCGGTGGCGTTGTAGGCGGCCGACTTGACCTTGATCACCTTGACGCCCTTGCCCGTGAACGAGCCGCTGGTGTTCGCCGCGACAAGCTCGTACGTGGCCGCGCTTTGAGCTTCGGTCATGTTCACGGCGCCGCTGAAGGTCACGATGATTTCGGTCACCTGATGCTTGCTGTTCGTCTTGTCCTGGACGTTGGTCATCGTGACGAGAGGCAGCGGCGGCTGAGTCAAGGCGACCTTGGTCGTCGCCTGGGCGGAAGCCGGCGTGGGCTGGACCAGGCCGAGAAGGTCGGTGGCCACGCTATAGAAGCCGTAGGTGTGGCCGACCTGGCCGGTGTAGGTGGCCGAAGTCTTGGTTGTGCCCGCTTGCCAGAGCGTATAGGCGCCAGCGTTGTCGGAGACGTAAATGTTGTAGCTGGCGATTCCTGGGCCTTGGCCGTCGGAGCCGGACCAGGATACGGTGAAACTGGCGGTGGTTGTGGTTGCGGGGAGCGCGGCAACGTTGCTCGTCGGCGGGTTGGAGACGCTGATGGAGATCGTCGCGGGGGTCAGCGCGGGGGTTACTCCGACGCTGGTGACCTGGAGCGTGACCGGGCTGCTCGACTGGGTCAATGTCAAGTTATTAAACGTGGCGACGCCGTTAACGGCCGCGACCGGGGTCGTTCCTCCCAGGGTGCTCGATCCGCTCGCTACCGCGATGGAAACCATGCCGGTAAAGTTCGGATTGACGTTGCCGTACTGATCCTCGGCATCAACGACCACAGAGAATTTCTGGCCCGGGGACACGGTCGTGGGGGGCGTAGTCGCGGGCGAACCGGGCATGATCACCAACTGCGTGGCCGGCGCCGGGATGACCATGATCCCTGGCGTCAGAACCGACGTCAAATTGGGGCTGGTCGCCTGGAGCGTGTACGTGGCGGCTGTCTCGGTGCTGATCGCTGCGTGGAAATTCGCGACGCCCGCGGTTGCTTGCGCCACGAGCGGTCCCGTCAGCATCGCGCCGGCCGGGGGGTCGTACAGGGCGATCGTCACGGTGCCCGTGAATCCGGTCGCCAGGTTACCGTACTGGTCGAGGGCCGAGATTTGCAGGCCAAACAGCGAACCGGAGGTCATGGTGCTGGGTGGTGGAATCGAAACGGACAACGCGTAGGCGGCGGCCGGCGTCACGGTGATCGGGCCGGTAATCGCCGGCGTCAGCTTGCCGCTCTGCGCCTTGATCGTGTAACCCGACGCCGCGATGTCGAGCTGAAGGGTTGTGAAGACCGCCTGGCCCTGGCTGGCCGTCGCCGTGAGGATTCCGCCCAGTGTGCCCGTGGTGGTCGGATTGGTCGCCAGCGAGAGGGAAACCGGGCTGTTGTAAGTCGTCGCCACGTTTCCGTAGAGATCCTCGGCCGTGACGGTGAGCCCAAACAGTGAGCCCGCCGTGACGCTGGCCGGCGGCCCGGCGGACGCGGCCAGGGTCTGCAAGCCGCTGGCCGTCGCGGTCATACCCATCGGATACAACAGCGTGATCGTATCGTTCGCGGTGCTGATGGCCTGGATCGTGGTCCCCGCCGGGATGCCGGTGCCTGTGACGCTATTGCCGACGGCCAGCCCAACCAAACTGCTGATGCCCGTGACGGACGCCGATCCGATCGATAGCGTGCCGGCAAAGGCGACGGACACCACGAGCTGCGACGCCGCCGCCGGCGTCACGGTAACGGCGCTCGTGTTGACGGTGGGCACGGTCAAACTGTTGTTCGAAGCCGAAAGGATGTAAGGGCCGCCCGCCTGGTCGATCACCAGGGCGGAGAAGATGGCCACGCCGCCGCTCGCGTTCACCATCAAACTGCCGCCCAGCGTGCCGCCGGTGGGGCCCGACGCGAGCGCGGCCGTCACGGTGCCGTTGAAGCTGGTCGCGAGATTGTTGTATTGATCTTCCGCCTCGACGACAAAACCGAATGCCGTGCCGGCTGTCACGCTGGTCACGGGCTCCGACAAGATGATGAGATGGTTGGCAGGCGCGGCCGTGACGTTGAACGCATTGGTCGTCGCCCCGGTCGCCACGCCGGGACTGCTCACGCTCAGAGTGTAGCCGTTGGCGACCGTGGTCAGGTACAGGTCGTTGGTGAAAGCGGCGACACCATTGACCGCCGTTAGCGTGACCGTTCCGTACAGCGTTCCCGGACCGGTTGCAACCGCGACCGTGACGCTGCCATTGAAGTCCGGGTCGAACTGGCCGAACTGATCGTACGCCTGGACCGTGATGCTGAAGTTCTGATAAACCATGACACTCGACGGAGGCTGCAACGTCACTTGCAGCGAAGTAGCCGGGGCTGGAAGCACGTCGATCGGGCTCGACGGCGGCGAGCTGTGTGTGCCGCTGGTTGCCATCAGTGTATAGGGGCTGCCCGCCACGCTGATCGAGAGCCCGGAGAAGGTCGCCACGCCACCCGCGGCCGTCACGGTGGTCATTCCGTCCAGGGCCCCCCCGCCGGGAGGGGCAGACGCGATCTGGAGCGTGACGCTGCCACTCAACGTGGTCGGGTTGCCGAATTGGTCCTCGGCGCCGACCACGACACCGAAACCGACCTCGCTTCTCGCATATACCGACGCCGGCGGCCCTTGCAGGAACACAAGCCCATCCACCCCGGCGGCCACCACGGTGATCGTGCTGGTATCCACGGTCAGATTGAGAGTGCTATCAGACGCCTGAAGGATGTAGGGCCCGGCCGTGTCCAGGATCACGGGGTTGGAGGTCAGGGCGCTGAAGGTCGCAACGCCATTGGACGCAGTTGCGCTGATCGGCAAGTTGTTCATTGGCGGGTTCGGGCCGCTACTGACTGATAGCACCAGCGTGTCATTGAAGGCCGTGTCCACCGCGCCCAGGTATGTGTAGGCCGTGACGACCAGTTGGAAAGGCGTGCCGGCCGTGACGGGAGTCGCGGGCTGGCTGGTCACCTTCAATACCGGAGCGACGACCTCGATGCCGGTCGAGGGCGAGGTCAGGGTCACGGAGTTCGGCATCGGCGTCTGGCTGGTCGCCACGAGGTTGTAGAGGCTGCCGACCGCGGTGATCGAAAGGCCGGGGAACATCGCGACGCCGTTAACCGCCTGGACGGTTTGCGACCCCGGCCCGCCCGGCCCGTTCAGGTCGCCAGTCGCGCCGGTTCCGTTCAACTGGAGCGCCAGGCTCACGTTCTGGGTGTAACCGAACTCCTGGTTTCCGAATTGATCCTCCACCTCGATCGTGGGTATGGTCCCGAAGACGTTGTTGACGGTGATCTCACTCGGGGGCTGGGTCGTCCAGACCAGTTGGTCGGGCGCGGCGGCGGAGATCGTGATCGAAGTGGACGTCCCCGGCGTCAAGGCGCCGCTGGTAGCCGAGAGCATGTAGGTTCCGGCCGTGTCGATTGCCAGGGTATTGAAGGTCGCGACTCCGTTTATGGCATCGACTGTCACGGGGAAGGTGCCGTTGGCACCGATCGCCAGGGAGAGCGTCACCGGACCTTCGTAGAAGGGATCGATGTTGCCCTGGATGTCTTCGGCGTCGACGACAACAGGTGACACAGGCAACGGACCCGCGAAGTTAGCACCGGCCGTGGCCGACATCGGTGGCTCGCCGTTGGCAGCGAAGACCAGTTGCGTGGCCGGATTGAGGTCGAAGGTGTAGGTCACCTTGTTGCCGACCGAGCCCGCGCCGTCGGTGGCGAAGATCTCTATCGTCTTCACGCCGTGGTCGTTGGCGAAGACGGCCGCCGGATTGATGTTGATGGAGAAGTTGCCCTCGGAGTCGGTGGAGTTGCTCGCGCTCGGAACCGGGACGCCGTTGGCGGGGTTGAAGCCGCCGATCACCGTTGGGGCGGCGGGGTTGGTCACGTCCTCGATGGTGATCCAGGTGGTGTTGCCGAAGCCGCTGATCTCGCTCGATCCCGCGATCGTGAACGGGCCCTCCACAATCGGCAGGCCGTTGGCCCCGGTACCCGGGTTGGTCGGCTGGGTGACGGTGACCGCGTTGCCGACGATCAGGGGTGCCAGGTTGATGGCGAACTGGCCCTGGCCGTAGGTCGTGGCCAGGAGGAGATCCGGGTCCGGCGTGACCGTGGGATCGGCGGCCGCCAGGGTCTGCAATCCGCTGGCCGTCGCGGTCATACCCGCCGGATACGACAGCGTGATGGTTTTGGCCGAAGTGTTGATGGCCCCGATCGTCGTCCCGGCCGGGATGCCATTGCCTTCGACGGTGTCGCCCAAGGCCAGCCCCGCCAGGTTGTTGATGCCCGTGACGGACGCCGATCCCAAGGTCAGCGTCCCGGTGAATACAATGGCCTGGTCCGGGCCCGCCAGGACGGGCATGCCCGTGTTGGCGTTGACGTTGCCCAGCGACACGTCCAGGTCGGTGACGCTGACGTGCGGTAGATCGCCTCCCGCCGCCACCGCGCCATACGTCGTGTCGGGGAAGAGGGTCCACGTCGTGCCGTTGTCGAGCGATTGGTACACCCCCGAGCCGTTGCTCCCCGGACTTCCCGAGCTGACGTACAGCACCGGGTGATATCCCTTGCTGAGGTCGGTCGGGTCGAAGGGGATCTGATAACGCCAATCCGCCACGATCGACGACAGCGTGAGCGCCTGGTTGAGCGTGGTCGAATTCGCGGTGTCCTGCGTCGGGTCGTAGGTCTGGCCGAAAATGGAGTACGCCAGGTCGTGGATGTTGCCGGTGATGTTGACCCAGGTCGGGGTCGGGTTGCTGCCCGAGGGAATCGAGTCGGGCATGTAGAACACGCCGCCGCTCGTGACGGCATAGGCATCGTGGCTGCCGCGGATCGGGTCGGTGACGATCGACTCGATGGCTTGGTTGGCGGGCAGACCGGCGGAGATTTTGATCCAGTTGTTGCCCGCACCGTTGCCGCCGCCATCCTGGGTGACGTAGATCTGACCGGTCTGAGTGCCGACGTAGATGAAGTTGCCGAGGGTGCCCAGGCCCTCGGGAGCGCTCGGGTCCGGTGCGCCATAGGCCAGCGCGAGGTCAAAGCTGCCGGGGTTGCCGAAGTCGCCGGGATCGCCGACGTCGAACCAGGTGACGCCGCTGTTCTGGGTGACAAAGACCCGGCCGGCGTTGGAGCTGATCACGACATCGGCGCTATTGACCGGGTTGACGGCGAAGTTGGCGCCGGCCGCATAGGGCCACTGGGGGTCGGGCGTCGGCAGGCCGCCGCTCGCCTGGAGCAGGCCGAAGGTCCGGCCCACGTAGCCGCCGAACACCTGGCCGCCGGGGCTGAGACCGGCGCCGCTCAAACCGGGGCCGATGTACTGGAAGAAATCGGTGTCGTTGCCGGCGCAGCACGGCCAGAAGAACTGGTAAGCGCTGCCCGAGCCTTGCTGGTCGGTGGCCACGCCGGCGGCGTCGCCGGTGTTGGCGTCAAGGGTGGGCCCGCTCCAGGTGAGGTTCCCGTTACTGATGATGTTGGGGTCGGAGACCGGTCCGCCGTTGTCCTGGGAGCTGCCATAGAAGAGAGCGCCCGCAAGCTGGGCGGCCACGCTGCTGGGCTGGACCGCTCCGTAGTAGAACTGGGTGATCTGAAGATTGCCGTTGCGATCCAGGCCCGCCAGTTGAGCGGTCGGAGAGCCAAGCTGCACCCCGGAGGAGGAGGCCCCGACCTGCGTCTCGAAGGTCCCGTTGTTGTCCAGGATGGTCCAGACCCCTTGACTGTTGCCCAAGATCAGCCGCGGCAGCCCCGTGAGCGGGTCGGTCATTGCGGCGACGGCGTGGTAGTCGGTCCCGGCCGGGTTCCCAGTCGGGTCGAACGGAATCCACGTCACGCCCGCTCCGTTGTTGGTGAAGTCGGAATAGTCGAAAACGTCCAGCGTCGCGTTGCCCACGAACGGCGCGTCCGGGCTGCGGATGAAATTCTCGTAGGGAGTCGTATCTGGGAATTCCCCGTACGCCAGGAAGTAGGGATAGGGAGTACCCTCAAAGTATTCGTTGATGGACGCCGGCCCGATGGAAGTCAGATTGACCAGACCGCCGTCATTCGAGAAGTTGGAATACGGGACCAGGGAGTGGGCGTCCCAGATGTTGGTGGTATCGACCCGGACCAGACCGGTCGTACCTGGGGCAGCACCGCCTCCCACGTAGACGATGTTGGGATTGGTCGGGTCCACGGTCAAGACGATCGCGTTATTGCCCTCCTTGTTGAACTGGCCTCCCCCCGTGACGCTGTAATCGGCAAAATTGACATCGTTGGTGGGGATGGTTTGCGTCAGGGTGGGGATGCGGACCGAGGTCCAGTTCTGGCCGAAGTCCTTGGTGACCCACATCCCGTCCCAGCCGCCGCCGGTGCCGGCGACGGCCGCGTAGAGCCAGCCTTCGTAGATCGGGTCCTCGGCGCTCTCGCCGGTCGCGTCGGGCACGGCCAGCACGATCTGGCCCTGGGCGCCGTTGGGAGTAAGGCGCGGGGGCAATCGGGTTGACGTTCGCGTCGGTGAGCGTGTTGACGATCAGCGGGTTGCCGACGCCGCCGCTCATCACGGACCAGAACTGGCCCTGGTTGGGGCTCATCTCGACGCCCGTGCCCTCGATGCCGGCATAGACGACCTGGAGGTTGCCCTTGATGGCGGGGCTGCCGGCGGGGTACTGGACTGCGGCGCTGTCCTGGTCGAGCACCACGGCGGTCGCCTGGCCCGGGAGCATGTTGGTCCAGTGTCGCGCCCGTGTCCTGGCTGCGCCAGATTCCCCCAGTCGGTCCGCTCACGGCGGCGTAGATGATCACCCCGCCGGAGGGCGTGGGCGTGGGGTCGACGACGACCTGGTAGATCGTGTCGCCCACGAAAACCCGGTTGCGCGCCAGGAGCGGGTTGGTCGTTTCAATCGGCAGCGGGTTGCCGCTCGAATCGACGTTGACGGAGCTATCATCGAGGGCCCAGGTCGCGCCGCCGTCGGTGGAGATCAGGAAGCCGACGCCCGGCATGGCGGGCGTCGTGTCGTTCTCGCCGGTGGCGGCGATGATGATCGACTGGTTCGTATCGCCATTCCGGGGGAAGACGGTGATGCTGCCGATGTTGACCGCGTTGCTGGGCCCGAAGCTGGTGAGCGAGATCCAGGTCGGGCCCGCCGGGTTGGTCGTGAGGAAGTCGGTCGTCTTCCAGACGCCGCCGCTGGCGCCCGCCGCATAAACCGTGTTGCCCGTCGGGTCGGAAGGATCGATCGCCAGGGCGGTGACACTGCCCGACGTGTTCGACGCCGCCGACGCACCGTTGCTGGGCCCGGCAGTGCCACTGTTCGACGCCGGGCCGACCGGCGTCCACGCCTCGGCCGACATCGCATCGGCCTGACCCAGGTTGAAGATGCGGAAGCTGGCGCTGATATTATCGGCGCCTGGCTCCCCCAGGCCCGAGGTCGGCACCGGCTTCTGGAAGCTCAGCGACCAACTGTTGATGGTGCCCGTGCCGTTGGTCGTCGAGTTGTTCTGGACCACCAGCACCCATGTCCCCTGGGCGCTCACTCCCGCAAAGTCCGACAGCGGTAGCTGGGGATTGTACGTGCCGAAGAAGGGCGCGCCGGCGTTTTGGATCGGCGTCGTCGCGTTGTCGTCAAACACGGTATTGGTGAAGTTGGCCTTCTGGTTGCCGCCGGCGCCCACGCTGGTGGCCAGGGCGATCGAGCCCTGCGGGTTGCCGTTCAGATCGAAGTGCTCGAGGGTCAGCGTCAGGTCGGGGTCGTAGGGATACGTCAAATTGAC
Organism: uncultured Isosphaeraceae bacterium; assembly: GCA_963823675.1. Taxonomy (GTDB): domain Bacteria; phylum Planctomycetota; class Planctomycetia; order Isosphaerales; family Isosphaeraceae; genus CAWGMT01. Next base: position 581,476 of record CAWGMT010000011.1, on the reverse strand, counting down.
CGTGACCCGCAGACCGCTGATCCCCGAGGAGGTCGTGTCTCCCAGCACCTGGAAATTGTTGGGCACAATGATCGTCGACGTCACCTGGCTCGGCGTGGACCCAACGGTCGGCGCGGGGATCACCTTGGGCAGATCGGCGGCGGCGTATCCGACGGTCGTCACCGGGGTATTCGAACCCCCGCCGCGGAGCACGTCCAGGCCCGCGTCGAAGCTGGAATCGACCGCATCGCCGTTCGTGTCCAGTGGGAACAGACCGGTCGCGGGGTTCTCGCCGATCTCGAGCGTATAGGTGCCGCTGAGCTCCTGCTGCGGGAAGCCGATCCGGAACACGGTCGTCGCCGCGGCTGTCGCGATCAAGGACGTGAGGGTCTCGGAGCCGCTTACCGTCGCGTTCGCCGACAGCGTGATGGAGGTCGAGCTGTCGATGGCCTGGATCGTCGTCCCGTACGGGATGCCGGTGCCGGTGATGCTCTGCCCGGCGAAGAGTCCCGCCGTACTGCCGATGCCCGTGACGGTCGCCGAGTTGTTCAAAAGCGTCCCGGTGAAGGTGCCGGAGGCAAGTCCGGTGACCGTGAGCATCGGCGTGATGTTTAACGACCAGCCTTCGAGCGTGCCCTTGATCGTCGTGCTCGAGTTGGTGACCTGGAGCGTCCAGACGCCGGGGCCGTACAGCGTCGAAATGGTGGCGTTCTGCGCATCGACCGTTTTACCGTCCAGGCTCGAGAGCTTGCCGGTGGGCTGAAACGTTCCGGTGAAGGGGGCGGCGCCGGAGGTGATCGCGGTCTCCGCGGCATCGTCGAAGGTGGTATTGACGAAGTTCGCGCCGGTCAAGCCCCCGACACCCGAGAACAAGGCCACCTGGGTACCGTCCGGCGCGATCAGGACCGCGCTTAAGGACGCGTCGTGCGAGAAGGCGATGTTGAGCTGGAGCGTGATGTCCTCGATCGTGAACGTGCCGTCGAAACTCGGGATGGTCAACGTCGAGTCCAGAACGTACGGCTCGGTTGCCGAGGGCGCCGTCTGGATTGTCTGGAGGGTGCTATCCGACGGATAGCTCTGGGGGCCCGTGATCGAGCCGACCGGGCCCATGATCTGGAGCACGTTGCCGGGGGCGAACGAGCTGGTCTCCATGGGCTCGTCAAAGGTCACGTTGAGCGAGCTGTTCGTGCCGTTGAGGACCTCGTTGTCGTAGCCGGTGCCGCCGGGCACCGAGGTCGACACCACGTAGGGGCCCGGGAAGATCAGGGGCAGCGTGTTCTGATCAAATGGCGGGTTGAGGAGGTTGGTGGCGTTGAACGTGATGGGCGCGGTGGGCTGGGGCATCGGGGCCTCGTAGAGGTCGCCGGGGCTCAAGCCAATGAACGGCGCAGTCAGCGGGTTCTCGTCGGACGTCCCGTCGGCGTTCTGGTCCATCGCCGCCCCGGACTGGAACTTCACCCCGAACGTGGTCGGGTGGATGGTGATCGACCAGTTCACGAGCGTACCGGCGTTGATGTTCGAGAAATTGTCGATCGTGAGCACGTACACGCCGTTGACCGCGCTGCCGTTGAGCAAGGTCAGAGGATTGTTGGGCTGGTACGTCCCATTCGTGTACGGTCCGCTCGCCAGCAGGATCGACTGGGCCGCGCTATTCGAGAACGTCACGTTGGTCAAGTTCTGGTTGGTGTCTCCGGGCTTCTCGTAGAGGACGATGGTGTTGCCGTTGGGCGCAGTGAGCTCGAGTTCCAGGTCGCCATCGTTGCCCAGGCCGGGGGGCGTGAGCGGGTCGGTGATCGTCAGGTTGACGGTCAGCCCGTTGATCGTCTCGTTGTTGTAAGCGCTGAGCGTGATCGTCGAGGTCGTTTGGTCGTACTGAGTCCCCGAGCCGCCCGGGCCCCAGGTCGGGATCGAGAGATTGGGCGAGACCGACGCCTTGGGATCCACGATCTCACCGCCCGGCGGGGTCGGGGTGATTTTGACGGGTGTGATGACCGGCTCGGGCTGCGGCACCGTGGCGTACGACCAGATCGGCGAGCTGATCGCCGTCGGTGTTGCGGCCCCGTTGTCCGGCGCGATCACGTAGCTGTACGTCCCCGTGTAATCGGTGATCCCGCTGGGCTTGCCGGTCGGCAGCTCATCGGGGTTGAACGTGACCAGGAAGTTGGTGTAGCCGTCGTAGCCGTCCTGGGTCGGGTCCGTCACATAGTAGGCCGGTTGGATGGCTGTGACGCCGGTGACCATGAGGGGGATAGACGCATCGCCGCTGGTGGTATCGTGGTAGAAGACCTGGACATCGGCGGCGCTGAAGGTCGCCTGCCCCGCATTGATCAGGGCCAGCGGATCGATCGGGCGGTCGAAAGTGACGTCGAAGCTCGTGGGCTTGGATGCGACCCCATTGACCGAGAGGGACCAGCTCTGGAGGATCCCCCCGTTCGGGCCGGTTCCCCCATCGACCTCGAGCATCCAGTTGCCGCCGGCCGGCAGACCGTTGAAAAGGCTCAAGGACTGGACCGGTTGGAACGTCCCCGTGTAGGGCGCGGTACCGGCCGTGATCGACTGGGCCGCCGAATCGGAGAAGGTCGTGTTGGTGAAGCTCTGGCCGGTATCGCCGGGCTTTTGATAGAGTGTCACGGAATAGCTGGCAGTGAGGCTCTTGGAGCCGCCGACCGCCGCGTCCGCCGAGAGCATGAGCGTATCGGTCGAGCTGTTGATGGTCAGGATCGTGGTTCCAAACGGGAGGCCGAGCCCGGTCACGGTCTGCCCGACGACCAGCCCCACCGTGCTGCTGACGCCCGTGACGGACGCCGACCCTTGCGTCAGTGTGCCGGTGAAGTTGACATTGTTGGTGGCAGGCGCAATCAGCTTGAGGGTCAGGGCGCCGTCAGTCGGATAGACCAGAGAGAGTGTGACCTGGAGGCTGCCGACATTGAGGCTGGGGTCGCCCGTGATCGGGATCGTGGATGTCGTGGGCCCCGACTGCGCCAGGTAGGTTGCCGTTGAGGTTTTGAGCGACCAGCTCACGAGATTGACTTCGCCGCCCGCTGCATAGATCGCATCGTTGGTGATCTGGAGCGTCCAGGTGCCGGCGAGGTTTTTGCCGATCAACTGGGCCAGTCCCAGGGGATCTTCGGGCTTGAAGGTCCCGGTGTAAGGCGCGGTACCCGCGGTGATCAGATGGGCTGCCCCATCGCTGAAGATCGTGTTCGTGAGGTTCGCGCCGGCCAGGGTTCCGGCCGCGAATAGCGTGACCGGCGTCCCATCGGGCGCGATCAGCACGGCGCTTAACTTGGAATCATTCGGATTGGTAATTCTCAGTTCCACCTCGAGCGAGCTGTCCACGGTGCCAGGGTTGCCCGACGCGGGAATCACCACCTGCGAATCGAGCACCCCCGGGCCGGACACACCTTCGTAGGGGACAGATACAGGGAAGGTAGGCGGGATGAACTGGGGCAGATCGACGGCCGATCCGGTCAGCGTGGTCGCCACCACCGGTCCCGTCGTGGTGGAGATGATCCGCGGCCCGGCCGCGATGGTCATCGGCTGGTACCAGATGTTCAGCGGGTAGGAGGTGACTGCGCCGTTGTAGTAGCTGTCGTTGGTGTCGCCATTGGGGCCGTTGAAGTTGCCCGCCCAGATCGGAAAGAGCTGTCCGCCGGCAACGGCCAAGCCCATCTGGTTGCCATAGCCGAACAAGGCGTCGGTGGCGGGGTTCCCCGCCGACTCGTTGTCGGACGCCGGACCGATGATGTTGGTCGCCCCGGTGATCGCGTCGACGGCCGTCTTGGGCGGGTTGGCGTAGGTCGCGGGACCGAAGGTTTGGCCGCCGTCGATGCTGGTGGTGATGTAGGTTGCGACCCGGGCATTGCCGGCGTCGTCGCGCGCATCGCGCCACGAGATAACCAGGGTCCCCGTCGAACTGGTCGACCGCAAGCTCAGGCTGGAACTGCGTCCGGCCGGTTAGCTCGTTGTTGGGGTCCGCTTCCGAATCGTTCGCAGCGCTATAACCGTCGGTGGATGCCTGGTCGGCGTTGACGAGCTCCGGGCTGCTCCACGTCTGTCCGCCGTTGTCCGAGTACACCAGGAAGATGTCGGTGTTGGTGGTCGGGTTGGTGGGGCCCGAAATCGCGGCGTCGAAATAGCCGACGAAGGCGGCGTAGATCCGGCCTTGATACGGGCTGTACGGCCCCAGCGTGTTGTCCTCGGCAAAGACCAGGCCCGGGCCGACGCCGTTGGGCGTGGACGGCGCGGTGGTGGGGTAAGTATCAGTCAGCGAGCCGGGGACCACGATTGTAAAGAAGGGGGCCGTATTGGTGCCGTAGTAGTATTCGAATTCGTTGGCGATGCTGCTCGGCGAGACTCCCGCCGGGGTGGTCATCCTCGTGCTGAACTGGAGGCTGAACGCGCTGAGCGTGGCCTGGTTGGCGACACCCGCGGTGATTGTGGGGCTGTAATTCGTGATCAGCAGAGTCCACGAATTGTTGATATTGGCCGACCCAACTGACGTGAGGAAGTTCTTCAGACTACCGAATTCAGGCCGGAAGAAGCCGACATAGTCGACCGCGGTGTTCCCGTTCACCGGGGGGATGGCGTTGGTGGGATCGAAGATGTTCCGGGTGGCATTGTCGTCGAAGGTCGTCCCCACAACCTGCCCGGGGTTACCGGTTGCACCGGTGGTGAAACCATAGACCCCGATGGCGTTGCCGGTCGGGAGGCCGACGCTGGTGTTGGCCTGTGCGGCGGCATTGATCTGGTTTTCCACCAGTGTGATCTCGGCCCCGTTGGGAGCCTCCAGCACAACTTGCAAATTGCCAATCGACTGTTGATCGGTCGCCGCCAGCGTGACGGTAAGGTCGTTGATGCTCGCCGGGTTGGGAACGCTGACCGAGTCGCTGAAGGGCGTCGTCACCGGAACGGTTACCGTCGTGCCGTTGATGGTCAGGCTTTGAGCGGGCGCAATGGCCCCGATGGAACCGCTGATGAACCCGTACGCTTTGCCGGGCTGCACGATGTTCGACATCAGCAAGGTCAGCGGCGGATTGCCCCCGTTGGCGGCGTCGGCGGTGCCGGCGTCCTCCCAGCCGACGGTGATCTGGCCGGGATCGCCGGAATTGCCGGGGTTGATGATGAGCTGCGGGTGGGTGTCGATCTGCGTGGTGAAGTTGCCGCCGGTATTGACCGTCCTCACACCACTGAAAGCCATCGTTGACTGATTCCCCGATGCGCCCGGAACGGGCGTACCAACGACGATCTCGATCCTGTCGGGGTTGAATACCACCGCGCCGGCGGCCGGTTCGCCGTCAATGCTGGCCCAGGCGATGTAGACGTTGTTCACATACGGATCGGTGGGCACGCCTGCCGGAGGAGTTTGCCCGGAAGGGAACGTGCCCGCATCGACGGCCAGGGTCGGGGTGGTCGCCGCGTCGGCGCCGGTTATCCACTGATAGATGATGCCGTTGTTGGGCAGGCCGACGGAATTCGGCGAAGTGCCGGAGAAATTGAATTTCGTCAGGGTCAGCGCACCATCCGTGGCGCCGGAGGACTGGAGGGCCAGCACGTAGACATTCCCCTGGCTGTCAAACGCAACGCTCGGGTCCGTGATCTGCTCGTAGGAAGTCAAGGTCAGGGGGTCCGTCATCGGGGGGTTCACGTTCACGCCCAGAGACGTCCAGTCTGCCCCGCCATCATCCGAGTAAGCCCCCTCGACGACGGCCGTCGGCGCGGTCACAGCGGGAACGATCTGCGACCCGTCGAGGCCCCAGACCGCGAATACCTTCTGCGAATCATAAGGGTCGACCGCGACCGTCGGGCTGTTGGCATCGCCCTGCTCGGTGGCGAGTGTCAGATTCGTCAGACTGATCGGTCCCAGCGCCGAGCCGTTGACCGTCGTGTCCACCGCCGCCGGCGCCGTGGCCAAGAGCAGGCGATTCTCGAGGCCTTCCAGATCCAACCGGCGGAACCGCGACTTCCTGCCACTCTTGAGCCGGGCGTCCCGGCGAGTCCGGCCGCGGTGCCCTTGGAATAGGGTGTCCGACGATCCTGTACGCATTGCGTTGTCTCCCACCTTCGTTGGTCGCTGCTCGCACCGTGACGCTTGTGCCAGTGATCCCGATTGTGCCGCCGGCGTTGGCTACTGAAGCGCAATAAACTTCAAGGAATAGACAAAACATGCAGGCTTAACTGGTCGGAGTCAAATCTCCCATAATGTCGAGGCGCAGTTTTCATGCGGGGGCGGAATTCGGCCGTCACACGCCCAAATTCGCGTCACGGCTGCGAATCCCACACCGTACTCAACTCATGGCTGCCTGCAATGTAGTCAGCTATCATTCACGCTTGGTTGCGGCTGTGTCAAGAGGGAAGCTCGAAATTCTTCTGTTGAGATGAATGGAGGCTGCTAATCCGTTGACGGTACCAAAGCGGATTGGTGCCGTTCAAGACAACATCGCCGCGGGCTGTTATTATCGTATAGAGAATCCCTGATTCTCTGATGCACCTTATCTGGGTGGCGGTTTCTCCGCTCGTTGCCGTAACCGAAAAAGCGAGTCGATTTCACCCATGTCTCCTGATGCGCAGCCATATTCGAGCGCCGCGCCGAATGCAACGGCCGCAATCGACCGGGGCAGTCCGACTCGCCGGCCCGATCGACGGGCCGTCATGCGGCAGAAATGGCGCGAATTGCTCTTCGCCCACTGGCCGGTTCCCCCCGAAATGGTCCGGCCCTTTGTACCTCCCGAGCTCGATCTCGATCTCTTCGAGGGAAGGGCCTATCTCGGTCTGGTTCCCTTCACCATGACCGGAGTGCGGCCGGTTGGACTGCCGTCGGTCTGGGGGCTCTCGAGCTTTCACGAGACCAACGTGCGAACCTACGTCCATGTGGAAGGCCGCAACCCGGGCGTCTGGTTCTTCAGCCTCGATGCAGCCAATTCGTGCGCAGTCCGATTGGCCCGAGCGTTTTTCCACCTCCCTTATCACCGCGCGCAGATGTTCCTCGAGCGCGAGCCAGCGGGCTCGACGGGCCACTCGAAATCGATTGTTTACGCCGGAGTCAGACAATGGCCAGCCCCATTGCCGGCTTCCTACGCGATACGGGCCACACCCGACGGCGCCGTTCAACCCGCCCAGCCCGGCACACTCGAATACTTCCTGGTAGAGCGATACATCCTCTACACAGTATGGCAAGATTGTCTCTACGAGGGGCGCGTTTATCACGCTCCCTATCCGCTTCAGACCGCACAAATCCTCGCGCTCGATGAAACCCTCTTGCTCGCCGCCGGCTTGCACCGGCCCAGCGCGGCTCCCCTGGCACATTTCGCCGCGGGTGTCGATGTCGAGGTTTTTGCACTGCGCCAGCCGAGCCGGGGCGTGAGGTGCGTGGATCGACGTCAGGGAAAGCAAAAAAATAACAACGACCCGACAAATGGCTAAGGCGAACGGCAGGAATTCTCTTACCCATGACTAGAGTCCTGGCCATACGAGCCCGACGCGCCAGCGAGTGAGTGGCCCCTGCCGGAATTCACTCGCTGGCGCGTCGGGCTCGTAGGATTCGGCCTGCGCGTTGCAGGTGTTTTCGGGTGAATTTCCGCCCGCCGGTCGCCTAAATGGAACCGCTCGGGAAGCAAAGCGGGCCGGCCGCCGGGTCCGATCAGAGGCGGCGGCCGGGGTGGCCATTCATGTCAAAAAGCCCAACCCTCGGCCCAAGCAATTCTGCGGTCGCACTTAGCCGCGTGTCGGGCCGTTGAAAAATAAATGCAGCAAATGTCTTTCTTGTGGCACGGCCGCCCTCGGCTGTCATCTGTCCGGACAGCCGAGGGCGGCTGTCCCACATCTGACAAAAAGGTGTTTTTGCGGAAAGATCCGTGATATGATTGACGCGGATCATCCTGCGTAACCTGTACACCGGGAGGAGTTCATGCGCTGCCGCCGCGGATTTACCCTGATCGAGCTACTGGTCGTGATCGCGATCATCGCGGTGTTGATCGCGCTCTTGCTGCCCGCCGTGCAATCGGCGCGCGAAGCGGCCCGGCGCATTCAGTGCACCAACAACCTCAAGCAAATCGGCTTGGGCTTGCATAACTACGAGAGCATTGCGTCCGCGTTTCCACCGTCGAACGTCGCCGGTTACATTAACGGGGCCTTTACTTACAACGGATTCAGCGTTCAGGCTCGAATCCTCCCGTTCATGGAACAGGGGGTGGCGTTCAATGCGATCAACTTCTTGTTCACGCACCGCACCGCGCAGAACTCGACCGTCGTCGGCCTTGCCTTGACCTGCTTCCTCTGCCCCAGCGACCCGAATATCACCGGTATGACTGCCTTTCCCTCCGGCGTCTACGCTCGCGTGCCCTGTTATGGCATGAACGAGGGTGATTGGTTCATCTGGAACGCGCTCGCTCCAAGCGGTTACAACAACCCACCGGTCACGCGCGGCGTTTTCGGCCCCAACGTGAGCCGGCGGATGTCGGAGTTCATCGACGGCACGAGCATGACCCTCCTCGCCACCGACGTGAAAGCACTCAACCCGTTCTGTCAGGTCGGCGGGCAGTTCTCCGAGGCAAATCTGAGCTCGCCGACGGCTCCGCTCCCTTCTCCCTACGCCAGTCCACTCTCGGTCGCCGTCGAGTATACGTCTGTGGCCGCCTGCAACGCCGTTCCGCCCGGCGCCGGGCACACCGCCTGGGTCGACGGCAATTCGCAGGAGACGGGCATGACCACGGCCTTTCCGCCTAACAAGGCCGCCATCAATCCGATCAGCGGCGCCGACCTCGACATCTTGACCTTGCTGATCAGCAAGAACCAGCCGTTATACGGGGCCATCACGGCTCGGAGCTACCACCCCGGCGGCGTCAACGCCCTCTTGGGCGACGGCAGCGTGCGTTTCATCAAATCAACCATCGACGGCATGACATGGCGGTCGCTCGGCACCATCGCGGGGGGAGAAGTCATCAGCGGTGACGCGTACTGATCCTCACAGGAAGAACGCATCGCGGACGCCGGCGAGGATGGCTTGTTCCACATTCGGATCTCGCCCGCGCGGGATCCAGCCGAGGGGAACCGGAACGGGACCGACGATTTCGCGGGCGCGATTCACCGGAAATTCGTTGTAGAAGACCGCGCGGCCGGCGGCCTGTCGGTCGGGCTTGGCCAGGTCCTCCAACTCCTTCCGCACTTCAACCTTGACGAGGTAGCCGCCCGTCGGCGCCGGGTCGATCTTGATGATGGCGAATCGGCGGATTGTCTGCATGCTCGCTTCGAGTCGATCGTGGAATGTCACCGAATCGAGCGCCCACGGCTCGAGCAAGGTCGCTCCCATCTGGGGCTGAGTGCGAATCGTGCGCACCAGTCGGTTTTCCGACTCGATGTCGAAGTATTTGTCCACCACGGCGACGGTCTTGTTCCAGACCGTCTCATAGTCGGCCGAGGGGACGACCAAGGGATTCGGGATCAAGGGTGCCGGAGCAAAGATCCGGCTGACGCTCGGTGGGCGCCAGCCAGTCTGCGTCGAATAGCAGCCGGTCTGGCCAAGCAGCAGAACGACGAAACCGGCGCTCGCCAGGGACCTTGCCGCAAATCGCTTCCGATACCCCATCGACGCCATCGCCTCCCTGCGAAAACGCCCACACGTTCATTTTCCTCAACTGGGATCGGTCGATCGATGCCGCATCCTGATCATTTTCGACATTCCTGACAAGGCCGATTCCACGCTCCCCCCGCTCATGACCTAGGTTTGACTGGACTCACCGTGATGAACCCATTCCCATTGCGAGTCACCGGCCCGGTCATGAAACTGTTACCAAATCCAACGGCAAAGCCCAGAACCGTAACGTCCGATTGCGGCCTGACCGTTTGTGCCCTCGAACGCTTGCGCCGAAGCCTGGAACGGCCAGGCGACGGGGTGCCGGACGCGCTTCTCGAGGGGTTGCCCGATAACAATGGAGCGATGGGTGCCCTCGACTCGGATTGCGGCGGGCATTGTCCGAAGACGCTGCACGACGCGACGTTCTTGAACGCGGTGCTGCCCTTTGCACTCGGTCAGGCGCGGCGGCATCGTGAGCCGCTCTCGTTGGTGTGCGTTGCGATCGACCGCCTGCACGGGGTCCAGGAGCTCTTGGGGCGTGACGTCGCCGACAGTCTCGTCCGATGGGTGGGTGAAACGGTCTTGTCGCTGATTCGCTCAAGCGACGTTGTCGCGCGACTCGATGATGACCGGATGGCCGCGGTACTGCCGCGCTCGTGCGATCTAGGCGCTCTGCGCGTCGGCGAGATGATCTGTCAGAAAGTCGCCGAAACGCGCTGGTTGTTCGCCGATCAGCCCGGCATGAAGATCACGGTTTCTGTCGGGGTCGCCACGTTTCCCAGTTCGGCCGAAAACGCTTTTTCGCTCTTCGAGGCAGCCGACAACGCCTTGGCACAAGCACAAGCTCACGGACGAAACCAGGCGGTGGCGGCCCCGCGCATTCTGGCCGCGCCGCCGGTTCAGGGCGTTGTCGCTGCGGACGGGGACTGACTTCCTCTTCGGCATCCGCAGTTGCACGATCAGCTCACACAGCTCACGCGGTTCTAGCACCTCGCACTCGGCGCCCCACGACAACACCCATCGCTTGATTTCGCGAAGGTCAGTGACGTGAAATCGGACGATCAAGCCGCCGTCAGGCTGGTGCTCGAGGGTTTGACTGGCATGCCACTCTTTTTCGGCGACGCGGCCGGCGGCTTCAGGAGCGAACCGCAGCGCCACATCGTAGCTGCCATCGCCGCTAACGGCCCGAAAGCTTCCTCTCACCAACCGCCGCGACAGCGTGCTGGCATTGGGCCATGACCGGCCGCGCACCTCTTGATCGATCACCATGATCCGGGCCATGGGCGGCCGCGCCGCGTGGTACATGACACTCCGAAATGTCGGGCGGGAAAGCCCGAATCACACCTGCACTGGTTGCAGAGATCTAGGGGTTGGGAGTTTCCGGACCGGAAACTAGGTGTAACATCGGTCAGGAGTCCTCTAAGGCCCGTGCTCGGGTCAGGATTTGGACCGAGAATCCCACCGGCGCGAACATGGGGTTATACGCCAGGGGCACCTCCTCGGGAATTGTCCGCTTCTCTGGGGTCTGGGAGGGTCGTTTGCTGGACTTGTTCCCACCGGCAAGAGCCTCGCGCCATTCCTTGGGTGTCTTGCCATGGTCTTTCCCGGTGGCGTCCTTCGCGACCGCCATGACCAGGTCATTGAACCGCTTCCGATCCTGGTTGATTGACTTGATCTGCGCGACGTCGGCCTCGAGCTGGGCCTCCGCCATGGCGGCGCCCTTCTGGGCCTCGAGCATGAGCTGTGCCGGGGAGATCGCAGCATACGTTGTGGTCATGGTTGCCAGGTCTTGCACCGGGGTTTTCGATCCCGGGAGCCCGCGTATCGTGCTGTCGCCCGAGATTCTCATCACGGGACGGTTGATGATCGGCATGCCGGCGTTATCGAACGAGATGATGTCGCCCGGTCCCGGCGCGACGTTGGGCGCCGGCGGCGGAGCATAGAACCGCGCCACGTTGGAGCGTTCGCCCTCAACGAAGATCACGCCCGGCGAGCCAGGGCCACCGACGTGCCTGACCTCATAATTGAGCGGGTCGATCATCATGGCGACCAGCACATCCAGAAAGTCGGCGGCCGGGCGGCCGCGGAGAATCTCGGTCGATTTTCCCCGGACTTGGGACGACTTGCCGTACACCGCGAGAATTGCCAGGATCTTCGACGAGATCGGCTTGTCGATCTGGCCGAGGACCTGGATCAAGATCATCTGGTCGAACTCGACCCCCGCCGAACTCGCGGTAGACCGACAACATGGCCCTCGGGTCCGTGATGGCAAGGAGCGCGGCCTGGGCTTCGTCTCGTTTTTTGGCTCCGTGGGCCCCGTGGATGTCCTTGTGCAGCTTCTTCAATTTCGGTGCCCAGAGCTTGTCCGCCTTCTTTTGCTCATTCTCCTCGGCGATCTGGGCATCGGTCGTCCACCGGCCGTGGACCTTCTTCAAGCCGAGCTTTCGCCAAGCCGCCTCGCGCCGCGGGTCCAGACGCACGACTTCCGAGAAATGGACATAGGCTTCGGCCTTCAGCCCATGCTCTTCACACCATAGCCCGAGCTTCCACTGCGCGGCGGCCGTCAACGGCGTCTTCTGCCTGAGTGCGTTATAGTTCGCGAGCGCCTGGCCTGAGTCAACCTCAACCGCCGCCTTGGACGTCGGTTCTTGCTGGTCCCGGGATTGCAGAGGGCCCGCAGCCTGAAGGACAAAAAGAGTCGAACAGACAAATACGGATCCAATCATCCCGATACCTCCGATACTGCCAGGGCAATGGCCGCGGAAACGAAGGCAAACTGATCGGCAACCCGAATTGAGGCTCCTTGCCAATAAATGCCAGTATGGCCGACTCGGCTCGCAACGGCAACGGCAAGGCGCGTGACCCGATTAGAGAACCTCGTGGACCACGATTTCGTTGTGGGCCGGGTAGGCGGGCGTTGCGCCGCGGATGCCGACGATATAGTCGCCCGGCCCGATCAAGCCACGCGCTTTGCACCATTCGAGTACGAAAGAGCGAAGCTGGTCCTCTTCGGTCAACTGCGGGATGAGCAGCGGTGTCACGCCCCAGAACAGGCTCATCGCGCGGGCGGTCTCGGGGTCGTGTGCCAGGGCCAGGGTCGGAGCGGGGTTCCGCTGTTTGGAGAGGGCCAAAGCCGTCCGTCCCGAATAAGTGGCGACCACCAGCAGCGCGGCGTTCAGACGTCGGGAAATCTGGCTGGCGGCCTCGACGACGCTCTCGGTGATCGGCTTGACCAGCCCGGCTCGCGCGATCGCGTGATTCGCGCCGGGAACGTCCGCGACCGGCCAGTTTGCAATCGGGCAGGTCCACGGAGCGCTGGCCCTGAGCTTGGAAAACAAGAGCGACTCGGCCTCGCCCACGATCCGGCTCATCATGCTGACCGACTCGACGGGATATTGACCGATGGCCGTCTCACCCGAAAGCATGACGGCATCGGTGCCGTCGAGCACCGCGTTGAAGACGTCATTCGCCTCGGCGCGGGTGGGCCGGTTCGTGGTCTCCATGCTGTTGAGCATCTGCGTGGCCGTGATCACGGGCACACGCGCGTGATGACAGGCACTGATGATTTGCTTCTGGATCGCGGGCACGCGCGTCACGTCCAGCTCGACCCCCAGGTCGCCGCGCGCGACCATGACGGCATCCGCCTCGGCGATGATCGAATCCAGGTTCTCCAGGGCCTGCGGCTTCTCGATCTTGGCGATGATCCGTGCGCGGCTGCCGCGGCGATCGAGCTCCCTTCGCAAGCAGACGATGTCCTCCGCCTTGCGCACGAACGAGAGACCGACATAGGCAATCGTATGCGTCGCCGTCCAGTCCAGGTCGGCCAGGTCCTTGTCGGTCAGAGCGGCGAAGCTCAGGCCCGCCGAGGGCACGTTGATGCCCTGGTGTGACCGGATCAATCCCGGGAGCACCACCTTGAGCCGCGCCCAGCCCGGCCCTCGCTCAATCACGTCCATCGCAACCGTGCCATCGGCAAAGAGCACCGTCTGGCCAACCTCGAGGTCGTCGGCCAGGGCCCGGTAGCTCGAGCTGAGCCAATGAGGATCGTTCGGCGGGCCAGCCTGCGACGAAAGGATGAATTCCGAGCCATGGTCGCAGGCGACGACGTCATCGGGAATCTGGCCCAGCCGGATCTTCGGGCCGCAAAGATCCTGCAAGATCGGAATTTGACGCCCGCTCTCCGAGGCAATCTGGCGAATTGTTTCCAGCGCTGCGGAATGCTCGCTATGGACGCCATGGGAAAAGTTGAGCCGGAAGACATCCACCCCAGCCTCGACCATGGCGCACAACGTCGCCGGCTCGCTCGAGGCCGGGCCAACCGTGGCGACGATCTTGGTCCGCACTCTCCCGAGCTGCTCTTTGTGCAATGACGCTATGGTTTGCGCAATCGTCTGGTCCATTGTTCGAGCATCCATGATGTTGTGAGGCGTCCTTTTCCGATTTAGCATCATACCACCGAGCGGTGGGGAATTGCCGGGGAGAAGAGTATCACGCAGAGCGTGACGACTACGTTGGCAATCGCGCACGACGGGAGGAGGTTTTCCGAATTGGGTCTTGCGTTTTGGGATTTGAGTCTTGGAAAGTCGGATTCCGGACTTGGCATTTCAGGTTTTGGCGCTTATCGCAGCTTTGCAAGCACACATTCTTCCCAATATCGCCGCGGTTCCGGCGATCTCCCATTTAGAATGGTTGTGGATCGATTTGAGAAGATTGACGATCTGGGATCGATCGATCATTCTTCACCGAGCCGTCACGACCGGGCCTCGACTTCGGGACGATACCATCGATGATGAAGCGGATCTTGGCCATAACCGCGCTCGTGGCCGCGCTGGGCGTGCTGACCAAATTGGCATTCAAGCGAGTCGAACCGAGCGACGCAGCCGGACGGGTGTCAGCCGACAGAGCCCTGAACGTAAACTCCGCCGGGGCCGACCCGAAGAGCGCGCTGCTCGAGAAATACCAGTCCGAGCCGACTCAGGTCCGCGACCTGGTCGCGCGGGTCGCCGAGCGATTCGGGCGGAATGCCCAGGCCATCGAGCGGACGGATGGGCTGCGCGGCCTGGTTCTTCTCGACCGGTTGGACCTGGAAGCGGTCTTCCTTCATGAAAAGCACCCCGCCGAGTTCCGCCGGCTGCGCGACCTGGTCGGAGACAGCGCGGCCGCCGATCTCCTCTTGCACTGGCGTGAGTATTTCGGTTTGAAGCGGGCCGACAGTGCCGACCGGGAGATCTTGATCGCCGAGATTGCCCGGCTCTCGCCGATCCAGAAGCGGATCGCGGCCGCGCATCCCAGCGTGCTGCCCCTGATTCTGGCGGACCCGCCTGGCATCGCCGAATTGATCCAGCGGATGTGCGGCAACGAACCGGCGCTCGGCGACGCGCTGGCGGTCTTGAACTTCATCAGCCTGGAGAATGGGTCGTCGGACCTTCGTTTGGCCTTGCGAACCTTCGACCAGCACGGGCCGATCGCCCTCGAGGCGGTTCGGCTGCATGGACTGGAAGGTTTCGCCCTGGTCAGGCTCTACGGGCCGATTCTGGAAGCGCTCGGCGATGCGCTGCCGCTCGACCAGAGCTTGATCCTGTTGCGAGTCAACGCCGACTACGTGGACGAACTGCTGCAAACCCACCGGCCCGAGACCGTGGCCAGTCATCTTCGTCATATCGCGGCCGCGGGGCTCGTCGAGGCGGTGGGCGGCAGTCCGCATGCGCTCCGGCTGGTCGTGGAGCAAGGCGAGCCGGGCGAGCGCGCCTTGAAAAAGGCCGGTCCGGACGCGGCCGACGTGGTCTTCGGCGATTTTGCCGACGCCACCCTCCGCCGCCAGGCGGTCGATGCGCTGGCCATTCATGGTCCAATGGCGCTGGCCATGCTCGATAAATACGCGACGGACACCGCATTCCGCGCGATTCTCCGCACGAAGGGCGCGGCGATCATTCCGCCGATCGCCCAGGCCGACGCCGGGCCTGAGACCGTCGCGTACCTCCAGTCCAAGACCCGGCGATCCTTCACCGAGTCGTTAGCCCTGGCGGCCCTCTTCGCCTCGGGCGACAACGGCCAGGCAACGATCCGGACGATCAAGAAGGATGGACTGGACCGAGTCGCCCGGCTCAATGACAGCCAGGTGCGGTTTTATCAGTTTCTCCCCCTCTACGACGTGACGCATCTCGGCAATGTCGTGCGCCAGGGCTATTCGCCGACATCGGCCGAGATGACGTGGGCTCTCGTGGATGCTTGTTTCGTGGTCGCGGATGTCTTGAGCCTGGCGGCCGTTTCGCCCGAGGGCGCGGTCGCCGCCGAGGCGGTCCGCTCGGAGGTCAAGGCCTCGGTCCGAGAAGGCATCAAATCGGCCGGCCGCGGCCTGGCCGCAAACGGCGGCGAATCGACCGGCAAGGCCCTGGCTCGCCAGCAGGCGATCAAGACCGTGGAGCAGGCCGCCGGCGAAGGTTCCGCAGCCCTATCCCGGCGCCTGGCACGCTGGTGGACCGTCCGTTCGGCCGGCGGGATGTATCAAGTTTTGCGTCAACTCCCCGAAGCACTGCCCCAGCTCAGCCTGACCCAGGTCTCTCAAATGGCCGGCCCCCTGTGCGCCAAAGCCGGCCTCCGCGTGAGCACCTGGGGCCCGGTGCGGTTGTTGAAGGAGGGAGCCGAAGTGGTGCTCCGGATCCCGCCCAGCAAGGGGTTGAAATATCTCGGGGCGCAAGCCGTTCAGGCGGGAGTTGGGGTCGTGGGGTTTCGGAAGATGGAGGAGCATTTAGCCTCAAGACGGCCGCAGATTCGGCGATAGCAAGGATTTGCGTTTCCCACGTCCTGGGCTTTGGTGCTTTCACTGCTGGGTGATGCCGAGCTCTTGACGATTGTGCAGAACCCGCCCCGCCTCGAGCAAGCGCCCGGCTGCCCTGCAGATGTCAACTTTTATAGCAAAAAAACTTGACTCGTGCGTGGTCTTGCGCGACACTGCATGTATGAGGACCAAACCCAAGGGGATTACATCGGACGCCGGAAGCACCGCCGCAGCCGTCCGCCGCAGAATCGAATCCGGTGGGGAGCGCGTCTGGCGGCTGGCCGACTTCCGCGGATTGCCCTTCACGGCCGTGGCGCAGACCCTGTCCCGCCTGTCACGCCAGGGTGTGATTCAGCGCCTGGGCAAGGGCCTTTACTTCCGGCCGCGCCAGACTGCGTTTGGCCCGAGCCGGCCGAACATGGCCGACGTTCGGTCCCTGATTCTCCGGCAGAAGACCGCGTTCCCGGCCGGCACCGCGGCGGCTGGCCTGCTCGGTTTCACGACCCAGAATCCAGCGCGGATCGAGGTGGCGACCGACAGCGCCAGCCTCCCCCGCCTCTTCCTCGACCGGAACGCGCTTGTTCACACGCGCAGGCCAGCCGCGTGGCGAGGGCTCTCGGAAATGGATGCCGCTCTCCTCGACTTCCTTCGCAGTCGGGGGGCGTCAAGTGAGATGCCATCCGAGGAGACCGTCGGAATGCTGCTCGGGCATTTCCGCGAGCCGGGGCGCTTCGACTGCCTCCTCAAGATTTCCGCTACTGAACCACCGCGCGTTCGCGCAATGCTCGGAGCCATCGGCGAGCAGATCGGCCAACCCGAAAGCGTCCTGGCTGAATTGCGGGCAAGCTTGAATCCCCTCTCCCGCTTTGGCTTCGGAATTCTCGCCGCGCTGGCTCATGCGCGGCGATGGCAAGCGAAGGAGCGCTCGGGGCATGAGACTATTTGAGCATCCCGACTTCGAGCAAGCCGTCATCCGCGCGGCGGAGCACTTCCGGCCGCGCGGCTTGCGCGAGGCCATCATCGAAAAAGACTACTTCGTTACCGAGGCCCTCCGAATCATCGAGCAGGCGGCTGGCTTCCAGGTCATCGTCAAGCCGAACTGTGACGTAGCCCGCCCAGAAACTCTTGACGATCTCGCCGGTATCACAGTGCAATCCTGAACAAGATCATCGCCTGAAAGAAGGGGAGGGAGAGAGGCGGTCACCTCGCCCTCCCCGGCAAGACTCTCGAAAGTCCGCGCACGCCTTCTCAGTTGGCGCCGATCACCCACAGGTTAGGCCCAAAGGCTCTCGGGCCGTCCTTGCATGGCCGTAATTCGAACAGGTACTCGACCTCGTCGCCAGGCCTGCAACGGGCAACCAAGTGCTGCCTGCTGACCGTGAACATCGGTTGGGGTGTCATCATCCAATCGAGATTTCGAACGGGCGCATGCTGGCGGTAGAACGTGCGCAGCTCCTCTTCGTTCGCCACTCGGACGTTGATTTGCGAGTCACCGAGCCGCTGAGCCGTTCCTTTGACGACGAACGTAGGCCACATTGTCATGCACTCCAAAGGTGTTTGAACAAGATGCCAAATCAACCGGGATTGAGCCAGGTTAGTTCGGATGTGATGCAAACAAACGAACTCGCGACCGTCCGCACAGAGGAGGACGCCGACCTGTCTGCACCAAACTTGCTCTGAGGCCGCGAATTCTCCATACTTCTCCCACGCTGACGCGTCGGATTTTACCGAGGACGAACCAGAGTTGAGCCAGTCGGGCGCAAAGATGGCTCGACGAAAATCCGACTTGAAGAATCGTGTATTCACGAGGCGATCCCCCTTTGGCGTCTGATCCTCCTGCGACGATCCTGCATCATGGAACGACACTCGAGCGCGCCGCGCCATCGAGGCGAATGGTCCAGATCCATCGTACCGGGAACCGGGTAGCGCGTGCCGTCCGCCAGCCGAGGGCTTTTCGACCGTAATCGGGGACGCACGTATCTGCAGCACCGGCACCCCGGAGCTGGCCGCACGCAACAAGCACGCGCTCTTTCCGGATGAAGGCCGCCCGGCTATTCTAGAGGTAGAGGTGCCGGCGCGGATCATGGCTCGACTCTACGCCGACGCAATCGCGGCGGGGCTGGCGCGCAGCGGCGAAATCCGATTTGAGCCCGAAAGCGGGCTCAATGAGTTCCGGGCCGAATAGCACAATCTGACCAAACGGGTAATTCCCTTGTGACCGCCGATAACCTCATTAGCGAACTGCTTTCTGCCCCGCTCACCCCAGACTGGACCGTCGAGCGTCTGGCGGAGGAAGTGCTCTGCGCCATCGCCGCGCGAGGCTCAGGAGAAGCGCAGGAATTCGTGCTCGATGCCGACGCGACGACGGACCGCCAGTCTCGCAGGATACTCAGGCCGCTCCTCGCCTGCCTCGCCAGCAAGTCGGCCGCCGAAGCGGGGACGCCTCTCAACCTCTATAGAGGCTGCCTCTCGTTCCAACGGCCAAGTCACGACGGACCGGTGTGGATTCTCGGCCAGTTCGAGAACAGGCCAGGAACGGTGCGTGTCACCTTTCGCCGGTCTTCGTCCCCGCAACCGAATTCCGAACCGACGACAGGACGGTCAGCCTTCGTCACAGGCGAGGAGCTGGTTTCCCGCCTCCAGACACGCGATCCAGACGCCGTAAAGGGATAGCCAAGGATGCCATTCGGGTCATAACTCTTGGGTCCTCGCCCAGAGAGCCTCAGCCGCGTCATACGCCTCCTGATCGGTTGCTGCACGTGCGCCTGAGACCGTATCGATCAACGTGGCGAAACCATCGGGCACGACCGGCATTTGCTTGCATCGGGCAGAGGGCGACATTGCTCCAACACTTAGCAGACTGGATAATCTGGTGAGTTGTGCCTTGGGTCGCATTCCTGATAGGTGCTTTTCCTACGCCGCTATTAGGGACGTGTCCTGCTTCGTTTCGCTCGTGCCTGCCAGGGTGGGTAGCATTTCTTGAATCGGGGGGACGCGCGTACCGAGGTTTTCCAGACGAAATGCGGTGCGATTTCTTCCCAGATTGCCCAACCCGCTAAGTATTCGAGCAATCTCCCCCTCGGTCGATATGGGTCGTCACAGACGACCGGATTCGAATGCTTGCGTGGGTTGGAAGAGGGGGACATTGTGAGTCATTGAAGACAGCCAAGAATGGCGTTCGCGATATCTTCCGAAAGGCGTGAGGAATCCGCAGCGTGAATGATCGCCCGGTTCTCCTGGTAGCGATGGACTAGACGCCCGCGCCGTGACACGCTTGACGCGCGGCTGGCCGTGGACGACCATTCCTATGCCCACCCCTACTTCTGGGCTGCGCTTGTGCTGGTGGGTGATCCGGATTGAAGGTTTCAGCGGAGGCACCTCATGTTCAGCAAGCTCATCGCGCCCTTGTTCGGGGCCCTCGTCCTTTCCGTCCCGTTCCCAGCTTCCGGTCAAGCGCCCGCCCCGAAACCATCGGCCGGTCAACCTCCCGCGCTGGGAGTGCGCAAGCTGACTGGCGACAACGAGAAACGAGCCAAGCAACTGGATAATCAGATCGACAAAGCGGTCAAGGCCGATCGCGGGGACGAGGCGATTGCGCGGGCAGAAGACCTGGTCGCCTTGCGGACGCGGACCCAGGGGCCGAAACACTTCGAGACGGTGGATGCCGAGTGGCGTCTCAAGACGCTGCGCCTTGTAGCCCCGATGCCGCACGCGGATCGAGTCGCCTACCGATCGGCCACGACCATGACGGAGCAAGCCGGTCCCCTCGTCGCCCAGGGGAAGTACGCGCAGGCCCAGCCGCTTTTGGAGAAGGCCCTGAAGATCCGCCGCCGCCTGCTCACCGACGACAACCCACGCACGGCAGAGAGCTACAACGGCATGGGGTCGAGCCTCAGCTCACAGGGGAAGTACACACAGGCCCAGCCGTTGTACGAGAAGGCGCTGGAGATCTACCGCCGCCTGTTCACCGACGACAACCCCCATACCGCGGCCACCTACAGCAACGTGGGGATGAACCTCAACGCCCAGGGGAGGTACGCCCAGGCCCAGCCCTGGTTGGAGAAGGCACTGGAGATCTGCCGCCGCTTGCTTACCGACGACCACGCCGACACCGCCGGAAGTTACAGCAACGTGGCGTACAACCTCAACCATCAAGGGAAATACGCCCAAGCCCAGCCGTTGTTCGAGAAGGCGCTGGAGATCCACCGGCGCCTGCTCACCGACGACAACCCCAACACCGCCAGCAGCTACAACAACTTGGCGATGAATCTGAACGCCCAGGGAAAATACGCTCAGGCCCAGCCGCTGTCGGAGAAGACGCTCGAGATCGCCCGTCGCCTGCTCACCGATGACCACCCCAACACCGCCCTCAGCTACAACAACGTGGCTCACAACCTCAACCAACAGGGGAAGTATGCGGAGGCCCAGCCGCTGTACGAGAAGGCGCTCGAGATCACGCGTCGCCTGCTCACCGACGACCACCCCAACACCGCCAATACTTATAACAACATGGCGGCCAACCTCGCTGCCCAGGGGAAGCACGCCCAGGCGCAGCCGCTTTACGAGAAGGCGCTGGAGATCCGCCGCCGCCTGCTCACCGACGACCATCCGTACACCGCCAACAGCTATAGCAACATGGCGGCCAACCTCAATGACCAGGGGAAATACACCCAGGCTCAGCCGCTCTGTGAGAAGGCGCTGGAGATCCGCCGTCGCCTGCTCACCGACGACCATCCCGACACCGCGACGAGCTACAACAACCTGGCGTACAACCTCGCCGCCCGGGGGAAGTTCGCCCAGGCCCAGCCGCTGTACGAGAAGGCGCTGGAGATCAATCGCCGTCTGCTCACCGATGCCCACCCAACGACAGCAGCGAGCTACAACGAGGCGGCGGACGCCCTCAACGCTCAGGGAAAGTACAGCGAGGCGCAAGACCAATGGCTGCATGCGGTGCAGAGCCTGGATGCGGCCAGGCTGCGCGTCGCCTTCGCCGGCTTGGAACGCGCTGGGTCCGCGCGATCCGTGCGTCCCTCCCTGGCCGCCGTGCTGGCTCGGCTCGGTCAGCCGGCCGAGGCGTGGCAGCCACTGGAGGAAGACCTGGGTCGGGGCTTGCTCGACGAATTAGCCGCCCGATCGGACCGGCGGTTCGCACCCGACGAGCGAGCTCGCCTCCGAAATTTGACTTCTGCACTGGAACGGCTCGACAATCTCGTCAAAGCAACGCCCCAGGGCCTGGACCAGGGCGCGCTGCGAGAGCGGTTTACGGCGTTGAAGCGCCAGCGCGAGCTGGCGAGCATTGCCTTGGGTGAGTTTCAGACCAAGCTTGTCCAGGAGTACGGCCCCCTGGCAGGCCAGGTCGCCAGGCTGAACGAAATCCAGGCCGCGCTGCCCGCCGATGCCGCGTTCGTCGCCTGGGTCGATATCGCCCCCAAGGGACCGAATGCGGCCGACCCCGACGGCGAGCACTGGGGCGTGGTCGTCCGCTCGCGGGGCATCCCGGCCTGGGTCCAGATCGCGGGAACCGGCCCGGGCGGGCTGTGGAGCAAAGAAGACACCGCGCTTGCCGACCGTGTCCGGGCGGACCTGAGGAAAAGACCCGGCGGCGGTACAGCCGACCCGCGTCCCCTGGTCGAGAGGCTACGCACCCAGCGCCTTGAGCCGCTGGCCAAAGCGCTGGGCACCACCGCCGAAGGCCTGCCGCCGGCCCGGCGGCTGATCGTCCTTCCCTCCCAAGCCATGGCGGGCATTCCAGTCGAAACGCTCCTGGCCTCCGGTCACACCCGGACGGTGAGCTACGCCCCGTCAGGCACCCTGTTCAAGTACCTTCGGGAGCAGCCCCGGCCCGATCGCCACGCCGGCCTGCTGGCCCTCGGCGACCCATTTTACGAGCGGCCGGACAGTTCGAGCGCGCCAACCCGCTGCCCGACCACGGCCTGCTGGTCAATGTGGTGATTCCCGGCTCGAACGGCGCGACCCATGGCCTGAAGCCTGGCGACGTATTGCTGACCTACAACGGCGCGCCGCTGCACCAGCGCGAGGACTTGAAAGCCGTTCCTGAGCCAGGCCAACCGGTTCCGATTGAGGTCTGGCGTGCCGGCCAGGTGGCCGGGCGCGAATTGGCCGCCGGCAAGCTCGGCGTGGTGATGGACGCGCATCCGGCACCGGTTGCGATCGCCGAGCAACGCAAGCTGCAGCAGATGCTCATGACAGCACGGTCAGGCGGCGACGACTTCGCCCCCTTGCCAGGCACGCGCTACGAGGTCCAGGCGCTCGCTGATCTCTTCAAATCCGATGATCGCCCGACCATGGCCCTGTTCGGAGCCGACGCGAGCGAGCCCGAGCTGGATCGGCTGGCCGCCTCGGGCGAGCTGGGGAAGTTCGGCTTCATCCACCTGGCGACGCACGGGGTAATCGATGAGGCGATCCCGCAGCGTTCCGCGGTGATCCTGACCCAGACCAGCCTGCCCGACCCGCTGGAGCAGGTCATGAATCACAAGCCGGTTTTCGACGGAAAGCTGACGGTCCGCGAGATCCAGCGGAGCTGGGACCTGAAGAGCGAGCTGGTAACGCTCTCGGCGTGCGAGACGGCTCTGGGCCGACACGCCGGCGGCGAGGGATTTGTCGGGTTCACCCAGGCGCTCTTGATGTCAGGCACGCGGAGCGTCTGCCTGTCGCTGTGGAAGGTAGACGACACGGCGACGGCCCTCTTGATGCAGCGGTTCTATGCGAACTTGCTCGGCCAGCGCGCCGGTCTCTCGCAACCATTGCCCAAGTCCGAGGCGCTCGCCGAGGCAAAGGGCTGGCTTCGCGGGCTAACTCGTGACGAAGTCGCCAAGCTGGCAGCGAGCCTCTCGGGAGGGGAGGCGCGGTCCAAGAGCGCGGAGAAGCGAAAAGAGGCAGGGCCGGGATTGAACATTACCGCCGTCCCTGGGGACGACCATCCTTATGCCCACCCGTATTACTGGGCTGCGTTCGTGCTGGTGGGTGATCCGGATTGAACCCAGCCCTCGCCGGCTGGGGGCGACCGGACAGAACCGGAACTACAACGTTGTGCCGGTCGATCGCCTCTTCGGCGCCCCGGCCGCCGCGGAGGAAGCTTATTTCGACCTTCTGGTCAGCGACATCGAACTGCCGGACGGAACCGGCCTCGAGTTGTTTCACGGCCGCGGCGGCGGCCGGAAACTGCCCGGCATCGCCATCAGCGGATTTGGCTCCGAGGAAGACCTGCAACCAAGCGCCAGTGCCAGATTCGCCGAACACTTGACCAAGCCCATTGACCTGAACCAGATGGAGTCCGCCATCCGGCGCGTCACGTCGCGCACAACGTCACCCCCTGGGTGATTTTCCGCATTTCGAATGGCTTCTGGATGCGATGCTCCGGCGAAGTTAATCCAAAAGTCGCAACCCGTGGCCGATTATGGCGACGGCTGACTTGGCTGGCCCCTTCTCTCTTACCCAGGCCTTTCAGATTCCACAGATTCGGCGGAAATCGGCCAGATTGCCGACTTCCTGGGTCGTGTCGATCCATGCGTCCAGCTTCGCCAGGTCGGTCGTGGAGCGGATGCAGCCCTCCAGTTCCGCGGGAAGGGCTGTGTTGAATCGCTTGCTCAACAGCCTCAACAGGGTCTCGGCTTTTGCTTCGGCTTTGCCTTCTTCTCGGGCAATTCGTTCGATGCTGCTCACGTATGGCATCGTCCGCTTCTTCTCGAATTCGGCTAGCTCGACACTCAGCGCCTTTTCCAAATCTCTTGGTAGATCGATTATCGCGTCCAGGAATCTGAAGAGCAATCGGACTTGCTCTCCATCAAGTCCGCGGCCGTAGAGACTCTTGATCAGTCGGAACTTCCAAGACCTCCGGGTCGCCGGATCGCCGCGCGTTTCCTGAGTTTTCAGGTGGGCCAGCACCACGGCCGCAAAAGGGTTCAAGGCAGTTTCCAGTTGCGCACCGTGGCTGGCGTAATCAAGCAGCTTGACGATGGGGAACTGGATTCGCATCGTGCAACCGAACATCCCGTGGCTGAACTGATTGGGCCGCCACGTCGGGTCTTCGTCACCCATCACGGCCAGGCTTATCACCGGCTTCCGGTGCCGGTCGTAGATGCGATAGTTGTAAACAAACATCCGTTCGGCGAACCCGGGATCGCGCTGATTCTGGATTTCGATATGGATCAGAATCCACGCTTCGCGGCCGTCGGCGAGCCACACCTTGAAAAGCTTGTCGGCCAGGCGAAGGCCGAGCTCCGATTCGCTCACGATCTGCTGCAGTTCTTTGTCGAGCGATTCGTACTTCCGGCTCCAATCGATCGCCGCGTGCGCGTCGGGAAAAAAGAAGGCGAGGAATTCGCGGAAGATCACACGACGGCCTACGGCAACAGGCGGATGGAAACATACTTACGATCAAGTGATTGTGGGACGGATTGGCAATCCGTCTGCTCCCGTCGGCGTCTCATGCCGGAAAGAGACCCGCGTCATGGCCAGAGGCCAGGGTCAGCAATGCCTCGAAATCAAGTTGAATAAACGATCCCATGGCGAGAAGGGCTGTCCTTCGGGAATCGTCGTTGACGCTGACGGCAAGCCCGTCTGCGGCGCCGAAGTACTCGCGCGGCACCTGGCACTGGCGTGCTCGACGGCGATTACCGGGTCAAGCCGATCCCGCAGCCAGGCTTGCGAACGGCGGGCGCTCGAAGTGCCCGTCCTTGTAGTAGATCTCGCCGCCCGCGACCACCACGTCAAGGGCCGCCGCGCGTGGGTGATGCAGGTCGTTTGGAAGGTACCGTGCCCGCCGAAGCGACGCCTTCTCCCGAACCGATCAAGCCGCCGTTGGAGCCGACCGGCGGCGGCGGGTTGAACGTCCTTCTCGTTGAGGACAACGGGGAAACCCTGCGCTATCTCACGTTGATGCTCAAGAACCGCAACTACAACGTTGTGCCGGTCGATCGCCTCTTCGGCGCCCTGGCCGCCGCGGAGGAAGCTTATTTCAACCTTCTGGTCAGCGACATCGAACTGCCGGACGGAACCGGCCTCGAGTTGTTACACGGCCGCGGCGGCGGCCGGAGACTGCCCGTCATCGCCATCAGCGGATTTGGCTCCGAGGAAGACCTGCAACCAAGCGCCAGTGCCGGATTCGCCGAACACTTGACCAAGCCCATCGACCTGAACCGGCTGGAGTCCGCCATCCGGCGCGTCACGTCGGGGACAACGTCACTCCGCGGGTAATCCTCAGCTTCTCGAACGACTTCAGGAGGCGATGCTCCGTGCTGGCCTTACCGGCTAGGGCGGCAGCAACGCACATTGTGAGGGACGATCATGCGACTTCCGCGCTTCCGGGTCCGCACGCTGATGCTAGCCGTGGCCGTCGTGGCGTTGCTCGTCTACGGTGCGATGGTGGGGATACGATCGTACGACTATTACCGGCTCGCGACGATCTACGGCACTTACGAGCGCCGATGGCGGAAAATGGCCGCCAGGGATCGCGGCATTCCTACGCGTACGCGGAGCAGGGACCCACAACGAAGTCGCAAGGAATGACGAAATGCGGTGCGATTTCTTCACCAGATTGCCCAAACCGCCAACTATTCGAGCAATGTCCCCCTTGGTCAATTCTGATGTTGTCGATCGAGGAGTTGAGCGGCGGTCGTAGCGGCCGCGAGCGCCGCCCCCTTTCTAGAAAGTCTCGGCGCTGGGAATTTGATGGTCAGTTCGCGGACTGCACGGTACCGAGAAAAGAGGAAGTTGCATCCCACCCATCCGGGGGCCGGCGCGGCGTGCTTGACGTGCGTCCCCTCAAAATTATATCGCGGGAGATGCAGCGAAAACCCTTCAGTCGCTTTGGAACTTTCCGACGAGCTTCGTCGGCGGCAGCACGAGCTGCCGGGGCTGGCTGGCGGCAAAAGGGGGACATTGAACACTTGGCAAATTGGATAATCTGGTGAGTTGTGCCTTGGGTCGCATTCCTGATGGGTGCTTTTCCTACGGCTTTGTTAGGGACGTGTCACGCTCCGTTTCGCTCGTGCTTGCCAGGGTGGGTAGTATGTCTTGAATCGTGGGGACGACCGTGCCGAGGTTTTCCAGACGGAATGCGGTGCGATTTCCTCCCAGATTGCCCAAACCGCTAACTATTCGAGCAATGTCCCCCATGGGCCACGGAATAGCACCATGAATGACAAATCCGGAACATCACCCAGCAGCGCCGTGGCCTTTCCACGGCTCGAACCGAGCGAGCTCGCAGCCTTGGCGCCCTTGGCCGACTCGTGTTGCTTCGACGATGGCCAGATCGTTTTCCGTGCTGGCGATGCCGATTTGGACCTGTTCGTGGTCGAATCGGGCGCTATCGACATATTAAACCCTTCCGATGGCAATCGTCATGTCGTGACGCATGGCCCAGGCCAATTCGCGGGAGACATTGATCTCTTGACGCGCCGGCCCGTGATCGTCACCGGCGTCGTGCGCGGCCCGACGCGTCTCTTGCGCGTTCCGGGGGCGCGTTTGCGCGAGATGCTCAATAAGGTGCCGCACGTCAGTGGAAAGCTGCTGCTCGCCATTCAGGAACGCCGACGGCTCCTAACCGAGACCGGCGTTCTGGGACTGCGGGTGGTGGGCCCAGCGAAGTGCCGCGACACGACGCTCGTGCGCGAGTTCCTCTTCAAGAACTTCGTTCCGTTTACCTGGTATGAGTCGGAATCCGAACAGGGGCGGGAGCTGCTGGCCGAGTGGGGTTGGCCCAAGAAGTCGCCGGTGGTTGAATGCAGCGGCGGTCAGTTACTCTTCAATCCTGGGCTGCGAGAGCTGGCACAAAAGGCCGGTGTGTGGCGTGCTTGTCCGCTCGACGCGGTCGATCTGGCGATTGTCGGGGCTGGCCCGGCGGGAATGGCCGCCGCGGTCTATGCGGCCTCCGAGGGTGTTTCCACGATCGTCCTCGACCGGCTTGGGCCTGGCGGTCAAGCCTCTGCGTCGTCCCAGATCGAGAATTTCATCGGCTTTCCCAATGGAATCTCCGGCGCGGATCTCGCCACGCGGAGCGTTCTTCAGATGCTCAAATTCGGGGCCAGGATGGCCGCACCAGTGTCCGTCGAGCGGATCGAGCCGAGCGCCACGCCGGGGGGTTTTCACAAATTGCACCTGGATTGCGGAACGGTGCTTCAAGCCCGAACAGTGCTCGTTGCCGCCGGCGTCCGCTGGCGGAGGCTCGAGGCCACGGGCGCAGAGCGATTCGAATCGTCGGGAATCCACTATGCGTGCACCTCGGTCGAAGCCGTCCTCTACGACGCCCAGGACGTCGCCGTCGTCGGGGCTGGAAACTCCGCGGGACAGGCGGCTGTATTTCTGGCCGAATGCTGTCGGGATCGAACCGTTCACTTGCTGGTTCGGAAACGTCTGGGACCCGGAATGTCGAATTATCTTGTCGGCCGGATACGTGCCGCGGCCAATATCCGCCTGCACGAAGGAGTCGAGATTGCCGCCGTCCGTGGTGAGAGACGACTGGAGAGCATCACAATCCGGGCATTCAACCCAGCCGGAAATCCGCAGCAATCCCCAGAGCCGTTCCAGACGCTGCGGGTCTCGGCCGTGTTTGTCTTCATCGGAGCAGACCCGGGATGCTCATGGCTGCCGGAAACGCTTGCGCGAGACGAGCTTGGTTATATCCTTACGGGCACTGATGCACTCCGCACCGGCCGATGGCCCCTGGTCGACCGCGAGCCCTGCCCGCTGGAGACGACAGTCCCGGGAATTCTGGCGGCGGGCGACATTCGCGCAGGATCGACCAAGCGAGTCGGCTTTGCCGTTGGTGACGGGTCGCTGGCGGTGACCTGCGTCCACAAACTGACCGCCATTCGCAGTTAGAGTCGAGCCAAGCGAAAAGCCCATAAGAGGTGAGACTGGATTGTTGTGACGAGTGCGATCAATCAATTGCAATTCCTGGGTTTCATTAACTCGCCGATATCGAAGTCAAGGACTGCCGTCCAATCCTCCACTTCTGTTTGCTCCATCGACCAGTCGCCGGTTTCGAGCCCGATTCGCAGCCGATTGCCTTCGAGCCACATTTCGGAAATTGTCAGCAAGTATGGACCAAGTGTGCTCCAGTTAGTCCTCGCCATTTCGTTGTTCTTCCGAACAGAAGTTGGTCTCGGGATCGGGGACCTCGCCATGGTACGGAACGTCGAGGGTCAAGTTACGCTCAAGACCCGTCTTCAGGTCGATTATCCCCAGGGGAAAGTGGTAGATGTTGTCGGAGCGTTTCGTGATGTAGCCCCCAGCGGGCAGCCTGAACGCCGAGGCTCTCTCGAAAACAATCGGGATATCCATCCAGCCGGAAACGAGCCATGCCTTTTGCTTCTTGGCGTGGAGTTGGCGATACCAGTCGATTTTGCCGACTGCATCCGTCGAGCCAGGTCCACTCACAAAGCTGGCACGACCCTCTGACAGCCCGACCTTGACCATCGCCTGGTTCTGGCACTTCCAGATGATCCCATCATCCGTCACAAGAAACGAGCTTCCCTCGATCATTTCCGGCAAGTGGATGATAGCGATCGGAGTCCCCTGTTCGTTGAGTTCGTAAACGAGACAATCGGACAGATAGCCGGAATAGGGTCCGACCGGTCCCTTCGAGACGCCCACGAATATCCGATCGTGGCTCGCTCTGACTTTTCGTTGACCGTGAACAACCAGCGGACCAGCGACGATAGCGCATGCGAACTGCTTGTCAAATGCCTCACGAGCGAGCCGAACCTCATCTGATTTCTGGTCCTTTAGTCGAGTGGATTCGATTCCGAAACGGGAAAGGAAGTGTGACCATACGCTGGGCCCGATGAATCCACGCTGATACTCCCACACACGCTCCAAACGCCACGCTTCTTTGCCGGTATCTCCCTCCAAGCAGAGAATGTCCTGGACATCTTCGGCGCAGACCAGAATGCGTTCACCGAGCCAGGCGAGGTGCTGGATGGACGACGTTGCATAGTTGGGGCGTCTGGAAGCCCAGAGAAACACGCCGGGAGTCGGTCGTTGACCTCGGGAAACGAATATTTTCGACCACAATAGCTCCGTCTTACCTCGTGGGAAGCAAGTGACTCGGTAGGAGACAAGTTCTTCCCCGAAAGGCGTTTCCTTGGCAGTGGCGGTCAGAATGATGACCCTATGCTCGCCGGGTAAGATGCTGATCAGGGACTCATGATTCTTGTCACCAACAACCAGGCTCGGCAGCCACTCCGCCGACCGTAAAGCCAGCCGGCGAATCGTGACCGGTTTCTCGAATTCGAAGTCCTCCGTTTCCGGATTAATCCGGTTGAAGAGCAGGTAAGCGGTCTCATCATCATCTCCCAGCCAGGCCACCGAGAATCCATTAGGAATTTGCGACGCCCACGCTTGTATGTTGTCCGAAGAGTGGACCGCCGTAATCTTGCTCGAATTGACGGTCAGCCGCAGATTCCCAGCGAGATGTTCGTCCAAGCGGGGTGACACGATCCGTGCGGGTTTCAGTACGTGGTTGTCGCCAACGATCGTGCAGCGATCCAACTGAGGCTCGATGAACCGCTTTGGCTTCGCCTTCGAGTCCTGAACGATCGACCGACCAGCGCCTGTCAGGAGAGCTAAGACCGTGAGCAGACAAAGCGTAGTCATTTTCGTTCTTGGTGGGCGTGTTCGCATCTCAGTCACCGTTTTGTCGTCTCCTGGACACGCCAAGAGAAGAATCCTGCACCTACTCACGTCCCGCCCGGCGCACAAATTGCTCCCCGTGTCGAGCTAGAACCAAGGCTGACACGGAACGGGTCACTCCGCCGACCTGGCGCATTTGGTTGTGAAAACGGAAATCGCCGAGCGGAGCTGTTTGCCATGACTAGCTGCTGGACGGCTTGCCGGTTCCGCTCGCCCATACGGCGTCGAGCAGCCAGCCATTTCCTTTGTTTTTCGATCGTGACCTTGAGCTCTTGGGTTCGCTTGGTACTCGGTTGCACGCTCCGAGCTGCCGCAGGAGGTGATTTCGAGCAGTTGCGAAATGGTGGCGTCCCCACCAGAAACAGCAGGACAACGCATGACGTCAACATGACGAGCCCCTGTTGACCATCTCCAATCAGATCATTGTCTCAAAGCGATAGACGCAGGTGGCGAGGAAAAGATTCGATCGTCATTGGTAAGCTGATTCACCTGGAACCCCCTCATTCATGGACGTAAGCCCATTTATGGATTCGCTCGACGCCGTTGCCCTGGATCCGGTCGGGATATGTCTCGGAGGGCCAGTAGATGAATCTGTCGAAGTTGATTCCCCCGGACGTGCAATCGATCCGCAGTTCATACGAGCCGGGGGTGGTCTGGATGTCGTTGCGATCTTTGCGGTACGAAAATTCCGGATATGCGATCATCCCGGTGTATGGACTCTCTTTCAAATAGCTGGGGATCAGTCGGTTGAGGCTGTCGGGATACTCACCCGTGTCGCTTCGGTACTGTGCGAGCGTCTGAACGAGGCGATCGCCGACTCGGGATGCTTGGACGAACGCCCGGTGTCGGAGCGAGTTCGCTGACCCGATTGCCAGAATCCAAAGCCCCATGAAGCACAGACAGCTAGCGGCCATGGAGGTGCGCCGGACCAGCTCCCCATCCTTTTTCCGGTAAAGGAGGCTGGTGGTGCCGAAATAGACCGAGGCAGGGATTGCGGCCAGGAAGAAGAGGAGCGTTGATAGCGAAACCGACAGCAGCAGGAGCGCCGCGACTCCGAGGAATCGGGGGGCCCGCCACACGCACATGTTTTGGGTGAGGAAAGTCAGT
The DNA here is from genome assembly GCA_963823675.1 of uncultured Isosphaeraceae bacterium. Lineage (GTDB taxonomy): Bacteria > Planctomycetota > Planctomycetia > Isosphaerales > Isosphaeraceae > CAWGMT01. Next base: position 550,388 of record CAWGMT010000011.1, on the reverse strand, counting down.
GCCGGTAGTAGAACTGCCCAGACCCACATCTGTGCGGTCGTGGACATTTTGCATCCTCCGCAGCTCTCGCCCTTACTCCGGGGACGTGACACTCAGCCCCGACGCAAGCCGTCCGTTTTGAACTCTACTTGACCCGTAGTTGCGCAGCTTTGAGAGGGGCAAAGGGCACATTCCTGCCACGACAGCAAAAGGGTGAGGACGTAGCCAATCACAATCCCAACAGGACTGAGAAGGAACGAGAAAGGCCGGGTTGCTTTGCTTTGCGGATACATCGTCGCAGTCCCCTGAGCCGATTGCGTTCAAGCCTGTCGGTTGACCAATCCGGAAATCGGCTCTCGATTCTTGTTGAAGAGATGCCGGGAAAGCTGCCCGCCCAGGAATGCTGTGATCAGAGCAACGAGCGAGTGACCGATCCTCACGAAGTTTTCGGTGGTGCCACTTGATCTGACCAGCGATGGTGCGCCCGAAATGTTCGAGAGCCTTGCAGAGTTCAATCCAGTCGCCGCTGTCACGTCCTCGAATGTGCCGTTACCCTTGTTGCGATAGAGGGCGTTTTGTTGCGAGTTGTTGGCGACATAGAGGTCAATCGATCCGTCGTTATCGTAATCGAGGTATACGATTCCTGCTCCTGACGGGCTCGACCTCGGTATGTTGGAGCCAAGTAAGGCGAGCGCCTTGGTCGTGATCAGCCTGGATTCGAGAGATGGGACCAGGGAAAGCGCCAAGTATGCCGACCCGAAGATAGCAAACCCCAGCCAGAATGCCCGCCTGGATTCCGTGCGGTGGACGGCAAGCAAGATCGATATCAGCAGCACGCCGAGCGTCAGGGAGAAGAGGCCGATGTCGCAGAGATCGCTGGATTCCCTCAAAGCGGCAAAGCCGACAGCGACAAACAACACGACCACGAGCAGGTTGGCGATGGTGAACCGGATGCGTCTCATAGCTCGATCCCCGGAGAAGTCGAATCCACAGCCTTCGGTGATCTTAAGTCTATCGTGCAACGCGGAGAACCGGTCAACCGAGGATCGAGGTGCCTCCGATCTGCGACGTGATAACGTTTGGGCTCTACGCCTCGTACTAGCTCGAAACGCCGTGGAACACAGACACGCCAGGATGCCGCCCGCAAAAAATTATACACCGACGGTCCGATCGATCGGATGAGATGGCTCGGTTCTTATCGCAGAACGCCTTTATCTCGATGGATGGGCTGGGAACCGGCGACGGTCCTGGTGAATCGGTTGTCTTGCCCGTTGTTGAATCGGACTCGCTGAAGATGATGGAAGGTGGATAGCTTGTTTCGCTCTGTTGGTCCGCTCGACTATGCTCGATAACGAAATGCATCAGTTCTCCAGTTGGGTCGATGCCAACCCGGACCGTGATCCGAAGAGCCAGGCCGAAAGATCATCAGATGGCGAAGGAGGCGAAAACGTCAAACGAAAAGGTGTCGAGCCAAAAGCCTGCACCAAAGGCTCCGAAGAAACCCCTCATCATTGGCACAGACCATGCCCTGACCCTGACGACCGCTCAGGGCACATTTCTTTACCTGAGCTATTGGGATATGTGGTTCAGCATCGTCGCCGTGCTGATGCACGATGGCGACGTGGACCGACTGGCGAAACGGATCAAGGAGGAGAAAGGTCTCTTCTACGACCGAAGATCGATCGAACGGAAGCGGTGCCACATCCGAGACCTGAAGCACCGCCTGGACGAAGCAGCTATCATCCCTGCTGATATCGTTCTTGCCGCTGCTGACCTAGCCAAGACCGATAGGCAACGTGCTCTGAAGAAGGTGAGCGAGTCCATCCGACGGGAGCGAGAGTTCTCGGAGCCGATGCGGAACACACCCCGCAAGCGGCGGTTCGACCACGCCCTTCGTGGTTACTGGGACAAGTTTCCGGTCTCGCCGAAATCCTCTGCAAAGAAAATCGGTGCTCACTTCCGGTCCAAGACGTTCTACTCGAAGAATGCCTCGTTCGGGATTGCTCGAACGCTCGACGGGTATGTGGAGGAGGCGAAGAAACTTCTTGAAGCAGGCAAGGCGGCCCAGGCACAGGCGGTCCTAAGAGGCTGGATGACGGTCATCGTCGAACTTATGGAGAAGGTAGACGACTCGTTTGGCAGCATCGGGATGAGTTTCAAAGAAGGATTTTCTGTCTACCTCAAGATCACGCTCGAACAGACCGGTATCGACCAAGAGGTCTTCTTCCCGGACCTTCTGGATTTCCTGATCTGGGAGGATTATGGGCTCAGTGACGATCGGATCGAGGGCTACTTCAGGGGACTGGATCAGCGACAGGCTGACTTTTCCGTTGAGCATCTTCGACATGAGGTTGCCGCTCTGCTAGATGACGATCTGGATTACCAGAGCGAGGAGGCGCTCACCTTCTTGGGTCAAGTCGTCGCCGAGCAGGAACGGTTCGATGAGTTCGAGGATCTCGCCCGGCAGATGGGATCAAGGGCATGGAAGCGGATCATCCGCCTCGTGGACCGGGCGATGAAAGAGGGGAAGAAGCAATTGGCAATCAAAGTCTTCGAGGCGGCGTTGACGAAGGGAGACCACCTGGACTTCCTCATGAAGAAGTACGAGCAGTTGAAGCAAGACAAGTGGAACCCGGACCCGAGGAAATAGCCTGTTGCTCGGTTTATGGCAGAGACGCCAGCACCGTGATGAAAGGGAAGGTCGGCTGGAGACTTCGCACGAGCCGATCATCGGCTGTCACGAGCTCACACCCCTCGCGCTCGGCCAGCGCCACATACAGGCAATCGTATACGCCGATACGAGCCTGAGAAGAGATGGCGTACGCTCGCCACAGAAGGGGGACGTAGGGATGGAGACGGGGCTGGCTGGCCAAAATGTCCGCCAGGAACATCGGTCCCTGGGCCGGCGTAATGATCCCCCTTCGCTCGGACCGGGCCAGAGCATGGGCGACTTCGATCGGGAAGACGTCCGGTGCCAGCAGTTCGTGAATCTGTTGCTGGTAATCGACTCGTAGTTGGCGTGCTTTGTCCGAGTTGTTCTCGCGGAGCGCCCATTTCAAGGCCACGTTCGAATCGAGGACGTATTTCATTCCTCGTCGCGGCCTTCGCGGATCAAATCGACAGCGACGTCCAGGAGGCCGTGCTTCTCGAAGACCTCGCGGGTCGCCTGCTCCGAGCGTTCCTGGATGCGTTTCAGCAGATCAGGATCGGTAACCTTCTTGCCTTCCGCAATGAGCCGGCAGACTTCTTCCAGGTCCGTTTCAGGGGATGGTTTATCGATGGTAGCCATACCAACCCTCCAGGGCTCACTCGATCGGGGATCGCAATCGGCAGAAAGGCCGGTGCAATCCGGCTTTGCTCTCAGCTTTTCCATCAACAAGCCCTGCCCGCAATTGTACCTTGGTCGGGCAGAAGAATCACCCTTTCGCGCACGGTCAAATTCTGCGTGCCTTTTGATCGACTGGGCAGCGAGAGTCGCTACCCCAAGGCGGAATCGACCGGAAAACACCCCACCCTATCTTCTACATCCCACCTGTCGTCGCGCACCAACTGGCCAGCGCTAGGAAAAACCTCCAAGATCCGATACGGTGAGTATCGGGTCGATTTTGCACGCTACGAAGCAACCATTACGAGGGAGACTGAGCCATGGCCGGCAAACCGGCGGCTGGCGGGCCTGTGCGCAAGAAGCCCGCGTCCAAAAGGGCTACCGATCCGAAGCCCCCGACTTGTTGCGAGGCCGATCGGACGCCGTCCTTCAATGAAACGACGGTCAAGGCGATGGAAGATGTCAGGGACGGCAAGAACCTGACGCGGTACGCTGACGCAGACGAGCTTTTCGAGAAAATGGGGATCAAGGTTGGCAAAGCGAAAGCGAAAGCCTGAACCTGAGAACCCGCTCCCACCTCCGCCACCCTTGGTCGTCGACGTCGCAACCCAGTTCGGCCGCGACATGAAACGTCTGGAGAAGCGAGGCAAGGACATGGACAAGCTCCATGCGATCGTAGAGGCATTGCGTACGCGCCAACCCTTGCCTCCAAAGAACCGAGATCATGCTCTTTCCGGAAAATGGAACGGGTTCCGGGACTGTCACGTCGAGCCGGATTGGGTCCTAATCTACGAGCTGAGCCCGCATCGACTCGGACTTGCCCGAACCGGAAGCCATTCCGATCTGGAGCTCGATTAGGCCCCCGGTTTCGCGAGGCGCGAAGCGATTGAGAGCTGGCTGAAGATCAGGCACGGTGTCGAGGCGAACCCGGACGTGATGTGGTAATTCAATCTCGACTCCACGGCTGAGAACCGCGTCGGTTTCTCGGGGGGAAGAATCAAGGTCGAGCGGAACGAACAGAGGCGGCTCGGGTAGCGCAGGAACCGACGGTGCCGCCAGCCGATGCTTCCAGGTCGAGATGAATGGCAAGAGCTATCGCTTTCGCGAGTCGATGAAATCCAAGAAGGGTCGAAAGTCGGCCTGAAACCAAGTTGCCGGTCTTGCCCAGAACGCCCATTTTCAAGGAGGGGGTGGGTCCCGCTTACGCGCTCAGGGTGGGTCCCGCTTAGGCGCTCAGTACCACCCTTGACCATCATGAAGAACGGTGCACTGTAGTTGCAAGCACGTCCGCACGACGATGATTCCTGTACATATTTTTAATTTACGATTCGACACACCCGTGGCGTGTCGGACCAGCGTGTGCAACGTAACCTCCTACGACCGTGTGGCTAAGTCATTTGTGGATGCTTCAGGGCCCCTCGAGGCCCGGGGGAACTTTTTCCGGGTCCGGCTGTATAACCTCTCAGCGGGAGTTCAGTCCAGCAGGGCAGGGCGCCATGAACGACGACCTCGATGCGATCCGGCGGGTGCTGGCGGCAGACGTCGAGTCGTTCCGCCGCCTCGTGGAGCGCTACCAGCGGCCGCTGTTGACACTGATCCGCAACCTGACGCCGCCCGACACCGACCATGAGGGAGTCGCCCAGGAGGTGTTCCTGGCCGCGTTCCGATCCCTGGCATCGTTCGACCCAAAGCGGTCGGCATTCTCGACCTGGCTGTTCACCATCGCCCGCAACCGCTGCCGCAACGAACTCGCCCGCCGGCGGCCGGTCGTGGGCGCCGAACTGCCGGACGTCGTCGATCTGCGGTCGCCCGAGCGGGCGGCCTCGGAAGCGGAACTATTCCGCCAGCTCGACGCGGCCCTCGACGCCCTGCCGTTCGAGCAGCGTTCCGCCTTCGTGCTCGCGCATCTGCAAGGTCTTTCCTACGAGGAGGTCGGTAGGATCGAGGGCGTCGGCGTGGGCACTGTGAAGTCGCGAATCGCCAGGGCCCGTGAGAAACTTCGCTGTCTCCTCCGCCACGCCGCCGAGCCGCACTCATGAACGACGAACTTTACAACCTGTGGATCACAACGGGCTGATGCCGAGGCGCCCGCTGACTTCGCTGACCGCGTCATGGACGCCGTCCGCCGAGAACCGCTGCCGTCCTCGAAGGGCGTCCTGGTCCTGCTGCAGTCCTCACCCGCCGTGCGCGTCGCCGCCTGCATCCTGGCGTGCCTCGCCTGCCTGTACCGCATGGTGGCCGTTGTTGCGGTCTTTTTCGTCCAGTGAACTCCGTGAATAATGAGGTTTTCTCTTGAGCACCCCAAACGCTCCTGCCCGCAGTCCGCTGATCGCCGTGATTCTATCGCTAGCCGCCACCGGACTAGGCCAGATTTACTGCGGCCGTATCGTCCGCGGCCTGGTGATGTTCCTCGGCTCGCTGCTGTTCGTGCCGGCGATCGTGGTGGCTGCCCTGTTGCCAACTTCGACCGTTGTTCTGGTCGGCCTGATCCTCGCGTTGCTGACGGTGCTGGGGGTCTATGTCTTTGCGGTCGTGGACGCCTTCCGCCTTGCCCGCCGCGGCCGTGATCTCTTCCAGTCAATGGACTACCACCATCCGCTAGTCTACGCTCTGTTCATCCTGGTCGGACTGACGTACCCGGCCGGCGCGCTGTACTTCATCCGCAGCAGCGTCTTCGAGGCCTTTGCGATTCCGTCGGCCAGCGAGATGCCGACGTTGCTCCCCGGTGATCGGTTTCTTGTGAACAAAACGACGTACCAGCGGCGATTCATGCGCCGCGGCGACGAGGTGGTGTTTCGCGTGTCGTCGGAGCCGGGGATGCACTGGGCCAAGCGTGTGATCGCGCTGCCCGGCGATACCGTCGAGGTGAAGTACAAAGAGGTGTTCGTCAACGGGCGGCAGTTGCCGCGCGAGCCGGCGCCGCGGGCGAGCCTCGGGCCCGCGGCGCAAGAGGTCAAGGGGCAACTATTCGAGGAAACCAACGCCGGCCGCCGCTATCAGATTCTCTTCGCCACCGACACGAAGCCGTTACCGGACTACCCCAAGGCGAAGGTGCCGGACGGGATGTGTTTCGTGCTGGGCGACAACCGGAACAATTCGCGCGACAGCCGCACGATCGGCTTCGTGGCCCTGGGCGACGTGCTCGGCGAGGTCCAGTACAGGTACTGGCCAGCCGCGACGTGGACCCGGTTCGGCGTCCTGACCGAATAAGCAACTACCTGATTCCAATCAGGAGGACGCTTCACCTTTCACCAGCCAGTCACTGAGCGTCCCGCACGAGCGTTTGCGGAGCATGTCCGCGAACTAACTCATCTGCTAAGCCGCACGCCGTCGCCAATTCGTCGCTGCCGGCTCGAATCGTATCGATTCGCCTCTGCTCGTTGGGCTTGCGATCCTCGGGCCGACGAACCCACTCGAACGACAACTGCCTTGGTGATGGAGGAGGCGGGGTGCTTTGCACCGCAGATAACGCGGCACGGTGTTGGTCGCCATGCCGAGCTCCCGGGCGATCCGACGAGCCGAGTGGCCCTGCCGATGACGCTCGTGGACCTGCTCGAAGCGTTCGGTCTTCCTGCTCTTTCGTGCCCGCTGGGCCTCGAGCGACGGCGACTCTGGAGTTTGGTCGCTCGGCAGTTGAGGAGACGGCGATTCAGCGGCGGCCATGACTTCTACGGCGGGATCGTCGAGCGCAGCCTGGTGGAGGCGCCTTCCCACGGGAGCAGCGAGCAAATCGAGCGAAAGCAAAACGGACTCCACGAATACGACACAATTGGCCGAAATTGGCCAGGTGATACCTTGTATACGGCCAACCTTCATCGAAAGTGCGGGAGAACCCGGATCAGAGATCGGTCCCTCTTTACGCCGCGATTCATCAAGACGGTGCTGCGACACGTGCTCTGACTGGTCCGCACGCCAGCGGTCTGGCAACAACGGCCCCAGATACGTCTCTCCCGCGCTTAACAGCAGTGGCTCCAGATCCGTCTCTCCCGCGCTCAAACGCAGCAACACTTCCCGAAGATACGCCCACGGCTCCAGGTGATATCCGATCGAGGATCGGCTTCGACTCGAGCTGCCGCAGCACTTGGCGGTCGAGGGGCGTGAAGTCCCGCGCTCGAACTTTGGTGTGGTAATTCAATCTCGGCTCCATGGCCGAGAGCCCCGTCAGTTTGTCGGGGGGGAAGAATCAAGGTCGAGCAGAACGAACAGAAGCCGCTCGGGAAGCGCACGAAGCGACGGTGCCGCCAGCCGATGCTACCAGGCGTAGAATGCCGCGGGCGAAATACCTTCACGCCAGCAGAACGCGGCGACCGACAGCCCGCTGGACTTCTGACGTTAATGGCGTCGCCGCCAGGTGTGGGGGCGACTGAGATCCATGATGCGTGCCATGAGCTGGCTCCTGAGTTGGAGAAACGGGACCAGCTCGGCAGCTTACCCGACGTGGCAAGGCTGGGTCGAAGTCAACGAGGCGCGAGGCCGAATCTTTGTTCTGATCGCGAATCCCGACCAGGAACCTACCAGGATGGGATACCCAGCGTGATAGGCGAGAGGCATCGCGGCTGGCTCGCGGAAACCTGCAAGGGACAGCGACTGATTCGCGAGCCGATGCCTGCCCCCAACGGGTCGATCCTACGTGAGCCCTTGTTCTGGTACAAGAGCCCGCTAGGGCGTTTCGCCTGCCTCCCGCCAGAGAAACCCTCTAGCCGGCGGATCCGGGATGCCCTCGAGGACGCCGGGGTCTCCGTCCTGGAACCCGTGACAAGCGAGTCATGACCGAAGGGCCCCTACCGCCTGAGCGCAAGGGCGACGCGGCCACTCCGCCGACCGTAAGGCGGGGACCAACGTGATGATCCCAGTGAGATTGTCGATTGCATGGGATAATTCGCTGCGACGATGCGTCCGGCGAGGCGACAATCGAGCCGACGAAGCGTAAGATGGTTTATGGTCAAGTAGCCCGATCGTTCGGGGTGCGCGATTTGCCGTCTGTTCTCCGCGGGTGACACGGGGGCGGGAGAATCATGTCAACTCCAATTCAGCATTCGAGCATCGCGATTGAGTCGCTCTCAATACGCGATTTTCGCGGCATCGACCGGCTTGAGCTGGACTTTCGCGGCCCGGATGGGCACCCCAATTCGCTGGTCGTTCTGGGAGGCCCCAATGGCTGTGGCAAGACAGCCGTGCTGGAGGCGGCGTTGAGCTTGGCTGGCGGCGCCGAGCTGATGACCGGGCTGCGAGGACGGGCGCAATTCGCCGGGGTGCCGCGGACTACGAGATTCGAGGCGATTTCCGACGCGGCGCCGAGACGTGGACCAGCAAGGACATTCCGGGCGCTCCTAGCCCGCCGGTTCGACCAGTACCGCACTGGTACTTTTCTTCATGGCGGGCTCCGCACCTTGTTGGGCCGGTCAATCCGACCGTCGGCCGCCCCGGTCGCCCTCCGGCCAAGACCGATCAGATCCGGCTCCGCAACGTGAAGCAGCGCCTGGTCAATGCGGCAGCGGTCGAGCGGTTCGAGCCTCGCCTGCCGCAGCTCAGCAGTTACTCCGCAGTTATGGAAGTAATCAACAACGCCTGGCGTGAGTTCTACCCCGACAGAGATGAGGTCTTTGCAGTAGAGGTCATCGGTGCGGGCGAAACGGGTGCCGGGTCGTTCGATGTCTATCTTCGCCTTACTCCGGATCAACGACTCGAGGTTGACCTCTTGAGCTCCGGCCAGCTCGAGCTCTTTCTTTTTCTGAGCGAGCTCGCGGATAACGAGCGGAACGAGGGAATCATCTTCATTGACGAGCCCGAGTTGCACCTCGATCCGCAATGGCACCGGCTAATCGTTCGAAGTTTGTTGCGCCTTCAACCTCGCGCCCAATTGATCGTAGCGACCCACTCTCCTGAGATCTATGACGCGGCCGCTTCGTACGAACGCCATTATCTAGTCCCTGAAGACGACCCCCGGTCGTGGCTGTGGGCGAAGCAGGGCGCTGTTGAGTCCGAGGTCTGAAGGCTGTGGCAGCGATCCGAGGGGTTGCAAGAGCCAGTCTCTATCGTGCGCCGATCAACCTGTGGGTCGAGGACGAAACGACGCGCACGTATCTCGCGGAGGCGTGGGCTGACCCCGCAGTGGCGTTCTTCATCGGGGGCGGCAACGAGGGCGTTACAGCAGTCGTCAACGATGCAGAAAAAGCCGGCTACTCCAACGTCTTCGCGGTAATAGACCGGGATTTTCGCGAGACTAACAAATCGGGCTGGCTCGACGCACGAAAAACCTTCCGGCGGTTTATCCTTCCGGTACACGAGATCGAAAATTACCTGCTCGACGCTCGGGCGCTATCGGCCAGCCGATTCAACAACCTCAAGAGGACGGTCGCCGAGATCGAGGAATTGATGCACGAAAAGGCCGCGCGGCTTTGCTGGTGGGCTGCATGTCGCGACGTCGTCGCTGAACTGCGGAAACGCTTTCGCGAAGACTTTGTGAGCGACCCAACCGCTGAAATCGATAGCAAGGCCGAGGCGCTGGCGCATGTCCGCGACTCGCGATGGTTTCAGCGGCTCGCGGACCACGCCAGACGCACCACAGAGAAAGACATTCAGCGATTGCTGTCCTCAGCGCGCCGACGAGCGGGCCGTTCTCTTCGGGACGGGACCTGGACGGCTGAATTCGCTGGAAAGGAGCTTCTTCATGACATCGCAAGCCGAATCTGTCACAGGCCCGGCATGCCAGGTTATCGCCCTACGCCCGCCGAGTTCGACGAAGACATAGCCAAGGATATCGGCGCTTGGCAGAGGCAGAATAAGGCTGTTCCGCCCGACCTCACGGATTTACTTAACGCACTTCACACGCGGATCGCAAGGAGGGGCGCGTCACCGTAGGTGGCCTTGGCGGGCGCGAGACGAAGCCGGATTTTGCACGCTTGGGGAATCCATTCGCCATGGTGTTTTTCACACCGCCCCGAGCGCGGTACGATATTTCCGATCAACGGCTCTCGATCCCCACGGCGCCTGTGAGACTGAGCGAGGTTCTTGAATGAGCGCCATCCTGCAAAGCATCCCCTCCTCAACCAAGATCCGCGAAGAGCTGGAGCAGATGGTCTTAAACGATTTGCTCGGCCCCGTTGGCGGCCCGGAGGAGGAAATCGACGAACAGAGCGTCAGGGACCGCTATCTTGTCGGGATGCTGGCCCCCAAGCGCCAGGAACTCTCGCCCGAGGAGTTCGACGAACTTCCTCAAGGGGGCAGCGGCTCGGTGGAAGACGGCTCCGCGGAATCCTCTTCTCCGACGACGAAGACCATGTGCCCATCATCCTTCGGGATGACCTTCTGCGTTGGACTCGAATCCACGACCCTCCAAATCACGGCGCGCTGGGGCCATTACCACAGGGACCGCAGCCAGACGCTCACCACCTCTAGCGGGGATAAGAAACTGATCTGGAAGCGGACCCAACGCGCCAGCGTCTCGGAGCCGATTTCACTCAAGCCGGGCAAGCTCCAGTGGACGCCCGACATCGAGTTTCCCGGCGTTCAGGTTCAGGGACTCGTCCGCAAGCGCGACAACTTCTGGAGCGTCACTCTGTTGCTGGTCAACGGGCAGCAGGAGCCCAAGAAGCTGCGCGACTCAGCCTGGATGTTCCAACCTGAAGTGATCGTGGAGTCGCACGAAAAGGAACCCATTTTCTACAGCCGACCCCAGCAAAAAGATCCCGGAAAAAGCGATCCAGTCACGTTCGCCGAGGAGCAGGAGATGGCGATGCTGTATCGTCATCAGGTCGAGTTCGGCGTGGGACATGGCGTCAGCCTCCATGCTGAGTGCCCGGAAGGCGTTTGCGACAAGGCGTACCGCCTGTCGACCAGAGTGGTCCCCACCTACGAGGTGCCCCAAACGACGCCACCCACCGAAGCCGACTGGCCGAAGCTCGGTGATGTGGTGCTGGACATGAAGGAACTGGGAGAGACACCGACTTCCCAGCTTGAGGCCAAGCTACGACCGCTGATCACGGCCTATGAGGCGTGGATCAAGGACCGCCAGGCCGACCTCAAAAAGCCCGACATGGCCCTGCACCAGAAGCCGGGTGAGTCTTCTCTGAATCGTTGCAAGAGCGCCCTTGAGCGGATCGAGGCGGGGCTCAAGCTGCTGCTTGACGACGAGAAGGCTGCCGACGCGTTCCGGTTCGCCAACCTGGCGATGTGGAGGCAGCGCATCCAGACGATCATCTCGCTCAAACGACGCCGGGATGAACCGGTAGACGAGCGGACCGTCGACATCCCGTCCAACCGTTCTTGGTATCCGTTCCAGTTGTCGTTCATCCTGCTCAACCTGCCGGGGATAACCCGGCTCGACCACAAGGACCGCACGTCCGAGTCGGAAGCGATGGCCGACCTCTTGTGGTTCCCCACTGGTGGCGGCAAGACCGAAGCCTACCTGGCTGTCGGCCTACACGATGGGCCTGCGGCGGCTCCAGGGCACTGTTGCCAATCGCTCCGGAGAATTCGGCATCGCCGTGCTGATGCGGTACACCCTGCGACTGCTGACCATCCAGCAGTTCCAGCGGGCATCGGCTTTGATCTGTGCTTCCGAGATTATTCGCCGTAGCGACGAGATGAAGTGGGGCAAGGAGCCGTTCCGCATTGGACTGTGGGTGGGACAAAAGACAACCCCCAATACAACGGACGCCGCCGCCGAAGCAATTCAGCAGGAGCACGGCAGCAAGTATAAGGGCCGGGGAAGCGGTTCGCCCGTCTAATTGACAAATTGCCCGTGGTGCGGGTCAAAGATTCTTCCCGGCCGCGACATCAAGGTGGAGAGATACGCAAAAGGCCGCTGCCGAACGATCTCCTTTTGCGGCGATGAGCTGGGCCGCTGCCCCTTCAGCGCCAAAAACTCGCCTCTGGAGGGCATACCGGTCCTCGTGGTGGACGAGGAGATCTACCGCCGCCTGCCGACCCTGCTGATCGCCACGGTAGACAAGTTCGCCCAGATGCCGTGGAACGGTCAGGTACAGATGCTCTTTGGCCAGGTGGAGAGTTATTGCGACCGCCACGGGTTTCGCTCGCCGGAGATCGAAGATTCCGACTCGCACCCGAGAAAGGACAAGTACCCCCCGGCGAAGACAAAGCCACATTCTCCCCTCCGACCGCCCGACCTGATCATTCAGGACGAGCTTCACCTGATCACCGGGCCGCTGGGGACCCTGGTTGGGCTGTATGAAACAGCGGTGGACAAGCTCTGCTCGTGGGAGGTCAACGGCAAGACTGTTCGACCGAAGGTCATCGCCTCCACGGCCACGATCCGCAAGGCTGGGGATCAGGTGCACGCCACGTTCTTGCGGAAAGTCAGCATCTTTCCGCCCAACGGCCTAGACGCTCGGGACAACTTTTTCGCCCTGCAGCGGACGCCCAGCGAGGATTTGCCTGGCCGCCGTTACATCGGCATCTGCGCCCCGGCCGCAGGCTCAAGGTCGCCCTGATTCGGGTCTACGTTGCTCTCCTTTCCGCCGCCCAGGCCCTTTACGAGAAGAAGGGTTATGGCAAGGACGTGGACCCGTGGATGACGCTGATCGGCTACTTCAACTCGATGCGGGAGCTGGGCGGGATGCGGCGGCTCGTCGATGACGACGTGTACACGCGCCTCGAGAAGATGGACCAGCGGGGACTCTCAAGTCGGACACTCTACTCCATCGACGAACTCACCTCTCGCAAGGACTCGACCGACATCCCCGATGTGCTCGATCATCTGGAGGTCGGCTTCGATCCCCAGACCGAAGCCAAGCGAAAGACAATGGTGAAGCGGGGCCACTTCAAGGACATGCCCAAGCGACCGCTCGACGTCCTCCTGGCGACCAACATGATGTCGGTCGGTGTGGACGTGCAGCGGCTCGGCCTGATGGTCGTGGGCGGGCAACCCAAGACGACTGCCGAGTACATCCAGGCGACGAGCCGGGTCGGTCGTACGTCATCCGGGCTTGGTCTTCACCGTCTACAACTGGACCAGGCCCCGCGACCTGTCCCACTACGAGCGTTTCGAGCATTACCACGCCACGTTCTACAACCACGTCGAGGCCCTATCGGTGACGCCGTTCGCGTCGGGGGCTTTGAGCCGCGGCCTGACGGCTTTGCTGGTCTCCTGCGTGCGGCTCCAGGGTACCGAGTTCAACGCCAACAAGAAGGCCAGCCGGATCGACCGCAACCACCCCTATGTGAAGGAGGCGATCCAGAGCATCGTGCGGCGGGCCGAGCTGGTCGGTTCCGACGACGACGAGTTTATCACGTCGCTGAAGACCGAGTTGAACGATCGCCTCGACCAGTGGCTCGCCGAGGCCCAGAGGACCGCGGGGGGACGGGTGCTGGGCTACGACGACGAGCGAGACGGTGTGACGGTCGGATTGCTCAACCGGCCCGGCCTGGAGCCCTGGGACGACTTCACGTGTCTGAATTCGCTGCGGGACGTCGAGCCGACCGTGGGCCTGATCTTCCACGACGGCGGGCTCGATACCGACCCCAGCTTCGTCGCAGCAGTCAGTGAGGACACCGAGGAAGGCGACGAAGAAGAGGAGGCGTCATGAGCGGGCCAACTTCAGATCGTCGCAAGATCGGCGACATCCGGCCCAGCCAGCTCCTCTACACCTATGGTGTCGGGTCCATCGTCGAACTGCCCAACCTGTCCGTAATGGTGATGGGCCTCGAAGACTGGCCCATCGAACAGGGGGCAACCGAGATTCCGCGAGTCTCGGCTGCTGAAGGCCGTTCAACGCGAAATGGGTCCGCAGGTCGCGAGGTTGATGACGCCACCCGTCACCAGCGAATCCACTGGTTTTCTGGCCAGCCCCTTCGATGATACGGCCAACGTCGGCGTTCCGGTGGCCCCATTCCCACGCTGGCAGATGTGTACCCACTGCCGGTTGCTGGCGCCGATCCAATCCGGGCTATTCGAGCTGCGGCTCGATCCTTATCGGAAGGACCGCAGCCGCTATGTTCACCGGATCTGTCACAAGCAAGGCAAGCCGCCGACGGTTGTTCCGGCCCGCTTCCTCGTGGCTTGCGAGCTAGGCCATCTGGACGATTTCCCATGGGTTGAGTTTGTTCACCGGGGCAAGACGGATTGCCGCTACGAGCTGCGCCTGTACGAGCTTGGGGCCTCGGGCGAGGTGGCCGACATCCAGGTCGAATGCGTGAAGTGCGAAAAGACCCGCCGCATGAGCGATGCCTTTAGCGAAGAGCGGCGAGGCGAACTTGCTCGATGCAGAGGGCGTTGGCCTCACTTGCGAAAGTACGACGAAGATCCATGTGATGGCACGCAGCGGGCCATTCTGCTCGGGGCGTCCAATAGCTGGTTCCCGATCAAGCTGTCGGTTCTGTCAATCCCGACGACAAGCGACAAGCTGGGCCAACTGGTCGAGAGGAACTGGGTCGAGCTGGAGGAGTGCGAGTGTGCCCGTGATGTGAAGCTCAAGTGGAAGTTGCTAAAGGGCATGGCAATCTACACCGAGCAGCAGATCTGGGATGCGGTCGAAAAGAAGAGGAATTCCAGCGATCAGGACGAGGAAGAGTTCCCTGATCTGCGCCGCCCTGAGTGGGAGGTTTTCTCGACTCCCGACCCGAGCCGTAACGACCGGGATTTCAAGCTGCGGGTTGCAAAGCCACCGAGCTCGTACCAGCGTGTCGTGAAGAAGGTGGTGCTGGCTGAGCGGCTTTGGGAAGTCCAGTCCCTCATCGGGTTCACCCGGATCGAATCGCCGGGGGATTACACGGAGCTTGGCGACTTTCCCAAGAACCAACGAGTGGCCTTGAGCCGGACGGCCCCGAAGTGGGTGCCCACCTCGGAGATCCGGGGCGAGGGGGTCTTCCTTCAGTTCTCGGAGCAAGTGATCGAGACGTGGATCAAGAAAACGAAGGAGCGGGAGGGAGAGTTCTTCGAGGCTCACAGGCGGTGGAGACGAAACCGTGGTCTGAAGTCCGAAGACGGCTTTCCGACCATGCGGTACGTGCTGCTACACTCGCTGGCGCACGCCCTGATCCGCCAGTTCGCAATGGAGTGTGGCTACACTACGGCCAGCATCCGCGAGCGGATCTATTCGCATCCTCCAGGTGGCGAGAAGGAGCCGATGGCTCGAATTCTGCTCTACACAGCCGCACCTGACAGCGAGGGAACCCTTGGCGGTCTGGTCAGCCTCGGAGAACCGAAGACCCTGGGGCGCCATCTGGATCAGGCCCTTGAGTCCATGCGGCTCTGTGCGTCGGACCCGTTATGTGCCGAGCACCACCCGTTCAAGGACGGGCTGACCCTCCACGGTGCGGCCTGCCATGCCTGCCTGTTCCTGCCCGAGACTTCGTGCGAACGGGGCAACAAGTACCTGGACCGCTCGGTGCTCGTTTCTACGGTCGAGTCGGCCGATCTGGCGTTCTTCTCCGACTACGCCGAACCGGTCCCCGAAGCGACCATCACCGCCGAAACCGACGAGACGATCACGCCGCCTCAGCCTGTGGAGACAACCCTCAGCCCGATCGACGAGCTGGTGGATTCCATCGACGAGCGGTGTCAGGAGTTCGTCCGCTCGTGGTCCAAGATTGGCTTGCTGTTTCCGGAAGTTGGCTACGAGCTTCAGGACAGCAAGGGCCGGATTTGTGCTCAGGCAGAGTTGGCATGGCCCAAGAAGAAGGTTGCTGCTGTGTTCCCCGAGGACGCGCAGGCCGCGGCTTTGTTCGAGCAACATGGTTGGACCCTTTTCGACGCATCCGAGCTGGTGAAACACGAGCCGGAACTGAAAAAGAAGCTCGGGGTCTGAGCCATGCCGCCGACGGTCGCCATCGCCAGCGAGTTCCTCGACGCTTTTGCTGACTTGCCCCGTGCACAACAGCGGAAAGTTCGGGAGTTCACCGAGAAGTTCAAGGCGAACCCGACTTCCGCGGCCATCAACTATGAAAAGATCCACGATGTCCGCGACGAAAAGGTGCGCACGGTGCGAATCGACCAAAAGTACCGAGCGATCGTCCTCCACCCAGAGCATGGCGATACCTACGTGCTCGTGTGGGTGGACAACCACAACGAGGCGATGGCCTGGGCCAAGAAACGTCTCTTCGAGATCAATCCTGTCACCGGTGCGCTTCAGGTCGTAAGCGTCGAAGAGGTTCATCAGGCGATCACGCCCCGGCCTGATCGAACGGTTCGGCCGGGACTGTTCGCTGGCTTTGATGATGAGCTGCTCCTCTCGTTCGGCGTGCCCGCCATCCTGCTGCCTGCGGTGAGGGCTCTTTCATCAGTCACCGAGCTGGTGACTCTGGGCAAGCACTTGCCAGCAGAGGCTGATGAAGCCTTGCTCTGGCTGGCCGAGGGGATTCCACCCGACGAGATCAGGGAGGCGGTGGCTTCGCACGCGAGGAAAAAGGTCGATCCGCACGACCTGGTTGCCGCCCTGGAACATCCTGACACGAAACGCCGCTTCGTCACGATCCACACGGATGACCAACTGGCTGCCATGTTGGAAGCCCCGCTGGAGAAGTGGCGGGTTTTCCTCCATCCCAGCCAGGAGCGACTGGTCGCCCGTTCGTTCAACGGATCGGCCCGTGTGCTCGGCGGCGCGGGGACGGGAAAGACGGTTGTGGCCATGCACCGGGCCCGACATCTCGCGGCCACGGTGTTCACATCGCCGACCGACCGCATCCTGTTCACGACGTATACTGGCAACCTGGCCGAGAACATCGAGGGCAGCCTGAAGGCGTTCTGCGGCGCCGAGCAGGGGCGTATTGAGGTTGTCCACCTCCATGCCTGGGCAGTCCGATTTCTCCGATCGCAAAGTCTCGATAAAGACATAGCCAGCCCTGAAGAGATTGAGGCGTGCTGGCAGGAGGCTGTCAGTTCAGCAAAGATCGCGGAGTTTGACCCAGCGTTTCTCCGCAAGGAGTGGGAGGACGTCGTCCTAGCAAACGGCATCGAAGCGCAGGAAGTCTATCTGAAGGTGCCCCGGTTGGGCCGTGGGAAGACGTTATCTCGCCCTCAGAGAGGTCGGGTTTGGAAAATCCTTGAAGGATACCGGGCCGCTCTGGAGCGCCGGCATCGGCTCGACTGGCTGTCGATGATCCGCCAAGCCCGCCTCATAATCGAAGCTGGTCAGGTCAAGCTACCCTACCGTGCAATGGTCGTTGACGAGGCCCAGGACTTCCATCCCGAGGAATGGCGACTGATCCGGGCATTGGTCCCGCGGGGGCGGAATGATCTCTTTATTGTCGGTGACGCCCACCAGCGGATCTATGGTCAAAAGATATCTCTGTCCCGATGCGGCATCTCGATCCTGGGCCGCTCGGCCCGACTGCGCATCAACTACCGGACGACAGAGCAAATCCGCGCCTGGGCGATGAGAATACTCCATGGCATCGAAGTGGACGACCTGGACGGGGAACGAGACGACGAGCGTGGCTATCGGTCGCTGCTCACCGGACCCGAACCCGAGGTTCATCACTTTGCCAGCCGAAACGAGGAGCGGGACTTCCTTGTTGCGACACTGAAGAGCCTGGTGGAAGAACGTAAGCCCGACGAGCTCTGCCTGGTCGCTCGGACGAACTCGTTAATCCGCGATGAGTATGGGGCGACTCTCAAGAATCTTGGCATCCCGCATCAGATACTCGATAAAGGGAAAGAACGGGAAGGCGGAGGTGTCCGGCTGGCGACGATGCATCGGGTCAAGGGGCTGGAGTTTCCTGTGATGCTCCTGGCGGGGATCAATGCCAAGACCATGCCGCTGCGCATTGCGACGTTGGACGGCGATCCAGCGGGCCTCGCTGAGCATGAAGATCGGGAACGGTCGCTGCTTTTCGTAGCGGCGACTCGCGCCAGGGACCGGCTGATCGTCTCCGGTTGGGGCACTCCAAGCCCGTTCCTGCGTGAGAGCTATGAGCGATAGTGACTTGAAGATGGCGATCGAGGTGAGCCGGCTGGCAGCGGTGCTGCCCGAGCCAATCCTGCTATCCCTTGCGGAAACCATCGGCGGATGCGACCCCTCCGACTGGACTTCGACCCGACTTCGAGCCGTTCAGTCCATTCCCCATGCCCACTATCGGAATGTGGTGAGCCAGTTCCTCGATCACTGGACCACTCATGCGGCCTCCGTGACCCCCCGTGCGGTTTCCCTGGCAATTCTGGCAGCGGCTCAACAAGAGCAGACCCATCGAGATCGGCAGGCAATCGAGTTGGTCTGGACGGGACCGGCCACGAATGTCGTCCCACTGCGGCAAACGGAGCAGGCGATCCTTCAGGTTTTGAACTCGGCACAGAGCCGAATCTTGCTCGTGAGCTACGCTGTATACTCGATTCCCAACATCCAAGATGCGGTTGTACGAGCGGCCAAGCGAGGTGTGACGATCACCGTTGTGGTCGAGACTCCGAACAAGCTCGACGTCCAGAACGAGTATTCGACGCTCCAAGCATTGGGCGACGAGGTGGTGAGCTGCTCGAGGGTCTACTACTGGCCCAAGGCGAACCGCAAGGCCGACGAATCGGGCAGGCTCAGCATGCTGCACGTCAAGTGCGTGGTCGGAGATGGCAACCAGCTATTCCTGTCGAGTGCGAACCTCACGACATACGCCTTCAACCTTAACATGGAACTCGGCGTGCTCATCGCGGGCGGCAAGGCGCCCAAGCAGATCGAAGCTCTCTTCGGGCAACTGATTCAAGAAGGTCTCCTGGTAAAATACTGAGGCTCTTATGAACCGGCGACTTTCTCCTCCCTTGCAACTGCGCAAGACGCTTGACGACTCTCTCCTCGTCTGCCACATCTCAACTCCACTGGAAACGTGTAGGCTCGATCAAGAGGCGTCTGAAGTACGTGCCCAAATGGAGATTCGGAAGTTCGACGTGATGGGCCTCACCGACGGCGAAAGGATTACCCGCTACGTCCGCCGGGAAGAGCTCGGGGATGGGACGTGCGATGCCCACGGTCGCCAAATCGAGTCGACCGAGATCGTTTCATCGACCACTCCGCTGATCGATCTGCTCCCTTTGATGAAGACTGCGGGGCATCTATTCGTCCTTGAAAGAGCGAAGCTGAACAGCATCGTCACGTTGGCCGACCTCCAGAAGTCGCCGGTCAGGATGCTCCTTTTCGGCTTGGTCAGTCTGCTCGACATGTACCTGCTGACCTTGGTCCGTCGATCCTACCCGGACGATTCATATCAGGACGCCCTTCATCCGAAGCGCCTGGACGCTGCTCGGAGGATTTATGAGGAGCGCGTCAAGCGAAACGAGGAGATTGACGTCGCCGACTGCCTTCAGATTTGTGACAAACGGGACCTGATCCTCAAGAAAGTCGCTAGTGCCAGCTTGGGCTTCAAATCCAAGGCAAAGATGGAAGAATTCTTAAGTGACGCCGAGAAACTGCGAGATAGGCTGGCCCATTCGCAGGGTTTGGTCCTCGGGACATCGTGGCCCGCGGTGATCGACCTGGCGATCCAGTTGGACGCCTTCTTGCAATCGTTCGATTCTGATCGGGCCCTCTTGGGCTCGTGATCGTATCGGAGAGAGCCCAATACCCCATGCCTTCTCCTGGTCCCACGTCGCAGGCTCGTTCCCCAAGGAGGTGCTTGAACCCCGATCGGCGCGAGCTCAGCATCAGAATCCGTTCGGCCAAGCCAACCTTGCCGGGCGTGTTAGCCTGACCCCAGATCGCATCTGGCGCCGTACCAGGACGACTGAAAATGGCTGGGATAACACAGCAGACGGATCACCGACCGGCTTCACTCCTGGCAAGCCGTCTCCAAAGCGATCGGCGATTCCAAATCGACTGAGGGCAAGTACGATTGAACTTCGGGCGAGGCTAACCTCCTGTCACCCGTGGTCGCCGCGACGACGGCTAAGGATTCGGCGATCGAGAGAGTTCGCAGTAGAATGGGACCGAGCGGGAAATCACGCTCGGTTCCACGCCTGCGAAATCGAAGAGACGTCCGTAGCCGGCAAGTTCTATCTTTTCGTCGCTAGGGCCAAAAGGTGACATTACTCCAACAGACGGCAGACTGGATAATCTGCACATCGCTCGCTCATTAAATTCGGCATAAAACACAGATCCGATACGCTTGCACATCGTGCCGCCGCGTCTTTGCGTTGTCGCATTTACAAACAGTGAACGCCCGAAAAAAACTTTGAAAAAAATTTAAGTCCAATCTGGACAGAATGATCCGATCAGATTTCAGCCACCAAACGGCGTGCGCGCTTTAATGAAATCTGAAAATCAGCGCATATTATATGTAGCGAGAATAAGCAAAATAGGGAGAGTGCGCACACGGTTTTCTTCAGGGACCGCCAGGTCGCCGCCACGATCCCGCCGGTTCGCAGATGCCGGTTCTCCGTCGTCAACGAATCGGAGTTGATGACGCAGAAAACACGAATCTCGCGAATTGAGACGCAAGACTGGACTATCGAGTGACTGTCGAAACCTGTCATCAGGACGGGGTTGTGGGGCGACACCCAGAAGACGATCCCATTCGTAAGATTCGTGCTATTCGTGGTTAAGATCAAATCCTCATTTCCTTGCCCCTCGAGGGCGTGCCGGCCAGCCCATTGCCCGGGGCTGAGAACCGTGGGCGGGCAAAACGGAAAAAAACCAGTGGATTCCTCTCACTGGCTCTCATTGGCTACCATGCCCGCAGAACATCGCGAGAGACAGACCTGGGGCTCACGCCGCCAGGCAGAATCTGCCGCAGCATTCGCGGCTACCCGGCCGACTTTACCCATCCCTTGCTGTCGTCATTGATGCCGTCCACCGTCACGCTCCCGACGACCACGCGCCGATTTTGCTCCCACCTGGGTATTTATCGACGCACAATCGTTCATAATCAATCATGGCGTGGAGTTCCACGCCAAGAACAAATTGATCCACAAGTCGAATAGCTTACAGTGCGTTGCAGAAAGCCGGAGACCTCCTGGCCGAAAAGCGGCGGGCACAGAGGCCCGCCCCACTGGGAGAATCCAGGGATCTTCCAGCGGGGCGGGCGTCCCGGCCCGCCTCGGAAACGCGGCGGGCACAGAGGCCCGCCCCACTGGGGGAATCCAGGGATCTTCCAGTGGGGCGGGCGTCCCTGCCCGCCTCCGAGACTTTCCTTCTTTATGCAACGCTCTGTAGAGAACCGAACGATTGCCGTCATGACGAAGAGCCGTCAGCAAAGACAAGGAATCGAACCGATGACATCCGTTCTCGAAGACCGTCATGGCGGATCGAGCAGCGTCGCCAAGCTTGCGCCCTGGCGTGGCTTTTCGGGCTCGCCGTGCTGATCTTGGCCCAGCCCGGCAACGTTTGGGCGGGCAAGCTCTCCTGGCTTGACGACGTCGTGCAGGAGGTGATCGTCGAGGCCAAGGCCGGCGGCAAGCAGCTCGTGCGCGGATCGGACGGCGCACGCGCCGAGATGCGAGGTGCCGGCCGTTTGTTCCTCTCCCACGAAGCCGATGAAGGGCTCGAGCACCTGGTCCGCCGGTCCGACGAGCTCGCTCGCGCCGGACGCAGACTTGAGCAGCCGAGCGAGGCCCTGCTTCAAGCCCGCTTCTCCCGATTACTCAAGCAGGATCCCGCAGGCCCTGCGCACCTTCGCCGCACTCAAGCCGGCCGAAAAGCGGCTGGTGGTTGAGCTGGGCGAGACTGCACAAGTGCTGGCCCGGCGGTATCCGGCGGAAGCCGAGTCGATGATCCGGCGGCTGGGCCCGGAAGGCATGACGGCCGTTCGCGTTTTCGGCGACGATGTCGCCGAGGTTCTGGTCAAGGAGGGCCCAGAGAGCCTGAGCGTGCTGCGCAAGGCGGGCCGCGGGGGTTGGTCGTTCTTTACGAATTCGGTTCTGCCTCACAAGAAGAAGCTGGCAGCGGCTGGAATTCTCGCGGCCTTCCTGGCCAATCCCGAGAAGTTTGTCGATTACGCGGGCCGGGCCACCGAGTTCGCCGTGCGCGAGTTTGCCAAAGCCGGTATTCAGCTTGCCTCGGCGGTCGGCGGCGGGGCGGCGCGGGGATCGAGGGATCGATCGGACAGGCCCTTGCCGCCTACGGGCTCGATTTCGCGATCCTCCGATACCTGGGAATGGCGATGGCCGGACTCGTCGTGGTCCTGTCGTTACTGGTGATCGTCGGATTGCCGATCCGCTGGGTGTTCCGGCCATTCTTCTGGCCAATTCGGTGGGTTCTGCACTTGCGGCAAAGCAAGAGCGTCGCTTGAGCGACGGGCGCGGCGGACCGATGATTCTTGTTGGGGGAAAGCCAGGCGGGAAGACAGAATCAGCTCAATCGTGCGGGTAGCGATTATGCGAGAGGACCGGGGCATGAAGATGACCAAACGCGGCACGAGCCGGCTCGACGCTCTGGAAGCGCGGCTGACCGGGCCGAAGCGGATTGCCCTTTTTGGTCATCGCAACGTGGGCAAGACGACGCTGCTGGCGATGTTTTACCGCGAGGCGTCGAGTGGGCGAGTGCCCGGGCTGCGGATGGCGGCGGCCGACGCTCAGACGGCCGAGTATCTCGCGGAGAAGATCGCCCAGATCGAGTCGGGCCAGTCGATGGCCGGCTCGCTGGCCGAGACCGAACTGAAGCTGCGGCTCTATCACGGCCCCGCGCGGTTCGAGCTCATCGTCAAAGATTATCAGGGCGAGCACGTCACGCTGGGCAGCGAAGAGCCGATCCAGGAGTTCTTCGCCGACTGCGACGCGGTTTTGCTGTGTCTGGATCCCGAGGGCTCGACCGATCCGTCGGAAAGAAGGCGGAGGCAGCAGGAAGTCGAAAACCTGCTCGAGCGGTACATCGATCGTTCGGACGACCTCTTGCTGGGACGGCCGGTCGCTCTGTTGTTGACCAAGTTTGACCGGGTGCTGGCGGGCCTCGCCGCGACGAACCCTGAGCTCGACCCGCAACGCGCCCTGAGCGCGGAGTTTGTCGAGCGGCTGGTGGATGAGCGCTACGGCATGACGCAGCACGCCCTGGCGGAACACGCGCCCGATGGCGCGATCTTCGCGGTGAGCTCCTTCGGTCTGGGCGCTACCGGCAACCGCCCGCCGGCCGAGCTCGTGCCGCTGGGCCTCGAGGGACCGCTGGGCTGGATCGCTGACCAGCTCGAAGCTCGTGACCGGGCCGAGATGACGTTGCTCTGGGACCTGGCAAGTGACGATCCTGCGCCGCCTGGAACGGTGTGTGGCGGCCTACGAGCGGCGGTATCCTCGATCGAATCGGTCCTTCGAGTTCCGTGGCAAGCTCAAGGCCCTCAGACGCAGGCTTAAGCGGCGGCGTGTTCTGAAGCTGGCTGCCCTGGTTGTCCTGAGCCTGGGCCTGCTGGCGGGATCGGACTTCCTGGCATTCCAGCGCGCGGCGGCCTTCGAGCGGGGCAGCGACAGTGCCGCTCCGGCGGTGGCCAGACGCTGGTCGGATCTCCTGGAATGGCATCCCTCGCTGCCGGTCTTCTGGCCGGCGCTGGATCGTCAGGCCCGGTTGAAGAAGGTCGAATGGTTGATCAAGGCCGCCGATGTTCAGGTCGCCAACGGCACTGCGCCGGCCGATCTTCCGGAACGGCTCGGGCAGCTCAAGGACCAGGCGCCGCAACTGACCCGGGCGATCCGGAAGGTCGAGGAAGCCCAGGAGCATCTCCGGCACGACGAGCGCTGGAAGGCGGTTCAGGGCGAGGCGCTCTCGCTGGCTGCCGATCGACGACCCCGCAACAGCCCTGGCGGCGATCGACGAATTCCTGCGCGAGTATCCCGAGACCTCCCATCGGGCCGAGGCACTCCGGCTGGCCCGGCCGCTGAAGAACGAGTTAGCGGCCCGCCGATCCGCCCAGGAGCGGCAGATTCTCGACGACCTGATCCGCTCGGAATCGCTGCCCAATGTTTCGTTGACCGATCAGATCGAGCGTGCCCGTCAGTTCCTCGCCGACCATGCGCGACAGCCCGGTGCGCGCCGACGTCCAGCACCGGCTGGATGAATATCTCAAGCGACTCGACGAGCGCGACATCGAGCAAGCCCGCGACTATTCGCGGCAGTTTCCCACCCAGTTTGCGACTCGCATCGAGCGCTATCAAGATTATCTGAAAATGCACCAGACGGGCGGTCACTTTATCAGCGAGGCCATGGAGGCCAAGGACCGCGTCCTCCGCGAGTGGGACGACTACGCCTACCGCCAGGCTTATGATCACGCGACGGCGCATCCCGACGACGTCGCCGAGGTCGCCCACCGGCTGCGTGACTATCTTCGCGACCAGCCCGAGGGCCGTCACGCGGCCGACGCCCAGCATTATCTCGACTGGTGGGACAAGGTCTCCGTGCCCGGCCAGTATCACGTGACCCTGCGCCGCGGAGAAGTCGAGCCGGCGGTTGGCAAGTACCTTGCCGGCGGGGCTCCCGACCTGGGCGTCGTGATCGAGGTGGCCGGCTCGGTCTATGGTCCGTCGTCGGTGATTCCGCGACTCGCACCGGCCGATCTGGGACTACACGTTTCCCCAGCCGATCACCTGGAAGCTGGGCGATCCGATCACGATCCGGATCATCGACTACGACTGGTCGGCCAGCGAGGTCTATGTGCTCCACAGCCGGCAGGGCGACCCGCTGGCGATGCGACTGCTTTCCGGAACCATCAAGCCGACCAAGGGTGGACGAACGACCCTGGTATTTGCCTCCGACTTCAACGTTCCCACCTTGAGCCAGCCTGAGTGAGCACGAGGTACGCACCAAAGGCATGGGATCTCGAAAAGTCCGGCTGGAACAAGCCGTCTACGGTTCCTTTCCTTTCTGGAATCGGGGTTACGCGGTGCTGGCTCGCTCGTCTGGGTGTCGACCGGAGTGGCTGGCCGCGCTCCGGAGTGCAAGCCAGCGCTATGGCGAGCGGCCGATGGGAGCTCCCGAGGCCGACGGTCTGTTCGCGCTCCGATTGAGATGCGGGTCATGGATGATCGTGGGCGTTTCCGCGCAGGGGTGCGACGATCGGGACCGCCCGGGCGCTCTGGCGTTTCACGCCCTGTTCGTGGGTGCCTGGACCTACTGGTGGTCTGGCGGCAACCCTTTCGTCTTCAGCGGTGACCTGCGACGCCACTGGACAGCCGCCGACCTGGGAACGCCTTTGCCCTCGTACGGCCGGATCAATCCGCCGCTGCATGTGGCTGGACATGCCTGTCGCTCGTGCCCCACGCAACAAGACCGAGTCACTCAGGCCGTCGCGGCCCTGTCGCGCGGCCGCCATGTCATCGTACAATCGGCTGAGCCGATCGACACGCTGGCGCGGGAGGTCTGGCGCGTGCTGCCCAGGCGCGTCCGCTGCCGAGCTTCGGTCGCGACCTGGGCATTCGACAATGCAAACCAATTTGACCTGGTGGCACTGCCCAAACTGGCCGGTGTCATTCTGGACAGCTCGGCCTTGATCCTATCCAGCAGGGAGCAACACTGATGAATACAACCTCGCCACTCCGCTTGCAGCGCGGAATCGGAACGCTCATCATTCTGGCAGTGCTAGGGACAATGGCCGGCTGCGACCGAGGCCAGGTCGTAACTCCCGTGGCGGTCGATCAGGCCAAACATCTCTGGTCTTCGGCCGGCATCCGTGATTACGAGCTTGATTGGTCGGTGACCGGCCCGAACAATGCGCATTATGTCGTGACGGTTCAGGCTGGCGAGGTGCGCAAAATCGACGCGATCGAGCCGGATGGGCGTCGGATCGAGCTTCACCCCGGCTCACCGCGCTTTTTTGGAGTGGACGGACTGTTTGTGACGATCTCCGATGAGCTCGCCCAGCTCAAGACCGAGAAGCCATTCGGCCAACCCCCGGGAACGAAGGTCGTGATGAGGTTCAGCCCTGATGCCAAGCTGGGTTATCCCCACTGGTATCGCCGGGATATTCTGGGCACATCGCAGGCGGTCACGATCGACGTGAACAAGTTCGTCCCGGCCGCGACACCGGCAGCACCCAAGCCGTGATCGTGTCGCGTCCAGACGGCGGAGGTCGAAGCGACGTTCCTTATGAGCACATGTGTTCCCCCAAAGCAACGGAACCGCTGGCTCAGCTAGTTCGAGGCAATCTCCTGCCCTATGCTGGAGAGGATGGACGTGGTTTTGACTGGATGATTGCAACCGCCGGAGCCGGGCCGGCGGCAGCCGGAACGGGATGGGTCGAACACGGAGTCGTCTGCCCCTTGGTCAAGAACGAGTTGCAGAATCAGGCTCGCCACTGGAGCCGCCATGCCGCGCGGTATAATGAGCTGTTCCTCGATCCGTTTGCCCCGGATGTCGAGAACCCTCTCTGGGCGGCATTGGCTGCCGTTCCCGATGCGAAGCACAAATCCGTGGCCGACCTGGGGTGCGGGACCGGTCCTCTGCTCCCGTACCTGGCCGAACGGTTTGGGCAGGTGATCGCGCTCGACTTCGCCCCGGCGATGCTCGATAGGGCCAGGCAGCGCTGTAGTCAGAGCGCCACGGACCGGGTGATCTTTCTCGAGCACCCATTCACGATCTCGCTGAGTTTGCTGGGCAGGTCGATATCGCTGTTGCCATCAACTCGCTGGTAATGCCCGACGTGCGCATGATCGATCGCAGCTTGGGGGCCATCCGCGCCTCTCTGAGGCCCGATGGGCAGTTCGTGGGCATCGTGCCTTCGATCGACGCGATCTCGTATCATGCGATGCTCCTCATGGACCAGGCGATCGACGAGGGATTTGAGCCCAAGGACGCCGAGAACTTCGCAAGTCTCAATGTCGAGCGCCGCCGCTACGACTTTATCTTCGGAAAATTCCACTTTCAGGGCATCAAGCAGAAGTTCTGGCAGCCCTTCGAGCTCGAATATCGCTTGAAGAAGGCTGGCTTCACGACAGTTGCTCTGCAAAAAGTCCTGTACCCATGGAACGACGACGTGGCCGGCGACGATGATCTGGCCGGCTTTCAGCGCAGTTGGGACTGGTTCTTCCAGACCCGTGTTTGACGCGCAGGACCAAACCGGATCGCCCCCAATTCCATCGCCGCGACGTGAATCGCGCAAATGCACCTTCCGGGCATCACGCGCGATGGCGAGGAACCGAAATCGATTATCTGGCCAGACGCTGTTGTCAGAATATCCCGTTCTCCCTAGGCTAAATACAGATCGTTCGAGACCTGCGCCCTGAATGGCCTTGCACGATTCGGGGAGGGCGAACCTCCGTGTGAGCCGGTTGTTTGCCTGGCTCGGACCGAGCCTCGCCCTCCCAGGATCACGAAATCCCATTTAGTGGCTTTGCCTTTTCGAGACACGGTGTACCATGCCCGCTGAATCTCGCAACCTGCACGAGCAGGAACGTTCGATCAAGGCGCGGGAGCATGAGCTTTATTTCAAGCCGCTGGACCGGAACGGCGCGCAGTCGTCCAAGCCGTTTCCGGCTTACTTGCGCGAGACGCCCGCCGAGCGGCTTTCGACGGCGATCAAAACGATCCTCTGGATCGTCGCCTTGCTCGTGGTGCTTGTCTTCCTGGCTGCCATCTGGAGAGTAGCGCACCGCCTGAGCCCGAGGTCGAGAAACCAGGCTGCGCCACCGGCAGCGCAATCCGCCGCGCTCGCTGATTACCGGAGGCTCGCGATTGCGATGGCGATTGGTTATGTTGTATGAGTCAATAAGAAGCTCGACCTTTCAACCCGAGGGTTTCATCGACGATGAGCGTATTCCGAATCGCAGCCAGCGGTATTCTGGTCTGGGCGAGTTTTTCGCTTTGTCAGGCTGCCGGCGGCCAAGCCCGAGCCCAGAATCAGGACGAGCCGGCGGTGATCAAGTCGAAAGCGGCACGCTCGGGTGCGGCGGGCGTCACGATCCAAACGATCAATCAAGACTACAACGAACAGCTCCTTCAGATCGAACGACAGCGCCTCGAGCGGCTCTTTCAACTGGCCAGGACGCAGGAGCCGAAGGAAGCTGCCGAAACCTATGAGCTGTTGTTCCGCGTGGCGCTCGCCAACAACCTGTTTCGTGAAGCGGAACCGGTCGCCGATCAAGTCCTGAAATCCACCCCCAGCTCGCCGGCCGTCGGTTTCCTGGCCCACACGCTCAACATCATCGCCGAGGCCGACCGGGGAGCGTACGAAGAATCGCTGGCTGACCTTCGCAAGGCCATCGGCCAGAAGGCAGAACGGCGCGAGGGCGGCGCAGGCCGGCGCCGATATTGGATACGCCCGCTCTGCTGGCGATCTGCGAAGCCTATTACCAGCGTCTGTTGCAAGGGGACCAGTTCGACGTCGCCCGGAAAGCATTCCAATTGCTGATCGACGAAGCTGAAAATCCCGCCGTCAAGGGTTACTGCTCGAGCCGGCTCGGTAGGCTCGAGATGATCGGAAAAAGCGCGCCGCCCTTCGAGGGGACAGACCTCGACGGCAAACCCGTCAATCTGGCCAATTTCAAGGGCAACGTCGTCCTGCTCGTGTTCTGGGCGAGCTGGTGTTTGCCGAGCGCTGCTGAGATCGACTGGTTGGACAGCGTCTATAACAAATACCGGGAACGCGGATTACGGATCGTCGGCGTCAATGTCGATGTCTCCCCAGGCAGCGGTACATCTCTCGAGAGTCTTATGCCGAACATCAAGCGGTTTGTGATGGACCACAATATCCGCTGGCCCAACCTGGTCAGCGGCACGGGCGCGCGGGATTATGCCAGGCTCTATGGGGTCACCGACATCCCGGCCAGTGTTCTGATCGGGCGCGACGGCACGATCATCCATCTGGACCTGTGGCGGAAGAACCTCGAAAGGGTCATTGCCAAGGCAGTTGCCCCTTGAGGTGGCGCTCCGCGGGTTCCGGAGTAGCTCACGACGAATGGGCGGTTGGCGGGGCTGGTGCGCCGGCCGCCTGGGCCGGGTTGGCAGCCTGAGCCAGCGATTCGTAAAGCGATAACAAGAAGAGGTGGAATGTGTCGGCGAGCCGGGCCGTCTCATGGGCTCGGACGTATTGCAACGCGGGACGCCCGTAGTCGATCAATTTCTGGCGAGCGTCGGTCACGGCGGCCATGGACGCGACTCCGCTTTTCTTCGACTCATCCAGAACGACCTGGCTCGCTTGGTCGAACGTGGCTCGCTTTTCCTTGAGCTCGCCGGCGGCCGGCGAGTCGGCGGGCCAGGCGAGCTGCCCCTGAGCATCGTAGAAGCTCGCCAGGGGAAGCAGCGGCTTCTCCGGGGCCGCGGCCGCCGGGCTTGGCGCCGCAGCTCGTGCCGATGTGGGAACGTAGCGGTTGTAAGACGGTTCCCGGCGGTCAACATTGTACCGCTCGACGAATCCGTTGTCCCGGACATGGTTGAAGTAAGCGTTGGAATTGCCCGCATAGGGCGTTCTGCTGGGCCCTTGATATCCCCGGCCAGCCGTGACCACGGCAATTTGGTTAATGATACCTTCCGGATGGGGGGCCACACCACCAAACCCAAAGCCGTAACCAAATCCCCCCCCTAATCCCCCAAATCCAAATTGTGCCTTGGCCGGTGTTGTCCCGAGGAAGAGCGCCGCCATGACCAGGAAAACCGTAACCCCGACGCTATGTTGCTTTGCTCTGGATGTCATCGCCGCTCGTTCCCCGGTGTACCGCCTCACAGGATGTTCCTCTACCTTATTCTACCCTCCCCGGCGCCAATGAACAGGTCCTCTTTCAGGTTCCGAACTCGGGGCGGCGAGACGAGAGCTGCGACTGCAATCGCTGGATGATCGACGAGTGCATCTGCGAGACCCGCGACTCGCTCAAGTCAAGTGTCGCGCCGATCTCCTTCATCGTCAGTTCTTCGTAATAGTACAATATGATAATAAGACGCTCGTTACGGCTCAATCCCTTGGTGACCATGCGCATCAGGTCTTTGCGCTGGAGGCGGCGAGTTGGGTCTTCTCCCTTCTTGTCTTCGAGGATGTCGATCTCGCGCACGTCTTTGTAGCTGTCCGTTTCATACCATTTTTTGTTGAGGCTGATCAAGCCAACGGCGTTGGCGTCCATGGCCATCTTCTCGAATTCTTCCATGGGCAGGCCGAGAAGTTCGGCCAGCTCGACGTCCGTCGGGGGGCGGCCGTGCCTGGCCTCGAGCTCCTTGCGCGCCTCTTCCATCTTGGTGGCCTTGGAGCGGACGAGCCTCGGCACCCAGTCCATCGTCCGCAGTTCATCGAGCATGGCCCCGCGGATTCGGGGCACGCAGTAGGTCTCGAACTTGACACCCCGGCTCAGGTCGAACGCATCGATCGCGTCCATCAGCCCGAACACGCCGGCGGAAATCAGATCATCGAGATCCACTCCCTCGGGCAGGCGCTGCCAGATTCGTTCGGCGTTATACTTGACCAGGGGCAAGTAGCGTTCAACCAGGTGATTCCTCAGTTCCGTGGTGGGGTGTTCCTTGAACTCCCGCCAGAGTTCCGTCACATCCACATCCACCTTTGTTGACATCCTGACCTCCGTGTCGGCTGCGCAAGAGGCGGCACATCCTGTGCAAGGGGCTCGCTAACAGCGCGGCGGTCTCCCGCGGGAAATCGCGTGCCGTCAGAAGCATCATTGGCGCATCGAATCCGGCCAGACCCTCAAAGCTTCGAGGGCGCCGGATTCGGCCCCTTTCCTCTCGCCGTCCAAGGAACTCCTACCCAAAGTTATATCGGATTATCGGCTTTATCGGCTTGAGTGATACCATCACAACAACCCGAAAAATCTGTCGCGCGCCGCAAGCGATTAGCGTCGGATAGGGGATTGATTGATTGACTGATCCCGCACAAGACGAGCCGCTCGCAGCCGTTAAAGTTAAGTTACGGCCCCACCCAAAGTCTGACCTGCGGTCTTCAGCGTGTCGTCGCCTTGCCGCTATTGACACGGCTTGGGGCCCAGCGTGCGGCGACCGCGGCGAAGAAGCCGGCACTGTGGTCGCGAAGGGGTGGATGGCGCTCGCGGACCAGTGCCCGCGCCACCCGCCGAACCCCACGCGACGCCCTCGCCGCCGGATACGCGGTCGCGAATGGCCGGCGCGTGCGGACTGCCAAGGGTACATGCGGATCGGCGCGAATGCACCCAGGCCAGAGCGGCGAAACGACGGCGCCCAAGAAGTGGCGGCTCGAGGCAACCAGGCGGTCGAGAACGTCGGCCGCCTCCGCCGCCGATGCCGCCTGGTTAACCAGTACGCGCAGCCGAGGCGAAGCTGGCAGCCGATGGAACCGGCTGATTGCGGCGTGCGCGCCGGCAACCGAAGTGGGTTCAGGCGTACTGACGATGACCACCTGGTCAGCCGCAGCGGCCAGCATCGTGATTCCCGTTCCCAGGCCCGAGCCCGCATCGACCAGAACAAAGTCGGCCTCCGACTCCAGCTCACGCAGCTCGGCCGCCAGCCGCGCGGGCCCCCCGCTGAGATCCTCCCCATTGGTCCGGATGGCGTGAGCCCCCGGTAAAATCTGGATATCACCTGGCCCCGTCACCACGGCATCAACCAGCCGGCAGCGGCCGGAGAGCACATCGCCCAAGTCGTACCGCGGCGTCAAACCACAGAGCAGATCCAGGTTTGCCAGACCGAGATCGGCATCCACCGCCACGACGCATTGTCCCATTTCTCCCAGCGCGACCGCCAGGTTCAAAACGAGGTTCGATGTTCCGACGCCCCCCTTGCCGCTTGTAAAAAGCAAGGATCGCGTCGTCCGCTTCGACTCGCGGGCGGTCAAGAGCGGTGCGTCCTCAACGAGCGCCGACGCCACCGCCGTCGCCCGGCTTGCCAGGGCGAGTCGCCTCAGCCTGTCAGCTTGATCGGACATCGAGCCTTTCCTCCTCCGGTCGCTGTGAATTCGACCGGCCATGACGATGGGTCCTCTTCACTCTCGCGTTCAAGCCAGGTCCTCCTGTCTGAGAATCAGCCGTGCGAGCCGCTTGCGATCGGCGGGCTCGATGTCGTCGGGTACGGCCTGTCCCGTGGTCACATAGGAGAGCGGACGGGTCGAGCTCGCCAGTACAGCCAGGAAGCCGCCCAGACTGTCGGCTTCGTCGAGCTTGGTCAGGATCAGGCGGTCAATCTGGACGGGGGCGAATCGCTCGATGGCGGCCCGCAGGCTCCGCTCGTCGGCCACGGCACTCAAGACCAGGTGAACCTCGTCTGGTCGACCTTGAAGCAAGAACTCGCCGAGCTCGCGAATCTTGACCTCGTCGCGCGGGCTGCGACCCGCGGTGTCGATGAAAATCAAGTCCACCGCCCCCAAGTCGTCGATCGCCCGCGGCATTTCGATCGGGCTGTTGACGACGGCCAAGGGGAGGTCGATGATCTCGGCGTAGGTCCTGAGTTGCTCCACGGCCGCAATTCGATACGTGTCGACCGTGACCAGTCCCACTCGCACTCCGCGAGTCAGTTTGAAATTGGCGGCGAGCTTGGCCACGGTGGTCGTCTTACCGACGCCGGTCGGGCCCACCAGCGCCACCACTCGGCGTGTACCGGCCACGGCCTGGATGGGTGGCGCGATGGGTATACATTGTTCGATCGCGTCGCGGAGGGTCGCGTGAATCGATTCGACATCGTCGAGTTGATCGGTCTCGAGGCATTCGGCGACGTGCTCGATCAATCGTCGGGCGAGAATCTCGGATACATCGGCTTCGATCAATTGCGAGTAGGTCGGAATCAGCGGGATCGGCAGATCGGGCACGAGGTGGTCAATCCGCCCGTGGCGACTCAAGGTCTCTACCATCGCGTGCAACCGGCCGAGCTCTGCGCCGAATCGCGCCTGAAGGGCGGCCGACGTCGGCGCCGGGATTTGCGTATCCGGCGCAATCATTGCCCCGACCGGTTCTGGGTCGGAACGAGCGCCAACGCCCACCTCGGGCGGCATCGTATCAGTGGCCGTAACCTCCACGAGCGCGCGGGGCCCAACGCCGAAGAGCCGTCGTCTCCGGATCTCGCGCGATGCGAGAATGACGGCGTCGCCGCCCAAGTCGCGGCGGACGCGCGTGAGCGCCTCCTTCATCGTCTTGGCCCGATACGTTTTCGATCGCATCAGCACCGCCTCTTTCCTTTGTCAGTTGCCAGTTGTCCGGCATCCATGCCCGGTTGTCCGTTGCAAGTACGAGAGCTGCTCCGTCCGTTGTGAAAGCCTCGTCGTCCCAGGCCAGCTTCCGCCGTCCGCGAAGCGAACAACGGACAACGGACAACGGACCAGTTCATGCAATGGCCTCCGTGGTCGTGAAGGTCGTCACGGCTTCCGCCGTCTCTTCGATGACGCTGCCGAGAACTTCCACGGGCGTGTCGCGCGGGATTTCGCGTTGACTCAAGACGACCAGCCGGGGCAGGTCTGCGCGGGTCAGGTCCTTGAGGACGGCGCGCGCCCCGGCCGTCGTCAGAATGACAGGGGGCAAGCCATTTTCAACCAGGGTTCCCACCGCCACGGCGACGGCTCGAATGACGCTCTTGGTCGTCTCGTCGCCCAGAGCATCGGACGGTCGCGTATCGGACTGGCTGGCCGCCGCGGCTAGTCGCGCATCCAGCGGACGGGCCAGCGTGACGACCCTGAGCCGGCCGTCGGAACCGCGGTAGGTCTCGGTGATCTGCCGCGCCAGGTTCTGGCGTACCAGCTCGGTCAGTAGATCGACATCCTTGCTCTTGCCGGCGTGCACCACCAATGTCTCGAGGATGGTCTCGAGGTCACGGATGCTGACCCGCTCGCGGAGCAAGTTTTGCAAGACGCGCTGGAGCTCGCCCGCCCGGAGCAACCCGGGCACGACTTCGTTGACCAGGGTCGGCGCCGTCGTCCGGACCCGGTCGAGGAGACGTTCGACCTGTTCGCGGGTCAACAACTCGTCGGCGTGGTCGGCGACAATCTCGCCAAAATGACCCGCGATCACGGCCGAAGTCTCCAGGACCCGGCAACCTGCGAGCTCGGCCACCTCCCGGCCGTCGGCGTGAATCCAGACAGCCGGCTGCCCCGTTACCGGATCGATGCCGTTCCGTCCGTCAGGCCGCGTCACCAAACCGGTGGGCGGCACCGCCAGGAGCCGCCCGGCATAGGCTGTGCCTTGCCCGACCACGTGCCCACGGATCTTGACCCGATACTCGTGGGGCGGCATGCCGATCTCGTCGTGAATTCGCACCTGAGGCACGATGAGGCCCATCTCGCGCGCCACCCGTTGCCGCACGGTCTTGAGCCGTACAAGCAGATCGCCTCCCCGACCCGGGTCGGCGAGTCCGATCAAGCGGAAGCCGATCTCGAGACCGAGCGGATTGACGTGAAGCAGGTCCTCCATCAGTTCCGAGCTCGAATCGGCCGGCCCGCTTGGCGTTTCGACGCCGGGCTTTGCGGCGCTGGAGGGCTTGGTTTGAGCGGTCGACGATGGCAACCCGCCAGCATGCGCTCGAGCGCCCGGACCCGCCGCGGCGCTCTTTGCCGCGTCACGCGGCTCGTCGAGCTGGTCTTCCGCATCCCGCCGCAAGCCGAGGAGAACGGCTCCCGCGCCCAGTCCTCCGCCGAGCGCCAGGAGCGGCAGCTTGGGCAGCGGAGTCAATGCCATGAAGCCCAGGAACGCGGCGGCCGAACCGAGCACGCCCGGCCGCGAGAACAACTGCCCGACCACATCACGATTCAGGTCGGTCCAGGATGACGATCGAGTCACGATCAAACCAGCGGCCAGCGAGATCAAGAATGCGGGAACCTGGCTGACCAGACCGTCGCCGATCGTCAACTTGGTAAAAACATTGATCGCGTCGATCGGGCTCATGCCGTAATTGACCATGCCCAGGACCAGGCCGCCGCCGATGTTGACCAGCAAGATGACGACGCCCGCAATCGCGTCGCCCCTGACGAACCGACTGGCACCGTCCATGGCTCCGAAGAAGTCCGCCTGGCGATAGACCTCATCGCGGCGGCGGTGAGCCTCGTGCTGATCGATCAGCCCGGCGTGCAGATCGGCGTCGATCGCCATCTGCCGCCCGGGAAGCCCGTCGAGCATGAACCGCGCTGCAACTTCACTGATGCGCGTCGCGCCCTGAGTGATCACGACAAACTGGATCACGACCAGAATCGAGAACAGAATGACGCCCACGATGACCTGGTCGCCAGCAACGAACTCGCCAAAAGCGCGGATCACCCCCCCGGCCGCGTTCAGCCCGTTGGTTCCGCCTCGCGTCAGAACCAGCCGCGTCGTCGCGACATTCAAGACCAGCCGGGTCAGAGTCGTGGTCAGAAGCACCGTGGGAAACACACTGAAGTCCTGGGGCATGCGGATCGCCAAAGTGGTCAAGAGAACGACGACCGCGACGGTCAAGTTGGCCGAGAGTAGGACATCGAGCACCAGTGGCGAAATCGGCACGACGAAAACCAGGATCGCGCCAATGATCGTCACCGGCAGAACTAAACCGCGAACGTAATTCACGGCCGATTTCTCCGGGCTCGACGTTCTGGGAAACGCCATTTCGTTGTGTTCAATAAGGCGCAGCGGCCGTGCGGAACTGCTCTTCGCCGGCCATGACGCGCACGCACTCAATAGATATGTCCCGGCATCCGTGCCTGGCCCCGCACCCGCGCACGGAATCGTGCCCCGCGGGCCGGCTCGACCATCCCGACAGATATCGGGAGCAAGACTGAAATCCCTAATTAGGCCGAAGGGTGTGTTTGAGATGTGTGGGGGGACGATACCGCCAAAGGCCGTGGTTGTCCAGAGCGATTGACCGTGGTTGTCCAGAGCGATTGACTGGTGGGTAAAGAGCCGAAATAGCCAGCGATCGTCTTGACTGTATTGC
This sequence comes from uncultured Isosphaeraceae bacterium, assembly GCA_963823675.1. Classification (GTDB taxonomy): domain Bacteria; phylum Planctomycetota; class Planctomycetia; order Isosphaerales; family Isosphaeraceae; genus CAWGMT01. The sequence continues at coordinate 514,445 of CAWGMT010000011.1, read as the reverse complement.
AATTTGCTATACAATCGAGCCATGGAGGTGGCCCCATGGCAACGACCGATACATCCCGTTCGTCGAAGAAACGGCGCCCCGCTGGTTCCCTCGTGGTACGCCTCGATGCCGAAAGCAAGGCCTGCCTGGTCCGGGCCGCTGAGCTCCGTCGCATTAGCTTGAGTGATTATGTACGTATGGTGACCGTCGCGCAGGCGCGACGAGAGGAGCTCGCCTTTCGCGAACAGACCCTGGCGATGACCCCGGAAGAACAGCTCGCATTCTGGAACGCCCTGAATGAAACGCCGAAACTGACCGACGCCCAGCGGCGATTGGGCGCGATCATGCGAGGTCGCGCGTGAGCGGCGTCCAGTTTCCGCCAGGGTTCCGAATCGAACCGTTGCGCCGCGAGCATCCGCGGCGATTGTTTCGAAGCGGCGACGAAAAGGTTGACGATTGGTTGGCGACCAAGGCCCTACAGCAGCAAGAGAAGCGGCTGTCCGCGACCAAGATTCTCCGGGATGCGACTGAGGCGATTGCAGGCTATTATACTCTGGCGACCGGACAGATCGATTTTAGCGATCTGCCCGTCGAGGTCGCCAAACATCTGCCGCGGCGGAAGCTGCCAGTCGCCGTTCTGGCCTGGTTCGGCGTCGCGATCGATCGTCAAGGTCAAGGCTTCGGCCGACTTCTGCTCGCCCAGGCCCTCCGCGACTGCTACGAGGCCGGCAAGACGTTCGCCTTTACCGCCGTCATCCTCGACTGCATCAACCACGCGGCCAAAGCCTTCTATCAACACTGGGACTTCCAGGAACTTCCCGGTTACCCATACCGACTCTTCCTGGGTGCGAAGCGCCTGGAGGCAATGATGAACGAGCTATGAAGGTGCACTCCGGCGGGCGAAGAGGCGGATCGGCGTAACGACCTCGCGAGACGGGTTCCGGCCGCGATCGCGATTTTTTGTTGGGTAGTGACGGGTGCATCCAGTCGTGCATCGTAGGTCGCCACGCTCGACAGATATTCGGCACATACTGTGCATAGTTAGTACGTCAGGTCCGAGAGCAGTTCGGGCACTAACGCGTGATCTTCAATGTAGCTCAGATCGCCCGCACGACTGTTCGGCGATAGGTCTATCCGAGGACCAGATCAAGGCATCTTCCTGTGCAGACCGTGCAACACTCGACTGGCGCTGGCCACCGATTTATGGCGAGCGATGAAGAGCCAGCAGTCCGACCTTCAAGACTTCGTGCGCGAGTTGACCGCCTGGATTCGACGTCGCCACAATAAACAATGAGAGTAAATCAGCGAAGACACGGAGGGGGTCATTACAACGTCCCTGGACTCGATGCGAGGACCGGAGAATCATGCAGCCGATACGACGCCCTTTCCCGGCATGGATCCCTGGCTGGAGCACCCGGCAATAGCGCCGGATGTGCATAACAGCTTGGTCACGGCGGTCCGGGACGAACTGGTGCCTCGCATCGCGCCTGATCGGATCCTCGTCAGCCGAGGGGCGACGCGCCCGCGGGCCAGGCTATTCACGTTCAACGTGCGCCAGCTCACTCCCGGAATCCCCATTCCGCTCCTGCCGCAAGACGTTGAACGCGAGCAGGATCTGCGTGCGCTCGTTCATGCACTTTACAACCGCGCCCGATTCGACCTGAGACTCAATTATTCCAGGCCCCCCGTTCCACCGCTCAGCAAGGCGAAGATGGACTGGGCACGGACGATCACGGAATCAGGCCGTTCGGACTGAACCGGTAGGCGGGCCTGCGATCAGGGAGTCAGCCGCGGCCTCCCGAAGATTTCCGTGTGCCAAGCCTCATCAGACTATTTCGTCTGCGGCGCAGGGTTCCTGAAGGTGAGGTAACCGGGGCTGGCGACCGGTAGCACGGCCAGAGCAGGTGAGCGACGGCATCGGCCGGGCAGGTCGCAATCCGCGCTTCGAGTTGCTTGAGGTAGTCGGCGACCGCCGCTTCTTCCTCTCCCGGTCGAAGTCGCCCAATGGCTTCCATCTCGAGCGCGAACCGCCCGCCAGGCTGATGGGTGCAGAAGACGAGAAAAACCGGGGCGCCGGTGAGAACCGCGAGTTCGGTCCAGATCGCCAGTAAGTGCTGGGGATAACCCAGGAGCGAGCCCGCACAGGTGTTGGGGCCGGTCCAGGGAATGTCGCCGTTCAAGTAAATCGCCAGGCCGTCTCGCAGCGCCGACCGTGCGCGGAAGATGCGCTCGACGGCTACTGCGCGGGACAGGTCCCGCCGCAGGAACAGCTCCGCCTGAGGATGAGGGCCGCCCGCATCGAAGTGGCGATCCAGCGTGCGCGAAACATGGCGCGGCCTCTGGACTAAGAGCCGGAGCGGAATCCCGCGGCGAAACAGCCAGTGAACCCCCGCAATATGGGCCCCAAGATGGCTGCCGACCAGAATCGCGCCCCGCCCATCAACCAGCGCGGTCTGAAGTCGTTCGTAACCGTGGACGTCGAATCGAGCCAGCACGTCCTCATCAGTTTGACCATCCAGCGGATAATCACGCGCCAGGAACCGGGCCGTGTTGGCCGCCAGCGCCGGCCAGGTCGCTTCGATCGACCAGTCGGCGTCGAGCGCAACCGAGGTATGGCGTAGACTGGAGTGAATAAGTCTTTTGGACCGAGGCCGAAGCGAGATTGCCAACCAGCCGATGTAGCCCAGTACCGCGTCGCCCGGGCGTGGGCCCAGCGCGCAGAGCGCGGGCAGCAAAAGTTCGTAGAAGACGAACTTCCAGCTCCAGATCCGGCGAAGAGTCTGTCGCACGAGCACGATTCTTCGTGTCACGGGCGTGGTCCTTCCTTGAGAGCCAGGGCCTTCAAACTCTGATAATCGACCTTGTTGGTCGAGGTCGCCGGCAGTTGGTCGAGAAACGTGATCTGATCCGGGATCATGTAATTCGGCAGGTATTGAATGCAATGCCGCTTCATGGCGATGATCGACTTTCTCTGGCTTGGCTTCAGCGCCACGAACGCCGTGATCGAGACCCCTTCTTCACCCGGTTGGGCCACCACGCCGGCGCGGTTGACGCCGTCGTGGCGATAGAGAGCCGACTCGATCTCTCCCAGCTCGATGCGATAACCGCGCTTCTTGACCATCCGATCGCGACGGCCATGAAAGTGGAAACAGCCATCGCCCGCGTCGTGAACCACGTCGCCGGTACGGTACCAGCGCGTGCCGTCGTCCTCCACGAAGAAAGCGGCCTGCGTCAGCTCGTGCTGACCGAAGTAGCCGCGCATGACCCCGGGGCCCGCCACGATCAGCTCGCCCTTATGGCCCGGCGCGACGTCGCGGCCGGACTCCTCCACAACGCGGGCGCGAAGCGGTTTGCAGACCCGCCCGATCGGAAAAGCCTCGGTTTGATTTGCGGGAATCACCGCCGGAATCGGATACGCCGTGCAGACGTTCGTTTCAGTCGGACCGTAGAGGTTCCACATCGCGGCACGCGGCCAGATGGCGCGCAGTCGGCGCAAGGCCGCGATGGGAAACACCTCGCCGGCAAAAAGCACCAGCCGGGGCGGGTTGATATCGAGGCGTTCCAGGGTGCCGGTCTGGGTCAACATCGAGAGGATCGACGGCGACGAATACCAGACGCTGATCCGCTCGTTTCGGAGAAAGTCGGCGAGCCCGCTCGGGTCTTTGCCCAGCACCTCTCCAATCAAAACCAGAGTCGTCGCGCTCGAGCAAGAGGCAAAGAGGTCGAACACAGAGAGATCGAAATGAAAGGGCGCGTGCGAGGCGAAGCGGTCGTCGGCCCGCCATGGACCGAGCGCTTCGTCGCACCAATCGAGAAAAGTGAAGGCATTGGCGTGCGATAGCATCACACCTTTGGGCTTACCCGTCGATCCCGACGTGAACAGGACATAGGCCAGGTCGTCGGCCGCGCGGTTCGGCAAGAGAGGCGCTGGCGCGGCAATCGGCCATGACCTCGGGCCACGCGGCATCGCCGGACTCGATCAAGGCCGCCGAGCCGTCCCGAGGTCCGATTTCGCCGAGGGCGCCACCCGATTGCGTGGTATGACCGTCGACGACGATCAAGCGCGGCCGGGGGCCGGGGCCCGACCAGACCGTGTGCAAGTCCGTCGCCAGATCGGCGGAGACAATGGCCGCCTTGACGCCGCTGGCTCCCAGGATGTTCACGCCGCGGACAACTGGTCCCGTCGGGTCAACGGGCACGTACGACGCACCCATGCGCAGAACGCCGTGAATCGCTGTCACGGCTTCGAGACTCTTGGGGAGCCACAGGCCGACCCGGTCACCCCGTCCAACCCCCCACCGGGCCAGCCGGGTGGCCAGGCGATCCGCGCCGCGCCAAAGTGCGGCATAGGTGAGCACGCGGCCGTGCTCGTCCTCGACAGCCGGATGATCCGGACGCCGAGAAGCGGCGTCATCGAGCAATTGGCTTAAATGTCGTTCATCCATCGGCGCCTGACCTATCTCTTACGGGGGAACAGCAGCTCATATAAATCCGGGTTCTCGACCACCGCTTTAGCCAGTGTGAGGAAGAGCCGCCGGTGGCCCTTGGTGTTGGGATGGTCGTCCCAGGCGGCGATTTCGAGCTGCGTCGGGTCAAAGCGATCGAAGCTCGCGGTCAGATCCAGAACCGTCAGTCCGTTATGAGCCGCGACGGCCTTCAGCCGGGCCACCGGTTCGGCACGCGCACCGGGGGCGTCCGCCTTGCCGACGCGCGGAATAATAACCATCAATAACGGCACATCCCTAGACCGGCAGTCGGCCGCGATCTCGCCCAACGTCGTGTCATAGAGTCCCCAGTAGTAAGGTCGCAGCTTGTTCTTGAGGCCGACCTTGTTCGGCATTTCTCCCTCCTGATCCAGCCGCGTATCTTCGTCGCAGACCCCTGCCCGGGCGACGACGTCGCGCACGAAGCCATACTTCAAATCGACCCGCTTGCGGAACAAGTCGCACAGGTGAATTTCCATCAGTCGGATGTCGAGAGTGGTCGCCGAGTAGATCACCAGGTCGGGATGAAACGCGAGCACTTTGCGCTTCAGGGTGTCGAGCCGCTGCAATGGGCTGTAGGCCGCCACGGCGAAATTCAGGACTTCGAACCGACGGCGCGGCGAAAGCCCCTGGCGCCCCGCATGCTCGTTCAGCCATTCTTGAAACCGATTGATGTACGTATCCTGGAATCTCACGCCCCAACCCATGTCCATCGAAGAGCCGAGAAAGGCGATTCGGAAGCTCTCGGCAGGCTTCTTGACGGTGATCGGATCGTCGTGCATGCCATACGCGTTGGTCACGAACGGCTGACCGAAGAGCACGCGCTCGACCAGCGGCCTGAGCTCGAACTGGAGGAAATCTTCTTCGAGGTAATGGACGACGTCGGCCTCCTGAAAACGCACCCATCCGTCTGGCTTGCCGAGCAGCCGGAGGGATTGCTCACCGCGCGTTCCCTCCCGGTTCGCAATCCCACCGATCAAGCCCTCGTAGTAGCCGGCCGCATGCCCTTCGCGCTCGGCCCGATTGAATTCGGGCGAGCGGGTGCTGTCGATCATGCTCCGGAGCTTGTCCCAATCGGCCGGCCAGGGAACCATCGTGGCCAAAAGGAGCAGAATGCACTGAAGCATGCCGGCCCTGGTCACCGCAACACTTGTCGGTTGGGTCGTGGTCATTTTAATGCGGCTCCCGGCGACGTCTTGGGAGCCGCGACTGCTACCCCGGCGCGTGGGACGTGACCGCTGGTTTCCTGATCACTGACTGGAGCCCAACTGGAAGCCCGGCCACTCGACGCCTTCCAGAGATGGCAAAGCTCGGGCAGCGTGGACAGGGCGCCATCGAGCCGGCGGGCCAAGAGCGCATGCCCAAGGGCGTTGGGATGGAAATCAAGGGACGAGACCGCTAGACCGGCCGCCTCGGCGCCGTCGTAGGCGCTGGTCACGTCAACCACGCACGAAAAGCCGGCGCCCCGGGCAGTTTGCAAGAGTGCCTGCTTCTCGGGTGCATCGCCGGGCCGGCCGATGCGGGGGATCAAAACCCAGATAATCGGCACGCCCCGATCTCGACAGTCCCTGGCCATGGTCGCATAGACTTCGCCCAGGATTTCCCAGTGCCGGGGCCGGAGCGCCCGCTTGTACTCATCCGGACTTCCGAGCGGCTTGACCCCCGAGGAGACCAGGGCTTCGTGGTAAATCGGCGAATCCCACGCCAGCCCCCTGGCCAGCAGAAAACGAAGCCGCCGCTCATCCCAACCGGCATCCGCCGCGGTCAACTCGCAGATCACCAGATCGGGGTGCATCGGCCAGCCAATCCGGCTGAAGTGGTCCCACCGCTGACCCGGTGCGTGACCCGGAACAGCGCAATTGAGAATCTCGACCGTCGGCCCCTTCGCGCTTTGCGAGCGCGCGTTCCAGGTCTGCTCCAGAATCGATTCGAACCTTTCCTCGACATCGACCCCCCAGCCGGCGCCGATGGAATCGCCCACGAGCGCGATGCGAAATGTCCCGGCGGGCTTCTCGGTCGAGTAGGAGCGGTCGCGCATTCCCTGGGCATTCGTGCGCCAGGACACGCCCCCTTTCACCTCGACATCGTCTGGCAAGAGCACCACCTCGCGCAGGTCGTCAACCCGCACGATCAGCGGTGCCTCCTCGACCGGGACCGACCAGGTTGCGCCGCTCTTCGACCGGATCCGCAAGCCGGGAACGTCGCCCAGGTCATCAAGCCGGCGGCCGGCGGCGATCAACCGCTCGTAATAGCCACGCTCGATCCGTTCGAGGTCAGTTCGATTGAACAGGTTGCTCTTCATGCTGTCGCGCAGCCGCGACGATCCATCGCCGGCAAGCCCGTCCGGCAAGAGTCCCCACGCCAGGATCACGACCATCGCGAGCGACTGCCTGATCATCATCACTTCATGATCCATGGATGCCACGGTGAATCAATTCAAACCAAGCCGACAAGCTGGGGCTCGACCAGAGAGACCAGAGCACGGAAACCGCAATGAACATGGCCACGACCTTGATCGCGCGGGTTCCCAGTCTCCACGGCGTCCAGGCCGTTCCCGGACAGGAATTGCGCGGCCGGGCGCGCGCCGCGCTCCCCGCGCATCGAACTGGACGTTCACCAAGACCAAGGCGCCCAGGATTCCCCAGAAAAGCGCATCCGGCACAGTGAAGCCCCAGGTCGCCCGCAGCCAGTAAGACTGGTAGGCGTGCAAGAGCCAGGTCGCCGCGAAGACCGACAACGTCGCCGTGGCCAGGGCCAACGGCTGCGGCCATCGTTTGAGCCGAAAGACCACGGGGTTGAAGACAATCCGGATCATAAAATCTTTCCAGTAAATGTTGATCCGGCGCCAGTAATCGGTGAAGCCCGTGGCGAGCAGGTAAAGGTGGTGGGTCTCGGGAAGCTGGAAGCCGAAGAGATGGAGCATGCCGCAGGCGATGTGGAACTGACCCGATACCTGAAGGTAAAGCAAGTAATTGCAGACGATATAGCCGGCGAGGCTGAGCAGGTCGTGCACCCGCGTGGGCGAAATTAATAGCTCGTGATAGACCAGACGATAGCAAAGGAGATGCATCGTGCCGCGGAACATCATCTGCAGTCCGCGCCGCTGCATGGCATGGACGTCGGCGGCGAAGTAGCTTCGCTGCATGGTCCGGTAATCGACCACCGGGAAATGCATGAAACAATAGTTGGGAAGCAAGAAGAAATACCCGAGCGTGTCGATGAGCGATTCGCGCTCCTTGGCATGTTTCAATTCGTAGAGATAAACGATCAGGCGGAACATGAACATCGAGGCGATGATGGGCCAGACGTTGCCGGGGACCAGGGATTGGGTGATCGCGGCCCGTCCCCAGGCTATGGCCGCCGCCAGCGCCGCCGCGATCGAGACGCGGGCAATCCATGGAATCGGCAGGAAGCAGATTCCGATCAAAAGCGCGGCAAGCGCCAGCACGACGAGCGCAACCTGGCTGCCGAAGACCCAGAAGAGGCCGAACACGGAGATCGCTACGAAGAGAGGCTTCTTGAAGCGGTACGGGGCGAGGTAATGAAACGGAAGCGCCAGAAGCGCAAGCGCCACCAGCGTCTGGAACGCCCGGCCCTGGAACGCGCGCTCCTCGATCCGATACACTTTGAAAACCGCGAAAAGCAGCAGAAGGTGCGCGAAGGTGCCAAGAAATGGCCGCACGCTGCGGCGGCATTGCTCCGGCTCGCCGGGATAGAGGCCGGTGTTCTGGGGGCGCGGTTCAGGTTCCTCGGACACGGGCAGGTACTGCGCGTGCAGCGCCCGCCTCGGCTTCGGTATGACCGGCGCTCCAAGCTCCGACCCCATGGCTCCGCCCTCCTCAACTAGATCGGACCCACGGGCGTCTTGGCCTCGCCATCGTGGGGCCGGCTCGATCAACGCCCGCCGGACTTCCAGCCGCTGTCGTTAGATTTGCGTAGTGATCACGCTCCGCGTGATGATCCGTCACGGAAAGCGTGACGACGCCTGCAATTGGCGGCTCTCAGAGAGAGCAGACCACACCGAACCCGGCGTCGATTCCGGCCGGTGAAACCGCCCTTGCTCTGATCAGCCCAGATCACGGTACTGCGCCCAGATCGATGTGACCGGCGATTGGGATGACAGGATCGACCGACGTGGGGGTAAGTCTCGGAGAATTGGAGCTGCGGGGGCCGGTTCCTCCGTGAACCGGTGTTCTCCCCGCTGCGGCCGCGCCATCCCTGATACGCTCGTAACTTCGGTCAATATCGCTCTTTGTAATCATCACGCTCCGCGTGATGTTCCGTCATGCGGAGCGCGACGGCTACGGAACGTGATCGGGTGTCCGCCCTACCATAACTCCCGCGATATAACCGATCTCCACAGGGACTGTCAACCCGACTGTAGGCCAGCGCCACGAGATGCATTTTGCCAACCCGGCGATAGGCCTTGAGGTTCGGTCGATTCCAGCATCGCGAATTTTGGGGGAAATCCCGCTCTTCGTCCCATCGTCTTGGCCGGTGCTGGGGGTGCGCTGGCTGTCGTCAGCTCGACCCCAGGCGCGCCGCTACCGTTACCCCCCCACGATCCGGGGGTTCAACCATGCCTCAGTTCGTGCCTTCCCATGGCTTCCTACCTCTCGAACCTCCTTGATTTACGCCGCCAACCTGGTCGAGTATCTTGCCGATCGCTCAAGTTCAGGGCCCGATCCAGCCGATGCATAGAGATGCGGTTCGTCGTGCGCACGTGAAATCGCACAGGACCGTCCGTGAAGCGAAATGCATCTTGATGCGGAGACCGAGTGATGTCGATGCGCCTGGGACCTAGCGACGGGAACATTGCGATCGGGAAGCTGTGCGGGCTGCTCGCCTTCTTGGGTGGTCTTGCAGCCGTCGGGGAGGCGCGCGGTCAGGCGCCTGTTGTGCCTGCCGTGCTGTCGGTCAACCGTTTGCTGCAAATGTGCCCCGCGGAGCTGGAAGCGGTTTATCGCCATGGATGCGCAACGGCGATTCCGGGGGGGCCGATCAAGGGGACCGCGCTCTTGGCGACGGGGACTCCGCACGCTCATGCCCTGTCCCGAGGCTCGCGGCTGATCTGGCAAGGGAAGGTCTTCGAGCCCTGTCAGAGCACCGCCGTCAACCGTTTCTTTTGCCTTTCCATCATCCGCGGGCAGGTTTACTCTGGCTGCAGTTGGCATGATGGAGCACCGGCGCTCATTCTCGACTACTGCCAGACCTCTTTGGTCTACAAGAACTTCCGCGACGAGATCCGCCAGGTCGCGCCGGGTCTCTATCTCGGCTTGATGCACGATCGGACTACGGCGCCACCCAAGACCGTGATGTACTTCGCCCTCGAAGCCTGTCCGTGAGCAGCCCTGACCTTGTGCGGAATGTGCATGGCCCATCGCCCGGGCACGTGCTAGAATAAACGTCCAGCCGAGGCCCGTTGCCGATCGTTCGAGCCGGATCGGGTTCTCGGTCCGTCGCATTTCAACCAGTTTCGCCGAGAGCATGAGCCGACCTCGATCGACAGAGAGCTGCCGCCGTGCCGGAGGATCGTGCCGATCGCGAGCTGCTGTTTGAAGCCCTGGCTGTACACCTGGGCTTTGTGGCTGCAAATGCGCCTGGCGTCCGATTCGCTCCGCGCCCGTCCGAGGGCGGTTTGCCAAGCTCGGGTTCACCCGGCACTCGATTCATCGAAGACGGCCTGCTGACGGCCGACCAATGCGCGGTACTGGACGGATTGGTCGAGAGCCTCCTGGCCCGCCACGACGGCGACGTGTGCCGCTGCCTGGAATCCCTGAGCGACTCTGCCCGGTTGCGCCGCGCGCTGGCGCGAGCTCGTAGCGGGCACTCGAGCGGGCACCCAACGGTCTCACCGATCGCGATCCAGGGCGAAAGCTCACAGCCTGGCTTCGATTCGGAGGTACCCATCGAGGACGTCGAGTTCGACCACGACGATCTCGATGAGAGCGGCGAACATGATTCCGCCTTTGAGCGGCAGAGGACGCGGGGTGGATTGCCGGTGGGAAGCTCCACGTCGGCGGGCAGGCGGTTCCGCGTGCTTCGCCCTCACGCCCAGGGGGGGATCGGCAAGGTTTCCGTGGCGTTCGACACCGAGCTCCAGCGCGAGGTCGCTTTCAAACAGATCAAGCCCGAGCGAGCGGATGATGCCGACAGCCGCGCGCGGTTCTTGCTCGAGGCCGAGGTCACCGGCCGCCTCGAGCATCCGGGCATTGTCCCGGTGTACGGGCTGGGCGTCGATGACCTGGGCCGGCCGTATTATGCCATGCGGTTTGTGCGGGGATCCAGCTTCGAGGAGGCGATCAAGCGGTTCCACCAAGAGGATGCCGACCCGGCACGCGACACCCGGGCTCGCTCGCTCGAGCTCCGCCAGTTGCTTGACCGGTTCGTCGCCGTCTGCCAGACCATCGCCTATGCTCACAGTCGCGGCGTGCTCCATCGCGACTTGAAGCCGGCCAACGTGCTGCTGGGACCGTTCAAGGAATCGTTGGTCGTGGACTGGGGCCTCGCCAAGGTCCTCGCGCCGCGCCCGAAGCCGCGGGACCGCCGCTCGCGGCTGAAGAGACCTCCAACCAGAAAGACCGGGAGCCGCGTCAATCGGCCTCGAAACCGGACCGCGATCCCGCTTCCGACTCGGAGCACGCGGCCAAGAATGTAGAGCGCAATAAGCCCGCTGCCGCCAATGGAGAACCGCCGCTCGGAGCCTCCAGCTCGACCGAGACCGCAACGGGAATTGCCTTTGGCACCCCAGCCTTCATGAGCCCGGAGCAAGCCGAGGGTCGGGCTGATCTGATCGGTCCGGGCACGGACGTGTACAGCCTGGGGGCGATGCTCTACACGTTACTATGCGGCCACCCGCCGTTTGAATATGTCTGGTGCGATGTCACCTCACTGCTCGACGGGGTCCGGCTGGGACAGTTCCCGCCGCCGCGCAAGGTCAATGCTCGGGTGCCCCGCGCTTGAGGCCGTGTGCTTGAAAGCCATGGCACGCCGGCCCCAAGACCGCTACGCCTCGGCCGCCGACCTTGCCACGGAGATCGAGCGCTGGCTGGCCGACGAGCCGGTGCTGGCTTTCCGCGAGCCCGCCCCGCGCGGCTGGCCCGCTGGGGCCGCCGGCACAAGCCGATCGTCGCGGCGGCGGCGGCCCTGTTGCTCAGCATGGTCGCAGGTCTGTCTGGAACTGTCGTCCTGCTTGACCAGGAACAGCGCAAGACCGAAGCCCAGCGCCGCGTGGCCCTCAAGGAGCGCGGTGTGGCGATCGCCAAATCGGCCGAGGCAATGGAGAGGGCTGAATCGCTTCGCCGCCGCGATGCCGTCAGCCTCGTCAATCTCGCCTACCGCGAGTACCTTGACGACAACGTCACCTTGGCCGACAGACTTCTGGATGACTGCCCGACCGATCTCCGCCAGTGGGAATGGGCCTACGCCCACCGGCTCGGGCACTCCGAGCTGAAGACGTTCGTGGCCTCAAGCCTGGGAAAGGACGTCTGGTGCGTGGCCTTCTCGCCCGACGGCGCGCTCGTCGCAGCGGGGACCGGGCCGTGGTTCCAGGGCGTCGACACCCCGACCGCGGAGGTCACGGTTCGTACCATCAAGACCGGTGCTGAAGTCTTCGGGCTTCGTGGTCTGGCCGGAGCGGTCCAGGCGGTCTCCTTCTCACCCGACGGCCGCCGGCTCGCGGTCGCCCGCGGGTTCGCCGGCAAAGAGACCGGCGCCGTGCTGGCCGTCTACGACGTCGAAACCCGACGCCAAGCCTGGCAAATCGCCGAGCGCGGCGTGTCGATCCTCAGCGTGGCGTACTCCCCCGACGGTCAAACGATCGCCACGGGCTGCGGCGGGTTTAACAACTACAGCGACATCGGCTTCGCCCGGCTTCGCAGCGCCTCTGACGGCGGTGCACTCGGCGAGCCGATCCCGGGTGGGCCGGGCGGGGTGCTTTGCGTGGCGTTTTCGCCCGACGGACGCCAGCTTGCCTACAGCAGCCGCGATATCGTCGAGATCCGCGATGTTTCGAGCCCGTGGCGGCCACTGGTGCACCAACTGCGCAAACACACCAACTTCGTGTACGCCGTCACCTTCAGCCCCGACGGAAAACGGATAGCCACGGGTGGATGGGACCAGACGATCTGGCTCTGGGATCGGCAAAGCGGCGCCCCGCTCGAAGCCTTGAACGGCCATCGCGGCTTCGTGCGCGGCCTGGCATTCTCGCCGGAGGGTACCCACCTGGTTTCCGGGAGCGAGGACAACAGCGTCCGGTGCTGGGACCTCACGGGGGCCGGGGAAAACGCCGTCTTTCACGGCCATACGGGATTCGTCCATTGCGTGGCATTCTCGCCCGACGGCACGCTCTGTGCCTCGGGAAGCCTGGACGGAACGGTCAAGCTCTGGCCAATCGACGCGCCCGATTTCCAGGTCACCTTTCGTAATAGCCGGGGCTGGGTCGGCACCGTGGCGTTTTCGCCCGACGGCCGGCGCGTGGCGTCCGCCCACGATGGAAACGTTCGGATCTGGGACCCGCGCACCGGCGAGGAGTTTCATCGGATCCCGGGTCCTCGCGGTTTGCTGGGCCACATCGGGCTCGCTTTCTCACCCGATGGGTCAATTCTCGCCGCCAGCGGAATCGGAGCGACCGTCAACCTCTGGGATACCTCCAGTTGGACTGTTCGGGGCGTCTTGCGCGGCCATCCCGCACCGGTCGTCGCTGCCGAGTTTTCACGCGATGGCACTCGGCTTGGCGTCGCTTGCGAGAAGGGCACGGTCCAGGTTTGGGACCTCGGCCGGACCAAGCCTCGGTGGTCCGTCCTGGGCCATCCCGGCGGCGCCAATGCCGTGGCCTTTTCTCCCGACGGCCATTCGATCGCCTCCGGTGGCGAGGACCGAACGATCAGAATCTGGGACGCCAACGACGGGCGAGAGCGTGCTGCTTTGGCCGGCCATGCCAGCGGAGTACGGGACGTTGCGTTTTCCCCCGACGGGTCTTCGATCGCTTCAACCGGCGGCGCCTATTACGGCCGCAATGCCGCCGAAGTCAAGATCTGGGACCTTTTCAGCGGCCAACCCTCTGCCAACCTCCCGGGGCACACCAGTCTCGTCACGGCAGTCGTCTTCTTCCCCAACGGCCGCCGCATCGCCACCTCCAGCGACGACCGGACCATCAAAGTCTGGGATGTCGCAACCAGGGAGGATGTCTTCACGCTGCGGGGACATACCAGCGGCGTCGTCAGCCTGGCGATCAGTCCCAATGGCCGCCAGCTCGTCTCCGGAAGCATCGATTACACCGCCAAGACGTGGAGCGCGGAGACGTACACCGAGGACCTCGCTTTCGAGATCTCGCTCCGGCGGGCGGCGGTCGAACGGGTGCAAGCGCTTTTCAGCCAGCTTTTGCTCAAGGCCGACGTCCTGGCCGCGCTGCGAGCGAACACCATGTTGAGCCCACCGATGCGAGCCGCGGCGCTCGAGATCGCCGAGCGGCGGGTTGAAAGTGCTTCGGCCCTTTATGAGACCGCCTGGCTGACGATCGTCCATCCCAACGGCTCGGTCGAAGCTAACCGACAAGCTCAGAGACAGCTCGAGGCCGCCTGCCGCGTTGTCACGGATGACCCCGAGCAAGTCGCGCAATACCGCCGCGCCCTCGCGCTGGCCTATTACCGCACCGGCCAGCCCGCCCGGGCGATCGAAACCATCGACAGCCTTAACGCACCAGCCGCCACTACGCATGCCGTCCCAGCCGCTGCGCCGCATCCCCTCGATCTCGCCATCATCGCGATGGCCCGCCTTCAGCTCCATCAAACGGATGAGGCACAAACCGCTCTCGAAGGGCTCCGCAAGCTTGTTGAGACCGACCGCTGGGCTAATGATCGGGAAGCACGGGGGTTTTTGAAGGAGGCGGAGGAAATTGCCGGCGTGCGAAAAGCCAATCGCTGACGTCGCGCGCGATCAGGCCGGATCGCGGAAAAGCCGCAGCCACCGTGTTAGTTTAACCCGGAGCCAACGGCGACAGCGTTCGCTTCTCCAGTCTAGATGGTCGCCGTCGCCGTTGGCTCAGCGTTAAACTAGGTTTGCCTCCCAGACACTTGTGCAGGCGGCGACGGAAGAACTGGTACAATTCCGTCGGAGGTCTACCATGCCGATTCACGATTGGGCCCGCGTTCCGGCAGGGACGTACCACTTCTTCCACCAACGCTGGTTCTCGGCCATCGCCGACGCACTCAATGGCGGCGGGTTGCCCGAGGGCTACTTCGCCATGAGCGAAGTGGACGCGAAAGCGCCAATCCCGGACGTGCTGGCGCTCAAGGCCCAGCCGCCGATGCCCGCTCACGGTCCGGCGGGGATCGCCGTTCTCGACAGTCCCCCCCGCACCGGCGTCGTGACCCGCGGGGAGAACACGGCCGGGTACGCGCGGCGGGCCGATCACGTGTCCGTTTACCTTCCGCAGGGGGAGTTGATCGCGGTCATCGAGATCGTGTCGCCGGGCAACAAGGACAACACCAACGGGCTCAAGGCGTTCGCCCGCAAGGCCGGGAGATTCCTTCGCCGTGGCGTCCACCTGTTGGTCGTGGATCTGTTCCCGCCGTCGGTCCGCGATCCGCACGGCATCCACAAGGCGATCTGGGACCAGTTCAAGGAAGAGCCGTTCGAACTTCCGCCGGACAAGCCGCTGACGCTCGCCGCGTATGCGGCCGGCTCGGAGAAAGTCGCCTACGTCGAGAACGTGGCGGTCGGGGACCCGCTCCCGGACATTGCCGATTTTCCTTACGCCGGATCACTACGTGCCGTGCCCGCTGGAAGCGACGTACCAGGTTACCTGGGGCGTGTTCCCCGCCGCGCTCAAGGGACCGCTCGAACTTTCCCCGAAATGACAAACCGATTGTAGTCGTCGTCCCGTCGAACTCTCTCACCCGCATAACTCGGGCGACCCACTCGGCGACGGCGTTGCGACCGACCACCGCGTAAGGACCAGCGAGCGGTTGGCCGTGGGCCAGCCAGCGTGTCGCCCCGTTCGGGGCTTGATCCCAACAACACCCCGCCCTACCCCTCCTGGATCCAGCGCAGATCGACGGTTCTCTCGGTTTGTGGCGTGACCTTGACCCGATCGGCAATCCGCTGACCCGCAACCCAGATGATCCCGCGCTGGTCGCACACGAGCGGCACCCGGGCGCGGCGCTCGCGCGGGACACGGCAACTCCGGAAGAAATCCGCGAGCGGCCTGCTTTTCCCGCCCATGCCCAGGGGCTCGAATCGGTCACCCGGCACCGGCGCTCGCACAAACATCCGCCCGGCGACCGCATCCAGATCGATTGACTCGTCGCGCGGTCCGTCGGGATCCAACGTCGCGATCACCCGGCCACTCGCCCAGGGAATCGATGCCGCCCCAGGCACAGGTAGCTCGATAGCGGCAGAGATCGGCCGAGACCCGGAAGCCGGCGTACCGGCTGGTACGCGGCGCAGGACCAGAAAGTTTCGATCGGTCGATGCCACCACATGGGTGCCGATCATCGCCGGGGGGAACTCGTCTTGCTCCGCCAGCACCGCCAGGCGCCGCCATCGGCGCGCCGTCATCCCCGCCTCAGGCCAGCCCAGGCTCCGCCAAACCCGGCGCAGCACTTCTGTCCGGAGATACCGCGGAACCGATCCCAGGAACCCGTGTTTGAGCACCGCATGAGCCGCCGCACTGGTGATGACCGTAGCTTCTTTCAGCTCATTCAGGTCGGAGTCGATGGACCGCTCCAGTGCGGCGGCGAGACCGCCCAGCCGCAAGAGCGCTGATGTCACGCGCGGGTTATACTCAGCCTCGAGCCTGGGCAAGAGATCGTGACGGATCCGCGCTCGGGTCCGTGCAAGGTCCGCGTTGGTTGCGTCTTCCCGAAACGGTTGTGCCAGGCTCGCGAGGTAATCGCGAATCGCCTGGCGAGAGACTCCGAGCAAGGGCCGCACCAATGTGATCGTGGGGTCGCGAGCGAGCACTCGTTTCCGAGGCATTCCCGCCAGTCCCCGGATCCCCGTGCCGCGGACGATCCGGTGCAGGATCGTCTCGGCCTGGTCGTCGCATGTGTGGCCGACCGCAACGACCGAGGCCCCACGCGCCCGGGCAATCTCCGTCAGCCAGGCGTAGCGAGCCGATCGCGCATCCGACTCGAAATGACCGGTACGGGCCGGCTGCCACTGACCCAGGTCGATCGGCAGGCCAAGCGACGCCGCCAATTCGGCAACAAACGCCGCATCGGCCCGCGCCGCCGGGCCCCGCGCGCCATGGTCCAGATGCGCCACCGACAGCCGCAGATCGACCCGGTTGGCCAACTTGTGCAAGATCCGCAGCAAGCCGACGCTGTTGCCGCCGCCAGAAACCGCAACGACCCAGGCCGGGCCCAACCCCGCCTGGCCGCACCATCGTCTGATCCGGCGCTCGATATTTTCGACCCAGCAATCGCTCATCGTTATCCGATACCGATCTTTTCGCGCGACCCAAGCCGCCAGGCGTTACAATTTACGTTACGCGGCAACGACGGCGTTATTGTACCCTTACACCGTGTGCGGTGGGTTTCACCCACCCTACAAAAATTGACATTGTTCATAACGAAATGAGTGACGAGCTTTTCTCGCTGCTACGCTGTTCCGAATGCCGTGGACCGTTGGAGCCCGTCGGAGACCCGCCGGCGGAGTTGGTTTGCCGGGCGTGTGGCAGTGCCGGCGCCGCCGCGCCCAAGCCGATTGTCGCCGGTGTCCCTCGCCTGGCCGCCTTTACCGGATTCTACGCCGACAGCTTCGGCCGGCAGTGGAACCGCTACGATGTGGCGCGGCCCGAGGAAGATGCGGCCATATTCCAGGTCAAGACTGGGCTTCGTCCGGCGGACCTCGAGGGCCGGCTCGTCCTGGACGCCGGCTGCGGCGGCGGCCGATATGCGGCCCTGACCGGTGCGCACGGCGCGCGACTGATCGGCGTCGATCTCAGCACAGCCGTCGAAAAGGCGGCCGCGGTCTGCGCCAGGCTGCCGAACGTCCTGATCGTCCAGGCTGATTTGCTCGACTTGCCGCTGGCCGAGCAGGCATTCGACCTGGTTTACTCGATCGGCGTCTTACACCACACACCCGACCCTCGCAAGGCGTTTCACCAGATCGCCCGCTGCGTCAAGCCGGGAGGGCGCCTGGCGGTGTGGCTCTACCGGCGGAACACGGCCCCGCAAGAGTGGCTCAATACTGCCCTCCGCGCCCTCACGACCCGGCTGCCGGCGCGCGTGCTCGAGCCGCTTTGTGCCGGCCTCGGACTGCTCGGCGGCATTCCGCTCTTGAACCGGTCGCTCAACAAGATCGCCAACTTCTCGAACCATGCCGACTGGACGCTCCGGGTCTGTGACAACTACGACTGGTACGCACCTCGTTACCAGTCGCACCATACGATCGACGAACTGAAACGCTGGTTCGTCGAGGAAGACTTCACCGACGTGGTTGAGCTCAGCCCGGCCAGAAGCGGCTCGCTCTATAGCTGGGCCTACAACCACAACTTGATCATCGGCAGCGGTGTCAATGTCGCGGGTACGCGCATGGAACAGTAGACGTAGTCGTGGCCAGTTTTGAGTAGAACGGAATTCATTCCGTTGCGCCGCTGCGTTCGAGCGCGAAATGCGATCGGCTGGTGAAAAACGGCATGAATTCCGTTCTACTAAAGCTCAGGTTTGTCGCGCCCTCAATGGCCTTGCACGATTCGGGGAGGGCGAACCTCCGTGTGAGCCGGTTGTTTGCATGGCTCGGACGGAGCCTCGCCCTCCCAGGATCACGAAACCCCATTTAGACAGATGGTGGGAGGCGAATGTCGTTAACCCGGAGCCAACGGCGACGGCGACCGTTTGGACTGGAGCAGCGAGCGCCGTCGCCGTTGGCTCCGGGTTAACCGGCTCGCGTGGTCAGCGGCCCATGGCTTTGACGATCTTGGAAAGCCGGTAGCCGGTGTCGGTGAGGCTGTAGACGTTGTTCTTGCCCCGGCGGCGGCAATCGACGATTCCGCCGTGCCGCAAGAGGGCCAGGTGGTGGCTTACTGCCGGCTGGCTCATGTTGAACTGGCCGCACAGCCCCCCGGCATGGCGCTCACCTTCGGCGAGCGTGGTGACGACCTGGAGCCGGGTCGGGTCGCTGACTTGCTTGAGCAAAATCGCTGCCCGCTGAATGGTCTTGGTACGCAGCAAAGTCTCGTTCTTGGCCCTGGCCGTCTTCGCGGCCTTCTTCATATTAAGGATCGCTGCCGCCATCGGAATCTATCTCCAAAGGGGTTTGGCCGGCTGGAGTTAGGCGAATTTATCTCCCTCTCCGCCGGGGGGGGTTTTGGGAGCAGACGGTTTCTGATATGGAAGAGAGGGGAATCGCACAGATCGTCGGCACAAGGCGATTGGGCGTCCCGGTGTCGCCATCGATCCGATAGCCTGTCTCTTTCTTCACTAATCATACTATTGTAATTGTCTAACATCGTCAACTTAAATTTATTTGCATCCACTGAAGAGGACGCCAATGTCGCGAATTCAACAGGCAGTGCAGAAACTCGCGTCCGTGCCGGGCTTTCCCGTGAAGTTGACCGAGCAATACATCCTTACCGGCGATCGGAAGTGCCTGTCGCAAATCCCGCCGGTGTGGACCGGCATGTGGTCATCATGGGACGGGAAACGCTTGGCCGAGGCACTCGCGCCAGTCGCGGCGTGGACCGACGAGGATCGGCGCGTGCTCCACGTCCTGTTCGCCCGAAAGTCGCTGGAATCGCTGGGAGGCTGGTTGAATGATGAACTTCGCCGAGAAAAACCGACCGACGACGTGCTTGCCGCCGTGCGGACGGAACTGGAATCGTGCGCGGCGACCACGAAAGACGTCAATAAGCTTCTCGCGGGCGTTGACGCTTTCGCTCGCGCAGCCAAGCCGACTTCCGCCGGCCGCTACCTCCTCGGTCTTACCGATCCCGACCTCCAGCATGCGGTGCAGCAGGGCTTCTACAACAGCATTAACCTCGACATGATCGGGTTCTTGCTCGAGTTTGCCCCGGAGCGGATGCCAGCGCTATTCCCGGTGCTCTTGAAGGAAGTCCCCCGCATCAGCAACAACGCCGCGGCCGCCGGTTTGATCTTGCGGCAGGGCGGAAAACAGTTCGAGAAGGAAGTCTACGCCTTCTTTCAATCGATGAAAGATACCTGGCAACGCTTTCAACTCGGCCAGCAGTTCTTCGAGTTCGACCCGGCCAGGTATCGGAACGAGGCTCTTCTGGCCGCTCGTGCTTCTTTGGCGGGCCCACCAAGCTGCAATAACCACGGTCCGACTGGCCAATGGATGGTCGAAAAGTTCGGCAAAGAAGTGATCCCCGACCTGGTGGAATACCTGGCTCGCCCGCAGCGGAACCAGGGGTGGAAATCCATCATCGTCGCCGCGGCGGCGCGAACTCTCAAGGAGGAGAGTCCGCCGGCCCTGCTGGCTGCGCTCAAAGCGAACGATCCGGAGCTGGACCTCTCGACGCTTCCCCACTTGATCGCGCTGGAGATGATGCGCACGATGAGCTGATTCTCCAGACGCTCGAGCGTGGGTTCCAAGACAAGAGCAATGCCGTCCGATTCATCACCGTGGCGGCGCAGTGGAAGGTTCCCCTGGTTGCGGAGTCGCTCTGGGCGCTTCTGACCAACAAATCGAAGCCAATTCGCGACGCCGCTGCCCGAGCACTGGGAAGGATGGGCGACGCCGCCGTCCCGCGCAGGCGCGATGCTGCTCGAAAAGAAAGCCGACGCTCGGGCCGCGGCCGTGACGTTGCTCACCACTGTGAACTCGGAAAAAGCCCTGGAGCTTCTCGAAAGGCACGTGGACGACGAGACTGACGAAGACGTTCGCGACGCGATCTTGCTCGCCTTGGAAGCGGCGTGGGCGGCGAGCGGCCGCAAAGTGATCAGGAATGAGATCGAAGCGCGTATCGCGCGCACGGCCGCCAAGCTCAAGGAGCTGCCGGCCGGCTGGATCGACGCGGCCAAGCTGCCCGCACTCAAATTCAAGGACGGCAAGCCGCTCGGCGACGACGCCGTCCGCTACCTGCTGTATCGACAGTCGCGTGCCAGGGAAATGCGGCCCGACGTCGAGGCGAAGCCGCTTTACGGTATGATCGACAGGAACACAAGCGGCGATTTCGCCGTCGAGATCTTGAAGGGTTTCCTGGCTTCCAAGGCCGATGCCGGCGATCGCTGGGCGCTTGCCGTCGCCAGCCTGCTCGGCGACGACCGAGTCGTCCCGATCCTGAACCAGCAGATCCGCCAGTGGGCCGACAGCAGCCGGGGCAAGATGGCGGAATACGCTGTGGAGGCCCTTTCGCTGCTCGGCACCGACGCCGCCCTGCTCACGGTTGACGCTCTCGCGATTCGCTACCGAAGCAAGAACAAGAACGTGGGCCGGGCTGCGGTCGAGGCGTTTGCGGCCGCCGCCGAAAACCTCGGCATCACGCCCGACGAGCTCGGAGATCGGGTCGTGCCCTGGCTGGGCTTCGAGCCGGGCCAGAAACGCATCATCGACTGCGGCGGCAAGAAGGTCGAGGCCCGGATCAGCACCGACCTCAAGCTCCAGTTCATCGACCTCGACAAGAACAAGCCGCTCGCGTCGATTCCCAAGACCGCTCCCAAGGAGGTTGTCTCTGAGTTCAAAGAGCTGGCGGCGACGCTGCGCGAGGTGGTCAAAGCCCAGATGCTCCGGCTCGAAAACCTCATGGTCCGCCAGCAGCGCTGGCCGGTCGAGCGCTGGAGCGAGCTCTTCACGATGCATCCCGTCTTGTTGCCCGTGGCCGTTCGACTGATCTGGGGCGTCTACGACGGCTCGGGGCAGCTTCAGGCGACGTTTCGAGCCCTTGAGGATCGGACCTTCACTCAGGCCAGCGACGAGCCCTTTGAGCTGCCGGCCACGGGGAGAATCGGCATCGTACATCCCCTGGAGCTTGCGGGGGACCAGCGGAAAGCCTGGCAGACGCACCTGGCCGACTACGAAATCGCCCCGCCGTTCCCCCAGCTCGAGCGGCCGGTCGTGCAGCTACCACCCGACCGTGCCAATACCAAGAGCCTCACGGATTATGCCGGAACCAACCTCAATGGCATGACCTTCAAGGGCCGCGCCGACCGCCTGGGCTGGGCTCGCGGCTCGGTGTGCGATGGCGGGGGCATCACGACCTACTTCAAGAGCTTTCCGGCTGCCGGCGTGGACGTCTTTCTCGGGCTGGACGACATGTACATCGGCATTGATATGTCCGCCGAGATCAAGCTGCAAAACGCCTACTTCGTCCGCACGGGCAGCGTCAAGACCGGCAGCTACACCTACGACGAGCCGGCCAACGAAAACGACGGCCGCGTGCTCCGTTTCGGTGACGTGCCGCCCATCGTTTACTCGGAAGTGCTGGGCGATCTGCAAAAGATCGCGGGCAAGAGCGCGGCAGACGCCGACGGTGAGGAGCATTGAACCGGCCGCAAGCCGCTCCGCATGGCGATCACTGTCGGCGAGCAGGGCGAATACCTAGGATTTGCACCGCACGATGATGCAGGCGCACTGCCTGGTCGAGCAGGGGCAGACCGCGCTGTTCCCAGTAAACCAGGTCGTCGAGGAGACCCTGGAGTTGCACCGGGACTTGATGCCAGTCGCACCCGATGTTGACGTTCTCGGTGCGGAACTGGCCCGCCCACATCCAGACATCGCCGAGCATCTGCTTGTGAAGTCGTTTCATCCAGGAGAGAGTGAACGGCGCCGCACGGCGGGTTGGCCTGGCCGCGAGATACCGAACGACCACCTTCCGGATGTTCTCGGCCTCGGCCCGGTTGAGCTCAGCCTGCGTGGTGAGCGCTTTCAACCAGAGCCCCGATGGGTCGATCGGCGTCTCGCCGGGGCATTGCCCCGACCGTTCATGCCTCGCTCCAAAGCCTGCGCTTCGGGCCGGCAAGGAGCTCGTGGGTTGTCCTCTCGACCATGGACTCGATTGCCTCGTGATCCACGGCCTGGCCTTCGAGCCCGGAGGTTCCCTGGACCAGCGAAACGAGCTTGCGTGCCTTCTGCCACGCCTGATCACGTCTCATCTTCTCGACAGGGATATCGTCATTGAAGCGAATCGAGAGCCCCAGCGACGCGGCGATGGCAGCAATATTCGCGAAGCTCGCCGTGCCATGTTTGCCCGACAACACCCGCTGAACCACTGCGCGAGACGCCGCTCCGCCCGGACAACAACGCAACGCTGATGCCCAAGGCCCGGCGTCTCTTCTCGAGATCCCTTAGTTGAGACACATCAAATGCCATAGCGTCAATCTTTCGGGATCGCGACCAGGTACAGCGACGCGGTTCTCCAAGGATTCTATATCGTTTACAATGCAATTACAATGTCGTTTTGCATCGCATACGATGCAACATTGGGACTGGGCTGGACGACATGTACATCGGCATTGATATGTCCGCCGAGATCAAGCTGCAAAACCAGACCATCACGAATGAAGTGCTATCGGCCAAATGAGGCCGTCGCGCCCGCGACGACTTCCTGCGCCGCCGCGAACTTCACGACGTAGTAAGCGCGCAAGAGTGTTCCGGCCGGGGATGACGGCTCGGCCTCGAGGCTCTTGCGAATCTGGTCGAGCTCGCCGGCCAAGCGGGCGATCGGCCGGGCGATGCTGGCCAGACCCAGCGAACTGCTCCGGTGGGACAAGGTCCGCAGACGGTCGCCAGCGCGGGCTGATCGCACTCCGCCCTCGGCGATGGCTTCGAGCTCTTCGGCCGTCTGGGCAAGCAGAATACCGAGCGATGATGTCGAGGCGGCCATCTCGGGCGGCGGCTCGGGCTCGGCTTCGGCCTCCTCGACCTCTTCATCGTCGCTGGTCGGAGAGCGGGCGGCAACATGGCTGGGCGGCAGGCCATCCAGGGTGAGATTGACGAGCGCCTCGCCGTGGATTGCGACCGGCTCGATGGCCAGTTGCTCGTGCTCGAGGCGGACCAGACCGACGAGTGCCTGAGTTGCGTCTGGGTTGTGGCGCTCAAGAATGCGAATTGCGCTCTCCGTCTGCGGCGTGTGCGGCATGATGAGAGGAAGGGAATGCCCGGCGCTATCGAAGACCGGCTGGAGCAGCTCCTGGCGAACCGCGTCAAACCGGGCCGCGCCCCACCGGCGCGGCCGCAGGAAGACGATCTCGTCTCGCTCGGCGCGGCCCTGGAGGCCGCCGGCGAACAGGCGGCCGGCACGCTCAGTCAGCTCGGACCAGGCGGTGATGGCCGGCGGCAGCTCGCTCGGACTTGTTGCCCGCACCATCACGCAGCGCGTGGCGGGACGGCCCGACAATCGGCCCGCCGGGTTTCGCCACGTCGTCAGCAACCGCATGACATGCCGGCTGGCATCCGAGGGCGAGTCGCAACCGGGCCACGGACCATCCTGTTGATAGCGCGCGACCGGGTCAAACCCGCCCACGCTCACCGGGCGCGATTCGGACCAGGTCGCCCAGTCTGAGAGCGACCGGTCCCAGAAGTAAACGGTCAGACCGACATAACCGCTCTGGCTGCGCCATTGGCGGGCGCCCAGGCCCACGACATCGATGTCGCCGACCTTTTCGTAGCGCGACCGGTGAATGCCGACCAGGTCGGAAGAGGGGTTAGCGAGCGCGGAGCGCAAGGCCTCGATGCGCGACGCGGTTGCCAGAAGGCTCGCACTGGAGGCTTGCGCATCCCGCCTCAGTGTCAGGGCAACCTCGTCAGCGAGAGTATGGAGCATTCGTTCCAGCCGGGGTAGATCGACGCCATGCGCCGAGACGGCCAGGGTTCGCAGACGGGCTTCGGTAGAAGCTGACAGCCGCGATAAGCCTAGCGACACCATCTCGCGCAGGACGACCCCGATCGATGCCAGGACTTCCTCGCGACTGCGCGGCGCCCCTGCCGACGCCTCCAGCGCCCTATCTTCGGCAACGATCTGCCGCCCTCCCTTGGCCGCCTGGAACGCCATTACCGCCGCGACCCGATGCTCGCAGGGGCTGGCGGCGTGGCAAGAGCAAATCATGTCAGACAGGCCGCAGCCCGGCAGCCACCGGCAGGTGACATTCCAGGCCGGGAAGCGAATGACCAGGGCCCTTGCGTCTTCAAATTCGGCACGCAGGCCGTTTGCCAGGGCCTGTGCCGCCTTGCGGATCTGCGCCTTGCCGGCCCACTGCTGGAGGGCTTCGTCCGTCACGGCCAGAACTTCATCCGCAGCCGTGCTGATCGCTGGCTGCCCGGCCGGCGCGGCGCAGGCGCCTTTCTCCCTGAGAAAGAGAATTGCCGTGAGGATGTGGCGGCAGACTCCGGCGGTCGGGCAGGTGCAGCGCGATTGGGTCGTGATCTCGGCCAGCTCGACCGTGCAGTCCTCGACCTGAACGCAAACCTTCTCCGCGACCGGCTCGATCAGCCTGGGCGAGCTGGTCGCCAGGTCGTTCCTGGCGCGGCGGACCAGTCCCTTGCTGGCCAGGGCGGCCAGGGCTAGGTCGTCGAGCAAGGAGGCCGCTTGAATGACCCGCGTCAGGAGAAGACTCTCGCCAGCCATTCCGCCAACCTCTGCGGCGTCAAGGCCGCCACTTCCGCGCCCATGGCCACGCACTGCTCGGCCATCTTTCGATCATACGCCGGCTCGGCCCTGGCATCGAGGGCGGCCAGGCCCAGCACGCGCACGCCCGCCTCGCGCAGTCGTTTGATGGCGGCCAGCAAGGCACTGGCCGGCCCGCCTTCGCAAAAATCGGTCACCAGCACGACGATGGTCTTGTGCGGATATCGGACCTGGGTCTCGCAATAGCCCAAGGCGCCGGCGATGTCGGTGCCGCCGCCGAGTTGAACGTTCATGAGCAGCTCGGTCGGATCATCGACCTGATCGGTCAGGTCCACGACGGCCGTGTCGAACGCGACGAGCGAGACGCGCAGCGACGGCAGCCCGTGGAAGATGCCGGCCATCACGGCGCTATAGATCACCGAGTCCATCATCGAGCCGCTGCAATCGACGGCCATGATGATGTGCCAGGGCATGTGCCGCTCGACCCGCGAAAAGAAGTGCAGTGATTCGAGGACGAGCCTCTTCTGGTCGCGATCGTAGTGCTTGAGGTTGGCGCGGATCGTGCGCTGCCAGTCGAGATTGCGAAACACCTTGAGCCGGCTACGGCGCTGGCGATTGAGCCGGCCCCAGAGCCGCGGCCGGACGTCGCGGGCCAGTTTCTGCCGCAACTCCTCGACCACTTTGCGCACGATCCCGCGGGCGGTCTCCAGCACCGGCCCCTGCATGAGATGGCGGAAGGTCAAGACCGCCTTGAGCAGCTCGTAGCTGGGCTCGAGCTTCCTGAGCACGGCGGGATCGGTGACCAGCTCGGTCATGCCGTAGCGGTCGAGGGCATGGCGCTCGATGACCTCGACGGTATCGCGGGGAAAGAGCTCGCGCACCTCGCTCAGCCATTCGGGAATGGCCAGCACGCTCGGGCTCAGATCGGCGCCCCGGCCGCCGGAGCCGGATCGGACGCCGCGCCGCGCGTACTCGCGACCGTAGAGGTATTCGAGCACGCGGTCCATCTGCGCGTACCGTCCCTTGCCACCGCAGCCGCCCAGCGAGCCCTCGGCGAAGCGGCCCAGCAACAGCCGCCAGCGTGCCAGCGCTTGTTCATCGCGGGGATCAGGCACCGAATTCCTCCAATCCATCACGCTTCAGGCCTTCCAGCACGCGATGATTCACTTGGGCGCCACGAATCATCTCGGCACTGGAATACTCGCTGCTTGCGATCACCGTGAGAAAGGCGACACCGCCTTCACGCGCCGCCAGGTGCGCCACCTGGTCGCACTCGCGCGGCGTCAGGCCGGCGAAGGCGAGCCGCAAGTGCGGAAGCTGGCGCACAAACTGTTCTTCATCCCATTCGCGCAGGACCTCGTGAATACTGTGGATTGCCTCGGGCGCCTGCCAGAGGACGTTGCGGGCCGAGCACAAGAGCCCGCGGAGGAAACGAGGGCCTTCGCGGCCCTGGCCGGCCGGGCTTTGAAGGTGTCCCCGCAGGGAGGCGATGAGATCGGTGATGGAGAGCTGGCCGTCGCCGAAGAGAATGCCGCATGCGGACCCGCGAAACGCGGCGTTGCCCGCAGTTGTTTGTGCCAGGGCGTGCAGGCTGCGCCGCCGCAGATCTTGCCGCTCGGGGGAATCGCCCAGGGTTTGCACCGCCTGATAGAGCGAATTGAGAGCGTCGAGGGTCTGGGCTTCTTCCTCTTCGGCGGTGGCGACGAGCTGGGGGATCAGGTAGCAGGCTCGATCGTAGGCCGCGCCGGCGACGTCGGTGATGCCGGATAAGTGATGCGCCTCGAGCGGCTCGCGAGAAACGTGCAGGACGAGCAAGAGCTCGAGCGCCGTGACTAGCGACACGAACCGCCCGTCCTCGGCCACCAGGCCCCTTGCGCGCGAAAGCAGCTCGGGCGTACGCCGATGGAGGCCCATCCGGCAGGCTTCGATCAGCAGTCCTGCGGCGT
The DNA here is from genome assembly GCA_963823675.1 of uncultured Isosphaeraceae bacterium. Lineage (GTDB taxonomy): Bacteria > Planctomycetota > Planctomycetia > Isosphaerales > Isosphaeraceae > CAWGMT01. The sequence continues at coordinate 487,509 of CAWGMT010000011.1, read as the reverse complement.
GATCGGCCTGGCGGCCGTGGCCGTGTTTGTCGGCCGCGGCGATCTGTTCCAGCAGGCGTGCCGTCGCCGCCTCCTCCAGAGTCGAGCCGTACAGCGATCGCTCGATCAAGGCCGCTTCGGTGTTCGGCGACCAGTGGTACCGCCAGGTCTCCTGCACGCGCTCGAGGTCCCTTCCCAGGACGAAATCGGGCCCGGCGAGGAACTGGGCGAATGGCACGTCGAGAAAGCGCAGCCGATAAAAGAGCCGGCTGATTTCCCGCGCCCGGTCCTTACGATAGAGATCCAGCGCGATTTCCCTGGCCTGGACTTTGTCCAGGTCGAGTTTGAGCGCGGCGGCAGTGCGGCGGAAATCGTCCACGATGGGCGGCTGGCCCACTTCTGGCGGCACGTCGCCCTTGCGGTCGCCGGCCAGGAGCTTGCGGGCCAGGGCCAGCACGGCCACTCCCTCGACGTCCTCCGCCCCCTTGATGAAGACGGACCGGATGCCGTCGAGCAAGTCTTCGCGCGCCAGGATGGGATGGCCCCGAAATCGCGCAAGCTGCCGGGCCTGCGTCAAGGCGGCGATCTCGTCGGCCGGTGAAACCATCAATTTCTGAGCCCGGCACTGGCGGGCCAGTTCGACGATCAGCTCGGCCGGGTCACGACCTTCCCATAGCCGCTGATAATACTCGGGCGACGGCATGCCGCTCGCGTAGCCGTTGAGCCGGTCAAGCTGCTCGAAGCCATAACGCATGAGTACCACCTGGGCGTCGGCCGCGGCGGCCTTGATCGGAGCTGGTCTTCTCGGCTCGGTTGCCGGCAAGGCGACGGTATGAAACCCACCGGTGACGACGACGATTTTTCCCCTGGTCTCGGCGATGGCCGCCGCCATGGCGGCCTCGCGCGCGGCACAACCATCGGCGGCCAGCATCTCGGGCGTGTAATCTTGCCGGGCCAGGCGCAGTAGCCGAGCACATTGCGCACAAAGGTCGCGGCGTCGACGTGCTGGTGATCCACTTCGTAGAGATGGTCCCACAGCTCGTCCGCATTGCGCGCGCCCGCGCGCTGGCAAGCGGCTTGCAAGAGCCGGCTATGTTGCAAATGCCGCTCCTCGCACAGGCTGCGGAGCCGTTCATCGCCGTGCTTCTCCTCGCAGAGCACCATCTCCGGAAACGTCAAATCGATGAACCGGGCTTCCGCGCCGACCTCCGCGGCCGCCCTGACGGCGGCCAGCTCGGGCGAATAGTCGCAGAGCGGATAGTACGCCGCGTGCCGCCTCGGAAAACTATCGTCGACCCGTTGCGCGAAGGTGGTGTAAATGGCCACGGGCAGGCGCGTGCGCCGATCGGTCAAGAAACGGATCAGCGGCGTGGCGTCGCCCGGACCTTCGATGAGCACGGAACCAGGCTTGACCTGACGAATGAGCCGGGAGACATGGTAGGCGCAGGCGGGGCTGTGATGCCGGACCGGGAAATAGGCGATCCGCCCATCCAGCTTTACCGGCGGAATCAGGGCAGCCACTTCCGGGCGTTCAGCAATTCGGTCCACGGCCCCCCCTGCTGCTTGCTTCGCTGGCGCACGACGACGTCGAAGTACTGCTTGAGCCGGGACAGGTCGTCCGGATTGTCCTTGAGGGCAGCGCCGGCCAGGTGGCGGGCAACGTGCTCCGGGCTCAACTTTCGACCGCCGTAGTAATAGGCGTCGAGGCCCGCCGACATCGCCACGGAAACGGCTTCCGCCGTCGACATCACCGAGGTTGGTTTCTCGACCTGAATCCCCTCGGCCGTCTTTCCTTCCCGCAAGTCCTGGAAAGCGGTCACCAGAAGCTCGATCACCGATCGATCGACCGACAGGTCAACGCTCGATTGCGCCAGCAGCCGTTCGCATTCGCGAATGACCAGATCCACCTCGAGCTTGAGCTCGCGAATCGGATGGACGGTCTCGAAATTGAATCGGCGCTTGAGCGCGCTCGACATCTCGTGTACCCCGCGGTCGCGGATGTTGGCCGTGGCGATCACGTTGAAGCCCGGTCGAGCATGCAGTATGCGGTCAGCACCTTGAAGCTCCGGCACCATCAAGACTTTTTCCGAGAGCACGCTGACCAGCGAATCCTGGATTTCGGGCGGGCAACGGGTGATTTCCTCGAACCGGACCAATAGCCCGTCACGGATGCCGACATAGAGCGGCGAGGCAACCAGTGCCCGCAGGCTCGGACCTTCGGCGAGCAGGAGCGCGTAGTTCCAGGAGTACTTGATGCTGTCTTCGGTGGTGCCGGCGCTGCCCTGGATGACATTGGTCGACGTTCCGGAGATGGCGGCGGACAGTAACTCCGAGAGCATCGATTTGGCCGTGCCAGGCTCTCCGACTAGGAGCAGCCCCCGGTTGCTGGCCAGGCCGATCGCGGCGCGCTCGACCAGAGTGTCGTCGCCGTAAAACTTACGGCTGATTTTCGGTTGATCGCTTCCGCAGATGAAGCTCCGGACGGCGCGGGGCGATAGCTTCCAGCCCGGCGGCCGAGGATCGTTGTCGGCTTTCGCGAGGGCTTCGAGCTCCTCCGCGTACAACTCCTCGGCAGCCGGCCGAAGCACCCGTCCGTCGCGGGCTGTTGACTCGGGCTTGGCTTTCGTGTTCTTCATGGCTTTCGGGACACCACAGTTCATCCAGAGCGGCCGGATTGTTCGTCATCGTCATCGGCCGCGGCTAATCCGGGCTGCTCGCCCGGCCGGCCGGGGTACTCGCGCGATCCCTTGAAGAGGCTGTACCAGGTGATCCGGTTCAGCCAGTAGGGGTCGGGAGCGTCGAGGTGGCTCCAGTCGAGCGACCGGGTCTTCTCGAGCCAGTATCGGTCGGCCTCAGCTCATGGCCGTGCCCGAGGGGTTCCGCTCGTCGAGCGGCACGTTGCTGGGCACGGCGCGATACGGCGTCAGGTCGAGCTCGTCGCCGGAAGCACGCGACCATCGGGTCGGCCACCGAGTCGAACTTGTTCATCGGGTCGAGGCCGAGCATCATCTCGATCGACCGGATCATGTTCGTCTGCGTATAAAACGTCGAGTCCACCGTCTTGCGGCGATTGTACGGGCTGATCGCCATGAAGACCGTGCGGTGGCCGTCGACGTGGTCGGGGCCCGACTGGGCGTCGTCCTCGACCACGAAGATGCAGGTCTCCTTCCACTGCGGGCTTTTCGACACCGCCTCGACCACCCGCCCCAGCGCCAGGTCGTTGTCGGCCATCATGGCGCGCGGGCGTCGGATACTTCGGGTCGGTTCCCTCGGTATGGTCGCACGGCAGGCTCATGATCATCAGGTCGGGAACTCTGTGTCCGGCGGCTGAATTCCTCGTATTCGCGGATGAACACATCGGCGCGGAACTGGTCGCTCTGCAAGCAGCGGCCAGTAGTGGACCTCGCGATTGATCAGCGGCTTCAAGCTGGCGACCGTGGTGTCGGCGGTGAACTTGAACCGGTGCGTCCCCTGCTTGCGGTCTTCCCAGACCTCGAACCAGTCCTTGGGCTTGGGGTCGTAGGTCGCGAGCTTGTCGTCGCAGAACTCGCCCCAGACGCGGACCGACCGCCCCTTCTTGAGCGCGGCGTCCCAGAGCGCGCCGCCGTTGGAGATCGACATGGCGCAGTCGCCGTCGTCGGGATAGGTCCGCGAGTAGCCGACGTAGAAGTGCTCGAGGTAGTCGTTGGCCAGGCACTGGGTCGACCAGGCGTGGCCGTCGGCGCTGTTGGTCCCGCTGACGTAGCCGTTGTCGAAGAGGGTGAACTCGCGGGCGATCTTGCGGTGGTTGGGCATGACCGTCTCGCCCAGGCTGCAAAGCTTCGGCATCGCCGTTGCCGGCGGCAGGTCGCCGAAGATCTCGTCGTAGGTGCGGTTCTCCTTGATGATGTACAGGACGTGCTTGATCGCCGCCGTTGTAGACCTTCAGCGGGGGCCGGCCGGGGTTGACCTCCCAGCGGTTATTCCGCGCGACCAGCTCGGTCTCGCGCGCGAGGTCGGCCGCGAGGTCGACGACGGTGACCGTGCCCTGGAAGTCATGGGCGTTGCCCGGCTTGCCGAGCGTCGTCTGGCTCACCGAGCCGTTGCCCTTGGTATTGAGCACGAAGGCCGTCTTGCCGTCGCGCCCCAGCGCGACCGCCGTGGGGAAGTAGCCGGCGTGGCGGAAGCCGCGGACTCGGCCCAGCGGCGAGGTCGATCTCGGCCAGGGCGTTGTCGCCGCCGTCGGCCGACGTAGAGCGTCGTGCCGCGGAGGGCCAGGGCGTTGGGCATGCCGCCCAGCACGCGGAGCGACCCCCAGCGCAGCGGAATCGTCCGCGTGACCTTGCCGGCCTCGATGTCGAGCTCGCTGACCGAGTCGCTCATCGCGTTGGCGACGAATGCGCGCCGGCCGCCCAACGACGATCGCCGTCGGGTGGATGCCGACCTCGACGTGCCGGGTTGCGCCGGTGGTGAGGTCGATCAGGCTGACCGTGCCCGACGCCGGCGCCCCGCGATCGTCGACCACGATGTCGAGGTCCTGGCTCTTGGCCGTCCGGTCGCCGGGCTTCGGCAGCCGCCCGCCCCAGTTGCTGACGACCAGCGTCCGCTCGTCGTCCGAGAGTCGCGGCTCGTACGGCAGGGTCTCGACCGGGTACTCGCGGACGAACCGGAGCGTCGCCAGGTCGACCTCGGCGACGGCGTTGCGATTGGCCGCGGCCACGAACAGCCGCGTGCCGTCGCGGGTGATCGCCATCCCGCCCGGGACGGGATTGCCCCTGGCCCCGGCGGGCTTGACCGCGAGCTTGGCGCCGCGGCGTGAGCTTGCCATCATTGTACGTGAAGGCCTGGACGTATCCACCGGCGGTGCTGGCGTAGAGCCGCGTGCCGTCGGGCGACCAGACGAGACCGCGGAACCCCGCCGAGGCCCCCTCTTCAAGCGAGACGCTCGTTCCCTTCCGGACGCCGTCGCGGGCTGCCAGGAAGACCTCGGATTTGTTCAGGACGGCGACAGACGTCTTCACGGGGATGCAGTGCCAGGTCGATCGGCCGGCCGGTGAAGGCGATCGAGCCCGCCTCGATCCGCTGCCCCGTCGAGACGAGAAAGCTGCCGTCGGGCTGGCGGCCCATCCAGACCGGGGTCAGCCGCGACATCCCCGCGACCAGTGCCGCGAGCACCAGCAGGCCCACAATTACCATCGATCGCCTGTTCGTCATCGTCGAACCCCCTCACCAGACAGAATTGGCGTTTTCGCCGGCCCGCGTCAAGCCCTCGGAGAGGTCGTGACGATTGCGTTCTTGCTCATCGGGCCGTATTCTTGCCAAAGTCGGCGGCCAGGCACTTGGGACCGAAATTCAGGGAGAATCAGCACCGTGACGATCGTCGATACCATCATGGAACTGTTCGCCCGCCGCGGCGCGGCAGCCTATCACGGCGAGCTCGTGTCTCAGACCGAGCACGCGCTTCAGGCCGCCAACCTGGCCGAGCGCCAGGGGACGCCCGACCGTCTCGTCGTGGCGGCGCTCTTGCACGACGTGGGGCACCTGCTCGACGGTCAGGACGAAGATCTCGCCGGGCGCGGCATCGACGGCCGTCATGAAGAAGCCGGCTGCGCCTGGCTCGCGCGGCACTTCGGCCCCGAGGTCACCGAGCCAATCCGCCTGCACGTCGCCGCCAAGCGATATCTCTGCGCCGCCTCCCCTTCTTACCTCAACGGCCTCTCACCGGCCTCGCGGCTGAGCCTGTCGTTACAGGGCGGCGCCATGAACGACCAGGAGCGCGCCGAATTCGAGAGCAATCCCGCCCACGACGACGCCGTCCGGCTGCGGCACTGGGACGACACGGCCAAGGTACCGCGGCTCGAGGTACCTGGGTTGGAGCATTACCGGGAACGGATTTTGAGAATGAATGTGGAGTTACAAGCAACACGTTGAGGTGTTGCCGCCTGAAGTGCTGGCCCAACTCCAGCACGATCTTCTCACGGCACAAACTCTTGAGGAACTCCGTGTGGAAGACTGAACTCCCGGTCGTTCGCCGACGACACGGGTCCGGAGGCGCTCGCGGGCCTGGGTGGCGGAAGTACCTCACAGGATGCTACCGAGCGAAGCGGCGGAGGGTAGGCCCGGGCGACTTCAGCGCTCGACCCAGATGCACCCGCGCAGCGGCCACAAGCTCAGTTAGGGCGTGCAAAACTACCCGGTGCCAACCAGCCTTGAACAGAAGGTAAGGAAGGCAACGAAGCGTGAGAACCGACCCTCCAGCGGGGGCGACACACGGAAAGGTCCGAACTCTCTTCGAAGAGGAACACATTCCACGGCGACTGGGAATGACGAGATTCACCCCCGCAATTCAAGACGCCGACTTCGGTAAGCTATTGTTTTGCGCGCCTATCTTCCGCCCAAGGGCGGCCAGAGCTGGAAGCCGGTCATGGTGGTTTTGATGCGGTAGAGGCTTTTGCCCGCGCAGATGTAGAGGGTCTTGCGGTCGTCGCCGCCGAACTCGACGTTGGCGGGTTCTTCGGGGGTCGGGATGGTCGCCAGGATTTTGCCCTGGGGCGATAGGACCAGGACGCCGGCTTTTGCCGCCGTTCCGGCAGCCGCAACGATGCGGCCGTCGGTGGTCACGGTCATGCCGTCAATGCCGCGGCCTGAGCCGAAGTCGTGGATCACCCGCGGTTCCTCGGTCTTGCCGTCAGGCCGCACCTTGCAAGCGATCAATGCCCGCCGTCGGCCGTTGTCGGCCACATACAGGGTCTTGCCGTCGGGACTGAGCGCCAGGCCGTTGGGCTTGTTGGCCGTCGTGATCAGCCGGATGACAGAGCCGTCCCGATCGATCAGGAAGGTGCCTTCAAAATCAAGGTCGCGCGGCTCCCTGCCGACGTAGCGCGGGTCGGAGACATAAACACGGCCTTGGCGGTCGACCGCAACGTCGTTGGGACTGTTGAATCGTTTGTCCTCATAACGATCGGCCAGCGTGCGGATCGTACCATCGCGCTCGGTGCGCGAAACCCGTCGTCCCCCGCGGGTATTTGCACCTTCAGCGACGATCAACCGGCCGCTGGCGTCGAAGACGAGACCGTTGGCCCGTCCGCTTGGCTCGCGGAATACCGTGGTCTTGCCGGTTTTGGGGTCGAACCGCATGATCCGGTTGCCGATATCCGAGAACAGGATCGATCCATCCTCGGCCAGAGCGCCTCCCTCGGTAAACTCTCCCTCGCTCCAAACCTTCTCGAGTTTCGCCCCCGGCGCGATGACCACAGACGAATCGTCCTGGGGAAAACCGATCGCCAGAGCGGCAATCCAGATCGGCAGTGACATCGGGAGATTCTCCCTGAATGGGTGGTTCGGCCTTTCTTTGTACGGTAAGGGATGCCTCGAGACCGGTCAAGAAAAAGGATGAAGGATGAAGGATGAAGGAGAAAACGGAACCGCGGAACGGATGAGATTCTATTCATCCTTCATCCTTCATCCTTCATCCTTTCGAGATGGGTCAAGCGCCCGCCAATCCCAAGTCGGGTTCGGCGACCATCCGGTAGATCCAATCCGCGGCGTCCACGACCAGGGTCGAGCAGGTCACGGTCAGAAGCACGATGACCAGCCCCGCGAGAATCGGCCAAGCTCGTTGCGGCGGACGCGCCGCTTCCTCAACGGGTGTTTCTCGAGCTTGGCGGTCTGCCTCGGGCTTCAGCTCAGGAGAAAACAGTCGCCGGGTTTGCGGCAGGAGCATTACGAGCAATAGAAACCAGGGCAGCGCCTTGCCGACGAGATGGTCGGGCCAGTCGGCGGGATCGACGAACGCACCGTAGTGCAAGATCCAGTACGTCACCCCGGCTGCCGTCAACGACCAGAGCACGTACCAGACGATCGCAAAGCGACGAGCGCCGGGACGGAGACGCCAGATGCCAATGCCCAGCAGTGGATTGATCACGATGCCAAGCACGGTGATCAGGTTGGAGACCGGGTTCGACTGGAAAATGCCCATCGTGCCCACGGTCTGCAATTCTTGTGCGAGATAGATGAGCGCGCGCAGGCCCAAGACAAAGTGCATCAACCCGATGCGCCGGATGGTCCGAACATCACCCTGACACGCGAAACCGGCAGGTCGCAGCCGGCGGCGAATGACGAGGGTACCGACGACGAGCGCAAGTAATACCGGCAAGAGAAAGAGGTTCCACCAGGCGACCAGTGTGATGAAGTCCCACTCTGCAATCTCGCCGGCCTCTGCCATGGGGGCGCTCCTGATCATGCTCAACGCGGCCTTTGACCGTAACCAAAGGGGGAAGCCAGATTCTAACTTCATAGGTAGAAATCGGGGCGGTTCCTGGGCGAAGGCTGCGGGGGAAACGAGTTACTTCGCTTGCTGAGAGTCCGCACGGCTCATTATACGGTTCTGATACGATGAGCGTGGGAACCCAGGGTATACTCGAGGAGTTGATCATGCGCGATCTATCCAATCCGGTCGTCGCGAGCGAGCCGCGACGCTCGCTCGCACTTGCCTGCGCCCGGGGTTATGGGGCGGGACTGCTGATCGTGATCGTCTGGATGGCTTACCTCATGATGCGCCATGGCGTCCGCCCCGGACAGGGTCGGCTGGCCGGCTATCTGGTGCTGTACTTGCCCGTACTCGGTTTGGCGGTCGGTTGTCTCCTCTGGCGAGGCGCTGGGCGGATGCCTGAGAATGCGCCCGAAGAGGGGCAGGAGCGGCGGCCGCGAAGGCGCGGAAGATTCGTCGAGGCGGGCGTCGCGATCGGATTGGCGTACGGGTTGATCGTGACGGCGCTTGGGGTCTGGTGGCGGGGTTGGGTCGTGCTAGCGATGGGGCTTGTCTTCAACTTGCTGTTGTTTCCCCTCGTCGGCCTCATTGTGGGTACAAATTCAGAAAGACTTCTTGAAATCGCTGGACACTGACGAGAAGGTCAAGCCGGAATATCGAAAGTATCGTTATAACCTCATAGCTGACGGACAGGAGACCTACGGTCGCAACCTGGAAGAGAGCTTGCAGTTCACGAAGGTGCTGATCGATTATTATTCGAAGCTCGCCGCCAAGTACGAGAAGGCTAGAGAAGAGCCGTGGCTGCCCGTCGAACCGGACCCGCCTCAGCCCAAACAGTAGCTCGGCAGCCCAACGACTCGCACGATCGTCCGGACCGGCGGGTTGATGAGCTGTACGGTCCGGACCTGCCGGCTGGCAGCGGCTTGGCGTCTTTCATCGGCCGCCGTGGCGAAAGCATGCCATGCCCAGTGGGCCGCCCCGATGCCGAGACACAATGCTGGTACTACGGCGCCTTCGCGGGAGGGATTGACCCGTCGGGAACGGGGACAAGCTTGTATTGCGGCCCAGCTTCTGGTGCAGGTCCCTTTGCACGAGGCGCCGGCAACCCCCCCTGCTCCGGCTGCCAGCCGCCGCCGCTCGGGGTGAACACCATCTTGGGATCAATCCACTCGGGAGCCCGTACAACCATCCCGCGATCGATCGACTCCGGAATGATGATCACCGAATGATCGCGTGGCTGTGGCGGGAATACGTCGGGCTGCACCGCTGTGCGAGGAACTGGAACCATGGCAAGGCGCGGCGGCATCGTGGTCGGCGTGGGAAAACCCAGAACGCGGCCGATCGTGGACGAGAGCGGCTGCCGCGCCATTGTCACCGCACCCGCCAGGAGCATCCCGCTTGCGGCCACCACGACCATTAACTGACGGATCGAGCGGATCGGCCAGAGCCGGCGCTGCGATCGAGCCGGCCCGTCCGGATCGATATCGGGCTTGGATCTCATCGTTGTGCCCTTTCCTGCTTCTTCCGGTAACGATTCCTCCTCACCAAGCAAAACTGTCCCACCGAGAGGAATTACGAGCGAGGCGCCGGTTTCTTAGGCAAGTATCCCGCGGATCACGTGTCCATGGACATCCGTCAGCCGGCGCGAGGTGCCGTTGTGGCTGTACGTGAGCCGTTCGTGGTCCAGCCCCAAGAGGTGCAGAATCGTGGCGTGGAAGTCGTGGACGTCCACCACGTTTTCGACGGCTTGATAACCAAACTCGTCGGTGGCGCCGAAGCTGAACCCGCGCTTGACGCCGGCGCCCGCAAGCCAGGCGGTAAACCCCTTGGGGTTATGGTCGCGGCCCTGCACGCCTTTCTGAAAGGTGGGCATGCGTCCAAACTCGGTGGTCCAGACGACCAGGGTGTCTTCAAGCAGGCCGCGCACCTTGAGGTCGGCAAGCAGAGCGGCGGCTGGCTTATCGAGGATTGGACCGTGACGTTGATAGTCAGAATAGATGCGCCGGTGGCCGTCCCAGTTCAGCACGCCTTCACCCATGGCGAAACCACCGTTGAAGAGGGTGACGAACCGGACGCCCCGTTCCAGCAGCCGGCGCGCGAGCAGGCAGTTGCGGCCGAAGGCGGCCAGAAGCGGGTTGGGGTCATCGATCCCGTAGAGAGAGCGCGTGGCCGGGCTCTCCCTGGTCAGGTCGCCGACCTCGGGCGCGCTTTGCTGCATGCGTCCAGCGAGCTCATAGGCGGCGATCCGGGCCGAGAGCTCGCTATCGCCGGGATTGCGCTTGAGGTGTTCCTCGTTGATCAGGCGGAGGAAATCGCGCGCGGCTCGATCGTCCTTGGGCGTGATCTCGCGCGGCCGTGCCAGGTGGTTGATGGGCCGCTCGGCGTTGAATGCCGTCGCCTGATAGACGGCCGGCAGGAAGCCGTTGGTCCAGTTGGCCGGCCCCTGCTGCGGGTCGCCGCGCGGGTCGGGGATTGCCACGTAGGCGGGCAGGTCCTGATTCTCGGTCCCGAGCGCATAGCTCACCCACGCACCGGCGCTGGGAAACCCCTCCTGCGTGAAGCCGGTGCTCATGAACATCTCGCCCGGCCCGTGGGTATTGGTCTTCGACGTCAGCGAGTGGATGAAGCACATTTCATCAGCGCAGGCAGCGAGATGCGGCAATAGGTCGGAGATTTGCTTACCGCTTTGGCCCCGCGGCTTGAATTTCCAGGGGCTCTGCGCCAGGTTGCCGTTTTCGCCCTGGAACGTGATCAGCTTCTCGACGCCGGGCATCGGCTGGCCGTGCCGCTTGATCAATTCGGGCTTGTAATCCCAGGTGTCGATGTGGCTCACGGCGCCGGTGCAGAAGATGTGCAAGACACGCCTGGCCTTCGCAGGAAAATGGGGCGGCCTGGGCTCGAGGGGATCATCCTGCCGAAGACCCGGTGAGCCCCGCGCGGACGTTTTGCCATCCGAGGCCAGCAAACCCTCCTCGGCCAGAAGCGCTCCGAGCGCGATGCCGCCCATGCCCGTGGCCATGTGAGCCAGGAACTTCCGGCGGTCGAGCAAGTGGCGGCCTATGAGCACGTTTGAATGATCAGGCATCGCGGAATCTCCTCCCTCGATCACTCTATTGGAACATATTCGATTGCGCAGGCACAGGTTCGGCGTCGTCGCGATCTTCCCGAAACTGCTCAAGGATCGCCCGTGCCAATAATTGGTTCGCGGCCCGCTCCGCCGTTCTTGGCAACCCATTGACAGTATCTGCCAACAACGGCATAATCGCTAGAAAGAAGGGAGGGCTTATGGAAACCATGAACATTGCTCTGCCGGAATCGATGAAGCACTTCGTGCAGGAGCGGGTCACCGAGGGAGGATACAGCAGCGTTAGTGAGTATGTACGCGATTTGATTCGGGCGGACCAGAAACGCAAGGTCGAGGAACGCATCGACGCCCTGCTGCTCGAAGGGCTGGACTCGGGCCAGCCGGTCCCCGTTAGCGCGGAGTATTGGGAAGCAAAGAAACGCCGCCTAACCGAGCGGTTAAGCAAAGCCATCCAACCGCAATGACCGGGCGTTAACTTGCGGGTCTGGCAAGTCGATGGTTTTGAGAAGCATCTGATTTTCTACCGGCTTGCCGACGATGACGTCGAGATCGTCCGCGTCCTCCGCGGAGCACGCGACCTCGACAGCGTGCTCGACTCGGGACACTCGGCTTGATGTGCCGGTTTCCGTAGAGCGAACCGGTGACTGATGCAACGATGTGCTCGACGTGCTGCGTCACTTCGTAGTGCTCTTGGCGAATGAGGCAGTATTCGCAGCGCTCCCCGGCAGGTTGCCTCGAACTTTCCGATCCCGTTGCGGCCGGGGCACTATTCTATGACCCGTTTACTGCCTTCCTTCGGGCGCTGGCAACGTTGGCGATAGAATCAAGGCGGATTGTCCGTGCTTTGGGGGGGACCAGGCGATGTCAAATCACCGTTCAGAGACTTTGGAGCGGGCCCCGCAACCATTGTCCGACGAAGACTGGTATGAGGAGCTGATCGAGGGTGGAGTTTCTCCTTTGATTGCCCAGGCGCAGGTCAGGCATCGTCGCGACCTGCTCAAGGAGCATCCCGGCAAATGGGTTGCGTACTCAAGGATTCGTGGCGGGAGTCTTTGGTGTGATGCAGGTGAAGGAGCCAAACACGGCGAAGTCAGCCGGGTTGGTTGTGAGGAGAGATCGGATGCCAGCGCGGAGGTAGGTCGCGGCGAGGAAAGCCGGTATCGAGTCCATGGATCATGCGCGGTCTTCCAGCATTTCACCAAGCAAGTCGTCCTCAGAAGTCTGCGGGCGCAGCACGGCGCCGACGCGGACGGGTGGAATGTCGAGGATGCTGTGCGACTTCGGCGCGGCTGCCCGTGCCACGTCTGGGGAGGGGACGCGTTCGATTTCGTCCAGAAGTTCTCGACGCTGTGCGTCAGGTAGTTGCAGGATCGCGTCGCGAAGTTGTTCCAACGTGAGTTCGACGGTAGCTATTGCTGTACCCTCGCTGCACGCTCAACAATCGACTCTTGAATCATGGTACCTGTGCAGAGACCCCAAGACAACCGGAGCGGTTTCCCGCGGCACAAACCGGACAGCTTCTTCCTCCCAGATGGCTTCAGGATCGAGTACCATGATCAAATGCCTTCTGGCGGCCTTATCGGTCTTCAGCCTGACCCTGGGCGCTCCGGTCCTGGCGGCTCCCCTCTTCCAAGCCGTCCAAACGCCCTTGGGCGAAGCGAAAACCGACCCTGTCCAAACCGCGCCGGCATCGCCACTCATGGAACCGGGCGGGGACGTCACGGTGGCCGAGCCGGACGGCAGGGCGTTTGCTCTGGCCATATCGCCGGACGGCAAGACGGTCGCCGCCGGTTGCACTGATATGTTGGTCTATTTACTCGACCCTCTCACCGGCGAAAGGCGAGTTGCATTGGTCGGCACCGAACGCGGCCGCATTCGTGGGGTCGCCTTCCTGCACGGCGGCAAGACTATCGCGGCCATGGGCGACGATAATCAGTTGCGGTTCTGGGACGTTGCCTCGGGGAAATTGACCAAGGTGTTCCCTGCCCTTGGCAAAGAGCTACAGATCGACTCACCTCGCGCCCACCCCACCTCACTGGCAATCTCGCCGGACGGTCGCTTGTTAGCCGTTGGGCGGGGCGGGACCACGGACAGGTCGGGTCAGGTTCGGTATGACGAGGCGACTTTCTTGCAGATTCGGGTTCTGGACGCCGAGACAGGCGAACTCGTGTGGTCGCACGTTGGCCGGCGAAGATCCTTGTATCAACTGACCTTCTCACCCGACAGCCAGGTCCTGGTGAGTGACACGGGCCGGGAAGTTTGACCTCGATCGACGGAAGGGAAGTCGAGGTCGTCCAAACGAAGGTGATCAACCACGTCAAATTGTGGGACGTCGCGACGGGCTCCCTTTTGTGGACCTCGGCAGACGGAGACCTTGGTCCGTTGACGTCACTGATATTTTCGCCGGATGGCGAGTCGCTGTTCTGTTGCGACGCGGCAGCCACCAGCCGTATTGACGCCCGGACTGGACAAACGCGGCAGGACTTGATGAGAGCGACCGAGGGCCGGTCCAGGTAATCTGGATTTTCGGCGGCGACATCAAGATCCGGTGAGGATGGGCACGTCACCAGACGATCGCCTCGAACGAGCGGGTAAGACGCCGGCCTTTCTCTGGATTGAGCTGCGCGACGTGGGCGATTCGCCCGGCCAGATGAGCCCGGAAGTCGGCGACCGCGGCGAGGTTCTGCCCGTGCGGGCCGTGGCGCACACAATTGCACACGATGGCCTTGAGGCTTTCGTATTCCTGACGGGGTACGTTTGCCTTTTGATTGATCACAACCCCCGCGGCGCGCTGCTGGACTCCTTGCCGCATCACCCGCGTCTTGCGGTGCTGGACGGCAAATCCTTCCTCGAGAGCGATCGCTCCGACGTGGATCGGGAAGCGGCGAATCGAGCGCGCAAAGGCTTCGCCGCCCGAGAAGAGCAGATCGTCGGCGTAGCGCGTGTAGCGGGCCTCGGCAGCTTCGGCCAAGCCGGCCAGCCGGGCATCGAGCCGGTAGGCGGCCAGGTTCGCGAGCGCTGGCGAGGTCGGCGCGCCTTGAGGCAGGTGCGGCTGGCGGTAACGCCGCCTTGAGAGCCAGTTTTCCGGTGAACGCGACGGCTCGCGACCCAGGCCGGCCGACTGCTTCCAAACGTCCGGCGGGACGGTGTTGGTGCACAGGCCCGTTAACAGCCACGCCACGGCCTCGGGGTAGCCCGCGGTGAGAAAGAGCGAGATGACACGGGCGCTCGTGATCGAAACGAAGAAATCGCGAAGGTCCATCTTGAGAACGATGGTCTGTCCGACATGCGGCGCGACGAAGGTCGCGATCGAGCGGCCGGCTCGAAAGCCATGGGCTGACTCGTGCGGTGGGATGTGCTGCACGACATCGGCAAGCAGCTTGCGCTGAATTTGCTTCAGGCGCGGCTTCGGCGCTTCGATCAGGCGGAGCGAGCCCGACGCCTTGGCCACCCAGTGGTAGCGGTAATGGCGGAGCGGCTCCCAGATGGTCGCGCGCTCGCGAGACTGGCAATCGGCAAACCAGTCGAGCTCGCCTGGCGATAGCTCCAGGAATCGGGCCAGCTCGGCGGGTGTCGAGATGGCCATGACGGGCCAAGCGCCAGCGGGGCCGGATCGCGCTCATGACGGGAGCCGGCCACGCGATGAAACGAAGCGCGAGCGCCGTATGCTGGCGGGCCCTGGATAGACGCCGGTCGTTCCACAAGAATCTGGCGAGGCTGGCTCGCCGCGGCGGCGGTCCATCGGGAAATGCCGCGATCACCCGTTCGGCCAAGGGGCGGAGCCAGCGATATCGCCGACCGAGCGCCAGGCCGCCCCGCTCCACCAAGGCTTCGGCGCTCCACGGCCCCGCCAGAAATGCCTCGGCCAGGCCGTCGATCACATAGGCAGGATCGTGTACGAAAAATGACAGTGGTGGCCGCTCCAACCCGTCTAGTCCCGGCGTGATGGGTCGTGCGCGCCAGCGCACTCTACATCACGCGCCGAAATGTCCTGCTAAACCGTGTCCCCGGGGTATCCCCGGAGCGTCGAGCAGACCGCACGAGACGGCCTCTCCACTTGCTTGGAGCGCGGCCACCACTTCCGGTAAGAGTAAGGCCGGGGGTGTGACTCAGTCAAGGCGGCCGGGCTTCGCGTTCGTAACCCACACCCACACCGGAGCACGCGTGCTTTCCCCTGCCTTCCCCCCCCGCGGGGGGAAGGTGGCCCGAAGGGCCGGATGAGGGGGACGGGAAACGCACCAACCATGGGGCATGCGGGCGTCTGATCCCAAGTAATTCGTATTGCCATTCGCTGGCCGGGTCAGTCGCTCGCCCCCTCATCCGGCCCTACGGGCCACCTTCTCCCCCTGGGGGAGAAGGGGGATGATCGTGCTCACGCGCTTCGTGAAGATTCGTCTCTTCCCCTGGCCCCCACTTACCAAGCCTCACGCCGGTACTCTTGCTCGCGGACGAAGATTGCGGGAAGATCCCTTGGTGAAAAGACACGAAAAGATTCCCGGACGACCTCACGCATGTCAAGCATTCCCTGGCCCAACCGACCGGCGGCGCACGATCCACTCGGGACGGTTTTTGAATCCGTAGGGGAGCTCACCGACCGGATCAAGCGAACGCTCGAGAGCGACTTCGCCGAGGTCGCCCTTCGCGCCGAGATTTCGAATCTTGCCAGGCCCAGGTCGGGACACATTTACTTCACCCTGAAGGATGACTCGGCGTCGATCCGCGCTGTGCTCTGGAAGAACGATGCCCGACGGCTCGCGTTCGATCTGACCGACGGATTGGCCGTGCGCTGCGTGGGGCGGGTGACGGTCTACCCGCCGCGCGGGGAATATCAGGTCGCGGTTCGCCAGATCGAGCCCGAGGGCATCGGGGCGCTGGAGCTCGCCTTTCGACAGCGGTATGCGCGCTTGGCTCAGGAGGGGTTGTTCGACCCGGCCCGCAAGCGGCCGCTGCCGCGCTATCCGCGGAGAATCGTGATCGTGACCAGTCCGAGTGGGGCCGCGGTGCGGGACCTGCTTCAAGTGACCGGCCGGCGCTGGCGGCAAGCCGAGATCCTGATCGCGCCGACCCGGGTTCAGGGACTTGGCTCCGACCAGGAAGTGGTCGCCGCGATCGCGCTGGCCAACCGGGTCGCCGGGGCCGACGTGGTGATCGTCGCGCGCGGCGGTGGCAGCCAGGAAGACCTATGGACGTTCAACGAAGAGATCGTGGTGCGCGCCATCGCCGGGTCGAAGCTGCCGGTGGTCTCGGCCATCGGCCATGAAATCGACGTCACGCTCTCCGACCTGGCCGCCGATAAGCGTGCCTTGACACCCACCGAGGCCGGCGAATTCTGCGTGCCCGACGCGCGCGAGGTCATGGTCCATCTTGACCGGCTGGCGGAACGGCTGCGCCTTGCGGGAGTGGCGCGGCTGCGCGACGCCCGCCTGGGTCTCGACCGCCTGGGCCGATCGCGCCCGCCACGCATTCGAACCGAGACTGCGTGACGCTCGCGTGGGTCTCGACCGCCTGGCTGATCGCGCCCGTCACGCAATCGAACACGATCTCGTCGTCCGCCGGCACAGCCTCGCCCGGCTCGCCGCCAGCCTTCAGGCATTAAGCCCGCTCGCCGTGCTCGCACGCGGCTACAGCCTGACCTTCCAGGCCGATGGCAAAACTCTGGTCCGCACTGGCAACGAAGTGCAAGGTCGGAGACCTGATTCGCACGCGGCTCGCCGCGGGAGAGGTTCAAAGTCGCGTGGTGTGAAAAACCGCGGCGTAGAAAACGAGGTGTTTTTTGCAACTTGCCACTGGCCATCAACGCGGCTGGGCGTTAGGTTCGTGGAACGCGGTGATCAGCCGCGACGCCGCGAGTTTTCGATGTCGCAGGTCCGCCCAGAGAATCGCCCATGCCTGACCAAGCCGAACCGGACGACGAGCTGAGCTTCGAACAGGCCCTGGGGCTGCTCCAACGAATCGTCGAGAGCCTCGAGCGCGGCGAGAGCGACCTCAGCTCAGCCTTGAGCCAGTACGAATGGAGCGTCACGCTCTTAACCCACTGTAACCGTTTGCTCGACCAGGCCGAGCAATCCGTGGCACTCCTCTCCGGGGTCGATGCCCAGGGTAATCCCATCACCACTCCTTTCGACGCCACCGCCACCATTGCCCGCGAGCCCGATCCTGACTGCGGCCGATATCACGCCCTCACTCGAACCGAAGCAATCCAATCCAGCTCGATCTTCCGCCCGCAAAGTCCGGGCTGCCCCCGAAGTCGACGCAGTCGATCCACTTGACCCACCTTTTTGAGGGACGCCGTTTTATGACCGTGATGGGTGAGTCATGGACACTCGGTTCCCGAATTAAAGTCCTTGCCGCTTTGGCGAGTCGAGTCCCGTCGGGCGCGAACAGCCTCAATTCCGCTGCTTTTCGCCGCGAAAGCCCTATCGGAGCCGGAAACTTTGTGCTATAAAGTTGGTGGAAGGTCTCGGGTGGACTTTCGCGGTCTGAATGTCAACAATAGCTCTGAATCCGAGGTGCCCGGGGTAGTGGCCGCCATGCTGATGTGCATTCCCGACACGGGAGTGCGGGTTTTGGCCGGGTACTCGTCAAATAAAGTCATCAATAGGCCCATGACGACTGTACCCACGACATCGACTTCGGTGTCGGCGCTGGGCGAATATCTGGACCGAGCCCGGCACCGGATCGAAGAGTCGCTGGATGAGTATTTGCCGGCGCCGGACGCTCATGCGGGGGCAGAGTGTCCGGCGCGGCTGGCGATGGCGATGCGTTACAGCGTGCTGGGGGGTGGCAAGCGGCTGCGGCCGGTGTTGTGCCTGATGGCGGCCGAGGCGTGCGGCGGCAGAGTCCGAGGCGGCGCTGCCGGCGGCTTGTGCGCTGGAGATGGTGCACACCTATTCGCTGATTCATGACGATCTGCCGGCGATGGACGACGACGACCTGCGGCGGGGGCGGCCGACCTGCTCACCGGGCGTTCGACGAGGCGACGGCGATCCTGGCCGGGGACGGTCTGTTGACGCTGGCATTCGAGGTGGTTGCCAGCGAAGGTGCAGGCCGGGGTCGGCGGCCCTGCGGTGCGTCGCAGATCCTGGCCGAGGCGGCCGGTCCGGCGGGCATGGTGGCCGGCCAGATGGCCGACCTGCAGGCCGAGGGGCGTGGCGAGAATGGCGGGCGGCGGCCGACCGACGGTCACGCTGGCGGCGCTCGAGGCGATTCACCGCCGCAAGACCGGGGCCTTGCTTCGAGCCCCGCTCCGGATGGGGGCCGTGATCGCTCAGGCCTCCGAATGGTGTGTCGAGGCGCTCGACCGCTATGGCAAGGCCGTCGGGTTGGCGTTTCAGATCGTCGACGACCTGCTCGACGTTCAGGGCGACGAGACCAAGCTGGGCAAGCGCGTCGGCAAGGATTCCGAGCTGGGCAAATGGACGTACCCCAGGTTTCTGGGCGTCGACGGCAGCCGCCGCCGCGCCCGGCAGTTGGCCGATGAGGCCGTGGCGGCGCTCGAGCCGCTCGGCCCCCGCGGCGACCGGCTGCGAGACCTGGCGCTGGCTCTTTTGGAAAGGGATCGTTGATGAACCATCCGGACTCGGTGCTGGGCAGGATCAAGTCGCCGGCCGACCTGAAGAAGCTCGCCGAACCTGAGCTCGAGCAGCTCGCCGCCGAGATGCGCGCCGAGCTGATCGGCGTCGTCGGCCGCCGCTCGGCGCACTTCGCCAGCAACCTGGGAGTCGTCGAGCTCTGCCTGGCCCTGCATCTGACCTTCGACTTCACCCGCGACCGCCTGATCTGGGACACGGGCCATCAGATCTATCCCCACAAGCTGATCACCGGCCGGGCCGCCAGTTGCACACGATCCGGACCAAGGGGGGCTTGATGGGCTACCCCAACCCGGCCGAGAGCCCCTTCGACCTGTTCATGACCGGGCACGCCGGCTGTGCGCCTTCCACAGCTCTGGGGCTGAAGGTCGGCGACGAGCTACTCGGGGAACCCGACCGCCACGCGGTCGCCGTCATCGGCGACGGCGCCTTGCCCTCGGGCATCGTCTTCGAGGCGTTCAACCACGCCAGCGGGCTCAAGAAGAAGCTGCTGGTCATCCTCAACGACAACAAGATGTCGATCTGCCCGCGAGTCGGCGGCCTGGCCGACTACCTCGACCGCGCCCGGATGTCGAGCACCTACAACGACTGGAACAAGCGCGTCAAGTCGCTCCTGCCCAACATTCCCCTGGTCGGCGAGCACGCCGAGCGCTGGCTTCCAGCAGTTCAAGGACGCGATCAAGGCCTCGCTGCACCACGGGATGCTCTTCGAGGAGCTGGGCTTCGTCTACCTGGGCCCGATCGACGGCCACGACCTCAAGACGCTGCGCGTCTACCTCGAGCGGGTCAAGGCGCTGGACGGACCGGTCCTGCTGCACGTCCTGACCAACAAGGGGCACGGCTTCGAGCCGGCGGTCAAAGACCCGGTCAAGTTCCATGCCCCGGCCCCGTTTCAGAAGGCGGGCAACGGGGTCGTCCCGCTCAAGACCTCGTCGAGCCGCACCTACACCGACGCCGTCAGCGACGCCCTGTTCGAGGCGTGCCGCCGCGATCCCAAGGTCGCCGTGATCACCGCCGCCATGTGCGAGGGGAACAAGCTGCAGAAGATCCGCGAAGATTTTCCCGAGCCAGTTCTTCGACGTCGGCATCTGCGAGAGCCACGCGGTGGCCTTCGCCGCCGGCATGGCCAAGACCGGCGCCCGACCGGTCGTCGACATCTACAGCACGTTCCTTCAGCGGTCTTACGACCAGATCTTCCAGGAGGTCGCGCTCCAAGACCTGCCGGTCGTCTTCTGCCTCGACCGCGCCGGGCTGGTCGGCGCCGACGGGCCAACCCACCACGGCTCCTACGACCTGGCCTACCTGCGCGTCTTCCCCAACATGGTGGTGATGGCCCCGGGCGACGAGAAAGACATCGCCCCGATGTTCGAGTTCGCCCTGCGCCACAACGTCGCCGGTGGCGCTGCGTTATCCGCGAGCCAACCTCGAGATCGATCGAGCGCGACGTCCAGCCCGTCGAGCTGGGCCAGGCCGAGATCCTCGAGTGGGAGACCGACGGCATGCTCCTGGCCTGCGGCGCGATGGTTGGCACTTGCCTGCGCGCGGCCGAGCGATTGCGCCAGCGTTACGGCCTGCGGGTCGGCGTGGTCAACGCCCGATTCATCAAGCCGCTGGATCGCGTGACGATCTGCAAGGCGATCGAGGAGTGCGGCTTCGTGCTGACGGTGGAGGAAGGCTGTCTGATGGGCGGCTTCGGCTCGGCCGTGCTCGAGGCGGCCAACGACGCCGGGCTTCCCACGACCCACGTCCGCCGCCTCGGGCTGCCCGATCGCTTCGTCCTGCATGCCGAGCGCGACGAACAGCTCGCCGAGGTCGGCCTCGACGTCGATGGCATCACCCAGGCGGCACTCGCGCTGGCTCGCTCGGTAGGCTGGTCGCTTCCCGAGCTGACACCCGTAGTGAGCGCCGAGAGCCGGATCGGGCCTTCGTCCCAGGCGGAAAACGGCCACGGCGTCCTGGCGGGCAACGACCGATCATGCGCGCGGCGCTCTAAGGAGAATGGCTCGCCGGCAGGCTCGCCCTCCCGGAATTGTGCAAGGCGATTGAGAGCGAGAAGACGTGGGTTGAAAGCTCAAAGCACCCAAGGCATCACATTCATGGGGCCCGCGGATCACACGTCCGATTCCGGATCCGAGCCGCCCAACCCAGGGCAAGCGGTTTCGTTCAAGGAGCCGCAGCCGGCTCGACCGCTCCGAATCGTGATGCTGGGCAACGGCACCAAGCCCGAGGTTCAGATCGAGGCCCAAGCCCTGGCAAAGGCGCTGTCCCAGGCGCGAGGCGTCGAGTTGGTTGCCGTTGATCTGTCGGCGGACTCCGATCTGGCGGACCTGCCGGCCGACGTCGCGATCGTGCTGGGGGGCGACGGCACCGTGCTCCATGCCGCGCGACGGATGGAGGACCATCCCACGCCCGTCCTGGGGGTCAATCTCGGTCGGCTCGGATTCCTGGCCGACCTGACGCCAGCGGCCTTCCGCCAGCGGCTGGGTGACCTGGCCGCCCGCCAGTTCACCGTCGACAACCTGATGACGCTATCGTGCGTCCTGACCGCCCGCGATGGCCCTACCCGCACCTTCCGCGGTCTCAACGACGCCGTGATCCGGGCCGCTCCGGTCTTTCACCTGGTCGAGATCGGTCTATCGATCGACGGTGAGAGCGTGATGACCTACCGCGGCGACGGCCTGATCATCGCCACACCGGTCGGCTCGACGGCCCACAGCCTGTCGGCCGGCGGGCCGATCCTGCCGCCCAACGCCCACATGTTCGTGGTCACGCCGATCTGTCCCCACACGCTCACCCAGCGCCCGCTGGTCGACAGCGCACAACGCGTTTACGAGGTCTCGCCTCTCGGGGAAGGTCTTTCGACCGTACTGGTGATCGATGGCCAGGTGCAGGTCCCGCTGCGCTCCGGCGACCGCGTGACCATCCGCCGCGGCAAGACCCCCTTCCCCATGGTCCGTCTACCCGGCCACAGCTTCTATCGCACCCTCCGCGACAAGCTCGGCTGGGGCGCGCTGCCGCTGAGAACGCGGCAGGGGGAGTGACCCAAGGATCGGGTTCGTTATGGTAACCCCCAACGGCGACTCTCAGCCAGACCGGCCACCAGAGCGAACCCCTCCGCCCTGATCGGTCGCCGCCTCGTCGTTCGTCTGCTCGCGCGCTTTTCCCCACACCGCTCAAAACTCACTGCGCCTGGCGGCGGGTTCGGTTCTCCTGCAGGGTTCTGCGCAGGTCGTTCAATTGGGGCAGCGGTTCTGGATGGACCTGAGGAGCTGACGGCGTGCCTTGCACGCGTACGATGAAGAATGAAGTGCTGGCCTGGCGGGCAAACTCGCTCAAGAGAGGAACATGGAAGCGGTCGCGTCCCCACAGCACGTTGAGTCGCAGGTTGAGGTTAGACTGGGGATCCATGGTGCCTTGACCCTTGAGGCTGAAGGCGTTGCCGGTGAACGTGATGGGGTCGAACACGGTCGCGCCATGCGAGATCGTGAAGGCGACGTCGGCCGAGTCGAAATCCGCCGACTTGCCCGAGGCGCGGGGGGCGGCGGCCGGCGGTTGATCGAGGTAAAGGAAAACGTTCAAGGCCTTGGCGATCTTGAGCACGGGGGGAATCTCGCCCAGATCTCCCTGGGTAATGTGGGCCTCGCCACTGCCGGAAAGGGTCCGGATGTCGCTGCCCAGACCGTTGACTTCGATTCGGGCGTCGACCAGCCCTCGATAGGATTGCCGGCCCGAGATCGTCCGCGCGTATTCCTCGAGCTGGGCGCGACCGACCGAGAAGGCCGCGCGGTAATGCGGCGTGGTATCCAGGCTGACCTCGCCTTCGCCCATGAGCTGCCCACCCAGAAAGCGGCCCGTGACGCTATCGAGTCGCGCCGCGCCCTCCTTGACGTGGAACGGCGACTCGACCTCCGTGATTTGCTGACCCAGGAACATCACGCTGGCGAGCTTCAAGATCCCCTGAACCTCGAGCAACCTGCCATCGGACCACCCGCTGACGTGTTCGACCTGGCCTTGAATCTGCTCCAGCGGGATGCCCGTCTTCAGCGAGTTGCCGTTGAAGACCACCAGGGCCTTGTCCCATCGGCACCACGCCGGCTCGTCGGTAACGCCCGACCAGCCGATCTGAAGGTCGCCCCGGGCTCGGACAGTCTTGCCGTCGTCCAGCCGCATGGCGAATTGGGACATGAGCTGAGGCATCTTCTTGCGCAGATCCGCGTCGAATCGGATCCCGCGGACCCAGAGATCGTGAACATCGAGGGCGAACCGGCCGGTGTCCTCGACAACGACCGTCCCCTCGGCAAACCCCACCGGCTCGCCACGAAACTGGAAGTTGACGTCGTGCATCGTCACCTTGCCGTCGACGAAGTCGAACTTTCCAGCCACATCCTCCATACGCAGCTCGATCGTACCGCCGGGATCGAGTCCCGGCTGAGGAGACCGGATCACCTCCAGGCGCACGTTCGACTCGGGCCGGGGCACGATCAGGATCCGGGTGCTGTCGGGACGGCCGGAAACGTGGTGAACTTCAGCCGCGAAGTCGCACGAGCCCGATGGGTTGACGGCGGCCCAGCTTTTCTTCCAGGCGGGTGGTAGAGCCTGGCGCAGCTCGCCGTTGAAGGGAAGGTTCGTCGCCTGCACGGAGACCGAGACGTCCAGCGGGTCCTCGCCATTGGGCAGCCGGGGGAGAGGAAGCTTGTGCACGCTTCCGCTGGCGGTGATCGTCGCCTGGCCGTTGCGGCCGCGAATGTTCTTGAGAATCCAGCGGTCAGGATGCAACTCGAGCCGTCCCGTGAGATTCCGGACCGGGTAAGGCAGACGGACCCACGTCATTTCGCATCGACCCGTCAAGTCGATGTCGGCGTCGATGGCGACTAAGCCCTCGGGCCGGGGGGCGGGGCCGACCATCGGTTTGCGCAGCACCTTGGCGCGGCCCGTAACCACCCCGCTGGGCTGGAACTGATCGATGACTTGACGCACCTTGGGGGGCAAGGCCTTCCGAAACGTGTCATTGATCGGCACGGACTCGGCCTGGATGTCAAGCGAAACGATCGCGTCGAGACCGGGGTTCTGAATCAGCCCTTTCAAGTGTACGAGCGGCGCAGTGAGCGTCCGCAAGTCAACCGTCAACAGGTCGTTCTCCAGGGTCAAGCTGCCGGCGAGGTGGTCGAGCGCATAAGGAAAGTGACGATACTCCGCCGCAACGTTCTGGCAAGACACATGCACGCTCGAGTCGAGGGGTTGGCCGGGCCCCTTGCGCGCGATATCCAATGTGGCATTGACCCGACCGTGAGGCTTGAACACGTCCCACAAGTCGTCGTAGTCGGCGGGCGTTATTCTGCGCAATCGCTCGTCAAGCTCGAGGTCGGTGATCTCGAGCCGAAGGTCCAGCGGCGTCTCGCATTTTTCGGCCAAGGCGATGGTCCCTTGGGCGCGGACGATCGTCTGGCCGTTGGACCCCCGGGCTTGCTTGATCGTCAGCAGGTCGTTTTCCAGGCGGACCAGCGCGGAGAGGTCATTGATCGGGAACGGCAGTTTGGGGCAATCCCAGACGCCTTCGCGCAGGCGGGCCTGCACGCCGTACGCCACCTGCTTGCCGGGCGCGGCCTTGGGATCGTAGCGAAAGTGCATGACTTCGAGGTCGACAACGCCCCCATTGAGCGCGAGCGCCGAAACGCTGGCCGGGCCTCACAGGGAATCCGCCGGCACAATGCCTGCGACAAGGTGAGCCCGATGAGGTCTCCTTTAAGCTCCAGACAGCCGGTGTTCAAGTCGAACGTGCCCTTGACGCCGATCCGGTCAAAACCGTCGCCGCGGGCCGTTCCCTCGAAGGTGTAGAGGAATTTCCCGGCCGGCTCGATTTTCAGCGAAAGATCGTGCAGGATCGCCGGCCCGGGATCGCTCGAACGCGGCGGCGATTCCGACGGCAACGCAGCCGGCAAGACCGACGAGGCGTCCGCAGGGGAGCCGGCTGCCTGGCTTGACGGGCCGGCGAGGGCTGCGGACGATGCGCCTCCCGTGGATTCCGGGCGCGATGGCGGCTCGTCGTCCACTGACAGCTCGACTCTCCCATTTTGAATCACGATCGGCGGGGAATGGTCCAGCCAGGGCCCCGGCCAGGGATAGGCAAGCAGCCCCTGGATGTTCCAGGTTCCATCGCGCCGGCGGCGCAGCCGCAAGGTGGGGTGTGAGACCTGAACTTCGCGCAGATCAATCTCGCCCTGGACCATCTTGCGCGCGCTGAAGAGCATCTGCAACCAGGGAATGCGCAGTGTCAGAAACGGCAAACCATCGATCTTCTGCCGCAGGTAAACCTCGCGTAGCACCAGCTCGCCGGCCAGCGGTTTGATCTTCACGTGACTGGGTATGAGCTCCGAATTGCGGAGGTATCGCACCGCGTATTCCCGGATCAGGCGGGCGTCGGTCGCGCTGTCGGTAATATAAGAATATATGCGGTACAGCCCGCCGGCCAGGATGGCCACGCACAGGACCGAGAGCAAGAAGAGGAATTTCGCCAGGCGTCTAACCAAGCGCATCGTACAAGACCTCCCTGTCCGGAGCCGTTGACTCCTTGGTCACGCCTGCCGAGGCCATCCTGCCGCGCACCGCCCTGGCCCGGGCTTGCGCCACCAGGTCCAGAGCGTCAACCCACCGAAGGCCGCCAGAGCGAGCGCGGGCATCTCGCCGGGAATGCGGTAGCGCATCGAGCTGGCGAAGATCAGGTGGAGGGCGGAGAAATAAAGCAGCGGACCGGCAGCGAGCACCCACGCGCACAGGTCGCGGCGCCGATTCCAGGCGCCCAAGGCCAGAAGCCCAAATAGCGGCAATTCCACCGCGGCGCCGGCTACCGTCAAGGCCGGCGAGCTCAATTCCTCGGCATTGGGCCAGGGGCTCCAGAAGCGCAAAAGCTTCACGACCGCCAGGGCAAGCACGCGTCTGGGGTTCTCACTGGCAAACCGCGCGGCTCGCCGCACCAGTTCGGCGTCCTGATCTTGCTCGTCCAGCGGCCACACGTCAGGGTCGCCGAGAAACGACATGTCGCTGGCACCCGTCGCCCGAGGGTTCAGTCCGTCGTAGAGGCTCGCCCCCATCCAGAGCGCTGTCGGAACGAACCGCCCATAGATCCGCGCGTTCCGAACCCACCAGGGGCTCATCACCAGCACCACGCCGCAAAGCCAGAGCATAGCGCCCCGCGCGGCATCCGGCCAGCGGCGAGCTCGAATCGCCGCGAGAACCCAGACCGCCAGGGCGCCAGGCACAAAAAGCACCCAGGAAGGGCGAACCAGCACCGCCATGCCCGCGGCCGCGCCGCTGCCCAGCGAAACCAAAGCCGCCTTCAGCCCCGTGACCGGGGGTCCCGCGCGGCCCTCCGGCAAGGACGGCCCGCCATCGTCCTCCCTCGACCGGCGCGGCCAGAGCACGGCCAGCCCCCAGAGGGCGGCCAGCATGAGTGGCTCAAATACCGCTTCCGTCAATAAAATCACTGACATGAATATGTAGTAAGGGTTAAGAGCCGCCAGGGCGGCGGCAAAAAGGGGCGCCGAGCACCCATCACGATCGGCCGATCCGCGGACGATGGTCACCGCGCTACAGCCGCCGGCCGCCTTCGGGCCGACGTCGGGCTCCGCCGGCTGCGCTCTTCTGCCCGAGGGCGCGAGCTGCCGGCAGAGCTGGTAAACCAGGTAGACGCTGACAGTCCCAAGCACAGCCTGGACCAGCCGGACCGCCAGAGTCCGCTCGCCAAAGAGGGCCTGGCAGCCCGCCAGGAAGATCGGATAGCCCGGCGTCCGCAATGCAAAGTGGGGAATGTCCCGCCAATCCACGATCTGGTAGGGCACCTGGGCGCGGATCGCGCGGGCTAACTCCCAGTAAACGTTCGTGTCGGGAAACAGACAGAGCCGGTCCAACCCCCCCTGCCGGACGTACCACTCGACCGCTTCTGCGGCAAGCACGCGCAAGGCCAGCGCGAGCTCGAGCAGGACCGCCAGCAGGCCCAGCCGGCGGGGCCAGCGCCTCTGGCGCACCGCGACAACCGAATCAGGAAGAGCTGCCTCGGCCATGAACGGCCACTTTCTGGGCTCGGTGCGCAGTTTGGATAGGACTCTCCCCATCTCTATTTCGGGGGTCGCGACCGAGTCACCCGCGGATCGTATGCCAAAACCCAACCACGGTCAACCGCAACCATCGGGGCCCCATCGCCGTGGGGATTGGCCGCGATCAGCGGGCTTGCTTCGTCAGAAGCCGCCGTTGCCGAAACCGAGCCGATCGGGTAGGTTGCTTCGCCAAGCGCAGCCTCGGCTAGCGCCCGTTTTCTTTCCCCCCCGTTGCTAAGGGGGGGGTGGTCCTGGCACAACCAATTACGGGGTGTTCCAAGGGCCTTCTTCCGCCCGCCTCGTCGTGGCTGTTTTAAGTGGTCTCGAGACCCGACCATGCGCCTGGAAAACAAGGGAGAGAAACCGGTCTTGAGATCGTTGCGGATCCCGATTGTATCGGGGAGGGGAAAGTCATCCACGGTGTCCGAGGCGTGCGCCCCACCGCCCCTGGCCCCCCCTTATCAAGGGGGGGAACGGCAAGACCGCCACAGCGCCGTCTTCCTCCGCGGTGGAAACGCTGGCCCGAGGTCTTGCTCGCCATCCTGGCCTGCACGGTCTTTCTGGGGTTCCTCGGCTCGGTCAACTTGTGGGGCAAGCGCGAGCAGCGCGCCGCGGTCGAAGCGATCGACACGATCGACCACCACCACTGGCTGGTGGCCGAGCTCCAAGGGCGTCCGCGGCTCGAGAAGCCGCCGCTACCGCGGTGGTCGATGGCTGTCGTCTTCTGGCTGACCGGCCGCCGCGACGAATGGATGGTGCGGTTGCCGAGCGCCCTTTGCGGGCTAGCGACGGTGGCGCTGGTTCTTGCCCTGGGACGCCGCATGGCCGGCGAGTCCGTGGGACGTGCCGCGGCGCTGGTTCTCTGTTCCACGGGGTTCTTCGTGGGTGAAATGCGCCAGGCCAGCAACGACGCTCCCCTGGCTCTCTTCACCACCTTGGCCCTTTACGCAGCCTGGCGACGGCTCCACGATCTCGAGCCGTCGGGCCAGCTTGCCGCGATGATTCCCCGTCCGCCCGCCGTTTGCGCAGCAGCACCGGCCGGCTCACGGCAAGAAGAATCTGATGGCGGCTCGAATGAAACCGTCGAGGCGACCGCCGGCCCCCCGGTCTGGAGCTTGGTTTTTCATGCCGCGCTGGGTCTGGGGTTCTTGACCAAGGGCCCGATCATCCTCTTACTCGTGCTCGTCGCTCTCATTCCGTATCTCTCATTTTCCCGACGGTTGGCCTGGGGAATGCGCCGCCTGGTTCACGGCTGGGGCTGGCTGCTCTTCGTGATACTGGCCTTCGGGTGGCCGGCCCTCGTCCTGCGCAGATCCGCAGGCGGCGCGGGTATGGCTGCTCGA
This sequence comes from uncultured Isosphaeraceae bacterium, assembly GCA_963823675.1. Lineage (GTDB taxonomy): Bacteria > Planctomycetota > Planctomycetia > Isosphaerales > Isosphaeraceae > CAWGMT01. Next base: position 459,175 of record CAWGMT010000011.1, on the reverse strand, counting down.
AATGGCCGAGAAGATGGGCATGTCGCGGATCCTGGAGCATCGCCGGCATTCGATGCTGGCGGGACAGTGGCCCGCCATGGTTCTTCCCTGGACACTGATCGCGGGCCTTGCGCTGGCTTTACCGTTTTTCAACGGCTTGCCGGCCAAGGGCAGAAGACGCCGCGACGAAGGCCCCCAAGCTTTGCCGAGCTGGGTTTCGCCGATCTGGCTTGCCTGGTGGTGGGCGATCGGCAATCTGGCGATCTTGAGCGTCTGGGAGATCGCCAAGCCAAGTTATTACCTTCCCTGCATGCCGGCGACGGCCTTGTTGACGGGAGCCGCGTGGGTGACACTGACCCGTGCTGCGCAGGGCGGAACCGGTCGGGGGTTGCAGCCCGGGCGATCCTCCAGGCCCAGTGGGTCTTGCTGTTCGTGGCGGCCGCCGTGGCTCCGCTGCTGGCGCGGCCCTTTTTTCCCTGGCCGATCTGGACCTGGACCCTCGCCATCGCGGGTGCGCTGGCCGTGTCGGTCGCCTGGAGCGCGCTGGCCTGGAGACGCGGCGCCGATGAGCTGGCCCTGGCACCGATCACGACCGCCTGCGTTCTCGGCATCCTGATCGCTTACGGGCGCATCGCCCCGGCGGAAAACTCGCAGCGCGGGCATCGCGCGCTGGCCCAGACGCTCCATCGACTGGTGCAGCCCGGCACGCACAAGATCATGTTTTTCAACGAGATCGACGAAGGGCTCTGGTTCTATCTGGATGACCTCGATCTGACGCCGGTACCCGGCACGCATCCCCGATACAATACGGCTTACGATCTGGCCGCCAGCTATCTGGCGGCGCATTCCCCCATCGTGGCGCTCTCGGATCTCGAAGCCAACCGCCAGGCTCACGACAAGAAGTCCCTCTTGACCTGGCTGGATCACGCCGGCCCGAACACGCCCTACTTGCTGATCCGCAAGAGCCTGCTCGATCGCTACGCGACCGATCTGGCCGGCCGGGTGGCGCTCGTATTCAGCGAATCGGACATGAAGCGGAACGAGCTCGTCCTGCTGCACGTTGTCGGTGGCGATTCGATCTTCGCCCGATCGAATGAGCCGACTCGGCGCTGATTTCAGAGTCTATCGCCTCTGCCGGCGCTAGTGGTCAGTGAAACCGCGCAGCGCCAAAAAACGGGTTATGTGAATTCTGCGGACATCGCTTCTCGTACAATCCTCTCTTTTTACCCGACCGGGACGATCGTCACGTTTGTCGCCCTAACCTGTTGGTACAAAACATGAAGCGCATTCAAGCGACGGGTTCGGCGTGACGATATTACCGACGGCTCGCCAAGGTCATGCCATGGCGAGGAGACGGGAGTACCAAACTGGTGGCGTTGTTCCAAGCGAGAGGCTGAAAAGGCCTCGGGTCCCGGGAAGACCAGGCAACGGACTGACGCCATGGACGACCGATACGTATCAGGGTCGAGCGAGACGGCCGGCCGGAATCGCTACCCTCGATCTTTGTTAGCCAAGGAGAGTCTTCTCCCATGTTGAAGCCCTTGATTTTCAGCCTAAGCCTCGCCGCCGCTCTCGGAATCTGCAGCGTGAGCAAGGCGGGTGGGTATCCGTCGCCGCAAGGTATCGTCGCCAGCCCCCAGGGCTGCGCAGTGCCTTGCGATCCGTGCGTTTCGTGCGCCCCGTGCGCACCCAAGTGCCACTTCAGCTTCCATTGTCCGAAAATCCACTTCACCTGTCCGAAAATCGTGTGCAACACCTGCTACGAGTGGGTTCTGCAGAAGAAGCACAGCTTCAGCTTCGTTCACGGTAGCTTGAGCTGCGGCGATCCTTGCGGTCCTGCTCCTTGCGGCCCTGCCGCGGTCTATCCGACCGGTCAGGGGATTGCTCCGTCAGGTCAGGGCATGGCACCGGTTTACGGTGCTCCTCAGGCCTATCGTGGTATGAAGCCTGCGGCCTCGATCGCGTCCGCTCCTGCCGAGATGACCCCGGCGGTTGCGACCGGTGAGGAAGCCCCGCCCGCCCCCGAAGTCAGAGGGACCACGGCAACTGCCGCCCAGAACGGTGGCCTGCTTCTGCCCACGCCTTCGGGCAACTGAGCTGAGCGGCTTCGTTCGACTGCGGAATAATGACGTCAGGCCGGCTTTCGAGCCTCGGACGGAATCTGACTCAGAGCAATCTGGTCAGAGACGCCGGGTTTGGAAGCCGGCCTTGACCTTTTGCAGTCGTCGTCACGCTTCCCGCGACGGATCATCATGCGAAGCGTGATGACTCCACATCGAAGCTGCATGGAAAAAGCACCAAGAGGCGGTGCCTGCGCAGTTCGAGCCGACCAGGCAAAGCAAAACGCGTACCGACCGGCGGACGCGATTGACAAATTGGTCCGATTGTGGATAACTCTCCCCGCGCGGGGCGGTGCGGCTACGGGCGGCACGAACCCTTGTTCTTGCGCTCTGGAGGGTTGATGCGGACCATCGATCGCCTGTCTCCCAACGCGGCTTTGGCACGGTTGCACGTGCTGGTTGGTCGCCTGGCGCGATCCCTGTCGGCCCGTCATCCGGCGATCCGCTGGGGACTGGTGCTGACGGTAGTCGGAGCGTTCCTGGCCCTCGGCTACTGGGCGGCAACCGCGTTTTCGACGGTGAGCGTTCGCTACCTCGCCTCCGGAGCGCGGTTCTCGTCGGAAGACCTGATCAAGATCTGCCGTGCCTTCGACGAGCATCGCATCACCGACTACCGCCTCGACGATCGCCGGGTCGCGGTCTCGGCTGACGACTTCGATGAGGCCGCGGTCCTGCTCGCCAAGATCGGCGTGGGAAGGCACTCCATCGAGGAGATCCGCAGCCAGCCGGGCGCGATGAGCCTCCTCTGGGAAACTTCCGAAGATCGAGCGCGCAGAGATCAGCTCGAGCGCGAGCGCATCCTGGAGGCAATGATCGGGCAGCAATCCGGTGTCGTGTGGTCGCTGGTCTCGCTTCCTCACGCCCGCGCGGCGGCCGGGTTGCGCAATCCGCCGAAGCCGTCGGCGTTCGTCTACCTCGAGACCGACGGCGATCGCCAACTGCCGTTCCGCAGCGTCCAGGCAATTCCGGCGATTCTCCGCGGTTTCGAGCCCGACTCTGAATTTGCACGCGATCACGGTCATGGATCGCCGAGGTCACCGCTACCTCGACCCCAGCAATCCATCGCTCGGCGACATCTCGCGCAACCGGGCACGCGAGGAAGAGCTGAGCGAGAAGATCCTGGAAAAGCTGGACTGGATCAAGGGAGTAAGGGTCCTGGTGCAGGTCTCCACGCCGCACGACGTCGCAACCACGACCGGCCCGCGCCGGTAGCAGCAGCACAAGCGCCAACCCGCCCCGTCCGGCCGATCGCTCCGTGTCCAGCGACGGGAATGCGGCGCCCGGCCCGGCCGCTCCTGCTCCTGCCGAGGGCGCTCCGGCGATCGTGGTCAATGGGCCGGCATATCTGGAGCCCGAGCCTGTCGCCCCCAAACCGATCGCGGCGGCACCTGTCTCCAGTGAGTCCGCCGGCGCAGGCCGGCGAGCCCGGTCACGAGAGCGGCCATGTTCTGGTCAACGTGCCGCGCAGTTTCTACTACAACGCCCTCGTCAACAAGGCCGACCACCTCGAGCCCTCGCCCGAGGAGTTTCAACTGATGGCGGCCCGAACCGAAACCGGAGTCAAGAAGACCGTCGAGCTCGTCCTGCCGGAGCAGGGATCGTGGCGGGTGGATGTCGATACCATTCCCGACGAATTGCCGCTGGTCCGACCCGCGGTCTTGCCTTATCCCGCCGAAGCGCGGCGCAAGGCACTAGACTGGGGAATCGTGGGCGCGGTGGGAGCGGCGATCTCGATACTGGCTGCCGCTGGATCGTGGATCCAGGTCGCGCGCCGCTCGGCGCGGCCACCCCAGCCCGAGGCCAGCACCGCGCGGTATCGCGCCGATCCCGCATCGGACCCGGGCCCATCGGAGCGCGTCCGGGAACTGGTGCGGCGCAACCCCGCGGCCGCGGCCAGCGTGCTCCAGCGCTGGACGGTTCAGGGAGGTAGCGCCTCATGACGTCCGCCCGGCCCGAAGTCGATGTGCCGCGCCAGCAAGCCCCGGCTGCGGTCAACCCCGAAGCCTGGGGCGCAGCGAGCGGCCGCGAGGCCGCTCCCAGGGCGGCCGGCAGACCTTCCGATCAACCTGGGCCGGGCAGCGCGATTTCCCCGGTACGCAAGGCGGCCATCGTGCTTGTGAGCCTGGACCAGTCGCTGGCCTCGCAGTTGCTTTCCCACCTCGACCGGTCGGCGGTCGAGTCCGTGACCTGGGAAATTGCCAGGCTGGAACGGATCGAGCCCGCCGAACGAGCCGCCGTTCTCGAGGAGTTCTATGGCCTGGGCCTGCGCCGGCTCTGCTTCGTGTTCGACGACCTGGTCAAGATGAACGATGGCGATATCCGGGCCGCGTTCCACGAGGAGGATAGCCAGACCTGGGCGCTGGCACTGGCCGGCGCTGCCGCGAACGTTCGTGCCAAGGTGCTGGAGGCCCTCTCGAGCGTGACCGCCGACCGGTTGAGCGCGCAGCTTCACCAGCTTGGCCCGTTCCGACTCTCGGATTCGGAAACGGCCCAGCTCGAAATCACGGAGCGGCTGCGGCGGCTGTACGACCACGGCCGCATCAGCCTGCCGGAGCCAAACGGTCAGGACGAAGTCCTGGTCTAGAACGAGTGTAGTCATCACGCTCCGCGTGATGATTACTGCAAAAGGATTGATGTAGTCATCACGCTCCGCGTGATGATCCCCCCGTCACGCGGAGCGTGACGACTACTGCAACAGCAATGGAAGAGGACTGCCGATGTCCCTGGCGAGGCAATCACACGGAGAGCTGCAAGCGGTTTTAAGGCGGGCTGCGCCTCGGATCGCCGGCCTCGCAGCGGTTTTATTCGCCGCTTTTCCCCACGCCTTCGCCGACGCACCTCGCTCCGGCGGCGAAATCATCGCCGCGCAATTTCCGACTTCGCCGGCTCCGTTCTCGACGGGAGCGGTCGTCGCGACATCAAATCCCCAGGCGGCGGCACAGCCCGGCACGCTGGCACGCCCCGAGGCGCCAGGCAGAGCGGTCGGTGCGCGACCGCCGGGCCCGCAATGGCTCAATCGCCTGTCCCGCAAATCGCAGGGGGCGGGGCCCGATGGTTGGTGGCTGGGAATGGGCGGCATGGCGCTTGGCCTGGCAATCTGCGGCGCCATCGGCATCGCGGCCCGGCGGTTCTCGCCTCGGGTCGCAAATGGCGCCATCCAGGTAGTCGGCCGCGTCAGCCTTTCTCCCAAGCACTCGGTTTACCTGCTTCGCGTCGGCCAGCGCGTGCTCTTGGTCGGCGCCGGTCCACAGGGCGCCCCCGCCCTTCTCGGCGAGCTCGACGATCTTCGCGAGGCTTCGCCTGACCTGGAAGCGGGAGGTGAGCCATGAGCCAGGAAATCGCCGCCATCCGGCGCGGCCGTTCTTCATCGGTGCAGCTCGGTCTGACACTCACGGCAATGTTTTGCCTTGTGGTGATGCTGGTCCCGGCAGCCGTCGAAGCGCAGGCCCAACGCGCAGCTCCGGACACTTCGGTGGGCGCGGGCACGGGCGCGGGCACAAACGATGCCGGAACCCAGAACTCATCGGCTCATCATCCCGCCTTGCGGCCCGATGCGCGCGACCGACCGTCGGAGCACGAATCGCCAGCCGCAAATCCGGCGGCGGCGAGCTCGCCCATGCCCCCGATCGATCAGCGCGACGCCGTTCGTACCTTGCAGACCGTTGCGCTCTTCGGCTTGATCTCGCTGGCGCCCGTGGCCGTGCTCATGGTGACTGCGTTCGTGCGGATCAACATCGTGCTGATCCTGCTGCGCCAGGCTCTGGGTAGCCCGCAGGTGCCCGGCAACCAGGTTTTGACCGCCCTCGCACTCTTGCTCACGGCGCTCGTGATGCGTCCCAAGGGAGAGGAAGTCTACAACAAGGCGATCCGGCCGTATGCCGCGGGAGAAGTCTCGGCAAAGGACGCGTGGAAGGCCGGCACGCAGCCAATCAAGGCATTCATGGTCGATCAGATCGTGTTGACCAGGCATCAGGATTACCTCGAGGCACTCGGCGATTACGCGGTTCCGCCCAGCCCCGGACCAATCGAGCCGGCGCCGGCCGGCACCCTGGAATATCCGCTGCGCGTCGTGGCGCCGGCGTACCTCTTGAGCGAGCTGACCACGGCCCTCATGATGGGCTTTTACCTCTACTTGCCCTTTCTGGTGATCGACCTGGTGGTCTCGTCAGTACTGGCGGCCACGGGGCTCTTCATGCTGCCTCCGGCCCTGGTGGCCACGCCGGTGAAATTGATCGTCTTCGTGCTGGCCGACGGCTGGCTGCTGGTGGCGACGATGTTGCTCTCGAGCTTCGGCGGCGCACAGTAGTGAGGCGGGCGTCCCCGCCCGCCTCCGAATCCTCTTGGCAACCGACATGCGGGCACGGAGGCCCGCACCACTGAAAAATTGCCGGTTTCTGGTATAAGTGGGGCGGGCGTCCATGCCCGCCTCCGAATCCTCTTGGCAAGCGACAGGCGGGCACGGAGCCCCGCACCACTCGAATGGAGACCCTGCTCATGGATGCGAGCCAAGCGATCGACTGGTCGCGCGAAGCGTTGCGGATGGCCTTGCTCCTGGGCGGACCGCTCCTGGCGGTCGCGCTCTTGGTCGGCGTGCTCATCAGCGTCGCCCAGACCATGACGCAACTGCACGAGCCGGTCGTCGGTCTGATCCCACGGCTAGTCGTGGTGACCCTGGTTCTACTCATGATTCTGCCCTGGATGATCAATCGCTGGGTGTCGTTCACGGTTGACCTGATCGGCTCGATTCCCAACCTGTTGTAACCGGTTGCAGTCGTCGTCACGCGGAGCGTGATGACTACACCAACTGTTGTGACCGGTTGCAGTCGTCGTCACGCTGTGCGTGATGACTACACCAACTGTTGTGACCGGTTGCAGTCGTCGTCACGCTGTGCGTGACGGATCATCACGCGGAGCGTGATGACTACACTAATCCGGAGGCGCGGGCCGGGCTTATGGGCTGGGGAATCGCCGCGGAAGATTGGAGCTGGGTGACCGGCCAGGCGGGCGCATGGGCCCTGGTGCTGGCGCGGGTACTGGGTTTGTGCCTGACCGCGCCGGTACTGGCGGTTCCCGAGCTGGATTGGCGATTCCGCCTGGCACTGGCCGCGGCGCTGGGCGCAGTCCTCGCGCCCATCGCCGGAAGCTGGATCGAGCCACCCGCGACCTGGTCAAACGCCGCCTGGGCCGGGCTCTCCGAGCTCCTGGCCGGCGGCTTGATCGGCTGGTCGGCCGCACTGGTCGTGGCCGGCGCGCGCGCGGCAGGCGACCTGGTCGCGACCCAGGCCGGCCTGGCGACCGCGACGCTCATCGATCCCGACAGCGGCGAAGTCGTCAACCCCCTCGGACGCCTCTACGGCCTGATTGCCCTGGCCGTGTTTCTGGCGCTCGATGGCCCGTTGCTCCTGGTGCGGGCTCTGGTCGAGAGCTATCAGACCGTGTCGGCGGGCCGGATGCTGCTTTCTTCAGAAACGGTGACGACGGCCTTCGCCCAGGTGGGGCGCGTCCTGGAGCTGGCGCCTGCGCCGCGGCGCCGCCCGCGCTGGCCCTGGCTCTGGCCGGAATCGCCGTGGGCTGGCTGGGCCGCGCCGCTCCCTCGCTTCCCTTCACCGCGCTGGCACAGCCGCTCCGCAGTCTCATTGGAATCGCGCTGGTGCTCTTGAGCGTCGGTGCGCTCGCCGCGACATTCGCCGGCGCCTGGAGCGCGCTTTTCCCGCCGTGAACCGGGGCATCGCCGGCAAATACCGGATCGCGCAGGTGTAGGTCAGCCTTTCCAGGCTGACGTCAGGCTGGAAAGCCTGACCTACGACCTAAGGGGATCGCCATGCTGGAAGAGCGGACGCAGCCGCCGTCGAAGCGCCGGAGACAACTGGCGCGCCAGCACGGGCAGGTTGCGCACAGTCCCGAGCTGACGGCCGCCGCCGGATGGCTGGCCGCGGTCCTCCTGATCGGAAGCTTTGGCGAGACCCTGGCCTTGGGCTTCAATCAGTTGGTCGGGGCCTCGTTCGACGCCGCGGCCATCCTGTCGGCCAACCCGGCCGATGTCGTCGCCCGGGTGGCGCGGAGCCTTCTTCCTCCTGGTCTGGCCGCTGGGACTGATTCTCTTCGCTTTCGGGGCCGGCGCGGTGGCCGCGCATCAGGTGCAAGTCCGCGGGCTGTGGGCGCCCCGCCTGGTCGTCCCCGACCCGGCGCGGCTCTGGACGATGAAGCGCGGGGCGGGACTCACCAGCCGGGCCGAGCGCAGCCTCTGGTCGACTGTCAAGGCGATCGTCATCATCGCGGCCACCGTGTGGACCATCCGTTCGGGCTGGTCCGACTTGTTGCAGCTCGGGGGGATGGAAACGCCCGCTTTGGCGCAGGCCGCGGGCCGGTTCGTCCTGCACCTGGCCCGCGTGCTGGCCGTGGTCTTGGTCGTCCTGGGCCTGGCCGACTACGCACTTCGTTGGCGGCGGTTCGAGCAATTACTCCGCACCACGCCCAGCGAGCAGCGTGCCGACCAGCGGGTGATGGAGGGCGACCCCGCCTCGCGCGCCCAGCGCCGCCGGCTGGCCAAAGCGTGGCGGAGCGACTCGCCCGAGATTCTCGCCGGAGCCAGCCTGGTGTTGATCGGCGCCCGGGGCCTGACCCTGGTCCTGACCGGCGGCCCTCCGCCGCGGCGTGTGACGATCCGCTCGGTTGCCCGCGGCATCGCGGGCTGGCGGCTGCGGCAGGCCGCCGAGTCGAACCAGGTTTATCTGCTCGACGCCCCCAAGCTGGCACACCGGCTTGCTTCGCGTCCCGCATCGGGCTCACCGCTGGCCGCCGACCTGCTCGCCGATCTGGCCGCGACCTGGCCGCGACCTTGACGGATCACGATCAGACCGATGATCGCCGACCACGGTCACCTCTCAGAGAGGTGCTTCGGTCGATCCGACCGACGCGCGCAACTGGAGAAGGAAATGACTTCAGACCGCCGCCCGCAACGAGCGACCGGGAGACTTCGCGGTGTCACGCGCGGCTTTCTGTTGCCGATTGGCAAGGAGGCTACGACACTCTCGATATTCTGGGAAAAACCGAACAATCGGCGCCCTTTGTTACACTACATAGGGAAATCCAGGAGGAACGGGGAGTCAGACCAATGGCCGATGCTCGTCACGCTGGTGCACATCGTCATTTTCGGATGCTTTTCGAGGTCGGCACGGTTGTTGGGCTTACCGACGAGCAACTGCTCGACCTGTTCGTGACGCGTCGCGACGAAGCGGCTTTCACGGCGCTGATCAGGCGGCATGGGCCGATGGTGCAACGGGTGTGTCGCGGTGTGCTGGGCGACCACCACGACGCCCAGGATGCGTTCCAGGCGACGTTCCTGGTCCTGGCGGAGCAAGCGAGCTCGATTCGCCGGCGTGACTCTCTAGCGAGTTGGCTGTACGGCGTGGCTTTGCGGGTGGGTTTGTGCGCAGGATCTGCCGCGGCCCGTCGGCGGCGGCATGAGCGGGACTGGGCCGCTCTGCGGGCGGCGCGGGAGGGCGATGAGGAAGACAGCCGGCAAGGCTCCGAATCGCTTTTGCACGCGGAGATCGGCCAGCTTCCCGAGCGGTTTCGCGCACCGGTGATTCTCTGCTACCTGGAAGGCCGGACTTACGACGAGGCCGCTCAGGTCCTCCGGTGCCCGGTGGGTACTATCAAGAGCCGTTTGGCGGCCGCTCGCGAGCGGCTGCGGCGCCGACTGGAGCGGCTCGGGCTGGCCTCACTGGCGGCACCGACGGGGTTGTCGCTCGACACGGCGACCGCCCCGGCCGCAGTGCCGGCCCAGCTCATAGACTTGACGATTCAGGAAGTCGTTCGAATCAGCGCGGGGCGACTCGCTACGACGGATGTTGCGAAACTCGCCCAACGAGTACTGGAGACCATGTTTCTGACGCGCCTGACCGCGGTCGCGGGAGTTTTGGTTGTTACCGCTGTACTGGCGGCCGGAGCCATCGTCCTGGCTTCGTCAGTGAAGGCCCCAGCCGTTGACGTCGAGCTCAGCGCCAATGCGGTGGGTGCTCGCTCAACAACCAGTGACCCACCTCAGGCATCCTCCGAGAATCCGATTACGAAACCGCATGCCGTGAATGCGAGTGGTGCTCCCATGAAATTAACCGGGCAAGTCGTCGACGAGCAGGGCAAACCCGTTCCAGGGGCCGATGTCCGAATTAGGCTTTTCCGACAGCGGCTGCACTTACAGCTCCGCATTTCCTGGGAAGTCGCCGATGTCTGGCAGGCCCGGACCGACGCCGGCGGAGTCTACCGGATCGATGGGCTGCGCGGGTTTGATGATACCAACTCATACCACCTGGGCATCGACGTCAATGCTCCGGACTACGTTGAGTTTTTCAGCAACATATTCTCAAGTCCAGGCCGGGCGGCCACGGCCCAAGGACGCCTGCCCGACGTACGGCTGCGGCGCGGTGTCGCCGTGACCGGGACGTGCATCGATCCGGATGGTGCCGCGGTGGCCGGGGCGAAGATCCACGCAGCCTCCGACAAGGAGCCGCTGAGTAGCCTGGGCCGGACCCGAACTAGCGATGCGTTGGGCCACTTCCGCTTAACCATTCCCGATGGTCGAGCCGGCGAGCTGATTGTCTATTCCGACCGATGGGCCCCGCGGAGGGTCGCGATCGCATCCGGTGGGGGTGACCTGGGCGACATCCGGCTTGAGCGGGGCGTCGAAGTTGTCGGACGGCTCTCGGTCCCTGTCACCGAGGCTCTGGCTGTGGAGACCAAGAATCTTGGCGCTGCACCGAACGCGGCGACGAAAGCTCCCGGAGTGCAAAACCACGGAGCAGGCAATGTCATCGCGTTCGAGAGCACCGATCGTGGCCAATTTGGCTGGTTCCCGATCACCCTGGTCAGCACGACTGACCGAAACGGGAACTTTCGGGTTCCTGCCCTGAAGGGAGAGTTCAAGGTCTGGGTAGCCCGGGCCCACGATTCGGGACCGGACGATCGCGGTCCGATTCTGGCTGATGGCCCACCTCCGGCCGTCTTACCGCAAGTCGTTGACTTCGCCACCGGCTCCGGTGGGCTGGGTGGCCATCTCCCAGGGGGCGGCATGCGTCAGGAATTGAAGCTCCTGGCCGGCCCGGGGGTGACGATCCGGGGCACCATCACCGGTCTAGATGGGCAACCGGCCCAGGGTGTTTCCGTCTTCTTCCAAACAACGATCGGGAAACTGCATGGAAACGGAACCCGCCTCACGCCTCTCCTGTGGACCACGTCCGATGCCCAGGGTCGTTATGCCCTGACCGGCATTCCCCGGGGCTTGACTCTGTCAAACCTGATGATCTATGCCGAGGCGCCGGATAATCGGTCTGCCATCGCTGTAGTTCCCTCGGGCCGTTTCCAGGGGAGAGCCTACAATCAGGGGATGATGTTCGATAACTTGAATCAGGACCAGGACCCACTCGACTTTCACATGGAGCTCGAAACTCCCGAGCCGCCGGCCCAGCCAGAGTAGTTGCGGCCAAGGACAACGCGCTCATCAAACTGCGAGAGGAGGTCGATCGGATCCCGGTGGAAAATTCTCTCGTCAGGATCCCGCGCGCGTCGGTCCGCCGACACCGACGCGCCTTGGGGATACGGGCGACCAAAGCCTCGAGGGGGCGTGTTCCGCCCAAGGATCACGCACCAGATCAACGCATGCCGCTGAGTCCCTTGGATGACGCTCGATTCTACCAACATCCCACATATGTCGTTCCTTCTGATCGAGGGTGAAGCTGCCCGCCTTCGCGCGGGGACCTGCTCTGGTTGTCTTGGGGTCTCTGCACGGCTAACATGATTCAAGAGTCTTCTGACGACGACCTGCTCGGTGAAATGCTGGAAGACAGCGCATGATCACATCCGGTATCCTAATCCGAAGGTCTCATCACCGATCACCTGACACAGGACTTGGTCATCATGAAAGCCCTGCGCATCGTGTTCCGGCTGGTGCTCGTGATCGGGTTCGGGATCGCGATGCCGCGGATGCCCGTTTCGGCACAGACCACGGCTCCGAAGGAAGCTCAGCCCTCTGCGCCAGGATTGCGCAAGCTGGCGGGCGACCTTGAGAAACGCGCCGACCAACTGGACGAGCAGATCGACAAGGCCCTGAAGGCCGATCGCTGGGACGAGGCGATTGCCCGCGCTCGGAAATTGCTCGCCTTGCGGACGCGAGTGCAGGGGCCGAAGCACTTCGAGACGGTAGACGCGGATTGGCGCCTCAAGGGGTTGCAGCGGGTGGCCCCGATGCCGCGCGAGGATCGAGTCGCTTACCAATCGTCCCATACCATCGATGAGCAATGGGAACCCCTCGTCGAAAAGGGGAAGTACGCCCAGGCCCAGACGCTGGTCGAGAAGGGGCTGGCGATTCGCCGACGACTGCTCACCGACGACCACCCCGACACCGCCGACAGCTATAACAACGTGGCGTACACCCTCTGGAAGCAGGGGAAATACGCCCCGGCACAGCCGCTGTTCGAGAAGGGGCTCGAAATCCGCCGCCGATTGCTCAGTGACGACCATCCCAAGACTGCTACCAGCTTCAACAACGTGGCGAACAACCTCGAGAAACAAGGGAAGTACGCCCAGGCCCAGCCGCTCTTCAAGAAGGCGCTGGAAATCAACCACCGCCTGTTCACTGACGATCACCCCAGCACCGCCGACAGCTACAACAACCTGGCAAATAACTTTTGGAGGCAAGGGAAGTACGCCCAGGCCCAGCCGCTTTACGAGAAGGCACTGGAGATCCGCCGACGACTGCTCACCGACGACCATCCCGAAACCGCCGGAAGCTACCGCAACCTGGCGATCAACCTACGCAGCCAGGGGAAATACGTCCAGGCCCAGCCGCTGTTCGAGAAGGCGCTGGAGATCAACCACCGCCTGTTCACTGACGATCACCCCAGCACCGCCGACAGCTACAACAACCTGGCACATAACTTTTGGAGGCAAGGGAAGTACGCTGAAGCCGATCCGCTGTTTAGAAAAGCGCTCGAGATTCAGCGCCGTCTGCTCACCGACGACCACCAAGACACCGCGCGAAGCTACAACGACGTGGCGGCCAACCTCAGCTACCAGGGAAAGTACGCCGAGGCCCAGCCGCTCTTCGAGAAGGCACTGGAGATCAAACGCCGCCTGCTCGGCGACGAGCACCAAGCCACTGCGGAAAGCTACGGCAACGTGGCATTCAACCTCGACAGGCAGGGCAAGCACGCGCAGGCCCAGCCGCTTTACGAGAAGGCGCTGGAAATCAACCGCCGCCTGCTCACCGACGACCACCCAAACACCGCCAGAAGCTTCGGCGCCGTGGCGTCGAACCTCAATGACCAGGGAAAGTACGCCCAGGCCCAGCCGCTCTTCGATAAGGCGCTGGAGATCAAACGCCGCCTGCTCACCGATAACCACCCCGACACCGCCGCTGGCTACGCCGGCCTGGCGCTCAACCTCAACGCCCAGGGAAAGTATGCAGAGGCCCAGCCACTTTACATGAAGGCGCTTGAGATCAGACGCCGCCTGCTCACTGACGACCACCCCGACACGGCCACCAGCTACCACAACCTGGCGCTCAACCTTAACGCCCAGGGAAAGTACGCAGAGGCCCAGCCGCTGCTGGAGAAGGCGCTGGAGATCAAACGCCGCCTGCTCGGAGACGAGCACCCCGACACCGCTACCAGCTACAGCGGCCTGGCGTTCAACCTCCACGGCCAGGGTAAGTACGTGGAGGCCCAGCCGCTGTTCGAGAAGGCGCTCGAGATCCGGCGTCGCCTGCTCACTGACAACCACCCCGACACCGCTACCAGCTACAACAACGTGGCGTTCAACCTTGAGCCCCAGGGTAAGTACGCCCAGGCCCAGCCGCTTTACGAGAAGGCGCTGGAGATCAAACGCCGCCTGCTCGGCGACGACCACCCCGGCACCGCGATCAGTTACGACAACGTCGCGCAGATCCTCAACGCGCAGGGGAAGTATACCCAGGCACAGCCGCTCTTCGAGAAGGCGCTGGAGATCGCACGCCGCCTGCTCACCGAAGACCATCGCGACACCGCCGACATCCACAGCAACTTCGCGTACAACCTCCGCGCCCAGGGGAAGTACGCCCTAGCCAAAGACCAATGGCTGAGTGCGGTGAAGGGCCTGGATGCCGCCCGGCTCCGGGTCGCCTTCACCGGGCTGGAGCGCGCCGCCACCAGGGAACCAGCACGCCTCGCCCTGGCGGACCTGCTGGCCCGGCTCGGTCGGCCGGCCGAGGCGTGGCAACGACTGGAGGAAGACCTGGGCCGCGGCCTGCTCGACGAACTCGCCGCCCGCCAGGACCGGCGGCTTGCACCCGAGGATCGGGCCCGCCTGCGTGAATTGACCGCGGAGTTCGAACGGCTCGACAAGCTCGTCGAAGCCGATCCCATGAACCTCGACCAGGCCGAGCGAGCGAAGCGATTCGCCGACTTGAAGCACCAGCGCGAGCTGGCCAGCATCGCCCTGGGTGAGTTCCAGACCAAGCTCGTTCAGGTTCACGGCACGCTGGCGGGCCAGGTCGCCACGCTGAGCGAAATCCAGGCCGCGCTGCCGGCCGACGCCGCCCTGGTCGCCTGGGTCCAAGACGAAAAGCGCTGGGGCGTGGTCCTCCGATCGCAGGGCATCCCGGCCTGGGTCCCGCTTGCGGGCACCGGCCCGGACGGGCTGTGGACCAATGACGACGCCGGACTCGCGGGCCAGGTCCGGTCAGCCCTGCGGAGCCGGCCCGGTGATGGCCCGGCCGACCTGCGGTCCCTGCTTGAGCGATTACGCGCCCAGCGCATCGAGCCGCTGGCCAAGGCCCTGGGCGCCACCGACCTTGGCCTGCCGCCGGCCAGGCGGCTGATCGTCCTTCCCTCAAGGGCCATGACAGGTATCCCGGTCGAGGCCCTTCTTGCCCCGGGTGACACCCGCACCGTGAGCTACGCCCCATCGGCCACTGTGTTCAAGTATCTGCGCGAGCAGCCCCGGCCCGACCGCCATGCCGGCCTGCTGGCCCTGGGCGACCCGGTTTACGAGCGGCCTGACAAGTCGAGCGAGCCCAAGCCGCCGCCTGACCATGGACTGCTCTTCAACGTGGTCGTCCGTGGCTCGAACGCTGCCAACCACGGACTGAAAGACGGGGATGTCTTGCTCGCCTACAACGGCCAGACGTTGAACAAGAAAGCGGACCTCAAAGTCGTTGCCGAGGGAGACAAGCCGATCGCCGTTGAGATATGGCGAGACGGCCGGTCATCCCGGCAAGAACTGGCTCCCGGCAAGCTTGGCGTGTTTATCGACGCTCGGCCGGCACCAGTGGCGATCGTGGATCAACGCAAGCTGGAACAGGTGCTGGTGGCAGCGCGGTCGGGCAACGAGAAGTTTGCCGCCTTGCCGGGCACGCGCTACGAGGTCGAGGCGCTCGCTCAGCTTTTCCAATCCGACGATCGGCCAGCCAGGGCCCTGCTCGGGGCCGACGCGAGTGAACCCGAGCTGGACCGCCTGGCCGCCGCGGGCGAGCTGGGGCGGTTCGGCTTCATCCACCTGGCGACCCACGGGGTGATCGACGAGGCAATCCCGCAGCGCTCGGCAGTGATCCTGACCCAGACGGGCCTCCCCGATCCGCTGGCGCAGGCCTTGAACAAAAAGCCGGTCTTCGACGGCAGGCTCTCGGTGCGCGAAATCCAGCGCGGCTGGGACCTGAAGGCCGAACTGGTAACGCTGTCGGCATGCGAGACCGCCCTGGGCCGTAATGCCGGCGGCGAGGGCTTTGTGGGATTCACCCAGGCGCTCTTGATGTCCGGAGCGCGGAGCGTCTGCCTGTCGCTCTGGAAAGTAGACGACAAGGCAACGTCGCTCTTGATGACAAGGTTCTTTCAGAACCTGCTGGGCAAGCGCCCGGCGCTGTCAAAGCCGTTGCCCAAGGCCGAGGCGTTGCAGGAGGCGAAAGAGTGGCTGCGCAGCTTGACCGTGCACCAGATCGACGGCGAGCTGGCCGCCCTTTCGCGCGGCGACGTGCGGCCGCTGGCGAAGGTCAACGGCACGACGTCACCCGGTGCATCGCCTTCAGCCAAATCGATCGGCGTACGGCGGTATGACCACCCCTACTACTGGGCGGCGTTTGTGCTGGTGGGAGATCCGGACTGACGCAGTTGTCACGCTCCGCGTGACGCCACTCCATCACGCGGAGCGTGATGAGTACTTAAGGCAGCGTTTGTGGTCGTGGGAGATCCGGACTGAACCATTTACACCGGCATTCCGGCCGCCGACAATCCACGGTCGGCATGAAGGCATCCGGCCCGCTTCCAGGGAATCCATCAGTCAGGAGACACCATGCATCCCCAAGGACCATCCCCGGCGTTGTTTTTCGACACGATCAGCGCCTATCAGCGTACCGAAGCGCTCTGCGCGGCCATCGAGCTTGATCTGTTCTCGCTCGTGGCCGCGGGGCGCCAGACGGTGACCGAGCTCGCCGATGCGTGCCGGGCCGCGCAGCGCGGCATTCGCATATTGGCTGACTATCTCACCATCCTCGGCTTCCTGCACAAGCACGGCGACCGCTACGAGCTCACCGCCGACGCCAAGGCGTTTCTCGACCGGGAGTCGCCGGCCTATCTGGGCGGCGCGGTCAGCTTCATGCTCGCGCCCGAATTGACGGAGAGCTTTCGGCAACTGACGGCGGCCGTGCGGCGGGGCGGCACGGCGGTCTCCGACGAGGGAACAGTCTCCCACGACAACCCGATCTGGGTCGAGTTCGCTCGCGCAATGGCCCCGCTCATGCGCATGCCCGCCCAGTTGCTTGCGGACTTGGCCGGCGGAGATCCCCAGCAGCCGCTGCGCGTGCTCGATGTCGCTGCGGGGCACGGGTTGTTTGGCATTACCATCGCGGATCGATATCACCAGGCTCACGTCACCGCGCTCGATTGGCCCAATGTGCTGGCGGTCGCAGCGGAGAATGCTCGTCGGGCAGGTGTTGCAAAGCGGTATGCTCTGCGCCCAGGTAGTGCGTTCGACGTTGACTGGGGCGGCCCCTACGACATCGTGCTCCTGACCAACTTCCTGCATCACTTCGATGTGCCGGCCTGTGAGCAGTTGGCGGCTAAAGCGTACGCGGCTCTCGCGCCGGGCGGCCGAGCGCTTACGCTGGATTTCATTCCCGAGCCCGATCGCGTCACGCCACCAGCAACGGCCACCTTCGCACTGGCGATGCTCGCCACCACAGCCCACGGCGACGCTTACACGTTCGCTGAGTTCCAGGCGATTTTTGCCCGGGCCGGCTTCCTGCGCAGCGAATTCCACGCTCTTCCGCCGACTACGCAACAGGCGGTGGTGTCGTACAAGGGTTGATAAGGCCCTGGAAATCCCGATGGGGATTGCGGATCAATCAGTTTCCCCAGCTCATCAAATTTCATAGCTCAATCCGCCGGCATGAGCCCACTCCGACTCGATGAATCGCTCTGGTTCCGAACCGGTGTCGCCCGACGCGAGCTCTTTCTTCGCCGCCCGCCAGCCCTCCGTGCCTCCGCTAATGCTCGCCACGTCCTTGAAGCCCATCTGGCTGAGGAACTGCGCGGCGCGAAGCGATCGAAACCCACCCTGGCAGATCAGGTACAAGGGACGGTCGCGCGGCACCTCGCTCAACCGGGTAGCGAGATCGGCCTGAGGCAGATTACGGGCTCCGGGCACGTGACCGGTGGCGAACTCCCGCGGCTCTCGCACATCGAGCAGCACCACTTCCGGCGGGCGCGCTTCCAGCTCGTTCTGGTCCAGCTCGCGCACGGGTGCGCTCGACGTGAGCATTGCCCAGTCCATGTCGGCCTGGCCGCGGTTGGTCGCCTCGATGGCCGTCATGTTGAGCGGCCGCGGCGGCTGGCCCTGTCCGAGGCGGGCTACGAATTGCCCACGACCGAGCCGGGCCAGCGGATTGTAAAGCCTTTCGAAGCCAATCGTCGTGCTGGGCCGGCCGCACATTCCCTTGCCGCACGGTCCCTCGAAATGACCGGGGAAAACCGCGACCCAATCGGGAAGCCGCAGTAGCCGGCTCAGACTCTCGAATTGAGCCGTCGCGTCTCCGCCGCCGAAGTCGGGGCGGCCCACATCGCCGACCAGCAAGGAATCCGCCGTCAGAACCATCGAGGGCTCGGGGCTGCGCGGCGGATTCACGATGAGCAGGGAGATCAGCTCGGGACGATGCCCTGGAGTATGCAATACGCGGAGGCGCAATTGCCCGAGCTCCAGCTCATCCGCGTCGCGGAGTGCGTGAAATGGGTAGGCCGTACGCGCCGACTCATGCAGGCACAACTCTGCCCCATGCGAGGCGGCCAGGCGGCGGGCGCCCGAGATATGATCCGCATGGATGTGCGTATCGATGACGTAGCGCAGCCGGAATTCACGCTCGCGCAGCAGAGCATTGTAAGGTTCCGTATCGCTAGCCGCGTCAACGACTGCCGCGTCACCGGTCCTGCGCGAGGCGATCACGTAGGAGGCACACCCGCACCGTTCGTTGAGAATCTGCTTGAAATACATGATCGATGTTCCTCTTTCCTTGTTCGCCCCGGTCTTGCCGCCGGGGCCTATTCTACTCAGCGGCTATACCAGGCCACGAGTTTTTCCAGCTCGCCGCGCTGGGCCACCGTACCCAGCAATAAGCGAATGTGGGGGAAGCCCAACATCGGGTCACCCCCGAAATGATCGTCAACGACCTCGATCGCTTGCTGCACCGCTTGCACTGGAGACAGGCCGGTAAAAGCACGCGAGAGCCACAGGATCACGGGCAGCGTGCAGACGAGCGATTCCAGGCCGGTCCAGAGCGGCAAGTCGAAATTGGGCGGCCCGCAAAATTGCAGCGAATTCAGTTTGACCACATAATAACGTTCCAGAGTCTCATCCATTTCGGGCAGCATCCCGCTGGATCGTTCCACCTCCTCGAAGGTGGTTTCCGGCAGGAATTCGTTGACGCGAGGCACGGGACCACGGCCCCTGGCGAAGCGCCAGCCGGCGACCACTCTGCCCAGGCGTCTCCGAATGGCCGAGGCCCGGTACACGTCGCGATCCCTGCGGGCAAAAATGGCCAGCAGGACGCGGAACGGGACCCTGCCGAGCAGCCAGTCGGGCGGCGGCACGTCCACGGCTTCGCGGGGCACGTCCGCTTCCATGGCGGTGCGCACCGCCTGCAAATACTTGCTCAACCGGCTGCCTTGCAGGCGGTCGAACTGCGTCTGGCGGCCAACGCGAGCCACGGCCAAGCACTTGCGCAGCCGCCGTTCGAGACGATCGCCGCGGTCTTGCACGATCTCCACCAGCACTTGCACGACACGGCATACGTCCGGCCACGAGAGCTGCTGACCGGCTTGCAGCATGGGCGGTGGCGCACTGTCCGCCGACCTGCCGACGTGTTGCTCCAGCAACCGCGACAGGTGCACCAGGTCTTCTTCAGCCTCGGTCACCGGGCGACCCTGATTTGCCGCGGCCGACGGGCAAGAGAAACGCATGCCGACGCGCCAGTGATCGCCTGCCGGTATGAGGACAAAGGGAAACAAGCGGCACACGAACGGTTTGACGTCGGCGCCGAAGCGCTCTTGAAGCCGGCAGTGATTGCCCGTCGTCAAAAAGACGCAACCCCCATCAGGCCGATGTGCCAGCCTCCAATTCTTGGAGCCCCGGCCCACGGGCGCGAACCAGGGCTTGGGAGCAACTTCAGGATCGTTGGCCAGATCGAGCGCTTCGATGCGTTGCTTCTCCAGGTCGGTGATCACCCCCTCCATCCGCCGGCAGCAATCGCCGCAGCTATGACAATCCCAGTTTTGCATCACGGGCAAATTTCGTAATGGAACCGACATTGATCAATGCCGCCTATCAGCCGGTGGTAGAAGTCCCCGGCGACACGCTTGCCTGATTGACACGCCGGGAAGGTGGCGTTTGGTCGTTGCACGACACGGGTACAGGTATTCTGGCAACCGCCTGAGGAAGATTCAAGGCACGGCCCTTCGCTCATTCCCTCACCGGTTTCCGGCCCAAGCTAAAGTGCTCGTCTGTCGCCTTCCAGCCGGATGACATGGTCCTTATCCTAGAGATTGTAGTACCTGATTCCCGACACAAGGAGCCCGCTGATGGGAAATACCTGCGCCAGCATCCATATCGCGTGGAGAGGCGAACTGGATGTTGCCGCCAAGGCCATCAGCCGGAGCTATGGCAAGCTTGGCTATGAGCGGGTGAAAAAAGCGCCGGCCGAAGGCGGTAAGCATGTTGTCCTATTGGCTCGCGCCGGACAATCTTACGTCTCCGTCTATGACAGCGACAACGCCAAGCTTGACAGCGGCGAGCTCAAGGACCTGGCGCTGGCGGCGTCCAAGGCGCTGAAAACCGCAGCGGTATTCACCAGCCTCTATGACAGCGATAGCTATGAATTCATCGTTTTTGCCAACGGCCGGCAGGTCGATCTGCTTTTGACTGACGCCGAAAGCTATGACGGGCCCATGAAGCGGCTGAGCGACAAGTCGCGCGCTGCCAAGTGGGGCAGCCTGTTCGGGCGCACGCTCAGCATCGACCAGATCAAACAGACGCTCACGCAGCCAACCGCCTTCGCAGACGACGTCATCGGCGGATTATCGCAACTGATCGGCCTCCGCGACGGCCAGCCGCAGATCAACTATGAGGATTTCCTGGACCAAGCAGAAGAGATCACCGCACAGTTTTATTTCAAGACAAAGCCGAAGGCTCTGGCTGAAATACCGACCGGGGAAATTCGGCTGGCGGATTATTTCGATCCCGATAACTGCCGCATGCGTGCGGTCTACCCGGCAAGCTGGCCGATCCCCACTGGCAGCAAGCGGCTGGCAACATGGCTGTTGTTGAGCCAGGGCGCGGGCTTCAGCGGAGGAACGGCAACCATTCGCCTGACGGGACCGGACACGTATATACCTTCAAAAGCAATTATCACTGGTTGCAAGTTTCATAACGGTCAGGTCGTCGGTCCGCTCGAACCGGTTGCGCCGAATCTCACGGAGGAAGACGTAGCCAAATTGGTCGAGGCCAAAAGATTCAAGCTCATGCCCATTGAATCGTCTGCCGCGGAATCGGGCATTTACCGTGGAGAGTTCCCACATCTCATCATTCCTTCGATGACTCCTGAGCGAACTACCCAGATTCTGCTGATCCTCCAAATGCATCTCGAACCCCAAACGGCGGGCGAATGGAAAATCAACGTCTCCATCCAGCCGGGAACGCAAACCGAATACCAACACAACCTGCCGCCGCTGCGCATTGCCGCGATCGACCAGACATGGTTACCAGTCATATCAGGGCTGAACCCCAAAACCACGTACGATAAATCCAATCTCAGCGCGAATCATCTGCATGAGCTGAACTACAAGCAGTCCCAAATTCCGGGAGAGCGGCGGCTCGATCATCCCGCCGTCACATCCAGCGTGGCCATTCTCAAGGATGAAGGGCAGCCGACGCTCGATGCCTGCAAAGCCTGGCTTCATGCATGGCTGCGTCCGCTGGCGGACCAGCAGGAAGGCGAGATCAGGATTCATGCCGAAAAACAGATGACCCGATCGTTCCATGTCGGCAAAACGAAGAAAAAACTGCCGGTGTCCGGCTTCCTGAGCGACAAGATATGGGGAAAGCTTTTCGATTGCGCCAGCGATTACCAGACCGTGCTGGTTACCTTCGTTCCCAATAACGCCGACTGCGCCATCGCGGGGGTCGGTTTGCAACATAGCTTGAGGGAACTTGCGGCGAGATCGACAGAACATCGTGACAAACGAGTGGCTGAAACGCTGGGCACCATGCGCGGGCGTCCATTCGAAGTACTGCCGATTGGCGACACATGGCATGTGTTCAAATGGGTGATCAACCATGAAGATTGCTATCAATATCTCGGAACTCACCCCGGCGACATGGAGCAGCAACTGGATGGCTTTGCCGCCCGAGGCCTGCCGCTGCAAGGATGGAGCAGCCAATTAACCTGGATACCGGTGTTCGATCAGGCCGGCTCCTATGCGCGTACAGCCTACGAGGAAGCCAGCCTGTTGAACTGGTTCAGGGGCGTTCCCATTAATGGCAGTGGGTTGGATCCCGAGAAAATGACCGCGCAATGGTGCGGCAATGTCTTGCGGATGGTGGCGCCGCAACTGTGGCTATGCCGGAACCTGATTGATCAGGTGAACAGAGCCGCGCTCGAACGAGTGGCGCAGGTCAGCGAAACCAACGGCGTCTATAAAATCGCGCTGCGCCTCGGCTGCGCGCTCGACGACCTGGAGCTGGCTTTATTGCCTATACTCCCCGTCGAAAGCGCCCGAATATCGGTCGTGTGATTGCACCACCATCCAGAAGAACCGATAGCCCGTGCTCCCGACCCGGCACGATAAACTGCTCGGCCTCGACCACCTTCGCATCATTGGCTCTCTGAGCCCCGCCGATCATCACCACGAGGCCCGCAGTTGGCGAGGGACCGACCGGTTGACAGCCAGCTCGCTCGCTATCATTCTAGGTCGTGCGACCCGGACGTGGTTGACGCCGGTAATCGAAGTCAATCAGCATCAGAACGTGAGCCTTTGGGTAATTCCGCAGCGTCTGGATGTACTCCTCGTGGAACGTTTTGAGCACATTGGGCCAGCCCCTGCGGGCGGCATCACTTTGATCCGCGTATGACTCACTTTGTGATGGTCAGCGAATCCGTCCGCGATTTGCCGATCGCGGTCATCTTCCGGGATGATATAGAGGTAAGGCGCGTACCTGTTCATGGTCACCCGATGATCTCGTCGCGAATCAGTGCGTTGATCAGGTCGCCTCTGTACGTCAAGTCGGCAAGCGGTCTCACGACGGTGGGGTCCAGATGAGACTTGCGCGTGAGTACGAAGGTGGTTTCGTCGGAGAACTTGCGAACTGTTTCCGGGTGGTGAGTTGTTGCAATGAATTGACCGCTGCGATTGGTCATCTTCCGCAAGCCCGTGATGAACTGGCCAACTTCTGAAAGTGAAAGGTAGTTGTCCGGTTCGTCCCACATGCACATAACGAGTGAACCCACGGTGCTGGAAGCGATGATGTACGCACTGAGGAAGAAGCACTTCTCGCCGTCTGAGAGTGCCTTGAACTCGACCGAGAGGCTGCGCTGCGGATCCTGCCGCTCGAATTTGACGATCAACTGAGTGCCGCTCTCGCCGCGTTCGACGTTCTCGATCGACGAGAAACCGGGGATCACCGTCTTCACGTACGATGTCCTTTCGCGGAGCGAAAGGCGACATTGACTTTCGCGCAGCGCCTCAATCCTCGACCCCGAGCCGGATCTCGTCGGAATTGGCGCGCAGCTCGGGTGCGTACATCGCCTGGGCCCGAGCCGGCAGGGCGTGGAACCGGCCGGGGATCTCGGCGCGGAGGCGGTACGAGACGCTGTGCTTGCCCCGGGCCAGGGTCCGCGCGAAGAACGCCACGCGCTCGTCGCGGAACTCGACGTAGGCGCCCAGGTCGTTGCCGTTGTAGCCGCTCCGGACCTCGGCCGGCTCGAAGCCGGCCGCCTTGTAGTCCTCGAAGACCAGGTATTCGTAGTCATTCTTGCTGTCGATCTCCAGCTCGACCTCGACCAGCTCGCCGCTCTTGACGGTCGCACCATCGGCCAGCACCTCGCGGCGATAACGCTCGACCTTCTGGCCCACCGTCTGGCCGCGGCCGCCGGCCACGTCCACTACCTTGTCGTCCTTCACCAGCCGGTAGACCTTGCGATCGACCTTGATCTCCAGGCCCGCGCGGGTGATCGGGTCTTCGAGCGTGAAGTTGGTCAGGTAGGCACTGTAGTAGAGCGGGCCCTTCCCCTGCTTGAGGAACGTGACCGTGTGCGCGCCGGTCGCCAGCGCCTCGCCCTCGAGCGACGAACGCATTGTCGAACGTGAAGAGATCGGCCGGAGTGATCTTCACCTCCTTGCGCTTCTGGCCGTCGAGCGCGATCGCGACCGTCATGTCGGGCCGGTCCTCGCCGCTGGCCTTGAGATAGTCGGCCAGGGCCTCGATGCAGAACGCCGTGTCGCGGGTCGAATTCCAGTAGCTGCCGTGCCGGCGGTTGTTGAGCACGTACTTCACCAGCCGCGGCGCCAGCTCGCCCTTGGGATCGGTGCGGGCCAGCAGCTTGAGATAGAACGCGTCGGTCTCGATCTCGCTGCCATACCACGACCACCAGTAATTCTCGTTGGGAAGCTTGAGGTAGGCCGTCTGGTTCTCGTCGTCACGGACGACATACTGGCCGATATTCTGGAGCACGGCCGCCAGCTTGTCTTTGTCGCCGATCCGCTCCAGCCCCAGGCCGAACATCGCCTTGGCATAGACCGAGAGATGGGTGCGATCGCGATCCAGAAAGCCGAGCATCTTGTCGTTGCTGGATTCCGCGCGTCGGCCAGGACCATGAAGACCAGCGCATCGACGTCGTCGGCGGACGTTCTTGAACGGCTTGACCTGGCTGACGCCGTTTTCGAGCAACTGAACCTGCCTGGCCTGGTACGCTCGCGAGCCAGGCGACGCCCCGTTCGAGCATCCCATCGGGTAGCGTCAGGTCGTTCTGGCGGGCGACTTGCAGGCCGTGGACGACCAGGGCCGTCGTGTGCGGTGACAGCGATATTCGCCGAAGCCGGAGAACCAGCCCCAGCCGCCGTCGGAGAGCTGCATGTCGGCCAGCCGCTCGATGCCCGGCGGCGGCCATCCTGGCGACCTCGGCCTGGTCGAAGACCGGGTTGTGCTCGTAGCCCTTCCACTCCTTGGCCCGCTCGCGCGCATCGCCGAGCTGCTGGGCGTTGAGATTGGTGTGCTTGTGCGTGGATCGCCTTCAGGTCGAGCCCGAGGTTGATCAAGACCTTCTGGGTGATGACCGTCGGCAGGAACCGGTTCAAGGTCTGCTCGGTGCAGCCGTACGGGTAATCGGCGAGGTAGGGGAGGGCGTCGACCAGGGCGCCGGCCAGGGTGGGCGAATACCGCACTTCGAGCCGCGACTGCTCCGGCTTGCGCTCGGCCGGGAACGCGGACGACGACCTGCGCCTTCTCCTGGTCGGGCCGGATCGCGCCGGCGAAGGACTCCATCTTGAGCATGCCGTGCACATAGGCCGGGAAAGTCATCTGGGCCGCATCCGATTCCTCGTCGGTGAGGGCCTTCATGCGGATGACGGCCTGGCCCTCGTGGGCGACCTTGCACCCGCCAGTCGACCCGGTGCTCCGAGCCCGCGGCGATCTCGACGGTTCGGGACGTCTCGTCCATCGGCTCGCAGCACGCTGCCGTCGAGCTCGAGCACGACCTGGACCGCCTTTCTTGTCTTGAGCTTGTTGTGGACGTTGGCCGAGAGCACGACCTCATCCTTCTCGACGAAGAACCGCGGCGCCTGAAGCCGGACGAGCAGATCCTTGGTGGTCACGATCTCCGACTCGGCCTGGCCGACCTTGGTCCCCAGGCCCATCGTCCAGGCCTTGACCTTCCAGGTCGTCAGGCTCTCGGGCAGCGGGAACTCGACCTCGGCGGTGCCGTCGGCGGCCGTGTCGAGCGCGGCGGCCCAGAAGGCGGTGTCGGCGAAGTTGGTGCGGATGACAGGCTGCTGGACCGGGGATTGCCCGCCTAGATCGGCGAAAAGCGGTCTGCAGATCGTCTTACTCTTCTCCGCCTCCCGGCCGTCGAGCGCGAACGCGTCTCGCAATTCAGCCTTGGCCATCGGCGCCGGCGCTGCTAAGGCGACCTTACCTCCCATGGCGCCAAACCTCCCAGGGCAAGCCACATCCTGCGCATCATCTCGCCTCTCATTCCTTCGGCGCCGTATCGGTCCAAGGCAGATTCCTCGCCGATCGCACCGAAGATCGCACCGAAGACTCCCAGGTCTTCCATGGCGACTTCGTCCGGCCTCAGCAGGTTGTGGAACCTCGGTCGAGGCTCGATTCGGTCTGGGGGCGATGGCTCCGCTTCCACTTCCAGAAGAATTCCTTGATCTCCGGGACGTTCGAGCCTCCCGAGATGTATTCGACGGCCTTGTCATAGACGGCCAGCACGGTCGAGCCGACGAAGGGCGCTGGACGCGGCCGTCGACCCGGCTTCGACCCGGTGCAGCGTGAGCTTCGACCTTGGCCTTCTGGCCGGGCTTGTAGGTCTGTCTGCAGAGGGCTCGACCGCGATATCGACGACGCGCGACTCGGGCGGGATCGCGATCTCGCGGGCTTCGTCGTGCACCTTGCCGTCGGCGATGGTCAGAGCCTCGACGAAGATGTTGGGCATGTCGCGGGGCACGATGCCGATCTCCTCGACCGTGCTCTTGCCCCGCAGATGGATCAATCTTGGGCGGCAGATAGACGCCGTTGGTCGGACGGACGAAGAGCAGCACGGTCGAGTTCACCTGGTTGGTGTTGATCAAGAGCCGGAGCGTCTCGCCGGGCTGGTACTCCTTGCGCTCGGGGATGATCTCGAGGTCATTGAAGCGGAAGCTCGCACCGTCGAATCCTTGCCCGGTGATCGTGAGCAGGTAGCCCCCCTCGATCACGTGGCCCTTGCCGTCGTCGATCGTCGCCGAGAGCCGGTACTGGCCCGGCGGCCGCGGCCTTGATCGACCTGACGGGCCTGGCCGTCGGCGTCGAGAGCCAGGTCCCAGCTTTCCACGGGTGTCTCGACCGGCTTGCCCTCGGCGTCGTAGGCGATCTTGAGCAGCTTGAGCGTCCCCTTGCCGGCGACCGGCTTGTGGTCGAGGGTCTGGGCGCGGACCTCGGCCTCGATCGTGTCGCCCGCGCGGTAGTGGCCGCGATCGACCCAGGTATAGACGGTGAACGGCTTGCGGGCGACCAGCACGGTCCCCGTGCCCACGATCGTGCGCCGCGACTGGTCGGTGATCTCGGCCGTGATTTCGTAGCGCTGGTCCTGATCCGGGTGAGCCGCCTTGGCGAGCGCGGTGTCGATCTCGACGGCGAGCGTTCCGTCGGGCCGGATCGGCACCTCGGCCTCGGCCACGACTTCGGGAGGCGCTTGCGGACGCCACCACCACGAGGCGATTGGCCGTGACATGCCCCAGCGCGACCAGCCGGGATACCACGAGGAATCGGCGGCGAACCACCAGTAGCCCGGGCCGAAGAGCCAGTCCCAGCGGGCGGCGGGATACCAGCGCTCGTCGGCCGTCGTGCGGGTGATCTTGTACTTGACCTTCGCCTCGGTGACCGGGCCGCCGAAGTAGTAATTCGCCTTGATGGTCGCCGCGACCTTCTCGCCGAGCATCACCGGCGCGGTCGGGTGCCTCGACCTTCACCTCGAACTCGGGCTTCTTGTATTCCTCGACCCGGAACGAGCCGCCGCCTCTCCTGGGAATGAAGACCTGATAAACCCCCAGCATCGCGTCGGAGGGCAGCTCGAACGAGCCGTCGAAGCCGCCGAAGGCGTCGGCGGTGAAGTCTCTTGGTGAAGACCTTGTCCCCCTTGGGATTGTGAATCTCGACCGTGAAGGGCTTGCCGGCGAACTCCGAGGCGTCCGGCTGATCGTAGCGGGCACGAGCGACCCAGAACTTGAACCGTACCGGCGCGCCGGGACGATAGACCGGCCGGTCGGTGATCGTGTAGACCTTGACCTGGTTGTAGGCGGGGTCGCTCTGCCCGAAAAGCCAGATGTTCGTGAAGCCCAGGTGCGCGAATCGCCCTTGCGGTGTCCGTCGCGGTGACGAGCCATTGGAATTGCGCCGTTCGGTTCGGTCAGCGCGGCGGTTGGGACCTGGAGCTGGCCGTCGTCGTCGGTCTTGAGCGACAGCGCCTTGGTCTCGATCGCGGAACTCGTTCTTGCCCTCCACCTGCACCATGCGCCAGCCGAAGAGGTCGACGTCGGCCCTGGGAACCGGCTGGCCGGTCCGCGCATCGGCGACGAAGTAATAGGCCTGGTCCGCGAGGGGCTTCTTGATGATGACGGTGTCGTCGAGCCAGACCACGATCCGGCTGGTGTTGCCCCCTTCCATGCGCGCGGTGAGCAAGTAGGCGCCGGCCTTCTGGAGCGGCGTGGTGACGGTGATCCGCTTGTCGAAGTGGCCCGGCAGCGGCTCGAGGTCCAGGTCCCACTCGGCGACGGAACGCCCCAGGTACTGCCGCTGGTTCCTGGCGACCAAGCGGGAACCGATGTCGTTGATGTCGATCTTTTCCCAATCGAGCTGCCTGGGCCTGGAGGAGATGTAGCTCCTTGACATCCTTCAAGAGCTTGGCGACGTTGATCTCGTGCGCCTCGAAGTGGACGATGGCGGCCGTTGCGGAAGCGGAAGTCGACCGTGGCGCCCCGGCCGGCGGGCTGAGTTATCAGGGGCTCGAACTGGCCCCAGGCGCCCAGGATCTGGTCGAGGTGCCGCTGCTTGGTTTTTTCTTTGTCGTCCTTGTAGAGCGAAATACTCCGCTGCAAGTATTCGGCGGTCCGGTCGAGCTGGCGGCGGTTCTCGAAAATCGTCGCCAGGGCGGCCAGTGCCTCCTCCCCCTGCCCCGTCTTGGGATCGTCGGCGATCGCCTGGTAGATCTTGATCGGGTTGAACTCATCCGGGAGCTTGAACCGTTTGATGCCGGTGGCGAGCCGGGCGATCGTCTCGTCGTCTGGCAGGGTGGCGAGCGCATACGGGCCCGACACTTCGGGCTCGCCGCCGGTCTGCCCGCGGTCAGCCCACCACTCCGCGATGGTCTGGGTGCCGAACTGGCTGAGCAAGAAACGGGCCAGTGCCGAGCGCGTCGTGTTGAGCAGAGCCGGGTCGATTTCGGCGGCCTGGGCGAGTGCCCACCGCCAGCGCTCGCCGTCGTTCTGGGGCCTTCTCGAAGCTCTCGGGAACACGGTAATAGACCGGAGTCCCGTCGGGCTCGACCGGCGCAGCGGACTGGCCGCCGCCCATTTCTGAGTAAGTCTCTTCATCATAGTCGGCCGGCACATCGACGGGCGTTTTGCTCTGGAGCCGCCAGGAGTCGCTTTCCTCGCGGTTGCCGATCAAGGCGTGGGCGAGTGTCAGGAGGTACGTGCCCGCCGCGCGGCGATCGGGGTCCTTGCTGGCGCGATCCAGTCCTTGAACGAGAAGCTGAAGCGCGCGGCAACGATCGCGCTCGTAGGTGCCGACGTAGCGGCCGCCTGCACGCTGGGGACCGCGCTGGAACTTGCCCGCGACGATGAAGCCGAAGTGCTGCGCATCATTGAGCCAGGTCTCGGCCGCGGCCTGGATCAGCCGCCAGTTTTCCTGGTGAACCGCGAGCGCGGCCTCGATGAATGCGTCGCCCTCATCGGCGCGGCCGAGGTACTGGAGGCACTGGACCGCCTTTTTCAGGTCGGTGCCGACATGTTCGGGCTCGGTCTTCGCGTCCAAAGCCAGGCGCCGGTAACCCTCGTAGGCATCCTTGTAATTTCCCTGGGCGAACAGCTTATCGAACCGTTCGCGGTCGCTGGGCCCCTGGGCACGAATGCCCACGGCAAAAGCGACGAGTAATACAGTGCAGCCCACCAATCCGATGACGACCAGGCGAAGAACTTCCATGGCAGCCTCGTTTCTTTCGCGGCACCTCGGGCGATTCCGGGGGAGACAGAGCAACGCTCCGTTCAGGATAACGATTCGGCACGGGTTTTCTTAGAAGGTGCATTCTGCTGTAGGAGGGGGCTCCCTCCCCCGATCTTCTGGTTACGCCAATGCCCTCCCGGAAAAGAATCGCCGGACGGAGCCGGCTCCTACACAACACAGACGCCCGCTCGCCCGTCCGTTGTAGGAGGGGGCTCAGTCCCGGGATCTGCTGGTCGCGGCTCGGACGCGCCGGGAAAAATCCTGCTGGGCAAGATGTCTCGAACTTTGATATTCTCTGTGAAAGTCCGACCACGGATCGTCCGACATGGAAGAGGCCCATCATGAAAACTCTTCGCATCGTGTTCCGGCTGGGGCTCTTGATCGGGTTAGCGATCGCAATGCAAGGGTTGCCCACGGCCGCACAGACCGCGTCTCCAAAGGACGCGCAACCGCCCGCCGCGGGATTGCGCAAGCTGACCGGCGAGGACGAGAAACATGCCAAGCAACTTGATTCGCAGATTGATCAGGCCACGAAGGCCGATCGCTGGGACGACGCGATTGCGCGGGCGGAGGAACTGGTCGCCTTGCGGACGCGAATCCAGGGACCGAAGCACTTCGAGGCGGTGGATGCAAAGTGGCAGCTCAGGATGTTGCGCCGGGTGGCTCCGATGCCGCATGAGGATCGGGCTGCGTACGAATCAACGGGCGCTCTATATGAGAGTGCGCACGCACTCGCCTCCGGGGGCAAGTATGCCCAGGCCCAGCCGCTTTACGAGAAGGCGCTGGAGATCCGCCGCCGGCTGCTCACCGACGACCACCCCGCGACCGCCGCCACCTTCAACAACGTGGCGGCCAACCTCAACTCTCTGGGAAAGTACGCCCAGGCGCGGCCGCATTACGAGAAGGCGCTCGAGATCCTGCGCCGCCTGCTCACCGACGACCATCCAAAAACCGCCCTCGCCTACAACAACCTGGCAGCGAACCTCTGGAGGCAAGGAAAATACGCCGAGGCCGAGTCGCTCTTCACGAAGGCGCTCGAGATTCGCCGCCGGCTGCTCACCGACGACCACAAAGACACGGCCTTTAGCTACAACGGCCTGGCGGCCAATCTCAGCTACCAGGGCAAGTACGCCCAGGCCCAGCCGCTATTCGAGAAGGCCCTGGAGATTCGCCGACGTCTGCTCACCGACAACCACAAAGACACGGCCGAAAGCTACGGCAACGTGGCGTATGTCCTGGGCAAACAGGGAAAGTACGCCCAGGCCCAGCCGCTCTACGAGAAAGCTCTGGAGATCAATCGCCGCCTGCATACCGACAACCACCCGGACACCGCCTCGAGCTACAACAACCTGGCGCACAACCTCGATGCCCAGGGAAATTATGCGCAAGCCCAGCCCCTGCACGAGAAGGCCCTGGAGATCAAACGCCGCCTGCTCACCGACTATCACCCCGACACGGCGCTCAGCTACAACAACCTGGCGCTCAACCTCGACCATCAGGGAAAGTACGCCCAAGCCCAGCCCCTGTACGAGAAGGCGCTCGAGATCAAACGCCGCCTACGCACCGATGATCACCCCGGCACCGCGATCACTTACAGCAACATGGCGACCAACCTCGATGCTCAGGGGAATTATGCGCAAGCCCAGGCCCTGCACGAGAAGGCCCTGGAGATCAAACGCCGCCTGCTGACCGACGATCACCCCGGCACTGCGATCAGTTACAACAACGCGGCGCTCAACCTCGACCACCAGGGAAAGTACGCCCAGGCCCAGCCCCTGCACGAAAAGGCGCTCCAGATCTACCGCCGCGCGCTCATCGAAGACCGGCCCGACGCTGTCAGCATCGCCAACAACCTGGCGGGGAACCTGAACGCCCAGGCGAAGTACGCCCTGGCGCGGGACAGTCTGCTGCTCGCAGTGAAGAGCCTGGATGCCGCCCGGCTGCGGGTCGCCTTCACCGGGCTGGAGCGCGCCGCCACCAGGCAATCGGCGCGCCTCGCCCTGGCCGCCCTGCAGGCCCGGCTCGGTCAGCCGGCCCTGGCGTGGCAGCCGCTCGAGGAAGACCTGGGCCGCGGCCTGCTCGATGAACTGGCCGCCCGCCAGGACCGGCGGCTCACACCCGAGGAGCGAGCCCGTCTTCACGACTTGACCACGGAGCTCGAACGGCTCGACAAGCTGGCCGAAACCACGCCCAAGAACCTCGACCAGGCCGAGCGAGCCAAGCGATTCGCGGACCTGAAACACCTGCGCGCGCTCGCCAGCATCGCCCTCGGAGAGTTTCAGACCAAGCTGGTTGAGGTTCACGGCACACTGGCGGGCCAGGTGGCGACGCTCAACGAAATCCAGGCCGCATTGCCCGCCGATGCCGCCCTGGTCGCCTGGGTTGATATCCCCCCTTTGGGACCAAGCGCGGCCGATCCCGACGGCGACCACTGGGGCGTCGTCGTCCGGTCGCAAGGCATCCCGGCTTGGGTCCCGATCGCGGGCACCGGTGCGAGTGGGTTGTGTACCAAGGAGGACACCGGGCTAGCGGGCCAGGTCCGGACCGAGCTGCGAAGCCGGCCCGGCGATGGCTCAGCAGACCTGCGATCCCTGGTTGTAAAACTGCGCGCCCAGCGCATTGAGCCGCTGGCCGTGGCCCTGGGCGCCACCGCCCTTGGCCTGCCCCCGGCCCGGCGGCTCATCGTCCTACCCTCAAGGTCCATGACAGGTATCCCGGTCGAGGCTCTGCTCGCTGCCGGCGACACACGCACCGTGAGCTACGCACCATCGGCCACCGTGTTCAAGTACCTGCGCGAACAGCCCCGGCCCGACCGCCATGCCGGCCTGCTCGCCCTGGGCGACCCGGTGTACGAGCAGCCTGACAAGTCGAGCGAGCCCAGGCGGACGCCTGACCATGGACTGCTTGTCAATGTAGTCGTCCGTGGCTCGAATGCCGCAAACCATGGACTGAAAGACGGGGATGTCTTGCTCGCCTACAACGGCCAAACGCTGAACAAGAAAGACGACCTCAAGGTCGTTGCCCAGAGCGACAAGCCGGTCCCGATCGAGATCTGGAGAGATGGGCGGTCGTCCCACCGGGAACTGGCCCCCGGCAAGCTCGGCGTGATGATCGACCCCAAGCCGGCAGCGCAAGCGATCACCGAGCAGCGCGAGCTCCAGCGGGTGCTGGTTGCGGCGCGGTCGGGCGACGGGAATTTCGCCCCTCTACCGGGCACGCGACGCGAGGTCGAGGTGATCGCTCAGCTCTTCAAATCCGACGGTCGGCCAGCCAAGGTTCTGCTCGGGGCCGACGCCAGCGAGCCCGAGCTTGACCGCCTGGCCGCCTCGGGCGAACTCGGCCGGTTCGGCTTCATTCATCTCGCGACCCACGGTGTGATCGACGAGGCGATCCCGCAGCGCTCGGCAGTGATCCTCACCCAGACCGGCTTGCCCGACCCCCTGGCTCAGGTCATGAATCACCAGCCGGTCTTCGACGGCCGGCTCTCGGTCCGCGAGATCCAGCAAAGCTGGGCCTTGAAGGCCGAGCTGGTCACCCTGTCGGCCTGCGAGACCGCCCTGGGCCGTGACGCCGGTGGCGAGGGCTTTGTCGGGTTCACCCAGGCACTTTTGATGTCCGGAGCCCGGAGCGTCTGTCTGTCGCTCTGGAAAGTAGACGACAAGGCCACGTCGCTCTTGATGACCCGGTTTTATCAGAACTTGCTGGGCAAGCGCGCGACGCTCTCAAAGCCGCTGCCCAAGGCCGAGGCGCTGCAAGAAGCCAAGCAATGGCTGCGGAGCTTGACGGTGGATCAAATTGACGGCGAGCTTGCCGCGCTCGAGCGCGGTGCGGTGCGGCCGCTGGCGAAGGTCGGCGAGGACACATCGGGCACCGCCTTATCATCACCCAGATCGGGCAGCGCACGGCCGTACGACCACCCCTACTACTGGGCAGCGTTTGTGCTGGTGGGTGATCCGGGCTGAAAACTCCGCCCCTTGCTAAGGATCTGGGCAGAAATAAGTTACCGGAAGAGTCGTCTTTCGCGGAGCGAAAGAAAGCCCTTTCGCGGAGCGAAAGGCGACACTAATTGTTGCGCAGTGCCCAACGCGGCGGAGCCGCAACCAAGGGATCGGGGGACAGAGCCCCCTCCTACACAAATCGCCGCGCGGTGCCAGCCTCTTGTAGGAGCCGGCTCTGTCCGGCGATCCCTACACAAATCGCCGCGCGGTGCCGGCCTCTTGTAGGAGCCGGCTCTGTTGCGTCCCGATCCTTAGCAAGGGGGGGAGATGGCGTGCAACAAGGCCGCGGGGAACGGGAAATCGCTCCAAGCCCAAATCTTCAACCTCCCAGGCTCTGTTCCCCGATCGCCTGGTTGCGGATCTGCCGCGCCGGGCAACGTCGTTCTGGGCAAAGTGTCTAGAAAGTCGGTATTCTTTCATAAGTCCCAACACTGATTTCCAGTCACAGGACGAGGCCCATCATGAAAGCTCTTCGCGCGTTGTTCCGGCTGGTGATGATGATCGGGTTAGGGTACGCGACGCCGGGGATGTCGACGACGGCACAAACCACAGCTCCGAAAGAAGCTCAACTTCCCGCCGTAGGATTGCGCAAGCTAAACGGCGAAGACGAGAGACGAGCCAGGCAACTTGAGGAGCAGATCGAACAGGCCATGAAGGCCGATCGCTGGGACGAGGCGATTGCGCGGGCGGAGGAGCTGGCCGCCTTGCGGACGCGAATCCAGGGACCGAAGCACTTCGAGACCATGGATGCGGAGTGGCGGCTCAAGACATCCCGCCGTGTGGCTTCGATGCCGCGTGAGGATCGCCTTGCCTACCATTCGACTCGCAGCATGATGAATCAAGCGCAAACTCTCGGTGCTCAGGGGAAGTACGCCGCGGCCCAGCCGCTTGACGAGAAGGCGCTCCAGATCAGACGCCGCTTGCTCGCCGACGACCACCCCGAAACGGCCGATAGCTACCACCACCTGGCGTACGTCCTCAACGGCCAGGGGAAGTACGCCGCGGCCCAGCCGCTTTACGAGAAGGCGCTCCAGATCAGACGCCAGCTCCTGACCGACGACCACCCCCGGACCGCCCTCAGCTACTACTGCCTGGCCGCCAACCTTTGGAGGCTGGGAAAGTACGCCGAGGCCGAGTTGCTCTTCAAGAAGGCGCTCGAGATTCAGCGCCGGCTGTTAACCGACGACCACCCCGACACCGCCTTTAGCTACAACGGCCTGGCCGCCAACCTGAGCTACCAGGGTAAGTACGCCCAGGCCCAGCCGTTATTCGAGAAGGCACTGGAGATCCGCCGACGCCTGCTCACCGACAACAATTCAGCCACCGCCGAAAGCTACAACAACGTGGCGTACAACCTCAGTGTGCAAGGAAAGTACGCCCAGGCTCAGCCCCTGTTCGAGAAGGCGCGAAAGATCAATCGCCGCCTTCACAATGACGACCACCCCGACACCGCCTCTAGCTACAGCGCCGTGGGGTTGAACCTCAGTGACCAAGGGAAGCACGCCCAGGCCCAGCCGCTGTTGGAGAAGGCGCTGGAGATCAGCCGACGCCTGCTCACCGACAACCATCCCGACACCGCTACCAGCTACAACAACGTGGCGAAGAACCTCAACGCTCAGGGAAAGTACGCGCAGGCCCAACCGCTCTTCGAGAAGGCGCTCGATATCAAACGCCGCCAGCTCACCGACGACCACCCCGCCACCGCCATCACCTACGACAATCTCGCGGCGAACCTTCGCGACCAGGGAAAGTATGCCCAGGCCCAACCGCTCTTCGAGAAGGCGCTCGAGATCAGACGTCGCCTGCTCACCGACAACCACCCCGACACCGCCAACAGCTACAGCAACGTGGCGCTCAACCTCAACTACGAGGGGAAGTACGCCGAAGCCCAGCCACTGTTGGAGAAGGCGCTGGAGATCAACCGACGCCTGCTCACCGACAACCATCCCGACACCGCTACCAGCTACAACAACGTGGCGCTGAACCTCGGCGCTCAGGGAAAGTACGCCCAGGCCCAGCCGCTCTTCGAGAAGGCGCTCGAGATCAAACGCCGCCTGCTCACCGACAACCACCCCGGCACCGCGGCCATCTACAACAACGTGGCGGCCATCCTCGATGCCCAGGGGAAGTATGCGCAAGCCCAGCCCGCGTATGAGAAGGCCTTGGAGATCAAACGCCGCCTGCTCACTGACGATCACTGCGACACCGCACTTAGCTACGACAACTTGGCGTACAACCTCGGCGCCCAGGGGAAGTACGCCCAGGCACAGCCGCTGCACGAGAAGGCGCTGGAGATCACACGCCGCCTGCTCGCCGACGACCACCCCGCTACCGCTTGCAGCTACAACAATGCGGCTTACAACCTCAACGCCCAGGGGAAGTACCTCGAGGCGCGAGACCGATGGCTGAGTGCGGTGAAGAGCCTGGATGCCGCCCGGCTGCGGGTCGCCTTCACCGGCATGGAGCGGGCCGCGACCAGGCTGTCAGCGCGGCTCGCCCTGGCTGCCGTGCTGGCCCGGCTCGGTCAGCCGGCCCTCGCATGGCAGCCGCTGGAGGAAGACCTGGGCCGCGGCCTGCTCGACGAACTGGCCGCTCGCCAGGACCGGCGGCTCACGCCCGCTGAGCGAGCCCGCCTCCGCGAATTGACCGCGGAACTCGAAAGGCTCGACAGGGTGGCGCAAACCACGCCCAAGAACCTCGACCAGGCCGCGTGCGCCCAGCGATTCGAAGACTTGAAGCATCAGCGCGAGCTGGCGAGCATCGCCCTGGGTGAGTTCCAGACCAAATTGGTTGAGGTTCACGGCACGCTGGCGGGCCAGGTCGCCAGGCTGAGCGACATCCAGGCCGCGCTGCCCGCCGGTGCCGCCCTGGTCGCCTGGGTCGATATTCCACCCGCGGGACCAAACGCGGCCGACCCCGATGGCGAGCACTGGGGCGTGGTCGTACGCTCGCGGGGCATCCCGGCCTGGGTCCCGCTCGTGGGAACCGGACCGAGTGGGCTCTGGACCAAGGACGACATCGGGCTCGCGGGCCATGTCCGGACCGAGCTGCGGGCCCGGCCCGGCGATGGCTCAGCGGACCTGAAATCGCTGGTTGAGAAACTACGCACCCAGCGCATCGAGCCGCTGGCCAAGGCCCTGGGCGCCACGGCCGAAGGCCTACCGCGGGCCAGGCGGCTGATCGTCCTGCCCTCCAGGGTCATGACAGGCATCCCCGTCGAGGTTCTACTCGCCCCCGGCGACACCCGGACTGTAAGCTACGCGCCCTCCGCCACCGTTTTCAAGTATTTGCGCGAGCAGCCCCGGCCTGATCGGCACGCCGGCTTGCTGGCGCTCGGCGACCCGGTGTACGAGCGGCCTGACAAGTCGAGCCAACCCAAGCCGCCGCCCGACCATGGCCTGTTGCTCAACGTGGTCGTCCGTGGCTCGAATGCGGCGAACCACGGACTGGAAGAGGGGGATGTCTTGCTGGCCTACAACGGCCAAACGCTGAACAAGAAGGACGACCTCCAGGTCGTCGCCGAGGGCGACAAGACGATCGCGATCGAGGTCTGGAGAAATGGCCGATCATCCCGCCAAGAACTGGCCTCCGGCAAGCTTGGCGTGATGATCGACACCCGGCCGGCAGCGGTGGCAATTGCCGAGCAGAGCAAGCTCCAACTGGTGCTGCGGGCGGCGCGATCCGGTGACGTGAACTTCGCCCCCTTGCCTGGAACGCGCCACGAGGTCGAGGCGATCGCTCAGCTCTTCCAATCCGACGATCGGACAGCCAGGTCCCTACTCGGGGCCGACGCCAGCGAGCAAGCGCTGGACCGGCTGGCCGATTCGGGTGAGCTGGGCCAGTTCGGCTTCATCCACCTGGCGACCCACGGAGTGATCGACGAGGCGATCCCGCAGCGCTCGGCGGTGATCCTCACCCAGACGGGCTTGCCCGACCTACTGGCGCAGGTCATGAATCACCAGCCGGTCTTCGACGGCCGGCTCTCAGTCCGCGAGATCCAGCAAAGCTGGGACTTGAAGGCCGAGCTGGTCACGCTGTCGGCCTGCGAGACCGCCCTGGGCCGCAACGCCGGCGGCGAGGGCTTTGTGGGGTTCACCCAGGCACTCTTGATGTCCGGAGCGCGGAGCGTCTGCCTGTCGCTCTGGAAAGTAGACGACAAGGCCACGTCGCTCTTGATGACCCGTTTCTACCAGAACCTCCTGGGCAAGCGATCGGGGCTGTCAAAGCCGATGCCCAAGGCCGAGGCGCTCCGCGAGGCCAAGCAATGGCTGCGGAGCTTGACGGTGGACCAGATCGACGGCGAGCTCGCCGCGCTCGAGCGTGGCGACGTACGGCCGCTGGCGAAGGTCGGCGAGGACACATCGGGCAATGCGTCGCCGTCACCCAAACCAACTGGCGCACGGCGGTATGACCACCCCTATTACTGGGCAGCGTTTGTGCTGGTGGGTGATCCGGACTGAAGCGGAATTTCGGTATCCTTTCATAGGTCCCAACACTGATTTCCAGTCACAGGACGAGGCCCATCATGAAAGCTCTTCGCGCATTGTTCCGGCTGGCAATGATGATCGGGTTAGGGTATGCGACGCCGGGGATGTTGACGACGGCACAAACCACGGCCGCGAAAGAAGCTCAACTTCCCGCCGCAGGATTGCGCAAGCTAAGCGGCGACGACGAGAAGCGAGCCAAGCGGCTGGAGGAGCAGATTAATCAGGCCATGAAGGCCGATCGCTGGAACCTGGCGATCGCGCGGGCGGAGGAGCTGTCCGCCTTGCACACGCGAATCCAGGGGCCGAAGCACTTCGAGACCCTGGATGCCGAGTGGCTCAAGAAGACGTTGCGCCGGGTGGCTCCAATGCCGCGTGAGGATCGCCTCGCCTACCAATCGGTGCGCGGCATGTCGGATCAAGCGCAAAGCCTCAGCGCCCAGGGGAAGTACGCCGCGGCCCAGCCGCTGAGCGAGAAGGCGCTCGAGATCAGACGCCGCCTGCTCACCGACGACAACCCCGACACGGCCAACAGCTACAACGATCTGGCCTACGAGCTCAACGCCCAGGGGAAGTACGCCGCGGCCCAGCCGCTGTTTGAGAAGGCGCTTGCGATCAGACGGCGGCTCTTGACCGACGACCACCCCTTCACAGCGTCCAGCTTCAATAACGTGGCATACAACCTCAATGCGCAGGGAAAGTATGCGGCCGCCGTGCCGCTCTATGAGAAGGCGCTGGAGATCTACCACCGCCTGCTCACCGACGACCACGCCGACACCGCCCGTGCCTACAACAATCTTGCGGCCAACCTTAGCGACCAGGGGAAGCACTTCCAGGCCCAGCCGTTCTACGAAAAGGCGCTGGAGATCCGCCGGCGACTGCTTACCGACGACCACCCCGACACCGCAACAAGCTACAACGACGTGGCGCTCAACCTCAACCACCAGGGGAAGTACGCCCACGCCCAGCCGCTCTTCGAGAAGGCGCTGGAGATCCGCCGCCGACTGCTCACCGACAGTCACCCCGAGACGGCCAACAGCTACTACAACCTGGCGTTAAACCTCAACGCCCAAGGGAAGTACGCCCAGGCCCAGCCGCTCTTCGAGAAGGCGCTCGAGATCTGCCGCCGACTGTTGACCGACAACCACCGCTTCACCGCCTACACCTATAACGGCGTCGCGTTCAACCTATCCGGCCAGGGGAAGTACGCCGAGGCCCAGCCGCTCTACGAGAAGGCACTGGAGATCCGCCGCCGCCTGCTCACCGATGACCACCCCGATACTGCGAGAAGCTACAACGGCGTGGCGTTCAACCTATCCGCCCAGGGCAAGTACGCCGAGGCCCAGCCGCTGTACGAGAAGGCGCTGGAGATCAACCGCCGCCTGCTCACCGACGACCACCCCGAAACGGCAAGATGTTACAACA
Source organism: uncultured Isosphaeraceae bacterium (assembly GCA_963823675.1). Classification (GTDB taxonomy): domain Bacteria; phylum Planctomycetota; class Planctomycetia; order Isosphaerales; family Isosphaeraceae; genus CAWGMT01. The sequence goes on along the minus strand of CAWGMT010000011.1, from coordinate 419,677 downwards.
ACCTGGCGGGCAATCTCGATGAGCAGGGGAAGTACGCCCAGGCCCAGCCCCTTTTCGAGAAGGCGCTGGAGATATCGCGCCGCCTGCTCACCACCGAGCACCCAGACACTGCGCTACGCTACCGCAACCTGGCGGGAAATCTCGACGCCCAGGGGAAGTACGCCCTGGCGCGGGACATTCTGCTGCTCGCGGTGAAGAGCCTGGATGCCGCGCGGCTGCGGGTCGCCTTTACCGGGCTCGATCGCGGCGCCACCAGGCAATCGGCGCGCCTCGCCTTGGCCGCCCTGCTGGCCCGGCTTGGTCAGCCGGCCCTGGCCTGGCAGCCGCTGGAGGAAGACCTGGGCCGCGGCCTGCTCGATGAACTGGCCGCCCGCCAGGACCGGCGGCTCACGTTCGAGGAACGAGCCCGTCTTCACGAATTGACCGCGGAGCTCGAACGGCTCGACAAGCTGGCCGAAACCACCCCCAAGAACCTCGACCAGGCCGAGCGAGCCCAGCGATTCGCGGACCTGAAACACCTGCGCGAGCTCGCCAGCATCGCCCTCGGTGAGTTTCAGACCAAGCTCGTTCAGAAGCACGGAGCTCTGGCGGGCCAGGTGTCCGGGCTGAGCGAAATCCAGGCCGCGCTGCCCGCCGATGCCGCCCTGGTGGCCTGGGTCGATGTTCCGCCGTTGGGACCAAGCGCGGCCGACCCCGACGGCGAACACTGGGGCGTCGTCGTCCGGTCGCGGGGCATCCCAGCCTGGGTCCCGATCGCGGGCACCGGTGCGGGTGGGTTGTGGACCAAGGAGGACACCGGGCTAGCGGGCCAAGTCGGGACCGAGCTGCGCAGCCGGCCCGGCGTTGGCTCTGCGGACCTGCGATCCTTGGTTCAGAAACTGCGCTCCCAGCGCATCGAGCCGTTAGCGAAGGCTCTCGGCGCCACCGCCCTTGGCCTACCGCCGGCCAGGCGGCTCGTCGTCCTACCCTCAAGGGCCATGACAGGCGTCCCGGTCGAGGCTCTGCTCGCTGCCGGCGACACCCGCACCGTGAGCTACGCGCCCTCCGCCACCCTGTTCAAGTACCTGCGCGAACAGCCCCGGCCCGACCGCCATGCCGGCCTGCTCGCGCTGGGCGACCCTGTTCTACGACTGGCCGGACAAGTCGAGCGAGCCCAAGCCGCTGCCTGACCACGGCCTGCTGGTCCACGCGGTCGTTCGCGGCTCGAACGCGGCAAACCATGGATTGAAAGACGGGGATGTCTTGCTGGCCTACAATGGCCAAACCCTGAACAAGCAGGACGACCTCAAAGTCGTTGCTGAGGGCGACAAGCCGATCGCGATCGAGGTCTGGAGAGATGGCCGATCATCCCGCCAAGAACTGGCCCCCGGCAAGCTCGGCGTGATCATCGACCCCCGACCGGCAGCAAAAGCGATCGCCGAGCGGAGCAAGCTCCAGCAGGTGCTGGTCGCGGCGCGGTCAGGCGGCGATCACTTCGCCCCCTTGCCGGGCACGCGATACGAGGCCGAGGCGCTGGCTCGGCTCTTCCAATCCGACGGTCGGCCAGCCAGAGTTCTGCTTGGGGCCGACGCCAGCGAGCCCGCGCTGGACCGCCTCGCCGCATCGGGCGAGCTGGGCCGGTTCGGCTTCATCCAACTGGCGACGCATGGGGTGATCGACGAGGCGATCCCGCAGCGGTCGGCCGTGATCCTGACCCAGACGGGCCTCCCAGACCCGCTGACGCAGGTCATGAATCACCAGCCGGTCTTCGACGGCCGGCTCTCGGTCCGCGAGATCCAGCAAAGCTGGGACTTGAAGGCCGAGCTCGTGACGCTCTCGGCCTGCGAGACCGCCCTGGGCCGCGACGCCGGCGGCGAGGGATTCGTGGGGTTTACCCAGGCGCTTTTGATGTCCGGGGCGCGGAGCGTCTGCCTGTCGCTCTGGAGGGTAGACGATAGGGCCACATCGCTCTTGATGACCCGGTTCTATCAAAACCTGCTGGGCCGTGCGCGGGGCTGTCGAAGGGAATGCCCAAGGCCGAGGCGCTCTACGAGGCCAAGCAGTGGCTGCGGAGCTTGACGGTGGACCAGATCGACAGCGAGCTGGCCGCCGTCTCGCGTGGCGACGTGCGGCCGCTGGCAAAGGCCGACGGTACGATGTCACCTGGTGCACGGTCTTCGCCCACACCAACTGGCGGGCGCCCGTACGACCACCCCTACTTCTGGGCTGCGTTTGTGCTGGTGGGTGATCCGGATTGAACGACGCAAAGGCCGAGACGTTCTCTATCATGGAGACTGATCCGATGGAAGTCAAACTAACGTATCTTTCGCTGGGCTTCGTCGTGCTGTCGATCACAACATCGGTGCCAGGTCAAACGCCCGCGAACAAGCCATCGTCCGTCCCAATACCCGCGCCGGGATTGCGCAAGCTGACCGGAGAGGACGAGCAACGTGGCGACCTACTGTTTGGGCAAGCCGACACGGCCGTCAAGGCCGGTCGCTACGACGAGGCGACCGCGCGGTCAGAAGAACGGGTCGCCTTGCTGAGGCTCGTCCTGGGTCCGAACCATTTCGAGACGGTGAATGAAGAGTGGCGTCTGAAGGCGTTGCGCCGGGTGGCCCCGATGCCCCACGACGATCGAGTCGCCTACCAGTCAGCCCCGACCAGCACTGAGCAAGCGCATACGCTCACCTCCCAGGGGAAGTACGCCCAGGCCCAGCCGCTTTACGAGAAGGCGCTGGAGATTGACCGCCGCCTGCTGACTGACGACCACGCCGAAACGGCCGGTGGCTACTTTAACCTGGCGTGCAACCTCTTGCGACAGGGGAAGTATGGCCAGGCCCAGCCGCTGTTGGAGAAGGCGCTGGAGATCAACCGCCGGCTGCTTACCGACGACCACCCCGCCACCGCTACCAGCTACAACATTCTGGCCAATAACCTCCAGGAGCAGGGGAAGTATGCCCGGGCGCAACCGCTCTACGAAAAGGCGCTGGTGATTCGCCGCCGCCTGCTCACCGACAACCACCCCGAAACCGCTGCCAGCTACAACAACGTCGCGAATAACCTCAGCTTCCAGGGAAAGTGCGCACGGGCCCAGCCCCTGCTCGAGAAGTCGCTGGAGATCCGCCGCCGTCTGCTCACCGATAACCACTCGAGCACCGCTAGCAGCTATAACGGCGTGGCGTTCAACCTCTACCGGCAGGGGAAGTACGCCCAGGCTCAGCCGCTCTTCGAGAAGTCGCTCGAGATCAAACGCCGCCTGCTCACCGACAACCACCCCGAGACCGCTACCGGCTACAACAACGTGGCTTACAACCTCGAGGCCCAAGGGATGTACGCCCAGGCCCAGCCGCTGTACGAGAAGGCGCTGGAGATTAAACGCCGCCTGCTCACAGACGACCACCCCGCCACGGCTACCAGCTATAACAACGTGGCTGGCAACCTCAACAACCAGGGGAAATATGCGCAGGCCCAGCCGCTGTACGAGAAGGCGCTGGAGATTAAACGCCGCCTGCTCACCGACGAGCACCCCGACACGGCCGCAGGCTACACCAACGTGGCGCACAACCTCGCCGCCCAGGGTAAGTACCCCCAGGCCCAGCCGCTGCACGAGAAGGCGCTCGATACTCACCGCCGCCTGCTCACCGACGACCACCCCGACACCGCTCGCAGCTATAACAATGTGGCGGCCAACCTGAATGCCCAGGGGAAATTCGCCCAGGCCCGGCCGCTGTTCGAGAAGGCCCTGGAGATCCGCAGCCGCCTGCTCACCGATGACCACCCCGATACTGGCCACAGTTACAGCAACCTGGCGTCGAACCTGGCCGCCCTGGGGAAGTATCTCGAGGCGCGAGACCGATGGCTGAGTGCGGTGAAAAGCCTGGACACGGCGCGGCTCAGAGTCGCCTTCACCGGGCTGGAGCGCGCCGCCACCCGGGAGTCAGCGCGCCTCGCGCTGGCCGCCGTGCTGGCCCGGCTCGGTCAGCCGGCCCTGGCGTGGCAGCGGTTGGAGGAAGACCTGGGCCGCGGCCTGCTCGACGAATTGGCCGCCCGCCAGGACCGGCGGCTCACTCCCGGCGAAAGAGACCGCCTCCGCGAATTGACCACGGAACTCGAACGGCTCGACAAGCTGGTCGAAGCCAATCCCAAAGGCCTCGATCAGGCCGAACGGGCGCAGCGGTTCGAGGGCTCAAAGCACGAGCGGGAGCTGGCCAGCATCGCCCTGGGTGAGTTCCGGACCAAGCTGGTTGAGGTTCACGGCACACTGGCCGGCCAGGTCGCCAAACTGAATCAAATCCAGGCCGCGCTGCCCGCCGATGCCGCCCTGGTCGCCTGGATCGATATTCCACCCGACGGACCGAACGCGGCTGACCCCGACGGCGAGCACTGGGGCGTCGTCGTCCGGTCTCGGGGCATCCCGGCCTGGGTCCCGATCACGGGCACTGGCCCGGATGGGCTGTGGACCATCGCGGACACCGGGCTCGCGGGCCAACTCCGGACGGAGCTGCGAGCCCGGCCCGGTGATGGCCACGCAGACCTGCGGCCCCTGGTTGAGAGATTACGTACCCAGCGCCTCGTGCCGCTGACCAAGGCCCCGGGCGCCGACACCGCCGGCCTGCCGCCGGCCCGCAGGCTGATCGTCCTTCCCTCACGCACCATGACAGGCATCCCGGTCGAGGTTCTGCTCGCCCCCGACGACACCCGCACAGTGAGCTACGCCCCCTCCGCCACCGTCTTCAAGTACCTGCGGGCGCAGTCCCGGCCGGACCGCCACGCCGGTCTGCTGGCGCTCGGTGACCCGGTGTACCAGCGGTCTGACAAGTCGAGCGAGCCCAAGCTGCCGCCTGACCATGGCTTGCTCGTCAACGTGGTCGCCCGGGGCTCGAACGCGGCCAACCACGGACTCCAAGACGGGGATGTGTTACTGGCCTACAACGGTCAGGCGCTGAACAAGAAGGACGACCTCAAGGTTGTTGCCGAGGGCGACAAGCCGATCGCCGCCCTGGTCTGGAGAGACGGCCGGACGTCCCGGCGAGAGCTGGCCCCCGGCAAGCTCGGTGTGATGATTGACCCCCGGCCGGCAGCAGAAGCCATCGCCGAGCAGACCAAGCTTCAGCAGGTGCTGATGGCGGCTCGGTCCGGCGACGAGCACTTCGCCCCCTTGCCAGGCACGCGCTACGAAGTCGAGGCGCTCGCTCAGCTCTTCAAATCCGACGGTCGGCCGACCCATGCGTTGCTCGGAGCTGACGCGAGTGAGTCCGAACTCGACCGCCTGGCCGCCTCGGGCGAGCTGGCTTGCTTCGGCTTCATCCACCTGGCCACGCACGGAGTGATCGACGAGGCGATCCCTCAGCGCTCGGCGGTGATCCTCACCCAGACAGGCCTCCCCGATCCGCTGACGCAGGTGTTGAACAAGAAGGCGGTCTACGACGGTCGCCTGGCCGTGAGGGAAATGCAGCGAAGCTGGGATTTGAAGGCCGAGTTGGTGACGCTCTCGGCCTGCGAGACCGCCCTGGGCCGTAATGCCGGCGGCGAGGGTTTCGTGGGGTTCACCCAGGCGCTCTTGATGTCCGGTGCACGGAGCGTGTGCCTCTCGCTGTGGAGAGTCGACGACAGGGCCACATCGCTCTTGATGACCCGGTTCTACCAGAACTTGCTGGGGCGGCGTGCGGGGCTGTCGAAGCCGATGCCCAAGGCTGAGGCGCTCCACGAGGCGAAGCAATGGCTGCGGAGCTTGACGGTGGACCAGATCGACGGAGAGCTGGCCGCCCTTCAACGTGGTGACGTGCGTCCGCTCGCGAACGTCAACGACACGACGTCGGGCAATGCATCGCCCTCACCCAAATCGGGCGGCATACGGCGGTATGACCATCCCTACTACTGGGCGGCATTTGTGCTGGTTGGTGATCCGGATTGAACCGAGCGAGTAGCAAAAGTGGGTGTCTGACGATACCCCTCTTCTCGCCCGGGTCGAATCCAGCAAGACCGCGCCGGGCGAGTGCGGTCTCTTCGGCTCAGGCAATCTTCGGCCACGCCCCGCGGACGGAGCCGATGGCTGAGTAGAATACTCCACAGTCTATCGTTCGGGGAAGGCAAGATCTCTATAATCGGTGACTACGAGTTGTGCCGCAGCGTGGTTTCGCGCGGGTGTCGCGGAACTTCTTCGGTCGCGGAGAGCCCGAATGCCGCCTCCCGAGTCACCAAGATTGGAGCCGATCGAAGACGCTCTGAAAGAGCCGCCGCCGAGCGACCTTTCGGAGTACACCTGGGACGACTCAGAGACCGCGCGAGTGGAGCCCGGCTCGGGTGACGCTCGCGGCGAGAGCGCTTCGGCTGCCTCGGAGCGGTTGATCGGCGATGACATCGGCCGGTTCATTGATACCTTGATCCAGCAGCGACTGGTGGCAGAGCCCGAGATCCGCGCGCTTTCGGCGCGGTTGTTTCCGCACGGGGAAATGGGCGGCGTGCAACCTCTTGCCGCCGAGCTGATCCGGCTGGGCAAGCTCACGCCCTATCAGGCCGCCGCCATTCGCCAGGGTAAGACCAAGGGGCTGGTCATCGGCGGCTACGTCGTGCTGGACAAGATTGGCTCGGGCGGAATGGGCCTGGTGTTGCGGGCTCGCCCCCGGCAGTCCCAGCGAATCGTGGCGCTCAAGCTCTTGCCGCCCTCGGTCAGCCGGGATCGAGCGGCCGTGATCCGTTTTCGCCGCGAATCCGCCGCGGTCGCCAAGTTTCGCCATCCCAATATCGTCTCGGCCATCGACTCGGGCGAAACCAACGGCTTGCTCTACCTGGTCATGGAGTTCGTCGACGGCTGGGACCTGGCCAGGACCGTCAAGGAGAAGGGCCCGCTCTCGGTCGCCCAGACGATCGATTGCATCATCCAGGCAGCCCGCGGCCTGCAAGAAGCGCACGATCATGGCATCGTTCACCGGGACATCAAGCCCGCCAATCTTCTGCTCGATTCTTCGGGTACGGTCAAGGTTCTCGACCTCGGCCTGGCGCGGGTGAATCAGACCCAGGACCTGCTGGCCGCCGGAGGGTCCGAGGCCGACTTGACGGTCAGCGGCTCGATCGTGGGCACCGTCGATTACATGTCGCCCGAGCAGGCCTACGACCCGAGGATGGCCGACGGCCGCTCCGACATTTACTCGCTCGGGTGCACGCTGCACTATCTTCTGACCGGCAGGTCCCCGTTTGGCGGCCAGACCTTCATGGAGCGGCTCTTAGGCCACCGCGAACGGCCGATTCCGTCTCTGCGTGCAGCGCGGCGCGACATTTCGGAAGCGCTCGATGCCACGTTCCAGCACCTCCTGGCCAAGTCGCCCCAGGATCGGCCGCAGACCATGGCCGCGGTGATCAGCGAGCTCCAGTCATGCCGGGGATCCGCCGGCGGCAAGGCGCCCCGCCCGCTCATGGTCGTCGACGATCGCCAGGCGAAGGCGCCCGAGCCGGAGTCGATTTATGAAGTTGCTACGTCGCAGCGCGCCGGCGCCAGGAAGCAACCCCCATCCGAGGTGCTCTCGACTGTCTTCGTGAAACACCGCAGCGCCAGCAGCAATCGGCTGGCGAAACCGAGGAAAACGCTGGCGTATGACCGCTGGCGGCTGATCGTGGCCGTGGTGGCCGTGGCAATTGGCTTGATCGTCGGCTGGCGGCTGCTGAGGTAGCTGGGGCAGGAGGCCAGATTACAGCGTTTGACCTGCGTTGATCCGATCTCTCTCTTCCTTCAGGAGTCTCCCGAGATGATCCGTTCGATGATGCGTTTTGCCGTGTTAGTGTTCGTGTTGTCGATGTCGGCAGTAAGTGTCCCGGGCGCCTTCGGTCAGGCGACGGCAGCGCTTCCAAAGGCCGAGGACGTGCTCGACCAGTACGTCGAGGCGACCGGCGGCAAGGGTGCGTACGAGAAGCTCACCAACAGGGTGAGCACAGGAACCCTGGACATCGCCGCGGCCAACATCAAAGGGAAGGTCACGGTGACCCAGGCCGCACCGGACAAGCTGACGACAATGACCGAACTTGGGCCCTTCGGCACGACTCGACAAGGGACCGACGGCCAGGCCGCGTGGGAGATTTCGTCCATCGGCGGCGCGCGAATCCTGGAAGGAGACGAGAAGGATATCGCGCTCATGCAAGCGAGCTTTTACGGCGAGATCCGCTGGAAGGAACGATTCGTCAAGGCGGAATGCGTCGCGGTCGAGGATGTCGCAGGCAAGCCCGCGGCCAAGGTTGTCTTGACTCGCAAAACCGGCAAGCCGATTGTCCAGTACTTCGACGTCGCCAGTCACTTGATCGTCAAGCAGGCCATCACCATGAACGGCCCGATGGGCGAAATGACCGTCGAAGCGTACCCCGGCGATTACCGCAAGATCGACGGCGTACTCATGGCCACTTCGGTCACGCAGAAGGTGCTCGGCCAGGAGATCGTCATGAACTTCACCGACATCAAGCACAATGTCAAGCTCCCCGCCGACACCTTCGCCCTACCCAAGGAGATCAGCGAACTTCAGGCGAAGAAGGCGAAATGATCGCGATCAAGAGGACTCCTGGTTCAGGCGGTTCTTGACCTGCATCATCACGCTGAGCATGAGCCTGCCAATGTCGTCGCGGCGCTCGGCGTACTTCTGCGACTCGTAGCTGCCGTGGTCGTAGATCTTGGGATCGAGGTACGGCATCGCGATGCGGATTGCGGCTCCCTTGACCAGCGGGCAGGCAGCATCGGCCTCACCACAGACCATGAGGGCCGCAAATCCCTGCCGCGGATTGCTGGTGTCGAAATATGTCTTGGAGAACTCGGTCGCTTCCAAACCCTGGCCCCACCGGACGACGTAAATCGGGTTGGCAGTGTTGGGCTCGCCGCGCGGGGCCTCCTGACCGGTCGGCTCGATCGCGACGCCGATCTCTTTGAGCGCGGTGATCGTCCGGGGATTGAACGCGCTGGGGGCCGTCCCGCCGCTGTGAAAGCGGATTTCGGGCATCCCGTAGTAGGCGGCGGCGATGTTGCCCAAGGTCGCACCGAGGATGCTACGACGCGTGTTGCCCGTGCAGATCGCCGTGAGGTGCAGCGGCTGCCCCGGCTTGTCGTTCTCGACGATCCAGTCCACCAGTTTCCGGCCGGCTTCCCGGTGCGGCTCGTCGATCATATCGAACGATGTCGTCAGCATATCGGCATAAGCAGCGACCCTGGGGTTGAGCGCCTTGCGGGATTCGGGCAGGCCGGCTTCCAGAAGCTTCTTGACCAGGGCGGCATCGAGTTGTTCGTCGCGCCCGGCAAGCTTGGCGAAGGTCGAGGGGTTCATGAGTCCCTGTACTCCCACAGCAGTGAGGATGCCTGGTTTACCCAGGGCCTTCGAGAGCTTGCCCTTGGTCTTCTGATCGTTCTCGGGCTTGACGGACTCGACCGTACCGTACCGCTGGACCAGCCACAGCGAGCGGACCAGTGGTCCCACGTCGTCACCCGCCCACGAGCGGGTGGCGGGAACCAGAAACAGAGCGAGCGCAACATAGCGAATCAGACTGCGAAGCGGCATCGGAGCGGCTCCTCTCAGGAGACGGGTTCGAGTTGGCTGGCCACAAGCTCGGTCAAGACGCATCGGTAGCGATGGCAGACGCACACTTCCTTCCGCTCGCCACTCAACAAGCTCAGGAGGCGAAGACGTACCGGGTCTGCGAACGCCATGAGCATCCGGGTCGATTCATCAAGCGCGGTCAGTCTCTGCGGTGCCTCTTTCATTCTGATTGGCGAATATAGTCGGTCGCACCGGGCGTGTCAACGTGGGCGGATTCAGTACGCATCCGCCGAGATCACCTCGCCTCCGTTGCGGCTCCCGAGTGCCTGCCAGATTGCCAGGTTGATCGAGTTCTTGATGAACTGGACGTGGCCATCGGCCATCAGCGCCTGGACGCCGCCCGGGTGGTTGCTCCGCGTGGCGACGTTGAGCGAGAGAAAGCTCCATTCCGGGTCGGACTTGTTGCTGTGCGGCAGGCCGCCGCGGCAGTCCGGGTTCGGATCATTAGGGCCCCTGCGGTGGTTGTACATCGAGTGGCCGGGCGCGCCATAGTGCCAGCGGACGCCCTTGGTCGCCTGAAACTGGGTCGTGCTCGGCGGCAGCGACAGGCAGAAGGCCGCGTAATCGGCGTCGCTGGTCAGCGCTGGCCCGGTGCTCGTGTTGTTGCCGGTCACGAGGAAGACGCGGGTCGGGTCGGTCGCATAGGTCGAGTTCTGGTTCGAACGGATTGTCTCGGCCGCGGCGACGGTGTTCGACATGCCGTCGGTGAACTCGGCCGGGCCGACGCCACGGTTCTCGAAGAAGACGCCGTTGGGCAACGCACCAAACGGCGAAACCACGCCTGCCGGGTACACTTCCTGAAGCGGGTAGTTCGAGCCCACGTTCAGATCGTAGTTGTGGGTGGCGTAGTTTTCACCGGCGACGGTGATCAGCACGGCCGGCGCCGCATCGGTCGGACAGAGAAGCGAGTTGATAAAGGTGCCCGCACCGGTCAAGTTGGCCGCGGCCGATGGGAGGTTGGCCTCCAACTCGGGTGCAAGGCTGAAATTGAACGAGTTGAAAATCACCTGCTGGTCGAGCTGTGGGAGTATTTGCGAGTATCCACCCCACACGTTTCCCATGCCCGCAATGTGCGAGTTGAACCGGCCCGGCGGCAGGGTATTTATTGCCGTCATGTAGTTGTGCAAGGCCAGGCCGATCTGTTTCATGTTGTTGCTGCACTGTGCTCGCCTGGCAGCTTCGCGTGCGGACTGGACCGCGGGCAGCAGCAGGGCGATGAGCACCGCGATGATGGAGATGACCACGAGGAGCTCGATGAGTGTGAAAGCGGGACGCTTGCGGCGGGTTCTCATGGTGATGTCTTTCTGCAACGCTCGGTAAGCCCGTTCTTGTTGTCGATACGTTCGTGGCGCATCATGCTACGATCGTGTCAAGGAGGATCTCTTATACCGCCCGCTTGAAGCTGATACAAGAGTGGCGTAAGCTGATACGATCATGGCCAACCCACAGCAGTTCGAGAACGACGTGCGGGATCGCCGCACCTTGCGCGGCTGGTCGCAGGATCAGTTGGCCGGGCGGGCAGGGCTTTCGCGGGCGGGGATCAGCGCCATCGAGACCGGCCGGCTCGTCCCCTCGACGGCGGCGGCGCTGGCCCTGGCCGCAGCTCTGGAATGCCGGGTTGAGGACTTGTTCCGCCTGCGTGGCGCCGGGCCCCGCGAACCTTCCTGGGCCTGGTCCCCTGGTCGCGAGCCTTGCCGCTACTGGAAGGCCGAACTGGGAGGGAGCATGAAGCTCTATCCCGCGGAGGCGACCGTGTCGGGCGTGATCCCTCATGACGGCGTTTACCACGCTGGCTCGTCCCGGGGCGAAGTCGAGGCTGATCCCGAGCATACGCTGGTGATGGGCTGTTGCGATCCCGCGGCGGGTTTGCTGGCCGCGGCGCTTGCGCGCGCCGCGGGCGTTCGGCTCATCACCTTGCCGCGTTCCAGCCGCGCGGCACTTTCATTGCTCCGCCAGGGGCTCTTGCACGTCGCGGGCGTGCATCTCACTCCCGCCGGGCAGCCGGGCGGGAACGCGGTGATCGTCCGGCGCGAGCTCGGCCCTGGGTACACCTTGCTCCGGGCCGCCCGCTGGGAGGAAGGTGTTGCCCTGGCACCCGGTCTGAGGATCACATCGATCCGCGGGGTGGTGGGTTCCCATTTGCGGTGGGTCGGCCGGGAGGACGGGTCCGGGGCGCGGCAGTGCCTCGACGAGCTCTTCGGAGACCGACGGCCCCCCCGGCGGCTGGCCTCCGATCACCGCGGCGTTGCCGAGGCCGTCCGCAGCGGGTGGGCCGACGCGGGCGTCTGCCTGCGCCTCGTGAGCGAGGAAGCCGGCCTGGGTTTCCTCACCGTCCGCCAAGAGACCTATGACCTCTGCTTCCCCGATCGCTGGCAGGGAGACCATCGGATCCAGGCCCTGCTCCAGGTTGCGCGCTCGCCATCCTACCGCAGAGCCCTGGGCGAGCTGCCCGGATATGACAGTGCGGAGACTGGCGAATTGCATCGCGTTTGTTAGTCTGCCCCTTGTGCGGCCCGGAAACCGCCCGCCCGGTGACCGACCAGCGCGAGCCTGTTTCGTTCAGCCATGGCCCCAATCCGTCTCGATCCTCGGAATTGGCGTGAGTTGCTCGCCCTTGCGAGGACCGTCGAACGCAATGCCAGTCAGGCAATCGGGATGATGACCTTGCCGGGATGGCCTGCGGAAAGCTCCGCGACGATCTTGGCCGCGGCGTCATCGCCCGGCGTCCTGGCCCTGGCCTCGGGCGAGGCAGGTGCCACGTTCGTCGCCGCCGGCGGCACCGGCCTGGCGCCGCGCCGGACTACGGGAACCCGGCCGACCTGGGACAACTCCGCTTTTGATCGCTCGAGTGGATCGAAGCAGGGGCGTCCATCGCAGTGTCTCCCGATATCCCAACCTTCGGGGTCTCGTTTGCCGCTGCCATCGAGTATAGAAAGGCCGGCACGGCCGGAAACCTGCCACGAAAATCTTAATCTTTTCCGAACTGCAATGGCAAACTTGAGCTTGGTGCGGAAGGCAATGGGTGCGGGGGGTAAGACATCCAAGGGACCGCGCAAAATAACTTTGCCAATTGTGGTGCGGGCGTCCCGCCAGCCGGTACGGGGAATGCAGGCGGGACGCCTGCACCACAACGATGAATACGCCAAACTTATTCGCGGGCGGTGCCCAGGGGCAAGCCGAGAACGGCGACGACCCTCTGCACGCTGCTCAACGGTTCCGCCAGTCGGTGATACAATGGGAAGCATGACGCGCGAAGCTCCCCATCCCAACACCGCTCACGAGATGGCGGCTCACCAGCGCGACATCTCGGTTTCCGAGTTCTTCCTGAAGAACCGCCACCTGCTCGGCTTTGATTCGCTGTCGAAAGCGGCTCTGACCACCGTCAAGGAGGCGGTCGATAACGCGCTCGATGCCTGCGAGGAGGCCGGCATTCTTCCCGAGATCCGGGTCGAGGTTGCGAGCGAAGGAGACGACGTGCTCCGCATCGCTGTCGAAGACAACGGACCGGGGATCGTGGAAGAACAGCTCGGGCGCATCTTCGGCAAGCTCCTCTACGGCTCGAAATTTCACAAGCTCAGTCAGTCGCGCGGCCAGCAGGGAATGGGAATCGCGGCGGCGGGAATGTATGCTCAGCTCACGACCGGCAAACCCCTGCACGTCTTGAGCCGCGTCCAGGGTGAACCCACGGCGACGGAACTCTTCGTCTCAATCAACACCGCGAAGAACCTGCCCGAGATTCACCGGAAGAAGCGAGTCCCCTGGGATCGGCCGCACGGCACGCGCGTTGAAGCACGGATCGAGGGGCACTATCACAAGGGCGGCCATTCCATCGGCACTTATCTCAAGCAGACGGCCATCGCCAATTCTCATGTGACCATCCACTTTCAAGGCCCGCACGGCGACGAGTGGGACCACGCGCGCACAAGCACCGAGCTTCCGCCCCGCCCGGTGGACGTCAAGCCGCATCCGCGCGGCGTTGAGCTGGGGCAGCTCATCGCGATGCTGAGCAATACCGAGAGCCGTACGCTCTTGCAGTTTCTCGAGAACGACCTTTCGCGCGTGGGACGGAAGACGGCGCGCAGGATCATCAAGGAGGCGAATCAGGGCCTGACCGAACGCTCGTATCCGAAACGGATCGCGCATCAGCAGTCGCGGGCGCTCTATCGGGCGATCCAGACGGTGCCGGTCATTGCTCCCCGCACCGATTGCCTTTCTCCCATCGGCGAAGTGCGGCTTGCCGAAGGGTTGCAGCAGCAGCTCGATGCGAGCTTTTCCACGGTGACGACGCGGCCTGCCGCCGTCTACCGCGGCAACCCGTTTCAGATCGAGGTCGGCCTCGCTTACGGACAGGCGGCGGGCACGCATCTCGCGCTGGATGAACACGGACACATCCACAAGACGATTTGGCAGCGCCCGAGCGCGACGCCGGAACTGGAGCCACGGGGCGACGAGCCGGCGTATCTGCTGCGGTTTGCGAACAGGGTTCCGCTGCTCTACGACCAGGAAGGGTGCGCCATCACCAGAGCCGTCGTGCAAACGAACTGGCACGCCTACGGCCTCGAGCAACCGAAGGGCGCCCTTCCGCATGCGCCGCTGGTCATCCTGGTCCACATCGCCTCGGTGTGGGTTCCGTACGCGTCCGAGGCGAAGGAGGCGATCGCCCCTTATCCGGAGATCGTCAAGGAGATCCGGCTCGGCCTGCAAAGATGCGGCCGCCGGCTGGCCGCACACCTGCACCACGAGACTCGCGTCCAGGACGAATTCGATAAGCGGGCGCACCTTGAGAAATACCTGTCCCACATCGGGCTCGCGCTCCAGCAGATCCTCGAGTTGAGCGACGACGAGCGGCAGCGGATAATCGTCAGGCTGGACAACCTTCTGCACGAGAAACGGAGCCTGTGATGGCAAGCAAGCGCCCGAAGCGCGACGGCGGTGATTCCCAGCGGGCGGACCTGGATGCCAAGACCCTCGCGTTCATCGACGGCATCGCCCGCCGGGTGCGGGAAGCCATCGCCCGGGGCGAGTTACCCTCTATCGACATTCTGGTTCGAAGCCTGAGCAACGTGAGCTACGACTTCGAAACGGGATATCTCGAGCTGGGCGCGATCCACAAGACGCGGACGCTCTCCGTCAACACGATCCGCTCCTTCGCACAGACGCTCCGGCTCCTGGCCACATCGGGCGAGATGGTGCGGAGCAACGACTTCGCCACGAAACGCGAAGCCTATTACGTCAGCAAGAACTGGGGGGATTGCCGCTTTGCCGACCAGCCCGAGTCGGACGCGATCATGGATGACATCGAGGCACTGGCATCTTTGCAGGGATTGTCGCGCGAGCAGTTGCGCTTTTACGCCGATTCGCACGGCGGCTCGGTCGCCGGTGAACTGGTCGTGATCGATTCTCATCCGGAGAGCGGCGCCGAGCTTGAAATCGACTGTCGCAATCTCGGCACCGGCGCCTACAGTATTCCACGCTCGGTGGAGCACCTCGGCTTTCGCACGAACGCCGAGTTTGTGCTGGCGATCGAGACAGGCGGCATGTTCCAGCGCTTGAACAACCACCGCTTCTGGAAGAAGGCCAACTGCATTCTGGTCGAGATGGGCGGAGTTCCCACCCGGGCCACGCGCCGCTTCCTGCGTCGGCTTACGGATGAGAGAGACTTGCCTGTGTATTGTTTCGTGGATTGCGACCCTTACGGATTCGCCAATATTTACCGGACGCTCAAGGCGGGTTCGGGCAACGCGGCGCACATCAATCAGTTCTTTTGCGTGCCCCGAGCGCGCTATCTGGGCGTCACACCGCGTGATATCCGCGACTACGGGCTCGAAGATGCCACGCATCCCTTGAATAAAACCGATATCAAGCGGGCGCAGGACGCCATCCGGAACGACCCCTTCTTCGCGGCCTATCCGGAGTGGATTGCCGCCATCGAACAGCTCATGGCGCTGGGCGTGCGCGCCGAGCAGCAGGCGCTCGCCAAGTGGGGACTGAACTTCGTGATGGATGAGTATCTGCCGAGGAAGCTCGCCGATAAGAGCAGCTTCCTGCCGTAGAGTGGTCGTCCAACGACTCGACTGTTGACGAACTGGCAGCCATTTTCGTGAACATTTCCTGGATTGCGTGACTCTGGCGAATAACCACGTCCTCGATTACGACGAGGAGGCGCTGCTCGAGATGCTCGACTTGCTCCAGCAAGCGGAAACCGCTCTTGCCGGTGCCGCCCGCAATCTCGCGGAGGCGCGGCGGCCGGCGCTTCTCGAGGCGCTGGGCTTGCGTATCGGGATCATCGCCTTCACCGATAACGAACCGGGATGGGCCGCACAATCCGGCGTGCCGGGGACCAACTACCTCCCGATCGCGCTCGATGAACAAGCCTTCAGCCCCGTCCGGGAGAGCATTGCCCAGGCCCGAGCCGCGGGGGCCGACCTGGTGGTATTCACGATCCACTGGGGGCCCAACAAGGTCCAACGTCCCAGCCCTCTGTTCCGGCAGTTCGCGCACGCGGTGATCGACGCGGGGGCCGGTTTCTTCTTCGGGCACAGCGCCCACATCTTCCAGGGGATCGAGCTCTACAACGGACGGCCGATCATCTACGACGCGGGCGATTTCGTGGACGACTACGTTCTAGCGGGGAAATCGGTGCACTCGTTCCCACGCTCTGCGTGGAAATGCCTCCCCGGCCGCTCTGCGGCCCTCTGCTGCGACCGGACGACGCGGAGCGTCGAAGACGTCATTCCCACGCAGAGCGAACCAACGAGTTTTTCTGCCATGTTCCGCCTTGGGGCAAAGCATGCCGCCCGATTTCCTTGCTACAGGGTCCGAAAGATTCAGAATTCCGCTTAGTTCGCGAATGGATCGGCCGGGAACACCGGATCGTACAGGATCACCGCCTCGGCCTCGCTACGCAGCAGGCGAATTTCCAGCTCTTTCCAGAACTCGACCGGGTCCGCGCTGGGCTGATGTTCGCGTAGGCGCTCGAGCAACCGTATTGCCTCATCACGATGGCCCACGCGCTGGTGGGCCATGGCCAGGAACGCCCATTCCAGAGGCACACCTACCTCGCCCCTGAGCCCGATGCCTTCCTCGAGCCGGCGAATCGCTGCGTCGAACCGGCCCGCGCGATTCAGCGCGGCCCCGAGCGTGGTCAAGCAATCGGCCTTTATCGTGGTTTCCGTCGCGCCCCGGACGGCGGCCTCGGCAAGCCGGATCGGCACCTCGGGATCGGCGGTCCCCTCAGGCCCCAGCACGCAAGCCCAGGCGACTGGATCGGCTATCCTCGCGTTGCTCGTTCCGCCGAAGCGATCGAGCAACGCGACGTTCGACCTCCGCCAGCCGGCCCGATCGCCGGCCGACAGGAGGGCGAGGCCGAAACGAACGCGGAGTTGCGAATCTTCGGGCATCAGCCGGACGGCTTCGGCGAGCGTCGCCGCGGCCCGGTCGAAATGGCCGCGCTCGACGTGCAAGCGGGCCCAGGCGTACCAGACCGACGTGTTGAGCGGCCGGGCGTGGGCCGCCTCGGCATAGGCGGCCTCGGCCCGGTCCCACAGGCCGCGCTCTTTCCAAGCGTCGCCGCGCGCCGTTGGGACGAGGCCGAAGAGGATCGGGTCCAGCCGCGGCGCCGGGTCCGGCGGCGGCGGCCCGCCGAGGTGCTCACGCCGCTGGCGACGCTCCAGCCACGCGGAGCGGTCGAGCACCCGGACCGCGCCGCGCTCATCCATCTCCAGCCCGGTGGCGGCCTCGACCCAGGCGGCCAGCCGCGGCACGTCGTCGGGCAAAGGCGCCGGGGCATCCCACACCCGGGCGGTACGGAGATCACTCGTGAGCAGGGACCGGCCATCCGGGCTGAACGCCACGGACCAGATTAGGCCCGAATGCCGCATGGGTTGGCCGAGAGGCCGGCCCGTGGCGGCATCCCACAGCCGCGCCGTCTTGTCCCGGCTCCCGGTGAGGATCATTTTGCCATCCGGGCTGAACGCCACGCGGTCCACCGCCGCGGGATGCGCAAGGGGTGCGCCGAATGGGCGGCCGGTGGCGGCGTCCCACAGCCGCGCCGTCTTGTCATAGCTCCCGGTGAGGATCATCTTGCCGTCGGGGCTGAACGCTACGGAAAGCACCCCGCCCGGATGCGCCAGCAGGTGGCCGACGGGCTGGCCGGTGGCGGAGTCCCACAGCCGCGCCGTCCCGTCCCAGCTCCCGGTGAGGATCGTCTTGCCGTCGGGGCTGAATGCCACGGACATCACCTCGGCCGAATGCTCCAGAGGCCGGCCGAGCGGGCGCCCGTTGGCGGCGTCCCACAACCGCGCCGTCTTGTCAAAGCTCCCGGTGAGGATCGTCTTGCCGTCGGGGCTGAACGCCACGGACCAGACCCTGCCCGAATGCGGCATGGGTTGGCCGAGAGGCCGGCCGGTAGCGGAGTCCCACAGCCGCGCCGTCTTGTCCCTGTTCCCGGTGAGGATCGTCTTGCCGCCCGGGCCGAGTGCCATGGCCGAGATCCCGGATCCCAGCTCCACGGGCTGGCCAAGAGGATGTCCCGACGCGACGTCCCACCTTCGGACTTTACCATCCCAGCTCCCGGTGAGGATCGTCTTGCCGTCCGGGCCAAACTCCGTGGCGTAAACCTCGCTGCCGTAATCGAGCAGCCGGCCGCTGGGCTGACCGACCTCGCCGTCCCAAAGTCGTACCGTTCCATCATGACTGCCGGTGAGGATCGACTGGCCGTCACGGCTGAACGCCACGGACCAGACCGCGCCTCGGTGCTCCAGGGGCCCGCCCATCCGTTGACCGGTGGCAGCGTCCCAGAGTTGGGCCGTGTTGTCATCGCACCCGGTGAGGATTGTCTTGCCATCCGGGCTGAACGCCACGGAGAACACCCAGCCCGAATGCTCCAGAGGTTGGCCGAGTGGCCGGCTGGTGGCGGCGTCCCACAGCCGCGCCGTCTTGTCAGAGCACCCCGTAAGGATCGTCTTGCCGTCCGGGCTAAACGCCACGGACCAGATTATGCCCGAATGCGCCATCGGTTGGCCGAGAGGCCGGCCAGTGGCGGCGTCCCACAGCCGCGCCGGCTCGTCATAATAGCTCCCGGTGAGGATCGTTTTGCCGTCCGGGCTGAACGCCACGGAGTACACCATGCCCGGATGCTCCAGGGGCCGGCCCAGGGGCCGGCCGGTGGCGGCGTCCCACAGCCGCGCCGTCTTGTCCAAACACCCGGTGACGATCGTCTTGCCGTCGGGGCTGAACGCCGCGGAACTCACAGCGGCCGAATGCTCCAGAGGTTGGCCGAGCGGGCGTCCGCTGGCGGCGTCCCACAGCCGCGCTGTCTTGTCCAAGCTCCCGGTGAGGATAGTCTTGCCGTCGGGGCTGAACGCCACGGACTTCACTTCTTCCGAATGCTCCATGGGCTGGCCGAGGGGCCGGCTGGTGGCGGCATCCCACAGCCGCGCCGTCTTGTCCCTACCCCCGGTGAGGATCAGCTTGCCGTCGGGGCTGAAGGCGACCGAGTTCACCGCGTCGCCGTGGGAGAAGACCTCCTTCAGCTCGACGTAGTGGCGCCGCCAGGCCGACAGGTTGGCCATGGCAACGTGCCGGCCGGGTTTGTCTCCCGCCTCGGTCGCAATGCGCAGCGACTCGACGGTCCACAGCATCCCGATGCCCACCTGGCCCTTCTCGAAAGCGGCCTGACCACGCTCGAAGTTGAGCGTCGCCAGCCGGCGGTTCGACTCGGACAGGGACGACTCGAGCGCCTTGCTTCGTTGCTCGAGGTTGTCGGCCAGCCGCTTGATCTTGTTCGTCGCCTCCGTCTGCTCGGCGACACGAAGTGACTGGTGCCTTGCGAAACGAGACTGTTCTTGGGCGTACGCCAGGGCCAGCACGGCCACAGCCAAGAGCGCCGCAGCCGCCACGCCGATCGAGGCTGCCAGTCGCTTGTTCCGCCGGCACCAGCGCATCAATTGCTCCGCGGGTGAGGTCCGCCGCGCACGGATGGGACGGTCCTCCACGTACCGCTGCAAGTCCTCCGCCAGCGCCCCGCCGTCGCGTACCGCGCCACAGGGTCGCGGGCGATCGCCTTGGCCACGATCGTTTCCAGGTCCCGCGGCACGCTCGGAGCCAGCTTCTTCAACCGCTCCGGCTCCTCGTGCAGCACCCGCTCCATTAAAGCGTGCCGGTCCGATGCCTCGTACGCCGGCCGCAATGCGACCAATTCGTAGAGCGTCAGTCCCAGGCTGTACACATCCGACCGCGCATCACAATGACCCGAGAACCTCTCCGGCGCCATGTAGCGGATCGTGCCCAGAATGTCGCCGGTATGCGTCAGGTCGTCGGCCTCGGCCGTCTTCGCCAGCCCAAAGTCGGCCACCCAAACATTGCCGTGATTGTCCAGCAAGAGGTTCGACGGCTTGACGTCGCGATGCAGGATGCCCTGGCGATTGGCGTATTCCAGGGCCTCGGCTACCTGGATACCGATGCGGGCGACGCTGCGATAGAACTGGCGGTCGGGGTCGGACGATGCCGACAGCTCGGACGAGCCAGGCAGGAGCGCGCCGAGGGTTCTGCCGCAGCCGGGGGGCCGTTCGCGGCGGCGGGTGGGGCGGAGGCCGCCCCCTCGAAGGACTCGGTCAAGCAGCCGTCTGCCACCGGCGCTTCGGCGTCGAACCGGCCGGTGATCAGCGAGCGGGCCACGTTCACTCCCGTCAGGCCGGCCACCCGGTTCGCCGCCGGCGCGGGCTCCGCGGCCGGGCTCGCGCCTGAGTTGCCCGTTCGCAGCCTCCGCAAGTCGTCGAGCACCACGTCCAGACCCAGACCGGCGATGAACTGCATCACGAAATAATGGTGCCCGTCGTGCCGACCGACGCCGAAAACCGGCACGATGTTGGTGTGGTGCAGCCTGGCCGCCGCCTTCGCCTCCCGCTCGAACCGCCGCACCTGCTTGGGATCGAGCAACGACCCGGCCGATAGCACCTTGAGCGCCACCCGCCGGCCCAATGACTCTTGCTCGGCCTCGTAAACCACCCCCATGCCGCCGCGGCCGATCTCGCGGAGGATCCGATAGTCGCCCAGCCGCTCGAACCGCGTGCCGACCGCCGCGCCGTTATCAGCGGCCAGCGAGCCGGTCGTGGCGCCGGAGCTCTCGCCAAGGTCTTCCATCATGAGGAGCGCCGGGAACAGGTCGCGAATTTCGTCGGCCAGGTCGGGGTAGCGCTCGACGTATTCGCGGAGCGTCGGATGTTCCCCGCGGCGCTTGCGGTCGAGGAACTCCTCGGCCAGAAGCTCGACCGGGTTGCGCTCGTCGCTGGAGGTGTTCATCAGAGCTGCTCCCTCAGGCCCGGAATCGACGACAGGATTTCCTTGAGCCGCTTGAGGGCTCGAATATAACGATTGCTGGCCGCCGACTTGCTCAGGCCCAGCACGAGCGCGGTCTCGTCGTTGGAGAGCTGCTCGAAATGCCGCAGGGCGAGGACCTCGCGGTCGATCGGGTCCATGCCGTTGAGCGCCTCCTGGACGATCAGCTTGTGCTCCGCGCGGATCGCAGCGTGGCTGGCGCTGGTCATCTTGCCGAGGAGCTGGGCTGCCAGCGAGATCGAGCTGGCCTGGGGGAACGGTCCGCGGTGGAGCGAGACTTCCTGGCCGGCGTCGCGCATCTGGGCACCCAGATGAAACCGGTGCATGTCAGTGAGCCTCTGGCCGGCCACCAGGCGGAGCCAGAGATGAAACGGCATGGCCGCACGGTCGCTGGCATATTCGCCGATTCGCCGTCGAACATCGAGATATGCTTCTTGAAGCACGTCAGAGGAATCGACTCGGCCCGACAGCCGGCGGTCAAGGCGCAGGCGGATCATCCGCCGCAACTGGTTACGATAGCCGTCGAAAAGCGCAGCCAGCGCCGACTCGTCGCCGGCCAAGGCACGCTCGATGAGAAGCTGGTTTTCGTCGCCCGCCGGATCGGCCATGCTTCGGCTCCCTAACCAGATATCCGGAAACGGAGAGCCGCTGTCCACAGGCTCGCCGAGTTTTTTTGCGTTTCAGTCTCGCACCGCGGGTGGACTTCCAGACACGCATTTTTGATTGGCGGTCGGCCACGACATCAAAATCGCCCTCATGAAACTGACCGCCCGTTGGCCAGCGCGCGTGGGAACCTCCACGCACCCGCTTTTCGTTGGCGGTCGGCCGCGACCAAAACCGCCACTACGGTTCTTATTGTTTCCGATTGGGGAAGCGCTGATAATCAAAGCACCGTGGTCTTTCCGACTCGGTGGGGGCCTGTCCGTGTCTACGCCTTGCTCGGTTAACCTGAACCCATCGCCCAGGAAGAACCAAGGAGGTAACTGATGGCAACTCAGCAGCAGTTTATGAGACTCATTTCGCTTCTCCTGGCCTTGATGACTCATGACGCCTCGGGATCGGACGTACTCCCGCGACGCGGCTCGTTGGGACTTCCGGTCGCACCGGTGTCTGTGGAGCAGGCCACCACCCTTAAGCTCAAACCGGGCGTAGGCGTCGTGGCGATTCAGCCGGTCGCCGGACTGACCGCCGATCGAGCCGGAATCAAGAGTGGCGACATTGTGGTGGCACTGAACGGCAAGCCGGTCGGCCCAAGTTCCATCCTCGCGACTGTACGTGAACTCCCCGCGGGCCGGCCGTTATCCATCACGGTGGTGCGGAACGGAAAGTCAACCGAACTCGAAACCACTTTGATGGAAAAGCCGCGAGATCCAGGAAATGCCAACTACGACGTCGTCTATGGCCACGTGGTGAGCCACGGCAAGAGGATGCGAACGATCGTTACCAGACCCACGAAGCCCGGCAAATATCCGGGATTCCTCTTCATCCAGGGGTTCTCTCCTATCTCCTACGACTTCACGCTCGAAGGTTCGACCGGCGACGTCGCAACGCTTGATGGCCCGATCTTGTTCGAATTCGCGAACTCGGGCTTCGTGACGTTGCGAGTCGAGAAACCGGGCGTTGGAGATAGCGAAGGCGGACCGTTCGCGGAGATGGATTACACAACCGAGCTCGACATCTATCGCCAGTCGCTCAAACAGCTCAAAGAAACAAAGGAAGTCGACTTCGGCAATGTGTTTATCTTTGGGCATAGCATGGGTGGTGCGTTCGGCCCGATGATCGCCGCCGAGAATCCGGTCAAGGGGCTGGTGGTCTATGGCGTGGCATCCCGGACGTGGTTCGAGTATCTCCTCGACACGCTTCGTTACCAGGGCCTGGTGGCCGGCGATACATTTGAAAAGGCGGATGATCTTGTGCGTCAGGGTTCTCAACTCCTGGCGCTCGTTTTCCTGGAAAACCAATCGGTCAACGAAGTCAAGAAATCGCATCCGAAGCTCGCGGGCCTGGCAGACAGTCTTTTCCCAGGCGGCCTGTTTAACGGCAAAGCACTCGTTTTTTGGCGACAACTCGTCGAGACCAACTTCGCGGCCTACTGGGCAACGTGCAACGCGCATGTCCTTGCCGTCCGGGGAGCCAGTGACTTTGTCACTTACGACGCCGATCACAAACTGATCGCGGACATCGTGAACAGAGCCCATCCAGGCTGGGGCAAAAGTGCCGTGCTCCCTGGCTCCGACCACATCTTCCACAACTTCGCCACTGAGTCAGAAAGCCTGAAGAACTTCAAAACGGGCAAGTTCAACCCAGCCTTCATTAAGATGACGAAAGACTGGATCGATGCCGTGATGGCCTCGAGGGACTGACGATGCCATCGCGGGCCGGGACATTTTTCAAGGCCCCGCCGTCTGGACGACAGCCGGATCGGCCGTCGTGAGATGCTCGAGCAAAATGCGGCGCAGCTCGCGGGTCACCTGCGGGTCTTCCTGCGAGCTGTGCGTGCCCGCCACAATCCGCTCCGAAACCGCCCGATCCAGATGCGAGCTGCGATATTCCACCACGCCGTCGAAGCTGCCTTTCTGGCCTCCAATCAGGGGAATGATCGAGTGATACGGTACCGTGGGGCTGACCGAGATATGGTCGAGAGCGGCCAGGATCGGACTGTTGGTACGCAGGTTGCCGATCGCGTTGAGCGGCTGACTGCGCAGCTCGCGCGCGATCACGTTCGGACCGTTTAACTTCTCGATCTCATTGATGCGGCTGGCCAGCGCGGCCGGCCGGCGCACCAGGTCCGAGATCGTCCGGCCGAACAGACTATTGGCAATCGGGCTGCCCCGGTGCGGCGTCGCGACGAAAACCACCCGCCGCACGAATGGCAGCGGCTGAAAGACCAGGACATGATCGAGGCCCGTCCTGAGCTCGGGCGGGCCCTTGAACTGGTCGTGCGGGACCGTGATGGCCGCATCCCAGAGGGCCAGACCGGTGTCCTGCGCCATCATCTTCGACAAGATCCCGCCCATGCTGTGGCCGACCAGGACCATGCGATCGAGCGCTTGGTCGACGTGGGCCGGGTCGAGCGACTCGCGCACGTCCACCAGCGAATCACGCAGCCGTGCGGCCGAGGACGGGATCGGCAAGCCCGTCGGGTAGAGAAACACCCAGTACTGAAAACGCGCATCGAGCTCCGGCGAATTGCGGAGCTCGTTGATCGTCTGCATCCAGGCCCGTGGGCTGGAGAAAAGCCCGTGCACAAAGACCACCGGGATCTTGCCCGGTTCGTAGGGGCGCATCATGTAGAGCCCGCTCTCGAAGCCCGGCCGTTTGAAGTCGGAGTCAAAAAGCCCCAGCCATTCCAGCGTGGCGAGGTGTCCCCGGGCCACCTGCGCGGCCAGCGGCGTCGTGCGGTCGCTGGCCAGCTCAACCTGCCGGGCGCCCAGGCCCAGCGATTGTTCCACGAACGGGTCGAACAGGATGAGCGACGGGGGCACGAGCCGCCACTGCCCGCCCACCAGGCCGCCGCCCGGCATGATCACGGCCGTCGCGCCGGTCTGGAGCTCGTGCGGCAAGAAGCGATCCTGGCGATCGCCGGCCTGTGCCACGCCCGCCACCCGATGCGCGACCAGCGGCACCCCCAGGCCCCTGGTGAAATAGACGTGCTCCATCCCGGTCACGCGCAAATCGCCCGCAACGCGCAAATCGGCAATCTCCCCGGGATCCAGATAACGCTCGCACGTCTCCAGCAGCAGCCCCTGTTCCTCGAGTAGCCGGCGCCAGGTCCGATCTTCACGGATCGATCGAGACCGAGTCAGGCGGATCAATCGCGCCAGGGCATGGTTGTGCAGCTCGATCGCCAGGTCAGGCCCAGAGCCGTCCGGCTCAGCCAGCGCCAGCACCGAGAGAGCAGCCGCGTCGCGATAATGGGCCATCGCGGCCAGCGGCGCGCGTTGCTGGTTCTGAAGGCCCGCCTGATAGAACAACTCGGCCAGGCCCAGCGCTCCATCGGGCTCTCCCTGCACCACAAGGCGAGCCTCGAGCGCCTGGGCCGCACCGAGAGGATCGGCCGCGGCCCGATCCAGAAGCCCATGCCGCGCCAGAATCACCCCCGTCGGCCCACTCAGGCTGCTCGTTCGCGTAAATCGCTCCCAGCGGTCCGCGAGCGCACTGGACAGCCGCATATCGTCGGCCGCGATCCCAACGCAACCAGCCGGCATGATCGCGACCAAACATGCAATTACCGCCAGAATCAGCCGCGACCCGACGGAATCACGATTTGTAAGTCCAGATCGACCCACTCTTTGGATTCGCTCCTGCGAAGCCAGTTCCTTTTCCGGGAGTGCGCAGACGCGAGAGCGAACCTCGCGCCGAAGAGAATAGGCGGGCAGACTACCAGCATGCCGTGCTCCTGAGAAGCCGAGGGTGTCGGTGCTGCTGCCGTCAAATCTGGAGTCTTGGCTCTACCGCCCCAGGAGATAGCGGTTCAGAAACAGGACCTCGACCGCTTGCAGATAGTCCTGGTTGACCTTCTTGGCGAAGCCGTGTCCTTCGTTGGTGCCGACTACGTACCACACCGGCACGGCGTTTTTCTTGAGGGCGGCCACCATCTGTTCGGCCTCCGAGAGCGGCACCCGCGGGTCGTTTTGACCCTGGACCACCAGGATTGGCGTGTGGATCCGGCCGGCGTGGGCGAGCGGCGAGATCCGCTCGAGAAAGGCCCGCATCTCGGGATCGCGCTCGTCGCCATACTCGACGCGCCTCAGGTCGCGACGGTAGCCCTGCGTGTTCTTCAAGAACGTGACGAAATTGGAGATGCCCACGATATCGATGCCGGCCTTGATCCTGTCGTTGTAGGTTGTCTGGACCGCCAGCGACATGAAGCCTCCATAGGAACCCCCGGTGACGCCCACCCGGCTCTTGTCGAGGTCAGGCTGTTTGCCAATCCAATCCAGGAGCGCACCGATGTCCCTGACCGCGCCTTCCCGCAGCTTGCCGTTGTCGAGCTTCAGATATGCCTTGCCGTAGCCCGAAGACCCGCGCACGTTGGGAAAGATCAAGACGAGCCCCAGCTCGCTCACCAGGTAATTGAGCCGGCCCAGGGATGCCGGGCGGAACTGCCCCTCGGGACCGCCGTGGATGTCGATCAAGACCGGCCGCCGGCCCGGAAACTTTTGAGGCGGCGGGCGGTATGCAAACGCCTGAATCTCTTTTTGGTCGAACGACCGATACTTGATCACCTCAGGCTCGGCGAAGAGGTTCGTATTGAGACCGCCGGTCTCGCTAAACGTCCATCGACTGATATTCGGCTCTGAGCCGACGAGGGATATGTCCGCAACGTAAGAATAGACGTCCGTTGGCCCTCGCGGCGCCGCGAGCGTGAAGCCGACTCGATGCGATCCGGGCTGGAAGTTCAGCCCGGAAACAACTCCCAACGGCATCGAATTCAACTTGAGTGGTATGCCAAAACCAGGTACGTTCATCTTGTACCAGACGCCGCTGGAACCGCCTTCGTTGGTGACCCAGGCGATCCGCAAGCCATCGTCGCTGACGTCGTATGCCTCGACGTCGCTGGAAGCTCCCGTGGTCAGCGGCTCGATCTTTCCCGAGGCCAGGTCGCGGCTCACCAGTCGGCGAAACTGAGTTCCCTGGTCGGTGAGGTAATAGATCGCCTTGCCGTCCCTGGACCATTTCGGGTCAGTGGCCGAGACAGGCTCGGCATTGGGACCTGCCGGGCGCGGAGTGAGCGTCTCGGTCTTGCCGGTGGCGATGTCGATCAAATGGATATGCGATTCATGGATCGAGATGAGCTCGACCGCGGCGACCCGGGTCTCGTCGCGCGACCAGTCGGCGACGGCCCACTGGCCGGTCACCTCCTTGAGCCGGCGGCGGAAATGAGGATCGACCGGAGCGCCGATGTAGAGGTCCATGTCCCGGCCGTTGCGGGTATTGCTACTCCAGGCCAGGAGCTCGCCCGAAGGCGACCATTTCGGCGAGGTGTTACGGCTCTTGCCGTCGGTGATGCGGCGGGCCTCGCCGCCGGTGCGATTCTGAAGGAACAGTTGATAGTTCTCGGCGCCGCCTTCGTCGGCCACAAAGAGGAACTGGTCGTGCC
Organism: uncultured Isosphaeraceae bacterium; assembly: GCA_963823675.1. Classification (GTDB taxonomy): domain Bacteria; phylum Planctomycetota; class Planctomycetia; order Isosphaerales; family Isosphaeraceae; genus CAWGMT01. The sequence continues at coordinate 392,689 of CAWGMT010000011.1, read as the reverse complement.
TGGGACGCGCCGAGACGCTCAACACGCGCTCGGGCAGAAAGGTAAGCTGGTTGCGCGCACCGCCCGGCGTGCTAACAAAATGCACCTGGGGCACGTCGGCAAAGCGGGTCGTGATGTACATCCCCTTCTCGCCATCGGCCCAACCCTGAAAGCTGGCCGAGCGAATGCTCTGGTAGCGGTTCAACTCGCGGTAGAGCGTCGCGGGCACGAGTGGAACGCCCTCGGCCCGGATCGTCGCGGGCACGGGCACGATTTCCGGCGTTTCCTGCCCACGGACCGAGAGATTAGAGAATCCAACCAGAATCAGCGCTGGAAACAACAGTCTCGGTATCGTGCCCATGAGCCAGATCTCCGCGTGATGCGACTGCATTGTGAATTTGGATCGCAAATACCGCTCCGCGCGACCGCCCGCTCCGCCGGGTATGCTCCGGCCTTGCCGGCTGGGCTCCGCCCCGCGGCTCCGCCGCTTCGCCGGCCAGGCCTCGCAGCCCGGCTCCGCTCCCTGCCTCGACCTAAGCTCAGCCACCAGACGGGACTAGGGCCAGGCGAAAGCCCAGGAAGTTGTTCCGGGACCCCGTCCCGAGCCTGAGGCGGAACGCCGACCGGCAGAAGCGGGGCCCCATGCTCCAGCCCCCGCCCCGGAGCACCCGGCCCGCGGCCCCCGAAGGCCCCGGGGGGTCATCGACCGGCGACTGCTTGTAGTAGTCCGCACCAGCCCAGTCCTGGCACCATTCCCATACATTGCCGTGCATGTCATAGAGCCCAAACGCATTCGCCTGAAACCGCCCCACCGGCGCCGTGTAAACGTGACCATCGCGCGCCGCGATCGTTGTCCATCCCGGATGCTTCTTCGTGAGCGTCCCATCCGCGACGTTGGCCACGGCCGCCAGGCCCTCGGGGTCATCGCCGCTAAAATAACGCGTTGTCGTGCCCGCCCGGCAGGCATATTCCCATTCCGCCTCAGTCGGCAGCCGGTAGGTCTTTCCCTCTTTCTGGCTCAGCCAGCCGATGAACGCCTGGGCGTCGTTCCAGCTCACGTTCACCACCGGGTGCTCATCCGTTTGCTCGAAACCCGGGCTTCGCCAGGTGTACCTGGGATTCTGCTCGAACTTCTTCGTCTCCTCGTTCCATCCGGATCCCCCCTTGCCGTCCTTCTCGGCCTCGGTCTTGTATCCAACGTCATCCACAAACACCCGGAACTGGCCGCGGGTGACCTCGGTCACGCCCAGGTAAAACGGCTTCGTGATCCGCACTCGGTGCTGGGGCTTCTCGAGGTTCAACGCATACTTGTCGCCGTCGGTCGATCCCATCAAAAACTCGCCGGCCGGGATCAGCTTCAGCCGGATGCCGGCGGTCTTGGTCGTGATCAGGTCCGACCCACTCACGGCGCCGTCGGTTCCAACCAACGCCAGCGCGGCGGTGATCATCCATAGGAGAACTTGGTTCTTGCTCATGGTCAGCACCGGGAGAATATGGAATGTGATCCGATCACTCGGCAAACGTCTGATGATACATATCGATCATGAACTCGCCTCCGTGGTCAGGATTGCCGATGAGCTGCTGCCTCTTGGAATCGACGACGAAGTCAAGCAGCTCCAAGGGGATGTAGCCGATCAGCACGGGACAGTTGTCCGCGACTTCGGCGACTCGCACTTCGCAATCACGATCGTGGATTGTCAGTTTCACCGCTCAAATATGCCGAAGGAGAAGGACCTCGCAACGGTCTTGGCCTGGATCGTCTTGAGCCACTTGAGTCCCAGTTGGTTGATCAGCCGCATGGGCATCGAGACATAGGTTGCCCCGTTGTTCAACGCGCGCGTCATTCACCTCGATACGGCGGACCTGATCGGCGGGAATGAGGCCGTCTTCCGCGTTCTTGACGTCGTAAAGGTTCTCGATCCGTGCCGATACGAGCACGATTCCCATGGTGTCGGGCTCCATCGCGCACCTCCTTTTGGCTAAGTGGCACCGCAGAATTCTTTGGGTTGAGAGGGAACCCTAGCGTGAGGAGTCGGGCTGGTCGCCGTCCGATCGGACCGATCCGACCGATCCGACCGATCCGACCGATCGGGCGGCGGCCGGACTGCCCAGCGCGTTTAGCGGGCACACTTAGCCGATAGCCTGTCTCACGGAACATAAACAAACTCATTGGCATTGTAGAGCGCCCGGCAAAACGCGGTGGTGCCGTGTGATCGAATCAGGGCCACAGCCGCGGTGCGCTCCGAATCCGAGGGCGCGCGGCCGAAAGCGAGCTGAAACCCGCGCTCGGCCTGGCGGGCCGCGTCGGGGCCGGCCTCGCCGGTCAAACGTTCGGCGAAACAGGCGGCCTGCCGCACCACGAAGTGGCTGTTGAGCAGGTTGAGGGCTTGAAGTGCCGTCGTCGAGACGTTGCGCCGGGGGGCAACCAGGGCCGCCTCGGGACAGTCAAAGGCGCCGAAGGTCGGGTCGGCCTGGCTGCGAGGCTTGAATTGATAAACCATGCGGCGGAAGGTGTCGGGGCCAAGCTCCAACCTCGGCTTGTAGACAGCCACGTAGTTGGTGTTCTTCTCCCAGATGTTGTAGCCCGGACCGCCCATGCGCGGATCCAGCCGGCCGCTCACCGCCAGGATCGCGTCGCGGATCGACTCGGCCTCGAGCCGCCGCGAATTCATCCGTCCCAACAGGCGATTGTCGCGGTCGATGCCCTGGACGGCCGGATCGATCAGGCTCGACTGGCGATAGGCCGCCGAGGTGACGATCAGGCGGTGAATCGGCTTGAGGCGCCAGCCGGCCGCGATATAGGTCGCGGCGAGCCAGTCCAGCAGCTCGGGATGCGACGGGGGCGAACCATTGAACCCGAAGTCGCTGGTCGTGGCGACGATCCCCCGGCCGAAATGATAGTGCCAGACCCGGTTGACCATCACCCGCGCCGGCAACGGGTTGGCCGGATCGGCGATCCACCGCGCCAGGGCCGCCCGGCGCTGGGCTTCGGGCAAATTCGGATCGAGGTTGACCGCCGGCTTGATGACCGCGATCGACGACGGCCGCACCAGCGCGCCTTGCTTGCTCGGATCGCCGCGAGCCAGGATGTGCGTCGGCCCCGGCTGGCTAAACGTGCCGGCATAGACCTTGACCGTCGGCCCGAGCTCGCCCAGGCGCTCGCGCAGCCTCGCCTGGTGGGAAAGCAGGTCGGCGCGCTGCTGGATTGCGTTGGGATCGCGCTCGGTCGCACCGACGCCCAGCCCCGGATCGCTCACGGCTAGCTCGGGCCCGGAACCCGTCGGCGCCACGGCGGGCACGGAGGCCCGCTCCACTTTAGGCAACTGGCTCTGAGAGCGGGGCGGGCTCCCCGGCACGGCGGGCACGGAGGCCCGCCCCACTAACGGCAACTGGCTCTGCGACTGGGGAGGGCGTCGCTGCCCGTCTCCAGCGCGATCCCGCGACGAGGCGACGATCTGCCACTTTCCCGGTTCCAGGGCCGACTCGATGTAATACTCCGTCGCCAGCCGGTCGCGGTAGACCTCCTGGCGGTCGCGGCCCCAGACGATGCGATCGATCGTCGCGGGCTCGCTCCAGACGATCGTGAGCTGGCCCTTCCCCGGCACGCGCGAGATCCAGCTCCGGCCGTTGCCCAGCCGGCCGTCGTTGAGATGCGCGATCTTGTGAATGTCGGAGCCCGGATATTCCGACGACGCCGACGCCTTCCCCCCTGCCCCGGCCAGCGCAACGTTCCGCGGGGGCGGCGACGATTGGTCGCCTTTGTCCTTTGTCATCTGTCCTTTGTCATTTGTCGGCGCAAGGTTCGGCGCTGGTGCCGGCGGTTGGTCTTGTGAGCTCGCGGCGTAGACTTCGATCTCGTCGATGCACGGCTCGGTGCGGTCGTTGGTGGCCAGGATCGTCATCCGGATCATGCGGGACTTGATCGGGGCAAAGCGTTCGACGTTGCGCCTGGGGTTGACCATCGGTCTGGCTGGCTGATCGCAGCCGGGCCGGGCCAGCGGCTCGAACCGGTCGAGCGACGCCTCGATCCGGGCCAGCTCGGCGGAAATCGCCGCCGATTCACGCAGGCGATTTTCCGCGTCGGGGACGGCAAGCTCGCGCTCGCCGTGCTTGACTCCCGCGAAGACCGCCTGCAAGCCGTAGTAGTCCTTTTGTGCGATGGGGTCGAACTTGTGGTCGTGGCACCGCGCACACTGAACGGTCAAGCCCAGGAACGTCGTGCCGGTGGCCGTGATCATGTCGTCGAGATCATCGGCACGCTGCTGGAGCATTCCCTCAGTCGTCTGATTGCCGACGATGTCGTGCGTACCGCCGACGATAAAGCCGGTGGCCGCCTGAGTCAGCCAGTCGGCACTGGTAGTGCCAACAGCACTGGCATCGGCCGAAGTCGCGGGCATTCCCAGCGTATCGCCCGCGAGCTGCTCGAAGACGAAGCGGGAAAAGGGCACATCGCGGTTGAACGCCCGGATGACGTAGTCGCGATAGGGCCACGCCGAGGGCCGCGGCATATTGGTCTCGTAGCCCTCGCTCTCGCCGAAACGGACGACGTCGAGCCAGTGCCGCCCCCACCGCTCACCGTAATGAGGCGACGCCAGCAGCCGGTCGACCAATTTCTCGTAGGCCATCGGGTCACAGTCGGCAACGAACGCGGCGACCGCTTCCGGCGCGGGAGGCAGGCCAGTCAGGTCAAACGTGACCCGGCGGATCAAGGCCGCGCGGCTGGCCGATGGCGACGGCCGCAAGCCGCGGCCCTTGAGCCCAGCCAGGATGAACGCATCGATCCGTGTGCGAACCCAGCCGGCATCGGGCCCCGTGATCTCGGGAGTCGCTCCAGGCGCGATCGGCCGGAACGACCACCAGTCTGCGCCCGCACGCGGGGGACTGAGCGGCTCGCTCGCGTAAGGCGCGCCCGCGGCGACCCAGGCCCGCACGGCGGCAGCCTGTTCGCGCGTGAGCGGCTCCTTGGGAGGCATCTCGCCTTCGGCGACCTTCTCGACCAGGAGACTCTCGTCGGGCTCTCCGGGAACGATCGCTTCGCCGCTCTTGCCGCCCGCCAGCGCGGTCGTCCGCCGGCTGAGGTCCAGCCCTCCCTTCTTCTTCGCCGGCCCGTGGCAGCTTATGCATTGGCGCGCCAGGATGCCCTCGACCTGCCGCGCGACGGCCGCCTGCGCCGAGCCGGTCGCAGCAGCAGCTCGCGCATCAGCAGCAGAACGGCGTCTGGGCCGTTGCACCGAGCGGCAGCAGTCCCGCGGCTACGAAAACGAGGAAGGCTTTCATAATCAATAGGACCCCGAGCGGAGCTTTTCTTCCTGTTGTTCAATCCAGCGCTCGACGCGGCCGCGCGTCGGGAATCGGGCGATCATTGCGGCCAGCAGCACGACCATCACGCCGAGTGCGATCGGGTTCTGCTCGATCAAGTAAGCGATTCCCGCCAAGAACGCCGGGCCCTCGTTGAGTGCCCCGCCAATGATGGCGCTCGACTGAAACGCGACGGCCGGGGTGACGGCCTGACCCGGCGATGCCGCGGAATTGGTGGTCGGATTCGAACTGGCGTCCGGCGGACGCACCGCTTTGGAACGGAGGCTCTGGGCGGCGATGCGATCAGGCAGGATGAACGACAGCGGCAGCAGCATCACCCCCATGCCGGCGGCGATATAGGTCAAGATCGGGATCGATTGCGCTCCCGCCGCGGGATTGGCCCGGGCCGCCTGGCCAGGAGCCGCCGCCGCGCCGGCCGGAGCGCCGAATCCCAAAAAATGAACCAAAAAGACGACGATCAGCAGGAAGATCGTCACACCAGCAATGAGCGCGCCCATGATGATCTGGATCGTGCGCGTGATCTGGTCGATCGAGGTATTGGGTGTTTGGTTCATCGACGTTTTGGTACTCCTAACGTGGAATCGCCGTCCTCAAGAGATCGGGGGACGGGCCCCCCCTACAGCGCATCAGCGTCCGGTTTTGTAGGAGCCGGCTCCGTCCGGCGATTCGCCGGTTTCCGTCGAAGATGCGCGCACGGAACATAGAACTCACCCTGGAAGATTCCAAAGCGTCTTGATCTTCGGCAGCCTCGGTCGCTCGTTTCGCGCGATGGCCGCGCCTGGGAATCGCTTCTGAGATCGTACCATAGGAGGAGCCGGCGAACGTAGACGCGCCCGACGAAGTTTATCGCCTCGCCGCGTAGTCGAACAGATCGGCCTTCGCCAGCAGTTCATCCAGCTTGATTCGCATTAGCAGCCAACCCGGATAGACGAGTGTCCCCCTTCTACGCTCATCCCATCACCTCGAAGCGTGGACCTGGCGCAGGCCGGCTCCAGCCGCGCTCTGCTCGGCGAGCGCATCGCGGATACCGCCCCGCAGTGCGTCCATCATGTCTTCTTCGGGGTGGCCGTCGGCCGGGAAGTCGACCCACTGGCCGCCCTTGCGCTTTTTGCAGTAATTGCGAAACGCATCCGTCAGCCGCGCACACCGCGGGTGAATCAGCAGGTTGCCCTTGTCCAGCAAGAGCTCGATCGTGTCGAGCCCATCCAGAACCAGGTGGTGCGGCCAGCGAGTGACGATGCGCGAGCCAAAGACGCGCTCATATTCGCCATAGGCGGCGGGGCCCAGCGACGATTGTGCCACGGCCGCCGGATCGAGCCGCACCTGGTCGATTTTGCCTCGACACGGCAGCCCATCAGCCAGCGCCATGATGGCGCGGGCGTTTTGCTCGCTCACCACGTCATGAGCGTGGTAATCGGCGAAGACGGTCACGCGCGGCCGGTCGCTCGCGGGAGGGTAGCGGACCTGAAAGAACACCGCCGCCGTGTGGCGCGACGTGCCGGCGTCGATCGCGCAGCGGACGAAGTAGCTGGGATGATACTCGGCCTCGACCGAGACGTGCCGGGCCGGGTCAAAGTTGGCGAACCAAACACCCTCGGTCGTCTCCAGGAACTCGGCGTAGATCTCCTGGCGGCCCAGCCGGGTATTTTCATACAAGCCGACAATCTGAGCGAGAAACTCCGGCGCCAGTTGGGCCTGGTTGGCATAGGTGGTATCGGTCGTCTTGACGGTCGTCGCCTCGGTGAGGATGCGTTTGAGCACCGACACGCGGCGCGGCGTGGTTGTGATCAGAGCCTGGGGATTGGCGCCGGCCCGCAGGGCCAGGAGCGCCAGGTCCCAGGTCGATTCGGCGCGTTGCCAGCATGCCAGCTCGTCGGCCCAGAGGGTGTCGACATTGAGCCCGCGGGCGCGCTCGGGCTCTTCGCCGCTCAAGCAAACAGCGCGGGCCCCATTGGGCCAACTGACGCGGCGCTTCGAGGGTTCGAACCGCGGCCGGCACCAGGGGGGCGCGATGGCCAAAAGCCCGGAGGGGCCCTCGACCATCACATCCCGGATGTCGGCGGCAGTGGGCGCGATCAGGCAGCCGAGCTTCATGGTGCCTGCCAAGGCGCGGTGCTGGATCCAGGCGGCCCCAGCCCGCGTCTTGCCCGCCCCGCGCCCCGCCACGTAGGCCCAGACCCGCCAGTCGCCCGCGGGGGGCCGCTGGGTCAGTCTGGCCCGGGGATGCGCGCGGCACTCCCCGGGCGGCACGCCGCACGGACAGGACTCGGCGTACCAATCCCACGGCGCGCCGCCCTTCGGCTCGTCTTGCTCCGTGGCGAGGTAAGCCTCAGCGCGCCTGACCACGCTTGCCAGTCGGCCGGCGCTCATAAAGCTCCTCCTCGACGAAACCCAATCGCTCTTCCAGCGTGGCGAATTCGGCGACGGCGACCGCATCGGTCAGAATCGCCCGCAGCGCACGCAACTGGACCGATTCCGAGGCCGCAATCTCGCCCAGCTTGAGGATCCGGCCCGCGGCCCCGGCGGCGTTACTCGCCAGCAACCCGACGGCCTGATCCAGGAAGCGACGGCGCAACGCGGCGACCAGGCGGCGGACCTTGCGATCCTTGGCCCATCGAAATGCCGTACTCTCGGGCACCTGGTTGGTGCAAGCCCAGTCCGATATGGACAGCCCTCGCGCAAGTGCAAGGGCGAGCTGGGCTTTCTTACTTTCGCGATGTTCTCCAGCCATGGTAGTGAATGAGAGCCAGTGGGACGAATCCACTGGTTTTTTTCCGTTTTGCCCGCCCACGGTTCTCAGCCCCGGGCATAGGGCTGGCCGGCACGCCCTCGAGGGGCAAGGAAATGGGGATTTGATCTAAACCACGAATAGCACGAATCTTACGAATGGTAGAACCGTCCTCTGTATCACCGACAACCTGGTCGTGATGACAGGTCCGGACACTCGCTCGAAACTCCAGTCTCCCGTCTCTATTCGTTGAATTCGTGTTATTCGTGGTTGAACTGCGTCTGAGTCAGCGCGATCGGGACGCGTTCGGGTGTGAACCCGCTGGTGGACATGTTGAATTCGCAGTCTGCGCGCAACCTATATTCATGATGCGCTGAATTCAGAAAATCGTTAACGCAACATTTACAAGTCGCCGATTTTTTTGGCGCAACCTCTTATGCTGCCAAGCGAAAAAAAAAGTGAAAAATTTTTCGAGCTGTTCACTCATTTCGCCGCGGGCGGGCGTTTTGCGCGTCGGTTGGAAGACGACTTCACGTGGAGTCGGTGGGCCTGTAATGACTGTGCCGGTTATTTCATCTTTCGCCCGCGAAGAGCGAAGGGTCGTCGCCGACCCGAATCTGCGGAAACGCGTCCAGCAGCAATCGGAACAACCGACCCGAAAGGAAGAGCTCGCGCGACTCGAAGGGCCGAACAGGCTACGCCCCTAGAGGCCGTCGCCGACGCAGCTCGGGACGCGGGTGCAATTCCCGCCGCCTCCACTGAAGGCACTTGCGAGAATTCGCAAGTGCCTTTCTTTTTTGGAGTTACGACACTTGATGCACGGCCAGGGATGCGGGTATGTATCCCGCTGCCCTTAAGTATATCAAACTGCCGACATTCATCGTTACGATCTCTCCGATAACAACTTAAGTCGTTGTTCTCGGAACGGCTCTTAGTCAAGACGCGTTGTAATTCACCAGCATCGCCGCCGGAATCCCGACCAACACCAGTTGTTGTTTCGACAGGACTTGCATCTTTCCGGGATGCAGGTTGGTTTGCCGCGACCTTGCATTTCGAGACTGAGTATCTGTCGCCTGAGGATGTCGGAACGCTGTTTGAGCCATTGGCTTGCAGTGATTCATTCCCTTGGGTCATGCTTGTCGCCTGGTCGATTCCGCGGGGTTGTGATACCCAAAACCCAGCGCACCGTCGGTGCGAGAATCTCGCTTCTGCTTTGCCGCCGGGCGATAGGGAGTGAGCTTTGGCGAGATGTTCTGATCGGCAGCACTTGGGTGAGCGCGGTGCCCGAGAAGCGGACCTCAAGGGTAATGCTGCGATGGGTCAATTCTATTTCCGATTGCGCCGGACCCGACTCTTGGGCTGGCGAGCGGCATAGTCGAACTGCCCTTGTTCTCGCGCTTCGATGAGTTCGGGAATGATCGTGTCGAGCTTGCCTCGGGCATCGGTGGAATACACATTGCCGGCCGGGTCGATGACGAAGTATGCCGGTATCGCAAATACGCCGCAAGACCGCGAAAAGTTGCTCTCAAGGCCACTTCCCAGATAGTGCTGCGGCCAGGTGACCTTCTTTTCAGCCACGTAGTTCTTGAGACGATCCAGGCCTCCACTTTCCTTTGAGTAGTCGAGGCTCACTCCGATGACCTCGACGCCCAGACCGTGGTATCTCTCATAAACGCGTTTCAGGTCCGGAATCTCCTTCACGCACGGAGTGCACCAGGTTGCCCAGAAATCGATGACGACAATCTTCCCTCTGAGCTGCTTGATCGAGACGTGCTTTCCCGTGATCACGTCGTCGAATTCGAGGTTGAACGGCTTGCCGATCGCCGCTTCGCGACGGCGGCTTCCCTGTATTCGCTCGGCAATGCCGGAGGTGGGATACTCCTTCAGGATCCGATTCTCGATTTGGCGCCGGATTTCATCGTCTTGAACCGCGTGAGACGCCATCGACAACACAAGGGCCGCCCGAACGTCTTCCGACTTCAGCTTGCGCTCCAGCTTGATGTACTCGTTAATCCGCTTGACCGGGAGCACCCCCGATTTTGCGGTGTCAGAGATATCCAGACGAAGCCGCTCGAATGCCGCCTCGCGCTGCAGCTTCTCATTCTTCGATGTGGCTCGAACTTGATCGATCTCGCTCTCGATGCTGGACCGTTTTCCAATGTTGATCAACGTGTCCCAACGCATAAACATGAGCGAAGGCACCTTCTCGTGCTCGGGGGCGGCCTTATAGAACTCAAGGATCAGCGAGGCTCGCTTCTCGGTCGCTGCGTCGTAGCGCGACCTCCACTCCCGGCCGTAATCGTCATCCCCCACCCGGGAGCCATCTTGTTCCGGGAATTTGACCTGTTCGATAGCCTTCAGGATCTCCTCGGGTGACCGATCCGCGGCCAGCGCCCGTTGGGCACCGGCAAGGCTCACGCTCGCCAGCGAGCCCACCAACATTACGATGACATGCTGCCTCATGGTGTCGCATCTCCAACGCCGCCGTGCAAAGTCGAGGTATTGCCTTGCGGTAAAAGCGACGCTTGATCCGCCCGAGGACCTCCGGGAAGAAAACCGACCAGCCATTCTATCAGGCGCTCGCGTATTTCCACTTCGGTCATGGTTATTTCGTCGTCGATTGTTGGCACTTCGGCACCAATCGGCTGTCGATCATTGTACGTCAACTGATTGTCCCCAGCGACGTGCGCCAAGTGGTCGCGCGATGCGTGATCGGAGGACAGCTCAGCGAACACATCGATGTCGTCGATCTGATCTTGTCGCGGCTGATTCATGACAGGAAATCCTCCCCTCGACGTTCGTAGGCGCCGATAAATTCGGATTCGCGAGGACAGTGTAAACGAATACGCACGCCGCCTTGGCCAATCTATGCAGGGGCCCCGTGCAGCCAGCCATATCGCGCGGTGCTTGCTGGTGCGGGACGGCAACCGGCGACCTGGGGACACAATCATCACTAACCCCGTCAACCCGACAGATGCTTGAAGAATTGGACGCATTCGAGCTTATGCCTGCGAGGCGTGCGTGTTATAACGTGTTCTCGGGCAGGAGTTTTCACCAGAAAGCGCTCGATCATGCGAGTCGTTCCGCAACGGGAAAGTCGAGGACAGGCAGTGTGTACTTGACTGCAGGCCGTCCGATTGCGTAGCTTGGGCAGACCTCGAGGCCCGCAAGTTGCATCAAATTGGCACGACTTCCGAGAAACGCAACCATGACGATTGCACGCGCGCACTTAATCAATCCCGCCGTCACCCGCTGGTACCACTGCATTACCCGTTGCGTCCGCCGCGCTTTCTTGCTCGGCGAGGGTGCGAGCGACCGTAAACTCTGGATCGACAATCGCCTGCAGGAACTTTCTGGCATCTTCTCGATCGCTGTCGGCGGTTTCTCGATTATGGATAACCATCTGCATGTGCTGGTGCGGATAGATCCGGAAGTTGCCGCAGCGTGGCCAGACGAGGAGGTCGTCCGGCGCTGGGGGCGGTTATTTCCACCACGCGACAAGAAACGGCAGCCATTACCCGTTTCCAACGACTGGGTCGCGTGGCGGCTCAAGGATGCGGCCTGGGTAGCCAAAGCTCGCGATCGGCTCCAAAGTCTCAGTTGGTTCATGAAATGTCTGAAGGAACCGCTTGCGCGGCTGGCCAACTTTCAGGACAAGACGCGGGGATTTTTCTTCGAGGGGCGATTCAAATCGGTGGCCATCCTCGATGAAGAATCGCTGCTGGCAACGTGCGCCTACATTGATCTGAATCCAGTGGCAGCCGGCATTGCCGAGGTTCCCGAGACCAGCCAACACACCTCGGTCAAGGAGCGAGCCGACCACGTCAAAGCCCAGGGACGGACTCAAGATCTGAAGGCCGCTAACGCGGGGAGCGTGGCCGGATCAAAGGCGTCGGCCGGACTCGAGGAATCGCACTGGCTGTGTCCCATTGAAGACCGTCGCCGAATCGATTCGACTCGAGAAGGGATGCTCGAAGGATTCTCGCTGGGCAGTTACCTCCTTTTGGTGGATTACAGCGGGCGCCTGTTCCGCGAAGGCAAGGCGCTGATTTCGCGGGAAGTGGCCGAGATCTTCGAGCGAATCGGCACGAGCGCCGAGACCTGGCAGGCGCGGCTGGAGAAACTGAGCCAAGGCCGTCTCCTGGGCCGGTTCCTGGCGGCAAGCCGCCAGCGCCTCAGAGAAGTTGCCGGGCGGCTGGGTTTGCGCCGGGCAGTCAACCTGGGCAGTTGCACCGTCACCTGAGGCTGGGGCACGAAGCCCCGAAATTCAGCCGGATTTCCCAACCTGTCGCTGATGCCGTGCGCTCATCGCGCCGGCGCCGACTCGGGCCGCCTGGATTTTTCTCTGACAGCCCGAAATTTTCCGGCATTCCGCCTCTGCGACCAATTAACTGGCTCCGTGAGCCCCTCCGGACCGACGAAAGGGAGGTCCGTCTTCAGAAGGCCATTGGCAACCGAACACCTTGCCTGTCCCTTATCTGTCCCTTATCTGAAGCACAACGATTTGCGGATCGCGGCGATTGCCAAGGAAATTGGAGCAACCGTAGAGACCCGCAATCGTCGCGATTTTGGGCGCGTACCTGGACTCATCATCGAGGTCGCGTTCGAACTATCGCCTGCGGAACATTCCGCATTCGAAAAGGACCTGCGTGATGAGCTGAAGCTCTATCAGGACAAGAAGGCCTATCGCGCCATACCAAAACAAGGTGGATGACGCGCTGCCTGCAGACGGTGGGGCATCCACCTTAGCTAGGTCCAGCTATAACCATCCCACTGATGTGAGCGTGACAAAGAGCTGCATCCCATTTACTTTGGGTGGATCAGTTTTTGGGGCGCAGGTCAAAAGGGGAAGCTCCAGGAGGCAGCGAGGGAATTTGAGGCTGGCGCAGATGCCCCGGCGCGGGGACGGAAACGGGGACGCAACTAGTATTGACGCCGATCCGGCGTTTTGGTATCCCTTGAAATAACGGGACGGGCATCACGCCCTGGTACTGCGGGTGTCGAATCTGGTAGGTTGGGGCGGTCGCGGGAATCGACCTACGTAGATCGCACCGGGAGGTTGCGTCATGACCATCGCGCGCGCCCATCTGATTGACCCGGCCGTTACTCGCTGGTACCACTGCATCACGCGCTGCGTGCGGCGGGCGTTCTTGCTCGGCGAGGCAGCCAAAGATCGCAAGGGGAGCGTCGCGGGATCGGCCATATCAGCGGGGCTCGAGGAAGCACACTGGCTGTGCCCGATCGAGGACCGGCGCGGGGTGGACTCGAAGCGCGAAGGGAAGCTCGAAGCGCGCCCGTCTCCAGGTTCACGGGCGGCCGTGTGAGCCGCGGGTAGCTTTTGTGCAGAAAAGCGGCGCACAACAGGCGCAGCCGGTTGACCGCCCGTGCCAACAGCTCGCGAACGATTGGCTCGGCGGCGGTGTGCCCTTGCAAGGCGTCCAGGTAGCGCTCGATGATGACGGTGGTCTGTTCTTCGTTCATGGCCAGGGTCCCGGAAATTCAAGGCGGCCATGCTAGTTTTTTCAAATTTGTCGTTCGCCCGCCCCGCTCAGTAAGAGTGTGGGACGTGGGGCCGGCCTCGTCGGGCAGGTCCACATCCCGTTCGCCGAAGCCGTGCCTACTGGCGGGTCACCTTCGAGCATCCGCCGATCAAGACCATCACGGCAACGACCGTCTCGGACAGGCAGGATACAGCTCACCAAGTCACTGTAGGGAGATATGCGCTATGAACCAGTCGATCGGAAACTTTCTGCTTCGCCGCCTGCAAGAAGCTGGTATTCGGCACATCTTCGGTGTGCCTGGCGATTACAATCTCGAACTCATGCAACAGCTTGAGGACCGGGGTGAACCGGCCTGGATTGGAAATTGCAACGAACTCAACGCGTCCTACGCGACCGATGCGTATGCGCGAATCATCGGCCTTGGTGCCCTGATTGTGACGCACGGTGTCGGCGCGCTCAGCGCGATCAACGGCATCGCGGGCGCCTACAGCGAACATGTTCCCGTGATCTGCATTTCCGGTTCCATTCCACTGCGTGCCATTCAACGTGGAGATCTGATGCACCACACTCTCGCCGATCGAGAAAAAGGGAACTTCTGTCGTATGTTCGCCGAGGTGACGGATGCCCAAGCGCGACTCACTCCGGAGAATGCGGTAGCGGAGATCGATCGGCTCATACTGACGGCGTGGCGCCGAAAGCTTCCAGTTTACCTGGAACTGCCCTCCGACATCTCTTATCTCGAGATCGAGGTGCCCGAACGTCCTCTCAAACTCGAAATGATCCCAAGCGACCAGGACAACCTGAAAGCCTGCACCGGAATGATTCTGGAGAGATTGAAGGCCGCCAAGTCGCCTGCGATTCTACTGGATCTGGACGCGATCCGCTTCGGCGTCTCCCGGCAGATTATGGAACTCGCCGAACGATTTCAGATGCAGGTCGCGACTCTGAACTGTGCTAAAGGAGCTGTCCCCGAGACTTCCACTCATTTCGTCGGAACCTACGCGGGCATGGGAAGCGGCTCCGCAACGCGCGAGGCAATTGAAGGCAGTGATTGTCTGCTGACGGTTGGTTACAGGCGCGTCGAATCGACGACTGGTTTTTTCACCGACAAACTGCCCGCTTCTGCCATCCACCTTCATTCCAGCTACGTCGATACGGCAGATAAGAATTATCAGGGTGTTTATCTCGCGGAGCTGTTGCAGTCCATCGTTGACTCCTCTCCGGGCATGGTTGCGCAGAAACAGCCGGCTCGTCCATCAAAGCAGGTGTCCTTCGTTCCCTCGGACGATCCCCTCACCCAAGACGCATTTTGGAAGGCGATGCAGAATTTTCTGCGTCCCGGAGATGTCATCGTTGTCGAAGACGGAACATCGAGCGCCGGATTCGGTCGACTGACTCTGCCCGACGACTGCACCTATATCACAGCGGCGTTCGTCTGGTGTTCGATCGGGTACGCAACAGGCGCGCTGCTCGGAGCCATCCTCGCTTCCCCCGGACGGCGTCACATCTTGCTTACCGGAGAAGGATCTCTCCAGATGACTGTGCAAGAGATCTCGACCGTGATGCGGCATGACCTTAAGCCCTGGATCTTCGTCAACCAGAACGAGGGGTACACAGTGGAGAGATGCGTTCTGGGAAAGGACGCGAAATACAACGAGATCGCGAACTGGCGGTACTCGGAATTGCCAACTGTCTTCAGTCGAGACAAGAAGGCGGAAGCCTACGTTGTAACGACCAGCAACGGATTGCAGAAGGTCCTGGATTCTCCGCATTCTGGCATGGTCTTTGTGGAGTGTGTCATGGACAAGCACGATGCGCCGCTCGATTTGATCCTTGGTGGTCACGCGATCGCCGACACCGATTACGGACCACGTGGGCCACAGACAGCAACGGATGCGCAAATCCCATTGCTGACACGCCACGGGTGAGGGACGGAAACAGGGACGCAACGAGTATTGACGCCGATCCGGCGTTTTGGTATTTCTTCCTGTTATGCCAAGAACAGCGAGAGTAGCGCCTGGGGGATTTGTTTATCACGTCCTTAACCGATCGGTCGGCAGGATGCATATGTTCCGAAAGGAGGCCGACTTTGAGGCGTTCGAGCGCGTCATGGTCGAGTCGCACCAGCGGCAACCTCTGCGTATCCTGTCGTATTGTGTTTTGTCCAATCACTGGCACTTTGTTGTCTGGCCGGAGGAGGATGGTCAATTGACAGGCTTCTTCCGGAAACTTGCGCACACGCACGCGATGCGCTGGCGCGTTTCGCACCGAACCGTGGGGTACGGCCACCTCTATCAAGGACGGTTCAAGAGTTTCCCGGTGCAGAGTGACGGCCACTTGTTGTCCTTGTTGCGCTACGTCGAGCGAAATCCCGTGTCGGCGGGTCTGGTCGAGAGAGCGCAACTGTGGCGATGGGGCAGCCTGTGGTCGAGGGTGCACGGCGACAAGGCGATCCAGGTCTTGTTGTCACCCTGGCCGGTGGAGCGGCCGGCAAACTGGACGGCTCGCGTCAATGCACCATTGACCGCGAACGAATTAAAGCGAGTGCGCCTGAGCCTCGAGCGCGGAAGACCCTATGGCACGACGAGTGGGTCAGCCGAACGGTAAAGAAACTCGGCCTGGAGCACACCGTCCGCCAACTGGACGGCTCGCGTCAATGCACCATCGACTGCGACGAATTAAAGCGAGTGCGCCTCGAGCCTCGAGCCCGGAAGACCCTATGGCGGCGACGAGTGGGTCAGCCGAACGGTCAAGGAACTCGGCCTGGAGCACACCGTACGCCCAGAGGGTCGGCCGCGCAAGACAAGCCAGACTCCAACCGACTCGACGCGGTAGCAAAGTGCAGGTGCCCGAAATGCAGAACGTCAGACACGGTGAGCTCTCCCTTGTTTCGCTCCCAAGGCGTTGCGTCCGTGATCCTCCCCCCGGGGCGATAAACTAGTTGCGTCCTTGTTTCCCATCCGAGCGCCGGCGCCGCATCGGCCAGCGCCGCGTCGGGGACCACGTACGAGTTCTCTAGCAATTTCTCGTCGTCGTTGATCAGCTTCGGGTAGCGTTTGCCTGGCGAACCATCCGGGGTATAATACCGGCATGAAAGCCGGAACCATCTCCACGCTGAAGCCCGCGCAGCCGGACCCGACCCTGTTCGACCTCGGTCATCAAGGGGACGTCGATCGGACGCAGATCGCGCAGCAACTACGGCTGACCCCCACCGAACGATTGCGGCACCACGAATCCTGGCGCCTCTTCCTAAAGGAGGCTGTGCGTCGTGCAGAACTTCCCCGAACGAGTCGTCAGCGCCCTGAGCAGCGGTAAGGTTGAGTTCATCGTGGTTGGCGGCGTCAGCGCCGTGCTTCAGGGAGCGCCGATCGTCACTCGGGATCTCGATCTGTGCTACCGGCGCACCAGCGACAACCTCAGCCGTTTGGCCGAGGCGCTGGCCCCGTTTCAACTGCGCCTGCGGGGTCTGCCTGAGGGCGTGCCCAACATCTTCGACGAGCGCTCGCTGCAGTTTGGCATGAACTTCACTCTCGAGGCCGAGGGCGAATCGCTCGACCTGCTGGGCGAGATGTCCGCAATTGGCGGGTATGACGCGATTGTGGGCCGTGCCGTCGAGATGGACGTGGCGGGCCACACGGTGAAAGTGCTGGCGCTTGAAGACTTGATCCGCACCAAGCGTGCCGCCGGTCGCGCCAAAGATCTGGCCGTACTGCCTCTCCTGGAAGCCACGCTGCAAATGCTTCACGATAAGGGCGGCGCGTGAGCTCCGCGCGTTGACAGTTTTCGGTGAACACCACCGAGCGTGAGGTCAGACCAGCATGCTGATGCGAACAAGCAGCGAGAACCACCAAGGGCACAAAGAGCACGAAGGAGGAGTCAGATTTGAGACGAGTCGATTATCACGGGTGAATTCGCAATTCTTTATGATCTTTGCGTCCTTCGTGGTTCAAATCCTCTTTATTTTCCCACGAGTCTCTACTCATACGTGGTGGTGTTGAGCGAGAAGTCTCTTATTGTGCGTCACCAGGATTCGCCTTGGGTGGGTCGCATATTCCAGGTGCTCGGAGTCGCTCTTAGCCAGATACCGTCGTTTGCAACCAGAAAGGGTACCACTTTCGGAGACCACCGGGTACCACCTGAGCGGTTGCGGCGCGGTGTGATTGGCTGGATTGGAGTGAAGATGACGATTCCTGCGCGGTCGCAACTCCGTCGCGGCCGGCGGACAATCGGGGCGGGAGGCAGCAGGCAGGGCGATCGTCGCGGTGACAGATCGCTTAAGTTCGGTCGGCCTCATTGGTCCCGAAAACGGGCCGAGAGCGAGAGGCGCGGTAGGAACGACCAGTAAGCTTCAAGATCACGGCGCCATCGACCAATCGGTCCAGAAACGCGGTCGCTAACGGCGGATCGGCGAGATAGTCAGCCCAGGCTTTGAAGTCGATATTGGTCGCCAACGCAGTCGAACGTCGGCCAGTGCGGGCATCGAGCAGACGATAGTAAACCGTGCTGGCCTGAGCCTGGACTTCACGCTCCAAACGGTCGAAACCAAACTCGTCGATCAGCAACAGGTCCAATCGCGCGTAAGCATTGAGCGTCCGAGCAAAGGTCCCGTCGGCCATCGCCGCCGTAAATTCCTGGAGCAGCTTGGCGCTGGTCGCATAACGGACGTGATAACCCAGCACGCACGCGGCCCGGCCGATCGCTTGGAGAATCCGAGTCTTGCCCAGGCCACTTTGACCCACCAGGACAACGTTCTCGCGGCGGCGCACGAAGTCACACGTGGCCAGTTGCTCGATCGTCCGCCGATCGATCCCCTTGGCATTGAACGCCCAGTCAAAACCTTCCAGGGTGGTCAGTTCGCGGAACTTGGCCGCACGAATCCGCCGGTTGACTGCCCGCTGCCTACGATTCTCGGCAGGCTCCGCCAGCAGGCGATGGAGGAACGCCAGGTGGCTCAGTAATTCCCGCTCCGCCGCCGAGAGGGCCGCGTCGAGCATGGCCGGTGTCACCGCGACGCCCAGAGTTCGCAGCGCGGCTGTGACGTCGTCATGCAGGCTCCGCGGAGTCACCGTCGCGGTCGTCGGGTTGGGGTTCTTCGGGGATCTCTTCCCAGGGGGGCACGATCGATCCGCCATTGTCGGGTTCCTCGCGCAACAGGTCTTGATAGTCAGAGGTGGGTCGGGGAGGTGCCGGGTCGCTATCGAGAAGGCCGTCCAGGTAGGACCGATGCTCCTCCGCCAGCGCGTCCAGCGGTGTCTTGGGTTGGCTCCGCGCCGCCAGGATGCGTTGGACGGCCGCCAGGGAGAAGGCCCCATAGCGCACGGCCCGCTCCAGTGCCGAGAGCACATCATGACGCGGGTAGGCGGCACTGAGCACAAGCACGCGTTCCGCCTGGTTCTTGCCGTATCGGCTACAACTCAGCAGGCCCTCGAGGAAGCGACTGCCGATTGGGCCGAGCTCCGCGAATCGCTCGGCCAACTGTTGAGAGCGGCGTTGTGGATCACGGGGCGGCTCACGGTCTTTGCAGTCACTCCGCTGGCCAGTCACCGTTCTCGGAAGTAACCGGTGGCGCACTGCCAAGACGAACGCTTGGTCGTGGATGATGAGCTCGTCTTCGGTCGTTCGCACCACGACCGGATGTCCGATCAGATACCACGGTGCGCCATAGAAGTTGGCGCGGTGGACCACGAAGCCGTCGGCGTCGACGGTTCGGTAGACGACCTCGGCGGTGTCGAAAGGCTGCGCCGGCAGCGGGATCAGGTGGGGCTGTTCCTGGGCGTGCCGATCCAACGGGCGTGCCTTGGTCTCACGATGGAGGCGCACATCGGCGACTTCGGCCAGCCACCAAGCGGTCGTTTCGTTCAAGTGCTCCAGGGAATGGAAATCACGGCCGCCCAACAAGCTGGATTCCGCATATCCAAAGGGCCTTTCCACCTTTCCCTTGGTTTGGGGCCGTCGCACCCGGCAGGCGATCGGGCGAAATCCATAATGGGCCGCGAATCCCAGAAACCGCGTGTTATAGATCGGCTCGCCGCCGTCGTAGCCAGTCACCACGACTTTCATGTTGTCATAAAGACAAGTCGCCGCGACTCCGCCCAGGTGCTCGAACGCACGGACATGCTGCCGGATGGTCGTGGCGAAGTCCTGGCTCTCGACGAAGTGCAGGTACTGCCGGCGCGAGTAGCCCAGCACATAGCTGAAGGCGTGAACCCGGCGGCGCCCTTCGCTTGTGAAGTCGATGTCGTAGGTGGAGTAATCCATCTGCGCCTGCTCTCCCGGCGCAGTCTCGAACCGCCGCACGGGCTGGATGACGGGGCGGGGGCGCAGCTCGCGCACCCGTTGGTTCAAAAGCGAGTAGCTCCCCTGGTAACCGAGCCGGCGCAACTCCTCGTGGATTCGTTGCGTCGTGATGTCGGGGTATCGGGCCAGCAGGTCGGTGATTGCCCCCACGTGGGCGTCGACCTGACTGCCTCGCTGCGTTCTGGGCTGGGCTGGTCCCGACTTGCAACCGGCGCCGCGGACCAGCTCGATATGGTCCAGGGCTCGCTTGACCGTGCGGCGGCTGATGTGCAGGCTCTGGGCGATCCGCCGCATCGAAGCACCGCCGCGGAAGCGGACCACGATCTCGTGAATCAGGGCGTCGTTCATCGGTTTTGCATCTCCACGGCCAAGTCGCCGGCTCCCTCCGCCACGCACTTCGCGTCACGGGAAAGCCGCTGAAAAATGGGGCCCAGGACCAGACGGTCAGCCGCTGTCAGCGACGTCCAGCCATGACAATCCAGAAAGTTCTCCACCCACGCCAGGCGGTCCAAAAGCACCGCCAACTGCTTGCTGATGCGATTGCCGCGCGCACTCAACCGGGGGTCCCAGCCTTTCGGCTCCACGTCACCGACATGCCCCAGTGCCTCCCGCGGCTTGGTCAGCACGAACATCTTTTGCTCCGCCGTCACCGACTCCAACAAGAGGCGAACCACACCCCTGAGCTCCTCGCCGCTGAGCGCCTCGCGCCGCGTTACATCCACCACTTCCGATTGGTTGCCCGCGGGCAACCGGGCGATCTCCCGGGCCGCGGTCGCACTGAGCAGCCCTACTTCCAGGTCCTGACGCACGTCGGTGCTGAGCTTCTCCAACAGCGCCAGGCGCCGGCAGACCCAGCTCTTGTGGCGGCCCAAGAGCTCGGCGACCTCGGGCTGGGACAGCCCGTCCTCACGCACCAACGCCCGCACGATCCACGCTTCTTCCAGCTCGTGCGGCCGCCGGCCGGTTTGGTTCAGACCATAAATGGCCGCCTTGGCCCGGCGGTCGTCAACGTCAATCAGCCGTACCGACAGGGTTGTCATTCCACGGACCTGCCCAGCGGCCTCCCAGCGGGTAAAGCCATCGAGCACCTGCGGTCTCTCTTCCCGCAACGTCGCCACGATCGGCTGCGCACTGGCCCCAGCGGCGCAGCGATTGCGCCATCGCCTGAACCGCCTGCGGCAGCCGCAGCCGGTAGCGGCGAAACTGATCTCCCAACTCGTCCAGCCGCACGGGACATACCTGACCGACTGTGCACGGATTCATCGCCCTGTCTCCGATGTGGGGAATCGGAGAAAGGAAACGGGGGGCGCCGAGGGGACTCGGAAGCCGTCCCGCTCCTTCCTCCTTCTGGGGGCGATTAATAACTATCCCGCCGTGCGGTCGCGGACCATACGGCTCAACCAACTCACGGCCCGCGAGAGCGGTGCTCCGCGTTGTGCCGCCGAACTTGAGAGGCGCGCTTTCGCCACCGCCGTTCCCGTTCGATCACTCGGCGCAAAGCCTGGCGGCAAGAAGCGCTGCAAAATCGCTGGCAAGGGCTGCGACTGGAGAGCGCGAAATGGACTTCGCACCCCGGACGGTCGCAGCTAGAAAAATCGGCACCTGCTGCTGCGCGCTGGCCCTCGCGCGGCGGTACCACAGCCTCGCACGTTGTATCGGGCGTCGAGGAGAGGCTCGCCTGAGCGGCCGCTGCCCGCAGGCGCTGGCGCGACGAGACCGGTACTGCCGGCTCTGAGCTTGGCGTTTTTCCCGACCGTTGCTGGTTTGCCGATACTGTCGGCTGGCACGCCGGCGTCGCCAGCGACGAGCGGCGGCGCGGCACTCCGGGCTACAGTATCTGGCTTGGGGATGGGTGGGACGAAAGTCCTTCTCGCATCCCTTGAGTAGGCATGGTCTCTGCCGAGGCCGCGGCCGACGCCGACGTGCCCCTTGACTGGCCCCAGTCTTGCGGCAAGCTTGATGTGGGCCCAAGGAAGCTGCGAACTTCCGCCGGCCAAGCCTCGGACGCGGAGCTTCTTACCTCCGCTCCGAGGCGCCTTTCTTGATCACGACCCTCTATTGGTCTTGGTCGCACCCCGCCATCCAAGTTTACGGCCATTTGCCCGCGCGTCCAAGCTACACGGACGGGTACCAGCCAACTGAAACCCACAGATTACAGCGTGGTACCCGGCTCACTGAAAGAGTGGTACCCTCGCTGATTGTTACTGACAGATTCTGGCGGCAAGCCATTGACTCCTGTGTCGGGTTGCCCTAGTATAGCACCAGGGTAGACCTGGTAGGGTGCCGGGTTCACCCAGTCTATTGGGCAAGAATATGCCGATCCCGAAATGCACACACCAGCAGACCGCGGTATTGGACACCCTCCTGAAGGAGGGCGAGCTCTGGGGGCGCGACCTCCGGACCGCCCTCAAATCGCAGGGGTACGGAAGTACCAACTCCTCATTTTACGAGCTGATGGACCGCCTGGAGACGGCTGGCCTTGTGGAAGGCCGATACGAGGGGAGAGACGTTCTCGGGCAGCTCTTCAAGGAGCGGAAATACAAGCTCACCGGGCTTGGCCAGGAGGCGAGGGACGCAGTCGTCAATTACTATGTCGTCCTGTCTGGGCTCCGCTTCCAAGGAGAGCATTAGGATGGCCGACGAGCATAGCGATGACGGTTGGGAACTGGAGAGGGACTCACAACCAGAGTTGCCCACGGGGAAGGCCTTTCTTCGATTCCAGGTCAAGCGTGCGATCGACATGACCGGCGCGTTGACGGGCCTCTTGCTTTTCGCGCCGGTGGTGGGGGTGATCGCGCTGTTGATCCGGCTGGATTCCCGGGGTCCCGTGCTGTTCAAGCAGTTGCGGCGCGGTTATCGGGACCAGGAGTTTTGGATCCTCAAGTTCCGGACGACGTCTATGGACGCGGAGCAGCGGCTTGTGGAGTTGGAGAGCAGCAACGAGTCTGATGGCGGCGTCCTGTTCAAGCTTCGCAACGATCCGCCGATCACCCGGTTGGGAGCGTTCCTGCGTCGCTCTAACCTGGACAAGCTTCCCCAGTTGATCAATGTCTTGAAGGGTGAGATGAGCCTGGTCGGACCGCGTCCTCTTCCCCTTCGCGACAGCGATCGGCTCTTAGCCTGGGATCCCGAGGGCTACAAGCAGCGCCGTGAGGTCTTGCCGGGGATCACGGGCCTTGGGCAGGTCAGCGGCCGCGGTGAATTGAGCTACGAGCGGATGCTTCAACTCGATAGCGATTACGTCAAAAACTGGTCCCTGGGCCAGGACCTCCGGATTATCTGCAAGACCTTCCTCGTGACTCTGCTCAAGGTGGGAGAAATCCCCGAGGGTGCAACCTCCGAGACCGATCGTCAAGAACTCAGCACGAGGCAAGAGGTGGCACGAGCGTCCATCCTCTGGAACCGCTTTGGTCTCCTGCTCCGCCCGGCGAGCAAAGAGAAGTACTTCGATCCCGATCTCGCCGAGCATGCGGCCGACCTCTACGAAGCGCTCACCAAGGCGACGACGCGCGGCTGGCGGTGGCGGAATCTACTGATCGCCTGTTTCACGCTCAAGGCTCTGCTGAAGGCCCTCAATTGCCACAGGATCGAGCTCCGGAGAATGAACATGAATCGTCGATTCTTGGTGATGATGCTCTTGGGCGGATTCGCCGCCACGTGCGTTGGAGCGTATATAGGGCGGATTGAGGACAATATCAACCTCCCGTTCGCCAACGATCACGCGGTGCTCGGGCGCTGGACGAGCGTTGATTTTGTCGATGAGCCTAGCCAGTTCGATCCGGAGGGAAGGCACTGCGGGGGTGACCTGTACGTGAAGGAGCTGAAGTTCCGTCCCGGCGGCAAGACCTCCGCTCTCCTTGAGGGTGTCGGGACTTCCACGGTCTTTACCTGGACGAAGGGTGTGTTGATTAATAGCGTCGACAAGACTGCCGCCAAATACGAGATCAAGAAAATCGGCGACCAGGAGTATCTCTTTCTCGAATGGAAAAGCGGTGACTACACCTACCTTCACAGGAAGCCGATGTATTACGTCCTGAAAGTCCTCGCGGACCAAAAAGGGCGGAATGAGGACAATATCAACCTCCCGTTCGCCAACGATGACGAGAAGGAAACGGGGACGCAACTAGTATTGACGCCGGGCCGGCGTTTTGGTATCCCTTCCTGCTATGCCAAGAACAGCGAGAGTAGCGCCTGGGGGATTGGTTTATCACGTCCTTAACCGATCGGTCGGCAGGATGCATATGTTCCGAAAGGAGGCTGACTTTGAGGCGTTCGAGCGGGTCATGGTCGAGTCGCACCAGCGGCAGCCTCTGCGTATCCTGTCGTATTGTGTTTTGTCCAATCACTGGCACTTTGTTGTCTGGCCGGAGGAGGATGGTCAATTGACAGGCTTCTTCCGGAAGCGTGCTCACACGCACGCGATGCGCTGGCGCGTTTCGCACCGAACCGTGCGGTACGGGCACCTCTATCAAGGATGGTTCAAGAGTTTCCCTGTGCAGCGTGACGACCACTTGTTGTCCCTGTTGCGCTACGTCGAGCGAAATCCCGTGTCGGCAGGTCTGGTCGAGAGAGCGCAACTGTGGCGATGGGGCAGCCTGTGGTCGAGGGTGCACGGCGACGAGGCAATCCAGGTCTTGCGGCTTCGCGGTGTCAAACTTTGTTTTTGGTTTCCAATCCATTCCATGCCTCTGGCAGGCGAGTGCACACGATGCCACTGCGAATCCATCCGAACCCTCTTATGCCTGACGAAAAGTGAAGCGACTCCCCCCTAGAAGAGCTTCGGGATTAGCGCCCTGCACAAACGCCCAAAGGATGCCGGCGAGCAGTTTCCTTCGGCAGAGCCATACCGAAAGAGCGGCCGGGGCAGAAACCACAGCTCGTATTGCGCCTCACGCGTAAAGGACGGAGTTGGACCAGCCGTCTTGATCATAGCGATTTAGCACCGGCAGAAGACGACGTGCCAGTTCGTAGGTGTCGGCCCTTCGCACGGCCAGAACGATGCCGGTGTGGTCTTTTCTTTGGCCCCACCATGCGACGGCCAACTGTTCGAAATCAACCTTATTGTGCGTCACCAGGATTCGCCTTTGGTGGGTTGCATATTCCAGGTGCTCGGAGTCGCTCTTAGCCAGCATACCGGCATCAACGGCGCACTCGACGTCCAGGCCTCGCGTTGCCATGAAGCGAGCCAGCAGCACATCGACGTCTTCGTCGAGGTAGACTCGCAGCCGACCGCCCCCGCTCGTCATTGGCGTTGGCCCGTCGCTGGATCAAACCGCTTGCCGGACCACTCTTCGGGGATGCGATTGGCCTGGATGTACTGATCGATCTCGGGGCGATGTCCCAGGTAATAATGGAGTGCTTCGAAGACCTGAGCCAGGCCCAGGTGAGGCAAATGCAGCGGGATGACCTCGGCAGGCATTCCCTGATTCCACAGCTCGACAACCGCGCGCACTGGCGTCGCGGTCCCGGCCAGAATGGGCTCCCCCCGGTGAATTGAGGGATTTGAGATGATACCGGAATCGACCACTCCCGCAGCCTCTGACATCGGATCGCCTCGGCCTGACACGCGAGCATCGTAAGTCGCTCGACTCCGAGCGGCAGTATGATTGTATCCGGGGCTCACTCCGCAGACCAGCGATCCTCGTCCCACCGTCAGGTCGCCGGGCACCCGAACAGCTTTGGGGTAGCGGCGACATCATACCTGATTCACGCGCGTGCGGTGATCATCGTCGCGGAAGAACAATTCATGGGTGTCTGAATTCCCGACCTCAGGCACGGGCGATGCGGGCATAACGGTTTCGGATGACGATGGCCACGCCATTCATCGACAAGAGCAAGACGAGCAGGATCAGGATCCCTCCAGCAGCGACTGAGCTGGACGCAGGGTTGAAGTCCTTGGCATAGGCGTAGATCTCAACCGGCAACGCGGTGTAACGCCGCGACGGGCCGGCGGGCACCCGCAGGCTCGAGGTCACCGCACCGACCATCAAAAGCGGGGCCGTCTCGCCGATCGCCCGCGATAAGGCGAGGATGGCGCCGGTCATGATTCCTGGCAGGGCCGATGGCAGAACGTGATCGCGTACCACTTCCCAGCGGGTCGCCCCCAGTGCCAGGGCTCCTTGCCGCAAAGACGACGGCACGGCCCGCAGCGCCTCGCTCGTGGCAACGACGATCACCGGCAGCACCAGGAGCGCCAAGGTCAACCCACCCGCCCACAGGCTCGGCCCCAGTGCTAAACCCTGGACGCCGAACGCGTAGACGAATGCCGCCGAGCCAAGCAGGCCATACACAATCGACGGCACACCAGCCAGGTTGGCGATGTTCATCTGGACGATCGCCTTGATCCGCCCTGACACCGCGAATTCCTCAAGGTAGACCGCCGCGCCCACTCCGACCGGAATCGCAAATAGTGCCACCAGCCCCACCAGCCATAGGCTGCCGGCAATTCCTGCCCGGAAGCCGCCCTTGTGCGGGTCGAGCCGCGAGAATTTCTGGGTCAACGACACCAAGAAGGCGAAAAGCTCCCTCACCTGTCCGGCGACGTTCCACCAGGGCCGATCCGGCGGGAACCGCAGCGCCTCGTAGATGATCGCGCCCAGCAGGATCGCGAGCATGACCACGCCGGCTAAGGTCGCCAGGAAGCACGCGCTACCAAACAGCGCCCCGGTCAGCTTGCGAGTCCGCACTCTGGGTTCGTAAGATGCGCCGTGGCGGGTCATTGGTAGACCTCGCGGTAGTGTCGTAAGACCAGTCCGGACACGGGACGGAAACAGGGACGCAACTAGTATTGACGCCGATCCGGCGTTTTGGTATCCCTTCCTGTTATGCCAAGAACAGCGAGAGTAGCGCCTGGGGGATTTGTTTATCACGTCCTTAACCGATCGGTCGGCAGGATGCATATGTTCCGAAAGGAGGCCGACTTTGAGGCGTTCGAGCGCGTCATGGTCGAGTCGCACCAGCGGCAACCTCTGCGTATCCTGTCGTACTGTGTTTTGTCCAATCACTGGCACTTTGTTGTCTGGCCGGAGGAGGATGGTCAATTGACAGGCTTCTTCCGGAAACTTGCGCACACGCACGCGATGCGCTGGCGCGTTTCGCACCGAACCGTGGGGTACGGCCACCTCTATCAAGGACGGTTCAAGAGTTTCCCGGTGCAGAGTGACGGCCACTTGTTGTCCTTGTTGCGCTACGTCGAGCGAAATCCCGTGTCGGCGGGTCTGGTCGAGAGAGCGCAACTGTGGCGATGGGGCAGCCTGTGGTCGAGGGTGCACGGCGACGAGGCGATCCAGGTCTTGTTGTCGCCCTGGCCGGTGGAGCGGCCGGCAAACTGGACGGCTCGCGTCAATGCACCATTGACCGCGAACGAATTAAAGCGAGTGCGCCTGAGCCTCGAGCGCGGAAGACCCTATGGCGGCGACGAGTGGGTCAGCCGAACTGTCAAGGAACTCGGCCTGGAGCACACCGTACGCCCAGAGGGTCGGCCGCGCAAGACAAGCCAGACTCCAACCGACTCGACGCAGTAGCAAAGTGCAGGTGCCCGAAATGCAGAACGTCAGACACGGTGAGCTCTCCCTTGTTTCGCTCCCAAGGCGTTGCGTCCGTGTTCCTCCCCCCGGGGCGATAAACTCGTTGCGTCCTTGTTTCCGTGCCGTGCCCGTCGCCTGAGTGGGTAGCCGCTTCGGGTTGCCGGGGTCGGTGCCCGTCCGGCGACGCACCCAGGTCCGAGGCCTCCCGCTCTGGTCTACGATTTCGGATTTCGCTATGGCCGCAGGCCGTCGGATGGCCCTTGCCGCCGCCGGGCCATGAGGTTAGAGTCGAAGTCTACCCTTCCTGGTCTGTCGCGTTTCCGGAATGCCCAGGAATCGTTGACGCGACCTGTACGGCGGCGCCGTAGCCAAGTGGTAAGGCAGAGGTCTGCAAAACCTTTATTCCCCGGTTCGAATCCGGGCGGCGCCTCTCTCGCAAGCACGCGACTCGCAACGCACGGAAGCGTCGCGACCCCTTGTTCTCAAGTCTTGCCCGCTTCATCCACTCAAGAGCATTCAAGCTTATCATCTCGCCTTGAAGCGAATGCAAACGCACTGAAACGGACCCCAACTGCTACCGAAAATGCTACCGCCTTGCTACCCGAGGATGCCGACGCCGACCTGGCCGCCGTCAACGCCGCCTGGCCTACGTTGCCCGAGGCCCTCAAAGCCGGCATCCTGGCGATGGTCAAGGCCGCCTCGGGGAGATGACTCCCATGCCCAAGCCATTTCGACGAACCGTTGCCCGGCGATCAGGCCCCGAGGCGAAAGCGCGTGCCGCGAAGAACGACCGCTATGTCAGGGGACTCTACCACCGCGTCGGCCCAGTGGAGTTCTACCGTCGGCGATTGTGCTGGCTGGTCGAGAACGGGAAATGGGTGTCCTATATTCGGCTGGTTTCATACCTGCGTCGCAAGGGAATTGACTGCGGGGAGATTGCCAATCTATCCATTCAGAGGGAGCTTGACCCCTACGGATACCTTGGCGCCGTTTGGCGACTGCAAACCATCGGAATTGTGACGCCGAGGCGATGAAAAACGCCCCCCTCTAACGCGCGCGTGGTCGGCCCGTGACCGAAAACGTCGAAAATGGTATGCTGAATCGCGGGACGGTCTGGTCGGATCGCAACCGCCAAACCAAGCGGACCTGGCAATCTAGGGAATCGGTTCTTCGTCAACGCAGTGGATAACGCAGTGGACAATGCAGGGTAACCCAAGTCCAGCCCCGAGACCGGAAAATCTGACGCCATGGCAACCCGGTCAAAGTGGCAACCCCGCTGGCCATAGTCGTGGCCGTCGTATCGCCGCGGCAATCACTCGCCTAATCGACGAGAAGGGCCTTGAGCGCGAGATCGCGCTGACGCTGATCGGAATGGCGCTTGGCCGTCGCAAGATGTTGAGGGGAAGAAAGCCCGAGTATCAATGGTTCCGTGAGTTACTCAACAGAGTGGACGGCCCCGTGGGCAAGGATGAGGACGAAGGCAAGATCGATTGGGCCGAACTTGTCCCGGCCGCGCAAGCGCGAGCGATGGAGTGCAAGCGGCAACGCGAGCTGGAGCGGACAGGCCCATAGCATGGATGCAGAATGACGGGGGACGGATACCCCCCATTTTCACCAAACGATCGCGCACACAAGACCGCCGCGTCCCCTGCGCACATTTATTGGTGCCATTTTTGTCATGAGTGACCGCGGACCCAAACTCACAACGGCCAAGAACGCCTCTGGGACCGCGACAGTGATTGGCGACAATTAGATTTCCCTTCTGACGACAACTAGAATTCCCGCCTCGAGGATAGTGTACAAGCCGCTTCGATTGCGGTCGTCTTGAATCCCTTCTCGCACTCGGCGGTATCCGTGCTTGCTTCCAGTCACACCTCCTTGCTGAGATTGGCGGGGCCCGACGCGCTCTGACGCGATTTCTTGGCCTGCTCGGCCCGATAGCTGGAAACGTTCAATTCCAGGATCACGCTGTGGTGCACCAGTCGATCGATCGCAGCAGCGGTCGTCATCGGGTCCTTGAAGATCGTCTCCCAACCCGAAAACGCGAGGTTGCTCGTCAGCACCACGCTCCCCCGTTCATATCGCTCCGCCAAGAGCGCGAACAGCACCTCCATTTCGTCGCGACTGTATTGGACATATCCAATATCGTCGAGGATCATCACGTGATATGAAGAAATCTTCTTGAGAAAACCGCGGAGCTTCAAGTCACGCTTCGCGGCCAAGAGGTCCTGAACCATCAGACCACAAGTCGCGAACATCACCTTCCTTCCCGCCCGGATCAGCTCCTGGCCAATCGCGCAGGCGACGTGCGTTTTCCCAGAGCCGGGGTTACCGAAAATGAGCACATTCTCATGCCGCTCAACGAAGTCTCCTTCCAGCAACGATCGGACCTGCTGCGCCGCCTTCGGCGGCAGTCGCTTCAGGTCCAGAGTTGACAGGCTCTTTTCCATGAACAGCCTCGAATCGCGTAAGAGCCGCTCGATCCGGTTTGAGCGCCGGGTTTCACGTTGCGCTCCGCCAGATCAAGCAAGTAGCGCTCGTAACTTGAGGACTCTTGACGAGCCCGTTGCGCCGCCGATTCGTACTCGTCCCGTATCGCCGGCAGATGGAGGTCCCGAAGGCAGTCCTTCAGGGACTCGTGCAGGTCGGCTTGTCGGTTAATGGCATGTCCTCCCTTGTCTCGAGTAACCCGTCGTACATCGACAAATCCACCGTTGTGATCGTGACCTCCATCGCTCGCGGCAGGCCCAGGTCGTGGGCCAAATGGTCGGCGACGACGGTCGGTGTGATCGGTACATTCCACTCCAGGAGCCGGCCCAACACGGCGTTGACTCCGGTCTCGGATTCCTTAGCCGCCAGCTCGAGGATCCGCAGGTAATCCTTGGCCGCGCGGCCGGGGCTGTGTTCCAGCAAGGCATCGTAGGCCCGGCGAAACCGGCTCGTCGGGAACATCGCGTCCTGGTAGCGATATCCCGCGAACGCCCCCGGCTTGCGCACCAGCCAATCAATCACATGACGATAGTTGATCGCGTGTTTGTTTCGGCCGCGGAGCCGGGGAAGTCGCTCGACCAGCACCGAGCCGTGCCACACCTCCAGGTATTCAACCTTGATATGAACGTCAACCTGTTCACCGATCAGCCGGCTGGGAACCGAGTAGGTGTTGAATTTGATGCGGATTGTGCTTCCCTGGCTGACTCGCGCTGGGCGTCGGTGCCACGCGTTGACGCGACGCGCGGGTAGATCTCGCAGTTGTGATCGGTCCTCGGCGAATCGCTGGGCCCGTCCGCTGTTGCGTTGGGCCAGCACTTCGCGCAGGAACCGTTCGTAGTCCTCGCGATCCTCGAAGTCGCGGCTGCCGCGGAGCATCAGCGCTTGATCGACGGCAGTCTTGAATCGGTTATGGCTCTGCTCGGCGTCTCCATTCTCATGGGCCTTGCGGGCGTTGATGGCTTGAGCTTTCAAGCCGTAGTGAGCCAGCAAGGCGCGATAACGTTGCTGGAACAGATCACGATCGGAAAGGTTATTCACCGCGGCGGTGAGCCGATCAGTGCGATGCATCTGGGGAACCCCTCCCAGTTCCCAGAGGGCGTTTTGGAGCCCTTGGCTGAGGCTCTCGAAACTCTCGGAAAAGCAGACCGTGCCGGTCTCCCAATTGGAATAGGTCAGGACAAAGTGATAGACCATGTGATCAAACGGTTCACCGGCCAGCGTGACCCGCAGGTCGCCCATGTGCGTGAAGTCAGAGGCGCCGAACAGACCGGGCCGGTGGATCTGATCGAAAAAGACCTCCTTGGCTGGGCCCTCGGTGGCTCTCCACGCTTTGATCTTCCGCTGTAATGTGCGGAGCTGGATGTCGCGAAATCGGCCTGGGAAGCGACGTTGGAGATCGCAGAAAAGGGTCTTGGCTTGAAGCCCGGGATTGAGTTCCAGTAGGTCACGAAGTTGGGGCCAAACGTCCTCGAACGGATCCTCCCGGGTCCGCCAGGTTCTTGGGGTCAACGATTCACTCGGCAGGCGATCAGCATGCCGGTACTTTCGAGCTGACTTGGCGTCCATACCCACCTTCAATGCCGCACGATAGAGTGGATGTCCTCCGCCGAGAAACTGGCGAAGTTTGCGAAACTGGGCATCCGTGATCATGACGGTTCCCTCCTTCTGGTCAGGAGGAAACCAGATAGTGAACAGACGGGCGAGAGGAGGAGGGAATTCTAGTTGTCGCTGGGCGGGAATTCTAATTGTCGCTGATCAGCGACAGGCTTCATCCGGCGTGAGCCGCTGGAATCCCCTGTTGATCTTGCGCCGGATGCTCTCGTCGAATACCAGAGGCTTTGCGATGTCCTGCACTCTCGGGGAACGCTTGACCGGCTTGACCTGATGGCAGTCGCCGCGTGCGCGTCGATGCGTGCAAATCTGAATCGGGTTCAGAAGGCCATGGACGCCCTTACTGAACCGGACATGAACTCGGTGAGAAAGCTGGCGATGCTGACGACGCAATGGCGTGGTCTGATGCGCGAGCTTGGTCTTACGCTCCAGCCATCCCGAACGCTGCTCCGAACGAACCCGACAACGCCGCACACAGACGACCCGATCGCGCGTTACCTCAAGCTGGGTGATGACGGGGAGGATTGACCCGCCCGCGTTGTTCGCTGATGATCGTGGCTTGAGGATTTGAGTCAACAGCCGATCGGTGTTTCTATCGGTGTTATGCGGAAAAGCATCGTGAACCCCAACGGCACGCCCAAGAACCTTGTGCCCGCCTGGCAACGGGGAGAATCCGGCAACCCGAACGGCCGCCTGAAAGGCCCGACCCTGACGACGCTGATTCGGCGCGTTCTGGAAGGGAAAGAGCTATACGGCGAGCCAACCCCCGGAAACCGCATCGTCGCCGATTGCTTGGCGGAGTCGATGATTCTGCACGCCATCAAGGGGAACGCCGCCTACATGAGAGAGATTCTCGACTGCGTTGAAGGCCCGGTTCGCGCCGTCGTGCCCGAGTCAGGCGGGTCAGTGGTATGTTATATCCCGCGAGCGAACAGCCCGAGGGACAATGGCCGCGACGTGCCCGTCTTGAATGGGAATCCGTTTCCGGCGGGCAGTCGTTTCCAGGCGAGTTAAAAGGCAGATCGAAGCAAGATGATTCAAAATCAGGAGATCCGACCTGGCCGTTGCAAATGGCCTTCTCGCCGTGCTAGTCTGAATTTCTGGAAACCACATCGAGAGCGAACGGCCGAAGAGAATCTTGAACGATCCAATCTCCGCTGTGCGTGAGTAGGTGCGAAGTGGATGAAGGCTCGAATGAAATCATGGACGCAAAGGCCCTTGGTTTGCCGAACCACCTCTTCGAAGCCGCGGTCAAGGCTACCGTTGAACTCCGGGACACGGGAAGGCTTCTAGTGTTCCTGACTCGGCGCGGCTTCTTGAAGCTAATAGGCGAGGTCGAGGACTTTCAGAATGAGTTTAGGACTCGCGCGAGCGATGACTCAATCGATCTCGATCTATGCCTGAACGCCCAGAACGAAATGCGTCGCCTGACTTCTACGATCCTCAGGCTCCAGAACGTAGATACCGTCCTAGACTACACACGGAGAAGCCAGTCAGATTTCTCTTCCTGGGATGATGCCAATAAGGAAGAGTTCAATAGACGCCAGCGATTCAAGATTGACTTACTCCGTAAGACAATTATTACAGAGGCGATGAATCAGCGGGCAATGCGCCTAGCTACGTTGACCGTGGCATGTTTGGAAGAGCTAGATTTCGAAGTGGTGAGTGCGCGTGAGGATGTATATCGCAACAGCTCGGTTAAGGACCCGTTTCTGCGATTGAGATTGAGGTACACAAAGGCAACCGAAGATCAACCTAGCCCTTTTTTCATTTTCTTCATCGAGGGAATGGAGCTACCAGCGCCGAGTTTCGAATTCGAGTGTGATCTATCTGATGTCGATCTCATCCTCAAGCGATTGAACAGCGCGAAGCGGCGACTGCTGGAATTGCAAGAGCCAAAGAGGGAGACAGAGTGATGTCGCGGGAACTCGATCAGCCAATTGAGCATCCAGCAATCACCGAGCGAGACGCGCTCCAGAAGGAGCGGTGGATTTCTATCTCCGAGGACGCCTCTGCTTGGTTTACGTCGGGTTTTCAGCACTGTCTCTTTTCGGAACACTCGGTGCCTTCGTACTTCGCCGCGTATGGCGGGAAGGCAATCAGGGTGAGTACAGCAACGCGACGGGAACTTGAGGTTCTCCCTTTAATTGGGAGCTTGCTTGTTGGGTCCCAAGCTGGAACACAATCGCACTTGGCGGTGAGCGAGAGCAAAGAGAGAGAGCTCGGGATCCTGCGAAAGGAGCGCGACGAGCTTTCCACTCAGACTCAACTTCTGCAGTCGCGTGTTTCAGAATGGCGAAGAGCTGCCGCGAGGGAGATTCAGAGATTCGATCAACTTCAAGTTGAGTTCTTCAGACTGCAAAAGCAATGCGAGGGGCTCCGACAGACGATCGACAAGCTTGTCGATTGCCTCAACGAACGCTCGAAGGCAATTGACTGCCTGCAATCGACCCTTATCGCTAGGACGGACAATCGCCTGAAGATGGTCGAGTCGTATGAGGGCGTGGTAGAACACATGCATGGAGACAAGGTGATTGTCGTCTACGAAATCGACGGTGGGATCGTCGAACAGACCTACGAAAAGAGCCAATTCATGGATGGCGTTTTGCCCGAAATTGGGACACGATTGGCTGTCTTCGTCAACGTTGCCGAAGTCCAGTCTAAGCCCGTCGAGCCGAGCGCGGAGGAGACAGAGCGGAGTGACGAAAAAGCCAGCGACCAGAGAAAAGCCCTTAGCGGACCCACCGAATTCTAACGAGTTCTCGATCGATATCTATCTCTTCCATTGTGGACACGGAGACACAATACTCGTTCGGTTGCCGGGTGACCGATGGGGCTTGATCGACTGTTTCCTGCCGACACGGGACGGCATACGCGAGGAATTCTTTAAATTCCTTCGGGAAAGAAGCATAAAAACCTTTGAGTTCATCATTCAAACGCATCCCGATTACGACCACTATCATGGCATGCAGGCCGTGATCGAGCATTTCCATAATGCGGGAGAAAGGATTGGGTATTACATAGACACTGGCTTAAATGCTAGGTATGCCCGTTATCTCCTACAGGGCAGGCCAGGAGCCAGAGAGTACGAGACTCTCCAGTATCGTCTCGGAGAGTGGAACAATGCGGGGCAGCTTCGTTTGCGCGAACTCGGTGCCCAGACTTTCCCTTTCTACCCACAAGGTTTTCAGGGGAGGATCGAGTTTATCCCTATCGGGCCGAATCCCGAAGAAAAACGACGCATAATGTCCTCAGATCTGCAGAGACTAGGCAGCAACTCGAAGGTCCAACCGGAAGCGAACGAACTATCCCTTGTGATCGTGCTGTGGGCTAAGACCAGCGAAGGCACGCTAACGGCCTTATTGGGCGCTGACGCGAGCACAGAGGGCGTCGAGCGAGCACTTGGTTATTGGAATCGATACGCATCAGAGCGGGGACTGGCTGGCGAGTTCGATGCGATCAAGATCCCGCATCATGGCTCTATCAAGTCTCATGCAGCAAGCCTGTGCCAGATGAGGCGGTCCGGACAAGGTGAGCAAACGGGCGCGGTGTCTTCTGGGACGAGGCCGGCGCTACCCGACAGAGAGGTCCTGCGGGAGTACCTTCAAAGCGGCTGGAGCGTGATGACCACGAGTACGCGAGTTCACCGGGTTGCTCCGAGCTTGCCGATGACCTTGGCCGATCGGCCAGTTAGTAAGGGAGTAGATGTTGTGCGTCACACCATCCGACTGTCCTGGCGCCCAACAGGGGGTCTAACGGGGGAACCAGCAGCGGCGAAGATCGGTCTCAGCGACCTAAATCGCTACGAGACGGCGACGACTTAACGGAACCGAATTGCCCTGGACTGTGGGCGTCCAGCCTTGAGCAACACGACATAGGCGTCGGTGCCGATATACGCTAAGCACCCCGCGATCATTCCCGAACCACACTCCGGGCAAGAGCGGCATGGCCGCCTCGACTGGGCTCCGCTCGGTTCGGCTCAAACCGATCGAACAGACTAGCCTGTCGCCCGTCGCGCATACATGGCGCACTCTGCTGCCCCGTTCCACGTCCGCATTGGCGTTGTGTAGATTGGAGTGATCGGGACGGGGGAGTCATGACCCTCGAAGGCCCGGCGTGAGACGCGACGCTTCCCTATTCCCGTCGCGTCCACGCCGAGCCGGCCCGATCGAGGAACAGGGACCATGCCTGACGATTTGCCCGCCGAGCCTATTCGCTACGTTGCCCTGGCTTTCACATCACCGCTGCTTGCCGACCCTGAGTGGGTTGCTGGTTTTCGCTGGTTCGGCAAGCAACTGCTCTCGATAGCTCGCGACTTGCAACGCTACGACAGCATGCCCAGCTATCGCGATGCCTTGCTGAAAACGAAATGGTGTCCCTACTGGGAGGGGCTTGCACTTCACTTGAAGAAAGTCGTCGATGCTGGCCGCAACGGCCCCGCTATAAGTGCGTATGCGATGGATGGGGGTGTCTACGACGCCTTTCAATTGGCGTGTGCCGCGATGGACGAGAGCGGGAAGCGATCGACGCCGACCAAAACGCCGATCCCATTGACGGCCCTCGAAGGGATCAACGAACTGTTGAATCGATCCGAGCCGGCCCCGCCGCCGACGGGGGACGCGATGCCCGAGGCCGCCGGCGCCGACGCGGCTGCCCCACCCTCGGGGACCAAGCCCGACCGCATCCAGTTAGATCCGGCAAAGACGAGCTTCGGTCAAGCGTGCCATTTGCTCGGTTGTGAAAACGGTCGCTTCATGGCCCTTGTCCTGACGTTGGCGGAAGGCCGCCAATTGAAGCGATATGCCAATTCCCAATTGGGGAAGACGCTTCCCGACGCCATCGATGACATCCGAAAGTTGCTCGCTAGACGCCTCGGGATGGAATTCGACGAAGTGGACATGATGCCTCTGGCGGATGCCGTGCGAATCATCCTTGAGCCCGAGGCCGCCGGCATCAACACTGCGGCCCTGCCCTTGGGGACCGACAGTCCAGAGCCCGCCATCAGTCGTTGCCCGCTGTGCGGTGCCGCCCGTGACAATCGCAATCCGGCGTGCCCCATCTGTCAGGGAGAGATTCTTCGCCGAGCGTTCGGACCACTGGCATCAATCGCCGCGGGGACCGCGACGCCCAAGACCCCCACCCCGTCCGCGCCCCCCGAGGGGGAGAGCAAGCCGGCCGCCCCCGCCTCGGGGACCGAGGCCGCCGGCATTGACGCCGCGACCCCCGAGGCCCCCGCTATCGACTACGACGCCCTCATCGTAGAGCTGGCCAAACAGAGCAAGCGCACACAAGCCGCCTTGGTGCGATTCATGAAGGACAAGAACGCTGCCGAGATAGTGGACATTGCCGACAAGGTTCACGGCAATTCAGACGTGACTGAAGAGGCTATGGCCAAAAACGCACGCGAGACGACCGCCTCTCTGGTCGGCTTGGGGTCTCGCCTCTCGTTTCGTGTCGCTGGGGGGATGATGCACAAAGAAATCAGCCCCGAGTGACCGAAGTTGCCGAAAAGTTGCCAATAAGTTGCCGAGAGGTTGCCCGCGGGTTCCCTGCCCCTTTGCAGAATGCCTCCAGAGCGATTCGTTTCGTCATGCTCTGGAGGTTTACATGCAACCGGAAGAATTGATTCCGAGGCCGCCCGTCGTCAGGGAGCGACTTGCTAAATCGCTCCGTGAGACTCGGCTGTTGAAGCGATTGCTTCGCCTGTCTGTTGAGGCCGCCGAAGAGCGGCATCGTCAGGCCGACGCACTCCAGCCCGAGGCCGCCTGGCCCGAGGGAGTGGCGTCATGACAAAACACGAACGCCCCCGACCCGAGGCCAGAGGCGTTGTGGATGATCTGCGACAAGATCATCTTACTATGCCAAGCCCGCCCGATAAAGACCTGCCCGAGGGGGTGACAACGCTGGCCGCCGCCATGCATGAGCTGGTCGGCATCCTGCCCGGATTACGATTGGCACTTGAGCGTACCGCCCGCCCCGTCGAGCCGCCGGTTGCGTACCGCAAGCAAGAGGCCGCCCGGCTGGTCGGAATCAGCCCCCGGTTGCTTGAGCGCCTGTTGTCCGCTGGCCGATTCTGCAAGCCCGATGCCCACGCGGGGAGATGCCCCCTCTGGACCCGAGCGACTTTGGAGGAGTGGGTTCGGCAAGGGGGAGGCCGGATATGATGCCGACTCCCTTCGACTCTTGGACAGTCCGCCGCCGACTTTGCGGATACCCCCCAAACGGGGAGCTGCCAAACGTGTCGGCACCTTTTCGCCCGCTGGTCGAGCGACTGGACGCAACGCCGCTGGGAGGCCGTCAAACGATTCTGGATGGGTTCCTGGCTGGACAACTCAACTGGGAAGATATCGTGGCGGAATTCGCCAGTGCTGACCCCTCGGGACTTGCCCCGCCGCCCGATCCTACTGGCGGATGGGGACCGCTGAGACTATGTACGCCGCCCACTGGCGAGCCGTTCCCAATCGACGTTTTTCCCCTGCCCGTTGCTCGACTGGTCACCGAGGGAGCGCATGCGATCGGTTGCCCGCCGGACTTCCTCGGGTTGCCCGTGTTAGCCGTGGCTGGTGGCGTGATTGGCCGATCGGTTTCGCTGATGCTGAAGGGGGGATACTTCGTCGGTCCGACCGTCTACGCCGCATGCGTCGGCCCGCCCTCGGATGGCAAGACGCCCGCGCTGAAGATCGTGGCCGCCGCCGTGCGCGCCATCGATGACGTTCTGGCCGCCGAGCATGCCGCCGAGATGGAACGCTGGCGAGCCAACCTGATCGACCCCAACGGAAAGCCAGTCAAGAAGCCGCCCCCACGCCCAAAGCCGCGCCGGATCGAAATCGACGACGCGACGATGGAAGTGATACCCGTGATCCTGGCGGACAACGAGCGGGGACTGATCATGATCCGCGATGAGTTGACCGCCTTTCTGCTGGGGATGAACCAATTCAAGCGTGGCAAAGGCAACGATCGCTCAAATGCGCTCAAGATTTGGTCCGGAGACAAGATCATCAAGGACCGCGTTGGACACGAGAATCATGAGCCGATCCGCTGTCCCCATCCAATGCTGAGCATCGTCGGCGGGGTTGTCCCGGACATGCTCCGGGAACTATGCGACCCCAAGGGACGGGTTGACGGATTCCTTGATCGATTCTTGGTTGTCTTCCCCGAGGCCCTTCCCGTGGCCGACTGGTCCGATACGGGGATCGACGACGCCGTGGTCGAAGAGTGGAGCGAAGTGGTTGCCCGCCTCTGGATGAGACAACTGACCCATAAGGATGGGCGATCCGTTCCGAACGTGGCGCATTTCACGCCCGAGGGAAAGGCCCGCTGGGAAGCGCGCTACGACGCTCATATCGACGCGATGAACGCGCCAGAGTTTGACCAGAGCATGCGCGGCACCTATGGAAAGTTTCGCGAGTACGCTGGCCGCCTGGCCCTGATACTGGCATGTCTCGACCATGCCGCCGACCCGCTGGCCGATCCGCTGGCCGTGCCCAAAGTCGGCCCCCGCCAAGTTGAGAATGCCTGGCGGTTGATCGGCTACTTCGAGAGTCACGCCAAGCGCGTGCATCATGCGATCGCGCAAGGCCCGGATGGCACCGGTGGTGGCCGAATCATGACAGCTATCGTGGACTGGCTCCGGTCTGGACATCGGCTGACGTTCACCGAGCATGAGCTGCGTCAGGCGCGACGCTGGATGCAAGACGACGACGTGGCCGACGCTCTGGCCTACTTAGAGAACGTAAACGCCATCAGGCCGCCCGCCCGACCGCAACAGCCCGGACCCAAGGGTGGCCGCCCGCCATCGACATCGTATGAGGTTCATCCGCTCTTACTTATTGCTCAAAACCCTTGAAACCCCCGGTTTCGAGGGTTTCAAGCAACAAGTAGGTGTCCAATGTCCTGGAAAGTGACCGCCCGCGGGGACCGTCTCGACTGGCCGGCAATCCGCGACCGGATTGACCTGGCCGCCGTCGCGACCGCCTTACTTGGCCCGGCCCCTGGCCGCCGTGGGGAAAAGAGCCGCCGCCGGTTGTACTGGCCCTGCCCGTTTCATCAGGACAAGAACCCGTCATTCTGCGTGACGCCCGGCAAACGCGAGTGGCGATGCTTTGGTTGTGGCGAGCACGGGGACGCCGCCGAGCTGGCCATGCGACTGAGGGGGCGGACATTTCCCGAGGCCGTCCGATGGCTTGCCGAACAAGCTGGCATCACGCCCGCCTCAACATCGAGCCGCCCCCGGCCCCCCTCGGGGGGAAACCCGACTCGCCCGAGGCCCCCGGCCGCCAAGCCCGCCAAAGCCCCCGATGCCGCCCCTGAGAAGCCCTCGGGGTTGTCCTTGGCCGATGCCCTCAAGCTGGTCGAAGATGCCGTCACGCGAATCTGGACGCCCGAGGGACGCCCCGCGCTCGAGTATCTGCATGGGCGTGGATTGGGTGACGAAACGGTCAAGGCCGCCCGCCTCGGGTGGACGCCCGGCGTGATGATTCCTAAGTGCGATGGTGTCGGTTACTGGCGTGCGATCGGCGTTGTCATCCCATGGCTCGATGGCGATCGTTTGACGCTGGTCAAGATCAGACAGCCCGAGGGGAGGAAGCCGAAGTATGGTGAAGCGTACCGCGACCGGCCGACCCTCTTTCCCACTCCGGCCGTCATCAGGCCCGGCCGCCCGCTGGTGATTGCGGAAGGGGAATTCGACGCCCTCTTGCTTGGTCAGGCCCTCGGGGACTTGGCCGCCGTCGTGACCCTCGGGAGTGCATCGAGCCGGCCCGAGGCCGATAACCTCGGGGTGATGCTGGCCGCCGCCCCGTGGTACATCGCGACTGATGCCGACCCCGCTGGCGACAAGGCCGCCTCGGGGTGGCCCGCCCGAGCGGTTCGAGTCAGGCCGCCGGCCCCTCATAAAGATTGGGGTGAACTGCACGCCGCTGGGTTCAACCTGATTCGCTACTTTTGGCATCGCATCCTTGCGACCCCGACCCCATGGGAGGAAATGGCCCGCGCGCGATGGGGTGGCGCTGTTGGCGACCCCGAGCCCGGCATCATCATTGACAAGCCCGACCGAGGCCGTTTGTCGAGCGTGCCCGAGGCCGCCGTTGGCGGACCGAACATGCAGGGGACGCTATTTCCGACCGCCTCGGGTGGCAAGGGTGCCTACCCATGAGACGCCGCCATCGACCCGCCCCTGGCCAACTGATGCTTCTGTTTGTGGCCGCTATCGGCGATCCGGACCCGCCGCCCCTGGCGACCCAAGAGCGCGCTCCGACACCATGCCCCACGAATAGATCGAGCTGGCGACCGCGACGCCTGAGAAGCGAAAGAAGGCCGCCCGCGGCGACGATGGAATGGAAGGTCAATCGTTTCGTCCAGAGGGGGGCACACTGTTGCCTATGCCGCACCTGGCCCGCCCCTGTCGAGAACTGGGTGGCTGGCCGAATCATGCTCTGCTGTCGAACCTGCGCGGGGAAGCCAAGCACTCCGGCCCGACTGGAAGAAATCGCTTCCGTGGAATGGAATTGACTACTAGTGTACAACCAGTGTACGGATTTCCGGTTTGCGGGGGGGTACAGTAGTTTGTTCACTAAATGTATTCATGAATTTTTATGTTCAGTATTTCCCTAGAAGTCGGTACAACACGGTTGACTTTACGACAACCGATCCCTAGAATACCTATCATGAGCAAGAGCAAACCACTAACCGACCAGATTCGCGACGCTGTGAAGGCATCGAAGCTGACTCACTATCGACTGTGCAAGGAAACCGGCA
The DNA here is from genome assembly GCA_963823675.1 of uncultured Isosphaeraceae bacterium. Classification (GTDB taxonomy): domain Bacteria; phylum Planctomycetota; class Planctomycetia; order Isosphaerales; family Isosphaeraceae; genus CAWGMT01. Next base: position 351,482 of record CAWGMT010000011.1, on the reverse strand, counting down.
TCGACAAGGCGTCATTCTCGAAGTTCATGAGTGGCGAGCGACAAGGGTTGTCGATGGAAGCGTTCAACAGATTGGCCGCTGTGCTCAAGCTGAGAATCGTTTCGGACCAAAAGGGGGAGTGAAATGGCGAGCGTGTTCAAGCCCGAGGGTAGCAAGCGATACGTCATCATGTACCGTGGCGAAAGCGGGAAGCGTCGCAAGAAAGCCGGTTACACTGACAAGCAAAAGAGCGAGCAACTGGCGAACAAGCTGGAAACCGAAGCTAGGCGTGTCCGTGACGGACTGGCGGACCGCAAGGCCGAATCATACCGGGACCATGATGCCCGGCCGCTGGCCGATCACCTGGCGGATTGGCAAGCTAATCTCATCGCCCAAGGGTTTACACCCAAGCACGCTGAGCACACATCAAATCGCGTCCGTCGGCTGGTCGCGGTGATGCTCGGATCGCAAGCCGCTCTGGTTGATCATCGCAAGCTGGCCCCGAAAGACCGCGGGGACGTTGCCCGGAAGATTGTGGACGCCATCGCCCCGGCCCGGCTGTCGGGTTTGACGAGCGAGAGGGTTCAAGACGCGATCGCTCGATTCCAAGCCGCCGGCTGGTCGCTTCAGACCTGCAATCACTATCGAGCCAGCGTCAAGGCTTTCGCGAAATGGTGCTACGATGCCCATCGCGTCCGAGAGGACATTCTGCGCGGGGTGAAAGGCTTCAACGCCAAGGAAGATCGGCGACATGACCGCCGAACACTGTCGCTCGATGAGCTGCGTAGGGTGATCGAGGCCGCACAGACCGGCCCGATGGTCGCGGAAATGAGCGGACCGGCCCGAGCCCTTTGCTATCGCCTGGCCGTCGCCTCGGGGTTGCGTTACTCGGAAATCGCCAGCATCCGCCCCGAGTCGTTTGACTGGAAAGCCTCGAGTGTGACTGTGGCCGCCGCCTACACCAAGAACGGCGACCCGGCAACGCTGCCCCTGGCGAGTGACCTGACAAACGACTTGGCCGCCTACGTGGCCCCGTTGACCTCGGGGACGCCCGTCTTTCCGTTGCCGCCAAAGGGAGCGAGGATGCTTCGCGTCGATTTGACCGCCGCCGGCATCCCCTATTGCGACGCCTCGGGGTTGTTCTTCGACTTCCATTCGCTTCGATGTCAGACCGCGACCCTGGCCGATGCCGCTGGCGTCTCGCCTCGGGTGGTTCAAAAGATGATGCGACACTCGACACTCGAATTAACCGGCCGCTACACTCGACCGCGCGCCGTAGACATCGAGGCCGCCGCGGGATTGCTCCCAAGTCTCAAGCCGACGGAAAACGGGAGTGAACGGGTTGTCATGACCGGGACCGATTCGAGCCCGGTTTCGATTTCAAATGCTACCCCGAATGCTACCCAAGAGAACGTCGATGGGTATAACGTATTATCTTTTCAGGGTGTTACGGCAAGTGGCCAGAGGTCTGCAAAACCTTTATCCCCGGTTCGAATCCGGGCGGCGCCTTTCTCCGACGCAATCCGCATGAACCCGCTCAGACTCGCCAGAAGCCATAATTCCCAGCGTGGAACGCATCATGCTCGTCGGTACATTCCGATCCACGATCACGCCTTGATCCGCACGATTCCGCCCGGATTCGTCCCCCAAGGAGGGCAATAGTATCGAAAGGTCCTCGCTGATGGGTTGCCGATCCGTTCCGGTCGCGGCCAGGGCCTCGGGCCGGTTCCCCTCGGGCTTGAGACTCGGCAGCATGCCGGCGGCGGCCTCGATGTCCACGGCGCGGGGCCGGGTGTAGCGGCCGGTCAGTTCCAGGCTCGAATGCCTCATCAACTTCTGGACAACCCGAGGCGAAACTCCGGCGGCGTCCGCCAGGGTCGCCGTCTGGCATCGGAGCGAATGGAAGTCGAAGAACAGCCCCGAGGCGTCGCAGTAGGGAATGCCGGCGGCTTTCAATTCGACGCGAAGCATCTTCGCGCCGTTTGCGGGCAAAGGAAAGACGGGCGTCCCCAACGGCAGCGGGGCGACGAACGCGGCCAGATCGTTGGCGAGATCGCTCTGAATGGTCAGCGTGGCGGTCTGACCGTTCTTGGTGTAGGCAGCGTCCACGGTGACGCTGGGGGCTTTCCCGTCGAACGACTCGGGCCGAATGCTGGCAATCTCGGAGTAACGTCAGTGCAATCTCCGGCCTCTGAGTGGCAACGGTCGGAACATGGGGATACCATCGTTGCACGGCTAGGAGGTATCCGGTGAAGATGCCACGCTTCCGCATTGCTTGGCTCATGGTCGCTGTCGCCATCGCCGGCATTGACTTCGGGGTAATTCGGACATTGCTGGCGGAACTCTTCTTGGTAATGGGTGCCTTGTCGATGGCGAACGTTTTGGTCGTCGGCTTACTGATCGCTCAACAGCGTCCCAGCAGTCGCCCGTTCCTTTGGGGATTTGAGGTCTTCGGTGCCATGGCGTTGGCGCTCTTATATCCTCCTAGCGACAGTTTGCGCTGGCGTCGGTGGCCCGATAGATTGGTACTTATATTTCGTGTACCGTCCCATAGACCTAGCAGGCGTCACCCCAAGATCCCTTCTCGTCGCATTCACGATGGAATTGTTCGTCGCCTTGATCGCGCTCGTCGGTCCGCAACTCGTCTTCGCTCTGATTGGTGGTTTCCTCAGTCGCAGATTCAAAATCACCATCACGCGTCGCTGATCCAACTACCCGCAGGTACCGAGGGGCGGGCCGGATCATCTGCCGGAGGAGTCGTAGAGTGTCAGGGGACGGAACGCTCGCTCAATGCACCGAGACGTGCAGCCCACGACGCCGGGGTGGAGGTGAGCGGTTCAGCCGTCTCCGTTCCTCGGTTAGAGTCTCTGACCAAGGGGAAGCGAATCGCGGCACCGACTTCAGTCGCCCCCATCTCCAAGGTGCTGTCGGGATGTGCATGAACTGCCAAGTGAGGGCACGCCTGGTGTTTCGCAGAGACTGCTTCGGTGTCGTCGGACCGAAGCGCGCTAGCCCCTGCCAGGTCGCCTGACACGACGCTCGCTTACCTGAAAATTGGTAAGATGCCCTTCATGCAGGCGACTTCGAGCATCCGGGGGCGCGGCGGACCACTTGCTGGTCCCGGATGAGTGACCGACCAGGGTCTTTGTCATGATTGCCGCCGACGTAGACAGACAGGCAACGGCCTCGGGCGAGTCATACCGGGCCCTTCTCGCCGTTTCGGAAGCGATCGTCTCGCACCGCGACCTGTCGGCGCTGTTCCACGAGCTGGCCGGCCGGCTTCACCAGGTGGTGCGCTTCGACTATCTCGGCCTCGTCCTGCACGAGGCGGCGAGCCACACCATGCGGCTGCACATCCTGGAGGCCCGCGAACCTACCCCGCGCCCGTGGGTGGAGTTTCCCATCGGAGAATTGCCGGAGGGGCTGGTGTGGCAGACCCAGCAACCGCTGATCCTGCCGGACGTGGCCGAGGAGACGCGCTGGCCGCGGTTCATGGAACAAGTGCGGCCGTATGGAGGCCGGAGCGCCTGCGAGCTTCCGCTGACCACGGCTCGGCGGCCGCTGGGGACGCTGGTCCTCGTCTCCAAAGCAGCCGTCCGCCTACGACGCGGCTGACGTCGGCTTCCTCCAGCTCGTTGCCAACCAGGTCGCCCTGGCCGTCGAGAACGCCCTGGCCTTCCAGGAGATCGAGGCGCTCGGGACCAGCTCTCGCAGGAGAAGGCCTACCTGGAGGAGGAGGTCCGCACCGAGCACCACTTCGGCGAGATCATCGGCGAGAGCCCCGCCCTGCGCCGGGTGCTCAAGCAGGCTGAGACGGTCGCCCCCACCGACTCCACCGTCCTGATCCGCGGCGAGACCGGCACGGGCAAGGAGCTCGTCGCCCGCGCCCTCCACGACCTCAGCCCGCGCCGCGAGCGGCACGTTCGTCAAGCTCAACTGTGCCGCCATCCCCACCGGCCTGCTGGAGAGCGAGCTGTTCGGCCACGAGAAGGGCGCCTTCACCGGCGCCATCAGCCAGAAGGTCGGCCGCTTCGAGCTGGCGCACCGGGGGACCTTGTTCCTCGACGAGGTCGGCGACATCCCGCCGGAGCTGCAGCCCAAGCTGCTCCGCGTGTTGCAGGAGCAGGAGTTCGAGCGCCTGGGCGGCACGCGGACGATCCGCGTGGACGTCCGCCTCGTGGCGGCCACGAACCGCGACCTCGCGCGAATGGTCGCCGACGGCCGCTTTCGCGAAGACCTCTACTACCGCCTGAACGTCTTCCCGCTCGTGCTGCCGCCGCTGCGGGAGCGCCCGGATGACATCCCGCGGCTGGTGCGGCATTTCACCCAGCGGTTCGCCCGGCGGATGGGCCGGCGGATCGAGACCATCCCGACCGCAGTCATGGAAGCCCTGGTGCGCTACCCCTGGCCGGGCAACGTGCGGGAGCTGCAAAACGTCATCGAGCGCGCCGTGATCCTCTCGCCAGGCCCGACGCTCCAGGTCCCGCTCGGCGACTTGCCTCCGGCGGAGCCGCCGGCCCCGGCGCCGACCGCCGCGGGGGTGACGCTGGCCGCGGCCGAGCGGGAGCACATCCTCGGAGCCCTGCGCGAGACGGACTGGGTGCTGGGCGGTCCGAAGGGGGCCGCGGCCCGGTTGGGGATGAAGCGCTCCACGTTGCAGTGGAAGATGAAGAAGCTCGGCCTCTCCCGGCCCGGATTAGTGCCAGCACCTTGGCACTGTGCCCGTCCGTTGGCACCCGTCCTCTGGCACTTCGCCACCTCTCCCAGAACGCATCTCGCCCGATCGAAATCGCAAGTTCCTGGGATGGTTCCCCTTGCGGCCCGACATCGGGACGCCCTCTCCTTTGGAACAGGCCGTGCTCTAGTACCAGCTCGAAGGGGGAAAGAGCCATGCTACGGATTACCATCCACAACCAGCCAACGTGCCTGACGCTTCAGCTCGAAGGGAAGCTGGCTGGGCCCTGGGTCGAGGAACTGGCCGCGTGTTGGCGGCGGACAGTGGCCGAGGAAGGCAAGCCCGTCGATCGCGTGGATCTGGCGGCGCTGACGTCCCTCGACGCCGCGGGCAAGGAATTGCTGTCGGCCATCCACGCCCGGGGCGCCGAGCTCGTGGCCGCGGACTGCCTGATGAAGGCGACCGTGGCGGAGATCATCGGCGCATCAGCTCTCCGGATCGATTGGCACCGTTGAGGGAGGTTTTAGCGATGATTGCGAAAACGATCATTCTCGAATTGTTTGTTTGCCTGATCGCGATGCTGTTCGGGCGGCTCGTCGATAAACTCCGCGGCCAATCGGCCGCGACATCGAGACCTTGGTTGCCCGGTGCCGGTGGGCTCGACCAAGCCGATGGAGGTCAGGATGCAATCGACTGAACTAACCACGCGCAACCGATTGGCCCCGAGCCGTAACGGCCATGCGGAGGTCGTATACACCCTCGACTCGCGGATCGTGGCCGACCTCGGCGGCACGCGAGATCTCGACAAAGGTGACGCTCGAATCCCGGCAGCCCGGCAAGCCGCGGCCCCGCTGGGGGCGCCGGTTTGTCATCGGCCTGGTCGCCGCCGCGGTCCTCTGGGTGGCGTCCTCCAAAGGCATCCCTTTCATGCGGGAGGTGCTCGAGACCGTACAGACCGACGATGCGTTCGTCACCGGCCACATCACGTATGTCAGCCCCCGCATCGAGGACGTCGTCACCGAGGTGCTGGTCGACCAGAATGATCGGGTCGAGCCCGGAGACTTGCTGGTGAAGCTCGACCGCGAGCCGTTCGAGGTGGCCGTCGCGCAGGCTGAGGCGTCGCTGGAGGAGGCCCGGGCCAACGTCGTGCAGTCGCGGGCGCAGGTCGCTTCGCAGATCGCCCGGGCGCGTGGGTCCTATTACCAAAGGAAGAACGCCCAGGAGGCCCTGCGGCGCCAGGTCGCCATTCTGAACGCCCAGTTCGCCACCCTCAAGAGCAGGCAGGCAAGTCTGGAGCTGGCGCGGAACAATTTCCGCCGGGGCGAGGAGCTCCTGCCGAACGGAGGCATCAGCAAGGAAGATGTCGACCAGAGGAACAACACCCTGAAAGTCGCCATCGAGCAGGAGAAGGAGGCGTGGGCCGCCATCCAGCAGACCCGCGCCACCCTCGGACTGGCCCCGGACTACAAGGACCCGTTGAAACTGCCCGGGGACCTCGAGGTCCAGCAGTCGACGGTCCAGACCGCCGTCTCCGACATAGCGTCGTCCCTGGCCCAGGTGGGTATCCGGTTCGACCCGAAGGACGCGGAGCAGGCCAAGGCCTTCGCGGATTTCCTCCGCCCCGACGGGGACAAGTCGGCCGGCGAGGGGCTGGAGGCGGTCATCGAACAGGCCCCGGCCGTCCGGGTGGCGCGGGCCGCCGTCGCCCGCGCCCTCGAGCAGCTCGCTGATGCCCGGCTCCGGCTCGGTTGGACCGAGAGTCCGCTCCGAGGTCGCCGGCTATGTCCAGGACCGGCAGGTCCACCCGGGCAACCGGGTCCAGCCCGGTCAGACGCTGCTCTCGATCCGCCCAAGCTACGTTTGGATCGACGCTAATTATAAAGAGACACAACTCCACTACATCCGGATAGGGATGCCGGTAGACCTCTACGTCGATGCCTACCCGGGCCGCGTCTTCAAGGGGCGCGTGGCCGGCTTCAGCCCGGGGACGGGGCTGTCGGAGTCGCTTCTGCCGCCCGAGAACGCCACCGGCAATTACGTCAAGGTTACGCAGCGGCTGCCGGTGCGGATCGAGCTGGCAGAGTCCAATCCGGACGACACCCCGCTGTTCGTCGGCCTCTCGGTCGTGCCGCACGTGCGGATCACCGAGCGGCCGACGGGGCCCGGGGCGGGCCAGCGGCTGCACACTTTCGGGCGGCTCAGGGGCCCCGATCAGGGCGCCGGCCCGGCCGGCTCGCGGCTGAACAACCGTGATGCCGAGAGGAGGCCTTGAAGCCATGGACGCCACATCCGGAAATGGCCATGGGGACGGTCCGCGGGTCCAGGCCCCAGTCAACCACTGGATCATCGCCCTGACCGTCACACTGGCGACCTTCATGGAGGTGCTCGACACCTCGATCGCCAACGTCGCCCTGCCGTATATCTCCGGCGGCCTAGCGGTCGGCCGCAGCCAGGCCACCTGGGTGCTGACCAGCTACCTGGTCGCCAACGCGATCGTCCTCCCGCTGTCCGGCTGGCTGATGGGTCTCTTCGGCCGCAAGCGGTTCTACATGACCTGCGTGGTCCTGTTCACCGTCAGCTCGGCCCTTTGCGGGGCCGCGCCGAATATCGAGCTCTTGATCTTCTTCCGCGTGCTCCAGGGGCTTGGCGGCGGCGGGCTGCAGCCGTCCGAGCAGGGCATCCTGATCGATACGTTCCCGCGCCACCGACTGGGCATGGCGATGGCCCTCTACGGCGTGGCGATCGTCGTGGCGCCGATCCTCGGGCCAGTGCTCGGCGGCTACATCAGTGACAACTATTCCTGGCGGTGGATCTTCTACATCAACGTCCCCATCGGCATCGTCTCGCTGCTGTTGACCAGCGTCATCGTCCGGGACCCGCCGGGCATGGACGAAGAGGTCAGGGCGAACTGGCGGCGCGGACTGAAGATCGACTACATCGGGCTGGCCTTGATCTCGCTCGGGCTCGGGTCGCTGGAGGTCCTCTACGCCAAGGGACAGGAATGGGACTGGTTCGGCGACCCGTTCTGGCGGGTTCAGATCTTCTTCGCGACGATGGTGATCACGCTGGGCGCGTTCGTCGTCTGGGAGCTTCGGCACCCCGATCCGATGATCAACCTCCGGCTGCTGGGTGAGCGCAATTTCCTCGCCTGCGGCCTGATCATCTACCTCGCGTTCGCTGTGCTTTACGGAGCGAACATCGCGACGCCGCAGATGCTCCAGGAGCTCTTCGGCTACGACGCGTTCCACGCCGGCCTGGTGCTCTCGCCGCCGGTGTTCTTCACCATGGGGATGATGGCGGTCGCGGGCTTCTTGCTCGGTAAGAAGGTCGACGCCAGGTACATCATCCCGCTGGGCCTTTTGTGCCTCGCCGGCGGCTCGTACTGGCAGGCGCACCTGGACCTCTACGCGTCGCCCTACACGCTCATCGCGCCCCGATGCGTGCAGATGACGGGCGTGGGCATGCTGTTCGTCCCGCTGAACAACGCCGCGTACCTCCACCTGCCTGCGGGCCAGATCAACAAGGCCACCGGGCTGTTCAACATGCTGCGCAACGAGGGCGGCAGCCTGGGCGTCGCGATCGTCGACGTGCTGGTCGACCGCCGGGGACAGTTCCACCAGTTGCGGCTGGCCGAGCACGTCACGCTGCTGAATCCAGCGGTAAACCTCTGGACCGATCACTTCGCCCAGGTCCGAATGATCCGCGGCGGAGTCACCTGGGTGGTGGCTCAGCAACAGGGCATGGGCCTGCTCTCGCAGATGGTCCACAACCAGGCGCGGGAGATGGCCTATCTCGACCCTTTCTGGGTGTTCGCGATCATGGCCCTGGCGGCCCTCCCGCTGGTCTTCTTGATGAAGAAGTCGGTGGCCAAGGGCGGGCTCGCGATGCACTGAAAGTGGCCCCGCCCAAAGTCACGGCTCGGTCGTCGTCGGGGCGTGCGTGTGCGCGGCGCGGCCTCTGGCGCGAGCGCGCGAACATGCCGAGCGTCAGGATCACGCCGATCACGATGACAACCACGCGCAGCGTGCGTTCGTTCACCCGGAGCATCATGCGTGCGCCGATCACGCTGCCCAGCACCGCGCCGATGCCGGCGACGGCCGCGGCGAGCCAGCGCACCTCGCCGGATAACAGGAAGACCAGCACCGCGCTCGCGTTCATCACGCCCGCCAGCACGTTCTTGGTCGCCCCGGCGGTGTGCACGGCCATGCCGGCGAGGGAGAGGACAGCGATCATCAGGAAGCCGATCCCGCCGCCGAAATAGCCGCCGTAGATGGCGATACCGAATTGGATCAGCCCGGCGGTCCAGGGGGCGACATGGGCCGAGTCGGCGGCGGGCCTGCGGCCGAAGCTACCCCAGGCGAAGACGGCGGTGGCGAACAGCACCAGCCATGGCACCAGTTGTTCGAAGAAGCTACTGGGTGTCAGCAGCAACAGCACCGAGCCCACCATCCCGCCGATCAGGCTGATCACGACCAGAGCACGGAACGACAGCCGCCCGGCCCCGCTCACCAGTCGCCGCGCCATCCAGCCGCCGGTTAGCTGGCCGGGAAAGAGCGCAACAGTCGAGGTGATGTTCGCCACCCGCGCGTCCATGCCCGTCAGGATCAGCGCCGGCAGTGTGATGAATGAGCCGCCCCCGGCCAACTGGTTCTGCGCCGGCCCAGAGGGCGGCACCGAAGAGCAGGCCCAGGTGCAGGGCGGGGGCAGATTCCACGTGCATCTCGATCTCTCCAGGATGACAAGAGGCGGGAGCACCACTCGCGCGGCGGCGCTTTCTGGTCCGATCATAAATTCGGAACCGTGTTCCAGGAACTCGAGGCCGGATTTCTCTTCGGAATCGTGTCCGAATCTCACGCCGTTGGCGATTTCCCCCTCGAGCGGGTGTACCGGATAACGGATCTGTACGCGCGGATCGCGCCGCACCGAACCCAGCCAGCATCCGCGCTGCCGTCTTCGTGATCGAAAATGACTTCACTTCGGTGATCGGTCCCACCATCACCCCCACGTCCACTACGTGGTGCCGGGCGGCGGATTGAACGCCGACGGTAGTCGGTGGCTGCCATCGCGAGCCGAATTCCTCGTGCCGGCCCAGGCCCTGTCGATTATCTTCCGCGCCCAGTTCCGCGATATCCTGCGGCGCGAGGGCCTGCGCCTTGTTCGCGGAGAAGCTGGCGCGGGAACCTGAGAACGCCGCGTTAGCCGCGGACCTCTTCTCGGCCTACCAGTCGGCCGGCCGCACGCGCGAGGCGGTTCCGTATCTGGCGAAGGTGTCCGCCGCCGATCTGAGCGACACTTTGCTCTTTCTGAAGGTTGCCGCTCTTCAGGCGTGGTTCGGACAGGAGAAGGAACTCGCCGCCACCCGGCGGCGGATCCTCGCGTTCGCCAAGGACAGCAACGATGCCGGAACGTGCGGGAACGCGGCCAAGGCGTGTAGTATTCGTGCGTCCACCAACAAGGCGGAACTCGAAGCGGCACTGGCCCTCGCTCGCAAGGGGGTGAAGCTCGGTGAGGGTGTGCCGTGGTCGGAATGGTTGCTGCTGACCCTCGGCATGGCGGAGTACCGAAGCGGCCACGACGCTGCCGCCATTGAGGCGCTGCTCGCCGCTGCAAAGGCTGGCTCGGACAATCCCATGGTCACGGGCATTTCGGCATTCTACCGGGCGATGAGCCTATCTCGGCAAGGAAAGTCCGACGAGGCCCGCAAGCTCGCGATCGCGGCCGCGGCGCAGATGAAGCCCCTGCCGAAAGACGAGCAAAATCCCCCTGCCGGCGATGCCTACTGGGACGACCTGATCCTGTGGCTGGCCTACAAGGAAGCGAAGGCCATGATCCATTTCGAGGCACCTCCCGCCGCGCCCGCGACACCCGGCGGGAAATGACCGCGGATGGTAAGCGCTCTGTGGAACCATACCCAGCGCGCGGGGTCATGACGGGCTCAACTTCACCTGATTCGATAGCGCTCACCTGTCGGGGCCGCTCGGTGAGCGACGAACCTGGGAGGTGTCCGTGCGGTAGACCGCATCCGTTCGACGGGCGGGTCGGCCCCGATGAGGGATAGCGCTCAGCGGCCCGAGCGATGCCGGGCGTGGAAGGCCCAGGCTGCCGCCCGCATCGCGGCGCCCGCGGCCAGGGCATGGAGGGCCAGGCCGACCAGGTAGACCCGGATCAGGCCGGGGACGAGCAGGACCCGCGTCCCCCACAGGCCGAGCGACATCGCCAGATCGACGTCCCAGGTCCGATGGTTCAGGGACCAGTGGACGTCCATGGGCGAGGCTAGCGCGAGCCACTCGACGAACGGCGACACGCCGGCCAGGTAGAGGCCCGACCACGACCCGGCGACCTGGCCGACGAGGTCCAGGGGCACGAAGGACAGCGCCAGGGCGTTGCCGGCGAGGAGGGCCGCGAAGGCGACCACGATCGCCCGCCCCGAGTTCGGCGAGGTCATCGAGGAGAGGACCCCCAGCGCCGCCCCGTAGCCGAGGAGGGTGACCAGCCCGGCCGCCGAGGCCAGCACGCCGATCGGGTGCACCGAGCCGGTCGCCAGGCCGATCCCCCAGATGACCGCGAACGGGACGAGCAGCCCGCGCACGGCCCACAGCGCCCCGGCGACCTTCGCGCGCACGACCGCCCGGCCGTCGACCAGGGTCATCGCCAGGCTGGTCCAGGTCCCCCCCTCCCGCTCGCCGGTGACGCTCGTCGCCGCCATCGCCGTCGCGGCGACCAGACCGAGGAGATACAGCCCCGCGCCGAGGTTGCGCAGGGCCTCGTTCAGATGGTAGCGTCGCCAGTCGTCCGCCAGCCCATCCCACCAGCTCGCGCGCCACTCGCGGAACGCGTCCGCCGCCGGCCCGAGCAGCGGCCAGGCCACGAACGCGACGAGCAGGATAACCGCCACGCGGGCCACCCGCCGCGGGAGCCGCGCGTGGGCCTGCGTCTCCTTCCAGAGCATCGGGTTGTCTTAACTGGAAAGGACATACATTGCCACCGCGACCGTCTCCCTGAGATCGAATTCGAGGTTCCAGCACGTCTCGCTAATTCCAAAGAGCGGGACCGACCTGGCGTTGTAATGCATGCCCTTCGCAGTTGACAAACGAAGTGCTTCATAGTCTGGTTGGGGAACCTCAACGGGTGTTTCTTCCAGGGCGACTCCGAGTCGTTGTCCAGGATTGGGGCCCATGCTCATTGTCCACGTCCATATCAAGGTCAAGCCAGACCAGGTTGATGCCTTCCGCGCGGCTTGCGTGGAGAACTCGCGAAACAGCCTGCTGGAGCCGGACATCGCCGGATTCGATGTCTTGCAGCAGCAGGATGACCCGACCGAGTTCATGCTCATCGAGGTCTATCGCACACCGGACGCCCCTGCTGCTCACAAGCAGACGGCGCACTACAAACAATGGGCCGAGGCCGCGGCCAGCATGATGGCGGCCCCGCGGCACAGCGTGAAGTACCACAAGGTTTATCCCGAAGACGACCCGCGATGAAGTTCGAGTTCGCCACGGCCGGCCGCATCCTCTTCGGCACCGGCACGTCACGCCAAATCCCCACGCTCGCGAAGAGCCTGGGAGATGCCGCGCTCCTCGTGGTGGGGCGAAGCGGCCGCGGCAAAGACGCGCTGGCCGCCGGTCTCGCCGAGGCCGGAGTCCGCTCGGTCCCCTTCCCTGTGGACGGCGAACCGACCGTCGGCCTGGTAGACGCGGCGAAGGACCTGGCCTTGGAAGAGGGCTGCCAGATGGTGATCGCCCTGGGGGGCGGCAGCGTGATCGACGCGGGCAAGGCCGTGGCGGGCATGCTGACAAACCCGGGCAACGTGATGGATTACCTTGAAGTCGTGGGCGGGGGACGCCCGATCCTCCGCCCAGCGGCTCCGTGGATCGCCGTTCCCACCACGGCCGGAACCGGCGCCGAGGCCACGCGCAACGCCGTGCTCGACGTGCCGGAGCGCCGCGTGAAGGTCAGTCTGCGAGGTCATCACCTGCTGGCCACCATCGCCGTCATCGATCCGGAACTCACCCTCTCACTCCCGCCCGCGATCACCGCTTACACCGGGTTGGACGCACTCACGCAACTGATCGAACCGTTCGTCAGCGTTGCCGCCAACCCACTCACCGACGGCGTTTGCCGCGAGGGCCTGGCCCTGGCCGCTCGCTCGCTGGCCGCCGCCTGTCGCGATGGCGCGGATATCATCGCCCGAACCGATATGAGCGCGGCCGCGCTCATGAGCGGCATCGCCCTGGCCAACGCCAGGCTAGGGGCCGTGCACGGATTCGCCAGCGTCCTCGGAGGGACCACCGGCCATCCTCACGGCGCCCTCTCGCGCGGCTGCTCCCCTTTGTCATCGAGACCAACCTCCGGGCCCTGGCGCAACGCCCTGTCCCGGGAGCGCTCGATCGCTACACGGAGGTGGCCCGGCGGCTCACCGGCGACCCCGGCGCCACAGCCGAGGATGGCCTGACGTGGGTCCGCAGCCTCTGCACGGAGCTGGCCATTCCTCCGCTCCGCGCATCAGGCCTGACCCGTTCCGACTTCGGCCACGTCATTCCCGCCACCCAGCGCGCCAGTAGCACGCAGGGCAATCCAGTGAAGCTCACCGACGACGAACTCGCGGCCATTCTCGAGGCCGCGATAGGTTGAATGGTCGGCGACCCGCTGGTACCACTGCGTCACACGCTGCGTACGGCGAGCGTTTCTCCGCGGCGCAGGCCCGCAAAAACCGCAAAGGCTGACGGAGAGCTGGTGGTCACGAGCAAGAGCGTGTACTTCATCTCGCCGGCAAAGAGCCTCTCCTTCAAACCGTCCCGAATCTTGGACATAATCCGACGGTCGAACGGACTGGAAATCGCGGTCAACGCCCGGCAAGGTTCCGGACACTACCTGACGTCCGACGCCGAAGAGCTGGAGGCTATCTTGACCGGCGTGGTCTCCAAGCACAAATCCCTACTGAGCGAAAGCTACTCAGACGAACTCGCTGCAAACCGTTAGAGGGGAGACCGGTGTAGGGCGCCCTCTAACCAGCCGAGCCTTCCCCCGCGCCATTTTCGCGCCCAATACGCTTAACTAAGCACAATGGCGTGCCGAATATGGTAATAAACCCTTGGACACACACGGCCCCGCACGCGTACAATTCAGCGGACAGATAAGGGGACAACAATGGCCCGACCCGTTATCGGGAGGACCTTGTAACATGCATGCCAAGCACACCTTAGGAGAGCGCGATGGAAGGACATCGGTTCCGACACATCCCTGGGTGAACTTTCGCCTTGACCTGAGCCGCACGACGCACCGATTCTGGCTGCTGATGGGCGAGGCCCGTTCCAAGTGCGAGCACATCGCTGGAGTGCCCCTGCGCCCGGCGACCGCCTATCAACTCCACACGGTATACCTTGCGAAAGGAGTTCATGCCACGACCAGCATCGAAGGGAATACTCTTACGGAGGAACAAGTCAGACAGCAGATTGAAAAAACCCTCAAAGTTCCAGCGTCGCAGGAGTACCTTCAGCAAGAAGTGCAGAACATAATCGATGCGTGCAACGAGGTGACTCATGAACTCGGGCGCAACCCACATGTCGAAATCACCGTTGAGAGAATAAAGGCATTTCCAGTCTGGAGTCGTCCCGATGCCCGCCGCCCAACTGCTTAGCAACCACTACAACAAAACCCGGTCGCGATATTACGTGGAGCTGGACCGATCGAGCAAGGCTGACGATGGCCCGATCAGATTCCTTGAGTATGCTGTCGAAGGGTTCGTGGACGGACTTCGCGAGCAACTGGCTGCAATTCGAGAGCAACAATTGAGTGTTACGTGGGAAAACTACGTCCACGAACAACTGAGCGACAACCAATCCTCCGCTGTTCGTCGGCAAAAACACCTCGTGCTTGATATGCCACTCGACTACACGCAGCGCAAGGAGCTGACGTCTGTGTCGCCACGGGTTGCGCGCGACTATGCAACCAAGAGCACCAAGACGCTAACCCGCGACCTAAACGCCTTGCTGCGCCAGAAGCTAATTGTCCGGTCGGGGACATTCTACAAACCGAATCGCGAGCTAATTCTCGCGTTTCTACCGCTATTGCCAGGAGCTGCGCCACCCACCGAACGCGGTCGAGCAGAACGAGCCAGAGATCGCGATGTCGAACGTACCCGCTAACGCCCCTTCAGGGATCGGGACGGGCCAAATGCTGGTATGGTGAATCATTGGGAACGGGTGAGAACCGAAGAACTGACCGATCTCGTCCGGGCCGCCCCGTTCCGTCCGTTCACGATCGGCCTGGCGGATGGTTCACAATACACGATCGAGCACGCCGAGTGGATCGCCTTCCGCGGGGGTCGGACGGCCGTTTTCCTGGATCCGGATGAACGCGTGCATCTCATCGACGTGATGTTGGCGCTCAAGATCAGCGTTGAACCGTGGGTACCGGGCCGGGCGATTGGCGCGGAACCCAACGGCAGTGAGTGACCACTTCGGCGCGAAGCCCTCCAAGCCTGTCGCCGCGAAGCTGAGAGCGACCAAGATCATTGAGAATGCATCGATCAAGATATCAGCTGCCGTGACCGCTGCGAGTTGTATCGCTTTTGCACGTTCTAATGTCGATGGTGCGTGGCGTGTCGCGGCGCTGTGTCTCCGTTGCGGGCGGACTCGGCTTGCCGCAGGCAGAGCCGCAGGTGATGGGCGAGCGTCTGCACATACGGTTCCTTGATCATCGTATGGTGCTGGCCCGGAACGTGATGGATCTCGACTGAGGCGGCGAGCTGGCCCCAGCCGCGATCCTCGGGCGTGGGGACCTCGACCGGCGAATCGGTGGGGCGGAACAGGGTGATCCGCCCGGGATAGGGCTCGACGGCGTATTCGCTGGCCAGGCGGACATGGGCGTGGAAGAGCCGCTTCAGGTCGTCCAGGAGCTTCTGGACCAGCGGCAGCGGGGTCTCCGCGTCGATGAGCCCGAGCTTCTGCACGTGCTGCCAGAGGTAGGGGAGCTGCGCGTCGGCATCGAGCTGGCCGAGCTCGTCGAGGGTCATCTCCAGGCCGTACTCACGGCCCGACTCGTCCAGGCCCTCGGTGTACCGCCGGTTGGCCGGCCCGAACGGGATGGTCGTGTCGAGGAACGCCAAGAGGCCCACGTCCTGGCCGTCGCCCCAAAGTTGCTGGGCCATCTCCAGTGCCACCACGCCACCCAAGGACCAGCCTCCGAGGTGATAGGGGCCCTGGGGCTGGACTTGCCGCATCGCCTCGACGTACTCCCGGGCCATCGTCTCCAGCCGCGACGGCAGCTCCTCTTCGCCAAAAAGACCGCGGGCGCGGATGCCGTAGAGGGGCTGATCATGCCCCAAATGGTGTGCAAGCGCCTGGTAGCACGAGACGATCCCGCCCGGCGGATGCACCAGGAACAGCGGTGCCGCGGCCAGCTTGGGCGCGCTGGCCGGCTCGCCGTTGGAGCCGGCTCCGGTGGCCTGGAGCGGCACGACCAGGCGCGAGAGGTCGTGCGCGTGGTCGATGCGCGAGAGCAGGCCGTCCGCGACCGCGGTTGTCGTCGGCAAGGATTCCGGGCCGAAGAGATCGCGGACGACCTCGGGGTAGGCCGTGCCCAGGTGGCCGGCCAGCCCCGCGACGGTCGGCGCATTGAACAGGGCGAGGGTCGAGACGCGCTGGCCGAGCTTCTGCTGGAGCAGGTTAGCCGCGATGGCTCCCTGGATCGAGCTGCCGCCGAGCTCGAAGAAGTTATCGCCGACGCCGACCTCGTCCCGGCGCAGGACCTCCGCCCAGAGCTTGACCAGGAACTCCTCCAGGGGTGTCCGGGGCGGCTCGGGAGGATGGCCGCCAGGTCGCGGAAGGGCGCCGGGCGCGGGCAGGGCAGCGCGGTCAACCTTCGCCGTCGAGGTTCTGGGCAGCGCGGGGAGCGTCACGAAGGCGTGGGGCACCATATAGGCGGGCAACAGTGCGCGGAGGTGCTCCAGGAGCGGCTCGACCGCCGGCGGAGCGTCCGCATCGCGGGGCACGATATACGCGACGATCCTCGGGTCGCCCGCCTCGCCACCATGGAGGGCGACGGCGGCCTCGTGAACCTCGGGGGAGGAGGCGAGGGCTGCCTCGATCTCGCCGAGCTCGATCCGGTATCCGCGGAGCTTGACCTGGTGGTCGAGCCGCCCGAGGAATTCCAGGCTGCCGTCAGCGAGCCATCGGCAGCGATCTCCCGTACGGAAGAGCCGGGCCCCGGGGCGATCGTCGAACGGGTCCAGGACGAAGCGCTCGGCGGTCAGGGCAGGGTCGTTCAGGTAGCCGCGCGCGAGCCCAAGGCCGCCGATACAGAGCTCGCCGGCGACCCCCGCGGGCTGTGGCCGCCCGTGGCGGTCCAGCACGTAGGCCCGCGCGCCGCGATCGGCCGCCCGATCGGGATGCTCGGCCGGGGATTGCCAGGGCGGCAGGTCCACCACGTCGCCTCGACCGCGGCCTCGGTCGGACCGTAGAGGTTTTGCAGGTCCACGTCCAGGTCCTCGAAGAACCGGCCGGGCAGGTCCGGCGGCATCGCTTCGCCGCCGCAGGCGACCCAGCGCACCGCGCGGCAGGACTCGGCGAAGGGGCCCTCCAGCATGAGCCGGAGGACCGCCACCGGAACCTGCAAGACAGTCACCCCCTGGCGCGCGACCCGCTCCAGAAGCCCGCCGGGGTCACGCTCTTCGCCCGGGTCGGCCAGGACGAGAACGGCGCCGGCCGCCAGCGTCGAAATGATCACGCAGACCGAGGGGTCAAAGACGTACGGGATGGCCATGAGGACGCGATCGTCGGGCCGCACTTCCAGCGCGCGGCGGCGCCACAGGAGCGTATTGACGATCGCGCGGTGCTCGATCATGACCCCCTTGGGCCGGCCCGTCGAGCCCGAGGTGAAGATGACGTAGGCCAGATCTTCAGGCCGCGCGGCCAGGGGGTCTGTGCCCTCGGCGTCCCGGGCGACCTCGGTGTCGGAGATCGATTCCGGCTGGTCCAGCGCGATCACCTGGGCCGCGGACCGGGGCAAGCGCTCGGCCAGTGGCCCGAGCGTCAGGATCGCGGCGGCGCGCGTGTCGTCCAGGATGATTCTGAGCCGCTCGGCGGGCGCGTCCGGGTCGAGCGGGACGAACGCGGCGCCGGCCTTGAGAGTTCCGAGGATCGCCGCGACCATCTCGGGCGAGCGCGGCAGGCAGAGCGCGACCAGCGACCCGCGCCGCGCCCCGCGCCCTGAGCCGATTGGCAATCCGGCCGGCCCAGGCGTCGAGCTCGCCGTAGCGGACCGACCGCTCGCCGGCCGACACGGCGACCGCCTCCGGCGTCCTCGCGGCCTGCTGCTCGACCAGGTGGTGCAGGCAGAGGCCCGGCGGCACGGGCTCGAGGGCGCCCCGGCTCCAGCCGTCCACGACCTGGCGCTGCTCGGCCTCGGTCAGCCAGGGGAGCTCCGAGAGCCGCCGGTCGGGGTCATCGACCAGGCCCGCAACCAGGGTCTGCCAGTGGTCGGCCATCCGCTCGATCGTGGCACGGTCGAACAGGTCGGCGTTGTATCGAAAGACTCCGTCGATGGTCCCGTCTCCCTCCTCCAGGACCAGCTCCAGATCGGTCTGGCAGGTCCGTTGCTCGATCGGGAACGGCACGGTTGGCAGTCCGCCCACGTCGCGGCGCACCGCGGGCGGCGAGAGGAATAACCCCATGGTGCCGGCCTCCGACTGCCGTTGCGCCCGTTCGAGCGTGAAGGTCGCCTGGACCAGCGGGGTCCGTGCGGGGTCGCCCTTGATGTGAAGGCGCTCGACGATCAGCGGGAAGGGGAAGTCCTGATGCTGCAAGGCGTCCAGGACCGTGGCGCTCGTGCGCCGGAGGTGCGCGCGAAACGTCGGGTCGCCCGAGAGGTCGGCGCGCATGGGGAGCATGTTGATGAAGGCGCCCACGATCCCCGCAAACTCCGGGCGGCTCCGCCCCGCGAAGGGGGAGCCGACGATCAGGTCGTCCTGGCCGCTGGTCCGGCCCAGGAGCACCTGGAAGGCCGCCAGCAGGACCGAGTACGGCGTCACCTGCGCGTCGGCCGCAAGCGCCTTGAGCCCTCGGGTCACCAGGGCGCCGATCCGGCAGGGCACGGCCCCCCCGCGATGCGAGAACAAGGGGGGCCGCGGGCGATCGGTGGGCAGGTCGAGGACCGGCGGCACGTCCGCAAGCTGGAATTCCCAGTACGACCAGAGCCGCTCGCCCTCCGGGCCGGCGAGCAGGTTTGCTTGCCAGCGGATGAAGTCGCTGTAATGGCCGCTGGGCGGAGGGAGGGCCGCGCGGGTTCCCTCGCGCTCGGCCTGGTAGATCGCCCGGAACTCGTCCAGAACCACCACCAGCGACCAGTAGTCGCCGACCAAGTGGTGCAGGACGAGCAGATAGACGTGTTCCTCGGGCGATCGCGTGAACAGTTGCATGCGGACCAGCGGGCCGCGCTCCAGGTCGAACGGGCGGTGAGCCTCCGCCTCGACGCGGTCGCGCAACTCCTGGAGAGTCCAGTCGCTGGCGTCGATGAGCTCGAGGTCGGCGGCCACCTCGTCATGGACGCGCTGCCTGAGATCGCCGCCCGACTCCTCAAAGGTCGTTCGCAGAATGGGGTGTCGCTCAATGATCGCGCGGAGCGACCGCCGAAAGGCGTCCATGTCCGGCGGGGCGTGGAGCCAGAACGGGAACGCGAGATTGCAAGCCGCGCGGGTTGGATCGAGCTGGTGGAGCAGCCAGAGCCCGCGCTGGCCCTTGGCCAGGGGGAAGATCGATGGGGGCGCTTCCGCCGGGGGCGCCTCGAGCGCCAGAGCGGAGGCCGGGGCCGGGCCTCCCTCGCCCGACGCGATCCGTTCCAGCAAGAGGCCGGCCAGGTACGCCAGGCCGGGGCTGCGCATCAGCTCGACGACGGGCAAGTTGACGTGCAGCTCCCCCTCGATCCAGTTTCGCAATTCGACAGCCATCAGCGAGTCGAGGCCGAGATTCAGCAGCGTCTTCTCGCCGCCCAGCGCCTCGGGGGCAGTACCCAGAACGCGCGCGACCTTGTCGCGGAGGTGGGCTTCCAGCACCGGGCCGCGCCGGTCGGGCGCGACGGACTCGACGGCTTCCAGCACCGACCTGCCGCGGCAAGATTCCTCCGCCCCGGGGCCCTCGGTCCGCGGGATCAGGTGGGCGAAGCGGGGCGAGACCAGGCCAGTCAGCCCCCCGCGGCCAAAGCGCGACCAGTCGATCCGCATGACGCCGAGCTGGGTCGCCTCGCGCTGGATCGCCCGCTCGAGCATCGCCAGCGCCTGGCGAGTCGGGATGCCGAGGACGCCCTGGCGCTCGAGCCGGTCGTGGAGCGCCCGGTGCCGGGCGATGTAGCCGACCTCGGCCAGCGCGCCCCAGTTGAGGGCCAGGCCGGGCAGCCCGAGGGCTCGCCGATGATGGGCCAGGGCGTCGAGGAATGCATTCGCGGCGGCGTAGTTTCCCTGTCCCGCGTGGCCTAAGACGCTCGAGAGCGACGAGAAGAGGATGAAGTGGTCCAGGTCGCGGCCCAGCGTCTGCGTGTGGAGGTTCCAGGCCCCGCTCATCTTGGGGGCGAGGACGCGGCGCATCAGGTCGCGGTCGAGGTTCAACAGCATGCTGTCTTCCAGGACCATCGCCGCGTGGACGACGCCCTTGAGCGGGGGCATGGTCCGATCGATCTCCGCCAGGACCGCCGCCAGATCGAGAGGGCGGGCGACGTCGGCCCGCGGGACGGCCACGCGGACGCCCTGCGCCTCGAGCTCGGCCACGCCGCTCTGTGCCTCGGGCGTCTGGGGGCCTTGCCGGGAGAGGAGAACGAGATGCCGCGCCCGCGCTCGGCCATCCACCGCGCGACGGCCAGGCCGAAGCCGCCGAGCCCGCCGGTGATCAGATAGCTGGCGTCCGCGCGAAGGCGCAGCGGCTCGTCCTCGCCGGGCGCGATTTCAGCGGGCCGCTCGCGCATCGACACCACGATCTTACCGATGTGCTTGCCTTGCTGCATCGCCCGGAAGGCCGTGGTGATCTCCGAGACGGGCACGACCTGGTGGGGCAACGGAGAGAGAGCGCCGCTCTTGACGTCCTCGGCGAGTCGCCGCAGGAGCGCTCCAAGCACCGCCGGGCGCTCGCGGATCATCCGGTCGAGGTCGATCGCGAAAAACGAGAGGTTGCGGCGGAACGGCGCCAACCCGACCTTGGCGTTCTGGTAGATGTCGCGCTTGCCGATCTCGAGGAAGCGGCCGTGATCCGCCAGGATCGCCAGCCCGCGCGGGATCGCCTCACCGGCCAGGGAGTTGAGGATCACATCCACGCCGCGGCCCTCGGTCCGCTCGATCACCAGGTCGGCGAATGCCAGCGAGCGCGAGTCCATCACGAGCGGCACGCCGAGACCTTCGAGATAGGCCCGCTTCTCCGCGGTGCCGGCCGTGGCGAAGACAATCGCCCCGGCGCGCCTCGCCAACTGCAAGGCCGCCAGGCCAACACCGCCGCTGGCCGAGTGGATCAGCACGCGCTCCGCCGCGCCAAGCCTGCCCAGTTCCTCGAGCGCGTAGGCGGCGGTCAGGAACGCGATCGGGATCGTCGCCGCCTCCTCGAAGCTCAAGCAGGGCGGCTTCTGCGCCACGAGCTCGGCCCGCGTCGTGACGTGGCTGGCGAACGAGAAGGGGGCGACGGCCATGACCTCGTCGCCGGCGCAGAGACCGCTCACCCCCGCTCCGACCGCCGCGATCCGTCCGCTGCACTCGGCGCCGAAGGGAATCGGGCCGTCGGGCAGGCCGGGGTAGATCCCCAGGGCCTTCATCATGTCGCTGAAATTCAGCGCGGCGGCACGGACCTCGATCTCGACCTCGCCTGGTCCTGGCGGGCGACGGCAAAGACCGCGCAGGGTGAGTCCGTCCAGGCTCCCCGGGCGGCTGGTCTCCAGGCGGTATGCGGCCTGATCGCGATGCGCATGCGCACCCGCTGGCGGGAGCTGCGTCGGCATGATCCGCCGGACAAACCGGCCGGTGGGCCGCAGTGCGATTTCCTCTTCGTCGTCCTCGGCCCGGATCTCGTCCAGAAGCGGCTCGATCCCGCCATCCTCGGTGGACGGGTCGAGGTCCACCAGCTTGCAGCGGAGCCTCGCGTACTCGCTCTGGATGACCCGTCCCAGCCCGATCGCAGGTGCCTGCGCCAGAGCGAGCGGCCCGGGCGTGTCGCCGCAAGGCTGGGCGCCTCTGGTCACCAGGATGAGTCGCGCGGATCGGTCGCCGGCGGCACGATCCCAGGCTTGCACAAGCTGCAGGACGCCCAGGAGCGGCCCGTCCCGCGACGGCTCCAGGTCCGACGTGCGGAGCTCCTCGGAGGGGGGGGCGTCGAGGCATCCCAGGTGGACGATCCCGCCGATCTGGGGGCGGTCCGGGGCGCTCTGCCGGCGGAGCAGGTCATCGAGATCCGCAGGATCGCCGGCGGCGGGGGCCAGGACGACATCAAGGCCGGCCTCGCCGAGCCGGTCCGCCAGCGCGGCCCCGATACCCCCGCGATCCGCCAGGATCAGCCACGGCCCGGCCGTCTCCCCTGGTGTTGCCTCGGAGGGCGACGGGATTTCCTCGCGCGCGGCGAGCGGCTGCGGCTGCCAGTCAAACGCATACGCGAGGTCGTCGAGCGGCGATTCCGCGCCGCCCCCGGAGACGCGCTGGGTGCGGAGGCCGCGGACAAGGGCCAAAAGCGCCCCTTCCTCATCGTAAATGTCGAACGACGCGACGGACGTCTTGGCCGTGGTAAGGGCGAGCCGGGCGTGGCTCCAGACCCGCCGGCCGGGCCGCCGATAGAGTCGCACCTGCTCGATCTCGATGGGCAGGTACAGGCCGCCGACGACCGTATCGAACTCCGGGTTGGCCGGGATGGCGACCTGGAAGCAGGCGTCGAGCAGGGCGGGATGGAACAGGAAGTCGGCCGCCTCATCCTCCAGCCCTTCCGGGAGGACGACCAGGCCGAGGGCTTCACGCTCCCCTTGCCAGGCCCGCTCAATCCCCCGGTAGAGCGGGCCATAGTCGAGCCCGAGCTTCTGGAAATAGTCGTAGCAGGCCTCGTGCGAGAACTCACGAGGACAGCGCCGGCGGATCGCGCCTAAGTCGATTGCGGTCTCTGGAGCCGGGGGCGGCTGAGATTGAAGGGTCGCGGTGGCATGGACGGTCCAGTCGGCCTCCGCACCGACGGGCCGGCTGTGCACCTGCACGCTCGCGTCATCGCGGTGGTAGCCCGTATGCAGCGAGAGCCCCTTGTCCGCGGTCGGGAAGCAGGCGTTCGGGAATCGGATCCCGGCCACCTGGCCGGCCTCCGAGCCGAGCGCTTCTCGCGACGCGGCCAGGGCCAGCTCCACGAATGCGGCGGCTGGCACGATCGGCGCCCGCTGGACGCGATGGTCTGCCAGCGAGGGGATGAGCTTCAGGTCCACCCTCGATTCCCAGGCTGACTGAGGTCCCGGAAGCGGGCTCCCCAAGAGCGGATGCACGGGCGCGGTCAGGCGCGTGACCCGCGACTCCTCCGACTCGTACCAGAAGCGCTGGCGCTGCCACGGATACGACGGCAGCCGGACGAACCGATGCGGGCCGGGCAGGGCCCCGCGCCAATCAATCGGCTGGCCGAGGGCATGCAGCCGCAAAAGCGATCGCAGCAGGGACCCTCGCTCCGGCTCATGACGGCGAAGCGAGGCGAGCAAGTCCACCTTCCGGCCGCGCTCCTGGTAGCATTCGGCCACCGACGAGAGCAAGACCGGGTGTGGGCTCAGCTCCAGGACGGCACCCGCGCCGAGCCGGATCAGGCCGTCGATCCCCTCGGCGAAGCGGACGGTCTGGCGGACGTTCCGCCACCAGTAGTCGGGACCAAGCTCCGGGCCAAGGGCGCGGCGGCCGGTGACGGTTGAAAACAGGGGTAGGCTTGCCCGCCCCGGACGAATCCCGCGCAGCGCTGCGAGGAGCTCGTCCTTGATCGGTTCCATCTTGGGGCTGTGGAACGCGTACTGGACTTGCAGAAAACGGTGGAAGACCTGGCGCGCCTCCAGGCTCCGGGCGATCTCCAAGAGCGGCTCGGCCTCACCCGCGAGCGTGACCGAGGCCGGGCCATTGGCCGCGGCGAGGGCGACGCAGTCGCCATGAGGGGCGAGGAGTTTCTTGGCCTCTTGCGGCGTCAGAGCGGCCGCGAGCATCCGGCCGCGCGCGGGGGCCAGCTCCATGCAGCGGCCCCGCTCGAAGATGACGCGGACAGCGTCCTCCAGGTTGAAGACGCCCGCCAGGTACGCCGCGGCGACCTCGCCGACGCTATGGCCGCAGAGCGCCTGGGGCCGGACGCCCCAGGAAGCAAAGAGAGCCGCCAGGCCCACCTGCAACGCGAAGATGGCCGGCTGGGAGATTGCCGTCACGTCCATCCGCGAGCACGCACGGTCGGCCGTGAGCTCCTCCAGCAAGGACCAGGAGCCGAGCGTGCGGATGATCTCGTCACAGCGCTTGATCGCCTCGCGAAAGACCGGTTCCTCGTCAAGGAGCTCGCGCCCCATGGCCCACCACTGCGGCCCCTGGCCCGAGCAGACAAACGCCAGGCTCGGGCCCTCGCCCGCGGCCGGCCGGCCCGAGACGGCCCAGGGCGTCTCGTTCCCGGCGGCGAACGCGGCGAGCTGCTCGCCCAAGTCCTCCTTCGACCGCGCGACGATCGCCAGGCGATGATCGTGGTGCGTGCGCCGCAACGCCAGGCTGGCGGCGATGTCGCCGAGCGTGGCCCCGGCCAGGCTCCCCGCGAGGGCTTCCTCGAGCGCCCGGCCGAGTCGCGCAGCGCCTCGAGGCCTCGCGCCGACAGCACCACCGGAACGCACGACGGAGCGACCACGATGGCCGGGCTCGCGGCGTGGCCATTGGATCGGCCCATGTCCCTTGCGCCGGGGGCCTCCTGGAGGACGACGTTCGCGTTGGTGCCGCCGTACCCAAACGAGTTGACGTCGGCCAACGCGGGGCCGTCTCCCTCGGGCCAGGGCTCGGCCGCGACCGGGACGCGCAGATTCAGCCGGCCAAAATCGATCTCCGGGTTCGGCTGCTCAAAATGCAGGTTGGCGGGAATCCGGCGGTGCCGAAGCACGAGCGCCGCCTTGATCAGGCCCGCGATCCCCGCGCCGGCTTCGAGATGCCCGATGTTCGTCTTCACCGAGCCGACCACGCATGGGCGGCCGGGTGGCCGGCCTTCCGAGAGGACCGTTCCCAGCGCCCTGGCCTCGATCGGGTCGCCGACCGGGGTGCCCGTCCCGTGCGCCTCGACATAGCCGATCGCGGAGGGGGAGATCCCCGCATCGCCGCAGGCCAGCCGCAAGAGCTCCTCCTGAGACGCCTGGCTCGGCACCGTCATTCCGGGCGTCCGGCCGTCCTGGTTGACCGCGGTTCCCCGGATAACCGCATAGATCCGGTCACCGTCGGCCAGGGCGCTCGCCAGGGGTTTCAGGAGGACCAGTCCGGCCCCTTCCCCGCGTACATAGCCGTTGGCGCGCGCATCGAATGCCTGGCAGCGTCCGTCGGGGGAGAGCATGCCGAGCCGGCTGAACCCGATGTACCAGTCGGGCAGGATCGCGGCATTGACGCCGCCGGCCAGGGCCATCGGGCAGCCGTCCACCCAGATGCTCCGGCAGGCCAGGTGGACCGCGACCAAGGCCGACGAGCAGGCCGTGTCCACCGCGGCATTGGGGCCCTTGAAGTCGAAGCAGTACGAGATCCGGTTGGCCGCGATGGAGAGCGACGAGCCGGTGTTGCTATACACGTCGATCGACGAGCGGTCGCGGAAGTCTGTCTGCAACAGCGAGTAGTCCCAGCTCGAGATCCCCGCGAAGACGGCCGTCCGCGTCCCCGCGATCCGCTCCAGCGGGAGCCCCGCATCCTCGATCGCCTCCCACGCCACCTCCAGGAGCAGCCGCTGCTGCGGGTCCATCCGCGACGCCTCACGCGGCGAGATCCCGAAGAACTGCGGGTCGAACCCGTCGATCCCCTCGACGAAGCCCCCCCAGCGCGCGTGCGTCTTGCCCGGCTTGCCGGCCTCCGGATCGAAGAATCGCTTCGCGTTCCAGCGATTCGCGGGGACCTCCGTGATCGCGTTCACGCCCGCGTCGAGAAGCCTCCAGAAGACCTCCGGATTGTCGGCCTTGCCCGGGAACCGACACCCGATCCCGATAATGGCGATGGGCTCTTTGCTGCCAGTCTGGTTGTTGAAATTCATGTCGCGTGTCTGGCGCGTCGGCGCGTTGTCAGTTGCGTGTTCCGTGCAGTTCGTTCGACAGCCATGGCGCGGCCGACGAATGGCCCTGCCCAACCTCGGGGCCGGCCTTCACCCGCAGTCCCCCCATCCCACACACTCCGGTATAGTCTGAAGTGGAAGTCTTGCACAAGGATAATTCGCCAATTCTGCCAGAAGGTTTGTCTCCGGTGAATTTATCCCAGCTTACCACGCGGGTGGACCGCGAAGAAAGATGGTGAGCAAGCACTCAATTACTAGTACGACGGGACTTCGGCGCGTCTCACGGCCGCTTGGTTTTTTCTGAGCGGACAGAGAGAAAGGCAGATCCGGCAGGTTCTTTGATCAGCCCGGGCCAGTGAAGCTCGGCCTGAAACCAAGTCGATCGCCGCTACGAACCGGCCTGCGACAAAGCCAGACCGAACCGCCGGGTGTTTCCCGGGGGCCTCTTCCGTGGGGACGACGGCCTGGGGTCGTGGTTGTCTTTTCTTCTCTTTTCTTCTCTTCTCTTCGCGTCCTTCGCGCTCTTGGCGGTGAACATCCGATCATAATGAGTTGCGAATCTCGAACACGCGGCGCGGGGAATCGAAGACACCCACTTTCGCGGATCCGGATGGATGTCTGCTCGCAGCGAGCGCCCATGATCGCCCGCACGCCTACACGGTGAAAAGTTGGGTGTCTGGCAATATGCGGAGCTGCTAGGATCTTCGCTTCCGGAGCCGGCGCAGTTCGGCTTCGGCCTGGCGCAAGCGGGTCTCGGCGTCGGCGCGGGCCTGGGCTTCGGCGTCGGCGCGGGCTTCGGCCGCATCGCGTGCGCACCGGAGCGCCGTGTAGTCGGCGATCTCCAGGCCGGTCTCCGGGTCGAACAATGCCAGACGGTCCCCTCCGGTGTCCGCGTTGACTTTCACGCCCAGCCATAACCCCAGCGGCTCCAGCCACGCCCAGCCACGCTCGTTGACTTGCACCGGCTCGTACGCCCGCTTCCGCCCCTTGAGACGGTAAGCCTTCAGCGTCAACCGCCGCCGACCCGCGGCCTCGTCCACATCCGCAATCACGTAATGGGGCACCCGCGCGGGCATACTCGATCACCTTGTCCTCCACATCCACCACCCGCGTCTGGGGCGAGGCCACCTCGACGATCAACTGCGGCCGGACCTTCTCCTTCTTGACGTCAAACGACGGCCAATCCCGCCGCTGTTTCACACCGAAGATCACCGCCAGATCGGGAC
Source organism: uncultured Isosphaeraceae bacterium (assembly GCA_963823675.1). Taxonomy (GTDB): domain Bacteria; phylum Planctomycetota; class Planctomycetia; order Isosphaerales; family Isosphaeraceae; genus CAWGMT01. The sequence continues at coordinate 324,372 of CAWGMT010000011.1, read as the reverse complement.
GGTGGTTTTTCAGCTCGGCAATGTCCCAGTAGATGTCACAGTCGGTCAAGACGACGACCGAGTCATCATCGGCGTTGCGGTCCTTGGCGACGTCTCGCAAGTAGGTGCAGTCGTCCGCATGGGGATCACCGGGCACCAGTACGTCTCCTTCCTGGGGGTGAAGCACATCCTCGAGCGTCAACGGGATGCGCTCCATTTGGGTACGGCCGTTGCGGCCCGGGCGCGGCACGTACCGCCAGCCATACGCGAAGGAGGCGTGGTCCGATCGTGGCGGCTTCTGACGGTTGCGCGATGCAGATTGGGGCGATCGTTTGGAGATCGTGCTCATGAGCGGTCCTCATGCGGAGCTGCTAGGATCTTCGCTTCCGGAGCCGGCGCAGTTCGGCTTCGGCCTGGCGCAAGCGGGTCTCGGCGTCGGCACGGGCCTGGGCTGCGGCGTCGGCACGGGCTTCGGCGTCGGCACGGGCCTGGGCTGCGGCGTCGGCACGGGCTTCGGCGTCGGCGCGGGCCTGGGTCTCCGCGTCGGCCCGGGCGCCGGCCGCATCGCGGGCGCACCGGAGCGCCGTGTAGTCGGCGACCTCCAGGCCAGTCTCCGGGTCGAACAACGCCAGACGGTCCCCTCCGGTGTCCGCGTTGACTTTCACGCCCAGCCACAACCCCAGCGGCTCCAGCCACGCCCAGCCACGCTCGTTGACTTGCACCGGCTCGTACGCCCGCCTCCGACCCTTGAGACGGTAAGCCTTCAGCGTCAACCGCCGCCGACCCGTGGCCTCGTCCACATCCGCGATCACGTAATGGGGCACCCGCGCGCGGGCATATTCGATGACCTTGTCCTCCACATCCACCACCCGCGTCTGGGGCGAGGCCACCTCGACGATCAACTTGGGCCGGACCTTTTCCTTCTTGACGTCAAACGACGGCCAATCCCGCCGCTCTTTCACACCGAAGATCACCGCCAGATCGGGTCGGTGGTTTTTCAGCTCGGCAATGTCCCAGTAAATGTCACAGTCGGTCAAGACGACGACCGAGTCATCATCGGCATTGCGGTCCTTGGCGACGTCTCGCAAGTAGGTGCAGTCGTCGGCATGGGGATCACCGGGCACCAGAACGTCTCCTTCCTGGGGGTGAAGCACATCCTCCAGCGTCAACGGGATGCGCTCCCACTGGGTACGGCCGTTGCGGCCCGGGCGCGGCACGTACCGCCAGCCATACGCGAAGGAGGCGTGGTCCGTTCTTGGCGGGTTCTGATGGTTGCGCGATGCAGATTGGGGCGATCGTTTGGAGATCGTGCTCATGAGCGGTCCTCGACCCGAAACGCGTTTTCCTCCAGGGATCCTCTCATCTTATCCCACAACGGATCCGCCCGACAGCCGGCAAGGCCCGGCGCTGCTGTCGCCGACCATCCCGGCGGCTGCTGGTGTGCGTGGCCAAGGTAAGAATCCAGCACGGCCGTCTCGCGTCCGCCCGGTGTTGATATTCCCACCGACCTGCCCCTCGAACTTGGATCGCGCGTAAACAAGATTCGGTAATTTCGCGATTCGGTGGGATCGCATTGGGGCGGTCGGGCTCCGCTGGGGCTTGTCCTGGCGCTGGCTCCAGAATACACTGGCGTTACAATGCCACACGACGAAAATTGTCCGTATGACGACTGCCGGAAGATGGTTCGGGATTGGTACATCGAGTGGTACCCGAAATCGATTCAGGCAGAAATAGGAAGGCACAAGCGGGCAATGGATTGTCCTTGGTGTCGTCATGCGGTTGTCCCGATGGGGCTACGGGTGGTTCAACCGAATACTCCTTTGAGACCCGAGGTGAGAGATTATCAGTCGGCTACGGCCTATGCCCGAACTCAAACTCCGGTAAATAGCACGACCAACTACGCTTCCCTTGAGGAGTTCCTGGCTGATCCCGACAATTCGGCGAAGGCTGTTCCTTATAAGCATTGCTATTGGCCGAACGTTAGCATTCCTTAGAGGGGGAGTCATGAAAATCGTTAACGAATTTGCCCTCAGTGACGCCGAATTGAGTTTTGTATACCATTATGGGCGGGAGACCTCAGGAGCAGGACCAGGGCCGGCCCTATCTTGGTTGAAAGAACACCATCTTCATACCGGGGTTATGGATGCATTCCAGTACTGGGGCGAGCGTAACATCGATGACTTCATCACCAGGTCTCTTTTGGGACCCTATCCTCCTTTTGAAGCTCCGTGGTCATCTCGGGAGGAGTTCGCCGCTCGAGTCCACGAGATCATGGAGATCTATCCGGACCTCAGGGAGTGGAAATCAGCCCAGCCCTGAGTATCCGAAGACTTCGGGGCTGGTCTCGCGATCGGATTGGGTCGAGTCGTTCCCTGAACCGATTCGGGCCGACTGAACGGAAACGTGTGCCTCGGCGGTTGACGCCGAGCGGCGAAGCGCCCTGCGACGACTTGGTCGCGCACGTATCGCCGAAGATGCTCGCGTAATTGAATCGTCGGGTTTTCAGGCGCCCACATTCTGAGCGGCCGGCTCAACTCTCTATCTTGCTCAGAGTCCTCAGATGACCATCCCTCGCGACCAAGAAAGTAGATCGGCTCCAAGTGGTCAACAGACCGCCTGGCCAGGGATGTCTGCGATCGCTCTTCCGCGAGGGAAACCGGCCTGTTGCGTCCGCCGATCTATCGAATGAGCCGGCGAACTGGGTATCGTGTTTGTGGAATCGGGCACCACCCAGGGTACCAGCAAAACGGGTCGCGGCGAACGATTGCCGTCAGCGCTGAACGTGGAGCGATCGATGCGAGAGGCCCCGTCTTTCCGGTTCAATCTGCGCGATGCTCTGGTGATGATCGCGGCCGTGACGCCTGGCCTGATCTTGATCCGGGTCGCCGTAGGACTCGGCCTTTTCGAGCTCGGAAAATTGACCGGCCCTGGTGGGCGACCCTCTACATTGGCCCGCCAGCTTGTCGAGATGTTCAATGTGGGCGGCGGATGTCTCCTCGCTGGCCTGGTGCCAGCGGTTTTGATTCTCGGGCTTTACAGGGCCTGGCCCTCCTGGCGGGAAGCCGCACGGGGGCCCGGGCTCGTGACTTGCTTCGTCGCCGTGGCGGCGGCAATCTTGCCGCTTCTCTGGTTGGTGGGAAACCTATTGATCGAGAGCCGATCTCCCTATCCGGTGTATTCCGTGACGGTCAATAATTTCTTCGGGCGCTGGATCCTCGCCGCGGGCCCGATGATCCTGGGGGCCTGGATCACCCTAGCTTTTTTGGGTCGCTGGCGACCGAACCGGACCTGGACGGACCAGGCAGGATACATCCTGGGCTTGGGCTTCGCCTTGATCTACCTCTACATGGAAATCTACTTCGACGTCGTCTTGCCAATTCATCGTTGGTGGAGCGGATGAGATCATCGCGTATCGTTTGGGCGTTCCGGTCGGTGAAATAGAGACCTATCGATGGCGGGAAGCAAGGGCGGCGCGGGCCGTTTCAGCGAATGGATCCGAGCCATGCAAACAACCGGCTCACACGGAGGTCCGCCCTCCCCGGATCGTGCAAGGCCATTTAGCTCTCACTCTAGCTCTCACTGTTCCGAGGGCCGGCCATCGCGCGAGCAGGATCGCTCTGGGGGCGGCGGCGCGGCGCGGCGCGACCGCTCACTCGTAGCCCAGCGCTTCGGTCGGCAGCATCCGGGATGCGCGATAGGCGGGCAGGAGACCGCCGCAGAGCCCCACGAGCAGGGCGATGGCCAGGCCGTAGGCGAGCACGATCGGGGGAACCCGGCCGTCGATCAAGCCGTTGACCGTCGGCACGAAGGTCAGGAGCCGGAGCAGCAGGCCGGCCCCCACGCCACCGAGGATCGCACCCACCAAGCTCAGGATGACCGATTCCAGCAAGATCAGCCCGGCCACGCGCCGCCGCCGCCAGCCGATGGCGCGGAGGATGCCAATCTCCTTGGTCCGCTCGTGGACGGCCATGATCATCGTGTTCATCACGCCGAAGGTGCCCAGGACCAGGGCGACGGTCGAGGTCAGCCACGACATGGCCTTGGCCAACTGGATCTCGGTCAGGCTCTTGACGTGCTCGTCGGTGGTCATCGCGTGCAAGGCCGGCGCCAGGGCCTCGACCTGACGGCGGACCCGCTCCAGGGTCGCCTGGTCGGCCGAGCGGTCCAGGATGACACTCAAGCCCGTGACCTGCCCCTGGCGCTGCATCAACCGCTGCAACTGGGCCAGGGGGACCACCATCGCCCCCTCCTCGAAGACGTTCGAGCTGCGGTAGACCCCGATGACCCGGAAGTCCTCTCCTTCGTAGACGGACAGGGTATCACCGACGCCTTTGCCCAGGTTCTTGGCCAGGATGGTGCCCAGCATCACGGCCTTGCCATCGTCGCGACGCAGCGCGCGGCCGGAGATGAGCCGCAGGTGGTCGAAGGCCAAGGTCTCCGGCATCCACCCTTGCACCAACACGCCATAGAGACCCAGGTCGTTGAACGAGACGGTGTCAACGAGACCGCCGAAGACGTCGCGGACCCCAGGGAGGGCCCGGATCTTGTCCGCGAGCCGTTCGTCCAGGGTGCTGGTCATCCGCTGCTTCGAACCGGCGCGGACGACGATCAGCCCGATCCCCGAACCTCGGTAGAGATCCAGGAAGGTGCGTTCGAACCCGTAGGAGATCCCCACGAGCGCCACCACGGTCCCCACCGCCACGGCGATCGCCAGGGCCGTCAGGATCGACCGTAGCGGCCGGCGGATCGCGTTCTTCAGGACGATGGTCGAGAATCGCATCGATCTTGCCCGTACGGAATCTCGTCGAGCGTGGGTGCTACGGGTTCGGTTTCCCCTTCGACAACCTCACGACCAACCTCCGAGAAGTCGTTCTCGAAACCAGCCGCTGCTGGGGATCGAGGTCATAGCAACAGCCACAATGCCCAGACGCACAGCCCTGCGGCAGCGATAAGACCGCCAATGGACAATCCCATCGGAACCTCTCGCTGGTTGACTTTGACCTGCCAGCGCAAGGCGAGACGGACGGCGTGCAGAAGGGCGACCAGTCCGAAGATGATCCCCGAGACAAGGAAGAACGCCTGCTGGTTTGTCATCACGACCTCTCCGTGCCCGGAATCAGCACTACCTCTGCGATTCCCAGTTCGGCGGCAACACCCGCCACTCGTGTCTCAGCCTCCTTGCGAGACATGGCACGTGTCATTTGTAAGAATCACCTAGTTTACTGCCGGTTGCCAGTGCTCACTAGCCCGTACAACTTTCTGGAGTTCGGCACAGGCTGCATCGTGATAACCCCTCGCAAGGGAACGCCGGGCACGGAGGCCCGGACCACTGGGGAAACTGCCGAAAACCCCCCTGGAGCGGGCGTCCTTGCCCGCCCGGCAACTTCTTCGCAAGGGAACGCCGGGCACGGAGGCCCGGACCACTGGGCATGCTGATTACCGCGATTGTCCCTGGCCCTAGCCCCGGCGTCAAATCAGGGATAACCTCCGGTGAAAGACCTGCATCCTGATGTTGGAGCGGCGACCGATGGAAACCATTGAACTGACCGATGGCGGACTGCTGCTTTACGACGAAGCGTTCCTGCCGTCCCACCTTGGCAGCCGCTACTTTGTCGAGTTGCGGGACACCGTTGCCTGGGAGCAGAAGCCAGGAGTTTTCGGCCACATGCAGCCTCGACTCACGGCCTCTTACGGCGAAACAGGCGTCACCTATCGGTATTCCGGCACCGAGAACGCCGCTCTGCCCTGGACAGCGACGCTGCTGGAGATCAAGGAGAAGATCGAGGCGGTCCGCGGCGAGTACAATTACTGCCTCTTGAACCGTTATCGTGCGGGATCAGACAGCATGGGATGGCATGCCGACGACGAGCCGGAGATGGGCAACGTGATCGGTTCCCTCTCCCTGGGAGCGACCCGGCAGTTTCGGATCCGGCACAACGCCACCAGGGAAATGAAGACGTTCCGGGTCGGCAACGGCACGCTCATCATCATGGCCGGAACGATGCAGCAGTTCTGGAAACACGATGTCCCGAAGACCAGGGAGAAGGTCGGCGAGCGGATCAACCTGACGTTCAGGCAGATCGTGAACCAATAGCGGCATGGATGAGGCCATCTCTTCGCATCCGGGCCGGCTGAAAAGAACACCGATCCGACAAATGGCTAAGTGGACCCGCTCGGGAACCAAGGCAGGCAGGCAGGCCGCCGCGTCCGATCGGTCGGATCCGACCGATCAGTCCGATCCGACCGATCAGATGCGGCGGCCGGGGTGGCCATTCATGTTCCAGCGCGACACCGCCAGGAACAGCAACGCGAGGCTTGCAAGCCACTGGAGAGTACTCGTCACGAGGTAAATCCGATGCAAGCGGCCGAAGCGCTGCGGGTCGAGGACGCTGGCAGATTCGACGGCCAGGAGTTGATCCATTTGCACATGAATTCCTGCAAGTCCCATTGCCGAAAGGGCGGCGACGCTCCAGAGGCCCCATTCGAGTTTGGAAACGCCATTTCGCCGCTCGTGCCACAGATGCTCCAGCCACACGATCAGGCAGACTGCACCAGCCAGGTTCAGATAGTTGGTCACGGATTGCGTGATGAAGCCTTGTGTGGTCTCCGATCCCAGAACGCGCGCTCCCACGGGGACGACGACGCCTCCGTAAAACATGAAGCCGCCTTGCCAGAACATGAGCGACACGAGCAGGAGCATCCGGCGAATCACCAGGATCATCATCCGGTCCTTCGCAAAGGAACGCCGGGCACGGAGGCCCGGCCCATTGGGAAAACTAGATGATCGGGAACGCCGGGCACGGAGGCCCGGCCCATTGGGAAAACTAGATGATCGGGAACGCCGGGCACGGAGGCCCGGCCCACCGGGAAAACTCGATGATCAAGCCCCTGCGGTGGCGTGAAGGGAAATACCAATTTCATCCTACTTCACACAGAATTAATATATCAGAATGCGCTCCGGGAGTGAATCAGGCGGCCGGGCCCGCGTCGTCGTCCTCCGTTTCCAGTTCGATCCTGTCGACCGCCCTGGCGGCTGCTTCGCGGACGTCGCGCGGTGCCTGCGCATCCTCACTGAGAGCGCGGAGCCGCGGCAGCACACGGGCCGCTTTAGAGCCGAAATCTCCCAGAGCATCCGCGGCCGTCTTGCGGATGAAGCTCTGAGGATGGTCCAGCGACCTCGAGAAGACCTCGACGACCTCGTTGGCCATCGGCTTGGGCAACATAGCGCCGGCGGCGATGTCCCACAACGACCGCAGAATCGCCTGGGCATATTCCTCGGAGGCCCGGCCAAGCGGGGGGTCGCCGGCGTCTTTCAAGGCCTTGAGCAAGATCGGGACCGCGGCGCCGCCTTGTGGGCCCAGCGTGCCCAGAAACCACGCCGCGTGCGCCCTGGCCGTGGGATGGCCGGGGTCGAGCGCTTCGCTCAAGACCGCAATTGCTTGATCGGCGGGCGCGATCTGGATCAGGGCCGACGCGAAGTCGGAGAAAAAAGGGTCTTCGCCCAGCTCGGGTGCGAGCTTGACAGACTGGATCATGAACCTGGTCGCGGTGATCAAGGCGCGCGTCGCGGGCCGCGCGGCCGGCCCGAGGCGCTTGAGGAGGACGACGGCCACCTCGCGCACATCGGGATTGAGGCTCTCCAGTCCCTCGATCAAGCGCGGAATGACGGCGGCCGTGGGTTGCAGCCGCTCGGCGGCCTGGCGCAGCGGAAAGACGTGCGGCCAGTCCTGGAACCGGGGCTCGGCCGGCGCGGATTCCGCGTCGCTGAGCAGGACGGGAACCGCCCGGTCGACCCCGCTGGTAAACTCTGCAATCGCCTGGAGGGCCTCGATGCGGACGATTCGTGACGGATCGTCGAGGGCAGCCAAAAGCGCGGGGGCGCGGGCTCATCGATGGGCCCCAGGCGGCGAATTGCAACCAGCAAGCCCAGCCGGGCGGCGGGGTCGCGCTCGAGCACCGCGCTGATCACCTTGACCAGGGTCCTGGGATCGATCGGATCGTCGGCGCTCGAATGGCCCAGCTCGACGCCGGCATCCTTGAGCTCGCGAACCAGCGACGCCGCGGCGAATGCCGCCGAGGTGCGCACCCCGTTGTCGCCATCCTGCTTGACGACCTCGATCAGGCTGACGGCCGCAGCGCGGAGCTCGTTGATCATCGAGGAGCCCCGGGCCTTGAGGGTCTCCGCCAGGTAGCGCCACAGTGCCAGAGCCGCCTCGTTTCGCACGGCGGCTTCGCGATCGTTGAGCGCTCCGATCAGGGCGGGTGCCACTGTCAGGAGATCGATGGGATGGGCGCTTCCCAGCTCCGATACGGCATACCGCCGCTGATCCGCATTCCCGGACTGAGCCTGAGCGATCCACGTCGCGGCCGTGGGCGTGCGCGCGTGCCACAGTTCCCCCGAATGCATCCAGAGCCAACCCAGCGCGCCCACGCTGAGGATTACGATGGCGAGCCGGCCCAGGATGGTCAGCAAGCGGTTCCATTTCATGCCCGCGATTTCCCGCAGTGCCGCCGGTTCACGCCTCGCCGGACTTTTTCTCGGGCTTGATCTTCTCGATGGCCGCAGCGGCGGCCTCCCGCGCGGCCGCGGGCGCCTTTTCATCGTCGCCGAGCGCATGGAGCAAGGGCAGCGCTAGGGCGGCTCTTTGACCAAGATCGCCCAGGGCCCTGGCAGCCGTGATCCGGACGAAGCCCTGGGGAGACTCCAGACATCGGGAGATGGCCTCGACGACCTGGTCGGCCATCGGCTCGGGCAAGGAGGCCAGGGGCGCGATCTGGCCCAGTGACTGGACGAGCGCGTCCGTGTAAGCCGATTCGGCGCGACCCCCGGCAGGACTGCCGGACTCCTTGAGCGCCCCGAGCAAGATCGGCACGGCGGCCTGGCCTCTGGCACCCAGCTTGCCCAGGGCCGTGGCAGCCTCGGTTCGGGTGGCGCGATGGTCGGGACCCATCGCCTTGCTCAGAACCGAAACAGCCTCGTCGGCAGGCAGGATCTGTGCCAGTGCCAGAGCATAGTCGGAAAATTGGGGACCTTCGCCTTTTGCTTTACCGCCTTTTGCCTGGATCAACACATTGGTCGCGGCGATCAAGGCCGGCGCGGTCGATCGTGCATCCGGTCCGACGCGGCCCAGCAGGGTGACGGCCGCGCGTTGCACGACGGGGTTCGGGCTCTCCAGAGCCTTGGCCAGGATCGGGACGACGGCCCCGGTGGGTTGCAGGTTCTCGGCGGCCGCTTGCAGCGCCGAGCCTGGCGTGGCGCCCTTGGCGAGCCGAGGTCCACCCGGGGGCGCTTTCAAGTCGGCATCTCTCAGCAGGACCGGGACTGCCTGATCCGCGCCGCTGGTGAAATGAGCAAGCGTCCGCAATGCCACGGCCCGGACCGATGCTGATGGATCTGCAAGCGCGGCCAGGAGCACCGGGGGCGCGGGCTCGCCGATCGGCCCCAAGCTCTGGTAGGTACCCAGCATGGCAAGCCGGTTCGCCGGGTCGTGCTCGATGACCAGGTTGAACGCCCTGGCCAGGGTCCTGGGATCGATCGGATCATCAGGCCGCGATTGGTCCGGCTTGATGCCGGCATCGTGCATCGCGCGATACAGCGAGGCCGCTGCGAATGCCGCCGACGCACGCACGCCGTTGTCACCGTCGTCCTTGATGACCTCGATCAGGCCGGCTGCCGCCGCGCGGCACTGGTCGGCCAGGGCGCTGCCCCGGCTCTTCACGGCTGCCGCCAGGTAGTGTCCCAGCGCCAGAACGGCCTCGCTCCGCACCGAGACCACCCGATCCTTGAGCGCGCCCTCCAAGGCCGGCGCCACCAGTGCGACATCGTCTGGGCCGGCGTTGCTCAGCTTTTCAATGGCATCCTTGCGGTCGTCCAGATCTCCAGACTGAATCTTGTCCACCCACCCGCTGACGGTCGGCGCGCGCCGCGATTCCTCGGACTTGCGCCACATCCATACAAAGAGCCCGAGACAAACGAGCAGAACGACAAGTCGGGTCACGGCAATCTGCGATTTGTTCAAGGTCATGGTCCTCGTCCTTCCGGCTACGAATCTCGTTTTAGTATGCGATTGCGCGCTGGGTTGTGCAAGCATGCTGCTCGGGCGCAGATGGAACTATTTCTACCACCCCAGCGTCTCGACCCAGGGGGAGAAGCCGCCGCGGTGGGCGAGGTGCAAGCGGCCGCGGCCCAGGCGGCCTGGAGCGAGCCGGGTGTGAGCGTAAAGGCGCGTTGCCGACAGGGCGGGATACGTCGCGAACCCCCACGCGGTTCCGCTGGGCCGCAGAGCCGAAATCGGCCGCGCGACTGGCAGGGCCGCGCCGCGCGGGAAGCGCACCCGGCTGATCCCCTGCTCGATCAAGACGAGCATCAAGACCGCCGCGACGTACCCGGCAACCAGCCCGCCGCCGAGCCCGATCGCGGGACACACCCAGCAGAAAGCCGCCAGGAACGCAAGAGTGCTCAGATTCCCGAAAGGCAAAAACCGGGCGATCCGGCTGGCTTCGGAGGGTCCGGCCTCGAGGTGGGTCACAGCCAGAACGACCAGCGACATGCTGGGAAACGTGGTCACGAGTCCGGCCCGGCTCGGACCGGCCACGGTCTGCGCGGCCGCCGCCGCCAGCACGTAAAGGGTCGGGATCACGGAGCGGAAAACCCAGGCGCGCGACGGTGACGGTGTTGACCTCCGTCGGCTCGCGGGCGGATCGGCGATCCGGCGCCCCAGAGCCGACGCGGCCAGAATCACAGTCGCCGCTAGGCTGAGCCGCGCTGCGACTCCCAGGACGGGCAGAGCAGCCAGCAGCACGGCGACCGCGAAATAGCCCGCAACAGCCCCCAGGAGAGCCGGCGCCAGACGACAGCCCAGCGCCACGGCCTGGGCATATGCCAGGGGCAAGGCCACCGCCGCGACCAGCCCCAGCAGGTTGGCCTCGCCCATCCAGGTCGCGGCTGTATCCCCCCGGTCCCATCCGCACAGGACGAGCATCGCGGCGGTCGTGCTCGGCAGGCCCAGAAGCAGGGCACTATACCGCGGTCCCGCCCGCCGGCCCAGCGCGCGGAAGCCGTGGATCATCACGACCAGGAGGGCGCATTTCACGAGGAGTCCGCACATGGGTTCGCCTCTGGAAGAGCGCAGAGCGCTATGGGGAAATCGCGGTGCTCATTCCGGCTGTCGTTCGTCGCGGTTGGTTCCCATTCGGGGGTAACGTCCCAGGTTGGAGCGTCTAGGGAATACTTTCGGCCTTCCCCGGAGAAAAAGTTAAAACTCTTTCAATTTTTCGGAATCAGTCGCCTGGAACGGTCCCGCGGACTGCAAAAGTTTTGAGGTCGTGCCGTCCCAATCGGCCTTGCGTGATTCTGGGAGGGCGACGCTCCGTCCGAGCCGCCTTGAAGAGTGGCTCGCCGGGAGGCCTGCCCTGGCGCGGTGAAACGTTGGGATTGACGCGGTCGAGCATTGATCCTGGTTTTGCTGACGGCTGCGCGTCGTCATAGCCCCTGAACGGGGGCGCCATGATGTAGCCTGATGCGTAAGCCCCAGGAATCAGAAGGTGCGAAAACGATTGCAAACTTGAGCCCCCGGATGGGGGCGGCACCCATTGGCCTTCCGGCGTCGGTCGGACGAACCCGCGATGTCGCCCCTCGCGGGGCTTGGAAAGGGACCGAAAGAGGGCGAAACGCACCTGCCCCGCAGGTCCTGGCTCTCACGAGCCAGGCTACGATGAAAGAGGAGCGGCCGCTGCTGATCCGACCGATCCGAGGAAGCCGCTCTCGCTGCGGATTGGATAAGATTGAGATTCGGTTTGCAAAAGCCGGAGACCGCGACGCGTTCACACGCGAGCTGGCGGCGAATGTCGCCGAGCTGGCGGTGAAGTATCACAACGAGCACAACGAGCAGGCGCCGCATGGGCGGCTTTTCCGATTCGTGCTGGGTGCCTACCCGCCACCTGCGCTGCGAGGCCGTCAAGCCCGAGCGGCAGAACCCGGCGGACGTGCCCTATGCGACCGACTGGTACCTGGAGCACGACGGGGGCATCACCAAAATCCGCATGGTCGCCTCGGGATTCGGCGAAGGGCCCGAGTGGGACCACGAGTACGACGGCAGCTACCACGGCTGGGACCTCTTCCACCAGACAATGAAGCACAACCTCGAAGAGCACCGAGGTCAGTCGGCGGCAAACGTCGTGCTCTACGCCATGCTCGAAGTCACCCCGGCCGAGGCGTGGGCGCGTTTGATGAGCCCGGCGGGTCTGATCAAGGAGGGCGGCATTGGCGACGTTTCGATCGGAGCGCCTTTCCGATTCGTGACCAGCCAGGGCGACGTCCTCGCGGGGGTCGTCCGCAATTACGTGCCGGGCAAGACCTTCGCGGCGACCTTCGTTGCAGGTATGCCACGTTGGGATCGGGACGCAAATAACTTCACTCCGCGACCTGAATCTCCACATCCCGGAAATAGATCTCGGCAGCCTCGATCTCAAGCGCGATACGGCCGCGCGCGATGGGGCGGATCGAACCGGGCGCCTTGGGGTCGGCGTAGCGAATGTCTTTACCCCGGTTGACCACTTGACCGTTGAGGATGTGCGTCGTGGTCGCGCCGCGCACGATGATCTCGACGGTATTCCAACCGTCGCGCTCAACAACACCTGCGAGCCGTTTCTGATAGGCGATGCCCTGCCCGCCCAGAACGCGGGGTGCTCCCCCCTGCTCCGGCTGTCGAAAGATCGCCTGTTTCTCGTCGCGGGTCTGGGGATCGATCCAGCTATCGACGGTGAAACCGTAGAGAGCGATCAGGTCTCCGACGTTGGTCTCTTCGATCTGGAACTGAAGCGCGGTCGGCCACACCGCATCGGGCCCAATGATGTGGTAATACAGCCCTGCGTCGCGTTTGAGCTTGTAGCGCGGCTGAAACTTCTTGCCACCCCATCGATACTGACACCGCAGGTGGTAATCACCATATTCCTTCTCGGTGGTGATGTAGCCCATCACGACCTCGCTCCCCTCGCTTGCGTGTTTGTAGAGATGGATCGCGCCCTCTTCAATGGTGATCACGCGGTCGGGGTCGCGGTTCTTGCCGTGCTTTTGCAGGAACGTGTACCAGCCGTCGAGATCGCGGCCGTTGAAGAGGCGAACCCAGCCCATGGATTTGGGTGTGGACGCCGATGCCGCTTCGGGGCTCGAACTCGACGCGGCCTGGGCGGCGGAAAGCGGCCGGCCGGCAACCCGCTCTTCTTGCGCACCTTTGATTTCAGCGGCCACACCCGCCAGCACGAGCACCGTGACCAGTCGAATCGTTCGCATCGCCGGTCTCCTTGCTCAACAACGGTTCGATCTGAAACGTCATGACGCAATGGCTTACCTTGAGCGTCGTGCGAAAACAAGTGTCTCCTTTCGCCGCGCGAAAGCCAACTTTACCGGCAAAAATCGGAAATCGGTATCAGAACATTTTATTTTCTTATCTAAACTAGCCAAGCTCTCAGACTACTCGACAAATTAGTATCAGAACATTTTATTTTCTTATCTAGTCCAACTAAACTTCTCAGACAATTGCACGCTGCCTGTTAACTCTAATGCGTCGAAGTAGGCAGCGATAGCGGAGTTATAGATAACTTGCGGGATCTGAGAGATAAAATAAAATCTTCTGATACCGATTTATTTTCAATGTGCCGAAGCAGCTAGCGATGGCAGAGGCATGGACAACTTGCGGGGTCTGAGAGATAAAATGTTCTGATACCGATTTATTTTTGTATTTTTGGGCGGATGCAGGATCGGGTGATTGTCGGACGGGTTGGCAATTGGCAATCCGTCCCACGGTGAATTTACATCGGCCGGCCGCCTCATCACGGCGATGGGGGCGGGGCCGATTCTTCCCCGCGCCGCTTGAGCCAGCCAGGCCGTTTGATGCCCAGGAACCGCCGCAGGTCGGCGATGAGTTGAGCCCACGACGCGCAGCGGGCCGCGGGATCGGACTCGAGCGCCTTCACGCAGATGGTTTGCAGCTCGGTGGGGATCTGGGGATTGGTCGTACCCGGTGACTGGACATCGGCGGCAGCTTTCCAGAATTGATCGCGGACCCGAGCCTGCCGTCTCCCACCGCCTGGGCCCGACTCGATTCGCCCCGCCGGAAGCTCGCCGGTCAAGAGCCGGTACAACACCGCCGCCAAGCTGTAAATGTCGGTCCGCTCGGTTGGCGGTGCGGTGCTCGCGCGCAAGAGCTCGGGCGCGGCGTAGGCCCAGCCGTGGACGTCCGCGACGTCCACCCGGCATCCCAGCGAGGCCAAGCCGAATTCTTCAATTCGGGCGCGCCGGCGGCAGCAATCCGGATTCGCTCAGGCGCGAGGAGACCGTGAACCATGCCCCGCCGCGCGGCATGGTGCAGCGCCTCGGCCAGAGCCAGCACCAGACGCGCAGGACTCAAGAGTGTCGATCGGCTCGGCCTTGCCGCGCCAGTTTTCCAGCGTCGGCTCGCTCACATATTCGCTGACGATCGCGACGACTCGATTTGTGGGCGCGGGTTCGGCAATCAACCGGAGAATCGGCACGATGGCGGGATGTCGCAGCGCGGTCAGCTTCTTCTCCAGCATCGCGAGCTTCCGGGGACTGCCGGCGTCGAACGGGTTTTTGAGCAGCCGCAGCGCAACCAGCTTCCCGCGCGGATCACCGAGCCTTGTGGATCGTGCCGTAGTGGTCGCGGCCGGTTTCTTCCAGCAGCACAAAGCCGGCCCGCCGGACCAGCTCATCGGCGCTGGGTGTTTGGAACGGGGGAGGAGGAACGCGTTCCTCTGTGCGGCTTTGGCCCTTCTTGAAAGTCGGCAGATGGAGCCTACCGTGCCGCGATCTCCGCACGATTCCCTCCGGAGGCGTGCTGGAGGGTGGCAGGCAGGCAGGCGGTTCCATGAAGGCGTCGGCGATCTCGACTGGAGCCGACATCGCCAGATCCGGCCCAGACATGATACGTGAGCTGGAACGGGCCGACGGCGATGGCAGCCTTGCACCGCCGGCAACCGCACGAATCGCGCCGAACGTGCTCCTCTCAGCCCAACCCGCCGGCATTTCCACCGGCTGGGTGATCTGATGGGCTTTGCCTCCCTCGTTGACCACCGCGGCGCGGTCGATGGCGACGTAGGCTGTGAACCGGCACAGGACGCCAAACCGCAGCGACGTGGCGACGATGGAGCGTTCCAGTGCCTGCCGGTCTCCCAGGCCAGCTGCATAGTCGTCTTCGAGCCGGCGGATCTGGCCGCGCGCCCAGGCTGACGCGATCGCGGGGTTCTCGCGCACGACTGGCGTGACTTCCTCGGACCAGGCAGTTCCATCGCCCATCATGGCCCGCACTCGAAGCGCGCGATGCGGCCGGCCGCGGTACCGGCCCAGGACCAGGAGAGGCGAGCCGTCGAAGAGACAGGGGGGCCGCGCGGGCACGAGCGAATCGGCAACGAGCTCGAGCCCCGCCTGGCCCTCCTCGAGCGTGACATCGGTCAAGACGGGTGTCGCGATCCGCCGATGGATCGATTCCATCACGGCGTCGAGCCGTTCGTTCGACTCGACCAGCTCGCACGACCCGCCGGCGGAACCGCGCTCGGCCAGGCGGCGCAGGAACCCCTCGTTCACGGCCTGGTCGATCCCCAGCGTGAAGATGCGGATGCCTCCCAGTTGCGATCCGATCGCCCCGAGAACTTGATCCTCGTTGCCAACCTGGCCGTCGGTCACCAGGACGAGGATCCGGTCGCGTTCCAGCCAGCGCGCGCGATCGCCTTCCCCCGCGCGGCCGGCCGCGCTCAGGCGACTGACGGCCAGCTTGAGCGGTTCGGCAATTTCGGTGCCGCCGCGGGACTCGAGTTTCCCCAGGAACTCGACCGAGCCATAGCGGTTGCGGTCTGTCGCGGGGATCAGCCCCGAGTCGCCATAGGGAGGCGTCTCGATCCGATCGTCAAAGGCCAGGACGAGAAACCGGTCGGCTGCGGTGAGGGTGTCGATCATCCGGGCCATCGCGCGGCGGGCCGCCACCATCTTCCAGCCTGCCATACTGCCCGAGCGATCGAGCACCAGTGCCACATCCCGTGGACGGGAGGAGTCTCCGCCGGCCTCGGTTTGCGAGCGCAAAGGCGGCACGATCGCGAGCGCGAAGGTCCCTTCGCCGTCAGCTCCCGAGCCAGCATCGGGATGCAGCGAGAAAGCGGTCCGCAGGGCCGAGCCGCCCAGCCGGAATCGCAGGATGAAGTCGCGGTCGAGCCGCGCCGGGCTTGAGGATGATCCGGCGCATGCCCTCGTCGTGTGCCGGCTCCTCGCAGACGGCGTGCAGGCTCACGCGAACGTCCTCGGCGGGCACGCCCGAGTCGTGGAGATCCACGGCCAGCGAGAGCCGCACGGGACTGGGAAAGCTCGGCAGCAGCACGGGCGGCGAGATCCGCGAGGCATCGGGCACGGCGTCGGTATCGACGGCCGCGCCGTCGCCGACCGACGGCCCGTCCAGCGGCACGCCCGGAATGTAGCGCGGAGCCACCACCAGCGGGAAGCGGAACGTGACCTCGCCATCGAGATAAGGCAAGGCCCCAGCCATCGTCAGCTCGACGGCCGCCCGATCACCGGGCATGAGGTTGCCCACGCGCAGCGTGAAGACGCCGGGACGCTCCTCCTCGGCGATGGTGGCGCGGTGGCCCTGGCGCAAGGCTTGATCATATTCCCGGCGCGCCTGTGCTCGCTCCTGCAACACGCCCTCGATCACGCGGCCCGCCACCTCCATGCGAAAGCCGGTCACGGCGGCCCGGTCCGGCAGCGGAAAGATGTAGGTTGCCTCCAGGGGCTCGTGGTTGACGTTGACGAACACCTGCCGCATCGTCACCTGAGCCAGCAGGCCGTCGATCCGGCCGTGCACGTCCAGGGCTGCAAGCGGCAAGCGGCCGCGGATGGTCTCGAGCGCCCCGAAGCCGGCATCGCCAGGCGGGGTTTCCGAAAGACAGGATGCTTCTTCCAACAGGGGCAGCGCGCGGGGCGTCGTCATCGTGCATCTCCTGGTTTCTGGGGTCCGGTGTCCGTGTCCGTATCGGTATCGATCAGCCCTCGGAGCCTCAGGACCTCGATCAACGAGGCCGCGGCCAAGCGGATCGAGCGGAGGTCGTCCGCACCGATGCCGCGCCGGGTCGTCAACCTTAGCACGAGGGCGTCGCCGAGTGGGATTGTGTGTGATTCCGAGCCCGCCGACGCCGGCACAGTTTTCTCGGAACCGATTGCACAGGGTACTGCGTCAAGAGCCGCGAACTGGCCGGGATTTGCTTGAGTCTTCGCCGGCAACCGCCAGAACGAGTCGCCACGCGCTGGGGATTGATCGGGCATTGGCTTGGGAGCGGACAGCTCCGCGATCCTGCGCAGCGAGGCATTCGACAGACCGATCACCCGCTCTTGCACCGCCGCCAGGCAGAGCCCCCGCGCCTGCAAACGCTTGATGGCCACGAGCTGGAGCAGGTGCCTGGGCCCATAGAGGGCCGTCCGGCCCTGCATGGCCGCCGGCCGATCCAAGAGGCCGAGCGTCGTGTAGTAGCGGATCGTCCGCAAGTCGGGCACATCGCGCACCCGGCCGCTGGGCACGCCCGCGTAACCGGCTTTGAGCGCCTGGGCCACCCGGCTGGAAAGCTCGTCGATCGTCCAGAGCGATTGTTCGCCGTTCTTCATGACAGTATTATAGCGTCTATCTGACAGTGTCAAGAAGAAACTGTCAGATAGATCCTGTGGTAGGCGTTACTGGGAGAAAACCTCTGGGGGAATTTCCAAAAGGATGAAAGCAAATGCTCCCGGTCTGTACTTTATGAGGGTAGGACGATCGTGATGAAAAGGGCAAGCGAATGAGACGCGGATCCGAAGGTACGGTTCTCTGGTCGATCCAGACGCTTTTCGGCGCTGGCTCGTCCACTGGAATGACAGACCGCCAACTTCTGGAGCAATTCCTCGCGCAAAAGGGCCCTGCAGCCGAGGCGGCGTTTGCAGCCTTGATGGCGCTTCATGGTCAGATGGTCTGGAAGGTCTGCCAAAGCGTTTTGGCCGATTCGCATGCGGCCGAGGACGCCTTTCAGGCAACTTTCTTGATCCTGGTACGAAAGGCGAGTTCGATCCGCCGCCGCGAGACGCTCGGCGCGTGGTTGTACGGCGTGGCTCGGCGGGTCGCCGTGCGGGCCAAGGCAAACGCGACCCGGCAGCGCAGACGAGAGGGCCAGCTTGTGGAAATTAAGGAAACCTCTGTTGCCGACCTGGCGCGACAGGAGGAGATCGCCGCGCTGCACAGAGAGATCGATCGTCTGCCCCAAAAGTATCGCGCGGTTGTGATCCTCTGCCACCTGGAAGGGCGGACGCACGCCGAGGCGGCTCGCGTGCTCAAATGTCCCACTGGCACGGTCAGTATTCGCGTGTCTCGCGCCCGGGAACTGCTGCGCCACCGCCTGACCCGGCGCGGCTTTGCGTTGTCCGCCGCCCTTTCGGACCCAATGTTCGGCCAGGAAACGGCAAGGGTGGCAATCCCCTCTGGACTGGCCGAGGCGACAATCAAGGCCGCCACGCACGTCGCGGGCAGCCAAGCGATGCTGGCCGGAGCGGTTCCGGCTTCAACGGTTCAACTAGCGCAAGGAGTTATCAGAATGATGACCTTGACGAAACTGAAAATTGCATTGATCGGTGTGTTCGCAGTGGGAATCGTCACGTCAGGCATTGCCCTGCTTGCAATGGGCCAGACGCCGACGCCGCCCGGTCCCGGGGCGGCGACGGCAGCCCCGCTTGCACGAATAGATGAGAAACAGCAGACAGCCCGGCGCCAAAGCGTCCACAACCTCAGGATGATCAGCCTGGCCATGCACAATGCCATCAACAACAACGCCGGCCGGTTTCCTGCCGCGGCAATCAGCAAGGACGGTAAGCCGATCCTGAGCTGGCGAGTCGCGCTCCTCCCTTATCTCGGCGAGAAGGGCTTGTTTGACAAGTTCCACCTCGACGAGCCGTGGGACAGTGCCCATAACAAGGCACTCCTACACCAGATGCCGACCGTCTACGTCCCCGTGCTTCGCAAGGGCGAGCCCAAGGATTCCACTTATTATCAGGTCCCGGTCGGCCAGGGCGCCCTGTTCGGAGACGATCAGGGGACTCGGTACGACGATGTTACGGACGAAAGGGCTACCACGTTGATGGTTGTTGAGGGAGCCAAACCTGTTCCCTGGACCAAGCCCGAGGATATTCCCTTCGACAGCGACCTCGAAAAGCCGTTGCCGAAGCTCGGTGGACAGTTCGAGGATGGGTTCCATGTCGCCTTCGCCGACGGCGCTGTGGTGTCCTTGAGCAAGACGATTGATCCCGACCTCCTCCGCGCCTTGATGACGCGCAACGGCGGCGAGCAGATCAAGCCCGAGCGTCTCTCCCCCAAAGATCCACAACAGAAGAACTGATCACGCGACGTATTGGAACGCTCGCATCGCCGAGCCGGCGCTGGAATCTCTTGCGGAAAGCACGTTTTTCAGATCATCATCGAGCAGGCGGAGATCATCGGTGTTCAGCACGTGGAGGTCTCGGTGTGAGCGACTCCGAGCTGCCGATCCTGAAGGTGAGCATTCCTGTTTCATCCACGCGAAGATTCACCCTGCTCGATGCGATTATCCTGATGGCCGCGACGGCGGCCGGATTGGCTCTTCTGGGGATGTACCTTGCCCAAGGGTGGTTTTTTGGGGGGGCGTTTTTTTATGGACGGTTCGAATCTTACGTCTTGAGCGGAATCGAAGCGGTCTTCCCGTTTCTGATCTTGTGGACCTTTGCCCTGGTGATTCTCCGGCTACGGCAGCCGAGGCCACGAATCCGCAGGTTGGCGCGGCAGCCGGGGATGGCGGCCTGTAGCGCCGCATCGCTGATCCTGGTCGTACAGCTCCTGGGCATCGTGCCGTTCGAAGTCTTTTGGTGTGTCAGAAGCGTGATCGCACAAGCAAGGGCGCCGAGTGCGAGCTTGCCCCCCATCAATAAACCGCTCGGCTCGAGCTCGCCGTCTGCAAAGACCAACGGACGGTACGGCGCGCCAGTGCCGCCCAATTCGCCGGCCTCGGCGGGCGCCGCCTCTTCCCTCCCACAGCAAGGGCAGCCGCCCGGCATCTTTCCCTCGATTCCAGGCTTACGGATTGAGGCCGACGATACTCTGGCTGGCCGGTATATCGCCATGACGCTGCACCTGATGCACCTGCACATGATTCAGCGAGGCTACGCCGCCGCCGGGGTTGCGGGGGCCTGGCTTGTGCTCTTACTCGCCGGTTGGTGGCGGCCCGAAGCGAGCTGGCTCGACCGCTCGGGGAGAGTCCTCGGTTTCTTGTGGCTCGTCCCTTATCTGATCTACCACGCCGAATTGTCACGGCTCTGGCATTGAAGCTGTAACCAGTCTTGCATCCGGTATTTTTCTGCGCGGCGACCGGCTTTCCAACGGTGATCCTGCGGCGGTACGATCAAGCGCATGCCTCAATACGCCCACCATCGCAACTCCTCTGGAGAATCCCGCTTCCGAGGATGAACGCGGTGAAAGGCCCGCGCCGATCGTTACGCCCCGGACGGTTTCCAGCGGTTGCTGATGTCCCTATGCACGCTCAATCCACGCGAAAGTTCACCCTGCTCGACGCGATGATCCTGGTGGCCGCGACGGCGGCCGGGCTGGCGCTACTGCGGATGTTGCTCGCCGAAGGGAGGTTCTCTCTGGGGGCGATTTTCGTGGGACGGTTCACATCTCGCGTCCTGGGCGGAATCGAATGGGCCTATCCGTTTCTGATGATGTGGACGTTCGCCCTGGTGATTCTCGGCCTACGGCCGCCGAGGCCGCCAATCCGGAGGCTGGCACGGCAGCCGGGGATGGCGGCGTGCAGCGCGGCATCGCTGATCCTGGTCGTCCAGCTCCTGGGCATTATTCCGTTCGAGGTTATCTGGTCGCTGCGATCCATGATGGCACAAGCATCGATGCCGCCTGTGAACTTGCCCCGGGTCAAGATTCCGATCGGGCCCAGCTCGCCGCCCGCGAAGACGACTTCCCCTTACGGCGCCCCCACGCCGGCCAGTTCGCCGGGCTCAGGCAGCGTTGCTCAGCCCGCGCCTCAACCGAGCCAGCCGCGTGGTATCTTGCCGTCGCTGCCAACATCCCCCACGCTCCCTTCCGGTTACTGGCCGGGCTGGTATATCATCAGGGCCATCCACGTACACATGATTCAGCAAGGTTATGCCGCCGCGGCAGTTGGGGGCGCGTGGCTTGTGCTCTTACTCGCTGGCTCGTGGAAGCCAAAGCCGAGCTGGATCGATCGGTCGGGGAGAGTCCTGGGGATTCTGTGGGTCGTTCCGTATCTGGTCTACCGTGCCGATCTGTCCCGGCTGTGGTATTGAAGCCGAGGGGACGGAAACCGGGACGGGGGACGGAAACCGGGACGTGATTAGTATTGACGTCCGGGCACCTGTGCCAAGGACGATTCAAGAGTTTCCCGGTACGGCGTGACGACCATTGGAAAAGCCTGTTGCGCTTCGTCGAGCGGAATCCTTGGTGGACGGTCCTACGGGGAGAATTGTCGGGGAGAACTCTTGCAATCGTTGCTTGCAGAGGCGTAGCCTCGCTCTCTGGACTTGCGCGGGGATCCGATGGAGTGTAGGCCAGGAAAAATCGGCTCGGAGGTCGCATGCATATTGACCAATGGAAAGCGGTGCGCGGCGGAGTATTCGCTGCTCTCTTCCTGACAATCGCATCGATGGCGATCAGCGGTTGGGATCAATGTGCCGGAGCGGCCCAAGAGGATCAGGTCAAACCGGCGGCAGGTCGCGCGACCGATCAGACCACGGCCAAGTCCAACCCGGCCAAGCTGAAAACGGGGCTCATCGTCAACGACCCGCGTGCATATCAGGGTTACACGCTGCTCGCGCCCATCATGTCCAGGATGGTCTATTTGCTCGATATGGAGGGACGGGTCACTCGCACCTGGGAGGGCGCGACGCCTGGGAATCTGAGCGTCTATCTTCTCGAGAATGGACACCTCCTTCGCTATGGCCGGTTGGCCGAGCAAACCTTCGGCGACGGTGCCGGCGCGGCTGGACACATTCAGGAATTTACCTTCGAGGGCGAGCCGGTCTGGGACTACCGCTTTGCCAGCACCATGCAACTGGCCCATCATGACATCTTCAAAATGCCCAACGGCAATGTGCTCATGATCGTCTGGGACAAGAAGTCACCGGAGCAAGCCGTAGCCGCCGGCCGGCGCCCTGAAACTGTCGGCCAGAGCCAGCTCCTGGTCGATTGCATCTACGAAATCCAGCCCGCCGGCAAGACGACCGGCAAGATCGTCTGGGAATGGCACGTCTGGGATCATCTGATTCAAGACCACGATTCGTCCCGGGCGAATTTCGGCGATGTCGCCGCCCATCCGGAACTGGTTGACGTCAATTTTGGCGATGGCGCCATCGCGGCCATCGTCGCCAAGAAGGACGAGCTCGAAAAGTTGAGGGCGATTGGTTACGTGGGCTCAGCGAGCCCGAACCGGAAGCCCGCCCCCGTTCGCGCCGACTGGATGCACAGCAACGCGGTCGCCTATAACGCCGAGCTCGACCAGGTCTTGCTCAACGTCCTCGAATTCAACGAATTCTGGATCATCGACCATGGCACGACCACGGCGCAGGCGGCCGGACACAAGGGCGGCAAGTACGGCCGAGGCGGCGATTTGCTCTATCGGTGGGGAAACCCTCGCGCCTATCGCGCCGGCACCGCCAAGAACCAGAAGCTCTTCGGGCAACACAACACGCACTGGATTCCCAAGGGGCATCCGGGTGACGGACACGTGCTTGTCTTCAACAACGGGAGCCGCCGTACCGGCGGCGCCTACTCGTCGGTGGACGAGCTGGTTCTGCCGGTGGGCCCGGACGGGCGCTATGAAAACAAGGTCGGGACGGCCTTCGGGCCTGATAAACCCGTGTGGAGCTATAGCGCGCCCAAGCGTTCGGAGTTTTACGCCGAATTCATTTCCGGAGCCAACCGGCTTCCCAATGGAAATACCCTGATTTGCTCCGGTCCCAGCGGAACGATCTTCGAAGTGACTCCCGGTAAGGAAATTGTCTGGAAATATGTCAACCCGGTGCGAGGCGGCTCGCTGGGTGGTCCCGCGCCTGCGGTCCGTCTCGTCGAAGTCATGCCCGGCGCGACCCGCCAGGCTCTGAAGCTCACGGACGAACAGAACCGGCGGCTCGACGCCTTGCAGCCTGAATATGAATCAAAGCTCGCCCGAATCTTGACCGCGGACCAGACCAAGCAGCTCCAAGAGCCCCCGACCAAGGCCGGCCCCGGCGGCGTGGGAGGAGATGTTTCTCCCCAGGGCATTCGTCTTCTACCGGCCTCGCTCGAGAACCTGCTGAAAGTCACCGCCGAGCAGAAGAAGATCCGGGATGGTCTCCAGAAGGAAGCGGACGCCCGCTTAGCCAGCATTCTCATGGGTGATCAGGCCAAGCAACTCGAGAAGATCAGTTCTAAATTTGTCAACGGCTGGGGGCCGGCCGGGCCGCCAAGCCTGGGGAACGCGCTCTACCGGAGCTACCGCTACGCGGCGGATTATCCCGGGCTGAAGCAGAGAGACTTGAAGCCGGGGATGACGGTCGAGGAGCTTCAATCGCTCTTGGCGCCAGGGAGATAGCTGGCTGCATTCTTGCGGGTTCGGCCAGATTCAATTGGCTCGGGTCCCGATCACGACCGGCTGATAATAACCAGCATCCAACCGCTCGACTCGCGTGAAGCCCGCGTCTTCCAACAAACGGACCAGCCGGTTGGGGCTGATCGCGTAATAGCGGGCGCGGAAGACGTGTGCCCGAGAGATCTCGCTCTTGCCGTCGTCTTCGACGAAGTACATCGCGAGGTCATAAATGTCGCCGGTGAAATCCCAGACCTGGAAGACGACGAACCGCGAGTCGCCGCTCGCTCGCACTCCGTAGGGCTTGACGAGCCCCCTGCCCCGCTCCTCCTTGTCATAATCGCGAACGGTAAGCAGACAACCGCCGCCCGGCCTCGTGCAGAGGTAGATTTGCTCGAGCGCCGACTTGATCTGGTCATCGCTCAGAAGGTGAGTGATCGAGTTATCACACGAGATGACGACATCAAACTGTTTCTGGTGATGAGTATACGCATTGCGCATATCGCATACGGAAAACGGCATCTCCACGTGATGCCGCCGTGATTCCACGACGGCCCGCTCGATGGCGCAGGGGGAAAGATCGGAGCCCGTGACGGTGTAGCCCAAGCCTGCCAGGCCGATCGCTTGAGTGCCAATGCCGCATGAGACGTCGAGAATCGTTCGGATCGGGTCTCCCCAGTGCCGGCGGATGATCGCCGCCAGCGCGGTGGATTGCGATTGGAGGCTCTGCTCCCAGTCTGGGTAAACCAGGTGATAGAGCGGGGCAAGGTCGTCGTAGAAAGCGATGGGGCTGGACACTTGATCTCGCTCAATTCCCGGCATTTGCCGCCTTCACGTTCTCGACGAGCGGTGCGAAACCAGGATGCCGATGGAGAGGCTCCAGTCGATAATCCTCGAGATGAGGGACGCTCCGCAGGCCGAGCTCGACGGCTCGGGACAATGCGGCGATTCCTCGGTCGGCGCAGCGATCCTTGAGGGCTTGCCGTTCCTCGGCCGAAAAAGCGGTCAGACGCGGGTTGTCGAGACTCTTGACGCACGCCGCGCAGGTTTGGGCCAGCTTGAGCAGGCTCACCTTGTCGTCGGTCTTGAGCCCGCAGACTGCGTTGCACGTCGCAATCAGCTCGGCCCTTTCGCCCCGATCGGCCATCACACGCACGCGGTTGGAAAGGAGCCGACACGACAGGCGAATCGGCTGCGACAGGGCGAAATCAAGGTCCTTGAGCGCCCGTGGCTGCGCGTTATAGAGAGCCCCGTCTTCCTCCCGGATGACCTGGATCGTGATGCCCTGCATCGCCCTCCGCAACATCCTGTCCCTCGGGTCGGTAACGCCGGGACGTGGCAAGCTCGAGACGCGCTCGAGCTCGATCACGCCGTCGTCGGTGACCTTTGTACCCGCGAGGTCCAGGAGCACCAGGCTGGGCAAGGCCTGGAGGTGGCCCAGGCCGGCGTCGGTGACCGGCGTATTGAAAAGGAGAAGTTCGTGGAGCTCGGTCAAGCCCTTGAGATGGGCCAAACCCGCGTCGGTGATCTGCGTGTTGCCAAGTTGAAGGCCCCGCAGGCCGGATAGCCCCTTGAGGTGCACGAGTCCGGCATCGGTCACGGCGGTTCCGGTGAGTCTCAGGTGATCCAGACGGCCGAGCTGGCCCACGAGCGCCA
The DNA here is from genome assembly GCA_963823675.1 of uncultured Isosphaeraceae bacterium. Classification (GTDB taxonomy): domain Bacteria; phylum Planctomycetota; class Planctomycetia; order Isosphaerales; family Isosphaeraceae; genus CAWGMT01. Next base: position 299,094 of record CAWGMT010000011.1, on the reverse strand, counting down.
GGGTCGCGTCGGTGGCGCGTGCGGCGTCGTTGGCTCGCCTGGGTATCAGGTCCACCGTGACGACGCTGCCGAAGTAGTCGATACCGAGGTGATCGATCAGCCATTTCGTGCCCCAGAGCTTGCCATCGAGGAGCCGCATGGGCGTCCACGGCCTGGCATAGGGGTTGAAGCCCTCGTTCCGCCAGTCAATGTCGTAAGCGACGGAGCCCCCTGCCCTCTGGACCGCGGCCACCGCCTCGTGCTGGATGCGCGCGTTCCGCACGAACCAGCCCAGCCAGGCGCCCAGCACGAGCACCACGATCAAGAGTGCGCGCACGCTCAGTGCAAAAGGGCGCCGGGACCTGGGTGGGGCGGCGGAAGACGTGGCTCGACTCCGTTCGGTTGCGGTTTGTGGCCCTTCTTGCATGGCAAACTGCTCCGCGCGGCGTGACGCGATCTTTAGCCCAACCCGATTCTAATCGGCGACCACCCGGATCGCCACCGCGATCAGACACGTCGAATCGTCGCCCTGAAGGGGCCCGAACAAACCAGCCCAGGGCAACGCCCTGGGAACTCGTCGTGGACCCACCTTCAAGCCCTATAGGGGCGAAACAGTTTCTTCCATTCCCACAAGAACGGCCGGGGACCTCGATCCCGTGGCGCCTGCCCCTCCAGGGATGTGCCGCCCTTACAGGGCTTGCCCTTCCTCGACTTCCTTGTCCCAGGGCGTTGCCCTGGGCTGATCTGTTGCGGCCCCTTCGGGGCGTCATTTGAATGGAGCGCGCGCTTCTGCCGGGTGAACCTCTAATGGACTATCTCAACTCGAACGGGCGTTGATTTGACGTTCGCTTTAACACTGAGCGGTCCACCGAGACTCCAGACACGAATTGTATAGTCGGTGGACGGGAGCCAGAGCTCGAAATCCGTCTCGCCATGGCGCAGCATGACTTGGTCAAGGGCGATTGCATTGTCGGGCTCCCCGTCCCGAATGGCGGCGATCACGACGGGCCATTGGTTGCCCAGCCATACTCCAAGCACTCTCGTCATCTGATCGATGGATGCTCCACGTCGATCCATTGGCTCCTGCCCGAGTCGAGGCGGATGAATCACGACGGCATCGACAGCCGGTTGCACTGACGACTCTGGGAAGAGCGCTTCCGTCACGTGCCGAGTCGGCGGCACCAGCATCACTGGCTCAGTGATCGGACCGATCCGGCGGATCAGAGGACGATAGACATCGTTCGGCAACTCGTTGGACAATTGCCAGATCGTGAACGGTTCGACGCCTGTCTTTTCCCACAGTCTAGCGGCCATATATCGTCCGACGTTACGAGCTGGATGCTTGAAGACGTGCCCATGCCCGGCATGCACCACCATCCTGATATCCGGTCGCGAGGCGAACGTTGCTGCCAGCGTGGCTGCCTGGTACTCTTCACGCCTGTCGAAATCAGGTTCAAAGAGATCGTAACCGCCGAGTTTGAATCCGAGGTGGATGGCCGTCCGCACCAGGTTCCCGAATCGTGGATCGAGCGTGTAAAACCCCGTTCTCGAAGTCGGATATCCGCGGGATTTCAATGTCGAGCCAGATTCGGCGATCGTCTCTGCGAAATAGTGGGTGAACCCGGCCGCACGAAAAAAACCAAGTGTCTGTCCGATCCACGCGCGATGTTCGCTGACGGTATGAGCCTCCATGATCACGACCAACCGCTGTTCTGCCGCGATTTTGGTAATGGCTTCTCGCCACGGCGTCACGACAAACGGTGGGTCTGAATCGAGTGTGTCGGGAGGGTCAGACAGTTCCTGTCCGACGGCGTCGGGGCAAAGCTCAATCTCGCGAGCCTCACGCTGGCGGCCAAGGATCGCCAATGCGGTGCTCAATTCCTGGCGGTTGCCCCAGTCAACTCGATCAGAAGATTGTTCGAGCATGACGATTCGCCGCAGGAACACCTGAAGTGAAATCGCTTCCTCACCCCATCGAGACGCCGTCACGCAGAGGGCGAACAACACCGTTCCCGTCGCGCCAAACACAATCCACCGAAATCGAAACACCCGGCGATTCGCTGAAAAAACCAGAGCGGTAATGGTGGCCGCTCCGATGTTTATGACACCGAGCACGACTAACGCGAGCGGTTCTAGAGACCGCGGGACCGGCCCGACTGCTGCCATCGGATCGAACAGCCGCCGCCAACAGTAGATTACGAACATTGACAGCACCGTTGCCGCAACCATTGCCGTAATCATCTCGCGCGGCTGCATCTTGGCGAACGTCGAAGCGATCATCGAGAGGATCGTAATCAGACACAGCGAGAAGAGCGCACGCGATTCATCAGGTATCAGGTTCGTCACGGCTCCGGCGGCGACGTATGCGGCGCTGAGAGTCGCTACCAGGAAACAGATTCGCCCCGATTGCATCCTTTCCTCCAGCCAGCAGTCAGAGCCGCGCGGGGCCAAAGCGTACATCCAATGGACACTGGCAGACAAGATTCTCGTCCGGCGGTCGCCGTCGTGACGGCCAAAAGTCGCAGCGTCAGGACCGACATAGCGATGCGTCTGGTTACTGACTCAAGCGTCGCCAGCTTAAGCGAGCCACTACCTGGCCACCGGCATGGCCCACTCTTCAGTGAAGAACCCCGCGGTGACGATGCCGCCCGGAGTTCGCGATAAAACGGGTACGTCGACGTCGATCACGGCGTAGTCGGGAAGCTTGGGCACCTGCCTGGCGTTGTTGAGGTAGTCGTACTCGCGGAAAGTGAAACCGCTATTGATCACGATGTAGCGCTTTGGATTCAGCGGATTGGGATAAATGAGCAGCGGAACATGATGGTCGGCCGCGTAGGTCCTTTCTCCCAGTCGCACGACGTCGTGGCCCCACTTCACCGGCAGCCGCTCGAGGATCCTGGCCAGCATGGCGTTGCTCGCAGGGTCACCCCAGAGGATCAGATGATGAGCCGCGATGTCGGCATCGTTGATGTCCTGGTCGTCCTTCACCCGGGCCTCGCCCCGGAACTGGCGTCGCCAGTGGTCGATGGCGTGCTGCATCTCGGCAGCCGCCCACTTGGCGACCTTGGCATTCGGCGACTGGCCGGTCGGCCGGACCATGATGAAGCTGTCCATGAACGCATCGTCGATCGGGCCCTGGAGCCCGTGCCGCTTTCGCAAGGCGTTATCGTCAACCGCCGCTTCCAGCTTCCACGCGCCCTCGACCTTGCGGAAATGCGCAACCCAGGAACGGTCGGAGAGCGGCCTGGGCGCTTCGAGCTCGAGCCCGTCGATTTCGACCTTGGGCTTGGTGCGGATATCGAACGGACAGAGACCCGCGGGAATGGAAAGCGTCAAGGCGGAGACATTCTTCGTCCTGATCTTCGGACCGGCGCCCTGGCCCCTGGATAGGTCGGCCTCGACGCGCGCTTGGGCCCAGTGCTGCTCGAGCCCATCGATCTCGACCCAGTGCGAGCGATTGTAGCGCAAGGTCCAGGTCGTGAAGCAAACCTTCGCGGGCAAGACATCCCGGCCCACAAGGGCGATGCGATCAATGCGGCGATTGATCTCGGCTTTCGCATCCCGTGTGTATTGATGGCCGGCCTTGGCCCCGATCACGTGCGCCAGCTCGATGCCCTCGGCTTGCAAGGCCCTGGCCATCACGTCGGCCGCCTGTTTCTGGCGGTCGTTTTCGCCGCTGTAGGCCACGGTCGGGCAGTTGAACAGGTTCAAGGCGTAGTCTGTGCAGTTATAAAGATGCCATAATTTCTGCTCATACGAGGTGGGACGGAGCTTCTCGTTCTGGAAGATCTTCAAGAATTCGGGCGTCTCGGCGAAGCCCGCCGCCGGGCGCGGCCGCGGCCCAGACACTGGGATAGTGCACGGCAAACTGCCAGCAGGCCGCGCCTCCCATGGAAAAGCCGCGCATCACCAGGCGGTTTTCATCGATGGGATAGTGTTTCTTGACGTCGTCGATCGCCTCGAAGAGGTCGATTTCGCCCGCGAACTTGTTGGCGTTGCAATAGCGGCCGTAGGGATGGAGCACAAAGGCATCGGTCGGTGTGAATTCGCCGGGCGAGGTCTGCCGGCCATCGATGAAGTTGAGCTCGCTGAGCGTCTCGCCGCGGCCATGGCACCACACATCGAGGCGGAATCGATGGGGCCGATCTGGCTGGAACGATGCCGGCACCACCAGGCCATAAGGCTGGACCGAGCCGTCGATCTTCGAGAGATAGCCCCGCACGAGCAGCCCGGTGGCCATGTTCCACGCCGCCTTTCCCGCGCGCAACTGCCGGGCTCTTTCCTGTCCTTGCCGGACCAGTGCCCTGGCCACGGAAACTTCTCTGAGCTTGAAGAATTCATCGTGGGCCAGAGCGTAACGGACCGCGTTGTGATAGATCTGCACATCCGGCAAGAGCGACAGTAGCTCAGGCTTGCTCTTTAGCGCAGTTCGAAGCGCCTCGATCTCCTGGCCAAGTGCATCCACGCCGGCCTGAAGCTCCGAGCGATCGGCCTCGGCCAGGGCGATGCCCTTGGGAGGGATCGGGCGCACCCGGTCGAGAAGGTTGTCTTGCGGGCCATCCGCCCTCGCCAGCGAAGTCAAGACGAGCCAGAGCACCGGAAGAGGCCAGCGGGATGACATCGGGCGCTCTTCCATGGGTGATGTTTGCAATGGGGTTTCCTCCGAGGAGACTGCCAATCATGCCGCCGGGTAGCGATCTCACGAGCGCCATTTTCATCCGCGGCTCAAGTTCGGTCCAGGGAGTTCCGATAGAGACGATAGGCCGGATTCTTGCGCGGCGCCTTGGCGGCCTTGAACCGGGCTTGACATCCGCGGCGGTTTGTTTAGAGTCGCGCGTGGCCAAGCTCATGTCTGGTTCTGATTGCGTTCTGGCGCAGCGCGGCTTGATTCGTCCCGTCTTGAGCCATCTTCTTCGAGCACGAAAGCCGCCATGGGATCACTCCATCAGCCAGTTCTGGTTGACGAGGTCGTAGATTGGCTGGTGCCTCGGGAGGGCGCCGCTGCGATCATCGTGGACGGGACGGCCGGCGGTGGCGGTCATACTGTGGCCCTGGCGCGCAGGATCGGACCGGGCGGCCGGGTGATCGGGCTGGATCGCGATCCGGCCATGCTGGCCCTGGCGCCGAGGCCGTGAACGCCGCGGCGCAGCGCTGGGCCGGTCGCTGCCGGTGACCTTGGTGCACGCGGCGTATGGCGAGATCGGCCATGTGCTCGACGAGCTGGGGATCAAGGAGGTTCAGGGAATTCTTCTGGACCTGGGGCTCTCTTCGGACCAGCTTGCGTGGGAAGATCGCGGCTTCAGCTTCATGGTCGACGGACCGCTCGACATGCGGTTCGACCCGAGCGAGCCCGGTCCCACGGCCGCCGAGCTGATCAACCGGCTGCCGGAGGCCAAGCTCGCCCAGGTGTTCTTCGATTTCGGGGAGGAGAGGTTCAGCCGGCGCATCAGCCGCCGGATCGTGGAAACCCGCCGCGTCCGGCCGATCCGGACCACCGGCGAGCTGGCCGAGCTCGTGCGGCGCAGCGTGCCCGGCAAGGCACGGCACGGGCCGATCGACCCGGCCACGCGCGTCTTCCAGGCGCTGCGGATTGCAGTCAATCATGAGCTGGACCAGCTCGACCGTGTGCTCGAAATCATTCCCGGCGTCCTGGCGCCGGGAGGCCGTGCCGCGATGATCAGCTTCCACTCGCTGGAAGACCGCCGCGTCAAGTGGGCGTACAAGAAGAACCCCGATCTGATCGTGCTGACCAAGAAACCCGTGACCGCGACGGCCCAGGAAGCGGCCGTCAACCCCAGAGCGCGTAGCGCCAAGTTAAGGGTGGTGGAGCGATGTCCGAACCCCACATCATCATCGGGCCGGCCGTAGGGCCGGGTGGACCTACCGTGGCCAGCGCGGGAGCATCACCAGCAACCGCGAGCCCCGCCGAGCCAACCGAGATACCGGCCGCGACCAGCACGAGCACGGCCGCAGCCGACGCGGGACCGGCGCACGCGGCCGAAGTCCCACGCGGCCATGCCGCCCCTGGCAAGGCGGAACCGAAGCATCGCGGCCGGGCCGCCGCACGCAACCGGGCCGCCGAGCCCGATGCCGGCGATCCTGCCGCGCCGCCCGCCGGTTCCGCGCAGGCCGCCAACCGAGACCGAGCCGAGCAAGAGGCGGAAGCCGAATCGGACGACGAGACCAGGCCCGCAAGCCGTCGCGCCGGCGGCATGGCCGTCGAGCTCGCACGCAATCTGCTGATCACGCTCTGGCACCTCCTGCGGGCTGTGGGATCGAGGGTCTGGGGCGTGATGGTTCGCTATCCGCGGCATTCGCTGGCCGCGGTGGCATCGGTGCTGATCTTGAGTGGGATCGAATACACCCAGTGGAAGGGCACCAAGACGCCGCCCGTGAACCAGATTTCCGCCAAGCAGGCGGCAAGCGGCCAAAGCGGCAAGGAGTCAGCCGGGAGCAAGGCGGACAAGATCGCGGCGGCCGCGTCCAAGCCCGCGGGACGGGAACCATCCCAATCAGGGGCCGCTCCACCGAAGAGCGAACAGCCCAAGACGGCCGCGCCGGTCGCGGCAGCTCCGGCCACACTCGCACCGGGGGAAAGCACCTCTTCCTCGGCGATCGCAGCGCCATCCGACCCACCCTTGCCTCTCATAGCGCCCAACGGGCAGACGGGCCTGGCGGGCGCCGAGAAGTCGACGCCGGCCAGAACAGAATCGTCGGTCGTTTCGGCTCCCGGGCTCATGGTCGCGGCTTCGGAAACACTGCCACCGCCGGCTTCGTCGCTGGCCAAAGACGGGGCGACGCTCCTGGCGTCAACCCCGGAGTCGGCACCCCCTGCTCCACCACCCGCCGGCGGCCAGGACCAAGCCGCGACGGAGGCCGGCAAGAGCGCGCCCGTCGCCTCGGCGCCACCCGAGCCGGCTCCCGCGCCGGCCCCGTTGGCAGCAAAGCCCGAGAAGGGGCCAGAGGACGGCGGCACGCAGAAGCCGGCGCCCTCGCCCGCTGCGAAGGAGCCGGAGCCAGCCCCGGCCCCTGCCAGCGCCGGCCCCGCTTTCGCTGGATTCCGTGCCCACGCCGGCCGCGAAGGCAGCGGATTCAGCCCTGGTTCCTCCCCCGGCCAATCCGCCGGCTGGGTCAGGCCAAACTGCGGAGGTGCCGCCGCTGGCAGCCGTTGAAGCCGCGCCACCGGTAACTGCCCCGGCCATCACGGCTGCCGGGCTCTTACCAGCCTCGAGTCCGGCGCCCGAGCACGACCAAGGCGCGCCCGAAGTCGGTCGCGATGCCGCCAAAGGGCCTGGTACCAGCCAATCCAAGCCCGCAACCGATGCCGCGAACTCCAAGCCCGAGCCGGCTCCCGATCCTGAACATGGTCCCGCGATCGAGGCGCAAGCCGAGCCCAGATCGAACGACAAGCCGCAGCTCGGCCCGAGCTTGGCGAATTCGCCCATGCGCGATGCCCCCTCCTCCGAACCGAAATCAACACCGGGCTCGCCGGCAGCCCCGAGCTCCGGCTCGGAAGCCGCACACAAGGGCGAGGTCCAGCTCGTGCCCAGTTTGAACAGCGAGCCAGAACCCAGCTCGTCCGCGTCCCAGACCGGTGAGAAGCCGGCGACGCCGGAAACCAAGCCGGCTGAAACCCCGGCGCCTCTCTCGAACTCAAGCTCAACCCGGTCGCCTGATCCCGCCGCGAAAGTCGAGCCCGCAAGCGCCCGGTCAGACGAGCCGATTGCCTCTTCCAAGAATCGAGCGGAAAGCCCTCCTGACTCGAGTGCGCCTGCCGCGACCGAAACCACCCCCCCGGGCTGGGTACCGATTCGCAACAGCGGCAAGGTGCCGCTGGCAGCGGGCGACGAGCCCGATTCGCGAACCGCCGGTGGCGACGACGCAGCGGCCGGATCCGACTCGATTCGCGACGCCCGTGGCCATGCCGCCAGGGACATGAGCTTCGAGATGGAGTCGCCCCGGTCGCGCGCCGTCATGGGGAACCTGGAAACCAACTCGACCAGGCGCGCCGGTGGACAATCCGGATCGGCCGCCGGCGCGCGACGGGTCGAGACAGTTCCCCACGTCGTCGAGACTGGCGAGAACTTCTGGACGATTTCCGGGCAATATTATGGCTCGGGCCGATACTACCGTGCCTTGTGGAAAGCGAATGCCGACCGCTGTCCGCAGATCGACGGTCTGCACGTCAATGACGTCATCATCATCCCCCCTCCGGAAGATCTCGACCCGAATTACATCGACCCGCCGGGCGAGCACGCGCGGTCGCCTCGCGCCGGCAGGGGAACGAAGCCAGGCGATCCACCGGCCGCGCGGGACCGTCGCGGCAACGGCATGACCGACGCGTCCGAAACGGCCGCCGAATCGGCGGCGCCCCGCCGCGGAACGGCCGGCGCTCGGACCAACCAGCTATCGACTTCGGACGACGGCATCCCGATCCAGCGCTCGAGCCGGACCTCCAGCGAGCTCGAGCTGCCGGCCGCCAGCTCCGACTCGATCTTCTCCCGCGACCGCCGCTCGGCCGAGCGCCGCGCCGATCTGACTGCCGGAGAAGGCCCCGACGATGAGCCCGACAGCCGGGCCGGACGCCGATCACGGTCGGCAAACGGCGAATCCAGTACCATCGCGGACACCCGGCCGGTTTACAAGGTGAGGCCCAATGACACGCTGCGGTCCATTGCCCGCGACACCCTGGGCAGCTCCCGCCGGGCCAACGAGATCCTCGACCTGAACCGCGACATCATCGACGACCCCAGTAGCCTCATCGTGGGCCAGATGCTCGAATTGCCCGAAGACGCCCGCACGTCCATTCGCAGACGGGCGAGCCGGTAAGGATCGGGACGCAAATGACTGCCCCGTAGGATAGAATCGGGGGGCTTGTCCGTCGCTCGTTCTTAGACCACCCCTTGGCGAAAGTTTTGTGTTGCGCTGTTTTGCCCGCCCCGAAGGGGCAACCAAATATCAGCCCAGGGCAACGCCCTGGGAAAGGAGCGGAAATCGAACGAAACCCGAGCCCTGAAAGGGCGGCACAATCGAAGGGATGTTTCGCCCCTTCAGGGCTCGGCCGTTTTGGTAAACATCTACGCACCCAGGGCGTTGCCCTGGGCTGGTCTGTTGCGGCCCCTACGGGGCCAAGTCCCACAAGCACGACACCAAAAGACGAAAGCGAAGCTCTCATGAGACGACATTCCGCATCTCCCCGCTTGGCGTTCCTGTTCGGGCTTCTCTTCTCGATCTCCGACGCCAGCAGAGCACCGGCGCAGCAGTCCGGTCCGCCCTTGCCGGGCACCAAGCCGCTCACGATGAGCGGGGACATTGCCAGCGATCTGGTCGCGGGCGTCGATCGGTTCCTCTTGCGGCAAATTGACGAATCGACGGCCCGGCGAGCCAGCTACTGGAAGCGCGATTTCTCGTCGGAGGCTGCGTATCTCGCCTCGGTCGAACCCAACCGCAAACGATTGGCGCACATCCTGGGAGTGCGCGATGAGCGGGTGCGGTCCAGCAGGATGTGGTCGCCCCGTCTGGATACCCAGACATGACGCGATGTTTGAGTCGCGCCCGAGCTCGCAATTCATGATCGAGCCCGTGATCTGGTCGGCCTTCGGCGACGTGACCGGCGATGGGCTCGACATCGGTCCCGGTCATCGCCACAGCGTGTTGGCCAACATCATCGTCATCCCCGACGCCGATCAGACGCCCGAACAGCTCGCCGGCCTGACGCCGGGAGTTGCGCCCGAGTCCCAGGCGGCTCGGCGGCTGGCTGAAAGCGGCTACCGCGTGATCGTACCGGCTTTGATCGACCGCACGATCGAGCCCCGCAACGGCCGCGCCAAGCTCACGAACCGTGAGTTCATCTATCGTTCGGCATTCGAGCTCGGCCGGCACATCATCGGCTACGAGGTCCAGAAGGTGCTGGCCCTCGTGGATCTCATCAGCCGGGAACAGCAAGCGGGGATCAAGGCCAAGATCGGCATTTTTGGCTACGGTGAAGGAGGGGCGATTGCGCTTTACGCCGCGGCGCTCGACCCGCGGATCGACGCCGTGTGCGTCAGTGGCTACTTCGGCGATCGCAACGATATCTGGCGCCAGCCGGTCGATCGCAACGTCTTCGGCCTGCTCGAGCAGTTCGGCGATGCCGAGGTCGCCGGTCTGGTCGCGCCGCGAACATTGATTGTGGAAGCCGCCCAAGGCCCCGAAGTCGTGATCCCGCCCGGCACCGGCGGCGCGCCGGGCCGCCTGACCACTCCCGCGCTCCAAACCGTCAAGGCCGAGGTCGAGAAAGCGCGCCAACTGGTCGCGGGCCTGGGGCCCAAAGCCCATATCGAGCTCGTCGTCAGCGGACCGGACGGAACCGGGCCGTTTGGGACCGGCGATGCGCTCAGCGCACTCGCCCTTGCCATCGACCCCGGCTCCGGCTTCGAACCCGCCCGGTCGTCCGCGAGGGTCAGTCCCAAGGTCGCCGCGTTCTACGCCCTGGCGGCCGCCCGTGACCGCCAGGCGCGCCAGCTTCACGAGCTCGATCGCCATGACCAGCAGCTTTTGGTCGAGAGCGCCGACGTGCGGCGGGAGTTCATGAAAAAGCTCGACACGAGCTCGAGCGAGGCTTATGCCAAGAGCGTCGAAGCCTATCGTGACTTCTTTTCCAACGAGGTCGTGGGACGATTCGACCTCAAGCCGCTTCCTCCCAACGTCCGCTCGCGGCAGATCTATGACGAGCCCAAGCTCACCGGCTACGAGGTCGTCATGGATGTCTTTCCCGACGTGATCGCCGCCGGGATTCTGCTTGTGCCCAAGGGGATCGCGGAGGGCGAAAAACGCCCGGTGGTCGTCTGCCAGCACGGCCTCGAGGGTCGGCCCCGCGATGTCGCCGACCCCAAGGTCGAAAACCCAGCCTATCACCAGTTCGCCGTCCGCCTGGCCGAGCGGGGCTTCATCACGTTTGCACCCCAGAATCTTTACATCTTTCACGACCGCTTCCGCACCCTCCAGCGCAAGGCCAACCCGCTCAAGAAGACGCTTTTCTCGGTCATCGTCCCCCAGCACCAGCAGATCACCGACTGGCTCAAGACCCTGCCCTATGTCGATCCCGCCCGGATCGCCTTCTACGGACTGAGCTACGGCGGCAAGTCGGCCATGCGCATCCCGCCCCTGGTGCAGAATTACTGCCTGTCGATCTGCTCGGCCGATTTCAACGAGTGGGTCTGGAAAAATGCGTCAACCAAGAGCCCGTATAGCTACGTCTGGACCCCCGAGTACGAGATTTTCGAGTTTGACCTGGGGAGCACGTTCAACTATGCCGAGATGGCGGCCTTGATCGCGCCCCGGCCGTTCATGGTCGAACGGGGCCACTTCGACGGGGTGGCCCCCGATGAGACCGTCGCCTACGAATTCGCCAAGGTGTTCCAGCTCTACGACGCCAGGCTCGGCCTGGGCGACCGCTGTAAGATCGAGTTCTTCGTCGGCCCGCACACGATCAATGGGAAGGGGACATTTGCATTCTTGCACAAAAACCTGAAGTGGCCCGAGCCGTAGTGAGCGACGAATTCCTGGCAGACGCAATCGGAGAAACCCGCTGATGGCGCAAGCAAATGACGATGAGAAAAAATGAGACTGGATGAGACGTTTTCGAAGGGCCACAGTCCCATCTCGCGATGTTCGGCAACGAAGCGCTTCGGGGTCGGCCGTAACTTGGTTGCTCGCCATAAGTTGTTTGTGAATTGGCCCTTGTGTGGTCACGTCTGCGCGATTCCAGCCCCGCGAATCGGGCTATCGAGTCGCCTTCCGGTGTCTCATCATCGACCGGGATGTCCCACGTTCCAATTCCGCGGATTTGCTACTGGGACGGGTACCGAGATGCGATGCACTACCCCGTCGGCGACCGGACTGTCCGTGAACAAATCGGAGCGCGCAGTTTTCCTGACCGGTCGTAATCAATCTGCGTGTTTTCTTCCGTGTAATTCAGTGTCTTCCGTGGTTAAGACTCTTCCTCAACTCGCGTTTCGAGCGTGTTCACGGGACCGTTCCTCCTCAAGTTCGGCCACGCGGTCCTCCAGTGTTCCGAACCGCGAGGTGGCAATCATCTCGGAGTAGATCGCACGCAGGGCCGACAGCTTGACCGCCTCGGAACTGGCGGTGTCGGCGAGCTTGGCGATGCCCAGAGCGGCCCGTGTGACGCGCCTGGACAGCAGACCGACGGCCCGATCGAGAGTGCGGCGGCGAATGGCGTTCGCGCAGGCCTTGACTTCGGGCTCCTCGGCCCACCGGTAAGCGGTGCTCCTGGCCACGTTGTTGGCTTCCGCCCACTTCTTGAGGGAACTGCCTTGGGCAACGGCAAAGGCGAGCTGGGTTTTTCGATCTTGTTTTCCCTATATCTATAATGCGCTGATTCTCGAATTTCATGAAAGCGCGCACGTCGTTTTGAGGGCCTAGCTTGATCGGATCAGTTTGTCTGGATTGGACTTAAATTTTTCTGTGAAATTCTTTTGGGCGTTCACTGCGCACAGCAATCACGGCCTGACCGGACGGAGCCGCGGCAGCATGCGCCGGCGATATCGCATCTATGCTTCATGCCGAATCACCTGATTGGGAGTGGTGGAGCGGTTGTAACGGTGGGCCAATTGCCCGAAGACGCAACGGCCCACTGGAAGCTCCACCAAAATCTTCGTTACCTTCGTTTGCTTCTGTTCCAAGACCAGACCTGCACCATGCGCCCGCTATTCGCCCCGCTGCAAACGCACCTTGAACAGAAGGCAACGAAGGCAACGAAGAGCAAATGGAGAGCTTGCTCCCCTTCCGTGTCCTTCCGTGCCTTCCGTGGTTCAAAGATCTTTTGAAACCAGAGAGAAAGACGCTTCAACCATGGAACACACAGCGCGGCCGAGCCGCAGGACTTGTTTAACCCGGAGCCAACGGCGACGGCGTTCGCTGCTCGAGTGAAAACGGTCGCCGTCGCCGTTGGCTCCGGGTTAAACAACGTTTTGCCCCCAAAGGGATTTGCGCATGGCGCGAAGATTTTGAGCGTTAGTAGAACGGAACGGTTCGTCCGGAGGGAGCGGGTGGTCAGGGAGGATGGGTCGGCGGCAGCCGGCTACCGGGGACAGAACGACGACGGGTCAACCTTTCTCAGGACCTTGAATTCGATGACTTCCTGCTTGCGATTGAACGCGAAGCCCTTGAACTCAATCCGCGCCGCCGTCTTGACGCCTCCAAAGTCCTTGTTCGACTTCAAGCGATCCAGGCCGGCGATGGTCAGCTCGTCGGTGAATTTGAATCGTTCTGGGCCTTGAAACGAAATCTTCATCACGCCCCGGGTTTTCCACGTAACGGCCTCAAGCTTGCTGAGCTTTTCCTCGCCGCCCAGGGCCTTCATGGCCTTGTCGAGGATCGCGGCAACGTCTTTGTCATCGGCCGTCACGTTACTCACCGGCGCCAATAGATTGACCGCGAGGAAGAATGCGCTCTGGAATCGTTTCATCGGATTACCTCCCTGTCGTGGATTGAGATCTCGCATTCCGTGGTGCGCACTGTGCCGTAGGCCTCTTCGAGATCGTAACCCACGATGCCCACCGCCGCCACACGGCGGCGGCAGTTCGGGGTCATGAACCAGGGAACGCGTGAAGCGGTCAAATTCGAGAACGGCGTGGCGAAGGAGTCCTATCTCGTCATCCCTGGTTCCGGCACAGGAGAGCTTCGGGGCCTGCGCGGCGAGGGCACGTCTGCTGTTGGGCACGGGAGTTGGTCTAAAGAGAGAACTTCACCGCCAAGACGCAAAGAGCGCCAAGAAAATCGACCAACTGGCTCGTAACCCATTCATTGACCATCCGCTCGATGCCGTCCTTGATCAAAGGGATATTCCCGTTGATTCATGAGCCAGGCATGCCTGATACGTCGATTCCCGCAGGCCCGGCCCCAAGGCACGGCGCACCTTGAGCATCGCGTCCACCACTTGCTCGGCAATCTGCGCGAGCTCGTCCTTCGTCTTGTGCATTGCGTCTTCCCTTTGCGCCCTTCGCGTCTTCGCGGTGAGAAACTGAATTGATGATTATCTCCCCGCGGAAATCGGCAAAGACCCGTCGCACTTGGGTTGCGTAGAGTGTCTCCGGAACTAGCCTGTGGGGCGCGGGCCAAGAGAGCCCGCAATTCCGGCTCGCGGAGTGTGGCAAGCCACACTTCCGGCGGACCTGCCGGCGGTGCGACCGGCTTCCGCTTGCGTTCCCGCTGGACCAGTTTCGGGGGATCAGGCCAACGAGTCGTTGGGATCCAGCGACGCATCCAGCTCGCGCAAGCACTGCCTGATCTGGTCGGGAGTCTTCCCTAGCGCCTCGAGCAGCCCGCGATAATTGCCCAGTATTACGTCAAGGTGTGGGTGTTCGCGCCCAATGCGGCGCGTGAACTCGACCAGGATCAGCAAGGCGCGGCGCATCAAGGGCTCGGCCTCGGCCAGGCGGTTGGTGGCCTTTAGCAGTTGCGCCAGGTTGTTGAGGTCTCTGGCGACGTTGGGGTGATCGTTGCCGAAGGAGAGCTCGTCGATCTGCAAGGCGCGGCGCATCAAGGGCTCGGCCTCGGCCAGGCGGTTGGTGGCCTGAAGAAGCTGCGCCAGGTTGTTGAGGTCAGATGGCGACTTCAGGGTGATCGTGTCCGAAGGAGAGCTCGTCGATCTGCAAGGCGCGGCGCATCAAGGGCTCGGCGGTGTGATACTGACCGCGGTTTAACCAGTAGAGTCCCAGTTGGTTCATGAGCCGAGCCGTAGGCTCGGCCAGCCCAACGGCATCGGCGTGACGGCTGACGGCATCCACATGCACGGCCAGCGGCGTCCAGATGTTCCAGCTACGCACGTCACCGGGATCACCGGTGGCGGCGGCATTGACGGCGCTCAAGGCGATTTTCAGCGCGGCGGTACGATCAGCCTCGGGAATGCGGCCGCGGGTGATCTCCTGCACCAGCCTGTGCACCAGGACCGCGTCGCCCGCGGCATCAAATCGGACCAGCGAGTAGGCCGCAAGACCAGCCAGCGCGTCATGCGGGTCGGGGATGGCCTCCGCCAAGGGGGCGGCGTCGAACAGGAACAGCGGGATCGGAGCTGGGTCCAGCCAGGCCAGCGCTTCGAGCAACCGCCGCTGCGGTTCGGTTAACTGGGCGAAGGTGGTCTCCCAGGTCACCGCCACGCTGGCCGGGTACTGCATCAGCCGCGGGTCGTGCCAGCGAAGGACCTCCGGACGCTTCGCCTGCCAGCGCTTGAGGTACTCAGCCAGGGAGAGCCGCTGCTTGTCGATGTAAGCCCCGGCTTGCTCCAGGGCCAAGGCCAGGCCGTCCAGTTGGCGGGCGATCGCGGATGCCTGGGCGGCGTCATCAGCTCTCTGGCTACGGTGCGGTGTGCGCTCGATGAGGAAGGCCGCGGCGTCGGCCTCCGCCAGCACGTCCAGCTCCAGCGGCTCGACGCCGGCGCTCCAGTTGCTGATCCGCGACGTGATCAGCACGTGCCCCGCGCGCAGCCGGGCCAGCAAACGCTGCACCTCGGCGGCGGCCTCCTCGGTATCAACGTTGTCGATGATCAAGAGCCAGCCGGGATGAGCATCGAGCCAGCCGAGCACCGCGGTCAGTTGCTCATCGATCGAAGCCTTGTCGGCGGTTGTCCCCAGGACGCCGGCGAGGTTGGCCAGATTCGCACGGAGCTCCGCGATGGATGGGGCGGAGATGAACAAGAGCGCGGTGTAATCGTCGCTGTGCCGCCAGGCATACTCGAGAGCGCCGCGGGTCTTGCCGATACCACCGAGGCCATGCACGGCCAGGCGGTTGACGATGGCGGTGGCACCAGCCCTGGGTACGCCGAGCCGCCGGTGAAGGTCGGCAAGGAAAGCCTCCCGCCCCTTGAACAGCGAGCCAATGGAATCGTAAGGCAGGTGAATCGGTTTGGTTGGCCGCTCGAGCATCTGCCAGCCGTCGCGGAGAACCCGCCGGCAGAGGTGATCGAGGCTGTCGAAGTCGTTCCAGTGCTCACCGCTAGCCTTGATCTCATCTAGGAAGCGGCGCTGCCGCAGAAGATGCTCATCCGGTTGCGCGACTCGGTGTTCGTCGAGATACTTCTGGGAGGCGAGATAGAGGTAGATGTCCTTGCGAGGCACACGAGAGCCGTCGAGTCGGTGGCCCAGGGCGAAGAAATACTCCCACTGGGTGTAGGAACGGGGCGGATCGACGGCCGGAACGGCCACGCCCGAGGCTTCGTATCCGTAGGCATCGCCCACCAAGGCGATGACGCGATCGCATTGGGCTACATACAGCTCGATCTGTTCGATGAGGGTGCGTGGTCCCTGCTGGAAATCCTCCTGGACCTTGACCTCGCAGCCGATGGCGCGGAGGTCGGTGGCGAGCGCATTGCGGCACTCCTTGAATTGGTCTGACACGGCGGAGAGGAAGATCTTCATCCTCATGGCCTTGACCGGGCAACCTCAACCATGGCCTGCGCGGTGTAAGTGTCACGATTTCTTCCAGGATAATTGGCACGCTCCGCGTCGCTACGAGTCGTAAAGAAACCCGTGCCCAGGCTTTCTAGCTTGCCTTTGATTTCTTGACCGAGTTTCTTTACCGATGGACGCAAGGATTTGCGTCGGACGTGCCAACCTGCCGTAACCAGTAAAGAATACGGCCGTTTGATTGATGACCGCCGAAGCAGGCGAGGGAATCGATTCGCCACCGATGACAGAGCCGCGGGTAAAGAATCCGTCGGATTGATTAACGGCCCCTGAGATCGAGCACCGCTGCCCGTTCCTGAAGTCGATTGATGCCTCGAACTCGTTTCCGTCGTCGCGTGGGACATCATGCGCGCGTCGGTGTCGTCGGACCGAAGCGCGCAAGACCGCTCCAAGGCCAAGCATGATGAAGTTGTTCAGACTCCTGTCGCATCTCGGGCGCGAGTCTTTCTGCGGCGTCCTATGTGCCGCGTCTTATCGACCGGGACACAGTGCCCTTATCTCCGCGCGAGCTTGACGAGGACCTGAAGCGCGCCGATCAAGGCCCCGACAAGGATGCTGCCGAGGAGGAGTAAGGGGGGTATCCACATGAATCTCGACCAGGTTCTACTAGCGTTCGGAGCAGCTCGATTTGTGGCCGTTACGAGCAATCCAATGCCGTCGATCATGACCAACATGGCTAGCAGGAGGAAGTACACATTGACGAGATGAAGTGCCCGCCAGGCCAGGATGACGCCTCATGGGACGTCGATGCCGCGATCGAGGAGGAACTGCTCCACCCGCGGTCCGACGAAGTAATTCTGGATGGCGGCAGAAACCAGGAGGAGCTAGAGGCAGAGTCGGATTCCAAATCCAACGCGCAACGAGCCATTTCTCGACTTCGAGGGAGTGATATCGTTTACCACCGCTCGAGCCCCCGCGGTTCAGGTACCCCGGTCGGGATTGCGAAACCCCACGTGAAGAAGAAGCTCCGCTGTCCGCGCCAATGATCACTCTGAGATAGACCGTTTTGGCCCCTCGTGGCGAAGAATCAGGACGGCCGTTATCGCCTCGGGCAGCGACCATCCAAGCAGGCGCCTCGCTTCGTCGAAAGCACGGTCAAGATTCCCTGATGCAAAACGGCGAATCGCATCGCGATCGGCGTCCGACACCCACGAGAGGCGATCGCGGATGTAGCAACGGTAGCATTGCCCTCCCGGCCCGATCGCTGCTCCCCGTGGATCATACATTATTCCCCGACCGCAGCCCTCACACGAATAGACCACGCCGTGGCAGTGGCAGTTGTCGCACAGAATCGCTTCCATAACGCCGATCATCTTTTCGCCGCAGGTTGCACACCGTTCAATCGCCAAGCGCTCGTGACACTTGAAGCACAGTCTATTGTGCGCGACGACGTGTCGCCCGGGTTTGCCGCATTTCTCGCAAGATAGCTTGCTCATGCGTATTAAGATAACCTCATATAAATGGGACTGAAACAGGGACGCAGCTAGTTAGCGGGACGGAAACAGAGACGCAGCTAGTTAGCGGTAGGCGAAACCGTTACCGGGACGGCTTTCGGTTCTTTTGCGTTTGGCATTGCCAGCACTTACCTGGCGCAAGTCCGTCATGTCGTCCGCAGCTTGGCTCGCTTTGCGGGGCCGGCCTTCCGGACGAACCGTGTGCTGCAAGCCCAGTTGGCTTACAGTTTGCATTACCCAGTCGTCCGCGCGGTAGGGTCGTCCTCTGGCGAGGCTCACCCGCACTCGCTCTATAATTCCTTCGCGGTTAGAGGGGAGTTGACGCGAACCGTCCAGTTCGCCGGCCGTTCCACCGGCCAGGGCGATAGCAATGCCTTGACCACCTTGTCACCGTGTGCCCTCGACCACAGACTGCTAGAGCGCCAAAGCTCCGCCCGCTCGACGAAACCCGCCGACAACGGATTTCGCTCGACGGAACATGTGCATCTTCCCGGCCGATCGGTTCAGGACGTGATAAACACAATACTAGCTGCGTCCCTATTTCCTGGTTAATAATCCACCGTTTACGGTCTTGGCTCACCGATGGAGCGTGGTAAGGCGCTCCGGGAGCACCGGGACAGTCAAGGGAACCGGTGCTCGGAAAGCACCCTACCGACCCCCTCCGACACAGGCTCTCACTTGTGTACTTTTTTCTCCTCCCACTTGACTCGGCCCACCAGTCCGTCGAACTGTCTCTGGGCTTCCTCCCAGTGACTGGGCACCGTCCAGCAAACGAGCTTGCAGTAATAATCGCCGGCTTCGAGCATGATATGTCGATAATGAAGCTTCACACCATTGTACTCGCCGGTGACCTCGTATTCCACGACCGCCCGGCCAGAAATCCTCCCTTCCCGCAACTCGGTTTCCTGCCGGTTGGCGAGTTTGGAGAGCTTGCTGGTGTTGCGCTTGAGGAGCTTGGACCAGCCCATCAGGCCCAGCCCGTCGGCGAAGTCCGACCTGAGCTCGATTCCGAACTGGAAGTAGGCATCGAGGTCGGGGTATGCGGCCTGTTGGACGATATTCTTCGTGTAGGGCGTCCTGGACTGCCACCCCGGCGGTAACTCGACTCGAACGGGAGGCGGGTTGTCGCGCCCGTCGTTTGCCGGAGACTGCCTCGGCGCAGCCGGGGGCTTGGATCATCAAGACCAGGGCAAGGCGGATCGGTAATCGCATTTGTTGTTCCTAGTCAGGCCGCCCCTGCGGGCAACCCGTACGTCCACGAAATCCAGTGGCGGGACGCCACAGGGGAAACGCGGCTCGGTGAGAATGAACGCCTCATTCCGAAGATCGCGCCACATGAGCCCCAAGCCGTAGATCTGCGGCCCGCCCGACGACCGTCTGGAAAGTCTGGATACTGGATCACCCATTACGCTTTCCTGCCGCGCCGAGGGCCGATCGTCAACTCTCAACTATGGTCCAGCGCGCGCGCATCTCCCGGTGGTTTGAGCCCACTACAGCGCAGGGAAGCCCGAATGTGCCCGTCTTAGATCCAAAGCCAGTAGCGAGACCATGCGAGAACCGCGACAGCGATCCAGGTGATCCCGAGAAGGCGCCCCATTCGATCGACCCAACCCGGTTCCGACCGCCAGCGACCGGACACCATCAGCGCGAAATACCCGGGGGGGTCGTCGAGGATGAGTTTGGACCAGAGGATGCTCGGATCGGGGAACGCAGTTCGGATGGCGAAGGTGCCGAGGGCGAGCGCGGCGATGAAGAGCATGGCGCCGCCCACAGTAAAACGCCTTGGCGATTCTCCCGGCATCGGAGGTACCCTGCCGCTAACGAATGGTCGGCCGAAACACTGAGAAGCTGTCAATTCTCGATGCTAGTCGAGGCTTTACACCAAGGTTTTGACGTAAGTCCTTTGGGGACGTCCCGGATTTCGTTGATGCGAAGGAGATATCCACCTTTTACACATCGCACAATTGTCAGCGGCCCTCTCCAGTGGTCGTCAGACGTTCAGAAATCGTGCGGTCACCATCCTCTCACGATACCGCGCCGCGAAGTTCGTCGCATCAGGCCTGGGCGGGCGATCCGCGACATTCCGGCCGGAGCGGCCCCCGCCATTATTCACGGCTGAATGATGGTCCCATAATCTGAACATACAATTGACGGCGAGCGGCGAGTCAAGTTACCAAACTTCCGGACGGGTTCTTTTACTGTATTAATGTGCGCAAAGAAAACCCTCATTTGATTGATGGCCGCCGAAGCACGCCAGGAAATCGCGCCGCCAATGACGGAGCCGCGAGTAAAGAAAACGTAGTGATGTGGACCTGAACCGCGTGGCCGAAGTAATCGACGCCGACACGGTCCACCAGCCATTTGGGACGCCAGGGGCTGCCGTTCGCACCTAAGGCCGAATTCGGCAACTGCCAATCGATTATGACGGTGCCGCCAGCTTGTTCGATCGCCGTCACGGCTTGGCGCTGCGTTCGCGCGCTCCGGACGATCGAGCCCAGCCCAGCGCCGATCACAAGCACGACGACGATCAGCACCCGCACGCTGGGGAGCAGGAATCTTCGCCATCGGTGCGGTGCGTGATCGGCCCGAGCGGGCATCCGGCCCTCCGCAAGCTGGTGGTCACGGCTCCGGTGGGTCGGGCTCGACGGGGAGCCAGTGATGGGCGGCGGCGCGTTCGTACTTGCGAGCGAGCGATTCGTGCCATTCAATATGCCTTTAGCCCTCCCCCCACGCTGGGTGGAGGGGAATCGCGCAACAAAAGCGCTGGAAGGTATGCTAAGTACCGGACCACGTTTTCATCAGGCCACCCAACCCCCGCCCGGATCGTGGGTGTCTGGAACTTTCCGTCGTTGACGTCGCCGCTGGCGCACTCTTATGATCCAGAAGTCAGCATCTCCCAGCGAATTCACCGTTCCGTTGCGGGGCATATAGAAACGCCATGTCGATCTCCTTCCGTTGCAGCAAGTGTGGGCGGGAGTACCAAGCGGCCGACGAGTGGGCTGGAATGACGGTCACGTGCAAGGACTGCGGGCTGTCGCTGACGGTGCCGCTGGCGTCGGCTGTTTTGCCTTCGCTCTTCGAAGTCGATGAGGAGGGGGGCGACGATGAGGGCTCGCAGGCGCAGTTCCGACCCAGGCTGGCGCGCGCTTGCAGCCGCGCAGTACCCCTCAATTCAAACGCATGGCGGAGTCTGCCGTCGGGCCGGCGAAGCTGGAGGGCGCCGTTGACGGCTCCGAATCCTCCGGGGAAAAAAATTACGCACAGTGGGGCGTGGTCGGGACGGTGGTTATCTTCGCGTTCTTCGGGCTCTGGGCCTACAATGCCATAGACACGATTCGAGGATTGCATCGAGCTCCTGCACGGCAGCCAATCGCCAGCAGGCCGCTAGGGGTCTGGACGATGCCCGCGTTTGCCGACCTCGGGCCGGGGACCGAGATTGCGCCGGGGATCCGGTTTCACGAGGTGAAGATCGCCGCGGCCGGCGGTGCGCCTGGGCCTGCGTCTGACGGCTTGGCCGGTCATCACGGCAAGCTTTGGCTTTACCTGCCGGCGGGAGAGCACAAGCCGCGGTCGCTTCCGTGCATTCTCATCGCGGGGGCGGGATCCAACCTGATCACCGGCAAGGACCTCGGCGACGGTGACCGGCCTGAGCATCTGCCCTACGTGCTCGCCGGCTTTGCAGTTCTGGCGTACGAGCTGGATGGGGCACTGCCTGACGGAAGTGAGCCCAGTAAAGAGGAGCTTGCACGCTGTGTCACCGCTTTCGCCAACGCCGAGGCCGGAGTCGTCAACGCACGGGTTGCTCTCGAGTTTGCCAAAGCCCGAGTGCCGGCCATCGATCCTGCGCGGATATACGCCGTGGGTCATAGCTCGGCCGCGACTGTGGCACTGTTGGTCGCCGAGCAGAATCAGTGGGTGGCCGCCTGTGTGGCCTTTGCGCCGGCGACCGACCTGGCGATCGCGTATCCACCGAAGGCCGAGCAGCAGCTTGAGCGAGACATTGCCGCGGCGAGCTTGTTGTTTGATCAATTCAATCCGCGATCGGGCGAGGCGAAGATCAATTGCCCTGTGTTCCTTTTCTATGCTGATGACGATGCCCGGTTTGCGGAGCAAGTCCGCGAGCTGGGAGATCGGCTTGCCTCTGCGGGGAAAGACGTGACGACCGTGCACGTTCCGAGCGGCGGGCATTATGGGTCGATGATCAGGCTGGGGGTTCCGCGGGCTATTACTTGGCTGAAGGAGTTGGCGCAGAAACCGAAGTGAGCGGGGACGCGATTGCTGGGGCAGTGTCAGCCTGGCGGGACGTAAACAGGGACGCAGCTAGTTAGCGGTCGGGGGAACCGTTACCGGGACGGTTTTCGGTTCTGTTGCGTTTAGCATTGCCAGCATTGACCTGGCGCAAGTCCGTCATGTCGTCCGCAAATTGGCTCGCTTCGCGGGGCCGGCCTTCCGGACGAACCGTGTGCTGCAAGCCCAGTTGGCTTACAGTTTGCATTACCCAGTCATCCGCGCCGTAGGGTCGTCCTCTGGCGAGGCTCACCCGCGCCCGGTCTCATTCCTGCGCGGTTCGAGGGGAGTTGACGCGAACCGTCCAGTTCGCCGGCCGTTCCAGCGGCCAGGGCGATCGCCATGCCTTGACCACCTTGTCACCGTGTGCCCTCGACCACAGACTGCTAGAGCGCCAAAGCTCCGCCCGCTCGACGAGCCCCGCCGACAATGGATATCGCTCGACTGAACATGTGCATCTTCCCGGCTGATCGGTTCAGGACGTGATCAACAAACCCGCCAGGTGCTACTCTCGCTGTTCTAGGCATAACGCTGGATAATACCAAAACGACGGCGCGGCCACAATACTAGCTGCGTCCCTGTTTCCGTCCCCGGTATCTGCGGACGCGGCGGGTTTGTCGTAAAAGAGCCGGCGATTATTGTGGTAGACAAAGGACGTGCCGAGGTTGAGTTCGTCGAGCCAGCCTGGTGAGCGTTCCGGGCCATAGAGATTCACTTCCTTAGAGAGGGGCCGCTGCCAGCGATTTGCTGGCGGATTTCGCAGCCTCGCGCACCTTGGAATCGGGGTCGCTCTCGAGGGCCTTGACCTTGGGAATCGCCGGGGCGGCGCCTTGAGGGCCAAACTGTCCGATGGCCGTGACGGCGGCGGCGCGCGTGAGCGGGGATTCGGACTTCAAGGCCTCGGTCAGGCTGGCGACGGCCTCGGCGGCCGCTCTGCTGCCCGGAGCAATGCGCCCCAGGGCACGCGCGATGCGCTCGGCCTCGTTCGCCCCCTTCTGGGTCGACGCCGCCTCCTTGAGAAAGCCGGTCAAAACCGGGACCGTCGCCGCGGCTGCCGAACCATACTCCGAGAGCGCCTTGATCGCCGCCTCGCGGTTTTCGGGCGGCTCGGCTCCCAGGCCGGTCATCAGCTTTTCAGGCAGCTCGATCCCCAGCTTGGGACCGACAGCCCCCAGTGCTTGCCAGACCAGGAGGCGCACCCCGGCATCCGAGTCGCCAGCCAGCTCCTTGAAGAGATCCGCCAACACCCGCGCGTCAACCGGGCTCTTGCCGCCTGCTCCTCCTCTGCCGCGTCCTCCGCCGGCGCCGCGCCTGGGAACGGCGAAACCAATCCCCCCGATGATTCCGAGCGACCGTGCCGACTCGATCCGCACCATGGGAGCCGGGTCCTTGACGGACGCGCGCAAGGCGATCGCGGCCTGTCCCACGGCACTTGCATTCGTGTCCGATCGGATCGCGTGCAAACACACGATCGCGACCTGCCTCGCCGCTGCGATCCGGACCTTCTCATCCTGATCCTCGAGCGCTGCGACCAGGGCGGGTATCGCGTCCGTCGGATTGGTGAGGCCCTGCACCGAGACTTCTTGAACCGCCTCCAGTCGCAAGGACCGATCGCTCGACCGCAGGTTTCGAGCCGCTGCCACCACGGGATTGCGACTCTCCCAGGCCACGCGGCCTGCCCAGTAAACGACCACGCCACAAATCACCACCGCGATCAGCAGGCGAACTCTCTCGAAGAGCTTTCCCGGCGCCTGGGCGCCGGACGCCAGGCCGGCCGCTTCCGGACTCCGGGAACCTTCGCCATCCACAGTCATCAGAACAACTCCTCGCCAAGAAGGAACGGATCAGATCGAGTCTTCAAGATCTTACCGCCCGGACAACCAACACCGAAGAACCTTGTCGCCAGGTTTTTTCGACCTTGGAAATGCCCAGCCCTCTCACCAGCCCTACCACCGTCACTCTCACGGTCCGCATTGGTCCGCAGCCCAATCGTAGTTTGCAGCATTCCCAACGAACTCGACTCGATCCCATAACTCACTCTGTTTTTCTCAAACTCGCTAATCCGTTAATTCTACTTAGTATGACCAGTTTGACCGGACGTCCGACTCAACGTCTAAGATCAAAGTGCGATTAGACTTGAGATGGTCCGCATTCCGAGCACGGAAATTGGACCGGGCTGGACTCTATGGACCAGGCTGAGCAGAAAAACTCCGGTGTTTTCTCCGGTTACAGAAGACTCAAGGCCATCTCCGAGGGAGAAATGTCAAACAAATCTTGGAGAATTTCGGTTGCCGCGAGGTGTGTCGCGTGTTAGTTTAACAATCGTTAATCATCCACCGCTTGAGTCGGACGCGGCACTCCGGGTGCCTGGGTCGCAGGGCTGCCGGAAACGATGGGAAGGCCAACGGTCACGAGGTGCCCGATGAGGCAAGGAGTCGCGCTTCGGGGCGGGAACTGGCGGGCAGGCGGCTGGCCGCGCGGTCGGGCGGGCATGGTGTGCGGGGTCGCTCCGCTGGCTCTGGCGGCCGGTGTGATCGTGCCGCTGGCCGCTCTGTGCCGGGCGCAGGAGTCTGGCTCCGCCCCGGTGGCAATGCCGCTTCATGAACGGATCGATCGGTTAATCGAAACCCAGCTCGAGCGCAGTCTGCCGGGGCCGAATCGGGTGCCGGCAGCTCCGGCGACCGATAGCGAGTTTCTCCGCCGGGTCTGGCTCGACCTGGCCGGAATCATCCCGCCTGCCGAAGAGGCTCGAGCGTTTCTCGACGACCCCTCCCCGTACAAGAGGGCCAGGCTGATCGATCGCCTGCTGGAAAGCCCCCTCCATGCTCGGCGGATGCAGCAGGTATTTGACACGCTCTGGATGGAGCGCCGGCCCGATTTGCACGTCCCGGCGCCCGCGTGGAGGGCGTTTCTTTACCAGGCATTCAATGAGAATCAGCCCTACGACGAGCTGGTGCGCGCGGTCCTGGGCGCCGACGGCACGGATCCGCGTACCCGGGGGGCCGCCAGGTTTTCCCTCGATCGCGAGGCAGATCCCCATACGCTGGCGCCGACGTGGGCCGATTATTCCTGGGTGTCGACCTGACCTGCTGCCAGTGTCACGATCATCCCCTGATTGACGGCTATAAACAGGCGTACTATTACGGTCTTTTCGCCTTTCTCAATCGGACGGTCCTGGTCACGGAGCCGGCGGCCGGGGCGCCGTGCTCGGCGAAAAAGCCGAGGGCGACGTTCAATTCGCGTCGGTTTTCAAGAAGAAAGTGATCCGCCGGACTGGTCCCCGCGTGCTGGATGGCCCGCCGCTTCCAGAACCGAAAATCCCGGCCGGACAGGAGTACCTGGTCCCGCCCGACAAGGACGGCAAGGTTCGGCCCGTGCCGGTTTCCGGCCGCCGCAACCGGCTGGCCGCCAGTATCGCGTCCAGCGACGTGCCCGCCTTTTCCCGCAACGTCGTCAACCGCATCTGGGCCCTGCTCCTGGGCAGGGGAATCGTCCACCCGGTTGACCTGCACCATCCGGACAACCCGCCGTCACACCCCGAGCTGCTCGACTTGCTCGCGCGTGAGTTCGTGGCGATGAAGTTCGATCTCAGGGCCTTCCTCCGCGAGCTGACCTTGACCCGAGCCTATCAGCGATCCAGTGAAGCTCCTCCCGACTCGAGTCCCGGGCTCGATGACCCCGCCGGGTTTGCCGTGGCGGCCCTGCGGCCGCTTTCGCCCGAACAACTGGCCTGGAGCACCATGCAGGGGCTCGGCATCGTCGCCGCCACCCGCGCCCTGGTCATCCATCAGCTCGAAGATCACGATCCTCGCATCCGGGAAATCCTTGCCGGCGACCCGAAACGCCGGGCGCTGCGAGTCCGCCTGGTGGAGGATTCCGTTTACGGGAAGCTCGAGCCGTCCGTGGGACCGTTTGTGCGGCTCTTTGGAGGCGTGGCCGGTCAGCCGCAGACTGGTTCCGAGGGAAGCTCGACGGTTGACCAGGCGCTTTTCATCACCAACGGCGAGCCGATCAGAAGCTGGCTGAACCCTCAAGGCGGCTTTCTGGTAGAGCGCTTGATGGCTCTGCCCGACTCCTCGAGCGTCGCCGAGCTCCTTTACCTGAGCTTGCTTTCCCGTCGTCCGACCTCCGAGGAGCGCGCCGAGGCCGCCGGCTACCTGGCTCGCCGCACGCGCGAGCAGCCCCGGGAACGGACCAGCGCTCTGCGTGAGCTGGTCTGGTCGCTGATCGCATCCACGGAATTCCGGTTCAATCATTGAGATCGTCGCGAGTGGCCAGCTCGGAACCGAGTCCGAAGGCTTGTTTTCCCGGCCGGCAGCAACCCGCAGCAAGAGGAGAATCGCTATGCGTTGCAACTATGCGTGTGGTAGGGCGGAGCACCTGATCTCGCGGCGGCGCTTTCTGGGTGATGCGGCCGTGGGAGTGGGCGCGGGCGTCGGGCTGGGCGCGGGACTGGGACTCGCGGGCTTGACCGTCCCGGCGGTCTCGGCGGAGCTCGCCCGCAAAGAGCGGCAGGTGCTGGTCGTCTGGCTCGCGGGGGGAGCCAGTCAACTCGAGACCTGGGACCCGAAACCCAGGACCGATACCGGCGGGCCGTTTCGTTCGATCGAAACGAGTGTGCCGGGAATTCGAATCTCGGAACTATTGCCTTCGACCGTGCGCCAGATGCACCGTCTGGCCCTCTTGCGCAGCATCAACACGCACGAAGACGATCACGGCAAGGGGCATTATCTGATGCACACCGGCCGGCCCCAGATGCCGGGGGTGGTCTATCCGCATCTCGGCTCGGTGCTGGCCCGGTATCTGGCCAGCTCGACCAACCCCCTGCCGGGCTACATTCACATCACGCCCGGCGGCGGCGGCAAGGGATCGAGCGAGGCGGCCTTTCTGGGCCCCCGGTACAACCCCCTTTATCTCGGTAATGGCAACCCGCCGGCCGACACGGCGGCCGATCCGTCGTTGCCGGCCATGGGGGCTTCAGGGCGCCAGGCGCTGCGCATGCATCTGAATGACCGTTTCGCCCGCCGCCGCAGGACGGCGGAGACGGAGGCTTATACCCATTCCTACGAGCAGGCGCAGCAGCTCATGGCGCGGCGCGAGATTTTCGACGTGACCCGCGAACCGGCCAGGGACCTCGAACGATACGGAGCCGGCGACTTCGGCCGCCACTGCCTGCTGGCTCGCCGCCTGCTCAAAGCGGGTGTCACCTTCGTGCAGGTCACACACTCCAACTACGACACGCACAACGAAAACTTTGATTTCCATCTCGAGCAAGTCAGCGAATTCGACCGGGCTTTTGCGACTCTGATCGACGACCTGGCGGCGCAGGGGCTGCTCGAGCACACGCTGGTCGTGGTCATGTCGGAATTCGGCCGAACGCCCACCATCAATTATCTCTACGGCCGCGACCACTGGAGCAAGGCGTGGAGCATCTGCCTGGCCGGCGCCGGCTTGAAAAGCGGCGTGGTTGTCGGCAAGACCAACCCCCGAGGCACCGAGGTCGTTGATGCCGAAGTCGGCGGCGGCGCTCTCTTCCACACCTACCTCCGCGCGGTCCAGCTCGACCCCGGCGAGTCGTTTGAAGTCGACGGCAGGGCAATCCAGCTCGCCGATCCTGCTGCCCGGGCAATCACCGAGCTGCTCGCCTGACAGATCGAAATCCGCCTTCACCAAGGAGACGGCAGGCGCTCGCGCTGGGTGGGCGCTCTCTGCCGAAGGTTCTTTGAGGGACATCCGTGGTCGCAAACATCGAACCCGAGAAGACGCACGTCGTCCGTGAATTGAAGCACGGCAAGCCGCTGATTGCCTGTCGTTTTGATCCCCTGGGCAACCACGTCTTCGCGGCGAGCGAGGATGAGACCATAGCGCGGTGGGATTTGAATGTTGCATCCGCGTCTAGGGCGGTGACTTACGCCGGCCATGACGGCTGGTGTTTCGCCCTGGCGCTATCACCGGACGGAAGGACGCTCGTAAGCGGCGGAACCGATGGGAAGCTGATCTGGTGGCCGGCGGCCGGGCCAGGCCATGCGGCCGCCGGCAAGGACCAGAAGCCGGCGCAGCAGAAGGCCCAGCGACAACCCGCTCCCAGGCCACAACCGGTTCGAGTGGTCCGTGCGCATGAGGGATGGGTCCGCGGCTTGGCGGTCAGCCCGGATGGTGCGCTGGCGGCGAGCTGTGGCAACGACCACCGGGTTCGAATCTGGTCGATGCAAAACGGCGAGATGCTTCGGGACCTGCCCGGTCACGACACGCCGGTCTACCGCGTGGCGTTTGTGCCCGGCGGCAAGGGCCTGGTGTCGGCCGATCTCCGCGGACTGGTCATTCATTGGGACCTGCTTCCCGGCAAGGAGGCGCGTCGCCTCGACGCCTCGAAACTGCACATCTATGAACAGGGACAGGCGGTCGACTACGGAGGCGTGCGCGATCTATCCTTTGCGCACGATGGCAAGTATCTGGCTTGTTCGGGCTTGATCAACGCCAGCAACCCGCTCGGGGCCGTCAGCAACCCAGCCGTGGCGGTCTTCGACTGGAAGTCGGGACAGCTCAAAGTCCTTCAGCACCCCAAGGAAGACGTCAAAGGGGTCGCCTGGGGCGTTCGGTTTCACCCAAGCGGCTTCCTGGTCTTCGCCTCGGGCGGCACCAGCGGGGGCTTTCTCTGGTTCTCCCAACCCGATAAGCCGAGCGAGTTCTTCAAGCTCGGCCTGCCCAACACGGCCCGGGACCTCGATCTGCACCCCGGCGGAGTTCTGCTCGCCACGGCGCACCACGACGGCACCCTGCGCATCTCGGCCATGACCGCCTCTCCTCCCGCGGCCTGAGGAACGGGACGGCAACAGGTTCCCGCGACGCCATGGTTCAATTGCGGGTAACAGCCCGGGCATACTAGCAGCGCAAGTTTTGGTGTTGCGCTATCTGCCCGCCCCGCAGGGGCAACCACATATCAGCCCAGGGCAACGCCCTGGGGGACAGCCGGAATTGAACAAAGCACGTGCCCTGAAAGGGCGGCACAATCGAGGAACTCGCCGATGTCTCAATCCCTCGTCAAAAACCTCGTCCACCTCGTTTATGCGAGACGTTTCGCCCTTACAGGGCTCGGACGTTCTGGTCGGAACCAACGTACCCAGGGCGTTGCCCTGGGCTGATTTGTTGCGGCCCCTTCGGGGCCAAATCCAAAACAGCGCAACACCAAAAAGCGCAAGCGAGGGGAACCGGAACATTTATTCTGGCGCACCGCGCCAGGCCATAACCCGCACAAACGTCATGCCCCTTACAACCCCACCTGCTGATACGGGAAGAGAGCCCCGATAGCCTGCGCAGTGAACGCCCAAAAATATTTTTTTGAAAATTTTATCCCTTTATAGGGATTACTCTTGGAATTGAAAATCCCGTAAAAATTGGAGTGGTCGCTTTAATGAAATTTGAGAATCAGCGCATTTTGTATGTAGTGAAACGATGAAACGGGACGGGCAACGGGGACCGGCTGCGAGGAGGTTGCGGCCATGCAAGACACGCGGGAAGAAATCCGGTTGGGCGGGCAGCAGTGTTCCGCCAGTTTATTGCAAGACAGCACCGATGCGTCCAGGCGGCATCCCGGTCGCAGGAAGAGCAGGTCCCGAGAATCGGCGGGCGGGCGGGACGCCGAGCACGGCTATGTCGAGTCGCACTGCCGGCCGAGGCTGAGCCGGCAGATGAGCCTCGAGATCGCGGCCAGGGAATATGTGTGGTTGTGGGACCGCCGTCACGGAATCAGCATCGAGGCGATTGCCGCACGCGAGGGCAGGAGCATCACGCGGGTTCGCTTTGGGGTGGCGAGGGCGAGGGCCCAGGAGAAGTGTACTGCCACCACCAGCGCGGTCCGGCCGCCCCGCCTGGTGCCTTTGTTTCCCATCGGGGCTTATACGCCTCATTCGGATTGTGCTCACAGACGGCAGATCGAACCAGGCTCGTCGCTGTGTTGCATGGTTTGTCACGCTTCGGGCATGGATCGGCATCCCGCGCTGCGGCGTGACCCGCGGACCGACCCGGCTCCCGAGCCGAAACCCCAAGCCGCGCCCGAACCGGCCGCGAACGCGCCCGAGACTCGCAAGGAGCGGCGACAACGATTGTTCGGGACTCATCTGACCAATAGGTGAAACTGCCATGTTCATCAATCGATTTCCGGCCTGGTTTCCGGCCGGACGGACTCTTCTGACGGTTGTCGCTTCGGCCTTGGTTGGCGGGAGCGCGACTCTCGGCATCGCCCTTTGGCTGCGATCCCACGAGGGCGCGAATCTGGCCCAACCTGGTCACGATGCGCGCTTCCTTGCGCTGGGCCGGGCTTATCTCCCGCAACTTGGCGCGGCTTACTCGCGGGCCTGGGACCAGGGAGCGACCGCGCTCGACTCCGGCCAGACCGTTTCGGCGGCCCTCGATCTGGTCGCGAAGAACTGGACGTCGAACCGAACCACTCTTTTCGACAAGCTCGTCGCTCCCGAGCTTGCCAAGATCGTGCCCGAGAGCATCAAGGACTCCGACGTCACGCACGAGGAGCGAGCCGCCCTGGCGGCCGCGTGGCGAGGCTTTGCGGCCGGCCTCGGCCGGCCGGGTCCTTCGTCCTTTGTCCCTGGTCATTTGCGAAGAGTCCAACTATCGAGCAGCGCTGTCACTCCGGGCCTGTGTCGCGCGCCAACATCTCCGGTTGAGAGGCCCTCGCAACAACTGCCGGCTCTCGAGACACGCGAAGCGAGCAAAGGACAAAGGACGAAGGACCAATGACCAAAGTGAACGATCCCAGTCAGTATCGCGGCCTGTGTGGTTGGCGTGGCATCGATGCAATGCAGAAGGTCTGCGCCAGCGCGTTTGGTGCGCTTTGGCAGACGGCCCCGCATTTGTTCGGAGCGGTCGCTCCGACCGAGCCGGTGCTGCTCTACAAGGCCTGGAGCGACGTGCTCGGCAAGTACCCCGATTATCCCGCGCAGCAGATCGGCGATTGCGTGAGCTTCGGCCATGGGCACGGCAACGACCTCTTGCAATGTGTCGAGATCGGGCTGGGTCAGCCGCTTGTCTACCGTGAAACCGACACCGAATTCATCTATGGTGCCTCGCGCGAAGTCGCCGGCATTCTCGGGTCGGCTGATGGCTCCTACGGGTCCTCCGCCGTCAAGGCGATGACCACGATCGGCGTCGTCAGCCGCGAAATGCTCGGATCGGACGGCTCCTACTCCGGGCAGCGAGCCAAAGCGTGGGGCGAGACCGGGCCGCCGCCGGCGGTGCAGAGCGAGGCGGCTCCCTTCAAGCTGGGAAACGCGGCCTTGGTGTCATCCTGGGATGATCTGGTCGCCGCGATCACCAACGGATACCCGGTCACGATTTGCTGCGATCAGGGGTTTGAATTGACGCGCGACCAGGATGGGTTCTGCGCCGCGTCCGGGACGTGGGGTCACTGCATGGTGATCGCGGGCGTTCGATTCGACCGGCCCGGCGCCTGCATCCTCCAAAGCTGGGGGCCCGACGTACCCCAGGGTCCGACTGCGCTCGGTCAGCCGGATTGGTCGTTCTGGGCCGAGCAGAACGTGATCGAGGCTATCCTGAACGAGGGCGACAGTTGGGCGCTTTCCAAGTCGCCTGGGTTCAAGAAGCGTGAGCTCCCACTGGCGTGGAAGTACGACAGCGCTGCGTGACGGCTCCTGAGTGCCCCCGCGGAATGGATTGCGCCGTTGTAGTTCAGGCTTTCCAGCCTGGCTCTTCGGGATCTCAGGCTGGAAAGAATGAGCTACAGCATACAGACTTCCGCGGGTGTCCCTGGCTGGAAAGAGAGGCACCGGTGAATGGTTTCGTCTGGGCCCAAGCCGCGAGCGCTGCTGACCTTGGGGTTGTCGGTGTTTCCTTGACGGGTCTCATCGGCTCGCTGGGAGCGGCCGGGGCGGCGGTCATCGTCACCTACTACTTTCTCTGTTTTCTCAAAGATCAGGCTGAGAAACAGGGGCGGATGTTCCAGGATTTCAAGGATTACCACGCTGACTCACAGAAGAAACTCCAAGAGCAGGTCGATCGCTTGACCGATCGCCACATGCAATCCCAGCGCACCTTCCAGGACCAGATCGGCCGGATCACGGAGGTCCAGAACACGCTGCTGCGGGAGGCTGTCCTCGCCATGAGGTCGGTCGAGAAAACGCTGGAAAGCTCGACCGAGACGATTTGCAGCGTCGAAAAGATGACCGCTTCGCTCAAGACTTCAGTCATGGCCATCGATGACCTCGTACGATCGGTCATGGCCATCGATGACCTCGTACGAGTCGCCAACGGTCCCAAACTCGCGAGACGCGATGAGGCGGATGTACTCGCATGAACGAACTCCCAGCCCTGGCACAGATCACCAAGACCCTTGCCGAATCCGATGTCGGCTTGCCCGTGACCGATCTGATCAGCTCGCTCGGCACGGCTGGCGCGGCCGTCATCGTCACCTACTACTTTCTCAATTTTCTCAAGGATCAGGAGCAAGGCCAGAAGCAGATCGTCGGCCAGTTCGGGGAGTATCACGGCGAGTCGCAGCGAAAGTTTCAGGAGCAACTCGACCGGCTGGCCGACATGCAGGAAGCGTCGCAGAACAACTTTCAGGAACAGGTGAGCCGGATCACCGAGTCACAGAATGCAATCCTCCGGGAATCGATCATGGCGATGAAGTCGATCGAGAAGACCACGGCAGGATCATCGGCGACGATCCGCCGAATTCAGAAGACGATCGATTCTCTCCAGCTCGCCGTTCGAGTCATCGATGCCGTCGTTCGCCAATCGATCGATGACCGCGCTAAAGAAAACTCGCAGCCGGCAGTTCCAGAAAAATCCCCTGACTCGCGGCTGACGCGCCCGACACCTCCGAGCTTCGATTCGTGAACGTGCCCGTGTTCATCACCAGGTTCGCCGCCGCCGGCGGAAACCGGCGCTAACCCTCTTGAGGCCGCTGTACCATGAACATCGTCAACGTCTTGCTCTCGCTGATCAATGGTTACAAGACCTACTCCACGGTGATTCTGGCCGTCGCGTCAGGTCTCGGCATGATCCTGGCCAAGAACTACGGTGGCGGCATCGCCGAGATCTGCCAGGCCTTGTTGCTGGTCTTCGGCGGTGCCAGCTTGGTCGGGCTCAGGCACGCTGTCGCCAAGGTCCCCACCGGTGTCATCGACGCCGCTTCACGCCACTGTTGAGAAACGTTTTGTCCTTTGTCCTTTGTCCCTGGTGTCATCGACGCCGCCTCACGCCACGATTGAGAAACGTTTTGTCCTTTGTCCTTTGTCCCTGGTGTCATCGACGCCGCCTCACGCCACGATTGAGAAACTGCCAACCATGCGATATTCCTGGCTCGACATCGTGATGTTTGTCGCGGCGATCGTGCTCCTGGTCCCGCTCGTGATGAAGTTGGCGGAAGTCCTGTCGGACTCTGTCCTTTGCCCTTAGTCCTTGGTCGTTTGTCCGCACCGCTGCGTGGGGTCCTTGGTCCTTGGTCCTTGGTCCTTTGTTCGCTTCGCGGATGGCCGGGCCTTGTTGTAGTCATCACGCTCCGCGTGATGATATGCCGAAAGCCGAACGCATCATCGCCGGCAGTTATGCGTTACCTGGGACGACGGGGTCCTTGCAAAGGACAAGGGACGAATTCCCAATGCCCAAGCCACCCAATAACAAGCCACCCAAGCCCGGCCGCGGCGTCGGCGCCGATGGCCGCGCGCTCGGGCTGACGGCGAGCCGGACCGACGCCCAGGCCGTGCGCGGCGACGCGCCGACGGCCGACATGGATCTCGACGGCAAGGTGATCGTCGAGCGCCGGCACGTCGATTGGCTCGAGCATCAGATCCGCTGGCGGTGGCTGCTTGATTCGTTCGAGGGCGGTGATCGGTACCGGAACGCCGTCTACGGGCCGGATCGGCGCGGACTGCCCACGCGAAACCTGTTCCGCCACAAGCGCGAGTATCCGGACCCGCAGCAGTTTCCCCAGGTGTATCAGGGCTTCGCGGGCTTCCTGGGGATGGCGAATTCCCAGACGGCCGATACGGGTTATGGCCCGTACCCCGGCATGATCGGCGCCGACCCCGGCGCGACGGCCCAGGACGATGATTACGAGCTCCGGCGGTCGCGGACGCCCGTGCCCGAGTTCGTCGCCGAGGCGGTCGAGATTCACCTCTCCAAGGTCTTTGACCAGGAGGTCAGCCGCGACGGGCCGGACGATCTGAAAGGGTGGTGGGAAGACGTTGACGGCAAGGGGACGCCGATCGATGACTGGATGTGCCAGACGCTCGCGCCCTTGCTCCTGGTGCTCGGCTGCATCGACGTCTGCCTCGACCATCCCCAGGCGCCGCCGGGCGAAGAGATCAACACACGCGCCGACGAGTTGCGGCTCGGGCTCGATAAGTGCGTCGCGGCCTACATCCTGCCTGAGAACATGGTCTGGTGGCGGCTCGACGCCGCCGGCCGGTACCTGGAATGTCTCGTCCGCGAGTACCAGAACCCGGCCGATCGTGTTGACCATGACAAGAACGGCAACGCGATCAATCCCGACGACGCGGGCAACCTTGGCGAAGCCTGGCGGCGGAACTATGTCCGATACCGGCTCTGGTCGGCGACCGAATCCATTCTTTTTAGCTACGATGGCTCCGAGATTCTTGGCCGCGTGCCCCATCCGTATGGTCGCGTCCCGATCGTCCGATTGGTGGACCAGCCCAAGCATCGGACGCCCCATATCGGGAAGTCCCGCTACGAGGCAATCGCGGAGTATCAGCGGGAGTATTACAACCGGGACAGCGAGCTGATCCTCTCCGACACGTTGCAGGCCCACCCTTTTCTCTCGGGGGCGGAGGACTTTTGCAAGGCGGATAATACGCTGTCGGTCGGGCCGGGTTACGTGCTGCCGATGAAGAAGAACCCGGAGACGGGCGCCTATCAGGGCTGGGAGTTCGTCTCGCCGCCCAAGGACCCGGCCGAGTCGCTGCGGAAGAACAAGAGCGACCTGGTTGACATGAAGGACCGGCGGGCCTGTTTGGTCAAGCCGGCGGGGGTCGCGGGGGTTGGCTCCAATACGGTTTCCCAGTCGGGGGTGTCCAAGCAGTTGGACGCCCAGAGCGGGAACAAGCTGCTGACTTCGATTGCCAAGTCGCTGGCGCGGGCGGAGCGGTTTCTGGCCGAGTATGCCCTGCTGTGTATCCGCGGCACGCAGCCGTCTCCTCTCCCCGCTCCCCACTCCCCGCTCCCCACTGCGGACGAAGTCCGCGTCATCTATCCGGCGCGGTTCGAGCTCTTCTCGGCGGGCGAGCTGACTGACGGCACGACGAAGCTTCAGGTCATCCTCAAGGGGGCCGGGGAAGCGCCCCAGGTCGAATCGATCGCGATCCGGTCGATCGTCCGGCAGCTCTTCCTGGGGTTGACTGACGACGAGTACGAGGCGCTCGACGCCGAGATCGAGAGCGTGCTCGCAGCGAAGGCGAGGATCAAAGAGCAGATGCGTGAGCTCGGGGACGCCGGGATCACGGATGACGCCGACGCGTTGGCGGGGGATGGCTCGGCCGAGCTCGCCGGCGGCGAGGACCCGACGGGGCAATCGGGCGGGACGATGGTTTCGAACATGATTCCGGCGGTGGTTTGAGCGCGGCCGGTTTGTCTTACGCCGTCGCCGTTGGCTCCGGGTTAAACGAGGCGAGGGTTCCGAGTGAGGGTCGAGGCAATCACAGTCTGCATCGGCTACGGGGATTTCCTCAAGGAAACCGCCCGTGCCAATCGGTCGCTCGTCGACGACCTGGTGGTCGTCACGTCGCCCGACGATCATGAGACGCGCGGGGTTTGCAAGGAGATGTCGATCCGGCACGTGCTCTCGGAGGAGCACCGGCGCGACGGGCCGTTCAACAAGGCGCGGTTGATCCAGCGGGCGCTCGATCAGATCGGGGCGAGGGACTGGATTCTTCATTTAGACGCCGACGTCGTTTTGCCGCGCGGGTTTCGCTGTTACCTCGATTGGGCTCATCTCGATGAACGAACGATCTATGGCGCCGATCGGTGCAACGTCGTCGGCTGGGAGGCCTGGCGAGCCATTCGCGATGCGGGTGGATGGGACAATCACCGTTACGGCTGCGTACAGTGTTTCCATAATGCGGGATCCGTTGGCGGACGCCACGTACCCTGCTTACACGGCTACGTTCCGATTGGTTTCTTCCAGCTCTGGCACGGCTCCGCGATGATCGACCGCGGGTTTCACCAGAAACGCTATCCGCTCAATCACGGCGACGCCGCGCGGACCGACGTGCAGTTCGCGCTCCAGTGGGACCGGCGGTATCGCCAGCTTTTGCCCGAGGTGATCGTCCTGCATCTCGAAAGTGAACAGGCGGCGCAAGGGGCGAACTGGTGCGGGAGGACGACTCGGGCATTCGGGCCTTCGAATAGTCAGTCGTCCGTTGCCAGTTGTCCGTTGCAAAAGCCGGAAGATCGACGGGGCGGCCGGTGCGACCCCGGGCAGGATCGTCACCATCGGCATCGGCATCATCCTTATTACTGAGGCCCGCACCATGCTCACCATCGGCATCGGCGTCATCCTTATTACTGAGGCCCGCACCATGAAGTCCTTGATCCTGCTCGGGGCCCTGATCGCGTTCCTGTCGGCGTTTCGCCCATCGCGCGCCGACGACTGCGACGCCGCGCCGGCGCCGACTGGCCGGGCGCTCGATGTCGAATTCGAAGCGGCGGTCGAGGGGTGGATTGTGCGGTCCGGCATGCAACGGACAACGGACAACGGACCACTGACAAGACTGATCGAGCGTCTCGACGCCGATCGCTACGCCGAGCGGGCGAAGGCCGGGGCCGAGCTGGCGGCGATCGTCGCCGGCGACCCATCGGCTGCGCGATGGCTATTCCGGGCGCGGGCGACCGAGTATAGGCCGGAGGTTCGGTACTGGCTCAATCGTACGCTGCGGGCCGCGTATCGGTGCGACACGTGCGACGGGCGCGGGTATTGCGCGGTGTATGTCGCGCCGGGGCCGAGCGATCCTTTCACGGGCGGCCAGCCGTGCCGGCGGTGCGGGCGCAATGAATGGCAGCACGGGGCGCAGTGGCTCGCCGAGGGCGTGTATGGGCCGATGGCGTGCGCGGCGTGCGGCGGCAGCGGGACGTACTGGAATCATTGTGCGGTCGATTGAGACAACGCCTTCCTGGCGCCGTCGCCGTTGGCTCCGGGTTAAACGAAACGAGTCTGTCCTTTCGTTCGAGGAACGCCTTCCGGGCGCCGTCGCCGTTGGCTCCGGGTTAAACGAAACGAGTCTGTCCTTTCGTTCGAGGAACGCCTTCCGGGCGCCGTCGCCGTTGGCTCCGGGTTAAACGAAACGAGTCTGTCCTTTAGTTCGAGGGACGCCTTCCGGGCGCCGTCGCCGTTGGCTCCGGGTTAAACGAAACGAGTCTGTCCTTTCGTTCGAGGAACGCCTTCCTGGCGCCGTCGCCGTTGGCTCCGGGTTAAACGAAACGAGTCTGTCCTTTAGTTCGAGGAACCTATGCCTCTCGATCCCAATCCTTCCACTCCCACCCCGGCTGCTCCGGCCGTCGTTTTAGACTCGGCCCCGCCGCCGGCCGCGCCGCCGCCGGCTGATCCGAATGCGCCGCCGGCGCTGGTGCCGATTCCGCATGAGCAGCTCCAGTCCCTGATGGCCAGCCAGACGCGGCTGGCGCAGCTCGAGGCCGAGGCCCGGCAGCGCGAAGAGGCGGCCACGGCCGAGCAGGCGCGGCTGCTCGCGGCCAAGGGGCAGGTCGAGGAAGCGCTCAAGTCGATCCAGCAGCAGAGCGAGGCCAAGCTCGCGGCCGAGGCGCAGGCGCGGATGCGCTCCGAGGAGCGAGCCAAGCGGTATGCCCTCGACAATGAGCTCTCGAAGGCCCTGTCCATGCACGCGATTCTGCCCGGCACGACCGACCAGTTGACCGCCATCCTGCGT
Organism: uncultured Isosphaeraceae bacterium; assembly: GCA_963823675.1. Classification (GTDB taxonomy): domain Bacteria; phylum Planctomycetota; class Planctomycetia; order Isosphaerales; family Isosphaeraceae; genus CAWGMT01. The sequence continues at coordinate 260,976 of CAWGMT010000011.1, read as the reverse complement.
GGGCAGCTCCAGGTCGAGGCCCAAGGCGAGAGCTACGTCGTCCGCACGCCGGCGTTTGTTTCGGCGATTGATCATGTCGCGACCACACTCGGCAAGCCCGAGTTCGCCCACTTCCTCCGGCCGCACGGGGCGGGCGGCGCAGGAGCGGGCGGCGCGAACGCAGCCCCGACGCCGGCAGCCAATCCGACGCCGGCGGCCGAGCCCAAGAACTTCAGCGAGGCGATCATTCTTCAGATGCAAGAGATCGCCAAGAACAAAGTGGCCGTGGATCCGAGCCGCGATATGAAGCAGGGGTTTGGACTTGGCCGCGTGGGCGTCAAGCAAGCTTGGACGTTGTCCTGTCTTGTCCCTGGTCCTTTGTCCTTTGTTCGCTTCGCGGATGCCCGAGGCGAGCCTGGGACAAACGGGGCCTTTAGCAAAGGACAAAGGACAAAGGACAAAGGACTAGGGACGCCCGAAGGGCAATGACAAAGGACTAACCCGGCACGACAATGAGCATTGTCGTGCGAGATGCGGGAGTTTGGCGGTGCTGCCGGGCACTTTCGGGCGGGATAACGGGCGGAATTTCGCACGACAACTGACAACACGGGTAAACCGCCCCCTCATCCGGCCCTTCGGGCCACCTTCTCCCCCTGGGGAGAAGGGGGGCCACCTTCTCCCTTGGGGGGAGAAGTGCAATCGCAAATCCGAACGCCCTTCGAGGGCAAGCCGGCCGTGGCTCGCAGCGCCATGAGAACCGCGAATGCTGCACGTAGGAGAGTCAGGAGCCAGATTGTTGGTCAGTGGTCAGTGGTCAGTGGTCCGTTGTTCGCTTCGCGGATGGCTGAGGCTAGCCTGAGCTGCCGGGATTTTTGCAACGGACAACGGACGACGGGCAACTGACAACACCGACAACTGACAACTGACAATTGCAACAATGGCTGACTTCCTTCAAGGCTATCTCGGTACCCAGCAAGCGGGCGTCGAGGCCCGCAATGATGTGACGGTCGCGATTCGCAACTGGTTTGCGAACCGCAACCCGCTCGTGACCCGGCTGCCGTATGTCCCGGTCGAGCGCGTCGATTTTCTGATGTACACCCACAAGTACCGGGCGCGCTCGACCACGGTCACGGCCGCGGTCTCCGCCTCGACGACCACGGGCCTCTCGCTGGGCGATGCCACGTTCCTGATGAATCACGACGTCCTCCAGCTCATCGACTCGACCAGCGGAGCGAGCGAGTACGTCCAGATCAGCGGCGACCCGACCGGGTCTCAGACCGTCACGGTGATCCGCGGGGTTGCCGGCACCACGGCGACGACCTCGGTCGCGAGCGGATCGACGGTCAACCTGATCGGCAACAGCCGCACCGGCGGCGAGGTCAACCAGACCGGCCTCACGACCATCGGCGTCTCGCGGACCCAGTACTGCGCAGACGTTTCAGTTTCCTGTTCAGATCGGCGGCTCGGCCCAGACGGCGAAGGCGCAGGTCATGCCGGGCGGGATTCAGACGCCATTCGACTTCAACATGACCGTTCAGCTCCAGAACATGGTGGACGACATCGAGAGCTGCGTGTATTACGGCATCGCGCAGGCGCCCGAACGACGCGGCCGGGACCACGGCCAAGATGAACGGGCTCAAGTACATCTTGCAGACCAACACCACGACCAGCCCCACCAACGCCAGCGCGTACGGATCGACCGACCTGATCCGCGACACGTTGCAGGCCGCCCGGAGTAACGGCGGCGAGCCCGATCTGCTCGTCGTGTCGACCAACTTCATGAGCGGCTTCGCGACCTGGGGCCAGGCCATCCAGCGCGTGCCGGCCGGCGAGACGGTCTTCGGGACGCCGATCAACGTCCTCGAAGCGCCTTTCCTGCACGGGGTCACGATCGTCGAAGCGCCGCTCTTGCGGCCGTACACGGCGATCGCCCTCACCTCGAGCGAGGTGTATATCCGCAACAAGCGGAACCCGTACTGGAACCTGCGCGGGAACCGGGGCGACATGGTGGAAGGCGACTGGATCGCCGAAATGGCGATCGAGGTCGTGAATGAATCGCACCACGCCTGGGTCGAGGGAATTACGGCGTTCTCGGCGAACTGACAAATAGTGGGGAGCGGGGAGCGGGGAGTGGGGAGAGAAGACCCCATTCTATTGGCTCCGTTCTCCCCACTCCCCACTCTCCACTCTCCACTCACGGAGCGAAGCGACGTATGTGGCGATTCCGCGGCAGTCCCCATTATCTCGATGCCCAGGCCGCGCGGCTTGGGCTTCCCAAGGTCCTCGCCGATCGCGCACGGCATAACGCCGAGATCTTCCGCGTCCAGGTTCTCGTCTCGCAGCTTTGCGAGCGATTTCACCGAGCGCGGAAGGAGGACGGCCGGCCCGTCTTCGGCGGCCCGGAGCTCTCGCAGATCCGGGGCACGCTCGAACAGGCCGAGCTCGAGCTCCAGAAGCTCCACATGCTGGCCGCGGCATCAACCGCCATGCTCGACGAGGCCTGGGAGGCGTTCGGGATCGACAAGCGGAAACGCCCCTACGAGGTGATGTGCGACTTTGACACGGGGGTATTGCCGCTGGGGGACGGGACGGTGGGCGTCGCCCCCGACGCCGCTCTGTCTGCGATGTAGTCATCACGCTCCGCGTGACGGAAAGCTCGCGGGACGGGTCGCTCGGTCGCCCCCTCATCCGGCCCTTCGGGCCACCTTCTCCCCCTGGAGAGAAGGCGGGGAAAGCTCGCGGGACGGGTCGCTCGGTCGCCCCCTCATCCGGCCCTTCGGGCCACCTTCTCCCCCTGGGGAGAAGGCGGGGAAAGCTCGCGGGACGCGGCTCTGAACGGACAAAGGACAAAGGACAAAGGACAAAGGACAACGGACCAATGGCCTATACCGCACCTTCCATCACGGCCTCGGGGACGACTTTCGCCCAGTTTCAGGCGGGCGGCGCCTCGGGGCATCTTGAGCTCTTGATCGCTCAGCAGCCGCTGACGCCGACCGCGGCGCCCAGTTCGGCTCCGACAACCGCCGCCTCGGGAAGCGGCCACACGCTGCCGGCGGCCACCGACTACTACGTCGTCTGCACCGAGACCAATGGCTTCGGGGAGACGACCGCGTCGCCTGTTTCGAGCGGAACGGGCATCACGCTGGGACAGGAACTGACGGTCACGTACCCGACCTTGCAGACAGGGAACACGGCTCGCAATCTGTATATCAGCACGTCGAGCACGGGGCCGTTCCTCCTCTGCGCAACCGGCGTCACGACCGCGACCACCGTGCTCACGGCGCCCGCGCCCACGAACTCGTACGCCGTGCAGCCGCCGACGGTCAACACAGCGGGGCTCACGTTCGTCGATGCCAACGGCAACACGCGCAAGCGGATGATCGAGATGATCCGTTCCTGCAAGACCGGCAACCTCGAGGAGCCGTTCCGCAACCTGCGCTCGGTGATCGAGGAATTCAACGCGGGGCGCCCGGCGCCCTTCGGGGCGACGATTCGCCGGCTCCAGGAATGTCACGCGACCTTCGCGATGCTCGACACGCTCTGCAAGGAGATGGGAACTCTCATCGACGCGAACGCGGGGACGCTCTATGTCGAGTCGGTCGGTCCGGGACTGGCCCAAAACTACCGCGGGTGGCCGTGAGTTGGTCCTTTGTCATTTGTCCTTTGTCCTTTGTTCGCTTCGCGGATGGCTGAGGAATCCCGCCTCGTTAGGGTGTGGGCGGCGGTGCACCGGGCGCGGGGGGGCGGGCGGCCGGGCGCGTTGGAAGGTCTCCTCGCTGGGAACGCCGACTTCGAGAATGAGGTTCAGATCGATGAATCGGCTTTGGTACTCATCGCTGTTCTCGAAGACGTGGTAGTACAGAACGTCGCGAGGCCGTTGCACCGGTGCGATCGAGAGATAGTCCGGGTGCCGGACCGTGTAGCGCGTGCCGTCGACCAGGATGAGGTCAAATGGGCGGAATGGTTGGGCATGGAGGCGGTCCCGGATGGTGTTCAACGTGGCCATGGCCTATCCCTTCTCTGCCCGCAACACAACTGTTGACAACTCGCACAACAATGTTAAGTCCTCCGCGAGCTCGGGTCAACGTCGCAAGAAGATGAAGCCACCCAAACGCCTTTTCCGTGAACGCCGCCGGCCGGCCGAGCCGCACGACCGCCGCGTCGTCGAGCATCGCAGGACGGGTGGCGGGTGGCGGGTGGCGGGTGAAGGGACCGGAAACCCGGAGGCGGGGGATTCTTCTCCCCCCACCCTCCACCCGTCACCCGCCACCCAGACCCCTGACCTGTCAGGGGTCCTGGACCTGGCCAAGCACGTGGTCTATGTGCCGGTCCACCGGTTCATTGACACCGATACGTACCATTGCCTGCGAGGGCTCGAGGACCTCGGAATCCGCGTCGATTATTCGAAGGGCGCGTCGGCGATCGATGTGACGCGCAACATCCTGGCGAGCGACGCGATTCGCGAGGATCTGGAATCGATTCTGTTCATTGACTCCGACATGATGTTCGACCCGGCCGACGCCGTGCGGCTATTCCTGCGGCCCGAGCCGGTCGTCGCTGGCGTCTACGCGGCCAAGAAGCTGGGCAACGGCCAGCTCAACGCCGATTTCGGGCCGGATGTCCGTTCGATCAAGATGGGGGAGTGGGCCGCCGAGCCGGTCCCCTGTTTCAAGGTCGGCGCCGGCTTCCTGCGGATCAAAGTGGATTTTCTGCGGCGGATGCGCGACGAATTGAAGCTGCCGCTCTGCCGGGTCGCTCACACCCACGCCTGGCCGTTCTTTCAGCCGGCGATCGTCCAGGAGGAGGGTGAGACCCGCTACCTCGGCGAAGATTATTCCTTCTGCTGGCGCTGCCGGCAGATCGGCGTGCCGGTGATGATCGACGCTTCCTTCCGGCTCTATCACATCGGCGATTACGCCTTTGGCTGGGAAGAAGAGCGCGGGGCAGTATATTCCGCGGAATCGAAATCTGGAGTACCAGGTCTCACGACCATGAGCGACCAACGCCAACCGCGGACCGTCCGGCTGCCATTCGAATTCGGTGATGTCGTGTATCACCGCGTGTGCCGGGAGCGAAGCCCCGGAATGGTTGTCGCCTTCATCGTCGAGAGGGGCCAGATCCAGACGCGGGTTGCCTGGGAAGATCGGTCCGAAACGCTCCACCAGTTCTTTGAGCTCACTACCGAATTCACTCCTTCTTTCGAGGCTTAGTCCCATGCCCAACGTAGAACGCGACGTCGTCAAGCCACCCAACCAGCAGGGGCCGGCCGGCAACCGGGCCGCCAATGGGTTCATGCCGCTGGCTCGCGACCCGAGCCCGACCAAGCCCTCGAACGAGCCCGGCGCCGCCGGCGATCGCCGGGGCGGATCGGCCAACCTCGCGGGCCAGATGAGCCCGGTCAAGACCCCCGACCACCGGTTCAAGCTCGAAGATGCCAAGATGCCGCAGCCGCCGGCTGCCTTCGAGCCGGGCAAGGGCGCTGTGCCCGTCATCCCGTTCGTGCCCGGCGGCCAGGGCGTCAACCGCGTGTATCCGGAAGCCGATATGGCCAAGCCGATGAAGTAGGGCCTTGTTTAACCCGGAGCCAACGGCGACGGCGCCCGGGTGTTGCCCGCGACAAGTCAACGCCGTCGCCGCTGGCTCCGGGTTAAACGAATAACAGGGGCGCATGGCCAAGCCGATGAAGTAGGGCCTTGTTTAACCCGGAGCCAACGGCGACGGCGCCCGGGTGTTGCCCGCGACAAGTCAACGCCGTCGCCGTTGGCTCCGGGTTAAACGAATAACAGGGGCGCATGGCCAAGCCGATGAAGTAGGGCCTTGTTTAACCCGGAGCCAACGGCGACGGCGCCCGGGTGTTGCCCGCGACAAGTCAACGCCGTCGCCGTTGGCTCCGGGTTAAACGAATAACAGGGGCGCATGGCCAAGCCGATGAAGTAGGGCCGTGTTTAACCCGGAGCCAACGGCGACGGCGCCCGGGTGTTGCCCGCGACAAGTCAACGCCGTCGCCGTTGGCTCCGGGTTAAACGAATAACAGGGGCGCATTGCAATCTGAGGACAAGTACGATGGCCAAGAGCAAGGACCCGAACTGGATCGAGCACGCGATCAGGCGGCCGGGGGCGCTGCGCGAGAAGCTGCACGTGCCCGAGGGTAAGGACATCAGCGAGAAGAAACTCGCGGCGGCCGAGAACTCGAAGAGCGCGACCGAGCGCAAAGAGGCACATCTGGCCGAGGAGCTCGAGCATTTCCGTCACAAGTGACGGGACTTTGTCCTTTGTCATTTGTCCTTTGTCCCTTGTTCGCTTCGCGTACGGCGACGGTGAGCCTGGGACAACAGGGCCTTTAGCAAAGGACAAAGGACAAAGGACAAGGGACCAATGCAGACTCCTGGCCAAGCCGACCGCGAGCTCGTCGCGACCCAGCCTCCGGGGCTGACGATCGCGACTTATACCGAGGAGCCTCTTCCCTTTGGTTACGGTGAGCGGTACGTCCAGACCGGATCGATCAATGCGGCGCCACTCTTCGCCGGGCAGGCCCTGTTTGGGAACACGGCGCTTTTCAGCGTCGGCCAGCTCGACGGCAACGCGTCGTCGGTCGATGGGTGGCTGGGCCTGACGCCCGGGACAACTCAGTATGGGGCCGGGAGCGGGCGGCACTGGGGGGTTGCCGGGACGTTTCAGGAGACCAGCTCGGCGGCGTGCGAGGCCGACCTGGCGGCGCTTCAGGCGGTCTGCGGGGTGAGCTATCCGTTCAGCTTCCCGACCGGCGAGCAACGAGCCATGACAGCGTGGCGGACGCGGCCCTCTTGCCATATCGTGCCCGGCGAGGTCGTCGCCGATCCGAACGGGGTGCAAGGGAGCGGGTCGTACTGGACACTCAACTTCTGGTGTGTGGTCAGGGATCCGGAATGAAGTAGTCCTTGGTCCTTTGTCCTTTGTCCTTTGTTCGCTTCGCGTGAAACGACGGCCGGTGAGCCTTCTCCCCGAGGGGAGAAGGTGGCCCGCAGGGCCGGATGAGGGGGCGGGCAAAGCCCCGACTCCGCGGGAGCAATCATTGTCATGCGAAAGTTCGGCCGTTAAACGCCCGTCGGAAGTCCGATTCAGCCCGGATTCAGCCCGAACTCGCCTGACAAGATCAGTTGTCGTGCAACTTGGTCATTTGTCCTTTGTCCCTTGCAAGGCCCTGCTGACCATGCCAGCTCCTGAGATCCGCGAAGCGAACAAAGGACAAAGGACAAGGGACCAATGACCCTATCCGCCTCACTACCCGCACAGACCATCCCGGTCTACTGCACCGACGAAGACATCGCCGTCCGGGCCTCGGGCGACTGGTTTTTGCTCGCACCGGCCTGGCAGCAGATGGCGGCCGGGACCGATGGGTATTTCAACAGCGGGTCGCCGTGGGTTCTGAACTCGACCGCCGTGAGTTTCACGTCCAACGGCGTCAATCCCAACCAGGTCGTGCAGCTCTCGGGGCCGAAGGCGAATTTCCCCGGGTCGTCGGGCCAGCTCTTCGCGATCGACTCTGTCTCGGGCAATTCGGTCACGTTGCGGCGGCTGCACAAGGACCTGAACGTCGGCCAGCCGCCGGCGCCGGCCGCGGGGCTCACGGGCGTCACATTCACGATCAACACGCTCGACCCGCAGATCGAGGAAGCGTCGTTCGACATCAAGCGCCGGTTCGGGATCGATGAGAACATCGTTTATCGCGACTCGAGCTGGATCTACGACCAGCGCGACCTCCGCATGGCAACCGTGCTGACCGTGCTGCTGGCCCGGTACACACAAGAGGCCCGGACCGACAAGGGCGACTGGGCGCGCAAGATCAACCTGATCCGGACCGAGCTCGAAATCGTCATCGACCGCGTGCAAGTCCGGTGGGGCCCGCTGGGGAACTCGGCCGAGCCGACGACGCTCTTTTCGTGCAAAATCTCTCGCTAGCGCTCGCGTGTCCTTTGTCCCTTGTCCTTGGTCCTTTGTTCGCTGTCGCGGGTGGCGGCGGACGGCCTGGGATACGGGCGTTTTCACAAAGGACAAATGACAAAGGACAAATGACATGGCAGCACTGCAAGGCTACATCGACATCCCCTCGACCAGTCTCACCGGCGGCACGGGTTTGACCGTGCTCCAGATCCAGTCGCCGAGTAACCAGCGGCTCAAGGTTCTCGCCTACGGGTTCTACTTCGACGGCACCAGCAACTCGGCCGTGCCCGTGCAGGCCCTGATCGCCCGGCCGAGTGCGGCGGGGACGTATACGTCGATCTTGCCGAATCCAGTCGAGGGCGAGTGCACCGAGACGTTCCAGGCAACCTACGGGTACAAGAACACCGGCTCGGAGCCGACGTACACGGCGCCGTCGTCGGGCGCGTCCGGCAACATCCTCAAGACGTTCACCGTCCACCCGCAGCTCGGTTACGAATACCTCGCCCCGCTCGGGCAAGAGGACATCATCAAGGGCGGCGGCGTCTACTGCGTGCAGCTCACGGCCCAGGCCGGGGTGAATGTTCGGGGATATCTGAAGGTCGAAGAATAAAACCGTGGCGGGTGCAGGGTGGCGGGTGGCGAGTAAAAGCGCCGCCCTCCTCGCCCTCCACCCTCCACCCTCCACCCTCCACGAATCATGCTGACCGTTAATCACCTTGCCCAAGCCGGCGACGCCCTGCATCGCGTGGGGCGTGCCGACCTCGCGGCCGACTTCTGGGAGGCGGCGATCGCGGCCTCACCCGACGATCCCGTGCTCTTGACCGCCGCCGGGGTCACGTACCGGGCGATGAAGCGGCCGGCCGACGCCGAGGCCTCGCTGCGCCGGGCGATCGCGATCGAGCCGTCGGCGCGGCGGCGCGTTGTCCTGGCGTGCTCGATTCACGATCAGTTCCGGTTCGACGAGTGCGAGGCGGAAATGCGCCGGGCCCGCGAGCTGGACCCGAGCTCGGCCGACGCGGCCGGGCTTTTGGGTATCTGGCTCCTCGAGCGCTGGCACTGGCGCGATACGTCCGACGACGTGCTCGGCGAGGCGATCGCCCAACTGGAACGGGGGATCGAGCTCGCGCCGGACCACTGTGATTTTCTCTCGGCCCGGCTGGGGGCACTGATCGCGGCCGAGCGATTGGAGGAGGTCATCACCGAGGCGACGCGGCTGCTCGGGCGATTCCCCAACATGCCCGAGCTGCACCTGCACCGGGCGGCGGCGCGGATGAAGCTCGGCGACCTGGCCGCCGGCCACATGGAATTCGGCGACTGGGCCTACAAGCTCCCGCGGGTCGCGGGGCACCCGTTTCACGGGTACGACAGGTGGTGGGTGGAGGGTGGAGGGTGGAGGGTGGGGAATCTGGAGTCCCGCCATCCGCCCGTCTTCACCCGCCACCCTTCACCCTCCACCCGCCACCCGTCCGACGTCTACGTTTGGAACGTGGAAGGCGCGGGCGATCATTTCCAATTCATCCGGTTTGCCGCCGACATGGCGCGGGATGGATGGACGGTTCGCGCGATCTGCAACAAGACGATGGACCGCCTGATCGCCCGCGTGCCGGGCGTCGTGAGCGTCGTTACTGAGGACAAGGACATACCCGAGGGCGCGACCGTGGCGACCCTGCCGAGCCTTCCAGCAGCCTACGTCGGCTGCGTGCCGCTCTGGCGCGGGCCGTACCTGTCGGCCGACAAGGCGGCGGTTCGACGCTGGCGCGATCGGATGAATCTGCTGCATCCTGATTGGTACGCGCCGTTCCGTGTCGGCCTCGCGTGGCGCGGCAACCCCCGGCAGGCTAACGATGAACGGCGGTCCTTCGCCTTCGAGCTGCTGGCGCCGCTCCTGGGTGGCGAGTGGAGGGTGCCGTTCGGGCGGGGAATTTCATTCGTGTCGCTCCAGAAGGGGTGGCGACTGGAGAACGGGGCGTGGCGGGATAAGACTGATCGATCGTCTGCCCTCCACCCTCCACCCTCCACCCTCCACCCTCTCGTCGCCGATCTCGGCGACGATTACGAGGCCGGGGATTGGCTCGACACCGCCGGCGTGATCGCGAACCTCGACCTGGTGATCACGCCCGATACGGCGATCGCCCACCTGGCCGGCGCGATGGGGAAGCCAGTCTGGATCGCGCTTTCGGAGCCATGTTGCTGGCGCTGGATGGGTCGAACGGTGGAGGGTGGAGGGTGGAGGGTGGAGGGTAGGGACGGCGAAGGGCTTCCTCCCGCCACCCTCCACCCATCACCCGCCACCCGTTCCCCGTGGTATCCGTCGGCGCGGTTGTTCCGCCAGCGCGTCCGCGGGTCGTGGGACGGCGTGTTCGAGGCAATGGCGGAGGAGCTGCGCTCCGTCCGTTGGCCGTTGGAAAGACAGATGGTGAGTGCCGCGTCAACCCCCTCTGGCCCCCCCTTATTAAGGGGGGGATAGCACGCGGGCCGGGTCGCTCGGTCGCCCCCTCATCCGGCCCTTCGGGCCACCTTCTCCCCCTGGGGAGAAGGGGGGGGGATAGCACGCGGGCCGGGTCGCTCGGTCGCCCCCTCATCCGGCCCTTCGGGCCACCTTCTCCCCCTGGGGAGAAGGGGGGGGAAAGCTCGCGGGCCGGGTCGCTCGGTCGCCCCCTCATCCGGCCCTTCGGGCCACCTTCTCCCCCTGGGGAGAAGGGGGGGGAAAGCTCGCGGGCCGGGTCGCTCGGTCGCCCCCTCATCCGGCCCTTCGGGCCACCTTCTCCCCCTGGGGAGAAGGGGGGGGAAAGCTCGCGGGCCGGGTCGCTCGGTCGCCCCCTCATCCGGCCCTTCGGGCCACCTTCTCCCCCTGGGGAGAAGAAGGGGGAAAGCTCGCGGGCCGCGGACCTGAACGGACCACTGACCACTGACAACGGACAACTGACAACGGACAACGGACAACGACCAAGTCGCACAACAACTGCAATTGTCCGGCGAGATTGAGCGCTTTCGGGGGCTGATCAGCCCTCCCGGGGGCGTGATAACGGGCCGGAAACTCGCAGGACAATCAATACCGACGCGCAGATAACCGATGGCGCTTTCCGCAAACACAGTCTTCGAGGTCGAATACGCCGGCGCCGATTCCAACGGCGGCGGGTTCGTCACCGGCTCGGGCGGGACGGACTACTCGCAGCAGTCCGCGGCGCAGGGCAGCGGCACGAACCTCACCGTCGATAGTTCATCGAACACGAAGGTCAACCCCGACGGCTACACGGTCGTCGCCGGCGACGTCGGCAATCTGATCCAGATCACGTCGACCGGCAGCGGGTCGGCTTTCACGACGGGCGTCTACCAGATCACGGCGGCATCGACGGGAACGAGCTCGACCCAGCGCTGGACGCTAGACCGATCGCCGGCGGCGACGAGCTCGAGCGGGGCGACGTGGTCCCTCGGCGGCGCCTTCGCCACGCCGGGCATGGCTGCCTCGGTGATGGCGGTGTCGAGTCAAACTTGCTATGTCAAGTACAATAGCAGTGCTTACACGATGTCCACCGCGACGCCGGGCGCCGGCGGCCCGATTTCGCTGGCCAACAGCGTCAACTGCAAGATGCTCGGCTATGACCAGACGCGCGGGGATCACACGGGAAACCGGCCGCAGATAAGCTGGGGATCGGTTTCGGCGCCGGGCGCCACAACCTATCTGGTTTTGCTGGGAACGTCGGCGTTTCAGCTCGTTGAACAATTTGCTCGCCAATGGCAATTCCGTGGCCAAGGTGTCGGGTTTCGGCCTTCAGTCGAGCCGACACATCGTCTCGAATTGTGTTGCGGAGAATTGCAATGGCGCGGGTGAATACGGCTTCAACGTCTCGACCGGCGGCGGCTCTGTCGTTGCATCCCAGGCGAGCGGGTGTACGACCGGCTTTTTCGCCAATACAACAGGCGTGTCCTTTACTGCGTGTGACGCTTACTCGTGCACGACGGGCTTCACGAGCGCGGTGAGCCCGTCAGATCCGTTTGCGGCAGTAAGATCCATGGCCAGAAGCTGCACCACCGGCTTCCTGGCCGGCGCGTCCGCCACAGTCTTCGAGCGCTGTCTTGCCGATTCCTGTTCTACGGCTGGATTTGACAACAATACGAATAGCGTAAGCGTTCGCTACCTGGACTGCATCGCCTCCAACCAGTCCGGCGGGGGTGCGATCGGATTCACCGTGGGGAGCAGCATTGCGACGTTGATGAATTGTGCGGTCTACAACAACACGAGCAATATCACCGGCACCCCTTTTTACAATGTGAATGAGGTCACGCTGACTCAGCAGCCCTACATTTCGGCTGGCTCCGACTACCGGCCGAACACGACGACGGGCGGCGGGGCATCGCTCCGCGCGGCTGGCATCGGCGTCTTCGGCCAATCGGTCAACACGGACATCGGCGCCGTACAGCATAGTGACCCGTCCGCCGGTCCGACCGGCATCGTGATGATGGTTCGAGGCGCGAACATCCTCGCGGGTTAGATCAGCCTGGCACCATGAATGTCCAACCAGGGCTTACTTTCGCCAGTCACGCCGGTCCGGTTCCGGCGGCGCGTCACGTGGTCGCCGGCCGTCGCCGGGCCGCCGCCGCTTGCGCCGGCCTGGTCGATCGTCCGCGACCCGAGCCCGCTCCGGCGCCACGTCGCCGGCCAGATCTGGTCGCCGCGGAACCAGGGCGAGACGCCGGTCCTCTGGCACTGGCTGCCGGTCGTCGGCCGCCAGCCGCGCCGGCGCGGGTCGGTATGGTTTGCTTCGGGCCTGGCGCCGCCGCCCGCGACGGTTCCCTTCGCGACGCCGACCTTGCCGGTCCGCGACCAAGAGCCCCGTCGCCGGCGGCTTGCCGGGTTCGCGAAGATCGTGCCGTTTCCGCCGCCGGGCGCATTCGTCCCGACTCCGGTCTGGTACCACGTCTATGCCAACACGGGCGCCGGCGACCCGATCAATTATCAGACGCCGGTCGCGACAATCGAGGGGACGACATGGACCTCGTCTCCCCTGTCGTATCCCGGCGACTGGAAATTCGGCGTCCGGGCGTTCTATTACCCGAACGGCCTCGAGGAGCAGAACCTGGACTGCGCGGTCGAGATTATTCTCGACTCCAGCGGCAACGACATCACCAATCGGCCGGCGCCGCCGACGGGACTGCGGGCAATCGCCGTCAAGGGCGGCAACATCAAGGTCGAGTGGAGCTACCCGAACCCGGCGACTGCCGCCAAGACGCCGACGGGGTTCCACGTTTACGACGGGATCGGCTCCGTGTCGTACACGACGCCGGTCGCGACTGTTTCATACGCTTCCTCAATCGCGAACGTCTGGACAGCCGTGATCACCGGGCTTTCGGACGGGACGACGTACAGTTTCGGCGTGCGGGCCTTTAACGCCGTCGCCGAGGAGCCGAACACGGCGACGGTGACGTGTACGAGCGATGCGAGCGGGCCGGGGGCGGTTCAAGGGTTGATGGGGGTTGCGGTTTGAGAAGTACTTCTCACGCTCCGCGTGATGTCGCGGCCTCACGCGGAGCGTGAGGACTACTTCAACGGACGACTGACATCCCGAAGGGAAACCAATGGCAGCCACGAAATCGTCTTCATCCTTCACCTGGGCCTCCGGCTCGGCAACCGCGTCGGGAACGACCAACCCGATCAGTTGCTCGACGGATTACGTCCAGGAGCTTTATGTCTCGATCGTCCAGGTCGGGAGCGCTTCGACGGCGGCGACCTTTACGCCGCAGTGGTCGCCCGATGGGACGACTTACTACAGCGGGCAGACCTATACGGCTCCGCTCACGGCCGTCACGACAAACTGGACGATCGCCGTGCCGGTCACGGCCGAGGATGTGCAGATCGTCTACACGGCCCAGTCGGGCGGAACTTCATCGACGTTGACCGCTCAGCTCGGGCAAGTGACGGGGGTCTAGGGACCCTGTCCTTTGTCCGTTGTCCGTTGTCCGTTGCAAAAACTCTGGAGGACAGGGCTGTGCTTCATCTCGTTCCGCGATGCCGTCCTCGGACAACGTCGGCTCGCCTCGGCTGATCTTTTTCGAGCCGAGGACCGCCGCGGTAGCGAGTATCAGGCACGCCGTCGCCCACGTGCCGACGATGAGATCCAGGATGATCAGGTTGACTGTGACCCACGACATACGACCCCCTCTCTGATGATCGGTCGCCGCTAGATTATGTACTCCGCTTCCAGAAAATCCAAGCCATGGCCCGGCGTCGGCATTGACTGGACCAACCCGCTCGCGCAGGGGCTCCAGTTCGCCGTCCCCTTCAATGAGGGGAGCGGCTCGCCCTACGAGATCATCAACCGGGTCGTACCGTCGTCGATCGCTCACATGGGGTGGGGATCGGGAATCGACGGCTGGGCGGCGACGTTCGACGGGACGAACTCGACGATCGCCTATCCGGCGCCTGCGTTCCCGTCGCTGCCGGGCATCACCGTTCTGGTCCGGTTCTCGACGGCGGCGCTTTCGTCGAATCAGTACCTGCTCTACCGCGTGGGGGGCTGGAACCTCAATTTCGCGGGCGGCGTAGGTTACATACAGTGGAGCGGCAACGGCGCAGCGAGGTCGTCCTGGCCGATCAGCGGCATCAGTGCCAACACCTGGTACACGGTCGCTGTAACCGATCTCCTGCAATCCAACGCCGGCCAGCAGATCTACATCAACGGCGTTCCAGTAACGACGTCGCAGTCCAATAACACCGCCCCGGCCAACAGCGCCAGCAATATCTATGTCGGGAGCTTCCAGGCATCGAGCAACTGGCTCAACGGTTCGGTATCGCTTGCACTCGTCTGGAATCGCGGCCTCACGGCCAAGGAGGTTGACCAGGTCAGCGTCAACCCCTGGCAGCTTTTCCAGCCGGCCTGGCCGCGCGGCCTGGTCATCAGGACGGCGACCAGTTTCACGATCACCGAGGATGCCCTTCCGACACATCATCCCGGCGGTCCGATCACCGTTCACGCCGTCGGCATCAATACGAACTGGACTTCGGCAACGACGTTCAGCGTCAGCGGTGTCACAGGCTGGGCGGTCGCGTCCCAGACCTACGTCAACGGTACCCATTTCACGCTGGTTCTCTCCTGCCCAAGTTCCGGCGGCGCGTCGGGGACGCTGATCGTCAGCGACGGGCTGCACAGTACCGGGATCGGCGTCAGCACGGCGGCGATGACGTGCAGTCCCAGCACGATCAGCGCTTTTGACAGCGTGTCGGTCACGTTCACCGGGACAAATACGGTGTGGTCGGTCGATAACCCGACGTTCACGATCGCCGGCGGCTCGGGCGCCACGATCGGCGAGCTCTCGGTCTCGACCAACACGTCGGCGACGGCCACCGTCTACGCCGGCAGCGCGGCGGGCGCCACGCTGACTGTCACCGATCCCTCGACCGGCGCGACGACGACCCTGAGCACGCCGAGCTCGGTCACGACCACGGCTTACGTGACCAGGAGCGGGCGATTGGTCGCGTTCGTCTTCGGAACCAGCGCCAATGCGGCGACGCCGATCACGGCCGTCAACAGCCTGCCGACGTTCAAGAAGAACGGCAGCACGATCTCGTGCCTCGGTCCATTCTGGGACATGACGACCCAGACCGACCCGTTCCTGTTCTTCCAACTGCCGAGCCAGGTCGCGAGCACGGACATTGTGACGTTCGCGGCCTCGGCCGGCTGGGTGACGACGGGCGCCGGGAACTCGACCGTCTATGACGACGGCCTGGCCACGAATTACACCGGGTCCTTCGAGGCGCCGCTCTTTGGGTGCGTGCCGTTTGACTATCTGCCCAAGAACACGAACGGGCTCCAGGTCGGGTTCAACGCCGGCTTCCTGGGATTTGAGACGTACGCGCTCGAGCCGGGTTGCCCGCAACAGAACTGGTTCAAGCGCGGGTCCTGGGTGAATCCCTCGGGCACGATCGGCAGCTCGACGGCCGACGGAAGGCCGATCACGATCTCGGCCGCCAACGGCACGGTGAAGCTCACGGCCGCGAACTACAATTACAGCAACTGCGTTGACAATCTTTCCTACCCCGAGCTCGTGGGGACCTGGACGTTCGTCGCCGATGATACGAACCCGTCGGCGCCGATGCTGGTCGGCGCCACGTTCAATACGAACGGGATCACAGTCCTCAGCGGGCCGACGACGCCGAGCGCTCCCACGAGGGCCGGGACGCTCTCAAACGGCGTCCTCGTGGGCCAGACCTGGCAATGGACCGTTGCTTTCAAGGCGTCGCCGACGTCGCTGTATCTTGACTTCGTGCTGGCGATCCAGACGAATTCGGGCAGCTCGGGGAACTACACGCTCACCAACGAGTACCTCTTTGCCCCGAACGGCAACGGGGGCGGCACGCCGAGCCTCGACCGCACCAATCCCGCGCGAAGCGACGAAAACTTCCTGGCCTGGATGACGGTCGGCAACAAGGGCTCGGCCAGCCTGCGATCGAGCCTGGGTGGATTCAACGGGCGCAGTCGAACATGGTGAACCCCAGCGACTTTTTCGCCCTGTCCGACTGTCTCTGGTCGGGCGTGAAAGTCACCAACACGGGCAACATCACCAGCATCCGGGCCTACACGCTCGGCAACTCGCCGAACCTGTATTTCGCCGGGCCGTTCCTGGGGACCTCGGTCAACAGCGAGGGGTCGGGCAACACGGCCTATTATTACGCGCCGTCGTCGATCGACTTCACGGATTTCACGAACCTGGCGGCCGGCGGCCAGTATTTCGTCGGCGAGTGCGTCTGTTCCGAGGCGCACAACCTCAACAGCGGCCAGTTCATCACCTGGGGCGGCACGATGCCGACCGTCTCGGTGACCCAAGGATCGGGCGATCCGATCGATTACACCTTCGGCACCTCGGCCGACTCGGGCTACAACGGGACGAAGGTCCTCAATTTCCCGATCTTCGTCACGAGCTCGACGACGTTCATGTTCTGGGGATACTGCGGCGGATCGACCAAGGGGGCGCTGGTCGCCAACACGTTGTCCGAGACCTACGACGTTCCCGATGACGCGCCGTTCACGGCGTCGGTGACTCTTCCCGATACGCAGGTGCCTCCGCCCGAGATCATGGCCCAGGCCGCGGCCAGCGTACCCGGATGTGCCGGGATCGCCAGCGTACCGGTGATCGCGACCGACGCGACGGCGGAATACATCGCGAACATCTGGCTTAGTTACCTACCTCCGGGACGCCTTTGTTACGTCGAGGTGGGCAACGAGCCCTGGAACGGCAGCTTCTGGCAGGGCGAGTTTTTCAATGGCCTCCTGTGCAACATGGCCGGTGCGCCGTTTGCCGGACTGGGGCAGTTTTCCAGCACGGTGCTGCGGGCCATGCAGGTCGCCAACATCTTCCGGACGGTCTGGGGGGCCAAGGGACGGGCGGGATCGATTCGCTCGTGGTGCAACATGCAGGCGGTGGGGGTGTCCGATACCCAGACCCTGGTCAGCACGCTGAACACGTACAACGCCGCGAACCCCGGAGCGCCGTTTCAGCTCGACGCGATCGCAGTCGCGCCCTATATCGACGTCGTGACCGACCAGCAGCCGAGCCCGGCGGCGCAGGCGACAGTCAGCGTCGGCGGCAGCGGGGGCAGTCTAAGCACGGGGACGTACTACGCGGCCTACACGTACGTCGATTCGCTCACGGGCTACGAGTCGGCCGTCGGTACGTCGGAATCGGCTCAGTTCACGATCGCGAGCTCGGGGCAGGTTGCGACGATCACGTTCAACGACACGATGCCGGCGACGGTTGCAAGCCGCAATCTCTACCTGACTGCGGCCAATGGGGCCAAGGGCTCTGAGGTCTTGTATCACTCCGGGGTCACGGCCTCGACCTATGCTTGTTCAGCGGCCGTCAGTGGATCGACGACGCCCCCGGCCAACAGCCTGGCCCCGAGCTACACGTGGGGCGCGGCCTCGATCGCGGCGAGCAGCTCGAGCAGCATCGCGAATTCGTCGGTCAATCCCGGCAATCCTTACGCCTCGAACCCGTGGACCTACGACTCGTGGGCGGACTATCTCAGGCATTTCTGCAAGTACAACACGCTGTACGCCGGGCCGAGCGGCGATCTTGCGGGACACCTGAGCAAGTTGGCTTCCTACAACCTGGTGAACGGGCAGGCACCGCCGAGGCTGGTTACTTATGAGGGCATCCTCGAAAAGATGGTGCCCAGGACCGTTCAGAACAACCCGCCGAGCGGACCTTACCCGCCGGGCCTTCCGGGCCAGTTGACGCACGACGTCTTCTACCATCCCAGCCAGTATTACGTCGAGCTGGCGTACCTTCAGATGCTCAATGACGCGGGCGTCTCCCTGACGACGCTGGAAGCCCTGGCCGCTCCCTTTCAGCCTTTTAGCGGGAACGTGAACGTCTACTGTCACGCCGTCTGGGCCGGCCAGAAGCCGGGGCGGGGCGACAACTCGGATGGGAAGGGGACGAACCTGCTCTGGCTCAATACGAGCTGCGTCCGAGAACCTGAACAACGTCTCGCCGCGGTTGCAGGCTTGGCAGGACTGGGTGACGGCGGGGAACGATATGCAGGAGGGACTGCTCGCCCCGTTCAGCCGTTTACCGTTGATCCGATCCGCGGCAACTCACGGCTGGCGCGGTCTTGTGATGACCAGAGCGAATCTACCAGCGGCTTCAGCCCCAGCCCGCAGCGCACGAAAGCGTTGGTTTCCAGGGATGTCACCGATCCGGAAGACCTTCTGATCGGCGGTTGTTGGGGCCTGGAACCGAACGTCCTGGTCGGAGATGATAGGGGGCTGGAGTTGTCTACCGGGATATCCTGTTCCCTACCGAGGGCCTTTGATGCTCGCCTTGGGCTCATCGCGAACCCGACCAATTCACTGGCACACCCTCGTGCCTGCGCTCTTGATCCCAGATTCGCACGTCCTGGATCTGGGTGCTAACGTGGGACGCTTCTCCTGGGAGATCGCTTGCGGTTTTGACTGTATTTGCCACGCCGTGGAACCCGATCCAGAACTTCTGGCCCACGTCCCGTCACATTCGCGAATCAAGAAATACGCCTATGCGATCGCCGCCCGGCAGGCCCCCACGGTGTTACACCGAGGTACTAATCGCCTCGGTGCCAGCATCGTGGGTTCTTCCGACCGAGGATCTGACGACTCCAGGGTCAGGGTCGATGGCATTGATCTTGGCACATTTATCGAGCAACATGTGTCTGGTCCGATCTCCCTGATCAAGATGGACATCGAGGGTGCCGAGGTCGAGGTTCTCGACTCTCTCACCGACGAGTTGCTCGTCTCGATTCCGCAGCTCAGCGTCGAATTCCACGATTTCTGCGGCATCACGCCGGTAGACACGGTCAGCCGGATCGTAACCCGACTTCAAACGCTGGATTTCTTCTACCTGCGTATGTCCGGCGTCGGCCACCAGGACACCCTTTTTGTCAATCGGAGACAAGCCGCATTCGGCCAGTCAGATGAGATCATTACGCGACTCTTGGTACGCAATGTCAGGGGCATCCGGCGGATTGTGCGCCGCCGGCTCGGCCTGCCGCCGCGGTGCTGACCGAGCCAGAACCCAGTGCCGCCGGCACGGGCAGGCGCTCGCGGATCTCGTCGAGGAGACGCAGCGCAAGCATCCGGTGGTCGAAATCGCGCTGGGCCCTGGCACGGGCGGCCGCGGAAATACGGCCCCTCAAGGCGACGTCGGTCGCCAGGCATTCGAACGCCCTTGCCAGCCCTGCCTCGTCACGCTGGGCCACCAGGAGTCCGTCCACGCCGTCGGTAATCATGTCCGGGGTGCCGCCAATGGTCGAGCAGACCACCGGCACACCGCACGACATGGCTTCCATGACGGCCACGGGGGCCGCTTCCCCCACAGCAACGCTGGGCAGCACGAACGCATCGGCCGCTCGCAAAAGGCCGAGCACCTGGTGCTCGCCAATTGTGCCCGTCAGCTTCACCCGGCTGTCGAGTTCCAGCTCCCGAACTTTCTCCTCGATCAGGTTCCTGTCTGGTCCAGCGCCGGCAATCGTGTAGTGCAGGTCGAGGCCGCGATCGACGAGCGATCGCATTGCGGCAAGGGCATGACAGTGTCCCTTGTTTCGATGCAGTCGCGCCACTGTGAGCAACTCGAGCCGTCCGGGAACCGCCTCTCGGGCCGGCCCTGGCTGAAACGCCATCGTGTCGACCCCCATGCTGATGACGGGGAGCCGGTCGAGGGGTAGGCCCACCCGCGAATGCACCTCGCGCTGAAGGGGCCGAGTGACCACCGAGACGAAAGCAGCCCCGGCCATCTTGCTGGCGTGATTCTTGCCATACACGTCCATGTCACCGTGGAGTGTCAGGCTGTAGGGAGGACCGCCCATTTGACGACCGAGCGCCACGATATGTGCGGCATTGGCACAGGAATGGACGTGGATGTGATCGGCTCCGATCCGCCGGCAAAGGGCGTTGAGCCTGCGGGCGGCGAGGTAGCCCGCCGCCCCCAGGATGAGGCGCTCCTTGGGGGAAGATTCACGAAGGTCCCTCGAATACCGGCAAGCGATCAAGAATCCCTTGGGGAACAACGCCGACTGGACGAGCGAGAAAGGTTGCGGTGGAAAGAGGTACGTCGTTTCGCGCGCGGCGTCGGGCGCCCAGGAGTGCTGGCACGCCACGATCGGCCGACGAGTGGAGACCAGACGGAGCTCCACACCATGGTCGCGGAGGGCCCTGATCTCGCGCCAGAAGAAGGCATGCGTCTGTGCCGGGAACTCGGGGATCAGGTAGACTATCCTCATGGTGGTTTCGCCGTGGGTTCCGAGGTCGCAGGACAAGATGGGTCGTGGGGCGAGAGCCAGGGCGGCGCGAAGCTCAACGCGTTTGCTCGATCCAGCCAGCCGACGACGATCGCGACATCCACCATACTTCCCGCTCGCAATCAAAACATCCCCGACTTGGCAGGAGCATCCTAGCCTGACACCCGCTCTTGCGAAAAGTGACCAGTTGCTCCTGCACGCCAACTTTTTTGGTTCATACGTACACTATGGCTGCCAGCCGACCGGCCTCGTCGGAGGCGAGGGGCTCTCGGACGTACTAGAATGGCCTCATTGATTCCTGGGACGGACGAGCCGAAAATGGCCTGGATCGGCAATTACGGGTTGAGTCTGGTATCTTGTACACAATGCGGGATTGAGTAAGCGGCCGTGCCACTCTTCGCGATGATCGCCCTGTTCGGATGGATCCCCGTCGTCCTCATGCTGTTCTGGCTGCTGCCGGCGCGGCGGGCGATGCTGGCCGGCTCAATCTCGGCATGGCTGCTTTTACCACCCACAGGAATCGATCTTCCCGGCCTTCCCGTATTTGATAAGGCTGCGGCCGCGACGGTTGGCATCTTGCTCGCCACCGTGATCTTCGAGCCGAACCGGTTGACTTCCTTTCGCCTGCGCTGGTTCGACCTGCCGATCATTCTGTGGTGCCTTTGTCCCTTGTGGAGCTCGATCAGCAACGATCTGGGTCTCTACGACGGGCTCACCACGGTGTTCCGGCAAATGATCGTCTGGTTCTTGCCCTACCTGGCCGGAAGGCTCTATCTCACCGATTTCAGCAGCTTGCGCGAACTGGCCCTGGGCATGGTCATCGGGGGAGTATGCCTGATTCCTCTTTGTCTCTTCGAGATGAGGATGAGCCCTTTGTTGCTGCCGATGCTCTACGGCATGCGCGGTTACGAGGGACTTCGGTATGGCGGCTACCGCCCTCATATCTTCTTCGCCACCGGGCTGGAGCTGGGGCTCTGGATGAACGCCGTGACGTTGGTGGCGATATGGCTCTGGGCAACCGGCCAGCTCAAACGGCTGTGGGGCCTGCCCGGCAGTGCGATCGCGGCCATGCTGTTGATCACGGCCATTCTGTGCCGATGTACCGGCGCGACGATGTTGCTCTTCGCGGGCCTGGGTTCGCTCTGGATCTGCTGGCGAACCAAGACAAAATGGGTGATGTGGGCACTGCTGTCGGTCGCGCCGATCTACTACGGTCTGCGCATCACGGACCTTTGGTCAGGCCGTGACGCTGTCGCGGTGGCCCGAGCCGTGTTCGGCGACGGACCGGCCTGGTCGCTCGAGTTCCGTCTTATCAACGAAGACTTCTTCATCGCCAAAACCTTGCAGCGACCGATTTTTGGCTGGGGCGGCTGGGGACGAAGTTTCATTTACGACGAGGTGGGCAATCCACTTACCATCATCGATCAGTTGACGATCATCGCTTTCTCGTGCAATGGCTACGTCGGCCTGATCACGCTCAGCGTGGTTCTGCTCTTGCCCCCGGCCTTGTTCCTCAGGCGGTTTGCTGTCATGCAGTGGACGCGGGCTGATCTTGCGCCAGCCGTCGCGATCGGCGTGGTCCTGAACCTGTATCTGCTCGATTGTATGCTCAACGGCATGCTCAATGTGATCTATCTTATTGCCGCCGGAGGGTTGCTCAACGTCGTGGCGGCTCGCCCCAGACCACGGCCAGCGAACCGCGACGACGGCAAGATAGGCAATGCGGCCAATCCCCCGAGCGGTCTGCCTGCCGCCGGGGCCGCCGGCGCGATACCTGCCCGCCAGGGTGAGGTAAACGGGGAAACGGATGCTCGGCTTGGCGAGCCGCGCGAAGGCATTGCGTTGCGATACCAGGCCTTGGGACGTGCTTCGAAAGCTCAGGGGCGATTCGCCGACGCCAAAGCCAGTTGGCTTCGTGCGCTCGACCTGTGGACCGAGTTGACGACGGCCAGTCCCGACCGCGTGCCACTCCAAGAGCGTTGGTGCGAATGCGCCAACGACCTGGCCTGGCTCCTGGCCAGCGCACCGGACCCGGCTGTCCGAGATTCCGCCCACGCCATCGCTTTGGCCGGCAAGGCGACTTTGGCAATTCCCGACTGCCCCACTTACTGGAATACCCTGGGGGCCGCTCACTATCGCGCCGGCGATTTCAGCGCTACGATCGCTGTTCTGGGCCGGTCTGTAGATCTGACCGAGGGTGGTACGGCCTTCGATCACGTCTTTCTCGCCATGGCTTGCGCTCGACTCGGCGACCAGGAACAAGCCCGGCACTGGCTCGACCAGGCAACCCTCTGGACGGAGCAACACAGTCCTGACCACTCCGAGCTGGCTTGCCTGCGAGATGAGGCGCGCGCTATTCTGGCCGCCGGGTTCGACCCTTCATTCACCGTGCACTGAGCGACCACAAGGTTCAAGCATGCAGACCGAGGTTTCGAGAGAGCGCCCGCCGCGGAAGCTGCGAATACTGCTCCTCGCAGAGTTATGCCATCCGCACTGGTCCAGTGTGCCGCTCCTGGCGTATTCTCTGGCCAAGGCGCTATCGCAGCGCGACGATGTTGACATCACCCTCGTCAGCCACGTCCGCAGCCGCGAGGCGCTCGAGGCCGATCCGATCGCCGAGCGTGTCGCCCTCCACTTCATTGATAATGAGTCCGTGGCCAGGCCGATGTTTCGTCTGGGCGAGATGCTGCGACGCGGCAGCCAATTGTCGTTCACCACGGCGATGGCCGCCGCATGGCCGGCCTATATCCTGTTCGAGCGGATGGTAGATCGGCGATTCGGCGGAGATCTACGCGCGCATGGTTTCGACCTGCTGCATCGCATTTCTCCCGTCAGTCCGACGATGGCGAGCCCGCTGGCAAAGCTGTCCAATGTGCCGATGCTGATAGGTCCCGTCAACGGCGGCTTGCCCTGGCCCCTCTACTACCCGGAACTCCGCAAACAGGAACGGGAGTGGCTCGCACCGGTTCGAGGGTTGTATCGGTGGTTGCCGTACTACCGCGCCACGTATCGGCACGCTCGCGGTGTGATCGCAGGCAGCCTGCACACGGCCCGGGAGATCCCGGCGTGGTTCCGCGGCCGGCGCTGACTCATCTTCCCGAGAACGGGGTGGACCCCGAGCGCATCGCCCTGGGCACGGCGTGGAGGCCGCCGCAACCAGGAACCAGGTTTCGATTCGTGACGCTGGGCCGGCTCGTGCCTTACAAGGGAATGGACCTGATCATCCAGGCAATGGCCCAGTCGACGGCGCTGCGACGCGACGCGGAACTGCATGTGATCGGCGACGGTCCTTTCCGCGCCACCCTGGAAAGGCTGGCCTCGGAAAACGGCCTCTCCTCGAACGTGACATTCGTGGGGTGGGTCGAGCACACGAAGCTGCAAGACCATCTGCGCCGAGCCCACGCCTTCGTGTTTCCCAGCCTGAGGGAATTCGGCGGCGGCGCCGTGGTCGAGGCCATGGGCAGCGGCCTCCCTCCGATCGTGGTGAATTACGGCGGCCCCGGCGAGCTGGTCACCGATCAGTGCGGCATCCGGCTGCCGATGGCGCCCCGCGAGCAACTGGTAACCCGGCTGTCCGGGGCGATGGAGTCGCTGTTGCACGATCCCGACGGGTGCCAGAGCATGTCGCATGAGGGCATCGAGCGGGTTCGTCGCAGCTTCATCTGGCCGCAAAAGGCAGGACAGATCGTCACCATCTATCGCGACCTGCTCGGCCTGCCCCATGACAGGTTGAGGTCCTTCTCCATCGACGGGCTGGCGGCCGTCTTCTCGTGCCCGATCGAAGCCGAAGGTTGGCCCGTCGCGAGTCCTGAACCGCCGCAGTCGAAGCAGTCGCCCGCATCCTCGCCGCAGACTGCTTGACGGCGTGGCCGCTGCGTGGACAATGGCCAGCGGGACCTCCAGTAGCCAGCGAACCCTGCAACCAAGAGATGATGGAGTCGTGACATGCGAATCGCGCTCGTGATGCTGGTTGGGATATGGCCAGCTCTGGTTGCGACGGTTCGGTCGGACGAGGCGCCGTTTCCGGGCATAAATGGCGCGAGTGCCGCGCCCAGCGGTTTCGATCGAATCGTTGGGGTCGAATCGGGAAAACTCACGCCGCAATTCCGGTACCAGGCGGGCCAAGCGCCCCGGGGCAACCCTGGCCTCGAGGAGGGGGAATCGTGGGTGTTTCGGCCGGCGCGTGATTCCTTCTCAGCGGCCGCGCTTTGGAACCTGAGCCTGCTCAACGAGACGTCGGCCGGTGCGCACGGCTTCATCGGCCTGAGCCCCGACGGCAACAGCTTCGTTCGTGGCGACGGGCAACCCATCCGCTTCTGGGGAGGAACGACTTACGTCCAGGGAATTGCTCGTCAAAAAAAGGACCAACGCTCGCTGATCTATCATGCCCGATTTCTCGCCAAGCGCGGCGTCAACCTCGTGCGGCTGCACGGCGCGATCGAGCCGAAGAGGGAAGGCAGCAGGGTTACCGATCTCGACCCCGACGAGCTGGATCAGATCTATCGTCTCGTGGCGGCGATGAAGCGAGCCGGGATTTATACTGCGATCTCGCCGTACTGGGCGACTCATGTCCGCCTCCAAAAAAGCTGGGGGGTTGCCGATCCAGGCGGCGACAACTGCACCGGATTGCTCTTCTTCGATCCGGCCTTGCAGCGCGGCTACAAGGCATGGCTCAAGCGGATCTACGCCGATGTGAATCCCTACACCGGCGTGCCGCTGGCGCAGGACCCAGCCGTGGCGATGATCCAGATTCAGAACGAGGACAGCCTGCTTTTCTATACGTCGCAAAGCATCAAGGGCCAGGCCTTGAGAAATCTCCGCAAGCTCTATGGAGATTGGCTCCTCACGAAGTACGGAAGCATGGAGAAGGTCCGCGATGCATGGCAAGGACTCGCGCTATCGGATGACGATCTCTCCGGGGGAATGCCGGGGATGTTCATCGTGTGGGAGCTCACCCAGGCGGCGCGCAACCAGAAAGGCGATAAGGGTGGCCGCGCCGTACGCATGGCCGACCAGGCGGAATTTGTGAGCCGGTTGATGTTCGACTTCAACCGGGAGATCGCCCGCTACCTTCGGCAGGACCTGGGCTGCCGGCAGCTCATCAACGCGGGCAACTGGCGGACGGCCGACCAGGTGATCCTCGACGATGCCGAGCGCTGGAGCTATACCGCCAACGAGGTCATCGCCAAGAACCGCTACTTCAGCGGATTGCACACCGGGATGAACGCCGGCTGGCAAGTCAGGTCGGGCCAGCTCTTCACGTCGAAGTCGCTCACGACGACTCCCCAGTCCTCGCCGCTGAACACGCGGCAGGTAGTCGGGCACCCGTTCATCATCTCGGAGGGCTTGTGGGTGCCGCCGTCGCGATACCAGTCCGAGGGGCCGATCATCGTCGCCGCTCAGAGTTCTTTGACGGGCCTTGATGTCTTCCTCTGGTTTGCCACGGGCGTCGAGGATTGGGAGACAACGGGCACCAAGTGGACCTTCGCCGTGCCGACGACGCTGGGCCAGTTTCCCGCCGCGGCCCTCATGTTCCGCAAGGCCTACGTCAAGGAGGGGCCCGTCGTGGTCCACGAGGAGCGGGGCCTCGAGGATATCTGGAACCGGAAACTACCCCTGATCGCCGAGATGGGCGCCTGGGACCCGAACCGCGACGCGGGCCAGATGCCGCTGGGAACTCCATTCCAGGCCGGTATTGACCCGCTGGCCTACCTGGTGGGGCGCGTCGAGGTCAAGTACGGAGGGGACCCTGCCAGGAGCACAACAATCGACCTGAGCTCCTACATCGACGCGGAAAAAAAGCATGTTCGAAGCGTCACGGGGGAAATCGACAGCGATCTGGCGCTCGGGATCTATCGTGTCAATACGCCCAAGGCACAGGCTGTGCTCGGCATGCTCAAGAAGGCCGGCCTCCAAAAGCTGGCCGATGTGAGGATCGCAAGCTCCAATGAGTACGCGTCGGTAGCAGTCGTCTCGCTCGACGACAAGCCGATTGCCACCTCAGGGCGCCTTCTGGTCCAGATCGGTACGGTGTGCCGGCCGACCGGCTGGAAAGAAAAGCCCCAGCGAATATCAACCGAGGAAGGCCCCGTCGAGGGCAGCCAGATTGTGAGCGCGGGCGGGCCACCCTGGCAGATCGAGAAGATGCACGGGGCGCTCGGCGTGCGCAACGCCTCCATTACCAGGGCGACGGCACTCGACCCCAACGGAATGCCCGTCTCCGAAATCCCAATCTGGAAACGGGATGGCGAGGTCAGCATCAAGCTCCCCCCGAACGCTCTGTATGTGTGTCTCGAATCCGCAACGTCATGAGACCGCTCGGGCAAATTGAAAAGGCTCGGGATCCCGAACACGGACTGAACAAGAAGCTATGCGCGACCGCGACGTCCGCAACGCGATACACGACGCTCTCCTGGCAACCGGCGCCTTTGACGGCGTGTGGATCTGGGGCCTGCCCGAGGACTACGGCGCCGGGGCGTCCCAGCTTGCAGCAGCAGCCATCGAGCCCGAGTCGAGCGTAGAGGAGGATCGCTGGGACTCGGCGCCCGGCGGCGGCTTGATCGTCACCAGCCGGGTGACGCTCACGTTTCTCGGGCGCAATGACGACCCTCAACTGCGCGACGAGGCCGTCGAGCTGCTCTTCGACACGGCCGCAAACGCGCTGAACGGCCAGAACCTCGCGGGCCTCACACTGCCGCAGCTTAGCCGGTTTCTCGCCTGGCGCTGGGAGAAACCCGTGGCCCCGGAACGGAGAATCACCAGCACGTTTGCCTATTCCTATATTGTGGAAGGCTGGAACGCATACGATGACAGCGTTTAAGCGAGGGACGCCAAATGGCTGACGCCATCGAGTCATTGTCGGACGACGTCAAACGGCAGATGAGCCGGCCGGGGATCCACCAGACGTGGGAACGCCGCTACCGAACCGAGCAAACCGAGCGGTTTCATGAGGCGGCCTATGACCGCTTGACCAAGCGGCTGGGGCAACCCGAAGGCTCGCACGCCCTGGACATCGGCTGCGGAATCTGTGCGAACTCGGTCCGTCTGGCTCGCCGCGGATATCGCGTCTCGGCAGTGGACTACTCGGAATCGATCCTGGAGCCGGCACGGAGCAATGTGCGTGAACAGGGGCTAGCCGATCGCATCACGATCGATCGCGGCGACATCCTCGATCTCGCCTTTCCCACCGACCACTTCGACCTGGCGCTTTGCTGGGGCGTGCTCATGCATATACCAGACGTGGAGCGCGCGCTCAACGAGTTGATACGCGTCACCAAACCCGGCGGTGTTCTCGTCTTTGAGGAGGTCAACTTATACGCGCCCGAGGCTCTGGCAATGCGTTGGTACTGGGCAATTGCCAAGCGCAAGAAAATCAAGACGACCCGGACCGCCGCGGGTCATGAGTACACCTGTGCCTTCGAGGGAGAGACCCTCTTCTGGCGTCATCTCGACCCGGGCTGGCTCGGAGATTATCTCGCCGCCCATTCCTGCACGCTGATCGGACGCTCCTCAGGCACATGTTCGGAGCTTGACGGGCTGGTGCCTTTCCAAAGTCTCAAATCGGCGGTCCACGGCTGGAACAGGTTCTGGCTGCGAAACGTGGACATCCCACAACTTGCTTATCACAACATACTCATGTTCCGCAAAGGTTGATTCACGCCGCCAGCGGGTACCGTCATCGTCTGTTCGGTCCTCGATCGATCGTGATTCCTTCCGGCGAATTCCGCTCGCCAAAACCGGGGAAACAAAGGAGAAGTCCAATGGCTGCCACCAAAGCGCAAATGAACTGGGCAAGCGTGTCCTTCGGATCGACGGCGATCACCCGGGTGACGGGCGGTTCCTTCACTCAAGGGGGTAAGCTCTTGAAGTTCTCGGGGGATACCGATGTCTTCACCACGATTATCGCCAATGTGAGCAACGAGCCCAGCGCGAGCTTCACCACGGCCGATGTCGGCACCATCATGGGAATCGCTCCCGGCAGCACCAACACGCTCTCGGCAACACTCAACGACGCCAAGGGCGCGACTGGAGGCGCCGTCGTTTTTA
Source organism: uncultured Isosphaeraceae bacterium (assembly GCA_963823675.1). Lineage (GTDB taxonomy): Bacteria > Planctomycetota > Planctomycetia > Isosphaerales > Isosphaeraceae > CAWGMT01. Next base: position 232,262 of record CAWGMT010000011.1, on the reverse strand, counting down.
CAATGATCAACGCTGTCTTCGAGAACGCGGATACCAAGGCCGCACACGCTCAGCTCGGCTCCGTCACCGGAACCTGGCAGGCATATTCCTCGGATGGCACGACCAGTCCTCTGAGCTTTGCGCGGCAGTGATCAAGGAACACCACATGCAGAAGATACCTGACGCCTTGATGATCCCGGAGGGCCTGAAAACGGGCGCCCGGATGTCGGATCGCGTGGCCTCCGTCGCCGATATCGCCGAACCACTCCTCCTGGTCGATCGCGCCAGGGGAGAGCGGGCGTATATCCGGATCCAGCCCGGCGGACGGCTCTTCGTCACCAGGGACGTCCACGATACGATCCTGTTCCCCAGGGGCCACGAGCGTGACGGGCGGCCGCGATACAACTGGGTTCCGCAGCGGAACGGGATGGAGTATGGGTATCTCGTCTGCGACGAGTCAGTGGCCGGCGGCCAGTAGTCCGTTGTTCGCTGGGCGGACATCCAGGACTGGCCTGAGATGACGTGTTCCTCGCAACTGACAACGGACAACAGACAACGGACAAATTCCCATGCTCGACGAAAAAGCCCTGCGCAAGCCCGGCTTCACCGAAGGCCATAAGATTGCCCTGGCCGACGGGCAAGAGTGGACGTTTCCCCGGCCGCGGATCCGGCTCAAGCCCAAGATCGTCGATGGTCGCGTCGAGGTCGGCGGCGGCCCGTCGTTCGGGCCCGAATACGACGACCAACTCGACGCCCTCTTCGGCGCGGTCGAAGGCGATCCCGTCGAACGGGTCCGGGTCAAATTTGAAATGGCCGTCAGGCTGCTCTCGGCCAATTACGAGCTCGAGCCTGAGAACTTCGCCGAGTTGATCGTGCTCGAGCCCGGCGAGCCAGCGAGCGACGAGCGCTGGGAACAGCTCTCGAACGTGCTCCTGGGCATCGCCCCAAAACCTTTGCCCGCTACCTGAGACTCTGCTCCAGGCTGGCGGGCGTCACCGATGAGATCGAGCTGGAAGACGCGCTCGGCATCGCGTCGTTCCAGGTCGCGATGGGCCGGGTGCCCCCGCCGGCCATGTGGGTGGACGGGCTTATCGAACAAGCAGCGTCGGATCGGATCGAGGCATTTTTCTGAGGCCGTCGCGTGATTTGCCGAGGGCACAGCTCCAGATCTTGCGGGTGCGTTGATCTCGCCTGATGGGCCGGCCGGCCGATTCACGGCGAAGCCGAGTGCCGCGGCGCGTCGGCGCTTTTCCAGGCCGCGGCCGCCAGACAGGCCATCACTCCCAGGATCGCCCAGGTGGCGTAGGGGAACACGATGGCTTCTCCGAGCGGTTCCCAGACGCGCATTCCACCGGTCAATTTCCGGAGTGCGACTTCGACGAACGTCGGATGGATATACATCACGGCGAGCATGGTGACGAGGGAGACCAGGCACAGCCGGCGCTCGACCGGTTGAGTCGATCCCAGCCGGCTCGCCGCGTAGACCAAAGGCAGAGCCAGGATCGCCATGTCGTAGGTGCGATGATAGAAGAACACGAGCGAATAGAGGGAAACGATCGAGCAGAACGCATCACGCGGGAAGCCCCGGGGCCCTCGTGCCATGGTGAGCAGCCAGGCTCCGAAGGCCGCGACGAGGGAAATCTGGATCCAGCGAATGGCGACGCGATTCCTCATGCCGAGACAATAGACAAGCCGGTTGAAGCCGATCATATTCTGGTCCTGCGGGGATTCGAATGAGTAATCGTTCAGCTCACCGAACGCGGTGAGCCTGGCGATGTTGTCCATCTCGCCCCGAAAACGAGCGGGAAGTTCCGAGATCGGGCTTCCGCTCAGGCAGAGCACGAGCGACACGACGGCCAGCGCCACCCAGGTCCGGACGTCCGACCGGCGGAGGAAGAGCAAGAGGAATGGGAGCAGCGTCTGAGGTTTGACGGTCGCCAGTGCCAGGCAAGCTCCCGCCGCCAAGCCCCAGCCTTTCGACTGCAAGAGGATCGCCAGGAGAATGCAGAGCGCGACGAATATGGACAGGTTTCCCGCCTTGATCGCGAAGTGCAGGGAAATACTCAGGGAGAACACGGTAGTGAGTGCCCAGAGGGCCGGGCCGTCAAGGTCGAACCGGCTCGTGCCGGCCTGCAAGATCAGGCAACGTCGAGCCAATGGTATCAAAGAAAGGGTGGCAATGACGCTCGCGGCCAACCAGGTGATCAACAGGCCGTGTCGCGGAAGCTCCGCCAGCACGGCGAATAGCGGCAAGGCTGTCGGTGGGAAGGGCATCACGGGAAGGTCGTAGGGGTCTTGCCCGCGGATGACGCAATCGCCGCCTTGGAGCAGGATCAGGAAGTCGTTGAGAGGGTTCTCGTTGGTAACGGTCTTCAGCAGCAAGAGCAGGAGGCCGGACGCCGTGACCAGGATACCGAGCGCTCGCCGCCTCCTGCCGGCCCACGCCAGAACGCAGAGCCCGAGCGCAAGCACGACCAGGGCAAGCGGATAGTACACGTAATACTGCGCGACATTGGACTCTGGATTGTGCATCGAACGAACCCTTTCAAGGTGGTTTCTTGCAAGCTTTGCTTGCCCTGACCGAGCGCTCGGTACTGGAAATCTTAACTCTCACCGGATTCGCCGTGGAGCAAGTCGAGCCGCGCTTTCTTCTTTATTCCAGGATTCAGGCCTTATTCACACGGCCCCAGTTGATCAACGCCATCTTGGCCTTCTCACCCGGACTGAACCCGCATGTCATACCGCCCAATCTCCAGCACGCAGCATATAGAGGAGCGAAAGAGCGCGATGCTCATCGAGTCCGAGGTGCAAACACGAGCAACGCGGAATCAGAGGCGAGCGATCCGCGAAACGGCCGATGCCGCGAGCCGAGCCGTGCACGACCAGGAGGCCGCCGCCAGACAACTCGCCGCGCAGCAAGCCCGGACGGCCGCACGCACGGCCGAAGCAGCCAAGCAACCCAAGCGCGAGCAGTACCTGGCCGCGAACGACGACCGGACGGCGTGGGCCCAACGGTTCCGGTCTATCTTGACAGCCACGCAGCCCGTCGCAGAGTTAGCACCGAAAACGGCTCGCCCAACTTCGGATCCCGCAGTCGTCAACGCGATTATCGAGCAGTATAACCCGGTCGGGCCCGCTGCGATCGAAGCCACCGACGTCATGATCGAACAGGCGGGGAAGCCGCAAACCCTGGCGAGCCCTGGCAAAAAACTCGGCCTTCCGGGGCAGGCCATGCCTGGGCAGGCCGAGCTCCAGGCCCTTGCGCTCCAATCTTGGCGGGAAGCCGAGCGGGTCACCCTCGCGGCCAATGCGCCGGACTACGAAGCGGTCCACAACGCAATGATCTCTCAGGCGTTGTACTCGCCAACGCTGGCCCCGTTCGCCGAGCTCAGCCCATCCGTGGTCCAGGGAGCGTATCCGCCACCAATGGCCCAGTCGCTCCTGGCCGCTCTCGCCGCTCGAAATGATTCAGAGGACCGAAATGCCGGCGCCAGGCTCGAGGACGTCGATCGCAACGGGCTCCGGCACCAGCTCATTCCCGCCGCGAGCGAGCGCCTCGGAACCAGGGCCGAATGGGACGACGCGCAGCCAACGAGCTGGGAGCGGCCGCTTGCTCCCATCCTGCGAGATGCTCAGGCGCGCGAGGCTGTGCGGCCAATACAGGCTGGAGCCGACCGCGCATCAACAGCGCGCTCGATCATTGCGGCCGAGGCGCTCGCTTCGTGGAAAGACAGGACGACAATCCACGACCGAACGGCCGCAATCGATGGCCGCCAACCATTCGACCCCCGGGAGATCATCGGGCAAAATCGAGCGCAATCGGGGGCCGACGTGCAACCCGCCATTCTGGAGCGAGTGCCCGCGGGCGGAACGCGGATGCCCGCAGTCCTGGCAGCGGGCATGGAGCGCACGTCTCTTCCAGCGTCTGAACCGCTGCGGGGAATCTTCGAACCAACCCGTGGCGCGACCGGTGGCTCCTCTGGTCAGGGTATCGATACCGATCGCCTGGCCCGTGCGCTGGAGATGTTCACGCAGGGATTGGAGCGGTTCACCGGCACGGGCCGGCTACCGGCGCTCGGAGCTGGCAGGCTCCAGATAGCCCCGGTACCGCCGGCCCTGCCGGCCAAGCCGGCACCGTTTCCCGGCCGGACCGACGGCAGCGTGGCCTCCTTCTAACATCTGACTCAAGAAGACGAGCGAGTGTCAAAGTGCCAACTCTCGACGGCAACCCGGTTTTCGGCTATGCGAGTCACGTGCGCCACAACCCGCACCCAAGCGCCAGCAGTTCAACGCCTTCTTCGGCATCAATGGTCAGCAGACCCTGCACGGCGGCTCGCGCGGCCGTACGTTCCTGATCTCGGGCGTCTTCGCGGGCAGCTCGTTCTACGACATCACGAACGCCGAGGCCGCGCTCCTCACGTACGCCGACGGTCAGCCGCACACGCTCGTCGATAACCTCGGCCGGACGTGGGCGAACGTCATCTTCCGCGGCGATTATGAGCCGTTCGCCGAAGGACCGCGTCCGCTCGCGGGCGGCGGCTGGTGCCTTCCTTTCAAGTGCGTCATGGAAGCCCTCACATGAGGGCTTCCATTGTCCTTTGTCATTTGTCCCTTGTCCTTGGTTGGAAGGCCCGGCACTGATCCCAGCCGATGACGCACGCGAAGCGAACAAGGGACGAGGGACAAGGGACCAAGGACAAATGCCAAGCCTCATCCATTACGAGAACTGGGATGGCGTCTCCGCCCCGGCGCTGCCGTCGAACTGGGGGTTCTCCGTCGGGACGCCGCTCGCGACGACCGCGAGCCCGACCGGCGGGATCTCGCCGCTCTCGTCGCCGAACGTGTTGGCCTGCGACGTCGCCGGCAACGATACGCACTGGCCGGCGATCTACCAGACGCCTGACGGGAACGGCGGGAACGTCCTCGTCTATGCGAGCTTCAACGCCGCCGCGACGACTGCGAATCAGACCTATGGGCTCCTCGCGCGCGTCTCGGGCACGGCCATTGACGGTGGGACGTCGTATTACTGGGCGCAGCTCACGCCCGATCGGATTGGCTTCGCAAACCCGGCTCACGTCCTGTTGTATGCAGTTGTCGCCGGCACGCAAACGCTGCTTGCCAGCGTCCAAAGCGTCACGGTATCGACCGACGAGTGGTACCAGCTCCAGCTCAGTTGCCAGAATTCGACGATCGCCGTCACGCTCACCAGGGCAAGTGACGGGTATAACCTCAACAGCTCGGGTACGTGGCAGGCCGGCGCGACGACGGCGATCAGCGTCAGCGACTCATCGGTCACTGGCTCGGGCTGTGCCGGCCTGACGCTCCAATCCCACAGCGACAACGCCTACACCGACGAATGGTATTTCTACGGCTATTCCGGCTCGCCCCAGGCTGGCCCCGTCCGGGCCCTCCCGATCGTCCAGCGCGCGCGCTCGCGCGGCCAGGTCATCCAGCCGCTGGCCGTCCGGTTCGGGACGCCGGTCGTGCCGCCGGCCGGGGGACTGCGATCCGGGATCGTCTGTCGCGATGCGTCGCGGCGGATACACGCTGTCAACCGCGGCTCGGTCTGGCTTTCGACCCCGCCACAATTCGGCGTGCCGGCGCCGATCCCGTTCGCGTTCTGGAACACGATCCGTTGGGTCGATCCGAGCGAGACGCGACGCCGCGCGGCGCCGGGCAAGGCTGCGACGCCGCAGACCTTCGCCCGGCTCCCGATTCCGCCCGTCATCGCCGCGTCGAACTGGCGGACGATCTGGTCGCTCGATCCCTCGCCATTAAGGCGCCGGATGGCACCCGGACGCGCCTGGTGTCCGGGCGCGGCGATCGTGCCTGGTTCCCAGGTCTACGAGGGTTGGACCCAGCAGTACATCACGAGCGTCAATCCGCCCGTCCAGTACGGGACCGAGCTCTTCTTGTCGTGGACCAGCGACATCCCGGCCGGCTCCGATCTCGTCTATCAGGTCTACGAGAACGACGTCCTGGTCTGGCACGGGACCTCGCCCTACTGCACGCTGCCTCTGCCCTCCTACGTCGTCCGGTTCGACATCGGGACGGTCGGGTTCACACAGGCGACGATCGATTTCTCGTCGCTCGTGCCGCCGGCGCCGCTCCTCCAGGCCGAGCTCTCGTGGCTCGGCGGGACGTTCGAGGCGGCCGACGTCGCCGGCTTCCACGTCTATCGGGAAGAGGCGCCGGGTTCGGGAATCGATTATTCGGAAGTACTCGGAACCATCGCAGCCTACACAGCTAACGTGGTCACTGACGGATTCGGTTATGGCGGATTTGGCGAAGGTGGCTGGGGTGAGGCGGCGGGATCATACTCGTGGACCTCGGGCGCGCTGAGCTCTGGCGTATGGCACTTCGCGGTCATTCCGTTTGATACGAATGGGAACGAGGGAACGGGCTCGACGGTGGCGGTTTTGATTCAGGCACCGCCTCAGGAGCCAGCGCCGTTCTCAAATCGAAGTCGGCTCCAATATACGTGGAACCCCTCGGATTACGAGATCACGTTGAACTGGAACGCGAGTCCTGGTTGATCCTGATCTGTGAATCCCGGTCGCGGTTTGCCTCCATCAAGTCCAAAGGCGAGTGTTCTAGATAACGAACGGCGGCGCGCATTATCCGGGGATCATCATTCAGATGGCCGACCGCCGCGTTGCAAAGCTTGCAGAGGACGCCGCGAACGGCGCCCGTTTTGTGGCAGTGATCGACGGTCCGATTTCCGACCGCGCAAGCGGTCCGACATATAGCGCATTTGCCGTCCTGTAATGCTATCAAGCTTTTCAGTTCGTCCCGGGTAAGCTTACCTTTGTGCTTGGCGAGCCAGTCATTTTCGCGAATCTTCTCTATGTGCTTCTCTCGGTGACGCTGCTTGGCCGCTTTTACATGCCCGGGATAACTTTGGCGCCGTAATCTCGCCTTTGCATTGATCCGATCTCGGTGTCGAGCCCGATATCTTTGGAATCTGTTCAACTCTCGATCGACATTTGGATCGGGTGTTTCTTCGTTACTCATATTGCGTCCTGGCGTCTAGAACCAGACCCGGAAAGATAGCGGATCGCCTTCCTGATCAATTTAGGATCATCGCGCAATTGGCCGATGCCAGTGTTGCAGTGGAAACAGAGAAGACCTCGGACTCTTCCGGTGCGGTGGCAGTGATCAACGGTCGGCTTGCCAAACGTAAACGGTGTTCGACAGATCGCGCACTTACCGTCCTGCCATTTCTCAAGAGCTTCTAGAGTTGACGGTGTGATTCCAAATTTGCGACATGATTCCGCGAGCCAATTCTGACGACCTCTTTTTCTCTTCCGCTCGTTGATCTTACTCTTGTTGCGATCACGGTAGGCTTTCACGCGGGCCAGATATTCGGCCTTATTGGCCTGCTCCCGCTCTACCCGTCTGACCTTGAGTTCCTCACGGTGCCGCTCTCTGTAGCGCTTATAGGCGGCGGCCACCTTTTCCTTGTTGGCCTGCTGCCAGGCCTTCTTGTAATCCTGACAGCGCTGCTGGTCACGAGCTTTCGCTTCGTCGCTGCGATTTTTCCAGTATTCGCGGCGTCTCGCCTTGGTCCTTTCCTTATCGGATTCGTAGTCCTTCCGACGTAGTTCGTTTATCCGTTCCCTTTTTGTTGCTATTGCCCGGTAGGCTCGCATGTACGCGCGCTTCCTCGCGCACCGTTCTTCGGCAACGTCGTGTACATCACCGCTATCGCTTTGCAGCAGGCATTCAGGTTTGTCGGCGCTTATGTCCATACCCACATATTACAGGCAACCCGATAGGTAGTCAAGCGTCTAGTAATAACTAGGCGCGCAATTCATAGGGTTCTTCCGGCTCGATCGTCAGCGGCTTGCGGCGGACCATGTTCGGCCGCCAGGATTCGAGCGTCCTCAAGATCAGCTCAAAATCGGTGTTCGAGATCGCCTTGGGCGCGCAGACCGCGAACACCTCTCCCCCGTCGAGGGGCAGCCTGAGAATGTGATAGGGTCGCCGGACGCTGTCGGCGATCGCCGCCGCCTGGTTTTCATCGAGGTCGATCGTACCAGACATGAGTAACTCCTATACCGCGAATGTCGGCCTTGCGATGCCGGCCTCGGGCGACCGGGGCTGGAACGTCCCTGTCAACGCTAACTGTACTGCACTGGACGCTTTAGCACCAATCGGATCGCTAGCCGTGATCCCGACCGAGTTCCCATCCGCTAGCCTGAACGTCCACGTCGCCGCCGGCCAGTTCGTCAAGCAGGACGGCACGGTCGGCATGTTCGCGGGAGCGACCTCCCAGGCAATCACGAGCAACGCGACGCGCGTTCTCTACCTCGACGGGACGAACGGGTGGGGCCTGGTCGTCGCCCTCTCCTACCCGGCGACGCCCCACGTCCGGCTCGCGACGGTCGTCACGGGCTCGAGCACGATCACAGCGATCACGGATAACCGGCAGTGCTTCATGGTCTGCGGCTCCTTCACCGACGGGGTGAATCTATCACTGGGGACGACGACCGGCACGCAGATCGGCACCGCGGCAAATCAGAAGCTCGGCTTCTTCGGGACGACGCCGGTCGTCCAGCAGACGCTCGGCGCGGCGACCGCGGGCTCGACGTGGACGAGCACCGAGCAGGGGATGCTCAACCGGCTCTATTCAGCGATGCGGGCGCTCGGCCTGGGATCCTGAATCATCCGATTCATCCTTTACCCTTTATCCTTGGCAAAAATGGCGACAGGCAGTTTTACCTTCGACCCCCAGTCCCCGCAGCTCGCATTCAACGCGATCGCGATCCGTACGTACCTTTTTGACAGCAGCGGAGGTTCTGGCGACGGAGGCGATGGGGAAGAGGACACGAACTACACGCTGCTGCCGAACATTTGCTGCGAGCAGATCCAGTATAAGGAAGGCCCCGAGCCGCCCACCGCCCGCTTCAGCTACATCCTGGACGAAGTCGCCGCCGCCGCGAACAACTGGCCATCCCAGTTCGAGGATGTCTGGCCGATCCAGGGCGCGGTCGATCCCGATTACGTCGTCGCGACCGATGATGAACTGGTCGTTCTGGCGCTCATGCCGGACGACACGACGCGGGTGCTCTTCCACGGGTTCGTTCGCGTTCCGCAGACCGACATCACGCCCGGGCACCAGGCGGTGACGTTCGTCGCCGCCGGGGTGGCGATTCGTTGCTGGGATCGGCCGATCGGCGGCCGGTACGAACGCAATGGCGACAAGCCGAATAGCCAGAGTCAGAGCGACCAGGTCTCCACCGACCTGCCCACCCGATTCAATCCGTCCGGGACCGGAACGCGAGTCGTGGGCGGATACCTGCCCAATTGCACGCCCGATAACTATGACGTGCAGGTCCTCAATCAGGCGACTGCGGCCCCATTCCCGGTATTCCTCGACCCGAGCATCGACCGAGATCCCGACCCGCGCACGCTCTGGAACCTCTCGAAGGCGGTCCGCTACATCCTGGCGGTCTGGAACAATCAGGACGAGGACTCGGTGGTCGCTAACCCCGATTTCGGCATCCTCGACGCGCTCCTACAGAACCGCCGGCCGCTCGAGGGCCAGGAATACTTCGACCCGTCGAACCCCGCGACCTACCAGACCGATCCCAACGTGATCCGCGACTATGACGCGACCAACAAGCCGTGGCCCGAGGCGGTCGCCCAGCTCCTCGATTTCTACGGCTTCGCCATGCGCTGGGTCTGCGAGGATGATCAAAACGGCGAACCCTACGATTACCTCGACGTCTACCGCAAGGACGCCTCCGCGCCCAACGAGCCCAAACCGGTCTATCTACCCGAATCCGGCTCGTTTATTACCGACGCAATGGCGAACCTGGCGGCGATGCACGCGGCGTTCGATTTTCACGGGGTCGCCAATGACGTCTTCATCGAGACGGCGCTCGAGCGCTACGAGATCTCGGTCATCCTGGCGCCCGGATTCATGCCGGCTGCCGGCGACGAGAACAACGCCGGCGCCGCCTTCCGGCTGACCGCGCTCGACCAATCCAACGCGGCGGCCGACACGCGCAAGAAGTACCGGTATTACGTCGCCGATGAATGCGCCGACGGACACTGGTCGATCGAGAATAACCAGTGGGAAACCAACCAGCCTATCGATCTGGCGAAGTTATTCCAGGACCCCAGCGACGCCGATGATCCCGATGCGCCGCCCAGCTACGTCCGCCGCTACCGTCCCGGCAAGAACAGGCTCTTTTCCAAGGACCTGCTCAACCTGCCGCGCAAGGCCCAGCTCGCGGTCTCGCGCAATTACGGCAACGGTGGCGCCGATCCGCCGGTCCTCTGGGACACGGTCTCGGGCACGGACTGGCAAACAATCGACGGCGGCTGGTCGCTCCTGACCGACCGCCTGGGCATCATGGTCACAGCCGAGAGCCCCGAGGAATGGCTGGCCGGCAAGCCGCCGTCAGGCGCCGGCGGACCCTGGCCGGTCCCCGACGGCAAGCTCCGGGGCATCAAGGGCATCGCCAACCCCAATACCGACCCTTCCGCGCCGGTCGGCGAACGACAGTTCTACCTCCGCCTGACGACGGTGATCGAGGGCGACTTCGGCATCGACGTCGAAGCCTATCGCCGCGACGCCTCGCCGATGAAGCAGACGATCGTCCGCCGGGTCGATGCCAAGGACCACTTTCACTACGACGTCGTCGATGGCACTTCGGCCTTCTCGCAGACTCCGCTTATGCCCGACGTCGTCCAGGATGACACCGACCTCGCAACCGCGCATGCCTGCCAGCTCCGGAGCGCCCACGAGTTTCCGCCGCTGACGGCCTCGATCACGATCCCGATGGTCGTCACCAGCTACCAGGTCGGCGACCGGGTCAGCCAGATCGCCGGCCGCGATGTCTCGCTCCAGGTCAACGCCGGTGCCGAGCAAGCAGAGGCGCCAAGCTACCCGTTTGTGGTCGCCGTCACGTGGGATTTCACCGGCGAGCAGCAATCGACGATTCTGCAATTGACGGACCGGCGGGCGGAGCCACGCCGTCCTTAGTCAGTAGTCAGTTGTCCGTTGTCCGTTGTTCGCTTCGCGGACGGCTGAGGCGCCCTGGCACGTGGGGACATTTGCAGGTAGTCCCGGCGGGCCCCGAGGCGAGCCGTCGATACGGCACTTTTGCAACTGACCACTGACCACTGACAAACTATGCGAATCGAACGTCTCCGTCACCAGGACCTCGATGATCTCGTCGATCGCCAGACTGCATCGGGCACCGAGGGCTCGCTCGCTCAGCTCTTGACGACCGTGACGATCTTGACATACCCAACGGCGGCCGGCGCGTTCTACGCGGGCAACCCGACGTACGTCAACGGCGCGGAAGTCGAGGGTGGCGTCGCGAGCTATTCGCCCGACGCGTCGCAGGTGATCTACGCCTACAATCTCGGCACCAAGGTCCCGCCCGAGGGGACGCGGGTCGTCGCGCACGCCGTCGGCGGGCGCTGGGTGTTCCGGTACGACGGCTGACGCCGTCTTCGTCCTTTGTCATTTGTCCCTGGTCCGTTGTTCGTTCCGCTGCGCGGGGTCCTTTGTCATTGGTCCCTTGTCCCTTGTCCGCTTCGCGGATAGTTGAAGCTGGCCTGGGATCACGGGGTTTTTGCGAAGGACCAAGGACCGAGGGGCATTTGCAAAGGACAAGGGACAAGGGACAAATGACGCCCGAAGGGCAATGACGAAGGACAATGAGCGAAGTGCGAACGGAGCGACTAAGGCACCAGGACCTCGCCGACTACGTTGACCGGGCATTGCCCTTCGTCGTCACCGGGACACCGCGCCAGCTCGTGCAGGTTTATAACGGCGGCGCGATGCCCTCGCAACCGGACCATTATTACCTGACCCATCCGGCCTACCTCAACGGCGCCGAGACCGAAGGCGGTGTCGGGGCGCATCCGTCGATATGGGGCAGACGATCGTCGTCGATGTCCTAGGTAAGGCGCCGTCTGCCGGTGACTTCCTGACGGCCTACGCGGTCGGCGGCCGATGGGTGGCGGAGCTGACGAACTCGGCGGTCACGACGGGGTGCATCCAGTTCCTCGGGTGCAACGGCCTGCCGCTCTCGGGCCTCACCGTCATCTTCTACGATGTGGAGGGCGGCACGCGGCTCGCGGGTCCGCTGACGACGGACGCGAGCGGGAAGGTCTGCCCGGGATTGGCGTCGGGGACGTACTGGGTCGATCCCACGGGCGCGTACACGTTCCCACTCGATCGGTACGTATGGGCGGCGCGGTATTTCGGCATACCGGCCGGCGGCTCGAACTTATGGCCGGTCGAGCTTGTCGCGGGATACGGCTGCTGCTCAACCGTGGCGTTCCCGATGCCGACGACGCTTTATCTCACGGTCTGCGAGCAGACTTTCACCCTCCTCGCGGCCGTCATCGACAGCCAGATCCAGGGTTGGGCGCCGGAGGGCGCGACGGCGATGATTTCGACCGATGACGTCGCCGATGTGACTCATTGTAACTTGGGCGGGTGGGACGGGCTCTCGACCTCAACCCAGGGCGTCCCGTGGGCCGTTCGGCTGCTCTGTCCCTCGAGTCAGACGACGATGACGGGCCTGGCGGGCGTCTGCGGGATCGGACACTACAACGGCAAGATCGGCGGCTTCGATGCCTTCGCGATCTGTCCGGCCGAGTGCACCGGCGTCGGTAACGCCTACACCTGCTGCAACGGCAGCTCCGGGCCGGGACCGGCAGTCGCGTTCACCCTTACCGGCACGATTGGCGAGAACATCAGTCTCACCGGCGCGATGCCGGGCGGCATGCCGGCCGAATGCGTTTTTCCACCCGCGGATCCGTGGCCCCTGCCGTGTGCCGGCCAGATGATCACGGTCACGAATTGAGGTAGTCCTCACGCTCCGCGTGAGGCGGACATCACGCGGAGCGTGATGACTACAACCGATGCCATGCCACGTCTGTCCATGCTCCGAGATCTGCGCCGCCGGCGTCCTTTGTGCGCTCGCGCCTGATCCCTCTCGCCACGCACACATCCGCAATGTCTCGATCCTCAAGCGCCGTGATCCGCACGACCCGATCCCGGGTCCCTCGCCGATCCGCGTCGTCTGGCCGACCGATGACCCGACGCTGCGGCGCCCATGCGGGGCCTGCTGAATTCGTTTCGCGGCGGGTCAGATCGGACCGATCGGTCGGATCAGTCGGATCGGTCCGATCAGACCCCGCCGCCCAAAAAAGACAAAGGGCCGAACCATGTCCGACCCCGACCTATTCGACCGCGACGACGACTCGGCCGAGCCCCAGGACCCGACGGCCGAGGAAATCGCCCAGCAGATCATCGACCTCGAGTCGCAGCAACGCCTCTGGCTCAAGGCGATCCTGCCGCTCTTGCAGCTCCGCTCGCCCGACGCCGACCCGTCGGACCGCGTTCAGTTCGCCTTCGACCGGATGACGATCGCGGCCTGCGAACGCGCGGCACGGATCCTGCGCGGCGATCTGAGCAGCGAACAGGGCTAAGACCCCGACGCTCGCGGAACTAAGAAGTAAATCGGAACTATAAGGAAATTTTTATGCAACTATTATCCCTTATACGCAGATCATATTTATAGAGCCGTACGCCGATCCGTATAACTTGCAATTCTGCGGCGGCGGCCAATTGTGAAAGTGCAATGATCTTGTCGGGTTGTTCTCGATCTGATTCCCATGACCGTGACACCCGGGTATTCTGAGGAGTGTTCCATCATGCGCAGGTTCTCGTTGCTTGCCAGTTCGCAGTCGTTCGATTTGCTGGAACGCAAGCTCAGCTTGAGCTCGCTGGCGTTTGTCGGATCCGGCCGACCGTCACATGGGGTACCGGTGATCATGCGGCCGTTCGACGACGATCCGCCGCCGGATCCCGAACCGCCGCCGCCGGTGAATCCCATTAACGGACCGACCCAGTACCCCACGCTCCCGCCATCGGGACCGTTGGGACCGGGTTGATCCCTGGACTCCACGGCAGCGGAGATACTGCGGTCAGCCTCCCCGTGCTTCAACCAGGTGAGGGGCCTGACCTAACGGTCAGGCTTCTCCAGATTTCGCACCCCGAGAGCGCTCACTCCGCGGCCGGGGAGGCGACCGACTATTTCGTGCCCAACAGGAACCGCACCGCAGCCGATCGCAGCTACTGCTTCGCGTGGTCTGGCTGTAAACCCGGGGCCGCTCCGTCAGGCTGAGACAACAGCAAAGGGGAGTCCGCGTGCCGGGCGCTCCCTCTCGAACGACAACCAACCCTTGCGGAAGACCCGGGATCGAACTTGAACACCTGACTCGTGGAGAGAGGGCTGGCATGACTGCGAATTGTGCCGCGGAAAGCGCGATTTCGTCCGAGCCAAGCTGCCTGACAAACAAGCCCGGAACATACCGCGACGTGAGCCCGTCTGGTCAAGGCGGCAGTGGCGGGCGGGCCGTGCTCCTGCGCAGGGCGTCGAATCGCTCCGGGCGACGGCTCTCCTCGGGCACGACATCGGATTCACATCCGCCACTTCTGTCAGCTCTCGAGGAGCGCAAGCTGGCTGAACGGATCAAGGCAGGCGATCAGCTCGCACAGCAGGAACTGGTCCTGGCAAACCGCAAGTTAGTCTACCGGATCGTCCGCAACTACCCGACCAGCGGTATTTCCGCGGAGGATCTGGTCCAGGAAGGAAGCGTGGGGCTGATCCGGGCCGCCCAGAACTTCGATCCTGCAACGCATGCCATCCGGTTTTCGTATTATGCCACATTCTGGATCCGAGCCTTCATCCAGCGGGCCGTCAGCAACAACAGCTCGGTGGTCCGGCTTCCCGAATACACCCGTGTGGCGCACGAGCGCTACCTCCGCGCGGCTCGCGAGCTCAGGGAGAAGAACGACGCAGAGACCCGGTCCAGAGCCCAGGAATCGCCTAGCCAAGCTGAGATCGCCCAACACCTGGGGATCTCGCTCCGCCAGCTCGAGCGCGCCTGGCTGGTCCTCGGGGAGCAAGCGCTGGGCATCGGGCAGGACGAGCCAGCCACCGACCTGGAGACAGCGGAAGACGACCTCCTGAAAGACGAGGAGCGCGCCCTGGTGCATGCGGCGCTGCGGCGCTTGAGTCCGTTCGAGGCCTGGCTGATCCGTGAGCGCTTTGGTCTGGGAGAGTGGTCCTCCAACCCGATCGATGCGAGCGACTCGAGCCGGAAGGCCGCTGCGCCGATCGCAGCCGATCAAGCTCGGAGCGGGCCGCATGCTCCTTCGGCCCAGGCAGCGCCCCCGAGCGTCTCTTATTATGGGCGTTCCTACGACAAGCTCAGCCAGGACTGCGGACTGAGCGTGCACCGCATCCGCTTGATCGAGCGGACTGCCCTCGGCAAGCTGCGCTCTCTCTTGAGCCCAGCCGTTGCGAGTGATCTCTAGCCCCGAGGCTGCTCGGGGCCGCATGGGTTCGCAAAATGGTAATTACCAGGACCGGCTTGATCAACCAGACCCCGAAGCCCGCGATCGAGCCCTTCCACCCCAACCGGCCCGAACGGGCCGGGACGGGGCTGGCTGCACGGGCCAAGGCGCCACCGGACTTCGACGAGCAGTCAGCGCGTGATTTTCTCTCGCTCTTGACCACGCCTGCGGTCGGCTGCGTCGAGCTCAGGGTTTTGCGCGCGGCCTTCGATCGCCAGGGCTTCGTCCGCCGCGGCGAGGATATCGGCCTGGGCGAGGGGTTCGCCGGCACCACGCTGGCGGGCTGGTTCGACGACGAGAAGCGGCTGATCGACCACGCCAGCCGGCTGCGCGGGGTCTCGGGCTACGTCACGCTCAATCCCGTGCGAACCGACCTCCTGGCACGTTCCGACAATCGTCTCAATCGAGTACGGCATACCACACGCGACGCGGACATCGTGTGCCTGCGCTGGCTTTACCTCGACATCGATCCGCAGCGACCACCGGAGATCAGCAGCACCGAGGCCGAGCTGGTTGCCGCACTCAAGCGTCGCGACGCCATCTTGAACGACCACCGGGAACTGGCCTCCCGAGCCGCTTGGGGCTCTTCGGGTAACGGAGCCTGGATCCTGGTCCGGCTTCCCGACTATCCCAACGACCCAGAACATCGCGAGATTCTGTCCAGGGCCCTCGCCGTCCTCGATCGGAAGTTCAGCGACGACCTGGTGCGAATCGACACGGCCACCGCCAACCCTTCCCGACTGATCGGCCTGCCCGGAACCATCAAAGCCAAAGGATGCCATCGGCCGGAACGGCCATGGCGGCGCATCACCCTTGACGGCATTGGTAGGACCCTCTCCACCTGATTGAGTTCCCCGATCGGAAAACCAAGACGATCCGCGCACCATCCCGAAATCGTGCATGGCTTTCATAAACCAGGTTATCTTCACCATCGTGCCATTCTTTGTGCTGACCGCGCAATTTCCTCTGGGGAACCGGGGCGGTGCCCGCCGAATAGAAGCGTGCCCTTGAGCCGGACCGAGCGCAGCGGAGGCCCACGCGGACGATGGACAGTTCTCCCCGGAACCGGCGGTCCGGGAGATCACAACCGCAGGATCAGCACGCACTGTTAGCCCCCTTGGACCTGGCCGACTGGCTCAAAAGCCAGGGCCACAGCCAGGCATCAGAGCTGCCGCGCGCCGGCCGGAGGAACCCGATCTCCTCCGCTGCGCAGCCTACAGCTCACCTCAAGCCAAGAGCGGAACCGGCCGCTTTACGGCTCGCCCAGGCGGCCGCCTACCTCGCCAAGATTCCGCCGGCAATTGCCGGCCAGCGCGGCCACGATCGGACCTTTCATACCGCCTGTGTCCTGGTCCAGGGGTTCGACCTTACGATCGACCAGGCTCGACCGCTGTTAGAGCAGTGGAACCTGGGCTGCGAGCCACCCTGGTCGCCGGCCGAGCTGGAACACAAGCTGCGCGATGCCGATCGCGCCCGCGGCGCGCCCCCGTGGCCATCTTGTCCGCCTCGAGACGCCGCGCAGCGCTCGACTGCCCCGCCCAGGGCCGGCTCGCAACCCGGCGCCCTATTCTGACATCCCCTCCTCTTCCCGTCCCCCCTCCCGCGAATGCCCCGCCGGCCACGAAGCAAACCCCCACCGTCTTGCCCGGTTATTCCTTGATACGGGATTTGCATTTACGGGTGGTCCTGGCCTCCGATTCTGGCGCGATGAATTTCACATATGGGATGGGTCGGCGTACAATCCTGTTCCTCTCGGTGAAATTCGGGCCCAGTTGACGCGGTTGCTCGCCGCCGAGTTTGAAAGGCTTTATCGGCTGGCTCAGCGGCACGCGGCGCCCGCATCCGAATCGGGCACCCACGCGGCGGCTGCCGGTGATGGGGCCGACTTGCGGCAGGCGCACGCGGCGCCCTCGCGATCGAAGGTCCCCCATCGGCCGATTCCCGTGACCGGCCGTCTGGCGGCTGATGTGCTCCAGGCGCTTGCCAGTCTTGTCCTGGTGCCGACCAAGATGGTGTCATCTCAGCCTGCCTGGCTGCCCTCGGGGCCGCTCTGCCTGCATGGGTTCGGAAGTTCCGAGGAAGCCAATAGAGATCAAGGACTTGCGGAAGGAATTGAATCGCAGCCGATTCCCGCTTGGGCTGCACTGGAGGTGCTGCCTGCCCGGAATGCCCTGGTCCATTTGCCGTCCCTCTTGGCCGGAGCATCCTGCACCTGCTCGCCGACTCCGCAGTTCTTCAATGCATTCGCGCTGGACTATGATTTCGATCCAGCGGCCCCTCTACCGCAACAATGGCTGGCGTTCCTCGACCAGGTGTGGGGATGCGACGCGGAGAGCATCTCGTGTCTCCAGGAATGGTTCGGTTACTTGCTGACGCCGGACACTCGCCAGCAGAAGATCTTGATGATGGTCGGGCCCAAGCGATCCGGGCGCGGCACGATTGCGCGGGTGCTCAAGGCTCTGGCCGGCGCCAGTACAGTGGTTAACCCCACGCTGGGAACGCTGGCCAGGCCGTTCGGCCTGGCCGCCTTGATCGGCAAGCCGATCGCGGTGTTTCCGGATGCCCGCCTCTCAAACCGTCCTGATAATGCGGCGATCGTCGAATGTCTGCTGTCGATCAGCGGCGAAGACGACCAGACCATCGATCGCAAGCACCTACCAGCCTGGACTGGCAAGCTTCCCACGCGATTCGTGCTGATTTCGAACGAGCTGCCCCGGCTCAAGGACGTCAGCGGCGCTCTGGCGGGCCGTTTGATCATCCTGCGGTTCACGCGTTCGTTCTTTGGTCAAGAGGATATCGGGCTGTTTGACCGCCTGCGGCCCGAGCTGCCCGGCATCTTGCGGTGGGCGATCGGCGGCTGGGAACGGCTCAATCGGCGAGGCCGTTTCCTGCAACCCCAATCGGCCCGAGAGCTGGTGGCCACCATGGACGAGCTCGCCAGTCCCATCGCCGCGTTCCTCCGCGATCGGTGTGTCATCGAAGCCGACGGTATCTGCTCCGTGGCGTCGATCTATGAGTCCTGGCGCACCTGGTGTCACGAGCACGGCCGGGATGCGGTCGGCGACGGGCACTCCTTTGGGCGCGACCTCCACGCCGCCCTACCCGGCTTGACCACCATCCGGCCGCGCACTCCGTCAGGCCGGGTTCGCCAGTACCTGGGGATCCGCCTCTCTACACCCATCGACGCCGAGGCCGAAACTCGCCCGTAACGCGACCAAAATCTCTCCATTGAAGCATTGTTGCGTGACGGCAAGATTGGTTCATTCATTCTCCTTATTTGTGAATTTTTGCGCGATTGAGAAGCTTTTTGTTTGCAATCGCGCTTCGGGTTCGCTATGAATGGGACCCTTGACGGCCATCCGCGTCCGGTTAGGCGGCGGACGGGGTGAGCGGAATTCTTCCCAGCTTCGTTCACCGAGCGTTCCGCTGAAAAACGTCACGTCGCAACCAGGCGATATCGCATCGCCTCGTGCAAGGATGTACCGATGCCAGGGAAAGTCATTGACTTTGTGATCAACAATGAGTTTGTTAGAGATTCCTGAAAATGGGGCGGTCACGGACGGCGATCCTGATCGTAGTCCACGGGGGTTGGAGCATCCTCCAGCAGGCGCTGCTTTGGCGGCGCCGGCCGCGAACCCTTTGTTTGAGACTCGACTCGCAGGGACTTGCGCTGGATTGTTGCGGGTTCGCCCCACCTCACGGGCGATGCGTCATGACATTGTGAATGGATGTACACATGAGTCGCATCAATGGTTCATTCCGCTCTCCCCAGGGCGAGCGCCGCTGGCGCGATTCCCGGATGTCTTCAGCCTACTGCCGAACTCGGGCGTCGGTTTCATCCCGTGAAGTCTGCTCGCTTGGACGCATGCCCGGCCGTCCAGTTGTCGAAGTTACCGGCGTCTGACGCTTGCCGAGGAGACGGTCTTGGCACCGTCGGCGTCAATCAGAGCGCCGGGATCGATTTGGGCGATTGGCGCTGTCGCAAGACGATTCGCCAAGCTGATTCCCGGCTGTTTTTCCTTGTTCGGGAGACCTTATGAATAGACGATTGCTATTCCTGATGCTTGCCGCTGGGCTCCTCTGGTGCGGCTTCGGCGCCCCTCTGGCCAGGGCAGGCAGTGTGCACGTGACCGAGGACGAAGGGACGTACAATTTCGTTTTGATTTCTGACGGCGCGGGCGACGTTTCGATCACCTATTCGGGCGTGTCGCTCACGACGATCAATGGAGCCGCGATTCCCTCTGGTCCGATCGCCGCGACGTTCTCGGGTGACGCCCTCGCGGTGACATCAACCACCACGACGGTGATTCCGTCGGTGGGTACGGTGACCAGTTACACGTTTTCCGAGGCACCCGCCGGTACCAATAGCTTCGGCACCGGTGCGGGCGCGATTTCCGTCGCGACCATGGCCAACAGCGTCACCGGGGGTGCAACGGGCCCCATCAGTAGTGAGTTCCTGAATCTCGTGGGAAATGTCACGGGTGTTCTGGCACCCTTGCTGGAATCGAGCGCCTTTCCCACGACTTACGACTTCTCGAACTTCAGCAACGGTGGCTCCATCACGCTGACCTATACCAAGGTTGGCGCCAATTTTGCCTCCGTGATCAAGAACGGCGGGATGATCAGTGGCACGGGCGCATTTACGGAGCTTGACGCTATCCCCGAGCCGGCTTCGATGGCCCTCCTGGGCATTGGCATGACCGGTTTCTTCGCCTTTCGCCGTTTCTTCAAGCGGATGGCGCACACTTGATCACAAAATCCTGACCGCCCAGGCGATTGCGGGCAAACCGCAATCTGCCCCCCAGTCGATCAAGCCGCGCGTACCTGGTTCCTTGCCGGCAGCTAGCGGTCACGATCCACCAGGTGGCGGAAAGTGCACAAGCAGGGGAACCATCCTGGCCTCTCTTGCCGCTTCGCTCCGGGAGCGTTCTCCCGGAGCGAAGCGCCGACTCGCGAACGATTTCCATGACGGCCTGGATGTCAGGCGACCGGCAGATGCAAATTCACCGTTGGGCGGACCGCCAAGCCGTCGCACAACCAACTCGGCCCTGGGTATACTTCCGTCCCCCGGTCGCCGAACGATCACGCAACAGGCCGGTGCCATCAGCGTTGCGTTTGCGAAACATTTTCGTTCAGCACTTCCGGAGAGGGCTTTCTTAACGATTCGTTCACTTATACGGTCTTTCGGTTGAATTTTGATTGGCGAGGTTCCTTCCTTATTGATATTCGACTGATGATCCGCTATGAGTATTGTTGCTCGATAGGCGGTGATCTGGGCAACCATGAAAATGGTGTGCCAGCGATTTTGGTCTCCTACCGCCGGATTTTGCTTGAGTAATCCCCGGATTTACTTTATAAACCACCGAAACTAGGCGTCGGTGTCGGCTTTTAGGTTTGATCGCGTTGACGAATGCCTGGGCGTCTTGTTGTCGTATCGGTCCCGGCCGCCCGCTCTTGATGATCGTTGCTCGTGCTGGGGCCAATTGCAGTCGGAGTTCAGCGAGGGAAGTGCCAACATCACCGAAGGTCGTTTGGCAAACGTGTTCGGCTGGATCCGTAAGAGTTAGCCAGGGACGGCGCAGGATTGTGTGGACGATCTGGGAAACCCGGTATCATGGGCGTCGTGAAATTGAGAGAACGGCTCAGTTCGTCCAGGTTTGCCTTGGCCGCCAGGGGTGTGGGCCCAAGCTATCCATCAGCGAGGGATCGCGCCGATTGATCAGTGACTACCCAGTCTCTCAGGAGAGCCTCGATGAACAAAAGTTGGTTGTTCCTGTTCGCAGCCTTGGGGCTGCTCGCCGGCTTGGGGTTTGTTTCGCCATGCCAGGCGGGCTCGATCCCCTTCACGTATACGACGGCCGTGGTGGGGCCAGCCACAATTACGGGGAGCCTTTATCTGGGGAGCCCTGTCAGCCCTGCTCCTTCGGTTACCGTTACGAGTTACGCAACGCCGCCGCTCACGGGGATGGCATCGATCTTGCCGACGCCCAGCGGTCCTCTGATCACGATCGGCAACTTCACATTGAACAATGTGCCGCCTAGCTCCTTGTATGCAATTACCGGGACGATTGTTGAGAATGTGGCGATCACATTGCAGGGACCCTATTCCGGTAGCGGCACAATTCCGATCGACATCAGTTTCAATGGCCTGGTGGGCGGTCCTTTCACAACGATCAGCCCATCATCGGTCGTGGCCATGGGAACTACGATGATCGACGGCTACACGTTCTCCGTTGACCAGGTGGCCGTGGGGCCTGTCCATTCATCCGTGCAAATCGAGATCGTGGCGGCGGCCATTCCAGAACCAACCTCGATGGCCCTTCTGGGCATCGGCATGACGGGCTTCTTGGCCTTCCGCCGGTTCTTCAGACGCGCGACGGCTGGTTGACGGAAACCGTCCTCTCTGACAAGCACGGCTTCGACCGCGCTGCTCCGCTATCGATCATCGCACTTTCTGGCTCGTCGTCGGCTGCCACGGCTACGATGAGACTCCGATGGAAAAGCACCGGCAAGGGAGGTCTCCAGGCCTCTCTTGCCGCCTTTTTTTCGTCGCGGTGCCAGGAACCCGGCAAGAGCTCGGCGATGGACCCCCAACCTGCGTACGACGAGTTGATGCGACGATCGCGCGAGCTGGCCACTCTGGGGTCGTGCTCGGCCCTCCTCGGCTGGGACGAGCAAACCTACATGCCCTCCGGTGCAGCGATCCACCGCGGCAGCCAGATGGCGCTCCTGGCCGGCTTACACCATGAACGAGCCACCGATCCCAGAATCGGCGATCTTCTGGCACTCGTCGAGGGATCGAGCCTGGTCACTGACCCCGAGTCCGGCGCCGCGGTCAACATCCGAGAACTGAGACGAAGCTATGACCGGCGAGTCCGGCTGCCCAAGACGCTGGTCGAAGAGCTGGCGCGGACAACATCGCTGGCCCAGGGCGAATGGGTCACCGCTCGATCTGCCAACGACTTCGGTCGATTCCGTCCCTGGTTGGAAAAGATCTTCCAACTGAAGCGCGCCGAATCGGCCTGCTTGCAGGGCGGGCTGGAGCTCACTCCGACGGGCGACGCGCCTGGCTGGAAACCGCCGGCAGCGGCAGCGACCTCAGCCACCGACCCGGCCGCCGCCGGCCAGGTCGTACCGGTTTCGGTTTACGACCCCTTGATCGATGAGTACGAGCCGGGCGCCAGGAGCGCCCAGTTGGCCGTTTTATTCCAGGAGCTGCGCCGCGAGCTTGTCCCCATGGTTTCGGCCATCACCGCAGGCATCCGCCATCGGGCGGCACGGCACTCCTCCGGTCCCAGCACAGCCGTATCCCAGGGCCCTGTTGGCGAGGCGGTTCTCCAACGGTTCTATCCTCGCGAGCGGCAGAAGGTTTTTGGCGAAGGGGTGGCCGCGGCGATCGGGTTTGACTTCACTCGCGGACGGCTGGACGTGACTGCCCACCCGTTCTGCTCGGGCATTGGGCCGGGCGATTGCCGCATCACCACGCGGTATGACGAGCACCACTTCAGCGAGGCCTTTTCCGGGATCCTTCATGAGGCCGGCCACGGCCTCTACGAGCAGGGGCTCGACGGGGCTTCTTACGGCACGCCGATGGGCGAGGCGGTTTCGCTGGGTGTCCACGAGTCGCAGTCGCGGCTCTGGGAGAACGCGGTAGGACGAGGCCGGGCGTTCTGGACATACTGGTTTCCCCTGGCCCGGAGCATCTTTCACGAGGCCTTGGCCGATGTGACGCTCGACCAGTTTCATGCGGCGCTCAACCACGTCGCGCCGTCCTTGATCCGGGTTTCCGCCGACGAGGCAACTTACAACCTGCACATCATCGTCCGCTTCGAGCTCGAGCAGGATTTACTGAGCGGGAATTTGCCGGCCGCCGAGCTTCCCGCGGCCTGGAACCAGAAGTACCAGGAAACGCTGGGCGTCACGCCGCCCGACGATGCCGCAGGCTGCCTGCAAGATATCCACTGGAGCGCGGGCCTGATCGGTTATTTTCCGACCTACACGTTAGGCAACCTCTACGCCGCGCAGCTTTTCGCCCAGGCCCAGACCGACCTGGGCGGACTGGACCAAGCCTTCGCCCGGGGCGATTTCCGGGGGCTGCTCGAATGGCTGCGCGCCAACGTGCATCGGCACGGCCAGCGCTACCGGCCGGCGGCCTTGATCGAGCGGATCACCGGTACGAAGCCCGATCATCGCCCCTTGATCGATGCGCTGCGGCAAAAGTATGGAGAGTTGTATGGCATCTGACCAACCGCTTGCGGTTGCTTCAATTGCCAGTTGCCGTTGGCGATTCTTGTTCAGAGATCCATCAAGATCCGTAAGCGTTCTTCGACGGCATTCATCGTCGCGGGTGACACCGCCCCAAAACGACGACCAAGGCGGTCCGTTGAAATGGAACGGATCGCTTCGCACTTGATGAGGCTCCTCATTTTCAAGCCGCCCTCGCCTGGTCCGGCAGGCACATGTGAGCGCACTCCCTTGTCCTTGCTCGATATCGGGAGTGCAATCACCAGCCCGCTCGGCCCTTGATTGAAGAGGTCGTCCGAAACGATCAAGACCGGGCGGGCCCCTCCCTGCTCATGGCCTCTCGGCGGGTCCAAGTCGGCTTCCCAAACCTCTCCACGCGCGGGTTTCTTCACAGCCATCCGTTCTCAATCCTCCAGACCGTCAGCAAGCGTGACATTCCACAATGCACGCTCGGCGAGTTCCTCTTCCCAGACGGCCTTGTTCTTCCGCAGGGCTGCGAAGTCTGCGTTAAGGCCCTCCAGGAATCGCTGCCTCTTGTAAAGCTCGATTGCCCTGTCAAGAATCTCCGTCATCGACTCGTTGGTCTCATCGGCAAGGGCACGGAGAGCCGCATGGGTAGACTTCGAGATTCGTACTGTTAAACTCTCCATGAATATCTCCCGGCAACTTTGTCGTAAGCGCCCAGGACAACGCTCGAACCTCACGTTGATGAAGTGTTCTCTTTAATATCAGCGACAGGCTGATATGCGAACGGTGGCGAGGCCATATGACGCACTTGTCTTGAGTATACTCAATTGAATACAAAAGGCAATACAATGCAGTCTGCTTCCGATGCGGCTTTTGACCCACCCCCGCCGCCGAAGCGCCTGGCTTCGATCGACGCTTACCGCGGCCTGGTGATGTTCTTGATGATGGCCGAAGTCCTCCGGCTGTGCGAGGTTGCCCGCCGGGTGCCTGGCAATTGGATCTGGGAGCTCTTGTGTCATCATCAGTCGCACGTGGAGTGGGTTGGCTGCTCGCTCCACGACCTGATCCAGCCGTCGTTTTCGTTCCTGGTCGGCGTTGCGCTGCCGTTCTCAGTGGCTGGCCGGCTGGCGCGGGGGCAGTCAAAAGGGATGATGACGGCACACGCACTCTGGCGGTCGCTGGTTCTCGTATTCCTGGGCGTCTTCCTGAGGTCGCGGCATGCGTCGCAAACCGTGTTCACGTTCGAGGATACGCTCAGCCAGATCGGCTTGGGCTATACGTTTCTTTTCGTGCTGGCGTTCTCTTCGGCCCGCGTTCAATGGATTGCGCTCGGCGTGATTCTTGCCGGCTACTGGGCGGCATTTGCGCGTTATCCGCTGCCCGGCTCCGCCTTCAATTATCCGGCGGTTGGCGTGCCTTCCGACTGGCCGCATCATCTGTCCGGCTTTGCAGCCCACTGGGACAAGAACAGCAACCTGGCCTGGGCGTTCGACACCTGGTTCTTGAATCTGTTCCCGCGCAAGCAGCCGTTCGTCTCCAATGGCGGCGGCTATGCCACGTTGAGCTTCATTCCCACGCTGGCGACGATGATCGCCGGTCTCCTGGCAGGGGGAGTGTTGCGATCCCCGCAGCCCCGATGGGGGAAGGTGTTCTGGCTTGGCGTAGCGGGCGCAGCCGGGCTGGCAGCGGGCTCTAGTGCCGGCGCCCTGGGCATCTGCCCGGTGGTCAAGCGGATCTGGACCCCGAGCTGGGTTGTTTATAGCGGCGGCTTCTGCTGTCTGTTTCTGGCAGGTTTTTATGCGGTCCTCGACATCGGGGGCGTGCAATTCTGGGCGTTCCCGCTCCGGGTCATCGGCATGAACTCGATCGCCGCCTACTGCATGGCCGCGCTGTTCGAGAGCTTCATCGCGCAGAACCTCGTGATTCACCTCGGCAAGGACGTTTTCAAGGTCCTGGGACCACCCTACGAGCCCTTGCTCCACGGCGCGGCCGTGCTGCTTGTGCTGTGGCTGATCCTCTTCTGGATGTACCGCCGCAAGGTGTTCTTGCGGATCTGAGGAAGTCGGTCGAATGCCGCTTGGTCTTCATGGTAGGATGAGGCCTGGGACGCACGGTTGAAAGTCGCCGAGTGCTTCGCTTGTTTGGCCTACCCTCGGTTAAGGAGGAGATGCATCATGGAGACCCCTACGATGGGCAAGGTTCTTGTGACCGCCAAAATCGAAAGCTTGGAGGATCTGTATAGTGTCAAGAAGGGACTTCTGCCCGACGACCAGGTGCGTCGTATCGAAGTAGCGGACGCAGTGGTAGATACCGGCGCAACCACGCTGCTGCTTCCCAAGCGCATGATTGCCTCACTGGGACTTGAACCGCTCCGAACGCGCCACTCGCGTGGATTGGGCGGCGATTTTCTTCTACCTGTCTACCGTGCCGTGAAGTTGACAATCCAGGAGCGCGACTGCCTCGTCGATGTCGGAGAGATCGGCGATGAATACCCCGTTCTGATCGGGCAGATCCCGCTGGAAGCGCTCGATTGGGTCGTTGATCCCAAGGGGCAGCGGCTCATCGGCAATCCTGAGCACGGCGGTGAATGGGGCATGGACGCGTTTTGAGCGATCGTGCGGAACTCTTCTCGGGGCCCAAAGCGTGGCCACGCCAGTTCAAGCCGCAGTGGCTCTTTGACCGCCGCGAAGCGGCTTGTCGATCGTTCCAATGCAAGGCGGCCGCCCATGGGAGCGATGTGTTTGCGACATGGTGCTGGGAGACTCACTGTCTGGGTGCTGTCCGCGTCTGCGGCCTGTTGCAGTGCGGCGCAGGCCAGCGCCGTCGTCGCGCCGGGTTTTGCGGCTCGAAGTGACGCGTGACACCTGGGTCTCGGAAGTGGGCCGTGAGGCTGACGGCAACAATGGCGCAGCGCCGCGGCTCAAGGTCAAAAGCATCCAGGAGATGACCCTGCTCGACGTCAACGCCGGGCCCCTTCGAGGCCGGACCATCCGGTCGGCGGCGCTGCACTTGCGGCTCGCCGGCGACCAGCCCTTGCGGCGGGTGACCGTGAGCAGCGTCGGCGCCGAGTGGTTCGAGGGGACGGGGAGCAGCTATACGATCCAGCCGGGTGGGGCGACCTTCCGCCATCGCCGCCACCCCGATCTTCCCTGGTCGATCGCAGGCGGAGATCTTTGCCACGTGGTACTGGGCAACGGCGGCACGAATTGGCGAATGGCCGACGCGACGGCCCCGGATCAAGAAGGCTGGCAGCGTATCCCGGTCAACCCGCTTGTCGTGGCGGCTCGCACAGCCGGCCTCAGTCACGGCTTTCTGGTATTCGACGACACGGGCTCGGAATGGTCTCGATCGGGCGAGACCTTTACCCTCCGCATCTTTCCCAATCGATTCGTCTACAGTCGCGACCAGAACCGGGCCAGCGCTCCCTACTTCACGATCGAATTGGGGCCCGAGGATCGGCGGCCGCCGCCCGCTCCCAGCAGCCTGCGAGTCGAGCCCCAGACTGCGGCATTGCCGGCAGCCGAAGCCATCGTTTCGTGGGTGACGCCCCGCGATACCGGCCCAGCCGGGACGCTTGGTTTCCTGGCGAGCGTCGATGGTCGCGACGTGCCGCGTGAGCTGATTCCGATGGCTGGACCGCCAGGCGCGCGTGTCGAGATGCACCTGCGCAGAATGGCACTGGTTCCCGGACGGACGGTTGAGCTTGCGGTGAAGGCCGTTGATGGGGCTGGAAACTCCGGACCGCCGCTTTTAGCCGGCATCCGACTCTCGGACGGTCGCACTGGAAAATCATTCCCGCCGGTACCGGTTCCCGCAAGGCTGCCTGCCGTACCGCGCTTTGCCCTGCCCCGCCTGGGAGCTGTCGAGGTGGCTATTCTCGACGAGCTCGACAAGGTCAATCCCGCAACCGGCGAACTGATTCCGAACGAGCCCGAAAGTTATCTGGCAGTCAATCATCTCTGGAATGCCGCGGTGCCGACCGTCGCGCTCCAGGGCGCGCGTAACGAATTCGTGGCCTTCCAGGTCCTCTTGCGCGGCGATCTTGGGGGCGGGACGATCCAGCCCGAGTTGACCTTTGACGAAGCGGTCGCCAAAGGCATCAACGTCGAGTTTGGCCGCTATCAATCCGTCGCATCCCAGCGCGGGCCGCTGCCCGATCCGATCGTACCGCTGGGCTACCTTCAGCCTTCCCCTGCGCCGGAAGTCAAGAACCAGAGCCTGCACGTCGAGATCTACTTCCCGCACGATCTGCCGGCGGGGAAGCACTCCGGCACGCTGACCTTGGCCCTGCGGCAGGGCGGCAGGCGCAGGGCGCTGCGGCTTCCGGTAACGCTTGAGGTCTGGGATTTCACACTGCCCGATCACCTGAGCTTCCTGCCCGAGATGAACTGTTACGGCCTGCCCGAGAATGAGCGCGATTACTACCGGCTGGCTCACCGGCACCGGACGGTCCTCAACCGGCTTCCCTATAACCAGAACGGGCGGATGCAAGATGGCTGCGCACCCCGATGGGACAGCCGCCGCTTGAATCTCGACTGGTCGGCCTGGGATCGCCGGTTCGGCCCGCTTCTGGACGGCTCGGCCTTTGCCGACTTGCCCCGCGGGCGGGTGCCGGTCGAGTGCTTTTACCTGCCGCTCTTCGAGAACTGGCCCAGCCCGATGGAAGGCAACTACAACGGCGACTACTGGGCCGACCGGGCGTTTCCGGAGTCATATCGCCGGGCGTTTGTCGCGGCCGCCCGCGAGATCGCCGCCCATGCCGGGGCCAAAGGCTGGACCGAGACCCTTTTCCAGGGCTTTCTCAACAACAAGAACAATTTCAAGGCGCGCGGCTGGTCGCGGGGATCGTCGCCCTGGCTCCTGGATGAGCCGGCCAATTTCCAGGACTACTGGGCGCTCCGCTACTTCGCGCGCGCGTTTCACGAAGGAATCAATCAGGCCGCACGGGACGGGACGGGATCACGGCCGGCGGCGGTCCCGCCTCGTTCTTCGGCTTCGTCCCCATCCGCGGCCGCGCCCCGGTTTGTCTTCCGAGCCGACATCTCGCGACCGCAGTGGCGCCGGGACAGCTTGGACGGCCTGCTGGATTACCATGTCGTCGGCAGCGCGATGCGAAGCTATCCGGATCTCGTCGCCGAGCGCAAGCGCGCCTTCGGTGAAATCGTGCTCGAATACGGGTCGACCAACCCCGTCGAGGGCTCGAACCTCCAGCCGGTGGGGTGGTGCCTCGACGTCTGGTCGCTTGGCGCCGATGGCGTCCTCCCCTGGCAGACCGTGGGAACCTCGGAATCCTGGGACCGCGCCGACGAGCTGGCGTTGTTTTATCCGGCATGGGGCAAAGCCGCGAAAAGCGGTGAGCGCGCCGGCCCGCCGATCCCCTCGATCCGGCTCAAGGCGTACCGGCGCGGCCAGCAAGACGTGGAGTACTTGATGCTCTGGTCGAGCCTGCACAAGGAGCCGCGCTGGGCGGTTGGGAACCAGGTCCGTGCGGCCTTGAAGCTCGCCGGCACACGCCACGGAACCGGGACCACGGATGCCGAGGACGCCGGCCGGATTGATTACGCCCGCCTGCACGCACGCGACGTCTGGGCCTTGCGAGCCGCGATCGGCGAGGCGCTATCGCAGGCCCACCCAGCGTTCCAACCCCGGCTCGTTGATTTCCGGGCCCCGCGCCGTGATCCCGATCATTTGCCGGAGTTCCGTGCCGAAAAGTGAGAGATTCGCAGCCGGTCTTTGGGTCCGACGGTCAGATTGCTGCGAAGTTCGTCCAGCAATTTGGCCCGCTCGTTGAATTCGTCCAGGTTCGCATCGTAGTTGATCCGCCAACGTTTCCAGAGCGGGGATTTGGGTAACGTCGCCATCCGGTGTCCTAACCCGTCCCAGGAATCGCACTCCGTGGATGGGAACCGAATGATCCGCGTGAAACGCATGAGCGACTCCTTGCGGCAACCGCCTGGAAAACCGCCTCGCTTGTCAATTGCCAGAGCAATATCCGCCAGCCACGCCAGTTGCCTTGCCGTCCGTGTTCCGTTGCAATCTGTTAATGTCATTCGCATCGGTTAGAATGGTCGAGTTCGTCCCCGACGAGGGGTACGACCGTTGACGGTTGACGGTTTCCGCTGGCCTCCGCGCCGGCAACTGATCGAAATTTGTTTCAAGGATCTCTGAATGCTGACACGATCGTTGCTCGGACTGAAGATCGCTCCGCTCATCACATGCATTCTGCTCGCCACGGCCGGTTGCGCCGAAAACACCGAGCCGAACGCACCGCCCCTCGGGCCTGGCCCGGGCGCCGGGTTTCCCGACCCCGATCCGCCGGAAGCCACCGGCGGCACTCCCACGATCCGACAGATCATGGGCAAGCTCACCAAGGGGCCAAATTCCCTGACGCCCGTGATCGGCAAGGAGCTCGAGGCCGACGCGCCGGACTGGAACACGATTCAGCCTCAAACCGACGATTACGCGCGGCTGGCCGCGGCGCTGGCACAGAACAAACCAAGAAAGGGAAGCCCAGAATCGTGGGCCACGCTGAGCGCGGCCTTTGGTGAATCGGCCAATGCCCTCAACAAGGCCGCCAAGGCCAAAAACCGTGACGCCGCCCTGGAAGCCCACAACGAGATAACCGGCTCGTGCATGGGATGCCACCGCCAACATCGCACCATGGGCCCCGGCATGGGTAAAATGGGAGGGCCGCCACCCGGAGGGCTACCACCGGGAGGACCTGTAGGAGACTTTGGCCCGCGACCAGGCCGCCGCTAGACATGAAACGAAAGGGCATTCTGGAAGCGCTCCTGGGCAGTTATATTCGATTTCTCAACACAGCCGGCGCGTTGCTTGGCTATTCGCTCGCAATCTTCGCATTCCACAGTAGAGGAGCGGACTAAGCCATGCCCAGACCAGAAGCCTCCGCCAACCGTCATCAATTGCGGGTGTGGATTAAATGGGCCCTCGAGTCCGGCCTGCTCGACAAGCTTCCGCTGCTGTGTGACGCCGAAGGCTGCGAGCCCCCTCAGCGGACTGACCGGTACGCGCGCGGGCTCCTCGCAGAGCTGCGCAACCCGGGATCGAGCACTCGACCGCTGAAGCAGATCATGGCCGACGCCCGGCAGTTCCAGATGTGGGTCGACTCGCGTCAAAAGCACTGCCGGCGCATTATTCTAGTGGAAATGCACCCGGGCGACCTCGGCGACTGGATGCCTCAACGGCAGTCGTCAAACCCGGCTGGTCAAGAGGAAGAGCCGCGGCCGACGATGCGCAAACCGCCCAATCCCAGACGAAACCCCATGTGGGATGACTGGCTCGACAGCCAAGGCTCGGCGCAATGATAAGTGCCGCCTTTCGCTCCGCGCCAGGGATTTCTTTCGCAGAACGAAAGACGTCTTTACCGCGAAGTGATTTGCGTCCCGATCCCAGGCATTTCGTGCCCTTGACATCCGAGAGGACCCTACCCATGGCTTTGACAGCTTCGACAATGCTCTCCCTGGGAACGCAAGCACCCAGTTTTCGGCTCCCCGACACCGATGGCAATCTGGTCGGTCTCGAAGACTTTCCGGATGCTCCGGCAACGCTCGTCGTCTTCCTCTGCAACCATTGCCCCTACGTGAAGCACGTCCGCCACGAACTGGCCGGGCTGGCCAGGGAATATCAGCAAAAAGGGGTGGCCGTCTTGGGCATCAATTCCAACGACGTGGCCAATTATCCCGATGATCGCCCCGAGCTGATGGCCCGCGAGAAAGTCGAGGTTGGCTACACCTTCCCCTATCTCCACGACGAGACCCAGGAAACCGCCAAAGCGTACAAGGCGGCCTGTACGCCTGACTTCTACGTCTTCGACAAGAATCGGGAGCTGGTTTATCGCGGTCAGTTGGACGGAAGCCGGCCAGGTAACGCGATTCCGGTCTCGGGCAAAGACCTGCGGGCCGCCCTCGACGCCGTGCTGGCGGGCACGCCTGTAAGCCGTGACCAGCGGCCCAGCATGGGCTGCAATATCAAGTGGAAACACGGCAACGAGCCGCATTATCCCTGAAGCTCAACGGTTGCCAGTACGTCCCAGCTCGCGCAGCAGCTTCTCATGATTGCTCGCCGCGGCCCGGGCCGATCGGTGATCAGGACCGAAGATGCGGCAGGCCTCGGCGGCCGCGTGGCGATAGTAGGGCTCAGCCTCGCTGAGCTTACCCTGGTCGCGCAGCACGTCCCCCTGGTTGGTGAGGGCCAGCACATAGTCGGGGTGGTTGGTGCCCAGCGAGCATTGGACGCTATGGGCGTAGTCGTAAGCCAGTTTCTCGGCGGCGCTCCATTGACGGCGATGCCGCAGCAGCCGGCTCAACAGGTAGATCGAGCGGAGCGTGTCGGAATGCTCGGGCTTGAGTACCCGGCGCCGATCAGCCACGTTCTTGCGGAAGATGGTTTCGGCCTCGTCGTCCTTGCCGAGATGAACGAGTATCGAGCCGAGACGTTCGGCGGCATCGAGGGTGATCGGATCGTCGGCGCCCAGCGCGCGGCGGCAGTCGGCCAGATTGCGGCGGATGAGCGCTTCCGCCAGGGCGCCGCGATCGGTCCGATCGAGGAGCGTGGCCAGAAGATTGTTGAACGCGAAGGGTGTCGCGATCTTGGGGGCCGCGATGCTCGATTTCCAGGCGAAGAGCGGTCCGGAGGTGGGTCTCGGCCCGGTCGTACTGGCCGAGCGAAAGATAGGCCCCGCCAATCGTCGCCCGGATCCTGGCTTCGACTTCCGGCTGACCGTCGAGCCAGCCGCCGAGCTGGGCCGCGGTCCGATCGAGCAGCTCGCGCACGGTCACGTTCTTGGCGAGCGGGTCCAGCTCCGGCGAAGCCTGGGCCAGGAGCCGTTCTGTCAAGAGCTCGTTTAATGTCTCGGCACTCTTGCGCTGGCGGTCGGCCTCGCGCCACTTCCAGGTCACGCCCGCCAGCCCTCCAACTACCGCCAGCAGCAAGAGGGCCGCCATGGCGGCCAGCGCGGTTGCGGCGGCACCACATCCAGGCGCGTGTTGCGGGCCCGACCGGCTGGGCCAGGATCGGCACGCCCACGAGCCAGCGCTCGAGGTCCTCCGCCAGCGCAAGTGCGCTACCGTAGCGGCGATGCGGCTCCTTCTCCATGCACTTGAGGCAGATGATTTCGAGCGCGCGCGGCACCAGCGGATTGATGAGCGAAGGGGGCTCGGGAGCTTTGCTCCGTACGAGATCGAGGGTCTCGACCAGGGTGGTGCCGGCAAAAGGGGCCCGGCCCGAGAGCAAGGCATAAAGAATCGTGCCCAGACCGTAAACGTCGGTCGCCGTCGAAAGAGCACCTCTGGCCTGGCTGGCCTGTTCGGGCGCCATGTACGACGGCGTTCCCATCAAACTTCCGGTTTGTGTCAGTTCACCATCGGCCCCGATTCGCTTGGCCAGGCCGAAGTCGGTCACATGCGGCTCGTCGTGCTCGTCCAGGAGGATGTTGGCCGGCTTCAGGTCGCGGTGCAGTATCCCGCGCTGATGGGCGTGATGGAGCGCGGTGGCGGCGATCGCGACGATCCGGGCCGAGGCGCGGGGGTTTCCGGCGAATTCGGCGAGCCGCTTGTCGAGGCTTGTACCAGTGATCAGCTTCATGCTGAAATACGGCAGCCCCTCGATCTGGCCGACCTCGTAGATCGGGACGATCTGGGGATGATCCAGTTGCGCAACCGCCTCCGCCTCGTTCTGGAACCGCAGCAGCTCGGCTTCGGTGGCAAATCCGCCCGTCTTGATGACCTTGAGCGCAACTTCCCGGTCAAGCGCAACCTGGCGGGCCTTGTAGACAACGCCCATGCCGCCGCGGCCCAGTTCCTCGAGAATTTCATACCCGGCCGCGCCGAATCCTTGCGGCTGGTGGAGGCGGAAATCCTCCGCACCAGCAGTATCCGCGCCAGCAACGACGCTGACCGTCGTGTTGCCCGAAGGCACGGCACAAGGCGGCTGGCGCGTCGAGCACGAGACCCGACGATTCAGCTCTGACGCGCAAACCGCGTCGACGACCTTGCAGAGCTCGGGAAACCGTTGGCGATACTCGTGCGCGCTCGGACATTCGCCGCGCTCGAGCCGATAGTCCAGGTCGAGGCGCAGCAAATCGCGGAAAAGCGGTTCCCGCACTTGTTCCGGTGCCAGAGCGAGATACGATGAGAGGTCGGGAGATTCGCCCGCACGGCAGGCAACCTCGAACCGATCGCAGAACTGCGTCAATATATCGCAGATCCTCAACGGGCAGCCGCTCGTGGCGCGCGTCGCGCGTCTTCACGCTCCAACCCCTTCCTCACCAGACAGCACGTCAATCTACCAAGATCATTGCCGAATCGTCCGAAACTGGACAAACATTCGGCTGTTGGGGGGCCTCCCGATGATTTCTTGTCCGGCGGGCCGTTCTTTCGGCAATAGCTTGCTGGGAGACGATACCATGCAATGCAAACGTTCCGGTTTCACGTTGATCGAGCTCTTGGTCGTCATCGCGATCATCGGGGTCCTGATCGCTCTCTTGCTGCCGGCGGTTCAGTCGGCGCGAAGCAGCCCGCAGAGTCCAGTGTACCAACAACCTCAAGCAAATCGGTCTGGGGCTACACCAGTACATATCGTCTTTCGATGTCGGACCGCCGGTCGGGAGCGTGGATCTCGCGGGCAATTCGACCGGTTCCGGGCTAGTGCCCCAGACCGCCTCGGTTCATCTTCGGCTGACCAATTATCTCGAGCAGCGTGCTGTCTACGACGCTTACAACTTCATGCTGAGCGACGTGGTGAATGGCAACTCTGTTCCCGCCAATACAACGGTCATGTCCACGCTCATCCCTGGTTATCTCTGTCCGTCCGACCCCAACCCCGGCTCGACCGAGAACCTTGCCGTTGGGTTCGATGCCCGGGTGACCACGGTCAATTACGCGGTCAACGGCGGTACCAACCGGCAAAATAACGGCGGCGGCGTCAACGGGGTAACCTGGTGGCTCGGCGGCAACCCGTTCTTTGGCACGCGCGTCACGTTTTCCAGCGTGCTCGACGGCACGAGCAACACGGCCGCGATGAGCGAGTGGGTCAAGGGAATGTCGGGTCAGAACACGCGCGGACTCAACCTGGTCTATTCGATCGGCCAGTACACCAATGGCGGGCCGCAGAACGATTTCACCCTCTGCACCGCGGCCAGCGTGCCGCTCTGGGACTTCAAGGGCGAGTACTGGACGCTCCAGGATACGGGCCGAGGCGGCCCCTATTATCACGTCATGCCGCCGAACCAGCCGGCCTGCGCGGTCTTCGCCGGGTTCGGCAACGTCAACTCGTTCATCGGTCCCAGCTCGTTGCACCCTGGCGGCGTGAACGTCCTGCTCCTGGACGGGTCGGTCCGCTTCATCAAATCGACGATCAGCCTGCCGGCCTGGAATGCACTCGGGACCCGATCCGGGGGTGAAGTGATCAGCGCTGATTCGCTTTAGGCCGGCTTGCCGGATGGCCCGAGTTTACACGCCTTGATTGCGAATTCACGTACGCTCTTCTTATTGACCGAGCGCTCTGGAAGCGCGAGAATCAGAGCCAAACAGCCTATGCCTGGCCTGTCTTGCATGGAAGTCGAAGGAGGATACGTATGCGAATCGCACTTGCGACACTGCTCTGCACGCTCGTACTCACCGCATCTGGTGGAACAGGCGCGCGGGCGGACGACAACGAAGATGTAAAGCAAGAACTCAAGAAGTTCCAGGGCACTTGGACGTTCGAGTCCATCGAAACCGGTGGCAAGGAGATACCGGCTGCCGAGTTCAAGGGTATCACGGTCACCTTCGAGGGAGACAAGTATGCTGTCAAGAAGGGTGACGAGGTGATCGAAGCCGCCACGCAGAAGCTCGACCCGTCCAAGTCACCGAAGACCCTTGATGCGACGGTGACCGAGGGCCCGAACCAGGGAGCGGTCATACTGGGCATCTACGAGATAAGCGGGGACACGCTGAAGGTCTGCTTCGACCCCGAGGGGAAGAAGCGGCCGATGCAGTTCAAGACCGCGTCCGGTTCGCAGACTCTCGTCGTCCACAAGCGCGTGAAGAGGTGAATCAATCGGGAAAACTGCGTCGGGTTCCACCGAGCCCCGGCCGTCGTGAGCCTGTTCCCGTCGGGCGTGAACTCGAGATCGAGGACGAAGTCTCCTTGATTGCCCATATGCGGTGGCACTGAAGCTCTCCGGCGCCAACCTGCGCGGGTTCAAGCCTGAGGCGGGTCGGCCTTGAACAGAGGCTGGGAGCGAATCCCGGGAGCATGTATCGCGTCATGCCGCCGAACCAGCCGGCCTGCGCGGTCTTTGCCGAGTTCGGCAACGTCGACTCGTTAACAAATGGACTAGGCACTACGGGATGGCTAGAATCGCAGTGGTGAGCGCGATCTGATCCATCGAGGCTCCGCCCATGCGACTTTCTCGCCCTCGCTACACAATTCTGAGCCTGATGATCGTGGTTCTCGTCGCGAGCCTGGTCCTGGCGCTCTTCGTCGCGTATCGCGAACGCCGGCGCAAGCTCGTCGCTCATCAGGTTCGGATCGCGTGGGCGCAGGCGAATTACCTGAACGCTCAGCTCACGCGTAAGGTCGCTGAGATCGCAATTACCGAATACACCGAGGGAATCCTCAAATTCGACCTTGAAACGGCCGAGAGTGAGATCGTACTTGCCAAAACGGACCTGATGCGAGCGCAGGAAAGGCTCGCTGCCGCGCAGCGCCAGCGCGAGCCGCGCGAGGCTTCCCCGTTATCCTTGGCCGAAGCGGAAAAGGAGGCTCGCCGGTCCGAACTCCGGCTCCAGCACGCCCAGGAAAGAAAGACCAATCTCGTGAAAGAAGCCCAGGAAAGAACACTCAAGGAGCTCTTCAACGAAGCCGAATCGGCCAAGGCCAACGAGGCCCGCTTGAAGGCCGTCTACGAACAGGTCAAGGCGGGGATGATGGGCTCATTCTAAGGGGCGCTGCGCTTCAGGGGTCGGGCTAGGTCCCATCTAAGCCACTTCCCCGATGTGGGTGGGGGATACCTTGCCCCACCGCGATCGACCCGGTAAGTTTGGCCGCTGCCGAAGGAAATCGAGTGGTGATAGGTATTCCTGCTGCGCTGATCGCGGCATTCCCGGCGTCCGCTGAAGTCTTGCTCGAACGCGCACGTCGCGACATCGACGACACCATGCTCCTGGAGATAGCGAGGGCCGATTATGGGTTTCTCGATGATAAAGTGCTGGCTGAGCTTCGAACGATCCGCGACAGCGGGAGGATTCCGGAGCCGATACAGGGGCAACTTCGGGAAGTCCTCCAGTTGACTCGATATTGCGACCCGGACGAGTTGCATGTTTCGTCGTTTGCACCCGGCCCTTCAGGTCGCCGCGGTCACCAGATCCGCCTGTTTGTTTGCGCGGTGCTTCTGCGCGCTGAGGCAGATCCGGCAAACCAATACGTGGACTACTCACCGGATGCAACATTGGCCCGGTGTCTCCAGAGTGCAAGGGTGCTCGGCAGGCACAGGGCGATATCGCGAGCTTCCGACCCACCAGCCTTCGCCCGCGCCGAACGTTGGGTCGCATTTCCAGCTCAGTCGTGTTAGAATAGAATTACTGCCAGTTCAGGGCTCGAGCCCGCCAGCCAGGCTCGCAGCCGCCCGCCCAGGATTTCTCACGCCCTCGTCCAGGAGAGTCGCTTGATGTGCCAGTCAAAACATCGGTGGCAAGGGCAGCTTGTCCGTAGCTCCAATCCGCGCACCCAAACGGCCCGTGCCGTCGCAACACGACATGTGTTGCACCTGCTGATCCTGGCTGCCTGCGCCGCCAGCGGACCCGCCCTGGCCGCCGATCGGGCGACGCTCGAATACAACCGCGACATCCGGCCGATCCTGGCCGAGAACTGCTTCGCCTGCCATGGGCCCGATAGTGCCGCGCGCAAGGCCGACCTGCGGCTCGATAAGCGCGAGGCGGCCATCGAAATGGGCGCCATCACCCCGGACGACCCGGCGGCCAGCGAGCTGATCACGCGAATCAACGCCAAGAATCGCAAGCAAGTCATGCCGCCTCCTGCCACGACGAAAACATTGACCCCGGAGCAAAAAGACCGGCTGACGCGCTGGATTGCGGACGGTGCGGCGTATCAACCGCACTGGTCGCTCATTGCCCCGCGGCGCCCCGAGCTGCCGCCGGTCAAGAATCTCGCGTGGGTCAAGAACCCGATCGACCGGTTCGTGCTGGCCCAGCTCGAGCAGAATGGGCTGAATCCCGCGCCCGAGGCCGACCGTCGCGCTCTGGCCCGCCGCCTCAGCCTGGATCTCACGGGATTGCCGCCTGGCCCGGCCGACGTCGAGGCGTTTGTCAACGACTCCGCGTCCGATGCCTATGAGTCGTTCGTGACCAGGCTGCTCGATTCGCCGCGCTGGGGTGAGCACCGCGCTCGCTACTGGCTCGACGCGGCCCGTTATGCGGACACGAACGGCTATCACTTCGACAATTACCGCGAGGCCTGGGCTTACCGCGATTGGGTCATCAGCGCCTTCAACCGCAACCTTCCCTTCGACCGCTTCACGATCGAGCAGCTCGCCGGCGATCTCTTGCCCCATCACACGCTCGACCAGGAGGTCGCCACCGGCTTCAATCGCTGCAACATGACCACGAATGAAGGTGGGGTCATCCCCGAGGAATACCAGGTTCTCTACACGCGCGACCGCACCGAGACCGTTTCGCAGGTGTGGATGGGCCTCACGGCGGGCTGTGCCGTGTGCCACGACCATAAATTCGACCCGCTCTCCCAGCGCGAGTTTTACGAGCTTGCTGCCTTCTTCAACAACACGACCCAGCCGATCATGGACGGAAATATCAAGGACACGCCGCCAACGATGTTTGTACCCAGCCCGGACGACCAGCCTCGCTGGCAGGCCGCTCGCGCCGATCGAGCCGAACTGGAGCGCCGGCTCGGCGGCCGCAAGCAGGCTGCACGGCCCGACTTCACCAGATGGCTCGCCGGGCTGGACCGATCGGCCCTGGCCAGCCTGATCCCGGCCAGCGGCTTGCGGCTGGCCGTCGCGACCGGGACAGAGGGAGAGCACGACGGTCCCCTCGACAGCGCCGCGGCTGCCGCTGCGGGCGACTTCCAGCAAGACCATGCCTTCTCGTACGGGGCCTGGGTCAAGGTTCCCAGGTCCGGGATGACCGGCGCGGTGATCGCCCGCATGAATAACCAGCACGGCTACCAGGGCTGGGACCTGTGGCTGGAGCGCGGCCGGGCTGGCACCCACATCATCCACTCCTGGCCGGGCGACGGGCTCAAGGTCGGATCGACCACGGAGATTCCCCAGGGCGTCTGGACTCATCTGCTGGTGACCTACGACGGCTCGGCCCGGGCTGCCGGAGTCAGGATCTACGTCAACGGCGAGCCCCAGGCAACGACCACGGACGCCGACGCTCTGGCGCACTCGATCCGCACCGAGGTTCCGTTCACAATCGGTCAGCGGCACGCCTCGGACCGGCTCGACGGGGCGAAGATCGAAGCGGTGCGAATCTACGATCGCGTCCTCTCGCCGCGCGAGGTGGGCCAGCTCGCCGGGGCCAGGCTTGCCGCCACGCTCGTCCGCGCCGCACCAGCCCAGCGGTCAAGCGGCGAGCTGGATAAGGCATTCTCCTGGTGGCTCTTGCAGGTGGACCCTGCATTCAGGGAACTGCACGGCAAGCTGGTCGCCCTGCTCGCGGAGGAGGCTGCCATCAAGAAGCGGGGGACGTTTGCGCACGTGATGCACGAGCGGTCCGAGCCGGCAATGGCCTTTCTGCTCTTTCGCGGCGAGTACGACAAGCGCCGCGATCCGGTCAAGCCCCATACGCCCGATGCTTTGCCCTCGATGCCGCGCGAACTGCCCCCAAACCGCCTGGGACTGGCAAACTGGCTCGTGCGGCCCGAGCACCCGCTGACGGCCCGGGTTACCGTCAACCGGTTCTGGCAGGAGGTCTTCGGCACCGGGCTCGTGCGCACCTCGGGCGACTTCGGCGTCAGCGGCGAGCTTCCGTCCCATCCCGAACTCCTGGACTGGCTGGCGGTCGAGTTTCGTGAGAAGGGTTGGGACGTCAAGCGGCTCTTCCGGTTGATGGTCGAATCGGCAACCTACCGTCAGTCGGCCGCGTCTCCGCGGGAAAAACGCGAGAAAGACCCGCACAACCGGCTGCTCTCATGCGGGCCGCGGTTCCGTATGGATGGCGAGATGATTCGCGACACGGCGCTTTGCGCCAGCGGACTTCTGACCGCCAGGCAGGGAGGCCCGAGCGTCAGGCCCTACCAGCCCCCAGGGGTCTGGGAAACCGTCGCCATGCCCGAAAGCAACACCAAGCGCTACGAGCCCGATCACGGCGACCGGCTCTATCGCCGCACCCTCTACACCTTCTGGAAGCGGAGCGCGCCCCGGCGTCGCTGGAAGTCTTCAACGCACCCAGTCGTGAGATCTGCACGGTCCGCCGCGAGCGGACCGACACGCCGCTTCAGGCGCTGGTCACACTCAACGACCCTCAATTTATCGAGGCAGCCCGTGCCCTGGCCGAAGCGGCACTCAAACGAGCCGGCCCGAGCCCGGAGCTTTGCATCGACTATATCGCCAGGCGCGTTTTGAGCCGCCCCTTCCGGCCCCAGGAAATGTCCGTCGCCTTGGCATCGCTCGAGAAGCTAAGCTCCTTTTATCAATCGCACCCCGACGAAAGCGCCAGGCTGATCGCCGTGGGCGAGTCGAAGCCCGATCCCTCGATCGAGCCGGCAACCCTTGCATCCTGGACCATGTTGGCCAATGAGCTGATGAACCTCGATGAGTTTCTTAACAAGTGAGCGACATAAACGCCGTGCTCGTTAACCCGGAGCCAACGGCGACGGCGTTTCTTGCTCTAGCGTGGACGGTCGCCGTCGCCGTTGGCTCCAGGTTAAACGACGTTGCCGCAACCACGGACAACCGACAAAGGACAACGGACAATGGACCAATTCCAAGACTACGTCCGCTCCGAAACGCGCCGCCAGTTCTTGAGCCGTGGGTCCAACGCCGTGGGCTGGGCGGCCTTCGCCTCACTCTTGGCGCGGGAAGGGCTCGAACAAGCGGCGCGCGCCGGCGGCATCGAGGCATCGCCCACCGGAGGCAAATTACTGGTCGGGCTGAGCCATTTCCCCGCCAGAGCCAAGCATGTGATCTATCTCCACATGGTCGGCGGCCCGCCGCAGCAAGACCTCTTTGATTACAAGCCGCAGATGAATGGCTGGTACGACAAGGACCTGCCCGATTCGGTGCGACAGGGTCAGCGGCTGACAACCATGACTTCGGGGCAAAAGCGGTTTCCGATTGCTCCCTCGAAATACAAGTTTGCGAAGTACGGTCAGTGCGGCATGTGGGTCTGCGAGTTGTTGCCCCACACGGCCGGCGTTGTCGACGAGATGTGCTTTATTCGAAGCATGCATACCGAGGCCATCAACCACGAGCCGGCGATCACGTACATGCAGACCGGCAACCAGGTCACGGGCCGGCCTTGCCTGGGCGCCTGGACTTCCTATGGCCTGGGCTCGCTCAACGACAACCTGCCGACCTTCGTGGTGCTGGTGGCCAAGCCGACCAATACGGAGCAGCTTCAAGCCATCTCGGCGCGACTGTGGTCGGCCGGCTATCTGCCGGGCGTGCACGCCGGCGTTTCGTTCCGCAGCGGCGGCGATCCGATCCTGTACATCAACAATCCACCCGGCGTGCCCGCCCAGGTGCGCCGGGATACGCTCGACGGGCTCAAGGCCTTGAACGAGATCAATTATCAGCTCGTGGGCGATTCCGAGACCCACACCCGGATCGAGCAATACGAGCTGGCCTTCCGCATGCAGGCCAGCGTGCCCGAGCTCACCGATGTCGCTGGCGAGCCCGAATCGACCTACACCCTTTACGGCGAGCAGGCAAGAAAGCCCGGCACCTTCGCCCATACAGCGCTCCTGGCGCGGCGGCTGATCGAGCGCGGCGTGCGGTTTGTACAGGTTTATCACAACAACTGGGATACCCACTTCAACGTTGGCGGCCGGCTGCCCGACCAGTGCCGCGACATCGACCAGGCCTGCACGGGCTTGATCCACGACCTCAAGTCGCGCGGACTGCTCGACGAAACCCTGATCATCTGGGGCGGCGAATTCGGCCGGACCGTTTACTCGCAAGGAGGCTTATCGCACGCCAACTACGGCCGCGACCATCACCCGCGCTGCTTCACCATGTGGATGGCCGGAGGAGGCGCACGGCCCGGTACGATCTACGGCGAAACCGACGACTTCTCGTATAACATCGTCAAGGACCCCGTGCACATCCGCGACTTTCACGCCACCGTGCTGCACCTTCTCGGTTTCGACCACCGCCGGTTCAGTTACCGCTATCTGGGCCTCGACCAGCGCTTGACCGGCGTCGAGCCGGCGCGAGTGGTCAAGGAACTGCTGGCGTGATTGCCGACCCACTGTAGGGCCCGAACCGCGTCGAGGTGGTTGACACCGGGCAGGTTTGGCATCCCTAGACGGTCACCTTGACGTCATTTCGCTTTGGGTTGAACCGCGGCGGCTGGGAGTAGGTCGATTCCTTAACGTGTTTAGTTGGCATCGGTGCTATCGCCGCGCCACTCCGCACCGCGGAAGTCTTCCTCGGTGGACATTTTTTCTTGGGGGCCCGAAAACTGCCCGAACCGCATCATCTGCGGGTGCGGCTTGGCCTGGGCGGAACCCAGGAAGGTGACCAGGACTTTCGCTTCGCGCAGGCCTTGCGGCGCCTCGCTCAATTCCACTTTCCCGTCTTTGAATGTGCCTTCGATGGTAAGCAGCATGCCTGATTCCTCCCTGGACCATTCCTAAACAGAACTCCGTCCTCGCGGCAATTCGTCGCTGCCCTGCCCCCCGGGGCTGCCTATCCCGATCATTGTCCAGGACTTCCCCCATATTGGCCCGGCGAACGGCGGGCGGACCGTGAGCAGGAAATTGTGCAAGGCCACCCATGACGACGCGGAGCGTCGAAGACGATACCCGCCCGGCCACTGGTGGTCGCGGCGCGGGTATGGCAAGATGCAAAGAATTGATCGGCTGGCAACGATGAGGTTTGTTACGATCTATTGTTAAAGCCATTGTAACGGAGCCAAGTCGCTGAGGAGGCGAACCTCATGTGGGACGAGCCAAAGCGTTCTCGCTTTCACCAACTGCGTGAGCGTCGACGGGATGGTGGACTATCCGAGGTTGAGCAGGCTGAATTGGCGCTTCTGACACACAAACTCGAGGCCGCCGAAGCCAGCTACCTGACTCCAGCTACGGAAAAGCTCCGGCAGGAAAGGGAAACTCTCGAAGCCCAAAATCGCGCCTTGGAAGTCTTGGCCCGCCGCAAAGAATTGTTGGCGTGGCGGCTCCGCGATTTCCTGGCCGAGGCCCAAGCCGAACGGCAAGCGATCGAGTCCGAATGCGCAGCGGTCCTCGCCGGAAACCGAGGATCACACACCGGTGACTAGCCGATGCGGCAGGACGAGTCAGAAGCGATTCGGCAGGGCTTTCAGTTCCGTTGCGAATAGTGGGGTCTAATATCTCCATGTATGACGTGGTTGCCCGCACGGCCAT
The DNA here is from genome assembly GCA_963823675.1 of uncultured Isosphaeraceae bacterium. Taxonomy (GTDB): domain Bacteria; phylum Planctomycetota; class Planctomycetia; order Isosphaerales; family Isosphaeraceae; genus CAWGMT01. Next base: position 189,091 of record CAWGMT010000011.1, on the reverse strand, counting down.
CCTGGCGGTTGCGATGATCATGTTCCTGAACCCACGCGTGGCACAGTCCGCCGAGCCCGTTCGCCTGATCTTCGATACGGACATCTGCGGCGATTGCGACGACGTGCTGGCCCTGGGAATGATCCACGCGCTCCAGTCGCGGGGGCAGTGCCAGCTCCTGGCGGTCACGATCAGCGCCGACCACGAGCTGGCTGCTCGCTTTGTCAATGCCGTGAATACGTTTTACGGGCGCGGCGAGATCCCGATCGGCGCCGTCGGCAAGGGAGGCGTTGCCGAAAAGAGTGCGTTTCTCGCCCTCGCTGAGCAAAAGGATGGAGACCACGTTCGATATCCTCACGACCTGAATTCACACCATCCCGCCCCGGATGCTGTGTCGGTGCTCCGCGCCGCCCTGGCGGCCCAGCCCGATCAATCCGTGGTCATCGCGCAGGTCGGGTTTTCCACCAACCTCGCCCGGCTGCTTGATTCGGCCGCGGACCGACATTCGCCGCTATCCGGCCTGGATCTCGTGCGGCGCAAGATTCGATTACTCTCGCTGATGGCCGGGGCATTTCAGCCCATCGACGGCAATCGCCATTTCCTGGAATACAACGTCGTCAAGGACGTCAAGAGCGCCCGGGCCCTGGCCGAGCGCTGGCCCACGGCCATGGTCTACAGCGGCTTCGAGATCGGGATCGCCCTGCCCTACCCCGCGGTCAGCATCGAGCGCGACTATGCTTATGTGCCCCACCATCCGGTGGCCGAAGCCTACATCCGCCGCAACCCGCCGCCGCACAACCGCCCGACCTGGGACCTGACCAGCGTGCTCTATGCGGTGCAAGGCGATCGCAGCTATTTCGACGTCTCCCCACGCGGGCGCGTGATCGTCGAACCCGACGGCTTTACACGGTTCGAGGAGGGATCGAATGGTAATCACGCTTATCTGATCCTGCGACCCGAGCAGAAGCCGCGCGTGCTCGAGGCCCTGGTGCAACTGTCGAGCCAGCCGCCGAGTCATTTCGTCGGAACGAAACCATGAAGCCGCACGATGCCAGAAACGCGATCGTCTGTATATCTTCGACGCGCCCATTCATTCTGGCCCTGGGAATCCTGCTCGCCGCGGGGTGTAGCAGCGATGCCCCGCAAGATGCCAAATTATCGCCCTCGTCTCCTGGCACTTCCACTTCCCCGGCGAAACCCCGCATCGCACTGGTGATGAAGTCCTTGGCCAATGAGTTCTTCGCGACGATGGCCGAGGGGGCCAAACAACACCAGCAAAAGCACGCGGGCGACTATGAGCTGATCGAGAGCGGCATCAAGGACGAGCGCGACTTGAGCCGCCAGGTGGCGCTTTTGGATGAGATGATCGCCCAGGGTGTCAATGCCATCGTGATCGCCCCGGCCGACTCCAAGGCGCTGGTCTCCGCCTGCAAGCGAGCCCAGGAGGCGGGACTCGTCGTGGTCAACATCGACAACAAGCTCGACGCCCAGGTGCTCGCCGATCAGCGGACCAAGGTTCCGTTCGTGGGACCGGACAATCGCGCGGGCGCCCGCAAGGTGGCCGAGTATCTGGCCGCCCGTTTGAAGAAGGGCGACCAGGTGGGCCTGCTCGAAGGGATCCGCACCGCCTTCAACGGTCAACAGCGCAAGCTGGGCTTCGAGGATGCGCTGAATTCGGCCGGCATTTCGATCGCCGCCTCGCAAACCGCTCAGTGGGAAATGGACCAGGCCAACCGGATCGCCTCGGCAATGCTGGGCGAGCATCCCCAGATCAAGGCTCTGCTCTCTTGTAACGACAGCATGGCGCTTGGTGCGCTCGCCGCCGTCAAGTCGGCAGGCCGGTCCGGCGAGGTTCTCATCGTCGGCTTCGACAACATCACGGCGATCCAGTCGGCCATCAAGGACGGCTCGGTGCTGGCAACCGCCGACCAGCACGCCGGCCAACTCGCCGTCTATGGCATCGAACTGGCTCTGAAGATGCTCCGGCACGAGGCAACATCCGCAGACACCACGACGCCTGTGGACCTCATCACGGCGGAGACGCTCAGTCACTGACGTCGTCGGATCGTGAAATTGGTGTCGGTCGAGGCGTGAGCTGAAAAAGATCGATGAACCACTTTGCGAATTGTTCGCCCAGTGGCAGCCGCCCATCCAGCGCCCTTGCCAGCACTGCAACGTGCAGGGACCGCCCTGGGGGGTCGAGCCACGCCAGATAGGTATGGATATCCGCTTTATCGCGGTGAGAGTCGGTGTAGGGTGCGCCATGGTCGCGCGATCGGGCACAGGCTTCTTGCGCAAAGGTCCAAAGAGTCGAACGCTCCGGCATGATGAGATAACTCAGGAATGTCTCGAGCATCCCGCGAGACTGATTGTCGGGCATGATCCAGACCCCGATTCGCAATCCGTGTTCATTCACGTGGGTGAGACCTTCCGTGGGTAGTTTTTCCGGGAAGTCGGGAGCGACCCTCAGGCAGCGTTCTCTTATCCTTGACCACCGCGACTCGAACTGATCATTCGCATCGATGGCAATTCCGACCGCACTGAGTCCTGGAGTTTTAAGTTCCACTTCGATAACGCCAGGTTTAAGCAAGGGCTCAATTCCACCGAACTCAGTAACCTCAACGACCCAATCGTCAGGCCGATCGCCCCAAACGACGTACTCGTCCATGAGGTAAGGAACCGTGCGTTTCTCCTCGTCACCTTCGACGAGGAGTTTGTTGGGGTTGCTTCGGGCCATGTTTAGCGAACCTCAGTGTCACGCTCGGCGGCGGCGATGATCTCTTGCTCGGTATAGGCGACTGACTCCTCGCGGTGCCGCTCGATCCGCTGGATCGTGGCATCGCTGTTCTCGGCGACCGAATCACGGCAGACAGCCGCCAGACTCTGATAGCAATCGCGGCTGTGAGTTGTGGCGAAGACCTGAACTTCGTATTTCTCTGCGGTATTGTACAGGAATTTCCACATTTCTTTCATTACCGTATGGTGAAGTCCGGTGTCGATCTCATCAACGAGAAGGATGCCGTTCGACGAGTGCACCACATTGAGCGCCAGGCCCAGCATGCCGCCAGATGCCGTCGCCCATGCTGCCGATGGGAACCCGATCCTTGACGCCATTGAGCCGGATGAAGATTCCTCGACTGGGAAATCGGGCACTGGGCCGAACTCTCTCCGATCCGGCTGATGCGATTCTTTCAATCGCAGGCTCGATGACCCTCAGAGCGTCAGTCACCAAATCTTCTTCCGGCGTCAGAACAATCTCCTCGAAGAGTGCAGTGACAGGTTCGGCCGTCAGAGAGGACGCTGTGACGAATCGGAGTGGGAAGGCGTTAGGTGCAACCGCCCGCGAGGCGCGGCGGAATGCCTCTATTGAGACGCCCCCGCCTCGGCTGATGGGAATGGCGAGGTCGAAATTCCTCGATGGCCCACGCGACCAAGAGAGCGAAAGCCTTAAGGGAGTGAGGAATTCCTCGGAGGATTCTACTGGAGGGAGTTCGCTCTCGAATAGTTCCGGCTGAATTTGGCGGAACTCCTCAACCTTTGCGGTCATTGTCACGCCAGTGGTATCTAGCTCGCCCGAGAGTCCGAAGGACGTGCCGACGTCGATATCATGGCCTCGAAACAGCCGCCGTATTTCGACCTGCCTTAAGTACGCAGGCGGCGCCAGATCGCGCTCCACCCAAAGGTCTTCCCCCCGTCGAGAAAGCGTTGACCAGATTGCCGAGGCATCCCCGGTCGCAGTCAAAATGTTGACGGCTTCGAGGACAGTCGTCTTTCCGCAGTTGTTGGTGCCGACGATCAGATTGACCCGGCCTAGATCCTTCATCTGGAAGTAACGGAATCCCCGGAAGTTCTCAATGTTCAGACTCTTAACTCTCATCAGATTGCCGCCCTGGATTTCGACCTGCCCTTGGAAAGCGCAGAAGTACTGCTACGATGACTTTGGCTTCACCAAACACTCTCTCACCAACAGGAAGTCGATCGCACATTTTGAGGTTATCATGCGCCCTGGCTCCTCATAATTCAATTACTGGCTCATAACGGGGCCACGGCATGGGATTGACTCATGCTATACGCTCGCGGATTCTATCCTTCCAATTGCGCGGATCGTTTCGCTGGGGCGTGCTGACACCGATGGCAGCTAAGCTGACCGAGGCCGAGCCAACGACCACTGATTCCAACTCAGCTCCACCGCTCCGGTTGGGCCAGCGGCTCACCGGCGTGACCGATCTCTTGGCCATGCTGATCGTGCTCGGCGCCCTGATCCTCCTCTTCGGCCTCCTGAGCCGGCACTTCTGGACCTGGCGCACGCTTCAAAGCGTTGTCAACCAGATCCCCGACCTGACGGTGATCGCCGTCGGGATGACGCTGGTCTTGATCGCCGGGGGAATTGATCTCTCGGTCGGCTCGGTCCTGGCCCTCTCGGGTGCGGCGCTGGGAATCGCCATGTCGAACTGGGGCTGGCCGCTCTGGCCCGCGGTTGCGGTGTGTCTCTGCGTCGGGACGGCCTGCGGGTTCTTGAACGGGCTCGTCACCGTGCGCTGGTCGATCCCCTCGTTCATCGTCACGCTGGGCATGCTCGAAGTCGCGCGAGGAGCCGCTTATCGCGTCACCGACTCGCAGACCAAGTACATCGGCCCGCGCATCGAGCGGATCGCTCAGCCGCTGCCCGGCCTGGGGGTCTCGTTCGCCTTTCTTGCCGCGATCGTCGTCGTCCTGGCCGGTCACGTGCTTTTGACCCGCACCGTCTGGGGCCGCTACATGGTGGCCGTCGGCACCAACGAGCAGGCAGCCCGGTTCTCGGGAATCGGCATTCGGCGCATCAAGCTGGCCACGTTCGTCCTTTCGGGATTTCTGGCCGCGACGGCCGCCGTCTTTCAGGTTGCACGCTTGTCGTCGGCCGATCCCAATGGCGGCGTTGGCATGGAGCTGGCGGCGATCGCCGCGGTCGTCATCGGCGGCACCAGCTTAATCGGCGGCCAGGGCTCGGTACTCCGGTCATTCCTGGGCGTGCTCATCGTCGCCGTGCTTCAGACCGGCCTGGCACAGGTCGGAACGACCGAGCCCACCAAGCGGATCGTCACGGGCGCCATCATCGTCCTGGCCGTGATCACCGACGTCCACCGCCCTAGCTGGACCAGAGCCGCCCTGGTCACATGGAGCCGGCTTTTGCCGGCGGCGTTGCGGCGCAGCAATTGAGAGTCTCCGGCCCTTCAGGCCGGTTCGCTTGAGGGGCCCTGCACAAGGCGGGTGTTTGCCGTCGAATCCACGGTCAGAACCGGCTTGCTTGGTCGGCCAATTGGTATTACAATAATCGAAGCTTCGGTATTACCAGGAGCGTGAATCATGACAATGCTGTCCTTGAAGCTGCCGCCCGGCCTGAGTGCGAGGCTGAATCGCGCCGCGAAACTGCGGGGCGAGAGCAAGTCCGAGGTGGTGCGGGCGGCCCTGGAGCAGTTTCTCAAAGCCGACCGGCCCACGTCGGCGCTGCATCTGGCCGGCGACATCGTGGGTTGTGGGGAAGGCCCTGGAGACCTATCGACCAATCCGCAGCACATGGAAGGATTCGGCGAGTGATCGGCAATGTGCTCTTGGACACTGGTCCGCTGATCGCTCTCATTGATCGGCGTGATCGGCACCATGCCTGGGCCGTGGCGCAGTTCGATCAAATCTTGCCGCCGCTGTTCACCTGCGAGGCCGTCCTCACCGAAGCCTGTTACTTGGCGCCACGAGCCGGCAGGCCCGGGGAAGACCCGCTCTTGCTGCTGGAACGGGGCGTGCTTCGACTGGCCTTCAATCTCAGCGACAACTTCGGCCAAGTTTCTGCTTTGATGAGGCGCTATGCCAGTGTACCGATGGCCCTGGCCGATGCCTGTCTGGTCCGCATGTCGGAGTTGGTCGTCGATAGCGTGGTCATGACGTTGGACAGCGACTTCCGCATCTATCGGCGGCACAAACGGCAGAAGATTCCGGTTCTGCTTCCGGCCAACGCGTGATGTGAAACGGATACGTCGGGATCGACTATGTTGACCACGTCGTCTTCGTCCAGCTCATATTAGACGGCAATGAAGCGGATTGGCAGCAAGCTGTTGATCGCTTGGGAGATCTCCGTCAGGTTCGATGGATCAACTTGATGGGAACTCGCGCCAATGACGACGTCCTTGCACAGTTGGACGGTATGAATGGTCTCGAATTCCTGATGCTCCAGTTTACGAGCATCAGCGACGCCGGATTAGTCCACATGGAAAATCTGACGAACCTCAAAACGGTTGACATCGCCGGCAGGGGAATCACCGGCGCCGGGCTGGCGCATCTGAAGGGGCTCACCAAGCTCTCCTACCTTTCGCTCCGCGGGACGCAGGTCTCGGACGCCGGACTGGCACATCTGCGGGGGCTGACAAACCTCTCGGAACTCAGCCTGGCCGAGACCAAAGTGTCGGATGCCGGGCTGGCGCATCTAAAGGGGTTGACCAATCTAGCGTCCCTCAACCTCGATGGTACACAGGTGTCGGACGCCGGGCTGGCGCATCTGAAGGGGCTGACCAAACTTTCCTACCTTTCGCTCCGCGGGACGCAGGTTTCGGATGCCGGGCTAGTGCATCTCACGGGGCTGACCAAGCTCAGGACCCTCGCCCTGAATTGGAATCAGCTAACCAAAGGCGGAATCAAAGAGCTAAAGCAAGCGTTGCCGAGCTTGATGATCGACGACTTCTTTTAGGCGATTCCTGCAACGATGCCTACCGAACCTGCCTCGCGTCCCTGGCGGAGATTCCTGCGCCAAAGCGTGCGGGCGCTGATCGTCGTTGTGCTTTTGATCGGCGGCGGGTTGGGCTGGGTTGTCAACCCGGCCCATGTCCAGCGCGACGCCGTAGCGGAGATCGAGAACAGCGGAGGCGTCGTCAACTATTACTGGCAGTGGAGCGACAGGACGTGGGATCGGGGAGGAATGCCCTGGGCGGCACTCCGGCTCGCGGATCTTATCGGAGACGACTTTTTCGGTCGCGTCACCGCTGTCCGGCTCCCGAAAGCAACCGATGCAACGATGGTGCAGGTCGGACATCTCGCCCGGCTCCGGTACCTGCAAGCCGATGAATCGTCCGTTAGCGAGGCGGGGCTCGCGCATCTGAAGGGGCTGACGGAACTCTCCTCCCTCAACCTCCGCGGCACTCGGTTTACCGACGCTGGGATCGCGCATCTGAAGGGGCTCTTGGAACTCTCCTCCCTCGACCTTCACGGTACCGAGGTCACCGACACCGGGGTGGCGCATCTCAAGAGACTGACCAAGCTCCATTGCCTCAGCCTCGATGCCACGCAGGCCACCGATGCCGGCCTGGCGCATCTCAAGGGACTGACCAAGCTCTATTACCTCTGCCTCGATGGCACGCATGTCACCGATCTAGGGTTGATCCATCTGAACGGGCTGACTAGACTCTCCGCTCTCGGTCTGAGGGACACCCGCGTCACCGATGCCGGGCTGGCGCATCTCGAGGGCCTGACGGAGCTCTCCTCCCTCGACCTCCGCGGCACTTTGGTCAGCGACACCGGCCTGGCGCATTTGAAGGGAATGACGCTCTATTACCTCGACCTCGGCAACACTCGGGTCACCGACGCCGGGCTGCTGCATCTAGAGGGAATGACCAAACTCTTCATGCTCGATCTCCAGAACACCCGCGTCACCGATGCCGGACTGGCCCATCTGAAGGTGCTGACCAGCCTCTCGCACCTCTACCTCAGCGACACTCCGGTCGCCGACGCCGGGTTGATCCACCTGAAAGGGCTGACCGGGCTCTCCGTCCTCCACCTCCGGCACACGCGGGTCACCGATGCCGGAATCAAAGAGCTGAAGCAGGCTTTGCCGGGCGTGACGATCGTCCAGTGACGCAGCGCTTCTGCCACCGGCCACTGCATCACGCCTCCAGGGATCGGCTTCTAGTAAATCCGAGTGGTCCGATGCGGAATTGGTTCCCCTCCAGCATCTCAGCCGGCTTGAGAAGTTGGCCCTCAGCTCGAGTCGAGTGACCCGCACCGGGCTAGCGCACTTGAAGGGGTTAACCAATCTCCGAAGAGTGAGTCTCCAAAACACCCAGGTCGGTGACGAGGGTTTGGCTTTCCTGGCCGAGCTCACCCAACTTCGAAATCTCTCGCTTGATGACACGAATTGACTTCCCTGGCGGCGTTGCATCTCAGCCGGGATCAAGTCAGCGACGCCGGCCTGATTCACTTGAAGGGCCTGACCCGCCTCCAGGGTCTGTATCTTGACGGCACCCAAGTCAGCAACGCCGGTGCGAGCGAGATCCAATTCAGAGCGCTGCCGCACACGATGGTGAAACGTTGACGTTTTCCGCCTTGCATTGGATCACCATGTACCGACATGCCGTCGTCATTACCCCGGTGGCCCGCTGGGTTCTTCAGATGAGGCTCCGCGGTGTCAGGCTTCGCTTCTTGTTTTCGCCCTGCCTGTTCGGTGTGAGCCCGAGGCACGCATCAGGTCGGCCGGGGAGGCCGGCGGCTGTGCTCGTAGCAAAGGCTGTGCGGATGTAGGTCAGGCTTTCCGGGCTGACGTCAGGCTGGAAAGCGTGACCTACAACACAGCGCCTTCTGCAATTCAACCTTGCACCCTCCGAGCGTCACATGACCCTCGGTGTGGGCGGTGTTTCCCATCATGACGTAGCGGAGCAGCTCCCACCCGCGGCGCACGACAGTCTGTTCGAGGCGGCCGATTAACCGGCGTCGATCCGCATCATCGCGGACGATCGTTTGGATTCTTGATATGATCCGAGTCGAGGGAGTGAGTCGCATCCGAAGCGTCCTGAATCAGGTAGGATTGCCACGATGCATACCGAGCCCGCCTCGCGGCCGTGGCGGCGATTTCTGAGGTTCAGCGTACGGGGGCTGAGCGTCCTCGTGCTTGTGATCGCGGCCGGGATGGGATGGATCGTCCGCCAAGCCCGGATCCAACGCGAGGCAGTAGCCGCGATCAACAAGGCTGGCGGAAGTGTCTATTACGACTCCGATCCAAACCCAGGTTCTTCCCGGAAACAGCTACCGGGCTGGAAGAAACTGATTGGAGAATACGTCGGGATCGACTATGTCGACCACGTCGTCTTCGTCCAGCTCATATTAGACGGCAATGAAGCGGATTGGCAGCAAGCTGTTGATCGCTTGGGAGATCTCCGTCAGGTTCGATGGATCAACCTGATGGGAACTCGCGCCAATGACGACGTCCTTGCACAGTTGGACGGTATGAATGGTCTCGAATTCCTGATGCTCCAGTTTACGAGCATCAGCGACGCCGGATTGACCCACCTGGAAAATCTGACTAACCTCAAAACGGTTGACATCGCCGGCAGGGGAATCACCGGCGCCGGGCTGGCGCATCTGAAGGGGCTGACCAAGCTCTGCTGCCTTTCGCTCCGCGGGACGCAGGTCTCGGACGCCGGACTGGCGCATCTGCCGCGGCTGACAAACCTCTCGGAACTCAGCCTGGCCGGAACCAAGGTGTCGGATGCCGGGCTGGCGCATCTAAAGGGGTTGACCAATCTAGCGTCCCTCAACCTCGATGGTACACAGGTGTCGGACGCCGGGCTGGCGCATCTGAAGGGGCTGACCAAACTCTCCTACCTTTCGCTCGGCGGGACGCAGGTTTCGGATGCCGGGCTAGTGCATCTCACGGGGCTGACCAAGCTCAGGACCCTCGCCCTGAATTGGAATCAGCTAACCAAAGGCGGAATCAAAGAGCTAAAGCAAGCGTTGCCGAGGTTGAGGATCGACGATTTCTTTTAGTCATCATGCGCCGCAAAGGCCGTTGGAGAGATATGCCTCAATCGCCCTGCGGATCCGGGAGTAACTGCGCTTCCTGCCCGCTCATGAACAGTGTCCTTGTCAAAATCGGCGATCTGGGCTAAGCTTAGCTAAATCAGGAGCTCGCCATGGAAATCGCCAATATTCACGAAGCGAAGTCGCAACTCTCGAGGTTGGTGGAGCACGCTATGAACGGCGAGGAGGTCATCATCGCCAAGGCCGGGCAGCCGATGGTCCGGTTGGTGCCCATCTACGCCGACGATTCCCGTCGCGTCGGCGGCCAGTGGAAAGGCCGCGTTCGCATCGCCGAGGATTTCGATACTCTGCCGGACGACATCGCCGCTGCATTTGGGATCGACCCGGCATGACGCTTTCACTCGATACCCATGTCTTTCTCTGGTGGCTCGACGATCCCAAGCTCTTATCAAAAGCCGCCCGCAAGGCCATCGGCGATGGCAAAAACACCGTTTACGTTTCTGCCGCTGTCGCCTGGGAAATCGCCATCAAGCGTGCCCTCGGCAAGCTTGATGCCCCCAAGGACCTTGAAGCGGCCATGGCGGCCAATCGCTTTCTCCCCTTACCTGTCACCATCCCCCATGCCTTGGCCGTCGAAGCACTGCCGCATCACCACCGCGACCCCTTCGACCGTTTGCTGATCGCCCAGGCGCGGCATGAGGGTTTCAAATTCGTCAGCCGCGACAGGCATGTCGCACGCTACCGCGTGCCCCACATTGTCGCCTGAAGTGAAATCGCGTCCCGGTTTCTGTCCCGTCGATGCGGATGTTGTCCCGTTCGACATGCAACCGTAGCACGGCCAAGGCGGCGGTGGACAGCGTGGTCGTCTGCATGCGTGTTCCTTCCTTGACCGGATTCTACCGCGGGCGACGAATTGGGGCGAGGCCACCGTCCGTCCGCAGGATATAGTCCTTTACGCTACGCCAATCCGCTAACGCACTTGCACGCAATGGTTTGGATTGCGTTTGTCTGACATCTATGCTATTGTGTCTGACGATGATCATGACCACGGAGGGAGTACACATGGAACGCATCAACGTCCGGGTCGATGCACGGCTCAAGCAGGAATTGGAAACCGAGGCTAGAAAAAAGGGCGTCCGCCCGTCGGACATCGTCCGCCAGGCGCTCGAGGAACACATGCGGCAGCAGACCCCACGCCTCAATTGTCGCGAACTTGCCGAGCGGCTCGGCGTCCTCGGGGCGGCCAAGGGCTTGCCCGCCGACCTCAGCACCAATCCCAAGCACATGAAGGGTTTCGGACGTGATTGACCGGGCCCTGATCGACACCGGCCCGATGGTCGCACTCTTTTCGGAGGGCGACCAGCATCACGAGCGTTGCAGCGAAGCGCTCTCAACCTTGACCCCTCCCCTCCTGACCTGCTGGCCAGTCGTCACGGAAGCCGCCTGGCTCCTTCGCAAGCAGCCCGTCGACCTCCACAACCTCTTCAAGAGCTTTGCCGGCGGTCTCTTTGCTCTTCTGACCCTGGAAGTCGACGACCTACCCGCCGTTGCGGCCTTGATGAAACGCTACGAATCATCCGCTCTGCAACTGGCCGACGCCGCCCTGGCTCACCTCGCCGAGCGGGAACACATCCGTACCATCTTCACGACCGACCGCCGCGATTTTGCCATCATCCGCCTCAAGCGGAACCGCGTGCTCAAAATAATCCCGTGACGTCAACACTCATCGCGTCCCGGTTTCCGTCCACCAGCCGGAATGCCTCGCACCCGAGATGATCATCAACCACGCGCACTGAGACTGTAACTGATCGCGAAGCTGCTGAAGGCAAAGCTCACGGATTCGGTGGGGATGCTCCCTCCGGGAGCCGCGTTGACCTTGAAGTGCAAGACGAGGACGTTCTTGAAGTCATATTCCACGATGTCTGTGGGACTGTCCGAGTTCCTGATGAAGGCGACCTCGACCTGCGGGATCGCCCGGCCGATGGGGGCTTCCTCCAACAGGGTCTCGGAGCCGCGGCCGACTTTCAGGGAAACGTTGAACTGCGACAGACTTTCGCGGGTCGATCCCGCCCCCGTTGGGTTGGCCACTCCCACCGTGAACGAATTGATCGGGATCCAGCCGTCGGAGGTGGGAGTTTTGCCGTGTCGGAAGTCAGTCAGCGCCGTCCCGGTCAGAGCCCCGATGTGGATCAGGCTCTCCGAGGTCAGAAGCTGGCGTCCTTCCAGAGACTCCACGTGGGCGATCGTGCGGTTTTGGGCTCGGCTCCGGATCATGGAAAAGTGCTCGCGATTTACTCGAGGAATGTTGACGCTGCCCGCTCCGTCACATCTCGGGGTTCTGCCCAACTTCTTTCAAGAACATAATATACTTTAGTCAGGGCGATAGTCCTTGGCAAAATCGACGATCTGGACTAGTCATCCGCAGCGACGGCGGCCATCCCCGTTGTCTATCCGCCCCTCGCCGCCGGGAGGATATTCGCCCCAGGTCGTCCATTCAGCCCGGTCAGTTCACCCGCATCGATGACCCGGTATCCGCCCACGTCGGCGATCACGCATCCCGTTTCTTTCTGCATCCGCAAGGCGAATTCCTCGACGACGCGGTTGGTGCGGGCACCCTTCCAAAGACACGATACAGCAGCGTTCTCGAATTGAACCTTGCACCCTCCGAGCGTCACATGACCGTCGGCGTCCTTCTCTCCCAGTTCCGCCAACAGGCGGTGAACCACATCCATCTCCAGTGCCTTGGTGGGGACCGTCTGGCGACGTTCCACGGCGGCGGAATCGAGGTGACCGATGGTGAGACGGTGCAACATGGCTAGACGCTCCTTTCCCGCTGCGCTTTCAAGACTCGCCGCGCCTCTTCCGTGATCGTCAGCTTCGTGTCGGGGGCGTGCTCCACGGCTGCCTCGTGACTGCCTCTCATGCCCTCCTCGAATTCGTGGGCGATGATCGCGTCCTGACGGACCGAAGCTCGGCTCTTGTCATGCAGCGAGGATACTTCCGGAGGCATGGTTTCATCAAGGAGACCTGGCTGAAGATGCCCGCGTCCAGCTTGCGTTCCTGGCGTCGTTGCCGCAGGAGGTCTGTAAGCCGAGCGAGCCGTTCGGCGTGGCTTTCTTCTCGTTCAGGGAAACAACGTCTTTGTTCTTGGATCTTCTCCTCGCGGTAAGCCATGACGCCGCGCTCGTACTCGTCAAGCGCGTCCTTGTGCGCTCGGTAGTAGCACTCGACGACCGCGATCTCCTCACGGCTCAGACTGGGAATCCAACGGATGATTTCATCGTAGGAGCACCCCTGCTGGAAGTACGGAACTAGGTCGTGAACCGTAATCCGACTGGTGGAGAGCTGGAGCCCTCTACCACGATCGACGAGGGTGATTTCGTTCTGCATTGCCGGTCTGCTCCTTCATCTGAGTCATCAGTTCAGAACCTGAGCGCTGACGACCATGCGGTTTTGTGCCGTCAAATCATCAACCAGTTCTACAGCCTTGAGATGCTTGTCTCCGGCCTCACGATCGGCAGCATAAATCAGGATATTGGTATCAACGAGGATTCTCGTCGCGGCCATCGAATCGGTCATAAAGTTCCTCGCGCTTGGGATATGGCGGTCCGCCGAAAGCCATTCCTTGCTTCAAGCGGGCCACGAGCCGCGCGCGCGCTGCGCGTCGAGCCTCCTCGACCGCTTAAGCCGATGGCTCGGACTCGCCCCCCTGGTTCGCGGGGAGGAACGTCACCAGCACCGGGACGTCCTCGCCCACCCCAGTGGGCCGCTCTGCAAACTCTACTTTGCCATCGCGGTATATGCCCGCAAGTGTCAATGGGCTCGACATGTCGTCAACCTCCTTCCTGCCCGTTATGACATCCCCCATCGGCCCGGAAAATGAAGCCCGGAACTGAGACAACGCATCGGCCACTGGAGTGCTGCGAAGAATACGGGGCGCTCGCCAAGGCTGCGCAATGAATACGGGAGGAATTTCGCACTTCCGCACCCCACCTTCGGCTCGGGACAACTGCAGGAACTGATGGGGCCCAATCACGCATCCCGGTCACCCCAGCTCACTGGCCTTCTTGATTTTGCTGGGTTTGCCGATGTCCAGGAATGCCGCGACGGCCTTCCGCAGGAAGGCATCAAAGGTCGGCGTTTGGAACTCCTCGAGTGAGTAACCCACGATCGTGATCGCCTGAAAGGGACCGATCGTGGTGGTTTTCACCCGCGGCTGGTCGCAGAGCACGGGGGGGCTGCTTTGATGGAATGGAACCAGGCCGAGCTGATCGTCCAGCGCGCGGGGACTGAATGTGTTCCTCGGCACGAAAAACCGCATGGTGACTACCCATTCGGATGACGTCGTGGCGTGAAAGCAGGGAAACCGGATGATGGTGTGATCGGGGCTGTCGATCCGCACGACGTTGCGCTGCGACCAATCGGTCGGGACCAGACGGGAGCCAGCCAGCGCTTCGACCTGACTGACGATCCAATCGAGCAGACGTCCGTCCCACCGCGTTGGCCGCCCGTTGCTGGCCGCACGGCCGCCGGTGTGCCACTTGCGGCCATCAAGCTCCCAGGGTGCTTTGACCTGGGAGAGAAGTTCATCGAGAGCCGCAGCCGAGTCCGCGTATGCAAGGGCAGTGGCGGGGTCGGTCGCGTTCCGTGCCGCCGCGCGTAACGGGTCGCCCGGGTTTGACTTCGGGGTAAGCTTCGCGTTGCTTGATCGCGCTTCCTCGCCATCGTTGACCGATCTCGATCTGGACTGCGATGCGGCCTTGGGGTCAAACCGCTGCCGCTCCACCAGCGGCCCGGCGGCCAGCACCGGTTTGAGAAAACGTCCCGTGTGGCTCTGCTTGACCTGGACGATCATCTCGGGAGTGCCGGCCGCCACGATGTCTCCGCCGCCGGCGCCGGCCTCGGGGCCCAGGTCGATCAACCAGTCGGCCGTCTTGATGACTTCGAGGTTGTGTTCGATGATCACCACGGTATTGCCCAGATCGGCCAGCCGGTGGACGACATCGAGCAGCTTGCGGACATCGTCGAAGTGCAGCCCGGTCGTGGGCTCGTCGAGTATGTAAAGGGTCTTGCCGGTATCGGGACGGGCCAATTCCGCGGCCAGCTTGACGCGCTGGGCTTCGCCGCCGGAGAGCGTCGGCGCGGCCTGGCCCAGCGGCACATAGCCCAGCCCGACGTCGTGAAGCGTCTGCAAGATCCGGCGGATTCGCGGCACATTGGCAAAGAGATCGAGCGCCGACTCGACCGACATGTCCAGCACGTCGGCAATGGTCTTGCCGCGAAACTTGACCGCCAGGGTCTCGGGGGTATAGCGAGTGCCGCCGCAGGCGTCGCACGTGATCCACACATCGGGCAGAAAATGCATCTCGATCCGTTTCTGGCCGGCCCCTTCGCAGGTCTCGCACCGGCCGCCGGCTTGATTGAAGCTGAACCGCCGGGCCAGGTAGCCCCGGACCTTGGCCTCGGGCAGCTTGGCAAACAGCTCGCGGATCAAGTCGAAGGCCCCCGCATAGGTGGCCGGGGTCGAGCTGGGGGTGTTACCCAGGGGCGTCTGATCGACGCTGATCACCTTGTTGATGTGCTGGAGGCCCTCGATCGCCTCGTGGGCGCCGGGGGTCAGTTGGCGCGGTGGAGCGCCCGCGCCGCGGCCTTCCACAGGATGTCTTCCACCAGCGAGCTCTTGCCCGAACCCGAGACTCCCGTCACGACGGTGACCGTACCCAGGGGAAAGCGGACATCGAGGTTTCTGAGGTTATGCTGCCGCGCTCCCTTGACGACGATCGCCGGGGCGCCGGCATCCGCCGCGGCTGGCCGGCGATTCGACGGGACGGGGATGGCGGTCTGCCCGCTCAGATAAGAGCCCGTGAGCGACTGTGCCGATGCCTTGACCTTCTCGGGCGGCCCGAAAGCCGTGATCCGGCCGCCCCCAGCGCCGGAGCCCGGTCCGAAGTCGAAAACATGATCGGCCGCTAGAATCACGTCGCGGTCGTGCTCGACCAGGACCAGCGTATTACCGAGGTCGCGGAGGTGCCGTAGCGCTCCCAACAGCCGGTGGTTGTCCCGCGGATGCAAGCCGATGGTCGGCTCGTCGAGCACGTAGAGCACGCCGGTCAGCCCGCTGCCGATCTGGCTCGCCAGCCGGATGCGCTGGCTCTCGCCGCCGGATAGCGTCGGCGTCCCCCGGGCCGAGATCGAGGTAATCGAGGCCGACATCCACCAGAAAGGTCAGCCGGTCGCGCACCTCGCGCACCAGGTCGCCGGCGATGTGCTGCTCGTCCGCGTCCAGATCGAGGTTCTTGAAGAACGCCAGAGTCTGCGAGAGCGGCCAGCGGCTGATCTGGTCCAGCGTGAATCCCTTGAACCTTACCGCAGCCGAATCGTCGCGCAGCCGCGCCCCCATGCAGCCGGCGCAGGGAACGTCTTCGACCATCCCCTGAAGCTTGTAGCGATACACAAAGGAAACACGCCCTGCCTCCTCGATTGCGGGAAAGAGCCCCTTGTACTGAAACGAAAAGCCGTGCAGTCCGCCGGGCGAAAGGGCTTGAGCCCCTTTACTGCCGCGCTTTTGCCGCGGCAGTGCAGCGTTACTGGGTAACCCCTCCTGCCCGTCCGCCACGATGTACCACCGATCGCCCGCACCATGGAGGATGATGCGGCGGCTGCGGCTGTCAAGGTCGTCAAAGGGCACATCGAGCGCGATGCCCTCGGCAGCGCCAAGCGCCTCGATCATCCGGGCAAAGAGCGGGGCCCTTGCCAGGTCGGGCCAGACGACCACCGCCCCTTGCCGCAGGCTCTTGCGGCCGTCGGGGATGAGCTCCGCTGGATTGGCGCCCTGCTGGATGCCGAGCCCCTGACAGACTCCGCACCAGCCCAGCGGGCTGTTGAACGAGAAATGGTGGGGCGCCAGCTCGTCGAAGCTGCGGCTACAGCGATCGCAAACGCGGTGCTGGCTGTAGCGGTCGACTGGCCAGCGGGCCTCAGTCGATTCAGCGCCGACACGGGCGACGTGCAGGACCCCCTTGCCGAGGTCGAGCGCCGCCTCGATCGAGTCGGACAGGCGGGAACGCGTCGCGCGGCGGACGATCGCCCGGTCCACAACGACCTCGATCTTGTGCTTGCGCCGATGGCTCAGCTTGGGGGGCTTGTCCAGGCTGACGGATTGCCCATCCACCCGGACCCGGGCGAAACCCGAAGCTCGCAGCTCGTCCCAGAGCTCGTCGTAACGCTCGCCATCGCGGCGCTCCAGGGGCGCCATCACGTAGACCTTCGTGCCCTCGGGCAAGTGCAGGACCTTTTCGACGATCTCGTCGGCGGTCTGGGTGCCGATCGGCACGCCGCACTTGGGACAGTACGGATGCCCCAGCCGGGCGAAAAGAATGCGCAGATAATCATAAATCTCGGTGACCGTGCCGACCGTCGACCGCGGGCTCTTGCTGGTCGTTTTCTGCTCGATGCTGATTGCCGGCGATAATCCCGTGATTCGCTCGACGCGCGGCTTTTGCAAGGGAGCCAGAAACTGGCGGGCATAGCTCGACAGACTCTCAACATAGCGCCTCTGGCCCTCGGCATAGAGCGTGTCGATCGCCAGCGAGCTCTTGCCCGAGCCGCTCGGCCCGCTGCAAACCGACATCCGGTTGCGGGGAATGTCGAGGTCGATCCCCTTGAGGTTGTGCTGCCGTGCGCCGCGGACCTCGATCGCCGCCAGCCCATCCTCCGAGGACGCACGGCCGTTCCGCCGAGCAGAACCCGCCGGTTTTCGCCGCTTCTGCGGTCGGCCCGTCTCACGAACCCTGCCAAGGGCTCGTTTGAGCGCCACGCCGGTATGGCTGCCGGCGGCTAGGGCCACCTGCTCGGGAGAACCTTGAGCGACGATCCAGCCGCCCCCCGCTCCGCCCTCAGGCCCCAGATCGATGATCCAGTCCGCCGTCTTGACGACATCGAGATTGTGCTCGATCACGACCACGGTATTGCCCTGCTCGGTGAAGCCGTGGAGCACGTCCAGGAGCTTGCGCACATCGTCGAAGTGCAGCCCGGTCGTCGGCTCGTCCAGGATGTACAGGGTTTTGCCCGTGCCCTTCTTGACCAGCTCGCGGGCTAGCTTGATGCGCTGTGCCTCGCCGCCGGAGAGCGTGGGCGACGCCTGGCCCAGCTTGATGTAGTCGAGCCCGACGTCGTGCAGGGTCTGAAGCATCGCGGCGATCTTGGGAATGTTGGCGAAATGCTCGAGGGCCTCCTGCACGTCCATTTCCAGCACATCGCTGATGCTCTTGCCCTTGTAGCGAACGTGCAGCGTCTCGCGGCCAAACCGCTTGCCCTGACAGACCGGGCACGTGACCCAGATGTCGGCGAGAAAGTCCATCTCGAGACGGTTCGAGCCGTTCCCCTCGCAAGCCTCGCATCGGCCCCCTGAGACGTTGAAGCTGAACCGCCCCGGCGCATAGCCGCGGGCTTTCGCTTCGGGAATCTTCGTATACAGGTCGCGAATTTGATCAAACAGCTTGATATACGTGGCCGGGTTGGAGCGGGGCGTGCGCCCGATCGGCGATTGATCGATGTCGATGACCTTGTCGAGGTGCTCGAGCCCCTCGATCCCCCGGTGCGCGCCCGGCTCGGTCACGGCCCCGTTCAGCTCGCGCGCCAGCGCCTCGCGCAGGATGTCCCCCACCAGCGAGCTCTTGCCCGAGCCCGAAACTCCCGTCACACAGACAAATAGCCCGAGCGGAAAAGCTGTGTCGATGTCCTTGAGATTATTGTGCCGGGCACCCTTGATCGTGAGGAACCGCCCATCAGGAACCTTGCGCGCGGCGGGGATCGGAATCATCTGCTTGCCCGCCAGGTACGCACCGGTCAAGCTCTGCCGCGAGCGCGCCACGTCGTCGATCGTCCCCTGGGCGATCACCTCGCCGCCCTTGACTCCAGGGCCAGGCCCGAAATCGACGAGGTGGTCGGCCGCTCGCATGGTGTCTTCATCGTGCTCGACCACGACAACGGTGTTGCCCTGCCGGGCCAGCCGGCGCAAGGTTGCCAGCAGCCGGTCGTTATCGCGCGGGTGCAGCCCGATCGAAGGCTCGTCCAGAATGTAAAGGACCCCGACCAACCCCGCACCCACCTGACTGGCGAGCCGGATTCGCTGCGCCTCGCCGCCGGAGAGCGTCGGAGCGGCCCGATCGAGGGTCAGGTAATGCAATCCGACGTCGATCAGGAACGTCAGCCGCGCACGGATCTCCTTCAATAGCTCCTCGGCGATCGTCCGCGAGACCGCATCGAGGCGAGTGACTGCGCCCGCCTTTGGCTCGGCGGCAACTTCCCCCTCCGGCGAGCCCGGTCGCGTCAGCGCCGGGAGTCCCCCCTCCGGCGAGCCCGGTCGCGTCAGCGCCGGGAGTCCTCCATCAGCCGAGCCCGGTCGCGTCAGCGCCGGGAGTCCTCCATCACTTGCCCCCCCCTCCCCTTCGGCCAGCGCCTCGAAAAAGCGGGCGGCTTCGCCGATCGGCATCGCGCCGATTGCGACCAAGGTCTTGCCCCCGACGGTCACGGCCCTTGCTCGCGGGTTGAGCCTGGCGCCAGAGCATTCCGGACATGTCATGCTGCGCATGAAAGGCTCGAGCTGGTTGCGAACCGGACCGCCGGAGGCGCCGCGATATTTGGTCAAAAGCTCATTGGCCACACCGGCCCACTTCTCGGCGTGCGACCAGATCTTGTGCCGGTTCCTCCAGCGATGGACGATCAGCCGCTCGCCGGTGCCATAGAGCCAGGCGCGGCGACACTTTTCGTCGAGATCGCGCCATGGCGCTTTCAGCATCGTTCCACTGCGAGGGCCGCCGGGGTCGGCTTCGAGGTTGGCCGCAACTCCCTCGAAGAGATGCCGGCGCCAGCGCCCAGGTCCTTGACCGGGCCCAAGGGCGCGATGGCTCCATCCCAGACGGATAACGCGGGGTTGGGGACCAAAAGCTCGGGGTCGAAATCGTGCCGGATGCCCAGGCCCTCGCACGCCAGGCACATGCCTTGCGGGCTATTGAAGCTGAAGAGCTGGGGGCTGGGCGGATCAAACCCGATGCCGCAAGCGGCGCAGGCATGATGCGACGACAGCATCCGGTCGCCCCGCTCCTCGGCCGCGATGACGACCGTCCCCTCGCCGAGTTTGAGGGCCTGTTCGACCGCCTCGGAAAGCCGTCCCCGCAAGGCGGCCGTCGAGCCCGCCTTGAGCCGGTCGATCACGACCTCGACTTGGTGTTTGATCTGACGTTCGAGCGCCAGATCCTCGGAGAGGTTGACGACCTGGCCGTTGACGCGTGCCCGCACGTAGCCGGCGCGGGCCAGCTCGGCGAAGAGGTCCTTGTATTCGCCTTTCTGCCCGCGGACGACCGGGGCCAGCACCAGAAAGGACGTCCCGTCCGGCAGCTCCGCCAGAATCGACGCGACGATCTGCTCGCGCGTCTGTGCCGCCATGGGCCGGCCGCAACCCGGACAGTGCCCCAGCCCGACCCGGGCGTAGAGCACGCGGAGATAATCGTTGATCTCGGTAATCGTGCCGACCGTAGACCGCGGGTTCCGCCCACCGGTTTTCTGCTGGATCGAGATCGAGGGACTGAGGCCGTCGATGCGGTCGACGGCGGGCTTGGGCATCTGGCCGAGAAACTGCCGGGCGTAACTCGATAGGCTCTCGACATACCGCCTTTGACCCTCGGCATAAAGCGTGTCAAAAGCCAGCGAGCTCTTGCCCGAGCCCGAAACCCCGGTCAAACAGATAAACTTGCCCCGCGGCAACACCAGCGAGACATCGCGCAGATTGTGCTCGCGCGCGCCCTTGATCACGATGTCCGAGTTGGCCATCCCGGGGTGGTCCTCTTCCCAAAAAGCAGGCGTTATCGATTCGTTGCAGGCGGAGGAGTTAGTATACACGTGTCGCCATAGTGGCGTCCAGCCGCTCCCTCGTGTTTTGGACGTAAGCAGAATTTGGAGTCGGCACTAACCGGCATTAAACAATACTGCTTGCCCCAATATCGGAAGGCCCTCACGAGATTGCGACCTTGCTTCGTTCTCACAGTCGTGCGGACAAAGAAATGAGTGGTCCCAAGCAGAGCCTCTGGCTTAGAAGGACTTGGAATGCTTACCAAAGCAGGGTAGACTGACGAAAGCTAACCTGGGAGCCAGACCGAATGTTAGGTCAAGAGACGCTGGAAGACTATCGCCGAATGCCGCCGAGCGAACGGCTGTCGCTCGCTTTGCGCACGACGCGGGAAGCGCTCCCTTACTTATTGCGCGGTCCGGCGGAGATCATCGATCGAAAGTTCGAATTAATTCGGCGCGAGAACGAGAGCCGCAATCGGAGCATGCGCGAGCGACTCGCGGCGGCAGGCCGCGGATAGTGGTCGAGGGCTGGGAGGGATGGTTTGTCACCGCGGAAGACTTGATCCTACTGAAATTGCTTGCGAATCGGCCTAAAGACCGAGTTGACGTCGCCGACATTCTTTTCGTTCAAGTGACGCTTGATGAAGCCTACCTGCGCCGGTGGGCGGCAACGCTCGGGATCGCGGTTGAGTTGGAAGACGCATTGAGGGCCAATCGCGATTGATTTCAGCCGAGCACAGTCGTCGTGACTATGTCTCTGGCAGAAGTACCGGACTCAAAATCCGGTCCACACACGGGTGTGGGCTTGGGTCCAACCTTCAGTACTCGACCGAGCCGGGCACCTGGCTGCGATCACTTCTCCACCACCAGCACGCCGCGGGGCGAGCGCACGGACGACCGGCCGTCGAAAGTGAGGGCGATCTGGTTGATCACACCAGTCAGTCCCAGGAGATTCCACGCTTGAACGGGCGGCGGGACGTTCGGGTCGCCCAGGAAGTAGCAGGGAAAGACGAATTCGGTCGGGTCCATGCCGACGACCCGCGCCCGGAGTAGGCCGGAGCGGACTTCCTGGCCGTATAGGACGAGGTGTGGCACCGGCTTCATCAGACGACTCACGCAACCGACGCCTCAGGGATGCCGGATCTCAACACCCTGCTGCGCCTCATCAGGCGTCTCCTCGAAAAACCGGCGGACCTCCTCCGGACCAACGGCCAGCACCTCGACGCCCTCGGGTGTGCTCCGGGAGGCGACGGTCTCGCCTTCGTAGTAGTACCTCAGAGTCCAGTCGTCGCGCGTCAATTTCGCATAATCATCAGTGTAGTAGGGCTGCTGTGATGCTTGTTCCCGGGTGAGTTCCTCGGCGATCACCGGCGGCACTGGTAGGAGTCCGCGCGGCTTGGGCAGCGGCCCGCGGTAGCGGGGATTACTCTCGTCGAAGATGCGGCCGTACATGCGAAGGCTCCTTTCTCCCTATTGTATCGGCTCAGCTTTCCCCGCAACAAGGAGCTTCGGGCGGCGTACGCGGCCAGATCGTCCGCCATTCCGAGTGAACGTGCTGGCTCACGAACCGCGCTTCCCGCTCACTTCTTCCCCACCTTCGGCTGCGCCGTCTTGGTCGCGTCCAGTTCCTTCCGCCACCTGGCCGCATCGTCCTTTTTGTCCATCGCCTCGTAAAGTTGAACGAGCCGCTCCAGGGCTTCCGTCAAGCGGACCTTCGCCGAGGACGGTATCTTCGCCTCCCGCTGCTTCATGCCCTCGTAACCGGTCAAGAGCAGCGGTTCGGCGTCGGCGTATTTCTTCTGGCCCAAGAGCGCTCCTCCCAGCAGCGACTTGGTGTTGTAGGTGTGCCAGGCGTCGCATCGATTCTTCTCCCGGATGGCCAGGCACTCGCGAAGGAGCGGCTCAGCGTCCGTCCATTTCTTTTGGTGCAGCAGATTCCGGCCGAGTGATCCCAACGCGCGGGAATAGGCCGGTAAACCTACCCCTGAATTCTGTTTCATCAAGCGTAGTTCTGCGCGGAACAGCAACTCGGCTTTGTCAAACTGGTTGACCTCATCGTAGACACTGGCCAAGTTGTCCATGCTCTGGAGCGTGTTGGGATGTTCGGGGCCGAGCTTGGCCTTCGTGAGCTTGAGCGTCTCCTCGAAGAGCGGCAGGGCCAGGTCCAGCCTGCCGGCAGCCCAGTAAGCCACGGCGAGGTTGCCCATGCTGATGAGCGTGTTGGGGTGTTCGGGGCCGAGCTTGGCTTTCGCCAGCTTCAGCGTTTCCTCGAAGAGCGGTAGGGCCAGGTCCCGCTTGCCGGCAGCCTGATACGCCGAGGCGACGTTGTTCATGCTGATGAGCGTGTTGAGGTGTTCCGGACCAAGCTTCGCTTCGAAGAGCTTCAGCGTCTCCTCGTAGAGCCGCACGGCCAGGTCCAGCTTGCCGGCAGCCTGATACGCATTGGCGAGCTCGCTCATGGTCGTGAGCGTCTCGGGATGGTCGGGGCGAAGCTTGGCCTTCTTGAGCTTCAGCGTCTCCTCGAAAAGCGGCAGTGCCAGGTCCAGCTTACCGGCAGCCTGATACACCCCGGCGAGGATGTTCATGCTGCTGAGCGTGTCGGGATGGTCGGGGCCGAGCTTGGCTTTCATGAGCCTCAGCGTCTCCTCGATGAGTGGCAGGGCCAGGTCCAGCTTACCGGCAGCCCGATACGCCACGCCGAGATTCTCCATGCTGATGAGCGTCTCGCGATGTTCGGGGCCGAGCTTGGCTTTCTTGAGCTTCAGCGTCTCCTCGAAGAGCGGCAGGGCCAGGTCCAGCTTACCGGTAGCCTCATACGCCTGGGCCAGGTTGCCAATAATAATGAGCGTGTCGGGATGTTCGGGACCAAGCTTGGCTTTCATGAGCTTCAGCGTCTTCTCGTAGAGCGGCAGGGCCAGGTCCAGCTTACCGGCAGCCTGATACGCCACGGCGAGATTTCCCATACTGATGAGCGTCTCGGGTTGTTCGCTGCCGAGCTTCGCTTTCTTGAGCTTCACCGTCTCCTCACCGAGCGGCAGGGCCAGTTCCAGCTTACCGGCAGCCTGATAGGCCGAGGCGAGGTTGTTCATGATGTCGAGCGTCAGGGGATGTTCGGGACCGAGCTTGGCTCTGGTGAGCTTGAGCGTCTCCTCATGGAGCGCCACGGCCAGGTCCAGCTTACCGGCCATGTGATACGCATTGGCGAGCTCGTTCATGCTGCTGAGCGTGTCGGGATGTTCGGGGCCGAGGTGTTGCCGGCAAAGGGCTTCGGACCGTTTCAGGAAGTCGATCGCGGGTTGGTATTCGCCAATTCTGCGATAGGTATTGCCAATCGTTTGCAGAATCTCCGCCTGGATCAACGGCTGCTTCGGGAAGCTCTCCTCGATCTTGTCCGGCGCCAGTTCCTGGGCGGCCCGGTCGAGCAGTTCGCGAATGGTCGGGTTCAGCTTGGCCACCGACGTCAACTCGCCGGCCTTCAGCAAAGCATCGGCCTGTTTCCAGATGTCTGTTTGCGCCAGCAGCTTGTTCTGGAGGAAGTCGCGCACCGTTTGCGCGATCTCCTTCTCAACCTCGACCTGCGTCAGCCGTTCGCTCGCCAGCTTCTCGCCCGCCTCGGCCCGCGTCCGCTGCTTCTCGGCCTCGGCTTGTCTGGCCTGGGCGTCCAGCTTGGCCTGGCGCTCGCCCTCGGCCCGCTCGGCTTCGGCCTGTTGCGCTCGCAATGCCGCTCGCTCCGCATGCGTCGCCCGCACCGCTTGCCAGGTGCTGACGGCCACGCCCGCCACCAGGAGCAGCGCGAGCGCCGCCGCCGTCGTCAAGGCCGCCCGATATTTCCGCGCGAACTTCCGCAGCCGGTAGCGCGCGCCCGGCGGCGCCGCCAGCACCGGCTCCCCGGCCAGGTGCCGCTCGATGTCCATGGCGAGGCCGTTGGCCGACTCGTAGCGGCGGGTGCGGTCCTTCTCCAGCGATTTCATCACGATCCAGTCCAGCTCGCCACGCACTTGCTTCGTCAACCGCGCCGGTTCCGTATGGCGGCCGGCGGCCAGCGACGGGAGCGTCTGGCTGGAACTCAGCCGCATGCTCGGCCGCGGCGGTTCTTCCTCCCGGATGATCCGCCTCATCTCATCCCAGGCCGCCGCCTTGAACCGCTTCTTTTCCAGCGGCGTCGTCCCGGTCAAGAGTTCGTACAGCAGCACGCCCAGTGAATAAATGTCCGACCGCGTGTCCACGTCCAGGTTGTTGAGCTGCGCCTGCTCAGGCGACATGTACAACGGCGTGCCCAGCACCGTCTCGTGCGCCGTGTGCAGCGTCCGCTCGGTCAGCGACTGGTGCATCGCCTTGGCCAGCCCGAAGTCGATCACCTTGGGCACCGGCTTGTCGTCATAGGGCGCAACCAGAATGTTGGAGGGCTTCAGGTCGCGGTGAATGATCCCCTTCTGATGCGCATGCTGGACGGCCTGGCACACTTGCACGAACAAGTTGAGCCGCTCGGGCACGCTGAGCCGGGTGGCGTCGCAGTATTCCGTAATCGGCACCCCCTTGACGTACTCCATCACGAAGAACGGCCGGCCCGGAGGGGTGGCGGGTGGTGCGTGGCGGGTGGAGGGGGAGCAAGCCTCATTTTCCTCTTCTCCCGCCACCCGCCACCCGCCACCCGCCACCTCTCCCGTCATGCCGCCGTCGAGCACCTTGGCGATGTTGGGGTGGTCCATCACCGCCAGCGCCTGCCGCTCGGCCTCGAAGCGCGCCAGCACCGACTTCGAATCCATGCCCGCCTTGATCAGCTTCAGCGCCACCTTGCGCCGCACCGGCTGCGTCTGCTCGGCCACCCAGACCGTGCCCATGCCCCCTTCGCCGATCTCTTCCAGCAGCTTGTAACGGCCGGCGATGACGCTGCCAACAAGCGTGGGCATGGGTGCGGCGGTGGTGGAAGCATCTGCCTGGGCCTCGCTCAGGAACGCCCCGGGTTCGTCATGGGCGCGCAACAGCGCCTCGACCCGCTGCCGCAACGCGGCATCGCCGGCGCAGGCTTCATCCAGGTAGGCGGCCCGCTCGGCCGGTGTCCGTTCCAACGCGGCCAGAAAGATATCCCGCGCATTCTTGGTGGTGGGTGCCATCGTGAAACCTCCCAGGGGGCTCTGTCTATTCACCCAATGCGAGAGCGGCGCTCAAATTGTCTCACGATTCGGAAAGATTTTCGGGCGGCACGTTCTCGCCGAGCTCACACCGCAACCAGCCCGGGCGAAGGACCAGTGCCGGTAGGCCGTGGCGCGGGACAGCCCGAGGGACTTAGCTGCCTCTTCCACCGACAGCCCGGCGAACACCCGCAATTTGACGACTTCGACCGCGGTCGCATCCTCGATCGCCAGGCGGTCCAAGGCATCGTCGAGGAGCAGCAAGTCGTCGGAGGATTCCAGCAAGCGATGGGCCTCGTCCAGGACGACGCGCCGCCGTCCGCCGCCATGCTTGGGCAGCTTCTTCCGCCGGGCGTTTTCCACCAGAATGCGCCGCATCGCCTCGGCCGCGGCAGCGAAGAAATGCCCCGTTCCATCCCAGTGCTGCTCGCGAGGAGCTGACGCATCTCCGCTCGCCACGAGTCGCAGAAAGGCTTCGTGTACCAGGGCGGTCGCGTCCAGGGTTTGGCCGGGCCGCTCCTGAGCCAGCTTGGCGGCGGCCAGCTTGCGCAGCTCGTCGTACACCAGCGGCAACAGTTCCGCCGCGGCGTGCCGGTCGCCGGCTTCGATGGCGCTCAGAATTCGGGTGACGTCGGACATGATGGATAGGGTAGCCGATCCGTGCTTCGGGGTCATTCCCTCACAAGAACCTCGCCGCATGGGCCCGCGGGAGGTAGGGCGCGAGCGCATTGCCCTCGGGCAGGGCGTCGCGAATGCCGCCGCGGAGTGCATCGATCATGTCTTCCTCCGGATGGCCGTCGGCCGGGAAGTCGATCCACTGGCCGCCCCGGCGCTGGCGGCGGTAGTTCTGGAACGCCTCCTTCAGCCGCGTGCAGCGCGGGTGGATGATCAGATTGCCGCCGTCCAGGAGCAGCTCGAGCGTGTCGAGCCCGTCCAGGACCAGGTGTTGGGGCCACCTTGCGAGGAAGCGCGGGCCGAACACCCGCTCGTACTCGGTGTAAGCCGCCGGGCCGAGCGACGAGCGAGCCGTTGACGCCGGGTCGACGCGAACCAGGTCAATCCGGCCGTGACAAGGCAGCTCGTCAGCCAGCCGCTTGATGGACTGGGCGTTCCTCTGGCTCACGACGTCGAGCGCGTGGTATTCGCCAAAGACGGTCACGCGCGGACGCTCGGTCGCCGGGTTGGTCCGGACCTGGAAGAACACCGCGGCCGTGTGCCGCGACGTGCCGGCGTCGATCGCGCAGCGCACAAACCACGCGCGGTCGAACTCGGCCGTCGAGGGAGACATGGCGGGCCGGGTCGAAGTTGGCAAACCAGACGCCATCGGTCGTGTCGAGAAACTCGGCATGGATCTCCTGGCGTCCCAGCCTCGTATTCTCATACAAGGCAACGATCTGAGCGAGAAACTCGGGCGGCAGTTGGGCCTGGTTAGCGTAGGTCGTGTCGGTCGTCTGGACGGTGGTCGGCTCGACCAGGATGCGCCGCAGGACCGCCAGCCGGCGCGGCGTTGTCGTGATCAAGGCCTGGGGATTCGTGCCGGCCCGCAGTGCCAGCATCGCCAGGTCCCAGGTCGATTCGGCTCGCTGCCAGCAGGCCAATTCGTCGGCCCAGAGGGTGTTGACGTTGAGACCGCGGGCCCGCTCCGGCTCCTCGCCGCTCAAGCAGACCGCGCGGGCCCCGTTGGGCCAGGTGACGCGGCGCTTGGAGGGTTCGAACCGCGGCCGGCACCACGGCGGCGCGACGGCCAAGAGCCCGGACTGGCCCTCGACCATCACATCCCGGATATCGGCCGCGGTCGGGGCGATCAGGCAGCCCAGCTTCATGATGCCGTTTTGGGCCCGCTGCTGGATCCAGCAGGCGCCGGCCCGCGTCTTGCCGGCCCCGCGGCCGGCGACATAAGCCCAGACCCGCCAGTCGCCCGCGGGCGGACGCTGGGTCGATCGAGCCCGGGGATGCGTGCCGCACTCCCCGGCCGGCCGGCCGCACGGACATGACTCGGCGTACCAATCCCAGGCCGAGCGATCGGTCGGCTCGGGCGGGGACTTGCCGCCGCCGGCCTTGAACGGCTCAAGTCGCGTTTCCAGCGTTTTCACGGGACCGTCTCCTCGATTTCGGTCATTCGGTCTTCCAGGTCCCCGAACCGCGAGGTGGCGATCATCTCGGAGTAGATCGCTCGCAGCGCCGACAGCTTGACGGACTCGGAACTGGCGGTGTCGGCCAGTTTGACGATGCCCATGAGCGGCCCAGGTCACACGCCTGGAAAACTGGCCGACGGCCCGACCGAGGGCGCGGCGGCGAATGGCATTGGCGCAGGCCTTGACTTCGGGCTCATCGGCCCACCGGTAAGCGGTGGCCCTGGACACGTTGTTGGCTGCCGCCCACTTCTTGAGGGAACTACCTTGGGCAACGGCAAATGCGAGCCTGGTTTTTCGATCCTGGGCGATCTTCTTCGGACATGGCACCAGATCGC
The DNA here is from genome assembly GCA_963823675.1 of uncultured Isosphaeraceae bacterium. Taxonomy (GTDB): domain Bacteria; phylum Planctomycetota; class Planctomycetia; order Isosphaerales; family Isosphaeraceae; genus CAWGMT01. The sequence continues at coordinate 160,888 of CAWGMT010000011.1, read as the reverse complement.
GCTCGGTGGCAACTATTGCCACCGAGGCTCCTATTGGCCCCGCTCGCGGTTCTCAGCCCGGGGCCCAGGCTGGCCGGCACGCCCTCAAGGGGCAAGGAAATGGCGATGAGAAAAAGTGAGACAGGATGAGACGTTTTCGAAGGGTTCCAGTCCTATCTCGCGGTATTCGGCAACGCAACGCTTCGGGGTCGGCCGTCCCGTGATTGCTCGTTGTAAGTCACTGATGCATTGGTTCTTGTGTCGTCAAATCCAGCCGATGCTGGCCCCGCGAATCGGGCTGCCGAGTCGCCTTCGGGTGTGTCATCATCGATCGCGATGTCTCACGCGCCAGCGTCGCAGACTGACAACTGACAAGGTCACGGCGGCAACGTGGCGGTCCGTGAAGGAATCGAGGCGCACACTTTACCTATTCTATCTATATACATTATGCGCTGATTCTGAAATTTCATGAAAGCGCGCACGGCGTTTGGTGCCCAAAATCTGATCGGATCGTTTTGTCCAGATTGGACTTAAATTTTTTCGCCAGATTTTTTTGGGTGTTCACTGTTTGTCGATGCAACAACGCCTGAATGCGGCGGAGCAGTGGCAAGATGTGCGGGCGATATCGGTGAGAGTGGTCAAGATAATTGACTGACCTCCGATCACGATAATCGATGGAAATCGTGTGATCGGATGGATGTACTAAGTACCGGTGGCCTCTTCCCTTCTGTCCCGGATCGTCGTTCCGTTCCCTCTTATCTCTAGGTGGCGGAACGGGGAACGGACCGATGATCTCGCTCAGACCCTCGTTGATCACGGCACATCATTCTGTGTCGAGCCGGAGCGACCCTGCTCGCGAAGCCTCGCCATGCTCAAGGTATCTCCGCCCAGCTCGCGATGTGGACACGACATGCACCGTAGGAGCTAACGTTTACGAGTCGGTGGCGGCAAAGGTCAGAGCGCATCGAGCCCCGAACTTACTCCGCGGATGCGTCGGTCGGGGGCCGAAGCCCAGGTCGTGACAGCTCAAGACCGACCACTCAACGGTGTCCCCGACCTTGGCGGGGAACCAGTAGTAGCCCCCGGTCAGGGATCGGGGCGATCGTTGGTTCTCGTCCTTCGTTCTCGTCAAACTGGAACTCTCCTCAAACTGACCGCTTCCCATTTTCCCATCCGCCGTGCCTAATACACGGCTGGGTCGTCGAGCGCCCGTGGCTCGATGAGATCGCCTATCAAAAAATATCGCAGGGGTCGGTCACAGGTGAGTCACAGCCTCCAAAAAGATGACCAGAATCGGCGGAAACCGCTCCGAGCGACGCACGGCAAGCGTCCGGACTCCGAACGGCGCTGCGCCAGTCCGTCCGCTTTGCGCATCCTGAAGCTCCTTGAACTGCTCCAGGGGCATGACCACCAGATACCGTGTCCCTGGCGACTGAGCTGGAGGTCACCCGCCGCACCGTCCACCGGGACCTGGAGGTGCTCAGGCTCTCCGGGGTCCCCGTCGATTACGAGCCGCTGGAGAAGCGTTACGTGCTCCACGGCGATTACCGCTTCGCCGTCGCCGGGCTCACGGACGACGAATTGCTGGGGCAGGCGACGGCCGTCGCCCTGACCTCGGCGAAGGGCCTGGACGTCGGCGAGGGTGCGGGGCCGACGGCCCGGACGATCAGGGCAACGGGCCGGCAGGCGGCGCAGCACGCTGCTGGAGGATGCGCTCCGGGTCACGGCGGTGCTGGACCTGAAACTGGCCGACCATGAGGAGCACCGGGGAACGATCCGCACGATCCAGTATGCACTGGTTGAGAGGCACGCTGTGGAGGGGACCTACTCAAGCCCCTACCAAACCTCCGAGAAGACGATCTTGCTCCACCCGATCCGACTCTGCCTGGTCAAGCAGGCGTGGTATCTGATCGCCCGGCCCGACGGATCGAACCGACCTACGACCTACCGTGTGGCCCGCTTCTGTTCGCTGCGAAAGCTCATGTTGCGCTCGGACGTCCCCCAGGAGTTCGATCTGAGGGCCTATTTCGGGGATGCGTGGGCGGTCTTTCGCGGCGATCCGAGCTACGACGTCGAACTCCATTTCGACGCCAGGGCCGGGGCGGTGGTGTCGGAGACGACCTGGCACCATACGCAGGAGAGCCGAAGGCATGAAGACGGGTCGGTCACGCTTTCGTTTCGTGTGGACGGCCTGGAGGAGATCGTCTGGTGGGTGCTCGGCTGGTCGGGTTTCGTGGAGGTCGTCCGACCCCTGGAATTGAGGTTGTTGGTCGTCGAGAAGCTGCGTCGTGCGATGGCGATGAACCCGTTACCGGACCCGCAATCGAAGGGGAGTGGCCGGTCTAAGAACCGGCCACCCGGTAGAGAGCTTCCGCCGAGCCAAACCGCCTGGTCGAAACATGACCGCAGAAGCCCTTTGACCGCTGATCCAAATGGACGCCCGGAGCAAACAGTGTAATACAACGGCTATCGACGTGCTAAACACCGCTGGAACTGCGGGCGCACGACCGCAAGCTCTGTATCGATCCCGTCTTTCGATTCAACGTCGCCGGAGGTTCGCCTCCTGAGCCCAGACCGCACCCGTCCTCACCAACGTGGTCGACGGGCCTGGTGGCTCAGGCGTATTCTTGTTTCATGGCCAGCACATGGGGCCTCATGGCCGCCTCCAGTCGGATCATGCTGTCGATCATGGCGTCCTGGATCTCTGGCCATGTCGATTCCTCGCTCCTGTAGCCGCCGCTGCTGATGGTGTGAGCGATGCTGCAACCACGCCTGGCGTCGAGCCGCTGCCAGGATAACTTCCCCCCGAAGGCCCGCTCGATGTCATTCATCTTCGCGTGCAGATGATCGAAGACCGTCTTGTTCGTCTCATCCGCACCACGATCGATGTACAACGCAACGTCGCCGTCGTTCTTGCGAATGACGTAGTTGAAGCTGAGGCCCCCCATACCGGAACCCGCACTGAGCCACTGGGAATTGCCGGCTTGGACGTTCGCGTGGAGCTTGGTCTTCGTGGCAGCACGGGTCAGGAGCCCCTGCCAGAACCTCCTAGTGATCACGGATCGTTCGGCCCGCTTCTGGCGACCACGCTGCTCCTTACCCCGGACCTGGACCTGATAGTCGGCGGCCTCCGGCAGGGGGATCACCTGCTGGACATCCACCAGCAGGCGACCGTCGTAGTCGTAGGGTTGCATGCGAACGCAACGGATATCCAGCCCATGGTCGTTGAGCCAAATCACAGCGGTGGTCAACTCCTTGGAGAATTCCGCCGAGGCCAGGACGATGCGGGCGTCCTGGGCGAACATGTCCTCGTCCTCCTCCTCCCAGCCAAGGAACTCCAGGATCGAGGTTCGGGCGTCGATCTCTTGCTCATGGCCAATCCGACGCAGGTGGTCGGCGTAGACATCGACCACCTTCTCGAAGGTCAGGGTCGAGACCATGGCGGCGTAGCGGATCGCCTGCAACTCCATGTGCCCACCATCTTCGGTCCTCTTCAATTCGATGACGACGAGGTTGGCGTCCCGGTCGAGGCCCAGAAGGTCGATCCTCCTGCGACAATCCTCCCAGTCGCCGAATTCCTCAGCGATGATCAGCGTATCCGGAGAAACAACTTCGATGTTCGTGCGGAGCAGCCGTTGCAAATCGGCCCGCTCTCTGACCTCTGCGGCGCTAAATGTCGTTTTGGTCAGCTTCTGAATCGCTGATTCGGTCACTTCGTTCAGATGGGCATCGGCCGTCTCGGATTCGCTAAGTTTGGGTCCATTCCGTGGAGGGCTCACCAGCGTCCCCACCGTAACCAGTTCAGATCATCAACGGAACCGCTGCTCTGTCGGCGCCTGCTCGCTGCCACTGGCTCCGCTGAACGATATCCTCGCAAAGCGATCTATAGAGCCTGGCGAATTGGGGAGTGTACTTGGTTGTGAACGATCTCGGACTGCGATTCGGTTCCGATGCCTCGGCGATGGCGGCGGCATTGGGAATGATTGCCTTGAACGGTTTCGGCAATTGGCGGTACGGCTCGACGCCACCGGCTGCCGCCTCGACGATGGTGCCGTCCTTGCACCAGCGTCGGAAGCGATCGTAGACGCTCTGCGATTTGCCGCGGGGATAATTCGCAGTATTATGGCCGACCATTGCGGGTCCGATCAATGAATCAGTGTTCGAGGGATTTCTGCGGATACGGCGGATACGGCGAAATGACGACTGCTTCTGATTCCGAAGAGGACCGTCGCGGCGCACATGCTCCAGGCATCCTTCGGGTCAACCAGGCGTCGGTGAATCGTGCATCCTCGCTCCCCACGCCGTCACTCGCGTGCTGGCTCGCTCACCCCTCCCAGAGCCGCGTCGTACAAGTCCGAAGTAGCAAGTTCTTCCACAACTGCGAGTTCGGGAATACGTCCTCGTGCGGCCTGAAGAGCTCGAAGATCGTCCTGGACGCGACCAGGATCATCTTCCGCTTGGCCCGGCTCAGGGCCACCGTCAGCCGTCTCGGGTCGAGCAGGAACTCGCTCGACGCCAGCAGGTAACCCCCGTCGCTCTCGGTGGCGCTGACCAGGATCACCATCCGCTCCCCACCCTGGAACCGCTCAACCGTGTCGGTCTGCGATTCAGACGTAAGCCGCCAGGCGCCAGCCGACAACCGGAGGTTCCCCACGGACCGGAACGGCCGCGGTTGGTCGCCTGCCCGCGTTTTCCCACTTCGTTTCCTTCGTTTCCTTCTGTTCCAAACTCTGAGATTGCACACGCCTGCCATTTGCCAATGCGTGCAGACGCTCAGCGAAGACTGCCTGACGGAGCCTCGCGAATCACCTACCCTGGGGGCCAAGAAGACTTGAACAGAAGGTAACGAAGGGAACGAAGAAGTGAGAGCGGAAACGGGAGTTCCTCCTGGACAAGACGCCGCGGTCGCCACGATTGTGAGAGTTCTTCGTTTTCCTCGTTTCCTTCTGTTCCAAGATCGGAGCTGGAGCATGCACCCGCTTTTCGACAAGGCTGACAGGCTGTCCGGCGAGGTTATCAATGCCGCCATCCAGGTGCACCGGATCATGGGACCGGGACTGTTGGAGAGCATCTACGAGCGGTGCCTGATGCGCGAGCTCGAGCTCCGCGGCATCCCTTTTCTCAACCAGAAAGAAGTCGTCATCGAATACAAGGGGGACACGTTCAAGGAGATTTTGCGGTTCGATTTGCTCGTCGATGGTTGTCTTCTCGTTGAGCTAAAGGGCGTCCAAAACGTTCTGCCCATCCACAAAGCGCAGTTGCTGAGCTACATGAGACTGCTGGACGTGCCGCTGGGACTGTTGCTGAACTTCCATGAGCTCAAGCTTGTTGATGGAATCTCCCGGCTCCTGCTGCCTGGCGCCGAACATGCCTTAAACAGAAGGCGACCGAGGCAACGAAGACTGACAGCCCAGTGCAATCCCGCCCAGCCCTCGCCCGCCGGGATACCGCCTCCTTACGTCTGAATTGCAGCCGTCCCGATCGCCGACCGCGCCGGCAATCCACTGGCCGCGTCGAGGACGCACAACTCAATTCCCGCCTGAGCTCGACGCATAAGCCGACTTCTACGACCAAGGGGAACGCCGCGGCGGGCCAGCTCGGCGGGGCGGACACAGCCGACCTATTCATTCGCCAGCCTGGCCAGTGGCGCAGCGACTTCACTTTCTCGAGCAGCACCGCGAAGATGTAGTGCGGTATCAACCCGGTGTAGACGCCGGACAGGCAAGGGTGGTCCAAGAAATCGGCAATGACTCCGAAGTGGTTGTTTGCCAGGGCCGCCAGGACGTGCAGCAGCGCGTTGTTGATCGCGTGCGGGAGATGCCCGCTGTCGATTGCCCCGAGCCGCTGCGACTTGGTTGCCTCGTCCAAGCTCTGGTCGGTCCGGACGATCGACCGCCAGGTGTCGAGGTCGAGGGCCAATTTGGCAAATGCCGGGTCCAGGTCCGAGACCGGGGCCAGGACGAAGCTCGAGCGCGTTGAAGAGGACGGACCCGTCCGCCGGTAGGGCCAGGAACCAACGCTTGACCTCGGGCAGGCGCCGGTGCAACTCGTCGAAGGAACACTCCGGGCCAGGTTCCTGGGCTTCGCGAGTCGATGCCGTACCGCTCTTGTCGAGCATGTACTCCAGTCCGTCGTCCCAGGTGATGAACAACTCGATCCGCCAGACGATACGCCCTTCCCGCACCAGGTGGGAAGAGGCCGATGCTGGGTGCCAGAGGAACTCATCATACTCGGACCAGTCCGGCTCCGGTTCGGCCGCGCCGAGTTTCGTAAGCGGCAGAGCATCGAGCAGGCGGTTGACGGCCAACTGCCAGTTCTGCAGGGTGCGCACACGGACTTCTCGATCAGCTCCACGGGCGGCCAGTGGGAAGGGTCCCGGGCGCGGTCCTCGAGGTAAGCTTCGCACGGACCAACAGCGCCGGCAGGAGCTGGTCGCGGAAGGCGGTCAGCTCCCGATGTACCTGCGCCACCTCAAACGTCAAATTGATCTCGCCTTGTCTCATGGTGTGCCTCTGGAGAGTAAGAGCCGGCCGGGCCTCAGAAGTCCATCGCCTCCAGCAGACGGGCGACGATGGGATTGAGGTACCGGCAGGCGCTCATCCTCCCCATGTCCGCGACACCGCGCCAGTCGTCGACTTCCCTGGCGATCAGGCAGGCGAGTGCCAGGGCTCTGTCCACGACCCCGCCCTCCATCGCATACCAGGGCACGCGGCCGACGTGCGCGATCAGGGCGTGGACAGGGTCGCCGTCCGGGCTGGCCCAGTCGATGCCGTCGGAAGACAGGAACAACCACCAGTCGATCGGTGGGCAATCGACCCCGACCTCGCCCCGGAACTGGAACTGGTGGGCCAGTCCAAAGCGCCGTCCGATCCCCGTGCTGGCCAGCGACTCCCGATCCGCCAGCTCGAAGGCCCACTCCTCGAAGAGGTCGGGGCGGTTGTAGTGTGCGGTGAGCCGGCCGATCATCCAGAGGATCGCCGCCCGCTTCCCGTCAGGCAGGGGCGCCGGCACGCGGCGCATTTCCGCGCGTCCCCGGTCGATCCGCTCGTCGATCCGCTCGCAGACCTCGCGTTCACAATGGACACCGCGGCCGAGCCGCGCTCCCGACGGCAGGACGACAACCCGCTCCGGAGTGAAGGGGTGGAGTCCCAGCCGCACGGCCTCCCAGTCCTCGGGAATGCCGAGCACCTTCAACCGGTCCACTCGCCATCGGAGCAGTTCCGGCTCGGGCGAGGGAGAGCAGGGCTGTTCGGAGGCCCCGCTGGTGTTCGCCGCCGAGAGCGGTACGGGAGGCGCCCGAGAACCAGACTATCCTCACCAAGCCGCTCTTGTCCGACTCCGGTGGGCGTGAGCCCGCGTGAACTTCGGTCAAATTCTCGACTCAAGTCTTCACCTCGTCCAGCAATCTCACCGTGATCTCGTTGAGGTGGCGGGCGGCATCGATCCGTCCCATGCGGCTGATCGATCGCCAGTCGTCCAGCCTTCCCATCAGACTGCTAGTGAGGCACCACGCGGGATACTCCGACTCTCCCCAGGTATCGCGGAAAGGAGATCGACAGACATGACCGACCAGGGCGTGCTCGATCTCCTCATCGATCTTTTTTCGGAGTTGCTGACCGCAGCGGTTGCCATAGTTCAGACGCGTCCCGGACGGCATGATGGCGATCCGTTGAGGATGAAACGGATGCAAGCCGTCCCGAACCACCGACCAGTCACGGGGGTAACCCAGAACCTCCATCCGCTCCGTCCGGGCCAGCCGCCGCTCGTACTCTCTCATTGGCTGCGGTGTCGAATTGGCGCCGAGATGAGCTTTCCGCCCCGCTGATGGGCCTGTCTGCACGGCACCGAAGACCGTCGCTCCGGTTCCCAAGCCGAGGAACCCGCCGAGAAAACGTCTCCTGCCGAGTTCGTCACCGTGTGCTGAATTGTCTTGGGTCATTGATGATATCCAGAGTGCTCTCAAATATCGGGCGTTCGCAGCTCATCCATAGTTACGATATGGGCCTGACACCGGCGGGTCAGAGTCGCCCCAAAAAAGTCCGAAATCCGGAAAGTGGTCGCAAAGCAACAATTGCCGCCGCCCATATGTGGATCCTACGACGCTGGCCAGCTCGGCTCACCAACGACCTGAGATACCGAGACGCCTTAACTCCCCTCGTTCGTTCGCCTGCACCAGCGCACCGGTGCCGACGTCGAGTGCTGTGAGCCAACCCCCTCGGCTGCAATCCGTGTCGATGAGCTTGAGGAAGCCAAGATCTAACGGCTCGCCGCTGGTCTGGGGGGTATGGCCGACGATAACTACCTTCCCCGAGCAATGGGGCCGCATCTTATCGGGCTCGACGAACTCCCACTGGAGAATCGTGTTGGACTGCTCCGACATCGGCTTGTTCGGGTCGTACGAAGCGTGGACGAAGATGAATTCGTCGGTCTCGTAGTAGTCGTGATTGGCCTTGAGGAACCCAACGTGTTTGGGATCGATGAAATCGCCCCCTACTTCGTACGGATATGACTTGAGGGTTTCCTCACCGCCGAGGTCTAGCCAGGATCTGAGCTCGGACTCGGATTCTAAAGCCGAGAACAACATTTCCTCGTGGTTGCCGCGAATCAGAATCAAGCGGCAACGGTCGGAGACGTCGATAAGCTGCTGGACGCAATCCCTAGAGTTTGGTCCCCAGTCGACCACGTCGCCCAGGACGACGATCGTGTCTTCCGGCTTGGGATCGATTACGTCGATGAGGGTTTTCAGGGCCGTGGCACAGCCGTGAATATCTCCGATTGCGAATAGGCGTCTTGGAATCCGATCGTTGAGATCTGTGTCCCGTCGCAAAACTTCATCCTGGAGTCGATCCGGACCGTGGTTCATTTCAGTCTCTTACCCCGTGGCGAGGTCCGCCGCGTAGGGTGACCAAATGGATTCGAGTTCAAATTCCACCGTCCTCAGCTTTCACTCGCCTTATGGTTTGCACGGGACTGTTCCTGCCAAAGGTATTCCAAAGTGTTTTGATTGCCTTGTGGTACTCTTGCAGAGAACGGGTCCCGCTATCGCGCAATTTGTGAAACATCTGCATGGCTGGCATTGGCCGGTCGAAATTGCACAGCTCAGTGGTGTAGTTGGTCATGAAATTCATTTCGGCGGGTGTCAGGGACATGGGAACTCCTCCTCTTGACCAGACGGAGTTAGTTGTTGAGCCTGTAAAGGCCCGTGCGACCGCCCTGCCACTGAATTTTCCCCGTCTTTCTCCCCTTCGTTTTGTGGTAATACAATGCGTGAAGTGCGGTCCGTTTCCACCGTGGGAATTCCGAACCTTCAGCGTGATCCTGAAGATCCTCCTGATCCAATCGCACGTGCTGCTGTACGTGGTCGTAAATCTCGTTGACGTGCACCCAACCTCCACTTTGGAGGGATTGGAGGACGACCGGCCACAGCTCCCCTTGCGATGTCATAGAATCTCCTTAAGGGTTAGAGAAGTGAGAACGATTCAGGAATAGTCAACGCACAGTCCCAGCAGAGTTGATCGCCGTCACTCGATGATAGCATCCTTCAACGCCTCCAAGTACTGCTTGGTCGTCAGCACGCGGTTGCGCTCCATAAAGGACGGGCCGACGAGCACCCGACCGGCCTCTGTCAGCCACCCGTTGCACATCGGCCAGCAACTCGGTGGCCGAGTCGCGTGAAATAACCTGAAGTTTCCGAGTCGCTGGCTTTGCGCCGGAGGTGATGTTCAGGCCCTGTGCGGATGCGACCGTTGCGGCCGTGCCCTGACCGATCAGTTCGTCGTCGCGGAGTTCCGGGGACACCATACTCAATTCCGCCGCCCAATGCGGCGTTCCGCGTCCATAGTTCCGACGTTCCGGGGACGCCATACTCAATTCCGCCGCCCAGTGCGGCGTTCGAAGTTCCGGGGACGCCATACTCAATTCCGCCGCCCAGTGCGGCGTTCGGCGTGATCGAAATTCGGCGAGTACCGGTTAGTAATTAGGTGTGGTGTCCCCGGAACCCCCGCTACTATCGCGGAGCGGATGTTCCCATGTCCGAGATTCGCCGGTTCGCTCGTCAAGTCGCCGAGCGGTTCCGGCCCGAAAAGATCATCCTGTTCGGCTCGCACGCTCACGGCACACCGCACGCCGACAGCGACGTGGATATCCTGGTGATCATGCCGGCGCGGAACCAGCATGATCAGGCGGTCAAGATTCGGTGGGAAATTGAGGCGCCGTTTCCGATGGACCTCCTGGTCCGCACGCCGAAGAATCTGCAATGGCGGTTGGACGAGCGTGAATCCTTCCATACGGAGATCGTGACAAGAGGTAAGGTACTGTATGAAAAGGGCCGCACGGGAATGGGCCCGAAAGGCCGAGGACGACTATCGGCTTGCCGCCACAATAGGCGGCGGAAGCCAGCCGTTTCATGACCAACTCTGTTTCCATTCTTCTCGGACAAAGGCGGCGCGCACGTACATGCCTCTCCCACGTCTGCTCAGCCCGAACGGCCTGATTCGATAATCGTCCGCGCCCAGTCCATTTTCGCCTTGCTCAGTGGTGGAATGGGCGGCTTGGAATAACTCAGCCTCAAGTCGAATCGAGCCCGGTTGTAGAGCGCGTGAAGGAGCGCACCCAGATCCAGCTCGGGTTCAACGTCTTGCGGCAGGAGGGGAATCGGGATTGCGGGAATCGGCTGGCGCACGTTGAACGTGAATAACTTGGCGCGAGGACGCGTCGCTCCTCGGCTGACGAGGATCCGATAATCGGTGCGAACCGTCTTGCGTCGCAACGGCATCGGCTCGCCGGCACGGAGCAAGTCGATCTCGACGAGGTTGGTCTGCGACCGCAAGACCCACTGCCGCTTCTCGATGTATTCCTGGCGCCCCTGCGCATGACACTTATTGAACGGAGAGAGGATCTCGAGGGCCGTGACCAAGGTCCCGGTGTCGACGTCGTGGATCTCCAGAAACCACTCTTCGAGCCTGTCATTGATGGACACTTCGACGTCGAGCACACCCACGGCGGCGGCTTCCTCCGCCTCGTCCGGTTCGGACGGAGCATCGACCGCCGCGGACCGGCCCACCGCGATATCGGGCCGACCGACGAGTACCAGTTCTCCAGGCTCGAGGGCGTAGACGCGTTGCTCGATACCGGCGTAGTACTTGGGCGCGATGCGAGGAACCAGGTCGTCTCGGATCGCCGTGATCAAGCTGTTGTGCACATCCAGCCAGATCGCTGGGTGCTCCAGCCAGGGATCCATACCGGGAAAGGGGGGGCGCATCGGCTGAATGATTCTCCTTCGGAGTGTCGGTTGCGGCTGCCTCCATGAGCGAATTGTACTTCTCCTGGCGATTCGGCAGGAAGCCGAGTTCGGTTTTCCCCACTGCCGGAAGCAAGCAAGGTGCTCCTTCGTCGGAGTCGTGAGGAGGCTGCCGAACGATTGAGCCCCTAGCGCGTGCTCAACCTGGGCGGTTCCGCGGCGTCATCACGCCGGCTCAAACTGCTATCGCGAGCCGATCCGGCCATCGGGTGCAGTTCAGTTTCCCACCGCCAAGACGCGAAGGTCGCAAAGGGAAGACGCAATGCACCAGACGAAGGAAGAGATCGAGCAGATTGCCAAGCAGGTGGTGGACTCCATGCTCAAGGTGCACCGTGCCTTGGGGACGGGCCTGCTGGAATCGACGTATCAGGCATGCCTGGCCCATGAATCAACTGGAACGTCCCTTTGATCAAGGACGGCATCAAGCGAATGGTCAATGGGTTATGAGCCGGTTGGTCGACTTTCTTAGCGCTCTTTGCGTCTTGGCGGTGAATCCCTCTCCGACGTCGAGCACGCCCACGGCGGCGGCTTCCTCCGCCTCGTCTGGTTCGGAGGGAGACTGGCTGGATACAGCCTGGTCTTTTAGGGTACAGAGGACCTGGCTTTCGGCCGGGACTTGGCCTCCAGGTCCGCCAGCAGCTTCTTGAAATCGTCCCGGCCGCGGACGGCGTCGAAGTCCGGCGCCTTCAGTTCGCTGGGAAGGCCCCAGCCGGTCTTGACGGCATCCGCGAGGGCGGCGACGGCCTGATCCGCGAAGTCGGCGGCCTCGGCGGCCGTCACGCCGGACATCGCTTCCCCGCCTAGCCCGGCAAGGAGCGCCAGCGCCCGCGACCGCTCGAACCGTGTCTCGATGTCGAGGGCCTTGCTTCTGGCCCATAGCTCAACGGCCCGCCGCAGGTCCGCGGCGGCTCCCCCTGGCTGGCCGGCATGAGCCTTCGCCCAGCCGCGGTAGGCGAGGCTGTAGCCCAGCCCGTGTGCGAAATAGGCATTGTTGGGGTGGTCGTGGGTCAGTTTCTGACAGAGGGCAATCCCTTGATCGAGGGCCAGCAAGGCGTTGGCGTACCGCTTCTGGTGCGCGTGCAGCCAGCCAATGTTGTTATGCGTGGAGGCCAGGTGACGCCGGAAAACTGCGACTTCGGGATTGGCGTCAGCCAGCTTGAGCATGATGGCCCGCGCCTTCTCGTACGACCGCAGTGCCTCTTCCGGCTTCCCCATCTCCGCCAGAAGGGCGCCGATGCTGAAGTGGCTCTGCGCCAGCCCTTGCTGGAACGAAGTGACGGCGGGGTTGGCGTCGGCCAGCTTCTGACGTATGGCCAGGGCCTTCTCATAAGACTTCAGCACCTCTGCCGGCTTCCCTGTCTCCCTGAGCAGGACGGCACTGTTGTAATGAATCAAAGCCAGGTCGCTCTGGAACGAGGACACGGCGGGATTGGCGTCGGCCAGCTTCTGCCAGATGGCGAGTGCCTTCTGGTACGCTTCCAGCGCCTCCGCCGGCTTCCCTGTCTGCGACAGGAGCAGGCCAATCGCGTTATGGCTCGTAGCGAGGTCGTTCTGGAACGAGGTCACAGTGGGATTGGCATCGGCTAGCTTCTGCCGGATGCCCAGTGCGTTCTGGTACGCTTGCAGAGCCTCGGCCGGCTTCCCTGTATCCATCATGATTCCGCCGATGTTCATATGGCTCGAAGCCAGGTCGCTCTGGAACGAGGTGACGGTGGGATCGGCATCGGCCAGCTTCTGCCGGATGCCCAGTGCCGTCCGGTGTGATTCCAGAGCCTTCGACGGCTCTCCAGTTTGCGCGAGCAGCAATCCCCGGCGGGAGTGGTTCAAGGCGAGGACGGAACGGACAGCGTCCGTCGGCTCCTCCGTCAGCAACCGCTCGGCCAGATCTCGTCCCTCCTCCAACGCCGCCAGCGCTGCCCTGGTGTCCCCCATTGTGCTGAGCAATGCGCCCACACTGAGCAGGCCGCGGGCCACGTCCAGCCGGGTCTCCACGTCTGCGCCGGCCGCCGCCGCGAGTTCCCGCCGCACGGCGAGCGCCCGGCGATGCACCTGGAGCGCCTCCGTCTTGTCGCCGATCTTATCCGGAGGCGCGAACGCCGGGGTGCCCAGCATGCTCCCCGCCTCCGTGTGCGATCCCAGATCCGAAACCGGGCTGATCTGCGTCAACGCCGGCGACGAATCGGTTGGCGTTTCGGTCGAGCGCGCCGATGACGGGCCGATCTGTGTCAACGCCGGCGATGGATCGTTTTGCGTTTCGGTCGAGCGCGCCAATGACGGGCCGATCTGCGGCCATGCCCACGTCGCATCGCTTTGGGTCAGAGTCGGGCTCGCCGGCGATCGCTCCGCGCCCAGGATCTTGGCCAGGCCCCAGTCCATGACCTCGTCCGAGAAAAGTATCGGTGGCGCGGTAGATGATGCCCATGCCGCCACGGTCGATCTCCTTGCCGAGGGTGTAGCGCCCGGCGGCGGCCGCTTGTGGCATGTCGCTACCAAAGCCCGCGGCGTGCGCGTTCACGCCACTGATGGAGTGTGTTGGGTGGTCGGGGGCAGCCATCTGTTACCTCGTGATAACGCTTGAGCTCGGCTGCCATTATGCCATCTCACCCATGGCCTTCGGAAGCGCATCGCGGATTCGCTGCGACATGTGGTGCAGAGCTCAGACACCCGCGTTACAAATTCCGGAGTTGAGCACTCGCGCTGCGAGCCGCGCCTCAACGCGAGCCAACCGCCCGGGTCGTCAGTTTGATGACGACCTCCGGCGGGTTGGCTTTGAAGAGAATGTCGGCAGAGAAGACGACCGTGGCGCGTGAGAGGTCCAGACCAGGGTGATCCAGCGGACTTCCCACGGCTGTGGCAATCACGTGTAGACCCCGAAGATGTCGTCGTCGCCCGTTGACGCAAAGTTGAAAACGACCTTGCTCGACTTGCTGAGCGTCACGCCGGCGCCGGTGTCGATGTAGAGGCCGCCGCCTGAGCCCTGGCCGCTGGCTCCGCCCGTGCCGGAGCAGCCGCCCAGCGCGGCGTCGAAAGTGATCAGCGTGGCATCAATCGATGCGGTCGTGGTGCCCAGCACGTAGACGCCGCCGCCTGAGCCGTTGCCGCCGCTGCTCCCCGCGCCGCCCGTGCCCGGATATCCGGGGCTGCTGCTGCCGCCGCTGCCGCCCATCGCCTGGTTGCCGAGGAAGCTCACATCGGTGAGGGTCGTGTCAGCAAAGATTTCCGCGGCGAGGCCGCCGCCCGCGGCCGGAGCTCCGGGACCGACGGCGGAGTTGCCGCCGATGGCCTGCTTGCCGCTAAAGATCGTGTTGGTGATCGTGAGCATGCTGGCAAAGTTGACCATGCCGCCGCCCCATGCCTCGCCGAGGACGGGACTCGGGTCGAGGCCGCCGACGTTGTCGCCCTGGTCCCCGCCCCTGGCCGTGTTGTCGGTAAACGTGCTGTTGCCGATCGTGAGCGGGCCGGCATTGGCGACGGCGTCGCCCAGGGCCTAGCCGCCGAACAGCGCGGCGGAGTTGTTGGCCCCGCTGGCCCCGACAGCCTCGTTGCCGGTGAACGTGCAGTTGCCGATGGCCAGCGATGGCGCGGCGAAGGTTTCGTTCTCGCCCGTGCTCAGGGCGCCGCGGTTGGTAGTTCTGCCGAGCGCCTCGTTGTCGGTGAACGTGGAGCAGGTGATGGTCAGGCCGGAGATGGCCGCCTGGCCCACCGCGATCTCGAAGACGCGGCCCGAGTCGTTGCCGCTCACAGACAGCTCGTTCGCCCCGGGGCCGTCGATGGTCACGCTGTGGTTGATCGGCGGAACAGGTGCGGTCGAGCCTCCCTGAGATTGGCGAAAGACGGTGCGCGAAACGGGGCCGGTGCGCCGTCAAACTTCCGACGAGCCGAGCTTGGAGTGGCCAGCGGCTTGCCATCGCCGCTGGGCCTTATCCGGTCCCTTATCCGGTCCGTCCCTGCGGGCGGGAAATGACTCCCGTCGCCTTATCCGGTCCGTCCCCTTATCCGGTTTCAGTAGGAATTGTACCGCTCGGTTCCTGGCCCGTCACTTTTTCACGCCAAACCGGCTCAGCGTCGCGTGGGAAACATCCAGGGCCAGGTCGTCGGCGATGGCAAGCACGTTCCGCGCCCGCCAGCTCACCTGCGACGGGCTTGCGTAACCGCCGGGGCGGTACTTCCGTGCAGCGACTGCGTAGGTATGGACTTCCCGCTTGGTCCCCAACGGCACCTGCCCGGGGGAAAGGGAGACGACGCCCAGAGGTACCGCCGTATCGCTTGCGGATGGCGCCGGCACACCAAGGGCAGTGAGGCTGCCCTCGAGGAAACGTCTCGACCCATTAACCTGGACAGATGGCGCCAGGCCGGCCATGCCGATGTTGACGATCGTCGGACCACCGTTGGCGGCGGGCGGGGCCGAACCGTTCGTATTATCCAGGGCGTCGAAGTTGTGGTTCAGGAACGATTCGCTCCCGGTGAATAGGCCGAGCAGCGGTAGGGCACCGCCCGAGGTGGCGATCGGTGCATTGTTCTGTTGGGGTTCAAGCTGCGTCCAGGGCCCATAGACCGGCGGCCCGCTCGTTTGCAGTTGGCCCAAGACCAAGTAGACGCCGACCGGACTCCCGCCTTCTTGCGCTTCAGTGTGGATGGCTGGCGTCGTGTTATAGAAACCGCGAATGACCGTCAGCGTGTTGCCGGAAACACTTTGAACATACATGTCCTCCTGATCGATCTGAATGACATCGCCAGCGGCGATGCTGCCGGGGTTTGAGCCCACCTGGGGATCGCTGAAGAGCTGAATCTGGTTCGTGGTTGTACTGGTCACATTCAAGGCCAGCTGGGCCGCGGGCGTGAGCCCCCAGGGATTGTAAAGCAGGAAGTTTCCCGTTGAGGAATCGTAACAGAGAACCGCGTATTCGTGGGAGGTATCCAGCGGAGGCGAGACATTGTTGTTCTTCGTTCCCAGGCACACCAACTGTCCCTGGGGCATGCTGCGCGTGGGGCTCAGGTCAAAGGCTACGTCACTAGCCTTGGGGTCCCCGAGGCCGCCGAATCCGTGATCACCGGTCGCAAGGTTGGTGATGGCATGGATCGAATACTGCCCGCCGCCTGAGCTGCGGTTGGGCCCGCTCCCGTCAAGATATGCGTATGCGTAGTTGCTTCCAGGCCCGTAAACCTCGGCGAAGGCCTTTTCCGCCAGGGCTGCCCACATGATGGTGAAGCCGTTCGGGCCGCCCACATAGGGGCTGTCGAAGGTGTTGCCGCCGTTGGGCAACTGATCGTTGACCGTGACGTACTCCGCGCCCCAAGGGTTGCCACCGTAGATTCGAACCGTATAAGTTCCGTTATCGTGCGGGATGAACATGCTCTGGATCATACCCGGATATTCATACGCCACATCCGCCAGGCCCGCCACCAGCCAGCAATCGCCCACTAGCCCTTGCTGCACGTCGGAGGCCTCAGGCAGGCCGGACGGCCCGTACAGACTCAGCGTGCCGGAAGGGACGCTGTATGGGGCTTCCGCGACGCCGTTGTTGTCGTCCAGCGCGGTGCTGACCGCGTCATCAGGGTGGACCGAACCGAGGAGCCACTGGTTGACCAGCGCGCGTGTCATCGCGGCCATACTGACACCGGCCGGGTCGCTGCTATAGCCGAAGTAGGGCACCCCTTTGATCGTTGTGACCGGGATGCCGGCTGTCGGGTATGTGGTGTAGTACCCCGCCAGGAAGGTCACATCGCCGGGGCTGAAGTTGAGGACCGTGTTCGAAAGCTCCTCCAGATAGAGCGGCATTCTCACGTTCTTGTTCTGGCCGTCGGCCACCAGCTTACCCAGCGAGTACAATGCCTCGTTGGTGTTCGTGCTGAGCGTCTCGGATTCCGCCTGGGCGAACAGGCCCAACATGTCGTCGTAGGTGATGGATGGGGGCGAGTTGCTGTAGAAATCGGTTCGCGCCAGGGCTTGAATTCCCGGATCCGGGATATTGTTGCTGAACCAATCGGGCGTGACCGTGATCGCGTGGCTGGCGGTATCGATCGTGTCGTCGGTCACGTTCAGCACCAATGGGCCCAAAGTCTCGGGCGTAACCGTCACGGAGCCCACGCCCTTGACCGGGTGTACGTACGCGTAACCCGAGTTTCCGTTCAAGAGTGATTCGGCCTGGTTTCCCTCGAAGGCGACAGTCGTAAGGGCATCGTAGTTGACGTCAGTGTTGCCGAACTGGTCTCTTGCTGTAAACGTGAAAGTAAAAGGAGCGCCGACAGGTGTCGTCGTCGGAGCCCTGAAGGCATACGAGGCCGCGTTGCCCGGGCCGACCGTGAAATGGTTGCTGGTGGCCAGAACCGTGATCACCGGTGTCTTCGTGTTGACCCTGTATGTGATCGATTCAAGCTCGAGCGTGAGCGTATCGGCCTTGTGGAGCGCGATTTGAGCCGACCCCTTGCCGGCGGTGATCACGACGCCTGTGGCTCCGCCGTGAGAAGCCGGATAGATTGCCTGAACGTCGCTGCAAGCGAAGTTGAGGGAGTTGTCGTAACTGGTCGCCGTGTTCCCGTAGGCATCGACGGCCGTGACACTCACTTTGAAAGGCACGCCCGCCGTCACCGCAGAGGGAACGACGACCTGAAACGTGCTTTCGGGGCCTGGCGTCACGGTGACGTTTGCCAGGGCGGTAGCCCCGCTCGCGGCGTAGGCATCGAACTGGACCGTTCCCGCACCGTCCAAGGTCTCGGGGAACTGGGCCTGGCCATTGGAGAGCGCGGCCACCGTCTCGAGAAGTCCGTGCGCAAGTGAGACGTAGCCGGTCGCGGGGTTGCCAAACGCGTCGGCGGCCGTGACTGTGACGGTGAAGTGGGCTCCCGCCCGTATGCTCGTGGGGGCGGTCACCGAAAGCGTGGTCGCTGCGCCCCCGGTGACGGTAAAGGAAGCGCTCGTCCCGCTGATCGAGCCATCGGTGGCTGTGAGGGTTTCGCCGGTTCCCGCCTTGTCCATGCCGATGGTGATCGTGCCGACGCCGTTTGTGAGCGGAACCGTGAAGTCGCTGCCCTCGCTGGTCTTCAGGGTGACCGAGCCGTTGTATTCCGTGGCCGTATTGTCGAAACCATCCTCGGCCGTGATCGTGACCGTGAAGCCAGCCGCGGCTTGCACGCTCTGGCCGGTCGGTCCGCTCACGATGAATTTGACGGCCGGGCTCATGCCGGGCCCAGGCTGGATGGCCCCAAGGGCCGGAGAGGTTGAGGCCGTAACACCATAATTCTGATACATCACAATGCCGGCGCCGGCGTTATGGGCCATGGCGGGCTCGAGGCCGCCTGGGCCGCGAATGACGGTCAGCGTGTTGGCGGCCAGATCGACGCCGGTCAATGTCATCTGCTCCGAATCGACCTGGATGCCAAAGATCCCGGCCGTACTGGCGATGGCCGCGGCATCGGCGACAGGGATGGTCGTGTCATCCTGGCCAATGGGAGCAGTGAGCGTGGTGAGCGGGCCGCCCTTGGCGAGGGCCGGGCTGCCAGGTTCTGGAGGCATGGTCTCGATGGCTGAACCATAGCTGGCCAGCGGATAGAGCATGGGGTTGATCGGAGAGCTCTTGGAACCGATCTGATTGGAGTTGACGCCATTGGTAATGCCGGAGACGCCGCTGCCATTGCCGACGAGGTTATGGTCGCTTGTTGCCGTCACGCTGCCATCGATATCGGGGTCGGAGCCGCTTGCGGACGCGAGCGTGTCGGCGGCGACAATCGTGTCGTAAAGCGAGAGCGAGTTCAGGTTCCAGACGCCGCCCCCGAGAACGGCGGAATTCGCCGCCGCCGTGGTCGCGCTCAGCGTCATGGTGCCCGAATTGGCCGCGCCGCCCCCCGCGAGTGCAGAGTTCTTCGCGAGCGTGGAACCGATCAAGGTCAGTGTGCCATTTAGATCGTTGTCGAGGCCGCCGCCGTAGGCAGTCGCCGTGTTGCCGCTCAGAGTGCAGAAGGCCACTGTCATCGCCCCGTCGTTGTACAAGCCGCCGCCAGAGCCGGCCGTGGCCGAATTCCCGGTAATCGCGTCGCCTTGCACGGTCGCGGCGGCATTCTGGGCGTTGGCAATGGCGCCGCCGGCGCTGGCGGTGTTGTCGATAAAAGTGCTGGGCTCACCCTCCTCGAGCGTACCGCTATTGTAGATGGCCCCGCCCAACCCGCTGGCGGAGTCGACGGTGAAATCGCAGCCGTTGACCTCCAGGATTCCGGCATTGTCGATCGCGCCGCCATTGCCGCCCTCGGAGCTGTTGGCCTCGCCACCGGCAAGGGTGAGCCCGTAGAGATTGAGCGAAGCGCCGGCGTTGACCTTGAAGATGCTGGTGCCGTCGCCGTTGAGCGTGATCTGCGAGTAGCCCCAGATCGTTACCGAGGCGCCGGCCGTCAGCTCCAGGTCGCCGAGCGCCAAGAAGATATGGTCGCCGTTCATGCTGGGCGTAAACGTGATCGTGCTGGAGATCCCCTCTTGGCCTTCCGCGTTAGCCTGGTCGATTGCGTCGCGCAGGGTTCCTGGTGTGTTGGGCAGGTCCAGCGGACTGCTGACCACAAAGCCTGACGGCACCACACGGCCTTCGAGCGATTCCACCGACAACTTCGCCCGGCGGCTTTGTTTCCGGAACGGGGCGTTGCGGCCGAACCGGCTTCGGCCGAAGGGAGACCGATCGCTGTGCGAATGGAATGTGCTGAACATTGAAGTGTCTCTTGCTCGTTGTGTCTGCCCCGTCCAGAGACGGGGTCGCGTGGGTAAAGCTTGAAAAAAGCGCCGGTTCCGATCGCACCGGGCGATCTGGGCGAGTTATTCGTTTCGGGTGATTCAATTCGCCGGGGCAACCGTGAAAATGCGCCCGATGCTCAACCCGAAGCACGCCCTACTCCCTTAACCGCGCGGCCTGCCCCTGAGGAGACGATAAAAATCAAAAATCTTTGAGAAATTCACGAATTCGTTTGATAGGATGCATGAGGTAGAAAAAAAAAGATCCGTTTTCCTGTCCCGTTCTGGTCCTCTTGCGCGGTTTACTCTTTGGGGGTTCGCGCGGTCTTGCCGTCGGCCCCGGCTGCGCGGGTTCTTACTTGCGGTGTGAACCGCTTTAGCATGGTGGTTTCGATGACCAGTAACTCGGATGCGACCAACCACTTGCTCGAGCAGGCGGCCCGCGGTGATCCGGGGGCTATGGGGACCCTCCTCACACGGCACGGAAATCGGCTCCGGCGCATGGTAGCGCTCCGGATGGATCGTCGGCTGAAGGGGCGGATCGACGCGTCGGACGTGATCCAGGAAGCCTATCTGGAAGCCTCGGCTCGATTGGCCGAGTACCTGCGTGATCCGTCGATGCCGTTCTTTTTGTGGCTCCGGTACCTCGCCGGCCAGAAGCTGGTGACTTTGCACCGGCATCATCTGGGCGTCCAGATGCGCGCCGCCGGCCAGGAGGTGGCGCTGTGCCGGGGACCACTGCCCGAAGCGTCCTCGGCCGCGCTGGCCGCCCAGCTCATGGGGCACGACACCCGCCCCAGCGAGGCAGCGATCCGCGCCGAGCTGAAGCTCCGGGTGCAGCACGCGCTCAACAGTATGGACCCACTCGATCGTGAAGTTCTGGCCTTGCGCCACTTCGAGCAATTGAGCCGCGCCGAGATCGCCCAGGTGTTGGGAGTTTCGGAAGCCGCCGCCGGCAAGCGGTACATCCGGGCTCTGGAACGGCTCAAAGGGGTCCTGGGACGCTCGCCCGGTGGACTGGGAGAACTGCGGCCATGAACGAGCCTTCTTGCGAATTCGACCCGGTCAACGATCTGGCAGAAGAATTCCTCGAGCGTTACCGCCGCGGCGAGCGGCCGTCGCTAACCGAATACGCGGACAAGCATCCCGAGCTGGCCGAGCGGATTCGATCCGTCTTTCCGGCGCTGGTTCTCATGGAGGAAATTGGCACCGCGAAGAGCCAGGCGACCGGCCTCGATGCGAAGCCGCCCGGCTTGAACGCCCCGATGGCACAACACCTGGGTGACTTTGTCCTGATTCGCCGCGTCGGAGCCGGCGGCATGGGGATCGTGTACGAGGCCGAGCACGAATCGCTCAAGAGCCGCGTGGCGCTCAAGGTCATGCACCCACGGTTCCGCGCCGATCGGGACTACGTGCGGCGATTCCAGACCGAGGCTCGCTCGGCCGCGAAGCTGCACCACACGAACATCGTGCCGGTCTTCGACTACGGCCAGCAGGACGGCGTCTTCTATTACGCGATGCAATACATCTCCGGTGTCGGGCTCGAGCGGGTGCTGAACGACGTCCGCCGCCTCCGCGCCATGGCCGGGCGCGACGCTGGGGATGGGAAGGCAGTTGCGGGGCAGACCACTGTGATCGACGCGGGTGCCGACCCGCTCGCGACGATCTCTCGCGGCCTGCTGACCGGCCGGTTCGCCAATGGACCAATGGCTCCCATTGCCGCGGAGCCGGGCTCGACGGGGATTGCTACGACTGGCGGCACGACCTCCGGCGACGGGGTCGGTTTGGCCAGCAGCTCGATTCCCGGCCAGCCGGAATCGGTCTATTTCCGCGAGGTCGCCCGCTTCGGCGCCCAGGTCGCCGACGCGCTGGACTACGCCCACAAACAGGGGGTGATCCACCGCGACATCAAGCCCTCCAACCTTTTGCTCGACTCCCAGGGCAACGTCTGGGTCACCGACTTCGGCCTGGCCAAGCTGGTCGAGGGAGACGATCTATCACGCTCGCAGGACCTGGTCGGGACCCTGCGTTTCATGGCTCCCGAACGGTTTCGGGGCGTCACCAACCCGCTGGGCGACGTGTATTCGCTGGGCGCGACGCTCTACGAGCTCTTCACCCTGAAACCGGCCTTCCCCGAGCAGGACCAGGCCCGGCTGATCGAGCGGATCACGCACCAGCCTCCCGTGCCGTTGCGGCAGCACGACCGCCGCATCCCTCGGGACCTGGAGACGCTGGTGCAGAAGGCGCTGGCCAAGGACCCCAAGGATCGGTTCGCATCGGCGGGCGAGCTGGGCGACGAGCTCCGTCGATACCTCGAGAGCCGGCCGATCCGCTCACGCCCCATCCTGGCCTTCGAGCGGCTCTGGCGGTGGAGCAAGCGCAATCCCGGCCTGGCCGCCCTCAACGCGCTGGCCGCGACCCTGGCAACCATCATCGCGATCGTCTCGACCGTGGCGGCGTGGACGTACTATGGGCAGCGCAACGAGCTTCGGTTCGAGCAAAGCCGGACCAAGCTCAGCCTCTCCCGGGCCGAGCATGCCGAGCAGGGGCTGCGCATCCAGCTCGACCGGACCACAGAGGCCGAGCGCAACGCCCGGCTCGCCTTGGGCCAGTCGCTGGTGTCCGAGGGAGCGGCCCTCCAGCGCACGGGTCTGATCGGCCAGCGGTTCGATAGCCTGGACCGGCTCGACCGGGCCGCACAGGTCCTGGGCGCCGACCCCGAGGGACGGAAGCGATTGCTCGCGATCCGCAACCATGCCATCGCCGCCCTGGGGCTGACCGACCTCCGCGTGCGGCGGCAGCATGACTACGGCGACGGATTCGAGGTCAACGTCGATGCCGCGCTGGAGCGATACGCCGTGGCCGAGAGGTCCGGCGAGATCGTCGTGCGGCGGCTGGACGACGACCGCGTACTGGCCCGCCTGCCGGGGCCAGACCGGAGCGATTTCTGGCATGCCATTCCTGAATTCAGCCCGGACGGCGAGTTGCTGATGGCCAGCTACCTCCTGAACGGGGGCGGGGGCGTGGGTGACCTGCTGCAGATATGGAACCTTCGACGCCGGGAGCTGATCGGCAGCGTGACGAGCCGGGGAGGTGGGGCGTTCCACGCCGATGGCCGCCACTTGGTGTTCCTGGCGATGGAGGGTGGCGTCGCGATCTGGGACCTCGTCGAGCGCCGGGTCGCCCGGCGGTCGCCGCTCGACTTCAGGCCGAACGCCCTGGCGCTCGATCCCGAAAGCCGGCGACTCGCCGTTATCAACTACGATCCGAACGGAAAGCTTGGGCGGGAGCCGCGGGTCGTGATCATCCAGCTCGAGACCGGCCGCGTGCTGTTCGACCGGGGGTCGCAGGTCGGCAAGGGCGGACTGGCCTGGAGTGCCGATGGGCAGTTGCTGGCGATCGGCGGCCACGCAGGAGACACCCACGTTTACGTCTGGGACGTCCGCCGCGGGGCCCTGACTGCCATGCTTCAGGGCCATACGGGTCCGGTCTTCGCTGTCCGGTTCGCGCACTCGGGTTACCTGCTGGCGACCTCGAGCTGGGATAACACGACCCGGCTCTGGGACGGCGTCTCGGGGGAGCCCCTGGCGATGGCGCCGGGTAGCCTACGAGGCTGGTTCGCGCCGAACGAACGCCGACTGGCCTTCAATGTCGGTCGGAAGATCGGCGTCTGGGACATCGACGTGGCCCCGGAGTGTCGGACGCTCCACCCCGGCATGCTCGGCAACCGTTCCGAGGCGACGTTGAACATCGGAATCACGTCGGCGGATGTGAGCCCCGACGGCGGGCTCATCGCGACCTCCGATGGAGACGGCGTTCGCCTCTGGGAGTCCGAGACGGGACGTGAGCTGGCCCATCTCAAGTCCGGTCAAAGCGGCAGCGTGCTGTTCCACCCAGACGGAGGGAGCCTCCTCATTGCCAATGCTTGGGGCCTGGATCGCTGGCCGATCCGGCACGATCCCGAGGGTGGGGCCGAGGCGCTCTTGATCGGTCCGCCCGAGCTGCTGTCGGCGGTCGGGGCGAAGGAAAAGGACTGGCCCCGTGCGAGTTGGCTCCCCGATCGTCGAACGCTGGCGCTGACCGACAACGACAACGCCAAAGTCCTGCTCATCGATTCCAGCCACCCCCATCCGGCCTGGAGCCGGACAACGGCCCTCGACAGCGGGGAAAATCACCGCATGACCTCGGTCGCCGTCAGCCCGGATGGCCAGTGGCTGGCGGTCGGCGGCTGGAAGGAAAGGGGCGTTCGGGTGTGGGACCTGTTGCGGCGCCGGCTCGAGCGCATCTTGACGCCGAAGGAACCCATCGGTGACAAGTCCTACTTCGTCGGCTTCAGCCCCGACGGTCGCAGGCTGGTCTCGGCCACGTCCTCCGATGCGGGCCTCAATTATCACTTCTGGCGCGTGGGGACCTGGGAGCTCGGTCTACGGATCGACCCGGAGCGCTATGGGGGCGAGCTCTACAGCCCGGCGTTCAGCGGCGACGGCCGGCTGATGGCTCTCGGAATAGCGCCCGATCAGGTCTTGCTGGCCGATGCCGCCACGGGCCGCGAGCTGGCGCGGCTGACGACTTTGCAGCCGGTGAGCCCGACACCGCTTCTGTTCAGCCCTGACGGTACGAAGCTCATCGCCCGGACGAACCAGAAGACCGTGCTGGTGTGGGACCTCCGGCGGATCCGTGACCGGCTCAAGGAACGGCGGCTGGACTGGGACGCTCCGCCGTATCCCACGGCTCCGGATTCGCCCGCCGCGGTCGGTCGGGTGCTCCCGGTGAGGGCGATACGGGTGGTCGGCGAAGTCATCGAGCCCAAGGCGCGGCGCGCCGCCGAACTGGCCGAGATGAACCGCCGGCTCGCCGCCAAGCCTGACGATCCCCAAGCCCTGATCCACCGCGGCTGGCTGTTCACGCAGCAGAAGAAGTGGACCGCAGCGATCCCCGACCTGGAGCGGGGGCTGCACCTCCGGCCCGACGACAGCGATGCCCTCTTTCTACTGGCCGAGGCACACAGCGAGAGGAACAACCTGCCGTTGGCGCGAGCAATCCTGGAAAAGTACCTGGTGCGCTCCCCCGACGACGTTGACGCCCGCGTCATGAAAGGTCGGGTTGCGCTCCAGCTCGGCCGGCTCCAGGAAGCCGTCGACGATTTCAGCACGGCGCTCGACGCTGACCCCGAGTCGCGATCTTCAGTCCGCTACCGCCGTGCGCAGATCTGGGCCCGCCTGGGCAAGCTCCAGAACGCCCTGGCGGACCTCGGCGTTCTCATCGCGCGCTTTCCCAGGGATCCGGCCCTCTACGAGCTGCGCAGCCAGGTCCACGATCGCCTGGGCCACCGCGAGCAAGCCGAGGCTGACATGAAGCAGGCTGCTCTATCCCCGCTGGCAGTCGCCCTGCATTACAACAACGTGGCCTGGCGGCTGGCCACCGGCCCGGCCGCCCTACGTGATCCCGAGCACGCGCTGGTCCTGGCCCGAAAGGCGGTCGCACTCACCCCCGGCACGGCCCTCTACCTCAACACGCTGGGCGTTGCCCAGTATCGTGCGGACCAGTATTCCGACGCGATCGCCACTCTGCAAAAAAGCCTCGCAGCCAGTCAGGGCGAGACCGACGGCTTCGACCTTTTCTTCCTGGCCATGGCGCGCCACAAGCTGGGCCAGATTGGCCGGGCAAGAGCCGACTTCGACCGCGCGCTCCGCTGGCGGCGCGAGCACCAGAACCCCGCCCAAACCGAGTGGTCCGAGCAGCTCGACATGTTCCAGGCCGAGGCCGAGGAACTCTTGGCGGGTGCCGGCGCTGAACTGCCCGCCGACGTGTTCGCGCCATGGTAGCGCAGAAAAACACAGAAAAACGCGTGCACATTCGAGCAGCGCGGCGCAAGCAGACCCGGCAGCTAGTCTCATGTCATCTCCTCAATGGGGCTGCCTCGACCCGGTTCAAGGTCAGGGGGAGTGGCGGCCGGCGTGGGCTCGCCGGCCGCTTTCGGTTCCTGTGTCACAGCCCGACCCGACTTGTCGTGAAGCGCAATGCTCAAGTCGTGGTGTAGACGCCGGAGATGTCGTCGTCGCTCGTCGACGCAAAGTTGAAAAGGACCTTGCTCGACTTGCTGAGCGTCACGCCGGCACCGGTGTCGATGTAGAGGCCGCCGCCTGAGCCCTGGCCGCTGGCTCCGCCCGTGCCGGCGGAGCCGCCCAGCGCGGCGTCGAAAGTGATCAGCGTGGCATCGATCGATGCGGTCGTGGTGCCCAGCACGTAGACGCCGCCGCCTGAGCCGTTGCCGCCGCTGCTCCCGGCCCCGCCGGCGCCGCCCTGGGCCACATTGAGGACCAGCGTGCTGCTGGCGAGGGAGAGGCTCGATGTGTCAGCACCCAGATTCAGGAAAGCCAGCTCAAATACGCCGGCGCCGCCGCCATTCGCGATGGCGCCGCCGGCGCCGACACCGCCCGCGGCGCGCTTCCCGCCGGCACCGCCCTCGGCCATGTTACCGCTCAAGAGGGCGTCCGAGACCGCGGCGGTCGAGTCAACGCCATTGTAGAAGCCGCCGCCGAACCCGCTGCCGCCCGTGCCCGGATATCCGGGGCTGCTGCTGCCGCCGCTGCCGCCCATCGCCTGGTTGCCGAGGAAGCTCACGTCGGTGAGGGTCGTGTCAGCAAAGATTTCCGCGGCGAGGCCGCCGCCCGCGGCCGGAGCTCCGGGGCCGACGGCGGAGTTGCCGCCGATGGCCTGGTTGCCGCTAAAGACCGTGTTGGTGATCGTGAGCGCGCTGGCAAAGTTGACCATGCCGCCGCCCCACGCCTCGCCGAGGACGGGGCTCGGGTCGAGGCCGCCGACGTTGTCGCCCTGGTCCCCGCCCCTGGCCACGTTGTCGGTAAACGTGCTGTTGCCGATGGTGAGCGGGCCGGCATTGGCGACGGCGCCGCCCAGAGCCTCACCGCCGAACAGCGCGGCGGAGTTGTTGGCCCCGCTGGCCCCGACAGCCTCGTTGCCGGTGAACGTGCAGTTGCTGATGGCCAGCGATGGCGCGGCGAAGGTTTCGTTCTCGCCCGTGCTCAGGGCGCCGCCGTTGGTCGTCCTGCCGACCGCCTCGTTGCCGTTGAACGTGGAGCAGGTGATGGTCGCGGCGGAGCTGCTGTTGATGGCGCCGCCGTTACCTTCGCCGGTTCCCGTGGCGGGGCCAACCGCCTGGTTGCACGTGAACGCCGTGGTGGTCACGGTCAGTGAAGGCCCCTGGCTGTCGATGGCTCCGCCGGCAGAGCCTTCGGTGATGGGGCCGGTGATGGGGGCGGCGTATGCGCCGCCGGAGGCCACGTTGTTCGTGAAGAGGGATTGCGTGACGGTGAGGCTGCCGTCATTCTCGACGCCGCCGCCGTTGCCGTAGTTGCCCGCGGAGTCGGCGCTGGCGCTGTTGTTGGACACGACGACCTGGTCAAGGTTCAGGGTAGCGCCCGCATCGACGAGAATGCCGCCTCCATTGGCGGCGATTTCATGGCCATCGGTGATCGTCAGGCCGGAGATGGCGACCTGGCCCGCCGCGACCTCGAAGACGCGGCTCGAGTCGTTGCCGCTGACAGACAGCTCGTTCGCCCCGGGGCCGTCGATGGTCACGCTGTGGCTGATCAGCAATTCGCTCTCCAGCGTGATGGTGCCGTGCAGCCCCGGCGCGAATGCGATGGTCGCATCGCCGGACTGGATGCCCGCCCGTAGCGAGTGGGCGCCGCTGTCGTTCAGGTTGGTCACCATGAAGGTGCTGAGCAGCTTCCGGTCCTCCATCACTTCCAAGCGCGGCAGGACCGAGCGCCGCGAGAGGCTGCGTCTTGATCCAGGGCGCCGCGACCGAGTCGAAGAGCCCGTTGTCAAGCGTCTGAACCAGGGTGTAAAGGACATGATGCAGGCCTTTCAGGAAAAGAACTGATCCGCGTGAAAAAACCAGCTTGGCCCGGCGCGGATCGATCGCCGGAGCTGGATGCTTCGAGCCCGTTCACGGTTCACCGGGTTCTTGCCGGGCGGCGCGGACTTGCCGGCCGCTTTCGTCTCATATGGATTTCAAGAAACATCCACGCTCACGCTACCCGTGATCGAGCTGAAGAGCGTGTCGGTGGCCGCGATCGATTGGTTACCCTTCTTTTTCAGCACTAACGCGCTGAAGGTATACGTCCCCTCGTCCGAGGCGTTGAACGTGTAGTTCGCGGGCAGCGTGGCGGTGCTGTCGGTGCTGCTGAAGTGGATCGTGCCGGTATAGCCGGTGGCAACGTTTCCATAGGCGTCATACGCCGTGACCGTGATGCTGAAGGCAGCGCCGGGGGTCACACTCGATGGGCCGGTGATGACCAGGATGCTGGCAGCCGCCGCGGTCACAGTGGTTGTGGCGCGTCCGGTGACGAGCCAGCTCGCTGTGTCGCCAGCGGTAATGAATCGCGTGCCTGCGGTCTTGAGCACGGCTGCGAATGTGTACACGCCTGCGTTGGCGGCGGTGAAGGTGTAGTCGGCCGGCAGGACGGCCTGGGGGTCGTTGCTCGTGAAGTGGACTGTGCCGGTATAGCCGGTGTCGGTGGTACCGTCGGCATTCTGGATGGTGATGGTGAATGTCTGAGGGCTGCCGGCGCTGGTCGAGGAAGGAAAACCGCTGACCTGGAAGGACGGCGTGGCAGCGGCTGGCAGCCCGAAAACATTGCCGTCGCCAGTGCCAGCCACGCCATTGTAGCCGACGCCTCCCTCAGACGTCGTGCCGTACAGGTTGCCGCTGCTGTCCATGATCAGCCCGGAGGGATATACTCCATTAGAGCCGCCGAACGACACCATGGTCGTGATGAAGCCGCGGCCTGCGCCACCTCGAAAACGGTGCCATCGCCGCTGGCGCCTCCTACGGAGGTTGTGCCGTAGAGATTGCCGCTGTCGTCCATGATCAGCCCCGCCTGCGGATATTGCCCGTTAGCGCCGTTGAACGACGCCAAGAGGGTGATTGTGCTGCTGCCTTTGGCCAGCTCGAAAACCGTGCCGTCCCCATGGGCGCCTCCCTCGTCGGTTGTGCCATAGAGGTTGCCGCTGCTGTCCATGATCAGCCCGGCAAATGGATCGGATCCGTTGCTGCCGTTGAACGACGCCAGCGTGGTGATGGTGCTGCTGCCCTTGGCAAGCTCGAAAACCGTGCCGTCCCCATGGGCGCCTCCCCCGTGGGTCGTGCCATAGAAGTTGCCGCTGCTGTCCATGATCAGCCCGGCAAATGGATCGGATCCGTTGCTGCCGTTGAACGACGCCAGCGTGGTGATGGTGCTGCTGCCCTTGGCAAGCTCGAAAACGGTGCCATCGCCATGGGCGCCTCCATACGCGGTTGTGCCATAGAAGTTGCCGCTGCTGTCCATGATCAGTCCGGCAACTGGCTCGGATCCATTGCTGCCGTTGAACGACGCCAGGGCGGTGATGGTGCTGCTGCCCTTGGCAAGCTCGAAAACGGTGCCATCGCTGGAGGCGCCTCCGTCCCACGTTGTGCCGTACAGATTGCCGCTGCTGTCCATGATCAGCCCGCCATTCGGCTCGGTACCGTTGAACGCAGCCAGCGTGGTGATCGTGCTGCTGCCCTTGGCGAGCTCGAAAACCGTGCCATCGCCATGGGCGCCTCCCCGGTTGGTTGTGCCATAGAAGTTGCCGCTGCCGTCCATGATCAGGCCCCCAAGCGGGTCCGCCCCGTTGCTGCCGTTGAACGCCACGTCGTCAACGCTATAGGAGGGGGTGACCACCAGCGTCACGGTCGCCTGGGCCGTGGTGTAATCGGTTGAGTCCGCGGGTGTAAAGGCCACGGTCAAGGTGCTGCTGCCGCGGTCGAGAATCGTGCCGGCCGGGGCCGTGTAGACGAAGGTGCCGCTCGCAGCAGATCCGCTATTCGGATTGGCAGCGGTGGCATCCAGTTGCGTGCTGCTCAGGGGAGTCCCGTAGGGAATCGGGGCAGGGCTGTTCCAGGCAAGTACCGGTTTGGCCTGAGTGACATCGAGCGCTACACGCGTGGTGATGGGGCTGTAATCCGTCGTGTCCGTCGGCGTGAAGGTCACGCTCAGCGTTTGCCAGCCGCCCTGCAAGATCGCCCCGGCCGCCGGCGTGTAGACGTAAGTCCCGGCCACCGCGGCCCCGGTGCCGGAATCGGCAGCGCTGGCGTCCAGTTGCGTGCTGCTCAGGGCCGTGCCGTAGGTGATGGCGGCGGGCGTGCTCCAGCTCAGCGCCGGCGTGTGTGGTAATAGCTCGAAAACGATGCCAACGCCAGTGGAGCCGACGCCTCCCGAGGAGGTTGTCCCATAGAGATTGCCGCTGCTGTCCATGACCAGCCCGCCAGCCGGCTCAAACCCGCTGTTGGTACTGGGGTTGAACGACGCCAGCGTGCTGATCGTGCCGCTTCCGTTGGCGAGCTCGAAAACACTGCCGTCGCCGTTGGCGCCTCCATCCACGGTAGTGCCGTAGAGATTGCGGCTGCCGTCCATGATCAGGCCGGCAAGTGGAGTGGCCCCGTCGCTGCCGTTGAACGACGCCAGGGGGATGATGCCGCCGCTGCCGGCGGCGAGTTCGAAAACGGTACCGTCGCCGCCGGCGCCTCCTCCGTACGCTGCGCCGTACAGGTTGCCGTTGCTGTCCATGATGATCCCAGTGGGATTATCCCCGTTGGAGCCGTTGAACGACGCCAGGGTGGTAAACGTGCCGCTTTCGCTGGCGAGCTCGAAAACGGTGCCGTAGCCATAGACGCCCGCGCCGGGGTTCCAGGTCGGTCCGCCTGCTTCCGTTGTGCCGTAGAGGTTGCGGTTGCCGTCCATGATCAAGGCGTCACGCGGCACTTCACCGTTGGTGCCGTTGAACGCAGCCAGCGTGGTGATCGTGCTGCTGTACGTGCTGCCGACCTTGGCGAGCTCGAAAACGGTGCCGTAGCCATAGACCGCCGCGCTGGGGTTCCAGGTCGGTCCGCCTTGATCGGTTGTGCCGTACAGATTGTCGCCGCTGTCCATGATCAGCCCGGCTTCTGGACAGGCCCCGTTGGTGCCGTTGAACGACGCCAGGGGGGTGATGGCGCCGCTGCCAGCGGCGAGCTCGAAAACGGTCCCGTCGCCGTTGGCACCTCCTCCGTACGCGGTGCCGTACAGGTTGCCGCTGCTGTCGAGAATCAGCCCGGCTTCTGGATAGGCCCCGTTGGTGCCATTGAACGACGCCAAGGTGGTGAGGGTGCCGCTACCATTGGCGAGCTCGAAAATTGTGCCGTCGCCGTCGGCGCCTCCATCCCCGGCCGTGCCGTAGAGATTGCCGCTGCTGTCCATGATCAGCGCGGCCTGCGGATTGGCCCCGTTGGCGCCGTTGAAAAACGCCAGCGTGGAAAGGCCCGCGGAGGGGCCGACCACCTGCGTCACGCTCGCGGTGGCGGTGGTGTAGTCGATCGCGTCGGTGGGCGTAAAGATCACGTTCAAGAGGGTGGTGCCGCGGCCGACAATCGTGCCGGCCGGCGGCGTGTAGACAAAGGTGCCGCTCACCGGAGATCCGGTGTTCGAACTGGCAGCGGTGGCATCCAGTTGCACGCTGCTCAGGGCCGTGCCGCCGGCAATGGGGGCGGGGGTGTTCCAGGTAAGCACGGAGGTGGCCTGATTGACGACGAGCGCTACACGGGTGGTGATAGTGCTGTAAGCGGTCGTGTTCGCCGGCGTGAAGGTCACGCTCAACGTCTGGTTGCCGGCCCGCAGAATCGTCCCGGCCGCAGGCGTGTAGACAAAGGTGCCGGCCACCGCTGCGCCGCTGACGGAATCGGCAGCGCTGGCGTCCAGTTGCGTGCTGCTCAGGGCCGTGCCGTAGGTGATGGCGGCGGGCGTGCTCCAGCTCAGCGCGGGCGTGTGTGCTAATAGCTCGAAGACGGTGCCATCGCCCTCACTAGAATCCTCGAATGCCTCGCCTCCCGCCCAGGCAGTGCCATAGAAGTTGCCGCTGTTGTCCATGATCAGCCCGGCAAGTGGACTCTCGCCGGTGCTGAACGTGAATGATGTCAGGGCGGTGATCGTCTTGCTTCCCTTGGCAAGCTCGAAAACGGTGCCGCTGCCGTTGGCTCCTCCACCCACGGTCGTGCCATAGAGATTGCCGCTCGTGTCCATGATCAGCGCGCCTGTGGGTTGGCGCCGTTGGTGGACCCGTTGACCGACGCGAGGGTGGTGATGGTGCTGCTACCGCTGGCGAGCTCGAAAACGGCGCCGCGGTCATCGGCGCCTCCGTACTCGGCTGTGCCGTACAGGTTGCCGCTGCTGTTCATGATCAGCCCGCCCAGTGGATTGTCCCCGTTGGTGCCGTTGAACGAAGCCAGGGTAGTGATCGTGCTGCTGCCCTTGGCGAGCTCGAAAACGGTGCCGTCGCTATTGGCCCCTCCCCCCTGCGCCGTGCCGTACAGGTTGCCGCTCGAGTTCATGATGACCCCATTGGGAACCTCGCCGTCGGAGCCGTTGAACGACGCCAGGGTGGTGATGGTGCTGCTTCCCTTGGCCAGCTCGAAAACCGTGCCATCGCTCGAGCCGCCCCCAAAGGCCGTGGTGCCGTACAGATTGCCGCTGCTGTCCATGATCAGCCCGGCCTGTGGATTGGCTCCGTTGGAGCCGTTGAACGACGCCAGGGCGGTGATGGTGCTGCTGCCCTGGGCGAGCTCGAAAACGGTGCCTTGGCTGTCAGCGCCTCCAGACTCGGTCGTGCCATAGAGATTGCCGCTGCTGTCCATCAGCAGCGCGGCCTGAGGATCGGCTCCGTTGGCGTAGTTGAACGACGCCAGGGCGGTGAGGGCGCCGTTACCCCTGGCGAGCTCGAAAACGGTGCCGTCACCATCGACGCCTCCGTTGATCGCGGTGCCGTACAGGTTGCCGCTGCTGTCCATGATCAGACCGGCTTCTGGATTTCCACCGTTGGCGACGTTGAAAATCCCCAGGGTGGAAAGGCCAAAGGACGGCGTGACGCGGCTCTCGAGCTGCTCCAGGAAGAGGCGGGCCTTTTTCGGCGCGACGCCGGGTTAGGGCGCTGGCCGCGCCAGGGATGGCTGTGCGAATTTGGCCAGGAAAGCCAGGATGACAACGACATGGTAAAGCTCCATTCTTCGATGCGGTCTGCGATGGAATGCAAGTGCTGTGGGACGGATTGGCAATCCGTCCTACATGCCCCCGCGCGCAGACCGAGCGCCCGGGCTTTGCCGATTCGGTCAAACTCCTGCTTGGCGGTGAGGCTCACCCACCACTTTTTTTTGTGGACGTGTTCAGGTCGTCGTCAGAATGCCATCCCTTGGCGTTGCCAGCCTTCTTCGGCAATTGTTCCGTTACTCAATGCCCCGTTTCCGGCGAAACCCGCCAAAGAAATTTCGGAAGCTTCAATCGGCGTTGGAACCGGCGTCCTGACTGAGACAGAAAGGACACGCATTGCGCCGGCAATCGACTCGCCAACCAACGGCCGAGCGGGACATGCTATCCATGTCCTTGACTTCACGTAGGAACTGCCCGAAATACCCCGCCGCCGACTTGAGGTAGGCGACATCCACTTGAGGAAAAACCTTCGACGTCGTTTAGCTTGCCGCCTCAGTCACTGCCCTCGACGTCCAACTCATCACGAGCCCGTTTCACTCCCGAATTCTTTGTTTCCTTGCATCCGGACCAGTGGGAGCCCCGGGCGATTGCTCACCCGGGGCGACCCGGCCCGTACGGCCTGGGGGCCGGCCAGGTCGTTGAGACGTCTGGATGGTGGCGAGAATTCGCTGGCCGCATTTTCGTTGAACATGAACCGAACATGGGATCTAATACCATTCATTCATATCGTGAATTCTCGACCCGATCTCAATTGGAACGATGCCGTCACGTTTGTTGGGTTGATCGTCTCTGGACCTGCCGAGCGAAAAACAGCAGGACAAGTGTGCCGGTGCCGAGGAGTGTGATCGTGGCGGGCTCCGGTACGCTGGCGGCGTACGCCATCGTGTCGAGCGTGTATCCCGCAGGCAGTCCAGAAACGGTGCCGATCTCGGTCGCCACGCCTGTTGTCGTGTCGATCGTGAAGATCGACGGAGTGGAGGGGATGAAGGTGTCGACGCCATAGAGCGTTGTCCCGACGGAGACCAGCGCAAGGGGGTCGGACGTACCAAGGCCAGAGCCCACCGCGGTCGCGGCCCCGGTCGTGGTATTCACCTGATAGAGCGTGGCGACGTTGCTCGGCGTGGGCCAGACGTTTCAAGGTTATAGTTGAGGACGGTCTCGCCAAGGGATGCTGCCCGATTTCTGCGCCTATGCCATCATTGGTCTTTCTTCTCCTGGGTCTTGAGAATCAGGGCGTCAACCTCGGCCCAGAAGGCTTGCCAGTCTTTTCGTTCGGCTTCGGGAAGCTTGGCAAGACCATCAGGATCTCGAACCTCGATCAGGTCCCGGTGCCTCTTCCAGTTTCCGAGCTTGAGTCGCAGCTCGGAGAGCACATCGGCCCTGGATTGGGGCTTCCCCTGGCGTCTGGTAAGGGGTTCGGGGCCTTGCTCCACGAGCGTCTTGTCCTTGGCTAGCTCTTCGTGGAGCCAGTGGAGCCCTTGCTTGCGCAGGCGAGCACGCCCCGCCTCGTCCGGTGGTGGGTCGTCCTTCCCCGTGACGCAACCGGCAAGCACCGCATTCCGAGCGGCGGCCACCCGCCCTGCACCCGGATCCTCGGCCAGGGTCGGGTCTTTAGCGAACGCCTCGTCGAAGAACCGAACCGTGGCGGCGTATCGCTGGAGCGAATTGCACATCCGGGCGAAGAGGATCGTCTCGGCGGCATCCTTGGGCCGGTCCTCGCCCCTCAACACGGCCGGCAGCCTTGGTTCGAGGCGAACATACGCCTGGACCCGAGCGAGCATCGGACCGGCGTCGGCAGGGATGGACACGCCTTCCATCTCGATCGCGCGACGAAGGGCCTCGACCGACGAGGTGAACTCGCCCGCGACATTCAATTGGACGCCCAACCAATACCAGACCTCTCGGTCTTGGGGATTCAAGCGGACAGCTTCCCGCCATGCGGCGATCGCCTTGATCCGACCCGCGGCGATTTCCTCGGTCCGCCGCCCTCTCCGATTCGATGCCACGCCGAGAAAGCGGTACGCCAGGGCAAAATTGGGCCTGGCCTGGATCACCTCGCGACAAACCGCGAGCGCGTCGTCGTACTTTTTTGCGGCGAACAGTAAGTTGACGAGGGTGGTGAATGCGACGAAGTCGTCGGGCCTGAGCCGAACGGCATCGCGGTAGGCAATGATGGCCTCGTCCAACTGGTTCTTGGCCTTCAGTGCGTAGGCGAGGTTCATGTGGGCGTTTACGTTCTTCGGGTCGAGTTCGATGGCCTTCTTGATTTCGCCGATGGCCTCTTCCAACTGGTTCTTGGCATTCAGTGCGATGCCGAGGTTGACGTGGGCAGCGCTGGCAGCCGGTCGTAGTGCCAAGGCTGTTCGATAACAGCCGATTGTTTCCTCCAGGATCACGGGGGATTGAACCTTGACATCATAGAGGGCACGTCCCAGAGCAAAATGGATCCAAAAATCCGTCAGGTGACGGCCGCGCGCCCAGCGCAGCAGGGCCAGCGCTTCGTCGCGGTCGCCTTGGAGATAAAGATGCTCGGCCAGCAGCTCGAGACTGGAAGGTGGCAGGGACAGCCGCCGTGCTTGAGCGCTCAAGGCCCGCAGTGCGGTGGCGTCCTTGCCCGTGGCCGCAAGGCGATACTGCCGCCGCCACGGATCATCATCCGCCGCGGCCGCGATGGCCTCCACCAGCTTTGCCCACTCCAATCTCTTCGCCCCACGGGCGGTGTTCCCCCAATCCTCAAGTGCCACGATCAGGGCCTCGCGGATGGCGGGTTGTTCCGCGCGGATGCGCCGCGCCAGCTCTTCGGTTCGTCCCGGCATCACTTCCAGACCGTAGGCTGCGCACGCCGCGGCATACTTCGTGTCCGCGCCGGCAAAGTCGAAATGGGTTTCGATCCAGCTCGATCGCGCCATGCGAGCCTCATCCAGGTCGCGCAAGAGGTTTGCCCTCCGCTGCGCCTGCTCGCGTTGCTGTCCGGTCAGTCGCCATTCGTCCTCCACCCGCTCTTGTAGGCGGGCGTCGGCGGTTCCGGTCCTCAACGCGGCCTCCGCCTGATCCAGCGACGCTTCCGCCTGCCGCCACAGCGCCAGGGCGGCGTCCGCCTCCTGGCTCGTCACGCCCGGCGCCTCGGCAGCCTGCTGGCGCAACTGCTGCGTCTTGATCAGCACCGCGCTCACGGTTTGTTCCGTCTCGGCCCTGCGAGCGGAGAGCTCTCTGCGACGCGCTGCCTGGTCCCGGAGCGCCCAGCTCACGCCGGCGCCTGCCAGCAGCAACACCAGGGCCGCCGCCGCGGTGATCCGCAGCCCCGCCTTGTGCCGCCGCGTGAACTTGCCGAAGCGATACCAGGTCGACGGCGGGCAGGCCAGAACCGGCTCGTCGTGCAAGTAGCGATCGACGTCCCGCGCCAGCTCGTTGGCCGTCTCGTAGCGGCGGTTGCGGTCCTTGTCGAGCGCCTTCATGACGATCCAGTCGAGCTCGCCACGCAAGAGCCGGCAGAGCCGCATCGGATCGCTCTGCCGCTCGGCCGAGACCGTCACCGCTGCCTGGCCCAGCGTGCTCAGACGGGTGCTCGGGCTGGGCGGATCCTCTTCCCGGATGATCCGCCGCATCTCGTCGTAACCCACTGTGCCCATCCGTCCTCTGTCAAACGGCGTAACCCCCGCGAGCAGCTCGTACAAGAGCACGCCCAGCGAGTAGATGTCGCTGCGCGTGTCGATGTCCAGTCCGCTCAACTGGGCCTGCTCGGGGCTCATGTACAGCGGCGTGCCGATCATCTGCGCGAAGCCGGTAAAGAGCGTCTTCTCCGTGAGCTGCTGCCCCAGTGCCTTCGCGACACCGAAGTCGATCACCTTGACGACCGGCACGCCGTCGTGCAGCGTCACCATGACGTTCGAGGGCTTCAAGTCCCGGTGAATGATGCCCTTGTGGTGCGCGTGCTGCACGGCATGGCAGACGTGGGTGAACAGCGCCAGCCGCTCTCGGGTGGTCAGGCGGTTCTGATCGCAGTAGTCGGTGATCGGCACGCCGCGGACCAGCTCCATGACGAAGTGAGGGCGGCCCGAGCCGGTCTCACCGGCATCGAGCACCCGGGCGATGTTGGGATGGTCCATGAGCGCCAGCGCCTGGCGCTCGGCCTCGAAGCGGGCGATCACCTGCCGGGTGTCCATGCCCGGCTTGAGGATTTTCAGGGCCACCTTGCGGCGGACCGGCTGCTGCTGCTCGGCCATGAACACCAGGCCGAAGCCCCCCTCGCCGATCTGTTCCAGCAGCTTGTAGGGACCGATGATCGTCCCGGGGCGCTCGACAATGGGGTGGTCGCGTGTAGCGTCTTCCTGCTCGGCCCCGCCCAGGAAAGCGCCCGCGTCCTGATGAGCCCGCAGCAGCTCCTCGACACGCGGACGCAAGGCCGGGTCGGTCCCGCATGCTTGGTCGAGAAAGCGTGCGAGCTCGTCGGCGCCCTTGCAGTCCAGGGCTTCGAGAAAGATCGCCTTCGCGTCGGACTTTCCGTCGTTCATGGATGGTCCCCGATTATGTTCCGTTACTCAATGCCCCGTTTCCGGCGAAACCCGCCAAAGAAATACGAAAAGTTTCAATCGGCGTTTGAACGGGCGTCCTGACTGAGACGGGCATAAAGCCAGGCGCGAGCATAGGACTATTGGCGAGTTACGGGACATCATCGACGAACACCGGAAGACTATCAAGCGAATGGGAGCCATTGAACGCCGACTTACCGAGCGCTTGACGCGTTATGAGCCCCAAGCGTTGGGTGAGACCACTGTGACTGATTCGCTGGATGCTTCGAGCCCGTTCCCGGTTCACCGGGTTGTTGCCGGGCGGCGCGGACTTGCCGGCCGCTTTCGTTTCATGTGGAATTCAAGAAACACTTACGCTCAGGCTGCCCGTGATCGAGCTGAAGAGCGTGTCCGTGGCCGTGATCGATTGCTGACCCTTCTTTTTCAGCACTAACCCGCTGAAGATACGCGTTCCCTTATCCGAGGCCTTGAACGTATAGTTCGCGGGCAGCTTGGCGGTGCTATCGGTGCTCTTGAAGTGCATCGTGCCAGTATAGCCGGTGGCCACGTTTCCATAGGCGTCATACGCCGTGACCGTGACGCTGAACGCAACGCCGGCGGTCACACTCGATGGGCCTGTGATGACCAGCACGCTGGCAGCCGCCGGATTGACCGTGATGCCTGTTTGCGTAATGTTCAGGCCGGAGGTCACGGTATCGGCGGCAGTAATCGATTGGGTGCCGGCGGTCTCGAGAGTGGCCGGGAACACATGCGTGCCGGCGTCGGCGGAGGTGAACGTGTAATTCGCCGGCAGCGCCGCCTTGGCGTCGCTGCTCGTAAACTGGACGGTGCCGGTGTAGCCGCTCGCGATGTTGCCATACGCATCCAGCGCCGTGACAGTTAGGTTTCCGGCGCTGCCGGCGGTTGTGGGAGACGGAAAGCCGGCGATGGTCAAGCTGCTCGCGGCCGCCGCGGTCACAGTGGTTGTGGCGCTCCCCGTGAGGAAGCTATTTGCTGTGTCGGCAACGGTAATGGATCGCGTGCCCGCGGTCTTGAGCGTGGCTGCGAAGGTGTATACGCCGGCGTTGGCGGCGGTGAAGGTGTAGTTAGCGGGCAGCACGGCTTGCGGGTCGCTGCTCGTAAAGTGGACCGTGCCGGAATAGCCGGTGTCTGTGGTGCCGTCGGCATTCTGGATCGTGACTGTGAATGTCTGAGCGCTGCCGGCGCTGGTGGAGGAAGGAAAACCGCTGATCTGGAGGGAGGGGTGGGCAGTGGCTGGCAGCTCGAAAACGGTGCCGTCGCCGTTGGCGCCTCCTTGCTCAGTTGTGCCGTAGAAATTGCCGCTGCTGTCCATGAGCAGCCCGGCGATTGGATCGTCCCCATTCGAGCCGCCGAACGACGCCATCGTCGTGATGAGGCCACTGCCTGCGCCCACCTCGAAAACGGTGCCGTCGCCGTTGGCGCCTCCAGAACTCGGTCGTGCCATAGAGATTGCCGCTGCTGTCCATGAGCAGCCCGCCCACTGGCGAGTAGCCGTCGCCATTGAACGAGGCCAGGGTGGTGATCGTGCCGCTTCCCTTGGCCAACTCGAAAACGGTGCCGGCGGAGGCGGGCTCACCGTATAAGGCGCCGTAGGTTGTGCCGTAAAGGTTGCCGCTGCTGTCCATGACCACGCCGCCGAGCGGGGTTTCACCGTTGGTGTCGATGAACGGGACTCCCGCCTCGGTGCCGTTGAACGAGGCCAGGGTGGTGATCGTGCCGCTTCCCTTGACGACCTCGAAAACGGTACCGTCGTCGTTGGCGCCTCCAATCTCGGTCGTGCCATAGAGATTGCCGCTGCTGTCCATGAGCACCCCCGCCCACGGATTTGCCCCGTTAGCGCCGTTGAATGACGCCAGGGTGGTGATGGTATGGCTACCCTTGGCGAGCTCAAAAACGGTACCGTCGTTGACGCCCCCACCAGCCGTTGTGCCGTACAGGTTGCCGCTGCTGTCCATGATCAGACTGTCTGTTGGGCCCGCACCGTTGGTGCCGTTGAAGGTAACCAGGGTGGTGATCGTGCCGCTTCCCTTGGCCAACTCGAAAACTGTGCCCTCGTTGTCGTCGCCTCCGGTCGTGCCATAGAGATTGCCGCTGCTGTCCATGATCAGCCCCCCGGTCGGATCACTCCCGTTGTTGCCGTTGAACGTCGCCAGGGTGGTGAAGGTGCTACTTCCCGTGGCCACCTCGAAAACGGTGCCGTCGCCGTCGGCGCCTCCAAGCTCGGTTGTGCCATAGAGATTGCCACTGCTGTCCATCATCAATCCTGCAATCGGGTCGGCCCCGTTGCTGCCGTTGAAAGCCAGGTCGCTAACGCTGTAGGAGGGGGTGACCACCAGCGTCACGTGCGCCTGGGCCGTGGTGGTGGAATCGGTCGTGTCTGTGGGCGTAAAGGTCACGTTCAAGATGGTGCTGCCGCGGACGACAACCGTCCCGGCCCCGGGCGTATAGGCAAAGATTCCGCTCACGGCAGATCCCGTATTCGGATTTGCAGCGGTGGCATCCAGTTGCGTGCCGCTCAGAGGCGCGCCGTAGGTGATGGGGGCGGGAGCGTTCCAGGTAAGCACCGGTATGGCCGGAAGCACCGAGAGCGTCGTAATCGTGGTGATGGGGCTGTAATCGGTCGTGTCCGTCGGCGTGAAGGTGACGCTCAAGGTTTGGATGCCGGCAGCCAGAATCGTCCCGGCCGCCGGCGTGTACACGTAGGTCCCGGCCACCGCTAACCCGGTGACGGAATCGGTAGCATGGGCGTCCAGTTGAGTGCTGCTCAGGGCCCGGCCGTAGGTGATATTAGTGGGATAGCTCCAGTTCAGCGCAGGCGTGTGTGCTAACACCGCGAAAACGCTGCCGTCCTCCTTGGCGCCTCCATTTTCGGTCGTGCCATAGAGATTGCCGCTGCTGTCCATGATCAGGTCGCCAGTTGGGTGATCCCCGTTGCTGCCGTTGAATGAAACCAGGGTGGTGATCGTGCTGGTGCCCTTGGCCAGCTCGAAAACGGTGCCATCACGATAGGGGGCTCCGTCGCCTCCGTCGGTCGTTGTGCCGTACAGGTTGCCGCTGCTGTCCATGATCAAAGCGGCGTCCGGGTATTCACCGTTGATGCCGTTGAAGGAAGCCAGCGTCGTGATCGCGCCGCTGCCATTGGCGACCTCGAAAACGGTGCCGTCGCCACTGGCGCCTCCTTGATAGGTCGTACCATAGAGGTCGCCGCTGCTGTCCAGGATGAGCGCGGCCTCCGAGTACTCGCCGTTGGTGCCGTTGAATGACGCCAGGGCGGTGATCGTGTTGCTGCCCTTCGCGAGCTCGAAAACGGCACCGTCGCCGCCGGCGCCTCCTTGATAGGTCGTACCGTAGAGGGTGCCGCTGCTGTCCATAGTCAGGGCGGCATACGGGTATTCGCCGCTGACGGGGCCGTTTAAGAGGGCCAGTGTGGTGATCGTGCGGCTGCCATTGGCGACCTCGAAAACGGTGCCATAACCACCATGGGAGGTTCCGTAGGCGGGTCCTTGAGAGGTCGTACCATACAGGTTGCCGCTGCTGTCCATGATCAGCCCCGCACGCGGGTATAACCCGGTAGCGCCGTTGAAAGAACCCAGCGTGGTGATCGTGCTGCTGCCGTTGGCGACCTCGAAAACGGTGCCGTAGC
Organism: uncultured Isosphaeraceae bacterium; assembly: GCA_963823675.1. Lineage (GTDB taxonomy): Bacteria > Planctomycetota > Planctomycetia > Isosphaerales > Isosphaeraceae > CAWGMT01. The sequence continues at coordinate 119,646 of CAWGMT010000011.1, read as the reverse complement.
CGCTGACGCCTCCTTCAATGGTCGTGCCATAGAGATTGCCACTGCTGTCCATGATCAGCTTGGCAAGTGGCTCGGTGCCGTTGGCGCCGTCGAATGACGCCAGCGTGGTGACGGTGCCGCTACCCTTGGCGACCTCGAAAACGGAGCCAACGCCATTCGCGCCTCCGCTTCCGGTCGTGCCGTAGAGGTTGCCGCTGCCGTCCATGATCAGCCCCGCCTGCGGATTGGCCCCGTTGGCGCCGGTGAAAAACGCCAGGGTGGAGAGGCCAGAGGACGGCGTGACGCGGCTCTCGAGCTGCTCCAGGAAGAGGCGGGCCTTTTTCGGGCGCGACGCCGGATTGCGACGTCGGCTGCGCAGGGCATGGCCATGCGAAATTGGCCAGGAAAGCCAAGAGGAAATCGTCATGGTAGAGCTCCGTTCTTCGATGCGGTCTGCGATGGAATGCAAGTGCTGTGGGACGGATTGGCAATCCGTCCTACATGCCCCCGTGCGCAGACCGAGCGCCAGGGCTTTGCCGATCCGGTCAAACTCCTGTTTGGCGGTGAGGCTCACCCACCACTTGTTTTGTGGACGTGTTCAGGTTGTCGTCAGCGTGCTAGCTCTTGACGTCTCCGGCCTTCCTCAGCAATTCCGCTACATCGGCCCACAGTTTCCGCCACGCGTCCCGCTCGTCGGCCGTCAGTTTTTGGAGCGCGTCCGCGTCACGAACACCGGCAAGGTCGGTGTCGCGCTGCCAGTGTTCGAGTGTGTCCTGCATGGCTTGCCGATCCTCTGGCTTGCCGCCTTGTCGTTTGGCCCACTGCTCCAGGTCGGCCCGCAGCCAGGCGAGCGACTGCTGGCGCAGCCGGCGGTGCTCCTGGTCGTCGAGTTTGTCGGCGTCCGTACCTTGACCGGCCGCGGCCATCGCGGTGAAGCAGGCGGTGTCGTAACGATGCGCAGCTTTCAGGTCCTCAGCCAGTTTCGGGTCGGCTCTGAAGGCGTCGGCATAGAACCGGGTGGCGGCGACGTACTGGCGCTTGAGCCGGCACACTTCCGCGAGGCCGAGGCGTTCGCGGTTGTCGGTGGCCGTGGCTTTCCCTCCGAGAACGTCGGCGAGCTTGGTTTCCAACCGCACCAGCCGTTCGGCGTTTGCGACCCATTGGGCCGACGGGTAGCGCCAGTCTTTGCGCTGACTGCCTGAGGCGTGTCCTTGTTTGTAGAAATCGAGAGAAGCCGATAATTGGCCCTGTGATTGAAGAATACCGGCCAGGTTACAGTTTGCCTCGGCGTAGTAATCCGCTTGAAGATCGATGGCCTTCTTGTATTCGGCGATGGCTTCGTCCAACTGTTTCTTGGCCTGCAGTGCGTTGCCGAGGCCGAAGTGGGCCAGCGCATACTTGGGGTCGAGTTCGATGGCCTTGCGGTATTCGGCGATGGCGGCGTCCAACTGGTTCTTGTAGTGCAGTGCGGTGCCGAGGTTGTAGTGGGCCGTCGCGAGCTTGGGGTCGAGTTCGATGGCTTTCTTGTATTCGCCGATGGCCTCTTCCAACCGGCCCGTGGCTCGCAGTTCGTAGCCGAGGTCGTTGTGGGCACCTGCGCACTTGGGGTCGAGTTCGATGGCCTTTCTGTGTTCGCCGATGGCTTCTTCCAACTGGCCCTTGGCTCGCAGTGCGTTGCCGAGATACTCGTGGGCACTGTGCCGCTTGGGCTCGATATCGATGGCCTTCCGGTGTTCGCCGATGGCTTCGTCCAACTGGCCCTTGGCCTGCAATGCGTGGCCCAAAGCGTCGTGGGCCCATGCGCTCTTCGGGTCGAGTTCGATGGCCTCGCGGAATGCGTCCGCGGCGGGGTCCCATTGGTTCTTGCCATCCAGTGCGAGGCCGAGGCTGATGTGGGCAATTACGAGCTTGGGGTCGAGTTCGATGGTCTTCCTGAATTCGCCGATCGCCTCGTCCAACTGGCCCTTGGCTCCCAGTGCGTTGCCGAGGTTGTTGTGGGCATTTGCGAGCTTGGGGTCGAGTTCGATGGCCTTCCTGTATTCGCCGATGGCCTCGTCCAACTGGTTCTTGACCCGCAGTGCGTTGCCGAGGTTGTCGTGGGCCGATGCGAACTTGGGATCGAGTTCGATGGCCTTGCGGTATTCGGCGATGGCCTCGTCCAACTGGTTCGTGGCCTGCAGTGCGATGCCGAGGTTGACGTGGGCAATGCTGACAGCCGGACGTAGTGCCAAGGCTGTTCGATAACAGCCGATTGTTTCTTCCAGGATCACGGGGGATTGAACCTGGACGTCATAGAGGGCAAGTCCCAGAATAAAATGGATCCAAAAATCCGTCAGGTGACGGCCGCGTGCCCAGCGCAGCAGGGCCAGCGCTTCGTCGCGGTCGCCTTGGTGATGAAGATGCGTGGCGAGCAGCTCGAGACTGGAAGCTGGCAGTGACAGCCGCCGTGCCTGGCCGCTCAAGGCCCGCAGCGCGGTGGCGTCCTTGCCCGCGGCCGCGAGGCGATATTGCCGCCGCCATGGATCGTCATCCGCCGCGGCCGCGATGGCCTCCAGCAGCTTTGCCCACTCCAATCTCTTCGCCCAACGGGCGGTGTTCCCCCAATGCTCAAGTGCCACGATCAGGGCCTCGCGGATGGCGGGATGTTCCGCGCGGATGCGCCGCGCCAGCTCTTCGGTTCGTCCCGGCGTCACCTCCAAACCGTAGGCCGCGCACGCCGCGGCATACTTCGCGGCCGCGCCGGCATAGTCCCAATGGGTTTCGATCCAGCTCGATTGCGTCATGCGTGCGTCATCCAGGTCGCGCAACAGGTTTGCCTTCCGCTGCGCCTGCGCCCGTTGCTCTCCGGTCTGTCGTCGTTCGTCCCGCACCCGCTCTTGCAGACGGTCATCGGCCGTTCCAGTCCTCAAAGCGGTCTCCGCCTGTTCCAGCGCTGCCTCCGCCTGGCCCCACAGCGCCAGGGCGGCGTCCGCCTCCTGGCTCGTCATGCTCGGCGCCTCGGCAGCCTGCTGGCGCAATTGCTGCGTCTTGGTCAGCACCGCGCTCACGGTTTGTTCCGTCTCGAACCTGCGACCCGACAGCTCTCTGCGACGCGCTGCCTGGTCCTGGAGCGCCCAGCTCACGCCGGCGCCGGCCAGCAGCAACACCAGGGCCGCCGTCGCGGTGATCAAGAGCCCCGCCTTGTGCCGCCGCGTGAACTTGCGGAAGCGCTACCAGGTCGACGGCGGGCAGGCCAGAACCGGCTCGTCGTTCAAGTAGCGATCGACGTCCCGCGCCAGCTCGTTGGCCGTCTCGTAGCGGCGGTTGCGGTCCTTGTCGAGCGCCTTCATCACGATCCAGTCGAGCTCGCCACGCAAGAGCCGGCAGAGCCGCTTGGGATCGCTCTGCCGCTCGGCCGAGACCGTCACGGCTCCCTGGCCCAGCGTGCTCAGACGGGTGCTCGGGCTGGGCGGATCCTCTTCCCGGATGATCCGCCTCATTTCGTCGTAGCCCAGCGTGCGCATCCGTTCCCCGTCAAACGGCGTAACCCCCGCGAGCAGCTCGTACAGCAGCACGCCCAGCGAGTAGATGTCGCTGCGCGTGTCGATGTCCAGTCCGCTCAACTGGGCCTGCTCGGGGCTCATGTACATCGGCGTGCCGACCATCTGCGCGAAGCCGGTAAAGAGCGTCTTGTCCGTGAGCTGCTGCCCCAGGGCCTTGGCGACACCGAAGTCGATCACCTTGACGACCGGCACGCCGTCGTGCAGCGTCACCATGACGTTCGAAGGCTTCAAGTCGCGGTGAATGATGCCCTTGTGGTGCGCGTGCTGCACGGCATGGCAAACGTGGGAAACAGCGCCAGCCGCTCCCTTGTGCTCAGCCGGTTCTGATCGCAGTAGTCGGTGATCGGCACGCCCTTGACCAGCTCCATGACGAAGTGAGGGCGGCCCGAGCCAGTCTCACCGGCATCGAGCACCCTGGCAATGTTGGGATGGTCCATGAGCGCCAGGGCCTGGCGCTCGGCCTCGAAGCGGGCGATCACCTGCCGGGTGTCCATGCCCGGCTTGAGGATTTTCAGGGCCACCTTGCGGCGGACCGGCTGCTGCTGCTCGGCCATGAACACCAGGCCGAAGCCCCCCTCGCCGATCTGTTCCAGCAGCTTGTAGGGACCGATGATCGTCCCGGGACGTTCCGCACCAGGCTGGTCTCGTGTCACGTCTTGCTGCTCGGCCCCGCCCAGGAAAGCGCCCGCATCCTGATGAGCCCGCAGCAGCTCCTCGACACGCGGACGCAAGGCCGGCTCGGTCCCGCATGCTTGGTCGAGAAAGCGCCTGAGCTCGTCGGCGCCCTTGCAGTCCAGGGCTTCGAGAAAGATCGCCTTCGCGTCGGACATTCCGTCGTTCATGGATGGTCCCCGATCATGTTCCGTTACTCAATGCCCCGTTTCCGGCGAAACCCGCCAAAAGAAACTGTCGTGAGACTGCTAGCTCTTGGCGTCTCCGGCCTTCTTCAGCAATTCCGCCACATCGGCCCAGAGTTTCCGCCACGCCTCCTGCTCCTGGGCCGTCAGTTTTTGGAGCGCGTCCGCGTCACGTACACTGGCCAGGTCGGTGTCGCGCTGCCAGTGCTGGAGCATGGCCCGCATGACCCGGCGATCTCCTGGCTTGCCGGCTTCCGATCGTTTGGCCCACTGCTCCAGGTCGGCCCGCAGCCAGGCGAGCGCCTGCTGGCGCAGCCGGCGGTGCTCCTGGTCGTCGAGTTTGTCGGCGTCCGTACCTTGACCAGCCGCGGCCATAGCGCCAGAGCAGGCGGCGTTATAACGATGACCGGCTTTCAGGTCGTCAGCCAGTTTCGGGTCGGCGCTGAAGGCGTCGGCGTAGAGCCGGTTGGCGGCGACGTGCCGGCGCTTGAGCAGGCACACTTCCAGGAGGCCAAGCAGTTCGCCGTTGTCCGCGGGCGTGGCTTTCCCCGCCAGAACGTCGGCGAGCTTGGCCTCCAACCACACCCGCCGTTCGGCGTCTGCTACCCATTGGGCCGACGGGTAACGCCAGTCTTTGCGCTTGCTGCCTAGCGCGTGTCCTCGTTTATAGAAATCGAGAGAAGCAGCGAATTGGCCCTGTGATCTAAGAACACCGGCCAGGTTACAGTGCGCCTCGGCATAGTAATCCGTTTGAAGATCGATGGCCTTCCTGTATTCGGCACTGGCTTCGTCCAATTGGTTCTTGGCCGTGAGAGCGATGCCGAGGTTGTAGTGGGCCAATGCGATCTTGGGATCGAGCTCGATGGCCCTGTGGTATTCGGCGATGGCCTCGTCCAACTGGTTCTTGGCCACGAGTGCGTTGCCGAGGTTGATGTGGGCATTTGCGAGCTTGGGATCGAGTTCGATGGCCTTGCGGAATTCGGCCACGGCCGGGTGCAACTGGTTCTTGGCCAGAAGTGCCATGCCGAGGTTGTTGTGGGCCCGTGCGAACTTGGAGTCGAGCTCGATGGCCTTGCGGAAATGGGCGATGGCCTCTTCCGATTGGTTCTTGCCCTGCAGTGCGTTGCCGAGGTTGAAGTGGGCCATTGCGTGCCTGGGGTCGACTTCGATGGCCTTGCGGTATTCGGCGATGGCGTCGTCCGACTGGTTCTTCGCGTCGAGCGCGTTGCCGAGGTTGGCGTGGGCATTTGCGCACTTGGGGTCAAGTTCGATGGCCTTCTTGAATTCGCCGATGGCCCCTTCCAACTGGCCCTTGGCCTGCAGTGCCTTGCCGAGGCTGTCGTGGGCCGGCTCGAGCTTGGGATCGAGGTCAATGGCCTTGCGGTGTTCGGCGATGGCGTCGTCCCACTGGTTCTTGGCCTGCAGTGCGTTGCCGAGGTTGTTGTGGGCCGCTGCGCACTTGGGGTCGAGTTCAATGGCGTTCTTGAGTTCGCCGATGGCCTCTTCCAACTGGCCCTTGGCCCACAGTGCGGTGCCGAGGTTGTCGTGGGCGGGGTGGAGCCTGGGATCGAGTTCAATGGCCTTGCGGTATTCGACCACGGCCGGGTCCAATTGGTTCTTGTCCGCCAGTGCCTGGCCGAGGTTGTTATGGGCGAGGGCGTGCTTGGGGTCGAGGTCGATGGCCGTTTTGTATTCGTCGATGGCCTCGTCCCACTGGTTCTTGGCCCTCAGTGCGAGGCCGAGGTTGTTGTGGGCAGCGCTGGCAGCCGGACGTAGCGCCAAGGCTGTTCGATAACAGCCGATCGTTTCTTCCAGGATCGCTGGGGATTGATCCTTGACTTGATACAGGTAACGTCCCAGATCATAATGAATCCAAAAATCCGTGAGGTGACGGCCGCGCGCCCAGCGCAAGAGGGCCAGCGCTTCGTCGCGGTCGCCTTGCAGGAGAAGACGCGAGGCCAGTTGCGTGAGACGGGAAGGTGCGAGGGACAGCCGCCGCGCTTGGCCGCTCAAGGCCCGCAGTGCCGTCGCGTCGCTGGCAATGGCCGCGACCCGAAACTGCTGCCGCCACGGATCGCCATCCGCCGCCGTTGCGATCGCCTCCACCAGGTTCGCGCGCTCCAATTTCCGCGCCTCAAGGGCGCTGGCGTGCCATTCGTCTAGTGCCACGATCAGGGCTTCGCGGATGGCGGGTTGTTCCGCGCGGATGCGCCGCGCCAGCTCTTCGGTTCGTCCAGGCGTCACTTCCAAACCGTAGGCCGCGCACGCCGCGGCATACTTCGTGACCGCGCCGGCATGGTCGAAATGGTTTTCGATCCAGGACGATCCCGTCATGCGAGCGTCATCCAGCTCGCGCAACAGGTTTGCCTTCCGCTGCGCCTGCGCCCGTTGCTGTCCGGTCTGTCGCCGTTCGTCCTGCACCCGCTCTTGCAGACGGGCGTCGGCGGTTCCGGTCCTCAAGGCGGTATCCGCCTGGTCCAGCGACGCTTCCGCCTGGCGCCACAGTGCCAGGGCGGCGTCCGCCTCCTGGCTCGTGTCGCTCGGCGCCTCAGCGGCCTGCTTGCGCAACTGCTCCGTCTTGATCAGCACCGAGCTCACGGTTTGTTCCGTCTCGGACCTGCGACCGAACAGCTCTCTCCGACGCGCAGCCTGGTCCAGGAGCGCCCAGCTCACGCCGGCGCCTGCGAACAGCAACACCAGGGCCGCCGCCGCGATGATCCGCAGCCTCCCCTTGTGCCGCCGCGTGAACTTGCGGAAGCGATACCAGGCCGACGGCGGGCAGGCAGCCACCGGCTCGTCGTGCAAGTAGCGATCGACGTCCCGCGCCAGCTCGTTGGCTGTCTCGTAGCGGCGGTTGCGGTCCTTGTCGAGCGCCTTCATCACGATCCAGTCGAGCTCGCCACGCAAGAGTCGGCAGAGCCGCTTGGGATCGCTCTGCCGCTCGGCCGAGACCGTCACGGCTCCCTGGCCCAGCGTGCTCAGACGGGTGCTCGGGCTGGGCGGATCCTCTTCCCGGATGATCCGCCGCATTTCGTCGTAACCCACTGTGCCCATCCGTCCCCTGTCAAACGGCGTAACCCCCGCGAGCAGCTCGTACAAGAGCACGCCCAGCGAGTAGATGTCGCTGCGCGTGTCGATATCGAGGCCGCTCAACTGGGCCTGCTCGGGGCTCATGTACATCGGCGTGCCGACCATCTGCGCGAAGCCGGTAAAGAGCGTCTTGTCCGTGAGCTGCTGCCCCAGGGCCTTGGCGACACCGAAGTCGATCACCTTGACGACCGGCACGCCGTCGTGCAGCGTCACCATGACGTTCGAGGGCTTCAAGTCGCGGTGAATGATGCCCTTGTGGTGCGCGTGCTGCACGGCATGGCAAACGTGGGTAAACAGCTCCAGCCGCTCCCGTGTGCTCAGCCGGTTCTGATCGCAGTAGTCGGTGATCGGCACGCCCTTGACCAGCTCCATGACGAAGTGAGGGCGGCCCGAGGTCGTCTCACCGGCATCGAGCACTTTGGCGATGTTCGGGTGGTCCATGAGCGCCAGTGCCTGCCGCTCAGCCTCGAAGCGGGCGATCACTTGCCGGGTGTCCATGCCCGGCTTGAGGATTTTCAGGGCCACCTTGCGGCGGACCGGCTGCTGCTGCTCGGCCATGAACACCAGGCCAAAGCCCCCCTCACCGATCTGTTCCAACAGCTTGTAGGGACCGATGATCGTGCCGGGACGTTCGGAAATGGGGTGGTCTCGTGTCACGTCTTGCTGCCCGGCCCCGCCCAGGAAAGCGCCCGCATCTTGATGTGCCCGCAGCAGCTCCTCGACACGCGGACGCAAGGCCGGGTCGGTCCCGCATGCTTGGTCGAGAAAGCGCCTGAGCTCGTCGGCGCCCGTGCAGTCCAGGGCTTCGAGAAAGATCGCCTTGGCATCAGTCTTCGCGTCGCTCATGGATGGTCCCCGATCATGTTCCGTTACTCAATGCCCCGTTTCCGGCGAAACCCGCCAAAGAAATTCCGGAAGCTTCAATCGGCGTTTGAACCGGCGTCCTGACTGAGACGGGAATAAAGCCAGGCGCGAGCATAGGACCACTGGCGCTCCGCGGTCCGTTGCGACAGCCCGAGGGAGACGGCGGCGTCTTTCAAGGTGAGCCCCGCGAAGAAGCGCAGGTTCACCAGTCGGGCAGCGTCGGGATCCTCCCCGGCAAGCTGGGTGAGCGCATCATCGAGCGCGATCAGTTCTTCGTCATTGGTGTCCAGGGCGATTTCGATCTGGTCGAGATCGACGCGGTGGCGTTCACCGCCTCGTTTGGCACGCTTCTTGTCGCGTGCGCGATTGAGGAGAATCCGCCGCATCGCCTCGGCCGCGGCGGCAAAGAAATGGCCCCGACTGTCCCAGCGCTGGATTTTGGCCGCGTTGACCAGCCGGAGATACGCCTCGTGGACCAGGGCGGTGGCCTGGAGCGTCTGCCCGGGCTTCTCCTGCATCAGCTTCAAGGCAGCGAGCTTGCGCAGCTCGTCATAGACGAACGGCAAGAGCTGTTCGGCGGCCTGGGGATCGCCTTGCTCGATCGCGGACAGGATGCGGGTGACATCGCTCATCGGCGACACCGGAAGGGCGAAAGGCTCAGTGGACCAACCTCTCCCGACCGACGAGCGCGGGGCCCGCCACCGTTGCCGGGCCGATGCGTCTCGCCTGTTGACGCGCCTGGTCCGTTCCGCAATCGAGGAGGCAACCCAGGATTGTAACATCCGCCTGGCCACAAGTCCTGGACCGAGGGGTCTTGCCTTCTTGCCGGCATTGCGATTCGGGTATGATCCTGGGCGATGCTCGGCTGGCGGGTCCGCTTCGCCTGATTGCCTTACACAGAATGAGGCCCATCATGAAAGCTCTTCGCGTCGTGTTCCGGCTGGGGCTGCTGATCGGATTGGGGCTCGCGATGCCGCGGATGTCCAAGGCAGCGCAGAACACGTCTCCGAAGGAAGCTCAAACGCCCTCGCCAGGATTGCGCAAGCTGACCGGCGACGACGAGAAACGAGCCGAGCAACTGAACGAGCAGATCGACAAGGCCATGAAGGCCGATCGCTGGGACGAGGCGATCACGAGGGCAGAAGAAGTGCTCGCCTTGCGGACGCGCGTCCAGGGGCCGAAGCACTTCGAGACGGCGAGCGCGGAGTGGCGTCTCAAGGCGTTGCGCCAGGTGGCCCCGATGCCGATCGAGGATCGGGTTGCTTACCAATCGCTCCGCGTTATGAATGAGCAAGCGGATACGCTCGTCAACCACGGGAAGTACGCCGAGGCCCAGCCGCTATTGCAGAAGATGCTGGAGATCACCCGCCGCGTGCTCACCGACGACCACCCCGACACCGCCGCCAGCTACAACAACGTGGCGTACATCCTCAGCCGACAGGGGAAGTACGCCCAGGCCCAGACGCTGCTCGAGAAGACACTCGAGATCAAACGCCGCCTGCTCACCGACGACCACCCCTCCACCGCCCAAAGTTACAACAACCTGGCGGGCAACCTCGACGCCCAGGGGAAGTATACCCAGGCCCAGCCGCTGTTCGAGAAGGCGCTGGAGATCCGCCGCCGCCTGTTCACCGACGACCACCCCCTCACCGCCCAAAGTTACAACAACCTGGCGGGCAACCTCGACGCCCAGGGGAAGTATACCCAGGCCCAGCCGCTGCTCGAGAAGGCGCTGGAGATCCGCCGCCGCCTGCTCACCGACGACCACCCCGACACCGCCGGCAGCTACAATTCCGTGGCGTTCAACCTCAACGCCCAGGGGAAGTACGCCCAGGCCCAGCCGCTGTTCGAGAAGGCGCTGGAGATCAACCGCCGACTGCTCACCGACGACCACCCCAGCACCGCCCAAAGCTACAACAACGTGGCGTACAACCTCGACGCCCAGGGGAAGCACGCCCAGGCCCAGCCGCTGCTCGAGAAGGCGCTGGAGATCAACCGCCGCCTGCTCACCGACGACCACCCCGAGACCGGCACAAGCTACAACAACGTGGCGGTCAACCTCTGGAGGCAGAGGAAGTACGCCCTGGCCCAGCCGCTGCACGAGAAGGCGCTGGAGATCCGCCGCCGCCTGTTCACCGACGACCACGCCGCCACCGCCCAAAGCTACAACAACGTGGCGGGCAACCTCGAGGCTCAGGGGAAGTACGCCCTGGCTCAGCCGCTGCTCGAGAAGGCGCTGGAGATCAACCGCCGCCTGCTCACCGACGACCACGCCGCCACCGCCCAAAGCTACAACAACGTGGCGTACAACCTCAACGTCCAGGGGAAGTACTCCCAGGCCCAGCCGCTGTACGAGAAGGCGCTGGAGATCCGCCGCCGCCTGCTCACCGACGACCATCCCGACACCGCCATGAGCTACAACAACCTGGGGATCAACCTCAAGGCCCAGGGGAAATACCTCGAAGCGCGAGACCAATGGCTGCGAGCGGTCAAGAGCCTGGACAAGGCAAGGCTCCGCGTCGCCTTCACCGGCCTGGAACGTGCCGGCGGGACCAAGGAGTCGGTGCGCCCCGCCCTGGCCGCGGTGCTGGCCCGGCTCGGTCAGCCGGCCGAGGCGTGGCAATCGCTCGAGGAAGACCTGGGCCGCGGCCTGCTCGACGAGCTGGCCGCCCGCCAGGACCGGCGGCTCACACCCGCCGAGCGAGCCCGACTCGGCGAATTGACCACCGGACTCGATCGGCTCGACCGGCTAGTGGAAGCCAGGCCCCAGGGCCTCGACAAAGCCGAGCGAGCGCAGCGATTCGAGGAGCTGCGTCGCGGGCGCGAGCTGGCCAGCATTGCCCTGGGTGAGTTCCAAACCAAGCTGGTTGAGGTTCACGGCCCGCTGGCGGGCCAGGTCGCCCGGCTGACCGAAATCCAGGTCGCATTGCCCGCCGATGCCGCGCTGATCGCGTGGGTCGATCTCGCGCCTGCGGGACCACGTGCGGCCGACCCGGGCGGCGAACACTGGGGCGTGGTCGTCCGGTCGCGGGGCACACCGGCCTGGATCCCGATTGCGGGGACCGGTCCGAACGGGCTGTGGACCAAGGACGACAACGGGGTGGCGAGCCAAGTGCAGACAGAGCTGCGGGCCCCGTCCGGCGATGGCTCAGCGGACCGGCGATCCCTGATTGAGAGGTTGCGCGCCCAACGGATCGAGCCGCTGACCAAGGCCCTGGGGGCCACCGCCGCCGGCCTGCCGCTGGCCCGCAGGCTGATCGTCCTTCCGTCAAGGGCAATGGCGGGCATCCCGATTGAGGCGCTGCTCGTGCCCGGCGATACCCGGACGGTGAGCTACGCCCCCTCGGCCACCGTCTACAAGTACCTGCGGGAGCAGCCCCGGCCTCACCCCAGAGCCGGCCTGTTGGCCCTGGGCGACCCGGTCTATGAGCGACGCGATAAGTCGAGCGACCCCCAGCCGCCGCCTGCCCACGGCCTCCTCGTCAACGCGGTCGTCCGTGGCTCGAACGCTGCAAACCATGGACTGAAAGATGGGGATGTCTTGCTGGCGTACAATGGCCACGTGCTGAACAAGAAGGACGAGCTCAAAGTCGTCGCAGAGGGCAACAAACCGATCGCCATCGAAGTCTGGAGGGGCGGCCGAGTGTCGCGCCAGGAGCTGGCCCCCGGCAAGCTCGGTGTCATGATCGACTCACGGCCGGCACCTGCTGCGATCGCCGACCAACGCAAGCTGGAGCAGGTCCTCGCGGCAGCGCGGTCCGGCGGCGAGACGCTTCTCCCCTTGCCGGGCACGCGACATGAGGTCGAGGCGCTCGTGCAGCTCTTCAAAGCCGACGGGCGACCCACTCAGATTCTGTTGGCGGTCGACGCCGGTGAGCCCGAGCTGGACCACCTGGCCGCGTCGGGCGAGCTCGGTCGGTTCGGCTTCATCCACCTGGCGACGCACGGGGTGATCGACGAGGCGATCCCCCAGCGATCGGCGGTGATTCTGACCCAGACCGGCCTGCCCGACCCGCTGGAGCAGGTCATGAATCACAAGCCGGTCTTCGACGGCCGGCTCTCGGTCCGCGAGATCCAGCAAAGCTGGGATTTGAATGCCGAGCTGGTGACGCTCTCGGCTTGCGAGACCGCTCTGGGCCCCGAGGCCGGCGGCGAGGGCTTTGTGGGGTTTACCCAGGCGCTCTTGATGTCCGGAGCGCGGAGCGTCTGCCTGTCGCTCTGGAGGGTGGACGACAAAGCTACGTCGCTGTTGATGACCCGGTTCTACCAGAACCTGTTGGGCAAGCGCCCGCCGCTGTCAAAGCCGATGCCCAAGGCCGAGGCGTTGCAAGAGGCGAAGCAATGGCTGCGCGGCTTGACGGTGGGCCAGATCGACGGCGAGCTGGCCGCACTGAAGCGGGGTGACATCCGGCCGCTGGCGAAGGTCGATGGCAACACTTCGCCCGGTTCGGCAACTTCACCCAAATCAGTTGGCAACCGGCCCTATGACCACCCTTACTTCTGGGCGGCGTTCGTCCTGGTGGGTGATCCGGATTGAACGCGAAATCGGCGTCGCTGGTGGCGGAATCTCTTGCGCTCTCGGACACGGGTCCCAGCTCAAACGGCATGACTCCGCACCTGGCGCGGGGATGTCCTGGAAAACCAAGCTTGACACCGCGAAGCGCCATGGGTGACTCATCGTGATGAGGTCCCTCCCACCGCCAGTCGCCAAGGGGTTCCCCAACGGGTGCGGCTGCGCGGTGAACGCCTGTCGCCGATTGCATCCGGGAACGGCTCTCGATAGTCCTGATGCCTGGCGTGGGTGCCCGTGGCTCGGTTTCGCCCAGGGCTTACCCCAAGTGTACGCTGGTTCGTCCCACATCTCGCACCCCGGGTCCTTCAAGAAATCGTGTGAGGATCCCGATGGTAGCGGCACTGTATATTCGGCGGGTACATGCCGATCCAGTCGTGAGGCACCAAGGCGAGTCGGGTCAATGGAACGTTCGGCGGCGCAATTCCCGCGGGGGTCGCTGGATACGCTGTGGACCGTCGGGGCACTCGGGGCCATGACCGATGGCGAGCTCCTGGATCATTTCCAGGTGCACCGCGACACGTCCGGCCAGGACGCCTTTCGGATCCTGGTCCAGCGGCATGGTCCGATGGTCCTGGGACTGTGCCGGAGCCTGCTGAGGGATACACACGACGCTGAGGATGCCTTCCAGGCGACGTTCCTGGTGCTCGTGCGCCGGGCCGACTCGATCCGTAATCGGGCGACGCTCGGTCCCTGGCTCTGTGGCGTGACCTACCGCGTGGCCAGGCGCGCCCGGGTCCGATCGATTCGTCGCCGCCGGCATGAGGTCGCCGTCGTCGATGAGCCGGCCGGTCCTTCCGGTGCGGATCGCGACCGGACGAGCACCGAAGCGGCCATCCAGGAGGAGATCGCGCGGCTACCCGAGTCGTTGCGTGCTCCGCTGGTCCTCTGCTGTCTGGAAGGAGCCTCACTCCTCCTCGCCCAGAACAAACGCCCATCCGGCCCGCAGCCTCGGCAGCAGCCCAATCCCGGCGATCTTCAGCGGAAGACTCAGCAGATCATGCAGGCGCTCGAGGAGCCGATCGTCATGCCCTTCCCCAAAAAGACACCGCTCAATGACGTGCTCAAGTACATCAAGGTGGCGACGACCACGCCCGCGTTCTCGGGCATTCCGATCTACGTGGAGCCCCTCGGCCTCCAAGAAGCCAACAAGTCGATCAACTCGACAATCGAGCTTGACCGGTCGGACCTGCCCCTGAAGACGTCGTTGCGATTGATCCTCAAGCCACTCGGCCTGTCCTATATCGTCAAGGACGGCTTCCTGATGATCGACTCGAGGTCCGCCATCACCGAGACCCGCGTGGAAGATGTGGAACGCAAGCTCGACCGAGTACTGGAGGCGCTGGAGCGGCTCGAGCGGGCCAGGTGACGACTTCGGCCCCAGACCTTGCTCGGAGTCGATCGACGTCCGACTGCCGAGTCAGCAGCATGTCGGCGGTCGGGGGCGCTCTCTCGTCATACCGCGGCTCCAACAGCGGCACAAACTCTAGCCTTTCAGCGGGCTGCTGGAATCGTCCCAGTCGCTCGTGCCCTGTTCGGCCCATTGCGTCGGTGCCGGCTGCGGACCGGTCGGGTTCTCGTTGCCCCCGGCGTCAAAATTCGGTGGTGTCCAGCGAAACGTCTCGAAAATGCCGGAATCCTGGAACTGCGGCCGTCTCTCGTTACATTTACAGCAGACGACGAGGCCGAGGGACCCAGGAGGCTAGGGCTCATGAAGATCCTCCGTGACGGCACCGCGTTGCGTCAGCTTTCCGTGCTCTTCAACGAGGGCGTGACCGGCGCGGTGGCGGACGGGCAGTTGCTCGAGCGGTTCGCGACCCGTCGCGGAGAGGCGTCCGAGCACGCCTTCGCCGCGCTCGTCGAGCGGCACGGGCCGGTGGTGTTGCGCCTGTGCCGGTCGATCCTGCGAGACGAGCACGAGGCGCAGGATGCCTTCCAGGCCACGTTCCTCGTCCTGGCGCAACGGGCGGGCTCGCTCTGGGTGCGGGACTCGATCGGTCCCTGGATCCACTCCGTGGCCTACCGGGTCGCCTCGTGCGCTCGCGCCGCGCGGATCCGCCGGCAACGCCACGAGCGGCGCCATGCCGAGCTCGCCGCGGGGCGGCTGGCCGTCTATCACGACGAGGATCCGGAAAACCTGGCGGTGGTCCACGAAGAGATCGATCGATCGCCGGAGCATTACCGCGTCCCGCTGAGCTGGCAGCTCTACGTCATGCGGCCGGACGGGACGGACCAGCGCCGGATCACGGACGGAGGGAATCCGTTCTATGCCCGGTTCTCGCCCGACGGTCGCCGCGTGGTCTATTCCGACAACGGCCGCGGCGAGCAGTCCGGCATCTGGGTTATCGATGTCAACGGCAAGAATGGCCGGCTGGTCCTACCGGTCGAGACCAAGCCGAAAGCCGATGCCGTGAGGATAGGCTCGGCTTGCTGGTCTCCCGATGGGCAGCGGATCGCCGTCCTTCTGTCCACGCTCGAGGAGAGTGAGACGAAAGTTGCGGGCGCGGTTCAGGTTGTCGTGGTCGTCGTGATGGACCTCGACGGCGGTCACCGCTCGGAGATCCTCCACATCCCCGACGGGGGAGGGAACGATATGCCCGATATGCCCGACTGGCGATGATGCCCGGCCGCGAGCTCCCTGTCGAGGTTCGCGCGGGCGTCGTTCTTGAATCCGGCCTGGTACAGGAAGTCGATCACCATCGACATCAGGTTGTACCGCGCCTCCGCACCGAGCCCGGCACCCTCGCGGGAGAAGCGTTCGAGCGTGGGGCGCACGCGGGCGGAGTCGCCGAGCTGACCGCGGGCGACCGCGGTCAGCATGAGGGCGAGCCGGCGCAGGTGCTTCAATAGCTTCACCCGCGGCGGGTTGTCCACGCAACGAGCGCCAGGGGATCAGGGCCGGTCACGACGTCGGTCTCTCATCCCAGCAGCCGGTGCACATCCTTCAATTTGGCGGCGATGTCGATCTCCTGCGAGCAGGTCGGCAGGCAGTCGCCGCAGCCGACGCAGGACGTGCCGTTCCGCGTCAAGGCGGCGTATTCCCTCCGCGCCCGGTCGAGGTCGTGATAATCCCGGGCATACCGCTCGTACCGGAAGATGTCCGAAATCCCGATGTGTTCGGGGCAACTGGAGACGCACTGGGCGCACAACAGGCAGGTCAATCCCTTGTTGTAGCCGGACAACAGGCTGAGCGCCGCGTGGTCCTGCGGGCCCATGGCCAGGCTGGCGGCTGCGCCCACATTCTCTCGGAACTGATCAAAATTCTTGGTCGCGATCACCGCCGCGGTGAGGTTCTGGTTTGAATTCAGCCACTTGACCATCGCCGCGCCGGGGGTGCTGCCCTGGTATTTCGGATCCGCCAGAAGCTTTTTGAACTTCTCATCGTGCGCCGCACGTCCCACACCGCCCATCGTCTTCATGGCGATGGTCCCGATGTCTTTCTTCTTCGCCACGTCGATCCATTCCTGTACCTCCTTGCGGTCGCCGTAGGTGTAGAAGAACTGGGTCGCCTCGTAGGGCCGATTGTCCGCCAGGTAGCCCAGGATTTCCCAGGCCATGTCCCCACCGATCGAGTTGTAGTGATGCTGTGAAATGGCCAAATGTTTGACCAGCCCCTCCTTCTTGAGCCGCTCGAACGCCCGGACCATGCCCGGGTTCTGCTTCACTTCTTCCACGGAATGATAGCCGAAATGGAATTTGAAGACGTCGTAGTATCCGACGCCCGCTTCCTTCAGGCGTGCTCTTGACGAACTGGTAGTGCTGCTCTTCATCGATGCGGCCGTGCATATGGTCCCCGCCCACGCGGTCCACGACACACTCGAGATAATACGACTCCCTCGGCAGACTCTTGAGGGCCGGCGGAAGCGTATTCGGCGGTCCACCTCTGGGCCTTGTGCCAGTAATTGACTCCGGCGTTCACCGCCCTGGGAACAAGCTCCTTCGGCCAGTCGGACGCGCCCACGAGCCAGCCGATCTCAAGACCGGTGCGGCCGTATCGCCGCTTGGGCAGTTTGTCGGAGGCGGCCTTCTCATCCGCCATCACCGGCAGGCTGGCGATGCTTGCCGCGGCCACACCCGTCGCCCCGAGCCGCATCATGTCCCGCCGAGAAAGGTTCTGTGCGCCATCAGACATAGCCGTACTCCTCTCCTTCTGCCAATCAAACATGGAAAGCGGCCCGGTTCCCGCAATCAATTCAGTGTACAGTGCAAGCGGCGGCGGTCAACAGCCGAGTCAGCGGACAGGAAAGGGACATTCCAGTCTGGATTTGTGATCTGGCAGAATGGCAAACCCAGCGACCAGGAGACATGGGAGAAGCCGGTTCTCCAACCAGTTGTTGGCGTACCGAGCGCAGGATAACCTGGATGATGGCCTCTGTCACTCGTCGCATGAACAGCGGAGATCGGCAAAGCCGCTGTTACCACGGAGCGTTAGGTGATCGTGCCACCGGATCGCGTGCCGGTTGTGAAGGCCGCAGACGGATCCTTTGAGGCAAGAACCAAATCTGGAGGTCTTCGGAGCGATGGACATAAAGACGGATCGCGATGCCACTATCAAGAAACTCGCTGAGTTAATCGGTGAAATCCAGATAGCGATGCTGACGACAACGACTGCGGACGGCTCGCTGCGGAGCCGGCCAATGAGGACGCAGCGGGCGAAGTTTGACGGCCAACTGTGGTTCTTTACCAACCGGGAGTCCCGGAAGGCTCAGGAGATCATGCGCCACCCAAACGTGAGCCTCAGCTACGCGGGACCGGAGGGCAACCGCTACGTGTGGGTCTCGGGTAGGGCCGAGTTGATCTCCAACCGGAAGAAGGCAGAAGAACTCTGGGACGCGCGCTACAAAGAATGGTTCACCATCGGGCCCAGTGATCCCTATCTTGCCCTTATCCGGGTTACTGTCGAGCAGGCAGAGTACTGGACCGCAGCGGCATCAACGCCGCTTGATGCGGCATTCTTCGTGCTCGCACCCGAGCGGCGGGAGAACCCCGAGTTCCACTCGAGAATTGCGCTGCTAAGGGAGCACGGTCCGGTGATTGCCGTAAACGTCCCATCCGCCTCGAGTGGGATGTTCCATCCAGCGATTTATCACCGGGCGTTCTCGCATCTTTGCGGATCTGGGGAAACGCCGCGGGAGGCAGCAGAAGAGCTGATCCGGGGCCTGACCAACGAGAGGGGCATCCACACCGAATACTGGGAACAAGAGAGCGTGGAGCGGGCCATCGCCGAGGTCCAGGAGTGGCTCGCAATGCATTCGTGACCTGGGAAGACGGAATGGCGCCCCAGACGAGCCCCGAGGAACTCCGCGACTGGATCGCGGGATCGCCGGCCGAAGGAACCCACGGCGTGTGCGGGTCGTCCAGCCAGAGGTTCACGAAACACGGCTCGTCCGGAGTACCCCCCGCGAGCCACCCCTGGGCCACTCCGCACATCCATGCCGTCCGCGCCCATCGCTTCACAACCCGGTTCCCGGCGCGGGTCTGGAGATCGCTGGTGATCCGCCACCGGGCCGGGAACTGCCCGGTGATCAGCCCGCACCGCGACGGCGAGCAGATCGGCGCGGCCGAATAATAGCGGGTGAACCGCACCCCCTCTTGCGCCATCCGGTCGATGTGCGGCGTCGGGATCGAGCCCCCGTAACACGACAGGTCGCCTCTACTCGTATCAAGACACCGACTTTCCTGCTTCATCGCGTGCGCTGACGCTCTGTCAAGAGCCAAGCCCACCCGGTCCGCGCAAAGTGAGTGTCTGCATTCCTTTGGCTGCAGGCGGCCCGCGCCGCGAAGCGGGGTGGCGCGAGCGGTACTGCGCTCGACGGTCGAGCGCAGAGTCACGGAGGCCAGCCGCGGGATGAGCGGCACACCCAGAGGCCGGCAGCGGGCTCAAAAAACAGGTCGCGGTCAAGCGCTGCCACCTGGGGCCCGCTACGCGGCGGGCAGCCGTGTGCCCTCTCCGTCGCGCACAGCGGTTCTGACCGACCGCCACGCCCTTAAGCTAGTGCAATTCGTGCCGTCGGATCGACGCGCGCAAGCTCCGGCTCGGCAATTGACAGTGCCCGACAGCGCGGCTGTAATGGTTGGTACGAGCCGCTGGCGTTCCTGGCGTCGAGCCGCCATCATGCGGCCCAATGCAGAGCACGCCGGCGCCCGTACTGAATTGCCATAGGAGCGAGCCGACCGTGGTACTTTAGGCGTTGGCGCCTCGGGAGTTGGCTCGAGCCGGCTGACCTTAGGTGCCAGCTTGCGACAATCCAATCAAACCTGTAGGGTCTCGTGGCCAAGAAAAGAAGCAACGCGAAGCCCTATCAAATCTTTGTCAGCCACGCTACTGCCGATAAATGGCTTGCCGTGACTTTGTGCGATCACCCCAATCCTGTGTCACGTCGACGTCGATCCCATTCCTGGGATGCTCAAGTCCAAGAAAGCCATTCACATAAACGACTGTGTGAATCTTTTCGCAGAAGTTAAGAGAAGGGTGAAAAAGCACGATGCCTGAAAAGAAACTTAGCTTCGACGTTTTTATTTCACACAGCCACCGAGATGCAGCAGTCTCGGCAGAGATCACTCGTGTTTTGCGCTCGTACGACCTGAAAGTCTTCATGGACGCGGACGTCGGCGTTGCTCAGGCTGTCGAAGACCTGATTTGGGAGGCGATGTCGGAAAGCCAGGCGTTGGTGGCCGTCATCCCGGAGACCGATCCAAGTGCCTGGAGCGCCTTTGAGCTCGGTGCGGCAAAAGCCTGGAACAAACCCATCTACGCTGTGGCCACGAACCCGGCAACAGCGCGCCTTCCTGTCGGGCTACACGGCGTGACGATTTATCCTCCCTCCCGAATTGACGAAATCGCTCAGGAAATCAAGAAGGCGTCGGGTTCGCTTACCGATTCAGATGAAGCCATACTGATTGAGGAATATCATCGCATCGGAGTGCCTGTTGATCAATTGGTGCTTGAGCCAAAGCAATTGTCGACACTGACCAAGCAGTTCAAGAAACGCACGAAACGGCATGCAGCCGCCGAGGAGCTCGTGCGAGCCCTGCTTCGACTTCGCAAGCGAGGAAGGCTTCGCCAGCTCCACACGACCAACCGCCCCGAGGCCGTCTAACCCTGCGTCGCAGCAAGCCGACCACGCGAGTCCCGATCCGCCGACCTCGGGCGCCAATCTGCCGCGAGCAGGCTGCTAAAATTTGAGACGAGCCGACTATCAAGGGTGAATTCGCAATTCTTTGTGATCTTTGTGTCCTTCGTGGTTCAAATCTTCTCAGAGTTTCCGGTCCTCCAGAGCTTTGCGCACCGCCTCCTTGAGCTCGGTTCCGCGCAGGTTTCTGGCAAGGATCCGGCTGTCGGGACCGATCAGAAACGTCGTTGGGATCTGTCGAACCCTGTAGACGTTGCTCACGCTCGCTCCCGTCAGCAAGTTGCCGGTGAATCCGTGGGCCCAGAGCAGCCCTTCCTCCTTGATGTAGCGCTTGGCCGCTTCGGCCGTATTGTCCAGTGAAATGCTGATCATCTGAAACCGCCCATCGCCGCCGAAGGTCTTCTGGATGTCCTTGATCGCAGGCATCTCGGCTCGGCACGGCCCGCACCACGTTGCCCAGAAGTCGAGCAGGATCAGCTTGCCCCGGTAATCGCTGAGCTTGAGTGTATCACCTCGGCCTTCGCCGGCGATTCGTGGGACGGTGAAATCGGGTGCGAGGTCGCCGGCCTTCAGCGTCTCGAAGAGGCCGACCGTGATCGCTCCCAGATCAATCGGCACATCAGGCCGCGCGTCCGGTGCCTCGGGCACGATGATGGTTGTTCTTAACGAGCCGATCACAGCCTCGTCGCCCCGAACCTTCGGATACGCATCGGAATTGACGATCACTTCCAGCTCGTACTTGCCCGCCGGGACATCGTTGACGCGAAAGCGGCCCTCCTTGTCGAAATAGGAGCCGAAGCAGCGCCAGGTGAGTGAGTCTTTCACTTCCAGGAGCGGAACCCGAATCGTCACCGGCTGGTTCTTGGTCCAGTCCACGGTCGTTGCGGGCGCGCCGTCGAGCACGATGCATCCAATCACGGGCCGGCCCCTGCCGCCGAGCTGCACTCGAGCCGTCTGGCCTGGTTTGACCAAGGCGTGCTCTTGCCAGCCCCACGCCGGAAACCCTCCGGAGGCATTCGGGATATTACGCGACACATCGCCGGCAACGGGCACCACCCGGTCGAATGTAAACCGGCCTTGTTTGTCAGTCAGCGCGGAGTAGCCGTAAGTGAGGTTGTAGAATTTCCCCCCGCGCTGGATCGGATCGGGGCAAAACTCGACCTGCTGGTTGGGTGCCGGCTGACGGCCGATCCGAAGCTCGCCTTCGATCTTGCCCCACGGTTGCAAGACCAGTGTTCCGGTTTTGGCAAAATCGTCGGGCCACACGTGCGCGTACCCCGCATCGCTGATGGCAATCAGAAAGTACGGATCTTTGGGCGGCGTGAACGAGAACCGGCCGTCACTCCCGGCCTTGATTCGCGGAGCGTTCACCCGCGAATCGAAATGTCCGGCCTGCATCAACCAGCCCATATGCTCCGTACTCACCAGAACTTCGGCTCCGGCGGCGGGCTTGCCGTCCGGAAGCACGACAGTTCCCGTTGGTTGGTTCTGGCTGGGCTGGAGGGCGAAGTCGAACGTCTGATTGCCTTCGGTTGCTTTAAATCCACGCGACTCGGCCGGCGAATACCCATCAGCCTCGACCCGCAGGTAGAACGGCTCCGCGGGCTCGCTGAATCGGGTCGTGTAGCGACCGCCCGTGATCTCGATTGCCTCGTTACGAGCCCAACGGTCGTGCAGCGGCCCGCGCTGGGAGCCGAGGAGCCAATTGGTGCGGATCAGGCGGAACTTGGGCAATGGCCGGCCGGTCTGGGCGTCGGTCACGCGGCCGGTGATCACGAGCTCGGGAAAAAGCGTGATGACATGTTCCCGACCGTCCGCAATCAGTTCGGCCCAGCGCTTCGACATGTAGCCGAAGTTCCCTGTGCCGTAGAGTACGGCATCCCTGGGTGCACTTCGCCACTCGACCCGACCGTCGTTGTCGGTTTTGCGGTACAACCGGAGCGACCGGTGGCCGCGCCAGGTGTTGGCCCCGAAAAATGCGCCGGCCACCGGCTTGCCCTCGGCGTCGACGACCCTGACGCGGAGCACCGATCCCGGCTCCATCAATTTGATCTCGATCGGTCGCGTCCGCTCATTGAGCGTGACGTCGGCGATTTGAGGTGCGAAGCCATCGGCCTGCGCCGTGATAATCGAGGTGCCCCTTGTACAGTTCTCGATGGTGAACTCGCCGCGCTCGTTCGCCGTCGCGATCGGAGCATTGGGGTCAAAGAGGTCGTAACCGAAACCCACCTCGGCGCCCTGGACAGGCCGGCCCGCGGAGTCGATGACCCGCCCGCTCAGACTGGGCCCCTGGATCAGAAAGATCGTGCTCCCGAGATCGCGCGACGCCGGGCCGCCATTCATTCTATAACGCGGGTGAGTCACGGTCGCGCTGACGCCGGCGAGATCGCGCGGCGCGACGTCCAGGCGCCACCTTCCTTGTGCGTCGGTCTTGATTTCTTGGAACGAGATCCACCCCCCGTCACCCTCCTGCTTGGCACGTCCGTAAACATTGATCGCGGCGCCTTCGATTGGATGACCGGCCTCGTCCTTCACGATCCCTCCGATCGTCGTGCCCGGCTCGAATCGGAGCTCGGAAATGACGGCCAGATCCACGGACCTCAGTCGGTCGTTCAAAGAAAGGCTCACGGGCACGAAATTCGGCTTGCGCGCGGTGACTTCGAAGTACGCGATGTGGGCGCCCGCCGGATACTCGACCGTTGCCATACCGTCCTTGCCGGTCATGACGGTCCCTTGCTGATTTTTGCCGTCAAACCGGCCGCGGTATTCGATGGACACGCCTTCGATCGGTTGGCCGCTCTCGGTCGCTACGGCGTGGAATGTCTGCTTAGCCGTTGACGTTTGATCGGCAGGTTTGGCGTTATCACCTGCTTGAACTTTCGGCGCCCTTTCGGCCTGGTCGTCAAACGGAGCGGGAACCGGCGCGGAATTCTCGGCGCGCGTAAGCCGGAAGCCACCGATGATCAAAAGGATCGCGCTGCCGGCAACGAGTGTGGGCATGACGCGCTTCCAGGAAAGGCGAGTTGCCCGGCCCGACCGGCCCAGGGCCTCGATGCGGCGGCGGACGTCTGATGTCCGCGCCATCGCCAGCCCGCAAGCGGGCGACCGTCGCGCCGCCCGGAGAGCCAGCCGCGCGAGGGTGCTGGAGTACGCAGCCACGTCGCCCAAGATCTCGACGGCGACGGCATCGCAGACGGCGTTGCACGCTGCCGCATGGGCCGCTTGAAGCCGCCAGGCGAGCGGATGGAACCAGAGCAGAATTGCGACGACGCGGGCCACGAGGTTCCAGGCAAGGTCATGATTCCGCGCGTGTGCCAGCTCATGCGCCAGGATTGCCCTGAGGCGATCGGGCGGCGCGTCTTGACACGTCCATTGTGGCAAAAGCACGACGGGGTGCACGGTCCCGGCCAGGCAAGGACTCGACAGTTCCGCTGTCAGCCGTACCGGAACCGCCCGCCGGCATCCGAGCAGCCGGGCGAGCTCCCGGCACTCGCGATCGATCCCGTCAGGCACCGCCATGGACCGCCGCACCAGCAGGACCAAGCTCAGCCAACCGACGATGAGCCGAACAGTGAGGATGCAGGCGCCTGTCAGCCAGATTACTTCGCCGCACCATGCCGCCAGGAGTCCAAGTCGTGCGGCGCGGCTCTCGGCGGGCGCCGATCCAGGTACCTCGGCCCCTGGCGAATCGGAATCGCCTGCCGCGCTGGCGGCAATCCGCCTCGCATCGTCTGACCGCGGCGCGCGCTCGACTACCTGAATCGACTGCGCCACGAACGCATCCCCCGTCGCGACGTGATCGCCGCCCGTCCTTGACCGCGATTCGCTCGCCCCGGGGAGAAGGTGCCCGGGTTGCCCCCTCGCCTGACCTTTGGCCATCGTCTCCCCGCGCGGGAGAGTGCGCCGGTGTGGATCGATCAAAGCAGACCGCGCACCCTCGGGAGCGTCCGCGGGCGCGAGACGATATTCCACAATGGGAGGAGCCCACGAAAGCATCGGCAACACCACGATGCCGCTCGAGGTCGTGCGCCAGAGCGCGACCCGCCAGCGAGGATTGCCGCGTGCGAGCAGCCCGTGCGCGAGCCAAGCCATGGCCAGGAGCACCGTCCACTTCGCGACCAGGAGACAGACAGTCGAGTCACCCATCAGGCCTGCGATCGATTGATACCAAGCCGGCAATGCATTCATTTCGAGCTCCTCTTTGCAGGGCGTGGCATGGGATCGCGGTCGGAGACGCGGGCACCGGCGAGTTGTTTGAGCTTCAAGAGCTCGTCCTCGCTGAGCTTTTCCGCCCTGATGATGTTCATCACCAGAGCCTGGACCGAGCCGCCGCAGTAGGTGTTGACCAGTTCGCTCAGCATCGTCCGGAACGCTGATTGCGATCGGGTTGCCGCCTTGTAGTAATAGGCCCTACCCACGCGCCGTCTGACAACGTGCCCCTTCTCGAGCAGAGTCGTGAGATAGGACCGTAGCGCCGGATTCTTGATCGGCTCGGGGAACCGATCCTGGAGCTCGCCCGGCTTGAGCTCACCGTGCTCCCACAAGAGCTTCATGACCCTGAGCTCTCCAGGTGTGAATCGTGGCATGACAAGCTCCGCGGTTACTTTTCGCTGGTGCCGATGTGCAGATCGTACTGCATTTCGACCGCCAATGTCAAGCACGATATGCAGGACATTCTGCATGTCGTTTCGTGATCCGGCCCCTTCCGGACTGAAATGGTCGGGGGCTCCGCGCCCGAGACGGGTTCAACTACCACCGCAGAGCAATTTGTGTGGTCGTGCTGCGACGGAACACTTGGCTTCGTGGTTCAAACGATTGTGCCAATCGCGGGCGATTGATCTGCTCAGGCAGTCGTGGCCATCTCCTACTACGGCGCGTTCGACGCTCAGAAGCGGGTGCGCCGGATGCTTCGCGAAGAAGGTCAACGGCTGGAAAGTCAAGGACTTCCCCACGATCGAAACAGACCACCGATCTGCCTGTCCCTAGCTTTCGGGCCTGGGCCGCAAGGGCCAGCCTGGTACAAGCGCAGCGGCGGGATCGCATCCGGAATGGATCGCCGCGGCTGCGCGGAGATAGGCCTTGGCCCGCTCGGTTCGGAACCTGGGGTCGTAACGGATGTACGCCGTGATATCAAAAAACCACGCCTCCCGGCGGCACACCTCCTCCCACCGCGCGGCGTTCAACTGGAAGTGGCGGGCGCAGGTCTCGACATCGACGGGCGGGGCTGGCATCCCCTCCGGCCAGCCAAAGGCCCGGCGCGCCGCCAATTGGTGCAGGATCTCCTCCGCGAGGACGGCATAGCCCCTCAGGTTGGGATGCTGTGCATCGTGTAAGAATTGGTCGCCGACGATGCCGTGCGCGCTTCTGGCTTCGAACACTCTGGGACCATCCACCAGGAGGACGGAGGGATGGCCCGCCGCGACGTTGCGATATGCCTCCCGGAACGGCTCGGGGCAGCGCAGCGGCATGGCATCGAGCTCGCGCGCTTGAATAAAGTGAATCCGCGCTTCCTCCCACAGGCCAGCCTGCTCCATTAGCCGGGCCAGGCGAAAGTGCAGCTCGGCAAACTCAGGATGACGCTCGACCAGCTCGCGCTCGAGTCGCAGCGCCGAAGCTGGTTCTTTCGCTTCGAGTGCGCGCGCAAAAGCGACAGACCGAGCGAAAGCAACGCGCTGCGCCTTGGGGACCTCGGCAGCCAGGACCGAGCGGTTCGGGTCAAAGCCGGCGTCGTTGCAGGGGGGAATGACAAGAACCGGCATCGTTCCCATGGTTTCGCAATACACGGCGATCGCCTCCAGCCGGCGCTGAAACTCCGACCGGATTGTCTCGGCCTCCTCATTCGTGCACACCGGGCGGTCGATCAGCTCGCGCGTGACCACGTGCTCGGGCTTGATGCCGACTTGCTGACGTTCGCGCGTTTCGAGCGCTAGCCGGCAGAGCGGCGACCAGCGCGAATCGCCGCCAACCGGTCCACCCCAGTCGCGACAGCCGACTGGGGCCGGTCGTCGAGATAGTAATGGAACTGGCGCATCCAGGGGCAGCGCGCCGCAAACTCATTGTGACCGACGTACACGAAGAGCACATCCGGGCGGTAAGTGAGGCCAGCCAGCTTGTTGTGCATCATTTCCAGGGTTGCCCCACCCAGGGCCCACATATCGACGACGACCGGCCGGTCGGGAAAGACATCCTTGAGCCGCCAGGCAACGATGTGAGCGGCTGACACCACTGGGTGGTATGGCTCGCCTCGAGCGCTCGATTCGCCGATCACCAGGATCCGTAGCGCGCCAGACGTGGTTGATGCGGCCATTTGACCTTGGAATTGCGTCGGCAGCCGAGGGTGGTCCTGGCTTGCGGGCGCCTTCAACTGTTTACCCGTCGCCGCGGCATCGCCCGAGCTCGAGCTGACGTCGGGAAGCCGGGGGCCGCGACGAAGCCACGTGTTCCAGGCCCACGCTCCGGCCTCCAGCAGCGCCAGGCTGAACCAGAGCGACATGCAGAACAACGACAGCCGGGACCAGGGACGTCCGTGAGCCGAAGCCGGAAGCCGGGGCCGGCGCCGGCGTAAGGCCAAGCGCCCCGATGCCAGCACAACGGCCGCGACGATTGCGGTCGCCACGGCCAGGCTGTATGCAACGAGCAATGTGTCCAGAAGGGTGATGGCCAGCCAGCGCTTGAGGTCGCGCGTGGGTGGCGCACCCAGGAACATCCAGTGTGGCACGATGGTCAAGATTACCAATCCGCCCGTAATCGCCACGGCCTGGAAGAGGCTCCGAAGCGCGCGTCGCCCGGGCCGGCCCGAGGCAAGCACTCGGGTGGGCGTTGAATCCAGAGGAGCGTCCGGCCCGGACAACTTTGGCTCGTCGATCAAGTCTCTCGCTCGCAGATGGAGATTGCGGGAAGATCCCCTGGTAAAGGACGACTCGAAGCCAAGATCCGGGACGATTTGACAATTGAAACTGCCAGAACGCGGTGGTTGAGCGCTCGCTACGAGCCAGTGTGCTCCGGGGCGACGCTGGCGGAGGGCTTCCGACCCATCTGATCCAGGGCCTGCTTCAAGGCGTCGATCGACTCCGGCGAGCCGACGAATGTCTGGTCCGGGAAGCGGTAATGCACCAGGATGCTGGATAAGATCCGGTCGCCCATGCTGGTATTGAACGACATGCCGGCCAGGTATTGGAGCCGCAGGTTGCGGTCGGTGTTGATCTGGGCGCCCCGCGACCACTCCTTCAAGAAGAGGGCCTGCCCGGCGTAGGCGGTGAGCAGGTCGATCGCCTCGTCCGGCACCACCGCCACCCCGGTGATGCCCGTCTTGATTTCCCCGAACCCCACCTCGTGGAGCGACCGCTTCACGAGCTGATGGTCCGGACGGTCCAGCCGCCGTTGCACTTCGTCGATGTCGATCACCGTCGGCTCAACCTGGCCGAACAGGATGGCGTCGTACGCGCTGCCCTCGTATTCGTTGCTCCACAGGATACCGTGAGGGAAGACCTGGAAGAAGGTGGCGATCACGCTCCTGGTCGTTTCCAGGTTGCCCTCGTTGATCGGAAACCAGAGGCACACGCTCCCGCCCGGTTTCAGGTGATCGCGGCACATCTGGTAGTATTCCACCGTACTCAGCGCGGCACAGCCCTTGACCCACGGGTCGATCGGGTCGGAAGTGATGATGTCGAACTTCTCCTGGGCGGTGCGGAGGAAATGCCGCCCGTCGTCGTAGACCACCTCGACCTGCTTGCCATTGACCGTGTGGGGGTTCTCGCGGGCGATGCCGTCGACCACGTGGTAATTCTCCTTGCCGAACATCGGCGTCACGACGGTCGGTACCAGCGGCTCGATGTCGCAGATGACGACGCGCTTGACGTCGGGGTGCAGCACGAAAGTGCCGGCGGTGATGCCCGCTCCGCAGGCCACCACGAGAACCGACTCGGGCTTCTTGTGCAGAAGCGCCGGGATGTGACCCAGCATGCGTTGCAGCCGCATGTCGACGGGCTGCGTGGACGCCTGGACCTTGCCGGCGCCGTGGAACGCCCGCACGCCCTCCCTCGACATCGTGACGGCGACCGAGCCGTTCGTCCCCTCACCGACGTACGTGCAGTAGACTTCCGGTTCTCCGGGCTCGTCGGGGACGTCCTTGACGATGCCGGGGGCCGACCGTGTGAGCCAGCTTGCCGTCTGCCGCCCGAACGCCACGACCACCCACGGCACTGGCGTCACGCGCCACGCGAGCCAGCCGGCTACGGCCAGCGCGGCCAGGAGCGCCGTAGCGCCGCCCCATCTCGCCATTGCGCGCGCTGGGCGGAGCAAGGGCAAGAGGGCCACGAGCGCGGCTACCGCGGCAAGCCCGATCAGCACCCGCTCGGCGCCGGCCGTGCCGATGGCAGGGATCAAGAGCAGGCTGAAGACCAGGGCACCGGCGATGGCGCCGATCGTGTTGGCCGCATAGACGCCTCCGACCAGCCGCCCGGGGTCCTGGCCGCGGGACGCGACCGCCACCAGCGCCAGCGGGAAGCTCGCCCCCCACAGGAACGCCGGCGGCAGGACGGCCCAGAGGCAGCGCGCCAGGTCGAGCTGGAAGTTGTACCAGGGGCTTGGCGCGAGGCCGGGGACGACCGGCCAGTAGGGGAGCGACTCCGAGATCATGAGCGCGGTCCAGGCGATGGCCGCGGTCAGAAGCCACTGGCAGGCGCCCAGCGCGACCCGCGCCGACCTGGCCCGCCGCGCCAGGAACGCCCCGAGGCTGCTACCGATCCCCAGCCCGATCAGGAACACAGCCAGGATCAAGGAGAAGGTGTACACCGTGCCGCCGAGCACCAGCGAGAGCAGACGGGTCCAGACCACCTCGGCGCCCAGGGCCGCCATTCCCGAGAGGGCGATCGCCAGATAGACGGCCCAGCCGCCGGCCGTTCGCCCCGCGTTCTCCTGCGTCGCCGCCGCGGACGGCACCTCGTACCGGGCCGGCACGGCTGCCAGCGCCAAGGCAATCGCGGCCACGGTGACATTGAGGGCGACGGCGACGTAGGTCGCCGTGGCCGTGTCGTAAACACGCAGCAGGTAGAAGCCGGCCAGCAGGCAGCCGAACACCGCCCCGGCGATGTTGCCGCCGTAGAAGAATCCCAGCCACGACACGCCCTCGGGGCCGCTCTCGACCCAGCGCGCAATCGCCGGCAGCGTCGCGCCCATGAGCAGCGTGGGCGGCAGCAAGCACACCCCGGCCACCGCCCCGCGCAGCAGGACCCCCACCGCGCCGTGGCCGGCGTAACGCACGTACACTTCTTCGACAGAAGGTATGCCGGACAACACCACCAGTCCAATGGCGCCGATGCCCAGCTCGAGCAAGGCGTAGACCCGCAGGGGGTGCCACCGGGCCGAGACAAGGCGCGGCAAAAGCAGGCTGCCCGCGCACATGCCGCCCATGAAAGTCCCCAAGAGCACGCCCAGGGAAACGGCCGTCGAGCCGATCACCAGTTGCAGGAGCTGGAGCCACACAACCTCGTAGATCAAGGCCGCGGCGCCGCTGCCGACAAAAAGCACGAGCAAAACCGGCAGAAACCGGCCCGGCGCGGCCGGGCCAGCCGATGGGGAAAGGTCGTGTGGGGTCATCGTGCGGTTGTCTTGGGGAAAGATGGGCGACGCTTCGCAATGAGTTGATTGAATTCGACTCCCGACCCCTTTGATGCCCGCGAGCCAGTGTGGTCCCGGGCGAGGCCGCCGGGGGCCTTCCGACCCTCCTCTTCCAGGGCTCGCTTCAGGGCGTCGATCGATTCCGGCGAGCCGACGAATGTCTGGTCCGGGAAGCGGTAATGCGCCAGGATGCTGGATAAGATCCGATCGCCCATGTTGGAATTGAACGACATGCCGGCCACGTATTGGAGCCGCAGGTTGCGGTCGGTGTTGATCTGGGCGCCCCGCGACCACTCCTTCAACAAGGGCGCCTGCCCGGCGTAGGTGCCGAGCAGGTCGATCCCCTCATCCGGTACCGCCACCACCCCGGCGAAGCCCGCCCTGATCTCCCCGAATCCCGCCCCGTGGAGCGACTGCTTCACGAGCTGATGGTCCGGACGATCCAGCCGCCGTTGCACTGCGTCGACGTCGATCACCGTCGGCTCGACCTGGCCGAACAGGACGACGTCGCGGGCCTCACCGTCGTGCTCGTTGCTCCACACGATTCCGTGGGGGAAGACCTGGAAGAAGGTGGCGATCCCACTCTTGCTCGCGTCCAGGCTGCCCTCGTTAATGGGGAACCAGATGCACACGCTCCCGCCCGGTTTCAGGTGATCGCGGCACATCCGGTAGTATTCCACCGTCCCCAGTGCGGCGCAGCCCTTGACCCACGGGTCGACCGGGTCGGAGCTGATGATGTCGAACTTCTCCTGGGTGGTGCGGAGGAAGTGCCGCCCGTCGTCGTAGAGCACCTTGACCTGCTTGCCATTGACCGTGTGGGGGTTCTCGCGGGCGATGCCGTCGACCACGTGGTAATTCTCCTTGCCGAACATCGGCGTCACCATGGTCGGCACGAGCGGCTCGATGTCGCAGATGATGATGCGCTTGACGTCGGGGTGCAGCACGAAGGTGCCGGCGGTGACGCCCGCGCCGCAGGCCACCACCAGCACCGACTCGGGCTTCTTGTGCAAAAGCGCCGGGATGTCCCCCAGCATGCGCTCCACCCGCATGTCGAAGGGCTGGGTGGACGCCTGGACTTTGCCGGCGGCGTGGAAGCTCCGCACGCCCTCCCTCGTAACGGTGACCGCGACCGAGGCGTTCGTCCCCTCGCCAACGTAGGTGCAGTAGACTTCCGGTTCTCCGGGCTCGTCGGGGACGTCCTTGACGATGCCGGGAGCCGACCGTGCGAGCCAGCTTGCCGTGTGCCGGCCGAACGCCACGACCACCCACGGCATCGGCGTCACGCGCCACGCGAGCCAGCTGGCTACGACCAGCCCCGCCGTCAGCGCAGCCGCGCCGGGCAGCCGCAAGCGCATCTTTGTAGGACGGATTGGCAATCCGTCCCCCGTAAGTGCCACACCGCCAGCTTGGTCCACGTCTGTAGGACGGATTGGCAATCCGTCCCACGCAAGGGGCAAGAGGGCCGCCAGGGCGGCCGCCGCGGCAAGCCCGATCAGCACCCGCTCGGCGCCGGCCGTGCCGATGGCGGAGATCAAGAGCAGGCTGAACACCAGCGCGCCAGCGATGCCGCCGATCGTGTTGGCCGCATAGACCCCCCCGACCAGCCGCCCGGGGTCCTGACCGCGGGAGGCGACCGCCGCGAGCGCCAGCGGGAAGCTCGCTCCCCACAGGAACGCCGGCGGCAGGACGGCCCAGAGGCAGCGCACCAGGTCGAGCTGGAGTGTGTACCAGGGGTTCGGCGACAGCACGGGGGCAATCGGCCAGTAGGGGAGCGACTCCGAGATCATGAGCGCGGTCCAGGCGATGGCCGCAGTCAGAAGCCACTGGCAGGCGCCCGCGCAACCCGCGCCGACCTGGCCCGCCGCGCCAAGCGTGCCCCGAGGCTGCTGCCAATTCCCAGGCCGATCAGAAACACGGCGAGGACCAAGGAGAAGGTGTACACCGTGCCGCCGAGCAACAGCGAGAGCAGACGGGTCCAGACCACCTCGGCGCCCAGGGCCGCCATTCCCGAGAGGGCGATCGCCAGATACACCGCCCAGGCGCCGGCCGCGCGCCGGCGCTTCCCTCCATCGCCGGGCGGGCCGGCACCACGTAACGTGGCGGGGCGGCCGCCAGGGCCAGGGCGATCGCGGCCACAGTTACATTGAGGGCGACGGCGACGTACGTCGCCGTGGCCGTGTCGTAAACGCGCAGCAGGTAGAAGCCGGCCAGCAGGCAGCCGAACACCGCCCCGGCGATGTTGCCGCCGTAGAAGAATCCCAGCCACGACACGCCCTCGGGGCCGCTCTCGACCCAGCGCGCAATCGCCGGCAGCGTCGCTCCCATGAGCAGCGTGGGCGGCAGCAAGCACACCCCGGCCACCGCCCCGCGCAACAGGATCCCCACCGCGCCGTGGCCGGCGTAATGCACATACACTTCTTCGACAGACGGCATCCCGGACAACACCACCAGTCCAATGGCGCCGATGCCCAGCTCGAGCAGCGCGTAGACCCGCAGGGGGTGGCGCCGGGCCGAGACGAGGCGCGGCAAAAGCAGGCTGCCCGCGCACATGCCGCCCATGAACGTCCCCAGCAGCACGCCCAGGGAAACGGCCGACGAGCCGATCACCAGTTGCAGGAGCTGGAACCACACAACCTCGTAGATCAAGGCCGCGGCGCCGCTGCCGATGAACAGGACGAGCAGCACGGGCAGAAACCGGCGCGGCGCGGCCGGTCCAGCCGATGGGGACAGGTCGTTTGGGGTCATCGTGCGGTTGTCTCCCGGAAAGATAAATCAATTTCTAGCGACGGGTACGAGCCGGGACTGCGATGCCTGTCGTTTCTGTGCCGCGATTCAACCTCGTCGCGTCGTCGATCTTCCGGGCCGCCGCTCGACTCGACTGCCGGGCCGGCCAGCGAGCCGTAACGCCGGCACGGTCAGATGCGGGGTTTGGTAGGGCGCTGTCGTTGCTTGCCCTTGGCCGAATGCCCGCTGGTTTTGATTGCCGATTTTACCTCACGCCAGAACTGCTCGTGGGGAATACCTCCCGTCTCCTCGATCTGGCGCCGCGACTTATCGAGCATTGCCTGGAACCTGGGTGAATGGGCCAGGATCAGGCGTTCCAGTTCTTCGTCGTCGGTGACCGCGAGCAACACAGCGGCCGCCTTGCCGTTGCGCGTAACAATCACTGGCCCCAACTCGCTCGCTTTCAGGTAGGCGCTCAATCGTGCCTTCACATCGGCCACCGATGCAATTCTCATCCCGTAAACTCCTCCCCGCCGATGACGAGCTGGTTGCGTTCTTTGACACCGACCGCCAGGACACGGACCTCACGGCTCTCTGTGTCGAGCTGGTAGAACACGCGGAAACGGTTATCCAGTCACTCGGCGAGCAAGTCGGCAGACAGCAATTGGTCGAGGGTATACCGGCACTCCATCGGAAACGTCTCGGCCGCCAACCCTGTCTCCGCCGCGGCTCGCTCAACCGCCTTGCGGTATATGTCCGCGAGCACCGCCTCGCCGTGGTTCCGAAGCACACCCCGGCCCAACAACCCCTCCAACTCCTGCCGCTGCTCGATGATCGTACCCCTCCAGCTCCCCGACCGGCGGTCGGGTTGACCGGCCCACTTAAGCGCGTGAGTGATCAGGACAGTGAGCCGGCTCTCCACCTCTCGCCGATCGCGCCGCGCCATGTCCTCTAGATACTCCGCTAGGTTGGCGTAATCGACCTCATCCAGCCGGCCCAGCCGGATCAGTTCGGCCATGGCCTCCAGCCAAGCCGTCTCGTCTTGCTCGTACAATACGTTCGGGGACACTGCCTGCGCCGTGGTCATCAGTCGGCCCTCGCTCGACTCCTCTGATCCGCTCTGGCCAGCGTAGCAGACATCGACCTCGAATTGAAGAGTCGGGAATGCGATCCATGCCATCCAGACAAAAATCGGTATCAGAACATCTTATTTCTCTACCTAGTCTAGCTAGACATCCCAACCACTTGTGCACCGCTCCACACGCGCCGCTTGACGAAAATCGGTATCAGAACATTTTTTTCTTTATCAAGTCCAGCAAGACTTCCCAGCCTCTTGTGCACAGCTCTATAGGTCTGAAGTGTCGAGGTGGGCAGCGAACACGGGGATTTAGAGAACTAGCAGGATATAGGAGGCAAAATAATATGTTCTGATACTGGTTTATTTTGTATTTTGAGCAGCCTTAACCTTGTGGTGTCCGCTTCGGCCTACCAATGCATCACGTAGCCCCCGTTGACGTTGATCGTCTGGCCGGTGATGTTTCGCCCGCGCTGCGAGGCGAGAAAGACGGCCACGGCGGCGATGTCCTCCGGCTGCTGCCAGCGGTTGAGCGGGACGAGTTTCTGGATCTTCTCGGCGGTCCAATCGTCGTAGGTGCGCCGCGCTCCCGGCGGTTGCTCGCTCGCCCAGGCTTCGTAGACCGAGCGGTTCAGCGGCGTTTGAACCATGCCCGGACAGATGGTGTTGACCCGCACGCCCAGAGGTGCCAGATCCTTGGCTGCGCACTGGGCGAAATTGATGATCGCCGCCTTCGCGGCACTGTACGGAGGGTCGGTCTGCGAACCGATCTGGCCGGCCACCGAAGACAGGAATAACAGCGAGCGCGAACTGCCGGCTTCCGAGCCGCTTAGCGCCGCCCTTTCGGCCTGGGCGGCCTCGGCCAGCACAGGGGCAAACGCGTGGGCCACATTGACCGCACCGATGAGGTTGACCCGCAGTACCGGCTCCCAGTCGGCGGGATCGAGCTTCCAGAACGGGAAGCCGAACTTGCCCGAGCCGGCCCCGACGGCAAAAACGACGTGATCGCAGCGCCCGCAGCGGCGGGTGGACTCAAAAGCGACACGGTGAACGGCCTCGCAGTCGGTCACGTCCGCCACCAGCCCCAGCGACTCTGGCAATTGACCGGCCAGATCGAGGACGGTCGAATCACGATCGACTACCACGACCCGGGCGGCCTCGGCCGCGAACGCTCGTGCGATCGCCGCGCCGATGCCTCGTGCCGCCCCGAACACAACGACGACGCTTTGTGCCAGACCCATATCCACGGATTTTCGACTCAAGCTCGGCCCATGGGCGCTCGCCATTCATTTCATTGGACGAAGCGGCTTCGCCGCGGGAGGGAGGGAGGCGCTGTGGGTAGATCGCGCGGCTTCGTCCAAACGGGTTTTCCCATCGGCTTCGCGCTGAGAAAACCCTTATCTATTTGCCGGTGGTGCGCTGCCGGCCCGCTTGCTGATTGCCCCGGCCGATGTCAACCATCCGGTCGCGAATTCCCGCCTCGGCATTTTTCGCCTGGGTGCTTTCTCGCGCCTCGCGAAGCTGCTCGGCCCCCAGATGGCTCGTCGATGCCTGCACCCCCTTGCCTTTCGACCTCGACTTGCCTTTGGACTTTCCCTTGCCTCGCCTGGCGGGCGTCGCACTCGTGCCGCTGTCCGCTAACGGCGACGGCTCGGCCTGCTCCGGCAGGGCATCGGTCAACTTGAAACGTCCAACTCCCGCCATCGTGATGGCCTCCCTCGGGCTCGTCATGGATGAAAACTAGTCGCTAGTTAAGCCAAAATGGGCTGGTTTTTCACTACCAATTTGCCCCGGCTTCCGCAGAACCATTGTAATCGGCTCACGATCAGGCTGCGTTCCAGGATTGCCCATGTTAAACTGCCAGTGGAATGTTCGCGAGGGCTTCTCCACGCCTTGACCGCCCGCTTTATCCGATCGGGTATTGGTAGACTGTACCCTGGCTCCCGGAGTTTTGACATGCCGATAGAAACCGAATCGTCCCCATCCACGCGCCGCGATTTTACAAGAACGGCTCTCCAATCGCTGACGACCCTGGTCTTGATCGAGGGGCTCTGGTCGCGACGCCTTCTGGGGTCCGATGTCGGTCCTATCGTGGATGATTGGTTCAAGAAACTCAACACAATCAGCCGGGACGTGCACGAGCATCGGCAGAAGGACGTCGAATTTCAGCACTCGCTCGAGCGGTTACTGGAGCGGGTGGATCTGGCTGGCTTGCTCAAGACGCTCGATTTCGAGCGGCTGGCGGCCGGGGCGAGCTTTCCCGCCAAGGGCGCCAAGAGCCTGCCCGTCGATTTCTCCCATGTGCACGGGCTTCCGGTTCAGTTGGCGTTCGGCCGGCAAATCTTTGCGATGAGGCAGGGGCGATCGGTCGTTCCGCATGGGCACGATAACATGGCGACCGGCTTCCTGGTATTGAAGGGACGGTTCCGCGGCCGGCATTATGACCGCGTTGAGGACCGCACCGACTGTTACATCATCCGGCCCACGATCGACCGTGCGTTCCAGCCCGGCGAATTCTCGACCGTCTCCGACCACAAGGACAACGTTCACTGGTTCACGGCCGAGAGCGAAACGGGGTTTATCTTCAACGTCCACGTGCTGGAGACCGACCCCACGAATGCCCACCGGCCGGGCGCATCTACGTCGATCCCATGGGCGAGAAACTGCCCGGCGGCCTGATCAAGGCGCCGAAGATTACTTACGGCAAGGTGAATCAGCTTTACGGCTAGTCACCGCCTGAGCACGTCGAGGAAGCTGCCGATTTCACCGTGGACGTCGCGCGTCTGGCGAATGATCAAGGCTGGAGGCATCGGCCAGGGTACGATCGCGCCGGGGGGCTGGGACGCTTCCGCTCCCTGCCGGCGACGGGCACGGAGCTCGCGGCGTTTCTCGACGGTCCGGCGCAGCGATTCGCGGTAGGCTTCACTGTACTCTCGCCGCGCCGGCATTCGTGCTTTATCCCCGGCTTCGTGCTGGCGCCGCTCCCGCGGCTTGCCCACCAGCAGGTGGCGTGTCCCAGCGTTTGGTTTGAGTCTGGGCCTCTTTACCTGCGGTTCGGCCGGCCTTCTGATCCCGGCCGGATGGCGGCGATTGCGCCCGGGCCGCATCCACTGTCCCGAGGAGGAGACTCCCAAGAAACCACGCCGCCGACCGCCGTGCCAGGACTCCGCGATCCATTTCTCAACCCTCCTCATCGGCTGCCCAGTCCGGACCAGGCGGAAATCAGTTCGGGGCCGATCCAAGTTTCTCGGATCAAATCACGCCGGTCAGGCAGATCCGGAGACGACTCCCCCAAATCGTAATTGTGTGAATTGCGACTGGATCTTACCATGGCACCAAGATAATCCAGTCCCGTTCAGATTAGAATAGTCGACGGCGCAAGTGCGAAGACGTGCTGGGGTGATTGATACTATAGCGTCGTCCAACTGGCGTGGCGTGCTTTCGGCTGAAGACGAGCTGATCGTGGCAGGAGCTCTCCCGTGATCGAGATCGGCACAAAGCTCAACCAGAGGTTTGTCCTGGAGAAAGAGCTGGGCCGCGGCGGCATGGGGGCGGTCTATTCGGCGCAGGACGATGTGCTGGACCGCAAGGTCGCGATCAAGGTCCTCAAGGAGCACAGCGGTGAGGAAGTCGGCAAGAAATTGCGGCTGGAGGCACAGATCGCCGCCCGGCTGCTCCATGAGAACGTGGTACGCATCTATGACTTTGGTCAGGCCGACGGCACGTATTACCTGGTGATGGAGGAGGTGAATGGCACCAGCTTCTCCAAACGGTGGCGGCACGTGGAACTGGCCGAGCGGCTCCGGATGCTAGCCCAGGTGGCCGATGCCCTCGACTATGCGCATCACCAGGGGGTCATCCACCGCGACATCAAGCCGGGCAACGTGCTCTTGAACGCCGCCGACGTTCCCAAGCTTTCCGACTTCGGGTTGTCGATGCTGGTCGAGCGAGGCGACAGCTCGAGTCTCGTGCGAGGCACGCCTCATTACATGAGCCCGGAACAGACCCGGGCGGGCCGGCTCGACTTCCGGACCGACCTGTATTCACTGGGTGTCATGGTCTACGAGTCGGCGACCGGAAGCGTGCCGTTCACGGGGACGTCGCTGTCGATCATGTCCCAGCACGTCGGTGCGGAGCCCGAGCGTCCTCGAGCCCGGGACAAGCGTATCTCGCCCGAGCTCGAATCGCTGATCCTGGCGTTACTCGCCAAGCGGCCTGAGGACCGGCCCAGCCCGGGCGCGGTCGTTGCTCTGGCTCTGCGCGAGGAGATCGAGCGGCTTCGTGGGCCGGCTCGCCAGGATGCGGCGGCCGGCTTGACGGAAGCACTCAGCCCGACGGTCACGGCCGCCTCGAAAGCGGCGCCTAGCACCGAGGCGCTGCGCACTCCGGCCGCGACGAGCGCCAACGGGCCGGGCGCAGCAGCGCCCTTGACGTTGACGACCGTTCCGCAGATGCCCATCGGCCAGGCGGCCGAATCGGTTCCCTCGAGTGCGGCGACGGCCGGGCGAGCCCAGCCGGCGGCGCCGGCCGCACCGCGCGTGGCCGCCGCGCGCCACGGTCGATTCCACCGGAGGAGTGACTGCGCTGGTCAGCGCGCCCCTGGCTCGCAAGATGCTCGAGGTCGTCCTGGCCGAGCCGATCTTGATCACCCCCGACGAACGTTACCTTCACGGCCACTACCTGGCCTACCTCCTGAGCGGCTCGCGCCGCCGCGGCGTGCTCTTGCGCCGGCCCATGGAGCCGCGCAACGCCGACCGGGGCCGAGTGCTCCTGGCATTGACCTATGCCCTTCTTGCCAGCCCCGGGGAGGATGCAATCCGGGATGCCGCCACCCTGCTCGACCAGAAGATCGAGATTCGCCCTGCCCTGTCTCCGGCCGTGGTGGCCAGGTATCTGGCATGTCGTGACACCGTGGCCAAGCGCAAATTGCTGCGCCAAGCCCGCAAGGCCATCGGTGATGCCAGCGTCTACGCCCAGAAGAGGCTGATCAATGAGAAAGGCGTGCTGAACCCGGGCTTGATCCCGCAGCGGCTCGACGATCTCCGCCTGATCGCACCGGCCCGCAACGAGGTCGATGACGTGCTGGTCGAGCGGTGGAACCGCGTGGCCGAAGTCTGGCGCGAACAGCCCGCATTCCGCACCGCCGTTTTGCGGTACGCCACGGTCAATGCGCACCGCGACCCCACCAGTGCGTATCTCTGGCCCGAGGTCGTTTACCCCTTGATCGAGCGCGCCCGCTGGCACCGGCGAATCCGCAGCCGCACCGAATCGATCTGGGATTACATCTGGGGTGGGCTGCTCCACCTTCCCGACGCGGGTGTCGTGCTCGACCGGGCACTCAATCGCGCCGTGCCCGCTGCCCTGGCAGCGGAGCTTGACGATCCGCTCAACGAGATGTTCGACAACGCCAAGCTCGATCTCGAGGACGGCGACCCGTTCGCTCCACCTCCCGACGAAATGGATCGCCTGAGCGTCGCCGTGACCGGCAGCCAGCTCAGCCTGGCCGAGCTCGAGGCCGAGCAGGTCGCCGCCGACAGGAACAAAGGCCTGATCCGGCTGACTGATCCCAACCCCCTTCGCTTCCTCCAGGGAGAGCTCCACGAACTCTGGAAAGAGGCGCTCCAGGCCCTCCAGAGCCAGCCGCAAGCCCGCCCTGGCGCCAAGCCGGCCACTCACCGCCACGTACCGGTTGGTCCTTACCGATTGACCGTGATTCCCTCGATCCGGGGCCGCGCCGCCGGCCAGATCGCCATTCAGGGGATGACCAACAAACAAATCGAGTTGACCACGCCGACGGTTCGCACCAAAGGATCGGCCGGCAAACCCCTTCTGGCCATCTGGCACTATCTGGACAACAGCCTGGTGATCGTTCACCTCGACTTCAAGAGCATCGCACGCTATATCCTCTGGCACGCCCCCAAAAGCCATCAGCTCAACTTCGACGGCCCCGCCGATCTCAACCACGAGCTCTACGGCCTCGGCATGGAGCTCCCTGACCAGCTCGCTGACGCTCTATCCCGCTCGTTCAAGCCCAGACGCCGCACTTGAAACCGGTCCTGCCCCTCGCGAAAGATGCTTTTCCTGTCCTCCTCAGATCACGCATAAATCCAGATCAAGCCAATCTGTTGGATTTACTCATTTTTTCAGAGCGGTTTTATGCTGGGAGGGGTTCTTTGCCGTTCTCGAAAAAGTCGATGTTGGTTAGGATTCGCCGAAATTGATGTGTCCGCATCGGTCTTGCGTGCCGTTGCTTCAGGGAGTTGATTGATGACGTCTCGAGCTGCCGAGGAAGCCGCGGGCCGCACGCCGGGCTCAAGCCATTCGCAGTTGCGCCGCGATCGCGCGGCAGTCTCCGCTCCCGGACCGGCGGAAACACGGGCCGAACCGGTTCGATCCAGCAGGCTTCTCCGTTGGGCTCGACTCGAACGCGTCTGGTGGGCCGTTCTGATCGCCACGATGCTGGTCTTCTCGGCGTTCCCGATCGCCAACTTTTTTCTGGGCTATTCGACCAAGGATTACGGCTTGTGGTATCAGGTCGGCCGGGCGGTCCGCGAGGGGGTGAACATTTATCCCAGACCCGAGACGGGCCGGTTGTTTCCCTTCATGTATCCGCCTTCGGCGGCCGCCATGCTCGGATTTGTGAGCCTCCTGGGCCCGCTCGGCTCGCTCTTGTTGCTGGTTCTGGCCACTTCGGCATCGTGGCTGGCCTGCGTCTGGCTGGCGGGCTGGCTGGCGCTCGGTCCCGGGAAACGCCGGCATCCGCTCCTGGTCATCGTGCCCTCGCTCGCGGTCATCGTGCTGATCTATAACATTTATTTGCTGGGCCAGCCCAACCTGCTGCTCCTGGCACTCTTGCTGGGGGCCTTTGCTTGCCTGCGGCGGAAAAGCCAGGTCGGTGCCGGAGCCCTGGTGGCGACCGCGGCGGCGATCAAGGCGTTTCCGATCCTGGTCCTGGCCTATCTGCTTTACCGGCGGCTGTGGATCGCCTCGGCAAGCACGGTGGCCGTGCTGGCGGCCTGGCTCTTGATTGCACCGCTTCCTTTCCGCAGTCCGGACCAGGTGGTTGACGACCTGGCCGTCTGGTCAAGAGGCATGCTTTTCACTTATAACAGCTACGGAATTGCGCAGCGGCCGTTCCGATCGTACAGCTACAAGAACCAGTCGATCATGGCGATGGCGCACCGCCTGCTGCGCGATGTGCCGGCCGACGGCGAGCTGGTTCTCTCCCAGAAGTCGCGAGCCCTGCTGGGTGGCGCGCTGGCAGCCAACGGGTTACCGGCGGTTGACCCCTCGACCGATTTACCGGCCTTTCTGAAACTTCACCGTAAGAGCCAAACCGCGCCCACCGGAGCGGCGCTGGAAACCAGTGCGAGTCTCGCTCGACCTGGAGCGGCCGGCGCGGCGGGAAAATCCGACGCGGCCGTCACCGGCCCAGGTTCCGATGACCAGCTCCCGCGCTGGGATGAAATGGCTCGGGCCGCCGAATTCGCGCTCCGCAAGGCCTGGCGAATCAACCTGGTCAATCTGAACTTCCGGACCGTTACCCTGATCACTGCGCTCGCCATCCTGGCGATATGCCTGTTTGTTGCCGCCGTGCTCCCTCCGGCGAATCGCCGCACCGCCGAGACAGACGCTCTGGAATTCGCCCTGGTTACCTTGCTGACGACGATGTTCTCGCCGCTTTCGTTCAACTATGCCTACGTCTGGCTGCTCTACCCGACGACGCTGGCTCTCGGTCGCGTGCTCGGCGAGCGTCGCGGCGCCAGGCGGCACCGGCTCAAGGTCGCCTGGATCGCCGCGGTGCTTCTGATCCCTGCTTCCGCGATTCGCTTTCCACATGTTGCCCAGGCTTACGGCAATCTCTTCGTACCGGCCCTGCTTTTGGTCCTCGGCCTCGGGTTGATCCTGCGCCACCGGCCGGGGCCTGCCCGAGCCCGCTGGTGGCTCTTTGCCTCACGCCGTTGCCGGGGAGCTTGCGGCTTCGCCGGCCGTTTCCGTAGCCTGAAGATTCTGCTAGAGATCAGCATGTTTGTTGCAAAGCCTAAACGCCCCGTGTCGAGCGCTCGAGCCGCGTTGGCGAACCGCTGAGGTCGTCGTCGTAACTGAAGATCACCCGGTCTTCAGCCAGACAATAGGCAAGCTGGTCCTCGTCGCTGGCTCCCAGGAGACCCACCTCGGGTGTGGTCGTCACGTCAATGCCGCGGCGGCGAAGCCCTTCGGCGATGGCGAGCGAACAGTTCTCATCAAGATGAATTCGAATCGTTCGCGGCATTGGCCTTCCGTGCCCCCAGCTCTTCAAAGACTGACGGCGCTCCGGCCCGGAACTTCTCGGCAAATTCCGCACCCTCCCGAATCTCCCGATCCACCTCGTCGCGGTGGTCGAAATAATACGCCAAGGCCGCGTGCACGTCAGCGAGGGTGATGGTCGGATACTCGGAGGCAATTTCGTCTGGAAAGGACCCACTCATTTCGGCCTTCGGCGATCACCCCAGTCTGGCATTGCCTTTTTTTGTGGTTTGGCCAACAATGCCGCCTCTTCAGGCGAGGCATCCAGCGCGAAGGAATGCGGCGGATGGACCGGCTCACCGATCGTGGTCGCGGGTAGATCGCGATTGGGGCCGCGGCTCGACGGTTCGACGGTAGGCTCGGGAAGCGGAATCTACCCACCACGACCGCTTCCACAAGGCGTGCGGTGCGGCGGGGTTGGTCCAACTCCCGCCTCACCCCAAAACCGCGAGCGGGACAAGGCGAAGCAAGGAGGCGTAAGCCGATGGCGCGCTGGTTCGTTGACCGTCTACCCCAGAGGGGAATTCCCTCGGTAAGCCTGCGGCGATTGTTTCCAGAGGCCACCTTCGTAGGCTGCGCGGATTGGGAAGTCACTGGTTGCACCAACGATCATCGCCGGCTGGAGCCAGGCCAGGTGTTCGTCGCAATTCGAGAGCCCGAGCCGGGATACGACGGGCACGTCTTTGTGCGCGAGGCACTCGATCGTGGCGCCGCAGGGGTGATTGTGGAACGCCCATGTCCCGAGGCGGGACGGCTCCAGATCGTCGTCCCCGATGCGGTGGCTGCTTATGCGCGGATTTGCCATGCACTGGCAGGCGATCCGTCGCGGCAACTTTCGATCGTGGGAGTCACGGGCAGCTTCGGCCGGACGATGACGGCCCTGATGACGCACGCGATCCTCAAGGCGGCAGGCAAGCGGGCCGGCTGCATCAGTGCGCTCGGGTTCTGCGCAGGTCGTACGATGCGCCCTCTGGGCGCGGGATTTGGTCCGTACCCTGATGTGACGAGGCCAGCCGCGCATGCCGGGGCCGGTGGCAAAGCCTCTCGAACGCATTCGTCCCGGTTTGCCGAGCAATCTCGCAGCTTCGCGCCCACTGCGGCCAGCTTGTCGGCCTTGCTCGCCGAGATGGTCGAGAATCGCTGCGAGGCCGGTGTGCTCGAGATCTCCAGCGAGTCGCTGGCAAACTCGTGTTTCGAGGGAGTCGCCTTTCACGCGGCCATCGTGACCGACATTTCCGTGCCGACTGGTCTCCCACTCGATATCCTGATTGAAAAACGGCGAGCCAAAGCCAAGCTTGTCCGCCAGGTCGTGCCGGGAGGCCTGGTCGTGGTCAACGCCGACAATCCCTATGCGGAAATTCTCGGCGGGGTCAACCTCGACACCCGCCGCGTCGCCTTTGCCCTGGAACCGGCGGAAGCGCCCTGGCTCTGCGCCGACGTAACAGCCCGCCTGGTCCGGCTCGACGGGTCCGGCACCCGGATGGTGCTGCACGGATTCGATCGCGAAGCGGCCGTGCATCTGGCCCTGATCGGACCAAGAGTCGCCACCTGCGCGCTCGCCGCGGCCACTCTGGCCTGGGCCTTGGAGATTGACCTCGAAGCCATCGTGGCCGGGCTCGAATCAGTCCGGTCGGTGGCCGGGCACCTCGAGAGTGTCAGCGAGGGTCAGGAGTTTGACGTCCGCATCGACCTGGCACAGACGCCCGCCGCGCTCGGCGAGGCTCTGGCGGCCGTGCGTGCGGTCGCAGCCGGTCGCGTCCATTGCGTCTTGAGCGCCGAGGGAAATGGCGAGCGGTCCGCGCGACGCTGGCTAGCCGAAACCGCCGAAGCCGGTGCCGATCGCATCATCCTGACCGTGAGCAACCCCCGTACGGAAGACCCCAACCAGATCCTCGACGACTTGCTGGCCGGGCTGCGACGTCCTGGCAAGGCTCGCGTCGAGCCCGACCGCCAAACCGCCATCGAGACCGCTCTGGCCGACGCACGCACGGGCGATACCGTACTGATCACTGGCAAGGGTTGCCAGACTTTCCAAATCCTCGCCGACCGCGCAATCCCCTTCGACGACGCAGCCGTTGCCCGCCAGTGGCT
The DNA here is from genome assembly GCA_963823675.1 of uncultured Isosphaeraceae bacterium. Taxonomy (GTDB): domain Bacteria; phylum Planctomycetota; class Planctomycetia; order Isosphaerales; family Isosphaeraceae; genus CAWGMT01. The sequence continues at coordinate 75,817 of CAWGMT010000011.1, read as the reverse complement.
GCGCACCCATAACCCATTCACCCGATCTCAGCGCTCGGCCTGATGTCTTTTTGTCCTTTGTCCTTTGTCCTTGGTCCGTCGTCCGTTGCAAAAACCCTGTCGTCCCAGGCCAGCGTCTGCCATCCGCGAAGCGAACAAAGGACAAAGGACGAAGGACGAAGGACGAAGGACGTCGTCCGTTGCAAAAACCCTGTCGTCCCAGGCCAGCATCTGCCATCCGCGAAGCGAACAAAGGACAAAGGACCACGGACGCAGTCAGCGAGCAGCGGACGGTTGATCTTGCACAACGTGGAGCTCCGCTTGCGACATTTGTCGAAGATTCCGCGAACACAATGCTATTTCGTTGCGTCTGGTAAACACGCAGGGCGTGCCGCCCGCAGAATTGGCCAGCCGAAGACCGTAAGAACCGTAGTCGATTCTCGAATGTTCTCAAGGACACCGTGCGCTGAACTAGACTGGAATGTAACCCAACCATGCAAGGAGCGCACGATGCTCGTGCAACGTTTACACCCGATCCCCCGGAAGATTATGCGGCGTAATGCCTTGCGTGTCGAATCCGATCCCGCTCATCTGAGCGTCCAGCTCCGCGAGCTGGCCCTGGCGACCCACCAAGCCTTCCGCTCCAAGGGCGATGCTCGATCGGGCGATGGCGGTGGTAGTCTGGGGCCCGTTTTCGACGCGCCCTCTCGGGACGATTGGATCGATCTCCACAGCCAGATCGTGCAGCTTGAACGGGCGCTCGACGCGCAGCACCTGGATTTGCTGGTTTCTTATGTCGCGGCCCTGCGCCAGAAGGTTGAGACCTGTCTGGTTTGAGCAGATGGTCTGGGAGCCGGCCGCGTAACCGACGTAACAGCAGACCGGCGCCGATCGATGCTCATCATGGAACGGAAACCGGGATGCGTATTGGGTGCCGGAGGCATGGCAGGAATCGCCCGGAAATTGCGGGTCGGTGAGTCTCATTCTCGCGCTGGAGACGGGCTTGGCGGACGATCCATCCCATTCCGGCCGCGATCACAAGTACAAGGACGATCAGCCCCCGCAGGCTGAATCGCACGTAGCTCCGCCACGGACGCGAAGCGGGTTCGGTATGCATCGTGGCAATCCTACGAGAGTAGAATCAGGTTCAGAACAGGGCCAGGGGCGTCACGGTCATCTCGGCCGAGTCGCGCGGCGTTGCCCGAAGCGCTCCCACTCGATAAGCTGAAAGCAGGCCGAACGTGACGTTTCATGCCGGGACCTTGCTGCTGTTCGGTTGGGAGGCTCGCGCGGTTGATATCGGTGCGAAACGCGGTGAAGACGCTGGTGGTTTTGGGTCTGGCACTTGGGGTGGCCCAGCGATGGAGCGTTGCGCCGGTGCAGGCCCAGGACCGAGGTTCGTTGCCGGCCGCGGTGACAAATCCAGCGTCTGGCGGCGGTTTGCCTGCTGGAGCCGATGATGAAGGAGGCTCCGGGCCCGACGGGGATTCAGGCGGGCCGCGGGTCGACGCACGCGAATCGTTTCTCTCCTGGATGATCCGCGCTTCGGGAGCGATCGGGCTGGTGATCGCCCTGATGTCGTTTTACCTGATCGCGCTTGTGGTCTGGATGGCGCTGCACTACCGGACCGTGGCGGCCGTCCCGCACGAGCTGGTAAGCGACCTTCAGGAGTTTTTGGAACAGAACAAGTACAACGAGGCCTATCATCGGCTGCTGGCTGATTCGTCGTTCCTGGCGCGGGTGCTGGCAGCCGGGGCCCGCAAGCTACCCTCGGGCCTCGCCCAGGCACAGCGGGCCATGGAGATGGCCAACGAAGACGCCACCATGGAGATGGAGCACCGGACGACCTATCTGGCCACGGTGGGAACGCTGGGCCCCATGATAGGGCTGGTGGGAACAGTCTATGGTATGATCATGGCTTTTAGGGTGATCGCGCTCACGGGTTCGTCGGCCCAGGCCAACCAGCTTGCCGCAGGGATCTCGACGGCGCTGTTTGCGACCCTGGAGGGGATTGCGATCTCGATCCCGGCGATTTTTTTCTACGCCATGTTCCGCAACCGGATCGCGCGGCTGTCGCTGGAGGTTGGTCTGGCGGCCGAGCCGCTGCTCGAGCAGTTTGCGCGCGGGCGTGCGCGCGACGCCGGTCACCACGACGGCGCCAGCGCCTCCGGCGCATCCGCATCCTTTCGCCGTGAGCGCTGCCCTGGCGGCGGCCGCTTCGACCAGCCCCCCCCGGTCGGCCTTGCCGGCAGCCGAGCCGTGAGCCGGGCGCGGCCGGCTCCTTTTTGGTGTGTGATCATGGACCAATTCCTAATCGGCAGGAGCCTCCATGCGAGGTCACGGGCGACGGTCGCGCCATAGCGTGCTGAGTCCCAATCTGACACCGCTTCTGGACGTGGTGCTTCAGCTCATCACGTTCTTCATGATGCTGGTGCACTTCGGCACTCGGCTGGACGGCGCGACCAAGGCGGTCAGGCTGCCGCTGGCGCCTGCCGCTTTACCGGGCTCGGAGCTGACTTTCGACCGCTTGGCCGTGGCGATGGACGCCCAGGGCCGGCTGCTGGTCGAAGGCCGGGCACTGGATACGCAGGCCCAAGCGGCGTGGTGGGCTGCGCAAGCCAAGGCCCGCCACGAAGGTCTGGAGATCCTGGGAGAACGAGATGCAGCCAGCGAGGAGCTTCCCACGGTTGTGATCCTGCGAGCCGACCGTGCCGCCTCCTATGGAGCGGTTCGCCGTGCGCTTGCCGAAGCTCAAGACAAGGGCTTTGACCATTTCAGCCTGGTCGTCTTGCGGAGCCATTCGCGATGAGCACGGGAGCAGGGCTCGGCATGGGATTGAGTCGGCTGGCGTCCTCGGGGCCGGCAAGCGCCGAGGTAGCCGCGCCCCGGTCGCACGGCTACCGGCCGGGCTCGCCGGAAGAGGTTCTTTTCCCGGTCACTCCCATGCTCGATATGGCGTTTCAGCTTCTAGCCTTCTTCATCCTGACGTTCAACCCTTCGGCCGAGACCCACCTCGATCTCGATCTGCCCGCCACTCCAGCGGCTTTACCCTCCGCGCCCCGCGGCGAGGCTCGGCCCATGCTGGCTCGTAACGTCGACTCGGACCTCGAGAACGACCTGTTGGTCCGCGCCGAGGCCGACGAGCTGGGCGACTTGAAGACGCTCCGGCTGGGAGAGGCCCCTCTGCCCGACCTGTCAACGCTGGGCGGCCGCCTCCGGCGCTACATCCAGCTTCTGGACGGCCGGCCGCTGCGCGTTCGCCTGGTCGCCGACGACCGCCTGCGCTACGAGCCAGCCGCGCAGATCATCGCCACTTGCCAGGCGGCCGGTGTGGCCGCGATCCGGCTGACCCAACCGGGCGCCACACCCGAACTGCCCAGGCGCCAATTCCAACCGGGAAAACCCCTCCGGTCCGGAGCATCGCCATGAACAGGGGCCTGCGACCCGAGACCGTGCTGGTCGCCGGGGTGCTGGTTGCGGCGGCGCTCGGGAGCTGGGCGCATTGCCGTGCCGGCGACTTCGACACGACTGACAAGCTCACCCTGGCCGACCTGGCCGCTTATCGGGCCGCTCTCTCGGGCCAGCCGACAGCCGATCGCGCCCAGGCGACCGATCCGCCGAGGCAGGTCCGTTTCCGCGACCTCTGGAACCAGCCCGACGCGTTTCGCGGCCGCCGCGTGATCGTCCAGGGGCGGGTCGAGCGGATTTTCCGCCAGGCAGCCGTCGGAAGCTTTCCGCCGCTGGCGGAAGCGTGGATCGCCTCGCCGGCTGGCGACCCTTTTTGTGTGGTATTTGCGCCCAGGGAGACGACTGCCGAAGAGGATGAACCGGATGGCACCAAGCCCCGGGAGAGGGCTCCGCCGACGCCGGGTCTCGGGAGGACTGTCCGATTCACCGGCACGTTCTTGAAAATGGTGACCTACGCGGCCCCCGACGGCAAGCGTCTGGCACCGCTCGTTGTGGGCGAGCGACCGCCGCTTTACAAACCTGACAGCAACAAGGGAGATGATGCCGCCTGGCTGCGCGAAGACGCCGCCGAGGTCCTGGGAACCATCGGCGGCCGCAATTCCCAGCCGCGGCACGATCAGGGGCCACCGTTGCCGGCGAGCTGGGCCCTCGCCTTGACGCTCGCTGCCCTGGTTGCCGGTATCATTACCTGGCAGCACTTGCGACCGCCAGTGCGGCGCCGTCGCTCTTGCCGGCAAGGCCAGGGCCTGCCCGGCGACGACGAACCGCCCCTGGAATTCATCAACTCCCACGACGATCCCTGAATGAGCTTGCGTGATTCACTGTAGGACGGATTGCCAATCCGTCTTACAATTCAATTACGCGGTCCCGGGTCTATTTCCATCCACCAGTTGCCTTGAAGGAGTGCGGTCCGTTGTCAATGGAGCGATCATCGCCGATCATCCGATTGCTCAACTCCCTCCGGTTCGGCGCAACGCCCTTGACCGATCCCCGGTCGCTGGCCGGCTCGGCGCTGGTCCACGTCTGCCTGTTGCTGGTCGTTTCCCTGAAAATCTTGAACGCGGCGCTGCCGGAGACCGTGCCCGCCTCCAAAGCGCTCTACGCCGAGGTCGATCCGGTCGACAACCGAGCCGAACGGTTTCCCAGGGTTCCCGGCGAGGGGGGTGGCAGTCCTGGCGAGATCGGTGGCACGAGCACTTTGCCCTTCATTCCCGTCGACAATGGCAAGGACCCTCAGAACGCGACCCGCGACCCTGGGGCGGAGACCTTGCTGACGGAGATCCTGCCCAGCTCCCTGATCAGGCCCCCCGAAAGGCCCCAGCGCGCCTTGCCCGGTCCGCAGACTGCCGGCCAGGGCATCATCCCCGGATCGGGATCAGGCGGCGGCGGCGGTGAGGGCGGCGGCTCCGGTGGCGGCGTCGGCCGGAGCATTGGACCGGGAACCGAATTCTTTGGCGCTCGCGACCATGCCCACTCCTTCGCGTACGTGATCGACTGCTCGGGAAGCATGGTCACCTATAATTCACTCGAAGTTGCCAAACGAGAACTGCTCGGCAGTGTCAGTCAGCTTCCCCCCGACGCTCAGTTTGCGGTGATTTTCTACAATTCCCAGGCACGCACGCTCAGTGATTCCCAGGGGCGTCAAGGGTTGATGGCCGCGACCGCGTCGAACAAGGCGCGGATGCAAACCCAGCTCGGGGCGATTCCCCCCTTTGGGGGTACCAACCACCTGCTGGCTCTGCGCAAGGCATTGGCGTTCAAGCCCGAGGTCGTCTTCTTCTTGACCGACGCCGAGGACATGACCACGGCCGACGTGGACGAGATCTTAAACGAGGTGGGTTCGACGCGCATCCAGGCTGTTGAGTTTGGTTCAGGAACCCACCTGGGCCAGCGGTCCGCACTGGCTCGGCTCGCCGCGAAAACCGGTGGTACCTACCGTTACATCGACGTCAGCCAGTTTCCCAAATCGAGCAGCGGCTTTTGAGTTTTCGGCTCTAGCCCCTTTCCTGACGCAGCGTCGTCGTGTTTAATCGCTAACAAACCTGCTACACGCACTCACCCGCAGTCCTGAATTAACCAGCTACTTAATGATGGTCCGTACCAGGCACGCGACCTTTGGGCGCGATGCTGATCATGCACTTGAGAACCCCGGTTCGCACAGGACGTGCAAATTTTGAAATGATGGAGACCACGATCATGCAACGTTGGCGATACATTCGGTTCCCCATCCTGGCGCTGGTGTTGATGGCGGCACCGGGATGGTTACGGGCGCAGGACGTGCCAGCCAAGGCTGCGGCACCGGCGGCGGCGGCTCCGACCGCGGCCGCAGCACCAGCCCCCGCGCCAGAGTTCCACTGGTTCGCGTTTGCCACCGATCCTTCGTACACGCCCGTGGAAACGATCGCGCTTTGGGTCGTCTTGCTCGTGGCAATCGCCGGGCTGGTTTACGCCGGCACGCTGGTCAACCAGGTGATCGGGGCTGATGAAGGAACCCAGCGGATGCGCGAGGTCGGCACGGCGATCCGCCAGGGGGCCAATGCGTACCTGGCACGGCAGTTCAAGGCGATTTCGTGGCTGATGCTGGTGCTCACGTTCATCATCTACGTCACGACCGAGTCGATTCAGGCGGTGGCGCTGGGCCGGGCGGCTGCCTTCTTCATGGGGGCCACCTTCTCCTGGCTGGTTGGCTTCGTGGGAATGACCTTGGCCGTGCGCGGCAATCTTCGGGTCGCCGCGGCTGCGCGAACCACCTATGGCGGCGCACTGCAACTGGGTTACCGCACCGGCACGATCACGGGCATGCTCACCGACGGCCTGGGCCTTTTGGGGGGCACGCTGATCTTCATGGTCTACGGCGAGCACGCCTATGAAGTGCTGCTGGGCTTCGGCTTTGGCGGTACACTGCTGGCGCTCTTCATGCGAGTCGGCGGCGGCATTTACACCAAGGCTGCCGACGTCGGCGCCGACCTCGTGGGCAAGGTCGAGGCCGGCATTCCCGAGGACGACCCTCGCAATGCGGCCACGATCGCCGACAACGTCGGCGACAACGTCGGCGATTGCGCGGGCATGGCGGCCGACATCTTCGAGAGTTACGAGGTGACCATCGTCGCGGCCATGATCCTGGGCTACGCCAGCTTCGGCCACAAGGGTGTGATCTTCCCGCTGCTCGTGCGGGCCATCGGCGTCATCGGCTCGATCATCAGCACCTATAGCGTCAAGGCCGGCCCCAACAGCACCAGCGACGAGGCGCTGCACTCGGTCCACCATGGGTTCGTGCTCGGCTCGATCATCAGCGTGGTGGGCTTCGTGCTTCTGGGCTTCGGCTATCTCCACTTTGACCGGAACTATTATGCCAACTATCCTCAAGCCCTGGGGGGCGCCAAGCTCCATCCGATCCTCGAGAACTTCGAGAAAACCCATGCTGAGCTGCGCGATTCCAATCCCGATGCCTACAAGGCCCAGTTCAGCGAGTTCATCAAGAGCTATCAAGGAGACCTCTTCGAGGTCGGCTTGCCGCTCTGGGCCAGTTTCGGCATCTCGGGGCTCGACATGCGCCCGGCCTGGACCTGCTTGATCGGCATCATCCTGGCCATCACGCTCAACAAGGTCACGAGCTACTACACCCACACCCAATACGAACCCGTCAAAACGCTGGCCAAGAGCTGCCAGACGGGACACGCGACCAACATTATCCAGGGATTCGCCCTCGGCTATGAGGCGGCGGTCGTGGCAACGCTCGTCATTGCCGGGGCAATCTTGCTCTCGGTGTTGATCTATAGCGGGGCGACGCCGATCTTCGTTGCCTATGGCGTGGCGATGTGCGGCATCGGCATGCTGACCCTGACCGGCAACACGATCAGCATGGACGTTTTCGGCCCGGTGGCCGATAACGCCAACGGCATCGGCGAGATGGGCTACGACCGCGAAGAAATGGGTGAAGAGAACTACAAGCGGGCACGTCAGATCCTGGCCGACCTCGATGCCGTGGGCAACACCACCAAGGCCGAAACCAAGGGCATCGCGATCGGCTCGGCCGTCATCGCGGCGGTCAGCTTGTTCGCCAGCTTCATCGCGGTCATCGCCGTTGGCAACGAGGCCGACATTGGCCGGATGACCGTTTCTCAATACTTCGCTGAAGCGGGCAAGTTGTCGGTCGCCTACCCAATGGTATTCATCGGTGGCTTGATCGGCGGAACGGTGCCGTTCCTGTTCAGCTCGATGCTGATCCGCGCGGTGGGCCGCGCGGCGTTCTTGATCGTCAAGGAATGCCGCGTCCAGTTCCGCGACAAGGAAATCTGGGCGGGAACCAAAAAGCCGGACTACGGCCGGGTTGTCAACATCTGTACGGCCACCGCCCAGGCCGAGCTCATCGGCCCAGCCCTGCTCGCGATCCTGATGCCGATCCTGGTCGGAATCTTCCTGGGGCCCGAGGCCCTAGGCGGCTACCTGGCCGGCATGATCATTGTCGGCCAATTGCTGGCCGTCTTCATGGCCGATGCCGGCGGTGCCTGGGACAACGCCAAGAAGTTGATCGAGGATGGCATTTACGGTGGCAAGGGCTCTGAGGCCCACAAGGCCGCGGTCACAGGAGACACCGTGGGCGACCCGCTCAAGGATACCGCAGGCCCGGCGCTTAACCCGCTGATCAAGGTCATGAACATGGTGTCGCTCCTGGCCATCGTGCCGATTCTCACCTTTTCAAAGAGCCACCCGTACTGGCTCTATCTGGTCGGATTGATCTGCATCGCCGGCGTTGCCTGGGCCGTCTGGCGGAGCAAGACCGAAAGCAAGGAGCTCCGCGAAATGGAAGCCGAGCTGGCCGGTGCCGCCAAGGCCGATAAGAGCCTTGAAGCGGTCGGAAGCGGGGTGTGAGAGGAAGTGACATTTGGGGCTTCGAAGAGCCCCAGAATCGGCAGGTCACTCGCCGACTCTGCAAAGATCCTGAACGCCTCTCCGATCCGGAGAGGCGTTCGCCTTTACCTTCGCAACGACTCGATAACCAGCACACGCAATGGCCATCTTCGCCGTCTGAAGGGCTGCGTTGTATGAAGTCGCAAACGATCGGTCGGCAGAAAGGCCCATTACTCCGGCGTCGTGAAGGTCGCGGTCGATGACGGCACGAAGGTCGTCAAGCTCCTGCTTGCTGGTGGTGTGGGTCTGTTTGTGCTTCGCGTTCAAGAACTGCTGCCAGGTCATTTGCGTTCCCCAAATAGACAAAAGCAACGTCCACTCGATCTCTGACGCGGATCAAGCTCTCGGCGAGTACGTCTTTCAGTCCCGCCGTTCGAAGTAAGAGCCCGTGGAGGTCGCCGAAGATCGGGCTCTCTGTCTCGGCCGAGTAGTAGATGCGGTTCCCGTCCGCTCTCCTCCGCAGAATACCCGCTTCGACAAGGCTCGCAAGCTCTCGCTGAAGGCTCGACGGCTGTACCTTCAGGTGTCGAGCCAAGTCGCTCAGATACCATTCCCGCGTTGGGTCCATCAATAAGGTCGCGAGGACCCCTTGGCGGGTCTTTGGAAACAGGGAATCCAGACGAAAATCAGTATCAGAACATCTTATTTCTTTATTTAGTCTAGTCAAACTTCTCAGCTTATCGGACGAAAATCGATATCAGAACATCTTATCGAGCGCTGCCTGGCGGGCCTAACGCGTCCAGGTGGGTAGCGACGACCGAGATATAGATAACTTGCGTTATCTGAGAGACAAAATAAACTGTTCTGATACCGATTTATTTTTCGCTTTTCGCGTTCCCTCCGTTTTACGCCATTCAAACTATTCGAAGCAGACGGCAGGTGTCTTCATAACTCGCTTCGAGGTCCAAAGGGATGGAGAATTCTTCGGTCAGCCAGAGAGGAAAGGTTGGGAGCGGCCTGCCAAGTTTCAAGGGTTTACGCCATATATCAAAGACCGTTTTTGTTTCCATGCGACGCGTTCGACAACAGGCCGCATAAACTCCTTCGTCGTTCTGGCTCATGTCAGAGTCGGTCAGCTCGAAATGATCGAGGAGCTCCAGATACAAATTGTTGTTGCGAATGGTGACAATGTCCACGAGAACGACGCATACGCCCTGGTTCAGCAACGCCGCACACTTGGACACGAAGTTGTTGCGATGAACGGGACGGTCCTTGTTGGCCGGACTGACGATCTCGATGGCGGCAACGAGGCGCTTTTCTTGTTGGACATCATAGATCAAGACTTCGTATTCGGAGACATCGCTGCTGTCGGTTTCCAAGGAAAGTTCGGCCTCCGGCATGGTTGCTATGCCTCCATCACCTGCCAACTGCGGGCGAGATCTGGGGGCGTCATTGTTCTCAAACGTGCCGATATCGACTTCGAAGTAGCTGCCCAAGTGAACCCGAGGTCCAGCTTGGTATCCTTCCGGAAGCACCGGCGCCAGCTTCTCTATAATCATCATGGGCCAGCCGCCGTGCACTTCCTCCCAGGAGTGCCGCTTGCTCACGGGAGGTCGAAAATGATCACGAAACGGCATTGAGTCATCCTCCGCTTTGGGCGGACAACCAGGCACGCCACCAGCCTCTTCAGCTTCGCTTGTCCTCACCCAGCAGATGCTGGCTTGACTGGAGGATGCGGCGCTGGCGGGATTTGGAAGCGTGGGGAACAGCGGCTGCTTGCGACTGGGCCTTGAGATCGGCGAGATTGGCCAGACAGAATGGGCACTCGACCACTTCGAGGTGAAACGTGAGATAGGAGGCCAGGTCGGGATCGAGGGCATCAAGTAAATAGCTGCCGAGTTGTTGACGGCTGGGACACGTCAGGCGGGCGCGATTCCAGATCGCGCCCAAGGTGTGCAGTTGACCGTCGGCGCGGTTCTGGCGGACCTCCTCAAGGCGGGCACGGAGCTCGGCCGAATCGCGCAGGGCCTTTTCCACGCGGGCCGAGTCTTCGGCGGAGAGGGCGTCGACCAGGTAATCGCGCAAGGCCGCGTCGTCGATCGGAGCCGAAGGCATCGCATGGTCTCGGCCACGGCCACGCTCGGCGGCGCCATGATCGGGCTCATGCTTGCCTTTGCCCTTGTTGTCGCCGTCAACTTTCATCGGTCAACCTCCGCCCAGCTCGTCAAGCGAAAGTCCGGCGCGGCGCGCCATCTCCTTGAGGCGGGCGATTGTCTGAAACTTGTAGCTGGCCACGGCCTGCTCCGTGAGGTCGAGATACTCGGCGACATCCTTGTTGGCCCAACCCTTGACGATCAAGAGCTCCATGCAGCGGAGGCGGACGTAGTCGTGCCGTCCAAGCCATTCCCGCACGAGCTGACCCATGGCCTCGGTCAAGAGCCGCTCCTCGGCCTTGCGCCGCTCGCCACTGCGAGCGATACTCGACGCGGCCCTGGCCTCTCCGGCCACTTCCTCGAGTGGGCGGCCATGGTCGTCCGACCCGAATTGATCGATCGGCCGCCGTCCCTGTTTGCGCAAGTGATCGGTGAGCTTGTGCGCCGCGATCGAGAAGAGATAGGCTTCCATGTCCCGCTTCTCGTCGTAGTGCGGCAAGCTGGTCAAGAAGCCGATGAACGTCTCTTGCACGACGTCTTCGCTGGCTGCGCGGTCGCGCAGCCGGCTATCGACAAAGGCGAGCAGCCGCCCTTCGAATCGCTCGATGAGCTGACGCCACGCGTCGGCGTTGCCCGCTCGCACCTGCCGGACCAGAAGGGCATCGGTCTCTGTGATCGCCATCGGTTGGGTCCGCCCTGGGGCGGGCTAAGAGTCTCGCGGTCCAGGAACTTCACCTGCATGCCGCAGGCCCTCGAATCCGCGCCGCCAATTCGGAATCACATTCCAGCGACGATTGTAAACCGCCTTCGGTGCGTTTGCCTATCCTCCCCTGTCAAACGAGCATCTGGTAGATGATCGCGCCGGCTGCGCCGACACCAGCGGCCGCCAGCATCCTCAGCCGGTTGGTGTAATAACCCTTGGTCGCCTCGTCGGCGCGGATATAGCCGGAAATTGCACCCAGCGCGACCAGGATGAACGTCAGCGCCCCGCCCAGGAAAGTCATCCTGTGCCGGACCAGCTCGTGATTATACGTGTCGATGAGCAAGTTGCACCGCGCAGGCGCGGAGTCGTAAGTGAGCTCGGCCACGTACATGGTACCGTACTCCCTCGGGACCTTCTTGATATCGGTCTTCAAGACCATCGCCCGCAGTAGTTGCGCTGGCGGTGTCCAGGATCGGGGAACCTCGGGATCGAGCCACTCGCCGACGGCGTGCTGGAGCGCAACGAACGCATCGGTCGCGGCTCGCTCTTCGGTTGCGGAGATCTGCCCGGCGACCGCGCGAGCTCGGCCCGATGCCGGGGCTGCCTCTGCTTCGGCGGGCAGGGGAGCTGGGTTCGGACCGATAGCGGCGACTCGGGCGTGCGCAGCCACCGGTGGTTGCGGCACCGCATCGGTGACCCGCGTCCCCGGCACCACGGGTACGGGGATCCCCTCGACCTCCTCGCGTCCGGGATCCTGGTACGCGGCGGCGACCCGCGGGGCGTAGAGCGGACCGCGGCCGGCCGGAGGTCTCTGTGAAGCCAGCGCCCGCCGGGCTTCGGCGACTGCCGATCGCACCTCATTGCGGGCCTCGCCGACCGCGCTTTGGACCTCATTGCGGGCCTCGGCCAGTACCGTTTTGGCCTCGATCAGCGTCCTGGTGAGCTGCTCACGAGTCTCGGCTGCAACCCGCCGCCCATCGTCAACGCCGTGTCGAGGACGCACGCTAACCTCGCGCCGCTCCACCGGCGGCGGCAGCGGCCCGAAATGCACATACGGCGAGTGCAGGTGCTCCTGCCGGTGGTGATGGATGATCCAGAATGCCACAGCGACCATCACGATCAGGAAAACGAGGCGTTTCATGTTAGTCCCATCCTGTAGCGGCCAGCGCTCGAGGAAGTCAGAATTTCAGCCGTCAATCGGCTTTCCGTCCCTTGTACTGGTCGCAGTCGCCGATTGCTCACCGATCGTTCAAACTGTCTTGAACTTGCGTTTTTGCTTTTCCGACGCCCGGACATATCGCGCGTGGAGCGAGGCCGCTTCGTTCCAGGGGCTGACCAACTGGACGGCCGTGGCGATCAGAGCCGCGATGGCGATGCCGTCAGGGCGGTCATAAGGCCAGACCGGAATCAGGGCGGCGGCGGCTAACGTCGTGACCAGAATCGGCCAGAACCGGAACCGCGCCTGGCGATCGCGCCGCGCCAGCGACCACCATCCCGCCGTCAGTGCGTAAAGACCTCCGAAATACACAACCTCGAGATTCTTGGGTTGCTCGAAGAACAGGCGCGACTTGCCGGAGCCAAGCTGCAAGCTCTGCGCCAGCGCGATGCCGATGGCGCCGACCACGAGTCCGGCGGCCAGGGCAACGACACGCCGCATGGTCCCATCCAGCGCTCGCGTTTCGAGCACCTTGCTGGGTAAAAGCGCGGTCCAGGTTCCGAGCAGTGCCATACCGTAGAGATAGGCCACTTGCTGCGGGCTGGCGGCTGGATCGATGCCCAGGATCGCGGTGGCCGGCACGGCCAGAAGCGCCACGAGCGGAGCCGCCCAGAGCATTGAGCCGGCGAGCTCGCCGACCCGGACCCGGCCGCTCGGCAAAGCAGGCGGCGCCGGCGGGGGTGGCGCAGCAGCCCGCTGTGGCGCCGGCGCGGCCTGGCGAGGAGGCGACGGCTGGCGAACCCCTGGGCGGGGGGGCGCGTTGGGGGGCGCAGTTGCGACCCGCTGCACGCGCCGCTCAGGCTGGGGTTGGTAGCGCCGGGGCGCTTGAGGGCCTCCCAGTTAGCTCGAAGCCGTGCCTGCATCACTTGCCGCCACACGCCCGGCACGCGAGGCGGGCGCGTGTCGGGACCAATGTAGAAAATGGGCTCCTCGGCTTCGATGCGCAACACGTCGTCATCGACGGCCGGCGCGGCACCATGACCAGCCGGCACACCGCGGCCCGCCTTGCCATCGCCAATAATCCGTACTTCAGGTGCTCGGGGCGCATCCTCGGGCGGCAGCAGATCATACAGCCGGCCCGTGCGCTGGTTCGGGTCCTTCGCCAGCGCCTTGGCCACGATCGCCTTGTAGGGCTCGGCCAACATCGAGATGTCTGGCCGTGCCGTCAGGTGCTTCATCAACACCTCGTTGACCGTCTCGCCCTCGAACGGCACGCGGCCGGTCAGCATTTCGTAGAGGATCACCCCGATCGCGTAGACATCGATGGGCTTGTGGTACTTGCCCGATCCGATCTCGGGAGCCATGTAGTGGCAGGTTCCGATGCTCTCGGAGTGCTCGGTTCCCTGGCTGGGGGTGATCAGCTTGGCAAGCCCGTAGTCGCCGATCTTGACGATCCCCTCTTCCATGAACAGATTCGCCGGCTTGAGGTCGCGGTGGACGATTCCATGATCGTGGAGGTAGGCCACCCCTTCCACCAGCCCTTTGAGCCAATCGCGCACTTCCGAAAGCGCCAGGCCGCCGGGGTGCTGCTTCAGGACGCTGGCCAGGCTGGGGCCGGCGACGTACTCCATGACGACGAACGCATCGCCCGCGTCGTTGGTCTTCAAGTCGAAGATCGTCAAGAGGTTCGGGCACTTCAGGTTCATGCACTGCACGACGCCGCGCCGCTCGACGTCAAGATTGCGCAGGATCAGCTTGAGCGCGACTTCCTTACCGGAATCGGACGTGGCGTAATAGACCTCGCCGAAGCCACCGCGGCCGATGGCCCGCTTGATCGTATAGCCATCCAGAGGCCGGGCTCCCGAACCGAAGGTGTAGCGGCCTTGCGCCTGGGACATGGAGTTGGCTTTGGGCATATCTGGAGTTCCCATGGGGTCTGCGGGCCCCGATTCCGAGGGTTCTTTCGGCAGGTATTCGGCGGTTTCGCTCAGGGTGTTCCCGATATTCACATCTGCTTCAGCGAGTTCTTCAGCCGTAGCACTCATCTTGCTGTGCAACCCCACGCGAAGAAGGCTGCTCCGCCGGCTGGAGCGATCTCATCCGACGGACCGACCAGGGTCGATCTTCCGCCGTCCATCTCAGCCGGCTTGCGCCGGCTGAGCTACACCGGGCTGATTCCCATTTTATACCGACTGACTCCCAAGTGGCTCCAGGCTGAATGAAAAACCGTCGCCCAGTACGCTGGATTGCAAGGTAAGCGGCGCGCGGGAAGCACACGTGCGGCCGTTGACGTCGAATGCGCCTTCGGCGCGGCACCACAAGGTACCGGCCTGGCGGTAGAGGACGACCGGGCTTTTGAGCGCGGGGGCCGGGATGTGCGCCTGAACCGCCTCGCCCACGATGCAGGTTTCGGCCATCAGGAGCACGCCGTTGACCGCCAGGGGCAGCCGGTGGCGACTCACGATCGAGAGCCGGGCCGTCGCGCTCACCGGGCTGGGCTGGCGGAATTCCAGCTCGACCGTTGAGCCCAACCGGATGACGTCCCCATCGCGCAACACAACCTGGTCGATCACTGGCTTGCCGTTGACGAAGGAAGCCTGATGGGCTTTCAGCAGATAACCCTCGCCGTTTCGAACCAGGGTGGCGTGGCTGCGCGACAGGTCGCCCATCAAGGGGATGTCGGCATGGCTGTCAGGACCCGCCCGGCCCAGGACGATACGGTCGTCGAGACACACCAGATAGCCGCCGACGGCATCGACCCACAAGAGGAACCGCCCCTTGGGAGCGGCTGCCTCGGCCCGCGCGATCGGTCGCGGGGCGCGCCGGCTCGATGAGGGGCGACCGGCCGCGCAGGGCCGCGCCCGGTGCCGGGGGGCTCGCCCGGTCGCGGCTCGGCGCCCGGTACTGTGGCGCCCGGACCCATGCCACGGCCAGTCAGGCCGCTCAGCCAGAAAATACCCTCGGCCTCCGGACCGGCAGCCTGGGATGGCTCGTCCTGGGAATTGGCCGCGGGCCCTAGCCCTGGCTCCATCATGGCGGCCGCCTGAGCCACGCGGGCGCCGCGCTGCGGCCACTGAGCAGCGCCGGCTGGCCCGATTGCCGCGATCTGTTGCCAGGCACGAGTACGCGCCTGCCGCGCCGCTGGATGTTCGGGCACGCTGGTAAGAACTGCCTCGGCCGCCGCCAGGATCTGGGGCCACTTCCCTTCCGAGAGCGCCATGTACAGGGCCTCGACCCTGGGAGCGACCGCCTTCTGGCGGTTTTCCAGCTCGTTCTTGGCGGCCGCGATCGCTTGCTGGGCCGCGATCACCCCGGCGCCGGTGGCCAGCCGTTCGGCTCGATCGAGCTGTTCGTGAGCTCGGCCAAATTCGCCGCGCAGGCCCTCGGCCAGCCCGGCTTGCCACGCTTCGGCGATTTCGCGTGTGCGGCGGAGCGCCGGCCCGGTGATCCTGTGCCGCATTAACTCTTCGATGCGCTCCAGGGCCCGCGCCGGCTCGCTGGCGTCCAGGCTGCTCTTAACCTCGTCGGCCACCCGGTCCGCCAGGTTCAACCGAGCCGCGGCCAGCGAGTCGGGAGGAGCGGCCATCCGTTCGGCCAGGTCCAGATCCTCGATCGCGCCGTTCAAGTCGTCTACAGTGCCCCTGCGCGTTGCCCGGGCTATCAAGTCCAGAGCCAGTCGACTGCGGAACTGCACCGCGTGGTGATGGTCCGCCACATCGGCCCGATTCGCCAGGGCATACGCTTCCTCAAACCGGCCGACTCGCGCGGCCTCTTCGGCTTGCCTTAACACGATGCGCCAATGTCCCAACATGGTTGACTCACCGCCCGGATTGACCATGGGGATTGTGTTCTCCTGAGCTTCGAGGCCACAGCCCGCAACTCAAACCGGCTTGCAGCTATACCTTGCGGCTTGACCGCGGCCCACAGCCCGAAACTCACGTCGATCACGAGTCCGTATCAGTCGTTTCGTCCCATCTTTTAGTTACGTTCGGCCTTGAGCCAGAAGCATGGCGATTTGCCATTGAATTCAGAACGGGCAAGGACACGGCCGTGCGGCCGTGTCCTCGCCTCGATTCTCAGAGACTCTTGTCGCCGGTCTTGGCAGACGGACGGCTGTCCGGGCCAAATTTCTCCTCGACTTCCTTCACGACATCACGGTGGGGGTCGACAAAGGATGCCGACGGCTGGTCCAGATCGCCGTAGCGACATTCGATCTCGGCCCGGCGGGCCATCACGTCCAGCCGCTGCTCCAGCTCGGAGATCGTCTGCTTGCGCGAGACAAGGCACTGCCGTCAAAATTGAAGTCGTTCTTGGCGGAAGTCGCCTCGATCATTTGCAACCGGGCTTCGATGTTCGCGAGCTTGGACAGAAGCGTTGACTTTTGCTCCCTCAAGCTCGCCAGCTTTTCGTGCGCCGCCTGGATGATTTTGCGCTTTGCCTTGAGAATCTCGTGCTTGGAGCGGAGCAGATCGGCCGTGTAATCGTAATGATCCAGCCGTTGAGCCAGCTCGGATTTCACCTCGATCGCCGCATCGGACGAATGACTGGTCAGGCGGAAGTCGCCCGTCTTGAGGCTCTGCTGCAACCCCAGGATCGTCTGCTTCGCATGGTCCAGGTTGGCCTGCATCGCGACGACCTCTCGCTCCAGGTTCTCGGCTTCCACCTCGGCGCGAGCCAGCGTTTCCTTGTTCTGATCGAACATCGGCTTCAAGCTTTCGATGTCCTGCCGCGCCCGCTCGATCTCAAACTGAGGCGGGGTGGCATCCTTTGCATTCTGACGGAGTCGATGATAGGCCGTCCTGACATAGCTCGGTGCCGAGGTGCCGAACACCAGGAATAATGCACCCGTGCCCAGCGCGGCCCCCAGCAACCCCTTCTTCACCATTGAGCACACCATGCTGAGTTTCTCCTCTTTTCGCGGAACCCGTAATCTTCGGCGTCTATCGTGGTAACTGGCGGTTGAGCCGCTCGGAACGCACATTCAACCGCGCCACACAGGTTTTTCGCTTCGGGAAGTTTATTATTGGACCGATTACGGCCCGGGAATAGCTATTGGTGAAAACCACCGATTCCCAGGCCCCCAGCCAGGTGGCCGGTACCAGCCGGGTCATCAGCCCAAATTCAGATGGAAGATCCTAACCAATTTCAGCATAAGCGGTTGTGTCGGTCCTTTGTCCTTTGTCCTTTGTCCCTTGTCCGCTTCGCGTTTTGCGTTGCCGAGCGGTTAGAACCAAGCTCAGTTACACATGGAAAGGGGACGCCGGACCAAGTCCCGAATAATGGACAACGGAGCACGGATCAAACGGCGCAATAACAAGGCCCCTGGAGGGCTCGTGAGCCTTCCAGGGGCCTTTTTGCAGGGAAGCCACCCGGTACGATTGGCAGGGGTTTGACTGGTGTCAGCGATCAGTTGTTGGATAAACCCGTTCCTGAACACCGGCCATTGAAGTACGCGAAGCGAGCAAAGGACAAAGGACAAAGGACAAAGGACGACAAATTGGTCCAATCAATTCCCGATCTGGTCGTCGGTCTCGGCGAGCGAGCCCATGAGTTTCTGGAGCGCATGTGTCTCGAGCTGGCGAACTCGCTCGCGTGTAAGGCCCAGGGTCTCGCCAACCTCCCGCAAGGTCATGGGAGAGTACGAATCGAGGCCGAACCGCATGCGGATCACGGTCGCTTCGCGTTCGTCAAGCCCATCAAGGTGAACGAAAATGCGGTCGAGGTCGTCCGCCTCGATCAAGAGCCGCTCGGGGCCCTTGCCTCGGTCATCGGTCAGAACATCGTCGAGCGCGGGCCCTTCGTCCTCGTTGGTCTCGTTGTGAGGCGTCAGGTTGTTGACACGGATCGCCTTGGCCACGATGCCCATTTTTTTCTTGGAGAGACGCATGGCCTTGCCCACCTCCTCGTGCGTGGGAGCACGGCCCAGGCGATCGGCCAGGACGGCGGTCGCCCGCCTCCATTTGGAGAGCAGGCTGACCATATAGGCGGGCAACCGAATCGGCTTGCCGTTGTTCATCACGGCTCGTCGAATCGACTGCTTGATCCAGTAGCTCGCGTACGTGCTGAATCGCGTGTCCATCATGCCGTCAAAGCCTTCGACCGCCCGCATTAACCCCAGATTTCCCTCTTCGATGAGATCTTCCAGGACCAACCCCTTGCCGAGATAGCCCCGCGCGATATTGACCACCAGCCGCAAGTTAGCCTTCACCATGTGCTCGCGTGCCGACGGATCGCCCACCGCCACCCGCTCGGCAAGCGCTCGCTCTTCCTCGGCCGAAAGCAACGGTGTTTCGTTGATGTCGTGCAAGTAAATCTGCAAGGGCGACGACGTGGTGGTTCCCCGGTGATCGATCCACTGCGCACTCATGGCGGAATACTCCAGGAAGGAAGCATAGATCCATCGGATCAGGCGTGATGTCTTGGATGCACTCTACAATTGACGATTTCCCGCGTGACAGGAAGAGGCTCGTAGTCGGGAATCGCCGAAAAAAACCTAGAACGCGGTGCTTTGATCGTCAATCGGGTTTATTTAAATCAACGCGATGGCGTTAGCTGCGGCGGTCGATGGGTTGGCGGGTTGTCGTGATGGGGGATTCCGCCCAGCGTAAGCGCGCGACGGCGGGTGATTTCCAGAGCGTTCGTCGTGGGAACACGAGCATCGGCTTGGGGTTGACTGGGGCAGTATCCGCGGGCGGCGGGACGGGTTCACACGCCGGGACGACGACCTTGAGCATGAAGAAGATGTGGCATGCACTGCCGGCGATGACGAAGAAATGGAACAATTCGTGAGAGCCGAAGTGACCGGGCCAGAGTACCGGCCACCGGGCGAGGTTGATCATAGCGCCGACGGTGTAAAGAATTCCCCCTATGGGAAGTGGTAGGAGCGCTCGGTGCGAGTAGCCGCGGGCCAGCTCGCAATAACAGAGCAAGGCGCCCCACCCCATTGTCAGGTAGACGAAGGTCGAGATCCAGATTGGCAATACGCCGCCGTACCAGACCCGGCTGGCGCAAACGAGGGCGACAGTCCAGACTGTCGCCAGAGTGCCCCATGACCAGGCCCCACGCAAAATCGCCACCGCCACCGGCGTATACGTTCCCGCAATCAACAGGTAGATGCCCACGTGGTCAAGGCGCTGAAGCCAGCTCAGCAGCCTGCCTTTGAGCTGAACCGCATGAAACGCGGCACTGACCCCGTAGCACAGGGTCAGACAGATGCCAAAGATCAAGAGCCCCAGCGCCTTGTTCCACTGATACCGGGTCGAACCGCGCGAGTGCTCAAGTACCAATGGATCGCAATTGCCCAACGCGGTGCACCGCTTCCAGAGCATCCAGGTCACCGGAAGCGCCAGCATCATACCCGCGGCGTGACTCAAGGCGTTGACGGGCTCGCGCAGTTCGAACAAGTGCATGACGCCCCCGCAGGCAGGTAAGCCTTCAGACCGGCAGTTCTTGGTGGCGGCGAGTCCAGATGCTCAAGCAATACTTTCGACGTGGATCGTGCCGCCCCTTGATGAATTATTCGTCGCGAGAGGCCGGGGGAAAGGAGGGCACCGGTTCTATCTGCAGATTTGGTTGGGTTTGCTTCACCGCGACATCAAGAACCGGAAAGCGGCTTCCCCCACGGTCCCTACCAATTCATCTCGGCGGCCGGAACCACTTGGGCTGTCGCCGCTTTGGTGCTTGCCGTCCGGCCGCGTGAACCGAGCGCGGCTGTCGAGCCGGCGCAGAGACCTGGCCGGCTTTCGTTCATTCAAACCGTCGTGAGCCGCTGCCCGCGGCGCAGGCCGCATCCCAGACCCGCCGCGCCGAGCAAGAGCGCGAAGATCATCCAACCGCTCGGCTCCGGGATTGGAGACGGCAGTACCGTTCCCGGTTCCGAGGTCTGACCATCCACCAGGACCTGAGCCTCAATCTTGATGTTTGAGTTCGAAGTCGAATGCCCCGAACTGGAGCTGGAGCTGCCGATGTTCAGCAGCTTCTTCAGATCCGACAAGCCGGAGTTGGCCCACTTGTCCCACTGGCTGGCGGTGAGCAGCTTCGACAGAGTACTGGTCGAGCTGCTCGTGGTTGATGACGACTTTGAGGTCGTCCCTGATCCCGCGGCCGATTCCTGATGCGATCGCGCGATGTGCGGCAGATACTCGACGAGATAGTTCTGGTTGGGCGTGTCAACCAAGGCCAACCCCGATGTATTGAGGGCCGAGTTGAGCTCGCCCTTGACCACCGAATTGAAATCGAGCGGCCCGACAGCGTTACCTCCGGCTTGCGCTCCAGCATTGATTGTGGCTGTTGCAGCTGGCAGATGCTCGCCGCCGTAAAGGGGCAGTGCAAGGTAAGTCGGCGTTGATCCCGGGGTTAGACTCGGATGGGGATGATCCGGAGATGGAAGCTGGAGCTGCGTGCCATTCTGATCGAGCAATAGTGGTCGAGACAGATCCTTGGGAGTGAGAAACTGGCCGAGCTTGGCCGCCTGGGAACGCGATGGCAGGGTTAGCCCGACGACCAGGACCAGAACCGAGGACAGGAGGAACCTGGACCCAAGGTCCAAGGCGGGGCGAATTTGGTCACGGATCCGTGCCATGTTGGCATCCCTTCCTGAGGAAATGACCGAGCGAATTGAGTCCGTTCCCTGGCAATACACCACGCCTCAGGGCATTGCATCCGCCCGGGGATCGTCGATCTGAACTGGAAGAATTCCAGGAATTGAGCCTGAGATTTGCTCAAGAGGAAATGCTATCTATACCGAATTTACGATTACGGTCAACCCTGGTCGCGGGTCGGTAATGCCGGAAACGGAACGAACGAGGAGCACTCAACGTCAACCGGCGCGACCGCCCCGGCGGCCAGAGAGTCGAGAGCGTCGGACGAGGCGAGCCTCTCGGCTGCTTATTTTACGCCTAGCAACTCGACTTCGAACAGCAAAGTGGCGTTCGGGGGAATGACCCGGCCGGCACCGCGGGCGCCATAGCCAAGCGCTGGTGGGATCAACAACTGCCGCTTACCCCCAACCTTCATCGTGGCGACCCCTTCGT
This sequence comes from uncultured Isosphaeraceae bacterium, assembly GCA_963823675.1. GTDB lineage: Bacteria > Planctomycetota > Planctomycetia > Isosphaerales > Isosphaeraceae > CAWGMT01. The sequence goes on along the minus strand of CAWGMT010000011.1, from coordinate 54,475 downwards.
CCCATCCTTTGATCACCTCGCCGACGCCGATCGTGAATTCGAAGGGCTGTCCCCGATCCTTGGAGCTGTCAAACTTTTTGCCCTTGGCCTCGTTTTCCCATAGCCAGCCCGTGTAGTGCATCACGCAGGTTCCGCGGGTCTTGGGCGACTCTCCGGTCCCTTGCTTGTCATCGAGGTATTGAAGCCCGCTGGCGGTTTTCGTCCACTTCTTGCGCTTGCCGTCGTCCGCCTGGCCGGGATTGGCCGCGCGGCCTCTGGCTGCCACGACCAGGGAGAAACCCAGTGCAGCAGCTAACGCAATCAGGAAAACTGTTCGTGTCTTCGTGGTCTTGATCGACATAACCTGTTGTTCTCCTCAGAGTTGGATCAAACGCCGGTCCGTCTATAGAACCTTGTCGAGCCGCCGAGCCCGCGGATGTCTCGATCCGATCGACGGCGAGCCATCAGGCTCAACGGCATGCGAACCTACCATAATGACCTTTGGCCCGGGAATGCGCCGGGCAAAAACGGCCGCGCAAGTAACGAATTCTGGGCTGTCACTGTCGGCGGCTGGTTGGGCGCTCTAGTTGTCAACCGTCGCTGGGATTGCCCTGAGGATGAGTATGCGGGGGCTCCCATGCGGAGGGAGGATAATCACAGTACGTCTGCGTCAAGGTATGAAGGCAGCCGGTTGCGCTCAAGCCAACGATCGCCAGCAGCAATGCCGCCAGCACACGAGTAATCCTGTTCATGCCGGGCTCCTTTCAAGACGCGCGTCCTGCCGCGCCCATGCCGGGCGCAGCGGACGACGGTGCCGGAGGAGCGGGCGCGGCGCCGGCGCCTCCTCAACAGGCTGTGGCGCTCCACCTGCGGAAGGCCGTGATCCCCCCGCCCCCGACGGAGCGGCCGAACCTGCTGGAAGAGCTGACCTCGTGGATTCGGACGGCGGCGCGCCGGTATACGATCCGGGCATCATCGAGAAATCGGGCCCATAGGCGGGTGCGGGGAAGTCGTCACACTCATCACAGTGAAAGGGAGACCAGTGGGCAAAATGGCATCCCAGCACCCCAGTGCCCAGGACCACAGCCATCACGGCATTCCGGAGCCTCGCCATACAGAAATCCTTTCTGTGTCGGTTCCGACCAGACCGGCGAAGGCCGTCGATCGACTTACCACCGATTGTCCCTGCGCCGCGGAAGCTGGCGCAAAGATTGACGATCCGATCGTAGCCCATCCTTGCCACGCCATCGATGTTTTGTCGTTAGCTTCATCGGTCGAACCAAGCCCGCACGATGAGCCGAATTCGACGAAGAACCGACGGCAGCAGGACAGCCCCCGAGATCAAGGGCCGGAGTCTTCCGCAGGCCGGCTCTTGCCGGCGGTTTCCGGAGTCATCTCGTGGCGATCGCGCAGCGCGGACTCGGTTTCGAGGCCAAGAATGGTCAGATCGTGAGGGGGGACGCCAGCGCGGATCTGGTTCGCGGTCATGCGCAACCGGTCGCGGTGCTCGGTGCGCTCGTGAGGGTCGACCGTAAGAAAAGCCAGCATATCGTATTGCGCCGCCGAACGCTGACAGACCAACGCCCACGCAGTTGCGTCGATGCCGGATTGCACGGCGCAACGGTTGGGGTCAAGCGTCGGTGCCGGAGTCGCCTCCGGCCAGTCAAAAGCGTCGCGGGCTCTCAAGCCGGCGAGGACTGCCTGAGCCAGGGCGACGTGACCGGTCAAGGTCGGATGGACCAGGTCGTGGAATAGCTCATCATCAAGGATGCCGTGCCGGCTTCGCTTTCTGAGTACGGCCGGTCCATCTACCAGAACCACGCTCGCCGCATGCCGCTGTGCCACGGTATGATAGGCCGCTTCCAGAACAGACAGACATCGCAGCGGCAAACCATCCTGGTCGCGGGCGAGAATGTAGTGCTTGTTGGCCTCCGAGAAGGTCCCAGCCGATTCCAGCAATCGTGCCAGGCGGTAATGTGCATGAGCGAAGCCAGGATGTTCCGAGATCACATGCCGGTACTCGGCGGCCGCCGTGGCCGGGTCATGGCTTTCGAGCGCGCGGACCGTCTCCATTCGCAGGGCGAGCGCGCGCCGCGTATCCGCGCGGGTTGACGGAGTTACATACGATCGAGTCGGGTCCGCGGCGTCGTTCCCCGGCGGGATGATCAAGACCGGCAGGCAGCCAATCCGTTCGCAATCCGATACGATGGCTTCCAGCCGCTGTTGAAAATCGGCCACGATCCGGGCGGCCGTTGCTGGCTCGCAGACCGGGCGGCCGACGGCCCGGTCGAGGGCCCCCAGGCTCAAGCTCGGAATCACGCGCAGCCGCTGTCGTTCCAGGTTCTCCCTGACCAGGGTCAAGAACGGTGAAATGCGACTCCAGTGTTCGAGCGTCGCAAAGCGGTGCTCGAGCGACCGCTCGTCGTCATAGTAGAACACCTGGTTGGCGAGCGTGAAGCGTGCCAGGAACTCATTGTGACCTGAGTAGACGATCAGCGCGTCGGGCTTCTTGGTCAGTCTGGAGAGCTTCAGATGCATGTTCTCCAGCGTAGCTCCCAGTTCGGCGAGCACATCGACACGGAACCGTCTGCCGGGAATGGCTCGCTCGAGCGCACGACCAACAAGGGTGCCGACCGAGAGCCAATCCTCGTAAGGCACCCCCAGCGCGCTCGATCCGCCGATCACCACGATCGAGACTTCGCCGGCCGGGCGTGCTGGCTCGGGGAAGCTTTTTGGCAGGGCTGGCAACCGATGAAGCCAGGCGAGCCACGTCGCTGCTCCTACCTCTGCGAGACTCAGGCCGCAAAGGCAGGAGCCGCACAGAAGGAGCCACTGAACCGCCCTTGACTGCGCAGCCCGCGGAAACCCCCGGTGCTGATGCCCCTGGCAACGTCGGGTCCAGACCAACCACCCCGAGAGTGCCAATCCCGACACCGCTGCAAGCCAGACCCAAAAGTAGCTGTCCAGCACCACCGCCAAGAACCATACCGCCAGGTGCTGCCGCAAGACTTTGGGCGAACCGATCACCCTGATCCAGGCTGAGCCCAATGCCAGCGCCATACCTGCGAGGGTGAGCATTGCCGCCATCACGATCGAACGAAGCAGGCGGCTGGCCGAAAACTTGATGTATGGGCAGGCGCCGATCCTCATCTGGGGTCCCCGTCGCAGTTTCGCCCCGGGTACACTGCAAAGAGCGATCATAACGTCGTGCTGGAACGCTTCGCCACGCGGAGAATCGCCGAGGGCCGGTACGGCCCCCTTTTCGGTTCGGCCTGCGTTGGCGTATGATCGGCTCTGTCGCAGAGTGCAAGGGGGGTGAGGCCAGTTGACCATGACGCGACGATCCCGAGGCCGTGAAGTCGCCCTGCAAGTCTTGTATCAACTCGAACAGAATAGTGAGGTGCCCCCCGATGAAGTGCACTCGTTCATCGAGCGCAGGCTCCTGGACGATCGCAAGCTCTGTGAATTCACCGAAGGGCTGATAGCAGGAGTCAAAGAACACCAGGCGCAGATTGACTCGATCATCTCTTTAGTTGCCGAGAACTGGCGGTTGGACCGAATGGCCGCCATCGATCGCAACATCCTGCGGCTGGGGGCATACGAGATGTTGTTCTGCCCCGAAATCCCTGCCAAGGTCGCCATCAACGAGGCACTCGAGCTGGCCAAGCGTTACAGCACGGCCCAGTCCAGCCGCTTCGTCAACGGCATCCTCGATCGCGTTTTGCAGGGGCAAGTCCAGGAGCCCATGGCGCAACCTCAAACGGATCCCGGGCCCGGCACGGAATCAACGCCGACTGAACCGCAGGATGACTGAGCCGGTAGAATAATGCTGTCAAGAATTCCTCCACACGAGCCCGGATTTGATCCGGGCCGCGTTTCCCGGTCAGGCTGAAAGATCGAAATGGCAATTTCCGGCTTACTGGAACGGTTCAAGAAAGGGCTGGCCAAGACGGCCCAGCTCTTCAACATCCGGTCCTGGCTGGACCGCAAGGTCGATCAATCGTTTCTGGACGACCTCGAAAGCCGGCTGATTCAGGCCGACGTCGGAGTTGCCGCCACCGGCCGAATTGTGGGCCGGGTCCGCGATGCTTACGCCGATCGGACCGCCGATGAGAACCTGATGGCGCTCGTCAAAAGCGAGCTCAAAGCGCTTCTGGAAGACCCCAGGCCGGGGACGCTTGCCGTCGCTGCCAAGCGGCCGACGGTTTATCTGATCGCTGGCGTCAACGGCTCGGGAAAAACCACCTCGATCGCCAAGCTTGCACAGTTTCTCAAGGACAAAGGCAATACGATTCTTCTGGCCGCGTGCGACACATTCCGGGCGGCGGCTGCCGATCAACTCTCGATCTGGGCTACACGCGCCAACTGTGAACTGGTCAGGGGAGCGCCGGGAGCCGATCCGGCTAGCGTTGCTCACGATGCCTGCCAGAAAGCCCTGGCCCGGGCGATGGACGTGATGATCGTCGACACGGCCGGCCGGTTGCATACGCAAAGCCATCTGATGCGCGAGCTCGAGAAGATCCGCAATGTCATCAGCCGGCTGATCCCCGGCGCACCGCACGAAGTCCTGCTTGTGCTCGACGCAACCATCGGCCAGAACGCGATCCGCCAGGCCGAGGCTTTTACCAAGAGCATCGGCTGCACCGGGGTGATCCTGACCAAGCTCGACGGCACCGCCAAGGGAGGAATCGTCGTCGCCGTGCGTCAGACGATGAACTTGCCGGTCAAGTTCGTCGGCATCGGCGAAGCCCTGGACGATCTCCAGCCCTTTGACGCCGATACGTTTGTGGAATCGCTGTTCGCGACGTGATCCCTTCACGTCCCTAACAAGGGCAGTGAGGCGTCATGATCCCGTTGCCATACGCCGCGAAGAACCGTTTGCCTCGGCCGCTGGGCCGTGTTAAACAGAGGAACTTACGCTCGACCTCGCCGCCCCTTCAGTCGAACACCAACTGGCCAGCCTGCGGATGCTCTGGCGTCTCAGCGAGGTCGTTGCCGGTTGGCTTATAGCGGTGGTATAATTTTTGTTGCGGCCGCACGTTATTTGGTTAACTCTCTCGCTGCGCCGAGCTTTTCAGTAGCATGAGGTTTGATTTGCGCAATTTCGTACCAGGACCAATCGCAGGCATGCAATGAATTTGACGGGGCTATGGTCACAGTACCGTGAGGAATTGGCGAGCGATCCGCTCATGGTCTTGGCCCTCTCCGCGGCTCTGGCGGCTGTGGCGACGACTCCTGTGGCATTCGCCGTCCTGGGCCGGCTTGACTGGTTCAAGGCGCGGCGCGGCGCGTTTTGCAGCGGCCCGAGTTCTGGTCAATCGTCGTCAGTATGCTGCTCGTCATGGGAATCCCGGCGATCTTCGCGGCCCTGGTGCTCAAGAGCCGGTCGTTTGACCGTAACCGGTATGAATTCGATCCGAATCGAACCTGGTCTGTGCTGGAGCAAGGCCGGGGATTTCAAAGCCTCAAAGAGGCCGATGCCGCGGTCAAGCAGGAAATGGAACGGCTGGCGCTGGAGCGGAAAAACCTGGTCGAGAACGTGAAGAAGCTCGACGAGGCGATGCTGGCGCTTCGGAACGTGGCCAACACCTCCCAACTGGTGGCACAACGACTGCCCAGCGTTTTGCAGTCGTTGTCCGGAGTCCGCAAGAGTGTCGGCCTCGACGGGCCTCAGCAGCTTCTCGATTACACCGCGCCGCCGGTTGACCTGCGGGCGCTGGCCCTGAATGGGCAGCCGGTACCCAGCACCGGCAGTCCGGCCGTCGGGGCAGCCGTACCAGCGCCAGCCGCCACCACGGCAATAGCATCCCCTGCCCTTGTCACCACTGGTGGCTTGAGTCCCGCCGAGATTCAGACAGAGCTGGCTTCCGTGCCCGAGCCCCAAAGGCTGCTCGCCGCCATGTTGCCGCTGGCGGAATTGCCGCCGGAGTGGACTGTGGCCAAATCAGGCGATCGCCATCTGGAAACATTCAACGCCGACAATCTCTACGAGAAAATCGACGGTCGCGCCGAAAGCTTCATTCAGTACGGGGTCAAGGGGATGGCTTATGCTTTCTACCATCCGACCGGCGATCCTTCCAACGAGCTTCAACTTTACATTTTTGAGATGGGCGATCCGCTCAAAGCGCTGGGGAAGTACGGGTCGGAGAAGCCGGAGGAGTACACGCGGGCCGCGGTCGGTTCCGAAGGCTACATGTCCGCCGGCAGCTTGCTGTTTTACGCCGGGCGGTATTACACCCAGATCGTCTCGACTAAGGATGACGCCAAGTTTTCTGCCTTCGCGCTCGATCTGGCCAAACGGGTGGCGAACCGTCAAAAACCAGGGGCCGCTGCGGCACCGTCGCGGGAAACAGCGGTCGCGCTCACACCCGCCGCGACGAACCTCAAGGCAACGCAACCGGCAGCCGGCGCATCGAACCCGCCAAACCTACCGGCCACGGCTGCGACCACGACGGGCGAGTCGGTCGATGGCGATGGCAAACCAGCCGCCAAGCCTACGGATACCTCACCCGCGGTTTTCTTTGCACTCTTGCCGGCGAAAAACCGGCAGGGAGATGCCAAGTACGTTGCCCAGGATGTTTTCGGTTACAGCTTCTTTTCCGACGTCTTCATGGCCGACTACAAGACCGGTGATGCAACCTGGCAGGGTTTTCTCCGACCCTACCGCAACGCCGAGGAGGCAAAGGCCGTTCTGGACAAGTACATCGACGGCGTCAAGAAAGACGGCGCCGAAATCAAGAGGCTGACCGTGCCAGGAGCCGATGAAATGGTGGTCAGCACCAACATCGGCCTGACCGACTTCGTTTTCCGTAAAGGCAACACGCTGGCTGGCGCCAACGGGGCCACCAACGCCGCCCCCGCCGAAATCTTTACGCGTGACCTGGCCAAGAGTTTACCTGCTACCGTCGCAGCACTCGATAGCGCTAATTAGCTGAGGAAGCAGGACTGCTTTCGAAACCGCTGTCGGCTCGGTTTTTTTTTACCCCGCGATTTCCCCGGCGAACGTCTTTCTTCCGAACTGAGGTCTACGATGGGCGAGAAACTGACCCGGACGCAACAGAAGAACCTGGAACGGTTCGGCGGCGTAAACCCGGCCGACCAGCCCTTCTCCCGCCGCCAGTTCGCCGCCCAGGTCGGCGGTTACGCTCTGGCTACCGGCGGAGCAGTCGGGGCCGGTTTGCTGATCCGCGACCGCTGGGGCATGGAGGGGGTCAAGCCGCCGCCGCCAGTACGCCTCAAGAACTACTCGGTCACGCTGGCGCCGAGCCGGCCGAACGTGGTCGTCGTGCGATCGCGGCCTGTTCGCGCCGAGGATCACACCTCCAAGGAAGCAGAGCTCAAGGCGCGTGAGGAACAGGCCTTTGCCATGGTCAAGGCTGCGCTCGACGCGATGGGCGGGGTGAGCCATTTCATCCAGAAGGGCGACGTCGTCGTGATCAAGCCCAACGTGGCCTTTGACAAGAACCCCGATCTCGCCGCCACGACGCAGCCCGACACGGTCGCGGCGGTAACCCGGCTTTGCCTGGGCGCTGGAGCGCGCAAAGTCATCGTCGCGGACAACCCGATCAACAACCCCGAGAGCTGCTTCTACAAGACCAAGGTGGGTGAGGCCGCCGTCCGCGCCGGGGCCGAGCTGATGATGCCCAAGGACAGCTACTTCGAACAGCTCTACGTCGGCGGCGAGACCATCACCGGCACCTGGCGCATGTTCTACCGCCCGTTCCGCGAAGCAACCAAGGTGATCGGGATCTCGCCGGTCAAGGACCACAACCTCTGCAAGGCGACGGTCACATTGAAAAACTGGTACGGCCTTCTCGGCAACCCTCGCAACCAGTTTCATCAGAACATCCACGGAATCATCTCGGATTTCGCCTTGATGATGAAGCCCTCACTGGTCATTGCCGACGGACGGAAGCTGCTCATGCGCAATGGCCCGACCGGCGGCAGCTTGAATGACGTGAAACGGGGCGACACCATGGTCATCGGCACCGATCATATCGCCGTTGATAGCTGGTGCGTCACCAGGCTCCTGGAGCGGCCCCGCGACCAGATCCTCTACCTCGACAAGGCGATCGCCCGCGGCTTGGGCCAGGACTGGCGTCCGCAATGGACGCAGGAGCTCACAGTATGAGCCAATTAGATCCCCCCTCTGGAGGGCCGGATGGTCAAGATTCGACGCGCTTATGAAGTCCTGTTCTTGGGGCTCTTCCTTTTCTTCTTGTTCATCACCGACTTGCGCTATCTCAAAGGGTGGCCGGTGTCGCTGTTTCTGGAAGCCACACCTCTGGTGGCGGTGGCCACGGCGCTGACGACCCACACGATCTATCGCAATCTGGTGTGGGGGCTGGTGATCATCGCCATCACGATGATGCTGGGCCGGGTGTGGTGCAACTGGATGTGTCCGTTTGGCATCCTCCACCACTTCTTCGGCTGGATCGGCAACCGGCGCAACACCAAGCAGATGATCGAGGTCAACCGGTACCGCAAGCTGTACGCCCTGAAGTATTACATCCTGGCGGTCATGATTGCGATGGCCAGTCTCTGGATCGTCCCGACGGCGCTTGACTCGCCGCGGCAGATCTGGCAGGCCTACCGCGGAGCAGAATTGCAACAAACGGGAGTTTCCCGGTTCGTGGCGGCCGTTGAGACCGGCATCGCCCGCGCTGCCGAGGAACATAAACGGGGAAATAGCTCGCTGCAAATCGGCCTCCTGGACCCGATTGCCCTGACGGTACGCTCGATGACCACGAGTGTCCTGCCAACCGTGCACAAAGCCACCGAAAGCGTTTACACCGAACCCCGCGAGTACTGGCAAGCCTGGTTAGTGGGGTTGGTCTTTATCGGTTTCCTGGTGGCAAACTGGTGGATTCCCCGGTTTTTCTGCCGCGTGGTCTGTCCCTTGGGCGCCCTGCTCGGAATCTTCAGCCGGTTTGCGCTGTGGCGAATCGATCGCGATCCTGTTCGCTGCACCGACTGCGACCTGTGCCTGAAGAGCTGCGAAGGCGCATCCGACCCGCACGCCGATCTGCGGAAGAGCGAATGTTTCGTGTGTCTTAACTGCATCGAGGACTGCCCGCACGACGCCCTCTCGTTTCGGTTCCTGCCGCGCAGAGCCAGCGAAGTGACCAATCCCGCGGTTGGCCGGCGTGAGCTCGTCCTTTCGGGCCTCTTCGGGCTGTTCTTCTTTCCGATGGCCAGGCTCTCGGGCGGGGTGCGCAAGAACTTTCAGCGGGGGGTGATCCGTCCCCCGGGTTCGGTCGGCGAGGATGAGTTCCTCAGGCGCTGCATCAAGTGTGACCAGTGCATCCGCGTCTGTCCCACGAACGTTCTTCAGCCAGCCTTGTTCGAAGCGGGACTCGAAGGGCTCTGGACCCCGATCATGATCTCGAAGATGGGCTGGTGCGAGCTGAATTGCACGCTTTGCAGCCAGGTTTGTCCCACCGGTGCAATTCGGGAAATCTCGATCGTCGAGAAGCTCGGCATTGGACCATTCGAGGGCAAGGGGCCGATCAAGACGGGCACGGCGTTCTACAATCAGGGGCGCTGTCTCCCCTGGGCGATGGATACCAGTTGCGTGGTCTGTGAGGAGGTATGCCCTGTCAGCCCCAAGGCCATCTTCACGCGCAACGTTGAGGTAACCGACCGCTGGGGAGCGACAATCCAGCTCAAACGTCCCTACATCGATCCGGTCAAGTGCATCGGCTGCGGGATCTGCGAGCACGAATGCCCCGTCAAGGACGACCCTGCGGTATACGTTACAGCCATCGGCGAATCCCGCAGCAAGGACCGTTCGCTCTTGCTCACGCTTGTCGACGGCCAGGGACAAGATTGGATATCGGTGTAAGTCGCTTTTGACCGATGTGGAACCCGCCGCACCGCCTGCAACGGTAGACCGACAAGCGATAGTCTGCGCTGACGCGGCCATTGGCTTGGTTCCAGAATTCCAAGGCGATCCGATCCCAGTCTGCGGTGCGCCTGTCCCGGTAGAAGGTCTTCCCACATTCGGCATCGGCTTGAGGAAGAATGACCTGGGATTCAAGCATCGGGTAGCTCTTTCGCGAAAAAAGTCCGGAGAAACTCGATCTCGCAATCCCTTCGATGGACCGCCAATCATCTAACGCACCCAATCAATCGAGGTGACAATACGAGTGACACAAAATCCCGTCTGTTGCTGTCAGGCAACGCGCGAGACTTCATCAAATGATTGAGGGTTTCTGACGCAGATGATAGACTCGGAGTTTGCTGGCCACGGAGTTGTGGTGGTCCAGCAACCGTGATGGCACACCATCAGGATGCCCCATGCTTGATCCGCAGTCATCGCGATTTTGGCAGGCGGTACTTCTCAGCGATCTCATGGACGCCGAGAGGCTGAAAGCCTGTTGGAATGCGATTCCACCCGAGAAGCGCGAGGCTCCCGAGCACATCGACCGCCGGCTGGCGCGGCAGGCGGTTCATGCCAAGGAGCTCACGCTCTGGCAGGCTCAGCAGCTTCTGGCGGGCCGCACAAGCGGGTTCAGGGTCGATCGCTACGTGCTCCTGGACATGATCGGTCAGGGAGGGATGGGTCGAGTCTATCTGGCAACGGACAGCCGCCTCAACCGCCGGGTTGCTCTCAAAATCCTTTCACCCGAGCGAGTCAACAACCCGCGAGCAGTTGCGCGGTTTCAGCGCGAAGCACGAGTCGGGGCGCAACTGCAACACGAAAACCTGGTGCGCATCTACGATTTTGGCGAATCCAGCGGGCGTTATTACCTGGTGATGGAGTATATCGAGGGTAAGACCATTGGAACCTTGATCAGCGAGCAAGGTCCAATACCTCCGGCCACCGCCGTTCGCCTCGTCCGCCAGGTCGCCAGCGGGCTCGATCACGCCCATCAGAAGGGACTTATCCACCGTGACGTCAACCCCTACAACATCCTGGTTACTCGCGACGGAATCGCCAAGCTAGCCGACCTGGGACTCGCGATCAATCTGGCCGAAGACGATCGCGTCACGCGTGAAGGAGCTACCGTCGGCACTTTCGACTACGTTGCACCCGAGCAAGCGCGCCACTCGCACTCGGCCGACATCCGCAGTGACATCTACTCGCTCGGATGCACGTTATACCATATGATCTCGGGGCAGGTGCCGTTTCCCAGCCCAAGTTTGCCCGAGAAGCTCTTCGCGCACCAGGCGATGGATCCGACGCCGCTCGACAAGTTGATGCCGGGCTTGTCTCCAGGGTTAGCTGCGGTTGTCGGCCGGATGATGCGCAAGTCTCCTGATGAGCGGTATGCAACGCCGTTTCTGGTCGCGCAGGCACTGGAGCCGTTCGAGAGTGAATCCAGGTGCGTCGAAGCCGGCAAGGAGCTGGCCGGGCCCATTCGCCAGCCTACGGTTGAACCGGTACCCCGATCGCCACAGTTTTTTGATGAGTTGCCGCAATTCGCGACACGGGCACCGGCAGTCCTGGTCGAAGCCGTCGCTGCGCCTGTAACCCTGCAAGCTGCGGCCGCGCGACACACCGACGCCGGCCCGTCTTCTGCGCCACGAAATGACACCGCCAAGTCGCCAGGTTCGATGCCGACCCCGGCCAGTGATGCCACGGTGAGCGATCCGGATTTTCCGGTCCTGGTTGATCTCGGACCTGAACCGAGCTTGAGCGAAGGGTTATTGCGCTCCAAGCCACGATTCTCGAGCGTCTTCTCGACAACCACCGGTTCGGTTGCCACACCGAACACCCCCGTATCGAACCCGGAAACATCGACTGCCGAAACCTTGGCGCGGCCATTGTGGCCGTTTCCCATCTGGGGTTGGGGGCTCTTTGCAATGACGGTCGTGGCGATCGTCTTGACTGTGATCCTGGCGTCGGTTCGCACGTGGGGGCCCAATTCTCAAACAACTGCAAACAAGCGCCCGGCGAAGTCCAAAGATGCGCCCGATGGAGATTCGTCAGATTCCGCCGCATCCCGAACCGATTGGTCAACACGGCCTCCAATAACAGAACAACCCTTCGTGGTCCGGCTGCCAGACGATGAGGAAAGACACTTTGACAACCTGCTCGCCGCTCTCCAGATTGCCACATCAAACCGCGGCTATGTTGAACTGCGAAATCGTGAGCCATACCGTCTTCATGGCGACCAACTCCTCGATTTCTCCAGAGGCACGCAAGCAGTTGCGATCCGGGCAGCTCCGGGATTCGAGCCGGTGATCGAGATCGACTTGAAAGGGCCCAGCTCCTTCATAACAACGGGCTCGAGCGTGTCCCTGGAATTGTCCGGGGTGACGATCCTGGTCCACTACCCCGAAACGGGTGCATCTTCTCCTCCGCCGCCGATCATCAAGGCCGCACGGAAGGCCAGGATCGACCGCTGCGCCTTCAAGATAGCAAGCGGTTCACGCCGCAAGGATTCCCGCGCGATTTTCTTCGAGGGTAATGTCCTCGAGGTCAATCGTTGCTGGTTCGAAGGGTTCGACGAGGCTATCGAGCTCTCGCTCCTGATGAACTCCACCGCTCGAATCCAACAGACAATGATCGTTCCTGCTTCCGGACTGACTCCGCCTGCCGCACAGTTCTCGGAATGGCACGGCTGGGGCGTGCAGGCTCGCCTCATTTCGGAAAAGAGGTCGCAAACCAGGAAAGCTCATCTGACCCTGGACCACTGTACGGTTGAAGGAGCGGGCGTGCTCGACGTGGTCGGCAGTCTCTCGCCGGCCGTCTTTCAAGTCGAGGTCAAGCAGTGCGCAATCAAGGCCGAGGCACTTCTGGCCTGCAGGGCTGGCAAAGCCGGTGAGGACCTGAGCGCACGGGTCCGTTGGTCGGGCACTGGCAATCAGTACGACATTTTGGGGCGGAGCTGGATCGTGCTCTCAGCGCACCAGGGAACTCCCGAGCTCTCGACCGCAGTTGTTGATCTGAATAGCTGGTTAGACGCGGTCGGCACGGAAAGCAAGCCAATTAAGTCCAAGCTCACGTACCAGACCGATCCCAAGGAGCGGTCTCTCCAACTCCAGCCACGCGACTTCGCGATCAAGAACTCGGAGCCGCCTCAAAACCAACCCGGCGCCGACCCAGATCTGGTAGGCCCCTGGAGCAAGCCGTAAGCTGCCGCGCGGGCGGCGGCGGTTCTGAAGAGGGGGACATTATTCAAGATGCGCTGAATTCAGAAACTCGTTAACGCAAGATTTACAATTCGCCGATTTTTTTGGCGTGCGGCGGGCGTTTTTGCTCGGCGAGGGCGCCAACGACCGCAAGTTATGGATCGACCGGCGACTGCGGGAACTCGCGGAGATTTTCTCGATCGCCGTCGGCGGGTTTTCGGTGATGGACAACCATCTACATGTGCTGGTGCGGCTCGATCCCGAGGTGGCTGCGGGTTGGTCGGACGAAGAGGTCGCCCGGCGCTGGGGGCGGCTCTTTCCACCACGCGACAAATCACGGCAGCCGATTCCCGTTTCCAACGCCTGGGTCGAGTGGCGACTCAAGGACGCAGCATGGGTCGCCAAGGCCCGCGAACGCCTCCAAAGCCTTAGTGGTTCATGAAATGCCTGAAAGAGCCCCTCGCCCGGCTGGCCAACGACGAGGAAAAGACACGCGGATTTTTCTTCGAGGGGCGGTTTAAATCGGTGGCAATTCTCGATGGAGAAGCGCTGCTGGCGGCGTGTGCCTATATCGACCTGAACCCCGTGGCGGCCGGGATCGCTGAAGTGCCCGAGGCCAGCCCACACACATCGATCAAGGAACGTGTCGATCACGTGAAGGCCCAGGGGCGAACCGAGGACCTGAAAGCGGCCAGCCAGGGCAGTGTTGCCGGATCGAACGTGGCGGCCGGGTACAAGAATCCCAGTGGCTCTGTTCGATCGAAGACCGCCGGCGAATTGATTCGACGCGCGAAGGGATGCTCGAAAACTTTTCGCTGGGCAGTTACCTGATGCTGGTCGATTACACGGGATGTCTGTTTCGCGAGGGCAAGGCCACAATCTCGCGGGAAGTGGCCGCGATTTTTGACCGGCTCGGCACCAGCGCCGACACCTGGCAGGCCCGGTTGCAGAAACTGAGCGAGGGACGCCTGCTAGGCCGCTTCTTCGCGGCCAGCCAAGAGCGGCTGAGAGAGGTTGCCGAGCGCCTTGCTCTGCGCCGGGTGGCCAACCTCGGCGGCTGCGCGGCGACCTAGCGGTCGCAGGAAGTCCCGCCGCGGCGATTTTCGCAACCTGTCGGGATCGTCGCCTGCGCTGGTCGGGCGCACGCACGCTCTGGACCCCTGCGCTTCTGAGCGGTAACCACGAGGTCCGCGCCGATTCGTCCCTTTGGGACAGACTACTTGGCCTCACGAGTCGCCACGAGCCGAGTGAAGGGTAGCCCTCATGCTTGCGGCGGCGCGGACAAACAGAAACTCGCCTGTCCTCTGAAATGCTCGGGCCCGTCGATCAGCTCATAGGGCTGGATCTGATCCGGGTAGCCGAATCGTCGGTAGTCGATATCCGGTTTGAGGAACCCGCCGTGGAGCGGGTCGGCGAAGTAACGGGGCAGATCACTCCACCGGGTCTCCCGCTCAGCCCACGAGGGGTAGACGACGACGTTCCTCTCAGTCTCCTTGATGAGCACGTCAACACCCGATATTAGTTTAAATTATAATCACTAGTTCACATGTTACGCTTCTCTGTCCGGCCGAAGCCCGTGCGGAAAGTTTCAACATCGAGCATACCGCGCTGTGCGTTTCCTAATGAAGTCCGTCGCCAGATGAGGACATTCGTTTCCACCGGCGAACGGCAGATACGACCTTCCTTACGGCGTCGAAGACCACACGATCGGCTTTGAACGGTGACCGTTGACATGACCCGATTGTTCAACTATGCATCGCAATGTGAAACCTACGAACGAATGAGGTCTATCGTGGCAGACAAGGAGAAATCTAAGCCCGTGCACAGGATTCGCGCCGACTCGCTGGAACTTGCTATCTGGCGGAATCAGGGAGAGAAGGGGCCATGGTTTTCGGTGACCGCCTCCAGGAGCTACAAGCAGGGCGAGGAGTGGAAACAGTCCGACAGCTTCGGCTACGACGACCTGCTCGTCTTGGCCAAGTTGCTCGACATGGCCCACACCTAGATCTGGACTCAGCCGCAGTCGAAACAACAGGCTGCCTGAGCCCCACCCCCGCCGCCGAACCGGGACGCAGTAGGCCCGGTAGGGAAAACCGATTGTTGGCAATCGCATTACGCTGGTTTACAATAAACTTTGAAAATGTTGATTAAACCTCAGGCCGGCGTTGACAAAGGGAGGACGTAGACTTGGAGAAGATCGCCAAGGATGAAATCCGAAGACTCATCCTCACAGAACTGGAGGCGCACCCAGAGGACATCGCAAAGGTGGCGGCTGAGCATTTTGGCATCACCCGACAAGCCGTTCATCGTCATCTCAACTCTCTGCTGAAGGACGGGTTGATCGAGGCAACCGGGCGCACGCGGCGGAAGCGCTACACACTTAAGTCTGAGATTGTTAAAGAGGCATTGCCGCTCAAAGACAATTGCGACGAGGACCGTGTATGGCGAACTCTCGTAGAGCCTCACTTGACGGGACTGCGCGAAAACGTCTTCAGAATCTGTCAGTACGGCTTCACGGAGATCTTTAACAACGCAATCGAGCACTCCGAAGGTTCAGACGCTCTGGTGATAATCGGCCGTTCGGCCACGCGCGTGGACATGGTCGTCGCCGACAACGGTGTCGGGATCTTCGAGAAAATCAAGTCGAATTTCGATCTCGAGGATCATCGGCATGCGATCTTGGAACTGGTCAAAGGCAAGCTGACGACCGACGAGTCGCGTCACACCGGGGAGGGGATCTTTTTTGTCTCCCGGATGTTCGACCACTTCTCGATCTCGTCGGCAAAGCTCATTTTCGTGCACGATACCGAATTCGGCGACGATTGGTTGATCGAGGATCAGGAGAAGGGGAGCGCTAGCGCCCAAATTCTGCGTGCCATGAGCACTGTGATCAAAATGACGATAAGCACGGACAGTAGACGTAAGGCTCAAGAAGTGTTCGATCGTTACGCCGACCCGGAAGTCAACGATTATGCATTTTCCAGAACCCGCGTGCCGTTGCGACTGGCTCAGTATGGTCAAGACCTTCTGGTGTCGCGCTCCCAAGCTCGTCGGATCCTTGCGCGGTTCGAGCGATTCAAGGAAGTCCTCCTCGATTTCTCGGCCGTGGAATCGATCGGGCAAGCGTTCGCCGACGAGATCTTCCGCGTGTATGCGACGGGCCATCCCGAAATGAAGCTCACCGCTGTCAACGCCAATGACCAGGTTACTCGGATGATCCGCCGGGCCACAGCCGCCCCGAGGGAACAGTGAAAGGCTGTCAGCTCGACGGCGATGTTCAGTTCGCCGAGCCGCCCGCGGATCTCCTCCCTACCTTCAGAGTGTTACCCAAAGAACCGCGCGTTTGAACCAGGCCCAGAACGCGGTGCGAGTTCTTCCCAAACTTCCTAAACCGCTAACTATTGGAGCAATGTCCCCCTTCAGTGCCCCCGGGTCTCAGCGGTACGAAACGCCCTTCTTCATCACCAATTTTACCTTGCGCAGGGCTTTGATGTCCCTGGTTGGGTCCCCTTCAACGGCGATCAGGTCGGCCCAGAGCCCCGGCTTGATAGTCCCCAGGCGGTGATCGAGGCGTAGAACTTTGGCAGCAATGGAAGTGGCGGCGCGAAGTGCCTGGGGTGGCGTCATTCCATAGTCCACCAGCAGCTCGAGCTCGCGCGCGCCATTTCCATGAGCAAAGACCCCCATGTCGCTGCCGTTGGCGATCGTCACGCCAGCGTCAAGTGCCAGCTTAAAGGCCGCCCGCGCGCGCTTGAGACGAGGCGGCTCCGGGTCGGTTCCGGGGCGATAGCCGCGATATCGCGCCGACGCCTCGAAGGCCGCGAGGGTTGGACAAAGTGCAACACCTCGATCGGCCATTAATTTGAAGACTTCACGATCTCCACCGTCGCCATGCTCAATCGTTGCAACTCCCGCGATTGCTGCGCGCCGCATTCCCTCTTTCGACATGGCATGAGCCGTCACCAACACCCCCGCCGAGCCCGCTGTTTCGACGATTCGTGCCAGCTCTTCCGCCGAGAACGACGGCCGGACTGCTGCTCCTCCCATGGCTGCATCGGCGTAGATTTTGATCCAGTCGGCCCCCTTGCCGATCTGGTCCCGGACGGTTCGGATCAGCGAGTCGACGCCGTCGGCTTCTTCAGCCCCTTGGGGAATGCGAAGCTCGGGGGCGAATCCCTTGGGTGCGTAGCTGCCTGTGGCGACGATCGCTCGCGTTACCACGAGCATGTGCGGTCCGGGAATGATCCCCTGCTCGACTGCCTGCTTCAGCCCGACATCGGCATAGCCGGCCCCTTCGGTTCCCAGGTCGCGAATTGTCGTGAAGCCGGAAAGGAGGATACTGCGCAAGTGGTTGGTCGCGCGACAGACGCGCAGAGCCAGAGCTTCCTTGAGCACTTGATCGTCCCAAAGTGCCTCATCATAAGGATGAAGCAGGACGTGCGTATGTGCATCGATTAGCCCCGGCAGGATGGTCATGCCGGTGAGGTCGAGCGTCTCGGCGTTGCCCGGAACCTCGACCACGCCGGCTGGTCCGGCCGCCTTGATCGTTTCACCCTGAACAACGACGATCCAGTCACGCTGGGCATCAAGCGCGACGCCGTCCCAGACCTGTGCCGACTTGAGAACGACGGGGCGATCTCCATCCGCGCGCTGTCGCGCGCCACCTCGCGGCCTGGGCCCTTGGGCCCAGACCGGACCGGGCAAGGCCAGCACACAGACCGTAATTGCGAGCAAATGCAGCTTCATGACCGTTTCCTTATTTCATCCGTGCCAGGAGCTTCTCGGCTCCCTGAATTCGGAGTTGCTCTACCGCCCGGCAGCCCAGGCTCTCCGGATCATTGCTCGGCCCGCGAAGCGAAATCGCCACACGATCGCGGCCGTCAAGGTCATATACGGCGATGTCGAGAGCCAGGGTCGAACCACCGGAGGTCGTTTCGTCCTCTTCGACATCGCGAGCCCAGGCAGCCACGGGGAGCGAGCAGCCTCCTTGAAGGCCTGCCAAGGCGGTGCGCTCGGCAAGCACGGCGCGCCGGGCGGCTCGATCATCCAGCGGCTCGAGCAGGGCTAGAATCGCAGAGGCATCACGGCGGCATTCGATTCCCAGGGCCCCTTGTCCTACCGCCGGTAGAAACTCTGGCGGCCCGAGCCTCTGGGTGATGTGCTGTTCCAGGCCCAGCCGCCGCAGTCCTGCCCAGGCCAGAACGACTGCATCGAAATGCCCTTGGAGCGCAGAGTTCAACCGGGTCTCGACATTGCCCCGCAGGGTAACGACCTCCAGGTCAGGCCGCAAATAAAGGAGCTGAGCCCGACGCCGCGGCGAACTGGTGCCGATACGGGCCGCCGCGGGCAAAACGCCCAGCTTCTGATGCCTTGGTGCGATCAGAGCGTCGGCCACATCCTCGCGCGGAGGTACCGCCGCCAGGGTCAATTCTGCCAGTTCCTCTGTAGGCAGGTCCTTCAGGCTGTGCACCGCGACATCGACCGACCCGTCTCGCACCGCTCGTTGAACCTCCTTGGTGAAGAGGCCGACTCCCCCGATGGCAGCCAGCGGCGAATTGCGGTCGCGGTCTCCTTGTGTCTTGATCTCGACCAGCTCTGTTCTCAATCCCGGATGCAGATCGCACAGGCGTTTGGCGACCCAGTTCGACTGCCAGCGAGCCAGGCGGCTGCCGCGGGTGCCAATCAAGATTGTTACCGTCGCGCCGGTCATCGTTGATCGCTCATAGAGTTGTTCTCTCCGTCCGCCCGATGACGATGGCGACGACCCGAGCAGCACCAGCCTGTTTGAGGGCTCTTGCGGCTGCGCCGCAGGTCGCGCCCGTGGTCAACACATCGTTGACGAGCAGCAGGGTACGGCCGCTGAGCTGAGCTGAACGCCGGACCCGAAATGCGCCGCGCATGACCTCACGACGCTGCGTCGGGCCCATTTCAGCCAGACGGTGAGTCGCCAGTGCCCGCCGCAGCGGCTTACGAACCGGCAACCCGAGCTGTCGGGCTAAACCCTTGGCCAGTGCCTCGGACTGGTTGTAACCGCGCTGCAATTCCCTCCACCAGTGCAAGGGGACCGGAACGACCCAAGCATCCGACGGCAGTTGAGCGATCTCGGCATGCCTCGCCTCCACCAGGAGGTCGCCGAGCCAGGGCGCCAGCCACGCATTGTCTTGGTGCTTTAACTGCAAGCAGAGCGTTCGGAGCGCCCCTTCGTACGGCCCGAAAGCCAGCGCCGCGTCGAAGCCTAGCGATTCGTCCCGGCACGCGGCGCAGCCCCCACGCAAATCTCCGAAGGGGCCGATCGAGCGGGCGCACCGAGGACAGGCCAAGAGCGAGGCTCTCACCGCCTGTGCCAGCAGTTCCTGCCGGCAGACGGTACAGAACGGCCCGTTCGATCCCATCGCTTCACATAGCGGGCACGACCAGGGGAAGACGAGGGCATCCGCCGCCCGCCCGGCGGCGCCGAGCAGGCGTGTGACTGCGTTGCGCGCCGCAACCAACCCCGACAACCGCCCACGAGTGCTTTTGTCAACATGCGATGACGGCATGCTCAATTACCCCCGAGATCCTCAAGAGGACCCCGCCGCGCCGCGCTGACCGGTCATCAGGTAGGGCTCGAGCTGTTCACGAAGTTGGTTTCTGGCCCGGGCCAAGAGCGACTTCACGGCGGCCGGTGATCGGCCCATGATGGCGGCAATCTCCGCATAACTCATTTCCTCGAACTTGTTGAGCAGCACCGCCATCTTCTGATCTTCGGTAAGCACGGCAACGGCCTCGCGAACCAGGTCCGCCAGTTCAGCCTGGCGCATCTGCCCTGAAGGCGTTCCCTCTCGAGCCTCGAGCTGCTGACCAGCGGCAACAGCCGCCTTTGAGCTGCTGGCTGAACCAGTCCGGGCAAAGCCCGGACTGCGCCCTCTGTTACGCAGATGGTTCAGCGCCAGATTGTTGGCAATCGTGAAGAGCCAGGTCGAGAATTTGGACCGAGGCCGATATCCCTTACGCGCTTTGTAGATGCGGAGGAACACCTCCTGGCAGAGGTCTTCGGCTTCCTGAAGGTTGCCTACCAGATGGAACAAGATGCCGACAAGGCGGTTCTGGTATCGTTCGACCAGAGTCTCGAAAGCCCCGGGGATGTCGTTGCGCACCTGGATCATCAGCCGAACGTCCGGGTCGCGTGACTCCAACTGCTGTTCGAGATGATCGGCCTCTAGGCCCACTGAGAAGTCCTCCCATCATTCTCGAATCGCTCCAGCCGACGACGAAGCTGGCCGCAAGCCGCATCAATCGCGCGACCCTTGGTCTTGCGCACGGTCACGTTGACGCCCTCCTCGCGGAGAATCATGGTAAAGCGACCGACGGCTGCTGGTTCAGGCCGACCAAAGGACAGGCCGGCAATCGGGTTGTACGGGATCAAGTTGACATGGGCCCGGCGTCTCGCCAGAAGGCGAGCCAGGGCGCGCGCGTCGGCCGGACGGTCGTTGACCTCCCGCAGCAAGACGTATTCGTACGTTACTCGCCGCCCGGTGCGCTGGAAATAGGAATCGGCCGCTGCCATGACCGGGCCCAGTCCGATCGCTTCGTTGACCGGCACCAGCGTGTTTCGCAATTCTTCGGTTGGCGCGTGGAGCGAGACCGCCAACTGATACTGCCGATCGAGTGCGGCGAGCTTCAAGATTCTCTCAGGCAGCCCCACAGTCGAAATCGTGACGCGCCGTTGACTGATCCCCAATCCGTCTTCCGAGGAGCACAGTCGATCGAGCGCCGTGACCAAATTATCGAGGTTCGCCAGGCTCTCACCCATCCCCATGACGACAACGTGGGTGACGGTCTCCTCGGGCGGCAAGAGATTGCGTAGGCGCAGTACCTGTTCCAGGATCTCTGCGGCACTCAAGTTACGCTCAAATCCATTCAAACCGCTGGCGCAGAAGACGCACCCCATTCCGCAGCCGACTTGACTGCTCAGGCAGACTGTGCGCCGGTGTCCCTCGGCCATCAAAACACACTCGATGCGGCGGCCGTCGCGACACTCCAGCACTAGCTTGTCGGTGCCGTCTGGTGCGACATCGTGATAGACGACGCGAGCACCAAAAACCGCCCACTCGGCATCCAGCCGCTGGCGCAACGATCTCGGCAAGTTTGACATCAACTCGAATGAGTCAGCCCGACGTCGGATGACCCAATCAAGCAACTGGCGAGCGCGGTAGGCCGGCGCGCCGTGCGTGACCATCCACCGGCTCCATTCCGCACTCGACGGCTCGAGAACAGGCGGCTTCTCCAAGCCCCGCGCCTCCGTCGAGGCCAGCGAGACACCCGGCGGCGAATCAGCCTGTTGATCCAAAGCTCCAGGGCGGCTCATGCCAACCTCAAATCCCAAAACGATCCTCGATGCGCGCTCATTATCATTCTAGTAACGCGGATGCCCCCGGCCAAGGTTGCCAGAGCGGGATGGCTCCAGGAGACCAACGACTGCATACTGGACAGGCAGGGGTCATCAAACCATTCTCCATGAGCCGTGCGTCACTATGACAGCAACAGACGAAATCATCAACCAGTGGCGAGTCCCACCTGGCAAGTCAATGCGGCTGGCGGATTTTGATCCCGGCTGGGCTGGCGACACCAGGCTCCCCAAGCCGGAACGCAAACGATTTGCCGAAGATGCGCTTTCACAAGATGTCTCTGCGCTGGCTGAAGCCCAGGAAAGGCTCTACGCTTCCGATAGCTGGGCGATCCTGATCATCCTCCAGGCAATGGACGCGGCCGGTAAAGACAGCACGATCAAGCACGTCATGTCCGGCGTCAATCCCCAGGGCTGTGAGGTTTATAGCTTCAAGCACCCATCGGCCCAAGAACTCGACCACAACTTTCTGTGGCGCTATGCGAGGGCCGTGCCCCAGCGTGGCCGCATTGGCGTCTTCAATCGCTCATACTACGAGGAAGTGCTCATCGTCAGGGTTCACCCCGAGCTGGTCAGGGCCGAGCGCATTCCCGGCGTCCCGGTCGACGACGACTTCTGGACCACTCGCCACGACGATATCAACGCCTTCGAACGTCACCTGACGCGCAACGGCACGGTCGTGCTCAAGTTCTTCCTCCACCTGTCCAAAGACGAGCAACGGAAGCGGTTGCTCAAGCGGCTCAAGGACCCCACAAAACATTGGAAGTTCTCGGCTGCCGATATTGCCGAACGAGCCTTCTGGAATGACTACAAGAAGGCTTACGAAGATGCCATCACCGCAACCAGCACCAAGTGGGCCCCCTGGTACATCATTCCAGCCGATCACAAGTGGGTCAGCCGTGCCCTTGTCGCGCGGATCGTCACGTCAACGATCGAATCGCTCAACCTTCCGTATCCAGAAGTCACGGATGAGCAGCGGACGCTCATCGCCGAGGCCAAACTGCAGCTCCAAGCTGAGAAAGGCAGTTAAAACAGCCTACTCCCGGACAATCCGAATCGGAGTACCCCTGCTCTGGCCTCCAGCAGAAGCTGCTTGCGGTATCGCTAAGGGCTCCGATTACTTTAGTACGCGGCAACGGTTTGTCCCTCAGCCCGAACCTGGTAGGGCATCCAGGCCAACACCACCCGCTCCACGGTAATGTCGGTTTTTTTCGGGTGGAGTGCTACGGCTTCGAGCTCGAGTGACTCAGGCCGCAGCGCGGCGACCAGTTTCTCGACCTCTTCCTGGAATTTGGCCTCCATCTCGGCGTGTTTGCGCTGCGAAATCTCGAGCGATTCCTCAGCCTGGCTGACACTGCCGCGCTGCTGTACGGCCCGGCCAGCCGCTTTGGCGGCAATGGCCGCGCGGGTCACGTTGGCCTTGCTGACCGTCTTGCGGCCCAGCAAAGCCCCCAGCATCGAGTTGCCCAGCGCGACGGTCGCGTCCCAGGTTGAGCGGTTTGCTTGCGCCTGTTCGTGCGCCAGCCGTTCGCGGGCGCGGCGGATTTGCTCCTCTACGACTGCGAGCTTGGGCGCGTACTTGGCGCGGAGTGCCTCGACCTTTTGATCGCGTTCCTCACGCGACGCCTGAACCAATCGCAAGCGGAACTCGCGCTCCGGCTCTGCCGCCCGCGACCATTGCTTCAGCTCGGAGCAGCGGTAAACCTCTAACGTCCGCTCGCGATACAGGTAGTTCTTGAGCGACTTGGACCATTCTGTGTAATTCCTGGCCCGCGCCAGCTCATTGGGCAGAGGAGCAAACCGTGCCCCAGCCTCGGGGGCTTTGTCCAGTTCCGGCACACCGTCATCGAACGGCTCGCTCTTGCTCCAGACCTCCGCGGGCATTGCTTTTTCGACTCGTTGCAACATGGTCACTGTTTCCCAGTGGTCCACACCGGCTTTTTTGTCCGAGTAGTGAAGCCGAGCCACGCCGAGGAGTACGGGACGATATTGAAGTGCCTCGGCGGCTTCGAAACGGTCGCGCCGCGGTACGAAGAACTCGGGCACGTCCGGCGGCACCACAGGACGTGTGCCTGCCGACGGAACCGGCGCGGATTGAGGAAAGCCGGCAGGAGTCGACGACGAGCCTACCGATCGGGACCTCTCCACCGCGACCTGTTTTTGCTTTCGTGAAGCCATCAGGACCTGAATCTGCTCGCGAGTAAGGGGTCCTCGCAAATACGATAGTGTCCAACGGGTCTGGAAGACGACGGGCTGCTCATCGTTGACGTTGTTCATGACGAAGACCCGACTGCCAAGCGCCGAAAGGATTTCATCCATTTTCTGGCTGTCGAAGGCGTGTCCGGCCGCAGTTGATGCTCCTTGCAAACCCGCGAGCACGCGATCTTTGTCGCGCTTCGTCTGCAACCGGCCCAGGAACCACGTCCCAGCATTCGAGAGCCCCTTGTAGTCGAGGTCGACCGGATTCTGAGTAGCCAGCATGACACCCAAGCCAAAGGCACGTGCTTGCTTGAGCAAGGTGAGCATCGGGATCTTGGATGGCGGGTTGGCCGTGGGCGGGAAATAGCCGAAAATCTCGTCCATGTAGAGAATGGCGCGCAGACTCGATGTGCCTGGCTGAGCGCGGGCCCAGGAAAGAACCTCGTTCAAGACGATCGTGACGAAAAACATGCGCTCGTTGTCAGAGAGGTGCGAGATCGACAAGATCGACAACCGCGGCTTGCCCTCTGGCGTGTAAAGCAGGCTGCTCACGTCGAGCGCGTCTCCTTCCAGCCATCCCGCGAAACTCGGAGATGCCAGCAGATTGTTCAGCTTCATTGCCAGAGCAAAGCGCTCTTTGGCAGGGAAAAAGGTCTCGACGTCAACCACACCGACTCTCTGGAATGGGGGGGACTGGACGGCGTGGATCAAGCTTCCCAGGTCCAGGTCGTGTCCCGCGCCAGGCATGGTCGAGAATGTTCGAAAGCAGAATCTGCTCACGGCTGGAAACAGGATCAACCTCGACATTCAGAAGCGCCAGCAGTCCCGAAACCGCCGAAGCGATCCGTTCGCGATATGCTTCAGGCTGGTCGATCAAGGTCCCCGTCGGTGCGACAAAGGAACGCAGCACGGTCAGTCCCAGCCCGGCGGTGCTCCCCGGTGTATAGATTGCGAGATCGACGGCGTTACGAAAGCGCTCGATCCGGGTTCCATCCTCATCCCACGCAGCGAGACCTTCGCGCCATTGCTCCGCTGTCTGCGCGGCGAACTCTTCGGGTGTCAGCCCGCGCCGCGCTGCCTCGGCCGGATCAATCCACGGCTGAAAATCTTCTGGCCGCAGCTCAGGAAAACCCAGGAGGAGATTGCCGAGATCTCCCTTGGGATCGATGGCAATCACGGGAATGCCGTCAATCGCCGCTTCTTCCAGCAGGGCAATCCCCAGCCCTGTCTTACCGCTGCCCGTCATCCCGACGCAGACTGCATGCGTGGTGAGGTCTTTCGACTTGTAAAGCAGTAAATTCGGCGCGACTTGCCGCTGGTGCACGTCATAGGTCTTGCCGAGGTAGAAAAGTCCGAGCTTCTCGAAGTCTTGCATGAGTTTCAGCCAAGCTCCTTGCACCTGGTCTGTACCCGCGTTTGATAGCTGGCAATGAGATGCGCGGTGATTCGGCCTTTGACCGTTCCCCAAATCTGATCCATCGTGGCGGCAGTAAGCATATCGTCGGACGCGCTCCGATCGGTTGACCTCAGGGCCTCGAGTTCGACCGCAGCAGCCCTGGCTTGATCCGGGCTCAAACACACTTCACTCTGGCAATGGCTATATGCATTGGCGACCAGGCTTACCGAGGGAAGCAGGGGCACAACGTCTTCGATGTCAACGTATCGAAAGATCTTTGCCGGAAACTCCCGCTCGAAGGCATCGGAGGCCGCTTTATTGCCGACCATCGGCGCACCGAATGTGACAACCGCACTGACGGGGAGGAAATTGCGCTGGAAGCGCCAGGCAGCCAAGAGCGCCAGGGCACCTCCCAGGCTGTGGCCGGTAACCCAAAGCGGACGATCTTTGGCCTTCAGCTCCTGGTTTATCATCGCTGACAAGGGCCCCCAAACCATCTCGAGCGCCTCCAGAAAGCCCCGATGGAACCTTGCTCCCACGCCGGCTGCCGCGAAATCCGTGCCGCTTCGCCCTTCGGGCAGGATCAAGTAGTTGTTCGCATTGGTCAAGAGCCAGTCCTTCACGCCATCAAGGGTCGTGGTCGCTTGCGAACCCCGGAAGGCGACGACAACTGCTTGGTCGTTCCCTCCCACGTAGACCTGGGTGTTGTCCGCGCTGATCAGCCGTACCTCCAGTCCCAGTTCCTCCCGGAAACGCCGGCATCCCTCTGGCTCATCATAATAGGCCAGGTCGCATGCCCCAGCCAGGAACAAGGCATTGCGAGGGTCGCCGGGGGCTGAATCATACAACGACATGGCCATCACGATTTCTCCCGCATCTGTCGCTTAGTGAATGGATGAACCCAAGGCTTACCTTAGACCGCGGCGGCCCGGCTTGGCATCGCGCCAGGCTTGAACGGTTTCGCGGCTGACCTGCGTGCTACTCAAATCAAGATTCATCAAGGAACCCTTCGAAAACAATGTGTCGCGAAAGCCCTGGTCGGTGACCTTGGTCCTGGCCAGTCTGAGGGCTGCCAGGGCCGGTAAGTCCTTGAGAACTCTCAGGCCTAGGTCGGTCACCTGCGTGCCATTGAGGTCGAGTTCCCGTAGATTCTTCATCCCCTTCAACGCCTCGATTGTCTCGTCGGTCACATCGGGATTGGCCATCTGAAGGACAACCACGTCGGGATTGAGCTTCAGCAGGGAATAATCCTTGCGGTCCCAGCCGGTCAACGTGAGGTGCCGCTGTCCATCGACCAGCTTGTCTCGCGGCTTCAAGTCCAGTGTCACAAAGAGCGTGTAAAAGGCTGGTGCGGCAGCGACCAGCAGACTCAGCAAGAACAGCCCCAGTGGAGGGGCCCCTTTCCGCAGATGCCGCGCGGTGAAGATCAAACCTACCGGGGGAATGACTAAAATGGAAAAACCCCACCAGCGATGCTTCCGGAACGCGCAGACGATCAGCCACACCCAGGCCGAGGCCGCAACCGCCAGACCACCGAGTTGCATGTAAAACGCTTTCGCCACCATCCAGTCGTGCGCCGAGTCGCTTTGGAACATACCAGACTACCCAGCCCCCATCGGGAGTTTTACGGGAATGCGCGAACAATCAGTCAACTCCGGGCAACTGCCCCGGCGACGGATCCAACAAGCAGGAACGAGATCGCGGAAGCTTGAATGGGAGTGGAAGGTCGGAAGACCGCCTCACCGCACGACCGCTGCCAGAACCTTGAGAACCAAGCCTCTTTCAAAATCCTTGGGGAATCTGTCGCCGTTACCGAGGCGCACAAACACCAGATCCAGGCTCGGCACGACAAAGCCGTCGTTGTGATTCCGGCCTAAAGTCATGACGAGGTCGCTTGGTGCGCCGGAAATGTGGGCGGCCGTCCACCACTGACCGCCGTAGTCCGGCTTGACTGACGTACCGTTCCACGCAAACTCGTAGTACGACGCGGGGACAATTTGCTTGTCCAGCCACTTCCCCTTATGAAGTGCGAGATAGCAGAAACGCGCGTGCTGGCGAGGGTTCGTTAAAATGCCGCTGTAACCCTGACTGAGAGGGCCGAGCGCGCCTGCGCCGCCTGCGGGACCGCCAAGCTGGGTCCATTGCACCTGGGTCAATCCGATCGGTTCGAACAACCGTCGCTTCAAGAACGGATACAAATCCTCGCCTGCCGCTCGATGAAACAGGAGCACCAGATGAGCAACGCCGGCATTGCTGTAGTGGAAAGCCGTTCCCGGGTCGCTCTTGAGCCTGGCCATTGGCGAGCCTGCCACGTGTCCTAACGACCACTCAAAGGGATGATCCTTGGGCGGTGGGTTCTCTTCACTCAAACCCGAGGCCATGTTCAGGAGATTCCGAACGGTAATGTCCGCTTTCCGCGGGTCGGGCAGCGGCAATGAATCGGGAACCCATGCAGAGTTGCAGATCTTGTCGTCCATCGAGAGGGTCTTGCCGCCGGGCAGTGGACCGTTGCCAAAATCTGACAATATCAAACCGTATGCGGTGCTGGTGTAAGACTTTGAGCTGGAATAGATATTGAAGGCCGTCGTCCGATCACAATCTTTGTACCACTCCCCGACAACATGGCCGCGACGAATAACCAGGAAGCCGGTTGCCCCCGGAGCGGCGGCGTTGTGATCCCAGGCTGCTCTGAGCTCGTCCCAATCCATGCCGCCGGCACTGCGGATCCGCGCTTTCTGGGAGTCGTCGGGCTCACCCTCCGAGGGGAGTAACGTCCGCCAGCCGGCCTGTTCTTCCGGCGGGGGAAAATACTCGATCAATACCGAGGCAGGCTCGTCCGTAGCCCAAGCCAAAAGAGGAGATAAAACGAGGATCACGAGGCAAAGGCCAACACTTCGACGCAGTTTACTCATGACCACAATCCCCCAGGTCGCCCCATTGATACGGAATTCGGCCGGGTCAGAATGCCCGGACGTTGCGACGCACATGGAGATCACCATACCGGCTGGGTTCCGGCTTCGCCATTCCCCACGTGCTGGTTTGTCACACGAAAATTGCGCCGCCGCGGGATAAGATAGAACGCAGGAAATTGAATCGCGAGCTGATCATTGCACCTCGAGTCCGGCCAGCTAGAGGAGTGGAGCGATCAAGTTAATGGACACTTCGAAATTTGCCAATCCGATGTCCGAACCGGAATCGAGCGCGACGACGGGCGACGTCGAGCAGAGCTGTGAAACCACTCTGTCCCGGGAAGACCTGGAGTCGATCGCCTTGCAGGTCCTTGCCATTGCGCCAAGAGCGCGGGTAAGTTCAAATCGGGGGCCAGGCACCGGCGACGTCCAAGCCGCCCTCGGCAGACCACCCAACAGCCCCGCACGACTCGATGCCGGAACGACGGAGAGCAGCCAGCCTTACTCCGACGTGACGGATGTCGAAGGTCAGCGAATCGACGACTACTGCAACAGCCGGCGGCTAGATATCCCCGCGCGGCTGAGGCTCTTTGTCCAGGTTTGTCGCGCCGTACATTTTGCTCATCAACACGCAGTGATTCACTGCCGGTTGCAGCCAACCAACATCCTCGTTGCACCCGATGGCGTACCCAGACTCAGCAGTTTCGCAAGCACCTGCCTGGACCACCCGGTAACTGCTGGTGAGAACGACGGTGCCGGAACCGTCGGAGCTGGTGCAAGGACGCCGACTCAGACCGGCGAAGTGAAGGTGGCGCCCGAATACGCCAGTCCTGAACAGCTCAACGGACAGACGATCACAACAGCCAGCGACATTTATGCGTTGGGCGTGGTGCTGTTCGAGCTCTTGACGGGCCGTTCGCCATACCGACTCAAGACCGGCGCCAGTTCCGAGGTCTTTCCGGCTGTCTTCGAGCAGGCACCAGAAAAACCCAGCAGCGCGGTTACCCGCCGCGCGACCGGGCTGGTAGGCCTACCCAGCGACAAGAAACCGAAGTTAGCCGAGACACCGCGGCCGCCGGTGCCAACCGAACCTGATCCGCTTCCAACCCTGGCGCGGCCTATCTCCACCCCGGAAGACATTGCTCTGGCACGGGGTTGCTCGCTCAGGCGGCTCAAACGCATTTTGAGCGGTGATCTCGACGCGATCGTTCTGACGGCTTTGCGAAAGGAGCCGGAGCGGCGGTACGCGTCAGCGGAACAGTTTGCCGACGATCTGAACCACCACCTTCAAGGCATGCCCGTGCGGGCACACGATGATTCAACGGCTTACCGCTGCGGCAAGTTTGTGCGGCGACACGCCGCACTGGTTACGATCGGGTTTCTCCTGGTCGCGGCACTGCTGACAGTCGTAACTCGCGTAACTACAGTGCTCATGCCGGAGCGTCGCCAGCGCGATCGCGTCGCCACGGCGTTCCACCAGACCCATGGGATCGTCAACGGGTTTCTGACTCGCATAAGCACCGAACGGCTGCTCAACCAGCCGGTATTCCATCCATTGCGCGTGGCGCTACTTCAGGACGCTCAGCGCTTTTACAAGGACTTCCTCGATCAGCACAGTTCTGACGGCGCACTCCGCCATGAGTTGGTCGAAGCCAGTGGCCGACTCGCCAAGATCACGAGCTTGATTGGCCCCGCATCGGCAGCCATTTCTCAGAACCGTCAGGCCGCCGTGCTCTGGGAAAAGCTGCTCCTTGAGGAACCGACGAATCGACACCACCAAGAGGAATTGGCCGCGACTCTCAGCGACCTTGGTATGGCGCTCATGCCGGTCAGGGAACAGCTCGACGAGGCTATGCACGCCTTCCGCCGCGCTCAGGAATTGATCGAGACCCTCATCGCCGTTGAACCTCGATCGGTTGCCAGGCGCCAAGAATTGGGGCTGATTCTGCTCTACATCGCTCAGATTCAATCGCGGCAGGACCACCCTGAGGAAGCACTCGACTCGATTGATCGCGTACTGGAAATTGAGTTGCAACTGATCGCCGAAGATGCTCGCTGTCTTGAACCTCGTATCGCGCTGGCGACGGCCTACGCTACCGCGGGTCGCATCGTCGGAGCGCAGACAGGCGAATTACACAAGGCACTGGCGTTTTATCGCCAGGCCATCGAGCTTCACGACGCGATTGCTCGAGAACACCCCGAGCTGGCGGATCAGTCCTACCAGCTCGCTCGTGATCTCAGCGAGCTGAGCAAGCTCGAGCAAACAGCAGGGCAGCTCGATCAGGCATTTCAAAGCCTCCACCGATCGCTCAGGATCTTCGAACAGCTCGACCAGTCGTATCCGGAAATATTGGTTTACCAGAGAGGTCTGGGGGCAATCTACAACATGATGAGCAACCTCCAGCGTCAGCGAGCCGAGGCAGCCGATTCGCTCGCCCTGGCCCAGAAGGCTCGGACGCTTTTCGAACGGCTGGTTGCCGAACAACCTCTCGACTCCGAGCTCCGGATCGATCTCGCCAGGAGTTACAACAACCTCGGCCGGCAGTTCCAGCAAACGGGCGAGCTCGCCCAAGCCTTACGATCGTTCCAACACGCAATGGATCTATACGAAAGCCTACCCGACCTCGATCCGCAAACTGCCTACCAGCTTGCGTGCACCGTCTCGCGTTGCATTCCACTCTTTGGAGCCAAGAATCAAGCGACAGACAGCCGGCGCGCTGCTGTGGAGCTGAGCAAGAGCGATCGCGTTCGCCGCCGGTTTTACGGTGATCGCGCGATCGCAGCGCTACGCCGCGCTGTACACGCCGGTCGTTTCAACGCGGAAACCCTCGAGACCGACACCGACCTTGATCCGCTTCGCGACCGATCTGACTTTCAAGACCTCATCAAGGAGCTGGAGAAGAAACCCGCGGCTGACCGCAGATGACGTCAATCCCATCGTGATAAGCTGCAACCTCGATCAGTTCGGACCAAGCGTTGGGTCTAGCCGTGAGAATCAGGCAAGCACGCTTGGACTCCTAGCCGATTCCAAGGGAGATGGAGCGTGCCGGAGAAGGCCACCCTGAACCGCGATTGCGGCCAAGGTCGCAGTAACCATGGACTGGATCAGGAGGTCGGTCTGGCCGGCGATTCTGCTGCTCGCGGCGGGCACGATCGCTGCTGGCTGCTGCCGAGTCTCTGCTCTTTCAATTTCCTCGCACCAGCTACGTTTGCGCACGGCTTTCCACATTGCTCCGGACTGGAGCGCTTCGACTGCGACACTGCTCGAGCATTGGGGACTGAGAGAACTCGCCCGACAGCGGCCGTGCAATGCCTTCCGGCTTCTCGAACAGCCTGTTGAAATCCCGCACGCAGATCCACAACGACTGCTTGCTTTGGCGGAGCTCGCTTACCAGATCAGTGAGGGTTCCACGGCAGAAGACGCGATCGTGTGGGCCCGCGACGCAGCAGTCTACAGTACGTTTTACCTGGCGGAGCCGACTGACAGCCATTGCAACGAGCCGGTGAGGTGTTTCGCTCGAGCCATTCACAACCGCGCGGTCGCTCGCTGCCTTCGGCTGGCGCAAACCGACGTTGCACCCGCGCGGAGCGCGTGGCCCGCACAACTCGCTCAAGCGGGGATCCTTCCTACCTCGACATGGGCTGGTTGGTCAACCCTGGGAGTTGATTCCCTCCAGGCTACAGACCGCGTCACGGGTCGGGGGAAAAGCCAGTCCGAGCTCCGTGGTGGGTTGGGCGTTCCTTTGATCGTGCATCGTGGTTTGACAGATCGGGATCTCGCCGAATGGAAAGCCTATGGCCCAGGCAAGGTTGTGTTCGCAGCGACAGCGGTGTTAAAGCCCCGCGGATCGGTCACAACCTGGCGTAACCAGCCAGTTGAACTCCTGCTCGTCAACCCGTTCCAGGTAGAAGCCCTCGAACTGGGCGGCACTTTGTATCCCCTCGCACAGGATCTCACAACTCCGCTCGCGCTTCGTTTGGCTCAAAGCTCGATGCGAAACTATGAGTTTTTGGGCGTAGTCAATCCGAGGCTTTATGCTGCCCACGCGGGAGTCTACCCGGTCGATCCCTACCAGCCTGGTAAAGTACCCGTGGTGTTTGTGCAGGGACTTTGGACCGGCCCAGGAGTCTGGGGACCGATGCTGGATGCGCTGCGCAAGGATCCGATGCTGCGCGCGTCGTGCCAGTTCTGGGTTGTGCTCTACCCGTCGGGCTACCCCCTGCCTCTGGCAGCCAGGTCACTACGCCAATCGCTACGCGAGATCCGACAGAGGTTCGACCCCAACCGGGTTGATCCTGCGCTCGACCAGATGGTGATCCTCGGCAAAAGCACCGGCGGCCAGGTGGCTAAAATGCTGGCGGCGCCAAGCGGCGATGGAATCTGGAATGCCGTTTTTTCACAGCCGCTCGAGAAGATCCAGGCCAGGCCTGAGCTCCGCGCCGACCTAGCCTGCGCGTTTTTCTACCAGCCGGAGCCATACGTGCGGCGCGTGATATTCGTGGCGACCGGCCATCGTGGAAGCAAGCTGGCCAAGCAGCCGGGACTGCGACTGGGAGTGGAGCTGATCCGGCGCAATAACCCACTCCGCCAGGTCTGCGCTGAGCTGGAGGTCGTCAATAGCCCACTTGTCTTTCAACCCTTCTTCCGGAACCGGATACCCAGTAGTATCGACGGCATGCAAGCAAACGACCCGTTGCTCGTAGCGCTTGAGGCTCAACCGATATCACCCCGAGTCGCCTACCATTCGATCATCGCCCGCCGCCGGCGCAGATCGCTTCAACCGCTAGAGAAAAGCAGTGATGGATTGGTGGACTATTCCAGTACACATCTCGACGGTGCCGCGTCCGAGTGCATCGTCTCCGCCGGCCATATGTGCGAGGCCGACCCCGAAGTCATAAGAGAGGTGCAAAGAATCCTCACGCTTCACGTGAGCGAGGCGGCAGGTCTTCGGCAACCGTAGCAAAGCTCGCTGTGTGCGGCTCTCACGCCAGAAAGCTCTCTTTCGCCACGGAGCCCAACTACGTATAAGATATACCTTTGTGCTGTTCGGTAAGAGAGGGGTTTCGGCATGCTGAATTTGTGTAAACCATGAGCCAACGACTCCAAGCATCTCGTTCACGTGAAGTTCTGCGAATCCTGGTCTTGATCGCAATCTGCGGCATTTGCGCCTGCGGTCGAGTTGACAATTCCAAGAAGCCGAATGCCCGAGCACGGCAAGCCGACCTGAACTACCGCAACAAGCTACTGACCAAGGTGAAGCGAGGCTGGGATGGCAATATTGCAGCCTCAAAGAAAACCAGGCGAATCGAAAAAAGCCGAAGATGACCTCGGCGCGTAAGAGCTGTTAAAGCAGAGGATGGTATTTTCGATTCTGGCATGAGGATCTGGCTTCAATCGCCGTGCTGCTTGAGGTCCGTTCAGGGAGTGTCTTTCCGGGCAAAAACATCAGTTGCAACGGCAATTAGACCGATATCATCGCAATAGAGGCGTGCTGTTACTCTGACGCGGCATCTGCCTCTCGCGACCATGATTTTGACCATTGAACCGGCAAGTGGGCTGGACTGCCAGGGTGATCTTGGCGGCTCGGCCGCTAGCAACGGCTCAGCGTGTGGCAGGTAGGACGAACTCCGTTGATCGGGACCTCGCGCCCACCAAACGTGGAACCGAGCCATGTGGCCCGAATCTTTCGGGACCGCGCTGGCGTTCGCCACAATTCTGATTGGCGCGCCCCTGCCGCAAGGCGCCGGCCGCAAGCCATCATGATGAGAATCGGCTTAGCTGTCCTCATGTGTCTGACCACATTGGCGGTGGCCTCGGTTTCGGTCTGGATGGTGCCGCTCTATCTTGCTTTCATGGCCTTGCTCTTCGTCACGCCCCGGAACCAACGCCAACTGCCGGTGCTCTCCCATGGGAGTGCGAAGCCCCTCGACCATGAAGAACCGAACTCGGACGGTAAAACGAGCAAAGCGAGTGCCGGCAAAGCAGAGATTCTCCGCTGCGCCGATCATCCAGTTGCCGAGACGGCGGTTAACGAGTTGACGGTCGATGCGACCGGTTCCGCTCCCGATCCGTCAGGCCCAGGCTCTGTCAAGCAGTGGCGCGGGCGCACTCGTGCGCAAGACTGGGAAATCGGCCACCGAAGTCACTTCTGTTCCTCCTCCCGTCGCATGGGTCCGAGTCGGGCCGGGCAAGTTTGTTCGAGCCGACAGCGCAACCCATCCGATCGCTCAGGTCCAACCACACTCTCAGCCTGACCTATTTGGAGCACGCGCAAACCCGGCAGCAGACTTGTGCGCACCAATGCCGCCTGGATCGGTGGATACCGCGGATGCCGTAGCCGAACAACAGAACTGCAACCCGCTGCATTCGACGGAGAGCGATCCGGGCGATGCTGTCGTCTCCGACGAAGAGGTCTTGGGGTCGGCTACCGAAGAGCACGGTATCGCACCCTTTGCCCTCAGCCCCGCTCCCACGCTCTCTGCAAGATCGCAAGCGAGGCGAGTTCTGCGGGGATTTACCAGTGCGATTCCGGGCGCTGATCAAACCTGCCGGCGGCACACCGTCGGATATGGATGTAAACCCCGAACATCGGTTTGGGCCTCGATCGGAGCCAACCACCTGCCGCAGCAGACTGCGTGCCGTGCCTCGGGGCGCGCACTGCGCCTTCATCGCGCATTGCGTCCACGGTCGCCGCCTTACCTGGAAGTACAACTTTGCTCAAAGGATCAGCATCGCATCGCCGTAGCTGAAAAATCGATAACGGCAACGTATGGCCTCAGCATAGGCAGCCCGAACCAAATCGAGACCAGCGAACGCACTGACTAGGATGAACAGGCTGCTGCGAGGCAGATGGAAGTTGGTAATCAGCGCATCAAACCCGCGGAATTCATGTCCTGGCTGGATGAAGAGGCGGGTCTCGCCCGCAAAGGGCTGTAAGGCACCGCCTGCCACTGCGGTTTCTAGCACGCGTGCCGATGTGGTACCAACTGCCACCACGCGCCCGCGCGCTGCTGCCGAGACAAGATGGTGGCAACAGCCTGGGGCGATAACTCAGCCAATTCGGCGTGCATGGTGTGGTTTTTGAGTTGCTCAGACTCAATCGGATGGAATGTTCCCAGGCCGACGTGAAGCGTCAGATCGACCCAGGTAATCTCCTGCTTGGCCAGGCGCGCGAACAGCTCCTCGGTAAAATGAAGACCGGCCGTCGGTGCCGCAACCGAACCGGGCCGTTGTGCATAAACAGTCTGGTAAGAGTCTCGATCTCCAGTGGTTTCACGCTCGCGCTTGATATAGGGGGGCAATGGAGTCTGGCCGTGCAGTTGCAACAGCTCGAGGGCAGGTACTTTGCTCCCGCCGGCACAGAGCGGACGGACACTCCATTTCCCGGCGTTGTCACGAGCTTCCAGCCGCAAATCGAGACCCTGGCCAACCATGACATGCTCGCCAAGCCGGGGGCGTCCGCGGGTCTTCGCCAGCACCTCCCACGTACCATCAGACCGCTCGCAGAGAAACAGCCCTTCCCATTTGCCGCCGGTCTCCACGCGTCGTCCGACCAGCCGAGCCGGCACTACTTGGGTGTTGTTCCGCACGAGAAGATCGCCGGGATCCAACAGATCAGGAAGATCGGCAAATTTGCGATGGTGCCAGCAAGCTTGTTGGCGGTTGACCACCATCAACCGCGAACCATCGCGCGGTTCTTGAGGGTGTTGCGCAATCAAGTCGTCCGGAAGGGTGAAGTCAAACGCCGAGGTGAACACGGGTCGCGAAACTCCAACATTCCCAGACCCGAATCTACTGGCAAGGAACCAGGGAGCGACTGACTATTGGGGCAATCCGCTAGAATCTGTGTCAACATTCTCGGAAGCTGGATATTGTGCTCGATGTACCTTACACACCGATCGTGATTCCTCAACTGGTGACCATCATGAATTGCACAGAGCATGAACCGCAGGCTTGCGCCGTTCCCGGCTGCACGTCGGCCGAATCAGGTTCGTATGGGCTTTTACTGTCTCGTGACCTGATCTTCACCACCAAAATCAAGGCAACAGCGGCCGAGCTAGGCTATCAGATTCAGGTGGCAAGAGAGGTCCTGCTGGCCCGGTCGCTGATCGCTGAACAACGACCGCGGGTTGTGCTGATTGACCTCACAGCAGGCGATCTTTGCGCCCCCGCTGCACTGTGTGCTTATCGGAAACTGGCCGGCCCTGATCTTTGGTTCGTGGCATTTGGTCCCCACGTTGACGCAGATGCACTCGCTAAAGCCCAAGCCGCTGGCTGCCAAATCGCCATGCCCCGCAGCAGATTTGCGTCTGAATTACCGAATCTGATTCAGCAATACTTCAGTCATTCAT
Organism: uncultured Isosphaeraceae bacterium; assembly: GCA_963823675.1. GTDB lineage: Bacteria > Planctomycetota > Planctomycetia > Isosphaerales > Isosphaeraceae > CAWGMT01. The sequence goes on along the minus strand of CAWGMT010000011.1, from coordinate 18,174 downwards.
CTTAAACGGAACGTTGCGACCGCCCACGAATTCGATGAACCGGCTCGAGATCGAGCGGAGTCGCGTAATGGGACGACTCTCCCAACGTAGGTGGGGGAATGATGGGAAGTAAGCGAAACGACTCTTCGACGATGCGAGCAACTCCCTCAGCCAACGGCGAGGTCAGAAGCAGCCGGAACTTTTCGATCAGCTCGTCTGCCCGCTCTGTTGTGGAACCCCGTCCTGAAAGCCCTGGCGTAGCAACGCCTACGGAGGTTGACTCGTCGGAGGAAACCAACCCTGCATCGCCAGTCGAAACAGGCGTTGTCTCCAACAGATTCTCCAGCGGAACACCCAGAGCTCGAGAAATCCTTCGCAAGGTCCCCGCTTGTGGCTTGCTTGTGTTACCCCGCTCGATCTGATAGAGCGCGGTACGTGAAATCTTCGCGCGATTTGCCAATTCGTCAGGACCCCATCCCTTTGCGTAGCGAAGATCACGAATCCTTCGCGACAAGTTCATCGATGGCCTCGTTTTCTTGTTGTGCTGGCTAACCAGATGGTCACAGCGTCATGCTTTGCAAGCCGATAGTGGACGAAACAAGATTTCGTTGACTGCGATCAAGACAAGACAAAACGATATAAAACACGCTCCACAACACGAGCACTCGGCACGATCGACCCAACCAGCTATCGAACAACTCTTGGCAAGTCCTATCGCTTCTTTAGTACAGTCTTTGGTGCTCAGGTCAGCCAACAACCGGAATAAGCAGTCGCTTCCACTGGGTCGCAGCGAATGGACAATTCGATGATCGTGTGGAATACAGGTCGGTCCGTAGCGTTCCAAGCCACCTACTGGCTGATACTTGCTTCGACGATCGCGGGCTAGGCGTTGATGCCATGCCCACCGGAAAGGGCAACCAAAAGCGGACTTGAGGTAAGCCCAACTACAAGAACTGGAATAGATAAGCACTCCACCTTATATTTTACACTCTAAACCCAGAAATCCGCACAGTCAAGTTACAATGTAACCACCGATCCGCACATCTGGTATTCGAGTCTCTCGCTGTTTAGTCGCAGCCGGAGGAGCAAACAAGGAAACAATGGGTTGCGATAACGCCCGCTGCTCGCTACGAGCCAGCACCCTCGATCGGATTGGGGAATCGATAGAATGCCAAGCCATAACTCCATTTGCAGTAAGGCACTCCATCTGGTCGAGTTCTGAAACTAGCCAGCCGGTATTGGCACCTTCACACGCCTTCCTGAAAGAAGTTGAACTTTCATAACATTTTGGGCAAGAGCTGGACATATCCGTTGCGAGAGAAAAACCCGCGCACTCTTGCTTTGCCAAATTTTGCTCCAGATCCAGTGCAAGATGTCTTGAGCCGCCAAGTGGACAGACTGTGCGGACTATAAGCACGGAGCTAACGTCCGCGGGTACGCCAATGCGCTGGCGTTGCAAATTTTGCATTGTTGCGTGCAGCATGCAGCGAATCTGTTAACTTGGTGCGTCAGTGCATTGACGCTTACACGTACGTTTGGGAGGATGGTCTCCTTCAACGGCAATTTGGCATTTTTGCCTTCGCGCTGGGAAAGACAATTGCGAGACATGCGATGAAGCACATTGAAAACTTAGAACACAAGTTTTTGTCCGAAGTTGGCAAGACACGCGCACCTGGACACCGACCTCTGGTGCCTGTCTACCGTGTCGGTGAGAAGTTTCGCAAGGGACGCGATACGTGGCCCGAAGGCGGTGATTTCATCTGCACCCCGTACGGCCATGAACTGACCTTGTGTCGTTCAGATATCAACGCGAGTCTGATTCACCAAGTGCGGTATGGCCAGTCCGAATTTGCCCTCATCGTCGAACCTCCCGTCATCGTCCTGGCCTATCGCTTTGGGCAGTCAGACTCCTGGAATGACATCTCCTATTCGTGGCATTTGCAGCCGGAAGAATGGCGTGGCGTTCCGTCTGTGGTTCTATCACCCGAGGCACGAGTCCTACTTTGGATCACACTGGTTGGATCCGAAGATGGTATTATCCATGCCCAACGGGGTGTAACTCTGTCGCCTCGTTTCACGCGAACGCTGCACACGGCGATCCGCAATCAAGCCATGATCGCTTTCAATCCAGAAGAATGTACCACAGCGGTATCGAAGATTTTCCTGTGGTATCCTACTCCCGTTGATCGCTTAGCCCTCGCGATCGCGCGGACCCAGGGCAATGAGTGACGCCGCTAGGGTAGCAACCTCTCGTACTTCGATCCCGCGGGCTCTAATTAGGTGCATCACGATCCGGCTGGGTCGGGACTTGGCATCTCGAAGCCCAGAATCCCAGCCCACAGGCTCTCGTAGGCCGCGAGCGTTCTTTCCAGTGAAAACTCTGTCTCAACGCGTTGTCGTCCGGCTTCGCCGTAGCGCCGGCAGCACTCGGGCGAATCGACAGCCTCGATCAGTGCTCGTGCAAGAGCCGCAACATCGCGGCGTGGAACGAGCCAGCCGGTCTGGCCGGGAACAATCAGGTCTTCGGTCCCCTCGACAGCCGTGCCTATCACCGGGCAGGACGCAGCCATCGCCTCGAGGATCGCGTTGGGCATGCCCTCCCAGAGGGACGGATGGATCAAAACATCGGCCGACTTCAGCAGAGCCGGAACATCGTCGCGGCTTCCAAGCCAGTGAACCCGCCCTTTTAGTCGGTGCCGGCCATTGATTTGTGCCACGAGCCAACCACGCGTCGGCCCGTCACCGGCCAGCGCGAGGTGCCATCCAGGCCGCTCGTCGATCACTCGTTCTGCGGCATCGAGGAGGTCAGGCAACCCTTTCTGAAAGTCAAGTCGCCCCACATAGAGTGCGAGATGTGCATCTGCCGGCACCCCGATTTCCGATCGGCATAACTGGGTGGCCCTCTCAAACGGCCCGGGATCGATTCCGTTGGGAATAACCGTAAGCCGAGCGGGATTCAGCCCCGCGACGTCACGGCTGAACCGCAGGACGCCCTGCGACACACATACCGAACCGGTCGCAAGCAGTGCCGTCAGGCGATCCAGGAGCAAATGCCAGCTTTTCTCACGCTCGGCAACACGCAGACCACCCACAACCCAGGGGCAGCCAGCCCAGGGCGCGCTGAACCGCGCTGCCAGGTTTGCATGGAACATGAAGCTCTGAACGAGATCCGGCCGGAAGCGGCGCAAGCTGCATGCCAGCCTCGCGACAGCTTGCACTGGATTACGCTTGTGTACACACAAGCACTCGCAGGGTACGTTCGCCTGGCCCAGGACTTCGGTCAACCGACCCGGCCCACTCAGACAGAATACCTTTACCCGCCATCGTGTGGGCTTAAGCCGCGTTGCCAAAGCCGTCAGCGCACGCTCAGCACCACCGACTTCCAGATCGGTGATCACGAGTGCAACGGCGACCGGCTGGCCAGGCCAGGGACGGGATGCAGCGGCAAGGCGACGGCTCAAGCTCTGTTGCACGGATCTGTCGAGGAATGTAACTGAAGTCCTTGGGCGTTTGCACCTCTAGGGATCTCGCTCACGACCCAAACCGGCAATCGATCCACTCCGGGGTCAAAGTAGCCAGCTCAAAAATGACCGCGTCAGCGCCGGCCTGAAAGAGCTCATCCGGTGAATACGTGTTGGCCACACCCACGGCTCGCATGCCTGCCCCTTTGGCCGAGATGATCCCAGCCAGGCTGTCCTCGACGACCAGGCAGTTGGCCGCCGTCAAGTCACGACGTCGCTTTGAGAGGGCATTCTCCGCTGGGACGATGCCTTGAATCGCGCTATCCGCAGTGTAAGTTCGCAGTGCGCTCAGGGCTAGACAGTATCCTTCGGGGTTTGGTTTGCACTTATCCGTATCCTCGGCTGAAACAATGGCGGTGACTCGATCTAGCTGATCTAGCCGGCGTAAGGCGTACTCGATCTCCGACCGCAACGCTCCCGAGCAGATCGCTACAGGCCAGCGGGCCGCAATTGTTGCCAGGGTTTCGGCTGCGGCCGGAAAGAACCGCAAACCCTGGTTAGCTGCTTCGATGTATCGCTGCGCCTTGCGCACGATCAGCACATCAAGACGCTCGCGCACCGCCATCTGGCCTGCGTCCAGCAGCGCTGCCTCAAAACAGCCCCGGTCATCATAGCCGAGATATCGCTCGTGATAATCGCGCTCTGTAATATCGACGCCTTCCTCAGACAGCACCTCACGAAACAAGGCGAAATGTACCGCTTCGTCGTCCACCAATACCCCATTGAAGTCGAAGATCACGGCGGAAATGGCCATCAGATCGCCTCCGGGCCGCGCTCGCCGGTTCGGATCCTGATGCAATCGTCAAGCGGAAGGATGAAGATTTTCCCGTCACCAATCTTGCCGTCGGGTCCGCTTCGACCGGCTTCGAGGATTGCGTTAACCGTGGGCTCGACAAAGTCTTCGTTGACCGCGATCTGCAATTCGATCTTTCGAAGCAGATTCACAGTTACCTCGTGACCTCTGTAGACCTCGGTGTATCCCTTCTGCCGACCAAAACCCTGAACGTCCATGACTGTTAACCGGAACACCTCAACCTTTGACAGTGCTTCCTTGACCGCTTCAAGCTTGGTCGGCTGAATGATTGCAATGATCAGCTTCATGGATTCCTGCCAATGCTTGATCGACGGTCAGCCTGCGACGCTCTTTCGCGACATCAATACTCCGTAGCAAATCGCAGTCCATCGATTGTCCAGGACCGCTGTGGCCACCGTCAACACGATGCTCGGTGATCCGGACTTTTCAACGCCCGCTCACTTGCGCAATCTTGCCCAGGTACGACGAGAGGCCACAGGCTTTTCGCCAGCCAGCCAGCCGCGCAGATCGTCGGCAAACTTCTGGCAACTCACATAGCGTCGCTCAGGGCGCTTGGAGAGCGCCTTCAGACAGATGGCAGCCACGGTACGAGGGATGTTGGGGTCGAGGGCATGTGGCGAAGAAGGCTCGCGGTGGATTGTGTGGAAGAGCACGTATGAAGGAGGGCCGCAAAACGGGGGCTGACCGCAGAGCAACTCGTAGAGGACCACTCCCAAGCTGTACTGGTCGCTTGCCGGTTGCACGTCGGTCTGACCACCTTGAGCTTGCTCGGGAGCAACATAAGCCGGAGTCCCGAGGATTCTGCCGGGAGGAAGTGGGACTTCGCCGGATTCGGGACGATAGGCGATGCCGAAATCCATCAAATAGACAGCATCCCGATCGTCGAGACGGATGTTCGCGGGCTTGACGTCGCGGTGAACGATCCCCTCTGCATGTGCATAAGCCAGAGCTTCCGCCAGGTCGGCGATGATCTCCACAGCACGGCGAAGTGGGACGGGACCCTCGACGATGCGATCGGCCAGGTTGCGACCTTCGATCAATGCCATCGCAATGTAATGTCGCTTGCCAGCGCACCCAGCCTCGAAAACCGGCACGATTCGGGGATGCCGTAGCCTTGCCAGCGCCTTGGCTTCTCCCAGAAAACGTTCCAGCGCCTTCGCGGTCCTGATCAGCCCCTGCCGAGGTACCTTCAAAGCGACGTTGCGTTCCAGAATGGGGTCATACGCCCGATAAACCGTTGCGTGCTGCCCTTCGCCCAGGATATCCAGAAGCCGGAACCGCCCCAAGTCCAGCTCACCTCCCGAGCCCAAATCCACACCGCTTATCCTTGAATCGCTCTGACCAGCGGCCGCAACGGCGCTTGACGAACCTGCCCCGCTCCTCGCCGTGCACGTCAAACTCCCATGCCGGGAAAATGGCGCGACGAATACTTCACTCGTCCCGACCGACCCGAGGCCCGGTTGGGACGGATCACTTTGTTCCAACTCTTCCGGATCCAAATCAAAAGGCTCGACCAGAAGTTCACCGCTCTCGAAGCCTGAAGAGCCCAAAGCGTGGGTGACCCGATCGGCTGACGGCGGATAACTCCAGCCTTGTGAGCCTGGCGATTTGAAGGTCGAGCTCTTCAAGCCAGGCCGCGGAACTCCCAGCACCGTTCTCCATCCCGAGTCCGCGGCGGTAGCCGGTGCAGTGGGAAGTTTCGCCAGACAGTGTGGGCAGCGGAAAATTCGCCCGAGCGGATCCTCACCAAGATGTGAGACGTGCTTACATATGGGGTTCGGGCACTGCACAATTGCGGCCGTCATCATGATCGTTCCTCCTGCTTCCTTGCTGCCGATCTCGCCGAACCCCAGCCTTACAAGTAGAATGGTGCGGGATCACCAACTTGTTAACTGCTTCTACTTCCTATAACGCGTCGAGGCCAATTCGCAAACACAGATCTTCCAAAGATTCTCGAGCCATTCCCCAAAAACCGGTGCATGTGACAACACCCATAGAGCTTTCCCAATTCCAAGATCCGCCCTCGCAAAAGCTCTTGTGACACCGTGATGCTTGGACGCGCAGAGACATGCTATGACGATGACTATCCTCGATGAAATCGTGATATCCAAGCAGGCAGAGGTCGCTGCGGCACGGTGCCGTCTGCCCTTAGAAAAGCTTGAAGCACAGCTTGCCGCAGCTCCACCAGTCCGCGACTTCCGCGCAGCCCTCGCATTTCCTGGCCCCATCCGTCTCATCGCTGAGATCAAAAAAGCAAGTCCCTCAGCACAGGTCATTCGGCACGATTTCGACCCCGTAACGATTGCCATGACCTACCAAGCACATGGTGCGACGTGTATGAGCGTACTGACCGATGCGCCTTACTTCCAGGGCGATCTCACGCACTTGAGGCGGGTCCGGCAGTCGGCGATAATTCCGCTATTGCGTAAGGATTTCTTGATCGACGAATATCAAGTCGTCGAATCTCGGTCGGCCGGCGCTGATGCCGTGCTGCTGATAGCCGAAATACTCGACGACGCCTTGATCAGCCGGTTGCTTCAACTGGCGCGGCAATTGGGAATGGCTGCCTTGGTCGAGTTCCATGATGCGGCAAACTTGCCGCGCGTACTGGGCCTGGGTGCTGACCTGATCGGGATCAACAACCGCGATCTCAAACATTTCGGCACCGACATCGAACATACTCTCCGCTTGCGCGATCAGATCCCGTCGGATGTCGTTCTCGTCAGCGAAAGCGGTATTCGCACGCGTCATGATGTCAAACGGCTCCAGGCTGCCGGGATCTCTGCCATCCTGGTCGGCGAATCGCTCATGCATGCCCCGGATATCGGTCTAGCCATGAGGCAATTGTTGGGTCTCGGGCCTGAGCTTTGAACTGGATCCCGTCTCCAACCGCCGGATGGAGAAGCAGGTTACGTCGATTTTCCGACCTCATCGCGAATGTCAGTGTCAACCAATCGGGGTTCGAGTCCGCTTGGCTTTGCCCACCAAGACGAGGTTTCGCACATAGACAAAAAGCCCCATCCCTTGTCCCGTGACGATGACCGCATCGCGGCGGGAAATTGCGTAGCACATTAGCGCTGCGCCTCCCAGCAAGCTTAGCCACCAGAACGCCACCGGCACCACCGAACTGCCTTTGCGTTCGGACGACACCCATTGCAGCACGAATCGCGCTGTGAAAAGGGCCTGTCCCATAAAGCCGACTGCCAACCAGAACGTGAGCGGCGACACGGCTGGTTCCTCCCGCTAGCGGACGGCAATGAGCGGGTGCTCGGCGGCCAGGCTCAGGACGTTAAGTGCAGCCTCGTTTCCAACCGCGCCAGGACACCCAGCATCGATGAGCTTGTAACGCACTGGCCGTTGCATGAGCCAGGCAACGCCGAGCAAGTCAATAACGACTTGAAAAGACCGGTTCCACAGGTTGTAGTGCGACCGGCCGTGTGAGCGCCGGCGATGATAGACCGGCACCTGAACCACCCGGCATCCTTCCCGGATCAAGAGCGGTCCCAAGAAGCGATGTGCGCCGTGAAAGGTTGGCAGACGAAGAGCCAGGTCGCGGGAAAAGATGCGCACGGAACATCCAGTGTCTCGAATCGATTGACCCAACACCAGATTTCGTAAGCAGTTCGCCCACTGGCTAATTGTCCGCCTGGACCATACATCCTGCCGGTTGACTCGCCACCCGAGTGCAGCGCCATAGCCAGGCAGGACGTCCCAGAGACGCACCAGATCCGCCGGATCGTTCTGCAAGTCGGCATCTAAGGTCGCAATCCAGGATCCCCTGGCGGCGCGAATCCCGGCTATCGTTGCCGCTGTTTGGCCGACGCTGCACGCCAGCGTCAACGTTCTGAGCTCGGGATAGACCCCGGCGAGAGCAGCGAGAATCGAGCGCGTCTGGTCCGTCGAACCGTCATCGATGACCAGGATTTCAAAGGCAGCCAACCCACGCGAGCTGGCACGATTCGATAAGAAATGCAAGACGCGGCGGACTTCGGCAACCAACTGCGGCAGACTCGCCGCTTCGTTTTTCGCGGGTATCACAATGGACAGCGTCGACCGCGCATTTTTCATGATGAACCTGACCCTTGCCAAGGTTCTGCCAGCAACGCGAGTCCCGGCTTCCTGATGTGGCGATAGCACGCACCTGCTCGGTGGCGGCTCGCTTTCGCTGGCCTGTCTTCCCGCAGACGGATGTGTAACCCTGCATTTACTCTCTAAAGCGAGCGGCGTCTATGCCAAACATCGTCGTTGAGACGGCCCCACCGCTGACGGTGCAACTGCAGACCGCGCACGCCTACGAAAAACGTTCTGGACAACCTGGGGCACCTCTGCTAGCTTTGCCCAGCCCTAGGCCTACCATCGACCTCGCAAAACCACGCCGAGGACAAGGATGTCCTTTCATGCATTCAGCGCCTAACGGAATCTGTAGAATCCCACGAGCGATTGCCATTCCGCCCCAGCGACTGAATCCAAATGGTTTTAGCATGTCAATTTATGGCGACGTAACTACTCAGATCGATGACCTTTTGCCAAGTATTCGGGAGCATGGAATCCTGGTAGCGCTGATTGTGGCGCCAGGATCCGGAGCCGAATCCTGGGAGGTCATTTCCGGACATCGGCGGTTAGCCTGTGCCTTGGCTCTTGGAATGGCTGAAGTCCCTTGTGAGGTGCGTGCCCTACCGCCTGGCAAATCGCGTCAACGGGCGATTTTGGACTACAACCGGCAACGTCTTAAAACGTTCAGCCACTTGATGCGCGAAGGCGACGCCTTGGAGGAAATCTGGGGAACTGAAGCAAAGAATCGAAAGCTCAACAATCTACGAAGAATAGAAAAGTCGCCGACGCGATTCAATCAAGTCGATTGTCGGAATTCCGACACTCCTGGCGAGCAGAGAGAACCGACTGCGGGCATTGAGTCGGCGACGCGCTCACAGCGCAATAACCGGGGGCGAACCGATTCGGCAATCGCCAGCTATCTTGGAATGGGAGGAAAGGATTTGTATCGCCAAGCCCGGGCGATTTGGCACCTGGCGCAATCGGGTGATATCCGCGCGCAGAGCGCGGTCAACCAACTGGACGCAGGAACCAAGACGGTTCACGCCGCATACAAGGACTTGCGCCGGCGTGACTGTTTCAGTGCGAACTTCCGCCCCACACCGTATGACGTCTGGTCCTTCCGGCACAATCGGGCCTTCGGCATGCCGCACCCAGGTGCGATTCCAGCAGCCATCGTTGCTCACACGCTTTATTACTACACCTCCCCCGATGCCTTGGTAGTCGATCCCATGGCTGGCGGTGGAACAACGCTGGATGTGTGCGAATCAATGGGACGACGGTGTCTTGCTTACGACCTTCACCCAGCCCGCCTGGAGATCCGAGCACACGATATTCGCCGTGGATTTCCCCGAGAGGCAGTTGGTTGTGACTTGATTTTCTGCGACCCTCCCTACCACACCATGCTAGCTCAGAAGTATCCCATCAACACGGTCGCAACAGCCCCGTTGACCGAGTGGATCGCCTTTCTCCACAATCTGGCCGGGCATGCCTTCGCCACACTTCGACCTGGAGGTTACCTGGCCCTTCTGCTAGCCAACCAGACTGAAAAAGACATCCCCAGTGGGTTCGGTTATCTGGATCATGTGCTTCTGGGCTATGTTGCTGCGACGCGTGCGGGGTTTCTTCCCGAGCGGCGAATCAGTTGCCCGATGGACGGTGCTTATCTTCCCCAGCATGTGCGACGTGCCCGCGTTGAGGGCCGTCTGCTTGGCCAGGTTCGCGACCTTTTGATCATGCGTAAACCGGACCCCGGCAAGCAGCGTGCCACACCCAATATCCTGTTCATGCAGGACAAAGTGGTTGCATATCAGCAGGATGATACGCCAGATTAAACCGATCACCACGTGTCGCTGCCGTTTTGGCAGCATACTCGAATGTCCCGATCTGAGACTGCCAAGCTGGCCATATCGGGAAAACGCGAACCGGTCGAGATTCTATCAGCCGGTTGGTTCTCCACAGGCGAGTTCGTAGACCTTCGCGCGTACAAAGGGGTTCGACAGCGTTGGGTTACGACGCACAATCGGTTCCGGAAGTAAGCGGATCGCCTGTTCAACCAAGGAGTTAAGTTGAGCTGGGCCGAGCTGCTCCAACACATAATTCATTGCCGACTCTTCAGACGCCTGCTCTTGCGCTTCGCGCGTTTGCCGTTCCCGGTTTTCTACCTGCCTCAGGTAGCCTTCGAGTTGTCGGCGCCGGCTTTCTAACCTGCTGGCAACCTGCGGTAAGAGGTCGTATCCGTCTTCGATGCCGGCGCGGATATAGCCCGGACCGTTTTGAAGTTTGCCCTGACTTTGAAGGTAAAGAGCGTTGAGCAGAACCTTTGCCACTGCTTCAGGGTCCTTTTGCGCGACCAAGCGACTGGCCAGGTTCTTGGGGATTCCCTGATTCGTCAACAATTCCTGCAGATCGACAGCAACATGCAACCGACCGTCGGCCGTGATTCGAAACGGAGTTCCCGGAATCGGAATTGATGCTGTCGTTTCGTGTTTGGATATGGCCTCTTGTTGAGGCCCAGCCTCCGGGCCGATCCGGCCCAGAGCTTGGGCCGATGCCGGTCCAGATTCTGGACCGGTTTCGGGGCTATCCTCTAAAAAATATGGACCACTTTGGAGGGTGTCATCTAAAGAATTTAGACTACTCTGCTTCGGTTTCTTGGACTGCCTGGTGCTTTCGCGCTGTCGTGGAGGACGCTGAGGCGCTTGTCGGATGATTCGATATGCTGTCGACCGGCCTTTGGTCTTGCTGGTGGCAAGCAGGCCCATGCGAGCGAGCTGGTCAATGGCGACCAGGACCGTTTGCCGGCTCAAGCCGGCCTGATGGGCAATTGTGCGTATGCTGGGGTATGCCCAATCGGTGCCGAAATCGGAATAGAGCCCGATTACGAGGTAAACCTTGATTGCCGAGCCGCCCAACTCTTTAAACGCTTCGGAGCGAAGCAGATCGTGCTCGACCCGGAAAAAATAGGAATTCATGGCCGGCAGTCAGATAGGTTAATGATCGGTTGTCGGTTTGAAGAGCGTGGTGGCTTCATCTAACCAGCGTACTCCGTCGCTTTGGCCGATCACTAGCCCGTAGCCGCCGTGTCATGTTGGTTTTCCGGAGGAGGGTCGGAGACGTAGTAGGTTTTGACTTTACCTCGCTCGTGGGTTGTTGAGACGACCAGGCCGAGCTCCTCAAGCCGAGCCAGACTCTCGATCACCGTTGGGCACGACAGATGAGTGCGGCGCATGAGCAGGCTGAGGCTGATGGTTACGCTGCGGTCCGGAAGACCGCCGGCCGCCTCGATGATCGCTAGGTAGACCTTGATCGCATCGCCGCGAATCCTGGGTAGATATCCACGGTCGAACAGTACGGTTTTGACCCAGTCGTTCTCAGTGGGTTTTGGTATGGCAAGCGACATGCAGACATTATACCTGATCGGCTGACGAACCCTGGGCGATTTCTGTCCATGGTTCCAATTCTGGCCCGAGGAAAACCCTGCCATTGGGGAAAAATATTTTGAGGAGAGTTGACCTTCGGGCTTCTTGAAGCTACCATTGAAGTTACCTTGTTAGCAAATCGAGGCCAGGCAACGGCCGGGACGAGCCGCCAAGCGGCAGGCTTGAACCGGCCGATGGTGTCGGTAGATTCTGGCGAGGCGAGGCCAATTCGAGTGGGTCTGGGCCATGGCGAGTATTCGTCGCGTCCAGCGTCTACTCGGGCGGCCGTTCTTTGACAATCCGGTCGATTGCATTCGTCAGCCAATATGCAAGGAATAGACAGACGAGATGAGATTCGTCGTGTCAAATAACCCTTGAGGGAAGCCGGCGTGTGAAGGGTCGCTCCAGATCGCCCGAACTGGTAGGTCGCCAGAATTCGGGCGGCGGGACGGCTTTCAACGACCGGCATACGTTTCCTGGGGGACGAACCGCCCGGACACGGTTTGGCGAGGACGCTCTTCCGGAGCGTCTTTCCAGATCAGTGCCAGGATCGATTCGGACCGCGGGAAGCGTCGTGCGATCAGCAATTTTCCTCAACCCTTTGAGGGTGGGGATCGGAAACCGCCAGGACAACCCCGCTTGGGGACCTGCCCGCGTGGTTGCCGACTCATTTGTGAAGGGTTTGATCCTGGCTCAGAATGAACGTTGGCGGCGTGGATTAGGCATGCAAGTCGAACGGGCCTGGTTGAAAGATCAGGTCAGTGGCGCAAGGGTGAGTAAGGCGACGGTAACCAACCCCATGGTTGGGCATAGCCGCGGGAAACTGCGGGTAATTCCCAGCGATGTTCGCTTCGGGCATCTGGAGCGACCCAAAGCTTCGGCGCCGTGGGACGGGCTGTCGTGGTATTAGGTTGTTGGCGGGGTAATGGCCCACCAAGCCTCTGATGCCTACCGGGCGTGCGAGCGTGGCCCGGCACACTGGGACTGAGACACTGCCCAGACTCCTACGGGAGGCTGCAGTCGAGAATCTTCGGCAATGGGCGCAAGCCTGACCGAGCGACGCCGCGTGGAGGATGAAGGCCTTCGGGTTGTAAACTCCTGTCGAGGGGGAGGAAGGCGTAAGCTTGACCGATCCCTGGAGGAAGCACGGGCTAAGTTCGTGCCAGCAGCCGCGGTAAGACGAACCGTGCGAACGTTATTCGGAATCACTGGGCTTAAAGCGCGTGTAGGCGGATGGGGACGTCGGTTGTTGAAAGCCCCCGGCTCAACCGGGGAACTGGCGCCGAAACGCCCCGTCTGGAGGGACGTAGGGGGACCTGGAACTTCCGGTGGAGCGGTGAAATGCGTTGAGATCGGAAGGAACGCCCGTGGCGAAAGCGAGGTCCTGGACGTTTACTGACGCTGAGACGCGAAAGCTAGGGGAGCGAACGGGATTAGATACCCCGGTAGTCCTAGCTGTAAACGATGGGCACTGGGTAGGGGGCTCGCCGATGGGCTCTCTGCCGCAGGGAAACCGTGAAGTGCCCCGCCTGGGGAGTATGGTCGCAAGGCTGAAACTCAAAGGAATTGACGGGGGCTCACACAAGCGGTGGAGCATGTGGCTTAATTCGAGGCTACGCGAAGAACCTTATCCTGGGCTTGACATGCACGGATTAGCCGGCGGAAACGCCGGTGACGCCGCAAGGTGGAACGTGCACAGGTGCTGCATGGCTGTCGTCAGCTCGTGCCGTGAGGTGTTGGGTTAAGTCCCGTAACGAGCGAAACCCCTGTGATCAGTTGCCAGCGCGTCAAGGCGGGGACTCTGATCAGACCGCCGGCGTCAAGCCGGAGGAAGGCGGGGACGACGTCAAGTCATCATGGCCCTTATGCCCAGGGCTGCACACGTGCTACAATGGGACGGACAGAGCGTTGCCAGGCCGCAAGGCCGCGCCAATCGCAAAAATCGTCCCCCAGTTCGGATTGTGGGCTGCAACTCGCCCGCATGAAGCCGGAATCGCTAGTAATCGCCGATCAGCACTGCGGCGGTGAATGTGTTCCTGAGCCTTGTACACACCGCCCGTCAAGCCACCAAAGCGGGGGGCATCCGAAGTCGTCGGAGCCGCAAGGCAGGCGCCGAAGATGAAACCCGTGATGGGGACTAAGTCGTAACAAGGTAACCGTAGGGGAACCTGCGGTTGGATCACCTCCTTTCTAAGGACTTCCTTGGAAACCTTGGCCGAAGATCCATGAAGTCGTCTCATTCATGAGACAACATCATTGATTATTAAGGCCACGTCGGCTCCGTCCCGCATTTTTCTCAAGATCGACTTTGAGCCCGCCGGCTTCCCCCGAGGGTTTTGTGACGCGACGCCTTGTGTAGGAGGGGGCTCTGTCCCCCGATCTCTTATTACCGCGATGCCGAGATCGCGCAAGAAGAAGACGGCGCCTCGTCGTTGATATATTGGCAGGCGAAAGAGCAATCGACCGAGATCTCGCGCGCAACCCCGCTGACCGCGGGGCGGGGCCGTTCTTGTGACGACCCCGCTCCCTGGCCAGCTTGACCAGGAACGAGCGGCAAGACCGGCGTGCCTCATGGCGGGCTCGTCCAGCGGCTCGGTGCTTTTTGACAATCCGGTGGTCAGTCACACACGAATCACACACCCGCGTGCAAGGGAGCGGAATGGACCTTGGTCCGGCCCGTTTCCAACCCACGTGAGGGTGAGTGGCACTCTCCATAATACAGTTTTATTGAGTGGCTGGTGGCTGGTGGTTAGTGGCTAGGAGCGAGGAACATTCCTTCATGCTAGCAACTAGGAACCGGCGACTGGCAACTCGAGTTCTTGAGAACCCTTACGGATCGAGAGAAAAATGAGGTCGGGACCAAGCGATTGCGTCGTGAGACGCCGCGCTGGAAATCCCCGGCTTCGCGTGAAAAGCCCGTCGAGAAGATGGCCGTTTCGTGGCGCTCGTGCCTTGGCAAGAGCGTCTGCTGCGGCGGTCCGATCGGCGTGGTCAAGCTCCTAAGGGCACGGGGGGGATGCCTAGGCGTCATCAGATTCGGGCGTGGAAGGCTGCGATAAGTCCGGGGGAGCTGCCCAACGAGCATCGAGCCCGGAATACCCGAACAACCCAGGGAACTGAAACATCTCAGTACCTGGAGGAGAAGAAATCAACCGAGACTCCCTCAGTAGCGGCGAGCGAACGGGGACCAGCCTAAACCGGGCGGGACACCGTCCGGGGTTGTGGGGCCGGAGTCGTGGAATGGATCAAGCCGGGCCGAAGTCCTTTGGAAAATGGCACCAGAGCGGGTGATAGTCCCGTAGGCTTTGGGCGAGGTCCTCCTATCTGGTACCCAAGTAGGGTCGGGCACGTGAAACCCGGCCTGAATCGGCGGGGACCATCCTGCAAGGCTAAGTACGCGATGACGACCGATAGCGAACCCAGTAGGGCGACCGAACGGTGGGAAGAACCCCGATCAGGGGAGGAGACTGAACCTGAAACCCCGTGCCTACAAGCGGTGGGAGGGCGTTGAGCTTTTAGCTCAGCCTGACCGCGTGCCTTTTGCATAATGATCCGGCGAGTTACCGTGTCCGGCCCGGTTAACCCCTTCAGGGGGGGAGCCAAAGCGAAAGCGAGTCTGAAATGGGCGCAATGGTCGGGCGTGGTAGACGCGAAACCAGGTGAACTACCCATGGGCAGGTTGAAGCGGCCTTAACCGGCCGTGGAGGACCGAACCCACCAGTGTTGAAAAACTGGGGGAGGACCTGTGGGGAGGAGTCAAAGTCTTATCAAACCTGGAGATAGCTCGTTCTCTCCGAAATGGCTTTAGGGCCAGCCTCGGGACTTATGTCAGGGGGGTAGAGCGACGGAATCCGCCCGGGGGCCTTCCCGGCTACCCGTCGGAACCCAACTCCGAATACCCTGATCATGGACCCCGGGAGTCAGAGTGTGGGGGATAAGCTTCATGCTCGAAAGGGAAACAACCCAGACCGCCGACCAAGGCCCCCAAAGCGACGCTCAGTGGCAAAGGAAGTGGGATCGCGGTGACAGCCGGGATGTTGGCTTAGAAGCAGCCATCATTTCAAAAGTGCGTAACAGCTTACCGGTCGAGCCATCCTGCGCCGAAAATGACGGGGACTAAGCGTCGTGCCGCAGTCGCGGATTTCAGGTTACCTGAAATGGTAGGAGAGCGTCGACGACCGCAGCGAAGCGGAACCGTAAGGAGCCGTGGAGCGTCGTCGAGTGCGCATGCCGGAACGAGTAACGACAAGACGGGTGGGAAGCCCGTCCGCCGAAAGCACAAGGTTTCCTGGGGAAGGTCAATCCGCCCAGGGTCAGTCGGGACCTAAGGCGAGGCCCAAAGGCGTAGCCGATGGACAGGCGGTTAATATTCCGCCACCCGCGCGGAGAGGATGAACCGGCTGGGGACGCCGGACCAACTCGGATCGGAGTGATAGACGCCTCCGTGCCGCAAGGCCGACAGCGTTTGAACTGGAAGTCCGAGAACCGTCCGGCCACGAAAAGCCAGCCGGGGACGATCCGCGCGGCCCGTACCGCAATCCGACACAGGTGTGCCAGGCGAGAATCCGAAGGCGTTCGGGAGAACCCTCGTGAAGGAACTCGGCAAAATGACCCCGTACCCTCGGTACAAGGGGTGCTCTCTCTTAAGTGGGAGAGCCGCAGAGAATCGGCTCTAGCGACTGTTTATCAAAAACACAGGACTCTGCCAACTCGCAAGAGGACGTATAGAGTCTGACGCCTGCTCGGTGTCGGTAGGTTAAGGAAGCCGATGATCGCAAGAGAAGTTGGCGACCGAAGCCCCGATAAACGGCGGCCGTAACTATGACGGTCCTAAGGTAGCGAAGTTCCTTGTCGGGTAAGTTCCGACCTGCATGAATGGCGTAACGACTGGAGCACTGTCTCCACGAGGGACCCGGTGAAACTGTAGCCGTGGTGAAGATGCCACGTACCCGCGGTTAGACGGAAAGACCCCGTGAACCTTTACTGCAGGTTGGCACTGGTCCAGCGTTATTTCTGTGTAGGATAGGTGGGAGGCTGTGAGGCGGGGGCGCTAGCCCTCGCGGAGCCAGCGGTGAAATACCACCCTGAAATCACGTTGGTCCTCACCGGTCCGTAGCCCGGACCGGGACCATGCTCATCGGGCAGTTTGACTGGGGCGGTCTCCTCCCAAAGAGTAACGGAGGAGCGCCATGGTACCCTCGGCCCGGTCGGCAATCGGGCAACAGGAGCGCAAACGTAGAAGGGTGCCTGACTGCGAGACGGATAGGTCGAGCAGAGACGAAAGTCGGCGTTAGTGATCCGGCGGTGCTGGATGGAAAGGCCGTCGCTCAACAGATAAAAGGTACTCCGGGGATAACAGGCTGATCTCCCCCGAGCGTCCCTAGCGGCGGGGAGGTTTGGCACCTCGATGTCGGCTCATCGCATCCTGGGGCTGGAGAAGGTCCCAAGGGTTTGGCTGTTCGCCAATGAAAGCGGTACGCGAGCTGGGTTCAGACCGTCGTGAGACAGGTCGGTCCCTATCTGCCGTGGGCGTAGGAAACTTGAGGAGATTCTCCCCTAGTACGAGAGGATTGGGGAGGACCGACCTCTGGTGTACCGGCTGTCGCGCTCGCGGCATCGCCGGGTAGCCAGGTCGGGACCGGATAAGCGCTGAAGGCATCTAAGCGCGAAGCCTCCTCCAAGATGAGGTTTCCAGCAGTAATGCGTAGGCTCCTGGAAGACGACCAGGTCGATAGGCCGGGCGTGCACGGCGGGTGACCGCTTCAGCCGACCGGTCCTAACAGCCAAGCAGCTTGACCACCCCGATCGGGGCGCTGCCTGTCAACATTGGGGAGGGCGAGGCTCCTGCCGAGCCCTCTTCCCAGAACCGGCTCGCCGGGAGGCTCGCCCTCCCAGGTGATCCAGGCCAAGCAATTCGATCGGGCGTGCGATCTGCAAAGGGCTCAAGACGACAGTATTACGGAGCGCTCGCCACTCACCGGTGGCTCGTGATTCGTGGCTAGTGCGGTCCCGCTGAGAATGCCGCGCCGGGCGGCCGCCGCGTCCGATCCGACCGATCGGTCCGATCAATTTGCGGCGGCCGGCCGAAAATCGAACTTTGCGATCCCACTTAGCCGCTCGCAGCGTGTGACCCGACCACCCAACGAGCACGCGCCCGGCCCGGCTTGACCGCCGGCCGGGCACATTTCCGGCGACCATACTGGCGGGGTCACACCCGTTCCCATTCCGAACACGGCCGTTAAGCCCGCCAGGCCTATGATAGTGCCTCTGGTGCGAAAGTCGGTTATCGCCGGGATCATCTACGAAAGCCAAAGCCGCCCCGGGGCCAATCTCAGGACTCGCCCCGGGGTGGCTTTTGCTACGCGCCTCGAATATGGGACGCGCCGAT
>CAWGMT010000010.1:0-565398 GCA_963823675.1 uncultured Isosphaeraceae bacterium | reverse complement strand
GAGACAAGACTTTTCTCATCGCGAAGCCGATGAGAAAAGTCTCTTGGACGAAGCGTTTCGCCGCGAGATGGGGGATGCGAGGGTGCCAATGGCGATCGTTAGGGGCGGTCAGACCGTTCGATGAGCATCGGCCCGCGAAAATGACCGAGATTTCACTCCCGGTGGCGCAGCGGGAGCCTGCGACCGCGTCCTTCGGGGCTTAAGAACACGGTACAATCGTATCGTTGTCGGCGTTTCGGGTTACTTTCCCGTCGGAGTTACGGCCCCCCCAACCGGGGATATTCGCCGAGCAGCCGCGTCCGGCAACTGCCACAGTGGGGACATCGTGGTGGCTCCTCGTCATGGCCCCGCGCTTTGTTGAGGGCTTCATCGGCCGTTTCGATGAGCTCGCTCAAGACCTCGGAGAGGCTTGTGAGCTTCAGCGGCTGGGCGGGGTTGGCCGGCTTGGCCAGCATCAAAAGCAGCCAAGCACGGTTGGACTGGTCTCGCTTCGAGGGGTGCCAGAGCCCGTAGTATCGGACCTTGTGAAACCCTCGCGGCAGGACATGCTGGAGGAAGCGCCGCAAGAACTCCCGCCCGGCAGCCGCTCGGTGCGCCACGCATCGGCGGTGCGGTCTTTCCAGCGGAAGGTCACATGGGTTTGGTCCATGCCGAGAATCCGTGCGTTGGTGATGGCCGTGCGAAAGACGTACCGCGACAGATAAGTCAACACGGCATCATTACCATAGCCGTAGTGCTTGCAGAAGGAGACCCACTCCCGTTGCCAGACGCCGGCGGAGACCTCGGCGAAGACGGCCGGCGCCGTGGCCTTCAGGGCCGCGCGAAACTGCGCGGCGATCTTGCGGGAAAGGACGGCAACCGGCACGAGGAACTTTCCTCGCGCCGGCTCCCAGTGTTGGCCGTCGGCGGTAATCCCGCCGCCGGTGATCAGCAGGTGCACATGGGGGTGATAGTCCAGGCGGCCGTTCCAGGTGTGGAGCACCGACAGCATGCCGGGCAAGGCCCAGAGGTGTCGTTTTTCGCCACAAAGATCCTTGACCGCCGCGGCCGAGACCTGCATCAGCAGGCCGTACATCAACTTCTGGTTGCGGCGGAACACCGCACGCAACGGCCGGGGCACGGTCACCACGGCGTGAAAGTAGTCGCAGGGCAGCAGCTCGGCGTGACGGTCTTGGAGCCACAGCCGGGCCTGGCTTCCATGGCATTTGGGGCAGGCCCGGTTCCGGCAGCAGTGGTAGCGCCAAAACGTATCGTCACAATCGTCGCAGCAGTAAAGCCGTCCCCCCAGCTCTCGAGTGCAGCAGGCGGCGATGTCTGAAAGTGCCTTCTTGTGCGAGGGCATCATCCGGTCGCCGTGTTGAGCGGTGTATTGGGGACCGAATCGGTGGACGACGTCCGCCAACTCGAATTTCCCCTTCGGGGGGTAAACGCGGGGATCAACCATGGCTCGGCCTCCGTCCCTCGAAGAGGCCGTCGGTGGTCTGAGCCAGGAGGTGGCGGAGCTGGTCCCGCAAGGGCTCGGTCAGGTGGGTGTAGATCTCGGTGGATCGCAGGCTTGAATGCCCGAGAAGGATCTGGATGATCCGGATGTCTACGCCCCGCTGGAGCATGTGCGTGGCGAAGCTATGACGCAGCGAGTGCGGTCGGAAATTGGCGTTGAAGCCGCAGGCGTTCCTCGCCTGGATAAATGCGGCCCGTGCGGTCGCATCAGGCAGGTGGGTGGTCAGCCGCCGGCTGGGAAAGAGCCACCGCCGGCTGCGGTGGGTTTTCCAGACCTCGCGGAGCATCTGGAGGGTCGATTCGGTCAGCGGGAGAATCCGCTCCTTGTTTCGCTTGCCGATGACACGCAGAACCATTTGCTTGGAGTCGACCGCGGAGATGGGGAGCGTGACCGCCTCGTTGATCCGCAAGCCATAAGCGTAGATGAGGGCAAAGCAGCCGCGATAGACAGGCTTTTGCAGGGTGGCGATCAGGCGGCGGCAGTCCTCGTCGCTGCGTACGTCGGGCAACCGCTCCCGGCGTGGCGTGCGGACTTTTTTTTCGTGAACAGAGGCCAGTCGTAGCCAAGCGTATTGAGATAGAGGAACTTAAGCCCGAAGAAGATCGGCGCGAAGGTCCCCTTGGCTACTCCCAACTCATCGCGGACGTAAAGAAGGTAATCCTCGACGTTCCGCTCGCTGAGCTGATCGGGCGAGACCATGTAATAGGCTGCTAGTTGGCGAACAGCTCGGAGATACTCGCGACGGGTTCCTTCTACCAGCCCGGCGAGTTGCATGTCTCGGATCATGCGGGTTTTGAGCTCGGACATTGTGATACCCCTTGAAGTGTCAGGATCAAAGGACTCCAGCCACAACGGCTGGACGACCATAGGTATCACATCACATTCGTTCGAGCTCTGGCTCCCCCAGTCCCCGAAACCGGACCAAGCCGCTCCCCCATCTCGCGGCGAAGCCGCTTCGTCCAATGTCCACGGGGCTTAGTTTTCGGCGCAACTTATTGACAATTTAGAATTTATGATCATTTTTCTCTTGACTTCACTGGACGCAACTGTATACTTAACCATATCCTGAAAAAGGAGTTGCGCCCAGAATGATTTATACCAACGATCCGCGACAAAACCGCCTCTTCGACCCCTTCGAGGGCATCATCCCGCCCGCCGGCCGACGGATCATCGGCTCGGGCTGGCAGGGCGTCTTTCGACACGTCCTCCTGGAAGTCATGCCGGTCGGCGAGCTGGCGCAGAATTTCAGCCAGTCACTGGGCGCCCCCACCAAGGAACTGTACTCGATGGCCGGCCTGGTCTTCTTGGCCGACTTCTTCGACTGGACCGCCGAGGAGGCCGCCGAGGCTTACATCTTCCGCAGCGACGTCCAGTACGCCCTCAACCTCGAGCCCGGCGCCAGCGTTTGTCCGCGCACCATCGAACGCTACCAGAAGCTGTTCCGCGACAACGACCTGGCCGCCCAGGTCTTCCACGACGTGACCACTCGCTTGGCCGAGGTGCTGGAACTCAACGTCTCTCAGCAGCGGTTGGACTCGACCCATGTCTTCAGCCATATGGCCAACTTCGGCCGCACCAAGCTGATGGCCCTGGCGGTCAAGCGGTTCTTGGCCCAGGTCAAGCGACATGCCCCAGAGTCGTACGCGGCGCTGCCGGAAGCGTTCCGCCTCCGCTACCAGCCGGCCGACTCGCAACTGTTCGCCGGCGACAAGGATGCCGAGGCCAGGCAGCGGTCGCGGCAGCAGGCAGCCGAGGATCTGCACTGGATCATCGCGCACTTCGCCGACGATGCCGGCATGGCGGGTCGCTCCAGCTACAAGGCCCTGATCACGATCTTCGGCCAGCAGTGCGAGCTCAGCCAGGACAAGGTCGTCGTTAAGACCAAGACCGGCGGCGACTGCGTGCAGAACCCCTCGGACCTCGGTGCCACTTACGACGGCCACAAGGGCCCCGGCTATCAGGTGCAGATCGCCGAGACGTGCAGCCCGGAGAACGAGGTGCAGTTGATCACCGGCAGCTTGCCGCAGACGGCCGCCGAGGCCGACGCCGGTTCGGTGGTCCCGATGCTCGACCAGCTCGAAAAGGCGAAGTTGTTGCCGGGGGAGATGCTGGCCGACACAGCCTACGGCGGCGACGGCAACGTGCGAGCGGCCCAAGCTCGCGGTGTGGAGTTGGTGGCGCCGATCCCCGGCGGCGAGGTCCAGAGCGATCCCGAGGCGCTGACCCTGGACGATTTCGCCGTGGACGAGCGGACCGGGGAGGTGGAAGCCTGCCCGCAGGGTCACGCGCCGCTTTCCGTCGAGCGCGACCAGGAAACGGGCACGACGCGGATCGAGATGCCGCCGGAGATCTGTGGCGGATGCCCATTTCGCAATGCGTGTCCGATCAACAAAAACTGGGGTGGCCGTTACTACACGATGACGTTCACCGACAAGGATCATCGCCTGGCCGGGCGGCGGCGCGAGCAAGAGACCCCGGTGTTCAAAGAACGGTACGCGCGACGCTCGGGGATCGAGTCGACCAACAGCGGCCTGAAGAATCGGCTGGGTCTTGCTCGGCTGAAGGTGCGCGGTCGCGGGAGCGTGTTTCGTGTGATCCTGCACAAAGTGGCTGGCTGGAATGTGCTGCGAGCAGCGGCATCGACGAAGCTGCGCGCCTGGGTGAGCAGCCAAGTGGCCCAGACCCTTGACGCAGGAAAATCTGGGCTAAGTGCGGACTTTTGCACGCCGCTCGCGCGGCCATTGGCCGGTTTCCAGACAGTTTTCCGCGGGTGGCACGGCGCGTCCTCATCGTTTGACAGGCTCGCGAGCCGCTTGAGCAAAAACACCGACTTTTTCAGAGCGGCGTTCTGTCGCAAACGTCATGCAGTGAACAGCACGAAAGATTTTCCATTTTTTTTTTCGCTTGGCAGCATAAGAGGTTGTGACAAAAAAATCGGCGAATTGTAGAACTTGCGTTAATGAAATTTTGAATTCAGCGCATTTTATATAGTATCGACTTGCGAGGAGACTGCGAATTCAACATGTCCCCCAGCGGGTTCACCCCCGAACGCGTCCCGATCGCGCTGACTCGGACGGAAGTCAACCACGAATAACACGAATCTCACGAATAGAGACGGACGACTGGGTTCGAGCGAGTCTCCGGACCTGTCATCACGACGAGGTTGTCGGGTGATACTCATGAAGATGGCTCTCCCAGTCGTAAGATTCGTGCTGCTCATGGTTAAAATCAAATCCCCATTTCCTTGCCCCTCGAGGGCGTGCCGGCCAGCCCTATGCCCGGGGCTGAGAACCGTGGGCGGGCGAAACAGAAAAAAACCAGTGGAATCCTCTCACTGGCTCTCATTGGCTACCATGGCCAGAAAATATCGCGAGAGTAAGGAAGCCCAGCTCGCCCTTGCACTTGCGCAGGGGCAGTCTCTACCAGACTGGGCTCGCGCCAACGAGGTGCGCGACAGTACGCTATTTCGATGGGCCAAGGATCGCAGAGTCCGCCGCCTGGTCGCAACGTTGCGCCGGCACTTCCTGGATCAGGCTGTCGGGTTGCTGGCGAGTAACGCCGCCGGGGCCGCGGGCCGGATCCTCAAACCACGCGGCGCCGCCTCACGGTCTTGAGACGCATCTTCCCGGCCGGCGGCCACCCCGAAGAAGACATGATGGACGCGCTGCGAGGCGGTATCCGCGATGCGCTAGCCGAGGAGAGCGCGGCTGGATTTTCAACACAACTTCCAAGAATTCCAGGATGTGTCACTCATGGCCGCGTGAGGTATAAGTCGCTGGATGGTAACACCATGACGCACGAACGCAAAAGACGCAGAAAAAGGAAGTTTACTGTGGGACAATGCGCGTTCAAAGGCCGGCCTGTCGAGTTCTTGGCCGCCTATGGATCGGGACGCAAATAACTTCCCGTAACAGACGTCTTTCGCTCCGCGAAAGGCGACAATAATCTTCGGCCAGCGCCTATGGCCTTGATGCCGGGTCGGCAATCCCATAATAATTCTACCTAGTTGTCAGGCGGCGCGCGGGGGCGACGCATTCAACAGTCCGCTGAAGCCGAACAATCCGGCGTGATCGCTCAGGTCGGCCGGTCCAGGGGGTGTCAGGCATAAGATGTACGTACCCACGAAATTGTTCTTCACCAAAGGTGTGGGAACCCATCGGGAGAAATTGAGCAGCTTCGAGCGGGCCCTCCGCGACGCTCGAATCGCCTGCTACAACTTGGTTCGGGTCTCGAGCATCTTCCCTCCCAATTGCAAGGAAGTCTCGATCGATGAGGGGCTCAAGGACCTCCAACCTGGCCAGATCGTTCACGTCGTGATGAGCGAAAGTGCCACGGCCGAGCCCAACCGGCTGGTGGCCGCAAGTGTGGGCGTGGCAATCCCCCGCGATCGGACCCAGTTCGGGTATCTCTCCGAGCACCACGCCTACGGTCAAACGGCCAAGACGGCGGCCGATTACGCCGAGGATCTGGCCGCCGAAATGCTGGCAACCGTTCTGGGCGTGGAGTTCAACCCCGACAGCTCGTGGGACGAAAAGCGCGAAATCTGGAAAATCGCCGAGGTGTTTTACAAGACGAAGGAAGTGACCCAGACCGCTGTCGGTCACAAGGATGGCCTGTGGACCACCGTGGTGGCGGCCGCGATTCTGCTACCCTGACCGGACGCAGGAGATTCATCACGCGGAGCGTGATGACTACGGCGGGCGTGATTCTGTTACTCTGACCGAACGCGTGAGATTCATCACGCGGAGCGTGATGACTACGGCGGCCGCGATCCTTCTACCCTGACCGAACGCGTGAGATTCATCACGCGGAGCGTGATGACTACGGCGGCCGCGATCCTTCTACCCTGACCGAACGCAGCCGCTCCAGCCGGCGTGAATCCGCCGACTCAACGGATCAAGACCCACAGCGAGCAGACACATGGGTTTCCTCGAGAGCATCAGCGTGCATCGCATCGCGCCGCCCGAAATCTCGGGCCGCGAGACCGTTGCCGATCTGATCGACCGGACGTTTTCGAGCTATAACGCGGGAAGGCTGCGCGAAGTTTGCCGGGTTTTCACGGATAAGTTCCTCGCGGCCGATTGCACCGTCGGCGTGACCCTTGCAGGCGCCTTGACCCCGGCGGGTTTGGGAATGAGCTGCCTCATCCCCTTGATCAAGGCCGGCTTCGTCGACTGGATCGTGTCAACCGGCGCGAATCTGTATCACGACACCCATTACGCCCTTGGCCTGCCCCTTCATCAGAGTCGTCCCAACCTCGATGATTTCGAGCTCCGCCGCAACGAGGTGATCCGGATCTACGACATCGTTTTCGACTACCAGACGTTGCTCGACACGGACGCGTTCTATCGCGAGCTGCTTCGTGACCAGGCGTTCGCGCGGCCGATGGGAACGGCCGAGTTTCACCATGAAGTCGGGCGCTACCTGCACGGCAGGGCCAGAGAGCTCGGCCGGCCGTCGCACAGCTTGCTGGCCGCGGCCTTCGAGGCGAGCGTGCCGGTTTACACCTCCAGCCCCGGGGATAGCTCGATCGGGATGAACGTCGCCGCCTTGAGCTTGGCGGGCGGCAAGCTCCAGATCGACACGCTGCGCAACGTGAACGAAACCGCGGCGATCGTCTATGGCGCCAAGCGCGGCGGCGGTAAGTCGGGCGTTCTGATTCTAGGGGGCGGCAGTCCCAAGAACTTCATGCTCCAGACCGAGCCCCAGATCCAGGAAGTGCTCGGGCTCAGCGAGAGTGGCCATGACTACTTCCTCCAGATCACCGACGCCCGTCCCGATACCGGAGGGCTTTCGGGCGCGACGGCGAGTGAGGCGATGACATGGGGCAAGGTCGATCCGGACACGCTGCCCGATTCGGTGACCTGCTACGCCGACTCGACGATCGCGCTGCCCCTTCTGACAGCCTACGCGATGGCGCGGCACGTACCGCGACCGCTGCGCCGGCTGTATCGACTGCGGGAAGAGAGCTACGAAAAGCTGCGCCAGGAATATCAAGCCAAGCTCAGTGCGCCGGTGTCGAAACCGGCGTCGTTGGGGCGCGATTCTTGAAGTGACCATCGCGGGCAGGGCCCAGCCGCGGCCCGCGCTCGCGTCATCAGCGAAATTCAGCGGAACAAGGCGGATCGCACGTGTCGGGCCAGTCCACCACGCGCATCGTCATCGTCAATCCCGACGGCCCCGATCCCGACATCCTGGATCAGGCGGCCACTGTCATGCTGCGCGGGGGATTGGTCGCTTTCGCAACCGAGACGGTTTACGGTCTGGGCGCCGTCGCGACCGACCCTGATTCGGTCGCGCGGATCTTCGCCGCCAAGGGACGGCCCGCAGTGAACCCGCTGATCGTACACGTCGGGGGAATCGAAGAGGCCCGCGAATGCACGGCGATATGGCCCGACGCAGCGCAGGTTCTGGCCAGCCGGTTCTGGCCGGGCCCACTCTCGCTGGTGCTGTACCGGTCCGAGGTCATTCCCAACCTGGTCACGGCAGGACGAGAAACAGTCGCCGTTCGCGCCCATCCGGGAAGGTCGTCCAGGGGCTGATCGAGCGGCTGGGCAAGCCGATCGCGGCGCCCAGCGCCAACCTGGCGAATCGGATCACGTCGACACGCGCGGAGCATGTTCTGGCCGATCTCACGGGACGAGTCGATCTGATTCTGGACAGCGGGCCCACCAGGATCGGGCTGGAATCGACGGTCCTTGACCTCACGACCTCGCCGCCGCGAGTGCTTCGTCCCGGCCCGATTGGCCGGGTGGAGATCGAAGCCGCGCTTTCTGGCGACCATGTCCGGGCGTGCGAGTTGAGCGAACGACCCGAACGGCCAGCGAGCCCTGGGCAGATGCCGGTCCATTACGCGCCAAGGACGCCGGCGTTCCGCGTCGAGCGCCGCGAGCTGTTACCGGGCCGGATGTCCGAAAACGTCGCCGTCATCCTGCTGGGTGAGCCGCGTGAACTGGCCGGAATTCTCCCTCGCCGGCTCTTTCACCTGGAGACGCCCGATACGGCCGCGGGATCGCTCTATGACGTCCTGCATGAGTGCGACTCGCTCGGCGCGGAGTCGATCCTGGTCGTGATGCCGCCGGATCGGCCCGATTGGCAGGCGATTCGCGATCGGATGCTGAGGGCCACCAGGCCCATCGGTCACGCGGAGTGATCAAATGGGGATTACGTTCGTCTCCGCAAGTCATCCTGGAATGGGCTGCCGACTCGGCGCCGCGCCAAAATGAGTGTCGCCTTTCGCTCCGCGAAAGGACGTTCCGTTGCACAGCGAACGTCAACGTGTCCGGCAATTTATTTTCGTGCAGTTCCTCAGTCGAACAAACGCCGTTGCTGATCGAGTGCGGGAAAATCCGGCCGAGGCGGTGGCGCCGGGAGGCCGAGGTGGGCATGCGCTGCGGGCGTCACCTGGCGCCCGCGCGGTGAGCGGACCACGTACTCGCGGCGCAGGAGGTAAGGCTCGACTTCATCCTTGAGCGTATCGAGCGAGACGTTCATTGTCGCCGCCAGGGCCTCGACGCCGGTGGGCCCGCCGCCAAAGACCCGAATCAGGGTCTCGAGGTAGCGGCGATCTTGCTTGTCGAGCCCTTCGGAGTCGATTTCCTGCATGTCGAGGGCGTCGCGCGCGACGGCCAGGGTGATGTGCCCGTCGGCCCGGGCCAGGGCGTAGTCGCGAGCCCAGCGTAGGCGGGAATTGGCGATGCGCGGAGTACCGCGGCTGCGCGCGGCAAGCTCCCAGGCTGCCTCGGGCGCGATCGTCGACCGCAGCTTGACGGCATTGATCGTGATGATCTTGGCCAGGTCCTCTTGGTCGTAGAACTCGAGGTGCTCGTGGATGGCAAAGCGTTCTCGGAGCGGACCGGAGAGCATGCCGCTGCGGGTCGTGGCACCGATGATCGTGAATTTCTTGAGTGGGAGGTTGATGGTGCGAGCCGACATTCCCTCGCCGAGTACGACGTCAACGCGGAAGTCTTCCATGACGGGGTAAATGAACTCCTCGACGGCGCTTGGCAGCCTGTGAATTTCGTCGATGAAGAGAATCGAGCCTTCCGTGGCGTTGGTCAGGAAGGGCATGACGTCCATCTTCTTGTCGAGGGCGGCCCCGCTCGTGATGCTCAGCTCGACGCCAAGCTCGTTGTGCAAGACGGTGGCAAATGTCGTCTTGCCGAGGCCGGGCGGCCCATCGAAGAGCATATGGGGCAACGGTTCACCCCGTTTTCTGGCCGCGTCCAGGCTGATCGTCAGCCGCTGGGCGACGGCCCGCTGGCCGATGATTTCCGACAACTGCTGAGGGCGAAGCTTCTCTTCGACGGGATCGAGGCTCCGGGGCAGGGGGGACGAGCTGTCCGCGTCCACACGGCGCCTGCCTCGCCCTTCGACTTCGGCGTGTCCCCCTTTGATGGTAGGTTCTCGCATGGTTTGCCTACTTGCTCTGCTCGTAGATCGCTTCGATCATATCGGCCACGCTCTTGAATTTCTTCTTGGCGGACAAGACGCGGTCGATTGCCTGTCTCGCCTGGCCCTCGGTATGTCCAACCGACAGCAGGGCCGCATAGGTATCCCGGATGATGTCGGGCGCGGCGCTCTCGGGCTCGCCGTTAGTGCCTGCTGCCGAGCCGCCGGAATCCTCGACACTGACGATGAGTGCAAACTTACCCACCTTGCGCCGCAGCTTCGCGACGATCCGCTCGGCGGTCGCCTCGCCGATTCCCGGGAAGGTCGAGAGCAATTTGATGTCCTGATCCTGAATGATCCGGGCCAGGTCCTTAACCGGCCTTGCCATGGCTCTCAGTGCCTTGCGGGCGCCCACGCCGTCGACCGAACAGAAGATATCGAAGAACTCGCGATCCAGCGCCGAGAGGAACCCGACCAAGCGCGGGACCAGCCGGGCGACCATCGCACCGCCCTCGAGATAAAACAAGGTGTGGAACGCGACCGGCTCGCCGACCCTGGACTGGACAAGCCGGCGGGTGTGCTCGGAAATCAGAACTTCGAGCTCGAACGGCTCGATCAAGAGCGTGACCGACTCGTCGGACACCGACTTGAGAACGCCGCGAACCTTCGTGAGCACTAAGTTGCCCAGCCTTTCCGCAAGATACCCCTGGAACGCGTGTGTTACTTTGTTCAGAGATTCTGCCGCAATTCGTCCCGCAAGACAAGGTGAGTCAATCTTTGGAAGTTCGTCTTCCAAAAGTTAAAAGATTTGGTATGAATTGGCGCAGGGACCGGTCTTTTCATGCCGGTCGGACTCAGGCGATCATGTCTTGGAACGAGGTCAGAGCGATGGCGGTGAAGAAAGGTACCAAATCCAAGAAGAGCAGCACGCCAAAGACCAAGCCCAAGTCGGCGGTCAAGAAAGCAGCCCCGAAGAAAGCTGTCAAGAAAGCTTCGGTCGCGAAAGTGAAGCCGAGGGTCAAAGCCGCGGCGGCGAAGAAGGTGGTCAAGAAGGCTTCTCCGGTCAAGTTGACCGACGCCCAGCAGAAGCTTCTCTCGACGGTCTCGCAAACCCCGAGCCCGGGTTACCTCGGCAACAAGGCCGAGGCCAAGGCGCTGGCCTCGCTTCTAGCGAAGAGGCTGGTCAAGACGGGGAAGAAGGAGGGCGGGTTGTTCCGCTATATGGTGACCAAGCTTGGGGAGAAGTACATTCCCACGGCTGCTGCACCGGCCCCGGCCCCGGCCGTCGAATCCGTATCGGCGGTACCCGCACCTGCACCCGCACCAGCGTCGGCACCGGCAGCACCAGCGTCGGCACCACCCACGTCTTGACGTTGCAAACGGCAGTGCTTGTCCTGGGTGGTGGCGATCGCAGGTAGTTCAAGCGTTATGTTCCCGTTCACAGCGGTTGGGGTCGGCACCCGAGCGCGACGGCCCGAGGCCCGATATCGCCGCATTGGCCCACTCGATTGAGCTGGCCTTGGCGGCTGGCGCGGTTCCGGTTAACATGCCGCCGCGCCCTGACGGCTCTTCACACGGGCTCATTTCGGTAAGGCGATCGCCGGTCAATTCGTCGCTGCGCGAGCCGCATCGTCGTCCGCGCTGCCTTCGGGGCAGGAACTGGCCGCGGGAGCGGCAGCGAGCCTATCTCTTTTGGTGCAGGAAATGTCGACGGCCATGGATGGATCCTCATTTCGAAATCCACGGCGCACGGGGCTGGCCTTGTTCCACTCGATCGTTGTCTTCGTGGCGATAGGGGGCTGTTCCACCTACATCGGGACGACCTCGGCAAGTTTCCTGCGGCAAGTTCGCACCAATTCCGACCCCAACATCCGCTACATTGCCTACGCCAAGCTCGGGCTGCCGTCGATCTACGACGACGATAAGCATTTGGCCGAGGCGATCGAGACGCTCTCCGCCAAGTACGCCGAAGGTCGAGAGCCGGTTGCCATCCGGGCTATCATCGTTCGCAGCCTGGGGAACCTCGGTGACGGTCGCGCCCGCCCGGTTGCGATCAAGGCTGCGAACGATTCTGAAGCGATCATCCGCCTGGAGGGGTGCCGCGCTCTTGGCAAAGTCGGCAAGCCCGAAGATGCCACAATCCTCGCCAGAATCATGACGGTCAACACGCTTGAGGATTGCCGGATCGCCGCGATCGAAGGCCTGGGTTCCTTGAAAGCCCAGGACCCCCGCATCATCCAGGTTCTTCTCGACGGAATGGAGCACGACGATCCTGCGATTCGACTCGAGTGCTTGAATTCCCTACGCAAGATTACCCGCAAGGACTTCGGCACCGAACAGGCGGCCTGGCGCCGCGAGCTCCAGCCCACCCTTCCGGGCGCGACAACCGGCGACGACAAGAGCTACTCGATCTCGACTTCTGCTCCTCAATCCAGTCGCGGTCCCCGTTCCTGAGGGGTACTGGGACCATCTTGCCCGCGGGGCCGCATACCTGCCGGTTGTCGATCCTGAGGGTCCCATGCCTGCGACACCATGGTCCGGCGGGCTTCGACGTGGTGATAATGAAGTCATAGCCGTGTGAACCGCCAGCGCGGGTTTCGTGTCGGTCAAGAACGGGGTCTGGCGCCGGTCTTCGGTCAGGTCGCACTGGGCGGTTCGCCGGTCGTGAGGGACCATGGACACGCACACGCTGGAGATTCTGGAGTTTGCCAAGATTCGCGCCTTGGTCGCCGCGCGGGCGGCCTGTTCGCTCGGCAGGATGGCGGCGCTTCGTATCGAGCCCAGCATTGTTCCGGGCGAGATCCACCATCGCCTGGCGCTGACATCCGAGATGGTCGAGGCGCTCTGGGTCGGGCTTGAGGCCCCCGTTGGGTGGGTTGCACGATATTCGCCATCACGTGCGTCGAGCCGAGGTGGGCGCGATACTCGAGCCCGAGGACCTGGCTGAAACCGTCGAGACCCTGCGCAATCGGCAACGTCGAGCGGTGGATTTCCCGGATCGACGACCAGTTTCCTCGGCTTGGCGGCCTGCGTCCTGGCATCGGAGAGTTTTCCGGCCTCGCGCTGGCCATCGAGGGTTGCCTCGATTCCCGCGGCAAGGTGCTGGATACCGCGAGTCGCCGGCTTTCTGCCTTGCGGCGAGAGATCGCCCAGGTCGAGGCGCGAATCCAGGAGACGCTGCGGCAGATGCTCCGGTCGCCGGATGTGCGTAGAATTCTCCGTTTTCCAAATTTCACGATGGTCGGCCACCATTATGTCTTGCCGGTGACCAAGGACCATCGGGGTGAGATATCCGGATCGGTCCATCGGACGAGTGCGAGCAACGAGACGGTCTACGTCGAGCCGACGGCCATCGGCGAGCATTCCGCCCAGTTGTCATTTCTCCGCGCGCGAACACAAGGAGATCAGGAGAATCTTGCGCTGGCTCAGCGCGCAGGTTGGCCTGGTCTCGGAGAGCTTGCTTGCCACGCTTGAAACGATGGCCGAGCTGGATCTGGTGTTTGCCAAGGCCCGGCTCAGCGTGGATTACCGCATGACGCCGCCTCAGCTCAATGACCAGGGGAGACTGGTGCTCCGCGGAGCCAGACATCCTCTGCTCGAGGCGTTATTTCGGGGCGATCCGGCGCTCGTGAGAGTGGCGGTGGCCGACGTGGCCGTCGCTGTTGGCAAGCCCCAAAGAGCGAGTCCTGCCCCAGAGGAGGGTGCCACCAGCGAAACAGCCGATCGCACAGGGGCGACAGAGCGGAATGCGGAAAGTGGACCAGCCGGGAATGAACCGGCCGAAGGTGGGGGCGGCCGCGAGGAGGGCCTCCGGCAGGAATCACTGGCCGCTGCGGCGAGAACGGTCGTACCGATCGACGTGAACCTGGGTGTGCGCTTCCACATTCTGGTCGTGACCGGTCCCAATACGGGTGGCAAGACGGTGGCCCTCAAAACAGTCGGTCTGCTCGCGGCGATGGCTCAGGCGGGCATGCACGTTCCCGCCCTTGAGGGTTGCCAGTTCCCGGTTTTCGACGACGTGCTAGCCGATATCGGCGACGAGCAGAGCCTGGAGCAGTCGCTCTCGACCTTTTCGTCTCACGTGCGGCGAATCGCCGAGATCCTGAACAAGGCGACTGCGCGCTCGCTCGTGCTGCTCGACGAATTGGGCGCGGGTACAGACCCGGCCGACGGGGCCGCACTCGGGCGGGCGATCCTCGACGAGCTCGACGCGATCGGCAGCCGCTCGATCGTGACGACGCACATCGGCGATCTCAAGACCTACGCCCTTTCCAATCCGGGTGCAGAGAATGCGGCGGTCGAGTTCGACGAGCGAACGCTCTTACCCAGGTATCGCTTGAAGATCGGCGACATCGGCGAATCGAATGCGCTCAAGATCGCCGCGCCACCTGTGCCTCTCCGAGCGCGTTATCGCCCGTGCCGAGTCCTACCTTCTCGACCGCCGGAGCGGCGGCGTCCCCGAGTGGGAAATGACCCAGAAGCTTCGCAAGGAAGCCGAGGAGGCGCGCCAGTCCGCAGTTCTGGCTCAGGCGGAAGCGGAGCGCACGAGGGAGGCGCTGACCGAGCGGCTGGAGCAGTTGCAACGCGACACCGAGCGGACCGATACCATCGCCGTCGCCCGAGCCCGCCTCGAGCCCGGCGACAAGGTCGTCGTCCCTCGGCTGGGGTACGATCGTCCCGGGCGCGTGGTCAAGATCGATCCGCGCAAGAAGACCGCCGTTGTGGCGATCGGCCATGTCACGTGGAACGTTGCCATCGACGAGCTGGTTCCCCA
This sequence comes from uncultured Isosphaeraceae bacterium, assembly GCA_963823675.1. GTDB lineage: Bacteria > Planctomycetota > Planctomycetia > Isosphaerales > Isosphaeraceae > CAWGMT01. The sequence goes on along the minus strand of CAWGMT010000010.1, from coordinate 550,732 downwards.
GGCCCCGAAAACGCCGGCGCCGGCCGCGCCGCCGTCGTCCGCCGTCCGTCCCCGAAATGTCGCGGAGCGATCGGTCACTCTTCCCGAGAGCCAGGATGACGACTGACGGGTCAAGAACCCGAGGGCGCTTTCAGATAGACGACGCCAAGGGGGGGCAGGCGGAGCGACAGGTGAAAGGGACGGCCGGCGTGGGGCGATGGCACTCCCCAGGCACCACCCTCGTTACCGACGTTCGACCCGCCGTAGATTTCGGAATCGGTGTTGAGGACCTCCCGGTAGTAGCCCCCCGAGGGCACGCCGATCTTGTAACCGTGGCGAACGACCGGCGTGAAGTTGCACACAACGACGATCGCGTCATCGGGGTCCCGAGCCCGTCGCATGAACGCGATCACGCTATTCTCCCAATCATGTAACTCGAGCCACTCGTAGCCCTGCCACTCGAAGTCGACCTGGTGGAGCGCCGGCTGCGCACGGTAAAACGCGTTCAGATCGCAGACCAGCCGAAGGACGCCCTGATGATCGCGCCACTGCAGCAGGTGCCAGTCGAGGCTTTCGTCGTGGTTCCATTCGCGCCATTGAGCGAACTCGCAGCCCATGAACAGGAGCTTCTTGCCGGGGTGGCCGTACATGTACCCATACAGCAGTCTGAGATTGGCCACTTTCTGCCAGAGGTCGCCCGGCATCTTGTCGAGCAAAGAGCCCTTGCCGTGCACCACCTCGTCGTGCGAGAGCGGGAGAATGAAGTTCTCGGTGAAGGCGTAAATCATGCTGAATGTCAGCGAGCCATGCTCGTACTTGCGATAGACCGGGTCTTTGGAGAAGTAGCGGAGCGTGTCGTTCATCCACCCCATGTTCCACTTGAGACTGAATCCCAACCCGCCCAGATAGGTCGGACGCGAGACGCCCGACCAGCTTGTCGATTCCTCGGCGCTGGTCATGACGCCGGGATGTTCACGGTGGCACAGCTCATTGAGCCGCTTGAGAAAGTCGATCGCCTCCAGGTTCTCGTTGCCGCCGAAAACATTGGGCAGCCACTCGCCGGGCTGGCGTGAATAGTCGAGATAGAGCATCGAGGCGACGGCGTTAACCCTCAAACCGTTGACGTGGTAGCGATCGAGCCAGAAAAGGGCGTTGCCGAACAAAAAGTTGCGGACCTCGGCCCGACCGTAGTTGAAGATTTTCGTGCCCCAGTCGCGGTGCTCCCCCAGTCGCGGATCGGAATGCTCGTAGAGGTGAGATCCATCGAAGTAGCCCAGTCCGTGCGCGTCGTTCGGGAAGTGGGCCGGCACCCAGTCGAGGAGCACCCCGTAGCCGTGCCGGTGCATGGTGTCGACGAAGTAGGCGAAATCATCGGGAGTTCCATAGCGTGAGGTCGGCGCGAAGTAGCCGACCGGCTGGTATCCCCAGCTTCCATCGAAGGGGTGCTCCGTGATCGGAAGCAACTCGATGTGAGTGAAGTGGGTGTGATCGAGATGAGCGACGAGCTGGTCGGCAAGCTCGCGGTAGTTGAGGAACCCGGCGCCGTGTTCGATTTTTCGCTTCCACGAGCCAAGGTGGACCTCGTACACCGCGATCGGCTTGTCGAGAGCCTGCCGCTCCGCCCGTGTGGCCATCCAGTCCTCATCGCCCCACGTGAAGTGAGTGACGTCCCAGACGATCGATGCCGTCCTGGGTCGCATCTCGGCGGCGAATCCATAAGGATCGGTTTTTTGAATGAGATAGCCCTCATGGCGGCTCTTGATCTCGAACTTGTAGACCTCGCCTTGGACCAGGTCGGGAATGAACAGCTCCCAGATTCCCGTCGCCCCGCGATTGCCCATCGGATGCCGCCGGCCGTCCCAGTGGTTGAAATCGCCGACCACGCTGACGCGCTGGGCGGTGGGCGCCCAGACCGCGAAATTGACACCTCGAATTCCGCCGTGCGTCACGATGTGGGCACCGAGCCGCTCGTAGTTGCGGAAATGTGTGCCCTCGCCCAGGAGGTGAAGGTCGAAGTCGGTGAGCGTGGGCCCGAAGCAGTAGGGGTCGACGAACTCCCAGGTATGACCTTCGTGATTCTTGACGCGAATTCGGTAAGGGAATCGCTCGGGGCGATCCCCAAAGACGGCGACAAAGAAGCCGTCCTGATGAATCCTTTCCATCGGAACAGAATCACCCGGCTCGCCGTGCGCCAGATCGACCAACCAGGCCGAGTGCGCTTCGGGAAGAAAAACTCGGACGATCCACGTTTTCAACTTGCCGTTGTCCGACGGGAGTTCGTGAGGGCCCAGGATCGAGAATGGGTCCCAATGATTGGCGTGCACAATCAGATCGATATCTGACTGTGAAGTTGCTGGCGGCGACTTTAGCATCACGGACATGGTTGTAGCTTCGCTCCCATCGCGTCGGACTAACACGGCCTTGCTACGACGAGATTCACTGAATCAGCGTATTTCCAGCATACGGCGCAGGGCGAGTCGAGCCCAGTGTGCAGTATCCTCGGGAACGCGGATCCGATTGACAGGCGTGCCTCGCGCCAGGTTATCGAGGCACCAAGACAAATGTGGCAGGTCGATCCTGAACATGGTTGCGCACATGCAGACCATGGGTGAGAGAAACAGAACCCGTTTGTCAGGATGCGCCTGGGCCAGCCGGTTGACCAGATGCAGCTCGGTTCCAACCCCCCAGGTCGATCCGGCTTCGGCTGCGGCGATGGTCCTGATGATGAATTCAGTCGAGCCGATGAGGTCCGCTTGATCGACCACGGACATCATGCATTCTGGATGTACCAGGACGCGTCCCTCGGGAAAGCGACGGCGGAATTGCTCGACGTGCTCGGGCTTGAACATCTGGTGGACCGAGCAGTGGCCCTTCCAGAGCAAGATGCGGCTGGACCTGATCTCTTCGGGGCGGTTTCCGCCTTGTGGCAGCCGCCAGTCCCAGACGGACATCGCCTCGAGCGGAATGCCCATCAGCCGGGCGGTGTTGCGCCCCAGGTGCTGGTCTGGAAAGAAGAAGACGCGTTGGCGGCGCCCGAGCGACCACTCCAGTACTGCACGGGCGTTCGAGCTGGTGCAGACGACACCGCCGCGTCGGCCGCAAAACGCCTTGACGTCCGCCGATGAATTGACGTAAGTCACCGGCATCAAGTCTTCCGTGTCGATAATCTCGCCGAGGTCCTCCCAGGCGGCCTCCACGGCGGCAATATCCGCCATGTCGGCCATGCTGCAGCCTGCGGCCATGTCTGGAAGATAGACCTCGACGTCATCGCGAGCAAGAACGTCCGCCGTCTCCGCCATGAAGTGGACGCCGCAAAAGACGATCCAGCGACAGGTTTCGCTCTGAGCGGCAAGCTGACTGAGCTTGAAACTATCGCCCCGGAGATCGGCAAACTTGATGACTTCGTCCTGCTGATAATGATGACCCAGAATCAGGAGCGACTCGGACAGTCGTTCCTTGATTAATCCGACCCGCTCTTCGAGCTCGCAACTGGGAAACTCGCGGTAGGCTTCGAAGGTCAGTGGAGAGAGGTCGGTCGGGCAGGGAGTTACGCTCGCTTGGGCCATCGCTTCACTTGGCTCTTGCCGATGAACGAGATGCCGCTCCAGCCGTACACTGAGTCGAGGGCTTACGGCGGAACGAGTCAACAAAAAGCAAATCTCGAGATCTGTCCCGAGGCTTGCTACCCGTCGTATTATACACGTGGACGGACGGGATTCGAATCTCCCACCGTTATCGTCGTTGGCCACGGGCATGCCGCCGCCACTCACGAATCCATGGTTGATGACCCGCTTCGCCGGGCACTGGGCCAAATGGGGCGGTTCGTTCGGTTGGCGGCCGGGGAGTGGAACCCGATGGGCACCATCTTGATCGTTGACGACAACGCGGCCGATCGTGTCCTGCTGCGCACGATTCTAAGCCGCGCTGGCCACACGGTTTACGAGGTTGCTCGGGGACGAGAGGCCGAGCCGAAAGTGCGCGAGATCCGTCCCCACGTCGTGATCCTCGACGTCAATCTTCCCGATATGAACGGTCTGGACGTGTGTTGCGCCATTCGAGCGGGGCAGGAGATCTCCGGCATTCCAGTTTTGATGTTGACCGTCCGGCACGACGATTCGGACGTGCTCGCCGGACTCGAGGCCGGCGCCGATGACGATGTTGCCAAGGATTCGGCGAGTGAGATCGTGCTGGGGAGAGTGCGTCGATTGATTGAGTTTCGTCAGATGTCAAGCCTGGCGATGCTGAATGAGCAGCTCGTCCAAGTGGGGCGGCTGCTGGCGGGAGTCATCCACGAGATTCGCGGCCCGCTCTCGGTGATTCGGGGCTGCGCCGAGCTCCTGCGATTGAGCGTTCCCGCCGAGGACGAAAACGCAGAGTGGGTCGAGGCGATCCTGCGCAATTCGCACCTGCTCCAGTTGAGGCTGGACCATCTGATGGCGACGGTGCGCAACAATTCCTCGGACGTGCAACCCGTTGAACCTGTCGTGGCTCGTGAGCGAGGCGGCGTCGTTGTTCGTGAAGGGCACTCCGCCTTCGGAGCGCAGGATCGAAGTTGTGACCGCAATCGATCCTGCGGCTCCGCAGGCCCTGGGCGATGGCGGCCGGTTAATCCAGGTTCTGCTCAATCTTCTCAACAACGCCCGGCAGGCGATCATGAGCACGACGGGGCAGGGCAAGATCTCGGTGCGATCGGGCCGAGCGCAAAACCAGGAAAATCGCTGGGTGACAGTCGAGGTCGAGGACGACGGTCCGGGGATTCCCGAAGCCTATATCGATCGAATCTTCGAGCCGTTTTTCACGACGCGGGAGGACGGGACGGGCTTCGGGCTCTACTTTGCGTCTGAGATTCTCAAGGAGCAAGGCGGTCGGCTGACCGCGCGAAACAATTCGGCGGCGGGGGCCACATTCACGCTCTGGCTTCCCGAGCACAACGGAAGCGCCGCGCCGCCCGCCGGTCGTGATGCTGCTCACGGGCGAGGATGATGCTTTTGCACCTCGAACCGCTATCGCCTCCAAGTCTCGTCATGACGGTGGATCAGAACGCGGGTTGTAAACCTGCTCCGCCTGACCAGTAGCAACCTGGGAAAAGCAAACCGAACATCAACGGACGGCCAATGCGCGAGAACCCCATTCTGGCGACCTCGACCCGCGCCGGAGACAGACCGGAGGGCCCGCGCGCGCGACTGCGCCGCTCGTGATCTGCTTGACCTGGCTCTTGGTGATCGCGTTGGCGGTGGGCAAGCTGCGCCGGATTGACGGAATCGTGGTCGCGATCGGCAGCCTGGCGGCTGCGGCGATAACAGTGACAATCAGTGCTTGGGCCGAGCGTGCCCGCTGGCGAGCGCCCTTGCGGTACTTGACCGATTCGCTCTCGGCACTGAACGACAAGCGCCAAACCGGCGAGCTGACAGCACCCAGCTCCGAGTTTGCGGCGCTCGTTCGACCAAATCACGGTACTCGCCCAGATTGCTCGCCAGCGATCCAAGATCATCCGTAATTTGAGGACGCATCAAACCAGGTTCGCTGGCGGACTTGGGTCCCCCCAGTCAAGGGATTCGCTCACACGGAGCGGACTCTTCGATGCCCCGCCCGCGCCGCGCAATGGCGGCGACGCGACCCTCTCGGGTGATTACTCGACGCTCGACATGGTCAATCGCCTGGAACCACTGGGTTTTCACTGGATCGAGTCAAGTCAGGCGGAACAGTCCTTCCTGGGCTGGACTCTGGCTGAGCTGCGGCGGAAGTCGTTCCTGGATGTTATCCATCCCGAGGACCAGCCTCGTACCAGAGAGCTATTCAACCGGGCCCTGGACCGAGGTGAAGCGTTGGGTTTAGTAGTCCGCTTGCAGACAGCTCAGGGCGAGATGCGGGCGATTGAGCTGAACGTCGGTGCACGTTATGGGTCCAACCAGAAGGTGTCGCACCTGCGCTGTCACTTGACCGATGTCACCGAAAAGGTCCAGGCCGAACGCGAGCAGAGACTGCGGACGCGCGAGCTGACCAGGGTCAACGAGCAGCTTCGCCGCATCAATCGTGAGCTGGAAGAGCTCAAGGAACGGCTAGCTATCGCCAATGATGAGCTCTCCCAGAAGAATCGGGAATTGGACGAATTCGTGTATGTCGTCTCGCACGACCTCCAGGAACCGTTGCGCACTTTGATCGCGTTTTCCGACTTTCTTCTTAAGGACTATGGCGACCGACTCGAGCCGGAGGGCCAGGAGTTTGTCCGATACCTGGTCGATGCATCGCGCCGGATGCGCGCCATGATCCACGGCATGCTCAACCTCTCGCGTGCCGGCAAGGTCATTGGCGAGTTCGAGGTCGTCGACCTCGAAGACCTCGTCACGGTGATCCGGACCGATCTGGGGGAACTTCTGCGGAGCAGGAGTGCCCAGTTGCAGATGGCTCTGCCGTTACCTAAAATCTTGGGAGACCGCGATCGAATCGGTCAACTGTTGATCAACTTGATCAGTAATGGTATAAAATACAATCAGGGCTCGGCTCCCTACGTCGAAGTGGGAGTGATCGCGGCGGCTGGGAACGGATCGGACGAGCTTGATTCGGCGGCCGCTGGCTCGACTGTGACGATTTACGTGAAGGACAACGGAATCGGCATCGAGCCGCAATTCCATTCGATGATTTTTCAGCTCTTTCGAAGGCTGCATTCTCAGGACGAATACGAAGGCACGGGAGTCGGATTATCGATCTGCGGCAAGATCGTCCAGGCACACGGGGGCCGAATCTGGGTTGAGAGCGCTCCGGGACGGGGCTCGACGTTTTTCATACGCGTGCGACGAAGTTCGTCGTCTGCGCCAGCTTCGACGACATGATTTCCAGACTGTCTTTTGGTGAATCCGGCGCACCGGCCACACGGGTCGTGCGGGATGAATAGAGTGTCTGCTAGTTTTCACATCCTTCTGGTGGAAGATAGTCGCGCCGACGCGAAGATCATTGAACGCGCGCTGCGGGAGAGCGACGTCACGCACCGCCTGACAGTGATACCCGACGGTCAGCACGCCCTCGATTATCTTTTCGCCTTGCGCGATGACGAAGCCGACATCGACCGGGAACCCGACCTGATCCTGCTCGACCTGAATCTGCCTGGAATCGATGGCTGCCAGGTCCTGGGGCGGATCAAGAGCGACCCGTATCTCCGCATGATTCCGGTCGTGATCCTCACGACCTCCAATCGCGAAGAGGACGTCCTCCAGACGTACATGGCTGGCGCCAATACTTACATTTCCAAGCCGGCCGAATACCCCAGCTATCGCGAACTGGTGGCGACACTTCGTACGTACTGGGTCGACACAGCTTTGAAGATCCCGCATGACCTGAGGCGCAAGCTTGCGCTGCGGGCTGAAGGCCGCGGGATGAGTTGAGAGCCGCGGTTTCACGCCCGTGTGCAAGAGCCGTGACACCGTCTTGCCCGCGCCCTCAAGCTATCGTCTCGCGTTCGACGCAACTTCAGGCCCACGAAATCGCGAACCTGTTTCGCGATGGCGGGCTCGGTGGGCAGTCGTTCCATCGAGCTCGCGCCGTAGAATCCGTCGATGCCCCCGGCTCGTTCAAGGACATATTGCGCGTCGTCCGGCGACGCGATCGGTCCGCCGTGGCACAGGACGAGCAAGTCGCTGCGCGCTCCTTTGCCTGCCTCGGCAATGGCGTTGACCTCGCGGACGCAGTTGTCGAGCGATTTGGCCGTCCTCGCTCCAATCGATCCCTTCGTCGTCAGCCCCATGTGCGCGACCACGATGTCGGCGCCGGCTTGCGCCAGGAGCTTGCTCTGTTCCGGGTCGAAGGCGTAGGGAGTCGTCAGCAGGTCGAGCTCATGGGCCGCGGCGATGCAGTCGATCTCCGCGGCGAAGCCCATTCCTGTCTCCTCCAGGTTGATGCGAAAGTTGCCGTCGATCAAGCCGACTGTCGGGAAGTTCTGGATCCCGGCAAATCCCATTTCCTTGAGCTCAAGGAGGAAGAGGTCGCGGATCATGAAGGGATCGGTGGCGCACACTCCGGCGAGAACCGGAGTGTGGCTGACTGCCGTCAGAACTTCGTAACCCATCTGCTTGACGATCGCATTGGCATTGCCATAAGGCATCAGGCCGGCCATTGAGCCGCGCCCCGCCATGCGAAAGCGGCCCGAGTTGTAGATGACGATCAGATCGATTTCACCCGCCTCTTCACATTTGGCGCTGATGCCCGTTCCCGCCCCGCCGCCCACGATCGGCCGTCCGGCGGCGACTTTCCGGCGCAGGCGCTCCAGGATCGATTTGCGTGACTCGGCCATGGCCTTGGTACCTTCTGATCGAATGATTGAACCGAGAACAACTTTCCCCTCAAGTCGGATCGGGAATCGCTCTTCCCGACCGATGGTACAAGCCCAAGAACGATTCCACCAGCGCCCGGGCGAAGGCTGGATCATTGATGTGAAGCGGCAATCGAACGAAGCGTCGATCGATCGTCCATTGAATCGCCGATTCCAGCTCGTCGAGCAGGGCCGCATCAGCTTCTGGATCATGAAACGTCTGTCCGGGTGCGTCGAGTGCCGATACACCCTTTTCGGGAATCAGGATGGAAAAGGGAGCGACGGCACGGTTGAGCTTGGCGGCGATCCAGCGCGCGCTCGCGCGATTCTCGTCGGGCGTCGTTCGCATGAGCGTGACCTGGGGATTATGCCGATGAAGACGGCGCCCACGGAAACGCGCGGGTACGCTCGCCAGCTCACCGAAATTGACCATGTCGAGGGCGCCGAGGGAAAGGACGAACGGGACCTTGGCGTGGAGGATCGCGTCGAAGCGGTCTGGCCCGCAGGGCAGATTCCCGCCGACTACGAGATCAGCCACCTCGGTCGTCGTCACGTCGAGCACGCCCTCGATCAGTCCCGCCTCGACGAGCTTTTCCATCGCCTGACCGCCGATACCGGTGGCATGAAAAACCAGGCAGTCAAAACCGATGGCTTCGAGCGCCTCGCGGACCATCGTCACGCATGGCGTCGTGACACCGAACATGGTCAGGCCGAGCGCGGGCTTTTCCTTGACTCCGGCAATCTCGTGCTGGACCATGCCGGCCATCGCGTGAGCTGCGTTGCCCAGCACGCGGCGCGAGACGGCGTTGAGTCCCGCGACATCGACTACCGGATACATCATGGTGATATCGCTGGTTCCGACAAATGGGGCCGTATTGCCGCTGGCGAGCGTCGAGACCACGATTTTGGGCAGGCCGATGGGCAGTGAGCGCATGGCCGGCGTCACGAGCGCGGTCCCTCCGCTGCCGCCGATCCCGATGACACCGGCAACTCGACCCGCCTCGAATTCGCGGCGGATGTAGCATTCCAGCGCCTGGCTCATGGCCGTGATCGCTCTTCCCCGATCGTCCTGAGAGATCGCGGCGGCCCGGCCCTCCTCGGAAGGATGACAGCCGGCCACGCGGTTCCGGCTGACATCCGGCTCGACGGCCGGCGGATCCTTCGTTCCCACATCGACGGTAACGACCGACGCGCCGGCCGCGCGGATGCAATCGGCTACGAATTGGAGCTCGTGGCCTTTGGTGTCCATGGTCGCGACGGCGTAGACGGATCGTCCCATGCCGCTGTCACTCGGCGTCTTCATCGATCGCAAAGAGGGAGTCCAGTGGGAGGCGGAATCCTGGCAGTACCTCGCCGCCATCTAGACTGTCAGTCCTCTGGGCAACGGCGATCCGCGTCGGCGAATTGTACACATAGACCTGTGCCTGCATCGGGTACACCACCCAGACGAGCCGGACGCCGCAGCGGAAATAGTCCTGGATCTTCGGTTGAATCTCGTTGGCTGTGTTGTTTTCGCTGACGACCTCGACGGCCAGATCCGGAACGACATTCCACGCGTCCTTGGGTACCGGTCTCCTGCGACGGGGCCAACGTTCGTACGAGACATAGGCGAGATCGGGACGGCGCTGGAGGTCCGTCGGCACGTCGATCCGGAAAAGGAGTTCGACGACAACGTGCCCCAGGCGTCCGACCTGGCCAAAGTGCTCGCTGATGTAGGACGCCAAGTCATTGGCCAGGTGCGATTCATAGGATCCCATGCGCGGAGTCTCCATGCGTTGGCCGTTGACAACCTCGTAGTGAGCCCTGTCGTCGAGCGCGGGCGAGACAAGCGAGGGTTGAGGAACGGTCGTGGCCGCCATGAAACACCTCCGTTCAGTAGGACGAGGATCTTTTCGCCCTTGATTCTATCACCATTTAACTGGGCCGCCAGCGCGTTCGATTCTCAAACGCCGCTAGGTACTACCCACTCACCATTCGCGCACGCGAGCGATTGATTTGGCCAGTCCCTGCCGAGATAGTTAGAATGAGGACTCGCTTGCCGACCATCCGCTCCCATCCGACGCGGTGCATGGCCTCGGGCGGCATTCTCTTTTGTCGGGGAGAGGCGCATGAAGGGTTCGACCAAAAAGCGACGTCGCGGAAACGGGAGCCCGGACAAGGAGATCCTGGCCGACGTTATTCGCCGCGTCGTCGAGGCCGCGGCTCCGAATCAGATCATCCTGTTCGGTTCGGCGGCGAGGGGCGAAATGGGACCCGATAGCGACCTCGATCTTCTGGTCATTAAAGGGGGCAAGTTCAACAAGTCGCGCCTGACTACGGCCATTTACCGTCACTTGCGCGGATCGGACGCGGCCGTTGACGTGGTGGTCGTGACACCAGAGGAAGTCGAACGCTACGGCAATTCGCCATATCTCGTAATCTATCCGGCACTCAGACAGGGGAAGATCGTGTATGGCGCTTAAACGCTTTCCGCCTACCGATCCACGCGAATGGCTCAACCGGGCGAGAAGCAACGTGGCACTCGCCAAGAGCGTCACCGTGGGGGCGCTTCCTGAAGATCATTGCTTCGACGCCCAACAGGCTGCCGAGAAAGCCATCAAGGCCGTGTTCATTCACCGCGGTGTCACCTTCCCCTACGTTCACGATCTGAACAAGTTGCTCAAGCGACTCGAGCGAAGCGGCGTAAAGATTCCCAAGTACGTCAGGCAGGCGGACGAGCTTTCACGCTTCGCCATAGAAACACGCTATCCCGGACTCACCGCGCCGGTCACGAAGAGGGAACACCGGCGCGCGGTCCGCATCGCCGAGGGCGTCGTGCGCTGGGACGAGCGCCAGATTGGAAAGCTATAGTCCGCAACGAATGCGAGCGCCCGGCCGCCGGAGCTGACAGGAGACCACAACTAGCTGACTATCCGACGGAGCGCACAAACCGCCTGCTTACGTCTTGTCCGGCAATTCCTTGAGCCGCTCGCAAACCGCTTCCAGGGATGAGGAGCGTCCGGCGTCGCTCTCGCGGCGACGCTCCTCCATCAACAGGCGAAACGCTGGGTTGCTCGCAAGCAAACGATCGAGGAACTCTGGGTCATCAAAGCGGATCGGGATAAGCTCGAACGCGGGCGTCCCGTCCGCTGTCACGACCACGGCCGACGAGCGGCATTCCCGCGCACAGTGATCGAGGTTAGCCTTCGCCTAGTCGAGGTCAATGACTTTCATGGTCCGTATTCTCCTCTCCTTGCACAAGCAGTCGGTCCGACGCCTCCACAGCCGACCCCTCACGCAGCCACCGTTCCAGCCGGCTCAAACCCTCGGCGATGCTCACGCGAGGCTCGTAGCCCAGATCCCGCCGCGCTGCCTCGATGTTGAACCAATGCGTCGTCGAAAGCTGCCGCGCCAGGAACCGCGTCATGGGGGGCTCCTGGGCCCGTCGCGCGAGGCTGTAGATCATTTCCAGCACACCGGCGGCGGCGATCGCCACGGGAAGCGAGACCCTGCGACGGACCGGAGGCAGTTTCGCCGCCGACAGCAAGTGATCGATCATTTCCCAGAGCGGGATCGTCTCGCCCTGGGTCACGAAGTAGCTCCGGCCTGCGACGGTTGACCCGGCTTCAAGCCGCTCGGCGGCCAGCAGGTGAGCTAGGGCGGCGTTTTCAATATAAACCGGATCGACCAGGGGATCGCTCCGCCCGATCCGTCGAAGCTGCCCTCGGCGCGCACGGGCGATGATTCGCGGCAGAAGGTTGTTGTCACCAGGTCCCCAGATCAGATGGGGACGAATCGAGACGGTGGCCAGTTCCGCACTGTTGGCGTCAAGCACAAGCTGTTCGGCGCGTGCCTTGGTGCGGGGATAGGCGGCCTCGAAACGAGACGAATAGGGTGCCGTCTCATCGACTCCAGCCAGGTCTCGGCCATTGAACACCACACTGGGCGAGCTGGTGAAAATGATGCGCTCGACGCCGGCTTGCCGACAGGCCGCGATGACGTTGCGAGTCCCCTCGACATTCGTCTTTTGATACGCTGCTTCTGGGCCCCAGATCCCAGCCTTCGCTGCGGTATGAAAGACCGTCTTATAGCCCTCGACTGCGGCCGCCACAACCCGTGGATCGGCGATGTCGCCCTGGACTTGCTCGGCTCCCAGGCCTTCCAGATGGTGATAATAGCGACGTGCCAGACTGCGGACCGGCAGGCCGCGCTCGCGCAACATTCGGACCAACGCCGTGCCCAGGAACCCGCCGCCGCCCGTCACCAGCACCGGTCCGATCTCCACGCGATTCATGACAATCTCCTCGAGGCCCAGACTGCGAGCTTCTCGCGGAAAATCTTGGCGTTGTGCCGAATGTTCAACCGGAAACGAACGATGGAAAAGGATGGTTCGAATCATTCTCGTGTGCGCGAATCCGCTCGCCCGGTCGAGTAACTCTTGCCGGAGCCCGTTCCGCTCGGCGCGAGTCAGTCGCCGGAGCGGCTCGATACAGATAACGGGGACAACTTGCCCCCGGAGCGTTGCGCCGACGAGCGCCGATCGCGAGACCGCGGGATGGCTGTTGAAAATCCCTTCGCAGGGAATGGTGAATAGAGTCTCGCCCTCGAATATCACCCGATGGGACTTCCGCCCACAGAACCAAACCCGCCCTCGGTCATCAAGGTAGCCGAGGTCGCCCATCCGGTGATAAAAGCGCTGACGTTCGGGATCGAGAATCTTGGCCAATCGAGTGGCCTCGGCTCGGTTGAAGTACTCGCGCGTCACGACCGGGCCGGCCACGATGATCTCGCCGATCTCGCCCTGGGGCATCGCCAGGTCATCGGACCATGTCGGAATCGGATCGTCACGGATCGGGATGATCCTGGCCTCGATTCCATCGACCGGCCGCCCCACGCACACTCCCTTGCCGATGTCCGTGAGCTGCCGCGTTTCTTCGAGGATCTCCCGGCTGCCAATCGCCGCGACGGGAAGTGATTCGGTGGCGCCATACGTTGGGTGGAGCTCGGCCGGGAATACCAGCCGCGGGGCCAGTTGTTCAAGAATCCTCGCCGAAATCGGCGCGCCGGCCGAGATGATTCGTTTGAGAGTCGAGAGTTTCGGCGCGGCGTCACCACCTTCGGATGCAAGCCGGCGCAACAGGGCCGGTGAGCCGAACAGATTGGTCACGCCAAAATCCTCGATCGCTTCGCGAAGCCGCGCGGGATCGGCGTGGGCGGGACGCGTGGGATCCATATCAGGCACGATCGCGGTCATTCCCAAGGCGGGCGCGAAGAGTGCAAAGAGAGGGAATGTGCAAAGATCGATCTCGCCCGGCTCGATGGCAAAAAGGGTGCGAAACGAGTTCACTTGAAACTGGAAGATGGCATGGGTGTAGACCGCCCCCTTGGGTGGGCCGGTGCTGCCGCTTGTGAAAAGGATGGCCGCTGCCTCCGTCGGTGAGAAAGGTGTGGCTCGATTGTTGTGACCGCTGCCCTGGTCGCGGTTGTCGCGCCCGAGGTCTCGAACCTCATCGAGAGTCATGACACCTGGCCGGCCGATTGGCACCGGAGCTCTCCCGACCTGGACGATCTGACGCACGCTGGCCCCGCCCCAGCCCAGGATTCTCTGAGCCCAGACCGCTCGGGGAATTCCGATGAACACTTCCGGAGCCGCCTCGCGGCAACATCGCCCGAGATTGCGCAGGCCGATCCCCGGATCGATCAGCACCGGGACCACGCCCGCCTTGAAGAGGGCAAAGGTAAGCGAGAAGAAATCAAGACTGGGGGGGACCATGACAACGCAACGGGCCCCGCGAGCAATGCCGATCGCCTTCAGGCCAGCCGCGATCTGATCGCTATCCTGGTCGAGCTGACGGTAAGTGAAGTGGGTGTAGCGCACGCGACCGGATCGGTTGCGCCCGCACGGAACAACCACCGCCAGACGATACGGTTCGCGGCGCGCCATCGCGCTCAAATGGTCCGCGATATTCAGGTCATGGATGGCGACTCTGGTCGAGTTCAAAGGGCGCGCTCCCGAATCAAACGCGGCGCTTCGAGAAACGTCCGCACCGCGAGCGCGACACCCTCCGGCTCATCCTCGAAGAGATAGTGCCCGGCCTCGGGAAACCGGGTGACCTCGGCCGCGGGAAACCGCCGCACCCATTCGTCGAGGCAATGACGGTCGAAGACGAAATCCTTCATCCCCCAGAGGACCAAGATGGGCACGCCGGCGAGCGACGGAAGCCGTTCCTCGACCCACGAAACAAGCCCAAAACTGCGGTCGCCGGGCGAAAGCGGTATGTCCTGCACGAACCGCAGGATCGCGATCCGGTGCTCCCACGAATCGTAAGGAGCGACGTACGCGGCGCGCACATCGCGGGACATTGGCCGGCGCTTGCACCCGATCCAGGCCGTCCCCAGGCAAAAGGCGTTGAGGCCCCGCACCAAAAGCGCCCCCAGGGGCCCTTCGCGGCACATCGCCAGCGCGAGGGGAAACGGCTTCGCCGCCGGCTTGTGAAATGCCGCCGTGTTACATACGACCAGCCGGGCCACCCGATCGGGGTGCCTGGCGGCATAGGTCATTCCGATCGCGCCTCCCCAGTCGTGCATCACCAGCGTCAAGTCCCGGTCCATACCGAGAGAATCGAGCAGAAACTCCAGGTCGTCCACCCGGCTGGCCAACGTATAGGCGTAGCGTGAGTCATCCGGCTTTTCCGAAAGCCCGCAGCCGATATGATCGGGCACGACCACGCGGTGCGAGCCGTTCAAGTCGTCGATGAGCCGGCGGAACAGGAAGCTCCACGTGGGATTGCCGTGGATCATGACCACCGGCGGTCCGGAGCCTTCGTTGAACGTAATGAAGCGCGAGCCCGCCGCGGTCAATCTCGCGTCCCGGGTGCCTCGTCACGAACTCACGATACGTTTGGCTCATCGCGCGAGCGATTCCCGTTCCGAGATCTCGTTCACCATTCGAGCCCGAGCATCAAGCAATTGAGTCCGCTGCCGATCCCCAAAAACGCGACCCGATCGCCCCGGTTCAAGAACTCTCGGTCCTCGGCCAAGGCCGCCGTCAGCGGCAGCGACACGGTGCCCATGTTTCCCAGGAAAGGGTAGGTCGGAAAGTCCTTCGACACGGGAATCGAGAGCGACTTGAGGATACTCTCGCGGTGCGACGAGCCGACCTGATGGCAAATGACCTTGTCAACCTGGTCCCTGGTCCAGCCTAATTCGCCCAGGAAGGAGTTCCACGTCCGAATACCGAGCTCGACGCCGTGGGAAAGAATCCCGGCGGAGTCAGTCGATGTGAACTGGTGAAAATGATGCGGCCCGTTGGAAGGCGCCGGCTCGATGCCCCAGCGGCAGAGCCCATGAAACTGCGGCGCGGTCCGGACCGATCCGCCGATGAGCTTTCGTGCGTTCGATCCCGAAAAGGAACCGTCGGTGAGCAGGACGGCGACACCGCCCGATCCGCCCGTCAAGGTCGCCAGCGATCGCTTGAAAAGATCCATGCTTCGGGCCTGGATGAGTTGTTCGATCACGATGTCGTTGATCTCGCGAGCCGTCTCGGACGCTACGACCATGCCGGCACGGATCTGGCCAAACTCGATCCGGTTGGCGATCTCGATCATCCCATTGAGCAGTCCCAGACAGGCGTTGCTGACGTCGTAGACGGTCGCATCCTCGGTAACTCCGATCATCGACGCCACGCGACAAGCCGTCGCGGGCTCGAAGTATTCGCGACAGACGCCGCCGTAGAGCAAGACTTCGAGCTGTGACGCATCGACCGTCGACGACTCGAGCGCACGCCGCGCCGCGGCGATCGCGCCGTCCGAAAGACGGTAGTCCTCTTCCCACCATCGCCGCTCGACGATTCCCGTCAATGTTTCGAGCTGACCGATGCTGAGGTGGAGAGCGGCGTAGAGCTTCTCCAGCCGCCGTTCCAGCTCGACCGACGACACGACGACCGGAGCGATTTCGTATCCGATTGAATCGATATAGACCTTCGAGTACTTCATGGCCTGCCAGCAGGAAACGCGGGTGGTTATCAGAAGTCCACAGCGGACTCACGAATCACACAGCCGCAGAGAAAAGTCGTTCATCTGATGAATGACTCGACCATCGACGCCGAAATAGCCGTCAGCCACGAGCCATCGCCGCCGATCGTCGCATTGCTTGATCTCGGCCCGGATCGTCATGAGGCGGTTTTCGGGCGTAATCTGTCCACGGTAAGTCCAGTGATGGGCCATCGCCAGGCCCGGCGATTCAAACTGACAAGAAGCGCTCGCCCCCCAGCGCAGCAGCCATGACCTTGAGAAGCTGGAGTAACGACTCCTGCCCGAGCGAGCCGGGCCAGACCGGGTCGCCAAGGAAGTGCGCCCGGAATAACCAGGAGTCGGGGTCGATTCGAGCGCTCCCGCCCAAGGCGCCGAGGCCGTGCGGTCCGCCCTCCAGGCGCAGATCGTGGATCTCGTCCACCATTCGCCAGCGCGAATCGGGAAAAGGATCCCCCGTCGGAAACGCCACTGATCGGACAGCGGCCTCCTCCTCCGGGATGGCTGGATCAGGCGCGCGGTCGCGCATTCCGTCCGGCTGAGCCAGCGAGCGCGGGTGGAAGAACCCGAGGTCCGCAACCCCGTCATAAACAACGCCTTCGCGGGAGAGGATCGCAAACTCGTATTGCTGGAGAATCATGCCGGCGCTCTGGGAAACCTTGGTCGCCTTGACGCTGATCGCCAGCGTGCCGGTCCGCCTGGTCACAACGCGGTGTTTCCGTGCGCTACCGCCCAGGATGCGAAACTTGAGGTCGTCGTCGCTATTCAAGGCCGATCCCATATACGCGGCTAGCCAGCCGCTGGCCTGCAAGGCTGCCTCGAGTAACACAGCATGGGGGATACTTTCCTGGCGATCGGCGTCGAAGTACCACGCGTCGGGCGGAATGTCATATTCCGCCGTGGCCGCGCTCCCGGCGGCCATCACCCAGGGCTCCGCGTCGATGCGCATGATCCGGTGAATGAACTGGAACGGAGGAGCAGGAAGCCGCGCGATGAACCGCTCCTCATCGAATGGGCGATAGCGATCGCCAAATGCGGCCGACGGCTTGCCCACGGCGAACTCAACAATTCGATCCTGGTCGAAGAGCACCGGCCGATGGCGGACATCGATCGTCTCTGCACCGGCCGCCGGGCAACCGTCCGCGGACCGGATCGCCCAGAGCTGCTCGAGCCCCTGCCGATCGGTTCCCGAGAGTTGCAGGGCCATTTCCCGGACCTCGACGATCGGCTTGCCGTCGGCAAATATCAGCGCGTCGGCGACCGCATAAGGCTCCGGCCGGTAGCCCCGCTCCTTGATCGCGACCTCATAGGTCACGACTCGCGTCGATTCCACAACCTGCCCCCGACACCTCAGGCGATTGGCAATCCCGATCACCGGTTCAAACGCAGTCTGGTCACGCGGGCCGACGAAGCCGATTCTCATGAGCAGAATGCGCAGCGCGTGGAGACAGCACTCGTACATGAGCGTGCCGGGCATCACCCGATCGTCGACGAAGTGGCACACCAGGAACCAATCGCTCGGCCGGATATCGGCCTCCGCGCGGATCAGCCCGAGCCCATGCGGGCCGCCTTTCGGATCCAGGAGCGCGACCCGGTGCAAGAGAGCCATCCGGCCCGCAGGCAACCGCGGTGGATCGATGGCCGCCAACCGTGCGAGCGGCGAGCCCAAGCCCGCGGCGGCGTCGCCCGTTCGCAGGGCGTCCAACTGCCGTTCGTCCAGATGCCCCGGTGTCATCGGAACCAGATCGGCCATGATTTCCGCCGACGGCCCGAGTCCCGCGCGAGGATCGCGCTCGTTTGTCACGATTCCCTTGCCGGCTGCCAGCTCCTCGGCCGAGAAAAAGCCGGCACAGCCGTCCCGCATCGTCAGGAGCGGTTCTCCATCGACGGTGGCGTCGAACTGGAACCGGAACAAGAGCGTATTTCCCTGGCGAAAGAAGCGATTGATCCGGATATCGTAGCGAATGACATCTCCCGGGCCGGGAAGCCCCCGGTGGAAGGTCACTGTGGCATCAAGCAGCCGATAGACCGCTCGTCCCTCAGTCACAAAATCGGCTCCGAGATAGGCGCAGAGGAACAGGTCGGCCTGGCCGGCCTCGATCGCGATGCACGGGGGAACCTTGCCGCCGTCGAGGTACCACGCATCACGCCTGACCACGTGCTCCGTGACGATTCGCCCTTCTTCCAGCGAGCGCGGACGTCCCTCGATCGCCAGGATGCGGTCGACCAGCATCAGCGGTAGGTCAGGCAGACGGACCCGCGTGGGGAACACGTCGATCGGGGCGTAATCGGGCCCGAGAACCGACGCAATCGACCGGACTGCGAATTCCAGGCACTGCTCGCGGCCAAACACAAACTGGCACTGATGCGGTGTTGCCGGTCCCGGGCCGACGGACTCCGCGCGGGTCGCATATCGCGGGAACCGACGGATTCTCGACCGAAGAAATCAGTTTCGTCGCTTGCGCGGTGGGGGATTGCAGCAGGCTGAACTGAAGCGAAATCAGCCTGGCCATGAGATCGGCCGTCTGCTGACTCGTGCGCAAGAACGCGCGGTGAGCCTCGGCCGTGGCACGCTCCGCCTGGTGAAAGTGGTGAGACCAGGACGTACCTTCGAGGAACCGGGTTGAAGAGCCGACGTTCTCTGGATCGGTTTGCCCCTCCCGTTGAGAGGGAGTATCAACGTGAGGGACCGGTCGCCCCGGTAGGGGGCGTGGTCGCTCCGCTGTCCGAGGGCCGGTGACCGAAGGCCCCCTATCCGAAACCTCCCCCGGCCCTGTAGTTGGTTGCGCCGGGGCCACCCCCCCTGGCCCCCCCTTTGAAAGGGGGGGATGCGGAACGAAATCGGCAGCGGTTTGCGTGTCGTACGAGATCGTGTTATCAACGCGCCGCGGTTGCGGCACGGAAAAGCCTCTGCCCCGAACATCGACGCGAACGGTGCGCCGGACCGGCTCGCCGGCCGAATGCGTTGTGGCGGATTCGATATCGGCGAGGTTCCCTTTCGATCCGTAAAGGCCCGCGAGGTCGACCGGGACCCGCTCGGCCAGGAGCGCTCCCAGCACCTCCAGGATTGCGCCGAATGGCTCGCGGTCGGGCCGGCAGGCAGAGAGAGCCCGGTGGGGCCGATCACCGAGGATCCGGTCGATATGCCGCGTGCACGAGCCGCCAGGCCCGACTTCCACGAACACGCGCACGCCATCCTGGTAGGCACGCTCGATCACCGCCGGAAAGTCGATTCGCTGCGTTGCCTGGGCCGTGATCGCATCGGCCGCAGAGCGGCGGTCGACCGGGTAGGCTTGGCCCGAGACGCCGCTGTAGAAATCGATGCCTTCCGGCGTGCTCGTCTCCAGATCATGTAGCGCACGGTAGCCCGCTTCGACGATCCGCCCGATCTCGCAATGGACCGTGCTGACATGAGGCAGCACCACGAATCCAGACCGCAGAGCCTCCACGACCTCGTCGACCGCTCCGCGCTGTCCGCCGATCACGGTCTCATCGGCCGAGTTTCGAACCAGAACATACACGCGCCGGCCTGGGGAGACGACGGCCTCGACCGACTCTGCCGAGCAGGAAATGACGCCGGCAACCCAATCGACCGGCTCGGTCGGGCCCAGCTCCCAGTGGCGCCGGGCCGCTTCGCAGGGGCCGGCCAGATCGATCTCAAAGAGCGGCGAAGTCCGAATTCGCGAGAGCAAGAGGTCGCGATCGGTCCACGCCCGCAGCGCGACCAGGGCGGTCGACTCGCCCATGCTGTAGCCGATCGCGGCCCGCGGATTCACGCCAAATCCACTGAGGATTTCCGTCATCATGCTGCCGACCCACACGCTCCCCACGATCGGAGCCCGATGGCCAAGGAACACCGGGGGCAGCTCTGGGCCCCACCAGAGGGCGGGCTCGAGCTGGTCGCGCAACGTGCCGCTCTCGGCATCAAGCCGGCGCAGCACATCGGGCCAGATCGCCGAAAGCTCGCGTCCCATCCCCGCGAAATGGCAGCCGAGTCCGGGGTAAACGAAGGCAATCGACGGGTGGCCTGTTCTTGCCGATCCTGCCCGTGCGGCATGGATTGATCCTCGCCGGCCGTCACCCTCCAGCCGATGGTCGCCGATCTTGACGGCGGCGGTTTCCAGGAGATGCTTCAGTGTCTCGATACCGTCGGCCACAATCGCGATTGCCAGATGCAACTGCCGATCGCCCGGACACCGTTGCCACCAGCGCCGGGCCAGCGCATCGACATCCTGGCACGATGCCTCGCACGCGAAGCGCGTGAGTTCCTCGATTCGCGCGGAAAGGTTCGATTGGTCGCTGGCTTCCAGCATGAAGAGCCCGCACCTGCGATCGCCCGAGGCTTCGCGTCCTTGAACGCTCGATTTTTCCGCGCCGGTCGATGGCTCGAATTCTTCGAGCACGACCTCGCCCAGAACGCCGCCCAGGCCGCAAACGCGCACGCCCGCGCGATGGGGGCCGTCCACGCGATTTCTCAACCAGAATTGGCGCCCGCCCGGAACGAACAATGACGGCAAGGGCTCGGTCAGGGAACGGAGCCATTCTGACGATCCGTGCGCGCAGGGAATCATCTGCTGCTCGAGGCACACCGCGGCCTTGGCGACCGCCGCAAGCCCCGTTGCCGCTCCCATTTGGCCGAAGTCATCCAGGATTGATCCCACCGCGCATCCACCTGGAGCGGCGTCCGGGGAGACGAGCAGAGTGCTCCTCAAGGCTCCCGACACGCTGTCTTGCAGAGCAGATCGATGCTGGGTCTGGATGTCGAGATAGCCGACCGAGTGCCGCGTGACGCGCGCGAGGCCCCGGTCCATCATGATCGACTCGTTCCTCGCGGAGCGAGTGCGCGATGGACTCACCGCAACGTGGTCATGACGTGCCGTCGCGCCGCGGATGACAGCCGCGATGCGATCGCCGTCGCGCCGGGCGTCGTCGAGGCGTTTCACGATCAGGCACACGGCGCCATCGCAAGCGACCGGGGCGGTTGTCATTTTGGCCGCGGCGGGTCGATCCCGCATGACTGCGGCCAGTGGATCGGAGGGGAGCTGAGCTCGAGCCAGAACCGCGCGGATGTCGCCCGCGAAGTCCACGGCGCCCACCACGACGGCGTCGAGCTCGCTACGCTCGAGCCAGTCGGTGGCGATCGCCAGGGCTTGAATTCCCGAATTTTCATCGCACGAAACCGAAAAACTCGGTCCGCCGATCTGAAACTCGCGCGCGATCCGGCTAGCGACCAAGCCTCCGAGCGAACCCATCGTCCGATTCGCCGAGAGTGCCGGCGCGCTCACCGCGCGGAGCTCGTCAATCCAGTGCGCGAGCTCATCGGCGGTCAGATCCAGGCCGAGTGCTTTGCTCCACGCGCGCGCCCGCTCGTGCAGCGACCAGCGCCAGTGGTAATTGGTCGTATTCAGATCGAGCCCGATCCCGATGAGCACGCCGGTTCGCGATGCCAGCCGAGATTGCCAGTGTGCGTCGCGCAGGGCATGCGCTGCGACGTCGAGCATCAACGACTGCTGGGGCAACATCTCGACCAGCTCCCTGGGCGGGATCCGGAACTGATCGACTCGAAGCTGCATCGAATCGAGGTAGTAGCCCGGAAAGGAATGGCGGTCCCATCCCGCCTGGCGATACCACTCTGTATCGGGTATTCCCCACCAGTTTGGCGGAGCGGACGGCTCGGTCGCTCGTCTGTCCCCGAGAACGTGGTCCTGGAACGACCGTCCAGGCCCGATTGGCCCAAACTGAGCAGCCATCCCGACGATCGCAATAGGTAAGCGGCCATCACGCTCCGCGTGCTGTTCTGCGCCTGCGCGATCGCGCCGATTGCTGCTCGCCGTTCCCATCGGTACGTAGTCATCAGGCTCCGCGTGATGCCTTCCGCCTGCGTGATCCCAGCGATCGGTGCTCGACGTGGCTGCCGCGGAGGGTCCCGGCCATTCCTCGATCAGAACATGCGCATTGATCCCGCCGAAGCCGAACCCGCTGACAGCCGCCCGGCGGGGGTGGCCGGGTGCTCGGCTCGGCCAGGGCACCGGACTTCTGAGGATGTGAAACGGGCTATCGTCAAGTCCGAGGCTAGGGTGTGGCTTCTGAAAATTGGCCGAAGGCGGTAAGACCCGATGACGCAAAGCCAAAAGCACCTTGAGCAAGCCGGCCGCGCCGGCTGCGGTCAAAGTGTGGCCGATGTTGGATTTCACAGAGCCGAGTACGCACGCGTTTTTCTTCCGGGCAGGTTCGTCGCGCCAGAGCTCGCCCAGGCTCTCGAGCTCGACCGCGTCGCCTCGGGGCGTTCCCGTGGCGTGGCATTCGATCAGGTCGACGTCCCTCGGGCTCCAGCCGGCCTGCTCGTAAGCCAGGCGCATCGCCCGGAGCTGTCCTTCGGCGCTCGGTGCCAGCAGATCGCCATGGACGTCGTTGGACAGCCCAATTCCGGCGACGACACCGTGGATGTGGTCGCCGTGCGCCAGGGCGTCGGGCAAGCGTTTGAGCACGAACATTCCCGCCCCTTCGCCGACCACCAGTCCATCGGCCCCCGCGTCGAACGGGGCTGGCCTGCCACGAGCCGACAGCGCTCGGAGCTGCGAGAATCCCATCTGGGTATAGAGTGGGTCGGGACGCGACACCCCTCCGCAGATCATCGCGTCGGCGCGGCCCGACTGGAGCTCGTCGACCGCCAGCTTGAGAGCATACAGCGACGATCCGCAAGCGGCGTCGAGCGTGTAAGCCACGCCACCTAGCCCGAGCGCCCTGGCGGCCAGGGCGGCAGGCAATCCGGCCGGAAACGCATTGAGAGGGTGCGTTTCGGGCGCTGGACAGGCCGAAATCCCCAGCCCCTCCTCGAAGAGCCGCCCCAGGAGCTCGCGCGACAGGGCCGAGGCCGTCTCCGTCGGCAGGACGATGTTGCCGAAGATCACCCCGACCCGGGCTCGATCGACCGCCTCGGTCCGCGCGTTGCGCCAGGCTTCCACGGCGACCGTGAGCACCAGGTGAAAAAGCGGATCCAGCCGTTCCAAGAGCTTGACGTCAAGGTCGAGACCGGCGGTATCAAGCCGCGGTAGTGTGACGAAGCCGCCCTTGGTGGAATAAACATGGTCCGCCAGGCCGATGGTCGGGTCGAGCGCCCGATCCGGCTCGATGAG
Organism: uncultured Isosphaeraceae bacterium; assembly: GCA_963823675.1. Classification (GTDB taxonomy): domain Bacteria; phylum Planctomycetota; class Planctomycetia; order Isosphaerales; family Isosphaeraceae; genus CAWGMT01. The sequence continues at coordinate 527,306 of CAWGMT010000010.1, read as the reverse complement.
CCAGCGGCCCTCTGGCACGTCGGTCGTCGCGCACGTGCCGCTGAGAATCCGCTCCCAGAGCTGCGCGGGGCTCTGGCAGCCCGGGAACAGGCACCCAACGCCGACAATCGCGATCGGATCGCGCGGTTCTCTCGTCGACTCCACCGGCATCATGCAACTTTGGCCAAAGGAACTGGTCGAGACTCAACGAAACGCATCAGTCCTTCGACCACGGGCGTCCCGCCTGAATTTCCCCGGGATCGCAGCCGGGACGTCTGCGTCTGATATGCTCCAGATTATCCCCGGAGTCCTCTCGCGATGCCAGTGCGTTCTCGTCAATCGAGCCCGGATCGATCCATCTTGCCACGAACCCCATCCGGATCGAGCTTCCGGCCGCCGCTCGCGACCCGCCCAGCCTCTGGATCGACCTCGTGGAGCGATCAGGGATATCCTCGCGGCCCGCATCTCGCGGCAGGGGTGGCTCGACAGCTTGAGTGCAGCGGAGGGACCCACCCTGGCCGTCGGAGTCGGCGGCCTCTACAAGATCAGCGGGGTCAAAGTGGATCGCACAGCCGGCTAACCCGTCTCTGCCCTCCGTGGGCCGGACCCGACATCGCCGATAGAGCGAAGATCTGCGCGGGTGCCGTCGATTTCACCGTAGTCGTGATCCGATGGCGGGGCTGGGTCGAGGCATGGGGGGGCGAGGCGTCGCGAGTCCCCGAGGCCGATGGCCCCAACTGGCGGGCGCGAGTTCTTCGGGGCTTCGTGCGTCCGCCCGACGGGAGCGGGCTGGGCTAAACCTCAGCACCGATCGAGTCTCTCGTTGTCGCCACAGGCACAAGCTCGGTCAGATTTGGCGGCCCGCCGTTCGGATGAGCGGTCCGGCGTCAATCCAGTCGGCGTCCCTGTTGTTACTCCCCACTGTTGTGCTCATGCGATGTTCTGCCGTGCCATCACCCGAAAGAGCCGCGCAGGGACCGCGTGGCTGAGCTTCCAGACGATGCTCATCGGGCGGCTCCCTTCATGGGATACATAACCACACGGGCCAAGAAACGCGTATGGCGCAGTCAGCCCGGAAGGTAATACTCGAGTTTCCCGAACGAATAGGAGCGGCGTATAGCCGAGCTGCCGGTGGTGGATGTAGCGCTGCCCCGTGGGTGATTCGGCGGAGGTATTGCTCTGCGATTGCCAGTGAAAAAGCTGGTGCGAAATCAGATAGTCCTCGTACATCGTCGTCGGCGAGAAGTCCTCTTCCGTCTTCTGCAACGTGACGAAAAAGGCATCCACCTTGGATTGTGCAAGATGGAGGACCCCCTCTCGCTGACCCGGCCGTTGCTCGAGCGACCAGTATCCCAGGCCAACGAGGATCTCGTCGCGAGTGTATTGCGAGTGAATCGTCAGCGGGCCCGATAGGTGCGGCATGCGTCCTACGTGGCTGGCGGGTGCGTGGGCCAGACAATGTGCCAGCACGCTCCGCAGGTCCGCCATGGCGGCCGGATTCTGGCGAAGCCGCGCGTCGGCGTCCCGGGCTGACCAGCCGCGGCTTTGATCGTCCCAGAGCGCGACGTGCAACATTTCAAACAGTCGTTCGTCGATCTGACCTATCGCGTCCTGGTCCACCGCGCTTTCCAAGTAGGCCAACAACCTGCGAATCTGATCAACGTCGTCAATGTAGCATAGCCGCCGGATCCCTTTGGCGAGCCGCTCCTGGTCCGGCGATTCCGGCTCGGGCCCCAGACCAGCGTCGGCCAGCAGTTGGGACCACAGGCCCCGCTTTAACATTTCATCAAGGGAGGTGTCGAGATAATCGAGCGCCTCTGCAATCGACGGTGGGCGGCCCAGACACCGGCCGAGCTCGCGGATGCTGCCGATCATCCGAGGGCGCAACAGGCGGACCGACTCGCGGACGTTTTCCAGGACTCTCTGCTGCGCAACCCGTTCGAGCTGAACGATGCATCCACTCGGCAAGTGCGGAAAGCCGTGTTGGATCTCTCGGTCAATTCGGGTCGCGGGCTGGGTACTGAGGGCCCGGAACCGGGGGGCGAATCGGAACTCCCGCCTTTGGGCCCCAATGAAGTCTAGAACGGTCAGGCACTCTTTGTCTGCGTGCAGCCGAAGCCCACGGCCGAACTGCTGGAGGTAGACTGTCAGGCTCTCGGTAGGACGGAGGAACAAAAGCGTGTCCACCTCGGGGATATCGACCCCTTCGTTGTAAAGATCGACCACGAAAATGAAGTTCACTTCGCGCGCATGGAGACGGGCTTGTGCCCCGGTCCGCTCTTCCTCGTCAGACTCGGCGGTCAGTGCGATCGAGGGGAGCCCGTGCTCGTTGAAGAAACGCGCCATGTACTCGGCGTGGGCGACGCTTACGCAGAAGCCGAGCCCCCGCGCCTGCAACGGGTTGAGCAAGATCTCCTGAAGTTTTTCAAGGATCAGCGCCGCGCGGACATCGTTTCCCGTGTAGACCCGGTCGAGGTCCTCGACTCGGTAACCGTTCCGTTGCCATGTGAGGCCATCAAGCGCGACTGAATCGGCGACACCGAAGTACTGGAACGGGCACAACAGCCGACGATTGATCGCGTCGGGCAGCCGAATTTCGGCGCTGGCTCGGCCGTCGAACCACTTGAGAACGTCCAGTTGGTCGGAGCGTTCGGGCGTGGCTGTCAGCCCGAGAAGGATCTGGGGACGAACGTGGTCGAGCAGCCGGCGGTAGCTCGGCGCGGCGGCGTGGTGAAATTCGTCGACCACAACGTAGGCGAATGCATCCGCTTGCCGCTGCCACAGCTCGCGTGAGTTGTAACTCTGGATCGAGCAAAACAGGTGCTTGTTTTGTTCCGGCTCGCGACCGCCGACCAGCAGATCACCGAAATTCTGATCCCGCAGCACGCCGCGGAACGATCCCAGGGCCTGCTGCAAGATCTCTTCCCTGTGAGCGACAAACAGAATCGCGGGTTTGGTGCCAGCGTGTCGACAGACTCGTTCGTAGTCGAAAGCTGCGATCATCGTCTTGCCGGTCCCAGTTGCCGCGACGACCAGGTGGCGAAACTTGTTCTGGACGTCGCGCTCCGCTGCCAGGACGTCGAGAACTTCCTCCTGAAACGGGTATGGTCGCAAATCAAAAGCGAAAGTCGCTTGCGGTTCAGCCGCGCTAGCTCGTTCGCGGCGGATCGCCTCTCGCAATCGCTCGACGGCTTGTCCCGTGAAAACTTGAGACTCGTCATCCTGCCAGTACGTCTCGAACGTCCCGGCGACTTTGCTCCAAAGGTAAGGCAACTCGTGTTGGCTGATTTTCGTTGTCCATTCAAGCCCCTCGGATAGCGCCGCATTGGACAAGTTCGCGGATCCGACGTAGGCGCTACCGAATCCGGTTTCCCGGTGAAAAATGTACGCCTTCGCGTGAAGTCGAGTCCGTTTTGTGTCGTAACTGACACGAATTTCGGTGCTGGGTAACGCATTCAATGCCTCCACCGCCCGCGGATCGGTGGCCCCCATGTAGCTGGTCGTGATGACGCGGATGCGCGGGCCTTCGGAAGGCCGATCGGCCAGTTGCCGCAGATCATCGAGCAGGACCCGCAACCCGCTCCACTTGATGAACGAGCACAGGATGTCGACTCGGTCCGCGGTGGCAATCTCCTTGCGGAGCTGGCTGCCGAGGCTCGGGTCTACGCGCGTACCGGTCAGCAGTGCCGACCGAGCGAGGGGGGTATCGGGGCGCTCCAGCGGTGTCTCACGGACGGCCGCATGCACCGCGAGAAGCCTTCGCAGCGGGGTCGCGATGCTGATCTTCTCGGTCCAGTCGTCGCCGAGCTCCACGATCAGCGTTTCGATGATCCGATCGACGAGCCGTTTCTGCCGTTCCACGGCGTCAGCACCGCGCAATGTCGCGAGGCAGCTCTCCAGCAAGTGCTCGAGGTATTGTGCGACGACGCTGTGGGCGTCGTCCGGATCGACGGGAGACAGCGAATACAGCCGCGGGTCAGCCAGGCGGTCAAGTTCCTGCTGAAGTCCCAGCGTCAAAACTTGTTCATAGAGTCCGGATCGCAAGAGTTCAGTGTGCTTTCAGCCTGTGGTGCTCGATGAGGTAAGCCAGCCGCGAACCACTGCTCGATACGTCGCGATATACTCGGGACGACCGCGGAGATTCAAGTCGTTGAGGTATTCATTGCACTTGTTAACTGCCCCGCGAAGCTCGCCTGGGGTTAACTCGGCGGCGAGGAAGTTTACTACGTCGTGGATGTCGATGACGGCAATGTGCCGCTCATAGGGCTCTATCTGCAAGGCTAATCTTGCAGGGGCAGCCCAGGCATCGTCATCGTTCACGCCACCCGCAACGATAACGTACCTGGAAAGGTGGAACTTTTCCATCTTGTCTCGGAAGCCCGGGATCCTAGCTTTCCACTCCGGACTGAGCGTTACCGTGTACGCCCTGCGGAGCTTGCGATGCGCGTATTCCTCGATGTCGCCTGCTACCCGGTCGGAGGAGTCGGCGGTGTGAACTTGGTGAGTCACGATGCGGATCCGGCTCCGTTGCCGGTGGACAGACAGAAGTGCGGCGATCAAAAACTGCTGGACAGCGCCCCCGGACGGCGTGCCGATCAGCTTGTGAATGAGGTCCTTTCCGCGAGCGAATGTCATGAAATCAGCTCCAACCGGCGGCAGCACCGATGGGACATACTTCGACTCGGCGAACCTCTGCGCCAGGTAGTCGGCGATCTTTCGACGTTGCTAAACGCTAGCTTTTCTTACGGCCTTCAGAATCGGGCCGTAGCGGACACCGGTCATCGGGCGCGAATTCGGTTGATCGCCCGTGGAGCTGGTACTGCCCCCGTAGCCGTTGGTCCTTCCATGAAGCGCGATCTTCCTTCTCGATAGTCCCTCGCAAAGGAACTTGTAGCCGTAGCGCCGGTTCTGCCAACCCAACGGGATGCTGTTCAAGTCCCAGGTGGGTTCTTCAACCCAATAGAACATGAAGAAAAGAATCCGCGCAAAGTCTCTCGGCGACCGAGACCGGAGCAGCTCGCGGCAAGCGTCAAGATACTCCACAGCGGGCAGAGTTTTGTACACTGCTAACCGAGAAACCTGGATTGTAGAGCGACGGACTTGTGGAGGTCGATGGTGTCCCCGATCACGATCGCGCGGCCATCAAGTCGCTCTGCGCCAACTACGATTTCGAGATTCTGGAATAGTATGGGCGGCCCGCAGCAAAGGAGCCGGTAGCTTGAACCAGCCCGCGTTCACCCGCGCACTGCGGCGAGACCAAGATCGTGATCCAGCGTTGACTGCTTGGTAAGCCGCCGGTCAGACCAATCGGAAATCCTCGGACAACGGACCACCGACAGTTGGCAGCGAAACGCCTCCCGTTCACCAGAAGGCTTTACAGGTCGCTTCGGGACGAATAACATCAGAGTGGGTTGCCAGTTGCTATTTCTCGGGATGAGTTGCGTGGTCCGTCCTTTTCCCAGGTGCCGGGCCGGCTGCTCGACCGCACGTCCATCCCAAAACCTGTCTCTGCTCTGGAATCGAGGCCTGGAATGGGTCAAGCCATTGTAAATCCGGAAGAACTACGCCGGTTTGCCGCCCGGCTCAAGCAGTTCAACAACGAAATGATGGGGCAGTTGACCACGATGCACGGTCAGCTTGCGGGGCTGAGCCAAACCTGGCGCGACCGGGAGCATGATAAATTCGTCGAGGAATTCGAACAGACCCTTCAGGTCATGAAACGATTCACCGAGGCGACCAATCAGCACATCCCCTTCTTGCTCCGCAAGGCCGAGCGCATCGAGGAGTACTTGCAGCAACGGTAGGCGTGCTGTCCCAGGTACGGAAGTTGCCTTTGGCAAGCGGCGCCGTCGCGAGTCTCCTGGTAGTTTGTACGAACCACGGGGCCCCCCGATCGTGGGGCGCCCCTCCTTGAGGATGCAGCCATGAGTCGATCAGCCAATGTCCTGTCCACCGACACGCTCAAGGATTTCAAGATCACCCTCTGCAACTTCGGCGAGGAGGCGCGGAACGCGCTGAGCGGCGTCGAGATGGAGTTGCGGCGCACGCGTGACTGGCTCGAGCGCGACCAGCTCGGGTACTGGCAGGCGCAGGTCAAGCGCCGGCAAGAGGAGCTGATGCAGGCGCGCGCCGATTTGCACAAGCGCAAGATCTCGCAGCAGGGAAGCGACGCGGTGTCGGACGCCGAGCAGAAAGAGGCGCTGCGCGACGCCCAGCGCCGGCTCAGGACCGCGGAGGAGAAGGTCGACCTGATCAAGAAGAAGCTGATCCCATATCTAACCCACGAGATTGCCGAGTATCACGCGCATGCCCAGCCGCTGGGCGACCACCTCTCGGGCGGCTTCGAGCGTTCGATTGCCGCAATGGAAAAGATGGTCGCAGCGCTCGAGTCCTATCTCGCGCTGCGGGCCCCGACGGCACCCCGGCTCGACTCGGTGGCGGAATCCGGGGCTGCTGCCACGACCAGGGCGTCCAGTACGGCGGATTCGGCCAGAACAACGGAGGCGGAAGCCGAATCGCCCGCCGAGCAACCGCAGAACGAGCAACCCGTTTCCAGCAAACCCGCCGGCGCTCCGGGAACGGAATCGGCCGTCGGTGAAACTCTCGTATCGGGGAGGGCATCATGAGCGCGCATTCGGGACGGCTGCAGCACGCGCTGAAACACGTGCGGGAACAATGGGACATCGCCCAGGAAACCTGGGACGATCCCGTCGCCCGCGAGTTCGAGAAGCTTCATATCGTTCCCCTGGAACAGAATGCCAAGAACGCGATCGTCGGGATGGAGAAGATTTCCGAAGTACTGGGTAAGCTCCGGGCTCAGTGCCGGGAGGACTGAACCGCGGCCGCGCGGAACGCGGCTGCCGCCTGCGAGTGGACCTCGCAGGTATCGGGCCGCGCGCATGGACATCTTGATAACAGAGCGGGTTGAGAGAATATGCCTGAGTCGCCACTTGTCCAAAAAGAAACGGTTGCGCTTGCGGATCTCGAAGCGCTGATTGCCACTCGTGCCAAGAACGAATCCGAGACCGAAACGGGGTTTCGCCGGCGGATTGAACGCGAAGAGAACGAGTATCGTGCGGCCGCTCGGCAGCTTGCCGGCAAGTACAAAGTCGACAGCGAAGCCCTGGAAGCCGAATATGGCCGGGCGCGCCAAGAGGTGAACCAGACCTACCAGCGCAACACCCAGGCGACCAAGAACGAATACGCCCAGGAAAAGCAGCGGATCGACGATCAGTTCAAGAAGGACCAGCGCCGTGCCAAGAAGTCCAAGGAGGAAGCCGGCTGGCAAGCATTGGCGTTCTTCGAAGGCACGCGCGACGACGGGATCAAGTGGAGGCGGGCGACCGAGGCCCGGTGGGCGGGCACGATCGACGAGTTCCACGTCAGGCAGGATGAATCGGCCCACCTGCTGAAGCAATGTGGAAGACTGGCCAAGGGCAGTCCCGAGGAGGAAGCCGCGGCCCTGGCGGCCGCGGCGGCCGCTCCCCCCCCTGTAGCGACCCCTGCGCAACCGGGCGAAACGCCCGGCGATGATGCTGGGGCGCCCGAGGCCGCCGAACAGCCCGCCGAGGACAATCCCCTGACGCACCTCCGGGCCGGCCTGACCCTGATCGAACATGAACTGATCGCTCTCGATTCGCTCAAGCTCCCCAGGTTCTTGCAGATGCAGGTCTTCGTCTGGCCGTTCCTCCTGCTCGGGGGGGGAGTCGCCGGCGCACTGGGGACTCAGACCTCGATCGGCTGGACGGGCGCCGGCATTGCGGGGGCCGTCGCGGCTTTGGGCAGCGGGATCGGGGCCTGGATCGGCCTGGCGGGGCTGGCCCGGCCGCGCGCCTGCGCCATGCCGCCCCGCTGCGCAAGGCGGTCACCGACGCCGAACAATTGATTGAGCAGAGCAAGGACTGGGTCAAGAACGAGTTTGAGACCAAGCTCAAGGAGTTCGAGCGCATCCGGGCCGACAAGGTTCGCGAGGCCGAGGAGACGATGACCCGCCGCGTCGCCGAGTTTCAACAACGGCAACAGAAGGCGATGCAGGAGGCCGATATCGAGTATCCGGCCCGGCTCGAGGCAATCCAGAAGAAATTCGAAGAAGCGCTCAAAAAGGTAGAGGAGCACTACCCGCCTCGCATCGTTGCGCTCAAGGAGAAATACGAAAAGGATCGGCGCGAGCTCGATGAGTCGAACCGGAAGATCAAGGAAGCTACCCAGCAGCTTTACACCCAGGCGTGGAATTCCCTCATCAAGAACTGGACCGAGGGAATGGGGCAGATTGACGACACCCTGGGCCAGGTCAACGAGGAAGCTTCGCGACGCTTCCTCGAATGGTCTCGGCCCGAGCTCGATGGCTGGAAGATGCCGACCGAGGTTCCCCCGGGGCTGCGATTCGGGACATTCGCGGTCGACTTGAGCCAGTTCCCCAACGGAATTCCCGTCGATCCGCGGCTCAAATCGGTGACGACCCACTTCGATCTACCAGCGCTTCTGCCCTTCCCGATCCAGGGCTCGATGCTGATCAGAGCGGCCGACGCGGGCAAGGACGCGGCGATCGTGCTGCTCCAGTCTCTGATGCTCCGGTATCTCAGCTCCGTACCACCGGGAAAAGTCCGATTCACCATCATCGACCCGGTCGGGCTCGGCGAGAACTTCGCGGCCTTCATGCACCTGGGTGATTATCACGAGCTGCTGGTCACCAACCGCATCTGGACCGAGGCTTCCCACATCGAGCAGCGGCTGACCGACCTCACCGAGCACATGGAGAACGTGATCCAGAAATACCTGCGCAATGAGTTCGAGACGATCGAAGAATACAACACCATGGCGGGTGAAGTCGCCGAGCCGTTCCGGGTCGTGGTCGTCGCCAATTTTCCCACCAATTTCAACGATAATGCCATCCGGCGGTTGGTCAGCATCGTCAGCAGCGGTGCGCGATGCGGCGTCTACGCGCTTGTTCTGCTCGACACCAAGCTTCAGCTTCCATCGGGTTTTCAGCTCAAGGATCTCGAGGGCCACTGCGTGAACATGGCCTGGAAAGAAAGCCGGCTCCAGTGGCGCGAGCCGAACTTTGGGCGGTATCCCCTGGCGCTCGATACGCCCCCCGACCAGGCGCGGTTTTCGAAGCTGCTCCACTTGATCGGCAACGCCGGCGCGACGCCAACCGGGTCGAGGTGCCGTTCGAGTTCATCGCGCCCAAACCCGACCAGTACTGGAGCTTCGACTCCAGCAAGGGGGTCGACATTCCACTCGGCCGGGCCGGGGCGACCAAGCTGCAGCACCTCAAGCTGGGCAAGGGAACGTCGCAGCACTGTCTGATCTCCGGCAAGACCGGATCGGGCAAATCGACGCTCCTGCACGCGCTGATCACAAACGGCGCACTGCGCTACAGCCCCGATGAGCTGGAGCTCTATCTGATCGACTTCAAGAAGGGCGTCGAATTCAAGGTCTACGCCACCATGGAGCTGCCGCATGCGCGCGTCATCGCCGTCGAGAGCGAACGCGAGTTCGGCTTGAGCGTGCTCCAGCGCCTCGATGTCGAGCTCAAGCAACGCGGCGAAATCTACCGGGAGCTCGGCTGCCAGGACCTGGCGGGCTATCGCGAGGCGAGGCCCGAGGTACCGATGCCACGGATCCTGCTGATCGTGGACGAGTTTCAGGAGTTCTTCATCGAGGACGACAAGATTGCCCAGGAGGTGTCTCTCTTGCTGGATCGCCTGGTCCGGCAAGGTCGCGCCTTCGGCATGCACGTTCATCTCGGCTCGCAGACCCTGGGAGGCGCTTACTCGCTGCCGCGAGCCACTCTGGGCCAGATGGCGGTGCGGATCGCACTTCAATGCAGCGAAGCCGACGCCCACTTGATCTTGAGCGAAGACAACACGGCCGCCCGGCTCTTGACTAGGCCCGGCGAGGCGATCTACAACGACGCCAACGGCATGGTCGAGGGCAACAATCTGTTCCAGGTCGTCTGGCTGCCCGACGTGCGCCGAGAGATCTATCTGGAGAAGATCCGGGAGATGGCCCGCGGTCTGAAGCGAACGATTCCGCCCCCGATCGTATTCGAGGGAAACCTCCCCGCGGAGGTCGGCAAGAACCCGCTCTTAAATGAACTCCTGGCCAGGCCCGACTGGGGCGAGGCAGCCAAGGCCGACCATGCGTGGCTGGGCGACGCGATCGCGATCAAGGACCCGACGTCCATCGTCTTCCGCCCGCAGAGCGGCAGCAACGTCCTGATCGTCGGCCAGAACGACGAGGCGGCGCTCGCCATGATGATGATGGCGTCGATCAGCGTCGCCGCGCAGCACGCGCCGGTCGGTCCCCAGACCTGCCGCTTCTACCTCCTGGACGGCAGTCCGGTTCGACTCGGCGCTGGCGGGGAAACTCGGTCAGCTCGCCTCCGCTCTGCCTCATCCGGTGGTCAACGTGACGTGGCGCAACTTGTCAACGACGTTCGCCGACCTGGCTGCCGAGGTCGAGAGCCGCCAGAAAGCCTCGACCGAGGATCAAGGACCGATCTACATCATGATTTACGATCTTCAGCGGTTCCGCGATCTTCGCAAGGCGGACGACGACTTTGGTTACTCGCGATACGACGAAAGCAAACCGGTCCCGCCGTCAAAGCTATTCGGCGATATTCTCCGCGAAGGGCCGCCGGTGGGGGTCCACACGATGGTCTGGTGCGACAGTGTCAACAATCTCAACCGGACTTTCGACCGCCAGGGGACCAAGGAATTCGAGAACCGGATCCTGTTCCAGATGAGCGCCAACGACTCCAGTACGCTCATAGACATGCCGGCGGCGAGCAAGCTCGGTGAAAACCGGGCGTTGTATTTCAGCGAAGAGGAAAACCGCATCGAGAAATTCCGGCCCTACGGCATTCCTGAGCCAGAGTGGCTGGAAAAGGTCAAGCAAAGCTTCACTACCCGGCCGCTCCCCGAGATGGCGGGTCGGCCCAACGGGGATGCGAAAGCCGCAATCACCGCCGATTCCGTTCCGGCCGGGGATGGGGCCGCCGACGCTGGCGACGGCAACGGCGCACCAGGCGATGGCAACCGGACGGCTCCGCTGGTCGAGTCGCACGCGCCCTTGGGCGATGAAGCGGAAGTGGCCGATCCCACGATCGAAGCTCTCTAGAAGACTGTGCGCGAACGGCCAATTCGCTGGCAAGGCAACGTTTGCGGTCGAGGATCAAGAAGCCCACGACGGGGTCGTGATCATGCGGAGCGTTGACCAGATTCGCCAAGCTATGCGCCCCAACCATTCCGGCCCTTTTCCCTCAAGCTTGTTGACGGATCGGTGTGCACGGTGGAACTGACGACGGAATGCCCCTCACCGACGAGTGCTTGAAGAAAACCTCGAAAAACCGATACTGTAGCAGGGGAATCAGGTGACTCGTTCCCACGCTCTGCGCTTGTCATTCCTGAGAATTTGGTATCATGGTTGGCTGAATCTTACCAGCAGACTCATGGATGTAGCCAACTATGTTCACATGGATGTCAATTCACAACGCCCCGCCAGGGGACTGGGCTCGGCGCAGTTCGATGGGATCAGGGTCGGCAATTGCGCCCGGAGGAAGCGGATCATGGCGTTGGCGAAGGCGCTTGCCGAGCAGCCTGGCAAGATGATCCCCGAACTCTTCAGCCGCAAGTACGACATCGACGCCACTTACGACCTCCTCGACGAACGCGAGGTGGTCCCGGATGCAATCCAGGCGCGTCATCGCCGACTGGTGATGGCCGAGCTCCGCACGCCCGGTCGATACCTCCTCTTGGAGGACACGACCTTTCCCTCCTACTCCCATCGCAAGCAGCCGATACCCGGGCTGGGACCGATTGGTGATTCGGAGCCGGGGCAGCAGGGCTTTCTCCTTCACTCGATTCTCGCGGTGCGTGCTCCCCTCTCGTCCGTACCGGACGCAAGCGGGCATCGCCCACCGGTGACGATCCTGGGGCTGGCCGACCAGCAATACCTGATTCGCTCCCCCAGGGATCCGGAGACGCCGAAGCAGGCCGGATCGCGGCAGCGGCAGATCCGGGATCGAGAGTCGGACCGCTGGCTCGACTCGGGCACCCGCATCGGGCGCGCACCGAGCGATCCGGCGGTCCGCTGGGTGCGGGTCGCCGATCGCGAGGCGGATATTTATGAGTTTATGGCGTCCTGTCGAGCATTGGGCCACGGCTTCGTGATCCGGGTCAGTCAGAATCGCGTTCTGCTCAATCCGGCCGATGGTAAGCGGCTCGGGCTGGTCTTCGAGCACATCACGAGCGTGGCACCGCTGGGGGGGATGTATCTGGAACTGCGTGGCCGTGACGGGCAGCCCGCGCGTCGAGCGAAGCTGCTGATTAGTTGTGGCCCGGTGCGCGTCAAAGCGCCGGAGCGCGCGGGCCAAGCGGCCGGTACGGGGGAGCCGATCGACTGCTGGTTCATCCGGGTCTGGGAGGCAGATCCATCTGGGGGCGTCGAGGCGTTGGAATGGGTGCTGTACACCGACTTGCCGACCGAGAGCTTTAGCGAGGTGGTGGTGGTCGTGATGGACTACGCCACACGCTTTCTGATCGAGGAGTTTCACAAGGGCCTCAAGACCGGCATGAAGGTGGAGAAATTGCAGTTGGAGCGGGCCAACCGATTGTTCGCGGCGATCGCAGTGATGAGCGTGGTGGCGCTGCGGCTGCTGGACCTGCGCGAGCTGGGCCGCGACTACCCAGATGCTCCCGCGACGTGCACGGGTCTCGACGAGTTGGAGCTGCAGATACTCAGTCTGGCGACGGAGCGCGACCTGACGACGGTGGCGGAGGTGCTGCTCGCCCTGGGACGGCTCGGAGGCCACATGAACCGCCGCCGAGATGGGATGCCGGGCTGGATCACGCTGTGGCGAGGCATGAAGGAGCTCCGGCTCCTCGTGAGAGGGGCTAAGCTTGAGCGTGCGAGAATGACTGCACATGTGCACTATTAGCAACAATAGCGTGCACGCACTATTCCAGGAATGACAAGCGCAGAGCGTGGGAACGAGTTTCTCCGCCATGGTCCACCCTGGGGCAAAGCCTGCCGCCCGATTTCCTTGCTACAGTGTCGAAAAACCTGTCATTATGGCACCTTCAAAGCCTGACGTACACTTGCGCAATCCGTTCCGCGGGTGCACTTAGTCACCTGTGAAAGCGGCAAGGAGCCACGCTTGCCAGAGCCCTGTTTACACTTGCTACCACCTGCTCCCGCCATCATGCGCGAGCCGATGTGCCTGGGCCGTGCGACAATTCCCTCGCGGTTTTTCCTGGCACCCCTCGCGGGCTACACCAGCCTGGCGTTTCGGCTGGCAGTCCGTCAGTGTGGCGGACTGGGTTCGGCCACGACCGACCTGGTCAACGCCCGGTCGCTGGTCGAAGGGCGGCGGCGCGCCTTGGAGTTGTCCGAGACCTGCGAGACGGACAGGCCCCTCTCGATCCAGATTTACGGCACGGTGATCGCCGAGATGCAGGAAGCGGCCCGCTGCGTCGAAGGGCAGGGGGCATCGGCTGTCGATATCAACATGGGGTGCCCGGTCAGGAAAGTCGTCAAGAATGGTGGCGGCTCGGCGCTCATGTGCGAGGTCGATCGCGCCGTCGAGCTGATCTCGGCGATTGTGGGCGCTGTGAGCATTCCAGTGACCGTGAAGATGCGGCTGGGATGGGACGACCAGTCGCTGACCGCACCGACACTGGCCCGCGCGTTCGAGCAAGTCGGTGTCGCGGCCGTGATCGTCCACGGCCGGACGCGTGAACAAGGATTTAAGGGAGCGGTCAACCGGGCGGGAATTGCCGCGGTGGTCGAGGCGGTCGAGCGGATCCCGATCGTCGCCAACGGCGACATCCGCACGATCGCCGATGCCGCGGCAACCTTCGAGGAAACCGGTTGCGCTGCCATCTCGATCGGCCGGGTGCTCTGGCCAATCCCTTCATCTTCAGCCAGCTCGATGCCTGGAGTCGAACGGGCGACCCGGGCACGGAGCCGACCTTCAACGAACGACTCGACCTGATGGGCCTGCATTTCCATGGATTGATCGCCAGGCGCGGCGAGCACTATGGCTGCCTTCAGTTTCGCAAGATCCTCAAGTGGTACTTCCATTTCACCCGGATGCCGAGGCTGCTTTATCGGCGCCTGCTCAACCTTTCAAGTCCGGCGCTCTTCGACGAAGTCGTCGCGATCGCTCGGGCCGCCGGGCCCGAATTGCCGATGCCGGGCCATCATGACTTCTACGTCCCCGTTCCCTCTGGACCGATCGATAAGTGGTAATGGGAGTCTGGGGCGAATCGGGTGTTTGCGAAGGCAGGTGACGGATTGTAGTCCGGGCAGGAAACTCTGCCGCGCTTGAGTTGCTCGCTGTTCGATCATTAAGATGACGCCAGTGGTTCGAGGAAAGGATTCGACCCCCGCGAGGATCGCTCGGTTCTTTGTCAGGGAGAACAACTCATGGCCACGGCAACCAAGGCGCGCCGCAAGGTCGGTACCACGTACCAGACCAAGATGCTGATCGATGGCAAGTGGCGCGACAGCCAGAGCGGCAAGACGTTTGACACAATCAACCCCGCTACGGAGGAGGTGATCACCCAGGTGGCCGAAGGGGATGCGGCCGATATCGATCTGGCGGTGAAGGCTGCGCGCAAGGCGTTTGATTCCGGGCCCTGGCGCACCATGGACGCGCGCGATCGGGGACGGCTCCTGAACAAGCTCGCCGACGTGATCGAGTCGCATACGGACGAACTCGCCGAGCTCGAAACGCTGGATAACGGCAAGCCGATCGGTGAGAGCAAGAGCGCCGATTTGCCGCTCGTGATCGACTGCTTCCGCTATTATGCCGGCTGGGCCGACAAGATTCACGGCCAGACAATCCCGGTGCGCGGCCGGTATTTCTGTTACACCAAGCGCGAGCCGGTCGGTGTTGTCGGGCAGATCATCCCCTGGAACTTTCCGATGTTGATGGTCGCGTGGAAGTGGGGCCCGGCACTGGCGGCGGGGTGCACCGTCGTCCTCAAGCCGGCCGAGCAAACCCCGCTGACCGCCCTGCGCCTGGGTCAGCTCGCCCTGGAAGCTGGATTTCCCGCGGGCGTGATCAATATCGTTCCCGGCTATGGGGAGACGGCCGGCGATGCGCTGGTCAAGCACCGCGGCGTTGATAAGATCGCCTTTACCGGGTTGACCGAGATCGGCCGGATCATCATGCAGAACGCTGCCGGTACGCTCAAGCGGGTCACGCTCGAGCTTGGGGGCAAGAGCCCTAACATCGTCTTCGCGGATGCCGATCTCGACGCGGCGGTCAACGGGGCGATGCTCGGCCTTTTTCTGAACCAGGGCCAATGCTGCTGTGCTGGCAGCCGGCTGCTGGTTCAAGACAAGGTTTACGACGCGATGGTTGAACGACTCGCCACCGCCAGCGAAAAGCGCCAGCTCGGCGATCCGTTTGATGCCAAGACCGAGCAGGGCCCGCAGGTCGACAAGACTCAGTTCGACAAGGTGCTCGGCTACATCAAGTCGGGCAAAGAGCAGGGCGCGCGGTGCGTAACCGGCGGCGAGCGGTTTGGGTCTCGGGGCTATTTCATCAAGCCCACGGTCTTTGCCGAGGTCAAGGACAACATGGCGATCGCCAGGGAGGAGATCTTTGGACCGGTGATGCAGGTGCTCAGGTTCAAGGAAATCGACGAGGTGATCGAGCGGGCCAACACGACCGACTACGGCCTGGCCGCGGCAGTCTGGACCCGCGATCTCAAGAAAGCCCACGCCGTTGCCGACCGCATCCGCGCAGGGACGGTCTGGATCAATTGCTACGACGTCTTCGACGCCGCGGCGCCCTTCGGCGGGTTCAAGACCAGCGGCATCGGGAGAGAACTCGGCGAGAAGTCGCTCGATAACTACACCGAGCTCAAGACAGTCACCGTCGCGCTCGATTGAATTCGAGTGATCGACGCACGTCAGGATCCAAGGCACCGGCCGGGAAGGGCACGAGGGCGACGCCCGGCCTCCCGTCCGGTGCTCCTTGGTCGACGAATTCCAGCGAGATCAGAACTTAGGCTTCTCGGGGAGCTTGTCAGCCGCGACGTCCCCGAAGTGCAGGTCGCCGTAGACCACGCGGTATGTGGTCTTTCCGTCGGGCTTGTACCAGAAGATGATCGACTTGGCGTCACCGAGCTTGATACCGTCGGCCTTGTAGCCGTAGTGGTCCTTGGTCGGTTGCGTGAACCCCACAATGAACGCTGTCGCAGAGGCAAGCTCGTAGCGATCGGCTTCGGGAATCTTTGTGATTTTCTCTCTGGAGAGTACCTGCCTGAGCGAGTTGAAATCGTCGATGCGGGACGGAAAGCTTCCACCGGAAATCTCGGCGTAGGTCCGGAGCAAGCGCACCACGGCCTCTTCCGCCGTCATCACGAGCTTCGCTCCCATTT
This sequence comes from uncultured Isosphaeraceae bacterium, assembly GCA_963823675.1. GTDB lineage: Bacteria > Planctomycetota > Planctomycetia > Isosphaerales > Isosphaeraceae > CAWGMT01. The sequence continues at coordinate 510,927 of CAWGMT010000010.1, read as the reverse complement.
TGCGAAGGGCATAACCCGCCGGTGGATCGAGCACGAAGAGGCTTTCGTCAAGTTTCGGATCGAGCCGGATGTCGGCGAGAGTCATGTGAAACTCCAGGCCCGCAACGCGGCCCTTGACTTCGACCAAGAGCGGGAGCCGTTTCTCTGGATCGATCCAGACGGTCATGTCTTGCCCTTGTTCTTTCACGTGAAAGCCCCTCGCATGGACATCGCCGATGACCTTCTCGCCCACGGGCTCGCCATCCTTCTGCGCGAGCCGGCGCATGTCTTCGATCATCGACGCGGCCGGATCGAGCTTGCGTGGGCGACCTTGGGCTAGCGGTTCCTCGAGCAGTAGCGCGGACTTATCAGCCGGATTTAGGATCAAGCTTTTTCCATGGGGCACGTCCACGATGGCGACTTGTCCGCCAGCCGGCACGGCTTCAGATCGGAGTAGCCCTGGTACCTTGTACGAGATCTGGGCGGTCTGGGCATCCTGGCCGGTTATCGTCATGATCTGGCGAAAGCTGAGAGTGTGAGCGTCTTGCAGCTTCCGCGCCACTTCGGTGAACTCGGTCGTCGCCGATGCCGGTGGGTAACTGACGAGGTAGAGTAAACCGCCGGCGGATGCCAGAATCGCGCCCGCGGCTTTCAAGATCGACAACATGACTCTTCTCCTTTTCAAAGGAACGATGGCCGGGGCGTCGTCTGCCGCACGTAAGGCAGCGAGCGTCCGGGCGGTGGTCTGCTCAGACGGTCCTTCCGGAATGGGGGCGCGCCGGATGGCCTCGGCCGCACGATCGATCGGGTCATCGGGGGAGGGGAGTGGAGGTTTCGCGCTCATTTCGACTCCTCGGGAAGGCTGGTCGGATCCGAGCTCGGAACGGGCGCGTGTCTTGCGGGTCGGGGGACGTCGGCAAACGAGTCGAGCAGTTCACGGAGCCGGTGCCGAGCTCGGTGCAGGAGCACGCCAACGGCGTCAACGGAAATCGCCAGGTGTGAAGCCGTTTCCTGATAGCTCCAGTCTTCCAGGTGGTGGAGGCAGAAGACTTCAGCCTGCTTCGATGGCAAGCAGGCGAGGGCCGCTCGAAGCCGTTCGCCCAGCTCGGAATCCTCCGCGACCTCGGAGGGTGATCGAGCGGGGCCAGGCAGAGCGTCCCAGTTAGCCGCCTGCAGACCCGTGCGGTGCCGGTATCGCTGGCGCAGGCGGTCCATGGCGCGGACAGCGGCCAGGCGCCGGAGCAACGCGCCCCAGTGCTGGACCTCCTCGCGACGCGAGACTTCAACTGCGGCGAGGAATGCTTCCTGAAAGCACTCATCGGCGTCGGCTCGGTTGCCGAGCAGTCGGTAGGCCGTCTGCCAGACCGCCTTTCCCTCCCGCTCCATGAGTTCCTGCCAGTCTGGCATGAGCTTCTCCGGCGGCTCGAACGATCTATTGACTCAGTCGTCGGTGGCGGCGGTTTTCTTACACTCGGCCGCGGGGAAAGAGGGTTTGTCCGATCGGCTCCCGGAGGCCGACGTTGACCCTCGACTGACTTTGAGTGAAACTACGTCCACACCTGGCGCAGCGCAACCGCATTTCGCCATGAGTTAGTAGGAGGAATACGGTGCCCGAGATTAACTACCAGGCAGGGTGGATCGCAATCCTGACTGGTCTTGGCGTTGGCACCATTCTTGGGCTCTTCTTCCACCGAGAGGACTGGCTGGGTGGATATGCATCGTGGCGCCGCCGCATGATCCGGCTCGGGCACGTCTCGTTCTTTGGAACGGGCTTCTTGAATCTTGCATTCGTCTTCTCGGTGGAACACCTTCGACTGGAAGAACTGCCGTGGGTGTCGTCGATCGCTTTCCTGGTCGGAGCCGTGGCGATGCCCACGATCTGTTTTCTTTCTGCCTGGCGCGAGTCCTTTCGCTACCTCTTCTTTATCCCGGTTGTGAGCTTGGTGCTCGCGACGGCTGAACTCCTCATCAGAGGACTGATACCATGAGAATCGGCTTGATCGCAATGAGCGGTATGCGGGTCTGTGATCCCGATTTGGTGCGAGTGGGAATGACCTTGCCGGGCTTCATGGAGAGGGGCCGGACGATCGCATCTTTACCCAGTCTGGGATTGCTCACGCTCGCAGGCATGGTGCCGTCGCACCACCGTTGCGAGTACCTCGAGGTCAAGGATATTCGTGAGCTCGACCGGCTTCCCGACCGGTTCGATCTCGTGGGGATATCGAGTCTGAGCGCCCAGATCAAAGAGGCCTATGAGCTGGCGGATCGTTATCGCGATCTGGGCGTGCCGGTCGTGCTGGGAGGTCTGCATGTCACCGCGCTGCCCGAGGAAGCCGGCCGGCACGCCGATGCCGTGATCATCGGCGAGGGAGAATCGGTCTGGCCCGACGTGTTGAAGGATGCCGAGCGTCGCGAGCTCAAAGACACGTACCGCGGCCGGGGCGATTTCTCCCTCGAGGACGCGCCGATGCCGGCTTTCAACCTGCTCGAGCCTGAGAGGTACAACCGGCTGATTGTGCAGACGAGCCGGGGGTGTCCGTTTCGTTGCGAGTTTTGCGCCAGCTCCATTCTGCTGACGCCTCATTACAAACAAAAGCCGGTCGAACGCGTGCTCAGCGAGATCGATCGCATCAAGACGTTGTGGAGACGTCCGTTCATCGAGTTCGCGGACGACAACGCGTTCGTGAACCATCGTTACTGGAGAGAGCTTCTCCCCGAGTTGACGAAACGAAAGATCCGCTGGTTTGCCGAGACCGACCTGTCGGTCCACGAGGACGACGACCTGCTCCGGCTCATGAAGGAGAGCGGCTGCGCCGAGGTGCTCATCGGTTTCGAGAGCCCTGGCGAGTGGGGCCTACGGGGGCTGGAGCTGAAGAGCGACTGGAAGCTCAAACGCTGGCGAGAATCCAAGGAGGCCGTGCGTCGCATCCAGTCATTTGGAATTCGAGTCAATGGGTGCTTCATCATTGGTCTCGACGGCCATGGACCGGAGATTTTCGACAAGGTTCTGGAATTCGCCACGGAGACAGAGCTGTTTGACGTTCAGATCACGGTCCAGACGCCGTTCCCCGGAACGCCGCTCTACTCGCGCCTGAAGCGAGAAGGACGGCTGCTCCGCGATGATGCCTGGGAAACCTGTACTCTCTTTGACGTCAACTTCCGGCCGCAGCTCATGTCTTCGGAGGAGCTGAGGTGTGGATTTCGCGAGCTCGGTGTGCGACTCTACAGTCAAGAATCGACCGAGCGGCGTCGCGCCAGTTTCGAGAAGACCTACCGCGACGCCTTCGCGCGCAGCGAGGAGGCGCGCTCATGAACACAGCGAGCTTGATCAAGGCACTGTTCCTCATCGCGGCTCTGTACGACGGAGTGATTGGGGCCGCTTTCCTGATCGCGCCGGCCTGGGTGTTTCGCCTCGCGGCGGTCACTCCGCCCAACCATTGGGCCTACGTCCAGTTCCCCGCGGCGCTCCTGGTCATCTTCGGCACGATGTTCGCCGCGATCGCGGCGAAGCCGATCGAGAACTGCAAGCTGATTCCGTACGGCATCATGCTGAAAGCGGCCTATTGCGGTGTCACGTTTCGGTACTGGAACGCGGAAGGCATCCCGGGGCTCTGGAAGCCATTCGCCGTGATCGACCTCGTGATGGGGTTGCTCTTCGTGTGGGCGTTCACGCAGCTCGGTGTGCGCTCTACGAAAGCGCCGTAAGCCCGATTCCAGGCGACGTTTCCGACCAGCTCCCTGGCGATTTCCCGATCCGTCAAGGCGTAACTCAAGTAATTTCTCATGGCAAGATCCGCTTCCGGGCCGCGGCACTACGCGCAAGCCCTCCTCTCATTCTGGGCCGCATCGAAAGCACTGTCCAGCCTGGTCACGAAAACTGCGCGGGCCGAGTTACCACGACCCCAGCCAGGCCGGAACCGCGCCCAGCGGCGGCAGCTTGATCACGCTCAGGCTGAGGATGTCGGGATGCTGGCGGACGGTTTCGAGGGCCTGCGCGGAGGGGACGCTGTCGAGGTTGACGACGCCGATGGCCTCGCCGCCTTGCTCCTCGCGGCCGACATTCATCTGGGCGATATTGACCCCTTCGTCGCCGAGCGTCCGGCCGATGAAGCCGATCAGGCCGGGCCGGTCCTTGTGCGTGAAGATCAGCAGTGTTCCATCGATGTGAGCGTCGAGCAGGTAGGAGCCTAGCCGGACGAGGCGGAGAAACTGCTTGCCAAACAAGGTGCCGGTCGCGAGGTAGGTCTTCCGCTCGGTGGTGACCTGGGTCTGGACCAACGTGCCGAAGTCGCCCGGTGCCTCGGCGGCTGCTCTCTTCGATCTCGATTCCGCGCTCGCGGGCCAGAGCCATGGCATTCACCAGGTTGACCTGCTCCTCGAGTGCTGCTGCCATCAACCCGGCGGCGAAGCTGGCCGTGATGAGCTTGGTGTTCTTGTGGGCGACCTCGCCCCGATAGGTGAGCTTGGCGTTCTTGAGCGTTCCCCGATCCATCTGGGCATGGAGCATGCCCAGACGCCAGGCCAGATCGAGATAGAGCCGCACGTCCTCGATCTCGGCCCGATCCAGCGTTGGCATGTTCACGGAGAACCGTACCTGGCCCCGCGTCAGGAAATCGCACAGCAGCCGGGCCGCCTCGATGGCGACGGAGACCTGCGCTTCCTCGGTCGAGGCCCCCAGGTGAGGCGTTACCAGGACCTGGGGATGACGGAGCAGGGGATGATCGGCGGGAGGCGGCTCCGGCTCGAAGACGTCAATCGCCGCACCGGCGACCTTGCCCGAGTCGAGCGCCTCCTTGAGGGCGGCCTCGTCGATCAGGCCGCCGCGGGCGCAGTTGATGAGCCGTACCGTCGGTTTCATCAGTGCCAGCTCGCGGGCGCCGATGAGGTTGCGCGTCTCGGCCGTCAGAGGCGTGTGCAACGAGATGAAGTCGCAACGGCCCCAGAGATCGTCGAGCCGCGCGACGCTCTGACACCGTGCTCGAGCGCCTTGTCGGCTGCCAGGAACGGGTCGAAGCCGACGACCGTCAAGCCGAAGGCCTGTGCCCGCTTCGCAACCGCAAGGCCGACCCGGCCCAGGCCGATCACGCCCAGCGTCTTGCCCTCGAGCTGCGTGCCCGTGAACTTGGTCCGCTCCCACTTGCCGGCCTTCAGGCTCTCGTTGGCCTTGGCCACGTTCCGTGCCAGCGCAAGCAAGCAGAGCCATGGTATGCTCGGCCGTCGAAATCGTGTTGCCCCCTGGCGTGTTCATCACGACGATGCCGCGGCGCGTCGCCGCTGCGACGTCGATGTTGTCGACGCCCACGCCGGCGCGCACGATCGCCTTGAGCCGCGACTGGCCTTCCAGGACCTGAGCCGTCAACTGGGTGCCCGATCGGATGACGATTCCGTCGGCTTCGGTGAGTGCCTGGCGCAGCAGTGCGGAATCCTGGGCCAGCTTGGTATCGACCACGACCTCGATCCCCGGCTCCTGGCGCGAGCCGGGCAAGCCCCTCTTCAGCCAATTTGTCAGTCACCAGCACGCGACGCGTCACGATCGAAGGCTCCATGTGGCCACAGCGATTCCGGGAAAAATCAAACGCCGTTATCGATGGCTTCGATGTCTCGTAACCATGTCTCGATCAGCCGACCGCGACCGGGTTCTTCTGGCCAATCAGCACTTGCTGGGCCGCGGTCACGCCTCGGCCCGGCTCGAAGTCGTACCCCAAGGCGGCCAGGGCCATTTCCAGTGCCGCCAGCGTGCCGATCACATCGATCTCATCGGTATAGCCCATGTGGCCGATCCGGATGATCTTGCCCTTGAGCTTGTCCTGTCCGCCGACCGTGTAAATGCCGAATTGCTCGGACATCGTGCTCCGGATCTGCGAGTCCTTCAAACCCTCGGGGACGCGAAATGCCGTCAATCCCTCGGCCGGTCTCGCGCTATACAGCTCGAGCCCGAGTGCCGAGATTCCAGCCTGGCAAGCCTCGCTCATCCGGCGATGGCGCGCGAGGACGTTCGCGATCCCCTCTTGCTTGATTCGGCGCAGCGACGCGCGCAGAGCCAGGATCAAGGTGTGGGCTGGCGTATAGGGCGTGTCGAACTCCTTGATTTTCTTGCGAGCCGCTTTGAGGTTGAAATAGAAGCTGTGCGACTCGAAGCTGTCGATCTTGGCCCACGCCTTGGGGCTGACCGCCACGAACGCCAGCCCCGGAGGCAACATGAGGGCCTTCTGGGAGCCAACGCAGAGAAGGTCGATTCCCCACTCATCGGTCCGGCATTCCATCGCGCCGACGCCCGAGATGCCATCGACGGCAAAGACGGCGGGTGTCCGCGCAACCACGCGGCCGATCGCCTCGACGGGATGTCCCGTGCCCGTCGAGGTCTCGCTCAGGGTTCCCATCACGCACACCGTGTCGGGATGCTGGCCCAGGGCTTCCGCCACGCGGTCCGGATCGACCGGTTGGCCCCACTCCGTTTCCAGTGAAACCGATTTGATGCCGAAGGCCTTGCAGATATGGGCCCACCGCGCTGCGAAATGCCCCGCGTTGAGAACAAGGGCCTTCCCGCCCGGATGCACCGTGTTCACCGCGGCCGCTTCCATCGCTCCGGTTCCCGAGGCGGTCAAGATCAAGACGTCGTTCGTGGTCCCGAAGACCTCCTTGAGCCCTGCGATGACCTCCGTGATCACCTCCTTGGCCTCATCCGACCGGTGGTGGATCACGGGGCGGGCCAACTCCAGGAGCACATCCTCGGGGACCATCGCTGGCCCGGGAGTCATCAGGCGCGGCTTACGCATAGTTTATCTCCTCGGTTGAATCGCTCCCGCACCTCGCAGAAGCTCGGCAGCCGCGCCAGCCGAGCGACGGTTTCCGTGTAACCAACTTCACAAAGTCTACTCTTCCCAAGCGGATTTCGGTAGGTTATCTCGGTTCCCGGTGGTGATGGTCCGCCTCACTCTGCCGCCGACCCCAGACCGCCGTCCGACGTCGCTGCTCCCTGGCCCGTTCCTCGTGTTGAACGATAAACTGCCGCTACATCGAACACTGGCTCGGCAATCAGCTCGATCCGTCCGCCATCGCCCAGGCGACGGAAGAAACACGAACGATATCCCTCATGACAGGCCCCACCGATCTGACGGGCCTTGATCAAGAGGACGTCGCCATCGCAGTCGATCGCGATCGACTCGACATATTGCACGTGACCCGACGTGCCTCCCTTGTGCCAGTGTGTCCGCCGCGACCGCGAGTAAAAGTGCGTCTGGCCCGTCGTGAGCGTATCCCGCAACGCCCGTTCGTTCATCCAGGCCAGCATCAAAACGTCGCCATTTTCAGCATCCTGCACAATCGCCGGGATCAAGCCGTCCTCGTTCCATCTTAGAGCAGACGCAAAGGGCAACGGTTCACGGGATTGGTTCACGACGGTCAGATCCTGAGAGATCGAATGCGCAGAATCGGCGATTCAATCTTATCAGAGGTCGCCCAACCGACCAATCCGAAGCGGTTGGATCTCGCGAAATCGGCAGTGCCGATCCTGGAATGGCCGAGAACCGCGCTCGATCAGACAGGTGTCGAAATGGCTTCTCTGGCTTGATCTTCCGTATTCGACTGGACTTAGCGTAGAATCAAACGCGCTCGCGGCACGATGCCGCGATCCCCGCTCGGATAGTGGTGCTCTAACCGGCTGAAGCTAAAATCGGTCGCACAGGCAGGAGAGATCTCGCGTGTCGGAGCCCTCCCTGAGATCGTCGAAGTCGAATCCGCTGTCCAGCGTCGACGAGTGGGAGGAATTCCTGCATGAGCGCTATCCGCGTCCCAAGGAGAAGTCTTCGTTCCGCGATTATGGCCATAACGTACGGCCCGCGGTACGTGAATTCTACAGGCTGAATCACCGCCATCAGACCCTCGAGTTCGTGCGCGGCAAGGAGGCGGAATATCTGGCGAAGAACCACCGTGCGATGGGAATCTGGGAGGCGATGGAGTTCCTCGATACTCTGGTCGATGACAGTGACCCCGACACGCAATTAACCCAGATCGAACACTTGTTGCAGACAGCCGAGGCGATTCGGGCGGATGGTCATCCCCGATGGTTCATCCTGGTCGGTCTGATTCATGACCTTGGTAAGATCCTCTGCCTCTTCGGCGAGCCTCAATGGGCCGTGGTCGGCGACACCTTTCCCGTCGGCTGCCGCTACTCCGACAAGGTGGTCTTTCCGGAGTTCTTCCGGGACAATCCCGACTGGAATGTCTCGGAGTATCAGACTGAGTGTGGCATCTACGAGCGGGGCGGCGGACTCGATCGCGTCCACATGTCCTGGGGCCACGATGAATACCTGTATCACATCGTCAAGGAGTATCTGCCCGGCGAAGGGCTGGCGATGATCCGCTATCACTCGTTTTACGCCGCCCATCGCGAAGGGGCCTACACCCCTCTCATGAACCTGGAAGATCAGCGCCGCATGGAGTGGGTCCGCCAGTTCAACCCGTATGATCTTTACTCCAAGGGGCACGAACCTCCCCACGTGCTCGGGCTTCGTCCGTTTTACGAAGATCTGATCGCCGAATTCTTCCCGCCCAGGATTGCCTGGTAACGGCACGATCGACAGAGCCTCAGCTTCTCGCTGAAGTTCATCAAGTTCGCCCGAACAGCGCGATGGGCCCATCCGAAAGTGCCGAATGGGATTTCAGTTTGGTTTGACTGGTTCCAGCACGACGTCATCGAGCTGCAGCTCGAATGGGCCACCCTCTACGCCACCACCGATGAAAATACCCAGCGTGCCAGTTCCGTCGAGGCCGTCGAATTCATTCCAATTGAAGTGAATCGACGTCCATTCGCGGCCGGCGCTGAACGTCTTCATGGCTGGGACATAGCCGCGAACCTGGCTGAAGACCATTACATACATGGGTTTGCCGTCCCCTCGAGCCCAGAACGTGACGCCGCGCTTGGCCGAGAGGTTTGCCGGAGACATAGGCTGGGCCCCTGGCGAGAACATGACGCCAGCCCAGTGCTGGCCAGGCCCGGCTTCGATGGTACCGGTGATTTTGAGTGCATGCGGCGAATTTCTGGCGCCGCCGACCAGCGAAACTTCGGCCTTCGACTTACCGCCCCGCAGCGCGTCGGTCGAGACCATCCAGCCGGCTCCGAACGCAGTTTTGGTTGTGGCCTTCTCACCTTCGAAATCGCTGATCAATCCCCGCTCTGATCCCGGAGGTGCCGGCGTCTCTTTCAACTTGGCGATGGCTTCGCGCCGACTTTGAACCTGGGCGCGGTAAGCCGCTCGGTCAATCGCACGGCCTTGCTTCCAGACCCCGACGATCGCGCGGGTTGCGGCGATTTCATTCGTAGGGTCACCGGCGACGAGCACCAGGTCGGCACGAAGCCCCGGCGCGATCCGGCCGCGATCTTTCAAGCCGAATACATCGGCCGTGACCGAGGTCGCGGCGGCGAGTGCGTCGATCGGTTTCATACCGGTCGCCACCAAGAGTTCAAGCTCACGATGGAGGCTGGCTCCGTGCGCAGTGCCCGGGTTGCTGCAATCCGTTCCCGCCAGAATCTTCACCCCCGCTGCTCTCAAGGCCTTGACCGTTTCCCCGGGAATCTTGAGTAAATCAGGGGGCGCCGATTTGCCCGGAAAGCTCGCCTTCAGCATCCGCACGTCGTCGGGACTTAGATACGGCGCGATCGCCGGATCTTCGGCGAGGGCCGCATTGGCGCCCGTATGATTGACGGTGTCAATTACCGTGAGAGTCGGGATGACGAACAGCTTGTGCTCGGCTGCCAGGCGAATCAGGGCGTCGTCGGCCGGCTTGTCGACGAACACGTGCACCAGACCATCGGCCCCAGCCGCGATTGCCCGGCGAGCATGTTCGCGAGCGAGGATGTGGACAACCGCCAGCTTGTTCCGCGACTTGGCTGCGCGGATGACCGCACCCAGGGTCGGTTCGTCGAGAGTCTTCCAGGGAATTCCGAATTCTTTACCGTCGTCGTAGACGATCTTTATGTAGTCGGAACCCTCGGCGATCCGCGCCGTCACGAAGGCCTCGGCCTGGTCGGCCGATGTGATTGTCGGAATCGGAAACCCATACTCAGTTCCATGGCCGCCAGGGGCTGTTACCAGTGTTCCGGCTGAGAACAGGTCGGATCGGCCAGTTGCCTTGCCAGCGGCCTGCTCGCTCCGCCGCGCAGCCGCGAAATCCGAACTGGTGAACATGTCCAGCTCGGTTGTCACGCCGAAAATAGCTGCTGCCTTGAGCTGTTCCTCGGAGAACGTATGGGTGTGGGCGTCGATCAATCCAGGAAGCAGGGTCTTGCCCCGGCCGTCGATCACGATCGCGCCAGCGGGGACATCGACACCGCCCACGGCCGCGATGACTCCTCCGCGCACGATCACGGTCGTTTCCGGCTTGACCGCGGCACCATCAAACACCCGCACACGCCGGAACGCCAAGACTTCGTCTCCACAGACTGGCCCGCTTGAAACCAAGCCGACCAAAACCGTCAACCAGCCCAAGCGCCTATACCTTGTTTTCATGGCTCGGAGCTCCAAATGGAAGTTAGAATGGCGCCTTATCGTTGCCATTGTTCTCCACGTCCGAATCTTCGTCCTCATCCTCGTCGTCCTCGTCGTCTTCGCGCCGAAAGCCAATCGGCAGGTTCATGAACGCATTGAGCAGATAGAGGAAAACCGCGATGCCGAGGATCCACCACAGATAGCCCTTGACCCACAAGACCGCAGCGATCAGCGAAAGGAGGAAGATACGATAGAGCAGTGTCGCAATGATTCGTGTACTGAGCATGGTGCCTCCCGATGAGCGACCCGGAAGCCGCGGTTCTCGATTCGAGATTTCGAAAAGCGTACGTGCCTTCCCACTGACGGCTCAGCCCGCGTTCTTATCGGGTGTCTTCCTCGCTGCGACGCCCGCGCGCAGCGTCGCGATGATCGCCTCGGTATCGAACACGCATCCGCCCCAGGTGCCGCCGCCGACTGCTTGCAAGGCCGCCCAGAGCCGGGTGTCGTCGGGTAGGTCGGGGTCGGGAGAGAGCAGGGGATGCGGCAAGCGCTCGGCGAGCACGCGGGCGGCTTGATCGGCACCGAATTCAAGTCCGTCGGCGCCGACCAGATCGAGAGACCCTTCCAGGTTAATGCGATCGACGACGATCCGGATCAAGTCGCCGTCGCGGAGCTTGCCGATCGGTCCCCCCGCGAGTGCTTCGGGACTTATATGGCCGACGCACGCGCCGGTGGAAACCCCCGAGAATCGGGCGTCGGTCAAGACCGCGACGTGCTTGCCGAACGCAAGATGGCGCAGAGCCGCCGTGATCTGGTAGATCTCTTCCATGCCGGCTCCCGCTGGTCCCCGGCCTATGAGGACCAGGATGTCTCCGGGCTTGATCGGCTGCTCGCTCTGTCCTTTGATCGCGGCGATCGCCGCGCGCTCGCGCGTGAAGACCCGCGCAGGCCCGGTCTTGCGGTAGATCCCGTCCGGATCGACCACGCCCGGGTCGATGGCCGTGCTCTTGATCACCGAGCCCTCGGGCGCCAGATTCCCGCGTGGGAAGGTGACGGTACTCGTGAGTCCGCGCTCGCGGGCCTGGCTCGGGTTCATGATCACAAGGTCGGGATCGACGCCGTCCTGCTCGAACAGTTCCTGGCGAAGCCGCGCACGTCGCTCGCTCGTCTGCCACCAGTCGAGCACGTACGCGAGCGGCTCGCCAGTAATCGTCAGGGCCGTCTCATCGAGCAGGCCGAGCTCCCGCAGGTGGAGCATCACCTCGGGGACGCCGCCGGCGAGAAACGCACGCACCGTGGGGTGATAGAAGGGGCCGTTGGGCAAAACGCTCACCAGCCGGGGGACCTTGACATTGATCGCGTGCCAGTCGTCGACCGTGGGGCGCGGCAGTCCGGCGGCGAAGGCGATCGCCGGGATGTGGAGAATCAGGTTGGTCGAGCCACCGAATGCGGCGTGGACTACCATGGCGTTGCGGATTGCGGCCTCGGTCAGGACATGACCGAGCGTGATCCCTCGCGTCGCCATCGCGACGAGGGCTCGGCCGGAGCGGCGCGCCATGTCGCGCCAGATGGGCTGTCCAGAGGGCGCGAGCGCGGCGTGCGGCAGTGTCATGCCCAGGGCCTCGGCGACGACCTGTGACGTGGCCGCCGTGCCCAGAAACTGACAACCGCCACCTGCGCTGGCGCACGCCCGGCAGCCAAGCTCGGCGGCCTCGTGCAGAGTCAGCTCGCCGTGAGCGTAACGCGCGCCGATCGACTGGACCTTCCCGGCGTCTTCTCCTTCGCGGGGGGGCAAGGTGACTCCGCCGGGAACCAGCACACCCGGCAAGTGCTTCGAGCCCGCCAGAGCCATCATCATCGCCGGTAGCCCCTTGTCGCAGGTGGCGATCCCGAGGACTCCCTTGCGCAAGGGCAGCGAGCGGATCAATCGGCGGAAGACGATCGCGGCATCGTTGCGATAAGGCAGGCTATCCATCATGCCGGCGGTGCCCTGAGTGCGGCCGTCGCAGGGATCGGAGACCATGCCGGCGAACGGGACGACGTCGCACCGCTTCAGTTCCGCGGCGGCTTCCTCGACGAGCAGCCCGATCTCCCAGTGTCCGGTGTGATAGCCGAGCGCGATCGGCTGGCCGTCAGCCGCCCGCAGTCCACCCTGCGTGCTGAGGATCAGATACGGATCGCGCGCCACCTCGGCCGCCGTCCAGCCCATTCCGGCATTCTGGGTCAGGCCAAACAGGTCGCCCGACGGCCACTCCTTGAGCATTGCGTCGGAGAGCGGAAGCGATCCGGCCGGCCCGTCGGCCTTGGTGGTCACTTGGTAGATCGAGGGGTCGGAGGAGTCGAGCAGGGGGCCAACCGCGGGGCTAAGCGGGACCGCGGAATTGCTTGGGTGGACCATTAGGCTTTCTCCCGTGAAGAACCAGGCCGGCCGCCGCATTTGATCGGTCGGATCGGTCGGATCGGTCGGATCGGACGCGGCGGCTCGCCTGGGCAGCTTCCTGAGCGGTTCCACGTAGCAAGCCGGCGCTCGCCACCGAGCCGGTGGAACATCTTACCCAAGCCAAACCGAGCCCCGAGGCCGCCTGTCGATCATGACCGACAATCTGGTCGAATGGCAACTGACCACAGACTTGCTCAGTTACCCCCAGTGAATCGCTTGATCAAGAGGTAGCGTGTCTTCTGAATGTCGAACAAGGGGATCAGCGTTTCACGGCCGTACTTGGGTACGAGTATCTCCTTGACTCGCGCGGGCGTAAAGCTCGCAAACGCGAAGAGGTCATCGCTGCCGAGCAGATTGAGGACCGGCTCTCGCCTCGGAACCAGCTTGAACCGATTCATGTGGCTTGCGCTCCCATCTCTGGTTTGCGTGCGGTCAACATTCTGACGGGCCATTTCTTCCTCGATGGCGGCTCGGAGCGTTTCCTTCCGCTCCGAGAGCAGGCGCTCCTGGTTCAGGATCTCGCAATACTCTCGAATCAACCCGCTGAGCTCGAGCATGCCCATCGCTCCCGGATGTGTGAAGCCTCGGTGTGATCGACGACGATCAGACAATCGTATTCGGTCGGAGTCCCGATGGGAACATCGATCCGAGCTTGGCCCGCGTTCGGCGCTGGCGATACAATGAAAGCTCGATTCCCCCGAAGGAGAGCCAATGCCGATTCACGATTGGGCACGCGTTCCGGCCGGGTTGTTCCACCACTTTCATCAGCGGTGGGCTGCGTCCCTCTGCGATGCTCTGAACTCCGGGCGTCTTCCCGATGGATTCTGCGCGCTCATTGAGCCCCAATCGGGGGTGACTGAACGACAACCGAACACGCGATTCGTGATCCAATCCGCCGAGGAAAATCTCTACGCCGCGAAGGCCGACCGCATTGCGATCCGTCGTGGGCTCCGCGATCTTGTCGCGGTAATCGAAATCGTGTCGCCGGGAAACAAAAGCAGCCAGCAGGCGATCCGGTCGTTCTCTGAAAAAGCGCTGGACCTGCTTTCTAACGGCATTCATCTGTTGATCGTCAACTTCCTCCCGCCAACTGAGCGGGACCCGCAAGGAATTCATAAAGTAATCTGGGATGGGATCGCGGAGGAGCCTTTCGAGTTCGAGCTACCCGCCTACAAGCCTCTTACGCTGGTCGCGTACGCGGCGGGTGAACATGCGACAGCATACGTCGAGCCCGTCGCGGTGGGGGATGTTGTCCCGGACATGCCGCTTTTCCTGGACCACAACTTCTATGTGCCTGCTCCGCTTGAGGCAACTTATCTTGCGACGTGGAAGAGCTGCCCGCAACCCCTTCGCGAGCTGGTCTCGAGTCCAGGTCAGTGAAAATCGATATTCCAAGCATACAGCCGGTCAAACCGACCCGCCGGCGGTCATGGCGCCTAGCGATGAGCCTGCGCGTCGCGCTGTCGCTGATTTCACGATGTCACGTGGATCGACCTTCAGGGCACGCAAATCACCGACCGGGATCTGGAGCACCTGAAGGGGCTGCACCGGCTCGATCATAGTGGGGCGGGCGTCTCTGCCCGCCTCCGGGACTTTCTTTCCTTTTGCAGCGCTCGATAATTCGAGCTGATCATTGCATCTTTGCGTTTCGCCGGAACTGGCCCAGGCTGCAGATGCTCCTTCAAATACCGAGTCATCAACTCGCGAAGATGCACCGTCGTGTTGAGCCCCTCGTTGATCGCGTGCGACCGGTTCGGGTAAGCCATCATCGTGAACGGCTTGTTGTGCTTGATCAGCTCGTTGATCAGTGCCTCGGTGCCCTGGTAATGGCAGTTGTCGTCGCCGGTGCCGTGGATCAGGAGAAGGTTGCCCTTGAGCTGATGAGCGAAATTGATCGGCGACCCCTGGGTGTAACCTTCGACGTTCTCTTCGGGCAGGCCCATATACCGTTCTTGATAGATCGTATCATAGTACCGCTGATTGGCGACCGGCGCGATGGAGATTGCCGTCGAATAGAGATCGGGAAACTTGAAGATGGCGTGCAAGCTCATCGAACCGCCGCCGCTCCAGCCCCATACGCCGACGCGCCGGGCGTCGAGATAGGGCCGCCTTTTGAGCACTGCTCTCACTGCCGCGGCCTGATCCTTGGGTGCCAGCACACCGATCTGGCGATTGACCGCCTTCCGCCAGGCCCGGCCGCGCGGCGCGGGTGTGCCTCGATTATCGAAGCTCATGATGACATACCCCTCTTGCGCGAGCATCCAGTGCCAGAGTTGGTTGCCGCCGCCCCAGCGGTCGAGGACGGTCTGTCCGGCCGGTTCGCCGTAGACATGGACGAGCAGCGGATACCTGGCGCTCGAATCAAAGTCAGGCGGAAGCAGGCACCAGGCATCGAGCTCGATTCCGCCGCCGATATTGACCCGGAAAAACTCGATTTTCACCGGCTTGAGAGCGTCGATCTTTTTTCGGAGGGCCGAATTATCGGCCAGCACGCGCACCCGCTCGTGGCCCGGCAGCCGGATCAAATCGGTCGTCGGAATTGTGGCCATGGCCGAGTATCGATGGATCGCCCACCGCCCATCCGGCGAGATCTGGTATTCGTGCGTGCCCGGCAGTCCAGCGGGCGTCACTCGCTCGCGGCTCGTGCCATCCAGCCTGACGCGGTAGAGATACGCCTGAGTGGGGTTTTCCGGCGAGGCCATGAAGTAAACCCAGCCCGCGGACTGGTCGATCTCGACGAGCCGGATCACGTCGAAATCGCCAGGAGTGATCAGAGCGATCGACTTTCCCGCTCGATCGACGCGATACAGGTGGCGCCAGCCGTCGCGCTCGCTCAGCCAGAGGAACTCCCGGCCGCCATGCAGCCAGCGCAGCTCTTCCGGAAAATCGATCCAGGCGTCGTCATGCTCGGTCAAGATCGTCTCGGCTTTGCCCGTGCGCAGGTCGGCCCTCATGACCCGATCGGTATTCTGGAGCCGGTTCAACCGCTGCAGCACGATTTCACCGGTGTCTTTCACCCACTCCATGGAAGCGATGTAATGCTCGGTGGGATCGCCGGGCAAATCCAGCCAGCGCGTTTCTCCACCTCGCGCTGAAATGACGCCAACCCGGCAGAAAGCGTTCTTCTGGCCGACCTTGGGGTACTTGATGGGAATAACGCGGGGATAGAGCGCATCGGTGTTGTTCACCAGGAAGAAATCCGGCACGTCGCGGGTGTTGAGCTGCCAGTAGGCGATGGAGGTCCCGTCCGGGCTAAAACGAAAGCCGTCACGGAGCCCAAGCTCTTCCTCATACACCCAGTCGAAGGTGCCGTTGATTTCATCGCGTGAGCTCGAATTGGTCAGCTTTGTCACGTGGTGGTCGCGCAGGTCTTCGACGTAGAGATTGTTGCGGAGAACATAGGCAGCTCTCGAACCATCGGGTGCGATCTTGGCGTGCATGAGCGAGGCCGGCGGAGCATCACCGCCCAGCTTGCCCAGCTCGCGGCTCGAGCGGTCGAGCACCCAGTAATCTCCCCGCGCGTTGGTGCGCCAGACGCGCTGGGAATTCGTGTAGATCAAGAGCCGGGCCCGATCGGGAGTCAGTGCGTATTCGTCGATGGCGAGCGGCTTGCTGGTACCGGGCGGAATCAGCAAAGCGGCCGGAACTAGCACACTCTTGTTGCCGCTGGCGGGGTCGTTCCGCACCAGGTCCTGGCCGCCGGTGCTCTCCTTTGACATTTCCAGCGTCAGATAGGCCGAATCGCCGGCCAGCCAGCGGGCCGACACCCGCTCGGGCTCGAACTCATGGGCGGCGAAGACCCGCTCGACCGTGAGGCGCGAGGGGTCGTGGTCTTCCGCCGCGATCAGCGGTTTGACCGGCAGTGCGATCAAGAGAATCGCCACGATCCGGTATGGCCAGCTCATCGAATCAATCTCCCCAGGTGCGAGTAGGGTGCAAGTTGCGACCGGCCTTCGGCCATTGGCTCACTCATGGGACGGCCCGATCGGCGCTTGCTAGCGAACTTCGAAAACCGGTTCCCCCAGAACTTCCATGCGCGGACTGATCCCCAGCCCCGGGACCAGCGGGGCCGACATCCTGCCCGCGACGCGCTGCGGCGCCCGTGGGCCGTGCTGACCGTGACATAGCTGTTGAAGTCGGTTGATGTGAACAAGTAATCGTGTGGCGTGCTGTGTGCCAGATGGGCAATTGCGGCCGTGGTGATATCGCCTCCCCAGCTATCCTCGATCGTCATCGCGATCCCGAGCGAGACACACAGATCGCGTGCCTGTCTGGCCTTGGTCAGGCCGCCGAACTTGCTGATCTTGATGTTGACCACGTCCATGGCTCGGTCGGCGTGGCCGCGGAGCAGGGGATCGAGCGAGTCAATGCTCTCGTCGAGCACGAACGGGTGATCGCAGTGGCGGCGGACGGTCAGGCATTCGTCGTACGAGCGGCATGGCTGTTCGATGTAGACGTCGATGTCGCGCACGGCCCGGACGACGCGCAGAGCGTCGTGCATCAGCCAGCCGGTGTTGGCATCGGCGACCAGCCGGTCGCCCGGTTCCAGCTCGGCGGCCGCGGCGCGGATCCGCTCGACGTCAACCTCGGGGTCACCACCGACCTTGAGCTGGAACCGCCGGTACCCCTGGGCGCGGTAGCCCGCCACCCGCTTCGCCATGGCCTCGGGCTCATCCTGCGAGATCGCCCGATAAAGTACGAAGTCTTCTCCGTAACGCCCACCGAGCAGCACGCAGACCGGCTGACCGGTCACCTTGCCCAGGATGTCCCAGCACGCGATGTCGAGAGCCGACTTCACATACGGGTGGCCCTGAAGGGCCGCGTCCATTCGCCGGTTCAAGCGGCCGATCTGGCGCGGGTCGTCGCCTAGGAGATGCGGGCCCAGCTCGGCGATTCCCGTCCGGGCCCGAGCGCGTAAGCCGGCAGGTAGAACGGTCCCAGCGGACAGACCTCCCCGTGGCCGGTCACTCCTTGATCAGTCTCGACCGCGACGATCGTGCTGTCAAAGACCGACACCGACTTCCCGCCGGACCAATTGTAGCTACCCTCATGGAGCGGCAGCTCGACCCCATAGACCGCGATTCGCGTGATTTTCATCGATGGTGGTTTCCCGTCTGCGAGAGCATCCCGGCCGATTGAGTCTTGATCTTACTCTTTCCATCAGGCGGTGAGCCAACCCGTCCTGCTGATCGTTCGGGTCTGCCAGGTACCGGGACAAGGCACGAAGTAGAAGATCGGGGCAGGGAGCGCCTTGACTATGACCCGGAGCGTGTCAAAATAAAAGTTGCCGTGGCGGTTGAGCCCGTCTTCAAGTACCAGGGATGAGGTCTTTGCCCTGGGGCGTCAGAAGGTCGCGATTGCGACGTATCCCGGTTTCGGGAGCGCCGACCTCTTTGGGACGACCGGCACGGCATTTTTTGCGCGCCGACCGTTTTGCGCCATGCGGTTCATCCGCGGCGAGTCCCTTAAGGAAGCGATCGGGCACTTCCACGGCGAGCCCGGTCGCGTGAGCGCCGGGAGGCATTCCGCGCAACTCGGCGCGCTAACGCGACCCCGCTCGCCCTTCGCCGGCTCCTTCTGCACTTCGTGCGAACGCCGACCTGGCCATCGCTGACACGCAGATCAAAAGGTCCATCGTCGACCTCGTTGCCGCCAACCAGCGCGAGCGGGAGCGGTTCGACCTGGCGATGGCGGCGATCAGGAGAAGCGATCCGTCAATCAAAGATTGAACGGATCAGGAATCCTTAAGAACCGCTGATTTTTGGCCCACTCGCCTGTTGACAACAGTTTTGATCGTGTCAAAATGAAGCCTGCCGTGGTGGCGAAGCACGTAGTTCAAGTACCAGGTTCGAGGTGCTCGGCCTGGGGCGTCAGAACTTCGCATTTTATGCGATTGATCCCGCTTGCGGGAGCGCCAACTTCTTTGTGTAGACCACCACGGCCTTTTTGTGCGCGCCGCCTGCGAGCCAGTTCATCTTCTCTCGCCGTGAATACGCGGACTGTCGGGGCCGAGCGAAAGCTTGGCACCATAATCAAACTTACTTCCAGGGCTCAAAGGCTCGATGGAGACACAGTCATGAGAAGCCTGGCGATTTTCACGTTACTGATCGCCCTGCCCATGGGCGCGAAGGCCCAGGAAGAAAAGGCCAAAGATGTGGCCCAGGACCTGCTCAACAAGGGCTCCGCATTGTTCGACACCCATGACGCGGCGGCCATGGCCGCGACGTACACCGAAGACGCCCAGCTCTTCTGGCTCCAGAAAGATAACGATACTGGCGAGGTCAAGGTGACCAACAAAAGCGGCCGCGCGGAAATCGAAACCCTGTACCGCGACATCTTCAAGGACCCGGGCGAGAAAACAACCTCGAAAAACACGGTTGAGTTCGCCCGCTTCGCCACCCCGGACGTGCTGATCATCGAGGGCGTCTTTCAGCCCAACGTGGACAAGCAGGGCAAGTTTCCGTTCGTCCAGGTTCGCGTCAAGCAAGGGGACAAGTGGCTGATGAAGACTCTGCAATTCTTCGTCATGTCGCAGGATTGAAGCGATACCAGACGACGTTATGAGTTGCGCCACCGACCGCGACGATGTCAGGGGTTCCGTCGCCGTCGAGGTCGCCGCCGCGGAGGTCCTGGGCGGCGATGTCGCGGTCGATGACGGTTCGGTTCCAGGTCTTGCTCGTGCGGTCGAAGTCGTAGAGGGACACCCGGTGGTCCTTGCCGCGGTGGCCTGCGAAGATCTCATCGTCGCCATCGCCATCGACGTCGGCAACCCAGAGCGCGTGGCCGTCGGCGAGCGTGTCGTCCAGGACAATTCGTGGGCTGAATTGGAGCGCTCTGGCATCGTCGCCGCCGCGGTCTCGGGAATCGCCGGCTGCCATGCATACGGCAACCTGGTGGCCGTGCCAGGGCTCGATGGTGGCGAGGAATTTGCGTCCGCCGGCCAGCTTGCCCAGGTGGACCTCGCTCGCGCCGCGCTTCGGGGCCGGGCCCGCTGAGCCAGGAGTGAGGGCCAAGAACCCGCTCGTCTTGCGCCGAAGGAGAATGACGCCTCCGTTGTCGGCGGTCAGGATGTCAGAGACTCCGTCGCCGTCGGCGTCGATGACCTCGATGGCGTGCATCACCTCGCGTCTGGCCACGACGCGATTGCGCCATACTTTGGTGCCCCGGCTTCCGCTCTGGCTGAAGATATGCAGTTCGGCGGCGCCGCTGTAACTGGGCGGCTTGGCGTCCCGCCCGAAGATCGGAGCGACCACCAGGTCGAGCTTGTGATCGCCGTCGATATCGCCGAAGCGCAGGCGGTGGATACTTCCGACATCCGCAAGCCGAGTGAGCGTCCAGGCGTCGTCGGCAGAGCGGCCCTGCGTGGCCAGTAAGAGCTTGCCCTTCGTGGGCGCATTCATCGCAAACTCGTAGGCTACCGCGATCTCGGCCTTGCCGTCGCCATCAAGGTCGGCGGTCGCGCTCGAGATGATGCCGGGCGTTTGAGTCGGGCCGGTGACGACACGCTTCTTCCACGTTGGATTCTCGTACCAGGCACACGTGCTGCCGCCGACGGCGATGATGTCGGGCTTCTTGTCGCCGTTGACGTCGGCAACCTCAACCTGATAGGCACCGGCGAAGTCTGGGTCGACGACGATCCGTTCCATTGTTTGCGAGCCGGCAGCAGACAGCGGGCGAACTGCGGTGACGAGGGAGAGAACAACGATCAGCGGCAACGTTGGTGGTTTCATGGCAAGATCTCGCGCGTCGGTCATTGGCCCAAAAGCAGTTCTCGACGGACCAGGGACAACGGACCAGGGACAAAGGATCTGGGCGGAAATAAGTTACCGGAAGAGTCGTCTTTCGCTCCGCGAAAGGCGACACTAATTGTTGCGCTCCGCCTAAGTCTTTCCCCACCCTTTGGGAACGCCGGCGGTGTCTTCCGGCTTGACGATGACCGCGGATAGGTTGACGTCGTGTTGGATGTCGCTTTCGGCGGCCTTGAGGCGGTTTTCGAGCTGGGCGATTCGCTGTTCGAGAAGCAGGACGCGCGATTCGAGCTCGTCAGGACGGCGCGGGCGAGGCACTTCCGGGTAGCCGAGCTGGCGCTGGAGTGCCGCGAAGAGGTAGAGCGGATCGCGGCCGCGGTTGGCTCGGGCGATCTTGCCTTCCTTCTCACCGAAGAGAGTTGGAAACTTGGGGACGAATTCGGAATTAAGCCGGCGGCGCTCGTTGACGTAGCACGCGGAGCGAACGTAGATCAGGTCGGCGAAATCGACGTCGCCTAAGCGGGAGCGCACCGTAAGGATGTAGTCGCTCCAGTCTTCGGTATAAAACGGGTCGGCGGCGATGGCGGCCAGTCCTCGGGTGTATCCCAGCCGGTTGCGCGCAATGGCTTCAAAATGAAAGACGAAAAGCGCCGGCAGCGACGGGCCTTCGGTCTTGAACTTGGCCTCGCGTTCGAGGACCAGCAGAGCTTGTTCCATGGCGAAGCGGCTCAGGTCTTGCTCGGCCTGACTGATGACGTGTGCCTGGAAGAGCGTGAAGTAATGGCCGAGTTTGACCATGGCGGGGCCGATCTGACCGTTGGCTTTGAGCTCGATGTGCAGAAACGACACGGCCATCGGCAGCTTGGTGGTCGAGAGCAGCTCCTCGCCGATTCGCCCCAGGATGTCTTGCGCCGGCAGGCCGTCAATCAGTCGCTCGCGGAAGGTATGGAAGAAATACGCCTGCTCGATATACTCCTCGCGCTCGAGCACCGGCATCGGAAAACTCCTGGGGCAAGTGGGACAGCCGCCCTCGGCTGTCCCGTCAGATGACAGCCGAGGGCGGCTGTCCCACTCAAGGGCTTGGCTGCGATCCCGAGGGAAGCAAGTCGCCGACCGCCGCATGCATCTCGCGGTCCAGCCGGCTGGCAAGTGCCTGGTCCATGACTGTGCTATGGTCCCGTCTGGGGATGATATCGACCACGGCGTCGCTCTCCAGCTTGGCCATTGATTCCTTGAGCAGCGCCACGGCGCCCTCGAGGTAAAAGGTATCCACACCGCCGGTGATGACGTGCAGCTTGCCCCTGAGCTTGGGGCGAAGCACCGGCCAGTTCCGCTCGAGCACCAGCCTGATATCGTATTTTTCCCAGGCTTTGGCGACCGCGGGGTCGATGGCTCCGGTCTTGCGGTCCCAGAGCTTGCGCGGCCGGCCCGCGTGGTCGATGGGGCTGAAGACAGCCTCGAACGAGCCGAGCTGTCCTCCCCAGCCGATGACGTCGTCCATCCGTGAGAAATTGTCGTAAAAGAGCCATGGCGTCTCGCCCATCCGGGCGATCGGCCGGCGTTTTCCCGCACGGTCGCGGAACATGTTTTCGCCGGGTGCGTAGATGTCGATCCGCTGGAAGTCGCGGAAATCGACCGGGTCCGGGCTGGTCGACCAGGTTCCGCCGAAGAAGTCGGGATAGGCCACCTGGAGCCAGAGGCTGCTCCAGCCGCCCGAGGAATGGCCGTTCAGCAGCCGGGCGCGAGGATCGGCGATTGCGGGATACGTGCGCTCGATAAAGGGGATGAATTCCTCGACCAGGGCCGTTCCACGCGGGCCGTTGGTCGCGCTATCGGCGAAGACATGGTGCCCCGTGCCGCAATCGGGATCCAGCACCACGCGAATGAAGTCCTGGGCGATTGCCAACCGCGAACTGCCCGCGAATCGCCTGGCCATGAAATGGTCGCCGCCAAATCCCGGAATGATGTAGAGAGTTGGCACCTTTCGGCCAGGCGGCGCTCTGTCAAGGCTCGCGGGAAGGATCAAGGCGGCGCCGTGTTTGATCGAGCGATGGTAAAACGCCGAAAGCTTCGGGCTTGGCAGCTCGACGAGCTTGATTCGATCGGTTGCCGGAAATGTGCGCGGCTTGACCAGCTTATCGACTTTCAGCTCGATCATTCCTCCCCGCTTCGGGTCGAGCTCGGCGTGAACGATCGGTCCGTAAGCGTTCCCTTCACCGTCGCCGATCCGATGGGTGTCGCGATTGAGACGGACGACTGCCTGGATGGCGTACCGGCCGGGCTTCAATTCATCAAGACGGCCGGGAAACCCATCGGCGCGTGGTCCCAGCCGAACCGGTTGGTTCGGATCCCAATTTTCGACATCCACGGCGAAAAAAGGCTCAGGTCGAAACCAGTTTGGCCCATTTCGCGGCTCGAGACCCGATTCATCGCGTGAGAGGAACACGTACACCCGCGCGTTCAAGCGCCCGGCCGGCACCGGCGAGGCGCGGTCGATCTGGAAGCTGAGCGGCGATCGAGCCGCATCCGGACCGTCATCCGTGGCGGCCAGGGCCGGTCTGGCTGCGTCTCCGGTCAGCCCGAAAGCCAGAATGGCCGCGCAGAGCAGAACGGCCGATCGAGATCCGCCGCCACGACATCCGCTGGGCGTCGAGGCGGATCGGAGCGACCTCGGCGCGGTGCCATGCTGGGTTTTTCGTTCGCGGCGGGCTACCCGCGTCCAACAGTGCGTTCCCTCTTCCCCGCTTGCGAACGGGGCGTGCGCTCCGGTTCCCCCGCTTGCAAAGGGGATGCGCGTTCTCTTTTCTCCCCTTGCGAAAGGAGAGCCCGCTCCCGTTCCCCCGCTTGCGAAGGGAATGCGCGTTTCCTTTCCCCCCCTCGCGAAGGGGGGGCCAGGGGGGGTGCGGGGACGGCCGCCTCGGACGTCGTGAATGGCATTCCCATCCTTCACAACGGGGCCATCAGGGGAGGGGAGTCGGGAAAAAAGCGACTCTGAAAGCCCCGTGATTGGTTGTGCCGGGATAACCCCCCCTGGCCCCCCCTTCGCAAGGGGGGGAAAAGGATTTGCATCGCGCAGGGTGGCCCTGATCGGAATCGCACTGAAAGTCCATTCATAGGTAACCACTTCATAGGTTAGGATACCGGCTCTCTTGCCGGGCTCTGGGTTCGCTTCACGAAGAAACCCGGCCCGCATCCCGCGACTGAACCAGAAGCTCGGGAACAGGCAGAGCGGGATGAGATCGCAGCAGGGTCTCCCGGTCGATTCGGGCGACCGGCACGAAGTGACGGGCGGCGATTCGTGCCGAGCCCACGACACACTCTTTCTCGAGGACATAGTAGCGGTTGTACCGCTCGATCGCGTGATTGACCGGATCGAGATTCACCTGATCGAGACATCGGGCCCATCGGGTGTTGAACCGGAGCACCGCCGCGATCAGGTCGCGGGCAATGGCGATCTGGCGGCGGCTGGGAGCGGCCGAAGGAGCCCAGCGCGGCGCTTCGGCATCGCTCAAGTCCCAGAGCGGCTCGATCGAGGCGGTGAAGATACGCCTCCAGGCGTCTGGTCCCGTGACGGAGCCGGCCCACTGGCGAAGCCTCATGCGCACCATATCGAGCAAGTCTCCACGCATCGCACGACAGCGCTCATGCAACCGCTCCTGGGAATGTTCGACTTCCTGGCCCCGCCGCGCGAAGGCCGGGAGATCGAACAGGCCCATCAACTCCTTGACCTCGGTCTCGATGTCGGCATTGAGCGTCGGCGTGGGCCCTAGGGGCTCATCCACGAGAGTGTCCCTTCACTTTCCACGTTCGGGCGGATGGGGGAGGGTGGCCAGACTATTCAGGCTCCGGCGATAGTGCCAGGTCTGATGCCGCGTTCCCAGGGATTTGGTCCGTTCGGTCCAGGCAAGGGCGACGCCGTGGAGGGCTTGGTCGGGACGCTGTCCGGCGAGGGCCTTCGCGCGTCCCTCCGCCAGGTCTGCGAGATAGCCGCCGGCAAGCGGAATGCGCAGGCCCGGAACAACCCGATCGGCCAGCAGGGTGCGCTGAACCGCTTCAGACCACTCGCGGGAGCCGACGTCGGGCGCACTCGTCGGATCCGGCAGCCCAAGACCCATCAACGCGGAACGGACCGGCAGCATCGGAAACGGCCGCTCGGCCCGGATGCGGTTGGAATTGTCGGGGCTCGTGAGATATTTGGCAAAGTCAAGGGCCGCCTCGAGTTTCTTACCGGAGAGACGCGCGCTCACACCGATCAGCCAGCCCCCGCCATCGGGCAAGTAGCTCGGTGAATTGGGAGGCGAGGCGGGCTGCCATGCCTTGAGAGCCGGCTCGAAGACCCGTTCGGAGCCTGGCAAGCGTGCGACTCCCACCGGCTTGCCGTGCGACCAGGCGGCGGCACGTTCGGCACGATCGATGAGCATGGCAACCTTGCCGGTCCGGAACGCTGCGCAAGCGCGAGCGCCGTCGAACCCGTCCATGCCCGGCGGCCCCAGAGCTTTGAGGCTCACGAGCGCCTTCAAGGCCTCGACGAACGGTGGAGCTTCGATGCGCGGCGCCATCGTCTCGGCATCGAACAGGAACGAGTAGTGGTCGCGATGCTGGCCCAGGCTGGCTGCCCGCGCCAGGAACGTCGCGTTGCCGAGATCCTCGGCGTCCGGCCCGAGGACCAAGGCGATGCCGTAGTCGGGACCGCCCTGGCCATCCCAATCGCGACCCTGGAAAAACCGGGCGAGCGCATCGAGCTGTGTCCAGGTTGCGGGCGGTTCCAGGCTCAGACCGGCTTTTTGCGCCGCGGCGCGGTTGGCCTGGCTGTCGAAAGCGTCCTGGCGGTAAACCAACACGAAGCGCCGAGCCGCCGCAGGGAAGGCCCAGTCGATCGGTTCCATAACGCGAGACCTGCTCGCGAAAAGCCGGCACGATGTCCATGTAACGATAGGTATCTTCCGGTTCGGCCTTGGCTCGCTCCCGCTCGGCCTGGCTCGGATCGCCGGCCTGTGAATCGGGCGGGGGCTCGGGAACGACGACATCGTTGGCAATCGGTTGCAAAGCACCCGAGTCGAACCAGATCGCCCATTCGCTGCGCCCGAAACATGACGACGTCGACGGAAGCGAGCGACTCGTCAGACAAGGGCTGCTCCTGGATCGAAATCTCGCCGCCGCGCGAAGCGATCCATTCCCCGCGCTGGGAGGTCACACCGGCGAGGATGGCCGTGTCCTCGAAGGCTCCGACGGCCAGCGAGATTCCCGGGAACGATGCCGTTGCCGGTCGGGGACCTCCGGAGGAACCTTGACAACCCGCCGGGACGATCGCGCTCAGAATGACGAGCCAGCAGGACCAACGTCGTCGGGTTTTCCGCATCCTCCGCCCCAGCAATCCGGACACCACCGATTCTCCTCCAGAAGCCTTGCACGGCGGCACGGTTCAAACACAAGTCGCAACAGAGGGGTGGCTGGGGTCAACGCCCAAGGGGCGCCGCCCCCAGATCCGAGGCTGGCGCACCGGGCGTTCGCCGGTCCTCGCCAGCTCGACCCCAGCCACCCGGCTCTGGCCACTCACGAAGATCCGGGAGCTGAAGCATGCCTGCACTGCGCCGCGTACAAGACTCCATCCTACGCTACCGAAACGCGATCGGTCAAACCGCGGGTGGCAGCCGCTCAAGCGCGTCACGCGGCCGACGTGACGCCAGTCCCGAAGAGCTCAAATCGCGACGGGGCGGGACATCGCTTGCGATGTCCCGCCCCGCGGTAAGTCGAACCCCCACTCGTGCCGGTTGCACCAAGAC
The DNA here is from genome assembly GCA_963823675.1 of uncultured Isosphaeraceae bacterium. GTDB lineage: Bacteria > Planctomycetota > Planctomycetia > Isosphaerales > Isosphaeraceae > CAWGMT01. The sequence continues at coordinate 484,490 of CAWGMT010000010.1, read as the reverse complement.
CCGTCAACGATCGATGCTGAGACGGCAGAGAAGCTGGTCGAACTTCTCATGATGCTCGTCGTCGGTCGAGTGCAAGTGCTCGGCCTCGGAGATGAACTTGAGCGTGTCATCGCGCTTCAGTCCATACTGGAGCAGGATGTCCTCGAAGGGTTGGAGGTCGTGGGCGTAGACGAACAGGAGCTTGTGCTCGTCGAATTGAACTTCCATCGGCCCGTTGGGATTGAGCGCCGCCATGCCGGTGCAGCCATCATTCAAGAGGAGCGACTCGAAGTCGTAGAGCGTGCTCTTCAAGATGACCGTATCAATATGCTCGCGGTAAAGGTCGGCGTGCGAGCCGGGCTCTGAGTCGTGGCTGGACTCCATGACCACGTCGATCACTTCGCCCAAGGGATCGACCAGGTCCATGAAAACGTCGAACAACTGCTCGGCCGAGACGGCCGCGGCGAGCACGGGCATCTTGTTGCCGCTTTCCGGGTCGCAATACGTGTCTCGGCGATAGCCCGCGCGAGGGATCACGTCCAGACCGATCGATGGCCGGATGGCGTCCGTCAGCAGGAAGTCCCCATAGCGTCCGACGCGGAGGTGTTGATCGAGCTGTTCCTGGCTGAGATCGTCGAAACTCGTTCGGGACATACGACCTGGGTTATTTCGGAGAACACGCTCGAGGAAGCGCTGAAGGAAACTCATGGAACGGCACCCTCCTAATCCGCGACGAACCTGGAAATGTTGCGTTCGAAACCCTCGGCCACCGCGTCAAACGGTCTTGGGTGTCGCTCCCAAGCTAACGCCATCCCAGGCATCCGCTTGACACCGCGCCCAAGGGAGTCGAAAAACCACCCCGGGGACGGGCGCCTTTCCATCGGCAACGCTTCGATGCTACCCTCTCATATATACCATGTGTAGCTTGCCTATCCCGCCATCTCGACCGATATTTGATCAAGGTCGCCGGACGAGGCCAAGACTTCGCACGCTGGAGAAGACTAACAGCTTGACTGCCCAGTCAGATTCAGGCACGTCTCTCTTCTTTCCAAAGAGCAAGTCCAATACCATTCACCCGAGCTTTCGTGACCGCGAAGCCGTGCGACTCGATCTGACAAAAACTTGAGTCAAGTTTTGAAAAATATGGACTCTCCCAGCGAGAAGTCAACTGTACAATCGCCGTGCCACCATTTTGTAAGCATGGACATGGGCCGCCACAAGAGCCTCGATCGAAAAAACCTCTCGTGTTGCTTCTCGAAATCAACACGGCGCTTCCGTCGAGGCAAAGTGTGACGACGTGTTCGGCCATCGCCCCTGCGAAAGTGCGCTGCTATACTGGCACCCGACCAGCCGGAAGCGGTGGGTCGAGATTGGTGGGGCCGCGGCCTCTTCGTGCTCATTCAGGCTGATTCCAGGAAAGGCAATGGGTCATGGCACTCGATCGAATCGAGGCGTATCTCGCGTCGCGTCACAACGATTTCGAGGAGCAGCTCAAGGCATTGATCAGGATTCCCAGCATCAGTGCGCAGCCAGATCATGACGCCGACACCCGCCGCGCCGCGCTCTTCGTCCGGGACGATCTGGCGGCGATGGGGCTGAAGGCCGATCTGATCGAAGCCAAGGGCCATCCCCTCGTTTACGCCGAGTGGCTGGGTGCTCCCGACAAGCCGACCATCTTGATCTACGGCCACTACGATGTCCAGCCACCCGAGCCGCTTGAGCCCTGGCTATCTCCCCCGTTCGAACCGACCGTCCGCGGTGGCAACCTCTATGCGCAGGGCGCAACCGACGACAAGGGCCAGATGTTCACGCATCTCAAAGCGGTCGAAGCCTGGCTCAAGACTTCGGGAGGGCTGCCGATCAACGTCAAGATCTTGATCGAGGGAGAAGAGGAGGTCGGTGGGGGGGGGCTTGCCGACTACCTTGCGACCCACCACAAGTTTCTCGCCTGTGATTACGCGGTGATTTCCGATACCAGCCAGTTCGCACCGGGTCAGCCGGCCATCACCTATGGTTTGAAAGGGCTGGCGTATTTCGAGATCATGATTCAGGGCGCCGATCGCGATCTGCATTCGGGTACCTACGGTGGGGCGGTGGCCAACCCGCTGAACGCCCTCGCAACGATCCTCGCCAGCTTGAAGGGCCCTGACGGCAAGATCACGATCTCCGGCTTTTTTGACCAGGTCAAACCACTCGAAGCTTGGGAGCGCGCCGAGTTTGCCAAGCTGCCGTTCTCGGAGGCCGAATTCCAGGCCGATCTCAAGGTGCCCGCACTCTGCGGGGAGGCTGGTTATACGACGCTCGAGCGCAAGTGGGCGCGGCCGACCTGCGACATCAACGGTCTGTTTGGCGGCTACTCGGGGCCCGGTCCCAAGACGGTCCTTCCGTGCAAGGCGGGCGCAAAGCTCAGCTTCCGCCTGGTGCCCGATCAAGACCCCAAAACGATCGATCGGCTGTTCCGGGCGCACGTCGCCCGGGTCTGTCCGCCAGGCGTGACCTGCGAGATTCTCACTCATCACGGTGCGCCGGCCGTTCTCGTCAACATCGATACCGCCGGCATCCGCGCGGCAGTCCGTGCGATCGAGGCGGGATTCGGGACCAAGCCGGTCTTCATGCGCGAAGGGGGCTCGATTCCGGTCGTGGGATTGATCAAGGAACATCTGGGCGTCGATACCCTGCTTTTAGGCTGGGGCCAGACCGACGACAACCTGCACGGCCCGAACGAAAAGTTCTCACTGGCCGACTTCCACCGCGGCATCAAGGCGAACGTTCACTTGCTCGCAGAGCTGGCCCAGGCGCCGACCTGATGACACGGTAAGGAGGAGCTGCAATGCTCGACCTGAAATACGTCGTCGCACACCCCGAAGCAATCAGAGAGAACTGTCGCAACCGCAACGTCCCCCCGGACGTGATCGAGGACGTCGACCGCGTAATCGCCCTCGAAGGCGAGCGCCGCGGCCTGCTCCAGACCGTCGAAGAGATCCGCCGCCGGCAAAACGAGGTGGCACAGGCCACCGGCCGGGAACGCGACCCCGAAGAACGGGCCGCCTTGATCGACCAGGGGAAGCGGCTCAAGTCCCTGGTGGCCGAAGAGGAGGAACGGCTGCGGCGCCTCGATGCCGAGATCGAGCAGCGGCTCAGACGCGTCCCCAACCTGACCCACCCCGACGCACCCGTCGGCCTCACCGAGGATCACAGCCGCGAGCTCAGACGCGTCGGCACGCCCCGCGCTTTCGATTTCAAGCCCAAGGACCACGTCGAGCTCGGGAAAGCACTCGACTTGATCGACTTTGAAACCGGCGGCAAGGTGAGCGGAACCGGGTTCTACTTCCTCAAGAACGAAGCCGTCCTTCTCGACCTCGCCCTCCAGCAATTTGCACTGCGGAAATTGATCGATCGGGGCTTCACTCCCATCGTCACCCCCGACCTCGCCCGGAATTCAATCCTGGAAGGAATCGGCTTCACGCCCCGCGGCGTCGAAACCCAGGTCTACTCGATCGAGGATACCGACTTGAGCTTGGTCGGCACCGCCGAGATCACTCTGGGCGGCATGCTCGCCGACCAGGTGCTCGACGAGACCGCCCTTCCCATCAAATACGTCGGCCTCTCGCATTGCTTCCGGACCGAGGCCGGGGCCGCCGGTCGCGCCAGCCGGGGCCTTTATCGTGTTCACCAGTTCACAAAAGTGGAGATGTTCGCCTTCAGTACGCCGGGTACCTCGGGGGCGATCCACGCCGAGATGCTGGCAATCGAGGAGGATGTCTTCCAGGCGCTCTGTATTCCCTATCGGGTGCTCGACATCTGCTCGGGCGACCTCGGTGGACCGGCCTATCGCAAGTTTGATCTCGAAGCCTGGATGCCGGGACGTGGCGATTATGGCGAGGTGACGAGCACTTCGGATTGTACCGACTATCAATCCCGCCGGCTCAACATTCGTTATCGCCCCTCCGGTCTGAAGGGAACTCGCTTTGTGCATACGCTCAACGGCACGGCCGTAGCGGTCAGCCGGGCCTTGATCGTGGTCCTGGAAAACTATCAGCGGGCCGATGGTATGATCGACGTGCCGGCGGTGCTCTCGCCCTACATGGGGAAAGATGTAATCGGTTCCCGTTGAAAGTTCGTTCATGCGCCATCCGCTCCTGGTGCCCGATGTCCGTGAGCTGATCCACGACGGTGAGGTCAACGCCCTGCGCGAATTCTTCGCCGACTATCACCCCGGCCGCGTCGCCGAACTGATCGAAGACCTCGAAACCGAGGACGGCGACACCCTTTTCGGGATCCTTCCTCCCCGCAACCGCGCCGAGATCTTGAGTTACCTCGACAGCGACCGCCAGACCCGCCTGGTGACATCCATGTCCGCCAAGGAGGCGGCCGATCTCCTCCACCTGATGTCACACGACGAACGTGCCAACCTGGTCAATCGGCTCGGCGAGGATGTCGTCGACCCCGTGCTTCCGTTCCTGGCTCAGGCCGAGCGAGAGGACATCCGCCGGCTCGCCAGCTACCAGCCCGGCACCGCCGGCGCGGCCATGACAACCGACTACGTCACGCTGCCGGCGCACATCACGGTGCGGGAAGCCCTGGAACTGGTTCGCCGCGAAGCGCCCGATCGCGAAACGATCTATTACTGTTACGTGGTCGACCACAAGCGGCGCTTGATCGGCTTCGTCTCGCTCAAGACGCTGATCCTGTCGCGGCGCGCGGCCGTGATCGAGGACATCATGCAGCGCGACATCATCTTCGCCCGCGTCGACGAAGACCAGGAATCGGTAGCCCGCCAGATCGACAAATACGACCTGATCGCCATTCCGATCCTCGACGCGAGCGACATGATGGTCGGAATCATCACTCACGACGACGCCATGGACATCCTCCGCCAGGAGCAGACCGAGGACATCCTGGCGTTCGGCGGTGTCTCGACGGACGCCCTGGCCGACGAGGAGACGTACTGGCAGGCGAAGATCGGCGAGGCCGTCCGCCGGCGGATCGGCTGGCTCCTTTTCCTGTTCGTCGCCGGCACGCTGACAAAGTACGTCTCCCATTTCTTCAAGGGCGTTCAGCTCCGCCTCCCGGACCTGATCGATTTCATACCGCTCATGATCGGTACGGGCGGCAATGCCGGCAGTCAGACCGTCGGCACCATCATTCGTGGCCTTGCCCTGGGCGAAATTCAGCGCGTCGATGTTTTCCGGGTGCTCCTCCGCGAGGGCCTGACCGGTTTTCTCCTCGGCTTGGTGCTGGGCGCTCTTGCCTTCTGCTACACCTGGGTCTTGCACGGCAGCGCCGCCTTCGCGGCCGTCATCGCCCTGGCCATCTTGTTCATCTGCATCTGGGCCAACAGCGTCGGTGCCGTGGTGCCGCTCCTGGCCAAACGGCTGGGAATCGACCCCGCGGTCGTCTCGGCGCCCTTGATCAGCACTCTGGTCAACGCCACCGGCTTGGTCATCTTCTACACGGTGGCGATTGTGCTTCTGATCAAGCTGGGGGGAGCAGCCGGGCCGTGAGCGGGGCGGATCAAGGCTTTGCCGTGGCAAATTGACCGCCAGCGCTTCTCGGTGTTATTTTGGACGGCTTGCTGGGTCGCGCCCTCAAGCGTCGGAAGCCGACTCAAAACGAGGACGGACGGCCCAAAGAAACCGAAATAGCACCTCGGCGATGGGCCTGGACAACTACATGAAAGTGATGGGTCGCTTATGCTCGCGCGCCACCGCGCATAGTTCCAGCAGGGCCTCGAACAGGTTCTCGCCATCGACGTTGTGAGAGCAGTCGTACAGCGACTTGGCACCAGCACGATACTCCGCAGTGTGCTCGAAGGCTCCGCTCGGCTCCTCAGGTGGCAGCTTCTGAAACGCAGCCCCAATCTCTCGAAGCTCCTGCTCAAGCACGGAAACCTCGGCAAGCGTCCATTCGCCGTCGCAATCCGAATGCTGCATCAGAGTGGCGTAGCGGCCGGCATCGAGGTATCGAGCGATGGTGTCGCGGAAGCAACCGAAATCCGAGTAGTGCCCGACATCGCACTCAGCAATTTCCTCCGGGTCCTCATCATCTCCGGCGTCCAAGCCGAACACGTGCAGGCACAGCCCCATGGCAATTCTCCGTCGGCGACTCGGAATATCAGATTGGCGGATTTCCAAGGAGACGGGAGTCGTTTCGGCGTCGGAATTGACTCCCGTCCGTTTTTTCGTCCCCTTTCTTCGCCCAGGCCAATCAGGCCGATCGCACGTGCCGCCGACCGAAACCCAAACCGGATCATATCGGGCTCCGAGCTGATCGGGAAAGGGGGCTCTTTTTGCCAAGACCTATCTGTTTGCGGTAAGCTGGTTAAGACGAAGTCGAACCTGCCTGGGGCTTAAGACCGCCATGACCATCAGCGAGGAAGCCAACGGCGGGACGCCTACGTTGCAAGATCTGATTGATTATGAGGCCATTGCCTCATGTGAGAAAGAGGTAGATGACAGCATCGCTTTGGAGGAGGTCCGTGCCGCCACGTCGAAGATCAAGGATTCCATGGCACGCGTCGTCATCGAGGAGGAACGAGCGGAACGCTTCTGACGGGGCCGGGCAGCTCCTCCTAAAGAGATTTATCTATGAAAGTACAACTATCTGAAGAATCGCGCCGCTTCATTGCCGACCAGGTAGCGACCGGACGGTATCCCTCCGAAGATGCCGTCCTCGAGGATGCGGTCCTTCGCGTGCGCCACGACGAGCGGCCACATGGAAATGACGAAGCAACTCTAAAGGACAGCGAAGCCACCTCCGCGGCGCAGAAGCCGCTCTGGGAGGTGATCGCGGAGATCGCCCGCGGGGTGCCTGATGAGGAGTGGGACAAGATCCCCGACGATGCCTCCTATCAGCTTGACCATTATCTCTACGGGGCGCCGAAGAGGCCGGTCGCATGAGGGCCGTCTTCGCTGACACCAACTACTGGGTCGCTCTAACCGATCCGAAGGATCAGTGGCATCGCAGTGCCGTCGCCGCAGCCCGCTCGCTCGCCTCAAGACCGATCGTCACGACCGACGAGGTGCTTACTGAGTTCCTCGCCTTCTTCGCCGCGCGCGGGAGCCACTTCCGCGAGGTCGCGGTGCTGACCATCCGCTCAATTTTTCGGGATCCCTCGGTTGAGGTGGTCCACCAGACCCATAACTCTTTCCTCACCGGATTGGCCTACTACGAGAGCCGGCTCGACAAGGGCTACAGCCTGACCGATTGCGTCTCCATGAACGTTTTTCGCGCTCGCGGCCTCACCGAAGTACTGACCAACGACGAGCACTTTCGGCAGGAAGGGTTTCAAGCCTTACTTTGAATGGGTCCCCACTTTTTCCGATTATCGTCCGTTTTCTTCGGGTCGGCCACAACAGACCAACCGGCGGTTCTCGAACCGATTTCAGCGCACACCCGGCCGGCGGAGGACACGCACCGAAATCCAACGTGCGACATCCCGGTATCCGGCGCAGCAACCGTGCCGGGCGCTCGGACGATACCGCGAGCAGTAGTTATCGTTGCAAAGGAAGGACCCACCCCTCTGGAGACGCTCGGGCGTGAAGGGATTGGCCGGGTCCGAGCTGCGCTCGGGCCCAGCCGGGTTGACGACGACCCCATGGCCGGCGCGGCTTCGATACAGGTCGCGCTGATACCAGTCAGCGCACCACTCCCACACGTTGCCCGCCATGTCGTAAAGCCCGTAGCCGTTGGGAGCAAATGACTTCACCGGTGCCACTCCCGCAAAACCGTCGCGGCTCGAGTTGCGGTTGGGAAACTCGCCCTGCCAGATATTGGCGAAGATCGCCGTATCGGAGGGGGCCTGGTCGCCCCAAATGTAGGGCTTGCCTTCGAGCCCGCCGCGCGCGGCTCGCTCCCACTCGGCTTCGGTGGGTAGCCGCTTGCCGGCCCAGCGGGCATACGCGGCAGCGTCATCCCACGACACGTGGACGACCGGATAGCTGTCCTTGGCCTCGATCGTGCTGTCTGGTCCTTGCGGATGCTTCCAACTCGCTCCCGGCGTCCACTTCCACCACTGGCTGTAGTCGTCCAGCGGCACCGGCCCGGCCGTCGGGGTGAAGACCAGCGAGCCGGGGACCAGTAACTCCGGAGCGGGCGCAGGCGTGCCCGGGGGAGACTGGCGGAGGATCTCCTCGGCTGTGGGCGCTCGTTCCGCCGTCGTGATATAGCCGGTCGCCTTGACGAAGACCTGGAACTCGGCGTTGGTGACCTCGTGCTCGTCCATCCAGAACCCGTTGACACGCACGCGATGAGCAGGGCGCTCGTCGGGCCAGGCCGTTTCCGAGTCGGTCCCCATGACAAACTCGCCGCCGGGGACCCAGATCATGCCGCGTGGGGCCGGTCGTGGGTGGACGCTCGAAAGCCCCTTGGTCAGCAAGTAAGTGGAGAGAAAGGCGAGCAGCGCCAGGCCAAAGAGGCCGAACACACGCGCCGCGGCGCGAACCCGGTGTGGCTCGATTCCCTCGGATTGTGCGCGTGGAGACGAAGGTGATGTTGCGCGGTTTGCGTCGGGCCATCGTTCCAATCAGGAGTTTGCGTAGATCTGTCCGTGCCGGCTTGAAGTCGCCCAGCGCGGCCGGCGCCGGAACCAGTGGAGATCGAGGGCATGGGCGTGATAAGTCAATCCCATCATACGTAGCACGACCATGGCCTCATAGAAGAAACACACCCAGAAGCTCCAGAGTGCCAGCACCTCAAGCCACATGGTGGGCATCCTGTAGAGCAGTCCCCAAACTCCGAGACCGGCCAGACCGAGCGCGCACGCGGCCACGACGCAGGGCCGCACGTAACCGGAGCCGATTCGAAAGATCGCCGTGATCACTGTGTATGGATTTGCAGCAATGATGCTGTCGTGCAGGAGCGCCGCCGCCAGCGCCATGAGCGCGTACCCAGCACCCACGATGGCCAGTCCGATCAGCAGGATCCAGCCCAGGGCATCAATCCGGTCGCTCCTCGACCAGTACATCGCGATCGGCACGCCTCCGACAACCCCCCCCAGGATACCCGCCCAGAACCATCGGCAAATTCCTTCGGCGATGTCGCTGGGATGCCACTCGGGCCAGCGGGGATGATCGTTTTCTCCCAGCGAGCTCGATACCAGGACATGTCCCAGAAATAAGAGCGCGAACCCGAAGGTCATCGCGAAGCTGAAAATCATGGGAATCATTACCGGGACGATCATCAGGCCGAGCGCCCAGTCGCTTTTGGTCAAGGGCTCGAGCACCGCGATCACGTCGAAGATCGGCAGCGACAAGATCCAGAGAGCGGGAGGAAAGAGAATGAGTAAACCCAACCCCGGGCCATCCTTGAGCGGATAAATCAGACATTCGCCCAGGGTCGGCGCCACGCGGGGGTGGCGCCATTTCAGGGCGCAGAACGACTCGTCCTCGGCCGATCGCGTGATCACGCGTATCGAAGGCGCACCGTTGGGGTTGTACCAACGTTTTGGTCTCTGCATGGCTTCATCCCAGAAGCATGACCGAGCCTCGCCCGCAAGGGCCGCCGTCAACCGCGCCTCAAGCGCGCGCTCCGGCAATATCCCCGACCCTTGGACGGACCAATGTCCTAATTATCTCGGATGAAGCTCGTTCACGCTAGCGGGATGGGCGACTTTATTTGTCTTTCTTTTTCGATTTCTCGCTGCTCATCTGGTCGAGCACGCTTCGGACTTCTTTGGCCTGGCCCGCGTCGAGCGGGTGCGATTTCAGCAGGTGAAGCACCAGGAGCCCAGGCTCGCCCTGGTAGAGCTTGTCGACCAAGCTGTTGAGCCGCCGCTGACGGACCTCCTGATTGGAGATTGTCGGGCGATACACAAAGGCCAGTTCACTGCGATCACTCGTGACCAGCCCTTTGGATTCGAGCCGGTCGAGCAACGTCGCCACGGTCGCATACGACCATTGACGTCCGGCGGCGCGCAGGGTCTCCAGAGCCTCTCGGACCGTGGCCTGACCGAGGTCCCAGAGGACCTTGAGCACGTCGAGTTCCGAATCGGGAATGGTTGGGGGGCGTTTGGCCATCGGCAGTCGTCTCGGCATTAAGAATCAATTCGTCCCCAACGCCGCGGTGGGTATGGGTGGACCACTCTCATTAAGGCGAGCGTTTGGGGGAAGGTACGGGAACCATTATGGCCTGGTTCGCGTCTACTGTTGGCTATCCTAAGACAAATGTCTCACAAGGTCAATCACTCAGTTCGAAATCGTCTTCACTCCGGCAAGTCGCGGCCGCGCGTCTCGGGAGCAAACAGCAGGATGATCAGGCCAATCCAGAACAAGCCCGACATCAGCACCACCGCCCGGCGCAGGCCCAGCGACGCCCCCAGCGACCCGCGAACCAAGAGGATCACCGCACCCAAGACACGGCCCAAATTGAAACAGGCACTCGAGCCGGTGGCCCGCAGGCGCGTGGGGAAAAGCTCCGGGAAATAGATCGCATAGCCTGCGTGCATGCCCAGCACGAAGAACGCCATGAGCGAAAGCAGCCCGACTGCCTGTGCGTAACTGCCGGCCCACAAGAACGCGGCCGGCGCCGTGAGGGCCGCGCCGACGTGATAGACGGCAAACGCAAACCGCCGGCCGCGCCACGAGGCCAGGGCGCAAAACACAAGAGCCCCAGCAGCCCGCCGGTGAAGTTCATCAGCAGGTAGGCCAGGCTCCACGCGGCTTGTCGCTCCGGATCCGGCACGCGGGGGCCCAGCACGTCGCGCACCAGCTCAGGGCTCCACGCAAAGATCCCCCAGTAGGTCGCCAGGCCGACCGTGGCCAGGCCCAGACCGAGGAACGCGCGCGTTCGCCAGGGCCCGCGGCCCCAGAGCTCGCCGAGGTCGCCCAGGACAGCCGGCTTGAGCGGCGATGGCATCGAATTCGAAGCAAACGGCAACGACGACACAGTTGATGTAATCGGCTCGCTCGCCGAATCGCGAGTTTCTCGCCTTGCCGCCGATTGCCGGGCTCGCACCCACTGATTGGGCTCGCTCATGCTCAGCCTGATCCAGAGAATCAAGAGTGCTGGCGCCAGTCCCAGGGCGAAGCCCCAGCGCCAGGCGCTGGGGCGACGAATACCAGGCCGGTCAACGAGGCCAGTGCACTGCCGAGGATGCTGGAGGAGTGGAAGATACCCGAGGCGACCGCACGGGCGCGCGCCGGGAAGGTCTCGGCGACCAGCGCTGCGGCAATAGCCCATTCGCCGCCGGCGCCCATGGCCACGAGAAAGCGAAGAAGCTGCACCTGCGGCACGGAACGCGCGAGCACCGTCAGCGCCGAGAAGACCGAGTAGACGAGGATCGTGACCGACAGGATGCGCACGCGGCCGTACCGGTCGCCCAGCACGCCGAAGAGCAGCCCGCCGGCTGCGCCTCCCAGCAGAAAAGCCGCCAGCCCGACGTTCCCCTGCCATTCGATCGCCTGGGCGCTCCCGTCCGCCAGGTCGGAGAGCATGGGCGTCTTGAAGATCGTGAAGAGCTGCCCCTCATAGACGTCGAAAATCCAGCCCGCCGAGGCGATCGCCAGCACGACCCAGTGATGGGCACTCAGGCCTTGACACCAGCGTGATGATTGGTGTGCGTTCGACACCCGGTAGCCTCGCCTCGCGCCCCGGCACGGACCCGGTTGCTAATTCTCCAGGGCCGTTACCGTAGCAAAACTGGTCGAAAACGTTAGATTCCGAATTGAGCCTTTGCGATCCGTCATGGGCCTGGAAGACAAGCTGGATCAAACCGGACCATCGGCGATAGCTTGAAAACCAGGTCCTACCCGCTGACCTCGTCCTGATATCAGTTTTCTCTTATTCTCTCATAATTCTTCTGATATTAAATTTCTTCACTTTTCCCACCAGGGCCTTGCGGCGCTCGACGACGTACTTTAGACTCCTTTCGACTTCGGAGCTGATACTCTCCGTCAGCGACGGCGGTTTTGTTCTGTTCATTCGGTTTTCAATCGCTAATTTATCCTTGGTCGAGCCTGCCCCTTCCTCGCTGGCGTGTGGCTTATTCGCAGGAAAGTTGCGCGGCGGACCCGCGCGACGCGTTCTTTTCAAAGGAGAGCTTTTCGATGCGTAATGTCGCTTGGGCCGGATTGATCGTCGGGCTGCTTGGTGTGTCGATACCCTCGGTCCAAGCGGGCCAGGTGACGGCGTACTCGAACGTCACCACCTTCTCGGGGTATGGGTATGCGGGTGGAGGTGCCACCAGCGTTTCGGGAGACACCATCACGACGATGGTTGCCGATGACATCACGCCCGTGGCGGGCCTGGCCGGTGACAACGTGGTCAGTTTCACGTTCTCGGCTGGGAGTTTCAACTCCACGACAGTGAGCGCGCGGCCCATTGTCAGCATCTATGAAGCCGACAACGGCGGAGCCCCGGGCACACTTCTCACCACGATTGTGTTCAATCCGATCGCGTTCGCCTCCGATACCGTCGGCTTGTATACAGCGACGTCGGCCACCGGGTTTTTCGCCCTGCCAAGTGGGACGTTCTATGCGGGGCTAAGCTTCGACAACAACTCCGGCGCCACGGGCGCCACGGTGGCCCAATTGAATAATCTGGGTCAGGGGCTCTTCAACCCGCCGACGGTCGGCAGCAGCGCCGACTCCTTCTTCCAGGCGATGAGCGCCGGGTCGATCGGGACGAACGATCCCAGCGGGAGCTTTTACTTCTTCGGCGGTAGCCCGGTGGCGAATTTCGGCTGGGCGTTCACCGTAGCGACCGCAGCGATCGTGCCCGAGCCATCGAGCGTGGTCCTGTCGGGGATCGCGGGTCTGGCCTTGACTGGCGTCGCGCTACGGCGTCGGGCTCGGACGGCATGACGCACGCGTTGCGTACGAGAATCTTAGGGTTCACTCCTCCCCGGACAGGCTGAACGGGGCTCCAGCGTGACTCGGGCAAGGGTCAACATGGATGTGCCCCATGCCCGGCCCCTTACCGTTCTATCGTCCCGAGTTTCCCGACGCCTTTCTTGATCGAGCTCGACAACTCTCACATCGGCGCACCGCTCGGTTCCAACTTCGCCAACGAGCCAACCTCCTGACCTCGGAGTTCTCAGGCAATCGGCGGATGGAAACATACCCGTGGCCGAGCGATTGCAGGACGGATTGGTAATCCGTCCCGGTGAGTTTGGATCTGCGGATCGCCGAAGCGGCCCAGGCAGCACGAAGCCATCACGGCGCAACACCGGGTGTGGGCAAGAGTTCGGTGAAATGGCGAGCTGGGTTTGCTGACTCTCGCGATCTTCTCCGGGCGTGAGAGTAGGTGAGAGCCAGTGGGACGAATCCGCTGCTTTTTTACGTTTTGGCCCCCACGGTCAAGAGCCCCGGGCCAAGGAGCCGGCCGGCGCGCGCTCGAGGGGCAAGGAAGTGGTGATTGATCTAAACCACCACTAGCACGAATCTTACGAATGAGAGAGCCGTCTTCCCGGGCAGCACCCCAACCTCGTCGTGAGACAGGTCCTGACAGGTAGGGAGCCACCGTTCGTATGCGGCTGCCGTCGGAACGAAATGCACCCGTTCTCCAGCGTCGCTGTTTCCTCCACCATACTCGGCATACCGGGCATAGTGGGCACGCTTTCGTGGGTGCCAAAATTTGCCGAGTATGTGCCGAGTATGCGGCCGGACGACGGAATGTCCCTGCGCTTTGCGTTCTTGCGCATTTTCGCAACCGGCAGATGCGAATTCACGGTGGGACGGATCAATCAATCCGTCCTGCGCTCCCTCGGGCCGGGGTATGTTTCCATCCGCCGCTCGCCTAACCCTCGAGATAATTCTGTAACGGACCACTTACGTTCGGAGTGTGAACCGGGTGATGCTTCACGGTGTCCGATCTTGGGACCAATTCGGACAACGCCGGGGATCTCCATGCAGGTACAAGACACGGTTCGGACGGCGGGCGAGTTGACGCCGCTGGTTCGATTGTTCCGGGCCAACTGGCGGCCGGTGACGTTGACGTATTCGCTGTACAATGTTGAGAACTTGTTGAACCTGGCCCATCCCTTCGTGCTCGGGGTGGCGATCAACGGACTGCTCCGGTCCGAGTACGGGGGCCTGGGCCTGTTGGTGGGGCAACATCTGGCCCACCTGTTCGTGGGCACGGCCCGGCAGATGTACGACACCCGCGCATTCACGGCGATCTACACCGACACGGTCACCCGCGTTGTCTGCCGGCAACGGGACGCCGGGGTCGGCGTCTCGACGGTCGCCGCCCGGGCTGGCCTCTCGCGCGAGCTGGTCGATTTCTTCGAGAATCACTTGAAGGCGGTTTTCGCCTCGATCTACGGCGTGATCGGGGCGCTGGCGATGCTGGTCATCTACGACCGGCTGTTGGTACTCTTCTGCGGGCTGACCCTCGCCCCGCTGGTGATCTTGAGCCGCCGCCTCGCCCGGCGGTCGTTCAGCGTGAATACCGCCTTGAACGACCAGTTGGAGCGGGAGGTCGAGGTCATCGAGGACGGGCGGTCCGGGGCGGTGCTGGATCATTACCGGCGCCTGGCCCGGTGTCAGGTCCGCCTATCGGATATGGGGGCGTGGAACTTCCTCCAGATGGAGTTCTTCGTCCTGGCCCTGATCGTCGCCGCCCTGGCGCGGTATTGCTCGCGTCCGGGCGTCGAGGCCGGGGACATCTACGCCGTGTTCGCCTACGTCCTGATGTTCATCGGCGGGCTGGACTGTGTTCCGATGGTGACCCAGCAGCTCGCCCGGCTGCACGACATCGGCGGGCGAGTGGCCCACGATGCCCATGAGCCCTGACTTTCCACCCCTGGCTCCTAGCGGTCCTTCAATTCATTCTCGGCAGCGTGGTTTGCGGTTGTCACCTGCTCAGGAATGCCCGGTTTCTCTGGCATCCGCGACCGAATGTCGTGGACCAGCGTCTTCAACGACCGATTAGCGGTCCACCACCGAGCGAGCGAAATCAGACCTTGTACAGATAATAGCCAGAAGGCGATCCAGTAGCCGAAATAGATCCGAATGTCCTTGATCTCTACCGTCAGAAGCGTAATGAAAACAGTCGAAGCGGCAGGCAACGGAGCCAGGGCAAAGCTTAGATTCACCTGGCCTGGCGGTCCGCTTTCAAGCTTCTCGAGTTCCGCCTCGGAGATCTCGTAGATTTTCAGTTCCCCAAGCGGTGCATAACGAACCTTGGGGAGAGCCGGGCGATCGTCGTCGGATTTGCGTGCGGCCACAGTTACCTCGCGGCACCCACACCCTGCAGGACGCGGACTCCAGCCCGAATCCGGCCGGCGTAGCCGCCGAGATCGACCACGAGATGCCACCGCCCGCGATGAGGCGGTACGAGACGGACAGGAGAGGATTTTGCCAAGCCACCGTTGTACCGGAACGATTCTCCACGTCGATAGTGGTCAAAATTCGGTGAGTCCAAAAGCATGACATTCGCCTGTCCGTTGACGGTGACCTCCACGACGTCGTTCTGGCCCGACATCAAATTCCTGGTGAAGATAGTTCATCGCAACGTTTCGATCGCAGAACCCTGATAACCAATGGTGAACGAACCCAACGTACGTCCGACGGGTGTCAATTGTGCACCAAATGCCTTCCGATTCAATTCTCGCAGGTCTCGAATATGGTCGCCACCCCTTGCCCCTGGCCGACGCACATCGTAGCCAGGCCGAGCTTCGCGCCCTGGTCGCGCATCCGGTAGAGGAGGGTTGTTGTAATGTGCGCACCGCTGGCGCCCAGGGGATGGCCGATGGCGATCGCGCCGCCGCGGGTGTTGACGCGCTTTTCGTCGATGCCCAGCAGTTTCAGCACCGCCAGCACCTGAGCGGCAAACGCCTCGTTCAGCTCGATGCACTCGATCTCTGCGAGCGTCAGGCCGGCGCGTTTCAGAACCTTTTGAATGGCGGGGACCGGGCCGATTCCCATCTCCTCGGGATTGACGCCGGCGACCGCCATGGCACGAACCCGCGCGATGGGCTCCAGTCCCAGCTCGGCGGCTTTTTCCTCCGACATCATGAGCACGGCCGCGGCACCGGCGTTGATGGGTGAGCTGTTGCCCGCGGTCACCGAGCCGCCGTCGGGCTGGAATGCCGGCGGCAGCGCGGATAAGCTCTCCAGCGAGGTGTCGCTGCGGATGCACTGATCCACGGTCAAGAGAACCTTCTGGCCGGCGTCATCGCGGCCCCACGTCGGGATGACCTCCCGGCTGAATTCACCGCGCCGGGTCGCTTGATCGGCGAGCTGGTGGCTGCGCAGCGCGAATTCGTCTTGTCGGCCGCGCGGGATGCGATACTTGGCCGCGAGGTATTCGGCGGTGAGCCCCATGTTCATGATCGCCTCGCTATGGCGACGGAACAGGGCAGGGCAGGGGTTGTAATCCTTGGTCATGGGCACGTGTTCCATGTGCTCGACTCCGCCGGCGATCTGCACGTCCTCGCCGCAGCCCGAGGCGATGGACATCGCGGCATCGTTGATCGCCTGGAGGCTCGAGGCGCAATTGCGGTTGACCGTCACGCCCCCGGTCTCGACGGGCAGGCCCGCCACGAGAGCGGCGACGCGCGCGATGTCATACCCTTGCTCTCCTTGTTGCTGCACGCAGCCCCAGCGCACGTCCTCGATCTCGACCGGATTGATGCCCGTCCGCCGGACCAGGCTCGCGATCAGATGCGCCGAGAGGTCGTCGGAGCGGACGTCGCGATAATAGCCGCGGTCCGCGGATGCCCGGCCGATCGGCGCACGAACGGCGTTGACAATCACGGGAACTTTCATCGATGGAACCCTCCGCCTGCAATCGTTGGATCAGATGCGCGCGGCTGATTTGGGCCGCGGGTAGAACTTCTCGCCGGTCTGAGCCTGCCGGACCAAGGTATCGACGGCTTCATATCGCTTGCCCAAAGGGGCGTAATGCGCGAGACGATCGAGGAGCGCGCCTGCGCCGAGCACATCGCACCACCGGAGAATGCCGCCCCGGAATGGGGGAAAGCCGATCCCGAGGATCAGCCCCATGTTGACGTCCGACGGCTCGCGAACGATGCCCTCTTCCAGCACGCGGACGGCCTCGGTCAGCATGGGGAAGAAGAGGCGCTCGGTGATCTCGGCGTCATCCATGGCCCGATCTCCAGTCCGATGGCGGGCCAGAATCGGTGCGACGCCCGGGTTCGGCTCGGGGCGGGCTCGTTTACCCCTGGACGCCCAGAAGGTGACCACGCCTTCGCGAGGGTCGCCGCTTGCCTTGAGCATGTCTGCGAGGATCGGGGAAGAAACGGCGCGATCGGCGTATGCGTGCGTCATGACCTTGCCCGCGTAGTATGCGGTCCCCAGGCCGACCAGGTTGGTCAGGGCAAGAGGCCCCATCGGCATGCCGAAGCGGGTCGCCGCGCGATCGATCGCCTCGATCGGCACTCCCTCCTGCAACAACACCAGCGATTCGTTGAGATACGGGAAAAGACACCGATTCACCAGGAAACCGGGGCAGTCCTTGACGACGATGGGTACCTTGCGGATGCGCTTGGCCAGGGCGACCGTGGTGGCGACCACGACGTCGCCGGTCTTCGCGCCTCGGATCACCTCGACGAGCTCCATGCGATCGACCGGATTGAAGAAATGCATGCCGACAAATCGCTCGGGATCGGGCGCCGACTCGGCCATGCGCGAAATCGAGATCGTCGAGGTGTTGCTGGCCAGGATCGCGTCGTCGCGCAGCACCGCGGCCAGTCTGCGATAGGCTTCGGTCTTGATCGGCTCCTTCTCGGTGACGGCCTCGATGACCAGGTTGCAATCGGCGAAGATCGCCGGATTGGTGGTGGTGCTCAGCAGGGCCAGCATGCTGGCCAGGTCTTGTTCGCTGGCCCGGCCGATCTTGATGCGGCTGCGGACGACGTCGCCGGCCCGGGCGATTCCCCTGGCAAGACAGGCGTCGTCGACATCGACCATGGCTGTGCGGATGCCCGACCGCGCGTGGGCCGCGGCGATGCCCGCGCCCATCAAGCCCGTGCCCAGGACCCCGACGTGGTTGACCGGTCGGGCGACGACCGCGGGATCATTCACACCCGGGTCGCGGCTCAAACGGTTTTTCATGAAGAAAATGCCGATCAGATTGGCCAGCACGGGCGAACCGACAAGCTCGCTGAGGGCCTTGCGCTCAACTTTCAGCCCATCCTGCAAGGACAGGTTGGCCCCTTCGCGGATCGCTCTCAATGCCAGGAGCGGGGCGGGATAATGACCCTTGGTCCTGGCCTTGGTCATCCCCTCCGCGACCGCGAAGGCGAAGGTGAGCTGATCGGGACTCAGCGACAGCGGGCGCACCATGCTTTCGCGGCGTTTCTGCCAATCGCCGCTTTGCTGGAGGTATTCGATCCGCCTGCGACCTTCGTCCATCAGGCGCTCTGCGGGAACCGCGTCGAACGCCAGGCCGATGGCGACCGCCTTGGGTGGCGAGACGGGGTCCCCGGAGCCGATCATCTCGATGGCCGCGTTTAAGCCGACCAAGCGAGGCAGCCGCTGCGTCCCGCCCCAGCCCGGGATCACGCCGATCTTGACTTCGGGCAGGCCGATGTGGGTTTGCGGCGCGGTTGAGACCAGTCGATCGTCGAATGCCAGCATCAGCTCGGTTCCCCCGCCCAGGCAGCTTCCGTCGATCAAGGCGACGGTGGGAAACGGCAAGCGGGTAATCCGATCAAAGAGTTGCTGTCCGAAGGTGACCAGCCCCGCGGCCTCGGCGGCCGAGATAAACGACAGTGCGGCGATGTCGTTCAGATCGGCGCCCGCAATGAATTGACCGGGCTTGCCGCTGCGGAACAGGAGCCCGCGCAGATCGGACCGCTCTTCGAGCCGGCCGACCAGTGCGGCCAGTTCCTCGAGCACGGCGCGGGACAGAGTGTTCACCTTCCTCTCCGGCGTGTCAAACGTGACCACGCCGATCGGTCCGCTCTGTTCGTCCAGCCGAAATACGTCCGCCATGACTGCTCCTCCGCTTGAGATTGTTCAGGGCTGGTAGGGCATCAGGATTTCCCCCTTGGCGACGCCCGCGATGGCCTCGAATCCTCCCGCGGCGATCGTTTCTCCCAGCTTGGAGACCGCGCGGAAATAGGCGTCGGAGGGCCGGCGGCCGGTGAGCCGCCGCGACAGGTCTTCGCAGAGAACCACGCCCGCGTCCTGGGTGATTTCGCTGGATTGCTGGCCGGCCCACAGGCTGGTCACCAGCATCACGACCAGGTCGTGCAGGCGCTGGGATAGCTCGGCGATGCGGCACTGGCGGTCCGCCAGCCGAAGCTGATGCTTGGCCATCACGTTGCTGATCTCGATCCGGCTGCGGTGCAATTCGGCTGCGGCGAATTCGGCGTGGGCCGCCAGGCGGGGCGGCAATCCGTTGGACGAGAGATGCGGACGGCCGCCGGGAGCCAGCACCTGCTCGATCCGCCATTCGACGTAGGGCAACAGTGCCTTGCGCAGCGCCCAGGCATGGCCGGGGTTCCAGGGATTGGGCCGCTTGATTCCGGTAGCCTGGATCGCCCGCCCGATCGGCTCGAAGTAGGTTTGCCCGTGTTCCTTGATCAGGCTCTTGAAGAACGACATGCCCAGAACCTCGCCCTCTCCCTCGTAGATGCAAGGCGCCAGGTTATCGTATACGTTTTCCCCGAAGAGGTGTCCATGGAGGAACGCCCGGCCGCCGTGGGTTTTCATGAAGAGCTCGATGGCGGCCTCTTTCTGGGCCTCGCTGCCGAAGATCTTGGCCACGATGCATTCCAGCTCGCCGCGGAACCCCTGATCGAGCAGCCACGAGCACCAGGCCGTGAGCGCATCGCAGCCGACGATGAGAGCCGCCATCCGGCCGATCCGCCGCCGGACCAGTTCGCGCGTCTCGATCTTGGCGCCGTAGGTCTGGCGAAACCCGGCCCACGGCAGGATGTTGGCCAGCATGAGCCGGATCGACCCGGCAGCCGTGGCGCAGAGGGCGACCCGGCCCAGGTTCAGGCCATGGTACGCGACGGTGAGGCCATCGCCGCGTTCGGGCTGGAGCAGATTCTCGCGAGGAACCCGGAAATCGCGAAATCGCAGGCCGTGGTTTTCGAGCCGGCGCAGCGCAAAAAGCCCGTATCTGACCAACTGGAAGTGTTCGTCTTCCTGATCGGGCAGGTCGACGATCAGGGCGGCCGGGCGATCGTCGATGCGACACACCAGCCCGACCGTCCGTCCCGGCACGGCGTTGGTGATGAACAGTTTCTCGCCATTCAAAAGATAGTGGTCGCCATCGAGCTCGGCTCTGGTCCGTAGCGCAGTCAAGTCAGAGCCGGCGCAGGGCTCGGTCAAGGCGAACGCCGACAGCCGCCGGCCGCTGGCCAGGAGCGGGAGATATCGTTGCTTCTGCGCAGGGGTACCGAACGTCCGGATGGGATCGACCGCGCCGATACACCCATGTACCGACGCCAGACCGGCCAGACTGGGCTCGACCGAGGCGACGCGGATCAGGAACCGGGCGAACGAGGCGAATGACGCACCGCCGCCGCCATGCTCGGGATCGATCAACAAGCCCCAGTAACCGGCGCCGGCCAGATCTTCGAGGACGGCGCATGAGAGCTTGCCCTGTTCGCCAAAGAGGGTTCCCGAATCGCGGTGGCGCTTGATGATCTCGAGCGACCGCTCCATCACCTGCTCGCAACCGGCCGCCGCGGCTGGAGCCTGGGGGCAAAAGAGCTCGATCGGGACCGCGCGGTCCCAGACCGCGCGATGGACGGGGCTGCTGGCCGTGCGGTAACGCGCCGCGAAGAGGGCATCGACCTGGTCGTCGGCCCGGTCGATCGAACCGGTCTTCTTGGCCTCCTCCTCGCTCTTGCCACCCATCTTGAGCGCGGATTCGACGAAGGTCTGAGCTTCCGGCTCTTGAAGTTGCGTATCCATCTGTCACGCTCCCTTCACGAAATGTCCTGGGCCAGCAGCCAGTCTTCCAGGACCAGGTGATCGAGGAAGGGGGCCCGCAATAAGGCTGCCCGCCCCGGTAGGCTGCGGTTGAGCCACTGATTGCGGCTGATGCTCGGAAACAGCGAGTTCCCCAGTCGATCGAGGTGCCGCTTTCTCATCTGCCTCCTGATCTTTTCGCTGAGCCGGTCGAACCCGGCGGGGAAGAGCCGGGGCTCCGGCCCCACATGGATCACGAGCTCGACGCCTGATGCGAGTGTATGCTTCATGACCTCCCAGAGCCGCTGGGGATGATCCGTCCAGTCCGCCAGGATACCACGACTGTTGAGCTCGTCATAGTTGGCGACGCCGGTCATGCACGAGACCACGGGTGGCGTCGGCTTCCGCTCGCCCCCGGCGATGTGATACAAGGCGAGGGCCGTCCGATTGGGGACGTTGCGCTCCCAGACGAGTGGAGTGTGCAGGGGAGGAAAGCGGTTTGGCCTGCGCTTGAGCGTTGCGCCGGCCTGGAGGTGATCCGGCATCTCACGCTCCAGCAGGTCGAGGGTATCGCCCTGACCCAGCAGAATGACCTTGTAAGGTGAGAGGTACGTTGACGGTCCAATCAGCCCATGGCCGCGGCTGCTGATCCTGATGCACA
Source organism: uncultured Isosphaeraceae bacterium (assembly GCA_963823675.1). Classification (GTDB taxonomy): domain Bacteria; phylum Planctomycetota; class Planctomycetia; order Isosphaerales; family Isosphaeraceae; genus CAWGMT01. The sequence goes on along the minus strand of CAWGMT010000010.1, from coordinate 463,016 downwards.
ACCGCCGTACCTGTTCGATGGATAAGGGTTGTCCCGTCACCGAGAGCAGCCCGATGGTGGTATTCGCGGTCAGGTCGGCGCAGTCCTGCGCCAGGCCAAGGGGCACTGGCAAGAGCTGGTCCATCTCGTAGACGCCGCCCAGGAGCAACGACGCCAGCTCGCCGATGCTATGACCGAAACTGAGGCGCGCGTCATGGACCGGAATGTCGAAAACCTGTTCCAGCAGTTGGAACTGGGCCACCTCCATGGCCACGATCGAGGCGACATCCTCGACGAATGTCGCCAGCGAAGAGGTCGCGTGGCCGAGAACTCGCCATTCCAGGTCAACGGGCGTACCCCGCACCTCGGAACAGAGCGCCGACGCCCTTTTCAGGGTGGCCGACACGATTGGCCCGTAAACCGGATGCGCAAGCAGCTCAAAGCTGCGCCCGACGTTCCGCTCCTCGTAGCCGCGAAATGCCAGGGCCGACGTCTTGATGCGCTTCCTGAGCTCGTCGGGGGTCAGAACGGCTTCGATGGGGATTGCCGACCTGACCACTTCGGATCGCTCTGAATTCGTGATCGTCGACGTGTCGTGATTTGCAAGCCACGCTGGAGCCCAACCGCCCCAGCGTCCATTCCGAGCTTGTGAGCTCCTGGTACGCATAGCCATCACCATTTGCGCGGGGTCGTTTTGCCCACGGCGCCAAAGATCGTCCGCCTTCCGGAACACAGGCAAATGACACCCAGGGAATCAGAGCAGAATGCCCCTGCCGGCGACCAAGCGAACGCGAGACTCCTGCCGGCCACTTTTCTCGAGTAGGCTCAACAAGGGTGTTTCGTGGCTCGGCAGGAGCCTCGCCTTCGCTCGATCAATTTCCACGCGACGACCTGCGCCGCGTCTGCCGGTATCGCCGTGGGCATTCTGTCGAAAGCCACCCCCAGCTTCCAGAACGCGTCCCCAACCAAACGTGCCACGATTGGCACAGGCCGAACCGCTCAACCTTGTTATTAATACGTCCCAGTTGCGACCTTGGATCGGCAATGATGGATATGATGAGGCCGATTTACCGTAACTGCTGACAGTCCATGGCGAAAGCGTTTTCTGCAAACTGCCGGGGTCAACCGGCACCGGAAAAACCCCAACGGGCTTTCAGATGGCCTCGCGCCGCCGGCTCTCCCCGGATAATCTTCACCGACCCCTACATTATAATCTATGGGAGGCCAAAGGCCAGTCTGGCTGTTGAGTTCTCTGAGCTTGTGTTGCTTGAATGCATCAATGGTAAATCCTCGTTTTCGGCAATGCTTTCTCCAGCCCACGCACTACGTCGTCACTGACCGGTGTACGCTCCAGGCTCAGCAAGTGGAGGTTGGTCAATCGGGTGAGGCTGGCCAGGCCGGCGTCGGTGATCCGGGTGTTGTTGAGCAGTAACATCTCGAGATTCGTCAGGTCCTTCAACTGTTCAAGGCCGGCGTCGGTGATGGCGGTGCTATCGAGGATCAGCCACTCGAGGCGCGTCAGGCCCTTCAGGTAGATCGCGCCGGCATCGTTGACCTTGGTGCCCACCATCGACAGGTTTTCGAGTCGCTTCAATTCCTTCAAGTGCGTCAGCCCGGCTCCTGTGATCGAGGTGCCGTCGAGCGAGAGCTTCCGGAGGTTCTTCAGTCCGGCGAGATGGGCGAGTCCCGCATCGCCGATCAAGGTGTTGTCGATTGACAACGCGGTAAGACTCGTGAGCCTGCTCAAGTGCGCCAGCCCGGCATCGCTGATGCGCGTTCCATCGAGCGACAGTGTTCTGGACACCGGCGAGCACATCCAGGTTGGCCAGGTCTTCGTCGGTGATTCCGGTTTCGTCGAGGTCGATGGTCATGATCGGTCTCGTGGGAACCGTTTCATCCCGGAAGACCCGCGCGCCCTTTTTCTCGAGCGCGGCGATCGCCTCGTCCTTCGCCGCCCGGCTCGCCTGCGCGCCGGCCGGCCGCCCGGACATCGCGCTCACCAACAGGAGAATCGCGGCGATTTGCGGCCAGGCCCCTCCCGCGTGGTTCGCTCGACAGGGTGCTGGGTAATTCGGCGGGTAATGCATCGTCGGTCCTTTCCGTACAATCGAGATCGGTCGCCTTGCAACAAATGGTAGCTCGGTTTTCGCCGCCGGTTAACGTATCGGAGGTTGAAACGTGCGCGGGGAACGAAGAAGATCGGGAACAGTTGCGAATGTTGACTTTGAGGGTGATTGGATCGTGTTGACTGCCGTTCGCACTTGTGTGGTGCACCAGGTTCTCGATTGGGCGCCGGCGGACCGGTTGGCGCGAGTGATCGGTTCGTGGCCCGAGCCCGCGCTGCTCGAGAGCGGGCCGGGCTTTGGCGAAGCTGGGCGCTACAGCATTCTGGCCGCGCATCCGCGGCTGGTCTTCGAAGCGCTGGGATCGAGCTGGTCGCTGCGATTCGACTCGGCGCCGCGGGAAACCGGCCGCGGCGACGTTCTGGCGATTCTGGGTGCATTGCTCGACCGCTTTGAACTCGCCGATCCGCTCGAGGAGCCAGGCCCCTGCCGGCCGCCGTTTCAAGGGGGCATGATCGGTTTTCTGGGTTACGATCTGGCACCGCGGCTGGAGCGGCTCCCTCGCCGCGCCCTGCGCGACTCCCGTTTGCCGGATATCCGGATGGCGCTGTATGACACGGCGGTGACGGTCGACGCCGTCTCGAACAAGGTCGAGCTCTGGTCATGGGACTTGACCGGCGAGGGCCGGCTTGCCGCCGAAGGGCGGGCGCGCCTGGCGCAGCGCGATCGGGCGAGCCCTGCGCTCGCCGCGGCCAGGAACGATTCGTTCCTCCGAGCTGGAAGAAGCCGCCAGTCCGTTCGACCGGGCGACATACGTGCGATCCGTGCGCCGGGTGCTGGACTTTATCGCCGCCGGCGACGTCTTTCAGGTCAACCTGTCGCACCGGTTCACAGCCCGCGGCCGTCCCGAGCCGCTGGACCTGTATCTGCGGCTCAAGGCGAAAAGCCCCGCGCCCTTCGCGGCATTTCTCCGCTGGGAGGATCTCGCGGTGGTCTCGGCGAGTCCGGAATCGTTCTATCAGACTCGCGGCGACCTTCTGGTAACGCGCCCGATCAAGGGTACCCGCCCGCGTCATCTTGATCCCATCGAGGATGAACGGCTGGCGCAGGAACTCAAGATCTCATCGAAGGATCGCGCCGAGCTGACCATGATCGTCGACCTCGAGCGCAACGACCTCGGCAGGGCCTGCCGCTACGGCTCGGTCCGCGTTCGCGACCACTTGTCGGTCGAGAGCTTCGCCCAGGTTCACCATCTTGTCGCCACCGTCGAGGGGCGATTGCGGCGCGATGCGACTCCGCTCGACGTGATCGGCGCTCTCTTTCCCGGCGGCTCGATCACGGGCGCTCCCAAGATCCGCGCCATGGAGATCATTGACGAGCTGGAGCCGAATCGCCGCAGTCTCTACACCGGCGCCATCGGCTACCTGAGCCGGGGCGGGTCGAGCGGATTCAATATTGCCATCCGGACCATCCTCGTCGAAGGAGATCGCGCCAGCTTCCAGGTCGGCGGCGGGATCGTCGCCGATAGCGATCCCGACGCGGAATACGACGAGACGCTCGCCAAGGGCAAGGGCATGCTCGAGGTGCTCAACCCGAGCAAGGGGGATCAAGACCTACCGTGATCTGGTTTCGCGGCGAGATCTGGAGCGACGACGCTCTCAAACTGAGCGTGCTCGACCGGACGTTCGAGCATGGATTGGGGCTCTTCGAGACCTCGCGCACCTGGAACGGCCACCCCACGCTCCTCTCGCGGCATCGCGAGAGAATGCTGCACTCGGCTCGCGAGCTGGGGCTGGCGATCGAGCCCACCCAGTTTCCGGATGCGAGCGCCGTCGCCGCGCTGGTCCAGGCGAGCCAGGGTACTCTCGGACCGGAGCCATGCCGCGACCATCGTCTTCGAATAACGCTCTCGGGCGGCGGGTCCTCCCCGGTGCAGCGTGGCGGAGCGCTCTGGATGACGGCGGGACGGCTGCCTGCGCCGTTGGCGAGATCGGGGGCGGTGATCACGCGATCGATTCACGTCGCGATCGACGATCCGCTGGCACGTCACAAGACCCTGAACTACTGGCGCAAGCGGATCGCCTACGAGACCGCACTGGCCGATGGGTCCGACGAAGTCTTGTGCATGACTCCTTCCGGGTTGGTCTGCGAGGGCACGCGCTCCAACCTGTTCGTCGTCGCCGCGGGGCGCCTCTGGACGCCCAGCGCCCTGGGACCGCTCTTGCCGGGGATCATGCGCGGGCTCGTTCTGGAACAGGCCGTGCGCCTGGGAATCGAGACCGTGGAAGCCCCGCTGCCCTTTGAGCAGCTTGCGATGGCCGACGAGGCGTTCTTGACCAATTCGGTCCGCGGCGTGGCGCCGATCGGGGCGCTCATGGATCATCAGTTTGCGGCCCCTGGACCGGTCACGAGTCGACTCTGGGAGGCGATCTTGCCCTGGCTGGAATCGGGAGGAACGACGCCATGACGACGGTATCGGACGTCACGCAATGGCTGGAGCGATTTGCTCCCGCGCGACTGGCAGAGCCCTGGGACAACGTGGGCCTGCTCTGGGGCGACCCCTGCGCCGCGGTTCAGGGCGTCATGACCTGCTTGACGGTCACGCCGGTCACTGCGGCCGAGGCGATCGAGGAAGCGGCCTCGCTGATTGTCAGCCACCATCCGATCTTGTTCCGCGAGGTCAAGCGGGTGCGGGCCGACTTGCCGGATACGGCTCCGCTCTGGAAGCTCGCCCGGGCCGGGATCGCCGTCGCCAGCCCGCATACCGCGTTCGACAATACCCACGAGGGCATCAACGATCTGCTCTGTCATCGCCTCGGACTGGTTGATGTCTCGCCGTTACGGCCGGCGCCGAGCGGGGACCGCCGGGAGGCCGATACGCCTCAGCTTTTCAAGATCGTCGTTTTCACGCCCGAGCCGGACCGGGAGGCCGTGCTGACGGCTGCATTCCAGGCAGGCGCCGGGCGGATCGGTGCGTACGAGGAATGCTCTTTCGCAATCCCCGGAGAAGGCACGTTCTTCGGAACCGAGGCGACGAACCCGGCCGTCGGCCAGCGCGGACGACGCGAGACGGTTCCAGAGCTGCGGCTGGAGGTCGTCTGTCCGGCCGACACGCTCGCCCGCGCGCTGGCGGCAATTCGCGCTGGCCACTCGTACGAGGAACCCGCCATCGACGTGTATCCGCTGCACGATCAATCGGGTGCAGGTGCGCCAAATCTGGGAGCCGGCCGGATCGGGCGCATGCAGGAATCGCGCAGCCTCGAAGGTTTTGCGCGTCTGGTCGGCCGAGCGTTCGCCGCCAGGGTGGAACTGGTGGGCGATCCGCGGCGCAGCGTGCAGCGGGTGGCCGTAGCGTGCGGGGCCGGCGACGATTTCCTCAAAGACGCCGCGCGTGCGTGCGCTGATGTGTTGTTCACCGGCGAAGTGCGGTTCCACCGCGCGCTCGAGGCCGAGGCGCTCGGAATCGGTTTGGTCCTGGCCGGGCATCACGCCACCGAACGGCCCGGCGTCGAGGAACTCGCCCGATCGATCGCGCGGGAGTTTCCTGATCTCAAGGTCTGGCCCAGTGAACGGGAGTACGATCCGATACGTCTGATGGAAAAAGCGTAGATTCCTCCTCGCAAACACCACCGCACGATGCGCGCATCTTGGGATCGCCGGACGGAGCCGGCTGCTACAAAGAGTTGACCACCGGGGCGATCTTTGTAGGAGTGGGCTCTGTCCGCCGAGCTTCCGGCTTCGGATCGACCGAATCATTTACGACAAAGTCGGAACCGGCGGCGGCCGTCGCGGCACTACCCGGCACACTGGCGACCGATCGTCGGAGGGATAGGCATGGGGCTGAGGCATCGGCGCGGAGGGTTGCTCCAGGACGTCCAGACGCTCTTCGACACGGGCACGACCGGCGGGCTGACCGACGGCGAACTGCTGGGGTGGGTCGCCGACCGCGCCGGGCGGGGCGAGGCCGCCGGACCGGCGTTCGCCGCCCTGGTCGACCGGCATGGGCCGATGGTGCTCCGCGTCTGCCGCTCGATCCTGCGCGACGAGCACGACGCCGAGGACGCGTTCCAGGCCACCTTCCTGGTCCTCGTCCGCCGGGCCGGCTCCGTGCGGCGGCAGGAGTCGGTCGGGAGCTGGCTCCATGGTGTCGCCCTTCGGGTCGCGGCCCACGCCCGGGCCAGCATGGCCCGTCGGCGCAGGCACGAGCGCTGCGCCGGGACGTTGGCGGTCGCTGCGGCTCGGTCCGGCCAGGAAGGGACCTTGCGCGAGCGCGCGGCGGTCCTCCACGAGGAGCTGGGCCGGCTGCCGGAGCGCTACCGCGCGGCGATCGTGCTCTGCTACCTCGAAGGCCACACCTGCGAGGCGGCCGCCCACCGGCTCGGCTGGCCGGTCGGGACGGTCAAGAGCCGCCTCGCCCGGGGCCGGCAACGCCTGCGCGGCAGGCTGCTGCGCCGCGGACTGGCCCCGGACGAGGTATCAGACCGTGTCGAGGAAGTCGGCGTTGGCGGCCTCGTGGTGTGCTCTGCGAGCAACGGGTCGGCACCGGCACGCGGGTCGGCGGTTGGAGAGCAACCCCAAGGGGGCTCGCTGCATATCCTCTCTGGCTCGCCGCCTACGCCCGTCATTCCCGCGGCAGTGGCGCATACCACGGTCCAGGCAATGCTCCGGTTCGCCGCCGGCCGGCCAATGGCCGGGGCCGTATCGGCGACGGCGCTTTCCTGGGCCCTCCTGACCCTGAGGACGATGCAGATCACTCGACTCGCCATGATTTCGGCCCTGTTGCTCGGCGGCATCGCGGCGGCCGGCGCTGCGATTCTCGGCGCCCAGGAACGAGAGCCAGCTCAAACCAAGGCGGCCGCGCCGGCCAAGGCCTCCAAGTCGCGGCGCGAGGCGGCCAAGCCGGACGCAACGGCGAGCGTCGAACGGCGCAGCGTGCGCGTGATCGATACGCGGGGTAGGGGCGTGCCCGACGTCGAGATCAAGGTCGTCGAAGAGGATTCCACACCCACGGATGATGGACCAGGATACCGTACCGGCACCTACCGCACCGACGCGCACGGGCGCGTGCGGGTCGCGGTAGACCGTCGCTTCAATCGGCTCACCTTCGAGGCGCGGCCGGACGCGCAAACGATCGGCTGGGCACGCCTGCAAGCAAGCCGGGAGCTCTCGAAGGCAACCGATGCCAATCCCGTTACCATAACCCTGCTCCCCCGAAATCATCGAGTCGAGGGTACTGTAGTGGATACCCATGGGAAGCCGATCCGCGGCGTGCAGGTCCGCGCAGTTCAGTTCAATCACGCGGCGAACGGTTTCGCGACGGATTACCCGGATGGAGATAAGCCGCCGTCGCTGGCATCAGCGGTCACCGATCTAGCGGGGCGCTATCAGCTCTCCATGCCCCAGGATACGATCGTCCATTTCGCGGCCTGCCACGCCTGGTTCGTGGGGCCGATGTTTTCTTGCAGACCGGACGGTCAGACGATCCGGCCGGTCACGCTCGAGGATGCCGGCGGGATCGCGGGGACGGTAGTCAACGCAGCGACCGGGCAGCCGGTCGCCGGGGCGCGGGTCGGGGCCCAGTGCATCGAGCACAGTGACCGCATTCTCGGCGGCAACTGGGGCAGCGCCATTTCCGCCGCGCAGGGACATTTCACAGTCGGCGGCCTGGCACCTGGCGTCTACAACCTTCTGTTTCAATGGTCGCCGAAAGGCCGCAAATTCACCGCGCGGGCCGTCGAGGGGGTTCGGGTCAAGGCTGGCGCGGAGGCTCGGGCCGACCTGCGGTTGATCGCGGGACGCCGGTTGCATGGGACAGCCGTCGACGCCGGCACCGGCGAGCCATTGGCCGGCGTGAACATCCTCTGCTACAACGCGTCCCACCCGCGCTCGGGCGCGGCTTGCCAGGGGACCTACACCGACGAGCAGGGCCGCTTCGAATACTTCGTCCCGCCGGGCCCGGCCTTCGTTTATATCAATGCGTCCGACAACGCAGTCGCGCGGAACGTCCCTGAAGACCGGGACCCCGACCCGGTGGTCCTCAAGCAAGGCTATGATCCGAAGGCGAAGCAACCCCCCGGCCCCATTTTGCCAGTCGAATGCGAAGTCCGGGTGCGGGTGAAAACCGACGCCGGTGATCAGCCAGCGCAGAAAGAGGATCGCCGCCTGACCGGACGGGTTTTCGACACGGACGGCTCACCACTTGCCGGCGTGCAGGTGTATTACAACAAAAACAGGACGTTCAAAGAGGTCGCTACCGATCGGCTGGGCGTGTTCCGATTGAGGGGCTTACCCCACGGGCCGCTGCAGCTCGGTTTGCGCAGAAACTTCGATCAGCACGGCTCGGCCCGTGTCCCACCCGAGGCCGTCGAGGTTGATCTGATCTTCCCGCACCAGACCATCTTGTCGTCGCCAAAAGAAAACCCCGGGATCGGACCCGGGGAGTAACTCGTCATTTCAGTAACGTCGTTTCTGCTCAAAGTGCGAGACGCGTCAGGAAATGAACGTGTCCTCGCGACTCTAAACCAGGAAAGCGTGGGGAATTAGGAGGAGCAGACAGTCTATTTTTTCTTGGCTTTCACTGGTTCTTCGTCAAGCGGCTCCTCTTCGACGCCTTCGGTGGGCGTGCTCTTGCCGCCCCGAGCGGTGGGGACGGCGAGATACATCTGGTGCTCCCAGGATCCGGACCAGAACTGGCCGGTCCAGCGCTGCAACGAGATCGCACGGACCGTCGGCCGATCCTCGTCCCGTATCACTTCGCCCCAAGCCCCGGTATACGCCGCGCGAACCTGAGACGAGCTCTCGCCCACGCAAAGGAGCCGCTCGCCACTGGGAGCCAAGCACGCAACCGCTCTCCAATCTTGAGCACCACCCGTTCCACTGGTCATCTTGTATGAATCCCCGCCCAGCGCTGCACATCTCCCACCGCAAACGCCGCGAGCGCGGCATCAAACCTCAAGTCACGGCGCCGGGACTTCGTTGAGAGCCAAACACAAAGGTCATCCTGCCACATCTTCGCCCGCCTTCCCTGACTCGACGTCCGTTCCGAGAGTTACGCCGCCTCGAGGCGACGATCGTCCTCCGCCGGGAGTCGATCTCCTACCTATCTAGTATTAGAATTCTACCGCGAGCGGCAACCAACGGCGAATAAAATTTGAAAAAACGAAGAGGATCATGAGTCCTGACCGACCTTGAGCAAAATCTTGCCCTGCCGTCCGACGGCCGCGGCCTCCCGCGCGGCCGACTGGATTTCGGTGAGCGGGTAGATTTTGCCGATCTCAGAACGTAAGACGTCCTGGCGGATCAGCGCGGCGATTTCTCGGAACAAGAGCAGGGCGGCGGGGATGGATCGCTGCCTCATCCAGTGGCCGAGCCAGAACCCCTCGACGGTCCGCGGCCCCGAGATGACCAGCCGGGGGTCAACCTGGATCGGCTCGCCGGAGAGAGTTCCATAAAGCAGCAGCCGCCCGCCGCCGCCTAAGGAGCGAAAAAGCTGGGCACCGGTTTCGCCCCCCACGGGATCGACCGCAAACCGCACCCCCTCGCCGCCGGTGATCCGGCGCACCTGCTCGTCGATGGGCCCTTCCTCGCTGCAAATCACCGCGTCGCCACCCAGGCTTTTGAGCCCATCCACAGCCTCGCGGCGCCGCACAACATTGAGGGTTTTGAAACCGTCGTGCCGGCCGAGCTTGATGATCATCCGGCCGAGATTCGACCCCGCCGCCGACTGAAGAAGCCACGTACCCCTGGGCACAGCCAGGACGTGCCGCACCATGGCCAGTACGGTTGCTGGATTCACGAAGAACGTGGCGGCCTGATCGTCGCTGATGTCGTCGGGGACCGGTCGAGCCAGCCGCGCCGGGATGACGGCAAAGTCGGCCCAGTTCCCGCCGCCGGAATTGATGGCGACCACGCGCTTACCCTTGACGTACCGGCCGATCAGCCCGGGCCCGACTTCATCGACGATCCCCACGCCCTCGAAGCCGGGCGTTGCCGGCAATTTCGGCAAGACGCCATATCGCCCTGCCACAACCAGCAGATCGGAGGGATTGATGGGACTGAGGATCATCCGCACCCGAACTTCTCCGGGGCCGGGCCGGGGATCGGCGACTTCGCGGACGCCCAGTTCCTGAGACGGGTCGCCGAATTTCTCAAAGACAGCAGCTTTCATCTTTGTCCTCTGTCCTTTGTCGCTGGAGTCAAGACGGTGCGAGTCCTTGTTTGTGTCCCGCGCGGCGGGGCAACCCCTTGGGATCTGGCGACGCGACGGATATCTTACGCTAAGACTCACCCTGAACCTACCAGGAAACAATCCATGCCCGCCGAACTTGTGGTCTCGACCGACTGGCTGGCCAACCATCTGAACGACCCAGCGGTGCGGGTTGTCGATATGCGTGGATACGTGACCACGCGAGCAATCGCACCGGGCGTCGAGCACGCCGAGTATCGGGGCGCTCGCGACGAATACCTGGCGGCGCACATACCCGGGGCGACTTACATCGACTGGACGGCCGACATCATCGACCCCGACGATCCGGTTCCGGTCCAGATCGCCCTTCCGGCTCGATTCGCCGAGGCGATGGCGGTGCGCGGGATTGGCGACGCCAGCCAGGTGGTGGCCGTCGATCACGGGGGCGGGCAGTTCGCGACCCGGCTCTGGTGGGCATTGACCTATTACGGGCACGAGGCCGTGAGCGTGCTGGATGGCGGCTGGAACGCCTGGGCCCGCGAGGGCCGGCCCGTGGAAAGCGGTGACGTGACAGTCACGCGCGCCCGGTTCACGCCTCGCCTCCGGCCGGAGCGGCGCGTCACCGCCGCGCAAGTGCTCGAGCATCTGGAGCGGACCGATCTTGAGTATCAACTCGTCGACGCCCGCGATCCCAGGCAATACTCCGGCGCGACGCGTCGCGGCGAGCGCGGCGGTCATATTCCGGGTGCCAGGAGCGTCCCGCGCGAGCTGTTCTTCGAGCCGGGCGGCGGATTCCTTGCCGTCGACGAGCTAGGGCGCCGCGTCAACCGCCACGGTCTGCGTCCCGACCGGCCGGTCATCGCCTACTGCAACGGCGGAGTCGCGGCGACCGTCGTGCTTTTCAACCTGGCGCGGCTGGGCTTTGCCGATCTGGCCAACTATGACGGCTCCTGGAACGAGTGGGGCAACCGGCTTGACCTCCCGGTAGAACCGACAGCCGGCGCCGACCAGAGTCGTGAGTGATCCGGATTTCCTACAGGAGCCAGCCGATAGCCTCTTGCCGGCACGCTCGGGGAACCGTAGTTTAAGTCACTTATGGTTAAGAGCGTGCCCGAGCTCGACTGAGCGGGCTCGCTGAGTCGCTCGTAACGGAACGGCCGGAGGGGCGATCAATACTCCAGGAGATCGACTCGATGAAAGAACAACAGCCCAGGAAACCCGGCGGATCGGCTGGTCACAGCCGCCGCGACTTCTTGCGTGGGTCAGGCGCGCTTGCGGCCACGGCCGTGCTGACCGGCCAGGCGGCCGTGGTCCTCGATGAGGCCGAGGCCGCCCAGAGCGAGCCCAAGGTCCTGGCGGGAACCGCCGAAATCGCGCTCAAGATCAATGGCCAGGAGCGGTCGTGCTCGGTCGAGCCCCGTTCCACACTGCTGGATACGCTGCGGAATCGGCTGGATGTGACCGGCCCGAAGCGGGTATGCGACCGGGCGAGCTGTGGGGCCTGCACCGTGATCATCGACGGTGATCCGGTCTATTCCTGCACGACGCTCGCCGTCGCGTGCCAGGGCAAGTCGATCGAAACCCTGGAAAGCTTCGATACCGGGGAACAAGGGGTTCCTTACGCGTTCACCCAGAACGATGCCTTGATGTGCGGTTACTGCACTCCCGGCTTCGTCACCTCATGCAAAGCGCTTCTGGACAAGAACCCCAACCCGAGCCTCGATGAGGTTCGCAAGGGACTCGACGGCAATATCTGCCGCTGCGGCACCTACATCGGCGTGATGCAAGCGGCGCTGGCCGCGGCTAAAGCCAAGAAAGGAGCGTGATCCATGGCAACCTGGCCTGAAAACCCGCGCTTGATCGGAACCAGGATCCCGCGGCTCGATGGTCTGAAGAAAGCGTCGGGGGCCGCCAAGTACCCCTCCGACGTCCGCCCGGAGGGACTGCTCTTTGGAGTCATTCTCTGGAGCCCGCACGCCCATGCCAAGATCAAGTCGATCGACGTCTCGGCTGCCGAGAAGATGCCGGGCGTCAAGGCGACCTACGTCGCGGAAACGGCCACTGCGGGCAAGACCATGCGCCACCAGGGCGAATTCATCGCGGCGGTCGCCGCAGAGACCGAGGAGCAAGCCGGTGACGCGGTCCGGGCCATCAAGGTCGAATACGAGGTATTGCCCCACGTCGTGACCGAGGCCCAGGCGATGGCCCCCGGCGCTCCCGAGATTGCCAGGGGAGGCAACGTCCGCGCGGGCCGCGCGATCACCAGGGGACTGCCCGACCAGGTCTCCAAGGATATCGCCTCACGCTTGAAGGGCTTGCCGAAAGGCGACCAGGATAAGAAGCAAAAAGAAGAAGTTGAAAAGGCCTTCACCGATTTGCTGGCGAAGGCCGACGCGGTGATCGAGGGCTCCTATTCGGTCCCGGTGATCACTCACGTTTGTCTCGAGCCGCACGGCTTGACCGCCCGATGGGACGGCCCCGACAAGCTGACCGTCTGGGCCAGCACCCAGGCAGTCCAGGTCGTGGCGGGGGAGCTGGCCGGCGGGTTTGGAATCCCCGCCAGCAATGTGACCGTGCTGACGGACTACATGGGAGGCGGCTTCGGCTCCAAGTTCGGCGCCGACGTCTGGGGCCGCGCTGCCGCCGAGCTGGCCAAGAAGGCAGATCGGCCGGTCAAGGTTTACCTGGATCGGGCCCAGGAACACATGACGGCCGGCAACCGGCCCAGCGCGGCCGCCCGCGTCAAGGCCGGTGCAACCAAGGACGGCCGCTTGGTCGCGATGATCGCCGAGACGCACGGCACGGGCGGGACCGGCGGCGCCGGTTTTCCGTTTCCGTACATCTACGACGTCCCGGCGTCGATGCGAGCCCACTCCGACGTCTTCGTCAATGCCGGCTCTCAGCGTGCGATGCGGGCTCCGGGGCACCCCCAGGGTTGTGCCATGACCGAGGCAGCCATGGACGACCTGGCCGACAAGCTGGGCTGGGACCCGCTGGAATTCCGCCTCAAGAACCTGGACCCCGGCGACTTCAAAACGCCGACCTATCAAGCGCAGATTGCGCTGGGGGCCGACTTGATCGGCTGGCGTCAGAAACGCAAGCCGCGCGGCCAGACCGGCACGGGCCCGATCCGCCACGGCATGGGCATGGCGCTGCACACCTGGGGCGGCGGCGGTGCTCAGGACAAGAAGGTTTCCTGCACGATCACTGCGGATGGCTCGGTCGAGCTCAAGAGCGCGACGCAGGACATCGGCACCGGCGCCCGGACGGTCCTGGCGATCATCGCGGCCGAGATCCTGGGGCTGGCTCCGACCGATATCATCTCGAACATCGGCAACTCGACGTTTCCACCCGGTCAGCCATCCGGCGGCTCGACCACGACGCCGTCGATGTCGGCGCCCGCGCTCGACGCGGTGACCAAGGCCCGCGACGCGCTCTTCAAGAAGATCGCGCCCGCGGTGACCGCCGACCCGGGCGACCTGGCCTTGAAAACCGGCCAGCTCTGGGTCAAGGGCGAGCCCGTCATGTCCTGGAAAGACGCCTGCCGCAAGCTCGGCATGGCGACGATCTCCGAGACCGGTTCCTTCCAGCAGAAACTGACCAGCAGCGGCGTCGCCGGCTGCCAGTTTGCCGAGGTGGCGGTCGACATCGAGACCGGCATGGTCAAGGTGAAAAAGATCGTCGCCATCCAGGACTCGGGCTTGATCATCGATAAGCTCACCTGGGAAAGCCAGGTCTACGGCGGCGTGATCATGGGACTCAACTATGGCCTGTTCGAGGAACGGATCATGGACCCGGTGACCGGCGTGATGCTCAACGCCGACATGGAGACCTACAAGCTCGCCGGCGCGGCCGACATTCCCGAGATCATCGTGCGGGCTTATGAGCCGCCCGAGATCAAGTCGCGCGGCGTGATCGGCGTCGGCGAGCCGCCGACGATCTCGACCGCGGCGGCCATCGGCAACGCGGTGAGCAATGCCATCGGCGTACGCGTGAGCGACTGGCCGATGTCTCCTCGTAATATCTTGAACGCCCTGGCCACGGCCTCCAAAGAAGGGAAGGCTTAAACCCATGAAAACCTTTGAGTACGCTGCACCCACCTCGATCGAGGATGCCCTCAAGCTTCTGGGCACGCCGAATGCGGCGGCCCTCTCGGGGGGCACCGACCTGTTGAGCCGGATGAAGGACTATGTCACCTCGCCCGACCGGGTCGTCAACCTCAAGGAGATCAAGGCCCTGGCGGGCATCTCCGGCGACCCCAAATCGGCCGGCTTGACGATCGGCGCCGGCACCCGTCTGGCGGATATCGTCGCTCACGGAGGCATACGCGAGGCGTATCCGGCTCTCTACCAGGCGACCGCCTCAGTCGGCTCGCCGCAAATCCGCAACATGGCCACGCTGGGGGGCGATCTGCTCCAGCGGCCACACTGCTGGTACTTCCACGGCGGACACGGCCTTCTGGCCATGAAGGACGGCAAGAGCCTGGTCCGTGCCGGCGACAATCGTTTCCACGCGATCTTCCTGACCGATGGCGACGCGCTGTTCGTCAGCCCGTCGAGCGTGGCCGTCGCCCTCTGCGCCTTGGACGGCCAGGCGACCATCGCCGGCCCCAAGGGCGAGCGAACCGTCAAGATCGAGGAGCTCTACCAGGTCCCCAAGCGCGAGTCCGACACCGAGCTGACAATAGAGCCCGGTGAGATTCTCACCAAGGTGACGGTACCTCGGCCGAAGGGCAAGAACGCCTCCTACGAGGCCCGCCACAAGCAAGCCCAGGATTGGCCGCTCTTGCAGAGCTCGGTGAGTCTCACCATGGACGGAGAAACCGTCACGGCAGCCCAGGTTTTCCTCTTCGGCGTGGCGCCCTGCCCCTGGCGGAGCAAGGATGCCGAACGCGCGATCACCGGCAAGCGCGTCACACTCGAGAACGCGGCGACGGCCGGCGAGGCGGCCGTCCTTGCCGCGGCGCCGCTTTCGATGAACGCGTACAAGGTCGCGCTGGCCCGAACCGTCGTCAAGCGCGCCTTGCTTTCCGCCGTCGGCAACCGCTACTGGGAGGAGGCGTAATTCGCCCCAAAGCCATGCCCAACACGGAACCCACCAATCTCCCGATCGTCGACCAAGAAGCGGCTTCCTGCCGTCATCTGCGCAGCAAGGGAATGTATGTTTATACCGACGGAGAAGACTGCGAAACGCACGACGACTACGACAACACGGTCTACTGGTGCTCCCAGAGCTTGAAGAACTTCGGACCGGATGACGAGATCGTGGGGCGCTCTGAATGCCGCGATCCGTCCCGGTCTTGCTACGAACCGATCTAGGGGGTGCTGTTCGCACCCTGCATTCTCAACCGGCAGGACGCAGGCGGCCGGAGCCCGGACTCCAATCGAATGCCTCGAGAGCACGACGCTCTCGAGGCATTTTCGTTTTCCATGCGCCGGCCGTCGTGTTCACAGGTAAGAGAACCATCACAATTGCCCATGCAAACCGATTCGCTCGTCGGACGGCTCAACGCAGCATCAAATTTTTTCACAATCTCTCTTGAAGCGTCCGACACATAATGGCATTCTAGGCTCCGTCGATCTTCTTGCGGAAAGAGACGACAGGCTCGTTTGCGTGTTTTGGACTTTCGGACAACGTTCACGAGGAGAGCTGAGCAATGGCCGACGCGCGTGATACCGCCAAGAAGAAGAAGGCTGCAGAAAAGAAGACTGGTGCCAAGCCCGCCAGCAAACCCGCCGCCAAGGCTCCCGAAGCCAAGGCCGTCACCAAGACGGCCAAGAAGTGACGGTTTGCTAGACGTGTCGCATCACACGGAGCTGGGGTCGCACCGCTGACACGAGCAGCGCGACTCCAGCTCCGCTTCGGTTTATAGCGAAGGTTTCGCTCAATGGCCTTGCCCTCCCAGGATCACGCAAGCCCATTCAGACGCAAAGCCCGGCCTGCGCTGCCTCGAGGCTGCGAGTCGTGAGAGCCGTCGTGAAGGGATGCGCGGGAACGGCGTATTGTTCATCCGAAAGCTGCAAGGCCAAGGCCTGCGCCGATTCCGCCAGCTCCACCTCCGCCGAATACCACCAGAACCACGCCATCCACAGGAGCATCCTCCGGTACAACTCGAGGCGGTGGATCAGCCGGTGTTCGAACAGGTACCGGTAGGCGCCCGCGTCCCGGTTGGGGTCAGCCGCCACCCTTCCTTCGCGCAGAAAAATCTCGCGGGCGAGCTCATAGGTCAAAGGCGACGTGTCGAGCCAGGTCGGGCAGGCGTCGAGTACCGCGCTGCGCGCATCGGCATCTCCTCGCTCGAGATCGAGGGCGTCGCCAGACCGGGAATCGAGGCGGGAAACCCCGTAGGTTGGAAGTCTGGCCCCAAGATTCCAGCGAGCCAGTCGCGCACGCAGGAGGGCGCAAGGGCTTCACCCAACATCAAACTCCCCGCGAGCAGCCCGACTGCCAGCTCCGGCACATCGCGCACACATAATTCCGCAAACTGCTCGCTCAACTCTTCGATCAGCCGCCCTGCGCCCGGCGATTCGGGCTCGACGTCGCCGACGACATCCCGAATCCCGCGCCGGACGTCGCAAAGGAACGCCGCAGTACGCCGCTGCCCCCCGTGACTGGCCGAAACGGCGATCGACGCCCAGCCTTGGGCATTGACGGGCGTCACCAGACACCCGGCCAACCTTTGCCCCGGTCGAGCAGGTACCTGATCCGCGACCTGGATCTGCCGTCCAGCCGCGACAACACGCCCCAAATCGTCATCGCTCCTTTTGCGAGGAATGAGAACCTGGGTAGGCATGTTGAACCACTCAGGGCCGGTTGTCTCGGCGGTTTCGAAGCGTAACGCGGCTCGGGCCGTCTGACGCGTGGAGGGATCGCGTGACCAGCAGAGCAAGCGCAAAAGCGACAACGTCCCCGCGCGCTCCTGATGTCGAGATAATTCCGCAATGATTGCGGCCCGCACTTCCGGCTCGACCAGTCCCAAGCCCTCGATCGCGTGCCAGCGCTCCGCGGGATTGAGCTCCAGTTGCTCGACGATGTCTTCGAGAGTGTTCACCAGAGTCTCAGTCGTGACGGGTTTCGCCAGACCCGGCCCAGAACCCTTGGTCTCGGCGCCGCGCGCGCGTTCGGGGTCGGCGCGTCGATCGAATAATAGTGCTGCCCGTTGCCATAGGAGCGGTACTCGTACAATGGAACCGTCGCCGAGGTGTAATCCTTGATGTCTGCGGGCAGGATAAAGAAGAGCGGTTGTGCACCAGCAGGTTGCGATGCCGCCCCGTTGGTCGCGACGCGCAACGACCAGCCCTCGTTAGGATCGTCACGTTCGTAGACGGGCAGCCACGCGATCCCTTGGCGATCGGGCGCGAAGAACGCAAGGCGAGGCGGAGGCATCGCCTCGAGATCCGCAAGCGAGCTTCTGGTCTGGAGACGAAACGAGCCACCGGGCCCTCGCGGGACCTCATAGATTGCCACCGGCAAAGCGAGCCGCCGGTCTGATAGATCGAGCTGGTACATGATCTGGTTGTAGTCATATCGCGGCGTGGGATCGAGGTTTCCCGAGAAGGTCGTCGTGTACGTTCCCTCGAAGAAAATCAACCGCCCTCCGTCCTTGTCGAACATCGGATGCTGCTTGGGATTGTAGAAGCTGTACCGGTCGTGGCTGACGATCTTGCGCGCGTAGGTCCACGGGCCCAGGGGCGTATCGGCCTCGGCAAACCAGATTTCGCCCAGAGCCGAGCTGGATCCAAACGACTCGACGGCGATCATCACCCAGCGCTTGCGATAGGCGTTCCAGTTGACCGAGCCTCCGTGTGCAATCACGGTCTTGCCGGTTTCGACGTCGCGCAGGTTCAAGAGCCCCTCGTCGGCGCGGATCAACTGCTTGGAGATCAACTGGCTCTGTTGTTCCTGCCTCACGGCCTGGGTGAGCGGCTTCCAGCCGTAGTGCAAGACACCCCTGGCGTCTCGATCCAGTTGCTGCTGCGCCACCCGCGTGCCGGCCTTCAGACACGAGAATGCCTCGCAGGCTCCCACGGTCTTGAGCTGATCGGGATCCGCCGGGACGCGGACGAGCGGATACGGGCTGGCGTAATAAACATAATCAATGCCATGGTCCTTGTAGAAGAACGCATGACCATCGGGATGCTCGCCGGGATACTTGGCGGCCTCGGGAAACTGCCGCACTTTGTCGAACTGCTGTGTATCCGGATTGAACTCGGCCAGCCCCCGCTCGTAGACTTCGAGCATCTTGCGCACCTTGGCGTAAACCGCGAACATCCGCTCGCGCTCTTCTTTATCCTTGAGGACGACCAACCCCGAGATCCAGGTCGGCCCCTCGCCGGGCATCGGAGCCGTGGGCCGCGCAAAGCCGCGATTGTCGACAAAGTAGGTCAGGTTCACGCCGGTGCCGGGATCGAGCCCGCCGTGGTCGGGCAGCTCCGACGTCGCGCCCGGCACGTGAAAATTGCCGAGCGGGTAGTCGGGCCGATTGGTGTCGCCCCAGAACCAGTAGATCTTGCCTCGAAAGACGGCGTTCACCACGCTGTCCTGCCCGAAGACCTGGCCGTTCAAGAGGGGCTCGCGGATCGGGACCTTATCGCCGCAGAGCACGCTGTCGCGATAAATTCCTTGGCCGGTGACCCGGTAGAGCCGGCGGGCGACGTTCTGCCGCCGGATCGTCAGTCGCGCCGTCCCACCCTCGGTGATCTCGAGGGCCTTGCCGCGATACCCGAAGCCATCCTTCTCAAACTCATGGCCATGGCTCTTGACGGTGAAAAAGACCTTGCGGTTGAAGAGACCGGGCTCGTCAAACGCGGCAATCCCGTTGCTGTCGGTGACGAAGCGGATGTGATTGACCGTCCTGAGCTCGACCAGCGGAACGCCCCAACCTGTCTCGTCATCGACCACCTGGATGCGAAAGGGGCGCGGGCGAGCTGGCGGGACCGGCTGCGGATCGTCGGAACGCGCCGCCCGGGCCGCCGACAGCGCCAGGATGCTCGCCGCCAGCGACAACATGACGACCATCGCCAGGCGCTCGAAGGACCGCACCGTGGTCCTCACGCGGAGCGTGATCACCATTGTAGTCCTCACGCTCCGCGTGAGGCATTCCATCACGCGGAGCGTGATGACTACAACAAGCGGGGGGAAAAGGGAAGGATCGCTCGCGCCGTTATTGCATCTCAAACTGTCCACCAGCCTTCTCGTCTTGAATTACGACCCCGGCGGAACGGGATATTCGGCCAGGTATCGAGCGGCTCGGTCTCGACCTCGGCACGTTCGTACAACGTGTCATCGATCTCGGTGAGGAACTGGCTGGGCGTGGTCAGGACGGTCGGGCCGCGGCCGCCCCACGAGATGGTCAGCGGATAGGTCAGGGTCAGCTCGTTCATGGCCCGGGTCACCGCCACGTAGAAGATGCGGCGCTCTTCCTCTTCGCCGCCGGGCTCGTCGAGAGCGCGCCGGTGGGGAAAACTCTCCGCGATCAAGCGCGGAACAAACACGCTCGACCATTCCAGTCCCTTGGCCTGGTGAACCGTGCTCAGGACGACCACTTCGCCCGGGTCGTCGCCGGCGGCCGAATCCATGCCATAGACATCGCCCGCCAGGAGCAGATCGGCGATCAGCCGTTCCAGACTATCGTACTTGGCGGCCAGAAGCGCGAACTGCTCGATGTCGGCGATGCGGTTCTCGGCCCGTTCGTACTTGAGACGGACCGTGCCGGGATAGCCCCCCTTGAGAATCGCCCCCACCGCCGCCCTGGGGTTGTGCTCGGGGTCGCTCGCCGCAAGCAGTTTGAGGTCGCTGACGAACCCCGCGAAGAAGCCCTTGCTCTTGGGCGGCACGAGCGCCATTGCGGCGGCCGACTCGAGAGCCTGAAGCGGCCGGCCGCTCGTCGATAAGTGCTGGAAGATCGCCGCGGCCTTCGCCGGCCCGATTCCGGGCAAGAGCAAGAGCAGCCGTCGCCAGGAGGCTTCATCCTTGGGGTTCTGGATCACCCGCAGGTGCGCCAGCACGTCCTTGATGTGGGCTTGTTCAAAAAAGCGAAGGCCGCTGCGGACCGTATACGGTATGCCGCGAGAGAGCATCTCGCCCTGAAGCAGGATGCTGTCATAGTGGTTGCGATAGAGAACGGCAATCTGCGCGAGCGACAGCCCTTTCTCGCGCGCTTCGAGGATCTGCTGGCAGATGAGCGCGGCTTCATCGTAAGCGTCCTCGGTCGCGACCACCAGGGGACGCGACCCACCGGGCCGCGCCGACACGAGTTCCTTGGCGAATCCCGACGTGTTGTGCGAAATCGAGGCTTTGGTAAAAGCCACGATCTGGGGCGTCGAGCGGTAATTGACGTCGAGCTTGAAGATAGAGGCCGCCGGGTGCCGCTCGGCAAAGCGAAGGATGTTGTCGTAGTCGGCGCCGCGAAATCGGTAAATCGACTGGGCGTCGTCGCCGACGGCCGTCAGGTTGCCGGCTCCCGCCGCCGCGAGCGCCTCGACCACGCCCACTTGCACGCTATTGGTGTCTTGCATCTCGTCGATCAGGATGTGCCGGAACATCCCGGCCTGGAGCTTGCGCTCTGCGGGAAACTCCGCGATCAACCGGCCCCACTGGATCAAGAGATCGTCGTAGTCCATGCAGTTGGTTGCGAGCTTGCGCCCGGCATAGGCCGTGGCGGCAGCCTCGATCTCTTCCTGCCATTCGATCAGGTCGGAGTCGGTGTCGGCGATCACCTCCGCCAGCGGGCGATTGGTATTGGCGGCAAAGCTGATCAGGTGCCGCACGGTCGCCGGCTTGGGAGCGAGCTTGTCGGCTCCGGTGAGCTTGGCGTCGTCCATTGCCAGGCGGATGATGTCGAGCTGATCTTCGCTGTCGAGAATGGTGAAGTTGGGTTGATAGCCCAGGAGAGCCGCCGCGCGGCGCAGGAGCCGGTTGCCGATGTGATGAAAGGTGCCGGCCCAGACCGTCGTCGCCCGCTCGCCGATCAAGGGTTGTAGCCGCCGCACCATCTCGCGGGCAGCCCGGCGGGTGAAGGTCACCAGCATGATCGACTCGGCGGCGGCGCCGGTCGCGATCAAGTAAGCGACGCGAAAGGTGATGACCCGCGTCTTGCCCGATCCGGGCCCGGCCAAGATCAGGTTGTAGCCGTCGGGCGCGGTCGCGGCCTTGAGCTGCGACTCATTCAACTCGCCCTCGAAGAGCTCCTTCAACCGGGAGTTGAGCGTCGATTTCAGCCGGATTTTCCGCATCGGACCACTCGAGCGCATACCGCAGGCCTGGGCCTTCCCTGGCCGATCTCTTGCTGGCGTTGCATTATAGCAAGCTGCCGCTGGAATTGCCCTCCAGTGAGTGTTCCGTGGCGTCTGGCCCGGCGTGATATCGTGGAAGTAAGTCTTGTAACCATACACAAGAATGTTGCCGAAAAGCCACGGATTTGTCTCCCAAGTCTCTTGCAGGCGCCTGTTCCACCCTGTTAACATCCGCTTCGCCTGAATTTCACCGCTGGGACGTCTCAGGATAGCCCCTCTCCAGGCCGGTCGATTCCCGGGTCGTTCCATCGGTTTCAGAGCATTTCGCATCACTGCCGAGAATCACCGCCGCCTGGTGCGGTGGAGGACGGTCGGCGCTTGCTCGCGGGAGCATCGCCGTCCCGATCCAGCGGCTTTTCTCCTTGATTCCAAGGCTCCGGCCGGGCTTCTTCATCCCCTGACTCCCGGTGGTGCTAAATCTTCTGAAAAATGGCGATACTCCCGGCGATCCACTTGACCCGCGCGGCAACGGAACGGTTACGAAGAAAAAAACTCAGAAAGGCTACTTTTGCACTTGACAACGGTCCGAGCCTGGGTAGATTAGTCGGTCGCGGGACATTGGGGTCCACCATGCGTGAGGGAGTTTTGCTCACACCAGTCCGTTCGTTGTCCCTCGGCCGCCTCTCTCGGAGCTTGAGTCTTACTGAGCTTTGCATCGAGAAGTCAACTCAGACTGCTCGAGAACGCCTTATTTCCAAGGGAATCGAGGCCACGAAGTTACGTTCTGTATCTGACGCGGAGTAGTACCACGTAGCCTTGCCATTCCCGTGGCAGCGTACGTACTGCGCCGCAGCTAGGACGTGCGGTCTATTCTCTCTCTTGATCGGCACCCGAAAGGTCAGTCTTCCATGAGAAATAGAGTCAAGCGAGCATGTGGCAGCGCATTGTGCCTTACAATTGTCCTGGCAGCATCGACAGCGAACGCGGGCGGGATACTGCCAACACCGGGCTATTACTCGCTGACGGTGTATGACCCAAGCGACAATGTCGTTTACCAGGTCGAGCAGTCGGCCGCGACCGTCAACCCCAGCACCATTTACGAGCTCTTTCCCGAAACATCGATCACGGTGGGATCGACCAGCTACCTGTTGCCGAACATCACGATTTTCAGCAGTGGTGCAATTGAATTCCCCAATGCGGAACCCACGGCCATTTACGCGGCAGGCGGCAATCCAGTCACGGGGCCTTGGGATGCGATCTTCGGACTGGTGTACGACCCGAACACCCAGACCTGGAACGGCAACAGCATCAATTACTTTCTCGGCTTTGCTGCCGGACCTCCGGGTGTGGGGACGTCACTATGCGCCGGACGGCGCCGATACCTATTATTCGGAAGCGAGCAACCCGACGGGCCTCGGGCTGGGCTTTTTCAGCGCCACGCAGTACTTGGACACTTCGCTCCAGAGCCTTGGCTATACAGCCTACTTCTACGATCCATTTTCTGTTGTTCCCGAGCCGTTTTCGCTGACCATGACGCTCGGAGTGGGCGGGGCTATGTTGGCCCTCGCCGCATTCCGGCGCCTGAGAAAGTCGCGGGCGAAGATCGCCTGATCTCATTGTTTGCGTGGCAACCTTTGTATTTCTTCGGTTCTTCCGAGTTTGCAGTGCAGTGCGTCAGTGAATCCGGAAGAACCCCTTCTTCTTCATAGCCTTCTGAGAGGATGCTACCGATGCAGAACAAGCCCAAGAAGGTCGGGCTCTCAATCCCGCAGCCGTCTGCGCCGCCGGCGCTTCGAGCCGCGGCTCGGGGGGCCGCTGGAGCGCCGCACCATGCTTTCGGTCGTCGCTCCGCCGGGAGTCGCCACGCCCAGTGTTCAGATCAACGCGATCACAACGACCGCCCCGTACGGTCCCAGCCAGGTTTACCAGGGATACGGTTTCAATCGCGTGATCTTCCAGCAAGGAAGCAACTACTACCTGGGCAATGGTGCCGGCCAGACCATCGCCCTCGTCGACGCTTTCAACGATGCGAGCATCGCATCGAACCTGGCCTCGTTCGACTCGCAAATGGGTCTGCCCGCCCCGCCCACCTTCAAGGTCTTGAACCAGACGGGCGGCACGAGCCTGAGTGGGGTGACGAATGAGTCCGGCTCCAATCGGTCCGCCACCTACGGCTGGTCGATCGAGGAATCCCTGGATGTCGAGTGGGCGCACACCATTGCACCCGACGCGAACATCGTCCTGTTCGAGGCCAACACCAACTCGAACGCGAACCTGTACACCGCAGTCGAAACGGCGGCAAAAGCTGCGACCTACACCCAGTATGGCCTGCCGCCCGCCGGAGTCGTGTCGAATAGCTAGGGCAGCGCGGAGAGCTCTACCGAGACGGCCAGCGACCCGGACTTCACGAGCTCGGGCAATACGGTGACCTTCGTGTTCTCTTCGGGCGACTCGCACCCGGTCGAGTATCCTTCGACTTCGCCGAATGTTCTGGCCGTGGGCGGGACCCGCTTGAATCTTCAGACGAGCGGGTTCGGCACGACCTACAACGGCGAGGGCTGGTACAACACCAGCAGGAGCAATGCCGGCGGTGGCGGCAGCAGCGCTTACGAGACCGAGCCATCTTATCAACTTGGCGTCCAGAGCAGCGGCAAGCGAGAAACGCCCGATGTCTCCATGAACGCCGACGGCAACTCCGACGTCTTGGTGCTGGACACGAACTCTCCGTACGGCGGCTACTATGGTGTGTACGGCACGAGCGAGGCGGCGCCCATGTGGGCCGCCACTCTCTCGATCGTTGACCAGGGACTCACCCTGGCCGAGGGTACTTTCACGACGCTGGGCAACGCCCAGGCCTATGTCTACCAGATGCCCGGCGTGACCGGCGGCGCCACTCCGTCCAGCGGTCCGTCCTACCACGACGTCACCGGCACATTCGCGTACGTCAGCGGGAGCGTCTAGCCACCCACGACCACACACTATACCGCGACCCCTGGATACGACACTTTGACGGGGCTTGGTTCGCCGGTTCCGACTGTCTTCATCCCCAATATGATCAACTATGCCCTAACAAACGGGGCTCACCCCGCGGCACATACCGGCGGCGGATTAGTGGGCGGCGGCGAAGCAGCGGGTGGCAACGGATCTGGGAGTAGTGGACCAGGCGGTGGCTACTCTGGCTTCAATGGCCAACCGTCAGGGAACTTTGTGGGCGGCGGGCACCTCACGGTGGTGATGTCGCCGTCGCAGACGGCTCAGCCCGCCCTGCCGATCGGCGCGGCCCCCACGCTTAGCCCAATCGGAGCGGTCCAAACGAGCAGCCAGGCCCTGGGGGCGCAGAGCCCCTCGGCGTTCAGCCCCACGGCAGCCAGCGCCTTCGTTCCCGCAGTCATGACAGCCGGCAGCAACCTCGGTCCGACTGCCTGGGCACCAGTTCTCGCTGCGCCGACCGACGGGCTGCCACCGGACGGGCTGCCGCCGGCAGGTGGGACCCAACCCGCATCCTTGGAAGTGCCAAATCCAAGCAGCGGCCAAAGCTCTCCCGGAGCGTCCATCGCGCCTGACCGTGTGGTCGGAGATAGCGCCGCCCTTCTGGTGCTTGCCCCAGACACGCTGCCGGGCGTGTTTGTCCAGCAGAGCTCCGCGGAAGAGCTGCCCGGCATGGTCCAGTTGGGCCTATCGGCGGATCGCATCATGGTCGCAGGTATGGCGCTGATGCTGGGGACTTCCTGGGGGGTGTTCACCGACCGCAAGACTCGGTTCAAGCAGCCGTCCTTGAGGCCGCCGGCTGAGTCGTAAGCCTTGGTTTCCCGGCGACAACCGAGAAGGGTCATTCTCCGGCGTGGAGAGTGACCCTTCTTCTGCTGCGCCGAATGCCCGCCCGGGAGCAGCGAAAAGGCCCTGGCCATGATGTCAATTCCTCAAGCGCTCGACGAGGCCGTCAAGAACCAGCGCGCCGGCCGCCTCCGCCTGGCCGAGCAACTCTACCGGGAAATCCTGGAAGCAGACCCGACACACATCGACGCCCTGCACTTGCTGGGATTGACGAGCTATCAGCTAGGCCATTGTGCCGAAGCCGTGGATTATCTTGGCCGCGCGATCCGCTTGAAGCCCGAGTTTGCCGAAGCCCACAACAGCCTGGGCATGGCACTCATGAAGCAGGACAAGCTCGAGGCAGCGGCAGACTGTTATCGCCAGGCGGTGCGCCTGCGGCCGGATCTGCCTCACGTGCGTTACAATCTTGGCCTGGCCCTCCTTGGACGGGGAAATCTTGCCGAGGCCGAGGCCTGCTTTCGGGTGGCCCTGTTGTTGCAGCCGGATTACCCCAAGGCGCGGAACAGCCTGGCCAGTGTCTTGACTCAGCGAGGAAAATGCGACGAGGCCATCCCCCTTTCCCGGCAGGCCATTGAGCTGGCGCCCGACGACGCGGAAGCCCACAACAACCTGGGAGCAGCGCTCCTGGAACAAGGAGACTTGGTAGCAGCCGAGGGGTCCTTTCACGAGGCGCTCCGCCTCCAGCCGGGTTTCATCGTGGCGCGCAACAATCTCGCCTGTCTTTTCACGCGCCAGGGAAAGCTGGCTCTGGCGCTCGACGCCTGCCGTGAGATTCTCCGCTTGCGGCCGGACGACGCCGAGGCCCACAACAACCTGGGTGTGGCGCTCAAGAAGCAGGGCAAGCTGGATGAAGCCATCTGCTCCTATCGAGAGGCCGTCCGACTCGGGCCGGAGAACGCTCGTGCCCACAACAATCTGGGAATCGCCTTTCTGGAGCAGGGACAATTGGCCCAGGGCGCCGACTGCTTCACGCACGCGCTCCGCCTGGAACCGGAATTTGCGGAGGCACACACGAATCTGGGTCTGACGCGATTGGCAGAAGGACGGGTGGACGAAGCGGGGGCGAGTTTTGAGCAGGCGATCCAGTACAGGCCGAATTATGCCGAGGCCTACGCCAATCTCGGCACGGTCTTCATGCTCCAGGAGAAACTGCACGATGCCGCGCGCTGCTACCGCGAAGCGGTCCGCCTGGAGCCGAATCACGTGCTGGCGCATAACAATTTGGGACTGGCCCTGGCCGGGCTGAAGCGATTTGCCGAGGCAGTGCCGCATTATCGCGAAGCCCTGCGGCTGCGGCCCTCCTATGTCGAGGCGCAGGGTAACCTCACTCTTGCCCTCCTGGAAGAGAGCCAGGTAGACGAGGCTCTGGAGTGGGCGCGGCAGGTTCTGAGCGTTCGTCCGGACAGTGCCGAGGCCCACATCAACCTCGGCATCGTTCTCATTGCGGCCGGCAGGGAGGAAGAGGCGGCGGCCAGCTTTCGTACCGCTTCGTGCCTGGTGCCGGAGTACGCTGTCCCCTACAACAATCTCGGGGCTTTCCTCCAGACACGCGGCGAGTGGAACCAAGCCCTGGAATACTTTCAGGCAGCTCTCCGGCTGCGCTCCAATTATCCCGATGCCCACAAGAACCTGGCCCTCCTGTACCTGACCCTGGGCGATTATGAGCGTGGCTGGCGCGAGTACGAATGGCGCTGGCAATGCAAGGATTTCGACCCACCTGCCCTTGCACCAGCCACGCTGGGACGGCTCGGCACTCGAGGGACGCACGATTCTGTTGTTTGGGGAGCAGGGGCTGGGGGACGTGCTGCACTTCGTCCGCTACGCGCCTTTGGTGGCGCGGCGCGGCGGCCGCATCTGGCTGTACTGTGCCGCTGCGCTCGTTGACCTCCTGGCCGGCTGCGAGGGCGTCACCCGAGCCATTCCCGAGGGTACTCCCATTCCACCGTTTGACGTCCAGGCCCCGCTCCTGAGCTTGCCTGGAATCTTCCAGACAACTCTGGCCACGGTGCCGGCCGAGGTTCCCTATATCCGCGTGGGCGAGGAACGGCGGCAATACTGGAAGCAGCAACTGGCCGGGCTCTCCGGATTCAAGATCGGCATCACCTGGCAAGGCAATCCCAAGCACAAAAGTGATCGGAAGCGGTCAGTGGCCCTGCAAGAATTCGCGCCCTTGGCAAGCGTTCCGGGCGTTCAGCTAGTCAGCCTTCAAAGGGGCGCGGGGACCGAGCAGCTCCCGCACGCGCCATTTCCTGTCATGGATCTGTGCAGCTCCCTGGGGTTTGCAGAGACGGCTGCTGTCATTCAGAATCTGGACCTGGTCGTGAGCATTGATTCGGCCAAAGCCCATCTGGCCGGAGCGCTGGCAAGGCCGGTGTGGGTCGCCCTGGCCGCCGTTGCCGATTTCCGCTGGATGCTGGACAGGGAAGACAGCCCCTGGTATCCAACCATGCGCCTGTTCCGGCAAAGTGAAGCGGG
Organism: uncultured Isosphaeraceae bacterium; assembly: GCA_963823675.1. Lineage (GTDB taxonomy): Bacteria > Planctomycetota > Planctomycetia > Isosphaerales > Isosphaeraceae > CAWGMT01. The sequence continues at coordinate 435,246 of CAWGMT010000010.1, read as the reverse complement.
CGGCTGGCAGCCAGTTTTTGCACGCATGGCCGAGGAACTCGGCAAACACCTAGATCACATGCGTGAATCCCCGAATTGTGCAGGCTCATTGGCTGCGAGCCGGCAATGATCCCGATCGCAGAGACGCTCGAACTGGCCGTCAAGCAGCAGCGGGCCGGCAACTTGCGGCAGGCCGAAACGCTCTATCGCCAGGTTCTGGAAGTCGATCCCGAGCATGTCGATGCCCTGCACCTGCTCGGCGTAACCAGCACGCAGCTCGGGCAGCATGAACAGGCGGGCGAATATCTTCTGCGGGCGCTAAAGCTCAGGCCCGAGAAGCCCGAGGTTCACAACAATCTTGGTGTCGTCCTCAAGAAACAGGGTAGGCTGGAGGAGGCCATTGCCTGTTACCACCATGCGCTTTTGCTCCGGCCTGACTATCCACAAGCACACAACAATCTGGGAATCGCGCTCCTGGAACGAGGCCGTCTGGAGGAAGCGGAGAATTGCTTGCGCACGGCAATCGGGCTAGAACCAAACTACGCCGAGGCTTACACGCAGCTTGGCGTTGTCCTCTTGAGACGGGGAAAACTCAAGAAGCCGCTGCGCAGCTGCGAGGAGGCCCTGCGTCTGCGGCCCGGCTATCCGGAGGCGCACCGCAACATGGGGATGCTCTGGCTGATCCTCGGGGATTTTGAACGTGGCTGGCCGGAGTATGAATGGCGCTGGCAGTGCAAGGAGGCCGATCCGCCGTGCGTTTCCTGGGCCGTGGTGGGACGGCTCGCCTCTGGAGGGACGGACGATCTTCTTGTTCGCGGAACAAGGCCTGGGGGATACGCTTCAGTTCGTCCGCTACGCGCCCATGGTCGCCCGGCGCGGCGGCCGCGTTTGGCTCCTGTGTTCACCAGCCGTGGTCGAGCTACTCACCGGCTGCGAGGGCATCGAGCGAGTCATCCCCAACGATCGTCCGATCCCTCCTTTCGACGTCCATGTGCCACTCATGAGCTTGCCTGGGGTCCTCGGAACAACGCTGGCCACGGTGCCGGCCGATGTTCCCTATATCCGCGTGGGCGATGCAAGCCGGCAATACTGGCAGCAGCAACTGGCCGGGCTTTGCGCATTCAAGATCGGCATCTCCTGGCAGGGCAATCCCAAGCACCCCGAAGATCGGAAGCGGTCGATTGCCCTCCAGGAGTTCGCGCCCTGGCAAACGTCCCAGGCGTACAGTTAATCAGCCTGCAGAACGGAGTGGGAACCGAACAGCTCCAGCACGTGACATTTCCCATCATGGAACTGTGCGGCGCTCTGGGCCTTGCGGAGAAGGCCGCGGTCATTCAGAATTTAGACCTGGTCATTACCATTGATTCGGCTATCGCCCACCTTGCAGGTGCGTTGGCGGCACGAGTATGGGTCGCCCTCGCCGCTCTCCCTGATTTTCGCTGGTTGCTGGACAGGGAAGACAGCCCCTGGTATCCAACCATGCGCCTGTTTCGGCAAGGTCCAGCAAGCGGCTGGCAGCCAGTTTTTGCCCGTATGGCCGAGGAAGTCAGCAAGCTCATCGGTGCGAGCCGGAAATGATCCCGATAGCTCAGACGCTCGAACTGGCCGTGAAGCAGCAGCGGGCCGGCAACCTGCGGCAGGCCGAAACGCTCTATCGGCAGATTCTGGAAGTCGATCCCGAGCACGTCGATGCCCTGCACCTGCTCGGCGTGACCAGCACACAGCTCGGACGGAATGAGCTGGCGGGCGAATATATCCTGCGGGCGTTGCGGCTCAAGCCCGAGTTTGCCGAGGCCCACAACAGCCTGGGCACGGCGTGGATGCAACAGGGAAACCTCGCTCTAGCGGCCGGGTGCTACCGGCGAGCTCTGCGTCTGCGACCCGAGCTGGCACACGTACACAATAATCTGGGGCTGGCCCTGGCGGCTCAGGGAGAGCTCGTGCAGGCAGAGGCTTGCTACTGGGAAGCGCTGCGCTTACAACCCGGCTATTTCCGGGCGCGGCATAACCTGGGTATCGCGCTCAGAGAACAAGGGAAGCTGGAAGAAGCCCGCACGTGCTTCGAGCAAGTGATCGACGCGTGTCCGGATTTTGACGAGTCCCGCAAGCACCTGGCCTCCATCCTGACTCGCCAGGGCAAGCTGGAGGAGGCAGCGGCAGCCTGGCGCGGTCTTCTCACCCGGAAAGCCGGCGAGCCTGAAGTTCATAACAACCTGGGCGTTGTGCTCAAGAAACAGGGCAAGCTCGACGAGGCAATTGGCTGCTATCAGCGTGCCCTTGCGCTCAAGCCTGACTACGCGCAGGCGCACAACAATCTGGGGATCGCCCTGCTGGAGCAAGGCCGGCTGGAGGAAGCCGAAAACTGTTTGCGGGCAGCAATCCGGCTGCAACCCGACTACGCCGAGGCTTGTACCCACCTGGGCGCCGTTCTGGTGAAACGCGAAAACCTCGACGAAGCAGTGTCGTGGTGTGAAGAGGCCCTTCGCCTGCAACCCAGTTATGACGCTGCTCACAACAACCTGGGAATTGCGCTCAGGCAGCAGGGCAAGCTTGAAGAGGCAATGGCGTGCTTTCGAGAAGCTCTCCGGCGGAAGCCGGACCATGTAGACGCTCATCGCAACCTCGGCTGTACCCTGATGGCTTTGTGGCGCTGCGATGAGGCCGTCACCTGCTTTCATGAGGCCCTGCGGATTGCGCCGACTCATGCCGCCGCGTACACCGACCTGGGCCTGCTGTATGCGAAACAAGGAGACCTGGCAATGGCGGTAGATTGCTGTCAGCAAGCCATTCGTCTCAAACCTGATTGCGCCTTGACACATACCAACCTCGGCCACACATTACTGCAAATGGGGCACTGGCAGGCAGGTTGGACGGAATATGAATGGCGCTGGAAGTATTGGGAATCGGAGGGGCGCCCTGCGCCCGTGTTTGAGCAGCCGCGCTGGGACGGCTCGCCCCTCGAGGGGCGAACGATTCTGCTTTACGCGGAGCAGGGCTTCGGCGATATCCTCCAGTTCATCCGCTATGCCTCACTCGTAGCCGAGCGCGGCGGGCGCGTCCTCGTAGCCTGTCCGGCCCCGCTGATCGAGTTCCTGAGCACTTGCCCGGGTATTGATCGCCTGATACCAATGGACGGCCCCTTTCCCGCTTTTGACGTCCAGGCTCCCCTCTTGAGCTTACCGCACATTTTCCAGACCACTCCGGATACGGTGCCGGCAAGAATTCCTTACCTCGTTGCCGACTCCGGCCGGGTCGAGAGCTGGCGACAGAAACTCTGCCAGCTACGCGGCACGCCCGGCCAGCCATCGTTCCTGATCGGCATAGCCTGGCAAGGCAATCCCAAGAATCGAATCGACAGGGACCGCTCGCTGGCGCTCAAAGAGCTGGCGCCACTGGCCGGCTTGCCTGGAGTCCGGCTGGTCAGTCTCCAGTTCGGCGCGGGCACGGAGCAGTTGGCTTCGCTCCTGGAAACCTGGCCGCTGATCAACCTGGGTGACCTCGATTTTCCGGATGCCGCCGGTGTCATGCGCAACCTGGACCTCGTCGTCAGCATCGATTCGGCGAAGGCCCATCTTGCCGGCGGGCTGGGGGTGCCGGTATGGGTGGCCCTGTCGTTCGCCCCCGATTTTCGCTGGTTCCTGGATCGGGAAGACAACCCCTGGTACCCGACCATGCGCTTGTTCCGCCAGACAAAACCCGGCCACTGGCAGGACCTATTTGAGCGCATGGCTGCTGAGGTCCAGAAACTATTGACGGCGAACGGAGCGGCAGGATTCTGATCCTAACGGGATGAACCGCGCCGAACTATTCCTTGATCACCACCAGGTCCATCTCCAATTGTTCAATGAGGTTATTATGGAGAGCGCTCTCGTTCTGGAGCAGGTTCATGTTGACCGGCCGCTCGGGGTGAAGCCGGAACCAGTGCTCGCTGGGCTTCAGCTTCACCGACACGAGCTCGAGATCGACATCGAGGTGTACGCCGAGGGGTGTGTTAGCCATTCGCGTGGCGATCCAATGCCGATTTGCCTTCTTGGAGAAGAGTGACAGCCCTTCCGGCGTAACGGCGCGAACATGGGTCGGGTCCGAAAAAAAGAAGTCGTGACGGAAATGGGGAACGACGATGCGGATGCGTGCCCCCGCCTGGCATACCCGGTACATCTCTTGGAAAATGGCCAGGTACACCTTGGGGTCTTGACCGAGATGTTCGAGAACGTGAATCAGCAGGATTTCATTGACGGAGTCGTTGGGCCGGGGCCACGGCACGGTCTCCAGGTCGAACTTTACATCGGGGTCGCCAACCTTGTCCACGTTGACGAAGTCCGGGAAACGCTTCGCTGCCGCAACCCAGGTTGAGTTTCAAGCCAGTCATCCCACGATCCCTTCAACACTAGCAAGAAACGTGCGGCTTAAATGACCACGATTTCCGAGATCTTCGAGACGGCCCTCGAGTATCAGCGCTCGGGGCAGATTCATCAAGCCGAGGACCTCTATCGGCAAATTCTGACCCAGGATCCCGAGCATGTGGATGCGCTGCATCACCTGGGCCTGGCCAGCCACCAGCTTGGGCGGAGCGAGGAAGCCATCGAGTACCTGCGCCGGGCCGTGCGCCTCAACCCCGGCTTTGCCGAAGCGCACAACAGCCTGGGAGTCGCCCTGGCCAAAGCGGGAAAGCTAGAGGACGCGGCCCAATCCTATCGCCGGGCGCTCGACTTGCGCCTCGACCTCGCGCACGTGCACAACAACCTGGGCCTGGTCCTCACGCAGCAGGGCAAATTTGAAGAAGCGGAGAGCTGCTATCGCCGGGCCTTGCTGCGGGAGCCTCGCGATCACAGGATCCACAATAGCCTTGGCTATGCCCTCAAGCAACAAGGCAAGCTGGCCGAGGCGATGGGCTCTTATCACGAGGCGCTGCGCCATCAGCCGGACTACGCCATCGCCCACAGCAATCTCGGAACCGCGCTCCTGGAACAGGGTCAGCTTCACGAAGCGGCGGCCCGCTTCGAGACGGCCCTGGCAATCGATCCACGGCTCGCCGAGGCCCACAACGGCCTGGGACTGGTACAGCAGGAGCAGGGCCGGCTGGCGCAGGCCTTTGCCTGCTTCCGAAGGGCGCTGGAGGTGCGGCCTGGATTTATCGAGGCGCTCGTCAATATCGGCAGGCTTCACGAGGAAGCAGGGGAGTCTCGACGAGGCACGAGCGGCGTTCGACAAGGCCCTGCAAGTCGATCCGAATCATGTCCCGGCGCGCGCTCAGCGGGCCGTGCGCCTCCGCGGCCGATTGCCGGAGACCGACCGCGCTATCCTGGAGGACGCGCTCACCGGGCCGTTCCTGACGGAAGCCGACCGTGCAGAAGTGCATTTCGCTCTGGCCGCGGTTTACGATGCCCAGAGGAGCTATGCCCAGGCCGCCGACCACTCGCGGCGCGCCAATGCCGTGCGCCTGGCTCTGTCGCGACGGCGCCACGACGCCTCCCTTCCGGACACGCACCGCGCTTTCGTCGATCGACTGATCGCGACATTCACACCCGAGCTCATTGAACGCATGAATGGATATGGGCTCGACACCGAAATGCCGGTCTTTATTGTCGGCCTGCCTCGCTCCGGCACCTCACTGACCGAGCAGATCCTGGCGAGTCATTCTCGCGTGTTTGGCGCAGGCGAGCTGACCCTCGCGCAGGAGACGTTTGTCGCGATGCCAGAGGTCACAAAGCTGGATCGGCCGCCCCTCGATTGTGTCCCAGACCTGGATCGCCGCGGTGTGCAAGCTCTCGCCCGGAGCCATCTCGACCGCTTGCTGGCGCTCGGTTCGTCCGCGGCACGCGTCGTGGACAAGATGTTCAATAACTATCTCTATCTTGGCTTCCTCGCGGTGCTGTTTCCGCGAGGCCGCTTCATTCACTGCCGCCGCGATTTGCGCGACACGGCACTGTCGTGTTGGATGACTGACTTTACGCGCATTCGCTGGGCCAACGATCCTGGCCATATCGCCACGCACTTTGGCGATTATGAGCGGTTCATGGAGCATTGGCGGCGGGCGCTTCCGGTGACGTTGCTGGATGTCTCATACGAGGAGATGGTGAACGATCTGGAAGGGACGGCACGACGGCTCATCGACTGGTGCGAGCTGGAGTGGGAGCCAGCCTGTCTGGAATTTCACAAGACGCAACGGCCGGTGCAAACTGCCAGCGCTACCCAGGTTCGACAGACCTTGTACGCAACTTCCGTGGGTCGATGGCACAATTATGCCGCGGTCCTGCCCGACTTATTCCGGGACCTGTAACGCGGGAGGACCTCGATGCCCGCGATTCCGCAACTGCTCGACCAGGCCGTCAAGCACCATCGCGCCGGAAATCTCTCCCAAGCTGAGCAGCTTTATCGCCAGGTCCTCGACATCGATCCTGATCAAGTAGACGCCCTTCACCTTCTGGGCTTGACCAGCGCTTCAGCTCGGGCGGAGCGAGCAGGCCGTGGAGTTCCTTGGCCGTGCCGTGCACGTAAGACCCGACTTCGCGGAGGCGCAAAACAGTCTGGGAACGCTGCTGGAAAAGCAAGGAAAGCTCGAGGATGCCGCGCGCTGCTATCGGCAGGCGCTCGCCCTTCGTCCGGAGCTCGCGCATGTGCACAATAACCTGGGACAAGTGCTTGCGTTAGAAGGGCGGCTCACAGAGGCTCGGGCTTGTTTTGAGCAAGCCCTGCGCTTGCAGCCGGACCTTGCGAAAGCCCGGCACAACCTGGTTCGCACGCTGACCCGGCAAGGGATCGCATTCAGGCAACACGGAAAGATCGCCGATGCCATTGCCTGCTATCGTGATGCACTTCGCCTGGAACCCGGCTACATCCATGCGCACAGCAATCTCGGCATGGCGCTCATCGAACAGGAAAAATGGGAGGAAGCCGCTTGTTGCTTCGATGCGAGCCTGAAGCTCGATCCGCGTCATGCTGAGGGGCACAATGGTTTGGGACTGATCTACAACGAGCAAGGCCGATACCAAGAGGCGCTCTCCAGCTTCCGGGCGGCGCTGGCCGCGCGGCCGGCTTTTCCCTCGGCTCTCGTCAATCTCGGCAAGCTTCACGAACAGGAGGGCCATTTCGAGGCGGCCGAAACCGCCTTTCGCGAAGCTCTCCGCGCCGACCCCGCTCACGTGCCGGCCCGGTCCCAGCTAGCAGCGCTGCTCCGCGGCCGATTACCCGATCTTGATCGCAACGCTCTGGAGCAGCTGCTATCACGCTCGACGCTTCTCGACAGCGACCGCATCGCGGCACATTTCGCCCTGGCGCAAGTTCATGATGCTCAGGGCCTCTATGCCCAGGCCGCGCAGCATTCGCGCTCTGCCAACGCCTTGCGCCTCGCTTCCTGGCAGGGCGGCAACCAGAGTTACGACCCGGCCGAGCATCAGCTCTTCGTGGACCGCTTGATTGCCGCGTTCACGCCCGAGTTCTTCCGCCGTGTCAATGGTTATGGGCTCGACGCGGACCGCCCCGTTTTTGTCTTCGGCTTGCCCCGCTCCGGCACCTCGCTGATCGAGCAGATCCTGGCAAGCCATTCGCAGGTCTCGGGCGGTGGCGAGTTGCCCTTTGTGGAACAGACCTTTACGTCTCTGTCGCCCATGAAAGGGAGCGTGCCGCCGCTCCAGGCTCTGCAGGATATCGACGCGGAAACTGTCGGCTGCCTTGGTCGGCAGCATCTGGACCGCTTGCTGAGCGTGAATTCCACAGCGCAGCACGTGGTTGACAAGATGCCTGACAATTATCTGTACCTTGGCTTCATTGCCACGCTGTTCCCGCGAGCTCGTTTGATCCATTGCCGGCGCGACCTGCGTGACACGGCCGTGTCTTGCTGGATGGCGGACTTCATGAAGATCCGCTGGGCAAGCGATCCCCACCAGATCGCCACGCGGTTTCGCGAATATCAACGGTTGATGGCGCATTGGCGAGAAGTGCTGCCCGCTGAGCCTTTTTGAAGTCCAGTACGAGGAGTTGACCGATGACCTCGAGGGGATAGCGCGCCGGCTCATTCATGTATTGCGGACTGGAGTGGCAGCCGGCTTGCCTCGAATTTCACAAGACGAACCGCCCGGTACGAACAGCCAGCGCCGCCCAGGTTCGTCAGCCGTTGTACAAGCATTCGGTACAGCGCTGGAAGCACTATGACAGGTTCTTGCCCGAGCTATTTCGTGCATTGCTGGATCAAGTGCCGTTTTCACTTGACGACTTTCGCGTCGCGTAGGTTCAGGCCGCATCGAGTTTTGCGTTTGGGAAACTGACGGGAGGACGCCGTCGAGGAATTCCAACTGCGTGCGAAGTCAGCCTCAGTTGGCGTACGATGTTGGCGAGGAGGTAATGCTATGGCCGAACTCGAATCTCAACCCGCGTTGCACATCATCCGCCAACCCAAAGTCTATCTGCTCGGCCGCCAGGTCATTGACGAGCAGGCGCTCGCCGAGTTCTTGGCCGACCACGACGCCCGGCAGTGGACGACGGACACCGAGATCGGTGCCGAGAAGCTCATCGAAACGGCCGGGCGCCTCTGCTACATGTCGTTTCAGCGGCCGCGGCCGGGCGGCAACAAATCGTACATTGGCCACCTCCTCGACGTTGGCCATGGCTCGGTACTCGAGCACGCCGTCTTCAACCTGCTCTTCACCGGAGTCAGTCGCAGCCTGACTCACGAGCTGGTGCGCCATTGCGCGGGGTTCGGCTTTTCTCAACTGAGTCAGCGATTCGTCGATGAGTCCGAATGCTCCTTCGTCGAGCCGGATGCGATCGCGGGCGACCCCGAGCTGCACCGCATCTGGCTCGAGGCCGTGCAGGCAAGCCAGGCCGCGTATCGCGCGTTGGCCGACGGCCTGGCCGAAAAGTATCGCCAGATCGACGACCGAACCCTCCGGCGCAAGATGGCACGCGAGGCGGTGCGCAGCGTCTTGCCCAATGCCACCGAAACCAAGATCTTCGTCACGGCCAACGCCCGCGCCCTGCGCCACTTCCTCGAGATGCGCGGCGACGCGGCCGCCGACGTCGAGATCCGCCGCCTCGCAATCGCGGTCTTCAAGCTGCTCGAAGAGGAAGCCCCCAACCTGTTCGGAGATTACCGGCTCGTCGACCTTCCCGAAGGCGGCCAGGCGGTCGTCACCGAGCACCGTAAAGTCTAGGTAGCTGCCCAGGGAGAATCCTTCCGGCATCCCCTCGCGCAACGAATCCAGCCGGCGCCGATCCTCGATCGGACAGAGCCAATGCGATTCCTCCAGCCGTGCCGATGGGCGAGCCGTGGCGTCCCGCGAATCGCAATCATTCGACCCGATTGGTGTGAAGTTAGAGATTCACCGCCAAGACGCAAAGAGCGCCAAGAAATACGGCGATCCCGCTCATCGATCACTAACCACGCGATTGATGCCGTACATTCACTGCTTCTTCCCTTCGCGCTCTTCGCGTCTTCGCGGTGATAAGGTCAATCAGCTAAATCGCTACGGTCATTCGGCCCTTCGCCGAGCAGGAATGCCCGCCGTACGCAGCGAGTGATGCAGTGGTACCAGCGAGTGACGGCTGGAACGATCAAGTGTGTGGGTGCGATTGTCATTGGGGAAACTCCTGAAGCGATGCGCAGCGCGCAATCCATCGAAGCATCACGACGCGATGCACTCAATCTATCGAATCGGCTGGGGCACGTCAGCTTCAATATGCCTGCCCTAGCTCGTCCGGCCGGGTGGGGTCCCAGATGTTCACAATGCCGTTCTCGATCGGCAACAAAAAACCAGGTCCGCCACCGCGAAGCCCCACGACCTAAACTGTCACCGTTCTGCCACCTCGTACCCGAGGGGAAACCAGATACCGAAACGCTCTGGGTCTCCCATGTTCGGCCGAACGTGGTTACGATCCAGGGTGTGGATATCAATGTTCTCCGTGCATTCCCTGATATCCGGAAACTGCATTGTGTTGAAAACACGGTCCTTTAGTAATTGTATCGCCTCGTCCTTGGAGGCCGCTGTTACGCCGCAGCCCAGAAGAGTTCCGAGAGGTGGACACTGATCAATGCTCAAATTGAATCTGAACCAATACTTGTTCAACATTTCTACTCCTTCTGTGGTATGAACGTAGGCGGGGCATGGGGTTCGAACCGAATTCCCGGACCCTGGTAAGGGTTGTGCGTTCCAGGCACCATACCCCCCTTCGGATCGAGTGATGGTAACTTACCTTGAATGCTCCTGTAGTACGGCGCACTCCCTGAAGAAACCAAGTAATCGATGTCGCTTCTTGTTGTGCCAACATCCTTGCCGACTGGGAGATCGGTTCCTACACCACGCCGCGTCCCTCGTGCTGCCGATCCCACGACTTCTAATGGTCGTCCCGCTTCGTCTACAACGGACTGAATCTTCTGAACTTCTTGTGGGGTCAAATCACCGAGTGTCGCATTGTTCGGAGCAGTTCCCGCCGGCCTTGGCGCCGCGGATCCGCCGATTGGCTTGTTCGCAAACGCCGCCGGAAGCTTGGCGATCTGGTTTGCCGCATAGACCGAACCCCCGAAATGCGCCGCGGTGTCAACCATGGCACCGCCAAACTGCGCGGTTTCGCCATCGACGACATAGTTCAGTGCACCCGTGACGCCGGATGCCAAGGTGGTTGTTGTGGGCACGCCTGTTTTCAAGGTGTTGAAAGAGCTAGGACAGGCAGATCAAACCGCGGCATCGACGGCTGGGATTGCCCAACTTCAGTTGAGTCGGTTCCAAACGGATCAGGGCACGAGGCAATCGTTCCCGATCGCTGAACGATCCCGGAATTCTTCGGATTTGGGGCGGAAAGCGAAGTCGCCAGTCGTTCGTGCCGCCCAAGGCGCAGGGAATCACGCCTCCCATCGCCAAATCAGCTCGCGATCGGACCTTCGTGCCGTCGTCAGATCGCCGGGCATCCGCCCAGGTTCGTCGCCCGTCGCAGGCCCAGGCGCTCGGCGACTTCTCGAAGGCGCTGCCGGCTGGCCGCCAAGAAGCGGCCGACGAGGCGGCCCTTGCTCAGTCTCTCCAGTCAGAGATTCACCGCCAAGGCGCACAGCGCCAAGAGATACGGCGATCCCGCTCATCAATTATTAACCATGCGATTGATGCCGTACATTCATTGCTCTTCCCCTTCGCGCTCTTCGCGTCTTCGCGGTGATAAGGTCAATCAGCTAAACCGCTACGGTCATTCGGCCCGCCAGAGAATCTGGCGATCCCGCTCATCAATTATTAACCATGCGATTGATGCCGTACATTCATTGCTCTTCCCCTTCGCGCTCTTCGCGTCTTCGCGGTGATAAGGTCAATCAGCTAAACCGCTACGTCATTCGGCCCTTCCCCGAGCAGGAATGCCCGCCGTAAGCAGCGAGCGATGCAGTCGTACCAGCGAGTGACGGCTGGAACGATCAAGCGTGCGGGTGCGATCGTCATTGGGGGAACTCCTGAAGCGATGCGCAGCGCGCAATCCATCGAAGCATCACGACGCGATGCACTCAATCTATCGAATCGGCTGGGGCACGTCAACTTCAATATGCCTGCCCTAGCTCGTCCGGCCGGGTGGGGTCCCAGATGTTCACAATGCCGTTCTCGATCGGCAACAAAAAACCAGGTCCGCCGCCGCGAAGCCCCACGACCTAAACTGTCACCGTTCTGCCACCTCGTACCCGAGGGGAAACCAGATACCGAAACGCTCTGGGTCTCCCATGTTCGGCCGAACGTGGTTACGATCCAGGGTGTGGATATCAATGTTCTCCGTGCATTCCCTGATATCCGGAAACTGCATTGTGTTGAAAACACGGTCCTTTAGTAATTGTATCGCCTCGTCCTTGGAGGCCGCTGTTACGCCACAGCCCAGAAGAGTTCCGAGAGGTGGACACTGATCAATGGTCAAATTGAATCTGAACCAATACTTGTTCAAGATTTCTACTCCTTCTGTGGTATGAACCTCGGCGGGGCATGGGGTTCGAACCGAATTCCCGGACCCTGGTAAGGGTTGTGCGTTCCAGGCACCATACCCCCCTTCGGATCGAGTGATGGTAACTTGCCTTGAATGCTCCTGTAGTACGGCGCACTCCCTGAAGAAACCAAGTAATCGATGTCGCTTCTTGTTGTGCCAACATTCTTGCCGACTGGGAGATCGGTTCCTACACCACGCCGCGTCCCTCGTGCTGCCGATCCCACGACTTCTAATGGTCGTCCCGCTTCGTCTACTACGGACTGAATCTCCTGAACTTCTTGTGGGGTCAAATCACCGAGTGTCGCATTGTTCGGTGCAGTTGCCGCCGGCCTTGGCGCGCGCGGGTCCGCCGATTGGCTTGTTCGCAAGCGCCGCCGGGAGCTTGGCGATCTGGTTTGCCGCATAGACCGAACCCCCGAAATGCGCCGCGGTGTCAACCATGGCACCGCCAAACTGCGCGGTTTCGCCATCGACGACATAGTTCAGTGCACCCGTGACGCCGGTTGCCAAAACGGTTGTTGTGGGTACGCCTGTTTTCAAAGTGTTAATGTTTGCCACAGCACCGTCGGTTGCCAGTGCTCCCAGGCCGACGGCTCCCGGCACGTTCCCCGTTGCTCCGCAGGCGACCGCGCCAGCAGCCTCTAGTCCGTTTCCGACAAGCGCAAAGCCCGCCCCTAATCTGTTGAAAAACCGTGTCTCTCCGGATGTCATCACGTAGATGGTTTGAATGCCGTACTGCCGGTTGAACAACCCGTACGCGGGAATGAATGAGCCCGGCGGGGCAAAAACATAGTCTCGGCCGTTCCAGACCGAGACCCATCCTTCCGGAACCTGCATCTCTGTGAGATGACTGCCCTGGCTGCCCCCGCCGTCGTCCATGGGCTCAGCCTCCCCGAGCCCTTGGCTGTTATTGCCGCTCGACGCCGATGAGGTCGAGCCGCCTGACCCCGAGGCCGAAGACGCTCCGGCGTTGTCCCCGGTCGTCGAGCCCGAACCGCCCGCGATGATCGCGTGCCCTCCCTCGCCGCCCGATGCTTCGCTGCCCGCCAAGGTCGGGATCGTGATGTCGGTTGGGTTGCGCCACGCGGCGGCGAGTCCGACGAGCGTGGCGGTGGGATCCGGCGCGGCGCTGCGAGAGGCGCCGTCCGGGTTGGAGTAGTTCTCGGCGAAATACGCAAGCCTTGCTACCTCCTCGCCAGGCAGCCCGTTCGGGGTAGCACTGTCGGTGTCCGGCGCCGAGGATCCGTAGGAATTCGCAATATACGAATCGAACGTATACGGGCTTCCCTCGGTCGCTCGATCGGTGATGGTCGTACCCCCCAGGTAGGCAAATTCCCACGGAGAAGGATTGTCGCTCACGAAGAGGATATCGGTGACGGACACGAAGCTGCCTATGTATGCGAGCTGGTCGTCGATCGACCCGAGGAACGTGTTCGTGTCGTCAATGGGAGCAGAAACCGGCACGCGGTTAATTTCCCTCGCGTCCGCCAGGCGACAATACTAATCGCGTCCGAGTTTCCGTCCCGTCCCAGTTTCCGTCCCGATGCCTTCAAAGGTCCTCTACGAAACGCACTGACGACGGCAAAGACCATCGGGCGGGTTCTGCGTGACGCCGAAGCCAGGGTGCTCTGGGAACGGGTCTATCCTTCGCTTGCGGAGGCACGTGCCGGGGCGTTTGGTAGGGCGACCGAGAGAGCAAGAGCCCAGGTGATGCGACTGGCGTTGGTGTATGCCACTCTGGATGGAAGTCCGATCGTGGCTATCGAGCATCTGCGTGCGGCGCTGGCGGTTTGGCGATACTCCGAGGGATCGGCGAGGATCGTCTTCAGCGGGAGCCAGAGCGGGGTTAGCTCGGGAGTCGTGAGTGCGTTGGAATCCGAGCCATTGCCGGTGCGGCTTCTCAAAGCCATCGTGAGACAGCCTGGCATCAATCGCACGGGCTTGCACGAGGCCACCGGCAATCGGATCAAATCCATCGACATGGAGCCGGCGTTGGGCGTCCTTGAGTTCCAAGGGCTGGCCCGTCGCAGCCCGAGCCATTCCGAGAGCGGCGGGCGTCCTGGGGAATGCTGGTGGCCGGGAACGTCACTGTCCTCCGACCCGGAGAGTGGGGTCTTCACGTTCACGATGGGCGGCGACGCCGACGAAGATGCCGCCGTCGTTGCGAGCGAAGTTCCTTCGCTGCCGATCAGTGCGGCAGACTTGATTCGTTCGCATGAGATGTCCGCAGGGGAAGACGTGGGAGGCGGGGGAGACATCACGCCCACGCCCGATGTATCGATTGGGAGTGGTCACGTTCCGACGATTATAACCGCCATGCGTGGCAACCACGCTCACGCCGAACCGGAGGAAGGGTCATCTCCATCGAAGTGCTCATGCGGAGCCGAAGTCGATCGGGTCGGCGACGAGTATTGCACGACCTGCTTCGAGGCGGCGTTGAGCGAAGCCCTGGCGTAGCCGTTCACCGCTGGCGTGGATAGTGTTGGGGCGTTGGGGTTGTTGGTAGGGGCAGCGTCGCTGCGAACGAACGAACAAACCCTCTCGTCGGGGCTTCGTTGGGTCAGGCTCTCTGCGAACGAACGAACAAACCGTCTCGTCAGGGCTTTGTTCGTTCGCTCGCATCGTTCGCAGGGCATGGGACGGGGCTTCAGCGACCCGTTTTTTCAACCGGGGGGAGGATATGCTGGGTGTAGTCCCGAAGAATGGAAAACGCCTCTTCTTTATAGCCTGAAAGTTTACGTTGAACTTGTCCCTCGACCAACCAGTACGTTTCACCAGCACCGGCAGGAATATCCCCAAGTTCAGAGAGGAGTTCTTGGGTCTTGTCGCTGTCGGTGTCTGCGATGTACAAATACAAGCCGTCGAGTTCCGGCAGAGAGGACAATACTTTGTTGAGCGTTCGGAACGCCAGTTGCGATGGGCCGCTCCATCGTGCCAAGATGAACAAGATTCCTCGCTTGATCGAGCGGATGTCTATAGGCTCTTCATTCGGGAGCAGAACCAGCCTTTGCTCCTCAATGGAGAGACAACTTTGATAAGCATTAGGAAGTCTCATTGCTGTGCACCTCTCGGTCGGCCCGTCACGGAAGTTCCAGCACGACCACGCCCCTCTGCACGCCATCGGCACCCGTGACCGTCCCTTGATGAACTACCCTGGCACTCGGGAAGGTTTGCCGCAGTTGGTCCACATAGGCTTGGAACCCTTCCACGTCAGCGTTGGCGTAAGTAATCCGTGCGCCTGGCTGTGCCAGTCTTTGCAATTCCGCTCGGGTAGTAGCCGACAACGGTGCATCCCGCAGGGCAAGGTCACTTGCTGACCCCTCTGGCAGAGTTGAGGTGAGAGGACGCCCATTCGCATACCGTGCCTCGGCAGCGGCATCTGTAAAGCCTGCTCCTGCCGCTTCACCTTCCCCGTAGATGCTGACTGCACGCCCGGTGCCTACTCGACTTGCGGGCACACCTTCGTTTCTGACGACGTTTGTTCCTGGAGCAAGTCCCGCCCCCTTCGCCGCAACCGCTTCAGCCGGTGCCGTGGCGGCCCCTGGACCAGCCGCGGCCGGCGCCGAGGAGGAGGGTCGTGCCGGCGGACGGGTTGAGGCCGAACCCGACCGCCGGGGTCTCCCGCTTCTATTTGACCCCCCTGGAAACGGCGGTTTGTTCGATGTCTGGCCGGCGCGTTATCACGTCTGAGTCGGACACCTCGAAGACCCGGAAACGGTCCCGGACAAGCCGTAATCCCTTGGTTTCGTCGGTCGATTCACGCCGTTCCATTTCATTCATCGGCTTGAACTCGACAGCTACCTCGTCACCATATGCGTCGAATAGAGCGGCGAAGAGGGCATTGGCGTCAACGGTCAGCAGCATGCGGCGATTGTGGTACTTCACCACGATGTGTGCCAAACTCACGGCAAGCCTCCTCCTCAAATGTTACCTGAATACCACGCCGCTCACCTTCTCAACAAAAGAACTGGCTGCTTCGGACCGAATAGCATTTGACGCTGGGTCCCAAAACCTTACGACGCCGTTCTCGATCGCTTCCACCACGACGAAGTGCCCCGGATTACCGCCAAGTCGCGTGATGACAGAGCCCCGGCTTGCGAGACCGGCGAGTTCTTGGGCTGTTGGGTAGTAGAAGCCTCCCGTCCACCCCGGCTTGAAGCGATTCAAGTTTGCGGCGAGATCCTTGGGTGTAAGCCCCTTATAGAAGCCCTGCGTTAGATTCGACTGGAAAACTTCGATCCCCTCCTGGCGCAGCACCCTCTGCCCACATGCCATACCGCAAGCATTCTTGGTCAACTGGCCGCCAGATTCGGTAGCGCCCGCTCCGGCGGGTCCCAACCCGCTCGTCGGGGCGGCACCCGCCCCGGCCGCCGCCCGTCCGGCCGCGATCCTGCCAGCCGCTCCTCTGATTGCACCGCCGGTCTGGACGATCGTGTAGACGTCGACGCCCATCTCGACCCCGGCCACGACGCCCTCACCGACCGCCTGGGACTCCTCAACCCTCGCCTGTACGAAGTTCCCGAGGCTCCGCGCATTCGCCGCCTGGTATTGACCGACCGTGGTCTCGGTGGCCGCGGTCTGGGCGCTCGGATCGGCGATCTGATTGGCGAGCTGCTCCCGCTGGATGGGGCCGAGGCCGATACCGATACTGCTATTGCTGCCCGCATTTGCCGCGGCGCCGTATCCAGCACCCACTTTCTCACCGTTGCTGACGAACCGATTATACAGCGCGCCGCCAGTGTTCTCCCAGATGCTCGCTCCGAAGGCCTTGATTCCCTCCGCCCAAGGTGTCAGGTTACTGCCCTGCCCGCTGGACCCATCGTCCATCGGCGCCGCATCGCCGAGCCCTTGGCTGTCGTTGCCGCTCGACGCCGATGAGGTCGAAACACCCGACCCCGAGGCCGAAGACGCGCCGGCGTTGTCCCCGGTCGTCGAGCCCGAACTGCCCGCGATGATCGCGTCCCCTCCCTCGCCGCCCGATGCTTCGCTGCCCGCCAAGGTCGGGATTGTGATGTCGGCGGGGTTGCGCCAGCCGGCGGCGAGTCCGACGAGCGTGGCGGTGGGATCCGGCGCGGCGCTGCGAGAGGCGCCGTCTGGGGTCGCGTAGTTCTCGGCGAAATACCCAAGCCTTGCTACCTCCTCACCAGGCAGCCCGTTCGGGGTCGCGCTGTCCGTGTCCGGCGCTGAGGACCCATACGAATTCACAATATACGAATCGAATGTATACGGGCTTCCCTCGGTCGCTCGATCGGTGATGGTCGTACCGCCCAGGTAGGCAAATTCCCATGGGGAAGGATTGTAATCCACGAAGAGGATGTTGATGGCGGCCACAGGGTCGAGACCGGACGCGAGTTGTTCGTCGATCGACGACAAAATCGTGTCCGTGTCGTTCTCTGGGATGAGAGACGGACCACCACCAGGATTGGGATATACGAGATCGAGTAAGTCGCCGCCCGGTAGCGTGCCTTCGGTCGCCGATGAAGTCGTCAAATCACCCCACGTTTCGCCGGCCCAGGTGCCCGTCAGCGCCTTGCTTCCGACCTCCGTCAGCATGTCCGGGGCCCAGCTCGAGTCGGTTTCTGATGACCACGTTCCATTGTCCTGGTCGCTTCCAGTGAGGTCGCCGGAAGACTCCGACTGCGAGACAAAAGAGTAAGAACCCTCGGTGGCGCCGGCAGTCTCGGAGTACCAGACGTTATCCGCGAGGGTACCGAAGAACGTGCCAGTGCCGGTGTACTGGAATGGATCCGAATGCGACTCCCCGTCCACAGTCCGGACGTACACTCCATTCACGGTGCGTTCCCCGCTGGCCGTGTCAAGCGAGTTGTAGTCGAAACTGGTTGACGACTGGGTTGTGCCGGAGGATGCGATGGAATTCGTCCCCACAGCCTGGAGGCTTGACGTGTCCGTGCCTGCGTTTTGAGCGTCCGCCGACCCCCCGTCGGTGGACCACGATGCGCTGTAGCCGTCGCTGCCGTCATAGTAGTCGTCGATCGTGTAAGAATTGCTCGCCGAGCTGAGAGAGCCGGACAGACCGTCACATCCCACTTCGGAAATGCTGAAAGAATTAGAGGTGTCGTAAAACAAACTCACGGCCCCGCCCCCGTAGATGGAAGGCACGGTCCAGTCTAATGCGACGTAGCCCCCGCTTGACTGGAGGATCGTGTAGGTCTCGCCGCTGCTGTCGAGCGTCATCGATCCGCTTTCGCTCGTGTCGGTGCCGAGGGTGTCGCTACCGACGTCGGCGATATTATAAAGTTGATCGTAGCTTCCGCTGGGATTCTCCCAACCCGACGCGGCGCCGGCGTCCCCGAGGACTTCGGTCGCCGAGTCGCAAAGCGAGTGCGAGAAATCCCACGTCCAGTTGTCGGTCTCTCCGGCGAGCACATCGTCATCGGTCAGCGAATCGACGCCGGCATCGCACCAGGAGGAGCTGATCGTATCGATCAGGGAGACGTCGTAACTCATGCTGGGGGTGGACACGTCGTTGGCCTGCTCGATCTGGTAATCGTCGGTTCCCATCTGTGTCCACAGAAACCCAATTGTCCCTGGCGCGTCGGCACCTCCGGTGGTGATGGACTCCGTGCCCGATTCGCCGAAGCCGTAGCTGTCGGTGTTCGAGTCGCTGATGTCCAGGTACGCGTCGAGGCCGGAAATCGACAGGCTCTGATTGACCGAGTCTCCCTCCGACCAGCTAAAGGATGCCGAACCTCCAGAAATCGCACCACCTTGGGTCAGGCTCTCGGTCCCGCTCTCCGAGGCCGAGTCGTTGTCGGCGGTGGTCGTGGTGATGCCGTACGAGGCGGTCTCGGTTGGGAGCGGCGTCAGCTCGTCGGTGGTGTCCTCCGTACCAGACTCCGTCGTGGTCTGGATGTCGGAATCCGACGTGGTGCCGGTGTAGGTCAGGCTGCCCGAGGCGATGGCGCCTCCTTGCGCGAGAATGTCACCAATCGTCTGCTCGAAAAGACTCGACGAGGATCCCGAGCCTCCCCCGATGGTCAGGCTGCCGGAACCGGGCCCGATGTCGGATTCGTCGAATCCGAAGTCGGTATCGCTGGAGGACTCGGTGCCGGAGCCGTTTTCGCTGTAGGTCGATTCGTCGAGGCTGCTGGTCGTGAGGCAGTCCGAGCCGCCTGAGATCGTGGCGCTCGTACCCAGGCTCTCGGTCGCCCAATCCTCGTCGGATTCGTTGGCGGTACTGGTCAAGGCGGTTGTCGTGGTCACCGTCGTTGTGACGTCCGAGGCCGAATCGGTCGTCGTCTCGGTGGGGTGTCCGGTCTCGGTCGTGGTCTGCGCGGAGGTATCGTCGATCGACTGGCTCTCGTCGCCGGTCGCAACGACGCCATCACCCGCGAGGGTCTCGGCCAGCGTCTCGATCAGCGTGGTGCCCCACGAACCGGAATCGATTAGAGCGTAGCTACCCGATTCCTGTTCCGGCTCGGTGTCAGACTCAAAGTCTTCTTCGTAGTCTATCGTGTGATCGTTCAGGCTTTCCGACATGCCGTCGGTTTCGGACGCGCTGTTCGACGCTCCCGAGCTATCGGAGACGCTCGTGGTGAGGCTGCCGCCGACGACCGCGCCGATGTTGCCGAGCGCCTCGGTTGTCGAGTCGTACTCATCGAAGGACGATGTTGACGTTCCCGAGGACGAGAATGTTCCGCTCTCGACGTCGGACTCGCCGAGCGACGTGGAATCTCCCGTGTCCAATTCGTCGTCCAGAAGCGTCGTGGTGTGCGTGTCGGCACCTTCGGTCGTCGAGCTCCAGCTTCCCGTGCCGTTGTCGGTTTCCACCGATTCATTCGCGCCGTCGGCGATGACCCCGCCGGCGCCAAGATCGATTTCACTCAGCTCGCTCAGCGTGTAGGGTTGGGTGCACGAGCCGGTGAGTGTGTCGGTCTCGCGGAACGTATCCGGCTCGTCGTCGCTAAAGTCTGAGTCGGCGCTGGAATCATCCGCCTCCGAAGCCGTGTCCGTGTCCGAATCCACCTCAACGTCGTCAGCGGTCTCGCTGTCAGTGCCGACGTCGTTGAGCGAATCCTGGGTCGTTCCGCCGAGCAAGATCCCCGCCGGGCCGGTCGAGTCGGTAGACTCCTCGGTGTTGGTCGGCGCGTCGTTCTCGGTGTCCGTGACGGCGTCGGTTTCGGTTGACACGCCGGTCACCTGATCCGTGGTGGTCTCGCCCCCAACCGTGTCCGTGTATGAATCGCTCTCGCTCGTGGTGGTTGTGGCCGTGTCGGCATCCGTGCTGTTATCGTCGCCCGTATCGGTTTCGCTCGACGTGGAATTGCCGCTCAGGACGTCATTCCCCGCGCCCAGGACGACCGTCTCGCTGTCGCCAGCCGTCGAGGAGTCGCCGTCCGTCTCGTGATGGCTGTCGACATCGCTTTCGGTCGTGCTGAACGTATCGCTCGATCCGTCCGCCGCCTCGATGTCGGAGTCGGTCTCCGATTCCGGGCTCGAATCGCTGCTCGTGTCATCGACGGTCTCGGTCAACGACTCGGCGTCGCTGTCACCCTCGGTCTGCGTGCCGCCCGTGACGACCTGCCCCGGGCCGTAACCGACGTTGAGCGTGCTGCTCGACTGAGCGGAGCCACCAGCGGTGCCCGAGCCAGACTCGGTGTCAACCTCGCTGGAGCTGAGACTATCGGAGGTCGTGTTCCCGCCGAGGTCGTCGGAATCGGTGTCGGTTTGCTGATCGCTCGAGCCGCCGGTGTCGCTATCGTTTTCGGTAAAGTCGTCGACTGCGGTATCGAGCTCATAACCCGTGCCCGAGAGCACAACACCTGCGGTCCCGAGCGACAGGCTGGTCGTGTCGGTTTCGCTGGTGGTTTCGACGTCGGTTTCGGCGGAGCTGTCGGTGGCCGACTCGGTGTCGCTTTCGCTCGTGGAGTCGGATTCGCCGCCGTCGCTGACCGACTCGGTAGATGAATCCGAGGCATCGTCCGTGTCGGTTTCGCTGGTGGTCACCGAGCTGACGGCACCGTTGTCGGCGACGCTGCTGAACGCATACCCGGCGGTGACGGCATAGCCGGCGCCGATCGTCACGGCGCTCGATTCGATGTCGGTCGGCGTGTCGCCCTCGAACCCCACGACCGTCACCGAGTCGGTCTCGCCGTCGGAGTAGCAGTCGGTATCCGCCCCGTCCGCCAGCGTGTCGCTGTCGGTGCCCTGGTCGGTCTCGGCGTCGGTTTCGGTGCTGGTCGAGCTGTCGAGGTTGGAGAGGACCTCGGTCGAGGCCGAGCCGACGACCATTCCTCCGCCGCCCAGGGTGAGCGTGGTGGTGTCCGACAGGATCGTGCTGGTGTCGGTGTCGCTCTCGCTCAGGTTGTCTTGATCGCCCTCGCCGTCGCTGACCTCGTCCGTGTCTTGCACCCCAGCCGGGTAATCGGTCAAGCCCCCGGTCCAGGTGGTCGTGTCGGCATCCGCGTCGGTGGCGTTCTCGTCGTCGGTCAACGCGCCCCCGAGCGTGACGGTGACGGCCCCGCTGAAGACCACGCCGTAGGAGCCCAGCGACTCGTTGCCGGCGTCGGTCTCGTTCGAGCTGTCGATCCCGTCGTCGGTTGCCGCCGACGCGTCGCCGGCGGTTTCTGCTTCCGAGGAACTTTCGTCTGCCCATTGCGTGATGGTAAAGCCGAGGAATCCCACGGAGTCGCTTTCGGTGCTGCTCTCTGAGACCGAGCTGGTCTCGGCTGCCGTATCAGTGTCGGTAATCTGCTGCGACCAGGTGAAGGTCGAGTTGCCGCCGGTGATGTACTGGCTCGCGTTGAGCGTCTGGCTGCCGGTATCCCTCAGCGTCGAGTTGACCGTGCCGTTGTCTGCGTCGTTGGTGGATGTGCTGAATGCATCACCATCCGCGTCGGTGTCGATTGCTTCCGCGGAATCGGTTTCCGACTCGGCATCGGCCCCGGTGTCCACATCGGTGCTGGAGCTGTTGTAGGCGTATCCGACGGTCTCGGTCCAGCCGTAACTGCTTCCCTCAGTGGACGAAAAGTTCTCGCTGCCGGTTTCGCCGTTGGTTTCCGACGAGTTCAGAGCCTCGGCGTCGGTGGCGACGTCAGTGGCGTCCACGTCGCCGGTCACGGCGTCGCTCGCGCTGTCGCTCGTGCTCGTGCCTTCCGAGTCACTCTCCCCCCACGTAAACTGGTTGGACCCAGCGGGCAAGAACCCCAGGGAGCCCATCGTATCGGTACCGAGGGCGTGAAACGTATATCCACCCGATCCCGTGCTGCCAGATGCCGCGCTGTCAGACTGACTGACGCCGGACACGCCCGACACGGAATCGCTTTCCAGGTCGGAAGCGCTCGAAGTGTCGGTTCCACTTTCGTTGAATGTGTATGTGTCCCACCCGCCGGTTATCGAGCCGGACGAGTTGAGCGTCTCGCACTGGGTTTCGCCGAGGGTAAAACTGTCGGACCCCCCAACCGTGTCCGTGCTGTTCACGTTGGAGGAGTAGGAGCCGGCAACCGCGTCGCTTTGGGCCAGCACCTGGGTGAGCTCATAGCTGTCCGAGCCGGTGAGCGTGCCGCTCAAGGGGTGAGTGAGCGAGGTTCCGGTTCCCGTGGAACTGCCGAGGCTCAACGTAGCCCCACCCGTGTCGCTCAAGGTGAAAGACGCTCCGTCGGGGGTGTCTCCGTCTTCCCCGTAACTGTAGTCGAAAGTCGCGGTGACGGTGGTGCCGAAGAGGGCGAGGTGGCCGTGCGTGGTATTGATCTCGTAATCGGCCGACGCGCTCAAGGTATAGGTGCCCAGTCCATCGCTCGCGGTGATGCTCAATGACGGTGGATCAGTCACGACGGGAGAAGACGTGGTTTGGAACGGCACGATGCTGGCCAGCGCACCGTCGATGTAGCTCAGAATCAGGGCGTTGAGCGTGATGAACGGAGGGGCCTGGGCATCCTCAACTACCGGCCCGCTGCTATATGGGGCGGCGTACGGCGGTGCCTGCTGGAATCGGTAGGCCTGCGCAAAGATCCCGCCGCCGCCTCCGCCGACCGGCTTCAGCATGGCGGCTGCCCCCGCCGGCGCGCCCGATGAGCCGCCGCCGCCATTCGGCGCCGATCGCCCGGTCGGCGGTGACGATGAGGGCGGCGCCGAAGCCCCGGACTGCGATCCCGACCCGCTCGACCGGCCGAACGGAGACAGCGACGTCGTCGATCCCGAAACCGACGAGCCGGCGCCCGACCAGGCGACCGTCGGGCCGGCAAATGTGGGCTCATTGGGCGCGGATGACGCTGCGGATTTGCCGCTTCCACCCAGCCCAAGCTGCGCCGACGCTGCGGAGCTGCCCCCGAGGCTCGGCAGGCCGCTGGTCTGGCCCAGGCCGAGTGCAGATTGACCGCCGGTTGATCCCGATCGATTGGCGAGACCTGCCGGGCCAAGGGATGTGCTGGGGGAATTCTGGGGCCCGAAGTTCTGCACGGTCGCGTGGCCCGCACGGCCGGCCTGGCTTGACGGCGAGGCGGAAGACGAGGTGCCCGAGGTCGAGACCAATGATTGATTCTGCGATCCCGCCGTGGCGCCTTGCAGACCGGCCGCGTTGGTCGCCTGCCCCGGCGTGGTTTGACTTCCCGGCGCACTGCCGGATGGGAATTGCGCGCCGCCGCCGTGCCCGCCATTACGACTCGCGCCGCCTGAAAAGCCGGCTCCGAAGAACGACGGCGCGCCGGCCCTGCCGGACAGCGGCTGCGCGTTTGCGCCTGGTCCAGGCGGCCGCGCCGAGAGACCGCCGCTGCCGCCGCGGCCCCGCATAGCGCCGCCGCCCGCCGCGGAGTGAGTCGCGTTCGCCGACTCAAGGACGGTGCCGGTGTTCTCTTGCCCAATGGCGAGGCTTGTCAGCGAAACGGAAAGGGTGGGAATCCGACCTTCCACGGAGAGCGAATCCCCCCAGGCACCGCCAGCCGTGAGGGAGTAGCTAACAGCCGCCTCGGCAGAGGAGCTGCCCTCATCACCCAGCGTCAACGTTTGCGTCTGCACCTGGAAGGAAAGGGCTTGGGCATCTGGTCCGGGATTGGCGAACAACGACGCCAGGCTCATCGGCAGCAGGCCGAAGCCAGGTGGGGCGACGATGGCGCTCGCCGACCGGAGCCGGTCCAACGGCAGGTCCGCGGGAAGCGGGATGTAGCAACGATCCGGCCGGGGATCCGTGGGCTTCCGTGGCATCAAAATGCCTCAACAGAGATAAGTGCCCTGGACAGGTGCCGAACTCGCCTTCGTGTCTCGATTTTTCGCATAGCGAATCAAAACGGTCGGCGGCTTGCAAGGGGGGTCGTCCAAACTCCACCAGTTTTGTGCACACTTGGGTCGTAGCAAGACGACCCGGGCGCGTTGATCTTGGGTACCGAGTGGAGAATTTATGAGCTTCCCACGAAGAAGCTGTTAGCGAATTTGAACCGGAGTTCTAAACGGGCTTTCGTGATCCTGGGAAGGCGGGGCCCCATCCGAGCCGCCTCGGGGAGTGGCTCGCCGGGAGGCTTGCCCTCCCGGAATCGCGCAAGGTAACTTAGCGTCTCTACGCCCGCGCGATAGGCCAAGTTGCTGGTGCTCTCCTCGGCCCGCCCGCGCAAAATTCGCGAGGTTCGCAAGGCGAGCCCGTTGTCAGTATCTCCAGTTGTGGCATAATCATGATTCCGCTTTGCAGTTCGCGCTTGCAACGGTCACGTCGGGGTTGAGAGGGCAGTTGCCATGGAAGAGGGGTCTGACGTGTTGGTTGTCAGCCCGGCGACGACCGGCGGTGTCCGCGCCGAGGCGCGGGGCAGCCGGCCCCATTTGGGCGTGGATTCGGACAACCCGGCCGTTTTGTTTGTCCTCGGAATGCTCGCCTTGAGAGAGGGTCGGCATCAGGCGTCGGCGGACCTCGTCTCGCGGGCCATCGCCCTCGACGGCCAAATGGCCGACTACCATTACTGCCTCGGCGCGGCGTACCGCGGACTGGGGCAGTTCGATCGAGCCCACGGCTCGTATCAGGCCGCCTTGCACTTGCGCCCGACTACGTCGAGGTGCACAACGATCTAGGCGGCCTGCTGGCAGGGTCCGGCCGGCTCGAGGAGGCGATCGCACATTTTCAGCAAGCGGCGCGGCTCCGCCCTGGGAACGCGGAGGCGCATTACAACCTGGGTCTCGTCCTCAGGCAACGGATGAAGTTCGACGAGGCAGCGTCCGCGTTCGAGGCGGCACTGGGGGCGTCCCCGGATTTCGCGGACGCCGCCAAGAGCCTGGGAAACCTGCGATCTCGCCAAGGCCGGCTCGATCAGGCCCTGGAAGCCTACCGGCAGGTGCTGCGCAGCGTGCCCGGCGGATTTCGAGGTCCAGAACGAGCTGGGAATCGTGCTGGCGCGGATGCGCCGTTACAAGGACGCAGAAGCCTGTTACCGCGAGGCGATTCGCATCCGCCCCGACTACCCCGACGCGCATAACAATCTGGGCAACGCCCTGCGCAACCAGGGCCGGCTCGACCAAGCCCTGCTCGCGCTGCGGGAGGCGATCCGGCTGCGGCCTGATTACCCCGAGGCGTATAACAACGTCGGCATCGTCCTCAAGTACCTCGGCAAGCTCAACGAGGCGGTGGCGAGTTACGAGCAGGCCCTGAGGCTGCGGTCCAACTACCCGGAGGCGCACAATAACCTGGGCCTCGCCCTGGCCAGCCGGGGCAAGCTCGATGCCGCCGTTGTCAGCTACCAGCAGGCTGTCCGGCTGAAGCCCGACTATCCGGACGCTCACGCCAACATGGCTGATGCGCTCACCGGCATGGGGCGACTGGCCGATGCCGTGGCGGGCTACCGCCAAGCCCTTTCTCTGCGCCCGAACGATCCCAAGCTGCACAAGTCGTTGGGCAACGCTCTGTCACGGACTGACAAGCTCGGCGAGGCCGAGGCTTCTTACCACGAGGCGCTTCGGCTCGCGCCGCGGTATGTGGATGCGATGAACGACCTGGGAATCGCCTTGTCGCGGCAGAATCGCTTTGAGGAGGCGGTGGCCATTTACCGGAAGGCGGTCGCAGTCAAGCCGAATTTCGCGGAAGCATACAACAACATGGGCAACGCCCTGCGCAACTCGAGCCGATTCGAAGAGAGCCTCGCGTGCTATCAAAAGGCGCTCGAGATCAAGGCCGGCTACGCCGACGCCTACAACAACCAGGGGATCGCCTACGCCGAGCTGGGCCGTTTCGACGAGGCCATCGCCAGCTACACGTCGTGTCTGAAGATCCGCCCCGACCACGTCGACGCCCACATGAACCGAGCTCTGACCTGGCTGCGCAAGGGAGATTACGCGCAGGGCTGGGCCGAGTACGAGTGGCGCTGGAAGAAGCGCAGCCTCACTCCTCGCCCGCCAATCATGCCGCAGTGGAACGGTTTTCCGCTCGCGGGCCGGCGGATCCTGTTGATCACCGAGCAGGGGTTCGGCGATACGATGCAGTTCGTCCGCTTCGCGCCGCTCCTGAAACGCCAGGGAGCCGGCGCGGTCATTCTGGAATGTCCCGAAAAGCTGGTGAAGCTGCTGTCGCGCACCGCTGGGATCGACCAACTCGTGCCGCAGGGCAAGCCCCTGCCGGAATACGACGTGTATTGTGCGCTCTTGAACGTCCCAGGCCTCACGGCTACGTCGATCGAGGCGATTCCCGCCGATGTGCCCTACATCTTCGCCGATCCCGAGCTGGTCGAGCACTGGCGGCGTGAGCTGGCGGTGAGCCCGGGCTTCAAGGTCGGTATCAACTGGCAGGGCAACCCCAAGTATGCGGGCGATCGGCATCGCTCAATCCCGCTGGCGCACTTCGAGCCGATTTCCCGTGTACCGGGTGTGAAGTTATTCAGCATTCAGAAGAACGATGGCCGAGACCAGCTCGACGCTCTGGCGGGCAAATTCACGTTGACCGACCTGGGCCGGCGGTTGGACGAGAGCACGGGGCCGTTTTTGGACACCGCCGCGGTGTTGAAGAACCTCGACCTATTCATCACGTCCGACACGGCGGTGGCCCACCTGGCCGGGGCGCTTGGGGTGCCCGTCTGGATGGCACTCTCGACAACCCCCGACTGGCGCTGGATGACCAATCGCGAAGACAATCCCTGGTACCCGACGATGCGCATATTCCGCCAGGATCAGCACATGGTATGGGGCCCGGTTTTTGAGCGGATGGCGGCCGAGCTGCGCGCGCTCGTGCCGGCGCGCACCCGGACGTTGTCGGTGAACGTCGGGATCGCACCTGGCGAGCTGATCGATAAGATCACGATCCTGGAGATCAAGGCCCAGCGCATCAGCCAGCCGGAAAAACGACGAAACGTTCAAACCGAGCTCCAGAGCCTCCGGGCGGCACGCGATCTGACGATCGTGCCCTCGGCCGAGCTCGATTCGTTGACGGCCGAGCTGAGCTCGATCAACGAGGCGCTCTGGGAGGTTGAAGACGAGATTCGGGGCTGCGAGCGAAACGGCGGCTTTGGCCCCCGCTTCGTCGAGCTGGCCCGTTCCGTCTACCAGACCAACGACCGCCGCGCGGCCGTGAAGCGGCGGATCAACGAGCGGCTGGGCTCGCAGATCCTGGAGGAGAAGTCGTACACGGGCGAGCTCTGAGCTGGCTGCAACGGGCCAACTATCGGCATTCGCGCGCGGAAAAGATGTCGGTTCCTTTTTTCACCCGAAAACTGAACAAGCACCAGTTTTTGGGGCCCGTGGCCCTTTCGATAGGCCCGAAAGGAGGCATCAGGCAACTTCCTTGATAATCAGCTCGATCCCATCGATGGACGGTAGAGGGAGGTTTCTGTGAACCCGAAACAACACCCATTCTTCAAGGACTTCTCGCAACTGCTCCCGGCAGTCCTCAAGAGTCTCTGCGTTCGCGTAAACACCGGTGCATTCCGGGATCGCCCCGTAGTAACTGCCGTCATCCGGAAGAAGCTCGTATTTTGCGTGGCGGAGTGCCGCCTGAACGTACTCAAGTAACATTGGGGAACACCTTTCAGCACGGAAAACTCGCCGCTGGATCTACTTCTTGTGCCGCGTGTCGTCCCATTTCTTGCGGCAGGCCTCCTGGAGCGGATTGGTTCCGTCAGGGAGGAGGTCGCCGCCGATCTGCCAGAAGAAGATCCCGCGAAATCCTTGCTTCATGGCCCAATCGGTCTTGTTCGCCACGGATTCGGCATCATCGTAGCCGATCACGACGGTTTTATCGGGCGAGATGAGCCAGGGGTTCTTGGTCTCGTCATCCCACTGGCGGGCCCACCCTTGTTCGTTTTGAAGCTTGAAAATGTTGCTGTAATTGCCGCCTGGGACACGGCCGCGGCGCGGCGCGTTCTTGGTGGACGCATACGGCTCCGAAACGGCAAAGCCCCGGCCGTAGAGCGGGATCCCGACGGCGAGCCGGTTGGCCGGCATTCCTTTTTGCTCGAGCAGGTATTTCATGGTCAACTCGGTCGAACGACGGCTCGCGTCCGGCTGCTTCGACGAGGCAAAAAGGGGCGAGTTGTGGCCCGCGTAGGAAGTCCACGACCCGGCAAAGTCGTAGGTCATGACGTTCAGCCAGTCCATGGTCTCCAGGAGCACGTCCTTGCTCAGCCAGCTCAGCGTGCCGGAATTGGCTGAAACCGCCATCGTCAGCAGCATCGGCCGGTTCTTTTTCTGTCCGAGGGCGTCGAGCTGGCCGCGAAACCGCCGCGCCAGCCGCTCGAAGCCGGCGATCTCATTTTTCGTGTCGGGGTACTCCCAGTCGAGGTCGAGCCCGTCGTATTCGTATTCGTCGACGATTCCCATCACGGCTTTGACATAGCGTTCCGCCGCGTCCGGCCGGGACGCAATGGAAGCGAACTGAGAATCCCAGCCCCAGCCGCCCAGCGACAAGAGCACCTTCACGCCCGCTTTGTGGGCTAGACCGGTGATGTCGCGGCTGGGGACGCCTCGGCTCTCTCGGATATGGCCCGTCTCGTCGGCCACGAGGAATGCGTGGCAGAGATGGGTGTACAAGCTGAAGTTGATCTTGCGCGGCCTCTGGTACAGATAACCCACGAATACCTTGTCCTCAGCTTTCTCGCCGGCGCCAGCGTGCGCAAGGTGGTCCGGCAGGAACACCGTGAGGAAGGCCGCCAGGAAAACCCACGATCCGGCCACCGAGTGCTTCATGTTCTTCCTCCTCTGGTGCGCCTCCGGAACGGATCGCGCGAGTGTCGGTCAGGCTTGCCAGCCTGGGCTTTGAAGGTGTCAAATTGGGTGCTTTCCAGGGATTTCTGAGATTCTCGATGACGACGGAATGCTCCTCACCGACGAGTTCTTCAAGAAAACCTCGAAAAACCGATACTGTAGCAGGGGAATCGGGTGACTCGTTCCCACGCTCTGCGTGGGAATGCCTCCCGAGCCGCTCTGCGGCCCTCTGCCGGGACCGGACGACGCGGAGCGTCGCAGACGGCATTCCCACGCAGAGCGTGGGAACGAGTTTCTCCGCTATGTTCCGCCCTGGGCCAAAGCCTGCCGCCCGATATCCATGCTACAGTGTCGAAAAACCTGTCATTATGGCACCTTCAAAGCCCTGGCTTTCCAGCCTGGGTCTTGGGGATGTCAGGCAAAAGCCTGACCTCGAGCATACAGAATTCTTTCGTCTCGGTTAGCAAGCGATCGTCGGAATCATTGCCTTACCGCGCGATCCGCAGCACGCCAGGTTTATCTTACCGCATGGTAACGTCGAGATCGATTGGCCGTGCCGGCTCGGGTCTCGGGTGATTCAGACGGTGATGGCGTGAACGCGGAACCAAAGACCGGCCTACCAACCTCTTGTTCCGCGAGACACGGACCATTACAGTCCAAAGATGAGATCGTAGCCCGTTGTCGGTTGTCCGTGGTCCGTTGTTACGAAACCCCCGTGCGCTCGCTGAGCATCGTTGAACCATTTTCGACCTCCTGCCAGAGACAACGGTTGCGGGGAAGCGGACCAGTGGCAATGGACGACGGACAATGAACAACGGACGACTGACAACGGACAACCGACAAGTCCAGGAGGCCATTCGATGAAGGGTAACCGACCGCTCAAGAAGAAACTGAACCGGCGAGAGTGTCTCAAGACGGCGGCCGCGGCCGGTGCGGCCTGTTTCATGCCGACGATCATCCCGGCCTCCGCGCTCGGGCGCAACGGCGCGGTCGCACCCAGCGAGCGGATCGTGGTCGGGGCCATCGGTATCGGTAGCCGCGGCGAGCACGATCTGAACTGGATACTCAAGGAGGCCGACGTGCAATTCGTCGCGATCTGCGACGCGCGCAAGGTCCGTCGCGAATTCGTCAAGCAGCGGGTCAACAAGCACCACGGCAACTCCGATTGCCAGATGTATCCCGAGATGAAGGAGTTTCTGGCCACCCGGGGAGATATCGACGCGATCTTGATGGCGACGGGCGATCGGTGGCACGCCCTGGCGGCGATTCTGGCGATGAGGGCCGGCAAGGACGTCTACACCGAGAAACCCTCGTGCATGACCATCGCCGAGGGCCGCGAGGTCGTGCAGACGGCGCGGCGGTACGGGCGGGTCTACCAGACGGGCGTCCAGCGCTTGAGCGAGGCCAATTTTGTGACGGCCATCGAGCTCGCCCGCTCGGGCCGGCTGGGCCAGATCCAGACCGTTCGCGCGCACATCGCACCCTGGGATGCAGCCGAGATGAGTCACGCCTGGCTGCCGGCAGAGCCGCAACCTCCGAAAGAAGAAGTCAACTGGGACGCCTGGCTTGGTCCCTGTCCCTGGCGGCCGTATAACTCGACGTACGTCCGCGGCGGCTGGCGAAACCACTATGATTTTCACACCAGTTGCATCGGCGAATGGGGTGCGCACACCTTCGCGCAGTCGCAGGCCGGCATCGACGCCCTGACGACTTCGGCGGTCAACTATCACTACGTCCATAACAACTCCGGCGACGGCATGGTGGCGAAGTTTGGCAACGGCGTCTCGATGGTCCTCTCCCGCGGCGATAAATGGTGGCACGGTTCCTGCGGAATGCGCTTCGAGGGCACCGACGGCTGGGTCGCCTGCGCCGACGCGTACAAGAAGCCGGAAGCCTCGTCGCCGTCGCTCCTGGAGGATGGCGAGAAGCTGCTGGCCGACTACATGGAACGCACCGGACGGCCGATGAATCACATGCGCAACTTCCTCGATTGCGTGAAGTCGCGCGAGCAGACCGTGGCCAGTCCCGACGTCATGCACCACACGATGAGCACGGTCCATGCGGCGAACATCTGCATGTGGCTGAAGCGCGATCTCAAATACGACCCGATCAAAGAGGAATTCAACGATGCCGAGGCCAATCGCCTGCGCACCCGCGCCCAGCGCGAGCCCTGGATCTACTGAGACCCACCCCGAGAGGAGACCCTCCCATGACAAGATCGATCATGAGCCTTGCCTGCCTCGCCGCGCTTCTTTTGGCGATTCCCACCATCGCACTCGGCGGCGATTCCAAGTCATCGTCGTCCGAGCAGGAAACGAAGCTGATCGCCGTGCTGAAATCGAGTGCCACGCAGCTCGAAAAGAGCGACGCCTGCCGCGAGCTGGCGCGCATCGGCACCAAAGCCGCCGTCACGCCCCTCGCCGACCTTCTCGATGATGAAAAACTCGCCCACATGGCTCGGTACGGCCTGGAGCCGATTCCGGATCCGGCCGTGGACGAGGCGTTGCGCAATGCCGCCGCCAAGCTGAAAGGCCGCCTGTTGATCGGCGTGATCGGCAGCATCGGAGTGCGCCGCGACGCCAAGGCGGTCAACCTGCTCGCCGGCCAGCTCAAGAGCTCCGACGCTCACGTGATGCATGCCGCTGCGCGCGCCTTGGGGTCAATCGGCAACGCCGCGGCCGCCAAGGCCCTGGAAAGCGTGCTGGCCGACACGCCGGCACCCAACCGGCTCGCCGTCTCGGAGGGCTTGTTCCGCTGCGCCGAGGCCCTGGGCGCTCGCGGCCAGCGTGGCGAGTCCCTCGCGATCTATGAGCATTTGAATCGAGCTGACGTGCCGCAGCAAGTTCGCGAAGGGGCCGCGAAAAAGGTCCACGCCCTGCGCCAGGAAGAGGGCCCGAGGTACTAAGGAACCGCGCGAAGATCACTTGCCGGAAAAGCCGTCGTTGGCTCCGCGACAGAAAACTCCTTCGCGGAGCGAGCGGCGACACTTTGACTGGCGCAGCGCCTGAAGGGGCCCCGCTCATGACGACAACGCGACGTACCCTGTTCCGGCTGGGCTTGTCGGCCGCCGGGTTGGGTTTGCCTCTGTTTCGCCGCGCCCGGGCGGCCGCCGCGCCCAAGGCGCTGCCCGACGCCACTCCCGAGCACTTGCCCCGCTGGCGTGGATTCAACCTGCTCAACAAGTTCATGGTCGACCACCAGAAGCCATTCGAGGAGCGCGACTTTGCCAACATCGTCGAGCTGGGCTTCGACTTCGTCCGCCTGCCGCTCGACTACCGATGCTGGACGGACCGTTCAAACCTCAAGGAGCTCAAGGAACCGGTCCTCAAGGAAATCGACCAGGCCGTTGAATGGGGCCGCAAGCACGGCGCGCACGTCCAGCTCAATTTTCACCGCGCGCCGGGCTTCACGGTCGCGAAGCCGCCCGAGCCCAGATCGCTCTGGACTGATTCCGAGATCCAGGCGATCTGTGCCCACCACTGGGCTGCCTTCGCGGCGCGGTATCAGGGCATGCCGAACACCCACGTCAGCTTCAACCTCGTCAATGAACCAGACGACAAAGTCACGCCCGAGGAATACCGCGCGGTCGTCGAGCGGGTCGCCGCGGCGATTCGTCAAAAGGATCCCAAGCGATTGATCGTCTGTGATGGCCGCGCCTGGGCGACGCGCCCGCCGACCGAGCTGATCGGCCTGAACGTGGCGGCCGCCTTGCACAATTACAATCCGATGCCGCTGACCCACTACAAAGCGCCCTGGGTCAACTGGGACGAGAGCTGGCCCGAGCCCATCTGGCCGTTGCGGCAGAATGACGGCAAGTTCATCGTCCGGGGCACGATCAGGCGCGAGCTGATCAAGCCCTGGCAGGATTTCGAGGCCAAGGGCGTCGGCGTGATGGTTGGCGAATTCGGGGTGCACAACCAGACCCCGCACCGCTATGCCCTCTCCTGGATGCACGACATGCTCGGGGAATACAAGCTGGCCGGCTGGGGCTGGGCGCTCTGGAATTTCACCGGCAGCTTCGGCATCTGCGACAGCGGCCGCTACGACGTCGCCTACGAAACCTGGCACGGCCGCAAGCTGGATCGGGGCATGCTCGAAGTGTTGCAGGCGGGCTGAGCGGGGGATCTCGTTTCTTTCACCCCTCGATGACCGAACGCCAGCGCGAGGGCACAGCTTCCCAGGCAGATTGATAAGTCGATTCGAGCGCGACGGCAACGTGCCCGCCGGCTTTGAGGAACAAGGGCATTTCCGGCAGAGTGTCGCCGACGGCCACCGGCTCGACGAAGGCGCGCACGCCCATCTCGGCTTCGTATGCGGCCAGGGTGAGAGGCTTTCCTGGCGGGGCCTTGTACTCCTCGTCGGTCAGTGCCTCCCAGATCGCGCCATGGATCCCGTTGGGATCGCGGCGAGTCGGCGGAATCAGATCCAGAATGAGCAGGTGGATGTCCTGACTCAGCAATTCCACCGCCTTGTCGACGAACTTGCGGAAGAAAGCCCGGCTTGACTTGTTCCCTGGAGAGACGATCTCGACGATGGCCACGAGCCGGTCGCCGCTCACGTGGCGCACCGCCACGACGTTCTGCTTGCGACGATAGAACTCAAGGTCAGTCTCGCCAGCCAGGCGGGCTTTCGGCGTAGCGATAATCACGCCGCCGTCGGTCCCACCGGAACCGTCCCTGATCGGCTCGATTTCGTCCTGGGCGTGCTGCTCTTGAAGGCGGGACTGCAAAGTCAAAACGTCCGGGCCAAAATGCGACGTGTGCTGCTCGGCCATGGCATAGTAATCGCGCGGAAGGACGCCTCTATTCAGAGCCCGGGCGATCTCCTCGATCCAGCCGTGGTGGAAATGGTGAAAAATGCCCGCGTCAACCTTCGACCAGTTGTGGATTGGCATGGTTGAACCTTTCGCATGACTTTCCACTCGGAACGCGTTTCCATTATACAGTTATTCGGCTTTCGGTCGCGTCGTTGATCGCCAACTTGTGGCAAGGTCGGCGGACTTCGCCACTGGGTTGCCCGACAGTCACCGTCCCTGCCGGGCGGAACACCTCCGGTCGAGACGGCGGCGGTGCCAGGCACACGTTCCAATCTACTAACGTTCGATTTCTTTGCCCGGTGCGCAGATTGTAAACGATTTCATCACAATCCAGTCGAGCTCACCCCGCACGAGCTTGGTCAGCTTGGCGGGCTCCATCTCGCGCTGGGCCGAGTACTTGGCTTGATATCGCGGTGAATGATCCCCTTCTGGTGGGCATGCTGGATCGCCTGGCAGACGGGAATGAAGAGCTCCAGGCGCTCTTTCGGCGTGACATGTTTGCGGTCGCAGTATTCGGTGATCGGAACGCCCTTGACCAGCTCCATCAAAAAGAATGGCCGGCCAACCGCCCCACCTTGATAAGGGGGGGAAGGGGGGGTTGTGCCGGCATCCAGAACTCGAGCGATGTTTGGATGATCCATGATGGCCAGGGCCTGGCATTCGGCCTCGAACCGGGCGACTGTACATCAGAGTGGCTATTCGTGCTAAGATGGCGGACGGGTCAGGGAGTCAAACGCCATGTCCACGATTACTCCTATACAGTCAACGCCATCATCGCACCCTTGGCCATCGCCCGACCTCCACCGATTCACGGTCAACGATTACGAACGAATGGCTCACGTGCTCGACGACGCTCGTGTCGAGCTCATTGACGGTTACGTGGTGAACAAGATGAGGCAAAAGCCGCCCCATTTTTGGACCGTTGACGTGACCGAGGAGGCCCTCCGGGCATCGCTCCCGCAGGGCTGGTCTTTGCGCAGAGAAGGGCCGGCTCGAATACCGGAGTTTGACGAACCCGAGCCGGATCTCGCCGTTGTTCGAGGCTCGCGCGAGAATTACCGCTTGCGCCACCCCGAACCGCCCGACATCGCTCTGCTCATCGAAGTCGCGGACGCAAGCCTTGATCGAGATCGCGGGCCGCGGCTGTCGGCCAATGCTCAGGGCCGAATACCGGTGTACTGGATCACCAACCTGGTTGACCGCCAGGTCGAGGTTTACACCGATCCGGGCGATGGCACATACGATCGCCGCATTGACTTCAAGCCCGGGCAGGATGTTCCGGTGGTCATCGACGGGGCTCTAGTCGGCCGGATCGCCGTGGCAGACATCCTCCCCTGACAGCGACGACGCCGTCATCCGGGTCGATCGGCAAGCATGCCTTGCAATTTCCGGCCCAGCCAAAGACAATTGTCCCACGGAGTTCTCGAACCAGGACCGCTCGACATCCTGGGTTTCGGAGGATTGAGCCTCATGTTATGGCGATCGGCCGCCTTACTTGCGATTGTGATACCGTTGGCATGGGCCGTGCAGAGCCGCGCGGATGAAAAGCCC
This sequence comes from uncultured Isosphaeraceae bacterium, assembly GCA_963823675.1. Taxonomy (GTDB): domain Bacteria; phylum Planctomycetota; class Planctomycetia; order Isosphaerales; family Isosphaeraceae; genus CAWGMT01. The sequence continues at coordinate 399,839 of CAWGMT010000010.1, read as the reverse complement.
AGCGCCACGCCGGTACAGACCGGCGCGGTCACCGGTCTGGTGGCCGACCTGCAAGGCCGTCCGGTCGCCGGTGCCGAGGTCTGGGGCGTTGCCTATCAAAAGAAGTACAGTCCCTCGCGTAGCGGCGCCGACGGATGGTTCCGGCTGCCCGGGCTTGCGGTTGATAGACCGGTCACGATCTGGGCCGAAGCACCAGGACTCGCGCGTGAGCGCCGCGACGACGTCCGCATCTTCCCTGGCAAGGACCGCGACATTGGCCGGCTCGTCCTCCTTCCCGGCAGCCGCATGGTTGGCCGCCTCGTCGACGCACAGAGGAAGCCCGTTCCCAAGGCGCACATAAAGCTCGAACTTTTTCGCCACCAACTCGGCCACACGATCACTTGCAAGGGGACCGAGTGGACCTTCAGAGCCGCCGGTGACGGCCGCTTCGCGACGTCCCCACTCCCTGCCGGCAGCGCCCACTTTTCCTTCGGCGCAGCCGGCAAGGTCCGCACGTTCGTCGGGAAAACGGCGGAGCCGGGGAAGCCCGTCATCGACCTTGGCGATGTCGCGCTGCCGGACGAGATTCCGGTCGCCGGCGTCGTCGTCGACCAAGATGGCAAGCCGGCGCCCGGCGTCGAGGTGGTCGCCGATTACGATTGGGATCACTCGGTCAAGTCGGACAGAAACGGCCGATTTACGGTCCACGGCGTCGGAAAGAACATCAAGATTCTCCAACTCCAGTCAAATGACTACTTCAGCCCCAAGCCGTTCGACGTGGCTCCGGGACGGACTGACTTGAAGCTGACGGTGATCAAGGCGTACGAGATCCATGGCACGGCTGTCGATGCTGAGACGGGTAAGCCTGTGCCGATCGACACGGTGCGGCTTTGCAGGGTCATGCGCGACCCCGAGGACGGGCACGTTTCTCTCGTTGGATGACTGAGCGAATTCAAGCAGTCCGGGCCCGGGCGGTTCGGCATCACCTACGAAGGGAAGGAAGACGAGTATCACATCACTGTCACGGCCCGCGGCTACCTGCAAGGCGAGTTGTTTCTGGGGAAGCTCGCCGCCAAGCAAAAGCTCTCTGGCGTCGTCGTCAAGCTCGCTCGGGAGACCGGCGCGAAGGCGAAGGAAGAGACGACCCTCGTGACCGGCGTGGTGACCCGCGGCGGCAAGGCCGTGGGGGGCGGGCGAGTCGGCGCGTGGCAGAAGCGCCACAAGGAGACGAACCGCCCTAACGTCGCGATTCACCGCGGCCGCACCGTCCCGATGTGGGGCTACGAATTTGTGAGGACGACCGTGAGATCCGACGGCACGTTCACGCTCGAGAACCTGAAGGCCGGGCCGTGGTTCGGCCCATGGTTCTTCGTTTACGAGGAGCCGACCGGCCCGCCGACGATTGTCGGCCCGGTCTCGATCACGAGCAACAACCGCACCAAGACGGTCAATATCGCCGTCACCGAGGGAGGCGCAATCGAGGGCCGCGTGGAGAACGCGCCGGCCGCCATGGCGGGTCAGGTCTGGTTGATCGCCTTTGACACCACGATTTGGAGCCGCGAGGCGCTGGTATCCGCCGACGGCTCATTCAGGCTCGTGGACTTGCCCCCGGGTCGCATCGGTCTGAAAGCGGGCCACGATGCGTACGCCGACCCGCACGTCCGCGACTGGAAAGAGGGAGAAAAGCGCGACACGACGGAATTCCAGAAACTGGCCGAGCCGTGGCAAGGCGCGGTCACAGTCACCGTCGAGCCGGGCAAGACGACGCGCGGTGTGGTCGTCGATTTCCGTCCGCCGGGACCGCTGATCGAATCCTCCGCAAATTCAGCGAAGCCGGCTCGGTGAGCTCGATGAATCGCGATTTGAATCGAATCTTCGAAAGCCTCGCTCAATCTTCCTTTCGCCGCCGATTCCGGCTTGGTGCAGCCGACAGGAAATACCTGGAGCGGAAGGGACTGGAGACCGTGATGGCGCACGGGGAAAAGTTCGTTGAAGAACGTCTCGCCCCCGCGAATCCACCCAACGACGGCAAGCAAACTCCGATGCGGAACCACCCGATCTTCGTAGCCCAGCATGCGACGGCGACTTGCTGCCGCGGCTGTCTGGAGAAATGGCACGGGATACCCAAAGGGCGTACCCTGACCATTGACGACAAGGGATACGTCCTTGCGGTCCTCCGCCGCTGGCTCAGCGCCGAAGGCTTGTAGAAAAGACCTGGGGACCGGCGTAGTTGGCGTGAGCACAAAGTCGGTGTAAGCTCAGGTTAGCGCTACCGAAGACTCGGCCTGTTGCATCAAATGGTCGCGCGAATCGGGGATTCTGGTCATGAAACTGGCTCTGCTAAAATCCGCCTTTGGCCACGATGCGTTTCAGCCGGGGCAGGAAGAGCTGATCGACGCCTTGCAAAATGGTCGCGATCTGCTGGGGGTCATGGCCACCGGGAGCGGTAAGTCCCTCTGCTACCAGTTTCCGGCGGTGCAGGGCCAGAAACGCTGCCTGGTGGTGTCGCCGCTCATCAGTTTGATGAACGACCAGGTCAAGAAGCTCGAGCTTGCCGGCATCGCAGCAGCCGGTCTGCATAGTCACGTCTCGTTTTCCGACCGCCAGCGGGCGATGGAGCACTGGTCGGCCAAGCGACTGCGTCTGCTCTACGTGGCGCCGGAACGGTTCGCCGATGAGATGTTCATGGCCGCCTTGGGCGAGAATCGGCCGGATTACGTTGTGGTTGACGAGGCGCACTGCATTTCGCATTGGGGGCACGATTTTCGGCCGGAGTATCAGCTCCTGGGCCGGGTCAAGGGACTCTTTGACGTTCCGATCGCGGCCTTCACGGCCACCGCGACGCCGCGCGTTCAGAAAGAAATCGTCAACGATCTGAAGCTACGCCAGCCGCTGGTGCGGGTTCATGGTTTCTACCGGTCCAATCTTTCCTTCGCCGCGGTGATGGAGGGCCGCGAACGGCGCCGCACGCTACGCATCGTGGAGGAGACAGATCTCGATGGCGCGGCGATTGTCTATTGCGCCTTGCGCAAGCGAGTGGATGAGCTGGCCGAGGAGCTCCGGGAATCGGGGCGACCGGCGTTTGCCTATCACGCGGGGCTGGATGCTAGAGTCCGCGAGCAGGCTCACCGCCATTTCCGCGACGACGCGCGGGTTGTGATCGTTGCCACCAATGCGTTCGGAATGGGCGTTGACCGGCCGGACGTGCGCTGTGTGATCCACGCGCAGATGCCGGGGACCGTGGAGGCCTATTACCAGGAAGCCGGCCGCGCCGGCCGCGACGGGCTCCCCGCCAGATGCCTCCTCTTGCACAGTCCCGGAGACGTCGCGATCCATGAGTTCTTCAATCGACAATCGGTCGAGTCGGTGCCGGTCGAGAAGCAGGAAGAGTGGGAAGCGTACCGGCAGGACCAGCTCGACCTGATGCGCCGCTATGCCTTCGGGGCCGGCTGCCGGCAACAAGCGATCATGGACTATTTCGGAGATGTCCAGACGCTGCCGCAGGGCTGCGGCCGCTGCGATAACTGTCAAACACCTGCCGCCGGGCCGGTCGATGCCCGGACGCAAGAAACCGTGCGGATTCTTCTGTCGGGCGCCGCGCGTCTGGGAGGGCGGTTTGGCAGCGGGCAATTGGCCGACCTGGTCACCGGAAGCGACACGGCCCAGATCCGGCGGTATGGCCATGACAAGCTACCGACCTACGGCCGTCTCAGCTCCATGAGTAAACGCCAGGTGCAAGCACTGATTCAGATGCTGGTCCGTCACGGGTATCTGCGCCAGGAAGGCCTGCGCTATCCGATCGTGGCGATCACTGACTCGGGCCGCGAGATCATGCACGATCGAGCCGTTGCCCGGTTGGGTTTGTGGGAGCCCGCCCCGGCCAGGCAACCTCGCAGAGAGCCGCTGGTCTCAAGGGCGCCGATTTCCGAGCACGCCATGGAGGAACATGCGGAGCTGCGCGAGGCACTTCGCGCCTGGCGCTCCCGTAAAGCCAAGGAGATGGGCGTTCCGCCCTACACGCTTTTCTGGGACCGTACGCTCGATGAGCTTTGCATCCGCCGCCCGACCAGCCCGGCACACTTGCTCACGATCTGGGGCATCGGCGAGCAGAAGCGGGTTACTTTTGGCGAGGAGATCCTGGCGCTGATTGCATCGTTTCCGACGTAGGATTCAGCCTGTTGACGCGCAAGCTGGGGAATCGGATGGTTTTCGCTCCTTGCGCCGGCCAGTTGTTGAGTTCAGATGAGCAAGCCGGCGCTCACTCCCATTCTTCCGCACAAGAACGCAGGCACGACAACCCATTCGCCGCCCCGATCCGCGCCGCCCATCGAAAGATGTTGCCTATTGAGCCGTCGATCGACTTGTCGCCTTGTCCAAGATCGCAGCGATCGCATCCAACGAGCCTTCGTGCGCGAGGATTCGGCCAGCCGGGCCGACCAGCACGTACGTGGGCACGCTCGACACGGCGAACCGCTTGGGTACGTCCGTGCTGGACCAATCCCCCAACAGAGCATGCTCCCAGCGTAGTTTCCTGCGCGCAGGAATTCCGTCGCGCGCTGCGCGTCTTGGTCCAGGTTCGCGCCCACGACGACCAAGCCAAGCCGTTCAGCATATTTCTGGCGAAGACTTTCAACTTCCCCGATCTTTGCCACGCAAGGGCCACACCAGGTCGCCCAGAAATCGACGAGCACGTACTTGCCGCGCGCGTCGGCCAGTTTCTGCCGATTGCCGTCGCTGCCCGCGAACTCAAACTCCGGCGCAGCATCGCCCACTTTCAGACCAGGAACCGCGGGAACCTTGATCGTCCCCAGGTCTACTGCGGACTGGTTCTCACGCAGGGTCACGCGGACGACGGCAAGTCCCACGGGATGAACCAGGCAGCCCTCGGTTGAACCATAAAGTCGAAACGCCAGGTCGTAATCGCCCGGCTCGACTCCCGAAATTCGAAACCGCCCGTCCCGATCGGGCTTTACAAAATAATGGTGCAGCGTCTGCAAATAGGCCGCGCCTTCCTGCGAGCTCGTCCAGGCATCGCTCCAGCCGCGTCGCCAATCAAACCCCTTTTTGGCCACTGATGGCGGCGGCGAGATTCCCGGCCGGCGCGCCACAAGATAGTTCAACCCAAAGTGATAGTCGAAGTCCGCGGTCGCCGACGGATCGAGTGCCAAGCGGCCAGTCACAAGGGCACCGCCGCTACCCAGAGACAGCGTGATCTTTTCGCCCGGTGCCGGAGCAATCGGCACCGAACGGCTAGAGCTCAGCGGCCCATTAACGGACCAATGCAGGTTCCCTTCCACGCGGCAGGCAACCGGTGGAACTCGGTCGAAAACGAATGAACCATCTACGGCCGTCGAGGTATAAAAACCGATCTGGCCGCGCGGCGCGTCTCCTCCCTGATCGCGAACCGGGTCCAGCCGCACGGTCCAGTCCCCCACGGGTTTGCCGACCTGCACAAGTCTTCCACTGACTTGGGCCCACCGTCGCAGATTGACAACGCCGGGGGGATCTCCGACCGACCGATCGGCCTCGCCATATCCCTCGTCGCAGACCACGATCAGTGTATATCGCTCAAGTTGATGGGCGATCTCGAACTCACCCTGGTCGTTGGTTTTGACCCGATAGTTCGACGACCGTCCACCATCCTCCGCGTCGAGGTCATGCAGGTAAAGATGCTCAGAATAGCTGCCTACATACACACGGGCTCTGGAAACGGGACGCCCGCTCTGGTCCAGCACACGACCGATAAGCCGATTCGCACGCGGCATGCGAACCTGGAGTGAGGGCACGGTCGCTCCGATCGGATAGGGACCGACGCGCACGGTGGCGTAGCCGGGAGCTTCGAACTGGAGTCCGTGCAGCACGTCCGTGCGGTCGAATTCCGTCAAGAACTTTCCCGCGGCGCACTGAACCGCTTCGTCATGTTCGACCGACGGGAAGTCTTCCCGGAAGTTAATGATCGGCACAGCGGCGAACTTCTCAATCGGTCGTCCCGTGTCAGCATCGACCACCGTGCCGGCGATCCGCAAAAGCGCCAGCATGGTGAAAACGTGCTCGCTGTCGTCGGCCGTGATGCTCGCCTTTCCCTCGGCAAATCCATCCCTGCTGAATTCAAACTCCACCGGGCTGTCCGGCGCCCAATTCCACTCGTAGATGCCCTTTGCGTCCGACGTGCCGGGAATCTTGGTGTCGAGGACGTTCGGATGCCGGATATTGTAGAGTGATTCCGCGCCGTGCCAATTCCTGATTGAAACCCCTACCCGCGCAACGGCTGCTCCCGATTTGTCGACAAAGCGAATACGCAGCTTTTTGCCGTGCTTCAACCCGAAGTTTATCGGCGAAAGACCGGGAGCAATCTCGATTTTGGTTCGATCGGGCATCCATCCTTGTGCGACGACGGTCACGTGCATCGGCCCCGGCGGCAGCGGCGGAAAGCGATACACACCGTGAGGGTCGGTGTGAACCTCTTGGCTTCCCTCATCCCAATAGGGTCGATCGCCCCAGATGACGACTGCGTCCTTGACCGGCTTGCCGTCAGGATCGGTTACCGTCCCCGTAACGCCCGTTCCCCGGTGCATCACGATCACGGCGGTCTGTGCCCGCAGGGCCTTTGTCGTCACGTGTTGCTCTTTTTGAAGTTGGCCCCAATGTTTATCGTCGATGTAGTCCGGATGGCTTAGCTTGATACGCACATCGACGTCGTCACCCGGCGGCACGTTGTCCAATTTCCAGCGTCCCTCAGGGTCCGTCCTGACGGCGCTCTCCCCGGAACTGAGCCAGGCATCGAAAACGGCACGGCTGCTCGGGCCGGTTTGAATTCCTTTCCCATCGTACCGCGCTTCGATTTTCACGCCCTCAATCGGTTGACCGTCGTCGTTCTTGACGATCCCTCCCAGTATCGTTCCTTTTTGCAGGTGGTACGTGAATTCTTCGGGAATGGCCGCGAGCGCGGGCTCGTTCTTGGGCCACCAGATGGCGAACATCGGCACAGAGCCATCTTTCCCGGCCCAAAGTCGTAGGTCTTCCACGATCTTCGGCAGCTTGATTTCAACAGTGCCGTCTGGCCGCGAAACGTAATCGTCATTCTTGACCACCCAGTGCTTGTCCCATTCGGTCGCGTTTCGATCCCATGAGGACACATTCGCGAACAGCTTGGCCCCGGCGATCGGTTGGCCGTCAGGCCCCAGCACGCGCACCAGCATGCTCCCTTTTGTCGGCAGTTGTTTTGGCTCGCGCTGGTTGGTTTCATCACCGGTCCGAGGAGCGGGTTTCGCAGCGGGCGCCGCCGCGGCGTTACTTTCTGATTTCGGCGCGCGGGTTGCCGTGGGTGTGCCCTTTGACTTCGGAGCATCAGCCGCCGCCATCGGAGCCGGACTGAACGGCCGCAACACACCCAGGAGCAACACGAGGCACGTAGTGGCCGCCAGCAACAACCTGCGTGCGCCTGGGGAAGCCGGATTGCGATCCACAGACGCATCCAGGATCGACCGCACGCGATCTTCCAGCGGCAATTGTTCCGCCATGCCGAGACTTCCAACCAATGGCAACGGGCGACCCGCCAAACCCGCAGCGAATTCGGCCAGTCCCGCGGCGTAATCGACCGGCGGCACACCTGCCAAAAGCACCCGATCGTCGCAGGCCCGTTCGCGTTCCTGGCGCATGCGCCGCAAGGCCAGCCACGTCAGCGGATGAAACCAGTACAGCGCGGCCGCCGTGCGAGCAACCAACTGCCAGAAGACGTCTCGTCGCTCAATGTGTGCCAACTCGTGCGACAACACCATTCGAATCTTTTCCGTCGGCCAATCGACGCAGTTTGTCGGCAACAGGATACTTGGGCGGCGAACACCGACGGCCACCGGACTACATGCCGTGGCCGACTTGAGCAGCCGCACTTGGCGCGATAACGAGAGCCGGTGCTGGAGGTCCGCTTGAATCTGGAAAATCCGGAGGTCGTTCAACGGACACCGCTCTGCGGACCAACCGTTCGGCCCTCCCAACGCACCAGATGAGCCAGGCAAGTTGCATGACGACGCCTGAAGCCCAGGTGCCAACCAGTAGGGCGGACCAGGAGACCCACGTTATCGCCGCTCGACTGGCGATGATTGGTTCACGCACGTCATTCGGTCGCCCACCGGGACTTTCGAGAAGAGAACCCTCCTGGTCGCGCTCTTCCGCCACCAGTGAACTTTTCATGGAAATGGATGAGTGCGCGGCGTCAGTTGGCCCGTCGGCCGCGGACGATCGAGCACCAACAGGCAAATCAAGAGTCGGCGCGACGGCGCTTGGCGCCGCATTTGTCGTCAGGCGAGCATCACTGCTTGCCGGCATCGACTCGGTGCCCGTCAGCGCAGGCCCCAGGGGGATCCCGGGTAGCACGGCGAACACGGCTGGCAACACGAGTAATCCCATCAAGGCGAACTGCCACACGCAATAGCGGACGCCCGACGACGCGCGGCGCAAGAGGCCGGCGATCATCCAGGCGGACGCCAACAGCAAGGTGGCCCACAGAATCAGCAAACCAATGGCCTGCAATCCGTGGTCATCCAAGACGGCGGCGAGCGTTGAATGCTGGATCATAGCTCCTACCCCTGTTGAAATTGATATGGACCTCGGATGCTTGCTGTTCTGCTCACGAATCCGGCACGTCGTCGAATTCTCGAACGACCATGGCGTTAATCGCGCCGCTGCTCCTTGGCGCAGTCGCAATTAACTGCGCGAGTCGATCCCATTGTTGCTCGGTCAATTGCCTGGCTGAGATATCCAGTAGTGCAGCCACGGCGTCATCGGTCGAACCGCCGAAGAAAGTTGCCAACAATCGCCGCAGCGCGGTGCGTTGCGACCGCTCGCGCGACATGGCGGACCGGTACAAATAACGCTTCCCGTCGCGCCGGTGTTTTAGCCATCCCTTTTCGACGAGCAGCCCCAGCATCGTCCGCACCGCCGAATAACTGGGCGGATCGGCCAAATGGGCCCGAATTTCGGCCACGGATCCTTCACCGAGACGTTGCACGGTCTCGAGAAGCTGTCGCTCGCGCTTGCCGAGTTCCAGTGGGGTTTTTTCGGGCATGTTCCGGCCGCCTCCCAATGTGTCAGCCAGTTGGCATGTGCCAATATACTGGCACTTGGGGACCATGTCAAGCGCCTGGCTGCGTCGCCCGCTACGAGGAAGGTGACTCGATCACTCTCCATGACTCGTTGCGCGGGAGACGCCGAGAGTCGCGCGTGGTAATCTTGGCACTGCGGTCACGCGATGATTCTCGGTGACTCGTTGCGCGGGAGGGTCGGCGCCGGGACTGCGGATGTCGCTCCGGCCATCGCCGGAGCGACGCGCACACCTCAACAAGGAGTTCAAACCCAATCCTGATCTTCGGCAGCGGCCACTTCTCCGAATTCGGCACCTTCAACTTCACCGACTGGATCGGCCATACGCCCAAGCCGCTCCTGGCCAAGAACTACGGCCTCCTCGAGTCGGCCTTCGACGGCTTCCCGAAACACCAAGGGGACGTCGGCTACATCGCCCAGACTTTACCAGGTCTGCGGCCCACGCCCTCGGATCCGGAGTCAGTCCTGCCGATCGTATCGCCTTCAGCGGTCGGACCGATCAATGCGACGGCCTCCGCCAGCAGTGCCTTCGACTCGGCGTCGGCGTTCCAGGGCAGGGCCCTCATCACGTCGCGGAGCTGGGCCAGGGTGCTACGGGCCATGTCTTTCTGTCCGAGCTGATGCTGGGCCATGGCGAGAAAAGCCAGCCGGGCTGGAAGCTGGCCCTCGGGCGCCATAGCGTCGCGGAGCGGAGGGCGATCGAGGTCGGCCAGGGCCTCGCGATATCGCCCGGCGCGGTAGCGGGCGGCGCCGCGCGTAACGACGAAGGAGAGATCGTCGGGGGCTAGCTTGCACGCGACCTCGGCGTAATGCACGGCGCGGAGATATTTTTCGCGAGTCTGGTCTGGGTCACGCCCCAGAAGCCAGCTCGTGTCGTTCAAAAGATTGGGGTCCTCGATGGATCGATTGGCGATCTCCAGCGCCAGTTGCCGCAGGGGTTCATCCAGCTTCGGGTCGCGGCGGATTTGCTCGATCACATCGGTCTTGAGCAAACGGGTCTGGAAAACGCTGGCTACGAGATCCGCAGCGACCCGTTGCAGGAGCTCTAGAGCGGTGGCTTTGCTCGTGTCCCAGACCTTGGCCGTCTGGTCCATGCTCCCGGAGATGATTCGCTGGCCGTCGGGACTGAACGCCACGCAGATCACGCCATTCAAATGTCCTCTCAGCGTGAAGACCTCCTGGCCGGAGGACGTGTCCCAGAGCCTGATCGTGCGATCGAAGCTGGCCGTGGCCAGGCGGGAGCCGTCGGGTGAAAACGCCGCCCCGCTCACGACTGCCGAGTGGCCGAGAAGCTGATGCATCAAACGGCCCGTGGCGGCGGACCAGAGGATCGCCTCTCCGGACTTGCCGAAGGTTTGAAAGTCGCCGCCGACCGAGGCAAGCGTTTTGCCGGCAGGGCTGAACGCCACGCCGTAAACGGGCGCCGTGTGACCGGCAAGCGTGTGAACCGCGCGCCCGGACCCGACTTCCCAGACCTTGACGGTCCGATCGTCGCCGGCCGACGCAATCTGGCGGCCGTCCGGTGAGAATGCGATGGTCAGCACCTTGGCCGTATGTCCCTCGAGGATGTGGATCGCTTGCCCGGTCTCGGCGTCGTGGATCGCGACCGAGTTTTGCCCGTCGGAAATGGCTAGTTGCCGTCCGTCCGGGGAGTAGGCGATGGCGCCATATCCCAGTTGCAACTGTTTGACCCAGGTCCTGCGCCGGCTCTGGGCGCGAACGGGGACAGAGGCGATCGTGCTGGGTTCCCGGATCTTCATGAGTCGTCGCCCGATCCCGGCGTCCCATACTCCTACGGTTTCATCGATACCGATGGTTGCCACTCGCTGACCATCCGGGCTGAACGCAAGCGATTGAACGGGAGTCGTCGCCGCGGGGAAGGTCTGGATTCGTTCCCCCGTGACCGGGTTCCAGATCTGGAGGAAGTTGCCGGTCGCGAAGGCGTAGGATCCGGTGGCGACCCGCTGGCTGTCGGGGCCGAACGCCACGTCCTTGACCCAGCCGTTGTGTCCGTGAAACGTAAGCTGAAGGCTGGGCGCCGCGAACCAGATCTTGGTCGTTTGATCGAGGCCGCCCGAGGCAAGCCGATGGCCGTCAGGGCTGAAGGAAACGGAGTGCACGAATTTCTCGTGACCGTACAAGGTGGCGCGTTCCCGGTCGGAATTCACGGACCAGAGCTTGATGGTCTTATCATCCGAGGCTGAGGCGATTTGCTGGCTGTCGGGGCTGAACTCGACCTCGCGGACGAAGCCCTCGTGCCCGAGGAATGAGCGGACGAGGCCACCGGTCGTGCGATCCCAGAGCCTGACGGTTGTATCCATGCCGCCGGAGGCGAGGTACTTGCCGTCGGGACTGTAGTTGACCGTGTAGATGAAGCCGGAGTGGCCGCGGAGGGAGCGGACGGGCTTACGAGTCGCGAGGTCCCAGACCTCGATCAGGTCGGCGCTGGTCAGTGCGACCTGGCGTCCGTCGGGGCTGTAGGCCACGCCCCAGACGCCGTTTTCGTGTCCGGGGATCGTCTCGCCAACCTGGGCGCCCGTCCGGGCGTTCGACGATCTGGGCCAGGCCGATGCCCCCTTGGTTAAATGACCCATAGCTCGCGATGATTCTCCGTCCGTCGGGCGAAAAGGCCAGGTTTTCGCTGGGAAAGGTCCCGGGCCCTGTCTTGTTGAATCGCTCCTGGCCGGTATCGAGGTCCCAGACGGCCAGTTGGCGGGCGTAGACCACGGCGATGCCATGGCCGTCGGGGCTGAATTCCAGCGCTCGCACGCCGCCCCGCAGCCCGCGCCGGGCGAACACCTCCTTGCCGGAATCGGCGTCGCGGACGATCAGTTCGCCGCTCACGCCCTCCTGGTCTGGCAGGAGGGCCCCGGTTCCGGAGGCGACGAGGCGCCCGTCGGGGCTCCAGTTGACGTCGTTGACCGCGGGCGCCGATTCGCGGAACGTTTGCAGATCGAGATGGCACTGCCGATTCACGAACGACCATTCCCAACCGCGCAGATCGGCCGGACAGCTTGCGATCAGCTCCCTGGCGCGGCCGACGTTGTTGCCGATGCACTCCTGATACGCGAGGTTGACCTGGCTGATGTACCCCTGCCGCCGGAGCGCTTCGGCTCGCTCAGTCGCGATGCTTTCGTTCAAGCGGGCGTCGGCTGCGCTCTGCTCGGCACGATTCGTGAGCACGGCCATGGCGATGAAACCGCCGGCCATGACTGTCGCCAGAGCCGAGGCCAGGGCCGCGATCGCCGGTCTGCGCCGTGCCCATTTGACGGTGCGCTCCCAGTGCGTGACCGGCCGGGCCCGGATCGGCTCGCCGGCCAGATAGCGGCGGAGGTCTGCTCCCAGCGCAGCCGCGCTGGCGTAGCGCCGTGCCCGGTCCTTCTCCAGACACTTCAGGCAGATCGTCTCCAGGTCGCGATCCACTGCCGGGTTGAGTTGCCTCGGAGCGACGGGTTCGGCGACGGTGACCTGGTACAAGGTTTGCACCGGCGTGGCCGCCTGGAACGGCGGCCGGCCCGTAACCAGGCAGTAGAGGGTCGCGCCCAGCGCGTAGACATCCGCGGCCGGCCCGACGAGCTCGTGTTGACCGCGGGCTTGCTCGGGGGGCATGTAGCTGGGGGTTCCCACAGTCCTGCCTGCACCGGTGAGCTCGCTTGAGCTCTCGACCTTCTTGGCCAGGCCGAAGTCGGTGACTCGCGGGTTTCCGTCCCGGTCGAGCAGGATATTGGCCGGCTTCAAGTCACGGTGAATGACCCCGCGCTCATGGGCATAGCCGATGGCATCGGAGACGCGTGCAATCAGCTCGGCCGACTGACGGGAAGGCAGTGGCTCGCGGGCGACTGCCTGGGACAGGCTCTGGCCCTCGACAAAGCCCATGGAGAAGTAGTGCTGGCCTGCATGCTGGCCGACCTCGTAGATCGGCACGATCCCCGGATGGTCGAGGTGGGCGGCCGCCTCCGCTTCGATCTGGAAGCGGCGTACATCCTTGGCGTCGGCGAGCTGGCCGGCGAGGATCATTTTCAGCGCGACCACGCGGTTGAGACTGATCTGCCGGGCCTGGAATACGACCCCCATGCCGCCGCGGGCGATCTCGCGGATAATCTCGTAATCACCGAAATAGCGCATGCGGAAAGGCTCGGCGGCGCCGGGCTTGGCTGCGACGGCCTCGCCAAGAGCCGCCGTGGGCAATTCGTGGGCCAACGGCGTCAGCTCAATCGTCGGCTCGCGGTAGGGCGGCACGCTCGCCGTCTCCGCGACCGGCGAGGGTGCGGCATGCTCGATCGCGATTGTCGCGGGAGTCACGAAGTTCGGGGTTGCGGCTCCAGCGCCGGAAGCGGGCGGCGAATCTGATTGCTGACCATCGAGATCAGGGTGCTCGTTCATCGGGGTCTCATAACGCTGCCTTGGGCGGCGGCCAGAGGCGAATACCGGATCTTTGCCACATCACGGCGCCAGCCGTTCGATGAGCCAGCCTCCTTGGGCGCGGCGGGTGTAACGAAGGCGGTCGTGCAGGCGGTCGGGCCGGCCTTGCCAGAACTCGATCGATTCGGGCACGACCCGATAGCCGCCCCAGTTGGCCGGGCGGGGCACGGCTCCATCGCCAAACCGGACCTCGAACTCGCGGCACCACTCCTCGAGCGCCTCGCGGCTGGCGATGACCTCGCTCTGAGGAGACGCCCAGGCGCTGATCCGCGCTCGTGGAGGCCGAGCATGAAAGTAGCGATCCGACTCCTCGTCGCTGACGCGCTCGACGGTGCCCTCGATTCGCACCTGGCGCTCGACCTCGCGCCAGAAGAAAACCAGGGCGGCGCTCGGGTTCGCTGCGAGCTCGCGCGCCTTGCGGCTCTCATAATTCGTGAAGAACGTGAAGCCGCGCTCGCTGAGCCCGCGCAACAGGACCAACCGCGCGGAAGGGCGGCCGTCCTGCGTCGCTGTCGCCAGCATCATCACGTGCGGTTCGGCAGCCGCGCACTGGCAGGCCTCTCCGAACCAGCGCTCGAACTGCCGGATCGCGTCGGGCTCGACGTCCTGCTCGCGGAGCGCTTGCCCGGAGTAGTCACTTCGGAGCTCATCGAGACGTGCCTGAGTCTTGGACACGGAATTGCACCTGTTGGTTGGTTTCAGGGCCCGGCATTCGAGATTGTCGAGCGCGGCTGCCGGTCATTGCCACGCTTTAGAAGGGGCGAACATCACGCGGAGCGTGATGACTGCTGATAGGACGCACCTCGATTCCCGAGCAACTTCACTCTCTGCAAGGTGCCAGAGACGCCGCTGGATTTCAAGTGACCGTGAGTCGAAGAACCCCGGTGACACGGCCTCGGCCTGCGGCGGTTCGGTGTTGCGGTTGGCGCGGCCGCCTTTTTTTCGGCGGTCGCGCTTGGCGGAAGAAGCCCCTTCGAATACCCTGCAATTGATTCGCGAGAGAATGTCGCGTTGCCGCGTATGAACTTTTTGACCAAACGCCATACGACCGTTAGGATGTTGGTTCCGGGTGAGTCGGGCAAGGCACAGGAGGCAGGTCAGGAGGGCCGAGCGCGTGAGGGTGGATCGATGCATATTCCGGACATGGTGCTGGATCCCAAGATCGCTGGGATTACGAGCCTGGTCGGGGCGGCTGGGCTCTTCCTGGCGCTTCGGAAGCTCGAGCGTCAACTTGGCGAGCGGACGACCGTGCTGATGGGTACGATGTCGGCCTTTGTCTTTGCCGCCCAGATGGTCAATTTCCCGGTCGGCCCGACGGTGTCGGGCCACCTCCTGGGTGGCGTGCTGGCATCGGTTCTGCTCGGGCCATGGGCGGGCGCCGTGGTGATCGCGGCGGTGCTGATCGTGCAGTGCTTCCTCTTTGCCGACGGCGGCGTGACCGCTCTCGGGGCCAACTTCATCAATATGGGATTGGTCGCTTCGGTCGGAGGCTATGCCATCTATGCTGCGATTCGCCGGGCTGTCGCGGGCCAGAAGGGCATCTTGATCGCGGCGATGCTGGCTGCATGGTTCTCGGTGTTGCTCGCGGCCGGCGCGTTTTCGATCGAGCTCGCGGCTGCCGGCCGGCGCGACGACTTTTTCCGGATCCTGAGCTGGATGGCTCTCGTGCATGCGGGGATCGGGTTGGGCGAGGCGGTCATCACCGGGATGGTCGTGCGGTTCTTGCTCTTGCGGCGGCCCGACTTGCTCGACACGACCGACGAGCATGCGGGCAACGTTGCCGGGGGCAACGCCTGGGTGCAGACCATCGTCGCCGGCCTCGGTATCTCGCTGGCCGTTGCCGTCTTCTTGGCCCCGTTCGCATCGGACCAACCCGATGGGCTCGAGTGGGTTGGCGAGAAGTTCGGGTTTCTGACAGAAGCTCCGCCGATTTCGCCGCTGCCGGCTCCGATGCCCGATTATCAGATGCCCCTGCCGGGCTTGCAACATGTCAAGCTGGCCACAGCCGTCGCCGGCCTGGTGGGAACGGTGGTCGTCTTCTGCGTGGGCTGGGGTTTGGCAAGGGTCTTGCCACATCCCCGCTCCCAGGCTCAAGGGGCCACCCCCGATGTGGCTTCTTAGTCTCGAGAGCCAACGCGCGGGAGTTGGCCCGCTGCACGTGCTCGATGCGCGAGTCAAGCTGATCGCGGCGGTCGTCTTCGTGGTGGCCGTCGTCGCCACGCCGGTCGGGGCGTGGCGGCTTTTGGGTGCCGAAGGACTCGTTCTCGCCTTCCTGATCGGTCTTTCCGGGGTTGCTCTCCGCGAGCTCTGGCGTCGCTGGGTCGTCTTTTTCGTACTTGTTGGCTTTGTTGCACTCCTGGTCGCGCCGGCTCATCCGGCCCGAGCGTCCTACGGACTGGGCGCGGTCGCCGCGACGATCCTGTTCAAGAACAGCCTGGCTCTCTTCACGATCGTGGTCCTTGCAAGCGTGACGCCCCTTCCCAGGCTGCTGGGCGCCCTGCGCAAGCTGGGTGTCCCGCCGGTGCTGGTCGCTACGCTTCAGTTCATGGACCGATATCGTCACGTTCTGACCGACGAGCTCGGGAGGATGGCCCGGGCGCGGCGGGCAAGGACGTTTGACCGCCGCGCCGCGTTGCCGTGGACGTTGCTCAGCGGGTTGATTGGCAGCCTCTTTCTCAGAACCTTCGAGCGTGCCGAGCGCGTTCACGGCGCGATGATCGCGCGCGGCTGGACCGGAGAATTGCACAGTCTGGATGATTGATAGAGGAAGTCAAGAATAAGTTTATGCGGGCGAGTCGTACAGAGAATGGTGGTGCTCCGCCGGCTGCGATTCATGTCTCAGGGCTGGGGTACCGTTATCCCGACGGCAAGGAAGCGCTCCGAGGCGTCGACCTGACGCTTTGCGCCGGTGAGTCGGTCGCCGTGGTCGGGCCCAATGGCGCGGGTAAGAGCACGCTCTTGTTGCACTTGAATGGTCTCTTGCCCGGCAAGGCGCGAGGGTCGCTCGGCCACGCCCACGTGCTCGAAGCGGTTTTGCCCGACGGCCGCCTGGGCCGGACAGCCAGCGTATGGATCGACGGCCTGGAGGTGAACGACCGCAATGCGCCCGAGGTGCGCCGGCGGGTCGGATTGGTGTTTCAGGACCCCGACGACCAGCTTTTCTGCAATACGGTGATCGAGGACGTCGCGTTCGGGCCGCTCAATCAAGGACTCGGTGCGGCCGAATCGCGCCAGATCGCCCTCGAATGCCTGGCGCGCGTCGACCTTGCCGCGGAAGCTGACCGCCAGCCTCATCATCTGAGTTTTGGCGAGCGCAAGCGGGCCTGTCTGGCTGGTGTGCTCGCGTGCCGTCCGTCCGTACTTGTGCTGGATGAGCCGACGGCCAACCTCGACCCACGCGGCAGGCGCCGATTCATCGAGCTCGTCCGCGGCCTGGAGTGCACCAAGCTCATCGCCACCCACGACCTCGAGATGGCGCTGGAGCTCTGCCTCCGCACCGTCTTGCTGGATGGGGGGCGCGTCGTGGCTGACGGGCCCAGCCGGATGGTGCTTGGCGACCGCGGCCTGATGGAAGCCCACGGGCTCGAGCAGCCTTTGAGCCTCCGGCTCTCTCCGCGGCCGGCGGGGTGAAAAGTTCGCGCATCTCACGTCATTTGGTCTTTCGATGCTGACCGATAAGCCGGTCATACTCGGGAAGCGTTCGCATCGCCTCGATGTCAGGGTCTGCCGCGGCTTCCTGCGGGGAAAAGCCGCTCGCAAGCGCGCGGGTCAAGAGCTCCAGACCGTGCCGGAGCGGTTGGGGGTCGCGAGCCTCCCTCGCATAGATCGCGACGGCGCACGCGGCGTTGTAAAGGCGGTCGCGAGTCGGGCTTTCGATCAGCCGATCGACGTCGTCGAGGGCTTCTCGCTTGCCCAGCCGGGCACGCACCAGGGCGCGGAGCTGCAGGGCGTCCGTCAGGTTAGGGTCCGAGTCGAGGGCCGTATCCAGGTGCCGGAGCGCTCCATGAGTGTCGGAGTGCCGGATTAAGAGGGCCATGCCGTAGTGGGCGTGCGCGGCCCTGGGGTCGATCGCCAGAGCTCTTGTCAGATCGCTGCGGGCAGACACCAGATCGTACTTCAATCGCATGATTCCGCGCGCGACCAGGACGACCAGGTCATTCGGAGTGCCGGTAAGGCGGCCGGCGAAAAACCGCTCGGCGTCGTCGCGACGGCCCTGGCGGGCGAATGTCTCGCCGAGCGCCGCCAGAATCACAACGTCATCACAGCCGAGCGTGAGGGCTTTTTCGAGGTCAGTCCGGCGCGTTCCGACCTGGTCGAGCTCCAACTCGACAAGCGCGCGGTTGACCAGAGCCTCGGCAAAGTCGGGCTCGATCTGGAGCGCACGGTCATAGGCGTCGCGAGCGCCGATCAAGCGACCGGCCTTGGCGAGGGCCAGACCGCGATTGAAGTGGGCCCAGGAAAACGTCGGACCGCGGACCGCACAGACGGCGAAATCACCGGCTGCTTCCAGAAATCGGCGCTGGGCGTAGTGGCAGTGCCCCAAGAGAAACCAGGGCCACAACGAGGTCCCATCGAGCTTCTGGGCCTCTCGGAGGGCTTCTTCGGCGCGGGCAAGATCACCGCGGGCCAGGAGGGTGCTGCCCTGCAGGGTGAAGTCGTGGCAAGTTGTCGGGACGACGCGGGCCGCGAGCTGGCTGTCCGCCGCGGCCAGCTCGGCGTCGCCCAGACGGGCGCGGTAAAGTGCGCGCTCGGCGTAAAGGGCGCCGGGGACTGCGGCACGATCTTCATCGCTCGCTCGAGACTCGCTAGCGCCTGCTTGTAGGCCTGGCGGAGGTTGACTTCCGAGCCGTCCCGAGTCGCCAGGATGACGTGAGCACGGGCGTCCAGCATGAGGAGCTCCGCGAGCTGTTCGCGCAGGTGACGCTGCTCGTCCGAGGTGAGCCGACGCATCCAATCGCGGTAGCGCGGCAGGGCGCCGGCCTCGACAATCAGCTCGCTGAGAGTTTGCTCGGCCTGGCGGATTCCCTTACGCAAATGATCGCGCGAGCCGCTGACCGTGTTCAGCAAGAACTGACATTCGGTGAAGTCGCGATCGAAGATCCGAAGCCGGACTCGGTGCGCCAGGTCCTGCATCGTGTCGTACGCCAGGACCGTGGTCGCGACGAGCAGTCCGATCAAGATGCTGCTGATGACGGCGAGCGAGCTTGCGCCGGAGAGGGTCGGGTGGCGCCTGGCCAGTTTGCGGAGCCGCTCGCGGAGACTTGGCTCGGGACAGTGCTTCATCGGCAGGTTGTCCAGGAAACGGCGCAGGTCTTCGCCCAGATCCGCGGCCCGCTGGTAGCGGCTCGCGGGGTCAAAGCTCAGGCACTTGGCGACGAGCGCGTCGAGGCTCCAGGGCACTTTGGGGCTGTCTGCGCAGCGAAGGGGGATGCCGGTGCGCGGCAATCATTTCTGCCAGCGCTTGAGTCAAGGGAACATTCGCGGGCGGTTCGGCGAAAGGGCGCCGGCCGGCGAGCATCTCGTAGAGGATCAAGCCCATCGCATAGATGTCGGATCGCTCGTCGACGGCTTCGGGCAGGGTCGCCCCGTGCGGATTGAAGGCGTCGACGTGTTCGGGCGACATATAAGGCAACGTTCCGCCGATAATGGCGCGGTGCGCTTCGGTCTCGATCGGCTCGGCCAGCATCCGCGCTGCAAGGTTGAAGTCCAGCAGCATCGGAGTTCCGTCCGACGCGAGCAGGATGTTCGCGGGTTTGAGGTCGCGATGGAGCAGGCCTCTACTGTGTGCGTGCTCGAGCCCTTCGGCAAGCCGGGCCATGATCCAGACGGCCGCCTGGATGGCGCTGGCCCCGTGGAGGAATTGGCGAAAGGGTTGGTTGGGGTGCGCATCCCCGTCGCCCAAGGCTCCCGGTGGAGACGATCTCGGACGGATCAAACGCGACAAGAGCGATCGAAACCTCGAGCTGGTCGCCGGTCGTTCTGGAGGATTGGCGCTCGAGAACCCTGATGTGGTTTTGGAACCGGTCCGGCTGGTGCCTCCAGAAAGAGGCGGACTTACCGGCTTCGGGACTGATGCGCGACTGGGGACTCCGGAGACGCTACGGCCCACGTGGTCGAGGGCTTCGACCAAGCTGCGGCCGTCGCGGAGGGTCGGCTCGAGTCCGCCCGCGGCGGCTAGCACTTCGGCGAGATTGGCTCCGCCGAAATAGGGCATGCACAGGATCCGCAGGCCGGTTCCTCGGTCGTCGCAGACAGAGTGCACCGGCACGATATGCGTGTGCTGAAGCTGAGCCAGGATCTGAGGCTCGTCTCCGTCGGGTTGCGACACCTTGATCGCAACCAGCCGCTGGCCGAGATTCAGCTCCGCGGCGAGAAAGACCCGCGCGAAGGCCCCGCGGCCGAGCTCGAGGATGATGTGAAAGCCGCCCACCGAGTCGTTCGGACGTGGCCAGGAGCGCTTCGGAACGAGCCGCGGCAGCGGCACCGCTTTGCCCTGCTGGTGCGTGGTGGTCGGACACCGCGCCTGCTCTCCCTCAATCATCGCGCGTTCGGACTTGTTACTGATCTCGTCAAGCCCAGGAACGGCAAGCTCAAAATCGGCGAGGAGCGCGTTGCTTTGAACCGGCGAATGGTCCGCCATCAATTCCGGCGCCGCCGGGCTGCCGCGCTCGTTGAGGTTTTTCCAGGAGAACTGATCTTCCGGTCCGGAACTCTGAGGTATCGCACCATCGGCCGCGCCCAGGGCCCAATCGGCCAGGATCTCGCGGATCGAATCTTCCCCGGCCTTCGAATCTGGCGGATGTTCGGTCATGAAGTACCTTTGCGACTGCACAGAATCTGAACCAGGCGCGCACGCCGCACCCATCGTTTCTCTACGTCGCGGATTCATGGTTGTCCACTCGGGGTTGGAGAAGATCAACTCGACGAGCAGTCCGTGCCGGAAACTCAACGGCTGCCAGGTCTGGTGCGCGACTTCGTGACCTAGAGTTGATACGGACCAGGAGACGAGGCGGGACCAATGACTTTCGAGCACGACAAGTGCCCCAGAACGAGTAGTGTGGCCGAGTTGGGACTTACGAGCCCAGCGTCTTCGCTCGAGCTCGCGCAGGCGTTGGCGCTGGAATTCACGGCCCCCGTGGGGATCTTCGAACCGGTTCGCAGACGATGGGTTGCATTGATTGGGGCCGGGGAATCGTTTCTGCCTGACGCCCATGAAGTTCTCCGCAGCGATCTTATTTCTGACGAGCTGCGATCGGGCGAAGTCGAGCTCTGGCGTGGCCACGAGGCTCTGCGGCGGATCTGGCTGGTTTTCGCGGTTCCGAGCTCCGATGGCCGCACCCTGGCGGCTTTTATTGGATTTCTGTCGCCAGGTCATCCGTCAGGCTCCCAGCTCGGGCCGAAACGGAGACCGGGCGACCGGCCGCCGGACGGAGTGAACTGGGGAATGCCGTGCCCCGAGCCCGCACTTCGCGCCTGGGGCCGGGAGGTGGCCAATCGCCTGCGAACGACAGCCGGGGGCATGGAGCACCGGAAGGCGCCTGCGGACCGGGACGAGGAGAGCGAGCGGCAGGTCGTCGGCCGGCTGATCCGCCGGCTGCGAATCTCGGTAGCGCCGCAGGATTTCCAGTCGATTGCCACGACCGTAGTACGCACCTCGCTCAATGTCGAAGCCGTCGCCTGGGTTCCCAAGTCTCCCTCCGAGCCAGTCGTCGTCAGCGGTCGGGCCCGCGGCCTGGATGCCCATGCCTATCGGGCATTGCCCGCTCCATCCGGGCGGGAATCGACCTTCATAGAGCGGTGCGCCCAGCAAAGATGGCCGACGGCGCGCCGGCAGCCCTTCGTGGCTACGCATCCGTCGCCGCCGGGCAGCTCGGATGGCTGCTGGCCGTCAATCCCCTGGACGATCGCGCGCTCGGCGCATCGGATATCGAACGATTGCAATTCATTGCCTCGCTGATCGCGACGCAGCTCTCGAACGTCAAGATCTACGCCGAGATCAAGGACCTTCTCTTCGGCATCATCCGTGCCTTGACGGCGGCCATCGATGCCAAGGACCCCTACACGTCGGGCCACTCCGAGCGGGTCGCGCGCATTGCCGTGCGGTTGGCCGAGGAGCTGGGGATGCCGGCGCCCAAGCGAAGCGACCTGTATCTGGCCGGTCTGCTGCACGACATCGGCAAGATCGGGGTTCGCGACGACGTGCTCCAGAAGGTTGGGCCATTGACTCCCGAGGAGTTTCGAAAAATCCAATGCCACGTCGAAATCGGCGTGACCATCCTCAAGGACCTGAAGAAGCTCAGTCATATCCTGCCTGGCGTTCGCCATCATCATGAGAGCCTGGACGGAACCGGATACCCCGACCATCTCTCGGGCGACGATATTCCGTTCGAGGCCCGAATTCTCGCGGTCGCGGACTCGTTTGACGCGATGTCGAGCAACCGGCCCTACCGCAAACGGCTGAGCCTGGCTCAGATCGACAAGATCTTTCACGAAGGCCGCAGCGTTCAGTGGGACCCGAATGTGGTCGATGCCCTCTTCGCTTGCCGGGGCGACCTGGAAGCAATTCGTCAAAAAGGACTGGGAGAGAGCCTGATCGGGGCGGTGAACGTGACACTGGGACGGAACTGATCAGCGGAACTCTCCCGCCGCGGCTCCCGGTTTCTGGCCTTTCGGCACCGAATACCGCTTCTCGAGCCGCTCGATCTGCCGTGCGGAATTCGCCGTGTTCTGCTCCCTGAGGTTGACATCCAAGCCCTGGTCGAGGCCTGGCGCGCCGGCGCGCGCTGGCCAGCGCCCGCCGCCGGACCGGGAGCTGGAATCTCCGCTTCTCCCAGGAAAGTCGTTCCCCGGTAGAATGCGTACTGAGCCGAGCCCTGGCGGGCAACCGCCGTGACCATGCCGCGCACCCCTTCGGCAACGAAGACGCCCCGCAGGTCGGTTTCTCCCGAGATGAACTGGGGATTGGCGCTGCCGATCACCTTGACCTGCACCTTGGAAAGAAACTCCTTGGTCCGGGCATCCCGGATGGACACGCGAACGCGCCATTCGGCGGGCTCCTCGAGCACCTCCATCAAAAGCGGCGTGACCAGAACGATCCCCGAGGCATAGAGACTATCGCCGCGAATCATGGTCAAGTATGCACCTTCTTTTGCCAGAGGCACCGCGATCGCCCGGTTCTTGTCTTCATAGTCGGCGCCATCGCCGAGGGTCACTGCTTTTTCGACGAGCGGCGTAATGCCAGCCAGGTCGATGCCGGCGATGCCATTCAGATTGCGGCGCGTCAGGTAGAGCTGCATCAGATCCACGGGGTAGATCTTGACGTCGACCTGGCCGATGTTGCGATAGTCGATCTTGATCTCGGAGCGCCCGTCGGGCTTCGGGGTGCCTTCTTGCCGGCTGGCCACGTTGATGACACGGATGCCGCGCTCTTGACCTTCCCGCGGTCGAGCGTCGGCCACGTTTCGTGCCGCCGGCCGGACGACCGCGATCTCGGGGACCTTGAGCTCCTTGCGGGTGTAAAACTGCACGGCGCTGGCGGCGTCGCTGAATCGGTCGGCCACCTGGCGATAATAATCGAGTGCCTTCGCCGGCTGGCGGCGCGCGTCATGGATCTGGCCGAGGATGAAGAGGGACTGCCACTTGTTGGGGCTGGGCTGGTCGGCACCCGACGCGTCCTTGTAGGTCGCGCGCGCGATCGCCTGCGCCACCTCGATCGCCCGGTCGTACTGGCCGAGATGAAAGTCGGCGAGAGCCTCGCTGAACTGGAAACTGTCGAGGTAGCTGCTCCTGGGATAGAGCCGGGCGAAAGTGGACGCCAGCTTGACCACCGCCTTGAAGTCTTCCAGCTCGGTGAACGCGCCGACCAAGGCCAGGCTCGCTTCGTCGGCCAGGGGGTTCTTGGGCGACTGCGACAGGAAGACCTGGACCAGACGGATGGTCTGGAGCAGCAGCTCGGAGCGCGTGATGCCGGCGGCGGCCATCTCGCGCCGGAGGTTGACATCCGAGAACGCCCGCGCGGCGGCCTGGGCTACCACCTGCGATAAACCGAAGAAATCGCTCTCGATCGATGCCGTGTTGGGATATGACTGCCAGAGCTCGATCAGGTAGGCCAGTCCCTTCAAGGTCTCGCCTCGCTGACGCAAAAGCTCTCCCAGCCGTGCGTCCTCCAGGTAGCTGGCCTCGATCAGGCCGCGCCAGACGATCAACGCTCGCTCGTATTCGTTGATATCGCGGTAGGCCTTGCCGATCGCGATCAACTGGTCGAAGCCGAGGATCAGCTCCGGGGCCTTCTCCTTCACGACCTCGAAATACTGGACGATCTTGCGAGCCTGATCCTGGCGGATATTGATCAGAAGCAGCATGGTCGCGGCATTCTTGGCAACATCGTCGCGGAGTGTGTATCCCGAAAACAGGGGCTCCAGAGCCAGGCCGGCGTCGCTGTAGCGGCCGGCGTCGTAGTGGGCCTTGCCGCGTGCATACAGCTCATCGGGCGTCGGCCGGTAAGGGTCGGTGCTGGGCTCGCCAGTCAGGCGGACCCGCAGCGCGCCGGGCGTCCCCAGGTGGTATCGCCCCGGTTCATAGGCACTTCGAACCGATGCCGGCAGGGCCCGGTACTGACCGGGCAGGTAGCCGTAGATCTCGTAGGAGATCGTGCCCGGGTTTCGGTCCGGCGCGAAGTAAAACGTCAAGACGCCATCCGCCAGGCTGTACGAGCTGGCCGACGTGCTGACCGATCCCTCGATCACCGTCGAGCCGGCGGGAACATGGTCCTCGACGATCAGGAAATCGCCGCTCCCATTCCGGAATATTCTGCGGGACGTTTCTGCCGATGGAGAGCACCACGCGGGCTTTTCCGCCCAGCTCGACCTGGCTGGCCACGTTCTCGAACGTCGGTTGATCGACGGTGACCGCGAACCCGACCGGCAGCACTTTGCCATCGAGCTCCGGCGCCGCGGGCTGATAAACCCGCCGATCCACCCAGGCGATCCGCTTTCTGCGGTCCTGATCTGGCCCAAACTCCCGGGCGAAGGCCGACAGCGTTACGGCATAACCAAACCGCCCTCGGCCCTGCATCTCGAAATGCAGCCGGTTGGGTTGGCCGATCCGGACCAGTTTTCGCGGCACGCCGATCACCTTTCCTTGCGTCGCGCCCGCCACATTGAGCTCGGCAACCTGCGTCCCATTGACCGACACGGTCAAGCGGTATCGTTCTTCACTTGCCGAAGCACGGCCAAAGTAGGACGACAGCGCGGCCAGTGCCGGGCCCTTGGCTTTGTGCGGCTGCCAGCCAGTGCCGGCGCGGTGCGCCAGGAGCCACTCGACGGCCCCCTCGAGCTCGGGCGCCTCGGGCAAGGCGCGTGCATAGGCCAGCGTGACCAGGGCCGTCGTATCGACGGCGCCCCGGATCGCCGGGGAACGGCCGGAATTGTCCCAGTAAACGCGCGCACGGTGACCGGGAGCGGTCGGCTCGCTCCTGGCGCGCCGGCCCAGGATCGTCAAGAGCTCGCGCGCCAGCGACGAGCGGTCCAGGTTGGCGAACGTGAGCGCGAGGTAAGCCAGGGCCGAGTCGGAGAGCGTGGACCGCGCTCGATTCAGCGTGTTGGCCGCCTCGAAGCCGGCGGCTCGCCGCGCGCTCAAGGCATGGAGCATGGCGGCACGGGTTTCGTGATCGCTGGCGTGCAGCCTGGAGAATTCCTGCTGGAGGTGGGCAACCCCCTGGTCGAGGACCTTGGCGTCGGTCAAGAGTCCGAGCGGCTCGGCCGAGGCGAGCGCCCAGACGGCCGCCGCCGACGTCAGCCGATCGCTCGAAGGCGCCGCGGCGCTCTGCGCCCCTCTGGGGCAGAGGACCACTCGTGACCCACGACCAGCCGCCGTCGGGATTCTGGGTCGCGACCAGGGTCGCGACCAGCCCTTCGATGCGCTGCCTGAGCCGCTCGGCTTCGGGGGCGGCCGAGGCCTTCGTGTCGCGAAGATATTGAAGCGCCGACGTCGCCGCGAGCAGGTCGGCGGCATGGTCGGCCGTCGTGAAGGGCGGAGGGAAGATCCGGTGGGACGCCTGCGCATTGGCCGGGCTTGGCAGCACGATAGGCATCGTGTCCGAGTGCCAGCTCGATGAGCATGCGCCGCAGCGTCGGCGCGAGTACGATCTCCATTTCGGGGCTCTCGTAGGTTCGCCCGGCCGGCAGCCCGATGAATACGGTCGCATTTTCGTTGCTGGTGCCCGATTCGGAGGCGATGACCTGAACGCCCCACGGACGGACCGGCACTTCCACGACCAGCTCGTCGCTCAGATCGCCGACCGCGGCGGTCAGCGTCAACCGGGCACTATCCCCTTCCGGCACTTCGTAGGCGTCGAAGATCACTTGATCGACGCCGTCCTGGGTCAGCTCGAGCGTCCTGGGATAAACCTCGTCGCGGCCGCCCGTGTAAATCGCCAGCCGGATTGCGAGCTTGCCGCGCACGCCGGAATGATGGACCTCTCCGACGAAACGCGGCTTGTCGCCCTGATTGAGCGCCGCGGGCACCTTGAGATCGACAAAGAAGCTCTTGCGAACAGTCACCGACGCAATCGTCTGCCCGGCCAGGCTGTCCGAGCTGGTGATGCCCCGCGCGGTGAGCCGGTATTCCGACAACGCGGCCGGGGCCTTGAACGTGAGCCGCGCCTTGCCGGCTTTGTCGGTCACGACGTGGGGGTTCCAGTAGGCGGTCTCGACGAAGCGCTCGCGGGATTCCGTACGTGCGGCCTTCGCCAGTTGGAGTTGACCGCGACCGCCTGCGCGCTGAGACTGGAACGAGAGTCCCAAGCTATACGCCGTTTTGCCCGATTCGACCATGCCCTCTCCTAATTTGAGCTCCGGCGCCTCGACGCCGGATTCTTCCCGCTTCGCGTCTTCGAGCTCGTGAGGTGGACCGCCCTTCGATTGGCCGCTCATCCTGGCCATGGGCGGCAACGGGGCGGCAGCCGGCGCGCCTTCGGCGAATCTTGCAGGAGCGGGAGCAGTCTGGGCCGCTACTTGATTCTGAGCTTCCTGCATGACCCTCCCCCGATCGGCCGCAGTTGGCGTCGACCGCGGCCAGGCGCTCGGCTTCTTCCACGACCGCGAGAACGACCGGGGCCGTCTGCGGCTGGTAGCGGAACGTGTTGGTCGCCTCGGTTGCAAATGCGCCCGTCCGCGTCTGGTTGTAGAAGAACGGGCCGATCTCCGGCAGGGAATCGTGAAAGAGCCGCAAGAGCGATTGGTCCACCATCGCGATCGACAGCTCGGCCGCGACCGGCCGGCCGAGTTGGTCGACCGTCGTGACCTCGAGCTCGATCGGTTCGCCGGGCCGACGACCGGCCTTGTCGGGGCGATCGTGACGCGCAAGTCGCGCTCGACCTCGACGTCGAGCTTGGCGGCATCGAGCTCGCTCTTCCACATCCGCGTCGCGGTCAGCGTGAAATTCGGGAACTGGCTTCCCTCGATCGACCATGCAACCGCGTTGTCGCCTTCGTGAAGCGCGACGATCTTGTAGGTCAGGATCCGGTCGGCTTCCCAGGTCAGGAGAGCCGTCCCGGCCCGTTCGCGGCTATGAAGCCTGACCGCGGCCTCCTCGCCGACCTTGTAGCGCTGGCGGTCGGCCAGGAGCCTCAGCTTGGTGGGGTCGTCCTTGCCCGAGACGGAAGCGCGCGATCCGCGACGATCGGATTGCCGAACCGGTCGGTGCCCGCGACGCGCAGCACGTAGCGGCCTCCCTGGGGATCGTCGATCCGAAACGTCAACGTTCCGCGACCCGACTTGGAGTCGGTCTCCAGCGTCTTCCGCTCGACGTCACGCTCGGTGACCTGGCCGGCCGCCAGAATTTGCTTGACAACCGTGGCGGAGAGCACCTGACCGGCGGGCTCCCCCTGGGCGTCGGTCGTGACGACTTCGAGCGGAAAGGATTCGCCGTCCAGGTAGACATCGCGGGCGGTTCTCAGGCTGATGCGGAACCCGCGCACGGCGAGGGCGACCGTCGCCGTCGTGGCCACGTTATCCTGGGGCAGCCGGGCCGCCAGCCGCAGCGATTGCTCTTCAGCGAAGCCCTCGGTGGGGAATTCGACGTGGTATTTGCCGGCACCATCGGTCGTGCCGTGCAGGACCCGGCCGTCGGGCAGCGCGATCTCGATCGGGCGCGACGAGACCGGCGTGCCATACTGATAGCGCACCACCACGTCGCCCGCGACAGTCTCGCCGCGGTAATAGACCGTCTTCTTGAGGTCGAAGGCAAGGTCGATGGGCTCGAGCTGATACGACTGCACCTCGAAACTGCCGGCGAAGCTGCTCTTGCCCGGCTGAAAGACGTGAACGCGATACGTGCCGACCGGCGCGCCACGATCGAGCGGGATCGATTCGTGAAACGTGCCGAACTCCGAAAGAGCGACCGGACGCGAGACGATCAGCCGGCCGCGGGCATCGGCGACCTCGACGCGGTAAATCGACCCGGGGACGTGGCTGTACTGGCCCTCCTGGACCTCGCGGACGACGCAGCGGATGGCGACCTTCTGTCCCGGCCGGTACGCGGGGCGGTCGGTGTAAATGTAGGCGCGCGGCGTCAGCCCTGAAGCGACCTTCTCGGGAACACCCAGGGCCGAGCCGGCCACGTGCGGCCCGTCGACGATCAGGTAGCTCATGCGGCCATTGGGCTGCGCGGGTTTTTCCCAGTTCTTGAGCAAGACGCCGTCGGGACCGGTCTTTTCCTCGAGGATGATCTGGTCGGCCAGCGACACGAGGACCCGTGCGCCAGGGCGGGCCTTGCCCGTTTTCATGTCCTGGGCGAAAACCAGCACCTGCTCCCGCGATGTCTTGACGATCGCGTCCAAGTCGCTGCCGATCACCAGCGTCGTGGCTTGCAAGGTCTTCTCGTCGGTGACCTTCACGACATAGACGCCGGGCAGCTCGAGCGGCTTGAGCTCATAATGGCTTTCAACCGGCTTGTACCGCGCGTAGCCGGGGACCGTGGCCGTCCACGAGGCGTCGGCCGCGACCAGCCCGATGTCGAGCGATTCGACGTTCTCGATCGCGTGCTTCTTGCGGAAATAGGATTCGGCGTTGAGCTTGTACGCCGTCAACTTGAGCGACTCGATGTTCCGCGTGGTGATTTCAAGATGAGCCGTTTCGCCCGAGCGGAAGGTGCGCGGCGTCCGGACGACGAGCACCTTCGATTCCATCACCGCGACACGCTGCATGGCCTGCGATCGCCAGGGCTCGACCGTGATCTTCTTGAAAAGCTCGATGGCTTTGGCGAGCTCTCCCTTCTCGGTTTCGTGCAAGGCGGCGGTCGCGAACTGGCCGTGAGCGGCGGGCTCGGTGCCGGGGAACTTGCTCGTGAGCGACTCCCATGCAGTGATGGCCTGGTCAAATTTCTTCTCGGTCGCGAAGCTCTCACCGATCGCGAAGAACACCCGCGGGCACCCGTCCGTCGAGCGGGTTCTCAGCCACGAACTCGCTCCAGGCGGAACGAGCTTCGGCGAATCGGCGCCGGGCGAGATGCTCGGTGGCGATCAGGAGGTCGGTATCCAGAATCGCCCGCTGGGCATCCGCGCTTTGCGGTCCGTTGGGAAACTTCGCCAGATAGCCCTTCCAGGCGGCAATCGCCTCGTCGTACTTGGCCTGGCCCTGAAGAATCTGGGCGGCCTGGAACGAGGCGGCCATCGAGAGCAGGGCCCAGTCGTGGCGGGCAGCGTCGGACTCGACCTTGAATCCCTCAAACTTGAGGAACCGCGTGAATGCGTCGAGCGCCAGTGCGCTCTTGCCGCGGGCCAGATACGAGGCTCCCAGCGAATAAGCCGCTGTGACCGCCTTGGGGTGCTCGGGGAAAGCAGCCAGGAACCGCGCAACCGCGGCGACTCCCAGGCTCAAGCTGTTGTCGTCGGGCGGGTTCGGAATGCCAAATGTCGAGCCGATCTCGAAGAGCGCCTGGGCACGGATCGCCGAGATCTCGCGCGAGATTTCACCCGGCTTTAAATGCTCGATGTCCCGCGCCAGATCGCTCCACGTCAAGCGGGCGGGCATGAGCTGGTTAGTCTGACGCTGGGCCTCGCCGAGCTGGAATCGCGCGCGATACCGGTCGGGGCCGTCAGGCTGTTGCTTGAGATAAGTTTGGTAGTTATCCACGGCGCGGGCCGGGTTCTGCGCGGCCAGGCTGAGCTGGCCCATGAAAAGGAGGAGCTGGCCTTTCAAGCTCTCGCCAACGGCCAGGTCGCGAGCCTGTACCAGGAGGTCGTACGCGGCATTAGGGTCAGATGGAACCAGCGGGTCCGCAGGCTCGAAAAGGCGGCGGGCGAACGCCTGATAAACGGCGGCAAGCCGGTCCTTGCGCGCACCCGCCAGGAGGCGGACTACCTCCGACCGAGCGAGTTCTTCGGCCACGGCGAGATTGCCCGTGGCCAGCTCGATTCCTGCCAGCTCGAGCCGCATTTTGGGGGCCCATCGACCATTCGGACCGGCCTCGATCGCAAGGCTCAGCGTTTTCCTGGCAAGATCGGGTTGTCCTCCGAGGCGCTCCGAAACTGCCCTGGAGGTAGGCGAAGTACGACTGCTCATCAGCGGTCTTGGCTTTTTCTCGCAAAGCCGCAATCGCGGTACGGGCTGCTGCGAACCGGCCCGCCTGGAGCGCGGATACCAACTGGGCCGGCAAGACGGGAGCGGGTTGTTCGATGGCGCCCTTGGCCGCGGGAAGGCTGGCCGCGAGCGCGGAGACCGACTGCGCAGGCAAGATGCGAGCGAATCGCTCGTTCGCTCCCTCAAACGGGCTCGGGCCGGCCGGCAACTGCTGCCCATATCCGGATGGTCCGTAGATCGAAGCCAAAACGAACGGGGCCCAGAAGCCTCCGAGGCGGATCATTGCTGCGCATGGTCGCTTCACGGTTCGGCCTCCTCGACAGAAAATACTTCGCCCGGTTGATTGTTCATGATACGCAAGGTGACCGGCCCCGAGCGACTCTCCAGGGCGCCGGCCAAGGCCCTGGCCCCAGAATTCTCCTAGTACCAACCGTGGTCCCGAATCGAGCGATCGACCGTATCGTTTGGGGACGGGGTAGCCGGCACGCTGGCTCCGGCCTTTCGGCCGGTATTCTTCGACGTGGTTCCATTGCCCGATGTCGCCTGACTCGACGGCCGATGCACCGGCCGGGCTTCAGGAAATGCCTTTGCCAGCCGATCTCAACTGTAAGTTCCACTGCGCCAACTGGTATTATCTACGCAGTTTGGACGCTCTTCTTAGTTTGATTCGGTGAATTTCGGCACACATCGTGCTAGGATTGCGAAACCAGGGCGAGTTGGAGTTGTTCTGGTGACACTAAGCTTGCAAGATTGCATCCACTTCGAGTAGAGTGGAAAGATTGTCGGGTGTCGCGGCCTTTCTTCGACATACCACCTAAGTGCAATTAGACGCCTCGGGTCGGAGGCAGTGCCCACTCGGGCGCTGCTGGATTTCCGGAGAAGATGCGGGGAATCGGCTGGAGCGTGATCGTGATGGAGTCAGGGAGCGATCCAATTCGTAACGGGAACGAGACGCGAAAGCGCCTGCGGAAGGAGACGATCCGCCGGGCGTCGGTCCTCCGTTCCCATCCGGAAATGGAATCGCTCGAATCGCGCATTTTGCTCTCGGGAAACTTCGAGCCGGATCCTCGGTTTGCTTTCATGGGACCGCCGTCGGGTGCGCCGCCCTGATTATGCCAGTCGCCGTGCTTCCCGGGGCGGCGATGGCGGGCAACCCGAGTACGGCAAGCGTTCAGCCGCTTGCTGACACAGTAAACGGAACCGGACCGGTCGTTGCTCTGAATACGGGAAGCGCGCCAGCGCTTCCTGACTCGGTCAACGGACTTGGGCCGGCCGTGGGGGCTGCTCGCTTCCGCGTTGCGATCCTGGCACCGGATGCGAGCATGGACCTGCCCATGGGCGGTGCAACCAGCGAAGCCTTTGGATCGCAACCCGGTAGTTCTGGGGATCTCCGGCGTACCGTGAATCTGGGTAATCTCTCCTCACTGCGAGCTGACGGCGAAATGCCGCCTGCGGTGTTCGGGATGGACGGACGGATGCCCGTTGCGGGCGAAACGGGGCCTATCGACCCGAATGCTCTCGGCACAATGGGCGGATCTGATTCCAGCGGTTCCTCCAGCTCGGCTGTGGTCAGCTTGCCCTCCGAGCCGCGGATGGAGGTCGAGGGGAGCATTAGCCCGGCTGAAGGCTTTGTCACGGTTCAAATCCCCATAGACGCATTGACTCAGTCGGTGCGGTTGGTGCTGCGCCCGCCGCTGGGTCTGCCGAACGGCGAAAGCATGGCGCTGGGGAAAATCTCGTTGATCGATCCATCCGGACGTACCCTGGCGG
This sequence comes from uncultured Isosphaeraceae bacterium, assembly GCA_963823675.1. Classification (GTDB taxonomy): domain Bacteria; phylum Planctomycetota; class Planctomycetia; order Isosphaerales; family Isosphaeraceae; genus CAWGMT01. Next base: position 367,989 of record CAWGMT010000010.1, on the reverse strand, counting down.
AAATTGATCCCGACCCGGCTACGGCGAGCGCGACGGCCGACGATCTGACGGTCGCAATGCAGAACGCACCGGCCGGCGGGCAGCTTGTCGTGCGAGTGGCAAGCGTGCCGGGTGCACAGACAGGCGCCGGCTCCCTTGCTCCTTCCACGTTCCAGTCGAACGTTCCCTTCCTGCTGGATGTCCAGCGTCAGGATCAGGTGAGTGCCGAAGCATCCGCGGAAAGCACGGCGGAATCCGGCTGGATTGGCACATTTGCACTAGCTTCCGCCGGTCAGTCCGTCGCGTCGTCGCTATCGGCGAACTCGGTTGCAAATGACGATGCAAGCTCAGACGTGGCCATCAGCGATCAAACGACCGAGGGCCCACCAGCGGGCACCCCGATCATCACGGGCTCCCAGGATGACGGCTATTATATCCGGCTGGCGACGGGCCCGCCGGTCTCGCGCAGCTCCGGACCGCTGGGCCCGGTTCTGGCGGCATCCGACACGGACCCGACTCCGCCCGTCGACCGCCACGAACGAGCATTATTGCAGGAGATCCCCAATCTCGATCGCGAAAACGATCCCGAGCATTCCGTCAACTCGATCAGCCGGGGCCGCTGGGCCGTTGTGCAGCTTGAGGACGATCCCTCCCAGGCCCAGTCCGGCGAGCGTCATGTGACCGTCGTTCTGGGTGCGGGCGGCTTTCCCATGAAAGTCAGTTCCCGGTCGTCCGGCGATCGCGCGGGTCTGGCGGGTCTTCTGGCAGCTTTGCCCACGCCCGTCGAACCGGCGTCAACGGCGGAGTCGCGGCCGGGATCGTTTGCCGTGGCGGACGATCCTTCGGTCGAGCGAACCGCCCAGGTGTCGATTCCAGCGGACCGGCGCGAATTCTCCGGCTACCTCAAGGCGGCCTGCGGCTTCGTTCTCGGCCTGGGCTTGACCTCCGGACCACTCTTTTCGGACCTGATCACCTCCCTCAGGACAAAGACGCCCCGCCGGCTTCCCGAAGCCCGGACGGTGCGTGACGGCGATGGTTCACCTCGGCGCCGACGGCGCGGGCCGCTCCGATCGCTGCTTCGCCGGCTGGTTGGACACGGCTGAGGAACGGACTGTGTTGGTCAAGAACTCCCTGAGCCGAAAATGGGAAAAAATGGGACTGGTTGGGACTTTTTCGAAGGGCCCCAGTCCCATCTCGCGATGTACGGCGACAAATTGCCTGGGAAATCGGCGGCGCACCGGGCGCTCGTCGGAAGTTGTTGATCTATTGGCTCTTGTGTCGTCAAATTCAGCCGATTCCGCGCGTCCCCGAGCCCCGCGAATCGGGCGATCGAATCGCCTCGGGGCGTCCCGGAATCGATCGTGATGTCCCACGTTCCAGCACCGGAGAATTGCTACGTTGCGGCGCCGGGTGTCTGGGCAGCCAGGAGCTAGTTGCGCGCCTAATTACACCTATACACCTACTCTACCCGCGCTCTGTCAAGCTGTCAAATCGCGCAGCGCGCGATTCGCCGTAAGTCTTTGGCTTGATGGCGGAAGAAAATTCGATGGGTTGCGGGGGCAGTTCACACTGCGCTGGTGAGTGATAGATCGGGCCGACCCTGCCGTCCGATCGAACCCAGACACGACATGGCACGGGTTCCGCCGCTCGATCGGCTGGAGGCTGGTCGGTACCACGGTCGCGTTCGGGGTCGGTTGACGGATCGCTTTTTCCCGCGAGATGGACGCGGCCCAGGATCGCATGCTTGGTGCGAACTTGCTCCAGGCGCGGGCGGCATTGGACGCAGGCCTCGACGTGCTCGAGGATCGCGCTACGGGCTGGCTCGCCGCCGGCGATTGCAACGACCCCGTTGTTGGCGACAAGGTCCGCGCGGTCATCGCGGACATCAAACAGCGTGACTTGCATCGGAAGCAAGCCCCGAAGTCAGCCGTTCCCATGTCCGAAGACGACGAAGAAACGGAGATCGGTGAATGACGACCGAAATCGTGGTCGCGCCCGCGCGACCACTTGTGCCGTCGAAATCGCTGCCGGCGCTTGTGGAAAGGCAGGGAGGGCGGCCCGCTTCGCACGGGATGAGTTCTTCTTCGCGGAACATCACAATCCGCACAGGCAACGGGCGTGCGAGTCAGCGGTGCGTCGGTTTCTGGGCTGGTGCGAGGGGGAGGGGATTGAGTTGGTGAGCATCTCGCCGGGCATGGTCGGCCACTACCGCACCGGCCCGGGCGGTTCGGCGTCGAAGCTGGAACGGATATGCATCGCCACCGCGACCGTTTCCCTGAGATCGAATCCGACACAGATCCCTAACCAGTTTGTGCCGAACGGTTTCTGATTCGAGACCAATGTCTGGCTCGGCAGATCCTCCCACCGATCGTCAGGCAAAACCTTCGAGCTTGGCTCCCGCAGAGCGTCGGAACTTCTATGCGGTTCCAGCACCTCTCGCCAATTCAAAAGTGTGGGACCGATCTGGCGCTGCAACGCATGTCCTTCGCGGTTGTGGTGCAAATGCCAAACACAAGAAGACCTGAGGCCGCCCCGTTCACCGCCCCCCAGGCAGTAACTAGCTGCGTCCCGGTTTCCGTCCCAAGAAGACCTGAGGCCGCCCCGTTCACCGCCCCCCAGGCAGTAACTAGCTGCGTCCCGGTTTCCGTCCCGTCCCGGTTTCCGTCCTGAGGCCGCCCCGTTCACCGCCCCCCAGGCAGTAACTAGCTGCGTCCTGGTTTCCGTCCCCAGACCAACGAGTCGCGCCGAGGTGAAAACGTCAGATCATACACGCGGCCGTTCTGGGGTGGTTCCGCAAGCCTAATGATCTCTCGGCGAGGGACACGTAGCCTGAGCTGCTGCTCGGCTCCTCGCGCCGGCGTCAAGAAAACCGATGTGAGCGCGGTCGCCACAACCGCGGCAACGCGCAGACCAACCCGACGCGAATTCTGCGCTACGTGTTGCATGCGTGCGGCAGATCAGGCACCTCGCTACCTACTAGTCGGCTGGTACTTATCGGCAGGGAACCCTCCCGACTCCCACACGTGGTAGACGCGGTTTCGGTCGAGGTCGATCGCGTAGTATTACCGCATAGCGCGACGGTTTCCACGGTGAGAGGTCGCTCCGTCGAAGACGGCCGAGGCTTTCGACGGCCTTCACACAGTCCTCCCGACCGCCGCAATCGAGCATCCAGTAGATCGCCCAGAGGCTCCGACCGGAATCCTCACCTCCCGGACGTTACTGGCGTTGCTCAGAGGTGCCAGTCCGGCCGCGGAGATCAGCACGGCGATCATCCGGGCACGGATCGATGAAGCGCGTGCGGTAGCTCTGGAGAATACCGCAGGCGGGGATTTGTTGCAGCGCCGTGAAGCCGGTGCCCCTTTCGTGTTTTTCGTTTTTTTCGTGGTGAAGAATCCGGATTTCCATCGAAGACCGGCTCCGACGTTTGCGCACCAACCGCCTGGTAACTGTCCTGGACCCGCGGCGTGCCACCCGGCCGACAAAAGTTGGATATAATCTGTCCGAGGAGGACCGAGTCATGCCACTACGCGATCATTTTCGACCACCGGTGAGCAAGAAATCGTCGTGGGAGGGCTTCCACGCCATGTGGCCGACGTGCATAGTCCAGCATTTGCGGAATCAGCTACCGCCTGGTTTCGTTGCCGAGCCACGCGTCCACCTCGGAACCCTCATGGAGATCGACGTTGGGGCTCTGGAATCGGACGACGCGCCGCGAACAGGGCCGTCAAGCGGAAACGGCAACGGCGGCGCGGCGACCGCGGCCTGGACCGCCACCCTTCCAGCGGTCGCGGTCGATACGGAACCGCCCGACGAGTATGAATACGAAGTCCGTATCTTCGATGTCGAGCGCGAACGGCAACTTGTCGCCGCGATCGAACTTGTCAGCCCTGCGAACAAGGATCGCCCCGAGTCGCGGGACGCCTTTGTCGCCAAGTGCGCCGCCCTGCTTCGCAAGGGCGTCGCCGTCAGCGTCGTCGATCTCGTCACGATTCGTCGGTTCAACCTGTACGCCCAGTTGATGGTATTCGTCGGGCATCCGGACCCGGTCATGACGGCCGACGGACCACCGACGTACGCGGCGTCTTGCCGCTGGGTGACGAAGGGCACGCGGGCGCGATTGGAAGCCTGGTCCCACGCCATGACCATCGGCCAGCCGCTGCCGACGCTGCCGCTGTGGTTGGCGGATTCGCTCGTCGTTCCTCTCGACTTGGAGCAGAGTTACGAGCAAGCGTGCCACGATTTGTGGATCACGTGAAAGCGTTTGCCGAGGGCGTCCACGCCGCAAGCCGAATCCATCGCGAAAGCACGAAAGAACTGGAAAGGACACACATCGCCACCGCGACCCTTTCCCTGAGATCGAATCCGACCCAGATCCCTGACCCGTTTGTGCCGAACGGCTGCTGATTCGAGAGCAATGCCTGGCTCGCCAGATCTCTGGCCTGCTCCCCAAAAATTGGTCCAGTCGAAATGGGAGTCTCCGGGTAGAGTAAGCCCTGGAGGGACCCATGAGCAGGCGAAGGAACGCCGACGAGGCCGCGCGATTGCTACGGGAAGCCGACCGCGATCTGGCCAAAGGACTGACGATCTCTGACATCTGTCGGAAACACGGAATCGCCGAGACGACCTACTAACGTTGGCGACAGCGACATGCGCCGGACCAGGTCGACGGCGATCGTCGGTGCCGGGCGCTGGAGCTCGAGGTCGATCGCCTCAAGAGGCTGGTGGCCGAGCTGCTCCTCGACAAAATCCGGTGGCTGCGGGAAGCCCCTGGGAGAATGGCTATATCGAGTCGTTCCACAGTCGGCTGCGTGACGAGTTCCTGGAGCGCGTAGAATTCGAGGATGTCGCGGATGCTCGAGCGAAGGCATTCTGGTACCGGCGGGAATATAACGCGGTCCGGCCTCACAGCTCACTGGGCTACGCGACGCCGAAAGAGTTCAGCGCGGCTTGCGACCAGAAGGGAAGCAATCGGACTACAAAGATACGTAGACGTGTTGACATTTAGACTACCCGAACAGTCTCCCATTTGAGGTGGACCAAAAAACGGGGAGCAGCGCACCGATCGTTGAGCAAGAAAGTCCGCTCCAAACCACGCGAGGCTCGTCATCGGGTATACTGGATTCTGGCTACCAGGCGTTGTCCGGCAGCAACCGATCCATGCCCAGCGTGGCACGAACGTCGAACAAGATCCGCCCGTTGCGACAGTTCGCCGAGGTAGCTGCGTTCCGGTCCCGATCGAGAAAGACCGTCTGCCGGCCGGTTGGTTCCGGCCCGATCTGGAGCGACCACACCGGTCGCCGGTCATTCGTCGCGTGCGGTGATGCTGGCCGGTTCATTCAGAACAGGAGGGTTCAAGCGATGGCCATTGTCCCTAAGTCCGTCTCGCCATATCGCTCGGTCGATATCCACGGCCGGGCACTTCCCATGACTGAGGAGGAGATCCTCGAGCGAAATGCCGCAGCCATCCGAGCACTCGATGAAGTCGCCGATATGGGTGACGAAGAGGAGCAACGCGCCACCCTCGAAGCCCTGATGACCTCCATCGACGAGGAACCTCTTTCCTCCCGCAGGCGGTTCCGCTGATGCGGCTGGTCTTCCTCGACACCGGGACGCTGGGGATGGTCGCCAACCCGCGTGGCACCCCCCGGGCCGCCCAGTGCCAGCAGTGGGCCAGGGACCTGCTGGCGGCCGGTGTCCGTGTCTTCGTCCCCGAGATCTGTGACTATGAGGAGCGACGTAAGCTGATCCACTCCGGCTCTACGTCGGGCCTCGCGCGGCTCGATCGACTCAAATTCGGATTCGATTATGCCCCGATCACAACGGACGTGATGCTCAAGGCGGCCGAGTTCTGGGCGGCGGCCCGCCGCGCAGGACTCCCGACGGCCCCGCCTGACGCGCTGGATGGTGATGTGATCTTGGCCGCCCAGGCGATCTTGTCAGCGGGGGTGGGAGATATCGTGACGGTGGCCACCGACAATGTGGGGCATCTAGCCCGGTTCGTTGATGCCCAGCCGTGGGAGAAGATCGTCCCCTGAGACGGACAGCCGTTTGCTCTACTTGACCCGACAAGCGGAACCCCCCCGCGTCCCAGTGCATCAGGACTGAAAAGGACATCCATCGCCACCGCGACCGTTTCCCTGAGATCGAATCCGACCCAGATCCCTAACCCGTTTGTGCTGAACGGCTTCTGATTCGAGAGCAGCGTTTGGCTCGGCAGATCCTCCCGCGAATCGCCAGGCAAAATCTTCGAGCTTGGCTCCAAGAGCTCGTCGGGACTTCTACGCGGTTCCAGCACCTCTGGCTAATTCAGAAGAGTGGGACCGATCTGGCGTTGCAATGCATGCCCTTCGTACCCCCCCCTTGGCAAGGGGGCGAGGGATCTGATTCGCACTGAGCTTCACTCCGCCCGCGCCGCGCGTCAACCCGCGCCGTTTTTCCTCGGAGACCGCTCGGCCAGCCCATTCCAGGCGTCCCGGGCGGTTCGCTGCGCCAGGGCCAGCCAGCGGGGGAAGCGATCCGGGCGGTCGTTCAAGCATCGCCAGTAGGCGACGACAATTCGCAGCTCGATCTTGGGGTCGGACTGCGCCCACGCGGCGGCTTGCTCCAGGTCGGCGAGGGCCATGTCCCAGCGGCGAAGCTGCATCTGGGCGAGCGCTCTGCCCAGGAAGGCTTCGGGCAATTCGGGATCGCGCCGAAGCGCCAGCGACCATTCTCCGACGGCCGCCTCGATCCGCCCCAGGGCGACCAGTGCGGTCGCCTTGTGGATGTGAACGCGATCGAGGGTGCCGAAGAACATCGCCCGGTTGAAGTCGTCGATGGCGGCCTCCGGCTGGCCGCCCAGAGCCTTGAGCTCGCCGCGCAGCTCGAGCAGTCCGGGCTCGTCGAATTGGATGCTCAATCCCCGTGCGACGTCATCGCGGGCGCCCTGGTAGTCGCCCTGGAAGCGGCGGATGCGGCCGCGGATGAGATAGGCCCTGGGCGACGACGAAGAGATGGCAAGGGCGCGATCGGCAGCGTGGAGTGCCTGCGCCGGCTCTCCCAGAGCGGCCAGGATGACCGCATGGCAGAGGGAGGCGCGGTAGGTCTGGGCCTTCTGTGTTTCGGCGATGCGCGCTCAAGCCGAGAGCCGCGGCGCGCAGGTCGGATTCCAGCCTCCGCCCACCCAGGGGAAGCTGCGCAGATCTCGTCGGGGCGATCGAGCTGCAAGAGGTCGAACCGGCCCGCGGCCAGGATCGCGCGCTGGCAAAGTCGCTGGTAAGATGGGCAGGGACGCAGCGACAAAGCCAGGTCGGCGTCGCTCATCGCGAGGTCGGTATGGCCCAGGACGAGGTGGGCCAGGCGCGCGCGGCCAGGATCTCCTCGCGATTCTCGAGCGTGAGCCCCGAATCGAGCAAGATGCTCAGATCGGCCTCCGCCTGCTCGGCCTGGCCGAGGTGCAGCTCCAGCAGGGCACGGCTGTGGCGGGCCGCGGTGTCGCGCGGGTCGCGCCTCAGGATGCGATCATACCGCTTGAAGGCAGAACTCACGTCGCCCGATTCGGCGTCCATGTAAGCCAGGTTCAGCAGGGCGGCCCCGATGAAATCGGGCTTGGCGTCCGGAGTCGAGTATCCGGGCGTATTCGCGGCGCGCCAGCGTGAAATCGCCGAGCTCCTGGTAGAGATAGCCGAGCTCGAGATGCACCTGAGCGGCTTCGGGACGTTCGCGAAAGGCCTCGAGTGCCAGCTTCAGGTCATCGGTTGCCCATTCCCAGCGGCCCTTCGACCGGTTGAGCCGGGCGCGGCTGAATCGCACCCAGGGAGAGCTCGGCTTCAAGGCCACGGCGACATTGTAATGGACCAGGGCATCGTCGGTGCAGTGCCGCCCCGTCTTCGACGAATGCCAGGAAGTACTGGTGCCAGTAGTTTTCCCACTTGAGCCAGACGGCGCGCTCGAGCCAGGCGATCGCATGGCCCATCCGGCGGTCGCGGTAACAGAGCAGCCCCCACTGGAAACAGGCCAGCGCCGACGTTTCCGAGGCGAGGTCGCGCGGGTCTTCCAGAATCGCGGGAATACGAGCGATCGCCGCCCTTTGAGAGCTCCGGCCGGCACCGGGCGCGCCGTGCCAGAAGTCTTGCCCTGAGGGCCTGCCACGGCCCTTTCGATTGGGCGAAAACCAGTGCACGGTCGCAGATCGAGACGGCTCGGTCGACGACCTCCTCGGTCTCGTGGGCACTTGAGGGCGTTGCGCTGCCGCGGCCCTCGCCGAGCAGCTCGTCGATGGCTGCATCCCACAAGAACAAGAGCTCGTTCACTTCATTGATCAAGCGGCTGCGCAGCTCGTCGTCGAGCTTCTCGACGATGGAAACGAGCTTGGTCCAGTCGGGGTTTTCCAGGACGTAGAAAGGCTTGAGGACCCTCTTCAAATCGCCAATCGCCTGGACCAGCTCGTCGCCCTCGCTCAGAAGCAAGCGGAACCGCAATCCGTCGGCGGCCTGGAAGAGCACGTCGGCATCGTGATGCACCTGGGCGTAGAGCGCGGCGAGATCGGATTTTTCCAGGGCCTCTTGTTTGATGTCGGGCAGGTCCACGCCCGCGTTGAGCTGGTGGAACTTCTTGAAGAGTCGCGTGAGGTTCCCGCCCAGGTCGGCCGGGCTCTTCCACTGGGATAAGCGCTTGGTGAGGCCGACCTCGTACCGATGCGAGAGCCGATCGACGGCGTCGAAGTGCGACTTGGCCGTGAGATAATCGCCGATTTTCAGCGATTCGAGCCCCTGGTCGAATTCTTGCTTGGCGAGATCGCGAGTCTCCAACCGATCGAGCTGATAGCTCAGGACGGCGAGCAAACCGGCCGTGAGGGCAATCATGATGGCCGCGGCCGTCGCCAGCCGCCGCCGGCGCCGGCGTACCCAGCCGCGCAACCGGCTGAGCCACGGCTCCCGGCACGGAGAAGCGGCTGGTCATCGGCGACCGCCTGGAGGTCGGCCGCCAGTTCGGCGGCGGAGGCGTAGCGGTCATCCGGGTCGGGTTCCAGGCAGCGCCTGACCACGACGTCGAGCGCAGGCGGCAGGCCCGGCTTTTCGTGGCGCAAGGCGGGCAGCGGGCGCCGGCGTTCCTGCGCCGCGCCGAGGAGGACCTGTGCGACCGAGGCCCCCTTGCGGCTGGCGGCGAACGGCCGGTGCCCGCAGATCGCTTCAAAAAGAACCATCCCCAAACCATAGATATCCGCGCGCCCATCGACCCCGTCGGAATTGCCCTGGGCGATGGCCTGGAGGTGCTCGGGCGCCATGTAGTCGATCGTGCCGCCGAGCGCGCTGGGACCGGCGGGTGTTACGCCTTCGAGTACGGGCTCCTGGGCCAGATTGAAGTCGAGGAGCATGGGCATCCCGTCGGCCGTCACCAGCACGTTCGACGGCTTGATGTCGCGGTGCAAAACGCCTCGTTCGTGCGCGTGCTGGAGGGCCTCGGCGAGTCGTGCCCCCCACCAGGCGATGGCGCGGGGGAACGATCGCCGGGCGAGGGCGGCGCGGCCCGCGGATGCCTGGGCCGGCGCGACCTCAGCCTGTTCGAGCCGCTCCAGGGCCTCGATCAGGTCGGCGCCCGAGTCGCCCCTGGCGACCACGGGGTCGGCGAGCACGCGCGCCAGGGTGATCCGGCCGAAATAGGGCATGCACAGAAGGTGTAGGCCGGTTGCCGTGTCGATCCGGTGCGAGTGTACGGGCACGATATGGGTGTGCTGTAACCGGGCCAGCGTCTGGGGCTCGCGCGAACCGCGTCGAGTCACCTTGAGCGCCACCAGACGATCCGCAAGCTGGCGCTCCTGCGCCAGGAAAACCCGGGCGAACGATCCTCGGCCCAGCTCCTCGACCAGCCGAAAACCGGCGATCGTCTGTCCGGCTTCGGGAAACGCGCACTCTCCACCGCTCCCATTGGCATCGAGCGACAACGAAGGCGATAGCGTGGCGGTGGTGGTGCCCGAGCCGACCAGGTCATGGATCTCGAGAACGCGGCCGAGCGGCCCGGCGACCTGGGGGAATCGGCTGAGGAACTCGGCGGGGACGGGGCTCTCCTGGTTTTCCTCGCGCAGGCAGAACTCTTCGTAGACGAGCGCGACAATCTCGTCCTCGCTCAGGCCGACATAATGATCGAAATACCACTGGGCGGCGATCTTCTCGCCGGCTTCCCATTTCAGGCTCATGTCGGCGCGAAACAGGGCAAGCCGCGCGGCCTGGGCGTCCAGCGCTTTGGAGTTGGCGAGAAAGTCATCGAGCTTGGGGCGATGTCGCGGATGGCTCGAATCGCGCCAGGCCTGCTCGTATTGTTGGGCCAAGTGGACGGCGGCGGGCGATGATGCCTCTTCCCACGTCCGCCGGCCGGCGGACACGTTCATCACGGGTTTCCCCACTCGGTCTCCATGCGCCGCCTGCAGGTCCTCCAGCACGCGCTGGACGGTCCGCTCGCTGATTCCCAGCCGCTCGCCGATCTCCTTGCTCGAAAGGCCCTCGGCTTTCAGGTCCAGAATCGAGCGTCGTTCCTCGGGCACGAGCTTCTGCATCCTGCCGAAGACCTCTTTGGCCTGCGCGATCTCGCTGGGCGAGTCGATCGGGTCCAGGACGTCCTTGGGGCGCGGTCCATCGCCCCAGAGCGGCTCTTCGCGGTGCATGTCGTTCTTGCGGCTGGCCGCGCGGCGATACTCGTCGATCACTTTATTCTTCGCAGCCCGCGCCAGAAAGGCGACAAGATGCCGCGAATCCTCAAACTCCGTGGGTGCGGTCCGCATCCGCCGGAAGAAGCTGCCCCAGACGCTCTGGAGGAAATCGAGCGAATCGAACCGCGACCGCAGCAAGCGGGGCAACTGCCGGCGCACCACCAGGCGCACTTCCGACTCGAATCGCTGGAGGAGCTCGCACGCGGCGCCCTCGTCCCCATCCTGGATACGTTTGAGGAACTCAGAAAGCTCGCCGCCCTCCGGTTGCCCACGCTCGCCGACCGACATTTCCCAGCCTCCTCGCTCGAGCCAGGCTCTTGCCCTGGCCCTCCGCTCCTCCCTGACCGGTGAATTCGGTAGAGCGCCCCAAGATCCCGTATCCTCAAGCCTAATGCGAAACCTATTGAATTGGCAAGGCGATGCGCGGTCACAGATCACTTGAACTGGGCGATCCAACGGAACGCGGCAGTCAATTTCCGTTGGTTTCTGGTAGAATTCAAGACCAGGGTCGGCAGATGGGCCGGCTGATTTTGGCGAAACGCCGCGAACGTTGTCTGAAGCGGTGGAGGACACTCGGTCGTGAGCAAGGTCGCGAAGACCCTGGATCGCATCATCCGTGGTAACTCAGACGCAAGCATCCGCTTCGACGACCTGCGCGCCGTGTTGGTTCATCTGGGCTTCACCGAGCGGATTCGTGGCGACCACCACATCTTCACTCGCGACGGCGTGCCCGAGATCCTGAATCTCCAACCGCGTGGTAGCCAAGCCAAGGCGTATCAGGTCAAGCAGGTTCGTGGGGTCATCGTTGCTCATAGGTTGGCGGTCGAACTCGAAGAGAACACAACCGTCGAGGGGCCGCAGCTCGATGTGTTGCGTCCTTCGACCCGGGAAGGAGAAGGAAATGGCCAATAGCATTCGCTACGAGATCATCCTGTATTGGAGCCATGAAGACCAAGCGTTCATCGCCCTTGTGCCGGAACTAGCCGGCTGTGCGGCGGACGGGGCAACGTATCAGGAGGCGGTGGCCAATGTCGAGGTGGTCATCCGCGAGTGGATCGATACCGCGCGAGAACTGGGCCGGCCAGTGCCACAGCCGCGCGGCCGGTTGGTGTATGCCTGACCTCAGCTAGCCCCGGACGCGTTCCACACTAGGATCATCTTAAGGACACTGCGGCATGTTGCTCAGCGCGTAGGCCAGCTTTTCGTCGATATGGCCGCGGGCATCCGCGTACAGCATGCGCTCGAATTCCTCGGATCGGTGGTCGCTCGAGGCCACGCGGCCCGCCAGCAAGGCAGACAGCTTGGGCAAGGGAACCGTGGTGCGAGCCGTTGGGGAGGTGTGCCATTTCACCTCGCCGCGCGACGTCAGAGTCAGGTCAGCCACGATCCGCGTCAACCGGTTGGCGGACGAGAGATAATTCCCTTCGAGCTGCTCGACGACCTTGAGATGAACGCGGTACTGCGCACGGTCCCACAGCGCTTTCCAGGGGGAGGACTCCCGGTACGGGAGGTAGCCTCGCGCTTCGAGCCCGTGGACGAGGATCGGCACAAATTCCTTGACGTAGGCCGACTGAGAGCCAAACGTGAATTCTCCTTCCGGCAGCTCGATTGAGACGCCGTGCCGGTTGACGAGCTGGGAAACGAAGTCCTCGGCCTCCCTGCGAACCCGGGCCGAAGCGGGCGGGGCAAGGTGCTTGATGAGTGCGGCGGCCTGATCGCACGCACCGATCGCCGGCACGATCCGGGCCGCTTCCATCAACGTGCGCGCCGACTTGAGCTCGGCCGCGATCGCTCGCTCCAGGCTTGCCTGAAACTGCTGCCGGATCTCGGGAACCATGCCCTTGAGGTCGGGATCTTTATCGGCGCGGGCCATTAGATTCAGCCAGTCACCCAGGGGAAACGGCGAGGCGTCGGCGTGACTGAGGCGGTCGACGACGCTCACGGCATCGCGCCTGGCCAGGTCCTCGCGCCGGTGTCGGTGTTGATCCAGCGGGCCCTTGACCGGTGCGTCGGCCTTGCCAGCCAGCTCGAGCGCCGCGTCAAGATCGAGCAGAGCCTCGCTCAGCCGGCCAGCCGATTCATGCCGCCGCGAAGACTCCAGGAGCTGGTGGATCGATCGTTCCTGCGAGGAATGACGATGACGCTTGAAGACGACCAGCGAGCCCGCGCAGAGGATGATCGCGCCGGCGATCGCCAGAACGGCCCAAGACCAGACGATCCACGTGGGGCGTCGAAATCGGCGACGCTTCCATTGGTCGTCGCCTGTTCGGGGAAGATAAGGGACCTCGAGCAGCCGGTGGCAAAAATGACACCGGACCTGGCGGCCTGGCGCGAGGCCGGCAAGCTCGACGCTCGTACCACACTCAGGACAGGCGAACGACCCCTCCATGCCCAGCTCCCCAGGGCCGGCCCGGTCCTGCCGCGACCGAGCTTTCAGAATTCTGGATCTCCTATCCAGAATATCTCACGGCGTGCACAATTTGGAATGAGTGGCTTTTTCGCCCTGCGTTAGCCTGTGATGTTCGCCGTGCAGTGACCCATCAGCCAGTTGTCAACGTCGGCCAGCATCGGATGAGTGAGCCGATGCGAACAGGGGTACGACTGGTACGCGACGCGCAAGCCGCCGGCCCGCAAGGTCGAGACATCCTGGCGCGCCTGGTGCAGAGGCGTCCTGGAATTCCACGCGCCATGCACCACCAGGACCGGTAAATCGCGGCATGCTTTGAGCCGGCCCAAGGGCCGCAGGCCGACCGGCAGCCAGCCGTTGATGGCGACGATCCCGGCGAAGCGCTCGGGGAAGCTCAGCCCCAGCCAGTACGCCACCGCCGCTCCCTCGCCGCAGCCGACCAGGAAAATTCGTTCCGAATGGACGTGAAAAACGCGCCGGGTCTGGAGGATCGCCGCGAACACGCCCTCCTCGAGACGGTCGAACAGCTCGGGCTCCGGATCGGACAGGACCCGCCGCACGATCTCAGCCTCGGAACAAACCACCGATCGTCGGGCCCGCCGCCGCTCCGGCTGCTCGAACTCGCAGCCCCAGCCAAATCCCGCGAGGCGGTCGCGCTTGGTCACGGGCTCGGGCCCTCGAAGACCAAGTCCGACGTAGTTTCGCCAGCTCAAGGCCGGCATGGCCCGAACCAGTTGCTCCTCATCGCCTCCCCGCGCGTGGAACAGCGCGAGCAGCGGGTAGGCGTAATTCGGCTCGTATTGCCGCGGTATGAACCGGGTCTCTACCAGAGTCGGAGACTGCAACGCCGTCAGATTCAAAGGCGCCGAAATCCGGTCGAAACTCATGTCGAAAAACCTCCGAAGGCAATGAGGCGGTCAGCTCGGTATCCATCCAATCATGCGAGCACAAGCCTAGCTTCGGCTTATTTGCGCATCTTGCCGGGACGGGCTCCGTCAGTGGAAAAAGCATAGCCAGGGAGCGGTCGCTCTTCAAGAAAGCCGCACACTATTTTGAATTTTGTCTCAAGTTTGCCGTAATGGAATCCGAAACTGCGAGAAATCGACCGAAGATACTTGGATTATGCGGGTTGCGCGTGCTTGGTTATCTTGCTAGGCGCGGGGGGCGTTGCGCCGTGGGCAATCTTTCACCGGGTCAGCCGACCTGCGATCAGAGCGATTTCTTGAGCTTGTCAAAGATTTGCGTCGGCAGCTTGGTGATTTCGGTGCCGAGGCTCACCGCCTCCTTGGTGACGTTGGCGTTACCTTCGCCAAGGCGCCGGTGCAGCTTCTTGGGGATGACGGTGGGGTCTTTGGCTTTGCGGGCTGTGACCCGCTGGGCCAGACGCGCGAGCTTGGCTTGCTGTTGGGACTGACTTGCCAGTTGGGACACCGACGGCAGTTGCCCCGGGGCCGGCTGGGTCGGCACGGCCGTGGCATTGCCGGGCAGGCGGATCAGGAAGGGTGCCGAGATCGTATCGCCGTTGCTCCGCAGCGACTCGTTGATCATATTCTCCGGATCGACCAGCACCGAAATGCGGCCGTAGCCGACGGCGCCTAAGTTGACTCCGTTGGGCAGCACACCCGGAAGCTCGAGTGTCTGCGTGATCGGCGCAACGGCGCCAGGGGCCAGGCCATTGACGACCGTCTCGCCCAGGAAGATCGCGTCGGTGAGCGATCCGCTCTGGCCGGTGAGCAGGAAGAAGACCAGGAACGGGGCCGCGGCGCCCTGTCCGACGTTCTGCACGGCGGTTGACACCGCGAAGCTCTGTCCCCAGTACAAGGTGTGCTGGGGCTGAATAATCGAAGAGGAGGCCAGATCCGGCAGCGGGGGCGTCGTGGCCGTCGAGGTCGAGCTGGTAGTGATCGTGATCGGCGTCTGGTCGTAGCCGAGCCCCTGGGTGGGCCCGTGCGGATAGAGGTCGTTGGTGAGGTAGTCGGCGTCCTGAGTCAAGCTCAGCCCAAAACTGGTGTAGTTGGTGATCGTCACTGGCTCCACGGCGGGCAAGGTGAAGTTCTGGACAAAATTGAAGGTCTGAGAAGCGGCAAGCGGCGGTATCTCGACGCTGCCGATCCCCACGGTTGTTTCATCCCCGTAGGTAAGCCCTGAAGGCGTCAAGGAAAGGAGCGCTCGGGTTTGAGGCGAGGGACCCGTGCCCTGGTTGGTGACCTGGCCCGTGACCGTGATGACGCTGCCCCACGTGGCCGCCACGGGCGTCACCGCCAGGGTGGTGCCCACCAATTCAGCGGGCGCGGGCGCCGCGATCAGAATGGGAACCGAGTCGTAGGGCGGCCCCAGGTCTTCATTGTTCTGATAGTTGCTCTCGGCGATCGCATGACTGGGATTGACAACGGCATTGATGTGGACCGTCCCTCCATTGCTGCTGACGTCGGGGATTGGCGTGGTGGGAAGGGTGAGCGACGTTTCGTAGTCGGCCGTCTGTCCCGCACCCAATCCCGCGGGAATCATCACCGAGCCGATCGGGACCGAGTAACGGTTGATTCCGCGGATCGGGGAGGCATAGAGCTCGACGCTAAGCGGAGCCGTGGTGACTCCCGCACCCTGATTCTTGACCTGTCCCTCGATCTCGATCGTCTGACCCCAATCGGAAGCGGAATTCGAGGTTGTGAGCGACGAATTTACGAGGTCAGGCAGGCTGGACCCGGCGGCCAAGAGTTGCCGCCCTTCGAGTGACTCGAGCCTCAAGATGATGGGCCCGCGCCCCCAGGCACGGCGGCGTCCTGTGGCCCGACGGTCATGGGACGGCATGATTACTCTCCTCCTTGAGATCGCGATGAACGCGATGACTTCGGACGGCGGCTGGAAATGAAAAGCCGTCCAGGTCGCGAACGCCTCCAGACGGGCGCACACTGAACCAGAGGCGCCGGGGCGCGTGTTCGCGACAACCCATCCTTGGGGTTTAGGAACTTTAACGATCCGGCCCGAATGGGTCAAGACCGGCCGGCGCATCATCGGGCCGAGGTGCCGAGGTCCCCGCGTCCCGATCCTGACCTTCGGGCTGGTATCGAGGGAACTCCCTCGCTGGCGTTTCGGGCTGGTATCGAGCGGTTGAGCACTGGACGCCGGTCAAAAGAAATGCGACGGCGCTCCAAGTCGCCCCGCTGGCGGGTATGATACCCGCTGTCGGGGCCCAGAAGGAAACGGCCGAGTCGAGGACTCGAGGTTGACCGAACACCTGATCGAACAGCTTGGTTATTTCGGGATCGCTCTGATCTTGATCCTCGGAGGTCTGGGGTTGCCCATTCCGGAGGAGGCTCCGATCATCCTGGCGGCGATTCTGAGCCGGAACGGACGGATGTGGGCGCCGGCGGCCCTGGCGACCTGTCTGTGCGGCGTTTTGATCGGCGATCTGGTCGTCTATTTCCTGGGATATGTCTACGGCGAGAAAGTGATCAGCCTCCCGCTGACTCGCCGCCTGATCACGCGGCAACGCGAGGCCCAGATCAAGGGCTACTTCCACCGCCACGGATTCAAGATCCTGGTCTCGGGCCGGTTTGTTCCGGGCTTTCGCACGGCCGCTTACCTGACCGCCGGCATCCTCAAACTGCCGGCGCTCAAACTGCTGGCGACCGACCTCGTGGCGGCCTCGCTCAGTACGCTGTTCATGTTCGGGCTCGGGTATGCTTTCGCCCACCAGATCCAGAGCGGTATCCGCGAAGCACAGCAGTGGGTCACGCTCCTGGTCGCCCTGGGTCTTGCGGGTTGGTTCCTCTATCGCTTTTACCGCGCCCGCGAGCGCGCCGGCCGGCCCGTCGGGCCTCCGGTCTTAATCAGCGACGACGACGTCTTGCCGCTCGCCAGCCGTCCGGGCTCTTCAGCTCAGGGGCAAGGCGGTCAGGAATCGCCGCAGATCGGCCCTGGGCTTGCGCCGCCGGTTGCCGACGACGCAGAACATCGAGCCAACGCGACGCCGCGGCCCCAGAGCGCGCATTACCCGGAGGGGCGGGAATCACCCGGCGGTACGCCGCCTTCGTCGTTGCCGGGTCATGACTCGGTCGAGATCGGTATCAAGACGGCCTCCCAGCAAACAGCGATGGAATCGCCGTCACGGTAAGAAACGGGGCGGAAGTGCCCATGAATCCGATTTCCCGGATTGAAAGAATTTCCACAAGTCAGGTTGACCGGGTTTTGAGTTCCTGGTAGGGTCCCGCCGTCTTGGCGAGTGGAGCGCCAGGTTGCAAGTCTTTTTCGACCCGCGCTTGACACAACCATGGCCCGCGGGGCCCGGCCGGGGACGTTCTCCGGCCGGCGAGTTAATGATTGACTCGCTCCTTGGGTTCGTTTGTTTGACGGACCATTCTGATCAACCCTGGAAGATCGGTAGAATGAAAAAGTTTACCTTTGCTCTCGCCCTGGGGGCTGGTCTTGTGCTGAGTCTGGCCGGCCCAACTGCTCGTGCCGCCGCGATCGTGCAGTCGCTGACACCGGTGGACTTGCCGGCGTCGACATTTGCCAGCGATTTCACGCCGGTGACGGCTGTTTCCTCCGGGACTTACAGCTTCTACAACACCATCAACGCCGGGATGGTGGAATCACAGGTGTTTCAAGGCACGGGCAGCTTTACCGGGCTCTACGCGTACGCCTACCAGTTCGGGGTGAATAACGTCAACGACACCTCGACCAATCAGCCAACCAGCGTGAACAGTGCTTCGATGCTGTTCAACGCGACTCCGACGGTACCGGTAATCCCCCTCGGCTCGGGCGTTCCGATGTCCGCCACCTACGTGGTCAACGGGGCTGTCGGCGGTCTGAATGTTCCGCAGGCTGCGCCGGGCAGTTCTGTTCTGGTCCCCTCGACGATTACGTGGATGCCGGGAACGACCACGGGTTCGCTCACGTTTCAGTACTTGAACCCGACCACGAACACGGGCCCGCTGGCCGCGGGATCGACCGGCGAGACCATCGTGGTGCTCTCGACCCAGGCCCCCGGCCAGAACCAGTACGTGAGCATCCAGAACCCCGAGCCCCAGAACGGCTACCCACAGGTCTACGCTCCCACGACCGGACCGATCGAGGCAGCCGCTCCCGAGCCCGCGACGATCCTGGCCTGGGCCGGAGTGATCGGCGCCCTGGCGTTGGCTCGCCGCGTTCGGCGAAGCCGGCCGGCAGCCTGACGAAAGCAAAGAAAGCCGGGCGCCCTTCGGTCGTTCTGTCCTGACGCGTCCAGTCATTCGGGATTACAATCATGGCCCCTTGCCGACGCCAGAAGCGTTCGCAAGGGGCTGTGGCATTTTCGGGCAGTTGGTTAGATTGATCTTCTATGTTTTCCTATTTGATTCCCATGTGCGCCTACGTGGCCTTCGGCGCGCTGGAAGGGTTCCTGCCCCGGATCGGCAACCAGCCCAGTCCCGGGTGGTACCTGGCGGCTTACACCGTCAAGCTCGTCGCCGTGGCGTGCCTCGCCTGGTCTTGTCGGTCGACCTGGAAGGACCTTCGGCCTTTTCCGACTGTCACGAATTTGGCCCTTTCGGTGCTACTCGGCTTGGTCGTCTGGGGATTATGGATCGGTCTCGACGGCCTTTACCCGCCGATGCCGCTGGTGGGGGCGGGGGGCGGAAGAGTCGGTTTCGACCCCGCGGCACTCGCCCCGATTCCGCGATCGGCGTTCCTGGTGGTGAGACTGCTGGGATTGGTCGTTCTGGTTCCCCTGATCGAGGAGTTGTTCTGGCGGTCGTTTCTGATCCGCTGGCTGATCGAACCCGATTTCGAGAAGGTGCCGATCGGCCGCGTCACCGTCATGTCCGGCGGCTTGACCGCGGTCTTCTTCGCCCTGATCCATCCCGAATGGCTGCCCGCACTGTTGACGGGATTGCTCTGGGCCTGGCTGCTCCGGCAAACGAAGTCGGTCACCGCGTGCGTCGTCAGCCACGCGACGGCCAACCTGGCGCTGGGAATTTACATCATCATGGCCGGGGCGTGGCGATACTGGTAGGCAACTTTGATGATCATCCCCTGGGGCACCGACGCTCCGATTTACCACCGGCCGATCGCGACTCTCGCGATCATGGTGCTGAATGTGGCGTCGTACTTGTTCTTTCCGCCGGGCGCGCACCAGGGATTGGCCCTGGAGCTCGGGGACGGGCTGCACCCGCTCCAGTGGGTCACCAATCTTTTCATGCACGCCGGTCTTTTTCACCTGATCGGCAACATGATCTTCCTCTGGACGTTCGGCTTCGTCGTCGAGGGGAAACTGGGCTGGTGGGCCTTCACGCTGGTCTATCTGGGGATCGGCGCCAGTGAGAGCGCCTTGTTGCAGCTCCTTGTGCAGAGCGACCAGACGGTGCGCATGCTGGGCGCCTCGGGCGTGATCTTCGGACTGCTGGGCATCTGCCTGGTCTGGGCGCCGAAAAACGACGTACAGTGCATCTTCTGTGTGCGATTTGCGCCGACCGAAATCGACGTGTCGATTCTCTGGTTCGCGGCGCTTTACCTCTGCGTCGACGTGCTGACCGCGGGCCTGACCGGCGTCGTGATGGCCAACGTTTCCAATTCTTCCACTGGCGTCATTTTCGCGGTCGCTTTGAATCAATCGGCCGGCGCGATACTCGGGATCCTGGTCGCAATCGCCTTGCTCAAGCTCGGCCTGGTCGATTGCGAGAACTGGGACCTCTTCGCCGTCCTCGAGGGACGCCAGGGTAAATCGAAGAAACAGGCCAGAAAGGGCAAGCTGGCCCGTCGCTTCGTTTCGGCCGGCTACGCGCCAGAGTCCAGGCCAAAAGCACGATCCGGCCGCAAGGAAAAAGGGACCGTCCGCCCCGTCAAATCGATGGTGGATCCTTCGACCGCGGCCTTGCGCACGTTACGCCAGCACCTCGATCTGGGCGAGATCGAAGCCGCGCTGGCGGTTTACCAGAAGACGAGCCGGTCGCGACCGGACTGGCAGCTTTCCGAAGCCGACTGCCGCGACCTCGCCAAGGCGCTCCTGGATCAGCATGCCTGGGAGGAGGCCGCCGCGGTGATGCGCGACCACGTGCGCTCGGCGTTCGAGCCCTCTGCGCGCATTCGCCTCAAGCTCGCCCAGATCCTGATCCAGAAGCTTGCCCGGCCCTTGCAAGCCGTCAAGATCCTGGATGAGATCCCCGAGGGCACGCTACCCGAATCGCTCGAGGTCATCAGGCGCGAGCTTGTGCGCGAGGCGACGGCGATCCAGGAAGACGAGGATGGGCCGCTCGAGTTGCAGGATGAGGTGTGGTGAATGTGGTGTCATGCAAGGTCGCTTGACGCCGAGGACGGTGCGAGCCTCTGTGTCCGCTTTTCCAGGGATCTGCTCGGACAGGGAATAGTGCAAAGTGAAAAGTGAAAAGTGCAAAACGCGGGGGATGCATCCCGGGGTCCGTTGACCGACGCGCCTCGCCAGTCAGATCGGTAATCGGCTCCTGCGTGTCGCACGGAGCGCCCTCTGGTTGTCGCTTTTCACTTTTCATTTTTCACTTTTCACTTTGCACTGTGGTGGCCAAACCGGCGTCGACGCGGACGGAACTGCCGCTACAGAACGATCGCGCTGGCGGACTGCCTATAGGTGTATGAGGCCCAAGTTCGCACCACCTACCCCCGTGCCCCCTTTCGGCCCGCCAGGTCGGCGACGAACCGCTGGTGCTCGGGCGACTGGAGTCCTTCCTGAAGCCGGGCTAGGACCTGACCGAGGTCGCCCGAGGAGAGCGACCTGCCGTCGAGCCACAGGCCGGGAAAGACCCGCGATCGCCACAGGCCGTCCGCACCTGGCGGCATCTGCTCATATCGGTCGCCAACAAGAATGTGCCAGCGGATTTCCTGCTCATAGAGCAGGACGACCAGGTATTCGGGGATCTTGGCCGCCTCGTAGAGATCGAGCTTTACGTGCAAATCGTAAGACTCGCTGGTAAGGCTGACTTCCGTGAGGAGTTCCGGAACACCATGGAGATACTTGTCCTCGACCCAGGAAGTGCCACCGAAGTCGGGCAAGATCCGGAGGTAGACGTCGGGTTGGGGCACGTCGTCAAGAAGGAAGGTCGTCGTATTGTGGCCGGCTGCCGTACCCGGCGTGGCCGCTTTGTATACTCCCAACCACGTCCCCACGTCGTTATCCGTGTCGCCACGTTCGACGGAAACCGGAGAAGGCATGAAGACCAATCCTCCTATTAGCTCGGCAAGCTTGATTTCCGGATGAGCTTCCCAGCGGCGCAGAAACTCCGCCCTAGTCAGCTTGTCGCCAGCGACCAGGGGCGGAACGCGTGCTTCGGCGGCTGTTGCCATGATTGCACCTCCGGGGGCGATTCTACCAGAAACGTTGCAGGCCGCCCTAGGTTGCGTGCACTGGTATGGCCCGGAGACACAACTCACTCAGGTCCTGACGCCAGCGCACTTTACCCTGGGGGACCAGCATGCCAGCCGGCGCCGCCAGGCTCGTGCCGCCCACGATCTCAAACGGATTGTCCGAAGCGAGGTCGATTCGTGAAATCCGGAACAGCGGTCTTACTTGTTCTGGATTTCAGGATATAATCGGTATGTAAGCAATCGACAACCGACAAGACAACCCGGCATGGCGAAGCGGCGTTCGGCCCTGACCAAGAACCGAATTATCTCCTGGCGAGCGATTCGGGAGTTCATCGAGGCGCACCGCGAAGACCACGTTGCGCCGGACGCCTTTGCCAAGTGGTACGATCTCGTCCGCAACAACCGGTTCGCCAACTTCAGCGAGTTGCGCCGAATCTTTCCATCCGCCGATCTGGTCGGCGACCTCGTCGTGTTCAACGTCCGGGGTAACCGATACCGGCTCGTCGCCCGGGTCGTTTACGAGAAACGCCGCGTGTACATCCGGCGCGTCCTGACTCACGCGGAATACGACCGTGGAGATTGGAAGGAGTGAGCCCCATGAAGACCGGAACCAGAACCCCGCCCGACCGCGGTTCTCCTGAATACGTCCGGTTGCTCCGGTCGTTCCCACCGCGTCCGATCCGAAGCGATGACGAGCACCGGAGGGCCGTCCAGGTCGTTAACGGCCTCCTCGACCGCGCTGCGCTCACCTCGGACGAGGAGGATTACCTCGATGTCCTCGGGCTAGTCATCGCCGATTACGAAGACTCGATCTACGAGCACCCCGAATTCACGCCAGTGGAGCGCCTCCGCCACCTCATGGAGGAGCACGCGTTGACCCAGGCTGAGTTGGCCCGGGCGCCGGCGTCGCCGTGACATCCCTCTCCGACATCCTCAACGGCAAGCGCCGGATCAGCCCCAGAATTCGCGCGAAGCTTGCCGAGTGCTTCGGCGTCTCGGCTTCCTTCTTCGCGTGAGGTCTGCCGTTATCGTAGTCATCACGCTGCGCGTGATGCGTCTTCGTGAGTAAACGCCATCGCCGTTGGCTCCGGGTTAATCGAACACGCTGAACACGTCCATCGGTCCACTGTCGGTCGTCCCCGAATTGACGAGGCCGGCATCTTGGAGCGGTGCGACCGTCGGGCCCGCGTAGGACGTGCCCGGCCCCTGGTAGGCGATCAAGTCGGGTACCAGCGAGCTCGCCACGGGTGTTCCGAGGCCGGTCACCAGGTTGTAGCCCGCGCTCGCCGTGTAGCCGTTGGTTCCGCTCGTGATCGCGTTGTAATCGCTCCGGGGCAGCATGTAGAGGGCTTGCTGCGTATTGGTCGGCGTCGAGCTATTCAGGCTCGACTCGCCCGCGGCCGCTCGTCCCTGATTGACGAGCGCCACCAAGCCCGCCCAGGCCGGCGCCGACAAGCTCGTGCCGCCCACGATCTCGAACGGGTTGCTGGGATCCAGGTTGTACGGATCGGCGATCCACGCCCCGGTCGCCGGATCGGCGACCAGCGAGACGTCGGGGGTGCTACGATAGCCCGTCGACTGAACGCCCTGCTGGTACGCCGGCTCGGGCTCGTACAGGCTAATCCCGCTGCCCGAGCCGATGAACGCACCGGCGGCGTTGGAATAATAGCCCCATCCCGTCTCGCCGTTGTACGCGCCATCCGAATTGAGCGTGAGGCTCGCGCCGCCGACGGCCACCACGTTGGGCGAGAACGCGGGGTACTCGGGATCGGCGGCACCATAATCGCCGGTGCTGGCGACGAAGGTCACGCCGGGGACGCTCATGACGCTGTCATAAGCGGCCTCATCGGCGGCCAAGACCGTCTGGCCCTCGGGGAAGCCCCAGCTCATCGACACGACCGACACGCCGGGTTGGCTGGCGGCCGTGGCCACGCTGGCCATCAAGGGAATTGTCGCGTGACTGGTCAACCAAGATCCCTGCGTAGGCCACGGATGCGGGCGCGGAGATCGAGTGTGGCATCGCCGCTCAAGATCGTCTTGCAGAGCGGGATCTGCGGCCAATGCGCTGGACGACGATCATGCCGGCAGCTATGGTGGGGCCTTTCCGTGACGGAGATCCAGCATGAGCGACTTCGACAATCCCTGGAAAGACGTGCTCGAGCATTTCTTTCACCAATTCCTGGCATTCTTCTTTCCCGACGGCGCACGCGGCGATCGATTGGGCTCGGAACTACGAATCGCTGGACAAAGAGTTGCAGCAGATCGTGAGCGAGTCGGAGCTCGGCCTCCGCCTCGCCGACAAGCTCTTCAAGGTCTGGCTCAAGGACGGGCGGGAGGCGTGGATCCTCATCCATGTCGAAATCCAGAACCAGCGCGATCCCGGCGTTCGCCGAGCGGATGTTTGTTTACAACTACCGAATCTACGACCGGCACCGGCAGCCGGTCATAAGCCTGGCTGTAATGGGTGATGAAGAGCCAACGTGGCGGCCCGATCAATTCGGCTACGGCATGTTCGGTTGTACCATGGGAATCTAGTTTCCCATCGTCAAGTTGCTTGACTATACGAGCGAAGCGGAACAACTGGAAACGGCGCTGAACCCGTTTGCGGCCGTGGTGGTGGCTCACTTGAAAACTCAGGAAACCCGAGCCGATCCGGCTGGGCGTCGGACCTGGAAATTCCGGCTGATCAAGAGCCTGTACGACCGCGGCCTG
The DNA here is from genome assembly GCA_963823675.1 of uncultured Isosphaeraceae bacterium. GTDB lineage: Bacteria > Planctomycetota > Planctomycetia > Isosphaerales > Isosphaeraceae > CAWGMT01. The sequence continues at coordinate 343,894 of CAWGMT010000010.1, read as the reverse complement.
GATGGAGAGCAAGTTCGATTGCTGTTCAAGTTCCTTGACTCGATGATGGTCCTTCCGAGAGAATTGGAGAAGGCGCTGAGTCTGGACCTGGCCGAGTTCGAGAGGGAGAGGATGATGCCATACGTCAGCAGCATCGAACGGATCGCGCGAGGAAGAAGGCAAAGCCGAAGGCAAGGCGGAGGCTAAGGTCGAGACACTGCTGTGATTACTCGCCAGGCGATTCAGGGTCGCCCTGCCCGAGGAATTGGAGGCCCGCATTCGATCCACGACCGACCTGGGGAATCTCGACGTCTGGATCGACAGCAGCCTGGAAGCCAGCGACTTGGAGGATTTCCGCCGAATTTGCGGGATCTGAACTGCTTGAAAAAACCACTGGCGCGCTCGTCTCATCGGTGCCCAATTTGGGGAGTGAGTAAACACCGTCGCCGTTCGCTCCAGCGTTAAGCGAGCTAGCGGCTGCGGCTCGGGCCGCACCCTGCTGTCCGTGGTCAAATCGCCGCGCTCCCCCGCGGCTTACGAGTGCCCGACGACACCTGCTCAAACGCCAGGTCGCCAATAAGCGTGTCGCGCGAGTTTGTGTCCAGAAGCGCACCAAGAACCTGGTCCACAGCGGAGCTCAGCGCGGCCTCCGCCCGCGTCACCGGTTGCCCCAGGCCATCGCCCACCGCCGAGCGGATTCCGCTGACAGAGCCTTCTGGTAGGTTGGCGAGGGGCGGGTTGGCCCGGCCGGCGGCGTTGGTCCCGTGACCAAGCGCACTTCCTTGCCGGTTCGCACCCTTCGCGTGAGCGTGGCTGAGCCCAGCATTCGTCACCGTGAACGAATCAAAAACGCTGAAGGCATCCATCGGCCCACTGTCACTGGTCCCAGCGTTGACCAGTCCGGAATTCTGTAAGGGAGCGACGGCCGGCCCCGAATACGTCGTGCCGGCCCCCTGGTACGCGATCAGGTCGGGCACCAGCAAATTGGCCACGGGTGTCCCCAGGCCGGTCACCAGGTTGTAGCCCGCGCTCGCGGTATAACCGTTGGTCCCGCTCGTGATCGCGTTGTAATCGCTCTGGGGCAGCATGTAGAGCGCTTGCTGCGTATCTGTCGGGCTGGAGGTGTTCAAGGACGATTCGCCAGCGGCCGCTCGTCCCTGGTTGGCCAACGCGACCAAGCCCGCCCAGGCCGGGGCCGACAAACTGGTGCCGCCAACGACCTCGAACGGATTGCTGGGATCGAGGTTGTACGGGTCGGCGATCCACGCCCCGGTGGCCGGATCGGCGACGAACGAGACATCCGGCGTCGTCCGGCTGCCCGTGGACTGGACGCCCTGCTGGTAGGACGGCTCGGGCTCGTACAGGCTGATACCGCCGCCCGAGCCGATGAACGCACCGGCGGCACTGGAATAATAGCCCCATCCCGTCTCGCTGTTGTACGAGCCATCCGAATTGAGCGTGAGGCTCGTACCGCCGACGGCCACGACGTTGGGCGAAAAGGCGGGATACTCGGGATCGGCCGCTCCGTAGTCGCCCGTACTGGCGACGAAGGTCACACCGGGGACGTCCAACACGCCGTCGTACGCGGCCTCATCGGCGGCGAAGACCGCCTGGCCCTCGGGGAAACCCCAGCTCATCGACACCACCGACACGCCGGGCTGGTGGGCGGCCGTGCCCACGGCGGCCATCAAGTCGGAAAGCGACTCGCTGTTGGCTTCGACCAGGATGATCTGAGCCCCAGGGGCGATGGCGTGAGCCCACTCGACGTCGAGCGCTTCCTCCACTTCCCAGTTGTTGGTGCCGGGGCCGTTCGGGTCGGTTGAGGGCAAGGACGTGGCCTGGCCGTTCTGGTTGAGCACCGTCAAGAACGACGAGGCTGGCCCGTACTGAGCGTACAACGTTGGTCCGGACGCGGTCAGCCCGAACTGGGAATCGAAGGCGTCGAGGGCTTGGCCGATGCTCGGGTCGTCGTAGGCATCGACGATGGCGATGGTCTGGCCCGTCCCGTCCAGCGCCAGCGCGCTGATGCCATAGGCGGCCCGGATCTGGGCGGGGGTGTAAGCGACCGTACCGGAGGGCGAGCTGAGGGTCACGGTGTTGGAAATGCCGTTGCCGCTGATCGTCATGGTATCGACGACGACGGCCGCGTTGAGCTGGGCATTGCCGCTCTCGGCAAGCTGGGCCGCCGGAGCGTAGATCGTGCCGGTCATTCCCGAGGCGTTGCCGCTCAGGCTGAGGGCCTTGGTGTTATCGCGAGACTGGAAGATCACGATGCCAGCGTAGGTTCCCGTAGTCGGCGGGCTCAGGTTGTACGAGCCGTTGCCGCTGAGAGCGATACTGCCGTAGGTGCCGCCCGTCGTGGGATACTTGCTTCCCGCGTTGAAGATCGTCACGCCGGAACCGGTGACATTCCCGTTGCCGGAGACCGTGAAGCCCCCTCCTTCGATGATGTAGAGGCCGCTATTCATCGTGAGTGTGCCGTTTCCGGACACGCTGATCTGGCTGTAGATGCCCGGCTTGATCGTCGCGGAGGAATTGCCGCTCAGGGTCTCTGAGCCGATCAGCCCGGAGGCGCTCGGCTCCGCCAGCGAAGCCAGCGGATCGGGCAACGTCGCGGCCCCGGTAATCGGCGCCGGACTGAAGCTCGCGTTGCCGCTCTTCTGGACGCCGCCGTGCACGTCGATCACCGACGCTTTGACCGTGGCGTTGCCGCTGGCTGAGATGGCGGACGACGAGCTAGAATCGACGAAGACGCCGCCGGTGAGCTTGATGGTCGCATTTCCCGAGAGGGAGAGCGCCCCGCCGGCCGTCGGGTCGAGGACGATGATCGACTGGCTGATCGTCAGCGTGCCGGCCACATAACTGATCGTGTAGTTGGGATCGAGGGCACCGCTGGCAGTGATCGGGTAGCTGCCTACCGGGCTGGAGGTCGTGGCGGTCGTGGTGACGGTCGGCAAAGTCGTCAGACTGGCCGGGGTATCGCCATTGACGAAGCCCGAATAGCTGACCGTGAGCGCCGGGTTGGCCTGGCCGTAGGACTTCGCCTGGTTATTAGCCGTGATCACCAAGGGCGCCGGGGTGACTGTCTGGCTGACGACGTTCGATGTGCTCTCCGGGTAATTGGTGTCGCCGCCGTAGACGGCCGTGATCGCGAAGGTGCCGGCCGGCAGGCTGTGCGTGCTGAAGGTGGCCGTCGTCACTCCATTCGAGTTTGTGCTCAGGGTGCCAGTGCCGATCTCGTCAGCCGGGTTGACGGCGCCGACGTAGTAACTCACGCTGCCGGTGGGCGGGACCGAGGGCGGAGAGGACGACGTGTTTGCCGGGTTGACCGTCTGGGTTAGGGTGCCGGTGCTGGCGGCGAAGCCCGTGCCCCCGCTGTAGACGGCCTCGATTGTGTGGGTCGCGACCGAGAGCGAGCTGATGGAGGCGCTCACCGCGCTGCCGTTTACCAGCGGCACCGGACTACCGAAGTCGCTGCCGTCGATCAGAAACTGCACCGCGCCGGCCGGCGTGCCCGAGCCAATGCTCGGAACCACCGTGGCCGTGAACGCGACGGACTGGCCGAAAGCCGACGGATTGGCCTGGGAGCCTACCGTGGTCGCGGTCGTCGTGACAGGCGCGGCTTGAACCTCGAAGGCACCGATATCCACGGTACCATTCACGATCCGCGGGTAGCCGCCGCCGCGCTGATCGGTGGTCAGAGGTAGCGAAGTGCTGGGATCGACGGCCAGGGCGGTGCTGCCCGCCTCGATGGCGGGACTGCCCGCCAAAAGCGCGATGGTCTGCGTCGGCCCGCCGTTACTTGCCAGGCCCGTGGCAAGCCCCGGGTTGGTCACGCCGACCAGGTTGCCGTCATTGCCATTGGTCAGGCTGCCGGTGTTGTCGATGCCGACCAGGTTGTACGCACTGGCCGAGGAAACCGCGGCGCCGTTGATGTCGTCGGGAGTGTTGATGTCGACGATCGTGTTATCCAAAGTCGTGGTGGCACCGGAGGAATCGTACATCCCGCCGCCGTAGTCGGCGTAGCTGATGTTGTACGCGATGGTGGAGTTCACGATCGTCAGCATGCCGGCGTTGTAGATGCCGCCGCCGTAGCCATAGGGGCCGGCCGCCGAGTTGTCCGTGATCGTGGAGTCGGTGACCGTAAACGTCCCATAGTTGAGGACGCCGCCGCCGCCGCCCGTAGTGCCGTCATTCGCTGTATTGCCCGTGATGGTGGTGCCGCTGACCGTCAACGTGTCATAGTTGACGATGCCGCCGCCGCCGCTGTAATAGTCGGCCGAGTTCCCCGCGATGGTGGAATCGATGATCGAGAGCGTGCCGCCGTTGGAGATGCCGCCGCCGTCACCGTAGCTGGTGCCGGCGGTGTTGTCGTTGACGGTGCAGTCGATCACCGTCGCCACGCCATCGTTGGAGATGCCGCCGCCGTTGAGGTTGGCCGAGTTGCCCGCGATCGTGCTGTCGGCGACCGTCAACGTGCCGTTGTTGGAGATGGCACCTGCGCCATAAGCCATGTTCCCTGCGAACGTGCTGCCGGTGATCGTCGTCGTGCCAATGGCGTACACGCCGCCGCCAACATCGGCCGTGTTGCCCTCGAAGGTGCAGTCGGTGATCGTGCCACCGCCGGCGACCCCGCCGCCAAAGGCCCCCGTGGTGTTGTCCTCGAAGGTGCAGCCGGTAATCGTCGCCGTACTGTTATCAATCAAGATGCCGCCGCCGCCGTAGGCGGCGCCGACCACGGAGGCCGTGTTGCCGTCGATCGTACTGTCGGTGACCGTCAAGGTGGCATAGTTGTAGATGCCGCCGCCGGCGTTGGCGGTGTTACCCTCGATCGTGCTGCCGCCGGTGACCGTCAATGTGGCATAGCCGAAGTTAAGGATGCCACCGCCGCCCCCGAACGTGTCGGTTGCGGTGTTGTTTTCAATGGTGCAGCCGCTCACCGTCATCGTGCCGCCGTTGGAGATGCCGCCGCCGTCGCCGGCAGTCGAGTTGCCGGCGATGGTACTGTTGGTAATCGTCAGCGTGCTGTCATATTCGACGAAGATGCCACCGCCGCCGTTGGCGGCCGATCCGCCCGAGATGGTCAGGCCCGAGAGGGTCGTTACCGCGCCGGGCTCGGCAAGAAACACCTCGACGGCGCCACCGCCGCTGATCGTCACGGCGCCCGCGCCGGGGCCGTCGATCACCAGCGGCCCGGATGGGCCGGCCAGCTCGAGCGTGCTGGTCAGAGTGATCGTCTGCGGGTCCGACGCGCTGAAGACCGTCGGGGCGAACAGGATCACGCTGCCGGCCAGGTTGGGGTTGAGATCGGCCTGGCTGATGACGTAGGGAAGCGTCCCCGAGGTGCCCGTACCGGAGCTGCCGCTGCCGGTCGAGTTGACCGTGTAGACGGTCGCGGGGCTGCCGGCCGTGACCGTCGCCGTGAGCGTGATCGTCTGCCCGTACACGGACGGGTTCGGCGAGGACACGAGGCCGGTCGACGCGGGCGCGGCCCGCTCGTAAGCCCCGATGTCCACACCGCCATCGACGATCCGGGGGAAGCCGGCGCCACGCTGGTCGGTGGTCAGGGAGTACTCGTTGGCCAGGGCATTGTTCCCGGCGTTGATGGCCGGACTGCCGGCAAAAAGCGCGATAGTCTGGGTCGGCCCTCCGTTGTATGCCAGCAGGCCCAGCCCGGGATTCGTGGCCCCGATGACGAGGTTGCCGTTCGTGCCATTGGTCAAGCTGCCGGTATCGTCGAAGCCGACCAGGTCGCTTTGGCCCGACACGGAGGCCGGTGCGCCGTTGATGTCGTCGAGTACGCCGTCGTAGCCGGTGTTGGCGGCGACGATCGTGTTATCCAAGGTCGTGGCAGCGCCGGAGGAATCGTACACCCCGCCGCCGGCGCCCCTTCGATGTACGCGTTGTAGGCGATCGTGCTATTGACGGCCGTCAGCGTGCGAGCGTTGTAGATGCCGCCGCCTTCGTTACCGGACGCATTGTCCGCGATGGTGCTGTTGACCGCCGCCAACGTGCCGCTGTTCCAGATCCCGCCGCCAGAGCCCAGGTAGCCGGTCGAGTTTTCCGAGATGGAGGAGCTGGTGAGCGTGACCGTACCCCCGCCGCTAGAGATGCCGCCGCCGGAGCCATAGTCGCCGGTCGAGTTGCCTGTGACGTTGCTGCCACTGACCGTCAACGTGCCGTAGTTGGAGATGCCGCCGCCGTAGTCGAAGGCCGCGACCGAGTTGTCCGTGAGGGTCGAGTCGCTGACCGTCAAGGTGCCGAAGTTGGCGATGCCTCCGCCGGCGGCGCCGCAGCAACTGTCGGTAACCATGTTGCTTTCGATCGCGCTGCCGGTGACCGTAAGCGTGCCGCCGTTGTAGATGCCGCCGCCGAAGTACACGGCCGAGCTGCCCGCAACGGTCGAACCAGAGACGGTCAACGTGCCACTGTTGTGGATGCCGCCTCCGTAGTTGGCCGAGCCCCCCGAAATCGTCAAGTCCGCTAGCGTGGCCGTCACGCCGCCATTGACCTGGAACACCTCCACGGCATTGTTGCCGCTGATCACGACTCCCGCGCTGGGGCCATCGATGACCTCCGGCCCGGGCGATTCGCTCAGCACGAGCGTGCTGGAGAGGGTGATCGTCTGCGGCGTGGCGAAGACGGTCGGGTCAAACTCGATGATGCTGCCGGCGGCGTTGGTGTTGGCGTTGGCCTGAGTGACACCCCAAGGCAGCGAGCCCATGACGGTAGGGTCGCTGCTGGTGTTGATCACCAAGTAGGGCGTCGCCGACAGGAGAACTCGGCCCTCCAGCCCTTCCGGCGCCCAGAGCCGGCGGCGGCGGTTGCGGGCGCGGGCCTGCTGTCGGGCTCGACTGGTCGAACGGTGCACGGCGGAGAGGCGAAGCGACATGGGTGTGGCTCCTTCGGTCGTCATTGGTCCTTGGTCCTTTGTCCTTTGTTGGGAATGCTCAATGCTGAGTCCTTGGTCCTTGGTCCCTTGTCCTTGGTCGTGAGCGCTGAATCGTGGTTGAACGCACAGGTTGGTCCATGACCCGAGGGGCGAATCGCCGACCACGGTGCGCAGATCGATCGCCCGCGAGCCGCTCGGCCCTGCTCGCCTCGCCCGAGGGCGAAACGCACGAGCAGCTCAGCTCAACGTTGATTGATTATCGATTCGTGATGACCGGCTCTTCGGTGCGCACTCCTTGACTCGAGTTCGGAACATCGTCGTACCACTAAGATCAAAGAATGCGCCGGGCGGGGAAAACTCACGCGACTACCGCGAATTTTTTGACACTTCTCGCGGAACACCACCGGGTCGAAGGGCACGGGCCACACCAACCCGAAGCGTGAGCGAGGGATGCCGCAAGTTCCTTGCGGCGCCACGCCCGCGCCCTCGCTCACGCTTCGGGTTGGTATGTGGCCCGACTCACCCTCGGGACAGGGATCGGCGCGTGCCGAATTTCCGGGTGGTGTTCCGCGAGAACTGTCAATTTTTTTCCGGGTCGAGGTACTGCGCGGAAATCGAAGGCCGACGGCGCGATGATGTTGGCCAAGGCACGCTTATCGTGACGCGAATTCCGGCAGGAAAAGGAAATCCAGTTCAGTCTTCGCGAGATTCGATCAACCACGAAATGAGCGAAAGAGGCGAAAGGAAAGATCGAGTTCTTCGTGGTCGAATTCTGGGTTGCGGAGTGGTCGATCGCTTAATGGGGGACACGGTCAACTTTCGCTGGGGAGGGTCCAATCGACAACCTTCAAGCCGGGGACCTTGCGGAAGTCAGAGAGGTTCTTGCTCAGCAGGGTTGCGTCGTGGGTAAGGACGATGGCGGCGATCTTCATCGAGTACGAGCATTCGGTTGCTTCTTGCGGCGGGTGGCCTTTGGCCGAAAAGACTCGCGCCATTCCCGACCCAGTCGCATCGCCTCTTCGTAAAGGGGATCGTGGTCGAACGAGCCTGCGATTCGCTCCCACCACGGGAGGTGCTTCGCCGCTGTGGGCGTCTCGATCCTCGCCCTGAGGCTGGCCACCTCGGCTTCCAGGGTTGCGACTCTCTGTTCCAGGTTGACGGAGGCCATCGGCATTCCCCTTCTGCGCTGGGGGGTTTTTCTCATTGTCTCGACGCGGATTCTGCTGGTCAATCTTCGTGCACCGTAGGGTCCGACCCCCACCTTAATCCTCCCCCACACGGGGGGAGGAGACTCGTAGAACGGAATTTATTCCGTTTTTCCCCTTCGTCCCCCCCACACGGGGGAGGAGATCAGACTTGCGACCGCCTGGCGTGCTACGCTCATGGCGTGTTCAGCCGGCCGCGCGGGCGGTATACTAGCCTCGTGCGTTCAACTCCTCGTCCGGAGCCACGATCATGCCTCTGACCGTCGAAGCCGTCTACGAGAATGGCGTGCTCAAGCCGAACCAGCCACTACCGCTGAAGGAGCACGAGCGAGTGCAGGTCACGATTGCCCTCAAAGGCAGTTGGGTCCAGGAAACCTACGGTATCTGCGGCTGGAAGGGCAGTGCCGAGGACGCCGACCGCTTCGCCACCGACCCCGAACTCGACTTCCCACCTCCGCCGGAGGGGCCATGACCTTCGCCGACCTCGCGGCCGGAGATGCCGTGTTCGTCGATGCGAACATCCTCACCGACCACTTCCAGCCGCACCCCGTCTGGGGCCCGGCGTGCAGCGATCTATTGCAACGGATCGAGAACCGAGAGCTTGCCGGCTTTACCTCAACCCACGCGCTGACTGAAGTCTCCCATCGCCTCATGACAATCCAGGCGAGCGTCCTGTTCGGGTGGCCCTTTGCCGGGATCGGCAACCGCTTGCGGGCGAAGCCCGCCCAAGTGCAGAAACTGACGGCCTTCCGGCAGGCCGTCGAGCGCATTCTCCAAAGCAACCTCCAGGTGCTGGCCGTTGCGCCTGCTTTGCTTGCGACGGCAGCCGCCCTGAGCCAGCAGGTCGGGCTATTGACCAACGACGGCCTGATCGTCGCCGTCATGCAAGCGAATGGCCTGACCAAGCTGGCCAGCAACGACGCTGACTTCGACCGCGTGCCGGGGCTCACGCGCTACGCGCCCTCCTGAGGCCGTACGACTGGGACCTCCGCTGCACCCGACCCGCGGGTTCGTTTAACACGGAACCCACGGCGACGGCGTGGATGCAGCAGTCTGCCCTGCCGGGCGCCAGTTCCGGCACAAGGTATATCATGAGGATCAAGGAGGTCGGCGATGAAGGAAGACACTGCCCCGATTCCCGTGCAGATCACCGTCACGCTGACGGCGCTGGTTTACCCCGAGCCTGAAGTCGGCGGTTTTTCGGCCGAGGTACCGGCGCTGCCGGGCTGCTATACCCAAGGCGAAACGATCGAGGAGGTCCAGGCGAATCTCCGCGAGGCTGCCGAGGGGTGGCTCTCAACGCCGTTAAGCATTTTGGAAAGGCAGGTGCCCAAGCCCCTCCCGAAATTGCCTGTTTTTCCAGGGCTTTCTGATGTCGCTGCGTTTGCAGCGACACCCCTGTTCACAAAAACGGTACACCGAATCGCCAAAACCCCCTATTTCCATGCAAAAAAAATGCTTAACGGCGTTGGGTGGCTCTCTTCCGCGCACAGAGTAAGCCTACTCGTAAATCTACTCTTAATCTCAATCTTCTTTCGAGAGAGGTTGCGTTGCAGGCAGCTTGGCCCGGTCCCATCCAACGGCGCGCCAGACGATCGCCTCGATGCCCCCGCCGGGGAGGTCGCCACACGAGGCTAACATACGGCCATCCGGCGAAAAGGCGACGACGCGGACCGGCCGGTTGGGGAGGAAACGGGGACGCACTGCGCTGATATCGGAGCGTTAGGGAGTCACCGTTCATTCCTGGCTCAACTGATCGCGTCCTGGTTTCTTCCCTTTTGCAGGAGCCTCCCACACCTTGATTGTCCTCATTCCGCCCGAGGCTAGGCAACGGCCGTCAGGGCTCCAGCTAACCGAGTAGACTATCTCGTCCTCGTCGTGGCGGAGTGTTAGCAGTTCACTACCGGTTTCGGCATCCCAGATCTTGACGGCGCGGTCCTCGCTGCCAGTCGCGAGGCGCTGGCCGTCTGGGCCCCATGCGATGGAGCGGATGTTTGCGGAGTGGCCGTACGCACGGACCAGCTCGCGCCCGGTCCGTGCCTCCCAGACGATGATTTCCCCCTGCGAGTTGCCCGACGCCAGCCGATCGCCCCGGGGGCTCCAGGCGACCGCGTGCTGGCCGTCGTAGCCGAAGTAATGGGGCCGGCCTCGTTCGAGGCGATGGATTCGCTTCCACGTGCCGGTTTCCCAGATCTCGACCAATTCATGGTCCCCACAGACGCTTGTGGCAAGGCGACGGCCATCGGGACTCCAGACCGCCGATCCGGGGCTGAGGCCCTTGATCGCTTGGTCGCTGAACTCTGGGGCCTCGAGGGAGCGAATCGAGCGACCGTTGGCGGCGTCCCATATCGTTACGGACCGATCTCCCCCGGCGAGTGGGGTTGCCAGCATGCGACCGTCCGGGCTCCAGGCGACGGTCTGAATGCCTCCTGAGCGCGCGGTCATGCTTTTGAGCACTCGCCCTGTCGCCACCTCACAGATTTGGACGGTCCCGTCGCTCGAACCCAAGGCGATGCGCGCGCCGTCGAGGCTCCAGTCGGCGGATTTAAGCCCGACGGAGGCACGGAGCCTGCCGACTTCGTTCCACATCGCGGCGTTAAAGATCACGAGCGTCCCCCGATCCGGATCCGTCGCCGTACCACGGGTTGCCAGCAGGCGGCCGTCGGGGCTCCATGCCACGGGGCTTCGGCCTGCGAGAATGATCGCCTCTCGCGTGGCGGCCGGGTCCCAGATCTTGACTGTCCCATCGCGGCTTGCCGACGCGAGCCGGCCGTCCGGGCACCAGGCTACCGACTCGACGAAATCGTGGTGCCCGCGCAGCGCGTTGAGCTCCCGGGCGGTGCCGGCTTCCCAGATCCGTACCGTCCCGTCTTCGCCACCCGTGGCCAGCCGGGTTCCCTCCGCACTCCAGCAAACGGTATTAACCTTTCCCGGATGCGCCCGGAAATTGAGCAAGAGCTTTCCGGCGCCCGGATCCCAGACCCAGACCCATTGGTCCCAGCTCGCGGCGGCGAGGCGCCGGCCGTCGGGGCTCCAGGCGACCTGAGCGATCACCGCCTTTCCCGCTTTGAGGGCCTGGACGAGCATGCCGGTCACCACATCCCAGATCTTGACCTTCTTGTCCTCCGCATAGTTGAACGCAGCGGCCAACCGCCGACTATCAGTGCTCCAGCTCACCGACCAGGGCTCGGCGCTCTCGCCGCGGAGGCAAAGGAGCTCGCGACCGCTCGCGGAGTCCCAAACCCTGAGCGTCTTGTCATCGCTTGCCGAGGCGATGCGTTTACCGTCAGGGCTAAAGGCTACCGCGCGAACGCGGAATCGATGGCCGGGTAAGGTCAGGGCCCCTCGACCGGTGAATGCGTCCCAGACGCGAATTGTCGGATCGGTTCCGGCGCCGGCGAGGCGCCGGCAATCGGGGCTCCACGCCACCGACCAGACAAAGCTGTCGTGTCCGCTGAGGCTGAGAACCTGCTGGCCCGTGGTTCCGTCCCGGATCTTGACGGTTTTGTCCCGGCCCCCGGAAGCCAGCTTCGTGCCGTCGGGGCTCCACGCCACGCACATGACGCCGCCCTCATGATCGTGGAGGGTCACCAGGTCCTGTTGACCCAAGGAGCGCAAGTAATACCACTCCCAGCCGCGAAAATCGCGCTGGTCCGGGCCAGGCCCCGCTCCATCGAGGAGGTCTAGCATCCGGCGGACATTGCCCGCGGCCCAATCCTGATGGGCCAGGCGCATGTGAGACAGGTAAAGGTTGTAGCGGGCTTGATCGCGCTGTCGGACAGTTTCGGCCAATGCCGTCGAGGTCCGCGCGTAGCCAGTGATGGCGACTCCGGCGACCACGAACAACAGGACCATCACCGTAGCCAGCAGCCCCGCCATGGCCGGGTTCCGCCGGCACCACCGCCACGCCCGCCCCAGACGTCCCGCCGGGCGGGCCGCGATGGGCTCGCCAATGAGCCAGCGCTCCAGGTCAAGGGCCACGGCCAGGGCTGAGGCGTAGCGGCGCTCGGGCTCTTTCTCCAGGCACTTCAGGCAGATCGTCTCGAGATCGCGGTCGACGCGCCGGTTGATTCCGCTGGGCGGGTCGGGTTCGCGCTCCTTGACATTCTCGATGGTCTCTAATGCCGAATCGCCCTGAAATGGCGGGCGCCCCGTCAGCATGGCGTACAAGACCGCGCCCAAGCCGTAGACATCCGCCGCCGTGGTGACCACGCCTCGCTTGCCCGAAGCCTGCTCGGGGGCCATGTAACTGGGAGTGCCCACGATCGCGCCGGACTGGGTCAGCTCGGATTCGTTCTCCAGCCGCTTGGCCATCCCGAAGTCGCTCACGTACGGCTGGCCGATTTCGTCGAGCAAGATGTTCGAGGGCTTGAGGTCGCGATGCAAAATCCCGCGCTGGTGGGCATGGTGGACGGCCCGGGCGACAGCGGCCAGCAGTTTGGCGGCCAGCCGGGGGTCGGCCGTGTAACCGGCAATCCGCTGGGCCAGGCTGCCGCCGTCGGCCAGCTTCATCGAGAAATAACTGAACCCGTCGTGCTCGCCCACATCGTAAATCGGCACGATGCTCGGGTGGTCGAGGTGAGCGACCGCTTCGGCTTCAAGGCGGAACCGCTGCAAATCCTCGCCGGCCGCCAGCGCGCCTCCGTGGATCATCTTCAGCGCCACCAGCCGGTTCAAGCTCCGGTGCCGCGCTTTGAAAACGGTTCCCATGCCGCCGTGGGCGATCGGCTCGATGAGGTCGTAATCGCCGAACTGGCGAAGTTTGGGGGCCGAGCTAGCGTCGACCGCGCCGCTTCTTGGCGCATCGTCCAGCGGAGACTCCCGGCGCTTACGCGACCGGGCTCGCCTGGTTCCAGTCTCGTACAGGTCGAGCATGTCATCGGTCAAAAACGCATCAAGGGAGGCTGCCTCGGCAATGGGGCGGAGCGGCTCGGTCAACCGCATCAGCCGGTCTTGCTCTTCCAGGAACTGAGTGAGCTCGAGAGCCAGGTCGGGGTATTGCGCCAGCCATTCCGTTCGGTCGAGCGACTGCCCGGATTCGACGGCTTGGAGGTAGGCATCCAGGACCTGCATGAGTTGCGCCTCGCGTTCCGAGCCCGCGTTGTAGGCGTGGTCGCTGGCCATGATGAAGTTGTCTCAACTGGCTGGTATCTGGTTTTCGACTGCCTGCCGCTGAACGCAGAATTGCGCCAACCAACAGATCGGGGGACAGAGCCCCCTCCTACAACGGCCCGGCGCATCAGCGTGGTCTTGTAGGAGCCGGCTCCGTCCGGCGATCCCCCTGGATTCTGTCGATAATGCGTCGACCGCTATAGCCCCATCCTCTCCCGCAGGGCCTTCGTGCCGCGGTATAGAAGGCCGGTCACCGACACTGTGCTTCGATTCATCCGGGCCGCGACGGCCGCGACGGAAAGACCTCCCAGGTATCTCAGCTCGAGCGCCGTCCGCTGGTCGTCGGGCAAATTCTCCATGGCTCCCGCCAGCTCGATCAATCGCTCGGTTTGCATGTTCGCCGCGCTGGGGCTCGATTGCTCGGATGCCAGCATGGCCTCGAGCCGGGCCGACGACTGCTCGAGCAGGGACTCTAATGACTGCATCTGCCCCGGCCCCCGGCTGCCCATGCGGGCGGCCAGGGCGATCTGCTGCGCCAGAATCGCCCGCAGCCAGGCCTGGAGCTCGGCGTCGGTCGTGCCCCGGAAGCCTGCCAGACTTTCGTGGGCTTTCATGAGCGTCTGCTGCACGATGTCGGAAGGGTCGATCAGCCCTCGCAGCCGGGTGTCGAGCCGCAGCCGAGCCAGCAACCTCAGATAATCGCGGTACTGCTCGAGCGGGCAGGGCGCACCCTCGACGGTCTGGGACATCGATCCCCCCCAACTAAGAGAATGCGCGCGAGTGGCAAAACTCACGCGGAGCGGTGCGATTTTTGGTGGAGAACCCCATCGGAGCCCGATTCGAACTGAACGCGCACGGTTTTCACGGGACGCTTTCCTCCTAACGTGTTCGCCTTGAAACCAGGTCTGAGTTGCATCGGTCAGCCGGACTCGAAGACCGTTCGATTCTACAGGCAGTCAACGGGAAAGTCCCGCGGGTCGGGGAGAGGAGGAGTCGAGGTTGAATTCTTGAGGCATTTGAGCGAGAGTGACGGGGTTGGCTCGGTGCGATTTGGCGCGGGGTGAAATTCAGCGGGTGTGCAATCCCGCGACGCGGAGAAATGGATGGCTCATGCCGACCGTCTTGCGCAGCGGTCCATACCGATTTTACTTCTACAGCCATGAACCCGACGAGCCGCCGCATGTCCATGTTGATAGGGACGATTCGTCAGCCAAGTTCTGGTTGCGGCCGGTCGGCCTCGCGCGGAACTTCGGCTTCTCGCCCAAGGAGTTGCGGCGGCTTCAGACACTGGTGATTCAACATCAAGCGGCATTCTTGGAGGCTTGGCATGGGCATCTTGGCGCTGACGGCTGACGAACGGGTCGCCGGTGTGAAGTTGACGAAAGATACCTTGAGTGTGTCCCTTCGAGACGGGCGGACCATCACGGTTCCGCTCGCGTGGTATCCGCGGTTGCTGAACGCCTCTGCGGCAGAGCGGAAGAACTGGCGCGTGGCCGGCGGCGGCTATGGAATCCATTGGCCGGATATCGACGAGGACTTGAGCACGGAAGGATTGCTTCGCGGCGCACCGGCCCCTCGGCCGCGCCAAGTCGAAGACGCGGACAACAGGACGAGCCGCCGAGCCAAGCGCTCTTGAGACCACAACATGCATGACGCCACCAAAGTCATCCGCGCCGGCCGGCCAAAGCCGTCTCAAGGATCACCGTTCCTTCCCGGCCCCGTCTTCGCGGGCCCTTACCACCTGGCGGGCGATCCAGCGAGCTCGGCCTACAGCTATGGCCGCTATCACAACCCGACCTGGACGCTGTTCGAACGCGCTCTCGGCGAGCTCGAGGGGGGCGAGGCGGTCGTCTTCGCCTCGGGGATGGCGGCGACCTCGGCGATCATGGGCTGTCTGCTTGGCCCGGGCGACGTCGCGGTCATGCCCTCCGATGGCTACTACGCAGCGCGAGTGCTGGCGCAGGGGTTTTTCGCCCAGATCGGCGTGACCATCCGTACGGCCCCGACAGCCGGTGACGCCCAGGGCGCACACCTGACGGGAGCCAAGCTCCTGTGGCTGGAGAGCCCCAGCAATCCGGGGCTCGACGTTTGCGATATCGCGGGCTTGGTCCAGAAGGCTCACGCCCAGGGCGTGCTGGTGGTGGTGGATAACACCACGGCGACCGTGCTGGGACAGCGGCCGCTCGCTCTCGGCGCGGATTTTTCGCTGGCCTCGGACACGAAGGCGCTGACCGGGCACGGCGATCTGATCCTGGGCCACGTGGCGGTTCGCGACCCCGATTGGGCGAGGGTCCTGCGCGACTGGCGCACCCGGTTTGGTGCGATCCCCGGACCGATGGAGGTTTGGCTGGCCCACCGCTCGCTCAGCACGCTGGATGTCCGGCTCGAGCGCATGGCCGCCAACGCCCTCGCTATCGCCCGGTTCTTGTCGGGCCGCCCGGAGGTATGCCGCGTTCGTTACCCGGGCCTGCCCGAAGACCCGGCCCATGCGGTCGCCACACGGCAGATGACGCGGTTTGGCCCCGTGGTGGGCTTCGAGCTGGAGTCGGCCCAGGCCGCCGAGAAATTCCTGGGTGCATGCCGGCTGATCGAGCAGGCCACCAGCTTCGGCGGCTTGCACACGACCGCCGAGCGCCGGGCTCGGTGGGGAGGCGACACGATCGCCGAAGGGTTCATCCGAATGAGCGCCGGCTGCGAGCACCTGGACGATTTGACCCAGGACCTGGCACAAGCCTTACTGTCACTGTGACATATCCTTGACAGCAAAAACGGCTGCTGGCATAGTTTGTGCAGTAAGGAAACTCGCGCATGCAACGGAGTGCGCAGCTCCGACGGCGAGTGCCTCGCCGCTCGGAGTCGGTGCGGCCGGTAGGAGTGCGGTGCCACCCTCGAGGGGAAGCGTGCCCGCAAGTCATAGCCGGACGCCACGTTGCGAGGAACCTCGCCGCAGCTCGGATCGCGAGGACCAAAAAAAACCGAGCTTCACCCAAACAGAACGGAGTTCGCCTCGTTTGAGAGGAAGTGTGACGTGAGTCCGTTTCGATGTCGTCGAGCCTGTCTCGACCATGCCTTGAGCTTCTTGAGAGGAACAAGACCATGAGATTGCGCAACGTGATTTTGGCGGCGGCGTTCGGCATGGGCATCCTGTTCGCCACCGATCAGAAGGCATCGGCCTGCTGGTGCTGTGGCTGTGGCTATTACGCGCCGTACTACGGTTGTGGTTACAGTTACGCGCCGGCTTACTATTACCACCCCGTTGTCTACGCGCAGCCGGCTGCCGCCCCGCATCAGGCGCCGGCCACGCCGGCGGTGCCGAGCACACAGTCTGCGGCGCCCAGCACACAGTCTGCGGCGCCCAGCACGCAGGCGGTGAGCGTTCACTATGCCTACCCGACGACCTACTATTACCCGGCGACGTACTCCTGCACCCCCTGCTACTACTACCCCTCGTGCGGCTATGGTTATGGCTACGGCTATGGCTGCGGCTGGAGTTGGGGCTGCTGCTGGTAGTGACGGCCGACCTTGCTGCCACCGTTTCGGTTTCGCGGGGACCACGCCCTGGCGACGGCGCCAAAGGGTGCGGTCCCCATCTGAGCGGCTGCGGCGGGCGCTGGCGGAACACCGATCGCCTGGACGGTCGGCCCAGGAGCTGGCGGGTGCCTACAATGCGGGTGATTCAAGAGATCTTTGAAGTCGGAGTTCATCTGGATCCAAGCCCCGATCTCGCCAGTACATCTCCACCAGCTCCCAGGCCGCGCAAAAGATGGCCGCGTCGCCTTGAATTTGTGGGAACGCCTTGTAATTGGTTGCGCCGAGACCACCCCCCCCTCACCAAGGCGGGGAGTTAGGCGCTGTGCCTATCGGCCCTTGGCCGCGATGACGGATCTGGCCGCTAGCGCGACCTTGGCCGCGGTCAGGCCGTATTTTTCGAGCAGTTCTTCGGGGGCACCGCTCTCGCCGAACTGGTCGCCCAGGTTGACGTACCGAATGGGCACGGGATGTGACTCGGAAACGGTCATCGCGACCACGCTGCCCAAGCCTCCGTGGGCCAGATGCTCCTCGGCGACGACCAGCGCGCCGGTTTCGCGTGCCGCCTTGGCCAGCGCGGCCTGGTCGATGGGTTTGACCGTGTGCATATCGAGCACGCGGGCCTTGATCCCGCTACCGGCCAAGGCTTCGGCGGCATCCAGGGCCGGGGCGACCATCAGGCCGTTGGCCACGATCGTAAGGTCCGAGCCGTCGCGAAGCTGGTTGGCCTGGCCGATCGTGAACGGAACCGAGCCGCCGGCGTAGACCTTGGGCACCTCCGGGCGGCCGACGCGGAGGTAGACCGGTCCCTTGTAATTGAGCATCGCCGCGGTGGCGGCCTTGGCTGACTCGTCATCGGCTGGAACGATGACGACGAAGCCGGGTAAGGCGCAGGCCAGTGCGACATCTTCGATGCCCATCTGCGATGCCCCGTCTTCACCGATCGAGATGCCGGCGTGGCTGCCGACGACCTTGACGTTGAGCCCGGGATAGGCGACCGACATCCGGAGCTGGTCGAAAGCGTTGCAGGTGATGAAAGCCGCGAAGCTCGCGATCAGACTGGTCTTGCCGGCGGAAGCCAGCCCGGCGGCGATGCCGACGAGATTGCTTTCGGCGATCCCGATATTGAAAAACCGCTCGGGGAACTTCTTGCCGAACCATTCGGTGCGGGTCGAGTTGCTCACGTCGGCATCGACGACCACGAGATCCGGATGGTCGGCGCCGAAGGCTTCGAGCGCACGGCCGAAGGCGTCGCGGGTCGCCTTGCCCAGTTCCCGTTTCGTCTGCAACGCGGAGGATGCTCCGGCCATGGATGATCACCTTTCGCGACCAGCGTCCCTTTTTGTGAATTCGTGCCCGATCATTCGGGCGCAGTGGCAACCTCGGCGAGGGCCTCGCTGAGATACTTCGGAGGCACCGGCTTGCCGTGGAAGTTGGTGTCGCCCAGCTTGCGGAGCAATTCGAGGATGCCCTCGCCCTTGTGGGTGAGCGACACAATGCACGTGGGCTGTCCCTGCACCGCCTTGAGACGCTCGAAGGCCCTGAGCACTTCGCGCAAGTCGTTGCCGCCGATGACCTGGGTTTTCCAGCCAAATGCCGTGAACTTGCCGTCGATGGGGTCGAGGTTCAGCACATCCTCGGCCGCCCCGGTCTGCTGGAAATGGTTGCGATCGACGATCAAGGTCAGGTTGTCGAGCCCGTACTTGGCGGCCGAGGCCGCGGCTTCCCAGTTCTGTCCTTCGCCGAGCTCGCCGTCCCCGGTGAGTACGTAGGTGTGATAGTGTTTCTTGTCGATCCGGGCGGCCAGGGCGTGACCGACGCCGATCGAGAGCCCCTGGCCGAGCGAGCCGGTGGAGGCCTCGACTCCGGGCAGCCGCTTCATATTCGGGTGCCCTTCGAGCGGGCTGCCCAGCTTGCGCAGCGTCATGATCTCGTCGTGCGGAAAGTAGCCGGCTTGCGCAGCGCCGCATAGAGGACCGGCGCCGCGTGCCCCTTGGAGAGGATGAAGCGGTCCCGGTCGGGCCAGTGGGGGTTCTTGGGGTCGTAGCGCATTACGCCACCGAAATAGAGGGCCGTCACGACCTCGGTGGCCGAAAGCGAGCTGCTGGGGTGACCCGAGCCCGCCGCGGTCGTCATCTTCAAGATGTCCGCGCGGATCGACTTGGCCCGAGCCAGAAGTGCGTCAAGGTTGTCGGACACAGTTCCTCCTCCTCGATGATCGAGTTCCAAACTTAACGATTTGCCGGCCGCGCAGGCAAGGGGAAAGTGGCCAGCGGCTGACAGGCAGTGAGCTTTCCCCCCCTTTCGCAACGGGCGGAAGAAAACGGGGCGAGCGCCCTGGCTATGCAGCGATCCCTATACGGAACTCCCTATAATGGGAACGGGAGTGGGCGTAGCGGTTCCCTGGGAGCTTTCGACCGATGACGGTGCTGACGACCGAACGATCGCGCTGGGAGCTGGCCGCGGAGGCCAGCGTGGTCAAGCTGCGCTGGTTCGGCGTCGTCATCGGTTACATCCTGGTTCAAACCCGGACCGGCTTGCATAACCCCTCGGCGGTTCGCGCCTTTCTCGCTTTGGGAGCGGGTTACGCGGCGCTCGACCTGGCTTTCTGGAGGATGGGCGAGGTCTTTCTCAAGCGGTGGCCGGTGTTCGTCTCGCTGCTGGAATCCGTGTTCATTGCGCTCCTTTGTTATCACGACACCGGGCTCTCCAGTCCATTTCGGTGGTATTACTTGCTCTCTTTGATCTGCTATTCGATTCGCTACCGGCCGGCCGTGGCCTGGTGGACGCTCGGCTTTCACACCGTAAGCCTGTTGTGTCTGGCTCGCGTGCTGGGAAGCTGCGCCTGGGCGCAGACGACGCTGCCGTTGACCTTGACCATCATGGTCTGGGTGACCTGGGCCAGCTCGTCGTTGGCGGGATCGCTGCACGCGGCTGGTGAGCAGCTCGAACGATTGAATGGCGAGCTGGCGGCGGCTCAGACCGGTCTGGAGCGGCGCGTCCTTGAGCGGACCGACGCTCTCCGCGCCTTGCAGCGCGCGTGATCCACCAGGAGAAGATGGCCGCCTTCGGGTTGCTGGCGGCCGGCATCGCTCACGAGGTCGGCAATCCGCTGGCGGCCCTCAGCTCGCTCGTGCAGATCCTCAAGCGCCGCGGGCCTGATCCCTACACCGCCGAGAAGCTCGATCTGGCCGCGCGCCAGTTACAACGGATCGAGCGGACCATTCGCGAGCTGATCGATTTTTCCCGGCCGGCGTCGACGGTTGCGACCAGGTTCCGGCTCAGCGAGGTTGTCGACGAAGCCCTGGGTATCGCCAAGTACTACCAGCGCACCAAGCAGCGTGTGATCACCACTGAGATTCCCGCCGATCTGCCCACGATCCGCGGCGTGCGCGATTACTTGACTCAAGTCGTTCTGAACCTGGTGTTAAACGCGATCGATGCCACCGACGATCAAGGGCAGATCCGCGTGGAAGCTTACGCCCTTGACGGGTGGCTCGAGCTGTCGGTCTTAGACGACGGCCGGGGAATCTCCCTGGCCGACCGCTGCCGGTTGTTTCAGCCGTTCTTCACCACCAAGGCGCACGGGACGGGACTGGGCCTTTTCGTGAGCCGCCGGATCCTGGAGGACTTTTCCGGGACGCTGAGCTTTCAATCCCAGTCGGGCCGGGGTTCCACGTTTGTCGTGCGGCTGCCGGTTGAAATGAGAGTGGCGACCGATGCGTCGAAACCGGAGCCAGAGGGGCTTGACCTGGAACGGAACTTGCTGAAGAGCGGGCGCGCGCCGAGTTCGGCGTGAGAGTGAGTGTGGCGAGGGGGTGAGCAACAGGTGCCTTTGTAGGAGCCGGCTCCGTCCGGCGATCGCAAGATGCGCGCATCTTGCGTAGAAGTAGAAGTTCAGCGGAAAGAATCTAAGAAGGGCACATCCAAGGTGTTCGAACGTACCATCCAATCCGATCCCGCGCCCTTGCGCGGCCGTATCCTCATCGTGGACGATGAAGAGGTCATCAACCTGACGCTCCGGGAGTTTCTCCTGGGGGAGCAATTCGAGGTGGCGACGGCCGCCGACCTGCACTCGGCACTGGCTCAGGTCGCGGCGTTCGAGCCTGATATCGTGCTCTGCGACGTGCAACTGCCGGGGGCCGATGGGATCACGGTGCTCAACCGGGCGCTCCAGATCCGTCCCGAGACCCTATTTGTGATGATTACCGCCTACGCGACGGTTGAAAACGCCGTGGCGGCCTTCCAGCGCGGTGCTCAGGATTACTTGATGAAGCCGGTCCTCTTCGAAGACCTCCTCGCCAAGCTCGACCGGCTGATGAGCCTGCGCCGGCTGCTGAGGGAGAATCAGGCCTTGAGGCGCCAGCTACACGCCGACGGCAATCTCGATGCTCTGGTCGGCGACAGCCCGCCCATGAGGGCCGTGAAGACGTTGATCCGCAAGGTCGGTCCCACGCACAGCACCGTGCTTGTGACCGGGGAGTCCGGGACCGGCAAGGAGCTGGTTGCACGGGCGCTTCATACCCTGGGACCGGCGCCTGATGAAGTGTTTCTCGCGGTGAATTGCGCGGCGATACCGCACGACCTGCTCGAGAATCAGCTCTTCGGCCATGTGCGCGGGGCGTTTACCGGGGCCGACCGCGACCACGCCGGCGTGTTCGTGGCGGCCGGCCGGGGGACTGTCTTTCTCGATGAGATCGGCGAACTGTCGCGCTCGACCCAGGCCAAATTGCTGCGCGCGATCGAAAACAAGGAGGTCCTGCCCGTGGGAGCGACCCATCCGGTCGTCTTCCGCGCCAGGCTGCTGACGGCCTCCAACAAGGACCTGGCCGCCGAAGTCGCCGCCGATCGTTTTCGTGCCGACCTGTATTATCGTCTCAACGTCGTCTCGATCCACCTGGCGCCCTTGCGCGACCGCCGCGAAGATATTCCCGACCTGGTGGCCCACCTTTTGGCCAAGCACGCCAAACATCTCGGCAAACGGGTCACCGGCGTTGACAATGCGACCATCCGCGGCCTGATGGCGGCTCGATGGACCGGCAATGTGCGCGAGCTCGACAACGCGCTCGAGCGTGCGGTGATCCTGTGTGAAGATTCAACCTTGATCCCCGACGATTTTCCGCCTGGCTTGATTGTCGAAACCGATTCCGAAGGGTCGGGCGACAACCTGCGCGCGGCCGTGCGCGACTACGAGCGGCACCACATTCAACGCGTGATGTGCGCATGCGGCGACGACAAGCGCGAGGCCGCCCGCCGCCTGGGCCTGGGGCTCTCGTCGCTCTATCGCAAGCTTGAGGAAATGGGTATCCGAACGTAAATGAGTGAGGTCACCCGCATCCTGTCTGCCATCGAAGAGGGCGACCCGCACGCCGCAGAGCAACTGCTGCCGCTGGTCTACGACGAGCTGCGCCTGCTGGCTGCGCAGCGACTGGCCCAGGAGCAGCCGGGGCAGACGCTGCAACCGACAGCCCTGGTTCACGAAGCCTATCTGCGCCTGGTTGGAGATGGACAAGGGCAACATTGGGACCATCGCGGCCACTTCTTCGCTGCCGCTGCCGAGGCCATGCGGCGAATTCTCGTGGACGCCGCCCGCCGCAAGCAGGCGATCCGTCACGGCGGTGGACTGCGGCGCGCGGCGCTGCGCGATCATCACCGCATCACTGAATCGCCGGACGGCCTAATGGCGCTCGACGATGCCCTGACCCGGTTCGCGGTCGAAGAGCCAGCCAAGGCCGAACTGGTGAAGCTGCGCTTCTTCGCCGGGCTGTCTTCGGTCGAAGCGGCCTCCGCACTGGGTATCTCGGTCGCAACCGCCGAGCGCTGGTGGGCTTATGCCCGTTCCTGGCTGTTTAGCGAGCTCCGAGAGGACCCGGATCAAGATATTCTTCCACGTCCGTGAGGGGCTTCGCTGAGTTTTTCCGCATTGAAGGAGGACAGCCACGCAGTCTACAGCGCGGTGAAGCCGCAACCGCCGCGCTTGTTTAACCCGGAGCCAACGGCGACGGCGTGCACTGATTCAGTCCAAACACAAAGCGGTCGCGGTCGCCGTTGGCTCCGGGTTAAACGACGTTTTGCTCCCAGAAAGTTGCGCCGGCGCGACGATTTTCACCGTTCGCAGAACGGAGTTTTTGCCATGACCGAACAATCCCCGGCTGAAGCCATCTTCGTCGCTGCCCTGGAAAAGGTTACGGCCGAAGAGCGCATTGCTTACCTGGACGCCGCCTGTGGCGATGACATCAGCTTACGGCGACGGGTTGAACGCCTCCTCGCCGCCCATCCGCAAGTCGGCAGCTTTCTGCAATCGCCGGCCCAAGTGGAGGTCGGCGCGGCTGAGGCCGCCACCGTCCCGCCGGGTGAGCAATCCCCCGCCGTTTCGAGCCTGGCCGAAGGCGAGTCATACCACAGCGCCGGCGAGGGTGAAGGGTCGATCATCGCCGGCAGGTACAAGCTGCTGGAAACACTCGGACAGGGCGGCATGGGCGCCGTGTTCATGGCGCGGCAGACAGCGCCGGTCAAGCGCTTGGTCGCGCTGAAGCTCATCAAGCTGGGCATGGACTCCCGGCAAATTTTTGACCCGCTTCGAGGCCGAGCGGCAGGCGCTGGCCCTGATGGATCATCCCAATATCGCCAAGGTCCTGGACGCCGGAGCGACAGACTCGGGTCGGCCTTTCTTTGTGATGGAGCTCGTGAAGGGCGTGCCGATCACTCGCTTCTGTGATGAGCGCCAGCTATCCACCCGAGAGCGGCTGGAGCTGTTCATCCCGGTCTGCCAGGCGATTCAGCACGCGCACCAGAAGGGAGTCATCCACCGGGACATCAAGCCGACCAACGTGCTGGTCGCCCTCTATGACGACCGCCTCGTGCCGAAGGTGATCGATTTTGGCGTCGCGAAGGCGACCGGTTTCCAGCTCACCGACGCCAGTCTGGTAACGGCGTTCGGCGCGATCGTCGGCACTCCGGAGTACATGTCTCCGGAACAGGCCCAACTCAACCAGCTCGACATCGACACGCGGTCCGACGTGTACGCCCTCGGCGTCCTGCTCTAC
Source organism: uncultured Isosphaeraceae bacterium (assembly GCA_963823675.1). GTDB lineage: Bacteria > Planctomycetota > Planctomycetia > Isosphaerales > Isosphaeraceae > CAWGMT01. The sequence continues at coordinate 320,132 of CAWGMT010000010.1, read as the reverse complement.
GAATTGCTGACCGGCACGACGCCGATCGACCGCAAGCGGCTGGGCCAGGGCGCGCTGCTTGAGATCTTGCGCGTGATTCGGGAGGAGGAGCCGCCGCGGCCGAGCACCCGGCTCAGCACGTCCGAGGCCCTCGCGAGTATCGCCGCGACCCGAAAGACGGAGCCGGGCAGGCTGGCGAAGCTGATGCGCGGCGAGCTGGACTGGATCGTCATGAAGTGCCTGGAGAAGGACCGTTCGCGCCGGTACGAGACGGCGAACGCGCTGGCCCGTGACCTCCAGCGCTACTTGCAAGACGAGGTGGTCGAAGCCCAGCCGCCGACTGCTGGCTACCGGCTTCGGAAATTCGTGAGGAAGCACCGGACGGTGCTCGCGACGGCCGCGACGATCGTGCTGCTGTTGGTGGCTGGCGTGGCTGTCAGTACCTGGCAAGCGGTGCGGGCGACGTGCGCGGAACGACATGCGACGCTAGAGCGCGACCGAGCCGTCAAGTCTGAGCAGGAAGCGCGTGCGCTGCAGACCAAGGCCCAACAGGAAGAACAAAAGGCACTCGCGTCGGCTTCAGAAGCGGCCGCCATGAGCCAGTTCTTCAAAGAGCTGACGCTAGAAGCGAGCCGCGTCATCAAAGAAGACGATAAATGGCGGCAGCAGACGGTGGTCGAGGCGGCAGCCATCCTCGGCTCCGAAAAAGTCGGCGCGCTCTTTGCCGACCATCCACTTGCCGAGGCGGAAATCCGCGAATGGGTCGCGGCCCAGGCGTGGCCGACAGACAATCGCGATCTCCTGAGTAATTATCTGTACGGCGGGGAAAAGACGGCCATCGTGTTTCACATTAGAGTACGAGAAAATGGAGAGCGCAAGAGCGAAGGCTTCCAAACGCGCTTCGACCCCTTAGTGGCACGGCGCCATCTCGAACGTGCCTTGGAGCTGCGCTCGGCCCATCAGGGCCGCAATACTCTCGACACGTTAGAGACAATGCACCAGTTGGGAAAAACGGTCGCGTAGATTGATGCCGCCAAGGGTCTCCAGGTACTTGGTGACCTTGTGGCGCGGAGTGACGCCACTCTCGGCCCGGACCACGACAAGACCCTCCTGTATCGGGACTCGCTCGCGGCTGCGTACGGCTTCGCGGAGAAGCCGGACGAAGCGATGCGGGCTTGGAAAGATGTTTACACCCGCACGAAGACTAGATCGGGAAGAGATAGTAAAGAAGCTCTGAATCGTTCCGATCACTTGGCCGCCGCCTACGAAGAAGCAGGTCGTATCGAGGAAGCGTTGCGCCGAACGGGAGGAATCGCTCCGGGGCAGACGAAAACTAGCCGCCGGTTCCATTGATCGCAGCGTCGCGGATGCTCTGCGGGAAGTGGCCCGATTGTTCGATCGGATGCAGGACTACGCGCGTGCCGAGCCGCTGTGGCGCGAGGCCCTCCTGTTTTTCAAGGATAATGAATTCGTTCTGGACGATTTGCAGGAATCGCTCGGCCGGTGTCTGCTGCATACGGGCAAGCCCGCTGACGCCGAGCCGATACTGCGCCAATGCCTGGCGATCCGCGAGAAGACGCAACCCGACAACTGGACGACTTTCGATACCAAGGCCCTGCTCGGCGCCGCCCTGCTCGGCCAAAAGAAGTACCCCGACGCCGAGCCGCTGCTCCTGGCCGGATACGAGGGGATGAAGCAGCGCGAGAAGACGATGCCGACAGGAGACAAAGACCGCCTGCCCGAGGCCGCAGATCGGCTGGTGCACCTCTACGACGCCACGGGCAAGAAAGACGAGGCGGCGAAGTGGCGGAAGATTCGGGAGCAGTCGAAAACCGTCTCGAAGGCCCCAGCCACCGCGACGTTTGAAGCCCGGCCCTGATAGTTCTACCCCACGCGGGCGCTAGTGAGCCATTTACGGGGCATTGGTTGCGCAGCCTCGGCGAGCGCCCCGATTTCTTTCCCCCCCTTGCGATGGGGGGACCAGGGGGGGTGATCGTGGCACAACCAACTACAGGGCGTTCAAAGGGCCTTCTTCCGCCCGCCTTGTCGCGGCTCCGAGAAAGGGGAAGGCCATTCACGATGTCCGAGGCGTGCACCCCACCCCCCCTGACCCCCCCTTCGCAAGGGGGGGAAATTGATGGGAACGTCGCGGCGCAACAAAATGAGTCGCATGCCATTCGCTCGGTTTCGCTCGTTGAGACGAACTTTGCATCGCGCCAGGGCGACGCCCCCAAGTCCGTGCCCTCCGCTCTGGGGGCTCGCCCGCCGTGGCGGGCTCGACCCCATCCACCCATCTCTTGTCACCCGCGACCCGACGACATTGAACCATGCCGCGCCGTCGCCGTGCGAGGTATAGGCGGCCGATCCCTAAGCGAATAATGCATCCTTGCGCAACGGCCTTCTCGGAGCGCCGCCAGTACAATATAATCATGCAGACAAACTAACGAAGGCGGGCAGTCCGCCGTCCGAGTTTGACACGAAACCCGTGACAGAATCAAAGCTTACATCGCGCAGCCACACCACGATGCGTCATCCCATCGCGCACGTTCCCGAGGCGCTCGCGCGAGCTTCATCGCTTCCATGAGAGCGGCTTCTTGTCGGTGCCGATTTCGTCGTATCCCGTGACCCAGATGCGGGTTCGGTGCAGTCGAGCCAGCCAAAGGGAGTCCGCTTTCGCCTGGTGGAAAGGAACCATGGTCTTCGATCCCAAGTTCATCCGTAATTTCTCAATCGTCGCGCACATCGATCACGGTAAGAGCACGCTTGCCGACCAGTTGCTCCTTCAGTCGGGTGCGATCACTCCCCGTGAATTTCGCGAGCAGCTCCTCGACGACATGGACCTGGAGCGGGAGCGCGGGATCACGATCAAGGCGCGGGCGGTCGCGATCAACTACCGGTTGGACGGTCAGCTCTACGAGCTGAACTTGATCGACACGCCGGGCCACGTCGACTTCCACTACGAGGTCTCGCGCAGCCTGGCGGCCTGCGAAGGCGCCATCTTGCTGGTCGATGCGACTCAGGGCGTGCAGGCGCAGACGGTTGCCAACGCCTACCTGGCCGTGAACAACAACCTGGCGATCGTTCCGGTCTTGAACAAGATCGACATGCAGGCCGCGCGCCCCGACGAGATCAAGGAGGAGATCCTGGTCAGTCTCGGAATCGACCCCAGCGAGATCCTGGCAATCAGCGCCAAGACGGGGCAGGGGGTGCCCGACGTATTTCGGGCAATCATCGAGCGGGTCCCTCCTCCGGCCGGCGACCCACGCGCTCCGCTCCGCGCCTTGATCTTCGACTCAAAATTCGACGATTACCAGGGTGTTATCACCTATGTGCGAGTGGTCGACGGCACTCTCAAGCTTGGCCAGCGAATTCAACTCATGGCCGGCGAGACGGAATATGAAGTCACGGGCCTCGGGCGCTTCCGGCCGCAGGGGGTAGCGTGCGAAGAGCTCGGCGTCGGTCAGGTCGGCTACGTCATCGCCAATATCAAGTGCCTTTCGGACGTCAACATCGGCGATACGATTACCCAGTTGCCGGGATCGGCCCAGGTGGCACTGCCGGGTTACAAGGAGCCGGTGCCGGTGGTCTTCTGCGGGTTGTTTCCCGCGACCCACACCCAGTTCGACGACCTGCGCACCGCCTTGCAGAAGCTTTCGCTCAACGATTCCAGCTTCACATTCGAGCCGGAAACCTCCGACGCGCTGGGCTTCGGTTTTCGGTGCGGGTTTCTCGGCATGCTACACATGGAGATCGTGCAGCAGCGCCTGGAGCGCGAGAGCGACCTCGCGCTCGTGCAGACCGCGCCCAACGTGACCTACGAGATCGTGACGCGCAAGGGCGAAACCCTGCACATCTCGAACCCGACGCGCATCCCCGAGCCGGGCGATATCGAGGAATTCCGCGAGCCGATCGCACGCCTCAATTTCATCATTCCCAGCGACTGTATCGGCGCGATCATGCAGCTTTGCGAGGATCGTCGCGGCGTCTTCATCAAGACCGAGTTCCTGTCGCCGACCCGGGCGATCCTCACTTACGAGCTGCCCTTGGCTGAGATGATCTATGATCTTTACGATAAGCTGAAGAGCGCGACTCGCGGTTATGGTACGATGGACTACGAAGTGATCGGGTACCGCGCCGGCGATCTTTGCCGGCTCGATATCCTGGTTGCGGGCCAGCGGGTTGACGCCCTGTCGACGGTCGTGCATCGCGCCGGGGCCGACCGCCGGGGCCGCAAGCTCGTCCGGAAGCTGAAGGGCGAGATCGAGCGCCATCAGTTCGAGGTGGCGATTCAGGCGGCCATCGGCAGCCGGGTCATCGCCCGGGAGAGCATCTCGGCGCTGCGGAAGAACGTGACGGCGAAGTGCTACGGCGGCGACATCACGCGAAAACGCAAACTTCTGGAAAAGCAAAAAGAGGGAAAGAAGCGTATGAGACAGGTAGGGAACGTGGAGATCTCCCAGGAGGCGTTCCTGTCCGTCCTCGACTCCAGCGAAGACTGAGCCTGCAAGAGCGTATCCATTCACACGTTGGTGTTTTCGGACGACACCACCTCCTTCGGCGGACCAGAACATGATTCGACCTGGCAGATGGTGCCAAGGGTTCCGAGTCAGACGCCCGGCCATATACCATGCCGGGCCCGTGCGCCAGACTTTGGAGCTGCTAGTCGTCCTGGCGCTCGGAGTGCTGCTTGCGCAATTTTTCCGCCGAGGCTTACGTCGTGCCGACGGGGTCGATGGCGCCGACGTTACTCGGCCAGCATCGCGAGATCAGTTGCACGAACTGCCGTTTTGTCTACGTGGTCGGCTCGGACGAGGACACGCACCTATCCGACGCCATCTGTCCCAATTGCGGCGAGCGTTTGGGCGATCCGACGCGCGCGATCGAATGTGGAGGCGACCGGGTCCTCGTCCAGAAACTGCTCTACGAATTTCGACGCCCCCGCCGCTGGGAGGTTGCCGTCTTCCGCTTCCCCGAGGAGCCGAGCCAGGCATATGTCAAGCGGGTGGTCGGGCTGCCGGGTGAAGCGATTCGAATTGACGGCGGCGACATCTACATCAATGGCAGGATTGCCCGCAAGTCGCTGGCCGAGATCCGGGCCATGCGGATGCTCGTCTACGACAGCCGATTCGCGCCCCGGGATGGCGACCGATTTCCGCGCTGGGCGTTCAAGGCCGGATTGCGGTTTGACTGGCAACGGAGCGGCTGGACCGAGAACGACGGCCAGTTCATCCACACGGCGGTCGCGAGCAGGGGGCGCCCGGTCGACGACTGGCTGATCTACCGGCACTGGGAGCCAGCGCGGCGACGGTACGGACCGATTCACGATTTCTATGGCTACAACGGTGGCGAGCTCCAAGCCGAAAACCCGATCGGCGATGTCGGTTTTGAAGCCCGGTTGCTAGCAAGCCAGTCGGTGGAATCGCTCGCCATTCGCCTTCGGTCGGGGGCCGACCTCTTTCAGGTTCGCGTCCCGGTCACCAGTCAGGGCGAGATCGAACTGTGGAAAAACGGCCGGAGAATCGCGCTCGCCAATTGCCGCAACCCATTCAAAGACAAGGGAGTGCCACGCAGGTTCCAGACGCTCGAAGCCGCGGCCTTCGATCGTCGCCTTCAGGTCGCAATCGATGGACGCCTGCTGTTCGATCCCGTCGACTACGACGGCCTGATGACGCCTGCAGCAGACGAGTCTCCCATCGCCTTGGCAGTCAGGGGGGGCGAGGCGACGATCCAGGATTTTCGCATCTATCGCGACATCTATTACACAGGCACGCTCGCCAACACACCGCGCCTGCCGAATGCCACGATGGCAAGTGTCCAGCTTGGGGATGATGAATACTTCGTGCTGGGTGATAACAGTCCGGTGTCCAATGATTCGCGGTTCTGGCGGAATGGCCCAGTGGTTCGCAGTTCGTTGTTCGTGGGCAAGCCATTCCTCGTGCATCTCCCGGGCCAGCTTGTTCCACTGAAGGTGTTCGGGCGGTCATTTTGCTGGGTTCCCGATCCGCGCCAGATCCGTTACATTCGATGAAGGAACAGATCAAGATGGGACGGTCTACCGCCACGCAGTATGCGATCCCGGCCGCCAAGCCATCCACGGTTGCGTACCGGCAGCACGAAGGCCATCGCGACACGGTCGAGGCTGTTGTCGTCGCCCTGATTCTCGCCCTGGTCGTGCGCGGCTTCGAGGCCCAGGCGTTCGTGATCCCGACCGGCTCGATGGCGCCGACGCTCATGGGGCGGCACAAGGAGATCGCCTGTCCGGAGTGCGGGTTTGTCTTTGGGGTCAATGCTTCAGAAGAGGTGGAATCCCGGATACCGCGCGACGTTTACTCGGGCCTGTGTGGCAATTGCCGCAACCTCGCCAGACTCGACAAGTCGCCGAGCTTCAAGGGAGACCGCATCCTGGTGATGATGTTTCCCTACGATCTCCCCTTCCTGCCGGGTAGTGCAACCCCCGAGCGCTGGGACGTCGTGGTGTTCCGCTATCCCGAGGAGCCCGAGGTCAGCTACATCAAGAGGCTGGTCGGCCTGCCCGACGAGACCATCCGGATCGCTCACGGGGATGTTTATGTCAAGAAGAAGGGGAGCCCGTCTTTCGTTCTGGCCCGCAGACCGATGCGGCATCAGGCGGCGATGCAGATCAACGTCTACGACGACCGGCATCAACCTCAGGCTCTGGTCAAGTCGCCCGAGTGGCGCCGCTGGCAGGGCAACGGTTCCGGCTGGAAGCTCATCGATCCCGGCAAGAGCTCTTATCAGGCCGATCTTGCCGCCGGGCCGCCGGAATGGGCCGAGCTGAGGTATCGTAATCTCGTTCCCGATCCCGAGCAGTGGCAGGCCGTGAAGGCGGAACAGCCGTTGCCGCGCGAGCCGCGCTCGACTCTGATCACCGACTTTTACTCTTACAACACCAGTGCGTCAGTTGATCCCGCCAACCCACTGGATGAGCCTCACGGCGACCAGGACGCGTGGATTCAGCCCCACTGGGTGGGCGACCTCACCCTGGAAGCCAACCTCGAGATCAAACACGTTGCCCCCGGCGGCTCGGTCCGGCTCGAGCTGATCGAGGCGGGTGTCGCGCATCGCTGCACGATCGATCTCCAGTCCGGCAGTGCGGTCTTCACCCGCGGCGATTCGGAACTGGGCCGCGCCAGTTCCCCGATCAGAGGGCAGGGCCGACACCAGATCCAGTTTGCCAACGTGGATGATCGCTTGACCTTGATCGTGGATGGGCGGCCGGTCGGCGGCGACGGCTTTGAATACAATGTGAACGAACCGGCTCCGGTTCCAACGGAAGAGGATCTTGCTCCGGTGGCGCTCGCAGCGCGGAATGCGTCGATCGTCGCGAGCGACCTTGTCGTAAAGCGCGATATCTACTATACCCAGAACCCAGGCCGGAGCGATTATGGCCTGCTCTGGGATGAGCGCTACCCTCGGAGCCCCGTCGAGCTCTTCGATTTTCTCGCCGATCCGGCCCGGCTTGCCAACCTGGCCAGAGTCGGAACTCGTGAGTTCGAGGTCGGTTCCGACCGATATTTCATGCTGGGAGACAACAGCCCCCGCAGCAAGGACAGCCGCGGCTGGGGGCTGGAGGACTCGGCCTGGGACCCCGGCGATCGAAAGGCCCACGAGGTGCCCCGCCAGCTCGTGACGGGCAAGGCGTTTTATGTCTACTGGCCGCACGGTGTTCCGGTCGGCCCCGACCTGCCGATTACCCGCGACATCCGGCCGTTCTTTCGTCCCTATTTTGAACGGATGAAGTGGATCCGCTGACCGATCGGGTGCGAATTCTAGCTCGCCATCTCGCGATGGATCGGATCGGATCGCGATGCGATCAAGGAGGATCGAGCGATGCCCCTGCTGCAAGTGAACGGTCTGGAAAAGTGGTATGGCCGCCGCCAGGTCGTCAGCGGGGTCGATTACGAGGTCGACCGGGGCGAGGTCGTCGGCCTGCTCGGGCCCAACGGAGCCGGCAAGACCACCAGCTTCCGCATGACCATCGGCTTGATCGACGCTGATGGAGGCTCGGTCACCTTCGACGGTCGGGACGTCACGAAGCTCCCGATGTATCTTCGCGCCGTGCGGGCATGGGTTACCTCGCTCAGGATTCGAGCGTCTTCCGCCAGTTGTCGGTCGAAGACAACCTGATGGCGATTCTCGAGACCCGCAAGCAACTGACTCGCAAGCAGAGGAAAGCCCGGCAAAACGACCTGCTCGATCAATTCGGCCTGACGAAGGTCCGGAAAACCAAGGCCAACCGCGTCTCCGGCGGCGAGCGGCGCCGGCTCGAAATCGCCCGGTCGCTGATCACCGAGCCCAAGATGATCATGCTCGATGAACCCTTCGCCGGCATCGACCCCAAAACGGTCATCGAGATCCAGGACCAGATCCGCGGCCTGGTCGAGCGCTACAATATCGGGATTCTGCTCACCGACCACCAGTTTCGCGAAACGCTCGAGGTCACCGACCGCTGCTACTTGATCCGCGAGGGCCGCGTCTTTGCCTATGGCAACCGCGAGGAGATTCTCCACAATCCCGACGTGCGCAAGCACTACATCGGCGAACGATTCGACATCGGCCACATGCTGGACCGCCGCGGGCCCCGCGCTTCCCCCATTATCCGGCGAGCCGATCCATAGCGAACCGAACCCTCAAGATGGTGACGAGCCCCCGGATCACCTGGGGCAGATCGTGACGACGACGTAAGCGGGGCGTGGAAATCACGCAAAGCGATTAATCAGAGGTTGCCGGCTCGATCCCGGTCACCTTGGTCGACTTCTCTACCACGCCCCTGTCAGTTCAATCAGGGCACGGTCGTTCCCGTTGCAGAAAGCGCGCAACGGTGCCGTAAAGGGTGCCCGCGAGGTCTTGCAATCGGTGTTGAATATCATGGAGTTGCCCTAGCTTGCTGCTCCAGAGTCCCGAATCGAGCTGCTTCGCGACGTGGGTCGGAGTGCCGTCTATCGAGGCATAGATCGCGATCTTCTCATAACCCGCTTCGAGCCTCGAGTCATCGCACTCGACGAAGCCGGACACGCCGAAAGCCGCGACGAACGCGGCGACGGTCTCTTCCCGTTCAGCTTCGTCCGGCCAGTAGCCGTCCTCGGCGGGCCACCACCACTGGTCCGAGTGTCCCGCGGCCCAGCCGACGCAGTTGTAACGGATGTCTTCGGGGCTGGTCACAATGTAGCCCGAGTCGCGGAGGCCCGGGAACAAGTTTTCCAGTTGAACCATTACAGGTATCCGCGCTGCTTGCCCCACGCGATCCACGCTTCCGCCATGGCGCCAATCCGGCCGCGCTCCGAAGGGGGGACGGGGTCTTCGCCGGTAATGGACCGGAGTGCGGCGAACCAATGATTGGGTCGTTGCTCCAGTTCGCGGAGCAGCAGCGGTACGACCGCGGGGCCGAGCGCGATGATCTCGAGATAGGCTCGGTGACGCGCGCGTACCGTTATCGAAGAAAGGGGCGCGACGTCAGTCTCCCACTCCGCGACAAGCCTGCGAAACTTCTGCTGGAGGACTGGGTCTTCCTCCTGCTGCGGAGTTGGGGCCTCGAGGCCCGGGCCGAGGGTTGACGATTCAGACTTACCGGGGGGCATGCATTCCGATCCTAATCATTTAAGAGAGTATCGACCCGACGGCCGCGATATGCTCCTGAATGACGCCGCGCCCGCCAACCACCGCCTTTGATCTATGATACCAGAACCTGGTGCCTCGACATACAGGGGGTTTGCCACGTGTGACAATCACGATCGAGCTCGATCTTGGGGCCTTGTCTTGGGGCCGTCCTGAACTTCGCCGCTCGGTTCGACGAACTGAACAGATTTCTAGATCAGGGCGACGGCCTCGTCGTCGGTCACGTCAGAGAACTTTTCTACACACTTCGTGCAGGGGCCCGGACCGGTCAGGGCGCGAACGGGTTGGCCGGGAAGCTCCTGTCGAAAATCTCGCCCAGTAACCGGCGAAAGTCGGAGCGGTCGTGAAGCACGGCCAGGTCGGGATCGCGGCTGGTACGCGCCGCATCCTTCCAGCCCGCGGCGACGGCCTGGTTCAGTATCTGGACCGCCTCGGCGGCCCGGGCTTGGCTTTGCTCCGCCTGGGCCAGGGGGACGTTCAATGCCAGGGAACAGGCGGCGTTGTAGAGGTCCGCGGGATTCCCGCGCGCAGCTCCGCCCACTCTCGAGCGGCCTGGGCGGCCTCGACCGGCTGATTCAAGGCGCGATGCGCCGCGGCGAGAAGGGAGAGGTGGTTTCTGAGGAACTGCCGATAGACCGGATGGCGCGGCAGCGCGGCCAGGGCGGCCCGCTGCTGCGCGACAGCCCGATCGAGCAGCCGTCGCACCTCGGGATATCGCCCCTGGCCCATCTCAAGCATGGCCATGTTGTTGAGGGCGCCGCCGAGGCTGCTATGATAATTGGGAAGGGTTGGATGGTCTCGCACCAATTGCTCGTAGATTTCCCGGCTCCGGGAAAACGACTGAAGTGCCTCCGCCGGTTGGCCCGTGAAATGGAACAGCTTGCCGAGGTTCATGAAGCAAATAGCCAGATCGTCTTGAAACCGCGTCACCGTTGGATGGTCGCGGGCCAGCCGCTCGAAGATCTCGAGCGCCCGCTGGTGCGCTGTCATCGCCTCGGTCCGACGGCCCATGGCAAAAAGCAGGCCGCCGATGTTGTCGAGGCAGGCGGCCAGACCGCTCTGGAATTGATGGGCGGCGGGGTTGTCGCGCGCCAGCCGCTCGCGGATCGGCAGCGCCCGCCGCAGCGAGGCCAGCGCGTCGGCCCGACGGCCCAGGTCGCTCAGCACGTTGCCCATGTTCATGTAGCTGGCGCTCAGGTCATCCTGCACCTGGGTGTTGGCGGGATAAGCGTGTGCCAGCCGTTCGAAGACGGCCAGCCCTTTCTGGTACGACCCCATGGCCTGCGCCGGTTGACCCATGGCGCGGAGCAGATTGCCCGTGTTGAGGTAGCATCCCGCCAGATCGTCCTGGAACTGCACGGCGTCCGGTTGAGGTCGGGCCAACTGCTCGAAGATCGCCGCCGCCCGCCCGTACGATTCCAGGGCCTGAGCCGGTCGGCCCGTGGCGCGCAACAGAATGCCCAGGTGGTTGTGGCTCCGCGCTAGATGGTTCTGGCATTCGGTGTCTGCCGGCCGGTCGCGGCCGAGCCGCTCGTGCAGGTCGATCGACTCGGAGTACGAGCGAATCGCATCCGGGAAACTCCCGATCTCCTCCGTGGTCCTCGCCAGGTCGTAGTTTGCATCCGCCAGACTCGCCACGGCGTCGGGCCGTGTGTCCCGCTCGGCCTGAAGATCGTCGCGCAGCTTGCCGAAGAATGCAAGAGGCTCCTTGAGCAGGGTTCCGCGCAAGGGGCCCAGCTCAAGCCGGTTCTTCAGGTCGGGATTCGCCTCCACCGCGTCGCGAAACTTCCTGACTGCATCGATCGCCAGCGTCTCGCGCCGTTCGGCCCGCTGCCGCTGCCGGTCCAGCTCCAGGTTCCGTTGGTCCAGCTCGGAGTTCTTGCCGGCCAGCTCAAGGTTCCGTGAGTCGAGCTCGCGGTTCTTCCCGGCCAATTCCAGGTTCTTGTCGTCGAGCTGGCGATTCTTCCCGGCCAGGACCATCACGAAGACGGCCAGTCCGACCAGCCCCAAGGCGACCAACCCGAGGAGTGCGGCGATCGCCGGCCTGCGCCGCGCCCACTTGACGGTGCGCTCCAGGCTCGTGACCGGTCTGGCCGCGATCGGATCGCCCGCCAGGTAGCGGCTGAGGTCCTCCCGCAGGTCCGCGGCGTGGGTGTAGCGTTTCCCGGGTTCCTTCTCCAGGCACTTCAGGCAGATCGTCTCCAGATCGCGCGGAATCGACGCATTAAGCCGCCGCGGTGGGACGGGCTCATCACTCAAGACCTGGATCACTGTGTCCATCGCCGTGGCCGCCTGGAACGGCGGCCGACCGGTCACCAGAGCATAAAGCGTCGCTCCCAAGGCATACACGTCGGCCGCCGGGCCCACTTCGCCCCGCGTGCCCCCAGCCTGTTCCGGCGGCATGTAGCTGGGAGTACCCATGATCTGACCCGAGCCGGTCAAACCGCTGTCCCCTTGCACCTTCTTGGCCAGGCCGAAGTCGGTGACTCGCGGGTTGCCGTTCTGGTCGAGCAGGATATTGGCCGGCTTCAAGTCGCGGTGAATGACGCCGTGCTGGTGAGCATACTCGATGGCCTCGCTGACGCGGCGAATCAGCTCGGCGGCTTCTCGGGCAGGCAGCGGTCCGCCGGCCAGGCGCTGGGAGAGGCTCTGCCCTTCAACGAAGCCCATCGAGAAATAATGCTGGCCCTCGTGCTCGCCCACCTCATAGATCGGCACGATCCCCGGATGGTCGAGGTTGGCTGCCGCCTCGGCCTCGATATGGAAGCGGCGAACCGCATCAAGGTCAGCGAGCTGTCCGGCGAGGATCATCTTGAGCGCGACAGGCCGGTTGAGGCTGACCTGCCGGGCCCGGAAGACGACGCCCATGCCGCCGCGCGCGATCTCGCGAATGATCTCATAGTCGCCGAAGTAGCGGCCGTGGTCCAACTGCGTTGTTCCGCGTCCTGTTTGCGTCTCCCTGCCGATGGCATCAGCCGTGAGCACATCGTTCGGCAACGGCGTCAGATCGATCGTCGCATCGACGCGGGGCGGTACGGTCGCCTCCTCGTGGACTGAGGTTGCCGCGCCGCCCAGGATGGGTGGCTCTGGCGGTGTCGCCGGGGCGATGGTCGGTGCTTCGGCGACTGCGGCGGAGGGCGTCGCCCCGGTTTTAGGTGCCTCGATGTCCAAGCCGCTCCGGTTGTTGCTAGGTCGGTCGCTCATCATGATTCAGTCCTGTGTCCGAGATCCGTGGGACTTACACGGGACTCACAGGCACCCACCTTATCATTGGCGATGTGCGACAACATCCAGACGATGCCCCGTTCTCTGTCAGTATCCTTCGGCCACACTCGGCAGCGGGACCTGGCGCGTTCCGATTGCGCGGCGAACGTTGCTGCCTGGGGCAATTTGAACGCCCACCCAGTAGCCGCGATATGCACCAGCCTCTTGCGTGGAAACCTCACGGATTTGCTGACCCAAGGCACGCGCTGCCTCGAGGAGTTTGCCGTCGAACTGGCCGCGCTCCACCTGGGCGACCGGCGGGCCGGCGGAAAACGCGGGCAGCAAGAACGCCGGCTGCTCCACGGCCGCTTCGGGGTCCATGCCGAAGTCAAGCACGCTTGTCAGCACCTGGAGGGTCTTCTGGTGCAGGCCGCCGCCGATGGCGCTGGAGGCGAGAACAGGGTTGCCGTCCTTGAGCACGATGACCGGACACATGGGGTCCGGCAGCCGTTTGCCCGCTCCCGTCTCTTGAATCACGGCCTGATAAAGTGCGGCCGAATCGGGGATGGAGATGCCACCCACGAAGAGACCTGTGTGTCCCCACGAGCTTGTATTGATTGAATGCGCCAGCGCCGCCACGTTCCCCCATCGATCGGCCACCACGATCCCGTCGGAATGGTTTGGCGGCATCTTGCCCGCCGTGCGGAACTTCGGCGCGAACGCCCATGTCCCGTCTTGCATCCGTTGCCAGATGTCGGCGGCGGTCTCTTTCTTCACCCGGGAGGACAACGTCAGGTCCAGCCCATCGAAGTTCTTCAGGGTAATCTCCGGCAGGTACTCGAGTATCTGGCAATGGCTGATCTGCATGAGCCAGAACAGACTCGCCGGTGTCGTCGCGTAATGGCCTCGCCTGGGCAGGTCGGCCCGCTCGAGCAAGTGCAATGCCTCGACGAGCGCGACGCCACCCCGTGAGGAAAATCCCGGCGCGTAGACCGTGTTGCCGCGATGGATCGTCTCGAGCGGTTCTTCCCAACTGGCTCGATAGGATTTCATGTCTTCGAGCGTGATCTTGCCGCCTTCTTTCTGAACGGCGGCGACGAACTGGTCGGCCCACGCCCCAGTGTACATGAAAGCCGCGCCTTGGTCGGCAAGATGGCGCAGCGTTTGTGCAAGCTCGGGCTGACGGAACAGCTCCCCTTTAGCGTAAAACGTGTCGCCCTCTTTCGTGAAGATCCGCCGAGTCTCCGGCAGGCGGCTCAGCACCGCCTTTCTTTCCTGCATGAGCCCGGCGAGCAAGGGACTCACTTTGACACCCTGCTCGGCCAACCCGATGGCCGGTGCGAACACCTCTTGGCGGGAAAGCTTGCCGAATCGGTCGTGGGCTGCCTGGACGCCTGCCATGAACCCAGGGACAAGCGCGGTCCGGCCGCTGGGTTTTCCCCCGCCGGGGATGGTGAGCGGCTCTTTTTCCTCGAGCGGAGTGTTGAAGGCGGCATTGAGATAGTGGACCTTGCCGGCATCGGCCTCGTAATAGACCATGCTCAGAATCCCGGCATGGCTGACATAGCATCCGCCGCACTCAACGACCTGAGCCAAGGCCGTGGCCAGGGCCGCGTCCGCTGCGCTGCCCCCCTTTTTCAGCGTCTCGAGTCCGGCATGCACGGCGATTCGGCCCGTCGTGCCGACAACCACGCCGTTACGCCCCTCGGAAAGGGCCGCCGGCAACGGATCCTCGGCAGACCAGGTCTTCTCATCCGCGACTCCGGCCAACAACACACCGCCAAGTACGACTGAGATCCACGGACTGCACTTCATGATTTGCATGGGGACACTCCTTCGACTCAGCAAATCGGGTGGCGAGTGACCTGCAATCATAAGACCACAACGCCCAGTGTGCGGGCCTTGTCCGGGTCCAACTGCATCCAGTAGTCGACCGGTGCACAGATACAATATCCGTTGACACGACACATTACCGGGCACGTGTCATCATAACCCAGTTTCCCAGCTTCTTTGTGTTTAGCCGCGACCACGTCCGCAAGGGCGGACGCAGGCAGTGTCGCCGCGGCACGACCCAGCTTCACGTAGGTGATCCGAGTCGTCGAGTAAAGAACCAGCTTTGTCAGGTCCAGGCCCTCAGGGCAGACGGCCTTCTCAGCGTAGACGATCTCGTCCTGGTGGATCTCGTAGCAATGGCGGAGGTCGGGGCCCTGGTGGAGACGGACCGTGTCCTCCGTCACCTTGCCGACGAACCCGTAGATCAACACAAGCTCGCCTTTGGTTTCCGGCACCTTCTCGAGCTTGGCCAGCATCGGGTGAGTCGAGAGAGCGTAATTGGGCGTGGGGTCTTTCGAGGTCATCTCAGTCTCCTTTCAGGATTGATGGAACGGTTGAAGCTGACTTTGCAGTGATGGAACGGTTGAAGCTGACCTTGCCGTGATGGAGCGGTCGAAGCCGACTTTGCGAGCGGGGGTGGCGTTGGAATCTGCGGAGTGGCTCCTCTCAGCGCTGGGGTTTTCCCATCCGGGGCAGGCGCCTCCGTTGTTCTTGCCAGGTCTCGGTGTCGAGCACCTGGATCTCCCCCTGGTCGGTCAAGCGAAGGCCGGTCAATTTGGCGGTCCAGTGGGGGTCTCGCTCGGATTCGGGGGTCGGACGGGCAACGTCCCAGAGTCGCGCGATGCCATCGCCGCAAACGCTCAGGATCGTGCCGCCGTCGGGGCTGAATGCGACGTTCACGGTTCGCTCCGGGTGAAACAGGGGGGGACCGACGGGCAGGCCCATGGTCATGTCCCAGAGCCGCGAGCTGCGGTCGAGACTGGCGGTGGCGGCGAGCCCGCCGACGCCGCTGACGGCCAGGCCGACGATGGGACCATTGTGCCCGGTGAGGGTCTGGCCGCGGGGATTGCCGGTGGCAACGTCCCAGAGCCGGGCGGACTTGTCGAAGCTCGCCGTCAAGGCAGTCCGCCCGTCGGAGCTGAAAGCGACGGCGAGGACAGCACCCTGGTGCGTCAGTGGACGACCGTTCGTCCGGCCAGTGGCCACGTCCCAGAGCCGGGCCGATCCGTCCATGCACCCCGTGAGCAAAGTCTTGCCGTCAGAGCTGAGGGCTACAGACGTCACGCGGTTTGGGTGGACGAGGGGTGAGCAGAGCGGCGCGCCGGTGACACCGTCCCAGATGCGCGCCGTCTTGTCGTCGCTCCCGGTCCCGACGGTCTTGCCGTCCTTGCCGAACGCCACCGACGCGATCATCGCACTGTGCTCGAGCGGCTTGCCGCGCGGTTGTCCTGTCGCGAGGTCGCAGAGCCTTGCCTGGCCGCCGCTGGCAACGACGGCGGTCGCCTTGTCGGGGCTGAACGCGAACGCAATCACCCGCTCCTTGAGCTCGATCGGCTGACCGATGGGAAGGCCGGTCTGTACCTTCCAGAACCTTACCCGCCCATGAAGGCTTCCGGTGAGGGCGGTTGCGCCGTCGGGGCCGAGCCCGACAACACAGACAGAGTCCCCGTGGGGCCAAGGACTTCCCACCGGTTGCCCCGAGGCGGTGTCACAGAGTATCGCCTCGCCCCGCTCGGTGCCGACCAGGACTTTTCGGCCGTCGGTGCCGAGCGCCGCGGCAAGGACGACGCCCTGGACGTGGAGGGGCCGCGCGACCGGAGCGGGCCCGGCGGCGTCCCAGAGCCGCGCCGTGCGGTCGGTGCTGGCAGTCAGCACGGTCCTGCCGTCGGGGCTGAAGCTAGCGCCATTGATCACCCCCTGGTGCCGGAACGGGCGTCCGATCGGCCGCCCCGTGGCGGCGTCCCAGAGCCGCGCCGTGTTGTCCCAGCCGGCAGTCAAGACGGTCTTACCGTCTGGGCTGAATGCCGTGGACCAGACGGCGCCGTCATGGCGGAGGGGTTCGCCGCGGCGCGCGCCGGTCTTGACGTCCCAGAGCCGCGCCAGCTTGCCGTCGGTGCCGCTGACGAGGGTCTTGCCGTCGGGGCTGAACGCCATGGAGCAGACGGGATCGTCATGATCCAGCGGCGGGCCCAGGGACTGCCCCGAGGCCACGTCCCAGAGCCGCACTTTCTTGTCGCCGCTGCCGGTTGCGATCATCTTGCTGTCGGGGCTGAACGCGGCGCCCCAGAGTCGGTCGGGGTGGGGAAGGGGCGCGCCGCGCTGCCGGCCGGTCTCGGTGTCCCAGAGTTGCACCGTCTTGTCGTCGCCTCCGACGAGCAATGTTCGCCCGTCAGGAGAGACCCTCGCCGCGATCACTTCCGCCCCGTGCCGGATCACGGCCCCTTTGGGCCTGAGGGTGGCGACGTCCCAGCGACGCGCCGTCCGGTGCTCAAGGGTCAACACCGTCGTGCCGTCGGTGCTGAACACCGCGAGCAAGAGGGGGCCGTCGTGCCGGAGGGGCTCGGACCGTGGCTTCCCGGTGGCGACGTCCCAGAGCCGCGCGGTGCGGTCGGAGCTGGCGGTCACAACCGTCCGGCCGTCGGGGGAAAACGCCGCGAACCCGACGGCGTCATCGTGCCGGAGGGGCTCGGACCGCGGCCGCCCGCTGGCGACGTCCCAGAGCCGCGCGGTGTGGTCGGAGCTGGCGGTCACAACCGTCTGGCCGTCGGGGGAAAACGCCGCGAATTTCACTTCGCTGTCGTGCGAGAGGACGCCGTTGAGGCGAGGGAGCTCGCGACTCCACGCGGCAAGGCTCGCCCGCGCAAGGCGCGTCCATTCGGCGTCGCCCGCCTTCGTCGCATCGGCGAGAGACCGCTCTATCCAGAGAGCCCCCACTTGCACGTCGCCCCGCTCGCACGCGGACTCGCCCAGGTTAAAGTCGACAACGGCCAGATGCCGGTATGACTCGATGAGCCTGCGATTGGCGTTGACGGCGATCAGCGCCGAGAGCACGGCTACGGCCACCAGCGAGGCCGCCGCCGAGCCCACCGCGGAGGCCAGCCTCGGGTTGCGCCGGCACCACCGCCAGGTTCGCTCGAGCAAATTGAACGGCCGCCCCTTGATCGTCTCGCCTCTCCGGTAACGCTTGAGGTCAAGGGCGAGCTCGCCCGCCGACGGATATCGCCGGCCCGGCTCCTTGGCCATTGCCTGGAGGCAGATGGTTTCCAGATCGCGCGGGATACGATCGTTCAAGGCCCGTGGCGGCTTGGGCTCGTCGTGGAGCACCTGGTGGATCAGCATCCGGGTGTTGCCGCGGAACGGGGGCTCGCCGGTGAGCATCTCGTAGAGGATGACACCCACGCTGTAAACGTCGGTCCGGCCATCGACCTTGCTCCCCTCGCCCCTGGCCTGCTCGGGACTCATGTACGCCGGCGTGCCGAGCACCTCGCCGTCCAAGGTGATGGCGATCTCCCCAGCTTCTCGCTTGGCCAGGCCGAAGTCCATCAAGTGAGGCTGACCATCCTCGTCGAGGATCACGTTTGAGGGCTTGACGTCGCGGTGGATCACGTGGTTTTCGTGAGCATACTGGAGGGCGTCGGCCAGCTCGGCCACCAACCGTGCCGCCTCCGCGAAGGCGGGCCTGCGGGCGGTGAGCCAGTCGGCCAGCGTGATGCCCCTGATGAAGTCGCTGATGATGAACGGATTGCCCTCGTACTCTCCGACCTCGTGCACAGGCACGATCGCGGGGTGGCGAAGCTGTGCGGTACTGCGAGACTCGCGGAGGAACCGGGCCTTCTCTTCGTCCCTCGCGAGGTTGCCAGCGCGCAGCACCTTGAGGGCGACGGTGCGGTCGAGCCGTGGGTCGCGGGCCTTGTACACCGTGCCGAAAGCTCCGTGGCCGATCGGCTCGATCAGCTCGAACCGGTTGACCTTCTTCTCCCCGAGCCGTGCGCTCCAGGGGATGGTTGCGCGTCGCTCGAGGCGGAAACTCGAGTGGCATGACGGACAGTGCACCTCGTCGATCTCGGCCGGGCCGACGATCTCGATGGGGTTGTTGCAGTTCGGGCAGCGGATGTGGGCATTGTCGATCCGCGAGGGAATGGCGGGCCTGCGGACATCAGACGAGGCCGGAAGCGTCAGGAACCCGTCGCGATCCGCCTGCTCGTCGCTGGCGAGCAAGTGATCGACCATGGCCCGCAGTTCCGGGTCGCCGGCGCACCTTTGCTCTAGCAGCGTCAGACGGGCGGCCGGGACGATGCGGTGCACTTCGAGGAACAGGTCATAGACCTGCTGCCACCTTGCGGGCGTCATCGTTCCACCTCCCCGATCTGGCCTCGCAGCCAGGCCCGTGCGAACCGCCAGTCGGCCTCCACCGTTCCCACCGACACACCGAGCACGTCGGCGACCTGGGCGGCGGGAAGACCAGCGAAAAACCGCAACTCGACGACCAGGGCTTGCCGTTCGTGCAACGACGATAGCCGGTCCAGGGCTTCGTCAAGGGCGATGAAGTCAAGGCGCTTCTCCTCGAAATAAGCAAGGACTTCGTCAAGCGGTACGCGCTCTCGCCGACCGTGCCGCGCGTTCCGCTTGCGGGCGTGGTCGACGAGGATTCGCCGCATGGCCTGGGCGGCGGCGGCCAACAGATAGCGGCGGTTGGGGGCCTTCTCGAAGGCGTGGCCGTCGAGAAGCCGGACCACCGCCTCGTTCACCAGCGCGCTGGGCTGAAGGGTGTGCCCGGGCCGCTCGTTCCGCATAAGGCCATCGGCGATCCGATGGAACTCTCCGTACACAGCGCGGAGCAACCGGTCCTTGGCATCCTTGCTGCCGGCGCGGGCCTCATTGATCAAGGCCGTCAGGTCTACTCGATGTTCTTCATCCATTCTTCAAACTCTTGCAGACGGGATCGCGTGCATTGGCCATTCGCGATTGTCGTCTGTTATCTATGCGTATCCAAGGCAGGACAACCCTAAAAAAAAAGCGAAACGGATTTCCGCGGAGGATTCCTGGGGGAATTCGCTGAGGGTTTGGACTCTCCGGCCCGCATACCAGTAAGGAGATCAAAACTTACGGAGTCGCCCCAAGGAGGCGGAGGTCATGCCAGACATACGAAACCAGAAATCGTGGGAGCAAGCTCCCAGCGCCCGGGAGCCGTTTCTCGGACCGAGGGCGTCTACCAGTTCCCGGCCACTCTTCGCGACGCAAACCACCGTCCTGACTTCAGTATCCGGGCCGTCGGGCGGCTCACGGTTGTCGACTTCGTGAACGCAGAGGTACTCTTCGAGGAGGCAGCGGTAGAGGAGCTGGGCGCGCGGCTCCAGAGTTTGGTTGCGGAGGGGCACGTCCGGCTCTTGCTGAACCTGAGCAGTGTTCGCTACGCGTCCAGCTCCGTGGTGGCCCTGGTGGCGTGGCTGTACCGGAGGGTAGAGCTGGCGGGGGGTTTCTTGAGACTGTACGGCCTCGACCCCGTTCTCTTCGACGCGCTGCGGATCTGCCGGTTGGATGGGGTTGTTGAAGTCTACGCCGACGAGGCGGCTGCGGCGCTTGGGAAACGGCAAGCGACCTCCGATTGACGGCGTAACCGGCGCGAAGTCGCTCGAGGTGCACCTGCTCGGCACCGCAATCTCGCGGGCTGCCCGCTGCCCGAACTCAAGTCATGCTGTTGTCGAACGGCCTCGAACGCGAGTCCGTGGTCCGCCGATTCTTGCAGCGGCGTCAGTGGGCGTTCTTGGCTTCTTCAGGTTAGAATGCGTAAACATCGCCGCAGCCAGGTCCACGCGTTTCGCCACTGGTCCCCAGGCGTGGCATCCGGAGAGATGAATGCGCCGTGACGCTCATGATACGGAGACGGTGCCCGTCCGCCTCCTCGTTCGCGACGGGTTGATGGACCGCCTGGCCGAAGCGCTCGGTTCGCTCGCTAAAGAAGAGCGAGAGGCCGTTGAAGCCCAGTTCCTGGGCAAGGCCGTTCAAGCCGGGATCGCCGACCGGATCACCCGCCCGCCTGGGGCCGTCGCAGGGCTGATCCGGCGCGGGATCGAGAGGTTGAGGCAGCGGCTTCTCGACCGACCCGAGCAAGGGCGAGCGCTCATCGCCGTTGGGCCGATCGACCGCGAAGGTCGGGTTGACGAAGTTGTGGCCTCTTACCTCGAATCGCTCGTCACGAGCAGTCCGCTCGACCGCGGAGTGCTCTTGTCTGCTCACCCCGACTTGGCCGGCGAGCTATCCCAGTTCTTCGCGGGGTACGACGTCGCCTACCTTTGGTTTCAGCCTCTCGCCGATATGGCTCGCACCCGGGTGCTGCCCTGACGGCCACCAATCGACACGCCGGCCAAAGCCATTTTCGACCCTCCAAAGTGAGGATTGGCCGCTACGAGCTTCAGGACGTGGTGGGAGGAGGCGGTCAGGGCGTTGTGTACAAGGCGCTTCAACTGGGCGCCGTCGAACAGCCCGTGGCCGTCAAGACGCTCCGGGCCGAGGGACTGGCGGCGGAAGGGGATGTCGCCAAGTTTCTCAAGGAGATGCGGCTGATGACCGAGCTCGACCACCCCGGGATCGTGTCGATCCTCGATTCGGGGATCGAGGACGGCCGGCCATTTCTGGCCATGCCACTGATGGTAGGGGGGAGCTTGTCCGGCAGCCTCAGGGACAGGGGCCTTCCCGACCCGGAAACCGCCGCGCGGTGGATGGCCGACATCGCCCGGGCAGTCCAGTACCTGCATGGCAAGAACATGGTTCACCGTGATCTCAAGCCCTCGAATATCCTGTTCGACTGCGCAAGGGCAGCCTCGGGTGGCCGACTTTGGCCTGGTACGCCTCGTGGAACAGGCGGGCGGGACGGCCCAGGGCTCGTCGGTCGTCGTGGAAGGCACGGCGTCGTACATGGCTCCCGAGCAGGCGTCCGGGCAAATCAAGGCCGTGGGCCCGTGGACCGACGTGTATGGAATGGGTGCGATTCTCTACGAGATCTTGACCAGTTGGCCCCCTTTTCGATCCGACTCGTTCATGAAGACCCTCGCACGCGTGCTGGAGGATGAGCCGGAACTCCCACGCCGACTTCGGCCGGAGGTTCCCGTCGAGCTGGAGGCGATCTGCCTGAAGTGCCTGGCAAGAAGCCCCGCCAAACGCTACGACTCGGCCGCGAAGCTGGCCGATGAGCTCGACCGTTTCCGCCACGGCCTTCCCCTGGAGTTGACCCATCCGCCGGGGATCATTGCCCGATTGGGTCGGTGGGCACGGCGTGAACCCGGGCTCGCCACGCGACTGACCGTCGTAATTGGCTGTACGGCCGTGATCGTGGCGAACTGGCTCTCGTCGATCGCGGGGTTCTACCGGCCTCGTACCGCCGGCTGGTCGATCGGGCCGATCGCCGGCGGCCCGGACTCCCTGCGATGGGTTAACCTGGCACTCCTTTTTGCCTGGGGGCTGGCTGCAGCTGGCTTCCAGGCAGCCTTGCGACGGACCAAGCGGCTGGAGGCCGTCGTCCGCGCGTGGCTGGGCACGGACGTCCTGCTCGCGACCGTCCTCTTGATCGTCGACGGCCAGCCCATGACCCCGCTCACCGCCGTCTACCCCGTGCTGATTGCCGCGTCGGGGCTCTGGTCCAGAACGCGGGTTGTAGCTTTTACGACGGTGCTGGCGATGATCGGCTACATGGTCCTGATCGCCGAAGGCTGGGCGAGCGGCAAGCCGATCGGTCCTCGCTACGGGCACCTGGATTTCCTCGCCGGTCTCGCGCTCATGGGCTTCATCTCGGCCTACCAATCAAGGCGCGTCCGCGCCCTCGGGAGGTTGATCGAGGACGGGACCGAGGCGTGAGCGGAAAATAATCGCTCGAACCGGCCTTCTTTTCCTCTGACGATTGAGCATTTGGAACCGAGATGGTAAACTAGGTAAGAGTTGCGCACGAGGGTGTGATGGTGTGACTGCCGCGACGGCACAATATTCGGATGGTCCATGCTCGATCCGCAGACATCGCAATTTTGGCAATCCGCACTTCGTAGTGGTTTAACGGACGCTCGGAGTCTGAGCGCCTGCTGGAATGCAATTCCCCCAGAGAAGCGCCACGCACCCGAGCACCTCGATCGTCGGCTGGCGCGGCAAGCGATTGGAGCAGGAGCGCTGACGCGCTGGCAAGCACAACAACTCTTTGCAGGACGCACCAAGGGGTTCAAGGTCGATCGGTACCTGCTCCTGGACGTGATCGGCGAGGGAGGCATGGGGCGAGTGTATCTGGCCACTGACACCCGGCTCAAGCGCCGGGTCGCTCTCAAAATCCTTGCACCCGATCGAGTCAACAATCCCCGAGCAGTTGCCCGGTTCCGGCGGGAGGGACTGCTCGGCGCGCAATTACAGCACGAGAATCTCGTACGAATCTACGATTTCGGCGAATGGAGCGGTCGTTGCTACCTTGTGATGGAGTACATCGAGGGCAAGAACGTCGGGAAACTGATCGCCGAGCAAGGGCCGATGTCACCGCCTTTGGCAGTGCGCCTGATCCGACAGGTCGCACTCGGGCTTGAGCACGCCCATCGCAAGGGACTCATCCACCGCGACGTCAACCCGCAGAACATCCTGGTCACACAGGAAGGAACCGCCAAGCTCGCCGACTTGGGACTCGTTCTTGATCTTGCCGCGGAGGATCGATTCACGCGCGAAGGAGCCACGATCGGCACTTATGACTACCTGGCACCAGAGCAGGCGCGCGACTCACACGCCGCCGACATCCGCAGCGACGTCTATTCGCTTGGCTGCACATTGTACCACCTGATCAGTGGACAGGTTCCTTTTTCCGTCCCGAGTTTGCTCGAGAAGCTAATCGCCCATCAAACGATGGATCCCACACCGCTCGAACAGTTGGTGCCCGGCCTGCCGGCAGGTCTAGGCGACGTGGTCGCGCGGATGATGGAGAAGTCGCCCGAGGATCGCTATGCGACGCCGCTCCAGGTTGCGCTGGCGCTCCAGCCGTTTGAAAGTGACGCCATCGATTTCGAACGCGGCAAGGACCTGATACAGAACGGTGTAGACTCGTCGCCTCGATCGCAGCAGGCGCTCGATCAGTCGCAAGCATCCTTGACGAAAGTGCTCGCTTCGCCTCCGGCGTCGCTGCAAACTCCTCTGACAGGACGCGCCGTCACCGAGTCGGCTCTCTTCGCCAGAGTCAAGGCCGCCGAATCCCAGACTGCCGTGGCTACGCCCGTCAGTGCTGACGGACTGGGCGATCCAGATTCTCCGTTTCTGGTGGACCTCGGTCCTGAACCCTCGTTGAGCGAGGGGTTGCCGCGTGCCAGGTCACGGTTTGCCCAGGTGTTCTCGACGACGGCTGGCTCCGGGACGATATCACGCGCGTCGGAACCAGACACCGTAACATCGACGAGCGACGACTCGCCTCGGGTGCCGTGGTGGCTTCCCGTTTGGTTCTGGGGATTGGTCACAATCATGGTTCTCGTGACGGCTTCGGTCGTGATCCTTGCCACCGCACGAGGTTGAGGTGAAACTTGCCAAGAAGTTCCGTCATTTGCCCAACGCTCAGTTGGCGTCTGCGCGCTGCCGACCGGGTTTATTTCGTTCCTGGTCCTGCGCCTGGCTCTGTCCTGGCTGTTTTTGCGGATCGTTGCGCTCGGATCCTTGCTTTGACGGATTGGCGTTTTCCCCAGGTTGGTTCTGGTTCTGCTGTTGTGGTGTTTGGTTCTGTCCTCCTGCCTTTTGATTCGAATCCGCGGGCTTTGCGCCGTGCTCTGGCGGGTTGGCGTAGTCCTGGGACTTATTCGCGCTCCCTGACTCCCGTACCGTGCTGTCTTCTGGCCGTCCTTGCTGGCTGTTGCCCGGCTGACCTGTGTCGCCGCTTTTTCCTGCCGAGACTTCGAACATCTTGGGATACGCCTTGACCGCATCGATGAGAACGTCGTCGATCCTGGCGACGAGTTGGTCAAGCGCATCAACGGTCTTCTGCGCTTCGAGAGCGGCCGGGTCGGTATGCCCGCCGATTCTGCTTAACGCGCGATTGCGCTGCATGCGGGCCGCGGCGAGCTCTTCCTCGAGCATGGACACGATCGTCGCGCGGGACTGAGTGATCAGAGGCGGTGCGGTTTCCAGCGCCGGCGTCAAATTTCTGATCCGCTCGCCGCGCGACGCGGCCGCGACTGGCGAGTTGGTTTGCACGTTGAACTTCGGCTGGGAGCGAGCCCCCGACTGAGCCAGAACGCCGACCGTCGTAAGAGCGGCGGCGCCTAAGAACAGAAGTGCGATCGTCGCTAGCTTTACTTTATTCAAAAACATGGTTTTCAGCCCCTGTTCGAACAAGATGATGACACCCGCCGAAACTGCTCCCGCCGCCCGCCCAGACGCGAGGGCAGCCGCGGCAGCGACCGTCGACTCAGCTAGCGACGCCGGCAGCACAACCTCGACGGATTGTAACGCCGCGGCCGGCCCCTTCGCCGCGATCAAAAGCCCGCTGCGCAAACCCAGGCCGTGGCGGGACAATCGGCCGTGCAAGATTTCCCTGGCTCGCGCCAGCCGGCTTTTGACCGTCCCGAGCGGCCAGCCCAGGTGCCGCGCGGCTCTCTCATGAGTGAAGCCCTGCAAGTCGCAGATCACGATCGGCGCCCGGTAGCGCTCTGGCAGCCGATCGATCTCGTCGTGAAGCATGGCAATGTGCTCGTCCCGGCTGTCCGGCTCGGAGGCGAATATCGGACTCATGGCGGCGGCCCGGCGCTCGTGGTCGCGCCGACGGGACTCACAATGCCGGGCTCGGGTCGCGACGCGCTGCGCGACCCGATGCAGCCACGGGCCCAGCGAGTCCTTGACCCAGAGCGATCGAGCCTTCCGGACCAGCACCAGGAACGTCGCCTGAAAGGCGTCGTCGGCCTGGTGCGGGTCGCGAAGGGCACTCCGGCAGACCCGCAAGACCATGCGTCCATGCCGCTCGACCAAGGCCGCGAACGCGAGCTCGGCTGCCTCTTGATCCTGAGTCGCGAACCGCTCCAGAAGCTGGCCGTCGGTCAGCTCGCCGATCGCGCCCAGATTGAACAGAGTGCGGAGGTCCCGCAAGACGACTCTGTTCGTTCGAATAGCCACGAGAGCGCTCCTCCGCCTGTCCGTCCCCTCGATCATTGCCTCTCATGGTAGTAATGCCCCCAGGGTTCTGGACAGATCGAAGTTTTTCCAGGCGCCCGGCATTTGGTTGGCAACGGGAGTAAGGATGCTTGATCGTGATTTGTATGCGCCTTCGTTGGGTTGAACGCAACCACTTGCCACCGAATTCGGCTGGGCGAATTGGCGAATTTGTGCGATATGAAGGGGTATCGTCTGCAATCGAAAACCGTCAAGGAGGATGCCGTGACGCTGCCGCGCATTTCGCTGATCTCAGTCGAGTTCGTGGTGCTGTTAATCGCGGTTAACCTCGGCGTTTTCCGAGGTGCGTTCGATAACGACTCCGCACATGCCACGGTGCTTTACGGGATGGATCACGCCTTCTTTTTCCTGCCGATGATCGACGTGCTCTCGATCGGTTTGTACCGACACTGGCGGCGCCGGCGGTGGACTGCGGGCGCCGTCGGATTTCTGATCGCAGGCGCGGTCGCGACGGCCGTCGTCTTCGGATTGTGCGTGGCCGCACCAGACACCATGTACAACGCCCTGATGATCATCTACGAGCCAATCGCGAGCGCGACGGAGAAGACGATGACGCGTTATCTCGGCAATGCGGCGATGCAGACCCTCGCCGGACAATTGTTGGATGCCGTCACCATCGAGCTTATGATTCCGATGGCGATCTACTCTACCCCGCCTCTCCTGGCAGCCCTCTTCGGCGGCTGGATTGCCCGCCGCTTGTCGAATCGTGCGCTGATCGTTGCTGCTGTGCAAGGCTGAAGCGCTTCGGGGACTTCCAGGCACGCACTTTTCATCTCTGTCTTTCTCGACCAGGCAAACGTCACGCGTTGACGGCTCACTATTCGACGTCGATGCGATAACTGACCAGCCACAGCTCAATCTGCCCGAGGCGACCTCGCCAACGAACTTTAAACTGTCTCATCCACTGACGGTTCTTCGCCGAATCAGGCATGTCCACGACAATCCTCAATCCTCACGAGGTCATCGCGGTAGAGCACACCGCCGTGGCGCCAGTGACCTTCCACTTTTTGCGTTTCGTAACTCGCGGCACCGAAGTGATCAACAATTTCGAGGACGGCCTCCGCAAGCCAGTCCGCAGGCACGGAACGCCCGTCATTGAATTGGAGAGGGAGCAGAACCTCGAAGCGCCGCCATTTGCTGCTCATAGGTGGCCTTCCCCCGGACGGTGAAGGGAATGTTCTGGTCAGCCAGTGCCTCCAAGGCAGCCTCGGGGACGAGATGTTCCCCAGATCGCACAACACGGCCCGAGAATCGGCCGATCAGGAATGCCAACGTGCGCTTCTCCGTTTCGCGGTCTGAGAACGTGATGGTCACCATCTTCCGATTGCCTCCCAACCGAGAATTCGTACCGGCCAATAGCGTCATCATCGTGATTGCACTGAAGCGAACATTCTCAAGTGTAGTCCAGAATGCCGTCCGTGTGAAAGCGAGTCTTTGGGCACCGGGCGGATGCAAATTCATCGTAGTACGGATCGCCAATCTCTCCCACAATCACTGTGTCCTGGGTACGTTTCCATCAAGCGGTCGCCGCGGTGAGGGTGCGGAGCGGTGAGCGCGCACTCGAGCTGATCCTTGACGGCCGGCCAGACGCGATCGGGGCTCAGCTCGTCCATGCAATCGAGGCCGGCACCGCTTGACGAAGCTGGGGGCGCACCAGACGCAGCTCTGCACCGTCGCGACGTGAGGGCCGTAGGGCCCCGTGAGCGTGGGGCTCGTGCAGGTATAGATGCCGAGTACACGCGCACCGGCCGCGGCCGCGAGATGCAGCGGGCCGGTGTCGTTCGAGATCATCAGGTCGCACTGGAGTGCCAGTGCCGCAAGCTGCTTGAGCCGGGTCCGGCCGCAGAAGTCGAGAAGCTCGACCGGCCGGAGATGACGTTTCAAAGCGTCGACCAGCGGACGGTCACGCGCCGAGCCGACCGCGACCAGACTCGCACCAAACTCGGCGGCCACGCGGCGGCCGATCTCGGCAAAGTGCTCGGGCGGCCAGCGCTTGGTGAGCCAGCGCGAACCCACCGTGAGGACGACACGCGGCCAGGGGGCTGCCGCGAGCTGTTCTTGAGCCCACTCGTGATCCTCGGGACCGACTGGCACGTTGAACTGCGGCTCGGCAGCGGGGGCACCGATTGCCCGCGCGACCCGCAGCACTCGATCGACCGCGTGGATGCCTTGCCGCGGTGCATCCACCAGGTCCGTGTAAATCCAGCGCGACCCCTCGCGCGCATCGGCCATGCCGACCCGCACTCTGGCCCGCGTGGCCGCAACCAGAATCGCGGACCGCAACAGGCCCTGAAGGTCGATTGTCAGATCAAATCGCCCGTTCCGTAATCGTTGCCACAAGCTGTATGCTTGCGCAACGACTTGGAGGTCAAACCCCCGCCGTCGCTCGAAGACCAAAACTTCGTCGAGGTCGCCGTGGCCTCGCACGATATCCTGGTACGCGCGGCCAATAACCCAGGAAATATGAGACTCAGGCCAACGACTGCGTAGCGCTGATAAAATAGGTAGGGCGTGTACGACGTCGCCAAGCGAGCTGGGCTTAATGATGCAGATTCGCAGGGGATCAGGCGACACAAGGCGTTCGAGCGGAATTGCCATCGAGAGGGATCTCCCTTTCCCAAGGTCAAAGTCCTGGCATAATTCAAAGGACGCGGATGGTCCAGGGCAATCGAACAAGCTTCAGTGTTCAATTTTCAGTTTTCAGTTGGTGGAACCGTGGCGGTCCAACGTGCGCGGGGCTGATTTTGGTGGTTCTTCGCTGGCCGCCACATGCCAGCCAACAAAGCTCGTGCGTTGCTGCGCTGCACACAAAGCCATTGAATTACCGCTCTGCAAACATCAACCGCGAGCATCCACTCCTTCAACTGAAAACTGAACACTGAAAACTGAACACGGAAAACGTCCATCGTGGAGGTTAGGTTGGCCAATGAATCTCCTGATTCCGTTTCTGATTGCGGGCCTGGCCTCGAGCCCGGTTGAGCGTGGGGAGGTGCGGTTTCAGCCCGGTCCGCTCGAGGCGTCGGTGCCGGAGCGTTTTCGACTCGATGCCGGCGTCTTTTCGTACGAGCTGAAGCTGGTGCTGACGGAAAGCCGGTACACGGTGTCCAAGCTCACATTTCCGTCGCCGATCGAGACGCCGGATGTCGTGAACAACACGGTCCACGCCGAGTACTTCGCGCCTTTGGGACATGAGGGCAAGCGACCGGCGGTGATCGTGTTGCACATTCTGGGAGCCGATTTCGCGCTTTCACGATACATGGCCGCCCGGCTGGCTGATCGTGGTGTGGCGGCGCTCTTCGTGAAGCTGCCTTACTACGGTGAACGCAGGCCGGCCCAGGGGGCGCCGTTGACGAAGCGGTTTCTGTCGTCGGATATCGAACGAACTGTGACGGCCATGCGCCAGGGGGTCTGCGACGTGCGGCGGGCCGCCGGCTGGCTGGCCAGCCGCGGCCAGATCGACAGCCAGCGCCTGGGCGTGACGGGCATCAGCCTGGGCGGGATCGTCTCGTCGCTGGCGGCGTCGGTCGATCCGTCGATCCGGGAGGGCGCGTTCTTGCTGGCCGGGGGCGATCTTTCGCGAATTCTCTGGACGATGCCGGAGGGCGCTAATTTTCGGGCGTGGTGGACCAAGTCGGGCGCACCGAGGCGGACCTCAAGGCCCTGACCGATCCGTTCGACCCGATGTTCTATGCGAACCGCCTGAAAGGGAAGCGGGTGATGATCATCGCCGGCAAGGTTGACGAGGTGGTTCCCCCCGCCTCGACGCTCGTCTTGTGGGAAGCCGCGGGCCGGCCGCCGATCCGCTGGTATGATTGCGGGCATTACTCGGCCGCCGGCTACCTGCTGCCCGGTATCCGACTGACGGTCGACTTTTTTGCGAGACCGTGATCGGCGCCAACCCGAAGGGGCAGTTCTTCAATCCCCGGGCAACGATCGCTGAAGTTGTTTTTGAAGAGCCGCTAAGCATTCACGGTCGTCCGGCTTGCCGGTTGCGTGAGGTAATCAAGCACCTCGCGTTGCATGCGTTCGATCTCGGCCCGGTATCCGCCCGTCACCATGCCGAGTTCCTCGGGCCGGCTGCTGACCCGCAACCGAGCCAATAGGTTGACCAAATACGCGATCCGCTCCCGGGTGACTTTCAGTTCTTGGTCGTTCTGAATCATGGCTGAATCTCCGCGCGTTCGAGACCCTGCGTCGTTCGCCCCGGGAACTGAGCCGTGAGATCAGACTCGCCGCGGCGATGGTATGGTACACAGAGGGCCGCATCTCGCACGAGAAGGCTGCCCGGTTCGCCGGAGCGAGCCGCATCGATTTTATCGACGCGCTCACCAAAGCCCGGCTGCACGCATTTCATGTCGATCTGGCCGAATTGATGGAGGAGGTCGCACTTGCTCGACTTCTTTCGCGCAGCGAAAGGCGACACATTATTTGGCGCAGCGCCTGGGCTGACGCAGGAGGGAGTTCCTGGCTCACATGCGCCGACGTCGTGCCATCGCCAGGAAGGCGCGAGCCTGGGCGTGATCGGGGCGGAGGCGGAGGACCTCCTCGAATTCGGCGGCCGCCTGTTCGATCCGACCCCTGGTGACCAGGATCGCGGCGAGCACGTGGTGGGCCTCGGGATTCTGGCGATCTCGACGGATGGCCTCCCGCAATTCCGTGATCGCCTCGGCCGAGCGTCCCTGCATGGCGAGCGCCAGTGCGAGGTTGATCCGCGCCGCGGACTGATCGGGGTCCAGCCCAAGGGCCTTCCGGTACCAGACGACAGCGTCGTCCTGCCGGCCTTGGAAGACGAATGCCCCACCGAGGGCGGCATACGCCTCGGCGTACCAGGGCCGCAGCTCCACGGCCCTGGTCAGCTCGCTGACAGCCTCGTCAACCTTCCGCTCCAGTAGCAGTGCGACGCCCAGATTGAAGTGGAGATTGGGGAAGTCCGGCTGAAGCGCGAGCGCCTCGCGGTAAAGCGCGATCGCCTCGTCGACACGCCCCTGGTGCACCAGCGCCGCACCCAGGTTGAGGTGAACCTTCGCGTTCTTCGGCCGCAACCGATCGGCTTCGCGCAGGCACGCGATGGCCGCGTCGGTCTCACCGCAGCGGTCGAGCGCGACACCCAGGTCGCAAGTGGCCTCGACGTAATGGGGGCGGATGCGCAGCGCCTCGCGGAACTCGGCGATCGCACGCTCCAACTTCCCCTGCTCGGCGAACGTCGTGCCCATGAAGTAATGCAGTTGCGAGCTCCATCCGGCGTGCTCAAGCGCGTGACCCCAGAGGTGCTCATTGCTGTCCCACACGCGGCACTGGGCCGAGCAAAGTGCCATCAAGCCGCAGGCGACTCCAAGCGTACCGGCCCCGGGCCCGAGCAGGGCCGGAGGCGACCAGCGGCGCTCCGCGAGCCGGCAGAGCCCGGCGCAACCGAGGACGACCCAGGCCATCATCGGGGCGTGGCAATAACGGTCCGACGCCAGCGTGACGCTGACCCGCACCAGGCCGAGGTAGGGGGACGCGATCACCAAGTAGGCCGCGAGCGACGCCAGCAACCAGGGCCATCTCCTCCGCAGCCGGAACGCCGCCGACACGGCGAGCACGACCCCCGCGAAGCACGCCGCGAAAAGGGGCGTCTGGAAATCTTCGTTTTCGGGGCGGGGATAGAACGCCGTGATGCCCACGGGCCAGACGGTCTTCACGAGGTAGAACCAAGCCCCGAAGCTGGCCTGAGCCACTCTGCCGACGAGCACCCGCTGACTGGTCACCTCGGGGTCTAACCAGAGCTGCTTGGCCACGAACGCCACAGCCGTGAAGGCGAGGCAGAAGACCAGGATAGGGGCTTTCTCGATCAGGACCTTCCGGACCGCTGGCCAGGAAGGGCGCGCCGGGCCAAGTCGCAAGAGCGGATACGCATCGAGGATGAGGAAGACAAACGGCAGGACGACAGCCGACCCTTTCGTGAGCACGGCCAGTGCGATCAAGACGGACGAGCCGATCATCCAGGAACGGCGGAAAACCCCGCACGAAGGGTGGGCTCGCAGATAGGCCAACGTCGCGAGCTAGCGAAAAGGTGATGCTGGGGAGGTACGCCTGGGGCGACGCCCAGGCGACCGTCTCAACCCGGAGGGGATGGACGGCGTACAGTGCCACCGGAATCGCGCAGAGCCAGCCTAGCGCGCCTCTCGAGCGCTGCGCAGCCTCGGGCATGCTCCTGGCCAGAAGCCTGAGGCAGAGAAGATGCAAGAGGACCACGTTCACGACATGGAAGAGCAGGGAGACCAGGTGATAGCCCCGCGGGTCGAGGCAGGAGAACTCGTAGGTGAGACTCTGGAACAGCCAGCCGATCGGCTGGTAGACGCCGCCTTGTGAACGTCGTGAACGCGAACCGGATCTGGCTCCCAGCCCAGACCCTGGAACGAGTGGTTCTCGACAATCCAGTCGCGGTCGTCCCAGTCGACGAACCCGTTGCCCAGGACAGGCGAGAAGGCGATCCAGACACACGCGACGAGTACACCCCAGACCGGCCAGAGTTTTCCCGGGCTCGGCATTTCGGCCGTTTTTTTGCCGGCGGCGTTGGCAGGAAGATTCTTTCTTCCCATGGCGCGTCGCTCCGGCGTGTGGTCGTGGGAGATGAAGCCGCCGACCGTCACACTCGGCCGGGGGGTTGAAATCTAATCGCATCGGGAGTTTGCGTCAATCTCACTCCGCCTCCCTCGACTGGATGAGAAATACACAGAAATCAACGCCAGGCATGAAGAGAGATAAAGACCGGGCATGAAATCCGGATCTGGGCGGGTTGGTGGAGGAGATTGAACTTACGGGCCGCCTTCCACCTCAATCACACCTTCCTCGCGCATACGATCGGCCTGCCGGATCAGCTTTTGACGCACCGTTTCTTGCTCCACGGGAAGCGGCCCGGGGCCGAATTCATCGAGCACCCGAAGCGCGGCGATGGGGCGCTGGCACTCACGAATCAACACCTGCGCCAGCTTGAGCCGGATCATGGTCGAATGAGCAGGATAAAGGCGGCAGTGGTCGCGCAGTAGCGGGATCGAGTTGACCAGGGCGCCCTGAACGTGGAAGGCTTTGATCAGTTCGTAAAGCTCGCTTTGAATGGGCCAGTCAGGCATTGCGCTGCCGGATTTCTGATAAGCTCGCAGTGCGGCGGGAATGTTGCCCTTTTCGACGAGCCACCGGACGTGTTTCACGGCGGCGGCCGCGCGTTCCTGGCGGCTCGGGCCGCCGTCCTCGGTCTCGACATCTTCCTTTGACGATTTGCGCGGAAGTTGGCTTTCACGCTGGAGCGCAGCGACTCTTTCTCACGCTCATGGCGCTCACCCCGCTTCTTCCACTCGCGGCCGAGTTTTCGCCACTTGGACCAGAGTGTGAAGATGTCCCACTGCTCGCAGTTGACGAGATTGGCCTTGAGCATGGCCAACGCGAGCACAGCCCCCCAGAATGCACCGGAGAGATGGCCCATTTCGGAGATCATGATCTTGCCGCCGACCGCGCTGCCGAATACCAGCCAGAATACCTCCTCACCGACATAAAGAAGCGCCACGGTCGTGTAGTAGAAGTCCCAGTGGTACACCAGGACGCGAAAGCCGACCAAGAGGATCGCGGTGCAGTTGAGCTCGTTTCGCGGCGCCCAGACCATGCAGACAGCCAGCAGGCCATACACGACGGCCGACGCGCCGGCAGCGTGCGTGCCCATCCCCGATCTCATGAGGAGGGTCTGCACAAAAGCCCCGTGAAGTGTTCCGATCGCCAGGTACAGGAGAAGGTATTTCACGACTCCGAGCTTTCCCTCGACCACGATCCCGAAAGCCCAGAGAAAAAGCATATTCCCCAGCAGGTGGCCCAGCCCGTAGTGAAGGAAATTGTGGGTTACCCACTGGAGCGGGTGCAAGCGCCCGTCACCCAAGGCCAGCGCGTAGCGCTCGAAGTTGGTGACGTTCTGCACGTCCGCGATCACCTCGTCGTTTTCGTCGAGCTTGGGCGTGCTCGATCGAGGGGGGACCGCGAACAAGAGCGCGGCATTCACGACGATCAGCCCGACCGTGGCATATGGCCAGTGGTAGATCGGAGCATCGGTGCCTGTCGGGATGACAATCATGGCTGCGACTCAAGGCCGGATGAGACGGACCTCGACCGCAGGCTAACATACCAGACCAGTGCCACGGAAGAGATCCAGACGGAGCCACGTCGTACCGGCGTGAACGACGTGGTCCTGCCATTTCCGGCTGGCTCGTTGACTGGCCGCTACTCGGAGGTTACGGTGACCAAGAGCAAAACATGCAAATTAGAATTGTTAAAAATAGGTTAAATCACGTTTTTGATCCGTTCGGATGTTTCTCGTCGAACCGTCCGACCTGGTTGACGCCGGGCTGGCCGGCCGCGCTGTTCTGCAAATTCAAGCATCCGGGAGGGCATTGCGATGCGTGCGCGTTGGTTATTGCGATTGCTGGTAGGGGGCTCGCTGGTCGTTGGGGCAGCCGTGGTTCTGGGCTGCGAGGGAACCGTAGCCGCGCCCACTACGTTCGCGCAGTACGACTCGGCTGACGGCAGGTTCTCTTGCGACTACCCCAAGGGGTGGGAGGTGGAGAAGGGGGCCGGCAAGCAGGAGGCGATGTTCTCCTACGCCAAGTTCAGTATGGGGGGTGCGGAGATCCGCGTCGAGGCTGATTTCGCCGGTTCTCTATTCGGTGACATGGCCAAGGCGGGAGGAGTGATGGGCGGCGACGCCGAGCCGCCGGTGGCCCGGGTCCACCTCAACCCGACACGGATCAAACAGATGAAGGAGGACTATAGCAACTATCAAGAGCGGGACGCCAAGGGCTTTCAATCGAAGGGAATGGGCGAGGGAAGACGCTCGATGTTCACCGCCGACCAGACCTTCGGCGGAAAGATCTTCGGCTACCGCGCAACGCTGCTCACGGGCGACCGCCGGATCACGGTCCTCTGTACGTGCCCCGCCGGCAACTGGCAGACACTCAAGCCGGCATTCGAAAATGTCATCGCGAGCCTTCGGCTAGGGGGCCGATAGCCCCCTCGGCCTTGCGAATTCAACTTTCTCGATCTAATGGCCGTTCAAAATCGCGAGATATCTCCAACTCGCCCAAACTCCCTGATCGGAACATTTTGCTCGTTTATCGTCGATCGGCCGCTGGTGCTCAGGAAGCCGCCCGAATCAAATCTGTCGAGAACCGAAAATGCCCGCAAAACCGGACCAGCGGGGTTCAGAAACGGGCCGGTTTGCCGACGGTCTCGATTGTCAGAAATCGGGCTTGGCGTTAATCTTCGACGAAACGCGATTTGTTTGGTCTCGCTGGTCGAGAGGGAGGGGCGGATGGGGGGCCGGGTCACGAGCGTCTTTCTCTACGTCAAGGACGTGCGCCGGTCGCTCGAATTCTACAACGAAGTCGTGGGCGCCGAGATTATCCAGATCCACGCGGAGCAGGAAGGGGGCCCCTACACGCTCGCCATCGTGCGTATCGGCCACTTCACCATCATGTTGCACCCGCAGGAGCCACACGCCGACGAGTTTACCGACACGCGAGTCGGCGTCGGAATCCATCTCCAGTTGCAGGTTCCCGACGTCGATGCGTTTTTCCAGCATTGCATGGACGAAGGCGCCATCCTGAGTCTCTCCGGCGAGCCGACCGATCAAAGCTGGGGCTGGCGTGAGTTCGCCCTCCGCGATCCTGACGGTTACGTCTGGTCGGTCTACCAGGACAAATCGGGCGGGCAGTGGACGGTTTGAGGAAGTAAGACCCGACGCCAGGAGAAAGATCGCGTAAATACGCTAGATCGCCATTCCGGAGAACGCGGCGGTGACTCGCGCTCCGAAGTAGACGCCGCAGAAGACACCGACTGCGATCCACAAGCCCGCGGCGATCCTCAAGTGGCCGACTCCTGCGACCGTGCCAGCAGGGCCGCGCACCCGGCGAGCCCCGCTGTTTCGATTCGTAACGTGTTAAGACCCAGGCAAATTGCGACCCAGCCGGCCTGGATGGCCAGCTCACGTTCCGCCGGCGTGAAGCCGCCTTCAGGTCCCACCGCCAGGGTCGCAGCCCGGCCGCGCTCAATCGCGGGCCATCCCGCAAACGGGCAGCCCTCGGGATCGGCGATGAATCGCAGCGGCGGCGGCGGCAGACTGGACCACGCAAGCCCACTCCCTGGGCGGCTCGAGGATCATCAAGCGATCGCGGCGGCACTGCTTGGAGGCCTCGATGATCGAGCGCCGCAGGCGATCCAGCTTGGGCTCGCCGGGCTCGACGACGGAGCGAGCGGTCGTGATCGGGATCAGCCTGTTGACTCCCAATTCCGTTGCCTTCTCCACCAACCAGTCGAAGCGCTCGCCCTTGGGCACCGCGGTCGCCAGGGTGAGTTGTAAGCAGGGAAGGCGTTCACGCAGAACCGAGAGAATCGTGAGCTCGACAAAGCCATGACCAATGGCGGCGACCTCCGATTGGGTGGCCAGCCCGCGGCCGTCGAAAACCTCGACGATATCGCCCTTTCCCAGGCGGCAGACCCGGCTCAGGTGGTGCGCTTCGTCGCCAGCGAGCCGTTGCCGGCCTTGACGCGGCGAATCCGGGCAGTAGAAGCGTGCCGACACGAGTCTTCTCCCAATCGGGCCAAAGAACGAGTCTCATCCTATCCGATCGTAGAGGTAGATCGAGCGCGGGACAAGAACGGGAAGGAACCACAGGATGTGGATGCGGCACTGGGGCCTGGCGCACGATCCATTTGCCGAGCCTGGTTCACCTTACGTTTCGCTGCCCTCTCACGACGAAGCCATCGCCCGGCTGGCCTATGCTATCCAGACCGGCCAGCCGCGCGCCTGGTCCGCGCTGCACGAGGACTGGGAAAGACCACGGTCCTCCGGCAGGCGATCGGCCAGGTCCGCGGCCCGCGCTGTCGGATTGTGGTCGTGAGCGAACCGCTCGACGGCGCAACCCTCCTGGGCCGGCTCGCCGCAGGATTGGGAGCGCAACCGGGCCCGGAGCCGAGCCTGGATCAGGCTTGGAGGTCGCTGGAACGCGCGGTTCGGGTCCATTCTCTCGAGGGATTTCAGGTGGTTCTGG
Source organism: uncultured Isosphaeraceae bacterium (assembly GCA_963823675.1). Taxonomy (GTDB): domain Bacteria; phylum Planctomycetota; class Planctomycetia; order Isosphaerales; family Isosphaeraceae; genus CAWGMT01. The sequence continues at coordinate 283,245 of CAWGMT010000010.1, read as the reverse complement.
CCATCGACGATTGCCGGGGCCCTGCCGGCGGATGCGCCGGGAATCTCGCGGCTGGGCTGGTCGGGCTGGGGCGGTTGGCCCCGGGCGATCGCCGTGGAGTCACGGTCGTCCAGCTTCAGCAAGACGACCCGGACGAGCCCGCGACGGACGCCGAGGCGCTGGGCGCTTCGAGCGGGGCTCAGACCGCTGACGCGATCCGAAGCCGAGGATTACCTCCGCCAGAAGCTGGCGGCGGCAGGCTGCCGCGAGCGCATCTTCACCGCCCGCGCGATCACGCGGCTTCAAAGTCTTTGCGCCGGCGTTCCGCGGGGCCTCGAGCGGCTGGCAACGCTCAGTCTGACGGCCGGGGCCATTCGTGGGATCGAAGTTGTTTCGCCGGAGATCGTCGATGGCGTTGCGCGCGAATGGCTCACTGGGAGCGCGGAATTCCGTATTTTGTAGGTCAGGCTTTCCAGCCTCACCTTTGAAGGTGTCAAATTCGGTGCTTTCCAGGGATTTCTGAAATTCTCGATGACGACGGAATGCCCTTCACCGACGAGTTCTTTAAGAAAACTTCGAAAAACCGATACTGTAGCAGGGGAAGCGGGTGACTCGTTCCCACGCTGTGCGTGGGAATGCCTCCCGAGCCGCTCTGCGGCCCTCTGCCAGACCGGACGACGCGGAGCGCCCTAGACGGCATTCCCACGCGGAGCGTGGGAACGAGTTTCTCGGCCATCTTCCGCCCTGGGGCAAAGCCTGCTGCACGATTTCCTTGCTACACTCCGGCATCCGCACTTCGCGCTTCTCGGCCACCGAACGACCCCCGCAGCCTAATGCAAAAGCTCAACGGTGAACATCGGGCTCCTGTCGTACAGATTTGACGATCCGCACCGCAGGCGATAAGATCAACACGGAGCGAGCGGCGCGGGGTGAACGGCCGAATGGGTCTGACGCCGGTGGAGTACCGTATCGCTCCGGATTTCATCGCTCTCTTCGAGCGGTCGCGCTCCCGTGCCCGTCAGGAGGTTGGTATTTCCTCCGACGAGATGCGACGCCGTGTTCTCGACGGGGAAATCTGAAGACTTCGGCACCCCGCCCAAGAAGGCCGACCTCATGACCGAAACGACGATTCGTTTGCGTAACCCGCTGGTCGCCGCTTTCCTGGCATGGCTCGTTCCGGGCCTTGGCCACTTCTACCAGGGACGCAAGGGCAAAGCGATCTTGTACGCCTCTTGCATCCTGGGTTTGTTCTGCATGGGCATGCTGATGGGTGAGGGCAAGATCGTCTACTGGCGCTGGGTGAGCCCGTTCAACTCGGACAAATTCTGCCTCTATTACCCCGGTCAGTTTTTCGTGGGTCTGCCGGCCTTGCCCGCCTTGATCCAGGCGACTTTGAACCATTACGGCCAGGACCCGATTCTCTGGGGATTCATGGCCGAACCGTCCCAGATCGTGCTCAACGGCCTGCATCCGCGACTCGGCAAGCTGGTCGAGATCGGCACGATTTACACGACGGTCGCCGGCCTGCTCAACATCCTTGCCATGTACGACGCCTACGAGGGGCCGGCCTTCATCGAGTCGGAGGACGAGGAGGTCGGCGACAGCTCGCGGTCCAGGGCGCGTCGCTTCGAAGGGCGAGCTGAAAGCGGAGGGCTCGGCCTGATGCTCAGCTCGGCCAACATTTACTGGCTGATCCTGCCGCTGGTCATCGCGATCAGCCTGGTTTATTCCGCGACTCGTCACGAATCGTGGCCGCGAATCTGGCTGCACTCGATTCGACTGAGCCTCTGGATCCTGGGGCTGTTGATAGCGGCGACCGGCATCTTGCTCTTGATCAATACCCAGGTTTGACGAGCTAACTTCGCCGCCCGGCACTCGTTAGGGCGTTTTCGGCCGGCCGGAGGTCCCACCAGGCGATGACGATCGCCAATGCCTGAATGATCAAGAAGGGAATGAATTGCGACCACTGCCAGGAGGGCGGGAGCTTCAGGATCATGGGTTCGGCGACCAGGCTGAGCAGGTTTGTGCAGAAACGCTCACCGAATTGCCAGCCGTGCAAAGGACTCTGCCCGCTCCACATCGGCCAGACTGTTTGACGCAGCGGGTCGCCGTAGCCATCCGGCACCCGGGCTCCGACCGCCTGGAACAAGAGCATCAAGGTTCCACCGGCAAGGAACAAGCCGAGGGCAATCGCGGTCGCCAGCCGCGCGGAGACCGAGTTTCCCGCGACGATCGCGGCGACTGGCAGCACGGCAAAGGGCAGAAGCGGTACCAGCAGGCGGGGGCCGGTAGACCAGCCTCCCGTCCACTCGGGATAGCAGAGATTCACGAGGAATATCGCGGCCGCTGCCGAGAGCGACACCAAAGCCAGTCCCCAGACCCTGCGGGCGATCAACACCGCCCAGCCCGGCAGCGTTAGGAGCAGGATCGGCGCATAGAAAAGTAGGCCGCGGTAGCGGCCCCAGAGCAGCGCGGGGAGCTTGGTCCAGTCCGGCGGTCTCAGCCCGAGCGGATTGTGCCGGTTATGCACCTGGGCAAACTTCCGCGTCGCATGATGAAAGTAGCCCATGTCCCACGGCGAGCCGAAGGCGAGCTGGTTGTAGATCAAGAGGATCAGCGTGGGAATCAAGGCACCGACCACAAAAACGGCCAGCGCATCGGGTCGGCGACGGCCGCGTACGCACTGGGCCAGGAGGTAGAAGCCCAGAATCGCCGCGACCGGCCCGACCTGAAGCTCGATGACGGCCGCAAAGGCCGCCAGGAAACCCGCGGCAAATACCCAGGTTGACTCGGCCCGGCGCCCTGCTCGCGACAGCAGATAAAACGAGGCGAAGAGGGCGAACGCCGACGCCTGGTGCCCGTAGGCGAGGGTTGCATAGACATAGGCCGGCGTGGCAAGGCCGTAGGCCAGGCCGATCAAGGCAGCCTGCCGGCGCGAGCAACCCAGCTTGCCCGCCCAGAACACGAGCAAGACCGACGTGCAAGCCGTCAGCAGGCCCGAGGTACCCAGCGTGATCCAGTAATCGGCTGCCCAGTAATTGAGCGCGGATCTATTCAGTGGATGGGGCGGCAGGCGGAGGATCGACTTCGCGGCGACGTATGGCAAGGTCGCCAGCAGGGAGAATCCGGGCAGCTTGTCCGAGTAATACTGTTCGTGGAATTTGGCTTTGTCTTCGGTCTGTCGGTCGAGGCCGGTGATCACGACCGTGCCGCGGTCGACCAGGGCGTAAGTGAGCATCAGGCGGCTGGCTGTGTTCCAGTCGCGCGAGTGCCAGAAAAAGGCGTAGCTTGCCAGCAGGATGCCGAAGACCCAGACGGCTGGCCGCCGAAATGACCCATCCACAGGTCAATCCCTCGGGCGGAGACGCGCCGCGATCGGAACCAGACGATCCCAGATCACGGTCGCGCCCAGCGCGGCCAGCAAGGCGTTGACCGCCTGAATCGGCAGTAAGTAACGATCCCACGCCATGGGAAGATAAACGGCAACGACTAGCCAGGCCAGGGCCGCCCAGACCAGAAGCGCGATACCGGTCGGCGGCACAGCCTCGCGCCACTGCCTCTTGCCCAGCCCGATCGACTCGACCAGGCCGAAGAGCACCAGCGGGAACCAGAGAATTGCGCCGAAATCCTGGCTGAGGTCGAAACGCACCCGTGAGTTCGACGACGTCGGTCCAAAAGGACCGAAACGGCCGAATCCCTGGACCGCGGCCACCTCGGATCGTTCGGCGAGCGTATCCAGGGCGTCGTCGGGAAATGTCCGCTGCTGATCATGGGATAGCTCTACTCGGTGGCGAACCTGGAACAGGAAGCGTTGCCACGGGTTTTCCTTGAGGATAAGCCGCGCCTGGGGCGAGACGAAACCGCGCGGCCGGGCTGTCAGGTACGGGTTCAAAGTCAGCGAAGCGGCCAGTGCCGTGACGAGCGTCATGATCGAGCCGGACGCGATGATGAGCTTGCGCCGGGCACGAAGCACCGGCGCGGCCAGGCCGATCAAAGTCCAGGCTGCGACGATCATCAAGGCGAGGAAGGCGTTGAACTTACATTGCAACGCCAGGCCGGCGGCAACACCGGAGAGACTGGAGATCAGGATGCATGCATACGCCGGGCGGGCGCTCCAAGCCCACTTCCATGACAAGAGGGCCAGCCCAAGGGCGATGGTGACGAACGCCTCGCAGGGCACGTCGGACATGGCGCGATGGGCGTGGAGACGGTAGAGCGGATTGACCATGAAGAGGATCGCCGCGATCGCTCCCACTCGACTGTCTTTCACCAGGGTGCCGCAGCCGAAAAGCGCCACGCAACCGAGGGAGCCGAGAATGAGACTCGGCCAGCGCGCGGCCGTCAAGGTTGCAGGCGGGCCGAAGTGGGCATACTTCTTGTACCAGTTCCGCGCGTCCTCGGGACCTGGCATGGCCTGGCTCGCGCAGTGCAACGAAAGCCCGATCAGATATTTCGGCAGTGGCTGCAAGTCGTAGGCGAAAAAGTCGAGCCAGGCCGGATGATCGAGCTCACCCGTGAAAAAATGGTCGGCGTAGTAGCTCTGAGTGATATACGCGTATTCGTCTTCGAACGACGGAGCGTAAATGCTCGAGCCGTAAACGGCCAGAGAGGCGCAGCCCAGTGCCAGAGCTTTCCAGATCCACGACATAACGGTCTGTGGGGACTGTGCCGGACGAGATCGTTGGAAGGACAGTGCGAGCCCCTTCGCCAAGTCAAGGGTTAAGTGATTTAACGAAGGCGCGGCAAAGGCTTACAAACCCATTCTAGAAATCGTCCCGTTTCTTTGGCAACGGCCTGTCCGTCGGCTAAGTTTCATCTGAGTTCGCACCGCGAGCGTCCCGATGCGATGTGCAACATCAGGAGAACCTCACCATGATTCGTTTGGATTGCTTACAAGCAGGCAGAGCGATTCGGGGCAAGCCCAGGCCGGGTTTCGCCCGCTTTGGTCGCTTGCCCGCAATGGCGCTCATTGCCTGCGTCGTATTGTCACTGAGTGGCTGTCGATCGGATCCCTGCGGCGGCTGCGGCTGCGGCAGCGGGCTTGGGCTCTTCGGGCCAACCGGTTTTTTCGCCCGCACGTCGTACCGGATCTTTAACCGGCCGGTTGCCGTGGCCGACCCCTGTTGCGGCACTGCGGTCATTGGTCCTGCTCCGGTGGTGGCGGCACCGGTAACGGTGGCTGCTCCGGCAGCGGTCGTGCCTGGCCCGCCCGCGTATGGGGGAACGGTGGTCACTCCGCCGTCAACGGTTCCGCCCGCTCCGCCGTCCGGATCGGACCTCGAGCCCGTCCCCAGATCCACTATTGAAAGCCGGCCTGGCTCCGGTGGCGGGTCGCAGAGCTCGGTGGCGCCCGGAAAGACCAGCTATCAAACCCGGCGATCGGATCCGGCGGCTCGGGTCACGCGGAATCGGACCGACGACCTGGCGAGGACGACCATCTCGACGCCTGCGCCGACCTCGCGGTCGGCCCGGGCTTCGAGCCTCGATCAACCCGAAGATCCCCTCGATCACCTGCCTCCACTGGACTTACCAGGGGAAGTCACCCGTAGGGCGACGCCGCCTCGTCCGCCGGCGGCCGAACGGGAAACCAAACCGGCCGGCAACGCCCAGACCAGCGCCCGCCTCGATCGCTCGCCCTCAGAAAGCGAGCTCGAGGTCGGCGCGGCCTCGACTCCTCCCCCCGATCCGTCGCCATTGGCCGGCGATGGACCGGGGGTGGCTCGGTTCGTGGCCGTCGATCTCAAGCTGGCGGGCGGCAGCGCCCCGACCACGGCCGGGCTCAAGTGGCTAGCCGAGAAAGGCTATCGAACGCTGCTCGATTTGAGAGAAACAGCCGAAGTACCCCCGACATTCATCACCGAAGTCAGCAACCAGGGTTTGCGTTACATCGCGCTGCCGATCGGCAAGAAGACGATTGATCGCGACCACGTCGCACGATTCAATTTCGAAATGGCAGCCGCCGACTCGCGGCCACTGTTCTTCTTCGATGCCGACGGATCGAGTGCCGGCGCCCTCTGGTACATCCGCAGAGTCGTCGTCGATCGCGTCGATCAACAGATCGCGCGCCGTGAAGCCCAGGAACTGGGACTTTCGGACCAGACATACTGGCTGACCGCAGCCGATTACGTTGCCACCGCAAGCGGATCGCCGGCGAAGGCCGCGAGCAATCCCGCCGCCAACCGTCCCGCTCCCGCGGCTTCCAAGGGCGCCGCCCCGGCTCCCTTCGAGGCCCGTCAGTCCGCGACGCCTGGCACCGCGGCCGTCGATGCCCAGAACCCAACGCCAAAGACGGCGAGTCCGCCGGCAACCGTGCCCGCAACCCTCAAAACGGAAGCCGCCCCCGGTTCCGTCGCCCGAACGACTGCTGGTCAGGCCGCTTCAGACGCCAAGGTGTCAACTCCTATCGATTCACCTCCCGCGCCCGAGCAACCTTTTTCCAGCGACCCCAACGCCTGGCAGCCGCTCGCCGCGATGGTCGTTACAGGCTTGAGTCTGCCGCTGGCTTTCTGCTGCCGTACCATCGTTCCCTCCATGGTTGCGAGAGCTCTGGCCAGTCTGCCGGCACCGGGGCATCGACCGAAATCGCTTCCCGCAAAGTCGGATGCATGAACGTCAGTTGACGCGCGTGGAGTGCGATCCGGAACCGGCCGTCCTCGGCGAGGAGCGCCTTTCTGGAACCATACTTCCTGTCACCGAGAATCGGCAGGCCGCGGCTAGCGAGCTGGGCGCGGAGCTGATGGCTTCGGCCAGTCGCCGGCCGCAGCGCCAGCTTGGTGTACCGGCCCCAGCGTTCCAGCACCTCAAAGTCGACGCGGGCCGTCCTTCCTGATTCATCGCCCTCCTCCACGACATCCACTCGATTCAAGCGGCAGTCTTTTTGAAGACGATCGATCCACTGGCCGGCGGGCTCGGCCATGACGCCCTCGACGATCGCCCAGTACAGCTTCGAAATCCGGCCGGATCGAAATTCGGCGGAGAGTCGACCGGCAGCCTTGCTGGTCTTGGCCAAGAGCACGACCCCCGACGTGGGGCGGTCGAGCCGGTGCAACAGCCCCACGTAGACGTTCCCCGGCTTCCGGTAGCGCTTCTTGAGGTCTTGTCGGACCAGATCAACCAGGCTCGGTTCACGCGTATCGTCGGCCTGGGATAGCAATCCGGCGGGTTTGTTCACGGCCAGGCAGTGGTTGTCTTCGAAGAGCCGCTCTAGGTTCATCGCAATGCGCTTAACTTACGACGTCGGTGATCCGCTTGACCAGGATGGTGGCGTACGACCCCTTGGCTAACTCGAACGACAATCGAATCGACCGCCGCCCCCGATGAAACTCGTCGTCGACGCTGGCATGCTCCAGTTGCTGGGGAAACACCGAGACAGGGTCTCAATCCTTTCGAGAAGAACACGTCCTTGAGATATTTTACCCTCAACTCCGGCCAGGTGAGCTGGAAAGAATCGAGGACTTCGCGAGCCGACTTGCCCAGCGCTCCCTCCGGAGCCGGCGTCCTGGCGCATGGCAAGGCGAGAGGGCTATCCGTCAGGTCCTTGACCTCTGCCGGGTCGAGCCCACGGGGAAAGGGAAACGTACCCACCTTGAGCGTGACCGGCACGCACTTCGCCGCGTCGGTCGAATGCTCGATCCGGCGGGCCAGAATCAGGTTCCAGAGATGGCTCTGAAACGCGGAGAAGTAAAGAGTGCGCAGCTCGCGCTTGATGCGGGCGAAAGCGCCGCGGAAGTCGGTCGGGTGATCGACGAGATACGTCACGATGCTGCGCGCGGATGAGCGTTCCAACCCAGCCTTGGCTTCGGGCCAACGTCCCCACAGGCCGCGGATGACGGCCTTCTGGGCCCTGACGGCGGCACGATCGAACGGATTGGGCTCGGCCAAGGCCAGCGCCAGTGCTCGTTCGTAGTCGCCACGCAGCCAGGCGTGCGCGATGAACTGGTTCGAATACCCGACCGAGCCGAATCGCTGGTCGTCGAAATAGTTGGGGATGCCATCGCGCGCGAGAGCCTGGATCTCGGCGACGGCACGACCCAGCTCGGGCTTGTTGAGGTCACGCAGCACGATCTGAAAGCGATTGCCCCGAAAACTCCTGGGACCGTAGGGAACTGGCGATCGCCCGACCGGGCAAAGCTCGAAGTTCCGTTCCTGCAACGACTTCGGCGGGCCGTCCGCGATCGTGAGATACTGAGCCGTGATTGCGTGCCGATCTTTCAAGCCTCCGTAGCTCACGCGCCGGCCCGCCAAGTTCCAGCGGCGGCAAATTGCTTGAACAGCCTCAATTGTTCCGATACTTTTCTTGACGAGGCGATAGAGAACGTATCGTCCGCTTTCGGACGGGCCGACGATCGGAAGTTCTTCGACACAAAAGTCATCCGGTCGGAACTTGAGTTTCATTCGGGCGACCTGAAGATCAATCCTATTGCAGTCACGGGTGTATGCCCGGTTGTCTGTTTGCACAATCCGTATGCAAAAAAATGGGGAGACTGAGCGATTGCCGTAGCAACCAATGTCCAATCATACCCGGATGGTACTGGCTAATTCCTCCCCGCAATCTCCCTCCTCGCGACGATAATCATCAAAGGTTGATCATGACGATGACGACGACGACCGCGCAACCGAGGTCGGCTCAGATTTCCTGGGCATCCGTGCTATGGATCGGGGCGTTGCACTTAGGCGCCCTTCTCGCCCTCATCCCAGGCTATTTCTCATGGTCAGGGCTGGCCGTTTGCCTTTTCTTGCACTGGCTTACCGGAGGGATCGGAATTTGCCTCACTTATCACCGCCTCCTCACCCATCGCAGTTTCGCACTTCGTCCCAGATGGCTTGAATACCCGCTCACGATGATCGGGGCCTGCGCATCGGAAGGTGGAGCGATTGGATGGGTTTCCGATCATCGCAATCACCACGCCCATTCCGACGAGGAAGAAGATACGCACACGCCGCTCCAGGGGTTCTTCTGGGCCCATATGTATTGGTGGATGATGATCAGCGACGACAACAGGCACACCGTGGAATACTACGAAAAATGGGCCCCCGACCTTTACAAAGACCCCGTACATCGGTGGCTCGAGAAGTATCATTTCATCTTCCCGCTCTTGTTGTTCGGCGCGCTCTACATGGTGGGAGGGATGAGCTGGCTGGTTTGGGGTGGCTTCTTCCGTTCGGTATTCGTACTGCACTCGACGTGGCTGGTCAATTCGGCGAGCCACATCTGGGGTTATCGCTCGCAACTGACGCGCGACAAGTTGACCAACCTCTGGTGGGTCGCCCTTTTGACTTACGGCGAGGGTTGGCACAACAATCACCACGCTTTCCAGACTTCGGCGCGGCATGGGCTGCGGTGGTGGGAGGTTGACCTGACCTACTCGGCGATCCAGGTCATGAAATTGTGCCGGATCGCCTATAATATCCGGCTTCCCAAGATTGGCTCGAACTCGCCGCTTTGCGCATCCGAGGCTGTGGGCGGGATGCCTGGCTGAGCGAAACGGTCCCCTGAAGTACTCATCACGCTCCGCGTGATGGTCTTTTCCGAAGTAGTCATCACGCTCCGCGTGATTAAGTCTCCATCACGCGGAGCGTGATGACTACTTTATCTCTTGTGTTCCGGGCGATTTGCGGCCAACATGAAAGTGTTCGGGTAGAGCGGCCCTAGCTCAACGGCAGAGCAGGGGACTCATCAAAATGGTGGCGGCGGAGGGTAACCTCCGACTGCGAACCGGGTGAATTGCGGGAACCCTAAACACCGAAATGTCGATCCGGGCTGCGACTCTCTTAGGAAGGTCCGAATATCTGGGGTGGCCGCCAGGGGTCGATCGTTCGGGGCAAGGCAATCCGCAGCCAAGCCTGGCCGGGCATGGGTGGCCAGGAAGGTTCAGAGACTAGCGGGGTGAGTCCCAACGATAATCCCCGCCGCGAGCGCCCGGCCTCCTCGGCATGGCCTGTCCGAGTCATCCCTGACCAAGCGGGTTGATTTGAACAGGATCAGGCCAGGAGGATGAGATAGTCCAAGCCTCGTGGAAACGCGAGGGGTCTTGAATCCCTTGGTTGCAGGTTCGAATCCTGCGGGCCGCACTCGTCTGACCTGATCGACGACTCTTGTGATAGACCTCGATCCAATTCCCTTCGCCGATGCCGACCCCGACTCCGACCGCGAGACCCCGGCCCGGCCGGCCGACTCGGGATCCCCCGAACTGCCGCGCGAAGCAGGTGGGGAGCCTCGCATGGGGGGCGGCACGATCTGGCTGATCGTCATCGCGGCTCTCTGGCTGCTTCATGGCTGGGCGATCTGGTGGGCATTAGGGGGCAGAACGGGATTGACCAACGGGTGGCCGCTCTGGCGCGACGACCACCCGCTGTATTACCACAGCGCTTTGGTGACGCGGTCCTTCCTGAGAGCGTCCTGGACCACGGCTGGCTACGATCCCAGCTTCATGTCCGGTTACGCCAAGAGCGTCATCTTCCCAGCATCGTCGACCCTGCCCGAACTGGTGATCGCGGCGTTCGGCGGCGATCATCCCGAGCTCGCCTACAAGCTCTATGTCTTGATCTCGGCGGCGGCGGTTCCCGGGCTCATTGCGTTTGCCGGCTTCTGGTGGCGATTCAGCCCGTTCGCGGTGGCGGTGGCCGTCTTGCTTCATCTGATCTATGTTTGGACGGATTTCCCAATCACGTATGTCGATGTGGGGATGGTCCCGTATTTCCTGGGGATTCCGCTGGCGCTGCTCGCAACCGGCGCGTTTGGGCGGTTTGCCGCCCGCGGCGGGTTCGTCGCCTGGCTAGCCGCCACGGGGCTTTTGAGCCTGGCGCTTCTGGTGCATTTGACCACGGCGATGGTGCTCTTGCCGGCAATGCTCGCGGGCTACGCCGCGTGTTTTCTCCGCGCCCGCGGTATTGGTCCGCAAGCCCGGCTCGCTGCGAGTCTCGAGCGAGCGGACCTGCGAATGGGGTTGCGCCGCCACATCGGCCTGTGGTTGATGCCGGTCATCGTCATTGCGGTCAACGCTTTCTGGTGGTGGCCCGGGATCTGGCTTGCTTCAACCAAGGGACCGAGCGGTTTTGCCTTTTCCCATCCGGAGGGGGTCGGGACCCGCTTGCTCCAGATCCTCACCGTTGGCGCTCCGATGCAGGCGATCTTGCTTGGTTTGGGCGTTCCCGGCATGTTTCTGCTGGCCCGGCGAATTGCGCCCGCCGGGTGGGCGCTGTTGGGTTTTGGCGCTGCCGGGTTGTTCTGGGGTTACCTGGCGGGCGCGTTTCGGTCGCTGGATTTCTTGCAGCCGGGCCGCCACACCTACGCGCTCTTTAGTGCGCTGGCACTGGCCGCGGGGGCGGCGCTCGATGAGACAGGCCGCCGCCTCAGGTGCGCAAACGGGGTGGTCGACCGTCTCGATCGCTGGATCCTGGCAGGGGCCCTCCTGGTCGGAATTCGCGTACTGGGGTTTCCGATGATCGACCTGCCGCCTTCTCTGCGCAACTTCGTCGTGCGGGTGTCCATCGAGCGCAATCTGAAAGTTGCCTCGGCCGGGCTCATTCCCTCGATTCGCGAGCGGCTCTTCCACGGTGAGCCGTTTCTGTCGAGCAGACACACGGCGCGACTTGTCTGGGTCATCGATCGTGTCAGGCGCTACCTCAAGCCGGGTGAACGATTGCTCTACGAGGAGAGCGGCTTTGATATTCCGGGCACGCCCGATCCGTATCAAGGGGGACGCTTCAGCGGCCTGCTGCCGCATTACGCGAAGGTCGAAGTGATTGGCGGCCCGTATCTGCACGCAAGTTTGACCACCAACTTCACCCAGTTCGGTGAAGGCAAGCTCTTCGGCCGCGAGAACTGGGACCGGGACTTTTTTGTTCGATACGCCAGGCTGTATCGGCCGGCGGGCATCCTGTGTTGGAGCCCGCACGCTCGGCGTTTTTGTAAAGAGAACCCCGATCTGGTGCACATTCTGGAGGACGACGGCACGCTCATGATTGGCCGGGTCATCGGTTTTGAAGGAGCATTCATCGTGGGAACCGGGGAAGTTAGGGCGGAGCCCGGGCGAATCCGGGTCCGCAACCTGACCCCCGACCTTGACGGATCGGTCGTGCTGCGGTATCACTCCGTCCCGGGTCTCGTAACCAGACCGCCGGTCGCGAGCGAACCGGACTATCGTGAGGACGATCCGGTCCCTTTCTTGCGCTTGCGTCCAACTGCCGGTGTACGTGAGGTCGAAATCGACCTGCATCTACCCGGTTGGCCTTAGACGCACGCTTGGGCGGCCGGCCCCGCGCCCGTCGTCCCAGACTGAGCACGCAAACGGATTGCGTGCGGTTTAACATCTCCAGGGAAGGGGCGTGACGTGCCAGGGATCGATACCGGACCAGTCGACCATGAACGGCTCGATCGACTTTCGCGCCGGGTCTTCTGGATACTCTGGGTTACGATTGTCCTGATCGCGGCGGGCTTTTATTATCGCAAGGCCGCCGACCACGGCAGTGCCTTCGTGCGGTGGCGCCCGCAGGTGCTGAAATTCTGGGCCGGGGTCAACATCTACGACAGGATGCTCTTCCCGACCCCGCCGATCATGCCCATCACCCTCTATCCACTGATGGTTCTGCCGACGGTTGGCGGGGCCATGTGCTGGTTCGCCATCAAGATCGCACTGACGACGGCGACCTTGCTGATGTGCTTCCAGATCGTCCGCCGTCCCGACGGAACGCTCCCACCCATGTTCCGCTCGCTCGTGCTGCTCATGAGCCTGCGCCCGATCCTGGGAGATCTGCACCACGGAAATAACAATCTCTTGATCCTTTTCCTGGTGGTTGCGACCTTCCATGCCTGGCGGCGCGGACACGACGTCGCCTCGGGGCTGCTGCTGGGACTGGCGACGTCGTACAAGGTGACTCCGGCTCTTTTCTTTTTTTACTTCGCATACAAACGCTCATGGAGAACGGTCCTCTGGGGAATGCTGGGGTTGGGGATTTTCCTCCTGGTCGTTCCCAGCGTGGTCGTCGGGCCGAAGTTCAATGCCGAATGCCTGGGGATGTGGTGGCACCGCATGATCACGCCGTTCGTGCTGAAGGGCGAATCGAGTGCTCAGGAGTTCAACCAGTCGATTGCCGGCCTGATGTCCCGGTTCTTCACCGCGCTGGGCCCGAGCCACGGTACCTACGGCCTGCACTTCCGTTGGAACGTCGCCGCGTGGCCTCCCTGGGTGGTGAGTTACCTGATCAAAGGCGTCGCGCTGGGGCTGGTCGGGCTGCTGGCGTTCTTGTGCCGCACCCGAACCAATGATCGACGCGATCCTCGGCTGCTCGGCGAGGTATCGCTCGTGGTCTTGACCATGCTCTTCGTTTCAGAGCGAAGCTGGAAACATCACTACGTCACCGTGATCCTTCCCTACACCTATCTCGTGGCGGAGTTTTTCTCCACGAGGCTCCGGCCACGATCGCGCCTTCTGGTCGTTGCCGCATGGTCGCTTTCGTTCGTCCTGATGGCGTTGACCTCCACCGAGATCGGGGGGCTTTTCGGCGAGGGCCAGGGTCACGAGATCGCCCAGGGCTACGGGGCGTTTCTCTGGGCGGGTGTCGTGCTCTATGCAATGGTTGCATGGCGCGTCTGGGCGCGTCGCCTCGAAGCACCATTCAATCCCGAAGCGACGGAACCGGTGCCCTCGGTCCCCAAGCCTCATCTCGGCAGTGTCGCCGCGCCGGCGCGGGCGATCGTCGCCGCGGATCGTTGTCGGCCCGGCATGTCTTTTCCCGAATGTCCCTAGGATCGCGTTCCATTCGACCAAGCAATTCTTGCTGAAAGTCAAGTCGGTACGTCACTTCGAGGCTTGCGAGCAAGCCGATTCACAAGTCATTCAGGAAATTCTCAAGCTGGTCGCATCGCCTTGTCTGTGGATTACTGGCGAAAGGCTAGCGATTTTGACGATAAGAAGAGAATAAGCGATTCCGGTGACCAGGAAGGTCGCCTTTCAAGAGACTCTTCCGATCGGGGCGATCTTTGATCGTCCGACTTTCCAAGTCCCAGTCGGCTGGGGGCCAAGGAGGGCCTATGAACCCGTCGAAGGAATTACCCCGTGCTCGGCGCCACAGGTGCCTCGCTCCCGAGGTCCTGGAATCCCGCTTGGTCATGAGTAGTGGGCAGGGGAGCACGATGGCGATCATGCCAGGCAACGTGACTACCGCCAGCCAGGTGACGACGCTTGACTTCCAGATCAGCCCCACGTTGTTTACCCCTGCCAAGAACGGAAAGATCGTCCTGGGACTCGATATCGAGCCGGCGACCTCGAGTTCGACCACCAGCACGACCACGTCCTTCAAGCCGCAGATCGTCTCGATCACGTCGCCGAGCGGGCACGTCATGCGCGCCCAGCATCTGAAGTATGATCCGACGGTGGCCAAGGCCAATAAACTCGGCACGGCGACGACGTCGGCTGTTCTGTTCACCGTACCGGTTCCCAAGACCGGTCAACCGGCGGCCGATTACAGCGTACAGGTCAAGGGATTGGGTGGAAGCACGGGACAGTTCCTCCTCGGTTTCTACCTTCCCGGGGACGTCGCCGGCACCGGCACCGTCACCCAGTCGGACATCCAGACCATCCATTCTCTTCTGGGCAAGAACGCCAACGACTCCAAGTATAATTTCGACGCCGATCTCAACCGGGACGGAGTCATCAATGGTCAAGACCTGAAGCTCGCCCAGGAGAACCTGGCGCGTGTCGACCGAGGTAAGCCCGGTCGTCTCAGTCAACCTCAATCCCGCGTCGGACCCCGCGGCAAATCGGACGAGTCCCTATAGCACGGTCGGCTTCTCGGGTCAGACCACGCCGGACGCGACCATCGCATTCGTCGATCAGTCCAGCGGAACCACGACGACCACAACGGCGGATTCCTCGGGGAACTACAGCATCATCGTGCCGCTGGTTACCGGTTCGAACACCTTCACGGTGACCACGGCGGACGGCTTCGGCCAGTCGATCTCCGGATCGATTTCGCCGGTCGTCTACTCGCCGCCAACGAGCACGACGACAACGTAGCTCACGCAGTGGAATAACGGCGCAAGCGACCCATCCCTTTCGCCCCTTCCCCCCCTGGGGGAAGGTGGCCGGGATGGGAGCGCGTGCGGCCCAACCGCCGTAGAAGCGGCAAGGAAGCCGACGCGACAAACACTCCACACCAACTCTCCCTCCAGGGCCGGCCCCGCGGACGAAAACAAAAAACCAGGTCTGTCACCGCGAACGCGACGCAACCAACCGTCAGAAGGCCCAAGCCCTGCTCGGTTTGGCCTCGGGCGACACGCCAGAGAGGTCTCGATGCAGATCCCACCGTTGGTGCTCAGGAACGGCAGAATCAACAACCTGTGAGACGTCCTGAAATCAAAGCTCGCGGCGCGCTTCGACGCCGCCGCGGAAACCGTCCGCCCACGGCCGACGAACTGGCGGGCATACCGGTCTGTGCCGCGGGAGACGAAGACCTGACGGACTGCCCCAGGAAACCCAAGAAGTAGCAGCAAGCCGGACTGGTGTTCGGCGCGGGTCTCACGACCCCGCCGGAATGCCTGACCGAAGGTCTCCGGCGCTCACCGTAGGCCCTGGCCTCATCGGCATTCTTGCTCTCAGAGCACACACCGAAGGAGGGAGACCTTCGGTCGGGCACTGGTGCGGGGTCAGGAGACCCGCGCACAACAAACCCGTGCCGAGCGTAACGAAAGCAGATGCCTCACAACGCCCTCGAAAACCGTGTCAATAGCAACTTGGCATCAGCCTAGCTCTAGCGTGTCACTCACCCGGTTCTGACGGTCATCGCCGACTTCGCACTCGCGAGCGTTGAAACAAAAGCCCGGGCGAAAGCGACTCATTGGATCTCGCAGGAATGGCCTGTTGGATCGGTTATTTCGTCGTCCAACCCCATACTTGGCACATACTCGGCATACGGGACGTGCGCAGAAGCGTGCCCAGTATGCCGAGTATGTGCCCAGTATGTCTCGGGCATGACAGCCTTCAATGCACGAGTGGATGTACCTTTCAACTGTCCTGACGCCGTGGAGAAGCACGCCGATGAGCTGAGCCGGACGGGCGAAATCGGCAAAATGCGCCGAACGAAGCCAATTTCGCTGAATCCATGAGCATCGTGGAAGCACAAGATCCGATTCAAGTTACGGTAAATGGTTACGCGCTGGAGCCGTTCTTGGCCGCCCGGACCGCCTTCGCTGGAACGCAGCAAGTCTGCGGCGCAGGAACGTGAGACATCTCGATCGATGACGAGTCGCGCCGAGGCGATTCAGGAGCCCGATTCGCGGGGCTCGTGAGGGGCTGGAATCGGCAGAATCTGACGACACAAGAACCAATGGACAAGCAACTTATGACGAGCACCCACTCCGCCGCCGATCTCCGAGGGATTTCGTTGGCGAACGTTGCGAGATGGGACGGGGGCCCTTCGAAAACGTCTCAGATTGTCTCATTTTTTCTCATCCAAGGTGCGCATGACAGCGTCCCGTACGAGGTCGTCGGGGTCTTGCCGATGCCGGTCGAGGCTGGCGGCCGCCAGGCCGCCGCCGATCTGACCGAGCGCCCACGCCGCCGAGGCCCGCACGAGCGCGTCCTCATCGGGATCATCGAGCCGCGCGGCCAGCGGCGCGACCGCTGCGGTCAGCCGGCGGCTGCCGAGCACAAGTGCGGCGTTGCGGAGCAGTCCGGCGCGCTTCGACCTGCGCTGGGCCGCGTCTCGGAGAATGGCGTCCCATTGCACTCGATCGCAATCCAGCCAGTCGAGCAGGTCGGGCGCGGTCCATTCCGCCCGGGCCTCGAATTCGGGCAACTGACCCGCAGGCGCCTTGCGATTCCACGGGCAGACGTCCTGGCAGATGTCGCAGCCATAGACCCAGCCGTCAAGCTGCGACGCGGGCTCGTCGGGAATCATTCCGCGATGCTCGATCGTCCAGTAACTGATACAGCGCCCTGAGTCGAGCTGATACGGGCCTGCGAACGCCTCGGTCGGGCAAGCGTCGAGGCAGCGCGTGCACGATCCGCAGTGATTGGCTTCGTGAGGCCGGTCGTAAGCGAGCTCGACGTCGACGAGCAGAGCCCCCAGAAATGTGAAACTGCCCAGCCGCCGGCTGATGAGCATCGTGTTCTTGCCGATCCAGCCCAGGCCGGCCAGCCGCGCGAAGTCGCGCTCCAGGAGGGGGGCCGTATCGACCACGCCCCGACCGGCCGCGCCAGGGCTCTCGGTCCGTAGCCAACCGAGCAGCGCTGCGAGCTTCTGCCGCAAGACGCCGTGATAATCCGCCCCGCGCGCGTACTGGGCGATCTTGCCCTGCGTCACGCCCACGGGAGTCACCGGTCCGTCGTCGCGCCCGTAGACGACACTCACGACCACGACCGACCGCACGCCTTCGAAGACGCTCCGGGGATGGGACCGCTGCGCTCGATGGCGCTCCATGTAACCCATGCCGGCCTGGCGGCCGGCCGCCAGCCACCGCAAAAAATCCGGATAGCCCGGCGGAGCGACGGCCGGCGCAATGCCGACGTCGTCAAATCCCAGCCGCCTGGCTTCGGCCTTGAGGCGTTCAGTCAGCTCGATCTTGGACATGGCTACAAGTTACGCCTAACTGGGCTTTCGTGATCCAGGGAGGGCGAGGCTCCGTCCGAGCCGCCGAGGAGAATGGCTCGCCGGGAGGCTCGCCCTCCCGGAACCGTGCAAGTTGATTCAGCGACGCTCGAGCGCCCTTGAATTACTGACGCCCAGGTTCTCGTAAATCTGACGCGTCGCGTCGGAGCGATTGAGCGTGTAGAAATGGATGCCGCGGACTTGGTTGTCGAGCAAGTCGCGGCATTGCTCGGTGGCCCAGTGGATGCCCACCTTGGCGATGGCGGCGGGATCGTCGCCCCGGGCTATCGCGCGCAGCAGTCGGGCGGGAACCCTGGCGCCGAGCGCCAGCTCCGCGATGCGTACCAGGTTGTCCTTCGACGTGACCGGCATGATGCCCGCGATGATCGGTACCCGGATGCCCGCCAGCTCACAGCGCTCGCGGAAATCATAGAAGTCGGCGTTACTGAAGAAGAGCTGGGTGCAGATATAGTCTGCGCCTGCGTCCACCTTTTGCTTGAGAAAATCCAGCTCCTTGAGCCGGTTGGGGGTGGCGGGATGGCCCTCGGGAAAGCCCGCGACTCCGATCCCGAAGCCGCGCGGCTCGAAATCCAGGCGCTTCGCTCGAATGAATTCCACGAGCTGGGTGGCATATTGAAACGCATCCCGGCTCCGATCATATCCCGGCATGTCGCGCGGGGGGTCGCCACCCAGTGCCAGGATATTCTCGATTCGCGACGCTTCGTAACGATCGAGGATGGCCTCGATCTCATGCCGCTCATGACAGACACATGTCAAGTGCGAGACGGCCGTGAGCCGGGTCTCGCGCTGGATCCGCACGACCAGGTCGTGGGTTCGCCCGCGCGTCGACCCGCCCGCGCCATACGTGACCGATACGAACGACGGCTCCAGGGCCTGAAGCTGAGCGATCGTTTCAAAAAGCTCTTCCGACGCCCGGTCCGTCTTGGGCGGGAAGAACTCGAAGCTGAACGAAGTCGGGTGGGCCTTGAAAATATCTTGTATGTGCATAGACAGCGCCGAGAAGCCAGAAAGCAAACCGAATGGTCTATCGAGACTTCATGGTGTCTCCGGCGTGGATCGTCGCCCGCGCCGCGAGGACTTGGCCTTCTGTCCCGGCGCAGCAGCAACCCGAGCGGCGGGAACGCCGATCCTGGGACAGAGGGATGCAAGCGAACAGCTCTCGCAGCGAGGACTTCGGGCCACGCAGACCTTGCGTCCGTGATGGATCAGCCGGTGGCTGAAATCGACCCATTGCGTCCTGGGAATCAGCTCCATCAGGTCGCGTTCGATCTGCTCGGGCGTCCGGCTCTCGGTCAATCCCAGCCGGCGGGTGATGCGCTTGACGTGGGTATCGACCACGACGCCCGAGGCAATCCCGAAGGCCGTGCCCAGGACCACGTTCGCGGTCTTGCGGCCGACTCCCGGCAGGGCCGTCAGCGCATCGAGCTCGTCCGGGACGGCGCCCTCATGCCGCGCCACGATCTGGCCGGCCATCGCCAGCAGGTTCCGAGCCTTGGCCCGGAAAAACCCGGTGGATCGGATGAGGCTCTCGAGTTCGGCCGGTAGGGCGCTCGCGAGGCTGGTTGCGTCGGGGAACCGGCGAAACAACTCGGGCGTCACCATGTTGACCCGAGCGTCCGTGCACTGGGCGGACAGGATGGTCGCGACCAGAAGCTGATAGGAATCGTGATGCGCGAGTGCGCAGACCGCGTCCGGGTAGGACCGTTTCAGTGCGCGGACGATCCTCTGGGCGTGAGCTCGAACCTGCTCGCGGGAAATCTTGGCCTTGGCCATACTCGACTCCTCGAGAGACCGATCGTCGGACTTGCGCGGGAATTGGCGAACTTGTCGTCCATCGCGCCGCTAATCCGTCTGGGTTTCCAATGTGGCATACAACCGGCGGTTTGACAATCGAGCCCTGCCGGCCGTCGTGACGATGCCTCCCGGCGTATCGGTTCGGGCCTGCCGGGACGAGGAACACCTCGACAAGTCCGCCAGTCGGCGCGGCCCGCGCTGCATGTGGCGCTGTTCGGGCTAAATGGCCGTGCACGATTTGGGGAGACCGAACCTCCGTGTGAGCCGGTTGATTGCCCGTCTCGGACGGGGCCTCGCCCTCCCAGGATCACGAAACGCAAGTGTGACCCGGTTGATTGCCCGGCTCGGACGGAGCCTCGCCCTCCCAAGATGACGAAACCCATTTAGAGCGCGAAATGCAGGCCCGTCGCGGCGATTGCAATGGCTTTGTTTCTCCCCAGCAACATGGTTTTGGGAAAACGCCGGGAACGACTTCATTTCGTTCCGCTCGGAGAGTAACCTAATATTCTCAGAGACGGGTTCTCCAAACCACCGCCCGTCGGGACGGCGCCCTGGTACGCGTCAGTCGCTCAGGCGATCTGGCACCTGGCGATTCCCGCGCGGGACAGGCCGCCTCCAAGCCACACAACCGTTGAACCATCTGGAGGATTCTTCGATGAGCTCGAGAACAACGCGCGCACCTCGCCGTAACCGCTCCACGACACTGCGCTCTTTGAGGCCGAGCATGGACCATCTCGAAGCGCGCGCGCTGCTCAGCACGGTACCGACGGCCCGCCCGACGTTTGAGCTGGAACCGCTGGGCGGCGGCGGTGGCTCGCTCCCCCAAACGGGAGCGTACACGCCTGCGCAAATCGCGCAGGCATATCAATTTAACAGTATCACATTCAACGGGGTCGCGGGCACCGGCAGCGGCGAGACGATCGCCATCGTCGATGCCTACGACGACCCGAGACATCCAGGCCGATCTGAATACCTTCGACAGCCAGTACGGCTTACCCGCCACGACGGTCATCCGGGTCAATGAGACCGGCGGGATGAGTTATCCGCCCAGCGATCCGACGGGCGGTTGGGAGCTCGAAGAGTCGCTCGACGTGGAGTGGGCGCACGCCATGGCGCCCGGGGCGAGCATCATGCTGGTCGAAGCCAGTTCCGCCAATGACAGCGACTTGCTCACCGCCGTCAAATATGCGTCGGCCCACGCGAATGTCGTGTCGATGAGCTGGGGAAGCGGCGAGTTCCTGGGCGAGACGGGCTACGACAGCTATTTTAGCCAGGCCGGAGTGGCGTTCGTGGCGTCCTCGGGCGACGCCGGCGCGCCCGCCTCGTGGCCGGCGGCTTCGCCGGACATCCTGTCGGTCGGCGGGACGGCTCTCACTCCTCGGCGCGGGCAATGCCTGGTCGAGCGAGTCGGGCTGGAGCGGCAGCGGCGGCGGCCCGAGCGTCTACGAGTCGCAGCCGCCGTACCAGAAAGGCGTCGTGACGCAGACCTCGTCGGCGCGAGCGACCCCGGACGTCGCCTATGACGCTTCGCCCTCAACCGGCGTCTCCGTCTACGACTCCGTCCCCTACGACGGGACGACCTACGGTTGGCTCGAGGTCGGCGGCACCAGCGCCGGGGCACCGCAGTGGTCGGCGCTCCTGGCGATCGCCGACCAGGGCCGCGCCGCCAGCAGCCAACCGGCGCTCGACAGCTTGAACCCACAGGAAGTGATGAACATCCTGTACAAGAACCCCACTGACTTCCACGACATCACGAGCGGCACGAGCACCGGCAGGCCGCCCTATTCGGCCGGGACCGGCTACGACTATGTCACCGGCCTGGGCTCTCCCATGGCCAATCTCGTGGTCGGCTCGCTTGATGGCACGGCGACGGTCTCGTCCGACAAGCTGGTCCTGACTGCGCAGACCGCCCAAACAGCGGGGGCCTCGTTTAGCCTCACCGTCACCGCCCAGAACTCGAGTGGGGCGACCGACACCGGCTATGCGGGCACGATCCACTTCACCAGCAGCGATGTCCAGGCCGGACTGCCGGCAAACTTTACCTTCAACACGTCCTTTGACGGCACGTACACGTTCACGGTGACGCTCAAGACCGCCGGCAGCCAGTCGATCACGGCGACCGATACGATGACGTCCGCCATCACCGGCACGCTCTCCGGAATCAGCGTGAGCCCGGCCCCCGCCAGCCAGTTCGTCCTTTCCGGCCTGTCGTCGAGTGTGACCGCCGGTGCGGCGCAGAGCCTCACGGTCACCGCGGAGGATCCTTACGGCAACGTGGCGACAGAGTTACGCCGGCACGGTCAAGTTTACCAGCAGCGACCCGGCGGCCAACCTGCCCTCAAACTATAGTTTTGCGGCGCTTCGGGGACGCACGCCTTCACGCTCACGTTCGAGACCGCCGGCACGCAGTCGGTGACCGTGACGGACACCACCTCGGGCATCACCGCCACCCAGTCGGGCATCACCGTCGGTCCGGCCGCCCCGACCAACCTGGCGGCCAGTGCCGTCTCCACGAGCCAGATCAATCTCACCTGGACCGGCTCGAACGGTGCCACCGCTTACCTGATCCAGCAAAGTTTGAGCAGCAGCAGCGGCTGGGCCCAGGTCGGGAGCACCTCGGGCAGCACCACGACCTTTCAGCAGACGGGTCTGTCCGCGGGGACGACCTACTACTACCGCGTCGTCGCGACGCTGGGAAGCATCGACTCGGCGTACAGCAGCGTCGCCAGCGCGACTACGACCGGCGTCAGCACGGCGACGTCCGATAGCATCTGGAGCAACTCCTACGTCCCGTCGGAGAACGCCTATAGCGCCGGGTCGTACGAGGTGGGTGTGAAGTTTACCGCCAGCGTCGGCGGCGCGGTGACGGCGATCCGGTTCTACAAAGAGCCGTCGATGGGTGGATACCTTCACGTCGGGCATCTCTGGTCCTCGACCGGAACGCTGCTGGCCACGGCCACGTTCACGAATGAGACGGCCTCCGGATGGCAGCAGGTCAATCTTTCCGTTCCGGTGGCGATCCCGGCCAATACGGTGTACATCGCCTCGTTCTCCACGGGCGGAGGCTATTTCGGGGTCAGCACCAACTTCTTCACGTCCGGCGGGGTCAGCAACGGGCCGCTCGAGGCCCTGCCCAGCAGTACCTTGGGAGGTGACGGGGTCTATAGTCGCGCCGGCGCTTTCCCCAATGTGAACGCGGGCGGGATGAACTTCTGGGCCGATATCGTATTCGCGCCGTCGTCGGGCGGCATTGGACCGGGGGTCGTTTCGCAGGCACGGCCGTCGATCGCGGTGGGTGGGATTGGGATCAGCGCCTTGACCACCGGTCAATCCAGTCGCGTGCTCACTTCGGCACCGGCGGCCAAGCCGGCGGGCCCGGCACCCTACATCGCCGGGTCACGCGGCACGACGCCTACTGTCCTGGGCTCATCATCGTATCGCAGTCCGATCCCGCAGACCGCGACGGTTGCGTCCTGGCTCAGGTGGCCTCGAACACAAGAAACGACGGCCGGTTGATTAGCAACCGCGGCAACGCGGGAAGTGATTTGCGTCCCGATCCTGAGGATCGCAAACGCGACACACGGGGCCATGGCCATGACCCGGCTCAAGCCGATCGCGATTATTCTGGCGGCTCTCGGCACCGTTGCCTCGGCAGCTCCCGCTTTCCTCGCGGCGCCGCAAGACCCGCCTCCGAGTCAGCCCAAATCGTCTCCGGCATCGAGCGCAAATTCACCGACCTCGCCGACTCAGTTGATCGATCGTCACGGCGACCCCTTGCCGCCCGGTGCGTCGTTGCGGCTGGGCACAGTCCGATTCCGTCAGGATCGGGCGATCGCCCGGATCACGTATTCGCCGGATCGCAAGTTCGTGGTCACGGATCTCGGTGGCAAGACTCTCCAGCTCTGGGACGCCCAGGACGGCAGGAAGCTCCGTCGCCTGGATGTCGGAATCGAGAGTATTCGCGATTTCAGCTTGATCTGGGAGCTACACTCAACAACCAGGTAATCTATGTGCCGTAGTGAATGACCGCTTCTGCGCGGTCGCCAAGGCACCGCAGAATCCTCCGTTCGCCCTTGAGATCGGTCTACAAGCCGTGGATCGCGGACCATGGAAATCTCGGTATCAGATTCTCCTCGACAACGCAGTGAAGTTCGATTAGCGTGATGCGAAGTTGCTTCATTCCGCGAGAGTGGACCGTGGACGTCGCATCAGCCCGTCGCAAGACAGCGAGGAGGAGTTATGCGGGAAGAGAATGCAGATCAAACTGGCGAGGTCGATCGGCGCAGCTTCCTGGGGACAGGTGCCGGTGCGCTGGCAGCTACCGCAATGCTCGGCGCTCCCGCGCAGGCGACCGCCCAGCCGGCGGCCAGGACGACGCAAGCGGTCGAGCTGCCCAAGCGTGCGCTGGGCCGAACTGGAATTGACGTCACCATCCTCAACCTCGGCACCTGGATGAGTCCGGGGGGCGAGCGTTTGCTCCGCTTTGCCTGGGCCAAGGGCGTCCGCTATTTCGACACGGCCAAGAGCTATGGCTCCGAGCCGATGATCGCCCGCTGGCTCAAGGGAATGCCCGCCGCGCGCAAGGACCTGTTCCTCGCCACCAAGGACCAGCCGGACACGCCCCAGCAGCTCATCGGCCAACTCGACGAGCGGCTCGAGGCGCTCCGGACCGACTATGTCGATCTGATCTTCCTTCACGCCCTGGGCGACAGAAACTTCGAGCTCGAGCTGGAATGGGTCAGAAGCCGTGAGCTCAAGCAAGTTGCCGACGCGATCCGCAAGTCGGGCAAGGCCAACCTCGTCGGGTTCTCGACCCATCATCCCCAGCGGCACCTGCTAATGCAGTCGGCTGTGCAAGGCGGGTTCATCGACGTCATCATGCTCCAGAACAACCCCTGGATCGCTCAGGACGACAACATGAACCGCGCCCTCGATGCCTGCGTCAAGCGGGGCATCGGCCTGGTCTCGATGAAGCAAGTCGCCGGGAACATGAACTTCGAAGAGATCGCCATGCAACTGCCCGAGCTGGCAGCGAGGGGTCTGACGCCGTACCAGTCGCTGCTGCATGCGATCTGGACCGACCAGCGGTTTTCGTCGGTGTGCGTTTCGATGCGGAATACCGACCAGATTCGCGAGAATGTCGCCGCGGCGAAGAACTATCAGGCGATGACCAAGGCCCAGATCGACCGGCTGCACGGCGCGTGCGTCGCCTCCGGCCCGACGATGTGTGCCTCGTGCGACGGACGGTGCAGCCGGGCCGCCGGAACAACCGCTGAGCTGGGCGACTTGACCCGGTTCCTCACCTATCACGACCATCACGGCTATCGCGCCGAAGCGCGGCGGCTCTACGCCGGGCTCGGTGACGCAGCGCGCGACTGGCGTGACGCCGATCTCGAGGCCGCCCGCCAGGCCTGTCCCAACCAGCTTGACTTCGCCAAGCTCCTCCCGCGGGCCGATCTAGTCCTCGGCTGACCTGCCCGGAACGTCACGTTCGCGCACGACAGGGCCGGTCCACCGTGATTACGCTTGGCTTGGACCGGCCAGTTTGTTCCATTCGGAGGCAGCCTCATGACTCGGCCCCGCGTAACCGTCGCAGGGCTGATGGCCGTCGTGCTGATTCTCGGGCTGGGTTTCGCCGCCATGAGGTACAGCGCCGACAAAAATGCCCAGATCGCCGTTCTCTCGGCGCTCATCCGGCAGATGGAGGCCGAGGCGGCTCGCAACCATGATACCCTGACCGCGATCATCCGGGAGCTGCGCGAGCGGCTCGATCTGGGAAGCACGCTCGAGCTTCCTGACGGCTACGTGACCGGCGTCGATCACCAGCGGCGGGAGGTTCTCATCAACATCACGGGCCGCCAGGGCGCATGTCCGCCGATGAGGATGTCGATCTTTGACTCGGCCTCCCCCGGCGTTCCCACCGGGAAGCCAAAAGGCACGATTGAGCTCACGCAAGTGGGCGAGCAATTCTCAACCGCCCGCATCATCGAGGCGAACAACGCAAACGGGCCCATCCGGGCCGGCGATATCGTCTATTCGCCGGTCTGGTCGCCCAACACTTCGATTCGGTTTGCGCTCGTCGGCAAGGTGGACCTCAACCGCGACGGCAAGGACGACCGCGACGAGCTCAAGCGTATGATCCAGGAAGCGGGCGGCGTCATCGACTTCGACCTTCCACCGCCGGATGTGGGCCCGGAAACCGGGACGCTTTTCCCCGGCATCGATTGGTACGTCGTCGATGTCGGGGCGTCGTCGCAAACGGACGACTCCTCGCTCAAGAAGCGAATGGGCGAGGTCATCAAGGAAGCGCGGCTCAACGGGACCCGGCCGATGATGATCGCACGATTACTAGCGTACCTGCGCTACGGCATGAGCCCGCCGGTGGCAGGCCGATCCGAAACGGTGGACAAAGGTAGCATCCGGCCGGCGACGGGCCCGCGTCAACCGAAGCTTCCTCCATGAACAGCGGGTCACTCGAACGGCTGGCCGAACGTAATCTGGTTGCCTTCGGCGAAGTTTCGCAAGTTCTCGATAACGCCGTAATCGCTCGATCTCGGAGACGGCCCAATGACTCGGCCCCGCGTAACCGTCGCACGCTTGATGACCGTCGTGCTGGTTCTCGGGTTGGGTTTCGCCGCCCTGAGATACAATGCCGACAAGAATGCCGAGATCGCCGATCTCAGGGCGCGCGTCAAGCAGATCCTTCGCGACCGGATCGATCGTCCTGACGGTTACGTGTTCGACGTCAATCACGAGCGACGGGAAGTTCTCGTTAACATCGCACGCGGCCAGGGCGCGCGTCTCCTGATGAGGATGTCGATCTTCGACGCGGCCTCCCCCGCCGTTCCCAACGTGATGCCGAAAGGCACAATTGAGCTTACGCACGTGGGCGAGCAGTTCTCAACCGCCCGCATCATCAAGACGAACCATTCGAGCTCGCCCATCCTGGTCGGCGACGTCGTTCTATGCGATGGGCTGCTCGCCCATCACTCCGGAGCGGTTTGCCTTGCTCGGCAAGCTGGACATCAACCGCGACGGCAAGGACGACCGCGACGAGCTCAAGCGCATGATCCAGGAAGCGGGCGGCGTCGTTGACTTCGACCTTCCACCGCCGGACGTGGGCCACGAAACCGGAAGGCTTTTGCCCCGCATCGATTGGTACGTCGTCGATATGGCGTATCAAACACGCGACCCCGCGAAATCCGCGGAAATCACGGGTCAGAAGATCGAGTTCGCGAATCGATTGCACGCGGCCATCAAGGAAGCGCGGCGCAACGGGACCAGGCCCATGCCGATCGACCGCTTGCTAAAGTTTTTGGACCACGACGTGAGCCCGTCGGCGGTATCGCGATCCGCATTTTCGATACGGTAGCCGGGACAATCGGGCGACTCGTTCCCACGCTCTGCGTGGGAACGAGTTTCTCCGCCATCGGTAATTACGTCCCACGGGGATACAGGATGACCTCTGGTTGAGGCTGCGCGGGAGCTGGTGAAACCGGGGCGTCTTCGAAGTACTTCTGGGGAGGCTGGGGCGTTGGCCTTTGGTAGTTGATGAGACCGACTTTTCCGCTCGCATACACGATAATCTGACTGAAGCCGAAGAACGTGCCCCCGGGCGGGTTCCACTTGGAATTGAGCTTGCTGCCGGCATTGCCTGCGATCACTTGCCAGACCTGCGGCGCCTTGTCGAGCCGTGAACTGTCCCAAAGGTGCTCGTGGCGCAGAGATAGGCGCGGACCTTGCCGTTGGCCTGAAACAAAGCTTGCAGTCGGTCGCCGAAGGGGTGCTTCTTGGTATTCAGAATCGCTTTCTCCTCCGCCTGGGGATGGTCCATGATCGGCTTGTGGCCGATCAGGAAGATGGCACTGATCTTGATGTTTGCCTGCGCCCTCTGGACGTCCTGCTCGATCCAGTGAATCGGGACCCAGCCAATGTGGGGAGCGCCGGTGTCCTTGTCGATGGCGGTGCAAAGCGTATCGGTGTTGATCACGATGAAGTGGATCTCGCCGATGTCGAACGAGTAGGTCATCTCGCTCTGGTCATCCCCGAGCTGGTCCGGGTTCGGTGGGGCACCTGTGGGCCCGTTGGCCGCCTTGGCCGCCGTGTCGAAGCCGCTCTCGTGCAGCCATTTGAGCCATCGCGCATCGGTCGCGGGGTTGGGGATCTCGACTTTGTCGTCGTCGTCCTTGTCTTCGTGAACCTTCTTGAGCATCTCGTGATTGCCGGGCAGCGGGATGAGCGTGAGCTTGCCGCTCAGAAGGGAGGCATTGAAGAGCTCGGTCCAGGCTTCGAGCTGCTTCTTTAACGTCTTACCGTCGTCGTCTGCGAGGTTGACGACGAGGTCACCCACGAAGAACAGGGAGGATGACGGCGGCTGGAGCTGCGAGATGTCCTTGAGCGACTGCCGGAGCTGGGGCAGGTTCGCCGAGCTGGGGTCATCGTGTTTGATGGTCTTCCAGTCCGAATGCTGGATCCGGTTGCATCCCATGAAGACGAACGAAAGTTTGACCGGATCCTGGGCCGCATCGGCGGCGCCGGCCTGAGCGGCGCCGAAACTCGGGCAGCCCAGAGCGCACAGAAGCACCAACCAGAGCTCGGTCAGGGGGACGCGAGATCCATTGTGGCGAATCATTGAAGACCTCACAGAAGGTGGTCAGTCGTGGGTGTGGAACATTACCAACCCGTATCAGTAGTCCAGCTTCATCACGAGCCGATTGTCTTTCGCATCGCGCGCCAGGCTTTCGAAAATCGCGAAGGCGAACCGTGCCCCGACCTCTAGCGGAGACTGGTACTCAGCCCCTTCGCGGCGCCACGCGGCAAAATGTCTTCATCGGCCCTCCACGTGCGGGAATTGAGCTCCGCGAGTTCCGCCGTTAATGCGATGGAGGAGCCAAAGACGGCAGTCGTGCCTGTTGGGTCCTCCGCCGAGAAGACAAAGGGCAGGTCGGCTGGCAACCACCACTCGGCGCCTTTGAGCAGGTTTGGGTATCGCGTGTCCGAGCCTGCCGCACTGCTCTGGCGAAACGCTTCGTCGGATGTCCAGTCATCGACGCACAGTTCCGGTCTTTCCAGCTCGGGGTGCTCTTCGTGGGCAGCCCACAGCAAGAGGCCGGAATAGCAATCCCATGCGGGCTTGTCCGTGAAATAGGGGGCGTCCGCGTCTTCCCGCCAATCGAGCGGCTGCGTCAACGATTCGGCCAGCGCCTCCGATAGTTGCTGCCGCCAACCCACGACGGCTCCGCGGATGGCATCTGGGTCAGTCACGGCGTCGGCTTCATCCTGCGCACGCACCACATGCACCGGGAATCCGCCCTGCCGTGCAGCCTGTTGCACAACGGTCTCCCAGTCGCGTGAGTAATACCGCGTCAGGGAGCCCACATAGACATCCAGCCCCATCGACATGTCCCTCCCGCCAACAAGAATTCTGCGCCGTCGCCGAGGCCCGTAAGCCTTCGGCTTCGTCGCACGATCACTTAGCTCGCGGCGATTCTCGCCGGTACTCCCCGCGGTTGCAACAGAATTACCGCATACTAACAGGACTTGCGCAACCAATCCGAGTGCGGGGGTGCCGCCGAATTCAAAGAGTACGCCGCCGGCGTCGGGCCCCTTGATCCGACCAGCGGTGCCTGCGTGGAAAAAGATCTTCCTCAGACCGTGCGCGAAGCCGACGGCGGCGAACTTCAAGGTGAGTTGAGTCAGGCCGTTCAGTTGCGCCATGGCTTCGGCGGTAAAGGAGATCGAATGTTCGTCCGGCGGACCGAGCCGCCGAGCCGGCTCGCTTGATCAGACGATACATCGTTACAATAAAGCGATGAGCTAAGCGCACCTGAGGAACGGATCGCGTTTGGCGCTCAGGCTTTCCAGCCTGACGCCAGGTTGGAAAGCTTGACCTACAGCATACAACATCAGATAGCTCGACTGAGTCGCGCCACGTCGTAAGGAAGTCGTAGTTTCTGGGTCGTTGCGATCGGAATGCTGAATTGACTCGCTTTAACAATCGATGCCTGCTGTTTCCATTGCCGGAGCTGGTATTCTTCCCGCACTCGGTCCTGCCCCTACACATCTTTGAACCGCGTTACCGGCAGATGACCGAAGACGCGCTGGCGGGCGATCGCCTGGTGACGATGGTACAAATCCGGCCAGTGCCTCCGGGGTCAACCTGGACCGAGCCCGTCCCGATCATGGACGTGGGTTGCCTGGGCGAGGTCATCCGCCACGAGCGATTGGACGACGGCCGATTCAACTTCCTGCTGCTGGGCCGCCACCGAGTTCGCCTGCTTCGAGAGGTTCCCAGCCCGAAACTCTATCGGATTGCCGAAGCCGAGATCCTGCACGATCAAAAATCGGATCGGCCCCCCGAGCCGAGACGCCGCAAGCTGGTCGAGCGGTTTCGCGCCGTTATCCAGAAGGACCATCAACTGAGCAACGAACTCGACGATCTGCTCAAATCGGTCGTTCCCCTGGGAATCTTGAGCGACGTGATTGCGCACGCCCTGTACCTTCCCGCGGCGACCAAGCAAAGGCTCCTCGCCGAGACCCAGATCGATCGCCGCATCGAAATGTTGCAGACGATCCTCCGAGATCTTGACGAGGGGCAGAGCAGTCCGATGCGCAGCTTTCCACCACCCTTTGGCCTTAACTGACAAGTTGTCGAGAACGACCAGAATGCCCACAAATTCATCACGGGAGCACGGGACGCCAGGAAAAGGGCTGCTGACCGTAGCGGCGGATGGCGCCGGCAGTGTCAAGCGGCCTGCCTCGAGCCGAGAGCAAGCACCCGTGGATCTGGAACGGATCGCCGCGGCGGTACGAGAAATCCTCCTGGCCGTGGGCGAGGACCCCGAGCGGGACGGATTGCGAGAAACGCCCGAGC
The DNA here is from genome assembly GCA_963823675.1 of uncultured Isosphaeraceae bacterium. Taxonomy (GTDB): domain Bacteria; phylum Planctomycetota; class Planctomycetia; order Isosphaerales; family Isosphaeraceae; genus CAWGMT01. The sequence continues at coordinate 252,989 of CAWGMT010000010.1, read as the reverse complement.
GGGTGGCGCGAATGTATGCGGAAGTCTTCCAGGGCCTGCACCAGGACCCAAACGTCCACCTCAAGAAGCTGTTCCCGCAGAAATACGACGAGATGGTGCTGATCAAGGATATCCGCCTGGTCAGCTTCTGCGAGCATCACTTGCTTCCGGTCGTCGGGCAAGCCCACGTCGCCTATATTCCCAACGGCAAGGTGATCGGCCTCTCGAAGATCCCCCGAGTCGTGGACGTTCTGGCCAAGCGGCCTCAGATGCAGGAGCGACTGACCGAAGAGCTCGCGGATCTTTTGATGCACGAGCTTGCAGCCAAGGGAGTGGCTGTCGTGATCGAGGCGAGCCATAGCTGCATGACGATCCGGGGAGTGGCCAAGCCGGACAGCACCTTCGTCACCAGCGCGATGCGGGGAGTCTTCAAGGAACGGCTGGCGACGCGCTCGGAGGTCATGTCGCTCATCTTCGGATCGCGAAGCTGAAGCGCACGCGGCCTGGCGGCCGCAGCGAAATCACAAATTGCAAATCACAAATAACAAAAGGAAATCAAGCGGCGGGCTTTGCCCCAGGGCGCGGCCTGGCGGAGAAACTCGTTCCCACGCTCTGCGTCGGAATGCCGTCTTCGAGGCTCGGCGTCGTCCGGTCCCGGCAGTGGGCCGCAGAGCGGCTGGGGAGGCATCCGCACGCAGAGGGTGGGAACGAGTGACCCGATTTCCCTGCTACAGTATCGTTCTTCCGGCAATCTATCTCCGCACGGTTCCTGAGTCGGTTACTGTCCACCGGCTCCTGCTCCGACGGCCGCGTGGGCCTTTTTCTTGAGGAGCTCGGGAATCAGCTTGTCGAGCTTGCCGCGGGCATCGACCGAGAAGAGCTTGCCCTCGGTGTCGACCAGGAACATCGTGGGAATCGAATTGATGCCCCAGCTCTTGGAGAACTCGCTCTGCCAGTAGTTCCCCTGGAAGTACTGCGGCCATTCGATTCCGTTGTCCTTGACGTATTTCTTGAGGCTGTCCAGCCCGCCTTGTTCCTTGGACCGATCGAGGCTCACGCCGATGAACTCGACTCCCTGGTCGCGATACTTGGCGTAGAGCTCCTTCATGTGGGGCATCTCGGCGACGCACGGGCCGCACCAGGTGGCCCAGAAGTCGATGACCACGACCTTTCCCTTGAGGTTCTTGATCGAGACGGTCGAACCCTTGATCGCGTCGGTAAAGTCGAGGTCGAATGGCTTGCCGACCGATTCGAGCTGGCGCCGGGCGCTCTTGACCATTTCACCGTACTGGGAACCCGGGAATTCCTTGAGGAGCCGCTCCTGGAGCCCAGCTTTGACCTTCTCGTCCTTGGCAGCCATTGTTGCGCTATAGAGCAGGGCGGGGGCGCGGCGATCCTTGGGCGCCAACTTGATGAATTCATCGACGCCCGAGATGTCGAACTTGCCGGCGGACCGGCCCTTGAACAAGCCGAGCTGGGCTTTGTAGTAGGTCGCCTCGAGCTTGAGCTTGGGATTGACGGCGTGGGCCGCTACATCGTTGATCTCCGTGGTCAGATCGTCGGCCTGAGGACCGATCGGCGACATGCTCCCCCATCGCTCCGGCAAGAGAGTTTCCATCCGCTCGTGCTCCGGTGCGGCCTTGTAGAGCTCGAGAATCAGTGTGGCACGTTTGGACGCGGCTTCCTGTCGCTTGGTCATGAACTCACGAACATAGGCCTGGTCGCCTCGCTTCGTGCCGTCGTACTGCGGCAGCTTGACGGCGTCAATGTCCTTCAAGATCTGGTCGGCTGATCGATCGGCGGCCAGAACAGCTCCGGCTGACACCATGAATCCGCCCAAGATGGCGACCATCCAAGGCTTCTTGAAATGCGTCTTCATCAGTTGGTCCTCAAAGGGTTTAAGGGGATCGTCGTGTATCGTACGAATGTGACGCGGGCTTCGCTAGAGCCAAGGGCCGGTCACAGGGCCTTTTCGTTCGATCCCGCGGCGTGGTTGCTTCACCGCCTGCGGGCGTGGCATATTAACGAGATGCTCGCTGATTTCGCGGTCCGGCTTGCTTTTGGGCTCTCGGTGGCCGTTTTCCTGATTTCGTGGCGGTCGGTTCCCCTGCCGTTCTTCAGGACGCAGTTTCAGGTGGTGCTCGGATTGGTGGTGCTGGCGGCGCTCGATCAAGCAAAAGCCGGTGGGCCCGCGCTCAATCTTTGGTCGCTCGTGGCCGCGGCGGCCCTGGCATACCTGTCGGCCGCGACCTGGGGATTGGGGCTGCCGCTTGTCGGGCAGGTTACGGCCGCGGCTTGTGCCCTGATTCTGGTCGGGTGGATGGCGGGCGCGTCGTGGTCGTCGACCGCGGGGCTGGAGTTACTGAACGCGTCGAGTCGAGCCGCATCGGGGTTCGTGCTGGGTGTCACGCTCTCAGCGATGCTCCTCGGTCATTACTACCTGACGGCGCCGGCCATGTCGATCGGGCCCCTCTTGCGGATGATCGCTTTCGTGGCCTGGGGGTTGGGTGCTCGCGGTTTGGTGGCGGCAGTTGGCTATTCGGTGACGCACGTGCGGCACTCCAACTTCGGCTCGGTCGCGCTGGGCGGCGACGGATTATTCCTGGCTGCCCGCTGGGGGATCGGGTTTGTCGCAGCGGCCATCGCCATCTATCTGTCGTGGCGGACCGCGCGGATCAAATCAACTCAGTCGGCCACCGGGATCCTTTACATCGCCATCATCTTCATCTTGTTCGGCGAGTTGACATCGCTGATCATGGCTTGGCCCTAATCGTCATTTGTCATTTGTCCTTTGTCATTTGTCCTTTGTCCTTGGTTCGCTTCGCGAATGCCATCGGCTGGTGGTCGATTACGGGCGTTCCAAATGGCGGACCAGAATCCCAGGGACCGCGCGCCAGGGGCGAAGGACCAAGGCCGACGGGCAAAGGACCAAGGGCAAAGGACCAAGGACGAAGGACCAAGGACCAAGGACCGAGGACCAAGGACAAAGGACCAAGGACAAAGGACCAAGATGGAACTGACTTTCTCGTGCCCGAACTGCGAGGCCGTCGGCCGCGTCAAGGGCGTTCAAAACGCGAGCGAGGCGGCATGCCTGCGTTGCGGCACGGTCCGGCCGCTGCGCCCCGAAGCCATCGGGCAGGCGGGCCTGGAGGCCTGCCCCTGCTGCTTGACCGGCGACCTTTACATCCAGAAGGACTTTCCGCAGGGGCTGGGACTTTTCACGATCCTGGTGGGGTTCGCGATCAGTACCGTTTTCTGGTATTATGAAATGCCGATTCCCGCGTATCTCGTGCTTGTGGCTTCGGCACTCCTCGACTACGTGCTGTACCACACGGTCGGCGACGTCACGATTTGCTACCGTTGCCTGAGCCAGGTGCGGGGATCAGGTGCGAATCCCGACGGTCGATTCAAGCCATTCGATCTGGCGGTCGGCGAGCGCTATCGCCAGGAACGCATGCGCATAGAACATCTGCGCAAGCAAGGCGGGCCGGCCGATCGAACGGGGGTCGCGTCCGGTTACGCCCAGACCGGGACGCCGGACGGTCCTGCCGGCGAGGGACGGTTTTGAGTTGCCGGATACCCGGTTGGCCGGTCGCGTTTGGTGAGGACCCGCCGGGCCTGCTCTCCAGTTCAAGCTTCCTTTTGATCGAGGTATTGCTCCCGCCGTGGACGAGCGCCGTGCTCGAATCTATGACGATCTGAGAGGAGTCATCGAGGGTGAGCTCTATTTCGAGCCGCTCGAACGGGCTCCGTTCGCGCACGACGCCAGCCTCTACGAGATCGATCCTCTGGGCGTGATCGTCCCGCGCAGTGAAGAAGACCTGGTTCACGTCGTCCGCTATGCGTCGGAGAATCAGCTACCGGTGCACTGCCGAGGGGCCGGGACCGACACCGGGGGCGGTTCGCTCGGCCCTGGCCTGGTCGTCGACCTGAGCCGTCATCTGCGCAAGGTGGTGGCGATCGGGGCCGAGCACGTCGTGGTCGAGCCCGGGGTCGTTCTCGACGCCCTCAATGCGGAATTGTTCCCCCTGGGGCGCCGGCTGGAGCCGGTGCCGCGCAATTCCGACGTCGCGACCGTCGGCGGACTGATCGCCGTCGACGCGGCCGGGCCGCGGTCGATGCGCCACGGCTCGATCGGCGACAGGGTCGGCTGGGTGCGGGCGGTTTTTGCAGGCGGGGAAGTCGAGGAGCTGGGCTTCGAGCCCTGGCGCGACTTCGAGGCTGAGGCGTCTGGTCTGAAGGATGTCATCGTGCGCAAGCTGCAAGCGCTCTACCGGCGCAATGCCGCGCGGCTGGCCCAGGGCAGGAACGGCTGCCTGCGCAGCCGGGCGGGGTATGCGCTTGCGCGAGCCGCCAGCGACCTGGGGGTCCATCTGGGGCGTTTGGTAGCCGGCTCGGAAGGGACGCTGGCGATCATCTCGCAGGCCAAGCTGCGGACCTTACCATTGCCGGCGGCCGAGGGAGTCGTCGTCCTGCCCTTCGTCAATCTTTCCGAGGCCGTCGAATTCGTTCCCACGCTCTGCGACCGGGCCGTTCGGCCTGCGTCATGCGATCTGCACGACCGCCGCTCGCTCAGCCTGGCGCGTGAAGCCAATGCGTCGTGTCGCGGTTGGATCCACGAAGCGGCCGAGGCGATCTTGATTGTCGAATATGAAGGCGGCGCCGGCGAGGAAATCGCCGGTGAGATGCGCTGGCTAGTCGACGTCGCCGTTCGGTCTGGGTCCCTGGTCTCCCATCCCTTTTCCACGAACAAGCGCGGCGAATGCAAGGTCTTGTGCGGGCTGCGCCGGCTGGTCGAGCCCTGGGTCAGACGCGCGCGGGGAAGAGCGCGACCGGTGGCGATCTTCGACGACGTCGCCGTGCCGCCGGATCGCATGGCCCGCGTCCTGAAAAAGGTGCGTCACGTCCTCCAGGAACAGAACGTGACCTGGACGCTCGATGCTTATGCCGGAGAAGGCGCGCTTCATTTCCGCCCGTTCCTGGATCTGTCGGAGGCAGGCGATCGCGACAGGATCGAGTCGCTGGCAAGCCGGGTTTACGAGATCGTTCTCGATGCGGGAGGGACGATCGCCAGCTCTCAGGGCTGCGGGTTGGCTCGAACCCAGTTTCTGAAAAAACAGTATGGCGATCTGGTGCAGATATTCCGCGAGGTCAAGGACGCCTTCGATCCCGGGGACGTGTTCAACCCGGGAAAGGTCATCGGCGACGATCCGCATCTGATGACCCGTAACTTCCGCCGCGATCTCTCCGCGGCAGCCGCGCCGGATCAGGAGCTCGGGCCGGTCGGTGCGATTGGTTCCTCCAGCAGCGTCGAAGTGCCGGTCGATCCAGGGCACGAGGCGGCCGCCGCGATCGGCAACGGTCAGAACGGCGCGGCAGTTGAACCTGAAACCGTGGTGGCGAGCCCGGCGCTCGCCCCGGCCTTGCGCTGGCCGCAGCTCAGCGTTGTCGAGACGGCTTCGGCTTGCAACGGCTGTGGAACGTGCCGAACGCTCGAAGCGACCTGGCGGATGTGCCCGAGCTATCGCGCCTCGAGGCGCGAGGAAGCCTCGCCCCGATCGCAGGCCAACTTGATTCGCCAGATCGCCGCCGGGGTCGTCGATCCCCGGCTCTGGGGTAGTGACGAGCTCAAGGCTTCCGCCGACCTTTGCATGCACTGCAAGTTGTGTCAGACCGAGTGTCCCGCGGGCGTTGATGTCTCGGGGTTGATGCTCGAGGCCAAGGCGGCCTACGTGGAAAACCACGGCCTGGCGCCCTCCGATTGGATCTTTTCCCGGCTCGAATTCTGGGCGCGGCTGGGAAGCCGGTTCCCGATCGTGACCAATTTCCTCCTGGCACGGCGCTCGGTGCGCCGGCTACTCGAGAGCCTGGTGGGCGTATCTCGCCGGCGCGTGCTGCCCCGGGTGCGCCGCACGCCGTTTGTCCGTCGGGCCCAGCGCATGGACCTCGACCGCCGCCGCTCGCAACTGCCCGGTCCCCGGGTGGCTTACTTCGTGGACGTTTATGCCAACTACTACGACCAGGAACTGGCCGAGGCGGCCGTGGCCGTCCTGCGGGAAGCCCAGGTCAACGTGCATGTTCCCTTGCGGCAGCGCGGGTCGGGCATGGCTGCCTTGATCGTCGGCGACATCGAACACGCGCGCGAGCAAGCCCTGGCGAATCTGCGCGCCCTGGCCGACGCGGTTCGTGACGGCTACACGGTCGTCTGTTCCGAGCCCACCGCCGCGCTCATGCTCCGCCAGGAGTACGTGCGGCTCACCGAGGATCTCGACGCCGAGCTGGTCGCGGCCAACACGATGGATCTCGGGCAGTATCTTCTGGGGCTCGAGGAGCGTGGCCAGTTGCCGCACGCACGTGAACCGATTCACGCCAGGATCGGTTACCACCAGCCCTGCCATCTGCGGGCCCTCAACGTGGGCATGCCGGGCTTCGAGCTATTGCGCCGGGTTCTGAATCTGGACGTCGAGTTCATTGATCGAGGCTGCTCGGGCATGGGTGGGACCTACGGCCTGGCGCGCGACCGTTTCTGGAACTCGATCCGCGCCGGCCGCGGCCTCATGAGACGGCTCCGCGACGACGACATCGAGATCGGCGCCACCGAATGCGGCACCTGCCGGATTCAGATGGAACAGGGCTTGACCAAGCGAACCCTCCATCCGATCAAGCTCCTGAGCTTGGGATATGGCCATAACCCCTCGCTCCGACAGCATTTCAAAGACCCAAAACCACGGCACGCGATGTCTTGAGCGTGCGTAAAGCGTCGCCGTGTTGCGTCATCGGGCAGCGGCTGTCCTGGCCTTTGCACTGATCTCAAACGGTCAACGACAAGAGCCCAATCTCGGTCGGCGGAGTTTGCCTGACCAGGACCTGAGCACCGGAAACCTCGGATCCGAGGATCCGGCCCATGTTTTACGCCCGTCGATAGACAATCCCGGCGGGTTGCGGCTGGCTTTCGATCTGCGCGCGGACCGGGTCGTTCACAATGTCGCAGAGCCCGCGCCACAGTGCGCTCACGTTCGCCGCCATCGCGAGACCCGCGACCACCACCAGGCAGGCGATGGCATCGACGGAGCCGCGATCGGCATCGGCGATCGTTCGCAGCGTCACAAGCGGATTAACCACATCGAAGAGCTGTGGCGTGGGCACGGGCACGCGGGACAGGAAGTGGATCACTTCGGCCCCAACGATCAAGAGCAGGTTCGCCAGTACCAGAATCGCGAGCACCTGAAACGAATAGATGCCTTGCACCATGCGCCGCAGCAGTCGCGCCAGCAGCGTGCCCGCTCCGAGATAAATCAGCGAATAGGCGGCCAGGGCGATCGCGTATCGAGTGGTTTGCCGATCGTTCAAGATGCTGGTCAGCGTAAGCTGTGGGAGCAGGACCGTCACAAAGAAGCCCAGCACGACCAGTGACATGAGGGCATAGAGCAGGCCGTGCGCCCCACCCGGCAGAAACGGCGCCCAAAACACCCTCAATGTGCGCGAGCGGGGCAGGCCGCGGCTGACGCGCCGCGACAAAGAATCGGGGACGCCGACGAACAACAGCCCCGTAACCGTGATGTACGTCACGGTCAGCGTCAAAATGGTGGTCGACGCGTCGGAAGTCATCGGCGGGCGCTCGCGCACGATGAGAAATGTCAGCAATCCGATCCAGCAGAGCAGCCACTGCGCGCCCGCGGCCAACCGGATGCGCGTGCTGCGGTTGTCAGATTCGAAAGTGAGCTGTGCGACGGCCCCCTGCTCGCAGATATATGCGGTCGAAAGGCCAAGGAACACGAGCAGGGCGAGCGCCCACCACGTATCCGACTCGTCGAATCGGATGCCTTCGCCGGCCGCCGTCATGAAGCCGAAAAAGGCCATCATTCCCCCGAAGGCCATCGCGATCACGAAAAGCGACGAGAAAACCTGCGACGTCGTGTTGCGGGCGTGGGCGCCGATTGCCAGGGCAACCATCGAGAAACACAGGGCGGTGATGAGAAGCATGACCAGCGAAAAGGCCACGTGGACGACGTCAAAGCCCGGCAACAGCGCCGTAAACGCGATGAAGGGAGCGATCGCGCAGTAGTAAACCAGCACCTGCACCATCGCGCTTAGGGTCTTGCCGCGGACGATCTGCAGGGCGAAAGCGCCGTGATTTGCAACAGCTCAAGCGTCGTCTCGGTCCGCTCTTCGATAATGCTGCGGAACGTCGAGAACGGAACAATGACCAGCGACGCCGCGGACAGAGCGAACAGAAATCCCGCATAGAATGTCACGGCCGACGACCCGTAGTCGATCGACTCGCCCAGATAGGACACGCCGAAGATCGATCCGGCCCACGCCGCCAGAAGCAGAAGCAGAAAAGTGCCCACGAACTGGCGGCTCTTGAGCGCTCTGGCGCACCTCCTTCACGACGATGGGATTGAACCGGTCGCCCAGGCATTCGAGCCGGGTGACCAGCGCTGACAAAACGCTCATTGCGTGATCCCCTTGGTGATGGCCATAAACGCGTCTTCCAGGCTATCGACCCGACCGCGGAACTCGACCACATCGAGCTCGGCCCGAACGAGCCGCTTGAGTATCGCTGACAGCTCGGATTCATCCCCCGTGAACACGAACGTGGCGACCTGGTTTGCGAGCTCAACGTTTCGCACGAAGGGCTCCTGGCACAGGAGGTGCTCCAGCTTCTCGGCATCGCGCAGCACGCGGACCGAAATGGCCGATCCGTCACAGCGTCCCTCCGAGGCGCGTTGTGCCTGCTTGATTTCCGTCATGGTTCCGCTGGCCAGGAGGCGTCCCGCCTCGATGATCGCGGCTGAGTCGCAGATCTCGCCCAGCTCGGTGAGGATGTGCGAGCTGATGAGCACCGTCTTGCGCAGATCGGTCGCCAGGAGGTGAATCAGCCCCCGCAGCTCGATCCGCGCCCGGGGGTCCAGCCCGGCGGCCGGTTCGTCGAGCACCAGCACCGATGGATCGTGGATCAACGTTCGCCCCAGTGCCAGCCGTTGCGACATCCCTTTGGAGAGCGTCTTGATCCGTTTGTTCGCCAGCTTCCGCAACTCGGTGAAAACGAGGACGCGCTCGACGGCGTCTCGCCGGATGGCCCCCGAAAGTCCGTAGGCCCTCGCGAAAAAGTCGACGTATTCCGCGACATCCATGTTCGCGTACTTGCCGAAACTGTCCGGCATGAAGCCCACAATGCGGCGCACCTTGTCCGGATCATCGACGACCGAATAGCCATTTATGAACGCCTCGCCGGCCGTCGGAACATCGAGCGTAGCCAGAATCCGCATCGCGGTCGTTTTGCCCGCGCCGTTGGGGCCGATAAACCCCATCACCTGGCCCGGATACGCCTTGAACGAGACGCCATCGACCGCGCGGAGCCGGCCAAAGTGCCGGTGCAGGTTGCACAGTTCAATCGCTGGAGTTCCGCTGTTCCCGTTTGAGGCCGTCATGATCGTCCGCAGTCAGGTCAGTAGTAGCCGAGCAGCAGGTGGTAGCCTGCTTCTTCGGTTGTCAGTCCGACTCCCGTGTCGACCCCGGGATTCTGGCGGAGGACCGCCAGGAAGGAGCGCGGCGAGAGGCACGTCGTTCTGGCCGTAAGGCCTCTGGACCACGTTTGAATCAGCCGCTCCATCAGGTTCGAATCGAAATGCGCCCCCGGAAGGCGCGCCATCACCACATTGAACTGTATCCGCGAGCGGCGACCGACCAACGGACTGAAAACGGGTGAGCTGAAATTGTCGGGAAGCTCAGGGCGGTTCCGGCCCAAGAGCCCGACAAAGTCCAACCGATTCGTCTCCGAAGCGTCGGCGAGCGGCTCGGATGCGCTGGGCACAACATTCCGCGCCGACAGAAGCCGGCCCGACTCGTCGGCCACAATCACGGCCTCCAACTCCCAAGGCAAGCCGTTGACGATCGCGAGGCCCCCGTCTTGTCCCGGCTTGATCTCGACGCGCTCTGGCTGCTCGGCATGGCGAACGGTCAAGAATTGCGTTCGTGTCCGCGACAACAGCCAGCCCGACGTCAGCGCTTGTTTGTCGGTCCAGTCGACCGTGAACGCGCCCGGCTCGGCCGTTGGCGGGAACACCGGATAGACGGCCGTTTCCCGGGAAAACTGCATGCCGCGCAGGGCGCCACGCCGGCAAAGAGAGCCAAACGCGCGACCGTCACCGCGTTATGGCTCTTCTGGTCAAGCACCGTCAGGCTGCGGATCCGCGATTTGATGCTAAAACCGTGCGCAGCCACCGAATATCCAACGAGCAGCACACTCGTCACGAGAGCCGTGGCCGGCACCGTAACAAGGAGCAGCCATAACAACCTCTGGCGCCGGAGGTAGAAATAGTTCACGGGCCCGATCAAGACAGCGAAAGCGGTGATCAAGAACATGAAGCCGAAGACGGGAACGCCGCGGATGCCGGGATTCATGAAATTGAAGAATTCCTCGGTCCCGACATCGGGCACGATGCCGTGCCGCTGCATCCATGAGAAGCGAGGCTGGCCGACGCTACTCAAGAACGCGGTCCAGGCGATCGGCGATTCGGGCAATTGATCGGGAAAGGCACAGACCAGCCCGAGCATGAGTTGGCGGGTCGCAAAGGGCGATGGCGTTTTGCGCCCATCCGATTCCGTCCATCTCGCACCGACCGCCGCATTTTCGGGCAAGCCGAGCAGACGTTCGAGCGTCTCGACGTCCTTGGAGGTCTTGCCCGCCTGGTGAGCAATCAGGTTTCCACCGCAATGGACCCATCTCAAGATGGCCGATCGCGACGAGGGTTTGAGGTCCGCCAGGTCGTCGCGCGAAATGGCGACGAAATCGAGTCCGCTGTAATCAATCCACGAATCGGGCAGGCTGTCGGGCGAAACCACTTCCGCAAGCGCGGACGGCTCGGTCGCGGGCAGCGCGAGGAACCGCGCCTGGTCGCGCGAGCCTCCGGCCGCCCTGATGTAACCCGTACAATCGACCGGCGCGGACGAGACCACGAGCATTGCAGGCGCCGTCTCGCCGTCCAACAACGCCGCGCCCCCAATGGGACGCGCGTGCGACTGCAGCTCGCCTCGCTGGTCGTAGACGCGCAGCAGCCCCTGTCGGAACGCCGTGAGCGGAATTGAAAGCGTGAGACGGACCGTCGCGTGCCGATCCACGCCCACGACCCGCTTGACCGTCGCCCCGTGCGTCCGGTCGGAGGGCGTGACTTCGAGTACCAGCGTCCGCGCCGGAGCCTGATTCGAGATCTCCACGCGCACGGGAAGATAGCCACCGAGAGTGCCTCCCGCCCAGCGCGTGTCCGTGCGTATCACCAGGTCATCGCCGACCGTCGTCCGCTCCTCGCCGGACGCGAAAGCCAGTTGAGGCCCGGCAAGCACCAAGGCCACAACCACAAGGACCAGCAAGAACAGGACGCAGGGCGGACGAAAGGCGGAAGAGTAAACCCCCCGCTGCCCACGCCGCGAGATCCGTGCGTCAAATTTACCCATCGGCCGTGCTCCAGGCCGTAGCGAAACAATGGCTGACAATTTATTAAATCCCGAAATGAACGGGCATGCCAGCATTAACACCGCGGATGCAGTGCGCAATTGCTCTTTTTCTCAATGACCTCCACCCGCCCCCGCCTTCCCGCCTCGGCCGCTTGGTTGCAAAGTGCTCGGGTTACGAGTATTCTAACAGCAGTCGATCGCCAGCGAGACAAATCTGCAACGTTCAGCGTTCACAGGTTTCACGAGACCATTGTGGGGGAGACCACATCATGAAACGGTTGTGTGGCCCGCTGTGTTGGATCGTGCTGGTGACTGTTATCGTGCCCCTCGGATACCGGGCAACCGGGTGGTTGCTGCGGTACGACTGGCGACCGAAAGCCGACGCCCTGGCGTCGCAAGCCGGACGCGATCTCTTTCTCCACGAGTGGACGCCCGGCGATCCGCTGGCCGCACGAGGCGACGGTTTGGGGCCCGTCTTCAACGCGTCCTCTTGCGTCGCTTGCCACCAGCAGGGGGGAGCCGGAGGGAGCGGGTCGCTGGAACACAACGTCACCGTCTTTACCCGAGCGCCCAAAGCCGGCGCAGGAGCCGCCCACGGGGTGATCCATCAGTTTGCGATCGACGCGGCATCTCAGGAAACGCTGCAAAACGTCTCCGCACAATTCCCCAGAAAGAGCCGGCCGACACTTGCCGATCTGCTGGCGCTTTTGCCCAAGCCCGCTAATGCGCCCTCCCGCGTCCAAACCATCCGAGGTGACGCTGCCCTCGAGATCGACATCGGCCAGCGCAACACACCTGCGCTCTTCGGCGCAAGCCTCATCGACGCGATCCCGGACGAGGCGATCCTGGCCAACGAGCGGAAACAGCGGCAAACGCTTCGCTTATCGGGTCTCAGTGGCGAAGTAGTTCCCGCGGGACGCGCTGCCAAGGTTTCCCACAAGCGAGTCGGCAAATTCGGTTGGAAGGCGAACATCGGCAGCTTGTCCGAGTTCGTGCGGGTCGCGTGCGCCAACGAGCTGGGGCTCGGCAATCCTTTGCAGGCCCAGCCTGCATCGCTGTCGCAACCGGATTATCGTCCCCGCGGACTCGATCTCACGGACCAGCAGTGCGATCAGATGACGGCCTTCATCGCCTCGCTGCCGCGGCCCCGGGAAGTGATCCCCGCCTCTGCGGCCGAGGCCGCCCGCGCCGTCGCGGGCAAAAAGCAATTCAAGCAGATCGGCTGCACCAACTGCCACACTCCCGATCTGGCCGAGGCTCAAGGGATCTACAGCGATTTGCTGCTGCACCAGATGGGGGAGGGGCTCGGCGGCGGTGGATCCTATGGAGGAGAGCCGCCGGATTCGTCCGCGCAGCCGGACTCCGACGGTGGCTCGACGTCCCCGAGCGAATGGCGCACGCCGCCGCTGTGGGGTGTTGCGGATTCCGCTCCCTATCTGCACGACGGCCGAGCAGCGACCCTGGCCGAGGCCATCAAGCTGCATGCCGGTCAGGCGGCCCCGTCTGCGAATCGCTTCACGAGTCTCTCCGACGTCCAGCAAGAAGAGCTGATCGCGTTCCTGAACACGTTGCGATTTGGCGAACACAGAAGGCGGTTGGTTTCTGTCGTTCCGCCACCGGAAGGCTGCCTTCTCGGCTTCATTGGGGGGCCGTGATTAGATCGATTATGTGGTGTTCCATGCGCACCACGTCCAGCCGACGAGGCGATCGCCAACGACGGCAACACATAACCAATTCCGCAACCTATGTCCGTGGCGCGGAGGGAATCACCCGCTGAGGGCCCGAATCGGGTTCCGGTCGGGACTTCGTGCCGCATACGTTGCTGGGCATCCGCCCAGGTTCGCCACGCGGCGCAGGCCCAGACGCTGGGCGACTTCTCTGAGTCGCTGCCGACTGGCTGCGAAGAAGCGACCCAACAGACGGCCCTTGCTCAGTTTTTCCAGCCGTGCTTGCCAGGTCCCGGCCGTCGTCCCGATTCGCTCGAAAACAGCCGCTACCGCACGCGAGATCGCGGCTTTGCCCTCACGGAAGAGCCGCCCGACTGGCTGCGATCGTTTTCCCCTTCTCCGAGCAAGAACGCCCGCCGCACGCACGGGTGACGCAATGGTACGAGCGTGTGACTGAGGGTTCTATCAGATGCGCTCGTGCGATGGTCACGATGCGGTCTGCCAGGGTTATCATCGAGCGAATTGGCCGAGTCCAAAGGACCCTTTCTTCACTGATCCACGCAGTTTGCCGAGTCGGATGATCGAAGCCAATATTGTGTTGCCTATCCTAGACTTCCCGGCCTTCCTAGCATTCAGCCCGTGCTAGCCTTTCATATCGCAACCGAAGCAGGCGGACAAGAAAGCAGTTTGATATCGATTTGGGCATGCCTGCCTGGGCGCCTTTCGGGTGGTAAACTTCTCCGTTGGACCTCAGCGACTCATTCGGCGCGTCGGGAATGTATGAATTTCTGGACTAGCATCGGACAGTCGTTGCCTTCCACGGCACGACGGTCCATTTGGCGGACCGCCTCGTCAGCGGCCACCCGTTCAAGCCGAGCAGTAACACAGACGATTGGCTCGGCGGCGGCGTTTACTTCTGGGAGTTAGTGAGGCTCAAAGACCGATAAATACGGCAAGAGCGGTGTATGTTCCCACCAATAGCGCCAAAAGGATTTGGAAGAGGAGCTGGATATATAAACAAGCACACATCCAAATCTGCGTCCGAAACCAGCAAAACATCCTCGCCGTCTGGCACGTCGGACCTGACGGTCGGTGCGGCAAGCATTTTGCCTAAGGCCGAGGGTGGAACAACCGCTGAATTCACCGCCTCGATCGCGAACTATGTGATCGGAATGACTCCCGAGCAATTCCAGAGTTCGCTTGTCCGCTCGGGCATCGTCTCGCCGAGCGGCAAGCTGAAGAGCAAGTACAAGCGGTAAAAGGGGTACCGCACAGCTCTGCCGAGCGAGGAAACACTAGCCACCGAACTGGATCGGACCCGCGAAATCCCGGAAAGCTGGGTCGCCGCAACGTCCAACAAAAATAAATGATTCCCGCCCCAACCGGCGGGGTATTCCCCGAGCAGCTCTCTCTAATTACGCCGCAAGCGGCGGGGAATTACACCCGGAGAGAACAAACGAGGCTTGGTTTGCCTAGCATTCATTGAGCGCCACGATCGAGAAACTCCGCGATGAAGGCAGAACGCTGAGGGAAATCGCCGACCATCTCAACGCCCAGGGGTACAAGACAAGGCAGGGCTGCCGGTGGAACCGTAACCAGGTCAAGCGCGTGCTCGACCGATACGCGACAGGGGGTTGATTGCCGTCCGCCGCGCCAGCGAATGATCGAGGACATGAAACTCCAAAACCTCTTCCCCAGGACGATCGAAGCCTACGTCATGCGAGCCGCTGGTTTCGCTCGCTATTTCCGCCGGTCTCCTGCTGCCCTCGGTCGAGAAGAAGTCCGTTCCTACCTGTTCCAGCTTGTCCAGTAGATGGAGGACAGACGGTTGGCGAACGATGAGTTCTTCTTCCGACGTGTTATCGCGTCGTCTGACTGCATACTCGGCACATACTTGGCATACCTGGCACGCGCCAGAACCTGCCAAGTATGCCAAGTATGTGCCCACTATGTGTCGGGGATCGTGGCGCGCGATGCGCGACTGGATGCACACTCAACTGCCAATGGAAACGGGATCCCGGCCCGAACCCGCCTCGGTAGCCAATCACCCCGATCCGTTCCCGCGCTTGCCTGAGTGCATCACACGTGAACGGGGATCAGCAACGATCTCAAGCTCGGATTCTTCACGTTGTTTTCCAGGTCCATGGTCGGATTGATCGTATCGAGCGGGCGGAAATGATCGATCCACACAGCATACAGCAGGACGGAGATGAGATGAGTGGGATGGGCGCAATCCGCGACAATGCGCCGAACGAAGCCAATTTGGCTGAATCCACGAGCATCGTGGAAGCACAAGATTCGATTCAAGTTGCGGCAAATCCCGGGGCTCGCTTGCGACTTGACAACCGGTGTGGTGCGCCGAAGAGAGGGCAGCACGCCGCGTGACGTTGCCCGAGTTGCCGCGGATGGCCGGTTAACGAGCTACACCGCTTAGCTCCCCAACCTGGCGCGCACGGCGTCAGCGTCGCCTTCAGCAAAACCCCAACATACGCGCGTGTTCCGTGCGCGGAGATGATCGCTCACCCAGAGCCGGTGTAGGTCAGGTTTTCCACGTGACTCTTCGGAGGTCAGGCCGGAAAGCCTGACCGACGCAGCGAAAAATGGCGCTCGACCGCCAATCCCTGGTGCCGAAGCCGGCTCGATGCAAGCCGACGCCATAGACGTAAGGTCCGGCAGGCTTACGGGTTGCGATCTAGCACTTTCGGCTCTGGGCACGCCGAAATGGCGCTCCAGGCCCTCGAAAAAGCGCCATTCAAGGAAGCCGCGTGCGCGGCGGTGCGCTTTCCTTAGCTCGGCATGATGCCGAGCCGGCCTATGGTCCTCTCGCAGCTTTAGAACCGGCCGTGGACTGATTCGAAGCCCGATTGGATGCAGAGTGGTTTTCAGACGGTCTTTCTTCCCCGTTTGGAAAGGAGCCACTCATGATCAGTCTGCTGCGCAAACGTATGTACCAGGACCTGCAATTGGCAGGCCTGGCTGTTGGCACCCAAAAAGTTTACGTCGGCGCGGTCCGGCAACTGGCCGCGCACTACCACCGAGCTCCCGATCAGCTCACCGAGCAGGAAGTCCGAGACTACATACTCTACCTCAAGAACGAGAAACAGCTGGCTTCCACCTCGCTGCAGGTTGCCGCCAGTGCCATCAAGTTCTTCTACGCTCACACCGTGCCACGCGACTGGAAGACCCTCCAGAAGCTCCGCATCCCCAAGACCAAGACCCTCCCCGATGTCTTGACCATCAACGAGGTGCACCAACTCATCGACGCCGTCCACAGACCGTACATCCAGATTTTCTTTTGGACTGTCTATTCGCTAGGCCTGCGGGTGGACGAAGCCTTGCACTTGCAGGTCGGCGACATCGACAGCCAACGGATGCTCGTCCATGTGCATCTGGGGAAGGGGGCCAAGGACCGCTACGTTCCCTTGCCTGGGCGCACCTTGACCCTGCTTCGTAAGCACTGGGTGACCCACCGTGATCCGCGTTGGCTCTTTCCGGCTCACAAGAGCGACTCGTCCCCCGTCGTCCCGGCCGCCCGCCCCATGGAGCCAGCCAACTTCCAAGCGGCGATGCGCCAGGTGGTCAAGGAGCTGAAGTTCCGCAAGGCGATTACGATTCACACCTTGAGGCACAGTTACGCCACCCACTTGCTCGAAGCCGGTCTCAATCTGCGGTTGATCCAGCAGTACCTGGGTCACAGCTCGCTACGGACCACGATGATTTATCTCCACGTGACGGCCTTGGGTCATGAAAAAGCGTGCGCCGTGATCGAGGGCTTGATGGCGGAGTAGTCCGATGCCGACTGTCGCCGACGTGTTGCGGCGGTACGGCGAGGAATACCTCCAGCGGTTTGGCGCGAAGATGTGCGCAGAGCACAGGAAGGTGCTGCACGCGATCACCGCCTGCCGCACGGGGGAGCTGGGCACTGTGGTCTACGTGTGTCAGTCCTGCGGGACGACGCACGCCATGGGACGCTCCTGCGGCAACCGGCATTGCCCGAGTTGTCAGCAGGACAAGACCAAGGCCTGGCTCGAGAACCAAACCGGCCGCCTGCTGCCGTGTCCTTACTTCCTGCTAACCTTCACGGTCCCGGCCGGGCTGCGCGATCTGGTGCGAAGTCACCAGCGGGTCGCCTACGCCGCGCTCTTTGAGGCTTCCAGCGCCGCGATCAAAACCCTGGCGACGAACCCCAAACACATCGGCACCACGAACTGCGGTTTCTTCGGCGTGCTGCACACTTGGGGCCGCACGCTCCAGTATCATCCCCACGTCCACTACGTTGTCCCGGGCGGTGGGATCAATGAAGACGGCAGCCGATGGCTACCATCGCGCACTGATTTCTTCGTGCCCGTAAAAGCCCTGTCAATTCTCTTTCGGGCCAAGCTGCGCGACGCCCTTGACCGCGCCGGCCTGCTGGGGCAGGTCGATCCGGCCGTATGGCGGCAACGCTGGGTGGTCCATTCGAAGGCGGTCGGCGATGGTCGAGCATCGCTGAAGTACCTGGCCCCATACGTCTTTCGCGTCGCCATCAGCGATCGGCGGATCGTCTCGTGCGACGACGGCTAGGTGACGTTCGCGTATCGCCGCAGCGGCTCAAACCACCACCGGAAGATGACCGTTGGTGCGTTCGAGTTCATCCGCCGATTTCTGCAGCACGTGTTACCCAGCCGCTTTCAAAAGGTGCGGCACTACGGCTTCCTGAGCCCTAACAGCCGACACTCGATCGAGGCCGTGCGTTGGCTGGTCACTTCGTATTACGGGTCTATCTACGTATTGCTGGCCAACCTGCCCCAACAGGCGCCCGACGAACCGCGGATCCGCTGCGCCGAATGCGGGGGGCCGATGCGCGTGCTCATGTTGCGGCCACCCGCCCTCCTCGCCTACTTCGACACGAGCTAACCGATGATCAACCGACCTCAGCCACGAGAAGCCCGCCAACCTACTTCGCCACGCCGAGGTCCGCTGACGCCGCGCGCCTTGCTCGGTTACGCAGCACCTGGACCATCATTCCACCTCAGTGCGGCCTTCGATTCCTGGGCGAGGCACTCGCTCCCACACCACCCAGTGCGCCCCGCATCCATCCCAACCCCCGTTGCCCCTGACCGCTGACCCCCCGGTCACCTTCCTCCCATCGAACCGTTTCCCTAAGATAATGCTGCGGCCCGCCTCCTCAACGGGCTTCTTGAATGGGGATTTGAGATTCGGCTTCGCGAACTCAAATCCACAATCCATTTCGGCTTCGCGAACTCAAATCCACAATCCATTGGGGATTTGAGATTCGGCTTCGCGAACTCAAATCCACAATCCATTCGATTTTCTCGGGGTTTTTCCGCGGGCTTGCCCAGGAGGGCGCAAATTGGCGCGCACGCGGCCCCGAAACCGTCCCAAGTGGCACCCGAAAAGGTCGATTTTGAGCCAGACCACGCTCCGCGTGGAAACACACGTCCGGGACGCTCTGCGTCCGAAGGACCCCGAGGCTCGGCATAGGCCATGACGACGCGGGGCGTCCAAGATGGCATTCCCACAGAGCGTGGGAACGAGATCAATTCGTTGGTTGCCCCGAACTTATCGCTAATTCAACGGTATTGCCTTTAGCCCTCGCCCAACCACCTGGCGACATCGCAGGCATGGTAGGTCAGAATCATGTCGGTGCCCGCGCGCTTCATGGCCGTGAGGGTTTCCAGCACGATCCGGCGCTCGTCGATCCAACCCTGGGAGGCGGCCGCTTTGACCATCGCATATTCGCCAGAAACGTTGTAGGCGGCGACCGGGACGCCGTAGGTCTCTTTCACGCGGAAAATCACGTCGAGATACGCCAGGGCGGGCTTGACCATCACGATGTCGGCTCCTTCCGCGAGGTCGAGCGCCACCTCGCGAATCGCCTCGTTGGTGTTGGCGGGATCCATCTGGTAACCGCGCCGGTCTCCAAAAGCGGGCGTGCTCTCGGCGGCCTCGCGAAAGGGCCCGTAATAGCCGCTGGCGAATTTGGCGGCGTAGGACATGATCGGCACCGTGGCATGGCCCGCGGCGTCGAGTCCCTGGCGGATCGCCTGGACCATGCCGTCCATCATTCCGGAGGGGGCGATGATGTCGGCGCCTGCGCGGGCGTGGCTGATGGCCTGCTGGGCCAAGAGCGCCAGGGTGGCATCGTTGTCGACGTCGTGACGGCCCTGGGTCTCCTTGAGCGGACCGCAGTGGCCGTGGTCGGTGTATTCGCAAAAGCACAGATCGGTGATCACCAGGAGGTCGGGCGCGACACGCCTGGCGAGCCGGATGGCTTCCTGGACGATACCGTCGTCGCGCAGGGCGGCCGAGCCGCGGGCGTCTTTGTGCTCGGGGATGCCGAAAAGGATGACGGCCGGGATTCTCAGCTCACTCGCTTCGGCGAGGGTCTCGCCGAGCCGGTCGAGCGAGAGCTGGTACTGGCCCGGCATCGAGGGAATCTCGCGCCGGAGGTTCTTGCCGTGATAGACGAAGAGCGGGTAGATCAGATCGTCGATCGTCAGAATCGTCTCGCGGACGAGGTTCTCGGAGCCGGGGATGCCCCCTGAGCCGGCGGGGCCGATGCAGGGGGAATCCGGCGGAGGGCTGATAGGGCATCGCGGGGCTCTTCAGGTCAGCAAGGTCAATGGCCGCGCCGGTGGGTTGGGGCGGGCGCGGGATGCAAGCGGACTTCGTTGCCGTTGGCGTCATAGCACTCGATGTGCAAGTGCTCGGCCGCGTAGCTTTCCTGGAAGCCGATCTGGATCGACATCTGGCATTCTTGCTCGAACCGGGCGATTTCCTTGCGCTTGCGGTTGCTCAAGTAGCCGGCGACGGTGGGGCTGACCGAGATGACTACGCGGCGGATCTCGTCGCGGTGAGTCGCCAGCGCCAGCAGTCGCATGACGTCGATGGCCATGCTTTCGGCCGTCTTGACCACGCCCGCGCCGGAACAGTGAGGACAATCCTCATAGATCGAGCGCTTGAGGCTGGGGCGGATGCGCTGGCGGGTCATCTCGATCAAGCCGAAGGCGCTCATGCGCAGGACCTTGGTTCGAGCCCGGTCGCGCTTGATCGCTTCGCGCACGGCCCGTTCGACGCCACGGCGGTGGCGCTCTTCGCGCATGTCGATGAAGTCGTTGACGATGACGCCGCCCAAGTCGCGCAGCCGAAGCTGCCGCGCGATCTCCTTGGCCGCCCGGAGGTTCATCTCGTAAGCGGTCTTCTCGGCGTCGTCCTCGACCCGGAAATTCCCCGAGTTGACATCGATCGCGACGAGGGCTTCGGTCTGGTCGATCACGATCGAGCCGCCTTCAGGCAGCGGCACATGCCGGCGCTGGATCTTGGCGATCTCGTCTTCGATGCCGTACTTGTGGAAAAGTGGGACCTTTTCGTCATAGAGCTTGAGGCGGTTGACGAACCGGGGCATGACGACCCGGAGGAAGTCCTGGGCTCGCTCGAACGCCGATGGCTCGTCGATCCAGATGGTATCGATCTCCGAAGTGAAGATGTCGCGGATGGTGCGGATGATCATGTCCGATTCTTGATAGATCGGGGTAGGGGCCTTCGACTTCTTGATGCGGCGGAGAATCACCTTCCAGAGCCGCAAGAGATAGGCGAGGTCGCGTGCCAGTTCGCGCTTGGTGCGCTCCAATCCCGCGGTCCGGACGATGAAGCCCAGTCCCCTGGGGGGGTTGAGCTCGTGCATGATCTCGCGCAGCTTGCGGCGCTGTCCTTCGTCGACGATCTTGCGCGAGACGCCGACGCGATTGAGCCCGGGCATGAGCACGAGATAGCGGCCCGGGATGCTGATGTAGGTTGAGAGGGTCGGTCCCTTGGTACCGATGCTCTCCTTGATCACCTGGACGAGCACCTCGTCGCCGCGGCGAAAGATCTCCTGGATAGGGGGTTTGACGAGTCCGCGACCGCGCGCGGTTCGGCCGCCGCGGCCGAGGTCCTCGGCGCGTTTTCCCCGGGCCTCGGGTGCGCCCCGCAGGCCCATCTCGCGCTCCAGTTCCTCGATTTCCTCGATTTCCTTGCGGATTTCTTGCTCGAGCTCGGCGTCGATCTCCTCCTCGATCGGGCTGGGAGTCTCGCTCGGCTGGCGTTCGCCGGCGAATTCTTCCTCGTCGAGGAGATCGGGCTCGAGATCCTCCTCGTCGAGCTCGAGCTCATCGATGTCGGCCAGGGATTCGCCGGCTGGACCGAAGCCTCTGGCATAGGGCCTTGTCGACTCGATGTCGGGGTACTCGTCGAATTCTGGCTCGACTTCCCGGGCGCCGGGCGTCGCGGGTGCCTCGAAACCTGCCGGGCCGTGATCGCGGTCACGGCGCCGCCCGCGTCTGCGTCTGCGTCGTCGCGGTTCGGGCTTGCGAATGCCCGGCGCCTCGCCGGCTGTTCGTTCCACGCCAAATCCGAGATCGACGTCGTCGCCAAACCCACTGGGCGGAAGCTCGGGCCTCGGATTCCAGGTCCGGTTCGATTTCGCGCTCGCGCCAGCCCGCGTCGGCGGGGAAGACGTCGGCGCCGAAAGGCGAGTCGGCGGCATGCAGCCTTTTGCGGCGCGGCACGTATCCGGGCTCGCCCGCGCGGCCATGAGCGGGGCGGCGGCCGCGGTCTCGTTCTGGCTCGCGCCGGGGTTCGGGACTTTCGGCCGCGCGCCGTTGCTCGATGTCGGCGGCTCGCGGAGGAATGGTTCGGCCCCGTTCGGGCTCGGGCTCATCGGGGCCCGGGTGCCGCCGCGGTTGACGCTCGGGAGTGAAGTCCGTGGCGGGAGGGACTTCTCGGGGCCGTTCCCCTTCACCCCCGCGAGCGCGGATCGCGGCTCTACCCCCGCGGCGGGGCGGCAGGTCGTCGAATGGCGACGGTTCTTCAAATTCGGCTTCGACGCGGGGCTCCGGCGCGCCGATGTTTGGCACCACATCCAGATCGAGCGCAGCCTCTTCTTCGGGCGGTGGGAGCGGATGAGGACGGCCCGACGGCGAGAACGACCGGCCGCGGCTTCTCGGTCTGCGTGGTTCCCGTTCCGCGACGGGCTCGATCGGGGGCTCCGCCGCGTTTCCTCGGTCAGTTCCGGGCTCGCCTGCTGGGGAGGAAGGGGGTGCGGGACCCGGCGTCGGCCTTCTCCCCACGCTTTCGACTCGTCCGCGCGAGGGGCCGGCCGCGCGCGCTGGGTCCGGCTGGGCGGGAGGTCGGAGTCGAACGGCTCCTCCTCGCGAATTCCCGGCTCGCGCGGCTGGTCCGCCAGATCGGCGAACGGAGTTTGTTCGAAGCCTTGGGCGAACTCGGGCTCGCCGTGGACCACGGGCTCCCGGCGAGGAAAGCTCTCGTCCCGCCGCTCTTGGCTGCCGTGGTCTCTCCAGTCGGGAGGCTCGCCGGCGGGCGGCTCGAAGCTTGTGGTTGGCGCGGCGGCTGTTCCTCAATCTGAGCGCGCGGGGGTACTTGGGGTGATTCGTCCAGGTGGGCCGGCGGGGCCGGGAGATCTTGGGGCTCGACGAGTCCTTCACCGAATCGCCGCGGAGGCGGTGGCTCGGACCGATCGCGCCGGCCCCTGATCGACAGGTCGGGACGTTCCCGTTCACGTCCCCGTTCCCGATCGCGATCGCGTGGGATCTCACGCCCTCGCTCGCGGGGCCGGTCCGGGGCCCGTGGCGGGGGCGGAGGCTCGCCGGTCGCGTCGCCGGCTTCGCTCGCGGGGGGACGGCGACGATCATCACGGCCGCGGCCGCGGCCGCGCCGCGGGTCGCGCTCGCGTTCGCGGCCCCGATCTCGCGGCGCCGGATCGAGCTCCAGATGCTCGCCGGGATGGCGATCAAAATACTGGGGCTCCACATCCGAAACGTGGAGGAACCCGTTGCGTCCGACGGAGAAATCGACGAAGGCGGCTTGAATTGCCGGCTCGAGGTTGACGATTTTGCCCTTGTAGATGTTACCCGTGTAACTCTCGTGGCTGGTTCGTTCGACGTAGAGCTCCTCGAGGATGCCATCCTCGATGATGGCGATGCGGCATTCCTCGGGCTGGAGCACATTGATCAGCATTTCTTTCTTCATGCGGGCTCTTTCCGGGACTTTCGCCGACGCATGGGCGTCGGACTTCGATCCTTGAGAATTGTGAGTTTGTCCGGTCCATCCGGGAACGGCCGTGCTCGGTACCGATCCTTGTGCTCGGTCCGACCGGTGGTGAAAACTCGACCGAAATCGCCAGGAGAATTTCATGCATCGCTTGGCCTCCGGTCCAGGGGTTTCCAGGGTCGAATCGTGCTAAGGGACGAGATCCACATTGGTCCGAGTCAACACGGCTCCAGCATCGAGGAGGTCGCGCAAGGCGAGCACCTCGAGCAGTTCTTCAGGACGGACCGAACCGCCAGGGGATACGATCAATCGAAAGCGCAGGGTGCCATCGCTCGTCAACTCGGCATAGAGGACTTGCTGTCGCAAGTCGAAGCCGAGCTCGCGATCGGCCCTGCGGCGGATGAATGGCCAGGTCTCACGAGCCAGGAGCGTCTCCAGGGCGGATCGCGCTTGCGCGCGTCGATCGTCCAGTACCGGGATGCAGTACTCGACGGTCCGAGGTTGGGGGGCAGACGCGCCAGGTGGGAGAGCGCAGGCCTCGTGGAAGATCAGTCCGGGTGGTGCGGCGGCCGCTAGGCGGGCGAGCAGGGCGGAGGGATCCATGGGTTGGGACAGCTCCAGGTCGACAACCTCGGCGCGCGCCTCGATTCCGAGCCCCAATGCCAGGGCGAAGGTGATCTTGGGCCGGGGGTTGAATCCTTGAGTTGCGGCCATGGGGATCTCCGCGCGGCGGAGCAATCGCTCGAGACATCGCATGAGGTCGTGGTGACTGACCAGACGAAGCTCGCCGCACTTGGCGAATCGCAGGCGCACCTTGTTGGGTTTGGTCAAGTTCTGCAAGTTGGGCTCTGACAAGGGCTGACAGACTCGCGGTCACGATGGCGACACGCCAAACGGAAAGCTGGGCGAACCAAGCGGGCACGCTCAAGCAACGGGATGAAACGCGGCCGGAGTATGCCGGCAGGAGGGCGGGCGCGCCGTCTATTCGCGGCTGTCCGGCAATACCTGTTGCAAGGCGCTTTCCAGGCGTTCCACCACGTCCTGGGCGGTCTTCTGGCACAGGGCATCCGCCGCGACCGCCCGGGCGGTCTCGATCCGAATGCCGCGAATCACGCGTTTGACTTCGGGCAACTGGTGCGGGGGCATGCTCAGTTGTCGTACGCCCAGACCTAAAAGGAGCATCGTGTAGAGCGGCTCTCCGCCCATCGTTCCGCAAACGCTGACGTCGATTCCGTGATTTCTGGCCGCTTCGACGACCATCGCGATCAAACGGAGAACGGCAGGATCGGCGGCGTTGTACAGATCGGCCACGGTATCGTTGGTCCGGTCGACGGCTAGTGTGTACTGGATCAGATCGTTGGTTCCTATGGAGAAGAAATCCACCTCCTTTGCGAAATGATCGGCGATCAGGGCGGCGGCGGGCACCTCGACCATGATTCCGAGAGGGATCTTTGCGGGGATAGTGTGTCCTTCGGCCCGAAGCTCGGCGGCGGCCTCTTCCAGCACGGCCCGCGCTTGCCGGAGCTCGCCGAGCGTCGACACCAAGGGGAACAGGATCCGGACGTCTCCCAGCGCGCCGGCTCGCAGGAGAGCGCGGAGTTGAGTCCGGAAAAGCTCGGGGGTTCGCAGGGACAACCGCAGGCTGCGCAACCCCAAGGCGGGGTTGGGGTCGACGTAACCTGCTTTACGATAAGCGGCGATCTTGTCGGCGCCGAGATCAAGGGTTCTGATCTGGATCGGCTGGCCGTGCATCGAGGAGACGACGGCCTTGTACGCCTCGAACTGCTCGTCTTCGCTGGGTGACGCCTGCGAGCCGAGAAACAAGAATTCGGTGCGGAACAACCCCACGCCGACGGCCCCTCGATTGAGGCACGCCGCGACTTCGCCGCGAAATTCGATGTTGCCCCAGAGCTCCACGGCCTGGCCGTCGAGCGTCACAGCAGGCAGATCGGCCTGCTCGGTCAGCGATTGAAAGCGAGCCGACCGCGCCACCGAGATTTGGCGGTAGCGATCCCGGGTTTCGGCGTCGGGATCGAGGATGAGCAGACCGGCGTCGCCGTCGACGATCGCCATTTGACAGCGCTCGGCGCGCTCCAGAAACGGGCCGAGCCCGACCACCGCGGGGATTTCGAGAGCCGCGGCGACGATGGCGGTGTGGCTGGCGCGTCCGCCGCCTTCGGTGGCGAACCCGAATACCTTGCGTGGGTCGAGCCCGGCCGCGTCGCTGGGCGAGAGATCATGGGCCAGTACGACGGTGGCGTCGGCGAGCTGATCGTGAACCGGGAGCGAAGGCATGCCGGTCAAGTGGCTCAAGATCCTGGCCTCGATGTCGCGTACGTCGGCTGCTCGTGCTGCCAGATGCGAACCGGCCAGCCCCTCCAGGCGCTGCGCGTATCCCTCGAGGACCCCGAGCACCGCGTGCTCGGCGGAGATCAGGTTCTCTTCGATGATCTTGCGGGCTTCGCGCCGCAGGGTCAGATCGGCGATCATGCGGCAGTGAGCCGCCAGGATATCGGCGTACTGGGGCCCGAGGCCGGCGCGGGCTTCGGCGGCGTCCTTGCTGGCGGCGGCTCTGGCTTCTTCCAGGCCGCGATCGAGCCGCTCGAGCTCGGAGCTCACCGCCGAGGCGGCGATATTGCGGGCCGGCATCGGTAGACCGCGCCGATCGAGCACGACGACTGGCCCGATGGCGACTCCGGCGCTGACGGCAAAACCGCGCAAGACCTGCATCGGCATCGCAGGGGGACTTGCAAGGGTATTCTTGGCAGACGCCGACAACTGCATGCCATGATTCCACAAAAAGCCAACCGCCGACACACCGCAGGGATGCGCCCGTCGACTGTGGCGTGACTTCAACCTCCGCCGCTCCGTGCGCGGGTCGCCGGCCTTCGAAGCCCGGGCTTTCATGAGGTGGGCTCTCCGCTGGGCTGGTCCTCGGTCGGCTCGCCGTTTTCATTCTCGTGAAATCGAGCGAGGAACAGATCGGCTAGCGCCTCGACTGCTTCGGAGGCGTCCGGGCCGCGCGCCTCCAGCTCCAGACGGCTGCCCAATTCGGCAGCCAGCGACGTCAGATCAAGAATGCTTTTCCCATTGAAATCATTGCCGTTGTAGTGAACCCGAACCTCGGCCTGATACTTGAGAGCGAGCTCGACGAATTTCAGAGCAGGGCGCAGGTGCAGTCCCAGAGCGTTCAACACCTCGACTTGGCGGCGGGCTACCGCGGGACCTTCGCTCATCGGCGGCTCGATCGGCCTGGGCCGAGAACAAGCGACCAGAGGGATAAACCGGACTCTTGCAGCCGTTTTGCGGTCTTCATGGTTGGTGATTATTCGATGCCAAGGTTCTCCTCGAGAGACAACTGCCGCGCGGTGACCGAGATCGATCAGGTGCCGGATTGCACCAGGTCACGGCGAGATCCGATCCGCTTCCTCCAGGATTTCGACCACTCGTTCGCGCGATTTCGCCTGCCGCAAGAAACTCACGAACCGTTCGTCCTTCAAGTGCCGGGAGATGTTCTCGAGCGCTCTGAGATGGGCGCCGGGTTGGTTGTGCGGCGATACCAGCAGAAAAAAGATATCGACCGGCTCGCCATCCAGAGCTGCAAAATCGACCCCGCGCTTCGACAAGGCGACCGTTCCGACCAAGCCCTGGAGCGTCGGATGCCGGGTGTGAGGAACTGCGACGCCCTGGCCGATGCCCGTCGATCCCAGTTCCTCGCGCCCGAGTATGAGCCGGATGACGCTTTCGACCATATCGTCGTTCTCGAACCGACCCACGCGCTTGAGGTTGCCTACCATCTCCCGAATCGCGGCCTCCTTACCGCTGGCCTGCAGGTCAACGATGATCGACTCACGTACTACAAAGTCCAATAACTTCATCCGCCCCTCCGGCGACGGGCCGCCAAATGCGAAAGCCTGTGCCCGGCGTCCAGTCTATGACGCAAAGAGAATGGGTCAACATCTGCGCGGCCCTGCGCGACGCGGTTGGACAACCTCGCGCCCGCTGTAAAACCGCCGAGAAGTGATCAGTTAGGTGTCGGAGCCGCTTCAGAACTCGTCGGAGTCGGCTCCCGTCGCTTCGGTTGCTCCAGAATGCTCGGACGAACCCGGCAACGGACCCCCGTGGCTGGGATCGCCCTTGTGTTTTTGGACCTTATCCTTGTACCGGCGGAGCTGGTTTTCGATTTTATGAACGCAGAGATCCATCGCCGCCTCGGGAGTCGACCCCGTTTCACGCGCAACAAAGTCGTGCTTATGCTCTGCCGAAACCAGAATCTCCACCTCCCACTGATGTTTGACCTGGTCAACTGCCACCTCGATCGCCATCAGACGACCAAAGTACTTGAGCAGTTTTTCGGCCTTATCGTGCAAATACTGTTGCTGCTCGGAACCCAGCCCACCGTGGCGGGTCGATATCTCAATCTGCACCCAGATGCTCCTTGAAAGGTCGTCTCGCCGTTTGCGCCGTCACTGACGAAAGCGATATTCAAAATTAACCCCGGCATCGCCGTTAGGTCAATACGGGTCCAAGCCGAATGCCTCACTCAACCGCCAATCGCGCAGGCCCTCGCACGAGACCGCAAATCGTCCGCAACTGCCCCCTGTACGGCCAGCAAGCCCCTTCGTATCGTGGTTCCACCAGTCGGACGCCAGATCGATAGCGGCGCCCACGGCGTTTGTGCCTAGTTTGGCGATCTCAAGGGGAGACCTGGCCCATTGTGGACACAAGTTTACGATCCGTTCGGTGACTGGAGAATATCCACGGCGGTCGCGGCGCTGCCGTTGGGGGTGCTTTTGGGACTGCTGGCCCTGGCACGGCTCAGTGCGTGGAAAGCAGCGCTGGCTGGGTTCCTTACCGCCTGTGCGGTTGCGTCGCTGATTTTTGGCATGCCAGCACGGATGCTCGCGGCCAGCGCGGTGGTGGGAGTCGCCTTTGCGGTGCTGCGCATTGTCTGGCTGATCTTGGCGGCCGTCTTTCTTTATGACGTATCGGTGGTGACCGGCCAATTTGCGGTGATGAGAGCGTCGGTGGCGAGCTTGTCGTCAGATCGGCGGCTGCAAGCGGTACTGGTGGCGTTCTGCTTCGGCGCGCTCATGGAGGGAGCGGCTGGTTTTGGAGCACCCGTGGCGATATCGGCCGCCTTCCTGGTCGGGCTCGGGTTTCAGCCGTTTCAGGCGGCGCTCCTGTGCTTGATCGCCAACACGGCCCCGGTCGCGTGGGGCGGCATCGGCATCCCGATCTTGACGCTCAGCAAGGTGACCGGGCTCGACGTTCACGCCTTGAGTGCCATGTCGGGGCGGATCCTGCCGTTCATGTCGCTGCTCTTACCGTTCTGGTTGGTCCGGACGATGACGTCCTGGCGGGAGACGCGGGCGGTCTGGTTTCCGCTCGTGATCATCGGCGGCACGTTCGCGTCCGTTCAGTTCATCTGGTCGAACTACGTCGGTTTCGAGCTCGTCGACATCGTTTCATCGGCGGCCGGAATGCTCGCTGGAGTGATCGTGATCCGCCTGTGGCGGCCCGAAACGACCTGGCGATTCCAGACCGATCTCGACGGTCGCGACCCTTCCGCCGCCGAGCCCGGCGGCGTCCTGCTGTCATCACCGGATCGGCTCGGCCGATGGCAAGTGGCTCGGGCGTGGATGCCTTTTGGGCTCTTGACGATCACCGTTTTGATCTGGGGATTACCCGCCATCAAGCCGCTGCGCACAGCTTCGGTCAAGGACTGGCTCGACCGGCAGGTCTCATGGAAGCCCGAGCTTGCGTGGCTTCATCTCAAAGTCGTCAAGGGACCGGAGGTCACCGGTCATGAATCGCCGCTGCCCGAGGACTACGAGAAGGCCCAGGTCGATCTCGCACCCTTGTCATCCACGGGCACGGCCGTCTTTCTGGCTGCCCTCGCCAGCGGTTACTTGCTGGGAGTCTCCACGACGACGATGGCGCGAATCTTTCTCGGCACCCTGCTCAGGATGATTCCCGCCATTGCGGCGATTATCTGTATGCTCTCGCTGGGATTCGTGACCAAGTACTCCGGAATGGACGCCGTCCTGGGGCTCGCCTTCACCCGCGCCGGTCCGGTCCTGTATCCGTTGTTCGGCACGCTCTTGGGCTGGCTGGGCGTCGCATTGACCGGCTCGGATACGTCGAGCAACGTTCTCTTTGGCAACCTCCAGCGAATCACGGCACTGAAGCTGAACCTGGATCCGGTTCTGATGGCCGCCGCGAACACGACCGGCGGGGTCATGGGGAAGATGATCGACGCTCAGTCGATCGTCGTTGCGGCGGCGGCGACCGGGGAAGGGGGAAATGAGGGCCAATTGCTCCGCGCCATACTCTGGCACAGCGTGTCGCTGGCTCTCTTGGTTGGCGGCATCGTCTGGATCTACGCCCACGTGTTTCCGCAGTTCGTCGTCGTGGCGGCGCCGACTGCGCGCTGACCCAGCAAGGCTTCGACCAGGGCGAGCTTCTGGAAGAGCGAGGCGCAGGCCCCGGCGGACCGCCGCGCGTTTGAGGTCGATGAGAAACGGAATCAAGTCCCGTTTACCCAAGCCGGACGGTTCCGCGTGGGCTTGGCCCCGCCTTCCAGTTTGGTTCAAGTCAGACCCCGGGGCTTGACGAGCCAGTGCGGGCCTTCAGGCCCGGTTTCAAACACCCAGGCTGCGGCATCACCCCCGACTCCGCCCATGCGTGAGCCAGCGGTTGCCGGCAGGAAAGTCGTCGGCACCCGCGTCGGGGGCCTCCCACCTACCGCTCTGCCGTGACTCAGGCTCTTCACACCTTTGTGCGGCTTCTTCAGGGGGTTCCGGTTCGCGCGGAAATCGTTTGCCATGAGGAAGATCAGCGAACTGGTCGATCTCGGGAACGCTCGTACCAGGAACGGATTTCAAGTCGGCCGAATTAACACAACCATTATTCATCAGTGTAGCCACAAGGCACCTCCCCGCGCAACGCGGGCCAAACCTGGGAAACACACGATCCAGCCGCCGGCCTCTTGCCGAGCAGCCATCCATGATAACATGTATTTCCCACAACCGATCGTCACTCGCGACCGGTCGCGTGTCAGACTCACAAGGTCTGACACCACGCCCAATCAAGCTGGTCAACTCAGGGAGACCGCATCTTGAATCATGGCTTCTGAGCCGGACCAAGAATGATCGACGTTTGTGACTGTATTTTACCTCCCGGCGGGCCGGTCGGCCAGTAACGCGATTTCGAACGGGCCCGGGATTGCCCGGGAAGTTGGACCCGGGCGGTTCGTAGGCAATTTCCAACACACTGATTACAGGATGATTCAATGTGCGACCGGGACTGGTACGCTTGTTACGCGGTTGTTAGGATTATGCCGCCTCTCGTGAGTAGGAACGGAGCCGATCTGGTGCGGACCATTCCGGGTGTTCACCTCTGGGTGCGCCTCAACAATCGTCTAAAGGCAGTCGGCTTGTGGCTCAGTCGAACATCGGAGGGTCCATGCGTCTTTGCCTGGTGGAGGATCTCGGTGTAAGTGGGCTTGAACCGCTGACGTTGACTCGTCCGGCGCACGAGTTGCTCTTGGGAACGACCACGCTTGCCACCAAGATCATTCAGGCGTTTCGAGTTGGCCCGGGACCTCAGCAGCGCAGTTGCGTGGTTCGTTCACACTTAGTCGGGGTGCAGCGGCTACGCGATCCGCACACGGTGGTCAACGATCGCGACTGGCTGGCGCGGGGGCCGGTCTTGGCGGCGAACGGCCGCTGGGTGCCGGCGGTCGATTTCGAGCCGCCCCAAGCGTACGGTTCCTGGGTGGGGCTTTGCGACGGTCAGCCGGCGTGCGCCCAGGTCGGGCCCGAGGACGCTGTCACCCTTGAGTCTCACGAGGTCGACAACTGGTTTGAGCGCATGACCTCCCGGCACGGCGCGATCGAGATCGGCGGCGAGTGGATCAGCCGTCCCTGGGATCTCGTAACCAAGAACGGCGCCCACCTGGAGCGCGACTTCGCCGCGGCGGGGAATGTGGGGGTGAGCAACCGCCACCTGACGGCGCTTGCCCTGGTCGGGCCGTCCGATCGGCTCTGGATTCACGAGACGGCGCGCATCGACCCGTACACCGTGTTCGACACGACCAACGGGCCGATCACGCTCGGTCCCAACGTATGGGTTCAGCCGTTCACGCGAATCGAGGGGCCATGCTGGATCGGCCCCCAGACGCAACTTTTTCGAGCCAACCTCCGCGGCTGCGTTTCGATTGGTCCCACGTGCCGGATCGGCGGGGAGGTCGAGGCATCGATCGTGCATGGACTTTCCAACAAGTATCATGAAGGGTTCCTGGGACACGCTTATGTCGGCGAGTGGGTCAATCTGGGTGCCATCACGTCCAATAGCGACCTGCGGAACGACTACGGCGAGGTGCAGGTTCCGCTTCAGGGCGACCCGGTTCCGACCGGTGAGGTCAAGGTCGGCTGCTTCATCGGCGACCATTCACGGACTGGCATGGGCAGCATGCTCAATACTGGTACGGCGATCGGCGTGATGTGCAACGTCCTGCCGGCCGGCGTCCTCTTGCCCAAACATGTTCCCTCATTCACAGCGGTTCGATTCGGCAAGGTTTCACCGGGCTTTCCCCTGGAGAAGCTCTTCGAGACGGCACGGACCGTGACGGGTCGCCGAGGCAAGGCCTTTACCGAGGCGGATGAACAGCTATACACGGCGCTTTACGATCAGACCCGACTGGAGCGTGAACGCGCCTTTCAGCGTGCGGCCAGCCGCCACGCCGATCACTGGCCGATGGCCCACGCGGCGTGGCTATAAAGCGGGGTCATTCCTGCGAAGCGCGTTTGGGCCACAACCCAGAAGGTTGCAGGAACCCTGACGGCCGCCGGACGGTTCCTGACGCTTTTTTTTGACCTTTGCGTATCCCGAGGACCCGATGAAACCGGCGCTGCGCTTGCCGGGTATCAACCGGCATGGGAAACGCCGTGGCCGCCGTGGAACCGGTCGCCGTTGCCGAGTCTTTGGAGGAGTCGCGCCCTGCGCCGCAGGGGGTGCGACGTCGGTTTTCGGCGCTCGTTCGCCGGATCGTCCGCAGCCTGGGCTCAGGGGCCGAGTGGCTGTTGGGTCTGGCGAGCCTTGTGGTCATTCTATCCACGCTGGCGGCCTGGCCCTTGGTCCAGCTTCTCAGCCTGGGTTACTTGCTCGAATCCTCGGCGCGGGTGGCGCGAAGCGGCCGCCTGCGCGATGGCTTGGTCGGCGTGCGGCGTGCGGCCCATCTCGGCGGGATGGCGCTGGGAATCTGGCTGGCGCTCTTGCCGGCATGGCTGGTCGAGTTGCAGGCTCGTTCGGCCGAATTGATCGATCCGGGAAGCCGGGTCGCCCGCAACTGGCGCACGGCTCTTGTGGTCGTGACGGTTTTTACTTTCTTCCACCTCGCGGTGGCCGTTGCGCGCGGCGGCCGCCTCCGGCACTTTCTCTGCCCGCTCGATCACCCCTTCTGGTTTTTCCGACGACTAAGGGCAGGGGGGCTCTACGTCGAGATGCGCGACGCGGCCTGGTCGTATGTCGCGGCATTGCGGCTACCCCATTATTTCCGACTGGGGCTGGTCGGTTTTCTCGGCACCCTCGCGTGGCTGGCCGTGCCCGCCATCCTGATCGCCGCTGGCGGGCGTCAACCACTCCTGGGAGTCCTGGGCGCACTTGTGCTGGCGATGATCGTTCCCTTCTTGCCCTTTCTTCAGGTCCATTACGCCGTGGAGGGACGCTTGTCGGCTTTGTTCTCTCGACGCACAATCCGCGAGCGGTTTCGCCGCGCCCCTGGGCGTTCGCGTTTGCTCTGGTTATGCTGCTGGTGGCGGCGTCGATTCCGCTCTACCTGCTCAAGATCGAGATGGTTCCACGCGACGCCGCCTGGCTGCCGAGCCTGGTGTTCGTCGCCTTCTTGGCCCCGGCTCGACTGCTCTTGGGCTGGGCCTATGCCCGTTCGGAACGCCGCGAAGCGCCCCGCCACTGGCTGCTGCGCTGGATGGGCCGGCTCGCGATCATTCCCGCCGCGCTGCTCTACGTCCTGGTGGTTTTCCTCGCCCAGTATACTTCGTGGGAGGGCGTCACGATCCTATACGACCAGCACGCGTTCTTGCTTCCGGTGCCCTTCTTGAGCATGTGACCAGCGTCTTATGAGCACTCAGGTCGAAGTCTCGAACGGCGAGCTGACTCGCCACGAAGCCGAGCAGGTCCGCCAGATTGCGGGGTGGAAGTCGCAGCCGCCGAACCCGCTGGACGAGATGACCAAGATGGTCACCCTCCCTTGGGCTCGCTTCCTTCCGGCCTGTTGTGACTTGATGACCTCGAGACCCCGTGAGTATGCTACGCTCATCCAGAGACCGCTCACCCTAATGCAATGTCCAATCAGAGCTTACGTAACGGATGTCCAGCGAACCGGATCGCGCGGCAGATCGGGATGGCGAGAAAGAAGCCGGCGCGGCACGGGTCACGGCTGTGGCGCAGACCTGGCCGATCGAAGCACGGACATTGCTGGCGTTGGCCGTCGCTCCGATGGCGATTGGATTGATGATCGTGTGTCGGGACGCGGGAAGTTCTTCGAGGGGGTCATTCGCGTCCTCCCCGAACCTGGTTCTCGATGCGAATTCGGCTCCGCCGCGAGTCCTGGAGGCCGTGCCGACACTGGGCCCTGCGCTGGTTGGTCGCTTTGTGGCAGCCCGCGCCGAGCGACCGTTTTCGTCGCTGGCTGACGCTGCGCAGCCGGGTGCGCGGGCTCGGTCCAGCCAGCCTCGCGCAGATTGCGCCGTATTTGAGGTTCGAGACCGGACGGGTCGCTCGAACGGATGAGGTCGAGAGCCAGCCGGCGGCTGGTTCCAAGCGGGAGTCGATCGAAACGGCCGACGTTTCTGGAGAACGCGTCGATCGCCTGATCGGGCGCAGGTAGCCGGGACGAGTGTGGTGCTTGCCGACGGAACGTTCGCGTGGCGGACCGGTCTTCGCAAGCTGGCCCCAGGTGGTCGGGCAGCGCTGGAAGGAAACTGGCCCAGGCTCGGCGAGTTGCCCTGATTCGACTTGACGCGTCTATACCTGGTCTGAAGTGTCCAGCTCAATGGGGCAGCAGAGGCCGCGTTTGGGAGGGTTCCCCGGGGGCGTTAAGGTGCGCAGGCTTCAGGTTTCGGTCTGCCTGTTGATACAGGAAACTGGGAAGTTTTGGCGCGCCCATCCCTGACTCAGCTACAATTTGCTACAATTCCGTAGTAAAATGAAGGCCAGCGGTAGCGACGTCATCACGGGTCTCACGCGTGCCTTGTCATCCTGAACTCGACCGCGCGGCGTATGCCCCTGACGCTGAAGGATCGCCCGGAGGTCGGTGGCCAGCTTACAATCTGGGGTTTGGGACTGGGAGTTGCTGAGCTTGTGCGCCGTGCCCGGATGGGTCAGCCGCGACTCAAGGCGGATTGACCTCTCGATCCCAAGCAGATCGGAGTGCGGCTTTTTTGCTGGAGCGTTCGCGAACAGATCGAATTCAGTTGCTCAGTCGCGCTAAGACCACAGCGATTTCGTCCTGATGGCTAGGGACGGCCCGAGGCTGGGCCTGTTGAGCGCACGTCGCCCGAGCGATCGTCGGGAGAAGTGGTTTCACGATGGCGAAGATTTTCCCGGAAGATAGACCACCGAATGTCGCACAACCCAGCGGGGGCGAGCGTCTGCTTTCGGTCGGCGCCCAGGGTGACTTGCCAGTGGCGAGCGGCGGGGGCGACGGGAATCTGGAAGCCAAGCGCGAATTCAAGGAGCGTCTCGTCGCGGCAATGCCGCGGGAAAAGGCCGATACTCTCAATGAGGTGGAATTGCGGGTAGAGCTCCAGCGGCTGGCGACCGAGCTGACTGATCTAAGGTCTGGGTTACTGGATCCTCAAGACCAAAAAGCCCTGGTGGATGAAGTGCTGGATGAGTTGCTCGGGTTCGGCCCTCTCGGTGGTTTGATGCGCCAGATCGATATTTCCGAGATCATGATCAACGGTCCACACCAGGTGTTCATCGAACGGCAGGGACAGCTTCACCGCACCGACTTGACGTTTCGTGACGAGGCACACTTGATTCAAGTGGTTCACCGGTTGATCGCCAGAACGGGTCGTCAGCTCAATCGCAAATTTCCCATGGTTGACGCCCGGTTGGGGGACGGGAGCCGCTTGAACGCCGTCCTCCGTCCACCCTCGCTGAACGGTCCGCTGGTGTGTATTCGGCGGTTCGGGATTCGGCCGCTCACGGTTGATGATCTTCTGAAGTCTGAGACGATCACGAACGAGATGCTGGAATTTCTCGCTGGATGCGTCAAAGCCCGTGTGACCATCGTCATCTCGGGGGGTACCGGCAGCGGCAAGACGACCTTGCTGAACGCCCTGTCGCGATTTATTCCGAGTTCGGAGCGACTGGTTACCGTTGAAGACACCGCGGAGCTGGAGCTTCAACAACCGCACGTGGGGAAGATGGAAGCTCAACCGCCCGATGCGGAGGGCGGGGGTACGGTCACGTTGCGCGATCTCGTGAGGAACTCGCTGCGGATGCGGCCCGATCGAATCATCGTGGGGGAATGCCGTGGCGGTGAAGCTCTGGAGATGCTCCAGGCGATGAGCACCGGACACGAGGGGAGCATGACGACGGTGCATGCGAACACCGCGCGCGAGGCCCTCGCTCGGGTCGAGCTGATGGTCGGCTTGGCCGCTGTCGAAATCCCCGTGTCGGCCGTCCGCAGACTGATCGCGTCCTCGATTACGATCGTCGTGCAGATCGGGCGGTTGCCGGGCGGAAAGCGAAAAATCATCACGATTTCGGAGATCACCGGGATGGAGGGGGAGATCATCTCGATGCATGACATCTTCGGCTTCGTCCAGACCGGTATCAGCGCCAGCGGCGGCGTCGAGGGCTACTTTCGAGCGACCGGCGTCCGACCTAATTGCCTCAAGACGCTGAATGTGAGGGGTGTGAGCATGGCACCCGATTTCTTCAGCGAGCGGCGCCTCCAATTTCGGGCTAGCCCAAGGACGGCTCCATGACACGAGAGGTCCCACCGAGCCAGCCCGATCCGGTTCGGAGCGCGATCAAGTCGCAGCACCCCGGCCTTGCCGATGAGATCGAGGGTGCGATCAAGACGCTGCGCAAGCTCAAGCAAATTGCGGATCCCGATGCGCCCGGGGCCAGCGCCCACCCGGCCAATCCAGGCATTTCCAACGGGGCGACCATCGAGCTCACCTCCCTGGCGCAGCGCCGTCGTCCGCCGCGCCGGATGCGCGGAGGCCGGTGATCGAGGCGACTCAGGCTCGGGCCCGAACTCAAGCGCGGGGTCCCGGTCCTCGCCGCCAGCTCCAGTTTCGGCCGCTACCAGATTGTCCGGCTGCTCGGCCAGGGTGCGATGGGTGCCGTATACCTCGCCTATGACACTCAGCTTCACCGCCACGTGGCGCTGAAGACGCCCTCCCTCGGCGAGAGCACCCAGGTGATCGAGCGTTTCCACCGCGAGGCGTGCGCCGCCGCGCAGCTCCGAAGTCCGTATCTCTGTCCGATCTATGACGTCGGCGAGATTGCCGGCGTTTATTATCTCTCGATGGCGTTCATCGATGGCCAACCGCTTTCCCGGGCAATGGCTGAGGGGATGTTCAAAACCACCGGCGACATCACCGGTCTGATCAAGAAGGTTGCCCGTGGGCTGCAGAAAGCCCACGAAGCGGGAATCATCCATCGCGATTTGAAGCCGGATAACATCATGATCGACAACGACCGTGAGCCGATCGTGATGGACTTCGGCCTGGCCAAGAGATTCAACGACGATGTCCAGGTCACCATGACCGGGGTGATTATCGGCACACCGGCGTACATGTCCCCGGAACAAGTGGAAGGCGACTCGCGGCTGCTCGGGCCAGCGACGGATATTTACAGCCTCGGCGTGATCCTGTATCAGATGATTGCGGGCCGATTGCCGTTCCAGGGATCGCTCACCTCGATCCTGCGCCAGATCGGCTGCGACCAGCCTCCCCGGCCATCGGCTCTCAATCTGGGGATTGGAGAGAATTCGCCGCTGGAAACAGTCTGCTTGAAGATGATCGCCAAGTCGGTCCAGGAGCGTTATCACACCATGGCCCAGGTCGTGGCGGTGCTCGAGGATATGTCTCCGCGTGAAGAGGCCGCGATCGTGAAGCCGTCGAGGTTCGATCGGATCAAGTCCTGGCCGTCCGGGATCTTCGCGTCGCTTGTCCGTCCGGGGATCACCCCCAAAACCCCCGGCGGCAGCAACCCAGACAAGCCCGCGATCGATCCGACCCAGCAGACGATCGCCGATCAAAATAACGGCCGCAAGAGCTGATCAGAAGATGACCACGTGGATGAGCGGTCACTTCAATCGGGCTCGGGTCGGGATTCCAGATGGTCCACGACCCCGAAGACGTTCAGGAGTGCACGGAGCTGTGCGTTAGCGCTAGAGGCCCAGCGCAGATCGACCGTAAGCTGTTCGATGCGAAGTCGAGCGGCTTCGAGGTCGCCATCGTTCTCGCGGCGAACGCCCTCGGCCGCCTGACTGCGCAGGTCCTCCAGGGCGGCGCGGAGTCGGTCGTTCTCGGATCGCGCTTTCCCCAGCTCGTCGCGCAGCGAGGTAACGTGCCGGAGCTGTTCGTGAGCCCGTTCGAGCAGCCGCTGTGCAACCTCGGAGCAGCTCCGAACCTGGGCGAGCAGGTCCTGCGTCTTGCTGGTCTCCGGGAGGGCCGCGCCGCGCTCGGTCTGACGGGCAGCGAGTCCGCTCTGGCCCTGCTGGAGTTGACTCATCTTAAGCTCCTCGTCTGCCGGGCAGCGGGCCGTCCACGGCCGAAATATCCCAGAGCTTGATCGTACGATCTCGACTGCCGGTGGCCAGGATCCGGCCGTCGGGGGCGAACGCCACGCTGTGGATATAGTCTGCGTGTGCCGCAAAGTTAAGCCGTTCTTTCCCCGAGGCGATGTCCCATAGCCTGACGGTACCATCTTCACCGGCCGAGGCCAGAGCCCGGCCATCGGGGCTGAACGCCACGGCGAAGACCCAGCCAGAATGCCCGTGCAAGATGGCCCGCGGTCCGCCCGTCGCCGGTTCCCAGAGTCTCACGGTCCCATCGTAACTGCCCGACGCCAGGACGTGACCGTCCGGGGCGAAGGCGAGGGAAGCGACCGTCTTTTCGTGCTCGGTGATGCGGATCGGCTCGCGCTCGCCGGCCACTTGCCGCAACTCGATCGCCCCATCGTAATCGCCTACAGCCATCACTCTCCCATCGGGGGAATAGGCCAGGGAAATGATCGAGGCTGGATATCTCCTCTGGTAGGCAGCCGATTGTCGGGCTGTGGACGCGTCCCAGAGTCGAACGGTTTGATCCTTCCCGCCCGAGGCCAGCACCCGGCCGTCCGGGGCGAAGGCCACCGCCAGGACCCAACCCATGTGCCCTTGCAAGTTGGCCCGCTCCCGGCCCGAAGCCACCTCCCAGAGCCTCACGCTCGCATCGTAACTGCCCGAAGCAAGCAGCCCGCCGTCGGGGCTGAAGGCCACACATCGCACGACATCCGTGTGCCCCTTCAAGAGGGACCGTGCCTTCGGCTTCCCGTGCCGTGCCGTGGTCCAGGTCGCGATTAAGTGCCTTATCCCCGGCAAGTTCATCCCCCGATCGACGCTGGCCCACAACTCGGTCCGCGACGCACTTGGTAACACCAGTAAACGACAATGTATCAGACGACCGCCACCCAAACAGAGAAGTCGGGAGTGTGCCACCGAGGCCGTCACGGCTACCAGCCTAACATTGCCCCGCGCGTGTCTCTACCCCTGGCTGCCCCTGCTCCTGCCGGGGATCCAAGAGGCGCATCACTCACTTGATACCTTATCATGAAATATCGAAGCTGTTCGGCTTTCCTGCCGCGACCGGCATAATCGCTCGCGGCGTCGCGAACCGGATTTTCGCCGCAGACTTGATTCAATTGGGCTGAACGAGCCCGGCGGTCCGATCGATACATCCCATGTGAAGCTCGAACTTGTCGTCATTGCGTTCACTGCGCACAGTCATGACCAGGATGGGCCGGAAGCTCTAACGGAGTAGAGACATGTGGGGATACAATTCCCGCAACCGGGCGCGGCCGGCACGGCGCACGGCTTTGGGCGTCGAGGCCCTTGACACGAAGGCCCTGCCCGGGGCCGTCGGGCCCCCCCTCGGTCCGTACCTCGCCGCCGCTTCGGCCCTGCCCAAGGTCACGAGCCTGCAAACGATCGTCGATCCCCATTTCGCGATCAACGGCTTTCTGAGCAATCAGCTTGGCTCGGCGGTCAACGGGGTGCAGCAGCAGGCAGATGTCCAGGGAGCCTCGGAAAACAACCTCGTGGCCAACCAGGTCATTTCACAACCCTTCATCCATTCCGTCCTCGGCCGCCAGGACACGTATACCCTGCTCAATCAGGCCGTTACGGCCACCGACGGCGTGTTTTCCGGAGTCTACTCGGCAACAGGCCCGATCCTGGCCAATGCGCTTCTGACCGGTTCGGCCCACGCCGGGCCCAACGCGCCTCTGGCGATTCCCGGTCTGGGGCTCATCGGCGCGCTGGCTCACAACCACAATTTCCCCAACGCGCAAACCACGTCGTGGTACTATCAGTTGCATATTGCGGTCGAGCGAAACGTCTTATCGCTCAGTGGGACGCAGGCGAATCTCGTTTCCCAGGGGCTCACCGAGTTCCTGGACCAGGTGAGCGCGCTCGACCAGGACGGCGCCTTCAACCCGGCAGTCCCGCCCCCGGCAGTGCCGCTACCCAGGGGCCGGCTTAACGGCACGCTGTACGTCTCGCTCGGGGCTGTGCGGAATCTTGCAAGCGTCGCCCCGGCGCTATCAGGCCTCCAGTTGCCCGTCGTCGGCAATTTCGAGGGCCGAATCGACGTCGGATTCGTGCTCGATCGCGCCGGGAACTTCGGCATCGCCCTGACCGCCCGCGGCCCGCTGACCGGCGCCCCTCCGGGTGTGACCTCGGCCAACGAGATCGCCGGCGATATCCGGCTCGAAGTCTCGAACGCCAAGAACATCTCCGGCTTGAACGGCCTCAGCACGGTGGAAGGGCTTAACCAGGGCGCATCCTTGTCGGGGGGCGTCGACACGTCCCGATTGCAAAACGGCGTCTCGACCTTCGGCGCATCCGTTGGCTATGGCGCTGGTTTGGAGTACGGCACCGGAGTCGAATACACGCAGGTCATCCCGCTCGGAAACGAGTACGCGCTCATCCCCGAGTATCCCGCGCAGAATTGAACGGCGATTTCCGCGGGGGGAGAAATAATCAACCTTTTCAGTTTCCCACCGCGAAGACGCGAAGGGCGCAAAGGGAAGACGCGATGAACAAGACGGCGGATGGTCAATAGGTTATGAGCCGGTTGGTCAACTTTCTTGGCGCTCTTTGCGTCTTGGCGGTGAATTTCTCTCTTCAGAGTCGAGATTCACTTTCCCACCGCGAAGACGCGAAGGGCGCAAAGGGAAGACGCAATGAACAAGACGAAGGAAGAGATCGAGCAGACTGCCGAGCAGGTGGTGGACGCCATGCTCAAGGTGCACCGCGCCTTGGGGCCGGGTCTGCTGGAATCGACATATCAGGTATGCCTGGCCCATGAACTTCGTTGCCGGGGTATTGAGGTCGGCTGCGAAGTTGCCTTGCCCGTAAGGTACGGCGGCATCGAGATCGAGGCGGGTTATCGCATCGACATGGTCGTGGCCGAGTGCATCATTATCGAGAACAAGTCGGTTCAGGCAATGCCCCCCATTCACGAAGCCCAGTTGCTGACGTACCTGAGACTCTCGGGACATCGACTTGGCTTCCTCGTCAACTGGAACGTCCCTCTGATCAAGGACGGCATCAAGCGAATGGTCAATGGGTTATGAGCCGGTTGGTCGACTATCTTGGCGCTCTTTGCGTCTTGGCGGTGAATTTCTCTCTTCAGAGTCGAGATTCAGTTTCCCACCGCGAAGACGCGAAGGGCGCAAAGGGAAGACGCAATGAACAAGACGGCGGCTGGTCAATAGGTTATGAGCCGGTTGGTCGATTTTCTTGGCGCTCTTTGCGTCTTGGCGGTGAATTTCTCTCTTCAGAGTCGAGATTCAGTTTCCCACCGCGAAGACGCGAAGGGCGCAAAGGGAA
The DNA here is from genome assembly GCA_963823675.1 of uncultured Isosphaeraceae bacterium. Classification (GTDB taxonomy): domain Bacteria; phylum Planctomycetota; class Planctomycetia; order Isosphaerales; family Isosphaeraceae; genus CAWGMT01. Next base: position 211,694 of record CAWGMT010000010.1, on the reverse strand, counting down.
GACGCCATGAACAAGACGGCGGATGGTCAATAGGTAATGAGCCGGTTGGTCGAGTTTCTTGGCGCTCTTTGCGTCTTGGCGGTGAATTTCTCTCTTCAGAGTCGAGATTCAGTTTCCCACCGCGAAGACGCGAAGGGCGCAAAGGGAAGACGCGATGAAACAGACCGCGGATGGTCAATCGGTTATGAGCCGGTTGGTTGACTTTCTGGCGCTCTTTGCGTCTTGGCGGTGAATTTCTCTCTTCAGAGTCGAGATTCAGTTTCCCACCGCGAAGACGCGAAGGGCGCAAAGGGAAGACGCCATGAACAAGACGGCGGATGGTCAATAGGTAATGAGCCGGTTGGTCGAGTTTCTTGGCGCTCTTTGCGTCTTGGCGGTGAATTTCTCTCTTCAGAGTCGAGATTCACTTTCCCACCGCGAAGACGCGAAGGGCGCAAAGGGAAGACGCATTGAACAAGACGGCGGCTGGTCAATAGGTTATGAGCCGGTTGGTCAACTTTCTTGGCGCTCTTTGCGTCTTGGCGGTGAATTTCTCTCTTCAGAGTCGAGATTCAGCTTCCCACCGCGAAGGCGCGAACGGCGCAAAGGGAAGACGCAATGAACAAGACGGCGGCTGGTCAATAGGTTATGAGCCGGTTGGTTGACTTTCTGGCGCTCTTCGCGTCTTGGCGGTGAATTTCTCTCTTCAGAGTCGAGATTCAGTTTCCCACCGCGAAGACGCGAAGGGCGTAAAGGGAAGACGCAATGAACAAGACGGCGGATGGTCAATCGGTTATGAGCCGGTTGGTCGACTCTCTTGGCGCTCTTTGCGTCTTGGCGGTGAATTTCTCTCTTCAAAGTCGAGACCGGCGGCACCATCCTGATCCTTGAGGACCGGATCAGAATTACCTTCGAACGTCGAATTCACCGTCCGGTTCTTCGTGAGGCGGCCGTGCATCGCGACCTGACCCCCGTGCCGTGGCTTGGCAACCCGAGCATGCCTTTCGCGTGCCCCTAGCCAGGAAAATTGTAGAATCGTTGATTCTTTTTGCCCCCGCGGAACTCGGAGTTGAACGGCGAAGCTTGAAAGCGGGTCGGGTCGTCCATCCTCGCATCAACGACGACGGTCGTTGGGGCGGGCTCGGCGGTCGCGAGCCACGTGAGCAACCCATGTGCCTCCGGCCTTGCCCGTTGCCAGAACGGCGTCAACGGCCGCAACTGACCGCGGCGCCTGGCGCGGGACAGCGGGCTGGCGCGTCGAGGGGACGATGCCTCCCGCAGTTCCCTTGAGAACTACCACGTATGTGCTCAGGAGCTCGCCACACAGGTTCGACACCCCGACGCCGGCGCCGGGGACGTCGGTCAACTGGTTGATCGCGAGCCGGAACGGAGTCGGCGGGTGGATCCCTCGCCCCAGGGTCAACGTCACGGTCATATTAGACGGGCTGTAAACCGCTTTCGTGATCGGGATCAGCAGGTCGTCGCGGGTTCCGAACACGTGATCGCGGCCGGCCGTCGTTACGCTGTAGTTGTAGTTGAGCAGGTTGACGGCCGTCGTCGAGTTGAGCAATTCGCTGAAACTGACCACGATGCCCGTGACAATTTGCTCGTGATTGGTGATGAGCTGCACTCCCGTTACGGTGGGAGCGGACATCGGTATCCTGGAGATGGTCACGGTCGCCGAACTGATCGAGTCCAGCGTCGCGCCTCCGGTGGGCTGGCTGAGGGTCACGTTGAAGAAGGAAGTTGGTGTCCAAACAAGCGGGTTGTCAAGAATCCGAATATAGATGGGCTCCTCGGTCACGTTTGGTGGAAACCAGAGCGTTCCCATCGCGGCCACGTAATCGCGCCCGGCAATGGCGGTCCCGTTCGACGTGGCGTAGTTTACCGACACGGCCGCGCTCAAGTTACCCGTTCGCAGAACTTCGAGTTCCACGAACCCGGCGGTCGCGTCGACCGTGTAGTTCGCCATCGAGAACGACAGGCTTACGGGTCCCACCGGCGGTGGGTTGGAGAACTCCGAGGTGTCGCCGGAATGCAGGCCGGGTAGGCTCTGGCTGAGGCTGGTCGCCGTGGCCGTGATAAACGAGCTGGAAGTTACCACGGTTTCGAGCGTCGCCGAAAAGTTTACTGAACCATTGGAACCCGTCGTCACGACCGTGGAGCCGATAAAGGTCTTGCCCTCGTAGACGTACGACGCCGAAGGATTGGCGGGATTGCTGAAGAACTGGATCAAAAAGGTCTGGTTTGGTAGCGACGAGTAAGATCCCTGCACCGTGGTCGTCTGGAGATTCGCGTTGGGAACGGCTGCGGTGAGTTTCGGGGGCATGATCGAATCGTTGGCATTCGTCAACGGATTCAAGTAGATCCCTAGCAGCCCGTTGGAGAAAATGCTGTTGGTGAGAATCGAGTCACCCGTACCCGAGTCGACGTTGACCCCATACTGGGCGTTGAACGCGATCATATTGCCCTGGCCGGCCGCTGTCCCGCCGACCGTGTTGTTCGACGCGTTGCTACTGAAGAGGACGCCGTCAACTTCATTTCCCAAAGGCGACGTACCGTTCGCGGCGGTTCCGGTCAAATTCCCCTCGATGAGGTTGCCCGTCGCGGTGAGACCGTCGAGCTGAATGCCCCACGGGTTAGCGGAGATCACGTTGCTCGCCGCGGCCGTCGTCCCACCCACCACGTTGCTTGCCGCTCCCTCGATGAGGATGCCATCGACTTCGTTTCCCAAAGGCACCGTACCGGTCACGTCGGTTCCGATGTAGTTCCCCTCGATGAGGTTGCCCGTCGCCGTGGGACCGTCGACCTCGATGCCCCACTGGTTGGCCGAGATCACATTCCGCGCCGCGGCTGTCGTCCCGCCCACCGTGTTGCCGGGCGCTCCCTCGATCAGGATGCCTTGCTGCGAGTTGGGTAGCGGCAGCGTGCCGCTGATGTCGGTTCCGATCAGGTTGCCCTGCACCAAATTGCCTGTCGCCGACAGCCCCTCGATCTCGACCCCGACATTGTTGCCCGAGATCACCTGCGACCCCGTCGCATTGCCTTCGACGACGACGCCCGTGGCCGAGTCGATGAGCACGCCCTGGTCCTCGTTACCCAGGTCGAGCTTCCCGGTGATATCCGTGCCGATCAGGTTGCCGATCACGGTCACCCCGGTGGCGTCCGGGCCGGAGACCAGCACGCCGACGAAGTTGGCCGAGATCACGTTGCCGGGCCCGACCTGGGCCCCAGGCGAATAGACTGCGACGCCCTGGGCCTCATTGCCGAGCACCTGGCTTCCATCGGAGGTCAGGCCGATGATGTTGTTGGACACGACGTTGCCCGAGGCCAAGGCGCCGGTGATGAAAACGCCGGCTTCGGCGTTGGAGGAGATCGTGTTTCCAAGGGCTGTTGAGCCGCCGCCGACGAGGTTGCCTGGAGCGTCCTGGATATCGACACCATCGCCGCCGTTACCGGGATCACCGTTCCCGAAGAGGTAGCCGCCGCCAGGCCCCGTCCCGATCAGGTTGGCCTGGACCAGGTTTTCAGTTGCGCCGGTCCCCTCGATCTCGACGCCGTCGCCGGCGTTGGCCGAGACGATGTTCCCCGCGCCGGCGACGCCGATGAGATTGCTCGACGATTCGACCAGGATTCCTTGAGCGCCGTTGTGCACGTCATAGTACAACCCGGCGCTCGACGGACCGATCACGCCGATCTGGTTGCCCAAAACCTGGTTCCCGTCCGCCCCCGAAGCGATCTCCACGCCTTGTGCTGCATTCCCCGCGATGACGTTGTCGTCCTGGGGCGAGGCGCCCCCCAATGTCGTGTTCGTCCCATACGCGTCGATGACGACCCCCTGTCCGTTGCCTTGGCCCGCAACCTCTTCACTATTCGGGGCGGGAATTGGAGCGCCGGTGTTGGGATCGACTGGGTAGAGGAGATACCGGCCGATGAGATTTCCCTGGATCAGGTTACCGGAGAAGTCGGCGGGGCCGGTGTAAACGGGGGAGGAAATCTCGACCCCGACGCCAAAGCCGTCGATGATCAAACCCCGCAGCGCCACGCTGGAGGCTTCGACCTGGAACCCGATCGATCCGAGCGGCAGTTTGCTGCCGTTGACGATCACGCGGACACGGGCGTTGTTGCCGTCGGTCGCGGCGGTCGAGTTCGGGACTGAAGTGATCAGGGTCGGCGTGCCGGCGACACCACCCGGTGTGGACGTAGTGACATCGACGCCCGGACTGTTCCCCCCGGTCAGGTTGTTGGTCACGGTCAGATTTGGAATCGCCTGTTGTGCATAGGCTCCCTGGAACGTTATGGTCAAGCTGCCGCTCGGCAAGGGTCCGCCAGTGACGGCCACGTTGCCGGCCCCGATGATCGCCGCCAACGCGTTCTGGACCGTGGCGGCGTCCGCCGTATAGGGGATCGCCGCCGTCGTGCCGACCGGCAACGGCGACGCAGTGGTCAGCGTGAAGGTCCCTCCCGTCGGACTTCCTAATATCGAAAGCGTCTGGACGGCCGAGCTCGTCGAGTTCGGATAGAGGAAAGGAACCCCGATATGCGCCTGGCTATAACCATCGATCGAGACCTCCGAACGCGTGATGGCGGGCAACGGACTGTCAAGCGTGATCGTCCAGTCCTGAGTGCTGGGGTCGAATCCCGGAACCGGTACGTTCAAGCCGGGTGCGGTCGAGGCCGGGATGGCGAATTCGATGTCAGCCGTGCCCGGGCTGAGATCGGCGTTGGCATTGATGATCGCTTGCCGCAAGCTGCCGGGACCGGAGTCGTTCGTGTTCACCACGACGAACATCGAGGAGGACGGCTGGCTCTGGTTGACGATGGTCACTGTCGCCGTGCTGATCGGTCCCAGCGCCGCGCCTCCGGTGGGCTGACTCAGGGTCACGTTGAAGAACGAAGTCGGAGTCGAACGCTGGGGGTTGACAAGAATCGGAACGGAGAAGCTCTCCTCGGACACGTTTGCCGGGAAGGTAAGCGTACCCATCACGGCCGTGTAATCCAGGCCGGCAATGGCGGTCCCGTTTGACGTGGCGTAGTTCACCGATACGGGAAAGCTCAGGCTACCGGTTCGCAGCACGTCGATCTCCACAGACCCAGCCGTCGAATCGACCGTGTAGTTCGCCATCGAGAACTCGACGCTTGTGGTCTGCGCCTGGACGGCGTTGGAGAACTCCGAGGTGTCGCCGGTGCTCTGGTTGGTCGCGGTGGCCGTTACCCATTCTCCAGCGGGAACGCCGCTGGGAAGTTGAAAGTTAATGGTCGCATTGCCGCTGGCGTCGGTCGTGACGGTCGTCGAGCCAATGAACGTCTGGCCCTGGCCGAAACCCGACGGATCCGGAGTAATGTTGCTGAAGAACTGGATCAGAAAGCTGGTGTTCGGGACGCTGGTGAGCGACCCCTCGATAAGTGTGACGGCGCCCCCTCCGCCGATCACTGTGGAAATCACCGGTGCGCTCTGCCCATTGTTGCCCGTCGCACTCAGGAAGATCCCTCGCTGTCCGTTGGAGAATATGCTGTTCGACAGGATCGAGTCGCCGGTGCCCGACAGCACGCTCACCCCGGCTGCCACGTTGAACGCGATCGTATTGCCCTGGCCGGCCGCTGTCCCGCCGACCGTGTTATTCGAGGCGTTGTTACTGAAAAGGATGCCGTTGACGGTGTTGCCCAAAGGCAGCGTACCGGTCAAGTCGGTCCCGATGAAATTTCCCTCGACGCTGTTCCCCATCGCGGTGGGGCCGTCGAGCTGAATGCCCCACTGGTTGGCCGAGATCACGTTGCGAGCCGCGGCCGTCGTCCCACCGACCGTGTTGCCGGCCGCTCCCTCGATCAAGATGCCGTCGACTCGATTGCCCAAAGGCAAGGTACCGGCCACGTTGGTCCCGATCAGATTCCCCGCGACGACGTTGCCCGTCGTGGTGGGACCGTCGAGCTGGATGCCGGTGTTGTTGGCCGAGATCACGTTGCTCGCCGCGGCCGTCGTCCCGCCCACCGTGTTGCCGGCCGCTCCCTCGATCAAGATGCCGACGACTTCATTGCCTAGTGGCAAGGTTCCGGTCACGTCGGTTCCGACGAAATTCCCTTCGACAAGGTTGCCCGCCGCGGCGGGGCCTTCGAGTTCGATGCCCCACTGGTTGGCCGAGATCACGTTTCTGGCCGCGGGCGTGGTCCCGCCGATCGTGTTGCCGGAGGCTCCGTTGATCAACACACCCTGGTTCGCGTTGCCCCGGTCGGCCGTTCCCGCCTTGTCGATCCCGATGAAGTTCCCCTCGATCAGGTTTCCCGTCGAATTCGCGCCGTCGATCTCCACGCCCACCAGGTTGCCCGAGATGACCTGCGACCCCTGGCCATTGCCCGACACCGTATCGCCCGACGCGTTGTCGATCTCGACACCTTGCTGAGCATTGCCCAGGTCGGCCTCGCCCGTCGGGTCGGTGCCGATCAGGTTGCCGGTCACGACCACGCCGGTCGCACCCGCGCCGGAGATCGACACGCCGATCAAATTGGCCGAGATCACGTTCCCCGGGCCGATGATGGTCCCGGGGGCGGTGTCGGCCACTCCGGCCTCATCGTTGCCCAGCGCGGATGTCCCGGCGGCCGTCAGGCCGATGATGTTGTTCTGGACCGTGTTGCCCGACGCATCGGCGCCGGTGATGTTCACACCATTACCCGCGTTCGACGAGATCACATTGCCGTCGCTCGATACCGGTCCTCCGACCTGGTTGCCGGGGGCATCGTCAATCCACACGCCGTCGGCAAGATTGCCGGTCCGGCTGCCGCCGAACACGAAATCGCCGCCGGGTGCCAGGCCGATGTAGTTGCCCTCGACCAGGTTCCGCGTCGCGCCCACGCCTTCAATGTGGACGCCCGTAGTATGGTTGTCCGAGATGAGATTGCCCGCGCCCGCAACGGCCCCCCCGATGATGTTGCTCGACGCATAAATGATGCTCGCCGGATTGGCGGCCGTTCCCGACGACTCGATCAGCACCCCTTCGGCACCGTTGCCGGCCAGGAAGTAAGAGCCGCTGGAGGATGGTCCGGCCAGGCCGATCTGGTTCCCCAGGACCTGGTTGCCCGATGCGCCGGGCTCGATCAACACGCCCTGCGATCCATTGCCGCCGATGACGTTGCTGTCCTGGGTCTCGACGCCGCCCAGGGTCGCGTTTCGCGAGCCGAGCACGACCCCTTGCTGCGTGTTTCCCAGGCCGGCCAGCTCGACCGTGCTGGGTGAAGGCAGGGCGATGCCAGAATTCGGGTCGACGGGATAGGCGAGATACTCGCCGATGAAGTTGCCCTGGATCAGGTCGCCGGCATCGGTGGGATTGGGAACGGAGACGCCGACGTTGAAACCTTCGATGGCCAGGCCGCGCAGCAGGCTGTTCGAGGCGTTGATCTCGAACCCGATGTCGGTAGCGCCGCTGGGAGCCTGGCTGCCGTTGACGATTACGCGAACCTGGGCATTATTGCCGATGAGAGCCGCGAGAGTGTTGGGTGCTGACGTGATCTCGTTCGTGCTCTGGATGACGCCGCCAACAGTTACCGTCTGAACATTGAAAGTCGGAGTGGGCCCGGTCAGGTTGCTGGTGATGATCAGGTTGGGAATTGCCTCTTGTCCGTACATGCCCTGGAACGTGATGGTGACGCCCGCCGCAACAGGCCCGCCGGTGACGACCACGTTGTTTGCCCCGACGATCATAGCGAGCGCGGCCTGGACTTGCGCGGCCGTGGCGTCGAAGGGAATCGGCTGGGTCGACGCGTTTACCGGCAGCGGGGCAGAAGTCGTCAGGGTAAAAAACCCGCCGGTGGCATCGACACTGACGAGCTGGACGGCCGACGTGATGTTGCCCGGGTAGACGAAGGGGACGCCGGCGTTTGCCTGCGTGTATCCGTCGATCGCAACCGCGTGGGTGATTTCCGGCAGCGGGCTTTGCAGGGCAATTGTCCAGGTTTGCGTAGTCGGGTCGAATCCCGCGACCGGCACGTTCAGGAGGGGCGCCGTGGAGGCTGGGATATCAAATACGATGTTGTCAACGCCCGGGTTCGGATCTGCGTTGGCGGCTATGATTGCGGCGCGGAGCGTGCCCGGACCGCTGTCACCGGTATTGGTGACAACGAACGTCGAGACGTTCTGGTTACTGTTTGTGATGTTCAGCGTCGCCGAGCTGATCGCGCCCAAGGTCGCGCCCCCGCCCGGCTGGCTGAGGGTCAGGTTGACCGTCGAAAAATTGGTCGAACGATTGGTGTTGTCCAGGATCGGAATCGTGAAGCTCTGGTCGGTCACAGAGGGAGCAAAGGTGAGCGTGCCCGCGACGCTCGTGTAATCCTGACCGGCTATGGCGGAGCCGTTTGACGTGGCGTAACTCACCGAGACGGCAACATTCAGATTTCCGGTCCGCAGGACGTCGATCGTTTCCATCCCAGCATTGGAAGCAACGGTATAGCTCGCGGCCGAGAAGGCGACGCCGGCCGGCTGCGCCGAGATGGCATTTGAGAAGGCGGAGGTATCGCCCGTACTCTCGTTGGTCGCAAGGGCTGTCGCCCAGGCCCCGGTGGCCAGCCCGTTCACCAGGTTAACGTTGATCGGTGCGCTGCCGCCGGCGCTGGTCATGACAGTCGTTGAACCGAGGAACGTCTCTCCCTGGCCGAAGCCGGATGGATCCGGGACCGGGCTGCTGAAAAACTGGATCAGGAACGTGGTGCTGGGAATGCTGGCGAGCGAGCCCTGAATATTGCTGCCCGTCCCGCCGCCGGTCGCGCCGGTGAGCGTGGGTGCGCTCTGGGCGTTATTGGCCGTCCCGACCAGCACGATTCCCTGTCGCCCATTAGAATAGATGCTGTTTGTCAGGATCGAGTCACCGGTCCCCGACTCGACGAATACCCCGGTGGCCAGGTTGAATGCGATCGTGTTGGCCTGTCCGCCCCCGGTCCCGCCGATTGTGTTATTCGATGCGTCGTCCGTGATGAGCACGCCATCGACTTCGTTGCCAAGTGGCGTCAGTCCATCGGTGCCGACTCCGATGAAGTTCGCCTCCACAATGTTGTCGATTGCCGTGGGGTCGGTGATCGTCACGCCCCACCCATTGCCCGAGATCACGTTGGTCGCGGCGGGTGATGTACCACCGATCGTATTGGCCGGAGCTCCCTCGATCCGCACGCCTTCGTTCTCGTTGCCCAGGACGAGGAGGCCCGTCACGTCGGTGCCGATGTAGTTGCCTTCAACCAGGTTGCTGGTCGCGGTCGCTGCCGTGATCAGCACGCCGATATTGTTGCCGGAGATCACGTTGCGTGCCGCGGTGACCGTACCGCCAATGGTGTTGTCCGATGCCCCATCGATCTCCACGCCGTCCAGGGCGTTGCCGAGGACGTAGGTACCGGTTTCGTCGGTGCCGATCATGTTGCCGGCGATAAGGGTGCCGCCCGCCGCGGGCCCGCTGACCAGCACACCGCTCCAGTTGCCCGAGATGAGGTTGCCGGCGCCAGCAATCGTACCACCCACCGTATTGTCGGCCGACGCGAGCACCACTCCTTCCAGGGAGTTCCCCAGGGCACTCGCCCCGCTGCGATCGGTTCCGATCAAGTTGCCCTGGATGATGTTGCCCGTAGCCGCGGCGCCGGAGACGCGCACCCCGGCACCTGAATTCCCGGAGATGACATTCCCCCCGACGTTCGAGATCCCGATGATGCCGCCCTGGGCGGGGGCGGGAATCCCAATCTGGTTACTGGGTGCGTCGTCGATGAAGATCCCGTCTTCCCCGTTACCGGGATCGCCCTGGCCGAAGAGATACTCACCATTGATGTCGGTGCCGATGTAGTTGCCATCGACCCGGTTGTCCAGCGCGCCAGGGCCTTCGATGTGTACGCCATAGGTCAGGTTGGCCGAAATGACGTTGGTCGCACCGGCTGTGTCACCCCCGATCAGGTTGCTCTGCGACTGGATCAACACGCCCTCGGCGCCATTGCCGACCTGGTAGTAATCCGTCGAATCCTGCTCGAGGACGCCGATCAGGTTGCCCACCACCTGGTTATAATTGGCGCCGAGGTCGATCACCACGCCCTGTTCGAGGTTGCCAGCAATGGCGTTGTGGGTGGCTGGCGACACTCCGCCGACCGAGTTGTTGCTCGGCAACGCGGGGTTCTGCGGGCCGATGTTGACACCCACTCCGTTTCCAATCCCGGCGACAAATGACGGCGCAGCGCTGATGCTCGAGTTTGGGAAGACCAGGTACCGTCCCAGGTAGTTTCCCTGGATCAGATCACCAATGGCATCCTGCCCCTGGAGGGCGATGCCGGCCGAGAAGCCGTCGATCGACAGGCCTCGAATGATGTTGTGGTCCGATTCGATGGTCAGGCCCGGGAAATCGGATTGCTCGTTCATCGCGTTGGCGCCGTTGACGATCACGCGCACCTGGGCGTCGAATCCAACGGTTTCCGCGTTCGGAACCGACGTGATGTCGGCGAAGACGGGAGAGATCGCAACGGCTGGAGGCGCCACCAACGACAAACCCTGCAGGTTCGTTGCATCCCCGGTGAGCAGTTGGATGGCGCTGGAGCAGCGCCATACAGATCGATCACGACGCCAACCGTGTTGACGGGGCCGAGGGCCGCCTCAGCATTTCCTGGTCCGATGTCCGGCAGCGCTACCAGGGCTGCTTGAACCTGGGCGGCCGTCGCATTGTAAGGAATCGGACCTGTTGTATCGCCCTCGAATGACAGCGTGAAAGTTCCCCCGGTGGGAGAATCGATGAGCGTTACTTTTTGAAAGACGTTGGGGTTCTGAAAGCTTGTTACGAAGCTCTGGGTGTACCCGTCGATCGTGACCTGGCTCGTGATTGGAGGGAGAGGTACATTGTTATTGACATCGATCGTCCAAACCTGGTTGGTGAGGTCGAAGTTGACCACGCCAGGGATGTTCTTGGGCACCAAATTAAAGCTGATCGTGTTGGGGCCCGGATTCGCATCGGCCTCGGTGATGGCCTGGCGCAGCGTGAGCGGGTTCGGGACATCCGGAGTCGGTGCCACCGGCGTGTCCGACGTTGACGTGACGACGTAGTTTGCCAGAAGCACCCGCGACTCCAAGCCGTCCACTCGCGGTCGAAACCCGATACGACGCGCTCGATCCGGAGCGCGGCGGCTGCTGACTCGGTGTTTCCTCATACTTGCAACCTCGCTGTCCCGATGAGCGAATCGTGAGCCCTGGTCAAGTGGGTGGTCGTGGCATAATGGGAGGTCTAAATGAGAGTCTAACACATAGATCCTCTAATCCGGTAACCGTAGGGTGGAAACGCGAGCGAGAACCGCTCTCAACCTAGCCGCGTATGCGCTTGCAAAATCGGGTTCTCGGGGTCGGGTCGGACGGTCCTTTGTGCCGATGGTATGATCTGGGTGGTTTTTTCATGTCATGACCCGGGGCGAAGGCGAGGAACCGGATTCGCTTTCGAGGGTTAGGGAGTGTGTGGATCCCGCAGGGAGAGATGATCGCATGGGGCGATTGAGCGAGGGTTCGCGAGCCGAGCGGACTGGGCGAACTGCAAGGGATCAAGCCGGGGCGAGGCCGGGCCGATCGCGGCGCCTGGTGGTTGAGGGCCTGGAGTCGCGGCGGTTGTTGGCGGTGGGGATCCGGGAGTACCCGATCCCCACCGCCAACAGCAACCCGTTCTGGATCACGTCTGGCCCCAACGCCGCCCTCTATTTCACCGCCGGCGGCACCAACCAGATCGGGGCGTTCTTCCCGGCCACCCACGGCTTCACCACCTTTTTCGTCCCGGAGGCCACCATCGGTTCCAACAGCTATATCGCGGCCGGAACAAACGGCGAACTCTACTTTACCGCTTCCCAAGATAACGCCATTGAGCAACTCGACCCGGCGACCCACGTGATCACGTCGTTCCCGATCCCGACTGCCAACATCGGGCCCCAGTTCATCACGACCGGTCCCAACGGCGATCTGTACTTCACCGCGACTGGTGCCAACATCATCGAACAGCTCAATCCGACCACCCGCGTCTTCCAAACCTTCTTCATCCCCACGGCCAACAGTGGGGCCAGTGGAATCATCTCGGGTCCCGACGATAGCTTGTGGTTCATCGAGAGCACCGCGAACAAGATCGGACACCTCAATCTGGCCACCGGCGCCATCTCGGATTTGCCCATTCCTACCACGATCGGCGGCACCTCGACGATCACCGCCGGCACCGACGGTGATCTCTACTTCACCGAACCGGGCTCCGACAGCATCGGCCAGTTCAACCCGACCACCCATGCTTTCCGGTCGCAACCGATCCCGGTGGCGGGCAGTGAACCCACGACCATCACGACTGGCTCCGACGGCAACCTCTACTTCACCCAGCCCGGTTCCAACGACATCGGCGAGCTCAACCCGACGACGTTCTTGATCACGGAGATCCTGATCCCGACGGCCAATAGCGGCGCCACCGGCATCACGACCGGTCCCGACGGCAACATTTACTTCACCGAAACTAGTACCAACAAGATCGGCGAGTTCGTAATCGGCGTGCCGACCCCGCCCACGCCGCCACCCGCCAAGAAGCACAAGGGCGTGCTCCTGGCCAGGCCGAAGATCTATACCACGACGCAACTGACCGTGGCGCCGAATCCTGCGATCGTCGGCCAGGTGGTCACGCTGACCGCGACTGTCACCACTGCGGTGACTGCCACGCCGACCGGCACCGTCACCTTTTTCATCGACGGCCAGGCGCAGCCGCCGGAGCCCCTCGTCGAGCAGAACGGAGTCGCCCAGGCGACCTTGGCGACGAGGCTGGGTGCCGCGGCCCATATCATTACCGCAGTTTACAAGGGCAATTCCGCCTTCGCCACCAGCGCCTCGAATGCTGTTTCGCTGGTCGTCGCGCCGGCGCCGGGCGACGGACCGACCGTCGTCCACCTGGCTCGATTGGGGTTCCATTCCCAGCCGACGACGCTGGTCTTGACGTTCGACAAGGCGCTCGACCCGGCCAGCGCCCAGGATCCGCTCAATTACACGATCACCAACTCCCAGGGTCACTCCGTTCCGATCGCCTCGGTCGTCTATGACCCATCGACCCTCACCGCGACCATCGCCGCGGCGGGGCGGCTGAAGATCCACCGGTCCTACCAGCTCACCGTCAATGGCACGACCCCGACCGGCGTGACCGATACCAGCGGTAATCTCCTGGACGGGGCCTTATCTGGTGAGCCGGGCAGCAATTACGTGGCAAGCGTGACCGCGGCGGACCTGGTCATCCCTCGGAGAGAGTAAGGCAAGGCGAGAAAATCGATTGAGCAATTTCTTTCTTGTGGGACAGCCGCGCTCGGCTGTCATCCGCCCGGACAGCCGAGGGCGGCTCTCCCACTTCGAAATTCATCGGCTACACTTCGGTGATCGTCCTCAGATCGGCGCGTGGCCCTCGTGATCGACCCGACCGCGGAAGGGGCCCATCATTTGCGAAGAAAGGGAGCAAGTCCATGGGCAGCGAGCGTTTGGCGAAGAGCGCCTCGATCCTGGTCCTCCTGGCAGCCGTCATGCTGGCGCCGGGCACGGCTTCGGCCGGAGGGCAGAACGTTCCGGGAAAGAATGGAAATGACCCTGCCTCCGCTTATTCTGTCCCGATGCCGGAGGCCTACCCGTTCCCAGGGTTCGTCGTCGATTCGACCTGCACGGGGTGTTCGTATGCGGCCCCGATCTTCGCGGTCTATCAGTGCCCTGCGGTTATCGCATGGCAGCCGGGTTCTCAGGTCGAATGGCACCGGACGAACCCCATGGCCGGTCTGCTCGGCGGCAGGCCTTACCTCTACCACCCCTGATCGGCGTCGTGGGCGCGCGTTGCGTGCGACAAACGTTCAGCTCGCCTTTTTCTCGGGTTCTGCCTGATCTGGCTCACGCGAGAGCTTCGTCCCCGGAAAGTCCGAAGGCGACGGTTGTATCAGATGCTGTTAAGTCGATCTCCCCGATCGTCGATAATTTGCGTTGAGGGTCTTGATGATCTTGACGCAAAGTCGGGGGCCGACAATCATGCCGAGTTTCCGTTTTAGATGGGATGCTTGCGATCAGCCTCGTCCTCGCTGGCTGAATCTGGTCGTTGCGGCCCTCGTCATTGCGGCGTGGTGGGATGCGCGGCTCCGAGCACAGGTCCCGCAGCCGCCGGCCCCGGCCCCGCCGCCAGCCGCGGCCCCGCCGCCAGCCGCGGCCTCGCCGCCGGCTGGCCCGGTTGCATCGCAGCCGCTCGGGATCGTGGCGCCCTTGGAGGCCGAGGCGCGGCCGGTCGCACCGGAATTCTCTGAAGAGAGCGAGATCCCGCCGAATTTGCCGCGCATGAAGCTGGCGCCGCCCCGGCCGGCACAGGGCCCCGGCTCCGTGGAAGCGTTCATCGAGCCCTTGCGCGGCAACGACTCCATGATCAACCTGCTCGTCAACCAGGCGCGGATCCTCACCCTCAGGAAGGACATCACCGTCGGGCGAAGCCAGCCGCTGATCGCTGTCGGCGACCCGACGATCCTCGACTTCGTCGTGCTTAACTCCCGCCAGCTCCGGATCACCGGCCGGGGAATCGGCGTGACCGACCTGTCGATCACGACCGCGCGGAACGAGACGTATACCTTCGAAATCCGCGTGCTCGCCGACCTGACCCTGATCAGGGCAAGCTCCAGGCCGACCTTCCCCGACGCCAGCGTCAAGCTGAGCCAGATCCGGGACCACTTCGTGGTCGAAGGCGAGGCCCGCGACCCGGCCCAGATTACCCGGATCATCGAGACCATCAGCGCTTACCTCAACTCGGTCTACATCGAGCAGGGCCGGACGGTCACGGCTTGCGCAGACAAGACAGGTACTTGGGAGCCCTGGGAGGTCAGACGGCCGGGGCCGAGCTCAGGCCGGCGCCGCGGGTGCGTCCGGGGATACCGCCGGGTCTCGTGCTCCCGATGCAACCCGGCGCGGCGGGTGCGCAGGGAACTCGTGCCCGGGGCCGCAGCTGCTGGGACCGCCGAAGGCGCCGAGGCCCCGGTGAACCCGTTTGCCGCCTACGCCGCCTCTGCCGAGCTCGCCGGGCCCACCCAGCTCAGCAATCCGCGGCGCTCCCGCCCCAGATCATCAACCTCCTCCGCGTCGTCGGCTCGCAGCAGGTCATGCTCAAGGTCCGGATCGCCGAGCTCAACCGAACGGCCATGCGGCGATCGGTGCCAACTTCCTGGGCGTCGATCCCCGCACCGGCGCGCATCGTCGGATCGAGCATCGCCGGGTCGACCGCTTACCAGGGGACGATCGGCCAACCCGGGAACCTGCTCGCTCGGCAATCAACTCTTCGGGTCCGCGACACTCCCCGATCAGGCGCGAACTCGACCGTCTTCGGCATCTTCCAGGACGCAACTTCGAGTTCTCGCTCACTGCCCTGCGGCAGAACGGCCTGCTCAAGATCCTCGCCGAGCCCAACCTGGTGGCGCTCAACGGTCAGACTGCCAGCTTCCTGGCCGGCGGCGAGTTCCCGGTGCCTGTTCCCCAGGTCAGCGGCGGGCCGGCGTCGCCCCCACGATCACCGTCCGGTTCCGCGAGTTCGGCGTCCGCCTCGGGCTTCGTCCCCTACATCCTCGACGGCGACGTCATCCGGCTCACCGTCGCCCCCGAGGTCAGCAACATCGACTTCACCATCGCCGTCACCCTGGTCGCCGGCGGTAGCCCGGTTCCCGGCCTGAACACCCGCAAGGCGCAGACCACCGTCGAGCTCCGCGAGGGGCAGACCCTGGCCATCGCCGGCCTGCTGCAACTGACGCTCGCCGGCGAGACCGACCGCATCCCCGGCCTGGGCGACCTGCCGATCATCGGGCCCTTCTTCAGCAATACGAACAGCCAGCGGATCGAGAAGGAGCTCGTCGTGCTGGTGACCCCCTACCTGGTCGAGCCCATGAACCACGGCCAGGTGCCCCCGACTCCGGGCGACGAGGTCAAGCAGCCCAACGACCTGGAATTCTTTTTCCTCAACCGGATCGAGGCCCGCACCGGCAAGGACTTCCGCGCCACGACCGCGTGGGATGACATCTACAACCTCCGCAACCACCTGAAACTCGAGAAGAAGTACGTCAACGGCCCGGTGGGGTTCTCGGAGTGACGGCGCAGTGGTCAGTGCGTGTCAGTTGTCCGTAGTCGTGTCCGTTGTCAGTGGCGAAGCACGAATCACTCAGCCGACTCGATCAGAGCCTGACTACGGATCACGGACCAAGATGATGGAGGGAACACAAATGCCTCATGTGCACCGACGGCACCTGTTGTTCGCGGGTCTGATGATCGCCGGGACCGGAGCGCCCGCGGCGACGGCCCAGGAGGCCCCGGCGGCCTCGGCTCCGCTACCGGCCCCGACTCTGCCGGGGGCCGTCACCGAGGGGGTGTCCCGGCGGGCCCCTTTGACTCGCCACCCACGGCCGTCCCCGCCGCCGCCCGGCACGTGCACCTGCGGCGACCGCCGTGGCCTGAGCCGCTGGCGATGGCACCGGACTCAGTGCAAGCGGCATCTCCAGGAGCATTTCCTCGGCTATGCCGAGGAGTTCAACGAGTGGCCGCTGGGCGAGGCCCTCTACGCCCACGGACGGACCCAGGCGGCCAACGGGCTGGCCGCCCGCATGGTCTTCTACCAGTGCGACTTCGTGGACGGCACGTCCCAGCTCAACGTGCGGGGACGCGACAAGCTGGCCACCGTCGCCGCCACGCTCCCCACCACGTTCTTCCCGGTCGTGATCGAGCGGACGCCCACGGTACCCGGCCTCGATCAGTCGCGGCAGAGTCCAGCGCTCCTGACCGAGCTGGCCCAGGCCAAGTTCCCCGTGCCCGCCGAGCGGGTCGTCATCGGTCCGCGCATCGCCAACGGCATGACCGGCGTCGAAGCGTAGTACTGCCATCTACCCGCGCCAGTTGTCGAACCTCAGCTCGGGCGGATCGATCGGAGCGGCGCCGCCGGCGGGTTCGTGGGCGGCGGCCGGGTTCGACGCCAGCGGCCTCTCGGGATCGGCCGTCTCCGGCGCGGGCGGTGCCCTGGGCGGTCGGTGACGTCCGCCCGTCAGTTGTCAGTTGTCCATGTTCAGTCGTCAGTTGTCATTGTTCGTGGTCAGTGGTCAGCCGTGGCTTCGCCCTGGGGAGCAGGCGGGACGATCACGGCACAGGCTGTATTCGACCAGGGAAGGGTCTGGAGCCATGACAGGATTACGTCGAACTCCACGAATCGGGAAAGTCCTGGCGGCCGGGGCTTTGATCGGCCTGGCGGGCTGCCAGCACGTTCCGTCCCGCCCCGGCGCGCCTTCGCCCCTGGGCTTGGGCAACGAGCCGAAAGGCGGCGGGACGACGATCACGCCGGCGCAAGAGGCCGATGTCCAGATCAGCATGGGGCGAGCCGCCGAACAGCAGGGGGACCTCGATCAGGCGATGGCCGCCTACCGCGCCGCCCTCGACCGCGATCAGCGCCGGGCCGACGCCTACGCGCGCCTGGCGGTCCTCCACGACAAGCAGGGCAAGTTCCGCGAGTCGGCCGAGCTCTATCGCAAGGCCCTGGCGCTGCGACCCGGCGACCCCGACATCTTCTGCGACATGGGCTATAGCTTCTACCTCCAGCGCCGCTGGGCCGAGGCGGAGATGAACTTGCGGCAGTCGATCGCCATCAACCCCGAGCACCGGCGGGCCCACAACAACCTGGCCCTGCTCCTGGTCCGCGACAACCGCCTGGACGACGCCCTGGCGGAATTCGGCAAGGCGGGCAACGATCCCGTCCAGGCCCACATGAACCTGGCCTTTGCCTTGACCATCGATCAGCGGTGGGAGTCGGCCCGGGCGGAGTACCAGCGCGCCCTGGCGATCGATCCGTCCTCCCAGCTCGCGAAAGCCCGTCTCGACGAGTTGAACAACCTGCTCGCCAAGCGGGAACCCGCGGCGGCGCCGGAGGGCGTCCGCGGTAACCCGCCGCAGCTCACTGCTGAAACCGCCGCCCCGTCGGTGCGACGCGGGCCAGCCGTCCCGACGACGACCCCGCCGCAAGCCGACGCGTCCAGCGTCAGGCGCGACCCGGCGCTGCTCACGACCGCCGCCGTCTCCCCAGGCGCTCCGCAGGGATACCGGCCCGCGACGCGAGTTGCCAGCCAGTCCTTGCCGGCCGAGGGAGAGGCCATGCGGCGGGCCCGGTCGACCGCCGACTCGACGCGCACGGCCCCGACGCGGCCTCGGCCGGACGTCCGGACTTACGCCACTAGTGCGACTGCACCGCGCGAGCGGCACGACTCCCATCCGCAACGCGACGCCGCCCCGCTCGACGACTCCTCGACTGGCCCCGATCTGGCCATCGATTCTTCCAGGACGGCTCCCGCAAGCACCCGCCGCCCCGACCGCGTCGCGATCCCCCCCCCGCGCGCCTGCGATACTCGAGAGATAACTCGGCCGGACGCCCATCCCCCGGTCGCCTCAGCCCCGATCCCGGCGCCGCGGTCCGTCGAAACCCGGCGGATCACTCGGCCGGCTGCCCAGCCCCCGGCGGCCTCAAGCCCGATCCCGCCGCCGCGGTCCTTCGAAACTCTCGGGATCGATCGGTTGCGCACCCGTCCCCCGGCGGGCTCAACCCCAATACCGCCGCCGCGATCCAGACTGACGAGCCGCCCCGCGCCACCCGGCGCGGCGCCCACCCCGGCACCCGACCGATCCGAAGACGTCCAACCCCCCGCTAAAGCCCCCAACCCGGACCCCGCCGCAGTGAACCGATAAGGATGTTAGCGCCCGGCTTCTGATCGGCCAGGTGACCCCCAAGGCGGTATGGTTCAATTGCGGGTAACACCCCGGCATACTAGCCCGAAGCGCAAGCGAGAGGATCCGGAACCCTCGCTTTCGCTTCGGGCCAGTATGGTCGCCGGCACGAATGCGCGGAGTGTTACCCAAACAGCCGCGCGCTGCAACCAGGCCCCCACGGCGACCGGGGGATGGAGATATACCCACGACCGACTTGGTTTTGGGACAGATTGCCAATCCGTCCCACGCTGAAATGGGATCTGCCGGTTGCCCAAGGATCGCAGCCCCTAGCGTCGGCGACCCAGCGGACTGCTCGCGTTGGCTGGTTGAAACGCGCCAGGCGCCGCTCTCCTGCGCACGCCCGGTAAGCCGCAAAACACCGGAAGATCGGAAACCACTGCGAGTGCCAAATCGCTTCCTTGTTCCGCTATCAAATGCTTCGAAAAGAGGCGTTTTGGCATCGCCAAACTAGCGAAGTATTTCACCATGTGGCACATTATAAAGCCAGGCGAGGGTTTTTCGCAGGGTACAGCCGCTGGTCGCTTGCAATCTTCGGGCGTAACCGTCGATAATCCTTCTTTCCAAGGGTATGCATTGGGACAGGCATGGTGCAATGATTATCACATATGTTTGCAAGCGATCGCGGGCGACCCCGTAGGTCACGAAACGAGAGATAGGACGTATAGGAGAGTCGCGCGACGGGAACGGCTACGGCACTGGGACTTGATCCAAGATTGGGATGCCGTTTCTTGAAGGCGCACAGGCTTTTCGAGTAGCCGGACTGGTTCAGACCGGGTCCGGTTCGCGACGATGCGCCAGCTACGGAGTCGTATTCGAGTCAGCTTCTGCGGGTTAGCGAGATAGCGTGCCCTGCGGCGGGCGGGCCGACCGACCGCGTGCGGGGACGTCCCTCGTAACTAGACTCGCGGCGGCGAATGACCGGGGCTACAGGGAAAACTCAATTCGATGCTGAATCCAACCACGCTGCTCATCACCCGAGATCCCCTGCTTGTGAAGGCCGTCGGAGAGGTTGTCCAGACCATAAGGGGCTTTCAACTCGTGGTCGTCCCGGACATCGAGACCGCCTGCAATGCAATCCTCGAAGATGAGATCGTCGTCACCTTGGTCCATCTCGATGGGACGACGAATGCCTCGGGATTGACGCGAGTCCTCCAGGTGAACGCGCCGGACCGGCGGCGGATGGTGACGATCGCCATCAGCGATCACGCCCATCCCGAGCAGGCGTTGATCTTTTCACGGCTGGGAGTGGCTGAATGCATGAGCCGGCCGCTGGATCTGGGCCGGCTGTCCTACTTGATCGACATCTTGACGATCGAGACCCGCTATGGGCTCCCGCCGCGGCTTCGGATCGTGGAGCCGGACCTGGACGAGGTCCGATCGCTGGGCGTCGAGGCGCCGTTCTTCTTTGTCGCCGCAGGCCGGATGGGCCGGGCGATCGAGCAGATCAAGCGGATTGCGCCCCTGGACACAACCGTAATGTTCGGCGGCGAGACGGGCACGGGCAAAACCCACCTGGCGGGCGTGATCCACCGCCTCTCTCCACGCCGCGACCTGCCGTTCTTGACGATCAACTGCGCGGCGCTGTCGGCCAGCCTGATCGAGAGCGAGATGTTCGGTCACGCTCGCGGCGCCTTCACCGGGGCCGACACCCAGCGCACGGGCAAGTTCGCCGCCGTCGGCCGCGGCACACTATTGCTCGACGAGATCGATTCGCTCCCCCCGGAGCTTCAGGCCAAGTTGTTGCGCGCCGTCGAGGAGCGGACGTTCGAGGCGGTCGGTTCGAACCAGACGTTGCGGCTCCAGGCCCGATTGATCGTGGCCAGCAACCGCCCGCTCGAGCGCGAGGTGGCCGCCGGCCGGTTCCGCTCCGACCTGTTCTACCGGCTCAACGTCGTCGCGTTCGACATCCCGCCGCTACGGGAGCGCATGGCCGTCGTCCCGGCGCTGGCCCGCGCAGCTCGCCGACCTCGCCGCGCGCAACGGCCGCCGGGTCGACGGCATCGCCCCGGCGGCCATGCAGGCCCTGCTCGCCTACGCCTGGCCCGGCAACGTCCGCGAGCTCCGCAACGTGATCGAGCGCGCCGTCGGCTTGGGCCATGGGCCGATGATCGAGCTCGACGACCTCCCCGAGAGCTTGCAGAAGGCCGCAGCAAACGCGACGATGCCCGCGGCGACAGCGACCTCGTCGCAATCCGATCTCATCGCAGCAAAGGCCGCCAGTGTCGCCGCAGCGGGCGTCGGTCGCGAAGCCGCCCGAGGGCAACTGCCCGCGGCTCGCTCCACCCTCGCCGAATCCAAGGACCAGACCGAACGGGCCGTCATCGCCCAGGCGCTCGAGCGCAACAGTTACAACCGCCTCCGCGCCGCCGCCGAACTGGGCATCAGCCGCATGACCCTCTACAAGAAACTCCACAAGTACGGGCTGACGTGAATCGATTTTCGCTCCCGAGTTACCGTGCCCTCTTCTGGATCGCGATGTCGCTTGCCGCGATCGCCGCCGTCGCTTGCTTTCACACCCTCTACTCAGCCCGGCAGCTCCTCGGGGACCCGCGATTCTACAACCCTCACGAGCTCTCGGGCCTCCGAGATGTCAATTATCCGTTCACGATCGAGGTCTATGGCTACAAGTACCGCGGGATCACCGGCGAGTACATCGACGACCACATCCTGG
Source organism: uncultured Isosphaeraceae bacterium (assembly GCA_963823675.1). Taxonomy (GTDB): domain Bacteria; phylum Planctomycetota; class Planctomycetia; order Isosphaerales; family Isosphaeraceae; genus CAWGMT01. The sequence goes on along the minus strand of CAWGMT010000010.1, from coordinate 190,284 downwards.
CCTTCGGGGCTTACGAGAAGGATATCCTGTACTTCATGAGAGATTATATCCGGGCCAGGAAGGGCCCCGACGCGGTCTTCCTGGATGTCGGCGCCTGCGAGGGGCAGCACTCGCTGTTCATGTCGCGGCTGGTCAAGGAGGTCCACGCCTTCGAGCCGGCCCCGCCCGCGGCGAGCCGGTTCCGAGAAATGATCGAGCTCAACAATTTTAGTAATATCCATTTACATCAGGTAGGACTCGGCGACCAGGAGGCGTCGGTCCCCTTTCATCCCTCCGAGGTCGCGAACATGGGCGGCGGCACGTTCCGCGCGATAGCTGGGCGAGAATCGACCGCCTCGCTCCCCATCGTGGTCGGCGACAAGTGGCTCGCGCAAACCGGAGTCACTCGCGTAGATCTGGTGAAAATCGACGTCGAAGGATATGAGCAAAATGTGCTCACCGGCCTGAGCTCGACGCTCAAGCGCGACCGTCCGGTCGTGGTCGTCGAAGTGGCTCAGCCCCCATCCGGCACGATTGGCTCCCTGGAAGATCTCGCCAAGCTTTTTCCTGATCGCTATCATTTCTCGCAGATACATGCTCAAGGCGATCGGGGATACATGGCGATCACGGGGAACTATCAACTGTCGGAGATCGACGGCCTCTTCCGAGACGGATTGACCATCTGCATGGTGGTCGCCTACCCCGAGGAGCGGGGGGACTTGGTACCGCGGAAACGTTGATTAAGAAATACTGGTGCGCGGAGACCGGAATCTTCCTGGGCCTCTGGCTGGGCCTGATGGTCTTCGGGCGGAGCCAGCTCTTTCGCGATCCGGGCACGCTCTGGCACGTTGTCGTCGGGCAGCGGATCCTCTCGTCGGGCCGCTTCCCGACTACTGACGCGCTCAGCTTCACCCACGCCGGACGGGCCTGGATCGCACGGCAATGGCTGGCGGAATGCACGATGGCCCTGATCCACCAGGTCAGTCAACTCGATGGGTTGCTCCTGGCCGCAGCGACCCTGCTGGCCGGGCTTTACACCTGGGCGGCCCATCGTCTGATCACGGCCGGGACCCACTGGCTTCTGGCGCTCCTCCTTGTGGCTCTGGCCCTCGGTGCCAGCGCCTTCCACTTCCATCCCCGGCCTCACCTGGCCACGCTCGTCCTGCTCGGGTGGGTGTTCGCACTCCTGTGCGACTTTGAGGCGGGCCGCATCCCACTCGCACGGCTCACTTGGGTCATTCCCCTTTTCCTGGTCTGGGTGAATGCCCACGACGGCGTCCTGGGGGGAATCGCGACCATGGGCCTGACGGTGGCCGGCTGGGGACTGGCTTGGGGTCTCGGCTGGGCGGGCCCGATCGCCGGCAAGCGGCAGCTCGTCTGGCTGGCGATTCTGGTGGTCCTCTGCGGCCTGACGATCGTGGTGAACCCCTACGGCCTGGAGGCGCCCGGGCCTGGCTAGCGCTCGTCGGCTCACCGGTCTTGCCCCGGTTGATCGACGAGCACGGCCCCCTTCTGGCGCGGTTGACCGGACCGATGATCCTGCCGATGGCGGTCGTCTACGCCGTGATCCTGCTCGGTGTCCGGCCGCTGCGCCTTCGCGTCACCTGGCTGATCCCGCTGGTCTGGCTCGGCCTGGCCTTCACGCGAATTCGCCATGGCCCCTTGTTCGCGATCACAGCTCTGGTTATGCTGCCCGACCTCTTTCCGCGAACCTGCTGGGCAGCCTGGCTGGTGCGGGCGGGGAGCGACCTCTACCGGCCCCCGCCGCCCGACCCGGCGCCCCGCCCGGCCCGGTTCGACCTCCGGCCGGCGGTCATTCCCCTTGGCGTGGTGCTGACGGCTGTGGTGCTGCAACTGGCTGGCGTCCACGTGCCCGTGATCGGCTGCGGCTGGGCGACGCTCGATCGCCGATACTGGCCCGTCGACCTCCTGCCCGAGCTCCGCGCCTACGAGCGGGAGCATCCCGATGGCACCCCGGTCTTCAACGAGATGCTCTTCGGCGGATTTTTGATCTATCATACTCCTGGGCTGCGCGTGTTCATCGACGACCGGTGCGAGATCTATGGAGACGACGGCCTGCTTGCCTATGCCGAGGCCATCGAGCACGACCCCGCGCAGGTCGACCGCTGGGCGCGCGAGTTCGGATTCGACCTGGCCTTGACAGCGACGGGCTCGTCGTTCGATCGTTACCTTCGCCAGGCGCGCGGCTGGGGCCTGGTTCGACAGACCGAAGCGGCCTCGCTGTATCGGCGAGCGTTCTACCCTCAAGCGGCGCAGAGGAGCCATCCTTGGAGAAGATGACGGGTTGGTGGGTTCGGTGGCGCCGCCTGATCGACTCTCCCGCCGTTTGGCTGGCCGTGCTCACGCTGGTGACGGCGGTCTGCGTTTACGGCATCCTGGTGGTCGCGCCCTGGAAGAAGATCGATCCCGACTACATCTGTTACTGGGCGGCGGGAAAGATCGTCGCTTCGGGCCATAGCCCTTACGACGAGGCGCTAGAGACCCAGATTCAGCACGAGCGCGGCTGGAACAAGGCGACCGACGGGCTGGGGCGCTTTGATTTCCTCCCCTACTATTACCCCCCCTGGTTCGCGGCGGGCTGCGCGCTTTTGGTCCCGCTGGGATTCGACGGAGCAAAGGCCGCGTGGTTCGCCCTCAACCTCGAGGCGCTCCTCCTGTCGGGATATCTCCTCCGCGACGCCGTCCCCGGCCTGCCGCGGTCGGTGCCGCCGGTGGCCGTCCCGGTGTTCGGCCTTTCGGTCGTCGCGCTCTTCGTCGGCCAGACCTCCATCCTGATGCTGTTCCTGCTGGCCCTCGCCTGGAAGCTGATGAACCGCGGAAACGACCATCTGGCAGGGGCCGCGCTGGCCTGCCTGACGACCAAGCCCCAGCTCGCGGCCGCGCTCGTGCTGGCGCTCTTGCTCTGGAGTGCGCGGCAGCGGCGGTGGGGAGTCGTGCTCGGCTTTGCGGTGACCCTCGCTGCGCTGGCCCTGCTCGGAGCCTGGATCGTCCCGGCCTGGCCCATCGAGATGGTGCGGGCCGCCGGACGGACGCCACCGCCGACGGCCTATTTTCCCTGGATCGGCACGACGTGGCTCCTGGCGCTTCAGGCGGCCGGTCTGCACTCGTGGGGACTTTGGGGACTCTACCTGGCGGTTGCTCTCCCGTTCCTCGCGGTGCTCCTCCGCGCCGTGCTCGATCGGTCGCGGCCGCTGGACGAGATCCTGTCCCTGGGCCTGATCGCCCCCTTCATCCTGGCCCCCTACGGCCGCCACTACGATTTCCCGGTGCTGCTGATCCCCGTGTTCGTCCTGATCGGCCGCCGGCTCTCCGAGACGGCCGGCACGGCGCTCCTGGTCGCGCTTCTGCTCCTGCCCTATGTTAACCTGGGCATTATCGCAGCGTTCCGCGACGCGCTATCCGTCTACCGTACTCCTCTTCCCGGAATGGACCTTCCTCTGGATCCCCTTGCTGGTGACCGCGACCTGGTTCGGGACCGACCTCATGGGGGTGCGCAGTCGTGGGTCGGCGGACGCCGGGTCCGAAGCAATACCGCGCTAGAGTACCCATAAACGCTCCGGATGATTTTCTCTGGGTTGTCTCTTCTCGGTCTCCGTAGTCTCTGTGGTGGGTAAATTCGTCGTGAGCCGAAAACCGTCCCTCTTGCTGCCCACGCTGATCGCGATTGTGGCGCACGTCGTGCTGTTCGTCGCGACCGGCCTGCTGATCAAGTACGGCAGCCATCCCGACCTGGGGGCGGCATCGTGGTCGTACCGGATCTACTACGACTATGCCTCGCAGGCGGTGCAGGGCGAGGTCCCCTATCGGGATTACCTGGTCGAGTATCCCATCCTGACGTTTCCGCTCTTCCTAGTCCCGCGCCTCGTGGTGTCCAACTTCGCGAGCTACTGCATCGCCTTCGCGGCCGAGATGCTGTTCTTCGACGTCGTGGCGATCGTGCTGATCGCGCGCCATGTCGCCCTAACCGAGGGTCCCGAGCAGGTCGCCTGGCGGCTGGCCTGGTTCACGGCTTTCTGCGCGAGCCTGGCGCCGTTGGTAGTGGGCCGGTTCGAGCTGGCCCCGATGGTTTTTGCCTTCGCCGCCGCCCGGTGGTGGTTCGCAGGGCGTAACGTCCTGGGCGGGCTCACGGCCGGCTTCGGCGCTCTTGAAGGTCTTTCCCGGCCTGGTCGCGGCCCCGGCCCTGGTCTGGGAACTGTCACGGCTCCGAACCTCGCGTGCCCGCGGCTCCCTCGCCTTTCTCGTCACCGTGGCGGCGGGGATGGCAGGGTGGTTTCTCCTGGGGGGACCAAACATCCTGGCATCGTTCGGCTACCACGCCGAGCGCGGCCTGGGCATCGAGTCCGTCTATGCCGGAGCGCTCCTGGCCTGGGGCAACCTGGCGGGGATCGACATCCCCTGGGTGATCGAGCACAAGGCGGTCCACCTGGTCGCCGAGTGGGGATCGCGCACAGCCGCGCTGGCCTCGCCCCTCCAGGCAGGCGCGCTGCTTGTGGTCCTCTGGCAATTCTGGCGGCGGGGGATGGCCGAGGGTGTCCGTTACAGCGGGGCTGCCATCCTGGCCACACTGGTCACCTCCAAGGTGCTCTCGCCCCAGTACCTGGTCTGGCTCTTCCCCTTCGTCGTGGTTCTTGGCGGCTGGACGGGGAGACGCGCCCGCTGGCTATTCCTCTTCGTCTGCCTCACCACGGCGCTGATCTATCCGGGGCCCGCCTTCGCGCAGATCCTTGAGCACCAGGGATCGGCCATCTTTCTGTTGAACCTGCGGAACCTCCTGATCCTGGCGCTTTTGTCCCTGCTCCTCTTCGGCCCTCCCACGGAAGTCTCGGAGGAGTTGCACCCATCCTCGACGAACCGGGTCCCCTTACAACCACCAAGCCGGTGAGGTTTATCTCCTATGAACGTGGCCCCGACGACGCCCATTCCGACTAGGAAGGCCGAATGGGATTTATTCTTGATCAGTTTCATTATCCTCTTCTTCGAGTTGACGTGCATCCGCTGGCTCGGGAGCACGGTCATCTTCCTGACTTTCTTTACGAATATCGTGCTCATGGCCTGTTTCCTGGGGATGTCGGTAGGGTGCCTGGCAGCCACCCGAAGCTGGGATTTCAGCAACAGGGTCATACCGCTGACTCTCTGGACCTGTGCCCTGGCATTCGGGACCTTTACCTTCTACAAACTATATGGCCGCGTCTTGATCGATGTGGGCGGTCAGGGGTCGCCGCAGCAGGTTTTCTTCGGCACGGAATATCATGCCAAGGATCCGTCCTACTTCGTCCTCCCGATCGAGGTGGTCGCCAGCGTGTTCTTCGCACTGACCGCGCTCATCTTCGTCGGACTCGGGCAAATCATGGGGCGAGCATTCAACCAGGTCTCGAATCCTGTCGTTGCTTACTCGATCAATATCCTGGGGAGCTTAGTCGGGATCGCAGCCTTCGGCGCCGCGTCCTGGATGCGCACGTCGCCGGTGATTTGGTTTCTCATCAGTGTGGGCAGTTGTTTCTATTTTGTGCACGCAGCCAGGTTCCTCCGATTCTGCCAGTTCCTGACTCTGCTCGTGATCGTTGCCGTGCTTTCCGGGCATGGGATCGATACGGGTGCGGCCAAGATACTTTGGTCGCCGTACTACAAGGTAGTTTATGACACGGAAACGGGAGACATAGAGACTAACAACATAGGCCATCAGCAGATGGGCAAGATCCGGGAGGGTGCACCTGGCTACTTCCTACCCCATCTGCTCAATCGGGACGCTGGGGGCATGCCCTTCGAGGATGTCTTGATCGTCGGGGCCGGGTCGGGCAACGACGTCCAGGCGGCCCTGACCCAAGGAGCGAAGCATGTCGATGCCGTGGAGATCGATCCGGTGCTCAATCAGATCGGCAGGCTGCATCATCCGGATCGACCGTATGACGACGAGCGGGTTTCCATCCAGATCGATGATGGACGCAGTTTCGTGCGGAAGACACCCAGGACTTACGACCTGGTCAGCTATGCGGTCGTGGATTCGCTGGTCCTCCATTCGGGTTACTCGAGCCTGCGTCTCGAGAGCTTTCTCTTCACGGAACAAGCCTTTCGGGACATCGAGCAAAAGCTCAAGCCCAACGGCGTCTTCGCCATGTACAACATCTACCGACAGGGGTGGGTGGTCGCTCGACTGGCCAAGATGGCCGAGAAAGTATTTGGCACCGAGCCCCTCGTGCTCTCCTTGCCGTACCAATCCGAGATCACTCCCGAGGGTAGCCAGGGAAACCATTTGACCCTCCTTCTCGTCGGTAGGAACCCTTCCAGCCGCCTTGATGCGATCCTCGGCAAGTTCAACGGCGACGGGTTCTTCTGGGTCAACGAAAAGCCGAAATGGAACGACACTGTCAACGCTTTCGGCTCCGAGCCGCCCCAAATGCCGGAAGCGGAGGCGAAAACCTGGCAGAAAATCGGCCTGGCGCGGGTCGATACGAGCCGAGTCAAGTGGCTGCCGACCGATGATTGGCCTTTTCTCTATCTGCGCGAGCCGACGATCCCGGCCTTGAACCTCCGCTGGATGCTCCTGGTGGTCATCATTTCCCTCGCCCTCTTGTCAATCTTCGTCCCGCTACGCTCGTCGCGACCTAACGGGCAGATGTTCTTCCTGGGCGCAGGATTCATGTTGCTGGAGACGAAGGGGGTCGTCCAGATGGCCTTGTTGTTCGGCTCAACCTGGATCGTGAACTCCATCATCTTCTTCGCGATCCTGGTGATGATCCTCCTGAGCAACCTGTTCGTGCTCTGGTTCCAGCCCGCAAGGCGGTGGATGCTCTATTATGCTTTGTTGCTCGCCGCGTTACTGATCAATTACCTCGTTCCCATGAATTCTTATCTGGGATTGTCCGGCGCAGTGCGCGGGGTCCTGTCGTGCACGCTGGTCTTCGCCCCGGTGTTTTTCGCGGGAATCATCTTCGCCCTGGCCTTCCGCGACAGCCAGCGACCCGACATCGATCTGGGGTCGAACATCGCCGGGATCATCCTGGGGGGATTAACGGAGAATCTTTCACTGGCAACGGGTTTCAATTCTCTCCTCCTGGTCGCCATCCTGTTTTACGCACTCTCGGCCATCCTGGCCTCGCGACGGCCGGCCGTTCCGGGCCTCAACCCGGGCTTCGCTCTCGATCCGCTCATTTCGATGCGAACGGGTTGACCTCTCCGCGGCTAATTTGCAGCTTGGGATCGTAAGTACAACAAATACGAATTCTGTGGGTCGAGCTCCAAGGCGTGATCCAAATGGGCATTCGCCACGTCGAGCCGCCCGAACCTGGACTCCTCATACTGATACCAGATCTCTCGAATCACTTCCTCACAAAGATGCAGGCGCACCGGGTCGCTGGGCCGACGAATCAGGTATCTCTCCACGGGTTGCCTGTAGCGCAGGATCTCTGAGAAGCGAATCACCTTCTTGGGAAAGTAGAGGTTGAAGTACTCAATTCGCGGCTGATTATCGGTCACGGTCGGCGCGGGACCAGCGTAGTTTGCGAGTCCCTGGTCGGCGGTCACGAAAGTCGCCATCAGTTGCTCGGGCTCGCCCAAGCCGTTAGCAGCCAAATCCGATCGAAGCGCCGGCTCGGACATCCGCTTGCGCAGGTCTTCAGGGTCGATCGAGAGCGGCTCCATGGACGCGACGACCGCTGCCTCCATGCGGTTGGGGATCCAGAGAGAGACATGGGAGAATTCATCCAGCATGGTCCGGATCATCATCCGCGGCAGGAGCTCGAATCCGGTGTCGAGCGGGATCCACTGGCAGAGCAAACCGCCACGGTTCATGTGGGCTTTTGCCAGTCGGTAGAACTCCCGGCTGTAGAGATTCACCACGCCGGCCTCGATCGGCGGGGGTGGCTCGAACGTCAGCACGTCGAAGCGAAGGCCGGTGCCGAGCAGGAAGTGCCGGCCGTCGGCGACGACCGCGTTGACCTTGGACGACTCAGTGAAGCGGTGGTTGAGCGGGACGAAGCAAGGTGCCAGCTCGAAGACGTCGCGCGCGATATCGACCGCCCAGATCCGCTCTAGACTCGGGTGCACGGTCAGCGAGCCGATCGTCGTGCCGGTGCCGATTGATATCACCAGCGCCCTTTGCGGGCCGGGGTGCAGCAGGGCGGGCAAGTGTGCCAATGTGCTCATATAGCGCCGCCCCGGAGGAGAATTATTCGCGTAGGAAGTGCCGTTGACCACGAGCTGCTGGGACGGCTCCCCGTGCCCCTTGCGATACTCCAGGACCACGAAGGTGGCGTCCGGGCTCTCCCGAAAAGCCAGTACTTCGGCTCCAACGTAGCGGGTGAGCGCCTGCTTCAGATAACCCGTGCCGGTGAGCAAGCCGAAGGCAACGAGAAAGGCCGCCCCCATGACGCCTTCGCGAATCAGCCGGCGATCTTTTTGCAACGCGGGCTGGGAGGCGACCAGGATCGCGAACACCGCCAGGTTCAGGACCAAGACGGCCGTGAAAGCGCCCTGGCTGCCCAAGAGAGGCAAGAGCACGAAACCGACCACCAGCGATCCCAGAACCCCCCCCAAAGTATTGACGGAGTAAAGCAGGCCCAGCCTCGAGCCGAGCCCGGCATGCCGGCTGGTTGTCCACTCCATCGCGATCGGAAGTCCCATTCCGATGAAAGTACTGGGGAGCAGTAGAGCGACCAGGCAGAGACCGAGGAAGGTTGACGTCCCGGCGAAGACATCGGCCAACAGTTGAGCGACCCCCAACCACCGCTCCAGCCCCTCGATGGCCACCATCAGATTACGCGACCGGCCGATGATGGCCAGAGATAAGGCGGCACTCCCAACCATCAAAAGCTGGACCCGGGCAAGGTCAGCCAGGTGATTTTCCCTCCGCCGAGCGAGATACTTGGTGGTCAAAAGCGCGCCGAGTACCAGGCCCATCAAGTAGGTTGAAAGCATGCCGGTGAAGGCGTAGACGGTATGGATCCCGAAATAAGTGAGCAATCTGAACCACAGAACCTCGTAGGCAATCGAGGTGAATCCCATCAAAGCGAACGCAAGGACGAGCCAAACGCCCGGCCGGGCAATCGAGGAGCTGTCAACGGACGCCCGATCGCGCAAGGGCTCACGCGCGGACCAGTCGGCTAGCGGGCGGAGCCAGATCGTGACGGCCGCCCCGACCGCGATCATCAGATAGATGAGCGACGCCAGCAGGGCAGACTGGATCACGCCCAGACGGCCGATCAGGAAAAAGCCAACCAGGGCGCAGCCGGTAGCACCTCCGAACGTGTTGACGGCGTAAAGTAGGCCGATCTTTCGAGCGACGATGACATCGCTCCGAGCAAGGTGAATCCCCAATACCGGCAGCGTCGATCCCATCAGGGCGGTCGGTACGATGAGGATCGACGCGGAGAGGAGGATCGTCAGCGGTCGCGATAGGGGCGACTGGGGACCGAGCCAAGGGGCCAGGACCGAGATCCAGCTCTCCCAGCACGAAAGGGTCAGCGTCACGGCCACGCTCGCCAGGCTCAAGCCGAGCTCCAGGAGGGAGTATAGTCTCAGCGGGTGATGACTTCGGTCCGCGACCGACCCCCAAGCCAGCCACCCAATGCAAGCCCCCCGAAGAAGCAGGCGACCACCACGCTGACCGAGAAGGTTGAGCTCCCCAGAACGAATTGCAACTGCTTGAACCAGACCGTCTCGCAGATCAGTGAGGCCATCCCTGAGCAAAAAAACAAGAGATATAAAATGGCAACGATTGAGATTGAGACCGATCGACCGGCCTTGAGCGCTCCGGGCTTGCTGTCGGTCGAGGTGGCGGCCCCGTCGAGATCGCGGCCGCATACGCTGTCGTGATCGGGTTCGTCTATCATGAATTCAAGTAACCGCCTCGCGTCATGCAGCTAGTGTATCACGAGGTATTCCAGGACACTTGAGAAGTCATCCGTCCACGCCGACTCACTCTGAGTAAGCCGTGGCAAGACCCAGTCCGGATGCTCCGCCAAGGCCCCCAGGGCGGCCTCGTGATTGGCCATGATCGCCCAGGTCGAGGTGGACTTTCCCATGCGCTCTAGGTCAGGGCTGAGCTCGAGATCCTGACAGACCCGGCAGACCAGCCCAAGGGCGCGGGCCAGAGCACCCACGACAGACGCCAGGTCGAGATAGCGATTCGAGATGTTGAACGCGATGATTCCGTCGGGCGCGAGCTTCCTCCGATACAGGTCGACCGCTTCCCGTGTGAGCAAGTGCACCGGGACCGCATCGGAGCTGAAAGCGTCCAGGACGATCAGGTCATAATCATGCTCGGGGGCGGTGCGGAGACGCAGGCGGGCATCGCCCAAGACGATCTCGCGGGCGGAAGCGCGGCAATCGCGGAGAAAGGTGAAGTAAGCCGGGTCACTGGCGATGCGCACCACGGACGGGTCGATTTCATAAAATGTCCATCGCTGTCCCGGCTGGGCATACGCGGCGAGCGAACCGGTCCCCAGCCCGACGATCGCCACGTTCAAAGGGCCCGCGCGTTCGCCGAGGAAATCAAACACGTGCCCGATCGGCCCGGTGCGGTGGTAATAAGTCAGCGGCTCGCGGCTGCGGCCCGGATCGAGGCTCTGCTGACCGTGGAGCGTATTGCCGTGAATCAACTGGTGGTAGGGCCCGGGCTCCACGCGTATCACCCGGATCGTGCCGAAGAAGCTTCGCTCCCGGTGCAGGACTTGCCCCTGGCTCATGAGCATCCCGATTGCCAGCAACGCCGCAATTCCCAGTGTGAAGCGCAGGGGACGCTCCGCGAACGTGAAGCACGCGACACCCCCGAGGCTGTACAAGACCTTCATCTTGATATCGCCCGGCGACCAGGCGGTTGCGGATTGGTCGCCGAGGTACAGCCGAGTCGCGAATAGGGTGACGCCCAGCGCCAACGGAAGCGCGAAGTCCAGGGCCCGCGCCCTCTTGCACCGGTATCCGGCGCCGGAGCCAACGCCCGGCAGTGCCAGGCAGGCCAGGACGATCGCGAGGGGATACTCCACGACCCGGTCGAAGACGACCGGGGCGACCAGGGAGTTGAAAACGCCCCCGAGGACTCCGCCGACCGAGATCGCCAGGTAGAATTCCGTCAGGTGCCGAACCGATGGCCGCCGACGTGCCAGTTCACCGTGGCAGACCATTGCGGCCAGGAAGAACGCCAGCAAGTGCAGCGGAATGAAAATCACCTGCACCGCCCCGAGACAGATCACCAGCACGAGCGCGACGATGGCAATCCGCATCGCACGACCCATAGAGCGGAGCGGCAGAATCTCGCGCTTCGAGAAGGCCAGAACAAACGTCAGTAGATAGAGCGCCAGGGGGATGACCCACAAGAGAGGAATGGCGGCGACGTCGGTGGATAGGTACGTAGTGACCCCCAAAAGAAGACTCGATGGGACGAACGCGAGTGCCACCCAGCACAGCCGCTGGCTGAACAGGGTAGGCCCGGCGGCACCCTCAATGGCCGGTCGATCAACCATCCGCGGCAGGCCCCTGGGCGCCCGCAGGACGACGGCCGCGCAGGCCAGTGTCAGTGCGGCGAGCATGCCGTAACCGAACGCCCAGACCACGCTTTGCTGCGCCAGCCTCAGGTTCGGCTCCATCAGGATGGGATAGCCCAGGAGGGCCAGGATGCTGCCGACATTGCTCGCGGCATAGAGAAAGTAAGGGTCCTTCCCCGACGGATGGCCGGTCGCGGCGAACCACATCTGGAGTAAGGGAGCTGTCGTGGCGACAACGAAGAAGGGAAGTCCCACCGAGGTAAGCAGAAGCGCAAGCAGCCAACCGGTCGGATTCGCCTCGGGGGATAACGATCGGACCGCATCCGCGGTGATCACGAAAGGCAACACGAGCAGCGGGACCGCGAGCAGCCCGAGATGGAGCCCCGCCTGACAGCGCACTCCGAGCGAGACCGTCGTTGAGTGAGCGTACGCGTAACCACCGAGCAACATCGCCTGGAAGAAGACCATGCACGTGTTCCAGACCGACGGCGACCCACCCAGCAAGGGCAGAATCATCTTGGCGATCATCGGCTGGACGCAGAAGAGCAGCGAAGCAGAGACCAATAGGGTCAGGGCGAACAGGACCGGTAAGGCGATCCCCGCCCCGGGCGGAGCCATTTCTACCGGAACCGACGGGGTGCTCGGCTCCGAGCGTATTGAAACGACGCTGGACGAACCCATGCTTCAACCGTACCTGATTCCTTGATTGTCAACAGACAATGACAGACGCGTACATGAATTACACCGGACTGTCAACGATCGTTGACACTCACAGCCCAAGTTTAGCTCGTCATTAGAGCATCGGAGAGGAATGTTCCTTTTTGTAATCAACATCATCGAGGACCACATGGCCTTACGCACCATCCAGTTAGATCGGTCTCCCTGGCCCGGTTTCGAGAGAAAGGCGTTTTTTGTGGCCCTTGCAGCGCGTTCTGGTGCGCCGAGTGCTTATAATCAGGGGCGGACAGGACAAGACGAACGGCGGAGAAGCCGGAGTCGCGACGGAGTGACCAACGACGTTGAGGCGTGTCGATGTCCTGAGATTCCAACTTCGTTTCACCCTGCACAGGAGTTAGTATCCATGCGCAATTTCGTCGCCTCCGCCAAGAAGTTCATCAAGAGTGAAGACGCCCCGACCATGGTCGAGTACGGCCTCTTGGTCGCGCTGATCGCGCTCGTCGTGGCCATTGCTGCGGTCACGCTGGGTAAGAACATCTCCACGCTCTTCAACACCGCCGCCACCTCCGTGTGAGTTGGGACGCTACCTCAAACCCCGGGGTCGGCAGTGGCGCCGGTCCTCTTTCCTCATTCAAGCAGGGAAGGGGATCGCGCCTTTCTGGGGAAGGCCCGCGGCCGTTGTATCCCCCGGTGTCTACTTATCTAGAGCTGTTGATTGATCGTGGCCGCCGCGGACGCGATTTGGATTGCCGCTCGCGCTCCTGACCGTCTCGATTCAGAACCTTCCAGGAGTTGGTTTCCATGAGCAAATTCATTGTATCCGCCCAGAAGTTCGTCAACAGTGAAGAGGCTCCGACCATGGTCGAGTACGGCCTCTTGGTCGCGCTGATCGCGCTCGTCGTCGCGGTTGCGGCGGTAATCCTGGGCCAGAACGTCTCCACGCTCTTCAACACCACCGCCACCTCGGTCTGAGTTCGGATCGAACTCCAGCCCTGGGGTCAGCATCGTCGCCGGTCCTCTCCCCTGAATTGATCAGGGGAGAGGATCGCACTTTCTGACGGAGAGCGGACCGAGCCCGTTGGTCGGATCTTTCGCCGTGGTTAGATTTCGTGATCAAGTTCATCATTTCCGCGAATCAGTTCGTCGAGAGGGAACATGCCGCGACGACGGTTCGGTACGGCCTTCAGATGGCGCTGATCCCGGTCGTCGCTCTTGGTGCGGGTCACCCTGTGCAAGAACGTCTCCGCGCTCTACAATGGCGACTCGAAGCCGAGGACGTTCGCGGCTGTTCGCCTTGGTTCTGTCGGAGTGGCCCGCTTTGGATCACGCGCCGTGATCGCTCTCCAGAGCCCGTCTCGACACGATCCGAGGGAATGACTTTCGAGGATAAGTCTCGTGCTAGAACTTAACCCGCTGCCGATCGCCCTGGTCTTGGTGGCCGCGCTCGTCGCGGCCGTGACGGACGTCTGGAAATTCAAGGTCTATAACCTTTTGACGTTCCCCCTGCTGGCTGGCGGGCTGATCTACCATGCGATCCACGGGGGGGCGGCCGGGCTGTCGGGGAGCCTCTTCGGCGCGCTCGCCGGCTTCGCCCTGATGATCCTTCTCTATACGATGGGGGGCATGGGGGCCGGCGACGTCAAGTTCGTCACGGCGCTGGGGGCCTGGCTCGGCCTGCCGCTGACCCTCTATGTCCTGATGGCCGGGTGCATCGCCGCCGGGGTCTACGCTGCGATTCTCCTGGTGACCGCCTCCTCGCTACAGGAGACCCTGGTGAACATCCAAATACTCTGGCTCCGGCTGGCCTGTCTGAGCCGGCACCTGGGGTCGGAGGACCGGGTGGAGGCCGAGGTAAAGCGGTCCGACCGCCGCCGCCGCTTGATCCCCTTCTCGGCCATGATCGCGCTCGGGCTGATCGCGACCGTACTCTGGCTGCGCAGCCAGTCCCCCGCGCTGTTCGGCACTTCTCCGTCCAGTTCCCAATCGCAGGCAACCGGCGCCAAGTCGCCGGGATCGATCCTTCCTCATTCCCCTGACCGAGGTGAGCCGTGAAACCCCAATCGATCATCGCAGTTATGCTGGCCGTGGTCTTCGGCGGCGCGGCTGCCTTTCTCGTGCGGCAATACGTCGGCGCGAGGCGCCACGCCGCAATCCGAGATGGTCCCGGTTGTCGTGGCGGCGATGACCATCCCCCGCGGCGTGCTCATCACTCCCGACCTGATCAAGACCAAAGAATTTCCCAAGGACCTGGTTCCGACCGGAGGAATCATCAAGAAAGAAGAAGCCCAGGACCGATCGGCCTACGCCACGATGGTGGTCGGCGAGCCGGTGCTGGAAAGTAAGCTCAGCCCCAAGGGCCAGCGCGGGCTGGCCCCCTTTATCGCCGAGGGGATGCGGGCGTTCACGATCACCACCACCGTGGCGTCGGGCGTGGCGGGCTTCATCCTGCCCGGCAACAAGGTGGACGTCCTGCTGACCATCAATACCAACAGCAGCAACGATTCGACCGGCGGCGGCAGCACGACGACCCTGCTCCAGAACGTGGAGATCCTGGCCGTGGACCAGAAAGTCGAGGCGCCGGCCGACAACAAGGTCGACGCGAATAATCTCCGCTCCGTTACCCTGCTCGTATATCCCGACCAGGCGGCCAAGCTCTCGTTGGGCCAGAACAAGGGGACGTTGCATCTGACGCTCCGCAACCCCAAGGACCAGGCGGCGGCGAAAGTCCGGCCGACGACCGTGAATGATATTCAATTCCTCTCGGAGCCCCCGGCCAGGCCCTGGGACGAACGGGCCAAGGACCTGATCAAGGCGATGGGAGATGCCATGGCCAAGGCGCGGCCGGCCGCAACGCCCGCCCCGGCCGAAGAAAGGCCGAGGAAGACGATCCGAACGATCCGCGGGAGCAACGAGTCCAGGGTGATTCTTACGCCCAACGGCGACTCCCGGGTGAGTATCCAGAACCCAGAAAGCCGGGCGTCTCGCTCGAGTGCTGCATGCGAACGACAGTCTTACTAGCGACAAACGACGAAAATCAGGGCGCGGTGGTCAGGAGGGTCTTGTCCCGTGAGGGGCTCGACTGTCCCGCGACGAACGTCGTACGCGTCGCGCAGGCACCCAATTTTCTGGACCGGTCGTCGGCCGACCTGATCGTGGTCGGGCTGCCGGAAGACCAGGAGAGCGCGCTCGAGGTGCTCGACTGGCTGGAAAAGCTGCCTCGAACGAACGGCGAACGGGTGCTGGCCATCGGGCCGGCCGCCGACTCCAAGATGGTGCTGCGGGCACTGCGGGGCGCCGTCCACGACTATCTCGACGAGGCCGATCTCGAGACCGAGCTTATGGCTGCCCTGGGCCGCTGGCGTGCCACCCTGGCGCGCCAGGCGCTGGCGGGCAGGGTGATCGCGGTGCTGGCACCCAGCGGCGGCAGCGGTTCCAGCACGCTGGCCGTCAACCTGGCCGCCGTTCTGGCCAAGCAGCACGAGACCGCTGCCCTTTTGGACCTCAAGCTCGAGACCGGCGACCTGGCCGCCCTGCTGGACCTCAAGCCGACCTACACGCTGGCCGACCTCTGTCATAACATCGCGCGGATGGACCGCGCGTTCTTCGAGCGCTCGCTGACGCGGCACGCCAGCGGGGTGTACCTCCTGGCGCACCCCGGCATTACGATGACATTGTTCAGGTCACCCCCGAGGGGGTGCATCAGGCGCTCGCACTCGCCAAGTCGTCGTTCCCGTACGTCCTGGTCGACCTCGACCATTCGTTTCGCCCCGAGCAAGTCGAGGTACTTCGCGAGGCCGACGTCGTCCTCTTGGTGCTCCGGCTCGACTTCGCCTCGCTGCGCAATGCCCGCCGCGCCCTCGAGCATCTCGAGCGGCTGGGCAGTCGCAAACGACCGCATCCGCCTGGTCGTCAACCGCTACGGTCAGCCCAAGGAGATCGCCTGCTCCAAGGCCGAAGAGGCCCTGGGCCTGAAGATCTTCCATTACGTGCCCGACGACCCCAAGTCGGTCAACCGCGCCAACAATAATGGAGTGCCGGTCGTCCTCGAGTCGCCTCGCGCAGCCGTCTCGCGGAGCGTCGCCAAGCTGGCCACCGAGGTCAACGGCCGCCCTCACCAGAACAACCATTGACCGCGGGGGTATAACGCACGATGAGTCGCATGCAAGGCGATCGGAGCGGGCAGGCTGGCCTCGCGCGCCTGAACGAGGATCGTTTCCTCACGATCAAGCGGCAGTTGCACCAGCAGTTGATCACCGGGATGGACCTCTCGGTGATCGGCGCGATGAACGAGGACGAGCTGCGGGTCGAGGTCCGCCACGCAGCGGAGGAGCTGATCCGCCACGGCTCGGACCTGCTCAACCTGAGCGAGCGGGAACGGCTGGTCAGCGAGGTGATCGACGAGACGTTCGGCCTCGGGCCCGCTCGAGCCCCTGATGCGCGACCCGACGATCACCGACATCCTGGTCAACGGGCCCAAGATCGTCTACGTCGAGCGCAATGGGCGGCTGGAGCAGGTCAATATTGCGTTCAACGACGACAAGCACCTGGTCCAGATCATCCAGCGGATCGTGGGGCGGATCGGGCGGCGGGTGGACGAGACCTGTCCGATGGTCGACGCCCGGCTCCCCGACGGCAGCCGCGTCAACGCGATCATCCCGCCCCTGGCCCTGGACGGCGCCCTGCTGTCGATCCGCCGGTTCGGGGCCAGGCCGCTCCTGATCGATGACCTGATGGAGCAACAAGGCGGTCACCAAGGAGATGATCGATTTCCTCTCGGCCTGCGTCAAGGCGCGGATCAACATCATCATCTCGGGCGGGACCGGCAGCGGCAAGACGACGCTGCTCAATGCCCTGTCGGCCTTCATCCCGACCGACGAGCGGGTGGCGACGATCGAAGACGCCGCCGAGCTGCGGCTCCAGCAGCCGCACGTCGTCCGGATGGAGACCCGGCCGCCCAACATCGAGGGCGAGGGCGAGGTCGACCACCCGCGACCTGGTCCGCAACGCGCTGCGAATGCGGCCCGATCGGATCATCGTCGGCGAGTGCCGCGGGCCCGAGGCCCTCGACATGCTCCAGGCCATGAACACCGGCCATGACGGCAGCATGACCACCATCCACGCCAACGACACCCGCGACGCGATCAGCCGCCTCGAGATGATGATCGGCATGGCCGGCTTCGACCTGCCGATCTGGATCATCCGCCGCCAGATCGCCTCGGCGATCCAGCTCGTCGTCCAGGTGGCACGCCTGCCGGGCGGCGTCCGCAAGATCGTCAAGATCTCCGAGATCACGGGCATGGAAGGCGACGTCATCAGCATGCAAGACATCTTCGGCTTCCGGCAGACCGGCGTCGACGACGACCGGATGGCCCAGGGCCACTTCTTCGCCTCCGGCATCCGGCCCCAATGCCTCGAGCGGCTCGAGATCTCCGGCGCCGGGCTGCCGGTGTCCATGTTCGAGCGGCGCAGTACTCATTGTCTGAAACGCGGACAACGAACAACGGACTAAACCATGGATCCCACTGCTGCTGCCCATCCTGACGTTCGGCGCCGTGATCGCAGCGGTCGCGGCGATCTACTCGATCGATCTCCGACCTGTACCTTCGCGACCGGTCGCGGGTCAAGGAGCGGATCGACGAGGAGTTCCGCAAGGCACAGCGCGAGCGGGCGCGTAGGCGCTCGTCTTCAAGGACGCCAACCGGCTCGTGCTCGACGGGACTGAGGAACTGGAGCCAGCGCTGGACATGCGTGGAAGGCTGCGAGGTGATCGTCGAACAGTCGGGACTGAACCTGACCATCGAGAAGCTCGTGACCGTCTCGGCAGCGGTCGGAGTCGGCTGCGGCCTCTTGGGCGGCCTCTTGCGGCAAAGCGTGCTGGTGGCCGTTGTGGCGGCCTTGGCTGGCGCCCTTGCACCGCTTGGCATACGTCAAGTACAAGCGAACGGTTCGCCTCGAGAAGCTCTTGTCGCAACTGCCCGACACCTTCGACCTGATGAGCCGGATCGTGCGGGCCGGTCAAACCTTGTCCCAGGCCCTCCAGGCGGTCGCCGACGAGTTCGCGCAACCGATCGCCGGTGAGTTATCCTACTGCTACGAGCAGCAAAACCTCGGCCTCTCTCCCGAGGTCGCCATGCGCGACCTGGCCCGCCGCACCGGCCTGCTCGAGGTCAAGATCTTCGTCACGGCCGTCATCGTGCAGCAGCAAACCGGCGGCAGCTTGGCCGAGATGCTCGACAAGCTCGCGCACGTCATCCGCCAGCGCTACCGCACGCGGGGCCAGATCAAGACCCTGACCGCCGAAGGCCGGATGCAGGCGATGATCCTGCTGGCGTTACCCGTCGTCATGTTCTTCGGCTTTCTCGTTCTGCTCCCCGACTACGAGGGCAAGCTGCTCGAGCACCCGAGCCTGATCGTGACCACGCTCACGTTCGAGTTGCTCGGGGCATTGTGGATCCGAAAGATCGTCAATTTCGACTTCTAGAAGGTGCCCGCCCGAAAATCGACGCGACGGACCCATTCCTCTCCGCGAGATCGATCCATGACCAGTGAAGGCATTCTCAGTTTGATCGTATTCGTGATGGCGAGCAGCGGCGTGCTCCTGATCTACACGCTGGTCGCCGTGAAACGGACTCACCTCGACGCTCGGCTGGAGGACCTGGGAGAGCGGGATGATCGCACGGGCTACCCTGCAGCGCGGTCGGGGCAGGCCAACGCCTTCACCGAGACGACTCTCCCGAGGCTGGGGACCGCGCTGATGCCTGCCGATGAGGAGGAACGGACCGTCCTTCGGACCCGGCTGATCCATGCGGGGCTTTACGGGCGTGAGACCCTGTCCATCTTCCTCGGGGCGAAGCTGCTCCTCATTGTCACCCCCACTCTGGCCGGCCTGGCGCTCGGGGGGCTGGGCCTTGTACCGACGGAATATGCCTTGCTGGGCGCCGGTTGCTGCGGCATCGTGGGAATGATCGGGCCGGGCTTTTGGCTCGACCACCGCAAGGCCAAACGGCAGACCAGCTTGCGCCGGGCGTTGCCCGACGCCCTCGACCTGCTTGTGATCTGCCTGGAGGGGGGCCTCAGCCTCTCCGCCTCGTTGCGGCGGGTGGGCGCCGAGCTGAGGACGGCCCATCCGCTATTGGCCCGCGAGCTGACCATCGTCGAGCGCGAGGTCCAGCTCGGGAGCTCGCCGGGCCAGTCGCTCCAGAAGATGGGCGTGCGTACCGATCTGGAGGAGATCCGCAGCATGGCCTCGGTCATCACCCAGGCCGAGCGGTTCGGCGCCAGCCTGGTGAAGTCGCTCCGCATTCACGCCGAGACCCTCCGGACCAAGCGCCAGCAGCATGCCGAGGAGATGGCCGCGAAGGCGGCCGTCAAGGTGCTCTTCCCGACCCTCCTGTGCATCTTCCCCTCCATCTTCGTCGTCATACTCGGGCCCGCCGTCTTCCAAATCTTGGAGCAACTCGGCACAATTATGCACCAGTAGGTTAGCGATCATGGCCCGCAGTCGAGCCAGTTCCGAGCACCGTCAGAATTCGATCAAATCTCCATGGTTCCGAGCTTCAACGAGGAATCGTTCCCTACAAGGGGATCGACCGATGACAGCGGAAAAGCGGAAAACCGACCGCGATGTCCTCCGAGACTGCTGGGGTCGCTGGACAACGATCCTGGCGCAGTTTGCACAGAATCGTCCGGCCCGGCGCCGGCTCGATCCCCGCGCCTATGCAGCCCTGCGGCACGAGCTAATCGCCGCCTGCCGGTCGCTCGCCGAGGCCGCCGGCCCCGAACGACTCTTCTACGTCGGCCTGGAGGAGACGGTCAAGCCCTGGCTCAACCTCCGCGTGTTCGAGCGTACCGATCGCGAGATCCTCGGCAAGCTCCTCTTGCACTGCCGCGAAGTGGAATGCAAGCTCACCGGAGGGAGATCAAGCCGGACCTGGCCGGTCCACTGGAAGCCGGCAATGGCGATCGTCGCGATCGGGGCCATGGTCGGCGGCCTCGTCTGGCTGCTCCCCACCCAGGGCCTCTCGGCCTTGAATACCCTGCGCGATGCTGCCGATACAACCTGGTTGACGATCAAGTACGCCGACAATTTGCAGAAAACCGCCGGGGTCGCTGTGATCATCGTTGCGGCTTCGATTTACATCGCGTCGCGCGGTACGAGGGCGTAACGTCGCGTCCGCTTATCGAAAGAGTTCGTCATGCTTGACTTGAATCATGATACTTGATTAGTTTCCTCCGAAAAGTTATGGTTTGTTGCTTGGCACGTCTCCAAGCAGAAGGCAACGCTTCACAGTCAGAGGTGTCGCATGGTCCTTTGGTCTGCTTCGCCCAAGCGCTCGGCCCGCCGAGCAGCGGTTGCTGCTGAGTTTGCGCTCATAGCGCCGGTCTTTTTGGTCATGTTTCTCGGCATCGTCGAGTTCGGGCGCGTGATCATGGTCCAGCAGATCCTCGTCAACGCAGCCCGCGAGGGCGCGCGGCAAGCAATCTTGCCCCTCGAAACCGATGCGCAAGTTGCTCAGGCGGTAAGCAACTATCTCGCGACGACGGGGATCTCTGGTTACACCGAAACACTCTCGCCCACTCTGGCCTCTAACCCCGCATCTGGCGCTGCACTTACGCTCACGATCAGCGTGCCATACGCCAGTGTTGGTTGGTTGCCCAATATGCCTCTAATGTCATATTTCCAGGGGAAGACCCTCTCGGCCACTGTCGTCATGATCAAAGAATGAAAGTTCTCATGAAAGGAACCTGACCTCGATGTTCAAGCGTTTTCGAATCTCTGATGGCCGGCGCGGCACTGTCCTGGTCATGGCGGCTTGCCTGATCACCGTTGTCTTGATTATGGGGGCTTGTGCAATCGATATGGGCTTCCTCTGGAGCGTTCAAACCCAGGCGCAAGCCGCTGCCGATTCGGCGGCCTTGGCTGGCGCCCGAGGGTTGCCGATCAGCGCGGCGCAAGTGTTGTCCTATGCGCAACAAGCTGCAAGCCTGAACAAAGCAAATGGGCAGGCGGTCACGTTGAATTCCTCCGATGTGGTGCTGGGGACGTGGAACGGGAACACGCGCACCTTCACCGCGGGTGCGCAAAACGCGAATGCTGTCCAGGTCACGGTCAATTTAACCTCGGCGCGAGGCAACCCGGTAGGCACGTTCTTTGCCGGTGCGATGGGCATCAGGAGCAACAACGTGAGCACGACGGCGACCGCGGCCGTGAAGCAGTGGGATGTGGTTTTCGACCAGGACATTTCTGAGTCCTATAACACGGACCTGTCCAATGCGGTAGCCGGTACACAGGACGCGTTGGCGTCCTTCCAGCAGTACGCGCCCTGGTCGAATTTCGGTGTGGCTCAGCACGGCGGTTGGGGGAGCACCTGGGCTTCCTTACAGCCTGTTGGCGCCAACTTTAGCAGCCTGAATACCACCATCGGCAAGCTCGTGGACTGCGCGAACTCGACGTTGAAAAACACTTATAATGTCTATGGTGGGACAAACACCAGCATCGCGGTTACTACGCTCACACCGGACTGCTGCGGTTCAGACCTGGCGACCGGCTTGCAGCAGGCGATTAACATGTTCACGAGCGCGGCGTATACATCTTCAGCCCCTCCCGGGACGCGCAAAGCCATCATCGTTTCATCGGATGGCATGTCGAACGCGAATGCCAATGGCCAGCACGGCGGCGACACCGACACCCAGCTAAACACCCTGGCAACCCAAACCGCAGCGACAGCTTGGAACAGTTACGGGATTTCCGTCTTCGTGTTACTTTACTACCATGGCAGCGACACTGAGGATGACGTCACCGTACTACGATCTTTGGTCCAAGGAGAGGGCACGTACACTCAAGTAAACGACGCGTCCGATGTGCCGGGAGCGCTACAGTCCATCATCGTGGGCAATCTGAAATACAACTTGGTAAAGTAATTCATGAGGAATGCATTGCTGGCGGCGATCGGTCTCGCCTTGCTGAGCACGACCGGTGCCGTCCTGCTATTCCCGAAGACTGTCGGCAAAAAGGTGGGAATGCCGGCGCCAAAACACCAGCAGGGACCGCTCCCTGCCGCAAAGCACCCCGTTTCTACGCAAAAAGTACTGGGCTCATACGGTTTTTTGCCGAAAAATGGAGGGATTGCACCCGGCAAGCCGGCCTCTTCTCCGGAGTGGGCCGAGGGGATGTTCAAGGATGGCCTATGCAAAGACTTTGGGGTCGTGCCGTTTGGGACGCAGCTCTCTCACCGCTTTGAGATCACGAACATTTACCCGGCACCCATGGCGATCACCGGCCTGCGCCTTAGCTGCGGCTGCGTGAGGGCCACCCCGGGAAGAGCGCAACCTGCAACCGGGCGCGAGCACGACCATCGACGTCACCATGGACACTCGGCAGTTCACCGGTCCCAGGACGGAGAGCGTGCGCGTGGCGGTCGGTCCGAATACCGTGTCCACTTGTGTGCTCAAAGTCTCCGTGGTCAGTCAGACCGATGTCGTCTTCAATCCGGACAAGATCGCCTTCGGCACCGTCGCACGCGGCCAGGCCCGTACCGAGACCATCGACGTCGAGTACAACGGCACGCGCGACTGGAAGATCGAGGAAGTCGTTGTCGCCGAGCGATTGCCGCTCAAGGCGGCGCTGGGCGAGCTGGTTCGCCGGCCCGGCAAGGTCGCCTACCAGCTCAAGGTCACTCTCATGGATAATGCCCCGGCGGGCGTCATAAGGGACTTCGTATATCTCAAGACAAATCAGATAAACGCTCCGCCCGTACCGGTGCTGGTGGCAGCGACCGTGCAAGCGCCCTTGAGCGTGTCCCCGAGCGTACTAAGTCTGAACACGGTCACGCGGGGCCAAGCGCTGACACGGCACGTCCTGGTCAGGGCAACCAAGCCGTTCCGCGTCACACACGTGGAAGGACTCGGCGACGGCCTCACGCTGGGCTTCGAGCTGGCGCAGGCCGCGGCCACGATGCAGAGGGTCGTTTTCCGTTGCGCGTTCACGACTACCGGCGACTTCAAGAAGGAGGTAAAGATCAAGACCGACTTGCCCCTACCGCCGGTGACGGTGACGATCCAGGGGACCGTGGCGCGGGGCTAGCCGAGATCATCCCCAGCCGTGTCCGCCCCTGGCAAAGTATCGCACGGATTGTTGCACCCCACCCTGAGATTCCGGCCTGAAAAAGTTCAATAGTCTTGCTCCCGGCCGGCGACACCGAGGTTGCGGTGACCTGGCCGCGGGTTGTGACCTTGTTGCCGCTGCGGCCGGGTAATACAATACCGGCAATATCACGATGGCCGGGCCGGTACTCGACATTTCGCCATCGGCGCTACTGCCGCTCCTGTCGCCAGCTCTCGGGAGGTCGGACTTGTGGAGTGATCCGGAGATAGCGCCGACCGGCGGCATCCCGATCTCCTCGGACAATCACACTAGAGCCGAAGGCGATCGCCCCGCGCATTTGCCGCCGCTCCTGACCGATGGCGGCGAATCGGTGCCGAAAGCCCCGACGGATCACCGCGACGCGGGGATCAGCCCGGCGACCCTCCGCGACCTGGCGCTCAAGACGGCGTACACGGTCCTCCAGTTCACCACCGAATGGGCAGCACGCAAGCTCTGCCTCCCCCAGGGGGTCGTGGGCGAGTTGCTCGATGAGATGCGGTCCGAACAGCTCCTTGAGACCCTGGGCTCGTCCGGCCCATTCGGTTTTCGTTATGCGATCTCGGGCCGCGGCCGCGAGCGAGCCGGCGGCTCCTGGAGGTCTCCGGCTATATCGGCCCTGCGCCGGTGTCGCTCGAGGCCTACACGGCGATGATCGAGTGGCAGCTTGCCCGTTTCCCCGAGGTGACTCGGGAACACGTCGCCGCCAGCCTTTCGGAGTTGGTATTGCCCGATGAAGATGCGCTCCTGGCTGGGCTCGCCGCCTCATCCGGCCGCAGCCTGTTCGTCTTCGGGCCGCCGGGCAACGGCAAGACAACCCTGGGCCGGCTGATCCATGGTGCGCTGCGGGGCGACATCTGGATCCCGTATTGTATCGCGGTCGATGAAGACATCATCCGGGTCTACGACCCGCAAGTGCACCAGGCCCTGGAGGTCCCGGTCGAACAGGCGTGGACCATGGATCAGCGCTGGGTACGGGTCCGTCGGCCCTTGATCGTGGGCGGCAGCGAGATGACGCTCACGTCGTTCGACCTGATCTACAGCCCATCGTTGCGTTATTACGAGGCCCCGCCGCACATGAAGGCCAACGGCGGGATGTTCTTGATCGACGACTTCGGCCGGCAACGTGTCGAACCCCGTGAATTACTCAACCGCTGGATCATCCCGCTGGAGAACCGTATCGACTACCTCACGCTGCACTCGGGCCGGAAAATCCAGATCCCGCTCCTCGAGTCGCTGATCATCGCTACCAACCTGGACCCGGAGCATGTGACCGATCCCGCCTTCCTGCGCCGGTTGGGTTATCGCCTCTGCCTGGATCCACCGTCGCCCGAACGTTATCGGACAATCTTCGAGCGGTATGCCGGCGCCCTCGGCATGCCCGTCCCACCGGGCCTGGTGGAGCGATTGCTCGATGCGCTACGACTCCGAGGGGCGGGAGATGCGCGGCTGCGAGCCCCGCGACCTGATCGAACGTGCCCGGGATATCTGCCGCTTCACCAAACGGCCCTCCATGCTGGACGACGCGGTGATGGAACTGGCCTGGAGCGGCTACTTCGGTAAGAGTAAGAGGACAAGATGAACGACAACAAGAAGTTAGGCGACGAGGATCGGCTCGTCGTCGAGGTGATCGGCAACCAGCTCGAGCACTTCCGGAATATCGATCCACCTTGCCGCGGCCTGGAGCTACCCGATGGCGTTGTGCTGCGGCACACCCAGTCGCGTTCCCTTTATTTTTATCTTCGGACCGACATCGACAACGGTAAGATGAAAACTCAGGTGTTTGCCAGCGACTCGCCTTACGAGCGTCAGAAGGCCATTATTGGCACGGTCGTCACGCCCATGTTCGAGCCTCAGGCTGATTTCCAGCACCTGGAACGGCTCGAGAAACTCATCCGCGAATGGGTCGATTTCGTTCAGGAAGAGCCGGACGCCGCTGGCGATTTCCAGTCGTTCAAGGTGAAACGCTGAGCGGCCGGTGAATCTTGGATCTCTCGACGTCGCGGGGTTGCTTGGTGACCCGATGGGACCACTTTCTGAACGTCTTCGCCAGGGCTGGGCGGGTTGCCAGACCATCCGGCCGCTCGTATCATAGGGATAGATCGTGGCGGGCGCGATGATCGCCGTGGCGCGTCGGCCTCTGCGGTTCGACCGGTTTCATCAGAGACCAGCGGATTGCTTGGGTCGGGGGACTTGCCGCGGAGGAAAGTCCGGACTCCACAGGGTACGATGGTGGGTAACGCCCACCGTCCGAACGCGCTTCTGGCGGTTTGGATAGGGAAAGTGCCACAGAAAACAAACCGCCTCGGCCCAGACGACCCGTCGTTGCGGCTGAGGTAAGGGTGAAACGGTGAGGTAAGAGCTCACCAGCAGGCCGGGTGACCGGCCTGGCTCGGCAAACCCCATCGGGAGCAAGACCAAATAAGGAGGCAGAGTTGACCGGCTGGACCGGGCGAATGGGGAATCCCAGACGTTCGGTGTCGTCGGTCGCTCACGGATCGGCCCGATCCGTTACGACTTCCGGGTAGGTCGCTCGAGGCGCCGGGTAACCGGCGTCCCAGAAAAATGGTCATCCGGGCGCCAGGGAACTTCTTGTCAACTCTGGCGCACGACAGAATCCGGCTTAGGCAGCCCGCCACGACCTTCTCCGCCGGACCAAGACGACGGACGACCTCGCGGATCAGCTCAAAGTCAGAACGCGCTCCCGGCCACGATTCGGACGCTGGCGTAAGGGCTGAACTCCGCCGAGCGGATAATCCCCTTGACGTCGAGCGCTTGCTCCTTGAATTCGTGGAAGGGAACCTCATCGACGTCGGTGTCGCCGACAATCCTGAGGATCTCCTGATAAATTCGCGGGCTGTGCTCTTTGATCTCGGCCGGTACGGCAATGGCGTCGATGACCAGCTCCTCCGACACAGCACGTACGATGTCCAGGAGGCGCGGGATGCCGGGAGTGAGCGTCAGATCGATCACGTGGCCGTCGGTCGGAAGCGGGTAGGCCGCATCGACGATCAACAACTCGTCGGATTGCCCCAGCTCGGCCAAGAGAGAGCAGATCGCGGGATTGAGGATGCCCCCCTTTTTCATAGCACTCGACCCTTATCCAAATCGTTGGCCGTACCCATAAGTCTCAAGTTTCACGCGAGATACGACGCGACTCAGTTGGTAGGGCACGATGGTAGAGCGCCCTGCGCCGTCGCCGAGGAAGAAGAGCTTGCGGGTTCCTCGACGTATTGAATTATAACCGTTATCGTAAGTTTGCTCCACCCGAGACGGGGCTATGCCCATTTGACCAGTAGCCTGGTCTCATTCTGCTAGCCTCGGGTTGGGCATTTCAGCGGGTAACGTCCGAGGCGGGCGGCAAGGAGTTCGCATGGGAGGACGCGGCTCGCGAATCGGCCGGCCGATCTTGCTGTCGGGGTTGATGCTCGGTGTCTGGTTGGCCGGCCTCTCGGCCGTCCTCTGGCGCGGGTCGCGAGAATCCGGAGCAGGTCCCGCGCGTGGCCGCGACCAACGGACCGCGGCAGCCGCCTCTCGATCGGTCCGGGCGAGGCCAGCCGCGCCCGTGGGACTCGACGATCCCCGACTGAAGTCGATCCGGCTCGCGGCCGATGTCTGGCGGCGGTCAACCGGCCAAGGGCGCCGCGTGATCGATCAGGTTTGCCTGGTGCCCGACGTGACCAGCTTCCTCGAGGCGATCTCGTTCTGGGACGATGACCACTTCTTTCCAATCCTGATCGACTCGCCCGCCTGGACGCTGCCGTTCTTACGGGCGTTTCGGCCGGCTCGGGTCATTCGCTATGTGAGCGCCGAAAGCTCAGCCATGGGGTCCGATCCGGGTCTCGGGCAGAGCCGGGAGACTCTCTCGGATGCCGTGTGGCAACGAGCGATCCGGTCATTGACCAGTGCTTGTTCAGCCCCGCCTGGGCCCGTTGCCCCCCGCGACCGAACGGACGACCGCCCCCGCACACCGACTAGGGGAGCACCTGGGCTTGTGCTGACCGCGCCCGATAGCCCGATGCTCGCGGGTGCCGTCGCGCTCGCAGCGGGACGGTTCCAGAGGATGGTTCGAGTCGAGCCCGTGATCGCGAGTCGTACACCGAGTCTTGATCCAAACCGCGCCGCGCGGCTGGGTGATGTCCTGTCTTGGGAAGATGCCTGGCAATTCGTCCAGAGAATCGAAGCTCATGTGGCCGCGGTTGTTCCGCAATATGACCAACTCGGCGACGAGTGCGATTTCCTCACCCTGGCGGGGGATTGGCCTTACCGCTACAACGTCGAGCGGGCCACCGGGCCTGCCCGGGGAATCTACGCGCTCGACGACCTGATCGGCCGGCGGCTGGATCCTGACGGCGAAGGGTGGCTAGCCCGAACCCGCCGCCGCTGGGCCTACGCCGGCAGGCTGCTTGGTGATCCCGCGGCGAGTGTGGCCCGGGCGATGGCCGCGCTCTTCCTCCAACCAAGGTCGGCGCTTCTCTGGAACACCTATGAGGGCGGCATTCCCTGGTCCGATTACGACATGAGCCGGGCGGCCGGACGATTGCGGCGAGACCTGCTGGGAACCGACGCGGTTCGACCACCGCGCGGGTCGTCGCGCTGACCTGGCAGGCTGGCATCGAACATTCAACCCCATCAACCGTTATGGCCTGGTGTTCGTCAACTCCTCGGGAGTCATTCGTCGGTTTGCGATTGCAGGGGGGCCGGGCAGGCCCGCGGACCTGCCCCGCGGTCTTCCGGTCGCCGTCTTCATGATCCACAGCTTCTCGGCCGCCGACCTCACCGATCCCCAAACCATCGCCGGCCGCTGGCTAGCACAGGGAGCGTACATCTTTTATGGGTCGGTGTACGAGCCATATCTCCCAGCATTCCGGACGCCCACGCTGGTCGCCGACCTCCTGGCCGCGGGAATCCCCTTCGTCGCTGCCCTGCGAGAGGGCGAAGCCG
Organism: uncultured Isosphaeraceae bacterium; assembly: GCA_963823675.1. Lineage (GTDB taxonomy): Bacteria > Planctomycetota > Planctomycetia > Isosphaerales > Isosphaeraceae > CAWGMT01. The sequence continues at coordinate 162,045 of CAWGMT010000010.1, read as the reverse complement.
AGGCGTTTGGCCACCCCTGTCGCCTGATCTATCTGGGTGACCCGCTTTACCGACTTGAGGATCGTCGCATCAATAAGATTTCAAACGATTCGCACGCGGCCGGCGAACGCGTGAGTGCCCTGGATTGGCGGAGAATTGCCCCCACGTACGCAGACTGGCGAGTCGTCGAGATGACCGAGCCCGTGCTTTCGCGAAGCGAGTCTCCCGACGGTCACGACAACGATACCGACGCGGCGCGGCTCGCCTGGTGCCTGGAGGCAGCGGTCGCGGAGTCGGCGGCTGGTTCGGGACCGCGAGGCCGCACCACTACTGCCAGCCTTGGAGGTGGACCAAGCGGTGAAGTGGGCGCGCAACGGCCGCTCGACTGGCGATCGCCCCTGCGCACGATCGAGCGACAACGGCTCGACCGCAAGCTCCGCTTTACGTTCGACGAGCTTTTGATCGACGCACTTGGAGAGCTCGGTGCCGACCAGGAGCTGCAGACGCGACTGTCGCGGGTCCCGAGCGAAGAGAAGAGCCCTCGCGTCTGGCTGGCCATCGAAACCTGTGCAGCCGCCAGGCTGGCTCGGATGGAGCTCGATCCGGACCGGGCTCGTGGTTTTCGTCGCGCGCTTGCGCTCTGGAACGAAGTAATCCAGCTAGCCTGGCCCAAGGGTTCCTCGTTTCCGGAGCAGCTCGCCGAGCGCATGACGGCCGTGGCGACAGCCGATGCTTCAAAGCGGATGCGGCCATGGCTCCGCCGACTGCGCCAGGACGCCCAGGAGATGAGCGCCCGGCCGGGCCACTATGCGCTCGCGGAGGTGATCGCGGCGGAGCGAGCGCGGGTCGAGGCGAAGATCAACCATCAGGGCCTGCGGTGGTGATCGGCTCGCATCACGCCAGGATCTCCTTGATGACATGCCCGCTCACATCGGTCAGCCGGCGGTCGATGCCGTTATGCCGGAAGGTCAACCGGGTATGCTCGATTCCCAGAAGATGGAGGATCGTGGCGTGAAGATCGTAACAGTAAGTCACGTCGGCGACGGCCTTGTAAGACCATTCGTCGCTCGACCCGTGAGTCACGCCTCCCTTGATTCCGCCGCCGGCCAGCCATGATGTGAATGTAAACGGGTTGTGGTCGCGTCCCTTGGAGCCTTGACTGCACGGCATCCGGCCAAACTCGGTGGTCCAGACCACGATCGTATCGTCGAGCAGGCCTCGATTCTTCAGATCCTTGACCAGGGCGGCGGCCGGCTTGTCCATGCTGGCGGCCATGACGCCGTGGTCGCGCGCGAGGTCTTCGTGCGAGTCCCAGTTCCGGCGCGGAAACCCATTGTCGGCGCCGCTCCAGACCTGCACGAACCGGACGCCCCGCTCCAAGAGCCGGCGCGCGATCAGGCAGTTGCGGCCGAAGTCTTCCGTGGTGGGATTGTCCAGGCCGTACAGCGACTTGGTTGACAGGGACTCGCCAGTCAAATCGAGCACTTCGGGCGCGCTGCATTGCAGCCGGGCGGCGAGCTCGTAGCTGGCGATGCGGGCCGTGAGCCGCGAGTCGCCGGGCCGATCGCGTTCGTGGTCGCGATTGAACCGGCCCAGGAGCTCCAGCCCTTCTTGCTGCGCTTCCGGAGTCAGGTGCGCCTCTTCGGGAGCGAACAGGTCGAAGATCGGGCTCTTGGCGCCCGGTCGAACCATCGTTCCCTGATGGGCGGCCGGCAGAAAGCCCGCGCTCCAGTTCGCCGGCCCGTTCGGCGCGAATCCTCGCGAATCCGGCAGCACGACGAAGGTGGGCAAGTTCTGACTCAAGCTTCCTAGACCATAGGAGATCCACGCCCCGACGCTCGGGTAACCCGGGAGCACGAAGCCGGTGTTCTGCATGAATGTTGCCGGTCCGTGGACGTTCGACTTGGAAACCATCGCCGGCAAGAAGGCGATGTCGTCAACGCAGGTTGCCAGGTGCGGCAACAGGTCGCTGACCCAGCGCCCGCACTGGCCGTACTGCCGCCATTTCCAGGGACTTGCCATCACCGCCCCTGGTACGCTCTGGAATAGCTCGACCTTGCCGCCGGGCTCAAACTTGCGCCCGTCTCGTTTGATGAGCGCGGGCTTGTAATCGAAGGTATCGCACTGGCTGGCCGCTCCCGACATGAAGAGCTGGACCACGCGTCGGGCGCGCGCGTTGTGATGAAGCCCCCCGTTCAGCTCGGAACGGGGACCGACCAACTGGCCCGTCACCGGATCCGCCAGCGACGATTCCATCCCCATCAGGTGCGCGAGCGCCAGCGCGCCGAAGCCGCCACCCGTGCGCCACAAGAAATCGCGCCGATTTTGGTTGAACGCTTCCTTCATGAGGTCAGCTTCGCCTTCCCAGGGAACCGCGTGAAAAAAAAGTGCCGGGAAAGTTGTCTTTCGCTTCGCGAAAAAACGTCCGTTCGCGCAGCGAAAGCCGATAATCGCTGCCGCGCAGCGACCAGCATCACAATTCGCTCATCAAGTTGCTCAATCGATGAAGATGAATTCATTTGTGTTCCAGAGCAGGAGGCAGGCGTGGGCCAGGCCGTGCCGAACCGCGTAGCCAGCCAGGCGATCGAGCTCGCCGGCAGACGGGCGCGGCCCAGCGCGGCGGTACGCGGCGGCTACCCTCGCGCGCGGCTCGGTTGGCGCAGCCTCGAGCTTTCGCGCAAATTCTTGCGATTGCCGCACGATGAACAGGTCGTTCCAGAGCGCCAGGGCTTGCAGCGCCGTCAAGGTCTGGCTGCGAACCGGAGTGTTCAGGTTCGGGTCGGCGCAGTCGAGCGCCTCCATGAACGGGTTCGGCACGCTCCGCACGACGAACCGATAAACGCTCCGCCGCCGCACCTGGAGATTATCCACCTTGTCAGGATCGGAGTGATCGTACACCGGCGAGTGGTCGTCCTTGAAGTGAAAAAGCTCGAAGCCAGGGCCGCCCATGCGCTGGTCGAGCGTGCCCGAGACGGCTAGAACGCCGTCACGGACGGCCTCGGCGTCGAGCTGGCGGCGGTTTTGCCGCCAGAGATACCGGTTGTCGGCGTCGATTGCCTCGAATGCCGCGTTGCTCCCCGACGACTGGCGATAGACCGCACTGCAAACGATCAACCGATGTAACGCCTTGAGCGATTGGCCGTGATCGCAAAGCTGCGCCGCCAGCCAGTCCAGTAACTCGGGATGCGACGGCCGGGCGCCGTTCCGGCCGAAGTCATTGGGAGTCTCGACGATCCCGCGGCCGAAGTGGTAGTGCCACACGCGATTGGCGATCGATCGCCAGGTGAGCACATTTTGCGGGCTCGCAAGCCAGCCGGCAAGCGCGGCCCGCCGGCTTCCCTCGTCGTGGGGATGGGCGAGCACGAAACTGGCCGGCAGGCCCGGAAGACACGCCAGGCTCCCGGGGCCCACGGCCTCGCCGGGCTGCTCGACATCTCCTCGCCGCAACACCGCGATGCGGCGAGGCGCGTGCGGCAGGGCCGAATAGACCATCTCTCCGGCGGGCAATGATCGGATTTCATCCTCGATCTCCTTGAGTTCGGCGGCGGTCGCGTCGCGCTCGCGGCGGAGCGTCGGGTCGACGAGCGCATCGGCCAGCCGCCGCTCTTCCCGCTCCGCCTCGATGATCCGGTAGAGCACGTCATGACGTGACCGGGCAGCACGATCCGTAGAATCCCGCAGCGCGTGCCGGCTGTCGAACCCGTTGACCAGATTGCCTCGTCCCCAGCGACCAGCCTCGATCGAGTCGAGCGCGGAGACGTTCGCTTTCCGAGCCCGGTTGACCGAGCCCGAAATGACTTCCAGCTCGGCCAGCGCGAAAACATAATCGTCCAGACGCTTCCAGAGCCTCGTGGCCGTGACCCGGACGTAGCGTGCCATCCGGGCGCCCGGCCGGATCACATAAGGCTCGTCCTCGTAGCCGAGATGATCCGGGCGCGACTCGGCGGCGACTTCCTCGGCATGGATGAAGCTCGGTTCGTTGGAGAGCTCGACGCGAAACCGCGGGGGGAACCCGAAGCCCGGCGCGTCGGGAAAGTCGGTCGGTCGCGCCGGCACCAGGTGAATCTCGTCGATCGGGACCGAAGCCCCCAGATCGACTTGCACCCACGCGACCGCATCCGGCTTGGGATAGATCACCGAATGATATCCGTTGGTGGGGCTAGCGCGCAGGGAGGTATTGCCCGGCATGTCCCGAAGCTGGCGCCGCAGTAGTCGGATCTGCTCGTCGAACGCGACCAATGCAGGGCTCGCGAGAGCGTCGATCTTCTGCTTGATTTGCCGGGCCTGCTCCAGGATGGCCGCCCGGCGCCCTTCCAGCGTCCGCCGTCGCGCGGCTTGCTCGTGGGTCTGGTAGGAACGATCGCCCCGATCGACACCCGCGAAAACGGCCTGGAGGCGGTAATAATCCGTCTGGGTGATCGGGTCGAACTTGTGGTCGTGGCAGCGAGCACAATGGGCGGTCATGCTCACGAACGTCGCCATCGTGCTCGAAACCATGTCGTCGCGGTCGAGTAGCCGCGTCTTGAGCTTGTCGACGGTCCCTTCGCGCAGCTCGACGTGACCCACGAAATCCCAGGGACCGGCGGCGATGAACCCCGTGGCGACCACCCCTTTCGGCTCGCCGGGCCAGATCACGTCGCCCGCCACCTGCTCGCGGATGAACCTGCCGTAGGGCGCGTCGGCATTGAACGACCCGATCACATAGTCGCGATACGGCCAGGCGTGGTCCCGCCTCTTGTCCTTGTCATAGCCGTGGGTGTCGCCATAGTGAACCACGTCCAGCCAGTGTCGTCCCCAGCGCTCGCCGTGGTGCGGGCTCGCCAGCAAGCGATCGACCAGCGATTCGTAGGCATCGGGGGACGGGTCGGCGACGAACGCATCGATCTCCTCGGGAGTCGGCGGCAGCCCCAAGAGGTCAAAGCTGAGCCGGCGAATCAGCGTGCGGCGATCCGCCTCCGGGCTCGGGCTCAGCCCGCGCCTCTCGAGCTCGAACAGGATGAACGTGTCGATGGGCGTTCGGGCCCACGCGAGGTTCTTGACGCGGGGCACGCCAGGACTCGCGAGCGGCTCGAACGCCCACCACCGCCGGCCAGTGAGGCGGCGGTCCTGGAGGATGACTCCCCGCGGCCAGTCGGCGCCGGCTTGAATCCAGGCTCGAATGCCGTCGACCTCCTCCCGCGAGAGGGGTTTTTCCTTGAGCGGCATTTCGGGCGGATCACCAGTGATCTTGTCCAGCAGCACACTCTCGCCGGGCTGGCGCGGCACGACCGCCGGCCCACTCTTCCCGCCCTTCCGCAGGTCATTAACCGTGGTGAGATTCAGTCCGCCCTTGGGCGCGAGATCGCCATGGCAACGGACACACCGGCTCTCGAGAACCGGCGCGACTCGGTCGCGGAACAGCCGATCGTCGGCACCCAAGGATCGGGCGGATGCTGCCACGCTCAGCAGGGCCGCCAGGGCAATTCCCAGTATCGCTTTCGTGCTTTTCGTGGTGCGGGACAAAGTCGCGGCCTCGATCAAACCAACAGTTCAGCGGGTCTCGATCACGGATCGCTGCATACTGCGTGCCTGTTATCGACGGTAGAATCAGCCCGCGACGGCGTCAAGACTGCGTTTGGTCTGTCTTCTCGCAGCCCGGCCGGCCCATGGCGGCCATGGCGGCGGCCATTCGCTGCTGCATCTGGTCGGGAGTCGGGTCCTCGAGGTGCTCGGCGATTGACCAGTGGTGCCCGAACGGATCGATGAGCTTGCCGTAGCGATCGCCCCAGAACATGTCGGCCAGGGGCATGCGCACCTTCGCACCGGCCTCGACGGCGCGGGCGAAGGCCGCGTCGGCATCGGTTACGTAGATGTGCATTGTCACCGGCGAGGTGGCGCCGGGACCGAAACCGCCTTGTTGCGGGAACTCATCCGAGAGGAACAGTCGCGAATCGCCGATTTGCAACTCGGCGTGCCCGAGCTTCACCTGCCCGTCCGGCGCCGGGAACGGCATCCGGGAAAGCTCCTTAGCACCAAAAGCCCGCTTGTAGAAATCGATCGCCTCGGATGCGCCCTTGATGATCAGGTGCGGCGTAATCGCGTGATGCCCGGCCGGAATCGGATGTGGCATGATCCCCTCCCATCGATTGGTCAGCCCGGCCGCTCCTGCACACACGTGAACAGAATGACGCCGGGTTCGTAAATTCAAACGATTCATCGGCCGTTTGTCAACATCCGTACAGTAAATTCGCGACGAAACCAGGATTTCCGTAAGCCTGCGACCGGCATAATCGGATAGCCGCAAAAAAACGATCCGCCGCACAGGCTCGCCAGAGCATTTTAGATTCGGTGACGGTAGGTGCTAGAACTTGCGAAGAAGTTGCCTTACTTGCAGAACGCTCGGTAGTGGCGCCGCAGTCTTCGATTGGTAAGTTGGAGTACCCCTTCAGCCGGCGACTACCGACTGAAGCCGGGAGCCGAATCTCTCAAACCAAGATGGAGTACCATTCCGTTGAGTGGGACATCGACCGAACTGACGGACGCCAAGAGCATCATGCGCCGGGCGGCGTATGATGCGCGTAATGCTCAGAAGAACAAGGACCGCGTAAGTGAAATCGCCGTGGCCACGCTCATGCAGTTGCCCGAGTATCGAGCGGCCAGGACGGCCTTGTGGTATGTTGACTGCCGGTCGGAAGTGCGAACACGGCACGCGCTTCCCGCGGCGCTGGCCAGCGGCAAGACGATCGTGGTCCCGTATTGCACCGTGGACGACTTCGGGGCGAACCAGCTCGGCCTCTGGCGGCTCGAGAGCATGGACGAATTGGTGGTCGGCAACTGGAAGATCCTGGAGCCGCCGCGCGACCGGTGGGTCGAGCCTGGCAAGGAGTTTCAGCCCGAGCAGCTTGATATCGTCATCGTACCCGGCGTGGCCTTCAGTCGCGGCGGCGGCCGGATGGGAAACGGCCAGGGCTACTACGACCGGCTGCTCGATCGCGTGCGACCCGATTGCCCGCTTGTCGGTCTGTGTTACGAATGCCAGTTGTTCGACGACCTGATCGTCGGCCCACATGACGTCTTCATGGACAGGGTCGTCACGGAAGCGGCGACGTACCACGGCCGGGGTCGATCGCCGGGCTCTTGACGTCTCACTTGAGGTTCCGTGTTCCCCATGCGCGCCAAGATCGACGACACTTACGCCGAAGCGTTCCGTAGCATCTACGTCGAGTTTCTGATCACGGCTCGCGACGAGCGGTGGGTCGAGCATGCCGTCAATGCCGCCACCGGAAATGCGTCGAGCACCATCCTGTGCGATTGCGAGGCCGGACTGGATCGATTGGTCGGCCCGGGGGGTGATGAATCCTTCCCGACGCCGGACGGGCGCCCGGCGCAATCGTGCAGCTTCACGTGCCGCGGTTCAAGAAGGACCACGTCCGGGCCCTGGAGAAAGCGGCGCTCGTTCGCATCAGCCAGAATGTGCTCACTTGTCCCACCGCGGCGTGCTTCAATCTGATCGATTCGGAAAACTACTTTCGCATGGGCCGGAAGATCGCCTATTTTGGTGACGGGTTTCAGAAGCGGATCGAACGCTTCGGCCGCAAGATGTGGTGGATCCCGACGCTGGGCGGCGAGTTCATCCTCGACCGGCGGCTGGGTTATAGAGAAGGCCTGATGGGTGGCAACCTGTGGTTCTTCGGCGAAACCGAGGATGCCGCCGTGGCCGCGGCCGTTGCCGGCGTCGCGGCCGTCCGCGAATGTCCCGGCGTCATCATGCCTTTCCCGGGCGGCGTCGCCGGCAGCGGATCGAAGGCAGGCAGTAAATACCGCTTCACCGTTGCGAGCACTTACGAGAAGTTCTGCCCGCAACTTTTCGGCGACACCAGAGCAAAATCTGAGTTGCCGGAGAACGTCCGATCGGTCATGGAGATCATCATCAACGGCCGTGACTTGAGCGCCATTATCCGCGCGACCCAAGCCGCCATTGCTGCCGCGGTGAACACCCCGGGCTTGCTGCGGATCTCGGCGGGCAACTACGGCGGCCGCCTCGGCAAGAGCCTGATCTACCTCCATCCCGAAAAGCAGCCGGCCGGCGCGGGATCGGGCTGAGCGTTCAGCAACGAAGTCCTTCCCTTTCCAAGGCTCGCGAGGGGCGACGTCCCGGTTTGGTCCGACCCACGCCGGAAGGCCGATGCGTGCCGCCCCCATCTCGGGGACTCAAATGCGCAATTGTTTGCGCACTTTCTGATTCCTGGGGCTCACGCCCTTGTCCTTACCATCATCTTCACCACTCCGATGTAGATATTCCGATGATAGCGTCAGCGCCCCGGATCATGGTCTGCAGCTTGTCCCAACCCCGCCAGATCGTCATCCAACCTGGCTCCCCATCGCGACGGCGGCCCAGGAACCCTCCTAGCTTGGCCAACTCCCGAAAAAATCCTCCCGCAGTCAATGCTGTCGTGGGCGCCAGTTGCGCACCACCTTCAGCATCATCACGTATTTGGGGGGTACTACCTCGGTCGCAGGCTGCTCGGGATCTGTCCGCGCCATTCCCTTCAACTGGAACAACCGCACTGCTTCCACGGACATCAATCCCATCATGGCCTTGAGACGATCGCAAGTCTTGAGTTGGCGACGTTCCACCCGAAAGCCCGTCTTCAGGACCTTGTGCCACTCCTCAATTAGCCACCTCTTCTCGTAGTACACCACGATCGCCATAGCACGTTTAAAATTCTTCACCGGCAAAGAAGTGTAAAGCACCCACTCGATCGCCTTCACTCCGTCGGGAGCATCAACCTCGCGCACCCAGACCACCCACATGGGGATCGTCGCGGGTTTGACCTGCTTCAGGAATGCGCTTTGGAGTTTCGGCGTCGGCATCCGTAAGGCCCCGAAGGCGATCACCAGCTTGGCCATCCGGGCCGGTACTTCGGGCCGAGCCCGCAGATTGAGCGTGTAACATCCAGCCTGCAGCAGTGTTCGTAAGTAGGCTTTCAGCGGCGTTTTCCCGCCCTCCGGCGTGATAATGATCCGGCTAAGGCTCTTGGCTCGCGCCACCCATTCGGTTTCCGTCTGCTGGCAGTGATAGGAAAACTCAAAGTCGTCGGCGCCACGATCGACTACGTGAATCCAAAAAGTTCCCGACGGCGGAGATCCCATTTGGATGACAAGATTACCCCAGATCTGTGATTCGCGATCGTCACGCCGCAACCGCTCGGTCCGCGTCTCCCCCTTGCGAACTGGCCGACGATGATAGATCAGTTGTCCGGCCAAACCGTGAACCCGGTCGTCTTCGGCGGAAACCATCAAACCCGAGTGAAGGTGAAAGCCTTGTCCGATACCCGAACCAACCGGCGAAAGGCCCGTGACCTGTCGGCACGGCCCGTAATCGATTTCGGTCGTGTCTGCGATGATCAGGAGACGCTCCCCTGCGGTCTTCTTGGTAAGCTCCCAATGGTGACTGGCAATCGCTTGAAAGGTGACATCCTCACAATCAAAGAAATGGTATGCGGCCCTCAGATCATTCCAGGATTCGGTCTGCTGCGGAAAACTCCCGGACGGATCTGCGGCGATTTGCGTTGCCAAGTGAACAAGTCGTTTGGTACGGCGTTTGTCATGAAGATCGGTGGTGGCGAATTGAGTCATGGCCCAAGTCTCGGCATCCGAAACAAAGGTGTCCATCCGGTGCTCCTGCGGTCGGAACGCGATCCCTCCCCTCCACCTCAGCGAGTGGCTTGGCTAGATATTACCAAGTGCGAGGCCGAAAAAGCCGAGAAAAAGGGCGGTCATGCGCACTTTTGACCACCTAAAGATGATGGTAAGGACAAGGGCTCACGCCCCAGGCTACATCATGGCGCCCCGGTCCGGGGGCTCACCCGTTCGGAGGCAGGATCGGAGGCAGCGGCCCCACGATCACCCCGCGTGTGTCGGCTGCAAAGATTCCGGCGAAGTCGGCATTGTTGACGTGCGGGCTCGTCACGACTCCGCCCAGGACCGTCGATGTGCTGGGTATGGGCACCACGGTTCCTGGCGTCGTGGTGGGTGACAAGGGCGCCGGAATGAAACTCGGGTTGATGGAACCACCCGCCAAGACCAAGTCTGCGGGGACGCTGGAATCCTCGAAGGGGGGCGCCGTATAATTGGGTATGGTGGTTGGCGGAGCCGGGGGAGTGGGCGTGAAGCCTACCTCGATCGTCCCTGCGGGCTGAGGATAGAAGCCATTATCGGGCTCGACGCTGGCCGCGAGAACGGCATCGATGAGCTGGCCCGTGATCTGGAACTTGTCGATCGTGCCCCCAGGCAGGTAGGTGCCCTCAGGATATTCGCCAGCCACGATTCGCGTCGTGCTGCCGGCTGAGTTCGAGGGAAGGTCGGATTTCACGTCACCGCCAATTGTGATGTTTTCGATCTCGAACCCGGCCAGGATTTCCGAGTCCATGACCGCGATGGGCCCATCCGGCCCGATGTTCCACCCGTTAGAGCCTGTCCCCGGCGTACCGCCATTGATCAGGATGCCGGCCTCGATCAGGCTGTTGAAGATCCCGTTTCGAATATCGAGGCCTTGAATGTTCTTGGCGACGTTGATGCCGACATCTTGCAAACTGCCGCCGCTCGCGCCGCCGAGGACGGTGAGTTGTCCCAAGTCGTCGCCGACGACGATATCCTTGCTTCCGTCACCTTGGACATCGCCGGCGACGGAGAGGGTGCCGAGATCGCCGGCGACCTGAATGGTGCCACCCGTCGATGTGACGATGTTGCTACCGACAGACAGAGAGCTCAGGTTCTGGCCCACGAGGAGCTCGCCACCCGACCTCAAGGTCACATTGCCGGTGGCCGAGGCGCCTCCGCCCCCGCTCACCGTGAGGGTGCCGAGATTGCCGGTGACGGAGATCTCTCCGCTCCCTGACGCTTCGAGGTTACCGCCCACGGTCAGTGCGCTCAGATTGCCGCGGATCGAGAATTTGCTGTCGGAGTCCACGGACAAGTTCCCGGCGATAGTGTCGGCTGCAGCACCGGTCGCGGTGGCTCCGAGATTGCGACCCACGGAGAACTGGCCTCCATTGCTCGCGCTCAGGTTACCGCCGATGCTGACGGTGCCGGTCAGGTCCCGTCCGATGTTGATCTGGCCGCCAGCCAGCGTGAGGTCGCGGGTGATGGAAAGCGATCCCGTCAAGTCGTTGGACACGCTGATATGACCGGCGGGCGCCAGGTCAATTCCGCGGTTGACGGACAACTGGCCGAGGTTTCCATTGACCGTTATCTGAGCGGCCGGTCCGATGGCGTCGAATTGGAGCGAGGTGACCGGACCGGTCAGCGGCGTCATTTGCCCGTCGAGATTTGCGGTCGTCAAGCCCTGGAAGGAGCCCAAGCGGCCGCTGCGGACCACGATCTTCTCGATTTGAAGGGGATGATTAGCACCCGCCAAGCGTGCTCCCAGCGACGCGATCGTGACCTGGCTGTCCTGGGTCGTTCCCACGAGGCTGATGGCGATCATTGTTCGGTTGACCGGCTCCGTGAAGACCTGACCCGGGCCTGCCACCGAGATCACGTCCACGACACCGCCGGATTGGACGCGGGCGAATTTCGCACCGTAGGGATCGAGGAAGGAGAGAAGCTGGCGGCATTCCAGGGACTCTGGGACTGGCACAGTCCCGGAGAATCGACGACGCTTGGTCGCTGTCGTGGAGCGAACCGCCTGGACGATTGCGTATAAGTTGACGGTACGCATGAGAGCTCTCCTGGCTTTCGCGACGCGAGAGCGAACGCATGTGGATCCGGCTTCAGCGGCGCGACGTCCAGGAGCCGGTGTGACAGCGGTCATCCGAGACGAATACCGAAGAAATCTACGTCGGTAGGCATTTCAACCTTCTGGCTTTGGGGTCGTTTTTTTTGGCTTTCTGGTCGTCTTTGGCGGCTTTCCAGTCCTCTTTTTCGGCTTTGTGGTCGTCTTTGGCGGCTTTCCAGTCCTCTTTTTCGGCTTTGTGGTCGTCTTTTTCGGCTTTGTGGTCGTCCTTTCCGGCTTCAGGGTCGTGGACTTGCGTGCACGGCCGGAGGGAAGCGCACGAGAGGAAGTCGTCGCGGCACTGGCTACTGGGTTGACGGGGAAGGTCGGATCTCTCTGAATGGTGCCAGAGTTATCCACATTGAGCGTGATTGATCTCCTGGAGCCCTGCACTGCCTGGAGCGTCTTCATGAGAATCTCTCTTACCAGATCTCGTTCGGGCCCTCTCGTGCTGCCGACTTGTTGTCCAGACGCCGAGAATGCGGTGACGACTACTTGTTGACGGAATGTGATGTCGATGTCGACTTCTGTCACACTCGTATCCGCCATTGCGTTGCTCCTTAAAAAAGAGCCTGTGGGCTGCCAGCGTTACCCGTGACGTTCAACAGCCGTGACGCTTCGGTCGTTGAGTGCTAGTCTACTGATCGAAATTTCGCCGGACCCAGCATTCGCTAGACGAGATCACATGGTGGGCTGACGTAGTTGATTGAACTGTATCTGCTGAAGCTGGAAATTCACCCGATTGAGCGCATCTTCGGTGGTGGGAATTGTCGGAGCATGGCGTTTGAGCAAGAGTTTGCCCGTCTGCGGAAACTGCGAAAACAGGCCCAGTTTGGCGTTCGGGTAGTGACTACAGATCGATCTGGCGAGGTCGATGACATCGAGTTTCTGATCTTCGGTAGGCCGTACTCGCCACAGCGTCCCGAGAAGGGCCTTGATTTGCCTGAGTTTCGCGTTGTCCTTCGAGCCAGCCTCTTCGTAGCGTTTGGGCTGTCCATTGCCATCGAAGAAGACGAAACGAAGCTTGTTATCTTTGTCAGAAACATACAGCAAGTCCTTACGGCCGACTTGCGGCTCGTTCACTCCGGCTTGATCCAATTCCAGGTCGAGGTCATCGTGGCCGATGATGACGCGGAGCTGCGTCGCCACGGACGGAGCGGCTAAGCCGGCGGTGGTCGCTGCCGGGACCGTCTGGATCGGGAATTTCGTGCCGGCTTTGTCGCTATCGAGGACCAGGTAACCATCATCGATCGGGATCTTCTGTCCGGCGATGTCGAAGATGAGGAGCCACCCCGTTCCGGGGAATGTCGGGTTGTCTTGCGGCCTGCCGGGATCGGCCAAGGTGACCTTGTAGAACTTGTCGGGTGCCTGGAAGGGTTTGCCCCTCTGGGCTGTGGTCGAGAGCGCCAACTGGAAGAATAATTTCCGGTACATCATTGGCACCCAGTAATATTGGCCGTTGAATTTCTTGCACAAGTGAGCCTGCCCCGGCTTCGGCGGATCGCACGTCACGATGAGGCTGCCCGGGTTCTTTTCCTCATCGAGGAATTCCAGGTAGGCGTCGTAGACTTCGTTACTCGTGGTCAGGGGCGTCGCCGCAATGCTCACCTGGTTCGAATTCATGTTGCCCAAATTGCCCATCAGGGTCGTCATGATGGTCCGGGTCGCCGCCAATGTCGCGGCCGGGATCGTCAAAAGGTTACTGGCGGTTATTGCCTGGGTGTCGCTGCCAGAGATCGAATTCGTGATCGTGACCTGGGTCGCCGCGTTGGTATAGTCAAGCTGAATGATCGGCAACCCGTTCACCGTACGAACGAGGTTGTCCATGATCTGGTTCGTATAGAGGTCGAGGAGAGCCGTTCGGATCAGGTCGTGATCTTTGTGCGTTTCATGCACTGCACACCCGGAAAAAGCTGCGCCGCAGAGCAAGATCCCGAATGCACAACGGACCATCGTCGAACTCCCGACCCTGGGGAAGCGCGCATCGATTCCGGACAATCGTCAATATCGTCGAAATCGATACGTTTGTTATAACAATTCTCTTCGGAGTTCCTCCGCAAGCTTTGAAACCGCCCTGGAGCAACCGGCCGGTTGGCGTTTCAACCGCTTAGTTAGCGCTTAAATAGACCGGTTTGTGGCAGACTGAGGAACCACGTTTCCGCTCACGACAGCGGTTTCAGATCGATCGTGCGGAAGAAGATCTCCGCGCCGCGCGACTCGATGAAGATCTTGCCCCGGGTGTGGGAGACCCGGATGGCAACGTTGACGACCGTTCCGTTGAGGATGATGGTGATGCGGTCGCCCTCGCAGATGCACTCGAGCTTGTTCCAGTGACCGACGGGATTGATCAGCCCGCGCGCGGCCTTGCCCGGCGCCGCCTTGGCCTGATGTGGAACATAATCGAGCTGGTGGATCGACCCGGCTTGCACTCTCGCCAGGGGCGCCCCCGGCTTGTAAACGTATGCGAGCCGGTCCGCCTTCTTCAGTGCAACCCTCTCGGCATGCGCGCTCAACGCGATAGGCTTCGACAGTGCGTCGGGGAGGACCAGTGAGCCGGTGTCGTTTTCGCCGATCTGGCAGGTGATCCCGGCCATCGACCAGCCCTGAACCTCGCCCGGCTCACCGGAAGCATGCAGGACAATGCCGCCCAGTCGCAGCATATTCAGGCGTGGGTGCCATTTCTTCTCACCCCACTTGTATTCGACGGTCAGGTGATAATTCGCGTAGCTGCTCTGCGTGACGAGGCCGCCGAAGACTTTGCCCGAGATATGCAGTTGGCCCCCGGCGACCGTGAATACTTGCTCGGGATCGTTGTTTCGCCCGTAGGGCGGGCTTGCACGGCGGGGTGGGCCGAGGAAGGTGTCGAACCCGGTCAAATCCCGGCCATTAAAGAGCCGCGGCGCAGCGCGCCTTCTTCTTCAGCGCCGGCCGGCGCAGAAGGCGTTGCCGCCGAGGCCAGGTCCGCGGCCGACGCGAGCTTGGGGAGATCTTTCGTCTTCAAGAGCGGCCGCTGGGCCGAACGCGTTGCCGCCGAGGCCAGGTCCGCGGCCTGAGCCGGTTTGGGGAGATCTTTCGCCTTGGTCGTCGCCTTGGCCTCACCCAGCGGCGGGGCGGTCGGACCGTCCGCCTGGGCGATCCGGTTGGCGACCTGGGCGGGCGCCGCGCGGGGGCGTCCGGTTTCGGGTCATCGAGCTTCTTCTGAATGTAGTAGAGAGCGATCCCGGTGAGGATCGGAGCAATCACCGCGCCGAACAGACCGCCGACGACCTTGGCGACAAGGTGCTTGTGCTTGTTGGGTTCCTCCATCGTTGTGCCCTCATCGGCCTAAACGGGGGTTTCGACCTGCGTGCCTGAGCGACCGGCCGTAGGGATTTGATGGGCCCGTGGACGCGGCGCGCGAGAGCACCGAGACCCTTGCATGCGCCGGAAACACCTCAAGTTACCCTGCAAAGGCATGCACTGCCAAGAGGCGCCGGAATTTAGTCGCCCGTGAACGACAGCGGCCCGATTTGCTGGAGGTTGCTGACCACCTGAACGCCGCCGCGGGTCGAGACGGTTCGGCTCGGCGTGAGCATGGTTACGTTGACGAGGTGCTTGCTGACGACGACGTGGCCGAGTGGCTGGCCGACGATCGTCGAATTGGTCAGACTGGTGAACTTGATCAGGTTGAGGTTGCCGCTGTCATTGAGAACCATCCCGGTCGCCGAGTTGCCACGGATCGACTGAACGTCGCCCTGGATGTCGATCAAGGCCGCCCCGGTGTCGCCCGAGCCGTTCAGGTCGGGACGGAACGTGCCGCTGAGCGCGACCAGCGGGTCGGCGTAGGCCAAAGTGATCTTGGCGACCTTGGCATTGGTCGTGGGATTCAGAAGTTCGATCTCGTTCGTGCCTGCCTTCGATGGATTCTTGACCAGTGCGAGGTTGCTGTCAACGCTCCCCATGGCCGGCCCGGTCTGGCCGGCGATCAACGGGCTGGGCGTGACGTCAACGTACGAGCCATCCAGCATTACCGCGTTTGCCGTTCCACCGCTAAATTGATAAGTCGGCTTAGATCCCTTCTGCTTGTCATGCTTGACGATGACCGTGTTGGCCGACTGGATCCCGAGCTGGAACGTGTCGGGCTGGAAGCTGTCGAAATGAGCGGCGACCGTGCCGTAGACGGTGGTCGAGCCGGGCACGCTCGTCAGTCCCCCCAGGAACGTGGTCTGGGCGGTCGGGGGACTGAAGGTTGCCGGGCTGCCCGCAGCCGGTTGTGCCGTTCCCGTCTCGAGGCTCGACGCCAGGTCGATCAACTGGAGCGAATTGTTGTCGTAGCTATCCAGAACCGTGACGGTGTCGGTCGAGCCGATGGAGATGATTGGCCCAGGTCCCATGAGAGCGGCCGTGTCGAACGACCCGTCGGGCGCGCCGGTCGTCGCATTGAAGGCGTAGACGGTGGTCCCCGAGCTGACGAGGACGTCAAGCTGGCTGCCGTTCCAACCGAGATTCAGGCCCGCGACGGTCGGCGCACCGGCACGGGGATCGTGAGGCCGTCCGGGGCGCCGGTGTCATTGGCCAGATTCAAGCTGAATTGCACGAGCTGGCCGGCGAGGGCGTCGTAGCCCCAGATCACGGGATCGGTCAGCAGGTTGATCGGTGCAGTGGGAGCGCCGTCGATCGTGTTGGCCTTGAGAATGATGCCCGGAGGGGCAGGGGGTGGTGTTTGTCGCGGTTGTCCCGCGGGCAACGACTCGACGACGTTCGTACCTGCGGTGAAGCTTCCCCCAACCCCGGTGAGCGTCAAATCCTGCTTGTTTTCCAGCACGTACGTCCAATTCGTGCCATTCGAGTTTGTGATCGTGGTCGGCACTCCAACCGCGAGCGTGGGCGTGACCCCGCTACTGGACGAACCGCCCGAACCGAAGGGCGATGACGAGCTTGCCGAGGAGCTACTCGAGCTGGTCGCGACGGCTTGCGCATTGGCGACCAGGGCGGTTGGCTCGAGGGCGGCGGGAATTTCGCGGAGATGAATTTGCGTGTTCGGCCCGATCGAGTTCAGCACCAGGGTGTTGACGCCCGACGTGAGGTTGATCGTGCCTCCGGCCACGAGGTCCCAGTCATTGAGGATCACCGCCTGGAGAACGTTGCCGCCGACTCCGCTGAGACTGTTTTGCGCATTCGCCTCGACCAGGTGGCGGTTGTAGATGCTCGCCAGGGGGGCGCGTCCGCCGCCGCCGTAAACCTCACCGATAATCTTGGAGAAGGAATTGGTATCGGCGTACTCGATGTGAAGGCCCATACCGTCGAACATACGTACCCTTGAGACTACCGATACCCTGGAGGACGATGACCGCACGCCCGCCGGTCGGTGTGCGGTACTGGAACTGGCGGTGGCCGTGCGAGAAGACACCACCGGATGGCAGCGAGGCCTCGATCGCCGCTGCGGCCGGGGCGCTGCTCAAGAGCTGGCGATCCTCCAGTCCCTCCAGCACCGGCCGAGCCTTCCTGGCCGGTTTCCTTCGCGAGTTTGACGGCTGGCGGGGCATCGCTGTCCTCCCGATGACCGGCTTTATCCTTATATAGGCAGCGCCACCGCCGCCAGCGGAACGCCGCTCGATCTACCTCACTATTCAATTCGGCAAACCGACCTTTCGGCATAACCCAACTTCCAGAATCCCCCCATACAATTCCGATTTTTCGCACGAAGCTCGCTCAATGACACTGGAACAGAGTCGGCACGAGGGTTAAACTCAGCAAGAACTACAAGTTCCGGAAGTTCGGTTCGAAAAGAAAGGAGCTTTGAGAGTGGTGAAGCGATTAGTCACCCTTGCGTTTTCCGTTTGCGTGGTCCTCTTGGTCGCGACCGTTCGAATGGATCGATTGTTTGCCCAGGGCGAAGCGAAGAAGGAAGCTCAGGCTTCCAAGACCGAGCCGGCGAAGAGTGATACGTCCAAGGCCCAGCCGGCCAAGAGCGCCGACACGACGAAAGCCGAGCCGGCCAAGACGGCCGAGCCGCCGCTGCCTCCCATTCCACCCGAGGTGCAGGCCAAGCTTGATGCGGCCCGTAGAGCCGTTGCGGAGGCAATCGTCGCGGCTCAGGACGCGGGGCTGGTCGAGACTTCGATCGATCCGCCGCCGATTCTCGACATCTTGATCACGGGTCGGGCGACCGATGCCCGAACCCTCAAGAACGCGACCGCCAAGAAACCCTATGCGGTCAGTCCCGAGGTCTTCGCCGCCTGGTTCACTGGTTACGGCAAGCTGGAGGGGATCAACTACGTCGATGACGTGCGGATCGTCAACCCGAGCGCCGGACTGAAGCAATGGTACGACCAGCGGGCCCGTATGCTCCAGCAATTGATTGAAGAGATCCGCAAGGCCAAGGGCCAGACGGCTGCGCCGAAGGCCGAGACCAAGGCCGCCGAAGCCCCGAAAGCACCGGCCGGGGCAGCCGCCAAGACCGAAACCCCCAAGAAGAAGTGATCGGATCGGGTGAAAACCTCCATCGAGGATGCACTCTGTGACGCCGAGCGTCGTGTCCAAGGCGACTGCGCCCTTGCCGTTCCTGTCGTTTGCGTGCGAGGTCGCGCGCCGGCTCGGCGCTCGCGGTGTGCTGATCCTGCCGGAAGAGCCGATGGACTGGGAGGTTGTCCGGGTCTTGAAGAGTATTGAAGTGTCGATCCTCGTTGCCAGCGCCTCCCAGCGGCAGCTCGACACGATCCGCAAGGCCGGCCTGACCGCAATCGAGGTCGAGCCCTCGGAGGCCGCCATTACCGAACGAATCAGCCTCGCCTTGATTGAAGCCGTCGCCAACGACCAGCTCCCGGCAGGCGCCCGGGTGGTGGTCGTTTACTCGGGGTTCGACGCCGAGGCGCTCGATTCGCTTTCGGTGATCCGCCTGGGCGAGCACCTGGAACGATTGACCGCTCGCGACCTGCGAGCCCTTGAGACGTCCGTACCGTTCGAGACTCTCAAGGCCGTTGTGGACGTTGCGGTCGAGATCGGACGCGAAGGCCGCGAGGGGAAAGCCGTCGGCACGCTGATCGTCGTCGGCGATGCGCGCAACGTGATCAGCCGAACGCGGCCGCTGGGTTTCGATCCCTTCAAGGGTTATCGTCGCAAGGAACGCAATGTCCGCGACTTCCGCGTTCGCGAGGCGATCAAGGAGATCGCCCAGCTCGATGGTGCGTTCGTGGTGGCCCGCGACGGAACGGTCGAGGCCGCCTGCCGGTTGATCGACGCCCCCATGACCGGGTTGACCCTCCCCAAAGGACTGGGAACGCGCCACTGGGCGGCCGCCGCGATCACCGAGATCACCAAAGCCCTGGCCGTTGTGGTCAGCCAATCCAACGGCACGCTCCGCCTGTTCCAGCACGGCGAGGTCATCTTGCGCATCGCTCCGATGCGACACGCGCGTGCCATGAAGTGGCAAGATTCCGAAACCGAGCCCGCGCCGGCTTGATCGTGATTGGCGTTCGATCTGATCAAGTCGCGGCGCGAAAATGAGTGTCGCCTTTCGCTCCGCCGAGGGTGTTCCTTCGCGGAGCGAAAGACGACTTTACCGGTAGGTTATTTGTTTCCCGATCCTGAAGTCGCGACCAAAGCCGTGTCTCTATTCACATCCCTCTTCATCGCGCCCGTCTACCGGCTCTGCTTTGGTCCACCGCTTTCGGGTCTGGGTCCCAATCTCGGGACGGCTCGCGGCGATGGTGATCCTCAGCCGCGGCCGCTCGCGATCGTCGCCGACGGGGTAGGGGGGTTGGATGTCTGCGGGACCGGCCTGCGGTACGTCATGGCCGCGGAACGACTTCCCCATGCGGTCGAGGTTTTCCCTTGGGGGCACGGTTTCGGTCGCTGGCTGGCCGATCTGACGGACGTGCAGAACCGCGATGCCAAGGCTCGCGCGATCGCCGCGATGGTGCAGGGGTTCAAGAAAGCCCAGCCGGACGAGCCGGTGTTCCTGGTTGGCAAGTCGGGAGGCTCGGGTGTCGTGGTCAAGGCGCTCGAGCTTCTTGATCTAGACGCGGTGGAGCGCGTCATCCTGCTAGCGCCGGCGTTGTCGCCGAGATACGACTTGACTCGAGCCCTCCGCGCCGTCCGCGCCGAGCTGGTCGTCTTCTGGTCGCCGCTGGATGTCTTCATCCTCGGCCTGGGCACGCTCGTATTTGGTACGATCGATCGAGCTCGCACGGCGGGAGCGGGGCTGGTTGGCTTCGCGGCCCCCGCCGAGGGCGATCGCTCAGGCGCCGGAATTGTGCCTATTCCAAGGTCCGTCAGATCCGCTGGCGGCCGGCGATGATCACAACCGGCTACCTCGGCGGTCATTTCGGACCAGATTCTCCGTTGTTCCTCAAGAAATACGTCCTGCCGCTTTTGCGGCCTCCTGCCCCTTTTCTGGCCCGCGATCCGGCACGATGATTGAATCGCGGCTCAAGGTCAAGCCGCCTCACCGGCGCGCCGATATCCTTATGGCCCAGTCAACGCGGGCCTTTGCCTTGGCCGCTTGACCGGGTCTCTCCGACGGCGGGTTCGACCGGTTATCCGCACCGTCGACCCGATGTGCCGAGCCAGGGTGCCTCGAACACAGAGGCCGCCATAGAGGGCTACGATCCTCTTGACCCGGAGTCCCGTACCGGACGGGCTCCCATTCTCAGAGCGTCCGGGCCGCGGCCTGGAGGGGGAACGACATCGACATCAATTTTCCCCGGGGCCTCATCCCGGGCGTCTGTACGTTCTCGATCCGTTCAAGCGCGTAATGACTCCGGCCTCGGAGTCGATCACGAGTTGAGTGCCCTCGAGAACTGGCAGCTCTGACGCCCACCGCGTGGCGGTCTCCGCCTTTTCCCCGGGAGACAATTCCCCTGCCCCTGACGCACCGAAAGGGCGGGACCGCCTCGCAATGGATCTTGACTTAGCAAGAGCAGCACACCGGCATGTTGTTCATCAAGACGCAGCAGGTGCAACCGGTCTTGATCATTGCGGTCATGCAGACGCAGCACGCTTGAACCATGGCGGAGCAAGTCGGATCGCCGCTGGTGCACGTGATGCAAACGCCGTCCTCGGTCGCCTCGTACTTGCAGTGGGCCATGGTCAGATTGCAGGAGCAGACCGTCATTCCGTTCATGACGCAGCAGCAACTGCAAAGTCCGCCGGCCATCATGGTGCAGAGGTTCTGGAGCATCGCCGCCGAGACTTTGTCGTCACAGGCACACACGATCTTCATGCCGCCGGTGCATTTCTCGAATGTCATCGTGCAGCGGGGGACCATCATCATGTTCGTGCCGGCCGGAGCCGTGGCGGTGGTCCCCATCACGCCGGTTGGTCCTGTCATGCTCACGCCGGCCATTCCCTTCCCGGCTCGTTCCGTCATCATCGCGGTCGTCATCCAAGGTTCTCCTTATTCTGGAATCAAATTCAACGCGCGGTCGTCTCCCGCCGCCGGAAGCCGAATTGTGATCACCTGGCAAGACACTTTCAAGTGATGAACGCAAAAAAAAAAGTGGAAAACGGTTTTGGGCTGGGGGATTGCCAGTGCCTTCGCGCCCCGCGAGACCGGCCGCAAGGAAGGCCGGCTTAACCGTAATAGCCGGACGATTTCGAGATCCCGCGTGCTCCGGGAGCTGTTGAAATGGAAATGCGCTGTCGAAGAATCAAGAAGGTAGAAAAAGACTTGTGATCGCTCTTGATGAACATGGTGACAGTAGTCGGAAATCGTCAACTTCCCTCTCAACGCCTCTGGCGGAGATTGATGTCATGCAACCAGATCGCATCGTATCAAGGGAAGGAGCGTCGGCGCCTTATTACCGTGCGGCTTTGACCGAGGTTCCTGCCTTGGTTGTGTTCCCGGTGGCTGGGCCTGGCGTCGGAATGACGCCGGAAGATGCGTGGGAAATCTATCGCGTGGCACTCGAGCGCGCGCTCGCAGCCTGCCGGCCCTCGATCTGGGACCTGACGCAGCGTATTTCTGCGAATTGAGCCGCCACCCTGGTTAGCGTATGCGGCGTCGTATGGACACGATCAGCCGTCTTGGGAGTTCTAAGGCGATCGGCGGATAGACACATACCCTCGGCATACTGGGCATAGTGGGCATGCTTTCGCGGGTGCCAAAATGTGCCGAGTATGTGCCGAGTATGCGGCCGGACGACGGAATGTCCCCGGGTTTTGCGTTCTTGCGCATTTTCGCAACCGGCAGATGCAAATTCACCGTGGGACGGATTAATCAATCCGTCCGACGGTCACTTGGGCCGGGGTATATTTCCGTCCGCCGCTCGCCGAACCCTGGAGTTAATTCTGAAACGAACCACTTAGCCGAGGGACTTGTCACACATGTCCTGAAACCAGTCCATTCTTTGTGAGAGGCACGCTTCTGAAGAAATCGTCCCCTCCGCTTTAGTGAACGGCCTTGGGCGAAGCTCTAGCGGTTGGGGCCAAGGGAACAGAGGTGCCCGTATCAGTTGCTGCCTTTGTCAGGCCGGTCGGACGGAGTGCGGTCAACCTGGCCAATCACGGCCTTCGGCTTCCGATCCGCCGAACATAAATCGGTGTAGCATCCCGCCGAACGATCCGGCTTCTCGACAGTCCCTTGCGACAATTGTCGGAGAGCGGTTATGATTCGATGAGGGAGCCGGGCCGTTTTTGTCATGCGCTCTCATTTCGTGCCCGTCGCCTCATCCTCACATCAAGGGGCTTCATCATGACTCTTTGCGATGTCCATTCCGAATCCGCGCCGCGGGAGCTGTCGGAACGCTCACGGGGGATGTTCCGCTGGGTCTGCACCAGCAACCCGTTCTATGCTTTAAGCGCCCTGCTGGTCTGCCTGGGATTGTGGGTGTCATTCGGCTCCCAGGCCCAGACCTACCAGACCTGGGCGCTCTTGTTCGGTATGGCGGGTTACACGCTGCTCTTGGCGGTGACGGCGTGTCTCTTGGTGCGGTTCCTCGACGTCTGGGACGACGTCCGGACTGTGCTGCTCCTGGTCGTGCTCTTGTTTCTCGCCATGTCGGTGACTTTCGACGATGTGCTCGCCCGGGACTCGATCTTGGGTATCACGTGCTACCTCGGGGGGCTCTTCTTCGCCGTGGCGGTCAGCGAGGGGATGCTCAGGACGATCGGCCTGCGCCTGCCGCCGCTCTTTCGCGCGCCGTATTACCTGGCGCTGGCGCTGTTTTTCGTCTACCCGGTAGCGATCACGCCGCTCATGGATCGGCCGCTCTCCGAGTCGCTTTCCTGGGCGCTGTTTGGCTTCTCGCCGGCTGCCGGGCTTGGATTCCTCACCTTGATACCTGCTATCCGTCGCGGCCGCGACTACGTGCGGGAGAACGGCAGTCCTTGGCGCTGGGCTTGGTATCCCTGGGCGCTCTTTGGAGTGCTCGGCTTCGCGGTAGTTGCGCGGTCCGCTCTGCTGGCGTGGTCGATGCACCACATCCCATCGGCCGAAACCGAGCCGTACATCTTTGGGCCGTATTTTCTCGTGCCGTTCGGACTGGCTATTGCGGCGCTCCTCTTGGAAATCGGCCTGGTTGAGCGACTTGGAGGCGTGCTCCAGATTGCAATGTTCCTGCCCGCGGTACTGGTCTTGCTTACGGTCGTCGGTCATCGCGCCGACCCGATGTACCATTGGTTCCTGGGACGGTTCATCGACCGGCTCGGAGGAACTCCTTTCTTCCTCACGCTGCTTGCTTCCGCGGGATTCTACGGTTACGCGGCTTTGCGGCGTGTACCGGCGGCCCTCGATGCTCTGACGGCGGTGCTCGTCGCGCTGGCATTCGTCTCACCGCACACCCTCGACCTTGGTTCGCTTGCTTCCCCATGGGAATGGCCGATACTGACTGCCGCGGCGGTCCAATCCGCCATCGGACTCACTCGCCGGAGCGCCTGGCGCTGCCTGGTCGGGACAGGATGCGCCGCCCTTTCCGCGACAATTTCCATGCGCCCGATCGGAGCCGGAGCTCATCAAGGCCCGCTGGCGTTCCACCTGGCGCTGGCCGCCGTGCTTCTGGTGGGTGCGGCGTTCAACGACGGGCTTGGTCGCCTGCTGCGGACCGTGGGCGCGACGATGGCGCTTCTGGGCGCGCTCGTCGCGATGACCGGACGAACCGAACACGCCGCGGACGCCCCGAAATGGCTGGTCGAGGCCTACCCGCTCTTGATCGCGCTACTCATCGTGGGGTACGGCTTCGTTCTGGGCCACAGATATTCGATCCTGTCGGCATTATTGATCCTGTCGGGCTGGATCGCCGTCATGGGCTGCCGCGGTTACGTCTCCCTGCGAAAGACGGTCGCGGGGCTCGACTACATCGCGACCGGCGTGGTGTTGCTCGCGCTAGCTGTCCTGACGAGTATGGCCAAGGGAGGCGCGTTGCCGTGGGGGCCCGGCGCCCGCGCAAAGGCACGTAGGACGATAAACTGATGAGGAGCTGATCGATAGATAGACACACGACGACACCTGTTCGTGCTGCAATTCATCTGCCGTGCTGGTATTCTGGAGCGAGCAGCTAGCGAATTGGATGAAGATCGCGCCAGCACGCTTGCAGATGAATGACGGCCAGTCGAGCCGCGAACTCCACGAATCGGGTGATCGACCTCGTATCGTGTGGTCGGCAGTAGGCGCTGTTTCATGCTCGAACTTAGCGTGACCCACCCTGATCGCTGCCACCGGCTGTCGCGTCGAGCGTTTCTCTCTTGCGCGACGGCTGGTGCTGCTGGCTTCTCGCTGGGTGACTTACTCGCATTGTCTGCCGCGGCCCGGGATGGGTCGCCTCGTGCACATGCCGTGATCATGCTCTGGCTATGGGGTGGGCCGAGCCACCTCGACACGTTCGACATGAAGCCCGACGCCCCCCTCGAGTATCGCGGGCCGTTCGAGCCGATTGCCACGGCGGTTCCCGGGGTGCGCGTCTGCGAGCTGTTGACCGGTTTGGCCCGCCGCGCCGGACAGATTCGCGCTCTTGCGTGCGATGCACCACGAGTCGAACGACCACGGTGTAGCCGGGACGATCGCCTTGACCGGGAGCATCGCAGGGGCAGTCGGACTGGGAGGCCCGGAGAATACCAAGGCCCTCCGGCCGAGCACCGGCGCAATCGTCGGCCGGCTGCACCGGGGCGATCCGGGGTCGCTCCCCCCGTACGTCATCCTCGGCAGCCCGCTCCACCAGGGGCTGAAGCGCGCTGTCGGCGAAGGGGGCGGGTCGCTCGGCAGCCTGTACGACCCGTTCCGGATAGACTACGAGCCGGGCGTCGGATTGAAACTGCCCGATGCGACGCTTCCCGCCGGAGTGCGGCGAGTCGCAGGCTCAAGGCGCGGTGGGACCTTTTGCATCGCCTCGACGGATCTCGGGCTGGCACGCAGGCTGACGGGCCGATCTGACCGATTGGGCCGGCAGTATGACCTGGCCCACACGCTGATCGCCTCGCGCCAGAGCCTGGCCGCGCTCGACGTCGGGCGCGAGCCGGCCTCGAGTCCGCGAGGCATACGGGCCGCATCGCTTCGGCCAGTGCTGTCTGATCGCGCGACGGCTGGTCGAGGCGGGTATCCCGTTCGTGCAGGTCAACTGGAGCACGCACGTCGAGGGCCCCGAGGATGGCGGCGACGGCGGCTGGGACATGCACGACCGCTATTTCGAGGTCATGCAGGACCGCCACGGCTGGATGCTCGACCGAGCGCTCTCGGCCTTGCTCGACGACCTTCACGACCGCGGTCTGCTGGAGACCACGCTGATCGTCGCCGTGGGCGAGTTCGGGCGGACGCCCAAGATCAACGACCGCGCCGGCCGTGACCACTGGAACACCTGTTATTCGGCACTCCTGGCCGGGGGAGGCGTCCACGGCGGGCAGGTTATCGGCAGCTCCGACCGCCGCGGGGAGCAGCCGGTCGACCGCCCCGTCACACCGGCTGACCTGGGCGCGACGATGCTCGCGCGGCTCGGCATCGGGACCACCGACCTGACCGGTATCGGCCTTACACCATCGGGTCAAGTCATCAACGAGCTCTTCTAATCGAGACTGAACCGACGCCGATGCCCGTGAGCATCCTTCCACTTCTGGCGGTTTGCTTATCGCTCGCCGTGCTTTCGGGGCCTGCCGGGCCGTCCGAATGCAGGCTGGGCCCCCTGGTCCGATTGACTCATGACGGGCTTGATAAGTATCGGCCGAGCTGGGCCCCTCTTGGCCATCGCGTCCTTTTTGCGCGGCGCGAGCCAGATGGCTCGCACATCTGGCAGTACGTGCTCGACGTGAGGAACGGCAAGTCCAGCGCGCGCCGGCTAACCGACCGCAAGGGGCCCGAGTATCATGGCGTTTTCTCGCCCGATGGGTCGCGGGTGCTGTTTGCCGCGATCACGCCTCTCCGGGACACAAGGCAACCTCGACATCGCCGTGGTCAACGCCGACGGCACGGGGCTGAAGACGGTTATCGGCGACCAGGGGAAGCTCGCGCACCAGGATTGGCCGTCCTGGTCGCCCGATGGCCGGCGGTTCGCATTCACCTCGACCCACGAGGGCAACCAGGAGATCTACACGGCGGCGGCCGACGGCACCGATCTTGTGCGCCTGACTCAGAGCCCGGGTCTCGATGCGCATCCGTCCTGGTCGCCCGACGGCCGCAAGATCGCCTTCGCGACCGATCGATGGGGAGGACTCGAGCTGGCCGCCGTCAAGCCCGACGGCACGGGCCTCGCGCGGTTGACCAGGAGCCCCGGTCTCGACGACTACCCGTCCTACTCGCCCGATGGCTCGCGAATTGCGTTTGTCTCCAACCGCGATGGCCAGTTCGAGATCTACGTTTCCGTAGCCGATGGTTCTCACCCTGTGAACTTGTCGCACCACCCGCTCCGCGATACCTTCCCGACCTGGACGCCCGGACGGCCGCGGAGTCACGTTTGTCTCAAACCGGGAGGGCGGATTCGAGCTGTACACGCAGGCGCTGGAGGCTTGGGACGCTGCGCAAAAATAAGTGTCGCCTTTCGCAGAGCGAAAGACAACTTTTCCGGCATCTTATTTCTGCCCAGATCCTTAATATCAGTGGCTCAGCGCCAGGACTGCGTAGCCTGTCGCCGCATCCCACATGAACTTGCCCACGTTGGCTTTGGCCGGGTTTGTTGACTCGGGTGAGCGGACCTTGTTGACCGACAGCGCACGCCAGGCGCCGGTCGGATCTTGATTGGACCGCAGCCAGGAGAGGCCCTTCTTGATCTGGGGGTTCTCCTTGGTGAGGCCGGCAAGCTGGAGCACGTGCAGGATCAACCCGGTCGCATAACCATCGGGCGCCGTCGCCGGCGTCTTGAGCTCGACGTGCGTGAAGTCGCCCAGGGAAGCGAGGCCCCAGCCGCCGCCCGCTTGCTGCTTGGCGAGAAGCTGCGCGATGAGCTGGTCCTTTTCCTCGAGCGTCAACAAGCCGTCCAAGCTCGCTGAGGCCCACAGCATCCAGGCCCGGTTGTGAAGGTTCTGGGAACCAAGGTTCTTTCTGAGATAATCGCGCAGAGAATCAAGCGGTTCCCGCGAGCCACTCTCGGTCTTTACCAGGCCGCTTCCCGGTCCCGCGCCGACCGCGATGGCCGCCACGCAGGCGCCGAGGAAGCGCGCTGGCGGCGCCTCCCAGGGTTCGAGCCCGAAGTTGAGCCACTCCCACGAGCCTTTGTGCTGGCCCTGTTTGATCTGCGTGGACCAGAGAATCGCCAGCGCTTTCTTGGTGACATCGCTCGGTTCTGTGCGGCCTTGAAAGCGGTCATCGAGTGCGAGGATCAAGGCGTTGAGAACCGACTCGGTGCCGCGTGACTGCGTTTCTTGGCATCATCGAAATCATAAAAGAGCTGGAATTTCGCTGAGTCGAGGCGATCCCAGTTGGCCACGCGCTGCTTGGTCTGCTCGAGGATCCTGGTCTCCCACTTGGTCGGCAGGCTCTCATGCGAGAGGCGCCGCAGGACGGGCCGCGAGAGCGCGTAGGGGAGAAGGGTATGGCAACTGACACACGAGGTGGTGGAAGCTCCCTGGCCGCGATATGCCCCTGCAAACTTGAACCAATCCTCGCCGCGCCGATCGAGGTACTGACTGGCCCTGGTTTGATCCCACGGCTCGGGCGTGTTCTCGCCCCCGAGAGTCGCGGCCGAATAGACGAAGGCGTGAATTCCGAGCACCAACGAAAGGGGACAGAGATTTCGATTTGCCATCGTGAGGGCTCCGACTGCATGAGTACGAAATCAAGGACAGGCCGCCCGTCGATTGCGCTCAGTGTAACACGCTGCTCGCAAACCACAGTTTTGATCGTGGCTCATTGTCTCATGCGCGGACGCTGCGATCCAGCCAGCGATCGTTACGTCTCGACCTGCGGCGGCGTGCAGCTAGATCTCCTTCCACGATTCCGGGAGGGTGCGTCTTCCGGCGAGCCAATCTCCCCGGCGGCTCGAACGGAGCCTCGCCCTCCCAGAATTACGAAAGCCCATTTAAAGGTGCGCCTGGGGTCGGAACGACAGCCAGACGGGCAGTGTTGAAGCCGGGGAACGGCCCTTGCGGACCCCGGGAAGCGAACGGGGTGCCGCGTTGTGGACGGGGAGTTGGAACCACGCCGAGGACATCGTGCCTCGCCAGCGTGTCACCGCGAAACCACCCAGTCGTATGAGGGACAGCGATTCCACGGCGTGACGAACCAGATGCGTTTAACGCGCACGTCTGGATCTGTGGGAGCCCCAGGGAGTAATCCCCGGGGCGACCCGGCCCGGAACTTCCGAACTTCCGGGAACTTGAAGACGGCGACTGTTACTCATGACGAATGGCTTCCGTGGGCACCAGTGAAGCGCTTCGGATCGCGGGATACAGCCCTCCCGTAAAACCCATGAGAACAGCGATCGCCAGCCCATAAATGAAGACGATGGGAGCGACCCCGCCGGGCAGGAGGCCGTTGATCCATGGAAGGTGACTAAGACCCTGCAACAAGAGCACGCCGCCGGCGCCGCCGACAACCGCGCCCGCCAAGCTGAGAGCTAGGGACTCACAGAGAATCATCACAAGAATACGACGCTTCCGCCACCCGAGTGCGCGCAGCACGCCGATCTCGTGAGTTCGCTCGAAGACCGACATCATCATGGTATTGAGCATTCCAATTGCGCCGATAAGGAGCGCGATTGCGGAGACGAGCCAAGCCACGGCTTGCATGATGCGCATCTGGAGTGCGCTTCCGACATGATCCTGTGTTGCCATGGCTGTCAGCCGAAGAGGACGTCCGTTGTCGTCTTGCAATGTCTCCACCGACTGGCGGATCTGAGGCCCAGCAACCTCTTTGTCGCATTTCGGGTCGAGGATCAGGATAAAACCGGTGACGAATCCGTCTCTGCCCATCAGGCGCTGGAGCTCCCGAAGCGGGACAAAGACAGCTCCATTCTCAAAAGTGTTGAAACTCTCAAATATCCCAGCCACCAGGAAGTCTTCGTCGTAGATTGAGATCGTGTCTCCTACCCGTTTCCCCAAGTTGTGCGCCAGGACAAACCCCAGGAGTGCACACTTGGTATCTCCCTCTTCTAACGATCGGCCAGCAGTGATCTTGAGGTCGTTGAGCAAGAGTCCATTTGGGACTCGGCCTGAGATGGGGACGGCGTACAAGCCGGCTGTCTCGAATGATATGATATCGACCAGGCCCCCGGTGACGCTTTGTACAAATGGTAACTTCTTGATCCGACTAGCCAGTTGCTCCGGCAAGAGACTCGAAGTTCGATCGGCTTGCCCGCTACGCACGACCACGAGGTTGACGCTGCGCCGCTCGTACACCTCTGCGAACGAGCGTCGAAGATTGTCCGCGACGGCCAGGAGGGTGACGACAGTTCCGATGGCAACCGCCAGAGCCGCGACGGTCAGGACGGAGCGGGTTGGGCGCCGGATGAGATTGCGGACAACCAGGGTCAGAAACCACATGGGGATATATTGCCAGCTCGCCGGGGTCCACCTTGATACAGTCGAGGAATTGTAGCAAAAAGATTTCTCATTTGCTTTTTTTCACCGCGGCGCAGTATATTTGTCAGGTCCACTGTTGGGGTCGATAGCGGTCCACCGCCAGTCGGCTCGTGGCAGCGGTTGATAAACGTCGGTAGACGACTCGAGGGGCAACTCGCGCCTCCCGGGGGGCCAGTCGAATGTAAGCCGGCGAGGTCGGAGACCTGAGGGTGTTCGACCTCGTTGGCTTTTTTCGTTTGCCGGCGCAGCGCTCGGCCGTGGCCGCCATGGAGCTCACCGAATTGAACTCCAGTCGATGATGACGACTGAAACAGCATCAAAAGTTGCTTCAAACTCTCATCCGTTGTCCGCATTGGCCGTCTGTGAATTTCCGTGCGTGGCCTGAATACGCTCAAAATCCGTGATGCGTGTTTCCTAGTGGCGACGGGGCCGCTACGGATCTCGGAGCGACCTGAGCAACAGTGGCTCACGTTCGAATGACGAAAGGTCGATCCACCGTGGTTCAAGGCTGCGAGACGGTTTCCCAGATCTTGTTGCACTGGGTCGCTGCTGATCCTGCACGACGCGTATTCACGTTCGTGCCTGATCGTGGTGAAGACCAGCACTTGACGCTGGCTGAACTGCACCGAGGAGCACGAGCAGTCGCAGTCATGCTGGAAGAGCGAAACCTGGGTGGGGAGCGAGTACTCCTTCTCTGCGCTTCCGGACTGGACTACATCGTGGCTCTCTTCGGCTGCTTCTACGCGGGTGCCATCGCGGTGCCATGTTACCCGCCCCGTCCTGGAAGGTCCCTTGCCCGGTTGGATGGCATCGTTGACGACTGCCAGGCCGCTGCTGCGCTCACCACGCGGAAGATGGCGACCGGGCTCGATCCCCTGTTGGACCGGCACCCCGGCCTCAGATCGCTGCACTGGCTGGTCGTGCAGCAGTGCATTTCAGATTCTGCCGAGCGATGGTCCGGACCGCCCACTACGGGGTCAGCGCTGGCCCTGCTCCAGTACACGTCCGGTTCGACAGCAACGCCGCGCGGCGTGCGGTTGACCCATGCGAATCTGCTCCACAATTGTGAGCTGATGCGTCGCGCTCTCCAGATCAGCTCAGAGTCTCACGGCGTCTTTTGGTTGCCGCTCTATCACGATATGGGCCTAATCGGCGGCGTTCTTGCCACCCTGTGCGCGGGCGGCTGTTCCACGCTGATGTCGCCGACGACCTTCATCCGGCAGCCGATCCGGTGGCTGGAAGCGATCGCCCGCGAAAAGGCGACGCACAGCGTCGCTCCGACAATCGGTTACGAGATTTGCGTCCGCGAGGTCAAGCAGGAACAGGTCGCCGGCTTGGACCTCTGCACCTGGCAGTTCGCGGGCGTGAGCTCGGAGCCGGTTCGAGAAGGGACCCTACGACGTTTCGCCGAGCATTTCTCTCCCGCCCGCTTCCGAGCGAGTGCGTTCACGCCCTGCTACGGCCTCGCCGAGGCCACCGTGTTCGTCACTGGGACGGTGCGCTCGACCAATCCGGTCACCCTCGAGGTGGACGACTCAGCCCTCCAGCACGACCGCGTGTCGCTCTCTTGCGGCTCCTCAAAGCCGCGTGTGCTCGTTGGTTGCGGTCAGGCCCCAGAGGGCGTCAGGCTGGAGATCGTAAACCCGAGCACGAGGCAACGCTGCGGGCCAGATGAGGTCGGGGAGATCTGGGTCGCCGGGACGAGCGTCGCCCAGGGTTACTGGAACCAGCCGGACTTGTCGGTTGAGACCTTCCAAGCTTACCTCAGCGATGGCGACGGGCCTTTCCTGAAGAGCGGCGACCTAGGCTTCGTCCGGGATGGAGAGCTGTTCGTCACCGGCCGTCTCAAAGACCTGGTGGTTCTTTCCGGGCGCAATCATTACCCCCAGGACATCGAGCAGACGGCCGAATCCGCGCACCGCGTGCTGCGAGCGGGCTGCACGGCCGCCTTCACTGTCGAGACAGAGACCGAGGCGAATCTCGTTATCGTCGCCGAGATCGATCGAGGTTTTCCAGTCGAGCAGGCTGACGAGGTGATTCTCGCCGTTCGTCGGGCGGTGTCGGAAGAGCATGAACTCGAGGTCTTCTCGGTCGTACTCGTCAAGTCCGGACAGCTTCCCAAGACCTCCAGCGGCAAGATTCAACGCGGCTGCGCCCGTCAGCTTCAACTCGCGAATGAACTCGATGCAATAGCCACTTGGACCAATTCGGGGTCTGACGAGTTCGACCGGTTGGCAGGTACGGCGGAAGTCCTCCGGGGCGAGGAGGACATCCAGTTCTGGCTGACCAATTGCATTAGCCAGCGGATGGGCATCAGTCGCCAGCGCATCGACGTCAAAGTTCCGTTCACCAGCCTCGGACTTACCTCGCTGGCAGCCGTGCAAATTGCAGGTGAGCTGGAGGTTTGTCTGGGCGAGCCTGTCAGTCCGACTCTCGTTTACGACTATCCCACGATCGAGAAACTCGCCCGCCATCTCGCCGGCCTCGGTGCCGAGGATCGCATGGTAGGGCTGACAACCGATCAGTGGCCCGAACCAATCGCTATCGTCGGGATCGGCTGCCGCCTGCCAGGCTCACCCAATCCCAGTGCGTACTGGGACCTCGTCCGCAATGGCCGCGACGCCTTGAGGGAGATGCCGGACTGGCGCTGGGGAAACGATGTGGAACCGCTCAAGGCCGAGTTCCCCGCTTTGAGCCGGGGCGGATTCCTGGAAAACGTCGATCAGTTTGATCCGGAGTTCTTCGGCATCAGCGTCCGCGAAGCCGTCTCGATGGACCCGCAGCAGCGGATGTTACTCGAGGTGGTCTGGGAAGCACTCGAAGACGCCGGCCTGCCCCCCGCCAAGTTGCCCAACAGCCGCAGCGGCGTGTTCCTGGGCATTTCCAGTTCCGATTTCATTCACATGCTCCTTCGCCTCGATGAGCGAATGAAGCGGATCGATCCGTACACCGCCACGGGCAACGCGCACAGCATTGCGGCCAATCGACTCTCATATCTTCTCAATCTCAACGGTCCCAGCTTCGCCGTGGACACCGCGTGCTCCTCGTCGCTGGTGGCTGTCCATCTGGCTTGTCGTAGCTTGCTCAACCGCGAGTGCGACCTGGCTGTGGCGGCAGGGGTTAACATCTGTCTGGTGCCCGACCTCAGTCTGGCGTTCAGCCGTGCCGGCATGCTCAGCCCCGACGGCATCTGCAAGGCGTTCGACGCTGATGCCAACGGCTACGTGCGTGGCGACGGCTGTGGCGCGATCGTAATCAGGCGCCTGTCCGACGCCCTGGCCGCAGGCGACACGGTTCTCGCCCTGATTCGCAGCAGCGCCGTCAACCAGGACGGCCGCAGCGCCGGCTTGACAGCACCCAGCGGACCGGCCCAGCAGGCAGTCGTCCGGCAAGCGCTGGTCTGCGCCGGCCTCAAACCGGACGACATCAGTTACGTCGAGGCACATGGCACCGGTACGGCGCTCGGCGACCCGATCGAGGCCAACGCCCTGGCAGAGGTCTACGGGACTGGCTCGAGCGCCGAGCCCTGCTGCATGGGCACGGTGAAAGCCAATATCGGCCACCTCGAGGCTGCTTCCGGAATCGCCGGACTGATCAAGGTAGCGCTGATGTTACAAGCCCGCCAACTCCCTCCTCAGCCTCACTTTCGCTCCCTCAATCCGCTCATCCGCCTCGAAGGCAAGCGATTGAGGGTATTGCGCGACGGCGGTCCGTGGACGGTCGCGGAAGGGCGACGCAGGGCTGGTTGCAGCTCATTCGGGTTTGGCGGCACAAACGCCCACGTCATCCTCGAGGAAGCTCCGATGGACGAGCAGGCGGTGCCACCCCCGCTGGTGGGGCCTCGCGTTCTGCCGCTGTCGGCCAGGACCAAGGCGGCCCTGCAAGAGCAGGCTCGACGGCACCTCCGCTTCATCGACGAGAATCCCCACGTCAAGCTCGACGATCTCTGCCGCGTTGCTGCCATCGGACGGACGCACTTTGAACACCGTCTCGCGATCCAGGCGTCTTCCCTCGCCGAGGTCCGCACGGCGCTGGTCGATTTCCTCCAGCGGCGTGCGTCCGGCGGCGTGCTCACCAGCGTCGGCCACCCGTCGGATTGCAATCGCCCGGCCGAGAGCTCGGCGCCGCCGCCGGGCGGCTCCTTGGCCGAACAATTCGTAGCCGGGAGCCAGGTTGACTGGACCAAGATCTACAACGGCCGCCCCCACGTCAGGTTAAGGCTGCCGACTTACCCGTTCCAGCGACGAAGCTTGTGGCCCTCATCGGGGAACGGGGTCTGTCCTCCACTTTTGGAAACAAGCGTCAGCCTTGCCGGCAGGCCGGAGCTCGGCGATCATAAGATGGGAGGGGCGGTTGTCGTACCGGCCACCGCCTTCGTCGAATTCGCCCTGGCCGCGACGAGCCGTATCGGGGCCGGCCCGTGGCAGTTGGAAGAAATGGCCTTGCGACGGCCGTTGGTGCTCGCTGGCGAAGAGGAGCGAAGGCTCCGGGTCGTCGCGCTGTCGGACCGCGACTCGGTCGGTTTGAGGATCCTCACCCTGAACGGCTCGGATCCCGCCAGCGACACATCCTGGCGCGAGAGTGCAGTCTGCACCGCGTGCGCCTTGGCCGAGGACGCGCAGGCGAGCTCATCCGTCGAGTCTTTGGAGGCTCTCCGCGCCCGTTTCACTCGTGAGGTGCCGACGGTCGAGTTCTACCGCCGCCTCAGCGCTCTGGGACTCGAATACGGCCTGAGATTTCAGGGCGTCTCTCGCCTTTGGCTGGGCGGCGGTGAGGCCCTCGGCTTGATCGCGCCGCCCTTCGGTACGCCGTTGGCCGCCCGGCTCGACGCCTGTTTGCAGGTGGCGGCCCCCTGCGCTCCGCCGGTACTGACCGGCTCCGGCCGGCTAATCCTGCCGACTCGCGTGGAACGCCTTCAGTTGCACGACATTGCCGATGAAGACTTATGGTGCTGGGCCAAGCGCAGGGACGACAGCGGCGAAATTGACCTGCTCATCTTCGCCACCGACGGTCAGGTCCGGGCGAGCATCCAGGGGCTTCGCCTCGAGCAGGTGCCTAGGGAAATGCTCGGCACCGATAAGGACGACGAATGGCATGACTGGCTCTACCAGTTGGAGTGGCGTTCGGAAAAATCATTGTCCAGCGACGACATCCTGGCGCTTACAGAGGCCCCACCGACCGATCGGGCCTTGTTCCGCGCCGCGCTCCGGAACACCAGGCCGCGGCGCAGACGGGTCGACCCTGGGTGCTCTTCAGCGATGAGACCGGCTGCGCCGAGCGGCTGTTCGACAGCGGCGCACCCGGAGGGCGGGTGCGTGGTGGTGGTGCGGCCGGCCCAGGTCTTCGAGCGAGTCAGCAACCGGAGCTACCAAATCAATCCCGAGCTGCCCGGAGATTACCGCCGGCTGCTAGAGGAGATCCAGGACAGCGCCGGTCAGCCGCCCCAGGGGCTGGTCTACCTGTGGGGCTTGGACGCCCCAGACGTTGCAGGTCTCGACGCGACCGGGCTTTTGATCGCCGAGAAAGCCGTGCTAAACCCCGTCATCCACCTGGTCGGTGCCATCAGGCAGACCATCAGGCAGCCGGTGCGAATCTGGTTCTGCACGCGCGGCGTCCACGCCCTCGGCGACGACCAAGTGGCAGTGGCCCAAGCGACCCTTTGGGGCTTGAGCCGGTCCCTGGACCTGGAGCTTCCCGACCTGCGAAGCACGATCATCGATCTCGACCCTGTGACCGACCCCGGCGAGTCGAGGCGGCTATGGCTGGAGTTTCTGGCGGATGGGCCTGAGCCACAGCTCGCGTATCGCGCTGGCGAACGGCTTGTGGCCCGCCTGGGGCAGACGCCATGGAAGCCGCTCGCCCACCGTCCTCTGCGCCTGATCAGCACGGAACCGGGCACGTTCGACTCCCTGGAGTTTCAGCCCTGCGAGCGGCGGCCACCGGGAGCGGGCGACGTGGAAGTCGCCGTCTCGGCCGCGAGCCTCAATTTCCGCGATGTCCTGCACGCACTGGACCTGATCCCAAGCCCGGGCTGGTTCGGCGGCGAGTGCGCCGGCGTGGTCGTCGCGACCGGGCCCGGCGTCGCAGAGCTCGCCGTCGGGGACGAAGTAGTCGGCCTGGCGTCGGCCAGCTTCGGCACACACGCCGTGACGCCCGCCAGTCTGCTGGTCCGCCGGCCAAAGTCGCTGTCGCCCGAGGACGCGACGACCATTCCGGTGGGCTTTCTGACGTCGTACTACGGGCTCATCAAAATCGCGAAGTTGAAGAGAAATGAACGGGTGTTGATCCACTCCGCCGCGGGTGGCGTTGGACTCGCCGCGGTCCAACTGGCCGAGCACGTCGGCGCCCAGGTCTATGCGACCGCCGGCAACCCCGAGAAGCGAGCATTCCTGGAGTCGCTCGGCGTTCGCCACGTCTTCGACTCGCGCTCCCTCAAGTTCGCTGACGAAATTATGCAGCAGACCAACGGCGAGGGCATAAACGTCGTCCTGAACAGCCTGATCAATGACGCGATTCCGCAGAGCCTCGGCCTGTTGAAAAAGGGCGGCCGCTTCGTAGAGCTCGGCAGGCTGGGGACGTGGGAGCCGTCGCGCGTCCATGAACATCGGCCTGACGTGGCGTACACAATCCTGCCGCTCGACAGGTTGGTGCAGGAGGATCCGGTCGCCGTCGGCGCAACGCTCCGCGTCGTCATGGATCTTTTCGTCAACGGCGCGCTCAAGCCGCTGCCACGGCGGACGTTTGCAGCTCACGACGCGGCCGAGGCGTTCCGCTACATGGCCTCGGCGAAGCACATCGGTAAGATCGTGATTTCGCTGGACGAAATCACCCAGACGGGCGGTGGTTCCCCGGTCGTCTTCGCCGCCGACGCCACCTACCTGATCGTCGGCGGACTGGGTGGCCTGGGGCTGAAGGTCGCGTGCTGGATGGCGGAGCGAGGCGCTCGACACCTGGTCCTGACCGGTAGGTCGGCCCGACAAAGCGACGAGATTCCGATCCTGCGTCACCTGGAGGCCCATGGCGTCAACCTCGTGATCGACGCCGGGGACGTGTCGCGCCGTGAAGATGTGGTCCGCGTGCTGGACAGGATCGACGCCCAGTTGCCTCCCCTTCGAGGGGTGATCCACTCGGCGGGCGTGCTCGACGACGGCTGGGTCGAGCAGCAGACCTGGCAGCGTTTCGTCAACGTGCTTGGTCCCAAGGTGCTCGGTGCCTGGAACCTTCACGAGCTGACCAAGGACCGGCCGTTGGACCACTTCGTGGTGTTTTCGTCGCTAGCTGGCCTCTGTGGCTCGCCGGGGCAGACCAACTACGCGAGCGCCAACACGTTCCTCGATGCGTTGTGCCACGAGCGCAGTCGCTTGGGTCTGCCCGCGACGAGCATCAATTGGGGCGCCTGGTCCGAGGTCGGTGCGGCCACCAAGCACGAGACCGAATACGTGCTGGTCGCTAAGACCGGCAAGATCTCGCCGACGCAGGGGGTCGAGTCACTGGAATGGGTCATGGGCAGCCGACTGACCCAGGTGGCAGTCTCGCCCGCGGACTGGCGAGAGCTCGCCCGCGAACTGCCGTCGATCGCGCTACCGCTGCTGGGCGATTTTACGACCTGCGCAGCGAACTCTTCGTCGCTGGGAGCGCCCACCGAGGTCAAGGGCTCGCGTTTTGTCGATTCCCTGCGCGCGCTGCCGGGGGCCGAACGCCGAGGTCGTCTGCTCGAGCACATCTGCGAGCTCGTGGCCAAGGCGCTTCGGCTCGGCGCGGCGGACCAGATCGACACGAGCCGGCCGCTCCAGGACCTAGGCTTCGATTCGCTCATGGCAGTCGAGATGCGCAACGTCCTGCAGAACAGCCTGGGAGTAGCCCTGCCGGCTACGCTCTTGTTCGACCAGTCAACCGTGGATGGAATCGCCGACTACATCTTCCGGACGCTCGACCTGGGAGCCGCCTTGAGCGTCCCGGCTGCTTCGTCCAGCGTGGTGGCAGAGTCGCTGTCGGACCACACGGACGCCGTGGCCGTGGTCGGGATGGGCTGTCGCTTTCCGGGAGGGGCCCGCAGTCCCGACGTATTCTGGCAGCTCCTGCTTGAAGGTTTCGACGCGGTACGGCGCATTCCGGAGGGCCGCTGGAACAACGACCGGTACTACGACCCCAACCCCGACGCCCCCAGGACTATCGCCACACGCTACGGGTCGTTCTTGGAGCAGATCGACGGCTTCGACGCGGAACTCTTCCAGATCTCGCCGCGCGAAGCGGCCTTCATGGATCCGCAGCAGCGGCTGATCCTCGAAGTGGTCTGGGAAGCCCTTGAGCACGCAGGGCAGGCGCCAGATCGCCTGCTCGGTACGCGCACAGGTGTGTTCATGGGTGTATGCAACAACGACTATAGCCGGTTGATCGAAGACCTGATCGCTACTGATGCTTACGGTGCGTCTGGCAACGTCTTGAGCGCAATCTCGGGAAGAGTGTCCTACCTGCTGGGTCTGCAAGGACCGAGCATGGCCCTCGACACAGCCTGTTCGTCGTCGCTGGTGGCGGTCCACCTGGCCTGCCGGAACCTTCTCGACCACTCTTGTGATCTGGCGCTGGCTGGCGGGGTGAACTTGATCATCTTGCCGCAGTCCTTCGCGGTGCTCTCTCGGCTGCATTTTCTAGCCCCCGACGGCCGCTGCAAAGCCTTCTCAGCGTCGGCCGACGGCTTCGGGCGCGGCGAAGGCGCCGGCGTTGTGGTCCTCAAGCGGGTGTCCGATGCCCGGCAGGCCGGCGACCGCATCCTAGCCATCGTCCGCGGCACGGCGATCAACCACGACGGCCGAAGTGCCGGCCTCGCCGCCCCCAACGCCAAAGCTCAGGAGGAGGTGATTCGCCGGGCGCTGGCGGGCGCCAACGTCGATCCACTCCAGGTGGCCTATGTCGAGGCCCACGGTACCGGAACAGTGCTGGGCGACCCCATCGAGGTCAGCGCGCTGGCCTCGGCCTACGGTGTGAACCGTCCGTTGGATAAGCCGTTGCTCCTCGGATCAGTGAAAAGTAATGTTGGCCACCTCGAGGCGGCGGCAGGCGTTGCGGGCTTTATGAAGGCCGTGCTCACGGTGCAGCACGGAGAGGTACCGCCGACTTTGCACGTCGATGCCCTGAACCCCCACATCCCCTGGGTCGAGAACCCCATCCGCGTGGCGCGCAGCCAGACACCCTGGCCAGACCAAACCGGCGCTCGACTGGCCGGCGTCAGCTCGTTCGGCCTCAGTGGAACCAACGCCCACGTCATTGTTGAGGACGCCGGTCAGACGGAAATCAGCAGCGATGAGGGCCGAGTCCCGACCCTGCTCACGCTGTCCGCCATGACATTGCCGGCCCTCCGCGAGCAGGCCGGTCAGATGAGCCACTGGTTGGAGAAAAATCCTCTTGTGTCTCTCGCCGACTTCTGCTGGACGCTGAACTCAGGCCGTGCCCGGTTGGCGCATCGGCTTGCGTTGGTCGCCCGGTCCGTGGAGCAGATGAGGGACGTACTGGCCTGCTTCGCCGACGGAGAAACGCCCCCGGGGCTGACGATGGGGCACGTCCGCGGTTCAAGGCCGTCCAGAGCTGCGTTCCTTTTCCTCGATCCTGGCACAGCTTGGGTCGATGAGGTTCAGCGCCTCGCAATCGTCGAGCCGGTCGTCCAGGCGGAGCTGGGTCGCCTCCACAAAGGGCTAGCCTTGGACGCCTCTACCCCAGGTGCAGAAAAGCGATGGGCCTTGGCGGGACAACTGGCTCTGGCCGCATTGTGGCGGTCCTGGGGAATCGAGCCGACCTGCACTCTCGGTCACCGTGTCGGATTGCTGAGCGCGGCCTGCGTTGCCGGCCTGATCGGCGAGGCCGACGCCGGCCGAGCGCTCGCCGGGGACCCTCCCGGTGTAAGCTGGCCGGAAGCTCGGCTTGGCTTGATGGGAGCCGACGGGGTGTGGCTGACCGACACCGACGCTTTCCTGACTCAACTGAAGCACCCCCCGGGTGACACCGCCTTTGGCCTGCGGGCTCTCCGTGATCAGAAATACGATCCTGTGCTCGTGGTCGGCAGCTCCTGCCCACGGGATGGGCTGCTGGGCGACCTGGCAGACTGGTTTGCGAAGGGTGTGATAAACGACGTGAGCACACTCGACGGCCGCGCCCGGAGGCGGAAGCTGGCACTCCCGACGTACCCGTTCCAGCGTCGTCGTCATTGGCTCGAACCGATCGTGGCGAAGGCGTCGCCCTCGAGTCAGAAGAGGACGGTGAGCGCTGGCCCGCTCCTGGGCGAGCGAGTCATTTCGCCATTGACCGACATTCAGTTTGAGTGCCCGCTCGGACCGCGCTCACCCTGGCGCGACAGCGGACTTGGTCTGCGCGGCCCGGCTGTGCCGCCAGGCGTTCTGCTGGCGCAGATCGAGATGGCCTTGGAAGTATCCGGCAAGGGCTCGCGCTTCCTCTTGCAGGATGTTGAGTTCACCGAGCCTCTGTTCATATCGGAGCAGAGCGAGCCTGTGATGCAGGTTGTTTTATCGTCGTCGGATGAAGCGGCGAGCGACTTTTCGTGGCGAGCCCTCAGCCACGACGCCGCCCCACAAAGTCCCTGGGTGTTGCACGCTCGGGGAAGTGGAACCCTCCAGCCGTTGCGGTCGAATGGAGAACTTCTCGAAACGGCTCGAGGGTCTAAGAGCCGGGAACCTGTCAACGGCGCGGTACCGCCGCGGGCCGAGCCGCTCCGTCGGGGCTGGCAGGAGCTGTCCGGCGCGGATCTGTACCAGCGGCTGGTCGGCAACGTCGCACACCGAAACCCGCGCTTCGCCTGGCTTGAGAACGTGCGGTTTTCACCGTTGGAGGCCGTCGGCTGGTGGCGGTCAAGCGGAGGCGACGATGAACCAGAGCAGTATCCGCTGCACCCTGGCCTGCTCGAAGGGGCGATGCAACTATTAGCCCCCTGGACTGGCCAGAACGGAAGCTTGTCCGTGCCGATGC
This sequence comes from uncultured Isosphaeraceae bacterium, assembly GCA_963823675.1. Taxonomy (GTDB): domain Bacteria; phylum Planctomycetota; class Planctomycetia; order Isosphaerales; family Isosphaeraceae; genus CAWGMT01. The sequence goes on along the minus strand of CAWGMT010000010.1, from coordinate 121,421 downwards.
CCGTCAGGATCGACACCGTGTCCTTCCTGGGACGACCACGCGGCGCGGTCGTGGGTAGGGCCGAGTTACGTGAGGACCGGCGCGAGCAAGGCTTGATGGTAATCGATCTCACCCTATACGACGAATCGACCCTGCCGGCGATCAAGTTTGAAGGGCTGCTCGTGCAGTTCGGGACGCGGAGCAGCGAGAGCATCGCCCGTCACGACAAGATCTACAAGGTGGCGTGGCGATCCATCGCGCGCCAGGTCTTGAATGCGGCTCCGGCCACCCAGCGCGACGAGTGGCTGATTGTGGCCCCAGGGGGCTCTTCTATTCTGTCGGATGTGCTGACCGCCTTCCTCGGAGCGAGTGGGACCTCCTGCCGAGTGCTGCAACCGTCCGAGGCGCAGCCCGCTCTGGCCTCGAACTTCCAGGGGAGGCCCTGTGTCGTGTACCTGGCCGGCCGCGAAGCCGTTCCACACGCTGAGGGAAGCCAACTTTTCACAGAGGGGTTGCGTGAATGCGCCGGCATCCAGGACTTCGTTCGCACCGCGCCAGGGAGACAGGGCTGCGTCTCACGTTTGTATCTGGTGACGCAGGGGGGGCAATGCGTGGGGAGCGAGGAGACGCCCCTCCGACTCTCGCAGGCGCCGATTTGGGGACTCGGGAGGACCATGGCGACGTCCCACGCCGGGTCGGTCGTCTTGATCGACCTTGACCCGGATGTGGCACCGGAACTTCAGAGCCGTATGCTTCACGAGGAGCTGGTGCACCCAGATGGCGAGACCCAGTTAGCCTTCCGTCGTGGCCGTCGTTATGTGGCCCGGATGACCCAGGCGGCGATCGAGCCGACGAAGGGCGGCTCGCTCCGCCTTCACAAGGAGGGCGCCTACCTGGTCACCGACGGCTTGAGTGGAGTGGGTCTGGGCGTTGCTCGGTGGCTGGCCGAGAAGGGTGCCGGACGCCTGGTGCTTACGGGGAAGACCGAGCCGTCGTCCAGTGCTCTTGGCGTCTTGAACGAGTTGCGCAAGAGCGGTGTCGGCATCCAGGTCGAGCTGCTCGACGTGGCCAGCCGGGACGACCTGGCAGAGCTGCTTGGTGCGTTCGGCCGTGAGGTTCCGCCGCTGCGAGGGGTCGTTCACTGCGCCGGCGTTCTCGATGAGAGCGCCTGCCGGGCCGTCGGTACGCGTTCGCCGGGCGGCGCCCTCGCTCCGAAGACCGCAGGCGCTTGGATGCTCCACGAGCGGACGCAGCAACAGCCTTTGGACTTCTTCGTACTGTTCTCTACGGCGTCCGCTCTGCTAGGCTCGGGCGATCAGGAGACCGGCGCGGCCGCGAGCGCTTTCCTCGACGGCCTGGCGTGGCATCGGCGGGCCGCTGGCCTGCCCGCCCTGGCAGTCAACTGGGGGCCATGGGAAAACTGCACTGCGGTCTCTGGTGCAGGCCGCTGCTACTGGGAAGCGCTCGGCGTCGAACCCGCTCCGGAGGGTCAGATGCTGGCCGAATTGGAGATGCTCCTCGTCAGTGGGTCCGCCGCTCCCGCCCAGGTTGCAGTCCTGGCCGCCGACTGGGCGCGCGCCGAAAGCGAAGCGGCCAACCTCGTGCCGCTGCTGCGCGAGCTCGTCGTTCCCGACCCGAGCTCCATGACGCCAACCATGGTCTTCGCCATCCGCCAGGAGCTGCTGGCTCTCGAGGGCGAGGAGCGGAAACAGCGGATGCGACACTACATTCGACAGGCGCTGGCAAAGGTGGCGGGGCCGCGAGCGGCGGAACTGGATTTCCGTCAGCCGCTTCTGAGCCTCGGGCTGGACTCGCTCACGATGCTCGATATGTTGGCAGCATTCCACGAGAAGCTGGAGGTGCCGATTTCGTTCGACAAGTTGCCGCCTGAAGCTAGCCTCGATCAGCTCGCTGGAATGATGGCCGCTCTTCTTGAGCAACCGGCCAGCGAGCAGGACGAGCATGCCGTTCGGCAGGGGGAACTTTTGTCACCGACTGAAAACGCTGACCTTGGTTCCTTAACGGGCTTACTTTACACATCGAGCTGGCGGTTGCAGTCGTTGCCCGGATGCCACACCAGCAGCGACTCGATCCCGCCGGCAACTGTGCTGCCGCTCGCAACGCTCGTGCAGACCGTGGCCGCCGCCGTGGATCACCTCATCAGCCCCGAACAGCACGAACGTTACCAGGAACTGGAGCGCAAGCTCGACCGACTCTGCGCTGCGTACGCTGCGTGCGCCCTGTTGCATCTCGGGGCCGACCTGTCTCAGGACCGCCGGTTCACGACTGGCGATCTGGTGGCATCGCTTCGCGTCGTCCCCCGTCATCAGCGTCTCTTCGCGCGCCTTCTGAAGATGCTGAGTACGGCCGGCGTACTTCGGTCCGACGGCGACGGCTGGGAGCTGGTTCAGTCGCCACCGGTCCTCGACACCGACGCCTTGTGGCGCGAGACGCTTCGCGAGAACCCAGGCTATTTGGTTGAGATGACGTTGATGCGGCGATGCGGTGGGAACTTGGCCTCGGTGCTAACCGGCGAGTCAGACCCCTTGTCGCTGCTCTTCGTCGGTGGCGACCTGAGCGAGGCGGAACAACTCTACGAGGACTCGCCTATCGTTCAGTTGACCAACACAGTCTGTCGCGAGGCGATCGAGTGGACGGTGCGCCAGCTACCGCCCGAGCGGCCCCTGCGGGTTCTGGAGATCGGTGCAGGCACAGGCGGCCTGACGGCTCACGTCCTCCCGTGCCTACCGCCCGATCGTACCGAGTACATCTTTAGCGACGTCTCCAGTCAGTTCTTTGGCCCGGCGCGGCAAAAGCTGGCGAAGTTCCCGTTCGTCCGTTACCAGAAGCTGGACATCGAAGCCGACGCGCGAGTGCAGGGTTTTCTGCCGGGCTCGTTCGATCTTGTGTTGGCCTCGCACGTGCTCCACGCCACTGCTGACCTGCGACAGTCGCTCCGTCATGCCAGGACCCTGCTAGCCCCTGGTGGTCTCCTCATGCTGGCGGAGGGTGTCCGGCCCTCGGGCTGGCTCGACCTGGTGTTCGGCTTGACCGAAGGTTGGTGGCGTTTCGCTGACGCCGACCTCCGGCCGGACTATCCCCTCCTGACGGCCACGGTCTGGGAGCAGTTGCTGGCTGAGCTCGGCTTTGCCGAAACTATCAATCTAGCCCCGGGAGCCGAGGCCCTCGGTAGCGCTGTGATCCTCTCCCGTTACGCCGAAGACCACTCGGACCTGCGTGCTGAGACTTCCGCGGTGGCGGAGCGGCAACCGGCGACCTGGCTAGTTTTCGCCGACGGTGACAGCATCAGTAGAGACCTCGTGGAGATGCTCCGGACGCGCGGCGACACATGTGTTACGGTCGCTACAGGGACGGTCAACGACCAGACGGCAGCGGACCGGTTCCTCGTCGTTTCCGATACACCTGACAGCTTCCGCTGGCTGGTGCGAACACTCCGGGACGGCGGACGACTGCCGGAAAAGTCAGCCCCAGGCGGAGTCATTCACCTCTGGGGCTTGGACACTCCCGAAGCCGCCGACCTCGACGCAAGAGAGGTTGAGACGTGGATGCAGACCCAACTGATGCGTGCCGCCCACCTAGTTCGGGCCTGGACTTCAGACGTCGATCTACCAAAAACTCTTGTGCTGGTTACCCGCGGCGCCTTTCATATGGCCCACGATGAGCGGCCCGAGCTGGTCGGCTTGTTGCAAGCTTCGGCGGTCGGCTTAGCACGTGTTCTGACCCACGAATACTCCTCCCTCCGCTGCAAGGTGGTCGATCTCGGCGTTCACCCCTCCCAACCAGAGATTCGCGCGCTCGTCAAGGAGTTGGAGGCGATCGACGACGAAGAGATTGCCTTGCGCGGCACGGCTCGTTACGTCCACCGCTATCGGCCGAGCCCCGACGAACAGCCCGCGGGCAAGGTCGCGGCTTTTCGCTTGGAACCGAATTTCCCGGTGGTATTGGACAACCTGGCTTATCGCGCCGTCGAACAGCCGCAAATCGATCCGGGAATGTTACTGATCCGGGTCCGGGCCGCGGGTCTGAGCTGGCGCGATCATCTCAAGCTGGTTGGCCCGGCGTCGCATCGTTCTTCTGACGATCCGGTCTCGATCGGTGGCGAGTGCTCAGGAGTTGTCGAGGCCGTGGGCGAGGGCGTCACGCGATTCAGGGCCGGCGACGCTGTCGTGGCCCTTGCGCCCTTCAGCATAGCCTCGACGGTCGTTGCTCTGGAGTCCTTGACGGCGCCCAAACCGGCCCGATTCACGTTCGAGGAAGCCGCTACTCTGCCGATAGCCTTCATGACTGCCCATTATGCCCTGAGCCAACTTGGCCAGCTTGCCGCCGGAGAGAAGGTGCTCATCCACGCCGCCACGGGCGGTGTCGGAATGGCCGCCCTCCAGATCAGCAGGCGAAGGAGAGCTGAGATCTTTGCCACGGCGGGCTCGCCGCGGAAGCGCGAACTTCTGCGAGCGCTGGGTGTCGAGCACGTTTTGGATTCGCGCTCGTTGAGTTTTGCCGATGACGTGCGGACGTTGACCGCAGGCCGCGGTGTCGATCTTGCGCTCAGCTCACTCTCAGGTGAGGCGATGCGACGCGCACTGGAAGCGGTGGCGGAGCATGGCCGGTTTCTCGACTTGAGCACGCGCGACCACGGCGGGGAGAATGGACTGGGATTGAAGCTGTTTCAGAAGAACGTTGCATACTTCGCGGTGGATCTGGACAGTGTTGTAAGGCAGCGTCCGCAGCGGGCCGCGGCACTGTTCCAGGAGGTGATGCGGGAAGTGGCTGAGGGCGAACTACAGCCGTTGCCGCACCGCACATTCCCAGCACATCAGGTAACCGCGGCGTTCCACTTTCTGGCGCAGGCCAAGCACATCGGCAAGGTGGTGATCGGCTTCTCAGATCAGACACCCGCTCTGAGGCGAAGCGCGGTGCCGCCGCTCAGGTTCCGGGCCGACGCCAGCTACGTTATTACCGGTGGTCTGGGTGGCTTTGGCCTGGCCGTCGCTCGTTGGATGGCCGAACGCGGAGCCGGCCGTCTGTTCCTCGTCGGCCGTCGCGGGGTCACCGACGAGAAGACAGCCGCAACTGTCGAAGCCGTGCGACGGGCTGGATCCGACGTATCCGTCCTCTGTGCCGACGTATCCCAGCCGGACCAGGTCGCTCAGCTTCTTGCCTGCATTCGCGACACAGACAGGCCGTTGCGCGGCATCATACATGCCGCGATGGATCTGGAACATCGGCTGGTCGCCGAGTGGGACGAAGCTCACGTGGGCCGGGTGCTTGGCCCGCGCGTCAGCGGCGCCTGGAACCTGCACAGTTTGAGCCAGGGCATGGATCTGGACTTCTTTGTCTGTTTTAGCTCTCTGGCCGGCTGGCTAGGGGTGCCGGGCCAGGCGAGCTACGCCGCTTCGAACACGTTCCTGGACAGTCTGGCTCACTACCGGCGTTCGCGAGGGTTGCCGGCACTGACCATCGACTGGGGCTACCTCAGCGGCCTTGGGTACGTCGCCCGAGACCCTGCTCTCGGCCGGAGGCTGAATGCACTGGGTATCAACAGCTTTTCACCACAGGAAGCGGTCGCTCTCCTCGAGCGGTTGCTCCAAGAAAACCAGGTTCAGGCTGGAGTGGCCCGAATCGATCTAGACCTGTGGCGGAAAACGTGGGCCGGCGGCCAGACTCCCCCACGATTCCGGGAGTTAGCCTGGGCGGACGAGCGGGCAGGGGAAGCCGGCACCGGAGCCCAGGCTGTATCCGACCGCGAGTCGCTTCGCATGTTGCCTCCAGAGCAGCGCCGGGACGTGCTGCTCGGAGTGTTTCGCGAGAACCTGAGTCAGGTTCTGGGGCTGGGGAAGGACCAGGTTGACGTTCACACACCCATTCAGTTACTCGGAGTGGATTCCTTGATGGCTTTGCAACTGAAGAATCGTGTGGAAGCCCAGACAGGGGTCCGAATGATCACGGTATTCAACGATGGCTTGAGCGCGGCTCAGATCGCCGACAAGCTGCTCACCCAGATGAACGGCGCCCTTGCACCCACAGCATTGTTCTCGACCAGTCTGGAATCGGCCCAGCCCAGGCCTTTCGACAATTGCGGCGAGCCCGTGAAAAGGCTGGATCAGCTTCCCGACGAAGAGCTCGCCAACATCCTTCAGGACTTGGACCTGCTGCTGCGGCAGATCGAGGACTCCAGTAAATCGACTGATTGAGAACTTAGAGTCTGTTTCCCATCATCCGCTCTACCGTGACGGAGAGGCGGAAGACCATTGGAGGGAGCATTGATGGACCTGGCCAAGTACCGTTACGAACGGCATCGTCCGAAGAGGGATACCAGCACTGGAGGAGCAACTATTGTCTTGCTGTGTGGACTTTTTGGGGGGGGATGGATCTGGGACTCAACGTGGAAAGCACTGACGAAGGACAACGATTACGATGTGGTTCGCTTTCCGGACTCATTCGCGCGCCAGGACATGACCATCGACTCCGCAGAGGTTTGGCGCACGTGGCTGCTTGAATTCTTGAGCACGACGCAGATCTCTCAGCCGATCCTTTGCGGCAATTCTCTCGGAGGTCTCATTGTACTCGATTTCGCGGCGGCGTTTCCCAGCCACGTCGAGGCCGTCATCTCCAGCGGGGCGCCAGGGATGACGAGGACGGGGCTCTGGAACATGGCAGGGCTCGATTCGATGTTCACGCTCCCCAATGCCGATTTGATCGCCCAAAAAATGTTCTTTAATCCAAAATGCCTGACGCCCCAAATCGCCAATCTCGCATTCGATGACATCCGGTCTCCGAAACGCTTTCGCGCGAGCCTTCGGGCCCTTCGGCTGGTGCAGGAGTACGATGCTGCTCCCATCCTACCCGAGATTCGTTGTCCTGTGCTTTTTATCTGGGGAGATCACGATCGAATCACTCCGATCGAGGATTGGATGCCGCACGTGGGGAACTTCAAGCAATTCGAGTTAGTGCAGATCGAGAAGTGCGGTCACTCGCCACAGTTGGAAAAACCGGAGGAGTTCAACCGCGCGCTACTTGACTTTCTCAAGCGACGGGCCGAGGGTGCGGGTTCCTTGAGTCTCACGCAGCACGCGGGCTGCAATCTGATGAACGATAGCCGCACGGACAGGGATTCACCGCGGCCAAGTTGCTGATATTCACGATCGCGCCGCCAAAGAATAGAACGGCGCCGGCCTCTCCTTCCGCGCCACTGCCAGCAGCACCTGACCGGGCTTCCTCCCGCGAGTCGCCCAGTGTCCCTTCGAGCGCGGGTGCGGCTTTCTCAACGGGATGGGCCGGCAACGATCAATCATTCCGGGCCGAGCCGGTGTGGGGTATGACGAGGAAACTGCCCTGCTCCATCGAGATCGCGATCTACCCCGAGCTCCGCGCGGCCGAGCATGCAGTACGCGACTTGCTGCTGGTCTACCTCGTCTGCTTCGAAATGCAAAACGTGGGCACGCTCAGAGGTCAATATCGGACCTGTCCTGTCCGGTTTTCCCACTCCCCGTTCATTTTTCCAGGAGTCGCCCGATGACATCCAAGAGCGGCTTTTCGACGCTGGGCGCGACGAGCGAGGCGTGTGGGCCTGTCTCGTACCCGCCCTCGGAGTAAGCGACTTCCGTTCCAATATAGCCAGGCGCGTAGTCGCCGTACGCCGCCATCGTTACAAAGAGGTCGGGCCGGGTCTTCGCCGCGGCGAGCTGATACTCGACGAATAACTCTCCTGGCATGTGGAGCACGCGGGCTTTTCCCAGGTGCAAACAGGCGACATCAATTTTTTCCCCCGCGAGACACCGGCGCAGCCAGACCAGCTCGCCCGCCGCTTGCGCGCGGGTTCGAGCCGGCTTCGATGCGTCGTCCACGATAGCCAGCAGCCGTTTCTCGTCGAGCTGCGGCGCCGGCGGCAAGAAGGTAGGAATCGACTCAAAGGCAAGGTCGCTCGCGGAGATCGGCGTTTTTTGGGTCGCATTCCAGGCTTTGGCCATCCCGGCCGCAACGCGATCGGCCAGGATTTGCCGATTCGCGTGCGCTCCGTCGTTCCACTTGCCCGCGCCGATGTTGCCGCCGGCTCCGTTAAAGTGGATATGAGGGACTTTTGTTACGGACTGGCGCTGGTCGCGCGCCATGCCCGGGAAGTCGGGATTGGCGAGCCCGGTGCGGTAATAACTCTGAGGGTGGGTGGCGTAGTAGGTTAACGCCACGACCGGCTCCGCGCCGTCCCAGAAGCTGATCATCTTGAGCATCGGGTCGATCGTCCCGACCGGCAACGCCCGGATCTTCGGGTCGGCGCAGGCGGTGTAACGGACGTACTGCACCTTCCCGTCCGGTCCGAGAAGCCGCCGATTCGACGCGACCTTCTCGACCTCCGCCTGACCCAGACCAAGATGCGTGACCGGCCTTGCCCTGGCCGCGGCCTCGCGAACCGCCGCGGCTGTCCGGGCAATCACCGCGCGATCGAATTCGGAGTCGAAGACTTCACCACTGATCCCCAGCGGCGCGATGATCCGGTCGGCCGAGAAGTCGCAGTGCGGAGCATCATGCTGATGCAGGGCGTGCACGCAGACCCGTTGTGCAGTCGTGCCGGCGGCCCTGGCCAGCTCGCGGCGGAATTCGGAGTAACCGTCGTTGCCGATCCCGATCCAGTCGATCGCGCAGAGGACGATCGGCTCGCCATCGCCGATGAGTACCACGCCGCGGCAACTGAGGGGATGAACGACCCCCTTGGTCGGATCATACGCCATCGGGCTGCCCAGGGGCGGTGATGCGTCGACGGCAAACACGCCGACTTTCAGTGCTTCCGCCGCGCGCCTCCGATTCCCAGGAAGGCGAAGCAAAATACCAGCGATCGAAGCCATCCAGTCATGATCGGCGACTCCTGCCGAGAGACTACGCCAGCGTCCAGCCCTTGCGGTAATCGCGGTGGATGAACGGCTCGGCCTCGGGGGCGTTAGGGGCATAGAGCTTGGCAGGGTCCCACTCCAGTTTCTTGCCGGCGCGGTAGGCGACGTTGCCCAGGTGGTTGGCCTCGGTCAGCCAGCCGGCGTATTCGAAGTTGCAGGTCGTCGCCGCGCCGGTCTTGCAGGCGTGGATCCATTCGGCGTAATGGCCGAGCGACTTGGGGATCGAAGGCTCGGGGCGCACGAAGCCCTGGAAGTCCTTCTCGGGCAGGAGGACGTTCCGGCCGTAATCGGCCAGGAGCATTCCCCTGGAGCCTTCAAACAGGACGCCACTTTCCCACTGGGGGATCGCGCCGTTTTTCCAGGGCTTCGGCTTTTCCTCGCCCTGATACCAGTGGAACTTCACGGGCGGCAGATCGCCGCGGGCTCCATATTCGTAAGTCACCCTCATCGAGGCAGGGGCGATCTCCGGGTGAGGCGGAGGTCCAGCCGCCTCGATGGTCAAGGGAGCCTTGAGTGAAAGTGCCCAGAAGGGAAGATCGTTCCAGTGGCTTCCCAGGTCGCTCATGGTGCCGTTGCCGAAGTCCCACCATCGGTACCATTTCGGCCCCGGGACGTAGACGTCGTGGAATGGCCGCGCCGGCGCGGGGCCTAGCCACAAATCCCAGTCGAGTCCCCTGGGCACGGGCGAATCGCCTTGGGGCCGCTCGGAGACGTAGACGATGTCACGGTTGCGCTCGGCCGCCGCTTTCGACTGGAGGCCCCAGGCCCGGCCTACCCAGACGTGCACCTCGTGCACCGGCCCGATGGCACCGCTCTGGATCAGCTCGACCACCCGCCGGTAATTGTCGCTGGCGTGGATCTGCGTGCCCATCTGAGTTGCCAGCTTGGTCTTGGCGGCCGCCTCGCGGATGAAGCGCGCCTCCGAGATGTTGTACGTCAGGGGCTTTTCGCAGTAAACATGCTTGCCCAGTTTCAGAGCCGGCAAGGTGGCGAAGGCGTGCGTGTGCTCGGTCGTGCTCACCACCACCGCGTCGAAATCGCCGGCATGGTCGTAGAGCTTGCGGAAGTCACGGCAGGATCGCGCGTGAGGATGTCGCGCTGAGGCGCGGTCGAGCGCGGGCTGGGAGACGTCGCAGAGAGCCACGATGTTCTCGGAAGCCACCCCCTGCAAATTGGCCGCCCCCCGGCCTCCGACGCCGATCATCGCGATATTGAGCTTCTCGTTGAGGTTGCGGCCGCGCACGAAGGCCGGCGCAGCCAGCATGCCCACGGCCGAGCCCGCCACGACCCGCCCGAACTGGCGGCGCGTCGGCCGCGCCGTGCTGGAGGAAATTGAGGTGCCGCTCATCAGAAGGACCTCCTGAGTTAATGCCTTGGATGGGTGCGTTCGCCTGAAAACCCAGGCGAGCGACCCACGCTCCGCTCATGTTCCAGGATGAGCCAAGAGCCCGGCGGTTTCAAGCGGCAGCGCTTTTCGGGTCCGCATGCGCGCCAATTTGCGCCCCGATGGGCAAGCTCGCGGAAAAACCCGGCCAAAATCGTCAAAACCGTGATGAAAAGTGGCGCCAAACATTGCCGATTGCGGCGGGGGTTCCCAACCCCCTCGCCGCCCGCGACGTGATCGATAAGCGATTCTCGATGAGAAAAAATGAGACAATCTGAGACGTTTTGGAAGGGTCCCCGTTCCATCTCGCAAGGTTCGCCAACGAAATCCCTCGGAGATCGGCGACGGAGTGGGTGCTCGTCATAAGTTGCTTGTCCATTGGTTCTTGTGTCGTCAAATTCGGCCGATTCCAGCACCTTTCAAGCCCCGCGAATCGGGCTGCTGAATCGCCTCGGCGCGACTCATCATCGATCGAGCTGTCTCACGTTCCTGCGCCGCAGACATGTGTTCCAGCGGAGGCGGTCAGGAGGACGAGAGTGCAAAGACCACGAAACAAATGGCCGGACCGCCTATCATGCAGCAAAGACGTCCTTTACGGCCGCGAACAGCTCACGAAGCACAACAAAGCTGGAGGGAACTCGTTTGCCCCAGTTCGGATGATTCTCGACATGCCTGGCCGCGCCACCCCGCTTGTCAAGTCGCGAGCGAGCCCCGCGATTTGCCGTAAATTGAATCGGATCTTGTGCTTCCACGATGCTCATGGATTCAGCGAAATTGGCTTCGTTCGGCGCGTTTTGCCGATTTCGCCCGTCCCGCTGAACTCATCGGCGTGCTTCTCCACGCCGTCTGGACAGTTGAAAGGTACATCCGATCGTGCATCGCAGGCTGCCATGCCGGAGACATACTGGGCACATACTTGGCATACTTGGCAGGTTCTGGCGCGTGCCAAGTATGCCGAGTATGCGGTTGGACGACGGAATAACCCATCCAACTCACCATTCCTGCCGGATCGCAACAACCGCTCTCGGCCCGGGTGCAGTCTTAACCCTCGCGTCTGCAACTTCCGCCATGTGAGAATCGTTGCAGCTTGCCATTGGGTTCGGTCCGCGGAGATTGCGAATCAGAGTTCCTGAATACTTGTAACCACGGACAGCACGGAGGGCCACGGAAAATGGGGTTACGGAAATCTCGGCCGAGTTGGCGACGAATCGTCAGTCGCGCAGCCGGTGCTGACTACTCCGTGGTTAAGAACTCCCTGAGCCGAAAATGGGAAAAAATGGGACTGGTTGGGACGTTTTCGAAGGGTTCCAGTCCCATCTCGCGATGTACGGCGACAAAACGCCTCGGGGATCGGCGGCGCACTGGGTGCTTGTCGGAAGTTGCTGATCTATTGGCTCTTGTGTCGTCAAATTCAGCCGATTCCGGGCACCCCCGAGCCCCCCGAATCGGGCGATTGAATCGCCTCAGGGCGTCCCAAGATCGATTGCGATGTCCCACGTTCCAGCACCGGAGAATTGCCACGTTGCGGCACCGGGTGGCTGGGCAACCTGGAGTGGGTTGTGCGCATAATCACACCTATACACCTAGTTTACCCGCGCTCTGTGAAGCTGTCAAATCGCGCGGCGCATGATTCGCCGTAAGTCTTTAGCTTGATGGCGGAAGAAAATTCGACGGGTTGCGGGGGCACTTCACACTGCGCTGGTCGGAGATAGATCGGGCCCAACCCTGCCGTCCGATCGAACCCAGACATGGTACAGGTTCCGCCGCTCGATCGGCTGGAGGGCTGGTCGGCACCACGGTCGCGTTTGGGCTCGGTCGACGGACCGCTTTTTCCTGCGAGATGGACGCGGCCCAGGATCGCCTGCTTGGTGCGGAGCTGCTCCAGGCGCTGGCGGCATTGGGCGCAGGCTTGGACGTGCCCGAGGATCGCGCTACGGGCTCTCGCCGGCGATTGCCAGCAACTCCGCCATCTTGTCGCACGACGTCCGCAACGTTTCCCCGCTCATCGTAGACCAAGCTCGTCCCGGGCGTAGTAATAACCGCGAGAATCGTGCGATTCACCAGCCTCGTCGGGATCGGGCGGCGGCGACTCGGTGCTCATGTTGGAATTCCTCTCGCGTCAGTCGAAATCGAAGTGGGCAGGAAACTTGAAAATCGGTCTGACCGCCTGGAGACCCCCTGGAAGATTTAGACAGGCGCAATTCGTCCCACGCGCGCCAGTTCCTGGCGCACCGCCGGGTCGCCCGGCGCCAGCGCAGCGCCTGCTCCCAGGCGCCCACCGCTTCTTCAATCCGACCGCTGTCCTTGAGCGCACAGCCCAGGTTCAAGTAAGTCCCCGGACAATTCGATCGGAATCGGAGTGACTGGCGGTAAGCCCGAACCGCCTCGTCGTAACGCCCGGTCCGCAAGAGCAGCGTCCCCAGGTTGTGGTGCGCCGATCCGTCGTCCGGATCGTGGTGGATCAACACTTCGAGTGCGTTCTCAGCCTCCGCTGTCTCACCGCGCTCGAAGAAGAACCGGCAGCGGCCGCGCAGGACCTCCAGGTCGTGCGGGTCCTCGGTGACGGCCGAATCCAGGGCGGCCCGGGCTTCTGCAAACTGCCCCTGTACCACGGCCACACGGCTCTTGAGCAGGTGCCCCTCGGTGCGGATGGTCCCGTCGCGCATCAAGTCCTCTGCCACCTTCTCCGCATCAGCGAATCGACCCTCGCGCACCAATGTCTCACCCAGCCCGCGCCAGCCCTGGCGGTAGTGCGGCGCAGCGCGGACCACTTCGATCCACTCTCGCTCGGCCCCCGCGAGGTCTCCCATGTCGGTGGCGACCACCGCCAGGTTCTGATGGGCCTTGAATCCCGTAAGTGCCCGATCGACGCTGGAGAAATGGCGGTCCTCACCGTGGGTCAAGACGTCGAAGTACGCTTGCCTCGCTTCCCCCAAACGCCCCAGCTCGTGCAAGAGCACCCCCTCGCGAAACCGCAGCTCGGCGTCGTGCGGGAAGAGCGTCGAGGCCCCGCCGGCACGTTTCCAGCGCCTCCTCACGGCGGCCGAGCCGCATCTCGGCATACACGAGGAGGGCATAAGCCTTCCGCAAATGCGAGTCGTCCGGGCCCGATCGGGCAATGCTCCGCCGGAGGAAGCCGGCACCCTCCTCGAACCGGGCGGCATGGACATGCGTCATGCCCAGGTTGAACAGCGTGAACGTGTGCTCGGGCCGCTCCGCCAGCTCGAGCTCCAGCAGGCGCAGATCGCGCTCGAGTTTCTTCCGCTGCCCCGCCGGGCTCTGGTCCGACCCCGAATGGACGACGTACACATCGCTCCAGGCGACCTCGCCCCCGGCGCGGCGGATCGCCGGCAGGACCTGCTCGTGGATTCGCCCGTCGAACCGCAGATCCGGCCGGTTCCGAAAGAGCTTCACGTGATCGACCACCGTCACGTCAAACGCGGGATCGCCCCCGTCACCCCCTCCCGGACAGTGGACCTGTGCAACAAACGCCAGCACATTCGGGCGCAACTGCCGGTCGATCAAGGCCCGCAGCTTGCGGCCACAGTCCCACGGGATCGTGTCGTCCGAATCCATCCAGAACAACCACTCGCCCCGCGCATGCCGCAGCGACTCGTTCCGCGCCGCCGCGAAATCATCGCACCAGGGAAAATGAAGCAACCGGCCGCCGAATGATTCCACAATCCGCGGCGTCTCGTCCACCGAGCCCGTGTCGACGATCACCATCTCGTTGACCCAAGGCCGGATGCTCTCCAAACACGCGGCCAGGGTCCTGGCCGAGTCGCGGACGATCATGCACAATGAGAGCCGCGCCAGCTCACCCGCGCGCCGAAGCCACAGCCCACCTTCCGGCCGCACCTCGAGCGCAAACGGCCCCGCCGTGCCCGCCCCCGCGCACGGTCGCTCCCCCCTTGATAACAGCGATTTTTTGGGGCTGGTTAATTTGACATCAGCGGAAGCAAAAGTCGAGTTTAAATCCATACAGCCATGGGATCCGCGGGTCGACACCCTCGGCTCGGAGCCTCGCGGGCAGGTCCTCGTACACTTGGCGTAGGTTGTTGTCGGTCGGAGCATTGTAGTACGTTACCAAGATGGTATCTCCCTCGACGACCCGCACGTCTCCTTCGAGCCCAGTGAAGAAAGCCGTGGCCAGGTGCCGCGCATCCCAGCTCGCTGCTGTTGGGCCCAGGTGCTTACGCAACCGATCGGTCGCTGCTTGAGCGACCAGGGCCATCGACGTCTGCCCGTACCGGATGTTCAGATTGCATGTCCCGGCTCGGTCCCAGCCCAACGCCTGATGGGCGTTGAAGAACTCCTCGACGTGCCAGCGCATGGGAAAGTCCAGAGTCAAGCCCTCCACCTCGTCGCCGTCTCGGGTCGAGAGGAATGCCTTGAAGCGGTACTCTTCGGGCCGTTCTCCCAGCCGCTGGACGTATTGGGAAAACGGTCCGGCTTGGCTGTCCCGGGGGGTGTAGGCCATCTTCGCCGTGGCATAACCTGCCCAACGGGGTTGGAATGTTTCCGGTGGCAGCGCCTGCAGTTTCGCGCGCGGCTACGTTGATCGGACATCGGCACCAGCAGGTCGAAGTTGGTCTCGCTCTTGACCTTGTCCAGCAGTTCGACGGTGAAGTGCTCCGCATCGACCAGGACGAGGGTCTGTCCGGGCTGGGTGTCGAGGATGCGGGCCGCCAATTCGAGTAATTCCTCCGCCGCCGTGGTCGCAGTGCGGGAGGACGTGGCGGTGGTGAAGCAAACCGGTTGGTGCGTGTCGGCGTCGAGCACGAAGAAGGTTTGGGCGACCTTGGTGGGGCGTTCGGCCTGGTTGTCGCGGTGGCGGCGCATGTGCCGCTTGCTGAAGCTGCGCACGCGATGCGGATCGATGGCCAGCAGCCGGGCTTGGAAATCGCCCGAGGTTCGGCGGATCTTGCCCAAGGCGACTTGGAGGCGTTGACTGTCGACCACGGTTCGAGCCCCGAGAAGCTCGTGCACGGCCATGTCGGTGGCGAGGAAGGGTAGGCCGTTGGCCAACTCGAAGATGTGTTGGTTCACGGTGCGGCGGTGCCGCAAGCCCGTTGTGCACAGAGCCGCTTCGTGGATCAGTTGCAACGCCAGGCGCGGCTCGACACGATCAGGCCGTTGGGTGGTCCAAGAGCAGACCAGATCCCAGGCACCCAACCGGAGCAATTCGGGGGCCAGCAGCCAGACGCCAGCCAGGTTTCCCATGGCCTTGTCGGCGAGAAGCTGGCGCACGCCCCGTTCGATGCTCCGGGGGTCGCAGGGAACGGGGGTCGTCCGCGTCTTGGTGGTCTGCGCCTCCACAGGTGGCTGGGCGTCAGGGCGGTAGCGATAGAGTTTTTTTTTGAAGGCCATACTTCTCCACGACGCGTTCCACGCTGCGGGTGCTGACGATGAAGCCAGTCTGGCGCAGCTTCTGGGCGATGACCTCGACGGTGGCGTCGGGATCGAGGAAGCGGTGGCGAATGACCTGGCGTTCGAGTTCATCGGTGCGGACGTAGTTGGTTTTGGGTCCGCGTTTTTGAGACTGGAGGGCGAGGGCCCCCTCCTTCTGAAATCGTTTAAGCAATTGATAATACCGTTGTCTTGAATAGCCGTACTTGGCGGCGGCCTTAGCGACGCCTTCTGCTCCGCATTCTCCCTCCGCGAGCATAAACAGCCGTGGGGTGATCTCGTCGATTTCCGGGACGAGGAGTTGGCCAGTAGGTCCGACGATGTGGCGATCGGGCAGCACGAAGTCCATGGGAGGGTCCTCGGGTAGGGGATGGGGGCTGACGATCCTGGGATAGAGGATAAGAGTGCGCAGAATGTGTCAACGAAAATATGGCGGACTAATGGCTGTACATCTGGTCAATATTAGGGGAAAAATTGAAGTAATACGGAGCGAATACCGCCATATTTTATATTACACACATGGATGCGCAATGACGGGGGATCATCGACCGCGACGTAGGGGGCTCAGAAATGCCCCCTCAATTGCAGCCAGGCCTTGGGCGCAGCCGGACCAGTGCCCAGGCGGCTTCGCGTCGAGTTCGGCGGTATACTCCGATCGGGTTCAACCAGCGGTTTGGAAGACAATCAACCCGATCGAGATGGCGAAAGGATCCGCGGGCAAGAGAGGGGTCACCCGGCCGAATCTGCGGCGATCGGCTCGACAGCAACCGCCCGAGGCGGCGGATACCCGCGAGGGGCAGCCGGCCACTTGAAAATTAACTGCCCCCAAAAAATCGCTGTTGATAAGGGGGGGTTAGGGGGGGTGGACTCGGCAGAGCATGCTGTGCATCGCTCGCGCAAAGGGGGGGTGGACTCGGCCCACCATGCTGTGCATCGCTCGCGCGAAGCGGGGGTAAACCCGGCACATCATGCTGTGCATCGCTCGCGCGAAGCGGGGGTGAACCCGGCACATCATGCTGTGCATCGCCGGCGCAGAGGGGGGGTGAACCCAGCAGATCATGCTGTGCATCGCCAGCGCAAAGGGGGGGTGAACCCGGCACGTCACGCTTTGATGAAACGTCGGACTGCGAGGGGCCGTCGTCGTGTTTCAAAACGGGCCTTTCTTGCTGTGCGCATTCGCAAGCCCCCTCACCCGCCCTTCGGGCACCCTCTCCCCGCTGGGGCGAGGGGGATTCTGCGCCCAAGCTCGCTCCGCTCGCGCTCTTCTCGCAGCACGGATGCCGAGCTAGTGCTTGCCCCGTCCCGCCCTCGGCACGTGCGCCACTTGTCTTGGAAGCGACGCTGGTTCTCCGCCATGAGCCGCCCGAAATCGACCCCGCTCCCAACGAACGTCCGCCCGCCGTAATGGTGCACGAACGCATCGGCGGCGATCACGGCTCGATAGCCGGCCTGGATCGCCCGCAGACAGTAATCATCATCCTCGAAGCAGCCGATGCCGAAGCGCTCGTCGAGCGGCCCAATGGAGTCAATGACCTCACGCCGGATGAGCAAGCAGAACCCGACCAGGCGATTGATCTGAGCGACTTGGCCGTCGTGCGCCTTGCCCCAATCCCAGCCAAAGCCGTCAAGTCCGGCCAGGTTGTCGTAGGCAGTCTCGACCTGCTGCGGCCCGCTCACGAAATTGGAGCACGGGCCGACAAGCCCAACTGTGGCGTCGGAATGGAGCGCCCGCAACATCCGGCTCAGCCAGCCGGTCGTGGCCAACGTGTCGTTATTGAGAAGCAGGACCTGGCGCCCGGCCGCGATCGCAATCCCCTGGTTCGCGGCGGCTGGGAATCCGCGATTAGTGTCGTTGGAGATGAGCTGCACGCCCGGCATGGCACGCAGGTAATCCACCGAGCCGTCCGCCGAGGCGTTGGCGACCACGATCAGCTCATAGGGCTCGTCGGTCAGACGGCGGATGCTCTCCAGGCACTGCCGGGTGTACTCGAGCTGGTTGTGAGTGACGATCACGATGGAAGTAAGGCCACGATCGCTCGTTGGTGCTGGCCGAGCTCGAACCAGAAACTGGTACGTGTAGAACTCAGCGGCATCTTGCTCCGAAAGCCCGCTCATGCACAGTCGGCCCAGTTGGACCGGCCCGTGTCCATTGCGGCTCGGGTCGTCACCGGGCGCGGTGATCGACCACATGCCCTCGATCGCAAACCCGGCCCGGACGAAGAGCTTCTCGATCTCGCGGCGGGTAAAAAACCGCAGATGCGTGCGATCGAGCAGCCCGGCCGACTCGTACGTCCAGTTTCCCTGGAGCAAGGAGCAGACGACGCTATGGTGCCGGACGTTGGGGATGCTCGCGACGAGGCAGCCTTCGGATGTTAACCATTGCCCAGCCTGTCTCAGCAGCCGCTCGGGCTCGCGCAGGTGCTCGAGAACGTCGCCGCAGACAATCGCATCGAACGAGCCGGGCTCGAAATCGAGACTCAGCTCCTCAACGTCGCCCTCGACGACGCGGTCGAGCCGCTGACGCGCAACCGCGGCGGCCTTTTCGTTCATCTCGATGCCAACGACCTCAGCGTGCTGCCGCGCTTCGAGCGCCTCACCCAACCGGCCAGCCCCGCAGCCGATATCGAGAACCCGCCGGGCCGACTCAGGAACCAGGGCCACAATTTCGGGCCGCGCATAGCCGAAGTAGAACGAGTCAGGAACGCTCGGGTCATCTTTGTAGGGTGGGTGCAACCCACCAGTGAATGCATTTGGATCGGTGGGTTTCACCCACCCTACAGGCACCGCCTTCCTCGCCAGCGCCGCCTCAGCCTCCCGCAGCAGCCGCTCCATCCGATGCCCGTAGGTATGCTTGCTCGCCGCTTCGGCCGCGCCGGCCGTGGCGATCTTCTCGCGAATCGCGCCCCGCCGCAGGTAATACGCCAGCTTGTCGAGCAGATCGTCAGGCTCGCGATACGTGGCGAGGTGCACGCCGTCTTGAAACAGCTCGGCCTGGCCGTTTTCCGTCAAATCGTTGGTCAATAACAAGGAACCGCAAGCAACGGCCTCGAAGACACGCATGTTGACGTCGTTCTTGATGCTTCGATTGAACGACGTTCGGGCAGCCGAGTAGGTCCGTGCCATCTCGTCGAAATAACATTGGCCGATGAACGCGCTCCGGTGCTGTCGCTGGATCAGGTGCAACAGTTCCTCGCGCGGGCCTGGAAAGACGTTGCCGACAAACGCGACATCATATTGCTTGGCAACTTCGTGCTTGCGGTGGATCTCAGGATCGCAGGCCAGAGGCAGCCAGGCCGCCGTGGCTATCCCCGAGCGGCGAAGCCGATCCGCCCCGTCGCGCTGGGCGGCGAAGACCAAATCAAAGCCGCGGGCTCTGCCAAGGCACGAGTCGAAATTGACGTGCGTGTCGATGGCCCAAAAGGCCGACGGACGCAGCTCGGGCGGCAGGCGATAGTCAAACCCATCATCGATATTGATGTAGAGGTCAAACCCCTCGCGGGGAACTTGGTCGAGCTCGTCGGGCCGGAAGTGGGCTACTTGGACCAGTCGTTCCAGGGCGCGGCGGCAGTACACGCCAGTCGTCTCGGGCCGGGCCCGGTCATCGAAAATCACCGCGACGCGACGGATATCCATGACGGTGCCCCTCGCCACTGATTGCGACATTCTGAGAATGAAGAGGGATTCTTAACCACGGAGAGCACGGAGTGACACGGAAAATCGGGTAAATCGCGTTCCGGCTAGATCCGCGACAGCTCGTCAGTCGAGCAACCGACGCCGGCCTGGAAGTAGTCATCACGCTCCGCGTGATGGGTCCCCGTCACGCGGAGCGTGACGACTACGAAATCCCCGATGACTTGTCAGACGTGCAACCGACGCCGAGGGCGAACTGGCGCAAATGCCCTGTTGAGTTGGTATCCCTTCCGTGTCAATCCGTGCCCTCCGTGGTTAAGATGTCTTTGTATATTTGATTTCTCGCACCTCAGATGCGCCGAAAGTTCGGCGTTAGTCGCGTCGATGCCGCCTGGCCACGCAGGCGGCCCCGGCTTGAGAATTCCCGTGTGCTCTCCATGGTTCACGCCTTGCCGAAAACAGTACGCCGCGCCGTCAACAGTGGTCGCCAGTATCGCTCGATCACGATCTCCCAGGTAAAGTCCGCCTCAAACCGCCGCCGTCCCGCCAGTCCCATTTCGCGTCTCAAATCCGGGTCATCCAGCAGGTGCGCGATCTTGGCCGCCAGGTCCGCCGGATCGCCCGGCTCGCAGAGCAAACCGGTCACGCCGTCACCGACGGTATACGGCACTCCCCCGATCCGGCTGGCGATGACGGGCAATCCCGACGCCATCGCCTCGACCGACGTGATGCTCAGCCCGTCCTGGGCAATCGTCGGCACCAGGCAGATATCGGCCGCCCGATAATGTCGCGGCAGCTCGGCCTGCGAGCACCACCCGACCGAGCGGGTAAACTCATCGATCTGCCCTGGCGGATCAAAAGTCACAACCAGCTCGAAATCGCTGCGCGTCTGTCGGAGCAACCGGCATGCTTTGTGAGCAACGTGGAACCCCTTGATGGTCTCGCCCGCCACGGCCGCCATGAACAGCAAGTGTCGCCTTTCGCTCCGCGAAAGGGTTCTCTCATTGTTGGGCGCCGGTCTCCCGACCCCGCCCTCTGTTTGCATGTTGGGCGCGGGTCTCCCGACCCCGCCCTCGGTTTGCATGTTCGGCGCGGGTCTCCCGACCCCGCCCTCCGCCGCGACCGCAGGTCTCCCCTCTTCGTCACCGTCCGCCGCCCACGGAAACCGCCCCGCATCAATCCCCCACGGAACGACGCAGACGCGCCGCGCGTAAGGTTCCAGCATCGCCGCCGTCAGCGGATTGAGCGCCAGCACCGCCTCGGCTTCCAATAACGCCCGCCGTATCTTGTGGTCATATTCGGCCGTGCCAACACCGGCCAAGGCTCGCTCAACCTGGTGCAGCGCACCAGAGTGCTGCCCGCGCTGGGCCAAACATCCATGACAAACCTGCGGCGTCGCGAGTTGATTTCGAGGGCACTGCTCGACCTGGGTCGGCCCAATCCCCAGCAACCGCAGGTTATTGAGCGGGCAGAGGCATTCCTGGGCCTGGTACAGCAAGAGAACGGGATAGCCCCGCATGGCCTCGGCCAAGAGCGGCTTCATGTTCCAGGTGTCGGTGATCGCGACAAAATCCGGTTGAAACTCGTCAACTGCACGGCGATACCGCCGCTGAATCTCCGCGACATTCCACGACGGCTCATCAAATTCCAGCGCCTCGCTCGCAACCAGCCCATCCGCGGCCGCGCGGCCGATGCCCCAGGCTGGATATCGGGCGAAGAAATGCCGCATGTCGTAGCCGGCCCGCTTCAAAAACTCAACCAGCCCGGCCGTATGCATGTTACCGCCGCCGGTCGAGGGCCAGTTGAAGAGGAAGCTGAGGACAGCGACGCGAACCTGGTCAGCGGGCCAGCCAAAGTAGTCATCACGCTCCGCGTGATGAGTTCCCTCTCCGGCCACCGAGTACGCATCACGCGGAGCGTGATGGCTACTCCCCTGAACCACCACGGATGCAGCGCGTGCGGCCAAGTACGAGACCCGACCGCTCCCGTCGGCTGAATGTGAAGCGGCGACCAGCGGCTGCGAACTGGCGGGCGCCAATTGCCCTCGCCCCTCCTCGCCCTCTGGGAGAGCTCCCCGCAGGACGCGGGGGGTGAGGGAGGGGCAGAGGGTGCCCGAAGGCAATCCCCCCTCATCTGTCCTTCGGACATCTTCTCCCCCAGGGGAGAAGCCGCGGGTGAGGGGGTCCCAGGCACCAGCCCCGGCGCGAGGAGCCGGCACCAGCTTCAGCTCTTCCAATTCTTCTTGCGCACCCAGCCAAGCTGATCTCCGCCTCGAGCAAATCGCGATTCAGTCGCGCCAGGAGCAAATCACCATCCGCCTCCAGCGCCCTCTGCCACCCCTCGCGTGCCTCCTCGAACTTTGCCGCGATCGCGTCGAGCACCGCGAGGTCGTTCTGGATCAAGCCACGCAGCCGCGCGTCTTTCTTCGCCGCACCCCGGTTGAGCCTCGCATAGATTCGGCGCACTTCCTCGTACTTTCCCCGCTCCGCAGCCCGGCAAGCGTCGGCGTATTGCTGCGGCCGACCTGGATGGGCCAGGGGTGTTGGTGGCGCGGCGTCGTTCTCACCCTGACCCGCGCCCGACTTCCGCCGCGGCGAACCGGCGCCAGTTGTAACCTTCCGTCGTCCGCTCATTTGATTGGCCCAAGAAACACGATGACTCGCGAAGCTTCGGTAGATCTGGACCGGTTAAGCACGACAGCGAAGCAGGACGCCCAAGAATGCAGGACAACCCGATCTCGTCGTCGATTTCCGTTCTTCCCCTTTCGTGTGTTTAGTGTTTTTCGTGGTCAAAAATCCGGATTCGATTGTCTGCTCCGATCCGTGTTCAAAATCCGTGGTTCAGCGCGTCCTGCAACGCTCCGATCGCCAGCGCCGGGCAATGCAGCTTGTCCGGCGGCACGCCGTCGAGTGCTCCGACCACGTCATCGACTGTCAGCTCCCGGCACTCCGCGACCGTCCGCCCCGCGATCATCGCCGTGAGCATCGACCCCGACGCGATCGTCGGCCCGCAGCCAAGCGTGTGGTACTTCGCAGCCACGATCCGACCATCCCGAACCTTGAGAAACAGAATCAGAAACGCGCCGCGACCCGGTGCGCACGCATGACCAGTCAAGTCCGGCGCATCCATGACACCGCGGTGACGCGGTGTCAGGAACATGGTCGGTCAGAGTTTCGGAGTACTTGGCCACGGCGTCGATCCCCCAGCGAGCCGCTCGGTCTCCTGACCTTCGCACAGTCGGCGCACCGCCCTCGACTGGAATGGCGAAGAGATAACCGAAGAAACAGAACGGCGTGTCAATATCGGACCTGCGGCGCTCGCTCGCCGTCCCCCTCGAGCTTCCTCTCTTTATCAGAAAAGCCGGACGCACCCATTGACGAAGAAATCGCTCCCGCATGCTATGACCAAGAGGCCCCCAAGCTTGACAACGCGAGGCGACACACAGCCAACTGCAGCGCTCGTCAGTTAACGGTGCCAACCGTGAAACCTTTTTGCTCAGCCGTGAGCCTGGGCGGCATTCGCCCGTGCTTCGCATAATATGCGAGTAGCTCCCTGGGGCCAGCCCAACTCGGGAACCGCGCCGACAGCGCACGTAGCCTTTCGATATCACCATTAATTCTGTGTATGTGATAATCTATTATAACCTTATGGCGGTTCGTTCGTCTGCGCTCGCGCAGGCTTGCACCTGATCTGGGCCCCAACGCGGGGAGATCACGAAGCAGGCCTAGCGGGAGTAAACCGAGGTCGCTCAACCGGTCAACTGAGGATCGGAGTATCTTCCAGAACTCCGGAGCATCCCATACAGCGTCCGACAAGTAAAAGAAATCCTCCAACGAGAGCTCGATCGGATCTCTCGCCCGCCCAATACCTGCCCATTCAGCCAGGACGCGTTCAAGGTCGCCCCTAACTCCGTGCGCCATTGCCCGAAACCGCCTCGCATTGACCGAACGTTTTCTCTTAGGATCGAGAAGCTCGAGTACGTCATCTGGCCTCCACGCAGCGAGAAGCTCGCTCGCCTCCCAATAGATGTCGCCCTTAATGTAGACCGGTTTAACGCGTGACGAACCTGACCGATGCATGGACCTAAGAAACGTTAAAGTTTCAAGTGCATAGATGTCGCTCGCGTCTTGAGAAAGACACAGCTCATGATACTGGCGCACTTTTCCGAAGTCGCCCATGAGATAATAGATATCTCCTATCTCGCGCAAGGCAGGCGCACATTGCGGGTTACAGGCTAGCGCGTCTCGGTACGCCCGGATCGCTCCATGTGGAGCATGATGAGCTAAATGAATATCACCTATGTGGTAGTAAGCATCCGTCAACAGTGCTCGGTCCGCGTAGTCGTTTTCGTTTACAAGCGCTGAAACAGCCGTCAGGAAATTGGACTTAAACCATCCGCCCCCTTGGTATTCTAGCCAGCCGGTTCCCCGATTCACCGAGTTAACAATCAGCCGACGGGCATATTGTGGTCGCATGACTGGTCAGCCTCGGAAGGAGATCACGACCGACCCCACAGGGTAAGACCGGCCCTGGCGTCTTCCAAGGGAGTGCGCAGTGAGGAGGCCAGCCAGGTCAAAAGAGTGAAAAGGCCACCAAGCATCCGAGGCCGCACACGACATATTGGATTCCGCATTCAGCTGCATCGAGGTAAAATATGTAAATAGCTAAATCGATCTGCTCCTGAGCCAGTGTAGGGTTGGTTATCTGCACGGCGCGATCTAAGGCGTTATTCAACGTATTGGACGCCTGCGCGAGGCACGAGTTGTACGCGTTCGCGCAGAGGAGCTCGCATCCGCACAAACCAATGGTGCTAATCGCTTTAGGGCAAGCAGCCCCGCGTTTCGGTTTATTGCGGATCTTGGCGAACTTCTCGGCTGTCACCCATCTTTGCCAGAGCGCGGTGTCAGCCTTACGCAGGCAGTTGCGAATTCTGGCGATGTCGATGCACGGGTTCTGAACGATATAACTTATGAAGCCGCTGATGCTGAGAGGAACGTTGTCGGGGAGTCCGCAGGGGGCCCAGTCCGCTCGGGTCGATGAATGTCAACGGATTGTTGAGAGCGTATACATAGCGACTAATACCAGGCGAGGCTAAAGCATATGGATCTGGGGATATGAATGCGCCGCTGGTGGGAGTGTAGAAGCGTGCACGCAAGCAATAAGACGCGAGATCCGAATCACGGTAGTAGCCCGAGTTGCCAATGTACGTAAACGGTGTGACGCTAGTTCCAGCGAGCAGAATGTTCCCGAATGAGTCGTACAGAAAAGCGGCGGCAATCGAGCCAACGTTATTCGCCAGTTGCCTCGTCGAGCCTAGCGCGTCATAAAGGTAGAATGAATCGGCGCTGCCACGTGACTCCGAGATCAAATTGCCGTAGGTAAGCGGCTCCAACGTATACACTACCTCGATGATGTCGCTGGCATTAGTCTCCAACAGGATGTTCTGGCGGTCCCAAACATGGTTCGTCGTACCTGTCGAGCCCTGCTTCTGCACCCTCTGGCTGTCCCCGTTGTACGTGAACGAATCCACGATCCCGGAGGGCAGCGCCACGTACGTCAGCCGGTTTTCGCCATCCCAGGTGTTCGTCGTCCACTGATTAGCCGGCGCCTGCGAGGTTAAGAGGTTCTCATCTCCGTCGTGCGCGAAGGTCGTCACACCTGCACTGCTATGGCTCGTCGCCAGCTCGTTGGCCGTGTTGTATGTCCAGGTCGTTGCCGCCCCGCCACTGAGCAGCACCGTCCGGTTGCCAACGCCGTCGTACGAATACGTGATGTTATAGGCGTTGGCACCACTTCTCCGTTCGTTCGTCAACTGGTAGGTCGGGTCGTATGACCACGTAACGACATCGCCATCAGCTTCCACCACCTGCGTGCGGTTGCCGACTGTATTGTAAGTGTAGTTGAAGCTGGACAAAGTCGCGCCGCCGGAGGTCAGGTTCGCCAGCAGGAGCAGGCGGTTCGCATCGTCATAAGTATACGAGGCCTGCGTACCATTTGCCAAGAGATTTGCCGTAACTCGGCTCGCAGCATCGTATTGCCAACTGGACACCTGGTTCTCAGGATTCGCCAATGATGACATTCGGCCCACCGGGTCAAATACGTAAGTGAAGCGGCCCGTCGGCTGCGCCAACCACGCACGCTGACCAACCGCATCATAGGCGTAGGTCAGCGCGATCGCCGCCGGATTGACGACGGACGTCAACCTGCCGACCGGGTCGTAGCTCGACGTGTATGCCCCGGTCCAGTCGCTCAAGACCGTGCGCCGGTTGTCCGCGTCATAGATCATCGTGGCCCGCGTGCCGTCCTGATACTGCTGCCCCGTCAGCCGGCTCGACGCGTCATACGCGTAGCTCGTATACAAACCGCGTCCATCGATCCGCACGGTTCGACGGCTCGCGGCGTCGTATTGGTAGGTGACCAGATTGCCCACAGCGTCCATCATCCCTGTTTCGCGCCGGCCGCGTCCCAAACGAAGCTGGTCCGATTGTTCCGGGCATCGATCACTGCCAGGGTTTCGCCGACGGCGTCATAGACCTGGGTCGTCGTGAACCCATTGGCGTCGACAGTAGCTTGGGTACTGCCATCCGCGTCGTAGACCGTCGAAGTGATATTTCCCAACGCGTCCGTGATCGAAACCTGTTGACTTGCCGCGTCGAAGCCGAAGGTCGTCCGGTTCCCGAGCGCGTTGACTGTCGCGATCAGGCGGCTGGCAGCGTCGTATACGCTGGTGTTGACGTAGCCCAAGGGATTGACGCTGGCGACTGGCCTGCTTGCCGCGTCGTAGACTACCGTATTGATGTTGGCCAGCGCGTCCACGCCTGCGATCTGCCGACTGGCAAGATCATAGACCGCGGTGCTGATATACCCTAACGCGTTAGTGGTACTTACCGGGCGATTGGCAGCGTCAAAACCGAAGGTTGTGCGGTTCCCAAGCGCGTCGATGAATCCGGTTCGGCGATTGGCCGCATCATAGAGCATCGAGCTGATATTCCCAAGGGGATCGACCTGGGCGACGACACGACTGGCGGCATCAAAAAGCGTGGTGGAGACGTTCCCCAGGGGATCTACGCTCGCAATAGGACGACTGGCTGCGTCGTAGCCCGTCGAGGAGATGCTGCCAACAGGATTCACGGCTGCTATCGGCCTGCTCGCCGCGTCGTAAACGGTGGTGTTTCGATCTCCCAGCGCATCCACGGTGGCAACCAAACGGCTGGCCGCATCAAAAACGCTCGAGCTGACGTAGCCTAGCGCGTTCGTGGTGCTCACCGGGCGGCTCGCCGCGTCAAATCCAAAAGTGGTGCGATTTGCTAGCGCATCGATGGTGGCCACCGGCCGGTTCGCAACGTCAAACACCGCCGTCGATACGTTGCCCAGCGGGTCCGTCCGGCTGACCAACCTGCTCGCGGCGTCGTACCCCAGCGTAACGGTGTTGCCCAGGGGATCTACGGTCGCCGACAACCGGCTCACGCCGTCGTATACTCGTGTGCTCACGTTGTTATGCGGGTCGGTCGAAGTGACCAGCCGGTTCGCATTGTCAAATCCGAAGCTCGTTGTGTCCCCCAGCGGATCGATGCTTGCGATCGGCCGCCCGCCCGAGTCGTAGACCGTCGACGAAATCGCCCCCAGGGCATTGGTCCAGGCGACCGGCTTGCCGGATGAGTCGTAGCTCCAGGAATTTCTGTTGCCCAGGGGGTCCACCGATGCACTCAATCGCTGCAAGTTGTCATAAACGCTCGACCAGACGTTCCCAAGGGGATTGGTCAGGGCCGTTCTCAGGTTGGCCGCGTTGTACGAGAACGAAGTTCGGTCGGAGAGCGGATCGACGCTGGCGGTCATTCGTGCCTGGCTGTCGAATACGCTCGTGCTGAGATTGCCCAGCGGGTCGAGCAGAGATATCCGGCTGCCCGATGTGTCGTATCCGAACGAAGTTCGGTTCCCGAGCGGGTCCACCCGCGCGATCAGCCTGTTGGCACCGTCATAGACCGCCGTATTGACGTTGCCCAGCGGATCGGTCGTGCTCACCCAGTTGCCGGCGGCATCATATCCATAGAAAGTCACCTCATTTAGAGGATCAGCCGTCGAGATCAGGCGGCCGTTCTGGTCGTAGGCCAGCGTCCAGATCGCTCCGATGGGATTGGTCACCTGCGTGAGCCGGCTGTTCGCGTCGTAGACATAGCTGGCCGTGTTCCCCAGCGAGTCGACCACGTTCGTCAGCCGGTTGACCTGGTCGCGCAGGTAGGTGGTGACCGCCCCCACCGGGCTCTGGACCGTCTGAACCATGCCATTGGCGTTGTAGGTGAAGCTGGCCGCGTGGCCCAGCGGATTGATGAGCGCGATCTGCTGGCCGACCGAGTTGTATACCAGGCTCACCGTCTGGCCCAGGGGATTCTGGACGGCCGTCAGCAACCCGCTGCTATTGTAGGAGTAAGAGGTCCGATTGGACTGCGCGTTGACCGCCGCGATGCGGTAACCGGCGCCGTTCCAGACCAGGCTCGTCGTATTGCCGAGCTGGTCGGTCACAGCGGCGACCTGGTTGCCGCTGTAAGTGTAGGTGAAAATCCCGCCCAGCGGCTGCGTCACCGACGCCAGCCCCTCGATCAGGTTTCCCAGGGTTACATAAGCGAAGCTCGTGGCGTTGCCCAGACCATCGACGATCGCCGTGAGCCGGTTGCCCGTGTCCCACGAATAGCTCGTCAGGTAGCCCGTGCCGTCGATCGCCGAGCTCAGGCTGCCGTCGCTGGTGAAATTGAGCGTCGTGACATAGCCGCGCGGGTTGGTCAGCAGCGTCTGGCCGACGTTGTACGTCAGCGAGCTCACCTGCCCCAACGGCGCCGTCGCCGTCGTCAGGCGACTGCTGGAGTCAAAGGCATCGCTTGTCCGATCGCCGAGGGGATTGATCCAGGCGATGGGCCGGTTTGAGCTGTCGTACACCAGGCTGTTAATGCACAGCTCGGGAGTCGTGACCTGGACGAGATTACCCGAGGCGTTCACCGAGAAGGTGGTGATCCGGCCGTAGGGGTCGAGGATGCTGCTGATTTTGCCGGACGTCGCGTTGTAGGCAAACGTGGTCAGCCGGGAGAAGGGATCGGCGATCGAGCTGACCCGGCTGCTCAAGTCATACGTCAGGCTCCAGACCGCGCCGGCGGGGTTTGTGATCGAAAGCAAGGGCCCGGGCCTATCCACCGTGGCCGCACCATAAATGTAGGCCGTTCCGTCCGGCGCCGTCTCGGTGAAGCCGCCGTAGTCCGCCAGCGCGTACAGCGAGTTGACTGCGCCGGCGCCCGGTTCGGGAGCTTGGTAACCGCCCGCCGGATTGCCGGCGTACGGGTAAGCCTGGCCGGCGCCGGTGACGACGCCGGGGTAGTGCGCGGGCCCCGGTGGGAGCGGCCCGGCCAGGCCGCCCACAGCCGACAACACCACCTGACGCTTGAACGTGTGGCTCCAGCCGTTGCCCACCTCGGACGCAGTCCCCCAGTTGCTGCTGTTGTAGGAGAGCACAGGCGCGATGTGGAAGGGGTCACCCGCCGGCGGCCCGAGCTGGAACAGGAGGAAGCCGCTGGCAGGGTTGACGACGCAGTATCCACCGAGCGAATTGCAGCCCCCCGTGGCAAACGAGAGCGCCGGCAGCGCCCGGCCGCGCGCCACGGCGGGCATGGCGGCGGCACGGTAGAGCGCGTCATCGCCGCCACCCAACCCGTTCAGGATGAGACTGGGCCCCATTGACTCGCCCGGGCCCCGGCTCATGCGCGGAGGCCAGCCACCGCCGACTGGCGCGCCGCCGATTGGCCCGCCACCGATTGGCCCGCCACCACCGCCCCCATCGCCGCAGCCGCAGCTTCCTCCGCCTCCGTTGCCACCACCGAGGCCGCCACCTCCGCCCCCGCCACCACCGAGGCCGCCACCTCCGCCAACGGGGCCGATCGGGCCGTCCATGGGCAGGATGCCCGGCGGCGGAGCGCCCCCGCCCCGCGCGATCGGGTCAGGGTTGAAACCGCCGCCAGGTCCGCCGCCACCCGCGCCACCGCCGCCGCACCCGCAACTGCCGCTACCGCCTCCACCCAGGCCGCCACCGCCCCCGATCGGACCGATCGGGCCACTGAAGGGCTGGTTGCCGGGAGGCGGGCCGCCGCCGCCCCACGCGATCGGCGGCGCCCCGAGACCACCACCAGGCCCGCCGCCGTCTCCGCCACCAGCGCAGCAACAGTCGCCGCCTCCGCTGCCACCGCCCCCGCCACCTCCGCCGCCTCCACCGCACGAGCCGCAGTTGGCCACGGCGTCGGGCATGGTAATCGGCGCCCTCACAGGCCCGCCTGCGCCACTACCGCACTCCCCCGTATTGCCCAGCGACGGTGCGCAGGGCTGACTATTGTCGGGCGTGAATGCATTCGCCATGGATCACCCACCTTCGACGAAGGACGCAAATGTAAATATGTGGGCGCGGAATGTGGGCCCACGAGTCGCCGGGAAACCGGTTGGTCGGAGGACGGAAGTTGTGGGTTCTCGTGCGCGTGCCCGCCTGTGACGGGCACACGGCTTCGACGACGCAGCCCCGATCGCCGGCCGAGAGGGCGATGCTTTGGCTAATGGACAGCCTGCGATCGGGATCGATGCCGGTTACGAAAACGGAGAAGGACTGCGAGACACACTTTACTATGTATATTCGCTCGAGACGGCAAAACGCGGCATGAATTCTTGAAATTTCTCGCGGTTTTCTTCATGTCACGTTTGCACTCATCGGCTGCGCTTCAAGATGGAGAAGACACCGACGCTCGCGTTGCCGCCGTCGATGGCGCCGGAAGGTGCCCCGCGCAAGCCGCGCTCGCTTGGCTGGACTTGTCTCGGCATACCAGACGTGACATGACGGGCCTTTCGAAACGTTCTCATTTCAGCCTGACCTGATCAGTCAGGCACCTGGGCGTCTCCGGGCGGCCCCAGTCGGCCTTCCCACTCCGCGCCTAAAAAGAAACTTGTTGGATAGGCTAGGACATGCAGTGCAATATCGACTTCGGTCATCCGACTCGGTAAACTGCGTGGATCAGTGAAGAGAGATTCCTTTGGATTCGGCCAATTCGCTCGATGATCACCCTGGGAGACCGCACCGTAACCATCGCACGAGCGCATCGTAAGTCGCGCGGCGTCTCGGCCTGCGCCGCGAGCGGAACCTGGGCGGATGCCCAGCAACGTAAGCGGCACGAAGTCCCGATCGGAACCCGATTCGGGCCCAGAGCGGCTGATTCCCTGCGCGCCACGGCCAAAGCGAACCTCTGGCGACGTTGCTCTGCGCGGAATCCGAGAATTCTGAGCACATTCGGCGATCGGGACCGATTCGCGCGTTTCGTGAGCCGCTTGCAACCGACCCAAGAGGTTGGTACCCCTCGGGCGTTGCCCCCCAGCCAGCAATCTGCCTGTCCTCGCCAGTCCGTGGTCGAACTGCGTCTGAGTTAGCGCAATCCGGACGCCGTCGGGGTTGAATACGCTGGTGGGCATGTTGAATACGCAGTCTGCGCCCAGTTGTCTATATATACAAAATGCGCTGATCTCGAAATTTCGTTAACGCAAGATTTACAATTGGCCGATTTTTTTGCCGCAACGTCTTATGCTGCTGAGCGAAAAAAAAGTGGAAAATCTTTCGGGCTGTTCACTGATTTCGCCGGGGGGCGTGCGCCTTTGCTCGTCTCGGCCCGACGTCCCCTCCCTCGGCGGCCGATCCGTCGCTGTCGGCCAGGGTTGGGATCGTGTTGCCGCTTGGGCTGCGGCCAAAGGCGCGGAGGGCGGCGGTTGGGCGCGGCGATCACCGGCAAGCTAGCCAGCAGCCCGTCTGGTTCGGTCGGAAATCCCTTGCGCGGAGCAGGCTGCGATTCTTCTCTCAGGGCCCTCCTGTCGCGCGTATCCGCACGGCGCTCACGAGACGAGGTCCGATCACCGCTCGTGAGACTCGGCGCGGCCGCCCCGCCCCGTTGGCAAGGTTCGGGTGAGGCAACGAGGCCGGCTCAGTAACAAAGACCGCGACTCAACGCGGACGGGAATTCCAATCACGGGGAACATGGGTGTCTGAAAGCCTGGGCTAATAAAAAAAGCAACCCGGGACTGATTTCGTGCCCGGCGGAGACTACATTCCAAGCTGACCCATCGTCGACGGCGGAAATCGTTCACCATCTGGTCCAGCGATGAATCCTCTCAAGCAGATCGAAACCCTGTTCCATGCGGGCACGGCCGCGGGACTGATCGACGGCCAGTTGCTCGAGCGGTTCGTTGACGGGCGGGGCGAAGAAGCCGCGGCCGCTTTCGCGGCCCTGGTCGACCGGCATGGCTCGATGGTCTTGCGTGTCTGCCGCCAAGCGCTGGGCGACGAGCACGACGCCCAGGATGCCTCGCAGGCCACGTTTCTCGTGCTTGCCCGACGGGCTAGCTCGATCGGGCGGCGCGAGTCGGTGGCGAGTTGGCTACACGGAGTGGCGTTGCGGGTAGCGGCCAGGGTGCGGCTGGCCAACGCGCGCGGCGCCGTTTACGCGAACGACGAGGGGCGGAAACCATGGTGGCCAGACTTGTGGTCCAAAATGAAATCGGAGCCGGCGAGAGCCCCGATCGTTACACCGAGCTGCACGATGAGCTGGGCCGCTTGCCCGCTTCTTTCCGCGAGCCCCTGGTGCTCTGCTACCTCGAAGGTTTGACCCAGGAGCAAGCCGCCGCCCAGCTCCGTTGCCCGGTCGGGACCATTCAAAGCCGGCTGGCGCGAGGCCGGGCGAAGCTGAAATCGCGGCTGACGAAGCGGGGCTTCGAGCTCTCGGCAGTTTTGCCGGACGCCGGATCGGGGGCTCAACATTTTTCGCCTGCTCCGAAGGCCTGGGCCGAGGCGACCGTCCGACTGGCGATGCAGTTCACTCAGGCAAAAGGCTCCGGGGCGGCGGCCGCTTTCGCCGAGGAGGTTCTGCGGGCGATGATCTTGACCAAACTGAAGGTCGCCTTGGGCGCACTCGCCTGCGCGGCGATCCTGGTCACGGTTGCGGCTACGTGGGGCCAGAAAGAGCCTCTGGCGTCTCCCCCCGTAGTCGCGGTGAACGCCGCGCCCCCGCTGGAAAAGCCGCAACCGGCGCCCGCCCCTCAGGAACCGCTCGATCCGGACGAGGAAATCAGTGTCCCCGTGCGCGGTGTCGTTCGTGATGAGCTGGGCCGGCCCGTGGCCCAGGCGTGGGTCGGCGGGCAAGTCTGCATACGCGACGACGTCTGGAGGCCGGTCCGGAGCGAGCACATCCGCGAGCGCCAGGAGCCGTTTCGCGACGATCATGGCAGCGTCGTTCCCCCTGGCGTGCTCGGAAAGTACTTCGAGCTCCACAACGGGCGGGGGAAATGGCAGCCGATCCATCCGCACGACATCAGGCGCCACGATGCCTCAGAATACACCGGTCGGACCGTGAATTACCGCGATCAACAGGCCACTCGCCCAACACCGGTTGTTGCTCCTTTCGAAGTTCGAGTCTCCAACGGTCGTCCTTACATGTCGCAGTGGCAATCGCCCGGCGGTAAGGCCTACCGGACGGCCGCCGACGGACAGTTCGCCGTCGAGTTGAAAATACGCAAGGGTTATTCGGTGACTCTTCACGCCGCCTCACGGGATTTCTCGCACCGCGCGGTTAGAGTTGTCAGGGTGGGCGACCCGAAACAGCCCGTCGAGATGACCGTGAAGCGAGTTCGTGATGTACACGCCCGCGTCATCGAAACACCCATCGATCACCCAGAACTTCTCCTGCAATGGGAGCTCTACTCAATCGGTGAAAACCGGCTAGACGCCGCCGATTTCGATTATGTCCAGGATCACGCCCCGAAGTGGGCGGAATGGCCGACGGAGCAAGTGTGGGCCGCCGGCGCCGCCCCTCCTGAAGGGCGCGGGTTCAAAGCTCTCTTGCCGGAGGGACGCTACCGGATCCGGTTCCTCTCCGAAACGACCATGCGTCTGGTAGACTTCGTCGTGCCTGCCGGCGACGGCCCGCTCGAACTCCCCGATATTCACCTCGAGACCTTGGCCTGGGTCAAACACCTGGGGAAATTGGCCCCAGAAATTGAGGCCGTTGACCCGAGCGGCAAGCCGGTGAAACTGGCTGACTTCCGGGGGAAAGTCGTCGTCCTCATGTTCTGCACGGACCTGCCAGGGGAGAAGCCGGACTGGTTCGAGCTTTTGTCCGAGCTTCGGAGACGCTTCCAGAAGCAGCCGCTGGAAATCCTGGCCCTGCACGACGCTTCAGTCACCTCTTTAGCGGCCTTCAACAAGGCCGCGACGGCGATTCGGGACAAGTTGCGCGTCGACCAGCTTCCGTTCCATCTCCTGTTCGATCGGCCGCAAGTCGGTAAAGGGACCGGTCGTTACAGGCTGTCACCGGGCGTCTTCGCGTCCGGGCGTTCCTTCGACAACTTTGAGGTTGTCCACTACCCCACGGTCATGGTGATCGACACGAACGGAAAGCTAGTCGTCGCAGCGCGAGATCGTGGTTTTGGAGGATTTCACGCGGATTTAACATCCGATCAGAAAGGAAGCCTGGTTCTCCACGACGACGACTATGAACTCTGCGACCTTGACGATGGCCATCAAGATCGCCAGGGCGCCAACTTTCTGTCATCCGCGGCTTTCGCCTGGGCGCTCGAGGACCGCCTCGGGATGCCGAGGTCGCGAGCCACGAAGTCCGTTGACTTGCGGACAGAGCCACTGACAGCGAAAGGGCCCGTGGTCGTCAGCGGCACGGTCGTCGATCTCGATGGAAGACCGGTCAGCGGGGCCAAGCTCTCGCCCGTCGGTTCCGGGATACGCGAGAAGAGCGTGACGACCAGTCCAGACGGCCAGTTCAAGCTCACGGCTGAGGACATCGAGTATCGGTTCGAACTCGAGGTCGAAGCCGAGGGGCAGGCCACAAGGACGTTCGGTATCGACGCATCGATGCGCTCTCGAACGGCGAATCAGCCCGACGACGACCACATCATGATCGCGCCCGGCCCTATCTCGCCGCCGCTCAAGCTCACTCCAGGCGTCGCCGTCACCGGCCGCGTGGTCCGAGCAGGGAAGACGATCCCGGGCGTGACGCTCGGACTTCGCTACGCAGAAGAAGGGCACAACCTTCCCAGCGACGACCTTCGAGCGGTTACCGACGAACGGGGATTGATCCGATTCCCGCACGTGCTGGCCGACCGTGAACTCTGGGTGTACGCCGCGCTGGGAAGCCTGCCAGAAAATGGCACACTCGGCCAGAAGCGCGTTCGATCCGGTCAAGACGGCAAGACTCTCGACCTGGGCGATCTCGTGATTCGTAAGGGCCATTCGCTCGCTGGACGAGTGGTCTTGAGCGATGGCAAGAAACTTGCTGGCGGCGCTACCGTCTGGGCCCAATGCCCTGTCGCGGCAGGCGACCTCTCGTCGGACGTCGATGAGCAAGGACGGTTCCAGATCCGTGGCTTACCGGACGGGATCGTCTACGTTTGGATCGCCTTCCCCAAGGACCTCGCACAACCCGCCTATCGCCTTTCTTCCAAGAACAAATGCCTGGACCCGCGACGTCGCTTGGATCTCGTAGGCCAAATCGCGGGCGACATTGGTGACCTGACGATCTTGCTCGAGCCCGGGGCGCAACCGGAATCCGAGATCCCGGTCGAGGAGCTTGATCCCGCCGTCGTGGCCGATTATGAAGATGCCATGGCCGGGCCGATCACCGGCGTGCCGCCGGTAGATTAGACGGCGCCTCTGGCATCGCGGTGTCCGGGTCGGACATCTTTAATCGGGACGACGGCCGAGACCTGGCAAGCACGGCTGGAAAACCTGAGCAAGGGCCGTCTGTTGGGTCGCTTCTTCGCAGCCAGTCGGCAGCGACTCAGAGTAGTTGCCCAGCGTCTGGGCCTGCGCCGCGTGCCGAACCTGGGCGGATGCCCAGCAACGTAAGCGGCACGAAGTCCCGATCGGAACCCGATTCGGGCCCAGAGCGGCTGATTCCCTGCGCCATGGACAAAGCGAACCTCTGGCGACGTTGCTCTGCGCGGAATCCGAGAATTCTGAGCCCATTCGGCGATCGCGACCGATTCGCGCGTTTCGTGAGCCGCTCGCAACCGACCCAAGAGGTTGGTACCGCTCGGGCGTTGCCCCCCAGGCCAGCAATCTGCCTGTCCTAGCCAGTCGGAGGCGGTAACTTCTAGCCCGGCCTGGGCGGCGATGACGAGCGGCATGCCAATAGAGAAGATGGCGAGCAGCATCGCCTTGATTCTCATGGTTGCGCACCTTGGATTGAGGTTGGAGCCTGGACAGCGATCAGATCGAGGAGCGAGATGATCATGGCAACGCCTCTCGAAACCTACGGCTTTCCACGGAATGGCTGGAACGTAGCACGAGTGGCGATTGCCATGGGGCGATGAAATCATGAGGAGGCGGTTCACTAACTTGCCACATGTGCAAATTGGCTGGCACACTACATCGGAGAGCTTTTCGTTTGCTCAGTGTAGTGCCAGTACCGAGATGGGGAGAATCGAATGCCGACTTCAAGAATCCACCAGTGTGGATGTTCTCGCTGCCGGATGCAGGTCAACCACCCCGACAGGGAACACCACCAACGGATGAATCTGCTGATGAATCAGTTATCCCACGAGCAACGGCGACTTTATGCTGCGATCGAGTCGATTCGGATGGGTGGGCGGGCTTCACATTAGTTTCCTTAATCACAGGGCTACGCTCTGAAACTCTGCGGAGGGGGCTCGACGACCTAGCCGCCTTGCTCGAAGGAAGGCCGGTGGAGCGCGGTCAAGGTCGCCCTGGCAGGAAAGGTATCGAAGGGACTTACCCCGACATCAGAAGCGTCCTGGAACGCTTGCTTGAGGACGAAACGGCCGGTGATCCGATAATCGACAGGAAATGGGTGCGAGTCAGCAGCCGGAATCTCAGCAAGACTCTCGAGCAGATGGGCTACACAGTCAACTACCACACCCTCTGCGGCTTACTCAAGAAGATGGGTTATTCCATGAAGGTTAACGTCAAGAAACGGGCCTCGACTGCCCACTCTCCCAAGCGCGATGAACAATTTAGCTATATCGCTTCGAAGAAGGCGACATTCCTTGCGGCGGGCAACCCAGTTATCAGCATAGACGCCAAGAAGAAAGAGCTCGTGGGCAACTTTAAGGCGAACGGGAGGACGTGGTGCAAGGAGCCGATCGAGGTAAGCGATTGTACATATGCAAGCATGGCCGAGTGTGTAGCCACGCCTTACGGGGTCTACGATGTGTGGAAGAACAAGGGGTACGTCTGGGTTGGCACATCGGGAGACACCCCGCGTTTGCTGTAAAGGCAGTGAAGGAGTGGTGGCTCAACGCGGGACGGGATGCCTATCCGGACGCGACGAGCCTGCTCATTCTAGCCGACGGTGGGGGAAGCAACGGGCGCCGTTGTCGAGCGTGGAAGCATCGACTCCAAACGGAACTCTGCGACGGCTTGGGATTGACAGTCACAGTCTGCCATTATCCTCCCCGGTGCTCGAAATACAATCCGGTTGAGCGCCGCTTGTTCAGCCACATCAGCACGAATTGGGCGGGCAAGCCGTTGGCGAGTCTGGATCTGATCCTCGGATACATCCGCGGGACGGATACGCGAACTGGCCTGACAGTGGAAGCATTTTTGGTGGAAGGCGTCTTTCCTCCGCGAGAAAAAGTGACAAAGAGGCAGATGGAGCGGCTCGCCTTAAGCGAGCACGAAACGTGCCCAGAGTGGAACTACACAATTTCGCCCCGCAGGGACGACGACGAGAATTCGCTGGGCGCCCGACCGTGATGCACTCGACAGGCAGCCTATCGTTTGCCAAAACGGCCCTCGAAACCGACTGCCACCGGTGGCATGATCGAGTCGTGGCACGGGTCGGAGGCGGTCAACGCGGGGCGATCATAACATGCGCAATCTTCGATTCAACATCGCGAGCATTTTGGGTGTGATCTTGTCGCTCTCTCGACGGCATCCCCAGCGAGCGTGTGATTGGTATCAATCAGGATGGCAACGAGATCCGCGAGCCGGACGTCGTCGGGCTGCGCGACCTTGCGCTGATCGGCGCAATGTTTTTCACCTTCGCCCGCGTGGGAGCCGTTGTCGCTATGACCGGCGAGGACTATTTCACGCAAGGAAAGCGGTCCTGGCTCCGGCTGCGTGAGAAAGGCGGCAAGGAACACGCGATGCCGGCCCACCATACCCAGGAGACGTATATCGACGCGTACGTCCAGGCTGCCGGGATCGCCTCCGACGCCAAAGGCCCCCTCTTCCGCTCCGCGCCGCACACCACGGGAACGCTGAGCCGCAAACCGTTGTCCACCGCCGACGTCTGGCGAATGATCCGACGCAGCGCTATACTGGCGAACATCAAGACCCGGATCGGCTGCCGGAGCTTCCGAGCCACCGGCATCACCAATTACCTGGAGCATAAGGGTACACTGGAGTAGGCCCAGCAGATGGCATCCTACGCATCTCCAGGGACGACAAACCTTTACGACCGATCCAGCGACCAGATCACGCTCGACGAGGTCGAGAAGATCCGGCTGTGACTACTTCGATTCGGGCAACCCGAGACATTATATCGGCGGCCGGGTCCATCCCCTTCTGGCCGGATGGAGGTCCTCCGCCGAGAAACTGGTAAGGACATGCAGTGCAACCACCGGCAGATCGCTCCCACTTTTTTCAATCGACGACAGGTGCTGGGACCCCCTAAATAGCTTTGCCGAATTTTGGGACGCTTCGGGTCATGCGACTTTCGTGCGTGCGTAAGCGTGGCAACCACGTCGGTTTCGAGCTGCGAGATAGCTCCGTACTTCGGTCATCAGTTCGTCCATCTTCTTGCAGCGGTGGTTGCGGGTGACGTTGTCGTGCAGGTCCTTCCAGATGCGTTCGATCCGATTATGGTCCGGGCAGTATGGCGGCAAGAAATGGAGCTCCAACCTCTCGGCCGCGGCCGACTTCAACTCCAACCGCACTTGCAAACTGTCGTGGATACCGTAGTTGTCGAGGATGAGATGAATCCGCTTGGCGTTTGGATAGACTTTCGTGACCAACGCGTGGAGCAGTTCCAGGAATAGCAGGCTGGTCTTCCGCTCGCCTTCGACATAAATGAGCCGGCGCGTCTTGGGATTCCAGGCGCCGGCGAGATAGCGCTTCTCGTTACATCCGGGAGTCAACACCCTCTTCTGTCGGCCGCGCTTGGTCCAGTCCGGTCCGATCTTGGGGTTGAGGTGGATGTCAACTTCATCGACGTACAGCACGACCTCGTCGGCGGGAAGATTCTCGACCAATCGCTGGATCGTCCGCAATCGACGAATCCTACGCGCCTTCTTCCAAGGGCAACCAACGATCGGCTTGGGCCGCCTCAGCCCGATTCCCGACCGGCGAAGGAGCCGGCTCATGGCGGAAACGCTGATCGAGATTTCGACCCGTTCGGCCAAGACCAAGATCAACAGTTCCTGGGTCCACGTCGGTCGCCTGTAGCCAAACTTCTGCGGCAACTGCTCGACGAGACTGAGCAGCTCACGCTCGTCAACGGGAGTGATCTTTCGCTCGCCGTTGTCTTCACGCCGATCGGCGAGTCCGGCCAAACCCTTGGTGATGAACCGCTCGGCGATGCGGTACACTTGGGACTTCGCGCAGAGACCGCCCTGAGCAATCATGGTGGGGGTCTTGCCCTGAACGAGGGCGAGCACCGACTTACAACGACATCGCATGCCGGCGTCCTGCGCACGCATCGCGAGCCTCCGAAGTTCCTTCCGCTAGGATTGCGACATCTTCTGCCACACACAAACGACTCTCGCTCGAAACAAGGAGGGACTCCTTTCACTGGTGTGTTTGCCTACACGACCTAAGTGCTTGGAGTCTCTCCTTTAACTAAACGTCCCAACTTCGCGCAAGGCCATTTAGTGAATATGCCTCCGCCAACCCTGGCCGACGGATTATGCAAGTTCGTATCCCAATTTCAGCCAATATAAAAACATATGACTATATAATAACTAATATAAATTATAGATTTAAGTTTGGTAAGTCTCTCGAAGTCGCTGATTTTCTGCCCAAGAACCAACTTGGATCGGAACTTTCTGCTCCGTATACAGTAGGGGAGAAGCTCAACGAACGAACAGCTAAAGTGACTTCTTTGCAAGAAGGAGCACAGGTCGGCTTCAAGGTTTTTGATGTTGGGATTGGAGTAAACGGATCAGCAAGCTCGTCGGATGAACACTCTAGCGATAAATCTTCTGAAGTTCATTTCAGCGTGTTGCCGCCCAAGAAGACAATCGTGGCAACAGGTACAGAGGACGAGGGGCAGTCTGTCTACTTCGAGCTCCATCCTTATAGCCAGGCGACGCTTAAAGGTCAACGTGAATTTATTATACTTCTATATGCAGACCAACAATGGATTGGTGATTGTTTTGACTGTACATGTTTTTATGGATGCCGATGCCGCGGCTGCCCAGCCGCTCCGGGTCGATCCCGGCGGCGCGGCAGTATTTCTTGACCAGCCGCCACGGCGTCTTGCGGTCGAGATGCCGGCGGATCAGCCGCGACGCGTCCGGCGTCATGGGGCGGAAGAGGGGGCCTTCCCGGTCCTCGCGGATGCCGGCGCGCTCGACATAGGCCAGGACCGGCCGGGCGGCGTCGAGGAGGATCTTCCGCCGCTTCTTGTTCCGCTTCTCGGTGACGTGCAGGTAATGCTCGACGCCGTCGGTCTCCAGGTGCCCGACGCAGGCGTTCGTCACGGCCGAGACCCGGCAGCCGGTGAGGAAGAACACGCTCATCATCGCCAGGTCGCGCAGGCCCTGGAGGGTATCGGTCGGGATGGCTTCGAGCAGGGCGACGGCCTGCCGCTGGGTCAGCGAGGGGGTGGAATTCTTCTCGACGTCGGCGGCCTTGATGGCGGCGATGTCCTGGGCGGTCTCCCAGGAGATCAGCCCCTTGGCGGCGAGCTGCTCATAGGCGCCACGGAGCACCGACAAGCGCCGGGCGACCGTGGCCGTCGCCATGCCGGCTTCGAGCAGGGCGTGCTTGTAGAGCTTGACGTGATCGGCGGTGACCTCCAGGGGGGCGACGCCCTGGGCCTGCATGTGGCGGAAGAAGTCGGTCAGGTCGCGGTGGTACGCCTTGACCGAGTGGTTGGACAGCAGGGCGTCGCAGACCCAGGGGCCCAGGGCCGCGGTGATGGCCGTGGCGCTGTGGCCGGTGGCCTCCAGGGCGTGGGCCAGGAAGACGGCGATTTTGTCGGCGGTCGGGGCCTCGCCGTCGAGGAAGTCGCTGGCCTCGGGCACCAGGGGAGGGCGGGGCGCTGCGGCCGGCGGTATGGCCGGGAGATCGGAATTCGTCTCATTGATGGGTGAAGGGATGGATTCTATAAGCATGATCTTACCGGATGAGAGGTAGGGACATAAAGCAGATTATTTTCCATACTCGTTCCCAGCGAAATCGTTAAGGGGTAATTTGCACCGTGCCCGAGGCAGCCCCGGTCCGCGAAGCTCCGAGGGTGCAAAAAAGCCTGAAAGAAAAGGTGCAATTTATCGGGCAAGATTACAGTCCAGAGGCGAAATCTTTGCTGCCCACCACTTTGCTTCTCGGGAGCCATTCGCTCAACGTTCTTCGCTACAAATCGCAAGATCGACGGCCTCGTCGTCGAACAGGCTGATCGCCGGGGCTGTTGCGCAGCGCC
Source organism: uncultured Isosphaeraceae bacterium (assembly GCA_963823675.1). Taxonomy (GTDB): domain Bacteria; phylum Planctomycetota; class Planctomycetia; order Isosphaerales; family Isosphaeraceae; genus CAWGMT01. The sequence goes on along the minus strand of CAWGMT010000010.1, from coordinate 80,439 downwards.
CTGTCACGATTTCTTGCGGACCTTTGGCTTCCTGGCAACGGCAGGCAATCCTGCCACGGGCCGTGGCACAATCTCGTCTTGAATGTCAGCCTCCGCCTCCGATTCCGCCAACGCGTAAAACTCGTGCAGCTTGGCCTGGAGCAGCTTCTTGTCCGGTAGCCGCGTCTGGTATTCGGCGACGAGGGCGGGCGACATGGCCCGGCTCAGGGCATATTCGACGACCTCGTTGTTCTTGGTGGCGCAGAGGAGCACGCCGATCGACGGCTGCTCGTGCGGCTTCTTCACGTCCCGGTCGAGGGCTTCCAGGTAGAACTGTAGCTTTCCAAGATGCTCGGGCTCGAACTCGGTCACTTTCAGCTCGAAGGCAACGAGAGCGTTGAGTGCCCGGTTAAAGAAGAGCAGGTCGAGCGCGAAATCCCTCCCGCCGACCTGGACCGGGTACTGGCTGCCGACGAAGCAGAAGTCGCGGCCCAGTTCAAGCAGGAATTGCTTGAGCTGCTCGACCAGGCCACGCTGCAAGTCGGCCTCGGAATGCCTGGGCGGAAGGTCAACGAACTCAACGAGATAAGCATCTTTGAAGACGGCGGCGGCATCGGGGTGCAATTCTCTCAGCGGTGCTGAGAGTTTTGTCGGCGACAGGACGGTGCGCTCGAAGAAGGCCCCGTTGATCTGCCGTTCCAGGTCCCGGCTATGCCATTTCTGGGCGTGTGCAAGCCGGAGGTAGAACTCACGTTCCTCCTCGCGTTTGCATTTACCGATGATGAGCAGGTTGTGGGTCCAGGACAATTCTCTCAGCAGTGGTGAGAGTTTTGGCTGGCCGCGATAAGTCTCGTAGAACTGCCGCATCCGCCAGAGATTCGGGGCCGAAAAGCCCCTCGCGTTCGGACGCCGCTTGGCAATGCGCTCTGCCAGGGCTTTCACCGTGCCCTGTCCCCAACCCTCGGCTTCGATCCGGCGGCCGATGTACTCGCCGAGCGTCCAGTAGAGGTCGATCAACGCAGTGTTGGCGGCGCTCAGCGCTCGCGTGCGAGCATCGTCGATCAGCCGCAAGACCGCGTCGAGGTCAGCGTCGGACGGCATCGCGGCGGCGGCGGGCCTGCCAGCGGTTTTCCGCGGAGCTTTCTTCGGTGCCTTGCTCATGCCGGGTCCTCGTAAAGGGCCCGCCAGGCGGCGGTTCTCTTGGTGCGAGCCGGTTTGGGGGCAGCGTCGTGCTTCCTGGCCATTGGGCGCCTCTTTACACACGCGGCGGTGATGACGATGCTCCGGTATAGCAGGATGAGGCAGGATTGTCAGGCAGAGATTGGCCTGGAAGCTTGTCAGGGGCTTTATGAGGAAAAGCGTTACGGCGGTCACGAGCTGGCGGTGAGCGGTCCGGTCGTTGCGGAAGAGGTCAGGCTTTACGAAACTGCCGCGCCTCTCTCGGGCCAGGGAGCTGCTCGAGCATCCTGAGATCATCGAGCACCTCGCGCGGGTCGGATTCCAAAAAACCGTCTGGGATGACGAAGACCTTGGCCGTCGTGAAGTCGGTCAAGGGGTAGCGGGGCGGTTTTCCAGCGGCCGTGGCCAGCACGTCCGGGAATTCCGACCAGAAGGGTGCGTGCATCTCGTAAGGCCAGCGAATCGTGGAACCTTCCAGGCGTTGAGCCGATATACGTGCGATTTTAGGACTTAGACAGAGCGTGAGGCTACTCGACTCGGCCTGGACAAAAACCCTGGCGAAATGCCATCACGTAACTCGTTGATCTTGCTCATCAGCAAACGACCCATTCCGGTCATGGATTAAAACTAAAGATTTTGGCCATGGCCTAGGGTCGCAAAACGCCGCTCGCTAAGTCGTTGAACTTTCAGCTATGTCCTATTTTTACACGTATATCGGCTGAACCCCTGATAGGCAAAAGCCCCTATGTAAAGATTACCTCAGCCGAGCGTCGGCCTGTACCAACATAAGCTGTAATTAGTTGATAAGACACGGGATACTGCGTAAAGTGGCAGCGAAATATCGTGGTCGGATTGCGCCGACACGGCGCTTTCAAGGGAAGGATCACCATGCCGAGGAGTTTCGCCGGGACCGCAACGGATGGGGTCATTACTTGGGAAGGCACCCCTGACTGCCCTGCGGGTCACAATGCTGTGCTTATTTGGCTGAAGGCTACGGTTGCGAGGTTCCTGTCCGCGGATGAAGCGGTCGCCGGCGGAGACATTCTCCGCGGCAACCTTGGCGAGTCCATCTCTTTTTGCGTCAGTTTGTGGCACGATTGCGGCTCCCACAAAGCCCACGCCGTGAACGCATGGAGGCCGCTGAGCCCCCAGTCTGCGAGAGATATCGACATCGCGTGGGTTTGTTTTGCCGCAAATGCGAGAGAAGATTATGCAATCATTCAGGAAGTGAAGACGACGAGCAGTGAGACTCTGAGCTACGCGAACCAGCTCATTGGCGATTACGACAAACTGTTCGGAACCAATCTCGACTTAACGCTTAAGACCAGGTTCAAGCCACTGAAAGCAGAATTTCTTTACAAGGTAGGCGGCGCTCAGGGAAAGGACTGGGCCGAAAGGCTGTCTTGGCTGGTAGGGGGTAGCCCTCAGACGTCGCCGAGAATCGTTCTGCGACCGACGCTGGTTCATGAACTAGCGGGCACAAATCCGAAACCAAAGATGATGGCTATTCGGAACACGCTGCTGGGGAAAGGGTGGGCGCCGGACTTGGTGGAAGCTTGGGCAATAGGCCTTAGTGATCTTGACGAGCGGCTTTTGAGATTGGCAATGGGAAAGAATTGACATGCTCCCCGAGTGGCTAGACGTCGCGAAGAGCGAGAATGCCGCCGCCTCAAAGCTGCGGGAACTTCGCGGCCGGGAGGGCGTATGGGGTGAGTTGATCGCTGCTGCGCAAACCGTGATTGACTACTTCGAGGATTTCCCCGCGTCAAAGATACGTGCTCTGTATGAAGAGGAATCCGCTATACCGTTGATCGGTGCCGCACGAATTCTCGATGCGGCTTCAAAGGCGGCCGACGTTCCGGAATCCGATCGGCTTGGGTTGGCTATTACTGCAACGGTGGCGTTCGGAATGTATGGGAATTCGCTGTGGGCGGCCGCTGTGGGCCAACGAGTAACGGCGACGGGCGGGACGGGCGCCGAATCGCTTGCGGTGGCATTGGCAACCGCAGCCCCACGGGTCCTCGGCAAGGTGCAGCCGTGGTGCTCGGAGGGATCAAAGCAGCAAGTCTATCTGGAGCGGCTCGGCGCAGATTTGCGCAGCGGGAAGGCCGATCAAGTTGAGACGTTGCGCCAGTCGCTGATCGACTGCATTGTAGATGAGGAGGCACCATTCTACCAAATGCTCCTTCTCGCCAGCCGGCTATGCTTGGAGCACGTCATCGTGCTGAGCACGGCCGCCGTGCTGCCTAGGTGTTGGCCAGGCTGTCCGCCGGACTACACCAACCGCCTTGTTGACTCGGGGGTCTACCTCCTGCTGCCGCCGCAATACAAGGCCGTGGCCGAGAAGAAACTGCTGCTGACGCAAGGAAACACGCTAATTGCCTTGCCAACCAGCGCAGGAAAAACCCTTCTGGGAGAACTCTGCCTGCTGGCGGCGCTCGGCGACCGTCCTGGTTTAGTGTGCTATCTCGCCCCGTACGTCGCGCTGGGTCGGCAGGTGGCGGATACGCTCCGGCGGCACCTTCCGAAACGGTACCGGATTCATCCTCTGGTCGGAGGGTTCAAGGGTGAGGTCAAGCTAGACCCCAAGTCTAAGATGGAGGTGGTAGTTGCCACCCCAGAGCGTCTTGATTTGCTGCTCCGATCATTGCCCGAAGTGGCCGAGTGCATCAGGTGCATCGTCTGTGATGAAGCGCACATGATCCAGAACGACAAGCGGGGGGTAAAACTTGAGGGCCTGATGGGCAGGATGCGCATGCGGCAGAAGCGTAGCGGTGATCTCCGGATAGTTCTTATCTCCGCCATGCTTCCGGAATACGACTTGCTGAAGCAATGGATGTCGATCGAGAACTCTGCCATAATTACTGACTCGTGGCGACCCACTGCTCGCCGGATTGCGATCTGGCGCCAGAACGGTCGGCTTACGTGGCACGTCGGGTCCGATCCAGTCCGTAAGGCCGGTGCGCAGAACGACGACGTTCTGGGAGTGACTGATCTGCTCTGGCCGAAAGCAAATCTATACGGGTCGGACAAACACGGCGCCATCGTTAAGCAAGAGCCAGACGTATTCGAGAACGTTGCCTATCTGGTCAATATGGTGCATCGACGTTACGGCGGCGGGCCAATTCTGTGCTACTGTGCGTCAAGGCATAGTTCTCGGCGATTGGCCGCTTCGATCGCAATGAGGCTTGAGAAGCTAGAGCCTCTGCCCGCTTCGATTGCCTCCGCAGTCGCGCTGATCGCTGCGAGATACAGAGTCCTGAGGCCGTTGATGGCCATGCTACGGAAAGGCGTGGCATACCACAACGCATCGCTGCCCCACGACGTACGAACCCGCCTTGAGGATGCGGTCAAGCAACAGGAACTCATCGCGGTGACGGCTACAACCACTCTTGCTGAAGGGGTGGATCTACCCTTCCGGTTTACCATTCTTGCGGACTGGCTCACCTGGGACGAGTCGAACAAACAGAAGCCTATTGCTTCACGGTTATTCCGAAACATTGCCGGACGATGTGGGCGTGCCGGAGTAATGACCGAGGGCGATACGATAATCTTCGACAACCCGGTCGGGGACCCAGTGCACACTAACCCGTACAACAGGCTGAGCACACAGCTAGGTCTTTATGTGAATGAGGTGGGAGACAAGTTGCAGAGCGCCCTGGCTTCGGTGAGCCCCGGCTCCGGCGAGTACAACGCATGTCTCGGGGAACTTGAATCACAATTTCTCGCGGCGGTTCCGGAAAACCCGGATGATGATGATCTGGTGACAACTTTTGGGGATAACCTTTACTGGTCGTTCGAGCCTGGAGTATCGAAGCGTGTCCGCGCCCACCTGGGCGCGACCAGGGCTTCGCTCCTGGAGCAGTCCCGCGAAGCCTTGGCGACTGCTGCGAGCCCGCTGACTCTAACACCATTTGGCCGAGCGGCCTTGTGTACAGGGTTCTCGCCAAATAGTTGTAGGGCGCTTCTCGAATGTCTCCGGGAGGGCGAACCGGAAAGGAGTCCAGACCAGTTGGGGCATCATTTGCTTCTGAGGCTTGGAACACTGCCCGAGCAGTACCACGTCAAGCTGAGCAAGATACTTGATGGTAAGTTAAACCATCAGTTTCAGGTCAAGGTAGAAGACCTTCCGGGCCTCCTGAAGATGTGGCTGAAAGGTGAGCCTATTGACGCGATGTTCCTATCTCTGCCTGCCTTGCGGCGTTCGTCCAAGCAGCCCAGAATCTCTGTTTGGGCAGCGGGACTCGATGAGCCCACGGTCTGGGACGACGATTACGACAAGTTCTGCGATGTCGTCAAGCAGGTATTTCAGGACTACATTTCCTGGCTGATGTTTGCGTGCAAACAGCTTTCAGGAATTGCGAAGGGTTGGTCGGAGTCGGTGACTTGGGACACATATTCGAGCTATTACGAATCCGGGGTAGATTCATCCTGGGCGGTCGCGCTGTTGCGCTCGGACGCACCTGTCGAGCGTCGCGCTGCTGCAATCGTTGGCCGAGCAATGCCCGTTTCATGGCTTTCGGAGTCCGATCCGATGGGGTTGAAGGTTCTGCGTGCGAATGAAGCTCGTCGCCAGCAGTTCAGCGCCCTGGTGAACGAATGCGTTGAGGCAGTGGGTGGTTCCAACGCCGAGGCAGGTGGTGAATTGTTGGCCCTCAAAGAAGCGGTGCTCGGTATTGCTGGCGAAGCGAGCTGAGGAGGTTCCTGGGCAGTTTCGTGGGCAGTTTCTTGGGTAGCTTTTTCCCCACTGTGCTGGGGAAAGGAAAATCTCCAGCCACAGAGCCCGGATGGTTCATAACGGAGGCCCGGATCGGGGATTTGGGGCATGGCAGGCTTCGAGGACGCGTTGGATTCCGCGTCCCCAGGCCTCGATCATCCCGGCACGGAAAAAGGCAGTGGCTATGTCGGGATTGAACGAGCGCGAGGGGTGTTTGGCCTTCAGGCTGGAAACGGTTCAGGCGCCGGGAAGTTGACCGGGATTCCACACCATCAGTTTGTCCGCATAGACGCTAAAGGCTAGGACATGCAGTGTAATATTGACTTCGGTCATCCGACTCGGCAAACTGCGTGGATCAGTGAAGAGAGAGGCTTTTGGATTCGGCCAATTCGCTCGACGATAACCCTGGGAGACCGCACCGTGACCATCGCACGAGCGCATCTCATAGAACCCTCAGTCACACGCTGGTACCACTGCGTCACCCGTTGCGTGCGGCGGGCGTTCTTGCTCCGAGAAGGGGAGAGCGATCGCAGCGGTTGAGCCGATTGACGTTATCACCGCGAAGACGCCAAGAGCGCGAAGGGAAGAAGCAATGAATGTACGGCATCAATCGCATGGTTAATGATTGACGAGTGGGATCGCCGTATTTCTTGGCGCTCTTCGCGTCTTGGCGGTGAATTTCTGACTTCACACCAATCTGGTCGAATGATCGCGATTCGCGGGACGCCACGGCTCGCCCATCGGCACGGTCGGAGGAATCGCACTGGCTCTGTCCGATTGCGGACCGGCGCCGGCTGGATTCGGCGCGGGAAGGGATGCTGGAAGGCTTCCCGCTGGGCAGTTACCTGCTTCTGGTCGATTACACCGGGCGGTTGTTCCGTGAGGGCAAAGCCGCGATCTCGCGTGAGGTAGTGGAACGCCGGGTCACAGAAAAGTCGAAGGGGGTAGTTCATCCGCTTTTCGTGTCACTGATAAGTAGAATAGAGCGTGTTCGATCAGCTCTTCCTTTGACCCCAACCGTTCGCCGGTGCTATTCTGGACACCGGAAAGGGGATAGGCGCAAATGGACACAGAACGAGCAAATGACCTACTGGCGTTTAAGAGCTTCATCGAAGAGCAGCTCGCCGGCGAGACCATTCCTACGGTCGACGAGGTTCTCGCCCGCTGGGAATACGAAAACGAGAGTGACGAGGAGCGTGCGGCCAACATCCAAGCGGTGAGGCAAGCTCTTTCCGATATGCATGCCGGGGATAGTGGCATTCCGGCACATGAGGCCATTGCTGAACTTCGCCGCAAGCACCACCTGCCCGAGCTTTCATGAGCTACCAAGTCCGTCTGCTCGCTCGAGCACGTCATGACCTTGACGATATCCTGAGCTATATATCCGAACGGTCTCCAGAGGGGGCAGCACGCTTGCTTGCCGGTCTCGAAAAAACTTTGACGATGCTTGAGAACAATCCGTTTCTCTCTCCGCTGGCTCCGGAAACCGAAGAACTTCAAGAGCAGCTCCGACACATCATGTTTCGCACCAGGGCAGGCCGCACCTATCGAGCTTTGTTCGTCGTCGTTGGTGATGAGGTACGAGTGCTTCGGGTGCGAGGTTCCGGACAACCTCCGGTAACCTCAAATGAAATAGGACTCTAAATCTTTGGCCGCTTCTTCGCGGCCAGCCGGCAGCCACTTCGAGAAGTCGCCCAGCGTCTGGGCCTGCGACGAGTGCCGAACCTGGGCGGATGCCCAGCAACGTAAGCGGCACGAAGTCCCGATCGGAACCCGATTCGGGCCCTCAGTGGCTGATTCCCTGCGCGCACGGACAAAGCGAACCTCTGGCGACGTTGCTCTGCGCGGAATCCGGGAATTCTGAGCACATTCGGCGATCGGGAACGATTCGCTCGTTTCGTGAGCCGCTTGCAACCGACCCAAGAGGTCGGTACCCCTCGGGCGTTGCCCCCGAGCCAGCAATCTGCCTGTTCTAGCCAGTCTACTTGTCCCGCGGCACCGGGGTGACCTGATAGCGGGGGCCGGGCTTGAATCCGACCGGGCCGGGCTCCTCGCGCATCAGCCCGGTCAGCCGGTACATGTTCTCCAGGTGCTTGTTGATCACGGCCTCGCCGGAGCCGACCTCGATCATCTTCGGGCTCGACTGGTCCGCCCCGTAGCCGCCCTGTGCCGCGGATTTGATGTCCGGCACGTAGTTCGGCCACGTGCCCCCGTGCCACGTGTACCCGAACAGGAACGGGTGCGCCACCTCCACCTTCCTCTTCCAGTCGAGCTGGAGCTGGACGAACGGCTCGCCCGGGAACGTGGCGATCACGATGTCGTCGTTGATCAGGATCGTGGAGAAATGGACGTCGAAGGCCGCGTCCTTGTCGAAGCGGCCGGTGAACTTGAGGGAGTCGTTCATGTAGCGGATCGTCGTCTCGGCGCGGGCCGCCGGGCTCAACGACCTGGCGAGCTTGATGGCCTCGTACGCGAGCAGCCCGCCGACCCGCTCGATGGTGCTGTAGTCGGTCTGGAACGGGTCGTCCGGACCGGTCCGGCGCGAGCTGATGATCAGCGACTCGATGTTGCCCCCGGCGCCCTGGACGAAGAGGCAGTTCAGGCCGCCGCCGAACGCCTCCTCCACCTTTCGCGTGGCCGCCCCGGGGTAGTCGGCCGAGATGGCGTAGTTCTGGCAGACCACGTCGGCGTGGCAGGCGTAATTCATCACGATGGCGCGCGGCCGGCCCTGCATGTCCTCGACCTTGATGACCCCGACCTCCGGGTCGACCGGGCCGAAGGGGATCCGCTCGGGGTTCTCGGACGTGTAGTGGTCGTCCCCGAACCAGGACTCGCGGGCGTGCCCGTCCTCGCGCACGACCAGGCGGTTGAACCCGAGCTGGGGGAAGCTCCTGTGCCCGGCGGAGATCCGCGCAGGGAACATGTCCTTCACCGCGGCCTCGACGGCCCGGGTGATCCGCTCCTCGAAGAAGGCGGCATGCTCGCGGCCCGGGCCCGAGTGGGTGTGGGAGGAGCTGAGCACGAGGTGCGAGATCCCGAACCGCTCCTTGCAGGCCGCCACCAGGTGCTCGCTGGTGTAGATGCCCAGGTCCACGGCGACGAAGGCGAGGCGCTCGCCGCCGACGTCGAGCACCAGGCTGCGGGCGTAGCACGCGTCGTGGACGGGCAATCTTGACGTCGTCGGGCGTGATGGAGACCTTGGCGGTCCCGGCTCGGAGCTCGCCGGCCGCGCTCATGCCGACGGAGACCGGCCTGCGGGACAGCCGATGCTTCTCGGTCAGGAAGGCGAGCCAGGCATCCCGCTGCCGGGGCGGCCCGGGGGTGATCAAGGCCAGATGATACCCCCTGGCCAGCAGCTCGGTCTCGGCCGGCGGCTGATGATCCCGGTGGAGGTCGCGCCAGGACCAGGGGTTGCCTGGGGCCGGCCTCTTCGGGACGACCAGGATGCAGCGGGCCCGGGCGTCGCTGCGGGCCTTGTCGTCCGTCGCGGCCTCCAGAGGTGTGATGGCGAGGGTCTGCTCGTCCATCACGAAGTCGTAGCGATCGAACCCATGCCAGGAGGTCTTTTCACCTTCGACCAGCGCGTACGTCTCGGCACCCGCCGCGACATCCGGGCCGTGCACCAGCGCGACCGCGACGAGAATCGCCAGGCTCGTGAATGCGCGCATTCTCAAAGTCTCCACACATCTCGGATTCCGGAATCATTGTTGTCCTCTCGCGTCATCCCCGCTGACCAGGTCGGCGTTCAGTTTCAGGGCCTCGCCTGCCTGCAACGGGACCGTGACGGTCTTCCCACCGGACCGCACCCGGCAGGGGCCCGGCGTGATGCCGCGGATCTGTGCGGACACCAGCTTCCCGGCCTTCCACTGCATGCTCACCTCGAGGCCGCCGCGTGCCCGCAGGCCCGTGACCGAGCCGTCGGTCCAGTCGGTCGGCAGCGCGGGCAGCAGGCTGATCTCGCCCGCATGACTCTGGAGCAGTGCCTCGGCCACGCCCGCCGTGTAGCCGAAGTTGCAGTCCGACTGATTCGAGCCCGCGTTGTGCAGGTCGGGCGCGAGCGAATTCCGGACGATCGCCCGCATGCAGGCGGCGACCTTATCGCCCCGTTCGAGTCCCTCGAGCCATTTCTCGCCCGGCTGCCGGAACCACAGCATCATCTCACCGCGCGGCTTCGTGGTCTCCGGTCCCGGCGAAGCCACTGACCCCGCGACGAAGGCCGGAGACAGCAGCAAGGAGATCCCGAGGAAGCAAGACGCTCTCATGGTCCCATCCTTCGTGCTCGAGACCGGGCGCGGTCCGGCGATAATCATGCCGCGAGTCCGTCGTCCGGGGTCCCGGGGGCCGCCCCCCACAGGCCACCCGCGCCGGGGATGCCGCGGGAGGAGATCGGAGGAGGCGGCGCGCTCATCTCGGCAGGTCATTCTAAGGCTTGTCGGCCCGGCGCAAAATAGGGTGCCCGAGTCGTCGGTGACCGGTTGCACGAACTTGCGGAAATCTTCTCGATCTCCGTTGGCGGGTTCTCCGTCATACCTGAAAGCGGCCCAGAGCGGCAGCGTTGCCGGATCGAACGCATCGGCAGGGCTGGAGGAATCGCACTGGCTCTGTCCGATTGAGGACCGGCGCCGGCTGGATTCGGCGCGGGAAGGGATGCTGGAAGGGTTGTGGTCGAAGATTCCATCGAGGTCAGTTAGAGCGGCCTCGTCGAGCTCGACGCGCGGCATGGGGATCCGCCAGTTTTAGTCAGTGATTCCTTCCGCGCGAGTCTGTCGCGACCGCGGCGTTTGACATCCTCCGCGTCGAAGGGCAAGCCGGGTTCATCTCGATCGGCACGGTCGAGCGCGGGCTGAAGTTCTTTTTTGAGCCGTTCGAGATCATTTTGATAGGCACGGAAAGCCTCGACGCATTCCTCGGGAGAAAGATCTACGAAGCCTTCCTGAATCTGCTGGCCCAGGAAGTGGTAAAACGTCTCGATCTCGCGGCAGGTGTCCGTGGACATCGCTCAGTATCCACCCATTTCCCTCATCTCATCACAGTAGAACTCGATTCTAACGACCCTCATTCATCGCGACCAGATCGACCCTTGTCTCGTTCTAACCCAATTCGTCTTCACCTACCGCGGCCGTCCTTCACCAGATCGCCGACCTTACTTCATCAGTTAGCGGTGTCCCCGTCGAGCGGAACCATCAATGAGAAATGTGCCGTTCGAGGAGAGCGAGCAAGTCGCCTATTGCCGCGATTTAGCCGCGACGACTTCAGCGCGTGCCACCAGCTCCAGCTTGGTGGGAGGATGGCAAGAGACCGGGTTGCAAGCTTGATAGCCGAACTCGCAGGCCACTGAGATTGGCCCGGCGGCCGCGTCGGGCGTGATCCGGAGTTTTCGGCGAAACTCCACCGCGCCCTCGTAGATCATCTGGCCGTCCGAGCCCGAAATTGGCTTGGGATGGGACCATTCGCCGTCGGCTTCGATGGCCTTGGGTAGCCTGAGCTCGAGCGTCGTGGCGATGCCCGGGCCGTTTGGCCCTTGGGCGGCATAGATGTGCCAGGCCGGTGCCAGCTTGACCCGGATGATGATCACCGAGCTCTGCCCGGGGTGACCCGTCGCAGGCGTCAGTTCGGCCGTTGCCACCACCGGATGCCGCGCATCGGGCTCCGGGACCGCCTCCGTGGCGGTGGAGTTCGGCCGATGGCGGCGAAGCGGCTCGAGCAGGGATTCCGGCGCAGCCAGGAACTTGAAGCCCCCGGCATCTGTGAAAAAGAGCCGGTCGCGGTTCTCATTCAGCCATGACCTCCAGCCCTTTGCGTCGGCGAAGTTCTCGGTCGTGTAACGCTTCAAGATCCGCAGCGCCGTGTCGGCCTGTTCGCCCCGCTCCAGGAGCGCGATGCACTTTTCGAGAAGCTCGACCTTGCGGTTGGACAGCCCGAGGCCCTTGACGTCCTCGTCCACCGCGAAGCCATTCTGGGATGGAATCAAGTATTCGAGATTGTCCTGGTAGTACGCGGCGAGCTTGTCGGGGTCCTTGCCGAAGCGACTGCGAACGTCTTCCGGGAACATACCCTTGAGGAAATCTTGGTTCACGTATTGTTTCGCGTAGCCCGCGTATACCAAGGCCCATTCCCGGCCGTTGCCCTTCGTCCGGACAAAGGGCTTCTGGCCGTCGAACTTCTTGATGTAGCAGACGGCGTTGACGAAGCACTTGCGGCCTTCGGGCGTCATGTCGGTCGGGGATGCGGAAAAGCCCCACAGGAAGTAGTTTCCGTGGCGGCCGAGCGCGACAGAGTCCGGCCCTTTGCTGTTCAAGCCCGCCGAGATGACCTCGGCGTCCGGGGAATCGCCGAACCCGTAGGGGTCCGACACCATTCCGGGGTCGATCTCGGGGAATTTCTTGGTCTGGACCTTCCAGACTTTCATTGTCTGACCGAGTTTGTCGCCGCCGGGATAGTGGCGGTAGTTGGCGGGGACCGCGTGATCTTCAAACTTGAGGTCAACCTTCAGGGGCTTCTGGAAGACCTCGTGCGAGGGCACCACACCGTGGGCCGCGTCATCCAAGCACAGTCAGAGCCAGTTGATTTTCAACTGCGACCGCATGGTCGCGAAGCCGCCCGCCGCGCCGATCAGGATCGTCGGCCGGTCGAATGTCGACGAGAGCTTCGGCGGCTGGGGTGAATTGAGACCTCGTGACGTGTTATCGATCTTTCCCTGCTTGTCCCTCGGGTAGATCGAAGTCCAGTCGAGGATGACGACATCATAGCCCCTGGCGTCGTCCTCCTTGAACGTGCGGTAGTCGGTGGTGCCGACCTTGGCGAAAGACTTGCCCAAAAAAGTCGTGAAATCGCGCTCGCGGTCGCTGCCGGGATTGCCGGCGTAGAGCAGCTTGAGCGCGATCAGCTCGCCGGCCCCAGAGTGCTGGGCCAGGACGAAGAGGAAGAGCGAAGCGAGGATCGGCCATAGCAATCGCATTGTCTTGCTCCTTCAAAGGGTGACGCGACACGGATGGATCGGCCTTGCGCTCAATCCTAACGTTGCAGTCATTCCCCGGCGAGGTATCAGGAGGTTATTGTCCAGAGGGTGGGGGGGGTTACGAAGTGACCGACGTGGCCAACTTGCTCGAGCTGGCGGAGAGGGAGGTGGGGCTCAAGATCCACGGAATGGCGTTTCCCGGCCAGGCAGCGACGCGCAAGGCATGCCCCACGCCGAGACTGGATTCGGTGTACCTTGTCAGTTTGGACCGCGCGATACATGGACTCGATGAGCGCGTGAACTTGCCGAAACCGTGCCGCCGGAGGTATCATCGTTCCCGTGTAGGATGCCAGGAAATTCGGGTCGGCTCGAACACGGATTGGCGGTGACCCTGATGCTTCAAAACACGTTTGTTCATTTGCCCGGCGTCGGCCCCCGGCGCGAACGGGCGTTCTGGGAACAAGGGATTCTGGACTGGAACCGCCTGCTGGCGACCGCCGGGGAAGGACAGCGGCGCGGACGCATCCGTGAGTCCTGGCTGCAATTGGTTCGAGGTTCCATCGACGCCCTCGCCAGCCGCGACGTCGGCTTCTTCAAGCCGCTTTTACCCTCGAACGAGGCTTGGCGATTGTACTCGGAGTTTGCCGACCGGGCCTTGTTCCTCGACATCGAGACGACGGGTTTGTCCAGCGACTACGATCAGGTCACATTGATCGGCGGGCTGTCAAACGGCGAGCTGGCGCTGTTCGTGAAGGGCATCAACCTGGAGCAGTTCCCCGCCTACGTCGAGCGCTTCCCGCTCCTGGTCACTTTCAACGGCAGCCAGTTCGACGTGCCTTTTCTGCGGGCCCACTTTCCGCACGCCCGGCTGGATCAGGCCCATATCGACCTGCGATTCGTTCTGGCCTCGCTGGGTTACAAGGGCGGGCTCAAGGCCGTTGAAAATAGCTTGGGGCTGCACCGCGATCCAGCAATCCAGGGTGTGGACGGCTTTGAAGCCGTTCGGCTCTGGCACAGTTACCGGCGAGGCGACAAGAGGGCGCTCGAGAAGCTGATTCTCTACAACTTGACCGACGTGGCCAACCTGGTCGAGCTGGCCGAGACCGGGGTCGGGCTCAAGAGCCGCCGAATGGCGTTTCCCGGGCAGGCAGTTATGCGCGAGGCATGCCACGCGCCGAGACTGGATTCGGCTTACCTTGCCGGTTGGACCGCGCGATACATGGAGTCGATGAGCGCGTGAAGCAGAATCTTGCCGAGGTACCTTTCGGCTTACGGCGGCGTGCAGCTAGAGATTCCTGACCAGTCCAGTTCCAGGGGCCGCGCGGTCCCTCGGCAGCATAGCGGCCACGGCGATCTGGCCGATTTCTCTCCGGCCGATCATTACGGAGACGTGCTCATTCTCTACTGTCCCGCCACCCGACGCGATACAGGCATAAAAAGATGACTGGAACTTTTCGGAAACGCTTGAGGGCCGGTGAAACGCTGCTCGGCAGCATGGTCACGCTCCCGTCGGCCGCCATTGCCGAGATCGTCGCCGACGCCGGTTTTGACTGGCTTTTCATCGACGGCGAGCACGGACCTCTCGAGACCGGCGACATCCTGGCGATTCTGCAAGCCGTCGGCAACCGGATTGCGTGCATGGTCCGCGTGCCCGGGTCGGAGGAGGCGCCGATCAAGAAGATCCTCGATCAGGGCGCCGAGGGGATCATCGTCCCGCAGGTGAACACGGTCGAACAGGCGGCCAGCGTGGTTCGCTACGCGCGCTATGCGCCGTCTGGCTCGCGCGGGGTCGGGCTAGGCCGGGCTCACGGCTACGGGATTCGATTCAAGGAGTATCTCGAGACGGCCAACGAGCGAGTGGCCGTGATCGTGCAGGCCGAGCACGCGCGCGCCGTCGAAAACATCGAGTCGATTGTCAAGGTCGAGGGTATCGATGCCATCTTCCTGGGCCCCTACGATCTTGCGGCCAGCATGGGCAAAATGGGACAGATTGACGACCCAATCGTGACCGATGCCATCGCGCACGTCACGAGGACGTGTCAAGCCGCAGGAGTTCGACTCGGCTACTTCGGTTTCTCGGCCGATTCGCTCCGCCCCTTCATGGAGCGCGGGTACACGCTGATCGCGGCCGGCGCCGACACACTTTTTCTGGCGGGCGCGGCGAGGAGGCTGCTGGAGGAGTTGCGCGGCGCTCACGTCTGAGAAAACGTCGACTGGCGCGGCGCCAGATAGCGTATCGCCAGGTGCGGCGTTTCGATGCGTTTCTGGCCCGTGCCGAGGGAGCGGACACAGGCCTCGACCAGCCCCGTCGTCAGGAGCGTACGCTCGATCGGGTAGGGGGTCTTGCCGGTCAGAAACGTCTCCTCGGCCTTGGACATGAGCGCGGCCGAGTAAACGACGTTGGGGTTCGGCGGCAGGTAGAAGAGGGTCGACAGCGGCTCGGGCTCGCCTTTCAGCCTTGCGGCGAACGTGAAGTCGCCGACCAGCCCGTTCAAGAGGAGCATGGTCGCTTTCGTTCCGTCGGCATATTCCAGGCGATACGCAACCGGCGACTTTACCCACGCGCGGATCTGAGACGGGGTTGGATACCGGTCGCTGAAGGTCTCGGGTTGAGCCAGAGTGTGGCTGCGGCAGAGACACGCCTCGAAGAGCCGCGGGTCCCACCCTCCCGCATCCCAGCCGCCGGCATCCCGTGCCTTCCAGACCGCCTCGCCGCGCCAAGCCCGCACGGCCGCCACGCCGGTCTCACCCCCGCGCCTGCGCTCGGCCATGCACTGAATCGTCTCGAGGGCGTGAAAGTCGTAACTGTCCACGCCGCCGAACGCGACACAGAGCATTTCTTCGACCTCGGCGCCGTACGGCAGGTCGATCGAAGGCATGCGCCACGTGACCGGCAGCGAAGACCCGGCCAGGAGCGGGAACTTCAGCTCGCGGGAGATTGCGAACATCTCCTTGGCCCACTCCCATTTCCAGGACAGGTGCTTGTCGTTATAGACAGGGACCGCGCGGCCATCCTTGCGGAAGACGTCTGTGACCTCCTTGAAGAACTCGTACCGCGGGTACTTCGTCTGACCATATTCGTTCTGCGGGTATCGGCCGTGCTCGCCGATAATCAGGACCGCATCGACCGCCAGCTCCTTGCCCCCGTGGCGCAGGGCTTGGGCGATCGTGGGATAGATCGGGAAGCCGAATTCCGCGGCGCGCTTCCGGCTCAGGTCGTCGGCGGGTTTTTGATCGACATAGGCCGCGACCACGTCGAGCGGCGGCCGGTGCCAGCGGCCCCGGATCGGGTAGCCGACCAGGAACCGTTCGGCCATGTGCCAGGCGTGCGAGTGAAAGCGCCACTCCGTAGTGATGACCGCCATCCGTTTGCGCTGGCCGGCTGGCGGCTTCGCGGCGGTCGCATTGGCGGCGCCGGTCAGTCCCGCGCCGATCGAACCCAGAAATGCTCTTCGCGTGACCATCGTTCCTCCGCGGCGTGTGGACGTCCCTTGCGATCATCCGAGGCGGCTTTGCCGGTGCCTTTTTAGGCGATGCTGTCTTCAGTCGCGAGCACGACCGGGGGATAATTGTAGCTCACCCGCGCGCCAGACGCCTGGTCGCAGGTCGGCGGCTGGTCGCCCGACGGGCGGCTCGCCATCGTCGTACGACGAATTGGTATACCGAGTCGATCGGTTGTGGATCACGCTCGCGCCTCCCTCCAACACGCAACGGCGTTCCGTGCGGCCCCCGCCTTCTCTTGCCGCTCATCGGCCTCGGCGAGCAGTTCCATCACCAGGCGGCAGTGCGGAGAATAATGCCCTAGGGCTGGGTCGTTGAGGTCTGGGAGACGGCCGTTCAACTGTTCGTGGCCGGTCAGGGCGAAATGCAGTACCTTCCCGAGCGACGGAAGGACGGATGCCAGGGTGCCCAGGATCGGTTGGCCTTGGGTTGCAGCGGCGAAGATCCGGGGAGAAGTAAACGCGGGGGTGAATCCTGTCAGGATGACGTGGTTGGCGACGGGAACGGCATTCCCGCCGTCCACCATCCGGAGCTTGCCGGACCGCTCGACCAGGAGATTGTCGGCACTCATGTCGCCGTAGAACCAA
The DNA here is from genome assembly GCA_963823675.1 of uncultured Isosphaeraceae bacterium. Lineage (GTDB taxonomy): Bacteria > Planctomycetota > Planctomycetia > Isosphaerales > Isosphaeraceae > CAWGMT01. The sequence continues at coordinate 63,518 of CAWGMT010000010.1, read as the reverse complement.
CCCGCGGCGTGGAGCGCCTCCCAGAACGCGACGAATTCCTTTGCCAGCCGGGCGACCGCGAACTCTCGCTCGGACGCAGGACGCTCCGGCCAGACTCGGAGGGCGAGTTCTGTAAGTGTAAGGCCACGGATATATTCTTGCGCGACGAATGCCTCATCTCGGGCCAGCGCTGGAAACGTGCCGGCGGCCGGCACCGGGGAATCGGCGACAACCAGGGCGAGCGGCCTGGGCAGCGTCGCGGACTCGTCCGCGCGGAGGACGTCGTACTCCCTGCGGATCACCCCGCGGGCCCCTTCGGCATCCGCGCGTCCGTATCGCACCGGATGGCGGTAGTCAAACCGACCCTGTTTCAGAATGATCGACCGACCAGTCGAGATATCGATCGCCATCCAGACAATGAACTGACTGCCAACCGCCAGCGGACCGGCGATCTGGTAATTTCCGTTTACCACCGACCCTCCCGCCGCGTCGAGCAGCGGAAGCAAGCCCGGATACTCGCTCGCTTCCAGCGATAGACGCAAGCGCTGCCGCCTGTCTTGCTCGATTTGGTCGTAAAGTTCCGGAGCGTTGCTCAAGCTACCCACCACTTTCGAAGACGCGCTCGGCGAGCTGGATGAGAAACTCGGCCGGAACTCCCACCACCTCGCTGAATTCAATCAAGATTGTCATCGCCCGCTGCCTGTCGCTCCTTTTCGAGATGTGTTTCCGCGATGCAAGCACTGCCAGCTCGATGACTCGATTCCGGGACGAGCCGGACGCGACCGACTCAGCGAGCACGTCCATGAGGTCGTACATGAGTTCAACGTCGGGAAACTCGGTTCGTGGTCGGAAGTCTGGCGGCGCGGTGGACGGGTCCGATTCGAGAATCAACCGCTCTCGTTCAGTCAGCCTGGCTTCCGCGGTCCTCCGTTGTAGGAGTGCGGTCCACTGATCCAATGCCGTCCGGTCAACGCGCGTGCCGAGTCGTAGACCGGGCGCCACCGGTTCTGCCGCTTGAAGCGTCGCTTCGAGGGGCGGCGTGGTCATGCCGGCGATCAACTTGTCCAGCGCCGCAATCAGTTCGGGGTCCCGATTTTCCAGTACGGCCAGTTCCCGCCGGGCCTTGTACGAGGCGAGCTTGGCGGCCGAGTCATTCGCCGCCCGAAGTGTTTGGAGAATGTCCAGTGCCCGCCGAACTTCCGGAACGACGGTGGATGCCCCTTCCGTCCGGACCGGAATCATCTCCGTTCGCCGGTTGACCCGCTCATCACCCGCGGACCAAGAGACTTCCACAAATCCGACCGCCTCTGGACCGGGAGGAAGCCGGAGCTCGAGCAAGAGCGAATACCATCGCCCACTTTCTATCCCACCGATCACGTACTCGAGCCGGCGATCCCGAATAGCTCCCAGGTATCTCCCCTGCGGCTGGAATAGCCAGGCATCACCGCATGCCACGTCTGCTGAGAAGCTGGCCTCCAGCCTGGCGTCGGCGCCGACCAACCGCCGATTCACCGCTGCGACATGGGCGAACGTCCGCGTGATGTCCTCCTCGTTGACAATCGGCTTAACCGTGCCGCCGATCTGATCGGATACAAGCAACTTCAGGGCGACCGCGTTGAATTCATCCCCGAATCCATACACGTGCACCTCGATCGAGTGCGGGCGGAACCCGGTCAGCACGTTTTCACATTCAGGCACATCGTGCAATTCGCCGTCGGTCAGGACGTACGTCCGGCGCGCACGGCCTTCCAAAATCGCTCTCGATCGAAACCCCTCCAACGCGAGGTGTAACCCTGGCGCGAGATTGGTCCTGGGGCCGAAGAGCAAGCCCGAATCATTCATGGCCTGGATAATCTGGTCGGGGTCCGACGCAGCTTCCTCCGCGGGCATGAACGGGATCACGGTCTCTGAACGATCAGTGAACAGGATGACGCTGATCCAGTCCTGGGGTCCTAGCCCGATGACGAGGCGTCGCACAGCGTCGCAGAGCAGTGGGTATCGGTTTGGCTTGTCCATCGACCCACTGACATCAAGCACTAAAGCGACGTCGACGCCAGGCCCATCGCTCTTTGGGCTAATCGCCGACGACAATTCGTCGGTGCCCAGGCGGAGCTTGGCCAGGCAATAGGCCAGCGAGTCTTCCCCGGGTGGATACGAGGTTCGATCCCATTCCGTGATGAGAGTAACTTGGGTCATTGTCGGCTCACAGATCTTCTTCCCTGTTCTCCGCGGCGGGCGCTGGCTCGTCAGTCCCTTCGACCGACTCGATCAGGCCGATATCGACGATCTCCCAGCGATCGCCGGGCAGAACCACGACGGCTGTGCGTTCGCCGCCGTAGGCGATCGCCTCGGGGTGGGTGACTGCGATTTCGCGCCCTCGCGCTGTTTTGAGACGGTAGGGGCGAAAGGGACGCGTGTGCATCAGGTTAAAAAGTTGATCGTGGGTCATGAAACCTCCTTGGCTCGGGAGCTCTACCAACTCCAACTGCTATTCTACGCCCACGCACTCCGGTCCAGCGACCGGTATCCGACCGCCTCGGCAATATGCTGCGGCTTGATGTCGTCATGCCCTTCCAGATCGACGATCGTGCGCGCCACCCGCAAAACCTTGTCGTGAGCGCGGGCCGACAGGCCCAGGTCCTTCATGGCCGCTTTGAGGAGCGACATCGACTCGGGCTTGAGGGGGCAGAACTTCCGCACCTGGCGGGCGCTCATCCGGCCATTGACCTGGGCGCCTTTGGGGCCGAATCGCTTGGCCTGTCGGGCTCGGACTTCCAGGACCTGCGCCCGCACGTCGGCCGAAGTTGGGCCGGGAGGCAACTCAACGACCCGCGTGGATGCAACCGCGGGCATCTCGACGTGTAGGTCGATCCGGTCTAACAGCGTCCAGCGCGTAGTCTAAGTCGGCGAGCGCTCGATCCGGTTCATTCTTGGCGAGAAAAGCCGCGCTTCTTGGTTCGTTCAGAACGATCCTCCAGGAGAGCCGGTCGAACCTCTGTCTGAAGATCAAGGGTTTTTCGCCAGTCCGGTCCCACCGGCCGCTCGGTCCCTCGGCAGCATGGCAGCGACGGCGATCCGCCCGATTTCTCTCCGGCCGATCTTCACGGAGACTTGCTCTTCGGGTGCCAGGACCCGTCGGTTTCGATTGCCGGTCCGCGTGGCGCGCGTGTAGATCTCCAGTTGGCGATCGACCAGATTGACGATCCAGTGTTCCGAACAGCCTATACCGAGACGCGGCTTCCTGACCAGAGACAGAGAGCTTCCCGTCCGTTCGTGGTATCCCAAAATTCGGCACCCTGACCCGATCGACCCAGGAGGAGGAACCGACCGTCGCGGCCGAAGCTCAATTCGGCGCGGCCCACGAGATGGCGTCGGAGCGACTCGCCCCCACTGGATCGGGCCCCAGGTCGCGATGCGGAACCCATCGGCACTGAAAGCGACTGCCGATCCGAAGGCGCGACGTCGCGCGGCAAGCCAGGCACGAGGTCGCGGGGAGCGACGGGCTCCGCGTCGCGTACCAGGAGCACGGTCTCGACCGGGGTTGCCGCCTGAAACGGCGGCCGGCCCGTCACCAGCTCATCGAGGATCGCGCCCAGGGCATAGATGTCCGCTGCGGGGCCCGCCGACTTGGACTTGCCCGACGCCTGTTCGCGTGCCATGTAGCTGGCGGTCCCGATGATGGCAGTCGAGGGCGGAGGCGCAAGAGACCTGGGAAAGTTCGAGCGGCTGCTTCCGCCAAATCGTCGAGCCGGTTGACCGCACGCGGCGAACGCGCGTAAACTTCAAGTCGCCATCGCAAGTGTGGACCCGATGTGCGCAATTCCGACGCTTGTGGCTCCCGATCATCAACCATCAAAGCCTCTCGGCTGGAGGGGAAATCGATGCCTATCCTCTTCCTCGTGACGCTCGTGGTCGGCTTGCCGGCTGGAGCGCCTTCCGACGACGCTGCGATCCCGGGCGAAGTCCTGGCGCGACTGAAGGCGGCGACGGTCCGCGTGCTCGTGCAAGACGAGCGGTCCAAGGCAAGCGGTTCGGGGTTCGTACTCGAAACCGAAGCGGGCTCGGTTTTCGTCGCCACCAACGAGCACGTGATCCATGGCTCCGAAGCTGGGGCCGCGCGCGTGCGCGTCGTTTTTCAGAGCGGGACTGGCGGGGAACGCACGCTGACGGCCGAGGTCGCCGCCAGCGATCGGCGCCACGACCTCGCGATCCTTAAGGTTCTGGGCAACCAAGTACCGCCCTTGCCGATCGAGCTGGGCATCGCGATCGAGCCGTACGAGACCATGCAGGTTTACATCCTCGGGTTCCCGTTGGGCAATCCCAAGCTCTCGGTCGGCAAAGGGGCGATATCGAGCTTCACCAAAGGGCCCCGCGGTAATGTGACGAGCGTCCGGCTGGACGGAGAGCTGCAGCCGGGCAATAGCGGCGGCCCGGTCGTCGACGAGGCGGGCCGCATCGTCGGAGTCGCCACGGCGGCCATCCTGCGCGCCGACCGGATCGGCTTCGCGATTCCCGTGGCAGAGCTCAAGAGCATGCTCAACGGCCGGATCGCAGAACGTCGTCGTCTCGGCCCAGGGCGAGGCGGATGGCCACATCCTCCTCGAGTCGAGCGTTCGCGCGATCGACCCGTTGAACCGGATCAAGGACATCACGGCGGTCCTCGTCCCGGCCGCCACGGTCGCTGGACCGATCAGGCCCGACGCCAAGGGGAATTGGCCCTCTTTACCCAGCGCAAGGGCGCAACTCTATCCTTGCGGGATTCGCCCGGCAAGGGCGCGCTGGCGCCAGGCCGAGGCCGCCTGCTGCAAGCGCAGACTCGTCACACGGTGGCGACGCAGTCCGACCGCGATCTCCTGCTGCAAGTCTCCTATCGCACGGCATCCGGCGCCAAGGTGTTCCACGCACCGGTGCCCTACCGGATCCCGGTTGCGCGAGAGCCTGGCCAGAAGCTGAACGGCTGGGCGGAGGTTTTTGATAGCAACAAGACATCGCAGTTCAGCCTGGGATGGGACGTGCTCACGATCGCCCCGCTTCCCGCGCCGCAAGGGCCGGTCTTGCAAAAGCGACGCTACGTTCCGGGACAGGATCAGGGGCCGTCGGTCCTCGGGCGGCTGCAAGGGGATTTCGTCGCGCGGGTTCGTGTCGAAATGAGGAGATCGCCCGATCCCGTCCTCACGCAACCAGCCGCGCGGGCCGCTTCGCAGGAGCTCGCCGGCGCCGGCCTCTGGCTGTGGCGCGACAGGCTAGCGCTCCGGCTACAGCGGGTCGCCATTCGCAGGGGCGAAACCGTGCTCGACGCGATCGTTCTGGACCCGTTCGGGATGGCCGGTGTTCGCGGAAATCAAAAACACGTACGGGAAATACCCGATGTCCCGGTCGAGCTGCGGCTCGAACGCAAGGGAAGCACGCTCATCGCCTCCTATACGCTCGACGACGGCACGACCGAAAGCCTTCCTGCTCTGGTCCTTGACTTCGGAGGCGAGTGGCAGCTCGGGGTGAAGGTGCTTCATGCAATCGACCACCCATGTGAAGTCCGCTTCGAGGGTTTCGAAGTCTCGATCGAGGATCCGGGCCGGCCCGAGCTCCGCATCGACAAGCACACCCGGCCCGCCGGCGGCCTGGCCGTCTCGGCTGACGGCCAGCGAGCGGCCTCGTTCGCCAACTGGATGTACACGCACCCGATTCTCGCGCGGTCCTCGCGCGATCAACCGGATAACACCGCGCGCGTCTGGAATCTGCGGACCGGCAAGGAGCTCTTCAACAGGCCTGCCCGGTCGTTCTTTGTCACGGCTGGTGCGCTTTCGCCGGATGGCCGCAGCCTGGTCACAGGAGAAACCGAAGGCTGGCTCCGGCTCTGGGACGTCAACTCCACCCAGCTTCTCCGGCAGGTGAAGCAAAGCTCCGGGCCAGTCGTCGCGCTCGCTCTTTCTGCCGACGCCCGCCTCATGCTCACGGGCGAAGCTCGCTCGTTTTATCTGCGAGGGTCGGGCGACTTCAGCGAACTGCGGCGGTTCGATGACGGCGCGATCAAGCAGGATATCGCCATCCTGGCCTTCACTCCGGATGGCCGCCGCGCCCTCTCCGGCCACCAGGATGGGACCGTGATCGAGTGGGACCTGGCGTCGGGTCGAAGGCTGCGATCTATCGAGCCCCCCGCGCGCGGCGGCCCTGTTCTGGCCTTCTCGACCGACGGCACGCGTGCCTTGCACGCCGCATCGCAGCTCTTGCTCTGGGGCCTCGAAGGAGGGGAGCTGGTGCGAGCCTTCGATCTACCTCGCGGCGCGATCTCGGCCGCGGCGATCTCGCCCGACGGCCGGTTGGTGCTGTGCGCTCCAGGTGCTTCGCCTGCCGGCGAGCTCCCGCAGCCGATGACCGCCGCGCGTTTACCTCCGACCGCCGCGCGTTTACCTCCGGACACGAGACTCACTATCTGGGACGTTGCGACCGGAGCGAAGTTGCGCGCGTTTTCCGCGGTCGACGGCGAGGTCACCGGCATGGTCGTGACTGCCGACAGCCGAAAAGTCCTCGTGGCGGGCGTGGATCGATCATTGCGTCTTTGGCCGCTGCCGGAACCTGGCGCCCAACCCGTGGATTGGCGCGTCGTCCGTCGCTTCCATGATCCCAATTCCGGTGAGCTCGGCCGCGTCTTAGGCAACGCTCGCGGGGCGTCGCGGCCGGCCTCCCTGGCGCCCTGATCCGCTCAAGTGTTGCTCGGGCCGGTCCAGCGCATGGCAAGTCTTGTCCAGTGGAAAAACCCTGGTGATCAGAAGCCGCGGGCCACACCGTCCTCGCTTACCTTGGAGCCACGCCTCATGTCTCGCTTGACGGAACGCCTGTTCGTGCTTCTGCTGGTGCTGAGCGTGCCGCCTTCGCTGCTCGGGCAGTCGCGCCGGGAGGCCGTTCAGCAGGGGAAGCAGGCCACCGCATTGATCGAGGTGGAGGGGAGTCGAGCGCCCGCTTCCGCCTTCGCCGTCGATAACCAGGGCCGTTTCGTGACGGCGGCCCGCGCGGTCCTGACGCCTGCCGGGCCTGTCCACTCGGTCCGGGTCACCATCGACCGCGGCGAGCAGGGCCCGGCGATCTGGAGCGCCCGCGTGCGGCGCATCGACCGCGCGCGGGGCCTGGCGTTACTCCAGGTTGACTCGCCGCAGGACGGAGCCCAAGTGCTCCCGGTCCCGCTGCCGATCGACCGCGGCGAGGGGTTGGCCAAAGGTATGGAGGTGATCGCCTTCGGTGTGGCACTCGGCCGGGCGCTCGGCGGCGGGGAATCGCCCGGAGTCGCAGTGAACCTGGGAAAGGTCTCGAACCTCGTACAGGATGGGGACAAATTGGTGCAACTCGAGATCGACGCGGCGCTCAACGCCGGCAACGAAGGTGGTCCCCTGCTGAGCCGGGAAGGCAAAGTCGTCGGCGTGATCGAGGGACAGCTTATCGGCTTCACCGGTGAGCGCGCCGGTACCAGCCGGCAAAAAACGGTCATCGGCCCGATCACTGGCCAGCGGCGCGCCGGATATCCGATTTTGGCCGTTCCAGCCGGGCTGCTACGCGAGTTTCTCATTGTGCCCGAGATCCGCTTCGCCCCGCCGTTTTCGGGAACGATCCTCGCGAGCCGGCGAGCCGAGCCACAGAAGATTGCGTTCGCCCTGCAATTTCCGCCCGAGCTCGACCCCAGCGCGGTCGAGGTGGTTATTCTCATCGAGGCCGGCCCCGGCGACCGGCGAATATACCCCGCGAAATACCGAGGCCGATCAGATGATCAAAGAGCGCGCGAATCGCTGTACCAGTCAACGATCGTCCCGGTGCCGGCCGCCGATCCATCGCCCGTATTGACGGTGGAATACCGTTCGGGAGCGGTTCGTGGCAGGGCGGCGGACCGCCCGTTCCACGTCGGCGGCCGCGTGGTCCGGCTTGCGGAAGTCAACCGCGTGTATCTCGCGCCAATTGCCTCTCCCCCGTCGGACCGAGATGTTCAAAAGCAGCCCCTCGAGCGTTCGCAGGACCGGCCGGACCGGAAGCCGCTTGTGGTGCTCAACACGGCGGAAGTCCTTCGCGGCCCGATCACGGGATTGGAACCCCTGGTGCTGGAGGTTGATGGAACGTCGATACCCGTCGATCTAGCTCGGGCGGCGGTTGTCGATGTGCGAACCGGAGACATTACTCCATCTCCGGCGACAATCGGCTGCACGGTCGTCGTCCGGCGCGGGAAGGAGGAGCTGGGACGACAGTCATTCCCGCTCGTCCTCCGCGGAGCCGATGGCGGAGGGCCCGCTGACTCCACGTCCCCACGCCGTCCCGGCTGGGACCCGTTCGCCGGCCGGCTCGAGCTGGAGCTGTCCCCTTCAATGCCGATCGGCGCCCGCGGCGCCGGTGCGTCGATCAAGCCTTCACCGGTCCCGCTTGAGGGCACGAAGGAGATTCCGCTCGACGGCGCCGTGACCGACCTCATCACGGGCGGCGGAGGGCGATACTTGCTCGCGGTACTGGGCAGCCGCCACACGATCGCAGTCTTCGATGTCAACGAAGCGCGGATCATCGGCCACATTCCTCTACCCGCGGCGGATGCCCTGGTCACGGCAGGCGCGGAGGACGTCCTGGTCTTCGAACCCGGGTCGAGCAGGCTGGAGCGCTGGGCCTTGAAGACCCTGGCGCTGGCCGGTTCCCGCCCGTTCTTGACCAACTGCGAGGTCAAGAACATCGCGCTCGGGTGCGACTCGGCGGGCCCGCTCTTAGTCCACGGGCATGCACTCGGCGCCCGGGGCACGTCGACTTCGACTTCGACTGTTTGATCGACCCCGAGACACTGCGATTCGCCCGGTTCAAGGATTTACAGCCGCCCGGCGTCACCGACGGTAGAGTCGGTGGGGACGCACGGGGTCTTGCCGAACAGGGCGAAGCGCGATCGCTACCCCCGGATATGAGAGCTTGGTTCAATACGGGCGCGACGAGGTTTGCGGTGCGCGGTGTTTTGCACGTGCGCGTCTCGGCCGACGGCCGATCGTTCTGGATCGGGGGAAGCGGCCGCCGCGCCGAAATGGTGAAGATCGTCGTCAACAAGAGGGCAATTGAGTTTCACGCGGTGGAATCGTTTGTGGCCAAGGGATTGCCCCAAGATCAGGCCTTGCTCCTCACGGTCGAGCCGAAGACGTACCTCGCCATCGGCGGCTCAGGGAAGGCGATCTGCAACATCTACCGCGGGAGCGGTAACCGCCCGATCGGCTCCCTCGATGTCTTCGACGTGAAGCCAGTGGATCCGAACGATTGGGAGCGGACCGGCCTGACGCTCGACAAGCGATTCCACTATGTTCCGGCAGCCCAACTGCTCGTTACCGCACCGGACTCGAACGACCGGCTGGTGCTCAGGCATGTTCCGTGGTGATGAAACTGTGGGGTTTTCTCCAGCCGCCATGGTCCCGAGTGGTCGAACGGGATGGGCCCGCTTCAGGCGGCGAAATTGCCGAGGCCGCCCTACCAAGGGCCACGCCGGCGGCATCTGGTCGAAGGGGCACGAGTCATGTCGATTGCGACCAAACGAGTGTGGGTACTCGCTTTACTGTTGAGCTTTCCACCTGCGCTCTTGGCACAGTTGCGCCCGGAGGTCGTGGAAAACGCCAAGCGAGCCGTTGCGCAGATCGAAGTGGAAGGACTTCGCGAAAAGGCCTCGGCCTTCGCCATCGACGGGAGCGGGTACTTCGTGACGGCGGCCGGGGCGCTTGTCACGTCGGCCGGGCCACCCGATCTAGTCGAGCTGGTCGTCGATCTCGGGGCAAAGGGGCGAAAGAAACCGATGGCCCAGGTCCGGCGCGTGGACCTGCTGCTCGGACTGGCCTGGCTCAAGATCGACCGCTGGGATCGCCAGGTACCCGGAGGCTCGGCAAAGCTGGACCTGGGCAACGACTCCGGGCTGGTGGAAGGCGCGCAGGTCGCAACCCTCGGCTTTCCACTTGGCGAGGCCAAAGCCGATCAAGTAAGCGTGCAGACGGGCAAGATCACAACGCTCAAGCACTCCGGCAACCTGATCGTCGGGTTCGGAATCGATGTCCCCTATAACCGCGGTCAGCTAGGCGGCCCTGTGCTCGACCGCGAAGGCAAGGTCGTCGGCGTCGTCATGGGCCCGCAAGTCGCAGCCAACCAGGTCGCCGCAATCCCGGTAGGCCGACTGGCCGCGTTCCTCTCCGCTCCGGTCATCGGCTATGGCCCACGGTTCTCGGGCGTTTTGGACTTCCATGAGCGCAGCCAGCCACAGGAGGTGTCATTACGGGTCGAGCTTCCGCCGGTACCTCTCTCGGGACCGGTCGACGTGGAAGTCGTCATCGAGGAAAAGAGCGGGGAACGGAAGGTGTTTCCGGCGCGCCGCGCGTGCAGTTCGGCCCGGAGTTCGACGTATACTTCGCCACCTTCGTCCCGCTGGCTACGACGAGCCGATCGTTCGTGCTGACCGTCGAGTACGCGTCGGGAGCGATTCAGGGCATAGCGCAAGATCGCGAGATTCGCGTCGGCACGCGAGCGGTTCGCCTCGCCGACGTAAGCCGGATCAACCTCAGGCTGGGGCGGAACCCCGAATACCTCGCCCGCCTCGAGCTTCAGTTTCCAGGAGACACCCGCATCAACATCGAACCAATCCCCGGCGCAGGTTCGGATGACCCACTCCGCGCGCGGTTCAGAGCGAACCGGCTCGATCCGGGTCCCGAGGTGCGGCTCAAGAGCGGTGGGGCGGTGACGGGGCCAATTAGCGGCCTCGAACCGCTCGCGCTCGATGTCGACGGCACGTCTGTGCCGGTCAACCTGAGCCGTGCGACCACAATCGAGGTCTGGGCCGGCAGGGATCCGCCCGCACCGACGGCGATCGGTTGCACGGTCATCGCGCGGCGGGGCAAAGAGGAGCTGGGACGCCGGTTCTTCCCACTGGCGTCTGACCATTGGGACGGCCGGCCTCCCGCCAATCTCTTCTCCGATATTGCCGCGCACCCGACGAGCAGAGACCGCGGGCTGGAGCTGGCGCCGCTGCCGGTAATGTCCAGGGGCGCACGCGGCGCCGGTAGGTCGATCAGGCCGCCGCCGATGCCCCAGGCCGGAAGGAGGGGCGTTCCCGCCGAGGGCTTGATCGGCGACGTGGTGACCGCCGGCGGGGGACGGTACCTGCTCTTGGTCCTGCCGGACAGCCGCCGGCTTGCGGTCTTCGACGTGAACGCGGCGCGTATCGCAGGCCACATCCCACTGCCTTCGGCGGACGCCCTCGTGGCCGCCGGCGCCGAAACTGCGTTGATCTTCGACCCCCGGTCGAAGCTCCTCGAAAGCTGGGAGCTGAAGACTCGCACCCGAACCGCCGTCAGGCCGTTTTTCACCAACTGCCACGTCAAGAACCTGGCGCTGGGCAGCGACTCCGACGGGCCTCTCCTGGTCTACTGGCAGCCCCTGGTCCGGACGGAAGAGCCCCGGAAAGTGGACGTCACCCGGAAGTCGCAGGACAAGCAGTCACGGGAAACAGGATTCTTCAGCTTGATCGACCCCTCCACCTTGGGGATCGGCCGATTCATCGAGCCCAACGTCGGACCAGTCGTTGTGGAACCGCCGGCGGCGCCCCAGCCAGGCGAGGCTGGCATGCTGCCCATGGCCGCCCGATTCCGATTCATACCGGGACCTCAGAGAGCCCTTGACGAGGACCTGTACGCCAAGGTGAGCCACCGCGTTCACCTGCGCGCCTCGCCCGATGGCCGCGTGTTTGGGATCTGGGGAGAAAGGGGCGTCGGCAGCGTGGCGCTCGTCCTGGATAAGAATACGCTCCAATGCTTCGACATGAACGGCCTTTTCCCCAGAGAGCGCGTTTTGGACTTGAACGCGCGCCCCGCCCTGGTGCGAGTGGTCCCTGGACCAGCCGCCGACACGGTCTTCAGCATTGGCGGCGTCTTCGACACGCACGGCCGGCGGCGCCTGGAGCGCCAGTCGAAAACTCTCCTGCCATCGAACGATCCGAGAGCGTTCCTCGCGATTGGCGGCTTTCAGCACCCCGCCGATTATGAAAGCGAACATTACGAACAAGGCCGCCGGTCGTGCGACATCTTCCGGGAGGGCAACCCAGAGCCCGTCTTCACGCTCGACAACCTGGAAGAGATGAACACCCCGCTGGGGCGGCCCGAGCCGAGTGACCTGACGCTCGACAAGCGGTTCTCCTACGTCCCGGCGGCCCGGCTGCTGGTCACGATACCGGGCAGCGACGACTGCCTCGTCCTGCGACCGGTCGGCCCGCTCGAATAGCCCCTCCACCACGGCTCTGGATCTTAATTAGCGCTAGAAAAGTTGTGTGAGGAACCTAACTCGTAAAACAGGACCTGCGCCCGCAGGTCGGCCGAGGAAGGGCCGGGGGGCATCTCGGCGAGCTGGGTGAAGGGGACGGCCGGCACTTCGACGTGCAAGTCGATCCGGTCCAGAAGCGGTCCCGAGATCTTGCTCAAGTACTTCTCGACCTGCTGCGAAGAGTCTCCTGCGTTCCCACATCGCGTGCCGAATCACGCATCGAGCGAAAGATCGAGGCCGTCCCACTGGTCGAACTGGCGAACCTGGGCAATGTTTGACCGGACCAGCGCGGCCAGTACCGGCAGCATGACTAGCGCGCTCACGAGCGTCACGCCCCAAAAAATGCGGGGCGGGATCAGCGGCACGTGGGCCGACCGATCGATCAACAGCAGCACCCCGGCGGTGATGCTGCCCGTCAGCAAAGCGGCGGCCAGTGCCTCGAATGCCACGGCCCGCCATGCGGTGCGGCGAGCGGCTGGGTCCGCCGATTCAAGCCGCATCAGGCTCCGGCGAATCGCCTCGGCCAGGAGCCCAAGTCCAAGCAGTAGGGTGCAGACTAGAACCTGGGACCAGGAAGAATCCGGTCAGTTCGATTCGGTCGCGGGCCAACTAGCGCGCAGCCCACGGCAAACCCACCCCAAACCAAGACAAGGCACGTCATTCGCACAATCCAGCGCCGCTGGTAGGCGCCCAGCGTCTCCCCCGGGCGGCGGCGGCCTCTTTGCAGCCCGGGCAGCGGCACAAACGCCCATCGCTCCCAGCGGGGGACCGTGGCCTGAAGCTCGGTGGTGAGTTGGCCGGGCTCGCCAAATCGCGCCCGCGCGCGGCGGACAGCGCCGACGTCGTCGCCATCGCCGGGCCTTTTCCTCGGCCAAGAGCCCCTCGAGATGGGCGAGCAGCTCTTCGCGCATCTGGTTTTTCCTCCAGGTGCTGGCCCGAATGGGGCGAACCACGCGCTCGACGTCTTTGCGTAGGTTAATCATGCCGGCGCTCCCAAGATGGTGGTGACGATCGCGGCAAAACGCTGCCACTGGCCCCGGGCCGTGACCAGCGCCCGCCGTCCCTTGGGCGACAGGCGGTAGACCCGCCGCCGGGGCCCGCGTCGCTGGGCCGGCTCATTGACCCACTGGGCGGTGACCAGCCCCCGGCGCTCCAGGCGGTAAAGCGCCGGATAGACCGAGCCCTCCTTGAGCGCCAAGGCTCCGCCGCTCGTGGCATCGAGCCTGCGGCAGATGTCCCAGCCATGCGCCGGGCCGTCCTCAAGCACGGCCAGAACCAGGCTCTCGAGATGCCCCCGCAGTTGGTCTCCGCCGATGGATTTCATACTCAATATTTAGACAGACTGAGTAGTGGTGTCAAGGGGATTGCGGGGAAGGACGTCGTTAAGGACCGGGTTCTACGCCCACACACTCCGATCCAGCGACCGATATCCGACCGCCTCGTCAATATGCTGCGGCTTGATGTCGTCATGCCCTTCCAGGTCGGCGAGCGTGTGCGCCACCCGCAAAACCTTGTCGTGAGCGCGGGCCGACAGGCCCAGGTCCTCCATGGCCGCCTTGAGGAGCGACATCGACTCGGGCTTGAGGGGGCAGAACTTCCGCACCTGGCGGGCGGTCATCCGGCCATTGACCTGGGCGCCTTTAGGGCCGAATAGCTTGGCCTGTCGGGCTCGGGCTTCCAGAACCTGCGCCCGCGGGTCGGCCGAGGATGAGCCGGGGGGCATCTCGGCGAGCTGGGTGAAGGGGACGGCCGGCACTTCGACGTGCAAGTTGATCCGGTCCAGAAGCGGTCCCGAGATTCTGCTGAGGTACTTCTCGACCTGCTGCGGCGTGCAGCTACAGGTGCGCCCGGGATCGGAGCGATACCCGCACGGGCAGGGATTCATGGCGGCGACCAGGATGAACTCGGCGGGAAAGGTCATGCCTGGCCCCGCCCGGCCAACCGTGACTGAACGCTCCTTCGTCTCTCCGCGAAAGACCTCCCTTCTCTTCCAGTTGTGCTGGGCCATTTCGCCGAGAAAGACCAGGTCCTCGTGCGCCGACGAACCTCTCAACAGGCCAACAGGAACGTTGATGCCTCGACCTTCGAATAGGTCACATCATCCCCTTGCAACCAATACGCGGCGATTTGCCTTTCACGAGCGATGCTCCTGCATTTCTCGACTAAAGGTGGAAAAGCGGCGGCAATGCCCCGGTCGCCAACGGCCAGGTCGCCGTCAAGGAGCCGCAAGTGATCGAGCCAATGGTCTTTGAACCGGGGGTGCTGCCGCAGGTACTGCGCGAAATCCATGCTCTCCCCGATCCCGGTGCCCGCGGGTTTTCGCAGCACCAGGCCCTTGCCCGTCGGGACCGGAAGATCAGCATCAATTCTGAACTCCAGGGACCGTGCCACGACCTCCCAATCGAGCTGAAACTGCCTTATTCGCCAGCTCACGATCGTGATGTGGCTCTGGAAGCGGCTGATCTCGTCGGCCGGTCGCAGCCTGGCGGACTCACGCAGGGCCGCCGCATCGTTGACGCTCAGGAAATCCAGGCTCTGCAAGACGGCCTCGGGGTCGGCGGGCTGGTCGTACGGCGGTAAGTGGAAGCGGCCTAGCGCCCAAGCCAGCACGCTGAGGCCTTCCTTGCGCCACCCGGCGTCTATCGTCTGGCGTTGGCTCGCCTGGCCCACCGGCGTTGCAAGAAAGTCGAGCTCCTCCGGCTCAAGTTCCGACCTCAAGCCCAACGCGTCGATCCAGGAGAGCAATGCCGTGCGCCCATCGGCGTGTTCGTGAATACCGGCCTCGTGCTCCGTTTCCAAGAGCGCGCGACAAACGATCGCCGAGAGAATCATGGCGCGGGCTGCGACCCTTTGCGCCGAGGGCGGCTCCGCCTCATCTTCGGTCTCGGCTGGAAGCGGCTCCCGTTGCATCGAGAAGCCGCTCGCTGCCTGGGCATGATCACCGAGGCGAGGGGCCTCCGGGCCGGCGGTTGGCTCGACATCGCCCAGGGCTCGGCGTGCCTGTGCACGCCGTTCTTCGACCAGGGCCCGTACCGTTGAGGGCAGCGACGGGAGCTCCTCGAGCGCGTAGTTGAGGTCAGCGAGCGCTCGATCCGGTTGGTTCTTGCCGAGCCACGCGGTACCGCGCCGGACGTAGCCCTTGGGCTGACCGGGATCCAGGCGTATGGCCTCGGTTGCCGTGGAAATCGCCTCGTCCCATTCGGAGCTCTGCAACCGCTCGAGGGCTTGACGAAGGCAAAGAGCTGCCTGCGCTTTCGTATCGTCGAGAGAAGCTTTACGGTCATCACCCAACTCCCGATAGGTCTGGGCACGCAACTCGTAGGCGGTAGGCTCCTCGGGTTGAAGGTCGATCCATTCGGTACAGTCGTGAAGCGCCGCGGCAAATCGCCCCAGTTTTGAGTACGCGTGTGCGCGAGCACGGTAGGGCTCTGGAGTCGCCTGAATCTGGATCGCATGGGTGAAGTCGGCGATGGCCTCGTCGTGCCGGTCGAGCTCCACATAGGATGCCCCGCGACGGATGAAGGGCTCGGAATCGGTCACCCCCATGCCGATGGCGTCGGTGAAGTCAGCGATCGCGAGCTCGTGCTTTTTCTCTGACTGGTAGGCTTTGGCCCGGAACAAGCTGGTCTCGCGAACATCATGCGGGCTGGCCGGGTGCAGACGCGCAGCGCCGCCGTCAAGTCAACGATGGCCTCCGCAAAGTCGCCGCTCAAGTAATAGGCCCGCCCGCGAAAGGAGAGGCACAGCCGGGTCCTTCTGGTATCAAGCGGGGCCAAGTACGAAAGCGCTTGAGTGAAGTCTGCAACGGACTTGTCGTAATTGCCCTTCTGGTAAAAACTGATGCCGCGGCTGGCATACGGCAACGCCGACTCTGGGCTGAGTTTCAGCGCTGTGTCATAATCGAGCATCGCGTTTTCAAGGTCACCCTTCTCATGGAAAGTCTCAGCGCGACTTATGTAATTATCGACTAAGTTATCACGGGCCCACGGGTGATCCGGCTCGAGTTCCAGCGTCTTGGAATAGTCGGCAATCGCGCTGTCCCAGTCGCGGAGTTTGTTGTAAGCAACACCCCGATTGTTATAGGCGAGGGCGTAAGCCGGGTTCAATTCGATGGCCTTGGTGAAATCGGCGAACGCTTCATCGTACATCTCCTTTTTCAAGCGGTACCAGCCGCGGTCGCAGTGGGCCTCCGCAGAGTGAGGATCAAGGCGGATCGCCTTATCCACGGCAGCGATGGCGCCATCGAAATCACCCTGGAGCTCGCGCTGGTATGCTCGGCGCAGACACTCGCTCACCGACTTCGGCGCGCGGCCAAATAATTGGTCAAGAAACCCCATATTGGCCCCCCCGCCGCGAAACCTAACGCCAAGCTGATCTCGCTCCCGGATGAACGCCCCCGAGGGCCTCGGCCTCACCGCCGCCGGCCGATTTTACGGCCCTGCAGAGGCGCTCGCAATCGGGTTCCCCTAAGTCCCCGATCACCGAACTGGCGTCTCGGCAGTCGGACTGGAAGCTTCGCATTCTTGCAACGGCTCGTTGGCTCACCTTTCATTGCAGAGGAGGAGGGTGCGGGGCAGCAGGGGGCTCGGTTAGAGCGCGTACACGGGCGCGATCCGGCGGTAGCTTGTATCAAACTCGTTGATTATGATCATTTGATCCGCGGGCACGTCGCGGAAGACCTGGGTGGTGTGGCTCGCCGGCCAGGTGGCTTCCAGCACGTCGATGTGATCGGCGTCACCCAGGCCGATCGTTTGCTCAAGCGCGTTGGCTCCAAAGCTGCTTCCTGAAGAGACCAGGCGATGGATCTCGCGGGGGTGCGCGCCGCCGACCAATGCCTTGACCCGCGCCCCGATGGCAGCGCGGTTGGTCTTTCTGCCGACGAGTTTCACGGTGAGGAAGTGGTGGCCCTGGCCGGGATTCTGGAACAGGAGGTTGTGGAACTTGTCCCCATTGACGGCGCCGCCGGTCTCAACAAAGAGATCGACGTCGCCGTCGCGGTCCCAGTCGCCACAGGCGACAGCGTGGCCTTTTTGAAGATGGCCGGTGCGTGATGAGCCGGTGATATCGGCGAACCGCTGGCCGCCGACGTTCTTGAACATCCGGTTCGGAACCAGCGTGGCCAGGCTGGGCTCGCCGGTGCCCAGGTAGAAGTCGAGCCAGCCGTCGTTATCGAAATCGGCGAAATTGCAACCCATCGAGGCGTACGCGCCATCGACTCCGGCTTGCCTGGTGCGATCCTCGAAGCCTGTGCCATGGTTGTTGCGGAAGAGCTTGCAGGTCGCGAGCGAATGCCCCTGGCCGAGCATGCTCCTGATGATGCTCGAGAGGTCGCGGTCGGCGGTTGTCGCGAAGATGTCGAGCCAGCCGTCGTTGTCGTAATCCCAGGTCCAGCATGCAAAGCCCGATTTTGGACCGCCGATACCCATTTCGAGCGTCGTTTCGACAAACCGGCCGTCGCGCTCGTTGTGGTAGAGCCGGCCGGTGTCGTCGAGATTGGTGAGGAAGAGGTCCTGGAAGCCGTCGTTATCGTAGTCGATCCACGTGCAGCCCTTGGCCCAGCGAGAAGCGACGCCCTCGACGTCCGCGCTTGCCGAGACATTTTCAAAGGTTCCGTTGCCGCGGTTTCGATAGAGGCGGTTGAGCTGGTGTTCGCAGGCGACGAAGAGGTCGATCCAGCCGTCGTTGTCGAAGTCGCCCCATGCCGCGGCGTGTGAGTTTACGGGATCGAGCAGGCCGGCCGCTTTGGTGACATCGTCGAAATTCCCCTTGCCGTTGTTTCGCAGCAGAGTCGGCCGGATTGGCCAGTCGAACCAGGCGCCACGGGGGATGAACACGTCGAGCCACCCATCGTTATCAAAATCGGCCTGGTAACAGACGAGGCCGCCGAGCTGGTCGGTAATTCCAGCCGAGGCGCTCTTGTCCTCGAACGAGCCGTCGCCCCGGTTTCGATAGTAGGCCATCGACTCGGTTGGGTCCGTGGCCGTGACGATGAGATCGAGCAGGCCGTCGCCGTCGAAATCGTCCATGATCGCGCCGCCGGCCTGGTTGAAGCGGTCGAGCCCCGCCTCGTGGCTCTTGTCGAGAAACACGCCGATGTCGAACTCGGAGTTGAAGAATCGCGTGACGGCTTGCTGAAAGGCGGACTGCGGCGCCTTGGGAGTCTCACCCAGGGTCATTTGGGCGACGGTGAGCAACCAGCGCACGCCGGCATCCTCGGGAAAGAGCTCGAGGTATTCGGTGAAGTGCTGGATCGCCAGCCGCGACCCGGTTGGATTTGAGTGCACGGCCGCTGCCGTGATCGGCACGATGCACGAGCTTTCTCCGCGGCAAGCGATGCAGTTGTCGTTTTCACCACGGCGCATTGCGGCGATCCCCTGCGTGAAGATCGCGGTCGCGAGCCAGTGCCGGGCGGTACGGGGGTCGGATTCGACAATCTCGCGAAGCCGGGAGCTGGTCTCGTAAGCCGCGTTGGCATCGCCGTCGAAGAACTGGAAACCCACCTTCATGTGCAGTAGCCGAGGAACGCCGCCCGGAACTTGAGCCTTCGCAGCGAGTTGCTCATCGACCTGTGCCAGACCTTCGCGAGCAATTCCCTTCCAGTGGCGTGCAACTTCAGCGAGAGTCGCGTCGGCAGGCCACGGTTTCAAGATCCCGAGGACGGCTCGGTAGCCGCTCTGATCCATATGCGGGTTGCGCGGCGCAATTCTTGTCGGGGGATGGAAAGGCGCGAGCGATGGTCCTTCGGTCGCGCTGGTTTGGTCACCAGCGCGGAGGCGGCGACGACCGCCACCAACAGGACCGAGATCATCGCGAGTCTCGCCCGGCGCGAGCCCATGCTTCGGATCACCCCTTCTCCGGTCCTCCCGCCGCGGAACAGGTCCCGCACGCATTCAAGGACAGCGGCCGATTCTCGACCTACGATCCGGCGATCTCCCATGACTGTCGTTGCAAGGTCATCCTCAGTCTTGTTCAGGGCAAGATTCCCACTATGATCGCTCAAGGCGGCCTGTGCGCCAAGTCTCAAGTGTACCGAGTCGCTGGTCGGTTCATCGAACATGGGCTGGTTGGACTCGCCGCCCGGCAGGCGCGTCTACGCCGCGTCAATCAGCGCGGTGCGACCGGCGTTACAGAACACGCTGGACGCCGATCCGAACCGGCGGATGATTCACATCGCGATTTATTCGGTAATCGCAACGTACCGCGCCAGCGAATCGTAGTCGAGGATAGCGCCCAAACACTCTGGTCCAGCGACCTGCATCCGACCGCTTCGGCGATATGCTGCGGCTCGATATCGTCTTGCCCTTCGAAGTCGGCGATTGTGGGTCATGAAACCTCCTTGGCTCGGGAACTCTACCAACTCCAACTGCTATTCTACGCCCACGCACTCCGGTCCAGCGACCGGTATCCGACCGCCTCGGCAATATGCTGCGGCTTGATGTCGTCATGCCCTTCCAGATCGACGATCGTGCGCGCACCACCCGCAAAACCTTGTCGTGGGCGCGTGCCGACAGGCCCAGGTCCTTCATGGCCGCTTTGAGGAGCGACATCGACTCGGGTTTGAGGGGGCAGAACTTCCGCACCTGGCAGGCGGTCATCCGGCCGTTGACCTGGGCACCTTTGGGGCCGAATCGCTTGGCCTGTCGGGCTCGGGCTTCCAGGACCTGCGCCCGCAGGTCGGCCGAGGATGGGCCGGGGGGCATCTGGGCGAGCTGGGTGAAAGGGACGGCCGAGGTGTGCGCGATCACGCGTTCGGGGGGAACAGACCTTTTACTCTCCGACTAGTTCTCTTCTGACGTCCTCCTGAGTATGGAACTTGCCTGAGCGCATCCGCTGCCGGATCTCATGGCAGTCGGCGCGAAACCTTGGACTGCGCTCGATGAGAAGGTCCATCACGTCATCATCAAGAGGGAGCAAAGCGTACGGACCTTGACCTGCGTATTCGAGAACGATTCCCTCAGAGCCCGCAGCTTTGAGGATTTCGCCGATCGGCTCATTCGGGTCACTGACAGTCTGTATGCTCACGGGGATCCTCCCAGGTACTCGATTGAATCTTGCTTACTCAGGATCTGAATGATGAGGACGGCTGTTTCTTCCACGTCGTAGAAGACCCGGAACTCGCCGACGCGAAGTCGGTACTGAGTCGGCGCGGGCTCCCGTAGCCGCTTGATGCGTGATTTGCTTACGAAGCTGGGGTCCTCAGTCAGTAAGTGCCCAATTTGATCGAGGATCGCGGTCCGGTCGAAGGCCCTCAACTTCTTGAGTTGTTCAACCGCCTCGTTCGAGTAACGAATCTCATAGGTCATTGCTCGACTCGATCGCCGTCCTCAATTCTAACAATGCTCTGGCAGTGCGACCATCGACTTCAGTCAGTTAAGGGTGAGGATGCAGCGGGCCAGTTGGCGCGGCGGCTTGGCCTTGTGGGCCTTGATGAGGCGCGCGAAAATCGCGATATTGAGAACGTCGATCGTCGCTCTTCCGTGGCCGGTGCGGCCGACCAGCACGGGGCCATCCCAGAGGAAGTGCCGGCTCCAACGTTGACGTCTGGCGTTGAAAAGGAGGACCGCCCGCCTCGTGATCGGGTCACGTCCGGTCAGATTGCTCGACTTGGAAAGATTCCAATACTGGCACGACCAGCACAAGTTGTCTGCCTCATCCTTACCCCCGTGCTTCCCGGAGACGATATGCTCAATGTGGAAGCGGTATAGTGGCAGGTCGTTCTCATGGAGGAGGCAGCATTCACAACGATTCCCGGCGCGGGAACGAACGAGCGTACTCAGTTGCCGCCTCGTCGTTCAACGAGGAGGTCACCGGCTCCAAGATACGTTCCAGGATGCGCGTGTCAGATGAATTCCTCATAAGGAAAGTGTATCCGATGCGGAGCGGGGTTGAAAAGCGCTTCGCCGGTGGGCTGCTGAAATCCCTCTCGCTCGTCGCCCTCGCACCTCAGGCACCCCGTCGTTCAGGACCAAGATCCAATCGCAAACGATCGCTTGGCCTGTCGGGCTCGGGCTTCCAGGACCTGCGCCCGCAGGTCGGCCGAGGTTGGGCCGGGGGGCATCTCGGCGAGCTGGGTGAAGGGGACGGCCGGCACTTCGACGTGCAAGTCGATCCGGTCCAGAAGCGGTCCCGAGATTCTGCTGGGGTACTTCTCGACCTGCTGCGGCGTGCAGCTACAGGCGCGCCGGGATCGGAGCGATACCCGCACGGGCGTGGAATCCATGGAAAGCGTCGGATATCGCTCCTCGTCAGACGTGGCGCGGATGAACAACTAGCTGCGCCCATTTCCGGCCCATACGGGTCATCACGATTTCCAGATCGGGGCGATCTCCTGCGCTCTGGAACCGCTCGGTCTCAGCCCCGCCAGCGATACAGGATGGTCTCCCCTGGGGCGTTGACTACCACGTAACGCCCGTCGGGCGAGATGCCGAGGATGCTTACGTCCTTGTCGAACGGCTTCGAATAAAGGACCGAGCCGGTGGCGACGCTCCAGACGCGAAGGATGTTTTCGGCGCTGACCGACGCGACTTGGAGTCCGCTCGGGAAGAAGGCCGCATCGAGGACATTGGTGCCCGGTCCCTTGAACGTCCGGATCAATTTGCCGTTCTTCGCGCTCGCCAGATAGAATCCCTGGAAGGGTTGTTGGGGCAGGCAGAGCAACTGTTGGCCGCTGGGGGAAAAGCTCACACGGGCGACACGCTCCGTGAGGGCGTGGAAGGCGACGTGGGAGGCGCCGGTCAGGGCGTCCCAGACCCGAATGACGTTGTCCTCGTGAAGAGAGACGATCCGCTTACCGTCGGGGTGCACGTCCAGGCTCTTGACCGCAGACGGCGGATTGTACCGCTTGCGTTCCTTGCCCGACTTGTAGTCCCAGATGCGGACCTGAGTATCGCGGTGGACTCCATCGAGCATACTCATGCCGACGACCCAGTCTCCCTGCTTGGAGCAGCGGAGGTTGCCGAAGCTCTTGCCGAGGGGCAATGGCTCGAAGTACCGGACCGCTTTCCCATCAGACTTATCCCAGACCCGGACCATCTGATCGAGGTGGGAGGTGACGACGTTCCCATCCGGCCCCACGATGACCGAGGTGAACTGGCTGTCAACGCCGATCACGGGCCTCGGTATGGTCGTGTAGAACAACACCTTCCCTGTATCCAGCTCGATGTACCTAAGATCGACGTTTGGCCCCCATCCACCGACGAGGGCGACCCGTTTCGAATCCGGCCAGAAAGCTATAACCCTGGGGTTGAACATCGGCAACCGGACGATCTCCTCCATGGGCGCTGCGGCGGGTGGCGCCTCCGTTGCTATCACCTCTTTAGGCGTCAACACCTCGGTTCCCTGCGCCTGTCCATCTTTTCCCTCACTGGGAGGCGTCTCGACGGCCTCCGAGGACGCCCTCCCCGCCTCCGCCACGGCCGGAGGCTTGGTCGGCTCATCGCGCTGCCTGGCCACGGCCGTCGCTGTCCCGAGGGAAGTCTCGGCGGCCGGTGGTGGCGACGTCTTCGTCGGCTCCGGCGCGGCGGGGGGTTCGAGTCGAACCATGAGCTTGAGCGGTTTGCCCGCTTCAACGGTCACGCTCTTCCCCAAGAACACGTCATTGCCCCGTTTGACGGCCACCTCATGCTTGCCGGCCGGGGCTTCGATCTTGATGGGTTTGCCTACCACGGGGGTAACCGTGATCCGTTCACCGTCGACCTCCACAAGGGCGTCCTCCGGCACGTTTTCCAGCACAATCACCCCGTCCTTGGTCTTAACCTTGAAGACCCCGGCCGCCGAAGCGACGACGAGCCCCAGGAGCAAGACCCCGGCGGCCACAGCCGGCCACATCCACCGCGATCTTTGACGCTGCAGCGCCGCGACGGCCGGCGCCGCAGCATCGGAGCGTTCCGTCTCTTTGAGCTCAACCAGGCTCTCCCACGCGGCCTGCGGACTGGCCTTCTCCTGAAGTGTCTTGACCGGAGGCACGGGGACCGGCGTTCTGCTCGTCACGGGCTGTGGCGACACGGAACCCGCGCCGGGCGTTGCCTGCTTCGTATCGGCTCGCCCCGCCTGGGAGAGCTCCGGCTTCGATCCCGTGGACGCGACGTTCCCCTTCTTGAAGAACGGCGTCAGCGCCTGCGCCACCTCACCGGGGGTCTGGAACCGCCGGCCCGGCTCCTTCGCCATCATCTTGGCCACCACGGCGGCCAGCTCGACCGGGACCTCGGGGCGGACGAGGTTAAGCGGACCCGCGTCCATCGAGAAGTGGGCCTGGTAAAGGTCCCAGAGGTGCTCGCCGCGGAACGGCGGCCCGCCGGTCAGGAGGTAATAGAGAGTACAGCCGAGGCTGTAGATGTCGGCCCGGATGTCGGCCGACTGGGCGTCGCGGATCTGCTCGGGGGCGATGTAGTCGGGAGTGCCCAGCATCTGGCCCTCGCGGGTCAGGCCGCTCTCGGCCTGGCCTTCGCTGGTCACCTTGGCCAGGCCGAAGTCGAGTACCTTGACGACGCCCTTCTTGCCCTCAAGAGCGAAGATCAGGTTGGCCGGCTTGATGTCCCGGTGGACCATGCCGCGCTCGTGGGCGTGCTGTAAGCCCAGCGCCGCCTGGTAGATGAAGTAGCAGGCGTGAACCACCGGCAGCGGACCGCGGGACTTCACCATCTTCGCCAGGTCTTGCCCGTCGATGTACTCCATGGCGAGGACGATGCTCTCACCGAGCCTCGTGGCCGAGTAGGCGGCGACGATATTCTTGTGTTGCAGCTTGGCGGCGGACTGGACCTCGCGGAGGAACCGGTCGCGCACGCCGGGCCGCTCGACCAACTGCCCGCCGACGACCTTGAGCACTTCCAGTCGCCCCATGAGCTTGTTCCGGGCGAGGTAGACCACCCCCATGCCGCCGCGCCCCAGCTCTCGTATCACCTCGTAGTCGGGATGGTCGGCCAGGCCCGGCGGCATGGTGCCGGCCGGCGGCGGTGCGATGGCAACGGCCGGGCCGCGGTCGGTGTCAGAGTCACCAAGCTGCGACCGGCCGCCGCTGGCCGACATCTGCGGCGCTCCCTCGGCGACACGAAGCGGCCCCAGAAAGCTGTCAGATGACATCTCGGCAACCCGGCGCTGACAGTCCGCACATGAGACCAAGTGTGTGTTCACCGATTCAGCCGAAGCATCGTCAAGCTTGCCCAGACTGTAGGCCTGCAAGGTCTGATCGTTCGGGTGTACGGCGGCGGCGCCCATATCGCGATCTCCGTGGTGGTAACAGCTTCGACCTGGATCGGTCATTCACTAATGGAGAAAGGCCGCAACTGCGCAAGACCTGCCGCGAAAAAGCCAATATAATCCAAGAAGTCCCGACGCTCTTCTCACAACCGTTTGGAACTTAACGACTTGGCCTCAGGAATTGGCTTCGCGCTCAAGAAACTGCCACCCGTATTCATTGACTATCGCAGACTGCGGCTTTGATGGGATTCGACATGTCCCAGAGGAAGTCTGACGCGACGCTGGTCAGCTCGGCCCATCGCGAAATTCCTACGCGGATTACGCTTAGCTGTATTTTCTGTTGCATTACTTCCTAAACCCCAACGGCGCCGGGCTGTTGGACGCTTCGGCGGTCGCATGCGATTCCTTGATCGCGATCTTGCGATACTCGACAACGGTATGAGGATCGCATAGCGCCGCGCTCGGCCGGGTCGGTGATTTCCTGAGCCACAAGAAAAACGACTTGCTCGTTCATGGGCCAGTCCCTGCGATGAAATCCGTCGTGCCATCACGGCCGTTTTCGGTCCGGTCCTGAAATGGCTGGATCTGTTGCATGAATTGCTGGGGCCACATGCTATGGTACTTCGACCTCAAACAGCAGGATATTCCGGGTTGGGAACACGGCCTCAGGCCTACCAGCGGCTCGGCAAAAGATGACCGGTTGGTCGTCTCGCATGAACCCGAAGGCCCAAGCCGATTCGGTCCCGTCCGCCTTGATGTCAAACGAGATGCCTGCTTCCGGACGCGCGTTGAGTTTGCCTTTCCAGATGGTAGTCTGAGCATCGAACGGCTTGCGCGTGCGCAGGTCGAATATCTCAGCCTCGAAGGTATCATGATCCCGGTCGAAGCGAAGAAAGCGAAGGACCAGTGTGCGACCGGACTCACCCTGCAAGCGGAAGGCGTAGCTCATCCGCGGGGCCGCGGCAGCCCGCAAGAGGCGCCGCTGCCGGTCGGGATTGAACGGCAGTGACATCGTGTCCTGCATGACCGCGCCCAGGGCTTCTCCCTTGGCCTGGTATTGCTCATCGTACTTGAGGTAATCCTTACGCCAGCCGGCCGGGTCCGGATTGGGCACCGGGTTTGTCAGCTTCACTTTGCGGCTGACTTCGCTTGCCTGGTCGGCCCACAATGACCATGTCAAACTGATGGTGTTCGTGAAATCGAGGCGGCGTTTTACCCAGCGCAGGTGGGGCACAAGATTCACCCAATCCGCAACATCAAACTGGTTAAAGTAATAATAATGTGCGGCCTTGTCGCCCCACTCATTCTCCGCGATCAGTTCCAGGACCACATGGGTCAGGTCCTGTCCGGACAAGTTCTGCATTTGAAACATGCCGAGACGCTGGAAGTCGTGTTTGAACGTCCATCTTGACCAGACACCATGAACGTTGACCAGTGGCGTGCTGGAAACCGGGCCACCAGCGCGGCTGGCCAGCGGCAGCAGCCAGGTTTGCCAGAATGCCGCGGTACGATCGACCTGGGCCATGTCGGCATAAGCCAACATGCCGCTCACCTCGCCGCGGTGTTCTATGTCTTCCATGATGCCGCCTGCACCCTTGATAAACTCGTGCCACTTGGCTTTACTCTCTTCCGACATCGGAGCGTCTGTCACGATAACATTGACGCCGGGATGCTCCCTCTGAACGGAGTCTCGAAGCTCAGCCACGTCGGCCTCTCGCTGGAAGCCGTACTTCAGAGCGGGGACGAACACGTCCTGCTGGAACGATCGCAGCGAAGACGCGACGGTGTTGCCGAACTCTTCGTCCGCCAACGCGAGCCTGAGTCGGTACCTGCAGATCGAAACGGCCTGGTCGATCATCCGCTTCAGGTAGGGATCCGGGGAAGCCCAGAGGCCTTCGTATTCACGCAAGAGCACCATAGCGCGCCCCTCATTCACGCCTGCGCCCGACGTGCCGCCCAGCAGCAAATCGGTGAGCGCTCCGTTCGCGCCCGGGGTCATGGTCACATGATCCCTGCGGTAAGGAAGATACAGTGCCTCGTGTTCAAGGGGAGTCCACACATACGAAGGATAGCAGGCGAACGACGCGCAGCTGCGCGACGCGATGCCACACGTAAATCGCGTTGTTCGCATCAGGAGTTTCCGTTGCGGCGTCCAATCGACGGATGGTGGTCTTCTCGTAGCGATCGAAATAATCATGATGCCTTTCCTCGTCTGTACGCGCCAGAACGAGTTTTGTCGGCAGAGGGCTCACCTGGGTCTCGCAATCGAGCTCTCCGTCGTCCGGTTTCAGCGTCACGACGTTACCTGCTGGTTTGGCACTGGATTCTGCCTGGGCGGCCTCTGGCTGCCTCTCTTTAGCGGGTGACTTGGACCTTGGCGAAGACCGCGCCCCAAAACCGGCAGCGCCCCCTTGTCTCGGCGGCGCGGTGGGCAACAGGGAGCGAGTTTTAGGGGGTACGTCCTCTATGGGGGCCGCGATGAAAGTCAGGACGCCGTCCTTGAACTGGATGTTCTGACCGTACCAGGCGGCCCGTGGTGCCATATTTGGTTCGATTTCAAAGCCGCTGACGACCCAGCCGCCCGATTTTTCGTCAACGCCAACGTGCCAGCTCTGTCGAACTGGCCGTAGCGCGCAAGGAGACCCGGGCGTTGCGGAAGAACGGCTCCCCAGATGCCCAGCAGATCCGGGTGCTCGCCCGCGAGCCGGGCGGCCTGCAGCGGTCGCAGCTTGGCCGGATCCGTGACACCCGCTTTCTCATAGGCGATCAACCCCTTGGCGGCCACCTCTCCAAACTTCCGCGCGGCGTTCGCGCGTGCCAGCACGTAATCCGCCACAGCGGATTTCATGGCGGGATGGGTGTGAATCCGCCCGGTGTTGTGATCAGCAAGAAGCCGCTTCAGGGTCCTGTCTTTCTCCTGGGGGTCGAGGTCACTGTTCTTGATTTCTTCGCTGACGCCGAAGTATCGGCCGAACAAGTCGTCCCGTGCCTTCGACATGGCCGCCAGGTAACCCGCGCGGGCGGTTTTGAATTCCAGCATCACGCGATCCTGCGCGGGCGGCTTGGTCGGACCGACCCTTGGCAGGTCCAGGTCTGGAGGCCTGAAGGCCGCCGAGTCCGCGGTCTTGGCAGGGCGGGATTTGCCACCGAATATCAGGAAGGTCGCAACCACACACAAGCACAGACCGATGCTTACGGCCGCGATCCTCTGCCACGCCTGGGATCGGCTCGTACCCGCCCGTCGAAAAAGGGAACTGGCTTCGAGCGACACGACAAATCGCTGAAGGAAATCGCGGGTCACTCGAAGCCAGTCTCCCTTTTTGAGAAGCCTCATGGCCGCCGCTGCTGCCGATCCGGCGACGAAGGCGAGCCGCGAAACCGTCGGCCGAGAGGGCCCTGCCGGCGCGGCGGCTTGAACTTCCGCGGGCCTTGCCATCTCAGCTTGTCCAGCGGGGGCGGGAAAAAGGCCGGCGACTTGGCGGGCCGCGATCCACTGTTGCCCCCCGGCTTGCAGCAACTTGTCGGTGTCGCGAACAGCGCCCTTGGCCGCCGCCGCTTGAAGCTGGGCAAACGAAAAGGGACCTTTTTTAACTTCGCCACGAGTGATGTACCATTGGTCCATTTTCGAATTCTCCCACATTCAGGTAGTGGTTTGCGTGCTGGCATGCCTGGTACAATCGGACGGACCGAGGCCCTCCATAAAGTAGTACGAAGGGTATTAACTCGGCTCTTCGCGATTGTGTTCGGATCGCCGCCCCAGACCCGAGGTCGCACCGATGATCCACTACGATGCGGGCACGACCAATCCGGCTCTTCTGAACCGCCTGGGTGACTGGCGCGACCACGAAGCGTGGGTCGGTTTCGTCACGCGTTACGATCCGGTGATCCGGCTATCATGCCGCCGGTACCGGCTCGACGCCGACACCACCGAAGAGCTTTGCCAGCGGGTCTGGATCGACCTGGCGCGGCGAATGCGCACGTTCCGCTACGACCCAGCGCAGGACTTTTCGCGGTTGGCTCTGCCGGTTGTCCGAGTCGCGGGCGATCGATCTGCTGCGGAAGAAGAAGGCCGACGCCGTGCAGTCGCTGGAGGACCAGCCGGCCGAGTCGCTCCCGCAGGACGTCCCTGATGATTTCGACGCCGAGGAAGGCGCCGCGTCGGCACGCCCGCTGCTGCTCCGGCTGGCGGAGGAGGTTCAGGACGCCGTTCGGCGACGGGTCAACGAACGGACGTGGCAGGTTTTCTGGAAGATCGCCGTCCTTGGGCAGTCGGTCCGTCAGGCTTCAGAAGCCGCGGGCATCTCTTACTACGCCGCGTTCGCCGCCCGGAAGCGTGTCGGCCGGATGCTCCGCGAGGAAGGGCAACGGCTCATGGCCCAACGGCGGGATGAGCCAGAGTCGGACGGACCGGAAATTGATTGAACCTTCAAACTGTCGCCGGGGTGCCCCATGTCCCCATGCCCCTCACCCGAGACGCTCGGCCGGCTTACACACGCTTCGTCGAGCGCTTCGCGCTTCGGCGCGATGGAAGCCCATGTCGAAGCATGCCCCGACTGTCAGAACGTGCTGGAGCGGCTGGCCGCTGATTCGTCGGCGTGCGAGGATCGCGAGCCCGAGGGGCTTCCGCCGCGGGAACAACCTCCCATGATCCCCGGTTTCGTGATCGAGCGCGAGCTGGGGCGGGGGGGAATGGGGGTCGTCTATCAAGCGTGGCAACCGCAACTGGCCCGCCGCGTCGCTATCAAGGTCGTCAGCGCGAGCGCTCTGATCGGGGCGGAGGATCGCAGGCGCTGGCTTCACGAGGCGCGGGCGATCGGGCGGGTCCGCCATCGCAACGTCCTCCAGCTCCACGAAGCGGGCGAACAAGACGGCTGTCTGTACCTCGTCCTCGACCTGATTATGGGGGGAAGTTTGGCGGAGCGCGTCACCGGCCCTTTGCCGGCACGTGTCGCGGTCGAGCTGATGCTGGCGCTCGCGCGGGCCGTTGACCAGATCCACAAGGCTGGGATGTTGCACCTCGACATCAAGCCCTCGAACATCCTGCTCGACGGCCTGCCTGACGGTCCCTGGGATCAGGTCACGCCGATGCTCGCCGACTTCGGCATTGCCCGGGCGGGCGACGACCCGGGCGCGACGGCGACCGGTCCGATCGGCGTGGGCGGTACCCCCTCGTTCATGGCCCCGGAACAGATTGCCGGCGACAGCGCGGGAATTGGTCCTCCGTCCGACGTGTTCGCCCTCGGGGCCACACTTTATAGCATCTCGACGGGACGTCCTCCGTTCCAGGCCGCTTCGGTGATCGAGACGCTTGACCTGGTGCGCACTCGCGAGCCCGCGCCCCCCAGGACGCTGGTGCCGGGCCTGCCGCGTGACGTCGAAACAATCGCTCTGACCTGTCTGCGAAAGGACCCGCGGCGCCGGTATGCTTCGGCCGGGGACCTGGCAGACGACCTCCAGCGCTGGCTCGACGGGTTCCCGATCGAGGCGCGTCCCGTCTCGAAGCTCGAACACGCCGTGCGCTGGTGCCGGCGCCGGCCGGCATTCGCGTCGCTCTTGGCCGTTTTCGCGCTGACGGTGGCGTCGAGCCTCGTAGGCTTGCTCACGCTCTGGCGTCATGCCGAGAATGCTCTGGCCCGCGCCAAGGACAGCGAAAAAACCAGCTCCGCGGCGGTTCGTGATCTCATTGGCCTCTTGGCGACCACCGTCGACGCGCCGCAAATGCTCCCGTCAGAGCTTCTTGCCAAATCTTCGGATGTTGTGCGTGATCTCACAGCGAAGCTGCGCCAGGATCGAGGGTTCGCCGCATCAAATCTCATTGCGATCTGCGACCTCGATCTTCGATTGTCAAAACACTTCGTCCGCCAGGGCAGGTACGCCGAATCAGGCGTTTTGCTAATGGATAGTCTTGATCTGCTGGGAGGACCAAGACGTGATGCTGGCGACCCGCGTGTCGACGAGGCGTATGCGCGGGCTCTGATGGAACTCGGTAGGGGCGCCCATCATCAGGAGCGTTTCGACGAGTCGCTGGTCTTTTACCAGCGCGCTGAGCGGGTGCTCGAAGGCTTGGTCCGCGACCCGCGACGCCTGGCGGCTATCGTCTTGCTCGATGAATCACGACGAAACATCGCCTCGCTGTTCGGTCGGAGCGGTCTGGAAGGACCGCGGTGGAGGCTTCTGGAGTCGCACCGTCAGATGTTGGAGGGGTTGAGCGAACAGCCCGGGGTCGATCCCACTTTCGGGGCCCTTGCCGCGCTGGTCCGATCGGACTTGTCCCCGCGTGATGGCTCGAGCGAAAAGCTTCGCGCCGCGATCCAGCGATTCCCGGCCAATGCACGCTACGGGTACTGGCTCCAATGGCGAATCGCGAACTGGATCGCCGGTCTACCCAACTTGAATCAGTCCGTCCCAGATTCCGATCTTGACTCGAAAGGCCGCCTCGACCCGGCCGCCCGCGCCGATGCGGTCATCCGGCGCTTGAATCAAGATGGGAGGCGCTCGGTGTCGCCCCTAGTTTGTTTCGCGACGCGGCCCTCCGAGTGGCCGAAATCACGGGCCAGAGAGGGCAGGCCCAACGACACGCCGGCCAGCTCAACGATGCCCGACGGACCGCCGCGTGTCTGTCCGCGTTCGCGCAGAGGCTGGCGCAACGAGAGCCCGACGTGGCTGACTACCACCTGTTGCTGTGCGAAGCCTTCGAGCAAGAATCGAAGATCGCCTGGGAGGCCTTCAAACAAGAATCGAAAAAAGCCCCAAAAAAAGTCGAGGACTTCCCCGCGATCGAAGAGGCGACTCGGAATGCACTGGGGGCGGCGCGTGCTGCCTTAA
Source organism: uncultured Isosphaeraceae bacterium (assembly GCA_963823675.1). Taxonomy (GTDB): domain Bacteria; phylum Planctomycetota; class Planctomycetia; order Isosphaerales; family Isosphaeraceae; genus CAWGMT01. Next base: position 32,228 of record CAWGMT010000010.1, on the reverse strand, counting down.
GTCTCGAACCCAGAAACACGTGGGCACGAATCAAGGTCGCGGGTCTCCAGGACAAGCTCGCCGGTCTGGTCTCCGAGCCACGGTCATCGCAGTCAGCTCGCGCCTCTAAATGACATTTGTCTCCCCACGAGCCAGGTGGGGAGGGTCTCAATGAGCGACCTTAAGGGCTTGCTTAATGGTCTTCTCTATGTCGATGGCGGAGCCATCGGAATGCACCTATCACGCCAAGCCCGCTGAACACAGTAACGAACGACGAGGGCTCGCGGGTTGAGACTTTTGAACCCTGCACCAGTCCGGTGTGGAACAGCAGTCCCACGGATTCTGGTACTGCGGTTGCGAAGAACGAGCCGTCGCTTCCTCACCCACCCACCAGGCCGATTTGGCAACAATTTGGTAACAGTCCACAGATTCGCCCGGTTTGGGATGTTTTTACTGCGAATTCCCTGAAAGCGATTTCTAGAATCGCCGTAACTATCATGCCGCAAATCGCTTGCGGAAACTTGAACGATACCAGCAGGGGCAGGGATTCATCGCGGCGACCAGGATGAACTCGGCGGGAAAGGTCGTGCTTCGCAGCGCCCTGCTGATCGTGACTTCCCCGTCTTCCAGCGGCTGGCGGAGGACTTCCAGCGTCTTGCGGTTGAATTCGGGCATCTCGTCCACGAACAGGACGCCCTTGTGGGCCAGGCTGATCTCGCCCGGCTGGGGCGTCGTGCCGCCGCCGACCAAGCCTGCGTCGCTCACCGAGTGATGGGGAGGCCGGAACGGCCGGATGGCCATGAGCGGCTGGCCCGCCTCGAGTAAGCCCATGGCGCTATAGATCCGCGTCGTTTCCAGGCTCTCGGCGGGGGTCAAGGGGGGCAGGATGGTGGGCAGCCGCTTGGCCAGCAAGGTCTTACCGGTTCCCGGTGGTCCGATCATCAGGACGTTGTGTCCGCCGGCCGCCGCAAGTCGAATTGAGACTCGGTAATTTTCAGCGGCTCCGTCCGGAAGTCGCCTGAGCATCGGCCGGGAAGTTTCTCGTCGAGTCGGGTGAAAGCACGATACGATTGGCCATGATCATTCGGGTGGCGGAAAGAGCCCCTCTCCGATCAGTGATCGACGAACCCTCACGACGTCGGGATCATTCATCGCCAAGACGAGGATGGTCGTCCGGCCGATTGCCGTCCTGCCAACCAAGTGCGGACCCTCCCAGCGGAAGTGTCGATTCCATTTCTGACGCCGTGGGTTGTAGAGTTTCCACAGGTGTTGCCCGCCCGCTTCCGCACCGTCCTGGCCAACGATTCGTCCATGAGCGCCTCAGCGACCCTTTCTCGCTTTGAGCGACCTCCTGGCTTTGGAGTGCAGCAGTGCGAGCAAGTGTCCGGCTTTGACGAAATTCTCAAGCTCCTCGCGTTCGTCGGAGGCTAAGGCTCCTTCCTGATTCCTCTCGGCGAGCTCGCGCATCCGGGCCTGATCGTCCTCGTTGAACCCGAGGGTCAGAATGTAGCGGGCTAGGTCCCGCGCCAGATCGCCCTGGTCGACCTTGATCAGGTGCGCAAAGATTGCGATCTCGCTCGTCTTGTCCTTTTCGTCGGCCTGCGCAGTTGCCATCCGCTCTCTCCGTCACCTGTCGAGCGCTAATCACCCCATTCGAGATTCTACGCCCACACACTCCGGTCCAGCGACCGGTACCCGACCGCCTCGGCGATATGCTGCGGCTTGATGTCGTCATGCCCTTCCAGGTCGGCGATCGTGCGCGCCACTCGTAAAACCTTGTCGTGAGCGCGGGCCGACAGACCCAGGTCCTCCATGGCCGCCTTGAGGAGCGACATCGACTCGGGCTTGAGGGGGCAGAACTTCCGCACCTGGCGGGCGGTCATCCGGCCGTTGACCTGGGCGCCTTTGGGGCCGAATCGCTTGGCCTGGCGGGCTCGGGCTTCCAGGACCTGCGCCCGCAGGTCGGCCGAGGATGGGCCGGGGGGCATCTCGGCGAGCTGGGTGAAGGGGACGGCCGGCACTTCGACGTGCAAGTCGATCCGGTCCAGAAGCGGTCCCGAGATCTTGCTGAGGTACTTCTCGACCTGCTGCGGCGTGCAGCTACAGGCGCGCCTGGGGTCGGATCGATACCCGCACGGACAGGGGTTCATCGCCGCCACCAGGATGAACTCGGCCGGAAAGGTCGTGCTTCGCAGCGCCCTGCTGATCGTGACTTCGCCGTCTTCCAGCGGCTGGCGCAGAACTTCGAGCGTCTTGCGGTTGAATTCGGGCATCTCGTCCAGGAACAAGACGCCCTTGTGGGCCAGGCTGATCTCGCCCGGCTGGGGCGTCGTGCCGCCGCCGACCAAACCCGCGTCGCTGACCGAGTGATGGGGAGGCCGGAACGGCCGGATGGCCATGAGCGGCTGGCCCGCCTTGAGTAAGCCCATGGCGCTATAGATCCGCGTCGTTTCCAGGCTCTCGGCGGGGGTCAAGGCGGGCAGGATGGTGGGCAGCCGCTTGGCCAGCAAGGTCTTGCCGGTTCCCGGTGGTCCGATCATCAGGACGTTGTGTCCGCCGGCCGCCGCGATCACCAAGGCGCGCTTCGCATAGTCCTGGCCTTTGACGTCGATGAAGTCTTCTTCCATGTGCGAGTGCTGGCGGAAGACTTCTTCGAGGTCGACCGACTTCGGGTCCATGTCGACCTGTCCGGAGAGAAAACCCACGGCCTCGGCCAGGCTGCCGATGGGATAGACGTTGAGCCCCTCGACCACGGCCGCCTCGGCCGCGTTGGCCGAGGGAACCAGCAGGCCGTCGCGCTTCTCGGCAACGGCCTGCAACGCCATTGCCAGGACTCCTTTAACGGGCCGGGTCTCGCCGGTGAGCACGAGCTCGCCGACGATGGCAAACGAGCCGGGCCGGTCGAAGGAGGCCTGGCCGCTGCCCAAGAGCAGCCCCAGTGCGATCGGCAGGTCAAATCCGCCGGCGTCTTTTTTGAGGTCGGCGGGCGCCAGGTTGATGACGACCCGATCGATTGGCCGGCGGTATCCCGAGTTGACAATCGCACGCTCGACCCGGTGCGTGCTCTCCTTGACGGCCGTTTCGGCCAGGCCGACCAGGATCGTCTTGGGCGCCGACGAGAACGAGACGTCGACCTCCACTTCGACGGGCATGGCATCAATTCCAACGAGGGCATACGAGGCGAGCTTCGCGAGCATACAAAAGCCGTGTCCACGCTGGGGCCAGATCCATCAAGTCGGCGGCGCACCGTCGTGCCGCCAGGAACCCGACTGGCGGTCGACAACAGTCTACCACGCGCTCTTGCGACAATCATCCCACCAGAAAAAACGAGCGCAGATGGTGAGCCATCCAGCGGCGGCTGAATAATCGGAACCGGCTCGATTCGAGATGGTGATCGGTCGCGCCGATCCTGGGGCTTTTCCCGGTTCCGGCGTGCTGGCTTCCTCTGGCTGGGCCACCCCCGTGTCAAGTCCCGCAGGAACGCCAGAGTTTTCCGTAACTTGAATAGCTTCTTGTGTTTCCACGATGCTCATGCTCTGATCGAAATTGGCTTCGTTCGGCAAGTTTTCGCCGAGTTCGCACATCGCGGCAATCGGCCGGTCTCGCACACAACGTATCGTCGTCAGCGTCTTTGCAGCGTGCCATTGGGTTCGGTCCGCGGAGACTGTGAATCCAGCTTGATCACTTGCAGCGGATCCCGGTCAAGGAACCCACGAGCGTCCATTCCATCAACTGACCACTGACAACTCTTCCGAACAGAAGATGAACCAGTAGGGCGGAACGGATGGAGTTTTATTCGTCCTTCATCCTTTTGCCCCGCCCCCTGCGTGTCGGTTTTTTTGCGTCATTTGCGTCAACAGCGTCACAGCCTTGCCAGGTAACGGGTTAAGACGATGGTTTTCGAATGATTTGCGTTTACCTATGCGTCACAGCCGTCAGTCCGGAGTTTACGGATGGAGCCGGCGACGTCGCGAAGCGCACGAACCGGGCAGTCGACCAATTTGGTAGCGGGCGCATCGTCGTCAATAATCAGAAGCAGCCGCTCTTAACTTTGGTCACGTCCGCACCGGGCTGAGTATTGCCGCCAAGCAGGGTGCCGGACAACCGCCAAAAGACACGGGACACAGGACAAGGGACAAAGGATTCTCCCACATCTTATATGCTCTGCATATCTCGCAAATGAGCTGCGTGAATCGAAGGCTTTCTGAAACCCGCGATCGGCACGATCGGTCGGCCTGGAAAAACCGATACGGGCCTCGGCGTCGGCACGGAATTGGCGGCTTGCGCCGCGGAGTTTGGGTTATTCAACTACTTTGACACCGGCTCAATTGTGGGCGAGGATGGGCTGGTGCAGCAAAGAGTGCAAAAAAGACCAGGCGCGCCTCCTCGGGCAGTCAAAGCGCCGTTGCGAGAGGATGGCCAACTTGCATGAGGCTGAGGGAGTGGGATAACGGCTACTTGCGAAATCTTGGCTATAGCGTGTGATGCGACATTTCATTGTAGAGGTGACTCAAACCTCATTTGGGTGAGCGGGGCGGGTCCCTTGCGGCACCTGGATCGGCTCAGCTTACATCTGGAGACACGACCCGCATCGGCACTGTTGTTTCTCAACTTCCGAAGCGAGCCGCTCGGGCGACGGGCTGATGCGTTATCGGTTATGGTACCGCTTGAGGTGCTGGCATCGCCGGCAGGTTTCGGGGTCAGGATCTTCGCGAGAGCCCCCTCCTGGCTCGAACCGACTGCAACGACACTTTGGTAACAACCCGCCCCCGCCATCGCAGGCATCCGTTGGCGCGTCAAACTGAGATGTGGCCATCCACGCCGCCATGAATAATCCGAAGGCTAACTGCTTCTGTTTCTCGGACAGGTCTTTCAAACCCATCTGGCCGCCGGCTTTGGCAAGGCCTTTTTGAGCCTCTGGGGAACCGGCTTGCGCGGCTTTACTGAGCCACTCTTTTGCGAGAGTCAAATTCTTCTTAACACCCCTACCGTAGTAGTAGCAACACCCCAGGTCGTTCATGGCGCCGGCATGCCCCGCTTTCGCCGCCTTCTGGAGCCAAGTGATTCCTTTCTTCTCATCCTTGGCGACACCTGTCCCGACACAAAGGTGGACCCCCAGTTCGTACATGCTCTGGGCGTTCCCAGCGTTCGCCCGTCGCTCCAGATCTTCAAGGTTGATCCGTGGCTTCCCACCTCCACCCTTGTTGGCGATAGCCAATACCTCTCGAAAGCGATTTCGGTCGGCGACGGTTCGACCTGTTACGTAGCCTGTGGGCGGGCGGGCAGCCACGGGCGGTACCTTGGGTTTCAGGTCGGCCGTACCCTCCACGAGTTTCCCGGCCAACCTCGCGCCGACCTGGTTTCTACCCGAGTAAGTCTTTCCGTCGGGGGACACCGTGCATCGATCCACCCACTTGCCGCCGGGGGCACTCGGGTTGGGCCAAGTGAGGGTCAGGGTTCTCCCGCGGCGCGACCACACGTTCTTGCCGTCGGGATCGTTGATTTTTTGGTTCGAGTAGAGGGTCATCTTCGACGGAACGGCGTCCCGGCCGATTACCCTGTGTTCCCAAACCGCCACCACGGTCGGTTTGTCATCCGCCAAGGTAAGGCCGAAAGCACATAACACACCGATGCATGTCATGAACACCAATCGCATGTGTGGCCCGCCTCGGGTCGCCTAACGAGAATTAGGCAGAAACCATTCTGCCAAACACCGCAACGGTTTCATCTAACGCCGAGCGAATGCGGGTTCGCTCATCTTGCATCCCTCTCGACCCGTGACCGATTCTATTGCGCTAATTCTGGAATTGCAAGCGGCGAAAGAGTTTATCGGATTCGTGAGACGCCTTGATGCTCGTATGCATGCAGGATTCGTCTGCCGCTTGTATGCGGGAGTTCTCCTGACGACCAGATCGTCAGGCCGTTGTTCTTCATGCATTAGCGGTTGGACTAAGCCTGTGCACCTTCGCATTTTGTCGCCACCTTTATCGGAGATATGGTTTCAGGACGAAGTTCGCGATCCTCTGGAAAACACACGCCATATCGATATCGAAGAGAGACTAGAAGTTCGACGCGACGATGAGCGTGAGTCTGCCGAGCCCCTCATCGTTACTAGTCTGTATTACAGGCTCTCGCACGAAGACTTCGGTCTCTTCGCCACAAGACTAGTCAAGTCATACGAGCGCATCCAAGCCTGGACATTAACACTTACTGCTCTGTCAATCTCGCTTTCGATCATTCTGGGATTCCCAGCCTTTTTCTTTTCACTGGACCGTTTCGCATATCGCTGTGCGATTCCGATCATGACGATTCTACTTCAGCCGAAAGGTCCCTTCTATCAATACAGGGATGGCTTCCGACAACTGGCGGCAGATCGGGTGTATCGGCTGGCTGAGGCGAACCACCCGCTAGAGAAGGTGGTTATTATACCCCGCGCGGTGTTAAATGAGACATTGACCTCTAGACCCAGCGCACCAGGACCTATTTCCGCCCGGTGGGGATTTTGATAATCCTTATAGCTCCGCCAGGAAGGATGTTCATCGAGATCGTGTTGGAACGCAAGGAGGCACACCATGGAGTGGTTTCGCGTGCGGTTGACCGAGGAGCAGCAACGCGTCGTCAACGAGGAACGGACCTTTCATCCCAACCCGCGCATTCGGGAAAAGATGCTGGTGCTTTGGTTGCTGCACAACGGGTTGACGCGGCAGCAAGCCGCTCAGGTTGTTGGTGTCGGTCGGGCCACTGTCCAGCGGTACGTGGCCGCATTTCGGGAGGGGGGCTTGGACGGTCTGCGGCAGTGGAACGTCAATCGCCCGGTCAGCGAAATGGCTGCCTATCGCGAGTTGATCCGCGAGTCCTTCGAGAAGCAACCCGTTTGTACCGTGGCCGAGGCGAGCGAACGCATCTTTCAACTGACTGGATTGCGCCGCGGTCCCAGCCAAGTGCGCAAGTTCCTCAAGGATCTGGGTCTGAAGTTTCAGCGGGTCCGCATGATCCCGGTGCCGCCAAAAAAAACTTGGCCGAGCACGTCCAAACCCAGGCCGATTTTCTCGACACCAAGCTGAAGCCGCTCTTGGACGACGCCCTCGCGGGACGGGGGCACGTGTTCTTTGTGGACGCGGCCCATTTCGTGTTCGGGACATTCTTGTGTTGCCTCTGGTCGTTTGCGCGGATCTTCGTCCGCGCGGCTTCAGGTCGTCAACGGTTCAACGTCTTGGGTGCCTGGAACGCGGTGACGCGGCAATTGATCGCCGTGACCAACACCACGGTCGTCAATACCGAGACGATGTGCGAACTGCTGCGGAAAATCGCCGCGTCGGGGCTAACCGGACCGATCACGCTGGTGCTGGACAACGCCCGCTATCAACACAACGCCGCCGTCAAGGCGCTGGCAACGCAGTTGGCAATCACGCTGTTGTTTCTCCCATCGTACTCGCCCAACCTGAACCTGATCGAACGTCTGTGGAAGTTCATCAAACGTCGCGCCCTCTACGGCCGATACCATCCGACCTTCGCAGACTTTAGAGGTGCCATCGAAGAGACCATCGACGGACTATCGACCACACACGCCGAACGACTCAACACGCTGATGACACTCAATTTCCAAGAATTCCAGGATGTCTCACTCATGGCCGCGTGAGGTATAAGGGCTCGTCGCGGCTGGCTGGTTTGCGATCTCGGGTCGTGACTCCGAAAGATCGCGTCAGAGGCCCAGGTCCAGAGCGGCTTTCGAGATGCGCGGATAGGCATCAGGTTGCCTCCGCTTTGTCCATTCCGCCTCATATTCGTCCGTCAAACTGGCGTGAAGGGAGTCGGTCGCTGGGATGATTCCGTTTTGCGATATCACTCTCATGTCGATTTCCTTGTCAACCCCAGGCGAGAGTTCCGCCGCGCGCTTGCGCAATAGGTCGCATACAGAGCGCTCGGGAGTGTCCAGTCAGATCTATAACGCCAATTCTCCAACAATTCGATCGCATGCAAAGCGCCGCAACCAACGGCCCAAAACGGTTGCTTCTTGCTCGTGGGATTCACTGGACCACCGATCGCTGTGGGTACATGATAGATCGTCGCACTCGCACCACCCTCGGTTGTGTCCACCCCTGCGACGATGAAGTCGCCGCCGTTGAGTTGGCTTGCGTCTTTCCAGACATTGATCTGGCCCATCGACTGACCCGACGCCACCGACTTCGCGAGGTCTGCAAAGGTCAGGTCGTAGCCGTCCGCCAAGTGCTTGGGATTATTGTTGAAAGCCAGCAGCGGGCGGTTCTTCTGCGATGGCACCAACACGGTCGAAATTGAAAGTTATTCTTTTTTGATGTTGATCAGTTCCGATGAAGTAACCAGGTTGACCCCTGTCTGCCAACCATGCCTCGAACGCTTCCATCAACTTCCGATCCAGCGACTCGAATTTGATGTAGTTCGATGCGCTGCCTATGTAGACGGTGAATTGAAACATTCTGCCTCCCCCGCTTGGACAAAGATCTCGGCAATGCGGGCGACGATATCCTCAAGGGACGTTCTCCGCCATTAGGGTTAAATTGACCACAATGTCAGGACGTTGTGTCCGCCGGCCGCCGCGATCACCAAGGCGCGCTTCGCATAGTCCTGACCTTTGACGTCGATGAAGTCTTCTTCCATGTGCGAGTGCTGGCGGAAGACTTCTTCGAGGTTGACCGACTTCGGGTCCATGTTGACCTGTCCGGAGAGAAAACCCACGGCCTCGGCCAGGCTGCCGATGGGATAGACGTTGAGCCCCTCGACCACGGCCGCCTCGGCCGCGTTGGCCGAGGGAACCAGCAGGCCGTCGCGCTTTTCGGCAACGGCCTGCAAGGCCATCGCCAGGACCCCCTGGACAGGCCGGGCCTCGCCGGTCAGCACGAGCTCGCCGACGATGGCAAACGAGCCGGGCCGGTCGAACGAGGCCTGGCCGCTGCCCAACAGCAACCCCAGTGCGATCGGCAGGTCAAATCCGCCGGCGTCTTTCTTGAGGTCGGCGGGAGCGCGCTTGCAAAGCGGAGAGGTGCGAGCGTTCACTACATGCTCTACTACTGACGATGCTGACTCGGTCGATTCCAGCCTGACCGAGTGAAGAATACGTCCTGTTTCTGACTCGACGACCTTCGCCCGGTGGCCGTCCACGACCACCTCGACTGAGACGGCTACGATACCCTCCAGGGCATAGGATGACAGAGCCGTGTGCACCCTATAAGTCTACAAGAGAAGGAGTTAGAGATAAGTTGATCCCGCTTACCCTCGCAGGTTCGGTAAGGTATCGAGTTCAATTCTAGCCGCTGGTTTCGCTGCAGACGATAAATGAATTGTAGTATCGCGCGGAACTACGCTTGAAAGCGCGTCGGTGTCGTCGGACCTACGCGCGCCATTTCTATGGTTGCTGCTTCCAATGCGAGACCCGGTCACAGCCACCCGGAAGGCTGTTCTGTCGATCCACGAAATCAGCCGCGACGGCCAAACTTTCAGCGGGGCGACCAGCTAGGCCGAGGCCCAAGTCGCCAACGCGACGATCATCCCGCTCAGGCGGGGAGTCAGTTCCGTGCTTTTTGCGACGGCTGGAAGATTCGTGCGCGCAGGCACGTCCTGCAGCCGTCGGCTGGAGGAGGCAGTATCCATGGGTGGGAGCGAGGATTCACCTCCGGCGATGGCCGCCGACCGCGGAGGGAGTGCCTCCTCCCGATACCGAGCTTGCCTGCGTTCGGCAGCGGTCGAGGAGTTTTCGGGGATGTGGATGGGGCTAGGGTGGGCCGCGTGTGCGGGGACGACCCCGGCAACAGGAGGCCATCTCATGTTCTTGCGGGACATGCCGACCGACCGGCATCGGTGCAGAGCATCTGAGGCCATTGGCGGATACGTTTTGTTGACATTGGCGATTGCCTCCGCTACGCTCAACCCAGGCGACCGCGTGCCGAGGCAAGCTGGGGATTCGCCCGAGCAGCAGGCCGCGATGGTGACAGGCGAGTCCCGGTTCATCGGTCCTGTTTCGCAGAGCGAACGGAGGCGACTCATGCCTTTCTTGAATCCGTAAATGGACGAGAAGGCGACTTGCGACCCGAGGAACGAGGCCGTGCGCAGCTTCTTGGGCACGGAGCTCGTCTAGGACTTGGTCACCGACGTCTACCCCTGCCTTGCCAAGGCCTTCTCGGGCACGGCACAACACTACTTGGCCGCCGACAGCGCCCCGAACAGGAGCGCGGACCAATCACGTGCCGAGAAGGCGCTTGTGGACCGCGCGCTGACCATTTGACGGGCCGCGCCCCGGGCCAAGGTGGTCGGACGGAGCGCGTGCCTGGCGGCACGTGCGCGACGGACGGAACCGGGGACACGGCCTCAACCCGGGAGACGACACTTGGAAGAGCCCCGCCCCTTGCCCACCTTTCCGCCGCCGGACAAGCGACGACGGTTGACCGATCCGGCGGCGAAGGCCGCACCCCAGCCCGGACCTGCGCCCGCCGCGAAGGCGGCCGACCTCGCTATCGCCAGTGTGTTGGCCAAGGTCGATCCCACCCGGCTGGCGACGACGGTCAGGGCGCTCGCGGGCTTCAACACGCGACACAGCCTCTGTCCGCACAACGTGGCGGCCGCGAAATGGCTACGCGACCGGTTTCTGGCGATCGGATAACCGTTACGGGGGGCCGTGACCTGCCCCCATGCTTTAGGGCGGCTCCGGCTCCCCGCAAGGGGTATCACCAATAGGCAAGCTGCCCGGTTCATAGGGAGGGCGCCGGCAGAGTCTGCTCCGCGACGGTCCGCCGGAAGCCGTCGGTCGAGGTGACGCGGAGCCGGACGCTGGCGACGCCGAGGAGGAGGTTGCGGTCGATGGTGACGCGGGGCGCCTTCAGGCCCATGCCGATCGTCCGCCAGGTGAGGCCGTCGTCGGCGCTGAGCTGCACCGAGTATCGGTTCGGGCGGCCGATCTCCGGCGGGGCCGGCTCCGTTGGGCCCAGCGCGGCCCCCATCTCGCCGCCCGGCGCGGGGACGGCGCGGGTGTCCCAGGTGACGACGGCGCGCGGCCGGGCGGTCCCGCCGCCGCCGAAGGGGGCCAGGCCGGCCGCGGCGGCGGCGAACGCGGGGGGGATGTCGGGCCGGATGCTCGTGATCGAAGCCGGGGTCGCGCCCGCGCGAACTTGTCGAGGACCTCGTCGCCCAGGACGAGATAGATCGCCGCCGCCGCGTCGAGGAGCGCGATCTTGGCGTTGACCAGGCCGCGGCTCCCCTCCGAATCGTGATCCTCCTCGGCCGCCGCCGGCGCCGGCTCGGCGGGGGTCGAGCCGCCGGCCGAGGGCCGGCTCTTGCCGGTGGCCTTTAGACGGGCCTTGCCGCAGACGTTCGGGAAGAAAGGCGCGGGGACCTGCGACAAAATCTGCCCTGCGGCGTTGACCAGGCGCAGAGAAAGGGTCCGGCCGTCGTCGGTCCGGCCGGGCGGGGCGTGGTCGGGAGGCGGGACGAGGCCCGGATACGGCTGGACCTGCTCGAAGGAGCCGGTCCCCCGAGCCAGGTTGACCTTGGCGACCAGGTGGATCGTCCCGGCCGGCGGCCCGGCGACGGGGATGGAGAACGGCCCCGGCCCGGTCGCCGCGTCGAGGGCGGCGGCGAGCGCGGCGACGGGCTGTGCCGGCGCGGGCGGGTTCGGGGCGAGGCCCGCCTCGACGGCGAGGCGGGCCATGATCCCCCCGTAACTAAACGACGAGGGCCACTCGTTCGCGCAGTAGGTCATGAGGTCGTGCCATTGCGTCCCAGGTAGGGCGCGGGGGGGGATCGAGTAGGCGGAGTCGCCGACGTCGAGGCCGACGAACTCCTCGTTCGCGCCGGAGAGCTGGCCGTTCGGGAAGGGATAGTGCGCCCCGTCGGTCGCGCCGCAGAACTCGGCGTGCGGGCGACCAAAGGTGTGGCCCAGCTCGTGCCCGGCGTACCAGTCGCCGTAAGAGCCGTCGGTGTCCCAGGCGAAGTTGCCGGAGGGGACGCCGGTCGGCCCCGAGGCGACCGCCGACGGGTCGGGCGAGCCAGGAACGGCTGACGCCTTGCCCCGCATGAAGTAAGGGCCGCCGGCCCCCCCGTCGGCGACGACGCCGTAGTAGTGGGTCCGCGCGTCGGTCCCCGCCGCGACGTCCTGGAACCGGACCGCCCGCAGGAAGGCGTTGACGTCGTCCGCGTTGAACGGCCAGTCCTTCGGCCCGTCAACGGTCGCCCGCGACCAAACGACCGTCGGCGTCGGGTAGGCCCGGCCCAGCCACGAGCGGATCAGGTCGAAGTCGAGGTCGGTCGGCTCGTACTCCGTCGGGCCGCCCGGCGCCCGGAAACGGATGCCCAGGACGCGGACCCGCAGCGGGACGCCCTGCCCGAATGTGGCAGTCCGGCTCGCGCCGGCCGGCACGTCCAGCGCCTCGCCCGTGTCGGCGCGGCGGAGGCTGTCGAGGGCGAAGACCCGGCCGCCGACGGCCGTGAGGCCGACCGGAATCCGGAAGTTCAGGCTGAGCCCGAGGTCGGCCCTCTTGGCGCGAAGGTTACCGTTTCCGGCCGGGTTGAGCAGGACCGAGTCGATCGACGTGACCGTGCCGAGGCCGCCGGCTGAGCCGGCTGGGTCGCTCACCGAGAGGACCCCGCGCACCGGGATCCGCGAGCCGGCGTGGACGTCGAGATAGACCCGGACGAGCGTCTCCTTGCCGGCGATCAGGGAGACGGAGTGGGCCATCTCTTGGATGACCTGCGTCACCTCGACGCCCAGGCACTGAACGACCGGCGCCGGGGGCGGCGGCCCCGCCAAGGCAGCCGCGGCTGCGGGGGCCGTGTCCGGGACCAAGACGGCACCGGCCTGGGAGCCGCCGGACTTCCTGGGTCGAGGCGCTCGGAAATCGGAACGGTTCGGCTTCGGGGACGTATCCATCTCCATCTCCTCGCTGAGGTTGGGTGTAGGTTCCTTGGTCGTTCGGGAGGCGTGGACGGGGCCGCCCGGCGGCGCGAGGGAAGGGCTCGCGCCGCCGGGAGGTCCGGGAGATGCCGGAAGTCAGGCGCCCAGGCCGCTCTCGGAGAAGCGGCGGGCCAGCTCGTTCGGCAGGGTGTCTGGCGCGGTCTTGCGGACGTAATCGCGCATCTTCTGCTTGCCGGCGTCGTCTGCGGTGAACCCTTTTACCGTGTAGCGATTCGCGCGGAAGATGCCGTCATTCAGGAGGCCGAGCATGACGCCCCGCGCCATCGCCCGCCAGAAGTCGGCCGGGATCGGGTTCGCGTCCGCCGGCTTGATCCGCAGGCAGGCGTCGACGAAGGTCAACCAGTAGAACCACATGATCGCCCCGTTCATCTGGTGCTGTGGATCTTGCGACCGGTCGGCGTCCGGTGGGAGCGAGCCGTTGCCGAACCGCTCGAACGAGTCGAGCAGGGTCAGCAGCGGGACCGGCTGGCCATAGTGTGCAATCACCGTCTGACGCTGCCTGGCTTCGAGCCGGCCGATGGCGGCGCGGACGGCCGGGTCGGCGACCGCGGCGTCCCAGGCGGGGAGCTGGATCGCGTCACGGGCCGCGGCGAACCAGGCGTCGGCTACGCCGAAGAAGGTGTTGATGTCCTCCCGGACCTCGTCGGAGGCCTGGAACATGGCCCAGTTGTCGAAGTCGTGCCAGAAAGCGATGTGCTGCGCCGGGTCGGCCGGGCCGCCGCCCGTCTCGTCGACCAGGGGAGGAAGCCCTCCGGCCGCGACCGGCTGCGCCGGGCAGCCCGCGGTGATCCAGGCCCGGATCTCCTGAATCCGATCGTCCGGGACCGTCGGGAAACCCACGGGCATCCGCTCGATCATCGCCCCCGGCGGCGGCGGGTTCAGGTCGGAGCCGAAAGGGGGGCGCCCCTCCAGTGCCTTGACGAGGTTCGACGCGTCGGGGTCGAACGACCCGTCGGCCTCGACGGCGATCAACTTGCGACCGAAGACCGACTTGGCGACGAACTGGTCGCGGGTCAGGGTCCGCCAGAACGGACCGTGGCCGCCGATCGCGTTCCCCTGCACCGCGTCGTCGAGGATCTGCTTGATCCGCGCGTAGCCCGGCACCGCTGGAATCGCCGGCGGCGCCGGGGCGGCGGCGAGCGCCGCTCCGGCCCCCGCCGCGGCCGGAGGAGGCGGCAGATAGCGGAAGTCGGGGCCGTAGGTCCCCTGGCCCATCGCCTTCCGGGCCTTGCCCCCGAGGGTGAACATCAGGCTGATCGCGTCGGAGAGTGCGTCGTCACTGTCCTTCGCCCAGGCCTCTTGAAGCTTGTCGAGCATCCCTGAATAGGCTCGGTCGAAGTCATCGACGGCCGCCACGCCCGGATAGCCGCCGGGTGGGACCTGGGCCATCGGGAAGATCGCGTCGGCCGGCGGGACCTGGTAGCTCGGGTCGGGCACCGGTGCGAACTTACCGTCGGCCTGGCGGTCAAAGCGGATGCCGAGGTCGATCTGCTGGAACCGGTAGAAGTGGGCCAGCTCGCCGTCGAAGTCGACGGCGCCTCGGGTCTTGTCAGTCCCCTCGCCCTGCTCCTTGATGAGCTTGATCGCGTAGAGGGCCGAGTCGGGGGCCGGGTTCGCCGGGTCGCCGATCTGCCGGATCACGAAGAGCGAGCCAGCCTCACCGAGGTCGGCGGCACGCTGACCGGCGGCGACCAGGGCGCCGTTGTTCGAGATCTGCGGGCCCAGGCGGACGAGGGCCTCGGAGATCATGTCGTAGAAGTCGCCAATCGTCTTGGCCACCGGCCCGAGCGAAGGCCCGGCGACCGCGTCGGGTGGGATCGCGCCGCCCTGCGGCATCTCGATGGCCAGGAACTTCTTGAGTTGCGGCCGGGAGAGGGCCTCGATCGAGTAGACGGCCGAGTCGATGATACCCGGGATGACATCCGGGTAGAGCGGGGCCACACCGGCGCCGTTGACCGTCGGCTTGCCGCCAACCGCCACGAGCAGGTTGCAGGCGAGCCCCATGTGGAGCATTTCCTGCAGGGCGACCGTCCGCAGCTCGCCCGCCGGCTTGGGGGCCTTGCCCGGCCGGATCGACCACCATGCAGCCAGGTAGAGCGGGATCGTGAACAGTTCGAGCCGAAGCGCCCCTGGAGGAAGTCCCTCAGGTCGTCGGGCGTCCCTATCCTCGGGGCGCTCATGAGCCTCTGGAACTGGGCGGCCGGCGACTCGCGGAAGGGGTGGAGGATCGTCGCCGGGACCGGCTCGCTCCCAGCCAGGGCCGGCCCGGCGGACGACATCGCGTGGTGAGCGACGTGGGCCGTCATGTGCATCTTCTCGTCGGCGAGCCTCGCCTGGTAGGTCGGGTCGATATCGAGGAGACCCTTCGCCTTGCGATAGGCCGACCAGCGCCCGTCGATCCAGCCGTGGAGCCGCCAGAAGCGGGCGTTCTCCAGATTGACCAGCGGATTGCCGAGATCGATCGGGCTGCTGTCGTCGCTGAACCGATTGTGCAGGAAGTTGTGGATGCCCGACCCCTTGTCCGTCGAGGTCGCGAAGGGGTCGGGCGGCGTGGGCCGGGCCCTTGTTTCGATGAACCGGCCGAGTTCGTCCTGGCTGGCGAACGCTTCCGGGGTCTTGTCCAGCTTCTTGATGGCGTCGACGTAGACCTTCGGCATCGGCGTCGAGGCGCCGTTCGGTAGGGGATCGTTCGGGTCATCCGGCTTGACGGGAGGAGTCTTCCAGCCCTCGAATAGGGCGGACTGGCCCGGGAACTGGGCGCGGAGCAGCTCGACCATCGCCCGGTGCATCATCAGGAAGTCGAAGCCGTTCTCGTCCGCCCCCTCTTGGTGGGCCGCCCGCCGCCAGCCCTGCCGGACGGCCCAGTCGCGGGAGGCCGGGTCGAGGCGGTCCCACTGGCGGGTCGTGTGCCATTTGAGGTGGTGCTTACCCCAGTTTTGCTGACGTATCCACTGGACGATCTCATCCGGCAGCGCAAGGTCGGGCATCGTTCATCCCTCGGACGCGGTCAACGATTATCGCGGCGAGCCTCGCTTTGGCCGGCGCACTTCGCCGGGTTCCGATCCGCGCGAGGGCCGCAGAGACGAGAAAACGCGACTTTAATACACGCCTCCCGCCGATGCAACCGAAAAAGCCGATTGACCAAATCCGGCCGGTCGCGGGACGGCCCTTGTCCGCGGCGTCTTGCCTGCGTAACGTGAGAGGTAGGGATTCCGCGTCTCCCGGCGATCAATGCCCATGATCCACGCCGTGGCCATCTGCAACATGACCCGTAGGACTGGCGAATTCCGGAGCGTCCTCTCCGCACCGGGCGCCGCCGTGTTGCCGGCCGCGAATCGGCAGGCGATTGACCTGGGGGCTAGCGAGGGGCTGTCGCTGCGGATCGTCAACGCCGCGGGGCGGTCGCTCTGGCAGGGGTGGGCCCCCTTCTACCCGTCCACCTGCTGGGAGGAGTCGGAGGACCGGACCGGCCTGGTCGACGCCCTGCTCCCGGACCGGCCGGGGGCGGCGGCCTTGCAGCTTCTGGACGGCGACCGGGTCCTCGCGAACTTCACCGTGTGCGCCTCGCCGACGGTCGTGACCAACATCCGGGCCGCCTCTTCGCATGTCGCGGCGAGCCCCAACCCGGTGATCGTCTGGGACGACGAGCAGGCGGGGCGCGGCCGGCCCATCCGGGGGATCGGCGCCGCCGGTTTATTCGGTCCAGCTCAGCGCGGACGACGGCTCGACCTGGCGGACGATCGGCCTAGGCCTTCGGCGTCCGTCGGTCACCGTCGACCGCCACCTCCTGCAAGGCCTGGACGAGGTTAAGGTCCGTGTTACCTCCAGCGACGGCTTCCACACCGCAGCCCGCGAGGAGAAGATCTCGGTCCACGACCTCCTCAACCGCTCCCGGTCCTGAGGCGCCGGGCCTCACTTCACCGCCTGGTCGATCGCGTCGATGACCTGATCGGCGGTGAAGCCGACGATCTGCTGGAGGCCGGCCCCCCAGACGAAGACGGCGGCAATATCGGCCCAGCTCCCCCAGGTCGGGTTGACCACCCAGAGCGTCTGCAAGCCCGAGAGAGTGCCCAGCACGAGCACGACCCAGAGCAGGGCCCATTGCGCACCGAGATCCAGCGGTCGATCTTGGCGATCTCGGTGGCCGGGTCGATCGCGGCGGGCCGCAACGCCTGCGCCCCCGGGGCCGGGCCGCTCGCCGCCGCCGCGAGCAGGAACGTTGGGTCCTGCACCGCGACGAGGCCCGGGCCGGCCACCCCGCCGGTCTCCTTGCGGTACACGCCCAAGGCGTTCACGTAATCGTCGGCAGCCTCGCTGGCGTTCCCCGCCTTCACCTTGGCGGGAATGCCCTGGAGGACCGAGATCACCCCCGTGTCGAGGTTTGTCTTCTCCGTCTCGCGCTGGCGCTTCTCCTCGGGCGTCTCGCTTGGCGACCCCTGGGCCAGGGACTGGCTGATCGGGGTCGCCGCGTCGAGCAGGGCGGCGGTGACCTCCAGGACGTAGCGGGCGACGGCCCGGTTGTAGGCGGCCAGGGCCTCGTCCGGGTCCGTCGCGCTCACCTTCAACGCCGCGTCCAGGCCCGGGCCGACGTCCTCCCAGGCGAGCTTCGTCCATCGCTGGTCCGTCATCCCCGGAGGCTTCGGACCGTCGAGGACACGCTTCAGCTCGGCGGAGAGGACCTCCGCGTAAGTCCCACGTGCCTTGTCATACGCGTCCCAGACCTTCTGCAACTCCGAGATTCGGCCCTTGTTCGGCAGGCCCTCCGCCGCCTGGCCGAGCGGTCCGAGCACCCGATCCCGGAGGGCCTGCGTCACAACGGGGGTAGTATTCGGGTCGTCCCTCTGAACGCGGACCTGGCTGGTGAAGGCGTTGACCTGCTGCACGAGCCCATCCCGGACCTCGCGGATGAGGGCCTGTGGGAGGCTGCCGAGATTGGTTAATGCCGGCCCAATCTGATCGAGGGTGACCGCATCGCTCGTCACCAGGTTCAAGGCGGCGGTGAGCCGGTTCCGAATATCGTCCGACACGGCCACGCCTCGGACGGAATCGACCATCGCCCGCGCCGGGACATCCTGGAGGAAGAGGTTCAGTCGCTTCGAGGCCAGCGTCAGCCGGTCTCGGGTCGGCTGCCGGCCGTCGGCCGCGTCGTGGATCTGCTTGAAGAGGTTCAGGAGGACCCCGGCCGCCTCCTGCTCGGCGTCGGTCAACGGGGGGAGTGTCCGCAGCGCCTCGCCCACCCGGAGGGTCAGCTTCGCCGCGTCCTGAACCTGCTGCTTCCTCGGCAAGGTGCGCGTGAAGAAGGCCCGCTGGAAGAAGGAACCCACAATCCCCACGGCGATGATCAGCCCGGCGATCAGGGCGGGGTATCGCTTGACGATCGTGACCGGCTGTTCGAGGGCCAGGTAATCCGCCGAGCCGAACCGGAGGAGGCCCGAATACTCGCCCGGATCGCGGAGCGACGAGAGAGAGACCCGTAGCAGGCGAGCCTCGCCCGGCTTCAGCTCGATCGGGAACTGCTTGACATCCTCGCCATCGGCGTCGAGGACGCTGGCGATTCTGGCCCCGGCCTGGACCTTCCCCGCGCCGTCCTTCTTCGTCAGCGAGACGAGCTCCGGCCGGTCGAGGCTCACCGACCGGCCGCCCGTCTCCTTCAGGTAGACGCGGACCTCGGTGGCCGCGCCGTAGGGCCAGGTGTGTGTCGCATCGCGGATCGGGTCGGGCGGCTTCATCTCGACCGTCGGGGCGGACCGGGTCCGCGTCACCGTGAGCAGGGCCGTAGCGGGCGCTCCCTTCGCCGGTCGGAGCTCGACGGCACCCGAATACGTGCCGCTGGCCACGACCTCGACCGTCTCCAGGTCCACGTAAAACCGCCCCGGCCCGTTCACGTTCAGGGCCCGGACGACGTCCCCATCCTTCCCCGGAGCGACCTCGGCGCAGCCCGAGACGCGGAGCTTCGGCGTCACTCGGACGCCGTTGGGCCCGATGAAGGGGGTTACGACCAGGACAAGATCGAAGGGGCTCGATCCGGTCGCCTCAGCGGTCAGGCGCCAGGTCAGGGTGTTGATGGAGAGGTCGATCTTGACGGCTCCGTCAGCACCGACGTTGAGGAGCTTGACTTGGCCCCCCTTCTCGATCTTGACTCGCGCGAGGGCCTCGTACTGGGCTTCACCTCGGGTGCCGACCAGCCAGCCTTCGGTCGCTGCCGACGGGTCGAAACTCGGAACGTTCAGCGTCAGCGGCAGGCCCTTGCCCGCTTCGATCGTCCAGCCGGCCTCCTGCAAGTCGGTCCCCGCGCCCTTGACGGTAATCGCGGGCGGCGTGCCTGTTTGACCAGGCGCCGGGACCAGGTAGCCGAGGAGCTTAAGGCCCTGGATCTTCGCGCCCGACGTATTCTCCAGCACGAGGAAGGCAGAGGCCGACCCGCCGGGCGGGATTGTTAGCGAGATCACAGGAGCGTCCGCCCCGACCGTCGGCACATCCGCCTTGACCTTGACGCCCAACCCCTCCTTGGGTTGTTGTTCGCTCGCTCCTATAGGTATCGCGAGGCCCGTTAAGACGGTGACCGCTAAGAGCTTCGGCGCGAGATACCTTACAGCCGGCCGCGTCATGGAGATTCTCCTTGTTCGTTTGTTACTCGCCTTCGCGTTAACGCCATCATCGCGCGATCGGCCCGTGTTGACGCCGCCAGTACGGGGCATCGGGCCACCGACGCTCGGCCCGGTAGACGTCGAGTCGCATTGCCGCGTAGTCGGCGAAGGCGGCCCGGAGGCGCCTGGTATAGCGATCGATCGCCCCAACCTCGTCGTGGAGGTGCGCCGAGACGGCCTCGGCCGCATCGCGTCCGCCCGCCAGGGCCAGGGTTAGGCCGTGCGAGGCGAGGGGATCGTAGCACATCGCCGCGTCGCCGACGGCTGCCCAGCCCGGCCCCGCCATCGGCTCCAGCCGGCCGCCCGAGGCCGCCACGACCCTGGGGGGCGATGCCGCCAGATAGCCCCCCTCGGCGAGCCTTCGAGCGGTGTGGGCCGCGCCATCCAGCAGCGAGCGCCAGACTTCAGGGATCGTCGCGCCCGGCGGGAGGAGGTCGTGGTCGGTCATGAATGCCGCGACAAGGCGCCCGTCGGGCAGGGCGGCCGAGTACCACCAGCCCCGCTCGACGGCCTCGACCAGGCTCGTCGTGTCCTTGATCGGCGGGCCGCGCGTCTCTAGGAAGGCGACCGCTGCCACCTGCGCATCCCCGGCGATGCGGAGTGCGCCGCATCGCCGACCAAGCCAGGCCGACCGGCCCGTCGCATCGAGGAGGAAGCGTGCCTCGGTCGGATCGCGCGAGTCGCCGGTCCGCACGCGCCAGCGACCGCCGGTCCATTCGCAACGAGGGGCGTGGGCGACGGAGACAGACGCCACAGCGACCGCCCCGGCACGCTCGGCGAGCCGGCGCTCGAATCGGCGGCGATCGATGTGCCAGGCGTGGCCGCGAGGATCGCGGAGGAAGTCATGGTGACGAAGCTCGCCGCTCCCCCAGGCCGAGGCATTCCCGAAGCAGGGGGAATGGTCGTCGGCGACGAAGACGTCCCACACGCCCAAGGCGCGGAGCAGGGGCACCGCAGCTGGCGACAGGCTCTCCCCAACGCGGTCGGCATCGCCGCTGGCCAGCGTAACCAGCGCGACCCGCAGGCCCCGCCCGGCGAGGCCGATCGAGGCCGACAGGCCCGCCGGGCCGGCCCCAAGCACCACGACGTCGGCCTTCAAGCCGGGCATATCAGCGCATCTCCGTCGGATCCTCGTCCCAGAGGAGCATCTTCGCCTTCGGCTTCGATGGGGGGGGCCCTGCGTCGGGGATCCTGCGTCCCGTCTCGACCCAGACCTCGTCCGGGAACGGGGCACCGGGCCCCTCGGCCCTGGTGACGATCCCCACCTCCCACCACTTGTCCACGAAGACGGCCGTCGGCAGGGGGTCGGTGATGATCGTCGGCGGGTACGAATCGTCGTCGTACTTGATCCCGCGCAGCCACCTCAGGCGACTCGATGAGTTGAACGCCTCCTCCTTCTCGGCCGGGGACTTCACCGGATCGATGAGGATATCGTAATTCTCTTGTGTCAGCACGTCATTGGGGACGCGCGCCGGCCAGAACGTTGGCAGGTATTCGCCCCCGTAGGGGCGATAGGCGGAGAGGCAGCTCGACGTGTCGGTGTGCCAGGGGCAGGCCATCCAGCGCGTGAGGTCCCCGGGCCCCGAGCCGTCCAGGGGCCCGCCGGCGGCCAGGGCGACCTCCGAGGTGAGCGCAAGCGGCAGGTCCGGGGCCGATCCCTTTCGGCGCTTGATGCGGAATGGGGCGCCATAGAGGATCGGCTGGCGCATCGGCCAGGTGAACTCGGCCCCGGGGTGGAAAGGGCCGCCGATCGTGTGGTCGAGGACGCCGCGATCGAGGCCGGCGACCTGCTCGGCGGGCGTCATGTCCTTCCACGATCGACCGGCCGGCACGCCGTCCCCCTCAAAGTCCCCTGCGGCCCAGCGGCGGAGCCAGTCGTACTGGATCTCCAGCACGGCCATCCACTCGCGGGGGTCCTTCGTCTTCATGTCCAGGGTCACCGCGTCGCCGTAGATCCCGGGCCAGGCGTCGGCCTGCATGACGGAGTAGTTCGCCTTGCGGAACCGGTCGAAGACGGCCTTACGCAATGCCAACGACTCCGACCCCGGGTCGTTGAGTCGCGCGACCACGTCGGGCCGGGAGAAATCCATCGGCGAGCCCCAGCCGAACTCCCGGAAGAAGCCGGCGTTGACCCACTGTGACCGCGAGAACCGCGACAGGAGAGGATAGATATGCTGCGAGAATTTCGGCGCACGGGGGCCAGGCCCGGCGAGAGCTTGGTGGCAACCTCGAAGATGAGGTCATATCCCGTGATGAAGGCAGGGATGCCCGGCGCATAATCCGGTGGGGCCGAGAGCACCCAGGCGCCGACGGCGTGGAACTTCCGGCCTCCGATCTTGATGACGGCATCGACCGGCCCGTCGGCGATGTCATCGTGCCAGCCCGGGGTATTGGCGAACTGGCCGGGCTGCACCGGCACATCGTCGATGGACCCGGCCAGCCCCCGGCCCCCGAGGAAGATCAGCCGGCCGTCCTCGTCGGTGCGAAGCTCGCCTAGATAGACGGGTTTTCCTGAAAACTCGCCAGTATCGAAGGCAAAGGCTTTGTCCCGCCCCTGCGCGTTGGTCTTCACGCCGGCGATCGTCCGGAGGCCGGGGTCGATCACGAGCTTGCCGCGGTCCCCGAGATTGACCTGCGGGTTGCGCAGGGCGCTGATCGTCGGCGGCACGCCGACGACCTTCCCCTCGGACGCGGGGATATCCATCGCCTGATCGAACTGAAACCAGGCGGCCTTGGTGTTGGCGACGTGGACGGTCCAGGTAATCTCGGCGTCCTTGGCCGTGATCTCGCGCACCACCTCGCCGTCCGCGTCGAGACCATAGAGGCGGAACCGCGCCGCCTGGCGCTTTATCCGGCCCTTGCCATCGCGGAAGCGATCGGCGTCGATCGGCTCGGCCCCCGGGACTTCCGGGCTGTAGAAGAACTCGCCCGGGCTATTGCCCACTCGCGCCACACCGATCGACGGATAGATGGCGACGCTCACGATCTTACGTTCGGCCGGCATGGCCAGGTCCTCATACGCGGAAGCAATATCGCGGATTCAATCGACACGATCGCCTATGCTCGCGGTCCATGCAAGGGGAAGGTTGACTCCCGACAAACGGCTTTCACGCCGTCAGCGGGAGTCAACCTTCCCTACATCGATACTCTGACCTATCTCGCCGGGCCCGGGAATCTGCCCTCCGTTCAGTTCAGGAGGACCGCTCTTTGAGCCAGCTCGGAAGCAGACACGCGGGTCGCCGTAGAAGACGTAAGACGCCCAGGCGAAATCGTTGGGCTGATTCTTCAGGCAGAGCTGGCGCGCCTTGCGGACCGCGAGGCCTAACGGATCCCCATCACCGAGAAAGCGCGAATAAAATTCCGGAGCGAAGACCGAAGCAGCCGCGTCGAGGATTCTCCAGCGGCTTCCAATTAGGTAAGAGCCCGCTTCAAGGAAGGCCCCGGCCAGCCCGTAGACGTTGAACCGATCTTTCCCTTCGAGGCTCGTGGCCGATTCACAGGCGTTGATGAAACAAATCGTGGGCCGGTTCTTCGCGAAGGTGACGACAATCGTACCGGTCGTCAACGACCTGTTGTGCAGCACTAGGCTGCTCTGTTCGGGCTTGGCGGCATTGGAGTACGCGTGGCCGCAGAAGTGGACGATATCGTAACGGTTCTTGCGGAGCTTCTTGACGACGTCGCCGAATACAGCCTTCTCCTCGGGGAGCCACTCGATCTTCACTCCCGGAATGTCGGTGAGTGTTTCGGCGATCTTCTCCGCCTCCTCCCGGACGTAAGGGATCTCCGGGAATTCCTGTCCATCTCGCGGCTCAGGCTTGGAGACGGACACCAACAGGACCGAAATTTCCTGGGGCTTTGCATCCCACAAGCTATGCGGGCTGGTATCCGAGGGGATCGGCGTTGTACTGTTGACGAATCGTCCGAATGCATGTTTCATGCAAAGGAAGTCGCTGCCGTCGTGCATCAGCTCCCAGGGATAACGCAGTAAGCCCTGGTCCATGCCGAACTCGAGGAAGACTCCGGTGGGACGCAGGTCCGCCTGAACCGCCCTGGGGACGATCAGGTCGTATAGGAGACCACCGAGCTCCTGAAGCCCGGCGTCCAGATTGGCCGCCGGTGCGTGCCCGGCTCCGTCCGGACCACGGCCGCCCGGTTTGAGAGACGACGCGACGAACGTGTCGAGCATCTCATCGATCGGCTCGAGTTCTTTGGGACCCAGGGGCCTCACGTCCACCGGGGGCCGGATCGCCGACCGTAGCGGCGGGATGTACTTGATCTGGTAAAGCGACGCGTTCTTACTCTCGGGGCTGAAGACCTCGATCTGAGCACCCGGGCCGGCGTCCCATTCCAGGCGGTAGACGAGCTTGTCCGCGCTCATCTCAGTCACCAGCTTCCATCGATGTCGGATATTGGATTATTTCCTGCGTCGCGGCCGGATCAGTAGCCGTGGTCGCGAAACCGCGGCGGGTGAGCCCCGTGACCTTGTGCTCGCCACCCAGGTACACCA
This sequence comes from uncultured Isosphaeraceae bacterium, assembly GCA_963823675.1. Taxonomy (GTDB): domain Bacteria; phylum Planctomycetota; class Planctomycetia; order Isosphaerales; family Isosphaeraceae; genus CAWGMT01. The sequence goes on along the minus strand of CAWGMT010000010.1, from coordinate 8,155 downwards.
TCTGGTCGAGCACCGTGACGGAATCTACGTTGTTGTAACGAAAGCACCGGGCATTGACGCATTCTCCGAGGCCCACGCAGGCGCCGACGATCGAGCAGCAGGCCGCCCGGAGTCGTTGCTTGATCGTCATCGTTCTTTGCGGATCTCGAATGCCCCAGTACTCCGGATCGATCGGGGCGAGAGAGACAACCGAGCCATTCGGGTAGCCGTCCCAGATGATGTAGCGCCACCCTCGGGGCGGTGTGATCTCCACGTCGGTTATCAGGGTCAAGAAATCGGCGGCGGCGCGGTCGCCGAGCACTTCCCGGGCGAAAGCCGCGAGCTGGTCCTGGTCGTAGGTGCGGTTGAACTTACCGCGTGTTTGATCCCAGCGCTGGGTGTCCTCGAGTGCCCTCTTGATCGCGGGGAGATCCCCTTCCACTTCGCCCCGGATCGCCACGGGGACATCCAACGCAAGGTAGGCGCGGCGAAACGTCATGCGCGGCTGATCGAGATTGAAAAGCGACTCGACCTCCTTGGTCGCGGCCCATAAGGCGGGGCCCAGCTCGCGGGACGATTCTGTGTTGCGAAACAAGAGAACCTGGAGGATTGTCACGGCGTCACCTCATGTTACAGACCGACTTCTTTGTAGGCTCCGCGGATATGCTCGAGCTTGAGTTCGAGCTGGGCGTCACCTGAGAAGTAGATAGCAGCGACGTCGAGCAACACCTGCTTGACCTTGGCGAAATCGGCGAGTTTGCTGAGTCGGATCAAGCAGTGGTAGTAAAGAACCGCGACATCCTCGGCGTCGATCAGCGGTGCCTTGTCGGCTCCCTGACCGGTGAGGACGAGGTAGGCGGCCTTATTATGAATATTGCTGTTGATGTGGACTCCGCCGCCGTCCCAATTCCCCCAACCATATTTCGACGGGTCGAAATAATCGGCAAACCGGGCGGGGTAATGATTAGGGACATTCTTGGTCGCCTCGGTCTTCGCGAAGAATTCGATCCGCGAAGGGTCTTTCAAATCCCTCAGGGGGCGGGGCGAGCCGTCTTCGCCCGGCTTGCCCAGCCCTTTGCCGATCTCCCACTCCCAATTCTCGACGTTTTTCGAACCCTTTGCGTCCCAGTTGTTGATGATCACGCCGAAGATGTCGCTGAACGACTCGTTGAGCGCGCCAGATTGTCCGTCGTAGATGAGATTCGCGGTAAATTCCGTGACACCGTGAGTCAACTCGTGTGCGATGATGTCAAGCTTGCAGGCGTAGCTCTGAGGTTTACCATTGACCTGTGTCTCGCCATACCACATCCGGCCATTGAACCACTGGGCGTTGCTCCAGCGGCGAGGATTGGCGCTTGTCGATTTAGGGTCAGTGCAATTGATCAGTGAGACCAGCTCCATGCCTTTGCCATCGATCCCCTTGCGGTTCAGGACGCTATTCAGGAACTTGTAGACTTTGGTCGCATTGGCGTGGGCAGAGACGGCTGCCGGAAACTTCTGCCCCAGACTCGACTCGTTGACCTTGATCGGATTGGGGGGTGGATCACTTCCAGCGGCGGCCTGATTGAGGTCGTAGGTCTTGATATTTCGAACCGGGTCTTCGAACAGGAAACTGCCGCCCTCTTCCCGGCCCCAGAATTTCTGGAGCGTTCCGAGCTCATCGTACCCTTTGAGCTGGGTGGGTGTGCAGGACGGGGCAGCGCTGTATGAGAACAGAACTTGGCCGTCGTGAGCGTCAACCAGGTAGTCGAAACGCGGGAACGAATCCCGGAGCGACGACCCGGCGAGATGGCACGGAGGGGGCGGAACGCTGGATCCTCTGGGCAAGGGCGGGGCGTGCGGCACGTTTCTAAAATGGAAGGCAAGGTGCCACGTGTTGGTGGAATCGCGGTGGAAGAAGACCAGGCTGGCCGGTTCGTCGACCTGTACTTCGTCGCGAGAGACGCCGCAGTACTCGGCGATCTTCCCGAGGGCGCGCGGCTGATCGATCGCGGGCACCGCAGAGACCTCGCCCACCTCAGCAATGTCGGCATCGAGTGAGATGAGTTGCTTCTTTTTATCGAGTTCGACGACCGCATTCGAGCCGAAAATCGGCACCGAGAGCCGCCGTTGTTCGAAGACGACAAGCGTGTTGTTCGACTTTGGCATCTCTTGAGCGCGCTTGAGGTTGAGATCGGGTACGACCTCGGGGCGGTCGGGCGTGGTCAGGCTTCGAACGGCCGGGCGGAGATCCTGGGCGAAATGTTGTTCCAGGTAGTAACGCGCGGCCGCCTCGAAGCTTCCGAGATTCTTTCTCGGTGGCACAGCTCCCCTCGTGGCACCCGTAGCCCGCGTCGCACCTTCCGTGGCTGGCTGCCCACGCGTCGCCAGATATCGCACATTCAAGAAAGGAGCAGCCATCGCTACCTCCCACGGTTTGGAAACCCTGATCGGGACGTGGACAGTCGTCTTTCCGAGCACCGGCGAACTTTTCGTGAAGGGTCGCGCTCGGGAAGCACCAACAGGCTACGTTGACAGGAGTATGATCCGCGACCATAAATCATGACACGGGCCTTGTCAGCAAGGCCGAAATGTGAGTCCCTTCGATTTTCTTGTTGCATTCAAGGCTATTCATCGCCAACCATATCTTGCAAGTCCCTGGCGGAGAACCGGAAACGTCGCGCGTCGCGCATGTTCAAGGGTCGTCGCCGTGTGGTGCGGGGTCCCGCTCCTGAGCCGTAACCAGACCTCGAGAAAGGGTGCAGCGACCGCTCCGTTGGTGAACAGGGAAACCGCCTTCAGCCCCGACGGCGGCCAACTTGAACCCATTCCATGGAGTTTCGATTATGGCGAACAGTTTTTACGAAATCCATCCCGCCATTGGCATCGCCCGGGTCGGCAGCAGCGTGGCCCCAGGGAGCGACGACCACTTCATCGGGTACGATCCTGACGTAGCCGAGCCATCAAGTCGGCGGGACCAGACTTCGGACAAGAAACTGCTCAGGCAGGCTGCCCGGTTTCGTGTCTTTCGGTGCGAGCGCGACGACCAAGGGAAGCTCGTCGCCACGCCGGAAGAGATGACCGCCGACAAGGCCAGCCTTTCCTGGACGGTCCATCTCGTCAACCGGAAAGCGGCCGCGCCACGATTCATCTTTCCCCCAGGCACCGGGACCGTGAATACCGATCCAACCAAGCGCCGCAACAACGCCACGGGCAATCCGGGCACCGACGCGAGCCTGATCATCGACCCAGGACCAAAATCGCTCACAGGCGCCAACCAGCCGCGCCTTACGCTCAACGGCGGCAGATTCCGCGGAGCCCCAGTTGACCTGGGCGCGATTTACACCGACGGGTCTGGTCGACTGGTGGTCGTTCCCGCCAGGGGACATTCCGACTCGGTACCTTCAGGCTCCCCCCTGACTGACTTTGCCGACAGCGACAACTGGTTCGACGACACGGCCGACGGCCCGGTATCGGTCGCCATCCGGTTGGCGGACGGGACCAACGTCGGACCGGCGCAAATCAAGCCTGCTTGGGTTGCCTGCTGTCAGCCCGATTACGCGCCGGGCATCAACAATCTGATTACGCTTCTCGACGTGCTCTTGGACCTGGGCGTCACGCGCAAGCTCTACGTCCCGCCCGCGAAACCCGCGTACGACCGCGATATCAAGCCGATCCTCGACCGGGTACTCGGATACCGCTGGGTCAACCAGGATGCGTACACGGGTCACGGGCCGGGCGGCTTGGGGAACTTTGACGATCGAGCGCTGTTCGGCGATCTCTCAACGCCCGGCGTGAATTCCAATGCCCGCGTGAGGATTTTCCGGATGCTCCGTGACCCCGGCGGTTCGCCGCAGAACCCCAAGCCACGGATGCCCTGGCTGTTTGCCGACGGCTACCCTACCGACAGCCTCCCCCTGCCCATGACAGCGCTGCAATACGGCATGCTCAAGGCGTGGTCCGTGGATTTGTTCATCACGACTGCCGCCGCCGGTCCCGCCGAGGAATTGCCCGACAAACTCACACGGATCGTGCTTCAAGCCTGCGTCGGCGGCGCGTTCTACCCTGGGATCGAGCTCGGCCGAAGAATGCGCACAGATATCTACATGGCTGGCGAGCTATTTCGGATCGATCACTCCAAGGTCGAACCGGGTGGACTTACCCAGAGCATGGCCCTTCCCTGGCAGGCGGATTTCATCGACTGCGCGACGGAACAACTGGCTGGTCAGACGCACAACTTACATTGGTGGCCTGCGCAGCGACCGAATGAGGTCTTCGCGGACGTAGGTTCGGCCTCGTCGGCAGCGGGTGCGGCAGGCATGGTCGACTGGGCGACGCCTATTGCTGGTGGGCGGGACATGGTCGATCGCTGGGATATGCTCGGCGTTGTCATCAAGGCGAAACTTCCGGATGGGACTGAGGGCTATGTCGAGACAGAGCGAGGTTTCGGGCCTCGTTGAGGGCGAAACACTTGGTCCTCGTTGTAGTCCGCCACAAACCTCTTCCGTTTTGGATGTTCTCGTCGTCGGAGGCGGCCCTGCGGGCTGCGCTGCTGCGCTGCGGCTCGCGCAGGCAGGGCTCTCGGTTGTCGTACTCGAGCGATCACGGTATGAGGGATTCCGCGTCGGAGAGACACTGCCCCCCTACGCGCGAGTCTTGCTGCAAGACCTCGGGGTCTGGGACCGATTCGTTGACGACGGCCATCGGCCCACTCCCGGCATTGTCTCGGCCTGGGGAGCAACCAAGCCGTATGAAAACGACTTCCTGTTCGACCCCCACGGTGACGGCTGGCACCTTGACCGACGCCGATTCGACGCAATGCTCGGGGACGCCGCGGTCGTCGCGGGTGCGTCGGTCATCACCGGTGCCATTCTGCGATCCTGCGTGCGCGGTCAGCCGCCGCAGCCGATCTGGCGAGTTGAAGCCGATGGACCGGTATGCGGCAGATTCGAGGTTGAGGCTCGGCTACTCATCGACGCCACGGGGTGCGCCAACTGGGCGGGCCGGCCAACCCGGGCGCGACGCGTATTCGACCGGCTCATCGGTGTCGTCGCCTTATACGAATGTCACGCGCCTGCAGAAGACTCTCGCACCTGGATCGAGGCCGCTCCGGAGGGCTGGTGGTACTCGGCCCCCTTGCCAGACGGCAAGCTCTTGGCCACCTACATGACCGACTCGGATCTCTGGCGGCGCGGGTCCAATTCGTGGCTGGAGCGGTGGGCTGCCCTTTCGAGAATGGCACCCATGACTTCCCAACGACTTCTCGGAGGAAGGCTACTCGGCACACCGCGACCGGTTCGCGCGGCGACGACGCTGGCGGAGCCGGTGGCAGGGTCCGATTGGCTCGCGATCGGAGACGCCGGCTGCTCCCTCGATCCCCTTTGCTCGCAGGGAATCTGTCAGGCCCTCGAATCGGGCAAGTCCGCTGCGGAGGCCGCGTTTGGCAACGTCGCGCGCTCCGACGAAGCTCATCGCATTTATGCAGCAAACATCCGCGATCGATTCTCCCACTATCTGAGAGGCTTTTTCGACTACTACGATCGGGAGCGACGCTGGCCGGACTCGACGTTCTGGCAAAGAAGAAAACGTTCCGAGAGAAAATCTCCCTAATGCATATATCGTACGGGCGATTCGGCGGCTCGAACGGCCGGCCACTGCCGAATCGCTCGGTCCGGTCATTACGGCCGAACAACCGACGTCACAGGCGTCAGAACTGCCACATTCGGACACGAGCAAACATAACGACGGTACTCGGACAAGAGGCCACCTGCGCCCGAGAGGGCCGTCACGGGCGACGCAGCCGCCACGGTCAAAGCCGACCGAACATAAGCTGCAATTATCGGACGGTGCCTAGACAAAGCTGGGACAGTGGAGAAGGATTCACTGGCCCACTGGGGGCGCGGGACGGCTTGTCCGGATTCCAGACACGTTTGCGCGCTTCGGTTTGAGCGACGACGCATGACTGGCACGCGGTTGAGGCTTGGGTAAGGTGGGACGGTATCGCGCAAGACACGAAGGGCAGAGGCTCATTGTCTTAAGGTGCCTCAAGGGTTCGCGCCTACGTCGCGTCCCAAATGGGTCCGTCGAACATCGAGACCCTCATCGCAGTGGAAACGGCGACCATGTTTGACACGGGGTCAGGTCAGGTTTGGAGGGTTCGAGGCAGACTCCGCGAGCAGCGGCCAGACATTACGTAGCCAGAATTATTCACTCTACCATAGCTAGTAGTATCAATTTCACGCATTTGGAATTCTGGGGTGGATGGCGATACTGGGAAAGATAGTTCCGCGGTCAGTCTCGCTGGCGCCAGATTGATGACGACCCGATCGATCGGCCGGCGGTATCCCGAGTTGACAATCGCACGCTCGACCCGGTGCGTGCTCACCTTGACGGCCGTTTCCGCCAGTCCGACCAGGATCGTCTTTGGGCGCCGACGAGAACGAGACGTTGACTTCCACTTCGACGGGCATGGCATCAATTCCAACGAGGGCATTCGAGGCGAGCTTCGCGAGCATGCATCAGCCGTGTCCACGCTGGGGCCAATTCGATCAGGTCGGCGGCGCACCGTCGTGCCGCCAAGAAACCGCCTGGCGGTTGACAACAGTCTACCGCGCCCCGATCAGACAAACATCCCACGAAAAAAAACGAGCACGAGTGGTGAATCATCCGGGTGCAACTCGACCCCAACGATCGGACTTGAAACCTCATCGCCGAGCGCTCAACTGATCGGGGGGAGGCACGCGCTCAACAGCCTCAATCGCCGCGTCGCCCTGCTGTCGGGCGCCTTGACACAGAAAAGGGCGCACACCGATGAGGGAGAGCGAACCGTTGAGCCACGTAGCGCCAAGGTTCAGCGCGTCCACTGCAACGGTTTTTAAGCGAGAAATCGAGCCACCCCCGTCCACTTCCGGACCGATCAGAGGTAAAATGGATTGCGGGAAGCAACCCGGGACCGTTCGCGGGGTGGTAGCCCGCAAGGGTTCGGGGGATCTTCAAGCTGATTGGCGGCACGGATCCACGGCGGAGTTGGCGAACGATGTGGGGTTGTTCCAGAAACCAGGCGCCGGCTTGTCTAGGCGAGGCAGCTCCGTGGCCACCGGGCTGGCCGGAGGTTGATCACCAGTCGAAGGACCCCGACCGAAATGTCCGGGCGACAGACGCCTGACGTCCTGTACTGACGGAGAACTCACCATGGCAACGGCTCCCTCGATGGCGGTCTCCCCGCGATCGTTCGACGATTTCGGTCGGGCCGTTCGACTCACCGAGAATGAGATCCGCGAGAGAAACGCTTTGGCCCTGGCGGCGCTCGACGCCATCGCAGGAATCGGAGACGACACTGAGCAGCGCGAGACCCTCGATTACCTCATGCGCGTCGTCGATGAAGACCGGTTGTCGGACCGGCCGCGGTTCGGCTCATGAGGCTTGTCGTGCTCGACACCGGAACCGGGGATTGTTGACCCATCCGCGAGCGAAGCCGGAGGCCCAGGCGTGTCGGCAGTGGGCACAGTCCCTCCTGGCGGCGAGCATCCGTGTGATCGTCCCAGGCATCGCAGATTACGAGCTCCGACGCGAGTTGATCCGCGCCCGCAAAACCTCGGGCCTCCACCGGCTCGACGCGGTACGCGCCGGCTTTGAATTCGACCCGATTGCTCAAGCCGCGCTCGACAAGGCAGCCTCGCTATGCGCGGCAGTCCGAAACGCGGGTTTGACGACGGCTCACCCAGCGGCCCTCGACGGAGACGCGATCCTCGCGGCACAAACGCTCCTTGCGGCCGATGCGGGCGACATTGTCACGATCGCGACGAACAACCCCCGTCATCTCTCGAGATTCCCAGGAATCGACGCGCGGCTGTGGCAGTCGATCACTTCCTGATCGGTCCCCAGCTTCGCCATCAGGCAACGATCGGAGGAGAAATTCGAGAATTCCTCCGCCGACAAACGCCAAGCTCGGCGGACCGGCGCGCCGAGTGGAAGCGATGATATCACAGAAACCTATGCGTTGCGCCAGGTCCGTTGTGCCGACTTCCTGAACACGAAATGAGTCGGAACCCGTTGACCGTAGCCATTCGCTTCGGTGCCGAGGCGCCCGAGTTGGACACGGAAGTGAAATCAGTCCTGGCGAACGCATGAGGTGCCAGCGAACGCATAAGGTGTCTGGGCGCTGTCGCAAAAAGTTGTCTTTCGGTTTCTGACACGA